>NZ_WHPF01000009.1 GCF_013106755.1 Limnovirga soli | reverse complement strand
AAAAGCTCCATCATGGTTCCACTGCCCGGCTAAAAATTACATTTAAATTATAAGCGTATTTGCTAATGATACTTCAAACGGTTCATTGCACCATGGGGTAAATTTGACTGTATGCACATCTTCGCATTACTTTGCAAGTATGACACAAGAGCAGATTAAATTATTCAGGGAACGCGTTACCGTTCTAAGGAGGTTTCTTTGACTACGATAACCGTACCGAAAAAGTAAATAACGACAGGCAGCTATCTCTTTCTGCCGGTTTTTGGGATGATAATGACCGTGCCACGGCCATTATGAAAGACATTAAAGTAAACGAATACTGGATAAAACTTTACCAGCAACTGGAAACAGCTGTTGAAGACTTTGCCGTTTTATTTGATTTTTGGAAAAGTGGCGATGCTACTGAAGAAGAAACCAAACAAGCTTACGACAATGCCTTACAGGAACTGGAAGATGCTGAATTTAAAAGCACTCTTAACCAACCCGAAGATGAATTACCGGCCGTATTACAAATAAACCCCGGTGCCGGCGGCACAGAAAGCCAGGATTGGGCCGAAATGCTGCTTCGCATGTACCGCATGTATGGCGATAAACAAGGCTGGAAAGTAACAGAACTGGATTATCAGGAAGGTGATGGTGCCGGCATTAAAACCGCCACCCTGCAGTTTGACGGTGCTTTTGCGTATGGTTTTTTAAAAAGCGAAAGCGGAGTACACCGGCTGGTACGCATTTCTCCTTTTGATAGTAATGCCCGTCGCCATACTTCCTTTGCCAGCGTTTTTGTGTACCCGTTAATTGACGATAGTATTGCCATTGAAGTAAACCCCGCCGATTTGGAATGGGAATTTTACCGTAGTGGTGGCAAGGGCGGACAAAATGTAAACAAAGTAGAAACGGCAGTACGTTTAAAACATGGTCCCAGTGGTATAATAGTAGAATGCCAGCAATCAAGAACACAGGGCGAGAACCGGGAAATGGCCCTTAAAATGTTGAAAAGCCGTTTATACGAAGAAGAGCTAAAACGCAGGGAAGCGGCAAAGAATGCAGTAAATGCAGGCAAGAAAAAAATTGAATGGGGCAGCCAGATTAGAAGCTATGTGTTTCACCCATATAAAATGATAAAAGACCACCGTACCGATTTTGAAGTAGGTAATGTACAACCCGTAATGGATGGTGAATTGGACGGTTTTATAAAAGCTTACCTGATGAGTGAAAAAGACAATGCCTGATAAATAAATGATACTCTGGCCTGCCGGGGATTTAGCCAAACACCTTTTACCCAAAAACTGTTTTAGTATTAGTGTTTTTTATTACGTTCTACTAAATATTCCAGCCAAAGAATTTTATTATACACCGGGCAATAAAAATAATAGTTGATATAGCTAAAATGCAGAAACACCTGCTTAAAAGGCGTTGGGTATGAAAATGCAGCCCTGGCCTGAAAGAAAATAAACTGTTGCTGGTTAGATTGTTCAAAGCCGGGAATATCAGCTATTTCAACAGGTGGAGTATTGGCACCTAAGCGCAACAGGGAGGTACTTAGCAAAATTTTATCCATTATATTATTACTGGTAAGTAGCAATTGTTGCATATCAGTAGTTAATTGTGGGGTATACAATTCCAACTCAGGCAAATGAAATGCCGCCATTAACCTGGTGAGATGGTATAACAACACAGTAGGTTTTACATAATAGGGTGAGATATATACCGGTGCTTTCAGGTATAATTTTTCGCCAATCATATTACTTAAGAGTTGCAGGGTAGCACTATCCTGTTTGGTAAAAGGTAAATTACGGTCAAGTGTAAAATATAGCAGGTTGCATTGTACAGCAAAATCAAAATCAACCGGCATACGTAAACCCAGGTAGGTGCTCAAGGCAGGAATTTTACGGTATTGCTTATAGGTAGTCGTAATATTTCTATTGGGTTTTGCCAGGTTACTGGTTGCTATCATCCGCTGTTTTAATATGCGGCAGGTGCTATCGCCGGCATTACTGCTCATTAAAACCATAACGGCATCATCTGCATCTTCGCCCTGGCCAAACACCCCTTTTAAATATTGAAAAATATAGGTATGCGGCATTATGGGCGCATTGGTAGGCCAAAAATTATAAAACGGATAACCGTTTTTATTTTGGAAATAAGGATAGGTAGTTACCGCCTTATCAATTACCTGCCTTGTTTTTTCTCTGTTGCTTTGACTTAGGTAGGGCTGTAAATTACGCAGTCCAAATGCACCAATTGCAGTAAAAAAAATATTATTATCCGGCTGGTAATTATGAGGGCCCCCACCACACTGGCGGTAAGCGTACAACATGCCTGGATAAAATTCGCTGCTGTCTTTTACCTGTAAGCTGGCAATATTATCCACCAATGCATCAATTAGCAAGCTATCGCTTTTTTGGGCGGTAGCGGTGATTACCAGCAGCAGGCTAATATATACAAGCAGGAATTTTTGCATGGCATACCCTGTTTAAGCAGGTAATAATTTTGGTAGTTTCCATATATAATAAAGCCAGCGCAAAATATTAAGGGGCTTTTCCATATCTACAATCATATCCTTACGGCTCAGCTGCCACCAATTAATAGAGCCATTGTTTTTTTGTTGCAATGCAATAAACTGGTTAAGTGCAACTATGCTTCTGGCGTTAATGGTATTCATTACAATACAAAATGCTTTTTTGTTCTGCTGGCTACAGGGCAATGCCATTATAGCGCCATTCTGTTCGCGTACCCTTTGCAAAAACTGCTGTTTAAGCTCGGTTACATTTTTACAGGTATTTACCAGCGTATAAATATTATCGCGTACATCTTTGTACACATCAAAAATATCGTTGCCCAACTGGTATAAGCTGCCAATATAAAACAAAGCCTGTTGCATGGGTAAATCTGCAGCCATATCCAGGCATTGGTGGTAAATAATAACCGAGGCTGCCCCTTTTGTATAGGTAATATGCTCCAACTCGGTAGTTGAAATAGTGGGTGATTTTTGCGCATCTGTAGCCATTTGAATATCCAGCACATTGGCCGAAGCCTGTATATACGCTGCTTTGTGCGGCACGTTAGCCAGCAAAAACGCCTGTATTTCTTTGGCTACCTTTGAAGAAAAAGTGGTGGCATTATAGGTTTCGGGATTAAAAGTAATGGCCCTAATGCTTTCATTATCCAGTTGATCTGTATCAAATAAATCATCCCCAACAGGTGTAAGAATGCCAAATAGGGTAGCCCTTTTTCTTTCCGCCGACGTTAAAGCAGTACCATACAGCCGCTTATAGCTGCTGCATAAAAAAGAGGTGATAAATAACCCATAATATTTTTCAATCCGGTGTTTTTGTTCGGGTGCAAACTGGCCCTGATATTTAGTTTCCAGGGTTTGCAGGTATGGCAATAAAAACGACTGGTTATACCGCCGTTGCACTTGTATTTCTTTATACACCTGCCTGAATGCCTTAATGTAGCTAAATAAACTCATGCCCTTGCTGTTGCGCGTCAAACCTAATAAAAAATACTTGTAAATGGGCGGCTATGTTGCCGGCTTTTGCCGCCATTGCTTCCGAACCCTGAAGTGTGCGACGCAACGGATGCTGCATTTTATAATCTATTGCCTGGCCCAAAAAATTTAAACAGCTCATTTTGGGTAACCGGCCCATCGGGTATAGCAACATCCTTGCGTCGCACTCTTGTACGCCGGTAATGCTATTGGGCAAAAAAGCAGGGTATTAGTTTTTAGCATTTTTCCACATTTATGCGCAGCCACCGGTAACATGAGGGGCTCTGTATATATTTGCCACTATGGCAAAAGCGGCAAGCGATACCCCTTTAATGCAACAGCATAAAGCTATAAAGCAAAAATACCCCGATGCGGTATTGCTTTTTAGGGTAGGAGATTTTTATGAAACCTTTGGAGAAGATGCTATTATTGCCAGTAATGTATTGGGCATTACGCTAACCCGCCGCAATGGCGAGCATAGCAGCGAGTTGGCCGGATTTCCACATCATGCCATGGATACTTACCTGCACAAACTGGTAAAAGCCGGTTACCGGGTAGCCATTTGCGACCAGCTGGAAGATCCCAAACAAGCCAAAGGCATTGTAAAAAGAGGGGTTACAGAAATGGTAACACCCGGCATTGCCACCAACGATAAACTGCTGGAACATAACAGCAATAACTTTTTAGCCAGTGTACATTTTACCGATAAACAGTTGGGTATTGCGTTTCTGGATATGTCAACCGGCGAATTTTTTGCGGACGAAGGCGATACCGAATACATAGATAAACTGCTGCAAAGCCTTAAACCGGCCGAAGTAATTTTTCAACGCAGCCAGCAAAAACATTTTAAAGAAACTTTTGGCACCAAGTTTTACACCTACACCTTAGAAAGCTGGATTTTTGATGAAGCATTTGCTACCGAAAGCCTGTTAAAACATTTTCAAACACACTCGTTAAAGGGGTTTGGTATAGAAGGCATGCAGCAGGCAGTAACAGCAGCCGGTGCTATTTTGTACTATTTAAAAGATACCGAACATCCCAATCTGCAACATATTACCGCTATACAACGTATAGAACGGGACGACTATTTATGGATGGACCGCTTTACCATTCGCAACCTGGAATTATTACATAGCGGTACCGAATACGGCCATTCGCTATTAAAAGTAATGGACAATACCGTAAGCCCCATGGGTGCCCGTTTACTGCGCCGCTGGATGGTATTACCCCTTAAAGATGTAAAGAAAATTAATGAAAGGTTGCACCTGGTAGCCTATTTTATAAAAGATACAGATACACGCAAAAACCTGCAAACATTAATAAAGCAATGCGGGGATGTAGAAAGACTGGTTAGTAAAATACCCGTAAAAAAAATAAACCCGAGGGAAGTAGTGCAACTAGCCAAAGGGCTGCAACAAACAGAACAAATAAAAACCATTTGCTCACATGCTTCCAACGCTTATTTAAACCGGCTGGCCGATGCCTTAAACCCATGCCAGTATATTGCCGCAAAAATTACAGCTGAAATTATTGAGCATCCACCCATTGCCATAAGCAAGGGCGGGGTAATTAAAGAAGGCGTAGATGCCACACTGGATGAGCTAAGAAAAATTGCCAGTGGGGGAAAAGAATACCTGCTGCATATACAACAGCAGGAGGCAGAACGTACAGGTATTAATTCTTTAAAAATTGGTTTTAATAATGTGTTTGGGTATTACCTGGAAGTAACCAATTTGCACAAAAGCAAAGTACCTGCAGATTGGATACGTAAACAAACCTTATCCAACGCAGAACGATATATAACACCTGAATTAAAAGAATACGAAGAAAAAATTACGGGTGCCGAAGATAAAATACAGGCTATTGAAGCCGAAATGTATGATAAACTGTTACTGGAATTGCAGGATTATATAGCACCGGTACAGGTGAACGGAAATATACTGGCCATACTGGATTGCATATGCTGTTTTGCAGCCAATGCCATGCAGTACAGTTATACCATGCCCGAATTGCATGACGGCCTTGCCTTGGAATTAAAGGATAGTCGCCACCCCGTAATAGAAAGAAACCTGCCAGCCGGAGAAGTATATGTATCGAACGATATTATACTAAACCCTGCCGACCAGCAGATTATAATTTTAACAGGGCCCAATATGAGTGGTAAAAGTGCATTACTGCGCCAAACTGCTTTAATTACTTTAATGGCTCATATGGGTAGTTTTGTACCTGCTACTAATGCCAAAGTACCCCTGACCGATAAGATATTTACCCGTGTAGGCGCCAGCGATAACCTTAGTGGTGGTGAAAGTACTTTTATGGTAGAAATGAACGAAACAGCCAGTATTATCAACAATGTATCGCAGCGCAGCCTGATTTTACTGGATGAAATTGGCAGAGGCACTTCTACCTACGATGGTATTTCCATTGCCTGGAGTATAGTGGAATTTTTACACGATTGCAGCCCAGCACCAAAAACATTATTTGCTACCCATTACCACGAAATAAATGAACTGGAAAATAAATTAAGCCGTGTAAAAAATTATCATGTAACCAATAAAGAAGTAGGTAACAAAATCATTTTCTTACGTAAACTGGCCGCAGGTGGCAGTACCCACAGCTTTGGTATTCACGTAGCAAAAATGGCCGGTATGCCACCTCAATTAATTGCACGTGCCAACGAAATTTTATTGCAGCTGGAAGAAAAACATGTTGATGATGCAACCGAAAATACCAGTGGCAAACCAGTAGCAGATAATTTAAGCGGTAACATAAAAAAATTATCAGTGCCGCAAATGCAGCTTTCTATTTTTGATGCACATACTGCCACATTTGAAGAAATGCGCACTATGTTAAACAATATAGATATTAACAGACTAACCCCAGTAGAGGCCCTGATGAAATTAAATGAGATAAAAAATATATTGAAATAGCAAGTAGCTTTTGAGATACAAATACCTAAATACTTTAATGGCTTTTTGAAAGTGTGCAGGTAGGTGCTTTAAAATACCGTTGGCAATAAAATACATTCAAAAAATGTGGATGATTGTTTTTTGGATATATAAAAACCGTATTCTTGTAGCCATTAATTTTTATTATTACAACAACGCTTATTAACCCTTACAGAAATACACATGAAAAATTTTATAATAGTGCTGGCCCTGTTTTTATTAAGTACCCAACATGCACAAGCCCAGGTAAAAGCAGTAACAGAAGAAGGCGATGAAGTAATACTTTTTAAGGATGGCACCTGGAAATATACCTCTGATAAAAAAACAGCCGAAATAAAGTTGGATACTTTATATACAAAAAAAGCTGCCGATGCTACCTTTTTGCTAAAAAGTAAAAAAATTCCCTGCGGTGTTTGGTTAAACCCCAAAAAATGGAAGTTTGAAAAAGATGCCAACGACACCGAACCCAATGAATATTCCTTTACGCTAAATGGCGAAGATGTATACGCCATGTTTATACCCGAGAAAGGACAGATACCCATGGATAGCTGGAAAGCAGTGGCTGTAGAAAATGCCAAAAGTGTTGCACCGGATATTGAGGTTGTAAGTGAAGGTATAAGAAACGTAAATGGCATAGATGTGTATTGCATGCAATTAAATGGCACTATTAAAGGCATTAAGTTTACCTATTTTGGTTACTATTATTCAAGTGATAAGGGCTCTGCACAGTTTATTGCCTATACATTTCAAAGCCTGTTTAAACAATACAAACCAGAGATGGAAAAACTGTTAAATGGATTTGTACAAATTGATGAGAATTTATAGCCATTTTCAAATAATAATTTATTACCGGCCTTAGCGCCGGTTTTTTTTGTGGTATAACCAGCTTTGTATGTAATATATTTTTATGAGCCCGGCTAAACAACCTTCATGTTGCAGTACTTGCGTCGCACACTTGTGCTGTAGGTAGCTGTGGCATCAATAAACAGCCAATTACACAATTCAGGTACATAAACACTTGTTGTTGCAGCATACCAAAAACTGGCTGTTATATAAGCTGCAATAGTTGTTGCAGTAGAAGAGTGCGACGCAAGAAAAGCCAAATAGCATTGTATTGCCCGGCTACTATTGTTTACCATTTATAAAACGCAGATTACGTTGAATACCTCTGAACTTGCTACGCTTAAGGGGTGAATATTTAAAAATTTCTTTAAACGCTTCTTCGGTAAGTGCCTCCCACTCGCTGGTAGACAGGTTTAATATGGCCGGTATAGGCGTAAAGGCCGGCTCGTGGTGTGGTGTGCTAAAACGGTTCCACGGACAAACATCCTGGCAAATATCGCAGCCAAACATCCAGTTCTTAAATTTACTATTGTCTTGCTCCGGTATCAACATATCTTTTAACTCAATAGTGTAATAACTGATACACTTGCTGCCATTTACCATTTTGCCTGGCAAAATAGCATCGGTTGGGCAGGCATCAATGCAACGGGTACAGGTACCACAAAAATCTTTTGTATAGGGGTCATCGTAGTTCAACTCCAGATCAGTAATTAGCGTGGCGATAAAGAAAAAGCTGCCTGTTTTTTTGGTAAGCAGGTTACCGTTTTTACCTATCCATCCTAGTCCGCTGCGTTTTGCCCAGGTACGCTCCAAAACTGGTGCGCTATCAACAAAACCGCGGCCTTCAACAGCACCTATTTGCTGCTGCAGTATTTGTAAAAAAACCTGCAATTTATCGCGTATAACTTCATGATAATCTTTACCATAAGCATATTTGGCAATGTTGGGAGCATTTGACTGTTGCTGTTGAGCGGGGTAATAATTTAATAACAATGTTATTACCGTTTTGGCGCCGGGCACCAATAAGCCGGGGTTAATACGCTGGTCAAAATATTTCTCCATGTATTGCATGCTGCCATGCATGCCTTGCTGCAGCCATGTTTCCAGTCGGGCCGCATCCTTGTCCAATTGTATGGCTTTGGCAATACCGCAATAATCAAAGCCCAGCTGCGCAGCCGTTTTTTTAACTATTCCAGTATTTGAAGAAAGTTGGTGCAAAAATATTTTTTGCCAAATTAAACGTATTTGTTTAATTGCAGTACACCAAAATTTTTTCTCTTAAAAAACCGCCCTTTATGAAATTAAAATGCGTTAGTATTATCAGTTTGTTTTTTGTGTTTGCATCTGCTGTATCTGCACAAAAAAATAATAAAAACAAATTTGAAGATGTAACCCCTGCCGACTTTGCTACCAGTATTTACAGTTTAGATAGCAACGCAAATGCTATAGTGTTAAAAGACGCAGGAAAATCTACTTTTGAAGGCGGTGGAAAAGGTGATTTTGAACTACACTTTAACCACCACAAAAGAATGCGCATTTTAAACAAAAGCGCATTTGATGAAGCCACCATCGAACTTTACTTCTATTACAGCAATAATACTGAAGAACGTATAGAAGATTGGCAGGCAACTACTTACAATTTAGTAAATGGTCAGGTAGTAGCTACCAAACTGGATAAATCGGCACTGCTAAAAGAAAAATATAACGACCATTATAATGTTAGAAAATTCACCTTCCCTAATGTAAAAGAAGGTAGTATTATTGAATATAGTTATACGATCATTTCCCCCTTTTACACGCATTTACAACCCTGGAATTTTCAATCGGATATTCCGGCCTTATGGAGTGAATATGAGGTAACCATCCCCAATGATATTTTTGATTATGTATTAATTAAACAGGGCTACCTGCCCTACGCAGTTGATACTTCTTCAACCGGCTATGGGCATTATTCCATTAGCACCAGCAGCATTAGCACCACGGAAAGATCAGAAACATTTAATCTTAATTCTGCTACCATTACTGCCAAATGGGCTATAAAAGATGTACCGGCTTTAAAAGCCCAGAGTTTTATTACCAGCCTTGAAAATTACCGCTCAAGAATTGAGTTTCAGCTAAAGCGCATTAAATATTCCGAATCGAATATTGAGGAATATATGAGTGATTGGTATAAAACAACAGAAAGGCTGAATAAAAGAGAAGATTTTGGTATGGCCATTACCGCCAATAATGGCTTTCTGGCCGACGATTTAAAGCGGGTAACCCTTGGTGCAAAAGATGATTATACCAAAGCCAAAAAAGTGTATGAATATGTCAGGGATAATTATAACTGCACGGATTATAGTGCAATATTTGTAAGCACTACTTTAAAAAAGGTATATGATACCAAGAGTGGGTCGGTAGCAGACCTTAACTTGTTGCTTGTAGCCGCCTTAAAGCGCCTGAATTTTGAAGCGGCACCGGCTTTGTTAAGTACCAGGAATAATGGATTTTCAAATGAAGTATACCCTTTGTTGAATAAGTTCAATTATGTGATTTGCCGGGTAAAAATAGGTGATCAATATTATTTACTGGATGCAAGTGAAAGCAGGCTTGGATTTGGAAAATTACCGCGCCGCGATATCAATAATTCTGCACGTGTAATTGATACCTACCCTGCTTTGGTTGAATTATCATCCGACTCAATTACAGAAGTGAAAATGACCTCAGTTTTTGCCATAAACGACGGCAAAAAAATATCTGCGTCCGTGTCTACGCAATATGGCAATTTTGAATCGATGGATATGCGGGAGTTGTTTTATAAAACCAAACCTGAAGCCTATCTGGAAGATCTAAAAAAGAGCTTTACAATTGAGCCCGAACTAAGCAATATAGAAATAGACTCTTTAAAGATATATGAGGAGCCCATTACTGTAAAATACGATATGAACTTTGGTTTCAACGATGAAGACATTATTTATTTTAACCCGATATTGGCAGATGCCGAAAAAACAAACCCTTTTACGGCGGCCAATAGGTATTATCCGGTAGAAATGTTGTCACGTGAGGATAAAACCTATGTATTGAACATGGAAATACCGGCAGGTTATAAAATAGATGAGCTGCCTAAATCGGCCCGCATTAAACTAAATGAAGATGAAGGCATGTTTGAATATATTATTGCAGCCAGCAGTACCCAAATACAATTAAGATGCAGACTGGTATTGAAAAAAGCCTTATTTGAACCTGAAGATTATGAAACACTCAGGGATTTCTACACTTTCGTGGTACAAAAACAAGCAGAGCAGATTGTATTTAAAAAAATTCAGTAATGAGAAACAACATCATACTGGCCCTTCTGCTGTCTGCTATTGGCGGCATGGTACAGGCCCAAAATTATAATGTACAGCTAATACCAGATTCCATCTCAAAAAAAGCAGACGCTGTTACCCGATATGAAGAGTTGCATATCATTATCAAATCAAATAG
This sequence comes from Limnovirga soli, assembly GCF_013106755.1. Classification (GTDB taxonomy): domain Bacteria; phylum Bacteroidota; class Bacteroidia; order Chitinophagales; family Chitinophagaceae; genus Limnovirga; species Limnovirga soli. Next base: position 248,836 of record NZ_WHPF01000009.1, on the reverse strand, counting down.
CAAAGCCATTATTCAGCATAAATATGCCATCACCATTTTTAACGAGGATGGGGATGATTATGCAGCGTATTCCAACTCATACAATAAAATGGAAGACTTGTCTGATATCTCGGGCAATTTGTATGATGCCATGGGCAAAAAAATAAAATCGGTAAAGAAAAAAGATATTGAAGATGTTGCTGTAAGAGATGGTATGAGCCTGATAAGGGATGATCGTACCAAAAGCCATAATTTCAACTGGAAACAATATCCCTATACCATTGAATACGAGGATGAACAAACCTATAACAGTATTTTCTTTTTACCCTATTGGCTTCCCTTTAAAAACTATTATTACGGGGTACAAAACAGTAAATTTATTGTAGAAACACCGCCCAATTATAACCTGCGCATAAAAGCCATACAATACCCTGGTAAACCACGCATTATAAATGATGCCAATGGCAGTACCTATACCTGGGAAATCAGTAATAAACCTCCTGTTGTTTATGAACCATTAAGTCCTTCTTTTTTTGAATTATTTACCAATGTATTTATTGCGCCAACAGAATTTACCTATGGCAATTACCAGGGCAATATGAGTAGCTGGCAAAGCTTTGGAAAATTTGTTATTGACTTAAATAAAGACAGGGATGCACTACCCGAAAACGTGCGAAACGATGTGCACCGCATAGTAAATGGGTTAAATACAAAAGAGGAAAAAATAAAAGCACTGTATAAATACATGCAGTCCAATACCCGTTATATCAATATTGTTATTGGCATTAGCGGTTGGCAACCATTTGATGCAGCTTCAGTTTCTACCAATAAATATGGCGATTGTAAAGCACTGTCCAACTTTATGGTAAGCCTCCTAAAAGAAGCTGGTATCAAAGCTAATTATGTACTTATCAATTCTGGTAAAAAAGTAAATGATGGATTAACAGATGATTTTCCGGCTCCCTATTTCAATCATGCCATTTGTTGTGTACCCAACGGTAAAGATACCATCTGGCTGGAGTGTACCAGCCAAACAGAATCCGCAGGCTTTATGGGTTCATTTACCGGTAACCGGGAAGCATTGCTAATTGCCGATGATGGCGGGCATGTGGTACGTACCCCCAGGTACACCTCAAAAGAAAATCAACAAATCAGAAAAGTAATTGCCACCATTAGCGAAACCGGCGACCTATCTGCCACTGTAAATACCAATTTCACTGGTATAAAAGAAGAATTACCTCATTCACTCATTCACGATGCAAGCAAAGAAATACGCGAAAAATATTTAAACAATGCCATTAATTTGCCTACTTACAAAGTAGAAAAATTTGATTATACCGAGCACCAGGATATCATGCCTTCGGCCGATGAATTGCTGCAAATAAGCTCTACCGCCTATGCCACCGTTTCGGGTAAACGGCTATTTATACAGCCCAATTTATTTAATAAATCAAACGCCAAATTATCAAAAGATTCTGCCAGGGTTAACCCCATATATATTGCCGATGCCTATAAAGAAATAGATAGCATTAGCATTACCATACCAGCAGGGTATACGCCCGAAGCCATTCCGGCAAATACCAGCATAAACAATAAGTTTGGCAGCTACAGCATCAGCTATAAAGTGCAGGGTAATAAAATAGAATTAGTACGCACAGAAATATGCGATAAAAATCAATTCCCCGCCACCGATTATACTGAGCTGGTAAAATATTACGAAGCCATGTATAAAGCCGATCGTAACCGTATTGTATTTGTAAAAAAAGATAGCTAGCTTTTTGGTAACAGGGGCCTGTAACTTCTATTAAGCTTTACTTGCCACGCTCGGTTCAGGGTTCACCCCCTGTGGCAGCAAAACAGCCATACACTTATCAAAAAAAAATAAATAAGAGCCTTAACCGGGCTCTTTTTTTTTCAAAAAAATAAAATAATCTGGTATAAATATTCCCTGATACAATTACTATATAGTCGTTATTTATATTTATATAGGCAATTACATGAAACAGCTCCTTATCATACTATTATGCTGCACCACAACTTGTTATGCACAACAGGAACGTATTGCGGGTGCCTTTGGTAATGGCATGCCATCTATGCAGGTAAGCTTTTATGCAGACTCGACATTTCTATACACCAGCAAAGAGCAACACCCAACTTTTAACAGATGGGAGCCTTTTACCGAAAAAGGCCAATGGATACAAAGTGGCGATACCATTATACTCAACCCTACATTAAGTAAAAAGCCATTTATAGAAACAACATTTGAAGAAGGGACAGACGCTACAGACAACTCATTGCTTTTAACCTTTAATCACATTAAAAGATATTTTGACAGTAATGGGAATATTATAAAAACAGATACCCTGCAAGTTCAACAATTGGATTATGCCTTTAATGATTTTAACCGAAAAAGCCGAAGCAGAATAGCCAACAGGCCTTCTACCAGGTGTGCATTTGCAGGCTACATTCCTAAAGAAACCATTACAGCCAGCCATACCATTTCCATTCAAAAACCTGCTGCGGCTATACAGCAAATCTTTGTTGGTTGTTATGAGTTAATGGGCACAAAAGCATTTACTGTAACTAATACAAATTCCAATCATTTTACACTAAATGTATTTTCCAATTATTACCAGGATGGCCAGTTACGCCAGGTGAAGTTTTTAATAAAAAACTCAAATACGCTTTACACCCGGCAAAAAGAAAATGGCCGGTTTGTAAAAGATAATTTATGGTCTGAAGCTGATAGCAAACTAAGAAAACAAAAAACATGCAGCTAAACCTCAATTTTTAATTATTACTGTTGCCACAAAGGGGGAACCCCGAACCGAGCGTGGCAAGTAAAGCATCATTATTTATCTGCTGCCGGCAACCAAAAAATACCAATTTCCATTTAGGTGTTTAACTTAACTCTTTTCGCAAACTGCGTTCATACAATTCATAGGCCATTGTATAAATAACTGCAGGAAATATTTGGGTAAGCACCCTGCTACAAGAAGTATATAATTGCCACTCCAGTGGATGTGGTGTGAGTATATAAATAAAAAAATAACCCAGCAAAACCATGCCCAACACCCTACAGGCGAATCCTGAAAAATAGGTTCTGTTTAACAATACCGTAAGTAGTAGTAACAGCACTGCCAAAAACTTTTGATTATACAGTCTGCTAGCAAAATATTTCAATGTAAGTATATACCTGTCTACATTTGCAAGTTGTTGAAATGCCTGCCAGCTTTGTGCGCCAATAATATCATTTGACGGCGCATACAAAAATTTAAAAAATAGCAGCATACTAACTGGCAAAAAAGAGCCGGCGAAAAAATACTTTATTCTATTTACGTTGTTGCGGTTTTGAATAATAAAGAAAACAAGAAAAACAAGAAAAAACAAGATGCCTTCGTTTTTTATCCAGGCACTGGCAGCGGTAAAAAAGCCAATTAGTATAAATACATATTTCTCTTTATCCAAATTTTCGGTTTGGTGTAATAAAACAAAAGGCAAAAGGTAAAAAAGTGATAAAAGATTATCGGCATATTGAGATGCGGCCTGTCGCATATAATCATCATCAAAAGCAAAAAGCAGCAATATTGAAAACGGTAGTGCCAGTTTCTTTTTCTTTATTAATCCGGCAAATACGGTAAGCGGTACAGCCAATGCAGTTATATAGGCCACCACGGAAGGTGTTATTGGTTCTGCATTGCCAATTGCCCTCCACCACATGGCAATAAAACCGCTTAGCATTAGGGGATAATCAGCTGCCGTCCATGATATTTTGCCGGTGAATAAATTATCAAAATGTTGCGGATAGGTAAGAAATTTGGCGTGCATATTCCAAATGGCCCAGGCATCCCACCTACCCCATCGCACCGATACACCAGTAAATAAAATGGTAATTATTAATATACCAAACCCTGCCAGCAATACAGGCGCTTTTACAACCTGCTTTCCAGTATTTTTTTGAATTATGCCTGCCCTAATAAAGGGGGCATTCATCCAAATCAACACCATCAGCACAATACACCAGCAAACTAAAAAAACGGTAAAATCAATTTGCAAAAAAACCGATAAAACAAACAGTATACTGCTAACCGAAAAAGCAAAGGCTATTGCAATAATTATTTTAAGTATACTGTTTACACCTGGTAGCATTACATCCACTAAAATACCCGCCAGTAAAAGCATTAAAAAGAAAACTATGATTAATAATAATACCATGGTTTACTTTCTTTTATACAAGCCAGCACTAAAATGTTTTGATTGAGCAAGTACCAATGTATCTGCCACATTTATCGGCTTTTTTACAATTGCATTTTTACGTTCAATTATCAGCAAAGTTTCCTTTTGTTTACTAGTATCTTTCAATAACAAAATACAGGGTACCATTACATATTGCGCTTTCAGGTAGAGCTCCAGATTTTCAGCAGAATCCAGGTTTGAAGCAAATGCAATTTGCGCATTTTCGGGTAGGCTATTTTTAATTGGCACTAACACATCCTGTAGTTCATCTATCTCATTATGCTGGGCATACATGCGCACCCAATACAATACTATTACCACTGCTGCCACAGTAATTGATAAATAAAACAACAATTTTTTAAATAAAGAAAATTGCATTGGCACAGAAGGTTGAGTGCGCAATATTAAGCTTATTAGTTTTTTTGCACAATGGAATAGCCGGTATTGAAAAATCTTATATAAAAATTAATGTGGGCTAAACAGTACGTTCACAATAAACTATCCCTCAATTTACGGAAACAATAAATGAATAGCTTTCCGTTAACAAGCAGGGAAATATTCTATAAGCTTTCATACCTTTTTAAAACATACCAATAAATAGCATATTAAAGAAAAGGATATATTATAAAAGTATTATACATAAAAAAAGCGCTAACCATTGGCCAGCGCTGTATATTCTCAAATGAATTGTGTATTAGTTTCTAATTGGTCTGCCGGTTTTTAAAACTGCCTGTATGCGTTCCAATGTTTTGCGTTCACCGCATAAGCTAAGAAAGGCTTCCCGCTCTAGGTCTAATAGGTATTGCTCATTCACCATTGTAGGCTCGCTTAAATCTCCGCCACACATTACATAAGCCAGTTTACGGGCGACTTTTGCATCATGTTCGGTGGCATAATTGCCTTTAAGCATCCCATTAATACCTGCATACAATGCACCCAATGCAGAACGCCCCAGCACCTTAATATCCTTACGTTGTACAGGTGTGGTATAACCAGCTTCATACAATGACAAAACACTACTCTTTGCCGCTGCAATTCTGCGGCCCAGGTTAACAATTACCTCATCGTGGCCTTTACGCAATACACCCATATCGTATGCTTCAAAACCCGATGTAGCCACTTTTGCTGTGGCAATATTTAAAAACCTGTTTTTAAGTGTAATGGTTTCTGGTTCATCCTCATGCATTTCATCAGATGCACGCAACACAAATTCTTTAGTACCACCACCGCCAGGTATAACGCCAATGCCCAATTCTACCAATCCAATATAGGTTTCAGCGGCAGCACAAATTTTATCAGCATGCAGGCTCATTTCACAACCGCCGCCCAATGCTAGCCCATGCGGTGCCACCACCACTGGTACTGATGAATAACGCACCCGCATCATGGTATTTTGAAACATGCGTATGGCCATATCCAGTTCATCGTATTCCTGTTCAATGGCAAACATAAAAATCATACCCACATTGGCGCCTGCACTAAAATTGGCCCCATCATTGGCAATTACCAATCCTTTGCCTTGCTTTTCGGCAAGGCCAATGCCTTTATTTACAGCTTCCAGCACTTCGCTGCCTATACTATTCATCTTGGTATTCCATTGCAGGCCCAGTACATCATCTCCAATATCGTATACTGCTGCAGCACTGCTTTTCCAAACAATTTTATCTTTATAATTGCTAAGTATAATAAAGGCATCCCCACCCGGCAAGGCTTTATAGCTTTGGCTGCCAATATCATAAAATAATTTTTTACCATTTTGCACAGTGTAAAAACTGGTAGCGCCTGTTGCCAGCATATCATCTACCCAGCTTGCAACTGAATATCCAGCGGCTTTCATTGCAGCTACCATTTTGGCTACACCTAAAGTGTCCCAGCTTTCAAAAGCACCAATTTCCCAGCCAAAACCCGCCATCATGGCATCATCAACGCGGTAAAGTTCCTCACTAATTTCTGGTATACGGTGAGAAATATAAGAGAATAAAGCATAATGAAACTGTCTTAAAAACTCTCCCGCTTTGTCCTGTCCAGCCACCAGGGCCTTTAACCTTAATTTCAAATCTTCAATAGGTTTAGCAGCTTCTACCGTAGCAAATTTTGGTTTTTGCCGCGGCCCATATTCCATGGTTTGCAGGTTTAACGTAAGAATTTCCTTTTCGCCACCTGCCCCTTTGGTTTTCTTAAAAAAGCCCTGACCGGTTTTATCGCCCAACCAATTATTGGCGGTAATGGTATCTAACCAGGTAGGTATAGCAAATAAAGCTTTTGCTTCATCTGCCGGGCAGTTGGCTGCAACACCTTTGGCTACTTTAACCAGGGTATCAATCCCCACCACATCTGCAGTGCGAAATGTTGCAGACTTTGGCCTGCCAATTATTGGACCCGTTAACGCTTCTACTTCATCTATACTTAGGCCTAATTGCTGCATGCTGTTAAAAATGGCCATAATACCAAAAACCCCAATACGGTTGGCAATAAAAGCTGGTGTATCTTTTGCTAACACGGTGGTTTTACCCAAAAACACATCTCCGTAATGCATCAAAAAATCCACTACGGCAGCATCTGTATCTACGGTAGGAATAATTTCCAGTAAACGCAAATACCTGGGTGGGTTAAAAAAGTGGGTGCCGCAAAAATGCTTTTTAAAATCGTCGCTGCGGCCTGTACCCAACATATTAATAGGTATACCCGAAGTATTCGAAGTAATTAAAGTACCGGGTTTACGATACAATTCTACCTTTTCGTATACCTGTTGCTTTATGTCTAAACGCTCTACCACCACCTCAATAATCCAATCGCAGGTGGCAATATCTTTCATATTATCGTCAAAGTTGCCGGTGCTAATAAACTTCAATGCAGTTTTACTATACAATGGCGAGGGGTTGCTTTTTACCGCGGCCTGCAAGGCATCGTTTACAATTTTATTTTTTGCGGCAGGCGCAGCATCTGCGGCAACATCTTTGGGTACAATATCCAGCAATAATACCTGTACACCAATACCTGCAAAATGACAGGCAATACGAGAACCCATTACCCCACTACCCAATACAGCCACTTTTTTAATTGTGCGTTTCATACAAAAATTTTGAAATGAATGGTTGTAGCCCGACTACAGGAATACTATTTAGCTTCTCTTGCGTCGCACTCTTGTACGGTTAGAACTATACTCAGCAAAAATAGTTAGTTATGCAACTAATTTTGAGTACCGAAGGTAATTTTTTTTGCTACCCGGCGAAATAAAAGAATTGTAAATTTTGTACAATTCAAAACGGCTTTTCAAGGGTTTTACCTGCATCCATTCAAAATGGCAATATAACTGTTTAAACTAGTGGAATAACCTGCATCCTGGCCACTCCAAATTTTTGCCGCTACAAAGGGTGAACCCCGAACCGAGCGTGGCAAGTAAAGCTTCATTATTTATCAGCAGCCGGTAACAAAAAAATAGCCAGATGTATCATCCGGCTATTGACTATACAATTATTTGTTGTTTAACTTACACCTGCCCCGGCATTAATAGCTGTTTCGGGATTTACAAAATGCAGTTTACCTTGCGCATCTTCGGCCATTAGAATCATGCCATTGCTTTCTATACCACGCATTTTACGGGGTGCCAGGTTTACCACAACGGTAACCTGTTTGCCCACTATATCTTCAGGTGCAAAATGCATGGCAATACCCGATACAATGGTGCGTGTTTCAAAACCAAGGTCTACCTGCAATTGCAATAACTTATCGGCTTTGGGCACTTTTACGGCCTCCACAATAGTACCTATACGCATATCCAGTTTAGCAAAATCGTCATAAACAATTTCTTGCTTTACCGGTGCCGTAACAGCAGCAGGCACTGTTTCCAGGGCCGTAACGGCCGCTGTTGCCTTGGCGCTGCTGGCAGCTTGTAGTTTTTCTATTTGCGCTTTTACTTCTTCGTCTTCAATTTTTCTAAACAATAATTCTGGTGCCCGCAAGCTATAACCTACACTCAACAATTTTAGTTTACCGGCATTTTCCCAAACCAGCATTTTATCTACCACCTTAAGCATACCCAGCATTTTTTTGGCTGTAAATGGCAAAAATGGATTGATAAGTATTGCCAGGTTTGCTGTAAGCTGTAAACAAATATGCAGGCAATTATCTATTTGTTGTTGCAGTTCGGGTTGCTCAGCTAATTTTTTGGCTAAAATCCAGGGCTCCTTTTTTTGCATGTATTGGTTACCTTTCCTGGCCAGTTCAATTACTTCAAACTGCGCATCACGAAATTTATATTCTTCCAGTAACTGTTCAATTTTACGGGGTGCCTGTTTTATGGCTTCAATCATTTGTTCATCGGTTTCATCCAGCAGGGCGGTGTGTACAGGCGGCACTTTACCGTTACATAATTTATGCATTAGCACAAAAGCACGGTTTACAAAATTGCCAAAAATATTCACCAGTTCACTGTTATTGGCATCCTGAAAACCCTTCCAGGTAAATTCACTGTCTTTACTTTCAGGTGCAATAGCGGTAAGATAGTAGCGCAGTGTATCGGCCAATTGAGACCCTCCATTTTCCTTTTTTATCCAATCGTTAATATAATCGTCCATTTCAATGCTCCAGCCGCGGCTGGTACTCATCTTATCTCCTTCCAGGTTCATAAATTCGTTGGCAGGCACATTGGCTGGAACGATATTGCCATGCAATTTTAGCATTACCGGGAAAATAATACAGTGAAATACAATATTATCCTTCCCCACAAAATGAACCAGTTTGGTATCTGTATTATACCAGTATGGCTTCCAGTCTTTATCATTATCCAATGCCCATTGTTTGGTGGCACTGATATAGCCAATTGGTGCGTCGAACCAAACATACAGCACTTTGCCCTCGGCACCTGCAACGGGCACCTGAATACCCCAGTCGAGGTCGCGGGTTACAGCACGTGGCTGCAGACCACCATCAATCCAGCTTTTACACTGGCCCACCACGCTGGTGCGCCAATCGTTTTTATGTTCTTCCAGTATCCATTCGCGCAGCCATTGTTCGTGGCGGTTTAATGGCAGGTACCAATGTTTGGTGGCTTTTTTTATGGGAGCTTTTCCACTAAGTGTACTTACCGGATTAATCAGCATATCCGGACTAAGCGAAGTACCACATCTTTCACATTGGTCGCCAAATGCGTTTTCGTAACCACAATTGGGGCAGGTACCTTTTATATAGCGGTCGGCCAAAAAAGTATTGGCTTCTTCGTCAAAATATTGTTCGCTATCAATAATTTCCAGGTCGCCATTATTGTTTAGGTGGGTAAAAAATTCCTGAGACGTTTCGTGGTGCAGCGGAGCACTGGTGCGGTGGTAAATGTCAAACGAAATACCCAGATCAGCAAAGTTTTGCTGAATAATAGGATGGTATTTGTCTATTATTGACCTTGCGGTAGTACCTTCTTTGGCAGCCTGAATGGGAATAGCGGTACCATGTTCATCACTGCCGCATACAAATACCACATCCCGCTGCCGGGCCCGCAGGTATCGCACATAAATATCTGCCGGCAGGTAGGCACCAGCCAGGTGACCAATATGCTTTAAACCATTGGCATAGGGTAATGCCGATGTAATTAAATATCTTTTTACAGCAGATGGGCTGTTGGTGGTTGTATCCGTATTATTTTCTGTTGTGCTCATAAATGTTGCTATTTTTTATTGTCCGGGCTTTTGTTGTCGGTTGTACTGCGGTTGTGTAACTCACTTGTACGGCAACAATGCTATTCAGCAAAAAATACCAATAGCCAAAGCCATAAACGGGGTTGCAAAAATAGGCATTCGGCATGTAAGAATTACGATGGGTAATTAAGCTACCCAAATTGTTGCCGGGAAAGGGGCATTTATAACCACCCAAAGTGCATAGCCCCTGGCTAATTGCCGTTTGCATTTTTTAGCCGCCATAAGTTATGGAGATGAAAGGATTGCGACGCAAGCAGGATGCTATAAGAATCTGCAGCTGGTATCAAAAGAATGTAACTGCAAAGGGTCGGTTAATATGATAAACGGTACTATATGTTGTTAAGAAATTTTAAAAACTAAAACCAAAACCGCACCTTTACGATTAAATTCGTATTTTGCTACGAAATAAATCGTATGATGTTGAATAATAAGCCAATAAAACCCACCGAAAGTGAGATTGAGATACTGCAGGTACTGTGGGAAAAAGATGCCGCCACCGTACGGGAAGTACATGAAGTATTGAGTGTTTATAAAGACAGCGGCTATACCACCACCTTAAAACTATTGCAGATAATGCACGAAAAAGGGTTGGTTACCAGAGACGATAGCAGCAAAACACATATTTACAAAGCCAATGTAGACAAAGAAAAAACACAGCAACAAATGCTGGGTAAAATGGTAGATGCCCTTTTTGGCGGTTCGGCATCGCAGCTGGTAATGCAGGCACTGGGCTCCTCGCAACCCAGCGAGCAGGAACTGGAAGAAATTCAAGCCATGCTAAATAACTTAAAACAAAAGTAACTGTATATGCAGCCACTGTTGCAATCTGCTTTTTTACATTCGCTGGGCTATGCCATTGCTAATAGTTTGTGGCAAATGGCCTTGCTTTGGCTAGTGGTACAATTAATTAACAGCATTCGCCTGTTAACTGCTGCGGCCAGGTATTATGTAGCTATTGCTGCGCAGTTTGCAGGCTTTATCTGGTTTATGGCTACCCTACAGTTTTACTATATAAACTGTAGTAATACCATTATTGAAAATACTGCAAACGGGCTTATTCAAAGTGCAAACACGGTGAGTACGCCTGGTGTTAACAGTGTAGCAGAGGTTATTTTATACATTACTGTTAAGGCAGAATTATTAATGCCTTATTTATCTTTTGCCTATTTAAGCATGCTGGTATTTTTAAGTTTTCGTTTTATAAGGGTGTATTATACTACGGGCAATATTCGCAAAAACGGACTGCAAAAAGCTGATGCCGCCACCCGCTTATTTGTACAGCGCAATGCTTTATTGCTTAACATAAAAAAAGAAGTTAAGATCTATTTATCGGCTATAGTAAATAGTCCGCTAACCATTGGATTTTTAAAACCCATTATCCTGGTGCCTGTGGCCAGCATTAACCACTTAACTACCGCCCAGCTGGAGGCATTGCTATTACACGAACTGGCGCATATTAAAAGGGCCGATTATCTGATTAACCTGATTGAAACGGTTGTAGAAATGATTTTATTCTTTAACCCATTTGTACAATTACTGGGCAAAACCATTAGGAATGAAAGAGAAAACAGCTGCGACGACTGGGTATTACAGTTTCAATATAAACCGGCAGTGTATGCCGAAGCCTTATTACGTATTGCCTATGTACAAAAAGGTATGGCAATGGCTATGCAGGCCAATGGCAATAAAGGCGATTTATTACCCCGTGTAAAAAGAATGCTAAACCAGCAACAAGAGAAAAAACACCATTACCGCAACCAGTTATTGGCGTTTATGCTAATTACTATTTTGTTGTGTACCGTGGCCTGGATACAACCTGCTACCATTAAAAACCATACCGCCCCAACACAGGAAAATACAGTTGCAAAAACCATCAGTATTACTCCGCTAAGTGCCGAAGCAAATAATCCATTATTCAATCCTATATATTTTTTATCAGACCCCATTAAAAAAGAAATACATACTGCCGTTGCCAGTGCATCTGAAAGCATTCTTGCAGCTATTCCAACTGCTTTGGATGCCACCCAACAAGCACTCACCACCATAACACCAAAAACAGCCGAAGTACTGCAACAAATAAGTTTCGATTTTGCCAATGCCTTTAATAATATCGATATTACTACCGATGCAACCAATACAGATCCAGCCAATGCAGACAATGAACCGGTACAAAAAATAAAGCTGGGCCAATTATTACAATCAGAGATAGCCAATATTGATTTTAAAGCCATTCAAAAAGACCTGGAAGCAGCTGCCACCGAGTTGAATAACCTGCAAAAAGATAAAAGCAGCAATTCCAATAAAAAAGAAATTGAAACTGCTATTGAGGATGCATTCAGACAAATTATACAGGTAAGTGGCGAGAAGTTGCGTATTAACGAAAAAATAAAAGCTGCGGCTGAGCAATTAAAGAACAGCAAGCAATTACAGTTAAACCGCCAGCAAATAGAAGAACAAAGGCAAAAAGCAATTCACGAAAAAGATGCTTTAGAGGAAGATGCACCTGAAGAGCCTGCTGTTTTATCTGATATAGAAATGCCCTCCTTACCGCACTTCAATTATAACCAACCCTCCTATTTAAGTAGTGTAACTGCGGTTAATAACAATATCAGATCAGTAGCATATCATACCGCCAACGATTCATCCAACAACCTGCAATCTGCCGTTATCATAGTAAAGCATAATGCAGCAAACGACACCAGCCATATTAAGCATATCAATGTTTTAATTACTGGCAATAACGGTGTTACAAAAACCTATCAACTCTCTGTAGAAGTGTACCAGTAATACAAGAATTAAGCAGTTAATTAGCCCGGCTATCAATAAATAATGATGCCCGGTTGCGTCGCACACTTGTACGCCTGGCACCACAGGCAGCTGTAAATACATTACATATTACCAAAGCCTGTTAAATAGATTTTAATTTGGCAATAATCATTTCAGCAGCTTTTCTGCCGGTTTCTGCACCGCCATTCATAAATCCCTGAAACGCATAGCTGCAGTGTTCGCCGGCAAAATACATATTATCTACTGGTGTAAATTCGCTGCCAGCCATAGTAGTATACTGCCCCACTTTATATGAAACATAACTGGCTTTAGAAAACACATAATTGGGCCAGCTCCATAATTGAAAATTATTATTAAACTGTGCCGCTGCACCGGGAAACACACCATCTAATGCCTGTACATATTTTTTCTTAGCCACTTCCATATCCATATTACCCACTTCTATACCTGCCTTACCGCCCGGGAAAATAGTATAGCCACCCGGACCTTCGTTATTGTTTTGCATTTGGGTATTTTCGTAACCATTCATCAGGCCATTATCTGCAAATGCATAGCTGGCGTAGCCCTGTTTACGCCATACCCTTTCATTTACCCCAATAAACAATTTTGAATTACTGCCATAGCCCAGGTTATTTATCACATTGCGTTTCCAATCGGGTAAGGGTACCTGAATGTCTATTTCGCGCAATACTGTAAATGGAATTGCTATCAGCAGAATATCTGCTTTGGCACCAATATTACCCGCCCCTGTAATTTTAAAACTAAGCTGGTAACTCTTATCGGCATTTAATTTTATGGATCTTAAAAAATGGCCGGGAAGCAAATCGTCTTTTAATTCGGCAGCCAGGGCCTCGCATAAGCTTAGGTTGCCTCCAATAATAGAAAAGCGTTCATCACTATCCCCATATAATTTATAAGAGCTTCCATCCCCTGGTTCAAATACAGCTAAAAAGCTAATAGCCGATTGCTCTGTAGCTTCCATACCATATTCACAGGTATAACTGGTATAAATTAATTCACGCAGCCAGCCGGTTATGCCCAGGCTGTCTACGTATTGCATAATAGACATATTATCCAGCCTTATATCGGCAGCTGTATGTTTTTTAAAAGATATTTCCTCAGACAAACTATTAATATCCTTTTGTATTTGAACGGTATAAGGGCGTAATGCTTCCAGTACATCCGGCAACTGATAATGCGTGCCATTAAAATAATAGGCAAATTCTGCCAGTCCTTCTTCGCTCGGGGCCATCCTGTCCAGCAAGGGCAGGTTAAAATGGCTGGCCAGGTTAATCATTTCGGTATGGGTACTATCAATAAACTCGCCGCCCATTTCTGTCCATAACCCCTCGCCCATCATATTATTTACTGACATGATGCGTCCGCCCACTCTGGGACTACCCTCGTACACATAAGATTTGTATCCAGCTTTTTTTAAAATATAAGCCGCATGCAAACCGGCAATACCTGCACCAATAATAGCTATAGAAGGTTGCGAAGCAGGTTGTGGCACCGCACAAGATTGATAGATGCCGGCTGCGGCAATTGCGGCAGCCGCTTTTGCTGATTGCGCTAAAAAGCTGCGCCGGTTTAATTCGGGGTAATGATGTTCTTTGGGTGAGCCAGTTGCTTCTTCCTGTTGCAAAGCGATTTGGAACATACGCCTTAACTGTGCCAGCGCATTGCCTTTTATGGAACGGTGTAAACCAGGCATATAAAATTAATTTGCTTATAAAATGTAAAATCCGGTTGTTGAATAAGCTAGCTGTATTAATTGTTTTGGTTGAAAGTATCAGCACTTTACCCAGGCTGTTTCAGTTGCCATAAAAGTGGAACCCTGAACCGAGCGTGGCAAGCGGCGATACATGTATGCAATGGCGCCGGGTACATAAAACAAATATTTACTTTGTATTGTACCTATTTAAAAAAGTAATACCCAATAATTATGGCGGCGATAACCCCCAGCATATCGGCCATTAAACCTGCCCAAACCGCATAACGAACTTTCTTTATACCTACACTGCCAAAATACAGGGCAATAATATAAAAAGTGGTATCGGCACTACCCTGAAAAGTACTGGCCAGTTTGCCTACAAAAGAATCGGGACCATAAAGTGGATTGGCAAAAATATCCAACATTAGTCCGCGGGAACCGCTACCGCTAAAGGGTTTCATAATGGCTACAGGCAGTGCAGGCACAAATTCGGTATTTATACCGGTTAACTGCAACAGATAGGCAATACCATCTGTTAAATAGCCCAGCGCACCACTTTCTCTAAAAACCCTTATGGCCACCAACATACCCACCAGATAAGGTATAATTTTTATAACTACGTTAAAGCCCTCTTTGGCGCCTTCGATAAACGCATCGAAAACCGATACTTTTTTATAAGCGCCACCTGCAATAATGGTTACCACAATTAATAAGAGTATAAAATTACCTGCGGCACTGCTAAATGTTGTTTTTGCTTCGGGCGGCAAACTTTGAATAAAAAACAATAAAAGACCTACAAAGCTGAGCAGGCTAAGCATCCAGAGCAATAATACTTTATCCCATTTTATTTTTTGAATACTGCCAGTAATAATAATTGATGCCAAAGTTGCACAAACCGTAGCCAACACACAAGGAATAAAAACGCTGGTAGCATCGGCCGAGTTGGCACCCAGCCGGTAGGTGATGATGGTTAGGGGTATTACAGTTAACCCACTGGTATGCAGCACCAAAAACATAATTTGTGCATTGGTGGCGGTACCCTTTTCGGGGTTTAAAGTTTCCAGACTTTGCATGGCTTTTAGTCCGAAAGGGGTGGCGGCATTATCCAGGCCAAGCATATTGGCACTAAAGTTCATTACCATTTCGCCCATGGCGGGATGATCCTGAGGAACGCCGGGGAACAATCTTTTCATAAACGGACTTAAACGGCGGGCCAGCCAGTTAATAGCACCGGCTTTTTCGGCAATATTCATTAAACCCAGAAAGAATACCATAGAGCCTGCCAGCGGAAAAGCAACATCTAAAACCGATGATTTAGACGCATCAAAAATGCCATCTACCAGGGTTTTAAAAATAGTGGTATCGCCCAGTACAACAAACTTTATAACGGCAATAATAAACGCAATTAATATAAAAGCCACCCAAACAATATTTAAAGCCATACCCTGAAAGTTGTTTGCTATAAAAGTAAGGTTTTTGGGTGTGCGCAGGCTGTACGGCAAAAAAATATCCAATTTAGCGGTTGCAATACTACTTTTGCGCCGAAATAAAGGCCACAGGCCAAAAGCGGAAATAACCATTTAATTATAAAGTATGGCTTTACAAGCAGGTATTGTTGGTTTACCCAACGTTGGAAAATCTACCTTGTTTAATGCATTAAGTAATGCAAAGGCACAGGCAGCCAATTTTCCATTTTGTACCATTGAACCCAATGTGGGTGTGATTACCGTTCCCGATGAACGTTTAATTGCTTTGGAAAAATTAGTAAAACCCAATAAAGTAGTACCTACCACCGTAGAAATTGTAGATATTGCCGGTTTGGTAAAAGGCGCCAGTAAGGGCGAAGGATTGGGCAACCAGTTTCTGGGTAATATCAGGGCTACTGATGCCATTATTCACGTATTACGCTGCTTTGATGATGACAATGTAATTCACGTGGATGGCCGCATTAACCCGGTAAGCGATAAAGAAATTATTGATACCGAACTACAGTTAAAAGACCTTGACAGCGTTGATAAGAAAATAAATAAGTGCGAAAAAATGGCTAAAACGGATAAAGATGCTGCCGCTGCTTTAGACGTATTACGCAATTTAAAAAAGCACCTGGAACAAGGTAAAAATGCCCGCTCTTTTGAGGTGAGTAAAGAGGATAAAGAGAAGTTTATAAACGATATGTTTTTGCTAACCGTAAAGCCGGTAATTTATGTGTGTAACGTAGATGAGAAATCGGTGGTAAATGGCAACAAACATACCGAGGCCTTAATGGAAGCCATTAAAGATGAAAATGCCGAAATATTGCTGGTAAGCGCCGAAATTGAAAGTGAGATTGCCGTTATGGAAAGCTTTGAAGACAGGCAGCTGTTTCTGGAGGATATGGGCTTACACGAAAGTGGTGTTGCCCGCTTAATTAAATCTACTTACCGCATACTTAACCTGGCCACTTATTTTACTGCCGGCGTGCAGGAAGTACGTGCCTGGACCATCACCAAGGGCATGCTGGCACCACAGGCAGCGGGTGTTATTCATACCGATTTTGAGAAAGGATTTATACGGGCAGAAGTGATTAAATACCTCGATTTTTTAAAGTACGAATCTGAAGCTGCCTGTCGCGAAGCGGGTAAGCTGGCGGTACAGGGTAAAGATTATCTGGTAGAAGATGGCGATATTATGCACTTTAGGTTTAATGTATAATTGCCCACTTTAACACATAAAAAAGCCGCTTTGTTTTTCAAAAGCGGCTTTTTTATTATAGATATTTTTATGAGCCCAACTGCTGACTAGCTATTCATCTGCGCTTGCGTCGCACACTGCGGCCTTCGGGGCAATGGTGGGCTGGTGAGTTGGGTGTGCTGAGTGGTGAGTGGTGAGTGGTGAAAAAATATGGCAGGCCTATATTTTACTATTTACCCATCAGGCCCTGCTGCAAAGTATTACAGGCGTACAAGAGTGCGACGCAAGTAAGGCTGCAGTACTTGCAACTGCCGGGTTACAACAATTACAAGCTAAAATGCTTATTCATCTTCTTTTAATAACAAGGCCTTATTGCGAATGTTAACATCTTTAAACATAGTATAAAATTCTTTGGTTGACGCTAACTGTTGCAGGGCGGCCATATGTTTTCCATGGTGCATATCGGTGCCCAGCAAATCAACCATTTGGCGTTGAACAAGCTTTTCGGCAACCAATTTTATGGACTTGCCATAATAACCTGCCAGGGAAAGTAAATTAATTTGCATCAGGCAACCCATATCGGCCAGCCGCTGGTAAGCGCTAAAATCGTTATGGTAAAATACATAACGCTCGGGGTGGGCCAGCACAGGCTGTAAACCACGCATTCTTAGCTGAAAAATTGTACGCTCCATATTAGGCGAAGCACCAACATAAGACATTTCGATAAGGATAAGATTTTTACCCAACGTAAGTAATTCGCTTCCGCCGGTAACCAACTTTTCCATTTCCAGATCTACCATATATTCTGCAGCAGCTTCAATGGTTACCGGTATATTATTTTCTTTTAGAGCAGCCCTTACCAATTCCAGCTTTGGCAATATGGTGGCAGGTGAATTGGGGTAAATATCTGCAATAATATGCGGCGTACAAATAAGTTTACGATAACCCATTTGCGCCAGCTGACCAATAAATGCAACAGATTCTTCTACTGTTTTTAGTCCATCATCCAGCCCGGGCAGCAGGTGCGAATGCATATCTGCGCCAATAAAAGAGAGGTCTGGTGTTACAGGTTTCGACTTAAAGAATGAAAACATACGCAAAGATACTGGATGAGCTATGTTGTAAATTGTAGAATAACATACTTATTTTTTGCCCCCACCCCCAAAAAATGCCCTGATGGTTAAATACAAAACCCTGCAATAACTGGCCATTGTTTGGTTGCGCACATATTGCATATTAAGTTGAATTTTTTGCGGCATAATGGTATTGATATAATATGCTTCGGGGTTGGATTGTGTGGCCAACAATTCCTGTTCATTATAAAAAGCCAGGGAAGCATAATCTGTAATGCCCGGTTTTATAGCTAACACTTTTTGTTGTTCGGGGGTGTACAGGTTTACATAACGCCGCACTTCGGGGCGCGGACCAACAAAGCTCATATCATTTATTAATACATTAAAAAGCTGGGGCAATTCATCCAGTTTATAGGTTCGCAAAAATGCGCCTACTTTGGTAATACGGCTAATATTGGCTCCGGCGGTAATTTGCAGTTGCTCGTTGTTTGAAACGGTCATGGTTCTAAACTTATAAAAAGCAAAATCCTTATTATGCCTGCCCACCCTTTGCTGTACAAATAATACAGGCCCTTTGGAGCTGATTTTTACCATTATACCAATCAGCAGCATAAATGGCAGTAAAATAATCAGGCCAATCAGGGAGAGTAAACAGTCCAATAAACGAATCATGTAAATAGAGAATTAATTTACTGTTAATCTAAAACCGATTCAGTTGCTTCAATAACCGTTTGGGCCACATAAGTAATTTGGGCTGTGGTAAGCTGCGGGTAAACCGGCAAAGTAATTACATTGGCATATTGCTGATAGGCAATTGGGTAATTGGCAATATCGTATCCCTTTTCCTTGAAAACGGCCAGCATAGGCAAAGGCGTAAAGTGCACGTTTACGCTAACTTCTGCCTCTGCAATTTTATTGATTATTTGGTTGCGTTGCTGTTCATTGGCACCTTCTATCCGCAACAAATACAAATGGTAAGAAGGTACGGTACCCACCCGCTCAAAAGCAGGCAAAATGGCCCAGTTTTTCCCTTTAAATAAACTATGATACAACTCCACCACCCGTTTACGTTCGGCATGCAGCGTGGCAATATATTTTCTTAACTGCGCCAAACCAATAGCCGCCAGCACATCGGGCATATTCAATTTAAAGCCGGGATAAACAATATCATATTGCCAGCCACCTGCGGTAGATTTTGCCAGCGCATCTTTTGTTTGTCCGTTCATACTCCACAATTTCATGGTGGCATACACAGCGTTATTATCAAATGGTGCTGGCAGGTTAAGGCAAATAATACCCCCTTCGGCGGAGGTTACATTTTTTACCGCATGCAAAGAAAATACAGTAATATCGGCCGCTTTGGCTACCGGATGATGATTATATCTTGCCCCTAAAGAATGCGCTGCATCGTTCATCACCAAAATTCTACCCAATTGCTTTTGTTGTGGCGAGGCAGGTGCGAACATTTGCTGTATTTCATTGGCAGCCAATACTGCATAAATGGCTTCATAATCACAGGGCCAGCCACCCAAATCAACCGCAATAATGGCTTTTGTTTTAGGGGTAATAGCCTTTTTAATTGCCTGCGGATCTATATTAAAATCGGGGCCAATTTCTACCATTACCGGTGTTGCACCAATATGCATGGCAGCCAGTGCGGTGGCGCAATAAGTATATGCCGGTAAAATCACTTCATCGCCACGTGTAATGCCCATCCAGTGCAGTACCAGCATCATTGCCGATGTGGCAGAATTTACCGCCACCGCTTTTTCCACCCCGCTATACATGGCGGTTTCTTCTTCCAGCAATTTCACTTTTGGACCGGTAGTAATCCAGCCACTTTCTAAAGTATGGGTTACTTCATCAATAATATCCTGGTCTATGTAAGGTGGCGAAAAAGGTATTTTCATAGTATTGTTTATAATAGTTTTTTGGAGCCCAACTGCATCTATGCCATTAAACATCCGTTGCGTCGCACTCTTGTACTCCTGATACTTGAGGCAGCAAGGGAATGGTGAGTGGTGAATGGGGAGTAAGTGTTCCTTTTTTTATAATTAATGAACCCACCTACAACTCACCTCTCACAACTCACAATTCACAATTCCCCCCTGCCCGGCATTGACCCGTCGCCGCAGTGTGCGACGCAAGTAAAGCCATATAGCATTCCGCAGCTGGTAACCACATTATGGCCTATTTAACTGTAAAACAGTACTCCATTTTTGCAGCACCAGTGCTTCATCATAATTTCTGGAATAGGTATGGGCATTAGCGCAAATATGCTTACACAATTCCGGGTTGTTAATAAGCATATCAATTTTTTCTGCCATTGCTTTTTCATCATCGGGCATTACCAAACAGCCATTCACATTATCTGTAATTAAATAAGGGATGCCCCCTGTTTTAACTGCCACCACCGGCACACCCATGGCCATAAATTCTATAATGGAAACTGGGGCATTATCAATACGGTTGGTGCAAATATAAATATCATAGGTGCGGGCATATTCCTGCTTTTGAGACAGTTGTATAAAACCGGGGAAACTAATTTTTTCTATCACCCCAAGTTGCGCAGCCAGTGCCTTTGTTTGAGACAGCATACCATCATCCCTGCCTGCCATAACCATGGCAAAATCAGGATATTTTTTAGCCAGCAAAGCAGCCATACGTACTGCCATTAAAGGGTTATAGGTGTCTTCAAAAGAACGCATCCAGATAATTCTGGGGCTAAGATGCTGACGGGGATAAAACAAATACTCGTTCAACGGCAGCACATTTTCTATGAGCACTGTTGTAATATGGTATTGTGCCAAAACATGTTGCATGTAGGGCGAAGGACAAACCACAACATCTGCCCTGCGAAGTGCCTTTAAAAACGGAGCGGCATTTTTTTGCATGCGCTCTGGTATTGAACCGCCATGCACTACCAGTATAATTTTTTTATGAAACAGCTTTAATAAACGCGTAGCTATTTCCTGCCATATAAAGCTGGGCCTGGTACCAAATAAAGGCGCAATGGCCATAGAAAACTGAGCCCGGTTTTTAATGATGGTATAAACAGTATCTATTAACCGCAATAATTTTCCCTGACTGGCAGATGTGGTAATGACAGCTATACTATTTTTCTCAAAAAGCTGCGCCATTTGTTCTGTGGCCGTAAGATAACGGTGCTCCGCATCTGCCGGCTTATTAAACAAACCAATTACCAATATAGGTTGCCCGTTAGCAGTCATTTTTACTCAACATATTTATGCATTTCAATAGTATGCTCATTTGTTTTTGCAGTTTGCCATCCTGCTTTGCTATATGCCTGAATAGCCCTGGCATTTTCTTTTTTTACCGATAAATGCGCCCGGCTGGCATGATGTAGATATACTTCTTTGTCAAACTGCTGCATAAGCATTTCAAATACCCCTTTACCCCTGTGTTCCGGCAATATGCCAATTACTACCAGTCCGGCGCTACTGGTAAAACCATTTGCTGTTGCTGGCGCAAGTTTTGGTGTTTTTGCCAATGAAATTATTTTCTTCCACAGGTTTTTACCAATAAGCGGATAAAAAGGAATTACTTCCCGATGTAATAATAACCATGGCCTTTTAATAACGCCCTTAATAGCTTCTGTCATCGCAAACTGCATCATGCCGCTGGTTGATCCATCACCGGCATATTGGGTAATAAATCCCCCGCAATACCCAATAATGGTTTCCCCATTTTTTATATGAAACAAAAACCGGTGCTCATTTACCAGAAACCATTCAAAAGTTTTGGCGATATAGGCAGTTCCCAATTGCACCGATAATGAATCCGGAAAACAGGCAGCATGGCAATGCGCCAAATCATTAAGCTGAGAGGGCGCTGTTTTTTGCAACTGGTACATGCTTTCTAAGTTTTATGGTAAAGAGGCTTGGCGTACCTACTACCAGCATTAATATAATTGGCTGAATGGATATTTTTAATCCGTTATGTACAATAATTAAACAGAATAGTACAAAGAAGTAAATGCCATAATCCCGTTGTGGCTTTTTGCGTTTTAATACTTCATAAAAAAGTATAATAAAAAATCCCCAGTAGAAAATAATACCCAGCAAGCCATGTTCTGCTGCGGCCCGCATAAACTCATTATGCGCACCAGACTCTTCGGCATACAATCCGCGCTTAATAATTTCGTGTCGAAAATTTCCGGTACCCACGCCAGCCAATGGATCATCCTGAAACAAATGCCAGGCGGCTTCTACTAATATATCGCGGCCAGATGCACCCTCCTGCTGGTAACGTTCTACAATGGCGCCACCAGTGGTTTCGGTAACATAATTATAAATGAGGTAACCAATGGGAATAAGCACAATTAAGATGAGGTAATTACTTACTTTACGGTAATTGAGTATAAAATAAAGTGCCATAACGCCCACTAAAAAATACAAACCACCACGGGAGAAACTTAACACCATAATGGTGGTAACGAGGGTAAAAAATATAATATTCAATATAATGTCGCGTCTTTCGGTTTCATCCATAATTGACAAAAAAAACAATATGCTTACCAAACCCAGATAACCGCTGATTTGTACGGGTGCCAACCCATTGGTTGATTCGGAATTTGAGGCCAACCCATAATCGATATGCCCGATAAGATGTGCTGCCAATACAATACCTGTTAATAATACACCGGCAATTTTGATGTGATAAAACAAGCGGTTAATTAATGAAGGTTGAATAACCGTGGTGGAAGCCCAAAATACAATAATAGCCAGTGCAGAAGTATTGGTAATAAGCCCACGGGCATAATCTACATCCTCGGTACGTAAGCCATTAAAATATTCAATAAAGGCAAATATGATTAAAAAAATAAAGGCCCTGGAATGTATCCTAACCTGTGTACCCTTTCTGAAAATATATAACAGAAAAACAAAAATATACACATATGGCATAAACAAATAAGGTATAAACCTATCATATGCCCTAATATATATTTCCATATAAATAAGATAGGGCAACACTGAAAAAAACATATACAAATTCTGCTGCCATGCATAGATAAACAAAACGGCAGCCACGCCCAGATACAGGTAGCCAAATATATCTCTGGGCAAAAAGTCAAAGCCAATAAGAATACCCCCTGACAATGCGAGCAAGAAGTGCGTTACCGGAGTATATAGCACATTGGAATATTGTTGTATCCGCTTATTCAAAATAAGTATTTAATAGATGGATATAATGTTCACTCCACTGATCCAATGTATGTGAACGTGCATAATCCCTGCCGGCTGTTATCATAGGCGGCAGTTGCGATGGCTGCGCTAATATGCTGGTGATAAGCTGTACCAGGTTATCAACAGCGGCCACTGAAAATACATAGCCAAACCCGCCATTACCTGTCATTTCCTTACTCATGGCACTTTCACTAAGTATGGGAATTACGCCATGAAATAAACCTTCTACCGGCACTTTACCAAAACCTTCTACCAATGGTGCCTGAATTAAAAAATCTGATTGCCGGTATAAGGCCCTCAGTTCAATATAATTTTTCTTGCCTGTAAGAATTACACAATCTTCCAGCTGATGTTTATTAATAAAATCAGCATAGCTGTTTTTTAAAACGCCATCTCCTACTATATATAAGGTAAACTGCAGGCCCTGTTTGCGCAATACCAAAAAAGCATCCAGAATATATTGCTGATTTTTGTGTGCAGTTAATGACCCTACCGTGATAAATACAGGGTGACTCAAATCATCTGCGTGCAACATTTTTATTCTCTCTTCCACCTGGCTGGATTCCTCCTCCCATTCAGATAAATAATACGAGGGGCTTTTTGCATTAAATATATGTTTAGCCGTGGTTTGCCCACTCAAATAAACCCAAACAGGCCCGTTAAACCAATGTGTTAATAACCATTTTTGCAGTCGGTAAGTAATGGGTTCATTTACATAATCGGGCCAGTTACCCGTATAGGCTGCAAACTTTTTTTTGCCAATAAGTGTAAAATAAAAGTAGGCGGGTATACTTAAATTATTAGGGAAACGCATATACACCACATCAGTAACCTTATTGGCTTTGCGATAAGCACTAATCCAGGCCGGAATAGTTTTTATTATGGCCAGTTTATCATTCCAGGTATTACCGCCTACATTGGGCAATGCGGTAAACGAAATAGTATTAGTGTCGTAGGCCGTAATTACTTTATGTTCATCGTACGATACAAAAGGGCAACAAATAGTGGTATGTTCAAAATAGGCGGCAATGGCTTCCATTTGCCTGCGAAAAATATGATTCTCTGTAGCCACTGCTCCATTTCCTGCATACATATGTATACAGTCAGACACAATCAACAACCGCTTAAATTTATTTTGCATTTATATAACGATCTCTTTTTTTATTAGCCCAACTTAAGTACTATATACAGCTACACTTGCGTCGCACACTGCACCGTTCGGAGCCTTGCCAGGCAGATGGGGAGCGGGGAGCGGGGAGCGGTGATCTGTGATTGGTGAGTGGTGAATGGTGACTTGTGAATGGTGACTGGTGAATGGTGAATGGTGATTAATATAGTGCGTTAAATTTAGCTGCTTTTTTAACATACAAAACTTACATTAAATATACCCCTAACTATTCACCACTGACCCCTAACCACTCACTTCTTCCCACTCCCTCCTGACCACTCACCATTCACCACTCACTTCTTCCCTGCCGCATCATGTTCCTGGTGTACAAGAGTGCGACGCAACGAATGCTGCACTATGCTTTACTGCCGGGCCCATAACTATTCCAATATTGTTGGTGCAACTGCCGATTGCTGCATATTGCCGGCCATTTTAACTGCCCGATAATATTGCACCAATAACACAGGCGATTTTATAATGGTAAGCACCACACTTAATGCCAGCATGCCCGAACGGCCTTTATACCTATACGGCACATTGGATAACATGATGCCTATAAAAAATACATTACGATATAATGCCGGTGGAAAATATTTTTTAAACAAATACACTACACTGGGCAAGGGTTTGGGAGCAAACCATTTTATGGAACGAAAAGCATCCCAGCTACCCATTTCGCGTAAACCACCTGTACTTACTTTGAGGTGAACCCTTGCTGCATTAGGATTTGAAATACTGGATATACCAGCCATATAGGCCCGATATCCAAATTCGCCATCTCCCATACGTTGACCGTTAAAGGTTTCGTCGAACATGCCTATTTGTTGCATTACAGAGCGCTTTATCATGGCGTTACCCGAATCGAATTGGGTGGCCCAGCGAAAATAACTATAACTCTGTGGAATTTTTTGTCCCACTGCCGCCAGAGAAACACCGGCCGAAATTGAACAATTAAAATAATCTATGCATTTCAGGTGCTCTTCTATCCAGTTGGCGTTAACCCTTGAATCGTCGTCAAAAAATAACAGATAATCTGCAGCGGTTGCCCTAACAGCATTGTTGCGGGCCGTCCACAATAGCTTTTCTTTTTGTGTAATGAGTGTAAGCTTTAATTGAAACTGCTGATAAAAACTGGTATCGATATGATCAGACTGATCGACTACAATAACTTCAAAATTGGTATAAGCTTGTTTTTCCAGATCGTGTAATACATCCTTCAAATAAGTATAGCGGTTTAGGGTAGGTATAATCACGGCCACAAATGGTTGTTGTAAAAGTAATGGCGAATGAAAATCTTTATACCCAGCATGTAGTTCGAACGTATTAAATAGGTTAACCTTTTTAACCTTGGCTGTTGACAAAAAAGCCACTATTTCTTTAAAGGGATTATGAAAAGTAAATAGCCTGATAAATAAGGCATACCATGCCCAAAATGTGCCCCAATATTTTCTTACAAATACATATTCATCGTGTAAGCTGGGTGCAGGCAATTTAGTTAGCGCTTGTACCTGTGCTGTTGAAGCAGTAAGCAAGTGCCCCTGATTTACCAGTGTGTAACCAGCATCGGCCAGGCGTGCCGATTGGGTTTGGTATTGTTCATCCAACACCAGTTGCGGGTATAATGCAATATCAATACAACTGGATGCCACTGCGTGTTGTACATTGGGCAAAAGGTTAAATTGCCAGGCAGGTTGCGTATAACGGATAAAAGAAAATAAGAGCATATTAAATACCCAGTAATTGCTGGTATTTAGTTTGGAAAACGGCTGTTTGCATTTGAATGGTAAACTGTTCTGCAACTCTGGTTCTGCCGGCAGCACCTATTGACTGGCGCATGGCAAAATTATTAATGAGTAGCTCCAGATGGGCTGCCAGTGCCAGATGATCGTATACCTCTGCCAGCATACCGTTTACGCCATGGGTTATTACTTCGGCCATACCGCCACTTTTGGTTGACACAACTGGTACTTCCATGCTCATTGCTTCTAATGCCGCATTGGCAATACCTTCATATACACTGGGCAGGAAAAAAATATCGGTATCATGCAGTTGCTTTAATAATTGCTCCCGGGTTTTGGAGCCGGCAAATTGAACATAATCGTTTAGTGACAGCTGATTAATATGAAATAATAATTCCTCCTTCATGGGGCCATCCCCAACCAATACCCATTGAAATGCCAGTCCGGCTTTTGCCAGACATTGCATGGCGAGTAAACCGGTGAGATATCCCTTTTGAAAATTAAACCGGCCAACACTTAAAATGGTTACTGGTGAACGCTGCTTATAGGAAAATCTTCTTTTGAACTGAAGGGTATCAATAGAAGGAAAGTTGACAAATATTTTGCCTGGCTCATTGCAATATGGTGCAATGGTTTGCTGCATATCGGCAGAAACACAGTGGATGGCAGCTGCCTGATTAAACAATAATCGTATCTGTTGTTGCCGGGTAGTATCGGAAAGCAATTTCACTTTTTCGGCGGTGCCCCTGCAGCTTACCACGATTTTAGCGTTGAGGTCTGGTAAAATATCCAGGTAAGCAATACCAATTCCTGAAAATTCAAAATGTACAATATCGGG
Source organism: Limnovirga soli (assembly GCF_013106755.1). GTDB lineage: Bacteria > Bacteroidota > Bacteroidia > Chitinophagales > Chitinophagaceae > Limnovirga > Limnovirga soli. The sequence goes on along the minus strand of NZ_WHPF01000009.1, from coordinate 221,735 downwards.
TGCCTGTTTTTGAATAAGGTAGTACCTGAACCCATTTAACAGGGATTGTTTCATTTGCCTGCCAAGGCTAATAGCTTTTAGTACACCAAAAGGACGTTTGAAAAGGTACCAACACCATTGCACCTTATTTGCCACCAGTATACGCACATGGGTATTACCTGCAAAAAAGCGGTTGTACATTCCTTTATCGGTACTATTACACAGCACCGTAATGGTATTACCCAGTTTAGCCAGGTGCAATACCTTATTAACAATAAAAGTTTCTGTAGTTACAGGGAAACGTTCTACTATGATGAGGATATTCAAGATCTTAAGATTTGCTTGTTATAATGCTTGTTATACCAGTTTACCAAGGCGTATAATGACCAAATAATGCCGCTGAAATCTTTGCCATCCTTTGTGTGTTTATCTAATAATTTGATAAGTTGGTTTCGGTTAAACATACTATCCAGATCGGCTGGCATGTTTAGTACCTTATCATAAACATCAGCTTTAATTTGATTTCTAAGCCATGCTGCCATTGGTACCAAAAAACCTTTTTTCTGTTTATAGGCATAATCATGGTCTGTTTTCTGTGCCAATAATTCTTTGAAGAAATATTTTCCTTCATGGCCATTTATATGCTGTTGGATACCAGCAGCCATAGCAGCATCAACAATATTATTAGACAAATATGGCACTCTTGCCTCGATGCTATGAAACATTGAGGCACGATCTAATTTAAGTAACACCCTTTGCAAATGCAGGTTTAGTTCAATATCTCTTACAGTATGCATATAATTCTGTTGCGTTACATCCTGCATACTATTATTTCTGATATTCTGAAGAAAATATGCTTCTGCACAGGCTGGCTTAAAAATAGCTGGCACCCAACTACTTCCAAACAGAAAAAGATATTGGTAGTAATAAGTATAAAAATCCTTTTGGGTTAATATCCGACTATCTAAGAATGGATATTTTGAAGTAAATCTTCCAGAAATAAGTTTAGCTACCTTAGCAAGATTATTATCAAAAAAGTACTTTCCTGCATGCAACAATTTAATATTCCGGTAATATCCATAAGACAGCTCATCGGGACCATCTCCACTTAAAATTACTTTTACATGCGCTGCAGCAAATTTCGAAATTACGAGGGAAGGTATAGAAGAAAAATCTGCAAACGGTTCAGAATAGGCCTCTGTATTGTCTTCCAGCGTTTCAATAAAATCTTGTTCAGTAACTTTTGCCACCTGGTGATTCATCTGAATTCTTTTTGCAAAACCAGTAGCATCATTTGTTTCATCAGAATAGGCATCGTTGGTGCCAACTGTAAAAGCAGAAATTGGCTGCTTGTTGTTCACTAAATATGCGAGCAGTGAACTATCTACTCCACCTGATAAAAACACACCTACTTCAACATCACTTACCAGTTGCTCTATAGCAGCCTTTTGTATTAGCGCTTCTGATAACACTTGCTGCGACAGAACACTTTTTACCGATGAATAGTATTGGGTAATAGTGTACCCAGCTGAATTTATGACGGCGTAATGCCCATGAGGAAACAGGATAGTTTTGTTAATTGCGCCGGCATTATCAGGTATATAACCTAATTGCAAATAAGTACCGATAGATGATGGGTCAAAAGCTTCTTGTTGTATGGATGCATAGTTTATAATATGATCATACTGCGAGCTAAAGATGATACTTTCATTTTTATCGAACCCAATATATAGTGGCTTGATGCCAAGCCTGTCACGGGCAAGCAATAATTCATTTTTTTGCAAATCGTAAAATGCAAATGCAAACATGCCATCGAAATGTTCCAATACAAATTGAATACCCCAGCTTTTTAAAGCATATAATAAAACTTCTGTATCAGACGAGGAGGCAAACTGAACGCCTTCTCTGATTAGCAGGGCTTTATATTTTTCCGAATTGTAAATCTCTCCGTTAAAAGAAAGGCAGAAGTTTCCGCAATTGGAAAGCATGGGCTGATTGCCATGATTCGAAATATCTCTAATTGAAAGTCTAACGAAGCCTGAAATATAATTTGCATTGTTATGCCAAATAGCATGGCTATCCGGCCCACGATGTTTCATGGTAAGCAAGCATTTTTTTATATACTCTTTTCTATCTAGAATATTTCTTTTAAAACTATAAATACCAACCAACCCACACATAAATAGAAAGGAATTTTATTAATAGGTTTCAGCCTTTTTGGTTTTCTTAATCCCAAGCATTTTCTTGAGCTTATATTTTAGTCTGAATGGACTAAATGTATACGGTATTACAAACCAGGTATGTACAATTATTCTTTTGCCCTTATTTTTATTGATCTTTTTTGCAAACCGATCCATTGCATCAAATGACATTCCCAGTGATGTTAGGGTGTTCCATTTTTCTCCAAGTCTTTCATGTATCACTTTTATTTCGTTATAGGCAAAGCCAAATGTTTGCACCCCATGAAAATTATATTCGAAAGGCAATGGTGCAATTCTTATGTTATGCGCATGCTGCAAAAATGTTTCTCGGAAGGAAGGCATATCGGCTTTTATTTGCATTGTTGTGTGAATGCGTAACCAATCGGCAAATAGCAATTGTACATTGCTTGTATTTTTATACACTATAACACCGGTATTATACTCGGGAATTACATTTTTATACTTTATTTCGAAGGAAGGATTGTATTGTTGAAAAAACGAAAGGCTATGCATAAAATTATCAACACTCATACTCATATCAAATAAATCCAGGGCTTCAAAAAGTTGATCGAGTGGTGAACAAACAAATGTGTCACTGTCTAAAAAAATGGTTCTTTGAAAAGGTGTAAGTTGTACGCCAATAATTTTCGTAACAAAATCAGTTGATGGCTGCATGATAATTACCTGATCGATAAATTCTGATTGAAAAGATTCATCATCTGTAACAACACAAATTGGTTTTTGGGTAAATCTTTTTAGGGATTTTGCAGAGACGGATACTTCTTTCAAATATTTAGCTCCGGTAGCGATATAAAGGTATCCGCAACTATCGCTAAATTGTTTATGCTCCATTTATAATTAATTGATACATTAAAAAGTTATCTGGTATTTTTTCTGCTGCCATATATCCCAACCGTACAAGAGTGCGACGCAAGCGGTGCTACATAGTTGATCAGCTGCCGGGCCAATAAAAAGTATTTTACTTTATTACTTTTAATAAGATTCCCGACACTTTATGCCGTTTGCCGAGGTAATACAAAATTCTATCGCGATAGCCCCAAAAAGGTATGGCAGATTGTTTTACCCGATAATATTTTTTATCGCTGATACTAATAATAGAAGAAGCCATTTGCCGCACAGTGCCTGCCGGAAACAAGGCCATTATTTGCGCTGGTGTTGGGCGAAATCCATTATCGATAGGATCGTGGTGAATTTTGTATTTATAGGGCACCGTGATTAGCATATATCCATTGGGGGCCGTAACGGATAAAAGATTGGCAGCCGCCATATCTATATACTCCACATGCTCTAACATATTGGTACAGATGGTGAGTGCAAAATGATTTTTAAAACTGGCACCAAGGGTGCGATCAGTAATATCGGCCACAACATCAACACCCTCGTCCATTTTATCATCCATATGATAGATTTTCCAGCCACGTTGTTCAAGTGGCGCCAGGATATGTTGTTGTATATGTGGCTGCACCTGGGTTCTAAAGCTGAGTGTGGAAGAACCAAGATTGGCAATATGGTTATTGCCTTTTACCGGTTGTATTGGCTGTAATATTTTTTCTATCCAGATTGCTACCTCAGGAAACATAAAATTTTTCTTTTGCTTGTATTAAGGTTTGCCGGCAGGTAGCTGCAACAATATCCCAGGTATAATTGGCAATGAGTTTCTGGTATCCGTTATGGCCCATTTGTAAACGCAGGGGACCGTTTGTGATAAGTTGCAAAAGCATTTCTGCTGCATTTGCTGCATTATTGGGATGAAACAGCAACCCGTTCGTACCATTATCTACTACTGAAACAATGGCGCCTATCTGTGCCCCGATGACCGGCTTTTTGCAAGCCCATGCTTCGAGGAAAATAATACCAAAGGATTCATTAAAGGATGGCTGCATTACAATATCAGCCGCATGCAATAATGCATTTTTTTGCTGATGAGGCATAGCAGTAAGGATATGTATTTTTTGCTGCACATGTGCTTCATAGCCCTGAATAATGCCTTGCAATCGTTGATAATAATCTGGATTGGGGTAGCCGGCAATGATCAATTTTGTATTGGGCTGGATTTGCGCTGCCTGTGTAAAAGCGGTAAGCAGCAATTCTATATTTTTGGTGGCTTCTATACGGCCAATATAGGCGATAAGTATTTCATCCTCTCCAATACCAAACTGCTGGCGAAAGGCATGCCCCTCATCTTCCACAAAATCTGCCAGGTGTACGCCACAGCCTGAGACCGCTATATTTTCAGGTGCGATACCCATTTCTGCCAATCTGTTTTTCTCGTAGTGGGTATTGGCCAGGTAATATTCACTGGCAGCAATAGCGGCCAATGCCTGACGGGAGATTACCTGGATGGTTTTATCTTCTTTAAAATGAATGGCCCCCTGAAATACAAATGGCTTGGGCTGCTGTAGCTTTTGCCGGTAAAGGGGGTATTGCATATACAGGTAATTGGATGTACCAGCCAAAATTACATCTGCATCGGAACGGGTGATGGCATTGATCATTTGCGGCGACCAGGGGCCGGATAGATAATTATTGATCCATTCGGGTACCTGGCCTAATATACGATAAGCGATTTTGGCTAATAGTCTGCATACCGGTTGGTGCCAACGATAAAAGGGAAAACGCTTAACATGCACACCTTTGATGAATGCATAAACCTCCTTAATTAGTTTGAATTGCTTTTTATCGGGGCCAAAATAGGAATTAGTAGTAATAACGGTAACCTCATCGCCATGGTTGGCTACACAGTTTTCGGCGAAGTGCTGAAAAAAGGTTTGTGTGCCGCCCACTGACGGGGTATAATTTTGTACTACAAGTAAAATTTTCAAAATGGTATATTCAAGCCCTTTGCCAAAAGGACCTTACTTAATAATTATGAAATAGATTTTCTTTGGTTAAATTCCTGAATCGTGTGTATATACAAATCCCTGTACGCTTTTGCAATTACAGGCCATGTATACAAACGCATGAGCTTTTCATAGCCTGCCTGCCCCAGTTGTTTACGCAATGGGCTATTTTGTACCAATTGTGTAATAGCATGTATTAAGGAAGCCGTATTACCGGGTGTAAACAGCAGACCATCATTTGCGTCGTCAATCAATGTAGAGACAGCTCCGATACCGGCCCCAATTACTGGTTTTTTACAGGCCCAGGCTTCCAGAAAAACAATGCCAAAAGATTCTCCTGTGGAGGGCAGTACCAGCATATCCATTACATGAAACAATACAGGTTTCAGGTTTTCATCAAAATCGGCAAGCAATAGTACCGGCAAAGCCTTTGTACTAATACGTTCCTGTATAACTGTTATATATTCTGTAGCAGAGCCTGCTAGTATTAACTTTACCTGTGTGTGGGTATGCATTATTTGCTCCATAGCATCCAGTAAAATATCCACCCCTTTGCCTGGTTTTAATCTGCCTACAAAACCCAGGACTATATCGTTTTCATCTATGCCATGTACTTTTTTAAAAGCCTTAATATCACTATCAGCAGCAAAAAGTGTTTCCGGATTAATACCGGTACCAATAACGCTGATTTTATTGGCAACTACCCCCATTTGTACCAACTGTTCTTTTTCATAACTGGTATTGGCTATATAGGCATCTGCCTGTTTGGCCCTTTCCGCAAAAGGGGCATAACATTGGCCGGCTGTATTAAAATGAATGGCCCCATACAATATAAAAGGCTTTGGGCTTTTTGTTTTCCAGCGCCAGGAACCATAGTCGGCAAAATTATAGGAGGCGGTTGTGGCCATTATAATATCAGCATCGGTACACTGCATCATTTTATTGATGCCGGGTGCATGCATTTGGTTGCGGTATTTGGTAATAGCATGAGGCAAAGGTTTACCGGTTAGTTTGGCTGTTAGTTTATTGGCCAATTGTATGATACCATTATGCCAGCGTTGTACCGGAAAGCGGTGCACTTTTACTTTTGCAATGGTTTCAATAGCAGGTGCGATGGTTTTATGCAAGGGAATTTCCGGGCCATAATACAGATTGGAAGTGGCTACTTCTACCTCATCGCCATATTCATTTACCAGCATTTCTGAGAAATGCTTCATGATATATTGCGGCCCCCCGGTAGCAGGAAAATAATTGCTACAAACATGCAGTATTCTCATTCGCCAAAAAATTGCCTGATGACTTGTAATACCCTATTTGTTGACTGGCCATCCCTATAACTGGTAATTGTTTCTACCGTAGCTGCACAGTTGGCGGTAAAAGCTGATGGCTGGGCCAAGGCTTTATTTACCAATGTTATTAGTTCTTGTTTGCTGTTGGCCAGGCTAACACCTTGTACCTGTATAATGGGTATATAATGCTCCTGCCGGTACATATCTTTTAACAAATGTTGTGTGGCTGGTTGCACTTCATCATATGCCGGACCAATTTGTGGTTTATTAAACACACTACCATCTACGGCCATGGTTGAGCATAAATTGATATGTACATCTGTATGTTGTAAGGTAGAGATTAGCTTGCTAATATCGGTCGGGGTAATATTATCCCTGTCTGGCTGCTCCCTGGTACCCGTATAGGCATCCAACGCAATGTGTTTAGAACTGGCTAATGCTGCTTTCCAACGTTCGGGATAATCGAGCGGATGGCAACGCAATAAAATCACCGTATCGGCGGGTAATTGGCCATTAGTGATGGCTTCATCCAAATGGGTTACATATTGCGGCTCGTTGGGAAACAACCACCAGATACCTGCACCATACAATATAACCCGCTTATTGGCTGGCAAACCCAGTAATTGCTGCCATTCATTTTTGGGCATTATATTGGCCTGATTGTAATGAAAATCAAATTGGGGTGCACCTGCAATGGTTATATGATTAGCCAGTGGTGGATGGATGCGGGTAAGCTCGGCTTTATTATATTTATTCCATACAATATATTGCTGGAAAAAAGTAGATACCCAACCTCTTTTAGTAACATTATCAAATGAATGTATGGATGCCAGTAACTGAATATTATTGGTAGCCGCAATACGGGCTATAAGGTCTAATTCATGCAAAAACGGGGTTACTGTAAAAATACCCTGCACATCTAATTCATTTAGCCAGTTTGCATAAGTGGTGTATACGGGCTCGGCCTGCATTAATTCATTTTCCTGTTGCAGCAGATTTTTTATATAGGGTGGATACAGGCTAAACAACGTACGTGCCTTTGCCCGCTTAAGCCAATTATACATTCTTTTTTTTGCCGGGTAATGCGTATCGCGATAACGTTCTTCTATACCGGTGCTGGGCGATTTTACCTTATACCATTTATACCACATATTTAGCTTGTCTCTTACACCGGCATAAGCTGCACTGGTTTTATAGGCTGGCATCAGCGATACTTCAAAACCCTGTTGGGTTAGCTCGTTTATCAAATCATCCTGCTGCCATAACATGGCTACCACAGGCGTACAAAACAGTTGCATTTGCTGCAACATTCCTGTACGTATGATGTGCGATATGGAGCCTTGTCCAACAATAGCTACTAAAATCCGTTTTTCCACTTTGTATTGAATTTTTTTTGGTAACCGGCTTTCTGTTATAATGGCATCGCCGCTTGCCACGCTCGGTTCAGGGTTCGGGTTTTATGGCGGCAAATAAAATAGTACTAACTAATGGTAGCTGCTACATTGCAGAACGTACAAGAGTGCGACGCAAGTTAAGCTGCTATCAGCACCTGCAGCAGGGCCAATATTGTCTTAAATATTTTTACCTGTAAACCACAATTTAAAATACCGTGCACATAAAAAAAGATATACCGGCTGCATGGTTTTGCTAAATGCTTTTAGTGCATACAAGGGCGCATATTTGTACTGCTGCGCAGCCAGGTTACGCACATTAAACAATAACCTGAAATTAAATATTTCTCGGTAAGGCTGGCGTTTATCGTAATTATAATAGTACACCAGAAAATTATTTCTAAACCGGATAATACCCTGCCTGTTGCTTAACGATGTTGGCACCACGCGGTAATGCATGGTAATATCATCGTGATATAAAAACTGAAATTTACGGGAAGCTTTTAGCCAAAAATCATAATCGTTTATTTCCATGGTTTCATTATCGCCGCCCAATGCCAGTAATACTTTGATACGCATTAATGCAGTGGGTGTGGTAATAAAACAACGTTTAATCAGCTCTTCGTATACATCGCCATTCATGGGCACTTCTTCGTAATTCTGTTCGTAATGTGTTTGTTCATGCAATACACCGTTTTCATCCATTAAACACATATCAGAGTACACAATATCGGCTGCAGGCTCTGTAAGAAAAAGATTCACCTGCGTTTCAATTTTATGGGGCAGCATATTATCCTCGCAACCAATAAACTGATAAAATTCGCCTTTGATATAGGGCAAGGCAGAGTTTAAATTTTTAGTTACGCCCTGGTTAACCTGATGATTTAAAAAAAAGGCATCCGGGCAATATTGGGCAATCCACTGACTAATGAGTTGCTTTGACTGATCTGATGAACCATCATCGGCAATGATGAGTTGAATATTGGGATAGGTTTGCTGTACAACACTGTTGAGTGTATCACATACATATTTTTCCTGGTTATAACAAACAGCCACTATGGTAACCAGGGGAAGTGTAGCAGACATAAGCAAACCAAACAAAAATTATAGTGTATTGCCCTTTAGGTAAAATGGGATACTGGCCACAGCAAATTTTAAAAACTGCAAATTGTGGGTTTTAAAAAATGCTTTACAGGCAAAGCCGAAATTGTTTTTATAATGCAATGCATAAAGGTTTTTTATGCAAAACAATAAACGCTCGGTAAAAATGGAAACAAAGGGTGTACGATTATCAAAATTGGTATAGTACACATTGTATACGTTATAAAAATATTTTATACGCGATGAGCTGTTTATTAAAGAGCCGCTATGTACCCGGTATTGAATGGTTCTTTGATTGAGGTAATAAAACTTGCATACACGGGCTGCACGCAAATAAAAATCATGATCCTCATAAAAAACCTTTTCATTAAATCCGCCCAGTTTATCCAGCACCCATTTTTTAAAAATAATACTGGCCGAAGTGATAAATGGTTTTTGAATCATTTGCAGGTACACCTCACCTGAATAAACCGGGTGACCCCTTTTCTCGATAAGCCCCATATCATCAATCAGTGCACCAGATTCGTTGATACGATGCATATCAGTATACACCACGCCATAATCTTCGGGCAGGCCATCAAAAGCTGCGATTACCTTTTCAATGGCATCGGGCTCCATAATATCATCGCAACCAATTTGTTTTACATAACTGCCTTCTACAAATGGAATGGCACTATTCAGGTTTTTGGTGATGCCATTATTTACCTTATGTGCTATAAAAACAGCATCGGGCCAGTTAATGTTAATCCATTCCTGCACCAGTTGGGGTGTAGCATCAGCAGAGGCATCATCGGCAATAATAAGTTGTATGGCCGGATAGGTTTGCTGCTTAATGCTGTTTAATGTAGCCAGCACATAGTCCGCCTGATTATAACAAATGGCAATTATGGTTACAAGTGGCGGCATAGTTTGTTAAGCACCGGTAATGGAAGGTTTACCATACCGTTGACAAATTTGAATAAGCCCTTTACAATAATCTTTTAAAAACAGAAAAAATGCAGGCTTCTCTTCCAGCAACAATGTATATTGGTGGTAATAGCCAATCACACTAAAAAAGCCGGTTGTATTGCTCAAATAGTAATGCATGTTTTTTCTAAGTCTTTTCCAACCGTTACTATACGCGGAATGCACTGGTTGAATATTGGCGAAGACAATTGGCAGCTTATGCGCCCATTTACGATGTACCCTCAAAATAGCTTTTTGCCAATCCAGTGTATTATTACCTCCGGAAAAATGTTCTATTAACACATCATATACCACTACCACTTTATGTGTGAGGCCCATGTGAATAGAATAATCCAGATCGTATCCATGAAAACCTGTTAACAGGGACTGATTAAATTGTACCTGTTCCCAATGATGTTTGGTTGTTGCCATAAAAACACCATCTATTGCAGCTACCCTTGACTGTGTTTCATTCGCAGGATTGATGTTAAAATGTGTATCAGGATTACCCGCGGCATTGGAATGATGGATAATGTTCATGCGTTTGTTTTCTATCCAACCGGATTCACTTTCTCCCCAGGCCGAACACATCCGCGATTTATATACGGCACCTGCCACGCCTATCAAACCAATGGTTTCATCGGCTTTAAAGTGTGCCAGAATATGCCTGCCCCAATATTGGGTATGAAATAAAACATCTTCGTGTACAAAACAGAGATAAGGGAATATTGCTTTTGCTGCACCTGCATTATAAGCAGCACAAATCCCCATTTTGCCGTTGGCATTGTTTATCCTGATAATTTCAAAATCAACCCCGATGGTCTTAGCAATATTATCCGACAGGGTTTGAAATAAGGGTAACGACCTGGAACAAACGATTACTGATATCATTTTAAACACTTAGGACAAAGCCTGCAAACTATATTATAGATTTTCAAGTACCCCATACAACTGATCCAAAATCAATTGTCCGTTTGTATGATGCGTTTCTACTTTTCTTTTGGCACTCTTCCCCATCTCAGTTGCCTTGTGAGGATGATTCATAAGATCATATAATACCGATGCCATTTCTTCAATTTCACCATATTTAATGGCAATACCGTTACCCCCTTCAATAAATTCATTAGCGCCACCGGCATTCTCAAAGCAAACAGTTGCCCGTTGATGAGCTGCGGCCTCAAGCATTACCATTGGATAAGTATCTTCTCTTGATGTTAGCAATAGTATATTTATACAATCATAGAAACCAGACATATCATTTAAAACAGGTAATACTTTTACTTTATCATTCAAGTTCATCTTTTCTATATCAAAAGCAATTTCTTTCGTTTCAATATTTGCCTCATCTGCACCCACCCAAACAAATTGCGCATTTGCAAGTGGCCAATTGTTATAAAAAATTCTGGCAACCTGCAAAAACAAATCATAACCTTTACGCCAGTTTAATGAACCAGCCATACCAATTACAAATGGAGTGCTAATTGAATACCGTTTTGTAAATTCAGCATTGGTTTTTTCAGAAAATGTAGTGTTTGGTAAATAATAATGTAGCAAACTAATTTTATTTGCTGGCACACCATAGGTATTCGTCAATAACTTTTTAACAACTTCGCAAGGAACTAAAAAATGATCTGTATGTGTAATTGTTTCAACTGAAGAACGGTTATTTACAGCAACAAATTCTAATTCATGTATATAGGTGATTATTTTGCCTTTATAACTTTTTTTTAAAAAGGATAAAACAGCTCCATTAGTAATGGTGTTATTTAAAATAACATCAACATCCTTTGTGTATGTATGAACATCAAATGGCTCATATTTTCCAAATAAAAAACACTTAATCCGACTTTTAAGTGTATGATTAAATATGCGTGGCATAAACCCAAATGTTTGGGATAATGCCTTGAATGCATCTGCCATTTGGCCGCTTTTATTGCGTACCAGGATATTCAAACTAACCCCATTTCCTTTTAACAAGCTTAGCAAATGCAACAATAATAGCGGCGCTCCTGTTTGAGTAGCATCATGAGATATGACCAATATTTTTCTCTTGCTATCTTTCATCCCGCTTAAATACTAAATTGTTTTAGGGTTTTGTATAATACATCTGCCGTTTTTAACAATGCCTGATCTTTAACAAATAGGCTGATATCTTTTTTCTTTGTAATTAAATCTGTTTTAAATATACTTCCAAGCGCTTCATAATGCAAAGAAAATTGCCATTTGGATTCAAGTACCTCAAACAGCTCTTTACTTTTATTTTGTAAAGCCTTATGTTCAATCAATACGTATTTTCCTGGTTCTGATAATTCAAGATGCTTTAATAAAGCTGAATTATATGTTATCCATACCTTTAAAAAATGCGCTGTATATCGGGAATAAAATTTTTTATGGCTGTAATTCCTTTTAATAAATTTCCAATAACGGGTATAAATAAATCTTCCTGCATTGGAAATATAACTTGACCGGGCATATATCCGTTTCTCATAACTTTTAAAATCTCTTTCAACAAGTGAAGTAACAACTGAATGATAATCTCTTATAACAACCAGATAATTGGCATTACTCAAAAACTCCCGGTAATACGACAAAAACAAACATGTTCTCGGCTCCTTCCAACCCCATTGTGTATGTAATGAGTTTTTAAAATCTATTAACGCCCTAATTTTTTTTATAAAATAGGCATCAATGGAATCAATTTCATTATAAACAAGTCCAACTGATGACATTTTTTGATCTGTTAGCATTTGCCGGTGCAATTGCAAAAAATCTATGTCTTCGAAATGCCCTTCCACATTTCCGATATCTGCACCATGAAGCCGATCCCCCAACTGCATTCCACATTTATGCAGCCATTGTGCAATCAGTGATGTACCACTGCGGTGCATACCTAATATAATCAATACCTTATTATCCATTTTGCGTTGTCCAGTTATGTGCCACTAACAGGCCTTTGCGAATTACCGGTATCTTTCCAGTACCAAAAAAATCACCATCCACTACTGTAAGTGTGGCAGCAGCTTCCACCTCATCTAACAAACCTGTTTCCCTTGAAAACAATTGCACATTAATGGTATAATCTCCACCAAATAATGGAAGGCGCTCAATACAGCAACTCAATACCCCATCTTTGGCAGAAATATCAAATAAACCAGCCGCATGTTCATTATTGCAAATAAACATCAGATCATCATTGGCATTTACAAATTGCAGTCTGCATAGAAGTTGCCGTACAACAGGAAGTTGCATTGTATACTGTACCTGAATATTCACTTCATCCCCTGATTTTACAACGGCCACAGCTTTACCCGCTTCATCGGCAATCTGTACTCCGGTGCAGGTTAATTGTCCGCTTCCCTTACGGTCGGTACGTGCGGCAACAGGCAACTGAATAGCAGCTTGCTTATTATGAAGGTAATGTTGTATGGCTGGCTCGGTTGCGCCATTGTACACTGTTTTGCCAAACTGTAATACCATAGCATGTGTACACAGGTTTAGTACAGCGGGCATATTGTGGCTCACAAATAACACCGTTCTGCCATCGCGTTCACTAACTTCCTTCATTTTGCCCAAACATTTCTTTTGAAACTCTGCATCACCAACGGCCAATACTTCATCCACAATTAAAATATCGGGTTCCAGGTGTGCGGCTACGGCAAAAGCCAAACGCACATACATGCCACTGCTATATCGTTTTACAGGAGTATCAATATAACGTTCAACACCTGCAAAATCTACAATGGCATCAAATTTTTGCTGTATTTCTTTGCGCGTCATTCCCAGAATAGCGCCATTTAAAAATATATTATCACGTCCCGATAATTCGGGATGAAAACCTGTACCTACTTCCAATAAAGAAGCTATGCGACCTTTTACTTTTATTTGCCCGGTAGTGGGTGTAGTAACCTTTGATAATATTTTCAATAGGGTAGATTTGCCCGCACCATTGCGGCCAATAATACCCAAAACTTCACCCTGCCTTACTTCAAAACCAATATCACGTAAAGCCCATACATAATCCGATGCGGATTTTTTGCTACGGTCATTGTCTTCACCAATTTTTAAAAAAGGGTCTGGCTTACCCATTAAACGATGCATCCACCGGGTAATATCATCATGCATGGTACTTCTACCCACTTGCCCCAGCCGGTATTGTTTGGAAATATTTTCAACTTGTATAATTATGTTAGACATTGGATAATGAGAAGTATATGAATCATGTTAAGCAGCAGGTTTTGTAATTCTTCTAAAACGAAATAGGATAAAAGTTAAATAGTATAATCAAATTTTTTATGAGCCCAGCCAATAATACCTATCGGCTTTACTTGCGTCGCACACTGCAGGGTTCAGCTCTTTGCTGATCTGGTGATTAGAGAATGGTGAATGGTGATTAGTTAATAATAAATCCTCATCCTATACCCAAACTCCCAACTCACCACTCACCACTCACCACTCCCCTCTCCCCATCTTGCTGCCCAATGAACCAAAGTACAAGAGTGCGACGCAACGGATGTTAAATAGAGGATCTGCAGTCCGGCTCCAAATTTTACAACTGGAATTACAACAACGGCAATACTATACCGTATCCATAAAACTGCGCTCTACTTTATTAAACAATATGATGCCCGCCAATAAAGCCACCACAGAAAAAGCAATACTATATAAAAACAAATTGGTATCAAATATGCCCACCCCAAACACCGCATACCTGAAACTTTCTACCATGGGCGAAAGCGGATTAAAGAGGATAAAATTTTTATAGTCAGATTGCATGGCATAGCTTAATGGATAGGCCACCGGCGTTACATACATTAACAATTGCACCCCAAATGTTATTAATACGGCAAAGTCGCGGTACTTAGTAGTAAGCGAAGAAATAATTATACCGGCACCCAAACCCATACAAGCCATATTTAGCACTATAACCGGTATTAACATATAATGCCAGCCCCACTGCAAATGAAAAGAGGATGTGGCTGAATAATAAATGATCAGCACGGTTAACAAAACCAGCTGAATAGCAAATTTGATGATATTGGATAATACAATAGACAATGGCAATACCAACCGTGGAAAATATACTTTACCAAATATGCCCGCATTGGCAGTAAACACCGATGAAGTTGCGGTTAGACATGAGGCGAAATAATTCCAAATGGTGATGCTGCACATATAAAATAATACAGCCGGTATTTGCCCTGTAGAAATATTGGCAATTTTATTAAACACAATTAAAAACATAAATGTGGTTAATACCGGTTGTATTATATACCAGGCATAACCCAGCACGGTTTGCCTGTATTGCGATACAAAGTCGCGTTTTACAAACAGCAACACCAAATCCCGGTAACGCCATACTTCTGCCAACCGCAGATCAAGTAAATGGCGGCCCGGACTAATTACTTCTGTCCAGTTTTCTGTTGAATTTTTTTCTTGCATGTGTATCAATCCATCAGGCATGTACCTGGTCGGCAAATAATTTTTGTTTGGGGGTATGCCAAAAATCCGGGTTGGACAATATCTGGTAAAAGCTGGCATCGCTATTGCCGGTACCAAATAATTGCCTGGCTTCAATGGTGCTATGCAGCGCCTGCTGTATACCCTGCAATATGGCTTCGGTAGCATACCCTACATGAATAATATCGGGGTTGTTGGTACGCCCTTGTTGCCGGGTACCAATATTAATGGTGGGCACACCAAAATAAGGCGCTTCCCTTATACCTGCGCTGGAATTACCAATCATAAAGGCGGCCCTTTTCATGGCTACCAGAAAAGATTCGAAACGCATGGAAGGAAATATCCTGAATCGGGGCAATCCCTGTAATCGCTGAATTTGAAGCTGTACCAGCTCTGATCCTTTATCGTTATTGGGATAAATAACAACATAATTCATTTCAGATGCCATCAATGCATCCACATAGGCAGCAGCAAATTGGTGCATATGCTGTAACTCAGTGGTTACCGGATGAAAAACAGCTACACCAAATGTTTCAAAAGGTATTTCGTAGTAGTTTTTAACTTCTGTCCAGGCAGGTAAATTATCCGAAAGCATCACATCCATATCGGGTGAACCAATCACAAAAATACTATCTGCCATTTCACCCATTTGTATGAGTCTGGCTTTGGCATCAGCATTGGCTACAAAATGGGTATGGCTTAATTTAGATACAGCATGCCTTATCAGCTCATCTACCGTACCGGATAATTCGCCACCCTCAATATGCGCTACTAAAATATTATTTAATGCGCCAACTGTTGCCCCTGCAAGGGCTTCAATACGGTCTCCGTGCACCACAATTAAATCTGGTTGTATCATGCGCACATAATTGGCAAAGCCTTCTATGGTTCTGGATAGGGTAATATCCATCAGCGATTCACTGTCATGATTGATAAACTGAAATATGTGCTGAAAACCACACTTCATAATTTCATTTACCGTAAAACCATATTTTATGTCCATGTGCATACCGGTGGCAAATATGTGCACTTCAAATGCCGGCTCTTTTGAAAGCACAGCAATCAATGATTTTAGTTTCCCAAAATCAGCACGGGTACCGGTTACAAATACAATACGTTTCATTTATAGAATATCTTCATGTTGTAATTGTTCATCATGCGCAATATCACGGGCTGCCTTTTTGCCCAAAATGCCGGTATAATATTCTGCCGCAATGCCCCCCTTACCCGGCCTTTTTACCCAAATATTTTCAGTAGTAAACTGCTCGCCTTTGGCAATTTGTTTTATGGAACATACCGATGCAAATGCAAAATCAATGGTAACCTGTTCTTCTGCCGCCGGGCCTTTAACTCCTCCCCGTTGTGCAGCAATAATCCGGCTGCCCTCAATCAATTCATGGCAGGCTTTGATATCCATGGAGCAAACTATATCCGGACCAGGCCTGTCCATACTATCCGTAAAATGACGTTCCAATATGGACGCACCCAATGCCACCGCACCAAAACAGGCATGATTGGTAAGGGTATGATCTGATAAACCTACCACCGCCTGCGGAAAAGCCTGTTGCAATGCAGTAATGGCCCCCAGCCTTACCAGGTGGTTTGGTGTTGGATATAAATTAGTAGTATGCAAAATTGCATAAGGCAGTTTTTGTGCTTCAAAAATGGCCACCGCTTTGGCAATACTATCCATTGTATTCATGCCCGTACTTAAAATTACCGGCTTACCAAATGACGCAATATGTTGCAACAAGGGATAATTATTACATTCCCCACTGCCAATTTTATAGGCCGGCACATCCCATCCATGCAGGCGATTTGCTGCAGCACGGCTAAAGGGAGTTGAAATAAAAATCATGCCCTTTGCTTCGGTGTAATTCTTTAGTTCCAGCTCCTCAGTTTCTGTTAACGCACAGCGGCGCATAATTTCGTAAATGCTTATATCGGCATTACCGGGTATTACTTTTTTGGCTGCGCTGCTCATTTCATCTTCTACAATATGGGTTTGATGTTTTATCATTTCGGCACCGGCCCTTTCTGCTGCATCAACCATTTCTTTTGCAGTTTGTAAAGAGCCTTCGTGATTAATGCCTATTTCGGCAATAACCAATGGAGCATAATCGTAACCAATTTTACGGCCCGCAATTTCTATATATGGATGTGTCATAAAATATTCAATTCAAAAAAATCAGTAAAAATTTGGATACCAGCTGAAGCGCATTGGGCATCGCCGCTTGCGTCGCAATCACTTCATCGTTCCACATGCATGGCAGCAATCAATAAAGCAACACTGCAGCTGGATTTATCCTTTTTGCTGCATTAAAAAATCAACAAAGGCAAAATCCATTTCGGTATCAATATCTACTGCCCTGTTTCGAGGCATAATAGATAACATACAATTTGCTTTACTCCAGTGCGGATATTGGTATAATGCATCCCGCTTTATAACAAATGCAGAAGGCGATAGACTATAAACAGCTGGCGCATGCTGCCTGCAAACCAATGCATCACCCGGCGATTTTACCATGGTTGCAAAACCGGCATTGTTTATTTCCATCATATTAAAGTAGGGATTGCTTTCGGCTTCGTAGGCGGTAATCACCACATCTGCTGCCGGATTGGCAATAGCCATGTGTACGGCAGCTTCTATATCTTCCTTTGCTTTTAAAGGGGCTGTAGCATCCATATCGGCAATATAATCTACCCTAATATTTTTATCATGTTCGTATTGCTCCAGCAATTGTATAAATACATCCCATTTGCTGGTATCATCTGCTGCCAAATGCGCCGGGCGGTTGATGATATACTGTATATTAAATTCTGCAGCAATAGATATTATTTCAGCGCTATCGGTTGATACGAGTATATCGTTAAAAACAGAACATTGCTGCGCCGTTTCCAGGGTATAGGTTACCAGGGGCTTACCACAAAGTGGTTTTATATTTTTGTTTTTTACCCCTTTAGATCCGGCACGGCAACAAATAGTACCTAATACAAACATAATTTCAGGATTGTTGAAAATTGAATTTTTTAGTATCGGTTGCTGCGGCACATTCCCGGCGTACAAGAGTGCGACGCAAGTAAAGTTGAATATTGTACTATTGCCCGGCCAACAATATTGATTTATTGTATAGGCGTTACATGGGCCGCTGGAAATTCTACTACCATTACCTGGCCCAGACTTTCTAAACGCACATACACCTTTTTGCGGCTGGTACGCAATACAGTGCCGGTATTATCCATAAATACACCGTGCTGAATTTTAACCTTAATATCAGGCGCCAGAGAATCCCATGAATGGGTAGTAATAGTAGCATCTTTTTCCTGCAGATAAGATTTGATTAAATGAATTTCATCATCTTTTATTACTGCAGGTTTGCCCAAATAAAAAACAAAATTCAGCACCCCATTCGTTTGCAATACCTGTATGCGCTCTTCCTCGTTAACATTTACAAACACATAGGATTTAAACAGGGTATCTTCTATAATTTTTTTACGGTCGCTCCATTGCCTTACTATTTTATGCAAGGGGCACCAACTTTCGATTCCTTTTGATTGCAGAATTGCGTTGATCTTTTTTTCCCAACGCGGTTTTGTATAAACAGCAAACCATTTTTTTGATGAATCATTCATAACTGTACACGGCTCCGCATTCTCAGTCACAATGCGTAATTGAATCTTGTTAAAAACTGTATGCAGGCGCTTTTATTTATTGCGCCATTTTAAAAACCTTTTCCATCCTTTTGGCTTTTTATCATCTGAGTAATAACCGGACCCATAATGATAACCGTAGCCATACGAATATCCATATCCATAACCATAGCCAATACCTGCATGGTCTTTAATACCATTTACCACCACATTTAATGCATTCACTTTTTGTTCGGTATGTAACTTCTCAATAAACTGAATGGTTGTTTTAAATGAATGTTTATGTCTTAAAATAAACAGGGTAATATCTATGTGTTTGGTAAGTAAAAAAACATCTGCTACCAGGCCCACCGGTGGCGAATCGATAATAATATACTGGTAATGCTCCCGGGCATATGCCAGCAAATCGTCTACCTTTTTATGCATTAACAATTCTGCCGGATTGGGAGGCATGGGGCCGCTGGAAATAACATCTACATTAGGTAAATTATCTACCCTGCCAATAATGTTGGCAATAGGAATATCGTTGATAATATAATTGGTTAGTCCATTACTAAGTTGCGTATTAAGGTATTGCAGCATTTTAGGTTTGCGTAAATCCATTTCTATCAGCAACACTTTGGCGTTACCCGATACCAGACTTGATGCCAGATTGATAGACACAAAACTTTTTCCCTCACCACTCATAAACGAGGTAACCAATATTGTTTTACAAGTTTTATCAGGTGCAATAAACCGGATATTGGTTCCAATAAGGCGAAACTGCTCAGCCAGGCTGGATCGGCTTTTAGTATTAACCAGTTTATTGCGTACTTCCGGATTATAAGAAAGCTCGCCAATAATAGGTACACGGGTGCCAGCTTCTACTTCTTTACGGTCGGCAATTTTATTATCAAAGAAATCCAGTAATAACATGGCAATTACAGGTAAAATCAATCCAATTAATATGGCAAATAACATTACCTGATCGGCCTTTGGTAAAATAATGCCTTTATCAAAAGCCGATTCAATTACCCTGGTATCGTTTATGGTTGAAACAAGCGATAATTCTGTTTCTTCCTTTTTCTGCAGCAAATACAAATACAATTGCTCTTTTACACCAATTTGTCGTTTGAGTTTAAGGTATTGTCTTTCCATTTCGGGAAAGCCGGAAAACTGTTGTTCAAAATTGTTTTGCTTACCGGCAATTTGCTTTAATACAATCTGATAACTCTGGCGGATACTGGTAATATTTTTTAGCAAATTGCCCTTAATATCCTGCAACTGGTTTTTAAGCCGGCCCATTACCGGATCTTTTTGTGTGCTTATTTTTGCCTGCTCCTGATAGGTGCCCACACTTTGGTTGTACTGGGCTATTAACCCGGTAAGTGTAGGCTCATTTAAACCATATTGAGAGGGAATAATATCGGTGTAATCTTTGGCATTGGCAATAAATTTTTCTAAGGATGCCAGCAATTCTAATTGCCCTTGCTGTGCCGTTTGCTTTTCATCGTAATCCAATGCCTGATCTAAATACTTGGTACCCTGCGCACTAATATCATTAATCTTATTATCCCTTTTAAATGCTTCGGCCTTTAGTTCCAGCTGGTCTAATTCTGCAGCAACACTATCTACCCTTTCTGTAAGAAATTTACTGGTTTTATAACCCACTTCTTTTTTATCGCTAATACCGGCAGTGTTAAACGATTTTATCAGGGTATTAATAATATCAATGGCTTTTTGGGGAGATTCATCCAACATGGCAATTTCCAGCACACCACTCATTTCGTGTAGTTTGGTAACAGTAATAGCGCCTGCTATTGCCAATGCAACAGAACGTTTGGTTCTAATAGATAAAACATATCCATCCGGGTTAATGGCTATTTTACTATTCCGTTGCAATATCACGGTTTTACCGCCTAACTTAAAAGAATCGTTATATAGTTTGGTAATGGATTTACCATTTTTCACCAATTCAAAATCTGCATTATGCAGATAAACAATATAGCTATCGGGTTTAAATTCTATAGTATCTTTTCCAATAGGTTTTATAAAAAAGGGTGCTGCATGTCCGTATAATAGCGATGAGGTAATTCTACCTTGCGAAATAATATTTACCTGCAGGTTAAGGGAGTCTACCACATTTTCTGCCAGCTCGTACGATTGCAGAATATCAATTTGATTTTGGATCTCCTTGCTGCCGGGCATTACACCCAATTCGCGTAATATATTGTTTTCGGGTGAGGCGTCTTCCTCATCCTTTATTAACAGGTTGGCCGAAATACGGTGCACCTGCGGTGTATAACGCAAATATATTTTTGCCCCGGCATAAGCTATTAACACAGATAAAATTATCCATGGCAAAAAACTAATCAGCTTGTAAATGAATTTTTTTATATCGAATTGGGTGCCGGATACGCCAATTACCTCACTGGTTTCATTATCGGTTGTTGGATAGCTCATATTATCGTTTTATGGCTACAAGAAAAACAGTAAGAAAACTGGTAATTCCTGTAATATAAAGTAATGTACGCTGAAAATTATCCGTTACCTGCTTAACATTCTTGGGTTCTACATAAATAACATCGTTGGTATGAATATAATAATCGGGCGAATTGAGAATGGCTTTATCATTTAGGTTTATGGTAATCAGTTCGCGGTTACCATTTACTTCCCTTATAATTTTTACTTTATCCCTTTGCGCATATTGGGTAAGATCGCCGGCCTGCGCCAGTGCTTCCAGTATATTTACTTTCTCGGTTTTTGAGGCCTTCATGCCCGGCATTTTTACCTCGCCCAGTACCGAGAAGTGAAACTCCCCAAATTTTACCATTATCACCGGGTTTATCAGGTACTCTTTATATGCTTTGGTAATCAGGTCTTTGGCTTCTTCGCGGGTTAATCCGGCAATGGTTAATTTACCAATTTGTGGCAATTCAATAGCGCCATTTACGTCTACTACTGTAAGTAAACTGCCGGTTTCGTTACCACCTGCAAAATGCTGGCTTATATAGGCAACAGTTTTCTCGTTATCGCCACCAATGCGTATTTCTACTTCGTCGTTTACCTGAATGGTGGGTACGGGTGGGATTAATTTTTCCAGTTGTAATCGGGTAGTATCGGGCAGGTTATTAAAATACATAATACTTTTACTGTTAATACAAGATGTTTGCACCATTGCCATAGCAATAAGTATTAACAGGAATATTGGTTTGCCCATAGTGGATTTGAGGTTATTCATATGTTCCTTTTTCTACAAGTCCTTCAAAACTAAATAACTATTCATTGAAAATACATGATTTTACGCTAGTGATAATGCCTGTATTAACAAATTTTCATTATATGTTTTGTTTTACCTGAGATTACATGTTTTTTATTGGTTATTCGTTTTAGTTTTTCTTTTTTGATCCCGGCTGTATACCATTTATTTAACTGCTCTTGCGTCGCACACTTGTACAGCACCAATGTATGCAGCAAACAGCCAATTTTTACAAATAGCTACCATTGGCACATTACTATTTTATTAAAAAAACTGTTTAATATGACCAAAATCATCCATGAAACCGGTTGTATAAAACTAAACCTGTGTGGCAGCATTTACCGTAAATAACCATTTTTTGTTATTTACTCTTGGCCTGAATACTGCTGCCAATGTTGTTGCAGATGAACGGATTGCGACGCAAGGAACGATGATTTTTGTTCCTTTAGCTGGTATCAATCCCTGTTTTATTGTTAACGGATATGGATTATTTTCTAATAATGTGCAATATATTAAAAAAAGATTAAAACAAATCATTGTGACTATAATCACAGCCACAAGAAGTGCATTCAAGTATTTTTACTGTCACATTAAATGAAATACGTGATGGAAAGGGAACTATTGCTGCCAATTAAAGACAAGGCTTTTGATAAAGATCGTGTGGAAGATGAGATTGAAACCATCAAGCATCTGCTGCCATTTATAGAATCGTTTAATACCTTTTTTGTACTAAACGATGTATTTGATGTTCAAAGCCTGAAACGTGTAAAAAAATACGAAAAAGTAAAACATGCATTTGATAGCGGCATTAATATTTCGCACAAATACTATGTTTTTTCAAAAAACTAAATTTGTTTTCTATTTTGTTTTTCTGCCGCTTAAAAAGCGCACCCTTCTTACCTCCTGTACCGGCACATGTTGAATTTTACTTTCCAGCCAGGCAATAATATCCAGATACATAAAAGACCTTGATTCCAGAGGTTTGCCTTCTATTCCTTGCAACTTTTCTTTCAGTTTTACAAATGCTGGAATCATTTTATCCGGCGCCAGCGCAAATGATTTGCGCAGGAATTTAAAAATCTCCTCTTCTACCACACTAAGGTTTTTCATTTTTGCCATAAAGCGGTATACAGACTTAATTAAATATTCCAGTAATTGATGATTACCCAGTTCGTAATGTGCAATCAGGTGTAACAGGCGGGCATAACACTGCAAATCGGTACGCAAATCTACCTTAAGGTGAATAATTTTATTTAAATAATCAATGGCTTTTTCATTATTGCCACTGCCAAAATATAAACAGGCAATTTTGTAGTAAAATACCAAAATTCGGTGGCGGTCTAATTGCAACTGGTATTCCTTTAGCTTTTCTTCTATATAGGGTACCAGTTCAAGTCCCTGTTCAAAAGTGCCTTCCAAAAAATGTTTATTTATTTTGGCTATATGCAAATACACAAAGGTTTGAATACGGGCGTTGGCATTAATATTGGCATAATCAGAAGTGGAGAATGTTTCAAAACGGTGCAGGGTATCGTTAAAACCATCATAATTACTAAGATCGAAATGCGCACTTAATAAATTGTGAATGCCTTTTATGTATTGGCCTGCTTCTACCTTTTTCATAAAAGGTTCCTGCTCAAAAAGGTCTACCCATTTTTGAGAATAGCGGTAATACATCAACAAATCCTGTAAAATAAAATTATACCAGCAGTAAGATTGATATAGATATAGTTTCTCGTAAAACTGCATATCCTCCAAATGGCAAACGGGCAAATTGGCCTCAAAAAATGTTTTAACAGCTTCCACATCTTTTTCATCCCGGGCATGCCCCATTTTTATATATAGTCCATACAATTGCAGCGAAAGATTAGACAATGAGCTCATTTGGCTCAGGTGCATATTTACATCGTCTATTTCAAAACTCAAACGCTCGGCACGGTTCTCCAGGCTTCGGGTAATATGCAGGGCTTCAATTTTTTTCTCAAAAAAAAGTGCCTGCATTTGAAAAGTAAGCTGGTAATGCTCCTTTGCCAAATGCTTTATTTTACCCAATACCTTCAATGCTTGCAGGTACAAACCTTTGTTATACAAAATTCTGGCATAACTCATTTGCTCGTTTAGCTGCATGTCTATATTATCATCATCGTTGGAGTGGCGCAAACTTGCTAACAGTTGTTTGTACAAGCCAGCCTTCATATTAGACAATTGCTGTTTTTTGATACTGCGGTGTTTTTTTAGCAAATACTCCTCATCGTATACCTCCATTTTATCCAATGCATCAAACAAAAGCACCGACTTAAGGTCTTCATATCCGGAGATTCGTTTAATATATAACTTAAAATTGCGCTTTTCACCCTTATCCAGCGATTTAATTAGTTGAAAAAGCTCATCCGTATTTCTGTTAGGCATTGTAAAAATTATTTAATAAAACCCTTACCACCAAAGGATTATAATCCAAATACACCTACTTATACACCGTAAAGTTCACCCTATTTTTACCTGAATGGCAAAAGTACAAACTGTATTTTCGCAAACCCCTATTGTTTTTTAAAAATTCAAAGGGTCAAAAATAGGTTGCAGTACACTTTTACATCCAAATATTTTATATGCCGCAAAGAAAGATAGATATTTTCGACACTACTTTAAGAGATGGAGAGCAGGTTCCCGGTTGTAAGTTAAATACAAAAGAGAAAATTGAACTCGCCATTGCCCTTGAAGACCTTGGTGTAGATATTCTGGAGGCAGGCTTCCCCATATCCAGCCCCGGCGATTTTAATTCGGTACGTGAAATTTCAAAAGTGGTAAAAAATGTTACCATCACAGCCCTAAGCAGGGCCGTTCAAAAAGATATTGAAGTAGCCGCCGATGCATTAAAATATGCCGTAAGGCCACGTATACATACCGGCATTGGTACATCAGATTTGCATATAAAATCAAAATTCAACTCCAACAGGGAAGACATATTGCAACGCGCTATTCAATGCGTAAAATGGGCCAGGAATTTTGTGGACGATGTAGAATTTTATGCTGAAGATGCCGGCCGTACCGATAATGAATACCTTGCAAGGGTTATTGAAGCGGTAATTGGCGCCGGTGCCTCCGTTGTTAATATCCCCGATACTACAGGCTATTGTTTACCACATCAATACGGAGATAAAATTGCTTATCTCAAAAACAATGTTTCTAACATTGATAAAGCTACGATTTCATGCCATTGCCACAACGATCTGGGTTTAGCTACCGCTAACTCAATCGCAGGAGTAATTGCCGGTGCAGGACAAATAGAATGTACCATCAACGGATTAGGCGAACGTGCCGGCAATACCTCTCTTGAAGAATGTGTGATGATTTTAAAGCAACACCACTCATTGGGTTTTTACACCAACATTAAAACGGAAAAATTAAATCCCATGAGCCGCCTGGTAAGCGATACCATGCGCATGCCCGTGCAGCCCAATAAAGCCATCGTTGGCGGTAATGCCTTTGCCCACAGCAGTGGTATTCATCAGGATGGCTTTTTAAAAGATGCACTTACTTACGAAATCATCAACCCAAGAGATGTGGGTGCCGATGATTCAAAAATTGTATTAACAGCCCGCAGCGGTCGCAGTGCACTGGCACACCGCTTTCAAAAAATAGGCTACCAGTTCAACAGAAACGATGTGGATGCATTGTATCAGCAATTTCTGGTAGTGGCCGATAAGAAAAAAGAAGTGCAGGACGAAGACCTGCATCAAATGGCAAAAGAATACCAGTTAACAGTGGTAAACGCATAAAACAAATATGTACCCGGCACCATAACCCGGGCAACATCCTTGCGTCGCACACCTGAACTGCATCACAACAGGCAACAAAAAGTTTAGTAAGCCAACCACTTACCATACTAAAACATACTTAAACAATGGTTAGCGTTTTTACACAATTCTCATGTGCCAAAAGCCTCAAACATTTTCATTTGGGCATCAACGATTGAACTTGCATAAAAGGCTTTGTAAAAATGCGGCCATTGTTTATTAAAATATCCAATAAGGCAATTGTTTACCACAAATGCCTCTAACCATGAAAATCCATGTCTTGATAAGAAGACACAACATGTTATGAAAAAAAGTATAACCGTCATTAATGGCGATGGAATAGGCCCCGAAGTAACAGCACAAGCCATAAAAGTGCTGGATGCTATTGCCGGGCACTTTCATCACGAGTTTAACTACACCTATTGCTTAATGGGTGCAGATGCCATTGACAAAACGGGCAATCCACTACCCGACGAAACCATTGAAAGTTGCCTAAATACTGATGCCGTTTTATTTGGCGCCATCGGCCATCCAAAATACGATAACGATCCATCAGCTAAAGTAAGACCCGAGCAGGGTTTGCTTAAATTGCGCAAATCATTACAGTTATTTGCCAATATACGCCCAATCAATACCTATATCGCGCTGCAACACCTATCGCCATTAAAAGCCAAATACCTCGAAAATGTAGATTTTATCATTTTCCGTGAATTAACTGGCGGTATTTATTTTGGCAAAAAAGAATTATCCGAAGACGGTAACAGGGCTTCAGACGATTGCGTGTATACCACACCCGAAATAGAAAGGGTAGCGCATCTGGCCTTTCAATATGCGCAAAAAAGAAAAAAGAAATTAACGCTGGTAGATAAAGCCAATGTGCTGGAAACCTCCCGTCTCTGGCGTAAAATCATACAACAAATTGCTACTGCCTATAAAGAAGTAGCTGTAGATTACATGTTTGTAGACAATGCATCCATGCAAATCATCCTCAACCCAAAGCAATTTGATATCATTCTTACAGAAAACATGTTCGGCGATATCATCAGCGATGAAGCCAGTGTGCTCACAGGTTCAATAGGCCTTTTACCTTCTGCATCCGTTGGTATTGGTACAGCTCTTTTCGAACCTATCCATGGTTCCTATCCACTCGTAGCAGGAAAAGATACCGCAAATCCAATAGGCTCAATCTTATCTGCCGCCATGATGCTGGATTATTTTCAAATGCCCGAAGAGGCAAAACTGGTGCGACAGGCAGTTGACTGGACATTGGAAAACAGATTTGTAACTAAAGATATAGACACTATCAATTTTTATTTTACCTCTACCATCGGTGATCTGGTGGCAGAATACATCAACAATAAAATAAGCGATGTAGTAAATCAGAAAAATATAGAATTGAGAAAATCTACCATCATATAAAAGCGCTGCTTAAACACAGCAAATAAAAAAGTTCTTTGTTAATTCATATGGCGGGTGTATTTTCGTTGTACAACACTTCAACATGCAGTTACGCGGTTTAAATAATGTACTTCTACTCACTATCATTCTGGTAGTGCTAGTCATTATTATTCCTGTAACAAACTGAGGTGGTGTAAACTGTTAACTTATTACAACTAAACTATACAAACCCGCCTCACCTAGAGGCGGGTTTTTTGTTTTATTGTATGCAGGTTATTAACCCGGCACAAGTATCGCTATACAGCTTTACTTGCGTCGCACACTTGTACAACAGTAATATCCGTCGGCAAAAAGCAATATGATTAATAAAGCATAAAAACAACAACATGGCATCTTATTACAACGAGAATACAATTCTCTACTTAAACGGCACCTACGTAAAAGCTACAGAAGCAAAAATGGATTATTACAGCCAATCGCTGCACTATGGTTATTCCGTTTTTGAAGGCATACGTTCATATAAAACCGTAAATGGCGAAACCAGTATTTTCAAGCCTGAAGAACATTTTACCCGCCTAAAAAATTCGGCCGAAGCTTTAAATATGCCATACACATGGACCAACCAGGAATTAATTGATGCCAGTTACGAAGTATTAAAAAGAAACAACCTGCAGGATGCCTATATACGCCCCGTAGTGTATGCACCGGCCAATATGAGCTTTGTACAAAATACAGAATCTTTCATTTTTATTGAAGTATGGCCCATGCTGCCATTTTTAGGTGAAAAGTTGCTGCGTGTTATGACCTCCTCATTCCAAAGACCTAATCCAAAAGGGTTTAAGATAACCGCCAAAGCAGCCGGCCACTATGTAAATTCTATCCTGGCCAGCCAGGAAGCAAAAGCCAATGGCTTTGATGAAGCCCTACTTACAGATATGCTAGGCTTTGTTGCCGAAGGGCCCGGCGCCAATATGTTTTATGAAAAAGATGGTGCTTTATTAACACCTTCATTAGGCAATATCTTACCCGGCATTACACGTGCTACCGTATTTGAAATAGCCGAAGAAATGGGTATCCCTGTAACAGAAAAACAAATTACATCCGAAGAACTAAAACAGGCAGATGCAGCTTTTTTCTGCGGTACTGCCGCCGAAGTGATTGGCTGGGAATCAATAGACAATGTCAGTTTCAAAAAGAACTGGAATGATACCATCAGTAAAAAAATTAAAGAAGCCTATGCGGCAAGGGTAATTGAAATGGAAATACATCAAACAGTAGAAGCTTAATTACCAGAGATCTAATTCATAATGTATCTGGAGGCACAAAGCAAAAATTAACTTAAAGACGATAAAATACAAGTATACACAATGGCTGAATTAAACAAATATTCCAAAACCTTAACGCAGGATGTTACTCAACCCGGCGCACAGGCAATGTTTTATGCAATTGGCTTTAAAGAAGAAGACTTTAATAAAGCGCAGGTAGGTATTGTTAGTATGGGCTGGGATGGTAATCCCTGTAATATGCACCTTAACGATCTGGCTACAACAGTAAGAGAAAGTGTAAACAAAACTGAAGGTTTACTTGGCCTTCGTTTTCATACTATAGGCGTTAGCGATGGTATTAGTATGGGTACAGATGGTATGCGCTATAGCCTTGTTAGCCGCGATGTAATTGCCGATAGCATTGAAACCAATGCCGGCGCACAATATTATGACGCCCTTATCGGTATTCCAGGTTGCGATAAAAATATGCCGGGCACCATCATGGCCATGGGCCGGTTAAATCGTCCATCCATTATGTTATATGGAGGCACCATTGCACCTGGCCATTACCAGGGACATGGAGATTTAAACATAGTTTCTGCCTTTGAAGCCCTGGGCCAAAAAATTGCTGGCAACCTAAGTGAGGCTGATTTTAAAGGAATTGTGCAACATGCCTGTCCCGGTGCCGGTGCCTGCGGCGGTATGTACACCGCCAATACCATGGCCAGCGCTATCGAGGCAATGGGCATGAGTTTACCTTTCTCCTCTTCCAACCCGGCATTAAGCGAAGAAAAGCAAAGAGAATGTGCCGCTGTTGGTGAAGCCATAAAAATCATCCTTGAAAAAGATATCAAACCCCGCGATATCATGACACGTAAAGCATTTGAAAATGCCATTACCGTTATCATGGTTTTAGGCGGTAGCACAAATGCTGTTTTACACCTTATTGCTATGGCAAAAAGTGTAGATGTGTCTTTAACTCAGGATGATTTTCAGGCAATAAGTAATAAAATTCCGGTATTGGCCGATTTTAAACCAAGCGGTAAATACTTAATGGAAGACCTCCATCAATATGGCGGGGTACCTGCAGTAATGAAATACCTGTTAGGCAAGGGTTTATTACATGGTGATTGCATTACTGTTACAGGCAAAACCGTGGCAGAAAATCTGGCCGACGCACCAGATCTTGATTTTGAAAAACAAAAAATCATTATGCCTTTGGAAACGCCTTTAAAAGCTACTGGCCATTTACAAATACTTTACGGCAATTTGGCAGAAGGTGGTAGTGTTGCAAAAATTAGTGGTAAAGAGGGCGAACGCTTTCAAGGTACGGCAAGGGTATTTGATGGTGAACATGACTTAATAAAAGGTATTCAATCTGGCCGCGTACATGCAGGCGATGTGGTGGTTATCCGCAATATTGGCCCCAAAGGCGCACCGGGTATGCCCGAAATGCTAAAACCCACAGGTGCCATTATTGGCGCGGGTTTGGGCAAATCTGTAGCATTAATTACAGATGGTCGTTTTAGTGGCGGCACACATGGTTTTGTGGTTGGGCATATTACTCCGGAAGCCTTCGAAGGCGGTTTAATTGGATTGGTGCAGGACGATGATATTATTGAAATAGATGCCATCAATAATACCCTCAATTTAAAAGTAAGCGATGAGGTAATTGCACAAAGAAAAGCAGGCTGGCAACAACCCGCTCTCAAAGCCACAAAAGGTATTTTATTTAAATATGCCCGCAGTGTAAAAAATGCTGCACAAGGCTGTGTAACAGATGAGGATTAATTTTTTGTACCCGGCAGTACAGGTACCTGCAACATCCGTTGCGTCGCACACTTGTACTGCAACAAATAATGCAACAAAATAAAATTTAAGCATGACAAAACAATATTTTAAAGAGCTGGCTGCCTATAATGTTTGGGCCAACAATATTGTTTGTAACTGGCTGGAAGCACTTACCGAAGAGCAGTGGAACCAGGAGATTGTCAGCAGCTTTAATAGTATTCAACAAACCGTATTGCATGTAATTAGTGCAGAAAAAGCGTGGCTGGAAAGATTTAATCATAATCCCTCCATTGTTTGGTTGCAGCCAGTTTATAAGGGTACCAAAAACGAACATATTGCCTTGTGGAAAGAAACATCTGCAGGCTTAAAAAATTTGATAGATACGTTTGATGAAGATACGCTTAACACCAACCTTAACTTTAGCCGGTTAAACGGAGATGCTTATTCCATGCCCTATTATCAGTTGTTTGCGCATGTATTTAATCACTCCACCCAACACAGGGGCCAATTGGTTACTATGGTAAGGCAGGCAGGTTTTACAGGCGTAACATCAACTGATTTATTGGCGGCTTATCGTTTACCATTGCAATAAAACAAATGGCTGCATATAGTTGTGGCGTACAAGTGAGTGACACAAGTAAAGCTGAATGAATTTACAAATGCTGATAACAAAAAATATTTTATGAGTACACTGGAAGCATTAGAACAACAAATTGAAACACCTGTTGAAAAGTCAATATCTATAACAGGTAGCGAGGCAGTATTAAAGGCATTAATTGCCGAAGGTGTGAAAACCGTTTTTGGTTACCCCGGCGGCGCCATTATGCCCATTTACGATGCCCTGTATGATTATGAGGATAAACTGCAACATATACTTGTGCGTCACGAACAGGGTGGTATTCATGCTGCACAGGGTTATGCGCGTACATCGGGTAATGTAGGGGTGGTATTTGCTACCAGTGGCCCCGGTGCTACCAACCTTGTTACCGGTTTGGCTGATGCCCAAATTGATAGTACACCAATAGTGGCCATTACCGGACAGGTATTTGCGCACCTGCTGGGTACCGATGCATTCCAGGAAATTGATGTGATAAATATTACCACACCAGTAACCAAATGGAACTATCAGGTTACAGATGCTACTGAATTACCAGCCATTTTAGCCAAAGCATTTTATATTGCCCGCAGCGGCCGCCCGGGACCCGTACTAATTGATATTACCAAAAATGCACAGCTGCAAAAATTTGATTTTACTGGTTACGAGCCCTGCCACCATGTGCGCAGCTACCGCCCAAAACCTATAATACGTAAAGAATATATTGAAGAAGCAGCCCAGCTTATTAACGAAGCCAAAAAGCCATTTGTAATTTTTGGACAAGGGGTTATACTTGGCCGTGCCGAAGCTGAATTTAAAGCCTTTATTGAAAAAGGTGGTTTTCCCGCAGCCTGGACTATTCTTGGCCTAAGTGCTTTAGAAACTGATCATCCGCAAAATGTGGGCATGCTGGGTATGCATGGCAATTACGGCCCAAATGTTTTAACCAACGAATGTGATGTATTAATTGCCATTGGCATGCGGTTCGACGACAGGGTTACCGGCCGACTTGATAAATATGCCAAACAGGCCAAAGTAATTCACCTGGATATTGACCCCGCAGAAATTGATAAAAATGTAAAAGCTACCGTACCTGTATGGGGAGATTGCAAAGAAACTTTGCCCCTGCTTACAGAACTGATAACTAAAAAAGAACATACAGATTGGCTGCAGCGGTTTTATTCTTTTACCGAAGAAGAGCAGGCTATTGTGATAAGAAAAGAAATGCACCCAACAGTAGAAGAAATGAGCATGGCCGAGGTAATAGATGCACTTAACGAACTTACCAAAGGCGATGCAGTTATTGTAACAGATGTTGGCCAGCACCAAATGGTAGCCTGCCGTTATGCCAAATTCACGCAGTCAAAAAGCAATGTAACATCCGGCGGTTTGGGTACCATGGGTTTTGCACTGCCTGCAGCCATTGGCGCCAAATACGGCGCACCCGAAAGAACAGTAGTAGCCATTATAGGCGATGGCGGATTTCAAATGACATTGCAGGAAATGGGCACCATTATGCAATTTGGCGCAGCGGTAAAAATACTAATTCTTAATAATAATTTCCTGGGCATGGTGCGCCAGTGGCAGGAGTTATTCCATAGCAAAAGGTATTCTTTTGTAGATATTCAAAGCCCCAATTTTGTTACCATTGCCAAGGGCTATGGCATTGAAGGCCAAACTGTACATCACAGGGATGGTTTAAAAAATGCGCTAAAAGAAATGCTTGATCACGATGGCGCCTATTTACTGGAAGTAATGGTGGGTAAAGAAAACAATGTATTTCCCATGGTACCACAGGGTTGCAGTGTATCAGAAATAAGATTGCAATAAGGGTTAACCCGGCAATAGCAAAGCATTACGCTTTACTTGCGTCGCACACTTGTACAGCATTAATACTATTCAACAAAAGCCAGCAGCAAAAAGCCAACAACAATGAAACAGGAATATACCATTACGGTGTACACAGAAAACCAGATAGGTTTACTAAACCGTATAGCCATAATATTTTCGCGCAGAAAAATTAATATAGAAAGCCTGAACACTTCTCCTTCAGAAATAGACAGCGTACACCGCTTTACGATAGTAATTAATGAAGTGGAAGAAGTAGTAAAAAAACTTTGCCGCCAAATTGAAAAACAGGTAGAAGTATTAAAAGCCTACTACAATACCAACGATGAAATTTTATGGCAGGAACTGGCCTTATACAAAGTACCAACCGATGAAATTGCAGAAAAGGTTAAGGTAGAACGCCTGTTACGCCAATATGGTGCAAGGGCAGTGGTAATACGTAAAGACTATACCGTATTTGAAACCACCGGCCACCGCGAAGAAACAGAAGCCTTAATAAAAGCACTGGAACCTTATGGCCTGATTGAATTTGTACGCAGTGCCCGTGTAGCCATTATTAAAAGCAGCGCCGGGTTTCACGAAAAGTTGCGTGAATTTGAAAGTCAGCAGCCGGGTGAAGAAGTAATAGAAAATGAGTTCCTAAATAAACGTGGCGAAGTGTTTACGATGTAAATAAATGATATGATTATAGGCATGGTATTATTTCCAAACCTTACACAATTAGACCTAACAGGCCCCTATGAAGTATTTGGAAGATTGCCATCCACACAAGTTCTTTTAATTGCGGAAAACAATACAGCGGTAAAAGCAGATAATGGTTTACTATTAACACCAGATTGTACGTTTACTACTGCGCCACAGGTAGATATTTTATTTGTACCTGGTGGTCGTGGTATTTTTGAGGCCATGCAGCAAGCACCACTGATTCATTTCTTGCAGCAACAAGCCATAAAAGCCAGTTATATTACCTCGGTATGTACCGGTTCTTTGGTATTGGCAGCTGCTGGTTTACTGGATGGCTATAAAGCTACCACACACTGGTTATCACTTAACCTGCTGGCCATGTTTAAGGTAGAAGTAATAGAGGACCGGGTGGTAATAGACCGAAACAGAATTACCGGCGGTGGTGTAACTGCGGGCATAGATTTTGGCTTAACCATTGCAGCAAAACTATTTGGCGGAGATACTGCTAAAGAAATTCAGTTAATGATGGAGTACAATCCAGCGCCGCCATTTAACAGTGGCTCACCCGCTACAGCTGATGCAGCAATGGTACAAAAAGCTATTACAGACAGGGCTGCAATACAAAACGAAAGAGCGGCACTGATAAAAAAATTGTTCTTATGACAGTTGAAAAAACCATACCTGTCTTACGCATTTTTAGTTATGAAAAAGCGGTTGAGTTTTATATTGGCTGGCTGGGGTTTACCATTGACTGGGAACATATATTTGAAGAGAACACACCCGTTTACATGCAGGTATCAAAAGGGAATATTACCCTGCACCTGACAGAACAAGTAGGTGATTGTACACCGGGCGCCAAGGTTTTTTTCTGGTGTAATGGGTTAGAGGCTTTTTTTAATGAGTTGCAAACCAGACCTTACAAATATTACAGGCCATCGTACGAGCAGGTGTTTTATGGGGCCATGTGTGTAAGTGTTACAGATCCGTTTGGCAACCGCTTATCGTTTAATGAAGCACTAAATAACAGTGTTTAGCTGAAAGCATTGTTGCAGCACAAGAGTGCGACGCAACAGATGCTTAATTAATAACAGAAAAATGGGCTAATAACAATTTTTAAATAAACATTTAAACAATCCTCTGTACACCTTTTGGTTGGGAGGGCAAAACAAAGCAACATGGCAAAATTAAATTTCGGCGGAGTGGAAGAAAATGTAGTAACTCGGGAAGAGTTTCCACTTGCAAAAGCGCAGGAAGTTTTAAAGAATGAAGTAGTAGCAGTAATAGGTTATGGCGTACAAGGCCCAGGCCAGGCGCTTAACCAACGCGACAATGGTATTAACGTAATAGTTGGCCAGCGTAAAAGTTCTAAAACATGGGATAAAGCTATTGCAGATGGTTTTGTACCCGGCGAAACCCTGTTTGAAATTGAAGAAGCATTAGAGCGTGGTACTATTATTTGCTACCTGCTTAGCGATGCCGCACAAATTGAACTGTGGCCTACCGTAAAAAAACATTTAACTGCGGGTAAAGCGCTATATTTCTCTCATGGTTTTGGTATTACGTTTAACGAGCAAACCGGCATTGTGCCTCCAGCCGATGTAGATGTATTTTTAGTGGCACCAAAAGGCAGCGGTACATCTTTACGCAGAATGTTTTTACAAGGCCGTGGCTTAAATAGTTCTTATGCTATTTTCCAGGATGCCACAGGCAGAGCAAAAGAAAGATGTATTTCATTGGGTATTGCCGTAGGTAGCGGTTACCTGTTTGAAACCAACTTTAAAAAAGAAGTATATAGCGATCTTACCGGTGAGCGTGGCACCTTAATGGGCGCCATTCAGGGTATTTTTGCCGCCCAATACCAGGTATTGCGCGATGCAGGTCATACCCCTTCTGAAGCTTTTAATGAAACTGTAGAAGAGTTAACCCAATCACTAATGCCATTGGTAGCAGAAAATGGTATGGATTGGATGTATGCCAACTGCTCTACCACAGCACAACGTGGCGCTTTGGATTGGTGGAAAAAATTCCGCGATGCTACTGCACCCGTATTTAAAGAATTATACGAAAGCGTGGCTACCGGTAAAGAATCGCAGCGTTCTATTGATAGTAACAGTAAGGCAGATTACCGCGTAAAACTGGAAGAAGAATTAAAAGAATTACGCGAAAGCGAAATGTGGCAGGCTGGCCAAACTGTAAGAAGTTTACGTCCTGAAAATCAGAAATAAACGTTTTTGCAAAGTACTGTTTATTAACCCGGCAAAAGTGCAGGCTTCAGCACCGCTTGCGTAGCACTCTTGTACTGTTATAACAATACGCAGCAAAACCACATAAAAAGCCGGAACCAGTTGTAAACTACAACCGTGTTCCGGCTTTTATTTTATTACTATTAGGTTTTATAAAGCCTTTTGTAAAGCTTCTACCACGGCTTTGGTATTGCCCACAAAAATTTGTTTATTAACAATAGCCACCGGACGTTTTAAAAACGTATACTCTTCCAATATCAGTTTGCGGTAATCTTTTTCGGTAAGCGCCTGCTCGTGAAGTCCCATGCTACGGTATTTAAGCGCTTTACGGCTAAATAAAGCCTCGTAACTGCCGGCAAGTTTTTTCATTTCGTCTAATTGTGCGGGGCTAATGGCTTCGGTTTTAATATCCTGTAATTCGGCCTGCTTGTTTACAGCATCCACATCCTTTAAAATGCGCTGACAGGTAGAGCAGCTGGCCAGGTGGTATATTTTCTTCATACAAAATTTTGCAAAAAAACAAATAATATGCCCATAAAGTTGGGGTAGGTACTAACTATTTGCGCTCTTTCCTTCATTCGTAAACAAAAAATAAAAGGCAAGTGTTATTTTTGCAGGTCTTATATACTGAACAGTGGAAAAGCAGCTTTGGCTGCCATAAGGGTAAAAGACAAAGCATATTAACATTACAAAAGACAAGTTATGATTAAAACAGGCAATCCGGTAATTAGCATTTATACAGAAATGACGCCCAACCCCGAAACAATGAAGTTTGTAGCCAACAAACTATTGTATCCGGGCAAAAGCATTGATTTTCCTGATGAAACCATTGCCGGGCCTTCACCTTTGGCTAAAGAACTGTTTAGCTTTCCTTTTATAAAAAGTGTGTTTATAGCCAGCAATTTTGTTACGCTTACCAAAACAATTGAAACCGGCGACTGGCAGGATGTAATACCTACCATTAAGGAGTTTTTGAAAGATTACCTGGAAAATGGTGGTGCAGTGGTAAATGATGATGAGGTAGCTAAAATGAAGCAGGAAAGCAGCAACACCGTGTTGGCTGATGATGATGATGTGGTAAAAAGAATTAAAGAGTTATTAGATAATTATGTGCGCCCCGCAGTAGAAATGGATGGTGGCGCTATTCAATTTAAAAGCTATGACGAAGGTGTGGTAAACCTGATGTTGCAAGGCAGTTGCAGCGGTTGCCCATCTAGTATGATTACTTTAAAAGCCGGCATAGAAGGCATGATGAAGCGTATGATACCGGAAGTAAAAGAAGTAGTAGCCGAAGCAGAATAAGCAAGTTTGTTTCCCCGTTAATAAACAAGCATCCCTCTATAAAAGGGGTGCTTTTTTATTGATACAAATGCAGGCAATGCCGTTTTCTTTTGCACCATGCTTTTGCTTTGTAACTATGGCGGTATTTAAAATAAAAAAATCCCTTGATTTGTTGCCATAAAAGTGGAACGCCGCAGTGTGCGACGCAAGTGCCGATGCCATAAGTTTTAAATGCCCGGCACATAAAAAATTCTACATACCGGCAATAGCATAACTCATGAATTCTTTTGCGTAAACGCACAGCTGGCATATCTTCATGCAACCATGGTACAAGAGATAATTAGTCAATTTATTGCCGGCATGCAAACCACCGGCTGGCTTGAATATATAGCTGTTTTTACAGGCATAGCCAGTGTTTGGTACAGCAAAAAAGAAAATATACTGGTTTACCCAATTGGTTTAATTAATACCATTATTTATATATGGATATCAGTAGAAGGGCATTTGTTTGGAGAAGCCAGTGTAAATTTTTATTACACGGTAATGAGTATTTATGGCTGGATTTTATGGACTAAAAAAGATGAGCAACAACAACTGGTGGTAAATATTACCAGCTCATCGGCCAGGGAGTGGATACAGCAATTAGCATTTTTTGGGGCATTTTATATTGCTTTGTTTTTTGCACTTACCTATATTAAAAACACATTTGCACCGGGTGCCATACCCTGGGCCGATGCTTTTGCAAGTGCCACCGCATATACCGGCATGTGGCTAATGGCCCGCAAAAAAGTAGAAAGCTGGATATGGTGGATATTAACCGATTTTGCTTCGGTGCCCTTATACTTTGTAAAAGGCTATACCTTTACCAGCGTTTATTACATTATATTATTGGTGCTGGCATTTGGCGGATTAATGGAATGGCGCAAAAAAAGTGCAGCCCAGCATTCCAACATAACTTTGGCATAATCCCTTAATTAATACATACCATGCAGGTAAAAAAAATTGTAATTATTGGCCCGGAAAGTACCGGAAAAAGCACGCTAAGCGCACAACTGGCGGCACAATTTAATACCCTTTGGTGCCCTGAGTATGCACGGGAATACCTAACCAAATATGGCACAGAGTACGACTTTAACGATTTGCTTAGCATTGCCCAAGGCCAGCTGGAATTAGAAAGTGAACATACAAATTCTGCCCACTCCAATAACCAGCCATTACTTTTTATAGATACTGATATGTATGTGATGAAAGTTTGGTGCGAGTATGTATTTGGCAAGTGCCATACACAAATTCTGGATGAAATTGGCCAACGCAAATATGATTTGTATTTGTTGTGCAATATAGATTTACCCTGGGTAAAAGACGATTTAAGGGAATACCCCAACGAGGGGCCCAGGCAAGAGCTTTATCATATTTATAAAGACCTGCTAATTAACCAACAAACCCCCTGGGTTGATATTAGCGGCAATTACGAAGAGCGATTACAAAAAGCCATTACTGCAGTTGAAAAATATTGCCTTTAAGGAGTAAAAAATAATACCAGCTATAGTTTATAAAGCATCACCTCTTGCGTCGCAATCACTTTATCGTTCCACTTTTATGGCAGCCATAAAACAATAAAACAGATATTGTAGTTAATAGTCTGTTGCGATTGTTTTATCAAAAGGAAGTTTTAGTTGAGCGGCAATATCCTCGTCTTTGCGGCCCTGTAAAACATCCAGCCCATACTTAATACTAGCCGGCGGGGTAAAATGGTAAGTACCAAATAGCCTGTCCCAAAAAGAAAAAATATTACCATAGTTGGTATCTGTTTCCGGCCGCATATAATGGTGATGTATCCGATGCATGCCAGGTGTAACAATAAGCCATGAGGCAATAGCATCAAGCTTTGCCGGAATTTTAATATTGGCGTGGTTAAATTGAGATAATACGGCACTTAGCGTTTGGTATAACATTACCAGCCATATGGGAGCACCGGTAATACAAACTGCAATGATAGCAAATACGGCCCTAAAAACACTTTCGCCAGGGTGGTGCCTGTTGGCGGTGGTTGTATCTACATGCGTATCTGCATGATGCACCATATGAAATTTCCACATCCATTTTACTTTGTGTTCTATCAGGTGTATACAATAGGCTCCAATTAAATCCAACAACAGTAAACCCAATACAAGTTGTACCCAAAGTGGCATAGCAATACCCTGCAAAAAACCCATTTTATGCTGTACACACCAATCGCTGCATAATACCAATAAATAAGCAAAGGCAAAATTGATGACGATAGTAGTAAGTGTAAAAAAAAGGTTTACGCCGGCGTGTTTCCATTTATTGTAGTTAAATGAAAATAAGGGAGCCGCCAGTTCCAGCAACCAAAAAAAACTAATACCTCCTGCCAAAATCAAAGTACGGTGCAAGGATGGAATATGTTCAAAATAGGCTATAATGGTTTCCATGGCGAACAATTTCCATAGTAAGGTAGCACATATTTCACCATAATAGCGGCGTTGCGAAAATTTTAAGGCGGGTAAATACGCTATTTTTCTGCAGACAAAATTTGTGCTTTAAGAATACAGTGTTTAACCTGCATCAACTAAACAAGAAGCTAATATCGTCTGCTGTTAGTTTTTTTACAAAACCTGTTTCCTCACTAATCAGATCATCGGCAAGGCTTTTTTTGCGCTCTTGCAAAGCCAGTATTTTTTCTTCAACAGTGTCTTTGCAAATCATTTTATAGGCAAACACTTTATTTTGCTGCCCTATGCGGTGGGTACGGTCAATAGCCTGCTGTTCTGCGGCAGGGTTCCACCAGGGGTCTACCAGGTACACATAATCGGCAGCGGTAAGGGTTAAGCCAACGCCACCCGCTTTTAAGCTTATCAAAAAAACCTGCTCATCTGCTTTTGTTTGAAACTGTTGTACCAATTCATTTCTTTTATCAGCAGGCGTACCGCCATCTAAATACAAATAAGGAATGAAACGTTCTTCCATAG
Organism: Limnovirga soli; assembly: GCF_013106755.1. Taxonomy (GTDB): domain Bacteria; phylum Bacteroidota; class Bacteroidia; order Chitinophagales; family Chitinophagaceae; genus Limnovirga; species Limnovirga soli. Next base: position 181,733 of record NZ_WHPF01000009.1, on the reverse strand, counting down.
CCCTTGCAATTAATTGCAGCATACCTGTAAACTGAGAAAACACCAGCACTTTATGGTTACCAATATTTTCTTCCAGCTCGCTTAGCAATTCATCCATCTTTACCGATTCAGTAATTGCAATATTTTCATCTTTTAGTAATTGAGGGGCATTACATACCTGTCTTAATCTGGTTAAGCCTTCCAGTATATAAATAGCATTTTTGCCTACCCCCTCCTGTTCAATTCGGTTTAACAAACTATCGCGATAATAATTTTTTACCGCATCATATACTTTACGTTGAGCAGCGCCCATTTCGCACCAAAGGGTAATTTCGGTTTTTGAAGGCAGGTCTTTGGCTACCTGTTCTTTGGTTCTCCTTAATAAAAACGGATATATTATTTTACGTAATTGTGCCGCCTTTTCTTTATTGCCAAACTTGTCTATTGGGTTGGCAAATTCTGCTTTAAAAAACTCCCTGCTACCTAATAAACCGGGGTTAAGAAAATGCATCTGTGCATATAAATCGAAGGTGTTATTTTGAATGGGTGTACCGCTTAAAATAATCCGGTTTCTACTTTGCAACAATTGAACAGCTTTTGTTACCTGAGAAACGGGGTTTTTAATAGAGTGGCTTTCATCAAGTACTATATAACCAAAAAAATAATCTTGCAATAATTCAATATCGCTGCGTACGGTTCCATAACTACTGATAATTATATTATACGGCTGCCATGTAGTAATATCACAAACACGCTGCGGGCCATGGTGAATAATAAATGTTAATTGAGGTGCAAATTTTTTCAATTCATTTTCCCAATTATATAACAGCGAGGTTGGGCAAATAATCAAATGCTTTTCATCCGGGTATTTATTTACAATATGCTGCAAAAATGTGATGGTTTGCAATGTTTTGCCCAAACCCATATCATCGGCCAGGCAGCCGCCCCATTGCATTTCATCCAATAATGCCATCCAGTTATAACCAGCTTTCTGGTAATCTCTTAAACTGGCATTTATTTGTTTGGGTAATTCAAAAACGGATTCATCAGCTTCCTGTACGCGATTCCATTTTTCCCGTTGAGATAGAGGTATTACCTGGTTGGCAATAGTATCATCACCACCCATGCTTTGCAAAACAGACCAATGTACTTTAGAGAGGCGTAAGGAGTTTTTATCAGTTTTCCCCAACCGGAATAGCAATGCATATTGCGTTAGCCATTCTTCTGGTATGGCGCCAATTGTGCCATCTTTTAACAATAAAAAAGACTGCCTGTTAAAAATGGCCTTTTGTAAATCGGCCAGCGCTACCTGCTCATCACCATAAGCAATGGTTACCTGTAAATCAAACCAATCTATACCATTACCCTTATGCGTAACCGTAATTACAGGCGTATGCAAATTATACCTGAAATGTTGCAGGTGCTCCATTCCATATACAGGTATATCTTTATCGATAAGCTTACGGTAAAATTTTACAAACCACTGGCTTTTGGCAGCTTCATCAAACGACAGATAAAAATAATCGTTACGTTGTTGTTCAAATTTTTTGTGGCAGCTGCGTATAAAACCCAGTATAGTTTGCTCTTCCTCAATAGCCCGTTTAATATGTATTTCACCGGTTTCATTAGTAAGTACCGTAACTTTTTCGGGGGCATTTTCCAGCTCATATTCGCCATACTGCCAATGCATGCGCAGCATTAAAAAACTATTATTTAGTTCACTTAAATACAGTTTACATTGCGGCTGGGTTTCTATTTCTTCTACCTTAATAACTGCCCTGGTATTTACCTCGTATCTGGTAGCCAGCGGCTGTACCACCTGTTGCATAAATGCAGGCCATTCCTTTTCGGTAGTATCCATAAACCCGTTAGGAAACTGGCCCAGGGTATCTGCATCTTCGGGTTTTAATAAAAAAAATTCTGCCTTGCTTTGCAATAAAAAATCATGCTGTTTAAAATCGGATGCATGGTAGCTAACATCATTAATATTTACCATGGCCAATATGCGTATACGACCATGTGGCAAACGGATACATACAAATGACAATACGGGCAAATAATTGCTTAGCACTGCAGGTTTTAGCACAGTTGTGGTAATAAGCATATCATCTACCGCCTGATAAAACCAGGTGATAAGTGAAACGTATGGCTTTATATTACTAAATAACCCGTACTGGTGATTGCGCAGTTGGTTATATGGCAACTCGTGAATGGCTACAGCCTTTTGCAAAGGATAGTTTTTTTGCCAGGCCGCAAATATTTTTTCCTGTGCAAATGCTTCTACTACTGCATATACAGCAGCAGGCAGGTATTTAAATGGCAACATAGAATAGGTGCCGGTTAATGGAAATACTTTAATATCCCTGCTGCCGTTTTGCTGGTGCACTATCAACCCTTTTACATGAACAGGCTTGCCGGTTTTGCCACTAACATCAATAAGCAATCCTGGTGTAGAGGTTTGCTTTTTACTAACTGATGATTTTGGTTTTCCCAAATGCATATTACGGGTTTAAAGTGCGCAATAATACATCAATCTGATTTTATGAACACATAATTAAAAGGCAAAAAATAACTTATTTTTTTTGAGCCATGCTGTACAGCTTTGTGCAGCTGTACTTGCGTCGCACACTTGTGCTATGGAACTGGCATGGGCTGTTTACCGGTTGCTGCAAGCCCATTAAAGCGCTGAAAGTACAAGAGTGCGACGCAAGAAAAGCCTGATTTCTATACTACAGCCTGGTACAAAAAAAAATGCGACCGCCTTTGCAGACGGTCGCTTTATAATAGTTGATTTGATAACTGTTAATTAAAGATATAACGGATACCAAATTGGCCCTGCCAACGTGAAAATATACTTGTATTATCAGTATAGCTGTTAACCAACGGAATTTGGTTAGATGGATCCACATAAGGGAAAGAGAAACGTGGTTTACCTGCATTATTAGGATCTGCTGATGGCACTAAACCTTCGTACTTAAGGAATGAAGTAGAAGTGAATTGTTTAGCGATGCCCCAGTTTTTATTAACAAAGTTACCAGCGTTAATAAGATCGAAAGTAAGGCGTAAAGTGTGTTTGTTTTTCTCTTTACCGGTAAAGAAATAAATATCCTGTGTAATATTAAGATCTAAACGTTTGTAGAAAGGCAATACTGCTGCATTACGGGCTGCAACCTCACCACGGTGTGCACTTAAATAAGGATCTTGCTTGATAAAGTTGTTTAACTGTGCATAGATTTGAGCAGGCGTTCTTGTATCAGTAATTGTACCGCCACCGGTATTAACTGGTACAAGTACAATATCAGTAGCATCTTTAGGAATATAGATAAGGTCGTTATTACCACCTGTACCATCGTTATTAGCGTCGCCATTATAGGTAAATGAACCAACACCTGCTGGTGCAGCTTCAAAAATTAAACCTATTGAAGTTGCATAATGTTTGCCATACTCAAAACGGTAAGAAGCAGAAGCAATTACACGGTGAGGCTGGTAAAAGTTAGCATAGCCTAATTCAATAGCATTAGGATCGCCTTGTACTGGTCTGTCTCTCCACATACTTGCAGCAATAGAACCACCATCATTTAATGATTTAGAGTTGCTGTAAGTGTAGGCAATACTGGCGTAAAAATTACGCATGGTTTTTTGCAACTGGAAAGTGATATTGTATGCATAACCTTCGTTAGCATTCGTCATCAAGATAGCATTGCTGATATTAGGATTGGTAACACTTGCAGTTGGTTTACCACCCCAAATTTTAGTACTATCGTAACGGATTCTTGGATCTGAACCAACAAATGCTTTACCGGTAGAAGGTAAGTTTACATTTTGGAAGTATACGGCATCAATATCTTTAGAATAAGTTGCTTCTAATGTAGCTACTACATTACCAGGCAATTTTCTATCAATAGCCAGACTGGCTTTTAATGCCTGAGGATATTTGAAATCCTTATCGGTAAATACCAGGTTATATGAGGTATTCTCTGCAGTAGCACTTGGTCTGTATGTATTTACATCTTCGCTAAAAGCAACATTGGTTTTAGAGAAAGAACCAAACTGTACACCATTGTTACTTGCCTGGTTACTAATCCATACAAATGGAGGAGGACCAGCAAAAATACCAACACCACCACGCACCTGGGTTTTCTTATCACCGGTTACATCCCAGTTAAAACCAACTCTTGGAGAGAATAAAGGATTGGTACCTGGTTTTAGACCCACATCATATTTTTTACCATCGCGGAAGGTAAGTGCAGGTACATATGGGTTAGATTCAAATTGGTCTTTGAAAATGGGTAAATCAACACGTAAACCATAGGTAAGAGTAAATTTATTATTCACCCTCCATTTGTCTTGTGCAAAGAAACCTAATTCAGTAGAACCAATTTTAGCAAATGGGAAAGAACCATCTTTTGTAACAGCATATTGCAAATTATAACTGGTAGCATTAGCTGCTCCATTAATAGCGCTATTATAAAAATCAGTAAGTGTGTTAAAACGGTATACACCCTGATAATTTGGAGCAAAGCCGTTTTTGAATTTCTTAATATAATTCTGTGTACCAAAAGTTAATTCGTGTGACCCTTTATACATAGTAAAGATGTCAGAGAACTGAATGATATCAGTATTCAATACGTTGTTATAAGTAAATGGCTCATAACCAAAAGAAGTATAGGTTTGTCCCTGACCATTCATAATATCCACCAATGGAAAATCAGCACCTGCAAGGCTGGCCCTGAAATCTCTAAGTTGTGTGATACCAACCTGCAATTTATTAGACATCCTGTTGTTAAAACGGGTGTTTAACTCTGCAATAAGGATATTGAAATTATTGTTGATAACATAACCACTACCACTAAAAGGTAAACTGGTAGCTCCTGGCTGTCTGTTTCCGCCTGGGGCACCACTGTTACTTGCAGCAATTTCTCTTGAAGATTTAAGATAGTTATACTTGATAGTGAAAGTGTTTTTTGTATTGATATTCCAATCAATCTTTGCAGTTAACTTATCACTTTTTGTTTTATAACTATAACCCTGATATTCACCTGGATTATAACCATAAGTATCTATCAAAAACTGCTTTAATTTATTCAAAGTATCTGCGTTAGCTAAAGATACAGAAGCTGGGTTAGGCTGGTTATTTGCATCTGATGCAATATAGCTGGTAGCTGGTGTAGTTACACGTTCCTGTTCTGCACTAACAAAATAGAATAATTTATTTTTTACCAGTGCACCACCAAAGGCAAAACCATTTAAGCTATAATCGAATTGCTGTTTTGGTATTTCTGCTGTTCTTACATTATAACCTTGTGTACCCGGGCCTTTTAAATAAGTATACACAGTTCCTTTTACCTGATTGGTACCACTGCGGGTAACTGAGTTTACACCAGCACCGGAAAAACCACCTTGTCTAACGTCAAAAGGAGAAATATTTACCTGAATTTGTTCTATCGCATCCAATGAAATAGGCTGAGAATTTGTTTGGCCACCTAAGGTACCAGACAAACCAAATGCGTTATTAAAGTTGGCACCATCTACAGTGATATTATTATAAGCACCATTACGGCCACCAAAGCTTAAACCATTGGCAGAAGGGGTTAATTTGGTAAAATCCTGTAAAGAACGGTTAATAGTAGGCAGTCTTTCAATTTGTGAACGACTGATGATTTCCTGACTACCTGTACGGCTGTTATTGAAAATTTTATTTTGGCTTACAGCTGATACAACTACTTCGGTAAGGCTTTTTGAATCGGCCACCAAAGCAAAATCGGCTTTGTATTCCTGACCTAATAGCAGGGATACATTTTCCTGAGGTTCTGCTTTAAAACCAACATAGCTTACAGTAATTGTGTATGGTCCGCCAATTTTAAGGTTGGGAAGATTGTAACGGCCATCCTTACGACTGGTAGTTACATATTTGGTACCTGTTGGCACGTGCAATGCAGTAATGGTGGCACCACCAATCGCATTTCCATTATCGGTAACTACACCAATAATGTCTGAAGTAGTTTCCTGTGCAAATGAAGCTATAGCCAGCCCCAAAAACAGAAAAATACCCAAAATCTTGTTTACTGATTTTCGCATAACTGTATTTTTTTGCAAAGGTGGGTGTTGTGTGTTTACTACACATTGACTTAATGTTAAGGAATTGTTAACTAAAAATTTGTTAAAAGATGGGTTACCTTAGATAATATTTACCATTTTAGTATTAAAATAGAAATTATCAAATTTTTTAAGGCTTTTTGCTCCTCAAACTAATGAGGTCTTGTTTAAGAATTTAACAAATTTCGAATTTAGTAATAACAGGTATTTAGACCTTGAAATTACAGGCTAATCGGCTAAGGCAAACTAAAAAGTGTTTTTTCAGGCCAAATAAATTGCTCTTATGTTGGCCAAACGACTTCTAGCATATACTAAAAACTGTAATAGTAATCATCTTACACTTGTTAAAAATGCGTGGGTGATGGCATTAATTTTTGCTGCTTTATTTGCTACAGATGAAAGGATTGCGACGCAAGAGGCGATGCCATTATATGCCACTGCTGGTATTATACATGTTGTTTTAGCTAAAAAGCTAATCCATTACTTCATAAATTACTTCTGGCTTGGTTTTGTTTTTTAAACTTACTTCCTGCACTTTACGGCAATTAAAAGATTCTTTTACTTTTTGGTAACAGGCTTCGTTTATTATAATCTGCCCTTCTTTGGCAGCGGCCTGTAAACGTTGTGCGGTATTTACCACATCGCCTATAACGGTATAGTCTAAGCGACGCAAATTGGCCGAGCCGATATTACCCGACACCATTTCGCCGCTATTTATGCCTATAGAAACCTTGGGCGTAAAAGCCACATGTTCGGCAATATCGGGTAGTTTTTCTATTTGTGCACGTACGGCCAAACTGGCTTCAATGGCTTTATCTAAATGGTAATCGCCCCTAAACACAGCCATGATAGCATCGCCAATAAACTTATCAATATAGCCGCCCTGCGCAATAATTTCCTTTACCATTACATCAAAATACTTATTGAGTAACTGCACCACCAAATCGGGTGATTCGTTTTCGCTAATGGAGGTAAAACTGCAGATATCAATAAATACAATAGTGGCTTCAATAGTTTCATTTACCATTAAAGAGGTTTCATATTCCCGGCTGCCCATAAACTTAAGCACTGTTTCGTCTACATACATGCGCAGGATATTGTTTTCCTTTATGGCTTTAATGGTTTCGCGGTTTTGAGCAACCTGTTTAATGGTTTTTTCTATGGTTAATGCCAGGTCTTCAAAATTGATGGGTTTGGTAATAAAATCAAAGGCACCACGGTTCATGGCTACACGTATATTATCCATATCGCCATAAGCCGATACCATAACCGCCTTTATTAAGGGGCTCGATTCGTGCAGCCGGTTTAACAGTGTTAGTCCATCCATTTCGGGCATATTGATATCGCTTAATACAATATCAATATCCGGATGGTTTTGTATTTTTTCCAGTGCATCATTACCATTTACGGCAAATATAAATTCATAATACTGTTCCCGTATTTTTTGACGGAACTTCTGTTTAATCAATACTTCCAAATCGGCTTCATCATCGGCCACCAATATTTTCGCCATTAGCTGTTAATGTTTAATTTTTGTTTTAGAAGGGCAAAATCTACAGGCTTGGTTAAAAAATCATCTGCACCCAATTGTTTGGCAATATTATAATTCTCTGCATCGCCATACGCAGTAATCATCATTACTACGGGAGGAGGTTTTAAATAAGTATGCTTTATATGATCCAGCAACTCCAAACCACTCATGCCTGGCATATTAATATCAGACAGTATTAATACAGCTTCATGTTCGTGCTGGTTTAAATAACTAAGTGCTTCTTCGCCCGAAAAGGCAAATGCAAATTCAACCTCTTTTTCACGAATGGCTTTTCTAAACCTTTGCTCAAACAAGGTTTGCATGTCTCTTTCATCATCAACTACTAAAATTTTCATAAGCTCTATTTTTAGCCCGGCATGGTAATCAATATGATGCATCCTTGCGTCGCACTCTTCAGGGTTCGGTTCGCTATGCAGCAAAGTAAACAGCCTTATAATAACCTAAACATTGCAAACAGTCATGCAGCTTCAATTTTACAAATTTTTTTTAAAAACCTATATCCACCTTAAACCTGCTTTGCATATACAACTGCATCTACCCCGCACCATTTACACCGGCAACTCAATAATAAACACTGTGCCTGTGCCTTCGGTTGTTGTTACTTTTAATTCCCCATTATGTGCTTTTACAATATCGTAACTTAAACTTAAGCCCAGGCCTGTACCCTGCCCGGTGGGCTTGGTGGTAAAGAAAGGTTGAAATATTTTATCTACCACTTTTTGAGGAATGCCATTCCCATTGTCCTGCACCATCACTACCACTTTATTGCCTTGTTTTTTGGTGCTAAGCGTAACGGTGGGTTCGTAACCGGGTATGTTTTGCTTTTTCCGTTCGGTTACCGCATAAAATGCATTGGTAAACAGGTTAAGCACTACCCTGCCAATATCCTGCGGAATAATATTGATGCTGCCAATAGTGTCGTCAAAATTAGATTTTAGGGTGGCATTAAATGTTTTATCTTTTGCCCTTAACCCATGGTAAGCCAGCCGAAAATACTCATCAGCCAATGCATTTATATCGGCAGGTTCTTTTATGGCGCTGCTGGTACGGCTATGTTGTAACATGCCTTTTACAATCGCATCGGCCCGCTTGCCATGGTGGTTTATTTTTTGTTCGTTGGCGGCAATATCATTGGCAATGGCAATCGCTTCCTCTTTATCGCCGGAGGCCAATGCTGTTTTCATTTCTTCAACCAGTTCTGCATTTACTTCAGAAAAGTTGTTTACAAAGTTCAGCGGGTTTTGAATTTCATGGGCAATGCCGGCAGTAAGCTCACCCAGCGATGCCATTTTTTCTGACTGAATTAATTGTGCCTGTGTGGCTTTTAATTCTGTAATGGCCAGTTGCAACTCCTCTTTTTGGGCAGTAAGTTGCGCTGTACGCTCGGCCACTTGTACTTCCAATTCGGCTTTTAAGGCTTCGGTAATTTTTATTTCGGCTTCTTTTTCTTTGGCCTTTTGTTGCGCTTTTTCCAGCGCCTTTTTTTGTCTGTTGATAATAAACCACATGGCAGCCCACCAAACAATTGCAAATATTTCTGCAGAATCCAGCCAATCATCGTACTGATTATTGTTTAACAGCTGTAAAACATCCTCTATAATGGCTATTATTACAAGGGGCAATACGGCGTATATAATAGATCTTGCCGGCTTAAAAATGGGTAGCTTTAAAGTAATGTAAATAAAGGCAACCAAAATAAGATGCATAATCCACTCCGTAACATGCCTGCCGCCAGGTTGTACTATATTAATTACCATCAGAACAATTGAAATGATCAGTCCATATTGCAGCACTTTATCCCAAAAGCTGGTTAGGCCGGTGGTGCGTAAAAACTTACGCAGGTAACTAAATAGAACCATTCCAAGTATAAAATCAAAACTCATAATATATTGAATGAATGATGGGAGTGAATTTATGTACTATATACCAGTGTTTGGTCGCTTTCTGTTTTTGTATAGCAAATTAAAGATAATCTGTGCAATGCAGCTTTGTTTTGTTTACTGTTTTATGGACCACGCATAAAACAATCAGAACTTAAGTCGTTGTTTGTAAAGGTATGGCCTGCTGCATAAAGTATCCAACCGTACAAGTGTGCGACGCAAGGATGCTGCATTGCATGCCAATTGCCTGGCCTAAAAAATTGCCTTATTTTACAAGGTGCTGTTAATAATTTGCTGCAGGTATTGCTGTTTTACAGGCTCCCGGTTTTCTATGCAAAAGCGGGTAAAATATTGGTGTTGTTGTATAAAGCTTATTTGCATTTGGTTCCACCTTTCGCGGGTAAGTTGCGGGTTTATGTATTGCAGTTCTTTATATAAATTTTCGGCCTGAATAGCGGCACTGTCTGTACCTAAATATTCCAGATCGGCATCGGCAATTATTTGCTCTAATTTATTTTTTGGCTGCTGTGGTATTTTGGTGGCCATTATCATACCACATACTTTTTCAATATCGGGGAGGGATAGGCCATAATCGGGCAAATATTTACGGGCCAGTGTGCAACCTGCTTCTTCGTGATTGGCATAGGTGATGATATAACCCGTATCGTGCCAAAGTACGGCTACAGTTAGCAGGGCAATTTCTTCTGCACTACAGTTTTCGGTTTGGCTAATTTCCAATGCTTTTTCCAGCACATAAAGGGTATGCGCCGGATTGTGGTAAAAAAAATATAATGACAGGTTGTTTTTTAATAAGTCTACAACAAATTCTTTCATAGGCAATTACTTTACATGGGCCTTTGATTTAAGTACGCCACCGGTAGCTTCTTTTATGGTTTGCACATACATAAATGCTTTGGGGTCTATCCGCATAACGGCATCGTGTATTTGCTTAATTTCTAAACGGGTAACTATGGTAACTATAATTTCGCAATCTATTTTAACATCAAAACTACCGGGTAAATACCCCCGTTCGCCTTTGTAAACGGTAATGCCTTTACCCAGATCGTTTACCAGCAAATTTTTTACATCTTCCTGCTGCGAGCAGATGATGTTTACAGCGGTAAATTCTTCAATACCATCTACCACATAATCTGTAACACGGGTGGCAGTAAAATAGGTAATGATGGAATACATGGCGGTTTCAATGCCAAATTGCAATGCGGCTACCGCAAAAATGAGGGTATTGATCATCATGATTATTTCGCTGTTAGACAGCCCTGTTCTGCGTTTGGTAAAAACGGCAATTACTTCTGCACCATCAATTACACCGCCGCCCCTAATTACAAGGCCTACCCCGGCACCAATTAATATACCGCCAAATATGGCAATTAATAATTTATCGCTGGTAATGGGTTGTATATTAATAAACAAAAGACCTGCCGATAGCAGTAATACCGCAATGGTGGTTTGCACCGCAAATGTTTTACCAATTCTTCTGTAGCCCAGGTAAATAAAAAAGGCATTAATGCCCAGCACGAGTATACTGATATTAATATGAAATATTTCGTGCAGCAATATGGAAATACCGGTAACGCCGCCATCCATAAACCTGTTGGGTATCATAAAGCCCTTCATTGCCAACACAGCCAGTGCTGTACCGGCAATTATGTGCAGCAGATTTTTAGCATCCCAAACATTTTTCCAAATCACCCTATCGCCATTATACTTTTTCTTGCGCATGAATACGAACTGTTTTTAAGTATACTAATGTAAGACACTCTTTTTATTATGAAAGATAAATTTATTGGTTTGCTGTTTCAATTACACAACAGCAGTAAGCGCTAAACCCCAAATTAGATGAAGTATTTTTTGGGCCCGGCAACATATTTCCATAGCGGCTGTACTTGCGTCGCACACTTGTACTGTACAACATGGGCAGCTGCTAACAGCCAACACAAACTATAGCAAAACAACTTTACACCAAATAAGGATGGGCAAACAAAAGCCGGTAATACAACCGGCCCTTGTTATTGCAATATAATATTCCCTGTTAAGGAACCGTAAGCTTATTATTTACCCTGTTTACATCGGCCAGTCTTTTGCTGGGGTCTATTTCTATTTCTTTAATATCCGCAACATTTCTATTTAGTGTAAGCGTATACTCAGGGTTTACCCATTTCCATTCTGGTTGCACAAAGCGGGGAATGGTATTTTCTGCTGGCTTGGCACCATACATCAGGTTCATGGGTATATAATACATTTCTTTAGAACCATCTTTATAGGTAACCATTACATCAACCGGCATGGGCATATATCCTATGCGTTTTAATAGTATGCTGGTGGCACCATTATCCATATTAACATCACCAAGGGCATAATCAATATTTTTGGTGGTGTATACCCAGTATTCTTTATACCACTGCAATTCTATGCCACTTACTTTTTCTGCCACCCTTATAAAATCGTTGGCATTAGGATGTTTAAAACGCCATTGGTTATAGTATTCCAGCAATATTTTATCCAGCACTGCATCGCCCACTATATAGCCCAGCTGTGCTAAAAAAACAGCCCCTTTTGAATATGCAGCAGATGAATAGGCTGAATTGGTATTAAAATGGTCAGAATGGGTAGTCATGGGCTCTTCCAGTTTACCTTTTGCCAGGCGGTAATACGAGGCGTAAGCATTGGCAAACGCAAATGAAGTATCATTTTTAGCCAACCATGCACTGGTTCTTAGCTCGGCATAAGTAGTAAACCCTTCATCCATCCAGGCAAAAAGACTTTCATTGCTACCCATCATTCCCTGATACCAGCTATGCATCCACTCATGTATAGCTGTACCTACACTTGCATTTTTAATTAAGGTAGCCATGGGATACTCCATACCGCCATCACCGCCCTGTATAAATGAATAATTTTTATAGGGGTATGCACCAAAAGTTTTGGCAATAAAGGGATAAGCTGTAACGGCTTTATTTAACACCTGTTCCCAATCCTTATCATTGCCTGCACCTTTTTTGTAAATCACATAAATTAACGGACCATCCTTCACCTGCTGTTTTAAAATGGTATACTCCGGATCGGCAGCCCATACAAAATCGTGTACATTTTGGGCAACAAATTTCCAGGTAACAGTATTGCCTGTAGGTTTTTTAACGGTAGTGCCTGCTGCTTCGTAACCAAAGCCAATATCCCCGGCATTTTGAAGTGTGCCGGAGCCGGCAATCATGTACGTTTTATCAATGTTAATATTTACATCATAATCGCCCCAAACGCCATAGAACTCCCGGGCAATATAGGGATTGGCATTCCAGCCCTGGTAATCATACTCTGTAACTTTGGGGTACCATTGGCTCATGCTATAACGTACCCCCTCTGCATTATCGCGGCCGCTTCTGCGCACCTGCAAAGGCACCTGGGCTTCAAAAGCCACTTCGAGTGCTGTTTTTGATTTTGGCAAAATGGGTTTATCGAGTATTACTTCCAGTATGGTTTCGTGGGTAATAAGTTTTTGGGCTACCCCATTTATTTTTACATACTGCACATTTTGATACCCAATTTCATTGGGCTGCAGTTTGCTGATGCGGTCTGTTACACGGCTGTCCCAATCCTGCACGGGATTACCCTTTTTATCATTACCCAAAATGGTTTTACCCAATTCGCGGCTGCGCACATCCATCATGCTATTGGGCTGAAAAGCATTCCAGTATAAGTGAAAAAAAATACGGTTTAAGGTATCCGGAGAATTGTTCCAGTAATCAATTTTTTCCGTACCGGTAAATCGGTTAGTAGCCACATTCATATCCACGTTAATGGCATATTTAATACGTTGCTGCCAACGGTCGGGCTGGGCCTTAACAATACCTACGCATAATAACAAAAAACAAACAGTACTGCTGAATTTCATTCCGTTCTATATTTAGTGATGGCATTGAAGTTATAAAAAAACAGTATTGCCCCCGGTATTTTTTACCTAAACAGGCAAACAAGTGGTCAATTGCTTTACAGCGTAATAGCTTCGCGCAACAATTTTCCACGGGCATTAAAATACAGGTATTTCTTTTGCAGGCTTGTTTTTTTAACCAGTATACGGTACACCACCGGCTCGCTGATAATACTTATTTCGGCGATGGAAATAATCGCCCAACCGGCATACCTGCATTTCTTAAAACCAGCTGCCACTTCATTGTGCAGGGTATTCAGGTTCAGGAATTTCTCGGTTTTCTGCCAGTCGCCTCTGGCGGTAAAATCGGCCGTCATTTCAAAACCGTTTAAATAAAAATGTGCTTCAAAAGCAGTAAGCTTATCCCGCCATTCCAGTTTTTCGGCGTGCGGATAGCGCGACATGAATGCATCTGTTACATCAAAAGGTATTTTGCGCAGTTGCGCAAACCCAGGTGCCGTTAACAGTGAAACCAACAGCATTATGCCCAAATACCTGAAATAGCGTTGTTGATGCATTGCTGTAAATTTCAGGCAAAACCAGCAAATAAAAAGGTGAAAAAAAGAACTTAACGCTGTGCTAACAATAAGGGTTATACCTGTTTTATTGGTTTACTTGTATTGGCCAGCACTTATAGGCTTTTCTAGATGCTTAATACTGTTTGTTAAAAAAATTGCTGCTACCAGTTATGCGGTACAAGTGAGTGACACAACGATGTATCATGCCTGCTCTATCGACTGGCCAATAAAACCTTAAACCTTTGCCAATCTTAACCATTAAGAAATACGGCTGCTACAGCTATTGTTTTATGCCAATTCCTTTTCAAATTCGTTTAGTTCCTGAATATAATCCATGGCCTTACGTGTGGCTTTGCCACCAGCACCTTCAATTAAGGTGCGTACCCATGGTATGTGCAGGTTTTTGTACGATATTTTCTTATACATCCAAATAGACAGTGGCACAAATAAAATGCTTAATACTATTTGAGATATCCACCAGTTGCTATTGCCCTGCTCAACAATATTTATCCCAAAAAACACTTTGAAACCTATAATAAGATAGGCAGTATAAAAAGGTAAACTTAACAAAGCCAGCCGCAAATAGGTAACTATAGAAGTTTGTATAAAAACGGTTGACTGCAATAAAGTTAATTTACGCTGCCCTTCAATAACCGCCCCGTTGTATTGCACCTGGCCAATAAGCACCAGTTGATGCGCTGCGCCAATTATGGCCACCATACAAAACAGCATTAACACTGCTGCTGCTGCAACAAAATACATATTGGTGATATTACTTGCCAAAAAGCTACCCAACAACCACATACAAAAAAGGCCTGTACCAATTTCTATATACTTATACACTTTTACGTGGTTAAAGGCAGTTAGTACTTTTTGAGTTTGAATGGCTTCAATGCAATGTTTGTTTATGGCCAGCGATGTATTAAGCTTTTTGTCGTAAGACTGCCATAACTGCATTAATTCGTCGCTATTGTTCATTTTGTAATTGATTTATTGTGTTGAAATGATTGTTTTATTTTGGTTTTAATACGATTTATTTTAGTGGCTACATTGGTGGTGCTAATGCCTAATATTTCTCCTATTTCCTGATAAGATTTTGCTTCCAGGTACAAGAGCATCAAGGCCCTGTCCAGTTCTTTTAATTCGTTAATACACTTATGCAGCAGGGCAATATGTTCTTCGGTTTCATCTGGCGATGTGTTGCTATCTTCCAGCTCAAAAACCTGTCCGGTAAATGGTGCAGCTGCAATGGTTTGCCGACCGTTGCGATAAAAAGAAATAGCTACATTCAAGGCAATACGGTACATCCAGGTAGAAAATTGATAATCGGGATTAAAACTGTTACCCGATTTCCAGAGGTGATAAATTATTTCCTGGGCCACATCCTCCCTATCGGACTTATTATGGCAGTAAGCATTGCATATTTTAAAAATAATGCCCTTATTCGCTTCAATCAGCCGCAAAAATTTGTCTTTATCAGCAAGTGTATTCATGAAATTGTAAATAAACCTTTTATCATTATTCGCAGCAACAGCAAAAAAATCACACAGTGGCCAGAGATATTTTTTGTGGAAACCATTTTTATTAAAATTACTATTTCTGTTACCCGGCTAAAAAACAAATGGCAGCTTTACTTGCGTCGCACTCTTGTACTATAGAATAACTATGTACTATTTCTTAAAAGCCAATTACGAAAAAAGCCCATACAGGTTCAGCAACTTGAAGTGTGCGACGCAAGTAAAGCCCCACAAACAATCAATAGCTGGGCTAATAATGGCTGTTTGGCAAATTGCGGAGAATGATTGATATTTTTACCAAAAAAACAGCATGCCTACTGCACCACTTGCAGAAAGATTAAGACCCAATAGCCTTGACGAGCTGGTGGGGCAGCAACACCTTACCGGCAAAGGCAGCATTTTGCGTACGGCCATAGAAAAAGGCAATATCCCCTCCATGATTTTTTGGGGGCCGCCCGGTGTGGGCAAAACCACCATTGCCAATATTATTGCCCATACCCTGCAACAGCCTTTTTACCAGTTAAGTGCCATAAGCAGTGGCGTTAAAGAAGTACGCGAAGTAATAGAACAGGCCAAACAGCAAACTAAAGCCATTTTGTTTATTGATGAAATTCATCGTTTTAATAAGGGCCAGCAGGATGCTTTACTGGGTGCAGTGGAAAAAGGCATCATTACCCTGATTGGCGCCACTACCGAGAACCCCTCTTTTGAAGTAAACGCCGCCTTACTAAGCCGCAGCCAGGTATTTGTGTTAAAAGCCCTTAGCGAAGCCGATATGGTTAACCTGTTGCAACAAGCATTATTGCACGATACGATGATGCAGCAATACCAGGTAGATTTACAGGAGACAGCGGCCCTGATCAATATTTCGGGCGGCGATGCCCGCAAACTGCTAAACCTGCTGGAGCTGGTAGTTACTGCCCACGAAAACCCGGGCACTACTATAACAATTACAGATGCCTATGTAATGCAGGTAGCCCAAAAACGAATTGCCCTTTACGATAAACAGGGAGAGCAACATTATGATATCATATCGGCCTTTATAAAAAGCATGCGTGGCAGCGACCCCAATGGCGCAGTTTACTGGCTGGCCCGCATGATTGAGGGTGGAGAAGATGTAAAATTTATTGCCCGCCGCATGCTTATTTTTTCCAGTGAAGATATTGGCAATGCCAACCCCAATGCGCTTTTACTGGCCAATGCCACTTTTGATGCCGTTAGCAAAATAGGTTATCCGGAATCCAGGATCATTTTATCGCAATGCGCCACCTACCTGGCCTCCAGTGCCAAAAGCAATGCAGCTTATGCCGCAATTGGTGCAGCATTGGCGGCCGTAGAGCAACTGGGCGATTTACCCGTGCCCCTGCACATACGCAATGCCCCTACCAAAATGATGAAACAAATGGATTATGGCAAAGGTTATAAATATGCCCACTCCTACCAGGGTAATTTTGCCCCGCAGGAGTACCTGCCACCCCAATTAAGTGGTACGGCATTTTATGTGCCCGGCCAAAATGCCCGTGAAGAAGAACTGCGCAAATACTTACGCAATTTGTGGAAAGAGAAATATGGCTACTAAACCACCCCGCTAAATAATAAGGGGAAAAACGGACCTTCCATTTTATGGCCCTTTGGTACGGGTGGTACGCCCTGTAACAATTCATCATCTGAATCACTGTGTACCCCATCTGCAAACACATTTAACACAAAGGCCCGGCGTGGATTGGGCGATGTATTTTCTCCCGAACCATGTAAGGTAAGAGAGTGGTGAAAAATGGCTTCTCCGGCCTTCGTTTCTACCGGTATGGGTTTAAACTCTTGTTTTTGTTCCTCGTTTAAATAATCCATAATACCCATCATATTGCCCGCCAGATCGGGTTTATCCAGCAAGCCCCAGTTTTGGCTACCGGGTACATATTGCAGGCATCCGTTGGCCTGGGTTGAATCGTCTAAACCGCACCAGCAGGTAAGGTGTGCTACGGGTTTGGTTCTTGTCCAATACGAGTAATCCTGGTGCCAGGCCACTACACCACCTTTTTTGGGTGGTTTGCAAAACAACTGATCGTGCCAGAAACGTACAGGCACATTTCCCAATAGCTGACTGGCAGCCATTACAAAACGGGGGTTCCAAAGGGCATCGTGTAGTCCGGGTGTAATACGCCAGGCGCCTAATGCATGGAATAATATGGTAGAGGGATCAGTGGATTCGTTACTATGAAATTCGTAAAACAAATGATGACCGGGGTGCTTAGGATCGGCAAGGGCAGCAATTTCTTCATTAATTGCCGCTACCTGTGTAGCATCCAGCATTTTAATACCTGGCAGGTAGCCATTTTCATTAAAAAAAGCAATCTGAGATTCGCTAAGTTTATACTGCTCCCATTCTTCGGCGCTGGTAGGCCAGTTAAATAAATTACTCACCAACTCATGTACACTACCAAGGTCTTTATATGGCATAAAAATTCGTTTGTTCAAATGTAATTGTTTTTAGCAAACCAAATAAGCAGTAAACAGGTGGTGAGCCAGGGGATGGTGCAGGCATGCAGCTTTACTTGCGTCGCACTCTTGTGCAGTGGGTAATGCTATTCGGCTTTTTATATACACCGAAAATAAAAAATAAACCCTGGCACACTCAAATCTATATTTAGGAGAAGGAGATGCACATTTTGAAGAGAAAATAATTGGAACCGTTCAAGTATTTTTGTCTGTGGAGCAGGGTTGAAAAATCCCTTGTTTACTCCACTATAGGCAGTTGCTTCGTACCCACTATGAAAATTGGACAAACAGTCTTGATCTTTTCACCTGATGACAAGTTATTATGCAAATTCTCATGAATTTTCATATAATTAACTCCCACTATGCGAACATAGACCTGCTATTAATTATTTAATATTAAATATTGACGTTTATATGATATAGCGTAGATTTGGTAATACGCCGATTTTGGATGTAAAATAGTATGTTAGGCCGTTTGGCTTAACATTTCATGGTTAGTCAGCAATAAATTATGAGCCAGGATTTCATCGAGAAAATCGTTTTACTCTTACTAACAGCTTCCCTCACTGGATTCCTTGTGCCTTACATCTTAAAAAAGATAGACGAAAGAAAAGCACGGCAAACCAAGATTATTGAGGCTCAATCGAAGTTTTTGGACGACATAGCGCAGACGCTTTGGAAATGGCGATACATGTCTATGAAAGTAGTTTATTATGCAATCCCAAATAATCTCAAAGAGTACAATATAGCTAGAAAAGAGTATGACGAGAAAATCTGGGAGGTTTTCAACCAAATCCGCAGAGACATAAGTATTTCTCGAAGACTCGTATCCGAAAAGGCCTTTCAGGAGCTGCTATCTTTTTATGCATTTATGGTTGAACTTGATAAGCAAATTTCTTCCCTGCCTATTTCGGATGAGCTAAATGAGGGCATAATAAAGAGAGCTGTAGAGCTTAATGGTTATTTTTATACAGATGTAACAAGCAAGATTGATAAACTAATTGATTATCTGGCTTCAGAACTGGACTTAAAAGTAAAAGGCTGAAGATATCCAAAAGTGGTTAGAAATTAGCTTTGTCATTGGTCATAAATCAAACTATGAAAACCCCTGCGTTTTCTTAGTTCAGTTGTAGTCCCAGCCAACCGGCTTTGCTTTAATATACGCTGCGGTAAAAGCCGCCCAAAGTATCCAACCGCACAAGAGTGCGACGCAACGGATGGGGAAAATGGTATCTATTGCCGGGCCAATAATAGCCCTTAGCTTTAAAAACCTATTTATTAACATGGTCCCTGCCAGCGGGTAAGCATTGGCCCCAAACCTTATCTTTACAGCATAAACTTTTTATATGTTGAAAGTTGGTGTTTTTGGGGTGGGCCATTTGGGCAAATTTCATTTGAATAACTGGAAAGAAATGGCGGATGTGGAATTGGTTGGTTTTTACGACCCCAATGATGCCATTGCCAATGAGGTAATTACCAAATACGGACTTACCCGTTTTGCAGATATACATAGCCTGTTGGACAGGATTGATGCTGCAGATATTGTTGCCCCTACCAATTATCATTTTGTTTTGTGCGAAGCCGCCATACGTAAGGGAAAACATGTATTTGTAGAAAAACCCCTTGCCAATACCATTGAGGAAGGCCGTCAAATTATGAAGATGGTAAAAGAAGCCGGTATTAAGTTACAGGTGGGCCATGTAGAACGTTTTAACCCCGCTTACCAGGCCATTAAAAACATGCAACTAAACCCCATGTTTATTGAGGTACACCGCCTGGCACAGTTTAACCCACGTGGCACCGAAGTAAGTGTGATACTGGATTTAATGATACATGATATTGACATTATACTTAGCCTGATAAAAAGCGATGTGCGCAATATACACGCCAGCGGCGTAGCCGTTATGACGGAAACCCCCGATATTGCCAACGTACGCATTGAATTTAATAATGGTGCCGTAGCCAACCTTACCAGCAGCCGTATTAGCATGAAACGTATGCGCAAAATGAGGCTGTTTCAAAAAGACGCCTATATTGGTATTGACTTTCTGGAAAAGAAAACCGAGATTATTAAACTTAAACAGCCAGGCGATGAAAACGCTTTTAGCTTTGACCTGGAAACACCCAATGGCGGCACCAAAACCATTGCCGTAATAAACCCCGAAACCAAACCATCGAACGCCATTAAAGAGGAATTGCAGGCATTTGTACAGTCTATTGCTACCAATACCCCAACCGCAGTTACCGAAATTGATGGCTACCTGGCCATGGAAGTAGCGCATAAAATTCTGGAAAAAATTAGCGCCACCACTGTGGTAGCATAAACGGGTATGCGCCAAAAAAAACCCATACATATTAGTTGGTACATAGTTAGCGATATGTTTGCCACAGCTATAGTATGGAGTTGTATTGCATTGCAGCGCCGGCATTTACTCAACGAAACACCACAAACCCTGTATGGGTTGTTTACACAGGATAGCTTTTTCCCCATTAGCCTTGGTTTATGCGTGTTGTTATGGGTGGTGATATATGCCGTAATTGGATCGTACAATACACCTGTATATAAAAAATCAAGATTACAGGAATTAACCACCACGTTTATTCAAAGTTTTATAGGGGCTATTATTTTGTTATTCCTGCTTTTTTTTAACGACAGGGAGCATAATTATACCTATTTCTATTATACTTTTTTTAGCCTTTTGTTTTTACAAACAGGCGTAGTTTATGCCGGCCGCCTGCTGATTTTAACCATTACAAAAATGCAATTGCATGCCGGCCGCTTTTCCTTTAACACCCTTATTGTGGGCAATAGCCGCAAAGCCTCAGAAGTATTTAAAGATATTAAACGTGCACACGATGCATCGGGCTATAGCATTGTGGGGTTTATTGCACCCGAGCCGCAACAAAAAACCGGACTGGCCCGGTATACCCCCTATTTGGGCGGTTTGCCGCAACTGGAAGCCCTGATAGCGCAAATGGCTATACAGCGGGTTATTATTGCCATGGACGCCACAGAACAAAGCGAAACAGATGAAATCATCAGTAGGCTTAGCGAGAAAGATGTGGAGGTGAAAATGATACCTGAAACATTTCAAATATTATCGGGCGCTGTTAAAACAGAAAATATTTTAGGTGCATTGTTAATTGCTATTGATACCGGATTAATGCCTGAGTGGCAAAGAAATATTAAACGACTGGTAGATGTAGCTTTCTCTTTTCTGGCGGCGGTGGTATTAAGTCCGCTATTGCTTTTTGCGGCCATTAAAACAAAATTATCCTCGCCGGGCAGTATCATTTTTGCACAGGAAAGAATTGGCTATCGTGGCCAGCCCTTTACTATTTACAAGTTTCGGTCTATGTATATAGATGCTGAAAAAAACGGGCCGGCATTATCGTCGGGAAACGATGCCCGTATTACGCGCTGGGGGCGCATTATGCGCAAATGGCGTATTGATGAGCTGCCACAGTTATGGAATATTTTTATTGGCGAAATGAGCTTTATTGGCCCCCGCCCAGAACGTAAATTTTATATTGACCAGTTGAATCGTCAAACCCCCTATTTCCGGTATTTGCTAAAAGTAAAACCGGGGCTCACTTCCTGGGGTATGGTGCAGTTTGGCTATGCTTCTACTACTGCCGAAATGATACAGCGTATGCAGTACGACTTGGTGTATATTGAAAACATATCGCTGCTGCTGGATTTTAAAATTATGCTATATACCCTAAAAATTATTTTAACCGGGCAGGGTAAATAAACAGGCATTATGTACCCGGCATTGGTAGCCAGTGCAGCTTTACTTGCGTCGCACTCTTGTACCACACAACTTTTTGCAGCAATAAATGCAGGTTGTACCCAACAACAACTAACGGTTTAACAATAGCAATGGTGTATAGCCATGTGCATTGTTCTCTTGATGTATTATATTTACACCATACCTGCACCAAAAAATAAAACGCATGAAAACAAAAATTATATACGCCATTGTAGCAATAGCCCTACTAAGTGGCTATGGCTGTTCTACCGTAAGAATTATTGATACCAGCCACAATACGGCCAACAGCTTACACAATTATAAAACCTTCTCCTTTTACGATGTGGACATAAATAATCCTACAGATGTAAGCTACACCAACCGCATTGGCTGGATTAAGAAAGAGATTACCAAACAAATGCATGCATTGGGCATAGAACCCACCAAAACCAACCCCGATGTAAAAATTAATATTGGAATTGTGGTAGAGGAAAAAACCCAAACACGCACAACCGATTTTAGAACCGATGCACCCAAATATATTGGCCAGCGTAATTATTCCTGGAAAAGTGAAGAAATAGAAACCGGCCGTTACAAAGAAGGCACATTTACGGTAGACCTGGTAGATAGTAAATTAAATACCATTGTTTGGTACGCCAAAGCAGCATCTGTATTAAGTGATAAAGATGAAAAAGCACACGCCAATATTATAAAAGGGGTAGCCAAAATATTCGACAAAATGAAAACCAAATAGGCGCTGCCCCTGCTGCCACAAAGGACGAACGATGCAGTGTGCGACGCAAGAAAAGCTACATTTACCTACCTGCTGCCTGGCCCAAAAAAAGGATAGCCCTTATTGTTTGGAGCTACTTTAGTATCTTGACTGCATTTTAAAAATTGGCATGTGAGATATTTTCTTTTTATATTCTTTAGTATACTATTGTCCGTGGTCAATGGTCAGCAAAACTATTGGCAGCAGCAGGTTAACTATACCATTAATGTACAACTGGATGATGTAAATAATACGCTTACCGGTTTTGAACAAATGGAATACCTGAATAACTCTCCGGATACGCTTGGTTTTATTTATTTGCACCTTTGGCAAAATGCCTATAAAAACGACCGTACTACTTTTAGTGAACAATTACTACACAGCGACCGTACCGATTTTTATTTTTCGAATGATGATAAAAGGGGTTTTATTAATCAGCTGGATATAAAAGTGAATAATACCCCTGCTGTTTTTGAAACGGATAGCGCCCATATTGATATAATAAAACTACTATTACCAACGCCACTGGCACCACATTCAAAAGCTATTATCAGCACGCCATTTTTTGTAAAGTTGCCTTATAATTTTTCGCGTGGCGGCCATGCCGGCCAAAGCTATCAGATTACACAATGGTACCCTAAAGCAGCATTGTATGATAGCCATGGATGGCACCCCATGCCTTATACCGATCAGGGAGAATTTTATAACGATTTTGGTGATTATACGGTTCATATTGCCTTGCCTGCCAATTATAAAGTGGGTGCCACAGGTTTACTGTTAAGCAGGGAAGAAACCACCGCCAATGTATTACCCGCCGCATTTGACAATAACAGCAATAAAATAAAAAAGCCATTTTTTCCAAAGAAACAAGTAGAGGAAACAACTGTGGTTGCCTCCTCCCGCAAATTGCAAACACTTACTTATACGGCTAACAACGTAACAGATTTTGCGTGGTTTGCCGATAAACGGTTTATTGTAAAAGCCGATACTATTCAACTGGCATCGCATACCGTAAAAGCCTTTTGTTATATACTACCCGAAAATGCTGAATTGTATGCCCATAGCATGCAGTTTTTAAAAAAGGCCGTGCATTTTTATAGCAATCAGTTTGGCGATTATCCTTACCCTAGTGTTAGCGTGGTTAGCTGCCCACAGGAACTTTTTCGTGTTACCAGCATGGAATACCCCATGATTACCCTAATGTGCGAGGAAACAGAAATGGAACTGGATGCCACCATTGCACATGAAGTGGGTCATAACTGGCTGCAGGCCATACTTGCAACCAACGAAAGAGACCATGCCTGGATGGATGAAGGTTTTAATACGTTTATTGAACGAAAATACCGGCAGCGGTATTATCCCATTGATGAAACCAAAGCGATTAAAGGTGTTGATTTTTCGGGGCTGAATGGTGCCGGTGCGCATTTTTTATTAAACAACCTGATAGCCTTACATAAAGACCAACCCATTGATTTAACCAGTAAAGCCTACAGTTTTAATAATTATGGTGCAATAGTATATGAAAAAACCGCAGACTGGCTTGAGCAATTAGAAAAAGAAATTGGTGTGGATGCCATGCACCGGGTAATGCAATTGTATTTTAAAAACTATGGCTTTAAACACCCGCAGCCTGCTGATTTAAAACAAGTGGCAGAAAGGGTTACCGGCAAAGACCTTAGCTATCAATTCAATAAAATATACCAAACCGGATGGCTGGATAGCAGTACCATTAAAAAAACCACCCAGCTAAAAATACTAATACCGGGTTTAGATAATAAGCACCACTATATAAACTTATCCCCCATTGCTGGTTATAACAGTTATGATAAAATAATGATTGGTGCTGTTTTGCATAATTACCAGCTACCCTTACAAAAATTTCAATTTTTGGTAGCCCCTTTATATGCTACCGGCAGTAGTAAATTAAATGGTGCTGCACGTATAGCAGTTAATCGTTTTACCCAAAAACAGTGGTTAGAAACGTCATTAAGTGCTGTTAGCTATAGTATTAATCAATTTGAAACAGGAAATAACAAGCCATTGATATTGGGCATGCAAAGAATTGTGCCTTCTGTTAAGCTTACTATTTACAATAAAGACCTTAGGGAAAAAGACAAATGGGTATTACAGGCCAGAAGTTTTTTATTAAAGGAAGATCTATTAGATTTTACCACCATCACCACCCCAACAGATACATTTGATGTATTAGATAAAAAAGCAAGCGCTTACTTAATTAATCAATTAGCGGTTGGATATGAAAACAACAGGATTCTTTATCCATACAATGCCCGTTTAATTATTGATCAGGGCAGTAAATTTATCAGGGTTGGTTTTACGGGCAACTATTTTTTCAACTACAAAAATGGCGAACAAGGTATTAATGCCCGTTTTTTTGCGGGCAAGTTTGTGTATCTAACACCCAAAACATTTTTATCTGCCTACGAAACCGGCAGGTATCATTTAAACCTAAGTGCCCCAAAAGGCAATGAGGATTATACCTTTAGCAATTATTTTATTGGCCGCAATGAATTTGAAGGTTTTAAAAGTCAGCAGGTAATGGAAAGGGATGGCTTTTTTAAAGTAGGCACCGATTTGCTGGGCAATAAAATTGGCAAATCCGACGACTGGATAATGGCATTAAATATTAGCGGTAATATACCCGATAAATATAATCCGTTGAGCATTTTACCGGTTGCTATACCATTAAAGTTCTTTTTTGATATTGGCACCTATAGTGAGGCCTGGCAGGATAATGCCGCAAGTGGCCGTTTTGTATATGATGCAGGGTTACAATTATCGTTGCTAAAGGATGGCATTAATATTTATTTTCCCTTACTGTATAGCAAAGTGTATGGTGACTACTATAAATCCACACTTGGAGATAAACGCTTTTGGAAAACGGTATCTTTTAATATCAACTTATCTGCACTCAGGCCCAATAATATAAGTCGGGAACTACCATTATAAGTATGTCTGCCATAACTATTATACCATCGTCGGAGATAAATTACCATCAATGGGATGTTTGTATTGCCCAAAGTAAAAATCCCATGGTATA
This sequence comes from Limnovirga soli, assembly GCF_013106755.1. Taxonomy (GTDB): domain Bacteria; phylum Bacteroidota; class Bacteroidia; order Chitinophagales; family Chitinophagaceae; genus Limnovirga; species Limnovirga soli. The sequence goes on along the minus strand of NZ_WHPF01000009.1, from coordinate 156,170 downwards.
TGCCACCAGCACCTGGCTGCAACAAATGGCCGACAGCTGGCATGGTTTGGTATTAAATAATTACGAAGCCGTAATGCCCGTGGTTTGGAGAAAGAAATTGGGTATCCGCTATTGTTATACTATGCCATTTACACAACAACTTGGTATATATGCCAAACAACTGCAGCCGGGTTTAGAAGAAGAATTTATACAGGCTTTAGAGCAATTTGTGCAGTATGGCGATTATGCATTTAATTATGGCACCACAACAGCAGAGTGGGCAGCAAACGTACACCATAACTACATTTTACCCCTGCAACCTGCTTATGAAATAATCAGTGCAGCATATAGTAAAGATGTGCAGCAGAATATAAAAAAAGCAGCAAAAGAGGACTTGCAATATGCAACAGCATCTTATTCCAATGCTACCCAAATTTTTCAGGAATTATATCATCATAAAACACCACATGTTACCCCGGCAGATTATGATTCATTCAGGCTATTGTGCCATACACTGGATGGCGCAAACCAACTTATTTCGCGGCAGGTTTTAAATGAAAAAAATGAAGTACTGGCCATTGTATTGCTTATACAATATCAAAACAGGATCTATAATATTATGAACAGCACTACAACTGCAGGCAGAAACAGCTCAGCAAATTATTGGCTGTTGGATAATGTATTTAAGGAATTTGCTGCCAGCAATTATGTGTTTGATTTTGAAGGGTCAGACATTCCGGGTATTCAAAGCTTTTACGAAAAATTTGGCGCTGTAAATCAACCTTATAGCAGCATCCATATTAACCGTTTACCATTTCCTTTAAACCTGTTAAAGCGATGATCTTTCTTCTATCATACGCTCTGCCACTACCAAATCAACCGGGCGGGTTATTTTAATGTTATCGTATTCGCCATCGGTTAAAAACACTTCGTTTCCGGCAGCTTCCACCACAGTAGCTTCATCGGTAAAACTTTCCTGATAAGGTTGTTCAAATGCCGGTAAAATAATGCTGCTTAAAAAGGTTTGAGGTGTTTGTATAATACGCACCTGCAGCCTGTCTTCTACCACATGTTTTCCATCTTTTACAATTCTAATACTATCTGTAGCAGCTACTGCCGGCACGGCACTGCCTTTTAGTAAAGCCTGGTTACAGCAACGCTGAATTAAAGGTACACTTACCAGGCACCTAACCCCATCGTGTACAAAAACAATAGATGCTTCCTTTACCAAAGCCAATCCTTTTTTTACTGATTCAAAGCGGGTATTGCCGCCATTGGTCATGGTAATCCTATCTGTATAATTAAAAAGTGCAATTATACCACGGCCCTTGGCAAAATGTGCTTCGGGTAATACCAGAATAATTTGCATATCATCAAAAGCGCGGATAAAAGCATCAATTGTATACCACAATACAGGTTTATCTTTTAGCAGTAAAAATTGTTTTGGTGTGGCATAACCCATTCTTGTACCGGCGCCGCCGGCTACAATAATTGCGTATTTTTTCATGTATTCAAAGAAAAGAAATAAATGCCATCTAACAGCAGGCTGTTTATTTTTTGGTAGCCGGCTGCAGGTACTTTAATTGGGCTTTACTTGCCACGCTCGGTTCAGGGTTCGGGTTTCATGGCAGCAAGGATATCACAAAACTAAAAGCGCATATTCCATACAGTTACAAGTGCACCAGGAACAAACTTATGCAACATAAATAAGACCAATAAATAAGAAAGAATATACTTTAAATAGTTTGGATAGTGCTGATAAATATTCAACCGTACAAGAGTGCGACGCAACTGATGCATCATAGCACCTATATTGCCCGGCCCAACATTTACTTTATAAACTTACCAATTACAGGAAATTGCTGAAACTCTTTACGCTCTATACGAATTACAAAAGCCAAAAACAATAACGTGAATACCACTCCGGTTACCAGGCTGAGTAAAATACTATTACTATACGCAAGAATACCTTTATGCATAAAGAATAGTGCTATTACAATTACGGTATAGGCCAATAGTTTTTTCCAGGCATAGGGCACATAATATTTTTTTTGGCCCCATAAATAACTAATCAGCATCATGCTGGCATAGCAGGCAAAAGTTGCCCAGGCACTGGCTACAAAACTATAGCGGGGTATAAAAAAATAGTTTATTACACAGGTAATTGCCGCACCAATTATAGTAATGGTGGCACCGGCCATGGTATTGTTGGTTACCTTGTACCAGATGCTTAAATTATAATACACACCAAGGCACATATTGGCCAGTACCAGCACGGGCACAATGGCCAGACCATCCCAATACACATCTTTTATAAACCAACGCCAAACGGGAATAAACAGTGTTATTAACAGAAAAACACAACACACAGTAATTACAAAAAATTTCATCACCCTTGCATAGGTTTTTGGAGCATTGCCTTCCTGCGCCTGTTTAAAAAAGAAGGGCTCTGCGCCCAGCCTGAAAGCCTGTATAAACAAAGAAATTAAAATAGATAATTTATAACAGGCATTATAAATGCCAATTTGTTCTTCGCGGTATTGCACGTTGCCAGGCAGCCACCAACGCAACATTAACCTGTCGAATGTTTCATTAATCATACCACCCATGCCGGCAATAATCAGCGGCATAGAATAGAGCATCATTTGTTTCCAAAGGCGGGTATTAAAATTAAAACGGATGGCTTTTATTTCACTGCCCAGCAGCACCAAAGTAAAAACTGCCTGCAGCAGATTTGCCAGCATTACATATACCACCGGATTGGTATTTTTATTATACACCAGCAAAAAAATGCTATTGCTTTTTGGGGTAACATGCTGAGGACAATACACAATAAAAAACCAGGTAAAAAAAATGTTGATGAATATACCTGCAATTTTTATAAAAGCAAATTTGCGGGGCCGGCCTTCCTGCCTTAGGCGGGCAAATGGAATAATACTTAATGCATCAAATGCAATAATAAAAATGCTGATTTGTATGATGGATGGAAAATCTGACAGCCCCACAATATTACCATAAGCCTGTTGATTTATCCATAGTATGGCAGTAAACAAAATAGTGGAAAAAAACAGCGATAATGCAGCGGTGCTATAAATATCTTTCTTATTCTCGTCTTTGGCTGCAAAACGAAAATAGGCCGTTTCAAAGCCGTAAGTAAAAATGATATTAAGAATGGGAATGGCAGAATAAATAAGGCCAATTTTTCCATAATCGCTTTTCTCGGCCAGGTTATAGGTAAGCAGTGGCGTTAACAGGTAATTAATAAACCTTGCCGCAATGCTGCTTAATCCGTACCACATTGTTTGACCGGCCAATTTCTTTATGCTGCTCAATAGTATAAACTTTCAACAAAAATAAAGCTTAGCCATCTGTTATAAAGCACTTTTGCATAATTATATCCTATTTGGCATAAAATGTTTTTGGGTAGTTAGGAAACCGGGGTTACCCTTAATTTTCAATTTTATTTTTTGTAGCTTTTTGTATTATCTTTCATTTAAAACAAGCTTTATGAGAACAAAACTGTTACCGGTGTTTATTTTATTACTGGCAACCAGGGTTTCTTTTGCGCAAACAGATAGCCGGGTAATGATTGATACCATTAACCAGCCAGCCATTTATATGGAAGTTAACATGACCGAAGGCACGGTGAAAGATGCCCTTGATTATTATTTTGACAGTATGCATATTGCCAAAGAAAAAGGCAAAGGTTTTTTAATAAAAAAAGGGTTGCCCTATGTATTGTTTAAGCGGGCCAAAGTAGATTATATGCAGGAATACCTGGATTTTTATTTTGTAGTGGACAGCAAAAAACAAAAAGGTACCGATGCCGCTACCATATATATTGCCGCTGCTACTGGCTATAATACCTTTATTACACCCGATAGCAAACAATGGAGCGGACTGAAAAAATTTGCGGATTTTTTACGCACCAACGCCTTTGAAAAATACAACGTGTTGCAATCTATAAACGATTTAACCAAGCAATTAGATAAGCAAAGAAAAAAACTGGCAGATATTCTTAAACAAAAACTGGAAACAGAAAACAGCATTATAAGCGACTCTACAAGAATGGTTGGCTTGCAGGATATGCTGATTAAATTACAAAACAGAAATTAATACCTGCATTGCGTGAGGGATTGCAGTGTAAAGCCCACAGGCGCAAACGCCGCCCCGGCAATTGCGCCGAGGACTTGCAGCGAAAAGCCCGACCCGCAGGGGCACGCCCAACACAATTTTATAAATACAGCGAAATAGTTTTTTGAGCCTGGCAATGCAATACAAATAAGGCTTTACTTGCGTCGCACACTTGTACGGCGGTAATTGCACGCAGGTGTAAACAGCCAGAAGATATATTTATGATTTAATTCAGGCAAAAAAAAGGCCGGCATTCATTGTAGAATGCCGGCCTTTTAGATATATATTACTTACTTAGAACTTGAAAGTAAGAGTTGCATTAAACGTGGTGCCTAACTGGCTAAAATGAGAACCATTATAACCAAGTATACGGTACCGGCCACTGAAACATAAGAAACCTTCTAACAGGTTTTTAGCTTCAGGATCATCTAAAACTGCTTGTCCATCAGCATTTAAAGCTTCCAATTTCCACTCGGGCAATACATTAAAAATATTGTTTACGGTAAAATTAGCTGCTACTTTGCTGGAGAAATTATAGCCAATATTTAAATCAGTAACTACTTTAGGAATAAATGCCTGTCTGATATTTTCCATATCAGAACCGCCATTATCCAAATCGCGGAAATAGTTAGGACCAAACAAGGTATTATTCAGGTTAAAATTCCATTTGCTAACATTATAATCAACACCGCCAATAAATTTATATACTGGTCTGCTTTCGGTTAACAAAGATTTGATTTGGGTATTTAAGATAGAAGAACCACCATCTTTGATAGCCTGAGGATCCTGAGGGCTACCCAGAATTTTATTGGCAAGGTTATAATTACCTGCCAGGTTTAACACCATTTTGCCCTTACCAACATTGATATTTTTATAACTGGCCACAAAGTCTAAACCCTGTGTATTTGTTTTAATACCATTGATAAAGAACTGAATGTTTTTAACACCTGCAGCAGTAAGTATTTGGCCCAGCTGGCTGTTAGGATCGCTGGAAGAAATAGAAGAACTATATACAATCCTGTCCTTAATGGTGATATTATAATAGTCTAAAGTAAAGCTGAAATCTTTAGATACTTTAACACCAAGACCTACGGTGTAGTTTTCAGATTTTTCGGGCTTAAGTGCCGGAATACCTAAAGCAAAAGCCTGTTTGCTGGTATTATTAAACAAGCCTGATAACTGAATGGTACCACCCACAAAAGAAGCTTGTGTAGACTGTGCATAGATTTGATGTAAGGTAGGTGCCCGGAAACCGGTTGAGGCAGAACCCCTTAATACCAGATTGTCTCCTGAAAGTTTTAAACGGGAAGATAATTTCCATACAAAAGCACTACCAAAATCGCTATACTTTTCGCCCCTTACGGTACCGTTTACCATAAAGGCTTTAGATAAATCCCAGCTGGCATCCAGATAAGCACCCATATTAAAACGGGTGTTAATGCTTGCATTTTCCTGGCGTATACCAGGGAATGAGTTGGCACCTTCACCAGAATATGATGCGGTATCGCCGGCAATAATTTTATAGGTTTCTTTTCTAACCTCTGTACCAAAACCTATGGCAAAATTATCAGTAACACTTTTAGAAACGTCTATGTTTCCAATAACATTACTAAAGTTGAAACCACCCGGTTTAAATGAGGTTGGACTGGCAGTACCCAACGATCTGTTCAAGGTATTATTTACTGCATACAACTGTTGGTTACCACCAACAGTAATGCTGATATCCTGTTTCCAGCCATTGTTTACATTTTTAATACCAACAGTTGCATTATAATCGTTCAGGTCGCCCTCAAAAGTGGGCTCGTAACCAATATATTCAGTTCCTGCCGGGTGTAGTAAACCAAGATCACTTCTCCAATAAGGCGTTCTATAGTTGGCATTACTAAATACTTTTTTGGCAACATAGGCAGCATTACTGTAAAACTGGGCGTTCTCTCCAATTGGAATACCCAGGTTATAAACAAACTTGGCAGCGGTGGTTGCACCGGTTCCGTTTTCATTATTGGCTGTTGGGTATTTTGCCAGATAATCTTTTATCTGCTGATCAGTTTGTGCATCCCCACCAAAAGTGGCAATTTCAGTTGGTACATCTACAATACCAGAACGGATAGCATTGTCTTGCTGATTAAATGCCACTGTATAATTAATAAACCCTTTGCCGGCAAAATTGCTACCGCTGTTAAAAGAAACGCCATAAGTACCGCCATCGCCGCTGCTGGTACCGCCACCGCTGATATTTAAGGAGCTGTATTGGTATCTGTCTTTTAAAATTACATTCATAACACCTGCAATCGCATCAGAACCATATTGGGCAGAAGCACCATCACGTAAAATTTCTACGCTTTTAATGGCATCTACAGGTATGGCAGAAAGATCTGAACCCGTTTCACCTCTACCAGGTGAAAACTGCACGTATAATAAAGAACTTAAGTTTTTCCTTTTACCATTAACCAATATCAAGGTACGGCTTGGGCCGAGGTTCCTGATTTCATATGGGTCTAGTAGTGTGGTAGCATCATTTACCGGTGTGTTTACGGTATTAAAAGAAGGTACCCTGTATTGTAATGTTTTATCAAACGTCTGCTGGCCCGTAGTTTTTAGGGAAGCTGCATCAATATTATCTACCGGTAAAGCGGTGGTAACAGAAGATCTTGGCATGGAACGGGTACCAACTACCATAATATCCTGCAGATTCTGGTTGCTTTCCAGCATAATAATATCAATCACTTTCTTTTGGCCATTGGTAAGGGTAAAATTTACAGATTGTGCTGCAAATCCTATATTCGAAAAGGTGATGGTATAGGTTCCGGCCGGAACGCTAAATTCATATTTACCATCTTTGTCGGTAGTGGTACCGCCTCCTTTTGTAATTACTACGCTAACATTTTCGATAGGCTTTCCGTTTGCCGTTACGGTACCGCTAACGGTACCCTGAGCATGCACTAATACTGGTGCAAGGAATAGCATTGCCAAAAATGCAATAACAGATGTAAGTTTTGTCATAATTGATTGTTTGGTGAATAAAAGCAGTTATGGTGTTAAATGTACGCATTAAACTATTGAGTTAACACAGTGTTAAATTAAAATTAAATAATTATAACCAAGCAAAGAATCAGGTAGGGTGTTATGTCCGATTTACTTTGAATACATTCAACATTACCATATATATGGAAAATATTGCCCAATTTTTTCATCATTTTTTAATGTTCCCACATTTTTATGATGGCACTGAAATATATTCGCTGATATAGATATTCAGTTAAGATTTGGTTTGCTGGGCTAAAAAAGCAGCTACCTTGGTCGTGTAAAACATATAAATTCTAACGCATGTCTCGTTTTTTTATTCATCCCGATATTGCCAACGCAAAAACCATTTCAACTGAGTTTTATACAAGCGTCGATTGCTTTCAAGCATCCAAAGAAAAAATATTTGCCCGTACCTGGCAATTTGCAGGCGATAGCCAACAGGTTGGCAACCCGGGTGCCGCACACCCCTTTGTACTACTCCCCGGCTATATAGATGAGCCATTATTACTTACCAAAGACAAAGCCGGTGAACTTAAGTGTATTAGTAATGTTTGTACCCACAGGGGCAATTTAATGGTGAATGAACCTTGTAATATTGCCCAACTACGCTGTAAATACCATGGCAGATTATTTAACCTGGATGGCAGTTTTATTTCTATGCCAGAGTTTAAAGAGGTAAATGATTTTCCTACTGTAGCTGATAACCTAACCCAACTGCCCTTATTTAACTGGGGTAGCCTATTGTTCACCAGTTTACAACAATCATTAACCCAGGAGGCTTTTTTTGCAGATATGATGCAACGTATTGATTGGTTTCCTATTGATAAGCTGGTGTTTCGGGAGGATCTTTCACGGGATTTTATGGTAAAGGCCAATTGGGCTTTGTATTGTGAAAATTATTTGGAAGGTTTTCATATTCCCTTTGTACATGCAGGACTGAACGCTGTATTGGATTTTGGAGAATATACCACAGAAATTTTCAGGTATAGTAACCTGCAATTGGGTATTGGCAAAAAGGGCGATGTATGTTTTGAACTGCCAGCTACTTCACCGGATTATGGTAAAGAGGTAGCCGCTTATTATTTCTGGGTATTCCCCAATATGATGTTTAATTTTTACCCCTGGGGCTTATCGCTGAATATTGTGCAGCCGGTAGGTATTAGCGAAACCAAAGTGAGTTTTCTTACCTATGTTAGTGATGCGTCTAAACTAAATACCGGTGCCGGTAGTGGATTGGATACCGTTGAAATGGAAGATGAGGAAGTGGTAGAACAGGTACAAATTGGGGTGCGTTCACGGTTTTATAAACATGGCCGCTACTCAGTAAAACATGAAAAAGGTACACACCATTTTCATTCTTTAATTGCCAGCTTTATGGAACAATAAAACTACCGGTGTTTGTATTTTTATTGGTTGCCATATAGGCAACAGTACAAGAGTGCGACGCAAGTAAAGTTGCCTGCAGCTATACTGCCTGGCTCAAAAAAAACAACTATCATTTTACATTTTGTTTATGAAAAAACAGTTTATTTTTTTGGTATTTACATGCATTTTTTTTGTTGCAAACACACAACAATCCTTTGCGCAATTGGCATCGGGGAAGATGATACACTATGAACAATTTTCTTCTGTTTATCTGGAACCCCGCAATGTAGATGTATGGCTACCAGATGGCTATACTTCCCAAAAAAAATATGCCGTTTTATATATGCACGATGGGCAAATGCTTTTTGATTCTACCACCACCTGGAACCACAAAGAATGGGGTGTGGATGAGACCTTTGGCCAGCTAATGCAACAACATCTAATAAAAAATTGCATAGTAGTTGCGGTATATAATTCAGGCAAAAACAGGCACTCCGATTATTTTCCGCAAAAACCTTTTGAAGCTTTGCCTGCCGCCTATAGAGACTCGCTGCTTACACAGGCAAAACGCAATAAAGAAACCGCTTTATTTGGCACCGTCGTACAATCAGACAATTACCTGCGCTTTTTGGTAAAAGAGCTAAAACCCTTTATAGACAGTGCTTTTGCCACCTTATCCAACCGAAGCAACACTTTTATTGCAGGCTCTAGTATGGGTGGTTTAATTTCTATGTATGCTATTTGCGAGTATCCTGAAGTATTTGGCGGTGCTGCCTGTTTATCCACCCATTGGCCAGGCATTTTTAGCACCGAAAACAATCCCATACCCAATGCATTTTTACACTATTTGCAGCAGCACCTTCCATCGCCAAAAACACATAAGATTTATTTTGATTATGGCAGTGCCACATTGGATAGCATGTACAAACCCTATCAGCAACAAGCAGATATTATAATGAAAGCCGGAGGCTATTCATCTAAGAATTGGATGACCCGGGAATTTACAGGCGAGAATCATTCAGAAACAGCCTGGGCCAAAAGATTTTATATACCAATCACTTTTTTATTGGGCAACAAAAGCGCTAAATAATAATTTTATATGGGCCAGGCAACCTATAAACTATGTAGCTTTACTTGCGTCGCACACTTGTACAACAACAATGCTATTCAACAAAAACCAGTAACGCAAAAACTATCATTTATTACCATTGTATTTCATTTTTAAAATAGTTGTATGTTCAAAAAAATATGTTTTGTATTCATCCTATCAATCAGCTTGCATACTTTAATGGCACAGGAAAATACCCCATTTACAAAACCACCGGAATGGAGCAAACAAGCCATCTGGTATCAGATATTTGTAGAGCGTTTTAATAACGGCGATCCTACTAACGATCCTAAAAGGGAGAATATCAGCATTCCTACAGAAAATATCGTTCCCGATAATTGGGCAGTTACCCCATGGACCATGGAATGGTATGGCCACGATACCTGGGAAAAAGACAAACCTTTTCAGGAAACAGTACAATACCGCCGGTATGGCGGCGATTTACAGGGCGTGATCAATAAACTGGATTATCTGCAAAACCTGGGCGTAAATGCACTGTTTATTAATCCGCTAAACGATGCGCCCTCGCTGCATAAATACGATGCCCGCAACTACCACCATATTGATGTAAATTTTGGCCCCGACCCCATAGGTGATAATAAAATAATAGCCGCCGAAAACCCCGTTGATCCTGCAACATGGCAGTGGACAGCAGCCGATAAATTATTTCTGCAATTAGTGCAGGAAGTACACAAACGGGGCATGAAAATAATTATGGATTATTCCTGGAATCATACCGGTATCCTGTTCTGGGCCTGGCAGGATATTTTAAAACATCAACAGCAATCACCTTATAAAGATTGGTATTCCATCAATAGTTTTGACGATCCTGCTACACCACAAAATGAATTTTCATATACCGGCTGGCTCAATATTCCCAGCCTGCCCGAATGGAAAAAAGTAGATATCACCACCCCAAAAGTGAATGGTTTCCCCTACGAAGGCAATATCAATAGCGGAGCTAAAAAACACATTTTCGATGTTACCAAACGCTGGCTATCGCCCAATGGTATTACCGCAAATGGTATTGACGGTTTTCGCTTAGATGTGGCCGACCAAATTGGAATGGGCTTTTGGAGAGATTTTAGAACCTATGTACGTGGCATTCAGCCCAATGCCTATTTAATTGGCGAAATATGGTGGGAAAGCTGGCCAGATCATTTAATGGACCCCACCCCTTATACCAAAGGCGATGTATTTGATGCCGTTATGTTTTACCAGGCTTACCGCCCTGCCCGGTATTTCTTTGCCAAAACCAGTTACGAAATTGATGCAGCTCAGTTTAAAGACAGCCTTGAATTTCAATGGAACCGCCTTATAAAAGACAACCGGTATGCCATGATGAATGTGTCTTCCACCCACGATGCCCCCAGGCTGCTCAGCGATTTCTATAATACCAATAAATACAAATACAACGCCACTCCCAATAGCGATGCCGCCTATAAAACCGGCAAGCCAGATGCAGAAACCTATACCCGTTTACGTCTTTATCTGGTGCATTTATTTACCACGGTTGGTGCACCGCAAATATGGAATGGCGAAGAAATGGGCATGTGGGGCGGCGATGATCCACACCCCCGCAAACCCTTATGGTGGAAGGAATATAGCTTTCAGCCAGAAAACAGAAACAATTTTCAACCTGGCCCGGCGGTGTACGATAAAGTAGGTTTTAACCAGCAACAGTTTGATTGGTATAAAAAGTTAACTGCCATTCGTGCCAATAACCCTGTACTTAGCAATGGTGATATTGCATTTCTTACTGCCAGCGGTAAAATGCTCTCGTACAAAAGGTATAATGACACCGATGAAATAATTGTGTTGTTTAATCTGGAGAAAAGCACAAAAACATTTACGTTGCCTGCCAAAGCCACTTATTTAAACCTGTTAACCAATAAAACAATAAGCGGCAACAGTTGTAGCCTTCCAACTTTAAGCAGTGCGGTGTTAAAAAAAATACAGTAAAACAGCCGTTTTATTAGCCTGGCGCCGGTACAAGCATGCAGCTTTACTTGCCACGCTCGGTTCAGGGTTCGGATTATATGGCAGCAAAAAAACATAAAACAACGACGAATACTTACCTTACGGCATTGTAAAAAGAGGAAATATGACTACACAGGCAGAACAAACTTATCTTGAAGCAGAAGCAGATATTCGCAACAGCAATTATCATGAAGCTTTTCAAAAATATGAATCCATTTTATACGAGGAGCCGGGCTTTGCACCAGCACACAATTCATTAGGCTGGATTTTTAGAACACAGTTTGATAATTATGAAAAAGCCGAAATGCATTTAAAAGCAGCTATTCAGGCAGACCCGCTGTATCCGCACCCGTATTTTCACCTGGCAGGCTTATATATTGATCTTGAAAAATTTGATGAGCTAAAAAGCCTGCTTGATAAAAGCTTAACCATTGTTACCATAGATAAGGCATGGGTATATTACCGTTTTGGCATGATGCAGGAAATTCAAAGCCAATACGACTCGGCCATTGCATTTTATAAAAAAGCCATCATCAACAGTATTAGTAACGATAAAATAAAAGATTATCAGGCAGATATAGAAAGATGCACCACCAAACAAAGCATACTTCAGGAGCAAAATACAGAAAAAGAAAAGAGTTAGCGTTGGCTAACTCTTTTTCATTTCTTAGGGTTGTTTATATTATTTTGCCATAAACAAAACAACACAGGTTAGTATTACTATACTTTCAATAATGGCGGCAGCAAACATAAGAGGCAAGGTATATTTAGGAGGTTTTGCAGCCAGCATAGCTACCCATAAGGGTACATTAGCGCTAACTGAAAGCATCCAAAAAGCAATATTATTTTCACCGGCTGCAACTATGGCAAAAGCTGCCAATGGAAACATGCAACCTAAACTAATCAGCAATTCTATTTTAACCCACAATGGTTGCCTACACTCCTGAATTTCCATCCATTTGTACATCCTGTTATACCAATTCGTATTATTATGCGATCTTAAAATACCTTCTTCCGGCAGTGCACCTTCTTTAAAAGTAGCCGAATCTTTTATGGTGATTAAATAAGATCGCATGTGGAAGAAATTGCTACTACAAAGTTGACATAGCTTTATTGCATAAAATATGATACTCGTCAGCTTTACAGCACTCTCTCATCATTATGTCGCTTATTTTATTACTTCACAGGCAACTGCACCTGTTTTAGAATAACATGTAAAATCTAATCAATTTTTTGCAAACCTTGTATCCTACTCACCAATCACCACTCATCAATCACCACTCACCATTCCCCGCTCATCCAAATGCTAATCTACCTCCTTCCCAAGCGAAGCAGTAAAAAGTTTAAACCAGTCTTCTCTTCTCAATAAAATATTCCTGGCTTCTTTTGCCTGCACCAAACGGGCCACTTTAGTAGTGCCTATTACTGGCAAAATCCCTGAAGGGTGTGAAAGCAAAAATGCAATCAGAATTTGGTTTACCCCTGTTTGATAGATTTCAGCCAATTCTGATGCACAGGTAGCAATGCGTTGAAAACGCGGACTTTCCTCCTCATTTAATATACCCCCGCCCAATGGAGACCAGGCCATAGGAATAATGCTGTGTTGCAAACAATGATCCAGCATACCATTAGTAAAGGGCGGTAAATGCAACAAGGAAATTTCGAGTTGGTTAATCTCAACAGGTATATATTTCCGCAATATATCTACCTGGTGGGGATAAAAATTCGACACGCCAAAATGCAATATTTTGCCCTGAATTTTTAACAGGTGAATGGCTTCTGCCACTTCCTCCGGCTGCATCAATGGGTCGGGCCGGTGAATTAAAAATACATCCAGATAATCTGTATGAAACTGCTGTAATGATCTTTCGGCAGATGCGATAATATGTTCTTTACTGGTATTATAACTTTTTACCTGGTGGTGCGGCCTTTTGTGCGACATCATTTGTATGCCGCATTTGGTTATCAGCTGCATTTTAAACCTAAGCGAAGGCTGTTCTGCCAATGCAGCACCAAAATCGCCTTCGGTGGTGTAATCGCCATAAATATCTGCATGGTCAAAGCTACTGATGCCTTGTTCCAAACAGGCATTGATAATATCAAGATAATCCGCAGTACTAAAATTAGCACCCCAGGCGCCCCAGCGCATGCATCCGGCTATAGGAGATGAAACTTGCAACATAGGGTGAATTTAAAAATAATAATTCAAACACCAAACAACCTGCATAATTGGCTGTTTGCCTTGCTGCCATGAAACCGGAACCCCGAACCGAGCGTGGCAAGTAAAGCCACATGATTAACCAATTGCCGGCTACCAAAAAATGAAATAGCTTTTACCATTTCTATCTACTAATACCAAACTGTTGTATATTGATGTTTAATATAACTTTTATGAAAAGATTGATATCGCTTGGCACATCCATTCTTTTTATGTGCATTACCTGTTTTGTTGTACAGGCACAAACAAGAGTTAGCTATACCCGCCACGAAGCCATGATTCCCATGCGCGACGGCATTAAATTATTCACGGTATATTTTACGCCAGATAATATTAGCACGCCTGTGCCCATTCTTATTCAAAGGACGCCATATGGTAGCCAGGATATGCAAAACCCCAACAATAACAGCTACCTGAAAGATATGGCCGCCGAAGGCTACATTTTTGTTACACAGGATATACGTGGCCGCTACCGAAGCGAAGGGCAATTTGAAATGAACCGCCCCGTATTGGATAAACCCAATACAGTGGATGAAAGCACCGATACCTACGATGCTGTGGAATGGATGATTCATAATATACCCAGCAATAATGGCAAAGTGGGACAACTGGGTATTTCGTATCCTGGTTGGACCACATTAGCAGCCGCTTCACGCCCACACCCTGCCATGAAAGCCGCCAGCGAACAAGCTACCATGAGCGACCTGTTTTTGGGCGACGATTTTCACCATAACGGGGCTTTTAGATTATCCTATGCTTTTGATTATGCCTTTATGGAAGAAGCCTCTAAAACAGACACTTTATTCCCTTTTGACCATTATGACCAATACGAATGGTTTTTAAAAATGGGGCCTTTGTCTAATGCCAACGACAAATATTTTCATAATAAACTGCCCAGCTGGAATGCATTTATGGAGCACCCTGATTACGATGCTTACTGGCAATATAAATCGCCATTGCGTTATGTAGATTACCCACGCATACCCATGTTGCATGTGGGTGGGGTGTGGGACCAGGAAGATATGATGGGCCCGCAGCTGATGTATAAAAAAATGGAAAAACTGGATAGCAACAACCGCAATTTTATTTGCATTGGCCCCTGGAACCATGGCCAATGGGCCGGTGGCAATGTTACCCATCTTGGTTCCTACGAAATGGGCAGTAATACCGCCGCCTATTTTCAAAAAAATATTCAAAAAAAATGGTTTGATTATTACCTGAAAGGCATTGGCGACGGCAATTTTGCTGAAGCTACCATTTTTCAAACCGGTAGCAATGAATGGAAAACCTATAGCACCTGGCCACCCAAAGAAGCAACCAATAACAAATTATATATCAGCGATAATGGCGGAATAAGTTTTACCAAACCGGCCACAGCGAGTGCGACAGCATTTGATAGTTATGTTAGCGATCCTAAAAAACCGGTACCTTACCGCGCCAGGCCTATTGAGCAAACCTATGGCCCCGGCAGCCATTGGTACAACTGGCATGTTGCCGACCAGCGTTTTGTAGATGGCCGGCCAGATGTATTAACCTGGAAAAGCGAAGCCTTAACCAACGATGTAACAGTTACCGGTAATATTATTGCCCATCTGTTTGCCAGTACAACCGGCTCTGATGCTGATTGGGTGGTAAAGCTAATTGATGTTTACCCAGATCAGGATGCAGCTAACCCAAACATGAGTGGTTATGAGCTAATGATTGCCAACGAGGTATTCAGGGGGCGCTACCGCACCAGTTTTCAAAAACCTGCTGCCATTACGCCCAATAAGGTGGAAGAATATACCATTGATCTGCACCAGGCCAACCATACTTTTTTAAAGGGGCACCGCATTATGGTGCAGGTACAAAGCAGCTGGTTTCCTATTATTGATATGAACCCGCAAAAATTTGTGCCCAGTATTTATAAAGCCAAAGCCGGCGATTACCAGAAAGCTACCCAAAAAATATACAGAAATAACCAGTTTGCTACTTATATAGAATTTCCTCAAATACAATAAATATTTGGGTGGCTGGCTGTGGTTCTTTGTGGCATCGCCGCTTGTGTCACTCACTTGTGCTGTTGGGTTTTATGGCAGCTTTATAAAAAATACAAGTGCGTTAGAATAGGTTGTATTACTGCAAATAAATTTTAAATTTTCCAAAGGTGAAGCTATAAACGGCTTCACCTTTTTTTTGTATGTAATTATAGCTGAAAAGTTTATTGCCTGTACAATTGCTCATGAACCATCGGACCACACAGGCACATGAAGGATAACGGTCAGACGGCTTTGAGCCGTCAGACCGATGTTGCCATCTTCGCTTTGCCGATTATTGTTACTTCAGAAGAAGTGTGCGCCGCAAGGATGTTGCCATAGAAAACTGCGGCCGGGCCAACAATCTTAAGGTGTTTTGGCTACTGTCATTCCCATGTAAATTTTTTATTAAATCAATTTAAACATTTGTTTAATTTAAACGTTTGTTTAATTTTGACCTGTTTTTAAATTTTTACCAATGGTAGTTGACAAAAGGGAACATATTATTCAAAAATCGCTGGAACTCTTTGCAGAAAAGGGTTTTGAAGGTACTTCCATTCGCGATATAGCAACATTAGCCGATGTAAATGTGGCCATGGTGAATTATTATTTTGGCAGTAAGGAGAAATTATTCGAGTCAATTGTTAGTCACCGCGCCAGTTATATGAAAGACATGTTGCAGGAACTGGTGAACGATGCTACCAAAACCGAAATGGAAAAAATTGATACCATTATCGACGCTTATGTAAATCGTTTATTATCGCAGCCCGCCTTTCACCGGCTGGTACATCAGGAATTACTGATTGCCAAACGTGGTGTAATGCACGAACAACTGATTAATATTTTTGCCAGCAACACCCTATTTTTTAAACAAATTATTGAACAGGGCATACGCAAAAAACAGTTTAGAAAAGTGGATGCAGAACTAACCATGGCATCGCTAATAGGCACCATTAACCAGGTATTATTATCAAAATCTATGTGCAATATTTTATTGCAATCAAAGGAAGATTTTAACCCATATACTGATCCGGTGTTTAAAAAAAGGCTGATAAAACACCTACAGCAAATGATACATGCACATTTAACCATCAGCTAATATTTTATACATACAAATACAATCATACACTAACATTTATTACATGTCACAAGAGCAAGCAAGCAGAAAAAAATCTCCCATCAGAATCATCATTTTAAGCATAGTGCTTATTGTGGGTGGTTATTTTGGTTATACAAAAATAGCTTTTGCCTTATCGCACGAAACAACCGATAATGCACAGGTAGAAACGCAAATTACCCCTGTATTACCAAGGGTTTCGGGCTATGTAAAAGAAATATCTATTGCTGATTACGATTCAGTAAAAGCAGGCCAGCAGGTGATTACTTTAGATGATGATGAAATGCAGGCCCAGCTAATGCAAATGGAAGCTGATTACAAAGCATCGGAAGCAGATGTGCTTAATGCTAAAGCCGCATTAAACAATGCCATTGTAGGTTTAAAAGTAAACAAAGGCGATATTACCCTTAACGCTGTTAAAAAACAACAGGCCGAAGAAAACTATCAACGCAACAAAAACCTGTTTGCCGAACAGGCCATTACCAAAAAACAATTAGACGATAGCCGTTACGAAATGGAAGTAGCCAGCCAACAGGTAAGTAATAGCAATACCAACCTTACCGCAGCCGATAGCAAACTGGCCGTATTACAGGCTTCTATTCAAAAATCTGAAGCTGCACTGGAGATAAAAAAAGCGGCCATTGCGCAGCAAAAATTAAAAATTAGTTACACAAAAATTACCGCGCCTATTTCGGGTAAAATTGGTAAAAAGAATGTTTCTATTGGTCAATATGTACAGGCCGGTACGCCTATGTTTTCAATTGTAAACGATACCACTTACTGGATTGTAGCTAATTTTAAAGAAACCCAAATTAAAAAATTCTACCCTGGCATGCCGGTAGAAATTGAACTGGATGCCTATCCCGATGCACACCTGGAAGGCAATATTGAAAGCCTTAGCGATGCTACCGGTGCCAAATTCTCCTTACTACCACCAGATAATAGTAGCGGCAATTTTGTAAAAGTTACTCAAAGGGTACCGGTAAAAATTACCATAAAAGATATTGATAAAAACAGGGATTTCTTAAGAGCCGGCCTAAGTGCAGGTATTACTATCAACATAAAATAAAGCTATTATGTCCGCAAAAGGAATAGCCAAATTCGTCATAGTAATTACCACCATTTCGGCTGCGGTAATGGAGTTGATAGACACTTCCATTGTAAACGTGGCATTAAACGATATGGCTGGCGGATTAGGCGTTAGCATTGAAGATATTAGCTGGGTAATTACTTCTTATGCCATTGCAAATGTGATTATTATCCCACTTACCGGTTTCCTGGCCGAATATTTTGGCCGTAAAAACTATTATCTGGTTTCTATGATCATCTTCACTATAGCTTCCTATATGTGCGGACAATCGACCGGACTGGTAGAAATTATTGCCTGGCGCTTTATACAGGGTGTAGGTGGTGGTGCATTGCTCTCCACCTCACAAGCCATTTTGTTTGATGCATTTGAACCACAAGACAGGCCAATTGCATCGGGTTTGTTTGGAATGGGTATTGTGCTGGGGCCAACCCTGGGCCCAACATTGGGTGGTTATATAATTGAGCATTTTAGCTGGCCGCTTATTTTCACCATTAATATTCCAGTAGGTATTATTGCCAGTATATTAACTTATACATTCATCGATAAAAAACCCAATGAAGGCAAAAATAAAAGCAATATAAAAATTGACTATACCGGTATTGCGTTGTTAACAGCAGGTATTGGCTGTTTGCAATATGTGCTGGAAAGAGGCGAATCGCAGGATTGGTTTAGCAGCGAATCTATCCGTATTTCTGCACTGGTAGCCGCAATTGGTTTAATAGGTTTTATTTACTACGAATTAAGCATTAAAAACCCGGCCGTAAACTTAAGGGTATTGGGCAACCGCAACCTAGCTTTAACAACCATTTTTACATTTGTAGCTGGCTTTGGTTTATTTACCTCGGTATTTGTATATCCAGTATTGGCACAACGTGTATTGGGCTTTACCGCTTATGAAACCGGCGTATCGCTACTACCGCCCACCCTTATTGCAGTTTTATGTATGCCGGTAATTGGTAAGTTAATGAGTAAAGGTGTTTCTGCAGTTCCATTTGTAGTGGCCGGTTTTATTCTATTTGCCTTTTATGCCGTACTAAGTGCCAGTGTTAGTCCGGATGTAGGCAAGTGGGATTTCTTTATACCATTGGCCATTAGAGCACTGGGAATATCTATGGTACAATTACCATTAATTAGCCAGGCAGTAGCAGGCCTGCAACCAAAAGATTATGCGGCAGGTATTGCCCTAAATAATATGATACGCCAATTAGGTGGTGCCTTTGGTATAGCAGTAGCCAATAATTATGTAGCGCACCAGTATATGCAGCACAGAACAGATCTGGTAGCCAATCTTACACCTGGTTCAGCAGCATTAACTGAGCGTACCAATGCTATTACACAAAGCTTAATGGCACAGGGCGCAGATGCTGCTACAGCTACCACAAAGGCCTATGCCTATATAAGTGGTGCGGTAGATAAGCAGGCATATTACATGTCGTACTTAGATACGTTTAGGCTTATTGCGGTGTTCTTTATTTTGGTAATACCATTAACCTTGTTTTTACGCTCCAAGAAAAAAGAAGCCGATGCCGGTTTGGCAGCTGCAGCTCTTTCGGAAGCGCATTAAAACAACAGTACGAAGGTTAAAAAATACAATTATGGGCCAGGCAGCAGAACAGCTATTAAACCCGGTTGCGTCGCACACTTGTACTTTACGGTACAGGCAGCAGCTGCAACAGCCGTTTAAAAAAGCCCAATAAGGTTTCAGGCGTACAAGAGTGCGACGCAAGTAAAGTAGAAAAAAGTGGCTACAGCCGGGCTAAACAGTAGCCACAAAAAATTATAACAGCAAAAATAAACGGCAGGTATTGCCGAAGTAAAATAAAACAGCATGAAAAAAATATTAATCACCACGCTATCTGTATTCTTTCTAAGTGCTGCTATGGCGCAGGTACAGGCCAACCAAGAGCTTAAAGCACTTATTAATCAGGCTTTTAGCTATTTTCCCAAAGTAAAAGAAGCCGAGAACAGTATTGCCACTGCACAGGAAAAACTGGAAATTGTACAAAGCAATTCACCAGAAGTAGATGGTATAGCCAGCTATAATTTTGTACAACCAAAAATTACATTGCCCTTACAGGTAAATGGCGAAACAAAAGATTTTCAGTTTGCACCGGTACATAATTTTAACGCCAATATTACCGGCAGTTATATGCTATTTGATTTTGGTCGTTTAAAAGCCAATATTGTAAAAGCAAAAACGGATCTTACCTATGCACAACACAATGTGGCGTTTGTAAAAGCACAACTGGCCACACAGGTAGCCACTATTTATTACAATATTATTTACCTGCAAAAAGCAATGGCTATTGAAGATAGTGTGCTGGCTTATTTAAATGAGAATAAAGCTATCATAGAAAGCAAACTACGCAATGGTGATGCTATTAAAATAGACCTGCTAAACATACAAGCCAGTATTGATGCGGAAGATAACCGTAAAGTAGATTTGAAAAACAGTTTACAAAAACAGCAAAACCTGCTATCATATACAACAGGTAATATCACATCGGGTGGAACGGCGTTTGACTTTGATGTACAACTTAAAGATGGGGTAGCCGCGTTAACCGATGCGCAGACCTTGAACCTGGAATATGTATTGGCTAAGGATAAGCTGCAACAGGCACAAAACGAATTATCACTAACCAAACTTGGCGATAAACCCAGCCTAAATATAGGCGCCAATGCAGGTGTAAAAAATGGTTATGTACCCAATGTAAATGAACCGCGCTTTAACTATGGTGCTGGTGTTACATTTAGGTTGCCCATTTATAATGGTGGTAAAACACAAAGACAAACCAAACTGGCCGAAACAGTAATTAAGCAAAATGAGTTATCGCTAAAATCACTGGACAACAGTTTTATAAAAGATATTCAACAGGCCTTAACAGATGTAAACTCCAATCTGGAACGCATAAAAAATACAGCCGGGCAAATAGAAGAAGCCAAGGCTGCGCAGGCATTATCGGCAGTACGCTACAAAAATGGTGTTGGCACCAACCTGGAAATAACCAATGCCAGCACCAATGCAGAACGAGCTTCATTTACCCGTCTGCAATACGAATATCAGCTATGCCTTGCCAAGATAGAAGTAGCAAGATTGCTGGGATATCAATACTGGTAGTTTTTGTTGTGATGAATAATAAATATTAGCCTTGCCATTTGGCAGGGCTTTTTTAGAACCATACTTCAGTAGGGTCATCGGGGTGGGCATTGTAATTTATAGAAAGCTCTTCCCCTTTTTTAATTTGCCTTACGGTGCGTATGGTAATTAGTTCGTGGGCATAATCCATTTCATATTCGCAGTTGGCATTGTACTCATGATTATACATGGAAACAAAGCCCAGGGCCAGTGCACCTTTTGTTTTAGAAACACCCCATTCAAAAATATAGCGGTTTAGCTTGGTTTGTTCCACAACCTGCCGTTCCTTTTTAGAAAGCACCAACACCGGTGCCATTTCAACAATGGTATTGGCCGCAATATCCTCGGTGGTAAATACGCCACGTCCTCTGTTACCTGAAGGGGCTACGGTTAAAAAAGGTTGTATCATGCAGTGAAAATAAAGCATGCATATGTAAAATCATAAAAATTGTGATAACAGAAAAATAACATGGAAACACAAATGCCAGTTGACATAGCATAAATGATACACAACACACCATCAGTAATACTGCACCATTAAAATAAGCACACAACAAGATTGATTTGCTTTAATAATTGCCTGCATTTTATAGTCATTTTTAATTCTTATACCATGATGTTTATGGTTTTATAACAACATCATTGCGTAATTTGCAGCCCCATGAGTTTTGAACTGGAACAACATACCATTCCCGAGCAGTTTGAGTTGCTGATAGCAGCCAACGATACTGTTGCCATCTATGATTTTTTGAACGATCAAAATATCAGCGATGTGGCCGAACTCATTTACGAATTCCCCGATTACGAAGCGCAGATTATTGCCAATATGGCCATACACCGTGCAGCCAGTGTATTTAAAATTCTGGATGTGGCAGAGCAACGACGCATTGTTAAAGAACTGCCTCCCTTTAAAACTGCCGAACTATTAAATGAGCTGCCTCCGGATGACCGTACAGATTTTCTGGAAGAACTGCCCAAAGAAGTAATACGCGATTTAATAAAACTCCTCGACCCCGAAGAGCGCAAAATCACCCTCTCCATGCTCGGCTACCCCGAAGACAGCGTGGGCCGTATGATGACACCCGACTATGTGTATGTGTACGAACACAATACTGTTGACGAAGTGCTTAACACCATACGCAAAGTGGCCAAAAACAGTGAAACCGTAGACGTTATCTATGTAATTAACGAAAAAGGCGAACTGATTGACGATATTAAACTGCGCGATATTATACTGGCTTTGCCCGAAAAAAAAATGGGCGACCTATTAGATGGCCGCGTAGTAGCTCTTAATGTTACCGACGATCAGGAGCATGCTGGCCAGGTGTTTAAAATGAATAACCGCGTAGCACTGCCTGTAACAGACGATAACAATATTCTTCTGGGCATTATCACCATCGACGATATGTTGTGGGTTGCCAACGAAGAGTATAGTGAGGATATGCAAAAAATTGGTGGTACCGAGGCATTGGAAGAACCATACCTGGATACCCCGTTTTTTAAACTGATTAAAAAAAGAATTGGCTGGTTAATTGTATTGTTCATAGGCGAAATGCTTACAGCTACCGCCATGGCTTTCTTTAGCGATGAAATTGAAAAAGCCGTAGTGCTTTCCATATTTGTACCACTTATCATCAGTAGTGGTGGTAATAGCGGCTCTCAGGCATCAACCCTAATTATACAAGCCATGGCCGTGGGCGACATTGCCCTATCCGATTGGTGGCGTGTAATGCGCCGCGAAGTATTAAGCGGTTTGGTACTGGGCAGTATACTGGGCGCTATTGGTTTTCTGCGCATATGTGTTTGGCATTTATTAATGCAACAGGGCATTATTGAGGATCTTTATGGCCCGCATTATTTACTTATTGGTTTTACAGTTGGTTTTACCTTGATTGGGGTAGTATTGTGGGGTACCTTCAGTGGATCTATGTTACCACTTTTATTAAAAAAATTAGGTGCCGACCCTGCCGCCTCTTCTGCCCCATTTGTAGCTACATTGGTAGACGTTACAGGACTTGTTATTTACTTTAGTGTGGCCTATATTTTCTTACAGGGCATTTTATTATAAGTAGCTTTTTTTTGGTTACCGGCAGCAGGTTTTCATGGCATCGCCGCTTGCCACGCTCGGTTCAGGGTTCCTCCTTTGTGGCAACAATACAACATTACACTTAAAACTATCCTTCGTTCTCAACGCATTTTGTATATTCATTTGCCTTACTCATAACAATTCAAATCATCTCTCCTAATGGAACAAATAACGCAACAATTTCCAAAAGCATATAATGCCATTCTTACAGCAACAACATTATCTGGCTTTACTATGGCATCAGATATATTAACCGGTTCTTTGCTAAGAACATTGGCAGCATCAAAACCATCAGGTGCATTTCTTGAACTTGGTACCGGCACGGGGCTATCCACCTCATGGATATTAGATGGAATGGATGCATCTTCCACACTTATCTCTATTGATAACGATGCCGCTTTTTTAAACATTGCCAACACCCAATTGGGTAATGACTCTCGTGTAGAACTAGTGCTAACCGATGGCGCCAAATGGGTAGAAGAAAATAAACACAGGCAATTTGACTACATTTTTGCCGACACCTGGCATGGAAAATATTTATTATTAAACGAAGTACTGGCCATGATAAAAAAAGGTGGCCTTTTTGACGATATGCTTCCCCAACCCAACTGGCCAGAGGGGCACCAGGAAAAAGCCCTGCAACTGGTCTCCTATCTCGAAACCAGAGAAGACTTATTTTTAACCAAACAAGTTTGGTCAACAGGAATTATTATTGCTGTAAAAAAATAATGGGCAATAGCTGTCTTTAGAAAGCAATGTAATATGATGCATTTATAATGCCTGCCAAACTTCCTGTGCATATTGCTCCAGCGATGGGTCTCTGGCGCCCATCAGCAGTAGTACACAATCATCGGTAAAATGTGGTTTGGCGGCGGCTACAAACTCCTTTCTGTCTGCTACAAAAAATGCTTTTTTGCCAAGGGCTTTTAAATCATTAATCAGGTCGCTGGCCGATATATCTTTTACTGCAGTGCCACCTGCATAAAAAATCTCACTCATCCATATTTCATCCTGCGGCCTTAGTGTGGCAGCTATTTCGGCCACAAAATCAGCACGCAAAAAACGGGTAGGCGCATAACCATGTGGCTGAAACCATGCCACCAGTTTGGGTGCTATATATTGGCATGCCGCCATTGAAGCAGCACATTTTGCCGGGTTATGCGCATAATCATCAATAAGCCAAACACCCTGTTTTTTACCCAATACCTGGTGCCTGCGGTAAATGCCTGTATAGGTGGCTAATGCTTTGGCACAAACTTCCAGGCTAACACCAATACTATTGGCTACTGCGGTGGCTGCCAATGCATTCTCCATATTGTGGCGGCCTACCTGCTCCATAGTAAAGGCAACCCCATTTATTGAAAAAGAAATTTGCAAGCCCTGTTGCGCAAATTGGGTAGCGGTATAACCGGCCCCTGCATTGGCATCAATGGCAAAATCGTATTGCTTATTTTGCGAAAGGCGGGCAGCCAATCCATGCGATTGGTTTACTACAAATCTGCCGGTGGTATTGTTTTTAAATACGGTGAAAATCTCCAGCAAGGCATCCAGTTCCTGGTGGTCTTTATCAATATTAAGCAATACACCAATTTCGGGCTGGTATTGCACAATGCTGCCATCGCTTTCATCGGCTTCTATTACCAGCCAATCGCCTTTGCCGGTAATGGCATTGCCAATTTTACCCTGTTGTATAATGCTTACCAAACCTGCACCACTAATAATACCCGGCTGCAAACCGGCTTGTTCTAAAATAGTATACAACATGGCCGTAGTAGTACTTTTGCCAGATGTACCTCCAATAGCAACCGTTCTTTTGCTTTTGGCAATTAAGGCCAATAAGGCAGAGCGCCTGATAATGGGTATGTTTAATGTATTGGCTTTTTGTACTTCGTAAACGGTATTTTCTATAGCGGTTGAAACAACTACTAGCTGGGTTGCAGGTGTAATGCCGCTACCATCCTGTTCAAAACATTGTATGCCTGCTGCTTCCAGTTTTTCGCGGGTATCGTTATAGGTTCCTGGTGTAAAGTAGCGGTCGCTGCCACTTACCTTTTTGCCTGCACCGGCAAGCCATTGCGCCAGGGCGCTCATACCCGTACCTGCTACACCTATAAAAAAAATATGTTCAACATCATTTATGGAGGATATCATAATGCTGCAAAGAAAAGAAATAAGTATGGGTTTGTATACCCTGTACCGAATGCTTTTTTACGCACATTAATTTATACTTCCGGCTTATTGTTACCTGCCTTTGCTGCTGTTATTGTTGCCGTACAAGTGTGCGACGCAAGTAATGCCACATTACACTGCTATTGCCGGGCCCATAAAAAACATAGCTATTAAGTAGCCTGTATTAACTGGCAATTTTTTACTAAAATTTTGTAAAGACTGGGGTAAAAAAATAAAGCCGCCTGTATTTGTTACAGTATTTACTACTTTGCAGCCTCTTTAAAGAAAATGCAGTATGAAAAAATGGTTGTTGGTTATTGGGGGCATAATTGTTTTATTTTTTGCAGGTTTGTATATTTTAATTCCTTCCCAGTTTGATATTGTTGAAACCGTAAAGGTAAATTGCCCGCATAGTGCTGTTAAAAGAATGATTGACAACCCCAGCACATGGAGCAAATGGTGGCCCGGTGAAAATACAAAACCCGATAAGCTTACCGATACATCTGCCACCTATACCATTAATGGTTTAACCGTTGATATTGTTACCGGTAAGTATAACGCAGCCGGTGTTAACATTAATAGCGGAGATGATACCTATAAAGGGGCGCTTATTTTATTACCACTAACTGCAGACTCGGTAATGATGCAATGGAAATGTAGTATGCCTGCCAGTAATAACCCATTTACCAGACTATCGCAGTATTTTAGCTACGATAATGCGGGCAACAGTGTAGCAGAAGTGCTGGCAAAATTGCATGTCTTTTTAGAAAACAATCTAAATATTTATGGCATAAATATTACTCAGGGCAGGGTGAGCGATACGTTGCTAATATCTACCAAAAAAGTATTTGACCATTACCCAACTGTTACAGACAGGGCCGCCATGATAGAAAGCGTTAAAAACTTTATGGCTACCCGTGGCATTAGCCAAACACATTACCCCATGACCAATGCCATGAAGCTGGACAGCACCCACTACGAAGCCATGGTGGCCATACCGATTAATAAACCTACTGATAACAGTGGTGCTTTTATAATAAAGCGTATGCCACCGGGTAAAATACTGATAACCGACCCCGTAAAAGGCGGTTTGGCCCAAATTGAGGAGGCTTTTACACAAATAAATTATTATGTAAAAGATTATCAGCGACTGGCCCCAGCTATTCCGTTTGAATCGTGGGAGGTTGACCGCAATATGGAAAAAGATACCAGCAAATGGGTGACCCGCATTTATTACCCCGTATTTTAAAGCAAAATTTTCACGTTCATCATATAAGTTATTAAGCCAGCGTTTATACACATAACTTTATTTGCTTACACTATGTTGTATAAACCATATGTCGCTGTATTGTAAACGCATATTATTCATTTGTATTTGTAGCTTACTACAAATAACCGGCTTTACACAAAGCTGTGTAGATGATTATTTTCAAAGCAACTATACAACACCTACCGTACATTTTTTTAGCAGCAATGTACTCACCAGCCAAAACGAAATATTGTGTGCAGGCACTACATTGCGCTACCGGTCTATATTAAAAGATGGATGGGTGTGCAAATTCTCGCCCCAGGGCACAGTTTTATTAAGTAAACACTATACCAGCAGCGATTTTAATTTTATACAGTTTAACAAAGCCATACCCGCCGATGGCGATAATATTTTTGTAACCGGCAATATTGGCAACGTAGATACCAGCACCTTTCCCTTACCCACCCCGCTTACACAATACGGCGTTATTTTAAAGCTGGATAAATATGGCAATATTATTTGGACCAAAATGTTTGGGAAAATGTTTGTTTCCAATTTAAGCAGCCAGATAGATGATATTATTCCGCTGGCCAATGGCGATTATGCTTTTACCCTAAGCTATTCATCAGATAATAGCGTTAATATAATGGTATGTATAGATCGTAACGGCACCTTAAAATGGACAAATACTTTTAGTCCCATACCCACAAAATATATTGCCTTTTTTGGGCAAGGCAAGCTAAAGCAATTAAAAAACGGCAATATTGTTTTAGCCCAGCAGCTAACCTTGTTAAATTTAGACAACCCCTATTTTACACCACCTAAGCAAGGGTATTATATTGCCAATATTAACAGCACTTATGGCAACCGTTTATGGGATAAATCATTCTTTTTTACCCTGCCCCCCAATAACCGCCAAAGAACTTTTGACCCCGTTGCCGGCATTACCGAATTACCAGATGGCAACCTAAGCCTTATTAGTTCCTTTGCCGATACATCCTATATTTATTTTAGAACC
Source organism: Limnovirga soli (assembly GCF_013106755.1). Taxonomy (GTDB): domain Bacteria; phylum Bacteroidota; class Bacteroidia; order Chitinophagales; family Chitinophagaceae; genus Limnovirga; species Limnovirga soli. The sequence goes on along the minus strand of NZ_WHPF01000009.1, from coordinate 128,479 downwards.
GCCACCAATGTATTAAATATATTATTGGATAGCATTGGCCATACCAAAGCCATATTGCAGTATAAAAACAATGCCCCACCCATCAGCGCATCGCATGTAACTGATGTAGGCACCAACGGAGACCAGGTCATTCTTATGGACAATGCCGATGCGCCCTACCTGATGCGGATAAACAAAGATGGCGATATTCAATGGACAAAATCTTACCCCGGCACCGGGCGAAGCCAGGAAACCAAAGCAGTATTATCCACCCTTTACGGACTCTATTTTTTCTCCTTTACCCATAATGGTGGCAGTACGGATTTACGATTGGTAAAAACAGATTCCAGTGGTAATGCCGATTGTATTGATGCACCTTTAAGCATAGCTGCCAGTAATATTAAGAACCTGTTTAAAAGCGAAGACTCCACCCTATTACAAAACCAGGCCAATGGGCTCTTTTACGATGTTTCGGGCATTGGCCCCGGCAATTATAACTTGCAGCAAACCATAGTATGCCGCAAAACATGTTGTACCGATGTGGTAAATACCGCCCCTGCTGCAGACCTTTGTAATGCCAACCAATATAAACTACCCAATAACGATGTAGTATACAACAGTGGCACCTATAGCATCACCTATAAAACCACCAAAGGCTGCGATAGTATTGTGTATTACGATGTGCAGTTTTCTTCCAGCCCTACCGTAGCACTGGGCCCCGATAATTGCCTGGATGGCAAAGACTCGCTGGTACTAAAAACCGCAGCAGGATATAATAACTATAGCTGGAACGGCATTAACACCGGCAGCCCCGCCTATACCGTAACAACGCCGGGCATCTACACTGTAGCGGTAACCAATGCCTGTGGTATAAAAAAAGATACCATACAGGTATTTCAGCAATGTGTATTTACCATATTTATGCCCACTGCCTTTAGCCCCAATGCCGATGGGTTAAACGATACATACCGCATACCCAAAGGTGTAAACAACCGGCTAATACGCTTTGCCATTTACAACCGTTGGGGGCAGGTAATATTTAGCACGGCTAATATCAGCCAGGGGTGGAACGGCACAGTACAAGGCATACCCGCCGCCACAGGTACTTATGCCTACAGCCTGCAAATGATAAGTGTAGATGGTAAAATCCCAATAAACCAACACGGCCTGCTAACCCTGATACGATAAAGCCAATTATTAGCCCGGCCACAAAACAATCAGCAGCTTTACTTGCGTCGCACTCTTGTACGGTTAGATACTTTATTGGGCTTTTATGAATGGAGGTACTATGCAAATAAGTGTGTAGTTAGTAAAAAAGAATTTAATCCCTGGCTGCATTTTATGGCGACTGTTAAGAAGGCGAAGAAAATCGTACAAACATCTGTTAAAAAATAGACGCACCATCTATTTAAAAACCGCCCATGAGATGCATTGATTATCAATAGCTGATTTTATTTGGTATGGCTGTTTTGTTCGTCTATTTTTGAGTTAGCAGCAATCTTATGAAGTCTTCAATGTTGATATTTTTACTTTTAGGACAACTTACAATTGTCGCACAGACTTCATTACCGACGTTTGCGTCTTGTAAAAATGACACATCGACTTTTCTCCAATTTTTGCCAACAAGAGCTGATTTCGTTTTTGCATACTCCGAAGAAAGTTATTGGTGGTCTAATACTGAAAATTTCAGCCTCATAACCCGGACAGGAAATATGTGGACTGCCTGGACTTATTTTAAGAAGTGGAAAAGCTCTTCAGACGTCTTCGATAATAAAGGTAAAAAGAAGAGTAAGTATTTCAAGAAAGTCACAACCTTGGACTCGTCAGCTGTAACAGAGTTATTTGACAGTTTAGCGTTAGTAAATTTTTGGACACTTAATATTGACTCTCTAAATGAAACAAGAGGGGGTGACATTTCAGACGACGTCAATTATAAATTTCAAATTGAAAATACAACTGGTAGACAAATCTTGGAATCATATGCTCCTGAGTATTTCATTCAAAACTTTCCAGTCATGCGACAGAGACTTGCATTTTTAAAAGCAAAGGGTATTTTTAAGCGATGGTGGAAAAGACATGCAGCTAACAAAGCTATTGCTGGCATTGGGGCGGGACGGAATAACAATCAACAGCTGTACAGTTCCAAGCAGTGGTTCGGGCGGACGAATTTCTCTTGAGCTGCAGTTCTAATCATCAATTTTATATTATAAATTTAACTTAAGTACCGGGCAGGATGTCGACAAACCCCAACGACCAGCAATACCCGGTCGTTAGCTGCTATTTTTTGAACAGTTAAATGTTCGAGAACTTGCATTTGTTAAATAAAAACTACAAGAATATATGTACGTAAGGAGTTCTGCGGACACAATGGAAGATGCTGGATTAGAACCTCTTTTAAGTTTATTAAGCATTGGTAGGCCTTTTCATAATAAGGAGTATGGTAACGATGACGTGTCGTTATTCTTTGTAGTTAACTGTTTGCCGTTTGAAGCTAAACTTCGCTATCATTTTGACAAGAAAGAAAAGGCTTTGTATTGGGATATATTGTTAGATTACCAAGAGGTAAAGACAGCACCTATCGAGCGCAAACAAGTAATACTTGCAAATAGTATTATAAATTCTTTTGACATTCTTGACAAGTACAAAAAATTACATCTAGACAAACAAAAAATTCAGCAATCCGCAAAAGAATATTTTATTGAACTGGGTTGGATTTAGCTTGACACAAAAAGCGAAGACTATAAAAACAGCAGCTAACAGTGTGTTTATAAAATTGTGGCTGGACGTTAAGCATTCAACTTTAAATCGCTATTTTGCCTTTGTGGTTAATTGATCCGGAGTTTTTCAATTGCCACAACTTCATAAACACTTTTCCGTTGCCTGCAAGCTTATGACACCCTACGAACTTTCAAATATTAATCGAGCATTTTTGGGCCTTTCACACGTTGAAGAGACGTGGACAAGAACATCTCTAAATGAGACGGTTGTTGGCTATTTCAATAAAGACAAGATTGTAAAAATTATCGACTATAAGTATGGCTATCTTGAATATGATACCGAAATAAATACGATAAACAAAAACATACTACTTCCTAAAACATCAAAGGGAAAGGAGCGGAAAATGACAGTGCAACGTATTTTAAAAATAAAGGGATCTGGGATACAATTTTCAGGATCCTTTCATGGAGGCGGAATTAATGTCTATGATAATAAACGCAATGTGACTTTTATTAGGAGTTTCTTGGAGGATGGTCAAATTTCCAGTTATAAGGATATAACAAATTGGGTTAATAAATATGTAGCCGAAAGTTCATCTAACTATTTCGGATGGTTAAAGGAGCAATTAAATTCTAAGAGGTTAAATGTAAATGCAAAGCAGGGAGATATAATCGCTTTCCCTATTGGTAGATATGAATATGGCTTTGCCAGAGTATTGGTGGCTGGCTTTTTAAGTCCAATAGACTTGTTTGGAAAAACACTTTTGATTTCGCCTTATTCTTATATTTCTCAAACTGTTGATATTAATTTTGATGCTCTTTTAAAATATCCAACCCTTAAACCAATTCAAATAAACGATGCTCATGTTTTCTACGGAGAATATCCAATAGTTTCCCATAGACTGTTAAGCGGAACAGAACTAACCAAAATTCAACCTTCTGATCTTAGCAAATACATGGCTATTCCTCATAGCAAGACCGACTTAATTCAAATGATTGACAAATGGTAGAAAGCCTGCAGGCAACAGTGGGTTTGAGCGCAAGTGTGGCTGGACGGAAGAACAATGGGCGGTATATCGCTAATCAATTTCAGTTCGGGCTTGACGATCAACTCTCAACTTTAGTTTTTAACTTGAACAAAATATTTTCAATCGGCAGCGGTACTGGGCAGACGGAATTCTAATCCCACACCTGCGTCAAGCCCTTGGCCGTTAGCGGTAAGCCGACACGACATCACAACAACTATGAAATTTTGGGAACTAATATCTGCATTTAGAAGCGAAACAGACAATTTGAAATCTGTTCTTTCAAAAGATAGTTGGGCAAAATTTAAATCACATTACGACAACTTAAACGAAATTGTTCAAAGACAGGACAGACAAATATTAGATGAAGAAATCCCGTTTCAATTAGCAAAAGAAGTTTGTGAACTAAGCAAACTTAAATTCTACCTCTATTACAAAGACACTCCACACAGGTTGGCAATTTACCAACAAGGTAGTGACACGCCTTTTGAAGAAATTTCATCGCTTGATATTTTATTAAGATTCGGAGGCTCTTATATTGAGGAAACAATGGAACGGACTATGTCTGATGTAATGCCAAGAAAACTTGGAAACTATATTGAGGTTTTAGGAGCATTTAATGTGACGAATAGAGGAATGATAGCGTTTCTGAGAACGGAAAATTCTAAACTGCTAGAAAACGAAATAATTACTTCGCTAGACAATTCGAGAATGTGGACTATAGTTAATGAACCATTTATGTTTGTTGACCCTTATTCTGCGTACGAAAAGCAAGAACGACAAAAAGACCAAGGAATTCGACAATATATTATCAAACCAATAGTGGGTACTGACAAACCACTAGATGCAGAATTGTTAACGCGTAAGACGAACAACACGGAAACGGCCTAACCGCTAACATTGGGTTTGCTGCAAGGCTGGCTGGACATTGTAGCAATTGGGCATTTTATCGCTGTTGTGCATCATCTGGGCTGGACCAACATCGTTGGGCTTTTGTTTGTTAACTTGTACTTTTATATCTTTAATCAGCAGCGGTTCCGGGCGGACGAGCAATGAATTCCAGCCCTGCAGCAAGCCCTGCCCGTTAGTAGCCATTCAACGAGACAGTCCTAAAATGACAAGTGACATATACAAAAATTGGAAAGAATTTATTTTTGCAACCCTAACTAAAAACAATCAATTCGGGTTGGACAAGTCTTTTAGAAAAGGTGACACCGATATTGAAATATATAGACAACTTATTGGAGACACAGAAACTACATTTCAGGTTGGCTATTTATCAGACGACAGACTAATTTATTTGCACACATTTAACGACAAAACACCGGGACTGAATAAAAATCAAATTGAGTATTTTAATGAACATGACTTCAATTCCAATGAAAGCTACGGAAGACCAGGGCTTAAATTTACTAAGCAAAATCAAGAGGGTGTTTTAACTGAGCTTCATGAAGGGTTAGACGGACAAGAGGTAATTTTTTATAAAAACGGAGTACTCTCACATTCAAAGTTGTCCATTCTTTACGACAACGAAACAAGTAATAGTTTTTCACACACTTATCATTTTGAAAAAGTAACAATTTGGGCACGACTGAAGAATATGTTTAACAAACAAATGAACAATTACGAAACTAAAGAATTTGACCTGAAACAAATATTCGGGGGACTGAAATGAACGGCTACTAACAGGTGGTTTAGCAAAATTGAGGCTAGACAAACTTAGCTTCAACATTTTCTCATTATCATCATTGGTTCGGGCCGACACAACATCACCGGGCAGTTGTACGCAACTTCAAATTTTAATTATAAATCAGCATCGGTTCCGGGCGGACAATTGGAAAATCCCCAACTTCGCTAAGCCCCGGCTCGTTATGGCTCATTTTAAAGCGACACAATGAATAACAAAAACAGTATGACAAGACTAAAAAAACTTTCGGCAATAACCATCTTGGTTACGACTTTTTCATTGAATGCTTTCAGCCAAGAGTATCTTGACAGCGACAAAAGATTTATGAAACTTACTGTAGTTTCAACAGACAAAACATTTGGCTTTGAGTTAAATAACCCGATAAAAGTTGGTTCAGATGAGAAAGCAATTGGTGCCTATTTGAATAGTTTAAAAACTTTGGACGGAGATAGAATTCATATTGGTGATATGAAATTTAACTATAAAAATAAGACAGGTAAAACAATGGTAGTATTGACCTACGAACAAAAAAAGGAAACAACAACCATTTACTTTTTGACAACAGAGTATGAACAACCAAAAGCAATTGTTGGTTTTTCTTTCAAGACTATTGACGACATCCCTAAAGTAGTTGTTTTCCCTGCCGACAGTATTTTGAAAGTAACCGCTTGTTCAAAGACTATATATTTGGTGGACGACTTTTTAGCAAAGGAAAAATTCGGAGAACTTTCAAAACCGACAACTACCCCAACATTTACTAGTGGACTTGACGAATTAAAAAAATATTTTTCGACAAATCCTTTGACAGATGAAAGAGTTAAGGAATCTATTTTTAGAGTATCTATTGCTTTTATGGTAAACTGTGAAGGAAAAGCAGGTAATTTTGTAGTAGTTACAAAAGGACGTGGAGATTTGGCAACATATGCAAATCAGGTTTTAGCAATCGTAAACAGAATGCCACAAAATTGGCAACCTGCGACAGTTGATGGTAAAACAGTTGATTGCTATCAAGTCTTGTCATTTTCTGTTTCGGGTGGACAGCTTGACAATGTTTCATACAGATAATGAATGCGGACGAAAGAAAAACGAGCCATAACAGGCGTTTGGCAAAAAAGCGGGCTGACTGCTTAATTGAAACATTGTGCTTCCAATTAAGTTCAATGCAAGTTGAAAGTTTAGTGCTCCCAAATCCGCTTCTTCGCCAAGCGCCAAAACGTTGCGCGCAAGCTTAATCTTAACTTTTGAAATTTTGACCACAATAGTAATTACGCTGTTATTCTTATTTCCATTGATAATTTACATATGGAAAGCAAAAAGGTTTTCGAACTTTGACTTCTATATTTTTTTGCGCTTACTTAATCAACTTCTGATAATCCAAGTGTTAATTGCAATTATTTTAGGATTTCTAACTAATTATTTGGAAACAAGGTACTATGTTGATGGAAACAGCAATAATATCACAGACACTATTATGAATATCGAAATCGGGTATTTTGTACTCGGAATTTATCTGTATCTCCCTTTAATTCTTATTCTAAATATTGTAAGACTAATAAATCCGAAACCATGAAGCTTGCAGGGAACTAAAAGGAGCTACAAATATCTGATTTAAGCGAAAGAAAGCTTTCGCATAACAGTGCATTGCACCAATTGGAGCTTAGGAATAACATTCTTCAACTGCAGCAAATATCCCAGCATCAGTTCCGGCTGAAAGAATTCTGGGCAGCATTAGAATATATCATGATCTTTTGTAACTTAGTTTAGCAGCATTAATCCATTAGGGACGGAATAACATTCCCCAACTGCTTCATTGATTGGACGTTGCAAGCCAATTAAACACCTAACCTCTTCAATATTATGCAACGAACCATAATGCTACTTAGCACAGTTTTATTTTTGACAATTACCGCGAAAGCACAAACCAAAATTATTACCGGAAAAGTGATTGATAGAGAATTAAAACCTGTTTTAGGAGTTGTTATTCAATACTCCGATACCAACATATTCTCCAAGTATGATATGAATGGCCTATTTAGTATACCCATTCCGGTTTACACAAAATCATTAACCATTGCAGCTGTAGGTTTTGAATCGGCATCCATTGATTTGACGGATAGTTGCCATCAACTTGAAATTGTATTATTGTTTAGACCGACTTATGATTTTATAACGCTTAAAAAAGCGGACAAACTAAGGATGAAAGAATTTAAAAAACTTTCAGCGTTGCATTTTGAAGCATATCAAAAAGGAATTTTTCAGAGCGCCATCCCATGTTATACACAGCATTTTATTCCAGATTATGACAGCAGTAAAAGTAAATAAGCAGCATCCGTTTTCTCCGAAACGACTACTAAAATAAGCAAGTGTTAGGCAGTCTTATTTTTTTATCGTGTATTTGATAAAGCTGCATAGCATTACCAACCGTACAAGTGTGCGACGCAAGGATGCCGCATTTGGGTACAATAGTTGGGCTAATAGCAATGGTTTAAATCTTAAAAATCGCCGGGTTAAAAACCATACATATTGATAAAAAATACCAACTTTGATGCAGCAACTAAATACATTAAAAGCCAATGAAAAAACTTTTATTACACTTGCCACTTTTTTTATTGCTGCATTTGTTTGCCAATTGCGCATTTGCCCAAACAGCTGATTCTTTTAGCGTGGGTTCAATTCCTTATGTATGTTCATGGGTGGTAAAACCAATGAGTTTTAGCATAAAAAACAATGCACTTACGATTGTTGCCGGCCCAAAAACAGATATGTTTAGGGACCCGAATGTTACCTACAATACGGATAATGCACCAAAGCTGTTGTTTGTGCCAGATCAAAATTTTGTATTATCAAGTTCCATCCAGCATTCCTTTTCAAGCAAATGGGATGGGGGTGCCATTGTGCTTATGGAGGATAGTTTACACTGGATAAAATTTTGTTTTGAAAAAGACTATACCGGTGCCAGAAGGGTGGTGAGTGTAGTAACCAAAGACATTTCGGATGATTGCAATTCTGCCGAAATAACCAGCAACAAAGTGTATTATAAAATTGCCAGGGCCGACAATGTAATTACTTTATACTATTCCATTGACAGTAAAAATTGGTTATTGATCAGGCATTTACAATTTAATACTGTTAAGCCAATAAGAATTGGCTTTTTGGCCCAATCTCCACTTGGTGAAAAATGCGAAGTACATTTTGATGATATTAATTATGAGTCAAAAAAAATAAGCGACCCCTATACCGGGGAATAGATAACTATTTGTTATGCGCTGCAAAGGATTCCTTCTTTTACTGCAATACACAGTTTTGAGTAAGACATATAATAATTTTTACAGCATATTTAAAAAAGCTGCATAGCATTACCAACAGCACAAGAGTGCGACGCAAGAATAGCTGAACAGGAATTGGATTGCCGGGTTCAAACAAGCCTCAACATATTATTTGATGGATAAATTGCAATTGACAGCTGAAATAGCATTAAATAATGCTGATACATTATTGCCACTTCCTTAATGCATTTTGGAATCGATGGGGACAGTAATCTTGTAACAAAAACGAACAGGACTGTATCAAAAACGTACACCGGAAATGTTGGGATTGACACCAATTAATTGAAGCTCATATAAATAGTAAACTGGCACTTGAATAGTGCTTTTAAATTGAATATCACTTGTTTATGGTTAGTAACTATTTTAAAACCGCCTTTAGAAGTTTAACCCGTAACTGGAATTACACAATTATTAATATTGCCGGATTATCGGTGGGTATTGCTGTTTGTATGATGATTTTTATTATTATACAATTTCAGACCAGCTTTGATAATTTTCATACAAATAAAGATCGTGTGTACCGGGTTTTAACAGCATTCCACCACGCTGATGCAGGAACTGTTTCTTATGGAAAAAATGTGCCTTTTCCAATGCCCGAAGGATTGAAAACTGCGTTTCCGCAACTAGAACAGGTGGCACCGGTATATGCAAGCCACAATGATGAATTACAGGTGGTGGATGATAATGGTACCCCTATAAAGAATTTTAAAGAAGAAAGCGGGGTATTTTATACATCGCCATCGTTCTTTAAAATATTTGATTTTCCCCTGCTTACAGGTTCTTATGCATCGCTAAAAGATCCGAATAATGTATTGCTTACAAAAGAGATTGCTAACACCTATTTTGGTGACTGGCATACTGCGATGGGTAAAACAATTAAGCTAACCGGCTATTATAGTATGGGGGCAGGATTGTTTCAGTTTCCGCCGGTTGCACTAAAAGTTTCGGGTATTTTGGAAAGCATTCCTGCAAATACAGACTTTCAGCTAAAATTGGTGGTGGCTTATGGAACAGATTTTACAGGTGACAAACAATATGGGTTTCAACAACCCGATTGGAACGGAACAGCACCTGATTTTGGCTGCTATGTTTTATTACCTCCAAATATTTCAGTTGACAACTTTAATAATCAGCTAAGCGCTTACTCAAGAAAGGTATTACCTGCAGACAGTAAGGATATTCAAATGTTACAGCCATTAAATGCTGTACATTATGACACTCAAACGGGTAATTACAGTAATAAAATGATTAGTAAACAGTTGCTAAATGTGTTGTGGCTGATTGCGGCATTTATATTGTTAATTGCCTGCGTTAATTTTATTAATCTCTCTACTGCTCAGGCCGTTAACAGGGCAAAAGAAGTTGGTGTAAGAAAAGTACTGGGGAGTAATAGATTTCAATTGCAAATGCAATTTATTGTTGAAACTTTTTTGATAGTTACCATTGCCGTGATATTTGCAGCTGCAATTACGCAATTTGCCTTACCATATGTAAATCAGCTGTTAGAACTTTCGCTGTCGTTAAACCTGCTTACCAACACTTCCGTTATGCTTTTTCTTTTGGTGGTAACAGTGGTTGTAACGGCACTTGCCGGTTTTTATCCTTCAATTGTATTGTCTGGTTTTAATCCGGTTACTGCTTTAAAAAGCAAATTCACGGTACATACCAACAGGGGAATTTCGTTAAGAAGAGGGTTGGTGGTGTTTCAATTTATTATTGCGCAGGCATTGATAATTGGTACACTTGTTATTGTACAACAAATGAACTATTTCATGGATCAGCCATTGGGCTTTGATAAGGAGGCGGTAGTAAATATTCCTTTTCGTCCGGATAGTACGGGCGGTAAGCTTACTGATTATTTAAAACAACAATTATTGAAAAATGGAGTGGAATCGGTAAGCTTCTGTTCCACCGCGCCGATAGAGGATAATAATAATGTATTTACCACATTTACATTTGACAATTCGATTAAGGAGGAAGATTTTCCAGTGATTACCAAATTTGCTGATAATGACTATGTACCAACTTATAAATTGCAATTGATAGCTGGTAGAAATTTGCAGCCTTCTGGTTGGACAAGAGAATTTTTAGTGAATGAATCATTCGTAAAAAGTTTAGGGTTTACCAAACCTGAAGATATATTGAACAAGGAAGTAAGTATAATGGGAGGCCTGATTAAATGCCCTATTGTTGGTGTATTGAAGGATTTTAATGACAGATCTTTAAGGCAAACTGTTTCGCCATTACTTATATCCACCAATTCTACCATGTACCGTCAGGCTTCTATTAAACTGGCTACAACTAATATTGCGGCTAACATGGGGCATGTGAAAAAACTATGGCAGCAAACATTTCCAAATTATGTGTATGAATACCGGTTTTTAGATGAGAAGATTGCCAGTTTTTATAAACAGGAAAGTCAGTTATCTCAATTATATAAAATTTTTGCAGCCATAGCTATATTTCTTAGTTGCTTGGGATTATATGGTTTGGCATCGTTTATGGCGGCGCAAAAAATTAAAGAAGTTGGAATTCGTAAAGTTCTTGGAGCAACATCTGCCAATATTGTGTATTTATTTTCCAAGGAATTTATCCTACTTATTACGATTGCTTTTGTAATTGCAACGCCTATTGCCTGGTATTTTATGCATCAGTGGTTGCAGGATTATGTTTATCGCATTAGCATTAGTTGGTGGTTATTTGCTGTAGGCGGATTTATTTCAATTATAATTGCCCTGGTTACGATTAGCTTTCAGGCAATAAATGCGGCTGTTGCAAATCCGGTGAAGAGTTTAAGAATAGAATAGTAGGCGCTTTTATTAGTGGAGTGTGAAAGGGCGGATTAGCAAAATGTAAAATCATACCTGTTTTTTGTAACTGCAATGGCCCTTTATATAGAGTTTACCGCAGTAATTATTTTGGCTGTAATAGCTGCCTGTTATAACTGCAGTACAAGTGTGCGACGCAAGGGAAGTTTAATAGCTATTATACTGCCGGGCCCATACTTACCATTTTATAAATTACTCCCCTTTTTAATAATAGCCCCTGCCCTTGCTGTATTTTGAAAATTTAGTTTTTAATTTAACGGCATACTTAGGCTGCAGCCCTTAATTTTGCAGCACACTTCACTATAAAAAATCACCGTATGACAAAAATTGCTGTAGCTAAAGGCGATGGTATAGGCCCGGAAATTATGGATGCCGTTTTAAATATTTTTAATGCCGCCCATGTGCCTATTGAATATCAGTTTGTAGATATGGGTAAGTGGGTATTTGATAAGGGCTATAGCAATGGGATGACACCCGAAGCACAGCAGGCTATAGAATCGCTGGGTATTTTATTTAAAGGCCCTATGGAAACGCCTAAGGGCAAAGGGGTGAAAAGTGTAAATGTTACTGCCCGCAAAACCTGGAATACTTATGCAAATAAAAGGGTGTTTCAAACCCTGCATGGAGTAGATACTGTTTTTAGTAAAGCAGGTATTCCTATTGATATTACTATTGTTAGGGAGAATATAGAAGATACATATGGCGGTGTAGAGCATATGCTTACCCATGATGTGGCTTTAAGCCGCCGTTTTATTACCCGCCCCGGCAGTGAGCAGGTAATACGCTATGCCTTTGAAATGGCAAAGAAAAAAAGCACCAAACGTATTACTTGTGGCCACAAAGCCAATATCATGAAAATTACGGATGGTTTGTTTTTGGATGTGTTTTACGAAGTGGCCAAAGAATATCCTGAACTTAAAGCCGATGATGTAATTGTAGATGACCTGTGTATGAAACTGGTTACCCGCCCCGATTTATTTGATGTGGTTGTACTAACCAATTTACAGGGCGATATTGTAAGCGACCTTTGTGCAGGTTTGGTAGGTGGTTTGGGTTTTGCCCCATCGGCCAATATTGGTGATCATATTTGTATTTTTGAAGCAGTACATGGTACCGCACCGGATATTGCCGGTAAAAATATTGCCAACCCTACCGCTTTGCTTTTAAGTGGTATTGGCATGTTAAGACATCTTGGTTTAATGCAGATTGCAGCCATTATTGAAAATGCCTTATTGTACACTTTGGAACAAGGTATACATACCGGCGACTTTGGCGACAAAGCCATTACGGCCCTTAATACTACAGAATATGCCGCAGCAATAATTGGCAATTTTGGCAAGAGCCCCGAAATTGGCGCCAAACCAATGTTACCGGATATGCCCACCACACAAACTCATTTTACACTGGAGAAAAACTCCATGATGGAATCAACCGAAGTGGGTATTGAAAAAATTGTAGGTGTAGACTTTTTTATTGAGAGCAACGAACAACCTATAACCATTGCCAATAAATGTATGCGCCATGCGGGTGTTAAGTTTAAACTAATCAATATCAGCAACAGGGGTACACAGGTTTGGCCAACAGGATCTGTATTTACCAACCTGGTAAACCAATACAATGTTCGTTTTGAAAGTATTGACGATTTTCCATTAAACCAGCAGGATGTACTGGGCCTGTATGTAAGTATGAGCGGTAATTTTAAGATCTGCTCATCGGAACTGCTACTAATGTGGGGCGATAAAAAAGCATATAGTTTGGCGCAGGGCCAATAATTAATAAGATAGTTTTACAACAAAAAGCCACAGTAAATGCTGTGGCTTTTTGTTGTAATTAACCGTCAATATTATTCTCCATTAATTTTCTTTAGCAGTTTGGCTGCCTGGTCTTCGTTAATGGCTTTTAGTTTTTTGTATACGTCCATGGCCATAGATTTATTATCCTGTGCCACATAACATAAGCCTTTGTAATAATAGCCCAGTTTAGATTTTGGATCTAACTCAATGGCTTTATTTAGTTGTGTAATGGCATCAGTGTATTTATCCTGCATATAGTATGCATAGCCAATTTCTTCTCTGTTTCCGGCGTCCTTTTCGTCGTAGTCGATGGCTTTTAGCAGTACATTTACTGCATCATCATATCTTTCCGCATCATTGTACAACCAGCCCAGTTTGTAATAACAATACTTAGAATTTTTTTCATCTTTATCAATGGCCTTTTCGTAATAATCTACAGCCATATCGTAATTGTCTTCAGTATCGTAATATACATTACCCAGCCCTCTTAAAGCAGTACCATAATCTTCTTTTACATCCAGTGCCTTTTTATAGGCATCAATGGCGTCATCGCTTTTGTCGAGTTTATAGTTCGCATAGCCAATTTCGGCGTATTTTTTGGCAATTTCATCATCTTCTTCGGGCAGGTATTTATCTAAATACTCCAGGGCTTCTTCATATTTCTCCTGTTCGTTCAGGCACCAACCGGCGCGGTAATTATAATAATTATCGGCATTCTCGCTTTCAAGGTAATGGGTATAATTATCGAAAGCCAGATCATATTTTTCCTGATCGTAATAAATGTCTCCAATTCGCTGGTAGGCGCTGTAGTACTCAGGATAAATTTCAATGGCTTTTGTATAGCTTTTAATAGCCTGCTCTACCTTGTCGCTATTTTCCTGGGCATAGCCAAATTCAAAGTAATACTTTGCTTCGGTGGGTTTTAATTTAATGGCTTTATCCAAAAAAGTTACTGCATCAGTATAGGCTTCCAGTTCGTTTGAACACCAGCCAGCCTCGTAGTAGGCATCGGCATAATCTGCCTTTTTTGCAATGGCTGCTTTAAATAGTATAAGGGCTTCTTTATACTTTTCATCGTCCATTAATTTTATACCATCATTATACAAATCGGTAGCCGTTTTTGTGGGTTGACCAAATGATACCATTGCTATCATAACAAGGGCAAACAGGCTTAAAATATTCTTATACATATCTGTGAATTTTACTGAAAGTTAGGGGATATTGATTTGCTGGCAATACCCTTTGAAGGGTATTATGCAAAATTAAACCTAACAATTTAATCCAGCTTTATTGCGGGTTTTAACTTGTTAGACTATTGCATTGCCACCTTTTTTGCTGCCATAAATGAGGAACCCTGAAGTGAGTGACACAAGCGGCGATGAGGTGACCACTTTAGCTGATTAGATACACATTTATTGCATAAAAAACCCTGCTTTTGAGGCAGGGTGTAATGTATTTATTGTTTCATTATCTGTTGGTAGTGCTCGCGGCATGCAGCCATTCATCGATACTACTGCAGGTATTAAATTCGGGGTCTACCATAATATAGTAATTAGGAATATGTTCTTTAAACCATTTTTCCAATACCACCTGCTTTTTAGCTTCCAGTGCACGTTGGGCCAGCTTATTGTAATCGTCTCTCAGATTTTCAATATGGGGTTCCGTTCTGGTTTTTAAGAACAATATTCTAACAGCTTTACGGCCACGCTCATCGGTATAGCTTTGGGGTTTTGAAATATCTCCAACGCTCAGGTTTTTAAGAGCAACTACGGCATCCTTATCTAATTCATCGATAGTTACAAAGGTAGATCCATCCCTGCCTGTAAAAAAGCCTGCTGTAAACTTGCTGTTTTCGTCATCGCTGTATTTGTTAACAGCAGTTGCAAAAGAAAACTCGTTTGATATAATTCTGGTGCGGATGCTATCCAATTTGGCAACTCCTTCTTTAATTTCCACATCTGTTACCGGTGGTATTTTAAGAATATGCCTAACTACAGCATCATCACCTGCGCGGCTAACCATTTGAATAATATGTAAACCAAATTTTGATTTAATAACCGGTGATATCTGCCCTTCTTTTAATTTAAAAGCTGCCGAAACAAATGTTGGATCCCAGGCTTTATCTACACGGTTAATGCTGTATTGTCCACCAGTTTCTTTGCTACCGGGGTCATCGGTGTATAATCTGGCCAGCTGGTCAAATTTTTTGGCGCCGCTTTCTACCTGGCGTTTCATATCCAGTAACTGGGCAGCCACAAAATCTTCCAGGTCTTTATTGGCTTTGGGAAGCAAAATTATCTGGCTTACCTCTACATCACTTTCGTAATACCGTAAACTGTCTTTGGGTATTTTATTAAAAAACTCTTTTACTTCATTAGGCGAAATTTTTACGCCATCCAGAATCTTGTTCTGCATTTTCTCGGCCAGGGTTCTTTCTTTAAATGGTTGGCGCAGGTCTTCTTTAATCTGGTAAACAGTACGTCCTGCAATTTGCTCCAACATATCCTGAGAGCCGTATTGGCTGATAAAAAACCTGATTTTATTATCCAGTAAAGCTTCCAGCTCATCTTCTTCCAGCAACAAGGAATCCTTTTCTGCCTGTAACACCAGTGTTTTTTGAATTAACTGGCCCTGTAAAAACAAACAATTGGCATTTGCAGGCAAAGCTGCTTCGGGATCCTGGCGTTTGGTGTCAATAATTGCATTGTCAATGTCGGACTTAAGAATAATCCTGTCACCAACCTGTGCAATAATTTTATCAGCCACCACACGCTGTGTTTGGGCAATTGTAAAAAGCGGTGTAACAACCAATGCCAAACAAACAACAGATAATAATTTCTTCATAAAAAACATATAAGTATCAAAAATAGAGAATAGCACCAAGCAAATATGCCTGGGTTATGCTTTTAACAAAACAATTAGCCACATGGGCTAATTGTTTTAGGTATTTGCTGTATTATTTTTTGGGTTGCCCGGCCAATTAAGTAGCCTGAGGCTTTACTTGCGTCGCACACTTGTACGGCATCAATGCTATGCAGCTTTTAAAGCGTACGTTTTACTTCTTCTTCTTCGTAAGCTTCTACAATATCGCCCACCCTTATATCATTATAATTTTTAATAGTTAAACCGCACTCCATACCTGTTGGTACATCCTTCACATCATCCTTATAACGCTTCAGCGATCCCAGCTCAGCATTGCCTTCGCCCAGCGGATACACTACAATACCATCACGAATTATACGGATTTTACTATTACGGCTAATTTTACCTTCAATAACCTGGCAACCGGCCACCGTAGCTTTATCAAACTTGTACACTTCGCGTATTTCAACATTGGCGGTAATCTTCTCCTGTATCTTCGGTTCCAACATACCTTCCATAGCGCTCTTCACTTCCTCGATAGCGTTATAGATAATAGAGTACATCTTAATTTCCACACCTTCATTCTCAGCCAACCTTGCAGCCTGACTGGATGGTCGAACGTTAAATGCCACAATTACGGCATCAGATGCTGTAGCCAGCAATACATCACTTTCAGAGATTTGACCTACAGCTTTATGAACCACAGTAACAATGATCTCATCAGTAGATAATTTCTGTAATGAATCGCTCAATGCTTCAACGGAACCATCCACGTCACCTTTAATAATCAGGTTCAGTTGTTTAAAGTTACCCAATGCCAATCGGCGTCCAATTTCATCAAGGGTAATATGTTTTCTTGCCCTTAGGCCTTGTTCACGTACTATTTGAGCACGTTTTACTGCTACTTCTTTAGCTTCTGCCTCATCTACATATACTTTAAATTTCTCACCTGCCTGTGGGGCACCGTTTAAACCAAGTATCTGTACCGGTGTGGCTGGTGGCGCTTCCTGTATGCGTTGGTTACGTTCATTCAGCATGGCTTTTACCCTACCAAAATATTGTCCGCTAACAATCAGGTCGCCGTTTCTCAATGTGCCATTTTGTACCAGTACAGTAGCAACATAACCACGACCCTTATCTAACGATGCTTCAATGATAGTACCTACAGCTTCCTTATCCGGGTTAGCTTTCAAATCAAGCAATTCGGCCTCTAATAATATTTTCTCCAGCAACAGGTCTACATTCAAACCTTTCTTGGCAGAAATTTCCTGGTTTTGGTATTTACCACCCCATTCTTCTACCAATAAATTCATTTGCGAAAGTTGCTCATAAATTTTTGTGGGGTTAGCGCCATCCTTATCAATTTTATTCACTGCAAATATCATAGGTACATTAGCTGCCTGTGCATGGCTAATAGCTTCCCTTGTTTGAGGCATCACAGCATCATCTGCAGCAACCACAATTACCGCAATATCCGTCACTTTCGCACCACGTGCACGCATGGCCGTAAATGCCTCGTGACCAGGGGTATCCAGGAAGGTAATATGTTTACCATTTGCAATTTCTACTTCGTAAGCACCAATATGCTGTGTAATACCTCCAGCTTCACCAGCTACTACCTTAGAACTCCTGATATAATCCAGCAATGATGTTTTACCATGGTCTACGTGACCCATAATGGTAACAATCGGTGCTCTTGATTTCTGGTTTTCCTCACTATCATCGTCATCAAAGTCTTCTTCATCGGCATCTTCCACACCAATAAATTCCACTTCATATCCAAATTCGCTTGATACCAGTTCAATTACTTCCGCATCTAAACGTTGATTAATAGATACCATGATACCTAAGCCCATACATTTGCCAATCACTTCGGCAAAGCTTACATCCATCAGGTTAGCCAATTCGCTTACAGTTACAAACTCTGTTACCTGTAATTTGTTGTCCTCGCCCATTTCGCCCATTGCATCAGCATTCTCCTGTCGCTTCTCTCTGCGGTATTTGGCTTTTAGGCTTTTACCACGTCCACCTGATCCAGCAAGTTTGGCCTGGGTTTCCCGTATTTTTTCCTGAATTTCTTTCTGGTCTATTTCCTTCTCTTCACGCTTGGTAGTATCTCTTCCGCCACCACGTCTGTCTCTATTACCTGCACCGCCGCGTCTGTCATCCGTACGAGCAGGACGATCACCAACTTTTTGTATCTGTAATCCAACACGTGGCTCTTTGGGTGGCTCTGGTCTTTTATTTTGAAGCTGTTGCCCTGTTTGCTGACCCGGAGGACCATCTCTTTTAATTCTGTCGCGGTTATCTCCAGTGCCAGGTTTATTATCACCCTTCTTATCAATAGGAATACGTTTTCTTTTCCGCTTCTCATCTCTTAATGCGGATGATGAATTTTTAGGGCGTGTATCATTATCAACAGGCAATTCAATTTTGCCTAAAATTTTGGGGCCTTCCAATTTCTCGGCCTTAATATTTTCTATTATTGGCGCATTACTCAACTCTTCTGTATCCTCCTCCTCATAATCGGCTTCATCCTCATCATCATGCACATGGGTTTCTTCTGCTGTATGTTCAATTTCTACCACCGCAGCATGTTCAACAGCCTCACTCGTTTCAGCAACAGGTAATTCTTCGATTTCTTCTGTCTTTTTCTTTACTACTTTTTTAGGTCGTGTAGAAGAATCGATTGCAGAAAGATCAATTTTTCCCAATGTTTTTGGTCCTTCTAATTCCGGAGCTTCTATCTTGGTAATTTCAGGCTCGGTTGATAAAGGCAAATCTATTGTCGGCTCAGCTACCGGAGTTGGGATAATTTCAGCTGGTATTACAATAGGTGTTTCAGGTATAATTTCAACAACAGGTGCCGGTTTCTCTTCTACTACTGGTTCTATAACCGGTTCCGGTGCCTTTATAACTTTTGCCTCTTCCTTCTTAAACACAACCTCTTCTTCATCTCTTCTCTTTTTCTCAGTCTGAGCCGCACTTTTAGGTATTTCTATCTGATCTGCCTTGGTTTTGGCAACTTTATCACTTTGAAATTGATTTTGCAAAGAACGGTACATATCTTCCGTCAACTTTGCTGTAGGAGAAAGTTCATCTTTATTAAAGCCCTTACTTATCAGGTAACTTATTAAAGTATCCTGACCAATATTAAACTCTTTGGCCGCTGCCAATAATCTGGGTAATTTCAATTCTGACATTCAGTTCTTTTTATTGTTTGTACCCTTCCGGTACTTTTTTTCGGCTCGATTGTTTGGTTGCCACACTATTCCCCATACCGGAATAGTTGTGTAAAGTTACACCCAACTATTCACATTATGCTTACTGTGTAATTGATTGGGTATAAACCAAACTAACATCATTAAAAATACAAAGATCAATTTCTTCCCTTCTTAGCTTATTCCCTGTCAAATTCTTCCTGTAAAATTCTTCTCAAATCAAGGATCGTTTCTATCTCAAGATCTGTTCTTCTTTCCAGTTCTTCAGGACTTAAATTCAAAATACTGCGGGCAGTATCACATCCTACTCTTTTTAATTCTTCAATTACCCATGGTTCAATTTCATCGGTAAATTCAGCAAGGTCAATATCAAACTCTTCCTCTCCACCTTCTGATTCGCGGAATACATCAATATCCAGGCCAGTTAACTCACAGGCAAGTTTAATATTTACACCACGACGACCAATAGCCAGAGAAACCTGATCTGCCTTTAGATATACATCAGCATGTTTGGTTTCATTATCCAACTCCATATAACTGATTTTGGCCGGAGTTAATGAACGTTGAATCAACAATTGGATATTACTTGTCCAATTAATTACATCAATATTTTCATTCTTAAGTTCTCTTACAATACCATGAATACGGCTACCTTTCATACCTACGCAGGCACCAACAGGATCAATCCTGTCATCAAAGCTTTCTACAGCTACTTTTGCTCTTTCGCCTGGTTCTCTTACAATTTTTCGAATGGTGATTAAACCATCAAAGATTTCAGGCACTTCAATTTCAAGTAATTTATTTAAAAACTCAGGACTGGTGCGGCTTAAAATAATAACAGGTGCATTGTTTTTAAGATCCACACGTCTGATTACAGAACGTACATTTTCTCCCTTCTTGAAATAATCCTGTGGTATTTGTTCAGACTTAGGTAAAATCAATTCATTTCCTTCTTCATCCAATAATAACACCTCTTTTTTCCATACCTGGTATACTTCTGCAGTGATGATTTCACCAATTCTATCGCTGTATTTCTTTAATAACACATTCTTTTTCAAATCTCCAATACGGCTGGCAAGTGTTTGTTTGGCTGCCAAAATAGCGCGGCGACCAAAATCAAGAATATCTACTTCCTCATATAATTCTTCCCCAACTTCAAAATCGGGTTCAATTTTTACTGCTTCGCTATAAGCCACTTCCGCCAAAGGATCCATTACTTCGCCATCTTCAACAATCATTCTATGACGAATAATTTCAAGGTCACCTTTTTCAGCATTTACAATAACATCAAAATTATCATCAGATACAAACTTTTTACGGAGTAAGGTTTTAAATACATCTTCTACTACTTTCATTAAAGTAGGACGATCTATATTTTCTGCATCTTTAAACTCCTGAAACGCCTCAATTAAGTTAATACTTGCCATATCTCGAAATTTTAAATACGGATACCCATCCGCAAAACTTAGAATTTAATTTGAACTGTTATTGATTTGATACTTATTAATGGAATTACCAATTGTTGTGTTACTGCTTTCTTGCCCTTGCCTTCTGTAGATTCAATCATAATATCTTCCTCCAGTACCTGCATTAACTTACCTTCTTTTGCAGTACCATCTATAAAAAGTACTTCCACAAACCGGCCTATATTTTTTGTGTATTGTCTTATTAATTTAAGTGGTTCACTTACTCCTGGAGATGACAGCTCCAAAGAAAAATCACCCTCATTAAACAGCGCCAGCTCTTCAATGGTTTTGTATAATTTTCTGTTGAACCTTACGCATTTCTCAATAGTGATACCATTATCACCATCCAAAAACACCTTGATATTGTTAACCGGCTTAATTTTTACCTGAACTAAAAAATACTCAGGCTCGTCTGCCAGCATGGTGTTTACCAGCGTTTCAATATGTTGTATAAGTGTATCTGTTGCCATATGGTAAAAAGAGAAGGGAACGATTGTCGTTCCCTTCTGCTGCATTTTTTCCTTTGCAAATGTAGTATAATTTATGCTAAGTTTCCAAATTTACCTTTGTTACCAGTATTTCAAACCGCTGCTATTTAAATATAAGGCTGGCATTTTCCAGGCTTTCGGGTTTGCCAACATCAATAAATTGGGAATTGGAATGATCAAAACCACAGATAGGATTGGCCTTAGCCAGCTCCAGATATGCATCGACTATTGAAAATTTCCCCTGCCGGTTAATTAAGTTAAAAATGCGGTTACTGATGATATGAATACCGCTAAATGCCTTTTGCTGATAAATAGTAGCTTTTTTACTTATTTTTTCTTCCCCGGTTTTTATATTTCTCCACCCGCATAAAACATCCGCTTCGTTAAACAGGAAATAACGGGACGTTTGCCTGCCAGTAGTGGCCAATGTAGCCAGTGGCTGTTTGGCAGTATGAAATGCCATCATATCGCTTAAAGGCAAATCAGTTAAAATATCTACATTCATCAATACAAAGGGATCAGCATCTGCTAATAAGGGCGCAGCTTTTAGCAATCCGCCACCTGTTTCCAATACTACATCAGTTTCATCGCTAATGGTAATGGCACTGCCCCAACCATTGTTGGCATTGATGATATCGATGATTTGCTGACCAAAGTGATGCACATTTACTACCACATCTCTAATGCCATATTGCTGCAGGTACTCTATATTTCTTTGCAGCAAGGTTTTATTATTTACTATTGCCAGTGCTTTGGGATGATGCAGTGTAAAGGGTTGTAGCCTGGTACCCAAACCTGCTGCCAGTATCATTGCTTTCATTATAAGCGACGCTTTTTAGATTGTTTGCTTTTGTTGCCCATTGTACCGAACGATGAACGTAGTGCGACGCAACGGCTGCTTCATTTATGTACTACAGCCGGCCACACACTGGTTTACTTTACCCAATTCTGTTGATTAGTATGTTCTAAAACAATGCTAACCTTATATTTATTTTTTAAATGACGGGCCATTTGTTCGGCACCATATACACTGCGGTGCTGGCCGCCGGTGCACCCGAAATTGATACACAAACTACTGAAACCCCTTTTAATATAGTCTTCTACCGAAATATCGGCCATATCAAATGCACTGTTTAAAAATGGAATCATTTGGGTTTGCTGTTCCAGAAAATCGATAACCGGTTTATCCTTTCCCGACAATTTTTTATACTCATCAAAACGGCCTGGATTTAAAATGCCGCGGCAATCAAAAACAAATCCTCCTCCATTGCTACTGGCATCTGCTGGTATCCCCTTTTTATACGAAAAACTTTTTATGGTTACCACCAATGGGGTTTGCGCATTGGCCTGCACGGGAGTAAACCGGCTAATCATTTCATCGGAACTTATAATGGCGAGGATTTTATCAAACTCAGGCAAGGGCAGGCGATTGGGTGTTTGGCTTAAAAAGCTTTGCAGGTTTTTTAAAGCCAGTGGTATGCTGGAAAGAAAATGGGCTTTACGTTCAAACAATCCCCTAAAACCATAGGCGCCCAGTACCTGCAATAAGCGTATAAGTACATAGCCATCATATTGTTGTACAAATAGTGGTCTGTTTACAGGTTTATCCAATAAGCCATCAATAGTGTCTATGTAAAAGTGTAGCAGGTTTTGCTTCCATTCATCACTTAATTCAGCTTTGGCCTGCCATAATAAACTGGCCACATCATATTGCAATGCACCCTTCATGCCGCCCTGAAAATCTATAAAAAACACTTCGTCATTATTCACAATTATATTCCTGCTTTGAAAATCGCGGAACATAAAATATTTATACTCTGTTTGGGTAAGATAAGTACTCAGATTTTCAAAATCATCCAGTAATGCCTGTTTATCGTAAGGCAGTTTTAGTGTATCTAAAAAATAATATTTACAATACAGCAAATCGCTCATAATGGCCTGTTTGCCAAATTCTTTGGCTGTTATACACCAGTTATAATTAAAACCGGCATGCCCCTTTATTTGCATATATGCCAGCTGTTGCAGGCTTTTTTTAAACAGAGTAAATACTATTTCGTTTTGGCCATAATGTTCTAATTGATTTAATAAAGAGGCATGGCCAAGATCTTGCTGCAGGTAAGCCGTTTGTGCTGTATTAACGGCCAGCACTGCAGGCACCGGCAATTGCAAGGCTTTAAAATGAGCAGAAAATTGTATAAATGTGTCGTTTTCTTTTACGTTATCGCTATACGTGGCAATCAGGGTATTATTGCCTTCAAACACCCTGAAATAAATTCTATCGCTACCACTTTGCGGCAATTTTTCTATGCGGCTGTTATTATTACCAAGGTATTGTTTCACCAAATCATCCACTGCACCAGAGGCTTTGTCCATGTATTAAACTTTGGGTAAAATTATAGCTTATCTGCCAAGCAAGCGTACAACAGCATCATTTTATCCCTGTTCGCTTCTAAAAATACAAGTGGTGATACCAGCTGTAAATCAATGGGCATCGGCTCTTGCGTCGCAATCCTTTCATCGTTCTGTTTTTATGGCAGCTTATTACATTGAGGCGGGATACATAAATAAAAAAGCATTCAAACACCTTGGCATTTGAATGCTTCTTTATTATTCATACATTTTACTGGTCTTTAGCTTTAATATCAATTGGCCAATCATCGGTTCTAAAAGGATTTACCGGCAAACCTTCTATACTAAAAAGGTTACCAATAGCTTTATTGCTAAACCCAAAGCGTACCGCCACGGGTGCAGTCACCTGTTTACTTGATACAATTAACTGCCCCTTACTTACAGTTGCTTCCGCCGGATAAAAAACCTGGTCGGCACCTGCAATAAAGCATTCTGTAATTTGAGGACCTTTTATCACCAACCCTGCATTGATGTAATTAAAACTAATCACAGCTTTCCCCTTTTGAACATCTATGCTTTTATACATGGGACTTTTATATACAAAACCGGTTTTGTTATATGTTTCGGCCAGTGCCCAGGCGGCCAGTCTATAACCAACCTCATGTTTGTTCTTTGGGTGAATGTCTTTGATGTTATCAACTAAATCTGTAATTACTGCCATACCGGTTTTGGGATAACTTAATGCCAAAGTTTGCTGCTCCCTAACAATAGCAGATGCATATTTTTCGCCATAATTAAATGGTGCAATTTGCACATAATAAAATGGGAAATCCTTTCCCCAAGCTTTGCGCCAGGTGCCAATCATGGTAGATAATAATTTAGCATAGGTATTGGGTGCTGCAGTATTGCCTTCGCCCTGGTACCAAATGCTTCCGGCAATATTAAAATTGGTAATTGGGTTAATCATACCATTAAAGGTGGTGCCGGGTTTATAAGGCCACCAATCCCATGGTTCAATTTTAGCAGCCGCAGTTTTTAGTGCCTCATCATTGGCAATTGCAGATGGTTCAGTCCACACTTCAGCAGATGTACCGCCCCAATTGGCGTTAATTAAGCCAATGGGCACTTGCAAAGAATCGTTTAATTTTTTGCCAAAAAAATAACCAACGGCGCTAAAAGATTTTAAGGTATTTGAATCGCAGGTTACCCATTCGCCATCGCAATTTTCCTGTGGTGCGCCAGCAGTGGTTTTAGGAATATAAAAGAACCGGATATTATTATTTTTACAAGTGGGTAATGCAGCACCAATATCGGGCAAACCCCAGCCATAATGCATTTCCATATTGGATTGGCCAGAGCAAACCCAAACTTCACCAATTAATATGCCGGTAAGTTCTACGGTATTTTCTCCTTTAAAACTAATTGTATACGGGCCGCCTGCAACAGGTGTTTGTACAGTAAGCATCCAGTTGGCATCCCGGGTGGTAATTACCGTATCTGTTTTATTATTCCAGGAAGTGGTTACAAGAATTTTCTCTGCCGGTGCAGCCCAGCCCCAGAGCTTTACAGTTGATTGCTGCTGCAGCACCATATTATTACTTAGAATATTGGGCAACCTTATAGCCGCATGCGCTGTTATACACAGCAGTAGAAATGGCAAAAAAGCAAGCAAATTTTTTTTCATAAAGGATAATAAATAAGTGATAAATAGAAATGCTAAGAACGGATAAAGTTAGTGGTTACATTCTTAAATAAATGCCCTTACACCCATGGCATTATAGGTTTCCCTAAATTCTTTTGGGGTGCAGTTTTTCTTCTTCCGGAAAATTCGGTTAAAATTACTCATGTTATTAAACCCGCATTTATAGGCTACTTCTGTAATACTCTCAGTGGTTTCTATTAAAAAGCGGGATGCATGACCCAGCCTTATTTCGTTTAGGGTATCTACAAATGTTTTACCGGTTCTGGCTTTAAAAAACCTGCTGAATGCCACATCGGTCATCAAAGCTATTTTAGCTACATCAGAAAGGGTGATATCCTTATCAAAATTCTTATTGAGGTGTTCCATTACCTTTTCTACCCTGCGGCTATTATAAGAGGCATTTTCTATGCTGCTAAAAGAAGCATCAGAAAGTGTAGTCATATTGCGCGAAACGGACAGATCGTGCAAAATACTCATGAGCTCCAGCACCGAATCAAAACCATGCTTTCGGGGCAGTTCCATAATCCGCTCCTGGATATGTTGTGTGGTTTCAGAGGAAAAAAGAATACCCCGCAGGGATTTTTCGAACATGGTTTTAATAAAACTCAGTTGATTACGCTGCAATAGCCTCTCATCAAACATATCCCGGTGAAACTGTATCGTTACTTCTTTTATATGAGTACTGGTACACTTATGGGTAAACCAGCCATGTTGCAGATTGGGCCCAATTAAAACCAATTCGGCGTCACCAATTTCACTAATATGATCGCCAATTATACGTTGTGCGTTTGGAGCATTTAAAATCAAGTTAAGCTCAAATTCATCATGCTGATGTAATGGAAAATCGAAGCCGGTTTTTGTACGGGAAAAAATGGTAAAACAATCATTTTTGGTTAGGGGAATTATTTCCCTCATAATTTCTGTAGCCATACTCGTTAAATAATATTCAACAAAAAGATAAAATAATACTACTTATCAAAAAATTCACTAACACGAAAATTGCACTGTAAAATTAGCATTTGAATTGGTGACAGTGAATTAAATTGAATTTAAATTGTCAATAAAAAGATAAAATAGTATTGTTATATCTACAAATACTCCTCTACATTTGAAAATATAAATACTGATTGCTTTTTACCATTATTAATTTCTTTTACCAATGCTACACCGCCATAACAAAGCATTTTCAATCTGCACTTTTTTGCTAGTAGTTATTGGCCTTTATGCTGCTAAAGCACAAAAAGTTTTACCTAGTGATAAATTAGCCACAAAAGAAACCATACATCTGTATAATAACCTTTTTCAACTTCAGCATAAAGGAATTATGATTGGTCATCAGGATGATCTGGCCTATGGTGTAAACTGGAAATACGAAACCGGCAGAAGCGATATTAAAGATGTTGCCGGTGATTACCCTGCCATATATGGTTGGGAACTTGGCGGGTTGGAAAATAACGCTTCAGCAAATTTAGATGGTGTGCCTTTTGATAAAATGCAACAGTTTATTAAAGATGCCTATGGAAGAGGCGCTGTTATTACCATTAGCTGGCACTTAAACAATCCCTTAACCGGAAAATCTGCCTGGGACCCGGCACCAAAGGGAAGTGTTGCGGCTGCATTACCAGGTGGATCAAAAAATGATTTATACAAATCCTGGCTGGATAAAGTTGCAATCTTTATGCAGTCTCTTACCACCGCTAAAGGAAATTATATACCCGTTATTTTCCGCCCATTTCATGAATTGAATGGAAACTGGTTTTGGTGGGGAGGCAATAATTGTACCCCAGAGGAGCTAAAACAACTATACCAGTTTACAGTGCATTACCTAAGAGACATTAAGGGGCTGCATCATCTTTTATATGCCTATAATACAGACCGATTTAACAGCAAAGCAGCTTACCTGGAAAAATATCCGGGGAATGAATGGGTAGATATTATGGGGTTTGATATTTACCAGCGGGGCCCAACTGCGGCTTTTGCTCAAGAACTAGATACCACACTGGGCTTATTGGATGCCATAGCTGCCGAAAACAATAAAATACCAGCCTTAACCGAATTTGGGTATAATCAATTGCCAGACAGCACCTGGTGGACAGATGTATTTTATAAAGCTATTGCACCACACAATTTAGTATATGCATTGGCCTGGCGTAATGCAGGCATTAAATCAAAAGATGATATTGAATTTTATGTACCATATACAGGCCAGCAATCAGCAGCAGATTTTAAAAAATTCTGTGATACAAAACTGATTTTGCTGGAAAAAGAGGTGAAAAAATTAAACTTATATAAATAACCATTCAACGATTTCTTATGTGTAGTTAATTCTCTAACAAGCAGGGCCCGTAGTGTCTACTATGGGCGTATTTTTAACTACTAAAATTGTTGAAAAAAGATATACAGATAAAGTGATTGCGACGCAACGGAAGATGCCATTTGTCCTTAAGCTGGTATCATTCTGTAAACGATGCTATAATAAATAATTAGTATGAAATTACAAACAGTTGACATTGCCATTTTGCTTATTTATCTGGCCACGATGATTTTTATCGGGTTTTGGATGCGTAAACGGGCAAAACAAAATAAAGAGAGCTATCTAATGGGCGGCAAAGCCCTGCCCTGGTATATGCTGGGATTAAGCGATGCATCAGATATGTTCGACATCAGCGGCACTATGTGGATGGTGGCACTTTGTTTTGTATATGGCTTAAAAAGCATTTGGATACCCTGGTTATGGCCCGTATTTAATCAGGTATTTCTAATGATGTTTTTAAGTAAATGGTTGCGCCGAAGTAATGCCAATACTGGTGCCGAATGGTTACAAACCAGATTTGGCAACACTGGCAAAGGCGTAAAAGCTTCACAAATTATTGTAATAGCATTTGCACTAATTAGCTGCCTGGGATTTTTGGCGTATGGCTTTGTTGGCCTGGGTAAGTTCATGGAAATTTTTATTCCATGGGATGCTGTTAAAGATTATATTCCATTTACTGTATCACCACAATATGTACCACATTTTTACGGTATAGTATTTACGCTGTTTGCCATGTTTTACTCTATTATTGGCGGTATGCATAGTATTGTATTGGGCGATGTAATTAAGTATATAGTTATGACGGTAGCCTGCATATCCATTGCCGTAATTGCCATGCAACATCTTGCCGGCAATACGCTGAATGTACCCGATGGCTGGAGCAACCCCTTCTTTGGCCGGCAACTTAATTTAGACTGGAGCAATATTGCCGCCGAAGCCAACAAAAAAATTGCTGATGATGGTTTTAGTTTATTTGGCCTTTTCTTTTCTATGATGTTACTAAAGGGCGTATTTGCTTCGCTGGCGGGGCCAGCACCCAATTATGATATGCAAAAAATACTCTCTACCCGTTCTCCAAAAGAAGCATCAAAAATGACGGGGTTCGTATCTATCATCCTATTACCCATCAGGTATTCTATGATCATCGGACTTACAGTGTTAGCGCTGTTACACTATAACCAATTGTATTTAAAAGGCCCCGATGGCGTTACCGATTTTGAAAGAATATTGCCCTCTACCATCAATACCTTTTTACCTGTTGGGGTGTTGGGTATTGTGCTTACCGGCTTGCTCGGAGCATTTATGGGCACATTCAGTGGCACACTAAATGCAGCACAGGCCTATATTGTTAACGACATTTATTTAAAGTATATCAACCCTACAGCATCCAATAAAAAAGTAATATCCATGAATTATATCACGGGTATTGTAGTGGTTGCCGTGGGTGTTTTCTTCGGTTTTTTTGCCAGCAATGTAAACGACATTCTGCAATGGATTGTGGGCGGCCTCTATGGCGGCTATGTTGCAGCCAACTGTCTTAAATGGTATTGGTGGCGGTTTAATGCCAATGGCTTTTTTTGGGGAATGGCAGTAGGCATTGTAGCGGCGTTGGCAATGCCCTATGTAACAACGGGCTTGCCATTGTACTGGTGGCCATTGCTTTTCATCCTTTCTCTGGCAGGTTCTATTATCGGTACATACACAGCACCACCTACTGATGCTGCAGTATTACAATCATTTTATAAAACGGTGCGCCCATGGGGGTTTTGGAAACCTATACACGATATGGTTATTGCCAGCGATCCCGGTTTTAAAGCCAATACCCGGTTTTGGTTAGATATGTTTAATGTAGTAATTGGCATTATTGCACAGCTGTGTTTAACCATATTGCCCATGTACCTGGTGCTGCAAATGCAAACCGAATTATACATTACCATTATACTCATCATCATTATAGTGCTTATACTTAAACAAACATGGTGGAACAAACTGGAAGATTAATATAACAGCCATTATGTAACCAGCACCTGTACAAAAAGCAGCTGCACTTGCGTCGCACACTTCAGGGTACTGGTTTCATCGCAGCAATAATTACAACAAAAAACTAAAAGCAACCAACCTACAAATCAAATAAATATGAGCCAGGATTTTACAGCCAGACTTGCACAAATGCAACAGCGGTACAATGCATTAATTACCCAAAAAAACGAACCAACAGCGGCAACAAACGGTGTATACCAACGCTATAAATATCCGGTATTAACTGCACAGCATGCACCAGTATTCTGGCGCTACGATCTTAATCCGGCTTCCAATCCATTGCTTATTGAACGGTTTGGCATAAACGCAGTACTAAATGCAGGTGCCATAAAATTCAACGGAAAATATATCCTCATGCCAAGGGTAGAAGGGTTAGACAGAAAATCCTTTTTTGCCATAGCAGAAAGTCCAAATGGTATTGACAATTTTACATTTTGGGACGAGCCGGTGATCATGCCGGAAACAGCCATTCCTGATACCAATATTTATGATATCCGGCTGATAGCACATGAGGATGGCTGGATATATGGCCTGTTCTGTACCGAAAGAAGAGATCCATCCGCACACCCCGGCGATCAAAGTGCGGCCATTGCACAATGTGGTATTGCACGCACAAAAGATTTAAAACAATGGGAACGTTTAGCTGATTTAAAAACCAATTCGCCACAGCAACGTAATGTAGTTTTACATCCTGAATTTGTGGATGGCAAATATGCATTTTATACCCGCCCACAAGACAGTTTTATTGAAGCCGGCAAAGGGGGCGGTATAGGTTTTGGTTTATCTGAAAGCATAGAAAATGCCGTTGTGGATGAAGAAGTTATTCTGGATAAAAAAGTATACCACACCGTATATGAGCTAAAAAACGGGCAGGGACCGGCCCCCATTAAAACAACAAAAGGCTGGTTACACCTGGCACATGGTGTAAGAAATACAGCAGCTGGTTTACGGTATGTATTGTATATGTTTCTTACGGATCTGAATGATCTTACCAAAGTAATTCATAAACCCGGTGGATATTTTATGGCACCCGAAGGTGAAGAACGTATAGGCGATGTTTCAAACGTGGCATTCTGCAATGGCTGGATTGCCAATGATGATGGAACAGTATATATTTATTATGCTTCATCAGATACCAGGATGCATGTTGCCCTAACTACCATTGATCAGTTATTAGATTATACCATTAATAATCCTGAAGATGGTTTACGCTCGGCCACATCTGTTGATACCCTTATCGGCATCATTCAAAAAAACAAAGCGTATACAGCTGGCATCGTTTAAAGTAATTGTAGAAAATGAAAAACTCATTGGATGATTTTGCTGCTTCAGTAGAAAATGAACTGAGTGCCATTATGTATTACTGGCAAAATTTTACTGTTGATACCATGCATGCAGGCTTTTATGGCAGTGTTGATAACAACAACCTGCCAGATTTGAATGCTATAAAAGGTGTGGTTTTACATGCCCGGATATTATGGAGCTTTTCTGCAGCCTGCAATTATACCGGGCAAACTGCTTATTTACCTGTTGCCGAACGGGCATTTGACTACATAGAAAAATATTTTATTGACAGGGAGTTTGGAGGCGTTTATTGGAGCCTTGATGCCAAAGG
Organism: Limnovirga soli; assembly: GCF_013106755.1. Classification (GTDB taxonomy): domain Bacteria; phylum Bacteroidota; class Bacteroidia; order Chitinophagales; family Chitinophagaceae; genus Limnovirga; species Limnovirga soli. Next base: position 97,067 of record NZ_WHPF01000009.1, on the reverse strand, counting down.
CAATATTGCTGATGGCCGCAAGCAAATATATGCGCTTGCCTTTTGTATCTATGGCATGAGTGAATATTTTGCCGCCACAAAAAAACAGACTGCTTTAGATGAAGCCATCCGGCTATACCAATGTATTGAACAATACAGTTACGACCCAGCCTATAAAGGATATTTTGAAGCATTTTCAAGGGAATGGGGCGCATTGGAAGATTTTAGACTTAGCAGCAAAGATGCCAATGAAAAGAAAACCATGAATACCCATTTGCATGTAGTAGAAGCATATGCAAACCTCTATAAAATATGGCCCGATGCTGGTTTAAAAGAAAAAATAGCCGAACTGCTGCAATTATTTGTAACCCATTTTATTAATACCCAAACTTTTCATTTAAAATTATTTTTTGATGAACAGTGGCAGGAAAAACCTGATGTTATTTCTTATGGCCACGATATAGAAGCCGCATGGCTATTACAACAGTGCGCCGAAATAATTGGTGATACCCATCTTATAACCCGGTTAAAAAAATATGCTATTCACATTACCAATGCTGCAATGGAAGGTATAGATACCGATGGTGGCATGTGGTACGAATACCATCCAGTGACCAATGAACTGATACAGCAAAAACATTGGTGGCCGCAGGCCGAAGCAATGGTTGGTCTTTTTAATGCCTATCAGATATCAAAGAATGAACAATATTTACATGTCTGCTTAAAAAACTGGCAATTTATACAGGCACATATAATAGATAAGGTTAACGGCGAATGGTATTGGGGTGTTTTGGCAGACAACAGTATTATGCCTAACCAGGATAAAGCAGGTTTTTGGAAATGCCCTTACCATAACAGCCGGGCCTGCATTGAATTGTTACAAAGAATAAAACTACTAGCTTAACATAAGGGCTGTTTTAAGCTGCTATAAAGACTGAACCCTGAAGTGTGCGACGCAAGTAAAGATGCCATATTACCAACTGCCGGACCCATATATTTACCCTTTATACTTCGTAACGTTTATTTGTAAAAATTTACAATTGCATCACATTGCGGTAATACACAGTTAATATAACATATTGACCTTTGTAAAACCTCAAAGCTATGGAACGTAGAAACGTTGAAGTAGTAGTTATTAGCGATGTACATTTAGGCACTTATGGTTGCCATGCCAACGAACTGGTAACATACCTTAAAAGCATATCCCCCGAAATATTGGTATTAAATGGCGATTTTATTGATGGCTGGCAATTTAGCAAACGCTATTTTCCCGTATCGCATATGCAGGTAATTAAGGAAGTATTTAACCTGTTATCGAAAGGTACACGGGTAATTTATATTACCGGCAACCACGATGAAATGCTACGCCGCTACAGCGATTTACAAATGGGTAATCTGTTGCTTACCGATAAAATGGTGATGGAAATTAATGGCAAAATGACCTGGATTTTTCATGGAGATGTATTTGATGCCACCACAAAAGGCAGCGCTAAACTTTTAGCCAAACTGGGTGGCCACGGTTACGATTTTCTAATACTGCTTAACAGCTTTATTAACTGGGGTTTAAAACTAATTGGCCGTGAAAAAATGAGCTTTAGCAAACGCGTAAAGAACAGCGTTAAAAAAGCAGTATCGTGGATTGGCGATTTTGAGCAAACCGCCGCAGAACTGGCCATAGAAAAAAAATATGATTATGTTATTTGTGGCCATATTCACCAACCACAACAAAGAACTATTAGCACCGAAAATGGCAGTGTAACCTACCTAAACAGTGGCGATTGGATTGAAAACCTAACCAGCCTGGAATACAATAACAAAGCCTGGACAATATATCATTTTGATGAAAAGAATTTTGTTACACAAAATAATGGGGTGGTGAATTTAGAAAAGAAACTACCCCAGTTAAATGTGGTAACAGATGAAGTGGCCATGTTTATTTCTTCACTCGCAGTTAAGGCACAATAAGCACTTATGAAAATATTTTACGCCATACAAGCAACAGGTAACGGCCATATTGCACGTGCCATGGAGCTAATGCCCTATTTTCAACAATATGGGCAAGTGGATGTTTTTTTAAGTGGCAGCAATAGCAACCTGGCATTTGATTTACCTGTAAAATACCGTAGTAAGGGCGTTAGCTTATTCTATGGCAATAAAGGTGGACTTGATTACTGGAAAATGCTAAAAGCATTTAACCCAATTCGCATTTGGAAAGAAGCCCGTGCCTTACCCGTTGAGCAATACGATATTGTAATAAACGATTTTGAAAGTATTACCTCTCTGGCATGTAAACTTAAGCAGGTGCCTTCAGTAAGTTTTGGGCATCAGGCCAGCTTCCAATCAAAAAAAACACCAAGGCCACAAAAAAAAGATATTGCTGGAGAACTGGTGCTTACCCATTATGCCACTGCAAATGCCTATATAGGTTTACATTTTGACGCATACGATACCCATATTTATAACCCCATTATTAAACAGGATATTCTATCAGCCAAACCAACTGATGAGGGATATATAACTGTTTACCTGTCGCACTATTCTGATGAAGTTATTGCACGGCAATTAGCGGCATTACCTAATTACAAATTCCAGGTATTTTCAAAAACGGTAAAGCAGGTAACCGTGCAGGATAATATCAGCTTTATACCGGTGGGCAGCCAGGCATTTAACCAAAGCCTAATTCATTGCCATGGTGTAATTACGGGTGCCGGTTTTGAAACACCTGCCGAAGCTTTATATATGGGCAAAAAACTGCTGTGTATGCCTATTAAAGGCCAGTACGAACAATGGTGCAATGCAGCGGCCCTTCAAAAATTTAATGTGCCCGTTGTTACTTCAATCGATAAAAATTTTACCCACCATATTTTACAGTGGTTACAGGCACCGGCACCTCAAAAACTGGAATTGCAATATTCAACTTATCAATTGGTGCAAATGGTAATAGAAACGGCCAGAAACTTATATACACCCCAACCAGAAAATAGTTTTTTTGTAGCCGGGCAAGCCAATACTTATTAGGCTACACTTGCGTCGCACTCTTGTACTGCAACAAGTAGCGCAGCTAAAGCAGCCAAAAAATATCAGAGCATAAACAAAGTGTTACTGCCACTCACTAAAATAATTGACCATTGGCATAAAAAAGGAAAGCCTGCATGTTTGCAGGCTTTCCTTTTTATTATTGTTTTATATACTACTTCTTACCTTTTGTTTTTTCTTTAAGGTCTTGCAGTTTCTTCTGACTTTCCATCATTTGTCCATACCGCTCCTGAAACTTACTTACTTTTTTGGGTGCTTTACGTTTAGCCTCAATTTGCGCCAATATTTTATCATGATCAATAATATAGGTTTGAATAGTAAACTGTATACCCAATGTAATAATATTCGATACCGTATAATACCAGGTTAATGCCGATGGCAACCTGTTAAATACAAACAACAGAATAAAAGGGAAAATATAAGGCATATACTTCATGGCAGGGTTATCCTGCGTAGGCGTCATGCTCATATTATAAATAGAAATTAGAAAACTGGTAGCTACAGCGGTAAGCGTAAACAAGCTGATATGATCCCCAAAATTAAATGGCACTGTAAAAGGCAAATGTACCAGTACATCATAAGAAGAAAGGTCTTTTACCCATAAGAAACTTTGTCCGCGAATACCAATATTAGAACTAAAGAAACTATATAAGGCAAAGAAAATAGGTATTTGTAACAATGCCGGCATACAACCACCCAATGGGTTAACACCTGCTTCACGGAATAATTTCATTTGCTCCATAGCAAAACCTTGCTGGTCGCTGCCAAATTTTAATTTCAGCGCATCCAGTTCTGGTTTTAACACACGCATTTTAGCACCGCTTAAATAGCTCTTATACGTTAATGGCGAAGTAACACCACGAATTAATAAAGTAAGCAATGCAATTACCCATCCAAAGCTGTTGATAAAACTGGCAAAGAAATTAAATACCGGCATAACCGCCCAACGGTTAATATACTTTACAAACGAAAAAATACCACTACCCAAATCAACCACATTTTCCATACCGTTATTATAGGCCAGTAAGGTTTCATATTCATTAGGGCCATAATACAATTGCAAAGGAACATTAGCAGTAGCCGATGCAGGTAACTGTACCTTCATGGTGGCTGTAGCATTAAACAGCTGTGGTAATGTATCGGGCAGTAAAGTCATTTGCGCATTACCACTTACAAATTTATCCTTCGATAAAATAGAAGTATTAAAGAACTGCTGCTTAAATCCAAACCAATTGGTAGGTTGTTCCAAAGCCACAGAAGTTCCTGAAGCTGCACTCGAATAGTCAAATCCATCCTGCGATTCATAATATACAAAACGGCTTTGCTGCACTTCATATGCGTGAGAAACCTGTTGTAAATGCATTTGCACATCCCAATGCAAATTCATGGCATTGGAAGTAAGTAATTTATCAGCACCATTCAACAGAATATTCCAATCAATCATATAATTGGCATTTCTGATGGTATATTGGTGCGTAATACTTTGGCCATCTTGCCCGTTTATGGTATAGCTAATGGTTTGGGCACTATCTCCATTTTTGGTAACCACTGCATTACCAAAAAACAACGTTGAGGTTTCTGCGCTTTGGTTTGGAGCCGTATTAATGGTATATCCCAGCTTATCGTTATCCCCGCCACTTAACAATACAGGCAGGCTATCCGGCCCTTTATATTGTTTAAGTTGAACACTTTTAAGGCTACCACCTTTATTAGAAAAAGTAGCTTTAATCAGGTCAGTTTCAATTACTGTTAATGTTTCGGTACCAATGGCCGCATCTGTAAAATTACCGGCTGCTGATATTTTAGCGGCTGTATCGCGCTGTAAAGAATCTTTAAAAGCAGCTATCTTATCGGCTGGCTTTATTTTAGCGTCGTTGGCCTTTTTGGTAGAGTCGGCAATATGCTTTTGATATTCCGCAATACCTTGTTGCTGTTTATTGGTGTACCAGAAAAACATAAAAAAAAGTATAGCCAGCAAAACCATACCTATCACCGTAGTTCTATCCATGTTCATAGTAAAACGTAAAATTGAGCGGCAAAGGTAGGGATTGCAGCGACATAGCCATCCTTAGTTTTTGGTTACTTTTTAAGCGGAAAAAAGCAGGTAATACCGGCAGCAAAGCCAATGGCAGCAGTACTTGCGTCGCAATCCGTTCATCGTTCTCTCATCAATTGGGCAATAAAAAACGCCGGCCCGGGTATACAAACCACCCCAAAATCAAATATTTTAATGATATTTTCACAGAAATACCTCTTGTTTAAACACTAAGCAGTTATTTCTGTCGTTTCTTTACAGTCTCCCACTTTAACCACCAATTCGCAACAACTTTATTCAAGTGTAATACCACTGTATGCAACAGCAAGCACTACCGCTTTCCCAAAGGGAAACGTACCAACCTTCGTTATTTACCCAATTTTTATGGTGGCTGGCCACAGCCGAAAAAGAAATTATAGCCAGTTGCGCTATAGACCGTAACCGTTATGCCATTACCGGCATGTCAGTATTAGGTACCTGGCTATTTGCCACCTTAGCCTGGAGTTATTTTTTTAGTACCGTAGTTAACAGTGTAATAGCTGCTGTATTACTGGGCATTTTTATGGGTGGCATTATTTTAAGTATAGACCGCGCATTAATTAAAGGCATAAATAGCCAAAATAAAAGAAAAGCAGGTCCATTTTTAATAAGGGCCTTACTGGCCTTAACCATTGGCACCTTTATGGCGCAACCTGCCTTGCTTTACCTTTTTGACAAAGAAATACATGTGCAAATTTCACTGGACAATGAACAAAAGAAAAAAGCAAAAAAACTACAACTGGATAGTTTATATGCCACCCGCAAAACTGAATTGCTGCAACAAAAAAACCTGATTGAAACCACCCAAAACAACCAATACACCGAAGTAGCAGCAGCCCGCAATAATTTTATTGCAGAAACTGATGGTACTGGCGGCAGTGGCAAGATTGGTTTAAAGGATATTGCCAAAGCAAAACAGGATGCTTACCTAAAACTGGATGAAAATTACAGGCAATTACTTTCGGCCAATCAACCCAAACTGGCGGTGCTTGACAGCAGCCTCGCCGATATAGAAGCCAGCAAAGCTAAAGAACAGCAATTGTTTAATTCCCTGTTAAACGATGGATTTCTTACCAGAATCGAAGCACTGCATAACCTTATAGAAAATAACAATGCCGCCCAGTTTAGGTATTATCTGCTAATTATAATTTTAGTGTTAATAGAGTTAATGCCGGTGGTAGCCAAAACACTATTACCCAATGGCACTTACGATGAAAAAGTACGTTTACAGGAAGAAATGGAAAGAACCACCGTTAACAGTAATATTCAAAAAGAACAACAGCTAAAGGAATTATATAATCAAAAAGCCTTTGAGCAGGATAGCGCTTTTATAGACCATTTCTTTACACAGGCTAAAGAAGAGCGCAAACAAAAAATGATGGACACACTGGCCAAATGGAAACAAAACAGCGATGAAAGTTTTGATAGTATGTGGACCGATTTAAAAAAGAATTTCCTAACTAAACAAGAAAATTAGGCAATTACCTCAACTTCAATCCTGCTGCGGCAAGTTGGGTTTCGGCTGTTAAAAGCTACTACCTATTACTGCTGTACAAGTGTGCGACGCAACGAACGATGAGTGATATATTTAATAGCCGGGCCAATCATGAATTATCTTTTAATCACCGCTTCTTTTCAAATAGCATTTTTACCTTGTTGGTAATGCCAGTGAAAAACCTAAAGCTGCTTTGTAATAATATTGGCAACCATATGGCAAACTGTATTATATTTATTGCAGTTAAAAAATTGCTGCCATGAAATATAAAACTCTGTTAGTTTTGCTGTTATTGATAGGCTTTTGTTCTGTGAAGGCGCAGCAAAGTAATCAAAATATACTTGACTCATTTTCGGGGAAATTTGTAACAGCCATAAGAACACACGAAAGCCAGCGGGCTTATCTGGTAACAGACAAATCAGTATTTGCCCCCGGGGAAACAATTTGGTTTAATACTTTTTTGGTAAACAATATTTCGCAGCGAATTAATACAAAATCCAATTTTTTATTTGTGGATTTGGTGAATCAGGAAGACAGTGTTATTAAAGTGCTGGTACTTGATGCAGCTAATCAACAACTAAATTGCAACATAGTATTGCCCGACTCCCTTGCTGCAGGTTATTATTGGCTTAGGGCATATACCAGGCAAATGGCCGAGGTGGATAACAGCGGAATATCAGTAATACCTATTTATGTTGCTGACAAAAAAAATAATCCGAAGCTGCCCAGTGTACTCCCAAAAAATATAAACACGCAGGATGCACCCATTATTAGCTTTTACCCGGAAGGTGGTGCTATTATGACGAATGTAAACTCAACAGTTGCACTAAAGGCAACGGATAAAAATGGAATACCACTTGCTATAAATATTACGGTAAAAGACAACTTTGATACTACTGTAGCTAATTGTACCAGCAACGCATACGGATTGGCAAAATTTAGTTTTGAGCCATCAGGGTATAGAAAATATAAAGCCATAATTAATTGGAATGGCGCACCAATCAGTTATGCACTTCCCGAATTTAATTTTTTTGCAGGCCAAATTGCTGTAACCCAACAACCTGCTGGTCTTAAATTAAGGGTATTGCTGGAAGATTCTATATATAAAAAAAATGCAGTAACCTATATTGTTGGTATTACCAAAGACAGCCTGGTATTTGCCAGCATTGGCAAGGGCCTTTACGAAGTATATGTAAGCAAGGATAAAATACCCGATGGCATATCTACCTTTTATTTGTTTGATAAAGATTTTAACATACTCAGTGAAAGAAGTGTATACATAAAAAACAATAACCTGCATATTACCGTATCAACGGATAAAGCACAGTATACCAAAAGAGATAAGGTTACATTTAATATTGCTATTACTGATGCGACCAAACATTTAATTCCTTCGCTGTTTTCTATAGCGGTAACAGATACATTAACTGTTTCTTTAAATGAGCAATGCACATTTAAAGGGTTGCCCTATAGCGCTCAGGATATCAACAATATGCTGCTGGCAGAAAATGAATGCCTTACTGAGGAAGAAACCGATTTGCTGATGTATTTAAAAACCGATACCTATGCAATACTACATGCAACACTTAATAAAAAAAATTATGCAGAGGCGGATAGTCTTTTATATATAACCGGCACTGCATTTAACACAAAAAGTAAAGCTCCTTTAGCCAATAAAGTATTAACGCTGCTGTCTAATTTAAATAACCCGGTTTTATATACAGATACTACCAATGAGAATGGCCACTTTTTATTTCCGGTGATAAATTATGCAGATAGTACACAGTTTGCAGTACAAACACAAAACTTAAATGGCAGGCCTGATAACGCCCTGATAATTATAGATAAACCAAGTTACCCAATACTACAAACCCCACTTGTTTTAAAGCATTACCTGCCACTGCAAACCAAGGCAATTAAGAAATTTATTACTACTTACTATAATGAGGAGCAGATAAACTGGAATACAGAAGAGCCGCTTACACCGGTAAAAGTGAAATACACAAAAAAGATTAATTACGATATAACCAAAAGAGTAAGTAGTTATTCCACCATACTAAGTGCTGACGAGCTGGATGGCAGAACCAGCCTTGGGTTAGCACTGTTAAGGGTAGCCGGTATTCATATGATGGGAGGCTTGCTGGTAATGGATGGCCCTACATCCACCAATGGGTTTGCAGAGCCATTGCTTGTTGTTGATGGTGCATCTGTTTCACCTCCGCCAGCCACATCGTCAGTAGGTAGTTATAGCGGTATTGTGGAGTATTTAAATGGCATAAGTCCAATTGATGTTGATTTTATAGAAATACTTCGTGGGGCCGAAGCGGCTAACTATGGTGTAAGGGGAGGCAATGGTGTAATTATTGTAAATACGTTAAGTAAAAAAAGAGAAGTTAATTTTGGCAGTGCCGATGCCAACCTAACAAAATTTTATGGCAAGGGCATTTCGAACCCTGTATTATTTCCTGTGGTAGATTATGCGCCTAAAGACAAGAAAACAATTGCCATTCCCGATACACGTTCTACCCTTTTCTGGAACGGAAATTATGTAAGCGATAATGCCCATAATGCCACTATCACTTTCTATACCAGCGATGTGCCAGCCACCTACAAAGCAACTGTTAGAGGCGTTACGATACATGGAGATATTATTTATAAAACCATTATTTTTCAAAGCAAATAGCGCTGCAAAACGGCTGCCGGCTAGGATAAATAGTGTGATACCAGCTGGGGGTTTTTATGGCATCGTTCCTTGCGTCGCAAGCACTTTATCTGCAGATCAATTATCGGCAAAATACTTTTTTTAAAAGCTGCATTTACTATCTAACCGTACAAGTGTGCGACGCAAGAAAAGCTTCATGCTTAGGCTTTGCCGGGCTAAAAAATAAATGGCATTGCTTCAAAAACACAAAGGCAGAAAAACTATTTAAGCAAAAACCAAATAAGCGCAATAGCTGCGGCCAGCATTAACAGCAAGGTTGCAAACCCAAGTACGTTAGAAATACGGTTATTGGTATAAGTACCCATTATTTTTTTGTTATTGCAAATATGCAATATAATGGCAATCATTACCGGGGCTGTAATACCATATAACACTGCACTCCACAATAAAGCCTGCACAGGGCTTATGCCTAAAAACTGAATCAGCAAACCAATAATAAGAGAGATGATAATGGTAATATAAAAACCCTTTGCTTCATGAAACTTTTTATCAAGACCTTCTTCCCAATCAAACACTTCGGCCATCATATAACTGCTGGCACCAGCAAGCACCGGTATGGCCAGTAAGCCCGTACCAATTACACCAATAGAAAACAAGGCATAAGCCATATTTCCGGCTAATGGCTGCAGGGCTTTGGCAGCTTCTTCTACCGTATCTATATTATGTATGCCGGCATTAAACAACACTGTGCCTGAGGTTAGAATTATAAAAAAGAAAACAATATTGGTTAACAACATTCCACCTTTTACATCGGTTTGCATACCATGTATTACGGCTTTATCTACAATGAGTTTTTTCTGCCGTACTTCTTCTACTTCCATTGAGGTTTGCCAGAAAAAAAGATAGGGAGAAATAGTGGTGCCCAAAATACCCACCAGCGCCATAAAATACGCTTTACTAATTTCGAAAGAAGGTATAATGGTTGCCTGTAAAACAGCCCCCCAGTTGGTTTTACTTAAAAAAGGAATAATGATATAACTAAACAAACAAATACATAACCATTTTAAAATGGCTGCAATTTTATTGTAGTTAAAAAATATAATACCAAACATAAGTAATGCAGTAAAACCCAGCGAAAAAATAAAGGATGGTATGCCGGGTAAAAGAAGGTTACCTACCGCACCCATACCCGCAATATCTGCGCCTATATTTAATGTAATGGAAGGATAACTTACCAGCACAATGATATATAAAACGGGTTTGGAATAATTACGTTTTATAATACCGGTTAACCCATGATTGGTTACCAAACCAATACGGGCACACATTTCCTGTATGGATACCATAAGTGGGTAGGTAAGCAATGCTGTCCACAACAATTTTACCCCAAATTGTGCACCCGCCTGTGAATAGGTAGCAATTCCTGATGGGTCATCATCGCTGGCACCGGTTACAAGGCCAGGTCCTAGTTTTGCAAAAAAATTCTTTATTGATTTCTTCTCAGTTGGTGTTGTTTCCATAGTTTAAATTGGCGCACCTGCGCTAATTCATTTAATCAGTCCATTCAAAGTGTTCATTTTTGGGCATTGCTTCAAAACAACCTGCAATTTGCGGAGGAGGCATTGCCAGCTTGCGCAATTTTGTATCCAGCCAGGCGCCATCTATGGTGATAATGGCACAAAGTGTGGTACCATTTTTCCAAATCTCATGCACCATTGTCCAGCGGCTATAATCCCTTCGGCTTTTGGTAATAGCCAGACGAATAGTAATGGTATCCCCAAATAACACCTCTCGTTTAAATACACATTCTTCTCTAAACAAAATTGGTCCAAAATGCAATTGTTGTAATAATGTAGTGGTTAATCCATGCTCAGTTAAAAAACACATGCGCACAAAAGCTCCCCAATCGTAATATACAGAATGGCGTAAATGAAAATTAGGATCCAGGTCGCTCCATCTTACCTCAACCTGTTTGGTGTATGCTATCATCTAACAATTTTTTCTAAGGTACAATATTTAATGCCCAGCCGAATAAACACAAGGAAAGATAACTTTTGTAAAACAAATCAAACAAGCAGGGCCAAATACTGTTTAACCGTATAAATCGAGTGTATGCCATATAAATTAATTCTTGCATTAGTAATTACATTATCCGTGGGCGGCATTGCCGGCTTTGCTACAGCAAACGCCATTGGTGGCTGGTATGCCACCTTGATAAAGCCATCCTTTAACCCACCCAATGGCATCTTTGCCCCTGTTTGGACATTGCTATATATAATGATGGGAATTGCTCTTTACTTAATTTGGAAACAACCGGCTTCTAAAGAAAGAAATATAGCATTGCTATTCTTTGCCATACAGCTTTTCCTTAATTTTTGGTGGAGTATTTTGTTTTTTAATTATCATGAACTAGGTTGGGCCTTTGTAGAAATTATTGCCATGTGGGTTTTCATTATCATAACCATTTTTTCGTTTGCCCCCCTATCTAAAACTGCCTCATGGCTATTGGTACCCTATGTTTCCTGGGTAAGTTTTGCCAGCATATTAAATTATGCTATCTGGCGGTTAAATTTGTAACCATTTACAGACCAATTACCAACTTTACTGTTTTACCAATCTATTCGCTTATAGATTGTAGAAATGCATCGTAGCTTTACTGTTCATTAAAGCATTATTTACTAATGTCACTTACACCATTGGCGGCGGTCATACAAAAAAATCAACATGTATTTCATAAGGTAGTTCCTTTTGAAGCAGGTAAAAACAAGTTACATGCTTTTGATTTTACACAGGCTAATACAGCACTAACACCTGCCATTATCAATAACACCAATGCCTTTTCCAATTATATTAATCAAACTTTGCAGGATAGCTACGCTAGCTATGGCATTGGCGGTTATAATGAGCACAGGGAAATCTACAACAGAAGCACCCATTTTAATACAACCGAAACCGGTGAACCCAGGCGGCTGCACCTTGGCATAGATATTTGGGGACCTGCAGGTACACCTGTATATGCGCCCATGGGTGGCATGGTACACAGCTTTGCTTATAATAATGAATATGGCGATTACGGCGCAACCATTATTTTAATGCACCAGTTAGAGGGCCTGGCATTTTATACTTTATATGGCCATTTAAGTTTAAAAGATATTAGTGTAATAAGCGAAGGCAACTATATTACCATTGGTCAGGAATTTGCCCATTTTGGCCCGCCCGAAGAAAATGGCCAATGGCCACCCCATCTGCATTTCCAGATTATTGAAATGCTGGAATGGAAAAAAGGCGATTACCCCGGTGTATGTAAGCTAAGTGAAAGAGATAAATACCTGCAAAACTGCCCAAACCCCGATTTAATTTTGCAAATGATGCAGTATGCCGTTTAGGTTTAGCAGGTAAACTTAATTTCATTTTGCGGACAATGGGCAAGTATTTACTTTGCATAACTTAAAACAATCTATATGAGCCATCAACAATTTGATGAAGGCAGCGTAAAAAAATATACGCTAACTGCCATACTTTCTTTTGTAATACTGTTTTGCTTTTTAATGCTGATGATGCAATGCCATGGCGACTATACCATTAGCGGAGAAGAAATAGCAGAAAAAGCTGTGGTAACCATCGAGGATGGTGCTGCAATACCCGAACCTGTTGCCGCCACCCCGGTAGAAAACCCGGATGCCACCAAAGTAAGCCTACCCGGCGGCATTGCTATTGATGCTTTAAAAGGTGGTATTGAAGATAAATTGGTAGCCTTTTTAAATAATCCCAACACCAAAGGCGGCAAAGATGCCTGGTTCGATTTTAACAATATTAATTTCAACACCAATAGTACCGAATTAACAACTGAAAGCAGCAGCCAGTTGCAAAATATTGTTGCCATTTTAAAAGCTTATCCCACTTTAAAAATAAAAATTGGTGGATACACCGATAAAGTAGGCGATAGTATTGGCAATATTAAATTATCTCAGGCAAGGGCAGAGGCAGTGTTAAATTCCTTAAAACTAATGAGTGCCAATCCTGACCAGCTATTAGGTGCCGAAGGCTATGGTAGCCAATATGCAAAAGCAGCCGCAGATGCGCCCGATGAAGCCCGTAAAGCAGATAGAAGAATGGCACTGGCAGTAAGAGAAAAATAAACTTCCTATATACATTTTTAGCGCCCCGCCATTGTGCGGGGTTTATTTTTGTACCCAACTGTATTTCATATGTTCAGGCTTTACTTGCGTCGCACTCTTGTACGGTTGGTAATACTATGCAGCTTAAAATGTAAACAAAATGCCTGCTTTTTTATAGCTGCCTATTAATCAGAAAGCACAAGTGTGCGACGCAAGAAAAGCTGCAACTTTTACAAATGCCCGGACAAAAAAAATGCCCCATCAAATTTACTAATGGGGCATTGCGATAGTTGGTAAAAATTATTTCAATAATAACATTTCCCGGTATTTTGGCAGGGTCCAATAAGCATCGCTAACCAGTTGCTCCAGTTTATCTACATGGTAACGAATGCCATCAAAAAAAGGTTCTTTTACATCGCTGCAATAAGCAAAAGCCCTGGCTCTTGTATCGGCAATATTATTAGCCACTTTTCTGGCTTCTACCATATCGTGCACTTTACTATATACCACCTGAATGTGTTCGGATATTTCTTTTAATATCTGTTTTTGACTGGCATAAGTACTTTCGGGTAAACCGGTTTCTTTAAGGCCTTTGATATTTTCTATTAATTTATTCTGGTAGCCAATAGATGCAGGAATGATATGATTAATGGCCAAATCGCCCATTACCCTTGCTTCTATCTGTACTTTTTTTATATATTTTTCTAATTCAATTTCATGTCTGGCTTCCAGTTCTGCATGGGTGTACACATCATTGCTTTCGAAAAGTTGTTTTGTTTTCTCGGTAACCATGGCATCCAGTGCCAATGGGGTGGTACGCATATTCGGCAATCCACGTCGTTCTGCCTCCTGATGCCATTCTTCACTATAGCCGTCGCCTTCAAATAATACTTTTTTACTTTCTACAATATACTTCTGTATAATGTGCATAATGGCAATTTCCTTTTTATCACCTTTTTCAATAAGGGCATCAACATCCTTTTTAAAGGTTTTCAATGTTTCAGCCATTATGGTATTTAAGGCAATCATGGCATTGGCACAATTGGCTGCAGAGCCCACTGCCCTAAACTCAAATTTATTACCAGTAAAGGCAAAAGGCGATGTACGGTTACGGTCTGTATTGTCTAACAATAATTCAGGTATACTGCGGTGTAAATCCAGTTTTAAAATAGCTTCATCCTGCTCATCAAATTTTTCGCCTACACGTGTTTCAATATCGTTTAATACCTTGGCAAGGTACTCGCCTATAAATACAGAAATAATAGCCGGTGGTGCTTCGTTGGCTCCTAAGCGATGATCGTTACCCGCAGATGCTATGGAGGCCCTTAATACTTCTGCATAATCGTTTACTGCTTTAATACTGTTTACAAAAAATGTAAGAAACATTAAATTGGTTTTGGGTGTTTTACCCGGTGCCAGCAGGTTTACGCCAGTATCAGTAGCAAGGCTCCAGTTATTATGTTTGCCGCTGCCATTAATGCCCGCAAAAGGTTTTTCGTGCAACAAAACTTTTAGCCTGTGCCTGCGTGCCACACGATCCATAATATCCATTAATAAAATATTATGATCTACTGCCAGGTTAACATCTTCATAAATAGGGGCGCATTCAAATTGTGAAGGTGCTACTTCATTATGGCGTGTGCGTAATGGTATACCCAGTTTATACGATTCATTTTCAAAATCACGCATAAAAGCATAAGTGCGTTCGGGTATAGATCCAAAATAGTGGTCTTCTAATTGTTGCCCTTTTGCAGGCGATGCGCCATACACCGTTCTGCCGCATTGTATAAGATCCGGACGGGCATTGGCCAATGCTTCGTCTATAACAAAATACTCCTGCTCCCAGCCCAAAGTAGGGGTAACTTTGGTAACGTTCTTATCAAAATAGTTACATACATCCACCGCTGATTTATTGAGTGATTCCAAAGCTTTTATCAACGGTGCCTTATAATCCAGCGATTCACCTGTATAGGAAACAAATATGGTAGGTATGCATAAGGTTTTGCCCTGGCCAATTTCCATAATAAATGCCGGAGAAGAAGGATCCCAACCGGTATAACCACGGGCTTCAAAAGTTGCCCTTAAGCCACCGCTAGGGAAGGAAGATGCATCAGGCTCCTGCTGTATTAATGCAGCACCATCAAATTCTTCCAAGGCACTACCATCTGTTTTCAGGGTAAAAAACGAATCGTGCTTTTCCGCTGTAGTACCGGTTAAAGGTTGAAACCAGTGTGTATAGTGTGTTACCCCCTTACTTTCTGCCCAGGCACGCATACCTGTAGCTATTTGGTTAGCTACGGTGCGGTCAATTTTTTTATTGCCTTTAATGCTACCCTTAAGACTTTTATAGGCTTCATCACTTAAAAACTCACGGGCAGTTTGCAGTGTAAATACGTTTTCACCAAAAAAAGAAGTAATTTTTCCTACCGCTTCAACTTTAATCTCAAAGGGATTTATTGATAGATTTTGTATGGCTTTAGACCTTAATGTTTCCATGCTTTATAGAATTTAAATAGAACCTTAAAATTATCGATAATTAATACATGTAATACATAATTCCTTTGGCCTAAGCTATAAATATTGGCCCATCGGCCAAACTTTTTTCAGCATACTTGCGTCGCACTCTTGTACTTCCGGCAAAGTGGCGGCAAATCAGCTTCCATTTTAAATATTGTGGTAAATTTTAAGATATCACTCAAAAAAATATATGTTGCTGATTTTATTACCCTCCATTGGTTTTGGCAATGTAAATAGCGCATCTATACAGCTGCCATATTTGTTGCAGATAAAGTGATTGCGACGCAAGGAACGATGCTATTGGCCATTTGCTGGTATCAATAATTAGAATTAGCTATTATGGGGATGCTGAGTTAACTGCAATAAAAAAATCTCTTCTTTTGGGAAGAGATTTTTTTATTAGCAATGATATATGAAATTATCCTACAGATTTAACTGTTTTGATAATGCGTGCAGCTACTTTGTAAGGATCTGCAGCAGAGTTTGGACGACGATCTTCCAAATAACCACTCCAGCCTTTTTGAGGAACCATTACAGGGATACGGATAGAAGCACCGCGGTCAGAAACACCATAACTGAAATCCATAATGCTGGCAGTTTCGTGTTTACCTGTTAAACGCAGGTGGTTATCGGCACCATATACATCAATATGTTCTTTAACAACAGGGCGGAAAGCTTCGCACACTTTGTCGAATATTTCTTTGCTGCCAGCTGTTCTTAATAATGAGTTAGAGAAGTTGGCGTGCATACCAGAACCATTCCAGTCTAAAGCACCCAATGGTTTACAATGCCAGTTAACGGCTACTCCGTATTTCTCGCCAATTCTTTCTAACAGGTAACGAGCAATCCAGATTTGGTCTCCGGCTTGTTTGGCACCTTTAGAGAAAATTTGAAACTCCCACTGTCCGGCAGCAACTTCGGCATTGATACCTTCCACATTTAAACCTGCTTCGATGATTACATCCAGATGCTCTTCTACTATTTCGCGGCCATAAGCGTTGTTAGCACCAACTGAACAGTAATAAGGGCCTTGCGGACCAGGATAACCACCTGCAGGGAAGCCAAGTGGTTTATTGGTTGCTGGATCCCACAGGAAATATTCCTGCTCGAAACCAAACCAAAAATCGTTATCATCGTCTTCAATAGTAGCACGGCCATTACTAACGTGCGGTGTACCATCTGCATTTAATACCTCGCACATAACCAGGTATGCATTTTTACGCTGAGGATCGTTTACCACAAAAACAGGTTTTAACAAACAGTCTGAAGAACCACCTGGTGCCTGTTCAGTAGAAGAACCATCAAAAGACCACATTGGAAGATCTTCTAATTTACCACTGAAGTCTTTTTCAATTTTAGTTTTGCTACGAAGACTTTGTGTTGGCTTATAACCATCAAGCCAAATGTACTCTAGTTTTACTAATGACATAATTAAGCTGATTATTGAAGAATTAATAAAAAAATGTAAGAATTCGCTGCAAATTTAGATACTAATTGTTTAAAAGTGAAAAAAATTGGACAACTGAGGCATTTTTTACTCAAATTTTAATATTATTCAAATATCTAAATATTTTTAATATTTAAATTTCTTTAACTTCCATTATGCTTTTCAAATAAAAACAAACGGAAATTTAAACAATTAGGATTAGCGGACAGCGCCGGAGCAGAAAAACTACCAACTGTTTCTTTTTTAAAAAATATCAAAATTCAAACCTGAAGCAGCACACTGCCGGAGATAATGTAAACAACCAATATCTAAGAAATTACCCAAAAAACATACCCGGATACTAATAATCCCTATTAAAATATGCAGTTTTTAGCTGCATAGTATTACAACAGTACAAGAGTGCGACGCAAGGATGTTACATAACACATACAAAGCCGGGTTCATAAAACAAAAACATGGCTGGCCTGTGTTGGAAGATGCTTAATCTGCGGGTTAATGAGTACATTAGCCAAGTTCTTAAAACAATGCCATGAGAAAACTAATATTACTGGGGTTTTGTATTTTGGGTTTATTACCAGCCCACTCACAGCAAATAAATGCCGACATTTTACAAAAAAAATGGAATGCCTATTGGATTACGGCGCCAAATGCTTCTTTGCACGAGTATGGTGTATACCATTTTAGAAAAACAATTACACTTGCTGCTAAGCCATCCAGCTTTATTGTACATGTGAGTGGAGATAACAGATACAAGCTATATGTAAATGGGAAAATGGCAAGTTTTGGTCCGGCAAGGGGCGATATATATCATTGGAATTTTGAAACCATAGATATTGCTCCTTTTTTAAATGAAGGAAATAATGTACTTGCTGCTGTTGTTTGGAATTTTGGCGAAGAAAGACAGGAAGCCCAGATTTCGTGGCAAACAGGTTTTATTTTACAAGGTAACACCGAGGCAGAAAAAATTGTAAACACCAATAATACCTGGAAATGCTTTATTAATAAGGCCTATAGCCCATTACAGCCTTTACTGGTATACTCTTATTATGCAGCAGGGCCCACAGAAAGAATTGATTATAATCTTTATCCAACTGATTGGACCGGCATTTCATTTAACGATACTGATTGGCCAAAATCAACCCATATTTCAACAGGTTTACCAAAGGGTGTGTTTGATTTTACCCTGGGATGGATGCTGGTGCCAAGGCCCATTCCACAAATGGAATTAAAAAAGGAAAATTTTGCAGCGGTTAAAACAAATCCAGGTAATTATTTTACATTGGATTTTCTGGCAGGCAACACCAGTATTACTATACCAGCCAATAGTAACATTACTGTATTGCTTGATCGGGGCAAGTTAACTACTGCATACCCTGTGTTAGAATTTAGCAAAGGAAAAAATGCAGATATACAACTTGCCTATGCAGAAGCTTTATACCTGATAGAAAATAGCAAGGACTGGAGAGCCGAAACACAAAAGGGCAACCGTAATGAAGTTGAAGGCAAAAGATTGGTAGGTGTAACAGATGAACTCATTTCTAATGGAAATAACCAACAAAGATTTGAATCTTTAATGTGGCGCACATACCGTTATGTTAAAGTAACCATAACTACTCAGGATGAACCACTTACGCTGAATGCTTTATATGGCATATTTGAAGGATATCCATTTAGTTTAAATGCAAGTTTTACCAGTAACAACCCTGTACTTACTGATATTTTTACTACTGGATGGCATACTGCCCGCCTGGATGCGCATGAAACCTATATGGATTGCCCTTATTATGAGCAACTGCAATACGGAGGTGACACCCGTATACAGGCACTGGTATCTTTATATAACAGCGGTGATGATCGGCTGATGCGAAATGCGATTGAACAATTGCGTAATTCCCTAATGCCGGAAGGTATTACACTCAGCCGTTTTCCTACTGCTCATGCCCAGGAAATACCTACATTTTCTTTGATATGGATAAGTATGCTCCACGATTATTGGATATATAGGGGTGATTCGGCATTTATTCAAAAGCAATTACCGGTTGCCAGAATGATTCTACATTATTTTGAACAATACCAACAAGCAGATGGCAGCCTTAAAAAAAGCCCTTACTGGAACTTTACTGATTGGGTGGATGATAAAGGCTGGAATGCAGGTGTAGCGCCGATAGGCAAAGATGGCAGTAGTGCTGCCCTTGACCTTCAGCTGTTAATGGCCTACCAATCTGCATTAGACCTTGAAACCCAAAATGGATTACCCGATTTTATACAACGCTATAGTGGGAAAATAAAACAATTAAAAAACAGTATTACCATTAACTATTGGAATAGTGAAAAAATGATGTTTAGCGATACTAAAGAAAAACAATTGTATTCGCAGCATTGCAATTCTCTCGCTATACTTACCAATACAATTACAGGTACAAAAGCAACCCTGCTGGCGAGAAAAATAATTACAGATACGGGGATTAGTAAAGCAACTATTTATTTTAGATATTATTTACATCAGGCAATGGCCAAAGCAGGATTGGGTAACGAGTATTTAAATATGTTGGATAAATGGAAAGAAGACCTTGCAATGGGTTTAACCACATGGGCCGAAATGGATGACGTTAACCGTTCCAGGTCTGACTGCCACGCCTGGGGCAGCAGCCCCAATATTGAGCTGCTAAGAATTGTACTGGGTATAGATGCTGCTACACCAGGTTTTGCTAAAGTAAAAATAGAACCACATCTGGGAAATCTCACCAATGCCAGTGGCAATATGCCACATCCAAAGGGCCAAATTGCTGTTAGCTATTCTAAAAACACCAATGGCAAATGGAATTGCCTTATACAATTACCCGAAACCATAAACGGAGTTTTTATATGGCAGGGTAAATCAATTAGCTTACATGCAGGAACCAATACATTTATTTTGTAAAAAATAAATTTGCAATCAAATGCTTTATCGTATATTTGCGATATATATTAATAGAAAGGGAATAGCTCCCTTTTTATTTGTACATAGTCATCGCATAAATACGATAAATGGCCATACATAAAAAAGAAGCTTTTACGCAAACAGAACAAGATCTTGCCAACTTTGCCAAAGCGTTAAGTCACCCGGCACGCATAGCCATACTTAAAGTACTGGCACAAAAAAATGAATGCATTTGCGGAGAGATAGTAGAAATATTACCGCTGGCACAATCCACCGTATCGCAACACCTGAAAGAATTAAAAAATGCAGATTTAATTCAGGGTACCGTAGACGGCCCCAGAAGTTGCTATTGCATTAACTGGAAGGCATTTGAAAAATTTTCCACCTCTTTTAATGCACTTTTTACAAATCTTAAAATACAACAAAGCAAATCCTGTTGTTAAGCCTTATATACAATTATTCATTTTTAAAATATATAACCATGCAAAACGAAACAGCATTAAAACAATTGGTAAAAGAAAAATATGGCGAGATTGCCAACCAACCAAAAATTCAAAACATGAGTTCCTGCTGTGGTGCTGGTGGCTGCAGCGATGAAATTTACAATATCATGTCTGATGATTACACTTTGCTGGAAGGCTATAACCCCGATGCGGATCTTGGTCTTGGCTGCGGATTACCCACAGCTTTTGCAAAAATTAAAGCTGGCGATACTGTCATTGATCTTGGTAGCGGCGCAGGAAATGATTGTTTTATAGCCCGGGCCATTGCTGGCGAAAAAGGAAAGATTATTGGTATAGATTTTACCGAAACCATGATTGAAAAAGCCAGAAACAACGCAGAAAAACTGGGTTTCAATAATGTAGAGTTTAGATTTGGAGATATAGAACATATGCCCGTTACAGCCAATATTGCAGATGTAATTGTAAGCAACTGCGTGCTTAATCTGGTGCCAAATAAATTCAATGTTTTTAAAGAAATTTTCCGGGTATTAAAGCCGGGTGCTCACTTTAGCATTTCTGATATAGTGTTGGATGGGGTTTTGCCACAACAGCTAAAACAGGCTGCCGAAATGTATGCAGGCTGCGTATCTGGCGCCATTCAAAAACAAGCATATATGGAGCTTATTAGCTTAAATGGCTTTACCAATATTACCATTCAAAAAGAAAAAGAAATTATTATCCCAGACGATATTTTAAGCAATTATATTACCCCAGAAGAAATAAGTGCATTTAGAAACAGTAAAATGGGCATTTACAGTATCACTGTTTTTGCAGAAAAACCTGCCATACAGGAATGTGGCTGTGCACCAGGGTGTTGTAATTAATAAAAATACAGGTAATGTACCGGGCTGCATAGCTACTATGTGGCCCGGTTGCGTCGCACTCTTCAACGCTTTGTTGTTTACGCAGCAAAAAATAGAAAAAAATTACATAAAAACTAATAAAAGCACGCCATAAAACTTACACATAAAATGGCGGCACAAATGCACAGCTAATGAAGAAGAAATTGTTATTCGTATGTATTGAAAACAGCAACCGCAGCCAAATGAGTCAGGCATTTGCCGGCATGTATGGTGGTGCTCAAGTTGAGGCTTATAGTGCTGGTTCACGGCCATCGGGTATTGTAAACCCAAAAGCCATTGCTGCCATGCAGGAGCTTGGTTATAACCTGAGTACTCACGACTCAAAATCGCTGGAAGAAGTAAAAGCATTTGCCCCGTTTGATGTAGTAGTAACCATGGGTTGCGGCGATGCCTGTCCCTGGATGCCTGCTAAACAATTTATTGATTGGCAAATACCAGATCCAAAACATATGGAGCCCGAAGCATTTAATCAGGTACGGGATTTTATTGCCGAAAAAGTAAAAGGATTATTGCAGGAGCTGGAAGTTGTTGTTGCAGAATAACCCATAAAGCAAAGTAATTGCAATAGAATATAGGCAAGTACAATTAAATAATTATTTGCAAAAAACTGATGCCCAATGCCCCGAACGATGAACCGAGCGTGGCAAGTAAAGCCTCATTATAAATGCAAAGCTAGCTACCAAATAAAAAAAGTCGGAGCTTATTGGGCCCCGACTTTTTTACACGTATAAATTAGATGATTATTTTCTGTTGGCAAAGCGGCTTAACAATTTTAAAATTTCGATATATAACCAAACAATGGTTACCAATAAGCCAAATGCGCTATACCATTCCATATGCTTTGGAGCGCCATATTCGGCACCTTTCTCAATCATATCAAAATCAAGAATTAGGTTTAAAGCGGCTATGGCAACTACAAAAAGAGAAATGCCTATACCTAGCATGCTGGAATCGTACATAAATGGCATATTTACACCAAACATTCTTAATACCATAGAAAGTAAATAGAATATGGCAATACCCATAGTGGCAGATATAATTACGCTTTTAAACTTTTCAGTAGCTTTTATTACCTTAAAATTATATAGCAAAAACATCGCAAATGCTACCCCAAAGGTTAAGCCTACTGCCTGCATAATTAAACCGGGATATTTTTCAGCAAATGCTTCGTTCATGATTGCAGAAATACCACCCAGAAAAAACCCTTCCATCAAACCATAAGCAGGTGCCAGGTAAGGAGACCAGGTTGGTTTAAACACCATTGCAATAGCGCATATCATACCACCAAAAACACCGATGAACATAAAGGTGCGCATGGTCTCGGGGGCACCCTGTTCAAGCAGGCGCCAAGTATAAGCAGCACCGCCAATAACCATAAATAACAAAAAGCCAAATTTGTTCATGGTACCACGAACCGTCATGGTTTCGCTGGATATTTCTGAGGCAGATTTGCTAAAGATTTTTTGTGATAATGTAGGATTTCCAGATTCAAAAAGTGCCATATTTACGTTTTTTAGAATGTCAAAAATAGTATAAAGTGGATTGAAAACTTGTTATTTATTTTATTGCAAGTTGCTATCTAAGCATATTTTAACAATAATATCAATAACATACGACAAAATAAAAAGGCAACCGTTTAAAGGTTGCCTTTATTTATTATTTTAAAATATATCAGATATGTTTACCGCTGTATTTCCTTACCTTTTCAAATAACTCATTTGGGTTAAATGGCTTGGTAATATAATCTACCATACCGCTGGAAAAAGCCTTTTCTCTGATATCCAGCATAGCCGAAGCAGTTAAAGCCAAAATAGGAAGTGCAGGTTTTTCTTTAAGAATTTCTTTAGACGCATCATAGCCATTCAAAATTGGCATATGCAGGTCCATCAATACTAAATCGTAGTTGTTTTCCAGTGCAAAATTTACTGCATCTTTACCATTCATTACGTGGTCAATTTGCACTTTCCATCCTTCCAGAAATGTTTTTGCAATGATGGCGTTAAATTCATTATCCTCTACCAGCAATACTTTTACCCCTGTAAGGTGATTACTATCCGGTATAATTTCTTCCTCTTCTTCTTCTATATTCTCCTGATAAGGGAATGTAAGCTTAAAGCTAAAAGCAGCTCCTTTGCCTAAGTCGCTTTCCAATTCAATTTTGCTGTTCATCAATTCCAGCAGTCTTCCGGTAATCGCCAGCCCCAAACCAGTGCCGCCAAATTCGCGGGTAGTAGATTCTGAAGCCTGGGTGAATTTTTCAAACACCTTTGCATGATTTTCTTTGGCAATACCAATACCATTATCCCGTACACAAAAATCAATAGTAACGGCTTCGGGTGTAATGTTGTCCATTACTGCTTCAATAATTATATGGCCATTCTTTGTAAATTTTGCAGCATTAGAAACCAGATTGGTAAGTATCTGCCCTATTCTTAATGAATCTCCAATCACAAATTCTGGAATTTCATCATCCACCAGCATTTTAATTTTTGAGAAATTCTCATCAGCCCTTTTCTGGTTAGTATTTTTTATTTGGGTAATTAGCTTTGAAAGTTTGAAAGGCTGTTTTTCAAATTCAATTTTTCCTGCTTCAATTTTATTAAAATCAAGAATATCATTTATCAGTAGCATCAAATTCTCAGCTGAGAATTTTAGCATACCCAAAAACTTCTCCTGATGCTTTTGCGGATTGTTTTGTTGTAATAAATAGGTGGTACCTACAATGGCATTAAGCGGTGTCCTTATTTCGTGACTCATCATTGACAAAAACTCCGACTTTGCATATGCGGCCTTTTCAGCTGCTTCTTTGGCTTTACGCATTTCCACTTCGGCCAAATTGCGTTTAATAACCTGTTCTTTTAAATAATCTACAATCTCCTCCAGATCATCGGTATGAGTAAGTTTAATGGCAGAATCCGTATCCAAAGCATTAATAGCTTCTATTAATTTTTGTACCGACCTTTTTCTAATTTCAATTTCTGAGCTTAATCTGTCATTAATAATCGTATACTCACTTTCATTTAATGCAAAAGCATGTTCACTTAATTCTTTATCTCTCTCATAATTATTATAAGAATCGCTTACAGCTTCAAAAAACCTATCAAGTTCGGCAGAACCAATTACTTTTCCTGAATCTATATACTTTTGAATTTGCCGTTTTAATAAGGGATGTTGCATGATTATAACTCAGTAAAAGTGGTGATTGTCATTGTTTGATTATGTAAGTCGCTACAGGTACCAAATTGCTGGGGGGATATTTCCCCATATGAATAAAATCCAGCTATTTTGGTAGCAGCACCAAATACCTCGGCAGCTGCTTCCACTTCCTCTTCGGTTCTGCTGCCTAGTACCAATTTTCTGCCTACGCAACTAATTAATAATACAAAATCTGCATGTGCAGTACCAAGCACATTTTCTGCATCTGTGGCTGCTTCACCGGCACTAAAAATCAATTTATCAAAATTAGCTTTCATTAAACGAACACGTGCACCTTCAGGCATGTTCCCGGCAAAAGTCATGGATTGCTTTTCTTCATCTATAGATAAAATTGTTCTCACCAACTGATTTTCTTCATTATTGGATTTAATTGCCAGGGGGAAAAGCAATGCCGATCCAGGTAAATCAGCTGCATATTTACCTAAATATTTTTTATATAATTCCAGCGCATTAACATGATCTATTTCAAATAAAACATTCTGACTGGCTTTAGTAATTACTCTCTCCGGACCAAACATATCCCAACCACCTCGTAAACCACATCCTACTTTTATATGCTCGCCATACATGCCAACTAAAACTACGTTTCCCTCGGCAATATCTTCATTTAAACCTACGATTGTTTTTTCAAACCTGGCCTTATCACCAGCCAAACCACCGGTTACCAAAACCTGGTCGCCAACAACTTCATTAATTGCCGCCGTTAGTTCGGTGCCATTTACTTTACCTCCGTCAGAAATAACCAATACATATTTCAGATTTTCTTTGGGAAGAGCATTTGCCACAAATTTGCCCAAATCATAGGTACTGCTAAAACTGTTGATATTTGCTTTCGAAAATGATAGCGATGTTTTTTCAAAATACATGGCTACTGTAACTACTGTATCATCAAAAACTCCGGTATTACATATTTCGCCGGAGGTGGAACCGGTTACAACAGTAGCATTTGGATACTTTTCTTTTATCCCGGCATAAACTAAGGAGTCTTCCAGTAAAAACCTTTCACCAAATACCAGTACCAGTTGTACCAGATTTGGGGATAATTCCTGAGTGTCAAATTGAATCCACTCGCCATTTTTTAATTGGGAAATTTGGGTCTGCATGTATATTGGTTTTTAGAATACTGATTAAAATTAAAGTTAATACAAGAATTTATACTAACAATTAAATTTTAAGTAAAATTTAAAGTAGGCCCAAAAAGCTTCAGAATGTTGAATTTAATGGAAAAAATGTCTGAATTATGTAAACAAAAAACTAATAAAGTATGCAACTTATTGTTAATCAATGTAAAAATGTACGCAATATTTTATTGGGCGGATATACTGTTTGCAACTATTTAACAGTAATTAAAAATGAAGGGAATTTTTATTAGAAAAAAAACCAATTGTGCAAAATCTTAGCAGAAAATTGTTGGTAATATAATATTTAGCATTATCTTGGCATCCGAAAATAAAAAAAGCCCTTCCGTAGAAACGGACTGGCCTCTAACGATTGCTTGCCATATGAAAGAGTTCTAATTATCTTTTTATTTTCAGTTTATCATGCCAGATAAACTTTATTTGTGCCTTTAACTATTGCTTCCTAACGATTGCTTGCTGTATGATCATCTTCCTTTCTAAAACGAAAGTAAGATGACTTTTTTTTAGTTCAGAATCATATTGTTCGTTATTTCATGATGGCTAAAAGGATTTGAAATTGCAAAACCTTTACTATCATTGAACTACAGGAGATTTTAGTTATGATGCCCAACACGTTGACAGATGCTTTATTTCAGTTAATCCGATCACTTGAGAAGGCTGAAAAAAGGCATTTTAAATTATATATCAAAAGAAGTTCTGGTAATGATGACCTCAAAATCATCCATTTATTTGACGCTCTGGATAAAATGGTAGAATATGATGAGAAAACCTTGCTTAAAAAACTGCCTAATATCACCAAACCCCAGTTAGCCAATTTAAAATCGCATCTCAACAAACAATTACTCGCCAGCTTACGCTTATTAAAAAGTACCGAGAATGTAGACCTGCAATTAAGTGAGCATTTAGATTATGCCCGCCTGTTGTATAATAAAGGCCTCAAGCTACAAAGTCTTAAAATTTTAGAAAAAGCAAAAGAATTAGCCAAAGCCAATCATAAATACAATTTTCTGGCGCAGGTTATTTCACTGGAAAAGAAAATTGAAACCCTTCACATTACCCGTAGTTCCCTGGAAAAAACAGCCAATCTATCCAGCGAAGCAACAGAAATAAGCGGGCATATAGAACGTGTTACCCGGTTATCCAATCTGGCATTATTGCTTTACCGCTGGTATGTAAAAAACGGCCATGCACGCAACCTTGATGACGAAGCCGATATCAGAAAATTCTTTAAAGCCAATTTGCCTGATCAACCCGAAGCGATTACTAATTTTTACGAGAAACTATACCTCTATCAAAGCTATTGCTGGTATGCTTTTATCAGACAGGATTTTTTAATGTATTACAGGTACAGCCATAAGTGGATTGAATTGTTTGATGCTGAACCTTTAATGATCAGCGTAGAAACTGGCCACTATGTAAAAGGCATGCACAATCTCTTAAACGCCCATTTCGATTTACGTAATTACACCCGATTTGCCAATACACTGCGTAAGTTTGAGGCTTTTTCACATACCCCGGCAGCTACCCAACACGACAATTTCAGGATACACACTTTTGTATACATTAACAGTGCCCGTATTAACCAGCACCTGATGATGGGTACTTTTAAAGAAGGCCTTTTACATGTACCAGAAATTGAAGAAAAACTAAAAGAATACGAACTATATATTGATAAACATCGGGTGTTGGTTTTTAATTATAAAATTGCTACCCTTTATTTTGGGAGCGGCGATTATGAAACATCTATCGACTATCTGCAAAAAATTATTAACGGCCCGGTTGATTTGCGCATAGACCTGCAATGTTATGCACGCCTGGTCCATTTAATTGCGCACTACGAGCTCGGAAATATGGATATCTTGGAATACCTTATAAAATCGGTATACCGCTTTATGGCTAAAATGCAAAACTTAACGGTAATTGAAGAAGCCATGTTTAAATTTTTACGCAAATCATTCGAAATCTCCCCGCGTAAAATAAAACCCGAATTTGAAAAATTCCTTGCCATTATCAGCCAATACGAAAAAAGCCGTTTCGAAACCCGCTCCTTTGCTTATCTGGATATCATATCATGGGTAGAAAGTAAGGTGTACGATAAACCGGTAAGCATCATCATCCAGGCAAAAGTAAAAGCCAGTAAACGCAGGTTATAGCATTATTAAGCAGGCGACAGAATAAGCATGCAGCATCCGTTGTGTCACTCACTTGTACGTTCCAATTGCTTTTCAGCAAATAATACATGGTATTCATCTTATTTACAACAATCAATATGGTAACCCTGTATTACCTGCTGCCCTTTTTGTTGCCGTACAAGTGAGTGACACAAGTAAAGCCAAATAGTATTTCCATAGCCGGCACCATAAATATTTCCACAGTTGTTGTTAATCAGGCTTTCAACCTCTCGGGCAATCAACTTAACTTGCACCCATGCAGGATTATTTAAAAGGATTGAATGAACCGCAATTCGAAGCGGTTACACATATAAAAGGCCCGTTAATGATTGTGGCCGGCGCCGGTAGCGGTAAAACAAAAGTACTTACCACCCGTATTGCCCACCTAATGGCCAATGGCGTTGATGCCTTTAATATACTGGCACTTACTTTTACCAATAAGGCCGCCGCCGAAATGAAAGAACGTATTGAAAGAATTCTGGGCAACAGCGAAGCCCGCAATTTATATATTGGTACTTTTCACAGTGTATTTGCCCGCATTTTACGTGCAGAAGCCCACCGCATTGGCTACCCCAGCAATTTTACCATTTACGATACCGATGATAGCCGCAGCGTTTTAAAAACCGTTATAAACGAATTAAATTTAGACGATAAACATTATAAACCCAATGTGGTACATAACCGCATTTCTTCGGCTAAAAATGCATTGGTTGGTCCGGCAGAATATGCTACTGACTATTATATTCAGCAGGAAGATATGCGTGCCAACCGCCCCATGATTGCCCAAATTTATGCCGCCTATGCCGCCCGCTGTTTTAAAAACGGCGCCATGGATTTTGATGACTTGCTTTTCAAAATGTACGAGCTGTTACACAACAACCCCGAAAGCCTGCACAAATACCAGCATAAGTTTAAGTTTATATTGATTGATGAGTACCAGGATACCAATGCCGTACAGTATCAAATTACCAAGCTGCTGGCTGCAGCACACGAGAATATTTGTGTAGTGGGCGATGATGCCCAAAGTATCTATAGCTTTCGTGGCGCTACCATCGAAAATATTTTACAGTTTCAAAAAGATTACGATGATGTTAAAGTAGTAAAGCTGGAACAAAACTACCGCAGCAGCCAAAGCATTATTAACGTAGCCAACGAAGTAATTAAAAACAATAAAGGCCAAATACCCAAAAACCTTTGGACCGAAAACAAAGAGGGCGAAAAGATAACGCTGGTGCGCACCATGACAGATAATGATGAAGGCAAATTTGTTGCCGACACGGTACAGGAACAAAAACTGCGCAACCATTTTTTTAATAAAGATTTTGCCATACTATACCGCACCAATGCCCAAAGCCGTGCTTTTGAAGAAAGCCTGCGCCGCATGGGTATTGCCTACCGCATTTATGGCGGACTTAGCTTTTACCAGCGCAAAGAAGTAAAAGACCTGCTGGCCTACCTGCGCATTGTGGTTAATACCAGAGACGAGGAAGCATTAAAACGCATCATTAATTATCCGGTACGCGGTATTGGCAAAACCACTATTGAAAAATGCGTAATTTATGCCAACGAGCAAAACATTAGCATGTACGATGTAATTAGCCGTGCAGGCGAGTTTGGTTTTAAAGCAGGCACACTGGAAGCCTTGCAGAATTTTGTAACCATGATACGCTATTTTCAAAGTTTGCTTACCGATAAAAATGCCTACGATGTAGCCGTTCATGTAGGCAAACATACCAATCTGGTTAAAGAATTATTTAACGATAAAACCACCGAAGGCCTGGCCCGGTACGAGAATATACAGGAACTGTTGAATTCCATAAAAGAATGGACAGAAAGCCCATCGAACGATGATGGAGAAGTAGGTGATAAAAGCCTGGGCAGTTACCTGCAGCAAATAACCCTGCTTACCGATGCCGATGATGATAAAGCCGATAGCGACACGGTTAAAATGATGACCATACATGCCGCCAAAGGCCTTGAATTTGAATGTGTATTTGTAGGGGGTATTGAGGAAACACTTTTCCCCAATGCCATGAGTATTAATACCCGTGAAGAGCTGGAAGAAGAACGCCGCCTGTTTTATGTTGCCGTAACCCGTGCCAAACAAAGGCTGTGGTTAACCTATGCCAACTCTCGTTACCGCTTTGGGCAACTGGTACAAAACGAGCCCAGCCGCTTTTTAGAAGAAATGCCCGAAGCTTTTATTGATAAAACCTATGCCGGCGGCGGTGCCCGTAACCAGGGCTTTAACAATATGGGTACGGCTTTCGAAAGAATGAACCGTGGCAATGCAAACGATGCGCAAAACATAGAAAAAAAATACGGCGCACCACCCACCAAAAAGCCCGATGCCAGGCCATCGTATATGCCGGTGGTGCCACCATCTAACAAAGTGGTAGAACACAAACCCAGCGCCGATTTTGTACCCAGCGATACCAGCAACCTGCAGGCCGGCCAAAAAGTTGAACACCAAAAATTTGGCTTTGGACTGGTAATAAAAATGGAAGGCGCCAAACACAACCCCATTGCCACCGTACAATTTGAATTAAATGGCGAGAAAAAAATAATGCTCAACTATGCCCGGCTGCGAATTGTTGAGTAGATAAAGGCCTTGCATTTGGCCATTAGCCACTAGCTGTTAGCCATTAGCCAAACAGCCAATTATCAATTACAATAAGCTAGCAGCTAATAGCCAACAGCTAATACCTAATAGTTTTTTTGTTTTCATAAAAGCTGCGTAACGTATCCAACCGTACAAGAGTGCGACGCAAGTAATGCTGCTGCTTGTTTTGTAGCCGGGTACACAATAATTTAAATAAACAAATCGGGGTAAAGATTGGCGCCGGGTACTACGGAATAGGCCGAAAGATCGGTAATGCCTTCGGCGGCAAAAACCGCTTCGTCAATAAACGTATTACCAGTGCAGGTAGCGGCGGATTTACTTAGTATATAAAAAGCCGCATCGGCCAGTATTTGCGGGGTGCGGCTCATTTTTGCCAGCATTTCTCCACCCAGTATATTACGTACGGCTGCCGTATCGATAGTAGTTTTGGGCCATAGCGCATTAGATGCTATGCGAAAGGGCTGTAACTCCTGCGCCCAGCCAATGGCCATCATGCTCATATTGTATTTGCTAATGGTATATGCCACATGCGGGCCCAGCCAGCGGGGTTCTATATTTATGGGTGGCGATAAGGTAAGTATATGCGCATTGCTGCTTTTTTTAAGCAGCGGTATACAGTGTTTGGTTACCAAAAAAGTTCCCCGTACGTTAACGCTATGCATCAGATCGAACCGTTTGGTTTCGGTTTGCTCGGTACCCGTAAGTTGTATGGCCGATGCATTGTTGATAAGGATATCTATACCGCCAAAAGTTTGAACTGTTTTTTCAACGGCAGCTATTATTTGGTCCTCCTGGCGTATATCTACCTGTACCGCCAATGCCTTGCCGCCGGCAGCTTCTACCTCGGCCGCGGCAGAAAAAATGGTACCGCCCAGTTTGGGGTTTTCTTCGGTGCTTTTCGCTGCAATAACAATATTGGCTCCGGCTGTGGCTAATTTAAGGGCAATAGCTTTGCCAATTCCCCTGCTGGCACCGGTTATAAATACTGTTTTATTGGTAAATGGCATATGGCAGGTTTTATAGTGTTTTGTAAGTTACTTATTTTAATGGCCTTATTGCCAACCCAAAAAAGCTTTTATGGCGGCTTCGGTTTGTTCGCAGGCCAGCGGCAGTTCTTTATTTACAATTATGTGGTTAAACTGGTGACTAAACGAAATTTCGTAAGCCGCTTTGCTTAACCGGGTTTCCAGGCTTTCGGGTGTTTCGGTACCACGGGCCAATAACCGGGTGTGCAGCTCCTCCACCGATGGAGGCTCGATAAAAACTGATAAGGTATTGCCCGGGTTTTGGCTTTGCACATGCAAGGCACCTTTCACATCAATATCCAGCATGGGTACTTTACCAGCCTGCCAAATACGGTTAATTTCTGTTTTAAGGGTACCATAATATTTGCCTTCGTACACCATTTCCCATTCTATAAAAGCTTCTTCCTGTATTTTTTGTTTAAAGGCATCGGCACTAATAAAATAGTAATCTACCCCATCCTGTTCCTCACCACGTGGGGCACGTGTGGTGGCCGAAATAGAAAAAGATAATTGCGGGTATTTCTGCAACAGATAGCGGGTAATAGAAGTTTTACCGGCACCACTGGGCGCCGTAATAATAATAATTTTAGGTATTGCATGTTCCATGGTGCAAATAACTGTATTATTGGTTAATGATGCTACTTAGAACCAGGTTTTATGTTGGCTATTGTGCAAAACAATTCAGTGCTATTGTACACAATTTAAACGCTTAAATTATTTTCGGTTTATGGACCAGGCATAAGTAAAAGATAGCGGCAGCCGTTGCGTCGCACTCTTGTGCTGTTGATATGCGTGGCAGCAGTAAATACAAAAACAAGTTAACCTTATAAAGTATCATCACTGCAGCAGATAATCCAATAAACCTTACTACCAGCCATTAAGAGCAATTACTATTTTATTAATGCCTGCACATCGGGGTCGCTGGCTATATTATTCATTTGTCGTAAAATCCAGCCGGTTTTACGTGCTACAAAACGGCTTTGAGGTTTTACAGTATATATTTTAGGATTGGGTAAGCAAGCAATAATTTGCGCCGCTTCCATCCGCGATAAATTTTTTGCCGGTTTATGAAAATAGGCCTGCGAAGCTGCTTCAATACCATAAATGCCCTTACCCATTTCAATTACATTTAAGTACACTTCCAGTATGCGCTTTTTGCCCCAAATCCACTCGGTAAGCTGGGTAAAATATGCTTCGGGCACTTTACGTATATACCGCATGGTGGTGCTTTCGCCCTGCCATAAAAAAACATTTTTACTGGTTTGCTGGCTAATGGTACTGGCACCGGCGCCAGCCACCTTATTTTTCTTTTTTGGATTGGTTTGCAGACTTTTTTGGATTGAAGCCCAATCAAACCCGCTATGATCTGGGAACAGTTGGTCTTCGCTGGCCATGGCTGCCAGCTTTACATTGGGCGAAATTTCGTCCCAGCTAACATAATCGCGTTTTAACCCATAGCCATCCATTAAACTGCCTATTTGGGTAAAAGTAATGGGTGGCATTACCCATTTGCAAATCAATAAATAAATAAACGAGCTTATAAAAGCGTACAGTAAAATGCGTTTGGTATAATGCCATATTTTTTTAACCATAAAAATAATTGCCTGCGGAAGATACTACGAAGATGCAGTTAGAAAAAGAAATTGAAAGGCAATTTTTTAGTGAGGCAATTTATTGGTATAAATGCCATAAATAAGCACAACCCCAAATACAAGATAAATAAGCCCCGCCACCCTGTTAATAATATGAATATTATGTGGGTTTAACTTTTCCCTGATTTTACCGGCAAGCATCACTTTGCTGATATCGGCAATCAAATTAATAAGCAGGCATACAGCAAATGCAATAAAAATATATTCGTCGGGGTGTATATTCTTTTCAGAACCAGAAATAACTGCGGTGGAAGCACCTATCCAAAATAATAATACCCCGGGGTTTAATAAATTCATAAAATAACCCGCGAGAAAAATACCCAGCATATCTCTCTTGCGCATGGTGGCCGAGGGAAGGCGCCCATCATCGGTAGTAGCTACCTTTTTTAAAAATATGGTGTACAAACCCATTAAAATTAAAAAAGCGCTGCCTATGCTGCCAATTACCAGTTCATGCGACATGGCGGATTGAAATAGAGAAGTGAACAGGTTACAAATTAATACCACGGTAATATCACTGGCAGAAACACCTGCAATAAAGGAAAAACCACCTTTATGCCCGTTATTAAGGCTTTGCTTGATAACAGAAAAGATTACTGGGCCCACAGAAATACTTAGTAATAAACCCAGCGCAAATCCCTTTGCCAGTGCAGCAATCATGTAGCTGTAATTGAAGTAAGAAAATTAATAAATACGAAAATAAGTGCTTTATCTGAATAAGATAGGTGTAAGGTATTTATAAACCATCATTTTGTTACCATTTATCTGCTTTCCCCGACAGATAGATTTCTTAACAAAAACCTAATTAATTAAAAAAACGTACTTGTTTATGTGCATAAGATTAATGTGGAATAAACTTTATAAAGCATAATTTGTCAATTAGTTTACAGCCAAGCAACGCGATTATGTATTTGCTTGTCTACAAAACAATAAATGTTTCTGCTATGGAACAACACCAACACACACCACCGCCTTATATTGCTATGGCCAATGCCCTGCAACAAGCCATGTTTTATTGTTTTAACGATGCCAGCGAACGTATACCTGTTGGCAGAATTGAAGCCTTTAATTTTATTGATGACAATACCATTCAGTTAAGCACCAATTATTTTCCGGTAACAGAAAAGTCGTGGAATGTTTTTGCTGCAGAATTGCATTTTTACAAAAAAGGTATGTCAGAAAGTTTACAATTACATGGCATTGCCCTATTTGAAAATATGGCCGAAGGAAAAGTGCAATTTAATATAAAAAACGCAGCCTATTTTGTAAACAGCACGCAGGTAAAACCCGATCAAAGTTTTATAACTACTTTATTAAAACCTTACCTGTACTTCTATAAAAAAAGTGCAGAATTATTGCAACATACTTTTAAAAAGAAAAGTACTTCTGGCATTTTTAATTAAATGCTTTTTCTATATATCATCTTTAATATTGAACCATGTTAAAACACGGTTCTTTTTTTGTTGAGCCGGGCAATTGCACAAGCATCAGCCTTACTTGCGACGCACACTTGTACTAATGGTAATACTATTCAGCAAAAAGCTGTAAGTATTGCCTGATAAGCCTTACAGCCATTATTAATTTGTAGCATAACACATAACATTGCCTCATTAATAACCAACCGATGAACGTAATGCGACGCAAGTAAAGCTGCTATATAAATCTGCAGCTGGTAAACAAAAACACCATATTTATTAATATCTTTTTTCGAACAACCACCATACAGGAATTTTAAAAGTGGGCCTTGCCTTGTAATTGGCTGTAATATATTTTCGCACATGATCCATGGCCTGCGGTATATCATCTGTAAGCATTACAAGATCCATATCTTCACGGGAAATGGTTCCCTGCTCGGCCATAAAATTTATTTGATCCATCAGCAATTTAAAATAGCTTTTACCATACAACACAATAGGAAATCTTTCTACTGTTTTGGTTTGGATTAGCGTTAGTACTTCATAAAATTCATCCATTGTTCCAAAGCCGCCTGGTAGTATAATAAAAGAGTAGGAATATTTGGTAAGTATGGTTTTGCGAACAAAAAAATAATCGAAGGTTACCGAGGTTTGAACGTATGGATTTTCGTGTTGCTCGTGCGGCAGCACAATATTGCAACCAATGGATTTACCCCCATTTTCAAAAGCACCCCGATTAGCTGCTTCCATAATGCCGGGCCCGCCGCCGGTTACAGTACAAAAACCCAGTTGCGCAATTTGTTTTCCAAATTCTCTGGCCGCTACATAATAAGGATGATCTTCTTTAAAACGTGCAGAGCCAAACACGGTTATACAAGGGCCTGCAAAATGCATTTTTCGGATGCCCCTGAAAAATTGAAAAAAAACCTTTAATAAAAATTTCAATTCATAGGATCTGCTTCTTGGCCCATCCAGGTAAACCAGTTTTTTTGCCGGTATAATTCTTTGTTCCATTCAAGTATATTTAAGACTATTTATAAAGATCGTGAATGGGGGTTGAGTAATGTAATTATATTGCAATAAATTTTTGCTAATGCGTATTATCTCATACAATGTAAATGGCATCAGGGCCGCAATGAAAAAAGGTTTTGCAGAATGGCTTTCTACTAACCCGGCAGATATTATTTGTTTGCAGGAAATAAAAGCCGATGGGGATAATATACCAGTTGCCGCCATGGAAGAATTGGGTTATAGCATTTATCATTATTCAGCACAAAAAAAAGGATATAGTGGTGTGGCCATTTTATCCAAAATACCAATTGATCATATTGAATATGGCACAGGCATAGAACAAAGCGATTTTGAGGGCCGTGTAATACGTGCAGATATTGGAGATATTAGTATTATCAGTGCTTATTATCCATCGGGCACCAGTGGCGATGAACGCCAAACCTATAAATACCAATGGCTGGCAGAATTTCATGCCTACCTAAAAACCCTGCGGGCCACCAGAAATAAACTGGTGATTTGCGGCGATTATAATATTGCCCATACGGCAATTGATATACACGATCCTAAAGGCAATAAAAACTCATCAGGATTTTTACCCGAAGAAAGAGCCTGGATGGATAGTTTCCTGGCTGATAATTTTATAGATACTTTCAGACATAAGCATCCTGAAGAACCACATCAATATACCTGGTGGAGCCAACGCTTTCCCAGTGTACGCCTTCAAAATAAGGGTTGGCGCATAGATTATATCTGCATTACAGACAATCTAAAAGATAGCATTGAAGCTGCTGCCATTTACCCGGATGTAAAACATAGCGACCACTGCCCTATTTATGTATCAATGGCATTGTAAGTTACCGTGCAATTATTTTTAACACAAACAACACACACATATGTTTTTATATAATATTACGGTAATGGCAAACTGGGATATTCACGAAAAATGGTTGCAATGGCAATTAGAGGAACATATTCCACAAATAATGGGCACCGGTTGTTTTTATAAAAACCAGCTGCTGCGCATACTGGAAATAGATGAAACTGATGGCCCCACTTATGCGGTACAATTTTATGCTAACAGTAAGGCAGATTATAACAAGTACATAGAAATTCATGCACCTGGTTTAAGGGCAATTACCCAGCAAAAATGGGGTGAGCAATGTGTGGCATTCCGTACACTAATGCAGGTTGTGCATTAAGTGTGGAAATGTTTTAAAACCTGCACTGTATTGTTAAAAAGATTGTTATATTGGTTTAAAAGCCGCTACAGCAAAGGATTTCAGCCATTCAATACTGAAACGCTTTGCCAGTAAGGGTTACAGCGGAATGGCATATTTATTTTGCTTCAACAACAATAACTGCAATCTGCTGAAATCCTTTACCCATGCGGATTGTATGGAATCACAAAATTTATTAAAAACGAAAAATAATTTTGTTGAATAACAAAAGCGAATAAATTTGTTATCGTTATCAAACAATAAAAAATAACCATTATGAACAAAGCTGAATTGGTTGCCAAACTTGCTGAAGATGCAGGCATCACCAAAACACAGGCAAATGCCACACTTGATTCTTTTGTAGAAGCTGTTACCAAAACTTTAAAAGGTGGTGGAAAAGTTACGTTGGTAGGATTTGGTACTTTCTCAGTATCAAAACGTGCTGCACGTACAGGCCGTAACCCACAAACCGGTGCTGCAATTAAAATTAAAGCTAAAAAAGTTGCACGCTTTAAAGCAGGTAAAGAACTTAGCGCAAAAATCTAAATTCATAGCTTGCCGTATTAAAAAAAGCAGAAGTTTTAACCTTCTGCTTTTTTATTATCGGCACTTTCAAATGTTTTTTGCATTTTTGCATCCTTATTATCAAAAAAATAAAAACGTTCAACAATGGGTAGAGGTGATAAAAAAAGCAAAAAAGGTAAAATTTTCAAAGGTTCTTTCGGCAAAAGCCGTCCTGCACGCCCTGCAAAAGCTGCTGTAGCTGCAAAAAAAGAAGCTTAATCCCTTTTGTTGTTAAGTTGATAGGTACAATGGTTAATACATTATTGCCACTTATCAACTTTTCAACCATCAGGGTGCCAGGCGCTCTATAACCCAATTATTTTCTGCTGTTAGTGTATATCTTATCCTATCGTGCAAGCGACTGCTACGGCCCTGCCAAAACTCAATTACAGCAGGTTTTATGCGGTATCCGCCCCAATGTTCAGGTCTGGGCACATTTTCTCCAAATTCGTTGGCATAAGTAGCTACATTTTGTTCCAATATTTCTCTATTGGCAATAACCCTGCTTTGTGGCGATGACCATGCACCAATACGGCTGCCCACCGGTCTTGAGTAAAAATAATCATCGCTTTCTGCCGCACTCACTTTTTCGGCTACGCCTTCAATTCTTATTTGTCTTTCCAGCTCCTTCCAAAAAAACAGTAAGGTTGCATGTGGATTTGCTGCCAATTGCATGCCTTTGTCGCTATTATAATTGGTAAAAAACACAAACCCATTTTCATCGTAATCCTTCAGTAGTACAATCCTGGCAGCTGGTATACCCTTATCAGAAACCGTTGCTAACGTCATCGCATTTACTTCGTCAATT
Source organism: Limnovirga soli (assembly GCF_013106755.1). Classification (GTDB taxonomy): domain Bacteria; phylum Bacteroidota; class Bacteroidia; order Chitinophagales; family Chitinophagaceae; genus Limnovirga; species Limnovirga soli. The sequence continues at coordinate 58,612 of NZ_WHPF01000009.1, read as the reverse complement.
TCACTTTTCACTGCTTCATCCCACCAACGAGTAAACTGTGCAATAGCATTGGTTGCAACGTCTTGCTCGGTTAAAGATTCCAGTTGATAATCTTTTCTTATATCTGCTATTTCCTTTTTCATTGTACACCATTTAATTTAAACTAAAAGAAATTATAAGCCCCGCAAATATTGCCATCCTCAACACCGCTTGCGTCGCACTCTTGTACTGTATCAAATATTGCAGCAAGGCTTTTAAAACCTAAAATTACTACAGCCTGCCATGAAAAAATATGATGTTGCATATAATTTACAAAACTGTTGTATTGTATACACAAAAATGCAACACCAACTTTAGGCATAATGTTGCCAATACTGCATATGATTGCTGCTATGGATTAAAATACAAAGCGGATGACTTTTTAAGCCATCCGCTTTGTAAATACTATAACTGTTTCACGTGTGATACTATTTTTATTGCTGCTCAATGTGATACCGATGAAGTGATTGCGACGCAAGGAACGATGCCATTTTACCTGTAGCCGGTATTAACATATTGCTTTAACTTAAGACACCAGTGTGCCCACATTTTTACCTTCTACCACACTTATTAAATTGCCCACTTTATTCATATCAAACACAATTATGGGCATTTTATTTTCCATACAAAGGGTAAAAGCAGTCATGTCCATAATTTTAAGGTTATTGGTTAAACATTCCTGGTAACTAACCTTATCATATTTGGTAGCAGTGGGATCTTTTTCGGGGTCGGCAGTATAAATACCATCTACCCTGGTTCCTTTTAAAATTACATCGGCCTTAATTTCAATGGCACGGAGTGAGCCCGCTGTATCTGTGGTAAAATAAGGGTTACCGGTTCCTGCTCCAAAAATTACTACCCGGCCCTTTTCCAGGTGCCGCATGGCTTTACGGCGAATATAAGGTTCGGCAACGGCTTCCATTTTAATGGCGCTTTGCAAACGGGTGTGTACATCCATACGCTCCAGCATAGCCTGCATGGCCATACCGTTAAGCATAGTGGCCAGCATACCCATATAATCGCCATGGGCACGTTCTATACCACTGTCTTTTTCGTTTAAACCCCTGTAAATATTGCCACCCCCAATAACCAATGCCACCTGTACACCCAACTCTGTTACTGCTTTAATTTCGGTTGCATATTGTTCAATAATCTGGGGGTCAAAAGGATTGGTGGAATTGCCTTCGCCCATAAATGCCTCGCCTGATAACTTTAATAAGATTCTGTTGTACTTTGGTAACATGATATTGAAGTGTTTGTTAGGTAAATTGTAGTGCAAATAACAGTAAAAATATTTTAAGCACCAACCTATTATAAAGTTAGGTAGGTATTAATCACCAACCCATTATTATGTTGAAAAAGATTTTTATTATTTATTTCCCGGCCCAATTGGAGTGTTTGGTTTAAATATCCGGCTTCGGTACGGATATGTTTATCCCACTTATAGCCCAGCATAAAAGCCATACGGTTTTGGTCGAATATATTTTCGCCCACCTTTTTTCCAAAGCCAATTAAAATCTCATCATAGGCAGCTGCATACAGTTTTTTATTAAATGGAATATCCAGCCTAGGCATATATCGTATCCGGTTAACATATACCCATTCATCGGGTTTGGTACTATTTATATTGGTATACTTGCCCAACCATCTTTCTTCTAATCTTAAGCGGTGCGACAAATTGGTTTTACCCACCGGTCTACTTACGGTTATTTGCTGGTACAGCCTGTGCTCAGGAAAGGTTTTGGGAATGGCCGCCAGAGTTGTATTTCCATAAGGGTAGGTAAATATCCAGGCATAACCTGCCTGTAAAGTAATATTATTGTTTACTTTATAATTAATACCCACCCTGGGCAATGATTGCTGCCAGTTTTTAATCCAGGCTTCGCGGCGCCATTGGTATTCTATATGTGCACTTACCTTATTTGAAATTTTTGGTGTTATAAATAAAGCATACCAACCAATCTGGTTGTATTCGGAAAGGCGGTTCTGCGCCCACAAATTTGTTGATACCAACAATAAAAGTATTAGTGCCAATTTTCTCATGTTACAAATTTAAGTATAGTATTGTGTGCATCTAAAACAAACTGTTTCTTTGCATACTAAAGCAAACCATATGAAAGAAAATGCGGTGTATTACAACGATTACCTACAGTTGCAACAGCTATTAAACAGCCAGCATCCCGAAAGCTTTAAGGAAGGCAATACACCTGCACACGATGAAATGCTTTTCATCATTATTCATCAATCCTACGAACTGTGGTTTAAGCAAATATTGTTTGAAGTTAATGCCGCTATTGATGTGTTAAACCAACCATCCATAAACGATAATACACCCGCTTTACAAACTGTAGTACACCGGTTAAACAGGGTAATTACCATTTTAAAAGTGCTGGTACACCAGATAGATATTATGGAAACCATGACACCCATGGATTTCCTGGATTTTCGTGATTTGTTAAGACCCGCTTCCGGTTTTCAAAGCTGGCAATTTAAAACACTGGAAGCAAAATTGGGTTTACCTTATAACGAGCGATACGGAAAGGAATATTATACCTCGCAATTAAAACAGCCCGAGATAGATATTATTAAGCAGGCAGAAGAGGAAAAATCTTTATTGTATGTAGTAAACAAATGGCTGGAACGTATGCCCTATTTTGAAAATACCGCCCATTGGGAGGAATTTGTACATCAGGGCGAATCAACGCCTGATTTGCACCCTTATTGGAGCACCTACCGCCACTGTTACAGCCATAGCCTTGCAGAAGCAGAACGCAATAACCTACAGGCCTTTAACAACATATTTATCCAGGGGCAAACCACTGGGCAACTATCTGCCAAAGCAAGCAGGGCCGCATTGTTTATAATGCTGTACCGCGGGTATCCGCTGCTGCATCTGCCTTTTGAACTTATTAATAATTTACTGGAAATAGATGAGCAAATGAGCACCTGGCGCTACCGCCACATGAATATGGTGCACCGTATGATTGGTACCAGAATTGGAACAGGTGGCAGTTCTGGTAAAGATTATCTGCGGGCAGCTTTAGACAAGCATTATATTTTCAAGGAATTTGCTGCACTCACCAGTTTTTTAATAGAACGCAGCAAATTACCTGCACTTCCCAATGCACTTATCAATAACCTTGGCTTTAATATTTAATGTATTAGCCCGGCTTTTACAACAATTGGCAGCATCCGTTGCGTCGCACTCTTGTACTGTCGGTTGTAAATGCAGCAAAAAAGCGTTTGCAAAATCTACCTGTTATTGTTTAGTTGCTTTAATGGCATACATCATGGGGAGTTTATCTTCGAGGCCTTTAATGCGCCAAAATCCATCTTCGCCCTGTATGGTATTATTAAAACAATTGTAGCAACTATAATTATATTCATCCAAGCTGGCAATAGTTAGGCCCTGTTTAATTAATGCATTTATTACTTCACTTAAACTATGGTTCCAGCTATATTCCAGGTATTCAATTGGCGCATTTCTATCTGCATAGGTGCCGGTTTGCAGCTCTTCAATTACACCAGCATTGTGGTAATGATATTTTATATAGCTAAAACCCTCATCCAACATCCAAACCACCGGATGAAATTCCACCATATAAAATACACCACCTTTTGCCAGTGAACCGGCAATAACTGCAGCCCATTTATCTAAATCGGGCAGCCAGCCTACCACTCCATAGGAAGTAAAAACAATATCAAATTCCGTATTAATATGACTAAGTGTATCGTATACATTGGCACAAATAAATGTAGCCGGAATCTGTAATTCATTGCTTAAAGAATTTGCAGTTACAATTGCTTCGTCGGAGAAATCTATACCCGTAACTATGGCGCCTTCTCTGGCCCAGCTAAGTGTATCCATTCCAAAATGACATTGCAGGTGCAATAAACGCTTTTGTTGAACATTTCCCATTGCTTGTAGCTCAATGGCATTTAAAGCCGATTTACCGGCCTTAAATGCTGCTACATCATAAAAACTACTATGCTTATGCACAGCGGCCCTTTTATTCCAGGCTTGTTTATTTGCATCGAAATATTGTTGTTCCATTACCTAAAAATAAAAAGGGAATGATTATAAAAATCATTCCCTTAATTATATATTCTGCTATTAGCAATTATCCTAAAGCAACACGTTTAAATTCGGTTACTTTTAAATCGCTGCCAACACTTTTTAAATATTCAGCTACGCTTTTGCTGCCATCTTTTACAAAGGCCTGGGCCAGTAATGTTTGCTCTTTGAAGAAAGCATTTAATTTACCTTCAGCAATTTTTGCAATCATTTCTTCTGGTTTACCAGCCATTTTAGGATCGGCTTTCATGGTTTCAATAACAATAGCTCTTTCCCTTTCAATAGTTGAAGCGGGGATGCTATCAGCATCTACTGCCAATGGGTTCATAGCGGCAATTTGCATGGCAATATCTTTACCTGCTTCTGCTACTTCGCTGGATAAACCAACCAATACACCCATGCGGTTAGCACCGTGAATATAGGAAGCTACAAATGGCGCTTCTACTCTTTCGAATTTAGCAACACCAATTTTTTCACCAATAGAAGCCAGTTTATCGTTAATCATATCCGATACTTTGGCACCATTAATCAATACTTCGTTCAATTCATCAACACTTTTTACATTGTGGGCTACTGCTGCATCAGCAATACTTTGTGCGAAGGCAACAAAGTCCGCATTTTTAGATACGAAGTCTGTTTCGCAGCTAATGCAAACAATAAGACCTGTTTTATTATCAGGAGTTGTTTTGGCGATGATAACACCTTCTTTTGCTTCACGGTCGCTGCGTTTTGCTGCAACTTTCTGGCCTTGTTTACGTAACCAATCGATAGCGGCTTCAAAATCGCCATTGGTTTCGGTTAATGCTTTACGGCAGTCTAACATGCCGGCGCCGGTTGCCTGGCGTAATTTGTTGATGTCTGCGGCTGTAATAGCTACTGATGTTGACATATAAATGTATTTAGAAATTTTTTGGAATATTGTTTTGCAAATACACTGTAAAAATAGCTGGCTAAAATAGCAAGCCGTATTATTTTACTGTGAACCTACGCTATCTGCTTTGGTTATAGCTGCATGGGGTTGTGTTGTACAAGTGTGCGACGCAACGGATGCTGGATAGCATTATAAAAGCTGGGTCAATAATCCATTATACATATAACGACCATTGACCCAGTTATTAAAATTTAGCGATTATCTTCTTCCACCGCCAGGGCCGGTTCCGCCACCTTGTGGCCTGCGGCTTGCACCGCCTGGAACCCTGCGCTTAGGCTGACCAGCACCTGCACCGGCACCACCTCGTGAACGGCCACCACGTGCTGCTTCTGCTTCAGCTTCGGCTAATAAACGAGCTGCTTTCTTTTCTGATTCGTTATCTACTTCTTCTACATCTTCTTCTTTTGCCAGTTGACGCTCTGCAGCACCTTCGGCAATAGCAGCAATAATGTAGTTGGTAATGATGGCGATAGATTTAGTAGCATCATCGTTTGAGGGAATAGCATAGTCTACTTTATTAGGATCGCAATTGGTATCTACCATACCAAATGTAGCAATACCTAAACGTTTAGCTTCTGCCAATGCAATATGTTCGTGTCCAATATCAACCAGGAATAAAGCTGATGGAAGACGGCTTAACTGGGCAATACCACCCAATACCTTTTCCATTTTTTCTTTATCACGTGTTAAGGTTAAACGTTCTTTTTTGGTTAAGCTTTCTGCGCTACCGTCGTTCAGCATTTTTTCAATGCTCTGCATTTTTTTAACGCTTTTACGAACAGTGTTGAAGTTGGTTAACATACCACCCAACCAACGTTCTGTAGCATAAGGCATGTTAACGCGTTTAGCACATTCGCTAACAATTTCTTTTGCTTGTTTTTTGGTAGCAACAAACATGATTTTTTTACCTGATTTGGCAATCTGCTTTAATGCGGCAGATGCTTCCTGTAAACCATCAACTGTTTTGTTAAGATCTATAATGTGGATACCTTTCTTTTCAGCAAAGATGTATGGTAACATCTTGGGGTTCCACTTCTTTTTTAAGTGACCAAAGTGTACACCAGCATCCAGCAGCTGTTGTTGTAAAGAAGTATTTTGTTCCATTGTACTTTATTGTTGTAATTGTTTTGAATATTGTTTGCTTCCGGTTGCCGTTTGCCAGATACCGGTAACGGTAACCAGAAACTGTACCCAGATTAACGTTTGCTGAACTGGTAGCTGCGACGTGCTTTTTTGTGACCAAATTTCTTACGTTCAACACTACGTGGATCACGTTTAAGCAAGCCAGCCGCCTTTAATACAGGGCGATATTCAGGATTTACTTCCAGTAATGCACGGGCAATACCCAGCATGGCAGCTTCTGCCTGGCCTTTTACTCCACCACCGGTTGCATTGATTTTTACATCAAATTTATCAGTAGCTTCTATCACTTTAAATGGGGCAACCACCTGATTTTGCAGGTAGGCCAGTGAAAAATATTCTTTGTAGTCTTTGTCGTTCACGATAATCTTACCTTCACCCTTGCTTATAAAAACACGGGTAACGGCTTCTTTACGGCGACCAACTGCATTTTTTTGCTTTTCCATTTATTATTGCTTTTAGCTTTCAGCGTGTAGCTTTCAGCGAATTTTTAAATTTTAGAATTTTAATTCCTTTGGTTGTTGTGCAGTATGCGGATGTTTATCGCCGGCATATACAAACAGCTTTTTATACATTTTACGGCCAAGGCGATTTTTAGGAAGCATGCCTTTTACAGCTCTTTCCATAATAACCTCGGGGCGGCGCTTAATTAAATCCTGCGCAGCTTCTTCTTTTTTACCACCTGGGTAACCAGAATAGTTAATGTATTGTTTGTCGTGGAATTTATTACCAGTGAAAAGTACCTTTTCAGCGTTAATAATAATTACAAAATCACCACAATCTACGTGTGGCGTGTAATACGCTTTGTTCTTTCCGCGAAGAACAGCAGCGATTTTTGAACTAATGCGACCAACGGTTTGATTAGTACCGTCTACAACGTACCAATTACGCTCTACGGTAGCCTCGTTCGCATGTTTGGTTGTGAAATGTAATTTACTCATCGTAATTTGTTTTAATTATTCCGGCGCTATCCCGCCAGATTTAAATGGGGTGCAAAGGTGCAGGTAAGCAATTAATTTACCAAGCATTTAAGAACTATTTTTTATTAGACCTTTATAACAAATTGATTTTCAATAAAATTTTTGTACAAATTTTTATCTTATCTGCTGAAACCAGCTAAAATATTGCTATTTAGCACCGGTTGTGTCACTCACTTGTACGTTTGTCAAGGGTTTCAACTGTTTGAAGAAATGGTATTTTTAAATAAAAGTCAATTAGCTGCAAATATGGTTATGGCTGTAAAAAGCCGAATAAAATTACTACTGTACAAGAGTGCGACGCAAGTAAGATGCTACACAATAAATCAGCCGGGCTAAAAAAAAATTACAGATCGCCCAATTGCGGCCTAAGTACAATATCCTCTACACAGGCCTGAGGCGATAATTGGGCTGCCGCATACACCATAGCGGCAACATCTGCTGCTTCCATTATTCGGTTGGGGTTTACGTCGCTGCCACTCCAGCTATCGGTATATGCTGCACCGGGGTAAATTCCGGTTACTTTTATGCCGGTATTTTTTAGTTCTTCGCGCAGGTTTTTAGAAAAGCCTGCCAGCGCAAATTTTGTAATACTGTAACTACCCCCGTTTTCGTAGGCTTTTAAGGATGCTATAGAACACATATTAAAAATATGTCCGCCTTTTTGTTGCTGCATGGCAGGTAATAATGCCCGGGTTAAATAATAGGCGCTATACAGGTTTACTGGCATTAGCTGCTCCAGTTGTCCATCTGCTTCTGTTATTACGCTGCCCGGTATAAACTGCCCCGCATTATTTACCAAAATATCGGGGTTGCCGTATTGCAAACACCATTGGGCAAAACTTGTTACCTCGTCTTTTATAGCCATATCTACTGGCCTGGCTTTTATGGTACATTGCGGGTACTTATTTAATAGTTCCTGCATCATGTTATACAATTGCACTTCACTACGGGCACAAACCAATATGGTATGGCCATCTTTGGCAAATACCTCGGCAATTGCCTTACCCAACCCTTTAGAAGCACCAGTAATAACCACTATCATATAAACAGTTTTACTTGTTTTAAATACGGCAAGTTAATATTGAAAATGCAAAACATACACAGTAAGTATTATTTTGCAGCATGAAGTATCGCCATTTGTTTTTTGATTTAGACCATACCTTATGGGATTTTGAAACCAATGCCAAAGAAACCATGCAGGAAGTTTTTGTACTTAACAACCTGGGCGCAAAAGGTATTGATGATTTTGATTTATTTTTTGAACGTTACAGTTTTCACAATGAAAGGCTTTGGAGCCGCTATACCAAGGGCTTTATAAAGCAGGAAGAACTAAGATGGAAAAGAATGTGGTTTGCCTTACTAGATTTTAAAATTGGCGATGAGCAATTATCTAAATTAATGTCTTTACATTTTTTAGAAAGATTACCTTATAAGAAAAAGCTGTTTCCCTATGCAATAGAAATACTGGATTACCTAACCGCAAAGGATTATAAATTACATTTGGTTACCAATGGCTTTGATAGTATTCAGTTTAGCAAATTAAATGCAAGTAATATTACCCATTATTTTGGCGAAGTAATTACTTCTGAAACTTCAAACAGCCTTAAACCCAATATAGAGATTTTCAACTATGCGCTGGCAAAAACCGGTGCGGTTAAACAGGAAAGTATCATGATTGGGGATAACCTGGAAGCAGATATACAGGGCGGTATTAATGCTGGACTGGATACCATCTTTGTAAATCACCTGCGTATTGAAACGCATATTAAACCCACCTATACAGTTTATCATTTAAAAGAGCTGGAAGCTATTTTTTAAACAAAAAAGCCCCGCATTTTTTTGCGGGGCTTTTTTTATTGTTTATTATCTTCTGTCCCTTTTGTTCTTATTCTCGCCGGGCTTTTTGGCTTTAGCTTTTTCTTTTTGTTCATTTTCCTTTTTGTATTTGGCGTTTACCACCACATATTTAGGATCTGTACTATTACGAATAATGACCTGTTTGCCATTATTGCCCTTATAACGCTGGTAGTTTATTACATGCACATTATGGTGCATATAGGCTTTGGGTTCGTTGATAACCACTTTATACCCTGAATACATATTGTAATTACGATACCTAACGGGTAAATAAGGAGAAAAAACCCAATGTCCGCGGTCGAGATACACATAACGTTGTGTGGGCACATAGTAGTACACATCAATATCGGGCATATAGTAGTATTGCACATAATCGTAACCTACCGGACCCCAGGCAGGTTGGCTGCCAATATTAACATTAAGGCTAACTTTTATTTGTGCTTTGGTGTTGTTAAATGCTGTGCCGGCTATTATTAATGCCGCAAGTAAAATTAATTTTTTCATGACTTCCTGTTTTAATAACAGGTGTAAGCCAAATACGGTGCCAGCATTTTTATATGGTGTTATAGAAAACAAAAAACGTTTTGCTATACCTAAAGGCGCATTTACAAAAAAATATTATCTATAAAATAATAGATACCGTTTACACCCTACAGCCTGTTTTTAAAAAAGTTGCTTAAAGCATCTGCAAGTACAAGAGTGCGACGCAAGGATGTTGCCATTAGGGCTTTTGCCCGGTACATAATTGTAGCAGTTACTAATGCCCTGCATATGCCATTTGCTGAAAGGATTTGCTGGCTACTTTTTCTTTTTCAGCCTTCCATAATACTATTCCGGCTGCAATGATGATAATGTTTTTTACAATGTATTGGCCGGTTAATGTGAGCCCATAAGGTGCAAAGCGAAATGTTTGTTCGGGAAAAAATATAAAGGGTGTAAACGTACACACCATATGCAGAAATAAAAAGTAAAGTGCTGGTTTTAAAAACTTACCTGTAATTAGTATTAACCCAACCAGGCATTCCCAACTGGCCAGAAGCATAATATTGGTATGATCGTTTATTAACCCAAATGTGAGTTTATGTATGGTGGCCATTGCCAATTGCTCTGCTGGGCTTAATCCCTGTATAAACTTTAGTGCCCCAAACCACAGGTATACAATACCCACACTAATTCTTAATAATGACATAGCTGAAACTGCCGATTGCTGCGGCGTAACAATAGTTTTGTGTTGCATAGAAAAATTTAGCTTTTACAAGGCTTCAAAAATAGAAGGCCCCTTTTTGTAAAACACTGATGAGAATCATGGTTTACACTAATTACAATTTTACACCAACGCTCACATTAAAGCTGCGACCATCTGATGGCCAGATGCCAGGGCCGGGATAAAAGCCTGGTCGCTTGGTAAAGTATTGCTTGTTGAATACATTATTTACATTACACCTTAACATGCATTTAGACGATAAACGAAAGGTGGTATTAATATCAAATAACCCATAAGCAGGTACCAGCCCAACTGCACCATTAAAGGATGGCTGTACCGTATTTAAAGGATCGGCAAAGGTTTTGGCAGTATAACTATACAACAACGAAATACTGGCTCCATTGTATTTGGTGGTTATTCCATTACGGGTAATTACACCAGGCACACTTTCTACTTTATTGCCACTAATGTCAATATTATTGTTACCCGATTTTACTGCAGCTTTTGTATAAGTGGCCTGCATAAATGCAGTGGAGCTAAATACGGATACATAAATTTTGTTGGGTAAAGTATATCCATACTCTGCAAATAGTTCAATTCCATTGGTGGCAGAGTTGCCAATATTGGTTCTATATAGTAAATAATTACCCGCATCGTCTTTAGTGCTTAGTGCCCCTATCCGGTTATTATAGGTAATATGAAACAGGCTGGCATCCCATTTTAAGCCACTGGCATTGCCTCTAAAACCTGCTTCAACGGTATAACCGTAAGCATCTTTTAAATTTTTATCTGCCGCTTCGTAAATAGATGCCGGAATAATATCTTTAAAAATTACAGGGCGGTAGGCTTGCGCAAAGCCAGCATATAAGTTGGTGTTTTTATTTATTTCGTATTGTGTGTTTAAACCCAGCAGCACAAAATTATGTTTAATGCTATTGGGTAAATTAGCTTCGTTATAATAGCTAATGGTGCCGCTCATGTCTGACTGTCCATGTTCCCATCTTATACCCGGACTAACCGTAAGTTTATTGTTAACCCTGAAGATATTTTCGGCAAACAAGGCAATATTGTTGGTTTTAAAATGCAGGTCTCGACCCCAGCCTGGCGTAAAAAGGGTTAAATCAAAATCGCTGCCGGTTGTGCCTTTGCCTTGCTGGCGGCGATGCAAATCGTTATTAATAAGTTGTGCCCCCAGGGTTAATGCATGTATTTGCTTGCCCAGTTTATATTGATGTAATACGATGGCCTCTGTTGTAAAACTGTGGTAATTATCAATATCAACCTGACGGTTATTGTATTGCATGGTGGCAGCGTTTAACGAATCTTTTATATCCGCTGTTTTATCAAACATAACACTGCTTCTGCTGCCCAATACTGCAGAACTGGTAACAGATAATTTTGTTTGTGGCGATAGCTGCCATTCCAGGTTAAGTGATGGAATATAAATATCTGGACTATAATAATTTCTTGACCGGGTTGACTGGCGGGGATTGGCATAAAACATACTATCCGTTAACTGACCCGGTAATTGATACACATATTTTGACCTTCCAAATTCGGCTTTTAATACCATGCTTTTATTAATGGCATAACGTAGCATGGCATATTGCGCTTCATAATCGCTATGGCTATTATTGCGGTAACCATCGGAGCTGCGTTTGCTGTAATAAGTACTATAATCTACTTTGCCAATACGGCCGCTTAAGGCGTTATAGGTACTTAGCATTCCAAATGAACCTGCGGAATTAATTGATTCAAAAGCAGCTTGTTTAGTGGTATCGGGTTGTTTACTTACATAATTAAGCATACCGCCAAACTGTGCGCCAAATTGTAATGAACCTGTACCACGTACCAATTCAATTCTGTCTATAGCTTCCATTGGCATGCTATAATGGCTGGCAGGATAACCGTACATATCGGTATTGGTAAGTACACCGTTGCTGCGGATGTTTAGCTCCCAGCCGCGGTGAGGGTCAAGGCCGCGAACAGAAATATTTACCTGATTACCGCTACCATCCATATCGTACACAAAAACACCCGGCACTTTTGCAAATACCTGGCGGGCAGTTTTCTCGGCAATATTGGCATCAATGCCATTTAAATTTAGTACTTCGGTTTTTTTACCGTTCCAAATACGGGTGCCGGTTATGGCAGGCATACGTTCAATAGTATTGGTAAAAGCCTTTACCCTCACCTTATTTATTTGTTTGCCTACAATGGTATCTGTTTGTTCCTGTGCAGTTACCATATTAGCCAATAACAAAAAAAATATACTGCCTAATTGCTTTTTCATTTTCCATTTTTAAGAATAGTTACAAAAATATTTTTCTTGCAGCGGGCTTGTTATGATTTCTATCATACCCGTTATACATGCAATTAAAATTTATTAAGCCGGCTTAAGCTTAGCTATTTAGCTTTACTTGCCACGCTCGGTTCAGGGTTCGGATTATATGGCAGCAGCTAATTTCTAGCAGCATTTGTATTTTGTTGCCTGCTGCGGCAACAGTACAAGTGTGCGACGCAAGTAAAGTTGCAATAGGATATTCAGCCCGGCTCAAAATACTTTTCAATAAAAGAAAAACAACCTTCCTGTAGAGACAGGAAGGTTACACAACTAAACTGCTTGAATTGTTATGAGGAAAAATTTCTGCTTATTTTATTCTGCACCATCTGTAACCGCCCTTTGTATGGCATAATTACCTACATTTTTACCCACAGTTAAACCCACTTCACAATCGGTTCGAAAATGTAACCCACCATACATTCTGGACATAGAAGCATCTTTTGCCATTGCATCATAATCGCCAGCCCTTGATGGAATAATATGCCCCAAAATAGCTGCTGCTGCGCCACTAAACGTAGAATGCCCCGAAATATACGCAGGGAAGTTTGGTATACCTGTTGTTGATTTTAAAGCCGTATTTAACTGAGAAGGACGGGGGTTAAAATAAAAGTATTTGGTATTCCAGCAAACTATACCGGCATCCATTAATGACATGTTTAACAATGCCATATTACGTGCCCAGCGTACTTCACTAAAGTTTTGTGATATAAAATCTTCTGCGGCTATGGCATTCCAATGGCCGGGTGGTGTATAAGTGCCTGCACCATCTGCCCAAAAATGTACCAATTCTATTTCTTTACTGCTAGGGCTTTTAACCATATCGTAAATTTCGGCGGTTTCTTTTTTCATTTGATCGCTGCTGGTAGATGGTGGCGGGCCTGGCCTTAATACATTTACCACGGTTAAAGAATCGAATAGAAAAGGTTTTACATTACCAAAGAATGGCAACATAGGAGGACGTTTTGGTGTTTCCAAACTTATCCATGGCGTTTCGCCCTTTGCTGTTGTGGCGGTAGCCAGGCTATCCCACTGTGCAGGTGTACCCACTGCTTTTGAAGTATTATCTGTTCTGCCCCGTGCACTAAATACCGAAGCTATCTGCCGGCCAAGCGTTTCACCTGCCGTCCAGTCGCTGCGGGTACAAGCACCCGAAGCCATGGTAGCATTTTGCAATGCATCAACTTTGGCATTTACCAATGCAATTTCTGTTGGGAAAAATGCTTTCATTAATTCTGCGGTAACGCCTGCCAGTACAGCCTGTTCTGATGGATAGGATGGCAAATCAGATTTATTAATATAAGTACTGTTTGCATTAATAACAGAATCAATTTTAAATGGAGCCATTCTGTTGTATTGCTTTTTATAATGCCAGCAGGCTACCAGCGCATCATATTGTGCAGCACTTATATAGGCATATGCTCTTGCCGCATATGGCGGGTTGGCGAATGGAAACTGAGGATAACTAAATGGATTGGCTGCACTTGGAATAGGATAAGTATCATCTTCGTTTTGATAAGGTGGCAAATTGTGTTTGGCAACCAATTCACGCATTATTTCATTCCACCTTAATACGGCCCCGGCACTCCAATACTTAATATTGCCTATTTGAGCATCGGTTAAATTAGATTGCAGGCCCTTTATTTCGTTTAATTCACCAATATAACCAGGTGTATTGGTGGCTGCAGGGGCAGCTACGGCAAAAGAATCTGGCCGGGATAATAATACCAGTTTCCAGGTACCGGCGGTTAAATCAGTGCTGGCGGGGTTTAAAGCAGGTGCTCCATCTGTACGGCTAGAAACCGCTTTTGAACAGGATGACTGCATTAATAAAATACCCGAAACCAAAACAGATAACAGTATGAATGTCTTTTTCATGTTATACTACTTATGACTAATTAATTTGATGTACTTTTTTCTTCTTTTTTGTTGGTACCCTTTACATTGAAAGCGTAGAATACACCTCCGCTTACGGAAAATGATTGTCCTACATTTCGGCCGGCAATTACATAATTGGCACTACCAACCAATGCCAACTGATGGATTTTTTTAAACGTGTATTTAAAAGCCGCACCCGCTGTAGTTGCATTCATTTCGTTGCTGGCAAAAGGCATATCGTTTTTACGAATATCAAAACCACCCAGTGTTTTTGAGCTGTTTACAACAGCTTCGGCTATTAAATGACCTGTACGATAACCTGTTCTGAAGTTAACAGATGCCACATCAGGCATTTCTACATCGTTGGTTAAATGCAGTTCTGTTGTATAATAAGCATTCCTGTCAATGGTGATATTATTCCGGTATGTATACGTACCTGATGCTGTTACAAAAAATTTACCTAACTCATAATCGGCCATTACCCGTGCTGTAAGATTGGTACTATGTAAACCAATGGAAAGAGGTAATAGATCTGGTGTATAATCGGTTAAAGGAGTAGATATGCCACCTATTGCAAACACAGATAATGCACCATTGCCCACGGATGTTTTTACAGGCATCCATTTTGCCCATAAAGACAAATCCTGAATACCATGCATAGGATGCAAAGTGCCGGCAGAAGGTTTATTGCTGATATAGGGAACACTAAATAGAATATTTAAATTACGTTTAATGCCGTAATTACCCATTAAGCCAACCATTTGAGAAGAAACCCTTCCCAGGTTTTCATTATCTCTTTTATAAGTTCCTTCCCAATAATTTTTCCAGCTACCATAACCATACATGAGGCCAACACAAAAATTGTTTTTGCTCATCATAATGGCATCCTGATCTGTTTGTGCCAATGCACTGTTAGAAATTAATATTGCTGCTACTCCAATACAAAAAAAAGCGGCAATTTTTTTGAAAAAAGATTTCATGAATTGTATTTTATTTAAAGTGCTTTGATTTAAAATTTAACGGCGAACCCAATGTTAATCACATAATCAGAGAATGCTGCATCGCCTTGTTTAAATGTGCCAGTTAATTTTGAATATTCTTTATCTGTTACACTTTGGGTTCTGTTACGCACTAATGCTACGGGAACAGATGTAAAGAGATTTACGTTTTTAATAGTATAATTGATGCCTGGTTCTATTGACATTACGTAACCTGGTCTGCGGAAATCGCCACTGCCACCTGCAAGGTCATTTACTGGAATACCTTCCCAACGCAAACCTGTAGCAACACTTAATCCTTTAATATGATTGAATGAGTAATTAACGCCAAAGCGGGCCATGTATTGATCTGGAACACTACAGATGGCCTCGTTAGCCAAAGATGGGGCAAGTGTTTCGCGGTAAGTTCTTGAACCATTTTGTTCTCTTGGATTAATTAAATAATAAAAATTACCGTAAGCATTTAAATTTTTGGTGATATTAATGAAGGTGTTTAATTCAGTTGTTAAACCTGTACCACCATCGCCTAATTGAATAGATTGATCTACATTACGCAATTCTTTTGTGCCACCCGGGCCAACATTGTACCAGTAATCTTTGGCATTATAATCTCCAGTTGCAAACTTGATACCCAGTCCTAACTGAAAATTAAAATTTTTGTTTTTTGCAGGATCCAGCATCCAACGGTAGGCTGCTACACGAATATCGCCTATACCGAAGGTATGCATAGAATGTCTTTGTTGAAAGGTATTTACACCATTGATTAACCCATGTTCATATAATGAGGAGCGGGCATTTGATAATACTGGCACATCAATCATGGCAGACCAACGCTGATTAAATACCCTTGTTAATGCAAGGTCTACAGCGGCCTGATGATTGATTACTTCTGTGCCATTGGCTATTCTTTCTTCCTGATAATCGGTTCCTTTAAAATGTTTATCAGATTTAAAATACCTGAGGTTTGAACTAAACTGCCAACCTGGTTTGTTTTGTTGATCGGCATGTTGTAACATGCAGGCCGCACCATTACCCCTAATGGCAACACAGCCTTGTGCATTTGCATATGTTACATTTAATACAGCAGCAATTATAATGATGAAGGCAAATATTTTTTTCATAAAAGAAATTTAAACAGTTAATTGGTTGTAATTGGTTGCAAGTTTTGGCAATGCATAGCTATAGCTGCCAATGCATTCATGATGTACGTTATTGAATAAATGAATAGATTGCTGCATTGTGCAATGCAGCACAAGAGTGCGACGCAAGAATGTTTAATTACAGTAACTAAGTTTGGCTAATAATATATTACCCTAAAACAGATAGCTGCTATTTACGTTTCATTCTTATGCGATCGTTTACAAGAATACCAACAAGTTTGCCTTCTTCGGTACCAATTTCGCAGGAGTATCTGTAGTGTATGCCACCATATACGCGTGAAATGCCTGCTTCTTTTGCAGCTTCCCTTACAGAGGTAAATGAGCGGTTGGATATTCCAAACTCAAGCTCTGATGTATCAGTATACGATATGTTATCGCCAAATAAATTGGTCATAACTTCTGCTGCAGCAGCAGATATTACTGCATGGCCGCTGGTATACTCGGGGAATGGAGGCGTTTGTATATATGGTTGCCATTCGGGAGAAAAATATTTATTAATTACAGTTTCAGGTCTTACATAACTGCTGCGGTATTTTTCATCCCAGCAGCTGATAAAACCTTCGAACAATGCAATAGATGTTTTAGCATAAGCACTTACAGTTGCATCAAAATCGGCATTTTGCTTGTGTGCAATAATGCCCACGATATTCATCCAGTGACCCGGAGGTGAAAATTTTTTGGTAGCAAATTGAACGTGACCCACCACATTTAATTTAAAGGGATTATCATCCCAAAAATCGGCAATGTGTTTTTGTTCTGTTGTAAGGCTATCTACAATATTTTTTACTTCGTTTACAGCTTTGTAAAATACACTTGATTTATTTTCCGGCTCATATTTTGGTGGACGCACCGGCATAAACTGCGATGCTGAATCCATAACCAATGTTCTTATTTCTCTCCAGTGCGGTTCTACCCCTTGTGCATATGCAGGAGGCGTAGGTTGCCAGGTGCCCGGCTCATTGGTAATGGTGTATTTGCTGGCACTGCGAGTTTGTGCATAATGGTCTTTTTTGCTCCAGCTTAAAATACTGTCTGCAACTGCATTGGCATATACCACACTATTATCAAAAATGGCAGAAGGCATGCCTGCATCTTTTGCATTTTGCTTTAATTCCTCAACATATTCATCCATACTTCCTTCGGGGAAAGTAACGGCATTACCTACTTTACAAAAAGCCAGCAAAGCAGCAAACTGAAAATCTGTTTCAGCCTTTGCAGCTGGTTTTGGCATAGAAGGTAAATGTTTTATTTGGCCGGCCAGCGAAAGATAATTGCTATCACCGGCAGCAATTACTTCATAAGCAGCAATATTGGCATAAGCATAATTGCGCGAAGCAATCATGGGAGGGAAATTGTTTTCCAGCACAATGTCATTCAACCTTTTTACTGTTTTTGAATACAGTAATGGGTTATGAATTTCTTTTGCATAATCTGCATCCTTGCATGATGGCAACACAACTAAAGCCAATATAATGCTAACGAATAAATTCTTCATAAAACTAAAAGTGAATAAGGAATGTTGAACCCTGCTAATTAATACTATTTGGCTTTACTTGCGTCGCACACTTCAACTGCAACAAGTTATTCAGCAGTTTTATTGGGTATATTTTTCCTTTAAAATACCCTGCATGCGCAAAACAAATCAGGCCATTATAGTATCAACTTCTGGCAAGATACAAACACACAAAACAGCACAACATGAGAGAAATCATAAAAACATGGTCTCAGGCAAAATTTTGCTTGTTAGTATTACGCAACCATGTCTGGTGGTTGGCCATGAAGGGGGATAAAATGGGCAGGAAGAAAATCTTCCTTATCAAGGTTAAATTCTGTCAATTGCAAAGAATTTACAAAAGACGCATGGGTATTAGCAACGGCCTCATAATCGCTGATGATTTGCTTTAAAGCATCAGCTTTTTTATTCGTTTCATTGCCAGGCAAATCGTTGGTTTTTCCAAAAAAATCATTTGCTTTTTGCTCCAGCCTGGTTTTTACATCGTGCTGTATACAAAGCAAAATCATAGTATCGTTATATATTTTACGCTTTACATATTTATACACTTCACCATTGGGCATTGTAATTTCCCCATCAATTCTTTCAAAATTTTTCCAGTTGGTTTGGTATGGCAGGTTTATGGGAACTTTTACTGTTATCAGTTCATCATCTGTATAATTACCTCTGTCAAGTGTAGCAGTAAAAGCCATATCTTCTTTGTCCTTTACATAAGAAATGTATAGTCTGTATCCAACTGAATTGAATACAAAAAGGATTAACAATAATATGGCGGCAATTTTTTTCAACGCAGCAAAGTATTGGTTTTTTTTGAATATCAAAAAAAATATTGCTTAAAATATATTAAGGTGAGAGACATGGCTTTGCTGGAAAATGCTGCATTAGCCACTAATTAATTGTAATTGGTGTATGCATTATCTTCATACTGCATCTAATAAAAACAATACCCTTTATAGCGTTATGAAACAGTTGTATATATTTTTTTTCTGCCTTGCATTGGTAGGCTGCCAGCCTGAATATAAAAACCCGCATATACTTATAGCCACCAGTTTTGGCGATATAGAAATTGAATTATACCCAGATCAGGCACCGCAAAGCGTAGCAGCATTTCTTAGGTATGTAGACTCTGGCTATTATGAAAATAGTAATTTTTACCGGGTACTTACCGATGATAATCAACCTTCTAATGCGCCAAAATCGGAATTAATACAGGGTGGCATTTGGAAATCGAAGTATCGCTTATCATCAAAATTACCTGGCATTGCCCATGAAACCACCGCTCAAACACACATATTGCATAAGAATGGGGTTATTTCTTTGGCGCGGCTAGCCCCTGGCACCGCCAATAGCGAATTTTTTATTTGTGTTGGCGACCAGCCAGGATTTGATTATGGCGGTGCAAATAACCCGGATGGACAAGGTTATGCAGCATTTGGTAAAGTAGTAAAGGGTATGGATATAGTACGCATCATTTATAACGCCCCGGAATACGACCAGGAGCTTGACCCTTTTGTACCAATTTACAATATTGAAAGGCTGTAGATTTTTTATTGCGCTTTTAAAATCTTTTTCGGTTTTAGTTGGTTAATTCGGTTGTTAAGGCCAATTTGTATTCTACGGTAAAAGTGTGCGACGCAAGCGGTGCTGCCATATGGCTTGATGCCTGGCTAAAAAAATTTATTGCCCTATTTGGGATTTAGTTGCCCATGATTTTTTAAGTAAAAAAAGCCATTCTATTTAGGAATGGCTTTTAATAAATAGTAAAATTGATAATTATTTAGGTTGTTCCAGCAGTTTAAAGAACTGATCTAACTGAGGCAAAATAACAATTCTAGTTCTGCGGTTGGCAGCACGGTCTTGAGCAGAACCATTGCCAGTTAATGGCACATATTCTCCACGGCCTGCGGCTGTCATTTTAGACGGTGTGATGCCATACTTATTTTGCAAAATTCTTACTACAGAAGTAGCACGTTTTACACTTAAATCCCAGTTATCAATTAAATCGCCTGAGCCTTTATAGGCTACATTATCGGTATGTCCTTCTACCATAAATTCAATATCGGGTTGGTTTTTAAGTACTGTTGCCACTTTGCCTAATACTACACTGGCTTTGTCGGTAATATCGTAACTGCCACTTTTAAATAACAGTTTATCAGAAATATCGATATACACTACACCTTTATCAACTTTAATATTGATATCCTGATCGTCGAGGTTACCAATAGCGCCTTTTAAATTCATTACCAATGCCATATTTAATGAATCCTTTTTGGCCATAGAAGATTGCAGGTTTTGGATATACATATCCTTGGCACCCAGACTTTCCAATGATTTTTTTACACTTTCGGCCTGGCTATTTGATAATACAGACAATGATTCCAGCTGATTAAGCATGGTAGTACTGTTCTGCTTTAAAAAATCGTTTTGTTTTTGTAAATCAGCAATCTGGTTTCTAAGGTTGCTATTATCGTTATCGGTAGTTGCTTTTTGGGTATTGAGATCCGTTTTTTGCTTCATACAATCATTGTATTCGCCCAATAAAGTAGAATACTTGGATGTTATTTCTGCATTTTTGGCTTCTGCATCTTTAAATTTTTTAGTGCTTACGCAAGAAAATAAAAAGAAAGGCAATACTGCCAGCAACCATTGTTTGTTTCGCATGTGAAAAGTTTTAATGAATATTAGTTTGTTTTTATCATGTACATATGGCTAGATGCCGGGGCAAATGTAATGTACAAACATAATTACAACGGTAGGTTTTCGTTAAAAAAATAAGGACGTAATGATATTATCCTATTTACAGTAAAAATTAACCATAACATGGTTTACAACCTGTTACAATACCTGTGCGAAGTGGTTTAACAAAATAAAAAACTGTCCGGTGTAACTTTTTGTAAACGGTTTCGTTTCATAAAAAATTAAACAAGCCGAAAATGAAAAAAATACTTCTACTGCTTTGCATTTGCAGCAGTTTACAAAGTTTTGCAATTTGGAAAAATATTACAGGTAATGGCGTATTAAAAACTGAAAGCAGAAATGCAGAGGGATATACTTCTATTACCTCAAGCGGTCCTTTTAACATTGAAATACACTATGGCACTGCTTCTACAATAAGCATTAAAGGCGATGAGAACATTTTGCCTTATATTGAAACCATCGTAAAAGATGGTAAACTGCTTATTAAAGTAAAAGATTTGGTGATTTTAAAACCTAAAAACACCATTCAGCTGGAAGTGAGTATGAAAACCATTAACAGCATTAGTCAAAGTGGGAGTGGCAGTATTACCGGAGAGGGTAAATTTAGCAATGACGGTCAGGCCAATTTTAATATTTCAGGTTCGGGAAGCATACAATTGGCATTTGCCAACTTTCATGAAACGGATATAAATATGAGTGGTAGCGGAAAAATTGATTTAAAGGGCAATATTGCCAGCAGTCTTGATATTACCCAAAGTGGCAGTGGCCAGATTGATTGTTTGAATACGCCCTGTGCAACGGTAAATGCTAAAATGAGCGGCAGTGGAACCATTAAAATTAATGCCACAGAAAATATTGATGCCCGTATTAGTGGCAGCGGAAAAATATATTATACCGGTAAAGCGCCCAATATAAATTCAAAAGTATCTGGAAGTGGCAAAATTGAAAAGATATAATTCTGTTTAGCTACAGGTAAAATAGAAAAGGCGGGCACATGCCCGCCTTTTCTATTAAATTTTCTTTTCTATCAATTGTGAAATGAAAAGGTCAGCTATTTATTCGCCTTTTTTGCTGCAGCTTTTTTTGCTTTCGCAGGATTGTTAGCTGCGGTTTTGGCCTTTGCCGGGTTATTTACTGCCTTTTTTGCTATGGCCGGCTTTTCAGCAAGTTTTTTGGCTTTTGCCGGATTATTGGCAGCCTTTTTAACCAATTCAGGGTTTTCTTTTGCTTTTTTGGCGGTTTGTTTAGTTGCATTTTGACCAAAACATATGCCGGTACCCAACAGTATAACAGTAGCTGCAATTAGAATCTTTTTCATTGTTTTAATTTTTAAAATGGATAATAACAACAGACCTGCTTTTATAGCGGTTGTTTAATAACCATTACCGCCCTCATGTCTAAAAAATTGTTAACTAAAATATTTTATTATTTGTCTTGTTTACTGTTTACATTCCTTAATTTAGTAAGCTATCAGTATTGCCACCATTTAAAATTGAAGTATGAGAAAAGTATCTGACGTATTGCGCCGTAAAGGAAGTAAAGTAACTACGGTGCCCTCCACCACAACTGTAATTGACGCATTACATATCATGGCCGATCAAAATATCGGTTCCGTAGTTGTGGCCGAAGAAGGCAAATTTTTAGGTATTATGACCGAAAGGGATTATTCCAGAAAAGTTGTACTAAATGGCAGATCTTCGACTGATACAACCGTTGGCGAAATTATGTCTGACCAATTTCCTGCCGTAGCAGAATCAGATACTATTGAACATTGTATGGAGTTACTTTCCTCTAAAAATCTTCGTTATTTACCTGTTATGACAAATGGCAAATTAAGTGGCATCATTTCTATTAATGATGTAGTTAAAGAAACCATTCTAACGCAGCAGGAAACCATTTCGCACCTGCATTCTTATATACATTCCTGATTCTTATTTTACAAGAACAGCTACACCAAATACACAAAAAAACCTGCAGACTGCAGGTTTTTTTGTGTATTTACAAATGAATTATTTTTTAGGTGCCGATAAAAACTGGTCTAACGCTGCAATCATACTGGGTGATTGCGGAGCAGGGGCTTTAATTGAAAGGGTTAGCCCAGCTTCTTCTATGGCTTTAATGGTATTATTACCAAAAGCCCCGATTAAAGTGCCGTTTTGCGAAAAGCCAGGATAGTTTTCCAGCAAACTTCTCACACCACTGGGGGTAAAAAAGCAAATCATATGATAGTCTTTACCTTCCAATGCTTCCTGCACATTATTACTTACACTGCGATACATAAACCCAAGCTGAAAAGCACATTTATTGTTTTTTAGCCAGTTTACAATTTCGTTATCCTGCTGGTTTTCGCTACATACATACAATAGCTTTTCATTTTCCTTATGTTTATTAATTACATCAAACATGCTTTTATTGGTACCATCGGCACCGTAAAACACCTTGCGTTTGCGGTAAAGAATAAATTTTTGTAAATAAAGTGCTACTGCTTCGGTAATACAGAAATACTTGGTATCCTGGTTAATGCTCACCTTCATTTCATCACAGGTACGAAAAAAATGATCAATGGCATTTCTGCTGGTAAATATTACCCCGGTAAAAGATACAATATCAATTTTTTGTCTTCTAAACTCACGGGAAGGTATAGGCTCTAACCTAATAAAAGGGTGAAATGTAAGTTCCACACCATGCTTTCTCGCCAGTTCAAAATACGGTGATTTTTCGCTCTCAGGCTTGGGCTGCGTTATCAATATTTTCTTGGTTTGCTTAGCACCGCCCGTTGATTTTGCGCCATTCTTTAGCATGCTGTAAACTATGTTTTAAATGCTTTTGCCTACATATGAAAACAATACCTTGTAAATTATAAGCATAGGTACTATTTCAACGGCGCAAAGATAAATGAAAAAATGTATAGGATGCACCTGTAGCGTGCCCCGCATTACTGTAAGCGAAACAATATATCTGAATAAAAACAATAAAATAACCACTACAGCAGCTACCGTAACAGTAATATCAACAATATATCCGGAGGAAAATGCCACCATCAGCAATAGCGGCAAAAGGGCCAGCCCTATTACTTTATTTATCATAAACACAATAAACCCATACACCGCCGCAGGTTCTTTTGCCTGAAAAGCCCAGCCCATAAATTGAATAATCAGGTACTTAAACATATATGCCAATGCAAGAACTGTAATACTATAGAGCGATAATTGCCAAAAATCGGCTTGCAGCCATTGCCGCTGATAAGCCAGTATGGCAATAAACAAACCGCAAACAATTACAAACAAAATATTCATTAGTAACGAGGGCAAAGTTTCCTGCATCAGCTGTTCGCGGGTTTGCTTTTGCCTAAACGATGCCTGAAACATAATGTGGAAAACATTTTGCAAATACTTGGGGAAAAGCTGCCTTATAATAGCCAAAAGCAACACCACGGCCAGTAATAAGTAAAATAAAAAGTCTTTACGCTCCACCATTCTTACAGTACCATCCTTTATTAAGGTAACAATATGGTTCCCAATAAAATCAATATTAAGTAACCGCATAAAGGCAGTATCCTGTTGCCAGTTTAGTGGTTTTTTAATAATAACCTGTGCCGCCAGCAAAGCAGAATCTACATGCAATGAATCCTTCAAACTATCTATTATTGTGCTATCACCTGCTGCCAAAGAATCAATTGGTATAATGGCCGGACTAATTCCTGAATCTTTTTTAACCGGCAGCACTTTTACCACTTTACGGCTGGTATCTTTTATTGTGGTGGCTGGCTTATTGGCTGCAGCATGGTTCTTCATGCTATCAATCATCCTTTGCAGGGCTGTATCGGTATTTTGAGCAAATAACGGTACAAAACACACTGAAAAGATTATGGTAAAAAGGTATTTGAACATAATAGTAAAGCGCAAAAATACTTGTACATTTTGTAACTGTACTGTTTATTCATTTTTTTTGTTCCCGGCTGCAGATGCAGGTGGCATCACCGCTTGCGTCGCACTCTTATGCGTTCTGTTTTCATGGCAACAAATACTGGCCAATTATATTGAAAGGTATTGCTGCAACACAATCCAACCGCACAAGTGTGCGACGCAAGTAAAGCCAAATGCATATTCTTTTGCCTGGCTAAAAAATACTCACAAACCCTATATGAATTTTAGATTGGCGCACATCTAACTGTACATCGTTTCGTTTACCCAATGCATAGGCAATGGTAAAAATGCCTGTTTTTGTTTCCAGCGAAATGCCGGTGCCGGCGCTTATATAGGTATGGCTATTGCTGGTACTATTGCTTTTATAGGCTGCATAACCACCATCAGTAAACACAAAGAAATAGCCGTTTTGTGCCAGCAAATACCTGTATTCTACAGTGCCAATGGCATAGCGGTTGGTAAAAATTCCTTCCTCATCAAAACCACGTAAGGTTTTAAAACCACCTATCTGGTACATTTCGTTTTGG
Source organism: Limnovirga soli (assembly GCF_013106755.1). Taxonomy (GTDB): domain Bacteria; phylum Bacteroidota; class Bacteroidia; order Chitinophagales; family Chitinophagaceae; genus Limnovirga; species Limnovirga soli. The sequence continues at coordinate 33,367 of NZ_WHPF01000009.1, read as the reverse complement.
TAATAATTGGCAGATTGTAACCACGCTGCCTGCACTCCCGTTTTTAAAGTAGCCTGCTTACCCAAGGGGAAATAATGCGCCGCCACCATTTTGCTTTTTACAGCATAGGTTTTTTGTTTTACGGTATCGTACAAACTGCTATAATTAAACGCCTCGTCTTTTATAGCCAGTACAGCACTATTACGCTGTATGTTTTTGCTGGCAAAGCCGGTACTTAGTTGCAATTCGTTACCCATACGTGGGTTAAACCGGTAATTGGTATTATTAAAATCGTATTGCAATACAATGCCTGTTGTAGCAAGGTCTGCAATATCGGGAAGGCGTTTGGTTATTTTTATATAGCTGGTATCCATGTTAAGCACCGCGGTATTATTCCACTGCACAAATACCGAAAGTTGTTTTTTACCCGATATGGCATAATTAGCCCCCAGTTTACCTTGAACAGTAATAAAAAAAGAATCACGTTTATACAATTCAAAACCGGCCGTAACACCCAATGGAGAATGCCCAATATAAGGCCGTTGAAAAGACAGGTTTAGCCGGGGCGATTTTGCCAGTAATTGCTGCCAGTTTATAGCCAGTGTTTCGGCATTTCCAAAAGGGTTACGCAGGTTTATATTGGCCTCTCCTGTTAGCAATAATTTACCACCCAATTGCTGATTAGCAGGTTGAAATCCCACTAAAGCATTTATTTGGTTGCTGCTTCGGCTGTTAAGGTATAAACGCACAACAGCTCCGGTATTTACCATTTCAATCTGATAGGGCTGGTATTGTACCAAAAAAGGTAAGGTAGCAAGCCGCTGATTAATATCGTCTATCTTGTTTTGGCGGTACACATCTTTATTGTTAATGCCCAGGTAACGATTAATAAAATTGGCCGATATTTTTATGTTACCACTTACTATAACCGTATCAATTAGATAAGCATTTGCTTTTTCTATATGCAGTTTGGCGCTAATATTACCTTGCTCCAGTTTTACACTATCCAAACCCACCGTGGCAAAAGGATATCCATTATCAGCAAAATATTGTATCAATTGTTCAAATAACTGCTGTAGTTTTTGTTGGTTAAAGGGTTTGGTGGCAAAAGTTTGCGGGTAAACACCCAACTGGTTTAGCAAGGGCCAATCGGCCGTAGCTACTGCAAATTGGTTCCACACATATTTTTCTCCTACAAAAAGTTGCAGGTAAACAGTGCTATCTGTTTGCCAAATACTATCTATAGCCGCTGAAATATAGCCCCTGGTTGCAAGTAATGCAGGCAATTGCTGTGCATATTGCCAGCAAACATTTTTTTGGGTAAATGTGGTTTGCAAGGGCAAAGCCTGCAAAAGATCGGTTTTATTATCCGTGGAAGTAATATGTAGGGTATACTTTTTTTGGGCCGTTACCTGTACACAAGCTATGCAACAGATAAATAACAGGTAACAACGGTATTCAAGTATTTTTGCCATTTAACAGTGAACGCTGTTTTTAATATTAAATTATTGAGCCATAGTTATTAACTGCTATAGGGCATTCGTTGCGTCGCACTCTTGTACGGCGGTAACGCTATGCAGCCAACAAAACAGCAAAGTATAACAACAGGCAAGTTTACAAAAGTTAACCACAATATGGCCGGTATTTATATTCATATTCCATTTTGCAGAAAAGCCTGCCATTACTGTAATTTTCATTTCTCTACATCAGTTAAGCAAAAAGCAGCAATGGTTAGTGCAATTTGTACAGAAGCTGCTTTGCAACAATCGTATATTCAGGAGCCGGTAGATACCATTTATTTTGGTGGCGGTACCCCATCCTTGCTTAGCCCCGCAGAATTAGAACAAATTTTACAACAGGTATTTAAACAATTTACGGTGAATACCGATGCAGAAATTACCCTTGAGGCCAACCCCGATGATATAAGTACAGAGAAGCTTACCTACTGGAAAAATGCGGGTATTAACCGCTTAAGTATTGGTATACAATCTTTTTTTGCCGAAGACCTGCAATGGATGAACCGGGCACATACTGCTGATCAGGCAAAAGCCTGTATACAATTGGCGCAACAGGCTGGGTTTAATAATATTACTATTGATCTAATCTATGGCACGCCCACTTTAACCGATGAAAAATGGCAACAAAATGTTGCTACAGCTGTGTCGTTAAATATTCCACATATATCCTGCTATGCCTTAACAGTTGAACCTAAAACCGCACTGGATAAAATGATTACCCTGCATAAGATGGAAAACGTTAACAGCGAAACACAAAGCCGTCAGTTTACACAATTAATGCAATGGGCTGATGATGCCGGTTTTGAACATTACGAAATTTCTAATTTTGCAAAGCCTGGTTTCCGCAGCAGGCACAATAGCAGTTATTGGCAGGGTAAACATTATTTGGGCTTAGGGCCATCGGCACATTCTTTTAATGGTATTAGCCGGCAATGGAATATTGCTAATAATGCCCTTTATTTAAAAAGTATTGAAGGCAATGTACTGCCCGTTGAGGTTGAAACACTTACCAATACACAGCAACTGAATGAATATATAATGATTCGGTTACGTACTATGGAAGGACTTTCTTTGAACGAAATTGCTGCCAGATGGGATATTAATGCCGTGCACAAGCTAAGAGCCGGTGCTGAAAAATATTTGAAAAATGATATGATGGTATTAAATAACAACAGCCTGATACTTACCCGAAATGGAAGGCTTTTTGCAGATGGTATTGCTGCAGATTTGTTCTGCTGACAGTCTTGTTGCAGTACAAGAGTGCGACGCAAGTAAAGCTATTACAATGGCATATTGCCTGGCTGCAAATATTAACTGTGTCTTCGTGCAACCAGCTTTTTAACGCCATTAACAACTATTACAATGGCCAGCAGTAAAGCACCCAAAGAACCATATATTGTTATTGAAATTGGCATACTTAAAGTTACACCATTTTTTAAATTAATACTGTTTCTATTTTCTTAAAACCTGTAGCGGCGGATACATGATTCCACAAAATTTGATAGATATTTTCTGCAATGGGAAGATTGGCCTGCACCTGCTGATTGGTTTCATAAACACAGCGACTGGCATTAAAACCTTCGGCTACCATATTTAGTTCTAATTGAGCTGCTTTTACTGAATAGCCTTTGCCTATCATATTACCAAAAGTACGGTTACGGCTATAGAGGGAATAGCAGGTTACCAATAAATCGCCCAAATAAACTGAAGCGGCATAGTTGATGGTATTATTATTTTCTTCGTGCTTTACTTTACGTAAAAAGCCTACCATTTCATTGGCGCTATTGGCAATGTATACACTTAAAAAGTTATCGCCATATTCCAGTCCGTGTGCTATTCCTGCGCCTAATGCATAAATGTTTTTTAAAACAGCGGCGTATTGTACGCCCATAATATCCTGATTAACTACAGTGTTAATATAGTCGGTTTTAAAATGCAGGGCAATATCTGCGGCAGCGGATTCATCAAGGCCGCCAAATGTAAGATAGGAGAGTTTTTCAGCGGCCACTTCTTCGGCATGGCAAGGGCCGAGAATTGCAAAATAATCGGATAGTTGAACGTTAAAGTTTTGCAGCAGGAATTCATTTACAAGTTGATTGGTTGATGGTACCAGGCCTTTAATGGCAGATACTATTTTTTTACCTGCAAATGCAGTTGCATTTAATGGTGCGAAAGTTTCCTGTATATAGGCACTGGGTACAGCTATGATAATGATATCTGATTGTTGAACCACATCGGCAATTTGATTGCTCATATGCAGCAGACTGGTATCAAAATAAGCACTGCTAAGGTAATGGGGATTGTGTTTTCTTTTGTTGATAGCAGCAATGGTGTCTGTATTTCTTATCCACCAGTTAATGGGGTGCTGGTTATCGGTTAATATTTTTGCAATTGCGGTTGCCCAACTACCACTTCCTATAATTCCAAACTGCATAACCATACATTTAATCTGCAAACTTACAAAATAGCAGCATGGGTAATTGCAATTGGAATTGTAAAATTACCCCGTAAATATCTTAACAGAGTTTGATGCATGTAACACTGTTGTTCGTATTATCTTTGAAACATGTCAATAGAAGTTAAGGAGTTGCTTAAAACATACGACCAGCAAAAAGCTGTTAATCATATTTCTTTTGCGGTTGGTAAAGGAGAGATAGTTGGTTTTCTTGGCCCTAATGGGGCTGGCAAAAGTACTACCATGAAAATGATTACGGGTTATTTACAACCCGATAGTGGAATAGCTATGGTTTGTGGTATTGATGTAAGCGCCAAACCCATAGATATTAAAAGAAAAATAGGCTATTTGCCAGAAGCGAATCCGCTTTATTTTGATATTTATATTAAAGAATACCTGTCATTTGCTGCGGGTGTGCACCAATTGGATAATGTGCCTCAAAAAATAAAAAATGTAATTGAACTTACCGGATTAGGTATTGAACAAGGTAAAAAAATAGGCCAGCTCTCTAAAGGCTATAAACAAAGGGTTGGATTAGCTGCAGCACTGGTGCATGAACCTGAAGTATTGATATTGGATGAACCCACAAGTGGATTAGACCCTAACCAGATTATTGAAATTAGAAATGTAATTAAGCAACAGGGACAAAACAAAACGGTACTTTTTTCTTCGCATATTTTACAAGAAGTAGAAGCAATTTGCAACAGGGTAATTATAATAAATAAGGGAGTATTGGTGGCAGATGATACACTGGCCAATTTGCAGCATAATACCAAAGGCAATTTTGTAAAGATTGTATTTAAAGAAGCATTGGATGCGAATAAGCTACAACAGCTGCATGCAGCCAAAAAAGTGATTCAGGAAAATGCTTATGGCTGGAAAATAAGTACCGATAACCCCGATGCATTACGCAAGCAATTAATGCAACTTACTATTGACGGTAATTACAATATTGTATCGCTGCAAACGGAGGGTAATAACCTTGAAGAAGTTTTTAGATCGCTTACCAAAACAGTTTAATGTGGCTGTATAAAGCTGCATTTGTTGTTGCAGTACAAGTGTGCGACGCAAGTGTTGCCCAATAGTATTTAGTGGCTGGGCCAATCATTTAAATACCAATTGAGGAACATATAAAATCTGGAATAATTCCTGATGCATCAATTTGGGCATCTGCATGGTCGGCCCTTGTATTACCGCTGAGCACCAGCATTGTTTTTACGCCAAATTTATTACCCCCAAGTACATCGGTATGCAGGGTATCGCCCACCATTAAAATCTCGTTTTTGTTAAATGTACCAAACTGATTTAGCTCGTCGAATGCATACATAAACATTTGCGAATCGGGCTTGCCAAAATGGATAAATTTTTTGGTTAGCATATTTTCTACCAGCTTGGCTATACCACCCGTTGCAACGGCTACATCGTTTTTAGAAACAGGGTACAACTTATCGGAATTGGCCACAATTACAGGTATATTTTTACGCCTTAACAGGTTTACAGTTTTGCTTATATCGTAGTTCCAATCAAAGCCTTCATCATCAAGAAATACAAAGGCGGTAATATCATTAATATCATCCAGGTTGATGTCTTTTACCGCAATATGTTCCAGGCCTGATTGTAAAATATACTGGGCAGAATTCTCAGTACCGAGATAACCAATTTTGCCGTGCAATATTTTGTGTTGCAGGTATTGCTTGGCCATCATACCCGATGTGATGATTTCGTGGTACTGTATACTTTTTAACCCAAGCTTGTAAAAGCCTTCGGCCTGTTGTTCCTGGCTACGTGAGGCATCGTTGGTGAGTATACGAATGGCAATGCCTTTTTCTCTTAATGATTCTATGGCTTGCGGAACACCCTCAATTAAACCATTATAATTTTTTATTACCCCATAAGAGTCAAGAAAAACTGCTTTAAACGTGGAAGCGATTTGTAAAAAAGATGGCTGCATCATTATGAATCGGCTTTATAAGTTGAGGGCTTTTAAAATAATATCTGCATTAAATTCTTTATCTATCGAAGGCAGGTATTTGTAATAGGCTTCTTTTTGTAGCTTGGTAGCAAAAATCTCGTGAAAAAAGTGGCGACCATCTTTTATCACATAATTCAAAATAAAGAAACGGTAGGCCTCCTTTAAAAATCTAACTTCCGGCTCTGTTAACGGATAAATATCATGATAGGCTTTTAAGAAACGCAGGAAGCGTTCCTCCATTAAGGGGCCTACATTATAGCTGAAAACAGTTTTATCGCCAATATCAGAAACTACCCTACTTAAAAAATAAAAATCCAGCATTCTGGAGCCCATTCTAAACCAGTCGTAATCCCACCTGGAAAATAATTTAAACGATGAGGTTACTGAGAAATTACCAATATTCCAATCAATAAAAACGGGTATTTTATCAAACTCATCAGCCTTAAGCAATTGCATATTTTCAATAAACAAATCACTTTGCTTTCTAATATCCTCCAAATGCATTCTGTGTTCATATTTGCCATAATCTGTTTCAAGTATGCGCAATAAATGATCCACATCTACCTTCAAAGTTTTAGAAGAAGCGGGCAATGTATTTCGTATGCTATGACATGATTTGTGCAATAAAGCCACCTGTTCCCCTAATTTAACTATTTCCTCATCATTTAATCTTCGGGGTAAGCGTTTTTTTATGGTAATAGGCCTGTAAAATACAACCCAGGCATCTAATATTTCATTTTGAAACCGGTATACAAAAAGGCTGTTCCCTTTCATTAAAGACCGGGCTAACAGATTTTCAAATGGCGCAGGCAGGTTGTTTGACAGAGAATTTATGATGGTATGATCTTCAACAAAATGTTCGTATTTACCAAAATACGACAGTTTTGCGATGATAAAATTTCTATCGCTAAAAGTTATTTTAAATACATAGTTGGTAGATACTTTGGCACTAATATCAACAATCCTAACAATTTCCCTGGTATTATCATAGGCCTGCCAGGCTTCTTTAACAATCGAAGTAAAATCTATAAATGCCATAGAATGAGTTGAGTGTTTTCAAACGACAATTAAAAAGCAATGGTTAATACTTTCAACGGCAATACGGTTTTCAATTGCCTTTTTGCAATCTTATAAAATTAAGGTAAGTATCCTTATTATTTGTCCGGCAACAGTAACATAATGCAGCTTTTCTTGCGTCGCAATACGTTCATCTGCAACAAGTATGGCGGCTGCAGGTTGTTGCAGCAGTTGGGTGCATAATTTCACACCAGGCTGGCCATTTGTTTTTGTTCTTTATTCAAATGTGCTGTAGAAGTAAGGCGTTTTTGCTTCAAACTCTGCACTGCAGGTATCTACCATTTTGTACACACGGGTAATACCCATGGCTTTACGGGTTTCATATACCTGTTCGGCTGTGCAGTTATTGTGCAATATCCGCGCCATCTGCTCATCGCTAAAACCGTTCTGCTTCGCTTCCTTCATCAGGGCTGCAGAGATGGTTTCCAGTGAATGGCCTGCAATCTCTTTCTCTATCCTGCATATTTCCTGTATCTGGTAAATAAACCACCTGTCTATGCCCGTAGCCTGTACAATTGTTTTTACCGATATGCCCTGCATCAGTGCATCCTTTATGCGGAAGATGCGGTCCCATTTAGGTATTTTAATATACTGTATCAGTTCCTCACTCTTCATCAGGCTTTTACCATAATATCCCAATCCCACTGCCTCATTCTCCAAACTCTGACAGGCTTTTTGTATTGCTTCGGTAAAACTTCTGCCTATAGCCATTACTTCGCCCACACTCTTCATCTGTAAACCCAATGTATCATTGGCCCCTTTGAACTTATCAAAGTTCCAGCGGGGTACTTTTACTATCACATAATCCAGTGCCGGCTCAAAATAAGCCGATGTGGTTTGGGTAATCTGGTTCTTTAGCTCATCCAGTGCATAGCCTATGGCCAGCTTGGCCGCTATTTTGGCAATGGGGTAACCGGTAGCTTTACTGGCCAGTGCCGAGGAACGGCTTACCCTTGGATTGATTTCTACTGCTATCAGTTCTTCTGTTTCGGGGTTTAAGGCAAACTGTACATTACAACCACCGGCAAAATTGCCCAGTGAGCGCATCATCAGTATGGCCTGGTTACGCATTCCCTGAAAAGCGGTATCACTCAGCGTCATGGCAGGAGCTACGGTAATACTGTCGCCGGTATGCACGCCCATGGGGTCCAGGTTTTCTACTGTACAAATAATTACTACATTATCATTCTTGTCGCGCAGTAGCTCCAGTTCATATTCCTTCCAGCCAAGTACAGCTTTCTCTACCAGTACTTCGTGCATGGGCGAGGCTTGCAGGCCATTCTTTAAAGCATCATCCAGTTCATCTTTACTATGTACAAAGCCGCCACCGGAACCACCCAGTGTAAAAGAAGGGCGTATTACCAATGGAAATCCTATTTGCTGGGCAAATTCCTTGCCTTCTAAAAAGCTGTTGGCTACCCTACTGGGGGCTACTGCCACACCAATACGCAACATCAGGTCGCGGAACTGCCCACGGTCTTCGGCCAGGTCTATGGCTGCCACATCCACCCCAATCATACGCACATTGTGTTTGGCCCATAAACCCAGTTCATCGGCTTCTTTACAAAGGTTAAGTGCTGTTTGTCCACCCATGGTAGGCAGCACGGCATCTATCTGGTTTTCTTCCAGTATTTGTTCCAGACTTTCGAATGTAAGGGGTAATAAGTATACTTTATCGGCCATCATGGGGTCTGTCATGATGGTGGCGGGGTTGCTATTGATGAGGATAACTTTAATACCTTCTTCACGCAGGCTGCGGGCTGCCTGTGAACCGGAGTAATCAAACTCGCAGGCCTGACCAATTACGATGGGGCCTGAGCCCACTATAAGTACCGATTGTATGGAATTGTCTTTTGGCATATCTAGATAAATTGCGCAAATGTAAGGCCTTTGCAGTTATGGTAAAGGGCCAATACCAAAACACTGCAGCCACAACCCAATTGAGGTAAACATTGCAAATTGCCGGATGAAGCTTTGTTCGATAATTACAATAGCTCAAACCTTTTTTTGCCGCCATGAAAGAGGAACCCTGAAAGGATTGCGACGCAACAGCAGCTGCTTTATGGATTTGTTGCCGGTATTAAAAAACGCATTTTGCTTTTAGCGGTAATAAGGGCTAATCATTAAATAAATAATGGGGCCGGTTACAGCTACATAGAACCATAATGGCCAGGTATAGCGTGCCAGTTTTTTGTGAGCGGGATATTCTGCAATTAATGCGCGGTATGCTGTAAAAAGTATAAAAGGTAAAATAACTGCAGCGAGAAAAATATGGGTTAGTAATATAATGAGGTATACTGTTCTTAATGAGCCGACCTGTAAAATTTCTTCGGGTGAAAGGAGTCCATCGTGATTGATATCGCCAAATTTAGCTTCGCCGGCAAGCAGGTGATGGGCTATATAGGAAACCAAAAAGAGGACGGAAAAAATCAAAGCCGCCATCATGAGCTTTTTATGCAACTGAAAATTCTTATTTTTTACTGCTACTAAAGCAATAACCAATAAAATGGCTATAGTTGCATTGATGAATGCATTGATTTGCGCAAAAATGTGCACGTTGAATGGTAAAGAAATATTGAGCTTAAAGTTGCTTAATAAAACTACAGCCAGAAAAACCACAACAGAAAAAATCCAGATGAGTTGTTTTGCTTTAGTATCGTTTTTGGTTAAAGTTGCCTGTAACATAGTTATCTTTTTTCTTCTCTTTTTTTGTTGCGTGATAATATACTAGTAACCGTAATTACAATTACAAAAGTAATTGCAAAGAAAATAGCCAATTGACCCGGATCGAAAGGCAAAGGCTCGGGGTTAAGACTATCTTTCTCTAGCATTAAAACACCAATATCCCTGGAAAGTTGTGATAAAGAAAGTGTATCTAATCCTTTGTAATAACCACGAACATTATAATCACGGTCTAACAATACAAAACGCTGAGTATGTGCGAAAGTTGGGTCGATAGGTACAGAGGGATCATATTTGTCAACTTTTAATTCCTGAAAAATAAAATTATAAATACTGTCTTTTGATCCTGTTAGCATCCACCAGTTATCATTGTTTACGCCAAACTTATCAGCATACTCTTTTAAGCGTGGAACAGAATCCCTTTCAGGATCGATAGAAAGAGAAACAAATTGAACGATGGATGTATCAATTTTTTTTATGGGATCGCCGCCACGGATAAATGATTGCTGCATTTTAGCCATATTGGCTGTGAGCTTTGGACAAATGTATAGGCAACTGGTAAAGAAGAAATCTATTACAATGGCTTTGCCTTTAATATCGTAGAGGTTAACAGAATCGCCCAGTTGATTCACCAGTTTGATATCAGCTACTTTATGCCATACAGTATCCTGAGTTTGTTTACCATCTTTTACCGAGGTTACGATTGAATCGGGGAGATAATGAGATGGAATTAAAACTGCTTCCTCACTGGATGACTTTAAAATAAGATAGCAAACCAGTGGGATAAACACTGCTATCAAAATTGCTACCATTGCTTTTTTATTCATAAAAATATTTGCTAATAAAAAACCATCGCTTACTGCGATGGTTTAGATATTATAAGCTTTTTGGTTATATATAACTAAAACTCAAACAAGGTTATTCCGCAGCATCAGATTTTTTTGGTTCTTCGCCTTTTTCCTCTTTAGTTTCTTCCTTTGTTTCTTGTTGCTGGCTGGTTCTTTCTTTATAATAGCTATTGTAGGTGTTTTTTAAATTTTTATACGAATTTCCTTCATATAAAAAAGCAACAATAAACCATATAAATAACAATAGAGGCACTACAATTGTCATAATAAGGTTTCTCACTTCATGTTTTAAGTGCATGAAATAACCAACTATATAAAATGCTTTTGCTAACATTAGTATAACGATAGAGCCTTTAATTGAATACCTGAGTGCACCATCAGGCATACCCATCATCCAAAAACCTAAGACCAATTCTATTATTGTTAATACACTAAGTATTAGCGTAACCTTCCAAATTTCTTTAACGGCACCATCATCTGAATGTCCATGTTCTGCAATTGCGGCTGAATTATGTTCCATTACTATTAATAAGTTTAAGATTAAATAAGATAAAAACAGGTGAATACAAATACCCAAACCAAATCTACAAAGTGCCAATACAAACCGGCCTTTTCAATCATAAGGTAATGTCCACGCTTTTCAAATTTATCATTTAAAGTCATAATAAGCATAACGACATTAATTACAACCCCTGAAAAAACGTGGAAACCATGGAAACCTGTTATCGTAAAAAAGAAATTGGTAAAATTGGTAGTAGCCACAGTTCCATCTGCATTAGGGAAAGGATTTTGACCCCACCAGGCACCTTCATGATGTAGGTGAGTCCATTCCCAGGCCTGACAACCTAAGAAGGCTAAACCACCTATAATGGTAAGAATAAGATTTTTTACTACTCCCTTTTTATCCATTTTATGCCCTGCATGTACCGCAAGTACCATGGTAACAGAGCTAATGATAAGAATGAATGTCATTATACTTACAAACACCAACGGCGCATTGGCGCTTTCTGAGGCAAAAGGATAAGACTTGAAAACTTTATTTGGGTCAGGCCAACCATTAGTAGCAAACCTAGTTGTCCCGTAAGCGATAAGGAAAGCCCCAAAAGTGAATGCATCACTCATAAGGAAATACCACATCATTAATTTTCCGTATTCTACGTTAAAAGGACTTTTTCCCCCACTCCAGTATTTAACTGGCGCTGTTGCAGTTGTTGTAGCCATGTTGGTAATTCTAATTTCGTTTGCAAATTTATTGGCTGCCCGTTAAACGAGCATATAAAAAAACAACTTTTTTCAGTAGTACTGAAAGTTTTTTTATTTTAAGCTAGCTGATTTTAGTGAATGTTTGTTATTTGGGGAAACATATTGATGATTTCCAGATATTGCCTATGTATGAATGATACTAAAAAATATAAATAAATATATCCAAAGTATATCCACAAAATGCCAATAAGTAGCCACTATTTCTACTGGTACCGGATTATAGTTTTTGGATTTATTACTATATGCCCTAAGAAAAATAATCATTAGTACTACTACCCCACCCAATACGTGTAAAATATGAAGTCCGCAAATGATGGCTAAAAACGAAGCAGCGGGATTACTTCCAACACCTAATAATTGTACGCCATGGGTTTTAAGATCGGAAAAGCCTACAAACTGCAATACAGAAAAGAGCAGGCCAAGAGCCATTGTTATAGTTATTAACAGGCGATACCTTTGCATTTCTCTTGCTTTAAATGCTTTTACCGATAAATGTATAAACAAACTACTGCATAAAATTACCAAAGTAGAATACCAGAAAACTACTGGTAAATTAAATTCTAACCAGTTACCTTGATTACTTCTTACAATATATGCACTTGTTAGACCTGCAAACATCATTACAATACTACCCATTGCAACCCACATAGTAAATTTATGGGGATGAATTCTATTTCTTTGGTTATTACTCACAGTAGTCATATACACCATATTTATATTTAATCGAATATTTAAAATTGGTAATGCAGCTTATATACCTGCATTCTTTAATGCAAAAGAAAACGAATAATTTGTATTTTTCATTTGACAAGAAAATAAAACTTGTCATGAAACTCTTATGTTGATGCTTATTGTTTTAAAAGTACAAGTGAGTGACACAACTAAGTTTAATTTTTTTTCAATTGCTGATAACAAAATTTGTACTTATCACTTAAATTAATGTAGTGGATATTTATCTGCTAACAAGGCCAGCAATACAATTGGCAAATAAATATAGCTACTAAACATAACTCTGCGGGCAGCTGTAACATCCATTTCAATGTATAATCTAACACACTGAAATACAATAAAAAGATTGGCGACTAAAACAATCCACAAACTAATAATGCCGCTAATGCCGAAATAGTATGGCAGAACTCCGACAGGAATCATTACTACCGCATATGCAATTGATTGGAGCGCGGTAATTTTTGTAGGCTCACCACCTCCGGGTAATAATTTAAACCCAGCTTTGGTATAGTCATTATGAGCTACCCAGGCAATAGCCCAAAAATGTGGGAACTGCCATAAAAACTGTAACCCAAAAAGTATCCAGCCGCCGGCATTTGTCATTGTAGTTCCATTGACTATTGCAAAGGGGCTGATTTCATTTGTAGCTGCCACCCAACCTATTAAGCAAGGCAATGCACCAGGCAAACCACCAACTAAAACAGATATTGCGCTAACCTTTTTTAATGGTGTATAAACGTAAGCATAAATAAATAAACTGAGTAAGGATATGAATGCAGCTGAAAAATTAAAATAATAGTACATTAATATTGTACCTATTGCTCCAGCAATTAATGCAAAAGTATAGGCTTCCTGATGTGACATTCTGCCTTCTGCAACCGGCCTTTTACTGGTGCGACGCATTTTTATGTCGGTGTCTCTTTCTGTTGCCTGATTAATTGCATTGGCACTGCCAGTAACTAATAGTCCAGCCAAAAAAAGTATAACAATCATTTTAAGGTCGTAATCAATGATATTAGGGGCCAATAAATAACAGATTACGCAAGAGAATACAACCGTAAAACTCAATGTTATCTTAATAAGCTGCAGGTAGTCTTTTAATTTGGCTACAATCCTGAAGGAAGCAGATTGATTATTATTATTATTCATTATAATGATTGCATAAATGCAGGTTGTGCATTTTACAATAAGATTTTAATTTAAAATGCCCCGATATGAACATCAGGGCATTTTTGATCAGCAATATTCTTGGTTAGTGAACGCTTTCATCGTCACCAACAGGTGTAGTTTGAGGGATAAAATCCTTTCCATCCTTACCGTAATCATATGCCCACCTGTGTACTTCTGGAATTTCACCTACCCAGTTACCATGACCAGGATTAATAGGCGTTGTCCACTCTAAAGTATTTGAGCTCCATGGGTTTGTTGAGGTAACTTTTCTTCCTTTAAAAATAGAGTAGAAGAAGTTGAATAAAAACATAATCTGTACAAAGAATACAATGGTAGCCACCGTACTAATGAAGCGATTCAAATCAGCAAACTGCTTGAAACTTTCCCAAACGCTGAAGTCGTAATATCTTCTTGGCATACCAGCAAAACCCTGATAGTGCATTGGCCAGAATATGAGGTAAGCACCAATCATTGTTAGCCAAAAGTGAATATAGCCAAGATTATTATTTAAATAACGACCATACATTTTAGGGAACCAGTGATAAATACCGGCAAACATACCAAACATACTTGCAACACCCATTACAATATGGAAATGCGCAATTACGAAGTAAGTATCATGGAGATGAATGTCAATAGCAGAGTTACCTAACCAAATACCGGTTAACCCACCAGAGATAAACAAACTAACAAAACCAATTGCAAATAACATAGCAGGTGTAAACCTTATATTACCACGCCACAATGTAGTAATCCAGTTGAATACTTTAATGGCAGAGGGTACAGCAATTAAAAGTGTTAAAAGAACAAATATAGAACCAAGGAATGGGTTCAATCCTGTAACAAACATGTGGTGAGCCCAAACAAGGAATGCTAAAATTGCAATGGCGAACATAGAACCAACCATTGCCATATACCCAAAAATTGGTTTCCTTGCATTAGTAGATAAAATCTCGGACACCATACCCATCGCTGGCAACAGAATAATATACACTTCAGGGTGACCCAGGAACCAAAATAAGTGTTGGAATAAAATTGCACTGCCACCTTCATTTGGTAAAGCCCCTACACTGCTTACAAATATGTCTGACAAATAGAAACTTGTTCCAAAATTTCTATCAAAAATTAGTAGAATAAATCCTGATAACAAAACCGGAAAGGATAATACGCCTAATACAGCAGTAAAAAACAGTGCCCATATGGTTAAAGGTAAGCGCGTCATACTCATACCTTTCGTACGCATATTAAGAATAGTTGCTATATAGTTTAATCCACCTAAAAGAGAGGATACAACAAACAAAGCCATGGCTATAATCCAAAGATCCATACCAGTTTTGGAGCCCGGTGAAGCACTACCTAAAGCACTTAATGGTGGATACGCTGTCCAACCTCCACTAAAGGGACCAGTTTCAACAAAAATAGAAGACAACATAACCAAGCCAGCCAAAAAGAAAAACCAGTAGCTCAACATATTCATAAAAGGTGATGCCATATCTCTTGCACCAACCTGAAGAGGAATAAGCAAATTGGCAAAAGTACCACTTAAACCTGCAGTTAATACAAAGAACACCAATACAGTACCATGGGTAGTAACCAAAGCATAATAGGCTTCTGCAGAAATATGACCACCTTTCCCCCATTTACCTATAATGTCCTCAAGCCACGGAAATGTGCTGTCTGGATAACCTAATTGAAGCCTAAACAATACAGACATAAAACCACCCAATACTGCCCAAAACATACCCGTAATGAGAAACTGCTTAGCAATCATTTTATGATCCTGACTAAATACATACTTAGTGATGAAAGTTTCATGATGATGATGCTCATGATGAGTATCGTCGTGTGAATCATGGTGATCGTGAGCTACTACACTAGAATGCAAAATGGCTTCGTTACTCATATATTAATACTTTGAATTATTTTATAACAAGAAAAATCTTCTAATAGTTTAAAATGGTTAATTGGAAGCAGTAGATATAGATTTAGCTGAAGATAATGCAGTAACTTTTTTAGCTGAATCTACCGCCACAGGAACAGCTTGTTGTTGATTTGATGGATCTTTATCTGGAAATGCTGCATAATAGGCTGGTTTTTGTTTTGCCTGCCACTCATCGTATTCAGCTTGTGTAACCACCTCAATAATACCTTTCATTGAATAGTGCCCATTTCCACACATTTGATCACAACTAATCTCGTATTGATAATTTGGATTACCTGTTATTTCACGCATCTCCTTTGTTGTATATTTTGGAGTAAACCAAAGAGTAGTTGGTGTACCAGGTACTGCATCCATTTTTAAACGGAAGGCAGATAAACCAACATCATGTATAACATCTCTTGAGTTAATAATTAATTTAACAGGCTTTTCTTTCACCACATACATCGTTTGATCCTGAACAATATCATCATGGGCTGCAGGATCATCCTTTATATTAATGTCCGCACTGTCTCTCCAATTTAATCCCAAAGAGTTATTAGCAGGATCAATCATTCGATAATATTTTTTTCCAAAAACACCATCTTCACCGGCGTATCTGAAAATCCATCCAAATTGCTTTCCGGTAACTTCAACAACTGCAGATTCTTTAGGTGCATCACTAGTAAAGAAAAACCAATTACGCAACCCAATTACCACCAGGACAGTTAATGCAATTGCAGGTATTACAGTCCAAATAATTTCCATTGTATTGTTATGTGGAAAGAAAAATACCTTTCTGTTATCGTTTTCCTGATATTTATAGGCAAATACAAATAATGCTATTTGAGTTAGCACAAACACAATACCTGTGATAACTAAAGTGAGTTTCATCATATCATCTACCCTTTCACCCTGAACACTTGCAGAAGGCTGTGCAAACAGCGTTTTATCAACAAGTAACTCATTGCAATAGTAAACACCAATTAAACCAGCGATGAGGAAGGTAATCATGAAAAATCCATTGATTTTATTATTTTCCTTTCTGGACCTATCTTCTCCTTTTAGTATAGCTACATACTCACTTGCTTTAGCTATTTGAAAAATTACAAGAAAAACAAGGACCGCTACTGCAATAACTAATACTGTTGACATATTATAGATAAATTAAAGCTTAGTTTATTAAAGAATACTATACCCAATTAAAATTATGTGTGATGTATAATACTTTCTTTGAGAAAAGGATGATATTTCATTACAAGCGGCTTTTTTGCAAGCTCCTTACTAACAAAAAATATAATCATTCCAATAAACAGGGATGCAATTCCAAAGTCAAACCATCCTAAGGTCACTTCTTCTTTTGACAAACTTCCCATAACCATTTGATAGAAGTCAATCCAATGTCCAAAAATAATTAACACTGCCATGAATGTAACAATTGTATAATTTCTTTTGGCCGAACGCTTCATTAAGATTAACAAAGGACAAATAAAATTGATTATCAAATTAAGGAAAAAGATACCCTTATATGCACCTTGTACCCTGTGCTTAAAATAAACAACCTCTTCTGGAATATTACCATACCAAATCAACATATATTGAGAGAACCACAAATAAGTCCAGAATACTGAAAAAGCAAACATGAATTTACCTATATCATGAAGATGCTCTTCATTGGCATATTCCAAATAACCCTTATTCTTAAGAAAAATAACCCATAGTGCTACCAATGCCATTCCAGATACAAAAGAACTAGCAAAAGTATACCAACTATACATAGTTGAATACCAATGTGCATCAATACTCATCATCCATAACCACGGAATAGTAGATGCAACTGTTAATGCGAACCAAACAATAAATAGTGACGCACTCACAGTATTTCTCCAGATAAATTTAGTGCCAGTTTCAGCATCCATAGGAGCTTCATCGCATTCTGCACTTAATTTACGCATTCTGGCCCCAAGAAAAATCCAAAGTACAATAGTGAGTGTTGTCCAGATAGCAAAAAAGGTTGGATTCAAAAATCCTAATTTACCTTTTAATATTGGATCAACTTTAGCCTCTTCACTTAGCCAATGATATATTTCGTGATTATGATCTACAAGAACAACGTACAATAATATAGCTAAAGTAATTGGTCCAAATATTTTCACCATTACAGAGATTGCTTCAGGAATTCGACGAAAAGCAATTTGCCATCCACCCATTGCCAACGTTGTAGCACATATAAAAAACATGCTAGCATTACAAATAAGTGTAAAAAATATACTGTTATACATTAAGGTTCCCCAAAAAACTGTTTTAGTATGCTCATCGCTACTCATTCCTTTTGTTACAAACCCAACAATTAAGCTTAATACACCAATAAAGATTAATGCAAGCGACCAGGTTTTAGTTTTGGAAGGCACTTCGAATTGCGCTCTGATTGAAGCCATTGTAATTATTTTTATCGCTGGTTTATTGAATTATTTTTTTACTACTGTTGCAGAGTCTACAGCTACAGGTGCACTTCCACCTTTTGCTTCCGCCTGTTTTGCCTTTATATAATGTATAATTTTCCAACGCTGATCACGATTTAATTGAGAGGCATAACTACCCATTAAATTCTTGCCATACAAAATGGAATAATACATTTGACCATCAGGCATATTTTCATATTTAGCATCTCCAACCAATGCAGCAGGTTTTGCAGCATATGGACCATTGCCATCTTTGTAAAGAGGGCCATTTCCATTTAATTTAGCTCCATGGCATATACCACAATTAATAAGATATAACCGCTCTGATTCTTTCAATTCTTCTGCTGTTAGCGGAGGCAGTGGATTGGCAATTAGTTTTGATGCTGCATAATTAGCAGTATCACCAGCTGCATCCTTAGTTAATGGAAAGGGCAATTCTTCACCCCTGGCAATGGTACCCGTAACGGGCAAAGTATTATAAAATATTTTATCATCAGAATGATTTTCTTCCGACGTAAATATAGTAGAATCTCTTTCTGAATAAGTTTCATATGCACGACTATAAGCCATATCGGGCATATAAATAGAGCCTGGTTCTCTTTTAACGTCGCTACAGCCTGAGATAGCTATAACATTGACCATGAGTATTATAACTGATATTTTTTTCATTGCTATACTATTCTGTTCTTTATGCTATTTCAATTGTTGTATCACGAATTAGTTGCTGATCCTTATCATAAGTACCTAACCACCATTGGGTCTCGGCTTCCTGCTCATTTACCTCAAATGCGCCTGCATTTTCTAAAAAAGCCTTTAAATCGGCCACATTTGTTTTAGCAGTACATTCAATTGCCATAACCATATAATCATCGGTAGCTCTTAAATGAAAATGATGCTTTTTAAGAAATGGAGCTAACTGGCACAAATAACAAAAGGTAAGTACCATGCCAACAGCCGCCAATAATACAGTAAACTCAAATATAATTGGTATCCATGCCGGCAAAGCAAAATGGGGCTTACCACCAAAATTCAATGGCCAGTCGCTGGTTAAAATCCAGCTTATACAACTTAATGCTGTAGTAGTACCCGTAATACCATATATAAAACCTGCAGTATGCAGACTCGTTTCTCTTAAACCAAGTGCGTGATCTAATCCATGAACAGGATATGGAGTATATACATCATGAATTTTATACCCTGCTGTACGCACTTTTTTTACAGCAGGAAACAATACTGCTTCCTCTTTAAAACAGCCAACAACAAATTTCTTTTTTGCCATACCTGTTGCCTCCTATGAGGAGAAATTTAATTTTTTAAAAAATACATAGCCATTATTTGCTGCTACTCAAGCTAAATTATAAACAGAAACCTGAAGTGTGCGACGCAAGTAAAGCCAAATTTATATTCACTGCCAGGTAAAAAATGGTGCTTCCACACTATCTTAAACCTACATTATTAATGAGCATAATCATGGGCAAACTCTTCGCCCTGCATTGCTTCAATGCCTCCCACTTTTTCTTTATAGCTTTCGCCAGTTGTTTGCAATACATGTTTAATTTCTGCAATGGCAATAACCGGAAAATATTTTGAGAATAAGAAGAAACAAGTGAAGAATAGCCCAAATGTACCCAGATAAAATCCTATTTCAAAAATGGTTGGACTATAATATATACTCCAGCTACTTGGTAAGTAATCACGGTACAAGGAGGTAACAATAATTACGAAACGCTCGAACCACATACCAATATTTACAATGATGCTCATAAAGAAGGTAACAAATAAGTTGCGCCGCATTTTCTTAAACCAGAAAATTTGCGGACTTAATACGTTACATGCCATCATTCCCCAATAACTCCATCCGTAAGGACTAAACAGATTTGCACGGCTATACCAGAAAGTATATCCTTCATATTTGTTTTGGCTATACCAACCCATAAACAACTCGGTAAGATAGGCAACACCAACAATTGAACCTGTAAGTACAATTACTTTATTCATTGCTTCAATATGGCCAAGTGTAATATAATCTTCCAAACCATACACTTTGCGTAAAATCAACATCAGTGTTTGCACCATTGCAAAACCAGAGAATACCGCACCAGCCACAAAGTAAGGCGGGAAAATCGTTGTATGCCAGCCAGGAATTACCGAAGTAGCAAAGTCAAAAGATACAATGGTATGTACTGAAAGTACCAGAGGAGTACTTAACCCAGCTAATACCAATGATAATGATTCATGCCTTTGCCAATGCTTTGTGCTTCCTGTCCAGCCAAAAGCAGCAATTCCATATAATTTTTTACGCAATTTGGTTTTGGCTCTATCACGGATTGTAGCAAAATCGGGGATTAAACCACTATACCAGAATAAAAGTGATACGGTAAAGTAGGTAGAAATTGCAAACACGTCCCACAAAAGCGGTGAATTAAAGTTTGCCCACAACGGCCCACGGGTATTGGGATAAGGCATTACAAAGAAAGCCATCCAAACACGTCCCATATGCCATATTGGGAACTGTCCTGCGCACATTACCGCAAAAATAGTCATGGCTTCTGCTGCGCGGTTTACACCAGTTCTCCAACCTTGACGAAATAGTAAAAGAATGGCAGAAATCAAGGTACCTGCGTGACCAATACCAACCCACCAAACGAAGTTGGTAATATCCCAACCCCAACCTACAGTTTTATTCAGGTTCCACTGACCCACCCCATAAGTTACCTCGCTGTAAATACTATAGAACCCAAACATGAGTAAAGCAACAGCGATAAAGAAACCAACATACCAAAGCTTACTTGGCTTGGCTTCAATAGGCCTGCAAATGTCTTCTGTTACCTGGTGAAAATCTTTCTCACCATACACCAGCGGTTCTCGTAATTGTGATTCGTACTTAAGATGCATTTGATCTGGTTATTTTATTCTGTCCTTTGTACTATAAAAGAAATTATTTTGTTTAGCCAAACTACCTGTACAATTATCATCATTCTTGCGTCGCACACTTGTACTGCAAAGCATTTGGCAGCTATATTTACCCTTCTGCTTTTTCGGCTTCGTCGTAAGTATTACGCACTTTGGCCAAATAGCTAACATTAGGCAAGGTATGTACCTGTTCAATTGAGTAAAACTCTCTAAACTTATTATCTACCCTGCTTTTAACAACGGCACTCTTGCTGTCATTGATATTACCAAATACAATTGCATTGGTGGGGCAAGATTGTTGACAAGCAACTTTTAAATCCCACTCATCATCTGCGCCAGTCTTTAATGGGCGGCTAGCTTTCTTAGCCTTTAACTTACCTTCCTGTAAACGTTGTACGCAGAATGAACATTTTTCAATAACACCACGGCTACGTACCGTTACATCCGGATTTAACACCATTCTGGATAAATCATCGTTCATTACAAATACTACATCATCAAGTTTACCAACCAACTGTTGATTCTGATTATCAGGGAAGCTATCAGCGCCAGTATAATCAGCCCAGTTAAATCTTCTAACTTTATAAGGACAGTTGTTAGCACAATATCTTGTACCAATACAACGGTTATACGTCATTTGGTTTAAACCTTCAGTGCTGTGATTTGTTGCTGCAACAGGGCAAACATTCTCACAAGGCGCATTGTCACAATGTTGACACATTAATGGTTGGAAAACCACTTTTGGATTATCCAAATCTCCACTGTAATAGCGATCAATCCTTATCCATTGCATATCATGGAAACGTGCTACTTCGCTTTTACCCACAACAGAAACATTATTCTCTGCATTACAAGCCACAACACAGGCTCCGCAACCAGTACAGGTGTTTAAATCAACACTCATACCCCAGTGAATACCTGGCCTGTCATAATAAGGGTAAATTGTTCCCTGAGTCTCAAATTTCTCAATACCACCAAAAGGTTTTAATTCCTCTTCTCTTTCTTCTCTTACAGTTTCAGGATTTTTCTTGTAATCTGCCAAAGTAAGCTCTTTCATTACTTCAGTACGGTTACCCTGATCTGTATTATAAATAGCATGTGTTTGTGTTAGTGCTACAGTATAGGTGTCATCTGTAAGTTTCAAATCCACATTTGCTATTTCAAAACTTACTGTACCACCAGATAATGACGCAAATTGAAACACATTTTTACCAACACCATCAGCTGTTTTTCCATTTCCTGCAGATCTTCCATAACCCACTGCTATACCAACAGTATCCGGTTGCGTACCTGGAATTATCAAAACAGGCAGTTGAACAGTTTTATTATTTACTGTAACAGAAACTACTTTCTTTTCAGGATGTACCTCGTAATCATCAGACTGCCCGCCATTACTTAAATCAATATCCAGTAATGTTTTAGCCAGAGCCGGAGAAACAATCAGGTAATTATCCCAAGTAGCTTTTGTAATTGGGTCAGGCATTTCCTGTAACCAGGGGTTAGTAGCACCCTGACCTGCCCCTATTGCAATTTTTTGATATAAAGAAAGTTCAATTTTACCGCCTTTTTTAGCAGCACTAACAGCAGCCAAAGCCCCAGACAAAGTTGCTGCATTGAAAGGTAAAGCTGTTGCCATAACTTCTGTAGCAGGATTAATAACACCATCCTGCAATGCTTTATCCCATGCTACTTCATTACCCAGTTTAGCCACCCAATAACTTTTCACTAAATCAAGATAGGTAGTAGTTATACCACTCCATTTTAATAAGCTATCCTGCCATTGGCGTGTTTTGAATAATGGGTGAATGGTAGGTTGCATCAAAGAATAATATCCTGACTTAGGTTCTGCATCACCCCAGCTTTCCAAAAAGTGATTATCCGGAATTACAAATTTGCAAGAAGCCGTTGTTTCATCATTTCTGGAATTAAATGAAACAGTTGTTTTAACTTTTTTAAGACCGGCCACAAATTTATCAGCATCATACCAGGTATATGCTGGGTTGGCGCCTTGAATAAACAGGGCTCCAACTGCGCCGGCATTCATATCATCCACCAATTTTGCAAAATCGGCATCAATACCGCCCTTATAATTTAATGTTGCAGACCAATCAATCGTTTTACCACCTGATTGGATAGCATCATTTATTGCATTAACAATAATTTGAACATTTACATCATTACTACCACAAACTACCAATGATGCACCTTTAGCAGCTACTAATTCTTTAGCCGCTTTTTCAATACCTGATTTTAATTTGGCATCAAGTATTCCGGCAACACCCTGACCATTTACAGCAGATAATAAGGCTGCTGCTACAGCTCCAATTTCAGATGGACGACATAAGAATCTGTCATCAGCATTTGAACCGGTTAAGCTAGCCACTGTTTCAAAATGAATGTGCTTGCTCATTGAAGGATTTTTTTCATCTATCCTTTTTCCGGTGGCATATTGTTTTGAAAACTCAATAGGATTTAACCAGGTTCCCAAAAAATCTGCGGCAATACTTACAATGGTTTTGGCATTATCAAACCTATAAGAAGGGATTGCCTTTTTACCATAAGAAGCTTCATTAGCCAATAATAAGCCTGAATAAGATATCGCATCATATTGAACATGGCGACTTCCAGGATATTTAGCTATAAATTGATTAATAACTTCGAGTGAAGTTGGCGAATTAATTGTAGAAGTTAATATTACAACAGGGCCAGTACCTAATGAAGAGGCAACGGCTTTATCTACCGATTCTAATGTAACTTCTTTACCATCAATTGTAGGGAAACGTAAACGGGCTGTATCATATAAATCTAATACACTTGCCTGTACCCTGGCAGATGTTCCGCCTTTGGTGATGGGAGATAAATCATTTCCCTCCACTTTTATTGGTCTGCCGTCTCTTACTTTAGCAACGATACTTACAGCATCCCCTTCCTGTACATAAGTAGTGGCATAATAATTAGCAACACCAGGAACAATGTCTTCAGGTTTATTTGCAAAAGGAATTGCCTTCTTTACCGGAATTTCGCAACTGGCAGCAATTGCTGCTGCAGCAGTACTAAATCCAAGATATTTCAGAAAATCTCTTCTGGGCGCTTTAGCATCTAAAAAAGATTCATTTTCTGATACAAAAGGTAAATCCTCTTGAAACTCATCCTTGGAGGCTTTCTGAAAAGCGGCTGAATTATTTAATTCTCCAAAACTTTGCCAATGCTTATTATTACTCATAATGGTATAAATCAGGGATTTATATTTACAGTTACTTCAGTTCTCTAATTTGAAAAAACAGATTCACTTTATATTAGTAGTGGCATTTCTGACACTCTGTACCACCTATATTAGCTACAGTTACACTATCCATTGTACCATTTTTCATATCTTCATGGTACTTTTCATAAATGCTGTAAAAACCATTATCAGCAAACTGTACTTTAGTTTCACGGTGACAGTTGATACACCAACCCATGCTTAAATCTGCAAATTGGTATACTTCATTCATCTTGGTTATTTCACCATGACAGGTTTGACATTGTACTTTACCAACAGCTACGTGTTGAGAGTGATTAAAGTAAACATGATCAGGCAAACTATGTATTTTAACCCATTCAACTGGCTTTGCTTTGGTAGCATCCCAAGGTTTACCTTCTTCGTATCCGGCGTATTTATACAATTTCTTTATTTCATTTGTACCATTAACCTCTTCACCTTCTGCAGTATATAAAGCTTCACCCTTATATTCGTTAATTGCCATATGGCAGTTCATACAAACATTTACAGAAGGGATATTAGCATGTTTGCTTTCCTGTGCACCTCCATGGCAATATAAACAGCTGATTTGATTGGTGCCTGCATGCACCTTATGAGAGTAGAATATAGGCTGCTCTGGCTGATAATCTTGCGATCGACCTAAACCAATAGCCCCCATAACAGTATAATAACCCCCAATGGTAAATAATACCAGTGTGGCAAACATAATGTATACTTTATTTCTCCAAACTGGCACCGGTTCAGTAGCTGGGATACCTTCTTTATCGTCGGCTAATTTTTTAAGATTGGCATTTACCTGTAACAAAACAAATGCTACTATGGCAAGAATTAGGGTAAGAATACCAAAAAGTAAGGTATTATCGCCTTCTTCTGCAACTACTCCACCAGGAACGGGCTTGTTGGGGTCAACAGCCGGCTTACTTCCCTCTACTTTGATATATCCGAGGATAGCATCAATATCTTTATCTGGAAGAGATGTAAATAAGTTCATTTGGGTTTTATTCCACTTATTGTACAAGTCAACCGCATAAGGATATCCGGATTTAATTACTGCCTGATTATTCTTGATCCAGGAATACAGCATTTTCTTGTCGGGCCAGCGATCTTCAACTCCCGCAAGCGCAGGACCTGTCAAATCTTTATTAATCGCATGGCAGGAAGCGCAATTTTGAGAGAACAGCGCCTTACCATCCTGCGAGAAAGATTGATTACTGAAAAGCACAAAAAAACAGAAAGCTGCGATAAAAGTTAGTTTTCCCATAATGCTTCTTAAGTGGATCATATTCACAGTACTATTATATAGATGTGGAGAAATATCCTTGAATGGCGACAAAAGTATGACAGGAATTTGACAAAACATAACACGTTTTAATTTTTTTTTAGCGCTTATTTTCATTGTTACCCACATTTAATTCTTAGTAAAATTAAATCTGTTATTAAGG
Source organism: Limnovirga soli (assembly GCF_013106755.1). Lineage (GTDB taxonomy): Bacteria > Bacteroidota > Bacteroidia > Chitinophagales > Chitinophagaceae > Limnovirga > Limnovirga soli. The sequence continues at coordinate 7,678 of NZ_WHPF01000009.1, read as the reverse complement.
CTTTTTGTTATTTGTGTAATTATTTACCCCAATAAATAGATTCTTTTAAATCAAAGTTTTGCGGCAGTTTTGCACCTTTAATATATAGTATACATTCTGGTGGAAACAAAGCAATACAACTTAGCCATATTCGCATCGGGCACCGGCAGCAATACCAAAAAAATCATTGAATTTTTTGAGGCTTCTTCATTTATTACCATAGCACTTATTGTAAGTAACAAGCCTGAGGCTGGTGTACTTGACATAGCCCGGGCAAATAGTATAAGTACCCTGATATTGGAAAAAGAGCGTTTTTTTAAAGGGGATGCCTATGAACCCGTTCTTAAGGAATTTGGAATTGATTTTTTAGTGCTGGCAGGTTTTTTATGGAAAATACCTGCCCACCTTATCCATATCTACCCAACAGCCATCATCAATATACACCCGGCCTTATTACCCGATTTTGGAGGCAAAGGCATGTATGGCAACCATGTGCATGAAGCAGTTATTAACGCGAAAAAAGATAAAAGTGGTATTACTATACATTTTGTAGATGAGCACTATGACCATGGTAAACATATATTTCAGGCAACCTGCTCTGTTTTACCTACAGATACCCCGGAAACACTGGCTAATAAAATTCACCAGTTGGAACACGAACATTTTCCACGAATAATTGAAGAAGTGGTATTGGCGAAATACAACCTACAATAAAATTAGTGTGCCCAAAGACCACCTGCAGTATTGGCTTTAAGCCTAATTTAATAAAAACCAGCTATTATGCCTATAGCTTAACATTATTTAGATGGTACAGTTTTTATCTTTGCCGCTATAAAGCCGGGCTATTTGCCAATTGATGCAGTGTGCGACGCAAGCGGTGCCTGATAGATTTTCTGGCGCCGGGCTAATAAAAAATATCCGGCATATATATGGTATCGCATTTTTCCTAATGCCATATTACTTAATATTAAATATGAAATTATCAAGCTATTTTTCTATGGTATCTTTTTTACAAAAATTAGTATTGGTTTTGGGTTGTATAGCATTAGCAGTAGCCTGTAACAAAAGCGATTTTGTGCCGAACGGCGGTTCTAACGAAAAATTAAATGGTTCTGTAAAATTGTACGACGATTTGGGTAACCCCATTATCTCAAATGGCATGACAGTTAGTCTGCAAGGCACCAGTTATAGCACAGTTACCGACTCATCGGGCAAATACTCTTTTAAAAACTTACCTTTTGGTACTTATACATTGGTATTTACAAAACAAGGTTTTGGCACTTATAAGCTGGATACTTTCAGGTTTGCCGATAATTTCTCTGATACACCGGTGCTGGCTCCCGAAAAAATATTGGGCGCTATGGCCACTACCTCCATTTCTAACCTTAGTATTACCATTGATACGCTTGCCGATACCATAAAAATAATCTCCACTGTACAACCACCAGCCAATGCTGATACTGCCCGGGGTATTCGCTTGTTTTTTGGCAGTACACAGGCTGTTTCAGCAACTGCCTATAATTCTTTCAGCGGGTTATATAAAGCCAAACAAGCTACCGGTTCTGCCAGATTTTCTTATGCCGATTTCTATAGTCTTGGCTATCGTACAGGCGACTCGGTATATGTAAAATCGTATGGAGAATCGTTGGTGCCTAACGATTATATAGATATCAGCACCGGTAAATCAGTTTTTCCCAATGTAAATAATAATACAGTTGCCGCGGTGGGGTTTGTTTTGCCCTGATTTATTGGCCCGGCCTTTACAAAAAGCCAATCACCGCTTGCGTCGCACTCTTGTTCTGCATCAAGTAATGCAACATTGTGTATTACCATCGCTCATCATCTGGTATAGGCCTGTAGGGTTGCCTGTACTGCTGCCTTGATTGTATTTTTTGCAGCTGTCTTTCTATCATCATATCTGCAATTAAAAAGCCGGCATCGCTGCCGGGTTGGCCAGCCAGTAAGCCTTTTAGTTTTTTCTCGTTAATATCAAGCCGGTACAACAAATAAATCAGTTGCTGAAAATTATTATTAATCAGTGCATTAATATAATCTGCCAATTGCTTTCTAAACAACTCATAGGTAGATTGAGGCAATAAAACATCGTAGCTTACTGCTTTCAGAATTTCTTCCTGTATCAGATTTTCTTCTAAAGTCATAAACTATTGTTTCTTTCCTCTATTCTTAACTTGGTTCTTATAATTTTTTTTAGCATTACTATTTGGCCAAGATGGTAATAAGCATGTTCTACCACCCCATGCAATGTTTTATAAACGGTGACCCCACTACTAGTCAATACCTCAAACAGTTTTTCATCCGGCAAAGCACTTACTACATCCATTAATGCAAGGGCGCTTGCAAAACTATTCTGTTGCAGCAGTTTCCAATCAGCCGCATTTTTCATTTTGGGTACATCAAATCCATTGGTATCTGGTATGGCGGTATTTATTCCAGCCAACCTATCCTTCACCACATTATTGTAAAACTGCAGGTGAATCAAAATAGCCGCTATGCTATTGGCAGAAACCGGGGTAATAATATTGGCTTCCGCCCAGGTAATATCTGCCAGGGTGGCGGCTAAATCCACCTCGCTCCAGTTGCCACCTTCGTAAACTTCCTTCATTTGTAATGCAATAGCAGCAGATGTTTGCATAAATATAATTTAATAGTATTGTTCAATAACGCCCAGGCCAAATAGGGCAAAATCGTATTTAACCGGGTCAGTAGCATCTAATAAACGCAGGTAATTGGTTAATTCAACCCCTGTTTCCCAGTCAATTTGCTTTCTTTGAATCAGGTTAAATCTTTTAGCTACCCGGGCCACATGCAAGTCAATCGGGCAAATAAGCTGTGCCGGCGATATGTTTTTCCATAGCCCAAAATCAACCCCGCAATTATCATTTCTTACCATCCACCGCAAAAACATATTCAGCCTTTTGCAGGTAGATTTTTTAACTGGGGTGGCAATATGCTTTTTGGTTCTGTGCGGCACATCTTCCAGGGAAAAAAAGTAATCATGAAAACCCGTTAAAGCCTTAGCTGTATTATCTTCCCCCGCATCAAACTGTAAAGTAAATGCAGTTTCTAATGAAGCATGTTTTGTATAATGAAACCGCAAAAACTCAATAAAATATAAAAGATCTGTTGTATTAAAAGTACGGTGTTTAAATTGCATCAGGGCTTTTAAATCTGCTGTGGAATGGTGCATTACAAAATCAAAAGGGGCCATATGCATTAGTTGCATCAACTCTTTTGACTTATTAATGATGGTAGTTCGGCCACCCCAGGCAAACACAGCTGCAAATAATGCAGCAATTTCAATATCGGGCTGTTTTGAAAAAAGATGTGGTATACAAACCGGATCATCTTTAATAAATGCAGGCTGATTATACGCTGCAACCTTAGTATCCAGAAAATCTTTCAACTGCTTATTCTTACTCATTCACCAATAGCTTGAGACAGATCTGCCATTAAATCATCTGCATCTTCAATACCCACGCTCAATCTTATTAAATGGTCGCTCAATCCATTTTTTATACGTTCTTCCCTAGGTATTGAAGCATGTGTCATGGTAGCCGGGTGGTTTATAAGGCTTTCTACACCGCCTAAGCTTTCGGCCAACGCAAATATTTTGGTAGAAGATAGCACCCTTCGTGTTTCATCAGCACTGTCGTTCTTTAATTCAAAGCTAATCATCCCGCCAAATCCGCTCATTTGTTTGCGGGCAATATCATGGTTTGGATGGTCTTCAAAACCAGGCCAGTATACTTTTGCCACCTTTGGGTTAGCCCTTAAATACTGGGCTATTTTGGCGCCATTTTCACAATGCCGCTGCATACGTACGTGCAGGGTTTTTATCCCACGTAATACCAAAAAGCAATCCTGCGGCCCCGGAACAGCCCCTGAGCTTTTTTGTATAAAATACAACTGATCCCGCAAATTAGTATCATTCATTACAAGGCAGCCCTGTATTACATCACTATGTCCACCCAGGTATTTGGTTGCGGAGTGCATTACTATATCTGCACCTAAATCAAGCGGGTTTTGTAAATAGGGAGAAGCAAATGTATTATCCACACAAAGCAAAATATTATTTGCTTTTGCTATGGCTGCTACAGCGGCTATATCTGTAATATTCATTAATGGGTTGGTGGGTGTTTCAGTCCAAATTAGCTTTGTGTTTGGGCTAATGGCTTCCTGAATAGTTTGTGCATGTTGCATGTTTACATACTTAAATACAATACCAAATTTTTCAAAAATCTTGGTAAATAAACGGTATGTACCCCCATACATATCACTACCTGCAATTACTTCATCGCCCGGTGCCAATAATTTTATAACCGCATCTGTTGCTGCAACCCCACTGCTAAATGCCAGTCCGTATTTCCCATTTTCTATTGCGGCAAAAGCTGCTTCCAGTGCAAACCTGGTAGGGTTTTGAGAACGGGCATATTCATAGCCCTTATTCACACCCGGCGCCTCCTGCACATAGGTAGATGTTTGGTAAATTGGTGTCATAATAGCCCCGGTACTTGGGTCAGGTTCTGTGCCGGCATGTATAAATATGGTTGCCTTTTTCATATGTTTATTTTAAAGAATAAGCAAGTTAAGTACATTAAATCTAAAAAAATGGTAAAGCAAAGCATGTACAGGTACAACCACACATTCCTTATCTTCGCGGCATGGAAGAATTGTTGCAACAGATAGAACAACATAAGGCAGATATTGCAGCTTATGAACCCGATTCAGCAGATACAGCCGAGACATTCAGGATAAAATACCTGGGCACCAAGGGTATTGTAAAAGCCATTATGGGCGAAATGAAAAATGTGCCCAATGAGCAAAAGAAAAACTTTGGCCAGCTACTAAACGAGTTTAAAAAATTTACAGAAGAAAAATACGAGCTGTTAAAAGCAGCCACCGAAAATACAGGTGCAGCCAGTCATGCCAGTTTTGACTGGACGCTACCCGGCGATCCATTTCCGGTGGGTACCCGGCACCCCATTACCATGGTGCGCAATAAAATAGTGTCTATTTTTCAACACCTTGGGTTTGCTATTGCCGAAGGCCCGGAAATTGAAGATGACTGGCACAACTTTGGCGCCATGAACCTGCCCGCAGATCATCCGGCCCGCGATATGCAGGACACCTTTTATATTAACCAAAACCCCGATTGGTTACTGCGTACTCATACCAGCAGTGTACAAGCCAGGGTTATGGAAAAACAAAAGCCACCCATCAGGGTAATATGCCCAGGCCGTGTATACCGCAACGAAACCATTAGCGCAAGGGCACATTGCTTTTTTCACCAGATTGAAGGTTTATGTATTGATGAACATGTAAGCTTTGCTGATCTTAAGCAAACCCTTTATTATTTTGTACAGGAAATGTTTGGCAAAGATGTAAAAGTGCGTTTCCGCCCGTCTTATTTTCCATTTACCGAGCCAAGTGCCGAAATGGACATTAGCTGTTTAATATGCGAAGGCAGCGGCTGCAATGTATGTAAACATACCGGCTGGGTAGAAATATTGGGTAGTGGCATGGTACACCCCAAAGTGTTGGAGAATTTTGGTATAGACCCCAATAAACACACTGGTTTTGCCTTTGGAATGGGTGTAGAGCGGGTTTGTCAGCTAAAATTCAGGGTAAACGATTTAAGGCTTTATTCCCAAAACGATATTCGCTTTTTGCAGCAATTTACCAGCAGCGTATAAAAAAGCCACTTATAGTAAAAAGGGTATGAATTATTTCATACCCTTTTTTATTGCTACCAAAGTCTTGCATATGTTCAATTAGCTATTAAAGCCAATTATTTGGTTACCAGCTTAAGTTCCATGTGCAACACCGCTTGCCACGCTCGGTTCAAGGTTCCTCTTTCATGGCAGCTGGGGGTATAGGACAGTTGTGTTGATAGCTTTTTCTGCAGCGAACAGTTTTAAAAACCAGATTTTGTAATTATTTGTATTGGCTGTAAAAAGCTTAATTAAATGCTGCAGTACAAGTGTGCGACGCAAGTATCGATGCCATAGCAATATATTGCCCGGCTAAAAAAAATTCTACTGCAAAATTTGGGTTAAACCAGTATCTATAAAGTTTTATACAATTGCAACAAATAATAAAAAAATTACGAATCAACAGTTTTTATGTTACCCTTTTTGTAAAAGGCGATACTTTTGCAACAGGCACAAGGCAAGGTTAAAATGGTTTAAATTGTTTTTTTAGGTGAAAACTTTGTAGTTTGTGCCATATTTTTAATTACTAATCCAAAAAATAACAAAGATGGATACTTCAAAAATGCTAAAGGCCTATTGCCTTAAAACAAAAGAAAAAAATGTTCCCATGCAGGATGCTGTTGTTACCAAAACTGCCAAAGGTGGTTATATGGCAACCGGTCATGATGGAAAAGGCAACAAAATGGCTTCTATTTTAAACGAAGCAAAAGCTTTACAAGCTATTGCAGATGGTGTTGCTACAAAAGGTTTTTAATTAAACCTAACTACATAATAAAAAGGCCGTTGTTATTTACAACGGCCTTTTTTATTTGCATTGCATACGCTTATAATTCTTTCATGAAGTATTGGCTTAGATTGTATGGAAAGATATTGGCTGTTTGAGGGGGCTTTTAGACAGGTTGGATTTGCGGCGTGGGGGGCTTTAGAGCGTGCTTAAGTGCCTGGGTTGGTGTGGTTGCCCTAAGGAGCGTTACACTCTTATTCCCTTGATTAAATTGTACTCTGTTGATTTTAACCCATACTGACTTTTTACTGCGTCTTTAATGCGTTGTGTTAGGTCTGTAAGTTGTTTATATAAATCTGAACGGTCGTCTCGTTTTTGTTTTAGCTGGCCGTATGTGGCTGTTACTGCAATGTTTGCTGCTGTAAGGGCGGTAAGTTTTGTTTGAAGGGTTGCTATAGTTATATCCGTATTTACCGGTGCATATTTAGCCCCATATTTTGTAAGTGTGGTTATCATGGCTGAAAAATTCTGTGTCATGCTGCCATAAGAACGTTCACTTTGGCTTACAAAATCTGCCGTTGGTTCTTTGGTGGGTTTCTTAACTTTTACGCCCCTGATTTTTGTAATCATCGCGGCAATGTCGCTGGCTTCTTTGGATGTTTTGCCACAGGAAGCACGAACCGTTGCACCAATTGGAGACATTATCCTAATTAATGAATTGGTGTCTTTTTGAAATAAGTTTTGCCTTGTGTCCACCGCGGCAGAATAATCCTGGGCGGCGGAAGCGGCTTCGGTGTTTTTGGCTTTTGTGTTGTTGATTAGGGTGTCTAACTCGGCTGCTGTGAGGGCAGGGTCTGACGGGGCGTAACCTGCAAATGCTTTTAGGTTTGTGGAGATTTTTTCTGCGTTTGTTACCTTAGCTCCAATGGTAACTTCTGAAGTTGATGCCATGAGTGAAAAGATTAAATTGTTAGAAAAAAATGTTTGAGTACTAAAGTTAAAAAGCTGTGTGTAATAATTTTAGCGGAAAGCCTTAAAATTTATTGACAGTGTGCAAGAATTTTAGTGTTATGCCGCATATTTTTTGGGCTATGCCGCACATTTTTTGCTTTATGCCGCATATTATTAATGCATTGTGCAATATTTAATTGACTGTGTGTAAGATACGAAAGGTTATGTGCAATAATTTAAGGGCCTTGTGCTTGTTGAGGGGGGCTTTGAGCCGGTGGTTTTGAGACTTTTT
>NZ_WHPF01000008.1 GCF_013106755.1 Limnovirga soli | reverse complement strand
TATGTTGCCCAATGATCTGCAGCCTGGTTCATTATTACCATTATTGAAAAAGTTAGCAAGCTGCCATTAATACCGCTAAAGAAAATGTTGCTAACCATATTTTAATTCGATATATTAGATTATTATTTACTATAAAAAAAATCACATGCTTACGAATCTGAAAATGGTTGAAAGGTTTGGGGAGCCCGGCAACCCCGATAATTTTACAGTAATTACTGTACCATATCCTATGCGTATAGCATGGGACCCTGCAAAAATAACTTCCCGCATGCAATGCCATAAACTGGCGGCTCATGCATTTATGGATGTGTTTAACGACATTCTTACAGAGTACGGTGTTCCTAAGATACGTGAACTGGGTATTGACCTTTTTGGTGGTTGTGTAAATTTTAGACCTATGCGAGGTACAGAGAAAAAATATGAAGAAGCGCTGAAAGCAAAAAACACAAAACTGGCAGCTACCTATTTAAGCAAACATAGCTGGGGCACCGCTATAGACCTGGACCCCGCACGCAATACCTTAAAACAAAACAGTAAAACAGCGCAATTTGCAAAGCCAGAATATACAAAAATGAACGATATATTTTATAGTCATGGCTTTGTGGGTTTGGGTAGGGAAGAAAACAGGGACTGGATGCATTTTGAATTAAAATAAAAACAACATACCAAGGCCTATAGTTAAGGTTCGTGGAGACGCGAACCTTTTCGTTTTCTATATAATAGAACCAAACAAGTGTTCCCAGAAATAGCCCCTGGGTGCTGTGCACGTAAAGGCATTTACAGTTGCAATGGCGGACTAGAAGATGGATTATGCACGTACAAATTGCACAATGCTTTTGGCCGCAGTGGCTGAGGCATTGCCACCCTTGCTTAACAAAGATTTCAAATCGGCATAATCTGCCTGTAGCAGGTTAATTTTTTCTGTATTGGTAAGTAGCAGGTTTAACTGCTGGGTAAGCTGGCTAACAGTAAGCTCGTTTTGTATCAGTTCTGTTACTACCAGCTTATCCATAATTAGGTTTACCAACGATATATATTTAATGGTAATAAGCCTTTTGGCTATTTGATAGCTGATGTTACTTCCCTTATAACAAACCACCTGTGGCACCGCAAATAAAGCAGTTTCTAAAGTGGCAGTGCCGCTGGTAACCAGTGCGGCGGTAGATTGCATTAACAGACTGTAAGTATTGTTTTTTACAGTGCTTACATTGCTATATGGTGCCAGCATACCGGCATAAAATTCATCTTCCAAACCAGGTGCCTGTGCTACCACAAATTGATAGCCTGGAAATAAAGCCGCCACTGATAGCATAATGGGCAGCTTAATTAAAATCTCCTGCCGGCGGCTGCCGGGTAGCAAAGCTATAATAGGTTTTTGGGTGGGTATGTTTGCCTGTATGGGTGTGTTGGCGGCCATATATTCATTTACCACCTGCACCAATGGATGGCCCACATATTCTACCTCCCAGTTCCATTTATTTTTATAGTATTCCTTTTCAAAAGGCAGGATTACCAGCATTTTATCAATACAGGTTTTCATTTTTTTAACCCGGTTCTCCTTCCAGGCCCATACCTGCGGAGAAATATAATATACCACTTTTATACCCTGCTGTTTTGCCCATTCGGCAATACGCAGGTTAAAACCAGGGTAGTCAATCAATACCAGTACATCGGGTGCAAATTCTTGTATATCCTGTTTACAAAAAGCCAGATTTTTAAAAATAGTGCGCAGATTCATTATCACTTCTATAAAGCCCATAAAAGCAAGGTCCCGGTAATGTTTTACAATGGTGCCACCACTTTGTTGCATTAAATCGCCACCCCAGCAGCGAATATTGGCTGTAGCCTCCAGCAAACGAATTTCTTTTATCAAATTGCTGCCATGTAAATCGCCGCTGGCTTCACCAGCTATAATATAATATTTCATTGTTCCCGGGCTTTGTATAATGTGGCCTTTGTATTACAAATATCGCTCTGCAATAATGGTTTTGTGATGTAGTAAATGGCCATATAAAATATATACCAATGCATTGGCTGTAATAAAATTATTACTGGCCGTTCCCGAATGGCTTAACTGTTCAGGCGTAAGCGATTTTACCAGCAAATCAGTTGATGCCCTAACGGCTATAAATTCCTCTACTAATGACTCCATGGCTCTGTTGCCGGCTTGTGCAGTTATGGCATAATCGTTTTCTTCAAAACCGGCTAGTGGGGTGGCATCTTTACGCGCCACACGTAGCAGGCGGTAGGCAAAAATGCGTTCTGCATCAATTACATGTTGTAACAGGTCTTTTATCGTCCACTTTCCGGCAGCATAGGCATAATCTGCTTTAGAAGCGGGCAGCGTAGTATAAAATGCGTGAATTTCATCAACATGATGTTGAATGATTTCTACAACAGAATCGCCTTTTGTATAGTTGATATACTTATGATAAAAAACGGCTGATTCGCTTTCCTGTGGTCTTGCCATAATGATACATTTAAGAATTTACTATTACTATGTAGATGCACAAAAATACAAATGCCAGCGCACAGACATACATAATAAAAACATAAGTAGTAAATAAAACCAGTATTGGCAAGCATCAGTTATATAGTAAAGATGTTGAACCCGGCAGTTGTAATAAGGGCAGCATTACTTGCGTCGCACACTTGTACTATAGTAATTAGAAGCAGCTTTTAACAGCCATGTACAAGCAATGCAAAACTAATTTTTACTTGATTTTGAATTAACCAGCGTAGGTTTCTTTTTAGATTTTTTATTCGGTACCGGCTTATTGGTATTCTCTGGTTGTAAAGTGGCAGCCAGTTCCAATGCAGCATTGGCGTTTAAAAAGCCACCGGTAATGCTTATATCGGTAGCCAGGGCTACACGGTCTTCTCCAGGCACCTGTAACAAACTGGAATCAGTAAGTTTTTCTGCTGAGGCATCAATGGCATATTTTACCTGTTTGGCAGATAAAGCCGGATAATAAGATCTTATTAAGGCGGCAACACCAGTAACCACCGGGGCAGCCATACTGGTGCCATTTAAAAAGCCGTACCCTTTTTCGCCGGGTAGTGTGGAATATATTTTAACTCCGGGTGCAAACACATCTACATTTGCCTTTCCGTAATTGCTAAAATCGGCAATAATTTGTCCATTACCTACATTCTTATCGCCACTGGCACCAACAGTTAAAAAATTGGCGGCAAGGGTATTATTTACCATCATTCTGGGGTTGGGGAAATTATCAACACTATCTATATTGTGCGATTCGTTGCCGGCAGCATGCACCAGCAGCACATCTTTAGCGGCGGCATATTGCACGGCTTCATCTACCCATTTCTTTTCGGGTGAAAAACTTTTGCCAAAACTCATATTAATTACCCGGGCACCATTATCTACGGCATATTTTATGGCAAGCGCAATGTCTTTATCATACTCATCGCCATCAGGTACGGCACGTAATACCATTATTTTTACATTATCGGCTACCCCATTAATACCAATATTATTGTTGCGGTCGGCGGCAATTATACCCGATACATGGGTGCCATGCATAGGATCTGGGCCCATTACATCGCTGTTACCATAAAACTTGTCGTTAATATTGTAATAATCATCGCCAATAACCTGCGCCCTTACATCTTCAGGTTTTTGAATGCTGTTGGCTATATTCTGCTTTTTACCTTCAACATATTCATCCAGCTCAGTAATGAGTTCTTTATTGGTAGGCTCTTCTTCCAGACTAAGCATTTTAAGGCAACTGATATATCCCATTTTTGCTTGTTTGCCTTTGCTGGTTTCGGGTACAAAGCTTTCCAGATCGCTGGAGGTATATTCCTCTTTATTCATCTCGGTTCTTATAACCGCATCATTTCTTTTTATGGATTTACAAATGGCCTCCAGCATTTGTACCTGCAACTTTTCATCGGCGCTTACGCCCATTTGGGCTTCGGCTTTTAACCAGGCGGCAAATTGCCATTTTTCATCGGGGGTTAGTTTGGTAGTGTCAATTTCCTTTCCGTCGAATTTATCTTTGAATTCGTAATACACCCTGGTTCTTTCGTTATTGGCTCTTTTTAAATTGTTGCCATTTTTATTGCCCAAAAAGTTCCAGCCATGTACATCATCTATATAACCATTACCATCATCATCCTTGCCATTACCTGGAATTTCTTTAGTATTTACCCATAAAATACTTTTAAGGTCTTCCTGGGTAGTATCAATACCTGAGTCTATTACCGCTACAATAACGGGTGTACTTTTTTTACCTTTAAGGAAGCGATAGGTTTTTTCCAGACTTATGCCATTAAAACCATCTGCCTGGGGATCTTTTAAATGCCATCCCTGTACATTATTTTGGGCATTCACCAGGGTTGTAGCCAGCAATAGCAGGATCAATAAACTTTTCAATCTCAACATGAATCAGGTTTTCTTATGTGCAATAACACCCGTTAAGGGCAATAATGTTAATACTTATAGCTTAGTACCTTTATTGTTTACTTTTTGCTGCCTTTTAACCGGAAGTACAAGTGAGTGACACAAGTAAAGCTACTGGTTGTACCAATGCCGGCTCCCAAAAAATACATCAAAAAAAAGCTAACAGGTAAAAATACGAAATGCCGTAAATAAAAATGCGGCAGACGTTACCAAAATGTAACGCTGCCGCAATATTATGAATTTGTTATCAACTTATAAATTGAACTGTATTCCCTGTGCCAGTGGCAATTTGGTGCTATAGTTAATGGTGTTGGTTTGCCTGCGCATATAGGCTTTCCAGGCATCGCTGCCACTTTCGCGGCCGCCGCCGGTTTCTTTTTCGCCGCCAAATGCACCGCCAATTTCGGCCCCGCTGGTGCCAATATTTACGTTCGCAATACCACAATCGCTACCTGCCTGAGAGAGAAACTGCTCGGCTTCCCGCATATTTACCGTCATAATAGCTGAGGATAAACCCTGCGGAACACCATTCTGCAACTCAATAGCTTCCTCGATGGCTTTATATTTAATCAGGTATAAAATGGGGGCAAAGGTTTCATGCTGTACCACCGGCAAATCGTTGGTTACCTCGGCAATGCAAGGCTTTACATAACAACCGCTTTGGTAGCCCTCGCCTTCCAATACGCCACCTTCTACCACAAAATGGCCACCCTGTGCCTTACAATCTTCAATTGATTGCAGGTACATTTTAACCGCATCTTTATCAATTAATGGACCTACATGATTTTTGCTATCCAATGGATCGCCAATGCTTAATTGCTGGTAAGCATTTACCAATTTAGCCTTAAATACATCATACACCGATTCGTGAATAATTAACCTGCGGGTGGTGGTGCAACGCTGGCCGGCAGTGCCTACAGCGCCAAAAGCTGCGCCAATAAGGCTCATATCCAAATCTGCATGTTGAGAGATAATGATGGCATTATTACCACCCAATTCTAAAATAGACCTGCCTAAACGGGCGGCTACGGCTGCCGCCAAAGCCTTGCCCATGCGGGTTGAGCCTGTGGCAGAAACCAATGGTATGCGAGTATCATTTGATAATAACTCGCCTACAGTGCGGTCGCCCTGAATAAGGCAACTTACGCCTTCGGGCACATTATTTTTAGCAAATACTTCGGCAATAATTTTTTGGCAGGCTATGCCACACAAAGGAGTTTTTTCACTGGGTTTCCACACACATACATTACCACACACCCAAGCAAGTGCTGTATTCCAACTCCATACCGCTACCGGAAAATTAAAAGCAGAAATAATGCCCACAATACCCAGCGGATGCCATTGCTCATACATACGGTGCAGGGGCCTTTCGCTATGCATGGTTAATCCGTATAGCTGGCGGGATAAGCCTAACGCAAAATCGCATATATCAATCATTTCCTGTACTTCGCCAAGGCCTTCCTGCAGGCTTTTACCCATTTCGTAGCTAACCAGTTTACCCAATGGTTCTTTATATACACGTAAAGCCTCGCCAAACTGGCGAACAATTTCACCACGTTTTGGGGCAGGCCACATGCGCCACTCTTTAAATGCTTCTCCGGCTTGTGCCATCATGGCTTCATAATCGGTGGCACCTGCACTAAACACGCTGCCAATTAAGGTACCATCCACAGGGGAATAAGAATCTATTTTTACACCGGTGCCGGTAAACCAGCTACTACCGGTTGATACGCCTTTGTTTTCAGCTTCAATACCTAATTGCTGTAAAAATTCCATATAGCTTTAATTTATAGTAATTGTAAATGTATTATCGTTTAATTGTTTGTGCTGCATAAGTACTTTCAAATATCTTATCTGCATTAGAAGCTTCAAATCCTTCGCGACGGTGCTCCCTTTTAATTTCCAAAGCGGGCATATCAGCAAATTGAGGCAATACTTTCCTTTCGGCAAACTCAACATAGGATCCTGAAATACGGTGTATTTTTCCTTCAGCAAATACAGCATCCAGCATTTCGGCTACTGTAGAACTTTGCAACAGATTGCCATCGGCACTAATTTTTATTTTACCACCGGCATCGTTTAAAGTAAACCCATTTCTTTCCAGAAATGTATTAAATGCAGCTACTGTGTTATAACCGGGTTTTAAATTATGCACGCTAACCGTAAAATGGTTTAAGTAGTATCTGTTATAAATTACCCATGCAGCATATTCTGATTCTTTAGCCAGAGCGGTAAAATCTTCAACCGTAGGCAGGCGCCATAAACCGCTGTGTAAAAATGTATCCACTGCAGCGGCATTATTTACATCAATGGCATCCACCGGGTCTGCAATAATTTCATTGGTATAGGAATAAATAATTTGTTGGGCCGCATTACTTAAATCCTTCACCCTTAATTCGCTGATAAAAATACGGGGATACTCAGGTGCCGGCGGGGCATACCAGAAAGCATCCAGTTTTTTAGAGGGAAAATAATATTGCTCCATTTTTTGATACCCATAATGCAGAAAAATTTTCTCCAGCGATTGTATGCCTAAAAACGGAACGCCGATGGTTCTAAAAGCGATATGATCGTTCTCAATATCTGATGCATTTGCAATAACACCTTCTTGTCTAAGGGCATTTATAACGCCGGCCACATCGGGCACACGCTCTTTATATTTCTGCATTAAGCCATCCAGCACAGCTGCTAACACTGTATTTGACATGTAAATTATAATTGTTTTGTAATAAAATGTATTGGCCAGAGGCCAGAATATGTATGTAGCTTTTCTTGCGTCGCACTCTTGTACTGCAGTAATACTGCTGCACAAAAACTTGCAGTAAGCAATACGCCAACTACTATTATAAAAATGGCAAATGCGGTATTAAGGCACATGAGAACAAGTGCTTCTAAGGTAAGCCATATAAGAAAGCAGTATGTTCAATAGTATATTCATTTGCGGTGCAAAGCTATTGCTTTTTTATGGATTACCCCAAGCCTATAGCCATCTGAGACGACTGTTGAAATACAATCAGAAAACCTTTTGGTAATTATTAACAGCCCCCTGCAAAGTTTTTATTTTACCCTTGCATCTTATACCTGTAAATAAAAAACAAAATAGTATGAAAAAGAAAATCACAGGCGTATTTATATCTGCACTTTTTATTGCCGTAGCAGCTACAGCACAAAAACCAGATGAAAATGCACCTGGCAGAAAACCAGGCCCTGAAGAAAGGTTAAAACATGTAACAGAAAAATTGCAGAAAGACTTAAGCCTTACTGCCGACCAGCAGCAAAAAGTGACTGCAGCATTTAAAGAGTTTTTTGATGCCATGCAAAAGCAAATGCCAAAACCGGATGAAGCACAAGCCCCGCCCCCTCCACCACCTCCACCTGCAAATAAAGATGCAGTAAAAAAACTGGCAGAGGCAAGGGATGCTAAAATAAAAACCGTTTTAACGGCAGACCAGTTTGCCAAATACATGGAAATAGAAAAACAAATGAGGCCAGGCCAACCAGGTAAACCACCGGCACCAGCCAAGCAATAACAGGAATACCATGAAAAAAGAACGGCTAATAAAGCCGTTCTTTTTTGTTTATGATTCAACTGTTTTTGCGTTAGGGATTGCAGTGAAAAGCCCGCAGCGAAACGCAGTGCAGCGAGGACTTGTAACGAAAAGCCCGGCCCGCAGGGAACGCCATTATTTAAAATCTAGCGTATTAAAACGGTGGTTCCTTTTTGAAAAATGGTTTTGCCGGTATCAGTATCGGTGTATTGCAAAAACCAAACATAAGTACCCGTAGCCTGCTCGTTGCCATTAAATGTGCCGTCCCACTTTCGGGTCCAGTCTTTGGTAGTAAACAGGCGCTGCCCCCATTTATTAAACACGCTAAATTGCAAATTGGTGGCTTTGTATGCGTTTAAGGGATAGAGATAATCGTTTCGCCCATCTTTATTGGGGGTGAAAGCTGTGGGCACTGCTATATAACAATTGTTCACCACTTTTATAAACTTTAGTAAAGTATCGGTACAAGCTTTATTGCTGGTAACAATTAACCTTACAGGAAACAGCCTGTCTTTATCAGCACTGGGATACACTTGCGGCGGAGGGAATTGGAAGCTGCTGGTATTGCCATTTCCAAACTCCCAGTTCCACAAAAATATATCGCCAATACTGGTATCGCGGAAAATAGCCAGATCGTTGGGGCAATACACCGAAGGCCCCGAAAAATTAGCAATCAGTGAGTCTTTGTTTAAATAAATATTTGCCAGAGCCGTATCGGCACAAAAGCCATTACTTACAACAAGGCTGGCAGTTTTAGCGCCAAAGGTGGAATAAACAATCACCGGATCGTTAATACTGCGGGTGAGGGTATTATCAAAAGTCCAGCTCCAGCTGGTGATACCATTTGCAATAGGATTAGAATAGTAAATGGTATCAAACTCGCAAGCTTCTTTAAGCGTGTAGCTAATATCTGCATTTACGGTATCCTTAACGGAAAAACTAAGTGTGGCACCGGCAACCGTTTCCTCGCCACATTCATCAACAATGGTTGTGCCATCTGTACCTTGATTTAATGTAATGGTATAAGTACCCTGGCGTACTACTGCACTAACCAGATTAATATTGATGATGCTGGTTACCCCATTAGTGCAATTGCCCGAGGCGGAAGCAATACTTACCGGATATGGGCCTGAGATAGAAAAATCGCTGCCATTGGGTGCAATAGAATTACAATTAATATTTTTCTTAAACTGGAGTTGTAATTGGGTGGGCGCACATTTCACCGGCACAAGACTATCAAATGGCGTGGGCTGCCTGCCAAAAACGATAAAGGGGATTGATGTACCAACTGGTATAGCCTGATTACAATTGTCTAACAAAGTAGTACTGTCTGACCCTTTTGCTGCAAGTAAATTGTAACTGCCAGGTGCCAGTGGCTGACTTAACAGCAAGGTAACAGAATCCATATCAAAACCACTACTACAGCCAAAGCCGGTAGCACTTGTAACAGTTACACTTGAGCCCGCAATGGTAAAATCCGTACCATTACCAGCTAGGCTGCTACATTTTATTTTTTTATTAAGCTTGAGCCTTATTTGGGTACCATCGCATGATGTAGTAGCCAAACTGAAATTAGGATCTAAAGGATCTGTGATACTGGCGGTGCCACCACCAAAAGACAAGCGATAACCAATTTGCGAATCGGTATAATGGCTTACCATTAAAAGATAGGTATGCCCCTGAATAATACTGGGTTTTAAACTAAAGGCATTGGCTTTAGCTAATGGATCTGAAGCACACTGCATGGAAGCCACGCCTGCAGATGATGCACCTGTTAATCCATAAGTACCCGCCCAGTTACCAATTACCACCAGGGTTTTATCTGTGTAAACATCATTAGGATTACGGCCTGTAATATCAAATAATTCCCAATCGTAATCATCACCCATATCGTTGGGCGTTATTAAAAATCCTAAGGTGCCCGAGGTAAAGCAGGTGAATTTATACCAGTAGGGGTTTTTGTCGGTATAAGAAACGCCATCCAATTCACAACCGGGAACTGGAATGGTATTACCGCTGCAAATGGGTACTTTGGTTTGCACAAAAGTATCTACCCCGCATACCGGAAATGCCGAAGATGGCGTTTGCCCAATAGTATTACATTGTTGAGCTAAACCCGCCCCGGCCATACAAAACAGAAAAAAAAATAGAAAAGTGTATAAACGCATCATGAAATTATCTGCTTTTCAGACCATCGAAAGTAGTAAAACGTTGCAATGACAGCGGTTATTTTGCAAGTCTTGTTCCTGTACTTCTATTATATACAAACTAAATATAAACCATACTTACCAATTGCCATTTATAATATAGATTGCTTACCTATATTGACAATTTGTAAGTATGGCTGATTTAACCTGAAATGGCTTTTATTTTACCGGAACCATCTTTAAGCATACAGGTTGAGGAACATCAATTTTAACGCCGCTATCCTGTAAAATACCAAAGTTTTTATTGATGATAAATATTTGAATACTATTGCTGTCGCGGTTTGCCACCAATAAAAAACGGCCTGTTGGGTCTATCATAAAATTTCTTGGGTGCATACCTACAGCCTGGTGACCATTCTCGGTTAATTTACCATCTGTGCCTACTTTAAACATGGCAATATCATTGGCCGTTGCACGGTTGGTAGTATACAAAAACTTTCCATCAGGGGTTATATGAATATCGGCACTGCCCTTATCTGTTTTACTGTTGGTATTATCTGAAATAATTGTTTGAATTTCTGTTAGTACACCATTATTATTGGCATATACTATTACATTACCAGAAAGTTCATTTACCAAATAAACATACTTACCATTGGGGTGAAAAGTAATATGGCGCGGACCACTGTTATCAGGTATTTCATAATATGGCGGATCCATAGGAGTTAATGGATTTGCAGCATCATTTGCATTAAATGTGTAGCGGTATAATCTGTCGTTACCCAAATTAGGCACAAACATATTTTTCTCATCGTTTGAAAAAACGGTGCTGTGTGGGTGCGGCATTTCCTGTCTGGTTACATTTACACCATATCCATCGTACATAATATTTTGCACAACAGGTTTCAGCGATCCATCAGCATTGGTTTTTAATACACTAACATTACCACCGCTATAATTGGCCACTACTACATTTTTACCAGTAGAATCTATTGCCACATAACATGGGTCATCGCCGCCGGAAGGCTGCTTATTTAAAAATGTTAATTCGCCTTTTGTTTTGTCTAAAGAAAAAGCACTTACATCGCCGCCGTTATCACCATGATTTTCATTTACGGCGTATACAAATTTCTGGTCTTTAGAAATAGCCAGATACGACGGATTTTGAACGCCCTTGGCAACACTTACCAATGTAGCTTCGGTTTTATTGGGATTAAAACGGTATACATAAATACCTTCACTTTTGCCACTATTTGTATAAGTACCTACCAACAGGTACTGAATAGGGTTTTGAGCAAAAGCAACCATTCCATTTAATAAAGCAATTACAAGCAATACTTTTTTCATAAGTAACCAATTATATAAAGATGAATAATTAAGAACCGAAGATAACTGATAAACCCAAAAATTTCCGTTAAGGTTTTTGTTAGCCGGCTATTGTTTTATAATGAGGCTTTTCTTGCCACGCTCGGTTCAAGGTTCAACTTTTATGGCGGCAAAAGACGAATCTAATATTGGGGTTAAAAAAAGTATATAACCAATGATGCATTTGCATTGCTCCCTCATATTCTACCGCTCAAGTGTGCGACGCAAGTACAGCTGCCATTTGCCTAAAAGCTGGGCAAATAAGAAACTAATCGCCTAAACTCTGGTATTAATTAATTCATCGATGAAAATAAAAAGCCCCTTTTTGCAAAGGGGCTTTTTAGAAAAATACTATAGGTATACCTTATTGAATAATTAATTTATTGGTACTGGTAAAACCATCGCCAGTAATTTTTACAAAATACATACCTGGTGCAATTGCTGGCAGTTTAATATTTAATACACTGCTGTTCATATTGTAAGAAGCAATTTGCTTACCGGCAGCTGTAACCAGGGTAACTTTTAATGCTTTTACATTATCGCCAATGGTTATAGTGATATTATCTTTTGCAGGGTTTGGTGTAATGTGCACCCCTGTAAAGTTAATAGAACGTACTGCTGAATGAATATCGCTACCAATTGCAGCCTGAGTTAAACGGTAATAGTTAGTACCGTTGGCTGGGTTAACATCGGTAAAGGTGTTCATATCGTTGGCATTTTTACCAGCTTTTACAGTTCCAATTACCTCGTAGTTTACGCCGTTGGTACTTCTTTCAACTGTAAAGCTATTGCCAGTCATATTGGCAACATTTTGCCATTGCAATAAAGCAGAAGTGCTTTGTTTGTAAACGTATAAGTCGCCTTTGTTTGCAGTTGGCGGAGCAGGAGGCTCAGTGTAATCAGCAACACCATCAGTATAACTGCTGGATAAACCTTGAGAAGCAAAGATACCCATACCTCTTTTTGCAAATGCTTTCCATATAGCTGCACTATGCACACCGCCGTACAATAAAGTATCAGCTTTTAGAATTGCGTCACGGCCATCGATAAAGCCTGGTTTACAAGGCTGTAGTTTCATACCTTGTGTAACCAGTTTAAGCGCAATACTATTACCACCAGCACCAGAGGCATTGTAAATATTGGTATTAATACCGGCAGTTTGAATAATACCCCAGGTCATTTCCCAAAGTGCATTACACCAAACTTCACCAATATTGTGTACTTCACCACCAGTGGCAGGAAGTGAATCATATGTCCATGGATTAACAGCAAAATTGGTAGAATAAGGATAGTTACGAATACCACCACCAGTAATTGGCTGACCTACTACATAAGTACCTATTGGAGATGCATTGGCGCCATCATTAATAGTGGCAGTAGACCATTTTTTAGTAACCATCAAAGCAAAATAATCGCTCCAGCCTTCTCCCATTTGTTCTTTATTGGTTAAGCAGGAACTATTAGATGGACCACCTGTTAAGCGGTTAGAAATACCGTGTGTATATTCATGAGAAATAACACCATTATCCAAATCACCATCGATGCTTACACCACCTTTTAAGGTAGCATTTACTACTACGCTGGTATTTAGGTAACTTTTAATGGTATCGCCAGTTTCATAGCTTACCATAACTGCAGGAATAGTGATAGTATTATCTGTACCACCCATTGCAATTGGATATTCACCTGGAATATTATCAACTACAATGGCAGCAATGGCGCCGGCCAGCTGTGCATTTTTTACTTTAACGGTAAATCCACAGGTACCCCTGTCTATCAATGCTATTTTACCGCTAAGTGTAACCGGGTTGGCAGCAGCACTGCAGGCACCATGTGTAGTACCTGCAATATCATCATTAAAGTATACAACATTAGCTGTTTTTGTACCAACAGAAATTAATTTATTGTTAGTACTAAAAGCACTTTCAACAGATGTTTTAACACCTTGAAATGCTGTTGGCTGATTGATAGTAGTAGAAGCTATGCCATCAAACAAAAACATCTGCATACGTGGATTGTTACCATCATTTGGTGTAGAGAAATTGGCATTATTGGTACCAGAACCGTCCTGCGCATCGGCAAATACAAAGTCGTTACCATTACCACCACGGCCTAAATTGTTAGCCTGGAAATTACCAGATACTTCATCAAAACCATATTGATAAGAAATATCATGCATAATATTATTCCAGTAAAACAGGTTGGTAATCGCAAATTTTTGATTTGCAGAAGTAGTAGGTGCTTTAGTAAAATTTACTTTATTGGTAAATGTAAGGTTTGGTAAAACAGTGGTAGATTTTACCAGTTTACCAGTACCATTATTACCATTTCTATCTTCCTGAGCCAAAACATTATTACCTTTTGTACTATCAAAAGTAGTAGTACCGTTATCGTGCCACTGTAAAGTAGTAGCATTATTGCCTGTACCAGCCAATGACCATGGATTGGTAACAATAGCAGCTGCGCCACCCGGATGAATAGGGCTTTCTGCAGGGAAAGGAATTACGCGGTATTTGGTAGAACTAACCAATGCGCTGCTGTTATCGTCCTGAGCCATGGTTATATCTGCAGATATATCCCGCATTGCAGAAACACGGCGTGGTGTAGTCCAGTTACAAACAATATTCAGGTTGATTTTATTTAAAATATCACCTTTCTGTGCATCCACATTTACATACCACAAATCAGCCAAACCTTTGGGTTGCATTTGAACCTGCCAGCTTAAAGACATTTTATTCGAAATTTCATCCGGCACCCACAATAATTTAGATTTAATGTTGGTTGAAGAAATTCCCATATTGCTAAATTCAATTTCTTTAAAAGCATTCATTTGCTTAATTGGCATCATAGCAGATGGGGTAGCCAATTTAAGATGACTGGCGGCAGCTTTAATAGCATCGGCCGCGGTTACACCAGCTAAACCTTCTTTCGAATTTACCAGCGCTTCCATGTTACCAATTCTTGCACCAGTTACCGAAACTGCTTTTTCATTTTTAAATGCAACAGTTTGAATGGCATTAAATACATCAATGCCCTTAAAAGTTTGCTGTAAATACACATAAGTTAAGCCAGAAGATTTGTCAGCATACGCATCAGAAATGCGGTAGTTTTTTAAGTCATTAGCATTCAAGCCAATTTTAGCAGCATTTCTCTCAACCAAAGCTTTTGCATTAGCTACCTGTTGAGAAAAAGATTTACTAATAGCAAGAACTGCAATAACTAAAAGCAACGCAGTTCTTTTAATAGAGTAATGTTTGTTCATGTAATATGTATTGTTTTAAGAAAATAAAAATTTGAAGCGGAAGTAAAAGTACCTATTTGCCAAATGCAAACAGTGGTTAGCAAAAAATATAATAACCTTTTAAGCCATAGCATTACATAAATAATAATATGTAAATGAACGGGTAAGAAATTTAAAAAAAATTAAATGTATTGCCTGGTTTATTTAAATCTTTACATTTTATTATTAGCCAAACATTATAAATTATAACAGCTTTACTTGCGTCGCACACTTGTACGCCAGCATATGGTATGGGCTTCAAACAGCCAGTACAATGTAATATTAATTGTAAACCATTCTATCAAAGCCAATCGGGCAAACTATCTATTTCAGCAGTAGCTGGGGAATTAGCTATATAAAATGCACGGCTATAATTACCATTTGTTATAACAAGATATTCAACGGCAAGTGTTATATTGTAACGTAGTATTTGGGCAATTACCTGCTCATTAAGCGCCGTATCCTGTTCCTTGCACTCTATTATCATCCACGGCTTTTGGCCCTTATACACAACAATATCGCAACGCTTTTTTAGCTCGCCTAACCTTATTTCCTTTTCTACAGCAATTAAAGCTGCCGGATAATCTTTAACCTGAACCAGATAATATAAAAAATGCTGGCGCACCCATTCTTCAGGCGTAAGTACTACCCATTTTTTTCTAAATTCATCAAAAATGAGTTGTTGGTTACCCTGTTGCTTTGTTTTAAAATTAACGGAAGGATATTCTATTGCCAGCATACGCAAATGTAATAATATGAGCTACCGGTTTTGTATATTTGTTGTTAACACTTAACCTTATGTTGCACATGGTTATACTGCTTAATGGCTGCGGGATTGCAGTGTAAAGCCCGCAACGAACGTAACGCAGTGCAGTGAGTGAGGACTTGCAACGGAAAGCCCGGACTGTTGATTAATTTACCATTACAGCCAACAGCCCCTGCATCAATAATAGCATGGCAAATTACAGCAACAGATAGCTTAAAGAAATATAATTATGAAGACGAAAGAAGAAATTGTAAACAACTGGCTACCCCGATATACAGGTGAGGATTTAAAAAATTTTGGCAAATACATTTTGCTAACCAATTTTAGCAACTATGTTACCAAGTTTGCCGAATGGCATAAAGTAAAAGTAGTTGGTAAAGACAAACCTTTTCAATGTGCTACGGCCAATGGAATTACAATTGTAAATTTTGGTATGGGTAGCCCGGGTGCAGCAACCGTAATGGATTTATTAAGCGCCATAAACCCAAAAGCGGTATTGTTTCTTGGTAAATGTGGTGGCTTAAAAAAGAGAAACAAACTAGGCGATTTGATATTGCCAATTGCTGCGATAAGAGGTGAGGGTACGTCTAACGATTATTTTCCGGCCGAAGTACCCGCAATGCCTGCATTTGCCTTACAAAAAGCCATTTCTACTACTATAAGGGATTATAAGGTTGACTATTGGACCGGCACAGTATACACTACTAACCGCAGGGTTTGGGAACATGATGAAGCTTTTAAGGAGTATCTGCAAAAAATTAGGGCTTACGCCATTGATATGGAAACAGCTACCATTTTTACCGTAGGTTTTTACAATAAAATACCAACCGGTGCATTATTGCTGGTAAGTGATCAACCCATGATACCAGAGGGTATAAAAACTGAAAAAAGTGATTCGAAAATCACACTTCAATTTGTTGACAAACATTTAAAAATTGGCATTGATTCATTAAAGCAGCTTATTAACAACGGCGCAACGGTAAGGCATTTGCAGTTCTAATTTGTACAATGGAACCACTTTTAAGTATTGAGCACCTTACATTTGATTTTTGCAGTTCGCAAAAAAGAAAATACTGTGATTATGATGTTTAAAAGACAAAATATGAATATCATACATAGATATGCTACTCATATTTCAATACCATTATTTATATTTAAACAGATAGTAACCAAATCGAATTAAAACAGCCCTTCCATTTTACACTCTTTTTATTTTTCACTACTAATCAGTGTAAAGAAAAATGGATTTCCAGATGACATTTATCAAAATCTCAAAGCAACTCATAGCTGCTTTTCCAAACCTACTTAAATAAAATGAGGTTATTTTAAATTTTGCGGATTAGGTACAAAATTCAGGAAAGCATTAAACTTGGTAAGGTATTTTCTTTTGTCGATTTTATAATAATAGGCACCGCGTTTAGAACTTAGCTTGTCTTTATCTTTTTGCTTAACCAAAAGACCGGTAGATAAAACTTTACGGCTAAAATTTCTTTTATCCATAATGGCATCGTACACACCTTCGTACAAGTTTTGCAATTGCGGTAGCGTAAATTTCGGTGGTAGCAACTCAAATAAAATAGGGTGCAGTGCCGCCTTATACCTCAACTTCTCCTTGGCCATTTCAATCATATCGCGATGATCGAAAATAAGGGAGGGTATCTTTTTAACAGGGAACCATTCTGCATGGTATTCGTGACTAATCTGCTGTTCGTATTGTTGTATATCTATTAAACTAAAATAGGTGATAGATGCCGTACGTTCAATGGGATCCCGGTTGGGTTCTCCAAAAGCAAAAAGTTGCTCCATATAAACATTTTCCAATCCGGTTAATTCTTTTAATACACGGGCTGCGGCCTTTTCAAAAGACTCATTTATATCAACAAAACCACCCATTAAACTCCAGCGGCCTTTTTCGGGTTCAAGGCTTCTTTTTACCAGTAATAATTTCATTTCGGTGCCATCAAAGCCAAAAATTATACAATCTACGGCAACCAGCAACCGGGTTTGTTTTGCGTATCGGGTCATAAATAATCCAGGATCAATTGTGATTTTAGTCTCTATTATAGGTATTGCTTACCCATACAAGTACATTTTATTGCATTGCAGGGATGAATATATAAAATTTATTTAGACAAGCCGCCCCGTATTTATGCATTGTGCAAAAGCAACAGGGCCAATGTTAAGAAATTATTACCATTAAATCATAAACACGCTTAACGGCATTGTGGGGTTAGCTTTATACAAATTGATTGTATGGAATACCAATTAACTGTAGAAGATGTATACCCCGAAGGAGGAAGAAAGCAACTTTTGATGCATATTGCTCATCAAAAAACCAATATTTTAACCATGGTGTATGATGTATTGTTACATACTGCCAGGTTAGAAAGTAATGGTGACAGGCGTTTATTTATGGTTTACCAGCAAGGCAAAAGACATCCTAAAATTATTTTTAAAAATGAATATGGTTTTGATGCAGGCATTATTGAAACCACCAACACCGGTGGGGAATTTGGCAGCCTTAGCTTTTTTGAAGTGACTTATTTTTACAACCTTTCCTATAAAGAAGATGGCTTTTTAGCGGTGTATAAAAACACAAACGAAAAACCATTGATTAGTTTTACCATGGAAGTTAGTGCCACTACCACACTTGGCAATTTTGCAAGTAACCGCCTGCCCGAAGATTATTTTTACTGCTTATTAATGGGTATTTGCTGGTATTTGCAATTACCTGTAAAAGCTGCCAATTATTTTACCCCAGATTTTAATGTGCCACATACCCAAACTGTGTATCATTAATTTGGTTGCAATTTTTTTTTGCCTTATTTGTGCAATTGGCTGTTAGCCCATTTGGGTTGTGTAGTACAAGTGTGCGACGCAAGTAAAGATGCCCAATGCATTATTGCATGGTACACCATTAACCTGCATTGTACATAAGCTTTGTTATTGGCTATATTTTGCGCAGTGCTATTTAATGTTACCTTTGAGCTTATTTAGCTTATATGGCAGAACAGCAAAAAAGCAGCACTTTAAAGCGCTTACAAAGCCGCTACCGGCTGGTAGTAATGAATGATGACACCTATGAAGAGGTGATTACATTTAAACTATCCCGTATTAGTGTTTACATTGGCTTAAGCACCATTTTTATATTGCTGATTAGCTTTACAGTGGCACTTATTGTACTTACCCCACTTCATTTTTATATACCCGGTTATGGCAATAATACCAATCGTGTAGAGCTGCAGGCATTAAAAATTAAAACAGACTCGTTAGAACAAACCATTCAATACAAAGACAAGTACCTGAATAATTTAAGGCAGGTGCTTAACGGCGGTTCTCCGGCACAATTAGATACTAATATGCTTCATGTGCCAACCCCTGAAATATCTAACGATTAAGCCTGCCTGGTATGGATAAATCGCCACAATCGAACCGCAAATTACTGATTGCCTATTCCGGGCTGGCTATACAGCTAATTGTCATTTTAGGATGCACGGTGTATGCCGGTAATTATATGGATAAGTGGATAAAAAGCAACTCCCCCTTATTTATATGGATTTTACCTTTGCTATTTATTGCAGGCATGATGATTAAAGTAATAAAAGACACTTCAAAAAAACAATAATGGCTACATCTTTTAACAAAAAAGCAATTGCGCCACTGGCAGTTGTATTCTTACTGGTAAATTCTACCTGGATGCTTTTTGGCAAATTTCTGGCTGATAAGGGTATAGACCCGCTGGTGGTTGGTTATGGCAATGGTATACTGTTTATTTTATCGTTGGGTGTATTTTTTATGCAAAAAAAATCATTGTCCAGCAATAACCCCAATGCGTTTGTACGCAGTGTAATGGCAGGCACGGCTATAAAGCTGGTTGTAATTGCTGCTGCGGTAGTAATTTATGTTTATGTAGCCGGCGAATCAAAAAGCCGCTATGCCATTTATGTATGTATGGCATTATATTTTTTATACACTTTTATTGAAGTAAAAACCATATCCCGTATAAACAAAGAGAATGGCAGCCGCTGAACATCCCATGCAGGCACTGGCGGATTACCTGCCCGAGGGTAGCTTTGAAAGCGTGGCAGATTACCTGCACCGCCATAAAGTGCATTTAACCATTACACGTGAAAGAAAATCGGTATTAGGCGATTATCGCAATGCCATTCATGGCAAAAATCACCGTATTACGGTAAATGGTAATCTTAATAATTATGCCTTTCTTATTACGTTGCTGCACGAGCTGGCGCACCTGCTTACATACGAACAATTTGGGCATCGCGTAAATGCACATGGTAAAGAATGGAAATATATCTATGGCAGTATGCTGGCCAATTTTGTTACCAAAAAAATTTTCCCACCAGATATTGAAGCCGAGTTACGCCATTCGCTAAACAACCCCGCAGCAAGCAGTTGTGCCGAGGAAGGATTAACGCGTGTATTACGTAAATACAACGAGCCCAAAGAAAATATTCGTCTTTTAGAAGAATTGCCCAAAGGCAGTAGCTTTAAAATAAAAGACGGCCGCATTTTTGAGAAAGGCGAGCGCCTGCGCAAACGCTACAAATGCAAAGAGCAACAAACCGGCAATTTCTATCTTTTTAGCCCTGTTTACGAAGTAAGGCCTCTATAAATACATTGTTATTAGCCCGGCAATAATAGTGCTATTAAGCCCGGTTGCGTCGCACTCTTGTACACTATAACCATATGCAGCAAAACATAAACTCTTATCTAAAGTTTTGCAAGCCGTTCATAAGCCCTACATTTATACAAACAAAATATATGAACAAACTAATATTACTTTCCATTATGGCAATTCTTAGCATAGGCACGGTAAATGCACAACAAACCAATAGCAGCAAAGTACTAAGGCATGTGGTACTGTTTAAATTTAAAGATAATACCACCCCCGCCGAAATAAAAAAAGTTACCGATGCATTTGAGAAGTTACCAACACAAATAAGCCAGATAAAAGCATTTGAATGGGGCGTAAACAATAGCCCCGAAAAAATAAATGAAGGCCTTACCCATTGCTTTTTTGTAACATTCAGCAGCGAGAAAGACCGCGATGATTACCTGGTGCATCCTGCACACAAAGCATTTGTAGATATATTAAAGCCATTTTTAGACAAGCCAGTTGTGGTTGATTATTGGACCAATTAAAATAAATACCAACAAATAGCTGCTGCAAACCATATTTTTTGCAGCAGCTATTTATTTATGGGACATTTATGCCGTAAATCCAAGCTAATTAAACCTTACCAAATCTTGCTGATGAATTTTACCTGCCGCTATTTTATACAGTAATATTACTGAATCGCTAATCTCACTAAAAACTACATCGTAAATTTTACGCCAGTTACGCCAAACATACTCACCCAGTTTCTCTGTACCATAGCCCTCAATACCCCCAATAATAATTATTGTTTTACCCCTTGCTAATTGTAAGCGTGCAAAAACAGCATAATCCTGTTTCTTCTCCCGGTTGGCAGCATAGGTTTTTCCGGCCAGCATTATTTTGTTTTCTTCGGGAAGCCATTTAAACACCGCATTAAAGGGTGGCATAGTTAATAATCCATAAGAAAGTTTATTACCAAAAAGGCCAATACTAATCCAGGTATCAGGCTTTTGAATATCCTTTTTAAAAAAACGGTCAACCAAATTATCTGTAAGTAATTTGTATTGGGTGGCATTCATTCGGCTGCACAGTTCTTTAAACAAAACCTCGGTTTTAATATCGGTATAAGCACCAAAATCACTTGCAGGCAAATTACTGTCCAGTTGCCCGAAAGGATAGGTAATTAACATCGTTTTTATGCCATATTCTTCGCGGTAATTCAACAGCTGTTTAAAATAAATTTCATCGTTGGCCATTTTAAACTGCAGCATATATTGCTCGGCTTTTTGCAGGTAGGTGTAATAATGGGTACTGCGTTTATACAACTGGTTAATGCGTTCGTAAAAATGGGTGCATTGCTGCAATGGCAAGCCTAGTGCTACAGCTATTTTATCAAGGGTTTCTTCCTTTGCTTTTAATAAAAACTCTTTGTTGGTTTTACAAAATCTGGACATTTGTTTTGCCATTACCACAGCAGCATCCATTGTTGGTTTTGTGTTTTTCAACAGCATGCGCCTGATATCTGTTTCGGTTGGCTGTTCTTTATTAATGCGCTTTCTAATCTCTTCTATTATATAAATACCATAACCTACTTTAACGGTATGGTATGGTATTTTGCGTTGTTGCGGCATGGCAGGCTAAATATAGGTAATTCTTTTAATTTGGACTTGGCCAGACTTACCGCTTAAACTAATTAAGAACATATGTAATATTGTTTTACAAGTAACCAAAACAAACTGCACAGTGTGAGTGCTATTGCCATCCTGCTGTGTAATGCGGCTTTTGCAATTTGAATGGCACAAAAAAGGTCAAATAAAAAGGCTTGTATTGGTTTACTGGCATTTGCATTTTGCACCACAGTATTACTACAGTACAAGAGTGCGACGCAAGTACAGCTTAATAGATAATCAGCACCCTGGCCCCAAAAAATGGCCAATTTTAATAAATATAAAAACGATTGTATGCAAGCAGAAACAAAACAAAACATGACCATGAATGCCATGGGCAAACTGTACGATGATAAACAAACACCAGGCAATGCCTCGGTAGCACGCACGGCGCATAAATTAAACGACCGAAGCAATGGCAAAGCTTTGCGGGTGCTTAGCGAGGAACAATGGAATTTTTGGATAAATAACGGTTATGTTATAATACCTAATGCAGTACCGGCCGAAGACGTAGAAAACATGGCCAATATGCTTTGGGAGTTTGAAGAAAAAGACCCTGCCAACCCCGAAACCTGGTATGCAGAAGCCCGGGCAGAGATACAAATGAAAGAGCTAAAAAATACCGGTATGGTAGAAATGTATAACCACCCTCTTATGTGGAAGAACCGCATGAACCAACGCGTTTACGATGCGTTTGTAGATATATGGGGTATAGAGGAATTATGGGTTACCATTGACCGCGCCAATCTTAATTTTCCGGTAAGGCCAGGCCATGAATACAAGGCCTTTATACATTTTGATATTGATACCAGTATGGTACCCAAGCCTGTAAATGTGCAAGGCGTATTGGCTTTAAGCGATACGGATGAATTTACGGGCGGTTTTCAATGCGTACCCGAGCTATATAGAACCTTTGATGAATGGGTAAAAACACAACCTGCAGACCGTGATCCTTTTAAACCGGATACCACCGGTTTTGAGATTGTAAAAGTAATGTGCAAAAAAGGCGACCTGTTAATATTTAATAGTATGCTGGCACACGGCATTAGAAAAAATGAAAGCGATAGGCCCAGACTGGCGCAGTATATTTCGTTCACACCTGCGGTGGAAGAAAATGAAGACCTGCGCACCTGGCGTATAAACTCCTGGAAACACCGTATTGCGCCAGAAGGTTATGCTTTTCCCGGCGATCCCCGCAAATGGGAGCAAACCAAATACGAAAGAGCAGAATTAACCGAATTAGGTGAAAAAATACTGGGTTTAAAAAGCTGGCATTAGAAAGTTAGTGTACATGTTTTTGTACCAGGCTGTGGGAAGCTAATACAGCTTTACTTGCGTCGCACACTTGTACTTACTGATTATTTGGCAACAAAAAAACTAAGTAAATGCACTACCATTAAGTGCATTTACTTAGTTTATAAAAATACTTATTCTATATTTTCAGAAAGATTGGGCAAGGTAACGGTAACAGTAGTACCCTCATTTAAAACAGAGCTAAGCGATACTGTACCTTTTAGTTTTTCCACCGTTTCTTTTAGCATATATAAGCCCAGACCAGTACCCTGTGCAGCATCTGTTGCACGGTAAAACATCGAAAACAATTTATCAAGATGTTCCTGCCCAATGCCCAGTCCATTATCGGTTACTTTTAGAATGGCTGTATTTTGCTCTATTACAATGCTAATCCTGATAAACTTATTTTCTTTATGTTCATCACTGTATTTAATAGCATTGGAAATAAGATTATTGATAATCATGCTAATACGTCCACGGTCTGATATAAATTTCTCCTCTTGCTTTATTTCAATTTCTTTTACAATGCTTTTTGCATTATGGGCAAATTCATGTGCTTCTAATGATTGTTGCACCAATTGTGAAAAATGAATATCGGTTAAATCCAATCCCACTCTTTTATTTTTAGCAAAATCAAGGATATCATTGATAAAAAATTCCATTCGGTTCAGGGCTTTTTCTCCCATATCCAGATAGGTATTTATTTTCTCTGTATCAGTTTCTGTTTTGGCTATTTGAAGTATCCCTAATGTAGATGCCAGTGGCGACTTAAGGTCGTGAGAAGTTCTGTATACCAGAATATCCATTTCGGCATTAAGTTGTTGTAGTTGGTCGTTTTTATCCTTAATTGAAATATTCTTTTGATGCAATTCGTGATTGATTTCTGAAAGTTCCCGGTTGGCAATACGCAATGATTTAAATGCATAAGAA
Organism: Limnovirga soli; assembly: GCF_013106755.1. Taxonomy (GTDB): domain Bacteria; phylum Bacteroidota; class Bacteroidia; order Chitinophagales; family Chitinophagaceae; genus Limnovirga; species Limnovirga soli. Next base: position 259,228 of record NZ_WHPF01000008.1, on the reverse strand, counting down.
AATTGCCTGGATAATAAAATAGTAATGGCAATAACCAATACATATAAACCCACATAAAACAGCTGCGTCGATTCTATAATAAGGTTGGCGTATAATACATCGTTAATGGAGGTAAAGAAAAATATAATAAAGCTAATAAGGAAAATACTACTACCCTGCCGTTTATGTTTAGAGGCTTTTATATAGGCATACAAACCATAGCAGGCAGTTAAAATTAAAAACCATCCATACTCAGGCAATAAATAAGTATAATAATAATGCGATGCAAATAAGCCAACACTTAAAAACAAAGCCCCTATAATTAAAACAGCATAAAGTACTTTTCTGGAAAATTCTTTTGGAAAAAGCTGATAGGAAAACAAAGCCATAACCGGTACGGTTAAAAACAATGAAATGTATTCTATACGGCGTACTATTTCCCAATCAATAGAAACAATATAATGAATGGAAACCTCTCCGGTAACCAGGGCCCGGATACTGAGAATAATACACAAAACAGTAAAATAAAAATAAATGTACTTGCGCCGGAAGAAAACGAATAGAATAGCGAAATAAGCGCTGCAAAGAAAAAAGCTACCCGCTACAAAAAAATTAAGTGCATTGCTTTTAAGCAAATTGCTATAGATATTTTTTGATGGCCCCAGCGAAATGTAATCCCATACACCGCCTACCCTATCGCTATAATTGGCTACATGCATAATAATCTCAATGGTATCGTGCAGTGGAGTTACGGGTACAATTGCTGGTTTTAACAAGGGAATAGTACCTGCCGAAGTTGAATCGGGTTTACCGGAATGATATAATTCCTGTCCATTTATATAAAGCCTGTATGCTGAAGCTACTGTAAGCAATTTTAAGACCAGCAAGTCGTTTTGTTTTGGGCATAGAATCGTAACCCTATAAGTACCATAACCACAACCTTCCTTTTGATTGTTTTGGTTTTTTATACCGTTATTCCAAAATGAAGGCACTTTTATAAATTGTTTACCGGGTAATACCTGTGTGTTGTTGAAATCATTTGGTGAATAAAAAACAGCAGGATAAAATTCCCAGTCGCCATTTAGCTGAACAATGCCAGCTTGCTGCCAATTGATATGACTAATATCAAAATAGCCCGACCTGACGGTTGTAGTATCGGCAGCCGTAGCAGTAATGACTGATAGGAGTAACCAGGTGTTTAGTAAATAGCATTTCATAATCTTCCTTAGTTTTTTAGTTGTTTAGGGAAAAAGCCAAGGGAACGGTAGTATTTACAAATCACTTAACATCTTACTTGTGTATATCAAGTTGTTTTTGTAAACACCAATTATTGTAAAAGAAACAGGTTATATGATGATAACGCAGATCTTGCTTATTAGTCGTACAATTACTATTAGTGAAAACGTTAATCGTAAATTTAATGGTATTAAGATATCGCCAACCTTAAATTTTATGAAAGAAGCATATTGATTTATATAGATAAAAAATAAATAACTTCTCGTATTAAACAAATATGCAATGCCTTTTTTGAGCGATAATTCAGGTGGCTCATTTTTTGTAATAGTTGAGGTTCTGATATGGCTAGAATAAAAAGCTCCAGAAATCAGGTAACATCCTAATAAAAAAAAGCTGCGTGCTGGTTCAACCGCACAAGTGTGCGACGCAAGGGAAGCTGATAAAGCTTATTGAGCTGGGATAACACATTGTATTAAAAAATAATATTACTATTTCAATTTGTTTGTACTATTTACAAACAAAAAAGGCTGCCCTAGTGGACAGCCTTGTGAAAAATATAAAGAGCATTATTTTTTCTTTGGATCTTCTTGCCGGCCCAATGGTTTATCTTTTGCAAAATCTACCAGAATAGGTGCAGCTACAAAAATGGAAGAATAAGTACCAGTAATAACACCGATTAACATGGCAAACGCAAAGCCTTTTGTTACTTCACCACCAAATATGAACAATATTAAAATGGTAAGGAACACGGTTAGTGATGTCATAATTGTACGGCTTAAGGTTTGATTGATGGCCGTATTAATGATGGTTGCTTTATCGGTACCTTTCATTAAACGGGAATCTTCACGTATCCTATCGTACACAATTACGGTATCATTCATTGAGAAACCAATTACAGTAAGTACTGCAGCGATAAAATACTGATCAATTTCTAATGGGAATGGAACCAGGCCTTTTGCAAAGCTAAATACAGCCAGCGTTACAAATACGTCGTGTAATAATGAAACGATGGTACCCAGGGAATATCTCCAATCTCTAAACCTGATAAATATATACAAACAAATAACAATGATGGCGAAGATGGTGGCTTTAGCTGCACCACTTTTTAAGTCATCGGAAATGGTTGGTAATACAGTTTGTGAACTTTGCTTATAATTATTATCAAAATCTTTATAAGTAGTACCTGCAGGAATAAATTTCTGCAAGCCATTGAATAAAGCTACTTCTACCAAGGAATCTACATTATTGCCTGTTTCTTTAATACGGTAAGAGGTAGTAATGTTTAATTGATCGGCAGTATTAACTGTTTTGATAATCGGAGATTCAAGGAAGGTCTTTTTCAATTCATCCCTTACCTCTTCTACGTTAGGAGCTGTGGCAAATTTTACCGTATAGCTACGGCCACCTGCAAACTCAACACCCTGATCAAAACCATGGAAATAAGAACTGATACCTAAAATCAATACTACAACAGAAATACCGTATGCATATTTTCTGTATTCAATAAACTTAAAGTTGGCATGTTTAAATACCCGCTTGGATACTGAAGTAAAATATACAAAGTGCCTTTGCTTATTGGTATAGAAATCAGTAATTAACCTGGAAATTAAAATACCACAGAATAAGGAAAGTACAATACCAATCATCTGTGTGGTTGCGAAACCTAATACAGGGCCTAAACCAAAAATAAATAATATTAATGCAGTAAGGAAGGTAGTAACGTGTGCATCCAAAACTGGTGCATAAGAACGCTTATAACCATCGTTTACGGCAGTTAAATAACCTTTGCCTCTGGAGAGTTCTTCCTTAATTCTTTCAAAAATAATAACGTTGGTATCCACCGCCATACCAATGGTTAACACTAAACCGGCAATACCAGGTGCTGTTAAGGTGAACCCTAATGCAGCCAGAATACCAATGGTAAACAATAAGTTTAATATCAACGCCATATTTGCTACCCAGCCGGCCGTATTATAATACACCAGCATTAAAGCAAAAATTACAATAAATGAAATAAAGAAAGATAATGCACCGCCAGATACAGCTGCCTGTCCTAGTGTTGGACCAACAACTTGTTCTGCTACAATCTTGGCTGGAGCAGGTAGTTTACCTGATTCCAATATATCAGCTAAATCCTGTGCTTCTGTAATGGTAAAGTTTCCTGAAATTTCTGAAGTACCGCCAGTAATGGCATCAATAACATTTGGAGCGCTATATACAAAATTATCCAACACAATAGCAATTGGTTTGCTCTTGTTTTCGGCAGTCATTTTTGCCCAGATACGGGTACCTTCTGCATCCATAGTCATACTAATAGACGGACGGCCTTTTTGGTCGAACTGCTGGCTGGATTTACTTACGTGTTCACCTTCCAGTTTTGCCATTCCATTATCTAAAGTTCTGATGGCATATAAAGCTAAACGGTCTTTTAATGTTTTACCTGTATTATCTTCAACGTTACCATACATAAATACCAGGTTAGCCGGCAATTTACTGGCAACTACTTCCATCCTTAAATATTCACCTAATTGCGCTGTATCGGTTTTTAATACATTACCAATATAGGCCGGGAAATAAACACCACCCTTTTCATCCTTTTGTCCCTGGGCTATACCAGCGAACAAAGTGAAAATTGGGTTTTCGAGTCTTCTGATGGATGCAGAGTCAGTAAGCTTTGCAGTACTGGTTTTCTTGGCAGTATCTTTTCCTGAGAAAGTAAAGGTTTTGGTAGTATCTACAGCTGCACTGGCTTTTGTAGTATCGGCAACAGCAACAGCAGTAGTATCTGCTGCAGGCTTGGTGCCTTTTAGCATATCAGAAATCGCTTTATCACCGCTTTGCAATGCTTCAGCTACTTCATTAATATTATATACTTCAAAAAACTGAAGATTGGCAGTTGACTGCAAATAACGACGAACCCTTTCTGGATCGTTAATACCTGCCAATTCAATATTGATGATACCCTTAGCCGGATTGGGATTAATAGTTGGAGAAGCCAAACCAAATGCATCAATCCTGGTGCTGATAATACGCAATGTATTTTTAAACGCATTTGCAGCTTCTTCCCGCAGGTAACTTAAAACTGCTGCATCAGATGCATCGAATTTTATTTTATTATCACTACGGGTGGCGAATAATGGAGCCAGTTTTGCACCGTTAGCTACTTTGGCATATTCGTTTCCAAAAATGGTAATAAGATCTGCACCACTATTGGCTTTAATGGCAACTGCGCTATTTAGTGCATTATTAAATGCCCCATCTTTAGAATAATTGGCCAAGGAGCGAATTAATCCATCCAGACCTACTTCCATGGTAACACTCATACCACCCTGCAAGTCCAGACCTAACATTAATTCTTTGTCTTTGGCTTCCTGGTAAGTAGTTAAACCAAAAGGACCAACAGTGGATTCTTTTGTACTATCGAGTATGCGTTGTTTTCTTTTTGCTTCAAGATTGGATAAGGTATCCTGATAAGCAGACTGCAGCTCTTTATTGCCCGGATATTTTGTTTCGGCAGTTGGATAATTTGCTTTAACCCATAAACTGGCTTTTTCTGCAACGCCAGTTTCGTAACTGCGTACAATCCATGTAAATGAAAGTTGATAAAGACAAATAAGAATGAGCGCTATGGCAAAGAAACGCACTAAACCTTTAAGTTGCATATACTATGTGGGTTTACTAAATTTTTGTGAGCGGCAAAGATAGGGGTTTGGTAATTAAATTGACTAGTAAAATAATGCATTAAAAAAGCATTATTTTTTTTGAAAATTTAGCTTAATTACGTCTTTAAATAATTGATATTCAATTAGATAATAATTTTAAATTATTTTATTGATTTTAGCCTATTTAAGAATTTGCTTCTTTTATTTTCCTAGTCATTTAAAATTTTAGCCATCAAGCCGCTACTTGGCAGCCTAAATAATACGTTTACGGGATTATCATGCCGGGATATAGCCAGGCCCCGAAGTGTGCGACGCAAGTAAAGCTGCAATAGCTTGTACTGCCGGGCACAAAAAAAAGGAGCAACCAAATGTTTGCCCCTTTTATTATGTGTAGTATACTATAAATTATTGTACGTTAACCAAAGTAATATCAAAGTATAATAAACTATTGGGCGCAATGGTGGGAGGTGCTCCGTAACAGCCATAAGCCAATGAGGATGGCACTACCATTTTAATATGCCCACCCTTACCAATTAACTGTATACCAATTTGCCAGCCGGCAATCAACTGGTTTAAAGAGCTGGTAAAAGGAGCAGAAGATTGGTCTACAATTACACCATTTAATAGCTTGCCCACATAATTAGTAGTAATGGTAGAGCTTAAAGTAGGGTGTGGCAAAGTACCCAATTCTAAAATTTGATAATAAATACCACTGGGATCTTTTGTATACGTAATACCATTGGCATTGCAATAAGCAATAATTTGTGCTTCCTCAGCAGCAGGCGTTACATTGGTGCAATTGGTTGTGCTGCTGGTACTTTTTATGCAGCCAATAAACAAAAAAGGCACAATTGCCAGAATGAACATTTTTTTCATGTAGAAATCTTTTATTTAAATTATGACAGAACAAATACTAAAATGGTTGCATGCGCCTTTAAATACTGACGCTAAAATTATTTTTGTTGCCGGCAATATACCATAATGCAGCTTTACTTGTGTCACTCACTTGTACGACAACAACTGTATTCAACAAAAATTACTAAAAACGGCAAAATAGCCCGTTTAATGCTGTCTCTTACTCGCTTTTAGTGGCTTTATTCCTTTTATGTACCAGCTCTTTATATTGCTGCTCCTTCATATCCCACTGGTATTTTTTATAAAAAATAGCCATAAAAACAGCAATTGCCAGTAATGCAATTAATAAAACCACAGGGTTTAATTCAGCATTGGCAATCATATTGGCCCTTTCGTACCAGTTCATATCCAGCGATAACAATATACCGGCAGAAATTAGTAATCCGAAAGGCAGCCCTATAAAAAATTGCCTCAGTAGTTTTTTCTCCCTGTCCCGGTTCTTTTCCCAATAAGCAATAAATTTCTCTTCGTGGCTGGTAAGCATGCTGCAAAAGTAGGTTTGCAAAAACTAAAAAATTCATTTGCATAAAAATTAACTTTCTTGGTGTTAAAATTTGTAATTTCAGCCAAAAAAAAGTGAATCAATACGATTTCCTTATCCACCAATATCTGGAAGAACAAAAAACAGTTACCCTTGAAAAAATTGGGACGCTGATTCTTACACCATCTTCTACCGCTGATAATCTGCCATCAGCAGACAACTTAATTGGTTTTCAATTCGATAAAAAGGCCATCACCTCTCCAGGACTTATTGAATTTATTGCACAAAAAATGCAAAAAAACAAAAATCTGGTTCAATCAGATCTGGAATCCTATCTGGAACTCATGCGTCAGGTAATTAATATTGGCAAGGCTTATGAAATTGAACGGATTGGCACTTTTCGAATTGGCAAATTCAATGAATATGGGTTTACTGCTTTTGATTTTTCTCAATTAACAGACCAGCAAAAAAACAGCAATAAAAAGGCAGATAAACAGCAAAACGTGCCATTATTGGAAAAAAACACGGGTAATAAACAACTATTAATGCTTTTGGCATTATTAATCGTGTTAGGTGTTTTGGGGGTTATAGGATGGGGATCATATACCCTGCTTACTGCCAACAAAGCAAAAGAAAAAGAAGCCTTACAATATGTGGATACCGTAGCAGGTACTACAACTCCTGTAACTACCATTCAGGATACTATAAGAAAATTGGCTATTCCTTCAGATACATCCACTATATTCACCATAATTACCGACTCAGCCAATTACAGACTTATTTTTGAAACAACTACTTCGGCAGCCAGAGCCAGTTATAGAACTGCACAGCTAATAAAATTTGGCAACAAAAACACGGCTTACGATAGTTTGCGAACTGATACAGGTTTCATTTATCACCTTTATTTTAAAATGAAACTAAATACCTCAGATACGGCCAGGGCCAGAGACTCTATACAAAGATTTCTGCAACGCCGTGTTAGAATTGTGCCTGTAAAAGATTAAACTCTTTTCATGAAAAAGTCATTAGCATTTCTTTATTTTCTTTTCTGGATTATACTTGCACTGGATTGTTATTTAATGCAGGCAGGCTACCAGGAAAACAGGCTATTTACCAAAACACTGCTGGTACCTATATTATTAATTGCCATTTTTGTTGAAACATCGCATACCAATCATAAAAGGTCAAAAATATTAGCCAACCTGGCTTTAACCTTTTGCTTTCTTGGCGATTTTTTCCTTCTTAATGATAGCAACCCAAATTATTTTATTGTAGGCTTAGCCTCATTTTTAATAGGTCATCTTTGTTTTATCGTTTTCTTTTATCGGTTAAAACAATATAAACCCAAATACAGTAATTTTCTGCTAGTTACCTCACTTGGAGTTTTTAGTTATGTGGCGTTACTCATAACTATTTTGTGGGGCAGTATAGATGCACAACACCTGGCCTTACCAGTTACATTATATGCTTTTGTTTTAGGTCTGATGTTGCTAAGCGCTATTTATTCTATTAAAAACAGAAGTATCAAAAAACTGGCAACCAACCATTTTATTCCAGGGGCTGTGTTTTTTGTTATATCAGACTCGCTGCTGGCCATAAATAAATTTTTACTCCCAATTGATTATGCAGGGCTGGCAGTAATGATAACGTATGGATTGGCCATTTTTTTACTCTCTACCGGTATCATCCGTTTTTTAAGAAAATAAACATCTATTCCATTAAAATAAAAAGGCCTTCCCGTATTACAGGAAGGCCTTTTATATTATTAGCATTAGTATTAATAATCCATACCCATTCCACCACCACCTGGCATTGCAGGTGCAGCAGATTTAGGTTCTGGCTTATCAGCTACCACACATTCTGTTGTTAACAACATACCTGCAATAGAAGCTGCATTTTCCAGCGCTACGCGGCTTACTTTAGTTGGGTCAATAACACCAGCTTTAAACAGGTTTTCGTAGGTTTCGGTTCTGGCATTAAAACCAAAATCTTTAGTGCCTTCTTTAATTTTTTGAACTACGATAGAACCATCAATACCTGCATTTTGGGTTAATGTACGGATAGGTTCTTCCAAAGCACGGCGTACAATGGCCATACCTGTTTGCTCATCAGCTATCTGGCCTCTAACTTTAGCTTCAAGGCATTCAATAGCACGAATATAAGCAACACCACCACCTGGTACAATACCTTCTTCAACTGCAGCACGAGTTGCATGTAAAGCATCATCCACACGGTCTTTCTTTTCTTTCATTTCCATTTCAGTAGCAGCACCTACATATAATACGGCAACACCACCAGCCAATTTAGCTAAACGCTCCTGTAATTTTTCCTTATCATAGTCAGAAGTTGTGTTTTCAACCTGAGCTTTAATTTGGTTTACACGTTCAGTAATTGTTTTCTTTACACCTTTACCACCAACGATAATAGTATTGTCTTTATCAATGGTAATAGAAGCAGCCTGACCTAAAGAAGTAAGATCTGCAGCTTCTAATTTGTAACCTAAATCTTCACTAATTACAGTACCGGCAGTTAAAATCGCGATATCAGTAAGCATTTCTTTTCTGCGGTCGCCAAAGCCAGGAGCTTTAACAGCAGCCACTTTCAAAGTACCACGTAATTTGTTTACAACCAGTGTAGCCAATGCTTCACCTTCCAGGTCTTCAGCAATAATTACCAATGGACGGCCACTTTGAGCAACTTTCTCTAAAATGTGCAGAATATCTTTCATTGCAGATATTTTCTTATCGTAGATAAGAATATATGGGTTCTGCAATTCAGCCTGCATTTTCTCGCTATTTGTTACAAAATATGGAGAAATATAACCACGGTCAAACTGCATACCTTCTACTATATCAACAGTAGTATCAGTACCTTTTGCTTCTTCAACGGTAATAACACCTTCTTTACCCACTTTAGCAAAAGCTTCAGCAATTAATTTACCAATGGTTTCATCATTATTGGCAGAAATAGTAGCAACCTGTTGTATTTTCTTACTATCGTTACCTACAGTTTGAGACTGGCTTTTTAAATTCTCTATTACCAAAGCAACAGCTTTGTCAATACCACGTTTCAAATCCATTGGATTTGCACCGGCAGCAACCATTTTAAGGCCTTCGCTTATTATAGATTGTGCTAAAACAGTAGCAGTTGTAGTACCATCACCTGCAATATCAGCAGTTTTAGAAGCTACTTCTTTTACCATTTGTGCACCCATGTTTTCAATTGGGTCTTCCAGTTCAATTTCTTTGGCTACAGTAACACCATCTTTGGTAACTGAAGGTGCGCCAAATTTTTTCTCAATAACTACGTTACGACCCTTTGGGCCTAAAGTAACTTTTACCGCGTTGGCCAAAATATCAACGCCACGCTTCATTCTATTCCTTGCTTCAATGTCGAAGAAAAGTTGTTTTGCCATGATTATTTTTTTTTTGAATGTTATAAATGAGAATGCTACAATTTTTTATATTATTCTCTTTTATTTTTTGTAGCCGGCTGCACATTAAACAGCGGCTTTTCTTGCGTCGCACACTTGTACGGTAGAATATATTTCAACAAGCAATGCAACACCCGCAAGTGTACGGTTTTGTTTTAAATTAAGTTACACAATTGCAAGAATATCGCTCTCTCTCATAATAAGAAAGTCGTTACCTTCTATCTGAATTTCAGTACCGGCATATTTACCATACAATACGTTGTCTCCAACTTTTACAACAACCGGTTCATCTTTTTTGCCAGGACCGGCAGCTACAACGGTACCACGCTGAGGTTTTTCTTTTGCAGTATCAGGAATGATAATTCCACCGGCAGTTTTTTCTTCAGCAGCGGCTGGTTTTACAATTACCCTGTCGTGCAGAGGGGTAACATTGAGTTTTTTAGCCATAATTGTATTGATTTTTAGAATTTGTGAACATTTAAATTGTCGAAATCAGCATAGCCATTACTATGCCATGCCTGTAAAAAAGTCAAAATTTCATATTTAAGGGCTAAAGCATTTACCGCCATTGGCATTGTTGGCAGTTAAATTTTGTTACCCAATTTAAAAACCGGGCTTTAGTGACAAAATTTCTGCTTTCTGATATTAGCGGCTTTTAATTAGAAGCTGCAAAATGTTATGCCGTACAAGTGTGCGACGCAAGAAAAGCTAAATAGCACTTTCTAAAGCCGGGCTACAAAAGGTATTAATATAACAATCTTACCTTAATGGTTTCCTTTTCTTCACGCAATAAATCGATGGCTTTTTTGGATAATTTTTTATCTACATCCAGCACTACATAGCCAATATCTTCGTTAGTTTTAAGGTATTGCCCCACAATATTGATATTGTGTTTGGATAATAAGGTATTAATGGCACCCAAAACCCCCGGAACATTATTGTGAATGTGCAATATGCGATGCGCACCCTCTACCGGAGGTAATACAATAGCCGGCACGGTATGTGAACCATTGGTAATGCCTTTCTCCAGGTAATTAAACAGTTTAAGGCTTACATCTTCTCCTATATTTTGCTGGGCTTCTTCGGTTGAACCACCAATATGCGGGGTAAGAATTACATTACTCAGTCCCTGTAAAGGAGACTCGAAACGATCGCCGTTTTTTTCAGGCTCCCATGGGAAAACATCGATGGCAGCACCACTTAAATCCTGATCTTTTAAGGATTTGGCCAATGCATTTAAATCTACCACTTCGCCCCTTGCATAGTTAATAAGTATTGCGCCTTTTTTGCAATATTTAAGATTGCTTTTATTGATGAGATTTTTGGTTTGAGCAGTTTCGGGCACATGCAGGGAAATAATATCTGCATTACTCATAACTTCTTTTAACGACTTGCAGGCGGTGGCATTGCCCAAGGGTAATTTGGTTTCGGTATCATAGAAAATAACTTTCATACCAAGGCTTTCGGCCATTACACTTAATTGAGAGCCAATATTACCATATCCAATAATACCAAGGGTTTTACCGCGCATTTCAAAACTGCCTTTGGCCTCTTTTTGCCAAATGCCTTCGTGTGCTGCTTTATTTTTATCTGGTATACGGCGAATAAGCATAATAGATAACCCGAGTACTAATTCTGCCACACTACGTGTATTGCTATAGGGGGCATTAAATACTACTACCCCTTTTTTACGTGCTGCTTTAAGGTTTACCTGATTAACCCCTATACAAAAACAGCCAATAGCCTGCAGCTTGGTAGCTGCCTGCAATACATTTTCAGTTATTTGGGTTTTAGATCTGATGCCCAGCAGGTGCACATTTTTAATTTCCTTTATCAATTCTTCTTCACTTAGTGCACCGGCAATTTTTTTAACATTGGTGTAGCCGTTTTGCTTAAAAATCTGAACCGCTTTATCGCTAATATTTTCAAGGAAAAGTATATTGATTTTTTCTTTGGGGTAACTTGTTAAATCGCTCATATATTTAGGTGGCAATTATATGGAAGTAAAATAATGGGTAAAATGAAAATCCCCCCGATGTTTTTAGACTGCGGAGGGATTTTAAGATGGTAAAGAAGGTTATTTTTTTGCGTAACGCTTCTTGAACTTATCGATACGACCTGCAGTATCTACCAATACATTTTTACCAGTATAGAATGGATGCGAGGTATTAGAAATCTCCAGTTTAATTACCGGATACTCATTACCATCTTCCCAAACAATTGTTTCTTTGGTATGTGCGGTAGAACGGCCCAAGAAGGTAACGCCGTTACTCATGTCTTTGAAAATTACAAACCTGTAACTTTCCGGATGGATCCCTTTTCTCATATTATTTATGATTTTAGGCAGCACGGATTTTGCCGTACTATTAAAAAATTTGAGGTGCGAAGTTAATAGTATGTGCTATTTTAACCAAATGATTTTTTGAGCTAATACACTGTCAGTAACGATTTGAGCTTTTCTTTACCGGCGTTAAATTGCTGCAAAACAAACGAAAACGAGGCGTAATACATATTAAGTACCTGATAATCAGCCATAAAAAAGTTTTTTAAAATCAATTTGGTAATAAAATTTGAATTTATATCTTTGCAATCCAAAAAATCCCGTAAGGAGGTATAAAATATATGCTTATCATCGATTCAAAAGATTGCGAAAACATTGACAAGGCGCTGAAAAAGTACAAGAAGAAGTTTGAAAAAAGTAAAGTACTGTTGCAGCTGAGAGAGCGTCAAAGCTTTACCAAGCCTTCTATTAAACGTCGTCAGGAAGTGTTAAAAGCTGCTTACAAACAGCAGATAGCCAGCGGTAAGATAGAAAAATAAGATAATTTTTATCAATACATAATTTACAGCCATAAGGTGTATAACTTTATGGCTGTTTTTATGCATATACCCCAGCATACCGCTATAAAAGAGTTTATTAACTACCTTACTTTTGAAAAAAGGTATTCCAGGCATACCATTACCTCATACACACTCGATCTGGAACAGTTTTTTACATTTGTTCAAAGCCAGTATGGAGAAATAGACCTGCCTAAAATCTCCAGCAGTATCATCCGTACCTGGATGGCCGAATTAAAAAATGATACCCTGCAATCCCGAAGTATAAACAGAAAATTATCCTCCTTAAAGTCTTTTTTTAAATACCAGATAAAACAAGGCACCATCATACAATCGCCCTTAACTACCATTGTATCCCCTAAAACGAGCAAGCGTTTGCCTGCCTTTGTGGAAGAAAAAAATATGGATACCCTGTTTAGTTATGTTGAATTTGGGAACGACTGGAAAGGAAAAACTGATAAACTAATATTACAACTGTTATACCATACCGGCATGCGGCTTAGCGAACTTATAGGCCTGAAAGAACAACATATAGATTTTGACTACAAACAGGTAAAAGTGTTGGGTAAAGGCAATAAAGAAAGAATAATTCCCGTAAGCCAGGAATTATTAACCAATATAAGGCACTATATGGCAGAAAAACCAGTACGCCTGCCGCAGGTAACCGTGCTACTGGTAAATGCTAAAGGAAAACCCCTTTACCCTAAATATGTATATACCACCGTAAAGCATTACCTGGGCGCAGTAACTACTATTGATAAGAAAAGCCCACACGTGTTAAGGCACACATTTGCCACCCATTTAATGAACCATGGCGCCGACATTAATGCTGTTAAAGAACTACTGGGCCATGCCAGCCTTGCCGCTACACAGGTTTACACCCACAATACCATAGAAAAACTAAAAGACGTTTATAAAAAAGCGCACCCAAAAGCTTAGTACACAGCTGTTTATTCTACAAAATTTTATGATAAAGCTTTACAAAACTATGCTACTTAATATTTGATTTTATGTATTTATTGCAGTAAATTACATATTGTAAATCCAAGCCCAAACAAGGTTTATTTACGCCATATTTTTAATAATTTTTATTGTTCACCCAAAAAGCAATTTGCTATGAATGTTAACATCCAGACTGTGCACTTTGATGCCGATGTAACCCTGATTGATTATGTTAAGAGGAAACTGGAAAAATTAAATACTTTTCACGATGGCATTATTAAAGTTGACGTGTTTTTGAAGTTGGATAATGTGGTTCACAACATTAAAGACAAAATAACGGAAATCAGGGTGCAGGTACCCCACCATAATTTCTTTGTAAAAACCTCTACAAAATCCTTTGAAGAATCTTTTGATCACTCCCTTGATTCCATCATAAATCAAATCAAAAGAAAAAAAGAAAAATTAACCGCCTAGTGTAATATCAAAACCGTGCCTAAAGCACGGTTTTTTGTTGGTGGTTAACCAGCTCCTGTTTGATATATGAGGCTGCACTTGTGTCACTCACTTGTACGTTCTGTTTTCATGGCAGCAAAATTTACTTCAACTTATTAATTTCGGCATTAAGTAGTTACAGCCATTGTATTTGGCAGTAGTGTGCATGCATATTCTACAGTACAAGAGTGCGACGCAAGTAAAGATGCACAATGAAATTTTGCCGGGCTAATAGCTTACAAATTCTCAGACTTCAACCACATTTGTTTTGCTAACGTAATCGTGCAGGGATTTATCAAGAAAGGGAATAAAAAAACAATCTATAATGGTTAACCTAATCACACTGCGAATGAGTATTTGTATAAAAGAAGGCTTTGCACCATTGGCATTTACCACTTTGCTAAAGCTTAACCATTTACCTGGGGTGCGTGCAAATAAAAACTCGAAAAACACATAATACATTACCGTGATGGCAAAGAAAAAATAATAGAAAGGAAAATAAATGATGTGATAATAAAACACATAAAATTTCCAGGTTTGAGCAGCTATATAGCTTATTAGAAAAATAATAGCCGTATCAATAAGAAAGTTAATTACCCGTGTACCTATACCTACGTTTTGCATCATTGTTTATCTCATTAAATACATTTTTCCGTACCCTTTGTTGAAATACTTATCGGTATTTACTTCAAAGCCATCTGTACCATAAGTAGGAAACTTATCTAAGCGGTTTCCATTTTGGTTAGTGATAACGCGGTAAAGATAAACCCCATTTGCCAGTTTTTGGCCATACATATCGGTACCATCCCATTTATAGTCGGTTATATTGCGGCCAATATGCAAATTGCCTAATTCTTCTTTGGTGATTTCTTTTACAATTTTACCTGTAATGGTTAACACCTGTATACGAATATTCTGTGGTACTACGCTGCCGGTGATAGTAAATACAAATGCCGTTGAACTGGTAAATGGATTAGGGTAATTAAACATATTACTTATCATGGGCTTATTGTACACCTGAAACGAAACCACATAATCTACCGAGCCGGCTGTATTATTGGTTTTATCCTTACCATGTACAATAAGCTGGTAAGTACCATCCTGTAAAAAATAAGGGGAGAAATTTACGGTAGCTGTATTATCGGCAGATCCGCTTGTTGCTGGCGTAAACCGCAATGTATCATTATTAAAATAGAACCTGCGCAAAGTACCATCGGGGTATTGCAATTGCACATTTAACAATGCCGTATCATCCAACAAAAGATATTTTGATTCATCTTTTAATTTAATAATAATCTGCGGTGCGGCAGACACCACATCGTTATTAAGAATATGAATACCATCAAATGTTACATCTAATACCGGCTTATAATCATCTGGCTTTACCAGGAAATTTTTATACAAAAAGTTATTAAAATGCGTTTGTTCTGGCTGGTCGTTTTCCGGATTTATATCAAGGTAAATATTGTTATTACCACTATAATTTTTTGTATCAATCTGGTAATTAATTGTGGCCGTATCGCCGGGGTTTAGTTTTCTAAGTTTTGGAATAGGAATATTTGTAGCCACATTGGCTGCATCATTAATGGTAAAATTCACTTTTATACTGTCAGTAAAAGCTACATCACTAACATTTTTAAAGGCAATAGTAAACATGGATTGCTGGCCCAGGCTAAGCGTATCTTTAAAACTGTAATTGATATTTGGTGCAAGGGCTCCTTCGGGAACAGGATCGTATAAAATGCGCCAATACCTTAGTTGGTATGGGGTAAAATGAATGCTATCCGCATTACGCATTTGTAACCGGATATAAGGGAATTGTACCGGGCTTACACTGCTGATATCAATATCCTGCTGCGCATCCGTTAAAGTATATAAAACTGTTTCTATACCGTTGGCATCAACTCCAATAACATCCACGGATGGCAAATCTCCTGCAGTTGCATCCAAAGAAGATCCTCTCCATTTAACCTGTTTCCACGCTGCGGCCGGACCAAACAAAGGAGAACTGATATATCCCAATGTATCAGGTGTAGGTATATCCCTTGTTAATGCAACCTGATCGTCCAGACCAGCGGTTAATACCCATTGCGGCGAAAATAAAGGTGTATTTTTTGCGTATAAAAAGGCCCAGGTTCTTGGATATGTATATTGATCAATGCCAGCAAAGCCGGCATTCAACAACCTGTTATAAGCCGAATTACCTGCTCCATAAATTTGTTCGTCGTTTTTCCATACATCCACAAATGGTTGCTGATCAAAAGGCTGATCAAAAATCTGGCGTGCAGATACAATATACCCATCAGGTATCCAATCCATAAAGTCACGCATTTTTCTTCTTCCGGTGGTATCTAGATAAGAAAACTCAAAATTATGTTCCGTACCTGCTGGCCCACCCACATTACAGGTACCTGCACTACCCATAAACCCACCATAAATACCTGAGGCGGTGGTAGAAGGTACCGCCTGGTTATATAACAATTGGAGATTAGCTGGATCAAACACATTAAATATTACCGAATGGCCCAAACAAGCACTTTTAGTAACCGTTCCACCATTTATCTGTATCATAAAATCTGATGGTTGAAGGCCACTAGTAGGAAAAATGGAATGTACAATTTTAAATGCTGATAAACTTGGTGTAAACATCCATTTCCTGCTAAAACTATCCAAATAAATACGGGTATCCTGAGATTTTAAATGTTGGTATACATGTGATTGATTGTAGCCAAAACTACTACCAGGTAAATAAATAAAACTGCTTTTATTCCAGATATTATTCCCATCCGATGTTACTGCTGCTACCCTCCAGTAGTACACGGTACTATCAGTAAAAGTAAGGCCGGGATTAAATTCCAACACACCGCCAACTGAATTAATTGTTTCGCTATACCTCAAAGGAGAATTAAATAATTCTGTTGTATCAATCTGCATAATATAGGCCTTAGTAGGCATTATTGGATTGGCAGTAGACGCAACCAGTTTTATATTCTGCCGGTTTACAATACTAAAATTATAAGGGTAAACTGGCTTTAACGCATCTTCATAAATTTCAAAAGTTTTTGTAACAGTATTGTTTAGTTCACTTAGCTCATCATACTCGCCTGCGTTATCAATTGTTACAATAAGTTTATTGGTGCCAATATCTTTTGTTGTATTAATAGGCACATTCAACATCAATGAATCTGCATAACCAAAGGCCTTTACTTTTTTATTTACCATATCTATCGTAGACCCGTCAGGATATTGCCTCCTTACAAGCACAGAAACTGAGTCTCCTGCAAAACTGCCGATATTATAAAAAATAGCCTTTATAGTGAATGCATTATCCGCAACTGAAATAAAGGATGGGTTTATAATAACAGAAGGATCTTCTACTACATAATCTGGTTTTGCATGCGGATTAATTTTTATAGCCGGATCACCATGTAATATATTTTCTTCTGCATGTAAATATCGGGTGGTAGAGTCAAGTGTGGTATTAGCAACCAATGTAGTAATCGCATTCTTAATGTTTATAGCAATCGCCTTATCGTACCCTGCCCCGCCCATCGAATTATAAAAACTCTGGTTATAGGTATCCAGATAATTCGCTACCCCAAAATGCGAACTGGCTATAAAAGCAATTGCTCCCTTATCTTTTGCCAGCACAAATTTCTCTGACAATGAAGATATCAACGATAATCGTGATGTATCGTAGGAATAAATATTACCTGCATTGCAACCGTTTACCAGAAATACCGGGTACTTACCAAAATTGCTAAACTGATCTGGAGAGTATAAATTATAATCAAGCGAGGTAGCCGCCGAATGCCCAAAATAATTTAGCATACTAACGCCACCATTAAACAGCTGTGTCATTAAAGCATTGGTTACCGGTGTTTCCGGCCCGGTAGTAAGCCTGCTAAAAGTGGTAACATTAGCACCATATGAGGGCCCCTGAATTATATCTTTATACGTATTTAAATAAGTACCAAGGTAATCAAGCGATGGATCGTTGGCGCCCACCACATGCACCATGGTTTTCATCCATATTTTTTCCTCAATGGTTTGATTGGTACTTTGTTGTGCCTGTTCGTATTGTTTTAATTTATCTAAATACACCTGTACTTCCTGCGAACTAATTACAGCAAGCCGGCCAATAGGCGTTGCCGGAACAGGATCAAATCCATCCGAAGCCAGCATATTATCTGATGCTGGCCAGCCAAAAGTGGGTATAAGATTTAGTTTTTCATCATAGGGCGATGCTTCGTTATACCTGAATTCATTATAAGCAACTGCTTTACCAATTAAAAAAACAAATTTGGGTGCTGCCGAAAAATGGGTCCTTGCATATCGCAGAAAATTTTTCACACTTAAGGGATGTTCCTTTATGCCAAATGCAAATTGATCTACCAGCTCATCTATATCAAATATTTTTGCATTATAGCCTCCCCCTGCAACACTTGAACGGTATGCTTTATAATCATTGATAACCGTTGACCCACTGGTTAAAATCTTATTGGTAATTATCAGGTAATCGCCCTGCACAGCTGTGTTGGTAAAATCAACAAAATTTCTTTTTACAAGTGTTGACACCGGATTAATATTGGGATTATCCTCGCTTACCAAAACTAGATTTCTGTCAACTGAAGACGGCCCCAAAGCAAAACGTAGTACCCCAGTCTGTGCGGTGTCGGCAACGTACCGCTTTTGATTCGTTATATCATACAATACCGGCGCAGCACCAATGCCCTTGTTAAAATTGCTTATTTGCAGGTAATTCCCTGCATTATTTGCCGGCAAGCTAAATTCAAAATTGGCGGCAAAATCAAAATCAAATAAACGTGGGTATTCCAAATCTACAAAGCCAACCGCTATGCGGTCATTGGCATCGTTACTAATATTTGAAAAACTAAAGTTTACTGCAGGCGTATTAATAAGTGATAAGTCAACTGAATTAGATAAAATTGCCGCATTAATGGTTGTAAGCGGCTGATTAATAATTGTAGTACCATTAATTGCCGCCGCAACGCTGCGATTTACACCTAAAAACGAATTCCCAACAAAACTTACCTGCAATTTTGCAGCAGGACCCGATAATGCTACATACAAATTACCTGTATTTATTTGCAACGGGTCTGATGGATTAATATCATTACTTGCCCACCATTCGCCAACATCGTAGGTAGAGGAATATACATATTCCCCAAAATAAACAGGCTTTCCTGGGTTAAGACTGAATTGTAGATTATATCTGTAATGATGGATAAAATAAGGGTCTGGCAATAATGTATTGCCAGCAATATCATTTACAACTTCCTGCAAGCGAAAATTGGCGGCAATATTTGTATTTGCAGTTAAATAAAAAGCAGCTGTATCTGTCTCTAAACTCAATGCATCAGATAACTGATTACCTGCATCCTTATACAAAGCCTTATCGGGTTTACCATCGTTTCTTATACCCCAAAATTCTATATAACCATTGGCCGGTATTTGGCCATTGGCCACACTGGTAAAAATGGGTACCTGCTCTCCATTACGCCATAATTGAAACTGCTCGGCAGGCGTATTTCCCAACCCTGCAGCAGCCAGCGTACTTTGAAAAATTCTAAACAAGCCCGTTCTGCCTACTTTAAATTTATAATAGGTTTTATTGTAATCAATCCACTCATTATTATACACCTGCCCATGAGCGTGCAATCCACAAAAAAAGATGAGTAATATGATGATAAATTTCCTCATGGTGCAGGATAATAGCCTTTTTCTTTACTGGATTTTCCAGGTCTTTGAATAATAGGAAAACTTCCTCTTTTCTTTGAATCCATATCCTTGGGTGCCAAATTTAAACGCAGCGAAAACACATGTGTATACAATGGATTACCCTGATTGGCCAAATTACTATAGGCATAATCAATGGCCACATTGCCCACTTTAAAACCGGCGCCAATACTAGGCTGGTAAATCCAAACTTTTTTTTGATTGACGGTATCCCCATCTGCCAATGCCTTTTGAAAGTTGGAAACACCCGCCCGCAAAAACAACACCTCATTTATATTGGCTTCCAGTCCAAATTTAGGATCAATACTAATGGGGTCGGCGCTTATTACCGTATTACGTTTACCATCAAAACTCAGATTAAAATTGGTTTCGGCCAGCAAATGAAAACTTTCTCCAAATGCAAAATTATAGGCACCGGCAATAACCAGCTGCGGCGCAGTTAATTCAGTAGATTTTACGGGTATATCATTATTGGTTAAATACAATATTTCTTTTGCCCGCTCATCAAATGAAAAACTCCACGCATTAAAGGTGGTGGTAATATCCCGGGCGGCAATTCCCAAACGCCAGGTAGGCGTTTTATACATAAACCCTATATCAAATCCAAAACCCCAGGATTGGGCAAAACTTCCCACTTTTCTATGAATAATTTTTGTATTGGCGCCCCAGCTTAATTGCTTTTTATCCTCATCCTTAAATAATTGGGAATAAGACATGATAAAAGCATAATCTGCCGATGAAAAACTTTGGATATTATTATAGTTTAATGAACCATCGGGTTCTACCAGGTACAAAGTATTGGGAATATCATCTACCCCAAACCTAAGCAGGGAAATGCCGAGTGTCTTAAATTTATCATTTAGCGGAAAAGCACCATTCAGGTAATCGTATTTTCCAATTCCGGCAAAATACTCGGCGTGCATCAGCGATATGGCGGGATGTTCGTACACATATACCAAACCTGCCGGGTTCCAGTAACCCGCATTGCCATCTTCAGTACTGGCTACCTGTGCGCCACCCATGGCAAGGCCCCTTGCACCGGCGCCAATATTCAAAAATTCATTAGAATATTTTCTAAACTGCGCTTTTACCTGCACAAGGGCCAATAGCCCACACCATACCAACAAAAACAGCTTTCGGCAGTAATTCATAATTTCCTGTTACAACGAAAGTAAGGCAGAATTTAGTTTTGCTTGCTCTATATACGTTTTATTACCTGTTTTAGTATTAAAAAAGGCCATTTTAAACAATTTATAAGGCTTGTTTTTTTAATCTTGTAGCCCGTCTTTTGATAAATAATGCAGCTTTACTTGCGTCGCACACTTGTACGGCAGAATTTAGCCTGAGCAACCATGTTTTAGTTGTTTGTTGATGCTTATCCGGATTTAATTTTTAGGTGGAAATACCAATATACCCTCTAATTTTTGATGCCATGAAACCCGAACCCTGAACCGAGCGTGGCAAGTAAAGCCTCATGCATGTGATACAGATGGGCCAAAAATGCATTTAAAAAAGCTACATATTTTCCAAATGCTCTTTCATTAGCGGCTTTATAAAAAAGTTTTTTACAAAGGGGTATTGCATGGCTTTATAATAATCTTCGCTGTTTTTGGTAGAGGACAATATGTACAATTGCGGCATTTTTTCAGGCGGCAATGGCATTTTAGCCAGGTGCTCCATAAAATACCAGCCATTATAAACCGGAAGGTTAAGGTCTAACATAATAATTTGCGGCATGGCAAATTCCTGCGGTTTTTCTATGCTTTGCGCTATATAATCCAATGCCTCTTTACAACCGGAATAGGTTAAAAAGTGATCAGCAAATTGGGTTGCTGCTATTAGTTTACGGGTAATTAATGCGGTTATTGAATCATCATCAATAGACATTACTTCTGCATATTTTGCCATAAGGTTTTAAAATAGAAAATTGGTTATTAGATTTTTTATCAAGCTTCGGCCTGTTGCTTTTCCTCTACTACCACAAGGTCGGTAATTTCTACACTCATTGGTAATAAACCTATTTGAACAACGGCTCTTTTGCCTTTTATTTCTTTTACAACCCCAATTTGATGGTTTTTTTTCATTTTTACTTTTACACCCACTGCAATATCGGCTTTTATTTCCTGGTATTTGGCATCCAGCTTTTTGGCCATTTTATTAGTAACCGCCTGCTCGTTTTTCTTAAATAACAGGTTTTGAATTTGTTTTATTACCTCTTCCTTCTTATCAGTTTTGCGCCATTCCAGCATTATTTGTTTCAGGCGGCGTTCAGTTTCTTTTAAATCAGCAATTTTTGCTTCGGTTATTTTATTTTGATGGTGCAATATTTCCACCTGCTGGCGATGCCTTTCTTTATCCATCACCTTTTCCATTTCCTTGCGCAGCTTTTCATTTTCCTGCAGTAGCTTATTAAGTTCTTTTTTCTCCTTTTCCAGTCGCTGCTGATCCTGCTCTGTACGGTTTAATAATTTATCCAGCCTAAAATGATCTTCTTCTACCAGGGTGCGTGCCCGGTTAATTAATTGTTTTGATAAACCAATACGTTCGGCAATAGAAAAAGTATAGGAACTACCCGGTTTTCCAACAATTAATTTATACAAAGGTTGCAGGTGCACTTCATCAAAAGACATGGCGCCATTTACAATACCAACCGTATGATTGGCCATTACTTTAAGGTTAAGGTAATGGGTGGTTACAATACCCATGGCATGTTTTTTTGAAAGCTCCTCCATAATAACTTCAGCAAAAGAGCCACCCAAATTGGGGTCGCTGCCACTACCTAGCTCATCTATAAAAAACAGGGTGCGGCCGTTGGCATTTTCAATAAAATGCTTCATGTGCAACAGATGCGATGAGTAGGTACTTAATTCAAACTCAATACTCTGTGTATCGCCAATATGTATATATAACTGTTTAAAAATACCCATTTGAGATGCAGGATGTACCGGCACCAATAAGCCGCTTTGCAACATCATTTGGTTTAGGCCAATGGTTTTCATGGTTACGGTTTTTCCACCGGCATTGGGGCCACTTATTACCAATATCCGCTTTTTATCATCCAGTGTAAGTGTAACGGGGATGGTGCTTCTCCCACTGCGCTTGTTATACAGGTAGAGCAAGGGATGATAAGCATCTTTAATATCTATAATTGCTTTATCCAGTACATTGGGGTAATTACCATTTACATCAATAGCCAGTTTTGCCTTGGCCCTGATAAAATCATATTCACCGGCAAACGAATAATAAGTTTGTAATAAACTACTGTAAACACTTAGTGAGCTGGTGAGTGCTTTTAGAACGCGCTGTACTTCCCGGCGCTCATCATTTTCCAGGGTATATAATTCATTGTTTAATTCTATGGTTTCTTCGGGTTCTATAAAAGCCGTTTTACGACTATCGCTTTCGCCATGTAAAATGCCTTTTACCTGGCGTTTATGTTCAGAAAATACGGCCACTACCCTTCTGCCATTACTAAAGCTTTCATCAATATCGGCGGCATAACCTGCTTTGTTTAAACGGGCAACCACTTTTTCAAATACCTTACGTAATTCGTTTCTTTTGCGGAATAAACTCATGCGAATGCGCTGTAAATCAGGACTGGCAGTATCTTTTACATAGCCGGTTTCATCCAGTACTTCATCAATTAGCAGGATAATGGTCTTTTCGTAATAAGATTGTTCAATAACTTTTTGCAGGGCCGGGTAGGCAATACGCCGTTCATTATCAAACCAGCGAAAAACCTTTTCCATACTATCGGCCAGTCGCCTGATGAGCATAAATTCTTCCCCTGAAATTGTGCTGCCGGGTATACCCAACAATTTTATTTGACGGGAAATGTTTATTGTAAAGTCGTTTGGGAAATACTGGGCGTTTTGCAATAACAATTTGTATTCGTTGGTTTGTTGCAATTCCAGTTCTATATATTCTTTTTTGGTATGTATACGCAGTTGCTCGGCCTTGTGTTTGGCATATTCTCCATTGCAATGTGCCGTAAGCAATGCTTTTATTTTATCAAATTCTAATTGTACCGCCGCCGATTCCGGATAAAGCTTCATGATTCTGACCCTTCCATTTATGTTGTTTGCAAAGGTAACATTACGCCTGATTTAAAACTGCTGCTTTCATTTTTAAGGTTTGGCCGGGGCAAAACAGTTAAACAATGGCGCTGTTTTACCCTTAACATGGTGCTTATTCCAGGCTTTACGCTTTTACTGCTGCCATTTTGCAGAACGTACAAGTGTGCGACGCAAGTATGTTGCCATACATTGGTTTGCCGGGCCAATAACTGCCTTTACCCATTAAAACCGGATGGTGAAATGTTGTTTTACCAATTGTTCTTTTCTAAAAAACACAATACCGATGTAAAACAAATCGATGGTAAGGGTTACAGCTTCATGTGCCTGAATATAGGCCCAGGCTTCTTCCATTTCCTCACTCCAGTGAATATCGTCAAAAATAAAGATGGATTGATCTGTACAGTGTTCTAACAACTGATTAAAATAAGCGATGGTAGGTATTTTGCGATGGTTACCATCTACAAACGCAAATGCAATGGGTTTATTAATTTGTTGTAATGTTTGGGGCAAAGTATCGTCGAAATTGCCCGGCACCAGTTGAATATTGTTTAAACCCAATGCACTAAAATGTTGTCGGGCAATATTTGCCACTGCCTCTGCCCCCTCGAAAGTAATAACCGGCACCTGTGTATTGGCCGATGCCAGGTAGCAGGTGGTTATACCTAGAGATGTTCCCAGCTCAATAATATTGTCGGGCTGGTAATAATGCACCATTCTGAATAGTAACCGGGCAAATTTCCGGGGCTTTAATGAGCTATATGCGATAGCGCTTACACTACGCTGGTAGGATGCATGTACCCGGGAACCTGCTCCAAAATCCTGCAATTGCAGCATGGTTTTATTAAGTTTTAGCTTTGCCCTCAATTGCTCGATGGGATTAAAACAATAAAAACTTCTTTTATCGTTTAACACCTGGCTAATAAATGCATAAACAAATGGGGGATGAACGCCATGGCCCTTGCCATTGGCGGCTGTAAACCAATATCGGATATATTTTAGCCCTAGCTTAACCGGTGAATACATTAAAATAGCGTGAATTTGTGTGGTGCCAAAGTAAAACATTAAGCTTGGTAGAATAAAAAGAAAAATGTTTTTTGCTTTATTTAGAAAAACTTTTGGAACATTTTGTCTGCAAGACTATTTTTGCAGCCCGTAATACAGGAATGGCCTATGGTGTAATGGTAACACAGCAGATTTTGGTTCTGTTATTCTTGGTTCGAGTCCAGGTAGGCCAACAAAAAGCCGGTTTTTAACCGGCTTTTTGCATTTTTTAATCTCAGCCGCCTATTTAATTTTTATTTTAGCATTTCAATTTTAACCAACCTACCTGCTAAAAAAAATGAAACAAACCAAGATCGCCGGAATTGGCATGTACGTACCTGAACAAATTATTAGCAATCAAGACTTATCTGCGGTGATGGATACCAGTGACAGCTGGATACGCGAAAGAACTGGTATTCAAGAAAGACATTATGCCAGCTATGGCAAAGAAACCAGCACCACCATGGGGGTAAAAGCGGCTGAACAAGCCATCAAAAGGGCTGGTATTACCGCTGCAGATATTGATTTTATCATTTTTGCCACCTTAAGCCCTGATTATTTTTTCCCTGGATGTAGTGTTTTACTACAACGCAGCATGGAAATGAAAGAAGTAGCCGCGCTGGATATTAGAAACCAATGTAGCGGCTTTGTTTATGGACTTAGTATAGCCGACCAGTTTATTAAAACCGGCATGTATAAAAACATTCTGGTGGTGGCTGCAGAAACGCAAAGTTTTGCGCTAAACTTTAGTAATACCGGCAGAAATGTAAGCGTTATTTTTGGCGATGGTGCCGGTGCTGTAGTATTACAACCAACTAACCAACCCAATTCAGGCATTTTAAGTACTCACCTGCATAGCGATGGTAAAGGCGCTGAGTTACTAAGTATGATTAATCCTGGCTTTCATGGCGGGTATTATAAAAACGGGCAAAATAATAGCGAAGAAATATCTGCTTTCAACCGTCCTTTTATTACCGGCGAACAAAAAGAGGAACATGACTTTGATGCTTTTATGGACGGACAAGTGGTATTTAAAAAAGCAGTGGAGAAATTTCCCGAGGTAATTATGGAAGCGCTGAATGCCAATCAGTTACAAACCAACGATATCAGCATTTTAATTCCACATCAGGCTAATTTACGTATAAGCCAGTTTATACAGCAAAAATTAAAATTAACTGATGAGCAGGTGTTTAACAATATTCAGCGATATGGTAATACCACTGCGGCCAGCGTACCTATTGCCTTATGCGAAGCCTGGGAGCAGGGTAAAATAAAAGATGGCGATATTGTTTGTTTGGCTGCTTTTGGTAGTGGTTTTACATGGGCCAGCGCTTTGCTAAGGTGGTAATAGATTTTTGTTTTTCAGCCATAACAGCATTGGGCAGCATCGTTGTGTCACTCACTTGTACAGCAACAAAAATGGCGGCAAGCAGAATACAAAAACATAAAAAAAAAGCCCCGCATACAGTAAATATGCGGGGCTGTTTAATTATTTACAGGCATAACACCACCAAAACATGGTAAACGCCAATAGAAATAAAGTAAAAGATACTTAATGCTTTATACCATTTCGGTATTGGCAACTATAGACAATCTGGTAAACTCTGATCCGCTGTAGATTTTAGCTACATCAACACTTCTGCTTCTCTCCCAGGTTTCAAAATTAGATTGCATTACAACGCGCCAAAAATTTTTCGACTTAAGATCTTCGTAGTCATTTCCACGAACAATAACTCCTAAAATGGCATTTCTTTTCTTAAAATCAATTCTAATTGATTTATTGGCAGGAATGGTTTGCGATTCAAAAAACTTTTCAATAGATTCTGTAGTCATGCGGCAAAGGTAGTCTTTAAAACCCGGCCCGGGGGTTTTATTTACAGATTTAACAACTACCAATACAGGTAAAAGCTTTAAAAGAAAAGCATTTCAACAAAACTGGCTTTATAATTTACTGCTATAAATGCGCAGGCAAACGCTTTTCTTTATTGGGTTTCATAGCCTGGTCAATAGCAATAATAATTAAGGCAATGCCAATAAACCCGCACATTACAATAAAGGTATTCAGGAACATTTGGCTAATGCCAATTTGAGAAATATCCATAAAAGGATAAGGATAATGCCCGGTTGCAGCACCTCGAATTAATGTATACACCAAATAGAAAAAAGGCAACACCAACCATGACAATGAAAAATACCATTTCAATTTTCCCTTGGTTACAAAAAATAACCAGTAAATAAAATAGAGTGCTGGTATTACCTGGTGCAAAATTATATCAGCAATTAGCTGCAACCCCTGTGGATTCCAAAGATTACGCAACATGAGGTTATACACCACACAAACAATAATGATATATACCGTAATTGCTGATTTTACAGAAGTTCTGGCAAAAAATTTACCCGTTCTGGAAGTACTGTTTAACAGATTAGTTGTGGCGCAAAGGGCTACCATTAAATTGGTAAGCACCGTAAAAAAACTAAAAAACTTTATAATGCCTTCAATTAATGAAGTGTCGTTAATGATATTACGATTGATAATAATGTATAACTGCGTACCCAATGCTAACCAACCTGCCAATGCTATTATTACCAGTAATAGTGTGCCCTTTTTCTTTGTTTCCAATGTATATAGTATTGATATTTCTGCAAATATAATTACTGAGGTTATACCATTTCACTGCTGGTTTACTGCAGGTTTTTATTTTTATTGGTAAAACTATATGCCCACCAAATAAGCAAAGCCTGCAAGGGAATACGTACCCAGGCTACCATCGGCGTAATTGTTTGCTCACCCATTTGCAAAGGCGCTTCCTGTATCATATAAATATGAGCCGGCATAAATGCCAACAACATGGCAATAATACCCCATGCAGCAAAATTGCGTGTTGCTGAAAACAGCAATAATACCGCACCACCAATTTCTGCAACGCCTGCTATATAATTTATTAATTCAGGTTGGGGTAAATAGGGTGGGATAATAGATAAGTAATTTGCCGGATTGGCAAAATGATTTATACCGCCAAACAAATAAAAAACAACCATTAAATAACGGCTTACCAATTTTAGTTTTTGCTGCATATTTTTTTACCAAGATATGATTTTATTGTTGACCAAAATTTTAGAAACACATTAGTACAACTTTTTCTTAGCTGCCAATTAGGGCTGGAAATAAAAGGCAAAAAAAAATCAATTTTCTTTGACCGGCTTTCTAAATTTTACGTTTAATCTTTTACAGACAGTAGCGGTGATGGGAATTTCGTATATTTCGGATTACCTGATGATAGCTATTAGTTAGGTAAAAACCACCTAATACAAGCGATGACCATTGATATGGAGATGAAGTGATTGCGACGCAAGAGGCGATGCCATGAAAACAAATGCTGGTATCAAAAAAAATTAAATAAGAATTGGTATTACCATAATACCTGATAAGCAAACATATGGGGAGAAAATTTTTTGTATTAACTACACTGCTGTTTTGCTTTGCGTTACATGCAATGGCCGACCATATTAAAGGTGGTGAAATATTTTATACCTGCACCGGTTCATCGGGGGCAGGATATACTTATAATATTACCGTAAAACTATACATGGTATGCAATAGCGGCAGAGAGTTTAATAACCCTACCTATGTATCTTTTTTTAAAAGAGGCACCAATGCCCGGGTTACAGATGTTTTGGTACCGTTGGGTAAAACAGAGTTAAGACAATTACAGAATAACAATCCCTGTATTATTAATCCACCCAATGTTTGCAGCATTGTAGGCTTTTATAATTTTTCTGTTACACTACCGGCCTACGATGAAGGATATATTATTACCAGTCAGGTAATTTTTAGGGTGGATGGAATGAATAATCTGGTAAGTGGTTACGACAGGCTTGGCGCTACCTACATTGGGGTTATACCGGGCACCAATACCGGTGCAAATTCGCCCAAAAATAATAGTGCCACTTTTACGGGAAATGATGAAGTAATTATTTGTGCCGATAATGATTTTACCTACAGCTTTTCTGCTACTGACAGCGATGGCGATGAACTAAGATATTCTTTATGTGCTGCCATGAATGGCGTAGAAAATCCTGGATTTGGTAATGATATCCAGCCACCCAATCCTCCACCCTATTCCCTGGTACCCTATGGACCGGGCTATAGTGGTTCTGCCCCATTAGGCAGAAATATTGGGATTAATGAAGGTACCGGGATTATTTCGGGGGTGGCACCAGAGCCAGGCATTTATGTAATATCTGTTTGTGTGGATGAAATTAGAAATGGGATTATTATTGCCACACAACGTAAAGACCTGCAAATAAATGTTGCATCCTGTTCAATTGTTGGGGCTAAATTGCCTAACCCGTTTATGTTATGCGGAGATACCAAAACAATCAGCATTTCAAATACCAATCAAAGTAATTTAATCAGCAATTATAGCTGGAAATTTACCAATGCCTCCGGAGCCACTATCTACACCACTACTAACCCAACAGCCAATTATACATTTACTGATACAGGCATTTATACCGTAAAACTTATGGTTACAGCCAGTGAAAGTTGTGCAGATTCTTCCAGCACCAAAGTACTGGTATACCCCGGTTTTAAGCCAGGCTTTAGCTATGATGGTATTTGCTTAAGTAAACCCACATCTTTCTTTGATACCAGTACCACCGTATACGGCACTATAAACAATTGGGATTGGGATTTTGGGGATGAAACCAGTTTTCTGGATGCATCCTCCCTGCAAAATCCCATGTATACTTATTTAAGAGAAGGAGTAAAAAATGTGCAACTCATCGTATCAAATACTAAAGGTTGTATAGATACCGTATCTGGTAATATTTCCATTTTTTCAAAGCCCCCCGTGCAACTGGCATTTACTGATACCCTTATTTGCCAGCCCGATTCGGTGCAGTTGCTTGCAACTGGCAATGGCATTTTTAATTGGTCGCCCAATATTCATATTACCGGTGCCAATACGGCAACACCTGTGGTAGACCCAACAGTTACTACTACCTATTATGTTGATATGGATCAAAATGGTTGTGTTAACCACGACTCGGTGATTGTACACGTTACCGACCATGTTAATCTTCAAGCCATGAATGATACTACCATTTGTCTTGGAGATCCTATTCAACTGCACCTGGTTTCCGATGGTTTGCAATATAGCTGGCAACCGGCAGCCCAATTAGATAATGCCCAATCAAATAGGCCTGTTGCCATTACCAATGCCATTACCAACTATACAGTAACGGCATTTATTGGGCATTGCAGTGTAAGCGATACCATTGTAGTTACACCAATTCCTTATCCGGTTGCTACTATTGGCGCAGATACAATGATTTGTTTTGAAACTACTGCACAATTACATGGCAGCATCAATGGCAGTTCATTTATTTGGTCACCTGCTTCCAGTTTACAATTTGCCAATACATTAAATCCGCTGGCAATTGCCAAAACTACCACCACTTATATTTTAGCTGCATACGATACAAAAGGTTGTCCAAAGCCGGGATTAGATTCGGTAATTGTTACCGTACTACCCGAGATTAAGGCCTTTGCAGGCAATGATACTGCAGTTGTAATTAATCAACCATTACAATTCAATGCCAGTGGCGGTGATAGTTATGCATGGTCGCCGGCCACGGGTTTATCCGCGTTCAATATAGCCACACCTGTTGGTATTTATACTGCTCCCACCGAAGGCATAAGATACAGGGTCATCACCAGCAATGCCGCCGGTTGTAGCGATTCTGCTTTTGTAACCGTAAAAGTGTATAAAGTGCTGCCTTCTGTATTTGTACCTACCGGTTTTACCCCTAATAATGATGGCCGCAACGATGTACTAAAACCAATAGCTGCCGGCATGCAGTCTATCTCTTTATTTGCTGTTTATAATCGACTTGGGCAAATGATTTTTTCCGCTTCAGAAAGCGGTAAAGGTTGGGATGGTACTTTTAACGGTACACCACAAAACTCCGGCACCTATGTATGGCTGGTAAAAGCCACCGATTATACCGGTAAACCTTATTTTGAAAAAGGTACTGTAACCTTAATAAGATAATTTAGGTTTATAAATTGCAGTGAAGAATAGATGATGTAGCCGGCTATAGTACAGCTATTAAGCTTTACTTGCCACGCTCGGTTCAGGGTTCTGCTTTCATGGCAGCAAAATATCGTAGCAAATTGTTTACACATCCTCCTAGGCTTATTGCCTTAAATGGCAAACCTTGATGTAAAGTATTTGCCATAAAAACATAAGCCCAGTACTTAACTTTGTAGCATTATGGAACTAGGCATCAGCACATTTGTAGAATTAACACCCGATCCGCATACAGGCAACACCATCAGTGCTTATCAGCGCATTCAAAATTTAATGGAAGAAATAGTGCTGGCCGATGAATTAGGGCTGGATGTATTTGCCATTGGTGAACATCACCGGGCAGATTATCTGGTATCTTCTCCGGCAACCGTTTTGGCCGCAGCGGCGGTAAAAACAAAACAAATAAAATTATCCAGTGCAGTAAGTGTATTAAGTTCCGACGATCCTGTACGGGTATTTCAACAATTTGCCACCATCGATTTACTTTCTGGCGGAAGAGCCGAAATTATGGCCGGCCGTGGTTCCTTTATTGAATCTTTTCCTTTATTTGGATACGATCTTAAAGATTACGATACCCTTTTTGATGAAAAATTAAAACTACTTGTTGCTATAAATGATCAGGAAAAAATTAGCTGGACGGGTATGCATCGCCCAGCTATAGAAAACCTGGGTATTTATCCCAGACCATATCAAAAAAAACTACCAATTTGGGTAGCGATTGGAGGTACACCTGCTTCTGTTTTACGGGCAGCAAAAATGGGTTTACCATTAACCATTGCCATTATTGGCGGCGCCCCCAGCCAGTTTGCGCCCTACACAAAATTTTACCGGGATGAATTTATTAAAGCCGGTAATGATAATGCCAATATGCAGGTATGCATAAATTCCCATGGTTATATTGCTGCAGATGCGCAACAGGCAGCAGATGAATTTTTTCCACCCTATGCGCAGGTTATGACAAAAATAGGCGGTGAACGTGGATGGCCACCTACCAGCAGAGAGCAGTTTGATTTTATGCGCAGCCCTACAGGTGCTTTATTGGTTGGCAGCCCGCAACAGGTAATCGACAAAATATTGTACGAGCATGAATTGTTTGCCAATACCCGTTTTATGATTCAGTTTAGTGTGGGTACTTTACCACATAAGCAAATGATGCGGGCTATAGAATTATATGGTACTGTAGTAGCTCCTGCCGTACGCAAAGCCTTGCAAGCCTAAGTTTACCCCATAAAACTTTAATGTAAAAAATCATTTCGGGCTGTTTTGCTGCCAATTGTTGTGCAGTACAAGTGAGTGACACAACGAAAGCTGAATAGCTTTGAAAAAGCTGGCTTCACAAAAAAATTTCCACTGTTTTTGAAAACCGGCTTTTTTAAAGTAACTGGGTTAAATATCAATAGCAGCGAGTGCTTTTACCATTATTTCAAGATCGTAAATACCGCGTATGCCGCTAAAACCGGCAAATAATTGCTGGCCATTTTTTAAAGTAAGTGGCTGACCTCCTTCCCACCCAATTAAGTCGGGCACTTCTATGCCACACTCGCCTATTTGGTTATTAAAAAACAGCTTTTCGTACTCGCCGGTTTTTAGGCCCGTTATCCAAACCTGACTGGCCTTGGTCCATGCAATTCTATAAATTTCTCTGGAACGAATTTTATTGGTGCCAAACATTCTGCCATAAATATTTCCATGTTCGTCTATAATACAGGCAGCGCAGTTGCCATGCGATATTTGCTCATCTTCTTTATTTTGAAGATAGTAGGGTAATAATTTTTCTATTTCAAGAAATAGCTTTTCTATAAACGGTGCAAGCTGCGTGTACTGCATATGGCGTTTGGTTTATGTTTTTACTGTAATATACTGGCTGTTATAATCAATGGACCATTTTTAACCTAAATTATTTAAGCACTGAGCAGTTTCACAAAAAAGTTAACGCACAAATCAACGTGTTATTTTTACACATTAAATAAATTCTGTAGCTTTCCGTTTAAATGCTTCCATATGTTTCGCCGAATAATTCTGCCATTGCTGTTATTGTTTGTTTACAGTTTCGCTTTTAGTCAGTTTAGTATTGAAAAAAACACGGCCTGTATAAAAGATGTCAATGGTAGCTGGCATTTTACGGCATATGCAACAAATATTGTAAAAGTTGTTTATAGCCCTACAGCATATTTGCATAACGAATTATTAAGCGATGCCGTTATTGTACAACCGCTACAGCAAACACCCAAAAAAATAGACCATCAAACTATTGCTCTGGGCAATTGCATTATTACACTGCAAAATGATACCATTTACCTTGGCAAGGATAAACAGTGCATACTTGCAGGCAGCTTTAGTAATATGGAATTCAGCGGTTTTAGGTTTGCATTACATAATAATGAAAAAATATTTGGCGGTGGCGAAAGAGCCATACCATTAAACCGCAGGGGATACAGGTTTAATTTATATAATAATCCCTGGTATGGGTATAGCGAAGGAGCTGATAATTTAAATTATTCGGTACCCTTTATTACTTCATCTAATAAGTATGCTTTGTTTTTTGATAACCCCGCCAAAGGCTATCTGGATATTGGTAAAACAAATCCAAACCTGCTGGAATACGGGATTTGTTCAGGCGAACTGAATTTCTATATCATTACGGGTAATGATTATCCCGAAATTTTGCAATCCTATTTTCGCCTTACCAGCACCCAGCCTTTACCTCCCCGATGGGCGATGGGCAATTTTATGAGCCGCTTTGGTTATACATCTCAACAACAGGCCAAAGATATTTACACCCAAATGCAAGCTGAAAAAGTGCCATTTGATGCAGTAATTTTTGATCTGTTTTGGTTTGGAGATAGTATTAAACATACATTGGGTAATCTGGATTGGGTGAACAAAACCAAATGGCCCAACCCGCAACAGATGATTGCTGATTTGCAAAAAGATGGCGTAAAAACTATTCTGGTTACAGAACCATTTATTTTGGAAGG
Source organism: Limnovirga soli (assembly GCF_013106755.1). Classification (GTDB taxonomy): domain Bacteria; phylum Bacteroidota; class Bacteroidia; order Chitinophagales; family Chitinophagaceae; genus Limnovirga; species Limnovirga soli. Next base: position 225,300 of record NZ_WHPF01000008.1, on the reverse strand, counting down.
CACTAAAAGCTATAACTCTTTTAAACCTTTTCTGGCAGTTGACAGCATGGGCAAGACCTTTACCCTCACCGATTTTTATTTTGGCCAGGGCGGATTGATAGACATATTTAGAACGGATGCCAAAAACAAGTTTTGGACCTATTACAAAAAACAAATGGATATTGGCGTAGAAGGCTGGTGGGGCGATTTGGGAGAACCCGAAAAACACCCTTCAACTATTTACCATAACCTGCAGGACCTTGGCTATAAACGCCTTTTTAATGCAGATGAAGTGCATAATATTTATGGTCATAACTGGACCAAAATGCTATACCAGCAATTTGCAAAAGACTATCCTAATAAAAGACTTTTTAGTTTAAACCGCAGTGGTTTTGCCGGCACACAACGTTATAGCATTTTTCCGTGGAGTGGTGATGTAAGCCGCAGCTGGAGTGGATTTAGGGCACAATTACCCATTATGTTAGGCATGAGTATGAGCGGCGTGCCCTATATACATGCAGATGCCGGAGGTTTTGCAGGTGGCGAAGGTGATAAAGAACTCTATGTTCGCTGGTTGCAATTTGCACAATACACTCCCATATTCCGGCCTCATGGTACGGCCTTATTTGAAGCCGACCCCAATGCCTTTAGTTTCCCCAGCGAAATTGCATTAATTGATACACCCTACCGTAAACTGGCCCGTGAAGTTGCTGTTCAGCGCTATAAAATGCTGCCTTATAATTATACATTAACCTATAATCAGGCGGCAAAAGCCGAGCCTTTGGTTAGCCCTTTGTATTATTATTACGGCACAGATACTACCGCCACCAATATTGGTGATGAATTTATGTTTGGCAAAAACCTGCTAATAGCACCTGTACTTGAAAAAGCTGCTACCAACAAACAAGTGTATTTACCTAAAGGGGCCTGGTATGCCCTAAATAATAATTCAATTATACAGGGCCAACAATGGATACAACAACCAGTTGGCTTGCAACAAATGCCGGTATTTGTAAAAGCGGGTAGCATCATTCCCCAATTGCCAGATAGTTTGTTTATCAGCAATACCAATAACTATACTACAAAAAATATTTACTGGCATTATTATGCCTCCTCTGAAGCAAGCGAAGGTTATATGTACGATGATGACGGCAGTAGTAAAAATGCCATCAAAACAGGTAAATACGAAATCATTTCGGTAAAAGCAATACCACAGGCAAAGTCAGTGCAATTTAATTTTACAAGTACTGGCGGCAATTTTAATGGCAAACCGGCCATACGCCATTTTAAAATGGTACTACATGGGCTTACCGGTAAATACAATGCCTATAATCATTTGGGGCAAAAAATTATGGTAACAAAAGATAGTGATGGCAACCTAACCTTTAACCTGACATTTACAGGTAATAAGGCCAATGTGGTTCTAAAAGCAGAATAAGCAGAAAACCTTTTATGAAGCCAGCTGCAGATAATAAATGAAACTTTACTTGCCACGCTCGGTTCAAGGTTCCTCTTTTATGGCGGCAAAACAACCTTTTAGTAATAAAAAGCAAAAATCCTGCATATGCAGGATTTTTCTAAATTTTTCTTACTCAGGGGTAGACACGCATCCATTGATTTTTAACAATATTGGATTTTAAAACGTACAATGGATTAACTATTAACTACAGTAAAAGTATTTAAAATTAAATTACTTCTTAAAAATAAATTGGTTTAAACAATATCCAAATCAGACACCAAAAAGCCTGTTCGGGCATAAATTTTTATAAAATTATTTGATTGTCAGTTTAAGCGGTGTTATTCTTTCATCAAATCTGGTCTTTTTAATTCAGTTAATCTTAAAGAAGCCTCATACCTCCATTCATCAACTATTTTAGGATTGCCACTTAGCAAAGGCGTAGGCACTTCCCAGCCCCTAAAACTGGCCGGTCTTGTATAAACAGGTGGTGCCAGTAAATTATCCTGAAATGAATCAAAAAGTGCTGAAGTTTCATCGTTTAATACACCCGGCAATAAACGGCCAACTGCATCAACAATTACGGCGGCAGCCAATTCCCCTCCACTTAACACATAATCGCCTATAGAAATTTCTCTTGTTACAAAATGGTCCCTGATTCGCTGATCTATCCCCTTATAATGACCGCAAATGATAATGATGTTTTCTTTCATAGACAGTTGGTTGGCCATCTGCTGGTTAAACTGTGGGCCATCAGGCGTAACATAAATTATTTCATCGTAAACCGTATCTTTTTGCAGGGTTTCAATGGCATTGGCTAAAGGTTCACAAAGCATAACCATGCCGGCACCGCCGCCATACTGGTAATCATCTACCTGCCCATGCTGGTTAATAGCCCATTGCCTAAGGTTATGTGTTTTTACCTGTAACAGTCCTTTATCCTGCGCCCTTTTCATAATACTATGGCTAAAAGGGCTTTCCAATAATTCAGGCACAACAGTTATTATATCAATTTTCATAATTAACGCTTGTAAACATCAGGTAATAAAAGACAGCTTATAGGATGTATAAATACCGGTGAAGCAATTATTCTTCTGCTGATTCACCCATAAAACCGCGAATATCCCGTAATTGCTTTTTGGTGGGGCGCCCAACCTTACTAAGTCGTTTGCCGGTATTAAACGAACTTGCCTGGAAATGCACTTTATCTAATTCCTCCGGCGGAGTAACGTCTTCGTAGTTTTTGATTGCCTCGGGGTATGGCACCCTGGTATATAACAAACCTGTTATTTTAATCATCCACCTGCGGGCCTCTGTTTTAACATCGTACACATCACCAATATTCACCGTTCTGGAAGCCTTAATATTATTACCCAAAAACTTTACTTTACCATTATCGCAGGCATCAGCTGCCTGACTGCGTGTTTTAAAGAGGCGAATTGACCATAAATATTTATCAATCCTTAATTTTTCTTTTACATCTGCCATAGGCCAAAATTAGGTAAACTAATTATTGAATAACAGATTGCTGCATTTTACAATTGGGTAAGAACTATACCTACTTCCTCATTAAATGCCTTTGCTGCTATATTTGGTGCAGTACAAGAGTGCGACGCAAGTAAAGCCCCCCATATGCACTTTTGCCCGGTTACAAAAAATTACCACCCACACTCCATGCCTTTGGAAACTGCAGGGTTAGCCAGCCTACAACCCACACTCATTATTAGAAACCTGCATTTCCCTACCTTTGCGCACTTATTATGAAAGCAAGAACATTACAAAAAGATAAGGTAAATATTATTACACTGGGCTGCAGTAAAAACCTAGTGGATAGTGAGGTGCTTAGCGGCCAGCTGCGTGCCAACGAGATTGATGTGGTACATGAGAATGCTAAACTGGATCATAATATTGTGGTGGTTAACACCTGCGGCTTTATTGATAAAGCCAAAGAAGAAAGCATTAATACCATTCTAGACCAGGTAAACCTTAAAAAGAAAGGTAAACTGGATAAAATATATGTAACCGGCTGTCTTAGCGAACGTTACCGAGGCGACCTGGAAGCCGAAATACCTGAAGTAGATGCCTGGTTTGGCACACTGGAGTTACCGCTTATTTTAAAACAGTTCGACGCGGATTATAAGACCGAATTATTGGGTGAGCGTATGCTTAGCACCCCAAAACATTATGCTTACTTAAAAATAAGCGAAGGCTGCAACCGTACCTGCTCGTTCTGTGCTATTCCGTTAATGCGGGGGCAACATGTTAGCCGAACCATGGAAAGTCTGGTGGAAGAAGCAGAAAGCCTGGTGAAAAAAGGTGTAAAAGAAATAATGCTGATTGCACAGGAACTTACCTATTATGGACTTGACCTGTATAAAAAGCGCATGCTGGATGAACTGCTAAGGCAGCTTTCTGATGTAAAGGGGCTCGAATGGATTCGCCTGCACTATGCTTACCCCAATAAATTTCCTTTGGAAGTGTTGGATGTAATGCGGGAACGTGCAAATATTTGCAATTACCTTGATATGCCCCTGCAACATGCCAGTGATAATATGCTTAAAGCCATGAAACGCCAAAGCACAAGGGCTGAAATTGAGGCATTAATTGCTGATATAAGGGCCAAAAACCCGGGCATTTGTTTGCGTACCACGCTTATTGCCGGTTTTCCCGGCGAAACGCTGGAAGATGTGGAAGAACTAAAAGATTTTTTAACACGTATGCGGTTTGACCGTGTAGGCATATTTACCTATAGCCACGAGGAAGGTACCAGCGGTTATGAGTTGGTAGACGATGTTCCGGCTGATGAAAAGCAACGCCGTGCACAGGAAATCATGGAAGTACAGCAGGAAATTAGCCTGGAAAAAAACGAGGAAAAAGTGGGGCAAACTTTTAAAGTTATCATTGATAAAAAAGAGGCCGGCCGCTATCTTGGGCGCACCGAGTTTGACAGCGTAGAAGTGGATAATGAAGTGGTAATCCACTCCAAAAAGAAACTCACCATTGGCGATTTTGTATATGTAAAAATTACCAAAGCCTACGATTACGACCTGGAAGGCGAAGTGGTGCTGTAAACATTACCGGTTGCGTTGCATTGTATTATTTGTTTACCAGCATTAAAGTAAAAATTGAGCTTTACTTGCCACGCTCGGTTCAGGGTTCCGGCTATATGGCAACAGTTTTTATAATTGTTTGTTAGAAACAGGCAGGCCTATTATTGGCTTTTTGCAAAAACCTATTTTAGCAAAATAAATTTCAATAATTTACTATGCAATTTTATAAAATACTTACCTGTATATTACTGGCATTGTGCACACAAAGCCACGGATTATTTGCGCAGGATGCAAGTGCCCTGTTAAGAGAGGCCATAAGTTTGGATAAGCAACTTAAAGAACCCGAAGCACTGGATAAATATAAACAGGTGCTGGCTGCAGATGCATCAAATATAAATGCCTTATTAAGATGCACCGAATTAAATGCTGCCATTGGTGCCCGCCAAAAAGATAAGAATGCCAAACTTACTTATTATACCGCAGCCCAAACTTACGCGCAACAAGCCATTGCCGCTAACCCCGATAATGCAGATGCCAATTATGCCATGGCAGTTGCAGCAGGCAAACTAACCGAGGTAGAAGAGGATAATAAAAAACTTGTTGAATATGTACGGCAATCTAAATTATATGCCGATAAAGCATTAACCATAAATGCCGGCCATGCAAAAGCCAATTATACACTGGGTAAATGGCATTTTGAAATGGTTAACCTTAACTGGGTTAAAAAAGCAGCGGTAAAAACATTGTATGGCGGGTTGCCAAAATCTGAAATTGACAGCGCCATTTTTTATATGGAAAAATGCCGGGCCCTTGACCAGTATTTTGTTGCTAATATGTTAGACCTTGCTAAAGTATACCAATACAACCACCAGCCCACTAAAGCCATAGAAATGCTAAACAAACTAATTAAATTGCCTAACAGAACTTTTGATGATGCAGCACGAAAAGAAGAGGGCAAAAAAATGCTGGATGAATTGAAGTAAATAAGTTTTTATACCTTGTAAATAAATTAATACCCGATTTATGGAACTGAATGAACTTTTTGTACAAGCCCAGGCCGCTAGCAAACTATTGTCGTCAAAACCTTCTAACGAAACTTTGTTGCAACTGTACTCGCTATTTAAACAGGCCACCAATGGAGATGCCGGTGCCGAAAATGTACCAGACAATCCTTTTGATTTTGTTGGCAAAGCCAAATACGATGCCTGGAGGGCGTTGGCCGGTAAAACAAAAGAAGCTGCTATGCAGGAATATGTTGATCTGGTGAATAAACTAAAGAGTTAATTACTGAGAATAAGCTAATAAAAAAGGTATGAATCGCAATTCATACCTTTTTTATTATTTGTGTTAAAGCCCGATTAATAACCAACCGATGAACGGATTGCGACGCAAGTAAAGCTGCCACTAGCTGTATTGCATTGGCTTTTATTTTACCTCATTTACTTCGAGGATTACGCTTGTTCTGCCCAGGTTTACATTGGGGTTAATGCCTACCGTCATAAGAAAATCGCCGGAATATACTTTGGTAGGGTTTACACCCGGAAAAGTACCGGGGTATACATTGATTTCTTTTACCGTGTATTTTTTATTGGCGTCCAACCCTTTTAATGCAATGGGTGTTGGCGTGGCCGTCATCATATATCTGTCATTTACCAGATAATTAAAAATAACTGCATGGCTTTTATCTGCACTGCTAAACATCAGCGATGCCAATGGGTTTTCTTTGGGGTTTACCAGCCTGTATAAATCGCCATGCCAAATTATCTCCTTTATTGAATTATAGGTGGCCACCGCCTGCTTGCTAAACTGAAGATCTTTGGCATCTAAATTATTTACTACAATATCATAGCCCATTTTGCCCATCATGGCAACATCTGTTCTAAATTTCAGGGGGCGCTTACTCCAGTCTGTAATATGGTTACAGGTTGCAATGGCGGGGTAGAAATAAGAATATTCCCATTGCATAAAAATGCGTTCCATTGGGTCGGTATTATCGCTGGGCCAGAACTCAGTAAAATATTGCAGGGCACCGTAATCTACCCTTCCACCACCACCGCTGCACAACATCATGGGAATGGTGGGGTACTTGGCCCTTAACCTTTCCAGCACTTTATACAAACCTTTTACATAATCTACATACAACTGCGATTGAGGCAGGTTTTGCTTTTGCAAATAAGCCGAATAGGCGTTGTATATCACTGCATTACAATCCCATTTTACAAAGGCCAGTTCAGGATTTTTGGTAAAAATGGTGTCAAGAATGCCATACACAAAATTTTGTACTTCGGGGTTGGCAAGGTCTAATACCAGCTGGTTTCTAAAATAGGTTTCTGGTCTTTCGGGCTGCCTAAGTACCCAATCAATATGCTTTTCGTATAGTTCACTTTTGGGGTTTACCATTTCTGGTTCTACCCAAATACCAAATTTAACGCCGGCGGCTTTGGCTTCTTTTACCAAATAACCTAACCCATGGGGCAGTTTACTTACATTTTCCTGCCAGTCGCCAAGACCAGCAGTATCTGCATTTCTTGGGTGTTTATTGCCAAACCAGCCATCATCCAGTAAAAACATATCTACTCCAATATCTTTGGCGCCTTTAAACAGGCTTGCCAGTTTGTTTTCATCAAAACCAAAATAAGTAGCTTCCCAGTTATTTAATAAGGTAAGGCGCTGGCCTTTGCCATCCAGCAACCGGTAATTAATTGCCCAGTGGTGCAGGTTACGGCTGGCTTCGCCCAAACCGTTAGAGGAGAATGTATAAATAAAAGAAGGTGTTTGAAAATCTTTGGCCGCAGCTAAACTATAGGCAGATGCATAAGGGTTAATACCGGCAATAAGGCGTAAGCCATTGTGTGAGTCTACTTCAAAATCTATTTTAAAGTTCCCTGACCAGGCCAGCTGCCCCAGCAATACATTGCCTTCGTCTTCGGTGGCAGGTTTATTAAAAGATACCATAAATGTTGGCGGCTCAAATAAATTGGCCCTTGTACCCAACTTTGTATCAATAGATTTTATACCATGCGATAACACATCAGTTTCCGGGTTCATTTCGTGGCCCCAGCCACCATTGTAATGCGTTAGGTAATAATTATTTTTCATGAAATACAGATTGGCTGATGCGTATTTCTGTAACTGAATGGCTTTCTTTTCATTGTTTTTAATGGTTGTCCATTGCTCTACTACATTTTCTTTGGCCCAGGTTTTATAAAAAAGAGTCACATCTACAGCATACACAGGGTCTCTTAAAACAATACTGGTAAGTGTAGTATTATCATCAATGCGATTGGTGTTGTGACTAATATATTTTAACTCCAGCGATGCATTGCCATCGGCATGGGTAATTTGAATAGCGGGTTCAACCAGGTTCCAGGTGCCAGACGGGGTGTAGGCATTGTTGTAAATGCCGGCATTATCGTCCTGTGTATTGTATTGTTTGGTAATGGCCGCATACTCAGTTGCATCAGATAGTTTTTTGCCAAAATAAACAATGCCCAGCCTGTTTAACTTATCCGTTTGCAGTATCAGTGCATTTCCTGCTGTTTCAATGGGTATGGTTACCTGTTGGGCAAAATTTTGCAGCCACAGACAGCTGGCTAAAAATATAAACAGCCATTTTTTTAGCCCGGCTGTGGAATGCTTATTGGTCAACTCTTGCGTCGCACTCCTGTACGGCAACAATACTGCGGAACTTTTTTTAATTACAAAACATGCTTTTTGTCTAAGGCCTGAGATTATATTGTTCATATGCATCGTTTTCTGGTTCTAATATTTCAAAAGGGAAAGATAAATAATTATACATGGTAATACAGGTAAATTGTATTGTTTGCCCATTTTTTTGCTACAGCACAAGTGTGCGACGCAAGTAAAGACCGGCTATAGGTAAAAGCCGGGACCATAAAATATTGCACCAAAAAATACAGGCAACAGTTATTTGCTGTTGCCTGCGCTATACAACTCATGTGCGTGCAATTATTGCTTAACTATTTTATACGTAGTTTTTTGCGTGCCATTATTTATTTGCAACACATAAATACCGGGCCCCAGTTTATTTACATTAACAGTTGTACTTCCGTTAAACGACTGGTGTAATAATAACCTGCCTGCCACATCGAACAACTGCCATGAAATTGTAGTATTGCCAGCAGCAACCATGTGGAGCAAATCCTTTACAGGATTGGGATATAGCTGTATACCCGCAAAACTAAACGGAATATTTTTGATGGGGGAATATGCTATTTTGCCATCTACATCTGTGATTTTTATTCTGTAAAAATTGTTACCATTTACCGGTTGGGTATGGGTATATCCATATTGCTTTTGGTTGCTGTTTAAGGTTGAAGCTTTTATTACTGCGATAGGCGTAAAACTGGTGCCGTTAGTGCTGTTTTCAACCGTATAATTTGCTACACCCTGCTCCTGCGTAACCAGCCATTGCAGTTGCACTGTTTTACCTACAGGTTTTGCCGTAAAATTAATTAACTGTACAGGTAATGCGCCCAACCTGTCTATAGCTACATAATGATACAGAAAGTTATTATAGTGGTATTGTTCAGGCTGGTCGTTATTGGGGTTTACTTCCAGATAAAGATTATACACCCCAGCCGGCAAAGCAGTAACGTTTATATTAAAAGCAATGTGCACGGTATCGCCTGCGGGTAAAGGTTTTACTTTAGGAATAATAAAAGGCAAAGCCTGGTTATTTTGGTTGTACAAAATTAGTTTAACCGAAAGCGAGTCAAAATTGCTGCTGCTGATATTTTTAAACACCACATCGCCTTTTAAACTATCATAGGTAATATTGGTGCCATGGTTAAACGAAAGAGTATCTGGCAAAATGCTACCCAGGTTGGTGGCAATGGCACCTTCAGGTACCGGTTCAAATTCTACACTCCATTGTTGTAGCTGATAAGGTAATAAGGTAACAGAATCCTGTGTATGCATTTTTAACTGTACATAAGGGTATTGTGCAGCATCAATAGCCGTAATATCAAAGCTATGCGTAGCTGTATCGATGGTATACCAAAGCGAATCTTTACCTGCAGTATCTATCGTAATTATATCTAGCCTGCTGATAGCATTGGCATTGGATGCACTTCCATTCCAGGTTACCTTATTCCATTTTTTGCTCGGCCCAAATTTTGGCGATGTGATGGTACCCACTGTATCGTGAATGGCCATATTATTAGACAGGCTGATTCTATCGTATAAGCCCTTTGACAACACAGATAATGTTTTAAAACCGGCTGCATCATTTTTCTTATATACAAAAATAAAAGTACGTGCATAGGTAAATGAATCTATTTGGGTGCCCTGATCTTTTAACCTGTGGTAGAGGGAATTTCTACTGCCATACAAGGCAGTATCTTTTGCCCAAACGGTAGGTGCCCAATCGCTGTTACCCTGATCGTAAATCTTTCTTACTACTACGTAATAACCATTTTTTACATAGTTATCCATAAAGTCCATAGCATTTTTTCGGGTAGCAGCTGTTTGTGTACTATACTCAAAATTATAGCGGCGCATACTATCACAAATGGCACCGGCATTATACGGCGAGGTAGTATTTAGGATAGGTTTAAACGTTAGCGGATCAAACACATTAAAGATGATTGAACTGCCTACACAGGCACTCCATGTAATAATAGAACCATTTACAGCAATACTAAACTGTCCATTTTCTAATCCGCTTGTGGGGAATATGGAATGCAAGACAAAAAGGTTGGAAAATGAGGGCGAAAATGTAAAACTGCGTGTAGCCGTATCAGCAGCCAGCCCATTAAAAGCAGATTCAGTATGCTGATAAAAGTGTGATTGCTGAAACCCGCTATTCCCCGGATTACTATGTGTAAATGAAAAAGTATTCCAATGTTTATCGGCACTGTCTTCTGATACCCGCCAGAAGTACACCGTGTTATTTAAGCCCAGCGCAATATTATTAAACCCAATTAGTCCACCAGTGGAAACTGTTTGTGCCGTTTGTTTTACCGGAGAATTAAATAGCACTGTAGTATCCAGTTCCATTACATATTGTGTAAGCGAATCAAATGCATAAGCAGTGGAAGCTGCCAGATTTACCACATCGGTATTTACAATTGAAAAATTATAAGGACTCACCGGCAACAAGTCTGCAGCAGATATTTTTACGGATATGCTGGCCGTATTATTGTTTTCGCTTAATTCTGCAAAGGTTTTAGTATCGTCAATCAAAGCAGTTAAGGTGGTAGTGCCTTTATCCCTGTTTCCTACGATGGGCAAAGTAATCACCAGTGTATCAGCCTGTTTAATAGCTGGCAGCATTTTGCTATAGGCAGTAACACTTACCCCATTGGGGAATTTCCGTTCTAAAGAAAAATGTACTGAATCATTTTTGGCAATACCCAAATTATAAACAGGTATATGTACAGTAAACGAATCATTGGCCGTAGTTAAATAACCCGGGGTACTACTTATCCTGGCTGCATCAATAATATAATCAGGTTTTGCAAAAGAGTTTAACACCAAGGCAGGGTCTCCGTTAAAAGTATATTGCTCAGCATGCATACGGCCATAAAAATCATCCAGGGTGGTTACCTGCAAGCTCTTTGCAATGGCTTCCTTTGTTACCTGACCAAAAGCTTTACCATATTGCGTGGTGGCGATGGAATTGTAAAACTGCTGTGTAAAAATATCCAGGTAATCTACTACCCCATAACTACTGGATGAAAGATAGCCAATAGCACCCTTGCCCGGCTCTAACACAAATTTCTCTGACAAGGTAGAACGTAAGGTTTGCCTGTTACTTTCATACCCAAAAATATTACCGGCCAAACATCCATTTACAATAAACAAGGGATATTTACCAGTATTGGTGTAATTGGCGGGATTATCAAGGCTGAAATCAATATTACTCGCTGAGGAGTGACCAAAATACTCTACCAATCCACTGCCATCATTGTACTCATTGGTAAAATCAATAACGGCTTTTGGGTAGCCAGTTGGGTCTGCAGTTTTACTATAGTTAATCAGGTTGGCGCCAAAAAGTGTATCGGTAATAGTTTTACCATAATTACGCATAGCATTATCAATGGTTACGCCAATCAAAGGATCGTTGGCACCTGCCAACTGAATTACCTTTTTCATCCAGGCCTTATTGGCCAGGGTTTGGGTGGTATCTCTTTGTGCCGCTTCGTAGGTTTTTATTTTTGCCAGGTATGCCCCAATTTCATCTGGATTAATTACTGATAAACGCCCAATAGGTGTGGCCGGCGTTGGATCGTAATTTGCTGAGCTAAGCAAATTATCAGAACCCGGACTGCCAAATACAGGTACCAGATTGGTTTGTGTTACAACAGATGCTACTGTACCTGCTGCCCTGTAAGCTGTATAGCTAATACCCTTACCTACCAAAAAAACATAGGCCGGAGGTACAGCAAAATTGGTTCGGGCATATTGTAAAAAGTTTTTTACCGACAGTGGATGTTTGATAATACCATATGCAAACTGGTCTTCCAGTTGCTCAATATCAATTATTCTTGTATTAAAATGCCCGCCACTATCCGAGCTTCTGTAATCACTGTATTGTTGTAAATAATTGCTATTACCACTACCATACAACAAGGGATTGGAAATAATCAAATAATTACCCTGATTGGCGGCATCCGCATAATTAACCATTTGCCTTGGCTGCAAGCTGCTAATCGTTTTTGCGGTTGAGCCATCTGCCTTTACCAAAACAAGCTGGTAATCGCTTGCCGAAGGCTCCAGAAAAAACTGCAGCGTATCTGTAATGGCGGTATTGGCAATATATCTTTTGCCATTGGTAATATCGTATAATGCGGCATCACTGCTACCGCGGTTAAACTTGGTTATTTTAATATACCGGCCTGTATCTGATGCCGGAAGCGTAAATTCAAAAGAACTGGCATTGCCAAAATTAAACAGGCGGGAGTATTGCAGTTCCAGCACCACAATCTTCATTTCGTCCTCATTTACATCAGTTATGTTTTGAATCATAAATGTAACTGAGTCTCTTTTTAACCTTTTAGGCGATAGGGTGTCAATGGTTAATTTGGCCGAGTTAAAATACCCCATCGGAAACTGTGTAAGCGAATCGCCGTTCATTAATATTTTTACTTCCCTGTCGTAGGGGCTGTTACCCATTAATGTAAAACGGGCCGTCATTAGTGGCCCTGTGGTATCCAGTTGTAAGGGAAAAAATGTTTGTGGCAATTGTACATTACCCAATGGAGATCCGTTGCGACGTATAGGCCGGCTCATATAACCTTCGCCCTTATCGTAAGAGGATGAATACAATCTTTGTTCTACAAAAATGCCATAACCTTCGTTAAGGCTGCCTTTAAAATAACGGCCAATGGTATAGGTAAAATTTTTATCAGGGGCAATGGATACACCGGCAATATTATTGATGGTATTTACAAACCGCTTATTGGCAATACCGGCATTTACCGTTAAAAAATAGGTTGCCGAGTCTGTTTCCAGGTTCCAATAATCACTTAATTGTAAGGCGCTATCCCGGTATAAGGCTTTATCAACTTTACCATTTGCAATTTCGCCCCAAAATTCTATATAGTCGGCTGATGTTAATATGCCCGAAGGTTTAGAAATATACAGGGGCACTTCTTTACCCTCCCTTAATAACTGAAAATTTTCGGCATCAATATTCCCCAATCCGCTGGCAGCCAGAGTAGGTTGGGTAATACGCACTACGCCCTTTTTTATGGGCGATGCAGTTATATCCAAACCAAAAGGCCCCACTTTAAACTTGTAGTAAGTTTTACCGTAATCTATCCATTCGTTATTAAAATGCTGTGCCCGGGTTGTAAAGGCCGTAATAGTAAGTAGTAAAACAAAAAATAGTTGTTTCATGCGCACCACGTAGTTTTTCTTTTAGGATTTATAGCACAAATATAAATATTACCTATTGGATTGTTTATTAAAGTTAGCCCTAATGCGTTAAGCTGGTATTAGATTTTAATTAATTACCCGGCTCAAAGCATATTACCATATAATACCTTTCATAAAACGAAGCGATTGCACAATAAATTATGTGCTTATTAGCCAGACTTTTAATTATCTATTGGGCCTTACTTGCGTCGCACTCTTGTACGGTTGGATTGTTTATTGAGCTTTTAGCGGTGATTTGATTGAAGCAAAGGCAGTTGGCGGGGACGCCAACAGTAGCGAAAAAGGCAGTTCACTTGTATTAGCACCCCTAACCATTTATAAACGAAACCAAAAGAATGGAATTTTTATTTAAATTGTATGATAGATACACAGCAACCTTATTTACAAAGGAAAAGAAATAGCCTTTGGCTCTGTAGGAGCATCCTGTTTATAGAAAAAATAGGAGGAATTTTTTAAGGCTCAGTAGGTGCCTCCTAATAAATATAATTTATGGCAAATACATTTTCACAGATTTATCTTCAATTCGTATTCTCTGTTAAACACAGGGAATCCCTTATACCTAAGGCACATAAAGAAGAATTACATAAATATATCACAAGTCTTGTCCAAAACCGAAAAGCCAAAATGCTTGGTATACATTGTATGCCAGATCATACGCATTTATTTGTAGGGTATAAACCATCTGTTTTAATATCAGATTTTATCAAAGAAATAAAGGTTGAGAGTAACGAGTTTATTAATGATAAGCAATGGATTAAAGGAAGATTTAGCTGGCAGGAAGGTTATGGTGTTTTTTCGTATTCGTATTCCCATATTGACAGGGTAATTAATTATATTATCAATCAGGAGAGCCATCATCAAAAAAGAACTTTCAGGCAAGAATATCTTGAAATGCTTGAAAAGTTTAAAATCTCTTTTGAAGAGAATTATCTGTTTGATTTTTTTGATTGAGAAGGAGAAAGGAGGCACCTACGGAGCCATTGAATTAACCAATTTTTTTTGGTGCTATAAACAGGTTGCTCCTACGGAGCAGAAAGCAGTTGAAAAGGAAGTTCACTTGTATTAGCACCCCTAACCATTTATAAACGAAACCAAACGAATGGAGTTTTTATTCGAATGATACGGTAAATACACAACAGGCCTATTTGTAAAGGAGAAAAAAAGAAATAGGCTTTGGCTCCGTAGGAGCATCCTGTTTATAGAAAATATATGATGGATTTTTTAAGGCTCCGTAGGTGCCTCGTAATTAAATATTATATATGTCAAATACATTTTCACAAATGTATCTGTTTGATTTTTTTGATTAAGGAGAAGGGAGGAGGCACCTACGGAGCCATTGAATTCACCAATTATTTTTGGTGCTATAAACAGGTTGCTCCTACGGAGCAGAAAGCAGTTGAAAAGGAAGTTCACTTGTATTACCCCCATTCTGGCGAAAGTATACAGTAAAGCCGTTACAGCCTAGCTCATTAGTGCTTTAGCAAAAGCCATTATAAACCATACACTACATTAATATGCAGCACCAGCACTATTGAAAAACTTATAGGATAAAATCACTAAGATTATACCATTGAAAAACAAAAATTAATAAATTTATACTGGCATTTAAATTTTAAGTTTTTAGGAAGAAAAAGGGGCAATGGTTCTCCACTGCCCCCAATTTTTTACCCATAATTAATAATCCTCCCACAATTGGCTTACATAATTGTCAGCCTTTATAAAAGCCCCATTAATAATCCAACCGTACAAGTGTGCGACGCAAGGAACCATGAAAAAATATATATCGCCTGGCTTAAAAAGATAATATGGTTTTAGTATTTTTAATAAAACATATATTTTAATGAAACAATTTCTAACCATCATTTCTGCTGCCACCTTACTTGCATTTGCAGCATGTAATGAGCCTGCAAAAAATGCTGCACAAGAAAATGCAGCAGATGCCATTTATTATAATGGCGATATTGTAACCATGGAAGGCGATAGTGCTATATATGCCGAAGCTATTGCTGTAAAGGCCGGTAAAATTGTTTTTGTGGGTAGCAAAAACGAAGCTGAAAAAATGAAAGGTGACAGCACCGCAATGAATGATTTGCAGGGCAAAACCCTGGTACCAGGTTTTATTGATGGTCATTGCCATTTTTTTGCCTTAGGTGCGCAGGCTATTTATGCTAATTTACTGGCATCTCCCGATGGCAATTGCAATTCAATTGATGATTTAATAAATGAACTGAAAACATGGCATCAGAAAAACGGTACCGACAAATCGCAGGGATGGATTATGGGTACTGGTTTTGATGATGCAGTGCTAAAAGAAAATCGTTTTCCTACAAAAGAAGATTTGGACAAAGTTTCTAAAGATATCCCTGTAATGATAACACATATCTCTGGCCACTTTTGTAGTGTAAATACAAAAGCGTTGGAGGTGTTGGGTATAACCGCCGCCACAAAAGATCCGGCCGGTGGCGTTATAAGGCGAGTAAAAGGAAGTAAGGCTCCAAATGGAGTATTGGAAGAATTGGCTGCTATTCCGCATATGATGAAACTAATTGCGCCTCCTCAAAAAGAAATGAGTGATATGTTTATGGATGCTGGACAAAAATTGGCGGCAAGCTATGGTTATACTACCTGCACCGAAGGCCGTGCTACCGGCAATCACTTACTTATGGCCGACTATGCCAGCAGAGGTAAAATGTATATTGATATTAACTCCTGGATTGACTATTCCGTTCCTGAATATATGCGGAGTGAATGGTATAGTAAAGAGTATACAAATCATTATAGAATTGAAGGCTTAAAACTTACGCTTGATGGATCTCCTCAGGGAAGAACAGCTTGGCGTACCCTACCTTATTTAGTGCCACCGGATGGGCAAAAATTAGGTTATAAAGGTTATCCGGCCATTCCTAAAGATGAAGATGTGCAAAAAATTGTTGATACCGCATTTGCCAATAACTGGCAATTAAAAGTGCATTGTAATGGGGATGCGGCAGCTGACCAATTGTTCAGGGCGCTGGATAAAGCTACTGCCAAATACGGAAACAAGGACAGAAGGAATATTTTAATACACGGCCAATTGATAAGAATGGATCAACTGGACAGTATTAAAAAATATGATCTGGTGGCATCTTTCTTTCCCATGCATACTTTTTATTGGGGCGATTGGTACAAACAAATTATCGGGCCAGATAAAGCGCAACAAATCAGCCCCATAAAGTCGGCATTGAATAAAGGTATACGGGTTACCAGCCATACCGATGCACCTGTTGCTTTACCTAACCTGATGATGATTATGTGGACAACCGTAAACCGTGTAAGCCGCAGTGGCACCGTGATGGGCCCAGATGAAAGATTAACACCCTATGAAGCATTGAAATCTATCACAATATGGGGTGCAGAACAGTTTTTTGAAGAAAATCAAAAAGGTACCATATCAACCGGTAAACTGGCCGATATGGTGGTACTGGATCAAAATCCATTGAAAATTAATCCAATGAATTTAAAGGATATTGTTGTGCTGGAAACAATCAAAGAAGGTAAAACGATATATAAAAAATAAAAGATTCAATGGCTATATTTTAATTTTCAAAATATAGTTGGTCATTAATGTAGTAAATAATTTCTTTTATTTACCCGGCATTTGATTAAAAAATGGGGCATCTGTTGCGTCGCACAATTATACTTTCTTATCACTGCTGAACAAAGAACAAAGCATATAAGTGTGCGACACAGCAACAGGTGCCATTTTAATGTCAGCCTGATTCATAAAATCGCTTATTCAATTTAATATGTTATGTATGTTAGAAAAACTGTTTGTAGGGTTTGTATTCCTTTTAATATCAATAAAACTTTCTGCACAACATGCTGAAGAAACATTTCATGCACACCATTCATTGGGCCTTGTGGTAAGCCACACACAAATTACTACAGGTATCAAGGCAAATGGTGATAAGAAATGGTTATCACTTGCTTCCTGGGGCCTGAATTATAATTATAAGTTCAGCCAAAAATGGGCAATTGGATTACATAACGATATTGTAGTAGAAGATTTTGAAGTAGAAGATCATAGAAGCAGTAGTAATAAAACACTGGAAAGAAGTTACCCAATTGCCTCAGCCTTAATGGTATCATACAAACCTGGTAAGCATTTTAGTTTTATGCTGGGTCCGGGAGAAGAGTTTGCCCATACAGGAAATTTATTTCTGTTAAGGGCTGGGATTGAGTATGGTTACCATATTAATAAAAATTGGGAGTTAAATGCACTTATAACTAACGATTATAAAGTAAATGCCTACAATTCCTGGGCAATTGGCTTGGGCATTACAAAAATATTTTAGCTGGCAAACTAAATTTTAAACCATATAAGATACAAATATGAAGCAGTTGATTATTTCTTTTTTCTGCATAATGCTTGTCTCAACAATTTCGGTAGCACAATCATCGTGGAAATCGCCTGAGTATAAACCTGAATTATACCGTAAAGTAATTGTTCTGGCAAAGGTTTCAGATGATCTTATTAAAAGGCAGTTAGAAGACGGTACCGTAAAAATGCTGAATGACAAAGGCTTTAGTGCAATACCTGCTTATTCGAATATTTCTGAATCAGACCTGGTATCAGAAGATGCATTAATTGCTAAAGCAGATAAACTTGAGGCTGATGCATTAATTGTTTATACGATTACAGGAAACAGCACTGAATACAAAAAAACACCTTCGGTTGATGCTTCTTTGGGGATACCGGTAAAACTGGGAATATTCAGGGGGTTTATTGGGGGCAATGTTCCTATTGCAGGTGGAACAAAAACGGTAAGCACATTACATGCAACGGCTACCTTTTATAACCGCTCAACCACATCTATGCAATGGAGTATGGCACTTACCGGTTCCTTGAAAAAAGGGTCAAATAAATTAGCCGATGCTTTTGCTAAATCTACAGTTAATCAATTGATAAAAGACAAAATTTTTACTCAAAAGATATCATATTGATCAAATAAAACACAATCATGAAAAAACAATTCATTATTTTTCTTTTGGTATTATCTGCAACAGCAGTGTTTGCTCAAGACTCAGCAGTGGTAAAACAAACCGTTGATCCATCAAAACCCACCAACCTTTATACACAGGTAAATGCAGGCCTCGAATATCAAAGTGGTAAAACGCAGAACCTTATTGGTGCAAGAGTTAATGTTCAATATGCATTAAATCCTGATAACCTTTTTCTGGTAGAACTACCTTTGCTTTACAATGACCTCTCTTCAAAATTTGGTGCAGGAGATATGCGCATTCGTTACTACAATGCCGTTAAAAGAAATATTTCAAAATCTTTTATTGCCATTGCCCCTTTTGCTGATATAAGCCTGCCTACAGGCTCTTATAAAAACGGGCTGGGTAGCAGTAGCTGGTCACTCGCAGCAGGTGTAGTTGGTGGATTTATACTGAGTAAAAAATTATCCATCTTCCCCGGTATAAGTTATGTACATGTTACCAAGCCAGGTACAGACCTAATTCCCGAAGCATTGAAGTTTGCCAGTGATGGTGCAGGCCTGCAGTTCAATGCCAGCTACGCATTCAACAAATCAACTTTTTTGTTTATTAATCCAACGCCTGCATTTTTAAGTACAAATGGTAACTGGAAAACATTTTGGAGCGGAGAATTGAATCTGAACAAAATTATTACCCCGAATAAGTTTAAAGTGAACGCATTTTGGGGGCCAAACTTTACTACAAAAGTGTATACTTACAGGCTGGGCGCTACTGTATATTTATAATATAACCAGTTATACGGGTAATAAATATTTTTTAATAAATACCATTGAACTTGTATTATATCCAGTATGTTTTTCTGCTTTTGTCATACGCCGCTAACTGCCCCATTTAGGTAAAGAAAGGAGCTCAATATATAATCCAACCGTACAAGTGTGCGACGCAAGTAATGCTGCCAAATGAATCTGCGGCCTGGCCCAAAATATTGGTTTTACTGCAAAGGCGTTTCCCCAAATTTGGAGTAGCGGATGGGTGTTGAGCAGTATAATAGTTACCGCATACGCTTTACAAGGTATGGCCTATGCTATCAATAAAGGCCTTACTTACATTTTAGTCCAGTAGAAATTATTGAAAATAAATTTGCGCAACTAAAAAGTTGCATATATATTTGCAACCAGCAAGTTGCATATTTAATTACAGTGTAATGAAAAAAGACATTTTTCAGGCAATAGCCGACCCCACACGAAGGGCTATTTTAACCTTAATTGCCCTGCAGGCTTTAACGCCCAATGCCATGGCAGACAAATTTGATATGAGCCGGCAGGCAGTATCGAAGCACATTAAGGTATTACAGGAATGCGAGCTGATTAAACCAGCACCTGTTGGCAGGGAAATTTATTACCATTTAAACCCAAAAAAAATGCAGGAGTTAGATAATTGGCTGGCACAGTTCAGGAAAATATGGGAATCGCAATTTAACCAGCTTGATAAAGTATTATCCACCCTGCAAAACCAACAAAAATGACCAGCAATTTACTATTTGATTTTACTGTTGACAAAACAGCGAATACCATTTTTATACACCGTGAATTTGCTGCCCCGCTTGCATTAGTTTGGGATGCGTTTACCAAACCTGACATTCTTGATCAATGGGGGGCACCGGCACCATTTACCGCACACACCATTTACATGAACTTTATAGTTGGTGGAAGAAGATTTTATAAAATGGTAAGTCCGGAAGGGCTGGAGCACTATTCGGTTCAGGACTATACAGTAATTACACCGATGAGCAACCTGCAATATATTTCTGGCTTTAGCGATAAGGATGAACAGGTTAACCCGGCATTTTATGGCTCAATAAATAACCTGAACTTTAGTGAAGCCAATGGTATTACCATGGTTAGCATCACCATACAATATACATCGCTGGCCATATTGGAAATGATGGTGGAAAAAGGCTTTAAAGAAGGATTTACATTAACCATGAGCAACCTGGAAAAGTTATTGGCCAGGCTATAAAAATAATTTTCGATTTACATACATCTAAAACATTAGTAAACAATTTAATCATCTAACAATTAACCATTATGGCAAGTATTAATCCACACATTAATTTCAACGGCAATGCTGAGGAAGCATTCAATTTTTACCAATCAGTATTTGGCGGAGCGTTTGCAAAAATTATCCGTTTTAAAGATTTGGCAAGTGATGAATTCCCGGTAGCACCGCATGAGGCAAACAAAATAATGCATATTGCTTTACCCATTGGAAACAGCGTTTTAATGGCTAATGATGTACCTGAAATACTGGGAACAACAAATGAAAATGAGAACAGAAGCAAAATTGTAATTAGTGCAGAAAGCAAGGAAGAAGCTGACAAATTATTCAATGGGCTTTCAGTAGACGGACAGGTTGAAATGCCTATTTCAGACAGTCCCTGGGGTACCTATTTTGGGATGTTTAGAGACAAATATGGCATTGAATGGATGATAGATTTTGATCCAAATTATAAGGGGCAAATATAAACGGGAAAAAGTGGCAGTGGTTTTACACTGCCTTTTTTTATGCCGCAATGTGCATCTTGCTTAAAAAATGCCCTCGCCGTTTCACTAGGGTAAAAGCACATTTATAAACAGAACGTACAAGTGTGCGACGCAAGTAAAGTTGAAATGTAATCTATAAGCCGGGCCAATAAATTATTTTGAATCAATTGAGACGGATTAAATATCCCAGTTTAAATTAAAATTTTTAGGCTTGGTAATTAACCATTTTTCCAAAACCTGCTCAATGGTTTCTATTACAAAGGGCTTTGCTACAAAATCGTTCATGCCAGCTTCCAGGCTTTTATCCCGGTCTTCTTTTAACACACCGGCAGTTAATGCTATGATGGGTACACGGCTACCCTTTTCAATATTTCTTATAGCGGCAGTTGCCTGATAGCCGTTCATTTCGGGCATTTGCACATCCATAAAAACAATATCGGGATACTCTTCTTTGAAGCGGTCGAACGCTTCTTTACCATTGGTGGCTTCTATAAGGGTGGCATTGGGCAAAAGTTCACCCAGCATGGCTGTAATAAGCATAATATTAAAGGCATTATCATCTACCACCAGCACTTTAACATAGCTGTTTTTGTAGCTACTTTTATTGGTTGTACCACTTGTCGAGTCGGTTTGTGCATTAAGCTGCTTTTGATGTGCATCAGTTTTTGAAAGAGACTCAAACAGTTGCTGCATTTTTATTGGCTTCACCAATTTTTGTATTACCCCAAATGATTTACAGGTATCGTTAATTTCCTTGTCATCTGCTGAGCTGTGCAACAAAATGATGGGCAGTTTTTCAGCAGTAATTTGCAAGGTTTGCCTGATATATTTTATGGTTTCCAAGCCATCCATCTGGGGCATATGGTAATCCATAATTACTGCATCACATTCGATACCCGCTTTTAAAAACTCAATAGCCCGTAACCCATTTTCGGCTTCTCTAGTATTTATTTGTTTTAGGGCCAGCATATCTTTTACGAGCAGGCGGTTATTGGTATTATCATCCACCAATAATATATTTTTATACTGATGTGTATTCTTCCATTCTATGGGATCGCCTTCCATTGTTTTGGTACAGAGTTCAAAAAAGAAAGTGCTCCCCTCGTCTGGTATGCTTTGCAGCTGCAATTCGCTACCCATAAGTGATAACAGTTTTTTGGAAATAGCCAGTCCAAGGCCCGTACCTCCAAATTTGCGGGTGGTGGAAGCATCTTCCTGAGAAAAGGCTTCAAATATTTTTTGTTGGTTTTTGGGGTCAATTCCTATGCCTGTATCCCTAACCGAAAAACGGAAACAACCAATATCATTCTCTGCTTTACTGAGTAATTCAATTTTTAATTCTATTTCGCCTTTGGCTGTAAACTTAACTGCATTGCCTAACAGGTTAATAAGTATTTGTCTTATCCTTACCGCATCTGTCCAAATAAACCGTGGTACATATGGCGATATATTTAAGAGCAATTCAAGGTTTTTCTCGTAAGCCTGAAAACTAACAATATCGCCTATCTGGTAACCCAATTCCAGGATATCTGTTTTATGAATTTCGATTTCCAGTTTGCCCGCTTCTATTTTTGAAAAATCGAGGATTTCGTTGATGATATCCAGTAAAGAATTGGCAGATTTATATACGGCAGAAATATATTGTTCCTGTGTTTCGTCTAATTGTGTTTTTAATACCAAATCAGAAAATCCGATAACGCTATTTAACGGGGTACGGATTTCGTGGCTCATATTGGCAAGAAATTCAGATTTGGCCTTACTACCGGCTTCGGCTTTTTCTTTGGCGCTAATAAATTCCTGTTCCAGCGCTTTACTATCTGTAATATCCCGTTTTATGGCAATCCAATGTGTGTATTGCCCATTGTTACCGGCAATAGGCGACAAGGAAATGCTGGACCAAAATTCTTCTCTGTTTTTTTTATAGTTAATTACTTCAAACCGGCAGGGCTGAAAATTTTTGATACTTTCACCAACCCGGTGCAGTTCAGTTTTATCCGTTTTAGGGCCCTGTAATATTTTAGGCGATTTGCCTATCACTTCTTCTTTGCTATAACCTGTTATTTTGGAATAGGCATCATTTACAAAAATGATTTTATGCCTGCGGTGGTTATTGGGGTCTACTTCTGTAATGGTAACAGCATCGGTGGTATTGGTAATTACCGACTCCATTAACTGTAATCGGGTTTCTTCATTTTTTTTGTGCGAAATATCCCTTCCAATACCAACCAGCCCTATAATTTTTCCTTTTTCATCCCGAATGGGTACTTTGGAATTAAGCATCCAACGCTTTTGCCCGTTATTATCAATAAAAAAATCTTCTTTATTTAACTGAGGCATACCGGTTTTAAATACGGCCTGGTCATCAGCAAATGAGCTGTCGGCAATTTCTTTGGGATAAATGTCGTAATCGTTTTTGCCCAATACATCTTCCTCCTTCTCAAAACCCATGTATTTTAGGTCTACCGGATTGGCAATTACCTTGCGGCATTCAATATCTTTTACATATACCGAATCGGGCAGATTATCAATTAATGCCCTAAGCAGCATTCTTTCGTACTGTATGGTTTCCTGCGCTTTTTTCAAATCTGAAATATCGCGGAAAATGCCCAATGTGCCGATAAATAAACCATTTTCTATTTGGGGGCTGGCCGTAACCAAGATACTTTTTTGTGTACCGTCGGATAAAATAATTTCCGTTTCGTATACGCTAAATTTCCCTTCGCGGCGCTGAGCCGTTTGATTTGTAATAAAATCGAAGTTTTCTTTGGTGAAAAAATCTTTTAAATTTTTACCGTTTAATTCGCCCCTGCCTACTCCAAATATTTTTTCGGCTGCTATATTGGCAAATATGAATTGTTCATCATTATTGCAAATACCAACACCCTCCCCCATACTTTCTATCAAGGAAGCATAACTGGCTTCTCTTTTTCTACGGGCGGCAATATTTTTCTTAAGCGGTTTATACAGAAAAATATAGATAACAGGAAAAATCAGCACAGATAAAAGAGTAGCATCTAAAATAGCCGACTCCCATTCGGATAGGTCGGGCAGTGCTTTTAAAAAAAGCATAATGATCATTTCGCTTAGAAAAATAGCCCCAACAACCATAACGAAAATCATTACCTCGTTCGGATTGGAAAAAAAACCGGATGCTTTTTTACTTTGAATACCATTATACAAAGACTTATTTAACTCTATTTCAATATTGGATTTACTGCTCATACTAATTGTTTCATAGAATTTTTTAAGTACTTACTTAGGCGAAAACGGCGTAAAGAGTTAACATTACAATAATTAATGCAATTGTTATTTATTAAAAATACAAAAAATGAGTCTTTGCAAAGCAGAAATTGGCAGGAGCTTTTACAAAGAAGTATATTTTTTTAGCCTGAATTGGGAAAATTGATCCCGGATTATAATACCCAAGCTAGTAAGCTTGAACCTTAAACACCAAATAGAGTAAAAACAACGGACCATTTTAGGCCATAATGGCCCGTTTCAAGCATAAATCAGCAGCTTCAAGGCTGTGTTTAGGTTAAGTTTGGCTTAACTATTTTCTGTATGCTAAATTCCTTTACCTTTGCGGCTCGAAAAAATGGGCCATTGCATTTTGCCCATAAAAGTTCGGAACGATGAACGGATTGCGACGCAAGAGACGATCCCACAGGGTTATAAAGCCGGAATTATACAAAACAAACAATAAATACAAATACAAAAAGTCATGGCGGACTTAAGATTACAGAGAAACTTTGGTATTGCAGCGCACATTGATGCGGGCAAAACCACCTGTACAGAGCGTATTCTGTACTATACCGGTATGAGCCATAAAATTGGTGAAGTACACGACGGTGCGGCAACAACCGACTGGATGGAACAGGAAAAAGAAAGAGGTATTACCATTACTTCTGCTGCGGTTACCTGCTACTGGAGCTTCCCTACTACACAGGGCAAACCTTTACCAGATACTAAAAAGTACAAATTCAATATTATCGATACTCCGGGTCACGTTGACTTTACAGTAGAGGTAGAACGCTCTATGCGTGTATTGGATGGTCTGGTAGCGTTGTTTAGTGCGGTTGATGGTGTTGAACCACAAAGCGAAACTGTATGGCGCCAGGCTAACCGTTATAATGTACCTCGTATTGGTTTTGTTAACAAAATGGACCGCTCTGGTGCTGACTTCTTAAACGTTGTTAAGCAGGTGCGTGAAATGTTGGGTGCCAAATCTGTACCATTACAGTTACCAATTGGTGCTGAGGATGATTTTAAAGGTATTGTAGATCTTATTTTAATGAAGGGCATTATTTGGGATAACGAAACCCAGGGTGCAACCTATAAAGAAATTCCAATTCCTGCCGATATGCAGGAGGAAGCTGAATACTGGAGAACACAATTGATTGAAGCTGTTGCCGAGTATGATGACAAACTAATGGAAAAATTCTTTGATGATCCTAATACCATCACAGAGGATGAAGTACATGAAGCAGTACGTAAAGCAACTATTGACCTTAGCATTGTACCAATGCTTTGCGGTAGTGCATTTAAAAATAAAGGTGTTCAAACCTTGCTGGATAATGTAGTTCGTTACCTGCCCAGCCCTATTGATGTAGGTGCTATTACAGGTACAGACCCAGAAACCGGTGAAGAAATTAAGCGCATGCCAGATGCTAAAGAACCATTTGCAGCATTGGCATTTAAAATCATGACCGATCCATTCGTTGGTCGTTTGGCATTCTTCAGGGTTTACTCTGGCCATTTAGATGCAGGTTCTTATGTTAAAAACATGCGCAGTGGCAAAAACGAGCGTATTAGCCGTATTATGCAAATGTTTGCCAACAAGCAAAACCCAATTCCTGAAATTGAAGCAGGTGATATTGGTGCAGCTGTAGGTTTTAAAGAAATTAAAACCGGAGATACCCTTTGCGATGAAAACCATCCAATTGTTTTGGAAAACATGTTTATTCCAGAACCGGTAATCTCTGTAGCTGTGGAACCAAAAACACAGGCCGACGTTGATAAAATGGGTATGGCTATTGCCAAACTGGTAGAAGAAGATCCTACATTACGTGTAAGAACTGATGAAGAAACCGGCCAAACCATTTTAAGTGGTATGGGTGAGTTGCACCTGGAAATTATTGTAGACCGTATGAAACGTGAGTTTAAGGTTGAAATTAACCAGGGTAATCCTCAGGTTGCCTATAAAGAAGCCTTTAATGCAACTGTAGAACACCGTGAAGTGCTTAAAAAGCAAACCGGTGGTCGTGGTAAGTTTGCTGATATTCAGTTTGAATTAGGCCCTGCTGATGCTGAATGGCTGGCAGCTAATCCAAAAGAACATTACCAGTTTGTAAATAACCTGTTTGGTGGTTCTATCCCACGTGAATTTGTTCCTGCGATCGAAAAAGGATTTAAACTTGCTATGACAACAGGTGTGTTGGCCAGTTACCCTGTAGATAACATGAAAATTCGTGTATTTGATGGTAGTTTCCACGCGGTTGACTCTGATGCTATGAGCTTTGAGCTTTGTGCAAGAGGCGGTTACAGAGAAGCAGCCCGTAAAGCAAAACCTGTTTTGCTGGAGCCTATTATGAAAGTGGAGGTGGTAACACCAGACCAATACATGGGTGATGTTACAGGTGACTTAAACCGTCGTCGTGGTATGCTGGAAGGTATGGACACACGTGGTAATGCACAGGTAATTAAAGCCAAAGTGCCTTTGAGCGAAATGTTTGGTTATGTTACCCAACTGCGTTCATTATCAAGTGGCCGTGCAACTTCTACCATGGAGTTTAGCCATTATAGCCCTGCACCAAATAACATTGCAGAGGAAGTAATTGCCAAACAAAAAGGTAAAGTAAAAGTAGAAGACTAATACGAATTGCTAATTCTTTCTACGTTATAATAAAGCCCCGCTTCAGTAAAATGAAGCGGGGTTTTTTGTGCCCGGCTATTTTTTTGGGGCCAGGGTACACCGCGCTATTAAGCTTTACTTGCCACGCTCGGTTCGGGGTTCGGATTATATGGCAGCAGGTAAAAAGCACCATAGTATTACTGCAGTACAAGAGTGCGACGCAAGTAATGCCGCCCCTTATTCCTGGCCGGGTCACCCCCTGCCTTTGTTTAAATACCTACTTATTAATATCATTTTTTGCCATTACAAAAAGCATTGTTTTACTTTGGGTAATATAACCGTTGTATGAAAAAAATACTCTCCCTACTAATTGCTGTCAATTGTACAATTATTGTATTTGCACAGCCACATTACGATGCCTTGTTTGAAAATCCTGCCATCCAGGAAATTAACAGAATGCCCATGCGGGCCAATTATTTTCCCTACGAAAATGAAGCATTGGCCGCCAAAGGAGATACGGCACACTCCAACCGCTATTTATCCATAAACGGCATGTGGAAATTTATGTGGGTAAAAAACCCGGCATTATTACCACAGGATTTCTACTCTCTGCAATACAATGCCAGCAGCTGGGGCGAGTTTCCGGTACCCGCCAACTGGGAATTTAAAGGTTTTGGAACGCCCATTTACACCAATATACCTTACGAATTTTCGCCTAAAAAACCTAACCCGCCAGATATACCAGATAGTATTGATCAACCAACTGCCGGGTACAGAAAATCATTTATGCTTCCGGTTCAATGGAAGGGTATGAAAGTGTATTTACACCTGGGTGCTGTAAAATCTGCATTCAGGCTATATGTAAATGGCAAAGAAGTTGGTCTGGGTAAAGACAGTAAACTGGAAAGTGAATTTGACATTACTGATTATGTAAAAGAAGGCGACAATCTAATTGCCATGGAAGTAAGGCGCTGGACAGATGGCAGTTATTTGGAATGCCAGGATATGTGGCGTTTAAGCGGTATCAGCAGAGATTGCTATTTATATGCCCGCCCACAAACACATTTGTACGATTATTTTGCCAAACCTTCCCTTACCAATCAGTTTAAAGATGGCAACCTGGATATTGAAGTACAGGCGTGGAACGAAAGCACCGAAGCAAAAAACAATTATGCAGTACAGGTAAAACTGATTGATGAAAATGGAGTTGTGATAATAGATACCTTGCAAAAAACATTTGGTTTAAAACGCATCAATGGTAGTAAAACAGAACTCCATTTCCATAACCAATTTGCAGGTGCCAAAGCATGGACAGCCGAAATACCTACCCTGTATACCCTGCAGATTTGCCTGCTAAATGAGAAAAAAATACCTGTGGAAGTAATTAATAAAAAAATTGGGTTTAGGAATGTCGAAATTAAAAATGGCCAGCTATTGGTGAATGGTAAAGCCATTTATATAAAAGGGGTAAACAGGCATGAAAGTGACCCGTATAGCAATCAGGTAATTAGCCGCGAAAGAATGCTGCAGGATATTACTGAAATGAAAAAAATGAATATCAATGCAGTACGTAACAGCCACTATCCTGATGATGACTATTGGTACGACCTGTGTAATGAATACGGTTTATACATGGTGGATGAAGCCAATATAGAATCGCATGGTATGGGCTATGATATTGATAAAACGCTGGCCAATAACCCTGTTTGGGAACAGGCACATTTAATACGTATGAAACGCATGGTTTTACGGGATAAAAACAATCCTTGTATTATTATGTGGAGCATGGGTAATGAAGCTGGCAATGGTTATAATTTTTATCAGGGCTACCATCTGATAAAAGGTATGGATGCCTCAAGACCTATACACTACGAAAGAGCTGAACTGGAATGGAACTCAGATGTTTATTGCCCCATGTATCCATCGCCCAACGAATTGGTGAGGTATGCC
This sequence comes from Limnovirga soli, assembly GCF_013106755.1. Classification (GTDB taxonomy): domain Bacteria; phylum Bacteroidota; class Bacteroidia; order Chitinophagales; family Chitinophagaceae; genus Limnovirga; species Limnovirga soli. The sequence goes on along the minus strand of NZ_WHPF01000008.1, from coordinate 196,587 downwards.
ACTAACAACCCTACCAAGCCTTTGATCATGTGCGAATATGCACATGCCATGGGTAATACCGATGGCAACTTTAAAGAGTATTGGGACATTATTGAACGCTATCCTTCCTTACAGGGTGGTTTTATTTGGGATTGGGTAGATCAGGGAATGTATCTGGAAAAAAATGGCAAACAGGTTTGGGGTTATGGCGGCGATTGGGGACCACCGGGCACGCCTAGCGATAACAACTTTTTATGTAATGGCCTTGTAAACCCGATACGTAGTTGGAACCCACACGCATACGAAGTGCGTAAAGTGTACCAATACATAAAAATGAACTTACAGAACGATAAAAAAACGGTTGACATAAAAAATACTTACAGCTTTAAATCGCTTGACAATTTTTATTATACCTGGCAATTACTAAAACAGGGTAAAGAAATTGCCAGTGGCAATCTGGCCGTTCAAAGTTTGGCACCAGGGCAAACAGTATCTATACAAATACCTTATACCCTTCCGACTGCAAATGATGAATATTATTTGAGGGTTACGGCCATTACCAAAGCTGATGAAGGCCTGATAAAAGCCAATACACCATTGGCATGGGATGAATTTAAACTTACAGAGAGAACTAATTTTGCCTACAGCCCTTCTGCCAAAAAAATAAATCAGGCTACCATGCCCGATGGATCTTTACAATTAAGCAATAAAAGTTTTACTGCTGCATTTGATAAAAATGGCAATTTTATATCCTTTAAACTGGGTAATAAAACCATATTCAATAAAGGGCCGCAAATAAATTTTTGGCGCCCACCAAACGACAATGATTTTGGTGCTGGTTTGCAAAAGAGAATGTTTGAATGGAAAGATGCCGGCAACAATGCCGTATTAACAAGTATGAAAGCCAGCACCCAAAATGCTGAAGGCTGGCTAATTGTTACTGTAGAAAAAACGCTATTAAATGGCGATGCATCTTTAACACAGGAATTTGCATTTGATGGTACCGGAGCTATAAAAGTAACGAACACTTTCAATGCCATTAAAGGCAAACACACTATGCTGTTTAAATTTGGTAACCATCTGCAATTAACGGTTGATTTGATAAACGTAGAATGGTATGGCCGCGGACCGGTAGAGAATTATTGGGATAGAAAAGCTGCTGCGTTTATAGGGGATTATAACGGCTTGATTAAAGACCAGTACTACCCTTATATACGCCCTCAGGAAAGCGGTAATAAAACAGATATCCGCTGGGCAAAACTTACCCGTAAAGATGGCACCGGCATTATGATTGCAGCTACCGATACCTTATTAAACTTAAATGTATTGCCTTATGCCCCAGATCAGTTATATCCGGGGCCCGAAAAATTGCAAACACATAGCGGCGAACTGGAGTACGATGCCAGCATACATCTTGATATAGACCTGCAGCAAATGGGTGTTGGTGGTATCAATAGCTGGGGCGAATGGCCACTGGATAAATACCGCTTGCCTTATACCAAATATGTTTACAGTTATTTAATACTACCTATAAGCAAATAGTAAATATCTTACCTTCCTGAAATGATTATTATGCCATTACTAAATGTGTATAATAATCATTTTTAGTGTATGCTTAAAACCACCATATGAGTAACGATATTATACTGCAAATAAGTAACCGAATCAAGGAAAAAAGAAAAGACCAGAAAATAACACTGGAAGCACTTGCCAAAGATGTTGGTGTTACCAAAGGTTTAATTTCGCAGATAGAAAATAGCCGTACTGTACCATCGCTGGCAGTTTTATTAAGCATCATAAAATCTTTACATGTAGACCTTAACGATTTCTTTGACAACCTGGCAACAGAAGCCTCCAACGAACCACTTGTAATAAAAGCCTCAGAACATCAGTTGTTTGAAAAAGAGTTTACCAAAGGCTCGCAGTATTATCGCATTACCTCTTTTAAAATTAATAACAGGCTGGTAGATATTGTTTTGTACAAACAATCTCAGGACTCAGAAAAAGGTTATGTTTCTACAGAAGCCCACGAGTTTAATTATATGCTAAAAGGTATTGCCAAATATACCATCGAAGGCAAAGAATATATACTGGAAACAGGCGACTCATTTTACTACGATGCACGCCAGCAGCACCTTACACAATGCCTTAGCACCGAGCCCTACGAAATGTTGGTCATCTATTTCTTTGACGAAAAGTAAAACCGGTATCAGTTTAATTATATGTATTGACCCGGCAACAGAATAGTAATATAGCTTTACTTGCGTCGCACACTTTTACTCTAGAATAATTATGGGCTTTTGCAAATATGTAAAAGCCCAAATTGGTACAGAAAGCACAAGTGTGCGACGCAAGTAAAGCCGCATATGGTACCTCAGCCTGGCTAAAACATTTTTATTGCACTATTGCCTTTTTGCGTTGGCTGGTATGCGCACTAAAATAGCCTAACACACCACCGCTAATATTAGTATCGGGGTTTGCCGGCGTGGTAGCGTTTGATTGTACTTCGGTTAAAGCAGTAAAATAGCGGAAAATATTTTTATCAATACATTGCATTTCTATTTCAATAGTATCGCCAATGGCTATGGTACTATCCGTTTGAATTAACGGCCGGGTACTTATGCCGTTGTTGGTAAAATTATCGTCCCACACCCAAATATTGGGATAACGAACACCATTTATTTTTTCAATAAACTTATAATAATCACCAAAGCCTGCGGGATCGGTATATTGAGGTTTTACAATCCAGATGGTTTCGTTGCCAAAAATAATTTGTTCAAATAGCAGTGTATCCAAATTGGTTTGTTTGGGCATAACAGAAGTTGCGGTATAGGCATTTCCATTCACAGCAACATTGAGGGTATAGCTGCGGCCAGGTACGCCCGTTAAATCATCGTTAGTATACTCGCCGGGGCTTTGCTCTGCTAAGGTATAACTGGTACCAAGATTATCTGTAATAGAAACAACAGCCCCGCTAACCGCCGGGAAACTATTGCCGCTGCCAAATTGTACACTTTTGGAAATATTTACCACTGCGCCGGCACTATTGCTAACATTGCCTTCAATTACCAATTGCGGATCAGCATTTTTAAGATCAACATTTATTTGTTTGGTACACGAAACAGCTATTGCAGTTATAAAAGCGATTAGAAATATTTTTTTCATGACTGTTATATTATCCAGTTAAGCGGGTTGATGTTTATTAAAATTTAAAGTTCCAGGTAATGCTGGGCACAAACCTGAAAAGTGCTGTTTGCTCAGCAATGGTTTTTGTTTTATCATTAGGATCATCTTTAAATGTAATGGTATAGGCATTTTCACGGCCATAGGCATTATACAATCCAAATGTCCAGCTGCTTTGGTATTTACGTTTTGTATTCTTTTTATTTTCTACAGTGGCGGCAATATCCAGTCGGTGGTAAGCAGGCATTCTATATCCGTTACGCTCGGTATATAAAAAAATGGTTTGTTCGTTTACAAAGTATTTTCCACTGGGGAATGTTACGGCATTACCCGTACTATATACAAATGTGCTGGATAAGGTCCACCTTGGGGTTAATTTATAAATGCCAACCACACTTAGGTCGTGGGTTCTATCCTGTCTTGCATTAAAATATTGGCCGTTATTTATTTCATCAAACTGGCGTTCGGTTTTAGAAAGCGTATAACCAATCCATCCATTTAAGCGACCAGTTTTTTTCTTTACAAAAAACTCAATGCCATATGCACGGCCTTTGCCATATAATAATTCACTTTCCACATTATCGTTTGCCTGCAAGCTGGCGCCATTGCGGTAATCTATTTGGTTTTGTAAACTTTTATAATAGGTTTCTACGCTGTACTCATACACATTATTAGCTGAGTTTTGGTAGTAACCCAATGCAAACTGATCAGCAATTTCTGGTTGTACATTATTGGTGCTGGGCAGCCATAAATCAGTTGGGGTAGAGCTGGTGGCATTGCTTAATAAATGCAGGTTTTGTACATTTCGGTTGTAAGACAGCTTTAGGGATTTTTGTGTGGTTAGCTGATAGCTGGCACTAAAGCGGGGCTCAATATTCCAGTAGCTGGCTACTTTTTCACCACTGCCATAAGTTAATGTATCAATGGTATTGCCATTGGCATCGTACTGGTAATAATTACCGGGACCTGTAGCGGTAAGGTTACTTAGTCTAAGGCCATACACTATATTGGTTTTTTCTCCAAGTGCAAGCTCATGCGAACCGTACAATGCACTTTCCCAGGAATAGCGGCTTTGTATAACGCTGCTTTTTACATTGGATGTGGCTTCTGCTTCAATACGGCCCGGAGACACATTGTGCCTAATGATATTACCACCAAATTTTATCTTACTGTTGTTATTTATAAAGTAATCAAAATCCTGCTTTAAATTAACGTCCTGTATTTGCGAGGTAATTATAAACTTATCAGTACCAGATTTTATTTTTATTTTATAACTATAGTCACTATAAATAACAGAGGTATTGCTGAATATTTTATTGCTTACAATATGGTTCCAGCGCAATGTGGCAGTTTTATTACCCCAGTCGGTACTAAAGGTTTCACCAAAGCCCAATACATCCCTGCCAAAGTAACCGGAGAGATACAACCTGTCTTTTTTACCCAGGGTATAATTGGCTTTCAGGTTAAGATCGTAAAAATAAATACGGTTGTTTTTTAATGATGAATCAGAAGATAATTTCAAAAACATATCAGCATAAGATCTTCTGCCACTAATTATAAAAGAACCTTTGTCTTTTACAATTGGTCCTTCAATATTCAGGCGGGAGGAAATAAGGCCTAAACCGCCACTAACATCATAATCCTTATTATTACCATCTTTCATTTTAATATCTACCACGCTTGATAACCTGCCGCCATATTGCGCCGGCATGCCTCCTTTATACAAGGTAACATCCTTAATGGCATCCGAGTTAAAGGTGGAGAAAAAGCCAAGCAGGTGCGCTGCATTATATACGGGTGCTTCATCAAGCAATATCAGGTTTTGATCGGCACCGCCACCACGTACATAAAAACCGCTATTGCCTTCACCGGCACTTTTAATGCCCGGTAATAACTGTATACTTTTCAGCAAATCCCTCTCACCTAACAAAACAGGTAACTGGTTTATTTCGCTGATATTAATTTTCTCCACACCCATTAAAGGCTTGGTAATATTGTCATTCTTTCTTCTGTTGCTTACCACCACATCCTGCAATTTTGCCTGATTATCTAATTCAATATTTAAACGCTGGTTGGCACTTAGTGTAATATTTAATTGCACCGTTTCATAACCCACATAACTGGCCAATAAACTATAATTTCCGGCAGGTACTGTTAGCGAAAAAAAACCATATGAATTGGTAACCGTACCCCCATTAAGTTCCTGAAGTTTAATAGCTGCGCCAATTAGTGACTCACCTGTTTTTTTATCTTTTATATTACCACTAATGGTAAATTTTTGTTGTGCATATGCTGCTACCTGAAACAATAGCATAAAAATTAAAACCGGAAATACTAAAATACTTGCCTTATACTGTTTTGTTTGCATGCCTTTTTATTTAAATACAATTGCTGTTACAACGCCGCAAAGATACCGCCCAATATATTTTTTACCCTATAATCCCTGTTGATGGAAATGCATTTATATAAGCGGTAATATTTGTTACTGGCTTATTAACAAACCAACAGGTAAATGGTTACAAGAAAATGTTAATAGCTATTAGCCCATCTATTATCCTATGGGCAACTTTACTTGCGTCGCACACTTGTACAGCAGTATTACTATGCAACAATATCAACAGCCCAATTAATAAATACAGCTGAAGGGCTGCGGGATTGCAGTGAAAAGCCCGCAACGAACATAGTGAGTGAGGACTTGTAACGGAAAGCCCGGCATTAGTTACCATATGACATTAGATGGTAGCCCCAAAATGATTTGTTGGTAAAAAGCTGTTACGAGTATACTTCAGTGTTAACAATAAAAAATGCCGGTTAAACTGCCTGTATTTAGCAAAATTTAAGTCCAGCAAATACATATTTAAATTAATTTTATATCTGTATATAATTTCAACTCTTTTGGAGTATAAAAAATCCAATACTTTCTGTTAACCTGCCTAACAGTTTTGCGACCAAAGATTTTATACACCAAAACAAAATACAATGTACCCTTCTGTTTCAACCAAAACAATGTTTTGCTGCCTGCTTTTTTATATAGGAAGTACTAGCTGCAACAAACAAATTGAAAAGCAACCTGTAAGCAGTCAACAATCCGCGTCTCTTACAAATGAAAAACCCAATATCATTTTAATAATGGCCGATGATATTGGATACGAAGTGCCCACATATTCCGGCGGCCAGTCTTATACAACACCCAATATTGATGCACTGGCACAAAGTGGCATGCAGTTTACCCATTGCCTTACAGCACCACTTTGTTCACCTTCCAGGGTTATGCTCCTTACCGGTAAATATAACTTTAGAAATTATATTGGCTGGGGCCTAATAGACACCAGTCAGCATACCATTGCCAATCTTTTACAGGATGCGGGCTATGCAACCTGTGTTGCAGGCAAATGGCAGCTGGATGGTGGCGGTGCTGCCGCACATAAAACCGGCTTTGATAGCTATCTTTTGTTTTTACCATTTACACCGGCAACAGTTGCAGAAGAAAATGCAGAAAATAATTACCGGTATAAAAACCCGCATTTATACCAAAACAATGCATTTCTGCCCGATTCGGTAACCAATGGCAAATATGCCGATGATATGTTTACCGATTTTATAAAATCTTTTATTGATAGTACATCCGCAGTTAATAAGCCATTTTTTGTTTACTACCCTATGAGCTTATGCCACCTGCCCTTTTCGCCTACACCCGATGATCCGGAATATGCAACATGGGTAAATGGCACAAAAACCAATAATACCTACTTCCCTTCCATGGTAAAATATATGGATAAAAAAGTAGGTGAACTGGTAAGTTTTGTACAAGCGAAAGGGATTGCAGAAAATACAGTTATTATTTTTATTAGTGATAATGGAACACCAAAAGGCATTACTTCATTATTCAGGGGAAAATTAGTAGATGGTGGTAAAGGTACCCCCATTGAATATGGCATACATGTGCCTTTTATTATTAAATGGCCCGATCATATTAACCCGGGAACAGTAAATGAGAACCTGATTAACTTACCCGATTTTATGCCAACCCTGGCATCAATTGCCGGCACACAAATGCCATTTAACGGACAGATATATGATGGAGTAGATTTTAATAGTTCCTTTTATAATTCTACCAATGCATTACGTACCTGGAGTTTTTGCCATTCGCAGCCATACGCAAACAGCAAACTGATACGCTGGGCACAAACAAATACTTATAAATTATATGATAGTATTAATAAAAGCAAATTTGTAAATATTGCTGTAGATACACTGGAAGTAATCCCAATTTTAACCAAAAATCTTACTACCGAACAAAAACAAATAAAACAACAATTACAATCGGTTTTAAATACCATGCATAATTAGTATGGCTCGTATTTTTTACTGGGCCTGTTAATAATATCAAAGGGGCAATGCACTGCCCCTTTGATATTCAATTTTACTGTATTTAAAGTATTTTATTGCGCCCATATTTTTCCGGTACTCACATTATGGCAACTGTTACAAGCACCTGTTGTAATGCTGGTTGACATATAATTGGTGCTGGTACTTCCGGTTACGCTTGGGTAGAGCGGTGTGGTTAAATCAATAGGTTCTGTGGTATAAAAATTACCCAGCCCATCTACCTGAATAGTGTATTTCAATGTACCCGTTCCATCCATACCGGTATAAAGATTAATGGTGGCATTTTTAACCGTGTTGGTTTGGGTATCATCGTATACGGTACCTGCCACATTAAACCAGCCTTCACCCTCGCCGCCGCTTTTATGACAATTCATACAATTCTGGCCAATATTATGGCTTTCTGTTTCGTTATACCTGCTAATTTTTGTGCTATTACCACCTTCTTTTTCACAAGAGGTGATGAATACAATAATGGCTGCTACCAGGCTAATTAATACAACTGTCTTTTTCATGACGCATTGGTTTATTTAAAGGATATCATTATAAAAAATAATATTTCATTGCACATGCATTTCTTCAAGAAAAGAAACGTATTTATATCTGCAATATTTTAGGGAGATTGAGCCGTAAAGGTACTGTACATTAAGGCAGGATATGCATGATTTAACCTGTAATTATGATTTTATACATACACCAAATCGCTAAATATGGAAATGCTATTTGGTAGTAAAAAAGCCGAATTCATATATGTTGCAAAAATTGAAACGGCAATTAATAATAATAAGGTAATTTTTGTACCAGGCACAGGAACTTTCCATCAGGCAGCCGTTGCGTCGCACACTTGTACTACAGAAAACAATGCAGCTTTTACAACAGCAATTTAATAACCTGTTGTACTTTTGGCAAATAAATAACCATTTAGCAGTATGAAAAAAACAGTAATTACATTAGCACTATGCACCATCGTTTTATTTGCCTGCAACCAAAGTGCCGATAAAACAGCAGCAACAAAAGATACAACCGCTATGACAACAGTTGATACAACTGTTAGCAACAATCTTAGCTCGCTTACGCTGGCAGCAGATAAGGATAAGGTTTGCGGCATGCCTATTTCTGCGGGCTTGGGTGATACCTCCCTGTATAAAGGTGCCATTTATGGCTTTTGCAGCAAAGAATGTAAAGACGAATTTTTGAAAAACCCCGATGGCTACCTCGCTCAGAAATAATTAATTGCCGGTTTTAAGTCCTAAATCAATATTGGGCAGGCGCTAATTTGCACCTGCCCAATATTAGTTTCTACATTCGCAACTATAGGCAAGAATGAATGTTATATTTTTGCGCCTCAAAAAATGGAGCATAATTGCTTTGCTTTTATGCTGAGCAAAATCCCGAACGCACAAGTGTGCGACGCAAGAGGCGTTTAATGCCTGTACCTGCGCCGGGCTCCAAATACGATAAAATAATATGGCAAAAATTGCAATTAATATAGCTACCGGCAGTTTACAACAGGAAGAAATGATTGTGGGTATTGATTTGGGCACTACCAATAGTTTGGTGGCTATTATACACCCCGAGACCAAAAAACCGGTTGCATTGAAGGAACATGACAGCAGCAGCCTGGTACCAAGTGTAATACACTTTACCCAACATGGCGAAGTTATTGTTGGTGAAGCGGCCAAACAATACCTGGAAACCGACCCTGCCAACACCATTTTTAGCGCCAAAAGGTTAATGGGCAAAAGCTATAATGACATTAAAAATAACGCCAACTTTTTTACCTATAAAGTAATTGACGATAACACAGAAAGCCTGGTAAAAGTACAGGTGGGTAATAAGTTTTATTCGCCTATTGATTTATCGTCGTTTATATTAAAGGAACTAAAACAACGTGCTGAACATATCTTAAAAACACCGGTTACAAAAGCTGTAATTACTGTACCGGCATATTTTAATGATGCACAACGGCAGGCTACCCGTGATGCAGGTAAACTGGCCGGCCTGGATGTGCTGCGCATTGTAAACGAACCTACAGCAGCAAGTTTGGCTTATGGACTTGGCTTACATAAGGAGGAAGAAAAAACTATTGCCGTATACGATTTGGGTGGTGGCACATTTGATATATCTATTCTGCGCATAACAGCAGGTATTTTTGAAGTGCTTAGCACCAATGGTGATACCTATTTGGGCGGAGATGATTTTGACAGGGTAATTGTACAATACTGGATGCAGCAATTTGGTATAACCGAAGCAGACCTGCACCTGAATAAAGAATTGGCCCAAACCCTGCGTTTACGTGCCGAAGATGCAAAAAAGCATTTAAGTAATCATGACCATTTTAGTGTTGAAAGTAACGGCGATACCTTAACGCTTGACAGAATCGTTTTTGAAACATTGATTGCACCATTAATTACCCGAACCATACAATGCTGTACCAATGCATTAAGCGATGCAGGCCTTACCGCAGCAGAAATTGAAACTGTGGTAATGGTGGGTGGCAGTACCCGTGTACCTGCGGTTAAAGAAGCCGTAAGTGCATTTTTTAAACAGCCAGTAAATGACACAGTTAACCCGGACGAAGTGGTGGCATTAGGCGCAGCTGTACAGGCTGATATACTGGCTGGTAATAACAAAGATTTTTTACTACTGGATATTACACCCCTTAGTTTAGGTATTGAAACCATGGGTGGCTTAATGGATGTGCTAATACCCCGAAATACCAAAATACCTACAAAAGCAGGGCGACAATATACTACCCAAAAAGATGGACAAAGCGGTTTACGCATTTCCGTGTATCAGGGGGAAAGAGATTTGGTAAAGGATAACCGTAAACTAGCCGAATTTAACTTAAGTGGTATACCGGCCATGCCTGCTGGTTTTCCGAAAATTGAGATAAACTTCTTTATAAATGCGGACGGTATTTTGCTGGTAAAAGCAAAAGAGCTAAGAAGTGGAATTGAACAAAGTATTGAAGTAAAATCACAATACGGCATTAGCGATGAGGAAGTAGAAAAAATGTTGCTGGATAGTATTACACATGCCAAAGATGATATTAAAATAAGGGCCCTGGTAGAAGCCCGCACCGAAGGTGAACAGATATTGCAAACAACTGAAAAATTCCTGGTAAAAAACAGTACACTTTTAACCCAAACAGAAATTACAGAAACAGCTGCTGCCATGCAGGCATTGCAACTGGCTTTAACCATGGAGGATAAAGACCTGATACACCAGAAAATTGAAGCTTTAAACGCCATTTCAACCCCTTTTGCAGAAAGAGTAATGGATGTAGCCATTGGTGAAGCGTTGAAAGGCAAATCAATTTAAATACTATGTTTGCTGTATGACAGCAAAGCGATTTTACAATTTAGATGGTCTGCGTTTTTTTGCTGCCATATTTGTTGTATTGGGCCATGCAGAAATAATTAAAGAGAAATTTGGGTTGCCTTCTTTTTACCAAACCCCTTTTTTTAGCAATGCAGGGCCAATTGCCGTTACCTTCTTTTTTGTGTTAAGTGGCTTTTTAATTACTTATTTGCTGCTTATTGAAAAACAACAATGCCAGCCCGGTAAACGCATTAATATCTTCAGGTTTTATAAAAACCGTATGTTACGCATATGGCCATTGTATTATAGTTTACTACTATTGATTTTTTTCGTGTTCCCATTTATCCCATTATTTCAATACCCTGGTTATGATGGCAGTTTTCCAAAAAACGAACTCACTGCCCTTGGGTATTATCTTGGCTTTATGCCCAACTTTGCCGATCATAATTTTGGGAATGTGCTGTATTTTGGCCAAACATGGTCACTGGGGGTTGAGGAGTTTTTTTATCTCTGCTTTCCTGTAGGATTGTATCTGTTGCCCTATAAAAAATTGTTGCCATTTTTTGTGGCATTAACGGCTGTATCGATTGCTATTACAGGTATTTCAAAAAACTGGTGTAATGGCAACGATACCGGACTTTCTATGTTATGTATCTACATTTCCCGTTATAAAATTTATGCATTTGCTGCAGGTGCCATAGCAGCTTATGGCTACCTGCAAGCACCAGAAATTAAAGTAGTTCAAACACAAAAAAAGCTTATTGGCAAAATGGCCATCTTGCTGTTTATCATCATGCTGGCATTGGTATTATCGGGTACAAGTTTTGGCATGTTTACCCACCTGATATATACGGTTTTATTTGCCGGCTTTTTATTTGGTGCTACGGTTAGCAATATAAAATTGCATTTATTAAATAATGCCATGGTGGTGTATGCAGGTAAAATCTCTTATGGCATTTATATGTTACACCCACTGGCAATTGTATTGTGCGTAAAGCTGCTGTATATAAATACAGGCAATGCAATTATAACTACCCTACTGTTTTCGGCAAGCACTATTATGGTTACTATCATCATGGCCATGATTTCTTATGCAGTGATAGAAAAACCATTTTTGTACCGTAAAAAACTTACTCTTATCCAACACATAAATACAACAGCCAATTAATATTGACCTGGCTGTATAAACAAACACAGGCTTTACTTGCGTCGCACACTTGTACTGCAGAATATATCCCTGCAGTTAACTAATAGCTTGCAATTATAAGCCCTATTAAGAGCTAGACGCACAAGAGTGCGACGCAAGTAAAGCTGCGCAAAGTACTTTTGCCCGGCTCCTACTCATGTATTTATTTGCTGATTGGCAAAGAATGCTTTGGAGTATTTAACTTTACCCATAACCCATTACAACTATGCATAAGCAACATTATATGATGCTATTTTTTACAGTGCTGATAGCAGCATTGGCATTGTATTGTTATAACCCGTGGCTACTGTATTTTCAAAACGATGATTTTATACATATTCCTTTAAGCGCACAGGGCACCATTTTTCAGCACAATAGTTTTCGCCCCTTGTGCGACTTATCCATCATGCTTGACTTTAAACTTTTTGGCACCAATGCAGCAGGCTATCATTGCACCAATCTATTGCTGCATATAGCTTGCAGCGTATTGGTATATTTTTTAATGCAGGCAGTAACTATTATTTATTTTAACAGAGAGCAATGGTTTTATGCCTACTTATCAGCAGTTTTATTTTTTGTATATGCCATGCACAGCGAACCTGTTTTTTGGATTCTTGGCCGGTCTGCCATGCTGGGTACCTTGTTTGCCTTACTATTTTTGTTATACTTTTTAAAAAGACAAAAATCCAATAAACACCTGGCCCTTGCCACCATTTTTTTATGCATGGGTTTGTTAAGTTACGAATCGTGTTGGGTACTGCCCTTATTGGCTTTTATAATAGTGTTAGCAGATATTAACACCGGAAAAACAACCAAAGCATCAGGCATAAAAAATTTGATTTTGGTATGGATGGTATTTATAATTTATCTCTTGTTAAGATATGCCGTTATACATGAAATTGCCGGCAACTACGAAGCAGCATTGTTGTATAAAGCTGATGTATTTGCCCTTTGTAAAAATTATATTTTATTAATTACTAGAAGTTTTATCACACCTTTTGACCAATATCCTATCTTGCCCATTGCATGCATTGTTTGCGGGGCAATTTTGGCTATAGTATATATTGGGTTAATTGCAACACAACGCAAGAAAATCAATTTATTATTGCTTTGTTTTCTAATTTGCCTGTTACCTTATTGCTCTTTAGGTATTGATACGCATGGCACTGAAGGCGAACGTTTTTTGTATTTGCCTATTGTTATTATATGTATTACCGCAGGAATACTTTTTACCATTTCAACTATAAAGATTGGTTATAAAATGACTGGCATAGGTTTATTATTGGTAGTTCATCTGATTGCATTACTTTGTATAACGCCCAATTATCGTTTTGCAGGTGCAATCAACAAACAATTAGTACGCGCCCTAAATGAAACGGGTAATAAAACGCATACCATAATTGCAGCCGGTGTGCCACAGGCACAATATGGCGCCCTTATTTTACGGGAAGGTTTACCAGAAATGATTCACTGGTTATGCAATGATAAAGGCAGCGATACAGTAATAATATGTTCTCAAAGAAACGAGACATTGCCATTGCGTTTTCCATATTCTATTCATAAAACGGGGCAAATGAGCTGGCCTTGCAGCAATGCACCAATAATTGATGCCACAACTATACTACTAAACTTCACAGATACGGCATTACTAATTAGCCATTAGCAGACCATTCTATTTATTTGATTAGCTCAATGCCCTTAACTCCATAATAATTTTTCAGAATATCAATGGAGTATGGCGTAGCAAGATCATCCTCAAAAAAAAGCAAGGAAGGTTTTTGAGATACCAGCTGTACAAGTGTTTTAGAGGATTGCCCATAATTGGTTTGGATTTGAGCCTCCAATGCTTTTTCGTAAGTGGGTAAAATGGCAATTGTATTTTCTTCAGCTGCTTTTTTAAGCAACTCTGTCCGGTTATTCAGGATAGCATGGTAAACCGGTGCTGCAATTAAACTCTTTATACTTTCCGCAAAAAAACTGTTTGCCAAAATTCCTATGCACAGTATGGTATACACTAAAATTTTACCAACAGGTGCATCTAACCATATGGCATTTAAATGAAATTCTGTTTTGGCACCAAATAAAATGGCACTAAAATACAAGGCGAATAATACTATATATACAACACCATTTAAATACCTTTCAGGCACCATCCCACCCTTTAATGCTATTACAGGCAATGCAACACTTACCATTAAAAACCCAAAAACCAAAACCGGCAACATCCACATTTTTTTTGCAAATTGCCCATACCAATATTGCTGCTGCAATTGCGCTTTTAGTTTATGGCCACATATAAAAAAGGCAACGCATATCATCCAGTTCAAAGGGCTTTTACAAATGGACCATCCTATTTCTGACACAAGAAAAACAATAGCAGTAATACCTGTGAATATACCCTTTGGTTCAATTCTTTCTGCACGTACTTCGTTGCCATTCGCCAGCAATACAACTAAGGCAGATACAATAAATAAGGCAGGCAATACTATTTTTTGAAAGTATCCTGTTTTTGCAGGAGTACTTACATAATAAAAAAGCCCCAGTATAAAAAACTGTGCCATTAAAAAAAGCTCGTTAAACCCATTAATCCCCATTACCAGTATACTTATTAGCAGGGCAGCAATTGTTGTTGAGCCAGCTTTTTTAGTATAGCAAAACCAAATCATACCCGCCAGCTGCATTTGCAGCAGAATTAAAGGCAACTGATACGTTATGGCACTGCTGTACCAAAATAAAAATGTAGCAGGTTCAGGAACCGAAATTAAACCCGCCACCAATAACACCAATGCAATAACTACAATTTGTAAAATACTTAGGATTTGCTTTAAAAAATATCGATTGATGGTATGTAACAATATAATAAGCGATCCAATATTCAGTACTAATAATACAATCGTGTGCAGGTAATAATGCTCAAAAATAAAATTATTCAATGCAGGCAATGCACCAGCTAATGTTGCCGAAAACCTGCCGCCACATTCAGTATACACATACTGCTGGTATTTTACAAGTCCTAATTGTTGCAAATGAAATCCACAAAAATAATCATCCGTGCTGGGAGCATTAAAAAAAGGCAACACAAATAATGGCACAAAAAACACCATTAACACAGCGGCAAAAATTATTTTTATTACCAATAATAATTTTGAGTATATAACATGTTTATCGGTCATCATTTCCCGCATGTGTATTGTATTTATACAGCTTATAAACCGGTCATCCGCTGAATGTACTTGCCAATGATATCAAATTCAATATTTACTGTTGTGCCGGCAAATACCTGTTGCATATTGGTATGCGTAAAAGTATATGGAATTATGGCCACAGAAAAAGTATCAACTCCTGCATTAAACACGGTAAGACTAATTCCATTTATGGCAATAGAGCCTTTTTCAATCACCAGTTTATTAAATTGTTCAGGAAATCGAAACCGGTATTCCCAACTACCATTCATATCATTCCGCTCCTCACAAATAGCCGTAGCATCTACATGTCCCTGTACAATATGGCCATCCAATCTGCCATTCATTATCATGCAACGTTCCAGATTTACGGTGTCACCCTGCTCCCATTTACCCAAATTCGTTTTTTCCAAAGTTTCCTCAATGGCAGTTACCCGGTGCATTCCATCTTCAATGGCTTCAACGGTAAGGCAAACGCCATTATGACTAAGGCTTTGATCAACTTTTAATTCATCGCTTATTGCACTCTTAATCCAAAATGTTTTATTGGTACCTGCAGTTACAACCCGCACCACTACTCCGGTATTTTCTATAATTCCTGTAAACATGCCTGCAATTTATATGATTTAGATGACGCTTTCAACACATGGCAAATCCTGTGCAATGATAATTTTTAGGTAACCAGCAGCTCATTTCATGGCATCACCGCTTGCCACGCTCGGTTCGGGGTTCCACTTTTATGGCAGCAATAGGGTTTGTTCAATATCATTATCATAAAAACAATTGTATCTATTTTTAAAAGCACTTATTCCTTATTCATTCTTGCAGCCCGCTTATATTTGTTGCAGCTATTCATTTTTATATCATCGCAGCAATAAAAAAGTGCAAAAAAACAAACAGTTTATTAGTTGGATTATTACCACAAAACCCTTGCTGGTATTACTGGCTTTATGGTTAACAATGCAATTGATTTTACTATTCAGCTTTGGTATAGTTACTACCAACGAAGCCACCAAATATAGTGGCGAAGCGCAGCAGCTACTACAAACGGGCCACTTTAGCGAGTTGAAATACATTTTTTATAGCGTATATATTTTGCTGCATGTATTGTTTTACCAATTGGGTTTTGAAACTACCGGTGTGTATGCGATACAGCTATGCCTTAATCTGATAGGCATGTTTTGCTTTTATAAAACCATATTGCGCAAAACCGGAAGTAACATCTCCGCTTTTATTGGCACTGCCTTACTAATTATCTGCTACTCCTGGCAATATTGGACGGTATATTTATACACAGAATCAATATTTTGTAGTTTAATACTTATTTTTTCTTACCTGCTTTTTGGCATAGCCTCCACCTCTTTTAAGCGTTATGCAGGAATAGTTTTATTATTATTGCTTATTATGTTTTCAAGGCCAACAGGTATGTATACGCTGCCTGTATTAGGATTAACCGGTTTATTTGTTTTGATAAAAGCCAGAAAATGGTGGTTGGCTGCACTTTTTTCGGTGGCCAGTTTGGTGGTGTTTATACTGCTGGTAAATTTTGCCATGCAATCTGGCTCCAGTTTCGATTTTATGAAACCCTTACTGGAACATAATGTACTGTGTTATATTCCCTACAACAGTTCTGAAACTGTAAGTAATATGCCAGTTGCAGAGAATAACCTGTTGGGCATCTGGCATTTTATTGTTCAAAACCCGGGTACTTTTTTTCAGCTGGCCTGTTTAAAAGCGCTTTCTTTTTGGGGCATGACGAGAACCTATTATTCCACCCTGCACAATGCCTGGCTGATAGGCTTTTTTTACCCGCTCTATTTTTTTGCGGGTATTGGTTTACGCAGCTTGTTTAAAACGGCTGCTGTTTTTGCTGGCTATATTAGTTGCTTATTGATTGTGTTTACCCTAAGTGTTATGCTAACCTGCGATGACTGGAATAACCGTTTTAATATGCCTATTATTCCCTTTGTTGTATTGCTGTCGGGGATTGGTTTGTATACCACTTTTAAAATAAGGCCAGGTTTACATAAAAAACTGCAATAGCTAATTTGCCATTGCAGTATATATTTTCTTGCTTTGTTATTGATGCCATACCAACCGAACGATGAACGTAATGCGACGCAACGGCAGCTTCATATTGATGCTTAGTTTGCCACCAACAACCACTTAATTAAGCCGAGTTTCTGCTGGCATTAATAATTCCAAAGGAGCAGCGCATGGCCAGCTTACCGTAGGTATCTTTAATGGGTGCTGCTACCAATTGCTCTTCCATTTCTCTTACCTTGGTTAATGCATATTGTTGTATGGTAGCCAATGGTAAAACGATGCGTTCACGCATACTTATTGACATTTGATCTACCGGATAACTACCCATTAGCTCTGCCTGTCCAGATAGTTTTAGCACGTATTTTATGGTTAATTCGTACTCGTTATAAGCCATATTCCATATTTCCCCATACCGTGGGTGGTTTGCCAAATAAGCCGTTAATGGGAAATAACATTTTTTCATGGCCATTTCGCAGTTATCCATTAAGGTTCTAAAGAAAAGGGAGTGTTTATACAGGTCTTGCACTTTTTTCCATTTCCCGGCTTCATCTAATTTTTTAAGCGCAGTGCCCACCCCATAATAACCTGTTACATTTTGTTTTAACTGGCTCCATGCACCTACATAAGGTATGGCGCGGAGATCGTTTAACGTTAGCTTACTGGTACCACCTCTTTTTGCAGGGCGGCTGCCGATATTGGTTTCGGCATAAAAACGCAGCGGACTAACATGCGCCAGATATTCTACAAAATAAGGATGCTCTTTTAATTCTTTATAAGATGCATAACTATCATCTGCCAGGGTTTGTATCAATGCCCGGTCATCATCGCCCAAATTAACTTCTTTGCTGGCAAATAAGGCATTAGAAATACCGGCATGCATTAATTGCTCAATATTAAACTTAGCAGAATCTATGGTGCCAAAATTTGAACTAACTGTTTGTCCCTGTACAGTTAACTGAATTTCTTTATTAGAAATTTCTTTACCCATAGAAGCATAGAATTTATGGGTTTTGCCACCTCCACGGGCAGGAGGACCGCCGCGGCCATCAAAAAACACCACATCTACTCCATAGGTTTTAGAAATACGGGTAAGTTCTTCTTTGGCTTTATAAATACCCCAGTTGGCCATTAAATAGCCCCCATCTTTGGTACCATCGCTAAAGCCCAGCATAATGGTTTGCAGTTTACCTCTTCTCTGTAAATGTTTGCTATAAACAGGGTTGCTGTATAAAGCCTTCATTACCGAAGCTGCATTTTCCAGATCTTCAATGGTTTCAAATAAAGGCACAATATCAACGCTGATATCAGTTTCCTTCCAGCCGGTTAAAATAAACAGGCTGTATACTTCCATTACATTTAATGCACAGGTACAATGGCTAATAATATATCGGTGGCAACCCGCTTCCCCATTTAACCGCTGAATGGTTTTAATGGTTTGGGTGCAAATAAGGGTATCGTTGGCAATAGACTTATCAAAACTAAATCCTTCCGGCAAAGCAGTTAGTTTGGTTAAAGCCCCAATTTTTTCGTTTTCGCTTAACTCATCATAATTTTCTGGTAAGCCGGCATTTTTTTCTGCAATAGCACTATATAAGGCTTCATGCACTGAGCTGTCCTGCCTTATATCAAGTGATGCAAAGTATAAACCAAATATTTCCACCTTACTAATCAGGCTATCCAATAAGTGTAAAAACAATCCATTGTGTTGCTCAATCAACACTTTACGTGCATCGGTAAGCACAGTTAGTATATCTTTTTGGCTAATACCGGCATCTTCACCCGGCACAAAAAGGTTGGCATACAGGGTATCTTCGAGTGCGGCAATTTTTTCTTCTACGCCTTTAAATGTAAGCCTGCGTTTTATTCTGCGTACATCCAAATAATAACATTTAAGTATCCCGTTGCGCAAAGCTTCGGCCACTTTTAATGTAGTATCAGTAGTAACAAACGGGTTACCATCTCTATCGCCACCAGGCCAAAAACCCATACGTATAATTGGGTTGGCTGCATTTACCAAATCGGGGTATTCATTCTTAATACTCATTAAAATTTTACCCGATGCTGGGTAAAATACATTTTCCAAAAACCACAGCAAACTAATGGCTTCATCGTAAGGCGTTGGTTTTTGCTTTTTTAAGAAAGGCGTTTTACCCAATTGCTGTAAATACATATTAATAAGGGCCGCATTCTCTTCATTTAATGCCTTAGACAAGTCATTGATGATTCCCAATACTTCCCCGGGATAAAACTGAGTGGGGTGAGCAGTAAGCACCAACCTAACAGAAAAATCCTTTAATTTTTCGGCCAGTTGTTCCTGGGTTTGCGTTTGCTGCACTTCGCTTTGCAAATGCTTTAGCGTACCCGTACCATTCAGGTCGTTCACCTGTTTAAAAGCTGAATCTTCCAGCGCATCAAATAACACTACCTGCCGCTCGGTATACTGAATAAAACGAAATAGTAAATCAAGCCCTTCCTGCTCTTTGCGGTAGCTGGTATATTGCGATAAAAAGCTATCCACAATTTCTACCGGACTTTGGTTTTTTCTAAAACCCTCTTCACAATGAATCAGAAAAAGCGAAAGCAATACACCCGTTTTCTCAATCCTATGAAAAGGCAGAGAAGTAAACAGGCTATTGTATAATTGAAACCTGATACCTACCAGGTTTCTGAATTGCTGCAAGGCGTTATTAGAATAGCTTTCCATTTTGCTATTGATTTTTAAATTTTATGCAGACAATCGTTAGAAGAGCCATGAAGATAGCAAATAAATGTATTTCTGATTAAAGATTATCAAAAATGAAAGTAGTTATTTCAATAACAAACATTCATCAGTGTAATTCAAATTTAAAAATGATGTACCCGGCAATCAAATAACTATTAAGCTTTACTTGCGTCGCACTCTTGTACGGCTGCCTATAATGGCGGCTTTAATTGCACAGTTTAAATTTTCCTTGTCTGTAAAACGGCGCCAGTAAATAAACGGGTAATCATGCTTCCACTTAGATAATCTTATACAAAATCAAAATTTACTCCTCCCTATTCTTTTCCAATGGTAATAAGAGTATATTTGAACCTAACAATTGTTAGCCATGAACTTCCAGCCAGATGAACTTACACAGCATATAGCGCAATCCACCCGGGATTTTGCGCAGCAACATATAAAACCCTTTGTAATGGAGTGGGACGAAACGCAGGTGTTTCCCCTACCCGTTTTTAAAGCCATGGGCAAACTGGGTATGATGGGTGTATTGGTACCCGAAAAATATGGCGGTGCAGGCTTAGGCTATTTTGAGTACAAAACCATAATTGTAGAAATAGCAAAAGTATGTGGTGCCATTGGTTTAAGCCTGGCGGCTCATAATTCATTGTGCACAGCCCATATCCTGGCTTTTGGTAACGAGGAACAAAAGCAAAACTATCTGCCAAATTTAGCGAATGGCACATGGATTGGCGCCTGGGGCCTGACTGAACCCAATACCGGCAGCGATGCAGGCAATATGCAATGCACGGCAACGCTACAAGGCAACAACTGGATACTCAATGGTACCAAATGCTGGATTACCCATGGCAAATCAGGAGATATTGCCGTAGTAATTGCCCGTACCGGCGCACCTCGCACCAAAAATAATTCCACTGCATTTGTGGTTAGCCGTAAAACACTGGGTTTTATGGCAGGTAAAAAGGAAAATAAACTGGGTATGCGTGCCAGCGAAACCACCGAAATGATTTTTGATAATTGCATCATTCCCGATACACAAAGGCTGGGCGCCGTTGGGGATGGTTTTAAACAAGCCATGAAGGTATTGGATGGTGGCAGAATTTCTATTGCCTCGCTGGCATTGGGCATTGCCAAAGGCGCTTATGAAGCGGCATTACAATATGCCAAAGAAAGAGAGCAATTTAACCAGCCTATTGCCAATTTCCAGGGCATTAGTTTTAAACTGGCCGATATGGCTACCGAAATTATGGCGGCAGAGTTATTGATAGATAAAGCCTGCGATTTAAAAAACAAACACCTGCCGGTTACGCAGGTAGCTGCCATGGCCAAATATTACGCCAGTGAAATAAGTGTAAAAACCGCCAATGATGCGGTGCAAATTTTTGGTGGCTATGGCTATACTAAAGATTTCCCCGTAGAAAAATTTTACCGCGATGCCAAGCTATGTACCATTGGCGAGGGCACATCCGAAATACAGAAAATAGTTATTGCCAGAGAAAGTTTGCAGTAGCAGTATGATTAGCCCATCTTTTTATCGTTAATCTACATCCTTGCGTCGCACACTTGTGCTGCAGAATTGCTATTGGCTGTTTGCTAAAAGCTAAAAGCCCATTCATGTTCAGAAAGTACAAGTGTGCGACGCAAGTAAAGCTGCATTTGGTTTTACTGCCGGGCCAAAAAATTAACTAAGCCAGCTCTATTGCCAGAAATGGCGCAGTATGGCTTTCTTTATTGCCTACCATTTTTTCAGGTTGCCCTTCAAACAGCACACGGCCACCGCCATCGCCACCTTCGGGGCCAATATCAATTAAATAATCTGCTACTTTAATTACGTCCAGATTATGTTCAATTACCAATACAGTATTGCCGCGGTCAACCAGTTTATGCACCACATCCAGCAAATGCTGTATATCCTGAAAATGCAGTCCGGTAGTAGGTTCGTCTAAAATATAAAAGGTTTTGCCTGTATCTTTTTTGGCCAGTTCGGTAGCCAGTTTTACACGTTGTGCTTCGCCTCCGCTAAGGGTTACGGCAGACTGGCCAAGGGTAATATAGCCCAGACCAACATCCTGCAATACTTTTATTTTACGATAAATAAAAGGCACCGGTTGAAAGAATTCGCAGGCATCATCCACCGTCATATCCAGCACATCGCTAATGGATTTTCCCTTATATCGTATTTCGAGTGTTTCACGATTATAGCGTTTGCCATTGCATTTTTCGCAATGCACATACACATCGGGTAAAAAATTCATTTCTATTACCCGCATACCACCGCCTTCACACACATCGCAACGACCGGTTTTTACATTAAAAGAAAAACGGCCCGCATTATAGCCTCTTATTTTGGCTTCGGGTACAGCAGCGTAAAGTGTTCTTATTTCAGTAAAAAAGCCACAATAAGTTGCGGGGTTACTCCGCGGCGTGCGGCCAATAGGGCTTTGGTCTATTTCAATTACTTTGTCAATATGCTCCAGCCCGCTAACAGTTTTGTATTCCATTGGGTTGCCCTTGGAATTATAACAATGCTTTGCCAGTAAGGGATACAGCGTTTCGTTGATTAAGGTAGATTTACCGCTACCGCTTACCCCACTTACCACAATTAAAGTACCCAAAGGCAGTTTCACTGAAACGTTTTGCAGGTTATTGCCTTTAGCACCCTTTAGTTCTAAAAATTTACCATTGCCTTTTCTGCGCTCTTTGGGCACGGCTATTTTCTTTTTACCACTTAAGTATTGGGCTGTATCAGAATCAGATGACACTACCTGCTCTGGTGTGCCCTGAGCTACGATAGATCCGCCATATTTACCGGCTTTGGGGCCAATGTCTACCAGGTAATCGGCGGCCATCATAATATCCTTATCATGTTCCACAACCAATACACTGTTACCAATATCCCTTAAGTTTTGTAAGGCGGTTATTAGCCGGTGATTATCCCTTTGATGCAGCCCGATAGAAGGCTCATCCAAAATATAAGTAATGCCCTGCAACTGAGAGCCTATCTGCGTTGCAAGCCGTATGCGCTGCGACTCTCCACCACTTAGGGTTCGAGTTGGTCTGTTTAAGGATAAATAGGTAAGCCCTACATCCAGTAAAAACTGCAGGCGCTCCCTTATTTCTTTCAAAATATCTTTGGCAATAGTGTTTTGTTTATTATTTAACCTTGCTTCAATATCAGCAAACCATACAGCCAGTTTATCCAGGTTAAGGGCACTTAATTCAGCAATATTTTTCTCGTCTATTTTAAACCAAAGACTTTCCTTTTTTAAACGGGTGCCTGCGCAGGTGGGGCAGGTTTTTAGTTCCATAAATTTCTCTACCCATTCCCGCATGGTTTCGGTGCTGCCACTTCCGGTAAACCATCTTTTCAGCATAGGAATGATACCTTCAAATTCTCCTTCGTAGGGGTTGGTGTTGGGTACTTCATCAAAATCGAGCAGGTCCTCTTCAGTAGTACCATTTTCATTGCCATACAACAAAATATTCATGGCTTTGGCAGGCAGGTCTTTCACCGGTTTATCCAAAGCAATTTTATGCTTTTTGGCTAGTTGTGCCACCTGTTTATAAATATATGCTTCGCGTTCTTCGCCCAACGGGGCAATACCACCATCCTGAATGCTTTTGGTATTATCCGGTATCACCGCTTCCATACTTACGCTATACACCGAGCCCAGCCCTTTACAGGTGGGGCAAGCACCATATGGAGAGTTAAATGAAAATGCATTGGGCGATGGTTCCTCGTAACTAATGCCGGTATCCAAACACATTAATTGTTTGCTGTATTGCACCAGCAGGTCATCATTGGTACCGCTATTTTCCTGATCGGCTTCAGTGGATTTTTTTGTTTTTTTTGTGGTGCGGCTTTCGGCCAAACTGGCCATAGGTGTTACCAGTAAAAACATAAGGTCTTTACCCATTTTAAGGGTTTGTTGTACACTTTGGCTAATGCGTACTTTAAACTCATCTTCTACTTTTAAACGGTCTACCACAACCTCAATATCATGAATTTTATAGCGGTCAACCTGCATACGCGGCACCAGGTCTTTTACCTCACCATCTACCCTTACTTTTAAAAACCCTTTTTTACGAATATCTTCAAACAATTCACGGTAATGTCCTTTTCGGCCACGCACCAAAGGTGCCAGTAATTGTATGCGCTGGCCAGGAAATTTCTGAAAAATATTGGTTACAATTTCCTCCTCGCTAAACTTCACCATTTTTTTGCCGGTATTATAGCTATAAGCCTCTCCAATACGGGCATATAATAAGCGCAAAAAATCGTATACTTCGGTAACTGTGCCTACGGTGGAGCGGGGGTTTTTGTTGGTAGTTTTTTGTTCTATGGATATTACCGGACTAAGGCCTGTAATTTTATCTACATCAGGCCTTTCCATATCGCCCATAAACTGGCGGGCATAGGCGCTAAAGCTTTCCATATAGCGGCGCTGGCCTTCATTAAAAATAGTATCAAAAGCAAGAGACGATTTGCCGCTGCCGCTTACACCCGTAAAAACCACCAACCTGTTTTTTGGAATAGCAATATCAATGTTCTTCAGGTTATGCTCCCTTGCGCCAATAACTTCAATTTGTTCTACCGGCTGCATTACTGCGGCTTCGGCTAATTTCTTCTTTGCCATAATTTTTTCCCGGATGGTAAAAGTAGAACAAATGCCTAACTGTTTGGTTGCGAAACACAGTAAAATCATTTTTTTTGAGCCCGGCAAAAAACAAATATGAGGCTTTACTTGCGTCGCACTCTTGTACTCTAGCAATATGGCGGCATGTACAAATCCACAATACCAGTTTTCTGCCGCCCATTGCCCCAACCGATGAAAGGATTGCGACGCAAGCGGCGATGCCACCGGTACTATTGCCGGTATAAAAAAAATATCTACACCAGCCGGCAATAATACTGTCAACAGGCATTTTTAAATTTAAACGATATCTTTAATAAGCAATTTTTGAAACCATTCACCATGCTATTTTTTAACAAGAAAAAAGACTCCTGTACAGTTAAAGACATTGTATTTATGCATAACAATGCTAAATGGGATGCGCTTGCTTTAATGGCAAAAGCCTCGCCATCAACTATTTTTATTTGCTGGTTCGAAACTACCTGCCAACAATTGCAAACTCATTTTACTGCCCAGGGTATAAATACCCAACATATTTTTTTGTACCGTATGGCCAATATAGCAAACACCCGCAATGTAACCGTAGTGTTTGCAGAACATTACCCATTAAGGGCAAAAGAAATGGAATGCTATACCGCGCTGCAATTAACCGAAGCCAGGGTGTACAGCGCATTAGAAGAGCCCTTGTTTGCGCACTTTGGCGGACAAAAAATAATTCACATTTTGCAGCAAACAGGTGTAAATGAAAATGAAGCACTTGAAAACCCCATTATTAGCCGGGCCCTAAAAAATGCGCAGGAAAAACTTGCCGCTACCTTACTAATTGAACAAACTGCCAATTCGCAAAGCGATTGGTTTAAACGAAATGGGCAGCAACCATAAAAAATAATTTTAAAAAATTATTTGGCAGTATCAACATCCTCCTATTACTTTTGCACCAGTTCTTTAAATACTTATCAAGAAAGGCAGAGGGATTTGGCCCGATGAAGCCTTGGCAACCCTTACAGGTCACTCACTTGTAAGAAGGTGCCAACTCCACCCGCACATGCGGGAAGAGATAAGTCAGAGTAAAAGTTTGATTATTTGCGGCGCTATCGCTAAACATATTAAGCTCATCTGACTTACCAGATGAGCTTTTTTTATGCTCATTCCGGTAAGATTTGCCCTCCTGATAAGTGCTTTGGAACATGTTTATTCAACATTTCATCAAACTAAAAAACATTTAAGATGAGCACAGCAACACAAATTATTCACAGCATTCCCGCAGATCCGTTAACCGGTGCTATAGCAGTACCTATTTACCAAACCAGTACGTTTATTCAGGATGCACCCGGCGTAAACAAAGGGTACGATTATGCCCGCAGCAATAACCCCACCAGGGCTACCTTAGAAACCATTATTGCCCAGTTGGAAGAAGGCAGCACCGGTATTGCATTTGGCAGCGGTTTAGCCGCCATTGATGCCGTAGTTAAACTGCTAAAAAGCGGAGATGAAATACTGGCTGTAGACGATATTTATGGAGGTGCCTTTCGTCTGTTTACTCATATTTACGAAAAGTTTGGCATTAGCGTTAATTATACCGATACCACTAATGTAGAAAATGTATTTAATGCCGTAACACCAAATACAAAGCTTATCTGGATAGAAACGCCCACCAATCCAACACTAAAAATTTCTGATATTGCCGCCATTGCAAAAGTGGCAAAAGCCCATGGCTGTTTACTTTGCGTGGATAATACTTTTGCATCACCCGCCCTGCAAAAGCCTCTTACGCTGGGAGCTGATATTGTAGTTCACTCCGCCACCAAATACCTTGGCGGCCATAGCGACCTGATTGCAGGGTTGATAGTATCCAAAGACAAAGCCATTGGTGAAAAATTAAAATTTATACAAAATGCCACCGGTGCCATTCTTGCACCTTTTGACAGCTGGCTGGTAATAAGGGGCATTGAAACTTTAACGCTTCGGGTAAAACAACATGGCATTAATGCTCAGGCAGTGGCAGAATTTCTGGAACAACATCCTGCCGTAGATAAAGTGTATTATCCCGGTTTACCATCGCATGTAAACCATGATATAGCCAAACGTCAGGCAAAGGGTTTTGGCGGTGTGGTATCTTTTACATTGAAAAACGATAGCGAAGCTGCCGCCATCAGCTTTGTAACCAATACCAAATTATTTAAACTGGCAGAAAGCCTGGGAGGTGTGAAAAGCCTTTTATGCCACCCGGCTAATATGACGCACAAATCTATACCAGCCGAAAAACGCAGAAATGCAGGTGTTGCCGATAGCTTAATACGCTTATCTGTTGGGTTGGAAGAAGTAGAGGACCTGATAAATGACCTGGAACAAAGTTTTGAAGCACTAAAAAACAATGCTTTAATTGAAAACCAAGCAGCGATATTTAACAATTAATATCAATTATACACAACAAATATTTGCAAAGAAGCATTAATAGTCTATTAAATTTGTAGGAAATAAAAAATGAAACAACCAGCAAACATCTTTATATACAATTCTGTTACCTCATTAGGTACTGATTGCTGTTGTGGCTGGCGTTAACACCTGCCACCATTTTATGCTGTAACAGCATAGTCAACTCCACAAATTTCTTTTACACAATAATTAAAACAGTTAAAAAAAATCTATCATGAGCTTACATTTTGAAACACTTCAGTTACATGCAGGTCAGCAAATAGACCCCACTACCAAAAGCCGTGCGGTGCCTATTTATCAAACCACTTCTTATGGGTTTAACAATGCAGAACATGCTGCCAATTTATTTGGCCTTCGTGAATTTGGCAATATTTATACCCGTATTATGAACCCCACCACCGATGTATTTGAACAACGCATTGCAGCACTGGAAGGTGGCGTAGCTGCAGTAGCAACCGCATCGGGGCAGGCTGCACAATTTTTAGCGCTTACCAATATTTTAAGTGCCGGCGATAATTTTGTTTCTACCTCATTTTTATATGGTGGTACTTATAACCAATTTAAAGTAGCATTTAAACGCCTGGGTATTGAAGCACGTTTTGCCAATGGTGATGAAGTGGCCAGTTTTGAGCCATTAATTGATGCCAATACCAAAGCCATTTATATAGAATCTATCGGTAACCCACGTTTAAATATTCCTGATTTTGAAGCTTTGATTGCATTGGCTAAAAAACACGATTTACCTGTTATTGTTGATAATACTTTTGGTGCCGGAGGTTATTTATGCCGCCCACTTGCATTAGGTGCCAATATTGTTGTAGAAAGCGCTACCAAATGGATTGGCGGCCATGGCACTTCTATTGGTGGTGTTATTGTTGATGGAGGTAATTATAATTGGGGCAATGGTAAATTCCCACAGTTTACCGAGCCATCAGAAGGTTACCATGGCCTAAAGTTTTGGGATGTATTTGGCGAAGGCAACCCACTGGGTTTACCCAATATAGCATTTGCCATACGTGCAAGGGTAGAAGGATTAAGAGACCTGGGATCTTCACAAAGCCCATTTAATTCCTTCTTATTATTACAAGGTTTGGAAACACTTTCTTTAAGAGTAGAAAGACATGCACAAAACGCACTGGCATTAGCGCAGTGGTTAGAACAACACCCATCAGTAGAGTATGTTTGGTACCCGGGCCTTAGCAGCAGCCCTTACCACGATTTGGCCAAAAAATATTTAACCAATGGATTTGGCGGTGTACTACAATTTGGTATTAAAGGTGGTAAAGAAAATGCCGCTGCCTTTATTAATGAGTTAAAACTAGCGAGTCATTTAGCCAATGTGGGCGATGCAAAAACGCTGGTAATTAATCCTGCATCTACCACACACGAGCAATTAAGCGAAGCAGAACAAATTGCTGCCGGCGTATTGCCCAATCAAATAAGGGTAAGTGTGGGTATTGAGCATATTGATGATATAAAAGCAGATTTTCAACAGGCTTTTGATAAGGTACATGCAGCATAATTAGCTGTTTTTGTTGGCCAGGCAATGGCATCTTTAATCAGCTGAACTTGCGTCGCACTCTTCGGGGTTCGGGTTTTATGGCAACAAAAAAATACAAAAAGCAATTCTCCTGGTACAAAACAGGAGAATTGCTTTTGCCGTATCAGCAAGACCCAGATTTTAATGGCAGAACATAAAAAATAAATTTTGCAACCACAGATTTTCACATATCCAACAACCTTCTATCTCGAAAGTGGCAAAAGCTTGCCGGGTATACATTTGGCCTATACCATTCAAGGTCAGTTAAATGCAACCAAGAGCAATGTTGTTTGGATTTTTCATGCGCTTACCGGTAATAGTAACCCCGCCGAATGGTGGCCCGGTCTGGTTGGCGACAATAAGCTTTTTGATCCGGAAAAATATTGTATTATTTGCGTAAACATGCCCAATAGCTGTTATGGCAGTATTGGCCCATTGGATATTGACAGTACTACCGGACAACCATTTTATCACCATTTTCCGTTGTTTACCACAAGGGATATGGTAAAAGCTTACCGCCATTTAAAAGATGCACTGGGTATAGAAAAAATCCATATTGGAATTGGCGGTTCAATGGGCGGGCAGCAATTGCTGGAATGGGCCATTGAGGAACCCAATTTATTTGAATACATTTTTCCCATTGCCACCAATGCAGAGCATTCGCCATGGGGTATTGCTTTTAATGCATCACAAAGAATGTGTATTGAAAATGATGCCACCTGGCAACAGTCGCAACGCGAAGCGGGGATTAACGGAATGAAAGTAGCCCGTTCACTGGCATTGATTTCGTACCGGCATTATGAAGCTTATCATAAATCGCAACATGGTTTTACCATTGAAACCGAAGGCGCTACTATTGATAAGCAAAAATTTAAAGCTGAAACCTACCAGCAATACCAGGGCGAAAAACTGGCACGAAGATTTAATGCTTTTAGTTATCATTTATTAACGCAGGCCATGGATAAACACAATGTTGGCCGTGGCCGCGATGCAGTGCGTGCAGCCTTGCAAAGCATAAAAGCAAAAGCACTGGTAATAAGCATTTCATCGGATATGTTATTCCCTACCAGTGAACAGGAATTGCTGGCGGCATATATACCCAATGCAAAACTGGCGGTAATAGATTCGTATTATGGCCATGATGGCTTTTTACTGGAATATGAAACATTAGAAACCCTGATAAAAGATTTTATTGCATAACGCAATCCGGCTGTTAAAAGCTGCCATTTGATACAGGCGTACAAGTGTGCGACGCAAGGATGCTGGATAACAGCTTTACCGCCGGGCTAATAATTAGAACTGCAAAAAACAATAATTATAAAGAGATGAGTACTGATAAAAAATTAGTGATTGGCTTATTTGGCTTTGGTGTGGTGGGCGAAGGTTTGTATAAGGTATTGCAACAAACACCATCGTTAAGTGCTGAGATTAGAAGGGTTTGTATTAAGCACCCCGGCAAAAAAAGAAATGCACCAGACAGCTTGTTTACCACAGATAAAAATGTGCTGTTAAACGATGCGGAAATTAATGTAATTGTAGAAGTAATAGACGACTCTGCAGCGGCATTTGATATTGTAAGCACAGCATTTAAAAATGGTAAAGCCGTAGTAAGTGCCAGCAAAAAAATGATTGCAGAACATTTGCCGGAGATACTGCAATTTCAAAAGGAAACCGGTTTGCCTTTTTTATGCGAAGCAGCAGCCTGCGCATCGATACCTGTAATTAGAAATCTGGAAGAATATTATGATAACGATTTACTGCATGGCATTAAAGCCATTGTAAATGGTTCTACCAATTTTATACTTACCAAAATGTTTGAGGAGAAATTGCCTTATAATGAAGCATTACTGCTGGCACAACAGCTGGGTTTTGCAGAAAGCAATCCTACTTTGGATGTAGAGGGCTATGACTCGGTAAATAAATGGGCCATATTATTAAACCATGCTTATGGTATTGTAAAAAGTGCGGATGATATTTTGTTTACCGGCATTCAAAATATACAGGCCGGCGATGCAGCTGTAGCCAAACAAAAAAGTTATGAAATAAAACTGGTGGCACAGGCACGTAAACTGCAAAATGGTAAGGTAGCCGCTTTTGTATTACCACAGTTTGTTACATTGGATGATCATTTAAGTTTTGTAAAAAATGAATACAATGGGGTGGTAATAGAAAGTGGATTCTCGGACAAGCAATTTTTTTATGGCAAGGGTGCGGGAAGTTTCCCTACTGCATCGGCAGTGCTTAGCGATATTTCGGCATTGCGCTACGATTACCATTATGAATACAAGAAATTGTATTACCATACACCAGGAGAACTATCTACCGATTTTTATTTAAAAACCTATATTAGTTTTAACCAGCTTTCTGAAGTACCAAAAGAAGATTTTGAATGGATTGAAGAATGGCATAGCGGGCAGGACAGAAGTTATTTTGCCGGTGTTATACATTTTGAAAAACTGGTTCAAAACAAATGGTGGAAACAACATGGCATTTCGTTAATTCTAATGCCAGAGCCAATTATAGAAGATGTAGAAATACGTAAGCTAAAGAAAAGAAGCCTGGAGCTGGCTGGTATTTTATAATTATCTTTATTTCTTTTTTAGCCTTGCTCTTTTATTAGAGCGGGGCTTTTTTATTGTAGCAACCGCCTTAATTGTTATTGATTACAAATACTCAT
This sequence comes from Limnovirga soli, assembly GCF_013106755.1. GTDB lineage: Bacteria > Bacteroidota > Bacteroidia > Chitinophagales > Chitinophagaceae > Limnovirga > Limnovirga soli. Next base: position 165,295 of record NZ_WHPF01000008.1, on the reverse strand, counting down.
TGTCACAAAATGAAATAAATAAAATGAAGTGTTGATTAAAGGCTATTGACTGCAATTGTTTTGAATTTATCGCAGGGATCACGCCGGATTATTGTTATTATCCTGATTGGCAATGGGAGCTTTGTATACCCAAAATACGCCAATGGTAGAAATAAAAACAGTAATTAAATAAAACAAAAGACTGATACAAACACTTTCTTCCTGGTTTAAAAGAAACTGAGTGCTGCCCCAAATAAAAACTACTTCCCTGGCGCCTAAACCACCAATGGTAAATGGCAATATAGCTACTATAGAGGACAACAGAAATATTAGAATATATGGCGAAGAATGATTGTACAAATGCAGTGATTGCATGATGCTGTATGCACATAATACCTGTAAACCCTGTACCAGTAAACCCATCCAGAAGGTGGACCAAAAACCCTTAATAAAAGAAGGGAAAAATTTATTTACCACTACATAATATAAACCAATACACGGCAGTATGGCCAATACCAGTAACAAAGCATATTGCCCGCCACTATACACCGCATAATAATACAGCGCTGCCAAAACAGCCAATCCGGCCACGCCGCTTATGCGATCGAGTAAAACGGCGGCAGTGAGCAATTTTGCGGGCTGATGGTGGGTTTTGGTTAAAAGAATCACCTTATATGCATCTCCACCAATACCCCCCGGCAAAAACAAATTATAAAACATACCCAGCCAATACAATTGCAGGTTAGTTTTTTGGCTAAGCTGCAGCTGCATATTTTTAAAATATATGTTAAGCCTACATGCAGCAACTATTTTAGAACCAGCAAATAAAATGGTAGCCACCAGCAGCCAAAATATATTAGCCCTTTGCAGGGTTTGCCAGCTCTTACTCCAATCTATTTTATTGCTAACATACCATAAGCACAAGCCGGTAACCATTAGTTTTATGAACAACTTTAACCAGGAAGGCAACTTGCTTACTGAAGACATGTATGGCTGTTGAATTTAATTTAAAACGGGCTGCTTAAATACATTTCTAACCTGATAAGTTTTTTTATTACCCGATTCGTAATAGGTGCGCATACTTACTTCGGCCAAAATACCGATGGTAATAAGTTGTATGCCGCCCAATAATAAAATCATACCCAAAAGTAGCAAGGGCTTACCCCAAATATCCTGCCCCATTATTTTTAATACCAGCATGTACAGGTTGATAAGTATACCAAAGAATAAACTTACAAAACCCATTGTACCAAACAAGTGCATCGGCTTTTGGCTATAACGCCTGAAGAATACCATGGTTACCAGGTCACTCATTACCCTGAATGTACGGCCCAGCCCATATTTGGATTTACCAAACTGGCGTGGATGATGTTTTACATCTACCTGCACAATTCTGGCGCCTTGCATACTGGCCAGTACTGGAATAAAACGGTGCAACTCACCATATAAACCAAGGTCTTCGGCTATTTCGCGTTTAAATATTTTTAGGGTGCAGCCATAATCCTGAAAATACACTTTGGTCATATTTCTAATAATGGCATTGGCAATTTTACTGGGTACTTTACGCAAAAACATGCCGTCTTTTCTGTTTTTACGGTTACCGGCTACCACATCCCAATCCTCCTCTTTTAGTTTGTGCAGCATCATGGGAATATCGGTGGGGTCGTTTTGCAGGTCGCCATCAATTAAGGCAATATACTTTCCGGTGCTATAATCAATACCCGCCGCCATGGCCGTACTTTGACCATAGTTTTTGCGGAGTTCTACCAGCACAATCCTATCGCTAACCACTTCTTTAATTCTTTTACGGGTGGCATCAATAGAGCCATCATCAACAAAAACCACTTCATAATCTATGCCTTGCAAGGCATTATCAATAGCCGCTACCAGGGGGTGAATATTGTCCTCCTCGTTCATTACGGTTACCACAACTGAAAGTTCACGCATATAATTAATTTGCCATGCAAAAGTAAGTAAATAGGCCAAAGCGTTGTATACAGCTGCTTTTAAAGGCAGTATTATGTTACCGGCGGCATTGCTATTGGCAACTTTACTTGCCACGCTCGGTTCAGGGTTCGGGTTTTATGGCGGCACTTTAAAAGGCAAAAAATATAAAAGATAATAAAAAATTAAACTACTGTTTTGATACACAGCATAACGTGCTTTTGCCGCCATATCATCCAACCGTACAAGAGTGCGACGCAAGGGATGTTCAATTATTGTTTTACTGCCGGGTTCATAAAAAATGAAAGCTTATATCCGCATTCAAGGCCCTTTATCACAGAGTTATACCTACTTAAAAGCCTTTATATTAGATTTGTAAAAAATTAATCTGTGTTAAATAACCATACATATAAACCATATTATTTCTGGGGTTTAATGGCCATAATGGCCTATTTACTGCTGTTTAGGCTGGGGGCAACACCCATTTACATTTTAGACGAAGCCAAAAATGCAGAATGTGCCCGTGAAATGATGCAGCAACACAATTATATAGTACCCACTTTTAACGGTGAGCTACGTACTGATAAACCGCCCCTGCATTATTTTTTTATGATGGCCGCCTATAGCATTTTTGGCACTACGGCATTTGCGGCTCGTTTTTTCTCGGCCATTATGGGTTTGCTTACTGTTTTAATAACTTATTATTATACCAAAAGGCTGCTGAATGCATTTGCAGCATTTTGTACTGCAGCCATATTGGTAAGCAGTACCCATTTTTTATTTGAGTTTCGCCTCTCGGTACCCGACCCCTATCTTATTTTTTTTATTACGCTGGGGTTGTTTAGTGCTTTTACCTGGCTTACAGAAAAAAGCATAGCACAATTGTATATTGCCGCTATTGCCCTGGCATTGGCCACCCTGGCCAAAGGCCCCGTAGCTATTGCTTTGCCGGGTTTATGCATTTTACTTTGGGCTGCCTGGCAAAAAAAATGGAGTACTGTTTTCACCTGGCATTTAATACCTGCAGGCATATTATTGCTGGCCATTGCTGCACCCTGGTATATTGCAGTAGACCGCGCCACCAATGGCGAATGGACCCGCGGCTTTTTTATTGACAATAACCTGAATCGATTTTCTGATCCTCAGGAAGGGCATGGTGGTTTTTTCTTACTTACCCTGCTGTTTTTTGTAATAGGCCTGTTGCCCTTTATTAGTTTTATTGGGGAGGTAATAAATAAAAGGTGGAAAGTATTTAATAAAAACTTAGTTCGGTTTAGCAGCATTGTGGTGCTTGCGTTTCTGGTATTCTTTAGTATTGCCAGAACTAAATTGCCCAATTATGCCATGCCATGTTATCCTTTTGCAGCTATTATATTGGGTAACTATTTAGCATTACTACTAAACAGGGATATTAGTGGCAAAAAATACCCATTTTATATCTTAATTGTTGTTACGCTTATCATACCTGTGGCTGGCTATTTTGCCATTGCCCAGGAAGCAGAAGCAGCCCATATAAATTGGGTAGCATTATTACTATTGGCCACACCATTGTTATTTATTGCATCGCTATTTATTGAAACACGCTGGCAGCGCAAGTTTAAAATAATTATTGTGTGTTATTGCATCTTTAATGGTATTGGTTTACACCTGTTATACCCTACCCTGTATGGACAAAACCCCGTATCTAAGACCATTGATATGGTTAAAAAACAACCCAATATTTTGTGTTATAATATTTACAATCCGGGGTACCGGTTTTATCTGGATAAAAATGTTCCCCGTGCATTTAATATACCCACCCTGCAACATTGGATGGATAGCACCGGCAGTGGTATAATTATTACCCGTACCGATTTTCTGGATTCGCTAAAAACATTGCCCCTAACTGAAATTGCACGGCATCACGACATATTTGAATTGCCTACTACCGTAATATTGCAATACCATGATGTACGACCTTAATATTAAAAATTTTAGGGCAGGCGCAATTATTGCCGGTATTGCCGCCATAATTTTAATTGCCTTCAACTTTATAATAGGCAAAGAGCAATTTTTTCTTTTACTAAATAATAACCTGGGCAGTTTTGCTGATTATTTTTTTGCAGCCTATACGTATTTGGGCGATTCCATTCTGTGGCCGATAGTATTGGCCATAGTAATTTTTGTTTTAAAAAGAAAAGATGTTATTGCATTATTAATCAGCTGTTTTATTGTCATAACCTTGCTTACACAAGTATGTAAATACATAATAGTTCCAAATGCCCCAAGACCCATAAAAGCCATTGCCGATATTAGCCTTATCCATACCGTGCCCGGCGTAGAAATGCATACCATATCCAGCTTCCCCTCGGGGCATACGGCTACTGCATTTAGTTTTTACTTGCTTTTTTGTGTGTTACTTAAAAAAAACTGGTGGGTAACGGTGGGCTTTCTGGCAGCTTTGGGTGTGGGATATTCCAGAATTTACCTGGCCCAGCATTTTCCTATTGATGTTGGCGCAGGCATTATAACTGGTATTATTTCAGTGGCCGCGGCCATTCAGTTTCAACGCTATTGGTGGAAAAGAAAAGTAAAAGTATAGCTATTTTTAGAGCCCGGCTGCATCTATGCATATGGCTTTTCTTGCGTCGCACACTTGTACGGCAACAAAAAAATCAGCAGTTAATATTTTGTATGTGTAAATTGCTATTTATATGAAAGAACAACCACTGTCACCGGAAAAATATATACAAACAAGGGCCAGAAATTTGCCCATTTATAAATGTTATATTAACGAGGATTGGAACGATGCCAAACTGGCCAATATTATCGTCATGCGCCAGCATAGCAACGAGAATATTACCGCCGGTGTATTTCTTATCGATCTGCTTTGTCTGGGCATAAAAGAATGCGATTATATTTTTAATACCCCGCTGGAGGAGCTGAACAATGTATCGGCAATGGGATTAATAGAAACCGATTACAATACCGCACATAACGTAATTTATGCAGGCCACGATTTTGCTTTGCATTTTGAAATTAGTCCGCATAAAGATTTTGAAATAGCCAAATACATACTGGAAGACGACGATGATAGTATTCCGCTGATGGATATTGCTGTTGGCGATGAAGAAGGCAACCCCTATTTATTGGTAAATGAAGACTATAACTACAAACCCATTTTAGCCAAACTGGAAAAGCATGCTGGCAGGGACAATTTTTCTTTTTCATTTGAAGAAGATATGGATGATTATGACGAATCAGAGGAGGAGGAAGATGATGAATGGGATATGGATGATGATGAGCTAAATGAAGAAGATTTTAATGAAATAGAAGATGGCTTTATAGATTTTAATATACTCAAAGCCTATCAAACTGAATTACTGGAAGATATACTGGAATTGAATGCAAGAAGTGCTACAGACAATCTGATGATAAAAACTGAATTGTTATTAAGGAAACTGGAAGAAACAGCACCCGATTTAATTCCCAAAATTGATGCACTTTTATCTTCCCAGGAATATAAGATATTTCATAATAAAATAGAAGAAAGCCAACGGCTGGCAGACATGAATAATGATGCAGACGAAGCGGTTTTTGAGGCGCTTAAGAAAATATCGGCCAGGCAGGAGCCAAATGCAATAGCGGCAGAATCTTTTTATAAACTGTTCACGAAAAACGCTTCAAACGAATTAAGCACCTATCTGCTTTTTCAAACAGTACCCCTACCCTTTATATTAATGAACTTAAATGCACTGGAAGAAAATATGCACCAATATTTACCTGCCGGGCAAATGTTATTGGCATTTTACAGTTTACTAAAACATGAAACGGTACTGCCTCAATTCAATTTTTTAATACAGGCAACGCAGGTGCAGGAAGCCTACCCTGCACATAAAAACCTACATTCATTACACTATAAATGTTTCTGGATATTTAAAGCTTTATACGCCATTAAGCAAAACAAAGCCGAGGACATTTTTTATTATCATAGCCTGCTTAGCATTTGCGGAATTGGGGGCGATGTAAAATACATGTACGCCATACAACTTTCCAAATGGCTTAAAGCATATTTAAACATTACAGACGAGGATAATCCCTTTGCTGACGATGATGAGGATGATGACCTTTTTACAGATGACGAACAGGATTAATACACGCCCAAAATAGTAACCCTTTTTTGCGGGTAAATAATTTGCTGAGCCGCATTCCAACCCCTGAAGTGTGCGACGCAAGTAAAGCCGCCATATGCAACAATTGCAGGGCTAATAATCCTTTTGAATAAGTGTGGCGTATTATGTTTAATGCGCCATATCGCCACCATCTTCGGATTGCGCTTGCTCTGTAAGCCTTGGCGCATGCAGCTTAACCACATTTTTTTGCTTTTTGCGAATGCGCATGTTTAACAACTCTACGCCAAAAGAAAAAGCCATGGCAACATAAATATAGGTTTTGTCAATATGGCTATGGTGTATGGGTTCTAGTCCTTCGAAAAATAAACTAAAACCCACCATTAATAAAAAGGAAAGTGCCAGCATTTTTAGTGTTGGATGTTTGTCAATAAAACTGGCAATATTTTGTGAGAAGAAAAACATAATTACCATGGCTATAGAAACAGCAATAATCATTACTTCTACATGCTGCGCAAGTCCGATAGCTGTAATAATACTGTCAAAAGAAAAAACCATGTCTACAATTACAATCTGCGAAACAATGGCGCCAAATGCACCTGCACTTTTTTTATAATCAGTTACCGCTTCATCGCCTTCCAGCTTTTCGTGAATTTCTTTTACCGTTTTATATAGCAGAAAAATACCACCGGCAAACATGATACAGTTACGCAGGTTAAAAGGGTAATGCACACTATTAAAGGTAAAACCAAACAATTCTTTGCTGCCATTATTTACCAGCCAGCCCAGGCCCATCAGCAAGCCAATACGTACTACAATACCAGCAAACATCCATACGCGGCGGGCATTTAATTTTTGTTTGGCCTCGTTTAAACGACCAATCAGTATGGAAACAAAAATTACATTATCTATACCCAATACAATTTCAAGAATGGTTAAGGTTAACAAACTAATTAATGCATCTGCCGTAAAAAGATTTTCCATAATTTTTATTTAGCTTTCTGTTTTGGTTGATTGTAATCAATTATCATTAATGCTTATTAAAAAGCTGTCTATGCTTTATGCAAGGCTTTGCAAATGTTTTTAACAATAGCTGGCCCTATGTAAATAAAGCCCGTCCATACCTGCACCAATGGGGCACCCAATTGCATTTTTGTTTTGGCATCTGTTGCCGTAAAAATACCACCACTGGCAATAACCGGAATATTGCTACCCAGCCTTTCAGTTAGGTATTGCAATACGACTGTTGATTGTTGCTGCACCGGCTTGCCGCTTAGTCCGCCGGCCCCAATAGCATCTACTGTATTGGCATCTGTTTTCAGGTTAGCCCTGCTAATGGTGGTATTGGTGGCCACTAAACCATCCAATTTTACTTCCTGTGCCAGGGTAATAATATCATCCAATTGTTCTGTGGTAAGATCAGGTGCTATTTTAAGCAGCAATGGTTTTGGCTTTATAGCAGCATGATTTATGGTTTGCAGGTGCGACAGAATTTTGGTTAAAGAATCTTTCTCCTGCAAGGCGCGTAAACCGGGCGTATTTGGGCTGCTTACATTAACAACAAAATAATCCACACAATCAAATAAGCCCTTAAAACAAATTTCATAATCCTTCCAGGCATCTTCATTGGGGGTAAGTTTATTTTTCCCAATATTACCGCCAATCAGCATACGTTGCTTGCTATTGGCCGGGTGCAGGCTATTCCAAATTTCTAAACGCTTTTTAACCACTTCTACGCCTTCGTTATTAAAACCCATGCGGTTAATAAGTGCCTTATCCTTTGTCAGGCGAAATAAACGGGGCTTATCGTTGCCGGCCTGTGGTTTTGGGGTTACGGTACCAATTTCAACAAAACCAAATCCCAATGCCTGTAACTCGTTTAAATACAGGGCATTTTTATCAAAACCGGCGCCAAGGCCTACAGGGTTTTTAAATGTTAACCCAAACAAATCTTTTTGCAGACTTGGATGTTCAAATGTAAAAGCACGGGTAATTAATTTTTTTATAAAACCAATACCACAAGCCAGTCGCAGCATATTCATAGAGAAATAGTGCACCGCCTCTGGTGGGAACAGGAACAGAAAATTTCTTAATAAGGTATACATGGCGCAAAGAACTGCCATTTACCCCAATTGAAAAAAGATGCAGCCACCTTTTTATCCGCATTTTGTATATAAGTTCTTTAAAAAGCCATGGATTGGTGTACCTGGCAGTGGATTAAATAGCAGCATCCGTTGCGTCGCACTCTTGTACGTTCTGTACTTTACCCGGCAAACAGTGTGGTGCAATAAGTACTTTTTGCTTATTAAAACCAGCTGCCATTATAGATACAGTACAAGAGTGCGACGCAACGGATGCTATATTAAAGATTTGCTGTTTGGCTAAAAATGCGCTCTTAACTTTTACGCATTACCCATTTCCACATTTCTTTCCACGTAATTTTTTTGCCATACATTAATATGCCGGTACGGTATATTTTGGCGGCCAGCCAGGTGGTGGCTAAAAAGCCTCCAATTAATAAAAGCATACTGGTGATGAGCTGCCAGTAAGGAACCGGATCTGGCACCCCGTGCGCAATACGGGCCATCATTACAATGGGCGATGTTAATGGGAACAGACTACCAAAAACGGCAATTCCACTGGAGGGGTCTTGCACGGCTTTGGTCATAATTACAATAGCAAAAATAATAGGCATGGTAATGGGCAACATCAGGCTTTGGGCATCCTGCGGGTCTTCGTTTACCGCACTGCCCACAGCTGCAAACAGGGCCGAGTATAACAGATATCCACCCAAAAAATAAAATATAAAACAGCCAATAATCATAGGGAAATTAATCTGGCTTAAGCCCGACATAATACCAGGCGAATCCTGTGCTGCCTGATAGGCCTGCGCCGCCTGCATACCTGCCGGCTGAACGGGCTGGCCCTGCATTTGGTGCATAATATCGGGGAACAGCATGGCCACAGCAAACTGCAAACCAAATACCAGCACTATCCAAATTAAAAACTGTATAAGACCTACCGCGCCAATACCAAAAATTTTACCCATCATAAGCTGAAATGGCTTTACGCTGCTTACAATTACCTCGGCAATGCGGCTTACTTTTTCTTCCATTACCCCACGCATTACCATGGTGCCATAAATAAATAATATGATGTAGATAAGAAAGCCGCTGATATAGCCTACAATAAGGCTGGCACCCACTTTTGCATCAGAGTCTTCAGTGCCGTTTAACATGGTAAAACCTACCCGGTTTTCGGCCTGGGCACTATCCAACTGTGCTTTTGAAATATTAAGGGATAGTAAACGTGCTTCACGCAGCTTATTATTTATTTGGTCTTGAATCTGATCACGGGTTATAATACCTATTTTTTTGGCAGATACAATTTGAATACTATCACTGTATAATACATTGGTATTTTGAGGCAGGTAAATATAGCCATCGTATGTACCGGCAGTAACTTTAGCAATTAGATCAGACTTACTTTCGTTGGGTAAAAAGCTAAAGCTTACTTCATCTTTGTTATCCAGCTTACCTTTAAAAATATTGGCATTATCTACAACAGCAATATTTACGTTTTCTCCACCATTTACTGAGAAATAAATGATTAGTGCATAAAAGCCAAAGATGATTAATGGCAGTAAAATGGTAGTAAGTAAAAATGTTTTCTTTTGCACCCTGGTTAAAAATTCTCTTTGTGCAACCAGTAATATTTTATTCATAACGGTTATTTGGTATTTGATTGTTTGTGATAAAGCCAGGCCCTATCCTATATTTTGAAAAGAACGGGTGGTAGCATGTGTACTTTCTACCAGGTTAATAAATATGTCGTTCAAAGAAGGCAGTATTTCGCTATAGGCTTCTATATTGATGTTCTGCTGAATAAAATATTGCAATACATCATTACTGCGGTAGCCCTCATTAATTTTTACGGTAAGTTTATTTGCCAGGGTATCTATCACTTCAAATGCATTGCTGTTAACCTGTTGGGGCAAACCACTTAATTGTATGCTGAATTTATTTTCTTTAAAGTCCTGCTTTATTTGTTGTACCGTACCATCCAATACTTTTTTACCCAGGTTTACCAATACAATATGATCGCATATTTCTTCTACCTGCTCCATACGGTGTGTACTAAAAATAACAGTGCATCCACGTTGTGCCAATCCATAAATTTCATCTTTTATCAGGTTGGCATTTAATGGGTCTAACCCGCTAAAAGGCTCATCCAGAATGATTAATTTAGGCTCGTGTAGTACGGTAATTACAAATTGCAGTTTCTGGCTCATACCCTTACTCAGATCTTCCACTTTTTTATTCCACCAGCTTTCCATTTCAAGGCGTTTGAACCAGAATTTTATTTTTTCCATGGCTTCCGCCTTACCCAATCCTTTTAAACGGGCCAGATAGAGTGCCTGCTCGCCAATTTTCATTTTTTTGTATAGTCCACGCTCTTCAGGCATGTAGCCTATTTTTATAATATCATTCAGGGGGTTAAAAGGGACACCATCAAAATTAATTTGCCCTTCATCGGGAAAAAAAATGCCGGTAATCATACGCAACAAGGTGGTTTTGCCGGCGCCATTGGGACCAAGCAAGCCAAATATGGTGCCCTTTTCTATACTAAAGCTAATATCGTCTACGGCCTTTTGCGTAGCATAATACTTTTTCAGGTGATGCAGTTCTAATAATGCCATTTTGGTAAGGTTTAATAAAAACAGCACGTGCTGTTTTGTAAATGTTAAGATATAAATATTAGTGTTTCAAAGTATCAATTTCTTACGCCGTTCATCCAGCTTATAATACCTTCGCGGCTCTTTAAATAACCAATCGTCATGTCAATTAAATTTTCGGGTAAGAAAACGCTTGTATTTATTGTATCACTGGTGCTTATTACTATTTGCAGCAGTTGGGGATTTTTAGCCCACAAAACAGCACATCAGTTAGCTATTTATCAGCAGCCAAAGCCATTACGCAGCTTTTTATATAAAAATATCGATTACCTGGAGTACAATTCTGTTCGCCCCGATGTTCGGCGCAACGAAGATAGCACCGAAGCCACCAAACACTTTATTGATATTGAAATGTATGGCCACGATGCAATTAATAATATGCCGCTTAACTGGAACGATGCCATAAAAAAGTACAGTAAAGATACTTTGCTTACCTACGGTTATGTACCTTATTATGTAATACATATGCAACAGTTGTTAACCAATGCATTTAAACAACACAATACCGATAGCATTTTATTTTACGCTGCAGATCTTGGGCATTATATAGAAGATGCCACTGTGCCATTACATACCACTATTAATTACGACGGACAATTATCCAATCAAAAAGGCATTCATGCTTTATGGGAATCTGTAGTGCCCGAAATTGAAATAAGCAATTATAATTTATATAGTACGCATAAGGCAACCTATATCAGCAATAAAGAAGCGGCAATCTGGGCCGCAGTAAAAAAAGCCAATGCCATGCTGCCATTGGTTTTTAGCAAAGAAAAAGAGGTAACTAAACAATTTACTGATAGTACCAAATACCGCATACAAATACGCAATGGCAAGGAAGTAAAATACTACACTACAGCTTTTGCCAAAGCCTATTCCAATGCGCTGGGCACTTCTATTAATGATGAATTAATATACGCTGCAAACTTGTTAAGCGATTTCTGGTACACCGCCTGGGTAGATGCCGGCAAACCCAACTTAAATAAACTACCCAATGCAACTTTAACCAAAGCACAAAAATTAACGCTAAAAAAAGAACTGGCCGCCTACCAACAAAATCATTTGGTGCAGGATAGTTTGTTGTATGCTTTAAAAAAGACAAAGTAATTTTTGTAGCCAGGCTATAGAATAGAAATGTGGCAGCCGTTACGTCGCACTTTTGTGCTTTTGGAAAATGAATGAGCTGTTAGCCAAATAGCCGATAAATATTCTACCGTACAAGTGTGCGACGCAAGTAAAGCTGCAATGCGCTTTACTGCCGGGCCCACACCTATTAATTACCCAATTTTGCTGCAATTATGGTGGCCACTTTTTCACCATCCATAGCAGCACTTACAATACCACCGGCATAACCGGCCCCTTCCGCACATGGATATAAATTTTTTATTTGGGGATGATGCAAACCTTCCTCATCTCTTGGTATTCGTACCGGCGATGATGTGCGGCTTTCTGTTGCTACCACAGTTGCATCGTTGGTATAATATCCATTCATTTTTTTACCAAATGCTTTAAACCCACCCTGCAATGCCTGGTGAATAAAACCTGGCAGTACAGTACGCAAATCGGCCGATTGCAAACCGGGTAAATAGCTGCATTGAGGCAGCGTTGCAGAGTGATTGTTGGTGCAAAAATCTACCATACGCTGGGCAGGTGCTACCAGTTTACCTCCGCCCGCAACAAAAGCATTTTGTTCTACAGCGGCTTGAAAATGCATTAATAATAAAGGATTATCTGCTTGCAGGCTTTTATTGGCAGGATTTGTTTTAGTAAGGTATTCAAATGCGTCTTTTTGTTCTACCTGTACCACCATACCGCTATTGGCATAGGGATTATTGCGTTTACTGGGGCTCCATCCATTTACCACCAACTCGCCGGGGTTGGTAGCGGCGGGTGCAATAATGCCACCGGGACACATACAAAAACTAAAAACACCCCGGTTATTTACCTGCTCCACCAAACTATAGGCTGCAGGGGGCAAAAATTCGCCACGGTTATTACAATGATATTGCAGTTGATCGATTAACACCTGCGGATGCTCTATACGCACACCCAATGCAAAGGGCTTGGACTCTATTAAAATATTTTTATGATGCAAGAGAGTAAAAATATCCCGTGCAGAATGGCCTGTAGCCAATATTACCGCAGTAGCGGGTATACAATCTCCATCAGCTGTAATTACCTGTGTAATGGCATTATTAACGATGGTAATATCCACCAGTTTTTTTTCAAAAAGCACTTTACCTCCACAGGCAATAATCTGTTCCCGCATGGCAGTAATAATATGCGGCAGCTTATTGGTACCAATATGCGGATGAGATTGGTACAATATTTTTTCTTCAGCACCAAATTGTACAAAGGCATTTAAAATACGGTTAATGCTGCCCCGCTTATTGCTGCGGGTATATAATTTACCATCACTATAAGTGCCGGCGCCACCTTCGCCAAAACAATAATTACTTTCGGGGTTTACCACACCTTCTTTATTCAGCTGGGCAAGGTCTCTGCGGCGGGAACGTACATCTTTACCCCTTTCTATTATAATGGGTCTTATTCCCAACTCAATTAATTGCAAGGCAGCAAATAAACCTGCTGGTCCGGCGCCAATAATTAACACTTCTTTTGATGCGTTATTCACATTGCGCAATTGCAGTTGTTCACATATGCGGTTTTCAAAAGGTTCATTTATAAAAATGTGGATAGTGAGGTTTATCCACACTTGTTGCCTGCTGCGGGCATCAATGGATTGTTTCAAACGATAAAATCCGGTAATAGCAGGAAGGCCAATACCCAGCTGTTGCGCAGCCAAGACAAGTACTGCATTATCATCAGCAGCCTGTGCAGGCAATAAACGAAGAGATAATTGGTGTTGCATGATGCCGGGGAGTTAACCCAAAAATCATTAAAGCGTTAAAATGGTAAATCGTCTACAATCTCTGAGGGTGGTGCATCAGGGATAAATGCCGGTGGCATATTGGCATCTTCCTGAGACAGTTTTATATGCTCCATACGCCAGGCATCCAGGTTGGTAATATAGTTCTCACGGCCATCTTTCACCCATTTGGTTCCTTTAATATTAAACAGCACTTTCACCTCATCGCCAATATTAAATCTGTCGGGCATGGCAGTTCTATCCTGTGTACATTGAAATTTTACATAATTATTAATGGTACGGCCGCCTATATCTTCTGTTTTCTCAATTACAAACTCTCTGGTTTTAAACGACTCTGTACGCTGTACTATATCATACTTAGCTATAAACTTACCTGTTATTTCAAAAGACATATTGCTGTTTTTTGACAAAAGTAATAGAAACAAACAGAAAGTACCAATTTTAAATAGGCTATTCAAATTCAATAGCAGTAAGCTTTTCAGCTACAATTAATTGATTTAAGAAAGAAAAAACGTGTAGATTTCGGGTAAGAATAAGGTAGTTTTTAATCTACTTTCACTGCTCTTATTTAATAAAAAAAATCCAAATAACAACGATATTTATTTTAAATAATTAAAAAATATTTTTTTGGATGAATACCGGTTAATCCCATGGTTAAAAACACCCTTGTTTAAGGCAGGTATGTATTCGAAAAAACATGATTATCATTGTAAATCAAGCATTATCATGTGAGAAAAAAAATACTTGCTTTTTTCAAAAAAACTCCACCGAAAAAAAAAAGATGACAATTGTGGGAAAATTGTTTTGGAAGTAAAAAATTACAGACTAAAAAATTTTTTTTTCAACATTATAAGTTTGATATTCGCCCCTGCCCCAAAAAAATTGCTCACACCCACTGAGCAAATTTTTTTGGGCTTTTTTTCCCTGTATGTTTTTTTTAAAATTCCTAAAATTGTCGATGATTGTCATGACTAATAGCGCCGAATCCATATGGAATAACTGTTTGAAAATAATTAAGGATATTGTAGACTGGCAGCCGTATAAAACCTGGTTCGAGCCTATTAAAGCAGTTGAAATAAAAGGCAATGTTTTAATGATACAAGTGCCCAGCCAGTTCTTTTTTGAATACCTGGAAGAGCATTACGTAAATCTTTTAGCAAAAACATTAAAACGCGAATTGGGTAAAGATGCCAGATTGGAATACCGCATAATGGTAGATAGTGGCAACAATGGTCGCAATGGTTCTATGGATGTACCGGCTGGTAACATGAAAATGTACAATAATAATGAAATGGATTTCCCATTAATCATCAATAGTCCGGTTAAAAACCCGTTTGTAATTCCGGGTCTTAAAAAAATGCAAATAGATCCGCAATTAAATCATGCGTATGTATTTGATGCTTTTATTGAAGGCGATTGCAACCGTGTAGCCCGCAGGGCAGGTAAAACTGTTGCCGAAAAGCCCGGAGCCAACTCTTTTAATCCTTTGGTAATTTATGGTGGTGTTGGTCTGGGTAAAACACATCTGGCGCAAGCCATTGGTAACGATGTAAAAAGACTGCATCCCAATAAAGTAGTATTATATGTAAGCAGCGAAAAATTTATCAACCAGTTTCAGGATCATAGCCGCAATAATGCCATTAACGATTTTATTCACTTCTATCAATTAATAGATGTGCTGATAATTGATGATGTACAATTTTTTGCCCGTGCAGAAAAAAGCCAGGACGCTTTCTTTGCCATATTTAACCACCTGCACCAAAGTGGCAAACAACTTATTTTAACTTCTGATAAACCACCAAAGGATTTGGATGGACTGCAGGAAAGATTATTAAGCCGTTTTCGCTGGGGTTTAAGTGCAGATTTGCAAATTCCCGATTACGAAACCCGTATCGAAATACTGGAACGTAAAATGAAGAACGATGGACTGGATATGCCAAAAGAAGTAGTTAAATATGTGGCATATAATATAAATACCAATGTACGCGAATTAGAGGGTGCACTTATTTCCCTGTTGGCACAATCATCACTTAACAAAAGAGAAATAGACCTTGAACTGGCTAAAAAAGTACTGCGCAATTTTGTAAAAACCAGCAGCAAAGAAATTACCATCGATGCCATACAAAAAATGGTATGCGAATATTTTGATGTGCCTTATGATAAACTGTTACAAAAAACCCGTAAACGCGAAATAGTACAGGCAAGACAAATTACTATGTACCTGGCCAAAGCCTTTACCAAAAACTCACTAAAAACCATTGGAGAGCATTTTGGCGGCCGCGATCATACCACGGTTATTCATAGTTGCCAAACTGTAAAAGATTTAATGGATACCGATAGCCTTTTCCGCGAAAATGTAATGGAGCTAACCCAAAAAGTACAACTCGCTGCTATGTAAAAAAATGGTATTAGCCCGGCTCTAATTATAAATTGGGCTTTACTTGCGTCGCACACTGCAGGGTTCGGGTTATATGGCATCCTTAAAAACAGCATAAATACAAATACAGATAGAAAATATTAAAAAACCTGCCATTACCGGCAGGTTTTTTAATAGGTATAAATACTGTTAACAAAAACAATCAAACCCCTATAACGCAATAGAGTTAAGCATTACAGCCAATAACCATACTTAAATACAATATTTTTTTGCCAATCGGGGTCAATTTTTTAGGATATTCAAAATGCACTCCCTATTTTTGCAACCCCTAAAGAACAGGGGGCAGGAGGTGAGGTGGATGAGTGGCTGAAATCAGTAGTTTGCTAAACTGCCGTACGGGTTAAACTGTACCGCGGGTTCGAATCCCGCCCTCACCGCAGCATTTAACAAACACGGCATGTTAAATGCATCAAAGGAACGGGAAGTAGCGCAGGCCGGTAGCGCACCTGGTTTGGGACCAGGGGGTCGCAGGTTCGAATCCTGTCTTCCCGACCAAAAAGGCTTATTGATCTTAATCAGTAAGCCTTTTTTAATTTACGCCAAATTCTTATCGGATTATATACCCGATTTTGCAGTTTGCTAAATTGGCTGTTAAAAGCTGCCTTATATTCTGTAGTACAAGTGTGCGACGCAAGGAAAGATGCCTTAACAATATATTGCCAGGCCCAAAAAAATTCTATTGCAAAATTTGGTGTACATGCTATTCGCTGCCCGATATTGTAAAAAGGCAGGGGTAGTATTTATCGCAGATTTTAAATTGGCTAACTGAACTATTTAAAACTGCAAATAATAATTGCCCTGTAATTATATTACCATTATCCCCGCTACCAATTTTAAAACTGTTATTCAACATGAGCAACCTAAAGCTTTGTATTTTTGACTTACAACATTATGGGGCCACTATTGTTACACCCATATCTTAATCCACAATATGAAACGAACAACAAACAAATACCAGATAAATAAATATCTATGTACATTTTTGTTAACACTACTATGTATAAGTGCTAAAAGCCAGGCCCTAATACAGGAAACTGATAGTATATGGCAGGCAACAAACAGCAAACCAAAAGACACTTTGCTGCTTAAGAGTTTAAATGATATCCTGAATGCTTTAAGTGAAGAATTCCCCGATACTGCCATTTTTTATGCAAAGTCTAACTTAAAGAAATGTGAGGCGGCAAACTACCACAAAGGAATTGTACAAGCTAACATAAAACTTGCCACCTGTTATCAATTTAATCAGCAATTCGATAAAGCTGTTGATTTTTATTTAAAAGCATTGGCACTTGCACAGCAATATAAATTAGCTTATGATGAAATTGATGCGTGTAATAACCTGGGAATTTATTATGCCAAGCAGGGATATATAGAATTCTCATTGGAATATCATCTCAAGGGCTTACGTATTGCCGAAGCAACAAATGATAGCGGAGCAATTGCTACATTATTTAATAATATCGGACTACGCTTCTCTAAATTAAATCAGTACGATAAAGCAATGGGGTATTATAAAAAGGCACTGGACCTAAATCAAATAAGAGGTAAAGAAGGCAAAATGGTACCCAATCTTAAAAATATGGCTGCCTCCTTTTTAGCAACAGGACAAACAGATAGTGCATTAATTTATTATAACAAAGCCCTGGTAATTGATAAAAAACGAGGCGTTGTATTTTACAGGTCAGAAGTATATACCGGTTTGGCAAATTGCTACCTGGCACTAAATAATTTGGATAAAGCTACGGAGTGTAAGGATTCTGCCCTAAACATTTACAGGAAATTTGAGGATTCGGCAGGCATGTTTGATGGCTTATTAATTGAAGCGATGATTAATTTAAAAAAGAATAATAATGCAAAAGCCATTGCCAATTTGGAAAACCTGGCACAATATGCTGAAAAATACGGGTACAGGGATAAACTAAACAACATATACGATACCATAGCTAACTATTACAGCAATAAAGGCAATTTTACAAAAGCCTATCAATATTTAAAAAAGGAAACCGTATTAAAAGATTCATTTTTTGAAAACGATAAGGAAAGGGCCAATAACCAGCTTGCTTTATACTTACAAGATAAAAACGACAATGAAAAAAATACATTGTCGCGTACACTTCAATTAGAAACGCAGGAGAATGAGCGGCAGCGCACTATTACCATACTTTTTGTTATACTGGGTATAGTGCTTTCTGCTATTGTTTTAACACTTGGCATTTTTTACCGGCGCCTTCAAAAACAAAAAACACTTATTGCCGGGCAGGCCAACAGGCTTAAATGGATGATGAAAGAACTACATCACCGTGTAAAAAATAATTTGCAAATTGTATCCAGTCTTTTAAATCTCCAAAGCTACCGGCAGCAGGATGCACCATCTCAAACAGCACTTAAAGAAAGCAGGCTGCGTGTGCAGGCTATGTCGTTAATACACCAGCGACTTTACCAGGGCGAAGAATTTACACAGGTAAACTTTAAATTATATATTACTGATCTTGTAGAAACGCTAATGAATGCCTATGGGTATAATGCCGATGATTTTGATTTGCGAATTGACATATCCAAAGAAATGCTGGATGTAGATACGGTATTACCATTAGGGCTTATGGCCAACGAAATAATTACCAATGCTTTTAAATATGCTTATCAAAATGTTCAAAGGCCATTTTTGCAGGTAAGCCTGCGCCAGGATAATGCCGATATTGTGGTAGATATAACTGACAATGGCCCCGGCGTACCGATAGTTAACAATAATTACCAAAGCGAAGGCTTTGGTAAAAGCCTTATTGAAGCATTTACACAACAACTGCATGGCACATGCACTATTAGTGTAAATAAGGGCATGCATTACCGGTTTATTTTCCCATATATAAAAGAAAATGCAGCATAAACTATGGCATACAAAATACAGGTAATGATTGTTGAAGATGAACGGGTGGTAGCCCTTGATTTAAAACTGGCATTACAACAGGATGGCTATCAGGTAGTAGGCATAGTTGATAATTTTACTGATGCTTTGCTGTTGTTTCAGCAACAGCATGTGGATGTATTGCTGATGGATATTAACATTTATGGGGAAAAAGATGGTATTGAATGCGCTGCCGAAATAATGAAACTGAGAGAAGTACCGCTAATTTATCTTACCGCATTTTCAGATGCGGCTACCATACAAAGGGTTAAACATACCCGCCCTGCAGCCTTTCTTACAAAACCATACGATATTGCCAATGTGCGTATTGCCATAGAACTGGCCCTGCATAATTTTGCCACCGCTATTATGAACAAACCAACAGGCAGCATAGAATATACCAAAACTATTGCCGATAATAAACCTACCGAAACGGCCACCTTTCTTAAAATGGATGAGTTCATATTCATCAAACATATGTCAAGGTTTGTAAAAGCAAGGTTGGATGATATTATCTATGCAGAGTCTGACAACAACTATGTAAACCTGATAACCAACAGCCAAAAATTTATGCTGCGGCTTACATTAAAGAACTTTATTGAAGACCTGCAATTTCCTGCCATGTTGCGTGTACACCGGTCTTATGCAGTAAACATCAATCATATACTATCGTTCGACGATGTAAGTATTAAAACCGAAAAACTGGAAATACCTATTGGGGCCAATTATAAAGAAAACTTTTTTAAGCATTTTAAATTAAGATAGCCAAACGGTATGCAAACTGTTTAATAAACTCCTCCAAAATTGCCGCCACTTTAACCTGCAGCACATGAGTGCAAATCAAGCGTTGCCTAATAGTAGTAATACTGCCTGGTAAACATACTACAACAAGTATTTTGTAGCAGGCAATTGAATAAGTATCAATCTTTACTTGCGTCGCAATCTTGTACGTTTAGCACCATATGCAGCATTTATAGCAGCAAATGCTAATGGCAATGCTACCAAAGAAATTCCCCTCTACGGTTGTTGAGATAATGTTGGCAACAGTTTTTCCAGATAATTCAAAATCATGGTAAATCCGCCCTGGAAGCCCATTGCAATCATCTGCTCCATACGGTCAAGTGATTCATTATAAATAGTAACACTAACTTTTGTTATTCCGTTTTGTTCGCTAAAATTTAAATCCCATTCAGAACCCGGTAATTGAGGGTTTTCATCTTTGTCTGCAAAAGCATTCAGCATTTTAAAATTTGTTATGGGGCTAATGGAAGTATATTGCTGTAACGACCAATGCTCCTGCCCTTCCGGACTTACCATGGCATAAAATCTTCGGCCACCAACTGCAAAATGCATAAATTTTGTTTTAGACTCCCAGGGCTTGGGCGCCCACCATTGGTCAAGAATTTCCTGTTTGGTAAATGCATCCCATACCAGTGAAAGATTGGCAGCAAATTCTCTGTTTACAAATACCGTTTTTGTTGCTTTGTCAACGGTAAAATCAAATAGCAAACTGTTGTTCATTTTTTATTTTTTTTAATGGTTGATAATACTTCATCCAGTTGATTAAAGCGGGTTTCCCAAATTTTTCTACATTGGTTTAACCAGATATCAATCTCTTTCATTTTTTCAATTTCAAGTGAGTAATAAATTTCCCGGCCCTGTTGTTCCTGTTTTACAATGGCGCATTCTGTAAGTATCCGCAGGTGTTTCGACACAGATTGGCGGGTAGTATTAAAGTTATCTGCAATGGCGTTTGGTGTCATTGCCTGCAATGCAATTAAGGTAATAATGGCCCGCCTGGTTGGGTCGGCAATTGCCTGAAAAACATCTCGTCTCATTTTGTTTAATTTACTTTACGAAACCGTTCGGTTGCAAATATATACGCAACCATTTGGTTTCATGAAATTTATTTTTACAACATGGGTTCGTTGGCACTACAAAAGCCTTTAGATTAATCCTCACACCGATAAAAGCCCAATAAATAATCCAGCAGTACAAAAGTGCGACGCAAGCGCTGCTAAATAGCAGCACTACTGTTTGGTTAATAAAAACAACAGCCGTTTGGTACCCGGCAATAGAATAAAGATGAGGCTTTCGTTGCGTCGCACACTTGTACTGATATAACATTGTGCTGCTTTTACCAACCAGTAAACAGTAAGTTATTTTGCCTGTTTTTATCTCACAATAATTCTTCGCATACAAACCACCCTTGTTTACATACAATTAAGCTGCAGTTCACCACAAAGCATTTAAAGCCTTTTTGCTATCAGCTATTTTCATGAGATTATACATACAGTTATGCGGAAGAAGCGCTTTGTTTAAATACTTCAAGCCATAACTATTAACGCAATAAAAATTGATTTTATGAAAACACTTTTACTACGCACAGCGCTGCTGCAATACCTGCTATTGTGTTGCGGAGCTTTACTGGCACAAACAACAGTTACATTTACCAGCAGTGGTAGTTTTACTGTACCTCCGGGTGTAACCTCTGTAACTGTACAACTATGGGGTGCAGGTGGCGCTGGCAGCTCACCTGCTGGCGGTGGTGGTGCATTTGTACAAAGCACCAGCATACCAGTAAAAGGGGGCCAGGTAATACCTGTAACGGTAGGCAATGGCGGACTTGGGCAAGGCTTCCCAGTGGGATGCACCACTTGTAATAAGGGCGGCAACAGCAGTTTTGGCACTTATGTAACAGCCAATGGCGGTAGTGCCGGTGGGTTTACTTACGCAGGGTACACAAGTGGCACAGGAGCAGGTGGCGCAGCCAGCACGGGCACTTATGTAGCCCAGTCTTATGCTGGTGGTAATGGAGGATACGCTACAAACGTTAGTAATGTTGGTAATTATGGTGGTGGTGGTGGTTCCGCTTTTACCAATCAGGCAGGTGGTAACGGAGGTGCCTCAATACCTTTTTATATTTGTACAGGTTCCTATAGTTCAGCAAACGAAAATGGAGGTAGTGGCACGGGTAAAGGTGGGCAGGGCACTAACAATGGATTTGTTATATTTAACGATCGATGCGGCCCACTAACTGGAGAAAACGGGGGCTACCCAGGTGGAGGGGGTGGGGGTGCATATCTAGACCCCAATACCGGCAGATTCCCCGGCAACGGCGCAAACGGCAAAGTAGTGGTAACCTATACATGCACCCCATTGGCAGGGTTAATAAAAAATGCACACTCAGTACCTTACCCGCCACAATTATCACCAGATTATATACAGGATAGCAGTGCTATTGTGCAGGCACCTTCTGCTGATAACGGACTCATCTACACTTGGCAAAAGAGCATTGATAATATCAACTGGTCAACTGCCATTAATAATACCAATACACTCGCTTACCGCTTTGATAAGGATAGCCTTAAAACAACCACTTATTATCGCAGGCAAAGCAATGCCTGTAATATAACCAGCACATCAAATACAGTAAAGATTACGGTTATCCCTAACCCAAATGGCAGCATACAGGGTAAAGTAATTACCAAAAATAATATACCTGTACAAGGCATCACCATATATGCCCAAAAAGTAAATAGTTTACCGGGCAGCCCCCAAAGCTGGAAAGATAGTGCAGTAACCGACTTTGAGGGAAAATATACTATACCGCGCATTTACTATGGAGATATTAATGAAACGGGAAATGGCATTTCCATAGCTACCAATTTTACCATCACGCCAGCCAAGGCTGCGCATTTATTTAACCCGGTATCGAGGGCCAAAACTTTTACTGATCAGTTTCATTCTTTTATTGACCAGGATTTTATTGACACCACGGTAATCAGTATTGCCGGCACTATTTATCAAAAAGGATGCATTGGTTGCCTTAATGCAAATGGAATAGCAGTAGATACCATACAGGCTGCTATGGATAGTGTAAGCCTAACTTGCATTAATATAACCCAGCCAATTTCGTATACCACAAAATCTGGTTATATCAGTCCTTATGGCTATGGCAGTTTTGCATTTACAGTAACAGATGCGGGGATATACAATATAAGTGCTGCTTATAAAAATCACAGCATTACACCTGGCGTAACATTGGTAGATGCCAACAGCAATGTTTCCGGCGTGGTTTTCACCGATACTACTACCCGTATTATCAGCGGTTATTTTAGTGCAGGTTGTAACGATAATATTGGCACGGCAACTTTAGAGTTTGATGATGTATTATTTACCAATACCGGGGCACCCAGGAGTTCGGTTTTCAAAAAACAGGTTGTTACAGACCCGCAAACGGGTTTCTATTCTGTTCGTTTACCCGCACGAAAATATAAAGTGCAGGTAATTGGTTTTACACCTGTAGCAGGAGGTGATGTAAGTTCACCCGACCTGCTGGATTTTTTCAATAACAGAATGAGCCAAGATTCACTTACCCGAAATATTGACACAGCCAATGAAGTGCTTAACCTGGTGTATCAACGCCCTCCCACATTAGTAATAGGGGGGCTGGATAATGCAGTTAGTTGTACAATCCCATTAAACAGTTTGGATTTTGCGGTATGGCCACAAAATGAAACTAGAACCCTGCGCTTTTATGTGTACCAGGGCCCTGAATCTAAAGGCTGCCCGGTATTATACAACCCGGTAAAGCCAGACAGTATTCAGCTCTTTACTAATGTTCAGGTGGATGATATCAATGATTCTTTTACATTGGCTGTAACCAATGGAGTGGTGATAGATACACTTAAAGCGGGTTTACCCAATATTATCAGCCCCTACTACAAAATATTTAATCTTCAATTTACCGATGCATTTGGTCGGCAGGCAACACAGATTAATAAAAATGTAGTGGTAACGGGTGTAAAATCAGATCCGGGTAGCTTTGCCACCGTTTCACCCGAAATACCCTTAATGGTATTGCATGACCCTCCCGGTAATTTAAGTAGTAGTTTTTGGGAACAAAGCAGTACCAGCGAAACCGCTTTCCGCATATACACACAACAGGCAACAGATGTAAAAGCATGGGAGCAGGTAAAAATTGGCAGCGACATATTTACCGGTATTGGTGTAGAAACTGAAAGTAAGGTATGGGGCAGTATTAACAGCTCAGTAGATGTAACCGCAAAAAACTCCACTGACGCAGAAACAATACTAAGTACTAAAATTACCAATCGCATTTCAACAGCTACAGATGCTACGGGAGTTGGTGCAAGTGGCGATGTATATATTGGCGCAGCTTTAAACCTACTGTATAGTACAGCCAACGAAGTAATATACGATGGATGTGCTGTTACCCAGGATAAAAAGCTCATTATTGCGGATAATGGCTTTGCTACCCAATACATTTATTCTGAGGGATATATTCGTAATAATGTTATCCCAACTTTGCAGGCATTTGCTGCCAATACGGGAAATACACCCGAGCAAATCAGCAATTATAATAATCAGATCAGCATATGGCAGCAGGTGCTGGCCAATAATGCGCTTAATAAAACCAGAGCAGCTTTTGAAGCTAACCGCTCCTTTGATGGAAGTGTAGGCCCCATTTCCTATACCAGCACACAAACAAATACCAACTCCAGTACGGTTGAGTTCAATTTAGAAATCAATTCATCTGTTGCAGCCGAGCTTGGTTTGGAAGTTGCCGGATCTGGTATAAGTGGCGGCGTAACGGTTGCATTTAAAACAGAAACCGGTAAAAGTGTAACAAATACAAGCATTACAGAAACTACTACAGGCTACATACTGGATGATAGCAATACAGGCGATAATTTTAGTGTAAACGTAAAAAAAGATCCTGTGTATGGCAGCCCAGTATTTGAAACCGTTGCAGGCCAATCCAGTTGCCCGGCAGAAGCTAATACCCTGCCAAGGGACAATATGCAATTCCTGGTACCAGTTCCTTCTGTATCGGGTGTTGCAGCCAATCAGGATGCTATTTTTACCATGTTGCTAGGTAATAACAATACTACCGAAACCAGAGACTATTACCTCAGTTTCAATCAGTCCAGTAATCCAAATGGTGCGGTGGTAAGCATTGGGGGTACAGTAGTAAGTCAGCCAATTAAATACACCGTCGCTTCGGGAAGCCAGGTAACAGTAACAGTTACTGTAAGAAAAAACAGTTCTGTAAATGTGTATTCTTATGAGGGCTTAAGCTTTACACTTTCTTCCACTTGCAGCGATATCAGCAAAACGCAACTCATCTCGGCCTATTTCATTAGCCCTTGCAGCGATATTGTTCTTACCAGTCCGCAAAACAACTGGATAGCTAAAGCCAGCGATAACAATATTGTTCCCGTGCAGTTTAATGGCTATACAGTTGCCAATCTGCAATCGGTTACTTTGGAATATGCAAAAGAGGGCGTAAGCAGCTGGACAAACGGGCCTTCCCTATCGCAAAGCCAATTGGGTACGGGCACAAATGGCAGCATCATCAATTGGAATGTTTCTGCACTTGCAGATGGCTTGTATAACATTAGAATGCGGTTGAATTGTGCATCAGGTGTGGTATACAGCCAACGGGCCACCGGAATCATTGACCGAACTGCCCCTGCCCTGCTGGGTAAACCAGCGCCTACTGATGACAGCTATAGCACCGGGGATGCTATCTCGTTTAGTTACACAGAAAATATTGACAACAGCAACCTAAACAGCGGTATTGCATCCATGCAGCGCATGTCGAACAACAGCAATATCCCGGTACAGATAAGTGGTTATGGCAATAAGCTGGTAATTATTCCGCTGCAAAATATCGCCACATTTACCGGTGAAAGTTTCCGTGTAATTGTGAAAAATATCAGCGATATATATGGTAATGTAAAAGCATCTACCGATACTACCTTTTTTGTAGCAGGTAGTTTTACAGCAGGCACCGGGGCAAATGCGCTTAATATTTCGGCAACAACATCGTCTGTTTACGAAAATGCCCCCGGTACTATGGATGTATTCTTTACACTTGGTCAGGCTGCTGCAAACGACATAAGTGTAAATTACAATATAGCCGGTACAGCTGCTTACACCACAGACTATGGAGTTACCTATAGTGCAGGGCAAAACAGCAGTAGCGGTTTTGATGGCATACAAGGCACCATCATTATACCCAAAGGCAGTGCACAAAGTATACTTAAGATTGACCCAATTGCAGACAGCAGCTTTGAAGGAGATGAAACCATTTCTATAGCCCTTGTTACAGGTGGTGATTATAGTATTGGTGCCAATAATTTTATAACGGATACTATTAAGAACGATGATATTCCTGCACCGGTTATTATTGCCAGCGGACCAACCAGCTTTTGCGAGGGCGATTCAGTACAACTATCTGTACAGGCAATTGATACTACTACCCAATTTGCCAATACCGTACTTGGCTATAGCAGCCAGTATTCAACAAATGGCTGGTCTGCACAAAAGGCACTTGGGCAACCCAATGTATATCCAAATTATGGAGATATTGCCGAAGCCTGGGCAACAGAAAATCCGGATAATAGCCGTGAATACCTGGAGCTGGGCTATGCAGATGCCAAACTCATAAACTTTATAGATATCTACGAAACAAATGCACCAGGAAGCATAGATACGGTTTACATTAAAAATCCCAATACCGGTTTATTCGAAATAGTATATACGGCAACAGCTTCCCCACAGCCACCTGTGGCACGCAAGCTACGTATCAGCTTTTCCACGCCTGCATTCCCGGTTGCAGCCATACGTATAGCACTTAATTCTGCTGCAGTTCCCGAATGGAACGAAATTGATGCAGTGGGTATTGGCTATGCCTCCGCTTATACCGGTTATCAATGGTCTAATGGCGCAACCACCCAAAGCATTAGGGTAAAAACAAGTGGCAATTATAAGGTAACCGCAACCAATGCTGCTGGCTTTACCGGAACATCGGCACCAACAGTAGTTACCGTAAATGCCAAACCAAACTTAACCGTTACAGCAAACGGGCCTACCACTTTTTGCAGTGGCAATAATCTAACACTTACGGCAAGTGGCGGAAGCAGTTACTTATGGAGTACTGGTGCTACTACCCCATCTATCATGGTAACAACAAGTGGTAATTATAGTGTTACCGCAACCAATGCTGGTGGCTGTTCAGCAGTATCCGCTGCTATTGTAGTAACAGTAAATGCCAAACCAACCCCCCTAATAACGTATACAGGAAGTATAACCAATCTTTGCCCCGGCAAAACAGTAACGCTGGATGCTGGCATAGGTTACACCAGTTATATATGGAGTAACGGCGCTACTACCCGAACCATTGTTGTAACCGCAGCAGGCAATTATGCTGTTACCGTAAGCAATGCATTTGGTTGCAGTGCAACATCGCCAACAGTGGCGGTTACTTACCTGGGTTGTGCGCCACCGGCCAACCTGACGGTAAGCAATATAACAGGCACCAGTGCAAAGCTTAGCTGGGATAAAGTAACCTGTGCAGTAGGTTATCAACTGCAATACCGTAAAAAAGGCACTACTGCATGGAACATTATACAGCAAGTGGGCAATACTAAAACACTAAACGGATTAGCCGTTGCTACCACCTATCAATGGCGGGTACAAACAGGTTGCGTTACTACCAACCCCGTTATTGCCAGCACCATCGTTTCGGGGCCTGAGTTTACAACTGCGGCAGCGGTTACTGCCATTGCAAACACCAATCAGCTCAATTATGCGGTGCCATTAGCGGCGGTAATTTATCCTAACCCGGTAAAAAACACAGCCATATTAAACATAACCGGCAATACCAGTAATATGGCCATTACAATAACCAATCTTTTAGGTAAAACCATCTGGCAACAAACAGGCGTAAATACGCAGCGTTTAGCCATACCGGTAAATATACTTACCAACGGCGTTTACCTGGTTACCGTAAATAATGGTAAGGAGCGTATTGTATTAAAAATGGTAAAAGAGTAGCCATAACCATCTTAACACCAAAAAGAGGCCACCTAAAAAATGGCCTCTTTTTTTATACCCCATGGCTATCTATCATTAAATAATATTGGGTGCCCGGCTGTAGCCAAATAATGCAGCTTTACTTGCGTCGCACTCTTGTACGGTTGGATACTTTATTGAGCTTTTATCGAAGCGTAGGTTGTTGGCGGGAAGGCCAGAAGCAGGGGAAATTCACTATTTTATAGAATATTTCTTTCGCCCATTTTCATTGGAAGAAATTATTAAGCGATCCTTTTCGAGATTAACTAAGCTTTGATCAACATTAGGAAGCACTTCATTATATAATAATAAATTTTCTTTTATTTCTCTAGCAGTCATTGGAACACCAGATTCTCTTAAAATATGTTTCAATTTATCCCGCTTAGTGTGCGTACCTATTGGAAACTCATTACGAACTTTAGGAACTTTAGTAATTTTTGAAATATCTTGTGAACCATTTTCAAGTTCGTCAAATAGGATTGAGTCTATGCGAGAAATAGAATCATTAATCATTACTTGCTGCGAGACAAGCTGATTCCTTAAAAATGTCAGAGTTTGTATTATCGTACTCATATAAATTAATTTAAAACAAAATTAGTACTTTATTACTAACATTACAAATTAAATTACTTGCAAATAAATTTATTACAAACCAGTTATCTCGCTTGCTTAATTAATACACTTAAACAATCCAACTGTACAAAGGTGCCACGCAAGTAAAGCTGAAAAAAGATATAGCGTTTGGTTAAAAAAAACCCTGCTGTGTGCAGGGCTTTGTGTTTAATAATCTTCTTTTTGCCATCCCCATTCGCGGTAAATGGATTTGTAGGTATTGGGGTAGTTGCCTTTTAAAACAAATCGCAGGGCATTCATTACCTGGGTAATATTTTTCTTTTGCTCGTTTTTGCTGGATACGCTTGTGCTTACTTTACCATCGGTATTACCGGCGGTGGCCACTGCTGTTTCGTAATTGGTTTTCATGGTTGTCCAAAAAGCAGTACCATATTCTTCTGCACCAAAACCATCTGCGGCAATAGCGTCTATCATTAACGGTAAACTGGTTTTGCGGTTGTCTCTATCACGGGCAAACCGGTAGGCACTACCCTGGTGCAGTATGCCATAACGTGCATATTGCGCCGCTGCATTTTGCTTTTTAAATTTCTTTTGTATATACACTTTTACTTGTTCTACAGCAGCATCCATTTGTGTTTCCAATTGGCCAATTGATTGGGTTAGGGAAGGACGCTCGCTGCCATCCTTTAGGCGGGTGCTGTAAGCAGCGTTGTAATCATCTACCATTGTTTTAAATACGGGTTGGGCTATCCATAAAAGCGTAATAGCCGGGTTAGCTGCCCAGGAGGTGCTTACCTTTTGGCTTACCGTAAGAAAATCAGCATCTGCAATGGGGGTGTAAGCTTTTTTGATTGGTTTGGCAGGTGCAGGGGTGCCGCCGGATACTACGGCATCGGGATGCAATTGTTTCGTTAACATACGTTTTTTTTTAAGTGTTAGAATGATTTGTACATTCTAATTTAAAAAATAGCCATAAATTTTATAAATGTATTAGGCAGGATTTTACAATTTTTAATTGCTTTTTAATGCCATGGCAAGTATAGACTTTTATAGTTGAAAATTAAAAATTGCCATATGGGTATTGCATTAAATACACTATGCTAATTATGTAGCAATTACCGTATTGCATTAAATGCGGAATACTACTTGCGTGGATATTAATATATAAAATTAAATGCGGAACACTACTTACCTAAATATTACTATATAATATTAAATGCAAGATACTAATTACCTTGCTATTAGTATATAATATTAAATACATACCACTAATTACGGAATTATCCCCCTTGTTCCGGGCCTCCCGAAGGGTGACCTGGAACTTATAATAAATACCTTTCTGTGAATGGAGTTAGCGCGGAGGATTAGAATTGTTAAAGAGATCACCCCAAAGGCCCGCCCACCCACTCTGCCGCAATTATGCGCCAATCCCTTGCAGTGTTGGGTACTTGTACCATCCTAAACCACCATTGGTAAAAAGTATAAAACCCATTGACGCCTTATGGAAAAAGGCGAATATTAATGGTAAAAAAATAACGCACCACCTATTTTAAAAAACGCACTATAAAAACATTGGTTATCAATAACTCAGTTTTTTTGGAAAGGGTATTTAGTTCGGCTATTTTTGAATTGTAAGCAACTTTATTAATACCCTCCTATGTTCAACATATTTAGACGAAATCAAGACAAAATTCTTCTTACAATTGAGAAGAAATTAGAAGTTGCTAAACAGGAACTCATTTCTAATTTGGAGAAGAATGGTATGAAGTTTTTAATCTCAAAAATGGCAAGCAATGAAGTATACTCTGAACATATCTTAGAAAGGCGAAAAATTGATTTGAGTTATTGCAGCGAGGACAAGGAGTCATGGTACGCATATCAACAATCAGACAAACTAAATTCACAAGAAGACAAGACAGAGCTTTTAAAACTACTTTCAGATAAGAAATATTCAGACTTTAGAAAGTATATTTATTGCTGCCTTTCGTGTATTTGTGCTAATACCAATGACAAAGACCTTTTTAACTTTCTAATTGACAAAGTTCAACAGGAAGACGATGAAAGAACAAAAGTTTCAATTTTATCGAGACTTAGAGATGTAATAAAAGATTCGACTTATAATATTGAACCAATTAAAATACTTGTAAAGGAAGGAACAGGTGACGAAAGCCATGCAGCAATTAAAGCACTAGCAAATACAAATGACCCTGAAGTGGAGGACATATTGCTAGACGAATTCAAAATTACCAGCACACACATGAAAGGAATGATTTGTGGGCCCCTTTCCACTGTTGGGACATTAAAGTCAATCCCGATTTTAAAAGAAGCTTACAAAAAAACAAGAGATGGCTACCTCAGAAAGGTTATTGACGATGCAGTGTATAAAATTGAAACCCGTGCCAAAGCTGCTACAAACAATGGTATTGCCAATAAAGGCATTTGACCCATTTTTTTTCGCTGCTGTTGGCGTCCCCGCCAACAGCTTTCGCTATAATCTTCGCTTTGGTAAAGCACCATAAACAATCCAACCGCACAAGTGTGCGAGGCAAGTAAAGCATAATTATAACCTTTACAGTATGGCATATAAAAAATTTATTGTTTTCATATTGCATGAACGGCAATTGCAAAAGGAGTATTGGTAACTATTTTGAAAAGTGGTTATTTAATTGTGGCTTAACGATTTTTATAACTATAAAGCCTAACCCAACAGTAATAACTATTGATGCAATGAAAAGTATATAATTTGCAAATGGCAGTGCACTAAAGCCAATGTTTTCAAAACCTTGTAGCATTAGTGTAATTTCTGTTATAAGCACCCCGACAATAAAAGTATATACTCCAATACGGTTAAGTGTTACAACTTGTTGAATATAACCTAAAATAAAAAAGGTGATGATACCAAGAAAAGATAAATGCAGGTAACCGATTACTACCGGCCTGAAACCAAATGCATACTGGCTTAAAGATGGAATGGTGGAAAGGCATTGAAGCACCAGCTTAATTACAAAAGCGATGAGCACCATGCCCCATAATTTTTTTGTAAGTGTATTGAGGTTATTACTGAGTAGTTTTTTTGTATGGACAAACAATTTAAAAATGTAAACCAAAGAGATTAGTTGCGCAATAGCCGCTACAGTTGCTATAATGCGAATGGCAATGGGTAAATCCATCCACATGGTTGATAAGAAATAAGCCGGGAAACAGGTAATAAATAACACATAGAATATCCTTTTGCTGTACAATGCTGTATTTAAAAACCCTGCTCTGTGCAGGTAGTTGAAAAATAACCCAAAGCAGGCAAACAAAAACCATCCATTGTATTGAAAATGGAGGAAGAAATAAACAGATCCGAAATATAAGTCCTGCCCGGAAATTTTATTGGCCATTAAATACGCAAGGGAGAAAGGACCTACAGAAGAAATGGCATATAAAAGCAGTGATGCTTTAATCCACGCTTTGCTGTAACCTATATCTGCTATATGTTTAAGGTCTTTCCAAACGAATGCAATAAAAATATACGAAACGATAACAGACAGCGTTGAAAAGATGATGGAGAACAGCCCATATCCCTGGAAAGGAAAAGAAAACAACATTCCATACGCAGTGACAAAATTACCCCAAAATATTTTTTTGTAACGGGTTAGGCCAACGTTGCTGTTATGTTCATAAACAAACTGAACAATGAGCGACATTAATATTTGGGTAATCCATCCTGCAAATGCGAAATGCGAATGTGCATGTAACAGAAATTTATAATTAACCCAGGGAAGAGGGAAGTTTATTTTATATCTCAGTAATACACCCACCAGTGCAACAACTAAAAAATTAGAGAGTGAGATTTTTATCCATTTGCTGAAAAAAAGTTTTTTATCGTTCATATAGTACAAAGCAAGAAGACTGTTTCAATATTCGCTATGACCTTAATCATAATAAAAGAATAATAGTAGAATACTAGTAGTAAACTTTTCCTTTTTCAATATTGAGTATTCCTTTCTCCTGCATTTTTTTCATACAACGTATAACAGTTTCAACACGTAATCCCGTCATATCGGCAATCTGCTGCCTTGATAAATCGACTTTTAATTTATTAACATTTAATGGGTTGATATTTTTTTTGAGTATATGTAAAAGGGTTTCAATCCTGTGCTCGGGGCCGTAGCTAGAAATCTCTTTCGACATAAGGGATTTATTGTACAGCCGCTTGGCCAGTATCCGGGTAAAACTGAGATGAATGTCAGGATATTCTTTCAGCAACTGCACAAAGCTTTCCCTTGTTATCCTTATCAGCACACAATCTTCATTTGCAACTGCACATGCCGGGTAAGGCTCATCAATCAGCAATACCGGTTCTCCAAAACTTTCGCCACATTTAAATATTCCCTGTATAAATTCTTTACCATCCTCATTGATGTTTACCATTTTCACGCTGCCCTCAATTACCTCGTAATAAAACATGGCTTTATCCCCTTCATAAAAGATGGTTTGGTCTTTTTGATATTTTCTAAAAATTCCACCCCAGGTAATAAGCAGGTCCCTATGAAACATGATGTGGGATTATTGTTACGTAAAGCAAAAAAATAAGATAAACACAATAATAAACATTATAAAAATAATAAATTAATTTTTATTTATATGATTTGAGTCATAACGATGGAACGGCTAATTATTCAATTTTGGGTTCGAAAAAAAATAAACATGAAAAAATTGATA
The DNA here is from genome assembly GCF_013106755.1 of Limnovirga soli. Classification (GTDB taxonomy): domain Bacteria; phylum Bacteroidota; class Bacteroidia; order Chitinophagales; family Chitinophagaceae; genus Limnovirga; species Limnovirga soli. The sequence continues at coordinate 132,130 of NZ_WHPF01000008.1, read as the reverse complement.
TTTGTTGGCACTATTAGTCTTTTCATCGCTGCCTGTGGTGGCGGTGCTGGTAACTCAAATAAAGAAGGGAGTGAATCTTCTGAAAATAAAGAGCAAACCGAAAAAGCCGAAAACGGCAATCCTTCTTACGATCCAAAACGTGGCGAAGGAAAATTCACTACAGTTGATATTAGTGAACATTTAGATGCCGCAAAGGCCGATGCAGGTAATAAAGTGTTTGATGTAAAATGCTCAGCTTGCCACAAACTCACCGCAGAAAAATTAGTTGGCCCGGGCTGGTTGGGTGTAACATCAAGGCATGAGCCTGTTTGGATCATGAACTTTGTTACCAACACAGACGAAATGATTACCAAAGACCCTTCGGCACAAGCACAGCTTGAAATATGCATGGTGCGAATGCCTAATCAAAGCTTAAGCGATGAAGACGCAAGAAGCCTGCTCGAATTTATGCGCAGGAATGATGGAGTGAAATAATATGCAGATGTGTGGATGTGCTGATAAAATATATTCAATACAAAATATTCTTTCGCTTCGGTAAATGCGGCCATTTATGCATTCGTACAAGAGTGCGTCGCAAGAATGCTAAGTAGTAATTCTTGTGCATGGCTCAAAATTAAAAACTCAATAATTATATATAATATGAAAGCGATTCAATTAAAAAACATAGCGCTTGTTTCAGTGGTTGTACTGCTGGGTATGGGCGGATGTAAACCAAAAAATGCTGCTTCTGCAGTTGATGCTGGTGCCGCCGCAAAAGCTTATGTAGCACCGGGTAAATACGATGAATTTTACAATTTTGTTTCGGGTGGTTTTAGCGGGCAGATGTCTGTTTATGGCTTGCCATCAGGCCGTTTGCTAAGAGTGATCCCTGTTTTTTCCGTTGACCCGGAAAAAGGCTGGGGCTATAGTGAAGAAACAAAACCGATGCTGAATACTTCGCATGGTTTTGTGCCGTGGGACGATTTGCACCACACAGAACTTTCACAAACCAATGGCGAAATTGATGGCCGCTGGATTTTTGCAAATGGAAATAATACACCGCGTATCGCAAGGGTTGATTTGTCAACTTTCCGCACTAATGAAATAATAGAAATCCCCAATAGTGCGGGTAATCACTCCTCTCCTTTTATTACAGAGAATACAGAGTATGTAGTAGCTGGCACAAGATTCAGCGTGCCTCCAGATAATGTTAATGGCGATGTACCGATAAACACATACAAGAAAAATTTTAAAGGCACAATCAGTTTTGTAAGCGTAGATAAAACCTCAGGCAATATGAAAATTGCTTTTCAATTGTTGTGCCCCGGAGTAAACTTCGATTTAAGCCATGCCGGTAAAGGACCTTCACACGATTGGATGTTCTTCTCCTGCTACAACAGTGAGCAAGCCAATACATTGCTAGAAGTAAATGCTTCACAAAAAGACAAAGATTTTATACTTGCAGTAAACTGGAAAAAAGCAGAAGAATATCTTGCACAAGGCAAAGCAAAAAAACAATCAGTAAAATATGCGCACAATGTGTACGACGAAAAAACACACAGCGCTACATCAACCATTGAAACAGAAGTGCAGGTGCTTGATGTAAAAGATTTTCCAGACATCGCTTATTTTATTCCTTGTCCTAAATCCCCGCATGGCTGCGACGTAGACCCAACAGGCGAATACATTGTTGGTTCAGGTAAACTGGCTGCCTTAATTCCTGTGTTTAGTTATACTAAATTGCAGGCTGCCATTGCTGCAAAAGATTTCATTGGAAATTTTGGTGGTATACCGGTTGTAAAATACGAATCAGCCTTATACGGCGAAGTTAAAAAACCGGGCCTTGGGCCATTGCATACAGAGTTCGATGGTAAAGGCAATGCATATACTTCTTTCTTCGTATCATCCGAGATTGTAAAATGGAATATCAAAGACCTTAAAGTACTCGACCGTGTACCTACTTATTATTCCATCGGGCACTTGTGTATTCCTGGCGGGGATTCCAGAAAACCTAATGCCAAATATGTAATCGCATACAATAAAATTACCAAAGACCGCTACCTGCCAACAGGTCCGGAGCTTGCGCAAAGTGCACAGTTGTTCGATATCAGTGGCGATAAAATGCAACTTATACTAGACTTCCCTACCATTGGTGAACCACACTATGCACAGGCAGTTTCAGCCGATCTTATAAAGACTAAAAGCGTTAAAATATTTAAGATAGAAGATAATTTCAACCCTTATGTTTCTAAAGGTGAAGGCCAAACAAAAGTTGTGCGCACCGGTAACAGGGTTGATGTAAACATGACTGCCATCCGCTCTCATCTGGCGCCAGATAATATCGAAGGCATCAAAATCGGCGATGAAGTCTATTTCCATATCACCAACCTGGAGCAGGATTGGGATGTGCCGCATGGCTTCGCCATAAAGGGTTCTGTAAATGCTGAATTGTTAATCATGCCGGGGGAAACACAGACTTTAAAATGGGTACCTGATCGTGTTGGTATGTTCCCCATGTACTGCACCGATTTCTGCAGTGCGCTGCACCAAGAAATGTCAGGCTATGTAAGGGTTTCACCAGCCGGAAGCAATACAAAGTTATTGTTTAGCACAGGAAAAAATTTACCGGCAGCAGACAGTACCGGTACAAAATAGAAATACAAAGAAATAATTATTGGCTGGGCTGTTGAAAATGAATGAAGCTTTTGTTGCGTCGCACACTTATACAGCATAATGCAGAGCAGCTTTTAACAACCGGGCAACATTAAAATTATTTTTCAACCACCAAATTATTCAAACATGAAACAAATAATAAAATTACTTTCAGTAATCATTGTATCGGCAATGGTTTCCTGTAACACAGCACCTGAAACTAAAAGCGATTCCACCACCGAAACAGCAGCACCGGCAGGCGGTCAGGAAAATGTAAGTGATGATGTATCACAAAAAGATGTAGCAAAAGTTGCTGTGTCATCAAAAGACCACACCACATTAGTGGCAGCTTTAAAACAGGCAGAACTTGTTACGGCACTTTCCAATGCAGGTCCGTTTACAGTATTCGCACCCACCAATGCAGCCTTCGATAAATTACCGGCAGGCACCGTAGAAGGATTAATGAAAGATGATAAAAAAGAAAACCTTCAAAATATCCTGCAATACCATGTAACACTTTCCGCTCTTGATGCAACTTCATTTACTGAAGGTCAGGTACTCGGCATGGTAAATGGAGATAATGTTACCGTGAATATTAAAGACGGTAAAGTGATGCTTAATAATTCTGCCACTATCGTTGCATCAATAAAAGCATCAAACGGAATAGTGCATGTAATTGACGGCGTGCTGTTGCCCCCTGCAAAAAAATAATCATAAGTGAAGTTCAGGGTAACACTGTAAGGTTTTAAAACCTTACAGTGTTATAATTCACTTTTAAATTTTTTATTATGAAAGACAACCGTTTAACGGGGTGGGTAAGGGCAATAGTAATACTGTGTGGCCTTGCACTTTTTGCAGTATTGTTTGTTCCAATGTGGCAGATACAATTATCCGCACCGCAATATCCTGAAGGACTTGTATTATTAATTTACCCAAATGCGCTTGGTGGAAATATAGATATCATCAACGGGCTTAACCATTATATAGGGATGCGTACACTGCATGCCAATGATTTTATTGAGTTTACAATTTTACCTTATATCATTGGTTTCTTTGGGTGTATAACCATTTTAACAGGTTTGCTCAACAGGAAAAAATTATTAACCGTTTTAACCATTCTGTTTATTGCTTTTGCTGTAGTTGCAATGGTTGATTTCTGGAGATGGGAATATAATTATGGTCACGATCTAAATCCTGAAGCAGCTATTGTTGTTCCGGGTATGGCCTATCAGCCACCATTGATTGGTTATAAACAACTCCTGAATTTTGGTGCTTACTCTATACCCGATATTGGCGGGTGGATATTTATTGTTGTTGCTTTATCGCTTACTTCAACAAGTGTTTTTGAAATTATTAAAACGAAGAAACTTAAAAAGGTAAAATCAACTGCAATTAACAACAAACCAGCAACAGTTTTAGTATCTGCGTTTGTGATGAGTATGTTACTTACTTCCTGCAAAGCAGACCCAGAGCCGTTACGGGTAGGAAAAGATAATTGTGATTTCTGCAAAATGACGATCAGCGATGTAAGGTTTGGTGCCGAGATTGTTACAGATAAAGGAAAGCTGTACAAGTTCGATGATATGCATTGCGTACTTTCCTATTTAAAATCCAACGTACTTGAACCCCGTGAGATAAAAGAAATTTATCTCACGGATTTTTCGGGTTCGCATGAATTGAAAAAAGTCAGTGAAATGTTTTTGCTAAAGAGCGAAGATTTGCGCAGCCCGATGAACGGAAACATTGCAGCATTCGGCAATAAGGATAGTTTAAGTAAAGTGATGGCTGTTTATAAAGGCGAAGAAACAGCATGGGCAGATGTTAAGCCCTTCCACCCCTAAAGAGGGAACTTTTTTAATTGTAGTGAGCGACTGTTAGAACCTCATAATTGTTTAATCAGTACAAAAATGCGACGCAAAGGACGGTTTATAAAATATAAATGCCTGGTCCAAAAAAAATTATGAAAATATTTTATACGACATGTTTACTGTTATTAAGCCTTTCATTCAGGGCTTCTGCAACAATATGGAAGGTTGGTAAACAGCAAAACATATATTCTATTCAGCAAGCAATTGACATGAGTAAAAATGGCGATACCATTCTTGTTGATGCAGGAATTTATTTTGGAAAAAATATTACTGTAAATAAATCAATTGTATTAAAAGGAATCAATCATCCAAGACTTGATGGTGAAAAGAAATACGAAATCATCAGTGTTAAAGCAAATTATGTAATTGTTGATGGATTTAAATTGCAACATTCAGGAAGCTCCGGCATGGATGACCTTGCTGCTATTAAAATTTACAACAGCAGGGATGTTGTTATTCGCAATAATATTTTGGACGATAATTTTTTTGGAATCTATACGCAGTATGGAACCAACTGTACCATTGCCAATAATCAAATACATGCTGCGGGTAACGCCGAACTGCAAAACGGTAATGGTATTCATTGCTGGAAGAGTGACAGCATGCGGATAATAGCCAACAAAGTTAGCGGTCACCGCGATGGAATTTATTTTGAGTTTGTTACCAACTCAATTATCTGGAGAAATATCAGTGAGAACAATATCCGTTATGGTTTGCATTTTATGTTCTCGCATAACAATGCATATATCAGTAATATATTCAGTCATAATGGCGCCGGTGTGGCTGTGATGTACACACATGGTATGAAGATGTACAACAATATTTTTGAAGAGAGCTGGGGCGATGCTGCTTTTGGATTGCTGATGAAAGACATCAGCGACAGTTATATTAGGGGCAACCGTTTTATACGCAATACCAGCGGTATTTATATGGAAGGCAGCAGCCGGATTGTTATGGAGAAAAATATTTTTCAGAACAATGGGTGGGCCATAAAAATGCAAGGCAGTTGTGATGATAATACGGTACTTTATAACAATTTTTCCGGCAATACTTTTGACATTTCTACCAATAGCGAACTCGTGTTAAACCTGTTCAATAATAATTACTGGGATAAATATGAAGGCTACGATTTAAACCGAGATGGTAAGGGCGATGTGCCTTACCGACCTGTAAGTTTGTATTCAATGATCATTGATAAAAACCCGGCAACGGCTATCTTATTCAGAAGTATGATTGTAACACTGATGGATAAATCGGAAAAAGTGTTTCCCAGTATGATACCCGTTGATCTTCAAGATAAATTTCCACACATGAAACCATTTCCATTATGATCATCGCAAGCAATGTTTCAAAAAAATTTGGAAAAATGAAAGTGCTGGATAATGTTTCTGCGGCTTGTAATAAATCGCAATGCATTGCATTGATCGGCCCCAACGGAAGCGGCAAAACAACTTTCATTAAATGCCTGTTGGGAATGGTTGTTCCTGGTAGCGGCTTTATTACTTTTAACGAAAAAAATATTATTCACGACTGGCGGTACCGTGCAAACATTGGCTACATGCCACAGATAGGAAGATACCCGGATAACATGACCATTGCGCAAGTGCTGGACATGTTGAAAGACATACGTAAAAGCAAGAGTCAGCAATTGGATGAAGACCTGATCAATGAATTTAATTTACCAGCATTAATGAACAAACGCATGAGCACTTTGTCCGGCGGCACACGCCAGAAAGTAAGTGCCTCACTGGCTTTTCTTTTTAATCCCGACGTGCTGATATTAGACGAACCAACAGCGGGCCTTGATCCACTTTCTGCAGAAATACTGAAAGAGAAAATTACTACTGAAAAAAAGAAAGGAAAACTGATACTAATTACCTCGCATGTACTCAGCGATCTTGATGACATGATAACAGAAGTAATGTACATGCAGGACGGCAGTTTACGTTTTCATAAAAGCTTTGAAGAACTGCGTAGCGATACAGGCGAACAAAAATTGTCAAAAGCAATTGCACAAGTTATGAAAAATAATTAGTCATGAAAAAAATCATCAAATACGTAATACTCGATATACTGCGCAACAAGATAGTAATGTCGTATACTGTTTTTTTACTAATTATTTCCTTCAGCATCTTTAATCTGGAAGATACTGCCGGTAAGGGTTTACTTAGTTTACTCAATATTGTGCTAATCATCGTTCCATTGGTTTCCATTATTTTTTCAACGATCTATATTTACAACAGTGCAGAGTTTATTGAGTTAATGGTAAGTCAGCCCATCAAAAGAAAAACACTATGGCTAAGTATTTTTGTCGGGCTTGCAGGCTCTATGTCGCTTGCTTTTTTTATTGGTGCAGGCATACCTATTTTACTGTTCGAATTTTCTGCAACGGGCATCACAATGATAGCAACGGGCATCCTTCTAAGTATCATTTTTGTAGCCATTGCATTGCTTGCATCTGTGTGCACAAGAGATAAGGCAAAAGGTATTGGCGTAGCCATCTTATTATGGTTTTATTTCTCGGTACTATTCGATGGTTTGGTGCTCTTTATTTTGTTTCAGTTCAGCGACTATCCCATTGAAAAATTCATGATAAGCGTAAGCGCATTAAACCCGATTGACCTTGCACGTGTACTCATCATTTTAAAAATGGATGTGTCTGTAATGCTAGGTTATACCGGCGCCGTATTTCAGGATTTTTTCGGTAGCCAGTGGGGTGTAATTATTGCAGGGATTGTATTATCGGCATGGGCTGCGGTGCCTTTACTGTTGTCACTAGGAAAATTTAACCGCAAGGATTTATAGAAATTTTTTGGTACAGGCATCAGTATTTCTATAAAGCTTTTGTTGTGTCACACAATTGTACAGATGAAATAATAATGGAGCTCTTAACAGCCGCTGAATTTCTGAAAAAAATATCAGGTTACAAAAAATCATTAGTGTTACCACAATTTCTATAATAAATAAAAAAGTTCCCGTTCAGGGGCAGAGGAGTCTAATATGCACACAGGAAATTTAGCTGAATTAAAGCAGTACGATAAAATAAAAAAGCAATCCTTATACAAAAGCGAACCTTTTGAAGTAATACTTTTAACAATAGCAAAAGATGAAGTCTTAAAGCCGCATACTTCAAAAACAGATGCTTTTATAATGATAATAGAAGGCGATATAATATTTACACACGAAGGCATAGATTTCAATTTGCATAAAGATGACTTGTTTCAGTTTAAGGCAAATCAATTGCATGCTGTAAAAGCATTAACCGATACAGCTTTACTACTTATAAAATAAAACGATGAAAAAAGATATTGCAAACCGTGATGATATTATTTTACTCATCAACACGTTTTATGAAAAGGTAAAAAAAGACCAGTTAATAGGATATATTTTCAACGATGTAGCCAAAGTAAACTGGGAGAAGCATATGCCGGTGATGTACGATTTTTGGGAGAACGTCATTTTCTTCACCGGCACTTATACCGGCAACCCCATGACTGCCCATAAACAACTGCATCAAAAAACGCCACTCAACTCTGAACATTTTCAGGAATGGATAAAACTGTTTACCCAAACTGTGGATGGATTATTTGAAGGCGACAAAGCAGAACTTACCAAACAAAGAGCAATTAGTATTGCCACAGTAATGCAGATAAAGATTGTACACGGGCATGAATACATTTTAAGCTAATGAAATAAAACCAAACAGATTAGACTTTAGGTGGTTAACATCCCTTACTATTCCGTTTTTATTACTATTTACATAAGGCACAAATAGGTAAAAACACTAAACCAGCAATATTTGATTTCGCTGGTGCCCCATTGTGGCGTAAATATGCAGTCAAGACATTGCAGCGCTGCGTACTTGTACCTTACTAAACGCAATCATATACCAAGCCACAGCATAATACCTCTCCTAAAACAAGAGAACCTGAAATTAAACATTATTGACCATGAAGGTTTATGAAGCCACGAACCTTGGCCCAGAAACAAGTTCAGGTGCCGGAATATACCAATACTTTATTGCCATTAATATTCCGTCATAACAGCTGCTACCAAGGAGAAAGCACAAGAGTGCGACGCAAGTAAAGCTTCATAAAACATATACAGTTCGGCCCAAAAAAAGGTATACAAGTTTTGTAATTGTAAATGGTTCACTATTGGTATGGGCGCCAATAGCAGCATACTATTGGTTGATGCCACTAACATAATAAATGGTATATTAGATAGATGAAAACATTAATTATTGCCTGCGCTATCAGCTTGCTTTCTGCTGCTGCCATGAAAGAAGCTGGCATTGGTATTTTCGAAAACCAAATGGATGTAGGTAACCCCAAAATAAAAGGCTCCACTGTTTATGATAAGCAAACAAACACCTATACGTTAAGTGGCAGCGGATATAATATATGGTTTACCCGCGATGAGTTTCAGTACGCCTATAAAAAAATAACAGGAGATTTTACACTTACAGCACATTTTGAATTTGAAGGAACCGGCAAAGAAGCGCACCGGAAAATGGGCTGGATGGTAAGAGCGTCTTTGGCAGATACCGCCATTCATGTAAGTGCAGTTACACATGGTGACGGGCTTACTGTAATGCAGTGGCGTGTTAAACCGGGCATGAGCATGCGGGACCCCGAAGATGAAATTCGTGCACCTGAACTAAAGCAATATGCTATAATACAATTGCTGCGCAAGGGCAAGCATTTTACCATGCGTATTGCAGAGAAAGAAGGCGACCCTTTTATTGTTGTTGGCGAACATGAAATGAGTAATATGCCTGATGAAATATTAGCAGGCATTTTTATTTGTTCCCATAATGCTGACGTAATGGAGAAAGCGAAAATTTCGGATGTGCATATAGAACAATAAGATTGTTTCTTCTTCGAAGCGTTTCACTTAAAGATTTGTATTTAAGCTGAACGCTACAACCCGCTTAGATAAAAGCCGCCTATATAATCCAACCGTACAAGTGAGTGACACAAGGATGCTGAATAGAAGCCATGTGGCTAAATACAAAGTGCACTTTTTGGCTATAATATTTTACAGATAAGATACCCACCAGGCCTTGCTGCCGGCTTTGTAATTACCATACCATTTACAAGGAAAATAGAGCAGAATAATGAGCAGCAACCAAAGCAAATAAGTACGAATTAAACTTGGCTCGTAGGCGGCTGGCCAATTTTTGGCATCTTCAAAAGAAAGATTAACTCCCTTGCCATATGCCATGTATGTCCACACACGGGAGGCGAAACTGATAACCGCCAGATGAACAATAAAGAAGAATAAGGGCACCCTGCCATAAGTAATAAAAACCTGTTTAATAGCTGCGGGTATTTTGTTTAGCAACACCAATAATATACATGATATACCAAGTGTTACAGAAAGGAATAAAAGGGATGGCGGAGATTTGGACACATTTAAAAAAGAAAGAAAAGTGTAGATGCTCCCACGCTGCTGACTGCTCCAGAGAGATGGATCTCCATACACATTTAGCAACCGCAGTACCACAAAAAGTATAAGCGCTGCGGCACCGGTGATTAATAACTGCTTATCCCTTTGTTGCGGCGCCAAATTAAACCAGGAACCCATTATAAAGCCCAACAGCATTACACCCACCCAGGGTACAATAGTATAGGCAATAAGCACTGTAGGACTAGGAATAAAGAATGGAGGATTATGTAATAGCGCCAACAGGAAATTATCTTTTGTTATCATTCCAACAAACGGTACTGCATCGTGCCCCATAATCATAGCAAGGGCGAGAATTATTTGCAGCCATCGGGGCAGCCAAATTAAACCTGCCAGTAGTAGCATGGAACAGCCAATTGCCCAAATTACTTCGAGCAATGTTAGCTGATACCCTTGCGTAAGTATGGCACTAATTACAAAAATTTCTACCACAATTAGCCATATACCGCGGGTTAACAAAAACACACTTGTTTTTGCAAGGCTATCTACCCTTTTGAAATATAAAAACACACTGATGCCGGAAAGGAAAACAAAGGTTGGTGCACAAAGATGTGTAACCCAACGTGTAAAAAATAAAGCTACAGAGGCCTGTGTAATATCAGTTGGTTGATAAGGAGTGTAGCTAAAAAATTCACGTACATGATCCAGCATCATAATAATCATGATCAATCCCCTTAGTAAATCGATGGATTGCAAACGGTGAGATTGTTGGGGAACCTGACTTGATTGTAGCATGATTAAAAATAAGCAATCGGTTGAATTATGGCAAAGGTTTTGGCGATAAAGTTTGGTTGGTGCGGCAAAATTTAAATTTGGCCATCCATATATCCGCTTCAATAAAAGCTGCATATATAATCTAACCGTACAAGAGTGCGACGCAAGTAAAGCTTGATTAGGTAATTGGTTGCCGGGCAAATACTTGTTTATTTTACTGTATTAACAATTATTAGCCCAGCTATATCAATGCTATTAAACCCAGTTGCGTCGCACACTTCAGCGCCTGTATTGCTGTTGGGCATATAACAAAACAGCGCAATAAATACCTCAACTGTTTATAATTTAGCCACACCGCATTATCTTTAATATTTATTAGCCCATTTAACTACAATATGAAAATTTCAACAGCTGCTTTACCACATTTGTCTGCAGGCAACCTTCAATTACCATTGACTACCGTTTTTGAACTTCCGGAAAAAGTATTGCAATTTGGCACCGGTGTTTTACTACGCGGCTTGCCCGATTTTTTTATTAATGCCGCTAATAACCTACAAATTTTTAACGGCAGAATAGTAGTTGTAAAATCTACTGATACAGGCGATACCAATGCATTTGCCACACAGGATGGATTGTATACACATATTATACGCGGCCTGCATAATGGCGCCATTGTGGAAGAGAATATTGTAAATGCTTCTATTAGCAGGGTGCTATCGGCTAAAACAGAATGGCAGTCCATACTTGCCTGTGCACATAATCCTGAAATGCAATTGATTATTTCGAATACCACGGAAGTAGGTTTGCAGCTTGTAAAAGAAACAATTGTGGATACGGTTCCGGTTTCTTTCCCCGGCAAACTGCTCGCTTTTTTACTGGAAAGATATAAGGCTTTTAATGGCAGTGCTGCCAGCGGCATGATTATTATACCAACTGAACTGATTACAGATAATGGCACCAAATTAAAACTGATATTGGAGGAGCTGGCACTGTTTAACGCATTGGATGCCGCTTTTATAGATTGGCTTTTACAGCAGAATACATTTTGTAATTCTTTGGTTGACCGTATTGTGCCCGGCCGCCCCGAAAAGATATTATATACCGAGTTGGAAACTACATTAGGTTATACGGATGAATTGATGATAATGAGCGAGCCCTATGCATTATGGGCTATTGAGGGAGATGAAAAAATAAAGGCAGCTTTAACTTTTGCAACCGTGCATGAAGGCGTAGTTATTTGCCCCGATATTACCCAATATAAGGAACTTAAACTAAGGCTACTAAACGGCACCCATACACTTAGTTGCGGTGCAGCTTTTTTACATGGTTTTACCACAGTTAAACAAGCCATGCAGGATAGCGCATTTGCTGCATTTATAAGCAAGATAATGCTTCAGGATATTGCCAATGGCATACCCTTTAGTTTACCGGCAGAGGCGGCCAATAAATTTGGCAAACAAGTATTGGAACGTTTTAGCAATACCTATATTGAGCATAAATGGATAAATATTACCATGCAGTATACCGCCAAGATGAAGATGCGGGTAATACCTGTTTTACTGGAGTATTATGCCCGCCACAATAAAGTGCCTGATTACCTGGCTTATGGCTTTGCGGCTTACCTGAAATTTATGCAAGCCCAAACAATAACAGATGGCAAATATTATGGCGATTTACACAATAACCCCTATCTGATACAGGATGATGCCGCCCCTTATTTTTATGAGGTTTGGCAACAGGAAAAATCACCTTCAGCCGTAGCCAATAAGGTATTATCAAATAAGGAACTGTGGGGTGCGAATTTGCATGAATTAAACGGGTTTACTGATTGTGTTATTAAGGTCATGGAAACAATGGCTGTATTGCCCCAATAAAGCACAGCTGCAATTTTATACAGCCCAGGGGTGAAAAGAATTTACTTACTGGCAGCTTCCAGATTTTTGGCAATGGTAAAATAAAAAGTACTGCCTTCGCCAGGTGTTGACTCAACCCAAATTTTACCCTTGTGCATAGACACAATTTTTTTACAATGAGACAGGCCTATTCCGGAGCCTTCATAAACTCCTTTTGAATGCAGGCGCTGAAAAATAACAAAGATTTTGTCGTAAAATTTATTGTCTATGCCTATGCCATTGTCTTTTACTGTAAACAGCCATGTATCAGTTTGCTCGGCAACCGTGATGTATATACGGGGTTCTACATCTTTACGGCTAAATTTAATCGCATTTACAATCAGGTTTTGCAGCAATAGTTTTATTTCGGTGGCATAGCCATATAATACGGGTAATGTATCGGCATGTATTTGAGCATTGGCTTCTTTTACGGCTACATCAATATCCACCAAAACATTGTGCAATATGGCATTGCAATCTATTTTTCCAAGCAATGCATTGGCCCCAATTCGTGAAAACTCGAGCAGGTCTTTAATCAGCACTTTCATCCTATCGGCAGCATCTCTGATAAAATAAAGATACCGGGAAGTGGTTTCATCAGTTTGCCCGTGAAAATGTTTTTCCAGTAGTTGAATAAAACTGGTAGTAGTGCGTAAGGGCTCCTGTAAATCGTGTGAAACCACATAAGCAAATTGTTCCAACTCTTTATTTTTGGCAACCAATTCAATATTTGCCAGATCGGCTTCCTGCCTTGCCCGCTCTGATTCCAGAGTGGCTTTTTCTGCTTCCAGCCTTGCTTTTCTTTCATTATCATTTAGAAAAATAAGCTGTGCTGTTTGCTCTTTTATTTTTTGTTCCAGCTGTACTTTCTGGTGCTCTATTACATTTACTCTAAACCGGTAAAACGCAAAAATTAATAAACAGATCCATGCTATAGCCAGAAGTATAAACCACCATGTTTGCCAGAAGGGAGGCGTAACAATCACTTTAATGGAAGCACCTTTTTCATTCCAAACACCATCATTATTGGTGCCCTTAACCGTAAATGTATAAGTTCCGGGATCAAGATTGGTATAGGTGGCAGAACGTTTGGTACCAACATTATTCCAATTGTCATCAAAGCCTTCCAACCTATACGCATACTGATTTTTTTCAGGAGAAATATAATTAAGTGCCGCAAACTCAAAGCTTATATCCATTAATAAATGGCTTACTATAATTTCTTTTGTTTCTGATATATCTTTTGTAAGAATTTGATCATTATCACCAATTTCAACTGCTTTATTATATAGAAGCAATTTGGTAATATAAACAGAAGGCACATGATTATTAAAGGGCATTTTATCAGGGTGAAAAACATTTAATCCGTTTGGACCGCCAAAAAACATTTCACCATCTACATTCCTGTAAGAAGATGCCATTTTAAATTCATTGCCCTGCAAACCATCGGCAAGGCCATATGTTGTTATAATAGCAGATGTTTCCGGATTAAATTCAGCTATACCATTATCTGTACTTATCCATAAATTGCCATTTTGGTCCTGCAGTATACTCTCAATCATATCATCCGGCAATCCATTTGCTTCTGTAAATGCTTTGAAGGTATTGGTAGCATAATCATACAGGTTCAGCCCGCCACCGGTAGCAATCCATAAACGACCTTTGGTATCCTGAAAAATATTTTGCACCAGGTTATTGCTGATACTGCCCTTCTGCTGTGGTGACTGCAGATAATGTATAAACACCTGTTTATCAACATCCAGTTTATCCATCCCTACATCGGTTCCTATCCAATAATTTCCATCATTATCCTGCAAAATGCAATTAATAAAATCATTGATAAGGGAGGTTTTATCCTTAGTGTTATTTTTAAAACATGCCAATTGCTTTGTTTTTGTATCATAACAATAAAGTCCGCCGCCCCATGAGCCAATCCATATTTTTCCATTCCTGTCCTTATACAATGTATTGGCAGAATATTCCTGGCCACTGCTTTTATCGCTATACAAAGGCACATGTGCTTCCACTTTGCGGGTTTGGGTGTTTAGTATATCCATGCCTTCTCTCTGATACCCTAAACCCAGCCGCTGATCATCTATATTTACAACAGAAAGCACATAGTCTGCATTAACAGCATTCTCTTTCCCCGGTTTAAATGTAAAACGCCTTATCAGCCCGCTAACAAAATCAATATTGTTTAAACCTCCTCCATCTGTTCCAATCCATAAATTATTCCTCGCATCGCAGGCAATAGAAAGTACTGAGGAATTACTCAAGCTATTTTTCTTCCCGCTTATATGGGTATATTTCTCAAATTTTTCTGGTACAACAGGTAAAAAATTTACTCCGTTAGACCATGTTCCTACCCACATATTGCCAATATCATCGCGGTAAATGCTGTAAATAGAATTATTACTAATACTACCAATATCAAATTCATCATTTTTATAACAAACAAATTTTTGGTGCTGCTCATCAAAAAAATTAATACCACCGTTTTCTGTGCCAATCCATAAATCGCCGTTTCCATATTCACCAAAACATAAAATATCATTATGACTTATAGAGTTTTTATCATTTGAATAATGACGGTAATGCGTAAAATTATTGGTAGCAGCATTAAACATCGAAACGCCACTACCCTGTGTACCTATCCATATACGCCCCTTTCTATCTTTAAAAACTGTTTTTATCCAGTTCGATCCTATGCTATTTTTATCATTGGCATTGTGATGGTATAGGGTAAACGCTTTTTTTACGGGGTCATATTTATTTAATCCATTAATAGTGGCAAGCCACATATGGTGTGTATCATCCTCAGCAATATCGTAAACATAATCATCAGCCAAACTATTGGCTGCATGGCTATAGTGTTTAAATAAAGTAAATCTATTTGTTATTTTATTAAAAACATACAAGCCGCCTTTAGTGGCAATCCATAATTGCTTTTGGTGATCTTCAAAAATATCGTTTATAAAAATCGAATTACCATACAGGTAATGCGTAAAACTATTATTGCTTCTGTTAAACTTATCCAATCCGTTTGCAGTGGCCACCCATAAAGTACTATCAGTATCTTCCAAAATATCCAACACCATATTATCTGCAATAGAATTTGGTTTTAATGGATCATGTTTAAAAATGGTAAAAGTATATCCATCATATTTATTTAGCCCTCCATCTGTACCAAACCACATAAAGCCCTTATAATCTTTCACTATAGCGCTTACATGCCCCTGCGATAGCCCTTCGGCAGTGGTAATATGTTTAAATTGTAGTGGTGCCTGGCAAAAACTATGCAATGCAAAAATTTGCATACACAAAAGCAATATTAAGATCTGGCTTTTCATAATGGCCAAGGTTTAATCAGGGTAAAATGCTATACAGGTACAACAACAAAATAATTTAATTGCTGCTGTGCTAGCGCCTATTAAAGTTAACACATATAGTGCGTTAAACACAGATATTTATTCCTTCTATTCCCGCCTTTTTTTATTGGCCCGGCAAAAGTTAAATCGTCGGCTTCTCTTGCGTCGCACACTGCAACGTTCAGCACATTATTCAGCAAAGCAGCAAAAAGTATTTTAAAATAAGCTGCTGACATTCAAGCAAAAAGCCAGCATAAAACCTTAATTTTCAAAACTAAAAACGCAATCCATGCAACCATTTCCTATCCGTACAACAGTAGTAGGCAGTTACCCCTTTCCCGGCTGGCTTGAATTTGCCACCCAACACCTGCAACAGTTTGGTGCTGCAGACATTGAAGAAATGATAGAAGATGCCGTTATTACAGCCATCCACGATCAGGTATCAAGCGGACTGGATGTGATAACAGATGGAGAACAAACAAGGTTCGATTTCAACTTGTCTTTTTACGGCTATATCAACGGCATACAGGCCAACGAAACCGAAACCAGGCGTTTTGGCCCCGCCGCCCACGATCAACGCGGCAAACACAATATTATCGATACGCTTACAGCGCCAAATGGCTTAGGGGTAGTAAAAGAATTTCAGCGTTTGCAAAAACTGGCACCGCAAGGTCCGGTTTTAAAAGCCAGTGTTCCCGGGCCATTTACTTTAAGTGGCAGGCTATTGCCCAATGCTACTTATAAAGACCGCTATGCCATTACCGAAGCATTATTGCCTATTATAAGTAAAGAGCTGGAAGCATTGGTTGCCGCAGGCTGTACTGAAATTACAGTTGACGAACCCTCTATGAGTTGCTATGCCTATAAAGAGGACACAAAGCGCTTTACAGACATTTTTAACCGCACTGTAGCGCCTATTGTTGGCAAATGCAGGTTATCTACCCATTTATGTTTTGGCAACTTTAAAGGGCGCCCTGTTGGCTACCGCAGTATAAAACCAATGATACCCGATTTCCTTGACTTTAATGTAAATGAAGTACACATAGAAATGGCCAACCGCGAATTTGCAGAGATTGAATTACTGCAGGTATTTGCCGAAAAAATGGATGTGGCTGTAGGTATTGTAGATGTTAAGAATTACTATATAGAAACGCCGGAAGATGTAGCAAAACGAATTAAACAATGCCTGCAATATATTCCTGCTGAAAAATTGGCTGTTGCCCCCGATTGCGGACTTAGCCAAACAGCGCGTTGGGCATCCAGGCAAAAACTGGCCAATATGGTAAAAGGTGCTAAAATGGTAAGAGAAAATTTATAATAATGCCACTAATTGCAGCCCGCATTAAAGACGAAGCTTTTATACAGGAAACCAAACTGTGTAAAACAGATACTTCTCATTTTGATTTATGGTGGTTGGGGCAAAGTGGTTATTTATTGCAATGGAATAACAGGCGATTGTTATTAGACCCCTATTTATCAGATTCGCTAACCACCAAATATGCGGCCACCAACAAGCCGCATATTCGTATGAGTGAAAGGGTTGTAAACCCTGCACTTTTAAAAAATATTGATATACTCAGTTCCAGCCATAACCATACAGATCACCTGGATGCGGAAACCATTATCCCGGTTTTACAAAACAATCCAGGTATACAGTTTATTATTCCGGAAGCTAACCGCTATTTTGTTACAGAAAGAGCCAAAATTCCGCTGGAATATCCAATTGGACTGAACGACAATTCTTCTGTTACAATTGGTGAAATAAGTTTTTATGGCATTCCTGCCGCACATAATACTATTGAACGTGATGAAAAGGGTAATTGCAAATGCATGGGCTTTATTATTTCTTTTGGCCAATGGAATATTTACCACAGCGGAGATACCCTTTTATTCGATGGCATGGTAGCCTTATTAAAACCCTTTAATGTAGATATTGCCATTTTACCCATAAATGGCAACGACCCTGCAAGAGGAGTAGCCGGCAACCTAAATGTTGCTGAAGCAGCGGCTTTAGGCAAAGCCATTGGAGCCCGGCTGGTAATACCCTGCCATTACGATATGTTTAGTTTTAATACGGCCGATGTACAGGATTTTGCCAAAGAAGCCACCGCTATTCAACAGCCATTTTATATTATGGAAAATGGCGGACATTTTAGCAGTGAGCAATTGTATTAAAAGCTGAATACCGAACCAAACGCCGCAGTGTGCGACGCAAGTAAAGCCGCATTAACTACTATTGCCGGGCTAATACAATTACTTATTATCCGGTAAGGCAAACGCCATATAGCTATCACCGGATGGCTGACGTAGCTTTCCTCCACCACAGGCAATTACCAGGTATTGTTTGCCATTAACCGCATAAACAGAGGGCGTTGCAAAACCAGCAGCAGGCAAACTATACTCCCATAACAATGTGCCGGTGCGTTTATTAAATGCCCTTATTTTAGCATCACGGGTAGCGGCTATAAATACCAGTCCGCCAGCAGTAACTGCAGGACCGCCATAGTTTTCGGTACCTGTATGCAAGCCTTTGGCTTTTAATTCAGGATAATCGCCCAGTGTATCTTTCCATAGTAATTCACCTGTATTTAAATCGATGGCATTTAAAGTACCCCAGGGTGGCATAACGGCCGGGTAGCCTTCTTTTGTAAGAAATTTATTATAGCCTGTAGAAGTATACGGCATATGGCTCCAACCATCATCTTTGCGTACGGGTGCAATAAAAGCAAGTGATTGTTTGGCTTTTAAATCCAGCACAAAAGAAGCGATGGCCTGTTTTTCAGTAAGCGATAACTGGTTAAAAGCAGGCATCATTCTACGGCCCGAGGATAGCAGTTGCAGCACACTGTCTTCATTATATTTTTTCTCAATTCCTATCAATGAAGGGTAATTACCACCACCTTTTCTTTCGGGCCCATGGCAGGCTATGCAGGTGGTCATATATAAGCGCTTACCGGCTTCCAGATTGGTTTCATGCAAAGGAGTTTCATCCTTGTTATCTATCATGGTAAGTATCCAGGGCATTTCACTGGCATTTACATACTTAATGCCAGTGGTGGGGTCTACTGCTGGGCCGCCCCATTCGGCACCGCCATCATAACCTGGAAAAATAACTGTACCCCTTTTGGAGGGCGTATTAAATATAAAACCTGTGGAATAGCCTGCGAGTTTTTGTTTGATATCCTGGTAAGAACTATCCGGCACCAGCGTATTAAGATCGGCAGTGGTTAACGACTGTCTTACAAATGGTTTAGGCCAGGTAGGGAAAGGCTGTGTAGGATGTGGTTTTTCTCCCACAAGATCAGAAACGGTGGGTACCGGCTTTTCTTCAATAGGGAAAACCGGTGTACCGTTGGTACGATCGAATAAAAAAACAAAACCACTTTTTGTTGGCTGCGCAACGGCATCAATTAATTTACCGTTATTGGTAATGGTTACCAATGCCGGTGCAGTGGGTAAATCCCTGTCCCAAATATCGTGGTGCACTGTTTGAAAATGCCATATTTTTTTACCGGTATTGGCATCTAATGCCAGGAGTGAATTAGCGTATAAATTGGTGCCGGTTCTTTTGCCGCCATAAAAATCATACACGGCAGAGCCGATGGGTGCATAAAGAATTCCTCTTTTTTCATCCAGGCTAAAACCCGCCCAGGCATTAGCGCCACCCACATGGTTATAGGCAGTGCTGTCGTCCCAGCTTTCGTATCCGGGCTCACCGGGCTGTGGTATGGTATGAAATATCCATCTTAATTTACCTGAATGTACATCGTAGGCACGTATATGGCCGGGTGCGGCGGGCATATCTTCTGATAAGCGGGCACCAACAATAATCATGTCTTTATAAACCATACCCGGTGTGGTAGACGCCAAAAACAGGTTACTGGCATCTAAACCTAAATCATTATGCAAATCTATATGACCTTTATCGCCAAAGCTGGCAATGGGTTTGCCGGTTACAGCATCTATACAAAATAATTGTGCGCTGGCCGAGTAAAAGAGGCGTTTATCCTCCTTCCCATCGGTGTAATAACTTACCCCGCGGCAAACGTTCATCATAAAATAACCGTTGATTTTTACATCGGTTGATAAAAACGCCACAGGATCAAATACCCATTTTTCTTTTCCACTGGCAGCATCCAAAGCAAATAATTTTAATTTGGGCGACACCCCGTATAATATCTCATCAACAATAATCGGGTTTACCTGTATCTGTGTCAAATTGCTGTCTGCATCGCCGGTATGATACACCCATGCAGGTTGTAAAAGGGCTACGTTCCCCGTATCAATTTGTGTTAAAGAAGAATAGCGGTTATTTTCTTTATTGCCTCCATATACACCCCAGTTGGCATAATTATCTTTTTCGCCGGAAATGGTACAACCAACATACAAACATGCAATAACTATAATGGCAGGCAATCTCATACAACAGTTTTAAAATGACTAAAGAAGTGTAATGCAAACTTTATACTTTTCTAAATTATGAAATTAAACAATAGCACAACCCTAATTAACTGTTTACTCCTTAAAAGTAAACCACTGTTGTAGTTTATAATTATAATCCCGGCTGTTGTATTATTATCTCATCATTCTTGCGTCGCACTCTTGTACTCCATAACACTTTTCAGCCATAGAACACCAAACAATAATGCATTTTAGTAAGTACTTTTACAAGTGAAATCTATACCGCTTTTCAGTATTTTTAAATCCGCTTCAAATGAAACATAGTTATATCATCTGTTGCATTGCCATCATCAATCTATTACCTGTATCACAAGTGAAAGCCCAGCAAAAACCATTATTGGTTACCAAAGAATATAGCCTGTATAGCGATAGTGTTGTGCAAGGTAATTTTACAGCCAAAGTGCTTTCTGCTACCAGTATTATATCAAATTATAAAAGCCCGGCCAATCAATTTAAAAGCCCCGAAATCATATTTAAATTCAGCATTAACGGCAAGGATAATGAAATGCTCTCCGGCACCGATCATCATTTTATTTGTAGCGGACAAAACGGTAATTATACTACTCCGGTTATCAGCTTTGGCAAGCAGCTAAAAGCCAGCACCAATAAGGCTGACAATACTTATCTGGCACCCAATACTTCCCTTACCATAAGGGTAGATTTAAACGAGGTTTTTACTGCCTTTAATCAACAGGGTTATTATACCACTTTTAATGGCAATAAATTATATAAGGAGGATTTTAAAGGTGTATATGTAGCAGGCAATACGGCCCCTTTAATATGGGATTTTGACAATCTGGTAAACCACCCCCAACTACAATTAAAAGATAATACCGGCCAGCATATTTACGAAACTACTTTACTGTTAAATACCAGTGCAGACGAAAAACAAACCGAGGCGCAATGGCAATTAACAAAAAATACCAGCGCCTTTCCGCAATACAGTTCCACTTTTCCAATTGCAGATGCTTTATACAACCTATCGCTGGAAGAAATGACCAAAGCCATTGAGCCCGACAGCACTTTTAGAACAGGAAAGGAATGGGCTGGTGTTTGGACAAGAGATGTTAGTTACAGCATTATTTTAGCAATGGCGCACCTGCAACCTAGAGTTGCTATAAACAGCCTGCTTCGCAAGGTGAATAAGAAAAATTGCATCATTCAGGATACAGGTACCGGTGGCGCCTACCCTTGCTCTACCGACCGTATGATATGGGCCGCAGCCGCCTGGGAAATATATACTGCTACCGGTGATGAAGACTGGCTTAAACAAGCCTACCTGATTATTAAAAATTCTATTGAAGATGATGAGCAGATTGCCTATGATGCTTTTACCGGTCTGGTAAAAGGCGAATCCTCCTTTTTAGATTGGCGCGAACAAACCTACCCAAAATGGATGCAGCCTGCCGATATTTTTGAAAGCGAATGCTTGGGTACCAATGCCGTACATTACCGCGCAAACATGGTATTAGCACAAATGGCTTCTATTGTAAACGAGCCTGTAGTTGCTACTAAACATTATGCTATAGCAGCCAATATAAAAAAAGCTATCAATACCTATTTATGGATGCCTGAGAAAGGTTATTATGCCCAATACTTATATGGGCGTAATCATAAAATAATTTCTCCCCGTTCAGAAGCACTGGGCGAAGCGCTATGCGTTTTATGGGATATTGCCAGCCCTACGCAACAACAGCAAATTATAGCCAATACACCGGTTACCAATTTTGGTATACCTTGTATTTACCCGCAAATACCTGGCATTCCACCCTATCATAATAATGCTGTATGGCCATTTGTACAAACCTATTGGATGTGGGCCGCTGCAAAAGCGGGCAACGAAACAGCCGTATTAAAAAGCATTGGTGATATATACAGGCCTGCTGCCATGTTCTTAACCAATAAAGAAAATTTTGTAGCCTCCAATGGCGATTTCTCCGGAACTCAAATCAACTCAAGCAATATGTTATGGAGTTTGTCCGGCAATATTAGTTTGGTACAAAAACTACTTTTTGGCATTCGATTTAACACCAATGGTATCACCTTTCAACCATTTGTACCAAAAGTATTTGATGGTAAAAGAACCCTTACCAATTTCACTTACAGGAGTGCTGTTTTAAACATAGAAATGAATGGCTTTGGCAATATCATTCAGCGTATTACTGTTGATGGCAAGCCCCAGTCTACACCCATACTACCAGCCAATATTACAGGTGAGCATAGCATTGTAATACAGTTAGCAAATAAGATGATAACTCCCAAAAAACTAAATAATGTTCCGGTAGTATTTACCCCAGCTACGCCCATTGTTACTATTAACAATAGCAACTTACAATGGCAACCCATAGCTAATGCAGTACTATACCAGATAATACAAAATGGAAAAACCATATTGCAAACTACAAAAACCCAATTTGCGCCCCCAAAAAGCAAGACAGCTTATTACCAGGTAATAGCCATTGATAAAAACAATATGGCTTCATTTGCCAGCGAGCCTTTGGCAATGTATGCAGATGCTGTTACCACCATTTATCAGGCTGAAGAATTTGCACCAGCCGCCAACTACAACTATAAAGGTTTTAATGGAACAGGGTTTATAGAAATAAACAATACCATTAACCCTAACATCAATATCCCTGTAATGGTGGCAAAATCGGCTTGGTATACCATTGATTTTCGTTATGCCAATGGCAATGGACCAACCAATACCGAAAACAAATGTGCTATTAGAACAGTATTGTTAGATGGCGCAAATAAAGCTGCTGTGGTTTTCCCACAACGTGGTACCAACGAATGGAGTAACTGGGGATATAGCAATGCGGTAAAACTATACCTCACTGCGGGCAGTCACCAAATTGGGCTGCACTTTACAGAAGCAAACGACAATATGAACCTGGCCATTAATCAGGCCATGATTGATGCTATGCGAATGATTGCCTTACCATAAATCAATACAAATATTTTGGTAGCCGGCATTGGTACAAATGGCAGCTGTACTTGCCACGCTCGGTTCAAGGTTCTGTTTTCATGGCATCATTTATTATGTAGCGGTGTGCGCCCTATTTTTGGTACACGCTTTTTGTTAAATGCCTATTGAATCACACAATTTTAAATACGACCATGTGATTTGTTAGCGGCTAAATAATTGCTGCGCAAAGAACCAAACGTTCAAGTGTGCGACGCAAGTAAAGCTGCATAAATATTCCCTAGCCGGGCACCAAAAAAAATCGCCCCAATAAGTGGAGCGATTTACGAGAAGGGAGGTAATTTTTTATTTGTATAAGTAATTAAGCGCAATTATATCGTTGGCATTAAAAGGGCGGTTGGTACCATCGGTACAGGCCAGCATCCAGCTATTAGGGTCACCTGTTTTTGGTGTTCCAGGAATCCAGATAGCACCTACAGTTGATTGACCTTCGTTGTATTTAAAACCACCACAACTGTATTTACGGTTCTTATAATCAGTATGTCTGAAACCAATGGTATGTCCCAATTCGTGAGCAATAATAGTTGTCATCCATTGTACACTTGGATTTGTACCAAAAGTACCTGCACGGCTATTTAAAGTTATTGGAGAAGCAGGGTTGCCGGCTGCAGTTGGGAAACCAGAAGACTGGCCCAATACACCACCGCCACCAAGATCGGCACCAATGATTTGTATATTACCACCAGAAGCAACTCTTTGGAAAGTTAGTTTTAAACCCAGTTTATTATAACGGGCAATAGCAGAATCAGTAGCCAATGAAAAAACAGGATCAGCAAAACCTGAAATAGAAACAGTAATAACACGTGGTAAACGGGTTACCAATAAAGTAGTGTGGTATTGCTCTTCATCGCCTACTCTTAAGTTAGGGCCTTGTGCTAAAGGCTTAGCTAAATCTTCATTAGAAAGAAAGATATCATTCTCTACAATATATCCGCCATTGGCAACCATAACACCATCGGTACTAAAGCCCTTATCGGCAATTTTAGCCAATACTTCTGATGAAATAACATTGGTTGAAGATGGTACAGTTTTATCTGTTTTTTGACAAGAAAATAAAACGGTAGAAAGTGCTGTGCAAATGAATAAACTTCTGAAGTTGAATTTCATAATTCTTTTTTTAAAGATTTGGGTTATTGTTTCGGATACAAAATAACAGCATTAGGAAGATAGCTCTACCTTAGAAACTGCTTAAAGGGGTATAAGATTTCCTATAAAATCCTTTTAAAGCGAATTGTACAATGGAACAAGTTGATTTGGGCTAGTTAGATAATAAAAAAGCCTCCGTATAAAACGGAGGCTTTTTCCAAAAAAAATATACAATTAGCGGTACAAGTAGTTTAATGCAGTTTTATCATTATTGTTAAACGGACGGTTAGTGCCATCAGTACAGGCTAGCATCCAGCTTTTTGGATCACCAGCTGTTGCAGTTCCGGGAATATAAATAGCACCTACACCTGCAGAACCTTCATTTGATTTACGGCCACCGCAGCTATATGCCCTGTTTGCATAATCTGTATGCCTAAACCCAATGGCATGTCCAATTTCGTGTGCGATAATTGTTGCCATCCATTGTACACTTGGATTTGTACCAAATGTGCCTGCCCTGTTATTTAAAGTAATAGGAGAAGCAGGGTTACCTGCTGAAGTTGGGAAACCTGCCGATTGACCAAGTACACCGGTACCTCCTAAGTCAGCCCCAACAATCTGGATATTACCATTAGAAGCTACTCTTTGAAAAGTAAGTCTTAATGCCATTGCGTTATAGCGTGCAATTGCAGAATCAGTAGCATTGGAAAAAACGGGGTCGGAAAATCCTGAAATAGATATAGTAATTACTCTTGGCAAGCCCGTTACCAAATTAGTAGTTCTGTATTGTTCTTCCTCTCCTATGCGTAAAACCGGACCGTTAGCCAATGGCGTTATCAAATCTTTATTGGTTAAAAATATATCGCCTTCAACAAGGTAACCTCCATTTACTGCTACAACCCCTTCAGTGCTAAAGCCTTTTGATTGTATCTGGCCTAATACCTCACTGGAAACTGTGGAAGTGTTAGCAGGTGCAGACTTGTCGGATTTTTGACAGGAGAAAAGCACAACAGATAAAGCAGCACTAAGCGTAATTGTTTTTAAAACGTTCTTCATACATTAATCAGATTAAAGTTTTGGTAAAAAAATTTGTTTTCTAAATCTAATGATTAAACAGTAGAACTACCATCATATTTACCATATTTATTTTCAATATGCAGCAAGAAGCAATTTTAATTCATAAAACTTGCCTATGTTTAAACACAAATGATATTCAACTGCAACAACTATATTTCTTCAGCCAATTTGTATTACAACAAAAAGGGCCTGCAATGTATTGCAGGCCCTTTTTGAAATAGATAAATACTGTTATTTATACAAATAGTTTAAAGCAGTTTTATCATTAGCGTTAAACGGACGGTCAGTACCATCAGTACAAGCTAACATCCAGCTTTTAGGATCTTTTGGACCAGTTGGCGTACCAGGAATCCAGATAGCACCTACACCAGCATCACCTTCATTTCTTGGAATAGAAAATCCACAACTGTAATTACGGTTTTTGTAATCAGTATGACGGAAACCAATAGTATGACCTACTTCATGTGCAACAATAGTAGCTAACCACTGTACACTTGGGTTTGTACCAAAAGTACCTGCACGGTTGTTAATAGTGATGGCAGACGGAGGATTACCATTTGCATCAGGGAAACCAGAAGAACGGCCAAGAACACCGCCACCGCCAAGGTCTGCACCAGTAATAGTAATAGATGCGCCAGACGCTACACGCTGGAAGGTTAAACGTAAACCCATTGCATTGTATCGGGCAATAGCTGAGTCTGTTGCTACTGTCCAAATTGGATCCAAATTGGTAACAGCAATAGTAATAACACGTGGTAAACCGGTAACTAATAAAGTAGTGCGGTATTGCTCTTCTTCGGCAATTCTTAACAATGGACCATTAGAAGCACCTTTTGCCAATGCTTCGTTAGAAAGGAATATATCGCCTTCTACAACATAACCACCATCTGCAGCAACAACGCCTTCAGTGCTAAAGCCCTGAGCTTGTATTTGACTGATTACTTCAGAAGGAATGGTACTAGTGCTGGATGGTGTAGATGTTTTGTCAGATTTTTGACAAGACACAACCAAAGAACTAAAGGCGAGGCAGGCAGCTACAGTTTTGATGCTGAATCTCATAATGTGAATTTTTAATTACGTTTTTTGTAAAATGACAAATCCAAATTAGGAGAAAAAAAATTACGAACAACCCCGTTCATAAAAAAGTAAAAACTGAAATTGCAACCTTGTAACAATTAAAAAATTCAAATTCCTCAGCCCAGATTTTTTATTTAATAAGACCAATAAATTGCTGAATTTTTTTTAATCAATTCAACCATTCTTTAGAAAATAAACATCATTAAAGCTTTATTAAATTCGGATTAAAGCCAAATTAGGCAAGCTTATTTTTTTTCCAGGTTAAACAAAGAGTCAACAAATTCATGCTTATCAAACACAATTAAATCGCTCATTTTTTCGCCTACGCCTATATATTTTACTGGTATATTAAACTGGTTGGCTATTGCGAGTACTACACCACCCTTGGCAGTGCCATCCAGCTTGGTAATTATCATAGCAGTTACATCGGTTGCAGCAGTAAAATGTTTGGCTTGTTCTAAGGCATTTTGCCCTGTAGACCCATCCAATATTAACAACACTTCATGTGGCGCATCGGGTATTACTTTACTTAGTACACGCTTTATTTTACCCAGCTCTTCCATTAAATGCGTTTTGTTATGCAAACGACCTGCGGTATCAATTATTAATACATCAGTACCACGGGCAGCAGCACTTTGAATGGCATCAAATGCCACAGCAGCCGGATCTGATCCCATTGCCTGTTTTACAATTGGCACGCCAACCCTTTCACTCCATATGGTTAGCTGATCTACTGCTGCCGCCCTAAACGTATCTGCAGCACCTAATAACACCGATTTTCCGGCAGCTTTGTAATTATTGGCCAACTTACCAATGGTGGTGGTTTTGCCAACCCCATTTACACCAACAACTAAAATTACATAGGGCTTTTTGCCGGCTGGCGTATCAAAGCTTTTGTAGTTATTGTCGGTAGCATCTGTAAGTATGGCTTCAATTTCTTCCTGTAGAATTTTATTTAGTTCACTGGTGCTGATATACTTGTCTTTTGCCACCCTTTTCTCAATTCGGGCAATAATGGCTACAGTAGTATCTATACCTACATCGGCGCTTACCAGGGCATCTTCCAGGTTATCCAGCACTTCTTCATCTACCGTACTTTTGCCGGCAATGGCTTTGGTTAATTTAGATAAAAATCCTTCTTTGGTTTTTTGTAATCCTTCATCTAAACTCTCTTTTTCTTTTTTTCCGAAAAGCTTTCCCAAAAAACTCATGTCCCTTATTTATTATGATTCAAAAAATGTAATAATGAATTGAAAAATAAAAATACACTAGTTTCTGCATCTTATGTATAAACTGTGCTATTGTTATTATAAGTAATTCATTTTGGTATTCATTATGTACCCGGCCATCAACCAATGCTCAGCTTTGCTTGCGTCGCACACTTCAGGGTTCGCCCTTTGTGGCGGCAAAAATTGAATTAGTTAACGGTGTATGGCAGGTAATTTTTTATGCCCAATGATTCCCTATCAACATTATTATAGCTGCATGGATTGATGCAGTACAAGAGTGCGACGCAAGAATGCCTGATGGCAGTATTACAGCTGGGCCAATATGGTATTAAAAGCAGTTTTTATCAGGCATTTAAAATGGTAAAGTGTGGCATATAGAAAAAAGAAAAGCCGTTCCGGTTAGGAACAGCTTGAAATATATGAATACTATACAAGTGCGGGTAATTATTTACCTGCCAAGAAATCTTTCACTTTGTCTTTGTGAATGATGGCTTCCTTGAAAGTATATGCACCTGTTTTAGGACTGCGAACAGGTTTAATTACTTTGGTCCAGTTTTTAGCTTCAGCGGCTGCTTTCTGGTCTTTGGTTTTAATCGCGGTTTTAGCTGCTTTTGCCATGACTATTTAATTTCTTTATGAACGGTTACTTTTTTCAAAATTGAGTTATACTTTTTCAACTCCAAACGCTCAGGAGTATTTTTCTTGTTCTTTTTGGTAATATAACGGCTCATGCCTGGCATACCGCTGGTTTTATGCTCGGTACATTCCAAAATAACCTGAACCCTGTTTCCTTTCTTTGCCATTGTTTAAGCAATTTAACTTTTAATCAATTAGATTTTTGTGCCGGCTGCTCTTAGTTCTTTAATTACTATTGCTAACCCTTTTTTGTTGATGGTGCGGATAGCTTCTGTAGAAACCTTAAGCGTTACCCAACGGTCTTCTTCGGCAAAGAAGAAACGCTTTGTTTGTAAATTTGGTAAAAATCTACGCTTGGTTTTAATATTAGAATGCGATACACTGTTTCCAGTAATCGGCTTTTTTCCTGTAATCTGACATACTCTCGCCATAACACTTTTTTTTCGGACGGCGAAGGTCGGGAAATTCGGCGAACTACCAAAAGAAAATGTTCTTTTTTTAAAATTAATTGAACATATTTTTTATTCCTTGCCTTAAATAACCCTATTCGCCAATTAAATACTGCTTTTTAGAACGTTTACCCTTTGTTTTTAATAATAAATAAGCCTGTTGCTTTTGTCAACAGGCTTAATTTATTAACACAAATGTGTTTATTTTATCTTGTAGGCGGCATAGCTGGGCCAGCTGTTACAGGAGGTGCTGGTTTAACATCCAATACCTGAATTTCAAATACCAGGTTGGCAGATGGAGGAATAACAGGAGGTGAACCCTGTAAACCAAAACCAAGGAATGATGGAACATAGATTTTTCCGCTACCACCTTTACCAAAATATGGTAAAGCTTCTTCCCAACCTGGAATTACCTGATGTGCACCAACAGTTACGTTCAAAGGATCTAAATGACCTTTAGAAGAATCCAGATTGGTATCAAATACGGTACCATCCGATTGTAAGTAACCCTTGTATTTGATAGAGGCCAACATACCAGAGTCAGCTTTATTAGATTGATCGCCGGGATTATCGATGGTAACAAAAGCGCCACTTTTGGTTTTTACACCTTTTACGCCTTTTTTGGCCATATAATCTTCTACCATTTTAATCTCTCTTGCATTTTGCTTATCTATTTCTTTGGTATAATCAGCCATTGCATCAGCCTGATTTTTGAATGTTGCAATGATTTTGATTTTACACAAAATGGTGCTACCCTTGGTGAAAATCACGCTGTCAGTAGGATCAAGCATGTTCTTTTTCTTTAATGTATCGCAGCTTAACACTACAGTTGCGCTATCACCAGCCCTTAATTTTGGCATAATTTCCAAAATGCTGTAAGCGGCACGGGCACCTGTATCTACCTGGCCAAAGCCTGGCATTTTATCAAAAGAGCTTTGTAGTAAACTATCTTTTTTACCGCTTCTTTCGGTTAAGGAGTATTCTACATTGTATTTTACAAACTCTCCGGGTTTTACACTGTCTCCGCCTTTACCAGGGAAAATGGTATATACCAGCCCGGTAGCCGTTTTATTAAAATCCGACTGGCAGGAAGCCAGTAAAAGTACTGCTGATGCAGCAGCTAAGATGATTCTTTTCATTTTTTGTTATTGTAATTGTTGTTCGTATTGTTTAAGTATTTCTTTAAAATCCTGTGCCGTTTTCTCCAGTGTTTCACTGCTTCGTCCGCCGGCTGCATTTTTATGTCCGCCACCTTCAAAATGGTTACGGGCAAAGGCATTTACATCAAAACTACCCTTGCTTCTAAAGCTCCATTTACGCTCCTCATTTCTATCTATTAGCAAAGCACCAAGTTTTATACCGGTAATTCCCAATAAATAATTTACTAACCCTTCAGTATCACCGGTTTGAATATGGTATTTTAAAATATCTTTTTTAGAAATTACCATCATCGCCGTATTGTATTCGTACAAAACTTCTAACCGGTTTAAGAGTGCATTACCTATAAAACGTAAACGCCCCTCAGTAGAATTATCGTAAATATTTTCAAATATCTCGCTATGATTAATACCTGTTTCTTTTAAAACTGCCACTTTCCGGTGTACATCAGCGCCAGCCGATGGAAAACGAAATGAGCCTGTATCCGTCATTATTCCTGTAAAAATACAAGTAGCAATATCAGTATTTAATAACGATTTATGCGGAGATGACATGATAAAATCATAAATCATTTCACAGGTAGAACTCTTGCTGGTATCACTTTCGCCAAAATCAAAGGCCGTGGTTTGGGGCTCCTGATGATGATCTATTAACACCTTAATGCATTTGGCTTCCGTTAAAATACGCTCCATATGTTTGGTGCGGTACATAATATTAAAGTCAAGACAAAAAAGCATTTCTGCATGATGTATAATATGTTCTGCCTGCTCCCTGCTATAATCGTAATCTATTACAGTTTGTACACCTGGCATCCAATCTAAAAAGCCTGCCCAATTGGTTGGCGAAATTACGGTTACTTCATGCTGCAGCTGAATTAAATAATGATATAATCCAAGCGCAGCGCCCATTGCATCGCCATCGGGCTTTTGATGCATGGTAATAACAATTCTCTTTTTTTGCTCTAAAATTGGATAAACTTGCTCTATTGATTGCATTGGTGGCGGCAAAATTCAGGGTTTCAGGTCATTTGGGCAAATCATTTTACCTTTTTGGCTGCGTGGGCTGTTAAAATTCTAATAATAAAACCCTTTTGGTAGCCGGCCGCACCATATAAATTGGGCTTTACTTGCCACGCTCGGTTCAGGGTTCGGGTTTCATGGCATCAAAAAAATACAAACAATTTATGGCAGCATTATAAACAGCAATAACGTTTTATTTATATTAAATTTCTCTCCCAGCTGCATAGCATTACTATAGTACAAGAGTGCGACGCAAGCGGTGTAGCCCTGTGAAATATAGCCCGGCCCACAAAAATGGAGATTGATTTTATGTGTTTTATACAGATGGTTAGCTTAACTACCATTCTTGTATTACTTTTGCAGCAAATTTTAGCTATTATGAGCAACAGAACATTTACAATGGTTAAGCCTGACGCTACCGGAAAAGGTTATACCGGCGCCATTTTAGACCAAATGATTAAAGGTGGTTTTGCGATTAAAGCCATGAAGTGGACAAGGTTAACCCCAGAACAAGCAGGTGAATTTTATGCCATTCATAAAGAAAGACCCTTTTATGGTGAGTTGGTAGAGTTTATGAGCAGCGGACCAATTGTAGCGGCTATTTTAGAAAAAGAAAATGCCGTGGCCGATTTTAGAAAATTAATTGGTGCTACCAATCCTGCACAGGCAGAAGAAGGTACCATTAGGAAAAACTTTGCCTCCTCTGTTGGAGAAAATGCAGTACATGGCAGTGATAGTGATGAAAATGCCATTATAGAAGGCTCATTTTTCTTCTCAGGCCTAGAAAGATTTTAATGCAGATAGGCAACCCTGCTTTTTGGCGGGGTTGCTAATTTTCTATGGCCCTTATTTGATATCCTTTTTGTTGAAGCAGATTTAATACCCCGTTTTGCCCGCCCAAATGCCCGGCACCCACCGCAATAAGCAGGCTTTTTTTATTTGTAATAGCGGGGAACTGCGCTACCCAGTTTTTATTTCTTTGATTAATCATAATATCCTGGGCTTCTTCAGTGGTACCGCCATCGGTTTTCAAGGTAAAATCCAGCAGCTTTTCCAGATCCTGTTGTTTGTATAAAGCCATCATATCTGCCGTTTCTTTTTCCGAATCAGTTATATGATCTATACTATACAGTAATTCTTTAGCCTGGGTTGCATAAGGTATGCTATCTAATATGGCCGCCTGAAAAGCAGCGGTTTCCAATCCTTTTATTTCCTTTTTAGCTGTGTGGGCCTGTTGCATAATGCTCATTTCTATTCCACCCATTACCGTACATGGCAAAATAGCTTCATATACCAATGAAGATACCAGCATGGGTTGCATTTTATTAAACATGGTTAATTGCAGTCCCATGCCATGTGCATTAAAAAAGGCTTTTA
This sequence comes from Limnovirga soli, assembly GCF_013106755.1. Classification (GTDB taxonomy): domain Bacteria; phylum Bacteroidota; class Bacteroidia; order Chitinophagales; family Chitinophagaceae; genus Limnovirga; species Limnovirga soli. The sequence goes on along the minus strand of NZ_WHPF01000008.1, from coordinate 99,633 downwards.
TACGGTTGTATTCTTCCGGGGTATATAATTTCATAAGCGTGGTATCATGCTTCATGGTGCCCAGGGTTAATCCGCTAAGCAGCTGGCCCATATCGTCCATATCTATTTCAAAATAGATTTCATCTACTGATTGTATAACAGATGACAGGTTTTTGCTAACTTTTGCATCCTCCTTACATAGTAAATGCATAGTACCATACAGGTAAGCTGGTTTTTGTAAACCATTGCCGGTAACTTCCCATAAAAGACTTTTATTGTTGGCCGCAGTATTAAACTGGCTTTTAGATTCGCAAGATAAAATACCTGTTAAGGTAAGTAATAGCGTAGTATATTTTATAAGGCGATACTTCATATTTTGATGATTTGTTGCAAAACAATAAATGCATATTACAACTTCTGGTTTTAGCTATTGATATTTATAGATTTTTTTAACAAAAAACGGTAATTATTACTGTAAGGTATTTTTTAATTAGCCGTTACAATAGCTACGCATAGCATAGGTATTATTAGCACATTTGTTTGTATTTTGCACTTACCCTCTGTGTAAAGTAATTTTAAAGAATGGATGGAATTTTTTAAAAAATTATCCTATTTTGTTAAAGTATTAGAACAAAGAAAAATGTTAATTAACTTGTTTGCCTAAACTAAGCATTGCTATTTGCGTATATGAAACTTGAATTTAAAAATATAGGAACAATGATACACTGGGTAGCAGGAACTTTATTAAGCGTACTATCATTAACCTCTTGCGCAGAGCATAAAAGTCAATCTATGGATATAACAGAAGAAAGAACAGCGCCAAATGCGCACTATGATACAATTACATTTGCAACAGGTTGCTTCTGGTGCACAGAGGCAATTTTTCAACGGGTTAAAGGGGTAAGCAAGGTAACAAGTGGGTATATGGGAGGAACAGTTGTTAATCCTACCTATGAAGAGGTTTGCACAGGCACTACAGGGCATGCGGAATGCTGCCAAATAATTTACGACTCTACTATTGTTAGCGTTGATGAGTTGTTAAAAATATTCTGGAAAACACATGATCCTACCACTTTAAACAGGCAGGGAAATGATGTGGGCCCACAATACAGAAGCGTAGTGTTTTACCATTCGGAAAGTCAGAAAGAACTTGCGGAATTGTATAAAGCAGAACTAGATTCTAGCGGTGCTTTTAAAGACCCGATTGTTACTACAATTGAGCCTGCAAAACCATTTTTCAGTGCTGAAGGGTATCACCAGAATTACTTTAATAACAATTCAAATCAAATGTATTGCCGGTATGTGATTGTGCCTAAAATCGAAAAGTTTGAAAAAGTTTTTAAAGACAAACTTAAAAAAGCAGAAACTGAATAGTGTTTCGTTTTTGCCAAACAAAATAGGAGTGTTATCTGCACTCCTATTTTGTTAACGGAATATTTCAAGTTTATAATAAACATCTTAGACAACATATTGCTACAAAAATCTACCATACAATTACTTCGTTTTCCCTTTTCATATTTTTTAATGCCGGTATTTTGTTTTGCCCTCAGTTTTGTAGAACCCATTAACTGGCCGCAAACCATACTTGCATTTGTACTAATTCATGCTTTGCTTTACCCGGCAAGTAATGGTTATAATAGTTATATGGACAGGGATACAGAAAGCATTGGAGGTATTAAAAATCCTTTGCAACCCACAAAACAGCTTTTTTATACCACACTTATATTAGATATTTTGGGCACCCTATTAAGCTTATTTATATCCTGGCAGTTTGCAATGGCTTATCTTTTTTACATTATATGTTCAAGATTATATAGTTACAGGGGAGTAAGGTTAAAACGCTTTCCGGTGGCGGGATATATTACAGTAATATTAAATCAGGGTACACTTATTTTTGCCATGGTATATTACGCTGCCAACAATAATAGTTTGGACAATATTCCGGTTATAGGATTATTAGCTGCAGCCTTCTTAATAGGAGGCTTCTACCCTATTACCCAGATTTATCAGCACGATTCGGATAAAAATGATGGTGTAAAAACCATGAGCATTTTATTGGGTAAAAGAGGCACTTTTATTTTTTGTGCTACTATGTATGCTATTGCTTTTGCCTTGCTATTTGTTTATTTCAGCGAACAAAACAAAATACAATCCTTTTTTGTATTACAAATCTTCTTTATACCGGTTATCGTATATTTTTTGCGATGGTTTTTACAGGTTTGGAAAAACGAGTCGCTGGCCAATTTCTCCAATACGATGCGGATGAACATGTTGGCTAGTACCTGTACAAATCTTGCTTTTATAACACTAATACTACTACACTATTTTGGCTGACATTATATCTATAGGAACTGCCTTACCCGCTTTCTGCCATCAACAAGATGATATCATCCTGTTAATGTCTCAGATGTACGAGCTCGACAGTACCGAACACAGAAAACTAAATTTCCTGTATAAACATAGTGGTATTAAAACCCGCTATTCGGTGGTGCCTGATTACAGCTTACCCAAAACTGAATGGACATTTTTGCCACAAAACCATGAGGAAGATTTTCCATTACTGGAACAAAGGATGGACATTTTTAGCAAAGAAGCACTGGCACTTTCCATTAAAGCCATCAACAATTGTATTAATGGGTTTATACAGCCGTCAAGTATTACACATTTGATTACCGTAAGCTGTACCGGAATGAGTGCACCCGGACTTGATTTACAGATTACTGAGACTATGGAATTATCACCAAACATCTTTCGCACCTCCATAAATTTTATGGGCTGCTATGCCGCTATACATGCATTAAAGCTGGCGAAAATGATCTGCAATACCACACCAAACGCCAATGTAATTATTGTGGATACGGAGTTATGTACCTTACATTTTCAAAAAAAATACACACTGGATAATGCTGCCAGCAGTATGCTTTTTGCCGATGGCTGTGCAGCTGTTCTGGTCTCCAACAATATATCTTCTGCTGCCTCAATAAGCCTGAAAGGATTTTATTCTCAGGTTGCATTTAAAGGTAAAAACGATATGAGCTGGGAACTAAGCAGCCAGGGCTTTCAAATGCGCTTAAGCGGCTACATTCCTCAACTAATTGAAGAAGATATTGAAAGCCTGGTAAATGCTTCACTTCAACATTATCAAATAGAAAAAGATACTGTTACGCATTGGTGCATACATCCGGGTGGCAAAAAAATTTTACAGGTAATTGAACAAAAGCTGGCATTGCATCCAACTGATCTTGATTGTTCCCGAAAAATATTGTCGCAATACGGTAATATGTCGTCTCCTACTATTTTATTTGTATTAAAAGAAATGATGCTTGACATGAAAGTGAACTCTACCATTTTTGGGGTGGCATTCGGGCCAGGTTTAACCATGGAAACTTTTCATGCTGAAAAATCATGAAACTGCAACAAAGATCATATACCAAAGAGTTGTTAGACAACGATGATATTCCATTTCAGGATATCCAAAGGAATATGCAGGAACTTAATTTTATTAATACCTGGCTCGGTGGTCATCAAATTACTATTAAAGGTTTACAGCAACTTATTACAGCAAACACCAAAATCACAGTTTGCGAAATTGGTTGTGGTGGTGGCGATAATCTGGCAGCAATTTCAAACTGGTGTAAAAAAAATAATATTGAAATACATTGTATTGGCATTGATATAAAACAGGAATGCATCGATTTTGCCCGACAGAACAAAGCTTTATCAGCCAATACAGAATGGATTGCAAGCGATTATGCGGCGGTAAATTTTGCAGTGCAACCAGATATTATTTTCTCAAGTTTGTTTTGTCATCATTTTTCTGAAGAAAGCCTCAGTAGCCAATTCCAATGGATGTATAATAATTGCAAAACGGGTTTTTTTATTAACGATTTACAACGTAACAGCATTGCCTATATTGCCATCAAATGGCTTACACGTTTATTTTCATCATCCTACCTTGTTAAGAACGATGCACCATTAAGTGTTGCCAGGGGCTTTCATAAAAATGAATTAATTGCCATATTCCAATCAGCAGATATAACCACTTACCAAATTTTCTGGAAATGGGCTTTCAGATATTTAGCCATTTGTAAAAAAACCTTGTAAGGAATTTCTACAATGGCCGTATCAGCAATAAAAAATATTATGTTACCAACAACAGATTATTATGGCATCGGCGCTTGCCACGCTCGGTTCAGGGTTCCTCTATTATGGGGGCAATAAAATTGTATGGCGTAAGCACTTTACTAATTGTCTAAATAATACTGTATTTATTAGCTGCATATGGTGCTAAAGTACAAGAGTGCGACGCAACGGCAGCCAACATACATTACAAAAGTCCGGTACATACAACAGCTATTGCCTTTTTGAAAATTTTATATAGATATTTGTACAATGCCTAACGCAAACAATGTATACGATGTAGCCATAACCGGTGGTGGCCTGGCAGGCCTTACACTTGCCATACAATGTGCTGATGCGGGTTACAGCGTAATACTATTTGAAAAAGAGCAATACCCTTTTCATAAGGTTTGTGGCGAATACATTAGCATGGAAAGCTATCAGTTTCTGGAGCGCTGTGGCGTTGATTTACAACAGTATCAGGTACCCCATATTAATGCATTACAATTAACTGATGTAGGCGGGCATATCTATTCGTTTACATTGCCGCTTGGTGGTTTTGGCATTAGCCGATATACGCTAGATAATGCTTTGTACCAAATAGCAATTAATAAAGGTGTTGAAATATGCACCAATACAAAAGTGACAGATATTACCTATAATAATTTCTTTACCCTACAAACCACTGCAGGCATATTTACCAGTAAGGTGGCCGCCGGGGCATTTGGCAAACGCAGTAATTTAGATGTTAAATGGAAAAGAAATTTTACCACCCAAAAACCTGATAAGTTAAATAATTATGTGGGTGTAAAATATCATATAAAGTATGCTTTTCCCTCAAATACAATTGCCTTGCACAATTTTAAAAACGGCTACTGTGGTATTTCAAATATTGAAAACGATACCTGCTGTCTTTGCTATTTAACAACAGCTGATAATTTAAAACAACATAACAATTCTATACAACAGATGGAAGAACAATTGTTATGGCAAAACCCTGCATTAAAAACAATTTTTACCAATGCAACCATGCTATATAATGAACCGCTGGCAATATCGCAAATAAGTTTTGCCAAAAAGCAACAGGTAGAAAATCATGTGCTTATGATTGGCGATGCGGCTGGTTCTATTACCCCACTATGTGGTAACGGTATGAGCATGGCCATGCATGCGGGGAAACTGGCTTTTGAACAAATAAACAATTACCTGAAGGGTGCAATTACACTGCAACATATGGAAAACAACTATACTGCCAACTGGCAGCAACAATTTAGCAGGCGGTTATGGATTGGGCGAAATGTGCAACGCTTATTTGGCAACAATACCAGCACCGCGATTTTTTTATCGGCCATGCACAAAATGCCCTGGCTGGCAAGTAAAATTATTAGTGCTACACATGGGAATACCTACTAATTTGGTTGGTTTAAAACAACAATCCACAAACTTATTTTAATTGATAAAATATTCATTTTGAACTTTTTTAAACGTATAGCATATCATCCATCGGTTATAAAAATTACACACTGGGAATATTGGTCATTCAATGCAGTATACAGCCCCATTTATTTGTATTTTATTTGGCTTGGACTAAAACCAAGGGCTATATTTTTTGTTAATGCGGCCAATCCCGGTATACTTAATGGTGGATTTTTAATGGAATCAAAAAAAGAGATATACGACATTATCCCAAATCAGTTTTACCCTCGTACTGTGTATTTGCCCAAAGCAGCTAAACTATCAGAGGCTTTAAGCCAAATACAACAAGCAGGCATTGAATATCCATTTATTGCCAAGCCGGATATTGGTGGCCGCGGCCGCATGGTAGCTAAAATAAACACAGAAGCCGAGCTGATGGAATATTTGAATATAGTGCAGGAAGATTATCTGCTACAGGAAATGGTACATTGGAAAAACGAAGCAGGCATATTCTATTACCGTTATCCTAATGAGGCAAAGGGGCATATTTCGGGAATTGTGGCTAAAGAATTTTTATCTATTACCGGCAATGGTAAAAATACCATGCTGCAATTATTACAGCAGGAAAAAAGGTTTATTCTGCAAATTCCGGCCCTGCATAAAATATATGGCAAACGTATGTATGAAGTAATGCCGGCAGGCATTACAGAAGTGCTGGTACCATTCGGCAATCACGCAAGAGGATCAAAATTTATTGATGCCAGTAATAAAATTGATGAGGCACTTACAAAGGCAATTGATGATATTTGTACACAAATTCCAGGGTTTTATTTTGGCAGAATGGACATAAAATTTAATTCCTGGGAAGAATTAAAACAAGGTAAAAACCTTTCTATTATCGAGCTCAATGGTTCCGGAAGCGAGCCCACACATATATACGATCCTGCACATTCTGTTTTCTTTGCCTGGAAAGAAATCATCAGACATTGGAAAATAATGCAACGCATCAGTATTATCAATCACAAAACATTTGGCGTTCCCTATATGACATTAAAAGAAGGATTGCAAATGCTTAAAAGCGATACCGAACACCTGAAAAAAACCAGTAATAATAACTCAAACCAAACCCTGTAAATTATTCAAATCATAGCCTTTGCCAAGCACTCAATTATTTGCAACTTCAAAATGTTATCCTTTGGCTTTTTGTGAAACCAAAACTTAGCATTTAAACAATCACAAAACTCAGCGAAAGCGAAATAGAGTATTTCCAACACCCCAACTTGTAATAGTTCGTTTTTTATAGAATTCCTGCAATGCACTTATTGAAATAAAAACAGGCACCGGCAAATCAACTGATTAATCAGTTTACTTTAATTGGGATGAATGTGGTGAACCAACTCTTTTTAAACTTTGGATAAGTATATGTATTAACCCAGCTCAAGTTGGCTATTCAACTTTACTTGCGTCCCACACTTGTACTGCAACAAGTATCGCAGCCAGCAACATCCCTTACAAAATTGGGTGAGCTTCAAAAGGTTTAATTACTTTCATAGCACAAATCATTTTTATGCGCCGTATTACACTTTTATTTTTAATAGCCTTTAGCCTTTTTTCGGTAAATAGCCATGCGCAACAGTATACCATACAAATACTTGATTCCACCCACGCAATTTCTATTCGTGGTTTAAGTGTGGTGGATAATAATACCATTTGGGTAAGTGGCAGTAAAGGCAGTGTTGCCAAATCAACCAATGGCGGCACCAACTTTGAGTGGTATACAGTAAAAGGTTATGAGCAAAGGGATTTCAGGGATATTGCAGCTTTTGACAGCAACAACGCAGTAATAATTGCGGTAGCAGAACCAGCCATTATTTTACGTACAAAAGATGGCGGACAAACCTGGAAAAAGGTATTTGAAGATACTACAAAAGGCATGTTTCTTGATGCCATGGATTTTAATAACAAAGGTTATGGCGTTGTAATTGGCGATCCCATAAACAATAACCTATTTAAAGCTTTTACTGTTGATTATGGTAACTCATGGATAAGTCTGCATATGGTAGATCCCGGCATGCAATTAAAAGATGGCGAAGCCTTTTTTGCATCAAGCGGCACCAATGTGGTTGCTACCAATAATAAAAACAACCCATTTATTTATACTACAGGAGGTAAAACTTCCCGGTTAATTTATAAAGATGCTTTTTATAATCTTAATTTATTAAGCAATAAAGAAAGCACCGGCGCCAACTCTATAGCCCTAGCACCAGATGGCAAAAATGCTATTGTAGTCGGTGGCGATTTTGCCGATGATAAAAACGCAGAACAGAATTGTATTTTGGTACAACTGAACAAGCAACCTGTTTTTACCGTACCGGAAACAGGACCACATGGTTACAGGAGCTGTGTGGCCTACATCAATAATAAACAGCTGATTAGTTGCGGTACCAGTGGGGTTGACATATCCGCTGATGGTGGCAAAAATTGGCAGTTAATATCAGGACATAGTTTCCATGTTTGCCAAAAAGCAAAAAATGGAAATGCCGTTTTTCTGGCCGGTGCCAATGGCGTAATTGCCAGACTACAGTATTAGGTTATTATAATCAATGCCTATGTATTTGCTGCCATAAAAACCGAACCCTGCAGTGTGCGACGCAAGTAAAGCCCAATTAAAAATCTGTTGCCTGGCTCATAAAAAAACCTCCTGCAACAGGAGGTTTGAAATATTAATAGGATGGCACTTTATTTGGCCAGGCTTTGGATAACATCGTATTTGGTAACAATATGAAAATGACCGGTTTCATCTTTTGCTAAAACGGCACCATTTTCTTTGTTAATTAAACTGCCAAGTCTTTCAACAGGTGTTTCAAAATCTACAATGGGGTAAGGATGCTCCATCACTGTTTCTACCAGTGCATTTTTAATTTCGGGATTACTGAATATTTTTTGAAAAAGCCCACCCTCGCTTAAAGCGCCAACCATATTACCATTTAGCATTACAGGAATTTGCTCAATATCGTATTTTTTCATTAACTCAACCGCATGTGCTACTGTATGGGCAGGTTCTACGGTAATTAGCTTTTTACCTATACGGCCACTAACAATGTCTTTAAAGGTTTTTACTTCGAGAAAGCCCCTTTCCATCATCCATTGATCGTTATAAATTTTACCTACATAACGGCTGCCATGATCGTGCAGTATACAAACTACCAGATCGTTGGGGGTAAGGCTGGCTTTTAATTGCATAAGGCCCTGTAAACAACTTCCGGCACTGTAGCCACAAAACAGGCCTTCTTCTTTTGCCAGTCGGCGGGCCATAATGGCACCGTCTTTATCGGTAACCTGTTCAAAATAATCTATCACACTCATATCGTAATTCTGGGGAACAAAATCTTCTCCAAAACCTTCGCTGATATATGGGTGCACCTGGTTCATATCAATTTCGCCGGTGCGGTAGTATTTGGTTAATAATGAACCATATACATCTATGGCCCAAATTTTTATATTGGGGTTTTGCTCTTTTAAATACATGGCTGTACCCGTAATAGTACCGCCGGTACCTGCAGTACACACCAGGTGTGTTATTTTGCCTTCTGTTTGCTGCCATATCTCCGGTCCGGTACTTTCGTAATGTGCCTGGCGGTTGGCGAGGTTATCATACTGATTCATGTACACAGAATTGGGCACTTCTTTACCCAGTCGTTTGGCTACACTATAATAACTGCGTGGGTCTTCAGGTAGTACATTGGTGGGGCACACTATTACTTCGGCGCCAACGGCTTTTAAAATATCGGCCTTTTCTTTGCTTTGTTTATCTGTGGTTACAAAAATACATTTATAGCCTTTTACACATGCAGCCAATGCAAGCCCCATACCGGTATTACCACTGGTGCCTTCAATAATAGTGCCGCCGGGTTTTAAACGGCCTTCCTGCTCGGCCACTTCTACCATTTTTAAAGCCATGCGGTCTTTAATAGAATTTCCGGGGTTGAAATAATCTACTTTAGCCAGTACTGTGCAAGGCAGCTCTTTGGCAACCTTATTGAGTTTTATTAACGGGGTATTGCCAATTGTTTCCAGAATATTATTTAACCACATAAACTAACAAATGTTTGGGCAAAGGTAAGGGTTAGCCTGCTGCCAGCATTTAGTATGATGAAAATATTGCATGTACCCGCTGAAGAAGCACTCAAATTACGCAATGGGGGTTCCTTTGCCGGGTTATGAACAGAACGTTCAAGTGTGCGACGCAAGTAAAGCTTAATAGATAAATAATGCCGGGCCAATAATGGCATTTTTTATGGGTCATTATATGGTGATTTATATTTGCATTAAACTTTATATATAAACTACTATCCTAATTGTTAAACGATATAAATTATTCTTTAACCCAGCAATAGATTTTTTTAACGGCACGACTATTGCATTTTGTAAAGTACAATCTTAGAACATGAAAAAATTACTATTCGCAGTTTTGCTTATCAGCTCTTGTGCACCGGCACAACAAAACAAAACAAGAAAGGGCAAAAACCCAAATAAAACAGCCAAAAGTGCACAGGTATTACAAACTTCGGGAACGGTAGACCCCAATGTTAAAATAGAAACACCATCCAATTTTGATGGGTTAAAGCAACCCTTAAAGGGCCTTGTATGCCGTGACTATGACCGGATTGACCCTGCAGGCAGTGATGATAATATGATGAAAATTACCAATGGCGTAATTATTCAGTTGTACTGGAAAGATATTCAACCCACAGAAAACGGGGCGATTGTAAGGGGTAACCGTGTTGACCAGGCTATTGACTGGGCCCGTAAGTTTAAAGCCAAATATGGTATTGAAATACCTATTAAAGTGCGGTTATACTGCGGCGTTTACTCGCCGGACTGGTTAATAAAAAAAGGCAGTTTTACCATATTGGATGAAAAACTACCTAAATATTGGGAGCCCGCTTTTTTAACAGCTTTTGCTGATGTACAACAAAAATTGGCTGCCATTTATGATAATATTCCAGAAATTAGTGAAGTAGTAGATGGTGCAACCGGTTTAAAAAGCGCCGAAAACCTGATACGCCCATTTGGCGATAATGCCCGTAAACAGCAGGTGGGTGATATTTTCTTACAGGCTGGTTATACCAAACAAAACGATTCGTTAGCCATCATAAAAAGCTATCAGGCCATGAAACCATGGAAACATACCCTTATTAGTGTTTGTTTTTCTTCCTATCAGTATCTTGATAGTAAAGGCAATGCATACGAAACGGCAGAGGGTACCATTCCGTTTATCAACAGCTTTGTAAATATGTATGGCAAGCAAGCAGTGGTAGGTAATAATGGTTTAAGAACAACAGCCGGCAGCCATGGCGAAGATTTTGCAGAAGGCGGTGAAAGGTATAAGCTATATAACTATTTCAAAAAGCTAAAAGAAGAAAAGGGAGTTACCATATATTTTCAAACTTCCACTACCAAACGCTCCGGCAGCGAGCTTTCTCCTGTAATTGAGGAAGGCATAAAATATGGTGCCGCATATATTGAATTACCCACCGGACCCAAACAATTTCGCGAATTATTGGGTAACCAATTAGAGCCATTAAACAAAAGGGTAAAAGCCAATTAAACATAAAAAAGCCGTTTGCATCAGCAGCTACACAGCAACTAATGTAAACGGCTTAAATATAATTATACAGAAAGGTTGTTAAGCTATCAATTTATTAATGGTTCTGCCCACTTCTACCAGCAAAACCAAACAACCCGCAAATCCTAATACTATACCGGCAATTTTAATGATAGGTAAAATACCTTCAATATAAAAATTCTTAGGGTCATCGGCCATATAATACACTTTCAATTGTTTACCTACATCGTATTTCTTATAGCGCTCTTTTCTTGACTGTGCAGTAATGGCTTCCCCTTTTTGGGTAATGTATTGTATAATTGGGTAATACCGCTTGGCGCCAGATGAGTCTTTGGTTACTTTATAATCCATAATTGTAGCAGCTGTATGCTCTCCGGCTTTATAAACTTTGCTTCTTTTCAGCAACTTTAAAATGGTTTTGTACACAAAGAAATAGCCAAGAAAAAAGAACAGTCCAATAAAAATCACCAGCTTAAAGATCAGAAATGCTATCATATTATAAGTATTGAGTTTTATGCTTGATGCGCTGAAATTAAAACTTTTCCGCAAAGAAATTACATTCTGCTGCCTATAAATAAATAAACCATGCCATAAAACGCTGCTAAAACATTACCCGCTAAGCTTTGCTATCTATTTTTTTGTTACCGGCAATAGTTTATATATGTGGCTGCGCTTGCCACGCTCGGTTCAGGGTTCCTCCTTTGTGGCAGCAAAAATGTACACAAAAAATGGTTTGTACAGCAGCAAAAACGTCCGGGCAGGTATTAAAAAAGTAGTTTTAGTCAAAAAATCCACATTATCCTTTTCAAAATGCCCTGGTTAATTATACCTGCTAAAAGCAGATATTTGCCAAATACAATATCAGCATATGAAACCTGTGGGTATTTATGATATAATACGTATTGATGAGTTCTCTGCCACCCCCAAATACCAGCAACTTATCAATTGTATACTAAAGGGTATTGAGCATGGCAGGTTTAAACAACAAGACACCCTACCTTCCATCAACGATCTAAGCTACGAGCTGGATGTATCCAGAGATACCGCAGAAAAAGGCTATCGTTATCTAAAAAAAATTGGTGTACTTGGCTCAGTACCTGGTAAGGGATATTTTATAAAAAATACGGAGTTTGAGCAAGCCTATAATATTTGCTTGCTGTTTAATAAACTTAGTGCCCACAAAAAAATTATTTACGATGCTTTTGTGGCAGCCATGGGTGCCAATGCCGCAATAGATTTTTATGTGTATAACAACGATTATACCTTATTTAGAAAACTAGTAAGCAACAAAACAGAAGATTATACCCACTATGTCATCATTCCGCATTTTATTGAGGGCGGTGAAAAGGCCCATGAAATAATTAATACCATACCAAAGGATAAACTCATATTGCTCGATAAACAAATCAACGGTATTACCGGCGATTATGCCGCCGTTTATGAAAATTTCTCCAAAGATATTTATCAGGCATTGGAACAGGCGGCCGACAGGTTAAGTAAATACCATACCATAAAAATCATCTTTCCCGATAACAGCTATTACCCTCAGGAAATCCTTGATGGCTTTAATCGTTTTTGCCAGGATTATGCATTTAATTACAAAGTAATCAGCAATATTGCCAAAGAAGATATTCAGCCGGGCGAAACCTATATTACCGTAATGGAAGACGATCTGGTAAAGCTTATTGAAAAACTAATGCAGCTTACCCTAAAAGCCGGTACTGATGTGGGTGTTATCTCCTATAACGAAACACCCATAAAAAAAATAATACTGGATGGCATTACAACTATTTCTACCGACTTTAATGAAATGGGTAAAATGGCCGCTCAATTAATCTTGCAACAAAAAAGGCAGCATGTAGAAGTACCATTTAAACTCACCCTCAGAAACTCAGTATAAGCCATCCAAATGGCTTTTTATAGCCCAAAGAGTAGAAATATAAAAATATCGCAAACAACAACCCGATGGCCAATCCAAAAATTAAGTTTTAGCTACAAAACTAAGCCATCATTTTTTGCATTTTTATTTGGCCCGATGCTTGTACATTGCAGCCCATAATGACCTTCTCATTTGAACATACTGAATTTTGGCTGGGCCTATTGTTGTTAATACCATTGTTATTGTTGTTTGTGTGGGTATTACGCAAAAAAGCCGAAGCAAAAAGGAAGCTGGGCGATACGGCTCTCGTAAACCAGTTAATGGGCAATTATTCAGCAAATAAATACCGCTTTAAATTTATTATAACCCTGGTGGCACTCTCATTTTGCATTATTGCAACCACTAATTTTCGTAGTACCCAAAACGGAGAAGGCGAAAAAACTGCCGGTATTGATGTTATGATTGCCCTGGATGTAAGTAAAAGCATGTTAAGTGCAGATGTTAAACCCAGTCGGTTAGAAAGGGCCAAACAACTGGTAAGCCTAATGATAGAAAATCTGGAAAACAACCGGCTTGGATTGGTGGTATTTGCAGGACAAGCTTTTTTACAAATGCCCTTAACACCGGATCTTTCTGAAGCAAAACTTTTTGTTTCTAATGCCAATCCAGATGCCGTTCCTTTACAAGGCACCAATATAAGCGATGCATTGGAAAGATGCATTACCGGATTAACTACCAACGAAAAAAAACACAAAGCCATTGTGCTTATCACCGATGGTGAAGACCATGATGCCAATGTGGATAAAGCCATTCAGGATGCAATAGATAATGGCATTATTATTTACACGGTAGGTTTAGGTACTGCAGATGGTGCACCCATTATTGAGCCCGGCGCAGGCACCTATAAAACAGATGCAAATGGCAAAACTGTAATTAGTAAATTAAACGAACTGGAGTTACAGCAAATTGCTGCAAAAACCGGAGGCAGCTATTTTCATATGGAAGATGTACCAACTACTACCAAAGCATTAAACACTGCTTTGGATAGCATTGAAAAAAAATTAATCGAAGGTGCAAATGGAGGTAAAACTTATTTTTCATTTACACCTTTTATATTGGCTTTGGCAATTATTTTGTTAGTTGCCGAAGTGTTTATCTCTGAAATAAAAAACAAACAATTGGCTTAATGATGGGTTTTTGAGTTGAATCTATTATTAAAATTCTTTTGGCTGCATAAATAACTGAAAGTACAAGAGTGCGACGCAAGTAAATTAGCAAATAGTTTTGCTGCCGGGCTCAAAAAAATGAAATATTTATTTATCATATTAACTATTTGTTTTTGCCAATTTGCCTTGGCACAGGATCCTAATACAACTGTAAATAAGGGCAATGATAGTTATCGTAAAGGTGATTATAAAAATGCCATCGAATTATACAAAACCGCCCTGGCTACCGATGCAAAGAACAAGGCCGCCACTTTTAATATGGGCAATGCCTATAGCCGCTTAAATAACAATGCAGATGCAGAAAAATTATTTGACGATGCGGCAGTTAGCACCGACAATAATCTTAAGGCAAAAGCCTTGTACAATAAGGGAGTGGTACAGGTAGCGCAGCAAAAACTTCAGGATGCCATTGGCTCTTTTAAGCAGTCTTTATTACTAGACCCAACAGATGAGGAAGCAAGAGAAAATTTGCAAAAAGCGCTGATAGAACTTAGAAAACAACAACAAGCTGCACCGCCACCACCGGCAAATAATAAAAAGCAACAACAGAAAAATAAGCCGCTGAATAAAGACCTTATTGAACAAAAGCTAAACGAATTAAGAGATAAAGAAAAACAATTACAAAAAAGGCTGCAGCAAAAAACCAACCGCCAGCAACCTGAAAAAGATTGGTAAATTTTTAAAAAAATAACAATGAAAAAATTAGGGTATCCCGTTATTACAGTTTTGATTTCTTTGGTATGGGTTTCCTGCCTGGATACAGAAGAAAAAGTAGTAATTAATAAAGATAACTCTGGCGAATATTCCATCAATATTGCGATGGATGGGTTTATGTCTCAAATGCAAATGCTTACTGGTAAAAGCCTTGAAACTGATGGCCGCGAAAAACAACAAAAAGACACTACCATTTATTTCAAAAGCTTTACTGATACAGCAACTACATTAAGCGATGAGGAAAAAGCCATGCTGCACGATGGCAAATTATGGCTGCATTTGGATGAAATGAGCGATGAAGTAAAAATAAACTTGTCAGTACCCTTTAAAAATATCAGTCAGTTGCCCCAGCTCAAAAAAGAATTTGCCGCAGCCCTGAAAAAAATGCGCTTTACTGATAAGTTAATGAATAAAGATGCCTCTGCCGATTTACCCGAAGATCTTGCAGGTGCAGGTGGCCAGTTCAGCCAGTTGTCTAATACCAGGAATCCATTTTCATCCGCATTTACCTTTAGTGTGCAGGGCAACAAAATTTCTAATGTTTTAACAGATAGCACTATCATTAATTCCATGGTTAGCGAAAACAGTTCGCTGCAAATGCTGCAACAACTGGCCCCAATGATGGGCAGTATTAGTTACAAAAGCACCTATGTATTGCCCAACCCGGTTAAGTCTTACAAGGGCGGCAATTCCGTAGTATCAGCCGATAAAAAAACCATCAGCTTTACCAACAATATAACCGATATGTTCGGAAGCCCCTCCTCGATGGAGTATGAAGTAATTTATTAATACCAATTGGGCGTTGCCCTTTACAGGGCCGGGCTTTCCGTTACAAGTCCTCGCCAGGCTGCGTTGCACTACGCATGGCTGCGGGCTTTTCACTGCAATCCCTAACGCAAAATAAGCTAGCGGCAGGCAATAGCATATAATAACAGTATACACATTAAACCATGCTGTATTTTAATTGTTATTTTTGCAAATCATTTGCGGTAACGCAAACAAGCAATACAACATTTACTATGCAATTATATTGTAATTCACTTACGCAATACAGCAGACTAAAAACCAAAGAAGTAAAAGTGGGCGATCTTTTATTGGGTAATTTCAACCCAATTAGGGTGCAAACCATGACCACAACAGATACCATGGATACCATTGCCACTGTTGAACAATGTATCCGCTGTATAGAAGCCGGCGCCGAAATGGTACGTATTACAGCACCCAGTAAAAAAGAAGCAGAGAATTTACTCAATATAAAAAACGAACTACGTGCACGTGGTTATACTACCCCGATTATTGCCGATATACATTTTACACCCAATGCAGCAGAAATTGCAGCACGCATAGTAGAAAAAGTACGTGTAAACCCGGGGAATTATATCGACAAGAAAAAATTTGAGCAACTGGAATATTCCGATGCTGAATATGCAGAGGAAATAGACCGTATAAGAGATCGCTTTACACCTCTTATAAAAATCTGCAAAGAATATGGCACGGCAATGCGCATTGGCACCAACCACGGCAGTCTTAGTGATAGAATCATGAGCCGTTATGGAGATACACCCATGGGCATGGTAGAAAGTGCCATGGAATTTTTACGGGTAGCACGCCATGAAAATTACCACAATATATTGCTTAGCATGAAGAGCAGTAATCCGCAGGTAATGGTACAGGCTTATCGCTTGCTTATACAACAAATGGATGCAGAATTTGGCGAATGTTACCCCCTGCACCTTGGCGTTACCGAAGCTGGTGATGGCGAAGATGGCCGTGTAAAAAGTGCCGCAGGTATTGGCACCCTGCTGGAGGATGGTATTGGCGATACCATACGCGTTAGTTTAACCGAAGACCCCGAATTTGAAGTGCCCGTTTGTAAAGACCTGGTTAAGCGTTATCAGGGTACCGTAAACAACAAGCATACAAATGGCTCGGTACCGGCCATTGAAAAAATACCATACTCACCTTTTGTTTATAAAAAACGGTCCAGTTTTGCCATTAATAATATTGGCGGTAATCAGGTACCGGTGGTAATTGCCGACTTAAGCAAAATAAATAAAATTAGTCCCGCCCATTTAGAAAGCGTTGGATATACATATGATTCCAATAGCGATAAATGGAACATAAGCGATGCGGCGGCAGATTATATTTTTACAGGCAATGAGTTGCTTGATTTTGCCTTGCCTGGTACGCTGAAAGTAATTGTTTACCCTGCCACCTGGCACCTGTCTAATGATAAAGAAAAATATTTTCCCCTTTATGATAGCGGCGCCTACCTTAACGGCACCTGGAAAAGCGATACACTTAATTTTGTGATGATTGATTGTTTTAACGATCAAACCTCACTAAACGATTTTACCAATTTAAATGAGCTGGCGAACGACAATACGGTAGTTATTTGCCTTAGCAGCACCAATCAGCAGGCAATGCCTTCGGTACGCCGTATGTTTATGGAGTTATTACAAAGAAATATCCATAATCCGGTAGTAATTATGTGCGATAGTAACTGGCAAACGGCAGATGAACATTTGATACATTTTGCAACAGAATGCGGCGCTTTACTGTTGGATGGTTTTGGAGATGGCTTGTGTTTGGGCATGTCTCAAAAAAGCTATACCGCCACCAACAACAATAATGCACAAAATGCCAGCGGCAGAAATTATTTAAGCAATTCTACGGTTGAGCAGTTTATAAACGCTACCGCATTTACCATACTGCAGGCTACCCGTACCCGTATTTCAAAAACAGAATATATATCCTGCCCATCCTGTGGCAGAACCTTATTCGATTTGCAGGAAACTACCGCGAAAATACGTTCCCGCACCAACCACCTGAAAGGTGTTAAAATAGCCATTATGGGTTGTATTGTAAATGGCCCCGGAGAAATGGCCGATGCAGATTTTGGTTATGTAGGCAGCGGCCCCGGCAAAATAACTTTATATAAGGGAAAAGAAATAGTAAAGCGCAATGTAGACAGTGCTATTGCGGTAGATGAATTAATAAACCTGCTTAAAGAAAACGAAGCCTGGATTGAACCTGTAATGTAATACACATGTATGGACCCGGCAGCAAAACCAATGGCAGCAGCCGTTGCGTCGCACACTGCGGGGTTCGGTGATATAACCCGGCAAAGCAAAAATACATTTTTAAACAGCTGCATAATCTATCCGGCCGCACAAGAGTGCGACGCAAGTAAAGCCGCCCATTGCAATCATGCCCGGCTAAAAAATAACTGATTTTAGCAACTACTATATTTTGCATAGCATTTGAATATACGACATGCCTGCCGCATCTTTTAAATCTACGGCCAAAATAACACCTGGCACAGTAAAACGGTACCGGGTGCCTGTTATATTGCCTATTACAGTTAAAGATGTTTTACCATTATATTGAAACTGCACCTGCTGTACAGCGGCTTTTTCCTGCACAGTTTCAAAACGGCTGGTAGCATTGGAATGTACCTGATTGGTATAGTTATCTCTTTTACTTCCGCAATTACACATCTTTGTTTTGTTTTAATTATGAGGGTAGAATTATGTATTACTATTCAGCTGGTTCTTCAAAAAATACAGGTATTTCCGGCTTACTTTTTTTGGGTGCGGTACATTGCTCTGCCAGGCAGGCTGCACCAGATAAGGCCAGCCACAAAAGCAAACGTTGGGGCCAATCTGCTCCCAGCCAGCATCCAAAAGGAAAAGCTATCCATACACTAACACAATAAAAGCAGTCGAGCAGGCTTCCAAAGAAACCTGCTCCTGCTTTTTGCCGCATGAGAAAAATTATATCGAAAGGACCATCTTCCTTTGCAAGTAAATGCGTTAACCGCCATACTGCTAAAGAGGCTATAATAAAATAAGTGCTTGTTATTTCCATTGTTTATGCGGTTTAAACAAATAGATTTTTAAGGGTAAAGGGTAAATCCGGCAATTAACCATCTAACTCGCCGGATTTATGTAGGCTTATATATCGTAAAAGAATGCCAGTGGTGCAAAACTGTTATACACCTGCGAATCGCCTGTATGCATACGTACCTGAGCTCCAAAGGTGAGTATGTAGGTACAACGAATCAGATCGTTTGGTGTGGCGTTGATTTGCAAACTATTATTATTACCACCATCTACTGCGGCATTAGTATTGCCAGAAAGCGTTATAAAT
Organism: Limnovirga soli; assembly: GCF_013106755.1. Classification (GTDB taxonomy): domain Bacteria; phylum Bacteroidota; class Bacteroidia; order Chitinophagales; family Chitinophagaceae; genus Limnovirga; species Limnovirga soli. The sequence continues at coordinate 80,519 of NZ_WHPF01000008.1, read as the reverse complement.
CCGTCGGACAAATTTTTATTAATTGCATACCCATTGCTATGCACATTAATACTGGCCGACTGCAGGTGCGGATGGTACACAGTATATTTTGCATGTACGGTGCCATTCAAAGGAGAGCAATCACCCAATGTTTCCAATTCTGCCACCGAGTATTTAACAAAAATGGGGTTATTGTTTACAATCATTGAGTTAAGCGTTTGGCCTGTACCCAATACCGGCACAAAGGAATTGGTAGCTTTATTAATTACTTCGCGTATTTCAAAACGTATAGCAATTTTTTCAATTGGAATTTTATTGGCCGCAGGTACCGGCTGGCCGGCATTGGCAACATTTAAAGGTACATTGGGTGCAGTGGTTAAAGCGCTGGTATCCAGCATCATCAACGTATCTTCATCAATAAAATCGTAGTTATTAATATCTGCTAATGGAATGCCTGCATTGGTAAGGGTGCGTTCAATAGCGTTATTAATATCAAACCAACCATCTGCATCAAAGTCAGATTGATCGCTGATCACATTCATTATATTAAATGGAAAGCTGTTTTTTCTAAGCTTTGCCACCACACTTGCTACAAAAAGATTAGGTGTTACGCCAATAATTTTGGTAAAGTTGGCTATGGCAGGTGCTGCACCGCCATTGGGCGTGGTAACATGGCTTACCAAAAAACGATATTCAACACGATGACCAGCAATTTTAGGCGCTGCCTGACCTGTTAAACGAATCTGACCTGTAATGGCATATTTGGCGGCACTGGCATAACCATCGGCATCAAAACTGTTTAATATTGGGCCTGTAGGAATATCAAAGCTAGAGCCAATGCTTGTCCAGGCACTTGGGAAACCTTCATCACCACCACCTGTTATTACATTTACTTCAGAGCATAAGCGTACACAAAGACAGTAACCTACATTTTTTCTTCTATTGGCGGCTGTTTCATCTACCAGTTGTACGCCTGCCAGTTCAGCTTTAAAATATACATCCGGGCCACTGCTAAAAAATGGCGCTTCAATATCTGTTTCCAGGTTTAATGGAAAAAAGTTTACCCTAAAATCTGCACTGGAATAGTCAATCCTGAAATGCCCGTCTGCATCTGTAGTAACTGTGCCAAGCAAATCATCGGTAAGTAAATCGGCATCATAAGCCCTAACAGTTGCACCGCCAATTGGCGCACCGGTTTTGCAGTTTACCAAATGGCCGCAAATAACCCATGCATCAAAATAATAGCCGCGAATATAACACCACCATCTGTTGGTAATACTATAACTCCAGAAATAGCTGTAGCCATCTCTTTTATCAGTCATTTTCCATTGTGGGTATACCGTGGTTAAGTGAAACTGGGGAGGATTTCTATGAGGAATATGTGGACCATGAGGCACTGTAACACAGGTAAAATCAATATCAAAAGCGCTATCGCTGTATTTTTCATCAATGCCAATACTAAAATTGCCGGCCTCATCTGTAATGCCTTTGGCAATTAATAAAGAAGCTCTTTGTTCTTTTTCGGCGGCTTCTACCAGCCTGAAAGTATCTTTTGTGCTGGCAACAGCGTTGGCGGTGATGCGCTGCTCTTTCCATGGCAGGTAAATTAATACCTCGGCGCCACTAATGGCTTCTATGCAATCGTCGCATATATAGCCTAGTAAATTTCCTTTGAGAATAAATTCCATTGTAGTGTTTTTTTAATTTTTTTAAAATTTTTTACCACAGCTACCTACTGTTGCCGGCTGGCTTTACAGTTTATAGTTGCAGTTGTATGGTAAGCACTTGTATAGTTGGCCTTTGTGGCCGGCAAAAACCAGTATACAAGTAAGGTTAGCAACGGCCAACAAGTTGTTTTTTGTTGCGCAGATGCGGTGTAATGAGATATTTGTCGTACCCAGAAACAAAAGGGAAACAAAGCTTTTAAAAAAATTTCAGGTTGTTTGCAGCTGCCATAAAACCCGAACGATGAAGTGATTGCGACGCAAGCGGCGATGCCATAAAAAACCACTGCCCGTATAACAAATACACTAATAAAATTGGACCGGGTTTATTTTTTGTACCCGGCTATTGTATTGCTGTTAAACTTTTGTTGCGTCGCACTCTTGTGCTGTATAACTTTATGCATCAAATAAGAACATCATATGCCGCAAACAGATTTTTTAGTTATTGGTTCGGGTATTGCCGGTTTAACCTACGCCCTAAAAACAGCAGCTTATTTCCCCGAAAAAAAAATTACTGTAATAACCAAAACGCAGGCCGATGAAACCAACACAAAATATGCCCAGGGCGGTGTAGCCGGTGTGTGGGACGAAGACAACGACAGTTTTGAAAAACATATAGAAGATACCCTTATTGCCGGCGATGGACTTTGCAATAAAAAAATTGTAGAAATTGTGGTAACCGAAGGCCCCGAACGCATAAGAGAAATTATTGAATATGGTGCCCGTTTTGACAAAACCGCCACCGGAGATTATGCCCTGGGTATGGAAGGCGGTCATAGTGAACACCGCATACTGCATCATAAAGATGTTACCGGCAAAGAAATGGAAAGAGCCCTGTTAGATACTGTTGCCAGTTATAAAAACATTACGCTTATAAACCATTGCTTTGTGGTAGATATTATTACACAGCATCACCTGGGTTATTTGGTTACTAAATCAACACAGGATATTACCTGTTATGGCGTTTACATTTTAAACCTGCAAACCAATAAAATAGAAAAAATTCTATCGAATATTACCATTTTAGCCAGTGGCGGTTGTGGCCAGGCATACCGCACTACCACCAACCCCAAAATTGCTACCGGCGATGGTATTGCCATGGTATACCGCGCCAAAGGCAGGATAGAAAATATGGAGTTTATTCAGTTTCACCCCACCGCTTTATACGAACCGGGTGTATCGCCTTCATTTCTTATAACCGAAGCCGTACGTGGCGATGGGGGTATTTTACGCAATAAGGATGGCGAAGCTTTTATGGAAAAATACGACCCCCGTAAAGACCTTGCCCCACGTGATATTGTTGCCCGTGCCATAGACAGTGAAATGAAACGTACCGGTACAGAACATGTGTACCTGGATTGCAGGCATATGAGCGTAGAAAAATTTGTACATCACTTTCCCAATATTTATGAAAAATGTAAAAGCATTGGTATAGATGTGATGCAGCAAATGATACCCGTAGCACCGGCAGCCCATTATAGCTGTGGCGGTATTAAGGCCGATGAATGGGGCCGTACCTCTATACTAAACCTGTATGCTTGCGGCGAATGTGCCAGCAGCGGACTGCATGGCGCCAACCGGCTTGCCAGCAACAGCCTGCTGGAAGCCATGGTTTTTAGTCACCGGGCTTTTTTGGATTCAGTTAAAAGAATTAATACCGTAACTGAGGCGAGCCCAACCGGCGGCGGACTGGAAGGCGTTGATATTCCGGACTGGAATGCCAAAGGCACCACGGACCCCAAAGAAATGATTCTTATTACCCAAAGCCTTAAAGAACTGCAACAAATAATGAGTGATTATGTGGGCATTGTACGTACCGATGTACGTTTAAACCGCGCCATGAAAAGGTTGGACCTCCTGTACGAAGAAACAGAAACCTTATACAAATCTACCCGTGTATCGCCGCAGCTTTGCGAGTTAAGAAACCTTATTACTGTAGGTTATTTAATTGTAAAAGGCGCCGAATTTAGAAAAGAAAGCCGCGGATTGCATTTTAACACAGATCATTTGGGTAAACAAGAGCTAATACAAAACATAATACTGTAAAGCCAGGTTTTTATGTACCGGGCTAATACCTAAAAATTAAGCATCCGTTGCGTCGCACTCTTGTACGGCAGTAATTTTATGCAGCTGTAAACAGCCTGTTAATTGCTGCACCCAGCCATACTTTCAACCCGGTTAATGTATAAACAAATTCAAAGCAACACGATGTATTATCTTTGCTACCATTTTAATTTATAGCTGCATGTATTCTATTGTGTATGGCTTTTTATATTTGGTTTCTTTATTACCCTGGCGTTTACTATATATTATAAGCGATGGTGTTTCTTTTATACTGTATCATATAGTACGGTATCGCAGGGATGTTGTGTCAGAAAACCTGGCCATTGCCTTTCCCGAAAAATCAATGGAAGAACGTACTGCTATAATGAAAGAGTTTTACAAAGGTTTTATTGATAATTTTATTGAAACCATTAAACTCTTCTCCATTTCCAGCGAAGAAATGAACAAACGTTTTGCAGGCAATTTTGAAGTAGTAAACAATTTGTATGCTACCGGCAAAAAAGTGCAATTACACTCCGGCCATTTTTTTAATTGGGAATTTGCCAACCTGGGCTATAGCAATAATTTTAAATATCCACTGTTAACAGTGTATATGCCTATCAGCAATAAAATTATGGACCGCATTTTTATACATATGCGTAAAAGATTTGGGGCCCAGTTAATTGCTGCCACCGAATTCTCAACAAAATTTGCCGGATACAGCAAACAGCAATATTGCCTTGCACTGGTAGGAGATCAAAACCCCGGCAACCCAAGTCAGGCTTACTGGACAAATTTCTTTGGCAAAATGACGCCCATAGTAAAAGGACCCGAACGCGGTGCCAAAGTGGCTAATACCGCCATTGTAATGTGCAATTTTTATAAGGTAAAACGTGGTTACTATAAAACCGATATGGTATTACTTACCACCGAACCACGCGACCTGCCGGCAGGAGAAATAACAAAAAAAATGGTAGCATTTGTAGAAGATACTATCCGCAAACACCCGGCTAATTATTTATGGAGCCACCGCCGCTGGAAATGGGAATTTGAACCGGAAAAATACCAGAAACTGGTTATATAAATAGGGGGCATTTGCATTGCCATTGCAAGATTTATTTTTTAATCCAGGCTTTGCAGTTATGCGTTTGGGCTGTTTAAAGCCCCGATATATTCCACAGTACAAGTGTACGACGCAAGAAAAGATGCCATATACATCTTTTGCCGGGCTAAAAAAATGTACTTCAATTTTTAGTATAAACTTAAGATGTGATATGGTAAAGTAAAAAGCCTGTAATATGCTTTATTATATTACAGGCTTTATTTATGGTAGATGATTATAGCTTACAAGCACCAAATTGTGATTGCCATTAATTCAATACTTCAGGGCTTTTTTCTTTTTCTATTCTTTCCTCTTCCTGTATTTTGGCCCAGCCACCTGCAATATTTCGCAGGTTATGAATTCCCTGGCGTTTTATTAAAGAGCTGGCAATTACACTGCGGTAACCACTGGCGCAATGCACATATAAATTATCTGTATCGTCTATATTAGCCATACTACCGGGATCGGTTAAATTACTTAGGGGAATGTTTACAGCACCAGCTACATGGCCATCGGCAAATTCGGTTTCCTTGCGTACATCAACCACTACAATCCTGTCGTCAAAAGGCAAATCCATGGCTAGTTCATCTGGTTCTACATCAATAATTAAGTCAATGGTTTTGCCGGCTTTTTGCCATGCTTCAAAACCGCCATCCAGATAGCCTCCAAAAAGCTCAAAACCAACCCTCGCCAAACGGGTGATGGATTCTTTTTGTTTTCCCGGCTCTGTTACCAGCACAATTTTTTTATCAAAAGGTAGTAGTGAGCCTGCCCATTCTGCAAAGCGGCCTTCTAAACCAATAAAAATACTGCCGGGCACAAAACCAACTGTAAACAAATTACCGGGCCTTGTATCTAAGATCACATAATTATCATCCTCCAGTAAGGCTTCAAAAGCATCTGCTGCAATGGCTACCATGCCGTTGGCCAATACCTCTTCCATACTACTATACCCTTTTTGATTCATGGCAGCATTAATAGGAAAATACAATGGCGGGTTGGCCAACCCATCAGTAACAGATTGAATAAATGCTTCTTTGGTTTTTGCCAGCAATGCATAGTTGGATTGCTTTTCATCGCCAATGGTGCTATAACTTTTTGGGCCGAGATTTTTACCACAGCTGCTGCCTGCCCCATGGGCCGGATAAACCACCACATCATCTGCCAAAGGCATAATTTTCTTTTGCAGACTTTCATACAGCATACCGGCTAAATCATTCATAGTAAGTGTTTCACCCTGCTGCGAAAGATCTGGCCGGCCAACATCCCCAACAAATAAGGTATCACCTGTAAATACTGCATTATCCTTTCCAGCCTCATCCTGTAATAAATAGCAGGTACTTTCCAGCGTATGGCCTGGGGTATGCAATACTTTAATTTTTACTTTACCCAGGGCAAACTCCTCCCCATCCGCCGCAATATGCACTTTAAAAAGTGCTTTTGTATCTGGACCGTAAATAATGGGGGCACCTGTTGCAGAGGCTAAATCTATATGTCCACTAACAAAATCTGCATGAAAATGGGTTTCGAAAATATATTTAATGGTAGCTTTTCTTTCTGCGGCTAATTGCAAATACGCTTCTATATCACGCATGGGGTCAATCACGGCAGCCTCGCCTTCACTTTCAATAAAATATGCTGCTTCGCTTAGGCAACCCGTATATAATTGCTGAATATACATATCATCACTTTTTTGCAAATATATTTGATTGAGGCTAGCCAGCTCCATCTTTCAGTTCCATTTTTGCATTTTGAAAACTTGTTGTTAAGCAAATTTTCAGGATTCCTGCCTGCTTCTTTTGCAAAATTTAATACTTGCAAGCAATTTTTATTTTTACAAATGCCAATAATGTTTCATCTTGCATCGCATTCAAATCCAATTCTTTAAAAGACCAGCTAGCTGAATTCACCACTATTTTTAATTGCCATAAAGTGGTTTGCTTATGAATTGGATTTATACTAAACTGTGTTTACATACTTCTTCTGTTTTACGCCAAAAGGCGCTTTTACCCATGCTGCTGATATTAATGGTTATGGGAACCAATATGCAAAGTGCTTTTGCATTTGGAGGCAAAGACTCGGCCTTTAAAGCGGTAAACAACGGCATACCTACCATTACTACATTGGAAGCCTGCAAATTGCCAGGCGATATGTATAGCCGCATAAAACATTTATCGCCCGATGCAATTCTTGGATTTAAAGAAGAATTTCAAGCTACCAATATTACTGATGAAGGGGTAGAAATCATGTCCACCGTTACCCTACGTTTTTACAATAACCATATTATTGGCTATATAAAAGATGCATTGCTTAACAACAGTTCACAAATTATAGGCAAAAGCATGGTTGACATTCCGGTTGAGTGGATGTGTATTCCTCCCGGCCCCAATCATCCGTTTCATTTTTCCAACAATATCAAAGAATTAATTGCTATTGCGGGGGTGGAAGGTTGCAAAAACTGGGTACAAAAAGATGCAGAAATTCAACTTACCTTCTTTGGAGAAAAAGGAAAGAAAAAGAAGTCATCCAAAAAATAATAATAAAAGCAGGAACATTTTCCTGCTTTTTTATGGTAATAGCTGCAGCAAAGCCAAATAATACAATTGTTTGTAACCAGGCTACCCAATTCTACTCATCGCCTCTTGCGTCGCACTCTTGTACTGTAGCAATTGCATGCAGCATAGAATTTATTAAAAAATTAATTTATAATTTTAGCAAACTCAATAACAACGATACTTTCAAACAAAAAAAAAAGGAACAAAACAACTGGCCTTAAGATGCAGTTTTCCTCATTTTCCATAAAACTTTATTTTTATGGAAATAGCCTGCATAGCGTGTCATAGAAGAAAATTTACAACTATGAACGCGAACAACATTTTACAAAGCAACCTGCTCGACATTATTTTCGAAGGCAGAAACAAACTCTATGGTGCTTACGATTTGCGCAGCACTTATAATAAGCGCATCAAACAATCTATTGCAGGCATGCTGGCAGTTTGCCTGCTATTTATTACAGGTATTTTAATGGCCAATGCCGTTAAAAAAAACGACCATATCCAAATGGCAGTTAAGGATGTAGTACTCTCCAGCGTACCAACTGAAGATAAAAAGGAAGTTATTATTGAACAGCCAAAACCCAAACCTGTAGAAATTAAAACCATCAGCTTTACCCCTCCGGTAATTGTAGAAGATGAACTGGTTACTAAACCCGAAGTACCCACTGATGAAGCAGTAGACAATATTAAAATTGGCACCCAAAATAAAGAGGGCGACAATATTGATAATGTAGGAATACCTCCCGAAAACATAGGTACAGGCAAGGTAGAATTACCGGGCAATAAAGAAGAGGAAGATGACTTTCCCGCAATTGTACAAATTGAAGCTAAATTTCCCGGCGGAATTGGTGCCTGGAGTAAATACCTGGAAAGAACACTAAACACCTCTACCCCAATTGATAATGGTGCACCTACGGGCAAGTATACTGTTGTACTTTCTTTTATTGTTGATAAAGAAGGCAATGTATCTGATGTGCAGGCTTTAAACGATCCCGGTTATGGCACTGTGGCAGAAGCTATTAAAGTAATTAAGAAAAGTAAGCAATGGTTACCAGCCGTACAAAATGGCCGCAATGTAAATTACAGGCAAAAACAAGCCATCACTTTTGTAGTTACTGAGGAAGGATAATGCAGCGCAGTAAATGTGATTATGTTTGGCGGCAGTACAAAAAAAGAGTGGCGTTGTTGCCACTCTTTTTATTGTAAATTATTTGCCTTTAAAAAGCCCGGTTAAGTTATAGCCGCACAAGTGTGCGACGCAAGTAAAGCTCATACTTATTCAAATGCCAGGCCAAAAAAGCTTTACGCTTCTACCATATCCTTCAACTTCTCTTTTTCTGCTTTAAAAGATTCGCGTGGTTTTAAACCCAATAGTTGAAACATGATATTATCCTCATCAAAAGATGGATTGGGTGTAGTTAATAATTTATCGCCGGCAAAAATACTGTTGGCGCCGGCCATAAAACACAAAGCCTGCTCGGCAACGCTCATATCGGTGCGGCCGGCACTTAAGCGTACCATGGTTTTGGGCATTATAATACGGGCGGTGGCTATCATGCGCACCATATCCCAAATGTCTACCTTTTTATTATTTTCTAAAGGGGTGCCTTTAATAGCTACCAATGCATTAATGGGTACACTTTCGGGGTGCTGTGGCATGGTTACCAGGGTGTGCAGCATTTTAATACGGTCGGCATGTGTTTCGCCCAAACCAATAATACCGCCGCAACAAACGGTAACGCCGGCTTTGCGCACATTATCAAGCGTTTGTAAACGATCATCGTAAGTGCGGGTAGTAATAATTTCGTTATAATGTTCTTTGCTGGTATCCAGGTTATGGTTGTAAGCATATAAACCGGCTTCGGCCAGTTTCTCTGCCTGATGTTCGGTAAGCATGCCCAATGTACAGCAAACTTCCATGCCCATTTCGTTTACGCCTTTTACCATATCCAGTACGCGGTCAAAGTCGCGGTTATCGCGTACTTCACGCCAGGCGGCGCCCATACAAAAACGGGTACTGCCGGCATCTTTAGCCTTTTGGGCGTATGCCAGCACTTCCTCTTTTTTCATAAGTGCCTGCACATCTATGCCGGTGTTATAACGGGCGGCCTGCGGGCAGTAAGAGCAATCTTCGCTACAACCACCGGTTTTAATACTAAGTAAGGTACAAACCTGTACTTCGGCAGTATCGTTAAAGTCGCGGTGTATGGTGGCAGCTTTATATATCAGTTCCAGTAAAGGAGTATTATAGATATTGTGTATCTCTTCCAGTGTCCAGTTATTTCTAATCATATTCTCCATATATAATTTTTTGGAATGACAAAAATAGGGAGTTGAGCGCTATTATGTGCCAAACTACAGGTTAGTAATAAAGCTTTTCTTGCGTCGCACTCTTGTACTTTCAACTTTTATGGCAGCAAAACAAGTACTGATTGTTAACTGGGCATAAATTAATTGCAAATACAAAATCAGATAGTGAAGATGCATTATCGGCCGCATTTGAAATAGATGTAATTAAAAAAAGCAAACTCAACCGTTGTAATCAGGTAAAAGAAATGGGCTAAAACCCTAGCCTAAACATTACACATTTTAAACAATATTGTAGTAGTATGCTACCAACAAAAGCAATAACTTAGTTACATTGCATAGCTTATTATAATTTAAAAAACATGTCAATATCCGCCAATATAGCCCCCGTTTATTGTATGACACAAACCATGCGATGGTTTGGTCCAACTGATCCCGTAAGCCTTGCAGATATTCGTCAGGCAGGCTGCAGTGGTGTAGTTACTGCCCTGCATCATATACCTAATGGACAAGTTTGGCAGGTAGAAGATATTTTACAACGTAAAAATGAAATAGTCGCTGCCGGTTTAGATTGGGAAGTTGTAGAAAGTGTACCTGTACATGAAGACATTAAAACACAATCCGGCAATTACGAAATATACATAGAGCACTATAAACACAGCCTGTATAATTTAGCTGCCTGTGGCATTAAAACCGTAACATATAATTTTATGCCGGTGCTGGATTGGACACGCACCAACCTGGCCTTGGAATTACCCGATGGCAGCAAAGCCCTTGCGTTTGAACGCGCAGCATTTGCCGCATTTGATGTATATGTTTTACAAAGAAATAATGCTGAAAAAGATTATACCTGGGAAGAAATGACCCGTGCCAAAAGTTGGTATGAATCGGCTAGCGACGAAGATATTAGCCTGCTGCAAAAAAATATTATTGCCGGATTGCCGGGCAGCGAAGAGAGTTTTACCCTGGAAGATTTTAAAAAAGCCATTGCACGCTATGATGGTATTGAGACAAAACAACTTCAACAAAACCTGATTTATTTTTTAAACAATATCATACCTGTTGCCGAAGAAGTAGGCATACGCATGGCGATACACCCTGATGACCCGCCTTACAGTATTCTGGGATTACCAAGAGTTGTATGTACTGCCCGGCAGGTACAGCAATTATTTGATGCCGTACCCTCCCTGCATAATGGCTTATGCTTTTGTACAGGATCTTTTGGGGTAAGGCCAGATAACAAACTGCCAGAAATGGTATTGCAGTTTGCTGAACGTATTCACTTTTTACATTTGCGCAGTACCCGCCGAAATGAATATGGAGACTTTTATGAAGACAACCATCTTGAAGGCGATGTAGATATGTATCAGGTGGTAAAGAATATTTTAACCATTATGCAGCAAAGACAGGAAAGCCTGCCTATGCGGCCGGACCATGGTCACCAAATGCTGGATGACCTGCATAAAAAAACCAACCCCGGCTACTCAGCCATTGGCAGGCTAAAAGGATTGGCCGAACTAAGGGGTTTAGAATTTGGATTATTACCCCGGAATTAACCTTGCTACAAAACATATTATAACCACCAGGCCACATGAAACAATTTTTAGACGATGATTTTTTGTTACAAAGCAAAACAGCACAGCGCTTATACCATGATTATGCGAAAGAGTTACCTGTTATTGATTATCACAATCATCTTTCCCCGCAGTTAATGGCAGAAGATGTATGTTTTGAAAATATTACCCAGGCCTGGTTATATGGAGACCATTATAAATGGCGGGCAATGCGCACCAATGGCGTTGATGAAAGCTATTGCACCGGTACAAAAACCGATTTTGAAAAATTTGAACAATGGGCTGCTACAGTGCCATATACTTTACGTAATCCTTTATATCATTGGACACATTTGGAGCTGCAACGCTATTTTAATATTCAGGAATTGCTATCACCGGCTACAGCAAAATCAATTTACGCGCAATCATCAGCACTTTTACAAACCAGGTCATTTTCTGTACTTAACCTGTTAAGGAAGATGAAGGTGGAAATGCTTTGTACCACCGATGACCCAACCGATGATTTACAGTCTCACAAAATAATACAAGCCAATTGCAGTGATATAAAAATTACACCGGGTTTCCGGCCTGATAAAGCTCTTCAAACAGCCGATACATCTGCATTTAATACCTATATTGATAAATTGGAAGTAGTTACTGATATCAATATCAATAGTTACGACAGTTATTGTAATGCTTTACAGCAGCGCCACGATTTTTTTGCCACCATGGGCTGCACCATTGCAGATAATGGCCTTGAACAAATGGATTATGCCCGCTGCACCTACGAAGAAGCCTGTAATTATTTTGATTTGATAAGAGTTGGTAAAACGTTACAACCAATTGAGCAAAAGCAATTAAAAACTGCACTGTTAACTGAATTATCCAAAATGCATTATGCCAAAGGCTGGGTGCAACAATTTCACATAGGAGCGATTAGAAATAATAATACCCGGCGCATGCTGCAACTGGGCCCCGATACTGGCTGGGATTCAATTGGGAATAGTATCAATGCCAATGCCTGCGCTGCATTTTTAGATAATCTGGATGCGGATGATGTATTGGCCAAAACAATAATATACAATCTTAATCCCGCCGATAATGCCATGATGGCTACCATGATTGGCAATTTTAATGACGGTGGCAGTGCCGGTAAAATTCAGTGGGGCAGCTCCTGGTGGTTTTTAGACCAAAAAGAAGGTATGACGGAGCAGATAAACACATTATCCAATATGGGTTTGTTAAGCAAATTTGTAGGCATGCTTACTGATTCAAGAAGCTTTTTATCGTATCCAAGACATGAATATTTTAGAAGGGTATTGTGCAATTTGCTGGGTACTGAGATTGAAAATGGCGAACTGCCCAATGATATGGCATGGACAGGAAAAATTGTACAGGACATATGCTATTATAATGCAAAACAATATTTTGATGTGTAATAAGATACAGTAAATTGTTATAGTTTTTTATTTGCTGCGCATTGAACCAAACGTACAAGAGTGCGACGCAAGAATGCCCAATTGAAATACAATAATTCGGCTCATACATTTTGTAAAAATAACGCTGCATGCAAACAAATGCCATAGGAAAATATCGCTGGACAGTAGTAACACTGCTATTCTTTGCCACTACCATTAATTACTTAGACAGGCAGGTGCTGGGTTTACTAAAGCCCACATTGGAAAAAGAATTTGCATGGACAGAAAAAGATTACAGCTATATAGTAATGGCATTTTCGGCCACCTATGCGCTTGGGCTAATGCTTATTGGACGGGTAATTGACAGGATTGGCACCAAACTGGGCTATACTATTTCTGTAATAGTATGGAGTATTGCCGCCATGCTGCATGCGTTGGTAAAAAGCACATTGGGCTTTGGAATGGCCAGGGCACTTTTAGGTATTGGCGAAGCTGGTAATTTTCCTGCAGCTATAAAAACAGTGGCAGAATGGTTTCCCAAAAAAGAAAGGGCATTTGCAACGGGTATTTTTAATTCGGGTTCCAATATAGGCGCGGTGGTAGCACCCATTATGGTGCCGGCCATTTTAGGTGCCTATGGATGGCAGGAAGCATTTATTATTACCGGTGCCATAGGTTTTATATGGTTGATATTTTGGATATATTATTACGAGGTTCCGGCCCGTCAAAAAAAACTATCGGCAGCAGAGTTTGCCTATATCCACAGCGACGAAACTGACAGCAGTAATACACAAGCAACCTCAATTGCCTGGCACCAACTATTCACCATTAAACAAACCTGGGCATTAATAGCTGGCAAGTTTTTTACCGATCCGATTTGGTGGTTTATGCTGTTTTGGCTTCCCTCCTATTTTTCCAGTACGTTTAAAATAGATCTTACGCATCCCGGCTGGCCACTGGTAATAATTTATTCTGCCACCACCATTGGCAGTATTGGTGGAGGATATTTATCCTCGTATTTTATACAAAAAGGCATGGCCATACCCAAAGCCCGTAAAACAGCCATGTTATTATTTGCCTGCTGTGTAATACCGGTAATATTTGCGCAGTTTACCAACAATATGTGGGTAGTTGTTGCCATAATAAGCCTAGCTGTGGCAGCGCATCAGGCCTGGAGTGCCAATATATATACGGTAGCGTCTGATTATTTTCCCAAACAAATGGTAAGTTCGGTAATAGGCATTGCGGGCATGAGCGGTGCAGTAGGTGGTATTATATTCCCTTTAATTATTGGCATAGTGTTAGACCATTTTAAAACACTGGGCAATATTACTACCGGGTATAACCTGCTTTTTGTAGTATGTGGTTGTGCCTATTTACTGGCCTGGTGTATTATGCACTGGCTTACAAAAAATGCGGTAGTGGTTAAAAAATAATGTAGCCGGCAACACAATATATATTTGGCTTTACTTGCCACGCTCGGTTCAGGGTTCCACTTTTATGGCAGCAAAATGTTTTATATAGAATAAAATTTGCATACAACTATAAATTTTTATAGAACAAATTTGGCTTTTACGCATTTTTTTTTAACTTTATTCGCTTGAACATCATTAAATCCAATGTTCAGGCTATTAATCCGGTATCTGTTTCATTAATTTTTACGGCATTTTAAAACAACCCTCCTTGTTTTAGAGTACTGGCAAATGATTAAATGTAGTCCGTTCTTATGAATAACCTCAAACAGGAATTTTACATTCACATCATCGAGCATGAAGCTATCTTTGATTTCATTCAGGAGTCATCCCTTGATGGATTTTGGTATCAGGATATGCAGGATACCAATAACGTATGGGTAAATCCAAAATTCACTCAAACACTAGGTTTTCCTATAGACAGTATTATTACCTGGCAAAGCAGAATATTTCCTGAAGATCTTGCCATTGTTAACGAACAGGCACCCGAGCATTTTAAAACAGCTGATACTCCTTTTGAAGCCATCATAAAATACCTGCATAATAACGGTTCTACCATTTGGACAAAATTCAGGGCAAAAGCTATAAAGGATAAATATGGCAATATAACACGTATGTTGGGTGCACATGTTAACATAACCCAACATAAAGAAAAAGAAATTGAGTTAATCAATACTTCTAACCGCTATAAAGAGATTTTGGGCAACTCGGGTAATATGGTGTTCATACTCGACCCCAACTATGTATACAAGGAATATTACCAAAGTGCAGAAGATGAATTACTCTTTGGCTCTGCAGAATCTTTAATGGGTAAATCCCTTTTTGAAAGTGGATTTCCGGAACAGGTAACTACCATTTTAAAAAATGCAATTGACGGTGCATTACAAACCTGGAAACGTAATCAGGCAGAGTATTTTCTTAGCATTAATGGCAATACATATTGGTTTGCCGCAACAGTATCTGCAGTAAAAAATATTGCCATCAACACCATTGATGTTATTTGCGTAATTAGAGATATTACTACCAAGAAAAAAGACGAAAGAAAATTACAGGAACTGGCATTGGTAGCATCAAAAGCCACCGATGCTATTGTTATTGCCAATGCAGAAGGAAAGGTAACCTGGGCCAATGATGCCTATCAGCAACTTACCAAATTTTCTTATGAGGAAATCCTGGGTAAAAAACCCGGAGAATTATTACAGGGCCCCGAAACTGATCAGGAAACTGTGAAAAGAATCAGTGCTGCATTAAGCAATAAAGCTTCTGTTACAGAGCGCATTATCAACTATACTAAACACGGAGAAAAATATTGGCTGGACCTTACAATTAATCCGGTATTTAACGACAATGGTATCCTTACCAATTTTATTGCGGTAGAAAGAGATATTACCCAAAGGCAGAATGAAGAAAATGAAATACGGTTTATTAAGGAAATGCTGGAGCAAACCAATGAAGTAGCCAAAGTTGGTGGATGGGAAGTTAACCTGATTACCAATACAGTATTCTGGTCAACAGTAACAAAAGCCATACACGAAGTGGCAGATGACTTTAATCCCTGCATTGAAACAGGTATTCAATTTTACAAAGAAGGCGAAAACAGAAATACCATTACCCAATTAATGCAAGAAGCTATTACTATGGGTACAGCTTTTGACGTGGAACTACTACTTATTGCCGCAAATGGACAAGAGAAATGGGTAAGAACCATTGCAAAAAGCGAAATCATCAATGGGCAATGCACCAGGGTTTATGGCACTTTGCAGGATATAAACGATCTTAAATTTGCTGAACTGGAAGTTAAAAAAGCTTCCGATTTATTAAAGAAACTTTCCCAACAATTACCGGGTGGATTATTCCAATACAATCTGTATAAAGACAATACATTCAGTTTGCCATTTGCCTCAGATGGTTTGAAAAAAATCCTGGAAATAACTGATGAAGATATTATCTCTAACACATCGGTAATTTTCCAAAGGGTACATCCTGACGATCTGGAAGGGGTAATAGCATCAATGAATACTGCTGCAAGGGAAATGAGCCAGTGGCATCAGGAATTCAGGATTGTAGCTCCTTTAAAAGGAGAAATTTGGGTAAGGGCAGAAGCATTACCCGAAAAAGCCACTAACAGCATTATATTTCATGGATACATTCAGGATATTACCGGCCACAAAGCATCAGAGCTCCAAATAAAACACGCCAACGATCAGTTCTCTTTAGCAGCCGATGCAGCTGGTTTTGGCGTTTGGACCATATCGCTTACAGATAAAAATAATGTGTGGGATGATATGATGTATAAATTATACGACACATCCCCGGATGAATATACTGATGTTACAGATGCCTGGAGAGCAAGGGTGCATCCAATGGATTTGGAAATGGCTATAAAAAGTATTCAGGCGGCTGTGATGAATGATCACGACCTGAATGAAGAATATCGCATCATCTGGAAAAACGGTGAGGTACGCTATTTAAAAGCCTTTGCCAGGGTAGCCAAAAATGAAAAAGGCTACCCCGTAAGCATGACAGGTGTAACATACGATATTACAGAACAGAAGAAAATGGAAGAATCTATTATCAAATCTGAATTAAAATTCAGAACACTATACGATTCAACCAGCGATGCGGTATTACTGGTTAACGAAACAGGTTTCTTTGATTGTAACAGCGCGGCAGTTAAGCTTTTTGGCTGTAGCTCCAAAAAGCAATTATGTAGTTTAAAACCCATTGATGTAACACCTGAATTCCAGTTTAATGGAGAAAAATCAGAAGAACTGATAAAAAAATACATGGTTAAAGCCCGTGCTTCGGGAACCATGCAATTTGAATGGCTGCAAAAAAGAATTGATACCAACGAAACTTTCCCTGCCGAGGTTTTATTAAATACCTTTTTATTAAACGAGGAAATTGTTGTACAGATTGTTGTTCGCGATATCTCAAAAAGAAAACAAACCGAAAAAGAAATTCTGGAAGCCAGGGAATTGGCCATTGCCGCCAGCAAATCCAAATCAGAATTTCTGGCTAATATGAGCCACGAAATTCGTACACCACTAAATGGTGTTATTGGTTTTACTGATTTATTAATGAAAACAAAATTGGATGAAACGCAGCAGCAATACATGTCTACGGTATTCCAATCTGCCAATTCATTATTGGATATCATTAACGATATACTTGATTTTTCTAAAATAGAAGCAGGCAAGCTGGAACTATCCTTCGAGCAAACAGATATTTACGAAGTATGTGGTCAGGTTGCAGATATGATCAAATTCCAGGCGCATAAGAAAAAACTGGAAATGCTGCTCAACATTGCCCACAATGTACCCCGCTATATTTGGGCTGATACCATTCGTATCAGGCAAATCATGGTTAACCTATTAAGTAATGCGGTTAAGTTTACACAAGATGGTGAAATAGAATTAAAAATTGAATTGCTTGGTAATACAGAGCCCGATCAGTCACAGCTTCGCTTCTCTGTTCGGGATACCGGTCTGGGAATTGATCCAAAAAATCAACAAAAAATATTTGAGGCCTTTTCACAAGAAGATGCTTCTACCACAAGAAAATTTGGTGGTACTGGCTTAGGACTCACCATATCCAATAAGTTATTATCATTAATGGGTAGCAAACTGGTGCTAATAAGCGAACCAGGCCATGGCTCTACCTTCTATTTTGATATTAGCGTTCGCGATATGCAGGGCGAAGCAGTAGAATGGGAAGCAATCGATCATATTGAATCAGTGCTTATTGTTGACGACAATACCAATAACCGCCGCATATTACGCGATATGCTGGCACTAAAAAATATCCGTTCACTGGAAGCAGCCGATGGCCGCGAAGCGATAGCCATGTTACAATCAGGCCACGCATTCGATGTAATACTGCTCGACTTTACAATGCCCGGCCTGGATGGAATTGAAACCATACGCATTATAAGAAATGAACTGGAAATGCACCATCAGCATATTATTTTGTTATACAGTTCTGCCGATGATGAAAAAATTAATGCAGCTTGCATAGAATTAAATGTGCCTCACAAAATGGTAAAACCTATTAAAATTCAGCAGTTATACGATGCCCTTTCCAGGCTTCAAACCAAAAAGGAAAACACCCCTATTGTCATTGCAGAAAAACCTGTTGTTACCGAAGATCATACCCCTGTAAAAATTCTGGTTACAGACGATAGCCCTGTAAACATGATGCTGGCCACCATTATTTTGCAGGGCATGCTACCTTATGCAACATTGTTTGAAGCCGAAAATGGTAATCAGGCAATTGATATTTATTTAAAAGAACAACCAGATATTATTTTTATGGATGTGCAAATGCCCGAAAAAAATGGCTACGAAGCCGCCACAGAAATTAGGGCAATGGAAAATGGCAGCCGCATTCCCATTATTGCACTTACCGCAGGTACCGTAAAGGGTGAAAGAGAAAAATGCATAGAAGCCGGTATGGACGATTATATCACCAAACCCGTGCTGATTGAAACCATTGAAAATGCAGTTAAAAAATGGTTGCCTCATCTTACTATTGTAGCTTCAAACTAAAATTAATGGTATAAATCTTTGGGGCTTCCGGCTATATCAATCTAATCAAATAAAGTCCGGGCTTTTCGTTGCAAGTCCTCGCTCACTGCGTTCGCTGCGGGCTTTCCACTGCAATCCCGCAGCCATTCAGCTGTATCATATTAATCAGCAAACAATTTTATAAAAAACAATGCCTGCCATATGGTTGTATGGCAGGCATTGTTTTATTTCTCTTTTTCTTATTAGCCCAAAAACTGGTTGTGTATATAATCCACCACATCAATAAGATTATTGGTTTCTTTATATACGGCCAATTGCCTGTCGGCACCTGTACCTTTCTCCAGCATATTGTGTACATTATTTAAAACATGACGGCTACCCAATTCATCCACTACATCATCAACAAAATCCAGCAATTCATAAATTAATACCCGGGTATTTACTTCAGATTCTTTACCAAAGTCAATTAAGGTTCCATCAATACCATAACGGCTGGCCCGCCATTTATTTTCATTTAATAATGCACGTTGGTACATCATAAAATTCATATTCTGGCTGCGTAGTTTATATAGCTTGGCACAAATTGCCTGAAACAATGCCGCAATGGTAATGGTTTCATCAATCGTCATTGGTATATCGCAAATACGAAACTCTACCGTATTAAAGAAGGGATGCACCCTTAAATCCCACCATATTTTTTTGGCGTTATCAATACAGTTGGTTTTTATAAGCAGGTTTACATAATTTTCATATGCTTCTATGCTTTCAAAATAATCTGGTATACCTGTACGTGGAAACTTATCAAATACTTTGGTTCTAAAAGATTTGTACCCGGTATTTCTGCCAATCCAAAAAGGCGAGTTGGTACTTAAAGCATACACGTGTGGCAAAAAATAACGGGCCGAGTTGGCAATATGAATACCCATTTTACGGTCTTCCATACCAACGTGCACATGCAAGCCAAAAATAAGGTTGCTTCGGGCAGCTTCCTGCAATTCGTTTACTATTTCGTTGTAACGGGCATGATCGGTAATTAGCTGGCTTTGCCAGTGGCTAAAAGGGTGTGTACCGCTGGCACCAACCCATAAACCCAAATCACCGGCTATTTGCGAAATAGTACTGCGTAAGGTAGAAACATCTTTATAGGCTTCTTCAATATTCTGACAAATATCGGTACCTACTTCTACCACGGCCTGGTGCATTTCGGCCTTTACTTTGTCTTTTATTATTTTTTGCCCTTCGGTTACAATTTTTTGTTCATGGCTTTTTAATTCACGTGTAACAGGGTCTATAACCATGTACTCTTCTTCTACCCCTAATGTAAAATGTTTATAACTAAGATTTGCCATAGCCTTATATTATTGCTGAATAGTATTGTTGCCGTACAAGTGAGTGACACAAGCGGTGCCGGGCTTTATTGTTTTGCCGGTAACACCTGTATACTAACCAACCTATGGGTACAATGCCTGTTTTAAAGCACTGCGTTTTATGTACTCGCCCCAGGTAAGATTATCTGCATTGTCTACATGTGCCAGCGCTTTTTCAATAGCGTAGTTGGCAGCGGTTTCTACCACCCATGCAAAATTCTCTTCGCCTACACTGTTGCGGTCGGCATCGGGTGCAGGGTTACAAAAATCAATGGCATAAGGTACACCATCGCGAATGGCCAGTTCTACAGTATTAAAATCGTAACCGAGGTATTTGTTTATGCGCAATACAATGTCTTCCATCTCTTTCAACCTTTCAGGCGATGGAGAGAAATCGGCCACATAACGCAGATGATGCGGGTTACGTGGCTCGTAAGGCATGATGCGTACATATTTACCACCAATGCAATAGCAACGGTAATACTCGGTAAAAATAATTTCTTCCTGCAGCATCATAACCAGCTGACCGGTTTCGGCATGCTTATCAAAAAACTCTTCTATGCTGTTGAGCTTATATACGTTTTTCCATCCGCCACCGGCAAATGGTTTCATGTAAGTGGGGAAACCGGTATAGCCAAAAATCGATTCCCAATCCAGCGGATATGCCAGATTTGAAAAAGATTTTTCGGTGGTATCATCCGGTAAATCACGGGAAGGCAGAATTACTGTTTTTGGTACCGGCACACCAATTTTTGTAGCCAAACAGTTATTAAAAAACTTTTCATCTGCGCTCCACCAAAAAGGATTGTTGATCACTGCTGTACCACAAATTGCCGCATTTTTAAGATAGGCCCGGTAAAAAGGGATATCCTGGCTAATACGGTCGAAAATTACCGCATACTCGGTAGGTTCGCCTTGCATTACCTTATCAATACTTACCGACTCGGCAGTAATACCCTCGATATTCTTACTATTTACTCTTTCTACAAATGCCTGCGGAAACGTGCGTTCCTGACCGTGTAAGATGCCAATTTTTTTCATACTAAAACCGGATTAAGTGTTTTAAAATAGAATTACAATATAGAGAACTAAAATGAAATAAACCGCAACACCCTAAAAAAATTCTTTTTGCCTTACAAAAACCAGTTTCCTTATTTTTGAAAATATGGCGCAGGAGAATTTGAATGTAAGCAGTGTTTTGGTTGAACGTAGCAGCATCACCTCAACTTATTTGGAAAGAACCGTTTTAATTGATGCGTATTTACCCACCAATATTGCCAACCCATCGCAACTAAGTTTACTATTAATTAACGACGGGCAGGATTTGCCAAAAATGCCTTTTGCCAATATTCTCGGGCAATTGTTATTGCAAAATGCCATTGAACCACTGGTTTGTATTGGCATTCATTGCGGCGAAGACCGCAGAATGGAATATGGCACCGCCAATACCCCCGATTACCTGGGCCGCGGCGGTAAAGCCACCGCATATACCAATTTTATTTTTGAAGAACTTATACCCTTTATACAGAAAACCTATGCCCTTAACAGTTTTAAAGAAAAGTCTTTTGCTGGTTTTTCCCTGGGTGCTTTAAGCGCTATGGATATTGGCTGGAACCACCCACACACTTTTAGTAAACTGGGTTTATTCAGTGGCTCTTTCTGGTGGCGCAGTAAAGCATACGAAGATGGCTACAACGATGACACAGACCGCATTATGCACCAGCAGGTAAAACTGGGTAACTACTCCCCTCAATTGCGTTTCTTTTTCCAGTGCGGTGCTTTAGACGAAACCAAAGACCGTAATAATAACGGCATCATCGATTCTATTGATGATGTGCTGGATCTCATCAGTATGCTAAAAACAAAGGGCTATACCGATGAGCAAATTAAATACCTGGAATTACCCGATGGGCAGCACAATGTAGAAACCTGGGGCAGGGCACTACCTGCATTTTTGCAATGGGGCTGGGGTAAATAAAATAAGTAAAAATACCTCTTGGGGCTATATACAGTACATCATGCATCAGCTGTATATCGGGCTATACGCTGCAAGTCCTCCTTCGCTGCGCTCAGTCCGGGCTTTCCGCTCCTATCCCGCAGCCCATCAGCAGTTGCAATAAAAATGAGCTATTTGACTTTAACGGCATTCACCAATTTTTCAATAGCAGTAACCACCTGTAAATCGCAACGGCCACCCTGTGTGCTGGCTTTTTTTAGGGCTGTGGTTGCCGCTGCCTTCCATTGGGTAGTAGGCTGTGCTTTTCCATTCAAATATTGCATGGCCTGCAAACCATAACCTGCAATAATAGATAAGTTTTTAGACAATATCACCGCCTCCTGTAATACCGGAGACCGTTGCACCAGCTGCATAAATGCTGCATCATTTTCCTGCCACAATTGTAAATGCCCGGTAATTTCCTTTTGCACGGAAACTTGCGGGTTAACCAAATAAGCATCCACCAAATTCCTGAAGGAACGGGCCACTTTTTGGTCGGGGGTAGCTACATCAGCAATCTTGGTATAGGGCGAAAATACATTGTACATGGTATCACCTTCGTTACGTTCGTAAATTTTCAATGGCTCAATCACATCTACCAATACTTCCAGGGCTTTGGTATCATAGCCGTTGGAAAGGCGACGCATCAGCATGGCTTTATTTTTCAGGTGGGTGCTACCCAATTCTTCCAGCCTAAGGCTAATTATATCCAAACGCCTGTACATATCATTTACATCCCGTATCTCTTTTGCCGACCATAACCTTTCTGCAATAGCAGCCGTTCTGGGCCAAATACGCGAATCTACTGTTTCGGCTGTCGTATGTTCCGTCCACATGGTGGCTTCTCCGCCCAAAATACGTTTACGTTCTTCATCGCTAAGTAAAATACTATCCGGTGCCGGATCTACCAGATAATGATAATCAGCCGGCTGTATTAAATCAATATAATAACCGGTTGATAACAGGGCGGTATATCCCTGTTTTATTGACGCATAAAATGGATCGCCACCTCGCCAGGATTGTATAACAATATCCTTAGGCACACCCGGCTGTAATATTTCATCCCAGCCCATTACCTTTTTATGGTATTTATTAAGTATTGGTAATAGGCGGCTGTTAAAAGCTGTTTGTAAATCGTGGCCATTGGCAATGCCATGCTGCTGCATATATGCTTGTATAGATGGGCTGTTCTCCCAATCTTTCCCCGTATTCTCATCTCCGCCAATATGAAAATAAGCATCCGGAAACAAGGCTGCCATTTCGCCAAATAAAGTATCCAGAAATTGGTAGGTGTATTCTTTGGTTACATCCAGGGTGGGGTCAAAAACACCATAATAGCGTTGCAATTCATATTTTCGGGGTATACTGGCCAATGCAGGATAGGCTTTTATCATGGCGGTAGCATGGCCGGGCACATCTATTTCGGGCACTACCCTAATGCCTCTATCGCTGGCATAGGCAATGATTTCTTTTACTTCATCCTGTGTAAAAAAATTGCCCTCGGCTCCCAGCTGCGTTAACAGCGGGTATACTTTCGATTCTACCCTAAAAGCCTGGTCTTCGCTAAAATGAAAATGAAACACATTTAGTTTTACTGCGGCCATTCCATCCAGTGTGCGTTTTATAACATCCATTGGCATCCAGTGCAGGCAAACATCCAGTAATAGTCCGCGCCAGGCAAAACGAGGTGTATCGGTAATATTTACACCGGGAAAATAATAGCCCTGCGCATCTACACTTAATATTTGTAATAAGGTTTCCATGGCATGTAAAGCACCAAGATCGGTTGGTGCTGTAATGCGAATTTGGGTATCACTTATTTGCAGCTGGTAGCTTTCATCTTCATACAATTGTAGTTGGGCAGGTTGGTGCACTTGCACTAATAATGTGGCATTGTGGCTGGTATCAATATTGGCAATATTCCCTTGTTTAAAAAAAAGTCCAACTCGCTCATCCAGCCTTCTTAACGTACGGGTAGTTGCGCTATACACTCTTTGGCCAGGATGGCCCACCACAGCGGCACTAAAAGATTTTACTACCCTGCACTTTGCATTATTTGTTTGTACATGTGCCGGCATGGGCATACCATTTAGCACATTATTTTGCGCGTTTACTGCATTAGTGCACCACACCAAAAAAAGCAGGAAATATATTTTTCTCATAAAATCAAATTCCATTTTTTGCTGTTTTAAATGGTGCCACAAGGCTGGAACGATGAACCGAGCGTGGCAAGTGCCGATGCTCGAAGAACCCTTGCCCGTAACATAAATATACTATTTGCATAGTTGCGTTTACCCATTTACAAGCGGCCTGCTGCGGGGCAGCACCGGGCTTTTCGTTACAAGTCCTCACTCACTTTGTTCGCTGCGGGCTTTCCACTGCAATCCCTGGCCGAAATGATGCATAGGATTACCATTCTTTAAAGTAATTTTATCTATGCTGCCGGTTTATGGCAGTTTATCAAGCTTATCAAATATCTTTCATTTGTTTTAAAACGGTTCAAACACTTTGCATAAATATGAATAAGATTACTGAGCAACCATCGCACCACAGGCACCTGGAACAAAAATCGATACAGGAAATTACGGCACTTATAAACCATGAAGACAAAACCGTAGCACTGGCCATAGAAAAAGCATTGCCCCAATTAAACCTGCTGATTGCACATATTACCCATGCGCTTAGATCTGGTGGGCGTTTGTTTTATTTGGGCGCTGGCAGTGGCGGCAGACTATCGGTATTGGATGCCATTGAATTGCCTACAACTTATGGTATAGAAAAAGGAATTGTAAACGTAGTGCTGGCAGGTGGTGTAGATAAATTAATAGATGCCATGGAGCAAATGGAGGATGACCCTAATGCAGGCTGGCAGGCACTTGAAGAGAAACAAATAAACTCAAAGGATATTGTGCTGGGTATTAGCGCCAGTGGTACAACTCCATTTGTATTAGGCGCTTTGGAACAGTGCGCCATACATGGTATTACTACGGGCTGTATAGTAAGCAACCCGCAATCGCCCATTGCTGCGGCTGCCACCATACCTGTAGAAGTAATTACCGGTCCGGAGTTTATTACCGGCAGCACCCGCATGAAATGCGGCACTGCACAAAAAATGATTTTTGATATGATCAGTACCACCACCATGATACAACTGGGCAGGGTATTGGATAATCAGATGGTGCATGTGCAACTTATCAACAATAAAATTACCGACAGGGCAGTACGCATGCTAATGGACAAGGGAGCCATAACCGATTATGAGGCGGCCAAAACCTTGCTGTTGGAAAAAGGAAGTGTACAAAAAGCCTTAGAACATATTAGCGCAGCAAACAACTAAAAATAACCACCAGCAATATGCCTGAAAAGCCATTCCCTGCGGCAAGCGAAAACAATGGAAGCATCATAATTATTGGTGCTTTGTTTTTTATTTTTGGGTTTGTTACCTGGTTGGGCTCGGTGCTGATACCTTATTTAAAAATTGCCTGTGAGTTAAATACTTTTGCCTCTTATTTTGTAGCATTTGCATTTTATATTTCCTATGCATTAATGGCTTTACCAGCTGGCTGGGTATTACAAAAAACAGGGTTTAAAAAAGGGATGATGCTGGGCCTGCTGTTAATGGCTGTTGGCGCTTTATTGTTTATTCCGGCGGCCTATGCCAGGTTTTACCCGGTTTTTTTATTGGGCCTATTTATACAAGGTGCCGGACTTACCATTTTGCAAACGGCATCTAACCCCTATATTGTTTTATTAGGTCCACCCGAAAGTGCAGCTAAACGTATTAGTGTAATGGGTATTTGCAATGGCATTGCCGGAGTTACCGCCCCATTAATATTGGGTAGTATTATTTTACAGGATGCAGACCATTTGCAGCAATCGTTGGGTGGATTAACAGCAATGGCAAAAGCTGCCGAATTGCAGGTGCTTGCTAACAGGGTAATTGTACCTTACCTGGTAATTGCACTTTTACTGGTAGTTATGGCGGTATGGATTTATAAATCGGGCCTGCCCGAGGTAGATGCAGATCCGGAAACAAAAGGCGATGATACAGATACATCCATTGAAGCCAGGAGCATATTTCAATTTCCACACCTGTTAATGGGTGTGCTTACCCTATTTTTATATGTGGGCGTAGAAGTAATTGCGGTAGACACCATTACCAGTTATGCCGCCAGCATTGGCATATCGCTTTCGGTGGCAAGGTTTTTTGCCAGCTTCACCATTTTAAATATGTTATTGGGTTACCTGATAGGGATTATTTGTGTACCCAGGTTTATACAACAACAAAAGGCCTTGCAAATATCTGCTATTGCCGGTATGGTGTTTGCGTTGGTGGCCTTAAGCAGCAGTGGGATTGTATCTGTAATTTTTATTGGCTTATTGGGCCTGGCCAATGCGTTGTGCTGGCCCTCCATTTGGCCATTGGCTATTAATGGACTGGGCAGGTTTACCAAACAAGGATCCTCATTATTAATCATGGCCATTGGCGGCGGCGCCATTCTACCCTTGTTATACGGCAGACTTGCAGAAAACTATTCTCCACAACAAGCCTACTGGCTGGTAATACCCGGTTATTGCTGCATTTTATTTTATGCCATCAAAGGACATAAGTGGAAGGCTGGAAAGGCGTAAAGAATAATACCTACAACTAGTATTGCATTTAATTTGTACAAAAATGATCCAAAATGCTTGGTATTTACAGAAGGGCTAATGTCAAGTAAATTTTTAGATCATTGTGTTTCTTAATGATTTAATTTCTGGCAATAAAAATTAAAAGACACTATTCAACCTGAATTCAATTCTTTACTTTCTTTTCGATCGAAAATTATTTAAACAAAAAAAACAATCCCAAGTTTCAATTGCAGCCGAAAATTAAATAATCAGCTATTCAGAAGATCATATATAAAAAAGCAATTTTAAGCAGATTTTTTTAAACAAAAACTCCAGCACCTACCAAAATATATAATTTTATTGTATGTAATTTTTAGCTAACTTAGGATTGGCTATTTGATTAAATTTTGTGAGCAACACTTAACCCGTGCAACGGATATTTATATGTATCTGGAATAAATAACCATACCTTATACAGATTATCTCCGTACGCTTTAATGCAGACTTATGGAACCAAAAGACTTTTTGTATGAAAATGCAAAAGCGCTTTTTAATAATGCGCCATTCGGCTATTTCTGCTGCGATAAGGATTTGGTATTAATAAGCGCCAACACCACTTTTTCACATTGGATAGATTCTACTACCGATTTAAAAGAAGGAGATAAAAAACTATCTGACTTTTTTAGCGAAGAAACACTTCATCACTTTACTGATTTTTATTTACCCCCTTTATTTTCGACAGGATTTATAAAAGATTTTATAATAACCCTTAGACTACCAAATACAAACACTATTACCCTAATATTAAACAGCGATGTTTGCAGGGATGAAACTGAAAATATAATACTTATCCGCACCACCGCTACAAAAATAACCCCTGAAGATGCCACATATAAAAAAACAGAGGGGGCATTAATAGAAGCTAATCTGCAATTAGAACTGGCACAAAAAGTAGCTAAAACCGGGCATTGGACTTTTGACCCGCAAACAGAAAAATACAATTTTTCTAAAGAGTGTTTACGCATTTTTGGGTTTGACAATGACTTTGATGGCAGCTATGCTATGTTTATGGGCATCATTCATCCTGATGATTTAGGTAAGCTTGCAGAAACCCGGGAGAATATTATTGCCGGTGAAACCTCATTTCAAATTGACCACCGGATTATACTTAAGGACGGCAGTATTAGATGGATTAACACACAATCTGTTGTTGACAGAAATGATACAACAGGGCAAATGTTTTTAAGGGGTACATCTCAGGATATTACGGATAGAAAAAAAGCAGAAGAAAAAGTTAGAAATAGTGAAGAAAAATACAGGCTTATAGTTGAGACAGCCCAGGAAGGTATTTGGATGATTGATAAACAAGATTGCACCACTTTTGTAAATGGTGCAATGGCAAACATGCTGGGCTATTCGGTAGATGAGATGATGCGAAAGGAGCTTTTTTATTTTATGGATGAGGCAGGAAGAAAACTGGCACTGGAGAATTTAGAGAAAAGAAAAAAAGGTATTCCTGAGCAACACGAGTTTTGCTTCATTACCAAAAACAATACGCCGCTATGGGTGTTGATTGAAACCGGCCCCATGTACAAGAACGGTGAATATGACGGCGCACTGGCTATGGTAATGAATATTAATAACCGCAAGAAAGCCGACGAACAAATAAAAAAACTAAATGAAGAGCTCGAGTTTAAAGTAAATGAACGTACCAGGGATTTGAAGGTGATGACAGAACGCTTTTCCATGGCAAAAAAGGCAGCCCATATTGGTGTATTTGACTGGGATGTGGTGAATAATATTTTGGTATGGGATGAGGAGATGTATGAGGTATTTAATGTGCCTTCCAACAAATTTACCGGCGCTTATGAGGCATGGGAAGCGACCGTACACCCAGACGACAAAGACATTAGTAATAAAAAGGTACAGGAGGCACTTGAAAGCGGCAATGAACTTGATTTTGATTTTAGAATTATTTGGCCCGATAAAAGTATTCATTTTATTAAAGGTTACGGATTTGTGCAAAAAAACGAAATGGGGGCTCCTATAAGATTGATTGGCATGAACTGGGATATTACCAATCAAAAAAGTTTGGAATTGAGGCTGGAAAAAAGCAAAAAAGAACTGGAGGCATTTTCTTATTCCGTATCGCACGACTTAAGAGCACCTCTTAGGGGCATTGATGGATGGAGCCTTGCTTTACTGGAAGATTATGGTCATTTACTGGATGAAACTGCCATGGCCTATTTAGAAAGGGTACGTACCGAAACCCAAAGAATGGGTGTTCTTATAGATGAGATGTTGAAACTATCTCAAATTGCCAGAACGGCATTAAAAAGGGAATTAGTAAATATGAGTGTTATTGCCAACAGCATTATTAACCGAATAAGGGATTTAGGCAATACCCCACCGATTATTGCCCATATTTCAGATAATCTTATAACAGAGGGAGATGCCAATTTATTGGAAATTATGCTTACTAACCTAATTCATAATGCAGTAAAGTTTTCTGGCAAAAAGGAGGAAGTAACTATTTATTTTGGAAAAATTGCTATTGAAGGAAAAGCTACATTTTACATTAAAGACAGAGGTGTTGGTTTTAATATGGATAAGAGTAAAAAACTATTTGGGGCTTTTCAGAGAATGCATAAGCAATCAGATTTTGAAGGTACTGGAATTGGCCTTGCCACAGTGCAAAGAATTATAAGTATGCATCAGGGTACTGTTTGGGCAGAAGCTGAAATAAATAATGGAGCTACTTTCTTTTTTACTTTACATGAGTAGCAAGGATTGGGATTGGTTTGAATTGATTTTTGCTGACATTCATTCTGACGTACAAGTGTGCGACGCAAGTAAAGCTTAATAGCATTTTTGCTGTGTGGCCAATGTTAAAAATTAAGCAGTTTGGTTTTAAATTATATAAGATAGGCGTAGTTGTTTTTTAAATGATTTAACTTAGAGAAGACTGCTGCCATAAAATAGTTTACAATGAATAATAAAACAATTCTTTTGGTAGAAGATAACCAAAGTGATATTGCATTAACCAAAAGAGCTTTTAAAAAAGCCAATATTGCAAACCCATTGCAGGTGGCAGAAGATGGTCAGGAAGCACTGGATTATTTATTTGCTGAAGGGCCATTTAGCCAAAGAGATAAAAATGATTTACCTACCATTGTATTACTTGACCTTAAATTACCGATAGTGGATGGCTTAGAAGTATTAAAAGCGATTAGAGGCAATATACTTACCAAAAGATTGCCTGTTGTAGTACTAACATCATCTAAGGAGGAAATGGATTTAGCCATAAGCTATGATTTGGGCGTGAATAGTTATATAAGAAAACCTGTAGATTTTACCCAATTTGCAGAAGTTATTAGACAACTTGGGTTGTATTGGCTAGTATTGAATGAAGCTCCACCTCAACCACTTTAAAGTACAACCATGAAACAACCCTTGAAATTATTACTTATTGAAGATAATGAAAGCGATGCAGCG
Organism: Limnovirga soli; assembly: GCF_013106755.1. Classification (GTDB taxonomy): domain Bacteria; phylum Bacteroidota; class Bacteroidia; order Chitinophagales; family Chitinophagaceae; genus Limnovirga; species Limnovirga soli. The sequence continues at coordinate 50,371 of NZ_WHPF01000008.1, read as the reverse complement.
CTATTAATTAGACAATTGGAAAAGTCTAATTACGACGTAACCTTTACACGGGTAGAATCGATGGCCCTATTTGAAGCAGCGATAGGTGAAAAATGGGATATTATTATTTCTGATTACAGGCTGCCAGGTTTTAATGGTTCTGATATATTGAATACGCTGAAGCAGGTGGATGAAGACACTCCTTTTATATTGGTATCGGGTACGGTAGGGGAAGAAATTGCTGTTAGCATGATGAAAGCTGGTGCTAATGATTACCTAATGAAGGGCAACCTGCTTAGATTAGGAGCTGTGGTAAAAAGAGAACTGGAAGATGCCGCAGACAGAAAGATGCGCAGAAAAACGGAACACGACCTAAACACTTTTTTAAATACTACCATTGACATTATTGGCATTACCAACGAGAAGGGCTATTTTTTAAAAGTAAATAAAGCCTTTACCAATACGCTAGGCTATACAGAAAAAGATATTTATGCCATCCCCTATATTCAATTTGTTCACCCGGATGATAAAGCTGCCACCACTATCATTGCTGAAAAATTGTTTAAAGGATCCATTATTGAATCGTTTATTAACCGTTATCAGGCCAAGAATGGGAGTTATAAGTTTATTGAATGGAATGCGACTCCTTCCGGAGATTCTTTTTACTGTGTGGGCAGGGATATTACCACCAGAATACTTACCGATGAGGCTTTGAAAGAAAGCAGTATTTTGATGTTGCAGGCCCAAAAAATGTCTCATATGGGTAATTGGCAATGGGATTTAACATCAGATGCCGTTACATGGTCGGAAGAGTTATTTAATATTTTTGGCCTTGACAAAACCAATTTCAATCCTTCATTTGTCGGGTATTTGAACTTGGTACATGAGGAAGATAAGGATAGGGTGAAACGGCTATTGCAGGTTGCCATAGAGAAAAAGGAGCAGATTGATTTTGAAGAACGTATTATAAGACCAAATGGGGAAATACGCCATTTAAAATCATGGGGATTGGTTACCCTTGACGAGTTTGGTCAGCCAGTTAAGATGTTTGGGGCCTGTTTGGATATAACCGAAAACAAACTGGCTGAAATAAAAAATAAACTAGCCGAAGAATCAATAAAAAAAGAACGTAACCTGTTAAAAACACTGATTGATCATTTACCAAATTCTATTTATGTTAAAGATATTAAAGGCCGGAAAATTATGGCCAACCCCGTTGACTTATCTTTTGCAGGTGTAAGCAGTGAGGCTGATATGATTGGAAAAAAAGACACGGAAATATTTAATGAAGAAGCCGGAAACAGTTTTTACAACGATGATTTAAGGGTATTACAAAATGGAGAAAGAATTATAAACAAAGAAGAAGTTTTTATTAATAATAAGGGATTTACACAATGGCTACTGACTTCGAAAGTGCCACTTTATGATGAGCAAAAAAACATTTCAGGGTTACTTGGTATTGGCACCAATATTACCCAACTAAAAGCTGCTGAAGACAAGCTAAGGGAAAGTGAAAACCGGCTGCAATCTGTATTAAACAATGCACCATTTAGCATTTGGATAAAAGACCTGAACAGAAAATATCTAATGGCCAATTACTCCTATCAGAATATAATGAAACTGCAGGAGTTGGATTTGCTTGGCAAAACTGATGATGAGATTTTACCTGCTGACATTGCTGCCATTTCTGTTGAAACAGACAATGAGGTAATTGATTTTCAAACTCCGGTAACCTATGAACAAACCTTATGTATTCAGGGTGTTTCGTACGATTTAAACATTATTAAGTTTGTTATACCTGATGAAGAAGGAAAGCCTACTGCTATTTGTGGAATGGCTACAGATATTACCGAACGTAAAAAAGATGAAGCCAGAATTACAGAATCAGAAAACAAATTATCAGCATATTTTAATAGCTCGTCTGATTCGATTGTGCTTATCAGCAATGAATACACCATACTCACTTTTAATAAGGTGTACGAAAGATTTGTTAAGCATCTATTTGACATACAGGTAACAATTGGTGATGATATAAGAAAATATATACACTCAACAAGCCTTATTGACTTTCACAAGGATATACAAGCTGCACTAAATGGAAGTATTGTTCAAAAAGAATATCAATTGCCCTTTGAAAAAAATAATGGCTGGGTAAATTTCTCGGTTGTCCCCATACAGGATAAGTTAAAAAATGTTATAGGTGTAGCACTTACATGGGTTGATGTTGATGCCAGAAAAAAAGCTGAAGAAGATATTAGAAACAGCGAAGAAAAATTCAGGTCATTAATTCATAACATTTCTGATATTATTACCCTTGTTGATGAAAACGGATTAATACTGTATGAAAGCTCCTCAATTCAGCAAGTACTTGGTTATACGGAATATGAATTAATTGGTACTAATGTTTTTGACATGCTACATCCTGATGATATTGTTAAAACAGCTAATGAATTTAAAAGTTTAGTAAAAGAACACGGCTACTCTCCTATTGTGGAGTTTAAATATAGAAGCAAAAGTGGGAAATACCTGTATATGGAAGCGCAGGGAAATAACCAGTTAAAAAATCCTGCCATAAAAGCAATTATAATTAGCTCACGTGATGTTACAGCACGCAAGCAGGCAGACGAAGCCATTAAAGAAGAACGAAACCAGTTACGTACCCTAATTAATAATTTACCCGATGCCATTTATATTAAAGACATTAAGGGCCGTAAAATAATTACCAATCCGGTTGACATGGAAATTATGGGCGTTAAGGATGAGTATGAAATAATTGGCAAAACAGATATTGAAATATTTAAAGATGCCAATGGAAGAGAAGGATACTGGCATGATATGCAGATTTTGCACAGCGGAATACCTATTCTTAATCAGGAAGATGTTTTTATAAACCGAAAAACCGGTAAACCAGGCTACTTACTTACCTCTAAATTGCCCCTGTATAATACTTCAGGTGAAATTATTGGATTGTTGGGTATTGGCAGAGATATTACCGAAAGAAAAATAGCAGAAAATGAGCTTAGAATAAGTAATGAGCGCTACGAATATGCCACCAAAGCTACATCGGATGCTATTTGGGATTGGGATATACAAACCGGCAATTTATATTGCGGAGAAAATTTCACTATTTTGTTTGGATACGACACCACTGATAGTGCAAAAAACATTGCCATTTGGTTAAAAAACATTCACCCTGAAGATGCAGAGGGGGTAATCAATAAAATAAAAGCACTTATAAAAAGCAAAGAAAATAGCTGGACAGATGAGTATCGCTTTAGAAAAACAGATCGCAGCTATGCCTACGTGCAAAACAAAGGGATTGTAATTAGAGACCCCGAAGGCAAAGCCGTTAGAATGATTGGCGCATTACAGGATGTTACCGATAAAAAGAAAAGCGAAGAAGAAAGAAAACAGCTGATAACAGAATTGCTTAAAAACAACAATGAATTGCAGCAATTCTCCTATATCACCTCCCATAATTTAAGGGCGCCACTTACCAATTTAATTTCATTTGTAAACCTGCTGGATATAGAAAAAATTACTGACGACAGAAGCAAAAAGCTCATTTCAGGCTTTAAAAACTCTACCTACCAGCTAAATGAAACACTAAATGATTTAATTGATATCCTCATCATCAAAAAAAATACTACACATGAATATGTAGAAGTTAACCTTACCAATACTTTTGCCAGCGTAACCAATTCTATTAAATCGCTAATAAAAGCTTCAAAAGGCAGCATAAATGCCAATTTCAGTGCAGCCAACATAGTATTGTTTAATAAACAGTATATGGAAAGTATATTTCTTAATTTAATAACCAATGCCATCAAATATGCACAACCAGGCAGGGCATTAATATTAAATATCTCTACACATATTCACAATGGCCATATACAACTTATATTTGCAGATAATGGTTCCGGCTTAAACATGGATAAGGTGAAAAATAAAATTTTCGGCTTACATCAAAAATTTCACCGCCACCCAGACAGTAAAGGAATTGGCCTTTATCTGGTACATGCTCAAATTACATCACTGGGTGGTAAAATTGAAATAGATAGCGAAGAAAATAAAGGAACCACATTTACAATAACCTTCAAACAAACCGAAGCATGATACCTGTTGTAATGTGTGTAGACGATGATGATATGGTGCAGGTATTAAGCGAAATAATGCTTAATGATACACAATTCTGCAGTAAAATCATTCAGCTGCAGGACGGCAAATTTGCCTGCGATTATTTTGTTGAGCAAATGGCAAAACCAGCAGCCGAAAGAGAAATGCCCCAACTCATTTTTTTAGATATTAATATGCCGGTAATGGATGGCTGGGAATTTTTGGATGTATTTGCCAACGACTACCAATCGCTTCATCAGCAAATAAAAATTATTGTGCTTTCTTCCAGCGTTAACCCTTTAGACGAAGCCAAAGCCAATAACCATCCACTGGTACTAAGCTTTGTGCCAAAGCCACTAACTATCGAGTATCTTGAAACGCTTAAAAACCATCCGGCGGTAGCAAATTACTTTCATTAATCTATCCTAATCATTATTGGCCGGGCCTAAGTACAAAATGCAGCTTTACTTGCGTCGCACACTTGTACTTTCACCAATACATGCAGCAAAAAAACGGCAATCAAAAACTCGCATTTGCCCAATAAAGAATTGAACGATAAAGTGCTTGCGACGCAACAGGCGATGCCATTTAATCAACAGCTGGTATTAGAATAACCAATTACCCATTAACAGCCATTGGGCTATTTTGAATTTGCCTTTTGATTCTTAAACTTAAGGGTATAATTAAAATCAACACCTATAATATTAAATGTGCGGTTGTATTTTTTAGCGTAATCTGCACGTAGAATATAATATACATCCAGCTTTGTATTTTTGGCAATTTTAGCCTTTAGTCCTACAGTATTACGAAGGTTATCTACAAAATGGCGGCCACCAAATTGCATAATGGGTTCTACCGAAGCATAAGCCGATAAACCCTTTGAAATGCGATACTTTGTTTGCGCCCTTACCCGCCAGGACGTGCTTTGATCTGTTGCTTTGGTATTATCGTCAAAATCCTGCACACTATTTTGCAAAAGGGCACGACCACTTAACTCAAAGGCGTTAATTTTTGTACTGGCTTCTGCGCCAATTGTAAACCGCTGATAAGTGCCATTTTGTACAAAAGAAATCCTGTACTGTCCCAAAATTTTTAAATACTCAGCTACTTTTTTAGAACCACCCAGGCTAATATAAGAACCGTTGTAAGTTTGCAGGTTATTAAAATAGCGGGCCTGATATTCCAGGCTGGCAGCCCATTTATTTGGCAGGTCAGCATCTAAAGAAGCACCATACCATCCCTGCCAGTCAACCGGATCTTCTTTAGTGGTTTGCGCAAATACTGTGTTGCCCAAAAAAAGCAGGATTAAAAAATAGTACCCTTTATTATACTTGAATGTCATGGCAGTTATTTTTCAAAATAAAAAACAATTATTTTACTGGAATCTTTTAAAAAGTCGATATCTACAATTTCAATACGGTGTATGGTAAGTCCGGTGCGCAAGATAAGATCTTGCAACAATTTTTCTTTATTGCTTTCGTGTACCAGTTGAATGTTATCGTAATACACCGTTTTACTACTTTCTTTTTTAACCCATTTACTACTTTCCAATAAATAGGTAAGTATAATTATTAAAGCGCAAATAAGCAATTCATCTAGCCATGAACCATTGCTTACAGCGGTTAACAAACCAATAGCAATACATAAAAAAACATAGGTCATATCTTTTGCAGAAATACCTTCTGTACGATACCGGAGTATAGAGAACACTGCAAATAAACCAAAAGCTGCACCTGTTGTCATTTCTACCTTATTAAGCAAATAAGTAACAAAGAAAATGATGGTATTAAAAGAGAAAAAAGTTAGAAATAAATCTTTACGATGATAGGTATTGTAATAGATACCTCTTATTAATACAAAAACTGCCACCATATTAATAACATACCTAAAGCCCATGGCTGCATTAAGTTCAGTGAAGGAAAAATTATTCAATATCTGTAACAAGTTCATTTTGGTTATTGGTTTTTATGATATGAGTAAACTGCTTTTTAAAATTATTATACTTTATGGTTTTATTTAATGATATAACACCCAAACAGTATTTGCTTAACGATCTTGCTTTTATATGATGCGCTTTCATTAGTGCGCAAAAGCTGGCATTTTCTTTTGTTTCTACCTTTACTTCTGCAATTACCAATTGCTGATAAACTGCTTTTTGGTTATCGTGCATAAAACATGGTGCAATATCTAGTGTTACTTTTTCGATATTGGTTTTATGCAACAGCGTTATGCGGTTATAATGCACGGTAAGTATTTCCTGCAAATTGGTTATGGTGCCGGGTATAAACCTGCTAAAAAAGCGATTATATGCAGCAGGCGGTGCCTTGCTTTCTTCCATGGAGATAGGTTCTCTGAACTTTTCTGTAAGGCCTTTATTGTTTTTAATTTTTACTTCCAGGTAATGGGTATTGGCATCTACATAAGTTCTTTTACGCACCTTAATTCGGTTAGTTCTGCCCAGGTGGTGCTGTTGGTAAAAATATAATTCCGGTGTATCGTAATACATGGTTTCATATTCAAATACGCAATTATTATTGATGCTTAATACTGCATAATCCTGCTTTAATGCTGCCAGGATATTGTTTAGCATGCTTATAGGAAATACATATTTTATATCGTGCCTGTTTTGTAATAAAGCCCGTTCGTTTAAGCTTTCAAGAGATAGTATTTCAAAACCTGCTGTTAGTTGCGTATACAAAATCTAATAAAATTTTTAAAGTTGAATATTGGCTTTGCAGTATGTAATGAACGTAAATTGCACCCTTACTATTGCTGCCTGTAGCGTTGAACGTACAAGAGTGCGACGCAACGGCTGCTAAATGGTAGTGCAATAGCCCGGCCCACCATTGCTTTACTGCTATTGTTTACAGCCTGCTTTAACGTAACACTTTCATCACTACTTTTTCACCAGTTTCGCTAATAATTTGTATAAAATATATTCCTGTTTGCAAGCTATTTAAGCCAGCTGCACCAGGGAAAGCATTTGCCCCCGCCTGCGCCTGCATAGTGTTTGCATACACTACCCTACCCAGCATATCTATTACGCGTACATACAATGTTTGCGATTGTTTGGATTGTATATTGCCCAGGTAAAAATTAATAACCGGATTGGGTATTTTTAATATTATAGTGCCCTTATTAGTGGCTGGCCAGTTTACACATATGCCTGTTTTGGGCATATTATCATCTAACCAACTTAGCCGTTGGGTAAGCCAGGTTTTAAGGGTGCTTATTTCCCCGTCGTAACTGGTGGGTATAGGTTGGGGATTTGGCCATACATATTGCCCCAAAATAGGCCATTGTGTAAAATGCCTTTGCTGGGCCTCCTGTACTACGTTGTACGCAGAATCTATAATGGCAAAAATTCTTGTATTGCTCAATACTGTTTGCCTTACCTGTTGCCAACGGCAGTAGAGATTTGCCTGAAAGGTGGTATCCTGCATAAAACGCTGCCACCAAAATGGCATTTGGTAATAATCGCCCGGGCAAACCTGGTTAAAATTATAGGCCCATCCATGGGTAAGCGAGCCATCGCAATAATCTGCATTTCTAAAGGCCAGATCATAATCCCAAACAGGACCGGCAACAATTTTACCGTTAATACTACTTTGATCTTTATGGAAATAACTGCTTAACCGGTAGCCATCTACGTTACGGCTTATTTCGTTTACAATAAGATAGTCAATAAAAGAGTTCTCATCAGCATATTTTCTAAAACCGGTAGCGGGGCTTTGGAAAGTAGGCCCCGCCAAAGCATTTTCGAAGCTGTCTACATACTGTTGAATATATTGTTGTTGCGGTGCTACTATATCCTCTGGCTTTGGATAAACATAGGAGTATTGCAGGTAAGCATTGGGGTTATTATTTGGATGATAGGGCGAAAACCAGGCATTGGCTTCTTTGTCAATACTAAAAATATATCCCCCTGTGAGTGCATCACCTGCAATATCCGGTGATTCAAGCTTTTTTATGTCTACCCGGTTTTTATCGCGTTTTATTTTTTCCATGCAAACATATACACCAATATATTGGTTATTAAGCATTACTTCTACAAAACGGCAACGCGGCGCCCAATGGCCCAGACTGGCCGAAAAGGTATAGGCCAAAAAATTGTGCATTAAAGTTTTATCGGTATAAGGCGCATACAGCACCCAGTCGCTTTCTTCGGGCATACCCAGCAAAGTGGTTTTTACTTCGGCACCGGTATCGTTTCTAAGCTCAATGGTATACGAATTCATAGGGAAACCTTGTGAGGATTGTCCACGCATTTCTATACCCACTTTTCCATTATACTCATTAAATGCATCGCCAAGGTTATTGCGTTTACCTGCGCCATTATTGATTACACCTAAATCGGCCGTAATTTTTGGCTCGTCGGGAATATACTGACCATGGGTATTTATAACAAAAACCGGCAAATTAGAGGATGTAAAATTTACCTGTGCCTTTAAAACAGGCATAGCTAACCATAAGATAATGGATACAAGCAATCGTTTCAACATTAAGGACTGAGATTTAATGCAAGCTACAATAAATCTCCTACTTTATATAATTCACATATAACAATTCAAACTAATTTGTGTAATTTGGTAAGGTTTAAAAAACTTCCATTTTAGTGTAGATTTATATTTCTAAAAAGAATTCAATACCCAAAAAAGCCATTCCAATTTCTTAAGAATTGCTTTTTAGTTTAGCCAAATTTGGCAAAGTTCAACATTTGTTTTATCCATCATTTTTTGTAAACAAACAACTATGCAATCAATTGAAGATTTTTTTAAAACCCTTTTCGACACAAGCGGATTTATGCCCAGATGGATGTGTGGGAAATGGACCGAAATGCATGGCTGGTTGTACATTATTTCCAATTTGGCTATTTGGGCAGCCTATTTTACTATACCCTTTCTCATATTCTCCTTTATAAGAAAAAAGAAGGACCTGCCCTTTCTAAATATTTTCACATGGTTTAATCTTTTTATAATAGGCTGTGGCATCACCCATTTTACCGATGCCATTATGTTTTGGTTTCCGGTATATCGTTTAAATGCGCTGTTCTTATTTATTACAGCCATTATATCCTGGATTACTGTTTACGTACTTATAAAAAATATTCCAAAAGCATTGGAATTAAAAACACCGGCACAACTAAAAAAAATAATTGAAGAACAAACCTTACAACTTACCAAAGCCAATGCCGCATTACAGGAAAGTGAACTCAGGTTTAAGGCATTGGTAAACAACAATCCCGATATTATTACTCGCTTTAATAAACATTTGCAATACGAATTCATTAACGAATCTATGCAAACACTTACTTCAACCAGCCTGGATTTTTACCTGGGTAAAACCCCGTACGAAGTATTGCCCAATCACCCGCATACCCACCAATTTACCGAAAGCATAAAAAAAGTGTTTAGTACAGCCACTTCTTTACAATATGAAATAGAAAGTGTTACAGAAAAACAGGGTATTGCCTTTTTTGCTGTTCAAATGATTCCTTTAATCAATCAATCCAATAACGAAGTTGAATCGGTTTTAACTATTACAAAAAATATTAGTGAAAGTAAAAACAATGAAATTAAACTAATTCAAACCATTGAGGAATTAAACCAGTTAACCAAAAGGCTTGAATTAAAAAGAAAAAGGTTACAGGATTTTTCTTACATGGTATCGCATAACCTGCGTTCACCTATTGCCAATTTGCATGCCCTAACAGCCTTATACAAGAAAGAAAAAAATGATGGAGTAAAAACATTTGTGATGCAGAAAATATTTGATGTGCAGGCGCAATTATCCACCACAGTGCAGGAACTTACCCAGGTTGTAAACATTACTACCAATACTGATATTGAACGAACCAACCTTAGTTTCGAAGACATGTTGTTCCATTTAATAGAAAGTTTATATGCACAAATAACAGATGCAAAAGCAAAAATTACTTACAATTTTACCAGTTGCCCTCAGGTACAATATCCCAAAGTTTATCTGGAAAGCATTATGTTAAACCTGTTAACCAATGCACTTAAATATGCATCACCCAATCGTATTCCAGAGATATATTTCGAAACTAATATAAGCGAAACTGGCCTTATTACTTTGGTTTGTACCGATAACGGACAAGGCATTGACATGATTAAACATGGCAATAAATTGTTCTCCTTGCACAAAACATTTCATAATCATCCAGATGCCAGAGGCGTGGGCCTATTTATAACCCGCAACCAAATAGAATCACTTGGTGGAAACATACATGCCATAAGCGAAGTAGATAAGGGCACTACATTTATTATTCATTTCAACGAAACAACGGTTTAAATACGCATTGCACTAATACGCTATAGTTAACCATTTTTTGTGCCAGGCAGTAACCTATACATGATGCATTCTTGCGTCGCACTCTTGTACGTTCGGGCCTATATGCAGCAAAGATTTTATCACCTGCCACTCGCCTCTATTTCAATGGAGCTACCGATGTTTTGGCAAGAATGGCCAATATATCCCATAAACTATGTGCAATAATTAAAATACCCATATGCCTGTATTTATTATAAAAAAAAGCAAATACAATTCCCATAAAAAAGGGCCCCAGCATATTAAACAAAGTGCCATAGCCAAAATGTAAAAGTCCAAAAAGCAAGGAAGAAAGCAGTATAGAAAACATTGAATTATTTACCAGCAATTGCAACCTGGGTAACAAATACCCCCTAAACAACAATTCCTCAGTAATACCAGCGGTTATAGCAGTAAAATATACCAGATAAGGATAATGAATAAATAATTTTACAGCCTCATTAAATCTGGCACTTTGCATATTCCATCCAAATACTTTGGCAATTATAGCCGACAGCATACCACAGCAAAAAATACCCAATAATATGCCTGCAACCAGCATAATGGATTTCTTTATTGTTAAAGTGGTATTACCCCAAATCAAAAATGGACCAGCCTCCGTTTTTATAACATACAAATACAAAAGCAGCAACACCAGCCATAATAATAACCTGGAGGAAAGAAATACCAAATCGGCCGCCACCTGATGCGCTTTTAAAAAAGGCATTAAATATACGGCCGACAATAAAAGTGCACCAAAAACCAATGCCAAACAAAATAGTATACCAGCCAGCAAAGATTTTTTTGTATAAACTGGAGTTGTTATTGCCATGGCTAAAATTAACATTAAAAATATTGTTTTACAATAGCGTAAGTGTATACTATAAAATGCGTTAGGGATTGCAGCGTAAAGCCCGCAGCCACCACTGGTGGCGAGGACTTGCAGCGAAAAGCCCGGCCCCGCAGGGGAACGCCCAAATTATTTATTACAAAGAAATTTTACACACAACAATAAACCGGAAAAGTAGTTTCTTAAGAGTATTAATTACCTTTCGTGCAAAAGAAAAGAGGTTTGATGAAAAAAATATGTACGGTTGCTATTTGCCTGCTATGCAGTTTTAAAATATTTGCCCAAACAGATACCAGTTTTTGGTTTGTGGCACCCGAGGTAACCAGCACCCATGGCGACAGACCGATATTTCTTCGCTTTACCTCTTTGGACAAACCAGCTACTATTGTGGTATCGCAACCGGCCAATAGCAGTTTTGCACCCATTACCATAAGTTTAAACGCCAATAGCTCCAGAACACTGGACCTTACTTCCTCTATAGATATTATTGAGAACAAACCCGCCGACCAAAAATTAAAATACGGCATATATATTCGATCATCTGCCTTTATAACGGCTTATTACGAAACAGGCAGAACCAATAATACAGATATATTCTCGCTAAAAGGGCGAAATGCGTTGGGTAAGAGTTTTATGATTCCATCGCAAAACATTATGGATAATGTGGTATTTACGCCACCCGCCAATTCATCATTTGATATTGTTGCCACCGAAAATAATACCACAGTTACCATTACTCCCAAGAATGGCATAACGGGTCATCAGGCAGGTGTACCATTTACCATTGTTTTAAATAAGGGCGAAACCTATTCGGCAGTAGCCAGCGGGCTTACGGGCAATCAACACCTGATGGGCTCTGTAGTAACTGCAGATAAACCCATTGCCATAACTGTAAAAGATGATTCAATTACCGGTGGCGGTTATGGAGGCTGCTATGATATTGGGGGCGACCAAATTGTACCTCTTAATCTGATTGGTACCAAGTATATTACCCTACCCGGTTATTTAAACATTCCATTAGGCCAGCCTACTGATAATATTTTTATTTTAGGTACCGAAGACAATACTGACATTTATGTAAACGGCGCATTAACAAGAAATGTACAAAAAGGAGAAACCTTTTTACAAAAATCTTATAATAACGTATTTTATATAGAAACCAGCAAGCCTACCTATGTATTTCAATTATCTGGCTTTGGCTGCGAAGTGGCAGAAGCATTATTGCCACAAATTGAATGTACCGGTTCTAAAACAGTGGGCTTTACCAGGGCAACTACGGAGCCTTTGTTTATGAATATTCTTGTGCCAAAAGGTGGAGAAGCAGGTTTTACATTTAATGGCAATACCAGCACCATTAATTCTAGCCAATTTACCGATGTATCAAATACCAATGGTGCCTGGAAATATGCCCGCATCCAGCTTAGTACGGCACAATTAGCTGCCGGTGCTGCCGCTATTGTAAAAAACAACCTGCAGGCATTTCAATTAAGTATAATTCATGGTGATGCACAAACGGGCTGCAGGTATGGCTATTTTAGCGATTATAATAGTTTAACTGCAGTTGCCGGTAGTAATACACCATTAAATGGGTCATTATGTACGGGTCAGGATTTAAACCTTACCTGCGATGTGGGCGCCACCAACGATGTTACCTTTCAATGGAACGGACCGCAGGGTTTTAGTTCTACTGATCAAAACCCTGTGCTTGGCAATGCTATACCGGCCTACTCTGGTATATATACCTGTATTGCCACCAAGGCCGGCTGTAAAATAGATACCACCAGTATTACGGTTTTAGTAAGTGATATACCAGTTAGCACTGTAACCGCACCAGACAGTTTGTGTGCTGGACAGCTTTTGCAATTAAATGCAACCGATGCAGGAGCCGGAGTTACCTATAACTGGAGCGGACCTGCTGGATTTAGCAGCACTTTAAGAAATCCGTCCTTTACTGCATTTGGCAAAAACACCGGTCAATACAATGTAACCATTGCCAGAAACAGTTGTATTATAAAAGATTCAGTAACTATTCGGGTAGATGTTAATCCGGGTGCACACCCATTTACAGCAAGCCCCTTTTGCACCGGCGATTCTATCGTGTTAGATACACCAATTCCTGCCTGGGCTTTAGACAATACAGCAGCATTTTCCTGGCTTGGCCCCAACGGTTTCACCAGTAACAAACAACGTAACGTATTATATAATGCAGATCTTTCATTAACCGGCCAGTACACTTTAACCGTAAACGCCCCTGCCTGTGGCGATTCTGTGGGCAGTGTACAGGTTACTGTAAACCCCATTCCACAGGCGCAGGCTACCATTAGCAACACCGCTTGTACCAATACCATTCTTACCCTAAATGCCGCCACAACATTACCGGGTACCAGTTATAATTGGAAAGGCCCCAATAACCTTAATAGCAATCAGCAAAACATAATCATCAATCAGCCCGCTACCGCAGCAACAGGCACTTATATTTTAACCACATCTTTGCTTAATTGCAGTAGTGCAGATACGGTTAATACCATTGTTTATCAGGCTCCGGATGCCAGTATAAGTGCAAAGGTTTTTGGCTGTGTTGACCAGCTGTTCCAGTTTACCAATAACAATACAGCACCCAATAGTTTTTATGCCTGGAGCGGACCCAATAATTTCTCCTCAACACAGCAAAGCCCTTCCATTACAAGTGCTAATTATGCTGATGCAGGCAGGTTTATTCTTACCATTACAGCTAATGGATGTATAGATAGTGACTCGCTGGATGTGTCAATTAATCCAAGTCCGGTAGTGGTATTTACGCCAGTACAAAATATTTGTTTAGAAAAGCCCGGCTTTACTATCAATACCGCTACTGAAACTTCGGGCATAAATGGTGCAGGTGAATTTACCGGTGAAGGTGTCAGCAGCATTGGCTACTTCTCGCCTACTACAGCGGGTATTGGCACACATACCATTCGCTATACATATACTGCTTTTAATGGATGTATTAGCTATGCGGAACAGCCTATTACCGTTTACCCAACCCCATCTGCCAATGCAGGCGAGGATCAGGTGATTATCGAAGGCAGCAGCATAATTTTATCTCCCATTACCACCGGCGATATTAAAACATATGCATGGGCTCCCATTACCGGCTTAAATAATTCAGGTGCCCAACAGCCTGTGGCAAGTCCAAAACTGGATATCACTTACACGCTAACCGTAACTACTACAGATGATTGTACTGCCACAGATGCTATTTATATAAGAGTGCTTAAAAAAATAGGCATTCCAAATGCATTCTCTCCAAATGGAGATGGCATAAACGATAAATGGCAATTAGATGGCTTGTACTCTTTCGCCGCAGCCAAACTGGAAGTATTTAACCGCAACGGGCAAATTGTATTCAGCACTACAGGCTATCCCACACCATGGGATGGCACTTATAACAATAAGCCATTACCCACAGGCACTTATTATTATGTGCTGCATTTAAACGACGGCTATAGAAAAGAGCCTATCTCTGGTTGGGTACAACTGCTCAGATAATTTTTTTGAACCCGGCAGTAAATTCCAAATGCAACACCGCTTGCGTCGCACTCTTGTGCGGCAACAAAATGGCAGCAAATTCATAAACATACCAGTACATGGTTTGCTCCCAATAAAAACACACATTAAAAGTTTGTCTGATACGGCTATTCATTAAGGTATTTGTGCTCAATACCTAAACACAGGTAAACTAATTTAGTCTTCCTGTTTAACCAGCAGGTCACCAATATCAATTAATATCCAAAACATCAATCCTATGCAGCAAGCATTTACCACAACACAGATGAACGCAGGTTACTCAGCTAATTTTTTGTATAGCAACAGTAGCTACAGCCCGGTAAAGCAAAGGGCAAAATCTAAATTGGCTGGCAAAAAAAATCTGCTGGTATTTATCGTGGTTTATTTTACCGCTTTAGCAGTTGCATTAAATGCAATATTTTAGATAATGTCTACAATAAGCAGCATCTAAGGCCATAATTACAGCACAAGAAATTACAGTGAGCTGGTTTTATGACATATAAATTACCTAAAACACCAAAGCAAAGCCATTTTTGTTTTGTACCTTTACAAAAAACATCACTATGAATTTATTTGTTGCTGGCCTTCCATACGACCTAGATGACGCCGAATTAGAAGAAATCTTCGAGAAATTTGGTAAGATCAACTCTGCAAAAGTGGCTATTGATAAAGAAACCGGTAAAAGCCGGGGATTTGGTTTTGTAGAAATGGAAAATGATGATGAAGCCAAAGAAGCCATTGATGGCTTAAATGATATTGCACTGGGTAAAAAACCATTAGTTGTTAAACAAGCTGAAGATCGCCCCAAAAAACCAAGTGGTGGTGGCGGTGGTGGTTACCGTGGAGGTGGCGGAAACAGTGGTGGTGGATATCCCAACCGAGACAGAAACAGATATTAATTATATTCAAACGCTGCAGTTTTACTGCGGCGTTTTTTATTTAATAGCAACCTATTGTCTTTTAGCTGCCCCTTAACCCTAAGTACAAGTGTGCGACGCAAGTAAAGCCCGATGCATTACTAATAGCCGGGCCCATAATACATCAATACACGCCTTTATCCCCATTTTACTTTCATGTGTTAATTATGCATGAACTGATTAAAAGAGGAATCTTTACTTTTAATTCTCCAATAAAAGTTGTTTATGCGTATAGCCATTGCTTGTACTATTTTAATTTTTATAGCTTCTGCCTGTAATACCAATAGCCCTGTGCTATTTAAAGCTATTTCTGCCGAAGAAAGCGGCATTAGTTTTAGTAATTCTATTACCGAGAATAGCATGATTAACATGTTGAATTACGAATACCTGTACAATGGAGGTGGCGTGGGTATTGGCGATTTTAATCATGATGGCATGGCGGATATATATTTTACAGCCAGCCTTAGCGGTAATAAATTATACCTTAACCGGGGCAATTTTCATTTTGAAGATATTACAGAGCAAGCCGGCGTAGGTGGAGATAAACGCTGGTGCCGCGGTGTGGCCATTGTAGATATTAACAATGATGGTTTACTGGATATGTATGTTTGTGCATCTACCTGGCAAAACCCGGAGCAGCGTAAAAATTTATTATATATCAATCAGGGTTTTAAAGGCAATACCGGACTACCATTTTTTAAAGATATGGCTGCTGAATATGGCCTTGCAGATACTACCAGTACCCATATGGCCAATTTTTTTGATTATGATAATGATGGCGACCTGGATGTATACTTATTGGTAAACGATTTAAATCAGGAACGACCCAATACTTTTCGTACACCAAGAAGCGATGGAAGCGCACCAACAACCGACCGATTGTACAGAAATGATTATAACCCCACTTTAAAACATGCTTATTTTACCAACGTTTCAAAACAGGCTGGTATAACATGGGAAGGCTATGGATTGGGCGTTAATGTTCTGGATATTAATAAAGATGGATGGAAAGATGTGCTGGTAAGCAACGATTATTTATCAGGAGATATTCTTTACATCAACAATAAAAACGGCACATTTACCAACAGGGTGCAACAATATTTTAAACATACCAGTTTAAACGCCATGGGAAATGATGCGGGTGATATTAATAATGACGGATTGGTAGATATTATTGAAACCGATATGGCCGCCGAAGATAATTACCGAAGCAAAATGATGATGAACCCGGTAGATTATAATTGGTATTTATATACAAAACAATTTGGGTTTCCCTATCAAACAGTGCGCAATACCCTACAAATAAATATGGGCCCGGGCATTATTGAAGGGGATAGTTTAACCAACCCCTATTTTAGCGAAACAGGATATTATAGCGGCATTGCATTTACTGACTGGAGCTGGGCCCCATTGTTGCTGGATGTAGACCAGGATGGGTTTAAAGACCTGATGGTAACCAATGGTTTACCAAAAGATATTACAGATCTTGATTTTATTGCTTACCGGGAACAAAACAGCAACTTAAAGCCCGAAGAACTTTTGCAAAAATTACCTGCAGTACAATTAAGCAATTATATTTATCGCAATAACGGCGATGCCACATTTACTGATAAAACAACACAATGGGGTTGGGATATGCCCACTTTTTCATCTGGGATTGCCTATGCAGATTTTGACGGAGATGGGGATATGGATGTAGTAATTAACAATACCAATATGCCGGCTTCTATTTTAGAAAACACCATTAACCAACAGAAAAACCCACCTAATTTTTTACGTATTCAACTACAAGGCGATAGCAGCAATAGAAATGCCATTGGTGCCACGGCTGATATATTTTACAAGGGCAATCACCAACAGGCTGAGTATTCACCATTTCGGGGCTATATGTCAACCATGGAGCAGGTGTTGCATTTTGGCACTGGCAATACTACTATCATCGATTCCCTGGTTATTACATGGCCTGATGGGAAGAAAACAGTTCAACAGCAGGTAAATACCAATCAAACTTTATTGGTAAATTATGCAACTTCACAAAAACAAAATGGCATTATTCCACCTGCATTGGCAACAGGCAATTGGTTTAGCAATATTACCAGTAAAACCGGGCTTGGCTTTTTACATGAACAAAATGATTTTGTTGACTTTAATAGCCAACGGCTTATACCTCATAAATTTACCTCCTATGGCCCGGCCATTGCAGCAGCTGATGTAAATGCCGATGGCCTGGATGACATAATAACTGCCGGCGGTACCAAACAACCCCCATTATTATTTATACAAAAAGCAGATGGAAAATTTGGCCTTCAGTTATTTACCCAGTTAATGCAACAGCAGCAAACAGAGGATGGTGGCATCTGTATTTTTGATGCAGATAATGATACTGACCCTGATGTTTATATCACAAAATCAGGCTTTGCTTTGGCCAAAGGAAATGCAGCCTATGCCGATAAACTTTACCTGAATGATGGCAAGGGTAATTTTGTGGCAGATACACTTGCCATACCTGCATTGCCTGGCAGTAAAAGTTGCGTTAAGGCTGCAGATATTGATGCCGATGGAGACCTGGATTTATTTGTTGGCGGCAGGGTTATTCCCGGCGAATATCCCAAACCTGAATCAGGCTATTTGTTGGTAAATAATAGCAGCAATGGCAAAGTACAATTTTCCTTAGCTACACAATCATTGGCACCAGATTTGGAAAATATTGGCATGATAACGGATGCCGTTTTTTCTGACATTGATAATGATAACGACCCTGATTTAATTATTACCGGCGAATGGATGGGTATTCGTTTTTTCACTAACAACAAGGGCCATTTTATACCGCTCGAAACGCCTGCCGGCAAAGCCATTGGCTGGTGGAACAGTATTACTTCCGCTGATATAGATAATGATGGCGATATGGACTTTATTGCAGGCAATTATGGTTTAAACGGCTTATATAAAGCCAGTGAAACTGAGCCTGTAAATTTGTATGCAAAAGACTATGATGGCAATAATGGATTTGACGTGCTGTTAAGCTTTAAAAGGGCTATAAAGCCACATGGAGAAAAGGAGGAATTTCCTGCTGCATCCCGTGACCAGCTGGCCGAGCAAATGCCTTTGATTAAAAAACAATTCAATAATTATTCGCTCTACGGCAAAGCCACTATGAGCGATGTATTGAAGCCACTAAACAGGGATAATGAATTGCATTTGAGTGCCACCAACTTTTCCAGTTCATGGATAGAAAATAAGGGCAACAACGAATTTATTCTACATGCTTTACCGGCACAGGCACAATGGTCGCCGGTATATGGTATAGT
Source organism: Limnovirga soli (assembly GCF_013106755.1). Lineage (GTDB taxonomy): Bacteria > Bacteroidota > Bacteroidia > Chitinophagales > Chitinophagaceae > Limnovirga > Limnovirga soli. The sequence continues at coordinate 31,328 of NZ_WHPF01000008.1, read as the reverse complement.
AGCAAAAGATTTTAATGCCGATGGCAATATAGATATTGCATTAAACGGCAACGAATTTTCGATGTCGCCAGATTTGGGTAGAAATGATGCATTGAATGGTTTATTGCTTGCGGGTGATGGCAAGGGCAATTTTACCGTTATAAAAGCAGCTAAAAGCGGCATATTTATCCCCGGCAATGGCAAGGGCCTGTTAACCCTGAGCATCAATCAGCAAACAGCTATTGTAGGCGCACAAAATCAGGGGCCTTTGCAGGTTTTCCGCAATAATAATACGGCTAAAAATATTCCTTTGCAACCACAGGAAACAATGGCTTTTATTACTTTACAAAATGGCAACAAAAGAAAGGAGGAATTTTATTTTGGCAGTTCATTCTTATCGCAGAGCGCCAGGTTTGTACAATTAAATACATCGGTAAAAATGGTACAATTCTATAACGGAAGTGTATTAACCAGAACCATACAAAACCAATAAGATAAAGCCATTCCACCATACAAATTAGGAAGCAATTTTTTGAACCAAACAGCAGTTCATCAATCAGCTGCACTTGCGTCGCACTCTTGTACTGTAACAAATATTGCTGCAAAACTTTTAGTTACGGAAAGGGTTTATTATAAACACACAGGCATAATAAGCATGTAATTAATTAGCTGCCATGTAACCCGAACCCTGAACCGAGCGTGGCAAGAAAAGCTGCATTAATAATCTATAGCCGGCTACATAAAATTATATAAATGGTGCTGTATCAACCATTATAAACTATTACTTTGTACCACATGAAAAAATGGTTGTTATACGGCATAATATTTTGTTATTTGCCTTTTTGTACCCATGCACAAAAGGAGTGGACAAATTGGTATAATGGCCGTAACTCCATGATTAGTTTTAAAACCGGGCACCCGGAAATTTTTTATGATTATATAAACCCGGTACCGCCAGAAACTGATTTTTTTAACTATTATTATTGGAGTTTCGGAAATGCAGGCATCTCCTACTCCGACCCCGCAACCGGTGAAATGCGGTTTTTGGTAGCCAATCGTTTGGCGTTTAGTAAAAATTTCGAATCTTTCCCAAACGATTATTTTTTACGATCCTGCCCGGATGAATATTCGTACCATATTATACCATTTGGTGATAACCCGAATAAATTTTATGTGGTTCAGTTTCAGGATGCAGGTGCTGATTTGTTACAACAGGAAACCGGTTTGCAGGTACGTTGCCCCAATGCCATTGGGTTGGGATACTCTATTGTAGACCTTACCCTAAATAATGGCTTAGGAGATTTTGCAGAAATAAACAACCAAATTACAGCCGGGTTTACCGGGCAAATTACCACTGTAAAACATGCCAATGGAAAAGATGTTTGGGTAATTGTACATGGGTATTCATCCAATACTTATATGGCATTTTTATTTACTTCCAATGGGGTACAGCCGGCTGTGTATAGTAATATTGGTCCCGTTGTAAATGGTGGATTTTACAGTGTACAAGGTACATTAACCGCATCGCATACCGGTGATAGACTGGCAGGATATTCCGCCGTAACACCTAATGTAATACAGCTATTTAATTTTGATAATGCCACAGGCATTATTAGTAATTATCGTACACTGCCGGCAAAGGAATCAGTTTCAAAAATCCAGTTTTCGCCAGACGATAGCAAACTTTATTATTTAAACTGGGAAAGCCTTTACCAATACGATTTAAATGAAGCAGATGTGGGTGCCTCCTTAACAAAAGTGTATAGCGAACCCAATGGCATTATGTTTACCATGCAGCTGGCACCAGATGGGAAAATCTATATTTCAAAAAACACCAAATTGGTTGATGGCGAATACCAGGAATTTACCGGCGCTGTTATGTGCCCCAACCTGCCAAAATTTGCGTGTAATGTAAACCCTACCTATTTGCCCATTGTAATGTCTGGCTTTCCGGATCTTGTAAATGATTTTATTAAAGACCCAAAAGCCGCTGCCATAGCCACCCTGGATTTAGGTAAGGATACAGCTATTTGTTTTGGTTCATTTACCATAAAAGCACCCGATGGCTGGGAAAGTTACCAATGGAATACAGGCGATACCACACAATCTATTACCGTTAAAAAAGCTGGCGTATATAGTGTGTTAACTGGCAGCACCGGCTTTAGTTGTCCGGATGGATATGGCTATATTAATGTTGAGGATAAAGCAAAAAAACTATATCTGGGAAAAGATACTTTTCTATGCCCAAAAACAACCTATTTATTAACTATCCCAGATGGTTATACCAATATAGCCTGGCAAAACGGAAGCAGTGCAAAAGACTCTCTTATTTACAAAGACAGCTATTGTATTATTAGTGCCAATGATAGCAATGGGTGTTTTACAAGTGATACCATTGGGGTATACTATCAATATTATCCGAGTGCAGATTTTGGGGCAGATACAACCTTATGCAATAACGCCACGTTAGCCTTGCATTTATTGCCGCAAAAAAATTCTTTCTGGAATCCGGAATATACATGGAGTGATGGTAGTAGCGATGATAGTTTGGTAATACAATCGCAGGGTACCTATTGGGGTTCGGTAAGCTTTAATGGCTGCATAGTAAAAGATACCATTACCATTAACTACGTAAGTGGAGAAACAGTTTCTCTGGGCGCTGACACAACCATTTGCGAGGGAGATAGTATTGTGTTAAAGCCCAATATTGCCAATGCCACTTATTTATGGAGCACCGGAGCCAACACCCAACAAATCATAGTGAAAAATACCGGCAGCTATTGGGTAAAGGTTACCAATGGTGCCTGTACTTTATACGATACGATTCATGTTACAGTAGCAGCCCACGTACCTGTTTGGTTAGGTGCAGATACAGCATTATGCACAGGCGAACAATTACTATTGCAACCCAATGTAAGCGGAGGAAGTTTTATATGGCAGGATGGTTCCACTGCAAGCAGCTTTAAGGTGCAGCAAACAGGCAACTATTGGGTGCATTACAAGTATGCTGGATGCATAAATATGGATACCATTATGGTGCAATATCTTCCCTTACCCATTATTAATTTAGGAAACGATACCGGTATTTGTACCGGTGAACATGTATTGCTAAATGCCGGTATTATAAATGGAAGTGGTTATTTATGGCAAGACAACAGCATACAACCCGTTTTTACAGCAAGCACCACCGGAAATTATATTGTTCGCGTTACAGATAATAATGGTTGTATAGGCCGAGACAGTATTACCATTACCGTATCGCCATTGCCGGTGATTGAATTAGGCCCCGATACTACCCTTTGCCAAAACACTGTGCTTAGTTTTAATTTTAACCAGGCTGGCACCAGCTATCTATGGAATGATGGCAACACATTGGGTAATTATACTATTAGCTCCCCAGGGAATTATGCTGTAATTGCCACTGCCAACGGCTGCGCCACCAAAGACTCCATTGTAGTTACTTATAAGCCATTGCCCATTGTAACGCTGGGCAATGATACCACACTTTGTATAACTGATATGTTGACTTTGAATGCATTTAATACCGGTGCCACCTATTTATGGCAGGATAATAGTTCCCAATCTCAATATACAGTAAAACAGGCAGGCAGCTACCATGTTAGCGTTAATTTAAACGGGTGTATTGCAACTGATGATATTAATATCAACTACATTACAAAACCATTTTTCACGTTAGGAAATGATACCCTGCTATGCCTGGGGCAGGAAATGGTTTTACACCCATCATTAGCAGGCGACATTACCTATATTTGGCAAGACGGTAGCGTATTGCCTCAGTTAACCATTAAGGATACAGGGTATTATTATGTTACTGCTACCAATAAATGCGGGTCAACAACAGATGATATTTTGATTAAAACAGGTGCATGCATTTTGCAAATGCCTACAGCCTTTACCCCTAACGGTGATGGGCTTAATGATATATTTAGGGTTAAATATCCTGAGTTTATAAAAACCTTTCATCTGGTTGTTTTTAACCGCTGGGGGCAGCAAATATTTGAAACAACCAATCCCCGAAACGGATGGGATGGTAATTTGAAAGGCGTAAAAATGGATATGGGAACTTATGTTTGGATAATTGATTTAACAGACTATAATAATAACAAGCAAACAGGAAAAGGCACAGTAACATTGATTAGATAAGCAGCATTATTTGTTGCAGTACAAGAGTGCGACGCAAGTATGCTGTATGCTTTAGATATAGCTGGGTTAATAAACCTGCTTTTTATTATTGTTGAGATAAAATAATTTCTAACACTTTTTCAAGGGCTTCTATTAAAACAGCCTTGCTTTTTATAGGTAGCTCCTGATTAAAGTTTAAAATGTAATATGAATAAGCAATTGGGTAAAATTGGTGTTACGTGTATGGTTTTGTTAATGGTGTTGGGTTGCAGTAAAACAAAGGACGTAACACCCGCAGCGGCTATTAAAGGTATTACCTCATTTCAATTTACTACGGCTAAAAATAAAACGCTGTACCAAAATATAACCTGCACCATTCAAAACGATACGGTATATGCCGCTACTTTTTCTGGTACTGATATTAGTGCTTTAATCCCCGACTTTGGCAGCGATGGCATAAAAGTTACCGTAAATAATACTGTACAACAATCTGGCGTAACCGCTCAGGATTTTACCAAACTGGTGGTGTACACTATTACAGCCCAGGATGGGCGTACCAAAAACTGCTATATTGTTTTTACAGATACCAAACTGCCTGCCATTTATATTTCTACCAACAATACACCCATAGTAAGTACAGTAGATTATGTTGCCGGTAATATTAGTATTAAAGCCGGTATGCCGGGTACAGAACAATACCAGGGCAATTTGGAAATAAGAGGCAGAGGCAACTCAACCTGGGGTATGCCAAAACAACCCTATAAATTTAAACTGGAGAAAAAAGCAGGTTTATTGGAAATGCATACCAGTAAACAATGGGTTTTATTGGCCAACTATGCCGATAAAACATTAATGCGTAACGAAGTGGCATTTGAACTTAGCCGGCGTTTAGGGCTGGCTTATACTACCGATAGTCGCTATGCCGATGTGATTTTAAATGGCAAGTATATTGGCAACTATGAACTGGTGGAACAAATAGATGTAGATGATGACAAGGTAAATATTGCCGAACAGGATATAGCTACTACTACATTGCCAGGCATTAGTGGTGGTTATTTATTTGAAATGGATGGTTTTTCTTATGCAGAGCCGGTAAATTTTTTAACACCCTTAGGCATGGGGGTTACCGTTCACTACCCGGATGATGAAGACATAAACGATGTCCAGCGTAACTATATAACCAATTATGTAGGCATGTTCGAAAACAGCTTATTCTCCGCTGGATTTGATAATGCCGCAACAGGCTATAAACAGTATTTTGATATTGATTCTTATATTAACTGGTACCTGGTGAATGAAATTATTGCCAACCCCGATACGTTTTGGAGTACCTATATGTATAAAGACAGGGATAATGCAAAAATATATACCGGCCCGGTATGGGATTTTGATATTGCCGCCAATAACGATATTCGTTTGGGTAATGTGGTAAATGCCTTAATGATAGATGTGGCGCACGAACCCAAAGTATGGATACGGCGCTTAATGGAAGACCCCGCTTTTCGCATTGCCATTCGCAACCGTTGGAATGCAGTTAAAACCGATAAGGTAAAAACGATAACAGCCTATGTTGATGAGCTGGCAGCCAAACTATCCATTTCTCAAAAAACCAATTTTATTGCCTGGCCAATTTTACAAACCAATGTGTATCTCAATTTTCAGGTGGCAGGTTCGTACGAGGCAGAAGTAGCTTATCTAAAAACATTTCTCACCAATAGAATTACCTGGTTAGATTTCCAGTTTAACGGAGACAGATTTAAATAATACCAATAACAAGAATTGCTATTTTTTGTGGCCAAAGCAGTAGAACTACCATTAGGCTTTACTTGCCACGCTCGGTTCATGGTTCCACTTTCATGGCAGCAAAGGCCTTAAAAAAAATGAGGGTCAATCTGGAAAGATAGACCCGTTAAGCAACTTTATGAAAGCCTGCCTATGAGAATTATGTAAATAATATTATTGTAAATGCTTTGCTCAAATAAAAATAATATTAGTTCCACATAAAAAACATGGTAAAGCCATTTCTAAAAACCGGTAACGTTTGCGGAAATATTTGCGGTGGATATTTTTATAAAAAAACTTATACCCATACACCTCTGCCTGATTAAAATAGCAGGTAAATCGTAAAACTTTGGGTTATATCCACAAAAAAAGCAGATGCCAGGCATCTGCTTTTACAATTCTCATGTCCAAACTATTTTGCCTGTGCAAATTCAAGGCGAATTTCCATATTAATATCTTTACCTACAGTGGCACCACCAGCTTCTGTTAAGGCATTCCATTTTAAATTATAATCAAAACGGTTAATAGCTGCAGTTGCTTTAAAACCTGCTTTTGTATTACCATAACCATCTTTTACTGTACCGCCATATACAACGTTAAACACAACAGGTTTAGTAACATCGCGAATGGTAAGGTTACCACTTAATGCATATTTATTGGCGGTTAGTTTTTTAAAGCCAGTGCTTTTAAAAGTCATGGCCGGAAATTTTTCTGCATTAAAGAAATCGTCTGATTTCAGGTGCTTGTCACGCATATCGTTATCGGTACTAATACTATTAACATCAACAGTAAAGTTAATTGAGGCATCAGTAAAATCGGGTTTTGCAGCGGTAATGCTACCATCAAACTTTTTAAAAGATCCTTCTACTTCAGAAATAACCAGGTGCGTTACAGTAAATTTTACTGAAGAATGTACTGCATCAACTGTCCATTTTGTTTGTGCAAATACTGAGGTACTTATGAATGCTATCACAGCAAGTACTAGTGCTTTTTTCATCGTTTTGTAATTTTATAATACAAATGTACATACATCTAATTTACAGGCAATTGAGAATACGCAAGAAAAAGCATTGACATTTGTCAAGAAAACGCTTATAAATTTTTTCTGCGGATACGGCTTAGTGTTTCGGGTTTAAAACCCAGATAAGAAGCGATCATATGCTGTGGCACCCTTTGAATAATCTCGGGGTAGGTGGCCAGCAGATTATTGTATTTTTCGTCAGCAGTTTGGCTTATGGCAATGGTCATACGCCTTTGCAGTGCCACATAGGCATTTTGCATAAGCAAATAATAGTATTGTTGTATGGCTGGTACCAGCTGCACCATTTCTTCCTGCGCGGATTTACTTAATAAAAGTACTTCCGTATCTTCCAGTGCATCTATATTATAGGATGATGGCTCCCCTGTAATAAAGCTATATAAATCGGCAATGATCCAGCCTTCCAGCGCAAACTGCAGTACATGCTCCGCCCCTTTTTCGTTCACTGTATATAAACGCAAACTACCCTTTACAACAAAAGCAGTGTATTTACATACCTCACTCTCCTGCAGCAGGTATTGCCTTTTGCGTATCTTTTTATAAATAAAAAAGCTCTTACATATTTCCTGCTCAGCTTCAGAAAGGCTTACTTTTTCATTTACTTTTTTAAACAACAAATCGAATATCTCATTCATTTTTTCCACAACGCAAAAATAACCCTAAGAGTTGGATTATTGTTCGCTTAGCCTGTTTGGGAATACTTGCAGCAGGTGGTTTTTTGCTGCCATAAGTTATGGCGTACAAGAGTGCGACGCAACCGGGCTCAATTATTATTTCCAGAGCCGGGCTAATAATAAACAAATTTGCCTTTTGCTACTATGGCTAAACCGGGTAATTGTTATATAAGCCTGATATAAAAGTTAATACATACATTCGTTTTACATAAAATCCGTATTATATGGCCGAAAACCAGATAAAAAAAAGCCCCATAGACCAGCTGGGCTATAATTTTATAAAGCCTGAATATTTACCTGCCGGAAAAGATGAATATTACCTGAGAAATATACAAAACCGCAGTGGCATTAATTACCGCCATTTATCTGCTTACGAAATTGAGTTATTGGTTAGAAATAATAATAGCAGCGACGATTGGAATAAAATTTTGGTGAGCGATGCATTTAACCCCGAACTGGTTAAGAGCTGTAAGTTTTTTGGATTGGTACGTATTGGCAAACTGGAACCCTACTGCCTGGAATTTAGTGATATAAAACTGGCTGTGGGTTTATACAATTCAACCATTATTAGCAGCGATTTAGGGGATAATGTGGTAATTAGTAATGTAAACCATTTATCCAATTATGTAATTGGTAATGAGGTAATTATATTTAATGTAAATGAATTGGCCACATCAGATCATGCTAAGTTTGGCAATGGTATTATTAAGGAAGGGGAACCCGAATCGTTACGTATTTGGTTAGAAATATGCAACGAAAATGGTGGCCGCAGTGTAATTCCTTTTAATGGCATGCTGCCCGGCGATGCCTGGCTTTGGAGTAAATACCGCGATGATGAAGCCCTGTTGCAGCAGTTTAAGTTATTAACAGAGCAGGAGTTTAAAAAAGAACGTGGTTATTACGGTAAAATTGGCGATCGCACCGTAATTAAAAACACGGCTATTATAAAAGATGTGTGGATTGGCAGCGATGCCTATATTAAGGGTGCTAACAAACTTAAGAACCTCACTATAAATTCAAGCCCTGAAGGCAAATCTCAAATTGGGGAAGGCTGCGAAATTGTAAATGGTATTATTGGTTTTGGCTGCAGGGTTTTTTATGGGGTAAAAGCTGTAAGGTTTATAATGGGTTCTAATTCACAATTAAAATATGGGGCACGTTTAATTAACTCGTATTTGGGCAATAACGCCACCATTTCCTGCTGCGAGGTGCTTAACTCCCTGATTTTTCCAGCCCATGAGCAGCACCATAATAATTCATTTTTATGTGCTGCCCTTATAATGGGTCAAAGTAATATACCTGCCGGGGCAACCATTGGCTCTAACCATAACTCACGTGGTGCCGATGGGGAAATTATTGCCGGCCGGGGCTTTTGGCCAGGCTTATGTGTTAGCTTAAAACACAATTCAAGGTTTGCCAGTTTTACCATTTTGGCCAAGGCTGATTATAGTTACGAGCTCGATATTCCCATTCCCTTTTCACTGGTAAGTATTGATATTGCCAATGACAAGCTGGTAATTATGCCTGCTTACTGGTTTATGTATAATATGTATGCGCTGGCAAGAAACTCTTGGAAATATGCCGACCGGGATAAACGTATTAAGCCCATTCAACATATGGAATATGATTATTTGGCGCCCGATACCATTAATGAAATGTTTACAGCCATTGGTTTATTTGAACTGTTTACCGGCAAAGCATTTTATACAAGGGAAAATCCCGGCAAAAAGTTCTCCGATGAAGCCTGTATGGAAAAAGGGCGGCAATTACTAGCAAATAAAGACACTATTATCAATTCACTGGAAATAATTGCTGATGGTTTTGAAAATGCCAAACGCAAAACGATAATTATAAAAATTCAGCAATCATATGACCTTTTTATACAAATGATCCGTTTTTACGGCATTTCTGCACTTATAGATTGTATGGAATTAAATCCCATAAGAGATGCCAACCATCTGTTGCAAATACTTCCCAACCGTAAAATGCGAACCAATTGGATCAATATTGGCGGACAGCTTATTAAAGAAACGGCCGTAAATATTATAAAAACTAAGGTAAAAGCAGGAAAAATAAAATCATGGGAAATGTTGCATGCGATTTATGAAACAGAAGCAAGTAGCTATCAGGAACAAAAAAGGCAACATGCCTTAAGCAGTTTGGCCGAAATTAACGGGCAAACTTTAAAGAAGTTGAGCAGCCTGCAAATAAAAGACTTGTTGCAGGAAGCCCTGGATACCAAAAGCTGGATGGTTAAAAGCATTTACGATTCAAAGGCCAAAGACTTTAGCAGCCATTTTAGAAAGATGGTGTATGATACGCCAGAAGAAATGGAAAAAGTAGTAGGTAATCTTGGTGGAAATAGCTTTATAAAAGAACAAAAGGCGCAATTAAAGCTCTATGCAAAAAAAATAGCCCAGTTGCATAAGGTGTTAGATTAATAGTAAATCAGCTGCTTTGCTACTATGATGCATCGTTGTGTCACTCACTTGTACTGCATAACAACTGTCTAATTAACATCAATTTATACAGGCACATAAGGCAGAGAAAAGCCAAAAAGTGAAAAAAATAGCCAAAAATCTCATTTAAAAATTACTTAATTTTTAGGGTTGCATTTTATAAATATCTAAAAAACATAATACTACTTTAAATACGCTTTGTTTAAGTTAATGCCCTAAAAATCAAACCTGTTTCATAAATAAGCCTAAAATCAGTTTAACTTATTTCACATTTGAGGTTTTAATTACCCTAATAAAAGGTGTGACATTAAAAAACATACCTTAATCAAGTTCAATTGGTTTAATCTATTATTAATACCTCTTTCAGATTCCTACCAAATGCATTTTTTTAACTAATTTTCCGGTGCGATTATTCATTTTAGTATAGTCTTTTCAAAACCTAAACATTAAAATTTACGTTCATTAAGATCTAATTTCCAAATTGAATAAATACATTTTTAAAGTAATAAACATCAACTATGAAATTTACAACAAAAACCCTGGCAGTCTTTGCAGTTGTAGCCCTCACAACTCTGCTACTTTCATGGAACAAATTTGCGTTCCCCATTACCGGCAATAATGCCGCTAATAAGCTGGCTATCCATCACTGGAATGATAATGAAAACTTATCAGATCAGGAATTAAGTGCCCTGGAAGCAAATGCTGACTGGTATAGCTATACCGATAAAACTAATAAAAAAAGGATTCCCGCAGCCGAAGATGTGCTGGTACAAAGAATTCCGGGAGACAACAGTCATATTTTAATAATGGCTTTTTACTCAAAAGAATCTTTTAAAGAATCAAGTATTGTAATTGGTGATGACGAAAACCAGATTGAATTAAAAGACAATGGCATCGGCGATGATAAAAAAGCTGGTGACGGTATTTATACTGCCAAAATTTATGCTGATGTTGCAGACTTTAGAAAGCAGGCAGTAAAAATGGCGCTTGAACAAAAGAAAACAGGTGCTTCATACAAATTTGTAAATCGTATGATTACTGCTGATGCAGATGCTGCTGAACCTTTTAATGCAGCCAAATTTGATGCATTTCAACCAGTATCTATAGCAGCCACCGGCGCTGTATTAAATAGTGAGTTAATTGACTCTGTAAGAAGAAATTGTATTTTCATTACAGATTTAAATGTAGTAGAGGACCCCACAAGAACCTGGAATCCCTGCACCCAAACAGGTGTAGTAAATGGTCCATGGACTTTTGGAGAGATATTCAGGCAGTTGGCTTCAACTACTCCTCAAAATATAGCTACCGATGCTGAATTATCAGATTTTATAAAAATATGGCTTACTAACTATGCAGTTAGAAGAATCATTAATGGTGATACAGTAAATCCAAGACCATTGGTATTAGACAAAATTTTAAACCCCTGGATTGCCAAAAGTGAAGCAGCTGGAGGCCCTACTGGTCAACTGGATATGAAGTTTGCACCTTTTAAATTAACGGCTATACTTAACCGTTTCGATTTAAGAGACCGATTTGCAGGTATTCCCGCAGGTGAGTGCAGGTTTACTTTCTGTTTAATAAATGCCGACTGTACAGATAAAGAGAATTTCACTATGATTGTGGAATATTCCATTCCTAAACCCAACAAATGTGATTCTTTACATTCATGGGCCGACCAATGGTTTAATTTAAAAAACTACGATTTGGGAACACCTGCCTACAATGCAGCTTTACAAAACATCACCGATCAGTTCTCAAAATCTGGCTCTAACAGAAATAAAACCAACCAAAGCTCTCTAAGTACAGTAAGAACAAATGACAGGGCTTTAACACTTGGTGATACTGCTGAATTCAGGGAGTTTAGATTAAATGCAATAACAGGTAATTTTATTGAAACAACATGTTCTCAAATACCTGCTGACAAATTTAATGGAAGGGGTGTTGGCAATCCTGATGTAGCAACCATGGTGCTTTATGTTAACCAGGAAAGAAAAAACATTATAAAAGATAACTATACTGTACCAGATACATTTAACAATGTGCCTTTTGTAGCAGGAGCCGCACATATACTGGCAGAGCCTGTTGGCTTAACCAATCTTTGGTTCTGGGATGGTACAGAGCAAAGAAATACACCTTACTTTATTAAAAACACCACTGCCCGTCACGTATTTTCATTAAATACCTGCACAGGTTGTCATGCTGGTGAATTACAAACACATTACACCCATGTAGATCCTGTATTCTTTGGTACAGAAACAAGTTTATCAGGTTTCTTATCCGGAAGGGCCGGCGCTGGTGGTGCTATTGATTTTGATTTTATTCCTGAGAATGATAGCTTTATGATGAGGGATGCAGCTTTAAGACCCGCATCAAATCCAACACTACGTATGTTTAACGATATACTTAGAAGGGCCAGAGATCTTAAGGATTTCTCTATTACTACCTGTACGACGCCTTTTGCAATTAGAAATCAGTTAATGTATCAGCCAACTTCTATGGTGCATTAATAGCCAAGATAATTACATTTAAAAAGCCGCTTTATTCCAATAAAGCGGCTTTTTCATTTATACTCTTTTGTACCGGGCAATAGTACATAACGCAGCTTTACTTGCGTCGCACACTTTGAGGTACGGAATAATCCCCGGCAATACAATTCATAATTCATTAACAACCATACTTAATGGATTGTATTAATAGTGCATTACCAAACCAGCTGCAACACAAGCCATAGCAACCCACTGCCGGGTAAGGATATGAACGTACAAGAGTGCGACGCAAGTAAAGCCATATAGATTACCTCAAGCCTGGCCAAACAATGCATTTCTGGTAAACATTTAAATACGATGGCTTTGGGCCAAACAAAAAAGCCGCTTGTTGTTACAAGCGGCTTTACTTATATAATCTGTAATTAGATTTTAAAGTGGGAGAAAGCTTTGTTAGCTTCAGCCATACGGTGGGTATCTTCTTTCTTTTTGAAAGCAGCACCTTCACCTTTACTTGCTGCGATGATTTCGTTGGCAAGTTTATCAGCCATTGTTTTACCGTTCCTATCGCGGCTGTAGCGAATCATCCATTTCATACTTAAGGAAATTTTCCTGTCAGGACGAACTTCAGACGGAATCTGGAATGTTGCACCACCAATTCTGCGGCTACGTACCTCAACACCAGGAGTAACGTTAGAAAGTGCTTTTTTCCACACTTCATAACCATCCTCATTAGTGATTTTTGATACTTTATCTATTGCATCATAAAAAATGATGATAGCCGTACTTTTTTTACCCTGCCACATTAAATTGTTAATGAAACGGGTAACCAGTTTGTCGTTAAAACGAGGATCCGGTGCTAACGGTAGTTTTTTGGCTTGCGCTTTACGCATATCTCAGAAGATTACTTTTATGAATTATTTTTTCTTTGCTTTTTCTTTCTTGGTACCGTATTTAGAACGGCTCTTTTTACGGTCTTTTACACCGGCAGTATCTAAGCTACCACGTACAATATGATAACGTACACCTGGTAAATCTTTAACACGACCACCACGTATAAGTACAATTGAGTGTTCCTGCAGGTTATGACCTTCTCCCGGAATGTAAGCAATAACCTCAATCTTATTGGTTAAACGAACTTTGGCTACTTTACGTAACGCAGAATTCGGCTTTTTAGGAGTTGTTGTATACACCCTTGTACATACGCCTCTTCTTTGAGGACATGCATCCAGTGCCCTGGATTTACTTTTTGCCCTGATTATTTCACGGCCCTTTCTTACTAACTGTTGTATTGTAGGCATTCTATACCAATTATTTTGGGACGGCAAAGGTAAGGGTCTATATTGTAAAAAGGAAAATTAAAATAAAAAATTTTACAAGAATTACCCAGAAAACCGTCTTTTTTATGATTTGAACTTTGTTTTTGTACCTAACTATTTAAATTTTATAGATCCAGCCATATTTATCGGCGGTTTTTCCTTCCCTAATGGCTGCTAACCAGTTTTTAATGGCAGTAGCTGTTTTTAAAGCTGCAATATCAAACTCCATGATATAGTCTTTATATTTCAATTCTTTTATATAAGCAATGGTAGCGGCGGTGCCGGTTCCAAAAACTTCCTGCAATTTACCGGCCTTATGGGCTTCTACTAACTCGTCAATACTTATTTTGCGCTCTTCTACCTTAAATCCCATTTCCTCTAAACCAGTTATAGCGCTGCTTCTGGTAACGCCAGCCAATATGGTGCCTTCTTCTAAAGAGGGTGTGATAATAATATCATCAATTTTAAAAAATACGTTCATCATACCCACTTCCTGCAGCCATTTATGCTCAAAAGCATCTGTCCACAATACCTGATCATATCCATGCTCTTTGGCCACCGTAGCAGCCAGCATGCTGCCACCATAGTTACCTGCATTCTTGGAAAATCCTACTCCACCGGGTGCTGCCCTGGTATAGGTTTCTTCTACTGCAATCTTCATGGGTGTAGCATAATAGGGGCCAGACGGGCTTAGAATAATTAAAAACTTATAGGTGCCGGATGGTTTTACGCCCAGCATAGGATCTGTTGCAAACATAAATGGCCTTATATATAAGGAATGATCCTTTATAGCCGGTATCCACTTACTATCCAGTGCAATTAACTTGCGCATACCTTCCATAAAAATCTCCTCGGGTACTTCGGGCATATTCATCCTTGCAGCTGATGTATTAAAACGTTTAAAATTATCATATGGCCTGAATATAAATGGATTACCATTTTCATCCTTATAGGCTTTAATGCCTTCAAAAATAGATTGGCCATAATGTAAAGCAGAAAGTGACGGATCCAGCAACAAAGGCTGGTAAGGCTTAATCTCAATACTTTTCCATTCCCCATCCTCATAATCAGCTTCCAGCATATGATCGGTAAAAAACTTACCAAAAGGCAAATTCTCCAAATTCAAATTGCTTAGCTTACTTTGTTCTGCCTTCGTAACATTAATGTCAAGTGCTGCTGTCATATCGCTAAATTTGTTGCAAATAAACTATAAATAGAGAAAACTAACAACGGTTAACTTCATTCTTATATAAATGGAAACACAATTGCCAGATATTGTAATTGCAGGATTGTACAAAAACAGTTTGGTATTAATAGAAGATACCACTGCACCCGTAAATCGCCAGCAAGTTACAAACAAAAAAGAAAAACAAGCACCCGCAGCCAGTACCCCATCCAAAAAATGGTTTTTTGGTGACAATAATAATCATATCACCATTGTTATCAACGATGCATCTGCACTCTATATAAACGACACCTGGCTGGCCACATTAGGTAAATTATTATCTGCCTGTAAACTTAATATTGGCGCGGTGGCCATCGTAAATATGCATCAGAACCCGGCAAGCTTCAGTCAAATAAAAGAACAATTGGCTCCTCAAAAAGTATTCCTGTTTAGTGTAAGTGCCAAAGACCTGCAATTACCTTTTGTAATTCCCGATTATCAGGTATACAACCATGCAGGCTGTACTTTTATGGCCGCCCAGGCTAATACGCTTAGCGAAGCCACAGACGATGCTACAAAGGCCGAAAAAAGAAAGCTATGGGATAAACTAAAAATTATTTTTAATATTTAATTATTAGCCCGGCATCAGTTAAATATGTGGCTTTACTTGCGTCGCACTCTTGTACTGCTTAACCAATGGCAGCAAAAACCTGTAATTATTACAACCACCAAAAAATCAAATACCTAACCAACCATGCAAAAGCCAATACTCATTTTTGCTACCAACAACCAGCATAAGGTAACAGAAATACGTTCGGTAATTGGAGATCATTTCAACATCATCACCTTAAAAGAAGCAGGTATTGATATTGATATTCCGGAACCACACGATACCCTGGAAGCCAACGCACAGGAAAAAGCTGAAACCATTTATAACCTTACCCAACAAAACTGTTTTAGTGAAGATACCGGATTGGAAGTAGCAGCTTTAAACGGCGAACCAGGTGTTAAAAGTGCCCGTTATGCTGGTGATGGCCGGGATTTTCAGGCAAATATTGATAAACTTATTGCTAATCTTACATCGCACAGCAATAGAAATGCAAGGTTTAGAACGGTAATTACCCTTATCATCAATAGCAAAACCTATTTTTTTGAAGGCATCTGCGAAGGCTATATTATTGAAAAGCAGCAGGGCTTACAAGGTTTTGGTTACGATCCGGTTTTTATACCTGTTGGCAGCGATAAAACATTTGCTGAAATGAGCATAGAAGAAAAAAATACATTTAGTCACAGGCGTAAAGCTACCGATGCATTAATCGCATTTTTAAATAATTACACTTATGGACCGAGTGAAAGTTAACTTACCAGCCACGTTCCCCTTTAGCACCCAAATTGCCATTCGCATTACCGATTTGAATTATGGTGGTCATGTTGGTAATGATGTATTTCTTTCTTTAATACATGAAGCCAGACAACAGTTTTTATTACACTACGGCTGCAGTGAATTAAATTTTGATGGCTATGGTTTAATACTTGCTGATGCCGCCCTTGAATATAAAAAGGAATTAAGTTATGGAGATATTGTAAAAATATCTGTAGCCGCCAACGGATTTGACAAATATGGTTTTGATATTTTTTACAAGCTGGAAGTAAGCAAAGCTGATACTATTATTTTAGCCTGCAAAGCAAAAACTGCCATGCTTTGTTATGATTATAACAATAAGAAATTGATGCCAATTTCTGAGAAAACTATCGGGCTATTTTCTTCCGCGATATAATGTAAAGCTCCAATGCTGCATAGTATTGTTGCTGTACAAGAGTGCGACGCAAGTAAAGCCCGGGATAGGGCTTTAGCCTGGTCTATAAAATTTACCTACTATTTTGTAATTGGTATTAGCCTCGTATATGATAGGCTTTGGGTTGTACAAATGCACGTATGCCCTGATAGGAAAGTGTACTTCCCAATCCTGAGCTTTTACGGCCACTCCAGGGCAGGTTGGCACTCACCCTATCGCAACAGTTCCAATAAACGGTACCTGTATTTAGCTGTTTCATTAATACTTCTGCCCTTTCGTAGGTGGCGGAATAAATAGAAGCGGTTAATCCATATTCTGTGTCCTGCATCAGGCTAATTGCTTCTGCATCATCTGCTACTTTTTGAATACCAACTACAGGGCCAAAGCTTTCTTCCATCATTATTTTCATATGATGGTTTACGTTTACCAATACGGTTGGTTCCAGAAAATAGCCTTCCCTGTCGAGCATATTACCACCTGCTAAAACGGTAGCGCCCTTATCTTCTGCATCATTTATCTGGGAAATCAAAAATTCCATTTGCTCTTTACGGCTGAGAGGGCCAATATCGGTAGCTGCATCCAAAGGGTCGCCCACCACCAATTTTTGTAATTGCGCTACATAGCTGGCTACAAATGCATCATACACTTTTTCATGTACATATATACGCTCTACCGCGCAACAGCTTTGTCCATTATTATACACTACCCCTTCTAATGCATTGGCGGCTACATTGGCAATATCTGCCACATCATCCATTACATACAGGGGATCTTTCCCACCCAGTTCCAGCTGGCAGGGCACTAATTTTGAGGCAACCCTTTCTGCAATATATTTACCTGTACGATAACTGCCTGTAAAGAAATACCCATCTAAAGGCAATTGCAGCAATTGCTCTCCTACAGCACCTTTACCTATTGCTGTTTGAAAACAATTATCGGGAATACCCGCTTTTAATAATAAGCGTTGTATGTGTAAACCGGTAAGTGTAGAATATTCAGAAGGTTTATAAAAAACAGCATTGCCACCTATTAATGCAGGAATAAATACATTTACCCCAACCAAAAAAGGATAGTTCCAGGCCGATATATTGGCAATTATGCCCAATGGCTCGTAAACAATTTTTTCTTTGGTAGCACCTTCGGTGATTATCCATTCTTCTGCCAGGTATTTTGCTGATTGGTCGATAAAAAATTTTATACGGCCACGTGCCCCGTTAATTTCGTTATAGGCCTGTTGCAGGGGTTTACCCATTTCGCTGGTAAGAGTTCTAGCCAGCTCGTCTTTCTCTGTGTCCAGCAAATCGTAGAATGTTGCAATACAAGCTATGCGCTCAGCTAAAGGCACCATTGCCCAGGCGGCCTGCCCCTCCTTTAATAATTGATATTTTTCATTAATGCTGGTGCTGGTGTCTTCGGCTAATTCTGTGATAACGGCCTCAGTTGCCGGGTTAATTATCTTCATAAATCTGCTTTCTTTGATTGTTCAATTACTTTTATAAAATACTCCCTGATATTTCTTGACAATGGCCCGTCCTCCAAACCACATTTAAACAAACGTTCCGGGTGCCATTGTACTGCGAGAAAAAAAACTCGGTTTAAGGGGTCTGCCCATTCAATTCCCTCAATTAAACCATCATCAGAAGTACAGTTAACTTTTAGTCCACTACCCAAACGGCCAATTGCCTGGTGATGTGCGCTATTGGTTACCAGCCTTTCTTTGCCGGCAATAGTATGCAACAGCGTATTAGGGATAATTGAAACGCCATGCGCTTTATCATTTACATCAAACCGGTGAATTGCATTTGCGGTTTCGCCTATATCCTGTATTAAGGTACCACCCAGTATACAATTGATTAATTGTAATGCCCTGCAAACACCTAATAAAGGAATCTGCTTTGCCTGACTAAATTCAAAAAGCCGGGTTTCAAAACGGTCTCTTGATTCATTAAATGTATCGGGTTGGTTGGCATAGCCTGTTTGCATTTTGTAAAAGGAAGGGTGCACATCTACACCACCCGAGATGACAATACCATCCAAAGAACCAAAAACCTCATCATCCACCTGTGTTTCGGCTGACAAAGTAATTACCTCTACCCCTGGCGAACTTTGCAACCACCGAATATAATTCTGATGCTTTTCTTCGGTACCTGTATGCGTTAATCCTATTTTCATAATTGGCTTATAATGCTTCCAGATACAATTGCTTAAAATCTTCCCTGCTTACGGGCTTGGGATTATTGGGATGGCAAAAATCTGCCAATGCCAAATCACTCAGCGTTTCTATATGTTCCTCCTTAACCCCAATATCTCTTAAATGTAAGGGCAGGCCTAATTGCTGGTTTAATGCAAATAAATGTTGCACTACCCCTTCACCCGTGGTATCAGTAATATCCATGGCCATAGCCATGCGTTTAAACTGTGTTTCCAAACCGGGTGCATTGTAACGCATTCCGTAGGGCAGATTTACTGCATTTGCCAAACCATGATGTGTGTCCAGTAAGGAAGACAATGGATGTGCCAGTGAATGCACCACCCCAAGGCCTTTTTGAAAAGCCACAGCTCCCATAAGCGATGCAATCATCATCTTGCTTCTAGATGCCAGATCGGGTTTGTTAACTGCATCTGCAATGGCACTGTTTATCAAAGCCATACCTTCCAATGCAATACCCTCGGCCATTGGATGAAACCCTTTGGCTATATAGGCTTCCATATTATGCGTTAATGCATCCATGCCCGTGGCCGCCGTAACAAAAGCAGGTAATTCCATAGTTAGTAATGGATCTGCAAATACAATTTTAGCCAATAATTTGGGGGCGAATAAAATTCGCTTTCTATGTGTATCGTCTTCAGAAATTATAGCGCTGCGGCCAACTTCACTTCCGGTACCACTGGTAGTAGGTACCGTTACAAAATAAGGCACTTCTTCTGTTACATATTGATCGCCACCAATAAGGTCATCATAATCAAATAAATCCCTGCGGTGGTTTACCCTTAGCACAATGGCACGTGCTACATCCAGGGCAGCACCACCACCAATACCTACAACGCAATCCCGGTGCGTTTCAGCAAAAACATCACCTCCTTTTAATACATCACTTTTTACCGGATTTTTATGAATATCAGCAAATACTTCTACCGATAAACCTTTTGCACTAAGGCTGTTTTTTATGTCCTTAAAAAAATCAAGGCCGGCAACAATAGGATCAGTAACCAATAGCGGCTTAGAAAAACCCATAGATGCCAGGTGCTGTGGTAATTCTTTTATTGCACCTGCCCCAAAACGAATAACGGTGGGGAAATTATACTGCCTAACGATATTAAAATCTGTCATACGATTATATATTTTTTGAACCCAACTATTTATTTCCAATTAAGCATCCGTTGCGTCGCACTCTTGTGCGTTTGGCGCTTTGTGCAGCAAAGCTTTTTTCCAATTTATTTTTGCCGCCCCCTATTCAACAGTACAAGTGTGCGACGCAAGTAAAGCCAGCCACCTATACTACTGCCGGGACAATAGTTTTAAATAATTTCCAGATACCTTTTTAGTTCCCAATCGGTTACTACTTTGGCAAACTGTCTCCACTCCCATTCCCTGGTTGCGGTAAAGTGTTGTACAAAGGCATCTCCAAACAATTCCTTTGCTACAGCCGATTCTTTCATAGCCTGTGTGGCTTCCCATAAATTGCGGGGTAAAATGCCATTGCCTTTATCGGCATATCCATTACCAATAGTAGCCGGCACTTTTAATTTCAACTTGTTTTTTATACCATACAAACCTGCAGCCAGGCAAGCGGCCATGGCAAGGTATGGGTTACTATCGCTGCCTACCACCCTGGTTTCTAACCTGGTGGCAGTTGCGCTGCCGGGCAATACACGCAATGCAGTGGTTCTGTTATCTATTGCCCAGGTTAAAGTAGTGGGCGCCCATGCGCCTTCTACCAATCGTTTATAACTGTTTATAGTGGGTGCCACCATAGGCAAAATATATGGCAGGCAATATAACTGGCCGGCAATATATTGTTGCATTAAAGGGCTGATACCCGTTTTTGATTTTTTATCGTAAAAAAGGTTTTGCTTTTTATCGGCACTCCAAAGGCTTTGGTGTACATGGCCGCTACAACCGGGCAGGTTCTCGTTAAACTTTGCCATAAAAGTGGCAATTACACCATGCTGATGGGCAATTTGTTTGGTGCCTGTTTTAAAGAGTACCGCTCTATCAGCAGCTTCTAAAATGCCTGAGTAGGTAATGGCAGCTTCGTAAACGCCGGGGCCGGTTTCAGTATGCAGCCCCTCGAGTGGTACTTTGAATTTTTTTAGCTGGTCAAAAAGATCCTGGAAAAAATCATTCTTTTGTGAGGAACGCAGCACGCTGTAGCCAAACATACCATGCGTCATCGGTTTTATATTCCGAAAATTACCGGCATACAATTGGTCTACATTATTTTCAACATTAAACCACTCAAACTCCTGCGAACAAAAAGGAATATAGCCGGCATCGGTACATTGCTGAATAATTTTCTTTAATAAACTTCTTGGACAAACTGGTAAATCACCACCGTTTTCATCTCTGAAATCAGCCAGAAAGAGGGGTACATTATTCTCCCATGGTATTTCGCGAAAGGTATTTAAATCAATTACGGCATTCACATCAGGATAACCAGAATGCCAGCCGGTAATGGTTACATTATCATAGGCTACATCGGCAGCATCCCATCCAAAAACCACATTACAAAAGCCAAAACCCTTTTCAACAATGGAAGCAAATTTTTCAAAGCTTACCATTTTACCACGCAGAATACCATCAATATCGGTAATGGCCAATTTCACCTTTTCAGTTCCTTTATCTGCCAGTAACTGAACTATTTCGGCGGCATAATTTTTATCAGACATCGAGTGAATTTTTTACAAAGAAGTGAAACCAAATATAAGCAACAGCAAGAATTGCAAAATATATGAGCGATAAATTTATATTCAATTTTACCATTGCCACCAAACTTACCGATGCAATAACTAAAGCTATTATAGGGAAGTAGGGGTAAAAAGGTACTTTAAACGGTCTGGGCATTTCGGGTGCTTTTTTTCTAAGGACCAACATGGCCACCATAGCAATAATATACAGGCAAATTGCACCAAAACAGGCGATGGTAATAATTTCTGCTGTTTTACCCGAAAGCAAAGCAATTATACCTGCCACCATATTTACAATTAATGCATTGGCAGGTGTTTTAAATTTAGGGTGCACCTTACCAAATACCTGAGGTATACACTTTATTCTGCCAAACTCGTATGTAGCCCGGCTGGCGGCCAGAATTAGGCCATGAAATGATGCTACCAAACCCATTAGTCCGATGGTAATAAGCAAATGGTATAACAATCCGCTGTTACCGGTGATTTGTGCCAAAGCCATGGGCAATGGACTATCCGAAGGGGCAGCTCCAGGGCTGGGATAAACCACTGCTTCCCAACCACCAACACCTACAGAAGCTATGAATACCAGCACACATAATACAATTAAGGTAAGCAATGCAGAACCAAAACCAATTAGCACATTGCGTTGCGGATTTACTGTTTCTTCGGCCACATTGGCAACACCCTCCAGGCCTAAAAAAAACCAGATGGCAAATGGTACAGATGCCCAAACACCTTCCCAGCCATTTGGAAATGCATTGTGTTGTAAGTTAGCCACGCTAAAATGTGGCAGCGTTACCCCGCAAAAAAGTAATAATTCAAATACAGCAAAAACGGTGATGATTAATTCGAAAGTGGCGGCGGCTTTTAAACCGGATATATTGAGCACAGTAAACACAAAATAGGCGGCAATAGCAATAGTGGTAACGGATATACCCGGAAAGAAAATATGAAAATAAGCGCCAATAGCAGCAGCAATGGCAGGTGGTGCAAACACAAATTCAATTATTTGGGCCATGCCCGCAATAAAGCCCCATTCTTTGCCCAGTGCCCTGGTGGCATAATCAAACACGCCGCCGGCTTTGGGTATGGCACAGGCCAATTCTGTATAAGAAAAAGTGAAGGTAATGTACATGATGATGATAAAACCCGTGGCTATTGCCAGGCCTAGTGTACCACCTTCGGCTAGGCCCAGGTTCCAGCCAAAATACATACCTGAGATTACATAACCTACACCTAAACCCCATAACATAAGCGGGCCAAGCGTTCTTTCTAAATGTGGAGTGGAAGAACCGGAGCTGGTAGTTTGCTGCATTAAATTTGGTTAAGCCTTAAAGATAACTATTTGATTTATGCGTAGTGATGTTATACATAAATTTTGATAGTATTTGCTGCATTTCTGTTAGAAAGTACAAGTGTGCGACGCAAGTAAAGTTGCCTATGGCTTTGAAGCTGGGCCAATACATTTAACTATTCCAGATAATCCAGTTTTCTTCGGCCTGTAATACTAGCATATCGTAGCCGTTTTTTATGGTGGCACCCTGTGCTTCGCCTAATTGAAGGAATTTGGTTTTGGATGGATTATACACCAGATCGAACAAATAATGGGAGGCGTTTAATAAATGATAAGGCAAATCCGGCGCAGTGTCTATTTGCGGATAAGTGCCCAATGGCGTGCAATTGATGATGATATTAAACTGGGCCATGATATCAGCAGTAATATCACCATAAGCAAGTGTGCCGGTACTAATATTTGCTGTTCTTGAAACATACTGAAAGGGGATACTCAGCTTGTTTAACACAAAAGCCACCGCTGATGCTGCCCCACCGGTACCTAAAACCAGGGCTTTATTGTGTTGTGGCAGCCGCTTTTCAAGAAAGGATTTTTCAAAACCAATTACATCTGTATTATAACCATACAATTGGCCATTGATTATTTTTACGCAGTTACAAGCATCCATTTCTACTACTGCGCCATGCGCCTGATGCAGGTAGGGTATTATAGCCCGCTTATATGGAATAGTAATAGCAAAGCCTTGTAAGGCAGGATGGGATTGCAGGGTAGGCGGCAAATCCGTAATAGAAGGAATTGCAAATGCATGAAAAACAGCATCTGCAATTCCTTCGCGGATAAATTTCTCTGTAAAATATTTTTGAGAAAAAGAATGCGATAAAGGATAACCTATTAACCCATATTCACGCATATAAACGGGTTATTTGTTTAAGTACAAATCAAAAGTATCGCCACGTAAACCTATACGCATGGCTTCTAAAGACAATATTTCTGATGGAGCAATATTACCCAGGTTTACATTACAGCCCAGTAATTCTAAAAAGTATAATTGCTGTGCTTTTTGTGGCGCTTCCCATAAAATTTTCTCACCGGGTATTTGGGTAAGTATTTCCTGTACCAGTCCTTCGCGTACCTCGCCGCTGCCGCGGTAAATACCAACATTACCGGCTTCACGGGCTTCGGCAATTACGTAGGTAGAACCGGCTTCCAGCTCAGCTTTCATTAATTCAATCCATTTATAGGGTGGTATTATATGGGCAGCATCTTTACTACCTACTTCGCTTAATACGGTGCCGTATTTGGTAAGTTTTTCTATATAACCACATTTTTCGGTATGGGGTATTATGATAGATCCATCACTTACTTCCATATGTGTAATCTGGTAATCTTTACACATGGCAATATAATCTTCAAACTGGTTGCGTATTAAAAAGGCTTCAAACAGGGTGCCGCCAAAATATACCGGAATGCCATAACTCTGATAAGCTTCAATTTTTGCACGCAGGTTGGGCGTAACATAAGAGGTACCAAAACCCAGTTTAACAATATCAATATGAGGCTCGGCAACGCTAATGAAATTATGTACTTCTGCTATGCTAAGGCCTTTATCCATGATCATTGTAATACCATCTGTACGTGGTCTTACATTCCTTTGCGGCATTTGAGACAAGTTGAAATTCATCTGTATATGATTGTTGTTAAAGATTGCAAAATTAGCATTACCACCAATTTTGTGCACGCAAAAGTAAAAACTAATTATACATCTCCATTTTTAGTTTCTCACAGTTTAAGAAGAAAAATGTGCTTTATGGGCCCGGCTAAGGGTTATTTATGGCATCCCGGTTGCGTCGCACACTTGTGCTGTATAACACTTAGCAGCTACCAGCAGCATAAAACCATTAATTGCAAAAACAACAATTTACTACACTATACACGGCATTAAGGCAGCATTTGCCCCAAAATATACACGGATTATTTTATAGGCTATATGCCATTGGGGAAATAGTCTACTGATGTAATAGACAACCACAATACATTGTTAGGCCGTACGCCAATACCTTTAAAATAATTGCTTATCAGAACAGCTAAACACGATAAAAACTGTTTACCAACTATGTTTGAGGACTGCTGAAATTGGTTATGCAGTACAAGGGAGTGACACAACGATGCTATATAGTAGTAGAAAAGCCGGTAACAAAATACAGTTATGCAATTATTTTACCATCCTCCATTTGAATGATGCGATGGGTACGCTGGGCAAAACTTTGGTCGTGGGTTACAATTAACAGGGTTTGATTAAATTCCTCAGCAAGGCGTTTAAAAATATCAAAAACCAGTTCGCTGTTTTTTTTATCCAGGTTGCCGGTTGGCTCATCGCCCATAATGATAAAAGGATCGTTGATGAGGGCCCTTGCAATGGCAACCCTTTGTTTTTCACCGCCAGAAACCTGATTGGCATTTTTTAGGGCAAGATGGCCAATATCCAGCATCTTTAGTCGCTCCATGGCACGGTGTTCTACTTCCTGTCTGTTAAATTTATTTAGTTTTAAGCCGGGTAGCATAACATTTTCAATAACCGAAAATTCGTTTAACAAATAGTGAAACTGAAATACAAAACCAATTTTCTCATTACGCACCCGGGCCAGCTCTGCCTCTTTTTTATTGCCC
The DNA here is from genome assembly GCF_013106755.1 of Limnovirga soli. Taxonomy (GTDB): domain Bacteria; phylum Bacteroidota; class Bacteroidia; order Chitinophagales; family Chitinophagaceae; genus Limnovirga; species Limnovirga soli. The sequence goes on along the minus strand of NZ_WHPF01000008.1, from coordinate 5,620 downwards.
ATGGCTTCGCCATCAATATGTAACTCTCCGGTATAATCTGTATCCATGGTAGAAAGGATATACAAAAGCGTAGACTTACCGCAACCCGATTTACCGGTAATGGCAACAAAATCTCCCTTATTAACGGAAAAATTTATATCTGTTAATACCTGCACTGTTATGGGATCGTGAAACTCCTTATTGATATTTTTTGCCTCGAGTATTGTATTGCCCATTTTATTTTCCTCTTATAATTACTACAGGATCTACTTTACTGGCTTTACGTGATGGAAACCAACCGGCCATATAAGTAGTGATTAAAGAAAACGAAGACCCTATTACATAAAACATGGGATTGTAATTGATAGGATAAGTTTTTATTGTAGGCAATGATGCTGTATTAAATGGAATTTGATCAATGCCATACGACAAGCCAAACCCAAACAGCAGACCTACCAGTCCGCCAAAAAAGCCAATGCTAATTGCAATTACAATAAAAATTCTTTTTACATCACGGCCCGAAAAACCGGTAGCTTTTAAAATGGCAATAGAATCCATTTTTTCATAAATCATCATGTTTAAAATATTGTAAATGCCAAAGCCTGCCACAATTAATAAAGTAATGCCAACAGCATATGAAATAAGGGTACGTATTGAGCTACCTGTTTCAAATTGCGAGTTGGCAGTTTGTATATCTTCGGCATCTACATTAAACAGGCTGGCATATTCTTTTGCTACGGGAGGCGCTATTTCCAGGTTGGTTAATTTTATTTGAATATCGGTTATAAAATTGCCGGGTTTACCCATTAGTTTTTGTACGGTGGCAATAGAAGCATAGCTCTGCACCTTATCCAGCTCCTGTAACCCGGATTGAAAATAGCCTACTACTTTTAATGGGAACAATTCGCCCTTAGCAGTGGTTACCTGCACCACATCTCCAATATTTACCAGTAATTTATCGGCAAGCCCCTTACCCAAAACAATACTGTTGGCCTGCCTTGAAATATCAGCCGCATTACCTGCAATAATATAATCTGCAAAATGAAAAAGCCGGGTTTCTGCTTCAACATCAATACCATTCACTACGCCGGAAATATCTATACTGCCATCATTAAAAAACACCTGCGTAATTATCTTTGGCGCATAGCCAGCCACACGGGTATCATTATTAAGGGTGCGCATTATGGTGGCACTGTTATAAATCTCCTGCCGGCTATTACCCGATTTAATGGATTGTATAAAATTATGCCCCCCGCTGTAAGCAGTATCCATATTTATTGGTTGGTGCTCACTGGGTTTAATATCATTGTATAAACGCACATGCGGTGTGCGGTTTAAAATTAATCCATCCAGTAAGTCGTTTAAACCCGTCATAAAGCTAAGCAATGTAATAAACATCGTAATGCTAAAAGTAACGCCAATAGCGGCCACCAGTGTTTGTTTCCACCGTGCCAATAAAAGTGATTTGGCAATGCTGATAATTAAGCTAAGGTTCATTGTATGGGCTTAAGAATATGATCGTTCACTGTTAACCCACTAATTATTTCAACTTTCTGGTAGTCTTTTAAACCCGTGACTACTTTTCTTTTTTCATTATTCTCCAAAAGCACATAATCGCCACTTAGCAGGTAGTTGCGGGGAATGGTAATAGCTTTTGCCTTTTCGTTTATAACAATATTGGCTTCACATGTTAGATTTGGGTATAAAGCTGCCGGTGCCTGTTTAAAAGCTGCTTCAATGGTAAAAGATTTTGAGCGCTCATTCATGCTGGGATTTATTTTGGTAACTACCGCCTCAAACACTTGCCCCTTATAACTATCCATATTTAACAATACGGTTTGTCCGATGACAATTTTGGTAATATCATATTCATCCACCTGCAATTCCAGCATAAAAACGCTGGCATCACCAATTAATGCTACAGGTGTTTGGGTGTTTACCATTTCGCCCTTTTCTTTCAACAGGCTATATACTTTGCCATCTGCCTCACTTTTTATAGTATAATCACCGGCAATGGTGGTAGAAATTTCTACATTCTTTTTGGATTGTTTTTCCTGAAAGCTGATTTGTTTTTGCAAATCAACCAAACGCAGTTTAGCGGCCTCCCAGGCGCTTGTGGAGCTTTTGTATGCCAGTTCCCGTTGGTCCAGCTCATTACGCGTACCAATTTGCTGATCCCACAAATTGCGTTGGCGTTGCAGTAATAAAGCATCGTTATCCATTTTGGTTTTAGCCAAATCAACATTTAAAACAAGCTCATGTAATTTTTCTGTATTAGCGGTAACAGCGGCATAATCTGCGGCAATAGTAGCATTTTCGGCATTTAACCTCGCAGTGGTATTGGTAAGGCGCATAAGTGCATCACCCTTTTTTACTTCATCGCCTTCTTTAACCAACACTGCTGCAATAATGCCATTCGCCGATGAAAATACCTGGTACTGGTTATTGCTTTTTACAATCCCAGAAGCATAGACCGATGCCGTTATTTTTTCTTCTACCGGTTGTATCGATTCCTGTTTGCTTTTGCAAGAGAAGAGCACTAATAAAACAAAGCTGCTCCAAAGGGCTGTTCGTGTCATATCCTGTTGTGCTTATAATAAAAAATGAAAGTACAAATATATTAGCCAGGGGGCTATGACTAATATCATATTAAAGCTAATCAAACTTATACCACCTGGTGCATTGATACGGCATAATTAGCGTATACAAATTATTATGCTTAATTTTTGAAGCCCGGCCGTAATCACTTACTGGGCTTTACTTGCGTCGCACACTTGTACTACACAACCAAATGCAGCATACATATTGCAAACCATTGAGGAGGTGCACCAACTACATTTAACACGCAAGTGTGGTCATATTCGTAAAAACCAACATAATAAAACAAACTTCATTTAAAAATAATTTACCCAAACAATTGTTGTATTATTTTGCTGAATAAAATATGCTATGAAAGCTTTTCTTAGTTCACTATTCCTGCCATTGGCATTTATTCTAATCTCCATGAATGCTTTTACACAAACACGCCCCCTGCCCGCCAGCAAAAATAAAATGGTAATTATAGCACACCGTGGAGATCATACTAACGCGCCTGAAAACAGTCTGGCTGCCTGTCAAAATGCTATTGATGCAGGTGCAGATTTTGTAGAAATAGATTTACGCACTACTAAAGACAGTGCACTGGTTATAATGCATGATGCCACTGTTGATAGAATGACAGGCAATAAAGGACTTGTTAAGGATTTTACACTTGCCCAATTACAAACCATTCAACTAACCCAACCACAACATGCCGAATGGGGTACGCAACCCATTCCCACCTTTAAACAGGTATTAGCTTTATGTAAGGGAAAAATAAATATTTATCTGGATTATAAGGAAGCTGCTGTTGTAACAGCTTATCAGGAAATATGTAATGCAGGCATGGAAAAAAACATAGTGGTATATATCAATCAGCCGGCACAGTTTAGCAGCTGGCGCAACATAGCACCGCAAATGCCATTAATGATAAGCTTGCCCAAAGCAGTTAAAACAAAGGAAGAAATGTTTCAATTATTAGACTCGCTGCAAATAGATGTTTTAGATGGCGATGCTGATGATTATACACCGGCAACTGTTATGGCTGCCAAAGAAAAACATATTCCCATTTGGGCTGATATACAATCTGCCAATGAAAATGAAGAAAGCTGGAACAAGGCACTGGCATTGGGTTTTCCCGGTCTGCAAACAGATCATCCAAAAGCTTTAATTAACTTTCTTATAAAAAAAGGATTGCGTTAATACTGAAAATATCTTATCAAATAAATCAAACCCAAAAACTCAATCTATATTGTATTTGTTGCAAAGCATTACTGCAGTAGAAGTGTGCGACGCAAGGATGTTGAATTGAATTTAAATGCCTGGATCAACAAATTTTTAAAAGATATTATTGGCCCTGCTTTCTGTTAAATTATCTGCTTTACTTACGTTGCACACAAGTACGCCATATCCACATGCAGCACTTATTATTTTAAATGGATTATTGTAACAACTGCATCAAATAAATCGAATTTTTTGTTTAAGCATTTTGTATAAAAAACTACAATTTTTTAAATATTGCAATTTGTAGTAATAAGTCTACAAATATTCATTTTTCATTAATATATGTTTGTACAATATCCGTATTCCTAACAACATAAACTACCTTATCCTATGAGCAATTTACAAAACGCAAATTTGTGCTGCCCGTAAAATGATGTAATGCCTTTAACTCACAAAAAGGCATACTACACCATAGCTATTTTCGAAAAACCATAACAATCATTACCCCCGTAAAAACTGGTATATGCGAAAAATTTTACTAGGCGGATTTATGCTTTTTGGCATGCAGGCAATTGCTCAAACCCAGGTGGCACCCAATACCCAATCCACCGTAAATATGGGTGGAGGCACACACGCCATTACTGCAGATTTTATTATAGACTGGAGTATTGGCGAGTCTACCATAATAGAAACATTTTATGGTTTAAATGCAGTACCCAATACGGTTGTTGGTAACCGTTGGAATTTAACCAGCGGTATATTGCAGCCATACGATAATACACATATTATTTTTAATCCATTGATACCCAACTGGACCAACCAGGAAATAAGGTTATATCCTGTACCTGCCAAAGACTTTGTATCCATTAATTTCAGAACTGTTGCACCGGGAAAAATTTCTGTTCAATTATATTCCCGTGATGGCAAGTTTCTGGGTGTAAAAGAATTCTTCCAATACAGTGGCAATAACACTGTAACATGGAATTTAACCAGCTATGCTTCCGGATTATATTACTTCAAAATACTCCTAACGTCACCCAAAGGTGATGTATTAAAACAAGGTTCATTTAAAGTAGACAAAATCAAATAACCACTTATGAAAAACATCCTATTCACTGCTTTGATGATGAGTTTTTTTGTCATTGCAAAAGCGCAGGTGCCCCAACAATTAAATTACCAGGGCATTGCCCGCAATGCAACAGGCAGCCCAATTGCCTATCAAAACATCACTGTTAGACTGTCAATTATTGACAGTGCTACTAATGGACAGATTGCATATCGTGAAACAAGGAGGGTATTAACCAATTATGCGGGCCTATTTAATATTGTGATAGGCAGCAACGGCGCCACAGATTTGATTGGCTCTGTTGAAAGTGTAAACTGGTCTACCGGTAAAAAATACATTAAGCTGGAAATAGATCCCAATGGGCTAAATAATTTTGGACTTGCAGGTATAACACAATTACAAAGTGTAGCTTATGCTTTAAGTGCAACGCCATCCGGTAATGCACACGGCGATTTAAGCGGCACTTACCCTGCACCAACCATTGCAAACAATGCTATCACCTCCAATAAAATAGCTGATGGAAGCGTAGGACTTGTAAAATTAACTGATGTGGTTGTTTCGTTAATTAATAGCAAGCTAAACACTTCTGATACAGCAACCATGTTAAGCGCTTATGCTTCTAAAGAAAATCTTGCAAATGTCACTGCGGGCAAATTAAATATCAGCGATACCGCTGATATGTTAAGCCCCTATGCAAAAACAGCAGGCATTAATAATCTGGTAGTTAATAAATTGAACATCTCAGATACTGCGGCTATGCTTAGCACTTATGCT
>NZ_WHPF01000077.1 GCF_013106755.1 Limnovirga soli | reverse complement strand
AATCACCGTATAACTGATGCGCACCGTGCCTGCACTGATGCCTGCTACCAGGCCTGTATTAGTGATGGTGGCGATGCCGCTATTATTACTTAACCAGCTGCCGCCAACTGTTGCTTCACTTAGATTGATCGTATGACCTACACAAACACTATCCGGGCCGGTTATCGGAGCGATTACCGGTAAGGCAGATACAATAATGGTT
>NZ_WHPF01000076.1 GCF_013106755.1 Limnovirga soli | reverse complement strand
AGTGTATGTGTTGGTCATACGATCAACCTAAATGAAACCACATCCGGCGGCAGCTGGTTAAGTAATAATAGCGGTATCGCTACCATCAGCAGTGGAGGCCTGGTAACAGGTATTAGTGCCGGCACGGTGCGCATCAGTTATACGTTGATCAATGCAGCAGGCTGTAGTGATAGTGTAAGTAAAACCATTGTTGTATCTGCCT
>NZ_WHPF01000075.1 GCF_013106755.1 Limnovirga soli | reverse complement strand
TGCTGCCATTGCTATTGCCACAACTCGCTGTACTGCTGCCGGCTGTTACCGTTGCAGCTCCACTATTACTTACGGTGACTGTTGTTGTACCGATACAGCCATTGGCATCCTTTACACTTATTGTATAGGTACCAGATCCTACCCCGTTAAACACATTGCTAGCCTGGTAGGTGGTGCCATTAATGCTGTATTGTAATGGCGCT
>NZ_WHPF01000074.1 GCF_013106755.1 Limnovirga soli | reverse complement strand
GAACTATGCGATGGCTTAGACAATGATTGCGATGGAGAAATAGACGAAGACTTCCCGTTTGTTACCTACTACTTTGATGTAGATGGCGATGGTTATGGCAGTCCGAATAATTCGGTTCAGGCAAGATGTTTCCAACCGCAAAACACGGTAACCAATAATTTAGATTGCGACGATCAAAATGCAGCTGTACATCCAGGCGCAGCA
>NZ_WHPF01000073.1 GCF_013106755.1 Limnovirga soli | reverse complement strand
TATCACAAGCAACTGCAGTTTCTTCGCTGGTAGTGCTGTAATTAACCGTTAAATGTAAGGTAGCCACATTGGTACAACCTGATTCGTTGATTGATTCATAAGTATAATCACCAGATTCAGTGTAAGTAGTGCCATGCCATTCGTAACTATCACAAGCAACTGCAGTTTCTTCGCTTGAAGTGCTGTAATTAACCGTTAAATGCAA
>NZ_WHPF01000072.1 GCF_013106755.1 Limnovirga soli | reverse complement strand
AAAAAAAGACACCCGAAAACGAAACTGCCCGTTTTCGGGGAGGAATAAGTATTAGGCTGTGTTACTACTGTGGTGAATTACAGCAGAGCGCTATTCGCCATACAGCCAATATAAAACAACAAAATATATAAAAGACCAAATCAAAAGAAAACAAAACTTCTAAGACCACTTGCACAGGGGGAGGCGTGAGCAAGGACCAATGCGCGGAGCGTTCATGTG
>NZ_WHPF01000071.1 GCF_013106755.1 Limnovirga soli | reverse complement strand
AGTTTAGATGGCAAGGTATTAATCCAACAAAAACTACAAACAGGTAATACAAAAACGGCACAGCAAAAAATGGAAATAGCACATCTTTCTAACGGCACGTATTTGCTAACTGCCATAGACGAAAAAGGAAAAATACAAACAGAAAAGGTAATCATCTCAAAATAAGAACAAGGGGCACACAAGGCAAATGGGCAGCTATCAAGGCTGCCCTTTGCTATT
>NZ_WHPF01000070.1 GCF_013106755.1 Limnovirga soli | reverse complement strand
AACCAGTACTGCTGACAGCAAATTGAATATCGCTGATACAGCGGCTATGTTAAGTCCTTATGCACGCACTCAAACTATGTTGGATTCTTTAAATGCGTCTGATAACAAAATCAACCTGAAATTGAATATCGCTGATACGGCTGCTATGTTGAGTCCTTATGCTACTATCAGCAACCTAACCAGTACTGCTGACAGCAAATTAAATATCGCTGATACAGCGGCTATGTTA
>NZ_WHPF01000007.1 GCF_013106755.1 Limnovirga soli | reverse complement strand
CTAGCTTTTATTTTTATAGCTATCTTTTTGTATACATGTTTTTTCCTGTATTTTTAACTGGCCAACTATTGTAAACAACTTCATGATAACAAGAGAAAACTTCATTGAAATTGCAAAGATTTTTAGAACTGAAATGCTATCTGACAGAAGCAAATAAACAATACCAGTGAAAAACATTTTTAGGCAATTGCAAGCAAGGCCCAATATATACAAGGTTATTATGGCAACTATTGAAAAGACATTAGTGCCAACAATCCCGACTAGAGAATTTTTTCTGCTATATTGAAAGAAGCCATAATTTATGAGTAATTCAAAAACAATATGGACAATTTTCACTGGGACACTACTTTCAATAATAATATTCCTCTCCGTTTCCTTCATTACCTTTTTAATACAAATAAATCCGCTGCATTATTATAAAAGTGCAGAAACATATAAACTTGACATTGGCTTTCCATTTATTTACTATAGACAATTTTGGCTAAGTGGCAGTAGAATTCCAAATTCTGGTTGGATAATTAATAATTTGTTTTATGACTGCCTTATTACCTGGGTGTTTGTTACTGGCATTTACTTTATATCACAACAGAAAAAGAACTATAGTAATTAACATTAGGCATGCCGCAAAGTTTGCTGCAAAGAAGCGTAACAGTAATTGTATTGTAACAGCATTAAGCAACCACAATAACAATTCCAAACCTTAAAAACTATTACTCACCCATGCCAAATTAAAACAACGCATTCTCTTAATAAATAACTTTGCGGTATTGTGATTAGCAAAATTCGTAAACAACTAACTTTATTTGTAGCTGCATCGGAAGCTCAAACAATTGAGTGGGTAAGGCAGGCATACAATCCAAATCAATTTAAACTAATTAAGGCACATGTTACTTTATGCCGGGAAGATGAAATACAGCAGCTTGATCAGGTTATTGCCAATCTGCAGGCTTTGTCACATCCCGAAATTGTAATTGAATTTGCCCCGGTGGAAAGATTTGATAATGGTAAAGGATTATTCCTTCCGGCATTGCCAAACAATAAAACATTTCACGAATTACGCAGAAAAGTTTTGGCCGGCCCAGCAAACAATCCACGAAAACAGATGCCGCATATTACCCTAATGCATCCCAACAACTCAACCTGCACCAATCAAATATTTCAAGAAATGCAAAGCATAGAATTTCCTTCAAAATTGCATTTTAGCACCATCAGCCTTATTGAACAAAAAGATGGCGGCAAATGGGAAATTGTAAGCGATTTTGTATTTAATAAAAATGCATAAACCACCAATAAAACCGCTTCTAACAGTTGTATAAAAAGCAGATTATGTTACCAGACAGAAGTATTGCTATTAAGCATACTTGCGTCGCACACTTGTACGGTTAAATACTTTATTGGACATGTATGGGTATATAAAAAAGCGAAGATGATTAAACAGCCCACCCAGATAGCAACCATTCCGATGCCAATACACAGCTTTTAGATAATAAGTGGGGATTACTGCTTACAGTTACTTTGATATAACATTCCTGAGATTAACTAAATCTTTACTTATCTTTCAACTTATAATTCATAGGCCATATGAGAAAAACAATTGCTGTTTTGTTTGCCATTATTTACACAAACATTGCCATTAGCCAAAACGTTTCAGGAACGGTTGTTACAAGAAGCATTAATTCAACTTACCTGCAAAACACAGGTGGCGAAAATCCCAACAGGAGAATTTCTGTGTACCTGCCGCCGGGTTACCATCAATCAAAGCAGAGGTATCCTGTTATTTATTACCTGCATGGTTTTATGGGAAATGATTCTATTTACCCGTTCATGAAAAACATACTGGATATGGCGATTGCCAAAAATAAAATTCATCCATTCATCCTGGTACAAGCCGATAACAACACGTTATTCTCGGGAAGTTTTTACAGTAACTCTTCCTTAACCGGAAACTGGAGCGATTTTGAAGCAAAAGAACTGGTTGCATTTATGGATAAAAATTTCAGAACAATTGCCACCCGCGAAGCACGTGGAATTGGAGGGCATTCTATGGGAGGCTATGGTGTTTTGAAAATTGCAATGCTCTATCCAGATGTGTTTAATTGTGCATATGCCATGAGCCCGGGATTGCTGGCTTTTGTAAAAGAGTTTGGTTCCAACAGCGATTCATATAAGCAACTGGCCGCCATCAAAACAAAAGAAGATCTTGATAAAACATATTACCCCCGTGTAATTGCAGCCTGTGCAAGAGCGTGGTCGCCTAACCCAAATAAGGCGCCATTTTATTTCGATCTTCCTTTCAATTATGTTGGCGATAGTCTTGTTGTTGATACTGCCGTATATGCAAAATGGCGCGCCAATATGCCTTTATATATGATTGATACATATGCAGCCAATCTCAAAAAACTAAAAGCCATTAAGCTGGATTGGGGAAGAAATGATGCTCCACGCTTCGCGGTACAATGTGGTATGTTTAGTCAGGAACTGGAGAATCATGGCATAGAACATTATGCAGAAGAATATATTGGTACACACACCAATAAAATATGGTCAGTTGATGGAAGAGTGCTGAATGAAATGCTTCCATTCTTTAACGATTATTTGCAGTTTGACGAGAAATAATTTTTGTTTACAAGCAGCAGTGCCTGTGGCATCGCCTGTTGTGTCACTCACTTGTGCTGCATCACATTAATCAACTTATAGGTTTATGAAAAAATCTCTTTTCTTTTTGATCATTTTTATCGCGTTTACAACTGGAAGTTTTGCATCGAATGTAGATACAATTTCCATTTCAAGTAAAGTGATGAACAAAAGTTATAAAGCGGTTATTGTATTGCCATCTGCCTATACAAAAAGCGCCTATCAATTTCCTGTTTTGTATTTGCTGCACGGCGGGTACGGTCACTTTGACGACTGGATCAGAAAAACGCCTGACTCAACTTTGCTCCAACGATTATCAGACCAATACAATCTGATTATTGTAATGCCCGAAGGTGAGATATTCAGCTATTACCTTAACAGTGAAGTGAATACAGGCAGCCAGTTTGAAACATATATTACCAAAGAAGTAATTGAAAAAATTGATGCGGATTACAGAACCATAAAAGATAAGAAAGGGCGTGCCATTACAGGTTTATCAATGGGCGGTTATGGGGCATTATATTTATCTGCCCGCCACCCCGATCTGTTTTGTGCAGCCGGAAGTATGAGTGGTGCATTAAACCCTGATATGCAATTGTGGAAATTACCTGAAGAAACACGTAAAGCCATTAAAGTAGAGTTTGAGAAAATACTTGGGCCAATTGAAAAATACCCTCAGCGATATGCAGATGCTTCTGTAATAAGCATGGCAGACAAAATAAAAACAAACAAACTGTCCATCATTTTTGATGATGGTGTTGACGATTTTTTAATTGAAGCCAATCGTGAATTACATCGGCGCTTAGTGTTCAACGGAACACCTCATGATTACAGTGAAAGACCAGGTGGGCATAGCTGGGATTATTGGCAAAATTCCCTGCCTTATCATATATTATTCTTTACAAAAGTTTTTATAGGCAACGGCTCATATATTAATGTTAATTAAAACTCATGCTTTCCTTTTACGGTTTTATAATAATAATTGTTTTTTTAGCGCTCATCATTACAAAGCGTTTATCTGTAATAACCGCTTTGGTGTTGGTTCCAATTGTGTTTGCATTTATTGCAGGATTTGATTACAAGGCTATTGGCGCAATGGCATTTACAGGAATAAAGCAAGTAGCACCAACAGGCATATTGCTCATGTTTGCTGTGTTGTATTTTTCTGTAATGCTAGATACAGGCTTGTTCGATCCCGTGATTGCCCTGATCGTTCGTTCAGTAAAAGGCGACCCACTAAAAGTGGTAGTAGGCACCGCTTTGCTTACCATGCTGGTGCATTTAGATGGTGATGGCACTGCCACATTTATGATTGTGCTTTCTACTTTCTTGCCTATCTACAAAAAACTTGGTATGAGCAGATTGATACTTGCAGGCATTGTTGCATTGAGCGTTGGTCCAATGCATTTGGTGCCATGGTCGGGAACATCTGTACGTGCCATGTCAACCTTGAATACAGATGCTATGCACATGTTCAATCCTAATATTCCCGCCATGATAGGTGGATTAATTTGGGTATTGTTTGTTGCTTATATTTTTGGAAGACGGGAAAGAAAGCGATTGGGAATTATTCAGTTTGATTATAAGCACTCAGAAAATTTTTCAGATGAGCAACGGTCATTACGCAGGCCAAAATTAATTCTTATAAATGCAATACTTACTGTTTCGTTAATCGTCATTTTGTTGAAAGGTGTTGTGCCTGCGCCTGCATTGTTTATAGTTGCAAGTATAATAGCATTAATAATCAACTACAATAAATTACCTGACCAGCAAAAAATAATGAAAGCCCATGGTGCAAATATTTTTTTAGTTTCAAGCATGATATTTGCGGCAGGAGTATATTCAGGCATTCTAACAGAATCAAAAATGATAGCCGCCATGGCAGCAGATCTTGTGCATCTTATTCCAAAAGAACATGCATCGTTTATTCCAGCCATCACAGCAATCATTAGTATGCCTGCAAGTATATTATTTACGCCAGATGCCTATTATTACGGAGTTGTTCCGGTGTTGAGCAATACTTGTATACAGTTAGGCATTGATCCGCTTGAAATTGGAAGGGCCTCTTTATTAGGCCAAATGACAGTTGGTTTCCCTTTAAGTCCACTTACTGCTTCTACATTTTTATTAATTGGTTTTGCAGAAGTAGAGCTGGGAGAGCATCAGCGTTTTATTTTTAAATGGGCATGGGGAACGACTATTGTAATGACCATTATTGCACTTTTAACAGGTTCTATACATATATGAAAAGCAAAATAAGAATTGGGTGCGGTGCAGGTTTTTCCGGGGACAGAATTGAACCGGCAATTATACTTGCAGAGAAAGGAGAACTGGATTACCTGGTACTGGAATGTTTGGCGGAAAGAACTATTGCACTTGCCCAGAAAAGAAAATTATTGGATCCTTCCAAAGGTTATGACCCCCTGCTTGAAAAAAGAATAACAACATTATTGCCCCATCTTGTAAAAAATAAAACCAGGCTTATAACAAATATGGGTGCAGCAAATCCAATTACTGCGGCACAAACAATTATAGGGATTGCGAATCAACAAAACATAAAAATAAAAGTTGCTGCCATAACGGGAGATGATGTACTCAGTATAATTAAGCAACAGGCATCTTCTATTATGGATACTGAAAATGGCAAACCATTAAGTGCCTATAATATAATTTCTGCCAATGCCTATATGGGTGTTGATGCAATTGTGGAGGCGTTGCAAACAGATGCCCAAATAATTATTACAGGCAGGGTTGCTGATCCCTCTTTATTTCTTGCTGCAATGATTCATGAGTTTGGATGGAATACAAATGATTTTGATCTCATGGGCAAGGGAACAGTTATAGGACATTTACTTGAATGTGCCGGACAGGTAACAGGCGGTTATTTTGCAGATGGCGTTCACAAAAAAGTGGACGACTTAGATAAGTTGGGCCACCCATTCGCAGATGTATTTGCAGATGGCTCTGCGATTATAAGTAAAGTTGAAGGAACAGGTGGGGTGGTAAATCTTCAAACAGCAAAAGAGCAATTGCTGTATGAAGTAATGAATCCACATGAATATTTTACACCGGATGTTATTGCGGATTTTACAACAGTACATTTAAAAGAAAGCGGAAAAAATAAAGTACAGGTTTCAGGAGGAAGCGGGAAACAAAAACCAAATACATACAAAGCTAGTATTGGCTACAAAGCTTATTATTTAGGCGAAGGAGAAATTTCTTATGCAGGTCAGGCAGCTTATGAACGGGCACAATTAGCAGCAGATATATTGCAAAAAAGATTACAGAATAAATTTAAAGATCTCAGGATTGATTTTATTGGCATTAATGCTTTACATAACTCAACACTTGATTACAATATTTCACCTTATGAAATAAGGCTACGTATTGCTGCTAAAGGCACTACCGAAGGGGAAGCAGCATTGATTGGTGAAGAAGTAGAGGCATTATACACCAATGGACCTGCAGGTGGCGGTGGCGCCAGAAAATATGTAAATGAAGTTATTGGAATAGTGTCCACCCTGATAGATCGTAACATCATTTCTCCACAGGTAACCATTTTTGAATCATGAAACTATTTGAAATAGCGCACAGTCGCGCCGGGGATAAAGGAAACACCTTAATGCTTTCACTGATCCCCTATAAGGAAGCAGATTATGAAATGCTTTGTACAAAAATTACTTCTGAAAAAGTAAAAGCGCATTTAAATAAAATAGTGCAGGGAGAAATCATCCGCTATGAACTAACAAATATTTCTTCATTGCTATTTGTTTGCTACAATGCATTATCCGGAGGTGTAACAACTTCCCTGGCATTGGATACCCATGGAAAATCTATCAGTTATGCTTTGTTGCAAATGGAAATCTGATTCCTGGAAGAGTTAGCATAGGCATCTTATTCTCATAACAACAGATTGGGACGAAAGAAAAGTTGATGGATTATTGTTTTGCCGCATCAAGAATTGAATGGGAAAAATAGACATCTATGTTTCAACAAAAGTGCACCATATAGGGTATGATTTCTTAACAGGTGATTTTGCTATGGCCAAATAGTTCGTTTATTTTTGAGTTAGCGATTATTAAGACAACCAATATGAAAAAAACATTACTTTTTGTATCACTTATATTTCTTGGCAACAATTTATTAGATGCACAATCTTGTGTAATTGCAAAGAGTTTTGCCGGGCATAAGGAAGCTATTTTAGGAATTGCCCAATCACCCAACGGAAAATATATTTTATCTGGCAGTGATGACAATTTTGCTTTTTTGTGGAATGAAAACGGGGAAATTATCGACACGATAAAGGTGCACCTTAAAAGTGTGAATGACGTAGTTTTTTCACCAGACAATAAACGGTTTATAACAGCAGGATCTGAAGGTTCATTTGTGATTTGGAATATTGACGGATCTAAAGTAACAAGCGTTAATGCCGACAAAGTATATGTTAAGACTATTGTATATTCAAACGACGGAAAATTTATTTTAAGCGGCGGCGGTGATAATTCGGCAAAATTATGGACGGCAGATGGTACACTTATTAAAACATTTAAAGGACATAGTTGTACAATTTATCAGGCCTCTTTTTCACCAAATAACAAATCAATTATACTTGCCAGTTGTGATAATACTGCATCGGTTTGGAGCATTAATGGGAAAAAGATTTTGACTTTAAAAAAACATATAAGTGGAGTAAGTGCAGCAAGTTTTTCGCCAGATGGGAAAAGCCTACTAACAGCCAGTTTCGACAAAACAGCAGTAATATGGAATTTAAAGGGAGAGCCAATTACAATATTAAAAGGACATTCCGGAGAAATAAATCAGGCAGAATATTCATTAGATGGCAAATATATTTTGACAGGAAGTGAAGACGGAACGGCCAAATTGTGGAGTAATACAGGTAAACTTATCAAAACATTTGAAGAAAAATATGAGACTGAATATACTTCTGCTACATTTTCAACAGATGGAAAGTTTGCCATTGTTTCCTCAAAAGACAATAATATTAATTTCTGGTATTTACCTAAATAAACGGTTAGAAATAGAGTATGCTGGGGGTACCACATATTCCTCTCTGAACCATACATAAGACCTCTTCGCTTTTGTGGTTCGCCGACCAACAAAGATTTGCTTCGTGCTTTGCTTCGGTAATAGAATGGGAAAATGATACACCATACTAACATTGTATTTCAACAGTTGATTTTATTTGGTAAGGCTATTTTGTTCGTCTATTTTTTAATTCCAGGCAATTTGTTCAAAACTCTAACACATGACACCTACTTCGTTTTCAAATGACACTTTTAAGTTCAAGACAAATCTCAAAAAAAAGATTATTGCGACAATGTTTGACTACTCGTTAGTTTTAATCCCGACATTTATGTACATCATGTACTTTGGGCATGACAATAGTGAAGGTGGCAAAACTGTAGACGGGCTTATGGCTTTACCAATACCAATGCTTTGGTTTTTATACTTTGTTGTTGTTGAAGCCATGTATGGTGCGACGTTTGCTCATCAAGCTCTTTATTTGAAAGTGACAACGCTTGACAGAAAAGAAATCGAATTAATACAAGCTTTGAAACGACATTTGCTTGACCCAATAGACATTTTATTCTGGGGTATCCCTGGGATTATTGCAATTAAAAATACAGATAAGCATCAACGACTCGGCGACATGTGGGCAAAAACTATTGTAGTTGACACAAAAGACCCAGAGCAACACTAAATAAATTATAGAGCAAAAGTATGACAAAACTGGGTGCGGTCAAGTAAGCAAAGCGGATTTCGTCCCTGCTCCTCTCAGAACTATACTTGAAACTTATAGAGTTGATTTATTCGAAATCAAACAATAATTCCCCTTTCATAAAAGCTGCATAGCATTACCCTCCGTACAAGAGTGCGACGCAAGGATGCCTGATAGCAGTACCAAAGCCGGGCCCATAATTAAATAAGAAAGCCTGCACAATGCTGTGCAGGCTTTGCTTTATGTTGAACTTACCATAATTATTGTGGCGTTACAGAAAATTTCTGTGTTAAGAAATTGGCTGTTACTTTATAGGTACCGCTGGTGGCTGGGCCAGGGAAATTATCGGACAGGTTATACCCAAAATCTCCGCCGGCATCTAAACCGGGCAATGATTTATTGGATACAGAGAATTTGTTACCCCAGTCTCCATTTACAGGCAACATTAAATATTCGCCGGCACCTACCAGAGGCAGGGTTAGTTCGAATACAGAAGAATTTATTCTGTTAAACTGCTGAGAGGGTGTTGGCACCGGATTGTTCCAACCACCTTCGGTTGCATTACCAACTATGAATAAATTGGTTGGCAGGAAGCCAGTGTATGGCACAACGGTAAATTTACCCTTTTGAAAATCGAGGGTGATGGCATATGTGCCTGAGGTGGCAGGTGCAGGGAAATTATCGGAAAAATCGTATCCAAAATCGCCACCTGCGCTTAAACCTTCCAGCCCTTTATTGGCTACTGAGAATTTGTGGCCCCAATCTCCGTTTACGGGTAGAATTAAGTATTCTTTACCGCCATTGAGGTGGAATACACCACCATAAGTGGTTTCGTCTATCTGTACCAATTCCTGAACCGGAACGGGTACCGGGTTATTCCATCCACCATCGGTTGCATCGCCTACAATAAACAGTTTACCTGATGTTGGCAAAGCAATTTTTGGAGGTATTTTATAGGCCGTCATTTGCACGGTAATGGTGTTGGAAGTATAGGGCTCGTTATTATTGGCATAAGAAGAAGTAACACGGATAATCATATCGTGTGGTTCGCCAAATGCAAAACCATAGCCCAGTAGAATGTTATTTAATTCTTTGGCTGTATAAGAAATACCATAATCGCCGGAAATAGTTTTTGAGCTTGCTTTGGCGAAATTACCACCGGCAGTATCTATTTCTACAACATACTTTACGGTTAGCAGGTTGGTTTCGTATTTTGGCGATGTCCATAATAATGTAAGCACATTATTCAAAGAATCGGCCGGAGCAGCGGCTACCGAATTGGTAGAACTGCTTAATACAGGTGCGATGCCATTTTTATAGCTTGGCAGATTTCCTACTTTATCGCAGCCCATAAATAAAAGGGCGGCTGCCATAGAGAGGAGGAATAATTTAGATATATGTTTCATAAATCTTTTTTTATTGGTATAAGATGCTGTGCGGGAATAAATGCTTTTTCCGCCTGCAGATTATTGTTTTGTTACAGTGAATTTACCTCTTTGAAAATCTACTGATATTTTATAGGTACCTGATGATACAGGGCCAGGGAATTGCGGATCAGAATCTTTCTTTTCAAAATCGCCGCCTTCCCAGGTACCACCTGCGAGCATATGGTATTGTTTGCCCCAATCTCCCTGTTGTTGAATGAGTTTATAACCACCACCACCGGGTAAGTTTACAGTAAGTTCGTACAGGGTTTCTGACACCTGTGTAAACTGTTGTGAAGCATCATAAGGTGTAGGCAGCGGGTTAGACCATCCTGAAGGAGCAGCGTCGCCTACCATCCATAATGTACCATCAATTGGCACAGGTACTTTTGGAGGAATAGCATAAGGAGTAGCTGTTACAGAAAGCACATTGGATACCAATGCTTCCGCACCACTTGAGAAACTGGCTATTACCCTGATTTCGAGGTTTGACTGTACATTTAAAGGCAATACCAATTGGTTTAACATATAATCGTTAAACTGTGTTTGAGAGATAGACAGGCTTAATGCTTTACTAACTGCAATAGTTTGTTTTTGCGGATTGGTAAAATTGTTGCCGGCTTTGTCTATTTCTACCAGGTAGGCCACATCCTGTGAACTTACACCTGTAGTAAAAGTGTAGTTTGGATTTGTCCAGCTTAACTTAATAGCTTCGTCTGTTGCTGTAGTATAGCCCAGCGTAATGGCGGTAGTTGAAGCGGAAAGCACCGGTGCGGTACCCCCTTCAAAATAATTTTTCACTTCATCCTTCTTACAAGAAAACAGGAAGATGACAAGGAAAGATGAAAGAAATAATGCTCTTGATATATTTTTCATAATGAATGATTTTATCAGTAAATAATTAATATCCTGCATTTTGTGTTAAGCTAGGATTAGCTGTAAGGTTGGCAGCAGGTATCGGGAAAATATTATACTTGCTGTCTACAGCTGTACCAGATGAAACACCACCTTTCCAGGGCCATAAATAAGTACCTGAAGTTAATAAACCATAACGAATAAGATCGGTACGGCGGTGACCTTCCCAGTACAATTCACGTCCACGCTCGTCTAATACTAATTGAAGTGTTAAATCAGCAGATGACAATTTACCAATTTCGCCTGGACCATAGCTATTGCCATAAGCCCTGTAACGGATTTTGTTTACATATTCCAATGCTGTAGCCGCATCGGTACCACCAGCGCCACGTAAATGGGCTTCTGCATAAATAAGGTACATTTCTGATAAACGGAAAACAGGGAAATCAACATCAGAGAAGTTGTTTTGCACATCAGAAACAGCACCACCATCTGAACGGATATTTACATATTTGTTTACATGTAAACCGTTATTGAAATCAGAAATATTATTGATTACCAATTGCTCTGGAGAAGGAGTGAACGCAGATGTAGTAAATAATGCTCTCTGGTCTGTTTCGCCGGTTAAATCAGTAAATAATGAAGCGAATGCAGCGGTAGACCTGTAGCCATACCAACCACCACCTACACCAAAGTCAGCGTGGTCGTCACCGGCTGCGCAGTGTACAAAGAAAGTTGTATTACCATAAGATTGTGTTTTTAAACCATCGCAATTAATGGCATAAATAAACTCATCTTTCTGGCTATCATTATCTGCCATAAACAGTTTTCTATAGTCGGGTTGTAAAGCATAACCCGCATCGATTACCTTTTTGGAATAAGTAGCTGCTTCAGTAAATTTAGCAGTACCGGTATACACTTCTGCATTTAAATACAAACGAGCCAATAATGCCCATGCTGCAGCCTGATCAACCCTGCCATATACGGCAGTTTTAGCAGGAGCAAGATCTGATTGTATGGCCAGTAATTCACTTTCGATATAGGAGAACAATTCTGGTCTTTGTATTTCTTTTGGCAAGAAAGTACCGATACCATCGTCTTCAGTAATAAAAGTTGATTTACCAAACAAATCCAACATTACCCAATAATTAAATGCACGCAGAAAACGTACTTCAGCTCTTGATTCTTTAATTGACTCTGCGTCTGCACCTGTGATATTACGGGAAGCCAGTTTATCATCAGTAGATTCTCTTAAATACTCATTACCAATAGTAATATTGTAGATTGGACGTGCATACATACCCAACAGAAAAGGATCAGAAGAACTCCATTTTAAATCATGAAAATCATGAATGGTTTGGTCGTTCCATGCCACAACGGCTTCATCAGTAGGCAATTCTTCGCAATTGAAGAAACCACGGATAAAAGGTGACTGTGAGCCTTCGTCCAGGCCCTGGATATCTGAACTTCCGGCAGGGCCGGTATTACCTGTACTGGCCAATCCGCCATAAATTTTTGCCAGTACATTTTTATAACCATCAGCGGTGGAATAAGCTGTGGCAGGCGTTAAATCGTTTTGCGGAAACAAATCCAGCTTTTTTGCACAGGAGCTAACAGTTACTACTGCCACCCCAGCTATAAAAATGTTTCTTATTATATTTTTCATCTCATTCAATATTTAATAATTAGAAATCAAGGTTTACGCCAAAAGAGAATGTTCTGGGACGTGGGTAGATATTGCCATCCACACCAGAATCACTGGCGTTTTCCGGATCTAATCCTTTGTACTTGGTAATCACGAATACATTCTGAATACTGGCAGCCAATCTCATAGAAGCTTTATCCTTAAATACACGACCAACATTATAACCCAGATTAATATTGTCTAACCTGAAGAAAGAAGCATTTTCAATATAGTAATCTGATAAATAACGGTTATTATCAAAACCAGTTTCCAGGTAATTTGTTGAAGCATTACCAATAAAATTAATTGGATTTTTAATAGCCCTTAAAACACCATTACTTGAATTATAGTTATTATAGATATAATTACCTAAATATCCATGGGCTGCAACACCAACGCTAAATTGTTTGTAGGTAACCTGAGTATTAAATCCAATAAGAAAATCCGGTGCTGGTTTTTTATAATAATATCTGTCATCATTATTAATAATACCATCCCTGTTTAAATCTTCGTACAAACCTTCAATTGGCTTGCCTGTAGTTTTATCATACACCTGCTTAAATACATTAAAAGTATATGGTGCATATCCTACAGCATGAATACCGATAGTATTACCAGTACCACCACCAATGCCACTTACATCTATACCTTTAAAATTAGGGTCCTGATTTTTTAACAGGTTGGTAATTTCTGATTTGTTATAAGAAACGTTGAAACCCAAATCCCATGAAAAATCTTCATTTCTAACCGGTACAGTATTTAATGTAAATTCAAACCCTCTTACTTTCATATTACCTACGTTGGTGGTAATTTTATTTACAAAGTTGGCACCTGGTGCTACCGGTACTTCACTCAGCAAATCTTCAGTTCTCTTTTCATACACATCAAAACTACCGGTGATTCTGTTGTTTAAAAAAGCAAAATCCAAACCTATATTAGTGGTTGTTGTAGTTTCCCATTTAATGGAAGCATCATATCCTTCAGGACGCAAATAATAGTAGAATGCATCGCCAAACTGGTATTGTGCAGTAGCATTACTTTGAGAATATCTTGGCAGGTAAGAATAATAACCAATACCATCTTGCTGGCCTGTAATACCCCAACCTAAACGCAGTTTTAAATCGTTAACAAAACTGGATGTTTTAAAAAACTCTTCCTTCAATTTCCAGGCAGCTGCAAATGCAGGGAAATAACCTACCCTGTTTTCTTTAGAAAATTTAGAACTGGCATCACTTCTTAAAGAGGCAGTTAATAAATATTTATTCTGAACAGTAAAGTTTAACCTGGTAAAATAAGATTCTAGTCTGTAACGTGGTTTATCTGTAGCAAATGATGGTGCTGTTCCGTCAATTTCTTTTCCATCCTGTCCAAATGCTGCATAATTGCTTACCTCAGTAAGGAAATCCTGGTAGCTATGACCCACTAACACATCAATCTTACTATTAATTTCTTTCAGGTCTTTATTGTAAAATAGTGATACATCAGCCAACGTATTTTTCTTTTTTTGCTCGTAATACTGGAAACGACCTGCTGTTTTATAATTGGTAGCAGAAATAGAATCAGTATTATCATTTCCTTCACCACTGGCATTATCAATACCAACATTTACCAATACATGTAAATCAGGTAAAAAATGCATTTTATAGTCTAACTGTACATTACCAATTACCCTGTTTACGCTGGAGGTATTATGGCGCAAATACAATAAACCCAATGGGTTACGGGTAGACAGGTCAATGGGTTTACCATCGGTCTGTAACCATTCATAATAACCACCAAATTTGTTATCTGCAAAAACCGGTTGTGTAGGATCAAATGAAACAGCTGAACCAATTGCACCTTCGTTTGCAAAACGGTTACTTGTTTTAGATGCTTTCACATTAATATTTACAGAAAGATGATCATCAAAAAACTTGGGAGATAAGTTTAAAGCAGAAGTTAAACGATCAAAATTATTGGTCTTTAGCACACCATCCTGGTTTAAATATCCAAGTGATAAACGAAATGGCAGGTTTTTACCTAAACTACCACTGGCGCTTATATTATTATCAAAAGCTGGTGCCGACTGATAAATTTGTTTTTGCCAATCGGTATTTGCTGAACCTAATAAATTTTTATAGGTATTCAATCCGGTAGCAGCTGCATCTTCAGTAATAATAGCCCTAATCTGGTCAGCAGTTAATACATCTACCATATTGGCAACGGTACCTACTGCAGCCTGAGTATTAAAATTGTATTTTACTTTACCCTTAACACCCTTTTTAGTAGTAATGATAATTACACCATTCGATGCCCTTGAACCATACAATGCTGTTGCAGAGGCATCTTTTAATACACTCATTGATTCAATATCGTTGGGGTTAATGGTATTTAATAAATTAGCCGAACCCGCAATACCATTGCTTTCTACCGGCACCCCATCAATTACAATTAATGGATCATTACTGGCATTTAAAGAAGCACCGCCACGAATACGGATTTTACTGCCACCACCTGCAGAACCACCACCGGAGGTAACCTGCAAGCCTGCAACCTTACCCTGTAGTAATTGCTCCGATGAAGCAATATTACCCTTTTGAAAATCTTTGGCAGAAACAGCAACAACCGAACCGGTTAAATCTGTTTTCTTTCTGGTTCCATATGCTACCACTACCACATCGCTTAAAGAAGTGCTGGCAGATACCAATGAAACCGATACCTCATCACCGGCTATTGCTACTTCCTGCTGGGTAAAGCCAACATATGAAATAACCAATGCCTTTGCAGTAGCCGGAACTTTAATTTGAAAGCTGCCATCTGCAATAGTTTGCGTACCAATGCTGGTACCCTTTACAAGAACAGATGCCCCGGCAATGGGTTGTCCGTCTTTAGCGTCTTTTACTTTACCTGATACAACTCTATCCTGTGCAGCTGCAGTTAAACCTAACAGCAACAATGGCAGAGCAAGTACCATCAACAATCGTTTCGGATTCATAATGATAGATTTACTTGTTTTTTTGAAAAATATTTGACAGCCATCAGTGGATATAATTGCGTATCACAATTACATATGCAGCTATCCTTTTCTATATTGGGAGTTTTAAGAAATGAATTACCATCGCAGGAAGCGAAAAAATGCAAAACAGGTTTTGCACCGCAAACACTATTTATTGTGTTAAGCATTCTCATATACAAGCGATCGTTTTTATTAAGGTGTAAATTTTACACATTAAAAAGCAAATATGTGTATTTTTTACACAACAGAAAAAAAAATTTTAACGTTTTTGTTGTTGTTTACATTAAATATCAAAAAAAACAGAAATTCTTTTACAGGTGGCGTATTTCCAAGGCAGTCAACGGCGAACATTACATAGACAAACAGCTTTAGATTTACGCTGCAATATTATATAAACTCCATATTTGAGCAAATGATGTTAATTAGCTGCCTGCACAACTTTCCTGATTGTTATATAAAACCTAACACCATGATTATCAATATAAAATTCTCAAAAAAAAGTCAGTTATCTAAATAAACGTCCGCTACCCACCTCAAAAAACTGATTAAAATCATATTATTTCCAAATACATTATAGCGGCAAATAAAGCAATACAAAACCAGTTACCATTTTTGTACCCAACAATAAATCTTTAGGGAACATTACTTGCGTCGCACACTTCAGCGTTCCTCCCTCGTATCAGCAAAACAACACCCGCTCATCCATCATCCCCAAATCCGCACATTCCCAAATCCACCCATCGCCATCCGCACATCCACACATTTGCACATCCACACATCCACACATCCACCCACCCGCACATTTACACATCACACATTCCAGCTCCCCTCCCTTCCTGCCGTACAAGTGTGCGACGCAACAATGCTTCATACTTAATCAATTGCCCGGTCAATAACCACAAAAAAAAGACGCATAGAAATACATCTATGCGTCTGTATAAAAAAGTTTAGTTTAATTACTGTAACCGATTGTTTTTTATTTCATCAACAATCAGCGGATCTAACAAGGTAGAAGTATCGCCCAGGTTTTCCGTTTCGCCTTCAGCAATTTTACGCAATATTCTACGCATAATTTTGCCACTTCGTGTTTTTGGTAAACCCGTAACAAATTGAATTTTATCAGGCTTGGCAATAGCACCAATTACACGAGTAACAGTTTGCAAAATATCCTTACGGGTTAAGCTTTCATCGCCATGCATGTTACCATAAATTACATAGGCATAAATACCCTGCCCTTTTATATCGTGCGGGTAACCTACTACTGCACTTTCTACCACACCGGCATGCATGTTAATGGCATTCTCCACTTCGGCAGTACCTATACGGTGGCCACTTACATTTAAAACATCATCTACCCTGCCTGTAATTCGGAAATTTCCTTCCTCGTCCTGCATCGCTCCATCACCTGTAAAGTAGTAATTTTCGTAGGTACTAAAGTAGTTTAACTTACAACGTTCATGATCGCCATAAGTAGTGCGCAATATAGAAGGCCATGGTGCTTTTATACACAGGTTGCCTTTTTTAACACCATCCTCAAATTCTGTAACTTCTTTGCCGTTTTCATCTACCAGTATACATTGTACTCCCGGCATGGGAAGCGTTGCCCAGCTTGGCTTTGCCGGTGTTACGCCGGCCAAATTTGAAATAAGAATACCACCTGTTTCTGTTTGCCACCAGGTATCTACAATAGGGCATTTTTTCTTACCTACATGCTCATCATACCAATGCCAGGCTTCTTCATTTATTGGCTCGCCAACGGTGCCCAATATTTTTAAAGAAGATAAATCTTTACCCTGCAAAGGACCAATACCAAAACCCATTAAACTGCGTATGGCAGTGGGGGCTGTATACAAAATATTTACCCTGAATTTTTCAATAATATCCCAAAACCTGCCAGCATCGGGGAAAGTTGGAATGCCTTCAAACAATAACGAGGTACCACCTGCACTTAATGGAGCATATACAATATAACTATGCCCGGTAATCCAGCCAATATCTGCTGTACAAAAATGTATATCTCCAGGCGTATATTGAAAGGTATTAACAAAAGTATAATTGGTCCAAACCATATAACCGCCACAGGCATGCACTACGCCTTTTGGTTTACCGGTTGAGCCGGAAGTATACAAAATAAACAATGGATCTTCTGCATCCATTACTTCAGGCACACATTCTGTCATGCCCAGGGTTTCTACTTTCTTTATTTCCTCTTCCCACCAAAGATCACGGCCCTTTAACATACTTACCGGAGTTCTGGTACGGGTAGATACAATTACTTTTTTTATGGTTCTGTTACCAATTAAAGCATCATCAATTACACTTTTTAATGGTATGTCTTTATTACCGCGGTAAGCACCATCGCAGGTTACAATATATTCTGCCTGGGCATCATATAAACGGTCGGCAATACTTTGGGCACTAAAGCCCCCAAAAACCACAGAATGTATGGCGCCAATGCGTGCACAAGCCAATACAGCAATAGCCAGTTCGGGTATCATTCCCATATAAATACACACCCTGTCGCCCTTTTTTACCCCATTGTTTCTAAGTACATTACCAAACTGGCAAACTTTATTGTACAAATCCTTATAGGTTAAAATGCGGTGATGTTCATCGGGGTCGTTTGGCTCCCATATAAGTGCAGGAATATTAGCTTTTGTAGCCAGGTGGCGGTCTAAACAATTCTCGGTAATATTTAGCTGTGCACCTTTAAACCATTCAACTTTAGGTTCGTTAAAATTCCATTCCAACACTTTATCCCATTTACGTTTCCAAACAAAATTGTCGGCAACATCTGCCCAAAATTCATCCGGATTTTCTACACTTTTTTTATACGCTGCTTTATATGCATCTAATGAGGTGATCTGATAAGGATATGACATAACAATCAGTAATTTATGGGGCTAAATTTACACTATAAAAATATTTATTACGCATATAAATCGTTTGCATAAGATTTTGGTGAGTGAACAGTATTACAAATGGCATCGTCTCTTGCCACGCTCGGTTCAGGGTTCCTCATATATGGCGGCAATATAATAATGCCAATAAAACTACCATAAAAGGTTATTTTTTGGATTATAACGGGTACTATCATACATTTTGTTGCTGCTTATTCTGCTGTACAAGTGTGCGACGCAAGCGGTGCCCAATAGCCATGAAAATGCCCGGGCCAATAACTGTTTTCTGCCATATCATAGTGTTGTTTACAATCATTAACATTTTCTATTTTGGTCTTACTGCTTTCCATTAAGACAAACTTAAGCTTATAATTTATTAATTAGCTGATTATCAATATTATACAATTATATAATTTTTTAAATTTCTAATTTTCTAACGCTATATACACATTGTGGTTTTACACCTGAAAAATGCGGTAATACACCATCATTTAACCATTGATTTTCCTTACCTTCGCCCACTTGTTATAAATACTAAACACAGGTTTCAGCAACATATTATGAGCCAGGAAAATATAAACAACAACGAGGCACAAATAAAAAATTACGGTGCAGATAGTATTCAGGTATTAGAAGGGTTGGAAGCAGTGCGTAAAAGGCCAGCCATGTATATTGGCGATATTGGCATGAAAGGCTTACATCACCTTGTTTATGAAGTAGTTGATAACTCAATTGATGAGGCACTGGCCGGTTATTGTAAAAATATTGATGTTACCATACACGAGGATAATTCTATAAGTGTAAGCGATGATGGACGTGGTATCCCTACAGGCATTCACCAGAAAGAAGGTGTAAGCGCCTTACAGGTGGTTATGACCGTTTTACATGCCGGTGGTAAATTTGATAAAAATACTTACAAGGTTTCCGGCGGTTTGCATGGTGTGGGTGTAAGTTGCGTAAACGCTTTAAGTTCTACCCTGCATGTAACCGTACGCCGCGAAGGCAAAATATTTGAACAGGAATACCATGAAGGCATACCTGCCTATGCAGTTAGAGAAATTGGCGAAAGCGAGAAAACCGGTACTACAGTTCATTTTTGGCCCGATTATACCATTTTTCAGGTTAGTGAATATAACCGCGAAATACTGGAAGGCCGTTTAAGGGAATTGTCCTTCCTGAACAAACGCATTAGCATTAACATTACCGACCTGCGCGAAACGCATGAAGATGGAAGTCATTACACCAAAACTTTTTATAGCGAAGGAGGTATTGTAGAATTTGTGGAAATGCTGGACAGAAACGGTAAACGTAACCCGCTTATTCCAAACACCTTATACGTAGAAGGCCATGATGAAACCACCAATGTGGCTGTTGATGTTGCCCTTACCTATAATGATGATTTTAAAGAGCATATTTTCTCTTACGTTAATAATATCAATACCATCGAAGGTGGTACACACGTTACCGGCTTTAGACAGGCCTTAACAAGGGTGTTTAAAAGCTATGGCGATAAACAAGGTTTGTTTGAAAAAGCCAAAGTAACTATTGAAGGGGATGATTTTAGAGAGGGTTTGAGTGCGATTATATCAGTAAAAGTACCTGAGCCACAGTTTGAAGGACAAACCAAAACAAAATTAGGTAACAGTGAAGTTAGCGGTGTAGTGCAGGTTACAGTTGCCCGTGTATTGGAAGCTTATCTGGAGGAAAATCCTAAGGATGCCAAGAATATTATTAACAAAGTAATTTTGGCTGCGCAAGCAAGGGTAGCTGCCAAGAAAGCCCGTGATATGGTACAACGCAAAACCGTTTTAAGCGGTGGCGGGTTACCCGGCAAACTGGCCGATTGCAGTGAACGCGACCCCGAAAAATGTGAGTTATACCTGGTAGAAGGAGACTCGGCAGGCGGTACCGCCAAACAAGGCCGAGACAGAAGTTACCAGGCTATTTTACCTTTAAGAGGTAAAATTTTGAACGTAGAAAAAGCCATGGAACACAAGATCTTCGAAAACGAAGAGATACGCAATATGTATACTGCATTGGGTGTAACCATTGGCACACCCGAAGATCCCAAAGCACTTAACCTTGTAAAGCTTCGTTACCACAAACTAATTATTATGACGGATGCTGATGTGGACGGTAGCCATATCGCCACACTAATTCTAACCTTTATTTTCAGGTATATGAAAGAAATGGTAGAACATGGCTATGTATACATTGCACAACCACCTTTATACCTGGTAAAGAAAAATAAAGAACAGGCTTATGCTTATTCCGAAGATCAACGTAAATTCCTTATTCAAAAAATTGGTGGCGGTAAAGATGATAGCGTAACTACCCAGCGTTATAAAGGTTTGGGTGAAATGAATGCCGACCAGCTATGGGAAACCACTATGGACCCCAGCCGCAGAACACTGAAACGCATTACCATAGAAAGCGCTGCTGAAGCAGACCGTATTTTTAGTATGTTAATGGGCGATGAAGTTCCTCCACGCAGGGAGTTTATAGAAAGCCATGCCCGTTATGCCAAAATTGATGTGTAATAATTACCCATACATTGAAAAAGCCGGCACTAAAAATTAGTAGCCGGCTTTTATATTTAATAATCGCCTGGTTTTAAACGGCGCCTTTGCATTTTTTTATGCGATAATTGTTGCTTGTTTTCCTTTCTTTTTTCAATAACGCTTTTGGGTATTTTTAGGGCAATCCTGGCTTTTTTTACAGTTAAAGCATCCGCAAGTAATTGTAGCATTTTTTGTATTACCAGTTGCTTATTCCCCAATTGTGTTCTTGCCTCCTGAGACTTTACCAAAAAGTAACCCTCTGCCGTTATTTTATTAGCCAGTTTAGCCTGCACCAACGCTTTTTGCTCCCCGGTTAATAATACAGATGTGGCTACCAACCAACGGCCTTCTACCATGGTTTCCACCTTATTTACATTTTGCCCGCCCTTGCCACCGCTTCTCGCCGTTTGAAAAATAATTTCGGGTGTAATATCTATCTTCATTGCGCAAAAATAATAAAGAGCTATGAGAGCGGTTATACAAAGAGTATCAACAGCATCAGTAACAGTGGATAATATAGTAACAGGCGCTATTCAAAAAGGGCTGCTGGTATTGGTTGGTATTGAAGATGCAGACAATCAGGAGGACCTTCAATGGC
This sequence comes from Limnovirga soli, assembly GCF_013106755.1. Classification (GTDB taxonomy): domain Bacteria; phylum Bacteroidota; class Bacteroidia; order Chitinophagales; family Chitinophagaceae; genus Limnovirga; species Limnovirga soli. The sequence continues at coordinate 348,960 of NZ_WHPF01000007.1, read as the reverse complement.
TTAGCAGCAAAATAGTAAACCTTCGCATTTTTAACGATGAAAACGAAGTTATGAATGTAAGCGTAAAAGATGATGGCGGCGACATATTGCTTATTAGCCAGTTTACTTTACATGCCGCCACCAAAAAAGGCAACAGGCCATCGTATATTAAAGCCAGCAAACCCGATATTGCCATTCCACTGTACGAACAATTGATTGTGCAATTACAGCAAGACCTTGGCAAACCCATTTCCACCGGCATTTTTGGTGCCGATATGAAAGTAAGTTTGTTAAACGATGGTCCGGTAACCATTGTTATTGATACAAAAAACAAAGAATAATTGGCCCGGCTACAGGTAAATTATGGGGCATCCGTTGCGTCGCACACTTGTACGCCATAGCAATGCCCGGCAAAGTACCAGCCGCCGAAGAGTGCGACGCAACAGAAGCTTAATAAATGATTCGGTGTTTGGCTCATAAAAATAAAACCACATATAACCACCACTTTAAAATTAACAGGTAATGGATATTTCAATTCGTGAAGCACAGGAACAAGTAGATAACTGGATAAAAACCGTGGGCGTACGTTATTTTAACGAGCTTACCAACCTGGGCATTTTAATGGAGGAAGTGGGCGAACTCTCCCGGCTAATGGTACGCATTTATGGCGAACAATCTTTCAAGCAATCAGATAAAGGCACCAAACTATCAGATGAAATGGCCGATGTATTATGGGTGCTGATTTGCTTAGCCAATCAAACCGGGGTAGATTTAACAGAAGCCCTTGCAAAAAATTTTGAAAAGAAAAGCATACGTGATGCAAACAGGCATAAGGATAACGAGAAGTTACAATAAACTGGCCTACCTTGTATGATATGGCATTATCATTAAAAAATATATGGCAAATTGTACAACAGAGTTTTAAGGATTTTGGTGAGTTAAAAGTAATTCGCATGGGCGCCGCCCTGGCGTTTTATACCATCTTTTCCATTGCACCCACACTAATAGTAATTATCACCCTTTGTGATATTTTTTTTGGCCGGCAGGCCATTGAGGGTAGCATTTATGCCCAAATAAATTCTTTTGTAGGCAGCGATGCTGCCATGGAAATACAAACCCTCATAAAGAATGCCAGTATTTCAAAAGATATTAGCTGGGCATCGGCCATTGGCATTGTGGCCCTGGTATTTGCAGCCACCAGTATTTTTGCAGAAATACAGGATTCTATAAATTATATCTGGCGCCTGAAAGCCAAGCCGGCTAAGGGCTGGCTTAAGTTAATCTTTAACCGTTTGCTAAGCTTTTCTATGGTGGTAACGCTTGGTTTTGTATTAATGGTTTCGCTGGTAATAAATGCATTAATGGATGCTCTGGTAGACAGGCTGGTGGAGCTATTTCCACAAATTGCAGTATATGCTGCCTATGGCATTAACCTTCTGCTCACATTTGTTACCACCAGTTTTTTGTTTGGCATTATTTTTAAAGTGTTACCCGATGCAAAAATTCAATGGAAAGATGTTAGAGTGGGAGCTTTTACCACAGCAGGCTTATTTATGCTGGGCAAATTTGCTATAGGGTTTTATTTGGGCAAAAGCCATATCAGCAGCTCGTACGGCGCCGCCGGCTCGCTGATTATAATATTATTGTGGGTATATTATTCTTCTATTATCCTATATTTTGGCGCCACGTTTACCAAAGCCTATGCACAGCATACCGGTAGCCATATTTACCCAAGCGATTATGCAGTGTGGATACAACAGGTAGAAATGGAAAGTAACACCTCGCTACAACAACAGGATACTGCAGTTATTGAAAAGACTTAGCCTGTAAGCCATATTATTTTCTGTTTTACTAACTGGTTTATTATAGTTTCTGCTGGTTTTTTGTAGCATTAATTAAGTTTGAACGCAGTTGTTTTACAATATCCTCATTACGCTCATATTTACCGGTATGCTGCAGGTACTTTATTTTTTGGCTAAAGCATTTTATTAGCAGGTCGTAGCCTGCTTTTGCCTGCACTGAGTCGTAAAAGTTTTGATCCCATTCGCTTTTCGCTTCTTCATAAAACTGTAGAATCGTGCCATTGGTGGCAATTACAATTGGCGAGCTAAACCAGTTGTACGATACATAATCCCTTTCGTGCTCCGCAGCATCGTGAAAAAGCAATTCCCAAAACTGCAGGTGATTTAATACCCTTTCTTTTATTTCTGCTGCAGTTTCGGAGTGGTTGGGTTTTATACGCCACAAGTTATTTTCTTTACTATATAAATCATCAGCTGCATCAGCAAAGCGTTCGTCTTCTGCTTCCAGAAAAAACTGGTAATACTGTTTATGCTGTAAATAATTAAATCCATTCTTATCGTCAATATGGCGTTTAATAATTTTATCTATGGCAAACTCATCTGTTGCCAAGTGCAATTGATAGGGTTCCACCGTATCAGTACTAAACTGCATATTTAATTTATTGTAGGAGGCATCTTCCAAAAGCAATTCCTTTCTGTCAGCGTCAAACTTCCATTTGCCATGAATGTATTGTTTCATCAGCACCAGATCAAAACTGCTGTCTTTGCGCAGCACCAGTTTATTGTCGAGAAAAAACTTCTGAAATGTAATTGCATCGCCATCGCCTGCGGCACCTGTTTCCCTTAGAAATGTTTTAACACCGGGCATATCTATTGCAACAAAACGCCAGCGCTGCACCAGCAAAGCGGTTTCATCTTTTTTGCAGGTGCTAAAACACAATATCAATACACATGCAATGGCTATTGTTTTCATAAACGCCAATATTTACTGTAATATAAAATTTATACTGTTTAGAATTGTACAGCATAAAAAAATCGCCTCCTTCACAGGAAGCGATTGTAACATATTATTGTTGTGTATTTTCTGGCGGTGGTGGCACTTGCTTTTTAGGCACAAATGGTGGTCTGCTGGGTGGCCTGTTATCCCCTTTATTCACCGGCGGACGGTTATCTCTTCTATCAGGCGGGCGGTTATTATCCCTGCGCTGTTCCGGTCCTCGGTTATCACGGTTATCTCTTCTTTCCGGTGGACGATTATCACGTCTTTGTTCCGGCCCCTGCTGGTTATTATCTCTTTTTTCCGGAGGGCGGTTGGTATTTGGTTTTCTTTGATCCTGTTGTTGCGGCGCACCTCCTCTATCATTAGCCCTGCGTTCGTTTTGGGGGCGGCCACGGTTTTCTTTTTCACGGCTGCGCTTACTTGTTTTCTCTAACGATTTTAAGCTTATTTGCCCTACAAGCTCCACAAAACCTTTTTCTGATTCGGCCAGTTTTGCACTTGCCAGGTCTACCGGTTGCAGTTCTTCTACCCTTTCTCCGCGGGCATTTAACCTTTGAATTTCTTTTACCCTTTGTATGGTAAGCGGATACTGTTTATTGGTATCGGGCAACACATACCACATCAGGTTTTTAAAAATATCTTTCTTTATCAGGTTGGCAGTACCTTTTAGTGTTTGCAGGTTATCTGCATTATCCGGGAATTGCTGTAAAGCATCCAGGTAAGTATCCAACTCGTAGTTAAGGCAACATTTTAAACGGCCGCACTGCCCGCTTAATTTGGTTTGATTAATAGACAGGTTCTGGTAACGGGCTGCTGTTGTAGTAACACTTTTAAAATCTGTTAACCAGGTACTGCAGCAAAGTTCTCTGCCGCAACTGCCAATACCGCCCACTTTTGCAGCTTCCTGGCGTATACCAATCTGGCGCATTTCTACTTTTACCTTAAACTCACCTGCCAAAATTCGTATCAGCTCTCTAAAATCTACACGGTCTTCGGCGGTGTAAAAGAAAGTAGCTTTTTTACCATCGCTTTGAATTTCTACTTCTATCAGTTTCATTTGCAGGTTAAGCTGTCGCATAATGGCGCGGCTGCGGGCCAAACCTTCTTTTTCGCGGCCTTTATTGTGCAAATGTTGTTCTATATCTTTTTCGGTGCTGCGGCGCAACACTTTTTTCATGTCGGGGTTAAACTCTTCCGCACCTTTTTTCTTCATTTGTATGCGTACCAGTTCTCCGGTAAGGCTTACTTCCCCAACATCAAAACCACCCACCCCTTCTACGGTAATATATTCGCCCTTTTCAAAATATTGCAGGGTATTATTTCTAAAAAATTCTTTGCGGCTACCCTGGTTAAAAGTTACTTCAATTATTTTACAATTGCTTTCGGGGTCGCTAAATGGTAGGTTTAATAGCCAATCGTGTACATTCATTCTATTGCAACCGCCGGTACTACAGCCGCCGTTGCTTTTACAACCGTTTGGCTTTCCGGTTCCACAAGATCCACATCCCATATCTAAACGATTTACGTATGATTAATTTTTGTTTACAACTGTTGATATAAACCCAACAGCTGCCTAATACGGATGAGGAACTGGCAAATTATGTAGCCGGCAGTGGTAGTGGTATGATGCTTTCTTGCGTCGCACTCTTCAACGCTTTGATACTATATGGGGCAATACTAAACCTATTTGTTGGTGTGTACAAGATGCTGCCAAAGCATAACCCATGCCTAACTGCATATATTTTTGATGTACAACTGTATATAAAACCTGCCCTTTTTACGCATGGCGGCTGTTAAAAGCCGGGGAATGCGGTACTGTACAAGTGTGCGACGCAACGATGATACCATGAAAAACCTTAGCCCGGCCCACAAAAAATCAATACCCTCACTCTGTCAAAAATAGGGTTTTCTCCTGAATGATATGGCACAATTTGATGGTAAGGGCATGGAAGAGCATTTTGGCGTTGGCATTACGTTCTATATAATAGATGGCTTTATCCAGCTCTTCTATAATTACCTGCTGCTGACTTACCGAGGCAATTTTGTTTAGGCGCTGCGCAAAATCTCTTTCTTTTTCGGGCATGGCCAGTTGGTTGCCCATTATTTTAAGGCGTATACTTTGCTCGAGCAGGTGATTAAAATACAGCAACATTTGCTTTTGCTTTTCGCGGCCCATGTCGTTTATTTCTGCCACAAATTTTACCTGCTCGGCAAACATATTGCGTATGGTAAATTTTAGCCAGTCGCTTAACAGGCTAATCCAATCTTCCTCGTTATGCTGCAATAATTGCAATGCTTCGTGGTAGTTACCTTCGGCGATGGCCGCAATTTGCATAGCGGCATCGGCAGTTATGCCGGCGCGTTCTACCAGTGCCTGCGTAATATCTTCTGTGAGCGGCAGTGGTATTTTAACCAGCTGGCAGCGACTTAAAATAGTAGGTAGTATTTGTTCTTCGCTTTCGGCTACCAGTATAAACAATGTATCGGGCGGCGGCTCTTCTATTAATTTTAATAATTTATTGCCTTCTTTACCCAGGTATTCGGGCATCCACATTACCAGCGTTTTAAACCCGCTCTCAAAACTTTTAAGGTTAAGCTTATGAATAATATCGCCACATTCTTCTGAAGTAATATTGCCTTGCTTGTTTTCGGCGCCAATAAACTGCAGCCAATCAAATACATTACCATAGGGCGAAAGCTTAATAAACTCCCGCCATTCGGTAATATAATCGGTGCTTTTGGGTTTATCCCCAGATTTGCGAGGTATTACAGGAAAAGAGAAATGAATATCGGGGTGTACAAATGCCGCAGCTTTTGAGTAGGCCGGCTGCTGTTGCATCCAGCTATCTATTTCATCGATGGTGCCCGGCATTGGCAATTGCGGGGCAGGGGTATCTACCTCTCCAAATAAAGATGGGCCAGCAGGAGCTGCATTTTTTTTAGCCGGAATAAGGCTGATATATTGGGCAAAAGCCAATGCGAGTGGCAATGCACCACTCCCCTCTTTACCTAAAAATAAAAGCGCATGGCTAAGCCGGCTTTGCTGCACCATTTCTACCAGGTGCTGCTTAACCTGCTGCTGACCAATGATATTGCTAAACTGCATGTAGCGAAGATAGAATTCTGGTGATATATTTTATGCGTAATCGTCAGCCGTGTATAAAAAAAGGCCGGCAAAATTGCCGGCCTATCATTATGAATGAATACAATAATACTATTTAAGATATTTGGCAATTTCAGGGCTATCAGGCGTTACTTTACTGTCAAAATAAGCCAGTAGTTTACCATTTTCATCAATAAGGAACTTATTAAAATTCCAGGTGATGGTAGCGTCTAAAACCCCGTTTTCGCTTTTATTACAAAGGTATTTGTATATGGCGGTTGCGTTATCGCCCTTTACGTCTACACGGGTGGTTAAAGGGAAGGTTACGCCAAACTTAGCATCACAAAAGGTTTTTATTTCGTCATCTTTCTGGAATTCCTGACCACCAAAATTATCAGAAGGGAAACCAATGATAACCAGTTTATCCTTATTGTCTTCGTATAATTTTTCCAAACCCTTATACTGTGGGGTAAAACCACATTTAGAAGCGGTGTTTACTATCAGAATTTTCTTACCCTTGTATTGAGAGAAATCTATCATACCACCCGTAAGTGACTTTATAGAAAAATCGTAAATAGTTTTAGCGGGTGCTTCGGCTACAGTGGTATCCATATTGTTGGTTAGGGCTACAGTAGCGGATAATGCTACAAAAGCCAGTGATGCGATAAATAGTTTCATAAAGTAATTTTTGTGTTATTAATACAATTCAAATGTAAAATTGTTTATGGTAAGTTTTGGTAATGTTTTGTTATTCCAGTTCATAACAGCCTATATCCGGGTTGGCATCCCGGGCTTTACCGGTAATATCAGTTAAAACTGTGGCAGTAAGTCCGGCGTTAACCGCCGGCGATGTTGGCTGTAACCTAAAGCTGTAGATATTATTTGCATAATCAATAGCCATAAACTGTGGATCGGTATTAAAAATGCAATTGGTAAAACTACCTTGTGCAGGCTGTATGGTTTTACATAACCCATTTTCAAAGATTACAGAAAATGCCAGGTTTCCGTTTTGTGTTATACTAATCTCATCGTTTACAAAGCCATCATCGCCATAAACAATACAATTGATAAAACGGGCATCCAGTGTAAAAGGTTGCGTGTTGCCATCGATATTATCAACCATTAGGGCGGGATTTTCGTGGGCAATATAAGGCGTGTTAAATGCCGCCAATGTACAATGAATAAAATTGTAATTACCCCCCGCATGTATTTGCACAACGCTGCCGCAATTATTAATCAGACAATTAGTAGCATTAATACTGGTATTTACAGCCCTTATGCCCGCTTCAGCTGCATTGCTGATTACGCAGCCCAGCATATCCAGCTTGGTTTGCGCATTATCAGCGGGCAAGTTTATATCTATTGCAGTGGTTGCATTGGTAACCGTGGTATAATTCAACTTGTTATTGGTGCTGCTTTCGGCAAAATATATACCCGGCCAGCTACCCGGAAGGTCTTTATAATAATCGTCTAACCGGTCTCCGGTAAAAACTATTCGGTTAATCTCTTCAGCTTCTCCCAATGCCTGTAAACTACCCTCTACAGTAATACGGGCATCGGAGTGGCAATAAATTTTCGTACCCCTTTCAATAGTTAGCAAACTGTTTTTGTTAATAGTGAGTGTGCCATTAATAACAATGGGTAAATCGTTGGTAAAAATGCTATCCTGGGTAATATGGGCATTGTTTAAAAAACGGGCATTCAACCCCACCGCATCTAATTGAATTAGGGCTTTGTTGGTGTTGTAGTTAACAATAATACTATCCCTTACCAATATAGGTTCTGCAGTATTACCTGTTGTAATATTTGCTTTCGCAAATACATAAATACTGTCTTTGGCTGCAATTTCAATATTAGTAAAGCTGGTGCCAGCTGCACCATTTACATTTATGCTAAAAACAGAGGTGGCGCCCCCGGCCAAATTAATGGAGGCAATTACTAATTTTTGATTATTTGGATTGTAAATTTTAAACAACTGCGTAGCAGAACCTGTACCGTTAAATAAAGTACCAAAATGCAGCGAATCTGCCGAGGTAAATACAATGGCATCTGCACCCGTAATGATAGTATCTTTTGTACAGGCAAAAAAACCAAGAATGGATATACAAAGTACCTCAAAAAAACATCTGCGCTTCATGTGTTCAAATGTAGGTGGATTTATGAAGCATTGATGCTATAGGTATTATTTCTGCATCAAATATTTTTTTTGCCTGGCTATTGATATATAATGCAGCTTTACTTGCGTCGCACTCTTGTGCTGTAGCAATAAATGCGGCATAAAACCATTTGACTGTGTAATTTCCTTCATTGAGCACCATAGATTCTACAATAGGGCCCAAATCACCCTCCACGCTCAATTCACTCCACCTATTGCCCAATAATGTACCTAAACGTTCAAGTGTGCGACGCAAGTAAAGCTTCATAGCAGCTCTCAGGCCGGGCCCAAAAACAGCATTTTTATGGCCTGCATTTATTATACCTTTTGGCGGGCATGTGTTTAAGCTGCTACCATAAATGCGAAAGCGCTTATCTTTGCTGCCATTTTTAAAAATAGTATATGAGTCAACATTTATCAGAACAGGAATTAATAAGACGTGAAAAATTAACCGAGCTGCAGGCATTGGGTATTGACCCTTTTCCGGCTGCCCTTTACCCTGTAACGCATTTTTCTGCTGATATTAAGGAACAGTTTAGCGAGGAAACCAAGGAACAATTTGCCAGTGTTTGCGTGGCCGGCCGTATTATGAGCCTGAATGATAAAGGCAAGGTGTTTTTTATTAAGATTCAGGACAGCAAAGGCATTATACAGCTATATGTACGCAAAGATGATGTTTGCCCCGGCGAGGATAAAACCCTGTTTGAAAAATTAATTAAACACCTGATAGACCTGGGCGATATTATTGGCGTAACCGGCTATGTATTTATTACCAAAACCGGAGAAACATCTGTACATGCTCAAAGTTTTGTGCTGCTGGCAAAATCGCTAAAACCATTACCTGTTGTAAAACGTGATGAGGAAGGCAATGTTTTTGATGCCGTAACCGACCCCGAGTTTCGTTATCGCCAGCGCTATGCCGATTTAATTATTAATCCGGCTGTAAAAGATGCTTTTGTAAAAAGAACCATATTGGTAAATACCATTCGCCAGTTTTTAAACGAACGTGGTGCACTGGAAGTAGATACCCCTGTTTTGCAACCCATACCGGGCGGTGCCGCTGCACGGCCATTTATTACGCACCACAATGCATTGGATATGCCCCTGTACCTGCGTATAGCCAACGAGCTTTATTTAAAAAGACTTATTGTTGGTGGCTTTGATTGGGTATATGAGTTTAGCCGTAATTTCCGTAACGAGGGTATGGATAGAACCCATAACCCCGAATTTACCGTACTGGAATGGTATACTGCCTACAAGGACTATTTCTGGATGATGGAAATTACTGAACAGTTGTTTGAAAAAATTGCACTGGCATTACATGGTACCACCGAATTACAGGTAGGTGATAAAATAATTAGTTTTAAAACACCTTATAAACGCATTTCTATTCACGATGCCATTAAAGAGAATACCGGTATTGATGTAAGTGATATGGACGAAGAAGCCCTGCGTGGCGTTTGTAAGCAATTGCACATTGCGGTGGAGCCCAATATTGGCAAAGGCAAACTGATAGATGAAATTTTTGGTAACACGGCAGAGCATACCTATATACAACCCACTTTTATTATAGATTACCCGGTAGAAATGAGCCCGCTTACCAAAAAACACCGCAGCAAAGCCGGTCTGGTAGAACGTTTTGAACTTATGGTAAATGGCAAGGAACTTGCCAATGCCTATAGCGAATTAAACGATCCTATTGACCAACGGGAACGTTTTGAAGAACAGGTACGCTTAATGGAAAGAGGTGATGATGAAGCCATGTTTATCGATTATGATTTTTTACGTGCTTTGGAATATGGTATGCCTCCTACCAGTGGTATTGGTATTGGCATAGACAGGTTGTGTATGTTAATGACCAATCAGCCTTCTATACAGGATGTATTATTATTCCCGCAAATGAGACCCGAAAAAAGGGAAGAAACCACCGCATAACCACTTTACTTGTTTTATAGCAAACACAAAGCAGGCCCGCAGGCCTGCTTTGTTATGTATACAAATTCTTGCGTAATATTGTCCTTATGAAAGTTACCGGTTTTAGCTTTATACGTAATGCAGTGCAATATCAGTATCCCATAAAAGAAGCACTGCTGTCTATTGCGCCCCTGTGCAATAATATGGTGGTGGCTGTAGGTAATTCTACTGATGAAACCCGCAACGAAGTTATAGCTACCGGCATACCCCAATTACAAATATTAGATACCATTTGGAACGAAGACCTGAAAGAAGGTGGCCGTGTACTGGCAGATGAAACCGACAAAGCATTCCAGGCCATAACAGCCGATGCAGACTGGTGTTTTTATATACAGGGCGATGAAGTATTACACGAAGACGGCTACCAAAATATTCTTAAAGCCATGCAGCAATATCAGCATGATGATGGAGTAGATGGGTTGCTGTTTAAATACCGACATTTTTATGGCTCGTTCGATTATTTAGGTTCTTCCTCCCGCTGGTACCGTAACGAAATAAGGGTGATTAAAAACAACAAAAACATTTATTCTTACCGCGATGCGCAGGGTTTTAGAAAAGGCGATAATCAAAAACTGCGGGTAAAAGCGGTAGATGCTACCATACACCACTATGGCTGGGTACGTGAGCCCAAAGCCATGCAGGCCAAATACAAAAACTCGGGCCGTTACTGGGTAAACGAAGCCTGGAGCCAAACAGCTGCCAAAGAATACGATGGAGCATTCGATTATTCGCAGGTAGATGCGCTGGAACGCTTTACGGGCACCCACCCGCAAATTATGCAAAGCCGAATACAAAACATGAACTGGCAGTTTACACACGATCTTTCATATAACAACCTAAAGCTAAAAGACCGTTTTAAAAATGTGCTGGAAAAGCTAACTGGCAAGCGCCCCTTCGATTATAAGAATTACCAATTGGTGTAATACAAACTATGCACCCGGCAGTGGAAGGTACCTGCCACTTTACTTGCGTCGCACACTTGTACGGTTAGATACTTTGGGCAGCAGAAATTTTTGCGTGTTGCCGAAAGGCAGGTTAGGCATTAATTAAGCATCATTGGTCAGGTTTCAATAAGGAAAATATTGAGTAGTAAAAAAATAGTATTTTTACTACTCAAGTTATTCCAAATGTCTAAAGAAGAAATTAAATACGAAATCAGTAAAGTGCTCGACCATTTTTCAGATAAGGCGTTAACAGAACTTTTGTCATTTTTAAAAGAATTAGATGCCAAAAAGGAAGATGAATTTTCCATAAATACATCATTAAATAGAATACTTACCGAAGACAAGGAATTATTAGCTAAACTGGCCCAATGATCTCTTTAAAAGAAGTTGAAGAAATACATCAAATCCTTATAGCTGAATTTGGCGGGGCAAATGGCATTAGAGACAAAGCACTATTGTTATCAGCCTTAGCAAGACCATTACAAACCTTTGATGGTAAATATCTTTATCCAACCGCAGTAGAAAAAGCCGCTTCACTCATTGAAAGCATTCTAATAAATCACCCATTTGTTGATGGCAATAAAAGAACCGGATATGTTTTAATGCGGCTTGTTTTATTAAGCAATAACTACGATATAAAAGCAAGCCAAGCAGAAAAATACACTTTTGTAATAGATATCGCTTCCGGCAAATTAAAGTTTGATGCAATTGTTAAATGGTTGAATACACAATTAGTTAAAGCTAAAGACTAGGCAATTGTTGCCATCATGGTTGAATAAATTGCATTTTTAATTTAAAGCAAGAATCCTGGCATTTATGCTAGTTAAAAGAATACGCTTTTACTCATGAAGTACTTTTTAAAACATCCATGATACCACTGCAAGTACTATCTATTAAAAAAAGACACTTTGAAAGTCGTTAATAGCAATGCCCTATTTTTTTGGCAAGGCTAATTGGTTCGGCTATTTTTGAGTTGTGTGCATTTTAAAATATCAATATTAAATTGGCAATAGACAATCTAATAACTATAAAAGGTGGCGCCTATAACGACATTAAAAAAGCGTTGCGACAATGGATTGAACTCTATTCAAATGACTTACAGGAAGATTTAACTTTTCAACTTTTTAAGAATGGTCGCGGAAATCATATCATTCAGGCCGACAAAAGACTTGACAACGAAAGATTTTTTTATCTTATAAACTATTTAAATTTTCCTGAAGGAATTGAATACGAAATTGACATTGAAGGTTTCACCATTGGAAAAGACAAAAACCAACTTAAAAACAAAAGTCTATTGGTTTACATCTCCAGAACTGACAAGGATTACGATAATGTTTTTGTAACGACTTCTGAAAATGAAAACTTCAAAGTTGATTTTGGCGGTAATATCACTGAAATAAAAGATCAAAGGTTTTTCAATCATCCAACAGACATAATCCTAGATTACCCGGAAACAATAAAGATTAATCGGATTCCAGTTTTAAAGAAAGAAGAAAAAATAAATGAAAATAGTATTGACAAGAGATTTAAAATTATATCAATAATTACTCTTAGTTTAACACTAATCGGTATAATCATAAATCAATATGATTCTCAAATCTTTCTAAAATTTGTATTTCTCTTTGGAATGGGAATAAGCACTTGGTTTTATGCTGACTATAAAATGCTTCAATCAGACAGACACTTCCTTTACAGTTTCGGGATAGCAACAGGGTATTTGCTTGTCGTTTTACTTAATAAAGGAGAATTGAACAAAAGTGTTTTAGATTATGGGGCATTATATCCAATAACGTTGTTGCTTATACAAAAACCCTTAAGACTAATATTCAAAGCAACTATGAATAGAGAGCCAGTAGTTGACAGACCAGCACCAACATTTTTGGACGGCGTTTATATGATTATTCTTTTTTTGGGTTTCACAATTTTGCCATTTTTCATTTTGGGCAGCTTATCAAAATGAAATGAAAAAGGTCAAATGTAACTGAATTTACTTCATACGGTATGTCAATCAAACTACACTTTTCGCTGCGGTTAGTATTACGCCAATATTAATGGAGAGAGTAACAAAAAAACCGATTATATCTATACCAATCAACACAAGTGCTTGTTCTTTTTTCCTAGTGCAACCAAAAAACACTCGAAAACTAAACTGCCATTTTTCGTGAGGGAATTGGAATTAAGCTGTTGTACTACTATAGTGAAGTACCGCAGGTCAATTTTCTGCAAACAGCCAATTGCATTTAGCTGACAGCTCATAGCTAACAGCTTTCCCCTGTGGATCAAGCTGCATAGCATTACCAACCGTACAAGAGTGCGACGCAAGCGGTGATGATTTTTGTACTTTCGCCGGGTAAATTATGGCTGTTGTATACAAATAAAAAAGCGGCGAACTTTGTATTGTTCGCCGCTTTTACTGATAGAAAGCTGTATTTATTTTTTCCAGTTAATGGAGGCAGATTTTACATCGCTGCTATTGGTACCAATATGTACAATAAACTCGCCTGGCTCCCAAACATAAGCCAGTGCTGTATTGTAGAACTTCAATTCCTCAGGAGTTATGATAAAAGTTACAGCTTTGCTTTCGCCGGGCTGCAAACTTATTTTTTGAAACCCTTTTAATTCTTTTACTGAGCGGGTAACCGTGGCCACAGGATCAGAGATATACAATTGCACTGCTTCTTCGCCGGCATATTTACCGGTATTGGTAACATTTACAGTAGCCTGTAAGGTTTCGTTACCCTGCAGGTTTGTTTTGCTTAAGCTAATATTACTATAGCTAAAACTGGTATAACTTAAACCGTAACCAAAGGGGTATAATGGATCGTTGGGCATATCCAAATAATTGGATTTAAACTTAGCAAACTCCTCATTATGATAAGGGCGGCCGGTATTTTTATAATTGTAGTAAATAGGTATTTGTCCAACAGAACGGGGAAAGGTAGCAGTAATTTTACCTGAAGGGTTATAGGCGCCAAACAATACATCGGCAATTGCATTACCGGCTTCGGTACCACCAAACCATACATCCAGTATGGCGTTAACATGGTCGTTCTCCCAGCCCAACGTCATAGGGCGGCCGTTGAATAAAACCAGCACTACGGGTTTGCCGGTTTTTACCAGGGCTTTTAACAGGTTTTCCTGGCTTTCCTGCAGGGCAATATTGGCCATACTGGATGCTTCACCGGTCATATCTGCTGCTTCGCCGAGTACAGCAACAATTACATCAGCTTTATTGGCAACATCTAATGCCTCGCTTAACAATTGTTCTGATGAACGTGCTTCGGGTTCAATCTCGGGGCCAAAAGCATTTACCCTTTTGGCAAAAGCTGCATCATCGCTTATATTAGCGCCTTTGGCATATAATACATTTACATTGTTACCGGCTACATTTTTCATGCCTTCCAATACACTAACGCTTTTGTATGGGTCGCCACCCACACTCCAGGTACCCAGCATATTTCTTTTGCTTTCGGCCAATGGGCCAATTAATGCAATAGTGCCGTTTTTTTGAAGTGGCAATACCTGGTTTTGATTTTTAAGCAATACAAATGAATGTGCTGCAATTTCCCTGGCTGCTTTTCTGTTACCGGCTGATAGAATTTCTGTAGTTGCCCTTTGCTCGTTGCAATAGCGGTAAGGATCGGCAAATAAACCCAGCTTATATTTTGCTTCCAGAATTCTGCGGCAGGCATCATCAATTTGTTTGGCGGTTACTTTACCTTCCTGCAATGATTTTTTTAGGGTGGTTAAAAAACCTTCACCCACCATATCCATATCAACACTAGCATTTAGAGACATGGCCGATACGGTTTGCAAATCGCCCACACCATGGTTAACCATTTCGTTAATAGCCGTATAATCTGTAACCAACAGACCGTTAAAGCCCCATTGTTTGCGCAATACATCATTCATTAAAAATTTACTACCTGTGGCAGGTACGGCATCCACTTCGTTAAATGAAGTCATTACACTACCCACGCCTGCATCAATAGCTGCTTTATAAGGCGGCAGGTAATACTGGTACATTTTTATGCGGCTCATATCGGTAGTGTTATAATCACGGCCGGCTTCTGCAGCGCCATATAAAGCATAGTGTTTAACGCAGGCTATCAGTGTATTATCTTTTGAAAGATCGCTACCCTGATAACCTTTTACCATGGCTTTGGCAATTTGAGAACCTAGATAGGGATCTTCGCCACCGCCTTCGGCAATGCGGCCCCAGCGTGGGTCACGGGCAATATCTACCATAGGCGAAAAGGCCCAGTTTAACCCATCAGCCGTTGCTTCGGTAGCGGCTATACGGGCACTGCGTTCTATCAGTGGCATATCCCAGCTGCACGATAATGCCAGCGGAATAGGAAAGGTAGTTTGATGACCATGAATTACATCCAATCCAAAAATTAGCGGAATATGCAGCCTGGAATTATTTACTGCAATTTCCTGTATAGAACGAATTTTTGCAGGGCCGGTAATACCAAATAAACCACCCACCGCGCCTTTGCGAATTTTACTGTCTACATCGCTGCTAACTACAGAACCTGTAACTGCACCACCGGGTGTTACCAGGTTTAGCTGACCAATTTTTTCGTCAACCGTCATTTTGGCCATTAACTTGGTTACAAATGCATTCATGGCTGCATCCTGCGCCTGTGTAGCGTTAAAAGCCAGTATTAGTAACAGGCCAAGCACTATCTTTTTCATATGCTAAGTTTTATACGTATTTAAAAAATATAATTCAGGTTATTATTTTAATTGTTATTGGCCCGGCTATGCAGTGCTATTTAGCCCGGTTGCGTCGCACTCTTGTACGTTCGGGTTATTTAGCGGCTTTAAATACATTATCCACTGCTGCCACAAGGCCAGAACGGTGCAGTGTGCGACGCAAGTAAAGCTGCATTTAGCTATGCTGTCAGGCCCATACATCAAACTAATTACTTTAAAAAAGGTTCAATAATTTTTTGCCATATCGCATAGCCTTTGGCATTCATATGCAGGTTATCCTCTATAAACAAATCCGGCATAGGTTTACCATCGGCACCCAGCATGGGGTAAAACACATCTGCGTAGGCGGTTTTGCGCTGTGTTTTTAAAAATGCTTGTATTAATGTATTGGCTTCTACTTCTTTATCAAATAGTTTAATACGGCTGGGACTGGGTTTTATAGACACAAATACTACCGGCACTTTACCCAGCTTACTGCGAATAATATTAAAGAGGGTGGTAAACCTTTGCAATACCATGGCAGCCGTAACGGTATCGCTTTGTGCAAGGTCGTTCTCGCCACAATAAATAACCACTTGTTTGGGGTGATATGGGATAATAATATCGTTGGCATAACGTATTACATCGGGCAAGGTAGAGCCACCAAAGCCACGGTTTATAATGGTATGCGCAGGAAAATCGGCCTGTACTGCTTTCCAAAACCTAAAGGAAGAACTACCCACAAATAAAATGGGATGTTTGGGTGGGGCTTGCAGGCTATCGGCTTTTTTAAAGTCTTGTATTTCGTTATAAAATGGGGGCTGCTGATTTTGTGCTGCCAAAAAATTATTACAGCAGGTGATGAGCAGAATAAAAAAAACAGATTGTAAGTAATATTTCATTGTATGCTATTAACTATACCATGGGCCATTTAAATGTAGATTGCAATGTAACTCTTTTACCATTTGCAGAAGATGATCTGGCAGCTTCAATAATTTCCAATACATGCAAAGCATGCTCGGTGGCAATACGAGGTTCAATACCTTTAATTAATGATTCGCCCACTTTAGTAGCTCCTTCCTGCCATTCGTAGCCTTCAGCATCGGGTAAATATAGTTTGGCAGGCTCTGTCCACGAGGTATCGAGATATACACCCTTGGGCTCCCAATCGTAGCCAATCAGGCGCATATTGCCATAATCGCCATAAATCTGAATGGAGTGTAAGGTTTGCCCCTTTGCATCATGGCCATGGGGATCGAAATAATTAAAGCCACACATTACATGGCTAATCACATTATTGGCATGTTCTAATAAGATTTGTGCATTATCCTCGGCCTGCACTTTTATTTTGCCTTTATCATCAACTGTTCTTTCGGGGTTTACAATGCTTGTCATGGCCATAACACTTTTTGCAGGGCCCAACAAGCCCGTTAAAGTAGCCATATTGTATACGCCAAGATCGGGCATACTTCCACCGCCCTGCTCATAAAAAAAAGCACTCCAGGTGGGGCCAGTATGGCCATATTGACCATGCGCAGCAGCTACCCTGCCCAATTTGCCTTCCTGTATAGCTTTGCTCATAAAAGCAAACTGAGGACTGTTTACCACTGCGGGTGCGCCCCAAATTCTTAATCCTTTGTTTTTAGCAAGTTCAAACAAAGCCTTTCCTTCAGCGTAGGTATTGGCCATGGGTTTTTCGCTCCATACATGTTTGCCGGCCAGCAAAGCTTTTTTGTTTAGCTCACCATGTGCCTGCATATCGGTAATGGTAACCATCATGTCAAATGAAAGTGCTTCCAGCATTTTATCAATATGCGGATAAGTATTGGCAATATTAAAAGCTTTGGCTTGCGCTAAGGCCCTGTCGTACTTAATATCGCAAAGGCCAACTACTTCAATTAAAGCAGAAGAAGTTAATTGTGGCAGGTAGCGGTTGCTTACACTTCCGCATCCAATAATAGCTACCCGCAATTTTTTAGAAGGGGTATTTTTTGCCAGGCTTTCCAGAGAGCTAACCAGCAATGCCGCACTGGCCATCGCTGTTTGTTTTAAAAAACTGCTACGTGAAAAAGTATTCATAGCTGCAATCGTGAACTTATTAAAAAATTAGGTTGTATAAAAACGTTACAAGCAAGTCTTAATTAGGTTCTAAGGTAGTAAAGTATCAGGCAATATTTACTATGATAAAAATCATTTTAACCAGGGACTTGTAAAACCCAATTTATGTAAGCCATTTTGTATTTCAGGAACACTCATAAACAGTTTCCATAACAGTCCGGTACGGTAATTTTCAATCATCACAATCTCCGGACCCTGGTCTATGGCCAAATGAGAAGTGGCATACCAGTTTTTTGATTCATTAAAACCATCTGTAAACCCATATTCACTCCATATTCTATCGCCCAGATCGTAGTAAAAATGTTTTAGTGCTTTCATGGAATATTCAGGTGTATAAGGAAAGGCAGAAAGAGCTGCCGTTGGTGCAATGGTACCGCCATCATTATCGGGCGAATAGGCATTATAACCATCGTATGTATCGCCAGCAGTTAAACCCCAGCAATTATCCCCATAACCCTTAAACTGCTTAGGATTTAACACGCAATAATTATAATTGATAAGGGTATGATTATAATTCTGTTGCCAGTAATTGGCATAATCATCCTGCAGATTATGTGGGTCTAAACCCAAAAATGAATAATGGGAAAAAAACAATGGCCCCCCATAATCAAAACCCAAAGGCAGGGTTACTCCATAAAATTCTTTACCATTTTTAAAATGGCTGCTTTCCGCCCAGCACTTGCGGTAAACCTGGGCGCTTACCGGGTATCTTGGGGCAGAGGCGGCCAGAATATAAGTAATTAAGGTTTCGTTCCAGCCGCGCAGCTCAAAATTCATATCCCAGCTATAATTGGGGCTCCAATGCCAGTATAACAAATCCATATTATCACGTGTGTGCCAGTTCCAGTTGGTTTCTTCCCACATCCAGGTAATTTTCTGGCGCAATTCATTTTCGGTGCGGGTATCGGCCGTAAAATATTGCCTTACACATAATAAACCCTGCATCAGGTAGGCTGTTTCTACCAAATCGGCACCATCATCCCTGCGGCTAAAGGGAATGGTTTTTCCTGTTGCACCATTTAGCCAATGCGGAAAAACGCCATGATATGCATCCGCCTTTAGTAAAAAATTTACCATCTTTAATAAACGGGCTGACACAGAATCCCTTGGCTGCCATTTGCGTTCGGCAGCTACAATCATGGCCATAACACCAAAGCCGGTACCACCGGTAGTTACTACTTCGTTGCCATAATTATAAGCTTCATTACTTCGCTCCCTGGCCATACCCGAAACCGGGTGACCAAAATCCCAGAAATAACGAAAGGTTTGTTTTTGTACCAGTTCCAACAAAGCAGTATCTGATAAATTTTTGGGGCGGTTGGCTGCATTAAACGCAATTGGCGCAACAACAACTTTACTCTTTTGTGCGTAATCCGGCAAAACAACTAAACAAGCGAGTACTAAAAAATAAACAGGGAGCATGAACCGTTTCATAATATATTTTTTCTAAGGCAAGATTAAAAATAAGGACTTTGAAAACCCAATGTAAGCATTCCGGATTTTATTTCGGGGCAGCTCATAAAAAGTTGCCATAATAAACCGGTGCGGTAATTTTCTATCATTACAATTTCGGGGCCCTGATCTATGGCAAGATATGAATTGGCAAACCAGATATTGGTTAAATTATAGGCATCTTTAAACCCAAATTCACCCCATAATTTATCACCCATTGTATAGTAAAAAAACCGAATGGCATTCATTGATTCAACAGGCGTATATGGCAATGAAGCAATGGCAGCAGTAGGTGAAATTACCCCGTTATCATTATCTGGTGCATGGGCACTATATCCGGTAATATTATCATCACTGGCGGTTAAACCCCAGCTGGAAGTACTATACCCATTAAAGCTTTTGGGGTTATTAACGCAATACAAATAGTTAATACGTGCATGCGATGAATCCTGTACCCAGTAATCGGCATAAGTATCTTTTAACCCATGTGGATTTATACCCAGAAAAGAATATTGCGCAAAGAACAAAGGGCCGCCAAAAGCAGGGCCTACAGGCAATGTAACGCCAAAATAGGCGTTGCCATTTTTCATGGCGCCATTTTTAGCCCAGCCATTATCATATACCGTTTTGGGTATGGCCGATGTGGGAGAAGAAGCAGCCAATGCATATACAATCAAGGCTTCATTCCAGCCGGAAACAGCCATATTCATATCCCAATTGTATTTGGGGCTCCAATGCCAGTATAATACCTGTTCATTATTTTTACGAAACCAATTCCATTCTACGCCATTCCATAAGGCATTTATATCATTGCGCAATTGCTGTTCTGTTGCATCGGCACTATTAAAGTATTGACGTGCACATAAAAGGCCCTGCATTAAATAGGATGTTTCTACCAAATCTGCTCCGTCATCTTTTTCGCTAAAGGGAATAGTGGCACCAGTGCTGCCATTTATCCAGTGGGCAAAAGCGCCATGATAGCTGGTGCAATTGTGTTGTAAAAAACTTACAATTTTTTGTATGCGTGTTACTGCATCTGTACGGTTTATAAAATTTCTGTTGGTGGCGGCTATCATGGCCATAATACCAAATCCGGTACCACCGGTGGTAACAATATCGCCTGAGGAATTTCTTTCGCGGGCCATACCAGAAACCGGGTGACCAAAATTCCAGAAATAAGCAAATGTTTGTAGTTGCACCAAATCCAGCAATGCGCTGTCTGATATGACTGGAAATTTATTGGTTGAATCCAGTTGCGTAGTAAGTTGTATACTCACTGCTGTGCGCAATGCACCCTTTACCTGTGATTTAAGGGCAGTAGATACCGTAACCACATATTGTGTAATAAAATCCAACGAATCAGCTGGTATAATTACAATAGTGCTGTCGCTATTCTCGTAGGTAGTATTGTAAGCTACAGTAGCACCAGCGTTATCTTTAAACAACACACTGTTACTTACACTGGCATGATCTATTTTAGTTGAAAAAGAAAATTTTATTACCGGTTTTGTGTTGCTATTATAGTACGTAAAGCCATTATACACGCCATTTACCTTTAACGTATTTAATGCAAAAGAAGGTGGAATATCTGGAGGTGGTGGATTGCTATCGCCGCCTTTGCTACAGGCAAAAAAGGCAAACAAAATTATAGGCAGCGTACATTTTTTTATATGTGTCATAGCTAAAAATTATAGGCTAAGGCAAAAAATAGTTCCCGTTTTAAACTGCCCAATAGCATTACCGTTGCACAAGAGTGCGACGCAAGTAAAGCATCACTCATATGCATAAGCCGGGTTAATAAATGCATTTTTAAAAAACCATTTTTGTGCGCAGGCTGTAATAACTAGTGGCATCGCCGCTTGCCACGCTCGGTTCGGGGTTCCACTTTTATGGGATCAAATATTACAGCAAAAAAAAGGGCTGCCGGGTTATTCATTTGCCGGCAACCCTACACTAACTGCTTATAAAATATTGAATACTATTTGCCGCGGCCTTCCAGTTTTACCAATGCATTTACATCAGCATCAATAAGCGCGGTATTGTAAATACGCACTTCGTCAAGGCCACCTTTTAAATAACTGGCCCAGGGCTCTGCACCATGGCTGCTGGTAAGGCTTGGCTCCGTCATAAACTGCACCGTACCAAAAACAAGCTGACCACTATTGGTAAAATTCAATGTACCAAAGCCATTATCAACTTCAGTTGCCACTACCGAACCATTTATGTAAAATTTAAATGTATGCGTATCTCCATCAAAGCTAACGGCAAAATGTACCCAGTTGCCAAAAATACCAGGTATACCATCTTTGGCCAGCCAATGCTCTGGTGAGCTACCATTATTCACAATGTGCACCCTGAATTTAGCCGCATCAGCAGTACTTCCATTTTCAAAAAACATATCGATATTGCCCCAGAAATTACTGTTATTGGCAAGGTTTACAGTGCCTGCAATACCACTGCCATTTACTGGTGCATTTACCCAATAGGCAATGGTAAAACTCTTCATACTGGTAATGGCTGTACCCGGGTTAAAAAGCACATAGCCTTTGTCGCCGGTAAGCAACGCTTTACCCTTTACGCCGTTTTGAAAAGTAGTACCTGCATTGGTACCGGCAGTATTGGTAACGCTATCCAAAAAATTATCATCAAAAGCCCAATATCCCACCAGGCTGGATGGTGCAATTTCTGCCGAGCTGGTATATCCCCCAATTGATAATGCAGGTGCATAAGTTGCAGGATCGAATTTTTTGTAACATGATGTACAGCAAATACTGATGATAAGCACCACAGTAAGAACTGGCATCATTTTATTGATTATATTTTTCATATTAAATGCGTTTAATCTGTTTAAATTAATAACCCGGGTTTTGTACCAAGGTTCCGGCGCTAATGTCTATCTCGTTTTGAGGAATTGGCCATACTTCGTTTTTACCCGCCACAAATCCTTTTGAAGCAAGTA
Source organism: Limnovirga soli (assembly GCF_013106755.1). Lineage (GTDB taxonomy): Bacteria > Bacteroidota > Bacteroidia > Chitinophagales > Chitinophagaceae > Limnovirga > Limnovirga soli. The sequence continues at coordinate 326,773 of NZ_WHPF01000007.1, read as the reverse complement.
CTGTAGCGGCCTGTCCCTGACGAACCAAATCGAAAAAGCGATCAAACTCCATTCCCATTTCTACCCTTCTTTCGTGCCAGATAGCGGTACGCAGGGCAGACTGATCAGTAGTAGTTACATTGGGTAAAATAGCATTATTGCCACCTCTTGCCCGGGCTCGTACGGCATTTAAAGAGCTTAATGCCTGTGCATTGTTGCCCAATTCGTTTGCTGCTTCGGCATTCATCAACAATACTTCGGCATAGCGTATAACACGTACATTTTGCTCAGATCCTTCATTGCACTCTACATAAGTACTAAATGGCACGTAGGATTTTTGGTTATACATTGGGTTATCACCAACAGCGGGTATTGCATCACCTTCGGGTGTACTTTCACCCCTGAAAATAATGGTAGCATCTCTGCGTGGGTCGCCGGCTTCATAAGCATCTGCCAGGTTTTGTGTAGGCACATTAAAACCCCAGCCACCACCCTGAGAGCCTCTGGTACCCTGTACCTGAGAATACTGCGAATTAGATGCATCGCAATTACCGGGAATATATTTGCACTGTATCTCAAACACCGATTCAGAACAATTTTCATTGGCCACCCGGAATAATTGCTCGTAACTAGGGAATAATGCATAAACTCCTGAGCTCATTACCTGGTTGGTTAAATCAAATACATCCTGCCACTTTTGTTGGTACATGGCCACTTTTGCATGTAAGGCCATCGCTGCACCTTTTGTAGCACGGCCCAAATCTGCTGCGCCATAGGTGGCGGGCAAAACAGCTGCTGCATCGGTAAGGTCTTGTTCAATAGCAGCATATACTTCTGCTTTGGGTGTTCTGGGAATATTATAGCTGCTGGCATCTGCTGGTAAATGCAAACGCAAAGGCACATCACCAAATGCCCTAACCAACCTGAAATAAGCATAGGCACGAACAAATTTTGCTTCGGCCAGATAACGGGCTTTTAGCGTTTCATCCATGGTTATGGCTGGAATATTATCAAGCACCTGATTGCAGAAATTAATTTCCTGGTATTGACCAGTCCAGAAATCCAGAATCTGGCCTTCAGTAGAACTGGCAGAGAAATTATCAAAGTTGTTCATAAAAGTAGCATCACTGGGGCTGCTGCCTTTTTCAGCATCATCAGATGCCACACTTTCAATAGCAATGGGTGCAAATGCTACCTGCTTCCATTCGTGCAGGTTTGCATACATGGCATTCACTGCCTTGGTAGCATCCGCTTCAGATTGCCAGAATTGCTGACCTGGTTGCTGACCCTGTGGTGGTACATCTAAAAATTTTTTATTGCATCCCGCAATAATGAACAGTATAAAAATGGCTGCCAGCACCGTTGCGCCAAGCACTTTTTGTATACTATATGTTTTATTATTAAGTTTCATTGGAATAATATTTTTTTGTTAGAAAGTAACATTCACACCAAAATTGTAGGTAGCATACAGGGGATACACATTGGTATCGATACCTGCATTGGTAGGCGATCCGCCAATTTCTGGTGAAAAACCTTTATAGGTGAAAAAGTTGAAAGCATTTTGTGCATTTACATATACACGCAATTTTTTCATATTCCACTTTTGGGTAATTGCAGGCGATAAGGTATAACCCAACTGCATATTTCTTACCCTGAAATAACTACCACTTTCTACAAAGAAAGAATTGGGTAAATAATTGGTACCCCCACCAATATTGGCAGAAGGATATGTATTGGATGTACCCGCACCATGCCAGCGGTTATCATAAAAATCTTTGGTAAAATTCTCATTACCATAACGGATACCCAGGTTGGCATTATAAATATCCACACCTGCCACCCCTTGGAAATCGAGTGTAAGATCAAATTGTTTGTATGCCCAGTTGGTATTAATACCATAACTGTATTTAGGGTTTGGATTACCTGTTGGTACACGATCCAATCCATCAATTTTACCATCTGGTTTACCTGCCGAACCACTTATGTCCAAATACTTAAAATCTCCAGCTTTGGCATTAGGTTGTGCAGAAGCAGCTGCTTCTTCATTGGTTTGAAATACGCCTACTACCTGATAGCCAAAGAACTGACCAATTGGTTGCCCTACCACAGTACGTGTAGATAATGCACCACCTGTGGCAGCAGCGCCACCTGCATATATAGGATTACTACCTGTTGTTACAGCTAATACCTTATTATCATTGATGCCAATATTCGCACTTACAGAATAACTCAGGCCTTCATTGATATTATCCTTCCAGGTAGCAGAAAATTCAAATCCACGATTTTGAAAATCTGCCTGGTTGGCAATAATAGTTCCCGAACCTGTACCAACAGAAGCCGGAATAGGTACATCAAAAATGGCTTTCTCTGTTTTTTTATCATAATAATCAGCTTCAATGGTTAGTCTGTTATGCATCAAGGTTGCTTCTACACCTATATCCGTTCCCACACCTCTTTCCCAATAGGTAGTAGGTGGCACTACAGAATTAATACTGGCCCCTGTATAAATATTGCCACCAAAAATCGCTGTTAAGTAAGGGTCTTGAGCTACCCTTAACACAGAAATATTTGAAGGCACTGAAGCATTACCAATTTTACCCCAACTGCCACGTAATTTTAGTGAATTGAAGAGTTTTTGGTTTTTCATGAAATTCTCATTCGAAATAACCCAACCTGCACCTATTGAAGGGAAATAACCCCAACGCTGGTCGCCAAAGAATTTAGAAGAACCATCTCCGCGTATGGAAGCAGATAATAAATATTTATTTTGATAGGCATAATTGGCCCGTGCAAAATAGGAGGCAATGGTAGATAAATCACCTGCATCACTTACATTTCTGCCGGCAGTATTACCTAAACGCAAATACAAATCTCCATCACTGGTATTGGGCACGTTGGGTGCTGATGCAGAGAAGGAATAAGCCTGATAACGTTGTGCAGACTGGCCTGCCAATATTTTGATACTATGATCTCCAAATTTGTTATCGTAGGTTAGTGTATTTTCTAAAATCCAGTTACGTGTTTCGGCACGTGACATGGCCAATTGGCTGGTAGTATTTCTTTGCTTTAAGGTAGCTGTATATACAGGTACATATCCCCTTACTTCACTTTGACCAAATTCGCCACCAATACTGGTGTGAAAAGTAAAATGTTGTGCAAATTTTAAATCGGCATACGTATTACCGGTTAAGCGATAGTTTTTAGATTTTTGGTCAAATACATCTATAGTAACCTGTGGATTAAAGTTAGCGCCATCGCCCAAATTATAATCACTGGGGTCTCCATAAGAACCATCAGCATAATATACCGGCACAACAGGAGATGCAGCAAACAGCTGATGAAAAATGCCCCCGTTAATGTCATTAGAATTACTGGCCGAACTGGTTACTGTATATCCAATTTTCAAAGATTTAAACACCTGAAAATCGTTTTGCAAACGGGCTGTAACCCTTGTAAAATCATTGGTCTCTACAATACCATCCTGCTTTAAATAACCTATTGAAAAATTATAAGTTGATTTTTCTGTACCACCACTTAAAGACAGCTGGTGATTGGTTATTAATGCATTTCTTAATACCTGATGGTACCAATCGGTACCCTTGCCATAATCAGATGGATTAAGTATGGGGTTAGCACCATTGGCTGTAGCCAATTCATTTATAAGGGTAGCAAATTCATTTGCATTGGCCATTTCTACCGGGTTGGTAACATGTTGCATACCTACAAACCCATTATAATTAATAACGGCCTGGCCCGATCTTCCCTTTTTTGTGGTAATTAATACAACACCATTGGCAGCACGAATACCATAAATAGCTTCGCTGGAAGCATCTTTTAAAATGCTGATATTTTCAATATCGGCCGGGTTAAGAAAACTAATATCATCAAACCAAACACCATCTACTACATACAGTGGATTTGGATTGCCATATACTGTACCCAAACCCCTGATCCTGATCTCAGGTGAGGCACCAGGCGCACCTGAATTGGTAATTTGAACACCTGCTACTTTACCCTGTAAGGCACTAATTGGATTGATAGAGGATTGCTTGGAAATTTCCTCGCCCTTTACCTGTGCTACAGAGCCGGTTACATCTATTTTTCTTTGCGAGCCATAACCCACTACTATTACCTGGTCTAATTGTTTTGTAGATAATACCAATGCAACATTTATGGTGGTTTTACCGGCTACAGCTACCTCTTGCTGTTCGTAACCAATATACGATACAACCAATACATCATCATTGCCGGCGGTAATGGTAAATACACCTTCACTATTGGTAAAAGTGCCGCGGTTAGAACCCTTTACCTGTACCGATACTCCCGGCAAAGGGGCATTATTTTCACCTGTAATTTTACCTGTAATTACATCGGGTACTTTATAGGCCACTTCGTCTTCAGCAGTTTTAATAACCACCAGGTTATTCTGCTTTAACTCGTACGATAATTCAGTTTTTACAAAAATGGCATCCAGCACTTCTTTTAGTTCTGCATCCTGTACACTTAAGTCTACTTTTTGCTTCATGGCTGCCAGGTCGTTATTATACAAAAAACGGTAGCTGGTTTGCTTTTCAATAGAAGCCAGGATGTTTGCAATCTCAGTTTTTTTAAATTTCAAACTAATTTTTTGCTGGCCAAAACCATCTGCAGCTGCGTGCAGAGAAAAGACCATTACTAATACAACCGTGAGTTTCATAATCAGCAATAGTTTGGTGAGAAACGGTATTTTCTCACCCGTTAGAAAAGATTTCATACTTTAGATATTATGGGTTAAACAATCCAGCCCGCCAAGGCTGGTTTTACACACACGTTAAACCTGTTTTTCTGCGGGGAATGCGCCAACATTCTCCGCTTCTTTTTTTATTTATTTGGGGTGCAGGTAATTCTGGTAGTCAAGCATATATTTCATATTCATCGTTTGTAGTTTAAGCCATTTTTGTAGCCCGTCTTTTGTACTTCATTAGGGCTGCACTTGCGTCGCACTCTTGTGCGACAACAATACTATGCAGCTAAAAAAATACAGTATGTTCTCGTTTGGCTGTTAAAGCCCAATAGCAATACCCAATGTACAAGTGTGCGACGCAAGTATTGCTGCTATTTGAGCCAATTGCCAGGCCCAAAAAAATTCTATTGTCGCTTTATTTTACCGGCATTGCCCACATGAATTTCATGATCGGTAATGCTATAATTAAAATTGCTGGCAGCCTTTAATGCCTCAAAAGCCTGTTGAATGGTTTCTGTTTCGAAAGAGCCATAAAAATTTAGCTTTTGTACAGCCTCATCATCAAATACAATAGTTACATTATACCAACGCTCTAATTTTTTTGACAGCTCGTAAAAACTATCGCCTTTAAATTCAAGGCGGTTGTATACCCAGGCCGTTTCTATTTTTTCTTCTGCTGTTTGCGCCGTATCCAGTTGTTGAATGGTGTAAAGGCCCAAACTATTTGCTGCACTGGCTTTGGCGCCATCCGGCTTCAACGTTGCGGCATTGCCGGCATCCGGTGCTTTATGTACAATTAGTTTTTCATTGGGGTGTAAAAAAATGGGCGTTTGCCCCGGTATACTGCGGCTGGTAACCTGTACCAACCCCCTTAATAAAGTAGTTTCTATGGTAGTATCTGTATGATAGGATTTTACATTAAATGCGGTGCCCAGCACTTTAATATCATACCCGGAAACGTGCACTATAAATGGCCGGTTGGGTTGTTTTACCACATCAAAATAGGCTTCGCCTTCCAGGGTTACCTCGCGGGTGGCACCCGTAAAATTTTTATGAAAACTAATATGAGAACCTGCATTTAACCACACATTCGATCCATCGGGCAAAATAGTTCTTGTTCTGCTGCCATTTTGAGCTTCTAATTGCTCTGTATCAATAACTGCAGCCGTTTGCCGGCTATTGATATACCAGCCCCCTACACACAAAATAATAACGGCAGCAACAGCCGCTACCCGCCATGCATTGCGGTATTTAGATGGCATATAAACTACCGGAGCTGCTGTTTGGGCTTTGGCCTTTTTAAGTATATGCGAAATATCTTCGGTTGATTCTTTATCCGATAAAGCTGTTACCGGCTGTTCTTCTTTATGCCACATGCGTTTTAGCAAATCGTACTGTTGCTGCATTACCGCATCCTGCAATAGCATTTGCTGTAATGTTTCTTCCTCCTCAATGGTAGCTTCTCCACTAAGTGAACGGGACATTAGAAACCAGATTTTATTATTTGCTGAATTTTCCTGCATGCGTGTAACAGTTTAAGACAGCCAATATAAAATGTTCTACTAAGGATTTTAAAAAATTATTTTTTACCAATCAGGGGCCAGGTAAATGTTTTTTGAGGTTTTTGAATATTGAGGGCCGTACATATTTTTTTAATGGCAATGGCCATTTGCACATCGATGGTATTAACGCTGATATTTAAAATTTCAGCCACTTCCTTGTATTTTAAGCCATCTTCTCTTATTAGCTTAAAAACCATTTTACACCTTGGGGGTAATGCTTCAATGGCTTTTTGCATTTTTTGTCTCATTTCCTCAGTAATCATCAGGTCTTCGGGTGTGTTGGCAACATCTTCCAGTTCTATATCCAATTCATCAAAAGACTGGCTGATTAATGCAGCTGCTTTTTGCGAAAGTGCATTCAGCGATTGATTTTTTACTGCTTTATACAGGTACACCGTGATATTCTCAATATCCACAACCTTTTCTCTACGGCTCCAAAGTTTTACAAAAACATCATCTACCACTTCCTCAGATATTTGCTGGGAACGGGTAATTAGTTTTGAAAAATGCAGTAATTTTTTATGGAATTGTTTATATAGCTCCGCCAGCATCAGTTCATCTCCCTTGGAAATGCCAAACTGTATATGCCAGAAGTTGTTGAGCATAGTAACAAGCAGCAACGCTAAATTTTACCTAAGTTGAATGTTTTTCGCAGTTGCTTATAAGCATATGGTTTGTATTGGGGCAATACAAACGGGCATCTCATAAACAAACTTGTACAAAGCTAATCTCTTAAAGTGTAATGGCAGATATTTTGTTATAACCTGTGTATAAAAATTGGTGCTACCCTAGTAAAAAGCCCGGTTATGTGTAACCGGGCTTTGTTGCTATGATGGAATAATAGTTTTAACTGGCTGTTAAATGCTGCCTTATTTGCTGCAGTACAAGTGTGCGACGCAAGTTAAGCTGCCATAAAAATTGGTTGCCGGGCCTATAAAAATTACTGAAATATTTGGGCGTTGCAAATGATTGATGCCATCATAATACCAACAGCTATTTTTTTGCTTTTAAAAATAGCATGGCCTGTTTAAATTTTAATACCCAGCGTTACAAAATAATTTCTGGCATCAGATGGCATTAAACCGGGGCCGGGATAACCGCCTGCCCGGCGGGTAAAATACATTTTATTGGTAAAATTATTAATGCCTGCTTTTATAGTATAATTCTCCCTGAATTTATAGGCGCAGGAAATATCTGCTACCGTATACGCCGGAATTAAACCTACTGTAGCGGCCGCATTTGGGGTTTGGGTATTATTAGCATCGCTAAATGTGCTGCTTACATAACTTAGCTGAGTAGTTAACGAAAAAGTTTTGTAGAAATAGGTTAAGCCGCTACGCAATAAATGTTGGGGTGCATTTTCTACCCGGTTATTTTTTAAATTGGTTTCAACAAGTGTGTTGTTGCTGGCTTTGGTTATTACTTTTACATCATCGTACCGGGCATTGGTATAGGCATAAGAAACAAAAACACTTATTTCGCCATATTTTTTGCCCAGCCAGCCGGCCTGAAAAGGATTTAACTCCACCAATGCCTCTATACCGCGGCTGCTGCTTTTACCAATATTGGTGCGATAATTATAAGTAGAACTATCTAACCTTTGCTGGGTAATAGTGCCTATACGATTATCGTATTTCAGGTAAAAGAAATTTGCATCAAAAAACAGAAAATTGCCCAGCTTGCCACGATAGCCAAGATCGGCGCTTAGTCCTTTGCCGTCTTTTAAATTGGGGTCAACAATTTCGGTGGTGGGGTTAACTGCCAAATCAGCAAATTGAATGGGGCGGTAAGATTGTGTTGTATTGGCATATAATTCTGTATTACCAATATGGTATTCTGCCGCAAGCCCCATAAGCAAAAAGTTACGTGTTTTGCGGGTAGGCGAAAGTTTATTTTCATCCCCGGCGCTGTTATAATTTAAACGCCCCACAACTGTACCGGAAAGGCTTTCCCAACGGGCACCGGGAATGATAATCAGGTTTTTATTTACCCTAAAAATATTTTCTACCGCGAAAGCAATATTTTCTGCATCAAAATTAAGATGGGTTGGAAAGGTGCTATTGAGGTTTTCTTTGTTAAAATCGCTACCAGTATCGCCCAAACCTGCCCTGTAGCGGGTAGTATTACCCTTATAATACCTGGCAGAAGCTGTTAAGGAGTTTATTTGTTTGCCCATTTTGTAATGCAGCAAATGCCTCAATTCTGCCCCCATGTTGCGGTAAGTATCAATATCAATAGTACGGTTGGCATATTGATGCGTAACAGGATTGATAGAGTCTTTTACAGTAATGGGTTGTACATAGCCAATACTGTTTCTATCGCCTTTTAGTCCATATACTTTAAGGTTAAAATGGCTATTGGTATTAGGGCTAAAATCAATATTCGCAGCGGCGGTGGTCCAGTTAATATTCAACCAATTTCGGCTTCTAAAGGATTGTTGTGCATCTGTCTTAAACAAGGCATCGGTTAATCCGCCCGGCTGCTGGCCCAGCATTTCGTAATGTAATAATTCAATACCGGCTTTCCATTTATCGCTAAAACGGTAAGTATAAGTTCCAAATCCGGTATTTGTTTTATACTGGCTGTTATTGCGCCATCCATCGCCATTTCTATGATCAAAAAAAGCATAGAAATGCGATTTTTTGCCCGTGCCGCCAATGGCGTTATAAGTATTTAACATACCAAAACTTCCCACAGTATTCTGTGTTTCGGCCATCAATGGTTTTTTAATATCGCTGCCATCCTGTAAAACATAGTTTACCATGCCGCCCAATTGCGGACCAAACTGTAATGCACCTGCTCCCTTAATAATTTGTATTCTTTGTACTGCCTGCATAGGCGGGTTATAATAGGCTTCTGGGTAACCAAACGGATCTGCTGAAATATCATAGCCATTCTGCCTGATATTAAAATCCCAGCTACGGTTAGGGCTTAGTCCGCGGGTGGCAATGCCAATTTGCACACCACTGCCATCGCTTTCCCAAATATGTATGCCGGGCACTTTAGCCAATATTTGCCGCATGGTATTATTTACCACGTTACCATTTACATTATTAACTACCACCAGCGCATTTTTTTTACCTGCGAAAATATGGGTACCCACTATTTCTGGCATTTGCACCATATCGTGCCGGGTATCTTTACCTACTACGGTTACATCTGGTAAAAATTCTTTAGGGCTTAGTGTATCCTGTTGTGCCAGATTAGTGTCTTGTGCTAAGGTTGCAGTTGCAAAAAAAATAAACGCACCTGTTATCCAATTTCTCATTGCCTGTTTTTTATTTACTGCAAAATTGCCGGCATAAAAACTGTGTTGTTTATACAATCAGGAAATGCACTTACGCAAAGAGGAAATAGATCAATAAATACCCACTATTGACCCGGCAATGGGTTAGATAGCGGCTTTACTTGCGTCGCACACTTGTGCGGTTAGATATGTCTTGTCCTGAAATAGGTTTACAGTAAAAATTTATAATATGTAAATTACTACATTTGGTATAGGGAAAAAATCAAGGGGAAATAATAGTCTCATTTATGAGGTTGTTGTTTCCTTTTGAATTTATTTTTATCTCCTTTTGTTGTTTATTTTTCTTCCACAGGTTCCTGGTTTTTATTGCTGTCTGGTGAACATATTGCGGTGTTAGTAAACCGATGCTCATGTGCAGCCTTTCCGTGTTGTAGTACACAACTGATTTTGCCACTGCCTTTTTTGCTGTCTGATTATCCTGGTATTGCTTTAGCAGGTACTCTCCTTTAAGTATTCCATTGATTCTTTCTGCCAGTGCATTTTCGTAAGGGTCTCCATTTTCTGTCATGCTTATTTTTATGTTTTTATTCTTTAATATTTTGACATAGTCTGCTGAACAATACTGAGCACCCCGGTCTGAATGGTGAATAAGGCCTTCGATATTTTTATTAGCTGCCAGTGCCATTTTTAAAGCAGCAACAGTGCCCTGTGCCGAATAATCCTCTGAAAGGTACCAGCCTACTATTGTATGCGAAAAAGCATCTGTTATTACAGACAGATACATGAACCTCCCATTTACTTCTATGTAGGTCATGTCGCTTACCCAGAGTTGGTTGGGCGCAGATGGCTGCAATTCTTTAATTAGGTTGGGATACTTGTAAAACCTGTGAAAAGAATTGGTGCTGTAATGGTTGCGCCGCAAGGGTTTTACCAGTATTCCAAACTCCCTTAACAGATCAAACAAAGCATCCCTGCCCAGCTTGATCTGATGTTCTTTCACAAATGGCTCCAGCATTTTATGCAGCTTCCTTGTGCCCACCCTGGGATGCCTGCTGCGTATCTTGTGCACTTGCTGCAATATCAGTTCCGCTTCTATAAACAACTGTTGCGTTACGTGGCTTTTTTGATAAAAAGCCTGTCTGCTGTAGCCAAGCAACCGGCAAGTTCTTTCCACCACTACTGGTTTTTTTTGGTCTTGCCCGTATTCATGGATCGCCTGGCTCCATACTTTTTTTCTATTGGTATCCCTAAATCACGCTCTGCGATCTCTATCATTTTCTTGTACAGTCCGGCACGCAAACGTTCATCTTCCAGATCCCGCTTTAAACAACGGATCTCTTCGAGCAGCTGAGCTGTTGTTTGTTCTTTTGACATACCCGTAAACTTACTGATCTTCTTTGACTGAACAACTGTCCTCCCCTTTTTAATTATCCTTACCCAGCGGCTCATCACCCCGGGATGTATTTTGTATTGTTTTGACAGCATCTCAAAACTTACATCTCCCTGAAGATACCTTTCAATAATTCTTGATTTAAGTTTTAAATCATAAGGCTGCGTCTTTTTACGAACCCCTTTAACCTTGCCTTTTACAAATACTGCTTTGATTAATTTGTCCATTGACTTAAGTTTTTGGTTAAAAACTGTCAACTTTTTTTAGGACGAGGCAATTATTTATTGAGCTTTTACCGAGGCAAAGTATAAAAAGCAATCATTGAAAAATAGGGTTTTAAAATTGCAGAGCCCCTGGCATACGGGAAGGTATGGGAGGGGCTCTGCAAGGAATATTGAACAGATTTAAATAATAGAAATATTATTTTGATTTCGTGTAAAAATTAAAAAAAGGTATATCAACAACTAAGTTCATCCCAAAACGCACATAAAGGTTTTTATTTATGTTAATATCTGTCGCAGTTACTTCTCTTAGTTGAGGGCCTAACTGTGCGCCAAAGCCAAGCGAAATTGGGCATTTGCCGAAACCCAAATAATAATATAATCCGGGCGAAATAATGTTACTTAATTTAACTTCTGACAAAACTTTACTACTGTCATCACCGGCTCTAAAAGATACCAAGGAACCGACATCAATTAAGGAAATGAAAATAGTAGAACTTTTGCCTCCTACCTCTTTACCATTACTTCTTACCCCAGTTGGGTGATTTTTATTAAACTTACCACCATTACCCCAACTGAAGGCAAGGCCAACCGGTGCTGTAATTCCATAAGAAAATGCCCATTGATTTTCTTTTAGTGTAGGTAAATATTCGCTACCTGCAAAAGGACCTATAAAAGCGTTTAAAGAAATATTCATGTTAGTTTCTCTTTTTATAGAAGAACTGCCTACTGGTAATACTGCAGCTTCTATAGCGGCTTTTACTTCGTCAGAGTTCTTTGCCTCAACGATACTTGCCATAAACGTTCCATATTTTACATATCCATCTTTTACGTCTGTGGGTATGTTTGGAATTTCAGCAAGTATCAAAGATGTGTGCAATATCAAAGCACCATAGTTTTGAGATTTTATATCGTAGCAAGCATCTGTAGCAGCATCAATAATAGAAACGAACTTTTGGATGTCGGCAGTTATATTTGATAGAGATGGATCAATTTTGTTATTTCGAGGAAGTAACTGTAGAGCAAGCTTTAAAAAATTTGATATAGAGGAAGCATAGTTTGCATATGTAAGAATTGAAGATGGTTCACTGTCTTTTTTAACTGCTATTATGTTTTTTGCATTATCTGAAACCTCACTTGCCGATATAGCCAGATTATTAAATGTCTCTTTAAATTGCGCACCGTTGGTATTCCAGGTGTTGCTTAAATCTGTCAAAATTGTTTTTAGATCAATTGAATTACCGCTAGTAAAAGTAAATGATATATGATGAGGATTTTTTTGATCACTTGCATATAGCAAACCAAGATAAAGTTTTAAAGTTGTTTCATTAGTAACTAAATCTGCCACTTGTTGTTTTGTGATCCAAACTCTCCCCTCATCATTACTTCTTAGAGATTGTGATATCAGATCAACAAATTGAATTGAATTTGAAAAAACATCATCTTGGCTACAAATTCTATCCGTTGCAAGTTTTGCAATAACCTCGGCAGCATTATTTCCTTTGATAATTTCGTTGGTAGTAATAATTGCGCCACTTATTGACCTGCCTGCCAATTTATTATTTAAAAAATCGCATATTGAATCGGCGCGTGCTTTGATTGTAGCATCCGAGCTATAGCCTTCATAATTTATAGCTTCCCTAAGATTTAAAAGGGAGGAGCTAATTATAATTAAATCCTTTTGAAACGATGCCCTTAATGCCGGTAACATGGCTGCATAATTATAAGCTGCTATATTATTTATTATGCTTACTGTACTTGGAAAAAGAATTTTTGTTTCAGGATATTTTTTTAGAAACTCTTGCAATTTTCTGAAAAAAGCAATATTTAATTCTTCTTTACTACGCTCCACTAAGAATTTAGCTAAGCCATCAGCAAAATTTGTAACATTTAAATCGCTTGCTTTTTTTATCAAAGATGTAAGATCAAAAGAGGGGGGAATCGCTTGCGCTCCAGGCCCTCGAAAATAGTCTTTCAAAAAAGGGGTATTTCCTACTGCAGCAGTGATTTGCAAATCAGTTAACTCGCCATAGTATTTTACCAATATTTGTCTAGTTTCTGCAGATAGTTTGAATCTACCACCATTTTGATCAGATATTTCTTTTAGTGCTTTAGCATCATAATATGTAAGCGTTTGAGAATTAGCAGAAACGCAAATTATTAGAAATAAAAAAGGGAAAAATGTTTTTTTCATAATGTGTTCTTAAAAATTATTTAGTAAAAGGTTTCCATTTAAAACGGGTAATTTTTTTCCGTTGAAATCAGTTTCAATAGAAGACTTAATAAGCATTGTTTTTACTTTATCAAAATCATATCTGAAGTTGTTTTTTGAAATGAATAGTGCAACTATACCAGCTATAATTGCATTGGATTGGCTGGAACCGCTTAAAACTAATGGTTGTTGTGTAGAGCTATAAGATTTTATTTCATTTCCAAATGTTATTGTTGTTAGTGAATCATTAATAAAAGAATAAAGGCGGGGAGGAATAGGTATTACCCCTATTGAAATTGTATTTTTAAGTGCGGCTGGGTATACTGGTCCAGGATCGTTAAACTGAGAGGCATCCCCAATAGAACAAATGATTATCTTATTTTTTCTAGCTGCATCATTTATTGCATCTTGTATTCTTTTTAATGTAGCACCATTATTTATAATAGACCCCCAACTAATTGATATAATATGTATAAAATCATGTTCATTACACCATTCGATTGCTTCAGCATATCTTATCGTATCATTTTCTGAGATAAAATCATCTTCAGATATTTTGCAAATTGTCAAATGTGATTCAGGAGCAACTCCAAAAATTTCATTACTATTATGATCTGCACCAATAATTCCTGCACAATGAGTACCGTGTCCAAATGAATCAAGTACAGAAGTTTTATTATAAGAGTAAAAGATGTCAGTATTATATTTTAAATTAGAAATAGAAGGGTTTATTCCAGTATCAATGACGGCTACGCCAACCCCTTTACCTTTTGAATGCATCCATAACTGTGGTATGCATAATTCAAGCATCCAAGATGGATAAAGTATTTGTTTTAAAGATTTTTTTATAATCGTCGGATTCAGTCCTTCTCCCCAAACCCAATGATTATTTGCATCCTGGTACCATGTTCCTAACTTGTTGATCTTTTCATCTACACTTTCAAAAGGTGCATTTTTAAAGAGTTTAGCAATAACATTACCTTTATCAATAAAGTTTTCTACTGGTGCAGTGCGAACATTTAATATTGATGCTTTTACATTAAAAGATGCCATAATAGTTGATTTTAAAACAGGCTTGAATCTTTCATTATATTAAGATCTAGATGTCCGCTAGTTCCTATAATCCCTGTGTCTTTGTATTGCCAGATGCTCCAGTCATCCCAACCTATGGGGCTTGGAACATTATTCGCATCTGGATGTGTTGGATATCTCGATATCCATAACTTAATATTTTTACCAAGTCCATGGCCTGTGGGTAGTCTCCGGTTAAGAAATTCTGTACGGCTGTAAATCATTATTCCTTTTTGATTAAAGGGAGGCTTTATTGCCGCAATAAAGAATTCTACCCAGTCTTTATATTGATTGGATGTAAGCGGCGTGTTATCATCTTCAAGATCTAACACAAGTGGCAAATCCGCAGGTGGCAAATTATTCATCCGGGTCATGTAATCATTTGCTTCCGCTTCAGCATCTTTTTGAATAGTTCCACCGCTTTTCATATCTGCATGACAAAAATGATAATATCCAATCTTAAAGTTATTCCGTAACGCATTTTGTGCATTTATTAAAGCTTTAATGTCAGGTGTGTTAACACCATCTGACGTCTTTATATACACAAATTCGCAACCTGCATTTTTAATGGCCTGCCAATCTAATTTGTCGTTGTGATGAGAAATATCAATACCAAATTTAAAATTGGATGGAAGGTTTACCGGTAGATCTCTAAAATTTGAAATTACTTTTCCTGCAAGTATGATTAAACCGCCTCCCCAATAAAATGAACCAGCGGAATCTTTATACCATTTCCCTAAAGCAGAATTTGTTACGGATACTTCTTCTCCTTCAAATCTAAATCCTTGTTGAACAGTTCCTATAATATTTGTTTTATCAGACAAGTTTGCAGGAACGCCACTACGCCTGTTAAGTTTTTTTACTGATACTTGCAATAACATATCTTATCCTACAGCCTCCTCAGTCTGGTTTGAATTGATTATAATTGGTGCAGGTATATTGGAATTGCCGGAAGAGGTAGACGTACCCCCGGAATTATCATTCGTTGATGAACTTATTTTAGTACCTGCACCACGAAGACTTATTAATTTATTCAGCAGGTCAAACCAAAAAGGAGCTCCGAGACAAAGAGCAAATGCTGTAATTAACCATCCGAAAAATGTCTCACAATTACCATTCTGATTTGGCGCGTAAACAAACCACCTATCACCTATATACGCCTGAATGTAAGCACATCTTTCATTTGTAAAAACTAACCTATTATATTCTTCTTTTAAGGAAGCAGAATTCGTATTCGCGATTCTTATTTTTAATGCACTTATGTTTGCCGTATCATTATCAATTCTTATGGAATCAATAGGTTTTTTCTTTCGCAATAGACCAATTGTGTCTCTTTTATTGTTCGTTAACATTAGAGCCAATTCTGAAGTGATTTTATCAATACTATCGATTGAGCATTTTAAATTTTTAATTTTTAAATTCCGGTTAATTGAATCCTTACACATTTTTAAACTATCGCTCCATGGTCTTCCCAAGCCTAAAATAGTATTGGCAGCGTTTGCATCATTCGACAGTAGCTCGTAAGCTTGTTTGTATGAAGAGTCTGCAGCTTTTAATGCATTTGTCTGAATCGTATCTTTAGTCGTATTTTTTTGATTATCGAAATTCTTAATTATTTCTCCATATTGTTGCTGCTTGCTTATAGCCATTTGAACAAGCTGATCTCTTGCACCATCATCTTTTGAAAGTATCCGATTAATTGCTATCGTGTCAACATTAAAAGCAACTGCAATAACAAATCCAACAATGAACAAAACCAGCCGGGTATATCTTTTATACCAACCGGAACACCGTTCCATAGTATCATTAAACCAATCTTCAAGCTTAGACCTGAATTTTTCAAGATCAGCACCGGATTCAAGCCAAAGCGACCTTAGAAACAAGGCTGTATCTGTATTAATCTGAACTGTATCCAAAGCATTTATTAATCCAGCATTACCTTGTTGGATAATCGCCTTTACCGCCGGGTTACCGATATCGCTTGAAATATTTATAGGAATTTTAAAGATAGTTCCATTGTTAATTGAGTTATTTATCGTTTGTACATCATTTGTATTTACTTGACCAAAACCCTTTAACAAATCAACAACTACCTTAGAGAAATTTTGTGCTGATATGTAAGCCGGCTTGCTATAAAAATTATCTTCCCCCAAATACTTTATTAATGGATGAACATAAAACCATGGAGTAATTGATTTATCCTTTAATAGATTGGGCTTTCCAAAAAGGTTTGCAAAAGATTTAAATCTTCCCCACAAACCCATTTTTGATGTCGACATCCCATCTTCAAGCATTCTAAGAATAGCTTTTTCTAAAATTTTTGATCGGAAAGCCAATTTTGTAGCAATCATTTCCTGAATAATAGTAGCAAGAAGACTATATAACAGGTAAATAAAAACCAAGCCAATAAAAACATCCAAAGCAATATTGCCAGACATGATGATGATTATTTTCGCCTACTCTTTTATCCCCTTTTCGGCATACGGGTTATTGAAATAGATTAAATTTTTAGTGACACTAAATTATACACTCACAAACCGGTATACACCCGTAAAAACCCCCATTTTTAGTACCGTTAAAACACGGTAGTTCCATGTGAATTTTCACTTACAAAAAAATTAAAAGAAAATATTATGTGCTGACGAGAGAAAGATTATTACAAAGGAGTCGGATTAATTACATTACAATAAAACTAAATATTATTATTAATATCTACAAATAAAAGAGCTATATAATTTACCGGATTTTCATTTTTTAATACACAGCAGAAAATAACTTACAATATCTTAATGCAAATGGCATATAGCTATCCTTACCATTGCTGCATTAAAACAACAAAGTATAAACGCATTATTTGTTTTCAGAGAAATGCTGCATTTACTATCAGAACGCTCAAGAGTGCGACGCAAGTACTGCCCAATAGTTTTATTTAGCCTGGCTAATAACGGTATTAATTGCCAAATACTTTTTTACCGCCACTATAGGTTGCCAGCACTTTTGTATCAAGCACTTTAACGGCATTTACTTTCATCAGGTCGGTATCTAACATAATAAAATCGGCTTTTTTGCCGGGCTCCAAACTGCCTACTTCTTTTTCAAGAAACCCTGCTTTGGCTGCCCATATGGTCATACCCCGTATGGTTTGTTCGCGGGTAAGCGCATTCTCCATTTGAAAACCACCTGCAGGATATTGTTTGGCATCCTGCCTGAAAACCGCTGCCAGAAAGGTTTTGAAAGGGCTTATATCTTCTACCGGAAAATCGGTACCCAATGGCAACCAGCCATTTTGTTGTAATAATTGCTGGTAGGCATATCCGCCCTTTAAACGTTGTGCGCCCAATCTGTCGCCGGCCCAATACATATCACTGGTACCATGTGTGGGTTGTACCGATGGAATTACCGAAGCACTGCCAAACAAATTAAAATCGTTTTCATTTACAATTTGTGCATGCTCTATACGCCAGCGTTTATCATTTTTCCCTTTTAGGTATTTATTGTACACGTTTAATATTTCTCGGTTGGCACTATCGCCAATGGCATGCGTACACATTTGAAATGGCGTATTTACCAACAGGGCCGCAACAGAATCGTAATGCGATTTTGGCTCCAGTAAAAAACCAAACCACCCCGGCTTGTCGCTGTAAGGTTGCAGCAGGCAGGCGCCGCGGCTGCCCAATGCACCATCGGCATATACCTTAAATCCGTTTACAAAAAGCCGATCGGTTTTATAGGGCCCTTTGGGTAAATAATGGTCGTAGTTTTCTTTGCTATCGGTTAGCATTACATACAAACGCATTTGTAGTTTATCTTCTTTTTGCAGCGAGTCTATTTTATCTACTGCTTTATAACTAATACCACATTCTGCAATGGTGGTTAAGCCCTGCTCAAAGCATTTGGCCTGTGCAGCCAGCAGCCAACGTTCAAACTGATCTTTTGAGGGATAAGGAATTACACTTTGCACCAGGTTAACTGCATTATCAATTAAAATACCGGTGAGCACGCCGTTTACAGTTTCTATAGCACCTCCGTTTAATTGTTGATTGGGCTGTATGCCTGCCAATGCCAATGCTTTGGCGTTGGCAATAACCGCATGGCCATCTACCCTTTCCAATACTACCGGTGTTTTGGGGAACAATTCATTTAACTGTGCATTGGTGGGGTATTGTTTACCTGGAAATTTATTTTGATCCCAGCCGCGGCCACGTATCCATGGCTCGTTTGGGTGCTTGGCAACAAACTGTTGTACCCTGGCCACCACTTCGGCAAAACTGCCGCTGCCGGTAAGGTCTACCTGAAACAACGATTCGCCATACGAAACAAAATGCGCATGCGCATCAATAAAACCTGGGTAAATTGTTTTACCATCGGCATTTACAATTTCGGGGGCTACATAGGCATTCATAATATTGGCATCGGTGCCCAGTTCCAGTATTTTACCATCCTTAATCGCCATGGCCTGCGCAGTTGAAAAAGCACTATCTACCGTATAAATAACGGCATTACGCACAATCAAATCTGCATCATGCTTTCCTTTACAGGCGGCCATCAAACCTGCTATACATAAGGCCAGTACATATTCTTTTTTCATATTATACATGCTATAGCGCAAATGTATACAATAGAAATATGATAAAACTATGACAGTATTAAAAAGCTTGCTGACCAAAATCATCCAACCATGGTTTTAGGGCAGATAGCTTTGCCAAATTACAAAAGGCAGCAGGTGTTGTACCCGGCTAAAGCATAAGCAGCAACATCCTTGCGTCGCACTCTTGTGCTGATATAACTATATGCAGCAGTAAAGAAAGCAAAACAATAAAAAGGTTACTATTAATGCAGCAGTTAAAACCGCCACCTGCAGCTGCCATAATAACTGGAATTTGAAACGAGCGTGGCAAGTAAAGCTTCATAGAATATAAACTGCCGGCTACATAAAAAATAATTATGCACCCATCTTTGGATTTGTTAGAAAAATACAATGTTCCCGTACCCCGGTATACCAGTTACCCTACTGTTCCTTTTTGGGATGAGCATATAGCTGTTAACGAATGGCAACAGGTTTTGCAACAACAATTTACAGCCTGCAATAGTACCACCGGCATAAGTTTATACCTGCACTTACCCTTTTGCGAAAAGCTTTGCACTTATTGCGGTTGCAATAAAAAAATTACCAATAACCATAGTGTTGAAGAAGAATATATGCAGGCCATTTTAAAAGAATGGCAATTGTACCTGCAGGTTTTTAAACACAAACCTGTAATAAGGGAATTACATATTGGCGGCGGTACCCCTACATTTTTTTCGCCCGAAAACCTGGGCCGTTTATTGGATGGCATTTTTGCACAAGCCACCATACATCCACTACACGAATTCAGCTTTGAAGGTCATCCCAACAACACCACACTTCAACACCTGCAAACCTTATACAACAAGGGTTTTAGAAGGGTAAGCTTTGGCGTGCAGGATCATGATGCCAGGGTGCAACAGGTTATTAACCGCATACAACCTTTTGAAAATGTAGCCAGGGCAACAGCTATGGCAAGAGCAGTGGGCTATACATCAGTAAACTTTGATCTTATTTACGGGCTGCCATTGCAAACCACAGAAAGTATGGCCACCACCATTGCACAAACACTCACCTTACAGCCCGACAGAATTGCTTTTTATAGTTATGCCCATGTACCCTGGACCAGCCGCGGACAAAGGCTATTTGATGAGCATGATCTGCCCAGCACCTCTGTAAAAATGCAACTATACCAAATGGGAAAAACATTGTTTACAGCACATGGCTATAACGATATTGGCATGGACCATTTTGCGCTACCCGGCGATGATCTTTTTATTGCACGCAACCAGGGAAGACTGCATAGAAATTTTATGGGCTATACCACGCAGCATACCGGCTTATTACTTGGCTTAGGTGTATCCAGCATAAGCGATGCAGGTATTGCATTTGCCCAAAACGAAAAAAAATTACAGGATTATTATACAGCAATAGACCATAACCGCCTGCCCGTGGTGAAAGGTTATTTTTTAACCGAAGAAGATGTTGTTTTTAGAAAACAGATATTAGATATTAGCTGTAACAGTACCACAATTTTGCCACATGATTATTTGGGCCTGCTTAGAGATTGGGTTATTCCCGCATTATTGCCCTTAGAAAAAGATGGCCTGATTGTTTTAGCAGATGATGCCCTTACAGTAACAAAAATGGGAGAGAATTTTATACGCAATATTTGCAGTGCTTTTGATTTGCACCTGCAACGCAAAACAGGTGTTACCAATACCAACCAATATAGTAAAGCTATTTAAGCAGATTTTTTTTGACGCAGCATTTTGTATATTCTGATGGCGGCCAGCAGCACAAAAATAAATGCTGCAAAACCAATAATGGCCCATACAAAACTGAGGCTTTCTTTAACCACAACCAATGTTACAATACCTACCAGAAATATGGTGGCTACCTCGTTCCAAATGCGCATTTGCATAGAACTGTATTTAAAAATACCCTTTTGCTGTTGCTTATACAATACGTGCAGCGATAAATGATATGCATATAAACCTATTACAAATAGTAGTTTTATCAACAACCAGGTACCCCCCGGTTCAAACACTATGCGGTACCATTGATAATCGGGACTAAACAATAACGACAATCCAAAAATCAAAGTAATAATTGCGGATGGCCAGGTAATACCCAACCATAAGCGCTTGATCATTATACCAAACTGCAGCCTTAAAACAGCTGTTGCTGCGGGCTCTTTTTCGCCGGCTTCAATATTGTAAATAAATAGCCTGGGCATATAAAATAAGCCGGCAAACCAGGTTACTACAAATATGATATGAAGATCCTTAAGATAGAGATACATGGCCCTTATTAAGTAAGTTAATCTATTTAAACAGCTGTTTACAATAACATGGTGGTGCTACCATTTGCATAATCATTCATCCAGGCAGTAAGTGCATTTACCCATAATGGATTGGTATTTAAACAAGGTATCACGGTATAGCTTTCACCGCCTGCATGTAAAAATTCCTCTTTGCCTTCCATGGCTATTTCTTCCAGAGTTTCCAGGCAATCGCTTACAAAAGCAGGGCATAATATAATTAGCTTTTTAACCCCTTCGCCGGGCAATTCTTCCAGGCGTTTGGCAGTATAAGGTTTTAACCATTCTTCACGGCCCAGGCGAGACTGGAACGAGAAGCCCACTTTCTCTTTTGGTATTTGCAATGCACCCGCAATTAATTGTGTGGTTGTCCAGCATTGATGCCTGTAGCAGGTAGCATGCGCCGGAGAAGCCACTTCGCAACAATTATCTACTTTAAGGCAATGGCAGCCTGTTGGGTCGGCCTTTTTCATATGCCTTTGCGGTAAGCCATGATAGCTGAATAAAATTTGATCGTACTCTTGTTGCAAATGCGGTTGTATACTTTCTGCCAGTGCATGGATATAATTTGGCTCACTATAAAAAGGCTTTACAAAATCTAGTTTAAAAGTATACTTGTTTTTGGCATGCACGGCTTTGGCATGTTCCACTGCTGTTTCGTAACTACTCATGGCATAATGCGGGTAAAGTGGAATTGCAATTACTTCCTCTAAATCCGGCACTTTGGCCAGTAAATTATCATAAGCCTGCTGCATAGAAGGGTTGCCATAACGCATGGCAATTTCAACCGGTGCGGCTACAAAAGGTTGTAAGGCCTGCTGCAGTTGTTTGGTAAGTACTACCAGCGGAGAACCCTCTTTTGTCCAAACTTTTTTATAGGCTTCTGCAGATTTTGGTGCCCGCAAAGGGGCAATAATACCGCCCACCAATAACAAACGGGCCAGGTAAGGATAATCAATTACACGCCCATCCATTAAAAATTCCAGCAAATATTTTCTAACATCCTTCACTTCTGTAGAATCGGGCGAACCCAGGTTCATTAATATAATTCCGCGTGTAGCCATCATCAGTTAATTATTATGTGCAAATGTATAGGAACAAGACAGTTAATAAAAAGATCGGTGGTATTGTGATTTTTTTGTGACAATTCTTTTAACAGCCATTATGATACCGGCTGTACAACATATGGCATCGCCGCTTGCCACGCTCGGTTCAGGGTTCCCGCTTTGTGGCGGCAAAAAACACCCATAAACCACAACAAACAACAACACTATCTACTTAATTAGAAAATAGTAGAACTGTTTTATAGATATTGATTTGGCTGTTTACAGTTGCCAAAAAATACCACAGTACAAGTGTGCGACGCAAGAGCAGCTGCATTTCAATCCCTCAGTTTGGCTCAAAAAAAATACCGGCATTGTGGCACCGGTATTACTGGTAATCATAATATAAATTTTAGCCTGCTATACTTTTAGCTACCATTACTTTTTCTTTTAGCATTTCACGAACAGCATTGGCTATGGCTGGCGCATCGTAACCACATTCTTTATGCAGTTCTTTTAATGTGCCATGTTCTACCAACCTATCGGGAATGCCCAGCATTTTTATTTCGGCAGTATAGTTATGCTGGTTCATAAATTCTAAAATAGCAGTACCACATCCGCCAACAATGGTACCATCTTCTACGGTTACTATTTTATTGAATTTACCAAATACTTCGTGCAGCATTGCTTCATCCAAAGGTTTTACAAAGCGCATATCATAATGGGCTGGATTAATACCTTCTGTTCTTAATTCACGTATGGCTGTGGTGGCAAAATTGCCGGGATGGCCAAGACTAAGAATGGCAATATCTACTCCGTCTTTTATTTTACGGCCTTTGCCAATGGTAATGGCTTCCATTGGCTTTTTCCAATCGGGCATTACGCCTTCGCCTCTTGGGTAACGTATTACAAAAGGCAATTCATTAGCATCCAGTTGGGCCGTGTACATCAAATTACGCAACTCCTGTTCATTCATTGGAGCACTGATAATCATATTTGGAATACAGCGGAAATAAGCAATATCGTATGCACCATGGTGCGTTGGACCATCTTCTCCTACCAAACCTGCCCTATCCAGGCAGAATATTACCGGTAGTTTTTGAATAGCCACATCATGCACTACCTGATCAAAAGCCCTTTGCATAAAGGAGGAGTAAATATTGCAAAACACTTTCATGCCCTGTGTGGCCAGTCCGGCACTTAGCGTTACGGCATGTTGCTCACAAATACCCACATCTAAGGCCCGGGCAGGCATTTTCTCCATCATTGGCTTCAGCGATGAGCCACTTGGCATTGCGGGGGTAATGCCCATTATTTTCTCATTCTTTTCGGCAAGTTCCACAATTGTATGCCCAAAAACATCCTGATATTTAGGAGGTTGGGGCATATCGTAATGCTTTTTAAATATTTCGCCGGTTACCTTATCAAATAAACCAGGAGCATGCCATTTGGTTTGGTCTTTCTCGGCTAATTCAAATCCTTTACCCTTAACAGTAACTATATGCAGGATTTTAGGACCAGGCATTGTGCGCAGGTCTTTCAAAGTATCAACCAGTTTGGTAATATTATGCCCGTCTATTGGGCCAAAGTAACGGATGTTTAAGGATTCAAATAAATTACTGCTTTTACTTACCATGCCTTTTACACCGGCTTCCAGTTTACTGGCCATATCCCTGGTAAAGTGTTTGCCAACGGGTAATTTGCCCAGCATTTTCCAAACATCATCTCTAAGTTTGTTGTAGGTATGTGAGGTGGTAATATCGGTAAGGTATTCTTTTAAAGCGCCCACATTGGGGTCGATGCTCATGCAATTGTCATTTAATACAATCAGCATATCCGCATCGGCAACTCCGGCATGGTTCATAGCCTCAAATGCCATACCGGCCGTCATGGCGCCATCTCCAATTACGGCTACAGATTTTCTATCTTCTCCTTTTAATTTTGCAGCAATGGCCATTCCCAAAGCAGCAGAAATAGAGGTAGATGAATGCCCCACACCAAAAGTATCATATTCACTTTCGCTACGTTTGGGGAAGCCGCTAAGGCCCTGGTATTTACGGTTGGTGCTAAAATTATCCCTGCGGCCGGTTAGAATTTTATGGCCATACGCCTGGTGACCAACATCCCAAACCAATTGATCGTAAGGGGTATTGTACACATAATGCAAGGCTACGCTTAACTCTACAACGCCTAAACTGGCGGCAAAATGGCCACCATGTACACTTACCACATCAATTATGTATTGGCGCAATTCATCACAAACCTGGTGCAGTTGTTCCCGACTTAACAGTTTAAGATCGTCTGGTTTATTAATGCCTTGCAAAAGGGTACCCGGTGTAATTTCCATTCAGGAGTTAATTTAAGTTGTAAAAGTACTATTTTACTCGAATTGTGTAAATGCTAAACTGTTAAACGGGAATGTGCAGGTTGTGGTTCGCTATTTTTAAAATAATTTATTACCTAATACCCACCCTATTTGCCTTTAATATAAACAAGCACTTAATAAGTAGCTTGTGTTATTATCTTTGAGAATTGCTCAAAAAACTTACAATTGCATAATAAAAAAGTGTCATATAATAAATACTAATCAAATATGATGAGAAGAATTTCAGCATATTGGTTGTGTCAGTTAGGCGGATGGAGTGGATACATTCTGGTAAATACTTTTTTCTATTTAACTATACGCACTAAACCCAGCCCCTATTTTTTCCAGTCACTTTTTCTTGATGTGCTGGTAGGGCTCACCCTTACGCACCTGATGCGCAATTTCATCATCAAAACCAAATTGATGGATTATGATATCAGGCGCCAAATTGTTTTCATGTTTCTTACCACCATTATGTTTGCCCTTGTGTATGCATCGGTAATTACACTGGCCGACCAGACAGTAGGTTGGGAATCGGAAATGATGAAAGAATATACCTACTGGAATAAACTACTAAGAACTTCATTTGGTTTCTCGCTTTTCTTACTTATTTGGAACTTTATTTATTTTACCTATCACTATGTGGAAAAAGCCCGCCGTGAACAGCTGGATAAAATAAGACTGGAAAGCCTGGTAAAAGAACTGGAATTAAAAACCATAAAATCGCATATTAACCCGCATTTTATATTTAACGCATTAAACAGCATAAGGGCATTGGTGGATGAAAACCCCGAAAGAGCCCGTACCGCCATTACAGAGCTTAGTAATATTCTGCGCAGTAGTATGCAGGCGGAAAAACTGGAAACCACCACACTGGAGAAAGAATTGAATATTGTTAAGGATTATCTGGGACTGGAGCATATCCGTTTTGAGGACCGACTTACCATTGAATTTGATATTGATGAGGATACCCTTGACCAACAGGTACCACCCATGATGCTGCAAACGCTGGTAGAAAATGCTATAAAACATGGCATTAGCAAACAGGTAAATGGCGGATTGGTAAAAATCATTTCCGATTTTAGGGGCGATCATCACGAACTGATAGTACAAAATACCGGCAGTTTGGGAAATACGCAAAGCAGTGAAGGATTTGGTATTGTAAGTACGCAAAACAGATTATCACTGTTATATGGAGGCAAAGCCAATTTTGCAATTATTAATGTAAATGGCAATATGGTAGAAGCAAAAGTTACCCTGCCCGTTTTATATATGTAAATTAACCATTCAAACTATAGATTATGCCAATTAAAGCAATAATTATTGATGATGAACGACTTGCCAGAACAGAATTAAAAAAATTGCTGCAGGAGTTTGCCGATGTGCTTGTAATTGAAGAAGCCGCCAATGTAAATGAGGGTATTGAAAAAATAGATTTACTTAATCCAGATCTTATTTTCCTGGATATACAAATGCCTGGAAAAACAGGTTTTGATTTATTGGCAGAACTGGATAAAACCCCACATGTTATATTTACAACTGCATATGATGAATATGCCTTAAAAGCATTTGAGGTTAATGCGCTGGATTATTTGTTAAAGCCCATTGAGCCCAAACGATTAAGCGATGCCATTCATAAAGTACAATACGAAATGAGTAAGGAAAGTGGTGAAGAACATGGTATTGTAAACCGTGGACCACTTACCGAAAACGACCAGGTATTTGTGAAAGATGGTGAACGTTGCTGGTTTGTAAAACTAAACGAAATACGCTTGTTTGAAAGTGTGGGCAACTACGCCAAAGTGTTTTTTGCCAGCAATAAACCATTAATATTAAAATCGTTAAATGCACTGGAAGAAAGGCTTGATGAAAAAGTATTTTTTAGGGCCAACCGTAAACATATTATTAACCTGCGCTGGATAGAAAAAATAGAGCCCTATTTTAATGGTGGCTTATTGGTAGAATTAAAAGGTGGTGAAAAAATTGAAGTAAGCCGCAGACAAACAGTTAAGTTCAAAGAAATGATGAGCTTCTAAATAGAAAATGTAATGATGTTACCGGCGGTTTATTCAACAGGCAGCTGCTCTTGCCACGCTCGGTTCAGGGTTCCACTTTCATGGCATCAATAAAAGGGAGAGCAATGATGCACTTGTACTTAAAATAGAATACTGTATTTATAAAAGCCTAATAAATTACCAACTGCTTTTTTAAAAAACAAACCCCGGTATAAAAATGCCGGGGTTTGTTGTAATACAACTATAAACTGCGAAATTTGCAAAAAAACAGATTAATAGCCGGCAAAACCTTTACAAGCAAAAGAGTTTTGTATATTTAGCGCTAACAGCACAAATAAACAAAGAACAACAAAACCGCATATGATAATAGAACCAAAAATGAGAGGATTTATCTGTTTAACAGCGCATCCAAAAGGCTGTGAACAAAACGTAATAAATCAAATTAGCTATGTGCAATCCAAAGGAACTATTGAAGGCCCTAAAAAAGTATTGGTAATAGGTGCATCAACTGGTTTTGGTTTGGCCTCAAGAATTACCAGTGCATTTAGTTCAGGTGCTGCCACTATTGGTGTTTTTTTTGAAAAACCACCTCAGGAAGGCAAACCCGCTTCGCCAGGCTGGTACAATACGGTTGCCTTTCAGCAACAGGCTGCCAATGCTGGTATATATGCAAAAAGTATTAATGGAGATGCTTTTTCAAACGAAGTAAAACAAAAAACCATCGATCTTATTAAAGCCGATTTGGGTAAAATTGATTTGATAATCTATAGCCTTGCCTCACCTGTTAGAACCAATCCGGCAACTGGCATTACGCACCGTTCGGTGCTTAAACCAATTGGTAATACCTACAGCAATAAAACGGTAGACTTTCATACAGGTATTGTTTCTAATATTTCTATTGAACCTTGTACTGATGAAGAAATAAATAATACCGTTGCCGTTATGGGCGGTGAGGATTGGGAAATGTGGATGGATGCACTAACAGCTGCAGATGCCTTAGAAGAAAACGCCACCACTATTGCCTACTCGTACATTGGCCCATCACTTACTGAGGCGGTTTATCGTAAAGGCACAATAGGTAAAGCCAAAGATCATTTGGAAGCTACTGCATTCACCATTACAGATAAGTTGAAACCTATAAACGGTAAAGCTTACGTATCGGTAAATAAAGCATTGGTTACACAAGCAAGCTCGGCTATACCGGTTATACCTTTATACATTTCCTTATTATACAAAACAATGAAGGAAAAAGGTATACATGAAGGTTGTATTGAACAAATACAACGCTTGTTTCAAGACAGGTTATTTACTGGAAATGCAATACCTACAGATGAGCAGGGCAGAATAAGAATTGATGACTGGGAAATGCGTGAAGATGTACAAAATGATATTACTGCTTTATGGCCAAAAGCCAGTACTGAAACACTTGGAGAAATTGGGGATTTAAATGGCTATAAATCAGATTTCTTAAACTTATTTGGTTTTGCTGTTGAAGGTGTTGATTATGCAGCCGATGTAAATGAAAACATCACCATCCCTCAATTACAATAATATCTTATTGCTAAAAGCATGGGTATAGCTAATTATGCCCATGCTTTTTTGTATTATTCTATGGATACAAATTTTGGTATTAAAGATTTGTATTTTAAAAAGCTCATCACTGTTAAGAACGTACAAGTGAGTGACACAACAACCGCTGGTAAATGAACCGGCAGCCTGCTTAAAAAATTCTTTTATCTTTCAAAAAATTGTATATATGAAAAAATGCTTTTTGCTGTTGTTGGTATGCAGCACTACTGTGGGTTTTGCCCAAAAAATTGATAAGATTATAAATGCCGGTCAGGTAGCCGAAATAGAAAAAATATTAAGTGCAGATGATATGGCCGGCCGCAGAACATTTACACCGGGTATTGAAAAAGCATCAGGCTTTATTGAAACGCAGTTTAAAAAAGCCGGACTTAAAACATTTAATGGCGCATCTAATTACCGCCAGGAATTTTTTATGTACCAATGCGCTGCCGCAGAAAAGAAAATAATGATTGATGGCGAAGTAATTAGCAACGACCGAATTGCCTGCTTACCGGCATTTGCGCCAACTATTTCTTTAACCCAAAAGGATGATATTAGTGTAGTAAAAATTAATGCAGGTGATAAATTTGGGCAGAAATTTTATGAATATTTTCAAAGCAAAAAAAACCTGCTGGTATTGGTAGATAGCTCTTTCAGCAAAAGATTTGCAAACATACAGCAGTTTGAAAATACTACTGCAGAGCAGCCCAGCAACACAGTAATATTTGTATTGGGTTCAACCAGCGCCAATAATTTTTCCATTAATTTAACCAATACATTATCTAAAAAAGCATTGAATAATGTGGTGGGCGTTTTACCAGGCAAAAGCAAACCCGATGAGTTTGTAATTTTTAGTGCCCATTACGATCATTTAGGCGTTGGCAGCCCCGGTGAGGGTGCACCACATAGCGGTACGGATAGTATTTATAATGGCGCCAATGATGACGCAGCAGGTACTACAGCGGTGATTATGCTGGCTAATTATTTTAAAGCCATGA
This sequence comes from Limnovirga soli, assembly GCF_013106755.1. Lineage (GTDB taxonomy): Bacteria > Bacteroidota > Bacteroidia > Chitinophagales > Chitinophagaceae > Limnovirga > Limnovirga soli. The sequence goes on along the minus strand of NZ_WHPF01000007.1, from coordinate 297,491 downwards.
ACAATAATGAACGCACTATTATTTTTACCACTTTTACCGGTGAAGAGCTGGGCGGATTTGGATCGCAATATTTTTCTAAACAACTAGACCCCGCCAAAGTGGTAGCCATGTTTAATATTGAAATGATTGGCACCGATTCTAAATGGGGTAATAACAGTGCCTATATAACTGGTTTTGAAAAAACAGATATGGGCGCTATTCTGCAACGTAACCTGGAAGGAACGGATTTTCATTTTTATGCGGACCCTTACCCTGATCAACAATTATTTTACCGATCAGACAATGCCACGTTGGCCCGGTTGGGTGTACCAGCACATACCATTTCTACGTCAAAAATGGATAATGAGCCAAATTATCATACAGCAGGAGATGAAATGAGCACCCTGAATATGGAAAACATGGCAGCTATTATAAAAGCTATCGCTGTTAGCTCTACCAGTATTATTAGTGGAAAAGATACCCCTTCAAGGGTGGATGCCACACAGTTAAAATAATAGCACGTCATATATTTACACCATAAAAAAAGCCCGTTTTGCTAAACGGGCTTTTTTATGCTGATAGTAGTTTTATACCTGAATAATTCCATTACGGATAGCATACATTACAATGCCAATACGGGATTGGGTTTCCAGTTTTTCGAACATATTTACCCGCATGGTTTCTGCGGTGCGGGCACTTACCCCCATTGAAGCACCAATTTCTTTATAGGATTTCTCGGTACAGCAAAGTTTAAGGAACATAATTTCCTGATTAGAGAATTGAATTTCCTGCTTTGGTTTTTTATCCTTGTTAGGATTTGAAACAATAGAGAGCATTTTATCGCTAATGGTTTCATTAAAATAAAAACCCCTTTCTGCTATTTCATGTAATGCATTTTTAAGTCCTTCGGGTTTGGTATCTTTTAAAATATAGCCCTTGGCGCCTAATTGCATCATTTGAATAATCGACATATCATCATCCATCATAGTTAGAACAAGCACTTTTATTTCAGGCTCGTTTTCCTTTAACCATTTGGCAGTATTAAACCCGTTCATTTCGGGCATATTTACATCCAATAAAATAATATCAGGTTTATGTCCGGCCATAAGCATATCTATACATTCCCTTCCATTATCTGCCTCAAATAATACAGTATAGTTGCCAAAGCTTTTTATAACGTTGGCCAATCCGTTTCTTAGTAATGCATGATCATCTACCAATGCTACTTTAATCATATGGTTATGTATTAAGAATAGTTAATTGAATATTGGTTCCTTCGCCAAAAACAGAATTTATATGAAAACTGGCGTTAATTAATTTGCATCGTTGCTGTATACTTTTAAGGCCAATTCCACTTTCCAGGTTATTAAGCTTTTCAATGTCAAATCCAACTCCATCATCCTTTATAGTAATCAGCGTTTTATCGGCAGTTTTGGCAATAATAACTTCTATGAATTTCGCTTTTGCATGTTTTACAATATTGTTCAGGCTTTCCTGTATCATTCTAAAAACAATAATACATTTCTCATTTGTAAGTAATATATCATCATCATCGCAATCCAGTACAGTTTGTATTTTAGCAACCCGCTGTACCAAATTCAGTTCCTGCTGTATGGCATTAACCAAACCAATATCCGCAATTTTTTCAGGGTGCATGCTTTTACTAAGGTCGCGTAAATCGGTGATGGCTTTACCCAACAATTCTTCTGATAATGCTACCTGTTCGCTAACATGTGCGGGTATCGTATTCAGGTTTAGTTTGGCAAGGCTTAATACCTGGCCAATATTATCGTGAATTTCCTGACTTATATTTCTAAACATCTGCTCCTGTATTTCAATTTGCGATGTTAAAATGGCCTGCTCGTATTGCACTTTAAGTTCGGCCATTTCTTTTTCGTATAAGGCGCGGCGGCGGCGTATTTGCATTACCAGCAGGTAAAAGAACATGATAAAAAAGAATATTACTATTGTTGCCACAATAACAATATACCATGTAGATGATGTAACAATATTGTTGAATATCATACCTGCAATGTAACAATTTTATTGGTAGTCATTTTTTAGGGGTTTTACTTGCTGCTATTTTGTTGGCGTACAAGTGTGCGACGCAAGAATGTTTAATAGCATTACCAGGTACGGCCCCGCATGATGGCTGTTTGCTTTACATTTTACTGCAATGTACAATTTCTCATTTTAACTGCAGAACCAAAATAAAAGGGATGTATTAATTGCAATTGATAATACCGGCATTGGTAACTATGGCATCATCGTTGCGTCGCAATCCTTTCATCGGCATCAACTATATGCGGCTGGAGGCTTGGTATAAAGTACCTGGCTAATTTTCGTATAAGCTAATAACAATAGGGTTTTCTCTTCTGTAAAACAAAAGGCCAATGGAGATAAGAAGACATTTTAAAAATGTGGCAATGCCAGAAAAAAACAATAGTTTAATGCCATCGGAAAAATGGTTTTCCAATACATAATACTTCACCATAAAATAAACCATCAGGTTTATTGCAAAAGCAATTAACAAACCGCTCACAATCCAAAACGAAGGGGAACGCTGAAAATTAAGTATTTCATCTTTCGTGGTAAGGGTATAAATATAATACATGCTAAGTACCATTAAAATAAGGTACGATAAGTTAATAGAATTACTATTAAAATGTGTAAGTGGCTCAAAGAAAATAATATTAAAAAGCCAGAAAATAGTAAAGCTGGCATTGGTAACCAAGTATAATTTCCTTGGAAAAACAATAGCAGTTTTACTTAAAATATAATAGGATACATACCATTGTTCGAACAATGTAAAAAAATGGTACATAGGGGCATTGTTTTTGTAAAAATTCGCCACGAAATTGGTGCTTACATAAAACAAAATACTTATCAGGCAATAAAAAAACAGGAGTAACTCCTTTTTTGCCAGTTGTTTCCAAAACAACAAAAAACATAACAAGGGCATTAATAGCGGAATAGCATCTCCATTTCTATTATAAAATTGAAAAATAGCTTCCAGCATATGCATTTTTTCTGTGGGCTGCTACAACTAAAGTGCAACTAGCCTAATTTGCCCTGCTTATCAGGGTAGTTATTTTTTCTGATCTATAAAATAGCAGGCCGATAGTTACAAGTATGCATTTGATAAAAATAAACACATCAGCAGAAATAATGATGGCCCGCCCCTGATTATTCATATTCTGCAAAACATAATATTTCAGAATTCCCTGTATGATAATACTTAAGGCAAAATAGACCAGAAAACCACTGGTTATCCAAAAAACCGGTAAATACTGTATATGCATAACTTCTTCATCCTTACCAATCAACTTGTATATGCAATAAAGACAAATGATCATTAAAATTAAACTGGATATTGCCCTTGTATTACTGTTAAAAAGCGTAAGGGGTTCCATGGTAGCAATATTAATAGCCCAAAAAATGGTAAAGGAAATATTTATAATAAAGTACCATTTTCTTGGGAAAACCTGCAAGGTTTTATACAATAGATAAAAAGAAATATACCACTGTTCAAACAGGGTAAAAAAATGGTACATAGGTACATTATTCATCTTATACCATGCACCCAGCACATCCGAAATGGCGTTGAATACAAAAGTTATAAGAAAATAAATAAACAGCATCAGTTCTGGCTTTCGCAGTTTATTCCAGAAAATCAAAAAGCAAATAAGTGGTATTACATATGGTAATACATCAGTATAATTGATAATTGAATCCCATGTAACCGTAGGCATAATTACGAATTTAGAATATTTGTTTTACCACAAGCAGGTGGGCAAGGGTGTACATCTGCCACCAATGGGGCTGGGTCTGGGGGCAAGGTATTACCAATGCGGTAGTCATTATAATCTCCGGCGGCATCTTTTTGCACAGCCACAACAGTTACATTTGGCACCAGCTGGTTTTCTACAATATCAGCGCCTAAATATATGCGTAAGCCATCTAATTCTGCCTGTCCGCCAGCCTGAGCCAACATGGCTTTAATATCGTCTTTGGTAATTAAAAATGAATACTTGGCAGCAGTTTTACCAGCCGGCGTTAAGCCCTGTACGTAGTTTCTAAAATTGGTAATCTTCGTTTTAATGTCCTGCCAGTTAGCCATAGTGTACTTGTTTGTTTGGTTATTTTACAAATAACGTAAAAGTCCGGCTAATTATCCGATTGAATTATATCAGAAAAAGGTTTTATTTGATATATAGCACCTTATGCTACATCCGAACATGAAGTTTTCCCGTATTTTTGAAATAACAAAAACTATCATCCACCCTATTGTTAACCGCAAGCAAACACTATGAGAAAACTTAGCCAACTTTCATCCACATTAAAAGGTTCAGAAATTGTACGCCTGGGCAATGAAATTAATGAACGCAAAAGCAGGGGTGAGCATATCTATAATTTTACTATCGGAGATTTTGATCCCGCTGTTTTCCCTATACCACAAGAGTTGGAAGAACTTATTACCAATGCCTATAAAAATCATTATACCAATTATCCCCCCGCTGATGGTTTGCAAGAGCTAAGGGCAGCAGTAAAATCTTTTATTTTGGAGCGGGAGCAAATAGACTATAACCTGAACGAAATATTAATTGCCTCTGGTGGCAGGCCTCTTATTTACACACTCTTTAAAGCCATAGTAGACCCCGGGGATAAAGTAATTTATGCCGTACCCTCCTGGAACAATAATCACTACTGCACAATGAATGGCGCAGAACATTGTGTTATTGCTACTACGCCACAAAACAATTTTATGCCATCGGCAGCAGATATTGCTGCCAATATTCATAATGCGGTATTGGTTTGCCTTTGTACACCACAAAACCCAACAGGCACTACTTTACCTAAAAATGAGCTCGAAAAAATTTGCCAGATAATACTGGATGAAAATAATAAACGCGGTTCGGATGAGAAGAAAGTATATCTCATGTTCGATCAAATGTATTTTACACTTACACACGGTATTACCCAGCATCATAACCCCATTGCATTAAAGCCTGCCATGAAAGAGTATACCATTTTTATTGATGGTATTTCAAAAGCTTTTGCAGCAACCGGTGTGCGGGTGGGTTGGTCGCTAGGGCCGGCAGACATCATTGGTAAAATGAAAGCATTGCTTAGCCATATTGGGGCATGGGCGCCCATGGCCGAGCAAAAAGCCGTAGCACAATACCTTGGCCAAACCGCCCTGGTAAACCACTTCATAAATCAGTTTAAAGCGGCTCTGGAACAAAGGCTGGTAAGTATTTACAATGGCTTTACAGCGCTAAAACAAAAAGGCTTTGCCGTAGATGCCATAATACCACAGGCTGCCATTTATTTAACCATAAAACTAGACCTTACCGGAAAAAGCTTTAATGGCACACCCCTGCAAACGCAGGCTGATGTAACCTCCTATATTTTAGATCAGGCCAAATTGGCTGTTGTGCCGTTTTATGCTTTTGGAGATGATGATCAATCACCCTGGTACCGTTTAAGCGTAGGCACCTGCCAATTACAACATATAGCCCCCATGTTCGATCAGTTGGAAGCTGCATTGGCACAATTGGAATAAGTACATTTTCATTTTTTGGCTGCCGTTTTTTAAAAGGCAATATTTATTTACCCGGCTATACAAAAGCCATCAGCACCGCTTGCGTCGCACTCTTGTGCTGTACTAATGCTATTGGGCAATTGGGTGTTTATTTATTTACCTATTTTTTATATAAAATAACTGGTGTTTTTGTTTATAAAACAAAGAAAGGCCACCCTTAAAAAGGTAGCCTTTTAGCAAAAAAACCATATTTACCTTAATGAAAAACTATTTACTTCCAGCAATTGAACACTGCTGATATTAACACCCGGTTGTAAGGGCACCATAAATGTTTCTACCGGACCATTATCACCAACATGGCTACCATAGGCCAACAATAAATGATTGGCAATTACTGCAAAGCAGGTGCAATTTCCGGTGATAAAATAAATGGCTACTTTGTGTTTTTGTATATCGTTAATATCAGATTCAATTAGCTCAAACCTGTATTTTTCAAAAACGATGGGCACACCATGTACATCCTGTAAATAGGGCATCTGGTTTTTAAAACCCGCAATAAAAAAATCGGCAGCAAACCCGGTTTTATAATGTAGCGAATTGGCCCTTCCATCTGCTTTTTTCAGCGCTGTAAAACTGGTATACTCGCCTGTAGTATTGTAGGCCTGTGATTTTAACAGATACTCCTTATAAGTAGCTTCCAGTATATTACGTTCTATACCTGTGGCAGTTGTATAGTCTATAGTATGCCTGTATGTTACCTGTATGATTGACTTTTGCATAAGATTTTTTTAGTGTATTAAACATTTATTGTTGCCTTAAAACCGGGTGTACAAGTGTGCGACGCAAGTAAAGATGCCATACTATATCTGGCGCCGGGTAAAAAAAACATTTAGTTTACAGTGCAATACCCAGTGTAAAAGTGCCGGCATAGCCATTGGTAATATCGCCTGTTAAAGTCACTGTTTCATTTGCCAAATCTGTAGCGGAATTGCCAAAAATATTATCACTTGCATTGCGCATTGTATTTACACCGTGCGCCGCATACAGAGATGAAACATGCACCGCATCTGAGATTGTTTCCGGAAAAGTAATTTGCGTGGTTTTTTTAAGCACACTATTTACAAATATTTCTATGTGAATATGTGTAGCACGGCCCTGGTACCAACCCGGATAAATGGTATTAAATATTACCTGGCCATTAGCATCCGCAATTTGATAGCCACGCAGCCAGGTTTCGCCAACATAACTTTTGGTACCCAATACACCTCCGGTTTGGTTGCCATAACCTGAGTAGTAACCATCTTTATTGCAATGCCAGATATCTACCCTTGCACCTGCAACAACTGCACAACTACTATTGGTGTTTACTACATTAAAGGTTAAGCTAAGGGGTAAGCCTGTTTGTCCGGCAGTAACATCGCTTCTTAATAAAGGATTATTAATTTCCCCGTCTACATAGGGGTATGGGCCTTCCACCTCGGTAGGTGCCAAAGTACAGCCATCAGTTGTGGTGGTATCTGTAGTAGATGTAGTAGCATCTGTTACCTCTTTTTTACAGGATTGTGCTAAAGCAGCACCAATACCAATAATACCAAAACTGTTTCTTAAAAAATCTTTTCTTTCCATTGTATTGTGTTTAATTGGTGATTGAATTAATTGTTGGAGGCGCCGTTATCTATCCAGCAAATGATGGCATTTTTTTGTTCAGCGGTAAGAGTGGTTCCCTCTGGCATGCCACCACTGTATATTTCTGAGCGAATGCTGTTTCTATCGTTATATACCTGGGTATAAGTGGTTAACGCGCCGGGGCCTTCTGTACTGCCTGCAGCATGGCAATTGGAATTGGTTGCGCAATAGGTTTGTATTAAAGGTGCTACATCAGTTGCGTAGGATTTTGCAGTACCGCTGCAATCTACAGTATACACGGTTGTTGTGCTGGTAACAGTTTTATTACAGCCTACAAATGCTGCTACTGTTGCAAGGCCCAGAAAGAGTGATTTTCTCATGTTTGTATTTTACCAGGTGATAAATGGAATAACTACATTACAAATGTTCCATCTAAAATTTAGCTGATAAAATACTTGCGATTAAGAAGGTATTTTTTGAGGTTGTTAACTTATTTGTTAAAGAAATCCAAGAATGCTTCTTCATAACTGGCACCTATTGGTATTTCATCTCCTGCAATGGTTATTGTACGGTTTTTAACCTGTTGCACATGCTTTATGGCTATAATATAGGAGCGGTGTATACGAAAAAAATCTTTGGGAGACAGTTTTAGTTGCATGGCTTTCATCGTCATTCTTGCTACCAGTGGCTTCTGGTTAAGCAGGTGAATTTTTAGGTAATCGTCAAGCCCCTCAATAAACAAAATGTCGGCAGTATTAATTTTAATAAGGCTATAATCGGCTCTTACAAGCAGGTAGGTTTGTTCTTTGCTTTCTATTGCATGTTGTATACTATAATTATCTGCCGCTTTTTGCATGGCCTGTGTAAAACGTTCATATGTAAAGGGCTTCAGCAAATAATCCAATGCATTCAAATTAAAACCTTCTACGGCATACTCGCTGTAGGCGGTGGTAAAAATCACCATTGTTTTTTGCTCTATGGCTTTATACAATTCAATACCTGTAATGGACGGCATATTAATATCAAGAAACAACAAATCAACGGGAAATTTACGCAAGTGCTTTAATGCTTCAACAGGTTTATTAAACACTTTGTCCAATTGAATATGTTCAGTTCTGGCGCAAAAATTTTCCAGCACTTTTAATGCTGGTATTTCGTCGTCTATAGCAATTGCTTTTATCATTGTAACTGTATAGTTAAATGAACAATAAATTCAGCAGAATTATTCTCTATTGTTAATACATGTGCTCCCGGGTAAAGCAAAGCCAGGCGGTCACGGGTATTTTGTATACCAAGCCCGGTGCGTTCCTGCCCGGATTTTTGAATAATTACTTTTTTGTTTAACACCATTAAATGCAAAGCCTGTTGCTGTTGCTGTATAACTATATCAATAACGGCATCATCTTCTGCATTTACCCCATATTTAAAAGCATTCTCTATAAACGGTATTATTACCAAGGGTGCAATCTTTTTCCCCTGCAAACTTCCCTCGACCCTAAAATTAATCTTTACAGCATCTTCAAACCGTATCTTTTGTAATGCGATATAATTGGATATGTATGCCAACTCTTTTTCCAATGGTACAAAATCTGTTTCTGCTTCATTTAATACATACCGCATCATTTCAGAAAGCTTTACAATCGCAATCGGGGTATTATCCGATTTTTCTATGGCCAAAGAGTAAATGCTATTCAGTGTATTAAACAAAAAATGTGGATTAATTTGCGATTTCAGGTACATTAATTCTGCCTGAAATTTCTTTGCTTCAGTGTCTTTTAAACGGTTATTTATATTTAGCACTCCCGAAAAAAAAGCTACCGCTAAAAAAATAAACAAATATTGGGTTATCATTAAACCCAAATCATCATTATATGGCGGTGGCATTCTTTGCGGATTGGGAGCTGTTGGAGGGTTTTCCAACCAATCCGGTGGCAGATCTTTTTTTCCCTGCTCTCCCATTAATGGCATATTAGCTGGTGCAGTACCTTTCAGATAACTATGAGATATTATAGCGGCAGGTACTACAGATACCAGAACAAAGCACAAAACAGTTAACAATCCAAATAACCTAAACCGCCTTATATTGTATAGTTTTGGGATTAAAACAAAATAATTCAAATAAAAATAGCCTATCAATAACAGGTAAGCCAGCATTCGTTCCTGAGTAGGAATGCTATGCAATATGTCTGCCGATCTTGGAAAATCAGGTGCCACTAAAATGGGCAAACATAAAAAAGTAATGCAGCTGGTAACATGAATCAATATCGGCAGTTTCCCCTTTTTCATCAATGCAAAAATATAAGCTAAACAAAGCCATTCGCTAAATACGAGCATATTTGAGGCAGAAACCAATAATTTCAAGGTATAAACTAAACCTAACAAACAATAAACAGGCCTTACTAACAATATATTAAATCAACAAACTATTTGTTAGCATAAATACAGTAGCCAAAATAATATCAAAACAATTTCTCAGCCTTTTATTAAAAAATAAACAGTATAACCATATGCTAACCTCATTTTTAACCCAGCCTTAATCCATATCGCGGTAACTAATACGTGGCGTAAAATAGTTTTTACTACTTTCACGTCCCGATAATGTGTAGAATTGACACTGTGCGATTTGTGTATTAAACAACTTTCCAGATGAAAGCAATTATTCCTGTTGCAGGTGCAGGGGCCAAACTAAGGCCACACACCTACACACAACCAAAAGCTTTAATTCCAATTGCTGGTAAAACCATTCTTAGTTTTATTGTAGACCAGTTACATGCGGCCGATATAACAGAATTTATTTTTATTGTTGGATACTTAGGCGAAAAAATTCAGGATTACGTTAAACAAACCTATCCCCATCTTACCTGCCATTTTGTATTTCAAACCGAAAGGCATGGCACCGGTCACGCCATAGAACTTACCAAAAACATTGTAAACAACGATGAAGTTTTTGTGGTGCTGGGAGATACCATTTGCGAGTACGATATTAAAGAAGTAATGGCCAGCCCCTACAGCATGCTGGGCGTAAAAAAAGTTGACGATCCCCGCACTTTTGGCGTTGCAGAAATAGACGATGAAGGTTTTGTAACCCATGTGGTAGAAAAACCTTCCATTCCTAAAAGCAATATGGCCCTGGTTGGCTTATACAAAATAAAAGAAACCCATTTCTTATTCGAATGCCTGCTGCACCTGTTTAAACAGGATATAAAAACCTATGGCGAATACAGCCTTACAGATGCGCTGGACTGCATGATTAAACGTGGCGCCATGTTTAAATCGTTCAAGGTTAAAAACTGGTTCGATTGCGGTAAAAAAGATTCCCTGCTCGAAAGCAATGCCACCCTCCTCAAAAAATTTGGCGGCACCATACACGAGTCGGTAGTTGCCGAAAACTCCATCATCGTTTCCCCGGTAAGCATCGGCCCTGGCTGTGTATTAAAAAACGCCATCATCGGCCCCCACGTAGCCATAGGTGCCAATACCACCGTACAACATAGCATTGTTCGCGATAGTATCATCGGCTCATACACCAACCTCTACGAAGTAGTGTTAGACAATTCACTCATTGGCAGCGATGCCAGCGTAAAAGGCCTCAGCCGTAGCCTAAACATTGGCGATAATACCGAAATTGATTTTGGATAATCCTAAAGCCATTATGGGCCCGGCAGCAATCTAAGCATAAGGCATTCGTTGCGTCGCACTCTTGTGCAGCATCACAACATGCAGCAGAAAAGTCATTTCGGAATCACTATAATTACAAGGATAGCAAACACCTAAATCAACCCTACATAATTTACAATCCTTACTTTTATAGTATGATGTTTGCAAACAGAATTACCCATTTATTCAACATAGAAAAACCCATCATACAGGCAGGTATGGTCTGGGCAAGCGGCTGGCAATTGGCCAGCGCAGTAAGCAATGCAGGTGGCCTCGGACTAATAGGCAGCGGCAGCATGTATCCGGATGTGTTAAGGCAACATATTCAACAATGTAAAGCCAGTACCACCAAACCCTTTGGTGTAAATATTCCCTTACTATATCCCAATATACAGCAGCATATAGATATCATTATTGAAGAAAAAGTGCCCATCGTTTTTACATCCGCAGGCAACCCAAATACCTGGACCTCCCTGTTAAAGCAACATGGCATTACCGTGGTGCATGTGGTAAGCAGCAGCAAATTTGCCATAAAAGCCCAGCAGGCAGGTTGCGATGCTGTAGTGGCAGAGGGCTTTGAAGCCGGCGGCCATAATGGAAGGGAAGAAACCACTACGTTGGTATTAATTCCGGCAGTAAGGGCAGCTGTAAACATACCCGTTATAGCAGCAGGCGGTATTGCTACAGGCAGGCAAATGCTGGCCACCATGGTACTAGGCGCCGAAGCAGTACAGATAGGCAGCCGCTTTGTTTGCAGCAACGAAGCATCCTCACATATTCATTTTAAAGAAGCAGTTTTGGCTGCACAGGAAGGAGATACCATGCTAAGCATGAAAAAAACAGTACCCGTTCGCCTGTTAAAAAACAATTTCTATGCAGCTATTAAACAGGCAGAATTAAACGGGGCAAGTGCCGAAGAATTAAATGCATTACTGGGCCGCGGCCGTGCCAAAAAAGGTATGTTCGAAGGCGATATGGATGAGGGCGAACTGGAAATAGGCCAGGTAAGTGCACTGATAAATACCATCCAACCTGCCTCAGAAATTGTGCAGGAAATATGGCAGGAATTTTTACTGGCACAACAACAGCCTTTTTATAATGTTTAACACACCTAAAACATTATAATGCCATACACACAATTCAGTTGGAAATATCACTTAAGCTCCTTATTTTTCAAGATATTTAACGATGATGCCCGAATTTAAATCTGTAAATGAATTTCGCCTCAATGGCGGAAAATATTTTGTACCCTCTGTTTCTATTGATTGCGTAATTTTTGGCTTTCATGATAACCAGCTTAAAGTGTTATTACTAAAAGTAGTAAACTACCATGGCTGGGGACTGCCTGCAGGCTTTATTTATAAAGAAGAAGATATAGACGCCGCTGCTCAAAGAATATTACAGGAACGTACCGGTCTGCACGACATATTTCTACAGCAATTTTACATTTTTGGCAATGCCAACCGCTGCGATAACAATATTACCAAAATAGCTTTTGATAACTTACAAATAAAAGCCAAACCCAATAACTGGCTGCTGCAGCGTTTTCTTACAGTGGGTTACTATGCACTGGTAGATTTTAAAACAGTAAACGCCTCACACGATATTTTCTCAGAGGAGTTTGAATGGCACGATATTGACTGCCTGCCAACCATGGCAATGGATCATGGACAAATAGTACAGCAGGCCCTATTAACCCTACGTACCCATTTGCGCTACGAACCCGTAGGATACAATTTGTTACCCGAAAAATTTACCATGCCCGAATTGCAAAAATTATACGAAACCATACTGGGCAAAAAGTTGGACAGAAGAAATTTTCAACGCAAAATGCTTTCTTATGATATTTTGAAACGATTAAAGCAACGCAGAGAAGGCGTAGCACATAAAGCCCCTTACCTTTATTCCTTCGATTTAAAAAAGTATAGCACTGCACTTAAAGATGGCTTCCAAAGCGCATGGTAAATGTATTACCCTATATCTGGCTGGTATTGCTTTGGCTGTTATTTGGCATTGTACACAGCCTGTTTGCTACCACCAAATGCAAGTTGGTTATTTTACCTTTATTAAAAAGCCATGCACATTTTTACCGCTTATTGTATTCTCTAATAAATACAGTTTTATTAATAGTAATTCTGGCCTATCATTTTAGCATTCAAAGCAAAAATTTATGGCAACCACCATTACTGCAAATTATTATGGCAGCAATATTATTTTTGGTTGGTGGCATTATAATGGTGGTTACTGCAAAAAATTATTTTCTGGATTTAAGTGGTATTAATGCAGCACTAAAAAAAGATATTTTTTACCCTTTACAGGTTACCGGTTTGCACCGTTTTGTGCGCCACCCCCTCTATACAGGCACACTGATATTTCTGTGGAGTTTTTTCTGCTGGCAACCCAATACCGCCAATCTTATTACTTGTATTTGTATTCATGTTTACACTTATACAGGCACTTTCTTTGAGGAGCAAAAACTGATAGCAGTTTATGGTAAGGAATATCTGCAATACAAAGCCCATGTACCCAGATTATTCCCTTTTCTAGGGAAAAATTAAACAGCAGATATAATTGTTTAACCAACTTTCAAACACTAATTAAGCATCCTTGCGTCGCACTCTTGTACGGCAACAAATAGGGCAGCAAAAAAACAGGATGCAGCTATTGCAAATACTAATTTTCGTCTTTTATCCAGGCCATAAAAATTTCGTCCAGATAAATATTTTCACTTTTCAAATAACTAAATTTCTTAAATAAACCTTCCTGCACAAATCCCAATTTCTGATACAAACTAATTGCTCTTTTGTTACTAATGGCAACACTAAGTTCTATGCGCAAAAAGCCCATTGTTACTGCATAATCTATTACTTTTTGTAACATGATAGCCCCATAACCCTTACCACCTGCTGCAGGATCTATAGCTACCCCACCCAAATAAACTATATGGCTATTGCGATGTTGCATGGGCACCAGTTTACTCATGCCAACCGGTTTACCATCCACCTCAAAAACATATAATACACCTTGTTGTGTCAATGCTTCAAATATGGGTCTAAATGTTGGTTCATCCATCATTTCGTATAACAGGTATGGGTTTACCTGCGGATGCATATACAAGCCATAAAAAAAATCAAAATCGCTGAGGGTGCCTTTGCGTATCACTTTTATAAATTTTTGCTTTGGTGCATATTGGTTTGAACGTACAAGTGAGTGACACAACAGCAGCTGCATAGCATTACCATAGCCTGCTAAACAATTGCTGTTTGTGTTTTTTATTTTACAGTATAAGTTTTCTTTTCTACACCAATACCGGTAAGCGTTACAGATTTCCAGCCGGCAGGCAAAGTAGCTTTTATTTGGGTTAAGCCTTTGGGTGTAATTTCCAGTCCGCCAAAACCCATCAGCACTGCCTGCAAAATACCGCCGGCACCAGTAGCAAAATATGGGTTGGTACCACCCTTGGTTTCTGCAATAACCCTAAATGGCGGGTTAAGATTGGGTATATAGGCATCTTTAAAAAAATGGGCTGCCTTGTCTGCATCGCCCAGTCGGGAATAAAGCAAAGCAAAAATAGCCTGGGTCATGGCGGGAGTACCCTCGTTGGGCACTCGTACAGCATAATAATCCAGGTCTTTTTTTATTTGTGCTGCATCTGTTATTTCTTTTAGTGGATAAGCCAGCAGGTTTACATCGCCCTGTTTAATGCCCTCGCCATTATAGCTGGCATGTTCACGGGTTACACCGTTGTCCATTTTAAGTATGGGAATATTATTGGCTACATATTGCCAATCGGCATTTGGTGTAATGCCTAAAATAGTGGCAGCCGCAGTGGCAGCCATTAAATTGGCTTTGGCAGCCGCATTAGTAAAGGCATTATTGTCAACGTTTTCGGCCCATTCATCGGCGGCTACTACGTTCTTAATATCAAATTTACCGGGGCCATTTCTTTCTACGCGGCTGGCCCAAAAATCGGCAGTGGCAGATATTAGGGGCCATCCTTTTTCTTTCAGCCAGTTTTTATCCTGGGTTACACAATAGTAATTCCATGCGGCCAAAGCTACATCGGCGGTAATATGGTGTTCAAATGGTCCGCTAAGTGCCCAAACGGGGGTTTCTTCCACACCTGTTTCAGCACTCTCCCATGGGAACATCGCACCCTTGAAGCCATGAGAAAAAGCATTGCGCCGGGCAGCTTCCAGACGCTGATAACGATATTCTACCAGGCTTTTGGCCAACTCGGGGTGCAAAACCAGTAAGGCAGGGAACATCCATAGATCAGTATCCCAAAAAACATGGCCATTATACCCCAGACCGCTTAAACCCATGGGTGATAAAGAATAGGCCGTTCCTTCGCGTGTAAAAGAATATAAATGGTACATCATACTATGCACATCCTGCTGAGCCTGTGCATCGCCATCGATGGTAATATCGCTTTTCCAAAGGGCATCCCAGGCCTGGTTGTGAAATTGTATCAACCTGTTGCGGCCTTCCAGTTTGGCAAAAATGGTCATACGTTCTGCTTCATTCAAAGGGTCATCATGCTGGGCAGATGTAATAGATGAGCCTGTAATAGAAAAACGATAGGTTTCGCCGGCCTTAATGCTGCGGCTAAATTTCATCAGGTGGCGGTTATTATCCCACATTTCATGTATTACCCTTGGCTCGCTACCATGTGGTTCACTAAACAAAAAGGTATTGGAAGCACACATCAGCAATTTGCCCGTTGGACTTTTGGCACTGGATGTAAGCAGGCTTATAACCACATGCGGCCTGTCAATTTCATTATAATAATTCTGTACATCCCGCAATGCATCAGGTGCTTCCATTACACTGGCTGTATTAATGGCAATATCTTTTTTGGCGGTAATTTCCACATCCATTAATACAGTAAAAGGCAATTGTCTTAGAGAGTAATAAGTATATTTTACAGTGGCTTTATCCAAATAATCAAAACTGCTGGTAAAGGAAGCATGTTGCATATCCAGCTGCTGGCTAAAACCGTTAACTGTTGCGGCATTCATATTATGGCCGTCAATATCCAATGTCATATTTAGCAGGTTAAAACTGCGTAAAAAATTACTCACACGGCCGCGACCATACTGGTCGTAGGCGCCGGCCAAAACCACATCTTTTACTTTAAATGGTTCGGGAGAAGATACAATACCAATCATACCATTGGCTACCGTAATTCCATAATAATTAGATGGATCAATTTTATCGGCTTTTATTATCCATGGGCTTTGTGCTATAGTTGGTATAATACCCGCACAAACCAAAACAACAAGCAGTATTTTTTTCATAGTGCAAAATTTAGCATCGTGAACTGCTAATTTAGTGGATATAGTGCAACAGCCGGTTGTTCTATCATTTTATCTTTGGTTAAAATGGGGTACCAAAACCAAATGCATTTTGTACCGGGCTGTGGTGGGTATTATTAAACACCGCTTGCGTCGCACTCTTGTACTGCAGTATATTAAGCATCAGGCGTTTAGGCATATACAGCACCTGTAAATTAAAAACAAATAGTTTGCGCTTTGGTGCTTGTAGCTATATTTGCACCCCGTAAAAGCAATTGGCGTTTACATTTTGCCCGATAGTATAATGGTAGTACCGCAGATTCTGGTTCTGCTTGTCTTGGTTCGAATCCAGGTCGGGTAACAAAAAGGCTGTTCATTTGAGCAGCCTTTTTTATTGCCAGTTATAGTATTCTCTATTGCCCCCATTTGTTATGCAGTACAAGTGAGTGACACAAGGAACGATGCCATTATTTCTTCTGCCGGCTAAATATTATTTTATTTGAAATTGATAGGTACCCGCATTTACCAACTGAGTAAACGAATTACCTGTAATTGTTTGCTGTACGCCATTTTTAAAAAGAGATTGCCCTGCGGGTACAACCAATTTTACGGTGGCATTACTATTGGGTGGAATGGTAATAGTATAATCAATGCCACTACCCTTACGTTGCCATGCCGAGGTGATATTACCAAATGGCCCCTGGTGGCTGGCACTAAACTGGTTTAGCCCTTTTGCAAAATATGGTTGCAACAAAATATGCTTAAAGCCGGGTGCAGCGGCATCGGGTTTTATACCACCTAGTGCCTTATACATCCAGGCGCCAATTTCTCCAAACATAATATGGTTCATAGAAATATCGCTTTTGGCATCAATGGGCCAGTTTTCGTATAGGGTGGTAGCGCCGTTTTTTATCCACCAACCCCAGGAAGGGTAGGTTTCATTGGCTGCCAGCTGATAAGCAAGATCGGCGTATCCATTTTCGCTAAGGGCATTTAATATGGCTTTGGTGCCCAGCAAACCAACATCCAGCTTTACACTATCGGCTATTATACGGCTGGCCAGGTTGGCGGCAACTTTGGACTTCATTTCCTCAGGCACAAGCCCCCAGAAAAGTGGTACGCATAATTCCGTTTGCAAACCTGTACCATAAATGCCGGTGTTTTTATTTAAATATTTTTCATTGAAAGCCGTTTTAATATTAACTGCCAGAGCGGAATATTTTAGGTAATCGTTTGTTTTATTAAACAGCTTTGCGGCATTTGCCAAAATGGTAGCATCAGCATAATAATAAGCTGTAGAAGTAAGCTCTACAGGCGCCTGAGATTTAACAGGTATCCAATCGCCCAGGCCCCATGTGGTAAGGCCAGTAGGGTAATGGTAATTAATGTAATCTACATAGTGTTTTATATTATCATAGCAATCTAATAATGCCTTACTATCGCCATAAAACATATAAAGGTTCCATGGAATAATGGCAATGGTGCTTGTCCAATCGGGCCCATTTGCCCACTCATATCCCCAGCCACCAGTTGGAACAATTGAGGGTAAAACGCCATTGGGTTGTTGTTCATCGCGATGGTCGGCCATCCATTTTTCATAAATGGTAATACCATCAAAATTGTAAAGCCCTGTTTCCACTGCTATTTGCCCATCGCCGGTCCAGCCATTTTTTTCGCGTTGGGGACAATCCGTTGGATAGCCAAATAAATTGGATAAATAAGAATAATTAGTAGCGCTCCAGATTTTATTAATGGTATTATTGTCTGAATGTATATTACCAACAGGCTCCACATCGCTATGCATAAAATAGCCGGTAAGATTTTCTTTTGTAATTGCAATAGGCTTGCTACTGCTCAACTCTACATACTGAAAACCTTTATAGTTAAAATGCGGCATAAAAGTTTCTTTTCCACCCCCTTTTAAAATATATATATCTGTTTGAAAGGGATCAGTATCATCTGTAGGGCGATAATGCGCATCTATATTGGAAATATCTACGAGTCCGTTTGTATACAGGCGTTCCCCATGTTTTAGGCGCAATATAGTTCCGGCTTCGCCACTTACCGTAATACTACTAACGCCGGCAATGTTTCTGCCCAGGTTAAACACATACAATGAATCATTTACTTTTTGCATACCAGCGGCAGCTAAGGCTTCTACATTTCGAATAGGTTGCAATACCTGTGCAACAATCTGTGGCGATGGTATAGCACAATAATCTACTTCCTGCCAGGCAGTATCTGTAAAATCAGGTTCGTTCCAATGCGGTATTTCTTTACGGGCATCATAATGCTCGGCAGTATAAATACTATTAAAAATTACGGGGCTTAGTGTGGTTTTCCAGTCTTTACCGGAAGCAATGGTTTCCTGGGTACCATCACTATAGGTAATACGAAGATCCATGCAAAAAGAGGGCCTTGCCCGCCATGGTGCTTCATGAAAATACCATACGGCGGTGGATTGATGATTATACCAGCCATTCCCCAGCAATACACCGATGGCATTTTTGCCTGTCTGCAATTGTGCAGTAACATCATAGGTAACATATAAAGTTCGTCTGTCGAAACGGGTATACATGGGATCGAGGCGGTGATCGCCAATGCGCTCTCCATTGATGTATAATTCGTACAAACCTGCTACTGCAATATAGGCCCTTGCCGCTACTATTTTCTTTTGTACCTCAAATGCTTTCCTGAAATAAGGGGCGGGTTGAAGGTGAATATCCCTTGTATCATGTATCCATGCGCCCTTCCAGTTTTGCATTTGCATCATACCCGTTTCAAAATGAGCAATGGGCGATAAGGAAGGAAGGCCATTTTTATCCCACACCCGCACTGCCCAGAAATATTTTGTAAAAGGCAATAGTGGTTTGCCTTTATAATAAGCCAGCTGCGCATCACCATTAATTTTAGCAGTTTGCCAAAAATTAGCTTTTGCAAGGCTTATGGCCAAAGAATCAGTGCCTACCAATATTTGATACGCCGATTGAAAAGCGCCTTGCCTGCTATCGCTTAATTGCCATGCCAACCGGGGCTGTGTAGCATCTATACCCAATGGCGATATCATATGTTCGCATTGTAAGTGGGTTGGTATACATATATTTTGCGCAGTAAGATTACCGGCAAAAAGCAAACAAATAAAAACAGGAAATACATTGTTACGAATACGCATTGGATATGGCTTTAAATAACAAGATAGATAAAAAAGAAAACACCCTTAATCTAAAATAACCAGTTGATTACAGGATGATAATTTCGGATGATAAATGCAAATAAAAAAGCTCCTTTGCAGGAGCTTATACAAGTTTTATTTTACTTAAACCCGCTTAATATCGGCACCCAATTGTCTAAGTCTTTCATCAATATATTGGTAACCGCGGTCAATCTGTTCTATGTTTTGAATGGTGCTTTTACCTTCGGCGCTTAACGCAGCAATTAACAATGCCTGCCCTGCACGTATATCCGGGCTACTCATAGTAATTCCACGTAGTTGATTACGGCGGCCAAGACCAATTACGGTAGCACGGTGGGGATCGCAAAGAATAATTTGAGCGCCCATATCAATTAGCTTATCAGTAAAAAACAAGCGGCTTTCAAACATTTTCTGGTGTACCAATACACTACCCACCGCCTGTGTGGCTACTACTATTACAATGCTCAGCAAATCTGGTGTTAAACCTGGCCAGGGATGATCGGCAATGGTTAAAATACCGCCATCCAGATAAGTGTTTATTTCATAATGATCCTGTTCCGGTATAAAAATATCATCCCCCCTAAATTCCATTTTAATGCCCAGCTGTTGAAATTTATCCGGTATCATACCTAAATGGGCAATACCCGCATTCTTAATGGTAATTTCACTTTGTGTCATTGCCGCCATGCCTATAAAACTACCCACTTCAATCATATCGGGTAGCATACGGTGTTCGGTGCCTCCCAAATAGTCAACACCTTCAATAATAAGCAGGTTACTGCCCACGCCACTTATTTTTGCCCCCATTCGGTTAAGCATTTTACATAATTGCTGCAGGTATGGTTCGCAGGCAGCATTATAAATAGTAGTTGTACCCTTTGCCATTACCGCTGCCATTACAATATTGGCAGTACCGGTTACAGATGGTTCATCCAGCAACATATAGGTGCCTGTAAGTTGAGGTGCTACCAGCTGAAAGAAATGGTGCTGGTCGTCAAACTCAAAGCGGGCACCTAATTTCTCAAAGCCTATTATATGTGTATCTAACCGGCGGCGGCCAATTTTATCTCCACCTGGTTTTGGAATATAGGCCTTTCTAAAACGGGATAACATGGGCCCTGCAATCATAACCGAACCACGCAGCCGACCACTTTTCTTTCTAAAATCTTCTGAGGATAGAAAATCTACATCCACATCATCTGCCTGAAAAATACAGGTATCGCGGCTGGGGCGCTGTACTTTAACGCCCAGTTCCATTAATAATTCAATTAACAGGTTTACGTCAAGTATATCGGGGATATTGCTTACCGTTACTGGTTCTGGCGTAAGCAATACGGCCGAAATAATTTGCAGTGCTTCGTTTTTAGCGCCTTGAGGCACAATTTCGCCGCGTAATTTTTTGCCGCCCCTAACTTCGAATGAAGACATATATGTAAGTTAAACAGGTTATTATAAACAGTTAATGTAACGAAAATAACGAAGCCTTATCTATTTACCTTGCCGGCATGCATTTTTAGTAATAATATTTTGGGACAGTCATTTTGTTGCTTATGCAGCTTTACTTGCGTCGCACACTTGTACGGCATCAAAACAGGCAACCAATCGGGTCAAGACCTGTTCAAAAAAGCCGAATTAAGAATCGGAACGTACAAGAGTGCGACGCAAATGGGCCCAATTTATGGGTAAAAAGCGGGGCTAATAGCCAAAAAAACAATTTACCTGTACTTTAAATAGTTCAATTGTCATAATTGTGTAAAAGGAAATGGTTAAAATGGCTTAAGTATGGGTTAAATCGAAGAATATTTTCAACTAATTTCTAAAAAGTATTGCATAAGTTAATTAAAGCATTAATTTTACCATGGTTTTTCATAGGATATTGGATTTTAAAACGGGGTTGGATGTTCATCCGGGCCCCTTTTTATTTTTGGAAGTGTTTAAACACCAATACAGCTTTTGATTTGCCAATGATGGCAGCTATTTCATCCTCGCTTTTGGTAGCAATTGTTTTTACCGATTTAAATGTTTTTAGTAACTGCGTGGCGGTATTTTTTCCTATTCCTTTAATTTGTTCCAGTTCATTGGTAAAAGTGCCTTTAGAGCGTTTGTTACGATGGAAAGTAATACCAAACCGGTGTACTTCATCACGCACATAACGGATTAGTTTTAAACTATCGCCATTCATATCCAGCTTTATAGATTGTGAATCGCCGGGAAAAAATAATTCTTCCTCGTTTTTAGCCAGGCCTGCTACGGTAAGTTTACCTACCAGACCCAGTTCGATAATACTTTCCATAGCTGCACCTAATTGGCCTTTACCACCGTCAATAATTACCAGTTGTGGCAGAGGCTCATTTTCGGCTAAAAGTCTTTTATAACGCCTGTAAACCACTTCTTTCATGGTAGCAAAATCGTTAATGCCTTCCACTGTTTTTACATTATAGTGCCGGTAATCTTTTTTGCTGGGTATGCCATCCCTAAAACACACCATGGCCGATACTGGATAGCTTCCCTGAAAATTAGAGTTGTCAAAACACTCAATATGTACAGGTAGTTCCTGCAACTGTAATTCCTGCTGTAAATGATACAGTACCTGCTTTTTTTGCATATCGGATTTACCTTCCAATTGCAATGTTTTCTTCTTTTTAATCTCGGCTTTAAAGTAGTCTACATTTTTTTGCGATAGTTCGAGCAATTTAATTTTTTCACCCCCCTTGGGTATAGTTACAGTAACACTTTCATCGGGGTACTCAATGGTAAAAGGCACAATTATTTCGTTGGCAAGGCTGTTAAATGTTTCGCGTAAATTGGCTATCACAAAGCTTAATACTTCTTCTTCGGTTTCATCAAGCTTGGTTTCTACTTCGGTGGTATGTGTTTGTACAATGGTGCCGTTTTGTACCATCAGGTAGTTTACAAAAGCAACGTCATCATCTTTTAATATAGAGAATACATCAATATTAGACAGGTGCTTATTTACTATAACCGATTTTGCCTGATATGTTTCCAGGTACTCCAATTTTGCTTTGATGCTGGCGGCTTTTTCAAACTGCAGATTCATGGCAAAAGCGGCCATTTCTTTTTTATAATGTTGTATTACCGGCACCAGGTTGCCTTTAAGCATTTGCTTTATTTGCTGTATTCCATCAGCATAATCGTCGGCTGTTTGCAGGGCTTCGCAAGGGCCCTTACAATTACCCAAATGGTATTCCAGACAAACTTTGAATTTATGTTTATCAATATTTTGTTTGCTTAAGGGTAGTTTGCAGGTGCGTAATGGAATAAACTGTTTTATAAAACTTATCAGCTCCCTTACCTTGCCGCTGGATGTAAATGGCCCCAGGTATTCTGAGCCATCGTTTATTTTCCTTCTCGTTAAAAAAATGCGGGGAAATGGTTCTTTTTTTATAACAATATAGGGATAACTTTTATCGTCTTTTAAATTAATATTGAATCTGGGCTGATATTCTTTTATTAATGCATTCTCCAATAAGAAAGCATCCTGCTCAGAGTTAACTATGGTAAATTCTATGCGGTTAATACGTTGTACCAGTTCGTGCGTTTTATAGCTGGTAAATGTTTTAGAAAAATAAGAAGCTGTTCTTTTACGCAGATTTTTTGCCTTGCCAACATACAATAATTCATTGTATACATCAAAGTATTTATAAATGCCCGGCTGCACGGGAATAGTATGTGCCAATTGCTGGTATTGTGCTGCTGTCATAATTAAAGGCGAAATTAATTATTAGGTTTCCATTCAACAGCTAATTGTTCTGTTTGCTCTTTGCCGGCTTTTGGTTGTTTAACTGCATTTATAAAAAAACTGTTCCCCGTTTTCCAGCCAGATTGCCGAATAATTGTTTCACTGTCTGAGGTAGTATAAGTAGAAATAAATACCCTTTTTACCTGTTGCGAAAGCGTATCAAGCAATACATCTACTCTTTGAACAGGCAACTCTTTATTTGAAGTGGTATAGCTAAAAGTGTAACTGTTGGTGGTTTCATCGTAAAAACTACTTTCGGTATAGTATTTTTTTACGGTCACATCACTAATATTGGCCTGCAAAAAAGGTTGTGCCATTAATTGCAGGCTTGTTTTACTAATATTGGCAGTATCTTTTTTACCCTGCTCATTGGTATGCACAACAGTAATGGCATAACTACTGTCTATCCCCTTTAATTCATTATTAAAATATTGCTGTATAGGATAAAAAACCGTTGTATCTTTTTCAGAATTGACTGTTGAGGAAGAATTACATCCATACCATAATAAGGCATTACATATTAGGGCACCACATATTTTTTTGTTCACCATACTACTGCATTTTGCAGCGTAAAGATATGCTGCACAAGAGTGCGACGCAAGTAAAGCCTGATACAGGTTTTATTGCCTGGCTAATATTTTTTTCTCTAACATTTATTTTGATTTTGTTGAACCGGGCAATAAATTAAATAGCATCGCCGCTTGCGTCGCACTCTTCAGGTTTCAGAAATTAAATGAGCCAGGAAAACAAACTATCTAAGCGATTTGATAAGGCTTAGTTTAATACCATAATCTATCAGGTATTCTTTGATGGGATAGGAAGAAGACATAGTGGGTAATGCCTGGTAACGCACCTGTGGACCCAATTGCCATCTGTATTTGCCGGCATTATAACCTATATAGGTTTCTACGTTGGCATTTACATTCCAGTTGCGCATAAGCACTGAACCATCAGCATAATTTTTATAATTAGAAGTAATAATAAATGGCTCTTTATCAAAAGAATAAGTAGGCTGAATGGCTGCAGCAATGCCCCATGAAATTTTATTATTAACAGGGCGCCAGTCTACTCCAATTGGCATACTAATTTCATAATACCTATTCTTTAAAACAACTGGATCGCTACCGGGATTGTTTCTAAATGCAGATACAGTATTGATGATATTATTGGCGTCTCTGTTAACCAAAGCAATACTGGCAGGTTCTGTACTATGTACATAAGCATTAATATTGTATTGCCTCATATTAAACTGTAAACCGCTTCGTATAGCAAATTTATTATTGATATTATACCCCAGGGTAAAGCCAACTTCGTATCCGGTGGCGGGCCTGTGTTGAATTACATTATTTACATCCACCACATAATTGGCCTCTAATGGTAATGCTGTTACATAGGATTTGGTTAACTCACCATTTGCATTATCCACCAATCTTCTGTAACTAATAGAAGGCGTTATGAAAAACTGAAAATCCAATTTTGATGAACGACCCCTGATTTTGGATAAAGGAGACCTTTCTTTGGCATCACGTTCGCTTTTATCCATCTTAATAATATTAAGTGTTGGATCGATTTGCGCCCCACCAGATTTTGCTGAATAAGTAGCTAACAATGAAGAAAAATTAGCAGGCAAATGTGTGCTGCCATAAAATTTATGATTGCTTTTTTGTTCAATTACCCTGTTTACAAAATCGCGGTTAAACGCATAAGCGGTAGTAACAAAATTGTTTAATTTATTATTATTGGCCTTTTCTGTGTTTAAAGATGCAATAAGGGTTGGCTGCGCAGCATCGTTTACATTGGTAAGGGATGCAGCCGTATTATTTTGTAAAGCAATAAGCTGTTCCTGTGTTTGATCAACAATTGGTGTGGCTGAAGTAATGGTATTACTTGTAATTTGGCCAAATGAAGTTAATATTTCAACAGTTGTTGCCGGTGACTGTTCTTCTTTGTAAGTTTCTACTAAAGGGGTAGCTACCGCCCTATTGGTAAACCTGGCCAACATAGCACTGCCTGAAATTTTTGTATTGGATTTAGGCTTTTTATGGTCGGTTAAAAGAGTAGCAACAGCAGTAGTATTATTTGATTTTGGAGTATTAAAACCAATTTCGGTATGCGGTTTTAATAAAACTGTTCCAACTACCAGGGCAGAAATAATGAAAATAGAAATAACAGTTAATGCAGGCCATTTTTGATGACCGTGTATTTCCTGTTGAATATTCCCCCATAACTGTTCAGACGGATACATACGAAAGTCGTCTGCTTCGTCTTTGAGGTATTTTTCAAAATCATTATGGTACAACCTGTTACCCATACATTACTGCAGGTAGTTAGTTTTTGATTGCTATTTTTGTTACTTATGCTTAAAAGCAGGTATCCAACCCCGTTCTTCTCCGGGTTTTTCGAGTATCCGCTTTTTAATTAAAATGTTCTCTAACATTACCTTAGCCCTTGTATATTGGCTTCTGCTGGTACTTTCTTCAATTTCCAGCATTTCAGCAATTTCTTTATGATTATAGCCTTCAATGGCATACAGGTTCAACACTGTTTTATAACCAACCGGCAAAAGCCTAATACATTCTACTACCTGTTTTGCCTGCATTAAAGAAGGTAATGTTTCTTCTTTAACCGGAATATATCCTGCATAGGCTATATCCAGACTTTCAGTAAATTTTTTATATTTCTTTAAAAAATTTATACAGGTATGTACAATAATCCTCCTTATCCAACCTTCAAAAGAACCTTTGTTTTGAAAAGTATGTATTTGGGTGAATACTTTGATGAAGCCTTCCTGCAACATGTCCTCCGCATCTTCACGGCTTTGGGCAAACCGGTAACATACAGCCAGCATTTTTGGGCTATATCTGTTATACAGTTCTCTTTGCGAAGAAGGCTCATTTTGCAAGCATCCTACCAATAAAGCTTGTTCAGTCATGCAGGTAAATAATATTACCCATAAATGTAGACAAAAAAAATATTACAATGCTGCTTTGTATAGCAACTATTCCATTTTTTAAAAAACAATTTCCTTTTCAGTAAATCAGTTTATATGAAGAAAAATCCAGGTGGTGTACAATCATCCCCATCAATTGCTAATAAGGATTTTGCAATTGCCACAAATTTGTTAAAATCTCGATTTCTGCCTGAATTAAATCATGGTCATGCTATTTTTGCAACGTTGTAACAAAAATACATTATGAAAAAGCTGACTTTCCTTGTATGCATTGGCATTTGCCTTTCACTTAGTGAGTTAATGGCACAAAATAAAATGGAAGATAATAAAGTCCAGGTATGGCCAAACGTTTTAAATTCAAGCCTGGAAGGTATTGTTACAGATGCCAAAGACAAAACACCATTAGCTGGTGCAACCATTTTTCTGCCAGATGTAAAGAAGGGAGCTATTGCAGATAAAGCAGGATATTTTAAAATACAGGGAATTAATTCAGGACATTATCTCGTAGAAATTTCATTCCAGGGCTATGCTACCATAATAGAAAACATTGATATTGAGGGAATATCAAAGCATGATTATGTATTAACTGCTTCCATTGTGGAACAGGAGGCCGTTACTGTTACAGGTGTATCTTTTGCTACACGTATTAAACAAAACCCACAACCAGTAAGCGTAGTAAAGCATGATGACCTTCTGCATATTACCTCCTCAAATATCATGGATGCTTTATCTAAATCTGTACCTGGTTTATCTGTGTTAACAACAGGTCCCGCCATTTCAAAACCGTTTATACGGGGTTTAGGATATAACCGCGTAGTGATTGTAAATGACGGTGTTAGACAGGAAGGGCAGCAATGGGGCGATGAACATGGTATTGAAATTGACGATTATTCTGTACAACGTGCCGAGGTTTTAAAAGGCCCCGCTTCCTTAATGTATGGAAGTGATGCTATTGCAGGTGTAGTAAATATCCAATCTCAACTACCGGCTCCCGAAGGCAACCTAAAAATTAATGTGCAAAGTGAATTCCAAAGCAATAGTGGTTTAAGAGGTTTTTTTGCCAATATAGCCGGTACCAAAAATGGTTTTAGCTGGAATGCATATGGGGATTATAAAGGCGCACACGACTATAAAAACAAGTACGATGGCTATGTGTTTAACTCCAAATTCTTTAATAAAAATTTTGGTGGCATGCTAGGCTATACTGGCAGTTGGGGAAGCAGCAGGTTATTATTCAGCAGTTTTAACCAACATTTGGGCATAGTAGAGGGTGAAAGAGACGAAGTATCCGGCGCATTTATTAAACCAATTGCAGGTGGAGATAATGCACTGGCAACCGATGCTGATTTTAAATCCATTACACCATTAGTTCCCTTTCAACAAATTAACCATATAAAAATTACTTCGGATAACACATTCAATATTGGTAAACAAAGAATGGACCTGGTACTGGGTTTGCAAAGAAATCAACGCCGGGAATTTGGCAACCCTGATAATACTTCTATCCCCGTTGCATATTTCGATCTAAAAACCATGAGCTATGCACTCAGATACCATATTATCTCCAATAAAAACTTAAAAACTTCCATCGGAGTTTCAGGCATGTATCAAACAAACACCAATCGTGCAGAAGAATCAATTATTCCCGATTACGATCTTTTTGATATAGGCGCATATGCATTTACCCAATACACAAAAGATAAATGGTCATTAAGCGGTGGACTAAGGTTCGATAACCGTCATGTTCAGGGCAAAGAAATGTTTAGCGATGGCTTGCAAAAATTTGATGCATTTGCTACCAATTTTGGCAATATTTCAGCCAGCGCAGGCCTTGCTTATCAGGCAACAAAAGCACTCACTGTTAAAGCCAATATTGCACGCGGTTTCAGGGCGCCCAATTTTGCAGAATTAGCCAGCAATGGCGCTCACGAAGGTACCAACCGGTACGAAGTAGGTAGTAACCTGCTAAAAAGTGAAATTAGTACCCAGGCCGATGCAGGCATAGAACTGGCTACAAAGCATATTTCATTTACCGCCAGTGCATTCTATAATAATATTACCAATTTTATTTTCTACGAAAAAGTAGCCGCTGCAAATGGTGGTGACTCAATATTAGTTGACGAAGAAAGCGGAAACGATTTATATGTATTTCGCTTTGACCAAAAAAATGCGTATTTATACGGATTGGAGTTACATGTAGATATTCACCCACATCCTTTTGATTGGCTGCATTTCGAAAACACATTTTCCTTTACAAGAGCACAGTTTAACCAGCCAGTTGATGGAACCAAAAACATACCTAATATACCTGCTGCCAGACTGGTATCAGAATTAAAAGGCAATTTTTTAGCCAAGGGCAATACCCTAAAAAACCTATATTTTGGTATCACCGGCGATGCTTCTTTTAAACAGGAAAATGCATTTACAGCCTTCAATACCGAAACCCCAACAGATGGATATTATTTAATAAATATTGGCGTAGGTACTGACATTGCGAAAAAAGGTAAAAGCCTGTTTAGCATCCATCTCGATGCCAATAATATTACCGATGTGGCCTATCAAAGCCATCTTAGCCGGTTAAAATATACTGCCATTAATAATGCAACGGGGCGCCAGGGCGTTTTTGGCATGGGCCGTAATTTCAGTATTAAAATAAATGTACCCATTACCTATAAATTGTAAAGAAGAGCCTGAAAATTTAGATAACCAAAAACATTATATAATACCAGCTAATATTTTCATGGCATCGCCTCTTGCGTCGCAATCACTTCATTGTTCCGGTTATATGGCAGCAATAAAACCCAGTATCAGTAATGGTAATAAGGGATTGGGCTACCAAAAATAACAACAAATTTTGTGTAGGTTTGAGGTATGGAAATATCTATCAATACACCGGCATTATTATTTCCGGCCATCAGCTTAATAATGCTGGCTTATACCAACCGCTTTTTGGCACTGGCCAGCAGGGTTAGAAACCTGCACGAAAAGTATAACCGCGAAACCAATAATATTATCATTCATGGTCAAATAAAAAGCCTTAAGTACCGCCTTAAATTAATAAAGAACATGCAGTTTCTTGGCGTAGCCAGTTTTTTACTGGCTATTATAAGCATGTATACTATTTATATAAATCAAATGCAATGGGCACATTTATTTTTTGCATTATCAATTATTTCTTTTGTGCTATCATTAATTATTTCATTGTTGGAAATTATACAAAGTACCAAGGCTCTTGAACTGGAACTAAGCGATATTGAAGGGCTGGAAGATCCTACTATTGTAGAATATCTTAAAAAGAAATTTGACAGGGATTAATGAAGAATGCTATCGCATATTTACTATACGCTGCCGCTGTTGCGAAGTTCTTATTGCTGCATAACATATCAAAAGTACAGGTGTGCGACGCAAGAATGCCCAATAGCATTGATCTGCCGGTTACACAATAACTTAAAACACTTTTAATATGCTTTATTTCAATCAACATTCAGGTAATTACCGGTAAATGCCTGTTTTGGCGTAGGTTTGAAAAAATATTATATCTGAAAAAGCGCTACAAAATATGGTTGAATTATGTAATTGGACCCTTACTGTTTATAGTGCTGGCTTTCTCTATTTATTATAAAGTACAAAACCAAACCAGCTTACAGCAAACCAAAGACATGCTACACGGTGCAGTACAAGGCACTAATGGCTGGCTTATTATAGCCTCATTATTATTAATGTTTTTAAACTGGGGGCTGGAAGCAAAAAAATGGCAGATACTTGTACGCAGGATACAACCGGTAAATTTTTATATGGCCTACAGAGCCATTTTATCTGGTCTTTCACTATCCTTGTTTTTACCAAATGGCCTGGGTGATTATGCAGGCAGGCTGGTATATATGGAAGAAGGCAAACGTTTAAAATCTGTTACCCTAACTTTAGTAGGCAGTATGGCGCAACTGGCTATTACACTTGCTGCAGGTTTGGCCGGTTTACTGTTTTTAAAAGCAAATGCCTGGCAGCATCTTGCGGTATTAGAGGGCCTTTCTTTTTTTTTAATAAATGGCCTTGTATTTATAATTGCCGTAGGCACCTTGCTTTTGCTGTTTTTATACTTTAAGTTAAGCTGGCTAACACTTTTGGTAGAAAAAATACCGTTTGTGTATAGGTATAAATTCATGATAGAAAACCTGGAAAGCATTAGCAGCAAAGATTTAACAAGAATTTTGTTGCTATCCGCAACACGGTTTTGTGTATTTGTCGTTCAGTACCTGGTAATGTTTCATATTTTTAATGTGCAATTACCCTTAGCAGATGCAGCAGCAACAGTTTGTGTGCTTTTTTTGGTATTGGCAATTTTACCCACCATTCCCGTTGCCGATCTTGGAATGAGGGGCGAAGCCGGTTTGCAACTTTTTGGCATATTAACTGTAAATAAGCTGGGTATTGTTGCAACAACGGCAGGAATTTGGATGCTAAACCTTATTTTACCAGCTGTGGCAGGAAGTTTGTTTATGGTAGGTATTAAATTATTCAGAAACAGATAACGTGAAGAAATTTATATTCATTTTTATAGCTACACTAAGTTGGATGCACCTTACAGCAGGGGATGATTTTTGCGGCATTAAAAACAAAACATTTGTTTCCGGCGAAGTTCTTACATATAATGTATTCTATTCTGTTGCCGGATTATATGTAAATGCGGGTAGTGCCAGTTTTACAGTAGGCATGGATAATATAAATAATAAATCATGTTATCATGTAGTGGGCGAAGGCAGGTCCAACTCAAGCTATGACTGGATATTTAAAGTTCGAGACCGATACGAAACGTATTTTGATACCCTTAACATGCAGCCACTAAAATTTATTCGCAATGTAGATGAAGGTGGGTATAAAAAGGTGGAGAATGTTACTTTTAATCAGCAAACCAATACAGCCATTACATCTGCCGGCGTATTTAAAGTACCCAATTGTGTACAGGATGTTTTAAGTTCTATTTATTACGCCCGTAATATAGATTTTAATACCTATAAACCCGAAGACAAGATTCCCTTTAGCATGTTTTTGGATAATGAAGTGTACAACCTCTATATCCGCTACCTGGGTAAGGAAACCATTAAAACCAAATACGGAAAATTTAGAGCCATAAAATTTAAACCGCTACTTGTTAAGGGAACAATATTTGATGGTGGCGAAAAAATGACTGTTTGGGTTTCGGATGATGCCAACCATATACCACTGCGTATTGAAAGCCCAATTGTAGTAGGCACTATAAAAATCGATATGATGCAGTATAAAAATCTGCGTTACCCATTATCTTCTCTTGTAAGTTTCAGGTAATTCTTATTTTGAATTAGTGGCAATTTACTTTGATTTGCTTGATATAAACTGGCTATAGCTATGTATGATTATTAATACAGCTTCGAAAGTTACCCAGGTATATTGTTGATATTCGCCTTGATAATTTTTTGCTGCCTTTGGTTACACAGCACAAGTGTGCGACGCAAGTAAAGCCACAATTGTTTGCAACTGCCGGCTACAATTATAACAATGCCAAATCAAATACCTCTTTATACTTTATGCCTTTTTCGGTTTGTTGCAAGGTGCAACACTCATGCACAGCATCGTGCTCAAAAAACAGGGTATAATTATTTGTTGTTGCCTCGGTTAGGAAGGTATTTTTTTCCTGTAAGGTAGTAAGAGGGAACATATCGTATGCCATTACATAAGGCAAGGGCAGGTGAGCTACCGAGGGTAGCAGATCGGCCATAAAGACAATGGTATTATTGCGATATTGTATTTGAGGCAACATCATCATTCCGGTATGTCCGTTTACAAACCTAAGATTGATATTGCTGTTAAATGCAACGCTGTGCAATTGCCCATCGTTAGTAAATTGGGTAGCAGGGTGTGTTATAAATTGCAGTTGACCACTTTCCTGTATTGGCAAAATATTGTCTTTAAGAAAAGAGGCTTTTTCCCTATTATTAGGTTGGGTAGCCCAGTTCCAGTGGTAAGCATTGCTCCAATAAATGGCATTGCTAAAAGCGGGCACCAGCTTATCGCCTTGGCGGTTAATGCTGCCACCGCAATGATCGAAATGCAGATGGGTAAGTATTACATCGGTTATATCGCTGCGGTTAAAGCCAAGCGCATTAAGCGAGCTATCTAAACTGCTGTTACCAGAAAGATAGTAATGGCTAAAGAATTTTGCATCCTGCTTGGTACCAATACCGTTATCAATTAGTATTAGCCGATTACCATCTTCAATTAGCAGGCAACGCATAGCCCAATTACATAAATTATTCTCATCGGCAGGTACAAGTTTATTCCACATAGATTTTGGTACCACACCAAACATGGCACCACCATCCAATTTAAAAAAGCCCGTATTTATTGTATGTAGCTGCATAAATTAGCATTGACATTGTATACTTGTTATTTGGCTGTTCTTTGTTTATGTAAGGCGCCCAGCAGCCAGATAAAACCAATTATGAAAAACACGATGAGTATTAAAACAGAGTTTTTCATACTACCTGTAATTTCTTCAATATATCCAAAGCTAAAAATACCAATAACGATGGCCAGCTTTTCGGTAAGATCGTAATAACTAAAATAAGAGGCAGTATCTTTTGTATCGGGCATTAGTTTGGCATAGGTAGACCGGCTTAAAGCCTGTATACCTCCCATAACCAAACCAACTGCCATTGCAAGCACATAAAAATACATTTCAGGATCCTCGCCCTGCTCTTTTAAAACGGCAGTATAATAAGCAGCCAGGCAAACAAAAATCCAGAAAATCACTACGCCCATTAATACTTTAAGGTTACCGAATTTTGCAGATAAACGGCTCATTAGAATAGCACCCAAAATAGCAACCAATTGTATAATAACTACTGTTATAATTAGTTTTGTATCATCCAGCCCCAATAACTTACTACCAAATAAAGTAGCAGCTAGCATTACGGTTTGCACCCCCATACTATAGAAAAAAAAGCCCCGCAAAAAACGTTTTAATACAGGCAGGGTTTTTACTTCGTTAAATACTTTTTTTACTTCTTTAAAGCCATCCGTTAGTACATTTATTTTCTTTTTGGCAGTATCAGCAACCTTAGGCAGCCTGGCAAAAGTTATTTGCGCAAAACCCAGCCACCAAATACCTACCAGCAAAAAGGTAATTCTAGGCCCAATCAATGGATTTGATTTTAGCATCAGCACCAGGGCAAAACCTATCATTTGCATAATAACACTGCCTATATAGCCAAAAGAAAAGCCTTTAGCACTAACACGGTCCCTATCTTCCGGCGCCGCAATTTCGGGCAGATAAGCATTGTAAAAAACAAGGCTACCGGCATAGCCGATTGACGCCATCATAAAAGCCATTACACCCAGCCAAAGCAGCGAAACATCATTAAAAAAGAATAATAAAGAACACCCAAATGCCCCAAGTGTGCTGAAGAACTTCATAAAGTTTTTCTTATTCCCTTTGGTGTCTGCAATAGAAGTTAGAATGGGGTAAGATATGGCTACCAATAAATAAGCTGCAGCCAGCGTATAGTCGTAAAGCGAAGAATTTACAAATTTTCTGCCCATAAACGATACTACATCACTGCCATCCGGATTTTTGGTGATAGCAGTGAAATATATAGGGAAAAAAGTAGTGGTTATAACAAGATTATACACGCTGTTGGCCCAATCGTACATGGCCCAACCGTTAATCACCTTCTTCGAAGCAGTTTGCATAATAGCTTTTTTACAAAATAAAATGCCTGCCAAAAATGGCAGGCATGAAAATTAAGCTTTTAATTTATTATCAGCAAGCTGTATAAAATATTATCTAATCTGGTTCATTTTAATCATTAGTAAAAACACAATACCAATGCAAATCCTGTACCAGCCAAATGCCTTAAAACCGTGTTTCTTTACAAAATCAACCAGCATACGCATAGTAAAAAACGCTACTACAAATGCTACCACGTTTCCAATTAATAAGGCACTCATATTATTACCTTCCTTAAAAATAGTAGGGTTTTCCTGTAAAGTAGTCATCAATTTATATAGGGTAGCAGCTGCCATAGTAGGTACAGCCAGAAAGAATGAAAATTCTGCGGCAACCCCACGGCTTAATTTCTGTTGCATACCTCCAATAATGGTTGCAGCACTTCTACTTACACCAGGAATTAAGGCAGCACATTGAAAAATACCGATCATAATACTGTTTAGGAAAGTGATATCTTTCTCATCCTTTATTTTACCGTTACGGAAAATATTGTCGATAAACAATAATACAAAACCACCACCCATAATAGCCAATGCAGTATACAATGGGTTTATTAAAAGTGAATCAATTACCGGGCCCAGTTTATAACCAAATACCAATGCTGGTATAACGGCCACAATAAGTTTTGCATAAAATTTCCAGTCCCTAAAGGTGAAAAATTTCTTCCAATATAAAACAACTACAGCCAGAATAGCACCTAACTGAATAGCAATCTCAAAAAATTGAGTAAACTCATTCTTACCAATGCCCATCAGCGAACTCACCATAATAAGGTGACCGGTTGATGAAACGGGGATAAATTCAGTTAAACCTTCTACAACGGCTAATACTACTGATTGAATTGAAGTCATATTACTTTGATTGGTGTTTGGAAAAGATGATATTGAAGATTTATTAAGATTAAAATAATCTTAAGCAGTTTGCTTGGGTTTTTTAAAGATAGCATACACTTCTACCAGTAAACCAACTACTATTAAAATAGGGGCTATGGTTACACGGGTGGTGCTATATACAACATTGGTATCAAAAACAGCAGGATTTTCATTCTTTCCGCCAGACATTAAAACCATGCCCAACGCTATTACCAGCGCACCTATTATCATCCAGATATAATTCTCTTTTGTAAAAAGAGTATTCATGGGTTTTTGTTTTGTTTCGGTCATTGTGCTGTTTTAAGGCCTGCAAGATAATGTATAATACATTAAAAAGTCAAAACCCTAATTATACAAATATTAAAAAACTACAGTTATGTAAGCTATTCCTTAAAGCCATTTTCTTTGTCTAATACACTTACCAGTAGTAGCCTAAACATTAGTATAAATCATCAAGTTTCATCTTCAAATATTTTATCACACTTCGGTGGGTACTAAACAAAGAAATAGCCACCCCCAATAATATCATGCCACCAAATAAAATAAGGTTTAGTTCAATATCTCTTATGGCTTTTAACTGGGGTATCAGGCTTTCCAGCCAGGTAATCAGGCCAAACAACAACAATACAGAAATTGACGCACTAATCAATCCATTTATAATAGCCCTTATATCCATTGGCTTGGCAATAAATCCCCTGGTAGCACCAACCATTTGCATGGTTTTAATCAAAAACCGGTTACTAAACATGGCCAGTCTTATGGTATTGTCAATACTAAAAATAACAATAATACAAAGCAACACAGATACCACTATAAAAGCTATACCAAATACCCTTGTTTTCTCCGTTAGGCTGCTTACTAATACCTGTGGGTATTGCAAATCGGTAATCTGATTGCCATATACAGCCATTAGCGATGCAGATATTTTATTAAGGCTATCTGTATTCACATATTCGGCACGGGCATAAAAATCAATACTCTCGGGCAATGGGTTATAATCCAGTATTTTGCCCCACTCCTCATTATTGTCCTTATTCCATAACAATTTAGCCTGCTCCTTATCAATATATTTTACATCTTTGGCGTAAGGTTGGGCTGCTATATACTGTTGTATTTTTCCAATGGTGTCCTTGTTTTGCGTACGCAAATACGCGCTTATACGTATATCTTCTTTAAAAGAATTACCTACGCGGCTAAAGTTCAGCAATACCCAACCCATTACCCCCATAATCAATAACACCAGCGATACACCCACTATGCTGTAAATATAATTGGGCTTACTGCGTCTTAACGAAGCTTTTCCTGTTTCCGCCATAAAATCTGTTTATATGTTTAAGCTTTAATGCTGGAAGCGCAAATTTAGTGGATTCGTGTACATTTGCACTCACTCATAACGACAGATTATTAAGCTTAGTATTAGCTAACCTTATTTAACTGTATGTTTAATGGTAATAACTATGGGCCCAACGCCGGTAACAATAGGCATCGCCACTTGCGTCGCACACTTGTACGTTCCGGGCCATACGCAGCAAATACAATAACAGCCTGTTACCTGGATGCAACAGTCAAAAAACAGCATCTTTGCAAAGGCATCCTAGAATGTAATTAAATTATGGAATACGATTTTAGAAAACTGGAAACTTACTGGCAGCAAAAATGGATAGAAACCAACGCATATGCCGTTAGTAATAATAGTACCAAACCAAAGTACTATGTGCTTGATATGTTCCCTTATCCCAGTGGTGCAGGTCTGCATGTGGGCCACCCATTAGGCTATATTGCCAGCGATATTTATTCCCGCTACAAAAGGCTAAAAGGCTTTAATGTTCTGCACCCTATGGGCTACGATGCTTTTGGACTGCCCGCAGAACAATATGCTATTGAACATGGCATTCATCCTGCCATTAGTACAGCTAACAATATCAATAATTTCCGTAGTCAGCTGAACAATATTGGCTTTTGTTTCGATTGGGACCGTGAAGTACGTACCTGCGAACCCAACTATTATAAATGGACACAGTGGATATTCCTGCAGCTATTCAACAGCTTTTATAACAGGCAACAAAAAAAAGCAGCAAGTATAAACAGCCTGGTAGCCATTTTTGAGCAGGAAGGCAATAAACACCATCCCATACCTAATAGCCAATACAGTCCGGCTGTATTTACTGCTAATGACTGGAAAGCATTTAACCACGCAAAACAGCAGGACATACTTATGCAGTACAGGCTGGCTTTTTGCGGCTATGGCGAAGTTAACTGGTGCGAAGCCTTAGGTACGGTGCTGGCAAACGATGAAGTTGTAAACGGGGTTAGCGAACGTGGCGGACATCCTGTGGTGAAAAAGAAGCTACGCCAATGGTATTTAAGAATTACAGAATATGCTGATAGGTTATTAGAAGGCCTGGAAAAAGTGGAATTTAGCGAAGCCATGAAAGAAATGCAACGCAACTGGATTGGCAAAAGTTATGGTGCAGAAATGGATTTTGCTATACTTGACAGTAACGAAGTATTAAAAGTGTATACCACCCGGCCCGATACCATTTTTGGTGTAGACTTTATGGTAGTGGCACCCGAACACGAGATAATAGAAAAAATTACTACTCCAAAACATAAACAGGAAGTGGAAGATTATCTTACTTATGTTAAAAGCCGTAGCGAAAGAGAGCGTATTGCCGAGAAAAAAATCAGTGGATGTTTTACCGGCGCCTATGCCATTAATCCACTTAGTTTGCGCGAAGTACCTGTTTATATCAGTGAATATGTATTGGCTGGCTATGGTACCGGTGCCATTATGGCCGTGCCTTGCGGCGATGAACGAGATCTTCGTTTTGCCAAACACTTTAATATTCATGTAACCAATATTTTGGGCGATTTGTTTAATGGCGAAGATGCGAATGCTACCAAAGATGCTGAGTTATTAAACAGCGATTTTCTCACCGGTATGCTAATGCGTGATGCATCAGAAATTGTAATAACCGATTTGGAGGGCTGGGGCAAGGGCAAACATAAAGTAAATTATAAAATGCGTGATGCCGCATTTAGCCGCCAACGCTACTGGGGCGAACCATTCCCTATTAAATGGATTGATGGCATTGCCTACCCATTAGAAGAAACAGAACTGCCTTTGCAATTACCTCAGGTAGATGAATACAAACCAGGCCCCGAAGGCGAAGGCCCACTGGCCAATATTCCTGAGTGGACAGCCCAGCAGCTGGAAACCAATACCATGCCCGGCTATGCAGGTTCTTCCTGGTATTTTTTACGGTATATGGATCCGCATAATAATGCCGCATTCTGCGATAAAAATGTTAGTGATTACTGGAATCAGGTAGATATTTATATTGGCGGCACCGAACATGCGGTGGGTCATTTATTGTATAGCCGTTTATGGACAAAAGTGCTTTTTGATCTGGGCTTTATCAGCTTTGAGGAACCTTTTAAAAAACTGGTTAACCAGGGCATGATACAGGGCAGTTCCAGATTTGCTTACCGTATAAGGGGTACACAACAATTTGTTTCTGCCGGAGTAAAAGAGCAATACGAAACCGATGCCATACATGTGGATGTAAACATGGTGGATGGTTTTGAACTGGATACAGCAGCTTTTAAAAAATGGCGCAATGGCGAATATGCCAATGCTACTTTTATTTTAGAAGATGGCAAATACATCTGTGGTGCCGAGGTGGAGAAAATGTCCAAAACAAAATACAATACTGTTAACCCGGATGAATTGGTACAAAAATATGGTGCCGATACATTTCGCATGTACGAGATGTTTCTTGGCCCCGTAGAACAAAGCAAACCCTGGGATACCAAGGGCATAGAAGGGGTACACCGTTTTCTTAGAAAATTATGGCGCCTGTTTTTTGATGAAGTAAAGGGTAAGGTTTGGAATGAAGCCGCCCCAACAGATGCCGAATTAAAAGTGCTGCATAAAGCCATTCGTAAAATTGAGGAAGACACAGAGCGCTTTAGCTTTAATACCGCCGTTAGTGCTTTTATGGTGTGCGTAAACGAGCTTAGCGATCTTAAATGTAATAAACGTGCCGTGCTGGAACCTTTGCTGGTAATGCTGGTGCCTTATGCACCGCATATTGCTGAGGAACTATGGAGTGCTTTGGGTAATACCTCTTTAATTCTGGATGCCAGCTACCCTGTGTACGAAGCTAAATACACGGTAGAAAGCGCCAAAGAATACCCTGTTAGCATTAATGGTAAACTACGCACCACTATTAGCATTGCATTGGATGCTACCGAGGAAGAAGTAAAAACAATTGCCTTGAACAACGATACCGTTAAAAAATGGATTGAAAACGCCAACGTTAAAAAGTTCATTTTTGTAAAAGGCAAAATGATTAATATAGTTATTTAGCCGCTGGCTGGCCCTTATGGTATTGGCTGTTTTAAAGCTGCCAAAACTATCCGCAGTACAAGTGTGCGACGCAAGTAAAGCTGCCAACTGCAACCAGCCGGGCCCAAAAGATACAAGTGGCATAAAAAAAGCCTTTACAATGTGTAAAGGCTTTTTTATTAAATACATATAAAGTAAAATTACCAACCCAAAATCCATGCAAACATAAGCGGGGCAACAATGGTAGCATCGCTTTCTACAATAAATTTGGGGGTATGAATGTCTAATTTGCCCCAGGTAATTTTTTCGTTTGGTACGGCACCTGAGTAAGAACCATAGCTGGTAGTAGAATCTGATATTTGGCAGAAATAACTCCAGAAAGGTACATCGTGCCATTCCAGGTCCTGGTACATCATGGGCACTACGCAAATGGGGAAATC
Source organism: Limnovirga soli (assembly GCF_013106755.1). Taxonomy (GTDB): domain Bacteria; phylum Bacteroidota; class Bacteroidia; order Chitinophagales; family Chitinophagaceae; genus Limnovirga; species Limnovirga soli. The sequence goes on along the minus strand of NZ_WHPF01000007.1, from coordinate 258,059 downwards.
GCCGGCAATACCGCCACCAATTTGAAAAAAGCCTACACCCTTACCGCTACTGTTTTTGCGGTACCAATCGCTAAGTTCTACCATATACTCAATACCACTCTTCATGGTACTGGCTTTCAATTCGCCCTTAATACAATAAGATGCAAAAATATTGCCCATGGTACTATCTTCCCAACCCGGCACCACAATAGGAATATTTTTTTCGGCAGCGGCCAGCATCCAGCTGTTTTTGGGGTCTATTTCGTAATACTGTTCCAATACTCCGCTTAACAACATTTTATACATATACTCATGCGGAAAATATCTTTCTCCCGCCGCTTCTGCATCTTTCCAAATCTTTACTATATGCTGTTGCAGCCTTCTAAAAGCTTCTTCTTCGGGTATGCAGGTATCGGTTACGCGGTTATAATGGTTTTCCAGTAAATCCCATTCTTCCTGCGGACTTAAATCCCTGTAATTAGGTACCCTTTTATAATGGCTATGGGCCACCAGGTTCATAATATCTTCTTCCAGATTGGCGCCGGTGCAGCTAATAATTTGCACTTTATCCTGGCGAATCATTTCGGCAAAAGAAATACCCAGCTCGGCCGTACTCATGGCGCCGGCAAGGGTAACCATCATTTTACCACCTTCCAGTAAATGGGTTTCATAGCCTTTGGCAGCATCCATTAAAGCGGCTGCGTTAAAATGGCGGTAATGGTGTTCTATAAATGTAGAAACGGGTCCTTTAGTCATCACAAAAAAATTTAGAACGGCAAAAGTAATAAAGCAAATGCAGATTTTGCATTAAGTATTAGCCAATACAATTGTTGTAGCCATAGTGCGGTAACAGAAATTGGGCTTTACTTGCGTCGCACTCTTGTGCGGTTGGGTACTTTGGGCGGCAGGAAATTGGGAAAAAACCAAGCAAAAAGTCTTTAATGGTTTTGGTAAAAGACTAGGTTTTGGCTGTTGAAAGCTGCCACCCATTTCTGCAGTACAAGTGTGCGACGCAAGTAAAGTTGCATTATGGTTTACTGCCTGGCTAACAAAAAAAATCCCGGATAAACCGGGACTTTTAATTTTTTATATGCTGCTGGTTTTAGTAAGACCAGAGTGATTGTTCGTAGTTAAATATTTTCTCTTTGATTTTTTCGCCTTCCAGCAAACGATACAATGAGTTGTTGGGATATACGGTAGACAATGGCATATTGGCTGGATTATCAAATGTAGATTGTAAGATGTAGCTGCTAAACATGCGTGCATCAAATACATCGTCCCAGCTCATTTTGGCACCAAAGTTTTTTGGATTGTATACTTCGCTTCTGGCAAAAACACCTCTTGCTTCGGGGTAATAAATCCACCATAAGGGGCGTTCGCTGTTGTCCATTTTTAACCCGTTAGACAGGTAGTAAGGAATAACAGGTGCAATACCCAAAATACGGCAGAATAAGCGGCTGCTTTCTTTATCAAATACCCATTCTTCCTTGATCCTGAATTTGTATACTGAATCGGGGTCGAAGGCACGGGCTCTCACCTGATAGCCAATGATATTTTGGTCTTTATCGTATCTGGCCACTGTATCGCTACCTCCAGAGAAGGCAGCTAATGCGGCTTCCGGAGTAATTGGTGTGGTAAACCTGTCATCATCGCCACTAAAGGCAGTTATTTCGCCACTCATGATACCACGTAACAAAATAGAAATAAAGCGTTGGTTACCATTATCTTCATCGGCACTATATCTGAAAGCGAGGTTTTGTTTTTCCCTTGCATCAATTTCTCTCCAAACCCTAACTCGGTAAACGGCATCATCTTCGCGAATGTTTTCGTAAGGTAATGGCACTTTTTCCTTAATAAGGTTTTGATCTACAATGGCATTATTTCGTAAAGAAACTTTTACGCTATCCAACATTCCACCACCACTTGATTTAATTACTTCAATAGGTAAAGAAGGATTGATATTGGTAACAGGCTTATTGTTATTGTTATAGCCGGAAGTGTTGTTACCCTTACCTGTTGTATCTGGCGTGGCAGGTGCTCCATAGGCTGAATTAACAGCTGTATTATTCTCCTGAGCAGGAGCGCCATAGGCGCTTTGCTGTGTAGGGGCAGGTTTTACAACCTTTTTCTTTACAGGGCGTGTTTGCGCTAAAGAAGATCCTGCAACAGCACAAAACAATGCTGCACAAAAGACCCATTTAAAAGATTGAGTTGTCATATTATAAAAAGTTTAGTATAAATTAAATACAATCGGCTTTAATGTTCTGGTTCCACCAGGGCCAGAAGCTTTAATTTCATCAATTACGATGGTGGTACCGCCTTTTGATTTTTCAATTAAGTCACGCACCGGACCAAAAGAATCACCCGATACAGGCTTAGCCTGTAATACCGGGAAGCCGGCACCATTCAATACGATGGTATAGCTTTGCACAGTGAATTTTACGCCTTCGAATATAAAGTTTTCCAATACGGCAGATACGCCTTCCTGGGCTTTAAATTCATTTACTTTAATTCTACCGCCACCGCTGATACCTACTTTAGCTACAGGATCTGGAACAGTTTTTACCCTGAATGGAAAAGCTTGCGCACCCTGACCATCTATATTTAAGGTAATAGTACCTGTACCAGGTTTTGAAGGCCTTACAATATATTTACCGGGTTTATCACCTTTAACTATTTCGCCGTTATCGATAGAAGGGTGTACTTTTTCATCACCTACATTTCCACCATTTACAGATAATGGGTTATCCAGTCCGATATAAAGTACTTTCACCGCATCTGCACTTACACTGGCACCAGTAGGTGAACCAACTGTATAATTAATCACTTTTGTAACTGTTTGTGGTTTACCATCCTGATCGGTATAACTGATAACCACATTTACCGATTTAGAGCCAACCCCTTTTGCTATAAACTTCTGTGTAGCCAATCCATCCGGGCCTACTGAAGCACCTGCGCCATTGATGGTTATATTAGGCACTTTCTTACTATTAAACGCACCGAGACCGGCAGTTATTTCAATTTCCTGTCCATCCATTACATAAGTAGCGCTGGCACCAACCAAGGGTTTATAGGTATCAAAAATTATTTCTACCTGACCAACCTGTTTGTGACAATACTCTACCACTTTATTTTCAGATGATTTTACATCATTCTGAAATTTACTAAGCATGGTTAGGGTAGCCACCGTTGGAGTCATTAAAAAATATGCCGCTTCCAATGTTTTGTTTGAACGGTTTTGCAATTTGGGCATGCTAAGATCAATTGGAAGATCATTAGCCAATTCAGCACCCAATTCTTTGTCGATGCTTAATAAGTTTTTCTTATAATCTGCTAATTTTTGAAACATTTGCTTACCCAAATTACCATCTACCAATAAACGGGTAGATACTTCCAGATTGTCTTCTTTATATAGAGAGTCGCCATTTTTAACCGGATCAAAACCTGCTTCTTTCAACACAGAATCTTTAACCGATTGAATAAAATTATACATCTCCGTAGAATACTGCTGGGCTTTTTGCGCTTTTGGTAACCAAATAGCTACATTGGCCTGAGAAGCAGGTTCTTTAGCTTTAACTTGAAAAGAATTAAAATATTGAGCAGTAGAAACATTTGCAGCAGCACTACTTCTTTGCAGGCTATTGTCAACTGTTTTAAATGCATTTAGAATTTCTGATGATACATTCAGCGCCAGTAGTGCAGTAAGAACCAAATACATAATATTGATCATCTTCTGCCTGGGCTCTTTGGGTAATGCCATTCTATCCTATTTTTAAAATTGTTTTATGCAAAAAATACTTTGAATTAAAAAATACGGGTTAATAGATTATTTGCCTTGCATAGCAATAATCATATTACCGTATATCTGGTTTAATTTATTCAAGTTAGTTGCAAGAATAGAAATCTGTTCTTTGGCTTTAGTGGCATCATCTGCTGTGCTAAGCATCGCTTTTGATGTTTCGGCCAATTTACCATAGAACTGATTTAAAGCTTTCAGGTGGTTATTACTTTCCTGTAATTCCAGTTCATAAATGGTATTTAAAGAAGATAAGTTCTTTGTAAGAATCTGAACCTGATCATGGTATACTTTAGCAGATTCAGATGCATTTGTAAAAGAGGTAGCAGAAGAAGCAGCTTTTGAAAAAGCATCTCCTACGGCACCAAGTGCAACTGCGGCATCTTTTGATTTCTTTGTATATTCATTAGTGGCTGCTATGGCATCAGTAATATCACCTACTTTTTCAACTGTTGCATTTAATTTTTGGAATCCCTGACTAATTTTAGCTAAGCTGGCAGGTGTTATGTCTGCTTCGGCCATCATTTTTTCCATTGCCTTTAATGGACTAGGTGCACTAGGTTCTGGTGCATTGGCCAGATTTACCTGATGATCGTCAATAGCCGGATAAATAAGGTACAAAATACCATAACCCAAAAAGATAACGGCTTCTGTAGTTAAACCAACATACAACCATACATCTGCTGTTGGGGCATGGGTAATTTTCATTAAAGCACCATAAATAACCACTGATGCCGCAATAGAAACCAATACATCGAACGTCTTACTTACTTTAGGAGGGATAGCAGCTGCCATAGAAAATTGTTTGCTTAATTATTAATTTGATCGTTAGTTGAAATTATCAGAAAAGAATAAAATTTATTTTTTGCGCAATTGTGCAGGTAAATCAATCACACAACGAAATCCGATATAGGATTTAGCAGTGTCCTGGTATTCGTACTGGCGAGTGCTGGTTTGTAAAAAATAACCAACATCTTTCCAGCTACCACCACGGATTACTTTACGCTTCATACGGGGAGGATCAGAATCCAATGCATTCCATTGAATATCCGGATTCATATCATGCACCAGATTATAAGCACTTTCATAATACAATGAAGATGTCCACTCAGATACATTACCAGACATGTTATACAGGTTAAAATCGTTTGGCCAGTAGGCATCAGCTTTCACTGTGTAAAAACCACCATCTTCTACATAATTACCGCGGCCAGGTTTGAAATTAGCCAGCAAGCAACCCTTTTTGTTTCTGAGATAGTAGTTACCCCAAGGGAACATTGATTGGCTTCTGCCACCTCTTGCAGCATATTCCCATTCAGCTTCTGTTGGTAACCTGAAATCACTTTCAGTAGCTTTTTTGTTTTTAAGTAACCATGTATTCAGATAACGTGTTCTCCAATGGCAGAAGGCTACAGCCTGTTTCCAGCTTACACCGACTACAGGATAGTTACCATAGGAAGGATGCGAAAAATAGCGTTTTGCCATTGGTTCATTATAGGAATAGGAGAAATCCCTCATCCAAACCAATGTATCCGGATAAACCTGTTGATTGTACCTGTAAATAAAGTCTTTACGTGGCTTACCCTTATTTACAAACTGGGCAGCTTTTTTCATATCAAAACCCTGAATATTATAAACAATTTTCTCAGGATCAATTTCCATTTTACCGTAAAGCCTGTTATCGGGGGTTAACATTAATGGACTTAGTTTTTCCATTACACCCTTATCACCCCATTTAATGGTGGCTACTTTTTTCCAGTCAATAGCAGTATCTCCTTCCGGGCTTTGTTTAAAGAAACCCAACTGAACAGCGGCCAAAGAGTCTCTGGTCCATTTTACAAACTGGCGATATTGGTTATTGGTAATTTCTGTGGCATCCATCCAGAAGCCACTGATAGAAATCTCCTTATTGCGGGCGGTGTAATTGTAGTTTACATCCTCATCACTGGGTCCCATATGAAATGTTCCTGGTGGAATATATACCATCCCAACAGGCTTTCCCATTCCTTCACGGGTACCCGGAGCTACACCATGCAACTGTCCATCATCTGGTAATCCTTTGGTTTTACCCCCTTTGGAGCAACTTACAGAACCCAGAACCAAGAGCGCAAATGCCGATAATGATAAAAGCCGGATTTTCATTTATACTTTAATTATTTGGAGTTGAGCAAATGTAATCATTAAATTAAATCAGCCAATTTTTCAACATGTTATCTGATTTTGGTATTTAAACCGCTGCCAGCTAACAGTTATTAATAACGCAACACAAATTTTGTTATTGTATGTATTTTAATTTTTTAATAACAAATTGAGCTCTTTTGCACTAAAAACAGGTTTTTTACAGGAATATTGCTCACATAAATAGATTTCTACCCTTCCGTCACTGATATTTTTCCCAGCCAACAATGGAAAATCATCCATAACACGATCCATACTCTGCAATACCTTCGCCGGTATATACAACGCATTAACCTGCTGCAGGGTTGGCTCAATATCCACCCCGCATACAACTATTTCTTTTAAGCCAGCAACTATTTGCTGCATTTGCATGGCCCAAATACCAAAGGAGTTGGGATGACGCACGATAGCAGTGCCTAATGATTCTATCATATCCTCCGTTCTTTTGCGCCATTGGGCATTATTAAATACCACAGAAAGATAGTATAGGTTTTGGGCCATCACGGCATTACCCGAAGGCACTGCGCCATCATATATTTCTTTTTTTCTTACTACCACATCCTCCTGATCAGACTTTGTAAACCAAAAAAACGGACTTTCTGTATCTCCAAATAAGTGCAAGGCCCTTTCTGTTTCCAATTTTGCCTTAATCAGATAATCAGCATTTCCCGTAACCTCCTGCAGGTGTATGTAAGCTTGTATCAAATAGGCATAATCATCCAAAAAAGCGGGGTATTTTGCCAGCCCCCCTTTCCAGGTATGATACCATTTGCCCTCCTTATCATTAAAATATTTTTCCAGAAAAACCATATTTTGCTTTGCCATCTCCAAATAGCTATGGTTGCCGGTGGCTGCATAAGCCTTACACAGTCCTGTTATACTAAGGGCATTCCAACCAAGTAATATCTTGTCATCCAGCAATGGTTTTATTCTTTTTTTTCTTATTGCCAACAGCCTTGCTTTACATAACTGCAGTAATTGCTGCATGGTGTTGACTTCCATATTCAAAGCCTTTGCCTTTTGTGCAATGGTGGCTGGGAGCCACAAAATATTTACGTGTTCCCAATTACCTTTATCACTAATATTATAAACAGCACAAAATACAGCTGCATCCTCACCCAGTATTGCTTCAATTTCTGCTTTATTCCACACATAAAATTTTCCCTCCACTCCTTCGCTGTCTGCATCAAGGGCACTGCATATGCCACCCTCAGCAATTACCAGTTCTTCTTTTATAAAACCAACCGTTTCTTCAATAATGGTTGCATAATTATCATTTCTGGTTAATTGAAAAGCTTCTGCATACACATTTAACAACAAGGCATTATCGTAAAGCATCTTCTCGAAATGCGGTGCAAGCCATTGATCATCAGTACTATACCTGGCAAATCCACCACCCAAATGATCGTAAATACCTCCCTGTGCCATTTTATCCAGACTTAGCAATGCCTGTTGTAGCGCTGCTGCATTTCCGGTAAAATGATGCTGTCTCAACAAAAATTGAATAGAGAAGGTTTGTGGAAATTTGGGGGCTTTTCCAAACCCACCCCAATCAGTATTGGCTATAAGCAATAGGTTTTTGGTAATTAACTCCAGGTTTTCATGCGTAAACACAGTGGTTTCCTGCTTTTCCCAGGAGCGTTGCATGCCAAATGAATTGGCGTTTTCAATATGCGCAATCAGGTTATCTGCCTGGGCTTCAATCTCATTTTTCTTTTCAGTATAGGTTTTATGTACGGCCAGCAATGTATCCTTCCAGCTCATACGGTTATAAGCCTGAACAGGTGGAAAATAAGTGCCGCCATAAAAAGGCCGGGCATCGGTAGTAAGAAAAACATTTAATGGCCATCCACCACTGCCCGTCATTACCTGCACCGCATCCATATATATATGGTCAAGGTCGGGCCTTTCTTCCCGGTCTATTTTTATATTAATAAAATGCGCATTCATTATGGCGGCTGTGGCTTCATCTTCAAAGCTTTCCTTTTCCATAACATGACACCAATGGCAGGCCGAGTAGCCAATACTTACCAATATTGGTTTGTTCTCCTGTTTTGCCTTTTGCAAAGCCTCATCGCTCCATGGATACCAGTTAACCGGGTTATGGGCATGCTGTAATAAGTAAGGGCTGGTTTCGTGTATTAACCTGTTGGTAAAAGCAGTTTCACTCATATATATACATTGAGGTAATTAATTAATAATTATGGTTACAGGCTGAGGTGCAAATAGCATCGCCTGTTGCGTCGCATTACGTTCATCGTTCCGCTTGTATGGCAACAGACAATCATGGCAGATTCCTGTAATATGTTTAACACTTTTCCCAGTTTATATGACTTACTAAAATAACTGCCATTTACTTAAAGCTGCCACTGTTTCTACCGTACAAGTGTGCGACGCAAGTAAAGCTTAATTTCTTACCGGCAGCCCGGCCACCCAATAAAAACCAACTATTTACAGACTAACCTAAACAAACAACCAAAATTCTTAGGTATTGTTAGCAGCTTTGTTACATCTTTGGGAAATTTTTTACTAAAGAGTGTGGTATGGTAGATTCAATAAAAGCCTGGTTATATAAAATACTTGGGTTAAATAATTATTTACGCCTGTTACAACAGGTATTTTTTATTGGTTACAAAACGGGGGCTTTGCAAAATGATGAAAAATATAAATGGCATTATTTTGTAAAAAACCTGGTACAACCTACTGATACAGTGATTGATATTGGCGCCAACCTGGGTTATTTTAGTATTATTTTTAGTAAGATTATTGGCACAAGCGGCAAATTATATAGCGTAGAACCGGTAAAACCATACCGAGAATTATTAATAAAAGCCCTGCCGGCCTCCAAGAATATTACTGTTTACCCTTTTGCATTGGGCGATACCAATGGAGGGCCTGTAAAACTGGGCATGCCACCCTTATTGCAGCATTTGCAGTATTTAAGGCATGGTACAGTAACCATTTTAAACAATGATTCCATTAGCAGCAATCAGCTTATTTTTGAATGTGATATTAAAAAAGGCAGTGAAGTGTTTGCTGGTTTAGAACAGGTGGATTATATAAAATGCGATATCGAAGGGTATGAAACGGTTGTTTTCCCGGAAATTAAGGCGGTTTTAGAAAAACACAAACCATTGGTACAGCTGGAAACCTGGGGTGAGCAGTTGCCGGTAATGCTGGATTATTTTAGCAGTCTTGGCTATAAAGCCTACCAGTTAAACAAGCTAAACTTATATGATTGCAGTACGCTAAGCCTGGAAGCCATTGCCAGCTCGGATGTGCTTTTTGTGCCACAGGAACGAATGGAAAGGATAAAGCCCTTTATTAATACAGTTGCATAAATGGGTACCTGTTTTTAAAAATAAGTAATTGATTAAACCAATTATATTTAGAAACAGATCATTTTCAAGGCATTAAATAATAGGGAATTAGGTTAAAAATGGGTATTTTAGCAGATAAAGTACAAGAACAATTAAATTGGAGATAATCAGGTTATTTCAATTCAATTCATAATATTTGTACAGATTGATACATTTTCTTTATTGCAGGAAAAAATAACGGATGAATTACGAGGTTAAACAAATAGACAAATTTAAGTTTATTGAAGAGGGCGAAGGTGAACCTTTGGTATTGCTGCACGGCCTTTTTGGTGCATTAAGCAACTTTAAGGACCTTATTGAATTTTTCAGGCATAAGTATAAGGTAATAGTTCCTCTCTTGCCCTTATTTGATTTGGATTTATTCCACACATCGGTAGGTGGATTGGAAAAACATGTTCAAAAATTTATTGAGTTAAGGGATTATAAGGATATACACCTGATGGGAAATTCCCTTGGGGGGCATGTATCGCTGGTGCATGTGTTAAAACATCCTGAGCGGATAAAATCGCTTATTTTAACGGGTAGTTCAGGGCTTTTTGAAAATGGCATGGGCGATAGTTACCCAAAGCGTGGTGACTATGAATATATAAGACGCAAAACTGAGCTTACTTTTTACAACCCGGCAACCGCCACCAAAGAGCTGGTAGATGAAGTATATGATATTTGTAATAACCGCATTAAGGTAATTAAAATTATTGCGTTGGCTAAGAGCGCTATCCGCAATAACCTGGGCGAAGAATTAAACCAGATAAAAGTGCCCACCTTACTTATATGGGGTAATAATGATACCATTACTCCACCTTTTGTTGCCAAAGAATTTAATACACTCATCCCTCATAGTGAATTATTTTTTATTGATAATTGCGGGCATGCTCCCATGATGGAAGTACCTGATGAGTTTAATAAAATTTTAGAGCAATTCCTTACCAAACTTAAACACCCTGCTGCAACAGTTGTTTAGTGTTTATATTGGAATAATAATATCCTATCGTACATGCTGGTAGCTCAAATTATAGAAGCTGGTTATCCCCTGTTGTCTGTTACAGATAAGGTTTCTTTTGCCCTACAGCTAATGGAAGACTATGATATTCAACACTTGCCTGTTACAGCCCAGGATAAATTTGTGGGCATTGTTTCCAAAGACGATTTAATGGATGTAGACGATCATCTAACATTGGGCACCTTGCAGGACCAGTTTATTGTAGCTGCTGTTTTGCCCGAAGAACATTTTACTACTGCCTTAAAAATTGCCCGTCGTTTTGATGTTTCTGTAGTGCCCAGCGTTAATAAGGAAGGGGAAGTTACGGGATTAATTACCCAGAAAATCCTGATTAGAACATTGGCCAATTATTTTAATGTGGAAGAACCCGGTGGTATAATTGTATTAGAAATAGACCGCAGGAACTTTTCATTTGGCGAACTAAGCAGGCTTATTGAAACCAATAATGCCATCATTACCCAAATGAATACCTGTACCGAAAGTGATACAGGCCTGCTTATTGTAACCATTAAAATAAATAAAGTCACTATCTCTGATGTGATTGCTACCCTGCAACGGTATGAATATATTATACGCTATTATTTTGGCGAAGAAGACTATGAAAATGAATTGAGATCGAACTACGATTTACTGATGACATACCTGAATATTTAACAACTATATGTAGGAATTTAAGCCAGAAAAAAGACTGTTACTGTTAAAACAGCAATATAATACCGTGAAAACAACACAATAAACTACTTTTACCGCTCACCAATTATTGAAGAAAATTTTATAATGACCTATTGCAAAAGGCTGATATTGGTTTGTGTGGTGTGTTTGTTTAGTTTGTTGGTAAATGCACAAACCCAGTCGGGGTTATCAAAAGATTCTGTTAGTATTATCAATACCCTACTCGATGCCATTTTACAAGGTTCAACAGATTCCTCACTTTTATTAATTGCAGATATAAGTATTCACGGCAATAAAAAAACGCAACCTTTTATTATTGAAAGGGAACTACCCTTTAAACAAGGCCAGTATATAGCAAAGAGTGATTTGGAAAAAAAATTGGAATTAGCCAAACAGCAAGTTACCAATACATCCCTTTTTACAGAAGTATTTATCTACGTGCACAGCCAGCAAGGTGGCCTGGTTTTTATAAATGTTGATGTAAAAGAAAGGTGGTACCTGTTTCCATTGCCCTATTTTAAACTGGTTGACCGCAATTTTAACCAATGGTGGGTAGAACAAAAAGCCAGCTTGAACAGGGTAAATTATGGGATTAAGTTTCAGCAGTTTAATTTTTCGGGGCGTAACGATAAACTTGCAGTAAACCTAATTGCTGGCTATAGCCGCCAGGTTCAATTAAAATACGAACAGCCATATGCCTTTAACTCCCTTAAAAGTGGCTATAGTGTGGCCTTTTTGTTTTCCAGCCAGAGAGAATTAAATTATGCCAGCAGTTTAAGCAAACAGGCTTTTTTTAAACAGGATAAATTTGTATTACAAACCCTTAAAGCCGAAGTAGCCTACTTATACCGGCCGGCCATTAAAACCAGGCATAATTTCAGGTTTAGCTATGTAAAAAACCAGGTGGGCGATACTGTTGTAAAACTTAATCCCAACTATTTGCCGGGTGCAGTAAAATCAATTAATTATCCTGAATTATCCTATTCTATTCAATATGCATTTACCGATTATAATGCCTACCCCATAAAAGGCTTTATTGGTGAAGCGAGTATTACCCGCAGGGGTATTACTAAAGCAATGGATCTTACTCAATTACAATATCAGGCCAATTGGGCTTTACCCTTAACCAAAAAAACTAGCCTGTTATTACAAAGTGCAGGGGTACTAAAGTTTCCGTTCGATCAGCCTTTTATCAACCAACAGCTGTTTAGCTATGGGGGGCCATTTTTAAGAGGCCTTGAATATTATGTTTTTGATGGTGTTGCAGGTATTATGGGCAGAACAACTATCCGAAAAGAAGTTTTTGCCATGCAATTGCGTACACCACCTGGCTATAAAAAAGAAATTACCATCCCATTCCGCTTCTTTGTAAAAGCGGGTGCTGATGTGGGCTACACCTACAACAAATTACCAGGCGATAATTTATTAAGCAATAAATTTTTGTATACCGAGTGCCTGGGCCTGGATATGGTTATTCCCTCATACGATATTGTGTTTAAATTTGAATATAGTTTTAACCAGTTGGGCGAACATGGTGTATTTTTTCATGTGCGAACCGATTTTTAAAACCACCTAATAGCAAGCGCTGTTTTAAAAATGCATTATTCTCTATAAAAAACATAAGTTGTGCTATAGCTTAACATTTATACATTTTAATTATAAAACATGAAAGTTGCTATTTATAGCCGGGGGTTAGAGCCAGACCTGCAAACCCAACTCCTGATTCTTATAAAAGAACTGCGTAAATACCATATAGAAATTCTATTGCTGCAAACTCTTGCAGCTTATAATCTGGATGTAGATAGCGAAGGCATTTCTATCTTCTCTAATTCATTTGAACTGGATGATAGTGTAGACTGCCTGATAAGTTTGGGTGGCGATGGCACAATACTGGATTGTGTAACCCTGGTACGCGATAAAAATATTCCCATACTTGGTATAAATTTTGGCCGACTGGGCTTTCTGGCCGGCATTGGTAAAGACGAGCTTACTGTGGCCGTAGATGCATTGGTGAATGGCACTTATGTTGTAGACAAAAGAACCCTTATTCACCTGGATTCGAGTATACCCCTTTTTGGCGAAACACCATTTGCATTAAATGAATTTGCCATACATAAAAGGGATATTTCGCCCATGATTAAAATTCACACGTATTTAAATGGCGAGTTTCTAAATACTTATTGGTGCGATGGCGTAATTGTAGCCACACCAACAGGTTCTACCGGTTATAATATGAGTTGTAACGGCCCGATTGTTTTCCCCGATTCTTCCAGCTTTGTAATTACTCCGGTGGCCCCCCACAACTTAAGTATGCGGCCTATTGTGGTGCCCGACAGCAATATTATTTCGTTTGAAATTGAAGGACGTACTGATCAGTTTATATGTGCCATGGATGCACGCCGCGAAATTGTAGATAAAGACATTCAGCTGGCCATAAAAAAAGAAAAATTTACCATTAGTTTATTACGTCTTAACGAGAATAATTTTCTCTCAACACTGCGTACCAAATTACGCTGGGGTATGGATAAACGTAACAGTCTTTCTGTATAATAATTAATGGATATTGGCTGTAGATTTAAATCGCATCAACTCCTGTTGCTTGTTTGCTGCTATGGTTGTTGCCGCACAAGAGTGCGACGCAAGTAAAGCTGCATTTATTGTTTAGCCAGGCCCATACAATTGCTTTATGCTAATTCTTCTGTATCCAGCCGGTTTACGCTTTGTATGCCGTTGAGTTGTTTTAGACGTATAATTAATTCTTCGAGCTCTTCTTTATCGTGTACAAATACTTTTACGGTACCATCAAAAATACCTTCGCCACTTTCTATGGTTAGGGCGGAAATATTTACCCGCATTTCGCCACTGATTACATTGGTTATTTTGTTGATGACGCCAACATCATCCATACCTATAATTTTCAATCCTGTAAGGAAGGATATTTCGTTGTTTTTGGCCCATTTGGTTTTTACAATACGATGCCCGTAATTGGCCATCATTTGGGTGGCATTGGGACAATTTGTACGATGTATGGTTAATCCTTTACCCGTGGTTACAAAACCAAAAACAGCATCTCCGGGTATGGGGTTGCAGCATTTGGCCAGGTTGTACATAATCTTATCGCTGCTTTCTCCAAAAATAATTAACTCAGAATCTTTTTTGGGTATATGCGCCAGCTTGGGATCGTATTCGGGTTTGTGTTCCTGTGCAGGTTTTATAGGTTTGGGTGCCTCCAGTTTATCGCCCAGCACATGAAACTCTTTCAGCTCTTTTAGGTCTATTAGTTTGGTGGCAATATTATAAAATAAATCCAGCTGCGATAATACTTTATAATAAGTTACCAGTTCATCTATATTATGCTGGTTATAGGCAGCGCCCATACCTTCCAGCTTTTTCTGCACGGTATATTTACCATCATCTGCAATGCGGCGTTTCTCCTCTTTTAGAGCATCTTTTATTTTGCTTTTGGCTTTGGCGGTAACTACATAATTCAGCCAGTCCTCAGTAGGCTTCTGTTTGTTGCTACTGATAATTTCTATCTGGTCTCCACTACGTAGTTTATGGCTAATAGGTACCAGCTTATGGTTTACTTTGGCACCAATACATTTACTACCAATGGCGGAGTGAATAGAGAAGGCAAAGTCAAGTGCAGTAGAACCTACAGGCAGCATTTTTACATCTCCCTTGGGAGTGTAAACATATATCTCCTCGGCCAGAAAACTGGTTTTAAAATCCTGCAGAAAATCTACGCTATCGGTATCCTGACTACTGATGACTTCCCTTATTTGCCCAAACCATTTATCAAAGCGGTCCTCATCGTTACTACCCTCTTTGTATTTATAATGTGCGGCCAGCCCTTTTTCGGCAATTTCGTTCATACGCTTGGTGCGTATTTGCACTTCTACCCAACGCCCCTGCGGGCCCATTACAGTGGTATGCAAGGCTTCGTAACCATTGCTCTTGGGGTTACTTAGCCAATCTCTTAATCTTTCCGGTGATGGGGTATATTCATCTGTAATCATGGAATATACTTTCCAGCATTCTTCCTTTTCTTTTTCGGGTGGTGAATTTAGAATTACCCTGATGGCAAATAAATCATATACTTCATCAAAAGCCACACCCTTCTTTTTTATTTTATTCCAGATAGAATGTATGCTTTTGGGACGGCCATAAATTTCAAAATTAAAACCGGTAGCTTCCAGCTTTTCCTTTAATGGCTTTATAAATTCGTTTATATAACGGCTGCGCTCTCTTTTGGTTTCGGATAGTTTGCGGGCAATATCTTTATAGGCTTCGGGCTCCATGTATTTCATGGAGAGGTCTTCCAATTCGGTTTTGATATTATACAAACCCATACGATGCGCCAGTGGTGCATATACCCACACCGTTTCGCTACTAATTTTTAACTGCTTTTCGCGTTTCATGTAATCCATGGTACGCATATTATGCAGCCTGTCGGCCAGTTTTATTAGTATTACCCTTGGGTCATCGGTTAGGGTTAATAATATCTTTTTAAAATTCTCGGCCTGCTGACTGGTATTGGTATCTATTACGGTAGATATTTTGGTAAGTCCGTCTACAATTCTGGCAATCTCGCTACCAAATTCCCTTTCAATGTCTTCCAGGGTAATATCGGTATCTTCAACAGTATCGTGCAATAAGGCGCAAATAGTAGAACGTACACCAAGGCCAATTTCTTCTACACAAATGCTGGCTACTGCTAATGGGTGCAGGATATAAGGCTCGCCGCTTTTCCGGCGCATGGTTTTATGCGCATCAACAGCCATTTCAAAAGCGGTACGCACCAGTTCTTTATCGCCGCGTTTTAACTTAACACGCAGGCTACGCAGCAGGGCACGATACTGGCGCAGAATTTCCTTACGTTCCTGCTCTTCGTTAAGCGTATATTTTGGAAGAATATTATCTGATATAACTGCCTGCTCCTGATCCATATAAACGAATTTACGCAAAAGCAAATATATTTTACCTGCCTTAACAATTAGTATAACACATTAATGCAGCATTTGATTATTTTTTACAATAGTTATTTGTTGCTTATTTGGCTAAAGCTGGCAGGTTTAATTCGAATAATTATAGAATGATATTGAAGTTGATTGTACGGTTATAATAATATTGATGAGCACCCAAATTGTACTTTAGCATTTTTTGGGACTGGCAAAATACTTGATGGCATCTTTTCTTGCGTCGCACACTTGTGCGGCAGCAAATACATCAGCTTTAAACAGCCAAATCAAGTAATTACAAGATTTGGGTTAAAAAGGGAATATTGCATGAGTAGTATTTCATTTTGCAAACCAAAAATTTGCCCCGCAATGAACAGAAAGTACAAGAGTGCGACGCAAGTATACCTGCTGCTTTGCTATTGCCCGGCCAATCATCATCACGGTTGTTGATAAACAATATTTCGCTTTTGCAGGTAGGCATGCCACAACATAAAAGCGGCAATGGTTCTATAGGGTTTCCATTTTTGGGCAAGCAGTTCTATTTGTTCTTTTGAGGTGGTGGCGGGTAAATCCTTTACTTCTTTTACACTTTTAATTAATGCAATATCGCCCAGTGGAAAACAATCGCAACGATGCAGGCACATCATCATAAAAACGTCTGCAGTCCAAAGGCCGATGCCTTTAATTTTTAATAAAACTTCCTGCACTTTTTGATTGGGTAAATGTTCCAGTTGTTCTATTACCAGTTGGCCTTCTATTACCGCCTGTGAAAGATGGCGTGCATACACTATTTTCTGCCTGCTAAAATAACAGGCTTTTAATTCCTCATCGCTTAATAACAACAGTTGCTGCGGGGTAATGGTGCCCAATGTATTGCGCAATTGTACAAAAGCAGCTTTGGCCGAGGCGAGTGAAACCTGTTGCTCTAAAATAATATGTATAAGGGTAGCAAAATTGGGCTGTCTGCTCCATAATGGCGGATAGCCATACGCATCCAATACCGCCTGCAATGTTGCATCCTTCTTTGCAAGTGCATTGCAAAGCATATGAAAATTACTGGTATCAAATGTATTGATAACATGATGTTTCATGTTAAAGACTGCGGATTAAGATTGCTGTTCTTTAAACTTTTTGATAAAGGCTTTGGTATAGCTGCTTAACACCAGTCTGCCGCTGATGGCAGCCCGCTCCGGCAGCAAGGTATCCCAATCTTCTGTTCCTTTCCAAAACACTTTTTTTAGCTCCTGCATGGCTTGCGGATTAGAGGCAGCAAGCGAAGTGGCAAGGCGGGTAATACTATCATCCATACCGGCCATATCGTTATGCAATTCGGCGTACAGGCCTTTACGTCGCGCCCAATCGGCGGGGCGCCACATAGCAGCATCAATAGCCAGTTGTGTAAATGCAGAAGTGCCCATTTTTCTTTCAACCGCAGGACCTACTACAAATGGACCAATGCCAACAGCGAGTTCACTTAATTTTACCTGTGCCCCTTCTACAGCAATGGCATAATCTGCGGCGGCTGCAAGGCCTACACCGCCGCCTACACATTTACCTTGTATACGGGCAATAATAAGTTTAGGGCATGTACGCATGGCATTAATAACACGGGCAAAACCACTAAAAAATGCTACACCCTGTTCCTCGGTTTCAATGGCCAGCAGTTCGGTAAATGAAGCACCGGCACAAAAAACTTTTTCGCCTGCTGAGCGCAGGATAATAACATGACTATCTATATTTTCTCCTTCTTCTTCTATAGAAAAAGCCAGCTGCTGCAATAAGGCAGCGGGTAAAGAATTGCTTTGCGGATGAAAAAAACTGATGGTGGCAATATGATGCGCTCTTTCTATATGAACATATCCATCTTTAGATTCGGGTGCCATATGGTTTGGTTATTTACCTGTAAAACTACAGCAATTATACCGGCGACAGCCAGCATTTGCGTTGGTGGTTTGTAAAAAACGGAAAGTAAAATCGCTTGTATTGAGGGTACTTATTTTTTTACATCAAAATATATCACTTTACTGCCGCATAAACCATTGGTAGAAATACCCTGTATTACCGCAGCATATTTACCTGGCAAATCTGATGTATAAAAACCAAGGGCTTGCTTGCCATTAACAGGGATATTGATAGCAGGCATCCACTGCAACACATTTCTAAAATCAGGCAAATGACCGGATTGTTCGGCTTCGGTAGTATAGGCGGGTGCATAAAATTCTCTTTCCAGTTGCAGCCCATCATAGTCTACTACCACGGCATGTGGATCTAGGGGAAAGCCACCCAGATCGCCACCATAGGTTTGCCAGTTGAGTATGCCACTAAAACTGGAGCCGCCCAAGATGTATCTTTTATTTATTACTTCCAGCTTTTTTAATTTCAGCGGGTCGAATTTTAAAAATTTATCCATATCAAAAACAGGCATCCCATCCACCAGTAAAAGCGGATCGTTATTAAACAACAGCTTGGTGGAAGAGTTGTATACCGGCAAATGGTTTTTGCCCTCTCTTTTGGCAACATTTACCAGGGTTACATATTCTCGTAACACTTCTTCCAGTGTGGTAAATCGGGTATAATCATCCAACAAATAACTGGCATCGGGGTGTAAGTAAAAAGCAGTGGTATCAATTGCAGGAAAGGTAAACTGCTTTAATTTTTTGGCCGCAAAAATATTTTGCACCTGCATACTTATGCTGTTTTCCAGCAAGGTATTGGCAGTACTTACAGGTAATTGAAATGCAGGAACAGGAGTGCCGGAGAAACCTGCAAAAAAAGGATTATTAATATCTACCCTATACATGCTATCCAGCTGTGTATCAGGTTGTACAATAATATCTGCCGAGCCATACATATTTTTCAATTCAAATTGTACATTGCCGGCAGCATCACTTCTTGCCGGCACAAACTGCGTTCTTATGCCGGGTACCGAAAGAAATACCTCTGCATCTTTTTGTACATTACCCGTATTGGTATTGATTACTTTACCGGTTATAATATGGCCATTATATTCGGGCACATAAGCAAATAATGGTTTTGTAGGCTGCAATATATTTTCCCACTTAAATCTGCGCCATCCATTGGTAAGCATCAGGTTATCTAAAGCGGCGGTTGCAGTAGCATCGCTGCTGGCAAAATAATATTGCGGATCTTCTATATAACCTTTTATTTCGGCGCCCAATAAAAGGTAATTATCTATTGTTGCACCATTCGTTGATTGTAAAGAATCTACCCGATATACTGCCATAGATAAACTGGCAGTATCATCCTTTGCGGCACTGGCATTCATAGCTTCCAGATTCATGTTTACTTTAGTCCGTAGCGAATAGGAAGTTTTATCCGTATTTAACCCGAGTTGTAATTGCTGGGCCGGTTTCTTAAAGTATAAGCGTTCGCATACCGGCTGTCTTTTGCTGTTAAATACGGTTATATGCGAAATGCCATTACCCAATGCAGTTTTGTCTATAAGAAAATTTACTGCGCCATTAAGTAATATACCACCTGTTGCCGTTTTTATTGCCCCATTGGTATGTACCAGTAAAAATATATTGGTGGCAGTTGCTATATTGGTTTGTACTGTTATGCTAAGCTTGCCGGCCCCTGAGTCTTTTACACTTAATACATAACCCGATGTATATACTTCTGGTAAGGACTTGCTTATTTTTTGGCCATCGGCAAAACTAAATATGGCTTTATAACTATGGTTGCTTCGGGGTATAATGGTAATGCTACCCATACCATTATGCGATGGTGCAAACTGGGTAATGGTATCAGTATTATCTATTAATGTTGCTGTAAATGCAAGTCCTTTACCATGGGCATCTACGGCTTTGTATGCCAGTTTACTTTCTATGCCATCTACCAGGTTGCCGCCTTCGGGGAAGAATTGAATATCTTTTTTATTATCACTTACAGCCGTTGAAGGTACTGCATTTTTTTGGGTATTAACAATGGTAACAGCTTTTTGAAAAAAATATTCGGCACCAAAATTTTTCATCCAGTTGGTATAGGCACGTAAGGTAAAATTGCCCGAATTGGCAGTAAAAGGTATATAAAGAGAGCCGCTTCCCAGCCCGTTTTGAAGGGCAATTTTGGCTTGTAATAAAGGCTTATTGGCTGCATCCAGTATTTCTACATAAGCAACTTTACTTATGTTAATGGGCTTATTAAAAACAGCATCTACCGCATATATTTTAAACCAGATTATTTCACCGGCTACGTAAAAACTTTTGTCGGTATGTACAAATATTTTCTCCTGAATATTGTTTTGCTGATACTGGTTAAACAGTACTGGTATATCGGCTGTATTTTCCTGTGCTGCAACATTGTTTGTTGTAAAAACTAATGCTGAAAGCACTAATAGTATGCAGGTATGTGTTTGCCGTTTGATTAATGTAAACATTCTTTTAAAAATTATTGCCATGAATAGTATCAGGTATTTGTTAACCGTTTTAATACCAGCTATAGTTATTATGTCATCTTTCCTTGCGTCGCAATCCTTTCATCTGTATAACGCCTGGCAGCTTCTGCTTTTTGTTGTAGTTGCCTTATTAATAGCTAAGCTGCTTTGGTGTTACACTCTATATTTTCTATCAAAATTTTGTTGCTATTGGTTATGGTGTACAAGCTGTGCGACGCAACCTGGATGCCATATTTCCCTTTAGCCGGGCCCATACTTTCCTTTTATTACTACGGCCAGAATGCGGGACGTTTATTGCTACCCCGCAAAGTACAATCCACACATATTCTTGGTGCCGCATGAAAAGTAACGATGGAATTGAATGGCCCTATTTTGATAGGCATAGTGGGCATCAGATCCTCGCCATATTTATGAATACTGTCTTTATTATTATCTAATGCAATTTCTACACAGCCGGTAGCATAACCCCAATCGGGCACCTGGTCTCTTGAAATAAAAATGCGCTTATCCTGTTCCTGAGATACTTCTACAAAACCCACAACTATTTCAGATGGGTTGCTGATGCAGTGTACATTGCCCTGCAGATCGGATGGTTGCGCATCGAATATAGAACCTAGCCCTTCGGTGTTCTTTTTTATTTTATCAAAAAACAGATAGGCCTGGCGGCTTAGTGCATATTGCCTTACATGAATACTGTACAATACACTTATCTGTTCTGTACCAGGGTCGATATGCAAAAGTGGCAGAAATATTTTATCCTCAGCCAGCTTCTCTGATGAGCCGAGTGTAATGCTGGTGGAGTTGATGTTTTGATAGCATTTATAAATTAAGGTATCTGTTCCTTGTGTTGGCAACCGGTATTCCACCGCATACGGATGCTGGGTTTCATCAAGGCTATATTTTAATGAACTGGGGAATGCAGCATGAAACTCCCAGGTTTCTTCGTATTTCCATTGATAATAGCGGGTATTGTTTAGCGGATCGTGTGTGTTGATATAAATGCCTACACCGTTTTCCCTTTTCCAACTGATGCTATCAATGGGAGGGGTAGATTTTACGGCAGCAAAATCTGACTGGTATTCTTTACCATCCTGGGTTCTGATATGAATGCGGTATTTCTCATTACTATTTAAGGATAGCTGCTCGGAAGTATAGGTGCCGTTTCCTGTTTCGGAAAGTGCAAAGGTTTCGCTGTTTTCTCCCTCGATACTTACCTGAGCACGGTACTCGTAAACAATATCTACCGAATCGTACAATTTGGTTGTACGAGATAAGGTAATAACTGTTGGGCCATCACCGCTATTAATAAAACCTTCAACCACCAAATACCCGGTTGGCGGCGATGGTGATGGAACATTATAGGCTTCTTTACAACTAATTGCAAAAGCCAGTGGAATAAGAAAGCAAAGTATTTTTTTCATATTATATGCTGTTAGAACCTGATATTAAAATTGATATAAGGAATAGGGCTGCCAAATATGGACAGCTTGTACCCGTTTACTACTCCATTCTCGGAAACATAGTATACCGAGTAAGGGTTTTTTCTACCCAGTAAATTGTATACACCTATAGAAAAGGAGTTATGTGTTTTTTGATGAATTTTATGGTTGCCCTCTATGTTCATGGAAAAATCAGTGCGGAAATAATCGGGAATACGGTACGCGTTTCTATCTGCATACAGGGTTCTTTCGGCACCGGCATAATAGAATCTGCCAATTGGCAATGTAATAGGCCTGCCCGTACTATAATTGGTATTTAATGAAACGCTGAACCTGTGTGAAAACTTGTAGTTACCAATAAATGTAAAATCGTTTGGCTTATCGTAATTGGCAGGATAATATTTGCCCTGATTAATAAAATCGCCTGCGGTAGGATCGTCCATTTTTAGCTGGGTACGGGAATAGGTATAACTTATCCAGCCATTGAATTTGCCGGTTAGCTTTTTAATAAGCAGCTCTACCCCATAAGCTTTACCCTGAGTATTTACTACATCTGTTTCAATATGCTGGTTTAGAATTAATACCGCCCCGCTTTTATAATCCAGATAGTCCTTTATTCGTTTATAGTATACCTCCACCGATGTTTCAATGGTATTTGATTTAAAGTTTTTGTAAAAGCCCAGCGAAATCTGATCGCCATATTGCGGTTTTATATTGGGGTCGCTTAGTTTCCAGATATCTGTAGGCGCCATGGCTGCGGTATTTGACAACAAATGGATGTACTGCCGCTGTGTGTTATATCCGGCTTTTATAGATGCTGTAGTAGATAAAGCAAACCTGCCCGATAACCTTATTTCGGGCCCCGAATAGGTATTGAGGATTTTGCCCTTTTCATATGGTGTGGTACCCAATAAATTATCCTCGGTTTTTGGTAAACCAGGCGCATAATTATTCAGGTTATAAGGACCAAAGAAATTATACATGGAATACCGCAAACCACCTTCAAAAGAAAGATCGGGTGTAACAGTATATTTATCGCTGATATAAAGTGCAGTTTCCAAAGCCTGTTCTGCCTGCATGGTTTCCTTTACCACTATTGATTCTTTGCCGGTTGGCCCATAACTGCCGGGGTGCAGTTTATAAAAAATACTGTTTACCCCAAACTCCATGGTATGTTTGGAATTGATATTATAATTGAAATGGGTTTTAAAATAGGCCTGGTTAATATCAAAACCAAGTTTATAGGCATTTACCGGATTTTTCTCACTGCTAATACTATACTGGTAATGATCATACCCAACAGTTGCCAAAGCATACATCCTGTTATTAAAAATATGTTTCCACTTTACCGATATATTTTTATTGCCATAATTATAGGCTGTATCACTATTCAGGTTAAAACGGTCATTGCTTAAATAGCCGGTTAGGTATAAGGTGTTTTTCTTATTGATCTGGTGGTTAATATTCAAATTAATATCATAAAAACCTGCTTTGCTGTTTTTGTATTGGTCGGGCAACAGGTTTAATAGCCAATTGGCATAAGTGGTTCTTGCCCCAATAATAAATGAGGACCTGTCTTTTATCAATGGTCCTTCTACATTAATACGGCTGGTTAATAAACCCACACCTGCAGAGCCGCTGATATTTTTTTTATTTCCCTCACGGCTATTGATGTCCAGTACAGAGGATAAGCGGCCACCGTATTTGGCAGGTATACTACTTTTATATAACTCAACATCTTTTACTACTTCGGGGTTAAACGCCGAGAACATACCAAAGAAATGCGATGGATTATAAATGGTAGCATCATTAAAAAGTATCAGGTTTTGGTCGGCAGAACCACCCCTTACATTTAGCCCCGTACTGGCTTCCCCAACTGATTTTACACCAGGCATGGTAAGTACCACTTTTAACACATCCGCCTCACCAAATGCAACAGGCACCTGTTTAATGGTTTTAATATCTATGCGCTGCACCCCCATTTGCAGGCTTTTAATATTACTTGCTTTTTCGGCAGAAACTATTACCCGCTTTAAAGCCAGCACTTCGGATTGGGTTTCAATATTTAGTTTTCCATCGCCTTGTACCAGTAATAGCCTTTTGGTATCCCGCATGCCAATACTTTGCACCAGCAGTGTATGTCGGCCCTTTGGCAAATTGATGGAATAATAACCATACTGATCGGTAAAAACTCCAATACGGGGATTTTCTATATATACAGATGCGCCAATAACCGGTTCACCTGTTTTGGCATCCCGTACATATCCGGCTACAGTAATGCCGCCGGTATTGGCCGAATTTACTTCGCCAATAGTAAACAGTTTATTTTCCAGTAACGCAATATTTGGGTTTACAGTTTCATCCTTTCTGTCCTCAACTTCTGTGTTAACTATCAGGGTGTCTTTGCGTTTTTCGCCGGTATTGCCAAAATAACCACCCGGTAATGCGGTTTGCACAACTACGCCTTTGCTTATAAAAACATTTTTTTGCTGGTCAATAGCGTAATTAATGCCGGTATTTTTAAAAACCTTTTCCAACACGGCTTGCAGTGTTTGGTCTTTTACTTCCAAATCAATTTTCAACGAGTCAAACTGAAGGGTATCATAATAAAAACGGTACCCGCTTTGCTTTTCAAGTTGCTCCAGTAACTGCGCCAGTTTTACCTGCGTAAAGTGGCCACTTATTAAAGGGGCATTACTGGTTTGCGCCTGCCCTGTTAAAGAAAACAGTAATAATGCAAAGGCAAAATATAAAAACCGACATAGTTTCATTAGGCTAATTATTGTACAATGATGTAATGTATTACCTGTTTATAGAATCATAATAGGCCGCAATACGGGTATAGGCATTGTCCCTGTCTTTGCGCAAATCCAGTTTGTTTTTCCTAATAAATTGCTGCACATCCTTCTTTTTATTTTGAAACAGCGACAATAAAGCAGATTTATTATTTATCTCATAAAAGTTATTATCCTTTCTCAAATAGAAATAGGCAGCACCTACCACATTTCTTTTAATCCCTTCAGAAATGCTAATGGTTTCCTCAATCTTTCTTTTCTCACTTTTATACAGTTGAACATTTCCATCGTATAAAACATCATAAAACCCGGTAGTAATTACCGATTTGCCCGAGGTAGGTTCCACCAATCGTACAAACTGGTGCCCCATCAGCGAAAAAGCACTTACCCGTTCGTTTATCAAAGCAAATTTATAAATGCCGTAGGGGTCTTTCACTACCAGTTTACCCTCTACCATATCATATTGCATGGGCACTTTATCGTATACTACACCATCGTACAATACGGTACCCGGAGTAAATGCATCCAACATAAAAAAGGGGCTTCCCTTTTCAATAGTAAAGCTATAATCTATGTATTCATTGCCGTTATATAAGCCTGCAGAGGGCTCTACAAATTGCTGGTACAATGCTACCGCCTGCTGTATGCCTTTTGTGTAATTCAAGCTATCAATGGCTGGCGTTTGTGCCACCAACCGGGAGGTAAACAAAACAATACAACTTAATATTAGCATCCGGGTTAATAAACTATATCTCATCGGCAATTTGTTATAATCTTTATTTGAAAATGCAATATCTGTTTGTGCTGGCCAAAGCCAGATAATAAACGCAAAAATGTTCAGGCAATTGCGCTGTGCATATAAGGTGTAATCTAAACACTTAAAATAATACCAACTAAAATTTATCCCAAAAAATGATGAGTGGAGATTTTTGACCCAGCAAAACACCATTAAGCAGCTTTACTTGCGTCGCACTCTTGTACGTTTGGGAACAGTATGCAGCTTTTATCTTAGCTCAGATGTAAGCAAATTACTATTTCGTAATGTGACAAAGCACAACATCAAATCGTTGTTTGATGTATTTTTTTATTTGATTTTATTCAACCTTTTCCGGAGCGAAACTTTCTACAAATAAATTCATGAAAATAAAACCGGCTATTGTAGTTGGGCTACAAAATGGTGTAAAAGGGTATTATCGGTAACATTTACCAATCTGGCATTTCTCAATACCAGCTATGGCATTTCAACTTGTTTGTGTTGTTTTACAATTATAAAATTGATTACCAACACAGCCATCTTGGGAAGTAATAACATGGTAAAAAAAGCCAGATAAGAAATGGTAACTGTAGGTGGCGGGGCCGCCAATATAAAAATATGATTACCTGATGCAGTATCAGGGAAAATATAGTTTTGTACCAGGTTCCAGCCAAAATGAATGGCAAAAGGTATCAGCAAAGAAAATGTTCTGGCATACGCAAAAGCCAGTAAAAGCCCCATGGCAAATGTAAAACCAAACACAATCATCATTTGTGTTATATTGCCCCAAACCCCTGCATTTATCCAATGCAAAACAGCAAATACCACAGATGAAATTATAACCGCTTTTGTTTGCCCTGCTTTTTTAATTAGCATATATAATAATACACCCCGGCAAAGCAATTCTTCGGTGAGTACTGTTCTACACTGATACCAAATTTCAAGTAAAATAGCATTGGTTGTTAATGCGTTGGCAAAAGTGTAGGTTTCTTTGGCAAAATACATTCTTAACAGAAAAGCTGAAGCAGCAGCCAGGGCAGACACAATAAAAAACACAGCAAAATATTTCATCCTGCTTTTGGTAGGTATTAAGCCCAACACCGATAAATTACCCTTTTGAAAAAACCATATAAGCAACCAGGAAATGGCTAGCAGCACAATTAGTTGTAACATGTTATCATTTTAAAACTTTGGGTAAATACAGCCATGTTTTGTACAAACCAAACTTGGAGACAATATCCACCTATTTTTTAAAAAAATCCCGCTGCAGTAGGTAAAATATGCGAAAGCTATTTTATGCTGTATCAATCAAATCAATTGAAACATAAAAACACATCCATGCTGGTTGGTGTGCAACTGCCAATCAAATCAGGCTTTTTTGGCTTTACCCGCAAGATATTTTTCTCTTATAGCCAGCAAGTCAATTGCAGCACATTCGGTAATCAAATCCTTTACAATGGCTAATGGCATTTCCTGTTGGTTTTTGAAATTTATACAGCCTTTTTGAAAACTGGCATCTTTTAGTAAAGCTTTATATTTTTCATAAATAACCGGTGAACCATACATGGGTAATACGTGCAGGGACATATGTTTTTTTACACTCGAAAGCGCATATTTAAAAATCCCCGGTGCATTATAAATTATCATTTCCTTCCCCATCATTGGTGCAATAACCGGGGTTACCGTTTTGTCATATTGAATAATAATATCATGCAGCTGTGTTAATACCGCTTGCCTTTCTGCCGGCTGGGCCGCTATAAATGCTGGAATGGACATGTTGTAATATTTTTGAAATTTTAAGTGATTGATATTAACGGGTCAAAGGTTTTGAAATTGCTGATTTGAAACTCGTCCACTGAATATACAACTTGGATTGCCCTTTTTGCCAATTCTTTCATATTATTCCCTAATTACCCGAGCCTTATTTTGGCTGACGTTAATTCTCCTCCTTATCTAAGTTATCCAGTTCTGGTGATGCGGTAACACTCGAAATGAAATCAACCGTGCTATGCTTTTTCGCAATTCTTGAAGCAATGACTACTCCTATAATTAAACCCAAAGCCGAAATAAAAATTCCTATAACAAGCCCTTTGGTTGTAGGATATTTTATGTACACAATGAACCCAACTATAGCCCCAATGATAAATGGTGAAGCTACAATTTGAGTCCAGGCTAAAAATGAAGTTATCCATTCTCCTATTTTCATTGTCTGCTAATTTATTATTTTTTTATTCGGGGAAGGTTACAATTTTCCGTTAGCGAGTATAGCAGTAAACCTTTCTGTTATATGCCGGCAATATCCCCGATTTCTTTTGCATAATATTTTTCAACTAAGGCGTAGCCAATCATATAGTTCACTGAATACGCTTTTCCGTCAATTGTAAACGGCTTTGCCTTCTTAAATTTCACCCTTGTAGTCTCTACATCATTTATGAATTTTTGCCTTTGTTCTGGTAAAATAAAAAAGTAGAAATTGTCAAACTTAACTACATCAAAATATAGTGTCTCTTTGTTTGATTGTAGAACAAGGGTATGATTATTTTTAATTGACCACGAACCACTGTCTACCTTGAAACTTGCCATACAACCAAAGTCAATTTTGTGAAATGTCATATTTGAATCAAGCTGAAACTTATAGCCTGTAAACCCATTGCTTATGTAAATACCACCTACAATATTTTTCCAGATAGCTGAATCCGCAATTGTCAAACCATCTACGTTATTAAAATCGATTTCCTTCGTTGCTTGACCATAAGTCAGCATCGAAAAAAGCAGGGCAATTATTGATAATTCCATTTTCATTTTGAATTACTTTTAAGTTGCTTCGGCGTCCCATCCAAATTTAAACTCCACCGCCCCAATAATAGTACAGCGATGCAAACAGCCGACGTTTCAACGATCAGCCCCACTTGCAGCAATACCAATGTTGCCTGCTGCCTTAGTCAATAATTGGAATACTGAAAAATACCTTCCACGATTTTAAGTACGAGTATTTAGTCGTCCCGAAATCTTTAATATCAATCAATTCTTCTTCCAAATCGTTTTGGTTTGAGTAAATAAATCCAGATATTTTCTTTACCGCCTTTTTGTTCTGAATAAAATAAAAATTTCTAACATATCCACCCCTAATTGGTTCATACCAAACAAGCTTTCCATCAAAGTCACTGTAATTATATTTTGAACTATTTCTGGTAAATATGTTTACAAAAGTTACCGTTTTGTCTTTTGTGTTAATTGATATAAGATTAGCGTCATACAAAAGTTTGCCATAAATAGAAAGCAAGAGAATTAAAACAAAGTACAAAAAGAATTGTGCTGCAATTGGAGTATTGCCTACACCGAACAAAATGAAATAAATTAGTGAGATCAGTCCACCTATAACTGCAATCAAAGAAAACCTAAAGCCAAAAGTTTTAAACTGTCCTCTAATTATCATTTGTCAAATTTACGGATAGGTCTGCGTAATTTAAAGGTAGCAGGCAACTGGTAGGGCTTGCTTGCTGGGCTGGGATAGATGCTAGTCCTGCCCGGAACCGCTGCTGATTAAAGATATAAAAGTACAAGTTAACAAACAAAAGCTCAACAATGTTTGACCAGCCCAGATGAAGCACAACAGCGATATGCAGCCGATTGCTCCAACTTCCCGCCAGACTTGCAGGAAACCCCATTTTGTGTGTAGTGCCTTTACTTGCAATCTGCATCAAGTCTATCTTGTGCATAAGGAGAACCTAACGATTTAGCTTTTGTCCAGTCTGCACAAGCACCTTTTTTGTCGCCTAAACTTAATTTTGTGTTACCTCTATTGAAATAAGCTAAATCATTTTCAGGTTCAAGTTTCAATACCTTGTCGTAATCTATTAATGCCTCTTTGTGTTCGCCTGCATTGTCCTTGTTAGTCGCTAAAATTAATAATGCGTCCACATTGTTTGGTTCAATTTCCAATGCTTTTTCATAGTCTCTTCTTGCTGCTTTCCAAATATATATTTCGTCTTTGCAATATCCTCTGGCTTGCCAAGTTTTAGCTTTTTTAGGGTCTATTTCAAGTGCTATTGTAAAATAAATTATTGCTGCTCCAAAATCTCTTTTGTTGATAGCGTCTATACCTTTTTTATGAAATGATTCAGCGGAGTCCTTTTTCAAATCTAAATAGGTTATATTTTTGGGGTCTGTCAATGCTCCGTAGCCATTTAGTTGGCAGTCAAACTCGTAACCTTTGCAATAAAGGTCAATTGCCCAAAACATTAAATTGTCTTCTGTGTATGGGAGTTCAATTGCTTCACCTTCCAACATCCATTGTCCATCTTGCTTTTTAACAGCCTTTAGTTTGTAATGATAGTTGTCGTTTAGAAATTTACTTAACGAATCAAGTTTTTCCTTTTTGTCGGAAACGAAGTCAAAGTCAAAAGTTGCCAAGGCATTATCCTTAAAGCCATTTTTGGTCATTCGTTCATAAACTGTCACAGCACTTACCATTTCTTTGCCATACTGTTTATTAAAATCTTCTTCTGTAAAAAATCTTTTCGCCATTATGGAATTGTTTTGTTTGTCTGTTGTCTGACCTGAACAAGATGAAAATAAAAAGGTTAATAGTAAAATATTTAATAATCGTGTCATAAGTAAAGGGTTGCAGTGGCATTACACACAACAGTAGGGCTTGCTGCTGTGCTGGAATTTAATAATTGTCAGCCCGGAACCGAAGCCCAATAAAATCATACTTCCCAGTCTCCGCAAGTTATAGAGCACAAGTGTGCTAAGCAACGGAAGTTGAAGAATAATACTATGTTGGGTACAAAAAAATTACCAAAGCATTTAAACACACTCTTCTAATACTTACTTAACCATAAACTTGCTGGTTTGTACATTTTTGCCATCACTTACTGTTACGAAATATAAACCTGTAGCAAACTCCTGAACCGGTAAAACTAATCTTTGATCAGAAATACCTGTCTTTTGCCAAATTACTTTTCCGGTTATATCCCGAATCTGAACGGAATAATTGGTCAACTGTCCATATACAAAAAGTGTTGCATTTGAAGCAGAGGGGTTAGGACTTACTACTGTATTCCATGATGAACCCTTTGAGTTTATATTATTGGTAAAATTGTTTACGGCTTCTATAGATTTTTTGTTTTCACTTCGCTGTAAAGGTGTTTGAAGAATTGGTAAAGAATAAAATGCAAGCTTTGATGAAGAAATATTATTTCCTAAATAATTCCATTCGCCGCCGGTGATTAACAGATTGCCACTGACTGAAATTGTTTGAACAGCATTATCGGGCTGTGGATTGAAATTGCTTGCTTCTCCTGTCGCAGTATCAACACTGGCAAGTCTTCCACTTGGAATGCCATTCATAGACATCATACTTGCTGACCCTATTAATAGTTGATTGTTCCATAAAACCAAACTATATATAGACCCATTGTAAGTTGGATAGCCGTAGATGGGATGAGGAACGAATGTAGTAAGCGAATGATCTGATAGATTCAGAGAAGCAATACTATAACGTGTTTTTCCCTGAACCTTTGTGAATAAACCAGCTATGAATAGTGAATTGTCTCCTGCTGTCATACTCATCACACCTCCATTAATGTCGGGCTTCCAAGGAGAAAGATTACCAAATCTGGCATCAGTTTTTGCAAGGTATGGTTGCTGGACACCTTTAATTGTATTGAATATACCACCGAGATAAATACTGTCACCTACAGGTACAATAGCATAAACAACATAATCCGGCGAAGGGTTCCATTCAGTTAAAGTACCATTGCTTTTTACAGATGCTGCAGCTACATAATTTCTTTTTAGAAATCCTATTTTAGAAAAATCGCCACTGATATAAAGCGTAGTATCATTTAATACTAATTTTCTGATGGCATTATTTGCATTCATTATCCATCCTGTTGCTTTGGCTGTTCTAACGTTTATAGCCGCAAGATTACTTCTTGCATCTGTTCCCACTTTTCTAAAAAATCCCCCTGCGTACAGTATTGAGTCTTTCACAGCTAACGCGTTTACTATAGGGTTAGAACCACTTAATTGAGCATCCCAGTTTAGTAATGTCTTTGAAGAAAGACTAATTGCAGCAAGGCTATTTCTTGGAGCCGCATTTACAAACGAGAAGGTGCCTGCAATTAGAAGACCTTTATTGCTGTCTTCTTTCATATCATATACGGGTCCATTAGCCCTGTATGTTTCGAATACAGCTTTATTATTGCTTAGCTTAAATGGAATCATGTAATAAGCTTTTTTCGCACGTCCTGTTACCCTTTCTACAACGTACTCAAAATCGCCACAAACAAATAGCATATTATCATAGACGGTTAGCCTTTTCATATTTTCATTAAAAGGAGCATATTGAAAAGTTCGGTTAACCTTAAATGAAGAATCGGACACTGAAAGAATTTTCTCATAATATTCGCCACCGTTAGTATATACGAAACTCCCTCCTATAAATGTTTCATTTTTATAATGAAGAATATCAATTATTGAATACATACTACTCCACTCAATGAGCGGATTCCAATTTGTTATTTGCTTGGTTTTTACATCAACAGAAGCCAGATAATTTCTTTTTGTGCTACTGATCATAGAAAATCCACCACATAAAATAATCGCGCTGTCAAATGGAGATACATAAATACTTCCAACATAGTCATTTGGCATAGGATTCCAAAGGTCAACACTATTATTGGCAATATTAATAGCAGCTAAATTCGGACGGCTTATTCCGCTGATGGTATTAAATGCGCCACCAATATATAGTTTTTCATTCGCCTCATGTAGTGTAAATACCCAATCGTCAGTATCCAACAAAATATTAGCCGGTGCATCAGTTAATGTATCTAATGCGGCCATATACTGTCTGGGTTGACCACTTACATTCTTAAAAATACCGCCAATATACAATAGATTGTTTTTTAAAAGGATTGTATTGACTTGATTATCTGGTGCTGGTCTCCAAGGAAAAGCTGCACCATCTGTTGCATTTACTTTTGCTATATAGGGATGATTTTGACTTCCAACTCTTGAAAAGCTTCCCATTAAAAAAATGGAGGTACTTGTAGTGTTCGAAACGATTTGATTTACCGGGCCATTACATTTAGGAATCCAATCTGTTACTTCATTATTTTTTGTTATAGCAGCAAGATAATTTCGGGTAGTATTGTTGACCTGACTAAAATTTCCACCGATATGAATCTGATTGTTGATCAGTGAAATGGTAGATACATAGCCGTTTATAGCAGGATTCCAATTTGTAAGCTCGTTTGTAGTTAGGTCAATAGAAGCGATTTTATTTCTTTGAATTCCATTAACTTCTGAAAACATCCCAAACAAGTATAAAGTGTCGTTGTCAAATAATAGTCCGCCAACACTTCCGTCTATATGTAAATTGAGAGATGTATCGATTTTTCCATTTGCCGAAAGATGGGCGAAATTTGTCACGGGATGGGTGCCTATATGATTGAAAGATCCAGCTATAAAATAGCCTCCTGATTTATCCTGAACAATTGCGTTTACGAAACCATCAGTATTTGGGAAATTAATATCGGGTATGGTTATACCATTTGGAAGTTTTGCAAGATATGTTGTATTTAATCCAATCTCAGTAAAAGTGCCGCCTAAAAACAATGTTGTCTTGTCAAAAGTCATGGTTGTTACAGGTTGATTAACTATTGGAAAATCTTTAACTGTTTTTCCTGTCTGAAGATTAATTGCAGCAAAGTTTCCGGGTATGTAATAACCGCCAAGATTTGTTACACCACCTTTTATTATTAACAGGGAATCTGTCAACTCGATTTGTTGAACAGCAGAAGAAGGAACGTCGTGCTCCCAGTTAATATATTCTCCACTTTGAGCATTTAAAACAACCAGATAGGGGCTGAAAGTATTATTCACATTTTGAAAGGACCCACAGATATATAACCGATTGTCTTTTTTTCTTGCCGTATAAGCAATTACTTCAGTTTCATTAGTAATAATTTCCTTGAAAGAAGTGTCAAGGCTAAAATCTGAATTTATATGTATTACCAGTGAATTAATGGGTCTGCCATTATAATTCGTAATCCTTCCACATATATAAAACCCTCCTTCTCCATCAGGTTCCATAGTGGAAATTTTTCCTACAAATTCAGGGAAAACTTTTTCGGGATCATTTGTTTTAAATGGAAACCTCGCCAATTGTTTGTGGCTGTAGCCTGCATTTTGAAAGTTGCCTCCTATGAAAAGTGTATCACCTTTTTGAGCCGTTGAAAATACAGTACCGTCTGTAGCTATATAACCTGCTTCCAAAGTTTGAGCCTTGGCCAAAGCGAAAGATAACAAACAGGTGAAGGAGGCAAAAATGCGTAGTAAGGGATTCATAAATTTCAGAGTTAAAATCAAATATAATTTTCATTTTTAATTGAACCAAATAATAGGTGTCCGACTTAAGAGCATCTGATGAAATATCCGATGAAAGCGTTAGCTGTATAAGTTATTTGATTACAATCGAGAATATACCACGATAAGGCAAGAACGTACACATTTTGCCACGTTTATAAATGATAAAGGGAATGATCGAGGGCTGAATAATTTGATATCAATCTAAAATACCCCAAATTATCAATGAGAGCAATAAGGTTGGATTATACTGCTTAATATTCTTATGAGTTGATCGTATACATCGAAGGTTATACTAAACATACATCATCAGAAGAGAATACAAGGTCGTACAATCTTGAAAGAAGCTTACCGTATTTATTTCTATATGGTCAAACTTACTTTTTTCTTCATCAATTGTCTCAACGGAAAGCTTTGAAATGTCCCCATAATGAAAATCAAAAGCTTGAAGCCTAGGATTATTTTCTGTCAGTGCTTTTACGATAGAGAGTTTTATTTGAGGGTTGGTTTCTTTTTCAGCCCACTTATCAGTGTCTGCTCCAACTACAGCCTCTGCTTCATCTTCGTCCGGTCGACCAATTTTCGATTTGTAGAGAAAAATATCGTAACTCATGAAGTGTCATTTAAATAGCGTGCAACTGGTAGGGCTTGCTGCAGAGCTGGAATTCATTGCTGGTCCGCCCGGAACCGCTGCTGATTAAAGATATAAAAGTACAAGTTAACAAACAAAAGCTCAACAATGTTTGACCAGCCCAGATGAAGCACAACAGCGATAAAATGCCCATTGTTCCAACGTACAGCCAGCCTTGCAGCAAACCCAATGTTGGCTGCAGTTAATTATGAAACACATTTATAAAAAATAAAGACAATAAAGGCTAAGATTAAGAATTGATTTATCACAATATCATAACGCCTTTTAGGTACACTGTGTTCTGGGTATTGCAAATTCCATTTTCCTACCTTAGTAAACTCAGCTAACATAATCGGCGTAACTGGGATATGCGTAACCCGCTTGTCTGGAGATTTAAAAAATGAACCGCCTATGCTATTCCAACTTCCTTCTTCGCTCCAATGGAAATACCATAAACAAGTTGAAATATCAACGCTATACTTTTTCGAAAATTCGGAAAGAAGTTCATAATAGTCATCACCATCAACACCTAAGTCATTTGCAATATCACTGTCTTCGTTAACGACATCTGTACCAGTTCTATCTTTTAGGAACTCAATTATTTCAGAAACTTCAGCCATAAAAGTGGTTTAAAGAAATGGCTACCAACGCAAGGATTTATGCTATTAGACGTTATACTGTATAATGAAAAGCTATTGATAATCAACAAACTAGTATTATACATTTTGTATTGTTTATAGCATCAACCTAATTTATAAAAAATTGTAATATGTTCTGTTTTGTTATTATTTCGTACGGCTTCGCACGCTCAGTCACATGGTTGAGGGTGCGAATTATTGTTTTGTAATGTAGTATTTTGTTCTATTCAAATTGCTTTTTAAGTTTCTTTTTTAAAGGCTATTGCTACCAATTAATTTTTTCGCTGCCCCATAGATCATCAAAGGGGCTGATAATATTTACCAGTTGCTGTTTGTAAAGCCGCCCAAAGTATCCAACCGTACAAGAGTGCGACGCAAGTAAAGCTGCGGGTTTTGTTGCTGCCGGGCCAATAATGGCTGCCTGCTATGGCATTACTTTTTCTACCCTTATGCCGGCATTGAGTATGTATTGCAGGGGATCTTCGCGCATGGTGTGCTGTATGGTAAAAATGTATTTACCCTTTTTTAGCGCTACAGGGTTGCGGGTTAATAATATGCGATGCTCTATAATATCGTCCATGGCACTGCCCAGCCAGCCTTTGGTATTATCGCCCAGCAGCAATTGCACCTGCTGTGTTTTTAGCGTATCGCCGGGGGCCAGGGTGCTAACATTCATCCACAGGTTGTTAAAGTGGTAGGCATCTTCGTGGCGCAGCACGGCGTAAATATTATAGCGTTGGGTAGTATCGGTAATGGTAAAGGTGAAAGATGGTTTATCGTTTGCCACCCATTGGTGTGTGGGGAATGCTTTTGTTTGCTCGTACACATTTAAGGTATTGCAGGCGGTGGCCAGCAATATAATACAGGATATATAAAGGAACTGTTTCAACGTGAATAAATTAAACCGGTACATTGTTTATAAAATATTGAGGATTTGTTCTTTGGCTTTTTCCAGCTCGTCTTTCATTAACACCACAGATTTTTGTATGCTGGCATCGTAGGCTTTTGAACCGGTGGTATTTATTTCGCGGCCAATTTCCTGGATGATGAAGGAGAGCTTTTTGCCTTTGCCAATTTCCGGCTCTGCTAATATGGCCCTGAAATAATCCAGGTGGTTTTTAAGGCGTACCTGCTCCTCGGTAATATCAATTTTTTCTATGTAATAAATCAGCTCCTGCTCCAGGCGGTTGGGATCGTAATTTTCTTTGCCCACATTGTCTTCCAGCACTTTTTGCAAGCCTTCTTTCATTTTGGTGCGGCGTTGCGGTGCCAGTGTGGCAATAACGGCCTGGTGCTGCTCTATATTATTGATGCGGGTAATTAAATCTTCCTCGGTAAAGCGGCCTTCTTCGCGGCGGTGTTTATTCAGCAGATTGATGGCGGTTTGCAATAGTTGCTTAAACTGCGCCCACTCCTCATCGGATAACACTTCTGTTGAAGCAGATACCACATCGGGTAGTTTTAGCAGGGTGCTTAATATATTGTCGGTAGACAGGTTTAGTTCTTTTGCCAGCTCGGCCACCGGGGCATAATAGGCTTTTAGCATATCGGTATTAATACTTACCGATTTGGAAGAACCATTTTGCTTTAATGATATGGTACATTCAATACTGCCACGCAATAAACCTTCGTTTAACATGCTTCTAATGTCTATTTCAAAAGGCTTTAATAAGGCAGGCATATTTAAACGAATATCGTATTGCTTGCCATTTAAAGACCGCACTTCTACCAAAAAAAACTTATCGTTAATGGTTTGTTCTGCACGTCCGTACCCGGTCATTGAATATAGCATAATAGAAATTTGAGGTTCTTAATTTGGCGTAAATATAAAGGATAAAAAAAGAAGGCCCTTATTGCCTTCTTTTCTGGTACAGATTATTGTAAAATCTCCGCAGGTACCGGCTTTTCCAGCAGGTACTGATAATAGTATTTTGTTTTCTCGTTATTAAAGTGGGCATTCTTTTCTTTCAGGTTACTCCAGCCATGGCGGCCACCGGGATAAAACATCATTTCAAATGGTTTTTTAGCATCTTCCAGTGCACTTATTAACTGTATGCTGTTTTGCATATGTACATTATCGTCCATGGTGCCGTGTACTATCAACAGGTTGCCGGTATAGTTTTTTAAATAGGTGGCTACTGCACCGTTTTTATATCCTTCGGGATTATCTTTTGGTAAACCCATAAAGCGTTCTGCATAGTGAGAATCGTAAAGTGCCCAATCAGTAACACTGCCGCCGGCAATGCCGTGGGTAAAGTACCCGGCACCCTTTGTTAATGCCATACAGGTAACATAGCCGCCATAACTAAACCCGGTGATGGCTATTTTATTTTTATCAATAAATGGCTTGGCCGTTAACCATTTTACTACTTCGGTATAATCTGCAATCTCCCAGGTGCCCAGGTTTTTGTACATAAAATCCTGACCCAGTTTACCAAAATGACCAGAGCCACGATGATCTATCGCCACCTGTATCAGCCCTTCTTTGGCCCACCATTGGTTTTGGCCCACACCTTTCCAGCCATCGTAAACCGTGCCGGCATTAGGGCCGCCATATATGCTAATAAGCACCGGGTACTTTTTGGAACTATCCATATTTACAGGCCAGGTAATGGTAACCGGTAAGGCATAGCCATCGGGGGTATTTACCCGCAATAATTCTGTTTTGGCTATTGCGTAATTATTAAAATCTGCGCCTTTACTATCGGCCAATTGCTTTATTAGTTTGCCTTTGGTATCCAGTAAAGCCATTTGTGTGGGTGTACTTACATTAGAATAGGTACTAATAAAATAAGACGCATTGGTAGAAAGGCTGATGGCATGTGAATACTCCCCAAAACTAAGGCGCTGCAGTTTGGTGCCATCTATTTTGATGGTGTATAAATCAAATCTGGTTGAGTTTTCTTTACGCGCCGTAAAGTACAACTGTCCTTTGGCTTCATCAATGCGTAGCAGGTCTTTTACTGTCCAGTCGCCATTGGTAATTTGTTTTACCAGATTGCCTTTCATATCGTATTGATATAAATGACTCCAGCCACTTTTATCAGTTTGTATAATAAAGCCTTTATTGTTTTGCAGAAAATTAATATTACCCAGCCAGCTTACCCAGGATTTTTGTTGCTCATCATAAATAGGTGCTTTATTGCCATCAGCAGGGTTTACTGCATATACAATTAAATGGTTTTGATTACGGTTCATCCATTGCATCCATAAACTACCTCCATCCGGCGACCAATAAGGGGTGCCAAAATACTGGTCGTCATTTTCATTAAAATCTGCCCAAACGGTTTTTTGGGTGCTAATGTCTACAATACCCATTTTTACAGCCGGGTTGGTATCTCCCGGTTGCGGATAGCGGGTGTTTTCTACATAGCCATGCTGGCCATCAGCACCATACAGGGGGAACATAGGCACTTTGGTATCGTCAAAATGCATAAAGGCAATATGTTTGCTATCGGGGTTCCACCAAAAAGCTTTGTATTTACTGGCACGCCCTAAAATTTCTTCAAAATATACCCAGCTGGCCCAGCCATTATAAATCACATCTGTAGCGTCGCTGGTAAGGCGTGTTTCAGTATCGGTGGCAATATCAATTACATATAAATCATTATTGCGGGTAAACGCCACTTTACTGCCATCGGGAGATAGGGTAGCATTTTTTTCTTCGTCTTTATTATGAGTAAGCTGTTTGGTACTGCCATCGGCCGCTGTAAAAACAATATCATTGTTTTTTACGGCAACACTTGCTTTGGCATCTGCTACAGCGGTATAGGGTGTTTCGGTGCCTTTTACCGCATCCACCAATACTGTATCAAATCCCTTGTCCAGCGGTTTGTATAAAATATAATGGGTGTCATCTTTCCAGCCGCCCACTTTGGGTAGTGTTTCTATAATACCCTTTGTATTGCCTTTCAGCATTTGATCGGCGGTTAAAGGTTTTAGTTGGGCCTGCGCTGTTAATACAATGCATGCCAACAATATAACGGTAGTAATAAGTTTTCTCATGTGCCAGATTTTTAAAGCTGGCAATTTAGGTTAAAAATCAGCAAAAAGCGATATCATTCAGCAAAGTATAGGTACCTATTTATGGGCCCGGCAATAGAATTGCTATCAGGCAGCCGTTGCGTCGCACTCTTGTACTGTAACAAAAAGGGGGGCAATAATAACCCATAGCTGTTGCGGTAAGCGGTGGATAATCATAAAATAGCGCTTTAAACCCATCACATATTGGGTACTCCCGGCTTGTAAATGAACAGCTTAAATACTATCCTGCCGGCACATTTCACAGCTTTTAAAATACCGATTTATAAAAAGCAGCCATTTCAAAGTGTAAAATAGGCGCCGGTTAACTATTTTTGCCCACTATGGATGTATCATACATATCCGATGTTTGGAAACTTACCCTTTTTGTTGGCTTTTGTGTAGTAATAGCAATTCAGCTGTATTACTATCTTTTTTATTTTAGAAGACTGGCACAGTTTAAGCCTCCCGTTAAACAATCATCTCAGGAATATCCGGTTAGTGTTATCATTTGCGCCAGGGATGAGGCAGATAATATTGTAAAGAACCTGCCAGGTATTCTGGTGCAGGAGTACAAAACCACCAGCGAAGTAATTGTGGTAAACGATAACAGCAGCGACGAATCAAAATACCTGCTGGATGAGTTTAAGAAAACGTTTAAACACCTTAACCCTATTGAGCTTACGCAGGAAGCCAAAATGATCCCGGGCAAAAAATTCCCATTGTCTATAGGTATTAAATCCGCCCGCTACGAAATTGTATTATTATCCGATGCCGATTGTGTACCCGCCAGCGAACACTGGATTTATAAAATGCAACATGGTTTTAGGGAGGGCATTCAAATTGTATTGGGTTATGGGGCCTACCACAAATTACCGGGATTGCTAAACAAGCTTATCCGTTTTGAAACTTTTCACAGCGCCACCCAATATTTATCTTTTGCCCTGGCCGGACAGCCCTATATGGGTGTGGGTAGAAACCTTTCGTACAAAAAAGAACTGTTTTTTAATAACAAAGGGTTTTCGTCTATTAACCATATCCCCGGTGGCGATGATGACCTGTTTATTAACAAAGTGGCTACTGCCACCAATACCACCATTGTTATTGATAAAGATGCGCATACCCTTAGCGATCCGCAAAAAACATGGAATAACTGGCAACGCCAGAAATTCAGGCATTATACCACTTCCAAATATTATAAAAGCAGCCACAAGTTTTTATTGGGTCTTTATTCTGTAACTCAAATGCTGGTATACCCATTAGGCATTGCCGCCGCTATTTTATTTAACTGGTGGCTGGCGCTGGCAGTATTTGGCTTACGCCTTATAATACAAGGCATTGTTTGGTATAAATGCATGCACAAACTAAACGAAGCCGATTTGTGGCCCTATTTTATTTTGCTGGATATATGGATGTTTTTCTATTACCTGTTATATGCACCTGCACTATTAAAAAAACCGGCAAAAAACTGGAATTAATGCTTTCTACCCAATAAACACTATCAACAAGTTTTATGGAAATACTGCTAAAATATTTTGCCGATTTTACACCTGCACAATTGCAACAGTTTGCTGCCTTGCAGGACTTGTATACCGATTGGAATAGTAAGATTAATGTTATTTCCAGAAAGGACATGGATGGCCTGTATGAAAAGCATGTATTGCATTCATTAAGCATTGCTGCTTTTATTGAATTTAACCCCGGCACACAGGTAATTGATATTGGTACCGGCGGCGGTTTCCCGGGTATACCCCTGGCTATTTTTTTCCCCGAAGTTGAATTTCTTTTGGTGGATAGTATTGGTAAAAAATTAAAAGTAGTAAATGGTATTGCCGAAGCCATTGGTCTAAAAAATGTTACCACCCAGCATACCCGTGCCGAAGATATTAAAACCCGAAAATTTGACTTTGCCGTTTCGCGTGCCGTGGCGCCTTTAAAAGATTTGTGGACCTGGAGCAAACCCCTGCTTAAAAAAGGTGGCCAGCAAGAAATGCCTAATGGCTTAATTTGTTTAAAAGGCGGCGATTTAACCGTAGAAATTTTTGAAAGTGATGTGCGACCAAGAATGGTGGCCATACAAAATATTTTCAGGGAAGAATCTTTTAAAGACAAACACCTGCTGCATGTAAGCCGCTAATAAAATCTTTCTTTTTTCAACAACCTTATTTGGTTTCAGGCAATGGTAATACTATGCAGCTTTACTTGTGTCACTCACTTGTACTGCACAGCGTTGTGGCAGCAGTAATTAATTATTACAACAACTATTATTCCTTACTTAAACATACAATTAATTGCCATTGGCTTTGCCCAATAAGGTTTCTACCGTACAAGTGTGCGACGCAAGTAAAGCCAATTTTTGCCTTGTAGCCGGGCCCATAAAATTGTTATGGCTGTTTTTTTACCTTGCTGTAACGGCCAAAAAAACTAATAACAATAAAATAAATAAAGAGCACAACAAAAGCCATAGCCGCCAATTCTTTTACAATAATTTTTGCCCAGTTGTTTTGATGTTCATCGCTGTATAAATCGTAATCGCGGCTAAAGGAATAAAATTCCAAAAAAGCATCAAAGCTATTAACGGTGGTTGGTCCGCCGGGATGCAGGTAGCAAATATTGCTGCCATTGCCATTATAATAAGTGTGCAATTGCTGTTTTACGGAATAGGGTTGCTGCACCAGTGAATCATTATAAAAGCTGTAAATATATTTACCCGAAAACCCATTGGTAGCGGTTATTTTTCTTACATCGGCCGCATTATAAAACCGGGTACTATCATGCGGCATATAAATATTATTAAGGGCATCTACCAATACCCATTGCTGCTGTTGACGCAGGTAAACTTCGTTCATATAATGCACGCCATAGCGCCAGTTACCCGCCGGCCCCTGATAGGTAATTACCCGGTTGGGCAAATTGGCTGCCACCAGTAAATATTGCATAATGGCAGCGTAGTTACCGCAATCCATATGTGCCTGGCATTGTTGCGCTAAATGTATTTGTTCCAATGGCGCCATGCTACCCAAACTATCGCCTGATGCACCTGTTGCAGCATTACACAAACCAGCACAAAACCGGGCAATGGCCAACAGCTGTGCGCTATCATTTGAGTATTGAAAAGTACGGGTGTTTTGCATTAGTAATTGCCTGGCCGCTGCCAATGATTGGGTAGTATAGTTTTTGGCACCATCCAGCCAGGTGTGTAATGCATTAGGGCTGATGCCCGGGCCCGGTATATTGCAATACAGCCATTCATTCACCACCGGATTCTTAAAAGTATCATGGTCAATAGTGCATCGAATGGTTTTGAATCCCTTATTAGCAAACTCAATTGTATACTGGTGCAAGCCACTACTAATTGGAATAACAAGTTGATTATTATGCGTTTTTATTAAAATGGTGTGGGGCAATGTATCCACCATCAGCCGGCAGGAACTATTTTCCGGTTGCTGGGATAAGGTAATTTGTAAGGAATCTGGCGTAAAAAACAATTCCTGAATATACAGGCTGGCATCAGTTACATACAACTGATTATAGCTTGTATAGGGCATGTATTTATACCCATCATTGCGGTTTATAAGTATGTATATATTTGATGCCAGCAATAGCGGCAGCATTACTGCAATTATGGTTTGTTTACGTTTCATTACTGCATTAAAGATAGGCATTAGACTTTGTGTTTAAAGGTTGACCAGCTTTCTATATTTTAATTAGAATTAAACAATGTAGGATAAGAAAATAAAAATAAACTTTCCTATTTTTAGTTATAATTCCGTTTATGAAACACTACCTACCCTTATTAACTATAGTGCTTTTTATATGCAGTATTCCAGGAAAAGCGCAATTAAAACTTCCCGCATTTGGCGATGTTAGTGCAGCTGAGTTACAAATGAAAGAATGTGATTTTGAGCAGGATGCACCAGCCATGTTTTTAATTAATGAAGAAAGGGCCGAAATTACTTTTAATGAAAGTACTGGTTACAGTAAAATTATTTATGACCGCCGGGTGCGGTTAAAAATTTTCAAACAAAGTGGCTTTGCATATGCCAGTATTTCTATTCCTTATTCAGCTAAAAATAAAATTTCAAAAATTACTGAGATTGATGCGTATTGGTATGAGCTGGATGCCAATAATAATGTAGTTAAACACCATATTGATAAAAAAGATATCCTGCAGGATAAAGCAGAAGGCAAAAACGGTATGAATGCTTTGCGTTTTACTTTTCCAGGTTTAAAAACGGGTGCCGTTATAGAATACGCCTATACCAAAATTAGAAAATATGCCAGCACCCCTGAGCCATGGCTTTTTCAGGACCTGATTCCAACCAGGTTGTCTGTTTGTACAGTGGTGGCGCCTTTATCTACCAAAATAAACACCCATTTTGTAGTTAATTCCGCTGTTGAGGAGGA
The DNA here is from genome assembly GCF_013106755.1 of Limnovirga soli. Classification (GTDB taxonomy): domain Bacteria; phylum Bacteroidota; class Bacteroidia; order Chitinophagales; family Chitinophagaceae; genus Limnovirga; species Limnovirga soli. The sequence goes on along the minus strand of NZ_WHPF01000007.1, from coordinate 214,616 downwards.
TACTATTACCAGCAAAAGTGTGGCTAAAGAAATGGTGTTAAAAAGATATTATCTGCACAATTTGCCTTCTTTTAAAATGGAGCCTTTAATGAGCTCTATAAAAGACAATTTGCAAAGGGTAGAATTTGCTGTAAATTTTAGGAGAGGTTTTTTCTCATCCATGGTATCAGATCCAAAAATTGCCTGGAATATGTATAATATGGGGCTTTTATATTCTGCCAATTTTGGGGGCCAGTTTACCACCAATATAAAAGGAACTGAAAAGGCCTTGGATAGCATCAAAAAAATGCCTGCTACCACAGCTAAAATAAATGCCGTTTTTGAATTGGTGAAAAAGCAGGTTAAATGGGATAAAGAACAAACCTTATTTGCAGAAGATATTAATGAAAGTTGGGCTTCAAAAAGTGGGAATAGTGCGGAGATAAATATCACATTAATTAATCTATTAAAAAAAGTGAATGTACCCTGTTACCCTCTATTAATAAGTACCAGAGAAAACGGTAAAATAGATATGAATTTCCCCAGTTTAGGGCAGTTTAACGGGGTGGATGTGCTTGTACTAGACAGTACTGAAAACTATGTACTGGATGCCACTCAGGAATATATTAATTATACCATTCCCCCCATGAATATTATAAACCGTAGTTGCTATATAATTGATAATACCGAGAACAGGTTTGTAACCATTGCCGATATCAGGCCATTAATAAGTACTACCGTAAATATTGAGGGAACAATAGATAGTACCGGTGTTTTGCATGCTTTAGCAGCACTTAGTTATAAAGATTATGCCAAAGCAGAAAGAATGGAAGAAGAAAAAGAAATTGATGATAAAAAGAAACAGGAAAGGGAGAAAGACTTTATAAGCCTGGAGCTGGCCGATATTATTATTGATTCTACCCAAAAGAAAAATGCTGACAACCCAGCTGAACCCTTTTTGCACCAGCTTTATTTTCATTCTGCATTAACCAATACCGGGGATTTGTTTTTTATAAACCCTTTTACGTTTTCTATGTTTCATAAAAACCCTTTTACGGATAGTACACGCAACAGTGATATTGATTTTGGCAGTAACCAGCATTTTTCTAATTATTTACATTTTAGTATGCCCGATAATTTTGTGCTTGATGAGTTACCTAGAAATAAAATATTACGAATGGCAGATAGCAGTATTGTTTTTACAAGAGAGATATTTAAGGGCAATAATGAACTGGTAGTTCGAAACAATTTTGATTTAAATAATGCCATTTTTGCTAAGGAGGATTATATGGCTATCAAAGATTTTTTCGAAAAAATATATTCACTTTTTAATGAACCACTGGTATTGCGAAAAAAGGTTGAATAAGCCAACTCATATTTATTTGTTGAGTAGTTTCTAGCCTATTGTATCTTTTATATTTTTTGCTGCCATGAAAGAAGAACCCCGAACCGAGCGTGGCAAGTAAAGCCAAATTTGTTATCTGCTGCCGGCTACAAAATAATAAGTTATCTGATAGTGTTATTACATACCAATGCCGCCTTTGTACAAAAGCGGTATTGGTGATGTATTTAAAATAAATTATCGTGGTTTTAGCCAGCTTTCAGGATTGAGGTTCACATTTTTTTCGTTGGTTACCATAAAAATAATTTGTCCTTCGCCACTAAAACCTGCTGCTGAGCGACCAAGAACTTTACCCGCCTTTACCTGCTGCCCTTTTTCAACTGCCGGATTAGTTATATTGCTATAGGTAGTAAAATATTTACCATGGCGTATTACAATGGCCTGACCTGTGCCCATATCAAAAACGGCAGATACAACTCCATCAGCTACCGCTTTTACGTTAGCGCCAATGGGTAATGAAATTTCTACACCTGGCATATCGCCCTTTAATTTGGTATCGGGTATTTGATAAGGTCCAAAATGGGTAGATACCATTCCCTGATCTATTGGCCATGGCAAACGGCCTCGTCCATTTTCGAAGTTGATAGATACATTTGCTTCCTCGGTAGTAGATTCAAACGGGCTATATACGCGATTAGATTTAGGGCTGGTTACCCCACCACTCACTTCCGTATTACTTTTTACATTGCTGTTATCAGTAGTTGTTTTATTATCTGTTTTAGCTGTTGTACCCGATTGTGCCTGTACCTTTTTCTTTTCCTCTTCGTCTTTTTTTAGTTTGGCCAATCTTTCCTGTTCTTTCTTTTTGGCCGCTTCTATCTCCCTTTTAATAATGGTTTGCAGGGCCTGTGCCAGTTTTTGCCGGGTTCTTTCTTTATCCTTTAACTGTGCGGCAATATCATTTTCCTGGTTTTTTAATTCTTTTACTACCAGATCTTTTTCTTTTCTGTCATCTGCCAGTACCGTTAGCTGTTTGCTTTGTTCTTTTAGCGAAGTGCTTTTTTCTGCCTTATTAAAATTGAGTGTTTGAATTTGTTGCAATAGTAAAGCCTGCGTTTTTTGAATATTACTCACCTGTGTTTCGCGGTATTGACGATAGCTTTTTAAATAGGCTATACGTTTAACTGCATCGTTAAAAGAAGCAGCAGAAAAAAGAAAGTTCAGGTAATCGTAATTACTGCGGTTTTGATAGGCAAAAACAATGCTTTTAGCATATTGACCTTTTAGGGTATCCAGCTCATTTTTTAACCTGTAAATCTGTAACTGATTGGTATAAATATTATCATCCAACCGGCGCAAATCCCTGTTAATATTGTTTACCAGTTCCTGGCGTGCCTGTATTTTTCTCTGTACCAGTGCCAGTTGGGTTAAGGATTGCTTTTTATTTTTCTTAATCTGGTTAAGGGTTTGATTAAGTTGGGTTATCTCCTGTAAAAGCTGTTGTTGTTTTTTCTGAATTTCTTCTTTAGTTTCCTGTGCATGCACAGTAACAACCACCAGACTAAGGCATATAAAGAAAATAAGTTTTTTAATCATTTGCTTAAATAATTTTGCCCGTTAAAATATTTTTTTTCGCAGTACAAAGGCGTTATTGGCCAGGCCTTGAATTGCTATTAATCCCTGTTGCGTCGCACACTGCAGCGTTCTGTACATTGCCCGGCAAAACAACCTTGTATTTTATTATTATGGTAACGTTCCAATAAAGCTATTATTACTTTACCTTATAATTTTTAGGAACGTTAAATGGATAATCCTGCGGCTTATTAAAGGTATAGCCCTTAAATTCCAGGTCAATATCCAACTTCGATTTTTCGGCTACGGTTATTCTTCTTTTGGTAGAAAAATAATTGCCGGCTGTATTTTCATAACCATCGTAGGTGATATCGCAGGTACGGTTACGTAATGGGTCTATATCATCCAGTTTACTATGTACTACATTAAAGTTTTTATTTTCCAATGTAATCATATGCTTAAACACATTGCCTACCATTAACACCAGTAATTCATTTTCACGGGCCGTGTAGGATATCACGTTACTGTCAATAAAAACCGGATTGCCAATAATCAAATCCTGCAGCGAATAAAAATCAAAAGGCACTTCTGTTATTTCCTGTAAATAGGCTACGCTTCTCTCCTGATAGGTTTTCTCCAGTTTATTCATCAGCTTAAAACTGTCTTTAAACACTTCAAGCCTAATACCTTCAATACCCAATGCACCGGTTAATGATATCCATATAATACTGTCTTTCTGAACCCTTATATAAGCCGTAGCATTTTGTTCGCCACCTTCTTTTCCCTGATAATCTACCTTTACTTTGGCAGAAAACGTAGTAAAATCAATACGGTGTTGTTCCAGGTTGCCAATAATGCTTTTTACTATAGAAAAAGAATCGATGGTGATTTTTTGAGGAGCCACAACTACTGTTTGTGCAGTATCTTTTTTATTCATGGCATCCTGTATGCGTTGTACTTTTTTTGCCGGGCGGCAGCCTGCTATAAAGGCTATAAATACAATACAATATGCTATTTGCTTCATGTAAAAGGTTTAATGTTTACCTGTATGTCCAAATCCTCCTGTGCCACGGTCTGTTTCAGTTATTTGAGCTACCTGTACCCATTGCACCTGCGATACCTGCTGCACAATAAGCTGTGCAATTCTATCACCATTTTCAATGCTTTGTGGTTCGGTAGAAAGATTAATCAATATTACCTTAATTTCTCCACGATAATCTGCATCAATAGTACCAGGGGTGTTTAAACAGGTAATACCCTGTTTAAGTGCCAAACCACTGCGTGGCCTTATTTGTGCTTCGTAACCAGCTGGTAGTTCTATAAAAAGCCCGGTAGGTACCGCCATACGCTGCATTGGCTGCAGTACAATAGAGGTATCGATATTTGCCCTTATATCCATGCCGGCCGCACCTGCAGTAGCGTAAGACGGCAAGGCATTTTCAGACGTATTAATGATGTTTACAGTAATGGAATCCACAGTGGCAAAACTAATTAAATGAACTTGCAACTAAAACTTAATAAATATACTTGACTGCTTAGTTTACAGATTGTAACAAAACAGTAGCATATGCCATTAGACCTTCTTCACGGCCCACAAAACCCATTTGCTCGGTAGTGGTGGCTTTTATTGACACATCTTTTTCCCTTAGACCCAATATGCCTGCTATGGCTTTTTGCATGGCGGGCACAAATGGTTTTATTTTAGGCTGCTGCAAACAAAGGGCAGTATCTATATTAATGATGCTATAGCCTTCGGCAGTAATAAGATCAAAGGTTTTTTGCAGTAAAATTTTACTATCTATATTCTTAAAACTAGCCGATGTATCGGGGAAGTGCACGCCTATATCGCCTAAACAGGCGGCGCCCAGCAATGCATCGCAAATGGCATGCAGCAATACATCTGCATCGCTATGGCCTAATGCACCTTTGGTATGCGGTATTTTTACGCCGCCAATCCATAAATCCCTGCCTTCTACCAGTTGGTGAAAATCTACACCCATGCCTATACGTATACCCATTTTTATGGTTTTGCCGGTTATGCTGTATAGTAGCACCATAACCGCTTTTTACGAAATGCTGCAAATGTACTTTTGAAAAACAGCATAAAATAAAAAAATAAAGCGAAGGTGTTGCCTTCGCTTTATAAATTATATACTTCTGTAGTGTTGATGATATGATTGCGTGAGGGATAGTAGCGGAAAGCCCACAGCGCAGCGAGGACTTGCAGCGAATAGCCCGACCCGAAGGGGCACGCCCCAATTAATAGGCACTTGCATCGGCATCCAGATCGAACAGGATACCAAAACGCAGGGTATTGGATAGAGGGTTACGCGTAACGCCATTACCCGATGGTGCCAGATAAGAAAAATTAAACCCGAAAACATTGTATTTTAACCCAACGCCGGCAGTAAAATAGCGTCTGCCACCCTGGTTTTTACCTTCGTAAAAATAGCCAGCCCTTAAAGAGAACTGATCGTTATAGGTATATTCTGCTCCACCAGAAAAAGTGATTGCTTTATTACTAAATGATTTAAACCAGCTGTTAAAAATACTGGCTGTTCTGTAATCGGCAATATTTGCTGAATCGGTACTATAATCGCCGGTTGCAACTGGTGTGGCAGGTACCAGCAATTTATTAACATCAAGTGCCAGACTAAACTTGCTGGTTTCGTCTACTGCCCAGGTGTACGCTATGCCTGCACCAAAATTAGCGGGTATAAAATCTTTTGATTTGGCATCGTTGGTATAACCAATTTTTGTACCGAGGTTGGAGATATTGATGCCATAGGTTAAACCCTGGCCGTTATCATCCAATCCGTTATGGTATAAAGAAAGATCCGCCGCAATGGAATTACCTGCTTTATAGGTTACCCCATTAAAACTGCCATTTGCCAGATTGGAGTTAATATACCGCAAGGCCACACCAATACTAAGGTTATCAGCCAATTTTCTGGAGTAGCCAAAATCCAATGCAAACTCCCTGGGGCGGCTTGTATTAAGTGGGTTACCTGCAAAATCTACAAATTGTATTTGACCGAGGTTGAAATAACGAATACCACCTGAAATGGCTTGCTCATCGTCTAACTGATGGTAACCTGAAACAGTAGCCATATACACATCCTGTGCAATATCTTTTAACCAGGGGGTATAAGTTACACCTAAACCAGAACGGCCTTTGGCAAATGGCGTTTTAGCCAGGTTCCAGAAACCAGCATTGGCATCGGGGGCTGTTGCAATACCTACATCGCCCATACCACCTGCCCTTGCATCAGGTGAAATTCTTAAAAAAGGTACAGCAGTGGTTACAATATTCACAGGATCGGTAGTTTGTGCAATTGCTTTTTCATTGCTTACCATAGTGGTAATAAATAATACGGCTACTGCACTCAATGTTTGTCGCATCATCGAAATTTATGTTTTTTGACTTTTGTAAAATTAGCTGAACAATAAGATTACAACAATAAAAAAAGCAATGTTTGTTTCAGCTGTGTTAATGAGTAGATATTTGATCGATAAACACTTATTATTTTGGTTATTGTAGGTAGCAATAGCTGCTAAGCTACGGCAAATATGATACATTTTAGTTTTGTACCCAACATAAACCAAAAAAGTAAATAAAATATAATTCTACTCTGTTTTTAAGGGTAATGCGATGGGCTATATACTTATACGAAAAAAAATGAGTTCTGGTATGTGGCTGCCAAAAAAGATTTTTAACAGTACCATATTACTTAGGTTATCACTGATAAATGCACCCATTTGCAGGTTTCGTTTCTAAAATCGTATATATTCGCAAAATGCAACAGTTTATATACAATAATCTGTTAATAGCTACGTTTAATATCAAGCAAAACTGGTGTTCACAATGTATAAATTACTGAGAAACGCTTTATTTATAGCGGCCTTACTGGGCTTCGCTTCTTGTAAAAATGGCAGCATTTTTAAAAGGAAACCCGAAAAATCTGATGTTACCGGCTGGAATTATAACGATAAAAACCAGGGCGGATACTATGTATTTAAAGCCAAGGATGTAAAAACTGGTCCGGGCCTTGTTTTTGTACAAGGTGGTACTTTTACCATGGGCGCCGCACAGGAAGATGTGATGGGCGACTGGAATAATACGCCCCGCCGTGTTACCGTTAACTCATTCTTTATTGATAAAACAGAAGTTGCCAATGTGCATTACCGCGAATACCTGCACTGGTTGAATAATGTTTTCTCAGATCCGCAATACGAAGCAGTTTTGCGTGGTGCTTACCCTGATACACTGGTATGGCGTAGCGAACTGGCCTATAATGAACCTTATGTAGAATTTTACTTCCGCCATCCTTCTTATAATTATTACCCTGTAGTGGGTGTTAGCTGGAAACAGGCTTACGATTTTTGCGTGTGGAGAACCGATCGTGTAAACGAAAATGCATTAATTCAGGAAGGCTATCAGAACAAAAACGTAATTAAACAGGAGCTAAATGGTGGTGGTCAGGATAACTTTAATACCAAAAGTTATTTAATGGGCGAATACGATGGTATACCCAGCAAGCCTAAAAAGAAAGGCAATGCTTTATTGGATGCTCAAGGCCGCCCCAGAACAAAGGTTGATTTTACCGATGGTATCCTCTTCCCCGATTACCGTTTACCAACAGAAGCAGAATGGGAATATGCCGCCTACGGTTATATTAGCGAAAACCCACAACCCCGCAAATCTGAAAAGAAAAGAGGTGAGGAATTAATTGCCAATAAACAAATCTATGCATGGAAGAATGATGGTTACGATAACCTGCGCTCAACCAAACAAGGTGCCTGGCAAGGTGCTTTCTTAGCCAACTTTAAACGTGGTAATGGCGACTATATGGGTACCCCCGGTGGCTTGAACGACCGTGCAGCTATCCCTGCACCAGTTACATCTTTCTTCGCCAATGGTTTTGGTGTATATAATATGAGTGGTAACGTTAACGAGTGGGTTGCCGATGTTTACAGGCCTTTAACCAACCTGGAAGAAGATGATTTAAACCCTTACCGTGGTAACGTATTTACAAAAGTAGATGTTAGCGGCGGACAAGGTAATATGCGTGATAGTTTAGGTCGCCTGAAATATATACCAGAAAACGATTCAGATATAGTAAACCGTGTTAACTACCAGCATTCCTATGCTATTAACTATCTGGATGGTGATTCTATAAGTAACGTTACCTATGGCTATGGTATTACCACTTTAATAAACGATAAATCAAGGGTAATTAAAGGTGGCAGCTGGATGGATATGGCTTACTGGCTTAGCCCTGGCTCACGCCGCTTTATGCAGGAAGATCAAAGCAGCAGCACTACAGGTTTCCGTTGTGCCATGAGCCACTTTGGCCCGGCAGAAGGTACTTCTTCTAAATTAAAGAATGGTAATTTCTTCCCTAAGAGCAGACAAAAAAGATAAACAACTAAAAAAATAATTTAAAAATCCTGGTGCTGGCATCGGGATTTTTTTTTGCCCATGCTGTAAAGACGCAATACTATTTGTAGCCCGGCAGCAGGCAGCAATGCAGCTTTACTTGCGTCGCACACTTGTACGTTCCAATATTATGGCAGCACACCAGGCTTTTCCTGCTTACAAAAGCTGCACAACCTTACTCATTTTAATGCAAAAGCCTACATTTGTTGGTATGAATAAGAAGCTTATCTCCGTATTGGTATCCGCATGTTTTATAAGTATGGTTGTTGCGCAACAGTCAAAAAATATTGTAGGTGCAGGTAAAACGGTAGATCCATATCACTACAAAATAGTAAAAATAGCCACATTTAATAAAGCTTGCGTAGCCAGTGCACACCCGTTGGCAAGCGAAGTGGGTTTAGCCATTCTGCAGCAAGGTGGAAATGGCTTTGATGCCATGATTGCTACACAGTTAACCCTTGCGGTGGTTTACCCCGGTGCCGGTAATATTGGTGGAGGTGGTTTTTTAATGGCCAGAAAAAAAGATGGCACCCAAATAGCCCTAGATTACAGGGAAATGGCCCCGGCAAAATCTACCCGGGATATGTACCTGGATAAAGCAGGCAACCCGCAAAATGCTTTGTCTGAGTCTGGCCATTTATCCGCAGGCGTACCCGGTACAGTGGCTGGTTTATTTGCTACTGCCAAGTATGCCAAATTACCTTTTGCCACTTTAATACAACCTGCTATAGATATTGCAGCCAATGGTTTTGTAATAAGTGCCGAGGAAGCAGAAGGCCTTAATGAAAACCGCAAAGATTTTCAACAGTATTCTACCCGCCCAACCGCATTGGTAAAAGCACAGCCCTGGAAAGCTGGCGATACACTGGTGCAACCAGAACTGGCGGCCACCCTGCAACGGATAAAAGATAATGGCGCCAAAGGTTTTTATGAAGGTGAAACCGCACAGTTAATTGTAGCCGAAATGAACCGGGGCAATGGTTTTATAACCTTGGATGATTTAAAAAACTATACAGCAAAAGAAAGAAAAGCTGTAAGTTTTAATTACCGGGGTTACAATATCATCAGCTTTCCGCCACCCAGCAGTGGGGGTATATTATTGGCCCAAATGCTAAAGATGATTGAAAAATACCCGGTAAAATCATACGGTTTTCAATCCCCGCAAAGTGTGCAATTGATGATTGAAGCAGAACGCCGTGCTTATGCCGACAGGGCTACGCATATGGGAGACCCGGACTTTTGGAAAGTGCCGCAAGAAACACTTATCAGCGATGCTTATTTGGCCGAACGAATGAAAGATTATTCCCCCAATAAAGCCTCTGTAAGTAAAGAGATAAAAGCAGGCACCATTCACGAAAGTGATCAAACTACCCATATCAGCATTATTGATGCTGAAGGCAATATGGTAGCGGTAACCACTACCTTAAACGGCAGTTATGGTAGCCGCACTGTAGTTGGTGGCGCAGGATTTATTTTAAACGATGAAATGGACGATTTTAGCATAAAACCAGGCGTACCCAATATGTATGGCGCCGTTGGCGGCGAAGCCAATGCCATTGTTGCCGGCAAAAGAATGCTAAGCTCTATGACACCCACATTGGTATTACAAAATGGCAAACCATTTATGGTAGTGGGCACACCCGGTGGCACCACCATACCCACATCGGTGTTTCAAAGTATTGTAAATGTTATTGACTTTAATATGAATGCGGCTGATGCCGTAAATAGTCCCAAATTTCACCACCAATGGCTGCCTGACGAAGTTATGATTGAAAATAATTTTTCTGTCAGCACAAAGCTGGCGCTGGAAAAAATGGGTTATAAACTTAGAAATATTGGCACTATTGGCCGTACTGAATTAATTAAAATATTACCCAACGGCAAAAGAGAAGTGGCAGCAGACATTCGTGGTAATGATAGTGTGGCGGGTTATTAGTAAGAATAAACTTCATTATAGCAAAAGCCAGTAGAAAAGCAGTTTGAATAACCGATAATAAAACACCGTGTTTACAGGCTATTGAAAGCTGCCCCAAATTACAGGCGCACAAGTGTGCGACGCAAGTGAAGCTAAATAGGTGTATAGCTGCAGGGCCAATAATTCTTTACTGGCTTTATTTTAAAATTACCTGTTTACTGGCAACAGGGATTGTATAACTTTAGGGTTGGTTGCCCATTTTATTTACCGGCAAAATCGGCACCATTATAGGCCCATTTTATTAGGGTGGCGCCCCAGGTAAAACCGCCGCCAAAAGATACAATAACAATATTATCGCCCTTTTTTAGCTGGGGTTCGTACTGCCATAAACATAAGGGAATAGTGGCTGCAATGGTATTGCCATATTCTTCAATATTCAGCATAATTTTTTCCATGGGTAAACCAATATCTGCGGCCACTGCATCAATAATACGCAGGTTAGCCTGGTGCGGAACTACCCATGCAATATCATCCGGTGTTAAATTGTTTTTTGCCATCACTGCTTTACTGGAATCTGCCATGCCTGTAACGGCATATTTAAACACGGCTTTGCCATCCATAAAGGCAAAATGTTCTCTTTTCTCAACGGTTTCGTGTGTGGCGGGGTTTAATGAGCCACCTGCTTTTTGGTGCATTAATGCCCGGCCTTCGCCGTTGCTGTGAAACACACTGTCCTTTATACCTACGGTTGTATCAGTGCAGGGTTCTACCAATGCTGCGGCAGCACCATCGCCAAATAGAATACAGGTATTGCGATCGGTATAATCAACAAATTTGGTCATATTATCTGCGCCTACCACAATAATTTTTTTGTAACGGCCGCTTTCTATATAACTGGCGGCTGTGGTTAAACCAAATAAAAAGCCACAACAGGCAGCTGTAAAATCGTAGCCCCAGGCATTAATAGCACCAATGCTGGTGGCAATAAAAGCACCGGTAACAGTAAGCTGCATATCGGGTGTCATGGTGCAACAAATAATGCAATCTATTTCTTTGGGGTCGAGCTGTTTTTTGCGTAAGATTTCGTTGATAGCAGCAATTGCCAAATCGCTGGTAGCTTTGGTGGTATCTGTTAACTTCCTTCTTTCCTTAATACCTGTTCTGGTAGTAATCCATTCATCATTTGTTTGTACAAGTGTTTCCAGTACCTGATTGGTTAATTTGTAGTCGGGAACATATCCACCCATACAAGTAATTGCAGCAGCTATTGTATTGTTATTTGGCATTGCTTTTCAATAGTTTTAGGTAATTGGCTATTGGTGTAAAGATACAGCCTGAAAAAGGTATATCCATAGAATCACTTCATAAACGGAATTTATCTACAAAAGATTTTGTTAGTTATATAGAAATTTTATTTCCTATACAGATTCTCTTGCTATCATTTGTTAGCTTTGAAATACTAAAAAAACATTATGCAAAAACTGGGCAACTATATTTTGGGGACAAGAATAGAAGGTGATGGAGATGGTCAGCTTTTATTAAATGCCGTTAATGGAAACCCTATTGCCATAGCCACTACAAAAGGGCTTGACTTTAATGCCATTCTGCACTATGCCCGAACAACCGGTTCACCGGCCCTACGTAAAATGACATTTCAGCAAAGAGGGCTAATGCTGCGTGCACTGGCTTTGCATTTACAAAAACACCTGGATAAATTTTATGCCCTTAGTTATGCTACAGGAGCTACCAAAGCAGATAGCTGGGTTGATATTGAAGGCGGCATAGGTAATCTGTTTGCTAATGCATCGTTACGCCGCAAATTTCCCGATGAAAGTTTTTGTTTGGATGGCGAAAGCCATCAGCTTAGTAAGAACGGCACTTTTATTGGGCAGCATATATTGGTGCCCAAAGAAGGGGTGGCGGTGCATATTAATGCCTTTAATTTCCCCGTATGGGGTATGTTGGAAAAAATTGCGGTTAACCTGCTGGCAGGTGTGCCTGGGATTGTTAAACCAGCAAGTATTACTTCCTTTTTAACGGAAGCCGTGGTTAGGGAAATTGATGCTTCGGGCATTTTGCCAAAAGGGGCGCTACAACTATTGTGCGGCAGTACCGGCAATATGCTGGATCTGCTTAGTTCGCAGGATACGGTTACGTTTACTGGTTCGGCGTCAACGGGTTTACTACTTAAAAGCAACCCCAATATACTTAAAGAGAATGTGCCATTTACCATGGAAGCCGATTCGCTAAACTGCATTGTTTTGGGTAATGACATTAACCCGGCAATGCCCGAATGGGAGATTTTTATAAAGGAAGTGCGCAAAGAAATTACTACAAAAGCCGGGCAAAAATGCACAGCTATCCGCCGCATATTTGTGCCTGCGGATAGGGTTGATGAAGTGCAGCAGGCCTTATCTGCCGCATTGGCCCAAACCACCATTGGCAACCCTTTAAATGGTCAGGTAAAAATGGGTGCACTGGCCGGACAGGCACAACGCAATGAGGTAAGGGAACAGGTACAAAAACTGTTGGCCTCTTCGCAACTGATTTATGGTTCACTGGATAGCGTTTCTGTAATTGATGCTGATGCGGAGAAAGGTGCTTTTATGAGTCCGCTATTATTATTAAATCAGCAGCCTTTGGATTCCACAGCTGTACATGAGGTAGAAGCATTTGGCCCCGTGGCCACCCTGATGCCCTATACGGATATGGATGAAGCAATACACTTAAGCCGCATGGGAAAAGGCTCCTTATGTACTTCTATTGTAACGGCAAGTGATGCCATTGCCAAACAATATGTGCTGGGTGCAGGATGTTATCATGGCCGCATACTTATTTTAAACAGCGATTGCGCCAAAGAAAGTACTGGTCATGGCTCGCCATTGCCGCTATTGGTGCATGGAGGCCCGGGCCGTGCAGGTGGTGGCGAAGAAATGGGTGGGGTGCGTGGGGTAAAACATTATATGCAGCGGGTTGCGGTGCAGGGTTCGCCCACCACCCTTACGGCAGTAACCAATGTATACCAACAAGGCGCCAAAGGGCGGTTAGACAACATTCATCCTTTTAGAAAATATTTTGAAGAAATACTGGTAGGCGACCAGCTGATTACCGGTAACAGAACCATTACCGATGCGGATATAAAAGCTTTTGCCAACTTAAGCTGGGATCATTTTTATGCGCATACGGATCATACATCGCTTGAGGGGACTTTATTTGAACACCCCGTAGCGCATGGATATTTAATTATGAGTGCTGCCGCTGGTTTATTTGTTGAAAACAGCGCCAAATGCCCGGTATTACTAAATTATGGCATTGACGAAATGCGTTTTACCAAACCCGTTTATGCCGGCACTACCATACATGTACGGTTTACCTGCAAAGAAAAAATTGCCCAGGAAACCAAAGACGAAAACGATATTGCCAAAGGCATTGTAAAATGGTATGTAGAAATTTTAGATGCCAACAATGAACATATAGGCATTGGCACCATTCTTACCATGGTAGCAAAAAAACCAAGTGTGTAGTTCAAGAAAAACAACGCCCATAAATACAAGTGCCAATACATACAGCCCGGTTAAGCAAATACTTAACCGGGCTGTATAGTTTTATTTAAAAAACATAAGAGAAAAGTACGGATTATCATTAGTTGGATTTTTTTGGCGAGGCTATTTAGTTCAGCTATTTTTGAGATAACAGCTTTATTACAAGACCCTCAAAAAATTTCAGGCGGATGACTTACCTCAAATATTTATTCGGTTTCATTATTTGTTGCATAGTTTCTTGTCAACCTCAGACTAAAAGAATCATGGTGGATGGAGAATTTGTTGAGGGTATAATTAAAATTGATAAGGACACTATTTATAACGGGGTTATTAAGTTTTATGACACTTCAACAAACACTATTATCAGGGAAGCGACATACAAAAATGACACTCTAAACGGGAAAGAATTAACTTATTACTCTAATGGCAATGTGATGACAGAAGATATCTATGCAGATGGAGAAATAAATGGGTATTCCTATTTTTATGACACTGCAAATAATTTACTTCAAAAAAAGTTTTTTTTTCATGATGTTTGTTTAGGTCCAGTGGTAGATTATGAACAAGGTGAAATTTCAAAATTCCGGTTCTATTCTTTTGATAACTTTCGATTGTTTGACTTAGACTATAAAACTATTGAAACCAAAAGTATTGACAGTTGGAATAGTAATTTGTTTTTTATAAGCAGTAATATTATACAGTCCGATCCAATTAATGATGAAATTGAAACGCAGTTTTTTATTTATATAATTAACCCTCCCCACTATCGATTTCAATATAGTTTGTGCGTTGCAGATAGTGCAAATAACATAATAAAAAAAATTAAAGAGATTGATGGCTCAAAAATATGGGAGACTTTCTCTGTTGACGAAAATAGTAAGCTTGCAAACCAGTTTTTTATTTTTAAATTGGAAATCTTTGATGGCAAGAGCTTGATTAAAACTTTGTTCGATAGAAATAGGTACTAAAGCACTCTAGAAAACGATTGTCTTCCATAATGCCCTACTCGCACATCTTCACACCCGTATACCCGCACATCCCCCCACCCGCCTTTTCCTGCTCCCTGCTGTTACTACAGTACAAGAGTGCGACGCAAGCGGCGATGCCATAAAATACTTCTGCCGGGCTCATAAAAAATTCTATTGTTGCACACCTGCATAGTACCGGCTTTACCATAAACTGCTTTATCTTTAGAAAGCACATTGCATTCTTTGCATCACCAAAACTAATTATTGCCATGTCTCAGCATCCCCGCAACCGCCGTCAATTTTTACAAATCAGTGCCGCCGCATTGGCATTTACTGCATTGCGTGCCAATGGTATGCACAGGTATACTGCAGGCCCGGTAAGGCGGGTGGCTTTAATTGGTACCGGCTGGTATGGCAAAAGCGATTTGTTCAGGCTAATGCAGGTAGCCCCCGTGCAGGTAGTGGCATTGTGCGATGCAGACCAGCATCAGTTACAGTCAGCCGCCGCCCTGGTACAACAGCGCCAACCCGCACAAAAGCCACCCGCTTTATACAAGGATTACCGTAACATGCTGGCCGAAGCCAAACCCGATATTGTGTTAATTGGCACACCTGACCATTGGCATGCCCTGCAAACCATTGCGGCCATACAGGCTGGTGCGCATGTATATGTACAAAAACCCATAAGCGTAGATGTGCTGGAGGGCGAAGCCATGCTGGCCGCAGCACGCAAGTATAATAAAGTGGTGCAGGTAGGTACCCAACGCCGCAGCACCCCACACCTGATAGATGCCAAAAAACATATTGTTGATGCCGGTTTACTGGGCAAAGTATCGCATGTGGAAATGTGTTGTTATTATCATATGCGTAATAACGAAAACCCACCCCTTCAGCCGGTACCCGATTTTTTTGATTATGATATGTGGACAGGCCCCGCTCCCCTGCGCCCTTTTGACGGACTGCCCCACCGCGGCTGGTGGCGTAGTTTTATGGAATATGGCAATGGTATTATGGGCGACATGTGTATACATATGTTTGATGCCGTACGCTGGTTATTAGATTTGGGCTGGCCCAGTCGTATCAGCTCAACCGGTGGCATTTACCAAAACAATAGTGGTAAAAGTAATATTGCCGATACACAAAGCGCCCTGTTTGAATACGATCACCTGAATTGTATTTGGCAGCACCGCACCTGGGGCACAGCAGCCGACCCAGAATATCCATGGAGCTTTAAAATTTATGGAGAAAAAGGCACCCTTTGCGGCAGTACCATGCAGTACGATTTTATACCCGTAGAAGGCACCAAAAAAATACATATGGATGTGGTGTATGAAAAAGAAAAATACCCCGCCGATCTTACTGAGAAAGACATAGAATTACATGCCGCTGCCGCTACCCGTTTGCACATGATTAATTTTTTACAAGCCATAGACCATGGCACCCGGCCTGTTGCCGATATTGAGCAGGGCCATATATCTACCGCCAGTTGTATATTGGCCAATATTGCCATGCAGCTAAAAAGGCCATTACAATATAACCCCCTGCTGCGCGAAGTAACAGGCGATGCCGAAGCCACTGCCCTGTTGCAAAGGGCCTACCGCGGGCCATGGGTACACCCGCAATACAATACCATTTAAAACAATAGCTATTATTGGCCTGGCTATATAACCCATTAGCGGCTTTACTTGCGTCGCACACTTGTACGGTTGGATACTTTGGGCGGCTGGGCTAAAGGCCATGCATTGGCGCCCCAAATAATGGTGGTTGCTGCTATACAATGATTTGGAAATAATGCTCTTAAAAAAATGTAGTAACTCCTAAAAAAAAAGCAACTTAATTAGAACAAAATACTAATTTACAAATCAATAATTCGCACCCTCATCCCTGTGACTGAGGGTGCGAAGCCGTACCAAATAATAACAAAAAAGTACATAGTACAATTCTTATTCATTAGATGGATGCTATAAACAATACAAAATGTATATTACTAGTTTGTTGATTATCAATAGCTTTTCATTATACAGTATAACGTCTAATAGCATAAATCCTTGCGTTAGCGGCCATTTTGACAAGACCCTCTACTTCAAAAAATGAGAAAAAGAAAACTGAAAAAAGCGACTAAGAATACGGTTAAGAAAATTCCTTTTTCAAACATAACTCTTCATAAACTTGATTGGCTTGAATGGCTTTCGATTGGACTTTGTGTTTGGTTTTGGTTTTACCCTCATCCGTATAAGGTTGCTTTTACAATAGTTTTGCTTTTACCCATTTTAGGACTAATTCTAAATGGACTTTCCCGACCAAGCTTGGCATCTTTAGTTTCGATAAGTACTCAATCTGGAGAAGAAAAATATGACCTTGCTGACTTTTTAGAATTTCCTGGACTTGTAATTTTAATCAGGGTATTAATTGACTATGAATTTGAAAGTTTTTTCAGCATCATAAAGGTTGGAACTGTTGGATTTATTATTATACTCTTACTACTTGGTGCGACACATAAACTTGTTGACAAAACAAACAAAAACAGATGGCTTATCTACCTGACAGTTGTTGGTAACATCACTATCTATAGTTATGCTGCAACTTATGGTGTAAATTGTGTTTACGACAATTCTCAGCCAAAAGTTTATCAAGCAAAAGTTATTGACAAATCAATTAGTCGTGGTAGGAGACACACAACATATTACTTGAAAGTTGAAGCTTGGGGTAGTCATCACGATGCAGAAAATATTTCAGTTGCGAGTAGTCAATATTCAGACACAGAAATTGGAGAAACAGTTTCAATTGACTACAAAGAAGGGTTGCTTGGAATACCTTGGTATTTCATAGAGTAATTTTGACAGACAGAAAAACGGCTACCAACATTAGGATTGCTGCTATGCTGGATGACGAATAAATCCTCATCTTTTTGTTCGCTATCAGCAGTAGTCCGGGCTCGACGTTCAATGTTCAGCTTTTTGTTGTTAACTTCAACTTCAGTTTTTCAATTGGGCTTCAGTTCCGGGCTGGACATTTTAAAATACCAGCACAGCAGCAATCCCTGCCAGTTGTACGAAATTTTAAATGGCACCATCACTATGAAACAGACATTTTTTTTTGCACTTTTAATGATTTGTTTATCGCAAACAACCATTGCACAAATTGAAATTAAAATAACAAAATTCAACAAAGACTCGTTTGATATTGAGTTTCCTAAGGATGCACAATTGGAGATGAACAAGACTTATCAATTTATTCTTAAAACCAATATAACAGAAGAAGACAATCTTTATGACAACATAAGTGACACAAAGATAAAAAATGACAAAATTATCCAGCACGTTTTTAATTATCATGAGTTCAGCTTCGATATAGCTAAATATAATAGAAAGAAGGAGGCTACTATTCTTGCTCACAAAATAATTTTTATCAAGGGGACAAAGTATATTGTAAAATTAGATGGGAAAACAATCACAAGGCATGAGCCCAACAACGTAACACCAAATTCAAAATTTGAAATTGAATTAACATCTGAAACAGAAGATGTAAATAGTTTAAAAGTTTCTGAACCAGTTATATTATACTGGATGAATAATCAAAGTTCTTTTAAAAAAATTGAGCTTGTAAATTTAAAAGCTTCAGTTGACTTGTCTAACGAGAGTAATCTAAAAAATGCGAAGACCAATCAAAAGTTCAATTATCTGATCTTATTGCTACCTCAGGTGTCAAATGGGAAAACGCAACTATTATCTGAATCCCAGCAAGAAAGAATGTATATAATGATGTATAAGGAATAAAACAGCTGCCAGTCGATTAAGCAATAGGGATTTCGCCCCCTGCTCCTCACAGAACCGTACGTTAACGGCTCGATTCATACGGCTCTTCAAGTTGTTTTTCAACTAGTAAGCTGTGCATATTTTACATGCCATTTTTTGCTAACCAGTATATTTATATCTTTAATCAGAAAGACTTTTCGGCAAACGATCTCCAAAACCTGCCACCTCGGATAACCGAAAACTGTTACCAGCAATTAACCAACACTCATGCAAAAGTTAGTTATCTGTTACATCTTTTTTTCAATTGGCATGATATTTTTATGTTCCTGCACATTGTTTAAGCCTTTGCCTCTTGAGTCATTTGGAAATGCTGACTCAATACAAGGAATTGAAAAATTCGGTTTGTCGGGTTTCAATGGCGATTATGAAATTATATCGGCAGACTCAAATTTTTGCACTTTAGACTACGCTTTTATATATGCCGACTTATTGAATTCGAAAAAGCAACCAACAAAAAATGTTTATGTAAATTTAGAAGCTATAGATGATCAACATATTAAAACAAAATTTTTCGTAAACAATAGAATAGTGCAGGAAAAAATAGTACAAGGTCAACTCATTGACAACTATTTCAATTTTCATTCAAGCCAGTTGAAATTCAGATTTCTCATCAATGTTTATGAACAACAAACAAACCGTCTTGCGCTTTCAAAAAATGGTGATTTATATTTAGACACCAATCGTGGAGGTATCGCTTTTTTTATAATAATGCCAATACCACTTTCAGGTTCGTCATTTGACACTTACAATTTGAAGTTCAAAAGAAAAAAATGACTGCTGCTGGCAACCGGTTTTGGGTAAGTGGGGGTGGACAAAAAATTTTCATTTAAATATGCCCGCCCTCAAACAGGTGGATTAAAAACCAACTTAAAATTGATTTCAAACAATGGGGCATTAGAGGGTATTAAACACGGGTAGCAAATTATAGTAAATGGCTAAGTGGCTAACTCAACATTCAATTCTTAACTTTATTTCTGAATTCAACTAAAAAATTACAAATGGGCATTTGCAACCTGCGGACTGTATATAAATTCCCCGCCTTTGCAAATGCCATTTCAACTGTAGCAATTATTAAATAAACCCCTAATGAATACCAGCAATTTCACTTTTACAAAAGACAGTATTGAAAAGGCTTATGGTGTAACTTTTTTCAAAAATGAGCAGATACTATTTGCATCCAAACCCAACCTTAATGCCGCAATGCTAAATGAATTAAAAAGTACCTTCAACAATCTTTTAATTTCGGCTACAGCATTATTGGTAATAGTTTTAATGGGCAAATTTGTTAGCCCGGTTATCGAATTGAATCATGCCATATTCTTATTGTGCTGTGGATTAATTGTTTCTGTGTTTACATTCATTAATCATATAATAAAAACCAAAAAAACTCAAATTGTTATAACCAACCTAAGTATAATTATATATACATCCGGAGTAGATTCAACTGTCAATTGTATTCAATTAAGTGCCATACAAACACTTGAGTTAACACAAACTTTTTTCGACAAAAAATTCAATACCGGCAGCTTAAAAATTTTTATCGGCCAAATTGAAAAGAAAATTGGTAAAAATGAGAAAGTGTTTGATATCATCAATGCTATTCCTGCACCCGAAAAAGCATATTCATTATTGCGTCAAGCTGGTAATTCCGTATAACTACAAATTGCAAATGTTTGCAGGTACGCAAATGCAAAATGCAACTTTGTATCACATACTATAATTGGATATCTTTCTTTCAAAATAAAAGGAACAATAAGTAACTGTGCACCTAAGCATATTTAAACCTATAAACGAGTTACCGAAAACGTTATGAGATTTCTAATCTTCTTTATATTTTTTGGAATTTTAGCCTGTACATCCAAATACAAAACAACTGTTTCTACAATAGACCTTTCCAATAAAAATCTCCTTACAATACCCGACAGTATATTTTCCTTTGAGCAGTTGGAATATCTGGAATTGGGGAATAGTTTTACACTTTATCCACCGTTATCGGCATTGGGAAATGATACTGCGGTAAACATGAATAAAATAACCGCCGTTCCACATAATATTATAAGGCTGCAAAATTTACGAAAGTTGGGATTGGGTTGTAACAACCTGATTTCCTTGCCCATTGAAATTACCCAATTAGAGAATCTTGACACACTCGATATATCATTCAACCACCATTTAAACATTGCAGCGGCATTAAGGATATTGAAGCAAATGAAATGGCTAAAATATATAAATATTATAGCAACAAATGCTGACAATAACACAATTGATGAACTTCGAAAATCGCTTCCCAACACTTTAATTGTTGCTACACCCAAAGACATTTTTATTGATACTAATGAAAAGCCCAGGTGAACGATTGAGCCAACAAGTGCATTTGTATACGGCTTACCCAGGAACTTACATTCGACAATATTCACTAAATTTGGATATAACTTTTAGGAACATGACCAGACAAATTATTATTGAACGAACATTGAAAGTGATTAACCAGCTTCCCGAAGATAAAGCGGAAGCAATTTCAGACTTTGCAGATTTTGTTTTTAAACGTTACGAAGAACAAGAATTAACAAACGGAATTCAAAAATTGGCATCTGAAAGTCAGGCATTTGATTTCTTAAATAATGAAGATGACATTTATTCAATTGCCGACCTAAAAGAAGTTTACAATGGCTAAAGGAGACATTGTATTGATAACTTTTCCATTCACAGACCTGACTGGCAGCAAATTAAGACCAGCAGTTATACTTGTTGATTCAACACATGATTTAACCGTTTGCTTTGTAACTACACAGTTAGAAAGGCAAGAAACCACTGATGTACCACTAATTCCAAATTCATCTAACGGACTAAGAAAGCAATCATTAATTAGGACTAGTAAAATTGCAACATTAGACAAAACATTGGCAAAAGGCCTTTTGGGGCGGCTGGCATCAAATGAACTTGCTGACTTAAATGACAAATTAAAAACATTACTTCTTCTAAATTGACAATCGGCGCATACCAACAGTGAATAAGGAAGTGGCATCTAACCCTGCTCCTCACTCCACCAAACATAAACGCTCCGATGCATACAGCGTTTCAAAATCTGTATTTAAACTAATAATCGTTGCATTTATTCCCGAACCTTTTCGTCTCCTGTATTTTAATATCTTCAATTAGCAGTTATTATTGCTCATCCAATTCTTCCTCATTTATTCAAAGGGTTAATTAACTTTGAAAGAGCTGTAAATAACCACTCAAAAAATAAACGCACCACTATGTCAATGTATCCCTGTTTATGGTTTAATGGCAATGCCAAAGAAGCCGCCACATTTTATTGTAGTGTATTTAACAACAGTAAAATTATTTCAGATACACCCCTGGTGGTGCAGTTTGCTATTGAGGGCAAAAAAATAATGGGCTTAAATGGTGGCCCCATGTTTACCATCAATCCGTCTATTTCATTTTTTGTTACCCTGCCTACGGTAGAAGAAATTGAAACCGCCTGGAACAAACTGGCCGATGGCGGCAATATCATGATGGCATTAGACACCTATCCATGGGCACAAAAATATGGCTGGGTAGTAGATAAATTTGGTATGACCTGGCAGCTAATGCTGGGCAGCCTTCCGGAAGGTGCCCCCAAAATAATCATGTCTTTTCTTTTTGCAGGGCAGCAATATGGCAAGGCGCAGGAAGCCATCAATTTTTACACAACCACCTTTCCGCATTCGCATATACACCACATCGAATTCTATCAGGAAAATGAACCCCAACCGGCAGGTAATTTAAAATTCGGGCATTTTACCATGCTGCAGGAAATGTTTGCCGCCATGGATGGCATTGGCGACCACCAGTTTCAGTTTAACGAAGCCGTTTCATTGGTGGTAGAATGCGAAACACAGGCAGAAATAGATAACTATTGGGATATACTTTCCCGCGATGGCAAAGAATCTCAATGCGGCTGGCTTACAGATAAGTTTGGCGTAAGCTGGCAAATTGTACCCAGCATTCTGGCCAGGTTAATGACCACCCCCGGCAAGGCAGGCAGTGTAACCCAGGCCTTTATGAAAATGAAAAAAATGGACATCGCCACCCTTATTGCTGCCGCCGAAGCATCCTAAAACAGCAACAATTATTTACCGGTAAATACAGGTTTACGTTTTTCTATAAATGCCGTGGTGCCTTCCTGTTTATCTGCTGTGGCAAAACAGGCGCCAAAAGCAGCCACTTCAACCGCATAGCCATCTTTACCTGCGTCAAAAACAGCATTTGCAGCAGCAATACATTTAGCTATTGCAAGTGGGGCTTTGCTGTTTATCAGGGTTAACAGGCCTATCGCTTTCTCCAAAAGCATTTCAGCAGGCACTACATGGTTTACCAGTCCGTATTGCAAAGCAGTTGCAGCATCAATCATATTACCTGTCATCATCATTTCCAGTGCACGACCCTTGCCAATTAATTGGGTAAGTCGCTGGGTGCCACCATATCCGGGTATCAGCCCCAGGTTTACTTCGGGCTGACCAAACTTTGCCTGCTCGGCAGCAATTCTAAAATGGCAGGCCATAGCCAATTCGCAACCACCACCAAGTGCAAAACCATTTACTGCTGCAATAATGGGTTTGGGGCTTTGTTCAATTTTGGTAAAAACCATGGCTTGTCCCCGAGCCGCAAGTGCGGCGCCTTCTGTTTCGTTTAGTGTTAAAAACTCGCTTATATCCGCCCCGGCAACAAAGCTTTTGGGCCCGGCCCCTGTAATAATTGCCGATTGTATATCGGGGTTGCTAATTATCTCATCAATAGCCATACCCAGCTCTTCAACTACGGTAGCATTTAAGGCATTTAATTTATCAGGACGGTTAATGGTAATGGTACAAATATGTTGTGCAGTGGTAACCAGCAAGCTATTATACATGGTATTAATTTTAGTGGGTAAAAGTAAACATTCAGGCTGTATTAGCCATCATATGCGTTTAGTTTGAGCCAGACGATAGTGTAATAATTAAGCTGCTCTTGCGTCGCACTCTTGTGCTATATCTGGCATGGCAGCTGGCTCTTGTATAGCATTTTTTGCCGAAAAAAATTCAGGCGTACAAGTGTGCGACGCAAGTAAAGCTGCTGCTTATTGTTTGCCGGGCCCATAGAAATGATTGCCTTTATATAAGCACAAAAAAAGCAAAAGACGGTTGGCTTTTGCTTTTAATAAATGGGCAGTGCTGCCTTAAAAACTTCTGTTTTGTTGTACCCATTCTTTAATATAGGCGGCAATATCCTGCGTGTTGGTACCGGGAGCGAATAATTTGCCTACACCTAATTGTTGCAAAGCCAACATATCATCGTTGGGTATTATGCCGCCGCCGGTAAGCAGCACATCGTTCATTTCGTTTTGGCGCAACAGCTGCATTAGTTTTGGAAACACCGTCATATGTGCGCCACTTAAAATACTAATGCCAATGGCATCTACATCCTCTTGCAAAGCCGCATTTACCACCATTTCGGGGGTTTGCCTTAAGCCGGTATAAATTACTTCCATGCCTGCATCGCGCAGGGCAGTGGCAATAATTTTAGCGCCCCTGTCGTGCCCATCTAAACCTACTTTGGCTACTAATACCCTAATGGGTCTTTTTAATTCGGTGCTCATACAATCGGTTTTAAAATAAGCAGTGTCCAGGGTTTATGCCTGTAACAATTGCAAAGTATGTGTAATGCGGCTAATGGTGGCTTCACGGCCAATAATGCCTGCAATATCAAACACACCGGGACCAAATTTGCCACCTACCAGCATGATGCGTAAGGGTAGCATTAGTTCACCTGGTTTTAGCTGATGTGCGGCAGCCATTTCTTTTAACTCTTTTTCCAGCTCATCGTGTTGCCATAAAGTGGTTAATTCAAATGCCCTGATGAGTTCCAGAAAAAATTGATTTTTCTTCTCGTCCCATTTAGGTTTTATAGCAGCAATATCAATGTTTTGCGGTGTGGCAAAAAAGAAAGCAGCCTGCTGCACAAAATCGTTTAACACAATACAACGTTCTTTTACCAGGTGTAAAACGGTTTCAAATTGTGTATCGTTGGTAATTAGAATACCAGCCTGTTCAAATAATAATTTTACCTGTGCGCTATAATGTTGTACAGGAGTATTTTTTATCCATTCCTGGTTAAACCATTTGGCTTTCTCAAAATCGAATTTGGCGCCGCCCTTATGTACCCTGTCCATTGAAAAGCGTTCTATCAGTTCCGGCAAACTAAATATTTCCTGACCGGTGCCATCGTTCCAGCCCAGCATGGCCAGCATGTTTACAAATGCTTCGGGCAAAAATCCTCTTTCTCTAAAGCCCTGGGCAAAATCGTTGGTGCGGGGGTCTGTCCAGTTCATGGCAAAAACGGGGAAGCCCAGGCGATCTCCATCGCGTTTGCTAAGTTTACCATTGCCGTCGGGTTTTAATATCAGTGGCAGGTGGGCCCATTGTGGCATATGTTGCAGCCCAAATAAATATTGCCATAACAATACATGCACAGGTGCACTGGGCAACCATTCTTCCCCACGGAAAGCATGGGTTATTTGCATCAGGTAATCGTCTACCACTACGGCCAGGTGGTAGGTAGGCATACCATCTGCTTTTAGTAATACCTTATCGTCAGATTGGGAGGAGTTGAAATGTACATCGCCCCTAATCATATCCGTAAATCTAATATCTTCATTATCAGGCATTTTTATGCGAATTACCCAGGGGGTACCGTTTTGCAAAAGCAACTGTGTTTCTGCTTCGCTAAGCATAAGTGAATTACGCAAACCTGTTCTATGCTGGTAATTATATTGAAAATTGGGGAACTCTTTTCTTTTGGCATCCAGTTCTTCGGGGGTATCGAATGCATAATAAGCTTGTCCGTTTTGTACCAGTTGCATGGCATACTGGCTGTACATAGCTTTACGTTCGCTTTGGCGGTAAGGGGCATGCGGGCCACCATGAAGCGGACTTTCATCCGGGGTTAATCCGCACCAGGCAAGGCATTCAAAAATATACGCTTCGGCCCCGGCTACAAAGCGGGTTTGATCGGTATCTTCTATACGCACAATAAAATCGCCGCCATGATGTTTGGCAAACAAATAATTAAACAATACGGTTCTTACACCACCCAAATGCAGGCCACCGGTGGGCGAGGGGGCAAATCTTACCCTAACTTTTTTATCCATCATGCCGCAAAGATAATATGGTATAATGGAAGCGCCCAACTGTAATACCAAACCGAACAGATACAAATAGCAGTAGTTTATTTTAGCAGTGCATATAAAAATTGTATGGTAGTTTCGTTATAAAGGAACCTTGAATAAATAAGTATTTGCGTTGAACCTACCTGCAAAAATATTATTGTATTTGGCCGCCATATGCCCCGAACGTACAAGTGTGCGACGCAAGCGGCGATACCATTATAGTCCCTTGCCGGGACCACCTAAAAAGAAAACTTTATTGATTAGTTGTTTCTTACTTTTTGGTTGTATTGGATTTAGTAGCCATGCTTTATGCCAGCTTACTTACCAACACCTGCAGGTACAATTAGACAGCCCCTGGACTTGTGGCAAATTACAGCTGATACCAGTTCGTTTTAAAGACCCCGGTTTTGGGGAAATTGATTTTGCCAAAGGCAGTGTAATTGGGTTTGCTCAGGCACTTCGTGAAGGCAAATTAACCGTTAAGGAAACCAATACACCCGGTGGCGATGATGTGAGTTTACTGGAAGTAAAAAATCATTCAAAAAAAACGGTACTGGTAAATAGCGGAGAAATTGTTGCAGGCGGTATGCAGGATAGAGCTATTGGTGCTACAGCCTTGCTGGAACCAGATGATAAAGAAACCCTGTTACCGGTTTTTTGCATTGAGAAAGGGAGGTGGCAAAAAAAATCGAGGGGATTCAGGTATGCAGGCAGTGCTGATGCTGAACTGCGCAAAGAGATTGACGTTGCCAAAAAGCAAAATAAGGTGTGGAAAGAAATTGACAGGCAGCTAACTGACAAGGGCATACAGAATGTAACCGGCGCCTATATTGATTTATATAAGGACACTACCAGTTTAGATACTGCCTGCCTGCGCTTTTTTAAACAACAAATGATACACGGCGATAGCGCCTATGCAGGCTTTGTAGCAGTTACAGGAAACCGTATAATCAACTGCGAATTATTTGGCAGCAGTACACTATGCACTGCATCGTACGAAACAATGTTACAAAGTTATATGCGCAGCATTACAGCTGCTGATGCTAGCCCACAGGTACCAAAAGTAGTAATACAACGATTTACGGATAAGTTTATGGAGAACGAAGAAAAACAAATACTATACCTGAATAAACATGGGCGCCTGTATACCAGCAATGAAAGGGTATTACACCTGATAGCCTATGATGAATAGTGGTATTACACCTTACAAGCTTGTGAACAATTGTTTGCAAATGCTGCTATAATTTTACCCTTATTGCAGAATAATTGGATATGCTATCTTTAGTCTTGATAACTTTAAAGCAATTTAACAGCTATGAGAAAAGTATTGTTTTTACTATTGATTACAGTTGCCTTTGCGGCTAAAGCACAAAATGGATATATTCCCTCTGCATCCAATCTTGAGGCAAGGCAATGGTTTGGTGATGCTAAATTTGGCTTGTTTGTACATTGGGGCCCTTTTAGTATACCCGGAGACGGGGAATGGGTAATGAACAACAGAGGCATTACAGTAAAAAACTATACCCGCCTGATGGATTTTTTTAACCCCATTGATTTTGATGCTGCGAAATGGGTTAGCATGGCCAAAGATGCTGGTATGCAGTACATCACGCTTATTACCCGGCACCATGATGGCTTTAGTATGTGGGATACCAGGTATTCTGATTTTAACATTATGAATACCCCTTACAAAAAAGATATTGTAAAGCAAATTGCTGATGAATGCCATAAACAACATATAAAACTGTTTTTATACTATTCATTGCTTGACTGGCGCCGGGATGATTATCCTTTTACCACGGGGCGTACGGGGCAAAAATCAGGGCGTACAGGCAATGGCGATTATGCCAGCTACCTGCAGTTTATGAAAAACCAACTAACGGAATTACTTACCAATTATGGTGAAATTGCCGGTATTTGGTTTGACGGCCACTGGGATCAAACCGCACCCGAAGGGGAAGCTGACCGCAGTGCCCGAATTAACTGGCGCTATGATGAAATTTATGGGCTGATTCATCAGTTACAGCCGCAATGTTTAATTGGCAACAACCATCATCTTACGCCATTTGCCGGAGAGGATTTTCAGATGTTTGAGAAAGACCTGCCCGGAGAAAATAAATCCGGACTTAGTTTTCAGCAACCGGTGCGTACTATGCCGGTGGAAACCTGCGAAACCATTAATAATTCATGGGGCTTTAATTTAACGGATACTACCTATAAATCTTATGATGAGTTGGTACGTTACCTGGCAAAAGCTGCTGGCACTGGTGTAAACTTTTTGCTGAATATTGGCCCAATGCCTAATGGTAAAATTCAACCTGAATTTATTGAACGTTTGCATAGTATGGGTTCATGGCTAAAAGTTTATGGAGAAAGTATTTATAATACGCAAGGCGGTTATCTGCGGCCGCAAAGCTGGGGTTGCATCAGCCAGAAAACAGGTAAAGTTTATGTGCATGTATTAGACAATAAAGAAACTACTGTTACACTGCCCCAGTTTCCATTTAAGAAAATTACCAAAGCATATTTATTAAAAGACAATAGCCCGGTAAAAGTGCAATTAGATAAAGGAACAGCAAGTATACCGGTAGCAGGTTTAATGCAAAATGAACCTGATGCCGTAATTGTTTTAGAAGTTACGCCATAAGTACTATCGCCTATGTTTTATACGGTAAAAGTTCCATGGATTTTTAAAAAAATAAGACCCTCACTGGTATGGAAAATGCCAGTAGAGGGTAAAAAAATATACCTCACCTTTGATGACGGCCCACACCCAACTGCTACCCCTTTTGTATTAGACCAATTAAAGCGGTTTAATGCAAAAGCTACTTTTTTTTGTATTGGTAAAAATGTGGTTGAAAATAATGCCATTTATGCCAGAATTTTAAATGAAGGTCACCAGGTGGGCAACCATACGTTTAATCATTTAAATGGTTGGAAAACCAATAATACCCAATACATTAATAATGTGCTGGAAGCAGCTAAATATATAGACAGTAATTTGTTTAGGCCCCCCTATGGTAGAATTAGTGCCTTTCAATCAAAATTGCTAATGCAGGCTGATAATGCCCATCCGTTTAAAATAATTATGTGGTCGGTGTTAAGTGGTGATTTTGATACAAAACTGGCCCCTGAAAATTGCCTGAAAAATATAATTCTACATACCAAACCGGGCGATATTATTGTTTTTCACGATAGCGCCAAAGCCTGGGAGCGTTTAAGTTTTGCCTTACCCCGGTTTCTAAAATATTTTACTGACCACCAGTATGAATTTTGCTTATTGTAGGGTTTTAGATGATGGGGAATGAAATACCATTTTTTGCGGAAGTAAATAAACACAAACGGGACTTCTATAAAACAAAGGAGCCAAGGTAGATACCTCAGCCCGTTTTTAATCCGTACCCTATGAAAACATTGTAAAATTATATTGTTTTATTCGAACCAGCAAAACCTTTTTTCATTTTTTGGTCATTTTTTATATCCCGAAAAAGCAAAAAGATTTCTATTAAAACGTAGTAGCCGCCTTGTTTATTATTGATACCCACATTTTATTTTAAGTTAGTATTTCACTGTAAATCAATACATTATACCAAGTTTACCTTTTATAGCTATTCTTTGTTTTCTTTGCGGCTTGATTAATTTACCATTTATGAACTTAATAGATACACACTGCCATATTTACGGAGAAGATTTTACAAACGATGTGCACGAAACCATTCAAAGAGCTTTTGAGGCAGGGGTTGAACAATTATATATGCCCGCTATAGACAGCACTTACCTGGAAAATATGTTTTCGCTGGAAAAAGCCTACCCGGGCAAATGTTTTGCCATGGCGGGCTTACACCCCTGTTATGTAAAAGAAAACTATCAAAGCGAGTTGGATATAATTGAAAATTTGTTAGCCAAAAGGCCATTTGTAGCTATTGGTGAAATTGGCCTTGATTTTTATTGGGATACCAGTTTTGCCACCCAACAATACCAGGCATTTGAAACACAAATGCAGTGGGCATTACAATACCAATTACCCATTGTAATACATACCCGCAAAGCCATGCAGGAAACCATAGATGCTGTAAAACCCTTTGCCAACAAAGGCTTGAAAGGCATTTTTCATTGTTTTAGCGGTACGGCTGCAGATGCTGCCGCCATTATTGATATGGGTTTTACCCTGGGTATTGGCGGAGTGGTAACCTATAAAAACAGCGGATTGGCCGAAGTAGTTGCTCAAATAGGGTTAGAACACATGGTTTTAGAAACCGATGCACCCTATTTAACCCCGGTGCCCTACCGCGGCAAAAGAAACGAAAGCGCCTATTTAACCTATATAGCAGCTAAAATTGCCTCTATAAAAAATATACCTGTAGAAGAGGTAGCCCAGATAAGTTCTGCAAATGCCAAAAAAATATTCGTTCACTCGGTGTAGATGATTATTTTTGCAGCCCTGTAAAAAACGGAGAGTTGTCCGAGTGGTTGAAGGAGCACGCCTGGAAAGTGTGTATACGGGAAACTGTATCAAGAGTTCGAATCTCTTACTCTCCGCCAAAAAAAGCTGCAAACATTGTATTGCAGCTTTTTTTATGTACCTAGCTTTTGTACCCTTAGCAGCTGATCTTGCGTCGCACTCTTGTACTGTATATCTTTTTGCACCAAATGATTATTGGTAGTTTAATTATAAAATATACCTCAATTTAAGCTGCCACAAAGGAGGAACCCTGAACCGAGCGTGGCAAGTAAAGCTGCCTGTTGTACACAGGCTGGCAACAAAATAAACCCACTGTTTATTAGCGGGCGGACAAAAAAAATCCCGCTGCTTTCGCAACGGGATATATTGATTTATTTCTTTATTAAACGTTTGCCTCTTCTACCTTTTGCTTATAATCAAATTTAAGCAATCCGGCTTCTTTATCCAGGCTGGCTACCAGAACATCACCATTTTTAATGCTGGTGCTTAGGATTTGCTCGGCCAAAGGATCTTCCAGGTATTTTTGAATGGCACGGTGTAAAGGCCTAGCACCAAATTGAGAATCGTAGCCCTTATCTGCCAGGAATTCTTTAGCATCTTCAGTTAACTCCAGCGAAAGCCCCAATGCAGTTAAACGCTTTAATACGCCACGCATAAGTATATCGATGATTTCAAAGATGTTTTCTTTTGAAAGCGAATTGAATACAATTACATCATCCACACGGTTTAAAAACTCGGGTGAGAAGGTACGTTTCAATGCTTTTTCAATAACGGCTTTATTATTTTCGTCCTGATTTTGCATACGGCTGGCAGTTGCAAAACCAACACCATCCCCAAAATCTTTTAATTGTCTTGCGCCAATATTAGACGTCATGATGATGAGGGTATTTTTAAAATTAATTTTTCTACCCAAACCATCTGTTAGCTGGCCATCATCCAATACCTGTAAAAGAATATTATAAATATCGGGGTGTGCTTTTTCAATTTCGTCTAACAGAATTACACAATATGGTTTACGGCGCACTTTCTCAGTTAGTTGACCGCCTTCCTCATACCCAACATAGCCCGGAGGTGCGCCAATTAAACGGCTTACGGTAAACTTCTCCATGTATTCACTCATGTCTATGCGAATAAGTGAATCTTCGCTATCAAACAGGTTTCTTGATAAAGCCCGTGCCAATTCTGTTTTACCAACACCGGTTGGCCCCAAAAATATAAATGTACCTATAGGTTTTTTAGGATCTTTTAATCCCACCCTGTTACGTTGTATGGCTTTTACAACTTTTAAGATGGCATCATCCTGACCAACCACCATTTGCTTCATATCATCGCCCATCTTACGCAGCTTGTCTGTTTCGGCCTGTACCATGCGTTTAACAGGTATGCCGGTCATCATACTTACCACTTCGGCAATGGCTTCTTCATCAATAGGGTAGCGCTTGTGTTTACTTTCTTCTTCCCATTGGTTCTTGGCTTTTTCCAATTCTTCGCCTAAACGCTTTTCTGTATCTCTCAATGAAGCCGCTTCTTCAAAGCGCTGGCTTTTTACTACCTTATTTTTCTCTTGCTTAATATCTTCAATTTGCTTTTCTAGTTCCAGGATATTTGAGGGCACATTAATATTTTTCAAGTGCACCCTGGCGCCTACTTCATCTAAAACATCTATCGCTTTGTCGGGCAATAGTCTGTCCGTCATGTAGCGGTCGCTAAGTTTAACACAGGCTTCAATAGCATCATTGGTGTAAATAACACTGTGGTAATCTTCGTATTTAGATTTGATATTATTTAGAATCTGTATTGTTTCATCAACACTTGGCGGTTCTATCAACACTTTTTGAAAGCGGCGGTCTAATGCACCATCTTTCTCAATATACATTCTGTATTCGTCTAATGTAGAGGCACCAATACATTGTAATTCACCTCTTGACAGGGCAGGTTTAAAAATATTACTTGCATCCAATGAGCCACTGGCACCGCCTGCACCCACAATGGTATGTATTTCATCAATAAAAAGAATTACATCCCTGTTTTTTTCCAGCTCATTCATGATAGCTTTCATGCGCTCTTCAAACTGACCGCGGTATTTGGTACCGGCAACCAAAGCAGCAAGGTCTAGACTAACCACACGTTTATCAAATAAAACACGGCTAACTTTTCTTTGTACAATTCGCAAAGCCAGGCCTTCTACAATGGCGGTTTTACCCACACCAGGCTCTCCAATAAGTATTGGGTTATTCTTTTTTCGGCGCGATAATATTTGAGATACCCTTTCTATTTCCTGTTCACGGCCAACAATGGGGTCTAGTGAACCAGTTTCTGCCAGACGGGTAATATCGCGGCCAAAATTATCCAATACAGGTGTTTTGCTTTTTGCATTACCAGCCTGTTTTGTTCTTTGTTGCTGAGAAAAGCTTTTTTTCTCCTCATCAAATTCATCTTCATTATCATCGGTAAACTCGCTGCGGGGCTCGTTGCTTTTTACCATGCCCAATTCGTTTCTGAAAATATCGTAATCCACGTCAAACTGATTTAAAATTTGTGTAGCAATGTTTTCTTTGTTTTTAAGAATAGAGAGCATCAGGTGTTCTGTTTCTACCAACGGGCTTTTTAAGGCTTTAGCTTCCAGTACCGTGACACGGATTACCTTTTCTGCCTGTTTGGTTAAAGGCAAACTATTGATATTGGCAATATTTTTTCCTGTTTTATCTTTTATAGCCAGCTCTACTTCCTTACGCAGCTCATACAGATCAACATTTAATTGCTTTAATATCTTAATGGCAGTATTCTCTCCTTCACGTATTAATCCAAGCAAAAGGTGCTCCGTTCCTATAAAATCATTCCCCAGCCTAAGCGCCTCTTCCCTGCTAAATGAAATGATTTCTTTTACCTGGGCAGAAAAGTTATTATCCATTTTTTTGTGTTTATACAAGTATAACAAATATTTTTGAGCTCTGTTCTTGTGTATTACCTAAAGTCTCACAATCACTTAATAAAGGTATATGAATTTCAAAATTGATACCAAAGAGAAATTTACGACGATTACGTCTATGCAGATTGATTTATCTGACAATTTAACAGAAAAACTTATTGCAAGTGCTACCCGTTGTTTGTCTCATGCGCCCAAAAATGTAATACTTAATCTAAGTTCAGTGCAGCATCTAACTGAAACAGGCGCTCATCAACTGGCTAGATTGCAGGAAACCTTCTACGAAAAAAATGCTTCACTGGTTGTTTGCGAACTGCAAACAGCTGTAGAACAGCTACTTGAACAATGGCAGTTAAACGAAGTAATTAATATCGTACCCACCGAAAGCGAGGCATGGGATATTGTTCAAATGGAGGAAATTGAACGAGAACTAATGGACGATTTTGATGAACTTACCAACGAATAATTTAATAAATACTTCTACAAGTTGCACAAAATAGCAGGCTGCGGTTTTGTCATACAGTAATTGCATTTTGCAAAGAACCATTTTATGCACCCGGCATTTAAAATAGGTATGCAGCTTTACTTGCGTCGCACTCTTGTGCTGCACAACTATATGCAACAATAAACTACCGTAACTTAATATCTAGCTGAATAAATGTGCTGAACGATGCAGTGAGTGACACAACAGGCGATGCCATTTGTTGCAACAGCTGGTAACAAAAACATACAATATTTTTTTATCTTGTGCGTATGGAACATGTTGCACATTTACAAAAGGATAAAAAATTAGCCCCCATTGTTCAACCACCCTTTTGTAATTTAACGCCTAAAAAAAACATTGCCATTGCATTAATGGGAAGTATAATGAGCCAGCAACTTAGCACAAAAGTAGCGGCCGTAATTTATGCGCGTTTTCTTGCCTTATACCAACATAAAATACCTACAGTTGCTGCTGTTTTAAATACACCAATTGATACCTTGCGAAGCATTGGCCTTTCTAATGCAAAAGCAATGTACATACACAATGTAGCCCAATTTTTTATTGAGCAAAAAATTACACCGGCCTATTTAAATAAATTATCGAACGAAGAAATTATTGCATTATTAACGCAAATAAAAGGTGTTGGCCAATGGACGGTAGAAATGCTGTTAATGTTTACTATTGGAAGGGAAGACCTGATTGCATTAGACGATCTTGGCATACAGCAGGCCATTGTTAAATTATATAAACTGGAGCATTTAAATAAAAAAGAACTGAAACTAAAAATGGAAAAGATTGCAGTTAAATGGAGCCCATACCGAACGTATGCATGCCTGTATTTATGGCGCTGGAAGGATGGCAAATAAAAAGGTGCATGGCTCCGGTACCATGCGCCCACGATGTTTGTGATGCTTAGAATTAATTAGCATCAATACATTCTACAATCTTACTATTGCTAAAATCATTTCCTGTTTTCCAGATGCTAAAAAAATAGCGGCTGCTATTATCTTTTCTTTCCAGCCTTATTTGTTTGTTATAGCTTTTATCTGTATAACTTTTGATAAATACAATTTCGCCTTCCTGGTTATGAATTACCAGCGTAAATTTCTCGCCACTTGCATTATTTACTTTGATATTGTAAGCCAGGGTACTGTTATCGCTGGCAGCTAATTTAACTGTAGTAGCATTTTCATTTAGCTTTTTTACAGAATCGCTGCTATTGGCATTACCGGCAAAAGGTGTATTTACCAAAACCATTGTTAATAATATAAACGCAACTAAAAAAGTGGTTGTATATTTTGTTGTTCTATTTCCTTTCATAATTTTTCAATTTTTAGTCTACACTAAACGCTGTTCACTTTTTTTGTAAAGACATCCGGATCTATGCAACTTTTCAAATTTTTATTTAATAAATATTGTCTTTACACTTGTAAAAAGTGGCATGGAATTTAATGTGTACTTTTTACACATATAGATACCGAAAAAGCAAAAAGGTAACCCAATAAATATTTGACTTAACAGATTTCCTATTTATATATAATTGATTTAGAATATTTTAATACATAAAATAGAAAACAGGTCTACAAGAGAATTTTGCCTGAAATGCGTATTTTGACCAGGCATATTAGTACATTTTACCTCCATTTTGTTGCCGGTACTTATATGGAAAACAAAAAGGCACATAGTAAACTATGTGCCTCGTACTGTTAAATAATTAATTTTATAACTTGGTAATGATAACATCATCAACCACTTTGGTGGTGGCATTTACCTGGTAAGTAGTTTCCAGTGCTTTATTGTCTGAAACAATATTAAAACTGAATGTACTTCCGTAAGAGTCGTCTTTCAGGATTTTGATTTTTTTGCTGAAACTTTTATCAGCATAATCCTTAGAGAATAACACTTCGCCTTCGCCATTGCGAACCACCAGCTTAAACTTGTCGCCATTGAGATTGTTAATCTTCACATCAAACATCAACCCGTTTACTGCACTTCCTGCAAATTGAACAGATGTGGTGTTATTATTAGATACAACTTCAATTGGCGTGTTAGATGTAGCATTGCCTGTTAGTGGTGCAAATGCCATTAATGCTGATGCAATTAAGATAGACGGTACAAATTTTCTACTTAAGATGCTTACAATTGTCTTCTTCATGATTCTACATTTTAATGTTAAAAAAAATTTAATCACTGGCAACCAATCATGTTAAGACTTTCCTGTGGCAGACAATTATATTAGAGAGTTCGCAAACCCGTAAGGGTTGTAAGCGGACATTGGGATAAAAGATGTTTCGTTAACGTGTAATCTCTACACAAATATATACCGGAAAAAAGAAAAAGTAACCCTGCTTAAAGATTAATTAACATAATAACATATGTTAGCATTCAATAATAGCAAGGCTTTCAGCGAAATTTATTCGGTTGGAAAGTATTGCTAATCAACAATTTGCAACAGACATCTTATCTAATTTTAAGTGTCAAATTAACAATTTAAAATTGAAAAAATATTTCCAAAAAAAAATTAAATACCAGCTACATAAATAAAAAAACCTGACTATGCAGGCATAATCAGGTGCTGATTTTATAACAAAAAAAATAAGTTTATATTTTTTTATTTAAAGTTTGCCAAAGCAAATCTTTTAAGGCAGTTAAGCCCTTATTCATTACTGATGATATAAAAATATGTGGTATTTCAGCTGGTAGTTCTTTTACAATTTCTGCCTTTAATTCATCATCCAGCATATCGCTTTTACTAATAGCAATTACAAAATCTTTTTGCAGCATTTCAGGATTATATTCCTGCAATTCATTTACCAATACATCAAACTCCTCCCTGTGATTATTACTGTCAGCGGGAACTAAAAATAACAAAATAGCATTTCGTTCAATATGACGCAAAAATCGGTGTCCCAGCCCTTTTCCTTCTGCAGCGCCTTCAATAATACCTGGCAAATCGGCAATACAAAAAGATTTTCCATCCCTGTATTCTACCATACCCAATTGTGGTGTTAACGTTGTAAATGCATAGTCGGCAATTTTGGGTTTGGCAGCAGTAATCACCGATAACAGGGTAGATTTACCGGCATTGGGGAAACCCACCAAACCTACGTCGGCCAAAACTTTCAGCTCTAGCGATTTATACCCTTCAACACCCGATTCCCCGGGCTGTGCATGTTCCGGTGCCTGATTGGTAGGCGTTGCAAAATTAGAATTACCCAATCCACCCCTGCCTCCAGGCAACCAAATTACTTCCTCCCCATCCACCAAAATTTCTGCTTCAATTTCACCCGTTTCCTCGTCGCGGGCCACAGTTCCAAGCGGCACTTCTATTATAATATCTTTTCCATTACGTCCGGTACTGGTATTTTTACTGCCATGCTCACCATCCTCGGCAATTACATTTTTATAATAACGCAGGTGTAATAAAGTCCATAATTGACTATTACCCCTTAAAATAATATGCGCCCCCCTGCCCCCGTCTCCCCCGTCGGGGCCACCAAAAGCAGTAAGTTTATTACGCATAAAATGCCTGCTACCACTGCCACCATGGCCGCTTTTGCAAAATATCTTGATATAATCAATAAAATTCGACTTTTCCATACTTGTAAAACGGCAAAGATAAGTTTTATGAGCCCAGCCACAGAATAACTATTAAGTACCGCTTGCGTCGCACGCTTCAACTGCATAACATAGGTAGGCATAACACCAATTACCCTTTAGGCTTAAAGGAATTTACATTTCCCAAACTAAAGTTTACCAAATATTGTAGTTGCCTCAGATAAAACAAGCCCGCAAGTCTGAAAAACCCGCACTTAAAAAAATTTAACAGCACAAAAAGAAATTTTAACAAGTAACTATTTAGTTACAAATAACTATAATTCAATAGCTTATAGTTAAAAAAAAAGAACATATGCAGTTAATCCTTATTTGAATTTGTGGCAGGTATTGTTCTTCGGATACTGCTATTACCTTTGCGCGGCAATAAAAAAGTGTATGAGTCGTTATCAATAACAGTAATCCAAAATTCCATTACAGATGAAAAAACTATTTTTTGTTCCATTCATATGCTTTATCACCCTAACATCATTTGCACCGGAGCATATGCCAAATGGAGATGAAAAAAAGTTTCCATCACTATTACCCTCCGTATCAGATGAGTCGCCACTAGTATCCAAATGGGTAGACTCTGCCTACAGCCAGTTAAAGCTGGATTCACTAGGCCTACAGAAAAATGTATTTTTTTACGCCTGCAAAGGTTATCAGTTTATGCTAAGCAAGAATGCATTACACAAACCTCAGCTATTAACCATTTGCGATTATAGTCAGCCAAGCAATAGCAAAAGACTATATGTAATAGATTTAAAGGAAGGCAAAGTATTGTACAATACCTATGTATCACATGGTAAAAATTCGGGTGCTATATATGCTACCAGTTTTTCAAACAAACCAGAAAGCCACAAAAGCTCCTTAGGCTTTATGATAACCGGAGAAACCTATAACGGCAAAAATGGTTATAGCCTGCATTTTGATGGTATAGAACCTGGCATAAACGATAAAGTAAGAAGCCGTGATATAGTAATGCATGGCAGCAATTATGTAAATGCCCAAAGAGCCGATGAGGGCACCAGTATGGGCAGAAGTTATGGTTGCCCAGCAATATCATATAATGAGCATAAAATAATTATAGATGCCATTAAAGGCGGTAGTTGCTTTTTTATATATGCCAACGATAAATGGTATGCTTCCTCCTCCCGTGTTTTAAATGCACGTTTCGATTGGCAATTATCTGCTTCACTGGATGTTACAGCTGTAAATAATTAAATCAGGCTATGGCTTTAAACTGTTTTAAATGGTGCAGGGCATGCTTGTGCAACAGATGCACATTTTCCTCAAATGTTAACGTACCAAAAAACGCATTTTCTGTTGTTAATGATGTGTTGGCTTCAAATAAAGTAAAAAAATAATCCAGCTCGTGTTGTAAAATAATAATGGCCTCCGCTTTGCTTCCCAGTCGCATTGGTGCTGGTTGTTCACTCATCATCGGGTTTTTGGTATTCTGCTTAAAAGGAATATCACTTAATAAAAATGCTTTTAACCTGTTTAATTGAGGCGTTGGGGTAATTTTTGGTAATACCAATTTACCACTGGCCATTCTAATAGCATCAATAAAATGCTCCATCATTTGCTGGCCATTTAATACGCCCCATTCTCCCTTTGCATCTGCCGGTATTTGTTGCATGGCCGGTACCAGCTGGTGTCGTAAAAAATCAAGTTGTTGTTTTCGCATATAAGATATTCAGGTAAGTGCTACACTTCTACCTTTATAATTATAACGTACTATACAACAGTTTATTGAGTAACCTATTTATTGCGTTTATAATTAAAAGAACTATAATTAGATCATCCATTTTTAATTCATTTTGCTGCCATGAAAGTGGAACCCTGAACCGAGCGTGGCAAGTGCAGCCAAATATATAAGTACTGCCGGCCCCATAAATGCCTTTACTTTTATCAGGGCAATTAGGAATTTGTTAGTTTGGCTTGTAGAACTTTCACATTAAAAATAAACTGATAAAGAAACAATAGCTTTGTACCCAAACAATGTACATATGCCTTCTATACTATACGAAGTGAGAGACGGTGTTGGTATTATTACTTTAAACCGGCCCGATAAATTAAATGCGGTTAACCGTGAAATGGCGCTCTTGCTTAAGGAAAAACTAAATGCCTGTGCGGCAGATAAACAGGTACGCTGTATTTATATAACCGGCGCAGGCAAAGCATTTTGTGCCGGGCAGGACCTAACAGAAGTAGACCCCGACAATGAGGATACCAACCTGATTTTAAGAGAACAATACAACCCGCTTGTTTGGAAAATAAGAACCATTGAAAAACCTGTAGTGGGTGCTGTAAATGGTTTAGCTGCAGGTGCCGGCGCCAACCTGGCATTTTGCTGCGATGTGGTGATAGCCACAGAATCGGCTTATTTTACGCAGGCTTTTTCTAAAATTGGCCTAATCCCCGATACAGGTGGCACCTATATTTTGCCCCGGTTTGTGGGCTGGCAAAAAGCCAGTGGCATGATGATGTTAGGCGATAAAATTGGTGCCATTGAAGGTGAAAAAATGGGCATGTTATATAAAGTTTTTCCTGATGCCGTTTTTGAGGAAGAAACCTTTAAAATAGCCAAACAATTAGCCAATATGCCTACAAAAAGTTTAGCTATGATAAAACATGCACTCAACTTTTCCGCCATTTACTCTTTCAAAGAACAACTGGATGTGGAAGATGAATTTCAAAAAATAGCTTTGCATTCACACGATTATAAGGAAGGTGTTAAGGCTTTTCTGGAAAAACGTGCACCCGAATTCAAAGGCGAATAATTATTCAAATTTATACGCATGGATAACAACACCAAAGCACAGGAAATAGTAAAAACCATGATGGAGCTGGACCAGTTTAGTAACTGGATGGGCGTAAAAATAATCGATATAAAAGAAGGCTACAGCAAAATAGAAATGTTGGTGCGCAATAATATGCTAAATGCATTTGGTATTGCACATGGAGGCATTACATTCGCTTTGGCAGACAGTGCATTTGCCTTTGCCTGTAACAGCAATGGTAAAATTACTGTGGCATTAGATGTAAGCATTTCTTTTCCCAAAGCTGCAAAAGAAGGCGATATACTTACTGCCGAAGCAAAAAGAGTAAGCAACACCAACAAAACCGGCTTATACCTAATTGAGGTAACCAACCAACACCAGCAATTAGTAGCACTTTTTAAAGGCACCTGTTATAAAACCGAGAAAGACCTGGTATCGGCACTGCAACAGCCAGGTTAAACCGCTGTATTATGTTTTATCAATTTAAAGAATTTATACCCGTAGTTCACGAAACCGCCTACGTTCACCCGCAGGCTGTGGTTACAGGCAATGTAATTATAGGTAAGCAGGTATATATTGGCCCTGGCGCCGCTATTAGGGGAGATTGGGGAGGTATTATTATAGATGATGGTTGCAATGTGCAGGAAAACTGTACCATACATATGTTCCCTGGCATAACTGTGCATTTAAAAGAAGCGGCACATGTTGGGCATGGCGCCATTATACATGGGGCCATGATTGGTAAAAATTGTTTGATAGGTATGAATGCAGTAATTATGGATAATGTGGTACTGGGCGATGAATGTATTGTTGGCGCCCTAAGCTTTATAAAAGCCGCAACCATATTCGAACCCCGCAGCCTTATTGCAGGCAACCCCGCCCAAAGAATAAAAGAGGTAAGTAATGAAATGATAGAATGGAAAACTGCCGGCACCAGCTTATACATGCAATTGGCTACAGATATGCATTCCCATGCAATACCTTGCCAGCCATTGCGGCAAATACCTGCAAACAGGCCCTCGCAACCAGCAATATACCAGCAATGGGAAGATGTAAAAAAGAAATTATAAAGTCCTTTAGGTAATTTAAAAATGTGGATACCGGCAAAAAAGCCATTGGGCAACATCGTTGTGTCACTCACTTGTACTGTAGTAATACTTAGCAGCAAAAAACAACAAAGCATTTAGAAAGGGTGTGTGTAAATTCACCAGCAATTGCATCTTCAATAAAAAATATATGAAATATTATCTTGTACTATATAGCGCCATGTTGTTTTGCCTTTCGTGTACCGGAATAAAAGCACAACAATCCACTGAATGGCAACAAAAGGCCCGCTCAGAATATGCAGACGATGCCACCCTAAACAACCTGCAATTGAATAACGAATTATTGCTGGTATTTTCTATAGAAACACATGCCTGGGGTACATCAGCTACCTACAAAGTATTGGCCCTTAATCATGGCGAGTGGACAGGCTATACATGGTATGTAAGAAAAGCACCGGGTGTAGCATCAGTACCAAATGTAAACCCGCTAATTGTAAACAATGATTCCTGCAATGCAGTTTGGAAATACCTGCAACAAAAAAAAGTGTGGAATATACCAGGCGATAATGGCGAAAATTTCTGTACCACCAATAACAACTGCAATATAAATGATGGCAGTACCTGGAAACTAAGCATCATTGCCCAAGACAAGATTGTAGATCCTGCCTATTACGAACCGGCATTTTATGAAGAATGTTGCCCCGGCAATAAAGACAGGGCACTATTTATTGCCGCAATAAATAAGCTTACCAGTGTAATGGGTAATGGCAGATAATTGATTCTATAAAGCAGGCGAAATACCTAACCTATTTGGCTTTGTTTTACCTTAGCCAAATGATGGTTTATGATGATGAATTTTTTATGAGGCAGGCATTAAAGGAAGCACAGGAAGCTTTTGATAAAGACGAAGTGCCTGTAGGTGCCGTAGTGGTAATGAATAATAAAATTATTGCCCGTGGCCATAACCAGGTAGAATTGCTAAATGATGCTACCGCCCATGCCGAAATATTGGCTATCACATCTGCCTGCAATTATATGGGGGCCAAATATTTACCTGATGCCACCCTATATATTACGCTGGAACCATGCCTTATGTGCAGTGGCGCTATTTACTGGAGTAAAATACCCAATATTGTTTTTGGTGCTTCAGACCCCAAAAATGGTTATGGCCATTATACCGGCAAAAACTGGCCATTTCATCCAAAAGCCATTTTAAAAAGAGGGGTGCTAGAAGAGGAATGTGCCGCCCTTATAAAAGCCTTTTTTAAAGCAAAAAGATAATTGCGCTATAGGGGTGTAATGCACATCATTTGCCTAGTAATGCACAGTTCACATTAATTTATTATTAGCCCTGTTAAAACAAGCCAATAGATGCGTAAATTGGGGAAACCTACACAAATATGCATTGGAGAAAATTCAACGGCGAAACCATTCATCTTTCCATTAAAGAAGCAGTAGAAGAAGCCATAAAAAGAGAAGCAGAAAAAGGCGTTCGCCTAAAAGTATGTATTGGCACCGATAGCCAGGTAAAAGGCGACGATACAGAGTTTGCCACTGTAATCGTTTTTTTGCGCGAACACAATGGCGGTTTTATGTACATCCACAACGAAAAATCTAAGGTGAAGTACAATATTAAAGAGCGTATGCTG
The DNA here is from genome assembly GCF_013106755.1 of Limnovirga soli. Taxonomy (GTDB): domain Bacteria; phylum Bacteroidota; class Bacteroidia; order Chitinophagales; family Chitinophagaceae; genus Limnovirga; species Limnovirga soli. The sequence continues at coordinate 171,904 of NZ_WHPF01000007.1, read as the reverse complement.
GTAGAAGTTGCCAAAAGCATAGAAATAGCATACGAGTTGTGCAACCTTTTTATTCAGTACGATGTGGATATGGAAGTGCATGCTGATATAAACACCAATCCACAGTTTAAAAGCAATGATGCCCTAAGGGAAGCGATGGGCTATATTTTGGGTATGGGATTTGCCTTTAAAGCAAAACCAGAAGCTTTTGCCAGTAGTTGCTGTGCCGATAAAGTGTGTAACTAAACAAGCCGATGCTACAACAACAGCTTACACAAACTAAGCTGGCAGGCAAAATATCCCCCAAACCTATCCTTCTTAAAATCTCGTCTTTCTATTGGCAATGCTATTTACAGCCACTTTTTTAAAACATGTGCACTTCTGTTTTGTAATTTTAATTACGGTTTTAGACTTACGTTCTGAATTTGGTTGGTAAGTAAAAGTCGATGGCATTTTTTCTTATCAGGCAATGCCACATTTTGTGCCCGCATTTGTTCATTTAAATTACTGGAGTACAAGTGTGCGACGCAAGTAAAGCTGCAAGATGCTATATGGCTGGGCTAATACATCAATTTCCTGTTGTACAATACAATGAATTTATGCCTGCAAAAACAAATTAAACAATTGATGCTTACATTCGCAAAAAGCGATTTGTATGCAATTGATAGAAGTTAGCAATGCCGCCACTGCAAAGGAATTTATTAAGGTTAACGTTTTAATAAACAAAGAAAACCCACTTTACATTCGCCCTTTGGATAGTGAAATAGATGATGTATTTGATACCACAAAAAATAAAAATTTTAAATACGGCGAAGCCAAACGCTGGATACTAAAAAACAGTGATGGTGCCCTTATTGGTCGTATTGCCGCTTTTACCCATAGCAAATACATAAATAAAGGCACTGATTTTGCCACCGGTGGTATGGGCTTTTTTGATTGTATTAATAACCAGGATGCTGCCAATATATTATTTAATGCTGGTAAAAGCTGGTTGCAAAGCAAGGGCATGGAAGCCATGGATGGCCCTATTAATTTTGGCGACCGCGATAAATGGTGGGGTTTACTGGTGGAAGGCTTTGACAAGGAACCCATGTATGGCATGCCTTATAACCCGCCTTATTACGAGCAATTGGTTGAGGGGTATGGGTTTCAAAATTATTATAACCAATATTGGTATATGATGGGGGTTGATGATAAATTGCCCGACCGCTTTGCCGAAAGACATGCCAAGTTTAAAGCCAAAGCCGGCTACGAAGCAAGGCATATTACCATGGCCAATTTAAACAAACATGCCGAAGAATTTGCCATAGTTTATAATGCGGCCTGGGCACAACATGGTGAAGCAAAAGAAATTACTACCGAGCAGGTGATTAAGTTGTTCGGCAAAATGAAAGCCATTATGGACCCACGCATGCTTTGGTTTGCCTATTACAAAGAAGAGCCGATTGCCATGTTTATAAACATACCCGATATTAACCAATATTTTAAGAATTTTAATGGCAAGCTGGGATTAATAGAAAAATTACGCCTGCTTTGGATGAAAAAACGTGGTACCTGTAAAAAACTAACCGGTGTGGCTTTTGGTGTAGTACCCAAATACCAGGCTTTGGGCATAGATAGTTTTATGATTCAGGAATGTGCATTACTGATACAGGGAAAGGGCTGGTACGAAACCTATGAAATGGGCTGGGCCGGCGACTGGAACCCTAAAATGATAAATATTTATAAAAGTCTGGGCGCCAACCCCAGCCGCAGAATGATTACCTACAGGTATATTTTTGATAACAAATATGCATTTGAACGCCACCCACAACTGGAGTATAAATAGCAAAAAAGCCTGTAAGTAACCTACTTACAGGCTTTTTACTTATTGCGACAAAGCCCAGGTTGCCGTGGCTTGTATACCATCTTTATAACTGGTAGGCACAAAAGAAAATGCCTTATTAAACTTATCTGAATTAAAGTAATAGGCATGCGCACTCTGGTAACTCATTTCAATTGATTCCTGAATGGTTTTATTAAAAAGGCCTGCCAGGCGCAGCATCCAAACAGGTAATAGCTGGAATTTATTGGGTTGTTGCATGGCAGCGGCAGCTAATTGCACAAAAGCTTCACCAGTTATTACATTGCCTGCAGTGGGCAAATGCCAGGTTTGGCCAAATGCGGTTTCTTGCTTTGCCAGTAAATACAGGGCTTTGGCGGCATCGGGTACATAGGTAAAAGAGTGTGGCACTTTGGCATTTACCAGCCATTGCGCTTTTTTGCCTTTACGCAAATTATCAAACACCAGCATATTGGGTACGCTGGTAGTAAAACCTACCGGACCATAAAAATCTGCTGCTCGGGCTATCATAGCGGTAATGGTACCGGCTTTGATTTCATCTAATAATTGTGTGGCTATAGCAGCCCTTACCTCTCCTTTTTTGCTACAGGGGTTAAAGGGTGTTTCCTCCGTCATTTCGCCGGATACGCGGCCATACATGTATACATTATCAAAAAAAATAAGTTTGGCGCCGGTGGCTTTACAAGCATTAATTACGTTGGTCATTACCAATGGCCAGGTAGTTTGCCAAACCTTTGTTTCGTAGGTTAAGCCAACCAGCAAATACACAATGGTTGAGCCCTGTACTGCCTGCAATACTTCTTCGTATTTGGTTACATCTGCGGCTATTGCTTCTGCGGTGGAAATGGGTTTGGCGCGTCTGCTTACCAACCTTACCTTTTCTTTATTGGCCAGTAAAACAGGTAAAAGCTCGTTGGCTACTGTGCCACCGGCTCCAATTATAGTGTGTAAAGACATATTTGTATTTTTTAGTTGTTATTAAATATAATCATAAGGTTAGCCCGGCTGCAGATTATTTATACAGCTGTACTTGCGTCGCACTCTTGTACGGTTATAACTGGTAGCAGCAAATGGGTGTTGCCATTTTATAAAGCTTAGAACCCTTTTTGACGCCATAAAACCCGAACGTACAAGTGTGCGACGCAAGCGGCGATGCCATATTAGCTATTGCCTGGCTAATAAAAATTTATTTTGACACATCGCTATCGTGCAACACTTTTGGTGCAAGCAGTTTATACAAAACAGGTGTTACAACCCGCGTTAATAATGTTGAGCTAATTAGTCCGCCAATAATTACCAATGCCAATGGTGAGTAAAGCGGGTTGCTTTCTAAAACCAGCGGTAACAAACCACCTATTGCTGTTAGTGTGGTAAGTATAATGGGTATAAATCTTGTTTCACCGGCTTCTTCAATTGCATCGGTAATTGATTTACCATCGCGGCGCAACTGATCAGTATAATCTACCAGCAAAATGGAATTTTTTACTTCAATACCAATCAAGGCAATTAAGCCAATAACTGCCACAAAAGAAAATGTATTGCCGGATAATAGCAGTGCCATAACTGCGCCAATAATACCCAAAGGAATTACCGATAATACAATGAGTGTGCCTTTGAATGTTTTAAACTCCAGTATTAAAATTCCCAACAATCCAAAAATGGTAATTAGTACAATAGTGCCTAGTCCGCCAAAGCTTTGCTGGCTGGCTTCAATATCGCCGGCAGCCACATAGGATGCGCCTTTGGGAAAAGGCATTTTATCTAACTCTTTCAAAAATCCATCAGTAACTTTTGCGGTATTATAGCCATTTTGCACAAAGGCGGTAACGGTTGTATACCGGTCTTTATCGTAGTGGCGAATAGTGGTAGGTGAGCTTTGAAACTGCACATCTGCCAATTGGTTTAAAGGAATCAAAGTGCCGCTATAAGAGGCAATATATACCTGCTTAAAAACATCCATGGTTTGTTTTTCGTTACGTGGCAACGTAATATTTATTTTAAATTCCTCGTCTTCATCATCCTTTCTGAATGTACCAATATTTAAACCAGTTACGGCCATACGAATGGTTTTATCAATTTCACTAACCGGCACACCAAGCATGCCTGCTTTTTCTTTGTTAACTTTTATTTTAATATCGGTTTTAAGCGTGGTGAGATCGTTATTTACATACATGGTGCCTTCAGTTTTTTGAAGCAATGCCTGCACTTTAAATGAGAGGGCACGAAGGGTATCCAGGTTTTCGCTAAATAATCGGATGGCAATTGGTGCTTCAACGGGTGGGCCCTGTTCAAAATCTTTTACTTCAATTTTGGCGTTGGGATAATTTTTAAATTTCAGCCTGAGTGAATCAATTAGTGCTCGTTTTTCTTCTGGAGCTGTATTATTTAACTGCACAAATATTTGCGCCTTATTATCCGCATTGCCTACCGATATAACGTTATAATAAATACGTGGGTTGCCATGGCCTACGTTGGTAGCATAATTCTTTAAATCGGGCAGTGAGTTAATATTGGTTTCCACATACTTTGCCACAGAATCGGTAGTAGATAAACTGGTACCTAAAGGTGTTTCAATATTAATCATAAACATAGGCTTTTCCGATGCCGGAAAAACACTAAAACCCACTACAGGCACCAGGGCAATAGAGCCTGCAAAAATAACCAATGCTACCAGCAAGGTTTTGTAAGGATTGGCCAATGCCACATGCAATAATTTTCTATAAGAGCCACTGATTAACCTTTTTAAACCACGCATAAACATATTGCCCTCGGCATTGGAATGGTTGGTTAAAATTCGGCTGGATAAAAATGGTATAATGGTTAATGAAACAAACAAAGAGGCAATTACAGTAGTTACTACAGCTGCGGGTAAACTGCGTATAAAATCACCCGCCCCTTCTGGCAAAAACAACAGGGGTAAAAAGGCAAATATTAATGTAGCAGTACAACCTAATACAGCCAATCCTATTTGTTTTGTAGCAGCCATGGCAGCTTCACGTTTGCTATAGCCATTACGCATATATCGTTCAATATTTTCAACTACTACAATACTGTCATCTACCAATAAACCTAGTGCCACTACCAAACCAACAATGCTTAACTGGTTAATGGTAAACCCAAATAAATCCAGTAGAAATAATCCAATGGCCAACGAAAGGGGTATCGATATCATAACAACCAAACTGGCCCTAAAACCCAATGGCAGTAATGTGAGCAGCACCAGAAAAATGGCAATGGCAAAATCTACCGAGAAGCCACTTAACCTTTTATGTACACTGGCTGCATTATCAAAACTTTGTGTGTAAGTAATATTTTTGGGCAGGTCTTTTTTAAACTGATCCAATACGGGTTGCATTTCCTTTTCTACATCAAAAATATTGGTACCCATTTTTCGGCTGGCAGTTACAAATACGCCACGCTCCCCATTTAGCCGGGCTATATAATTTTGTTCTTCATAGTTAAAATCAACATCGGCAATATCTTTTAGATATAGTGTTTTGCCATTTATACTGGCAACAACAGTGTTTTTAATTTCATCGATTGTTTTGTAATCGCCGCTGGTTTTAATATTGTACTTTTTGGTACCCATATCAATACTGCCACCAGGTATATTTACATTCTCGCTTTGTATAGCACCTATTACCCTGTTTAATGGCAATTTATGTTCTGCCATTTTTTCCAGGTTAAGCGATACTCTAACCTGCTGTTGCGGAAATGCCCAATTATCAACATTCTTCAGCGATTTTATTTTCTCCAGTCTTTCTTTTAATTTTTTGCTCCATGCTTCCAAATCTTTATAGGGAGCTGTTTCACTGGTTAATGCTATCTGCGAAATATTCACATCGCTGGGACTGAATTTCAAAATATCAATATCCATTATATCGGCTGGTAAATCGGCACGAATGGCATCAATTTCACGCACCAGGTCCTGGTATTTTTTATCAGGGTCCGATTCATATTTAAACTGCACATCCATAATGGCCAAACCATCATCCATGTTAGAGCTTACCTTTTTTATATCATCCAGTTCATTTATTTTCTTTTCCAATTTATCTACTACCAGTTGCTCCATATCCTGCGGACTGGTGCCCGGATAAATAACTACCACATTGTATTCCGGAGCCGAAAAATCCGGGTCTTCGCCACGGGGCATGTTTAATAAAGAGTTTACGCCAATTGCAATTAACATCACAAATACGATAAGGGTAAACTGGTAATTTTTTACTGAGAAATCAGTTATTTTCATAACAATTGTTTTGATAATTTTTATGCGATTGTTTGTTTACAATCTATTGTTTGCTGCTCTATGAAAAAGTGAAAAGGGCGTTCCCTGCGGGCCGGGCTTTTCGTTACAAGTCCTCGCCACGGGTCGTGGCTGCGGGCTTTTCACTACAATCCCTAACGCAACAGCCACTGGTAATATTAGCGTGTCCACAATTCTGTTCTACCCAATAATGAAATACCAACAAAGCCACGCAATTCCAGTGTGTGCGCATCTTTCAATCTAACAGTACACCAATACGTTTTACCCGATTTAGGATCGTACACTGCTCCGTTTTCCCATTTATCATCTCCGTTGAACATCAGGTTTTTTAAAATAACCGTTCCCAGCAAATCATTATTTCTTTGTGTTGCATCTGGGTTATTGCTGTCTTTTGCCGGTGTATTTATCCATACCAGTTTACCATAATATTTACCTTCTTTTTCATAGATAAGCACTTTGCCATCTTTAGCCGAGGTTAGCCATTCTCCACTAATAGAAGCGGCATTTTGCTTTTGTGCATTTACTGTAAGCGCAAATAAAAATGCGATCCACAGTGTTAAGTATTTTCTCATTGGTTGAAATGATTTATATAGTTGATGCGAATATTTTTTTACAGTATGCATTGCCTTATAACAGCTGCATAGCATTACCAGACGTACAAGAGTGCGACGCAACGGATGCTTATAATTGCAATATTGACTGGTTAAAAAATGTTGTTGAATAATTTATTTTTATTGTGCCACACTCACCAAACTATTTGCAGTAAGATAACTGGAGCCATTGGTAATAACTTCGGCAATGCCGGTTAGTCCGGTTGCAATGGCCACCTGATCTTTATCGATAAAAGCGATATTTACTTTTAGTTTGGAAACAGTTTTTTTATCAGCATTAAGCGTATACACATACCCGATTTTCCCATCTGCTTCTGCCAGTGCTTCTATTGGAATCATTTTAAGATTTTGCTGTGCGGAAGTTTGTAATGTAATATTGGCAAACAAACCAGCAGCAAATTTTTTACCCTGTGGTAATACTTTTATTTCTACTTCGTAAGTACCGCTGGCGAGGTCTGCTGCTTCGGCAATTTTATTTACTATGCCTGTAAATATTGTTTCAGGATAAGCATCCAGCATTACTTTGGCAGTATTGCCTTTTTGCAGCATTGCCCAGTCTTTATCACTTACACCAAAACGCACTACCCAATCATTATCTGCATTGCCCTGCAGTATAAGTGCTGGTGCTCCTGGGCCGGCCAGTTCGCCTTCGTTGATAATTTTTTTAATAATGGTACCATTTTGTGCAGCACGTATTTGCGCATATTGCTGGTTAAATTGGGCAATGCGCAGGTTTTCGCTGGCAACGCTTAATTGTGTTTGTACATTCTGGTATTGCTCTAAGGTAGCTGCGGTATCGGCTAGTAAATTTTTTACGCGGTTTACATCGCGTTGTACTTTGGAAAGGCCTTGCATACTTTGTTGCACCTGCGCATTAATCTCGGTTAAATCAAGTGTAGCAAGTAATTGGCCTTTGGTAACATGATCGCCTTCACTAACATAAATGCGGGAAACCACCCCACCAATTTTAAAAGATAATACGGCTTCTGTTCCAGCAGCAATCATACCGGCATATTGCAGTACGGGTGCATAATTTTTTTCTATTACGGGTTGCGTATTTACTATAATGGCATCTTGTGTTACTACGGCTGGCTTTTGTGTTTCGCCACAACTAGCAAGCATTGCAATTGTTAAACTGGTTATAACAATACTGTACATTATTTTTCTCATAAACTTAATTTGTCGTGTTATTTAAATTATTTATTTAAATGCATCATTACGATGCTTTTAGTTATTTATGGCAAAGCATATGTTGCCGCAGCCCTTTCCAATTCTGCTGCCTGATTTAGTACTGCCAGTTGTGCAAGGGAATATTGCAAGGCGGCATTTGTCATTTGTGTACGCGCATCTATTAATTCAATTTGCAGGGCCTGGCCTTGTTTATACCTAAGATCTGTAAGTCGGTAAACCTCTTTGGTACTTATTGTTTCATCTGCCGCACTGTTCAATGTTTCTAAACTGGCTTTATAAGAGTTATAGGTAGTAGTAACCTGTAATTGTATTTGCTTTTCGGCGGTGGAATACTGGTTTTTTATGGCATCAATATCCAGTTGTGTTTGTGCAGCTTTTAGTTTATTATCGTTACCCTTAAACAGGTTCCAGTTTAATTGTACACCAGCTAACTGGTAAAACTGTTTATCATTAAACTTATAGCCAAACCCCTGAAAACCAGCATTGTAAAATGCACTTAAAACAGGTAGCTTATAGCTTTGATTTAAGCGTAAATTTTTTTCTAATACAGTTTGTGCACTTTTTAATTTTGTAAGCTCTTCCCTGTTGGATGGTAATGTTGTTTGCACCAGCTGTGATTCCTGAATTTGTTGCAATATTTCGATATCCTTTTCTATAGGTGTATCTAATGGCAGGTTAAGCAAAAAATTAAAATATGCCGCAGCATTTAATTGGTTTTGTTTTGCTTCGGTTAAATGGGTTTGTACCTGACTAACCTGTGCTTTTGCCTTTAAAACCACTTCTTTTGTAGCAGTATTATTGCTAACCAGTTTTTCGTTAAACCGCAGGCTTTCCTGTACGGTGCCAAGCGCATTGGTATATATTTCTACGGCTTTAACACACTGCAAATACTGGTAGTAAGCTTGTTTAATATTCTTAACCAGTTCTCTTTTATAAAGTTGAATTTCGGCTTCGTAGCCATGTAACATTTCCTGCTTAATTTGTTGATTATATTTTAAAGACGGATTATATACCGGAACCGTTACTTCAATTTTGGTATCGTTAAAATCATTGGGCAGAAATTGAATGGTTTGATTGGCCAACTGAGGAAATTTGGTTGAAGAAGTTAGCTGGTTTAAAGTACTATATACAGGGTTTAATAAATCACCAATCGGAAAATCAATGGTGCGGCCACCTGTTGCTACTGTATATTGGGCATTTATACCGGCCTGAGGATAAAATAAAGCTTTGGCCCTCTGCAAATCTAGCCGTCCTTTTGCCAGATCAAACGATTTTTGTTTAAGTGCCAGGTTACTGTCTAAACCTGTATGTATGTATTTATCCAGTACTTTTTGTGAGGCAGCTTTTTCAGATGCCGCCAATATCAACAACAAAATAACGGGCAGTAAGAATGGCTTAATTTTCATGATTAATTTTATTATTATCGTTTAATATATTAACAATGTTAAGTGAAAGGGCAAAAAAATTTATTCCCTTTTAAAGGAACTGTCAATTGTTCCCAATAACCAATTAAGAGACGAATGCATAACTGGGATAATATGCTCCTTAGGTACCATTTTATTTAATCTTTCACGTATTGCTAAAGACACCAATCCATGAACCATTCCCCAAATAGCCATAGCCACCGCTTCAATAGGCGCTTTTTGAATAAGGCCTTTATCCATGCATTCTACCAATAGGTTTTTAAGTGCATCAATGGCTGTATCGCCTACTGACCAATCGCACACTTCCATTTGTGCCAACACCTCCATTGGTGCCCGTTGTATAAACATTACATCATAAAACTCAGGATTATTCATTCCAAAATTGATGTAATTTTCTCCCATTTTATACAGGCGCAATAAAGGGTTTTGAATCTCAGCTAAATTTTTGTTCATCTCCACCAATTTCTGGAAACCCAGTTCGTGCAGCTGAAAAAAGATCTCGTTTTTATCTTTAAAGTACAGGTATACAGTAGTAGGGCTATACTCAATTAAATCGGCAATTTTGCGCATAGTTACATGCTCAAAACCCTGCTCAATAAAAAGCTGCATCGATGCATCCAGGATCATCTTTTTTATATCCTGCTTTTGCTTTTCTTTTCTTTCTGCAATACCCATGCGCTATTAATTACGGTGTAAAATTACTTAACAGTGTTAATTTACCAAATTTTTCTTTACTTTTTTTTACGAACGGCTAAAAATAAGTATTGCTGCACTTATTTGCGGTTTGAAACTGGCCAAGTTGTTAACACAGTTTAATCTGTAGTAATTATATGTACCCGGCAGCAATATATAATGGGGCTTTACTTGCGTCGCACTCTTGTGCGTTCAGTTATACCTCATCAGGTAAACAGCCAATTGCAAGATCTAAACTGTTTGATACTTAGGAAATAGGTTTCGGTATGGAGAAAGTTATGTTATCTGGCAAATATTGCTGCCCTATTTGCTACAGTACAAGAGTGCGACGCAAGTATAGCACATTGTAGTTGTACAGATGGGTCAATAAATTTTTCCCCACCTTACGGCTTTCACTTTTAAGCTTAAGCCTATTTCTTATCTTGCAAGTCTGCTATGGATAAATTTATAGTTTCAGCACGCAAATACAGACCCCAGGCTTTTGACACGGTGGTGGGGCAACAACATATTACCACTACATTAAAAAATGCCATTCAGCATAACCAGCTGGCACATGCATTTTTATTTTGTGGACCAAGAGGCGTGGGTAAAACCACTTGTGCCCGTATTTTGGCAAAAACAATTAATTGCGAAAACCTGCAACCCGATGGGGAAGCTTGTAATGAATGTAATAGCTGTAAAAGCTTTAACGATGGCATTTCGTTAAATATACATGAATTGGATGCTGCCAGCAATAACTCTGTAGACGATATAAGAAGCCTGGTAGAACAGGTACGCTTTGCACCACAGGCCGGCAAATACAAAGTATATATAGTAGATGAGGTACATATGTTAAGCTCAAGTGCCTTTAATGCCTTTCTAAAAACTTTGGAAGAACCGCCTTCTTACGCCATTTTTATATTGGCCACTACAGAAAAGCATAAAATACTACCTACGATACTTTCCCGCTGCCAGATTTTTGATTTTAAGCGTATTACCAATAATGATACGGTATTACACCTGGAAGAAATTGTACAAAAAGAAGGGATACAGGCTGAAAAAGCTGCCCTGCAGGTAATTGCCCAAAAAAGTGAAGGTTGTATGCGGGATTCGCTTAGCATATTGGATAAAATTGTAAGTTTTACCAATGGCACGGTTACCTATCAAAACACTTTAGAGCACCTGAACATACTTGATCATGATTACTATTTTCAGCTATTGCAATACCTGCTGCAACAGGATTTAGCAGCCGCTATGTTATTGTACGATGAAATAAACCGTAAGGGTTTTGAAGGAGATTTGGTGTTAAATGGATTTGCAGAATTTTTACGTAACCTATTGGTGTGCGTAAACGAAAAAGCTGCAATCCTGCTGGATGTAGTAGAAGGCATGCAAACAAAATATATTAGTGTAGCCAAATCTACCAGTCTATCTTTTTTAGTAAGCGCCTTAAATATTTTAAACGAAACAGAAATTAATTATAAAATGGCCCGCAATAAAAGATTGCATGTAGAAATGGCCATTATTAAACTAAATTTTCTGCAACAGGCTATTGAGCTTACTACCGACAATGGCAGTATGGTTAAAAAAAAACGGATTGACGGACCAATAGCCTATAAAACCAAAGCAATTAATACCTTACAGGCAAAGCAGGCCACAACAGACAGTGCAGCTAAACCAACTGCCCCCAAATTGCTGATTGAAGAACAGGTTACTAAAAAAACTGCTACTGTAAAGCCATTTTCTGCTGCGCCTCCACAAAGCCAGCAAAGCGTTACGGCTACTGTTATACCCATTAGCACAAATACACCTACTTATAATAAAGCAACAGAACCAGGCAATGGCAGTCCTAAAAAAAGCCTGCTGGATGGGTTAAGACAAAAATATGGTAGCGAATACCTGATAGAAGAAATAAAGGAAGCAGAGGCGCTGGAAACAGCAAAACTAAAAAGGCTTTGGGAAGAGTATGCCCTTAAAATGGATGAGCAACTAAAACACTCGGCTGCCAATACTTTCCGCATGGCCAGGTTACAAATTGAGGCAGATAATTTCTTTACCATCACTGTAGATGCACTTACCCAACAAAAATTTATTGAACAGGAAAAAACCCTGCTGGTAGATTTTATTCAGGTAGGCTTTAATAACCGCAGCATATCTTTTAAAATATTGGTGGAAACTAGTGAGCAGGAGGAATTGCCAGCCCATTTAACTATGAACAGCAGGCAACGGTTTGACAAAATTGCCGAAATGTACCCCCTTGTAAAAGAGCTTAGAGACCGCCTGAAACTAGAATTAGATTATTAGAAAACCGTGAATAGTAAACTTATAATAGCTACACTTATTACAGTCATTTGCATGGTTTGGATAAGCATGCAGGGCAAGCCACTTAAACAGCCTTCAACACCCATGGGTATTGTAAGCATAGAACTGGCCTATACCGTACCAAAGGCACAATTGGTTATAAATTCATGGCAACTTACCAATGTAGTGGCTGTTGCCAGGCAAAATATTTATATAGATTTTCTATTTATAATTTCTTATTGTACAACCTTAATTTTGGCAGTTTTAGCCAGTACTAAACCACAAAACCTGGCTGTAAAAAAAGCAGGAAAAGCATTTATCATAGCCATTTTAATTGCCGGCACCTGCGATATTTTTGAAAACGGCTGGTTATTACAATTACTGGCGGGGAATATTACTCCTTTACCTGTGGCTGCAGCAGCCATTTTTGCTACCATTAAATTTAGTTTAATAGTTATTACATTACTGTTTCTGCTTTACAGGTTGATGCATAGTCAGCTTATTAAAAAAGCCAAATAGGTTTTGGTAGCAGGCTTTCTCCTAAAATGCAGCGCCTCTTGCCACGCTCGTTTCGTGGTTCCTCTTTCATGGCAGCAAACAGCCGCTGTATTAATAAGAACAATTATGCGCAGGTAAGAATGAGTGTTCTATATAAAAAAAGCAGGTAACAACCCATGCTATCGCATTTTCTTGTAATTTCACGCCTCATTTTACAGGTAATATTACATAAATATGTATTTACCTTTATTTTGTGCTGTATCTGGCAAGATGATTTTTTGTTGCCAAATAGCATGATACAGTACAGGAGTGCGACGCAAGTAAAGCTGTATGCATTTACTGCAGCCGGGCTAATAAAATGAATTTAAATTGATATTCTAAAATTGTAATTACAAGATTATTTATGGCAGAAGTGATTTTAATGCCCCGATTAAGTGATACCATGACAGAAGGTGTGATAGCTGCATGGCATAAAAAAGTGGGTGATGCAGTAAATAAAGGCGATTTGCTGGCCGATATTGAAACAGATAAAGCAACAATGGAGCTGGAAAGCTACCAGCAAGGTACCATTTTACATTTAGGTGCAGCTGCAGGTAGTAAACTTCAGGTAAACGATTTGTTGGCTATTATTGGTAAAGCCGGTGAAGATGTTAGTGCCCTGGTTGCACAAAATGGTGGAGCAGCAGCAGCTCCGGCAGCACCTGTTGCCGAAACAGCAACAGTCCCTGCACCAGCTACAACTGCACCAACAGGTAAAAGCATAGATACCAGTGCTATGGAAGAAGTAATTCTTATGCCCCGCTTAAGTGATACTATGACAGAAGGTGTTATTGCAGGCTGGCAAAAAAAGATAGGCGACACAGTTAAAAAAGGGGATGTATTGGCCGATATTGAAACAGATAAAGCCACTATGGAACTGGAAAGTTATAAGGAAGGTGTATTACTTTATCAGGGAGCGCAGGCTGGTGAAAAGATACAAGTGAACGACTTGCTTTGTATTGTAGGCAAACCCGGATTTGATGTAGATGCCGTTGTAAATGCATTAAAAAATGGAGGTGCCACTACTACCGTAGCAGCCCCTGCAGAAACTGCTGCACCTGCTGCAACAAATACCGCTACTGCTGCACCAACCACAGTTGTAGTAAATGAGGGAAGAATATTTGTTTCTCCACTGGCCAAAAAAATTGCAGATGAAAAAGGTATTGACCTTCGCTATGTAAAAGGCAGTGGCGATAATGGCAGAATTGTAAAAAGTGATATTGATACTTATGTTACACCTGCCGCCAGTGCACCGGCTGCAAGCAGCCCTGCACCAGCTCAAACTACCAGCCCTGTTGCCAAAACCAGTGCAAATATTGGGGAAGTAAGTTTTGACGAAGTGCCGGTATCTCAAATGCGTAAAACCATTGCCCGCCGCTTAAGCGAAAGCTTATTTACAGCACCGCATTTCTATCTTACCATGAGTATTGATATGGATGCATGTGTTGCAGCCAGGGCAAAAATAAATGAGGTAAGTAAAGTAAAAATAAGCTTTAATGATATGGTGCTGAAAGCTGTAGCCACATCGTTAAAACAACACCCTAAAGTAAATAGCAGCTGGCTGGGAGATAAAATACGCTATAACCACCATGTTAATATTGGTGTTGCTGTAGCAGTAGATGAAGGATTACTGGTACCGGTGGTGAGATTTGCGGATAACAAATCATTAAGCCAGATTGGAGCAGAAGTAAAGGACTTTGCACAAAAGGCTAAGGATAAAAAATTACAGCCGTCAGATTGGGAAGGAAGTACATTTACCATCTCTAACCTTGGCATGTTTGGAATTGACGAATTTACGGCTATTATAAACCCTCCGGATGCCTGTATTTTAGCAGTTGGTGGCATTGCTCAGGTTCCTGTTGTAAAAAATGGGCAAATTGTACCTGGTAATGTAATGAAAGTAACACTTAGTTGCGATCACAGAGTAGTGGATGGTGCTACCGGTGCAGCTTTTTTACAAACCTTAAAAAGTTTATTGGAAGAACCTTTACGCATGCTGGTATAAAAGCATGTTATAATTGAATAATTAAAAAAGGTGGGTAATGCCCACCTTTTTACTTAACAGTATAAATCATAAAAAAAGCGATGTTACATGTAACATCGCTTTTTTTATATCGTAATTATTATTAGCTGGCTGAAGTATCTTCAGTTACATCAGATGCTGGTGTTTCAGGAGCAGCTGGCGTTTCAGGAGCAGGCATTTCAACTGGTGCCTCAACTACTGGCGTAACTACTACTGTTTCTGCAACTACTGGTGCAGGAGCCGGCTTTTTAGCTTTTGCTTTCTTTTTTGCCGGAGCTGCTTTTTTAACTGGGGCTGGTGCTGCAGGAGGTGCTACTTTAACAGGAGCTGTTTTTTTAACAACTGGAGCTATTTTCTTTGCTGGAGCAGCTTTTTTAACAGGAGCAACTTTCTTTGCCGGTGCTGCCGCTTTTTTAGGTGCTGCTTTTTTTGCTGGTGCTGCTTTTTTTGCTGGTGCTGCCTTTTTAGCTGGTGCTGCCTTTTTTACCACTACTTTTTTTGCAGGAGCTGCTTTTTTAGGCGCTGCTTTTTTAGCGGGAGCTGCTTTTTTTATAACTACTTTTTTTGCAGGGGCAGCTTTTTTAGGCGCCGTTTTTTTTGCCGGTGCCGCTTTTTTAACTACCGCCTTTTTTGCCGGAGCTGCCTTTTTAGCTACCACTTTTTTAGCAGGAGCGGCTTTTTTTACTGCTGCTTTTTTAGGAGGAGCCGCTTTTTTAACTACCGCTTTTTTTGCAGGGGCTGCTTTTTTAACTGCTACTTTCTTTGCAGGAGCTGCTTTTTTTACGGGTGATTTTTTTGCAGGGGCTGCTTTCTTTTTATTGCCTTTTGCCATGAGATGGGTTATTTTTTGTGATGGATATTTATAAGATTGTTAAGGTAAAAACAGTTTTTGAGATTTCAACGTTATAACTTAAAAAAATTTGGCATAATGCATAATTTATAATATTAATGGCTTTTGAAATTTTAAAAAAATAAATATCATATCCCTGCCTAGTTATTGCTTATACTTTTAAATTAAATAACATTCAACTAGGTAATACACTAAACAGGTTCAAAATTTTTGTTAGTTGTTTTGAACCAGCCAAACAATATTTGGCTATGAAATACCCTGTGTTATTATGGGCCTGTTACGATTGGTGTTTGTGATATTTTTAAAGGACTGTAAAAGCAACACCACGGCATTAGATACAATAAGATAATTTATTTAACAAGAATAATTGATGCTGCTTAATAGGAACCTGAAGTGTGAGACGCAAGTAAAAATGCCACGTGTCCTCACAGCCGGGCACCTGCTATTGCATTATCTTAATAAATCGCAGGGTTTTAATCCCGTATGCTTTTTGAAAGCTGCAGAAAAATGTGAAATTGAAGAATAGCCAAGTAAGGAGGATACATCGGTTACAGAAAGCCCCTTCTCGTACAAAAGATATTTGGCATGCTCCATTCTCTGTTGTTGATAAAAATCGAATATGGTGGTACCAAAAATTTCTTTAAAGCCTTTTTTTAAATAGCATTCGTTAATGGCTACTTTGCGGCTTAATTCCTTAATAGTAATAGGTTCCCCAATGCGTTGCAATAAAATTTCACGTGCCTGATAAATACGTTCTTTTCCGCTTTCATCGGCAAGGAATTTACATACAAAACCATCTTCTTTTTCATCTACAAGGCACTCCAGGCTATAGAGTAGCAGTTCGTGCACTTTTGCATTGGTAAATATGTTTTCCATCGCTCCGCTATAACTATGATTTAGCAATGCATCAAGCGACATACGTTTGCGATTGCAAACGGGGAAAATTTTGGTAAAAGAGTTGGGGTGTTTAAAAGCCAGCACCTCATCTTTACGGTTACTTAATTTTACATTATGTACAAACTGATGTAAAAATGTTGCAGAGAAATGAAAAGTAAAAACATCTACTGTATCGTGTTTTCCACTACAGTTTTTTGTAGGTAATTCACCGCATTGGGTGCAACTTTTTTCAAAACAGAATTTATTGCCACTGGTACAAAAACGAAGCTCCAGATAATTATCTTTTGGCTCTAGTGGGTTATAATGATATACCATCATGCCAGTATCCTCGCTACTCCATTTTTGTAACGGAAAATAACGGCGGATTACATATTGGATAGACCCTGGAATATGCTGCTCTTTCATATGCAGTAAATTCATTGTGCTATCAATATGATTGCCCTGAGCAATTTTTAATATATCTAAAACTTCTAACATGAAGAACAAAATTAATGTATCTACATGTAAATGAGAAGTTAAGTTGTCATTCCAATGTAAAAATGGAATAAATGGGACTTAATTAAAGCAACTATAACTAATTAATAGTAAAAAAAAAGCGGTGGAAAAGAAAAACCACCGCGAATCGTCAGCGATCTTATCGCCCTATGTAAAAATGCAATTATTATGGCGTTTAGCACAACCAAGGCAATAGGTTGAAAAAAGGATGACACAAAGATGAATGCTTTTTTAATAGCAAACAACGTGATTTATCACGCAAAACCGCGTGATTTATCACGCGAAAAAGGATAAATGTTTAATAAAAACCACTTAAAATTCTGCTAAAAATAAACAGAATTAAAATCAGGTGTTTTTACGGTTTTTAGCACAATAAAAAACACAGATCTTTCCGCTATTACTTTTTTACGGAAACAGGTATTACAATTACCGGAATGAATTAGATTTATAACACAGCTTAATACTGTAAATGGCATAACAAATAAGGTTTTACCAAAACTCCTTTTGCATATGAGAACAAGCTTTTTAGATATCCGCCAATTTTCGCCTGTACTTTCAGAGAAGGGTACTGTAACAGTAGCACTTGCAGATGACCATGCGCTTATTAGAAATGGACTGGCAGGGCTAATTAATTCCTTTGATGGATACCGCGTTGTATTTCAGGCCGGTAATGGACAGGATTGTATTGATGCCCTTAAACCAGGCATTATACCAGATTTGGTTTTAATGGATATTAATATGCCTAAAAAGGATGGTTACGATACCACGCTTTGGTTTAAACAACATTACCCGGATATAAGGGTGCTGGCATTAAGTATGTACGATAATGAGAATGCCATCATACGTATGTTGAAATGTGGTGCACGGGGTTATGTTTTAAAAGATGCGGAACCTGCTGATCTTAAACGTGCCATGGATGACATAATGCAGAAAGGTTTTTATTATTCTGATTTGGTTACGGGCCATCTGATACATACAATGCAAAAATTAGAGTTAGGCCCGGAAAATAAAGCCAGTATAAACTTAAGCGATAGGGAAACACATTTTCTACAGCTAATTTGTTCTGAATTTACCTATAAGGAAATTGCCGATAAAATGTTTGTAAGCCCAAGAACTGTGGATGGCTATAGGGACGCACTTTTTGAAAAACTTCAAATTAAAACAAGGGTTGGCTTGGTTATTTATGCTATTAAAAACAATATTGTAGACCTTAATAAAAAGGAATAATCCTGCACGCCTTGTTGGTATGCCATTGAAATTTGGGGGGTTAAGTCTGCATTAGATTTCGATATTAGAAATTTTGTTAATTCCCTACAAAAATGGTAGAGTATTATAAGTTTGCTTATTATCTTTGCCGCATGACATTTGAAGAAATTGAAGAAAAGATTAATGGCTATAAAGAACGTGGTTTACAATTATTCACCACTTCGTCTTTTCAAACGCATAGTATTGTTTTACTACATATACTTAGCCGCATCGATAAATCTATCCCGGTTTATTTTATTCATACAGGATACCATTTCCCGGAAACCTTACAGTTTAGAGACCAGATTACAGATTTACTGGGACTTAATTTAAAAAACGTATTTTCTACCACCGCCAAAATCAATCAACGGGATGCTTCGGGCAAACTATTATATGCCAGCGATCCTGATTATTGTTGCTATCTAAATAAAGTAGCCCCATTAGAACCCATTTTGGCTGAACATGATATTTGGATCAATGGTGTAAGGGCCGATCAGGGTGAGGTGCGCAAAAATTTTAAAGTAGAAGAAAAAGCCAAATTTGGCGTTACCCGTTACCATCCGATGCTAGACTGGAATGGAAAAATGATTTACGAATACCTTAACGAATATAATATTCCCCGCCACCCCTTAGAGGAGAAAGGGTATTTTAGCATTGGCTGCGAACCTTGTACACGTAAATTTGATTTGGAAATGGACAGCCGCAATGGCCGTTGGTTTGGTTTAAAAAAGACCGAATGCGGTTTAAATACCGAATTGGTAACCAAATAAATAAAATTCATTTGCAGTATCTATAAACTTTACTGCACCTTTTAACCACCTAACAGAATTATTACTGCATGCGTATTCTTATAACCGGCGGAGCCGGATACATTGGATCAGAATTGGTGTATAGCCTGGCACAATTACCAGAAGTAACCAATATTACCATTTACGATAACCTAAGCCGTGGCAACTACAATGTATTTTTGGGCCGCAAAATTGAAGGCACCAAAGTACAATTTGTACATGGCGAAATATTAGATTCCCGCAAATTAAGAACTGTATTAAAAAATATAGATATTGTTTTTCATCTGGCTGCAAAAGTTACTACGCCTTTTGCTAATCTAGACGGGCATGTGTTTGAGCAAATTAACCATTGGGGCACTGCAGAGCTTATTTATGCACTGGAAGAAAACCCCGTAAAACAGTTAATTTTCTTAAGCAGTTCCGCCGTTTATGGCAATACCAGCCAACCTGCTACCGAAGAAACCGCCACCAACCCTGATAGTTTTTATTCCATTTCAAAATACAGGGCAGAGCAGCATATACTGCGCTTATTTAACAAGACAAATGCGCTAATTGTAAGGTTAGGAAATGTATACGGATATAGCAAAAGCATGCGTTTCGATGCGGCTATAAACAGGCTCATGTTCGATGCGCATTATACAGGTCGCATTACCATTAATGGCACCGGCATGCAGCAACGTTCATTTATACATATCAATAAAGTAACCAATATACTTACCCAATTATTGCATAAACAAGTGCCAAGCGGCGTGTATAATTTAAGCGATAAAAACTTAAGCATTCTTGAAATTAGTGAAGCACTTAGCACAGTGTACCCGGGGGTAGAATCCTTCTTTATTAATCAAAACTATGCGGGACATAATTTGCAAATAGAACGCGATGCAAAAATATTGCAGTATGTTTCTTTGCCCGAAAGCAATTTAGAACATGAGTTAAGGGCATTTAAAGAGCAGTTCTCATTCTATATGTCAGCAGCAGGCGATGCATTTGTAATTTAAAGTATTGGCCAGTCCAAAGAACAGGTATTTAGCATCCTTGCGTCGCACTCTTGTACGGCAGATACATTACTCAGCAAAACACATAAAAAAGCGCCTTTACAATATAAAGGCGCTTTTATTTTTATTGTCACACAATACCTGTTGCCAAAAGTTATGCCGATGAAGTGATTGCGACGCAAGGAACGATGCCATCACTTTCTGCAGCCGGTATTATAATTTTAACCCGGCCATATATTTAGCATCGGCCTGTGAGCTTAATAATTGGGTGGTATTGGTAAATTTTTCCTGTTCTACAATATAATATTCCATACCACATTTTTTGGCAGTATTTAGCAAAGATGGGTAATCGATAGATCCTTCGCCTAAAATGCAGGAAGCTTCGCCTTCACCTGCTGCGGCGCCCTTTTCCCTGTCTTTTACATGGCATAACCTGAAACGGTTTTTATACTGTTGCAGATATTTAACCGGATCGGCACCGCCGGTAATAACCCAGTAAATATCCATTTCAAAATCCACTGTATCGGGGTTGGTATTATCCATCATCACATTTTGTGGCATTTGCCCTTCCAGTTGCTGAAATGAGTAGCCATGGTTGTGGTAGGCAAAACGGATACCATTCTTTTTACAAATCTCGCCTTTAGCATTAAACTCATCGGCTATTTTTTTAAAATCGCCAATGGTTTTTTGCGGGCCTTTGTAAGGGCAAATCAGGTATTTCATTCCTATGGCTGCAGCATCAGCGGCTTTCTTTTCAAAGTCTGCCCCAATATTGCAATGCGATGAAATAATTTTCATACCCAAATCGTCCATATATTTCTTAAAATCTGCAGGGCTCATTCCCCAAAACATACCGTGGGCACCTTCAAAGCTTTCTATTTGGTTATAACCATAGCTGGCTATTTTTTGCAAAGTGCCTTTGGCATCTTTTGCCATATCTTCTTTCACCGTCCACAATTGCAAGCCATAGTTTTTTAATGCATTGCTATTAGCTGCAAATAACTGTTTATTGGCAAGCAATGCGCCAGCAGCAAACATGCCGGATGTTTGCAGAAATTTTCTTCTGTCGTAAGACATTCTTTTACTTTTTACTTTTTAAAAAATCAGTAATCTAAAGCCAATGCACTAACACAACAACACAACACAGTAGGTTAGTGTAATGAATGCTAGGTAGCCCAGGCTTTATCACCTTTTTTATATGGTATACAACCTTCATATCTGCCTGGAATTGCTACATAACGCAATGCTTTTGTTGCACCAGGTTCAGAGGTAAAGAAGCCCATTAAAGTAAGCTGTTTTATCAAAGAAAAATAATGCGTTGGATCATCTTCTTTTTTGCTTTTCTGATAATCTTTGGCTTCTTTGTCTAAAGCCACCAGAAATTCGTGACGCTGTTCGGGCGTACATTCCATAAAAGATTTTCCGTTTTTGGTATTGCAGGCTTCATCTAATTTGGCCATGCCTTCCATGAAGATTTTTTGGTCTTTTTCTTCATAGCAATCTTTTACATATACGGCCATAAACTCACCCACTTTTGCTTCTTTAGCACCTGGTGTGTTGGTAGCAGGTAAAATGGTTTCTGCTATTTCATTTAAATAGGCCGTATCGTCTGGCGTAAAGTTGAGGCTGGCGCCATATTTGGTAGCTGTTTTACAACCACTCAAAAATGCCTCTGCCCCAATAACGGTGCCGCCGAATATAAGCGCCACGCGGCTTAAAGCATCTCTCCTGTTCATAATTACTGGTTTTATATTGTAAAAAATTAAGTACGCTTTTTTATTAACCTGCTTAATAAACCTTCAACAATAAAACTACTGTTTTTGATTTTATTTCTGGCTAAAGATTTCCTTTCTTTAATTCATCTACTGCATGGTTGGCGGCCCTTGCCGTTAATGCCATATAAGTAATAGATGGATTTTGACAGGCACTTGATGCCATACAAGCCCCATCAGTGATAAAGACATTTTTTACATCATGCATTTGGTTATTACCATCCAGTACAGATGTTTTGGGATCTTTACCCATTCGGGCTGTTCCCATTTCATGGATACAAAAACCGGGAGCCGGAGCACTGTCGTATGTGCCAATATTTTTCAGGCCTGCTTTTTCAAGCATTTCGGCTGCACTGTTCATCATATCTTTCCGCATGGCTTTTTCATTTTCCTTAAATTCGCAATCAATATCGAGTGTAGGTAAACCCCATTTGTCTTTTTTGTCCTTATTCAGAGTTACTTTATTGTCGTAATAAGGCAGATGTTCACCCCAGCTGCCAATACCAAAAGTCCATTTACCGGGTTCAGTTAAACTGTCTTTATAATCGCCACCAATACCCCCTTCGTGTATTTCTTCTATCCGGCTTCTTGAAGCACCGCCCTGATATCCAAAGCCACGTACATAATCCTTTTGCATAGTGGCATCATTAATATTTCTAAAGCGGGGAATATAAATGCCATTGGCTCTTCTCCCAAAAAAATAGCTATCTGCAAAATCATCTGTATCGCCATATGCACCAACGCCGTAGTGATGATCCATCAGGTTTCTTCCTACCTGACCACTGGTATTACCTAGGCCTTCGGGGAATACATCGGAAACAGAGTTAAGCAATATATGTGCAGTACCCAATGTAGATGCATTGAGAAATACAATTTTTGCAAAGTATTCTATGGTTTGCATGGTTTCGGAATCAATGATACGTACGCCTTTTGCTTTTTTGGTTTCTTTATCATAAATAATCTCCTGAACTACTGAAAATGGCCTCAGGGTCATATTTCCGGTTCTTGCTGCTGCGGGTAGTGTAGCGGAGTTGCTGCTAAAATAACCACCAAAAGGGCAACCCTCATGACATTTGTTTCTGTACTGGCAGGGGCCGCGGTCACCTACTTTAACGGTATGGTTGGCAGTACGACCAATAATCATGGTTCTGCCATCACTGAAATTTTTCTTTATCCTTTCTGCCACTTGCTTTTCAAGGCAGTTCATTTCCATGGGCGGCAAAAATTTACCATCGGGCAATTGGGGTAAATTTTCAAGGGATCCGCTTATGCCTACAAATGGTTCAACATAATCGTACCAGGGCGCAATATCCTTGTAACGAATTGGCCAGTCAACACCATGGCCATCTTTTGCATTGGCGCTAAAGTCTACATCGCTCCAGCGATAGCATTGACGGCCCCACATTAAACTTCTGCCACCTACATGATCGCCCCTTATCCAGTCGAATGGTTTTACCTGATTGTAAGCGTGCTCCAAATCGTTTACAAAAAAGTGTTTTGATACTTCGTTATAGGCATAACATTTACTTTGAATTGGGCTGTTATTTATATCTGTCACCGTTTTTTCGCCATGATGTGTTAGTTCCCATGGTGCTTTTGTAGTATCGGTATAGTCTTTTATGTGTTCAACATATCTGCCACGCTCCAAAACCAGTGTTTTTAAACCTTTCTCGCAAAGCTCTTTGGCTGCCCAACCACCGCTAATGCCTGAACCTACCACTATGGCATCGAAAGTGTTTTGTGCTATTGCTTTGTTATTAATATTGAGCGTATCCCCTGCCATATTTTATTTGGTTTATTATGCTATATTCTTTAAACAATTATTAGTGCTGTATGTACATTTTATTTTGCTGCGTTGTGTTATGAACGTACAAGAGTGCGACGCAACAGTTGCTACATATGGGACCTACTGCCTGGACCATTAGCGTATTAAATATTTCCTTTTTTTAATTCTTCAAATGCATGGTTTACTGCCCGGGCAGTAAAAGCCATATAAGTTAATGATGGGTTTTGGTTGGCTGCGGATGTCATAAAAGCGCCGTCGGTTACAAATACATTTTGAGCATCCCAAACCTGGTTCCATTTGTTGAGTACGGAGGTTTTAGGATCGGCGCCCATTCGTGCGGTACCCATTTCATGTATACCATCTCCAATTTGATGACCTCCATCGTGTGTGGTTATATTTTTTACGCCTGCAGCTTCTAACATAGCTTTGCCTTCGGCCAAAATATCTACCCTCATTTTCTTTTCATTGTCTTTTATTTCCGCATCCATAGCCAGTACGGGTAAACCCCATTTGTCTTTACGGTTAGGATCGAGTGTAATTTTATTGTCGTGATATGGTAGAATTTCGCCAAAGCCGCCCATGCCTATACGCCAGTGACCAGGTTCTGTTAGTGCATCTTTGAATTTGTTGCCAATACTTAATTCTGCCACATCGCGGCTCCAGCCACTGCGGCTGGCGCTTCCCTGGTAGCCAAAACCACGGAGGTAATCTCTTTTATCGCCAAACAAATTGGAAAAGCGGGGAATATAAAACCCGTTAGCACGGCGGCCATAATAATATTTGTCTTCAAAGCCATCTACATCTCCGCTAATACCGAGGTTGTAGTGATGATCCATTATATTACGCCCCAGCTCGCCTGAACTGCTACCCAACCCTTCGGGCCAAATATCGGTGGCAGAGTTCATTAATACCCATGCACTGTTTAAGGCAGATGCATTTAGGAATACAATTTTTGAATAGAACTCGATGGTTGTATTTGTTTCTGCATCTACAATTTCAACGCCGGTGGCTTTACGGGTATCTTTATTGTAAAGTACGCGTTTTACAATACTCCAAGGCCTTACGGTTAAATTGCCTGTTTTTAGTGCGGCAGGCAAGGTAGACGATTGTGTGCTGAAGTAACCGCCAAACATACAACCTTCCCAGCAGCGGTTACGAAACTGACATTGATCCCTGTCTGCATGCGGAGCAGTAATATGTGCAGCACGACCAATGATAAGATGACGCTGGCCTTTGTAAAAATCTTTTAACCTGGATGCAACATCTTTTTCTACACAGTTCAATTCCATTGGTGGCAGAAACTGACCATCAGGTAATTGTGGTAACCCTTCCAGCGAGCCACTAATACCGGCAAATTTTTCTACATGATCGTACCAGGGGGCAATTTCTTTATAACGTACCGGCCAATCTATTGCCCAGCCGTCTTTTGCATTGGCTTCAAAATCAAAATCGCTCCAGCGATAGCTTTGCCTGCCCCATAAAATAGAACGGCCACCTAATTGATAGGCACGCCACCATTTAAAGGGTTTTATTTCTGTATAGGGTGCTTCGGTATCTTTTACCCAGGAATCCATAATGCCTTCGGATTTACCCCAGGTACGTGCTATTACGGGACGTTCTTTTAATTGCGCCTGTGTAGCGGTACCGCGATGATCCATTTGCCAGGGATCTTTTGAAGCAGAGGTATAGTCTTTTATATGTTCGTAATTACGGCCACGTTCGAGCATTAAAACTTTAAAACCTTTTTCGCAGAGTTCTTTAGCAGCCCAGCCACCGCTAATGCCAGAGCCTACTACAATAGCATCGTAGGTATTTTGTGCAACTGCCTTATTGTTAACATTTAATGAATCGGCCGGCATACAGGTATTTTTATTTGATTATAGTATGTTGTTTTTATTTTTATGCCAAGTAAAGAGCCAGGTTTACAAGAGTGCGACGCAAGGATGTTAAATGCATTGCTGTTGCCCGGCTAATACTATTCTAAATATTTCCTTTTTTTAATTCTTCTACAGCATGGTTGGCTGCCCTTGCGGTGAATGCCATAAATGTTAAAGATGGGTTTTGTGTGCTGGTTGATACCATAGCAGCACCATCAGTTACAAATACGTTGTTACAATTGTGAAAAGCATTCCACTTGTTTAGCAGGGATGTTTTGGGGTCTTTACCCATACGAACACCGCCCATTTCGTGTATATCTAAACCCGGTGCCTGTTTGCTATCGTTGGTTTGAATATTTTTACAACCCACTTTAGTTAGCATTTCCTGGCCTTGTTCTAAAAAATCTTTTAATATTTTTTCGTCATTATCATCGTAACCAACGGAAGTAATTAATTGCGGGATGCCCCATTCGTCCTTATGATCAGTACTTAGCCTTACATGGTTGGTTTCTTTTGGAATGGTTTCGCCCTGCATCATCATATAAACTGTCCATCCACCGGCTTCGGATAATGCATCTTTATAGGCTGCGCCAATGTCGTCTTTATTGCTACCATCGCCCCTGTAACGGCCGGCACTATAATGCATCATATATCCACGCAAAAAGTCCATTTCCTGTTTTTTTACATTGCGGAAATTGGGTAGCATGGCACCTGTAGGTTTTCGGGTATAATAGTATTGATCTAAATAGCCTTCGTAATCTGCACTCATGGTGCCACGATAATTATGGAAAGCTACATATTTACCGAGTAAGCCATTATCGTTACCAAAACCATTGGGGAAACGATTGGAAGTTGAGTTTAAAAGAATAAGGTTTGAGTTTAAACAGGCTGCATTTACAAAAATTATTTTTGCAAAATACTCTGTGGCTTCTTTAGTATGCGCATCAATTACCCTTACGCCAACAGCTTTGCCTTTTTGCTCATCGTAAATTAAGGAATGTACAACGCTATCGGGCCTAAGGGTTAGATTGCCTGTTTTAGCTGCCCATGGCAAAGTAGACGCATTGGAGCTAAAGTATCCACCAAAGGGGCAACCTCTTTCGCATAGGGTTCTTGCCTGGCATTGGTTGCGCCCCTGATCTAAGTGAATTTGATTGGGCTTTGTTAGATGTGCGCAACGACCAATAATGGAACGCCTATCGGTATATAAAGAATTTATTTTATCCTGTATTTCTGTTTCTACGCAATTGAGTGGCCATGGTGGCAGAAATTCGCCATCGGGTAATGTATCGAGGCCATCTTTGTTGCCGCTGATGCCGGCAAACTTTTCTACATGGCTGTACCAGGGTGCTAATTCATCGTATGAGATGGGCCATTCTACGGCAAAGCCATCGCGGCCGGGGCCTTCAAAATCGTATTTACTCCAACGCTGGGTTGCCCTTGCCCATAAAAGTGATTTACCTCCTACCTGATATCCCCGTATCCAATCGAATGGTTTTTCCTGTTGGTAGGGATGTTGTTGATCTTTTACAAAAAAGTGATCGGTGGCTTCGCTATAGGCATAGCACCTTGCTATTACCGGGTTTTCATCTGTAACGGCAACAGGCATCTGGGTACGATGTGGAAAGTCCCAGGGGTTTTTGGTAGCTGTTGGGTAATCTTTTAAATGCACTACATCTTTTCCTCGTTCCAGCACCAATGTTTTCAATCCTTTTTCACACAATTCTTTGGCTGCCCATCCACCACTGATGCCAGAGCCAATAACAATAGCATCGTAGGTATTTTTGGCCTTGCCACCTGCATTGATATTTACGTCTAATGAATCGCCTGGCATACTATTTAGCTTTTATTGTACAGCAATCTATTGTTTTATAAATTCATTTTTTTAAGCTCACTAACGGCATGATCTACGGCCCTGGCCGTTAAAGTCATATACAAAATGGAGGGGCTCTGATTACCTGTACTCGTCATACATGCCCCATCGGTTACAAACACATTCGGGCAACCATGTAATTGATTCCATTTATTTAGCAAGGATGTTTGGGGATCTTTGCCCATGCGGCATCCACCCATTTCATGTATATCTAAACCCGGAGCTTGCTTGGTATCAGCATGCTGAATATTTTTTACACCGGCTTTTGCCAGCATGGCTTCTGTTTGTGTAAAAAAATCTGCCAATAACCTGTCATCATTATCATCATATCCAACGGATGTGATTAGTAGTGGAATACCCCATTGATCTTTTTCAGTATCGCTAAGCCTAACGTGATTGGTTACTTTGGGTATTGTTTCGCCTTGTACATAAGCATATACATGCCAGGGGCCCGCTTCTGTCATGGCTTGTTTATAGGTGGCTCCAATTTGTTCGGGACAAACATTCCCATCTCCCCTTTCTCTATAAGCACCGGCAAATGTGGTAAACCCGCCAGCAAAATCTGCATCTTTTGTATGCAGGTTGCGGTAATTGGCAATAATGGCATCAGTTGGATTGCGGCCATAGGTATAGCCATCTTCAAACCCTTCTATACTGCCATTCATCCAGCCACGGTAATTATGAAAGCAAATGTATTTGCCCAGTAAACCACTGTCATTCCCCAAACCATTAGGAAACCTGGTAGAGGTAGAGTTTAATAAAATAAGGTTGCTGTTTAACGCAGAGGCATTTACAAAAATTACTTTGGCAAAAAAATCGGTGGCAACATGTGTAAGTGCATCAATCACCCTAACACCAACTGCTTTTTGTTTTTGATCGTCGTAAATAATAGAATGTACTACACTATGTGGCCTAATGGTGAGGTTACCTGTTTTGGCTGCCCAGGGCAATGTGGAGGAAACCGAACTAAAATATCCTCCAAACGGGCAGCCGCGCATACAAAGATTGCGGGCCTGACATTGGCCACGGCCCTGCTGTAAATGTATATCGTTGGGTTTTGTTAAATGTGCCCAACGTGCATGTACAAGGTGCCTTCCAAAAGAATCGAATAAGGTTTTCTTTAAATGCTGTTCTACACAGTTAAGATCAAATGGAGGTAAAAATTCTCCATCGGGCATGGCTTCTATACCATCTTTATTACCGCAAACGCCAATAAATTTTTCTACATAGCTATACCAGGGTGCTACATCGGCATAGCGTATGGGCCAGTCAAACCCATAGTTAAAACGTTGGGGACCGGTAAATTCAAAATCGCTCCACCGTTGGCAGGCTCTGCCCCAGGTTAATGATTTACCACCTACCTGATAACCCCTAATCCAGTCAAAAGGTTTTTCCTGAATATATGGGTGGTCTTTGTCCTGAATAAAAAAATGCTGGTTATCTTCCCCGTAGCCTGCTGCTTTTGTAATAAGCGGATTTGCCTGACGGGTAGCCTGGGTAATATTGCTGCGGTGTGGTAATTCCCATGGGGCCTTGGTGGCTGTGGGATAATCTTTTATATGTTCTACCTGGCGCCCCCTTTCAAGCACCAAAGTACTAAGCCCTTTTTCACAAAATTCTTTGGCGGCCCATCCACCGCTAATACCAGAGCCTATAACAATGGCATCGTAGGTGTTTTGTTTAACACCCTTGGTATTAATATGTACATTGGATGAATCGCCTGGCATATGGTAGCCTGAATGATCAGTATTTAATGGGAGAGATAAAATATTTGTTTACCAACAATTGATCTTTCATCAGCTTAACTTGTGTCACTCACTTATACGCTTTGTTCTTTGCTGAGCAGTGAGGCGAACGTAAAAGTGAGTGACACAAGAAAAGCCAAATGCTTAATAAAAAGCCCGGCCAATAGTTATATTAGATATTTTGTTTTTTTAGTTCTTCAACTGCATGATTTGCTGCACGTGCGGTAAAAGCCATATAAGTTAAAGATGGATTTTGGCAGGCAGCAGATGTCATAAACGAACCATCGGTTACAAATACATTTTTAGCATCCCACACCTGGTTAAATTTGTTAAGCACCGATGTTTTTGGATCGGCACCCATGCGGGCTGTACCCATTTCGTGAATACCACGACCCAGGTATGGATTGGTATCTCTGCCGGTAACATTTTTTACACCCATTGCTTCCAGCATTTCAATACCATCGTTCAACATATCCTTACGCATTTTCAACTCGTTTTCCTTCAGTTCTGCGTCGAAGGCAAGGACGTTTAAACCCCATTTATCTTTTTTGGTTTTATCCAGATATATTTTGTTTTCGTGGTATGGTAATGTTTCACCAAAACCACCCATACCAAAAGTCCATGAACCAGGTTCGGTAAGAGCTTCTTTATAATCTGCACCAATGCTGTATTCTGCAACATCGCGGTTCCAACCCTGACGACTGGCGCCACCCTGGTAACCAAAGCCACGCAGGTAATCGCGTTTATCGCCAAAGAAATTACGGTAGCGTGGAATATAAATACCATTGGCACGGCGGCCAAAATAGTATTTGTCTTCGTAACCTTCTACCGTACCACTTACGCCAACATTCAGGTGATGGTCCATAACATTATGGCCCAGTTCTCCACTGCTGCTGCCTAAACCATCAGGCCAGATATCGGTGGCTGAGTTCATCAATATCCAGGTAGAGTTAAATGTGGAAGCGTTTAGAAATACAATTTTTGCCTTGTATTGGTAGGTTTGATTTGTTTGGGCATCCAGCACTTCAACACCCGTAGCTTTTTGGGTGTCTTTATCATACAATATTTTTGTAACAATACTAAACGGTCTAACTGTTAGGTTACCTGTTTTTTGAGCTGCAGGTAAAGTAGCAGATTGCGTACTAAAATAACCACCAAACGGGCAACCCAACCAGCATTTATTTCTAAACTGGCATTGCTGCCTGTCAAGATGTGGTGCTGTTACGTGGGCCGTACGGCCAATAATCATTTTACGAATGCCTTTGTATTGTTCTTTTAAACGGGCTGCTACATCTTTTTCCACACAGTTCATATCCATTGGCGGCAAAAAGTTACCATCAGGTAACTCGGGCAAACCTTCTTTAGATCCGCTAATACCAGCAAAACTTTCTACATAATCGTACCATTTTGCCAGTTCGTTATAACGTACCGGCCAGTCAATGGCAATACCGTCTTTAGCGTTTTCTTCAAAATACATATCGCTTAAGCGGTAGCTTTGACGACCCCATAAAAGGGAACGGCCGCCCACATGGTAACCACGAAACCAATCGAAGCGTTTTACTTCTGTATAAGGGGAATCTTTATCGCTGGCCCACCATTTAAGGTTTATTTCATTTAATGGATAATCTCTTTTTAGAACAGGATAATCATTAATCATTTGCTGTGTTCTTCTGCCACGGTGGGTATAATCCCAGGCTTCCTTATTTGCTTCGGGGTAATCTTTAATATGTACAATATCTTCACCCCTTTCCAGCATAATAGTTTTTAAGCCTTTTTCGCAAAGTTCTTTAGCGGCCCAACCTCCGCTGATACCTGAACCAACTACGATTGCGTCGTACACATTTTCTGCCATGATAATTATTTTGGTATATTAATAATAATTGAAAACGAATAAAAGCCAGCGGTGTAATTTAATTATATACGCCTATAAGTGTTAACAGCCAATTGTTAAATTTCCATTTAAATGTTGTAGTGAACTATACATCACAAATCATAATTGCTTTTTTAAGCGAGGCTACTTTATCAGCTGCTGCGGGAATAAATTCCTGTGCTACATAGCCCTTATAGCCTGTTTCTACAATAGCTTTCATTATAGCAGGATAATATAATTCCTGGGTTTCATCTATTTCGTGCCTGCCTGGTACGCCACCTGTATGGTA
Source organism: Limnovirga soli (assembly GCF_013106755.1). Classification (GTDB taxonomy): domain Bacteria; phylum Bacteroidota; class Bacteroidia; order Chitinophagales; family Chitinophagaceae; genus Limnovirga; species Limnovirga soli. Next base: position 140,577 of record NZ_WHPF01000007.1, on the reverse strand, counting down.
ATGCCCAATGTATTGTACATTTTCTTTGATAGTTCTGATAACATCTCCTTCATCAATTTGCATATGGTAAATATCATATAGCAATTTAAAATTAGGGCTGCCCAATCTTTTACATAATTCTACTCCCCAATTTGTTTTATCGCACATATAATCTTTATGATCCACTTTGCTATTCAGCAACTCCATATGAACGGTTAGGCCAGCTTTCTCTGCTGCAGGCATAATTTTTTGTAAGCCTTGCACACAGTTTTTCAATCCTGTTTCATCATCCATACCATTACGGTTTCCGCTAAAGCAAATAACATCTTTATAACCGGCTTTTACCATCAAAGGAAACACTTCCAAATAGTCTTTTACCAATTGGTCGTGATTAGCAGGATTATTAAATCCGTTAACCAAACTTACATTGCCGCCAACATAACACATTGAACTATAAATGCCATATTTCTGAAGTGTTGGCCAGTCTTTTGGGCCCATTAAATCTATAGCGTTAAAACCAATTTCTTTTACAATTTTACAAAGTTCTTCAACTGATAGAAAACCGTATGTCCATTGACATACAGAATGATTAATATTTCCTTTCAATGTAGTATTTGTTTGTGGATCACCTTTAAATGAAGAAAGTAAAGGAGTTGCACCAAGTGCAACAGAACCAGTTAAAATAGATTTGATAGCGTTTCTTCTATCTTTATTGTCTGCCATAGTTTTAATTGTATTTAAAATGATAATATTAAGCTGCAGATAATGTTTCTTTTTTCTTACCGCGCATATAAACAAATAGTAAGGCAAAAACAACAGTAAGTACAATCGGAATAATTAGTGTAAAGTTAATAATTTCAGGACCGGCTGCCTTTTTGGCTTCTGAAAGCAAATTGGCCATTTCGCTTCCGGGTGCAGCGCTATTATAATCCAGCATACTGGCGCCTTGTGGTAGCTTTGCTGCAATTAATTCATCATAACGGCTACCCATAATAATGGTATAAACTGAAACCGCAAACATACCTGCACCGCCCATCAGATTCATACCTACAGCACCTGTTTTCGGCAAATTTTCTGAAACAAAACCCAGCATGGTTGGCCAAAAATAGCAAACACCCATACCAAATATCAGTGCACCTACAAAAAGCATATTGCCCGATGAATGCCCTAATAAATAAAGGCCTGCTGCCGCCAAAATTGAGGAAATTAACAAAACACCTGTTGGTGATAAACGATGTACTACCGGACCAGCAAATGCACGGCCAATTACCATTACACCTGTTTCCAATGTTAGTAGTAAGATAGCATTATCGGTTACATTTTTTAATAAAACATCAATCCATTGTCCGGTAAATAATTCAGTAATAGCAGTACCAAACATTAAAATAATCATTAAGGCAAAAAGCGGATTGAACAATGCCTTATACATGTCAATAGAAGATACACCACTGGCCACACGCTCAGTTGGAGGGAAGGAAAGCTTGCTAAACAAATAACCATAAATTACTGTAGGTATTAGCATCATTCCAACCTGTATTTGCCAGCCAATACCAAATTTATCAAACAAAAATACCAATAAGGTACCAATTACAATACCACCAGGAAACCATAAGTGAAAGTGGTTAAGTTTGGTGGTTTTATTATCTGCATGTATGGTAGCCACTAATGGGTTACAGGCAGCTTCTACAGTACCGTTTGCAATACCAATTAATAAGGTTGAAATAAACAGGCTCCAATAACCACCTGCAAAAATGGTTAACAAAATACCTGCAAGGTGAAATACAAAAGCAGCCACCAATAGTTTTTTCATTCCAATAATATCAACTACAAAGCCACCAATAATTACGGCAAGTGGAAAACCCCAAAATGCAGTTGCGGCAATTGTACCCAATTGCTGGGCGTTTAATTCAAACTCAACACCTAATCTCCCTAAAATACCTGCTCTTATTCCAAATGATAATGAGGTAACCAACAGTGATAAGCAACTTGCTACAAATAGTTTGTTTTTTTGGATGGCTGACATAAACGTTAATTTGGTTTTGTTTTAAAAAAATTTCAATCAATTTACCCTTATTCCAATTACTAATGTGTTAAATATACACAATGGAAAACTCGTTTTTATTTCTCTTTATTTGCAAGGCATCATAAAAAAATAATGCCCAATAAATTAATGGTCAAACTTCCTGAATGACAGACAATTTTAAACCACTCCATTGGCTACAACCTTTATCTGCATTGGTTTTAGCATTATAACTTTATCCAACTAAAACAATTGTAAAACTGACAATAAAAATACTGAATGTAACTTTATTTTGTATCAGATATAACAGCATAATCGTTAGAAAAAATAAATATAAGATGCTAAATGTAATTTTTTTTACTTTTAGTTGAGTAAACCTTCAAAATATTTTTTAAAAATGAACAGAAAACTTAGAATGGGTATGGTAGGTGGAGGCAAAGATGCTTTCATTGGAGCCATTCACCGTATTGCTGCCAACATGGATGGTCTTATAGAACTTAGCTGCGGGGCACTTAGCATTAACCCCGATGTTGCAAAAGAATCAGGCAAAATGTTATTCCTGCCCGAAGACCGTACCTACCTCACTTTTGAGGAAATGATTACCAAAGAAAGTCAGCTGCCGGCTGATAAGCGCATAGATTTTGTAACCATTGTTACCCCCAATTTTGCGCATTTTGCACCAGCAATGATGGCACTGGACAATGGGTTTAATGTAGTTATTGAAAAACCTATTGCATTTACATTAGACGAAGCTTTACAACTAAAACAAAAAGTAGCCGAAACTGGTCTTACACTTTGCCTTACACATACTTATTCCGGTTATCCAATGGTAAAACAGGCAAGGGCAATGTTTGCTGATGGTGTATTTGGTAAAATAAGAAAAGTATGGGTAGAATATCCGCAAGGCTGGCTAAGCAAATTATCAGAACGCGAAGGTAATGCCCAGGCCGCCTGGAGAACAGACCCCAAGAAAAGCGGTAAAAGTGGTTGCATGGGCGATATTGGTACCCATGCCGCTCATTTGGCAGAATATATTACCGGCTTAAAAATCACCCAGCTTTGTGCCGACTTAAGCATACTGGTTGATGGCCGTGCCCTTGATGATGATGGCAACGTACTTTTAAAATTTGAAAATGGCGCAGCTGGTTGCCTGATGGCTTCGCAGGTGGCAGCAGGGGAAGAAAATGCCCTAAAAATTCGTGTGTATGGCGAAAAAGGCGGTGTAGAATGGGCGCAGCACGAACCCAACACCTTATTGGTAAAATGGCTGGATGCCCCTACACAAATATTAAGGGCAGGTGGCAATTATGGCGACCGCCTTTCAACTTATGCTACTCATAACTGCCGCACTCCGGGCGGACATCCCGAAGGGTATCTGGAAGCATTTGGTAATATCTACCGCAATTTTGCACTAACATTGGGCGCAAAAATTTCGGGCGAAACACCTACCAAAGAAATGCTGGACTTTCCGGGCGTTGAAGATGGAATAAGGGGCATGGCATTTATTGATAATGTAGTAACCTCTGCACAATCAACCGAAAAATGGACGGCACATATCGTTAACAATTAAGTAATAAAATACATTTCAATTGGCCCGGCAAATGGCCAGCACAGCAGCTTTACTTGCGTCGCACTCTTGTACTGTATAACCCATAGCAGCATGCAATGGTTATGCAATTTCTACCAGAGTAGTATATACACAACTTCCTGTACAATAGAGTTTAGAACGTACAAGAGTGCGACGCAACAGCAGCTTCAATAAAAGCACAAATGCCGGGTACATAAAAAATAGCATACTATGACAACTTTAAAAGGCCCTGGTATTTTTCTTGCCCAGTTTATGGGCGATGCTGCGCCCTTTAACAGCATGCAATCTATTTGCGAATGGGCTGCCAGCATTGGTTTTAAAGGCGTTCAAATTCCGTCCTGGGATGCAAGATGCATCAACCTGCAATTAGCAGCCGAGAGTAAAACCTATGCCGATGAAATTAAAGGCATTGTAGAAGGTTGTGGTTTATCTATAACAGAATTATCTACCCATTTGCAGGGGCAACTGGTTGCAGTACACCCAGCTTACGACGCACAGTTTGACGGATTTGCACCTGCCGAAGTACATGGCAATAGCAAAGCAAGAACTGAGTGGGCGGTACAACAATTAAAATATGCAGCCAAAGCATCCGCCAATCTGGGTTTAAATGCACATGCCACATTTAGCGGTGCCTTATTATGGCATACAATGTACCCCTGGCCACAGCGTCCTGCAGGTTTGGTAGAAACAGGCTTTACAGAACTGGCCAAACGCTGGTTACCCATTTTAAATGTATTTGATGAGCATGGCGTTGACCTTTGTTATGAAATACATCCCGGCGAAGATTTGCATGATGGCATATCGTATGAAATGTTTTTAGAAAAAGTAAACAACCATGCCCGTGCCTGTCTACTATACGATCCATCGCATTTTGTATTACAATGTTTGGATTATTTAACCTATATAGATTATTATCATGAACGTATTAAAATGTTTCATGTAAAAGATGCTGAGTTTAATGCAACCGGTAAGCAAGGGGTATATGGTGGCTACCAGAATTGGGTAGACAGGGCTGGCCGTTTCCGTTCTTTAGGCGATGGGCAGGTAGATTTTAAATCTATTTTTAGTAAACTGGCTGCGTATAATTATAAAGGATGGGCAGTAATGGAATGGGAATGTTGTTTAAAACATCCGGAAGATGGCGCAAAAGAAGGATCTGTTTTTATTAAAGACCACATTATACGGGTAACAGAAAAAGCGTTTGACGATTTTGCAAATACCGGCAGCGATGAAAATTTTAATAAAAGTATTTTGGGTATTCATTAATAACTTTAGGCCCAAATTATTTAACAACAAAAACTATAGAAATTGAAAAAGTATTTAGTAAGTGCCGCATTAATTGCATTGATGGCAGCCTGTGGTGGCGAAACCGAGAAAAAAGAAGAATCCGAAAAACCAGCTGAGCCAGCAGTTACAGATGTTTCAGCAAATCCTGACTATAAAGCTGGATTGGCGTTAATTGCAAAATCTGATTGTTTAACCTGCCACAAAGTAGCCGAGAAATTAATTGGACCCGCATATCAGGATGTAGCCAATAAATATGCAGGTCAGGATACAGCTATTGCCTATTTAAGTAAAAAAATTATTGAAGGCGGTTCTGGTGTTTGGGGTGCCATACCAATGAGTGCCCATCCACAACTGGCACAGGCAGATGTAGAACAAATGGTAAAGTATATTTTACTTTTAAAAACAAACTAAAACATGAATAAAATACTATTGTCTGCCGTATTTTTTGCAACATTAGCTGCCTGCCAAACGGCACAGGATAATGGCGCAAACGGCAGTGATACCATGCTACCGCAAACCACGGTTGCATCATCAGATACAGGATGGATTTCTTTATTTGACGGCACCAGTTTAAAGGGCTGGCATAGCTATGGTAAAGCAGCCCCGGGTGCAGCCTGGAATGTGGATAGCAATGCTATACACTTAAATGTTGCTTCTAACAAAGGTTACCAAACTGATGGTGGTGGCGATTTGGTTTCGGATAGTGCTTTTTCGAATTTTGATTTGAAAATGGAATGGAATATTTCAAAAAACGGAAACAGCGGTATTGTATTTTATATTCATGAGGATACTGTGAAATATAAAGAAAGCTGGAATACAGGTTTGGAAATGCAGGTATTAGATAATGATGGCCATAGCGACGGTAAAATACCAAAACACCGTGCAGGTAACTTGTATGATTTAATTGCCGCTAATCCAGAGACTGTAAAAGGCCCGGGAGAATGGAATCAGGTAGAAATTATTTCTAATAATGGCCAACTTGATTTATTTCTAAATGGCACCAAGGTTGTTTCTACTACTATGTGGGATGACAACTGGAAGAAGCTGATTGCTGGCAGTAAATTTGCAGATATGCCAGATTGGGGTACATTTAAAGAAGGTCATATTGCTCTGCAGGATCATGGCAATGATGTATGGTACAGAAATATTATGATTAAGAAATTATAATTGCATTTGATTTTTTGAAAAGAGGCGGTAATTTAATTACTGCCTCTTTTTTTGCCTTTACACTATCATCTTTTGTATTAATATGGTTTTTTGGAATTGGTTTACTGTTTTATTGCTGATTGATTTGTTGGCGTACAAGTGAGTGACACAACCAGGCTTAATAGCAATACTATTGCCCGTAACACAATAAAAAAGCAGTTGTGAGAACACAACCGCTTAACCATAACTAACTGCTTTGTTAGTAGAGAACAAGTTTATATATTAAAATTCACTGCTTAATCCAAAAATTGGTTTTCTGTTACGCCATGCGCCCTTTGTAAAATCGGGGATGCGTTGCAGGGTACCACCCTCGGCAATAGATTTTTCGCTAAGGGGTGTAATGGCATACATGGTTGCCAGGTCGTATACATCCAGCGGAAAAGGCACATCGCGTTTTATACATTCAATAAATGCATTATCTACAAAAAAATCCATCCCGCCATGACCTGCACCTTGCGCTGCTGCTGCATAGTTTTTCCATAACGGATGATCGTATTGTTCCAGCCATTGTTTGGGATTTTCCCATTGATCGTTGGGGCTTTTGCCGTCGATATATATATGCCCCTTATCTAAACCTCCGCTGGAATAATCCATCCATACACCATTGGTACCCTGAACCCTGAAACCCAGATTATAAGGCCTTGGGGAGGAAGTATCGTGGGTTAATAAAATGGTTTGACCATTGGTGGTTTGTATTTGTGTGCTAACAATATCTCCTTCTTTGTACTGAATTTTTGCATTTGGATGATCTGGTCCGCCTTTAGGATGATTGGCTATATACCTGTTTAACCCCATTGATTTGGTAGACACAGATGATAATGCAGTTAAGCGGTTACCACGGTTCATATCAATCATGGTAGCCACCGGGCCAAGACCATGTGTTGGGTATAATTCACCATTGCGTTTTACATAGTGATTGGTTCTCCATTTGGCTTCGCTTAAGCCTTTGGCACCAAATTCTACCCCTGAATTGTAGGCTGTAACTCCATCATTAAATAAAACGCCACGCAAATCGTGTTCGTAACCACCCTGTAAATGCAGTAAATCTCCAAATAAACCTTGTTGTACAATATTTAAAACGGCCATTACATCTCTGCGATAGCAAACGTTTTCCATCATCATGATGGGTACTTTTGTTTTTTCGTAGGCGTTTACATAATCCCAGCAATCCTGCAACTGTATTGCGCCACACACTTCCATACCAACTATTTTGCCGGCATTCATAGCATCTACGCCATGATCTTTATGCCACTCCCATGGGGAGGCTACTATTACCGCATCAATATCAGTACGCTTTAGCAGGTTACGGTAATGATAATCGCCTTTGGTATATTCAACCGCAGCTTTTTTACCATAATCTGTAATCAGCTTTTGGGCCATAGCCATCATTTTTGGGTCGGGATCAGCCATGGCAACTATTTCAACATCGTTGCGCTTAAGCATTTCTTCCAGATGCGATTGCCCCCTGTAGCCTACGGCAATCATACCCAACCTTACAACAGATTTTTTTTGGGATGTATATGCTTTTGCATTATTGGCCGCAATAGAAAGTGCGGCACCTGTTAATGCAGTATTTTTTATGAAATTTCTACGAGTGTAATTAAAAGGCATACTTTTTTTATTTGTAAACTTATTCTTTGCCCGGGAATTAAATATACGCAATCGTTTGAGGAATAACAAACATTTGCGGGATTATATTATGACAGCCAAATAAGGTAGCCGCATATTTAATATTATGCAGGTTTAAACCAGAAAAAGCATAAAGCTGCCACAGAACAAATAACAGATATTACATTTGTACCGTATGGGGCAAAAAAAATTAATTCGATTCGAGGAAATAAATGGCTTTTCAAATGTGCTGCAATATCCAAAAGATATTGCCGGAAAATGGCATTCACATTTTAATAACCAACACCCAATAACACTGGAGCTGGCTTGTGGTAAAGGAGAATATGCAGTTGGATTGGGCAGGCTTTACCCAATACGCAATTTTATTGGAGTAGATATAAAAGGTAATCGCATTTGGCGGGGGGCAAAAACTGCCATAGAGGAAAACCTGCACCATGTAGCATTTTTGCGTACCCAAATAGATCAGGTAGCCAATTACTTTGCGGCAAATGAGGTAGCGGAAATATGGATAACCTTCCCCGACCCTCAACTGCGTTTTTCACGCATGAAGAAAAGACTTACTCATCCACGGTTTTTAAGGCTCTACAGTCAATTTTTACAACCAGATGGTGTTATACATCTAAAAACTGATAGCCCTGTTTTATACCAATTTACCAAAACAGTTATTAACCTTTACGGCCTGGAGTTGTTATTGGATACAGACGATGTACATAACTGGCCTCAAATAAACAATGAGTTAAAAATTAAAACCCATTACGAAGGGCTGGATATTGCACAAAGCAACCGTATACATTATTTGCAGTTTAAACTAAACAAGCACCTGCCGGTTGAAAAGGATAACATATTAAAGCAAATTTGCAGTGAAGGACATATTGACTGAGGAAAAAGATTACTACTATAATGAAAATGGCCTGATGGTTTTAACCGAAGCCTATCATAAGGAACGGGGCTATTGCTGCGGTAACGGCTGTTTACATTGCCCGTTTAATTTTGAAGCCGTGCCAGAACCACGTAAAAGTTTTTTACAAATAGAATTGTACAAAGCCAATAATAGCAATCCAAACAGTTAAACCGGTTAACATGCCAAAGCCATCCAGCAAGCTGCCAAAGCAACCCACAAATGCAGTAAAAAGCGAGCCAAAAACTTATACTTTTTTTGAGGATGTATGGGCAGTTACACGCCAAATACCAAAAGGCAGGGTTACAACATATGGCGCAATAGCCAATTATCTGGGCACAAAATTATCGGCCCGTATGGTTGGCTGGGCCATGAATGCAGCTCATACCGCTAAACCAAAAATACCCGCACAAAGGGTGGTTAACCGCAACGGCATGCTTACCGGAAAAATGCATTTTAAAACACCCACCTTAATGCAGGAGCTACTAGAAAAAGACGGGGTTGCAGTAGAAAATGATACAGTGGTAGAATTTAAAAAGCTTTTCTGGGACCCAGCCCTTGCTCTGGCTATATAGATTTTTTGGTAGTAGGCAGCAAGTCAATAATCAGGCTTTACTTGCCACGCTCGGTTCATCGTTCCGGTACATTGGGCAACCATATAAACAGCCGGGTAAACACCTTTTATTGCCGGTGATGTAGTAGGTACATTTCTTTCTGATCATCCACATCGCTTAACACATCCAATAAACTAAAGCTTAAGCCCTGCGCTTCAATGGCAAGCAGTTTTTCGTTAAACAATGGTACCGTATTCCAGGCATTGCTGGTAAATAAATGTGCAAACAGGCGGCACATACCCAGTAAATAATAGCCTCCATCCTGCGCCGGGCCAATAACAATATCGGTATCATCCAGATAATTAAATGCCTGTTTAATATGCCGGCTTTCAAGTTCTATGCAATCGCTGCCAATAAAAATAACCTTGTTGTACCCTTGGGCAAATACCAATTCAAATGCATTTAACATACGCTCTGTCAGGTTATTACCGTTTTGCAGGTATTTATGGCATTTACCAGAGGCAGTCCAACAATCTTTATCTGTTATACCATCTGAATAAAACAGGTAAATATCAAATTTAGATTTGCTGGTAATATTGTAGGTGTGAACTAATAATTGTTTGTAAATAGCCATAGCCTCTTTCTCGCCAATAGCATCGGCCAGTTTTGTTTTTACAGCTGCCTGTAAATGATTATTTACAAATATGATTAAAGCACCCGGCATAATTTATAAGATTTGCAGATGAAGAGGTTCGCTGCTTTTGGCAACTTTAAAATAAGCTTTAGAAGGATTAACGAACAGGCCAAAATATTATTGGATGGCCATATTTTTAAACTTCCTGCGTGAGGGATAGCAGCGGAAAGCCCGCAGCGTAGCGAGGACTTGCAGCGGAAAGCCCGACCCAAAGGGGCACGCCATAAATAACAAAAACTACCATTTATTTTATAATGGATAACATGGCAGGTAGGGTAAGATGTTCTAAAATTTGTGCAAAATATTAAGTGCAGCATTTATATTTACCGGAAATCAGGTAATATATGCGCACCACCCTTTGCTGTGATTTTGGTAATACCCGCTTAAAATGCGGTGTTTTTAACAATGATGAGTTTATAGCAGAATTTGTATTGGGAGAAGACCCTTTGCATAGGATTACTATGCTATTGGAGCAGTATTCACCAAGCCACGCCATATTATCGTCTGTAATACACCATGATATTGCCATTGATAATTTGCTAAAGGAGCGGTTGCATTTTCACAAATTAGATTATGCAAGTATTTTGCCATTTAGCACGCCTGTTGGTAAACCAGAAACCATTGGTGCAGACAGGCTGGCATTGGTAGCCGGTGCTGTGCATTATTTACCTGAAAACCATAATCTTATTATAGGTTTGGGTTCCTGTATCACTTTTAATTTTGTAAATAAGTTTCACGAGTTTTTGGGTGGCAGTATTTCTCCGGGTTTAGAAATGCGGCTGAAAGCCATGCATGAATATACAGCCAAACTGCCGTTAGTTAAGCCAGACTGGAATTTTCCCCTGGTTGGCTATGATACCCGAACAAATTTATTAAGCGGTGTTATATTGGGGATGAGCAAGGAAATTGATGGCATTATTGAAGAATATGCCCTTAAGTACAGCAACTTTAACGTGCTTTTAACCGGGGGGGATATGCGGTTTTTTGTGCCTCATCTCAAAAAGAAGATATTTGCAGACCCTCATCTAATCTATAAAGGCTTGTATGCGATCAGTAGAAAGAATTTTTAAACGGAGTGTATTGTTATTGTTGGTTTTGGCGGGATTTATGCAACTGCACGCACAGGAGAACTCACCTTTTTCCAGATATGGATTGGGCGATATTTACCCTGCTCAAAGCATTGCATCCCGAGGTATGGGTGGTATTTCTGCAGCCTATTCAAGTGATCAGGCATTAAATACCAGCAACCCTGCAACATATAGTGCTATGCGCTATATAAAAATGTTTGGTGGTACCAAGGGCGCATTGGTTAATTATGATTTTGGTTTAAGCATTGACGCCAGAACGCTAAGAAGTGCTACGCCGGCCTCCAGCTATAATTCAACCAATTTTATGCCATCGTATATACAATTGGGCGTGCCTTTAAACCCAAGAGCTGATGCCAGGAAAAGAGGCGCCGGATTGGTATTTGGTTTAAAACCAGCCACCAGAATTAACTATAGCGTTGAAAGCGTTCAAAGAACCAGTATTGATAGTATAAAAACACTGTACGAAGGTAATGGTGGCTTAAACCAGGTGTTTTTTGGATTGGGCAAACGTTTTAATAACCTGAGTATTGGTTTTAATGCAGGTTATGAATTTGGCCGTAAACAAATAAGCACCAAACAAACATTTATTAATGATTCTGTAAATTATTACAAATCAAACGATGTTTCCCGTACCGATTTTTGGGGTTTATTTTTATCGCCTGGCATTACTTACAACATTAAATTAAGCGATAAAAAAAGCAAACTGGGTAGTTATAATGAAGGCTTCTTTTTAAAACTGGGTGCCTCAGGCACATTAGAGCAAAACCTGAAAGCCAATACCAGTAAAAGGGTAGAAACTTTTACCTATGATGCCAATGGTGCAATTAGTAATATTGACAGTATTAGTGATGTTACAGATGTATTGGGTAATATCACTATACCGGTAACCTACAATATGGGTTTTTTAGTTAGTAAGAAATATATTGTTGGCGGCGAGCCAGTTGCCACCAAATGGGCTATTGGTGCGGATTATGCACTTGCCAAATGGCAGGACTACCGGTATTATGGCGCAAAAGAAAATCAACTGGCAGATAGTAAAATGCTTCGTGTAGGTGGTGAGTTTACGCCCTCTTTTAGCAGTAATGCCTTATTTAGCCGATCTACTTACCGGGTAGGATTTTACAGCGGTAAAGATTATATTAATGCAGATGGCAATGGATATAAAGTATCTGCCTTTACATTAGGTATGGGTTTTAACCTGAGAAAATGGAGCAATTACGATAACCAGTCTACCCTGATTAATACAGCCATAGAATTTGGTAAAAGAGGTTCTAATGTGAATAATGTTACTGAGAATTTCTTTAAATTATCTTTAGGTTTATCTATGTCTGATCTTTGGTTTACAAGACGCAAATATGATTAACATCTTTTCCAAATATTTTAAAAAAGCAGCAGCCCTTTCCGCAGGCTGCTTTTTTATGTATAGCTGCGAAAACAGTATGCAGGAAGTTAGAAATCTGGGCATTCATAAACCCGGAAAGGAAGTAGCAGAAAATGTACAAAGCTATATGAGCCAGGATGGTAAAATAAAAGCCAAGCTTACCGCTCCATTAATGTACAGAACCCAAAGCGATACCCCAATAACCGAATTTCCTAAAACGCTTAAGGTAGATTTTTATGGCGACAGCGCTAAACTGGAAAGTAAACTTTTTGCCAAATATGGCCGTTATATGGAAAGCGAAGGCAAGGTATTACTTAAAGATAGCGTGGTGGTTTTTAATGTAAAAGGCGATACCATGCTTACCAATGAACTATGGTGGGATCGCAATAAAGCCATTTTTTATACCGATAAATATGTATTGATTAAGAAGCCAATGAATCAACATTTTGAAGGAAAAGATGGTTTAACTGCCGATCAGTCCTTTAAAAGCTGGACCCTGCTAAACAGCTCTGGCATTACCAATGTTCCCGATAGCAGCATGCCTGCCAATTAGCTACTATTTACTTTTAAAATAAACTTTTATGGAATACCGCAGAATGGGCAAATCTGGCCTGCAATTAAGCCTGCTTAGTTTTGGTAGTTGGGTAACTTTTCATCAACAGGTGCAGGATATTAGTGCCGACACATTAATGGGCATTGCTTACGACCATGGCATTAATTTTTTTGACAATGCAGAAGGCTATGCCCTTGGCGAAAGTGAAAAAATTATGGGCCGGGTTTTACAACAAAAACAATGGGACCGTACCTCTTATATTGTATCCTCTAAAGTATTTTTTGGTTCCAGGCAACATGCTAAACCCAATCAAACCGGCCTTAGCCGCAAACATATAATAGAAGCCTGTAACGAGGCCCTGCAACGCCTGCAGGTAGATTATCTGGATTTATATTTTTGCCACCGCCCCGATAAAAATACCCCCATTGAAGAAGTGGTTTGGGCCATGAACCACCTGATGCAACAGGGCAAAATAATTTACTGGGGTACCAGCGAATGGAGTGGAGTAGAGATTATGCAGGCCCATGCTTTTGCAGAACGCTATCGCCTTATTGGCCCAACCATGGAGCAGCCGCAATACAATTTATTGGAGCGTAACAAAATGGAGAACGAATACCTTCAAATATTTAAAACAGTGGGTTTAGGCACCACCATCTGGAGCCCATTGGCAAGTGGTTTATTAACCGGCAAATACAATAATGGCATACCTGCAGATAGTAGGCTGGCCCTGGAAAATTATGGCTGGCTTAAAGATATAATGGCCACGGAAACAAAAATACAGGCAGTGCGCAATTTACAGGTATTAGCCAACGAAATGGGAGTAAGCATGGCCAATCTTTCTATTGCCTGGTGTGTAAAAAACCCCAATGTTACCACGGCCATATTAGGGGCAAGCAGCGCAGCACAATTACATGAAAACCTGAAATCGTTAGATGTATTGCCCCTGCTTACAGATGAAGTAATGCAACGTATTGATGGTATTATGCAAACAAAACCCACTTTGCCTTTATATTAAATTTAGGAAGCACTTTATATAATGCAGTCTTAAAAAAGGCTGCATTTTTATTTGTATACCAGCGCAAGAACAGGCATTGGGCAGCCGTTGCGTCGCAGTACGTTCATCGTTCGGATATTATGGCGGCAGAACATTGGGTAGTATAATTGTATTGCCGCCCAAAGTACCAACAGTACAAGAGTGCGACGCAAGTAAAGCCCAATTAATACATTAAAAGCCGGGCCCATAAATAAATTACGAGTTCAGAAACAATTAACGCTATGCTGCACTGCTTTCAACCAGCAAATTGTAAATTTGTTATTCTCTAAACAAAACAGTTTTAAAATAAAAACCTACAAATCGTATGGCATTTACTTTACCCGCTCTACCATATGCACATGAAGCATTAGAGCCACATATTGACACGCTGACCATGCAGATACACCATGGCAAACACCATCAGGCTTATGTTGACAATCTTAATAAAGCCATTGCCGGCACTGAGCATGAGAACAAAAGCCTGGAAGAATTGGTAAAACATGCAGGTGCTATATCAGCTCCTGTTCGTAATAATGGTGGCGGCCACTGGAACCACACTTTCTTTTGGGAAAGTTTGGCACCCAATGCAGGTGGTGCACCAACCGGCGAACTAGCAGAAGCCATTAGTGCAGCTTTTGGCTCTTTTGATGAGTTTAAAACCAAGTTTGGCGCAGCCGGCGTTGGCCGTTTTGGAAGTGGCTGGGCATGGTTAATTGTTAAGGATGGCAAACTGGAAATATCTTCTACTCCTAATCAGGATAACCCTTTAATGGATGTAGCCGATGTAAAAGGCACACCTATTTTAGGTATAGACGTTTGGGAGCATGCCTATTATTTAAAATACCAGAATAAAAGGCCAGACTATTTAGCCGCCATTTGGAATGTAGTTAACTGGAGTAAAGTGGCAGAACGTTTTGCCGCAGCAAAATAATAACTGTGAAAACTTTCCTATCTTCAAAGTCCTGCATGTACATTGCAGGACTTTTTTTATAAACTTATTTTACATGCACTACAAACAAATTTTTGCTATTGCCGCTATTACTGCTTTAACAGCCTGTAACAACCATGCTAAAAAAATACTGGTATATGCCAACACCGGGGTACAAATTAATCAGGAAGCAAAAACGGTTGTACAAAAAGATACTGTGGGGCATGTAGACAAGGAGTTAATATACCCTACCAGCGATAAGGTAAGCCTTACCGTTACAGGTATATCAGGAAATACCAGTATTGAAATTGCTGAAGATGGCTACTATATTGTAAACTTAAAAGCAAAAGATACCATTATTGGCGGCTTTCAGAAATACTCCAAACCAGAGGATGCCAACAGGTTAATGACTCAGGAAACATTGCAGCATAATATAGACTCCCTACAGCAAATGGTGGCCAATACCAATATTAATGCGCAAAACAGAACATTTTTTATACTACCCAATACTGCAGTAAAAATTTCAGCCAATATTAATGCGCATGTAGTAGGGCCTTATCATCGTATGACTTCTATTGCAAAAGAAGGCAACGAAGAACCCGAAGTATACCGATTTTACAGTATTAACGAAGTAAGGGAAACAATTGAAAAATTAATAAAGCTTACCAAATAATCAGGGAACAGGATCATAACCACTACCGCCCAGCGGATGGCATTTTGATACTCGCTTCACAGTTAAATAAAAACCTTTAATCACACCGTGTTTTTTAAAGGCTTCTATACCGTACTGCGAGCAGGTAGGTGTAAACCTGCATTTTGGCCCCAGCATAGGTGATATTACCCACTGATATATTTTTATCAGCCCAATAAACGGGTAGCTAAGTATTTGAAGCAAGATTTTCATGTTGTATATGCTTTTCCAGTTTTGCCAGCACCTGTTGCATTTTTAGTTCAAGAACGGCATATTCGGGCAGTACTTTATCAATATATAAAAAAAATGCCGCCATTTGCTTTCCGTTTTCGGCAAGTACCGTATGCAAAGGTTGCTTTTGGGTACGATAGGCTTCCCGCAGCATACGTTTAATACGGTTACGGTCTACGGCATGTTTAAAATGCCTGCTACTTACTCCAACACCAGCTTTTATATAAAAATCTACCGGTTCATCGGGTTGCAAATAAAACAGTTTAATGGGGTAAACAGTAAAAGATTGCCCTTTTTTAAAAATGGCTTCCAGCAATTTTCTGCTTTTCAGTTTTTCCTGTTTACTATATGTAAATTCTTTGCCCATGTGGTAATACAACGAAAAAAGCCTCAATAATTTGAGGCTTTAAATATAATCTTAAAACTCCTTATTACCCCCGTAACGGAAGTAAATAGAATTGGTTATTTAAGTTTTCTTTCGTCAGATACCGTTAATTTCTTACGGCCCTTCGCACGGCGGCTGGCTAAAACTTTGCGGCCATTCGCTGATGCCATACGTTCACGGAAGCCATGTACCGATTTACGTCTGCGATTATGCGGTTGGAATGTACGTTTCATAAATTGATATTTTTACTAACCCAAAATGATTGTTTTCAACTCGCGGAAACCAGTCACCATCACTGTTTTCCTGTGAAAGGACGGCAAAAGTAGTGGTTTATTCCGTAATAATGGCAGCACTTGTAATATTTTTTTTGAACCCGGCAAAAAATAAACCTGCAACAACCTTGCGTCGCACTCTTGTGCGTTCTGTTTTCTGCTCAGCAATCCAAATCTATATGGGTAGAGGCTACTAATTGCCCAAAAAATGCCTTTGCCTGTGCATTAAAATCTTCGGCCGAGTCAGTAGTATAAAAATCCCTTACCCCATTTTTTAACAAGCTTTGTTCCAGATGAGGATGGCGTTGCAAATAATCTTCCAGACTATTGGCAACAATTTCACCCTGTGTTAAAATGGTGATGTCAACCGGGGTATACTCAACAATTTTCTTCAACAGCAAAGGGTAATGGGTACAGCCCAGCAAAATGGTATCAATTCTTGGTTCCTTTTGTAATAACTGGTGAATATGCTTTTTTATAAAATAATCGGCTCCATGCCCGTCATATTCTTTATTTTCTACCAGTGGCACCCACATAGGGCAGGCCTCCTGTACCACAGCAATATCGGGATAAAATTTTTCAATTTCTATAACATAGGATTGCGATTGAACTGTACCATTGGTTGCCAGCACCCCTACCTTTCGGCTTTTTGAATATTTGCCTACAATTTCTGTAGTAGGCCTTATTACACCTAATACCCTTTTATCGGGGGCTATACGAGGCAAATCATTTTGCTGTATGGTTCTTAACGCCTTTGCAGAAGCGGTATTACAGGCCAGTACTACCAATGGGCAACCCTGTTTAAAAAACCATTCTACGCACTGCAAAGTATACTGGTATACCGTTTCAAAAGAGCGGTTACCATATGGCGCCCTGGCATTATCACCCAGATATATATAATCATAGGCAGGTAGTTTGGCTACAATTTCTTTTAATACGGTAAGTCCGCCATAACCAGAATCAAACACACCAATTGGCCCTTGCATTATATAAAAATTAATGATGAATAATGGGGGAATAATTACATCACAAAGCTAATCATTGCCACCGGTAAATTAAACATATCAACCCTGGAGCTATTTTAAAAACCATTGAATAAAAAATACCAGCACGGGTATATTTACCTGTTCAATAGGGTGAGGCGTACCGGGCAATACCGCCATCTGTGCATTTGGTAACTGCTTAAATACTGCCAGGGTTTCATCCATCGTTACCATTTTATCCCTATCGCCCAGTAGCAATAAAACCGGATGTGTTATATGGTTATAATCATGCAATTGCAAAGTGTTTGCATTCCCTAATTCCAGCAGCATATTGGATACTTTTTCCAAAACCGTTTCCCAATGTTGACTGCCATGTCTTGCTGCCAGTTGTTGTGCAAATGCAGGTACTTTTTGTTGAATAGTGGCAGCATTAAGCATCTTTATTTCTTTTGCAGCAATGGCTTCATCCCAGTGTAGTTTGCTGGCAAGTGTAATAATTTTTCCAATTTTTTCCGGGTAATACCGGGCAATATACAATGCCACATAACCACCCATGCTGTAGCCAAAAATATCAACTGTTTCCAGCTGTTTAACTGCCATATAATGCAGTACATCCTGTGCAAATAATGCAATGGAAAATATAGATGCCCTACTATTCTCTCCACCATGCCCTGAAAAATTAATGGCGTGCACCTGATATACACCTGATAAAGAGGGAATAATTGGTTCAAACTGATCCTTTGCGCCGGCAGCGCCATGTAATAATAGCAGGTGTTTCATTTGTTAAGTGTTGGTTTTTAATAATAGTAATAAAAATAGGCATAATCAGGGGCATACTAATTTTCCGGAAAAAGATAATAAGTAGTTTACATCCTTATTGTTGTTTACAGATAACAACAAAGTTTTTGTTTATTTGCTGCCATTGGCCAACTGTTCTTTTATTACCTTGTTATTATAATTTATTACACATGTTACAATCAACCACTATACAATTTCTTAAAAATTTAAAGGAAAATAATCACCGCGATTGGTTTGAAGCCAACAGAAAAGTATATGAAGCTGCCAAAGCAGATTTTGCGCAAATGGTGCAACAGGTAATTGCTGTGTATGGTAAAAAAGAAGAGTCCATAGCCACATTGCAAGCCAAGGATTGTGTGTTTAGAATAAACAGGGATGTACGCTTTAGCAAGGACAAATCGCCTTACAAAACCAATATGGGTGCGGGTTTTACCAAGGGTGGCAAAAAAAGCCCACTGGCAGGTTATTATTTTCACTGCGAGCCGGGCAGTAGTTTTGTAGGTGGCGGTTTATGGATGCCCGAAGCAGATGCGGTTAAAAAAATAAGGCAGGAAATTGATTACAATTTTAAAGAATTTAGTGGCATTATACATTCAAAAAAATTTGTAGCCATATATAACAAACTGGATGATAATAAGGAGTATACTTTAACACGCCCACCAAAAGGTTATGAAGCTGATAACCCGGCCATAGAATTTATAAAATTGAAAAGCTATATTGCCACAATGCCAATAGCTGATGAAGCACTAACCGAAAAGAATCTGGTAAAAACCATAACAACTGCCTTTGAAGCTTTGCAGCCATTGGTGCATTTTTTAAACCGGGCACTGGAAGAGTAGATTACACGATAGTATCTCTTATTGATTTTGGTAATGATTGCACTACCAATTCATAAGAATCATCAATCATTTGCTGAATAACTTTATTGGGGATGCTGCCATCAACCACAACAGTGTTCCAGTGTTTTTTATTCATATGATAACCGGGTTGTACGGCCTCATATTGCTCCCGCCATTCTATCGCTTTTTCTGGATGGCATTTTACATTAAATTGCAACGGACTGCTATTTAAACCGGTTAATAAAAATATTTTACCGCCCACTTTAAATACCAGTGTATCTTCTCCAAAGGGAAAAGATTCTTCTACCCCTTTTTTGGCCAAACAATAGGTATGTAATGTTTCAATATTCATACTTTAAAAATACAAATAAAAAGTGCCAGCCCGGTTGGCTGACACTTAAAATATGCTATCACTTTTGCTTTACTTTTTATTTACAGTTCAATACACATTTGCAGTACAAGTGAGTGACACAACCAGGCATCATGCATATACTACAGCCTGCTACAATAAACTGTATTATTTAATTATTATAATAAACCTTTGCTACTTAAATATTCTGCAATTTGTATAGCATTGGTAGCTGCACCTTTGCGCAGGTTATCGCTTACAATCCACATGTTTAATGTGTTGGGCTGGGTTTCATCCCTGCGTAAACGGCCTACAAAAACCTCATCTTTTTCATGTGCCCAAAGTGGCATAGGATAAATTTGATTGGCTAAATCGTCCTGCACAATTACACCTGCAGATGCACTTAGAATTTGCTTTACTTCTTCCAAATCAAAATCGTTTTCAAACTCTACATTTACGCTTTCGCTATGGCCGCCAACCACAGGAATACGAACAGTAGTAGCAGTAACTTTAATGCTATCGTCGCGCATTATTTTGCAGGTTTCTTTTACCATTTTCATTTCTTCCTTGGTATAGCCATTATCCAAAAACACATCAATTTGTGGAATTACATTCAGGTCTATAGCATATTTATATGCCATATCGCCTTCAACGCCCTGACGCTCATTCATTAACTGGTTTACGGCTTTAACACCGGTACCCGTTACGCTTTGATATGTGCTTACCACAATACGCTTAATAGTATATTTTTTATGCAACGGATTTAAGGCCACCACCATTTGGATGGTAGAGCAATTGGGGTTGGCAATAATTTTATCTTCGGCAGTTAATGCATCGGCATTTATTTCTGGTACCACCAGTTTTTTGGTAGGGTCCATTCTCCAGGCCGAGGAATTATCTATCACGGTTATACCCGCTTCGGCAAATTTGGGTGCCCACTCCAGCGAGGTGCTGCCACCAGCAGAAAATATAGCAACATCTGGTTTGGCAGCAATGGCATCGGCCATACCAATTACCTTGTATTTGGCACCTTTAAATGTTACTTCTTTACCCACAGATCTTTCAGATGCCACTGGCATTAATTCTGTTACCGGAAAATTTCTTTCGGCTAATACCTGCAACATTTTGGTACCTACCAGGCCGGTTGCGCCTACTACTGCTACTTTCATTGTTATCTATTTTATTGGTTGTTTGTTGGTTTATATATCTAATTTTTTACCCGGCTTTTAACTGTACAAGACATCGCCGCTTGCGTCGCACACTTGTACGTTCCACTTGCATGGCAGCTACTTAATGCACTGCTATTTTTTAAACAATAAAACCAGCGCTATAAACAAAAAGCCTTCTCTTGGAGGAGAAGGCTTTTTGTTAGTTATATGCTTATATACGCAAACATTAAACACCTTCTCTTTCTGAGATATGTTTCTTCGTGTTTGTTGTATGTTTTATCATTTTGCTCATTGCGGTGCGAATGTAGTAACCAAAAATTGTTATACCAAAATTTTTTATGGCAGCATAAACATACAATCATTAGTACACGCTGCCTTGCTGTGGTTGTTTATTGTTGCCTTTACTAACTGCAGTACAAGTGTGCGACGCAAGTAAAGCCCACCATTATTCTATTGCCTGGCCCATTATAATGGCTGTTGATAGGCCAAGGCTAAGCGTTGTAATAATTTTTGTTGTAGTGCACTTGGTATAAAAGCAGCTTTTACGGCATATAAATTACATTGGTAAAACTCTTTTATGCCCCATCCAAACACCTGCTGTAATTGCTGATATTCTTTATTAAGCGTAGTGTTTACAATGGTTGGCGCATCTGTATTTATATTTAGCGATACCCCGGCCTTGTATAATTGATCGATAGGATGTTGCGCATAGGTATCGTACATATTTGTTTGCACATTGCAACTGGGGCAAATTTCCAGGTGTATTTGGTTATCGTGCAAATGTTTTACCAGGGCTGGGTCTTCAATACTTCTAACCCCATGGCCAATGCGGGTGGGGCCAAAATACTGCAGGGTTTCCCATACACTTTCGGTGCCTTTTGCTTCGCCGGCATGGGCCGTACAGGGAATATTATTGGCTTTGGCATATTGAAATGCTGCAATATGATTATCTATAGGGAATCCAGCCTCATCGGCAGCAATATCAAAACCAGCTACATACGTATTGGCAAACTGTTGCACCAATTGCACCGTTTGCATGCTTTGTGCTGCAGAAAAATGCCGCAACGTACACAATATTAAACGGGCTTCAACACCGGTAGCTTTTACGGCGGCTGCGGTGGCCGCTTCTGTAATGGCTACTACCTCGTATGGACTTAATCCTTGCTCCAGATGTTGCAATGGTGCAAAACGGATTTCTGCATAAATAACATTACTGGCTTTAAGCTGTTTAAACAAATCGTGCACTACCAGGGTAAGCTGTTCTTTGGTTTGCATCAGGGCAAATCCTTTAACAGCACGGGTTAAAAAATCGGCCAGGTTATAGCATTTGGCTGGCGCAATAAAATCATTATCATATGCTTCTTTGTTAATGGAAGGATCTATGGCCGATACTACTTCGTAGCTAAGTCCACAATCTAAATGCAGGTGAAGTTCTATTTTTGGTAATAATGCAATATTCATACACTAATCATCTTAAATCAAGAATGTTTATACAAAAGCCAGTATTTCTGCCATGCCGGCCACCTGTTTAAAGTTGGCATGCTCTACCTTGTTTTCCACTTTCTCGTGTGCCCAGGTAGTGTGATAGGGAATATGTATTGCGTGGCCACCCAATTGCAACACCGGTAAAATATCCGATTTTAAGGAATTGCCAATCATTAAAAATTCGGATGGGTCTATGTCTAAATGTTTTATCAGTTTACTGTAATCCGACGTATGTTTTTCGCTCATAATTTCTATGTGGTGAAAATAATGCTCCAGTCCCGATTTTTTTAGCTTGCGTTCCTGATCAAGTAAATCGCCTTTTGTGGCTACTACCAGCCGGTATTTATTTGTTAGACTGGACAATACATGCTCTACCCCATCCAGTAATTCAATGGGTTTTTCTAACAGCTCTTTACCATATGCAATGGTTTTCTCAATTACATCCAGACTAATTGTTTTTGACGATACAGTTAAAGCCGTTTCAATCATGGATAACATAAAACCTTTTACCCCGTAGCCATATAAGCTCAGGTTGGCAATTTCGGTTTTAAATAATTCCTGCGAAACGGTGTGGTGCGGAATATAGTCTTCCAGCAATGCGCAAAATTTGTTTTCGGTTTCCTGAAAATAGGGTTCATTTACCCAAAGTGTATCATCGGCATCAAAAGCTATTACTTTAACAGGCATATTCTAGTATTATGACTGTAAATGTAATAAGGTTAAGTAAATAATAGCGATGGCTTTAATTAAGTAACATGAAACAGATTACTTAAAATGTACAGCAATAATTTATTAATGCGTGCTTATTCTTGGAGCCAGGCAAAATGCAATAACAGCAGCTTTACTTGCGTCGCACACTTGTACGGCGCAACATTGGGCGGCCATAAACAGCCATATAAATACAACTGCACAAAGTACCGAACGATGAACGTAATGCGACGCAAGTAAAGCCGCATCAGGAGTTACAGCCGGTAACCCTTATATACTTATTGCTCTATATTGATGGAAAAAGTAATCATGCGTGACTGCAGTTTATCAAACACGCTGGAGTATTTAAGGTTGGGGTCACGTGCATGCAGGTTGGAAAGACCATACGAGAATTTTAACTCGGGAGATAAGGTTACAAAACGTAAGTAAAAATTAAATCCTATACCGGTTTCTAATCCAAAATCATTTTTCTTTAATTTAATCAAATCTTCGGCATTGCGGTTGCCGGCATTGGCCATTAAATCGCTGGCTATATAGGCATCAAATAACATGTATACCCTAAAATTGTCAATTCTGTCTGAGTTAAATTTAATCTGTGCAGGGAAGGTGAAAATAGAAGAAGGCAAAGATTTTTTTTGCAAAAGACTTTCGCCCAAAGCAGGGTTTTTAAGCGTATAGGTAAAAGGTTTGGCGCCACCAATAATTAAATTGGGGTTAAGCCTGAACTCCCAGTGTTCGGCTATTTTAAAAGTTGCCAAAAAGCCCAATGCCACACCACCGGTTGCACCTGGTTCGGCGGTAAGTACACTATCG
The DNA here is from genome assembly GCF_013106755.1 of Limnovirga soli. Lineage (GTDB taxonomy): Bacteria > Bacteroidota > Bacteroidia > Chitinophagales > Chitinophagaceae > Limnovirga > Limnovirga soli. The sequence goes on along the minus strand of NZ_WHPF01000007.1, from coordinate 117,016 downwards.
TCCTGTATAAATTTGGTGCTTTTATCGGGGTGCAGCGAAGTAGAATTATAGGCCAGATAAATACCAAAATAATAAGGTAAGTCGTCGTGATTGCTGCGGTTAATTTCCCTTAACTGGGCTTGGGCAGCGGTAACCCATACCAATGCCGCCAGCATTAACACCAACCGTTTGTTATATAAAAAATTAAATGAGGCAGATGGCTTCTTATCAGTCATTTATATTAAGCTTATACTTTGGGGACATTCACCTGCTACCTAAAGCGGGTTTGCCGGCCCATATTGTTCAAAAAATACACTTTGCCGTAGTATAACGTTAAATGGTGGCGTTTATTTTCAGGCGAAAGATAAAGCTTTAAAAGAGCATACCGCCAGCGCCATTGGCAGGCTGTAACCTAACATATGTTGTTTAAATACATAATCTGGGCGTTTTAATGCCAATGATTTAATGTCTAAACTATTAATAAACAATGATTTATCAAGTAATTATTTAATGCATAGTGTAGAAGAATATCTACATAAATAAGGGTGTGTTGCTGTAGCAAAGAAGCTATTTGTATACTACACCACTACAGCCAGGGGCTTTGTTACTTTGTGTTGTAATAATAATTACACAATGTATTACCAGCCAAAGCAGGTAATACCCCCTAAACACCTTAAAGAACCAACATATTCAATAGTTTGTAAAGCGGCACAATTAGCGCATTTATTAACTGATGCTTCGGGCGGTTTTTAATAGGTGATAAACAACATTATCAAATATTTAATAAAACTTTCTAATCGCCATTGAAGTTTTCTACGTTACTATTTAAAATTTACAGCTATGAAATGGTTAATTAACATCCCCGGTCGTGCAAAGAACAATATGCTTACCGCTGAGGTAATCTACGCAAGTTATCAGATTGAACAAATTCATGTTTTTGGAGAAGGCTTTTCAGTGTTATTACAAAATAACCGCCCTTTATTGGTGGCTATTGAGTTAGACAGGCCACTTACCTGGAAACATATTCAAGGCGAATTAAAAGAGCCCGCAATGCTTGCTGCACTTGTAACAGAACTGGAAAAACACCTGGAAAAGCCCAAAGCCTGCCAGGCTGATATTTCGCATATGTACTCGCAGGTTAAGCAAACTGCTTAGGTATACTGTAGCCAGTATTTATTTTTTGCTTCCGCAGTAAATACAGCAAATGCCCATGGTAAGGGGTTTGAAATAAATATTGGTGTAACCGGTACTTTCAAGCAAAGCCGTAAATTGTTCTCTTTCAGGGAAGGCCTGTACAGAATTATTCAGGTAGGCATAAGCTTCCTTATTGTTAGCCACAATACTGCCTGCACCTGGTGCAATAACCTTCATGTAAAAGTTATAGAACGCTTTAAAAGCGGTTTGTTTGGGTTTCGAAAACTCCAGCACTACCAGCTTGCCTCCGGGTTTTAAAATACGCAACATTTCGCCAAGTCCCTTTTCCAGGTGTTGAAAATTGCGTACTCCAAATGCTACGGTAACCGCATCAAAAGAATTATCAGGAAAATGAATGGTTTCGCTATCACCATTCTGCAATTCAATAACATGTTGCAAATTACGTTTGGCAATTTTTTTGCGGCCCAAATCCAGCATACCATCCGAAATATCTATACCCACAATTTTATCGGGGTGCAGGGCATCAAACGTCATTAATGCCACATCAGCTGTACCTGTAGCTACATCCAACACTGTTTTGGGTTGTAATGCTTTTAGCTGCGCAATGGCTTTTTTGCGCCAGCGTACATCAATGCCCGCACTTAAAAAGCGGTTTAAAAAATCGTAGCGAAAAGCAATGCTGTCAAACATTTTAGCCACCTGCTCTTTCTTCTCCAGTTCACTTTCGTTGTAAGGAACTATCTCATCATGTGCATATTTTGCCATAGGCCCGCAAAGATACAAATAACAAATGCTTGCCAAAGTTTTGTATAAGCGGCTTTCATTTCAATAAGCGCCGTTTATAACAATACAGTGGTTTGGCCTGGCAAAAAATAAATATGAAACCTGCTTGCGTCGCACTCTTGTACGGCACCACACTATGCAGCTTTAAAAACCCAAATGCCTATTTAAAACTTATTTTATAGGTGGCCGCGTTTACACTGGGGTATTGTTTGGCTGCCTGTATTATCAACGCATCTGCTTTTTGCTGCCATACTACTTTTTCTGTACTGCCTACCAATTCCACCTTTGCAACTATGCCATTATTGGCTTGTAATGACAAAGATTGGATAGCTATCGGCGCTGTTGGTATATCAAGCGTTATGGCATACAGATTTTTGTCTTTTGTAGTAAACCGTATATCCTGTGCAGTAAACGGTTTCATCTTTGCATCACCAAACGAGCCGCCAATTACTTCTGTAGGGCCTTCACCAAAAATTTTCCAGGGGCGGGTGCCATAAATGGCTTCCCCATTTACATCCAGCCATTTGCCCATGGATAACAGCAATTGTTGCTGCTCCTCTGGAATTGTGCCATCAGCCTTTGGACCAATATTTAATAATAGGTTACCGTTTTTACTAACAATATCAATCAGGTTGGTAATCAGGTATTTGGCAGATTTATATTCCTCGTTGGGTATATAACCCCAAGACTTAAAACCCACCGCATCATCTGTTTGCCAGGGCAAAAGCCTGATACCGGTAAGTTTGCCCCTCTCAATATCCAACACCGCAGCACCATCGGGGTAACTTACATTCTTGTAATTTAATACCACCCCTTTATTCCATTCCAGCCCTTTATTATAATAGTAGGAGGCAAATGTTTTGCGGTAGGGGTCCATAGCGGGTTGCTCAATCCACCAATCAAACCAAAACAACTGTGGCTGATATTTATTTACCAGCTCTGTACAACGCATTAACCAGTCGTTCATATATTCCGGAGACGGTGTTTCATTTTCTTCCCGGGCAGGGCCATAAAAATCGGCATATGTTGGGTCGTTCACATCCGAATTAAAACTGCGGCCACCATTCATAAAAAACCAATGTTCTATGCGGTGAGAGGATAAGCCAAACACCATTTCCTGCTTACGAATAGCCGTACTTAGCAACCCAATAATATCCCTCCCAGGCCCCATTTCTGCAGCATTCCATTTAGACAGGGCTGTTTTATACATCGCAAAACCATCATGGTGTTCTGCAACGGGTACCACATATTTAGCACCGGCTTTTTTAAACAAAGTAGCCCATGCATCCGCATCAAATTTTTCTGCTTTAAACTGTGGAATAAAGTCTTTATAGCCAAACTTATCCTGCGTGCCATAAGTGGCTGCATGGTGTTTAAATTCATCGGTACCGGGTTGATACATTAACCGTGGGTACCATTCACTTTTAAATGCGGGCACTGAATATACACCCCAATGAATAAAAATGCCAAACTTGGCATCCTTAAACCAATCGGGTGTTTGGTATTCTTTTAACGATTCCCAGGTAGACTGGTAACGGTTTTGAGCTAACAATGAAGTATGGCTGCCAATGGTTACAAACACCCAACAAAACATAAACAACCTAACTGCAATTTTCATATGGTATTAATTATTAGATGGTTACTGATTTATTTATTTTGTATTGCAAACTCTATGCAAAACACTGAATTAAAGATAATTGAGCGCCGGCACAAAAATGCGATTTAACCCTTTATTTTAGGTATGGGTAATAAAGTAGGGATTTTTGATAGCTTCCCTCTTTTTTTGCCGCCATAAAAGAGGAACGATGAACGTAATGCGACGCAAGCGGCGCTTAATAGCATTACCGGCTTCTGTGTCATAAAAATCAAGTTGCATAAGCGGCATAATTCTTGGTTAATATTTGCACAATATTTTTTCTTTGACCAACACAGAATTTACTTTGTATTTTGGCAACAATAACAACGCAAATGCAAACAGCAGAAGATATAAAAAGGCTTAACGAAGAAATTGTACAGGCATCTGGCTTTGTAGGACGGCTACGTAACGAGCTTTCGAAAGTATTGGTTGGGCAATTACATATGGTAGATAGTTTGCTGGTGGGCTTATTATGCAATGGCCACGTATTACTGGAAGGTGTACCCGGACTGGCAAAAACCTTAACCATTAAATCCTTGGCACAGGCCCTGCATGGCAAATTTAGCCGTATACAGTTTACACCCGATTTATTGCCGGCCGATGTAGTGGGCTCCATGATTTACAACCAGTCACGCAACGAATTTATGGTGCGTAAAGGCCCCATATTTGCCAATTTTATTCTGGCTGATGAAATTAACCGTGCCCCCGCCAAAGTACAAAGCGCCCTGCTGGAAGCCATGCAGGAAAAACAGGTAACTATTGGCGATACCACCTATACACTGGAAGAGCCCTTTCTGGTATTGGCTACCCAAAACCCGCTGGAGCAGGAAGGCACCTACCCCTTACCCGAAGCACAGGTAGACCGCTTTATGCTAAAAGTAATTATTGGCTACCCATCCAAAAAAGAAGAACAACTAATTATACGCCAGCAGGTGGCACAGCAAAAACCTGCCGAAATAAATACCGTTGCCAGCGCAGCAGAAATACTGCATGCACGTGAACTGGTAAAACAGGTGTATATGGATGAAAAAATAGAGCAATACATTATAGATCTTGTTTTTGCCACCCGCTTCCCCGATCAATACAACCTGGGTAAATTAAAATCTATGATTAGTTATGGTGCATCGCCCAGGGGTAGTATTAACCTGGCTATGGCCGCCAAAGCCTATGCTTTTATGCAGCAGCGCGGCTTTGTAATTCCCGACGATGTTAAAGCCATTTGTAAGGATGTAATGCGCCACCGTATTGGCCTTACCTACGAAGCCGAAGCCGAAAACATAAGCGCAGAAAGAATTATAGACGATATTTTAAAAACCGTATTGGTACCCTAACTACATAACAGGGTATATGTACCGGGCAACAGTATAATAATTAAACACCGCTTGCGTCGCACACTTGTACGTTCCGCAAATAGGGCAGCAAATACCGTATAACAAACAGCATGAAATTCTTTGGCAAAAAAAAATCAGCACCCATACCTGCCCCGGTAGAAAATACTACCGCAACAGATTTGGCTGCCCTGCTAAAAAAAGTACGTGCACTGGAAATAAAAAGTAAACGCCTTACCAACCACCTATTTACCGGCGAATACCATACTGCCTTTAAAGGCCGTGGTATGGCTTTTAAAGAAGTAAGGGAATACCAGCCCGGCGATGATATACGGTTTATAGAATGGAATGTATCTGCCCGCATGGGCCATACCTACAGTAAACTATTTGAAGAAGAAAGAGAGCTGAGTGTATACCTGCTTGTAGATGTTAGTGCCAGCAGTTTATTTGGCACGCATCAACAAACCAAAAAAGATCTTATTACCGAAATGTGCGCCGTACTGGCTTTTTCGGCCAATAGCAATAACGATAAAACCGGACTTATCCTTTTTAGCGATAAGGTAGAAAAATATATACCCGCCAAAAAAGGCAAAGATCATGCGCTGTATATGGTAAGAGAATTAATTACCCACCAGCCACATTCGGCACAAACCGATATATCTAAAGCCGTACAATTCTTAAACAGTATTACCAAACATAAAAGTATTGTATTTCTCTTAAGCGATTTTGCCGATGCCGGTTACCAGGATATATTACGGGTAGCTGCCAAAAGGCACGATATTATTGGGGTGCAGGTATATGATGCCAGAGATGAGCAATTACCCGATATTGGTTTACTACAGGTACGCGATGCAGAATCTGGTCAAATGGTTTGGTTAAATACCAGCGATGCCTTTACCCGGCACCGCTATAACCACCAGTTTGTTCAAATACTGGATGATGCCCGCAATGTGTTTAGAAAATCAGGGGCCGATTTAATGCAACTGGCTACCGGCGAAGATTATGTAAAAAAATTACAGGAGTTTTTTCAAAAAAGAGCATAGTGTACCCATCTGCATATACCAAACATATTTTTCAAAAATGGTGTCTTCTCATCAGCCTGTTGCTCATGAGTGCAGCCATATGCCCTACAAGTGTGGTGGCACAAAATGCAATAGCAACTGTTGACAGAAAAAAGATTTTACTCGGCGAGCAAATTACGCTTAACCTAAAACTCGAAAATGTTGCAACAGCCACTACCGCAATAAACCAGTGGTTTGTTATTAACGATACCTTTAATCACCTCCAGGTTTCAGTGCGCAAACCTATTGATACGGTGGAAGTAAATGGCACCACCAGCTATCTGCAACAAATAGCCATTACTTCATTCGATTCCGGCCAATGGGTATTGCCGGCATTGTCCGTTTCGCTGGTGCAAAAAAACAATGGCAGTATACAAAACCTGCTAACCGATTCTATACTTATTGACGTATTACCCGTGAATGTAGATTCACTGGTAAATTACCACGATATCAAAGAAATTATTGATGTGCCCGTACAGCCAGATTATCTGTTATATGCCATTATTGCTGCCTCAATTATACTCTTGGCATTAGTAGCTTGGTGGCTCTTTAAAAAATATGGGGGCAAAAAAATTACCGCGGCAAAAGCAGTACCTGTGCATGCATTAGAACAGGCACTTTCGCAATTATACGCATTGCAACAACAATTACCCATACAACAGGGCCATGCGGATTTTTACACGGCACTTACCAGTATTTGCCGGCAGTATATTATGTTGCAATTGGGTATAAAATCCCAACAAGCTACCAGCGATGAGTTAATGGTATTATTGGGTGTTTATCTGCAGCCACAACAACATCGTACTGCTTTTTACCAATTGCTGCGACTGGCCGATATTGTAAAATTTGCCAAATACATTCCCGCCGATGAACAGCAGCAAACCACTATTACCACCGCCATCCATACCATTCAGTATCTTGACAATATAAAAAAGCAAATACCGCAACATGCTTAGTCAATGGTTACAACATATAGAGTTTGCTTACCCTTGGGTACTAGGTTTATTGCTGCTGGTGCCCGTATGGATATATGAATACCTGCGCCGCTTTAAAAAAGGCCAGGCTGCCATGTTGGTTACCACCACTTTTTTTATACAGCAAACCAAAAGCATCAAAACATCCTTATTGCACCTGCCATTTTTTTTACGAAGCGTGGCAGTGGTTTTGCTTATTGTAGCCATGGCCATGCCCCGTTTAAAATTTACTGCACAACAAACCAATGGCGAAGGCATAGATATTGTGCTTTGTTTTGATATCAGCGGCAGTATGACGGCTACCGATTTTAAACCCACCCGGTTGGAAGCAGCCAAAGCCGTAGCCACCAACTTTGTAACACAACGCCCCGGCGACAGAATTGGCGTGGTTATTTTTAGTGGCGTTAGTTTTACCTTATGCCCCGTTACTACCGATCATAATACCGTTCTATCGCAGATTAATAATATAGAAAGTGGTTACCTGCAGGAAGAAGGCACCGCCATCGGCTCGGGGCTGGCCACTTGTGTGGACAGGTTACGCACCAGCAAATCTGCTTCTAAAATTGTGGTGTTGCTTACAGATGGTGTAGATGTGGGTGGCAGTGTGCCACCGGATATTGCCATGCAAATGGCACAGCAATATAATATAAAAGTGTACACTGTTGGCGTGGGCAGCGATAAAGAAATAAGCGAAGTGGTAGAATCTCCTGTTGGCAAGCTTACCCAAAAACGCAAGCTTGAATTTAACGAAGGCCTGTTACAGCAAATGGCCCAGGCCACCGGCGCACAGTATTTTCACGCAACAGATAATGAGGCACTGCAAAAAATTTACGACAGCATTAACCAGTTAGAAAAAACAAGCATTACACTCACCACCTATAACCATTATACCAACCAGTTTTTACCCTGGATCATCAGCGCCATTGCATTGCTATTGCTCGAAATGATATTGCGCTATACCTATTTTAAAAAGTTCCCTTAAAGCTAGTTTTTTGTGAACCCAACAATACAACAATGGGCATCACCGCTTGCGTCGCACTCTTGTGCAGTGATAACTTTATTGGGCTTTTACCACAGCATGTCCTGAAGGGAAACTTTGTAGGACAACAATCAATAAAAGCGGAGCTAACTTTTAGGTTAAAAATTGCGCACTTAGGATTTTATACTAGCTGTAACTTTATATTAATCTCCAAGCAATTCTAAGTCAATTTTGTTTTTTACGAAATACTTTAAAAGACCTTTGAATTCCAAAATATTTGATGTCTTTACTTTGTCTTTATTTAGGTCTGTCGCTTCAATGTATTTCTCAATAATCGCAATGATAGTTTGCTGATTTTCTGTCGATAGTTTTAAATCTCCATATGGGTCAATAATCAGTCCTGTCCAATGTGTAAATGTTTCAAAAATATCAGATAAATCATGCAGCGTTTTATCGCCAAGTCCAAACAAATGCTCATTATTATCAAGCCTATGAAAATCTAATGCCATATGAGGTGGTTTTAAAATTAGCAAACTCAAAAATAACCGAACTAAACAGCCGTCCCTAAAAGAATAGGAATATTAAAGACCAATATTCTAAAATACATCAAATGGCAACTTAACAAATGCAATCTAATTTCCTGTTGCCCAAAGTATCTAACCGCACAAGAGTGCGACGCAAGTAAAGCCTCATTAAATAAACGATTGCCGGGTACCTAATAGTTGATTACCTGCAACTTGCCATTGGTCTGCTGTTGCCATATGCTATATGGTTCACTTAGCTATAATAGCCAAAGCCGCTTATCTTTGCGGCCCTTTTAAAAGGCAATGTTTATGGCAGCACTTAGTTTTACACTAGCACATACCGATACCCATAGTAAAGCCCGGGCCGGCATCATTCAAACCGATCATGGCGCCATTGAAACACCCATTTTTATGCCCGTGGGTACGGTAGGTTCGGTAAAAGCGGTTACCCAGCAACAACTGCAGGAGGAAGTGCGGGCACAAATTATTTTGGGCAATACCTATCACCTCTATTTAAGACCCGGCACCCAAGTGCTGGAAGCCGCTGGTGGTTTACATGCTTTTAACGGCTGGCATAAACCCATACTTACGGATAGCGGTGGTTACCAGGTATTTTCTTTGGCCGCCAACCGTAAAATTAAAGAGGAAGGCGTGGTGTTTCAATCGCATATTGATGGCAGCCGGCACTTGTTTTCGCCCGAAAATGTGATGGATATACAGCGCAGTATTGGCGCAGATATTATTATGGCTTTTGATGAATGTCCGCCCTACCCCAGTGAATATGCCTACGCTAAAAAAAGTATGGCATTAACCCACCGCTGGCTGGACCGCTGTTTTGCCCGGCTGGCCGAAACGCCGGATAAATATGGGTATACACAAAACCTGTTTCCTATTGTGCAGGGTAGTACTTTCCCCGATTTACGTAAACAATCCTGCGAATATATTGCCTCGAAAGAAGCGGCCGGTAATGCCATTGGCGGTTTAAGCGTAGGAGAACCCATTGACATGATGTATGAATTTGCCGCCCTTTGTGCCGAAAACCTGCCCGCAAATAAACCGCGTTACCTGATGGGCGTGGGTACCCCCTGGGATTTGCTGGAATGTATTAGCCTGGGCATTGATATGTTTGATTGTGTAATGCCCACCCGCAATGGCCGTAATGGAATGATTTTTACCACCGAAGGCGTACTTAATATTAAAAATAAAAAATGGGCTACCGATTTTTCGGTAATTGATGCGGGTATGCCTTGTGCCACCAGCAATTTTTACTCTAAAGCCTATTTAAGGCATTTGTTTGTGGCGGGGGAAATTTTGGGACTGCAAATTGCTTCTATCCAAAACCTGTCATTTTATTTGTGGTTGGTGGGGCAGGCCCGGCAGCACATTATTGCCGGCGATTATGCCAGCTGGAAAACAGGCATGACAGATAAAATCAAACAACGTTTATAACAAGATTGCAACAAGTTTTACTTTATTTTTGAAAAATATCAATAAATGCCCTGTGATGGGGTTTACGGGCAATGAAGAAACTTGACTGGTACATACTTAAAAAATTTCTTACTACCTTTTTCTTTGCCATTTTTCTATTTACCGTAATTGCCGTTGCCGTAGATATCAGCGAAAAAACAGATGATTTTGTTTCGTCGGGCTTAAGCGGCGGTCAGATAATTATGCAGTATTATATTGGCTTTGTGCCCTATATAATTGCATTGTTGTTTCCTTTGTTTGTATTTATTGCCGTGATTTTCTTTACTTCAAAAATGGCCATTCAAAGCGAAATGATTGCCATTTTGGCCAGTGGCACTACTTTTAACCGCATGTTACGCCCCTATTGGGTTGGCGGTATTACACTGGCGATTATATCGATGCTGGCAGCCAATTACCTGGTACCCCGCGCCAACGAAATAAGAACCACTTTTGAAGCCCGGTATGTAAATGGCAATTCTACCTATAACCCACTACTTAGGCAAAACCGCAGCATTTATTTTAGGATTGATTCTTTTACCTATGCAGGCATTAGAAATTATGATACGGGCTCAAAATCGGGTGGGCCATTTTTTATGCACCGTATAAAAAACAATGAGCTGGTATACAATATGCGCTCAGAATCGATACGCTGGGATACGGCCATAAAAAAATGGATTTTTACCGAAGTAGTAGAACGCAATATTAAAGCGATGGATGAAAAAGTTAGCATTACCAATCGCAAAGACCTGCGCTTTAACTTTAAACCTTTTGATCTTAGCCACGATACCTATGCCAAAGACAAACTTACGACACCCGAACTAAATGATTTTATTCAACTGGAAACCTTACGCGGCTCGGAGGACCTGAATGGCTTGCTGGTAGAAAAATACCGGCGTTTTGCTACTCCTGTGGCGGTGTTGATTTTATCGCTTATTGGCGCTATTGTGGCTTTTAAAAAAGTAAGGGGTGGTAGCGGCGCCCATATTGCCATTGGGTTTATGCTGGCTTCGGCCTTTATATTAATGGACCGCTTTTCTACCATTTTTAGTACCAAGGGTAATTTGCCACCTGTTATAGCGGCATGGATACCAGATTTGGTTTTTGTTTTTGTGGCCATTTATCTGTATAGGAAAGCACCTAAATAATGTAATTATCGGGCTAATAGCTAGCCATGTATTTGGTGCTGCTGGCATTATGTTTATGGCTGCGCAAAATTTGTTTGTTGTTTTGATTTTCAAGGCCAACTTGTTTTATCTTTACGGCGCTCGTTTATAAAAGGCTAAAAATCAAGGTACTTTTTTCTGCAGTTGGGTTGTTTGCTGAATAGAATTGTTGCCGTACAAGAGTGCGACGCAAATGCAGATGAGTAAAAAACTAATGCTTGGTACAAAATATAAACTGTTGCAATAAACTGTTGTTATACACCAGCAATCATTACTTTCAAAAATATATGCGATGGATTTAATAAAAGACCGTTTTAAAGCGAAAGCCGATATAGCAAGTGCTGAAATTAAAGAATTGCTGAAGGAGTATGGAACCAGGAAAATTGGCGAAGTAACTTTATCGCAGGTGTACCAGGGTATGCGTGGCATTACCGGCCTTGTTACAGAAACCAGTTTATTAGATGCACAGGAAGGGATTCGTTTCAGGGGACATACTATTCCCGAATTAAAAGAAAAACTACCTACCGCCCAAAACGGAAGCGAGCCCTTACCAGAAGGCCTATTTTATCTGATGCTGATGGGTGAATTGCCTACAGACGAAGATGTGGCCCATGTAACTGCCATTTTACAAAGACGCAGCCATGTACCCAACCATGTTTTTGATGCCATTGATGCTTTGCCTATTACTACACACCCTATGACCATGTATGTGGTAGGTGTTATGGCTTTGCAAACAGAAAGCTCTTTTACCAAGCGCTATGCTGAAGGCATGAATAAAAAAGACTACTGGGATGCAGCTTTTGACGATACACTTATTTTAATTGCCCGTTTACCACGTATTGCCGCTTATATCTACCGCCGTAAATATAAAAACAGCGAACATATTCACCCAAATGGTATGTTAGATTGGGCAGGTAACCTGGCCCATATGATGGGTTTTGACGACCATAGTTTCAGGGAATTAATGCGCTTATATATGACCATTCATGCCGATCATGAAGGGGGTAATGTTAGTGCGCACACCACCCATCTGGTAGGTTCTGCACTTAGCGATCCATATTTGGCCTATGCTGCAGGTATGAATGGTTTGGCCGGCCCTTTACATGGTCTGGCTAATCAGGAGGTGATTAAATGGATTTTTGAAATGCAGGAAGAGCTGGGTACAGATGATCCCACTACCGAGCAAATTGCCGCTTACGTGCAAAAAACCCTTACCAGTGGTAAAGTAGTACCCGGTTATGGCCACGCCGTTTTACGCAAAACAGATCCGCGCTTTACCGCCCAAATGGAATTTGGTAAAAAGCATATGCCCGATGATAAACTGGTAAACACCGTTTGGAAAATTTATGAAACCGTGCCACCAATTTTACAATCGCTGGGTAAAATTAAAAACCCATGGCCCAATGTAGATGCGCATAGCGGTGCATTGCTGGTGCATTATGGCCTGGTAGAATATGAATTTTATACCGTTTTATTTGCTGTAAGCCGTGCATTGGGTGTATTGGCCAGTCTAATTTGGGATAGGGCCCTGGGCTTTCCGCTGGAAAGGCCAAAAAGTGTTACCACCGATTCAGTTAAAATGTGGATTGCCGGTCAGGATGAAATTTGGGAAGCATAATTTGCTTACAACTATATATAAAATGCTCCTTTCGAGGGGCATTTTTTTTGTGGGCCCGGCAATACAAAAAGGGGAACTTTACTTGCGTCGCACACTTAAGGGCCTGGGTGGTATGGCATCAAAACAGCCGGTAAATGCTTATTACAAAACGGCGGTTTTTAACCCTTCAATTACATTAAAAATAATGGGGCAGCGGCCATAGTGCATAAAAGTGGCAAACAGCCTTTTAGTAAAATCAGGTGCTTCCAGACCAGGAAATTCACGGCATTCTGCTGGCCTGGCTGCGTAAACAGTGCATTTATTATCGCATAAAAAATGGCAGGGAATAGTGTTCATAACCGCCAGGCTACCCTGCGATGAGGTTTCAATATAACGTTCGTATACCTGCTGAGTACTAAGCTGTAAATGCTGGGCCAGTCTTTCCGCATCCGTCTTTTCTACATTTATCATCAGGCTGCGGCAGCAATTGCCACATTGGGTACAATCTATCTGTGGGGTAATGGTGGCCTGTAAATCAACCACAGTGGCATCCACCGCATCGCTATCCATGGCCAGCAATATGGCTTTTAAATGGTTATTGGCTGTTTCGTTGGCAATGGCTAAACCGGCTATGGTGTTAAGATCTGTTATCATGCAGGTCGGCAAGATAATACATGCCGCCCATTTATGTACATTTCCCCATTTTGTGGGTATATGGGCCGGCACCCATGGTTTTGCTAAAAGTTTTATCCACAACCAGCTACAAACTGCTAAAAAGTAATCCTGATATGGTAATTTGCCAAGCTTTGCAAAAGGCGGTGTGTGCGGGCAACATTACACCAAAAGCGTTCTTATTTTGTTGCATTACAGGCAAACGTACAAGAGTGCGACGCAAGTAAAGCTGCCAGTAAATGCTGCTGCCGGGCCCACACCTGGATTTATAAAATTTTGACACATTATGGGGGAAGAAAAGGAAATATTTGCATATAACGAGGATAGTATTAAAAGCCTTGACTGGCGGGAGCATATACGCCTGCGGCCGGGTATGTATATTGGTAAGCTGGGCGATGGTTCTGCGCCAGACGATGGTATTTATGTATTGGTAAAAGAAGTATTGGATAACTGTATTGACGAGCACATGATGGGCTACGGCAAAAATATTGCTATAACCATAGAGGAAAGAACCGTTACCATACGGGATTATGGCCGCGGTATACCATTGGGTAAACTGGTGGATGTGGTAAGTAAAATAAATACCGGTGCCAAATACGATAGCAAGGCATTTCAAAAAAGCGTTGGCTTAAATGGAGTGGGTACCAAAGCCGTAAACGCATTAAGTAATTATTTTAAAGTAGAAAGCTATCGCGATGGCCGCACCCGTGCTGCGGAATTTGAAAAAGGCAATTTGCTAAAAGACCATAAAGAAACAGCCACTCAGGAAAGCAATGGCACGTTTGTAACCTTTATTCCGGATGATACGGTGTTTCGCAATTTTCATTTTATACATGAATACCTGGATAATCTACTGTGGAATTATTGCTACCTGAATGCCGGACTGGTAATTACCTTTAATAATAAGCGCTATGTAAGTAAAAACGGACTGCTGGATTTATTAAAACGTAAAACCAATGAGGATGAAATTCGTTACCCCATTATTCATCTAAAAGGAGAGGATATTGAAGTAGCCCTTACACATAACAATGATTATGGGGAGGATATTTTTTCATTTGTAAATGGCCAGTACACTACACAGGGCGGTACACACCAGCAGGCTTTTAGAGAAGCTTTTGTAAAAACCATCCGCGATTTTTACAAGAAAGATTATGAAGCTGCCGATATACGCCAAAGCATTGTGGCGGCAGTAGCTGTACGTGTTCAGGAACCTGTGTTTGAAAGCCAGACAAAAACCAAACTGGGCTCGCAATATGTAAGCGAAGGTGGCCAAAGCATGCGCAATTTTATAGCCGATTTTTTTGCCAAAGAATTGGATAATTTTCTGCACCGTAACCCCAGTACTTCCGATGCATTAAAGAAAAGAATTGAGCAAAGCGAGAAGGAAAGAAAAGAGCTAAGCGGCATCAGAAAACTGGCCAACGAAAGGGCTAAAAAAGCCAACCTGCACAATAAAAAATTACGCGATTGCCGCGTACATTTTAACGATGACCTGCCTGCAAAAAACAAGGAAGAATATATTTTAGCCAAAAATAAAAGCACCATATTTATTACCGAGGGCGATAGTGCCAGTGGTAGTATAACCAAAAGCCGTCAGGTAGAAACCCAGGCCGTATTTAGCCTGCGTGGTAAACCACTAAACTGTTTTGGACTAACCAAAAAAGTAGTGTACGAGAACGAAGAGTTTAACCTGCTGCAACATGCATTAAATATTGAAAACGGACTGGAAGACTTACGCTATAACAATATTGTAATAGCAACCGATGCCGATGTGGATGGCATGCATATACGCTTGCTGTTAATGACGTTTTTTCTGCAGTTCTTCCCCGATTTGGTAAAGCAGCAGCATGTGTACATTTTAGAAACACCGTTGTTTAGAGTACGCAACAAACAGCAAACCATTTACTGTTACGATGAAACTGAAAAACAGGCGGCCATGCAAAAACTGGGTAGCAAACCAGAGATTACCCGCTTTAAAGGTTTGGGCGAAATTTCGCCGGAAGAATTTGGCCGTTTTATAAGCGATGATATGCGTTTACAACCCGTAATATTAGAACAGGGCGAACATATTCAAAACCTGCTGGAATATTTTATGGGCAAAAACACCATGGAGCGGCAGGAATTTATTATAGATAATTTACGCATAGAACTAGACCTGATTGATGAACCGGTAAAAGCATAGTTGTTAAATGATGTACCCGGCTAAAGCAATATAATGAGGCTTTACTTGCGTCGCACTCTTGTACTGCAGCAATTTGTTGAGCTGGAAAATAATCAGGTATAAAAGCATAACACTGCTGATAAAAACTAAACAGCAGTAAACATTATTTATTATCAATTATTCATGCTAATGATTCATATAGTATTTCAGGAAGCAGACACTTACACGCTGCAAAAAGCCATTGAACTGGATAACACCCTGCAAGGGGAAATTATGCATATAAAAGACGATTATGCAGTGGGCCCATTGCACTTATTGGATGAACCAGAAGGCTGGCAGCAACGCCGGGATTGGTGGAAAATGTTATTAACCCACTCGCCATACACAGAGCAACTGGATATGGTAGATGATAAGTTAACCTTACACACCTTAATGGAAAAGCTGGATGCCGACAATACCTTACATGCATGGATTTGGATGGGGCAAAACCAGCACGATGTATGCGGCTATTTTTGGTTAATGACCAAACTAAAAGCATATCAGGGAAGGATATTTGTACTATACATGAACAACCTGCCTTTTATAAATGAAAAGGGCGGTATATTTTACCCAACAGCACTATACGAAATTCAGCCAAAAGAATTTTTAAAAGCCAAAAAACTGGCACGCCCCATTACCCTTAGCGAGTTTGAAGTAGACCCCGATGAATGGAAAAAATTATGTACCGAAAACAGTATGGTGCGCATGCTGGAAGGCGGCAAAAAAATTGTAAGTAATGAAGCTACTTATTACGATAAAGAAATTATTAATACAGTAAGTGCCGAGCCTCAAAAACTGCAAAAGGTATTGGGCAACTTATTCTCAAAAGCCAAAGTAAAAACCGGTGATGTTTTTTTAGTTTGGCGCATGAAAGAAATGGCAGGATATGGTGCATTGGAATTACAGGGCGATTGGGAAAAAGGCTGGAAAGAAATTACGGTTAAACTTGCCGGAGTAAAAGCAATTGAAGAAAATGTAAGCACAAATGAGTAATTCATTTGCTGCCTATTGTACCGGCAGCACAAGAGTGCGACGCAAGTAAAGCTAAATGGTTGTAATGCTGCCCGGTTAATAAAAGCATTTAAAAAAACACTGCATGAAAACAATTATTCAATTAGAAGAATTAGCGATGTTTTTATTAAGCATATTTTGCTTTAACCAGTTGCATTTTGCCTGGTGGTGGTACCTGGTATTAATACTTACACCCGATATTGGCATGATTGGATATGTATTTGGCAATACAACCGGCGCTATTTGTTATAATATATTTCATCATAAAGCCCTGGCAATTGCAGTATTTATGCTTGGCCTGTATTACCAGCAGCAAACCATACAACTGGCAGGCATTATTTTATTTGGACATGCCAGCATGGATAGAATGATGGGCTATGGATTAAAAAAAATCGAAGGTTTTAAATTTACACACCTGGGAAATTTATAAAATGCTAAACATACAATCCATACACCATGTGGCCATACTTACTGATAATTACGAGGTATGTAAACATTTTTATACGGCCATTTTGGGTTTTGAAATTATAGAAGAAACCTATCGTGCAGAAAGGCAATCGTATAAACTTGACCTCTCGGTAAATGGCAAATATCAGATTGAATTATTTTCTTTTCCCGATTACAGGGAACGTGGTTCTTACCCAGAAGCAAAGGGCTTACGCCACCTGGCATTTGCGGTACCAGATGTTGATACCAGTGCAGCCTACCTGCAAAGCATGCAGGTAGAGGTACAACCTGTACGAATAGATGCATTAACCGGCAAAAAATTTGTTTTTTTTATGGATCCCAATGGGCAGCCTTTGGAATTATATGAAATGTAAAGTGATTAAACAGCTATGGCAAAAGATATTAGTAAAGAATTAGATCTTAGTAACGAGAAGGGCGTTCAGGGCCAATATAAAAATTGGTTTCTTGATTATGCATCCTATGTAATATTGGAACGTGCTGTACCTGCGGTGGAAGATGGGTTAAAACCGGTACAACGCCGCATTTTGCATGCCATGAAAGAAATGGATGATGGCCGCTTTAACAAAGTAGCCAACATTATTGGACAAAGCATGCAGTACCACCCGCATGGCGATGCATCTATTGGCGATGCCCTGGTAAATATGGGGCAAAAAGATTTGCTGATAGAAACCCAGGGTAACTGGGGAGATGTAAGAACCGGTGATGATGCTGCCGCCCCACGTTATATTGAAGCAAGGCTTTCTAAGTTTGCACTTGAAGTAGCATTTAATGCCAAAACCACCGAATGGCAGCTTAGCTATGATGGCCGTAAACAGGAACCGGTTACATTGCCTGTAAAATTTCCATTGGTATTGGCACAGGGGGTAGATGGAATTGCAGTGGGTTTATCTACCAAAATTTTGCCCCATAATTTTAATGAATTATGCGAAGCCAGTATTAAACACCTGCGTGGCAAACGTTTTGAATTGTTTCCCGATTTTCTTACCCGTGGCATGGTGGATGTTGCCAATTATAATGAAGGTAAACGCGGTGGTAAAATAAGGGTGCGCTGCCATATTGAAGAAATGGATAAAAAAACACTGGCCATACGCGATGTGCCTTATGGTGTTACCGTTTCGCAATTGTGCGATAGCATTACCAAAGCCAATGATCAGGGCAAAATAAAAATTAAAAAAGTTACCGATGTTACCGCTAAGGAAGTAGAAATACAAATTGAACTGGCGGCCGGTATTTCTCCGGATATTACCATTGATGCCCTTTATGCATTTACTGATTGTGAAGTAAGCATATCGCCCAATGCCTGTGTTATAGTTCAGCAAAAACCCCGTTTTGTTGGGGTGCACGAATTATTGTCTATCTCAGCAGATAATACCAAAAAACTGTTACAGCGGGAGCTGGAAATAAAATTGGGCGAACTGGAAGATAAATGGCATTATACCTCTCTGGAAAAAATATTCTTTGAAGAAAAGATATATAAGGAACTGGAGCAAAAACACGAAACCTGGGACAAGGTAATTGAAGCCATAGACAAGGCCTTTGGACCTTTTAAAAAGCGCTTGAAAAGGGCTATTGAAAAGGAAGATATTTTAAAGCTTACCGAAAAACCCGTACGCCGTATTTACCGGCTGGATATAAACGAATTGAATGAACAGATCAAAGGCATTGAAGCAGATATTCAGCAGGTACAGTTTGATCTGGAACACCTAACCGATTATGCCGTTGCCTATTTTGAGAACCTCATTAAAAAATTTGGAAAGGGCCGCGAACGCAGAACAGAAATAAAACAGTTTGATATTATTCAGGCACGCCAGGTGGCTATTGCCAATACCAAAGTGTACATGAACCGCGAAGAGGGTTTTGTAGGCACATCACTTAAAAAGGATGAGTTTATCAGCGACTGCTCTGAACTGGATGATGTAATTGTGTTTACCAAACGTGGTATAATGAAAGTGGTGCGGGTGGGCGAAAAAGTGTTTGTGGGTAAAGACATCATTTATGCCAGCATTTTTAATAAAAATGATGATCGTACCACCTATAACATGATTTACCTGGATGCCGCCACCGGCATTAGCTATGCCAAACGCTTTAATGTAACAGGTATTACCAGGGATAAAGAGTACGACCTTACAAAGGGTAGCGATAAAAGCAAAATCCATTACTTCTCTGCCAATCCCAATGGAGAAGCAGAAGTAGTGAGAATTGTATTAAGCCCTACCTGCTCTGCCCGTATTAAAGAATCAGAATTTTATTTTGAAGAACAGGATATAAAAGGCCGCAGTAGTATGGGTAACCAGGTAACCAAATACCCGGTTAAAAGCATTCGTTTTAAAGAAGCAGGCCGTAGTACACTGGGTGGCCGAAAGCTTTGGTTTGATGATAAATTTGGCCGCTTAAATACCGAAGAAAAAGGCAGCTTCCTGGGTACATTTGAAGATGAAAGAATTCTGGTAATTTATACTGATGGCAGTTATGAATTAACCGATACAGAAATAACCCAGCGTTTTGAAACCGATAAGATTTTATTAATAGAAAAGTACGACCCCACAAAAATTATTACGGCCGTATACCTCGACAATAAAAACCAGCAATTCAACATTAAGCGGTTTAAAATAGAAACCACCACCCTGCACAACAAATACTATTTTGTAAAAGAGGGCGAAGGCAACCGTTTAGAGCAGGTGTCAACACACGAAGAGCCCATTTTGGTGGTACAAACCGGCCGTGGCGCACAGGTGCGTTACGCCAAATTTAAAACAGCCAAAATGGTAGAAGTAATGGGCTGGAAAGCCATTGGTGCCAAACTAATGGATTTTAGCAAAACCATAGAAATGGAGTGGGAAAAACCAGCACCAGAAGCCAATCAAACAGAACTTTTTTAAAGGCAATTATTTAGCCGGCATAAGTACATTGGGCATCGCCGCTTGCCACGCTCGGTTCATCGTTCAGGGCAATGATGAGCCGGGCTTTTTTTTGCCCAATACCCAACTACTCCAACCAGTTACCGTTGCCTGTTGTGCCGAAAGTACAAGAGTGCGACGCAAGTATGCTACATTGAAAAACAACTGCCGGTTACAAAAATTTGTCTTGCTTCAACTAAATGCACAAAAAAGCATTATTAACATTTGGTAAATAATCTACAATCAAAATTTAAGCAGCATTATATACACATTAAATTTTGCTTATAAGTAAGCAATGTTGCACCATTTAAAAAAAAAGCCATTTAATTATGTCTAATTTTTGCAGTTCTAAAATCAAACTAACGTTTAAAGCATGATCAATTACAAGCCATTCCTTTTATTTGGACTGTTTAATTGTATTGCTTTTATTGCCATCTCGCAATTTTCTGATACTACTATTCAATTTGGTACCTGGCAAAGTACCGGCGCTGTACTATCAAAACAACGTTACCCCGAAATAAAAGGACGTTTATTTAATTACAACTGGAAAGATATAGAAACAGCCCCCGGCCAATGGGATTGGGCTGGCTTTGATGATGAACTATCGCAATGGGCGGCGGATTCTTTACCCTTTATAATTTTGATATACACTAAGGAAGATGCTCCCGATTGGTTGTATACCAATGGCGTACCCAGGGTAATTGAAAGAGATCCGCTTACAGGAGAAGAAACCGGCTACGCTCCCTATTACGCCGATGCGGATTATAAATTCTATTTTAAACGTATGGTTTCTGTTGTGCGCCAGCACCTGGAGCAACAGCCCCCAAATATTCGCAAACAAATTATTGCCGTACAGGCATGTTTAGGCAGTACCGGAGATTATATTGGCTATAAAGGTGTGGTAGAACCAGAATATGCTTTAAACTTCAATGATTTTTTTGAATTGTATAAGGAGTTTAGCCTGCATTTTTATAATGAGTATCTAAATACCAATCCAAAAATTTATCATCTCAGCAACCCCAGTAACGATGGCTCAGAAGAAACCATGTGGTTAATGCAAAATTGCCCGGGAAGCTGGTTAAAAGCCGGTACAATTGGTAAGGGTTATCAGCTAAACGATGAAAAAACAAAATCGGGATGGTTATATGATATTACCAATAATCTGCAAAATGGGGTGTACGTAAGATCGCGGTCTGAAATTACAGGTGGGGCAGTGCAATCGGGCTTATGGCAGGAATTTCCTTATAAGAATATGTTTGCACTTATGTGCTACGATATTTTTTGGGGCCTGGATATTTGTAATCAGGGTACGGCACAAATACAGGATTCTTTATACGACCCCTCTTTTCATTTTTATACCAAATATGCCGGTGAAAAAAATATTGCTACTGCCACACATGCCATGTGTATGTTAAGAGACGGATTAGATGCAGCTGATACCATACGTTTTCCCGTTGCCCAGTATGGTCCTTATAATAGAGCAGATACTACCCGCTTTAGAAATATTGCCAATGCTTTTAAAGTTTTTGGTGCAAGACTGGAAGATATTAATGCGGCTACACAAAAAGAATTGGATAATCTTGGCGCTACCGGTATTAATGATGTGGGTTGGGATATTTTCCCCGGCAATTATGACAGATACCTGCACCAGATACAACCCAATACAACCAGTATTGGCTGGTGGAATATTGACCGCCAGGCCGACTCCAACGCCATTTACGGCCGCTTTGCCCGTGGATTTGATGTAGCAAGAAGAAAAAATGCGTTGTATTTTGATATTGATAGCCTCTTTCTAAATAAAGCTCCTTTGGATGCAGCTTATCCGGTAACCATCAATATCATTTATCTGGATGCCGGTTATGGCAGCTTTCAATTATTTTACGATTCAAAAACCGGTGGGGTAAATAAAGCCTACCCTGTTAAAGTTACCTGTACAAACTCAGGGCAATGGCGCAATGTTACCATCACCCTAACTGATGCCTATTTTAATAACCGGGCCGAATTGGGTTCCGATTTTTATGTAAAAGCTGCAGATAACCAAAACATTGTTTTTAGTTTGATAGAGTTAGCAAGGCCCAAAGCCGATTTATCCGATCTTGGATTGGTAGCATCTGGTAACCTGGTATTTGATACACTTTGTGTTAACAGTATAAGCGCCCCAAAAATCTTTACACTAACCGGTAATTTCTTAACAAACAGTCCTATTAAAATTGGGCCCTATGCGGGCCTTAAGTTTGCCACAAACATAGACAGTGCATTTGTAGATTCACTTATTGTTTCAAAATACGGTGCGTCGTTTTCAGGGCCTGTATTTGTAAAGTTTATGCCTGTTATTAATAAGTCTTATAGCGGTGCTATACCCATTGCCGGTAATGGGTACAGTATAACTATGCCCGTAACAGCAGTAGGCGTAAACAGCCAGCCTTTATTAAGTTCTATCTCCACCAATATCAGTTGCAATGGTTTAAATAACGGCAGCATAGATATTATTCCCAATGGTGGCATAGAACCATTTATTTACAGCTGGACGAGTGCTAACTTTCCTTTCTTTAAAGCCACTACACAGGATATAGCCAATCTAAAACCCGGTACTTATTCACTGCAATTAACCTCCTCAGGCGGTTGTCTTGGTAATAGTACCTATACCATTAACGAGCCGGCCAAACTAACGGCGATTGCCACAAGAGATAGCCTTATCAATTGTGTGGCAGGCTCTACCACTGTAACCGTAACGGCAGTGGGGGGAACTTTACCTTATGCTGGTACGGGTAATTTTACAGCAAAGGCAGGTACCATTATATACCCGGTAACAGATGCCCGCGGATGTACAGATACTGATACCCTTATACTTGCAGATGGCACTTTAACCAAACCCGCAAGACCGGGTGCTATCACCGGTACTAATGCAGATTTGGTTGGCGTTTGCGGTACGGGGCCCTATAATTATTCCATTGCCAAAGTATTAAATGCAACTTATTATGCCTGGTTCCCGCCTGCAGGTACTGTACCAGCCGCTGGGGCAGTATTTACTGATAAATCACTTGCAATTAATGCACTTACCGGCTTTAAAAGCGGCAATATTTATGTTACTGCCGCCAATGTTTGTGGTACTAGTTTGCCAAGCACAAAAATAATTAGTGCAAAACCAACCAAACCAACTGCTATCAACGGGCCCGCAATCGTAAACGCCAATGCTACCGGTTTAATTTATTCGGTAACGCCTGCCGTTGCCCTATTGCAGTATACGTGGACGATTAGTGGCGGCACCATTGTTAGTGGCCAAAACAGCGGCTCAATAAGGGTAAACTGGGGCACTACTGCCGGCAAAATAGGTGTAAAAGCAAAAAACAATTGCGATTCATCAGCTCCTGCTTCTATAAATATTTCATTAACCCCTGCTTTTGCAGTAAACCAGCCGCAGCAGCTAAGTAATAATAATACTATTAAAAGCAACTTAACCGTAAGCCCCAACCCCATAAATAATATAGCCAATGTGCAAATAACCGCTGCCACAGCATATACCGGGTATTTAACCATAACGGATATTACGGGCAGGCAATTACAGCAACAAAAAATAAATATGGTGCCTGGCAGTAATACCATCAGCCTGCCATTTGCAGCCTATGCCAGTGGCACATATGTACTAACGCTTACCGGGCAAAACCAAAATACCAGTACCATAAAACTGGTTAAGCAATAAACTATTTGCTCGAATAATGGGTTATTGGCATATTTTACTTAGCTGCTTTTAGGTGTTGTTCTACAGCTGCATAGCATTACCAACCCTACAAGAGTGCGACGCAAGTAAAGCCATATAAAGTACCCTTGCCCGGCCCAAAAATCATATTCATATTATCAATTTTTTGTATGATATTTATTGGTTATACGTACAACTAAAACCAAACACATGCAACAGATTGCCTGGCCACAAAAAAAGAGGGAAATGTTTAGCCATCATTTCGACTCTACTATTTGGAACAATTTTACTTTTAGAAACGACGACATTATTATTGCCACCTACGCCAAATCGGGTACCACCTGGTTACAGCAAATTATTTCGCAACTCATTTTTAATGGACAGGCCGGTCTGGATGTTTCCGACATGTCGCCCTGGCTCGATCTTCGTGTACCGCCGCCTGAAGTTAAAATGCCGGCGCTGGAAACACAGCAACACCGCCGCTTTATAAAAACTCATTTACCTGTTGATGCACTGGTATTTTCGCCACAGGCCAAATACATATATATTGGCCGCGACGGCCGCGATGTATTATGGAGTTTATATAACCACCACGCCACCGCCAACGAGCTGTTTTATCAGGCCTTAAACGATACGCCCGGTCTTGTAGGCCCACGCATAGAAAAACCTGTTGAATCGATTGTACAATACTATCACGACTGGTTAGATAAAGATGGCTACCCCTTTTGGGCTTTTTGGGAAAACATACTATCCTGGTGGCAAATCAGGCACCTGCCCAATGTGCACCTTTTACATTTCGAAAAACTAAAAACCGATATGCCCGGCGAAATAAAAAAAATAGCCAACTTTCTACACATCGACATCCATCCCGAAAACTGGAACGATATATTAGAGCATTGCAGTTTTGATTATATGAAAAAGCACTCGGCAAAATCAGTACCCCTGGGCGGGGCTTTTTGGGAGGGCGGCTCCGATTCCTTTATCAATAAAGGCACCAATGGCCGCTGGAAAGAAGTACTTACAAAACAGCATAGTGAAAAATACGAGCAACTGGCCCTGCAAAACCTGGGCGCCGATTGCGCTAACTGGCTGGCAACCGGCGAACAATAAAACCAAATCAGCTACTAAAACAAATACACCACCCGCCGTACAGGGTGGTTTTTTTATGGGTCCAACAATACAAACACTATGCAACACCGCTTGCGTCGCACACTTGTGCGATATAACTAAGGGGAGCAAAATAGCAGGCAAATTTGGATTAGCGTAAACCTGGAATAATAGGCCATAAAGAAGACTAATCAGTAATTCCTTTTAGCTGCGCAAAGTACCTATCAGCACAAGAGTGCGACGCAAGGAAGGCCCTAAAGTAGCACAAGCGATGGGTTCAAAAAAACAAACCTACAAAAAAACGGCTCCGTTTAATGCGGAGCCGTTTACTATTAATAACGAATATATTATTTATACTGAGGAATAAGACCTTGGGCTAATGTCACCATTTTATCCAAACCATCCTGTGGCAAATTACCTTTCTTAAATTCTGCCAGTACTTCGGGCAATTTATTCTGCATTTCTAACAGAAAATGCTCTTCAAATGCTTTTACATTTTTAACAGCAACATCTTTAATTAAACCCTGTGTACCCAGGTAAATAATAGCCACCTGCTTTTCAACTGTAACTGGGCTATATTGTAACTGCTTTAATATTTCTACGTTACGGGCACCTTTTTCAATTACATATTTGGTTGCAGCATCAAGGTCGCCACCAAATTTAGAGAAGGCTTCCAGCTCACGGTATTGTGCCTGGTCTAATTTTAAAGTACCTGCTACTTTTTTCATAGACTTAATCTGCGCATTACCACCCACACGGCTTACCGAAATACCTACGTTAATGGCGGGACGGATACCTGCGTTAAACAGGTTACCTTCCAGGAATATCTGACCGTCGGTAATTGAAATTACGTTGGTAGGGATATAAGCAGATACGTCGCCAGCCTGTGTTTCGATAATTGGCAATGCAGTTAAGCTACCACCACCTTTTGCCAGGTGTTTAATAGATTCTGGCAAATCGTTCATTTGTTTAGCCACATCATCATTAGAAATGATTTTAGCAGCACGCTCTAATAAACGGCTATGCAAATAGAATACATCACCAGGGTAAGCTTCACGACCCGGAGGACGACGTAATAACAGGGAAACCTCACGATACGCTACAGCCTGTTTAGATAAATCATCATAGATAATCAAAGCAGGACGGCCGCTATCGCGGAAAAATTCACCAATAGCAGCACCGGCAAATGGAGCATAGAACTGCTGTGGTGCAGGATCGCTGGCAGAAGCTGCCACGATAGTTGTATAAGCCATAGCGCCATAATCGCTCAATGTTTTCATAACACCGGCAACAGTAGAGGCTTTTTGACCAATAGCTACATATATACAATAAACAGGTTTACCTGCATCGTAAAATTCTTTTTGATTGATAATGGTATCTAAACAGATAGCTGTTTTACCTGTTTGACGGTCACCAATTACCAGCTCACGCTGTCCACGACCAACAGGGATCATGGCATCGATTGCTTTGATACCTGTTTGTAATGGTTCTTTTACAGGCTCTCTGTAAATAACACCTGGTGCTTTACGCTCCAATGGCATTTCGTACAATTCACCGGTAATATGGCCCTTACCATCGATAGGCTCGCCAAGGGTATTAATAACACGGCCAACCAAACCTTCCCCTACTTTAATAGAGGCAATTTTACCGGTACGGCGTACTTTATCGCCTTCTTTAATTCCCTTGCTTTCACCCATCAATACCACACCCACATTATCTTCTTCCAGGTTCAAGGCAATGGCTTTAACGCCGTTCTCAAACTCTACAAGTTCACCGGAACGAACATTATTTAAACCATAAACACGGGCAATACCGTCGCCTACCTGCAGTACGGTGCCAACTTCTTCCAGCTCAGCGGCAACGTTAAAGTTGCTTAACTGCTGGCGCAGTATCGCTGAAATTTCATCTGGCTTAATATCTACCATATTTGTACAATTTGCCCCCGTCCCAAAGAAGGGTAAGGGAAGTTATCAATTTTTAAATGTTAAGAACCCTGCTATTTAACCATTATCTTATATTATGAATATATAGGTTTTGGCTAAAGGTCTTTTTTATATCGTTTAAATCTCTCAAAATACTTGCATCTACCAGGTTATTATTAAACTCCAGTATAAAGCCGCCAATTAAAGCATCGTTTACTTTGGTATGCAATTCTACCTGTGAAAGGTTGGCTGCTGCAGATACCTTATCGGTAATTGATTTTTTCATGGTTTCACTAAGTTCAACAGCAGTTGTAAGTGTAACTTTATGAATACCCTGGATGGCATTATATTGATCTATAAAGGCGTTTACAATTTCGGGTAAATCGCTTTCGCGGCCTTTGTTAATAAGCAATGTATTAAAGGCAGTAGTAAGTTTGCCAATTTTATTGGTGGTAACTGCAGCTATAATTTGTTGCTTTTTATCACCTTTAATAACTGGGCTGCGAAGTATGTTTACAAACTCATTGCTGGCAGCACAAAGCGATTGCAAAAACTTCATATCAGCATACACTGTTTCCAGTGCACCTTGCTCTGTGGCCAGGTCTATCAAACTTTTTGCGTATCTGCCGGCTATACGTGGATGTTGCATTTTTTTTACTTTACATGCTTTACCCTGTAAAAGGTAAAAGCTTATTAATTCATCTTTACAATCTCAGCTAACTGATTGATATATGTTTCCTGCTCGGTTTTATTAGCCAGTTCACGACGCAACACTTTTTCAGATACTTCGATTACCAGTTTACCTACCTGATTTTTAACATCGGTTAAAGCAGCATTTTTCTGTTGCAAAATAGCCTGTTGTGCATCTGCTACAATTCGCTCATATTCAGATTTGGCCTTATCTTTTGCATCATTAATCATTTTATCAGCAGTCTCTTTTGCTTCCTTAATCATAACAGCCCTTTCTTCCCTGGCTTTGGTAAGCAATGCTTCATTTTCATTTTTTAACTGCGCCATTTCAGCCTTAGCTTTATCGGCAGTAGCCAATGCATCTGTAATGCCTTGCTCTCTTTCATCAATCGCTTTAATGATTGGCTTCCAGGCAAATGCCCTTAACACAAAAAACAACACCACAAAAGCAACGGTATTCCAAAACACCAGACCAATATCTGGCAATACCAACGGATTTATTTCTAATAACATAAAAACAAATTATTCAAATTAAATAAAGTGTATCCAAAAGTAAAATACGTAATGGATTAAAAAAGATGTACAGGCCCTCCGCCCTGTGCTTTAAGCCTGTACAAAAACTTTTGTGGATTATCCATTACCCAACAGGGCAACCACCACAGCAAACAATGCAACCGCTTCCACGAAGGCAGCAGCAACAATCATGTTTGCACGAATGTCGTTAGCGGCTTCCGGCTGGCGGGCAATACCTTCTACAGCGCCCTTACCAATTTGACCGATACCAATACCGGCACCAATTGCAGCTAAACCTGCACCGATTGCGGCAACACTTCCTACTACTTCTAATAACATGTGTTCTATTTTAAATGTGAATAAAAAAATTATTAATGATGTGCATCTTCGTGATGGTGCTCTTCAGTAGCCATCCCAATATACATTGCACTTAACATAGTAAAAATATAGGCCTGTAAAAACGCTACAAGCAATTCTATTAACCCGATAAATACAGCAAACGGTACAGCAATTACAGATGCAAATACAGTTTTAAAGATAAATATCAGGCAAATAAGACTTAATACCAGGATGTGACCAGCAGTAATATTGGCAAATAACCGGATCATTAAAGAAATAGGCTTGGTAAATACGCCTATTAATTCAATAGGTGCCAAAAACACTTTCATACTCCAGTGCATACCAGGCATCCAGAAAATATGCTCCCAATAACTCTTATTGGCATTAAGGTTTACTATAACAAATACAAATACGGCCAGTGTCATGGTAAAGGCAATATTGCCACTTACATTGGCACCACCGGGAAAGAAAGGTATTAAACCCAGGAAATTATTAGTAAGAATTAAAAAGAAAATGGTAAGCAGGAATGGCATGTACCTGGCATATTTATGACCAATATTGGGTTTTGCCACTTCATCCCTAACAAACAATACAATGGGTTCCATAAAAGACTGTAAGCCTTTTGGCGCAGAGGTAACGCCACGCTTTTTATAAGCTGCACCTACGGTAAGAAATATCAGCAGGATAATAAAGATGGACACAAATAAGGAAGCTACGTTTTTTGTAATGGAAAAATCCCATACGTTTTTGCTAGACTCCTCATTTAAAGTACCATCGGCATTGGCTACTTTAATTTTACCTTCAAATAGTTTATAGGAATAGTTGCCAGTATACACAACAGGCTCGTGATGTTCATTTACCAGATGCTCAGAAGAAAACACTTCCAGCCCCTTATCTGAATACAATATAACAGGTAAAGCTATGCTGGTATGGCCCCAAAGATGCCAGCTATGGTCATCCTTAATATGTTCTAAGATTGTTTCGGTAACGTTAAAATCACCTTCGGCAGCTTCTTTGGTAGTGCTATCGGCATGCATTTCACCTTCGTGTTGTGCAATAGCAATATTGGAAAAAGTGAATAAAAAAGTACAAAGAACCGCTACCAGTAAGCGTTTTATGTTTCTGAAGACCATACCTGTTTCAAAATTTGGCGCAAAGATAGGGGTTGAAAACATAAAAAAGGAGTTTAGAAATGCTTTTTAGAAAAAAGTTCTTGGGTTAAAACGGAAGATTCGGCAAGGTTGTTACCATCCAAATATGCTGCTTTTATATTCTTTAGATGAACGGATTGCGACGCAAGAGCTGATGCCATGAAAACCTGCCGCCGGTATCCGTATGATTTTATAAGCAAAAAAATCTGACTTATTAATGCACTGCTACCGTTTTTTGCTTTTCGAACTGCATATTAATGAGTTTGGCATAAAAACCGTTGTGCAGCATTAAATCTTCATGGTTGCCCACTTCTTTTATTTCGCCCTTATCCAGCACAATTATTTTATTGGCTTTGCGAATGGTGGATAGCCTGTGGGCGATTACAATGGAAGTTCGCCCCTTTATTAAGGTATCGATTGCGTTTTGTATCAGCATTTCACTTTCGGTATCGATGGAAGAAGTTGCTTCATCTAATATTAATACAGCGGGTTTATACAATAAAGCCCTGATAAAGGAGATAAGCTGCCGTTGGCCCATACTTAGGGTAGTACCTCTTTCCATAACATTATATTCATAGCCCCCGGGCAATTGCATAATAAAATCGTGTACGCCAATCATGGCAGCAGCTTCAATTACCTGCTCAGTCGTAATTACTTTATTACGCAGGGTAATATTGTCCATCACCGAACCCGAGAATAGAAAAACATCCTGCAAAACCACCCCAATACTGCTTCTTAAACTATCTAGCTGGTAGGCATTTATATCTACGCCATCCAGTGTTATATTTCCCTGCTGAATAGGGTATAACCGGTTTAGTACGCTGATAATGGAGGTTTTTCCGCTGCCTGTATGCCCTACCAACGCGACCGTTTCACCGGCTTTTACTTCTAAATTGATATGTTTTAATACATAATTATCGTCGGTATACGCAAAACTTACATTATTAAATTGAATATGGCCATTAATCACCGCTGGTGAATGGGTGCCTGTATTGGGGGTAAAATCCTCATTATCCATTACCTTAAAGATTCTTTCAGCAGATATCATCCCCATTTGAAGGATATTAAATTTATCTGCTATAACCCTTAATGGCCTGAAAATCTGGTTCAGGTATAATATAAATGCCACCAGCTCACCCGCCAGGTTTTGATCAGCAATGGGATTATTGGCCGCCAAACCAGCCAGCCACCAAACCAATAAACCGGTAGAAACAGCCAATGTAATCTCTACCACAGGAAAAAATACCGAATAGGCAAATATGGATTTTATATTGGCATCCCTATGGTTTTTATTAATTTTTGTAAACTTATCAAACTCCCTGTCTTCGGCAGCAAATGCCTGCACCACGTGCATACCCGTAATATGCTCCTGTACAAAAGCATTTAAAGCTGTAACCGCATTTCTAACTTTTATAAAGCTTTTATTTACACTTTCCTTAAAATAATAGGTGGCCATTATTAAAAACGGGAAAGGTATCAGTGCAATAAAAGTAAGCTGCCAGTTGGTGGCAAACATGGTAGTTAGCACTATAATAATGGAGAGTAAATCGGCTAAAATGGGAATTAACCCATCGGCAAAAATATCGTTGATGTTCTCAATATCATTAATGGTACGGGTGGTAAGTGTGCCAATGGGTGTATTATCAAACTGTTTAAGATTAAGATGTAGTACCTTATCAAAAACACTTACACGCATATCTTTTACCACACTTTGCCCCAGCCAGGCCGTTAAAAAAGAAAACAAAAAACGTAAAGCTGTCTCCACAAATAAAAATACCACCTGAAATATGGTAACTGCCACAATAAACCTGCCGGCATCAGATAAATCAGTATGCGAAAAAATCCATTGTAAAAAAGCGGGTGCATCTACTGCTTTGCCGGTAGCTTTGTCAATAGTAAGCTGTATAAACATGGGGCGTACAGGCGTAATAAATGCCAGCACAATTGCCAACACTACACTTGAAATAAATTGTAACCGGTAAGGTTTTACATAAACAAATACCCGCCTCATCAGCGAAAAATCAAATATCTTTTTTTTCGGTACCGCTCCACTCATATTATGCGCAAAGGTAATGAGATAACGTATATTGCTTTTATGGATACCGGCAACAAAACCATAAAGCAGCTGCTGTTGCGTCGCAATCCTTTCAGGGTTCCTCTTTCATGGCGGCAAAATAAGATTTAGGCTATTGTAATTAGCGCACAAAGCTTCATCCGGCAATTACCAATATTTTCTTCAATTGGGTTGTGGCTGCAGTGTTTTGGTATTGGCCCTTTACCATAACTGCAAAGGCCTTACATTTGCGCAATTTATCTAGATATGCCAAAAGACAATTCCATACAATCGGTACTTATAGTGGGCTCAGGCCCCATCGTAATTGGTCAGGCCTGCGAGTTTGATTACTCCGGTTCACAGGCAGCCCGCAGCCTGCGTGAAGAAGGTATTAAAGTCATCCTCATCAACAGCAACCCCGCCACCATCATGACAGACCCCATGATGGCCGATAAAGTATACTTATTACCCCTTACATTCGAAAGTCTGGAGCAGATACTGGAAGAAAATCAGATAGATGCCGTGCTGCCTACCATGGGTGGGCAAACAGCACTTAACCTTTGTAAAGAAGCCGATGAACTGGGTTTATGGGCCAAATACAATGTGCGTATGATTGGGGTGGATGTGGCAGCCATAGACCTGGCCGAAGACCGTGGTCAGTTCCGCGACCTGATGTTACGTATTGGAGTGGCAGTAGCCCCCAGCAAGGTAGCCAACAGCTTTTTAGAAGGCAAGGAATTTGCCCAGCAAATAGGATTTCCATTGGTAATACGCCCTTCTTTTACACTGGGTGGTTCCGGTGGCGGCTTTGTACATAGTAAAGATGAACTGGATGATGCTTTAAAAAATGGCCTGCAGGCCTCGCCTATGCACGAAGTGCTGGTAGAGAAAGCTGTACTTGGCTGGAAGGAATATGAACTGGAGCTACTGCGCGACAAGAATGATAATGTAGTAATTATTTGTACAGTAGAAAACCTGGACCCCATGGGCGTGCATACCGGCGACAGTATTACCGTAGCTCCTGCCATGACGCTGAGCGATACCGCTTTTCAGGAAATGCGTAACCAGGCCATACTGATGATGCGCTCACTGGGTAATTTTGCCGGTGGTTGCAATGTGCAATTTGCCTTAAACCCCGAAACAGAAGAGCTGATAGCGGTAGAAATCAATCCAAGGGTAAGCCGTTCCTCGGCATTGGCCAGTAAAGCTACCGGTTACCCCATTGCCAAAATAGCGGCCAAACTGGCCATAGGCTATGCACTGGATGAGCTAAAGAACCAGATTACCCAAACCACATCGGCTTATTTTGAGCCGGCACTGGATTATGTGATAGTAAAAGTACCCCGCTGGAACTTTGATAAGTTCAAAGGGGCCAATGATACATTGGGTTTACAGATGAAGAGTGTGGGCGAAGTAATGGCTATAGGCAGAAGCTTTACCGAAGCAATACAAAAAGCCTGTCAGAGTTTGGAGAATGAGGCAGTGGGATTAGGATATTATGGTAAAAGCCTGATGAAGAGTGAGGAACTGATACAGTATATTAAAATACCTAAATGGGACCGCATCTTCCGCATAAAGGATGCACTGATGCAGGGCATATCGGTAAAAACAATTGTACAGGCTACGGGAATAGACAGGTGGTTTATTTACCAGATACAGGAAATATGCAGGATAGAGAAAGAGATTGCTGGCCATTCACTGGAAACCATATCTGCAGCCCTGATGAAGGAAGCGAAGCAAAACGGGTTTAGCGATGAGCAGATGGCAAGGATACTGCACAATAACTGCAACGCCGAACAAGTATATGAAACCCGTAAAGCCATGGGTATTACCCGTGTATACAAAATGGTAGATACCTGTAGTGCAGAGTTTGAAGCAAAAACACCATACTTCTACAGCACATTTGAATAAAGAACAAAAACAAATGGCCAGCCTGGTGTGACATTATGCACCCAACTGCTGCAACAACCTGCAGCCGCCATATTTGTTGCAGATGAACGTATTGCGACGCAAGGATGCTGCCATGAAAAATTAGCTGGTATAACATAAATAAAAAAGGTGCGGGTAAAAAACCCACACCTTTTTTTATTACAATTGTTGCTATTAGTTGGATGGCTTAAAGCTTTGTGTTAACTCATCTTTGGTAACCACTTTAACCTTGGTGCTATCTTTTAGTTGTTTACTTACCACATCGTATGGGCCGGTAATCACCTTATCACCTACTTTAATACCACTTTTAATTTCGATATAGTTAATATCCTGAATATCGGTTTTAACTACTTTTTTGCGCACTATGCCGGCACTATCTACTACAAATACCACTTCTTCAATATCATCATCCAGTGAGGCAGAAGCAACTGCATCGGTAGAAGCATTGTCATCCTTTTTTACTTCAGCCGGGCCTTTGCCTTCTTTTT
Source organism: Limnovirga soli (assembly GCF_013106755.1). Lineage (GTDB taxonomy): Bacteria > Bacteroidota > Bacteroidia > Chitinophagales > Chitinophagaceae > Limnovirga > Limnovirga soli. Next base: position 83,233 of record NZ_WHPF01000007.1, on the reverse strand, counting down.
TATCTCTGGTAGTAACCGCATTTAAAGGCACCGAAAGTACTTTAACCTGAGTGCGTGTTTGAATATCTGCACTGGCACTCATATTGGGGCGGAAAGGAAAAGGTTGGCCTTTTACTATAAGATCTGTATAAGATTCCGGTAACAAACGAATATGTACCTGATAATTGGTTACCTGTGTAGAAGAGGAAGAGGAAGTGAGTGCATTGGTAACAGGGTTAGCAATTTTATATACTACACCTTTAAATTTACGGTTGCTAAATGCATCAATTTCTACTATCGCCGTATCGCCAATTTTTACTTTTGGAATATCATTTTCACCCACATCTACCTGGGCCACAATACTGTTTAAATCGGCAATACGCATCATTTCGGTACCTACATTAAAACTGTTACCTGCTACACGTTCGCCTTTTTTAACTGCCAGTAAACTTACCACGCCATCCATAGGTGCTACAATGGTAGCACGGTTTACATCTTTATCGGCACGGTTTAAACTTGCTTTGGCACTTTGTACACTGGCCTGATTGGCTTTAATGGCATCCAAATTGGCACTATAATTTCCTTTAGCTGCAAGATATGCCTGTTGTGCCTGTTCAAATTCTGATTGAGAAATTACTTTTTGATCGAGCAATGTTTTCTGGCGTTTATAGGCAGCTTCTGTTTGATCCAGTGTAGCTTTTAAAGCTTCCAGCTGAGATTTTGCATTAGATACCTGGGCTTCTGACTGCGATACCACCGCAGCAGCCTGATCTCTTTGAGAAGCATAAATATCAGCATAAATATTTGCCAATACCTGACCCCTTTTAACTGTATCGCCTTCTATTACATTAAGCTCTACAATCTCACCCGAAATATCCGGACTAACTTTTACCTCTACTTCAGGGAACACCTTTCCGCTGGCAGTTACAATTTCAGTTATATCTCTGGTAGCGGCAGCTTCTGCGGTAACGCTTATACCTTCGTTGCCACCAAAAACGCCTGCTTTACTTAATGCAATCAATGCTACAACAAGCACCACCAGCACAATAATAATCCATCTTAATTTCTTGCTCATATACAATTTTTCTTGTTTGGTAATTATAACTTAATACCCTGTCCTTTATAAAACTCAACCACTTTCATTTTAAATACATAATCATAATGGTTGGCCAGTTGCTGCAATTTTGCCCTTAATAAATTATTTTGATTGGTAATTAAATCAATAGAAGATAAAAGTCCAACTTCATATCTTTTTGTGGCAAAATCAAAAGCTTTCTGTGCACTTTGAACGCTTCTTCCGCTGGCATTATACTTTTCCATTGATGAAATAGCATTTGTATAAGCAGTGTATATATTTGTCTTTAAGGTTTGATCAGCCTGTGCTTTTTGCAATTGCAGATTTTCCAAATTCAGTTTTGCATTTTCTACAGCAATACGTGCATTGCCATTACTAAAAATTGGTACTGAAATATTAATACCTACGCTTTGGCTAAAGTTTTGATCAATCTGCTTAAAATACTTGGTTTTACCATAGGTATTAACTGAATAAGGTTGGTTGGGATAAACTGAATAATCAGTTCCATCTACATTAACCTTACCTATCGGAGGATTTACAGTTATACTTCCATTAGGGCTAATGGCCTGATTATTAAAGGTACTACCCAAAGAATAAAAGCCACTTAAAGAAGGATTTAATGCCGCCTTATTTACCTTAATGGTTTTTTCTGCGCCTTTTATCCTTAAATCATTTGCTTTTTGCTGTGGTTGCGAAGTTACTGCCATGCTAAAAACCAATTCAGGTTCCAGTTCAGCCAAAGGCTCTAAGGGAATAAGATCAATTGGTGGCGTATCCACTTCAAAAGGGGCCGCCATATCAATATTTAATAATGCTTTTAACTGCAATAAGTTTTGTTGAAAAGCAGTTTGAGCAGTAATCAGGTTACTGCTATCTGTAGCCAGTTGTGCTTCAATCTCTGCCAGGTTTAACTCAGGTAAAGCACCGGCATCCACCCTTTTACGCGTATTTTCATATTGGGTTCTGGTTTGAGACAATTGTACTTCACTAATATTAATTTGTTCCTTTGTTGAAAGCACCTGTAAATAATAGGATGCAACATTTAATGAGATATCATTCTTGGTCCGTTCTACATCCTCTAATGCAGCCTGCGCGTTAAAAGAAGCAGCATCTTGCCCATTTTTTAACCTGCCAAAACTATAAATAGTAGCACCGCCTTGTAGTTGATAATTCTGATACAACAACTGCGTGGTGGTAAACTGGTTGGTAGTAGGGTCAATAGACCGGCCAAATTGCAAACCCATTCCAGTACCTAAACTGGCTGTAGGAAGTTTATTCATTTTGGCCTGCTGTAATTGTAAGGCAGACAAGCGGGCCTGTACATCAGCCTGCTTAACAGATATGTTATTTTTAATGGCATAATCTACGCAGCGGCGCAAATCCCATTTGTCCTGTGCAAAAATTGTGGCGGGTATTAGTAGAAGTAATACGCCTAAAATTCGTTTTCCCATAAAACAAAGTAACTTAAACCAAAGTTGGCAGCACATATTTTTTAGATGAGCGGAAATCTGCCATGTTATTAGGCTGAATTAATAATATTATGGTGGGGCCGGCAACTCATTTGCTATGTAGCTTTACTTGCCACGCTCGGTTCAGGGTTCACCCCTTGTGGCATCAGGTAGCATTCGGTTGGTAATTTTAAATATTATTCCAATCCTTCAATTTGTACAAAAGCCTGCTCCAAATCGGCAATAATATAGTGGGCATCTTCCAGTCCGCAATACAGGCGCATCATCCTGTGTTCCACATTACCGGCATCAAAAGCATCAACAGGCATGCCCGAACACCTTGGTATTATCAAAGATTCGTAACCGCCCCAGCTTACCGCCATTAAAATATGTTTCAGGCTATTGCAAAATTTTTCAATGGTAACCACCTTTGTGGCTCTTATTACAAAAGTCAATAAACCACAGGCTCCCTGCATCTGTTGTTTGGCCAACTCATATTGGGGAAAATCTTCCTCAAAAGGAAAAATTACCTTTTCCACCCGCTTATGTTGCTTAAGGTAATCAATAACCGTACGGGTAGTTTGGGTGCAACGTTCCAAACGCATGGGCAAAGTTCTTAAACCCCTAATCAGCAACCATGCATTAAATGGCTGTATGCCACTGCCAATATTCATGTATTCACTGTTAAAAATGCGGGTAATCATTTTACTGCTCCCACTTAGTACCCCAGCCACCGTATCGCTATGCCCGCCAATATATTTAGTAGCAGATTGTAATGATAAGTCAATACCCATTTCTACCGGTTTCTGATAAACAGGTGTGCAATAACTATTGTCGCAAATTGTTATAATACTGTGTTGTTTAGCCAATCTGGCAACCGCTTTCAGGTTTTGTAATTCATAGGTCCAGCTGTTGGGTGTTTCAAGATAATACACCCTTGTATTTAGTTGTGTGGCCTGTTCAAATGCCAGCATACTGGTACCATCCACATAAGTAGTAGTAACATTAAAGCGCGGCAGTATTTCATCAAACATTTTACGGGCCCAGGTATACGGGTTGCGTACACTTACAATATGATCCCCACTTTTCACATTGGCCAGTACGGCAGCAAAAATAGCGGCGGCGCCACTGTTAAACACCAAACAGTCTTCCGCGCCATCCAGGGCTGCCAGTTTTTTTCTTAATATTTCAACTGTTGGATTTAAGCCCCGGCTATACAACCAGGTACTGTATTCGTCTTCAAAAGCCTTCCGCATTTCCTCTACAGTGGCAAAAGCAAAATTGCTGCTTTGTATAATGGGTGGGGCTACTGCTCTAAAATATTGTTCCCTATCCTCGCCATACTCATTCAGTATATATGATAATTCCATTTCTTCCATAATTGTATTTCTTCCTGGTAAAAAAAATGAAATTAAGCGGTTTGCGCTGGTTTACAAAAATGTAAGTAACCCTCCTTAATACCTAATGCAAGCGTTTGCGCCAAAAGCCTTTCTTATAAGCTATTTCAGTTAGGTTTGTTATTCGAAAAACAGAAAAAGAACTATATGAAAAAAATCATACGCAATAGTCACATTCTACTATTACTCTTAGTGGGCCAATATGTTAACGCACAACATAATACTACTGTAAAAGAATATAGTAAAATATTTACCACCTATCCCTTCTCCGATCCCAATCCTGTGGCAGATCCCTCCTCAAAAATATATCCCTATTTCCGCTATGATGGATTTACCAATACCCCTGTTCAAAAAGCATGGAAAGTAGTAGAACTGGAAAACGATTATTTAAAAGTGATGATTTTACCCGAAGTGGGGGGCAAAATTTGGAATGCCATTGAAAAAAGTACCGGCAGGTCTTTTGTGTACGACAATAGTGTGGTGAAATTTAGAGATGTGGCCATGCGTGGCCCTTGGACCAGTGGTGGTATTGAACCTAACTATGGCATTATAGGCCATACCCCTAATTGCGCCACCCCGGTTGATTATGCCATTATTCAAAAAACCGACGGAAGTATAAGTTGCGTTATTGGGGTGCTTGACTTGCTTACCCAAACCCCCTGGCGCTTAGATATTAATTTGCCAAAAGATAAAGCCTATATCACCACCAGTTCTTTTTGGTACAATGGCACCCCAATGGAGCAGGCCTATTATACCTGGATGAATACCGGTATAAAAGCTAAAGGAAATCTGGAATTTATTTATCCGGGCACCCATTACCTCGGGCATGAAGGAGAATATAGCGATTGGCCGGTAAATAAAGAAAATGGAAAAACGATCTCCTTTTATGAAAACAATGATTTTGGTGGGTATAAATCCTATCATGTTTTTGGGAAATACACTGACTTTTTTGGCGGATACTGGCATGATGATGAATTTGGTATGGGCCGCTATTCTACCCACGATGATAAAGCCGGCAAAAAAATCTGGATTTGGGGTTTATCTCAACAGGGTATGATATGGGATAAAATATTAACCGATACTGATGGACAATATGTAGAAGTGCAAAGTGGGCGCCTATTTAACCAGGCATCAGATAACAGTACACTCACCCCGTTTAAACACCAGGGATTTGCACCATATACCACAGATAGCTGGACAGAATACTGGTTCCCGGTTAAGCAAACACATGGCTTTGTAAAAGCCAATAACTATGGTGCCTTAAATGTTAAAAATGAAAAGGGCTTACTAAAAATATATTTCTCGGCGCTGCAAAACATAAACGATTCTTTTATAGTAAGTACCGGTAGTCATAGTATCTATGCAAAACGGGTACAACTCAATACCATGCAACAATTTGCCGACTCATTTGCCACCACAATACCTCTTGAAAAAATAACAGTTACTATCGGTGGTACAAAAATGGTTTATCAGGCCGCCCCTGAAGCCGATGTGGTTAACCGACCTTTAAATGCACCGGCAAATTTTGATTGGAACAGTGTATATGGCTTATACCTGCAGGGCAAAGAAGATATTCGTTTACGTTATTTTCCGGAAGCTGCTGATAAGTTAAAAGCCTGCCTGCAAAAAGACTCCAATTTTGTACCCGCATTAACTGAGCTGGCAACTATTCAATACCGTAATCTGCAATACCAGGAGGCACTTGCCAATGTTCAAAAATCGCTAAGCATTAATACTTATGATCCCGCAGCCAATTATTACTATGGATTAATCAATATGCAACTAGGTAATATTACCGATGCCAAAGATGGGTTGGATATTGCTGCACAAAGCAGTGAATACAGAAGTGCAGCCTATACGGCTTTGTCAAAAATATATTTCAGGCAGCAAAACTTTACTTCGGCCATGGACTATGCCGGTAAAAGCCTTATTACCAACCAATACAATATGGATGCCTATGAGCTGATGGCCATTATTTACCGCCTGCAAAATAATGAAGCAAAAGCCGGTAACATACTTAATACAATGCTTGGCCTCGATCCGCTGAATCATTTTGCACATGTAGAACAATACTTATGGCATACCACAACCGCCAGCAAAGAAAATATTAGTCGCTACATCACCAATGAGTTACCCCAGCAAACCTACCTGGCACTGGTAATAAAATATGCCAATCTGGGGTGCACCAATGAGGCTTTACAGGTAATTGCAATGGCCCCACAAGATGCAGAATTAGCCTACTGGAAAGCTTTTTTATCAAAACAGCCAGTTGATGCATCTGCGCTTACTCCTTCCTTGGTAGCACCCGTTTCATCAGAAACAATTACTATTTTGGAGCAACTCATCTCAACCAATCCTCAATGGTTGCTTAAATACCATTTGGCACTGGCCTGGTGGAGCCGCAACAATACTAACCGGGCTAAAGAATTATTTACTGCATGCAACAATGAGCCTCAGTTTGCACCTTTCTATGCAACCAAGGCAAAATTATTTACGGATGATGCTTTAGCCAACCTGGAAAAAGCCGAAAGCCTTTCGCCTGATGAATGGCGTTATAAAAAAGCCATTGCTGAATATGCCATAGAACACAACGATTATGCAAGGGCTTTAACCATAAGCGATGCATTTTACAAAAAACATCCCGATAATTTTATTATAGGGATGCTATATGCCAGAAGCCTGTTGCTAAACAAGCAATATGCCGCCTGCGATGCATTGCTTACCAAAATTGATATTATACCATTCGAAGGTGCTACTGATGGCCGCGGACTTTACCACGAAGCCAAACTAATGCAGGCAGTAGATGCCATGAAAAAGAAACAATACAAAACTGCCCTTAATTTTATTAAAGCCGCCAAAATATGGCCGGTTAACCTGGGCGTTGGCAAACCCTATCAGCAGGATATTGATGAGCGGCTGGAAGACTGGCTAACCTACTTATGCTATACCAAACAAAATAACGCTGCTTTGGCACAGCAGGCATTGCAGAAACTAATTGCATTCACCCCAAAAATTGATAATACGGTTCGTAATTTTTTACCGGCTAATAACCTCATCAGCGCATGGGCGTACGATGCATTGCAAAATCATGCCGCCGCAGAGCAGCTATTAAATCAATGGCAACAAAAAGAGCCTTCGAATGCCATTTTTAACTGGTGTAAAACTCAATACGAAACCCCGGGCAAAGTGGTGAATGATAATGTAAAAAACGAATCGGTACGCATTATCAATGCATTATTGCAGTTACCATAGCATATACAAAAATATGGGCCCGGCAAAAGCACTAACATGCAGCTTTACTTGCGTCGCACTCTTGTACACCTGTAATACTGTGCAGCAAATTATGCCGGCAATAATAAAAATATTGCAATAAAACAATGATTATAACCGCAACAATTAAAATTTTATATCAATATTTTTTGTAATAACACTTGCTACTTTTGGTAACAAGCAAATGCTTTTTAAAACATAGGGATAGGCAATTCAGGTGATAATTGTCCTGCACCTGTAACATAAACGAAATTACTTCCATATTTAAAACCAACATCATGCAAACCGAAGCGTACAAAGCCAGTGTTAGAAACGCACTTAACAACCTGATTAAGGCCAATGAAAGTATTTTTAATACCATGGCAGGTATTGCCATGCAAGGCGATCTTAAAGATTGGGATGGTCTTAAACCATACAACGAATCTCATGAATTCGATTTTCAGCTTTTCAAAGCCAGTACTGATAAGAATTTACACCTACTGGTACAAATAGTAGAAAAAATAGACCATTCTATTAACAACCTGATAAGTATAAACAATATTACTCTCGAAGAAGAATAATACTTCTTTTAAATAATGTAGAGCAATTGCTGCCAAAGCAAAGTCGTATACATTTTACAATAAGGCATACCAACAGGTATACTACTATAACCGCAATAATATTAGCGGTTATTTTTTTATTTATAGCTACGCATAAAGTTCAATAGTATTAATGCCGCACAAGAGTGCGACGCAAGTAAAGTTGCCCCTAATTCATCTGCTGGTTACAAAAAATTATACTGATATTTAACCATCAAAATATTTGCTATGAAACAACTGCTGTTGCCTGTATTATTTGTATGTTTTACAATTTGTATAAAAGCCCAAAATTTACCAAATTGGAATTCCGCCGCCGATTCCCTTACCCATGCCGATTGGATGGTACAACCCATACAAACCAAAGCACAAATATTTACAGCCAATAATGGTAAAGACCTGGTTATGTACAATGGTTTGCTTAAAAGGGTTTTTCGCATTGCACCCAATATGGCCTGTACAGATTTTACCAATCTTAGTAACGGACAGCAATTATTACGTGCCGTAGCACCCGAAGCCAAACTAATTATTGATGGCACAAACTATAATATTGGCGGCCTCTACGGTCAAAAAGAAAAAGCCTATTTGCTAAATAACTGGGTAGATAATTTTACCACAGATGCAGGCGATTTCCAGTATCAGTCTTATAGTATTAGCCCGCTGCAACCATATTTAAACCGTAAGACTGGCATATGGAGTGGTACCAATACCACAGCCACGGGCAAAACAATTGCATTTGAATATGCCTCAAAAAATCCGGTGCTTGCCAATGTGGTAGTTACTGTTCACTATTCACTGTACGATGGTTTGCCCCTGCTTATTAAGTGGCTTACCGTAACCAATAACGGAAACCATGCTATTACAATTAACCGCGTTGTTAACGAAGTGCTGGCTTTTGTGGAAGAAGAAAGTGCCGTTGTTGGCACACCCGAACAAATGAAAAAACAACATGGCATTTATGTTGAAACCAATTATGCATTTAACAATGCCATGCGGTACGATATTAGCGATCAAACCACCCATTGGAAAACCGACAGCACCTACACCTCTCAGGTAAATTATAATTATCAAACGCCATGCGTGCTGGAAGTGTATCCCGAAAAAGTAAATGGCATAATTCTTTCCCCGGGCGAAAGCTTTTCATCGCCACGAACACATGAATTACTGATGGATAGTTACGACCGTGAACGCCGCGGACTAGCCATTAGAAAAATGTACCGTGCCGTTGCACCCTGGACCAACGAGAACCCCATTTTTATGCACCTGGTTAGCCGCAATAACAACGAAGTAAAACAGGCAATAGACCAATGTGCTGCTACCGGATACGAAGCATTGATATTAAGTTTTGGCAGCCATTGCAATATGGAAGATACATCTGCAGCCAATATAGCCCAATGGAAAATACTGGCTGCCTATGCCCATGAAAAACATATTTTAATAGGAGGTTACTCCTTATTCAGCTCCCGCAAAATAAGTGATGCAGATGATGTAATAGACCCTGTTACCAGCAAGCCCGATGCCGGCGCTTTCTTTGGCAATGCCCCCTGTATGGGTAGTAATTGGGGATTGGCCTATATTCAAAAACTGAAATATTTTATCAGCCAAACAGGGTTTAATATTTTCGAGAACGACGGCCCCTACCCCGGCGATGTTTGCGCCTCTACCCAACACCCGGGCCATAAGGGGTTAGACGATTCGCAATGGAAACAAATGGAATTGCAAAAAGGCTTGTACCACTGGTGCAACGAAAATGGCATATATGTAAATGCACCCGACTGGTATTTTTTAGATGGCACCAATAAAATTGCCATTGGCTACCGCGAGGTAAATTTCTCCCTTTCACGGGAACAACAGATGATTTTAAACCGGCAGAATATTTATGATGGCCTTTGGGAAAAAACGCCTTCTATGAGCTGGGGGTTTGTGCCTCTTACCAAATACCAGGGCGGCGGCCCCGAAGCGGTGCTGGAACCACTATCCGAACATTTAAAGGATTACCAGCAGTTAATGATGCAATACTATGGCGCCGGCGTACAGGCCTGTTATCGTGGCCCCCGATTATACGATACAGATGCAACCAAAACCGTGGTAAGCAATACCATTAGCTGGTACAAACAGTACCGCGACATATTAAATGCCGATATTATTCACCTGCGCCGCGCCGATGGCCGCGATTGGGATGGCATACTGCATGTAAACCCACAGCTATCTACAAAGGGTTTATTGCTATTATATAACCCCTTACAACAGGCCATTACCCGCACTATAACGGTGCCGCTATATTACACTGGTCTAACAAAAACCGCCCGTATACGCCAACAAGGTGGGGCAGCTAAAACTTATACACTTAACCGAAATTACAACATACAAATAACCGTTACCATTGCAGCAGAAAGCTATACCTGGTTTACTGTAGAGTAACAGCAATTATGTGCCCGGCTGTTGATTAAGCAGCGGGCTTTACTTGCGTCGCACACTTGTACGGTTGGATACTTTGTGCAGCTACAATTAATTGCAACATCAGTTGTTTAGTAGAGGCTTTGTTTGTTTATTTGCCATGTTGCTTAATTAAATAATTTACCAATATTGTTATTTGGTTTAGTTAAGGTGTAAGGCAACCAGTCAATTAGCTAATGATACCTTTTAAATATTAGTTTTATAGTTTTAAAATCATAATATGAGCGAAGCCATTACAGATATTTTTAGTAGCATGCTGGCAGGTGGCTTAATTAGCAGTAACCACCCCGAATTACCCAGGTTATGGGCATGTGTTGCCGAAACCATACAGCAGAATGCGGCACTAAACGCATCAACCAGCATCGATGAAATAAGAGAGCGGTTAAGTACGATTATTGGGAAAGAAATTGATAAAAGCACAACGGTATTTGTACCGTTCCTTACCAATTTTGGTAAACATATACAACTGGGTAAAAATGTATTTATAAACCATGGTTGCAGTTTTTTGGATTTGGGTGGAATTACCATTGAAGACGATGTACTAATTGGCCCAAAAGTAAATCTAATTACAGAAAATCACCCTACTGATCCATCGCAAAGAAAATCGCTTTTACTGGATGCGATTCTAATAAAAAGAAATGCCTGGATTGGAGCCGGAGCAACCATTTTGCCTGGTGTAACCATTGGCGAAAATGCAATTATAGCAGCCGGTGCCGTAGTAACAAAAAATGTAGGAGCCAATACCATTGTGGGAGGTATTCCTGCAAAATTGATTAAATCAATTACCGAGACGGAGCAGCAGAAATAACGAATCATTTACTGTAAAAAAAACCATATAACAATGAACAAAATAACCGTACTAGCTACCATTAAGGCAGATAGAAAAAAAGTTTGGGATTACTATACTTTACCTGAACATATTACCCAATGGAACTTTGCTGACCCCAGCTGGCATTGCCCTAAAGCGGAAAACTATATGAAGATTGGCGGAAGATATTGCGCCAGAATGGAAGCCCGGGATGGAAGTTTTGGTTTTGATTTCGAAGCCTTTTATACCGAAATTATTGATGGCGAACAATTCTCCTATGGCTTTGGCGGAAGAACTGCTACAGTACAATTTAATGACCTGAATGGCGAAACAGAACTTATAGTATGTTTTGACCCCGAAGATCAAAACCCAATTGAAATGCAGGAAGCCGGCTGGCAGTCTATTTTAAACAATTTTAAAGCGTACACAGAGCACAATTAATAGCACTGTTGAAATAATTTAGAATGCCTTGTATAAATGCTATACTGGCGTTTTGCTGCATAGTATTACAGAACGTACAAGAGTGCGACGCAAGTAATGATGCATAGGGTATTTATTGCCGGGCTACAAAAAATTGTATTGGCTTTAGAAACTGGTAATATTTATTTCAGTGGTTACATCCTCTTCGCGTTGTTCGTTCCACTCTACAATAAAATTGTTGCGGCCTTCGCCTACCAGTATGGTCATATACCGCTGTTGCGATAGCTCGAGCAGAGAGAGAAACAGAAAGATGGCGTGTATTTTATTCTCGCACACTTCAAATATGTTTTCGAAAGCCACGGTTTTTTGGCGCTGCACCATGCCCAGCATGTTTTCGCGGCAACCTTCCATGGTATAATTGTATTGCACAACTGTGTGCACAGGTTTGTTATTGCGCTCGTAAACCCGCTGCATTACCTTTTCAAAAGATTTCATTAATTTAAAGAGGGTAAGCGTTTGTATTTCAGTGCCTTCGGCAGCTTCTTCACCAACTATAGCCAGTTCTTTTTGCAGGTTACCCCTTTTTTGCATAAGCATACGGGTAGCTTCCATTTCGGCCATTTGTACGGCGGCTTCCTTAAAGCGTTTGTATTCCAGTATTTTATCTACCAGTTCCTGGCGTGGATCTATTTCGTTGCCCTGTGCATCTATTTCTTTGCGCGGAATAAGCATTTTAGCCTTGATGCGCATAAGGGTAGATACAAAAAGTATAAACTCGCTGCTAAGCTCGATATTTAGTTTTTCCTGCGCATGCACATAGGCCAGAAAATCGTTGATGATTCCGGTGATAGGAATATCGTATATGTCCAGTTCATCCCGTTCTATAAAAAACAATAACAAATCGAAAGGGCCTTCGAAACGGTCTAATTTAATTTGGTAATTGGGTGCACTGCTCACGGTATCTGGTTTAAAATAATGCGTAAATGAATAAAAAAATCCCGGCAATACTGGTATTACCGGGATTTCAAAAGTATAGTTTATGATTGAGAGATGGTGCTGCTGCAATCACAAGTATTCCACAATAGGGGATTATTTTTTCAGGGAATCGCGAATTTCCATCAGCAATTTATCGGTAGAAGATGGTTCTGGAGCTGCTGCCGGGGCTGCTTCTTCTTTCTTTTTCATGCGGTTAATGGCTTTAATTACCATAAAAACAGCAAAAGCCACAATTACAAAATCAATTACAGCGGTAAGAAATGCACCATATTTTACTGATACTTCTGCCACAGCTGGTGTAATAACAGCACCTGCAGCATCTTTTACCTCGGATATACCTTTTTGCAGCACGAGTGCTTTTTCAGAAAAATCTACCCCGCCAGTTAGCATACCTACCAGTGGCATTACCATACCATCAACAAAAGCACTTACAATTTTGCCAAAAGAAGCACCCATTACAAAGGCCACAGCTGTATCTACCAGGTTGCCGCGAATGGCAAACTCTTTAAATTCTTTAATAAATCCCATAGCATTGGTTTTTTGAAGTGAATAAATAATGGCCGAATATATTTAAAATACCCAGATGCTGTATCAGGATTTCTTTAAGCCGGGGAATCGCATATCCAAACCAGATAGCAAAGTATATAATGCATTGGCAATCAGGTGCTCTTTGTACCAGTTTTGGTCGGCAGGTACTATCATCCATGGTACGGCATTGCATTGGTTAAAACAATCTTCGTAAGCCTGCATGTATTTTTTCCACAGTTTGGCTTCGGCAAAATCGTTTTCATTGTATTTCCATTGTTTGGTAGTATCGTTCAAACGCTCCTCGAGCCTTAATTTTTGTTCTTCGGGTGAAATATGCAGGTAAAATTTAAGAATATGGGTGTTATTGTGCTTTACCAGCAGGTCTTCAAAATCATTTATTGCCTTAATGCGCTTATTGGCAGTGGTATCGTCAATCATACCATGTACACGGGTAATAAGTATATCCTCGTAATGCGAGCGGTTAAAAATTTGCATCATGCCTTTTTGCGGGGCATGCTGGTGAATACGCCAGAGAAAATCGTGCGATAATTCCAATGCCGTAGGTGCTTTAAAAGATTGCACCATTACACCCTGTGGGTTAAAATGCCCAAATACATTGCGCACCACCCCATCTTTTCCACTGGCATCCATGCCTTGTATTACTATTAATACAGCATGTTTGCTTTCGGCAAAAAGCAGGTTTTGTAAGTCATTTAGCTTTTCAATGGTAGCAGCAGTAGCGGCTTTTGTTTTTTCTTTATCAAATTTTTTTGGTGCCCTGGTACTAATCTTACTTAGCTGAACATTTGCCATAGCCATGAAATTTCTTTTAAAGATATTTTTTATTAGGCTAAAAACTAACCTTTGTACAAATTCAATGTTTTGACTAAAAACTTTACCAGCTGGTTATTATTTATACTTATTGCGCTTATATGGGGTAGCTCTTTTATTTTAATGAAAATGGGCTTACAGGTGCTGAGCCCTTATCAGGTAGCCGCTTTAAGAATGTTAAGTGGTGCTATAGCTTTATTGCCTTTTGCCTTTAAGGCTTTTAAGCAGGTAGATCGAAAAAAATTACCCTATATCATCTTATCTGGTTTTCTTGGTAGCTTTTTCCCTGCATTTTTATATTGTATTGCCGAAACCAGGATCGACAGTTCACTGGCGGCCATACTCAATTCCTTTACCCCTATGTTTACCATTATAGTTGGTGCATCCTTTTTCCAACTAAAAGCAGTATGGTTACAGATAGCAGGTGTAATCATTGGCTGTATCGGACTTATACTATTGCCTTTTACAACACAGCAGGGCATCAATTTTACTGATATGCAGTATTCACTGCTGGTGCTGGTAGCTACCATTTGCTATGCACTTAATGTAAATATGGTAAACCGGCATTTACACAATACCCCCTCGTTACATATTGCCTCGCTGGCTTTTTGTTTTTTACTGCCACCAGCACTTATTATACTTATAGCCACCGGATATTTTAACCTGCCTCTGGGCGATACCGCCTATTGGCATGCCAGCGCAGCAGCAATAACACTGGGCGCTTTTGGTACCGCCATAGCCTCAGTATTATTTTATATGCTGTTAAAAAAATCAGGGGTATTGTTTACCTCACTGGTTACCTATGCTATTCCGGTGGTGGCGGTTTTATGGGGCATATTATCAGGCGAAAGCATTACCCTGCCCGAACTTGGTTGCCTAATCATTATCTTAAGCGGCGTATACCTGGTTAATAAGAAAAGCTAAACAGCCATTATGTAGCCGGCATTATCGCAGTGGGCAGCAACCCTTGCCACGCTCGGTTCAGGGTTCCTCCCCTGTGGCAGTTAAAATTTCAAAAAAAGCCAAGGGCTAAGGCAAGTAATTATCAGTTACTTTTATAGCCATATAAATTAAAAGCTTTTGGAAATTATTGTCTTCCTCATTTACCTTTTACTGTTTAACTGGCTAATTACCCGCATTCCTTTTTTTATACAATCAGGCATCAATAAATGGGTATTAATAGCCTTATTTACATTAAAAGTGCTGGCAGGACTTGGCTATGCATGGTTTTACCAACAGCCCGCCTATTACGAAGGCAGCGATACCTGGCGCTACTTTAATATCAGCCTTGGCGAAACGGACTGGTTGCTAAAAGATCCCATTGCTTTTTGTAAGGATATATTTGTTTCAGGCTATGCCCAGCCCGGCAATCTTTTTAGCGGCAATAACTCCTATTGGAACGACCTTAAAAGCAATATCGTTATTAAATTGCTGGCCATTTGCAATGTATTCACCGGCAAAAACTATTATGCAGCTATTCCCTTCTTTAACTTCCTGTTTTCCTTTGGCCCCATTGCACTGTACAGGTTAGCAAAACTGGTATTTAACATACATACATATGTACTTATTGCCTGCATTTTTTTATTACCATCGGTTTTATTCTGGTGCAGTGGTATTCATAAAGATGGACTTATTCTTAGTGCTACTGCCTTAATTCTGTATTATTTTCAGCAACAACTATTGCAAAATAAATTATCCATCAGCAATATTCTTATAATACTATTTAGTGTTGTGGTTGTTTTTGCACTAAGAAATTTTATGGCTTTACTATTATTACCCGCATTACTGGTATGGTTAATTATATGGCGGTATCAGGTAAAAAGCTGGGTGGTTGTTGCAGCTGTGTACGGACTTGGCATAACACTTTTTTTTGTTTCGCCCTATATTAGCGAATCGGCCAATTTACCGGGATATGTAATAGAAAAACAAACTGAGTTTAAACAATTGTCAGGCAGTTCCTTAATTGCAGTGCCACCTTTAGAAAACAACATTAACAGCTTTATTCATTTTCTGCCATCGGCCATTGATATTGCTTTTTTCAGGCCACATATTACCGAAATAAAAAACAAAAGTTATATCCCTGCCGCCGTCGAAATAATTTGTTTATGGTTATTTGTATTGGCGGCAATAATAATGGGTTACAAAAATAAAAACAACCGGCAACAACAGGCACTCACTGCTGCTTTACTGTGCTTTGCAATTTCCTTTTTATTACTGGCAGGCTTTAACATTCCATTTTCAGGTGCTATTGTAAGGTATCGGGCAGTTATATTGCCTTTTTTGTTGATACCGGTTTTGCCATTATTGCCAAAACAATTTAAATGGCTGCCTGATAGGCAACCCTAGCTATAGGCACTTATCTTTGAAAAAATAGCTGTTGTAATGATCATACATTCCAAACTTCCTGACGTAGGCACCACCATTTTCACCGTAATGAGTCAAATGGCGGTTGAATACAATGCCATAAATCTGGGCCAGGGTTTCCCTGATTTTATGATGAGTGAGGAACTTATTGCGCTGGTAAATAAAGCCATGACAGATGGCGGTAATCAATATGTGCATATGAACGGGTTGCCATTGTTAAGGGAACGTATTGCCGAAAAAGTTGAACAACTTTACCATAACCCAATACATGCGAACGATTGTATTACAGTTACACCAGGTGGCACCTATGCTATTTATACATCACTTACCAGCATTTTGCAAGCCGGCGATGAAGTAATAGTATTTGAACCTGCTTACGACAGCTATATTCCAAACATAGAAGTTAACGGCGCAATAGCTGTGCGTATTTCTTTGCAATTCCCATCCTACAATATTCCCTGGCACCGGGTAAAAGCCAGCATTACTGCCAAAACCAAGGCCATAATTATAAATAGTCCGCATAACCCTACCGGCGCAGTTTTACACGAATCCGATATTGTGGCATTGCGCGAAATAGTTGCGGGCACCAATATTTTTATCATCAGCGATGAAGTGTACGAGCACCTTATTTTTGATGGAATTGCCCACCAAAGCATTTTACGTTACCCCGATTTAATGGAACGCAGTTTTGTATGTTTTTCTTTTGGCAAAACCTACCACTGCACAGGTTGGAAAATTGGGTACTGTGTAGCCCCGGCACCCTTAATGAAGGAGTTTAGAAAAGTACACCAGTTTAATTGTTTTAGTTGCCATTCACCAGTGCAGTATGCGCTGGCAACTTACCTGCAACAACCTACGCCCTATTTAAGTTTAGGCGGTTTTATGCAGCAAAAACGCGATTATTTCAGAAGCCTGATGCAGCAAACACCATTTACATTAATTCCATCGCATGGCAGCTATTTTGAGTGTTATAGCTATGCCGGTTTTAGCGATGAACCCGATAAAGCACTGGCAACACGCTTAACCAAAGAAAAAGGCGTAGCCACCATACCCATGAGCAGTTTTTATAAAGAAGGTACCGATAATAAAGTACTGCGTTTTTGTTTTGCCAAACAAGCAACTACACTGGAAAAGGCCGTAGAACGCTTGCTGCAATAACAGCCAAATACTCATTTTGTACCTGGCCAAAGTTATTTGTGCAGCACCGCTTGCGTCGCACTCTTGTACTGCAACAAATAAAGCAGCTGAAAGGGGATGTGTGGATGTGCAGATCTGGGAATGTGCGGATGTGAGGATGTGAGAATGTGCGGATATGAGAATGTGCGGATGTGAGGATTTGCAGATTTGAGAATGTGTAGATGTGCAGATGCGAGTGGGTGATGGGTAGAAATTTACTTACACCATGGAGCGATGTTAATACTTTACCTATTTTTTGTTGCCATAAATGTGGAACCCTGAACCGAGCGTGGCAAGAGGTGATGCCATAATAATTTACTGCTGGCAACCAAGTGCTTAACAGTTAAAAAATATTGCAATGATTAATTATTCAGCACTTGTAGTTTCCTGCTTTTTGGCATAGGCCATTAAAAACAGGGCGCCCAGGTTTTTGTGGGGTGGCACATAATCGTCGAACAATTCGTTTTTACCCAATGTTTTTGACAAACCAGCCCATAACTGAGGCCAGTTAAGGTCTTTACCCTGCCGAAGGGTTTCGAGAATGGTATAAATCATGGGGTGGTTTACCAGGCCACTGCCCGTTTGTTTAGAGGCAACAATTTGTGCGGTTGGACAAATTTTTAAAATTTGATCCAGACTTTGATAAGCGCCGCAACTACCCAACAATACCACTTTGGCACTAGGCACCAGCTGATCGATGGTAGATGGCAACCAGTAACTATGCCCACGATGAATGATGATGGATGGATTGATATTATTATCGAACAAATACTGGTCAAGTTTTGACTGGGCTTCGGCATCCAGATTTTTAGTTTCGTCTAAAGGTTTATTGGCATAAATAACAACGGGAGTGCCTTTTGTAGAACTTACGGTAATCCATTGATCGTTGGAAGTGATTTTCCAGTTAGCATTACTTACGCTACCTATAAACCCATTAAATACAGTTTGTCCATCTTTATCACCATAAAAGAATTGCTGCACAACAATTTTACCAGAAGCAGTATCCTGTAAATTTTTTAACGGCATAAAATATGCAGGTGGAATACCCAGCGTAGCTGCTATATCAATTTTATCCGGTGCATCCAGTGAAAGAAATAAATTGTAGAGAATATTATAGATATCCGTTGCTTTTTTATTGGCAGTACGTTTGGCTTGTTGCAGGTTCAATTGCACCTGATTAAGTATTAGCTTACGAAGCAAACTATCTTCAATACTGGCATATGAATTGGCCACATCTACTGCATCTTCCAGACTACCGGATCGGTCGAGCCCATTTACAAAAGCCTTCATTAATAATTGTGCGTTGGCCGGCTCCATTCGTTTTAGAAAGTCATCCAGTGTATTGTAGTTGGCAGCCATTTTAATCCATTTTCTAAAATGATCGAAACGCACTTTCATTAACAAAGAATCGCTTTTGGGATTTGCCATACGTTGCCAAACCCGTGGATAAACACCACGTACATAGCTGGAAGTGTACATGACTTCTTCGCCGGTAATGGCCATATAGTACAAATCTTCGGCGCCAAAAGGTTGCAGGCTTTTAAACCGCATATCATCTGGCAATTCGTGTAAACCATTAATGGTATTAATAAAAGGATCAATAGCCTTTTTTTGCAGTTTCGCATACAGGCTATTTATACCCATAGGCGTATCTTTTAACCGAAGCCTGTCGGCATAATCTATGGCCGTCTTTACCAATAGCTGATAATAAGCTATATCGTTATCCAGAACTTTGTTGATTTGATCTACAGTTAATTTACCCTTATAAATATTATCAAGAAAAGGGAACAACTGCCGCCCGGATTTTAGCTGCGCCATTTGGCTAATTACATGCACCAGCGTATCTGTATGATTACGGATTTTATTCCCTAAAGCATTGGTGGCAGCAGCATAACTATATAAGCCTTCCGGATCTCTTCGGGCCAAAACAGCAATCAGGCTATCGGCAAAGGGTAAATCGGGTTGCTGGCTAAGTACGGTAAACACTTTGTTGCGGTATTTATCGCAGTACTTTAGCAATACTATATTTTTACAGGCAGCGGCGCCGGTATTATCAGCAAAAGCAATAGTATTAATAATAATATTTCCTACTTCGTAGGGATAATCTGCTACCAGCATTTCAATAGATTGTTGATGTAGTTCCTTATACATACAGCTATTAAAAGCTGTTACAATTTGCGGTAACAATGAAAAGGGTAATGAATCGTATTTACAACCTTTTAAATAGGCATTCAGGGTTTCATTAAGGCCGCGAAGCATTTTAATTTTAGTATTATCAGAGGTAGTACTATCAGCCTCTATAGAATCCTGTATATTTTCAATCTCAATAGTGGCAAATTGTGTAATTTCAATATTGAGAGATTCATTACTGGTAGGTGTAAAAAGGTTATCGTCTACCCCATCGGACAAAAGGATTTTTTTTTGTGTTGCATTAATGGCATCATGAAAAAACTGCCGGGCTAAAGGGATATTGTTTTTAGTAGATTGAGCCTTACCAAACAAGCAAATGCCAGCCAAAAAAAATAAGCTATAAATTTTTTTCATCTTTTAATAGTGTGTTTCTCAACTTTAACCTGAAGGCAAAGCTAATTATATATCATCGCTTAACAATAAGATAATGCCGTAAGCATGCCAGTGTGGATTTCTAAAATTATTTTTGTGTAAAGGAATTGTTAAACAGTAAATTAGGTTATGAAGGTATTAATTGCAGATGACGAAAGGGATATTTTAGAAATCATCAGCTATAACCTGGCTAATGAAGGGTACGAAATTTATACTGCCAAAGACGGTAATGAAGCGCTGGATATGAGCCGTAAAATTCATCCCGACCTTATTATTCTTGATATAATGATGCCTTATAAAACAGGTATTGAGGTGTGTGAAATATTAAGATCTACCGATGAGTTTAAAGAATCCCTGATTATATTTTTAACAGCCCTTAATGACGAAACTTCCCACTTAAAAGGTTTTGAATCTGGTGCAGACGATTATATAAGCAAACCCATCAGCCCCAAAGTACTTGTTAGCAGGGTAAATGCTTTATTTAGAAGAACCAATAAATCAACAGAACAAAAAATTATCAGCATAGGCAATTTGGTGATAGACCCGGATAAGTTTATGATTGCCATTGATGGTAAAGATATTACCCTTGCCAAAAAAGAATTTGAATTGCTTTATTTACTGGCATCAAAACCAGGCCGTGTATTTCTTAGACACGAAATTTTAAATACAGTTTGGGGTCAGGATGTTATAGTTGGCGACAGAACCATCGATGTACATATTAGAAAAATAAGGCAAAAGTTAAATATGGATTGCATTACTACGGTTAAAGGCGTTGGATATAAATTTATTTTGAATACCACAAGCCCTGTAAATGCCAACGATTAAATCCCTGTAAACCCGCTTCTACAGAATTTCTGCTGCCAGCAATAAATAAAGTAAATTGCATAGTTAATATTTACTTATACAAAATGTTGCGTAAGCATGTTAGATTTTAAGAATTTATCGCCCAATAATTTATCTTTTTTTACTGCACTGGCACTCTCATTGCCCGTAGGTATTGCCTTTTATTGGATAAGCCAAAACTGGTATGCAGGCATTATTGCATTTGCTATAACATTGGTAGGTAGTTATTTACTCATCAGGTTTGTGTTAGACTCATTTATATACCGCAAAATAAAACTCATTTATAAATTTATTTACTTAACCAAAGCCAGTAAAAAAGAAGAAATGTATTACAAGTACATTCTTCCCAAAAAAAGTATTGATGAAGTAAGGCAGGATGTAGAACAATGGGCAGAGCAAAGAAAAGCTGAAATAGAATTATTAAAGAACAACGAGATTTACAGAAAAGAATTTTTGCAAAATCTTTCCCACGAATTTAAAACACCCATTTTTACCATACAGGGTTATGTAGATACCCTGTTAAACGGTGCCCTTGAAAACCCCGCAGTAAACAGAAAGTTTCTGGAAAACGCCTCACGCAATGTAGACCGTATGGTGAATCTGATTAATGATCTGGATGAGATTACCAAACTGGAAAGCGGAGAGCAACCCTTATACAAGGAAAATTTTATTATTCAGGATTTATTAAAAGATGTTTTTGAAACACTGTCTATTAAAGCCGCCAGCCGCAACATGAAATGCCTTATTAAGAAAGGTTGCGAAGTGCCTCTATATGTTTTTGCCGATAAAGAAAAAATTACCCGTGTACTAATTAATTTGATAGAAAACGGTACCAAATATGGCAAACAAGGTGGCAGCATTGTTGCCAGTGTGTATAATACCGACGAGCACCGGGTACTTATAGAAATTAGCGATGATGGTATTGGCATTGCAGAAGAACACCTGCTGCGCATTTTTGAACGGTTTTACAGAACCGACAGAGGCCGCAGCCGTAATGTAGGCGGTACGGGTCTTGGCCTTTCTATATGTAAACATATTATTGAAGCCCATGGCCAAACCATACATGTTCGAAGTACTATAGATGTAGGTACTACCATTGGCTTTACATTAGAATCAAGAAAAGATTAACAGGGCGTTGCCCTAACGGGCCGGGCTTTTCGCTGCAAGTCCTCGCTGTGCTGCGGGCTTTACGCTACAATCCCTAACGCAATAAATTATTACCCTTTTTCAGCTGCCATAAAAACCAACCGTACAAGAGTGCGACGCAAGAGACGATGCTACATAAACATTTTGCCTGGCCAATAATAGTTGGCATTTACATAGTACATACGCAAAGGTTTAACGGGAGGAATAAAAAAAGGTCCTGGTAGAAACCTGGACCGTACACATGAGAAAATCTGATTGCTTGATTTTTTTGTTTCCCCGATTGCAATGCAAAAGTGCTTGTTTAATGTAACTAAATTGTAAAGGGAATAATACCCTTGTATTAATAAAAATGCCACCAGTAATTGGTGGCATTTTTATTAAGTTGCTTATATATCTATAACGATAAATTAAGTTTGCTCCAACCTTTCCACCAATCAGCATCAGCACTGCCTGTTGGGCCTACGGCACCACGGTAAGTAGTTGGTGTTAAACCAGTTAATTTAGCGCTGCTAAAGCTGGCGCCAGTTAATAATGGTGAACCATCCTGTGGGGTAAAATCTGGTGCAGCATAATTGTAAGGTGCAGCCAGTTTAACTTCGTCGTTTGTAGTTAAAATACTGTTACCAAATGATGGTGTTAAGAACCAGTTTTTGGCTGAGTCTACATTCCAGCCAGTAGGTGAGCTTACACTTACTGCATAGTTTACAGGTGTTGCACTACCAGATACAATAGAGCTTTGAATATATAAGGTATTTCCTCTGATATTATTATCGGTTGGGGTTCCTTTACTTGCATCAATTAATACACCGGTAGGATAACCCATGATAACCGAGTTAAAAATGGAGATGCTGGAATTTCTGCGGATTTGTGCACCGGCAAGAAATAAACTGTTGCCAATATTGGTAAGGTTTTGTCTTGGACCAACCACTGTGATATTGCTATATACGCCCTGAGTTTGTGGCAATAAGGCACTACCATTTGCATCGTTATCGCTTTCAAAAGATTCGCTTTTAGAAATATCGGCAACCGCAGAATCTCTCATTACAATACCCCATTGTACTTTTCCACTCCAGCCATTATCGGTATCAAAATCATCATCCAAAGTGCTGATCATAATAGTATGTTTCAAGCTTACAGCACCCCCAAAACACTCAATAGCATCGTCGTTTGCTTTAAATATTTCTATATAATCAATAACTGTAGAATTTCCTACACCAGCCAATGTTAACCCATTCAACTCATTATCGGGCAGATAAGCATAACCTGCATATTCAATACGTACATAACGCAATACACCAGAATTATCTGCATCATTAACACCACCATACAAACCTAAACCTTCGGCGTTGTTAACACCACCTTCTACTGAGCCCACACCTGCAACACCATTATAAGAAGAGTTGGTTTTTGCATTACCCAGAATTACAATACCACCCCAATCTCCACGCTGTGGGCTTGATTGATCTGAAGTAAATACTACAGGCTTATCTTTTGTGGCATCGGCTATAATTTGGCAACCTTTTGTAATAACCAAAGTACCTCTTGATGTAGCACCTTTCTCGCCATGAATTACTGTACCTGGCTCAATAGTTAATTTAGCACCATTTACCACATATACAATACCACGGATTTTATACACATAATTTGCTTTCAATGTTCTGTCTGAAGATATTTTACCTTCCAATATGGTATTTTCAGAAAGAGTAGTTGTATCTGAACCACCACCTACATTAATCTGAATAACATCCTCCTGAATTTTACGGCAGGAGCTTACCGCCAATGTTAATCCTACAGCAAAAAGAATCAGCTTGTTCATTGTTTGAATTTTTATTTTAAAAAGTTTATTTGATAATTATTTTATGTTGTACACAAAAGAAATACTAACACCGGTTCCATATCTTCTGGCCAGGGCCAATGCATCCAGCCCGGAAGTATATTTTTTATTGTCATTCAGATCATGATAGAAATAGGCTTTTCTATTAATAAGATCTGTGATGTTTAATTTTACCTCACCCTTATTCTTCATTAGCTTTTTAGCTATCTGCAAATCCAGTAAAGGTCTTGGCGCTTCCCATACAGGTGGCAATTGCTCATTACCTACATATATAATTCTACGGCCAACCTGGTTAAATAATAAGGTAGTGTTTAATCCAATTTCTTCTACATCGTATTGTAATCCGGCATTCAACACATATGGCGACTGACCCTGCATTGGCCTGTTTAATACTGATTGATTAAAGGTTACGCGGTTATAGATAAAGGACATGTTACCCTGTGCAGTAAACCTTCTCATACCGGGGATAAAATCCAGCTTCTTTCTAAACTCAAATTCTGCACCGTAAGATTTTGCGCTAAGTTGATCATTATCCACATAATTAAATATGCTGGAAGAGCCTGCACCAGATTGGTTAAAAGCCAGCTCAATTGGGTTTTTAAAGTATTTATAAAAAACACCTACAGTAATTAATTCACCTGGTTTTTGGTATAACTCATAACGTACATCCAAATTGGTAACTTTTGTTCTAACCAGATTAGGATTACCAATAATGGTAGCACCTATTTCAAAATCATAGAAGGCAGTACCTGTTAACTCTCTAAACTCGGGCCTTATTACAGTTTGTGAACCAGCAATACGCAAGTTGGTTTTGTTATCCAGTTTAATGGTAGCATTTACAGCAGGTAAAAAATCTCCTGTTTGGCTATGGCTGTAACGGGGATCTATTTTGTATTCGCTACCTACCAGCTGGTCAAAATTTTCATAACGGCCACCCCAAACTACCCTTAACCAATCGGTAAATGCGTTATCAAATTGCAGATAACCTGCATTTAAAATAGAGTTGGCTATATAGCGGAAGTATATACCGGTAATTTCATCAAAGTGTAGTTGATTTTGAGCTGTTCCAAAATTCTCAGCTGCAAATAATTGTGTTGGGTCTAATGCTTTTAAAGCCGGATTATCAGATGGTAATGAAACAGAGAACGGACGGGAATCAAAAATCCTGTCTTTCACCTGCAGGTTATAACCAGCTTTAATGGTTTGCTTTCTATTAAATAAGGTAAAGTTATTAGTGATATCGCCACCTGCATTATAAATATAGTCGTTCAGGTTGGAATAAAATACACTACCTGTTTTTTGCGATAAGGTATTAGATAATAAGGCAAGATAAGGAGCATTAGCATCACCTGCCGCCTGATTATATTGTATACGGCGCTGCTGTGGTACATATTGGTCAAGAATACTAAAACTACCAAACCAGTTAAGCTTAGTTTTTAATCCCGGAAAATTATGTTCACCATTCACCTGGGAATTAAAAAAGGTATTATTTCTAAAACCATATTCGTATGCTTTCACATTTTCACCTACAATCGCATCTGACTCATAGTCTTTACCAGTTCGCAACGTAGTAAAATCCGATGTATTAACGTTTAACAGGTTTCTGAAACTAATTTTGTTATTAGCATTAAAACGCATGGAAAAATTAGCCAGTGCACCCCACAATACATCCTGTGTATATTTATTATTATGGTAATCAAAAGAAGCTTCGGCTTTGCTGTCGTTAATATTAAATAACCTGTTATCAAAATCAAGGTTTCTTACCGATCTGTTATAGGTTAGGGTTACCACGCCGCCTATATCTTTCTTAAACAGTTTTGTAGCAAAACCACTATTCATTTGAAAAGATTGGCCTAAACCAGCAAATGCACTGCTATTGGTATTATAACCCCAACTTTTAGCAGCTACTGTTTTACCCAATGCAATTTTATCTTCAGCACTTACCGATCCAAAATTGTTTTTAGTAGGAAACCCATCAGGCAGTGCCCTTGCACCATCATCAAAACCCAACCAATCAATTTTACCACCGGTATAGCTATTAAAATCTTTACCAATGGTGTTCGTATTAAAATTGGTGCCAAACTGCACATTCAAAAAACCTTTGGTAGGAATATCACGGGTATTTACCTGTATTAGGCCACCCGCCCACTCAGCAGAATATTCAGGTATAAATGTTTTGTTTACAATAATATTTTCTACAATAGCTGATGGGAAAATATCAAAAGAGAATGTTTTTCTGTCAGGCTCGGTACTCGATAACAATACCCCATTTAACATAGCCTGGTTATAGCGGTCACTTAAACCACGTACAATAATATAACGTCCTTCCTGTATAGATAAACCCGTTACACGTTTCAATGCCTCACCTGTATTCTTATCCGGAGAGCGACGAATGGCTTCTGCAGAAATTACCTGAGCTACTGCGCTGGTATTTTTCTGAAATTGTATCAACGCATTGGTGCTTTCTTTACGGGCTGATGTTTTAACGGTAACACCCTGCAAGTTATTAGTTTTAGCAACCAGTGTAACATTGTATTCATTAACAGATGCAGCAATAGCTTCTACATCAGTTAAATGCTTTGTGGCAAACCCAACTGCTGTAATTTCAATTTCAAATTTCTTATTTAAGGCAATTACCAGGGTAAATTTTCCCTCTGCATCGGTAGATGTACCTACGTTTGTACCAATTACTTTAATATCAGCGCCTGCTACCGGGCGGTTACTTTCATCCACAATTTTACCGGCTATTTTACCTGTTTGGGCAAAGAGTATTTGGGTTGATATTACAAAAATCAATATAAGAGCAATGTATTTAACATATCTCTGTGCTTGCATGTGTTCTAATTTTTGCAAAGGTGCAGCCGGTATGTTATTCCCATATTAACACAAGGTTAAGCAATTGTTACCTGCATATTACCTAAATGTTAACAAAGCAAAACCCATCAAATAATTTAAAATAAAATACATATTGATTTAGCCAGCAATCTCTCCCGTGGCAGCTTTACTTGCCACGCCCGGTTCAGGGTTCCTCCTTTGTGGCAGCAAGAAAGCCAGAATATTTCCATTGCAGGTTATCTCGGAATGGCAATTAAATAACTTGCTTTCAGGCATTTTATGCAGTGTTACATATTCAAATCTCAATAAAACCAATACAATTTATTTGCATGATACAGTAGTGATAACAAAGAGTTTATTACATTTATCCCAATCGTTTAGAATTAGTTAGCAAACTCATGCAACAAATAACAGAGATAGAGAAATTAGACAACCCGGTATGGTATGCACTCTCAGAAAGCCACCGAGCTTTTGCCATATCTAACAATAATGTACAATTCTACCAACCAAATTATTGCCCTTTTGGCGCTTTTACCCAACAGGAAAATATGACTGAGGCATTGGCAAAATATGCCAACCTTACCAATAATTTTTTTATGGTAGGGCAAAAACCCATTTATCCAAACAGTTTAACCTTGCAACAGGAATTGGTTTGCCTGCAAATGATAATAGAACACCCCATTAGCATTACTATTAGCACCGAAATTAGATTATTAACCGAAACCGATATGCCAGCATTGTTTAATCTGGTAAACCTGGTGCAGCCCGGCTATTTTAGAAAGGATACTGCAGCTTTGGGTAATTATTATGGCATTTTCCAAAATAAGGAGTTGGTAGCGGTAACCGGAGAACGAATGCAACTGAATGCATTTATAGAAGTAAGTGCAGTGGTTACACATCCGCATCATACACGTAAAGGGTATGCAAAACAACTGATTACCCATACGGCAAATAATATATTTGCACAGGGGAAATTGGCTTTTTTACATGTAGCTGCAACCAATACTGGTGCTATTGCCTTATACGAATCACTAGGTTTTACTTCCAGAAGAAAAATAAGCTTCTGGCATTTGGCAGGTGCCTGAAATGAGTTGATTTGTAATTACATTACTGTAAAGGACAAATCCCTTTTACTTATTCTTTACAAAAAATTTGAACCAGCTTACCTGATATTTCAATTACCAAGTCTATTAGTTAGTTGCCCATGGCCCAGAATGCATAAGTGTGTGACACAAGCGGCGATGCCATATATTCTTTTGCTTGTAACCAAATACCACTTAGCTATTTTTAGAACCTATACTGCATACGCAGGGTAAATACATTGTCTTTGACATTGTTGGTATATCCACTTAGCTGTGTATGTTCATTATTTACCCAATTGTACCAGGCTACTACTTTAAGGTTATCATCAAAATAATGAATATAGCCGGCACCCATGGTATTATATCTTATATCGGCCGCTTTTGAACCATTTGCCTGACCTATTTCACCAGCACTTAGTTTGGTATTGGGATCGTACCAATCGTATTTTATACCAAGTTGGTTGTGCTTATCAAAGGAATGCAGCAGGTAAAGAAAAGCACCATTAAAAGGTCGTATATAATATGGCTCGGTTAATAATACTGCCGGTGTTTCAGTACTGCTGGCATTGGCTGTTTGTGTACCCCACCAATACTCTGCCCTTAACTCTGTAGCACTATTGTTGGCATGAAGCCATTTTAATTGTGCATCGGCTCCATAATATTTTCTGGGCAGCCTGGTACCCACTTTTGAACTTGTAGAATCTTCTGTAAAGCCAGTAACCCCATTAACGGTAGCAATATTGTATACATATTTATTATTTTGTATAAATCCGCCGTTTAAATAGGAAATACCAGTAGAAAACAAAAGGCTTTTGTTAAGATGAAAGGGTTTGGCATTTGCCCTTATTATAAAATCTTTATAAGAATCATAATCCGCCGTGGCGGCTAGCCCCTGACCATTAAACAAACCTGCATCTATTTTTACATAATGCAACCAGTTGTTGCGGCCACGGGGTTCAAGAGATATCATCGCTCCCATATCCCTTTCGGTTTTCATAAGAATTTGAGACATACGGCCTCTTTCAGGAGATTCCCTATCGGATGAAGATAAATTTAGCTCATAGCCAAATGGGCGTGCAAACATTCCTGTAGACAGCGAGAATAATTTTAGGTTATTTTCAAAAACCCGGCCCCAGAAGTCCCGGATAAATACCCCACGCTCTGTGCCATCAAATTGAAAAACGAACTGAACAGAAGGTTTTGTATTGTTGCTAAAATGTACATAATCGAACCTGATTCTACCACGGCGCAACATAAAACGATTATCTACATTGGTGGCAAAATCACCCCCTTCGAAAGACTTTGCACCCTTTGCCTCTACCTGTTGATATTGGGATTGAATATAACCCCCAATTTTAATATGATCATATTTCTTATAAATAGAAAGCAAACCCTTACCTACATCTTTGGTAGTATCAACCATATCCATAAGAAATTGAGCCTGAGCCATTTGAATACTTACAGCCTGAAAAACAAATAACAGCAAAACCAGTTTTGTTAACAATAATTTCATAAAATGATAATATGCGCAAAGGTATTAATTGGATTTTCTGCTATATTATCAAATTGTTAACAAACCGTATCAGGTGGCAACACAGTACCAAAGGCTGATACTTTTGCACAAAATTTTAAAGTATGGCACTTAATTTATTTAAGTTTTTTTCGCCTAAAGACAAGGTTTTTTACTCCTTATTTGAAGAAGTGGCGGAAACTGTTGCCCAAATGGGAGCAGTATTAAATAAAGTAGTTAATGAACCGGATTTTGATAAAAGAGGTGCATTGATTTCTCAGCTGGAAACAATGGAACATACCAACGACGATCTTACCCATAAAGTATTTACTGAGTTAGGCCGCAACTTTATTACTCCTTTTGACAGGGAGGATATTCACTCATTGGCTAATGCACTTGATGATATTGCCGACTATATATATGCTGCTGCAAAAAAAATCAACTTCTACAGGGTTAACCCTAACGAAATAGGTATTCAAAAAATGGCCGACCTGGTTGAGCAAAGCTCTTTACAAATTAGAAACGCAGTAATGGAATTGCGCAACATGCGCAATATGCGCCAGATTACTGATGCTTTGGTAAAAGTTAACAGTATAGAAAACCAGGCCGACGATGTGTATGATTTAAGCATTGACCGCCTGTTTGAAACCGAACCAGATGCAAAAGAGGTGATTAAGAAAAGAGAAATTTATCATGCCATGGAAACTGCAACTGATAAATGTGAAGATGCCGGCAATGTAATAGAGTCCATCATTATCAAATACGCGTAATACCTCGCCTCAGTGGTATACATGCAGACATAAATTTTTCTAAGCATAACTATATTGTTTTTATGACCATATTACTTTTTGTAATTATAGTACTGGCAATAGCATTCGATTTTATTAATGGCTTTCACGATGCTGCCAACTCCATTGCTACAATTGTATCAACAAAAGTACTTACCCCTTTACAGGCTGTAGTGTGGGCTGCTTTTTTCAATTTTGTTGCCTATTTTATTTTCAGAGATCATGGTGTGGCCAATACTGTTGCCAAAACTGTACAACATGGGCAATACGATTTAGTGGTGGTGTTGGCTGGTGTACTGGCAGCTATTTTCTGGAACCTGCTTACCTGGTGGTATGGTATACCATCTTCCTCATCACATACGCTAATTGGTGGTTTTGCCGGGGCTGCGGTTGCACATTCCGGTTTTGATGCCATTAACTGGTCGCTGGATGGAGGCATTAGCTTAACCTTATTATTTATTTTACTGGCACCCATTGTGGGTATGGTGATATCTATGTTTATTACCCTGGTTACCATACAGAAGAATATTTGGGTAAAACTCTCCATAATTATTGCGGTTGTAGCATCCTGCTTAATTTTCATCGATTTTAAAAAGCCATTTGAGTTTTGGGCTTTGCTGGTATTGGGTATTGTATTTGTTCTTACTTATTTATACAATCACCTGAAAGGGGAAAATGCCTACAAAACTGCCAATATGTATAAAAAATTGCAGTTGGTATCCTCTGCTGCGTTTAGTATTGGCCATGGTGGTAGTGATGCGCAAAAAGTAATGGGTATTATTGGTGCAGCTATGGTGGCAAGTAACTATATACCTTCTATGGAGCAAATACCTGCTTGGGTACCGTTGACCTGTTATACAGCCATTGGTTTGGGTACCTTAAGCGGCGGGTCTAAAATCATTAAAACCATGGGTACCAAAATAACCAAGGTTACGCCATTGGAAGGGGTTTGTGCAGAAACAGCTGGTGCAATTACTTTGTTTACAGCCGCCAACCTGGGGGCACCCGTTAGTACAACTCATACTATTACCGGTTCTATTATTGGGGTAGGTGCTACCAAGCGTTTAAGTGCTGTACGCTGGGGTGTTACCTTCTCCTTAATCTGGGCCTGGGTACTTACCATTCCGGTTAGTGGTGTATTGGCAGCCGGTATTTATTACTTGTTGAAATTATTTATACACCAGTAATGTGAAGTGCAGGCAGTATACCATTTTTTGCCAGCCAAAGTATCTAACTGCACAAGAGTGCGACGCAAGTACAGCTTAATTATTAAATAACAGTTGGGTTAACACATAAAAAAAGCCCCGTTTTAAAAACGGGGCTTTTTATTTTAAATAAACCTGTTTATCAGGTTTTCCAGGTATTCCTGTTTACCGCTTATTACTGCCGGCTCTCCATTGGCAGCTGCGTAATTTTTCAAATCGGTAAGAGTTAATTTACCCGCTTCAAAATCGGCACCTGCACCAGTATCAAAAGAGGCATAGCGCTTTGTTTTTATATTGGCATATTCACCATGCTGTAAAATTTTATCGGCCACTACCAATGCCCTTGCAAACGTATCCATACCGCCAATATGTGCATAGAACAAATCAGCAGGATCGGTTGAGTTACGACGAATTTTTGCATCGAAATTAATACCGCCACCTGCAAAACCGCCGCCTTGTAAAATAATCAGCATGGCTTCTGTAAGTTCATTCACATCATTTGGGAACTGATCTGTATCCCATCCATTCTGGTAATCCCCACGGTTGGCATCAATACTACCCAGCATTCCTGCATCGGCTGCTACCTGTAGTTCGTGGGTAAAAGTATGTCCGGCCAAAGTAGCATGGTTAACTTCTATATTAAGTTTAAAATCATCCATTAATCCGTATTGGCGTAAAAAACTAATTACGGTAGCAGAATCATAATCGTATTGGTGTTTACTAGGCTCACAAGGCTTTGGTTCTATAAAGAAGGTACCAGTAAAACCATTGCTGCGGGCATAATCTTTTGCGGTATGTAAAAAACGGGCCAGGTGTTCCTGTTCGCGTTTCATATTGGTATTTAATAAACTCATATAGCCTTCGCGGCCACCCCAAAAAACATAGTTTTGGCCACCTAAAGCCATGGTAGCATCCAGTGCAAATTTTACCTGTGCACCGGCATGTGCCAATACATGAAAATCAGGATTGGTAGATGCGCCGTTCATATACCTGCGGTGAGAAAACAAATTGGCTGTACCCCATAACAATTGAATACCGCTGGCCGCCTGTTTGTCTTTAGCATAAGCAGTTAAGGCCTGTAAACGTCTTTCATTTTCGGCCAAATCGTTGCCATAATCTACTACGTCAACATCATGAAAACAATAAAATGGCAGGTTTATTTTGGTCATAAATTCAAAAGCCGCATCCATTTTATCTTTGGCTCTTTCAACTGCATCGGCTTTATTGTTCCATTCAAAAATATGGGTGCCTTCGCCAAAGGGGTCGCCACCGGTATTACAGAAAGAATGCCAGTAAGCACAAGCAAAACGCAGGTGCTCTTTCATGGTTTTACCGGCAATAACTTTGCTTTCATCATACCAGCGAAAAGCCAGTGGATTATCAGTAGCAGGGCCTTCATATTGTATTTGGCCAATGCCTTTAAAAAATTCTTTTTCTCCTAGTAGAACTGACATAGTTTGTAGTTTTAAATGATAAGTGTTTTATAATAAAAGTAATGGCGAAACTGCTTTTTTGTACCCGGCTTTATCGCATATCCGGGGCTTTACTTGCGTCGCACTCTTGTACGTTCGGATAATTAATTCAGCTATAATTCTTTTAGCAAATACTGCTTCCATTGCTGGTAAAGTGCTTCATATTCTTCTGCACCTGTAGGTTCAATGGTTTGCAGCCGCTGCATATTGCTAAAAGCCTCCTTTGCATTACTAAAGATATTGGCGCCAATACCGGCACCCAATGCAGCACCTACACTGCCATCGCAGTTATACAATTCAACTGGCGTTTGGGTAACATTTACAAAAGCCTGTGCAAATACATCACTTAAAAACATATTGGCTTTACCGGCACGTATTACGGCAGGTTTCATTTCGTTTTCGCGCATAATATCCAGCCCATACCTAAATGCAAAAGCAATTCCTTCCTGTCCGGCACGGTATATATGTGCAGGAGTGTGTTTATTTAAATCAATATTTTGCAAATGGGCCCCTACCATTTTATTATTCAGCATACGCTCTGCGCCATTACCAAATGGTAAAATAGATAAACCATTGCTACCTGGCGCAATTGCGGTTGCGGCGGCATTTAATTCGGCATAGCTCATGCCGGCACCAACTGTTTTCTTTAACCAGCTGTTAAGTATGCCTGTGCCATTTATACATAATAATACGCCTATACGTCTTTGCGCTGCAGTATGGTTTACATGGGCAAAACTGTTTACCCTTGATTGCTTATCATAAGCCAATGAATCGCTAACCCCATAAATAACACCCGAA
This sequence comes from Limnovirga soli, assembly GCF_013106755.1. GTDB lineage: Bacteria > Bacteroidota > Bacteroidia > Chitinophagales > Chitinophagaceae > Limnovirga > Limnovirga soli. The sequence continues at coordinate 49,834 of NZ_WHPF01000007.1, read as the reverse complement.
GTACCAGCCGTAGCTGCCACTTCGCCCGGCTCCAATACATTTAATGATAATGCATTATTTGGCTGGTCGCCGGCTTTATAGGTAACCGGAATACCGGGTGTTAAAGAAAGCAAGGCAGCCATATCGGCCTTAAGCTGGCCATGAGAAGAAAAAACCGGTTGTATGGTGGGTATGCAATCATCACTAAACTCAAAATAATCCATTATATCGCGGGAAACTGTTTCGGTATTAAAATCCCAAAATATACCTTCTGATAAAGAGGAAGCACTGGTGGTGATATTTCCAGTTAACTGCATTGCCATATAATCACCGGGTAACATCAGTTTATCAATTCGTTCATAAACTGATGGTTCGTTGGCTTTTACCCAGGCCAGTTTTGCAGCAGTGAAATTACCGGGAGAATTAAGCAGGTGCGATAAACACTTTTCTTCGCCAATGGCTTTAAAAGCTTCATCGCCATATGGTACTGCACGACTATCGCACCAAATAATGGAATCCCTTAATACCTGCTGGTTTTTATCAACCAATACCAACCCATGCATTTGGTAAGCTATTCCAATGGCTGCAATATCAGCTGGATTATAGGCTTTAGTAGCATGTGCCTTGGCCAATGCCTGTTGCATATATTGCCACCAGCTTTCGGGTGATTGCTCAGCCCAGCCGCTTTGCAGGGAAGTAATAGATGCTTCCGTTTCGGGGTATTGGGCAGATGCCACTGCCTGTTGCGTTTGTGCATCTACCACAGAAACCTTTATGGAAGAAGTGCCTATATCTATACCAAGTAATAACATAATGGTAACTGCCCGCCGGGCAAATGTTAATCGTTAGAAAATTATTTTACTATCTGCTAAATTATTTCTGTATGGGCAAAAACTCATCCACTTTATTGTTGAAAAATACAACTATTTTAATAATATTGTAGTATGAGAGCATATTTAATGGTTAATATAGTGCAGGAATGAAACCGATTATAGAAAAACTAACTTTAACTGAGAATACTTCATTTGTGGCTCGTACCTATCGTACGCCTCAGTTTGAAGTGCCCTGGCACCAGCATATAGAATACGAACTTATTTTATTTACCGAAGGGGAAGGTACCAGTTTTGTAGGTAATTATGTTGGCGAGTTTAGCACCGGCGATATTTATTTTTTGGGCAGCAATTTGCCTCATACGTTTCAAAAAGCCACTAAAGAACTTATTACCAGTGCGGTGGTAGTTCAGTTTCGTGATGATTTTTGGGGACAGCATTTACTGGGTTTACCCGAAAGCAGAGAAATTAAAGCCTTGCTGGATATTGCCTGCCAGGGTTTAAAAATAAAAGGCGATTGCAGAATACAGTTGGCCCCATTTATTGAAGAACTTGAATTTGCAGAAGGGTTTGAACGTATAATTCTATTAATGGAATGCCTGCAGCTGATTGTTAAAACCAAAGAATTTGATACAGTGTCAACTCAGGAAGTAAAAGAGTTTAACACTAAAAACAAAGAAAGGATTGACAGAATTTACCAATATACCATTACCCGTTTTCAGGAGCCTGTTACACTGAATGAAGTGGCTGCACATGCCAGAATGAGTGTGCCTGCTTTTTGCAGTTATTTTAAAAAAAGCACCAAGAAAACCTATATTGATTTTTTAAATGAAGTGAGAATTGGCTATGCCTGCAAACAATTGATAGATACCCAAAAATCAATTGAAGCCATTTGCTACGAAAGTGGTTTTAATACCCTGGCTAATTTTAATAAACAGTTTTTGAAAGTGAAAAAAACTACTCCATCGCGGTATAGAAAGTATTTTATTAAAAATGCTACCGGCATGTAAGCTGCCTAATAATCAGAAAGTACAAGAGTGCGACGCAAGTAAAGCTGCATCAATTTCATTTGCTTGGCCAATAACAAGTATTTGAAAAAAAAGCCTTCAACATATTTTGCTGAAGGCTTTTTTTATATGCTTTACTAAGCCAGTGGTGGCCCATCTTTTTTTATACCTACTCTATATAGCATAAATGCCATAGCCGCAAAAAATAGTGCGCCTAACAGAAAATAGCCTTCTTCGCCGGCTATTCCAGATAAACTACCCTCCAGATTTACCGAATTAAGAAATTGCTCCCCTGCACTTGTACCAGATAAAAAGGCAATTAATACACCGGCTATGGCACCACCTGCTACCAATCCTGTAGCAAATAAGTTGCCTTTACCGAGTTCTTCCTCTTCGGCTACAACGGTAATATTGGCTTTCTTTTGTTTATTTTCTACCAAACCTCTAACCGCACCGCCAATAAATATGGGTAAAGTAGTACTTAATGGCAGGTAAGCACCAACGGCAAAACTGAGTGATTTTATACCGCAAAGTTCCATTACTACTGATAGAAATACACCTACAAAAATATATTGCCAATCCAGATTTTGAGATAGGATTCCCTTTATAAGCGTTGCCATTAAAGTGGCCTGTGGTGCAGGGTATTTATCGGTACCAATAGCATGTTGAACACCCTGCGCCATCATTTCGGTGGTGGGTTTATCTAAGAATTTTACGGTTAAGCCAATTACAATTGAAGATACAATAGCGCCCACAAATAAAGCTATTTGCTGGTTTCGTGGCGTGGCGCCAACAATGTAGCCGCTTTTTAAATCCTGCGAAGTGGCGCCGGCATTAGCGGCTGCAATACAAATCATACCTCCCACTACCAGAACCAATGGCTCGGCCGATTGACCCGTCCAGCCAACGCTTAAGAAAATAAGGCTGGTACCCATTACTGTGGCAATGGTCATACCGCTAATGGGATTATTGGATGAGCCGATTAAGCCCACAATGCGGGAGGAAACAGTAACAAACAATGCACCAAATAATACCACCAACACACCCACCAATAAGCGGGCAATAATGCTATCGCCGGGTATCTGTGGTAAAAATGTGATCAATGCTATTAAGCCAAGACTACCAAAGCCAACCACTTTTAAGCTAAGGTCTCTTTCTGTTCTAAGTATACTGTTGGCACTGCTGTTTCTACCTTCTTTTATAGAAGCAACACTACCTTTTACTGAGCTGATAATGGTAGGGATGGTTTTTATTAAGGTAATAATACCGCCGGCGGTAACCGCACCGGCACCAATCTGGCGAATAAATGCATAATATACCGCCGCTGCATAATTGCTAAAAGTATGTGTGGCAGGATCCCAATTACCTTGTCCACCGGCTGTAGTTAACGATTTTAAATAGCCCAGCTTTACCAGCTGACTGGCAATGGTATCTGCAGGTACAATGGAAGCTAATAATGGAATAAATACCAGCCAGCTTAATACACCACCTGCCACCAGCACCCCGGCAATACGAAAACCAATGATATAACCAACCCCAAGATATTCAGGGGTAATTTCTCCTGCCACACGGGCCGAAGGGAAAAATTTATTGGCTTGCTTTGTGGCATAATAGGGCACTTCGGCAATGATGTGCAATACTTTTTGCAGCAAGGCATAAGAGAAAGCAACACCCAAACCCCAAAAAGCGGTTTTGGCAAAGTCGCCACCTTTTTCGCCGGCTTTTAGTACATCTCCGCAGGCTGTACCTTCGGGGTAAGGCAGGTTATCGTGTTCATTCACAATAAGGGCGCGGCGTAAGGGTACCATTAATAAAGTACCCAGTAAACCACCTACAATGGCCAGAATAAGGATGGTTAAATAATTAAAATAGGCAGCACTATCCGGCGAGGATAAAAATATAAAACCGGGTAAGGTAAAAGCCACCCCGGCAGCAATGCTTTCGCCGGCCGAACCTGTGGTTTGAATAATATTATTTTCAAGGATAGTGGTTTTTAAAAACCGACGACCCAGTGTTATGGCTATAACGGCAATAGGTATAGAAGCAGAAACAGTAAGCCCGGCTTTTAATGCCAGATAAACTGTAGCGGCGCCAAATATTATTCCAAATAAACTGCCTACCAGTATAGATTTTACGGTAAGTTCTTTCATATTTGTTTCGGGGGCAACAAATGGCTTAAACGGTTTTTTAGTACTCATGCATCATGGTTTAATTTTTAAATGTAAGGCATTTGTTTTTTTAGTGCTTATTTTTAGTGTATTCATTTTTATGCAGCGTATTTTTTATTTGTTTATTAAAGTATGGGTACGGTTATCGCTATTGATTTTCTGTAAGAAGATCGTATTTCATAACCCTGGGCAGTTAAGGGCAAAAGGACCTTTGCTAATTGCCGCTCACCACCCCAATTCATTTTTTGATGCCATATTGATAGGCGCATTTATGCAGCAACCGGTGCATTTTATTACCCGTGGCGATGTATTTAATAAAAAATGGGCCCGTGCCATTTTACGACAATTAAATATGATGCCCATTTACCGCATCAGGGATGGAAAGGAAAAGCTTTCGTTAAACCAGCAAACATTTAATCAATCAGTTGAAGTTTTAAAAAACAATGGTATTGTATTAATATTTGTAGAAGGCCTATGCGAGCACCAAACTACTTTGCTGCCACTAAAAAAAGGAGCGCCCCGTATTGTACTAAGCTGCTGGCAACAAGGTATACCTGCGCAGGTACTGCCTGTTTGGTTAAGATACCATTCCTTTACACAGTTTGGCAAAAATATAGAGATTAGTTTTGGGCAAATGTTTGGCGAATCTCTAACTAACGGCACCACAAACGATGGTGCCATTATTAATCAAATTAACCAGGAAACCCATAGCCAGTTAGCACAATTATATCTTATACAGCATTTATTTACTACCATAGGCAATACCCGGCGTTATTTGCTGGCTTTACCAGCGCTTTTAGGTTGGATGCTACATGCGCCATTGTATATACCTGTGCGGGCAATAATATGGCCGCTTACCCGTAAAGACATTCATTTTGATAGCGTAATGTTTGGCGTATTAACCTTTGTTTATCCTTTCTATGCAGGTATGATTGCGCTGATAATTTCTTATTTCACCACTGGTTATTATGGCATTTTTGCATTGCTGGTTATGCCCTTGCTGGCCCGTTGTTATACGATATATAAAAAATAATATGAGCCCGGCTGTGGTAGTATAAATTGGCTTTACTTGCGTCGCACTCTTGTGCTGTTAGATATAGTGGCAGCAAAAAACAAGCTACAGTGCCTGCGCATAAATGGTGTTTTACACTACGCCATTTTTAATTGAGGTTAAGTATAATGGATGACCCCGCATTGCAGAGTAGCATTACCGAACGCACAAGAGTGCGACGCAAGAGTAGCTGACCTTAGCACCATTGCCGGTAACCAAAAATTATCCTAGCTTTTTAGTGAAAATATTTGTGTGGCCGCTTTTCGGGAAGGAATGTAGGCGGCTAGTAACGCAACCGTAATTACAGTTACAGCTACCAGCAAAAAATCTGCACCATACATTTTTACCGGATAATAATCAATAATAAAAGTATTGCCCGTTAATTGAATAATATGAAACTGTATTTGCACCATACAAATTATAAATGCGAGTAATAAACCTGCACCGCCACCTACCCCCGCAAGTACCAACCCTTCTGACAGAAAAATACGTTGTATACCCCCTGCAGTTACACCCATGGCTTTTAGCACTGCTATATCTTTTTGTTTTTCCAGCACCAGCATGGTTAAGGCGCCAATCATATTAAACGAAGCCACTATTAATATCAGGGAAAGAATGCCATATATAACCCATTTTTCTACCTGCATAATACTAAACAGGCTTTTGTTTTGCTCGTACCTGGTTTGAACTGAATACTTACTACCCAATATACCGGCCAGCGCCTGTTTTACGGCAGACTCTTTTGCATTGGGGGTTAGCGCAATTTCAACACCGCTAAACTGCTGCGGGGCAAGATCGAGCATATACTGCATAAAGGCCAGGTTGGTAAAAGCATACTTATCGTCAAACTCCTGCTGCACGGCAAATACGCCGGCTGTTTGAATATTGTAGGAGTGCATGGCATCCATGCTGCTAAAGTTGGCGGCTTTACGGTTGGGTAAATAAATAATCAGATTGGCCAGTGTATTTTCCGGATCGGCACCCACGGCATTGCTAATGCCGGTACCCGCAATAATTGCCGGTGCTTCTGAAGTGCCTAAATTATACTCACCACGCTCTATATGTTTTATCAATCCGTTTACAGTAATATATTGCTCATCAACACCCTTCATAACAGCAATGGTTTGATAATCGCCATTTACCAAAACGGCTTTCTCTTCAATATAGGCGCTATAATGGGCTACACCGGGAATAGTTTCTATTTTTTGCAGTACATCAGGCGTAAAGTCAATAAATTTTCCGGTGGCGGGGCTAATTCTAATATCAGAATAAAAATCGCTGTAAAGACCCTTTACCAAATCTTCAAACCCATTAAATACACTTAATACAATAATTAAGGCAGCTGTACCTACGGCAATGGCCAGCACACTAATCCATGCTATAATATTAATAGCATTGGCCGATTTTTTAGACCTGAAGTATCGCCAAGCAAAAAGCCAGTTCAATGGTAATAATTAAATTGTATTAATAAATATAGCAAGATGGAAAGATACTATAGCATTCATTAGTTTACACACAAAGTACCTAAAATAAAAAATGCCTAATAAAAGGCATTTTAATTATTTACATTACCTGTGCTTTATCGTCTGTTAAAGCTTCGGTTTCTACGGTAGAATGTTGTTCCTCATCGTGCTTTGGGAAAAACTTTTTTTGCCATAATAATAGGGCTATCACACCGGTTGAAATAGAAGCATCGGCCAGGTTAAAAACGGGTCTGAAAAATTCAAAATCCTGACCACCCCAAAAAGGCACCCAGGTGGGGAAAGTGGTATCTTTAATAATGGGGAAGTACAACATATCTACCACTTTGCCATGCAAAAAAGATGTATATCCACCTGTTTCGGGCAAAAATTGTGCTACCAAAAAAGTTTGACTATCGCTAAACAATAAGCCATAAAACATACTATCCAGCAAATTGCCCAACGCACCTGCATAAATAAGTGCAGCACAAACAATAAATCCTTTATGATACCCTTTACGCACAATATTGCGCAGGTAAAAAGTTCCAAAAATTACGGCTACCAACCTAAAAAGTGTAAGTATTATTTTGCCAAAATCGCCACCAAACTTCCAGCCCCAGGCCATACCTTCATTTTCTACAAAGTGCAGCTTGAACCAATCTCCCAAAATAACATGTTCTTCCGCCAGATAATAGGTGGTTTTAATATAAAATTTCAGTGCCTGATCGGCCAATAATATTAAAATAATAATAAGCGCAACGTATTTACCCTTCACTGTGTTAGTATTTTCGGGCAAAGATAAGGGAATTGGTTACTGTGCCATTGAACTTAACAAATGCTTTAATATGGCCTTGCCCAACTACAAAAAAATGGTTATATACAGGCTTTTGTATAAATAAATTTAGGTGCCAGTCGGTGGTAATGCTATTAGACATCCTTGCGTCGCACACTTGTACAGTAGATTTTACAGCAGCAGAAAACACAGCGTCATTAAATATTTTATATCCCCATCATTTAATCTATACACCCCATTTGTAAAACTGCTAATTTCGATTTGGGTTAACAACTAAAAATATTGTAATATGAAAAAACTGCTGTTTGTGGTGGCACTATTAAACATAGTTCTAAATTCCTGTGCCCAGCAGCCGGCTGCTGCCTATAAAAAAATGGAGGTAATGATCCCCATGCGGGATGGAGTTAAATTGTTTACCGCCATTTATATACCCACCGAAACAACAGAAAAATATCCATTCTTAATACAAAGAACCCCATACTCCTGTGCGCCCTATGGCGAAAATAACCTGCGCAGCCGTCTGGGGCCAAACAGTTTATTTGCCAGCGAAAAGTTCATTTATGTATACCAGGATGTTAGGGGCCGTTATATGAGTGAAGGTAATTTTAAAGAAATGACCCCTTATATAAAAAACAAGAAAACAAATAAGGAAACAGACGAAAGCTCAGATACCTATGATACCATTGACTGGCTATTAAAAAACATTGATAATAACAATGGCAATGCGGGTATTTATGGTGTTTCATATCCTGGCTTTTATGCCACCGCCGCTTTGCCAGATGCACATCCGGCATTAAAAGCGGTGTCACCGCAAGCACCGGTAACTGATGAATTTGAGGGAGATGACGCCTACCATCGTGGTGCCTTTTTTTTAATGGATAATTTTGGCTTCCTTAATTTCTTCGATCATCCAAGAACAGGTCCTATAAAACAGTACCCATTGGTAAACAGTGATATAAATATTGAAGATGCCTATTCATTTTACCTTACTACCGGTGCCCTGAAAAACTTTAATGAAAACTATTTCCATAATAAAAGCCAAATATGGAACGAGTACCTGCAACATAATACTAAGGATGAATACTGGCAGCAAAGAAATAGCAGAACTTCCCTATATAATATTAAGCCGGCTACGCTGGTGGTTGGTGGTTGGTTTGATGCAGAAGATATGTTTGGCGCCCTGCAAACCTATCAGGCAATAGAACAGCAGAATAAAAACAGCAATATGCTTGTAATGGGGCCTTGGACGCATGGCGCCTGGGAAAGTAAAGAATGGAACCATTATGCCGGTTACCAGTTTGGCGCCAATGTGAACAGCTATTTTCAAAAAATGGAGTTAGATTTTTTTAATTATCACCTCAAAAACAAAGGCACCATTAATGCAGGTGAAGCAACTGTATTTATTACCGGCACTAACCAATGGCAATCGTTTAGCCAATGGCCACCCAAAGAGGCCAAAAAGCAGGTTTGGCTGTTAAATGAGCATCATAATTTATTACTGGCAAAAGCAGCTACAAGGGGTAGGGATGTATATGAATCTGACCCTGCCAACCCGGTACCCTATATTAATAAAAAAGCTGGCGACAGACTAAATGAGTATTTGGGTGCTGATCAAAGTTTTGCAGCTAAAAGAAGCGATGTTGTATATTATGAATCGGCCGTTTTGGATAAGGACATTACACTTTGTGGACCGGTTATAGCCAAGCTTTTTGTAAGTACCACCGGTACCGATGCAGATTTTGTGGTTAAAATAATAGATGTATTGCCCGATGAAGCACATACCCAGCAGCTGGTTCGTGCTGAAATATTAAGGGGCAAATTCAGAAATAGTTATGAAAAACCAGAACCATTTACACCGGGTGTAATTACACCTGTAAATCTGCAGCTGAATGCTACCGCACATAGTTTTCTAAAGGGTCATAAAATAATGATCCAGATACAAAGCAGCTGGTTTCCGTTGGTAGATAGAAACCCGCAGCAGTTTATGAATATTGCAGAAGCCAATGATACAGATTTTAAAAAAGCCAGCATTACTATTTATCACGATGCCCAGCACCCTTCTGCTATAGAAGTATTGGAAATGCCCTAATGATAGCATCTATTATTGGCTTTTATTGGCTGCTTTTTGTTATGGAGTACAAGAGTGCGACGCAAGTAAAGCTGAGATACCATTTAAATGCCGGGACAAAAATTACCAGGTACTATGGTACAAACTGGTTTAAGCATATGGCGACTACCACATTACGCTACAGGGTAAAAGAAAACAGCATACTGGCCCGGATGGCAGCATTAATACTGGGTGCGGATAAGGTTGCCATTGTTTTGGGTGTTACCATACATTTACACCACACCGGAAAAGCGGAGTTTTTAGCCAATAAGCCTTGGTTAAGACATGAATTGATGCATATTGAGCAATATGCACAGCATGGCAGTGTATTGTTTATTGTGCTATACCTTTCGCAAAGTTTAAAAAATGGGTATTACCATAATAGTTTTGAAGTAGCTGCAAGGCGGGCAGAACATATTGAACGGTATGAAACTGCTTTTACAATGACGGATTAACCCATTCTAATTCACCAACAGCATAATCTTCATTGGTAGCTGCAGTAACACTTAGAAAACCATTGGCATCAACACTTTGAATGGTACCACTAAACAGAATATTGTTCTTCTTCAGAGTTACAGTTTCGCCTTTTTTATACAAATAGCCGTTGTATGCCTGTACAATTGGGGCAATACCTTCCCTTTCAAGTTGTGAAAACGCTTTCTCTATATAGGTACATAATTCTTTGGATAGGTTAACAGGATGAAAATTTTTGCCGGTAATTTGTTTAAGAGAAACCGGATTGGCGATATTATTCTCAAAATTGGTTTGATTAATATTGATACCGATACCTACTATGGCCCACTGCCATTCCTTACCACGGATGATATTTTCTATGAGGATGCCGCCTGCCTTTCTGTCACGCCAGTATAAATCGTTTGGCCATTTAATAAAAGTTTCACAAATAGCATAAGTGGTAAAAAATTCATGTACAGCCAATGCGATGGCCATACTTAGTCCAAATTGAGCGGATACAGCTAAGTTATTAGTACGCAGTATTACCGAAAGCACAATATTTTGTCCTGCGGCAGAAAACCATTGTTTACTACGTTGACCCTTTCCTGCTGTTTGGTGGTGGGCAAAAACAGCCATGCCATGTGTTGCAATTCCTTGCTGAACAAGTTGCATGGCATAGTTGTTGGTACTTTCAATTTCGTTTAATTCGATGAATGGGTTACCGATGTTGCGATTGGTAGAAGTATCAGGCAAAGAATTACTATTTTTGTGCAAATTAACTCGTTCTTGTATACTATTTAACTTGTTATCAGCCGAATTGTGTAATGATACCTTATTAATTTGCTGAAGGTTCTTTAAAACCAGGGAACCAAAATGCAATTTTAATTCAGTATGAAAGAACAGTCGTTTTAGAATTAAACTTATATTGCAGGAAGGGTAAATTGTACACCTTAATGTGATATCCAACTATTTATCTTATTTAAATCTGTCAGATTATTGGAAAACTTATCGCTCTTAGCCACTCGTAAAAAAAGCAGTGCAGCCAAACTTACTAAAAATTCAAAATTTTTCAAGTCAGTTATTAAAGCCATTCAGGATAAGAAAGGGGAGAAAATTGTGTCTCTGGATTTAAGAAAAATACCTGAGGCCGTTGCCGATTTTTTTATTGTATGCGAAGCAGGCAGCACCACACAGGTAAAAGCAATTGCCGATTTTATTGAATTTATGGCCAAGGAAGAATGTAATGAGCAACCTTATAAACATGAAGGTTATCAGGCATTGCAATGGGTATTGGTAGATTATGTAAACATTGTAGTACATATTATGTTACCTGAAGCAAGGAAATTTTACAGGCTGGAAGAAATGTGGAGCGATGCTGTGTTAACCGAGCACAATGATCTTTAAGCACCAGAAAGAGAAAGTCAATTTTTTAATAGCATTTATACAATTTGGGAAACAACGAATTTTATGGCACAGGAAGATAAAAAAATAAAGCCCGATTTCATGAATAAACCAGGTGATGACAAGGGTGGGAAAAAAACTCCCCGTTTTAGTATTTATTGGATTTATGCATTGATTGCCGTAGTACTTATCGGCTATCAGGCACTTAATATGGGTTCTGCAGATTCCAGATCTACTTCTTTACAGGAATTCCAGAATGATATGCTGTCCAAAGGCGATGTACAAAAACTGGAACTCATAAAAAACAAAGAGCTGGTACGTATCTACATTAAAAAAGACAGTTTATACAAAGCTTTTTACAGTCAAAAAATAAAAGGCATATCACCAAAGAGTGATTTTACCGGTCCATTATTTGAGTTCCAGGTTACTGATTGGGAAAGTTTTAACCAGAACATGGCAGAATTCTATAAAAAGAACCCCTCTGTAACATCAGTTGATGAAAAAACAATCAGCGAAGCAGAATGGCTTGGCCCAATAGCACAAACAGTATTAACCCTATTGCTTTTTGTAGGCTTATGGGTATTGCTGATGCGTAAAATGGGTGGCCCTGCTGGTGGTGGCGGACCAGGTGGTATTTTTAGTATTGGCAAATCAAAGGCTCAGTTATTTGATAAAGGTGCAAAAGTAAATATCACTTTTGCAGATGTAGCAGGGCTGGATGAAGCAAAAGTAGAAGTAATGGAAATTGTGGATTTCCTAAAAAATCCAAAAAAATATACTGCTTTGGGTGGTAAAATTCCTAAAGGTGCCTTGCTTATTGGCCCTCCGGGTACAGGTAAAACCTTATTGGCTAAAGCCGTTGCCGGTGAAGCACAAGTACCATTCTTTAGTTTAAGCGGTAGTGACTTTGTGGAAATGTTTGTCGGTGTTGGTGCGAGCCGTGTAAGAGATTTATTTAAAACCGCCAGAGAAAAAGCGCCTTGTATCATATTTATTGATGAGATTGATGCTATTGGCCGTGCCCGTGGCAGAAATGCTATTATGAGCAATGATGAGCGGGAAAATACATTAAACCAGTTACTGGTTGAAATGGATGGTTTTGCCGGTGATGTGGGTATTATTATACTTGCAGCAACTAACAGACCTGATGTATTGGATAGCGCATTACTTCGTCCGGGACGATTTGACAGACAGATTTCTATTGATAAACCCGATGTTAAAGGGCGTGAGACCATTTTCCTGGTGCATTTGAAACCAATTAAAATTTCTCAAACACTTGATATTCATAAACTGGCTGAACAAACACCTGGTTTTGCAGGCGCAGATATTGCCAATGTTTGTAACGAAGCCGCATTGATTGCTGCACGTAAGGGAAAAGAGGCTGTTGACATGGCTGATTTTCAGGATGCGATTGATAGGGTAATTGGTGGTTTAGAAAAGAAAAACAAAATTATTTTACCAGAAGAGAAAGAGATTATTGCCTACCACGAAGCTGGTCATGCTATTTGCGGATGGTTTCTGGAACATGCTTATCCCTTATTAAAAGTTACTATTGTACCAAGAGGTACAGCTGCGTTGGGTTATGCGCAATACACGCCAAAAGAACAGTATCTATATAATACAGATCAATTAAACGATCAAATTTGTATGACACTTGGTGGGCGTGCCAGTGAGGAAATTTTCTTTGGTAAAATTTCTACAGGTGCTTCCAACGATTTGCAGCAAATTACCAGAATGGCTTACTCTATGATTACCGTTTATGGTATGAGTGAGAAAGTAGGTAATATCAGTTTTTACGATCCTTCTCAGGAAAATACTTTTACCAAGCCTTATAGCGAGGAAACCGGTAAACTAATAGACGAAGAAGCAAGAACATTGGTAATGCTGGCTTACGAAAGAACCAAGAAATTACTAATTGAGCATAGAGAAGATGTAGAAAAGCTGGCTAAAGAGCTTTTAACAAAAGAAGTATTATTTAAAAGCGATGTAGAAGCATTGATTGGCAAAAGACCTTACGAAGAGAAAAAATTGCTGGACGTTGATCAAAACGGAAAAGAAGAACATGCCGGCACAGGTGTGGTAAGCGATGGCGTACCACCTTTTGATAGCGGACTGCATGTTCCCCCTCTTAAAATTGAAGAATAATGAAAGCCTCTACAGCTAAAGAAAATATATTACGGAAAATAAGACAGGCACTGAGCACACCAGTGCCTGTTCCGTTTCCATTAAGCGAGGGTACTGAATCTGTTTTTCAGCCAAAAACACAGGATAACGAAATTGAGTTTGCCGAACGATTTACAAAACTCCAGGGCCGGTTTGCCTTTTGTGCCAACGAAACAGAGCTGGCCGAGCAATTACAAATATTATTGACAGCCCGCAGCTGGCAGCATATTTATTGCGTGGAAGAAACGCTAAAAAGTAATTTAGACCAATCTGCGTTAAACATTTCCTTTACCAATGATTTGCCGTCGTGCGAAGCATCTATTACTTCCTGCGAATGTTTGGTGGCCCGCACCGGCAGTATTATGCTAAGCAGTTCATCACCAAGCGGCCGCACCACCAGTGTGTATGCGCCGGTACATATATGCATAGCATATACCAACCAGTTGGTGTACGATATAAAAGATGCTTTGCAATTAATGAAAGAAAAATACGGTGCCAATATCCCTTCTCTTATTACCCTGGCTTCTGGTCCCAGCCGTACCGCCGATATTGAAAAAACCCTGGTGGTAGGTGTACATGGTCCCAAAGAGGTGTTCTGTTTTCTAATTGAGCGTTAATGAGCATGGAAATTATTTTTTATGTTACCAGCCAGGTAACATATATGAAGCTTTACTTGCCACGCTCGGTTCAGGGTTCCTCCTTTGTGGCAGCATTTTAAAAACAAAAGACAAAAGATAAGTACGTTAATTATACAGCGTACATTACCACTTAGCATCATTTTAAAACTATACTAATTTTTCTTTGTTGCTTATTAGCATTACTATAGTACAAGTGTGCGACGCAAGTAAAGCCCAATTACAGTTTAAAGCCGGGTATAAAACTATAAAAATGTTATCGTTACATTAAAATCAAAATATCCCGTTTTACATTGGACATTGAATTGTAATTTAACTGTAAAACTTAGTTTATGTGAAATATATCCGTGCTACTTTTGTAACTGAGTTTGGACATTATAAACAAATCTCAAGCCCGGTTAACAGTTGTTTAAAAAGCATCTGCCAGTATAGAGGCAACACCAGTGAGTTGGCTTATACAATTTGCAGGTTTTATAAACCCTATTGCAGTTAACAGCAATTAGCCACTGCTGGCAATAGGTTTAAAGCAAGGGGCATTGTTAAACAGTTGGGCAGAATTAAAAGCAGGATGGCTTTCGGCGCAAAGCCTTATAAAATATTAGTTTCTATTTCAACCATACAAGGCAGGTAGTGTATTTCTATCTGCTTTTTTATTTACATTGAAATTTTACCGCTTACCAAAGCTGTTAATTGTTTTTTAGATAAGCCACTTATTTTTGATGTGATTATTTTACCCGTTATAATGCAGCATTGAAATTTATTTACACCATTATTTTATTGAGTTTGTGTTGTTCCTGTGCGGTATCGCACAGGGCAGATTATCATTTTAATGCAAAACTGCCACCACAAAAAATGCAGGAAGATGCTGTATTATTAAAAAAAATACTGGAAGCCAATCACCCCAGTTTGTATTGGTATACGCCGGCAGATAGCCTGGATTATTATTTTTCCATAACCATGGGTAAACTCCAGGATTCTTTAACAGAATTACAGTTTAAAAATAATATTGCCTGGTTTGTAAGTAAAATAAGGTGTGGCCATACATCAGTAACTCCATCAAAAGAGTTTATTGAAACTGTATCGCATTTACGCAGTAAGCAGTTTCCACTTTATCTAAAAGCATGGGGCGACTCGCTTGTTGTATTGGGCAGTTTAAACGCTGCTGATAGTGTTTTAACCCGTGGTACGGTAATTACAGCCATAGATAGTATTGCCAATAGAAATTTGCTGGACAGCATGTTTCAGTTTATTAGTACCGATGGTTATGGCGATAACTTTAAAAACCAGGTAATTAGCGGAAATTTCCCCCTTTATTATGGTTTTGCATATCCGATAAAGGATTCCTTTTTGATAGAATTTAGAGATGCGCAGGGGCTGCCAGTCAAAACCTATGTACAATTATTTGTGCCTGTTACAGATACCACCGGGCCAAGGCAAAATTCTCCTAAAAATGTTCAACTACCCGGCCGCAAACAAATAAAACAAAACAAACTACTTAGTAAAAGAAGCTTTACATACGATACTTCAAGCCAATTAGGGTATATGCGTTTACCGGGTTTTTCGGGAGGACATTTACGCCAATTTTTTAAAGAGACTTTTGCCACCTTGCAAAAAGATAAGATACCTAATCTGGTAATAGATTTAAGAGAAAATACCGGAGGCAGAATCAGCCTTAGTAGTAATCTTACGCGTTATGTTAAAACAAGTACTTTTCGTGTGGCAGATACAGCGGCAGCAGTAACCCGCAGTATTAAATATGCGAAATATATTCGGGGAGCACTTCCCTATCAGCTGGCAATGCTATTTACCAGCCATGAGAAAAATGACGGTAAATACCATTTTACGGCGCTGGAAAAATATGTGTACCATCCTTATGCAAATAGACGATACAATGGTAATATTTATGTATTGCAGGGGGGCTATACATTTTCTGCAGCAGCTATGTTTGTTATTGCGTTAAAAGGCCAGCAAAATGTAAAAATTATAGGTGAAGAAACCGGTGGAAGCGAGTATGGCACTTCTGCCATACATATACCAACCATAGTGCTACCAAATAGTGGAGTACAAATAAGTTTACCTCTTTACCGTATAGTACCCAACAGAACACAGGAACAAACCGGGCGTGGCATACAGCCGGATGTGCCTGTTATGCCTTCATCCTATTATATTAAACATGGCGTTGATCACAAGATGGAAGTGGTAAAGCAATTAATACAACAGAGTATTAAACCTTAGTAATATTACTGCAGAAGGGGTGTAAAAATAATAGCATTAAAGCCAGCTATTTTTATTGTTATTGGCTAAAATATCGCGTTTATAAATTCCGTGCATTGCTTTTGCAGGCAACTAAATCAAAATTGCAATTACAAGACCTAGCACATATTTACTTTTTTTGCCCAATCATCTTCATCTATTTCGGGCAAAGATGTCCAATCTATAGGGTGTAAACACACTTGCAATAATTTATCTTCTTCGCTTCCTGCCAATGGGGTGTAATCATATTCAAACCGAACAGTTGGTGGCAGGCTCATAAGTATGCTTTCGGTTCTGCCATTGGTTTTTAGTCCAAATACAGTACCCCGGTCGTGTACCAGATTAAACTCTACATATCTACCACGACGTATTTCCTGCCAAAACTTATTCTCCGGGGTATAAGCCATTTCTTTTCGCTTTTGAACAATAGCTAAGTAGGCAGGTATAAAGGCCTGTCCACAGGCTTTAGCAAAATCTATCCAGTAATGCGAGTTTCTATCGGGGGTTGCTCTTTTATAATCGTAAAAAATTCCGCCAATACCACGGCGTTCATTATTTCTGTGTTTGTTTACAAAATAATCATCACATATTTTCTTGTATTGTTCATAAGCGGTAACATCAAATGCGTCGCAAACATCTTTATATGTTTGGTGAAAATGCTTTGCATCTTCTTGAAACAGGTAATAAGGTGTAAGATCAGTACCGCCACCAAACCAGCGGTCTATTACTTCATTTTGCTCATTATACAATTCAAACATGCGGTAATTACAATGCACAGTTGGCACAAAAGGGTTTTTAGGATGCAGTACCAAACTTACACCGCAGGCAAACCATTTGGCGCCGTGAATCTTCAGCTGGTTGCGCATTTCATTTGTAACATCTCCATGCACCACTGAAGTATTTACACCACCCTTCTCAAATACTTTGCCATTGCTAATTACACGAGTAATGCCACCTCCACCATCTTCCCGTTCCCACTTATCTTCTTTAAAAACAGCTTGCCCATCTTCTGCTTCCAATGCGGCACATATGTTGTTTTGTAATTCATGTACCAGGTGTATCCAGGTTTGTTTGATACTCATAAATGAATTTTTTATTGATGTCGCCAGCTAAACTCTTTTACCGTTTCCACAAATGCTTTTGCATGTGCTACCGGAACATTTGGCAAAATACCATGCCCCAGATTGGCAATATGCGGTGTGCCTTCAAAAGCCTGCAGCATAGTTTTTACCTCTTTTTCTATAACAGATATAGGGGATAATAATTTTGCCGGATCAAAATTACCCTGCAATACCACGGTTGAGCCTGCCAGTTGCCTGGCCATTTGTGGCGTAATGCACCAGTCGATACCAAGGCCCTGAGCACCTGTTGCTGCCATGGCATCTAAACTATGCCAGGCACCTTTTGCAAATATGATGGTAGGTACCAACTCTTTGGTAGCTGCTACAATTTGCCTGATATAGTGCAATGAAATAGTTTCAAAATCGGCAGGCCCCAACAAACCACCCCAACTATCAAATATTTGTACAGTATCGGCACCGGCGGCTATCTGTGCTTTTAAATAAGCGATAGTGGTATCGGTAATCATTTGCAAAAGTGTATGTGCCAGCGCAGGTTGCGTGTAACAAAATTCTTTTGCCTCATCAAAGGTTTTAGAGCCCTTGCCTTGTACCATGTAGCACAATATTGTCCAGGGAGCTCCTGCAAACCCAATAAGGGGCACACGGCCATTTAGTTCCTGCTTAGTAAGTTTAATGGCATCAAAAACATAGCCCAGGGTTTCATGTACATCCGGTACGCGAATACGGCTAAGATCGTTGACTGTTTTTATTGGATTGGGTAATAACGGACCTTTACCCTCGGCCATTTGTACTTCCAAACCCATGGCCTGTGGTACAACCAGGATATCAGAAAAAAGAATGGCAGCATCAACACCAACCAGATCTACTGGTTGCAGGGTGATGGCAGTTGCTAATTCGGGTGTTTCTACTCTTTCAAAAAAGCCATAGCGTGCTTTTAGGGCCATATATTCCGGCAAATAACGGCCGGCCTGACGCATCATCCATACGGGGGTGCGTTCAGTTTTTTCTCCACGTAAGGTTCTTAATAATAAATCGTTGTGTATAGTGCTCATAATAATTGTTCGTACTTATTGTTTGTATTTATTGCTGCATAGCATTGTTGCAGATGAACGAAATGCGACGCAACAGCAGCATCATGTATGTGCCGGCGCTGGTAACCTAATAGCTATTTAAAATAATTAATTACCACATCTACCATTTGTTCTTTACCCGGCCACTCGCTGGTTATTACCAGATTTACACAGTAAGTACTAATGGTGGCAGCTGTTGTCTTTCCTATTGAAAACAGCACCACAGTAGTAGGTAATGTATTTACTGAGAAAAAACTGTGTACAGCGCTGGGACTAAAGAAAATGATACCGTCGTAATTTTTTTCGATATATACCGGTGTTTGAATGGTTTTATAAACAATTAACTCTTTTACCTCTATATAATGCATACGCAATATTTTGGGAAGCTCATCTAAACGTTGATCGCCGCAAAAAAACACGGCTTCGTTAGTAGGATTAGCCACTACAATTTTATCGGCCAAGGCAGATGCATTTTTGGCGGTGATGGCTATTTTAGACTCTCCAAAAAAATCGATGATAATATCTTTAGTCATACCTCCCAGGCAACAAATGGTCCAGTCGGGTATATGTGTTAATTGCGACACAACAGCTTCTACGGCATTAATACTGGTAAAAATGGCCGTTATTTTTTTCTGTGCTAAATGCTTTACCTGTGCTCCAATTTCAGTTGAACGTATTATATCTGTTTCTATAAATGGTACAACGTCTATGGCTATATTTTGCGCACTTGCTTTTAGCACAAGTGTATCACTAATGGCCCGTGTACACAAAACACTAATTTTATTTGTTACCATTTTTTATTGCTTCAGCTATTTGTGCGCCACCATTCTCTAACAGTTCTTTTGCTGCAATAGTACCCAGGTTCGCTACCTGACTTAACGGAACTGTTTTACTGATGTTGGCGCTGCTTATACCATCCAAAGAAAAAATATTTCCCTGAAAAATCAGCGCATCATTTTCAATTATAGCCAAAGCACTTATGGGAGTAGAGCAACCGCCCATTAACACCCGTAAAAATTCTTTTTCTATTTGGGTACAAATAGCAGTTGGCTGGTGATTAAGGGCAGCACAACTATCCATAGCTTCATTATCATTTTCGCGGCAAACAATAACAATAGCACCCTGTGCAGGGGCCGGTAACATCCAGTCTAAATCGATGGCATTGGCCGGGCGCAGGTTAATTCTTTCTAAACCCGCTGCAGCAAAAATGGCCCCATGCCAGTCTTGTTCAGCTACTTTTTTTAAACGGGTATTTACGTTTCCGCGCAGGTTTTCGATGGTGTGGTTTGGATAACGGTGTAACCACTGTGCTTTACGGCGTATACTGCTGGTTGCAATAATGGCTTTACCAGAAGTGTTATCTAAAAAGGTGGTATCGGTTTTTGGTACAAGAATATCCTTATAAGAGGCTCTTTCCAGTACGGCTGCCTGTTGTATGCCTTTGGCCAATTGGGTAGGTACATCTTTCATGGAGTGTACTGCAATATCTATACGGTTGGCCAGCAGGGCAGCGTCTAATGTTTTAGTAAATATTCCTTGTACACCCAATTCGTATAATGGGGTTACCAAATCAATATCTCCCTCACTTTTTATAAAAACCAGTTCGCTTTGAATATGATTGGCTGCAAGCTTTTGTTGTACCAGTGTAGCCTGCCAAACGGCCAGCTGACTTTCTCTGGTACCAATGCGAAGCACTTTGTTCATGTAGGATTAATTAACGGTGCAGGTGATATAGTCGTTAATAGCTTCAATAAAATAACAACCCGGCTGATGCTGGGTACGCATTTTTGATGCCATATTATTGATAGTTTTTTGAATATATACCGTATTGGGTAGTGTAACAGTTTGGTGAACATCAGTATGTACTGATAAAAAGAGATTGCATTGATGCATGTCCATCAGCTTTTGCTTTACCGCTTTTAAGGCTGGTACATTTTTACGCATTTGATACCACTCTTTAAACTCTGCGGTATGTGTGGCAATTATCCCAAGTGCAGCAGGTACCTCGTCCATTCTTTTTTGTAAGGTAGCATCATTAATTTTAGACAGGTCGTCTACATTTACCAATGTTATTTGGGGTAATTCACCGGCAGCAGGCGCTATATTATTAGGAATAGATAAGTCTATCAATACTTTTTTACCGGCATTCAACAACTGCTTTTTGGTAATTATTGGCGTTGGTGCATTGGTAGCTACCAGAATTATATCGGCTTTTTCAATTTGTGCAGGTAAATTTTCAATGGTATCGTATTGTACGCCAAGTTCAATTGCCAGTTCACCGGCTTTTTCTTCTGTGCGATTTATCAGGGTAATATTGGTGGCTTCCAAATAATCAATCAGGTTTTTGCAGGTGTTTTTACCAATTTTACCTGTGCCAATTAATACAATTTTTTTATGCTTAACATCTGCGGTATTCTCTTTCAAAAACTGTATGGCCGCAAAGGCAACCGAAACGGTTCCTCCGCTTAAAGCGGTGTTTGATTTAATATTTTTAGATGACTGCAATACAAAACTTAGCAACCTTTCCAGCAGTGTGCCAATAAATCCACGCTCCCTGGCAAAGCGAACGGCCAGTTTAATTTGGCCTACAATTTCATAGTCGCCCAAAATTTGAGAATCTAAACCGGCAGCTACCTGAAATAAATGTTCAACTGCTTCCCAGCCTCTTTTTATATAAGCCAGTTTTTTAAACGATGCAGCTGAGCCTGCTGTTTGCCTGCACAATAAGGTAATAAGGGTGTCAGCATTTGCAGCCACACCATATATTTCAGTACGGTTACAGGTACTAAGCACAAAAACCTCTTCTATTCTGGCACTTGCCGCCTCAGTTAGTAATTGTTCGTAATGCTGATTACTTACAGCAAAACTGCCTCTTACCGATGCATCTGTTTTTTTGTAATTAATACCTGCTATGTAAAACTGGTTAATATCCATGTAATCGTTCGTTGTGCTTATATGTACGCAAAAGTAGTTCCATAGATTGCCGAACCGGTATGATTAAGGTCATTTACTTGTCATTTGTATGTCATTTAAGTGTCATGTTTTCTTGCATACAAATTTTTACATGTTTATAATCAGTTGGTTAAGCAGTTACCAATACATTGTTGAGCCCGGCAAATGTAAACGTATCGGGCTTTTGTTGCGTCGCACACTTGTACAGCAACAATTTACCTCTGCAAAAAATGATTGAAAAATTGCTTGTAACAGGCTATAAAATAGTCGCTTTTTAAAATAGCCTATTACAAAACAACAGGCTGCCACCAAGGAGGAACCCTGAACCGAGCGTGGCAAGTAAAGCCGCCATTTGATATGGGCTGGCTAACAAAATGCCTTTAACAATTGATTAGAAAACAAAATTTGGCAAATTAGATGTATGTACATACATTTGTGTTGTGAAATTAGAACAGGCCATAAAAAGTACAAAATTTAAGAACGAGGTGCACAAAGCGGGGCTAAATATATTGTATACTGCCTGGTGGTTAAAAACCATTATGAGTAAGGAATTAAAGGAGTATGGCATAACACACGAACAATACAATGTTTTAAGAATTTTAAAAGGCAGGTATCCTGACCAGGTTTGTGTAAAAGAAATTGCCTGCCGTATGATTGAGAAAAGCTCAAACGTACCAAGGATTATAGACAGGTTAGAAACAAAAAAACTGGTAAAAAGAAATACATCGGCCTTGGATAAAAGAGAAACGGTAATAACACTTACACCAGCAGGTATACATATGCTGGAAATTACTACCAACAAAATAAATGTGCTTTTTGAAGAAACCATTGAGCTTGACGAAACAAATGCCAGCGCTTTAAATAATTTATTAGAAAAGGTGAGGGAAAAAGAATAACCCTTTTTTTTTTCTATAATAGGTGTATATACATTTAATGTTAAATAACAAATTATGAAAACGATATTACATACAGCAAACGAAAGAGGCCATGCCAACCATGGATGGCTTAACAGTTATCACTCATTTAGTTTTGCAGGTTTTTACGACCCCGCCAAAATACATTTTGGGATGTTGCGTGTATTAAATGATGATACAGTAAAAGGTGGTTTTGGATTTTCGAAACACCCGCACGACAATATGGAAATAGTTTCCATTCCCCTTTCAGGCGATCTGGAACATAAGGACAGTACCGGCCGCCATGAAATAATAAGGGAAAATGATGTACAAATCATGAGCGCCGGCAGCGGCATTGCGCACAGTGAAATGAACGCCAATAAAGATCGTGAAGTAAAGTTTTTACAAATTTGGGTCTTCCCAAAAGAACAAAATATTACACCCCGTTACCAGCAAAAAACCTTTACACCCGAACAGAGGCACAATGCATTTTTAACAGTTGTTGCGCCTGATGATGATAGTGCGGTGTGGATAAACCAGGATGCCTGGTTTACGCTGGGTAATTTGGATAAAGGCCTTTCTGAAAACTATAGCATTAAAAAAGTAGGCAATGGAGTATATGTATTTGTATTGGAAGGCGAAATAACCATTGATGGGCAGCTACTTAAAAAAAGAGATGCGCTGGGTATTTGGGATACCACTTCACTTACCATTACAGCCACAGATAATGCTTCGGTTTTATTAATTGATGTTCCCATGCAAATAGAAGGAGTAGCATAATGAAAACAAGAACAGTAAAAAATATATTATACGCCGCCTCTTATAATATGGGTGGTTTCCCCATCAGGCAGCCCATACCTGCACCTGGCGTAGAAAGCATTGATCCTTTTTTACTTTTACATCATGCCGATGTTAAAGTACCTACCCATCAACCAGTAATGCAATCTGGTGTTGGTCCCCATCCACATCGTGGCTTTTCTCCGGTTACGTTTATATTTAAAGGTGGCGTACATCATCGTGATAGCAGGGGTAATGATAATGTAATTTATGAAGGCGGTGTTCAATGGATGAATGCCGGAATGGGCATTATTCATAGCGAAAGACCGCCGGCCGATATATTTGAAAAAGGCGGCAGGCAAGAAATAATTCAGCTTTGGGTAAATACACCAGCTGCATTTAAAATGGAGCAACCCTCCTATCAACCTTTTAGTGCCTCAGCAATTCCAACCATTATTTCCGAAGATGGTTTGGCCACCATTCACATTAGTTCTGGTGAACTAAATGGTGTAAAAGGCCCTGTAAGCAGCTATTCTGAAGTAAACACTTTTACCGCCGAATTTATAAAGGGCGCTGCCTTTAGCTTTACTATTCCGGATACACATAATGCTTTTGTTTACTTACTGGATGGCAGCATTCATTTACCCGGCCATGGAACGGTAACCGGTAAAAATGCAGCCTACTTTAACAACGATGGTGATACCATTACCATAGAAGCACTGGAAGATACCAGGTTATTTATCGGTACCGGCCAGCCCCTAAACGAAGCGGTAGCCTCTCACGGCCCCTTTGTAATGAGCAACGAAACCCAATTACTGGAAGCCTTCCGCGATTATCAAATGGGTAAAATGGGCGTATTAATTGAAGCATAAAACAACAATTATCATAATTAAACATTCAAAACAAAAACAATGGCAACGTACAAATTAGATCCTATGCACGCAGAAGTGCACTTTAAGGTAAAACACCTGATGATTACCAATGTAACCGGCAGCTTTCAAAAATTTGATGCTACCATGGAAAGCGAAGCAGCAGATTTTTCAGATGCTGCCATCAGCTTCACGGCCGACGTAAACAGTATTTCTACCAATATGGAGCAACGCGATGAACATCTTAAAAGCGATGATTTCTTTAGCGCAGCAAAATTTCCGGTATTAAGTTTTACCTCTACCGGCATTACCAAAACCGGCGACGATGCATTTACCTTAACGGGTAATCTTACCATCCGTGATGTTACCAACCCGGTTAGTCTAAACGTTACTTATGGTGGTACCATGACAGATTTTTACGGACAAACAAAAGTGGGATTTGAATTAAATGGTAAAATAAGCCGTAAAGATTTTGGTTTAACCTGGAATGGTGTAACCGAGGCCGGTGGTATAGTTGTTAGCGATGAAGTAAGGCTGGCAATGGAAATACAAATGATTAAACAATAATTTGCCTAAACAGCATTTTTAGGATATCAGCAAATCAAATTATGGCATCGCCGCTTGCCACGCTCGGTTCAGGGTTCCGTTTTTATGGCAGCAGGTAATGGCAATTTGAAATGATGTTTACAAACTAAAAAGCGAACTTTGCACCTTTAACCAGTGCTGCAGTACAGCAGCACTGGTTATAAAAAACTTAGTTTATGTATTATTTGCATATTAGCCAACAGAACGCCGCAGTGTGCGACGCAAGTAAAGTTCAATAGCTAATCTACACCCTGGCTCAGCAAAAATGCATTCTATTTAATAGCATCAGGTTAAACACTTTATACATGCAACACATTATACACAGGGCAGCAGACAGGGGAACAAAAGATATAGGCTGGCTGATAAGTAAATTCAGTTTTAGCTTTTCAACCTATCAAAACCCGGTAAAAAATGCATTTGGCTTATTAAAAACCTTTAATGATGATGTGGTAAAGCCCGGTGGTGGCTTTGGCCTGCATCCCCACACCAATATGGAAATTATTAGTGTGCTGTTGCAAGGTAAAATGAACCATAAAGACAGCATGGGCTATAGCGATATTGTAGAGAAAGACTGGGTACAAATAATGAGTGCAGGTACCGGTTTAAGGCACGAAGAATACAATGTAGGAGATGATGATGTGCAGTTTTTACAAATTTGGATTGAACCAAAATTACAAAATATTACTCCCAGGTATCAAAGAAGAAAGTTTGCAAAAGAAAACCGGAAAAATAAATTACAAACCATAGTTAGCAATGAAGAAGGCCAGCAACATTGCTGGATAAACCAAAATGCAAAACTAAGCCTTGGCTGGTTTGAAGCTGGCAGCTCCATTAACTATACGCTAAGCCCGCTAAATAAATGCGTATACATTTTTGTACTGGACGGCAGTTTGCACATTAATAATGAGGTGATAGAAAAGCGGGATGCCATGGGCATTTGGGAAACTGAGTTAATAACCATACAAAATGAACAGGAATGTGAATTCATTGTTATTGAAGTGCCCATTAATCAATAAATACAAAATAAATAACTACTAAGATTACCAATTATGAATATTGAAATTATAGCAGCCAGCCCAAGAAAAGAAAGCGTATCGTACCGGCTGGCACTTTTTTTACAACAATATATTGCCACAACTACAGACCATAATGTAAACATTATTGATGTACGCGAATGGCCTTTACCATCAATGCAGCAGGAAGTATATACCAATACCGAAAAAGCACCAGCAGACCTGCAACCTCTGGCCAAAAGAATGTTTGATGCCAATGGGTTTATAATGGTAACGCCTGAATATAATGGCACTTACACCTCGGCATTAAAGAATTTATTTGATCATTTTCCCAAACAAAGCCGTAAAGCATTTGGTATTGTAACTGCTTCGCCGGGAATTATGGGCGGTATGCGTGCCAGCCAGCAATTGCAGCTTTTTATAAATGCACTGTTTGGTATTGGTTCTCCGCACATGCTGATAACACCCATGGTAGATAAAAAATTTGATGCAGCTGGTAATTTGCTGGATGAATCTTTCAAAAAAAATATTGACGTATTTGTTAAGGAATATCTGTGGCTGGCAGAAAGTTTAACACCTGAATTGCAACCGGCAATATAATTTACTTTTTTTAACGGGATACAACCGTAAATTTGCGGCTTCTTTCACAAACTCAATATGAGCGACGAAATAAAACATGAGTGTGGTTTAGCCTACATTCGCCTCAGAAAGCCTTTTTCGTATTATTTGCAAAAATATGGAACGGTAATGTATGGCCTTAACAAGCTGTATCTGTTAATGGAAAAGCAGCATAACCGCGGCCAGGACGGCGCCGGAGTTGCTGCGGTAAAACTTAACGTAGAGCCAGGATACCCGTTTTTGCACAGAATACGCAGTAATGCCCCTCAACCTATTGCCGATATTTTTTTTAAAATTGGCGAAGAAGTAAAAGAGCTGGAAAAATATCAGCCAGATATTCTAAAACATCCCGGATTAATGAAAGGCCATCTTCCTTTTTTGGGAGAATTATTATTGGGCCACCTGCGATATGGTACACAGGGTAAAAACAATGTAGAGTTTTGTCACCCCTTTTTTAAAAGAGACCTGGTACCCGGTAAAAACCTTGCTTTGGCCGGTAATTTTAACTTAGTTAATACAGAAGAGCTTTTTGCACTGGTAAATATAGAACCCGGCGTTTTTCAAAAGCAAAGCGATTTGGCCGCCATGATGGAAGTAATTCATCATTTCTTAAGTAAGGAAGATGAGAAAAACCCTAATACAGCCAATATTGCCAATGTACTTAAAAAAGCCGTTCCGCTTTTTGATGGTGGTTTTACAGTAGGTGGTTTAATTGGTAATGGCTCCAGCTTTGTAATGCGTGATGCCCATGGTATACGCCCTGCTTATTACTATATAAATGATGAAGTAATTGTGGCTGCCAGTGAAAGGGCATCCATCCGCACAGCATTTAATGTTGGCGAAAACGAAGTACTGGAATTATTACCTGCTAATGCCATTATTGTAGATAATGATGGCAATTATGTTATAGAGCAAATACAGGAGCCAAAAGAAAGAAGGGCCTGTAGCTTTGAGCGTATCTATTTTTCAAGAGGCAGCGATGAAAAAATTTATCGTGAACGTATTGCTTTGGGGGACCACCTTAGCAAGGCAGTACTTGAATCGGTTGATTATAGTTTACGTAATACCATATTTTCTTATATCCCCAATACAGCAGAAGTAGCTTTTTATGGTTTGATAAAAGGAATGGAGAATTACCTTAATCAAATTAAAATTCAACGTATTTTAAGCTGGGGCAACGATTTTACTGAAGACAAACTTCAGGAAATGATTAACCGTAAAATACGTCAGGAAAAAATTGCCATTAAGGATGTTAAGTTGCGCACTTTTATTACAGAAGATAGCAGCCGCAACGAAATGGTACAACACGTTTACGATATTACCTACGGTACCGTAAAACGTAACGAAGATACCTTGGTGGTAATTGATGATAGTATTGTTCGTGGTACCACTTTAAAAGAAAGCATTATACGTATGCTGGCCAGGCTACAACCTAAAAAAATCATTGTAGTTTCCTCTGCCCCACAAATTCGTTATCCGGATTGTTATGGTATTGATATGAGTAAGTTAGGTGATTTTATAGCTTTTAAAGCCGCAATCGCTTTACTTAAAGAAAAAGGAATGGAAGATATTCTGGAAACCGTTTACAAGCGTATAAAAGAATTGCAACACGATAACCTGTTGCATACAGAAAATGTGGTTAGACAGGTATATAAACCTTTTACCACAGAAGAAATTTCCAATAAAATTGCCCAGCTAATTACCCCACCAGAAGTAAATGTACCGGTAGAAGTAATTTACCAAACCATTGAAGACCTGCACGAATGTTGCCCTACTAATACCGGCGACTGGTATTTTACAGGCAACTATCCAACAGCTGGCGGTAATAAAGTAGTAAACAACGCATTTCTAAATTATTACGAAGGTAAAAACGTAAGAGGGTATTAAAATTTGTTCAATAAAAGGGTACTGAAAAGTATCCTTTTTGTTTTATATATCATGGCAAAGAAACAGTTGATACTTGTAAGGCATGCTAAAAGCAGCTGGGCCAATCCCGGACAAAACGATATAGACCGCCCATTAAACGATCGTGGCCACCGCGATGCACCAGTAATGGCCAAAAGACTGTTGCAAAAAAATATTCCCATCAATGCCTTTATAACCAGTCCGGCTAAACGGGCATTTACTACCTGCACCTATTTTGCCGAAACATATGGCCAAAAAGCTGCACAAATTATTGTTGTGCCCTATTTATACCTTGCAGAAGAGGCAGATTTTATTAAAGCCATTCGGCAGAGCGATGATGCATTTCAATCCATTTGTATTTTTGCTCATAATCCGGGTATCACCAATTTTGCCAATTCCCTAACCAATACGCGTATAGACGATATGCCCACCTGCGCTATCTTTTCGGTTACTGCGAATACTAACCATTGGAAAGATTTTTTCAGTAGCTCAAAATCCTACCAGTTTTTCGATTATCCTAAACTAATGCCATAGTTAAATACCAGCACTAGGTTTTTCATAGCATCACCTCTTGCGTCGCAATCACTTCATCTGCAGATTATTTATTCGGCAAACCTGTACCTGGGTTTTTAAATATCATTTTCAAATTGGGCTTAATACAGTTTTTGTAGGCTGTTAACTCAAAACATGAGAAAACTCATCTTTTTTATCTGCTTATTCTTCTAATTTTCAACCTGCGTTTTTAATTATTGTGCATTATTGATACCAAACTAATTGTATGTTTTCAGAAAAATCAGGTACCAACGCGGGTACCCGCTTAACTACCCGTTCTGTACTATTGTGGCGAATGGCGCAGACAGCAGTTTGGTTAGCAGGCGCTGTCATATTATTTTGCTTAATCTTTTACCCGGCTATAGGTTTACTACTATTCTGGAACATTTTAATACCCGTTGCACCTGCTTTATTTGTTGTGGCAACCGGATTATGGCGTAATGTATGCCCACTGGCTACCATAAATTTATTACCCCGCCATTTAGGTAAATCCCAACGGCAAAGACTATCCATAAAACAGCTATCAAAACTACATCTAATAGCAGTTTTGGCGTTGTACCTGCTGGTACCACTTCGCCATGCCATATTTAATGTAAATGGGTTGGCTACCGCTCTATTAATCATCTCAATGGCAGTAATAGGTACATGTATGGGATTTATTTACGAATGGAAAAGCGCCTGGTGTTCGGGCCTTTGCCCCATACATCCTGTAGAAAAATTATATGGTGGCAATGTGTTACTCAGCTTACCCAATGCCCATTGTGGCCAATGTATGAACTGTGTAATTCCCTGCCCCGATTCTACAGCCAACATTAACCCCAATATTAACGCAGGTAATATGTATCAAAAAATAAGTGGTTTGTTTATTATTGGTGGCTTACCCGGGTTTATATGGGGTTGGTTTCATGTGCCAGATAATGCAGGCACTAATACTTTGGAATCTTTAATAGAGGTTTATGCCATGCCTTTATTAGGTTTTTCCGTTACGCTGGTAGTGTATGCTATAGTATCTAAATTGGTTAAGCAGGCATTTCAGCAAAAGCTAATAAGCATATTTGCGGCTGCAGGTGTTAGCTGTTACTATTGGTTCCGCATTCCTGCCTTATTTGGTTTTGGAAAATTTGCCAATGATGGTATACTTATTAATTTAACCCATGTTTTACCTGCTTATACCATGATATTGTTTACACTAACAACCACCGTATTCTTTTTCTACTGGCTGGTTATACGCCAACAAAATAACCGGAGCTGGGTAATAAGGCCACCTTATGGCAAAAGATAAAAAATTGTTTACCCTTTAGCACATGACAGGCTAAATATATTTGGTTTGGCAATTGCTGCCAGTTTGATGCAGTACAAGTGTGCGACGCAAGTAAAGTGGAGCATTGAACCAATAGCCTGGGACAAAAATGGCTAAATATACACTTCCCAATGGTTGACAATTTCTGCTACCCTATTCATTATTCGCAGTAATGGTTTCATCTGCCTTTTTGTACAGCGAAAGAATTTTGGTGTTGGTGCCATTAGTTTCAACCCTTTTAGCAATACCCACCACTTGTAGTTTTTGGGCAGGCAAAAAGAATTTTATAATAAATACGCTGGCAAAAAATTGTAGTATTAATAAAAAGGCAATCAGGTTTACATTTAACGATTCTAATAAAAAAGCGGTAAAGGCAAAAAAGCAGGCAGCCAAACTTAGGCTAATAGTTACCTTAACATGCGAAAAGCCTTTATTCAAAAGTAAATGATGCAGGTGATTACGATCCGGCTTAAAAGGAGATACCCCCTTGGTTGAGCGAATGATAAATACACGCAATACATCTAATAAGGGAATTAATAAAATACCAAAGCCAATAGCCAATGAAGAATTTACGGGGAAGTTTGTGGCGGTGCTGCCAGTATCTATGAACTTAATCAGCAATATGGCATTTACCAGTCCAATAAGCATAGACCCTGAATCACCCATAAAAATTTTGGCCGGTGGAAAATTAAACATTAAAAATGCCAGTAATGAACCAGCAGTTGCAAAGCCAAGAATGGCATAGGGTATCATATTGTTTATATAAAAAAACAAACCAAAGAACACACAGGATACCAGGCCCACAGAAGCAGCCAATCCATCTACCCCATCAATAAGGTTAAAAGAGTTAATAACGAGGATAATAGAAAAAAATGTAATAGGATAACTAAATATGGGATCAATTGCGTTAATGCCGCCAAGCCCCTGCAGGTTATTTATAAGCAAATGCGCTTTAGCTGTAAGGATGATAGTAACAAAAATTTGACCTATCGCTTTTTTCCAAGCCTTTAAAACAAAAATATCATCTATAATACCCAGAATAAAAATGATAAAAAAAGTAGCCAGATAGTATTGAAATTCAGAGTCGCCAAATGTAAAATCACTTACCAGCAATATGCTGATAGACAGACCGGCAACAATGCCGGTACCACCAAGTGAAGAAACCGGATAGGTATGCGTTTTACGCTCATCCGGCAAATCGAACAGCTTATTAATTTTTGCAATTTTAATGATAAATGGCATTAAAAAGAAAGTAACTAAATAAGCAATAAACATGCCCGCTATAACTAAAACCATGCATTAAAGGTTTAAAATCATCTAGTTTTATATTACTTAATTAAGCGCAAAAATAGCAGTTATAATTAACCAATCTATATTAAGAAATTGGAAAGGAAAATCATTACAAGCATCGTTTGAACTTATTCTAATTTATTGTATTACACTTTATTGTATTAATATTCCGTTGTTATTTTGGTAAATGTATTATTATTTACCAGGCAATAAGGCTATCATTTGCTTTACTTGCGTCGCACTCTTGTACGGCAACAAATCATGCAGCTTTTAAAACAAACTGATTTAAGTTAGCCCAAAAAATACACTTACAAAGCTTTGCAATAACTATGCTACAAATTTTTAGGTGCAAAAAACAATTTACTAATCTAGTATAGACACAAAAAAACAGGGCAGATACCCTGTTTTTGTTAAACAATTCAATTTTTTTATGTGCCTACTTTAGCTTTAAACGATCCTCCCGAAATATTGGCCGTGCCCCCCAAACCATCTACAGCAGTGCCAGAGAAGGTGCCCGTAACAATATTTGTAACGGTATCATAACTACTAATGGTAATAGAAACACTAAAGCCCGTGGTAAATGGATCTGCCTGATAAATAAAAGTGCCATTTGCTATACCGGCTGCATCAGTAAAATAAAAACCAGAACCAAGGGACGATAAATAGGTGCCGGTTGTAATTTGGCCTGTAGGTAATATAATAGCTGCTACAAAAACAGAGTCTGCAGTAGCAGCAGATGTACCAAACAGGTAGAGATAAGTTAAGGAAGTGGTGGTATCTATTCTTACATCAGCCGTATCTATGGGGCCATTATAGGTATTGGCACCAACGGTAAATTTCCAGGCGGTATCAGACAAATTAGTGGAATCAATGGTACCACCGCCACCGCCTAAACCAGTACCGGTGCTATCCTGTACATTAATAGTAAAGCCACAAATGCTGGTATCGAATATTACAATAAAATCAGTTGGTTTTTGTAAAATAGGCGTGCCTATTGGTTTTAAACGGATAGTATTAATACCTGTACTGCTAAAATACCCTGAATCGGCAAACATAAACCCATTCTGAAGGTCGGTGCTTATTGAATAGTTACCAATAGAATCTACATCTACCTGTATTTCCACATAAGCTGTATCGCTACCCGGTGTTACGCCATTATAAAAAGTGCCCACCACCTGCGAAGGTAAACAGGTACCTGTGCTATCCTTTAAACTGCCCACAGCATCCAATTGCAATAAACCCGTTTCAAGGCTATATTCCTTTGAGCAACTGTTTAAGAATGCTATACCAAGTATGCCAATAAGTAATAAATATGTGTTTCGCATCATAACTGTAAGGAAAGGTAAGAAGAATAAGCAAAAATATGTCTATACCAATAACGCAGCCATGTTAGATAAATTGTTTCCTTTTGCAAGTTCATCTATACTTCGCAAGGTGGTACTGGTAATTTGTTCCAGGGCTTCATCGGTAAAAAAAGCCTGATGTGCTGTAACCAATACATTAGGAAAGCTCATTAAACGCTGAATGGTATCATCTGCAATCACCGTATCAGAAAGGTCGCGGAAGAAAATATGTTCTTCCTGTTCGTATACATCAATACCCAAATAGCCAATTACACCATTTTTTAACGCGGTTATAACTGCCCTGGTATCTATTAAACCGCCACGACTGGTATTTATCAGCATCATACCTCTTTTTAACATGGCAATGGTTTCGCTATTTATGATGTGTTTGGTTTGGTTGTTTAAAGGGCAGTGCAGGGAAATGATATCGCTCTGCTGCAATACATCAATCAAGGGTACAAATTCCACGCCTGCCGCTTCCAGTTCTTTATTGGCAATTACATCAAAAGCCAGCACTTTACAGCCAAAGCCCAACATATTTTTGCAAAAAGCCTTACCAATATTACCGGTACCAATTACACCAACTGTTTTGCCATGCAGGTTAAAACCAAGTAATCCGTTAAGCGAAAAATTTTGTTCGCGTACCCGGTTATAGGCTTTATGGGTTTTACGGTTTAATGTAAACAACATGGCAACAGCATGTTCTGCCACTGCCTCGGGTGAGTAGGCTGGTACGCGGCAAACATGCAGCTGATTGGCTTTTGCAGCATCCAGGTCTACATTATTAAAACCGGCACAACGTAATGCAATGGTTTTTACGCCTTTTGCTGCCAGTTGTTCTATTACCGCCTTATCTACTTTATCGTTTACAAATACACAAACCGCGGTGGAGTTATTTACCAGGTTGGCAGTAGTACTGTTTAATTGGGCTTCTACAAATTCAAGTTCAAAGCCATAAGTTTGGTTTACGCGGGTAAAAAAGGCTTTGTCGTAAGGTTGTGTTGAGAAGAAAGTGATTTTCATTTTATAAAATTAACAACAAAGCCGCTGCTAAAACACAGCGGCTTTGAAATGAGGGTGTATAGTTTATTGCCCGGCCTATTGAAGAACCCTGAAGTGTGCGACGCAAGTAAAGCATCCTACTTATTCTTTAGCCGGGCCCATTTTCTGTATTTGCTTAGTCTTTAATTTCACCCACCATATTGGCTGGTACTACCCAGGCATCAAATTCTTCGGGCGTTACATAGCCCAGTTTAACGGCCATTTCTTTTAAAGTAGTACCTTCTTTATGCGCTTTTTGGGCAATTTCGGCCGCTTTGTAATAACCAATTTTGGTATTTAAAGAGGTTACCAGCATTAAGGAATTATCAACATGTTTTTTAATATTGGCTTCAATTGGCTCAATACCAATGGCGCATTTATCGTTGAAGCTTACACAACCTTCTCCAATTAAACGGGCACTATGCAGAAAATTGTAGATCATTACCGGTTTGTACACGTTTAGTTCAAAATGACCATTACTGCCGCCAATACCAATGGTTACATCGTTACCCATTACCTGGGCCGCAATCATGGTTAGCGCCTCGCATTGGGTAGGGTTTACTTTACCTGGCATAATAGAAGAACCTGGTTCGTTATCGGGAATAAAAATTTCGCCAATACCACTTCTGGGGCCGCTGCTAAGCATGCGAATATCGTTGGCAATTTTTAAAAGACTTACTGCCACTGTTTTTAACGCACCATGTGCTTCTACTATGGCATCGTGGGCAGCTAAGGCTTCAAATTTATTTTCAGCCGTAATAAATGGCAAACCGGTTAAGGCAGCAATATTTTGGGCTACCAGTTCAGAATATCCTTTTGGTGTATTAATACCGGTACCTACTGCGGTACCACCCAATGCCAGTTCGCTTAAATGAGCCAGTGAATTATTGATGGCTTTTAACCCATGGGTTAACTGTGCAGCATAACCACCAAATTCCTGACCAAGGGTTAGCGGGGTAGCATCCATAAAATGGGTACGGCCAATTTTTACCACATGCATAAAGGCTTTACTTTTTTCGCTTAAAGTATCCCGCAGTTTGGTAATGCCCGGAATGGTAACTTCTATCAGCATCTTATATGCTGCAATATGCATGGCAGTTGGGAAAGTATCGTTACTTGACTGAGATTTGTTAACATCATCATTAGGGTGCAGGAATTTGTCCTTATCAGTTAAGGCGCCGCCTTTTATTACATGGGCACGGTAGGCAACCACTTCGTTTACATTCATATTACTTTGGGTGCCGCTACCTGTTTGCCAAACCACCAGCGGAAACTGATCGTCTAGTTTTCCTTCCAAAATTTCGTCGCATACCTGTGCAATGGCATCGCATTTTTCAGCAGGCAAAACACCCAATGCTGTATTGGTAATAGCAGCTGCTTTTTTAAGGTAAGCAAATGCCTGTATTATGGGTTTAGGCATTTTATTAATATCCTGTGCAATTTTAAAATTTTCTACACTACGCTCGGTTTGCGCACCCCAGTAAACGTGGGCAGGCACTTTCACCTCGCCCATTGTGTCTTTTTCTATACGATAGTCCATAAGGCTTTTATTTAGGCCGCAAAGGTAAGGATGGAATAAGGAATTGTATATGACGAATTAGCATTTCTGCACTAAAACCGATTTTATTATATTACTTTTTGGGGCCCGGCAGATAATTAAGAATGAGGCGTTCCTTGCGTCGCACTCTTGTACTACGGTAACAGTATGCAGCTAAATAAATTTACTACCAATGTTGTTATTGTTTGGCAAAAAGCTTGGCAGCCAGTTTTTCATCGTGGTTGTAAATATCTTTTCTAAAATTAAGCACCCCTTTTCTGTCTACCCATGCCGTAAAATAAGCAATAGCCACGGGAACAGATTTTGGCAATGTTACCCAGGTTTCTTTGGTATTATTCATGGCGGTATCAATGCGGTAATTCGTCCAGGTAGTATCATTGCGCAATAAATAGGCAGCCAGTTTTTTAGGTTCGCCCAGGCGTATACAACCATGGCTAAAACTACGGCTCGATGCGCTAAACAGGTTGCGGTTAGGGGTATCGTGCAGGTAAATATCAAAATTATTGGGAAACAAAAATTTTACCTTACCCAAAGAATTGCTAGCACCAGGCTTTTGTCTAATTACTGGCATACTATCCGATCCTCCGGTACGCTCCATATTATGTTTGGCAAGGTAGGCAGGGTCTTTCCTAATACCAGGCAATATTTCAGTTTTTATAATTTTAACAGGCACTTTCCAGTAAGGACTAAACACAATATATTTTAGGTTGCCCGAGAAAATAACCGTGCTGTTAGCCGTAGTACCAACTATAACATTCATGCTAAAATTCAGGGTGTCTGCATCGTATACATATAATTTGTATTCGGGAATATTTACAAAAATATAGTTATGCGCACTATCTGCCGGCATCCAGCGCATACGTTCCAGGTTAACCAGTATTTGCTGTATACGTTGTGTGGGTGTAACATTCAGCTCTTCAATCATTTTTGCACCAATAGCTCCATCAACACCAAGCCCCATGCGGCTTTGAAACCTTTTTACTGCGGCAAACAGGTTACTGTCAAGAATATTAGTAGAATCGTTAATAGCAAGATCGCCCAACGCAAATAACCGCTCTTTCACTTTGCCAATTATTTCGGCTGATTCACCCAAATGAATAGGCTTTTGCGGAAAGGCAATAGAATCCCAACTGATATTTTTAGATAATTGTACATAAAAAGGTAAAGCATCTTTAAGGGCTTTATACCCTTTGTTCAATGGGGCAAATTCATCTGCCGCCTTATTTTTGGCAAGAATTACTGAATCCAGCAAGGCTGTAAGGTTTACTTTTTTACGGGGGATAAACCAGCCAAGATCTGTAATACTGCTATCCGTTCCGGTATATACTTTGGCAGCATAAACAAAGAATTGCCCGGTTAATGTAAGTTCTGTTTTTAATACTTCATTGCTGCGGTGTTTTAATTTACTATTACCGTTAAATGAATTATATACATCTATTAAACCGGCATTATATAAACTGCTATCCTGTAATGTGCTAATAGTGCTATTTAGCAGGTTAATAAAACTACCCGCCTGTTCACCCAGGCCACTGCTATCAAACCAGGCATATTCATAATTACGTTCTTTATAAAAATCCAGAAACTGCTGTTTGTGTGGTGCAAACAAACTATTACTATCCAGAAAAGCACCCAATTGCATGCTATCTAAAAAAAGATTATTAAAGGAAGTAACCACGGTAACCGTAGTATCTCTTTCTACAGGTTTAGGCTCATTTTGGCAGGCAGCCAAAACTATCGCACTACAAAACAAAAAACGTTTAAAAAGGATTCTCATCTTGGTGTTAATTGGTTTAATAAATATACAGGTACAAATTTGCCTAAAAAAATCATGTTCCCGGCAATGGTTTTCATGGCATCGCCGCTTGTGTCACTCACTTCAGGGTTCCTTTTTTATGGCGTCAAAATCAACTGGTTTATTCATAACAAATAACTTGCCTATTAATTAATTATTTGCCATAGATATTGTAAACTTGTATTTAACTTTAAAAGTATATGCCACTTAAAACTCATAAATATACCAACGGTATTGTTACTGTCATCTGGAAACCGGATACCTGTATACACTCCACCATATGCTGGAAAAACCTCAGGGAAGTATTTAACCCCAGTGAAAGGCCCTGGATAAATATGCTAGGTGCCGATACAGAGCGTATCATTAACCAGGTGAGTAAATGTCCCAGCGGTGCACTTAGCTACGAAATGGATGTACCCGCAGTAAATATTGATGATGATGACTTAATTGTGGCTGAACAGGCATCTATAACCAGTGTAGAAGTAATGCCTAATGGCCCTTTAATTATTGATACCGGCTGCATAGTAAAATTTGCAGATGGCCGCGAAGAAATTAAAAAAGGTAAAACTGCTTTATGCCGCTGCGGTGCATCGGCCAATAAACCTTATTGTGATGGCAGCCATAGAAAAAATGGTTTCGCAGGTTAAATTACAGGCATTTTGCCGGTAATTAAAAAACTTACTACCAGTACACAAACCATGGCTACCACTGCAAAAAGCAATATAAATTTTGCTTTTTGCATCATTTCATTATTAGCAGTTTGAACAGCACGGTAAGCCATACGCAAACCTATAAACAGCACTATTAAAGTTGCAGCAAATAATACCGAATAAAAAGTATATACCGCATTAATGGCGTTTAATAGCTGCATGGGCAATAGTTATATTTTTTTGGTTTGTTTATACCCATTTTTTAAAAGCCATTGCAAAATTTTATCCCGTTGGTCGCCCTGAATAATTATTTCGGCATCTTTGGCACTGCCACCGGTGCCACAATAATTTTTTAAAGTTTTACCCAAAACTTCTAAGTCTTCTTCCTTGCCCACAAAACCGGTAATTAAAGAAACAGTTTTGCCACCACGATGTTTGGTTTCTAATCGTATTCTTAATTTTTGTTGTGCCGCATCAAGTGTTTCCAGTGGGGTATTATCTTCTGGTTCAAATTTAAAATCGGGATTTGTACTAAATACAAACCCATGTGTATCGGGTTTTATTTTTTTACTCATATTTTAAGTATTTATTCAGGTGTACAACCTGCTGCTGCTATATTATTCAAAGCTGGCTTTTAAACTAAGATCAACACTTTTTGCCTGGTGAATTAAACCACCAACACTTACATAATCAACTCCGGTAGCTGCGTATTGAATAATGTTTTCGCTATTAATGCCCCCGCTGGCTTCTGTTTCAAATTGTTTATCAATAATAGTTAATGCTGCAGCAACCTGTTCAGGTGCAAAATTATCCAGCATTATGCGAAAAACTTTTCCTACGCCCATACGGCAAACTGTTTGTACATCAGCAATACTGCGGGTTTCTACTTCTATTTTTAAACCCGGTTTAGTGTGTTGTACATATTCAAAGGCTTTATTAATGGCTTTTTCCAGTCCGCCACAATAATCAATATGATTGTCTTTTAACATAATCATATCGTATAAACCAAAGCGATGATTAGTGCCACCGCCAATACGTACAGCTTCTTTTTCCAATAACCTGAAATTAGGTGTGGTTTTACGGGTATCCAGTAATTGGGTATGGTAACCTTTTAGTTGAACCGTATATTGGTGGGTAAGTGTGGCAATACCACTCATGCGTTGCATACAATTTAATACCAGCCTTTCACAGGTTAAAATGGTGTGTATATCGGCTTCTACTATAAAAGCGGTTTGGCCTGCAAGCATAGCATCTCCGTCTTTTTTATGCCGCGTAAATTGAATACCCGGTTCAACCTGCCTGAAAATTTTTTCAGCTATAGCCATCCCTGCTAAAATGCCATCCTGTTTTATTTTTAAAACTGCTTTCCCTCTTTTCCCTGGCGGTATACAACTTAACGTAGAGTGGTCTCCATCGCCAAGGTCTTCGGCAAGTGCTGCCGTTACCAGCAACTGTAGTTGTTCATCGAAGGTTTTCATAGAAACAAAACTAAGCATAGTATGCTATTGTTGCATTTGAGCCGGCAAAAATAATATGATGCTTGAATGGTTCATGCAGCCTAAATATTGTTTACCAAAATGTACAGCTAATATTTTTTGAACCAGGCAATATATTTTTATGGCATCGCCACTTGCGTCGCACACTTGTACCAAGGTATTACTATCAGCTTTTAACAGCCGGTTTATACCATTGCAAAACATGGGTTATACCAACTTACCTGCTTTGCCGCCATGAAAGAGGAACCCTGAAGTGAGTGACACAAGCGGCGATGCCATGCATAAAAAAAGCCGGTACAACAATGATTGCACCGGCTTTGTATAAAAAGAAAATGTTTTAAAAATCGAAGCCTAAAGCAAAGTACAAGGTGGGTTTACCGCGGAATAAACCATTCATTGGCCATGCTGTATCCAGTTTCATAAAATACCCTAATAGGGTACTACGTAAACCAAAGCCATAACCACCCGCCAGCGGGCCTATGCCACCGGCTTTTTGGCGTACACTTACCGGCGTATTTGGCGCACCTGCATAAATATAGGTGGGGCGCTCAATATTTTTTACACTGCCATTCCAGGCGGTACCTAAATCTATAAACTGCACCAACTGCAGGTTACGTAAAAATGCATTGTTGATGGGTTTATTAAAGAAAGTAGTAAAAATAGGCAACCTTAATTCGCTGTTTAATACTACCGTATTATTACCATTGGCTACGTTTTGTACAAACCCACGCATATTAACCGCCAGGGATTGAAATGCATATTGATTATCGGGTTTTGGCTGGTTGGCACTATTAAATTTAGGACCTACCCAACCATCAACACCGCCCAGATAATAGATCATTTTAGCTTCGCCAAAAGAGAAATCGGCAGCTGCCCTTGTGGCCCAAATAAAGTTGCGGTATATTTTTACGTAGTTCCTGATGTCGGCACCAAGGTTATAAGTTGTTTTACCACTTAAAGAAGAGCCTTTGGAAAGGGGCACACTGTATTCGAAATACACTTTATAGCGTAACCCATTCCATATATTTTGGGTTGGGTTAATACTGTTATCGTATACATATTCAAGCCTTGATAGCATGGAAGAAGCAATAGAATCTTTAACTCCCAATACGCCAGGTTCAGGGTAACCTGTAAAATCTACAGGCCTTAAAACACCTTTATCTGTTCTTAATGCAAAGCTGGCACGGATGCTTCTAATTTCATCGAGCGGGTAAGAAACATTGGCCTGGTATAAATTGGTTACTACCACGTTATCAAAATAATTTAAAATGCTGCCAGGCGCATAAAAGCCACTGTAATTAGTAACATTACTGCGGTAATAGGTTAAACCCCAATCCAGCCTTTTACGGTAGTTTTGAAAAGATAACATTACATCTTTATCAGAAAGTGTGGTACCAAACCTAACACCTCCAATAAACTTAACATCTTCCATTACATCGGTTACGCCCACCCTAAAGCTGAAATTAAGATCGTTACCATTATTAAGCTGTATTGGACCATTGCCCCCCTGATATGGCTGATAACGATTAATAAGAATATTGTTGGTTACACCCGCCAACACATAATCTGCACTAAACTTTTTACGGTAATCAAACAAGGAGGATTTTGATAATATATTCTGGCGTCTTTGAATAATATCATTTACTACGACAGGTACCACTGGTTGGGTATTTTTTGCCGAAGCAGAATCTGGTTTATCGCCGTCAAATTCTGATTCAAATGCAGGTTGCACTTCCTCCTTTTCTGTTTCGGCTTTAACCTCTACTGTTTTGTTGGCTGCAATCCTGTCGCGTTTTAATAGTTCTTTTACATACTCGGTAGGCCGGGCATTTACGTTTCTAAGCCTTAATGCAACAGAATCTACTTTTAGTTTATATAAAAACTTCAAATCTCCTTCACGGCGTACTTCGCTCACCTGACCGTTATTGCCGGCGATACGGCTTTCCAATAGTCCGCTTTGATAATTGGTTAATGGGAAGGTATAAGTAGAATCTTTATACATAGAGAAATAGCTTACACTATCCGGCTCTGGCTTTTGCCATGCAGTTAATGTTGAATCTATTTCTTTATCGGATGGGTTTCTTAGTACTTCATCACCAATATAATAAAGGGTATCCAGACCATCTCTTTGTGTAGCAAAAAAACCTGCCCAACGGTTGCCAATACCATTCTCGTCGTTTACAAAAGTAAAGTGGTTGGTATTGTATTGTGTAGGATAGCGGGCATTACCATATTTTACTTTGGTAAGCTGGGTTATTTGTTTAAAATCGGTATTATTTAACAGATCTACCAGGAAGATATTAAAATGATAATTGCTGGGTAAAACAGTATCGTTACTTGGCGCATCGGGGCCCGGCCTGTTTGATGCGAATAAAACGCCTGTTCTGTTAGGGAAAGAAACAAAGGATGGGTCTAGTTCATCGTACACATCATTGGTAATTTGTTTTACTTTCTGGTTATCTATGCGATAGGTAAAAATATCTGTTTGTCCCTTTTTAACTGCACTCATTAAGAGGGTGTTGGCATCTAACATAAAACCGGCTTCGGTAATTTGCTCAAAGCCTTCAATGGGTTGTTGAAATCGCTTTATATTGGCAATAACATCGTACACAAACATGCGCAATTGCCCTTCTTTTGAGTAGATAACCAATAGGCGGCTGCCTTTGCCATCCCATGCTAAAATGGGATAATTGGGGTTTATATCGCCTATACGGGTACGTACTCCATAAGTAAGCAGGGTTTTTTCTTCGTATAAATTATCTACATATTTTATACTATACACACCCTTTTTAAATTGCACTACTGCATAGGAATTATTTTTTGCATTAGGGTTTGCAGCAAACCGGTAGTAATCGGCTTTATTGGTTTCTTCAATTACACTTAGTTTTCCCTTTGGTGCATTACGGCGTTGTTTAATATCCTGTACATACCGATCTTCCTGATAGACCATAAAATCGGCCAAAACATCTTTAAATTTCTTTTTGCAAATACGCTGAGAAGCGGTATTCAGGTTTTTGTATAAGCGTGCCAGGTA
Source organism: Limnovirga soli (assembly GCF_013106755.1). Lineage (GTDB taxonomy): Bacteria > Bacteroidota > Bacteroidia > Chitinophagales > Chitinophagaceae > Limnovirga > Limnovirga soli. The sequence goes on along the minus strand of NZ_WHPF01000007.1, from coordinate 7,714 downwards.
TAGAAAATAGGTTACATTTTCGGGCTTATAGGTTTCGGCGATATAGTGCCAGAAAGCATTGCCTGCCAATTCGGGTTTAGTAAAGGCAAACTGATAAAAGCTCTTATAATCGCCACTAAGAATTTCATTTTTTAGCGCATCATCCTTTTTTGTGCTCCAGTTTTCGGCAATATATTTTACATATCCATCAGTTAACCATTGGGGTAAATCCAATAGTGCCTGGTTGCTGGCAAACTCACCAATATCATCTCCAAATAAAATATTATCGGTAAGCATTTTGGCAATGCCTTCTCTTATTTGTAAACGAAGGTTATTTTTATTACCATCAAAGTAGAGGATCATTTTATTGTTTACCAGTTTGGTAACGCCACCGGGATTTTGCCAATCAATACCCAAACCAATATTACTTGATTTATAATCTTCGTAATTGTTATAGATAACCATATTGGCCCGGCGCTGTAAAGTATATTCCACTGCGTTTTCGATTTGTGGTAATTCTTCTTCCGCTACCTGCGAAGCAAATTTGGCTATTTCCAAACCACCCTGATTAAAATAGGTGTAGAAATTAGGGCTTTGATAAAATTTCCAGGTAAATTTCTTGTACTGTATTCTGTTTTTACCAAACTCTACAGTATTTACCTGTGCACCAGCCATAAAGGGAATCAAAGCAACCGATATAAAAATTATAAAAACCAAGCTTCTGCTATTAAATTGCATATCCTTTCTTTAAGTTATTAAAATTAGTATAAATACGGTAACAGACTGTAAAAATAGTGTTATGATACATATTCAAAAATTCACCTTCAGCCCAATTCAGGAGAACACGTATTTGTTGTGGAACGAAAAAGGCCATGCGCTTATTATAGATCCGGGTTGTTATTTTACAGCTGAACAGGAAACCCTGCACCAATTTATAAAAGATCATCAGCTAACACCTGTTCAATTATTAAATACGCATTGCCATTTAGACCATGTATTTGGGAACAAATGGGTTTCAAAAACATTTAATCTTGAATTATACATACAGCCTAAAGAAGAACAGGTGTTGCAATTTGCCCCCAACAGCGGTTTAATGTGGGGGCTTAGTTTTGAGAATTATACAGGACCGCTGCATTTTATTAATGCCGGTGATACCATTTACCTGGACGAAGACGAATTACAGGTAATACTGGCACCGGGCCATTCGCCGGGCCATGTTTGCTTTTATTGTAAAGCCCAGCAATTTATAATTGGTGGCGATGTATTGTTTTTGGAAAGCATTGGCCGTACCGATTTACCCGGTGGCAACCACCAACAGTTGCTGAATAGTATTCGCGAACAATTATTTGTTTTACCAGATGCTACTGTAGTTCATCCCGGCCATGGCCCACAGACCACTATTGGGCACGAGAAAAAGTATAACCCTTATTTGCAGATGTAAATTGCCCAATGCAAAACATGTTGTGTTGATGTTAGATTGAAAAACTACCGGCAAGTGGTTTGGTGAAAAAAGTTTCGTTTTGCCAGATTAGATTTTTATATCATCTGGCATTTGCAATGATCTGGTTTTTCATTTTTCTTTATAGATTTTGCTGCCATTTGTTATGGCGTACAAGAGTGCGACGCAAGTAAAGCTGCATTTGGCAAAAAAGCCCTGGTACAAAAAAGTGTTATCCAATGGCTGATTGAATAGGCCTGCCAATCAAACGATTGCGTGCAAAATATACAGTTGTACAATTGAAGTATACTTATCTTGTGTATCTATTTTTACCAAAAACTAATTTGCTTTGAAGAGGATTTTGCTACTGGCGGCTTGTTGCATTGCCATAACCGGCATGGCGCAAAAGAAAAACAGTGCTTTTGAATTACACATTAAAAAAGCCATTGCAACCATTACCATTGATGGCGTGATGGATGAAACCGATTGGCAGCAAGCCGAGGTGGCAGGCAATTTTTTTATGGTATTACCCATGGATACCAGCCATGCCAAAGTACCCACCGAAGTGCGAATGACCTATGATGCACAAAATCTTTACATTATTACAGTTTGTAACCTGGTTAAGCCGGGGCCTTATATGGTAGAATCTTTACGCCGCGATTTTGCTTTTGGCAAGAATGATAATTTTATTTTTTTTATTGACCCTTTTGACGACCGAACCAATGGTTTTACGTTTGGTGCCAATGCTGCCGGCGCACAGTGGGATGGAGCTTTATACAATGGCGGCAGTGCCGATCTTAGCTGGGATAATAAATGGACATCAGTAGTTAAAAACTATGATGACAAATGGGTGTTTGAAGCAGCTATTCCTTTTAAATCTATTCGCTACAAAAAGGGGATTACTACCTGGGGTATTAACTTTAGCCGGCTGGATATTAAAGAAGCTGAAAAATCGGCATGGGCGCCGGTACCCCGACAGTTTCCTACCGCTTCGCTGGCATATACGGGCAATCTTATTTGGGATGCAGCACCACCCGATGCGGGCACCAATGTATCTTTTATCCCCTATGTTTTGGGTGGCCTTAATAAAAACTTTGATACACATACCAAACCCGAATATAGAAAGGATATTGGGGCCGATGCCAAAATTGCATTAACCTCATCGCTGAATTTAGACCTTACAATCAACCCCGATTTTTCTCAGGTTGAAGTAGATAAACAGGTTACCAATCTGGATAGGTTTGAACTGTTTTTCCCAGAACGCCGCCAGTTTTTTTTAGAGAATGCAGATATGTTTGCCAATTTTGGCTATACATCTATCCGTCCGTTTTTCTCCAGGCGTATAGGTCTTGGAGTACCCATTAATTATGGCGCCCGACTTAGCGGTAGTATTGATAAAAACTGGCGTATTGGTATTATGGATATGCAAACCAAAACAGTAGATGCAACTGGATTGCCTGCGCAAAATTTTGCAGTGCTGGCTTTACAGCGACGCCTATTTGCACGGTCTAATATAAAGCTGATGCTGGTAAATAAACAATCCATCAACTATCAGCCCGGAAAAGATACTACCAAACCTACTTACTCTTTGTATAACCGCAATCTTGGCTTAGAGTATAACCTTGCTTCGGCCAATAATAAATGGACGGGTAAAGCCATGATGCTAAAATCTTTTACCCCCGGCAAATCTAATAACGATTTTGTACACGCCGCCAACCTGCAATACACTACCAAAAAATGGATAGTGGCCTGGCAACATGAGTATGTGGGCAAAAACTATAATGCAGAAGTAGGTTATGTACCCCGCAATAACTACATAAAGCTTAATCCACAGGTAAGCTATTTGTTTTTCCCTAAAAAAGGTAAAGTGTTAAGTCATGGCCCATTGGTTAATTCGGCCTATTATTTTAACGAGAATTTTCACCAAACCGATAATGAATCTTTTCTGGCCTATAAATTTAATTACCGCAAGCAAAACACTTTTATGGCATGGGTAGCACACGATTATGTAGAGTTGCTTAAGCCATTTGACCCTACCAATAGCGGTAAAGATACTTTGGCTACCGGCACCCAACACCGTTGGAATGCATGGGGAACGGAATATGTAAGCAAACCGCAAAAATTATTTACCTATGGTTTTACAACAAGGTATGGTGGTTATTATGCTGATGGTAAACGACTGAATATAACCGCAGACCTGGGTTATCGTTTTCAGCCATTTGTAAGTATTACTTTAAGCACCAGTTATAATAATATCGATTTGCCAAAACCATGGGGTAATACCAATTTCTGGTTAATTGGACCCAGGTTCGATATTACCATGACCAATAAATTATTCTTTACCACGTTTGTACAGTATAACGATCAGCAAAAAAATATAAACCTCAATACCCGCTTACAATGGCGGTATAAACCTGCCAGCGATTTATTCCTGGTATATACTGATAATTATTATCCTGCCCCATTATCTGTACGTAACAGGGCACTGGTTTTAAAGTTTACGTATTGGTGGAACATGTAGCCCATTTTGTACCCGGCAACAGCGCCGCTATTAAGCATCCTTGCGTCGCACACTTGTAGGGTTGCCTAAGCTGCAACAGGATACATGCAATAAAAATACCATCAATGGAATAGCAGATGGGAACTTGCTATTTATGCAACAGACGCTTTGCTTACTGCAATAGCAGGGTTTACGCCCAACTGTTTTAGCAATACAAAATGTGAACGCATGGCGCCCCAAAAACCGGGAATTTCGCGGTACACCATACCATGTTTTGTGGCCACTTCTTTAATAACAGGAGAAATATCTTTATAATGTGTATGGCAAACTTTTGGGAACAAATGATGCGCCACATGCAGGTTAATACCACCTACCAGCCATTGCATAAAAGGCAGGGTAACCGCATAATCGCCTGTGGTGGAAATTACATGGCTGCTCCAGTTGTTATCAATGGTTCTGTCATCCTTTACTTCGGGGTATAAAGTATCTTCGGTAAGGTGGCCGGTTACAAACACCAATGCCAAAAACAACCCGTTTACAAAGTGGCCTATTAAAAAATAGGTAAGTACAATCCATATACTAACATCAAAAACAAATATGGGGATGATAAATACATAGCCATAATACAACACTTTAAAAAATACAAATTCAGCCACAAAAGCGGCATTCATTTTTATTTTACCCGATGCGGCATATTTGGCAATCATCTTAAAATCGCGAAGGGTAGCATAATTTAAGGTAGATAAGCCATACACAAACGGTGCATATAACCATTGGTATTTATGGTGTTTCATCCATTTATCTTCTGGAGTTAACCGCAATATACCGTAGCCTTCAATATTATTATCGTGCTCGCTTATGTTAATATAAGTGTGGTGTTCCTGGTTATGCGATAGTATCCACATATTGCGGCTACAACCCAGCAATTCTATAAAATACCCAAAAAAAGTATTTAGCTTTTTCGATTTAAAAATGGCATCATGGTTGGCATCGTGTGTAATGTTAAAGGCAATCATTACATGGGTAAACATATGTATCAGTCCGCAGGTAACTGCCAGTAGAAAATTATCTTTAGCCAGTATAATGGTAAAATAGGTAATTACCCAGGCCACCAGCCAAAAAGCAACTTTAAAAATCATTTCACTATCACCATAGCTCGATACTTTGTTTTCAGAAAAATAATTGGCTACCGCCTTTTTAAGGTCTTCGGGCAGGCTGGAACATTTGGCGGGCTTAAACTTTACTGGCTGCATATAATTATTCTGTTTATTAGTACAACTGACATTTTTAAATTCACTATTAGCTTACCCATCGTTTACAGTGTTATAAATTGTGTACCGCCAATAGAGGCAGTGCACATGCTCATGTCAATTCCAGATGCATATTGTATGCAACAACAGCTAGAACAGCAGCAACCAGTTAAACAATTGTATTCCTTGGTTTAAAAACTAAGGTTCGAAAGATAGGGAAATTTATGATGCACCAAATAAAGCTTTTAGCTTAAGCACCATAAATAGGGCTATATCTCCATATTTCTTGCCGTATATAAATTATTCGTTATGGGATATAGTTTGCCTAACGCAAAACCATACCCGTTTTACATTGCGTATTTATTACCTAATATTGCGTACTACCAATAGTTTATACAGCCACGGCTATAACAACAATTAAAGCCATTACGGCAAATAGTATTACCATCAGAAATAAGAATTTAGATACGGTAAGGTCTTTTTTGTTTTGCATTATTGATGTTTACTTTTAAAATCAATTTGGTAAAAGTGAATATTGCGCTGCATGTACAAAACAACATTCCCCCTACATATTTAAAGTAAACACATATAAAACTAACCACCACCTTTATTTATAATATATAACTGCTTTTGGCACAATTAAATGTTATAATCACCATAATGCCTGCATAAAACAACCATAAAGCCACTTATTCGTGTAATTGCTTATTGGTTTTATCTATATAATATACTTTATCGCCTTTTATTACACGGGCTTCCCCATTGGTAAAGCAATCGGCAAAATCGTATTGTGGTTGTATTACCCAGTTGCCGGATTTATTTACATATCCCCAAAAACCCTTTTTATTAGATACGGGTGCTATGCCTTCCATAAAATTGCGGGCTGTTGAAAATTCGTAGGCAATGATTAGTTTGCCGTTGGTATTAATATATCCATATAACCCATTTCTGGATACGGCTGCCAGCCCTTCGCTAAAGCTGTTGGCATCTTCAAAAATTTCGTCGGTAACTGCTTTACCGGTACTGTCTATATACAGCCATTTATCTGTTTTTCTAACAGCAGTATAGCCTTCACTAAAAGTAAAGCCTTCGGAGTATTGTGGCTTTATTACTTCCGTACCGTCTATACTAACATAACCTATTAAATTGTTTTTGCTCACTTTAGATAAACCACAAATACATTGGTCTACAAAGTCGTAGTTTTTGGCCCATTTTTGGGCGATTAATTGTTGTACCGGTAGTAATAGTACCAGTAGCAGTAACCGTTTCATGGCACAATTGTTTTAGACATACAAGGTATTCTGTCTTATAGCCCAAAACCATGATGCACGTTGGTTTTTAATATGATTTTAGATAGGAAACCCGCCCTGCGACAACCTGCAAAACTATAATTGCATACAGGCTTCACGTAATTGCTGCATATAAGCGGTTCCTTTTGCCCGGGCAAAAGCAATATTGCGCTCTGGTATGGTACCGGGATTAGGGAAATTGGTTAAAGCTTGTTCCATACCCGCTTCCCTTAGCAGGTGAAGCATGGGGTAAATGGAGCGGTTGGTATAATTGGCGGCATCATCTGCCGGTGCATTGGCAAAACAATAATCTGGGTGAAAGCTGGCTACCTGAAATACCCCTTCGAACCCATGTTTACGCAGGTGTTTTTCTACCAGGGCCACAAAATCCAGGTAATCCCTGAATTTGGTAAAAGCAGTTTCAAAAATTAAAAAGCTGGTAGCAATGGCAGCATCATCCCTTAACTTTTCACATTCCTGCAAAAATGCCTGCAGACAAATCTTTATATCCCGGCTGCTTTCTACACGGTAAGCAATGGTATCGTGGGTAAATTCTTTGGCGGCAAACGGACAAAAATTACAACCAATTACTACTTGCTCAATCCATTTTTTTGTTTGGTTAATAATAATCTCGTTCATACAACTATTGACAGTGGAGGTGTTTTATAATAATAGTTTGGCAAATTTTTCCAGTTCAGCCATATCCATTGGCGAAAAGGCATCATTGTTATCGTATTTCGATTTAAAGAACAATACCCTTTTGTGTTGCGGATATTTGGCCAGTATGGCTTCAATCAATTCGCCGGGCCTGGTATCTTTTTCGTACAAGGGTTTGGTCGGCGGCAGGGTAGATTTATATCTGGTAGGCTTTTTTAGAATTTCTGCTTCCAGGGTGGCCAGTTTGGCTACGCCAAGTCCGGGCACTTTAAGTGCTTTCTGGTACAGGCCTTCCAGTTGTTTTTTACTAAGTCCGCCCCTCTCGTGGTATTGATGAAACAGGCTTTCCACAAAAACCGATGCAGGATAGGCTTCCATGGTAGCTTTTAAAATATCGTTGATAATGTCTACATCAAGTTTTTTGCGTTGCATAAGTTGGGGTAAAAAGTAAAATTAGCCCAAATTAACCAATACGCTGTATTAGTAGCCCGGCAGCATTGCCTTTGGGAGGCTTTACTTGCGTCGCACTCTTGTACGGCAGCGCTACGCGGGGCAAGTTTTAAGTATTACCAAGCAAATTTGATGAATTACGAAGCGAATT
>NZ_WHPF01000069.1 GCF_013106755.1 Limnovirga soli | reverse complement strand
GGTGGTACCGCACCATTACAATACAGCATCGATGGAACTACCTACCAGACTGGCAATGTGTTTAGCGGAGTAGGATCTGGCACCTATACCATAAGTGTAAAAGATGCCAATGGCTGTATCGGCACAACCACAGTCACCGTAAGTAATAGTGGAGCTGCAACGGTAACAGCGGGCAGTATAACAGCCAGTTGTGGTAATAGCAATGGCAGTATCACCACAACCGCAACGGGTGGG
>NZ_WHPF01000068.1 GCF_013106755.1 Limnovirga soli | reverse complement strand
GTTGGCGGTGACGCCAACAGCAGCAGAATTGCCCGTCCACATGGCAATAGTGTCCATTCACATGGCAATAGTGTCCATCCAGATGGCATTTGTGTCTGTCCATAGGGCAATAGTGTTCATCCACATGGAAATAGTGTCTGTCCATATGGCAATAGTGTTCGTCCAGATGGCAATAGTTCCCATCCAAATGGTAAATGTGTTTGTTCAAATGTTTTTTTGCCACCACAACAACAACCTT
>NZ_WHPF01000067.1 GCF_013106755.1 Limnovirga soli | reverse complement strand
TGCAGTTGCTTCACTTAGATTAATCGTATGACCTACACATACACTGTCTGGGCCAGTTATCGGAGCGATTACCGGTAAGGCAGAGACAACAATGGTTTTACTTACACTATCACTGCAACCTGCTGCATTAATCACCGTATAACTGATGCGCACAGTACCGGCACTAATGCCTGTTACCAGGCCAGTATTAGTGATGGTGGCGATGCCGCTATTATCACATAACCAGCTGCCGCCGGATGT
>NZ_WHPF01000066.1 GCF_013106755.1 Limnovirga soli | reverse complement strand
GTTACCTCACTTAGATTGATCGTATGACCAACACATACACTGTCTGGGCCGGCTATAGGAGCAATCACTGGTAAGGCAGATACAACAATGGTTTTGCTTACACTATCACTACAGCCTGCTGCATTAATCACCGTATAACTGATGCGTACGGTACCTGCACTGATACCTATTATCAGGCCTCCGCTGGTAATGGTGGCGATGCCGCTATTATCACTTAACCAGCTGCCGCCGGATGTGGTT
>NZ_WHPF01000065.1 GCF_013106755.1 Limnovirga soli | reverse complement strand
CCGCTGCTTATGGTGGCGATACCACTATTATTACTTAACCAGCTGCCGCCAGCTGTCACTTCACTTAGATTAATCGTATGACCTACACATACACTGTCCGGGCCTGCTATCGGTGTGATTACCGGTAAGGCAGATACGATAATGGTTTTACTGACACTATCACTACAACCTGCTGCATTAATCACCGTATAACTGATGCGCACCGTACCGGCACTAATGCCGGTTACCAGGCCTCCGCTGCTG
>NZ_WHPF01000064.1 GCF_013106755.1 Limnovirga soli | reverse complement strand
GTAGATACGGCCACAAAAAGTAAAGACTATGTAAAAAGTATTTTCGGGGCCACCTCCCCGGAATATAAGATGGTAAAAGGCCTAAAATTTAGGATATCATCATTATAACCATCAATCTCAAAAACAAAGTAGTTTGTTTCTGCCATAATACATAAGGCCTGTTATCGTGCAGGCTTTATCTCTTAAAAAAATCTCTAAAACATTCCCTGTCATCAACTTCTGCCAACGATTCGCGGCCTTCAGT
>NZ_WHPF01000063.1 GCF_013106755.1 Limnovirga soli | reverse complement strand
GGTTGCTGTTGCTGTAATGCTGCCATTGCTATTACCACAACTCGCTGTTATACTACCTGCGGTTACGGTTGCAGCCCCACTATTGCTTACGGTGACTGTTGTTGTGCCGATACATCCATTGGCATCCTTTACACTTACGGTATAGGTCCCAGATCCTACTCCACTAAATACATTGCCAGCCTGGTAGGTAGTTCCATCGATGCTGTATTGTAATGGTGCTGTGCCACCCGTTGCGGTTGCTGTAA
>NZ_WHPF01000062.1 GCF_013106755.1 Limnovirga soli | reverse complement strand
ATAGATACGGCCACAAAAAGTAAAGACTATGTAAAAAGTATTTTCGGCGCAACCTCCCCGGAATATAAGATGGTAAAAGGCCTAAAATTTAGGACAACACCAATATAACCCCCAATCTCAAAAACAAAATAGTTTGCTACTGCCATAATACATAAGGCCTGTTATCGTGCAGGCTTTATCCCTTAAAAAAAATCTCTAACACATTCCCTGTCATCAATTTCTTCCAAACGATTCGCGGTCTTCATC
>NZ_WHPF01000061.1 GCF_013106755.1 Limnovirga soli | reverse complement strand
TGGTATCGCCACGATCAGTAATACAGGCCTGGTAACAGGTATTAGTGCCGGCACGGTGCGCATCAGTTATACGGTGATTAATGCAGCGGGTTGTAGTGATAGTGTAAGCAAAACCATTGTTGTATCTGCCATACCGGTGATTGCTCCAATAACCGGGCCTGACAGTGTATGTGTAGGTCATACGATTAATCTAAGTGAAGCAACCGCTGGCGGCAGCTGGTTAAGTAATAATAGCGGCATCGCTACGATCAGCAGTGGAGGCCTGGTAACAGG
>NZ_WHPF01000060.1 GCF_013106755.1 Limnovirga soli | reverse complement strand
ACCATCGCCATCTACATCAAAGTAGTAGGTAATCAGCGGGAAGTCTTCGTCTATTTCTCCATCACAATCGTTGTCTAAACCATCACATAGTTCAGGTGCGCTGGGATGTACAGCTGCATTTTGATCATCACAATCTAAACTATTGGTTACGGTATTTTGCGGTTGGAAACATCTTGCCTGGATAGGCGAATTGATGTTACCATAACCATCGCCATCTACATCAAAGTAGTAGGTTACCAGCGGGAAGTCTTCGTCTATTTCTCCATCACAATCGTTGTCTAAGCCATCGCATAGTTC
>NZ_WHPF01000006.1 GCF_013106755.1 Limnovirga soli | reverse complement strand
TGTTGTAAATTAGTATCTGAAATTTCTTAAGGTAAAAAAGGATTTACAGGGGCATGTTTTTACACGCCCCTCTTTTTTTATATGGTGCCTATGCAAACCAGATTAATAATATAATATTTACTATTTTATTGAAGGACAGATTTGCAATAAAGAAGTTGATCAATTAAAGAGATTTGTTTGCATAAAGTGGGTTTTTGCGGAGGACACATTTGCAATAAAGTCTTTTGAGAATTGTTGCCGGGTGCGGTACTCTTTTTTCTTTAGGGCATCCTCGCTAATATCTTCATCTACCACAATATTGTGCAGGTTGCAAAACTCCTCCATGCTGTGTTTTATTTGTACGCCGCATATTTCCTGCAGGCGGCAATGCTTTGCAAGGTCTTCCTCAAAACGTTCCTCGAACAATTTGTTTAGTAGTATGATGTTTTGGGGTGGAAGATCTAATCCAAAGTGCGCCTGCAGCATCCACCAGCGGGGAAAATACATTTGCATTTGGCTGCTGAATTTATCGAAACTGCGATGTACTACTTCCTTGTTTTGACGAAAATAAAATTTGCGGTCGAGGAAGCCCAAGACCGTCATGCCAAAGAAGTTCTCTGTTGTAAATTTTACTGGTGTGCCATATAAACTTTGAATATATTTTTGGATATATGGTTTTACCGGTATTGTTATGCTATAGTATTTATCCAAGGCCAGTGTGGTTGTTGTGGCAGCAAATTAATTAAAAATGCAGTAATTACTACAAAAATTACTCAAACGCAACGCAAATAATAATACACACACATTTCAGTAGCGCCACATATATTGGGCCCATATTTTTGGCGTAGGAATTTATAAAATTCCACATAGCTCATGGCATGGCTTGGGTAGGTTACCAGCTCCGGCACATTGTTTAATAACATGGGTTGCAGCCAGTGTAATTTATAGCGTGTTGGCGGGTAACTATTATCTGCAGTGGCAATTTCAATAATTGTGTTTTCTATTACTGATTGCTGTGGCATACGGGACGGCTTAATATCTATGTGGAGCATAGATAAACAACCCATTTTGTTGTTGTAATTGGTTTCCCATGTAATGTTTTTTAGTGTAACAGGACTGGGAGCTACAGTTGTTTGCATTGTAAAGTGAATTTTATGGCGTTTGAAAATGAGGGTTTTGCTGTTACAAATTATTAATGCACTCTTTATTTTATTGATTATTAACTAATTATAATTGTAACACTATTATTGTAACAGTTTGTAACAGCTTGTATCAGTTTTGTAACAGTTTGTAACAGTAAACGGTATTTATCTGAGGTTTCTAAAATACTGTTACAATGCTGTAACATTTGCCACTACTGAATTGGCACAGATTTTTATAATGGTTTGTAACAGTTGTAACAGTACAAATAAAAGCTGCCAAAATTGCATATTTAACTTGGTTAGCCCTCCCCATGCCTGAATTTTGGCCGCCGAGTGAACTTCTACTTCTTCTGCCACATTGGATTACCCAGCTGAAATGCAGTGGCAATAAGGATGTAACAGTTTGTAACAGTATGAGAATTGTGGTTTCTGATATAAGTATGTAACCTTCCTCATAATTGTATAGAATGTTTTAAAACGAATTTGTTACCTCCTTAAAGGAAATAACCCAAACCCATGGGTTTTTATCCCAGTTTTCCTGGCCATTGATTGAGTGCCAGAGCGATTGAAATGAACCTTTAGCTAATAGGCACTCAACACCATCTTGTTCTCTTAAACCTTTCTTTTTAAAATAATTTTTGAAAGTGCCATCCTGGTACTCAATTACTCCTTCAGCAATTGCATCATCTTCACTAATATCCTGTAATCTTTCAACCTTGATGTTGGTTATTTCTAACCAGGTTCGGCAGGCAGCTTTGGGCATGAATAGGGATGGCCTTTTGTACCAGCCTAATAATGATCCTCTTTTTAATTCAACTTTTACTGGGGGATTATCAGCGTATTTGTAATCCCCAAATGATAAGGTTTTATCAGAAAATTTTGCTCCAAATTTGTCGATGGCCCATGATCCATAGGCATAAAATGTTTCACGCACCCAAAGGATATGGCCTGGTTGGCCGTAGGGGCATTTTAAAGAAATTGATTCGCCTTCTTCTGTTTCTAATTTCCAGGGCTTCCATTCTTGTTTATTAATCTGTTCCCAGTCAAGTGGCGGATTTTTCATGAATGATATTCCGTCTTCATTTGGTTGGGGCTTTACTATTCTTCTTGTCATTGTTTTTATACCGGCCCGTTGAGACTGGACCATTGGGGGGCTAAATAATATTGGTATTTGCTTTGGCATGTCATGCTAATTTATTTGTATTGAAATATTTGATTGCCTGTTCACCCATCCATCTAGCTTTTGGAACGGCTACGCCATTCCCAATTAACTCATAAGCATAATTCAAGTTGGGGAGTTTGTAATCATCCGGGATGCCTTGCAAACGGGCATATTCTCTTATTGTAAATGGCCTTACGCCGTATTGATAATTTTTGTCTTTAACCAATCTGGTACCCATATCCTTACTATAGTGAGCCACGCAGGTTGGCGCAATGCTATTTTGATTCTCTGGATCAACAATTATTGGTTTATCGCGGTACTGGCCTTTAATTCTGGCTATTACAGATTCATTTATTCTGATATCAACATTGTTTTCCAATATGTTTTTTATAGTTGGTATTTTTTCAGCTGCTGCAGGTGCGGTTATGGAGAAAGGCTTTTTTGTAGCGACAAGAATTAAGCGTTCCCGGCGCTGGGGTAGCCATAGCGAAGCATCCAAGGGGCAAAATATGGTTACATAGTAACCAGGTAATTTGCTCATTGCTTCCATTACTACCTTAAACATTTTCATTCCTGGTACATTTTCTACCCAGTACATTTCCGGCTGCTCTAATGCGATATGCCTTAGTGCATGCAGAAATAAGTCATCACCGGTTCTTACGCCGTGGATATCGCCGATGGTGCTGTATTTTTTGCAGGGGTAAGTGAAAAAATGTATATCTGTTTTGGGCTGATCTAACACTGTCATTTCTTTAATATCTTCCAGAATAATGCGATGATTGAAATAGTGGGAATTCATTTGCATGCATGAAACCGCTCTTTTATCTAAATCAACTGATTGTATTACATTAATTCCAGCCTGTTTTAAACCAATATCCATCAGGCCTGCTCCACTGAAATATGTTTTTGCTGTTGGTGCCATTACTGTTTTAATTTATACCCGGACTGGCTATTCCGTATGGGCTGCGGTTACTGTATTGACCTTTGATACGTACAAAAGGGCGGTGATACACTTTTTCTTGTTTGGGTGGTGGCTGGTGGCGTTTGCCGGCCGGTGGTTTTTTTAATGGTTTTTGCTTGCTTCGAGGCCCATGCTTTAATGTGGCCTGATGATACATTTCTAAGGTTTGTTCCCAGGTTATATTGAACATTTCCATTAGCTGAACCCGTTTTATACCTTTTTCAACTGCCTGGTAGCAGGTGAGCAGGTCGTTGTCATTGAATTTTTGTGGCATGGTGGGATGGTTTTATTGTTGAATATTTTTGTATATTGGGAAATATGATAAATAAGAATTTCCAATTCTATTCTATAGTACCGCTATTATTTAATGTGTATTTGGTAATTGTTTTTTCCAATTTTAATATGCGAAGATTAGTGCAACGTTTAGATTAAATTTGGCCTTCTGGTGCTTATTGATTTGAACGTACAAGTGAGTGACACAAGTAAAGCTGCTAGTTTGGATTTAGCTAGTGTCAAAATATGTATAGTGATTTTTGCAAACTTTCATGAGCTTGTTGTTTAGTTGAAAGGAATTTCGCTACTTGAAATAGGTGCTATATAGTGTGGGTCTTTGTAAGCCCCGTCAACTGATGATATTGTACTATTTAGCATTTCCTGTTCAGGCGTTTTTGGTATTTCTTCTTCCGGATTTATAAATTGACTTCGCAGGAATATATATGGGCGGCCATGGCCATTGATTTCTACACGTTCTACATCTTTTCCCTCCGCTTTACTCATCCAAGCTGGATAACTATAACGGGTACTTACATAGATTTTTTTGGGGTTATCGAACATATCCTTTTGGGTAAAATCCAGCTTGTGGTATTGATCAATTTTAAGATTGTCCTTTAAAATGCGTTCTATGTAGCTGGCTTCGTATTTGTTTTTAAAGAAATTCTGGTGAATGTCTTTACGGGTTAGCAATATTTGATCTACGCCAAAGTCGTAAAACATTTCTCGGATGTTGGCCACTATTTCTTTTTGTACCTGAGGCTGGCTGTAGGCTATTACTTTTTTAAGTGCATCTGTTTTTAGCAGGCTAGGGTGGAACCACATACGGTTTAGCCTATCGGTAATCAGTTTGCGTTGGTTCAAAAAGCTTAAGAAAGCTGGTATTTCTTCAATCATATTATCCAGCAAACCAGGGTTTTCTCGTTTGATTGTTGGTACTTTAATTACCCAATAACGTATATCTTCTTCATGCATGAACATGAAGCTTTCTTCGTTATTTGTAATGAATATGAATTTTATAAAACAGTCAATTTCCACATGATCTTTGCCTTTACTGTTCATCATAATTTTATCGGCTGTAGACAGGGATTTTACTTTTTCAATTACGGTTTGTTTATCAATTTTTGTTTCATCGCATATTACCACCGCCTTGGTGCTCCAGTGTTTATTGAAATCACCTGCAAGATCTTGGTTGCCCACAACGGCACAATTGCCACCCAGTAATTGTTTTAAGAATTTGCCAAAAGTGCTTTTACCTGTATTATTTTCTTTACTTACCAAACATAGAATTGGCAATTTTTCTGCCGGCTGCTGGTAAAGCAGCTGCACGTAATCCAATGCCATATCCATCATACTTATTTCTTGCTTTTGTTTGGTTTCCGGATGCGTGAAATGGATTGTATTACTACCAAAGATGTGGTGCATGAATGCGATGATAGAAGGGCAGTCTTCTTGTGTGGCTGGCTCTTCCTGTGGGTAAAAGTCGAGTGGATTGTACACATTAAAGCAGCCATTAATGGCTTGTTGAAAGTTTACATGGTCTGGTACATTGCAAAATGCCTGGTATTTTGGGATATGCTTTTGGAAGTTTGGGCCATGATCGTCTTTTATGGTGCCTTTGTCCCAAGCATGGAACTGCCTTTCTATTTGTTTGTACTTATTGGGAATGTTTACAAACTTGAAGTATTGAGTACCTACCCTAAAATAATCTTTGGCATCGCCCGGCACCATTATTTTACACTCGGATTTTTCCTCATCGTACCGGTAGCGGGTACCATTGAAAATAAATTCGCGGTCTTTACTTATTTCTCCACGTTCCACATGCCATAGAAAGAACTCCGTTATATTACTGAACCTAAATTCCTTTAGCACTTTGCTGGGGCCTAATGTTATATTGAATTTTTTAAACCAGAAGCCGGGTTTACTAACGTTTTGAATGTCGTCAACAATTTCTGTGACTTTATCCGGAAAGCTGCAGAGTACATCATCTAGCCCTTTGATTTCGGAACGGCTTATTTCTTTGTATTCTTCTTTTATGGCGTCGCAATCAATATGCATAAACCATTTATCCCCTTCATAATCGTCGAGCAAATCTTTAAAGGTGGCAATACTGTTGTAAAAGTTGCGTGGGCGGCTGTATAAATCAACTTCAGCTTTAACATCCTGTACTTTGCTGCTAAGGTCAAAACAGTCACCATCAGTTAGCCATACCACCCTTTGAACGCTGCACATGTGTATTAACTTTTTAATATCATCATGTAGTTCGTTCTTTTCCTTGTTTTTTAAATGCGTTATACTTGGCAGACCAACGATATCTAATCCATGCATGGCGCCTTTAAATGCTTTGAAAAAACCTTCTGTTATAAACAAGGTTTTTATGGGTGTGCGGGCATCGTATTTATCAACCAATTGTGGTGGAAAGAAAGGGAAACTACCTTTGCCTTTGGGCATGAGGTATTTGATAGAATCGCCATTTTCTTTGGTGATTGGTTTCTCCAGGCGAACAATGCTCCAGTTCTTTTTCCACCGGCTACCATCTTTTTCTATGGTGATGCATTCCCTATCTATGGTATATACCAGTATTTCAATTCCTTTATCATGTTTGCGAAATACAGGCTCTGGCTTTAAAATATTTTTTTGTTCCTCAGCATCGTAGCGTAAGAGCATTACCTGATTATCTTCATCTGTAATGCCCAGCTTTTCTAAACGTTGCGTATAATAATTCTGTTCTTGCATTGTATAATTAGCTTTAAGCTATTTGCTGGTAATTCTTTCTACTGATCGTCTGAATTTGGGTCGTGGTTCAATTCTTCTTCATTGAATTTTAGAATTGCCAGAATGCGCTCAAAATGGTTTGATGTAATGAGTAGTGCAAACAGATAGAAAATAAATGTGCTTACAACGGACAGTAGGCCAACCAGAAAGCCATCTAATTCAAAAGCTCCATTTGTTGAAGATTTTAATATGCTGCAAGCTGTAGCCCATGTAATTAGTGATATGATGAAAAACAGTATGAGGCATAGCGATTTGATTTTCATATATGCAGAATTTGGTTATTTGTGGATAGTAAAAAGTGCTTTAATTCAAATCAGGGTTTGGAAGGGCAACTTCTTTTATTACGAGGTTAGCCATGTCCATTTCGAACTTGCGATTGTAAGGATTGTGCAGCTTGTTACTGAAAATCTCTATTTCTTTCATTGTAAGAAAGGGGATGGCGTTATTTACATCTGTTGAGTATTCGGGTATTTTTTTATTGTCGAAACGGTTGGTTGTGTTTTCGATATAGTTTTTCTTGCCGTTTATGATGGTGAATATTACCATGCATTTTTGTTTGTTTTGCTTTGCCATTTTTTATTAGTTTTCTTCATCCTGCAGCTGCATATATGCTTTGAATGCAAGGGCTGCGAGGATGATGGTGAATGTTATTAGCATTTGTTTTGGTTTGATTGCTTCTATACTTGTGAACGTACAAGTGTGCGATGCAACGGATGTTTAGTGCTTTATCCGGAGCTTGGTACATAATTGCTATATAACTGCTCTATGCTTTTGAGGCCGAATAGCTTGCGCAGTTCCTCAGCTTCGATGGGTAGGAGTTTAAATTGAAAATCGTTTGTGGTACACATTGTAAGTATATCATTACCGCACCAGAAGCCTTGTTTGCAGGTGTTGAGCCAACGGGCTACGAACTCGCAACCGAGGGCAAATTTTTCCTCGCCATATTTTGCTATGATGAGTTGCTGTATGGTATAGATGGGCTGCTGCATTAGTGGCATTTTATGGGTAATTTTTTGAGGAGATAGGAAGTATCTTTTGTTGTATATAAAATGCAACGGTTGATGCGATAGAAGGTATCGCCGCTAATGTGTACCGGTATGTACTGGTATACTACGGTTTGCTTTGCTGTTTGGCATGCCGTGAAGGCAATTGCCAGGAGCAGCAGGAATGTGAGTGTGCGTTTCATTGTTATTTATTGTTGTTTGGTGTGAGCAATTGTGAGAACATTTCAGGCGGCATTAACATGGCTGCCCGTTGGCAGTGGAAGTATTCTGTTGAGCGAACTATTTCTTCTTCCACCTCGTTTTTCCAGTCGCGTTTTACAAGCCGTTGGTTGTAGGCCAGGAATACTGTGAGGTGGTAGTTGAATTTTTCTAACTGGTTCATATTGCGGTGGTGTTAATGGTATTTTTTGTTCCATTGGTTTTGTACCATTTGGCGCAGCAGTAACTTGTTTTTTGCCAAGTCTTTTTTAAACCTGATATCTTTTTCAATTACATGGTTTCCAAGCGTGATGGTACCGGGACTAGCATTAATTGCCGCAAGTAGTTCCTGCGCTTTTTGCTTAATTAGTTGGGTGTTGTTTGCTTTCATAATACTACAAAAATTACTCAAAATGCAATAAAAAAAGATTGGTTTATTTAACAGGCTGCCTTTAATTGCTGGCTTAGTTTTAGCTTTTTTTGGTGCCTGGCCTTTATTGTTTTTAGGATTGGAAGGATTTTTTTTGTTAGCTCCTCATCAGTTACCCGTCCTAATTTAAGATCGGTTAATTTTTGAGTTTCTATTGTAACGCCTTGGTATTTAAGTTCTTGTTGAACAAGTAAACGCCAATTGTGCGGTAAGGATTTTTTTGATTTCTTTCCCATTTTACAATTTTGAATGTGTTGAGGTTATAATTAATGGCTATTGCTTAACTTTTACCAGTTGTTTCCTTTTTGGGCAGTAAATGCGTCTTATATTATTACTACATTTTTACTTCGAAAACAAATGTAGGGAGAATCATTTATTACTACAAAAATTACTCAACATTTTTTTTTATGACACAGAAAAAAAATTTGGTAGAAGTTTTACAGAGCCCCTTTGAGCAGGCTTTCGTTAAAGTGTATTTGTATTTGGTAGAAAAGGACCGGTGGAAGGTCTTTAAAAAGTTTAGGCATAAGAAGGAATTGCTTCAACAATTGGGACTTCCTCAAAATAATATTAGCCATTATATAAATAGAACCCGCAACATACCCGAACATCACAATCAAAAAATTATTGATGTATTGGTTAATGAGTATGGCGTTAGTCATAAATTTTTAACTACCAACACCGGTAGAATGTTTTTGGAGGATCCTATCCTGGTTAATGAAACTGCCAGTGCTTATAGTACTTTAACAGAAAAGGAGTTTATTAAACTGCAGAAGGAACTTACGTCTGTTAAAGATGAAAATGATAGGTTGAAGGAACTC
The DNA here is from genome assembly GCF_013106755.1 of Limnovirga soli. Classification (GTDB taxonomy): domain Bacteria; phylum Bacteroidota; class Bacteroidia; order Chitinophagales; family Chitinophagaceae; genus Limnovirga; species Limnovirga soli. The sequence goes on along the minus strand of NZ_WHPF01000006.1, from coordinate 386,329 downwards.
GTTGAAACTCAACGGGCTTTGATTAAACAATTACATAAGGGTAAGTAAAAAGTCGGGCAAAAAGTCGGGCAAATAGGGGAATTTATATAGGTTTTACAATTATAAATAATTGATTATGAGTAAGGTGAAAAGTAATGGTGTACGGGGTCGGGTTCGATTCCCGTACGCTCTACAAAAGCGGATAATTAAGGTAAAACTTATTGTCCGCTTTTCTTTTTTTGCCCGGTTGTGTTATTTTGATAGCCTTGTTTTCTTCTATGTCTCTTTGGGGTTTCTCAAGTTTGCCAAATGTAATAGCCAGGTATAAATGGATATTGTAATTACAATAACTTATTATTTGTTGTTTAAATAGCTGATGGAGCAATTGAGCGCTGCAGTGTGCGACGCAAGTAAAGCTGATAGCGATACAATTGCCGGGCTCATAAAGCATGTTTCATTATTGCAAGGCCATTTTTTACCATGCTTTTATTTACTCGCCTTTATTTAGGTAATTTTCAACTTTATTTATTTACAGATACCACATGTTAAACAAAGCTGCAGTAGCAAATAAAAAATCGCCCGGTGTATTTAGCTTACTTAAGCCTTACAGGGGAATGGTTTTTATGCTTATATTTTTTGCCTTATTAAGCAATGGCATTAACCTGGCTTTGCCAAAAATAATTGCCAATGGCATTGATGCCTGGCCCAACAATTATGAATTGGAGCAGGTACTTATTACATTTATTGGGGCTGCATTGGTAATTTTTATTTTTACCTGGGCGCAAGGTGTGGTACAGGTATATACCTCGGAAAAAGTAGCCAGAGATTTACGTACACAATTGTCTTATAAAGTATCCCTGCAAAGCCACGCCTATGTAGAGGAGGTAAACCCATCAAAACTGCTGACCAATTTAACAGCTGATGTTGATTCTATTAAAATGTTTGTTTCGCAGGCAATTGTGTCAATAGCTTCTTCTATCATTATTATTATTGGTGCCTGTATTATGTTGTTTTCTATTAACTGGAAGCTGGCATTGGTTATTGTGGCCATTATACCGATTATTGGTGGAGCTTTTTTTCTGGTATTAAAAAAAGTAAGAGTTATTTTTTTACAAAGCAGGCTGGTGGTAGACAAGTTAAACAAAGTAATTAATGAAAGCATTCTTGGTGCTGCCATCATCAGGGTAATTAATTCTCAACAACTGGAATACAATAAATTTTTATCTGCCAATACAGAAGCCAAAAACCTGGGATTAAGTATACTTAAACTATTTGCCGGATTAATTCCTGTGATCATTTTTACCGCTAATATGGCTGGGTTGGCAATACTTACCATTGGCGGCCATTTTGTTATTAGCGATACCATGACCCTGGGAGATTTTTCTGCCTTCAGCAGTTATTTGTCCTTATTGATATTCCCCATTCTGGTAATTGGTTTTATGAGCAATGTTATTGCACAAGCTACTGCCAGCTTTCAACGTATAAAAGTAGTGTTGGATGTACCAGAACCAGCTGCAGAAGGTACTTTGCAGCATACTCTTAAAGGAAATATTGCCGTTAATGATGTATCTGTTTTTTATGGGGAAAAGCCTGCTTTACAGCATATAAGCTTCACGGTAAATGGGGGTTCTACCCTGGCGGTAATAGGGCCAACTGCTGCAGGCAAAACACAATTACTTTACCTGCTTATGGGCTTAATACAACCGGGCAGCGGCAGTATTAATTTTGATGATACCCCACTGGCCATGTATAACAAAGAAAACTTTTACAGCCAGGTAGGTTTTGTTTTTCAGGATAGCATATTATTTAATATGAGCATCAGAGAGAATATTGCCTTTAGTAACACGGTAACAGATGCATCTTTGGCCAAAGCCATTGCCACTGCCGAACTAAAAGATTTTATCGATGCCTTGCCCGATAAACTGGATACCATAGTTTCTGAAAGGGGCACCAGCCTTTCAGGCGGGCAAAAGCAACGTATTATGCTGGCAAGGGCATTGGCCATTCATCCTACAATATTATTACTGGATGATTTTACCGCCAGGGTTGATACCAATACCGAAGCAAAAATATTAAACAACCTGAAGGAAAATTATCCCGGTATTACCCTTATTTCTGTAACACAAAAAATTGCAGCCGTAACGCATTACGACCAGATTATGGTGTTGATGGAAGGTGAAATTGTTGCCACCGGCAAACATGAAGACTTATTAAAGCAAAGCCCGGAATATATCCAGATTTTTAATTCACAGCAGAGTACAAGCAATTATGAATTACAACCTAAATAATATTGCTGATCAACAGCAAAAAACTTCTTCGTTAAGTGCACTAAAAAAGCTGCTGCTGTTAATACAGGAGGAGCGTAGCAACCTGTTGCTGGCATTGGTGGCCATACTTATAAATTCCGGACTTAACCTGTTAGGCCCTTATTTAACTGGTCATGTAATTGATACCTACATTGTAAAAAAAGACTATCATGGTGTGCTGCTATGGGCCGGTATTTTGCTGGGCATGTATATGGTGGCATTCGTTGCAAGCTACCTGCAAACAAGGTTAATGGGCGGGGTAGGGCAAAGAATGCTGTTTAAACTGCGCAATACCATTTTTAACAAGTTACAGGAGCTGCCCGTTGAATTTTTCAACCAAAATAAAGCCGGCGATCTTATTTCCAGGGTAAATAATGATACCGATAAAATCAACCAGTTTTTCTCGCAGTCGTTAATGCAATTTATAGGTACCATTGCCACTATGACTGGGGCGGGTATATTTCTCCTGGCCATAAATGTTGAATTGGGTGCAGCTACTTTATTACCGGGTCTGTTAATTTTTATCATCACCAAATTCTGCTCGCCCTGGATCAAGAAAAGAAATGCCCGCAGCATGCAGCGCACCGGCGGACTAAGTGCCGAAATACAGGAGAGCCTGCAAAACTTTAAAGTAATTATTGCTTTTAACCGCAGAGATTATTTTCGCAACCGCTTTGAAACCGCCAATAACCAGAACTATACCACCGCTATAAAAGCGGGTATTGCCAATAATATATTTATTCCCGTTTATGGCTTTTTTGCCGGTATGGCGCAATTAATTGTACTCACTTTTGGTATTTACCTAATTGCCCATGGGCAATTTTCCATAGGCTTGCTGGTAAGTTATTTGGCCTATGCCACTAACTTTTATAATCCACTGCGCCAGCTGGCTGCCTTATGGACAGGCTTTCAGGTGGCCATGGCAGGGTGGGACAGGATTTCCTATATTTTAAACATGGAAACCAACCTGCCCATAATACCCGACACCAATACCAATAACCAGCCGGCGCCGGTAATGGAATTTAGGGATGTTTCTTTTGGTTATCAGCAAGGACAGGAAATTCTGCACCATATTAATTTCACCCTGCAACAAGGTAAAACCTATGCGCTTGTTGGGCCAACCGGTGGTGGTAAAACAACCACGGCCTCGCTTATTGCAAGGTTATACGATCCTTTACAAGGGCAGGTATTGTTAAATGGAAAAGACATCCGTAGTTACCAGCCTGCCGAGCGCAGCAGTAAAATTGGCTTTATACTGCAGGAACCCTTTTTATTTACCGGCACCGTAAGGGAGAATATTATCTATGGCAATACTAACCTTGAAAATTATACTACACAACAGCTGGAGGCAACCATTACCGATGCCGGTTTGCAAAGCCTGTTATCCATTTTTGAAAATGGCCTAGATACAGAAGTAAGTTCCGGTGGTGAAAGTATAAGCCTGGGGCAAAAGCAGTTGATTGCATTTATGCGTGCTGTATTGCGCAATCCCGACCTGCTAATTTTAGACGAAGCCACAGCCAATATTGACACTATTACCGAAAAAATATTGCAGGAAATTTTAAACAAACTGCCCGCTACCACCACCAGGGTAATTATTGCGCACCGACTAAACACCATACAAAATGCCGATGAAATATTTTTTGTAAATGCCGGCGAAATTATCCGTGCCGGTTCATTTGACCATGCAGTAAATATGTTGTTGCATGGCGAAAGGCAAAGCTAAACATTTTTGAACCCGGCATTTGTTGGCTATTGGGCTTTACTTGCGTCGCACTCTTGTACGGTTGGATTGTAAATGGAGCTTTACTGAAGCGAAAGTTGCTTTTGGGGAAGGCAGTAGTAGCGAAATGGTGGTTTATGATGGAACAAGTACCCAACGCTATAAAGGCTTGGCTGTATACTTGCGACAGAATGGGTTATGAAAGTTGTAAGGGTTATTCAACGTAGCAATTGAAGTGTATTGATTTCAGGACGAGACATATTGTTTACGTAGAGATTTACCTGCCCCAATTTTGCTAAATCCTCGTTAGCGGTTCGTGCTGATTGTTATGAGAGTTGTTTTGTTTTACGTTTTGCCTTTGCCCTTAGCTCTTTAAGTTTACGTTTTTCTTTATCAGCACGAATGAAATCACTAATAGCTTTTTCTTCTGCTTTTGTTAACGGCCGTGGATCAACTACAAAATCTACATCAAGTGGCTCTTTAATAAGTCCCATAGTTATGTTATTTGAAATATTTGTTTGTCAATATTAGTGCAACTTCTGTTGTAATTACCATATTATGTCCGCCAAAATGTATCGCACCTAAACTTTTTTCATAATGTTCAATCAACTTGGTTTTGGAAAGAAATGAAACATATCCTTCTCCACCACGCTGAAACGAAAGTTTACAAGCAAAGGCTACAAGATTTCCTGGCACACCTAAATAAGTCTTGTTCTTTCCAATATTGAATGGTGCACTTTCAATTAAATGCATATAAACGTGGTCAGTTTTTACCTCCAAACTTATAACGCCTTGAATTATGGCCGGATTGTTCGAAATAGTTAGTTTATAAACTTCTCTAGTGGGAATTTTAAGTTCATTTACCCAATTGAATTGCCAATTATTTTTCTTGGTAAGTCTTTTTACTTCTGCTTTCGTTAATAGTGAAATTTCAGTTGGAAAACTGTCCCCCGATTTTACATTTTCAATTGAGTTAGTTAATTTGTCTATTTCAAATTCAAGGCCTTTTTCATTTCGCTTTTTCACCCTACTAATTTACGAAGAATTTAACTGTCTGGCAAATAGGTTTGTAGTTATTAAAGTATTCGCTGGCATGACTGCTAACTCAAAAATAGACCATCTAAATACCCTTTCCAAAAAATGCATTCTTCTTCCGCTGATAGAAGACTGGCCAATAGCAGCGCTTTATTGTTGCTTAGATAAAAGCCCAACAGGGTATCCAACCGTACAAGTGAGTGACATAAGGGACGGAGCTATATGATCTGCTGCTGGTTAACAATAATGGATTTAACTGTTTGCCCTATTTTTTGTTGAGATAAATACTGGCCCTGATACCATAGTTAAACAAGTGCTGATTGCCATAATCGCTGCTTTTTAGCAGGTTGGAAAAATTGTATTGTACCTGCGGACCAATATTGATTTGATACCTGCGCATCGCCGGGAAAGCTACCTGCACACCACCCAATACCTGTAACTGGGTTTTATTAAACAGGGATTTATTTTGATAGAATGCCTGGTTGAAATTGTCGAATACCAGCGCATTGGTACTGGTAATATGCGCAATGGCCACTCCGGTATTCCAGCCCACACTGAATTTTTTTTGTTGCAGCAAACTATGCTCTATTACAATGGGAACCTGAATTAATTGGTAGTTGTTATTGTAGGTGTTGATATTGCCGGGTTTGTAATAACTGCTTACATCCAGGTTGTTTTGCATGCTGTTATTGAACATTACCGTTACATTGCTATCGATACGATAACCGGTTTCAATTTGGGTGGAATGGTAGGCGTATTCAATACCTGTTATAAGACTAAATTTTTTGTTTATTGGCTTTTTTAGGGATAAACCAATGGAGAAGGATGCATTGGCCTTTACCTGTTTGGAGACATTAAAACTATATCGTGAACTATTTACTGGTAACTCAGTAATGCTGGAGTAATCGAGAAAGCTTTTGTCGGCATTTTGTCCGGCACTTAAAATGCTTTCTACTACATCGGCACGTCCAACCATGGTGCTAATGCCCCATTGCCATTTTTTAGCCGTGTTGATGGAGATAGCTGGCTTTTTAGCAGCTGCGACTGTATTGTTGTCAATCGTGTTGGTATTCTTGGTTTCGGTTACCAATGGCGCATTGTTTACAGCAGTGTTTTTTATTGCTGATGATGCATTGGTGCTGCTATCCAGCGGTTCTTTATTGGTTATAATAGCATTGTTATACTCTGGATTGGTTGTTTGACTGGTAATGGCTATATTTTCTTTATCCAAATTTTGGGTGTTGGTATTGTCGTTTTCTTGTGTATATGTACCAGGCTTTTCTGTCGGCTGACTATTTGCGGCACTAGCATCTGTTGCTGGATCGTTTTCAATTGAACTAGTAGTTTCCCGGGTGTTGGTATTGTCTTTTTTATTGGTTAAAATATGGGTATTTGTTATAGCTCCTGTTGGTTTTGACTGGGTGATTATTGTTTTATGGCCAGCCTGATTTTGTAGTGTTAAGGCCGTATTATCCAGGCTATTTTCTTTTGCTAAAGTAGTAGTATTGCTTGCTACAGTTGCATTTGTAAGGTTGGTATGGCCATTTGTGTACAGCAGCAGTCCGCCTGTAATGGCAATACCAGCCAGCAACAGCCAATAAATAATTGCCCGCCTGTTTTTATCCTTTTGAGGGATATGGGGTTCAATTTTTTCCCAAACAGGGGCAGATGGCTTTAAAGGAAAGCCCTCCAGCAGTTGATGTACCTGTTTTTCAAAATGTTTATCCGGCATAATATTTTTGTTTAACTAAAGATTCTCTATTTTTTATCCAGCTAATCAGCAGTGAGCGCCCCCTGGCATATTGTGAACGGGAAGTACCCTCGTTTATGCCCAGCATGGTGCCAATTTCTACATGGGTATACCCTTCAATGGCATGTAAATTAAAAATGGTTTGGTAGCCTGTTGGTAATTGTCTGATCATATCTGCCAGCTCTTTGGCTTGCAGAGAAACCTGCGGATTATCATCGGTTACAGGGTGAAGTTCAATATCATCGTAAGAGAGATCGGCACTGTATCTTTTATTCTTTTTTAAATAGTTTAATGCTGTACGCACCATAATGCTTCTAATCCATCCACCCAGTTCACCTTCTGCCCTAAACTGGTGCAGATTATTAAATACTTTTATAAAGCCATCCTGTAAAATATCTTCTGCATCGGCTACACTTTTGGTATAGCGGTAACATATACCCAGCATGGTTTCAGCGTAGCAATCATATAATTGCCGCTGTGCTTGTGGATTGGCTTTTAAACATTCCTTTACCAGCTTTTTTTCATCCATAGTAACCCGGGTATGTTTTGTTGACCATATAGTTGTATAAAACGTTGCATGGCTGTGGCAGCTTTATATTAACTAATCATTTCTGTTCAATTTAGGTGTTCTGTTGTTAAACCCTGCCAAAGATTTTATCGTACATTATTTTAAGCGCTATTCATTCGAAAAATAATTCCGTTAAATGGAATTTTTTTCTATTTAGTGGATGGTGATTTTCCAATTTTTGTTTTTAAGTTATTGATTATCAATTTATTATTTGCTTATTTATTGTTGGTACATATTTTGAATTTGATGCAGATATACCTTTTTGTTCCATAAAATTTTAAAAAAGCCAGTTTTTAAAAATTAAAACACCTGACATATGCTTATCTGCCAAAAAATGAAGCCCAAAAGGGATATCCGTTTATCGGATTATTCTATTGAGCTGAAAGAATTGAACCTAATTTTATTGCGTAATCCAATAAACCCCTAAACCATGTCAACCGTAATTGAAATTGCGAATGATCTTGCTAAGTCATTCGTATTAGCCGAGAGCAAAAAGCACGCTGCCCAAAGAATTGTAATTGAGCTAAGCTGCTTAGCTTATACAGACACAAAACAATCCATTGATTTTGACCTGAAAAAAACCTTGCTGCACCTGATATTTGAATTGGTGTCCGGCCAAAGGGCTTTTGAGGTAAAGAACGGGGAACGTTTTTTTACCACATCCAAAGATGGATATGTTTTCTCTGAAATGTTACATCAACTGGAAAAGAAACTAAGTGCAGTCGCAAAGCCACAACGTGTAGAAGAAGAAGAAACGCCTCAGGCGTACTATTTATGGCCTTTTACCGTGCAACAATAGGGCTTAGTATAATAGTGCCATTTAATTTTAGCGTGTGTTTAACTCAAAACTTAACATTGGGTGTATTATCTTATTGTTAATTTTGAAGAAACACTAATATATGGCATCTGTTAAAACTACGGCACCTGCAAAAGAAAGCAGTGAATCATTAATTACCAGGGATCTTATTGAGAAGCAGTTAGAGAATGCTTTATCGGCACTTAAAGAAGCCATTGGCGAGAAAAAATTTAAGCAAAGAATAAAAAAAGCCGCCAAATTGTTGGTTCATGGCTTAAAAAAGAAAACAGCTACCAAAGCTGCAGCTGCTAAAAAAGCAGTTGCAAAACCTATTGCAAAAAATGTAGCAACTGAAGTAGCAAAAAAAGCAGAAAAGCTGCCTAAAAAGGCTGCACCAGCTAAAAAAGTAGTTGCAAAAAAGGCAGCTAAAAAGTAATTCTTTTACTGCTGATATACTTCATGTGGCACAAGTGTGCGACGCAAGTAAAGTTGCCTGTTGCTTTAATGCCAGGTTACAAAATAATAATTTAGTTTTTGTGAGTATAGCAATAAAAAAGGCTGCAAAATATGCAGCCTTTTTTTATACAGTAAAAGCATTTATTGCTTTATAATCTTATATACTTTCTTTTCGGTGCCTGCAATCATTTCCAGCAAATAGCTGCCTGGTTTTAATTGGCTGCTGGTTTTTATTTGAATATTATTGGTCCCCGCAGCATATTGCGCTGCTGGCTGAGAAGCAACAACCCTTCCCTGTATATCATACAGCCTGAAACTGGCAGTTGTGTTTTGGGTTAGGTTTAATTGTAGTGAAAGCGCACCAATAAAAGGATTGGCAAATACTAGGTCGGTATTAGCATTGTCGCCATTTACCGTAACAATTCGTGAATGGGTAATGCTGCCATCACCATCAATTTGTTTAAGCCGATATTGCACGATTTTGCTGATTCCAAAGGCATTTTTATCAGTTGCAGCATAGGTTTCGTTTTTAATGCTGTTTACTGCATTAATGGTAGCTACTGTTTTAAACAGGTTGTTATTATCAGCTTTTTCTACTTCGTAGCCTTTCATGTTAAATTCGCTGGCAATTTGCCATTTCAGGTCTACATTGCCCGTATTTCGGCTGGCAGTAAATGATAATAATTGCACCGGTAATACCCCACAGCCACCTGCAGATGTACTAACATAAGGAAATACAAATAAAGTAACTTCCAGTGGGTCTATATAAGCAGGAGGAGCATCCCATAATTTTGAATAGGTTTTCCATTTTGCGGGTGCATTATCATAACCCCAGGCAGTATTGGCAGTTTGTTTTTGGGCGGTGGTAGTTACACAAATAGAATCACGAATATTATCTGGTACAGACCATGTAAAATTGCTAACATCTACTGATACATAGAATTTTTTTGAAACTGGTAGCGCTATCGCAGAAGGAAAATTAACAGTGGTATATTTTCCTGCATCAACATCGCTCTTAATACTGCTTAAGGTTTTTTGCGCAATAGTTGATCCATTGGTTAATTCAGAACCTGGCTTACCTGTGCCATCATCAGCATATACCCTGAAAATTATATTTTTTGACAGGTTTCCCGGAACATTAGAGTTAGCTTTTGAAAAGCTAACAATCACTCCTAAAATATGCGTGTTGGAAGTTCCGGATAAATCAAAATAATTAGCTTGTTGTGGTATGTCCTCAATGTTAATGCCACTAACATAACCGGCAATAACACCTGGAAAAAATGTTTCTTCCACATAAGCTGTTGGCGTCCACGAGCCATTAAGCGGCAGGTTAATGGTATCGCATACCTGTGCCTTCGCCGTGTTAAAAAGTAGTCCTGTTACTACCAGCATGGCCACTGTAAATTTGTTCATAATATTTATTTTTTAGAGTGTGTATATGTTTTTATTTTGAACCCAGCTAAAAGTCAATTTGCAGCTTTACTTGCGTCGCACTCTTCAGGGCCTTTCTAATAATTTAGCAATAGGATTTTGGTAACTAAAAGCGATAACCCACTGCCAGGGAAATCGTCATGCCAAAGTTTTGTCTTCTTGTAATGGCATCTGCATCTGCACTATAGCTATGGTAATTGCTATTGTTTACATCACGATACTGATAATCGTTCTGATGTAGTATATCTGCAAACGTTAGTTCTGCAATACCGTTTTTCAGGAATGATTTGGTAAGTTTTATATCCAGTACTGCATGTGGTTTTTCCCAGATAGGATCATTGCCAATACCGCCTACCAAAAATAGCCTTGGGCCAATTACATTATATAATACCGAAATGCCCAGATTGCTTTTGGGGTCATTGTATTGCAGTGAACCATTCATAATATAAGGCGATTGACCTATCAAAGGCCTATAACTCGAATCTTTACTGGACAGGTATTCGTTTGTTTTTGAATTAATAACAGAAAGGTTAGCATATACGGATAAATTCTCCAGCGAAGGGCTAATAAAATCAAAGTTTTTTCTTCCTTCCAACTCAATACCATAGTTGGTTGCTTTACCGGAGTTTCTGTAACTAATCGTTCTTGAATCAGCACCAGCAATGGAAATATAACTTTCAATCGGGTCAATAAACTTTTTGTAAAATGCGCTTATAGAATAATACTGCGAACCTTTGAAATATTGTTCCCATCTTATATCGTAATTATAAATATCAGTTGTTTTTAAACCGGGATTACCGCTAAAAGTGATATTGGTAAGAAAGTCGTAAAATAATTGATTAGCCAACTCCCTGTATTGTGGTCTGCTAACTGTTTTACTAAAGCTGGCTCTTATGTTACTTTTAGCCTGAACCGCATAAATAAAATTGGCCGAAGGCAAGAAACTGTTCTTTTTTAAATCAATGGCATAGGGCGCAAAACTTTCTGTAATACCATTCAATTTGTTTTCATATTGTTCATATCTAACACCCCAAACAAGACGAAGTTTATCATTAAATTTATTGTCCAGCATCAGGTAGCCCGCAGCATTTGTGATGGAGCCATTGTATATATTTCTGGGGTCATTGTATTCATACAGTAAAAAGCCATTGTTTACATCAAAATTTTCAGGTCTGTAAATGGAATCCTGGCCATACATAAGTAAGCCACTATTAAATTCAGGCTGAAAATCGGGGTTGTAATAAGGTCCAAAAAACCGGGCAATACGGCTACGGGTATTGTAATAATAGGCACCTCCTGTTTTTACAGTTTGAGTTTGCTTTAATAATTTAAACGGAATACTCAGGTCAAGATTCGCTCCTTTGGTTTCATCTTTTACGGTAGCATAATATCGTACACCTGTATTGGCAGTAGGTGAGGGTGCACCTTGTACAAATGCAAAATAAGGAGATCCTTCATCCACCTGAAAAAAAGTATTTCTTCTATAATCCGGCTCATTTCTAAATAAGTCGGTATAATAGCCCTGCCATTTTAATTTAATTTTTGTTTTTGGGAAGATATGTTCACCAGCTAGTTGGGAATTGTATATCCTGTTACTGGTAAAAAAGAAAGAATTGGCTTTAATGTCAAACAAACCACTGGAAGGGTTGGGCCCAGACCTTATTACTGTCTGATCATTAGAGCTAATGGAATATAGGTTGTTCCAATATATTTTATTATTGGCATTTAGTTTTAATATTAAATTTCCCATACCACTTGTAAGAATACTGCGGGAATAAGTGCTGTCTTTATAATTATAAATAGAAGTTGTATTATCATCCAGAAAATCATTCGTTAAAAATTCGCTGAATCTGTAAGTAGAATTATAGGTAACACCAAATATGCCGCCCAATTTAGGGTAAGTATTTTTTTTGCTCATTTTGGCACTAAATCCACCGGTTATTTGAAAATTGGCATTTAATGGAGCTGTAGAATTTTTAATAGCCCAGTTATTGTTTAACAATTTGCCATATTTTGCCTGATCTTCAATAGAGGCATTTGATAAAATATCAGTATTGGGAAATTGGTCAGGTATATCCCTGGTTCCATCATCTATACCAAGCCAATCTGTTTTGCCCCCTGCATAACCCGCATAATTTTTTCCATTGGTAATAGTGTTATAGCTGGATCCAACTTTTAATGCAATGAAATTTTTATCTGGGGTTTCCTTGGTATTTATTTGCACAAGACCGCCTGAAAAACTGCCCGGTAAATCTGGTGCCGCACTTTTTATAATGGTAATATTATCTACAATTTCAGACGGGAAAATATTAAAGGCAAAAGTTTTTCTGTCGGGCTCACTACTTGGTAACAAAGCACCATTTAACATAGCTTCATTATACCGGTCGTTCATGCCACGAACAACTACAAATTTATTTTCCTGAATAGTAGTTCCACTGATGCGTTTTAGTACATCACTAATATTTTTATCCGGAGATTTTCTAATAAAATCAGCGCTTATGCCATCAGAAACTACACCTGCATTTCTTCTGGTTGTTAGTAAAGCAGATAAACTTTCTCTTTTGGCACTGGTAGATTGTACTACAACAACTTTAAGTGTGCTTTTAGCAGCTGTTAAAACAATATTTAATTCTGTTAACTGCCCGCTAATTATTTCTACTTCTGCAATTTTTTTTGAATTATACCCTACAAAAGATATTAATAGGGTGTACTTACCCGTAGCAAGTGCTTTTATATTATAGGTGCCGTCTGCTTCAGATACTGTACGCTTTCCGTTCTCAACAATCGAAATAGATGCTCCGGCCAAAGCCTGATTATTATTTTCATCAGTAATTTTTCCTGTTAAATTACCACCCTGCGCTATTGTGATTTTTGTAAATAAAAGAACTACCAAAAGAATGTAGAGAGATTTCAGGTGCATGTTAATTTTTGGGCAAAACTAAACGCTACACAAGGCCTTCATATTTCCAAATTATTACCAAATTGTTATTTAAAAAGTGCAATGCTAAACACTTGTTTAGTGGTATTAAATTTCATAAAACAATATTATTTTATTATTACTTTAATGTTAACAAGTATTGGCCTGTAATGCAATACTGTATTGTATTTAGGGCGATAATACTCTTAACTATTTGGTAAGATTTTCTTAACCTGTAATTCCTGTAAAGGCTATCACACAACAATACATTTGCGCAAATAAATTTTATTTTATGCAAGTTAAATTTTTACTGAAAAATGTACTGTTGATAGCTATGTTAGCAACATCTGCAGTTACGGCAACTTTTGCTCAAACAAAAAAGCCGGTTAAGCAAATTGGTGGCCCCGGAATTGATTCTTTGATTACAAAGAATACCACATGGAGTTGCGATACCATTTACTATTTGAATGGTAAAATCTATGTTACCAGTGGTGCTGAATTAACCATTAAAGCCGGTACTGTTATTATGGGTGATTCATTAAACAAAGGTTCATTAATCATCACCAAAGGTTCTAAAATTCATGCAGTAGGTACACCTACATGTCCTATTGTATTTACCTCAGCTAAAGCGCCAAATAAAAGGGCTCGTGGCGATTGGGGTGGTCTTATTCTTTTGGGTAAGTCAAGCATTAACCAGCCAGGTGGTTTGGCTAATATTGAAGGTATTGCTCCTGGTCCTTTGTCAGAGTATGGTGGTGGTTTAACACCTGATGTTAATGACAATTCTGGTGAATTAAGTTTTGTACGTGTAGAATTTGCCGGTGTGGCTTTATCACTTAACAACGAAATCAATGGTATTACTTTTGGTGGTGTTGGTGCTGGTACATTGGTAGATTATGTGCAGGTTAGTTATTCAAATGATGACTCTTTCGAGTGGTTTGGTGGTACAGTAAATGCTAAACACCTTATTGCTTTCCGTGGTTTGGATGATGATTTTGATACAGACAACGGTTATAGTGGTAAATTACAGTTTGGTATTGGTGCACGTGATCCATTGGTAGCTGATATTTCCGGTTCAAACGGTTTTGAATCAGATAATGATGCAAGTGGTTCTTTAAACACACCTCAAACAAGAGCTACTTTCTCAAACTTTACTATTTCTGCAGGTGCTGATTCTGCTACTAACAGTTTATATCGTCAGGGCGCTCAAATCCGTAGAAATAGCCATATGAACCTGTATAACTCTATCTTAATGGGTTACCCTACAGGTCTTAACATGGATGGTACTACTACCCAAAACAATGTTACCGCTGATACTATGGTTGAGCATAACATTCTAGGTGTAAAATATGCGCCTAAAAATGTAGTTACTACTTCTCCTTCTGGTACAACTTCTATCATCAATTTATTAAATGCCGGTGGTGGTGCTGATAATAGATTCTTTACTGGTAATGCTCAAATTTTATTAAGCAATCCTTACAATCTTAATAACCCTAAATTTTCACCAGGTGCCGGTTCTCCGGCATTAAGCGGTGCTAAATTTAACGAAACTGCTTTAGCGGGTGGTTTCTTCACTCCAACTACTTATGTTGGTGCTATGGGTAAAGGTGCTGCTGCAAACTGGGCTACAACCTGGGTTAATTTTAAACCAACTGCAACTGTTTATACAGCTTTGTGTATTTGTTCTTCAGCTTTTGTAGCCAATAGCACAGAAGAAGCAATTGCTGCTGAGCCTGTACAATCAGTTAGTGTATATCCTAACCCTGCACGTGGTGTATTTAAAGTAAGCCTTAACGGTTTCACTGGTGGTGTAAACGTAAAAGTTACCAACCTGAGTGGTGCTGTTGTTTACAACAAACAATCTTCAGTAACTGCTAAAAGCGTCTTGAGCGTTTCTCTTAATAATGCCCCTGCAGGTTTATATTTTGTTACTGTTTCAAACGGTGCAAAAACTGTTACACAAAAAATCAATGTTATACAGTAATTGTACAACATTCAAATAGCATGTGTTAATTTTTTAACACCAGCGCCCTTGCTTTCTAGCCGGGGCGCTTCATTTTTTATTTGATAAGGCATTTCTTTGGCCTAACAGTTTATGGTAATGCAGCTTTACTTGCGTCGCACACTTGTACTTCAGAATCAGGCAGCAGCCAGAAGGTGCTTTTGGGGTGGTGAATTTGTAGCAAACGAATGATTTATATCGATATTATACCCTATAACTAATGTTGGTATATATTATAAAGCCTATTCCCGTTTGCTTGTGGCGCCATTGTATGGGTAGCTCATTTATCCCTTCAAATAAAAAGTGCGGCCATAATTTTAGCCGCACTTTTTATTTTTAACAGGTGCAATTGTTTTATTCTTCTTCGCCAGGTGCCTTACCATCAGCTCTTCTTTGTAATTCTTTGATAGGCATATAAATCATTCTTCCTTTTGGTTCTTTACCTCTGTATGTAATTACTTTTAACATTACTGCATCCTCAGGTACCGTTAAAGTTTTCGTGTACTTTGGGTAAAACCGGTCTGGGAAACTGTTGTCAAAACTGTAATAAATATCCAAATCATCAATTTCAGTAGCCAGGCTAATTATTAAATTGCCTTTTCCATCGTTTTTGGGCGTAAAAATCGGGTCGTACATGCTTGGGGCATATTTGATATCTTGTTCATCAAAGCGCTAAAATTGGGCTTCTACACGCGTAATAAAGCTATTCCAGTTCTTGTTCTCCTTTTGCGACCATACAGATTCTGATGTAGCAAAAGCCCTTGGCCACAACATATATTGCAAATGACGGGTATTGTAAATCTGTTCAGTCCACAAATTTGCCTGTCCGCCCTTTATATATTTTGCATCTGCTCCTTTTGGTACCGGTTCAAACTGGTAGGCTTTATTTAGTCTTAATGTGGCATATACATGTGGTTCTGTTACACGGTCACTTTGCATAAAATCAACATAGGTATAGGGCGATGGTGTCATAATTACATCGTGGTGTAAATTACTGGCTTCAATACCGCCTTTTTCTCCACGCCAGCTCATTACTGCAGCATTTGGTGCAAGGCCACCTTCCAGAATTTCATCCCATCCCAAAAACTTTTTACCCTTGCTTTCTACAATCGTTTCCAGCCTTTTTTCAAAATAACTTTGTACTTCCTGCATATTTTTTAAGCCTTGCTTTTGCATCAGGTCTTTAATGGCTTCACTTTTTTCCCAGAAATTTTTAGGGCATTCATCGCCGCCTACATGTATATAGTCAAATGGAAAAAGGGCAGCCACTTCTGTCATTACCTTATCCAGAAAATCATACACTTTTTCATTGGCTGGGCAAAGCGTATTATCTACAAGGGCAATTGGCGGTGCACCGTGCGACCAATCCATAATTTCCTCGCCGGAACGCACTTTATATTTTTCTGCACCCGGTGTGCAGGATAGTTCAGGATATGATGCAATAGCTGCCAGGCTATGCCCGGGCACATCTACTTCGGGTACAATATTTACAAATCGGGCTTTGGCATAAGCTACCACCTCTTTTATATCTTCCTGGGTGTAAAAGCCTCCATAATTTCTGGGAGCATCCGGTTTGGGTGCGGTAAATGTGCCAAAATATCCTTCTTTTTTAACATTCCAGGCACCTACCTGCGTTAGCTTGGGAAAACTTTTAATTTCTATACGCCAGCCTTCGTCATCTGTTAAATGCCAGTGCAGGATATTGAATTTATACCTTGCCATTAAATCAATAAAGTCTTTCACCTCAGCTTTTGTAAAAAAATGTCTCGACACATCAAACATAAGCCCACGCCATTCAAAACGGGGATAATCTGTAATTTCTGCGCAGGGTGCCATCCAGGAAACGTTTTTTACCAAAACAGTGCCTTCAATGGCTGCAGGGCATAATTGTATCAGGCTTTGTGCACCATAAAATAATCCGGCGGCAGTATTGGCACTTATCACAATGGTGGATGGGTTAACTGAAAGCTGATAACCTTCATTGCCAATTTCTTTATTAGCAACTGTATTTACTACCAGTTTAATTGTTGCCTGCGGCGCTTTGTCTTTTATTTCAATTGTAGCACCCGTAGTTGTAGTAAGTTTTTGTGATAAAAATTGCAGGGTTTGCTGCATTTCTATTGTTTGTGGTGCTTCTATAACAATATGGGCAGGCAAGCTAAAGTTGCCGGTTTTCTGGATTGTTTTAACTGGTTGAGGAATAATATTTATTGCCCCTGCGGTTTGGGCAACTGCATTATAACAGAATAGCAATAGCAAAAAAGCAAAACTCAAATTTTTCATGCGACAATAGATTTAATTGTATGGTAAGAAATACCAAATTAATCAATTAATAAGCCTTGCCAGCATTGTGCAGTATAATTATTTTGAACCAAGCCTGGGATGTACATGAAGCTGCGGTTGTGTCACTCACTTGTACGTTCTGGTTTTATGGCAACAAAATAGGGTAGTGGTGAGTAGTGAATGGGAAACAATGAGTAAGCGACAGAAAAATATAATTAGTAAAAGGCTGATAGTACAGCATATCGTTATTGCATTTCTAAACATTGTTCACGAATATTACTCCATTCACAATTACAAATCTTCACTCACTGATATTTGGTTTACTGAGATTACTGCTGCTACATAATCTGTAAGTACAAGAGTGCGACGCAACAAATGCTTAATGCTTAATAAGGCTTTTGGCTAATAATCAGCCATTTAAATGGGAATTTATAAATATGATTAATATCAGGTATTTCTTTGATATGTCTCACCTTTTGGTGAAATGCGTATAGGTAATTTTGAGTATTGAAAATGGATTGCAACCCACTGTTTACGAATTAAAAATTTTCTTTATGAAACACTTAACTACTCGCATTTTCAACTGCTTTTTATTTTTTATGCTACTTCTTCAGGTGCAAATGGTGCAGGCTCAGGAAAAACTGAAAGCCGCTAATGTAAACATCATTGTTTCGGGTACGTCTACCCTGCACGACTGGGATATGAAATCAGATAAAGGTAGTTGCGATGCTGTTTTTGTATTAAATGGTACCACTGTAACTGCTTTAAATGATCTTAATTTTTCTATTCCTTCCAAGAGTATTAAAAGCGAGCATACTTTAATGGATAACAATACTTATAAGGCGCTAAACGCAGAAGTATATCCTGATATAAGTTTCAAATTTGTATCAGCAACAGTTACAGCAAAAGATGCCACCACCTGCCAAATAAAATGCATAGGTAAATTAACCATTGCAGGCACCATGCACGAAACCGATATTACTGCTACTGGTAAGGTAAATGCAGATAAAAGCATTACAATAACCGGGTCAAAAGCATTTAAAATGACCGATTATAAGGTTAAACCCCCAAGTGTTATGATGGGTACCATTAAAACCGGTAATGACATAACTATTACTTACAATTTCAAACTAGTAAAATAAACGTTTTTTAAATACACTCAAAACAATAATAATATGAAAAAGTTAACCTCTTTCCACAATTTACAGATAGCATTATTGCTGCTGTGTGCGTTACCTTTTGTTTCAATGGCTCAAACTGAAAAAGAGTTTTATTTAAGGCCTTCTTACTGGAGAGCTTACGATCAAAAAGGTATTAATGTTTTTGAAACCAATAAAGTAGCTGATGTAATTCCTTTTGAAGGCCCAAGAATAAGATTTGGCGCGGGTTTTACCCAACAGTTTCAACACTTAAAACATGAAAATAAAACTGCATTAAATAATACTACTACTGCCAGATTGTACCCATTGAACGGTGGTTTTATGACAGCACAGGCTAACCTGTTTACTGATGTACAATTGGGTGATGGTATCAGACTAAGTTTAACTACTTATTTATCTGCCAGGCACCACAACGAAGCCTGGGTAAAAGGTGGCTATATCCAATTTGATAAAGTGCCATTTAAAGGTAAATTCTGGGATGATTTTATGAAAATTGCTACCATCAAAATTGGCCATATGGAAGTAAACTATGGTGATGCGCATTTCCGCAGATCTGATGGTGGTCAAACCCTGTATAATCCATTTATGGAAAGCTATATCATGGATGCCTTTGCTACAGAAATTGGTGGTGAAATATACCTGCAAAAAAATGGATTGTTTGGTATGGTTGGCTTAACCAATGGTATGATTAAAGGAAATGTAGATTCAACCTACAAAACTGATCAGGATGATAATACAAAAAGAAGCCCATCTATTTATTTAAAAGGTGGTATTGATAAAATGGTTAGTGATAATGTAAGGGTTAGGTTCTCAGGAAGTTTCTATCACAACTCAAGTTCTGCAGCCAGTGGTCTTACATTATATGGTGGCGACCGTACCGGTTCTAACTACCAAAATGTAATGGAAAAAGCTCCTGCCGGTGGTGCATTACCAGCTTCTACTGCCATTGCCTTTAGCGGTCGTTTTAACCCAGGCTTTAGCAAAAAAGTTGATGCCCTTATGTTTAATGGTTTCTTGAAAGCGGGCGGACTGGAATTATTTGGTACATATGAAACAGCTAAAGGTAGAACCAAAACAGAAACTACCGACAGAAAAGCTTCTCAATATGCAGCCGATGTGATCTATCGCTTTGGTTCTTCTGAAAACCTGTTCATGGGCGTACGCTACAATGGTGTTACTGCAAGACTGGCTGGCTTTACTGATGATGTAAAATTGAACAGGTTTGCAATTGCCGGTGGCTGGTTTGTAACCAAAAATATCCTGATGAAAGGTGAATATGTAGTACAACAATATAAAGATTTCCCAACAAGCGATTATCGTTCTGGTGGTAAATTTAACGGATATGTTATAGAAGCAGTGGTTGGTTTTTAACTTGCTTGCAGTGCGAATGTTTAATTAAAGAACGAATGGGTTGCAACACCCATTCGTTCTTTGTAAAAAATAGCTTGTGTATTTATATCGTACTATATTTTTTGTTTTGTTATTGGCTTGTTTAATGGCATTTAAACCAGATGAATATTTGTTTGGTGGTGTTAACAAAAAAAATGCAACTATTTGGGCCGTACAAAAAACAAGTAGTTTACGTATAAATGGGGCTTCCAATGTAAATAAATTTGGTTGCGAAATAACCCAGTATTACAGTCCTGATACCATCTTTTGCTCAGAAGAAAACAGTGTAAATAAATCAGTTACTTTATCAGGCAATATGAAGATTGGAATTGACAATTTTGATTGCCATAATCATATCATTACAAACGATTTACGGAAAACATTAAAGTCTTCCGATTACCCTTACCTTATTATCCACTTTTTATCGCTGGAACGTAAGCCCAATATTGCCAATGGCAAAGATTCTTTAAAGGGCTGTGTAGATATTCAATTGGGTGGAATTACGCATAGGTTTGAACTAAACTATACTTTCGAAAAAATTTCCCAGGCTACTTTCAAACTCAATGGCAACAGGGATTTTACTTTTTCTGATTTTAAATTGGAGCCACCTAAAAAGCTGGGTGGTATTATAAAAGTAAAAGATAGTTTTACTGTAGATTTTAGTTTAACGCTGATAAAAGTTAATCAGTAAGCCATTCCTATAAAATCATTTCTAAAGCTGCTTTTTTTAGAATTTACTTTCAGTAACCTGGAAATAATTATTCCTCATACCCACTTTTAATTACAGTTGAAATCATTTTAAATTGTTCATTGGCATTAAAATGGTGTAATGAGTGGGCAGGTATTACAATGCCTTCACCTAATTTAAGTTGGTGTTTTACTTTGCTAATGGTTAACAATGCTGTTCCGTGAATTATTTGAACGTAGGTATCAAATGGTATGGTTTTTTCAGATAATTCTTCTCCCACATCAAACGACATGGCAGTAATATTTCCGGTAGATTTTTTTATAATGGTTTTACTTACCACCGAATTTGGTAAGTATTCTATTATTTCAACAATTATATGCGATTTCGCTTTTTCCAATTCGTACGGCTCATTTTTGTTCATATCTTTTTTAAACTTTTGTTTGTGGGAGTTTTCCTGGTTATGTAAAGATGCGCTATAATACAATAGTAATTGTATAAATTTTAGTTCAGTGAAATTAGCTGAAATACAATACCAGCAATAGTTTACATGGCATCACCTCTTGCGTCGCAATCCGTTCATCTGTAGGTTGTAAAAGGAGCTTTTTATTAAACAGAATATCCTGTAATCTGTAAAATGAAACTATATATTATTTACAATAAATTAAATCTTAAATGAATTAATGCTGGTTGTAAAAGGCTGCAATTTTTGTTACAGTACAAGTGTGCAACGCAAGTAAAGCTTCATTTTTTATTTTCTGCCGGGCAAACCATTATATAATAAAAATTAGTGCTGTAGAATAAGTTTTCCGGATTGCACTATTTTACCAAAACCTACTACTACATGATAATAATAAATTCCTGCAGAGAAGGAATGGAGATCGAATGTAGTAGTATAGCTAAGTTGTTTAGACAATACCACGGCACCGTGTGCATCTATTAATTCGAAATATTTTATCTCTGTATTATTTACATCTAGCTGAATAGTGATAGAGCCAAAAGTTGGGTTGGGATAAATAGTTATTATACCGGGTTTACAAGTGTCGGCAATAATTTTCACCTGGGCAGTGGCATTGCAACCTGTTTGTAAATTATGTTGGTTTAAAATATAGGTTGTATTGGTTTCTGGTGCAACTACAGGGTTGGCTATTGTTGATGAAAAGCCTGCTGGTATTGAGTTCCAATTGTATGTATAGCCTGCCTGCGGAGTTATGCCTATAGTAATTCCTTCTCCAATGCAAGTGTTTTTAGTAGTATCGATATTGATAATTATTTCCGCCGGATTAACCGAAACTTTTACAGTGTCGGTAGTGGAGCAACCAATTGAATTGGTGACGGAAACTGTATATAAAGTAGTTACGCCGGGTAATGCCGAAGGTTGGGAAATCGATGCATTATCAAGTCCGGTTGCAGGCGACCAACTATAGGTATTGCCTGCAACAGCAGTACTACCCAATAAAACATGTTCAGGTGTGCCGCAAATACTTTTATCTATACCTGCATCTGCGTTTGGTGCAGTTAGGGTGCTTATTTGTACAGTGTCTTTGGATATGCAGCCATTACTATTTGTTACAGTTAATATATAATTTGTTGTTACAAGCGGTTTGGTTGCAGGGTTGGCATTATTAGCTGTAAAGCCTGCTGGCAAAGAAGTCCAGCTATATATATTACCGTTAACTGCTTCGCCTAATTGCACCAAAGTGCCCGGACAAACCAATTGGTTATTACCTGCAAATGCAGGTGGTGGATTGATAACAGTTATTGTGATTGTATTACTGGTTACAGTTGATAAAGTGGTGCATGTTTCACTACTTGTAAGCTGCATTTGAATTTCATCATTATTATTAAGTGTTGTTGTAGAGAAAGTATTGGTTATGATACCCGTACTTATGCCATTGATTAACCAGTTAAACGACGGAGTACTTCCACCACCTGAAGTAGTTGCTGTAAATAGCACAGTTGCTCCTTGGCATACGTTAGTAGTTGTGGTGCCAATAGTAACTTGCGGTGTAATGGGCTCTTTAACGGTTATATTAATTGTATTACTGGTATCTGAGAAAGCACTAAAGCAACCGGTGGAAGCAATTACTACTGCGTAAATTTTATCATTATTTGCTAAGGCATCTGTTGTAAATGTATTGCCAGTAGCAACTGGTATGCCATTTTTATACCACTGTGTTGTAAAAGCAGATGCATCACATGAAGCAGAAAAAGTTACTAATGATTTACCGCAAAGCACAGTATCAGATGCAATCACTGTAGCAGTAGGTTTATCAATAGTGCCTACTTTAACAACGATGGTATTGCTGTTAGCAGGGTTTGGTGCTGCACAAGGTAAATTAGAAGTAATCCTTACAAGAACTTCATCATTATTATTGAGTGTAGAAGAAGTAAAGGTGTCGCTGGTGGATCCTGTTGTTAATCCATTTAAAAACCATTCGTAAGTTATTTCAGTACCCGCATTATTGGGGATAGCTGTAAATGTAATAGGGGTACCGGGGCATATGGTTTTTTCAGAAGCTGTTATTGCTACTGATATTTCCACGCCAGGTGTGGCGGTTGATTTAATAATATTACTTTGCTTTTGTGCCGAAGTATAGCAGCCAGAACCTGGTTTTGGTGTGGCAATAAAACTTACCTCATCATTTAGGTTAAATGGTTCGGTGCTCAAGAAAGTATAATCAGTTGGTGTAGTTGGAAAAAATTCAACCCCATTATTCAGCCATTTTATTTTGGCATCTGCCGGGATAACAGTAGCCTGGAATTGCGCTCCGTCGTTTTCACATTTAATAGTTGATATAAGCGTATTTATAGCTACAATTTCTACTGAAGGATTTACGATTACCTGTATACTATCTGTTGCACTGCAACTTCCATTGCTTACAGAAAGGTAATATATTGTTGTGCTGTCTGGCTTAATAGTAGTGCTGGCTTCTGAAGAAGAATATCCAACAGGATTCGATGTCCATGAATAAACACCTCCTGTAGCCGGGGTGCCAATAGTTAATGGCTGACCAGCACATATAATAGTATCTCTACCTGCATCGGCAATGGCAAACCCCACAATGGCAATAGTTACAGAATCTCTTGCAAAATAACCTGAAGCATTTGTTACTGATAAGTAAAATGTAGTTGTATCTAAAGCAGTTATTTTGGGTGTGGGTGAGGACGAAGAAAAGCCTGCTGGTTTTGATGTCCAGGTATAGATACTTCCGGGAATACTATCTGTACCCAATGTTACTGTGCTACCCCCACAAACAGTTTTGTCAGCCCCTGCATTTGCAATTGGTTGTATATCAGAAGCACAAAAGTCAGGGCTGGTTTTTGTGAAAAATGCGTCAATGCCATTGGTGTTTAATGTATTACCAAAAATGCTGTAGTTACTGGTTCCACCACCATAATTATCAATAACCCCACCAATAATATAATTGTTGGAATTATCTATTTGGAAGCTATTGGCATTTACATGACCTCCGAACCCATTTCCACTTTTTACAATCCTTTTTAGTTGACCATCCAAACTGTAAGTGCCCACAAAAAATTCTGCTTCGCCGATAGTTAAAAAATCTGCAGTGCGATTTGCGGATGTCATTGCATAAGTTGTTTCGGGGATGCCATTATTAGATATAGCTCCAAGTGTAATAACCTGATTGTCTTTTACAAGCACATAGTTGCCGCCACCATAATAACCTCCTTTTGAACCTGCACTCCAAATGTATTTTCCATTTGTATCAAATTTTATAAGCAGATAGGTATTTAAACTGTCAAATGCCTGTGTTCCATTATTGCTGGTAATCACAATTTGTTCATCGTTATAACTTCCCCTTGCTGAACCTGTTGCATATACATTGCCGGCATTATCTACTGTTACATTACGTAAAGTTGCATCACCATATATGTATCCTGTTTTAAGTTCATTATACCATTTAATTTTTCCGTTTACATCATACTTCAGCAAAAATCCCCTGAAATAGGCAGTATTTCCTCTCAAATATCCAAATTGGGAACCATCTGCGTTGTAAAGGGTTAATGCTACTTCATAATAGCCACTGCAGTAAGCATTGCCATTATTGTCTATCGCAACACTGTTTAATTCACTTGCGTTTACAGTATTGTGTTTGAGTGCTGAACTCCAGATAAAATTACCGTCCGTATCTATTTTCATTACAAAATAATACCCGGTATAATACCCGGAAGAGTCAGCAAAATCATAAAGGGTTTTACTTGTTCCGTTTCTGCTATAGGCCAAACGGGAACCAAATCCTCCTGTTAATATTATATTGTTATCTTTTATTGTTAAACTATTTACTGAGCCACCGTTAATTGATGGATAGCCGTAATCATTTATTTCGCTGGGATCATTAAATATGGAATGCCACAAATACTTACCTGTAGAATCCATTTTTAACACAAAGCCATTGTATTTATCGTAATAATCAATGGTAGAATCTGTTCCAAGTAATGCAGCAATATGCATTGAATCTCCGTTATTAAAATAATAATAATCTCTTGTGAGCAGAGAGCCTGTTATATATATATTGCCATTTTTATCTTCAGTTACGGCGCTGATATTACCATGTTTAATATAATTATACCATTTAAGCACACCATCAGTAGAATATTTTGCTAGGTAAGATATACCTGATTGTTTAAATTGAACAGTATTTCCATGCCTGCTTTTGAGTAAAGGATTGTTCCCCGCACCGGTAATGAAATAATTATTATTTGTACTTAATTGTATTTTTTGAAATGCAACAGGAGATTGGGGGTAATAACTAAAATCACTATCATCTATATTCTGTATATAACAAGTTTCGTCGGGCATAGGTTTTTTATATACAAAAACGGCATTTGAATTCAATGTGTCAGTGCATCCTGCTTCACTTTTACTAATTAGCGTTAATGTCTTTTGACCCGATGAAGGATAGGAGATATCTTTTGGATTTGCCCCATTAAAAGATGTAATACCTGCATCTTCATTAAATTGCCAATCAAAATGGCTGGCTTCTAAAGATCGTTGATAAAAATTTAACTTTTCGCCTTCAACAATATTAATTTGTTCATTGGCAAATCTGGATTGGGTATGTTCTACTATTATTTTAAACCGGTTGTCGGATTTTATTGCACATCCTCCATTGCTGCTGGTGATAAGCAAATAGAAAATAGCCGTGTTTGAAACAGGTGTACTTTTTAAAGTGATTGTACCACCACTTCCTGCTATTTTGCCAAATGATTTTCCGGTACTTTCCTCGATAAGTTCATACTCATATCCACTTTCACTATTTTGGATGGTTATAAATGCAGGCTCTGATTTACAAAGCACACTATCTGTTACCATAATTTTCAATCCCGTTGCTGGGGGCACGCTTATAAAGATTTGTTTAGTAGACGTATCAGCCAATGCATATATATTACTAACCACATAGCGAAGAGTATGAAATCCAGCATCTGGTATAAGCACCCCGTTTATATTGCAATCTTCTGAAACTAATTTGTTATCTATATACCACTTACATATATAGCCTGTGCCATGTACACCTGCCAAATAACTATAATCTCCCTGGCAATTTCCACCTGTTAATATATCCGCGTATGGTACCGTTGGCCCACCATAATTGTCAGTTGCCAACAATACCCCATTTTTACCAACGGCATATCCGGTATCATAAGCCGGATTTTGTTTAAACCATATTTTATTGATGAATTTGCCGGCACTTCCAGGTTGTAATTCAATCGTTTCATATCCATTTAAATTGCCGCCATTGATAGTATTTATTTTATAAACGCCTTTGCTGGTGGCCAAAAATTTCTGACTACCATATTGTGCATCTGAAATGGTATTATAAATAATGCTGGTGTCTTTAATTCTGTTTATGCTATCAATGCCATAGTAGCTATAATCGGAAATAGTTACAAATACTTTTTTATCAGCTAATTCGTAATCATATAAACTATTGCCACTAATGGCATTTTTTATGGTTTTATTTAGTTTTTTGGTATATGCCAATGCAAAATCTCTACTGGCAACATATAAATTGTTGGCTGAAATAACCCCGATATTTGTTGGTAGTGCATTAAAATACCTGTTAAACACTCCAATTAGGTTTTCATTTCCTTCCAAAACAGTTGTTATAGCCTGGTCATTCTCAAGATTGTAATTTACACACAACCCATTATTGCCTACTACCAGTAAATTGCCTTTGTAAAAGCTATATTCAGTGGTGTAGGTCATTGCATTAAATGCTGTGCCGGGCTCACCTTTATATAGAAAGGCATAGCTTCCATTGGTTAAATCAATTTTTAGCAGTATGGCTTTCTTATTTACAGTATCTGTGCCACATGCATAAAAAATAGAAACCACATCATTAAAGCTTAATTGTTTAAAGCTGGTATGCAGCAATAATAAGCTATCACTGTTGTTGCCAGTAATAGTATATTTTGCCCAGCCATTTGGGTTATTTGCGCCAGTGGTGGTGGTATAAATTCCCTTCTCGCCAATCATCACTCCATAGGTACCTATAATGCGAACATCGAGTAGATTGTCATTAATATTTGTTTGCTTTTGTACCCATCCGGTATAAGGTGGCGGGGGCGGGGGAGGAAGCGTAAAAACCTGGTATTGAATTAAAGTATCCTTCCCAGAACTATTGCTTACAATTAATTGAATGGTATCTGTTTCCTGGTATGGATTGTCGTGCTGATAACTGGAATTATAATCAGTACTTATCAGTGTATCATTTTTATACCATTCGTAGGTATAACCGGTTTTGGAGTAATTGTTTAAGTGTACGGTATTGGTATTATACAAATTAGCGGTGTCTATAGTAAAATAGGCTTTTGGTATTGGCTTACCACCCCCATTATTGGATATTTCCATAAAGCCATGTCCGCCTCCTGCCCATAATAGGTTTGCATCCCAACATTGCAGGTCTTCGAATATGAAATACAGATAAGTGTAGCTATTATCTCTGGGTAAACGCTCCCAAATTTTACCTCCGTCTGTTGTTTTAACAACTTCAAATAGCCCATTTATAGCATAGCCCAGGGTATCGTTAATAAATTTCATTTTATTGCAATAAAATGGTGCAATAGCAGAATCGTTTACCAGCGACCAATTACCACCCCCATTTATCGTTTTGTATAATTTCTCATTAATGTTTACCCAACCCGTGTTTGCTGTAATAAATGACACACTATTTATTCTGTTGCCAAAAGGCAT
The DNA here is from genome assembly GCF_013106755.1 of Limnovirga soli. Lineage (GTDB taxonomy): Bacteria > Bacteroidota > Bacteroidia > Chitinophagales > Chitinophagaceae > Limnovirga > Limnovirga soli. The sequence continues at coordinate 358,630 of NZ_WHPF01000006.1, read as the reverse complement.
GTTTAATTGCTGCCAGCTGCTACCTGCATTACTTGTTTTTAGCAATTTAACACTACCATATTGCCGGTTGTAAGTGTATACATTATTATTGTCAACCGGTTCTAGGCATTCAAAATAACTTTCCGGTTCTATCCTAATTGTAAACCAGCTATTCCCCTTATCCGCAGTTTTTAAAATTCTGTCTGCATCCACTGCATAACCTGTATTGGCATTTTCGGGGAATGCCATATCCTTTATCCCATCGTTAAAGGCAAGTTCTGAATAAAGTGATAAAAAAATAAGTTTGAATGTATTGGCGCCATCTGTTGATGTTAAAATGGCTGGTACAAAACCATAATGTCCATAGACTACAATATTGTTTTTAGAAAATGCTTTTATGCCATTTATACCAAAGCCAAAAGTGAGGTTTACAGCGTAACCATTATAATCAACGTTGCTGATGGTTATGTATTTTTTTGTAATAGTGTGTCCGCTATCTGTTGTGTAACCTAACCAATATTGCGACGCAATATACCCTTCGTTGGGAGTGTAGAAACAAAATTTCTTAATACTGTTATTATCTTTTAGCGTATCAAGGTTTAAATACCTCATTTGCGCCTGACTGTATTGCGCAAGTAGTTGTAGCAGGCAAACCCACATTACAATCCATAAAATTCGCCTACCCGGGAATGCCTTTTTTCTCATAAATACCTGCTATTGTTAGCCACCATCTTTTATTACTGCCGATTGATAAAGCTAACAGGTTTCAAAAAACAGTATTAGATAGCTATGCAAGAATAAGCTTACTTTCTTACAATCTATTACCATTTATCCTAATTTAATGTATGACACCAGCTAAGCCACAATGATGGGGCTTTACTTGCCACGCTCGGTTCATCGTTCGGGTTAGGTAGCAGCAGGGAATTTGTACATTGGATTGGCTGGCTTATTCAATTTCACCTATTTTATTTTCAATACGCCTGTCGGGAATAAACCAAATAGCTGCTACCAATGCATAAATAGCCAGGCTAATATAGGGATGAATATATGCAGTAAATATGGCTGTAAAATACGCCAGCACAGAATATGCCCCTTTTTTATCAATGCCAATAAGCTCCGCCACTTTAGAGGATTTGCCGTGAAGGTGAATTATTTTTTTGGTGAGTATAAAGTAGGCAACCCCACACATAAATAAATCTACACCCATTAATGCCACTGGCAGTGTGGTAAAATGATTTTCACCCATCCAGGCAGTTACAAAAGGCATTAATGATAACCAGAATAATAAATGAAGATTGGCCCACAATATTTTACCACTTACACGATGTACTGCATGAAACAGGTGATGATGGTTGTTCCAATAAATGCCAATATTTACAAAGCTTAATATATAGCTGATTAGTACCGGAAATAATGGTTGTATGGCTTCCAGCGTATCTCCATGTGGTATTTTTAGTTCTAATACCATAATGGTTATAATGATGGCAATTACTCCATCGCTAAAAGCTTCTAGTCTTCCTTTGCCCATATGTTTTGTTTTTATAAATATACTATTACAAAACATATTTGCATAACTGGTTTTGTTGCATTTTTTGTTGCAGTACAAGAGTGCGACGCAAGTAAAGGTGCTTATTAACCTTATGCCGGGCTAATAATTTACCTGATTTTTTTACTGCAAAATGTAGAGCTTTTATTGAGGCGATGGTACAGGCTCATTGGTAACTACCTTTTTTTTGCTAAATCCGGTTCTGGTCATTTCGCCCCATTCTTTTTTGCCGTCTATTAAATCGATATTACCCTGTACGCTGCTGGAGACAATGAATGGATGAAATAAAACGGGTTCAAGAAAGGCAGTTAATACCAGTTTAAGGATATCGGTTTTTTTGGTGTATTGATGAAAGGTGAATTCTTCTGAGAAAATAGAAAGCATAGAGAAAAATATGGCAAATGAATACACAAAAGCCAATAAAAGAAAGAAAAATGGCCAGTTTACCATACCTAATAAGGCAAAAATGAAGAAGAAAAACACGCCTACAAATTCTACAATAGGAGCCAGGTATTCGTATAAAAACCAATATGGAAAACTAAGGAAGCCAAGCAGCCCATATTTTGAGTTAAACATCATTTTTCGGTGAATCCAAAGGGTTTCCATAGTGCCTCTTGTCCACCTGTTACGTTGACGTCCCAGAATTTTAAATGATTCGGGGGCTTCTGTCCAGCATAAAGGATCCGGTATAAAGGATACCTTGTAAATAAGTTCATTATCGTGCATATAGCGCCTCATGCGAACAACAAGTTCCATGTCTTCTCCTACGGTTTTGGTATTATAGCCGCCACATTTAATAACAATTTCTTTATCGAACATACCAAATGCGCCTGAGATAAGCAATAAACCGTCCAGATGGCTCCAGGCCATACGGCCGATAAGAAAGGCACGCATGTATTCAATAACCTGGGTTCGCGCAATATAACTGGATGGTACTTTTACTTCAACCAGTTTTCCATTTTCGATAACACAGGAGTTGGCGATTCGGATTACACCGCCAGATGCAATTACTCTTTTTTTATTGTTTAAAAATGGTTTTATCATTTTTAGAAGTGAATCCTGTTCCAGTACGCAATCAACATCTATACAGGTAAGGTAATTGTAGGTAGCCACATTAATGCCAGCATTTAGCGCATCTGCTTTTCCTCCATTTTCTTTATCAACTACAATTAGTTTTTTAAATGCAGGTAAAACAGATTTATAAATTCCCCTGATTTTTTTTGAAGATATTTGTTCATTAACAGCAAATACCACTTTTTCCAGGTGATAGGCTTCGATCATTTTTTGGAGGCTATCATCTTTACTGCCATCATTTACAATGATTACTTCGTAGGTGGCATAATGCAATGAGAGCAATGAACGGATATTTTCTACAATAGATTTACCTTCATTATATGCCGGTGCAATTAATGATATTCCGGGAATATGCGGTGAGGATAATAAAGGCACCGTATTTTGAAAACTGTTTTTTTGCAGGTGCTTTTTTAAAGCCAGCATTGATATATAACTAAGTACTATATAGGAAAGGAAAATAGTTATACCAAATACCAGTATACCAATATTAAAAAAATCTGCCAAAAAACTGATAATTCTATCCATTATAGATTTTCTGTTTTTACTTGTTCAATAATTAGCTTTGTTGTTTCATCTTCCATTTCTGGTTGCAGTTCATTTAAAGTGCTGATGCCAAATAGTAGTTTTATGCTTCTGGCTGCTTCCAGTTTAATGTTAAAATCGCTGTTCGTGATTTTTTCCTTTAAAAATGCTAAACAATCATCATTACCCATTTTTGAAATTGCTTGCAGAATTTCAATTTTAATGCTATCGCTACTTTCCTCGAAATGTTCAATCAGTGTAGGTATTACTGAGTCAACAAATAGCTCGCCCATAGCCCAAATGGTAATTTTTTTGATGCTTTCATCTTCATGGTGCAGTAACAATATTAAATTGTCAATAGCATCTACCTGTTGAAATTTTACAATTAATCTCACTCCCATTTGAATAAGTGAATGATTGGGAGAGCTTAACCATGGCCTAAAATCCGGGAATGTGTTTTTTTCAAATTTATCAATGATGGAAAGAATATTTATTTGCTGCCACTCAGACAAATAGGTTTTAATATGTAGAAAATCATTCAAGGCTTCCGGACCTTTTATACGCAGAATACCTAATTGGGCTTCGTGATTAAGCAACCTGGTTCCGGTACTTATTTTAGCTGCAATTTTATCATAAGCCTCCAATACCGCCATATCAGATAGTTGCCTTATTCCCCTTGCCTGGGTATGCCATTTTTTATTGTTTAGTAAATCATATGAGTAATTTACCAAACCCGAGGATATATAGTAATCATGGAGCTTAATAGTAATATCGCCTGATAATTGACTGTTTAGTTTTAATATTTCAGCTATCAACATATCCTTGTTAGCCCTGTCTTTATTGAGATAGTTGGTTTGAAAGTGATTTAATTCTTTTTCGTAAAGCACATCATCCGGTTCATAAAACATTACTGTTGTAATAACAGACTGAAAAAGTTTAAATACTTTTTCATCTCTTATGGCTTTAATAGTTTTAGAACCCCTATGGAAAATAACTATAATAAATAAGGTAATAGTAAGTGCCAAAAAGGAAATTACAAGATAAAAAAGAAATAAATATTTAAACTCACGGTAGTGAGACCCCAGAAAAGGCGCGGCAAAATCATTGAATATGGTTAGTAGAGAATTCAAATTTTCTATTGTATGGTTAAATAATAATCATTTACAATTTTAGTTACCAATGGCCGGTAATATTTCCAGAAAAAACTTCTTCTGTCGTCAATGTCATTAGTATAAAAGAACGATTTTAGTGCCGGTGTTCCTTTAAAGTAGGAGAGATTATAGGCAATAGGATTGTCACTAAAATCCCCCGAAAAATAGTAAAAAAGTTTATTTGTTTTATTTCGAACAACAGCCGGAAATTTTTTAGGGATATTATAGGCATTTAACAATGAATCACCACGTTTTGTGGTGGTAATATCATAAACAGCCAGTGCTTCATTTTCAGGAGAAAAATAATTAATATCAAACCAATAAGGATAGCGCATTTTTGAAGGCAAATCGAATTCAGCAATAATATCTGGTCTTGTTTTAATTTCTGGTACCGGGATAACCAAATCTTTCTCTTCTTCCAGTATTACAATTGTTTCATCTTCATTGTTAAAAACCATTCCGCCATGTTTAAAAGGCCATGTATTATTATGAAGTCTTTTATAATTGGTAACTACCCAGCGTGGCAGGTCTGGATTGTTGAAGGTGTCCAGATTTTGAAAATGTCTTCCAGTCCATCCACTCCAGCGCATGCCAAATTCCTTTTCGGCTTTGGATTTTATAGTTGAAGTTGTTGGTGTAGCCAGAAAATTATATTCTGCAAGAATGAGTTTGTTTTGTTCTTTCATTTTATGCAGAAAGTAAATTTCTTTTTCAGTAAGCCCACCATACATTAAGCCCGATCTGCTGCCGGTATTTACCTGGGATGTCCATTCGTTTCTATAAATACCATATGTGTCTGTAAAAAAGCATAGATCATATTGTTTACATAACTGATCAATAGAATACAAGCTGATGGATTGAAGATCTTTAATTTCAAATTCTTGTTTAGGCTTTGGAAAAAAACCATAATAGTCTTTTGATCTATCATATGTAGTACCATCTTTTTTTACAAAACGGTCATAGTTAAGCACCCAATCAAAACATTTATGTTCAAGACCTTCATCTATCAGAACAGTTTTATCCATAATAAATGCACTAATGGTTTTCTTTGGAGAAAAATACCATAGTGTCCACATCACCAGCGGGAGTATAACCAATACAACTATAAAGAAGTTTCTAATTTTTCGCAGGAACATTGGCTGAATTTAATTTGTGAAATACATCAATAAATTTGGCCGCATCCGGAGATTTGGTTAGAAAAGAGTGTATCAATACTGGTCTTGGTAATGCTGCAATATCTGAAATGATTTTTTCAATTTCTGCATCTGGTTGTTTAGCTGAAAATGGAAAGTTTGCATACTGGAATTTGTAATATTTCATCAAATTTTCCTCTTTGTTTATCCAGCCGGTATCTTCTATATTTTTTGGATTGAGTATGGATACCACCGTATTTATGTTAGAGCCTAAAATATAGGTAAGAAATTCTTCGTCAGTAGGATATGGGGTGAAATATACATTACTATCCAGCATCACAATATCACCTCTTTCAAAAGCAGTGATCTCATCTATTTTTCTGGCATTGGTAGGTAATGTGTTTACAATATTTACCTGCGGTGTATTTTTTGCAATAAAGTTCTTTACCATATTGGCCCTGTCTACTCCCAAATAGCAATGCACATAATATTTGCCTTTACCCGAATCTGCAATTTGCTTGATTACATTTAAAGAGGAAGTGTTATCACTTATCCAGGGTAGCATAGGGGCAGATATATATTCAATGCCAACAGCAGCGCACATTGCTTTTTCGTCTGCTATTAATTTGGGCTCAAAAGGCACAACAGCCGGGTGTAACAATGAAATTATTCCAATAAAATGCTTGCTTTTTAAATCCTTTAACAATGCTTCATCGGGTATCGAGCCAAAATAGAACTCGGCATTACCAGTTTTTTCCGAATCAGCCGACATTGTTGCTTTAGTAAATTTCGCTGGATTCATCCAGTAATATAAACTTCCGGCATTCGCTAACAGCAAAATACAAAACAATGCTATAGAAAATGTTTTGCCAGATTGCAATACTTTTTTAGTTAGAAAAAATGACAACACAAAAGTTATTACCACAAAAGATATTATAGCAATATTTACATACATGTCTTGTGTAGATTTATCTAAGCCGTTGCTTACACAATAATCCACAATGGCTCTTATAGGGAAAGACAAGGTTAATGTGCCCAACGCAAATCCGGTTAGGCCGGCAATGATGATAAAGAGCAGGATGGTTTTTGCATTAATTTTATTCATTGGATTTAGTATTAGTATTATTGGATAATTAAAAAGTATAACACTTTCTATTGTAGTTTTCTGCTGGTAATAATCTTTCTTATTCTTACAACAAGTTCATTTGGACTAAATGGTTTTGTCATAAAATCATCGGCGCCCAGTTCAAAAGCTTCTAAAACTGTTTTCTCTAAACCTACTGAGGTGAGCATTATAATGGGCGTGTCCAGTTTCATATCATTGCGTACCGTACTAATGATTTCCAATCCATTTATAAATGGCATCATTATATCACTGATTATAATGTCTGGTTTTTCAGATGCTATTTTAAGCAAAGCTTCCCTGCCATCATTTACTATAACAAGGTCATAACCTTCTCTTTTTAGTTTAAATTCAATGGCTTTTACCAGCATTAAATCATCCTCGGCAATAAGTAGTTTCATAGTAGAAAGTTTGCAAATCGGGTACAAATAATATTCTATAAAGTTATATTTATTTTTTGGGTTTATCTGCCTATTTTAAACAGCCTGTTTCAAAAAAATAAATACAACAAAAGCTAATCAATGATGCATGTATACACTGGAGAAATTAAGTATTAACCCACCAGTTTTATTGCTATGCAGCACCGCTTGCGTCGCACTCTTCAACACTTAATTATATAATGGGCAATTACCGGCAAGTAATAAGGGCAAGGCTCATTTTCAAATAGGAATTGGAGTACGGTTTATATTATTTCGGATTAATAATATAATACCCAAATTTATTTTAATATTCTGGAATATAAGTACAATATGAACATATTTTTACTCATAAAGGACACATTTCTAATGATATATGTAAAAATCAATCAATACTCAAATAAAGCAAATCTGTTCTGATGAAGTTTTAGTGTTAATTATTAGCACACCCTGAGGTGGGTAATAAATATAAGGCTTTTTAGGTTATTGTTTTTGCCTTTAAGCATATAAAATATATTTACCTTTAATCTTATAACCCATAATATCCGCTATCCAATGAAATTTAAAAAAATCTTGCCCTGTGTTTTGCTGCTTATATGTTTAATGGTTGCGTTAAATAATGTTTTAGCTCAGGACACACCCTCATCCGATGAACTTTTTGTTCAAGCCCGATCAGCAGCTTTTGATAATAAAGATTATCCTTTGGCAATAGAACTGAGTAATAGGGCATTGGCCATTAGCCCTGCCTATGTAGACATTCGTATTTTTCTGGGAAGGGTTTATACATGGTCTGGTAAATTGGACAGTGCCCGTACCTGTTTTGAAGAAGCCCTTAAGCAAAAGCCAGACTATGAAGATGCCTCATCAGCATATGCCGATTTGGAATATTGGAATGATAACCCTACAAAGGCATTAGCTATTTGTGATAGCGGTTTGCACTACCATCCCGATTCCAGGATTTTACAACTTAAAAAGGCAAAATCATTGGCCGCACTCACAAGATATGTAGAAGCAAGCACCATTACTACCAACTTATTAGTAGCTGACCCTAAGGATAGTGAAGCAAGAACCCTGGCCCAAAGTATAGCAGAGATGGCATCAGTAAATAAAATTGGATTTAGATATGATTACGTAGGCTTTGATAAGCAATTTGCCAATGCCTGGCATATAGCAGCCATACAATACTCTCATGGAGGTAAAGCAGGATCTATAATTGGGCGGTTTAATTATGGTTACCGTTTTCAAACTAGTGCTGCACAATTGGAAGTAGATGCTTATCCCAGAATTTCTAAAACTTTTTATAGCTATGTAAATGCAGGGTTTTCAGATAGCACAGGTGTGTTTCCAAAGTATAGGGCGGGCTTTTCGTTATATGCCAACCTGCCAAAAAGCTTTGAAGCCGATGCCGGTTTCAGGTATTTGTATTTTAGCAATGCTACCTGGATTTACACAGGTTCTATTGGTAAATACTATAAAAGCTATTGGTTTAATTTCAGGACTTATATAACACCTGGCAATTCCAATATTTCACAATCATTCGCCTTTACCACCCGTTATTATTTTGGAGGGGTGGATGATTATTTTCATTTATTACTTAGTACAGGTTTATCGCCCGATGACAGAACAAATAATGTACAATTGAATAATGTGTATAAATTAAAATCCAAAGGCGCAACAATTGGGTATAATAAGTCGATAAAAAAGAAGAATATTTTATTTGTAAACTTTGCCTATACGCATCAGGAATATTTGCCAAAGACTTTTGGCAACCAGTACAATCTGGCGGTTGGATTTCAAAGAAGATTTTAGGAATATTTAAAGATATAGTCAGTTTATTTAAGGCATTCATTAATAATATGAATGCCTTTTTATTTAATGCATTTATGCCTGAAATGCCTGTTAATTGTGGGTATGCCTGTGTAATTTTTGCAAACAATTTTGCTGCCATATATGAAGAACTCTGAAGTGAGTGACACAACCGGCGATGCCATATGCACTGCTGCTTATGCAATAATTTTATTTTATTAAACTTATTAAACTGAACTAATGCTAGTGTGGAAAATAGGTGTTGTAAATTGAATCTGGAATTAATTTGGCGCCATTCGTGATTTTATTGTTTTTGCTTTTGAATAAACTAAAATCGGTTTGAAGTTTATTTTGATTTTCTGCATTTGTTGAAGCACTTTCATTCATATTTTCTGACAGGCTAAAAAGGTTGCCTTCGTTTAAATGAAAATTACCTTCTATATAATCAAGTAAATCGTTTTTGGTTTGCATTAATGCATACTGATGATTGTTTGCGAATTGCCTGGAAGTATCTAAACCTGTGCCAAGCCAGGAGGTAAGTGTGGGTTGTTTAAAATTATAATTGCTGTGTAAAAAAGCCAATAGGGAAGGGGTAATATCTACATGTGCAGAAATGGATGAAAAGGTGGCTGTTCTTTTTAATAGTGGCGAATATATAATTAACGGCACATGATAACGATCTATTTTAGAACTGATAGGAATTTCGGGCATACGGTGGTCGCCGGTAATGACAAAGATGGTATTGTTATATTCTTTTTTGGTTTTATAGGCGCTAAAGAATTGTTGTAATGCCTTATCGGTATACATTATACTGGCATACTGTGCTTTGTATTTACGGTAATTGTCCATTTCCTGATCGGAAAATTGTTGTTGTTTTAGCCTTTGTTCAAAAAGTTTATAATAGGTGTCGGGGTTGTTTATAAGAAACGGGCTATGCATAGAAACCGTTAAAAGAATATCAAGATTGGGTTTGGTATTGTTGGCATTATCGTGCAATTCCATATATCGTTTGAACAGATTCTCATCCCCATAGCCCCAGGTAAAGCCTTCTGATGAAGCTGGCATTTTTGCATATGTTTTAGGAAAAGTTGCTTCATCATTCACAGCCCCAATTCCATTTTTTTGGAGAAATAAGCTCATGTTGTCAAAGTGTGCATCGCCACCATAATAAAATGCGGAATTGTAGCCATTAAGTTTTAAAAGACTTATAAGGGATAGATGGTTAGGCATATTATTACCTAATTCATTAAAACCGTTTTTGGCAAAAGGCAATGAGCCAAGTATTGAGGGAAGTACTGCAAATGTTCTGCCCCCCTGGCTTACAAAGTTTTTCCAGTAAAGGCTTTGATTTGATAATGAATCTAAAAATGGCGTGAAATTACCCAGATAGGCACCATCATTGGCAAATGCCCGGCCTAAACCTTCTACCAGTATGATAACGATATTGGGTGGTGTTTCGCCTTTGTTTATAAAGGGGCTTAATACATCGCTGGTGGTTTCTTTATGTAAAAAGGGATAATTTTCTTCATCAACATAGGAGAATTTTCCATTTTCAGATTCTGATGCGAAGTAGCCACCGGTATAGCTTTGCGCAAAAATTGCTGCATCTTCATCGGCAGAGGTAAAGAAATGTTGGAAGGTAGTAGAAAGAAAGTAATCGTCTTTGTTTACGGAAAGATTTTTAGTGAATTCGGTTTTTAAAATTGACTGGAATGGAGTTGGCCTGATATTGGAAAATACATATAGTAGGGAAATTAGCAGTAAGAATAGTGCTGGTTTAAATGATAAGGAAAACCTGTGTTTTGCTTTCTTTAACCCTATTATAACTAATGCTATTGCTATAAGAACGGTTAAGATATATGTGAAATTTAGACTACCAGATGCACCAACTGTTTGCTGTATATCTGCTGCAGAATATCCAAACAAATCCGCACCTAAAGGAACGAACGCCGTGTTGAAATATTTGATTAATGAAATTTGCCCGATAGTTAAAAGGATGAGGCAGATGCTGATAATGGTATAAGCAAGGCGACTGGAAAAGTAATGTACAAAAACAAATATTAGGTATAAAACACTATAACATTTTAGCCAAAAAAGTGTAGCATTAAATATGCTGGCAACAATTACATAAAATGCTTCATTGTTAAGATCGTTGTTAACGGTGTTTAGCACTATTTCGTACATACTTAGTAGCAGTAATAGTAATAGCCAAACCATAGAAATACCCGAAAAAGCAATAAGAGAATTTTTAAATTTGGAAATGAAAGTTGGTTTTGTGGTGATAACTTCTTTCATAGATTGGATATTGTTTGGATGATTGATATGTTGCTAAAGCAAAAGGTTCACCTGCAACAAAGTTTGGATAACGGATTTTTTATTAAATATACTATAATTTATTTATAACATTCGTACACGCACTTTCAATTGTTTTAAAATATTGGGTAATAATATCAAGGTCAATCTGATCTTTGGCCTTTGCTTCCATAATACTTAAGGGTTTTAACAATACGTCAAGCCCCATCATGCCAATTGAAGATTTTAATTTATGTGATAATGAGCGGATAGTAGTATAATCGGCCTTTTCAATAGCATTCCCCAGCTTTTCCAGTTCCGGAGGTACAATAGTTTTAAACATATTGATCATCTCCTTTTCAAATTCTTCATTGCCATCCGCAATTTCCTTGATCATTTTTAAATCAGGAGTTATATTATCTATGTCAATTGAAGATTCATGTGGTGCCATGGCATTTATGGTTACAAATTCTGCAAGTTTATTATACAATTCAGTTTGTTTAAAGGGTTTTAGAATATAATCGTTCATGCCTGCTTCAAGGCATTTGCTTTCGTCTATCAAAAAGGCATTGGCCGTCATTGCTATTACCGGGAGCCTTTTTTTATTATAGGTTTTTCGAATAGCTGCTGTTGCGGTATAACCATCCATTTCGGGCATTTGAATATCCATAAGCACCAGGTTAAATTGTTCCTTTTCTAAAAGGGCAAGCGCTTCCAGCCCGTTATTGGCAATACTGGTGGTAATATCCCATTTTTTCATTAGGTACTTTAACTGCAATTGGTTTATTTCATTATCCTCGGCAATAAGCACATGTAGTGATGATAGTTTGCCGGTTTTACTGTTGTCATTAGTTTCCCTGTTAGCCAAATCAGCAGCATCGTATACAGATAGGGGTAGCCTTACAACAAACATGGCGCCCTTACCTGGTGTAGTTTCTACCATAATTTTACCCGCCATAGAATTTACCAAAATGCTGGTAATACTAAGCCCTAAACCAATACCTGTGTATTTTCGGTTCTTTTCATTGTTGCCCTGATTAAAACTTTCAAAAATGGCTTCTTTTAAACCGGGTTCTATGCCAATTCCTGTATCGGTAATCACTATGTCAACAATATAAAAATCAGATTGCCTGCTAACTGCATTTATCTTAACTTCTACACTTCCTTTTTCAGTAAATTTTACTGCATTGCTTGCCAGGTTGGCTATAATTTGTTGCAGCCGGCGCGCATCGCCAACAAATTGCTGCGGCAGGGTTTCGTCAATTTGTACATTAAAAGCAAGTTGCTTGGCTATTGCTTTGGGAGCTATTTCATTCAAAACCTGTTGTATGGTTTCCCTAAAAAAGAAAGGATTTTTTTCAACTGTTATTTTACCTGATTGTATATTGGAAAAATCAAGAATATCATTCAATAAATGTAATAAATGCTCGCTTTGTTGTTGAATAAGCAGCACCAGCTCCTGCTGTTGACTGTCAAGTTTTGTTTCGCTTAAAATATCAGTAAGCCCCATAATGCCATTCATAGGCGTTCTTATTTCGTGGCTCATGTTATTAAGAAAATCGCCTTTTACCTTTAATGCCTGTGCTACTGCTTTTTTTGAATTTTGAATTTTATAGGTAGCATCATAATATTTTAACGCCCAGCGTATGGCATTGGTGAAAACAGGTTTTGAAATTACATCCATATTAAAAACCTCGTAAACACCATACATATAAGCCAGATCAGCAATGTCTTCATCCTCAAACGGAAGTAATAAAATTACTGGTACCTGATCATTGGCTTTTACAATTTGCTTTACCACATCAAGCCCGTTGGCATCTGGTAAATTATAGTCTACAATTATACAATGAAAGTTAGCCGTTGCCAGTTTTGATAAAGCTTCCTGCGATTGTTGAAATGCCGAAACAATGCTATTGTTTTCTGCCTTTATCACAGCATCTTTTACACCTAAGAGGTTCGCCTCTTCTTTTACAATAAGCAGGATATATGGCGTTTCAATTGTCATCAGGGTTAAAATTGTACGGATTTTTTTGCTGTGTTATAACAGTTAAATAAAACTAATAATAAAAATGCTATTTGCCACATTTTCATCTTGTTTTTTGCTCAATATTGTTATAGAGTACAAGTGTGCGACGCAACCAGGCACCATAGAAATAAAATTGCCGGGTACACAATAATTAGTTTATTGAGCCCGGCAAGTGGTTATTGTGTCAGCTTTTCTTGCGTGGCACACTTGTACGCCTGTAATTTACTTCGGCAATATACTACCGTAGTAAGGTAATACTACCCTTAACAGGAATAACTGTATTGTTTTCGCAAATAATTTCTATCATATAAATATAAACATCAGGGTCTACTGGTGAGCCTTTGTAGGTGCCGTTCCAGCCATCACTTGCTTTGTTGGCGGTGGTGTTTTGAATGGCATAAACCTGTTGACCAAGCCTGTTAAAAATCATAAAGCTTTTTATGTTGAATAAGCCATTACCCCTTACATAAAACTGATCGTTTACACCATCGTTATTAGGAGAGAAGGTGTTGGGTATAAAATAATTGTTATTGCCGCAAACTACATTAATAGTTAACTGGGTTAAACTGGTACAACCTCCGTCGTTGGTGGCGGTACAGGTATAAGTAGTAGTTGCTTTTGGTGCAGCCAGCGGGTTGGCAATTAGGGCATTGCTTAAACCGTATTGTGGTGTCCAGCGCCAATACTTAACGTCGGGGGAGGTTACCGCTTTTAATTGAATATTTCCACCACTTGGCATGGTAATTTCCTTTTCTGCAAAATTGATTGCAGGAATGGGGTATACTTTTACATTTATTTTTCCTGTATCGCTAAAGCATTTTTTATAATCACTGCCAATTACGGTATAGGTCATGGTAGTGTCTTTACCAGGGTTACAAACAGGGTTGGCGGCATTGGCATTGCTAAGATATAAGCTGGGATACCATTGATAATTATCGGTACCATTGGCTGTAAATTTAATTTGCTGGCCCAAACAAATGGTATCACTTCTTGAAACAGAAACGGAAGAAGGTTGTACCACCGTAATTTTAACAGAGTCTGTGGCCCTGCAACCATATTGGTCTTTACCAAGCAAATAATAATATCTGGTACTATCTGGAGATACCACCGGATTTCTGCAATCTACACACTTGATAGAAATATCAGATTTCCAATTGTAGGCATCAATATAACTTGGAGCAAGCGCATAACTGGTATACCTGCAAATTACTGTATCTATCCCGGCATCAAGAAATGGCAAGGGCCTGGCATTTACATCCTGATATACAGTGGTGGCGCATCCACTACTGTTGGTGGCGGTTAATGAAACCTTATATAAGCCGGCAGTTTGGTATACCATCGAATCTACCTTTTTATTGGTATTGGTAATGCCGTTTTTAAAATCCCATATCCATGCAAGTGCAGAAGTGTCTTTTATATCTTCATTTCCATTTATATTAAAATAATCCTGTACACAATAATCGCTTTTTGCACTAATACTTATAACCGGACTTGCTACAACTTTTATAGGTTGGGTAAAATTAATACTGTCTTTACAGCCATGCAGTGTAGTGGTTGTCATGGTTATATTATAAGTGCCGGTAGTATTAAACTGATGGTATACTTCCATACCATTTAAAACTGAATTATTATTAATATTCCATTGTGTTTTGGTAATACTATCGTTGGTGGCTGAGAAATTGGTAAATAAAACGGCACCAGAATCGCAAATTACCAGTCTGTCAGCTTTAAACTGTGTATTCAGGTCAAAAACCTTAAGGGTGTCTTTCCCAATAATAGGCACTTTGCAGCCATCTATATCGGATAATATTATTTTGGGAACAAATTCACCAGTGGTATAACTGTGTTTAACCACGTTTAGATTATTTGATTCAGTTGTGCCATCACCATAATCCCAATAATAGCCGCTTGCATTTTTGGAGTTTACTTTTATGGTTGAAACAAATGGCAAACAAACAGCTGAGCTATCGTATTGTAATTGCCCGGTAGGCCCTTTAATGGTAATGGTTCTTACAAGAGAATCTGTACAAACACCATTGCCGCTAATCACCAGTTTGGCTTTATAAATGCCGGGATAGGTATATAAATGTGTTGGTGATAATTGGTTTGAAAAACTGCCATCACCAAAATCCCAGGTTAGCGTATTATATAAGGAAGAGCTGTTGGTAAAGTTTACCATTAATGGTGGGCAAACCGCAAATGAATCACTGATTGAATAGTTGATTTTAGGAAATGCAACTTTTACATTAAATGGAGCATGTACAGAATCCATACAGCCATTGATATCTTTTATGGAGAGTACTGGTGAGTAGGTGCCAGGTATTGTATAACCATAAGTTGGATTGGAATATCCGGAAATTTGGTAGCCATCACCCATATGCCATGTATAGCTTAGGCTACGGCCAGTGGAATTATCAGTAAACTGAATATTTTTTCCGGGGCAAACTATACTATCACTTAAACTAAAAGCACTATAAGGTCTGGTAATAAGAATAAGATTTGATTTACCCATACTGTCAGTGCAACCAAATGCATCTTTTATTACAAGGCTTGCACTAAAGTAGCCGGTATCTTTATATTGATGGGAAAAACTAACAATTGGAGTGGTGTTTTTTTGAGTATTACCATCACCAAAATTCCATGACCAAGATACAATTGGATATTTTGTGGTGTTTACTGATGCGTCTAAAAAATCAATACTATTATTTTGGCAGGCGCCTGTAACCGAAGTTTTAAAATTAGCCACACCACCATATACATGTATCGTATCTGAAAAAATTATGGTGTCGCTGCAATTATTTTTATCCAGCAAAATAGCAGTTATTTTATAATCACCAGAATTGGTGTAGGTATAAGCAGTATTAATAGAACTGGTGGTAAAAATATCCCCATTACCCATATTCCAGGTGATGGCAGAGAAGTTTGCAGCATCTACATTTAATATATTCAGGTTAATATTTTCATTGCGACAAAATTCGGTTTTAGAAACTGCAATAGCACCTTTATCGCTAATTACCCTTACAGTTGAAGTGGTTGAATCATTACAGGTTCCGTTAATGGAATGCATTGTAACTGTATAAATACCTGAAGTATCAAATGAATGTAACGGTGTTAGGGTATTATCAGTTGTACCATCACCAAAATCCCATATTCTGGTTAACCCAGCCACAGAATTATCGGTAAAACCTACATCAGTTTTATTTATACAAGTTTGCGTAAAACTAAACCTGGCTTTGGGTCCTTTTACATATACAATATTGGTTTTGGTGATTGTATCGGCACACAAATTATTAAACGCTTTTAGGGTTATTGAGAAATAACCGGTATCAGAGAATCTTAATTTGGTGAAACTATTACTGCCGGGCTCAATTGCCATACCATTCCATTGTAAATAATCAATGGGGCCATTGGTAGAGGTACTGGTGGCAGTAATAAACTGGTTATAACATATTGCCGTATCACTTACGGTAAAATCAGCGGTTGGTCTATGACCAAGTGATATTGCCTCTGGCATAGTATAAGTTGCGCTACAACCGTCAATAGTTTCTATGGTAACAGTAATAATATAATTACCCTCTTTTGTATAAATATGTGTAGGGTTTGCCAAAGTAGAAGTGGCACCATCTCCAAAATTCCAGTTGTATTTGGTTATGCTGTAAATGCCATTAACCATTACCTGTGGGTCAATGGTTAATGGAATACATTTTCTTTTGTCGTTAATACCGCTAATACCTGTAATAGTCATTGGTGAAAGAACAACACAATTGTTTATGGTTTTTGTGTCTGTACAGCCATATTTATTGGTAGCTGTAAGTGTTACATTGTAACTGCCATAAGCCGTATAATTATTTGGTGGTATTACACCTGATGCTGTTTTTCCATCACCAAAATCCCATTTATAGGTGTTGCCGGATCCGGTTGATTTGTTTTGAAAAGTAGCTTTAAATGGAATAGCGCAGCTAACTGAGTCTAAAGCGCCAAACGCAGCCACCGGCCCCGATACAACAGTAATTTTTTTGATTACAGAATCTGAGCATCCACCTGCAAAATTACTTACCATTAGTACCTGATATGTGCCCACAGTATTATAAGTATGGCTACCATTTACGGCAGTTGCGCTTGAACCGTCACCAAAATCCCAAACAACTGAGGCGGGACTTGGATTTGTTGTACTGGTAAATAAAACATTGGTACCTAAACAGGTAGTATCTGCTGCGGTAAATGATGCCTGCGCATGTAAAATGGTAATTTGTTTGGTGATAATATCGGTACAGCCATTGGCATTGCTTACGGTTAACTTAACTGAATAAGTGCCTGTCTTGTTATATATATGCGATGGTGATGTTTGGGTACTGCTGGTAGAATCTCCAAAATTCCAGTTGTATTTTAAAACACCTGTTCCCTTACAGTTATTGGTAAATTGTACTGGTGAGGGAAAATTGCACACATCCGGACTAACATAACTAAAATCGGCTGTTACGCCATCTGATGCATTAATAGCCGCCGGTTTGGTAATTTCATTTTTACAACCAAAGCTGTTGGTAACCTGCAACACAACAGTATTGCTCCCCGATGTTGTATACACATGTGAAGTATTTGCAGTACTTGCTATATTACCATCTCCAAAATCCCAAAACCAATTACTTATTGTGCCGGCGCCAGCTTTACTTTTGTCGGTGAAATTTACTGTTAATGGTATACATCCGGTTGGGTTGGAGATGCTAAAATCAGGTGCCGGTTTATCGTAAACATTTATGTAGGCGGTTTTTATAATGCTGTCCTTACCACCAGTTTTGGTAATTACCAGTTTTACTGTATAACTACCGGGATTAAAATATACTGTATTAGGGTTTTGTGCGGTGGTTACTACACCATTTCCAAGATCCCATTTATAGCTGGTGGCGCTACCAGTAGAAACATCCTGAAAATGCACAATCAGGGGGGCACATCCTGCAGTTTTATCAGCAGTAAACCCAGCTTTTAGTTGCGCATTTGCCAGGCCGGCAAAAAGTATTGCAAAGGCAAATATCAATAGTTTTTTATACGATAGGTAGGGTGTCATGTTAGTGATTTTTTTCTAACCCGTTAACATGTAAACGGTTGTTGTTTACTGGTTTTACAGGGCTTCTTTAAAATCTTACACGAAGTTGTTATAAATACATAAGTAGTATAGTAGTAGCCGAAAAGGTATTTGTGTAGTATAAATTCGATGACAAAAATTAGCGACAGAAATAGCCTATTATATTGATATTAAGCCATTTACATTTGTGTATTTTATTTGCTATGTTGCATTTGAAATAGGGCGTTGCCCAAAAGGGCCGGGCTTTACGCTACAAGTCCTCGCTGTGCTGTGGGCTTTACGCTGCAATCCCTAACGCAATACAAAAATTGGGCAAGCGAAATTAATAGCATTTTTTAGCTGGGTTATAACCCAAACCCTGCAGTGTGCGACGCAAGTATAGCCCAATGCTTATACTAAAGCCGGGCCCATAAAAATGATACTGTGTAATATTTATTGGTGCGTAAAAAACCAGATGGTGAGAAAAATTCCAACGGTAATAATAAAACGGTTTAACAACACAGCCGATATTTTACTGCCAATAAAGGCGCCGGTATATCCGCCAATTATACCACCTACCAACATTACTACTGCTACTGGCCAAATTACTTGTTGGGTAACAGTAAATAATACAACAGCAGCCCCATTTATAAGGGCAGCCAATACTGTTTTTAAGGCATTCATTTGCAACAAATCTGTAAAACCCATCAGGTGAAAAGCAGCGAGCATTAATATGCCTATTCCACCTCCAAAATACCCTCCATATACCGCAATTATAAATTGCAATATATTAATAAAAGCTGCATTATTAGCTGATGCGGTACCAATGGTTTTATTGCCTGCCAGTTGTTTTTTAAACGCCAGCAATAAGGTGGCAATCAGCATTAAATAGGGTAGAATTTTTTTTAAAATATCAGATGGTGTTATTAATAAAAGTACGGTGCCTGCTATACTGCCCACCAGGCTAATTATGGCAAATGTGATAAGTTTTTTCTTGTCTATTTGTAGTTTTTTGCGGTAGGTAAAAGCACTGGAAACAGCACCTGGCCATAATGCTACTGTACTGGTGGCATTTGCATTTAAAATTGGTACACCTGCAAATATTAAGGCGGGAAAAGTAAAAAAACTGCCCCCGCCGGCAATGGCGTTTATTACGCTGCCAATAAAAGCACTAAAAAATAATAATATATATACCGTTATACTCATTATAGATTTTATTAGGTTGCAAGATAGTTGCTAAAAAATAATTTTTGTTTTGGTATTATTAAAAATTATTATAACTGATTGTTGAATGTAGTACCTGCTACTGTTTAATTATATATATCAGATAAATTCTATACCGGTTCAGCAAAGTTTTAGCAGTGTTGAGCTGGAATAAATGCGGGGTAAGTAGGTTGTGTATTTTTCTTTTGTTAAAAATTACGTTCTTCAATTATTAGTATTTCCACCCTTTAATATTCCTCAATTACAACCTGATTGTTAAGTTATTAAACCAGCTGTTAAACTGAATGGCTATGTGTAGCACATTTTTTTAATGGCACTCAACTATTTAACCAAACCGCGACGAATATGAAAAAATCAGCATTGTTATTTGCAGTTATATTACTGCTGTTTTTTGCCTGCCAACGATCCGTAAATTCACCGGATATTAACCAGACAAAAGCTTACCAGGACAGTATTGCAGCCCAGGATTTGCTGGATGCTAAAGCCCCGCCAGTATGTTTTGAAGGAGAAGTGTTACCTATTTTCCAGAGTAGTTGTGCCAAAAGTGGCTGTCATGATGCAAAATCGCATAAAGAAGGTTATGTACTTGATTCGTATAATAATATTATGAAGAAAGGTATTGTACCCTACCACCCGCAGCAGAGCGAAGTATACACAGTAATTGCTGAAGGTGAGATGCCTCCAAAAGGTAATACCAAACTTACCACTGAGCAGGAAACTTTGATAAGAAGATGGATAAGGCAAGGTGCAAAAAATACAACTAATTGTTCTGCCTGCGATACATCTGTATATACCTATAGCGGAGGAGTGGCGCCTATTATGACAAATAATTGTATTGGTTGCCATAGTGGTAAAAATGCGTCTGCCGGTATTGACCTTTCAGTGTACTCAGGTGTTCAAACAGTAGCTTTAAATGGCCGTTTGGTTGGATCTATTACCCATGCGCCTGGTTATTCTCCAATGCCACAAGGTTCTCCTATGTTGAGTGATTGCAATATTACCCAAATTGAAAAATGGGTAAATGCCGGAGCTCCAAATAATTAGTTTTAAATGTATTTGGCTGTTTCGTGTTGCGCAATGTTAATAGTGTACAAGTGTGCGACGCAAGTAAAGTTGAGTTGATACCTGTCAGCCCGGTACATAATAATGTATATATAATAAGTCAGCAATCAGTTAATGATTAACAATAAAAAGGCCTGCTATTAGCAGGCTTTTTTATTGCCCAATTTTTATTAGGCAATTGCTTCTACCGTGTGCTGGGTTTTAAATTCCACAAAGTATATCCAAATACTTATACCAATAGATAAAATAAAATAAGTTGCCAATGCTATGGTAATAATGGGGGAAAGCTTGTTAGCTCCAAACCAATCGCCCATATATATAATAATAGCCAGCCCTAAAATACATTTCGCAATTTCGTACAACACTGCATTGGTATTTTTATCCATTAATTCTGTAAACGAATACACATAAACAAATATAAATGCACCATAATAAAACATGTTCGGCGTACCAATTGTAGCAATATTGGCAAATAAATAGCTGATGATTAATAATAACGCTATCATTTGTACCCAAACCCAGTAATACAATTTATTGGTGTGTGAGGTGGCATACTTATTAAAGTGGTATACGTCCTCAATTTTTTGTACGGGATATTTTTGCGCAACATCTGCTGGTCGCCAGCCAGTTGGCATAAACCAAATGCGTAGTTTATCTTTTATGGAATTGGTTCTCCATGCATCTTTAATTAATAACCACATATGCTGGAAATTAATTTTAATGGGGTTCCATGTTTGTACCGGTCTGGTAATGCCATAAACTGGTGGCACATGCGCTAATTCTTCCTGAAATGTGCCAAATAATTTATCCCAAAAAATAAAAATCTGGCCCATATTTTTATCTATATATTCCGGGTTTATAGCATGGTGAACCCTATGATGAGAAGGTGTAACCAAAAATTTCTCTAAAATGCCCATTTTATTTATATGCCTTGTATGATACCAGAATTGGGCAAATAAATGAAGTGGGGCTACTACTGCAATTACATTTGCCGGTACACCCAATAAGGCTGCAGGTATTAATAAAAACGAAAATATGCGTACAAAAACTGAAATACTTTGTCTTAATGCACAGGCCAAATTAAATTCTTCACTGCTATGGTGTACAATATGGCTATTCCACAAAAAATTTATTTTATGGTCAAACCGGTGTACCCAATAACCGGCAAAGTCGAGCACCAAAAAGCTAATACTGTAAACAAGTAAACTGTTTTCAACATGGTAAATTGCAATATGGTTAACCAGCCATTCATACGATAAAATGGTGATGCCGATTCCTAAAACATCTTTTGTTACATTGGTAATACCACTGCTAAGGCTGCTAATCATATCCATGCCGGTAACAGTATCCATTCCCTTTCTCCAGCCATACCATTTCTCAAAAAGCACCAACAATAAAAATGCGGGCATTGCAATCAATAAAATTTTTCCGTAAGCTTCCATAAATGGCAATTTTTGCAATCAGTAAAATCAAATGTACAGCTTTAGCAAAAGCATATACTATAATCAGGATGATAAGTTAACAGTAATACCTGAAAATAAAAAGCATATTGGGCGTTACCCTTTAGGTCGGGCTTTCCGCTGCAAGTCCTCGCTGCGCTGCGGGCTTTCCGCTGCAATCCCTAACGCTTTGAAACAAAATTAAAATAATCTACAAGAACTGTTATCCTTTTTGCCAGGTTTACGATTAATTATATGCAGATGCAGAAACACGAACTCAACTCATTTTAATTTTTAAAATATATTTCCTGATTGAAGAATTGGTAAATTTGTTTAAAACTTTACATGAAAAAAGGATTAGGTATCATAGGATTTGCAATAGTTATTTTGGCGGTTTATTTAGTGGTTTTCAACAAATCTGAAAATGAACCTGGTGAGCCTAAACAACAGGCTTTAACACAAAGTACAAATAGTGATATGTTTAATAATTCTTTTTCAAATATGCTTAACGCCTATTTTGACTTAAAAGATGCATTTGTAAACTGGGATACTATTAAAATAAATGGTTCAGCTAAATTGTTTCAAGCCTCTTTAAAGGCAATTAACTATGAAACATTAATGGCCGATACTACAATTTTGGCAACCGCAACAGATTTTTCTAATAATACTATTGCAGAAACAATCAATCTGGCGAATGCTGAAACAATAGTTTTAAAAAGGCATTTTTTCTATGATATTAGTGAAAATGTATATAATCTAATTAAAACAGTTAGATACGATCAGCGGGTAATCTATCACGAAAAATGTCCAATGGCTTTTAACGATAAAGAAGAAGCTTACTGGATTTCAGATACAAATGCAATAATTAACCCTTATTTGGGTAATAAGCATCCCATATATAAAAGTGCTATGCTTAATTGCGGTAGTGTAGAAGATTCAATTGATTTCAGGCCTTAACCAAGCTTGGAAAAGTGTGCTTGTTTTCACTTTTTATGTTATGATATTGTTTCCTCTAACTTCTAAAAGTTTCAAAAAAAAATGCTATTAGTGGTGGAGTTTTAGAATAATATTTTTGCAAAGTGTTGTAAATAAATTTATTATAAATACATTTTTTTGTTATGTACTGTATAAATACTAAATTTTATTAATATTTTTTTAATTGAGAAATTGGAATAAAAATTGATTTTCTTTTGTCTTTTTTCTAACGAATTTTTCAAATCATTGATAAATGTTTTGATATAACTGATTTTTTTTTGAAAAATTCAAGCAGTTTATCTAATTTGAGTGAACTATTTGAAATTTTCTAATCAGTGTTAAAAAAATCATAATGCATTTTCAAATCTCTTATCTTTGGAACATATCCTGAAAGCACCAAATTAAAAACGACATAATCTATGGAAGTAAACCTTCTTCACAAAACAACTGGAATTAATGAATCTGTTCTGCACATTCATCTTGAATCAACGTATCCTGAAAAGAAGCGTTTGATTGAAGAGTCTTTGGAGAAAAAAAGTATTCAGGTAGGGCTTAAAAGACTATTTGACATCGTTACATCAGGTTTACTTATTATTTCTTTAGCACCTGTTTTAATCACAGTTGCAATTATTGTAAAATTCACCTCACGTGGTCCCATTCTATATTCAAACGAAAGAGTTGGTTATAGGGGAAACCATTTCAGATGTTTCAAATTCAGGTCAATGGTTACCGACCAGAGCGTTAAAAAAACTGATTACGAAGTAGCTTTGGCAGGTCAGGAAAAGGGAATATTGCATAAAGTTAAAAACGACTCTCGTATTACATGGATTGGCAAAATAATACGCCAAACAAGTATAGATGAATTGCCTCAGTTGTTTAATGTATTTATCGGCGATATGAGCATGATCGGCCCAAGACCACTTGTTCCATTTATGTTAAAGCATTTGCCTGAATTCAGAGAAATCCGATGTTTGGTTCGTCCGGGGATTACCGGATTATGGCAAATCAGAGATCGTGTTAATAATACCAGCGCTGAATTTATGATTACCCATGATACAGAATACATCGAGAACTACAGCTTATTTCTTGATATGAAAATCTTAATTAAAACTCCAATTGTGGTAATTACAGGCGATGGGGCTTATTAATTTCAATTCTTGCATTAAATTTTTACACATTATATTACACGCTTGTCCTCTTTGAGGTCAGGCGTGTTTAATTTTAACACTATTATTACTAACCACTATGATTAAAGCAGACTATGTAATTGTTGGCTCAGGCTTAACAGGAAGTACTATTGGAAGAATCTTAACTGATCATGGACAAGACGTTGTTATCCTTGACAGAAAGGACCATATTGCAGGAAATATTTACGATTATAAGCACGAAGAAAGCGGTGCTATGATTCATAAATATGGGCCACATTATTTTAGATGCGGCTCTGAGAAAATATGGAAATTCGTAAATAGATTTTCTGAATTTTACGACTGGAGTTCTGTATTAATGTCTAAGGTAAACGGAGAGTACCTTAACTGGCCGGTGCAACATTCCTATATTGAAAAAATTGCAGGTAAAGAATGGAATTTGTTTCAGGGCGAACCACAAAATTTTGAGGAAGCCTGTTTGGCAAAAATGCCTGTTCAGCTCTATGAGTTGTTTATAAAAGGCTATACCGAAAAGCAATGGGGTGTAAAATGTGTTGATCTTGATAAAGAACTTGCCACAAGAATTACCATAAACAAATCAAATGTAAACACGCTTACGCCTAATCATAAATGGAACGCCCTGCCAAGAAATGGATATACCGAAATGATGCGCAATATGGTAGAAGGTATAAAAATGCATCTTGAATATGATTACCTGCAGCATAAGGAAGAAGTGGTAGCTAATAAACTACTTATTTTTACAGGTCCCATTGATGAATTCTTTGACTACAAATTTGGTAAATTAAAATACCGTGGTCAACAACGCAGGGTTGAACATTTAACTGATACCCAAGAATATCAGCCATATATTCAGGTAAACTATAATAGCCCTGAAGACCCAAGAATCCGTACCATTGAATGGAAACATTTGATGCATGCTGATGACAAGAAAAATGTAAATGGCACTTTGTTAACTCATGAAACACCATTTACACCAGAATCTCCAAATCAGTATGAATATCCTTTTCCTGATAAAATAAACAAATCGCTTTACGAAAAATATAAAGCCGAATCTGAAACCCTGGACAAGGTATTAATTTGCGGAAGATTAGGTGAATATCGTTATTATGATATGGACCAGGCAATAGGCAGAGCCATGAATTTTGCAACTTCCATTCTGGAAGGTCTAGGTATCACAGAAAAAGAATAAATCCAGTTAAAAATAAAAAAGGCACCATTCTAGTCATAGTGCCTTTTTTATTTAAGATTGTTGTAAAAACGAATCGTATTTACCCGCATTCTGTTTAAAAATATCCTGCTGTTGGGGCGAAAGCAAGTTAATCATCTTTTCTGTCATGGCCTGCCTTGCAGCAAGTATTTGCGACCTTTCTCCACCCGCCGATTTTATGCCAGCCCTTTGTTCTTTAAAACTTTTAAAAAGTACTTTTATTTCATTTGCCTGATTTGTATCAAGCGATAAATCTGTAGTGAGCTGCTGTAATAAATCACCCATTTTACCACCATTATTCCCGCTGCCCAAAAGTTTTTTAAAAAATCCCATTATTGTGTTTTTATTGGTTACTTATTTTGTGTCTTTTCCCGGCATTTTAAAATCAATAATTACCCTGGCATTTTTTCTTTCATCAGATGATATAAATAATTCATACCTTTTATTTCCGGTGGTAATTATCATCAAAGCCGTATTAGGTGCAATAGTTCCAAGGTTATTAGCCACCATTACAATTTCGTGATGTGCATTTTGAATGTCAGAAGTTAAATTAATGGTAATGGGCTGTTTCGTTAGTCCCTTTTTATTCACAATAATTTCATTATTGTCAAATACGGTTATGGTATCGCCATCAATTTCCCCATTATCATATAGTTGAATCAATATATCCGAAGAATTGGTAATAATACTTTTAATAAGTGGATTATCCCTCGTTTTAATCACTTCAGGTACCGGCAGTATTTTTTTGGTAAGTTCTTTATTAATTCGATCTTCTTCTGCCGGCTTGGGTACAAATGGTTTTTTAATGGCAATTGTATCAACACCGGTTTGTCTTGGATTTACAGGTGGGGCTGTAACTGTTTTCTTTTGATTAATTCCCACTTCAGGTTTCTTTTCTGGTACTTGCTTTTTTTGTACAATAGGGTTATTGTCTTTTGGTAAAATGGTAACAGGGGGTTTTACCAAAGGTTTTTTCTTCACCAGAAAATCTTCTTTTTCAAAATCAGATTCAGTTACTTTTTCCAGGTAAACATAACCCGAGCCGCAATCTTTTTTACTTTTTTCGTTTACACTTATAAAAGTTCCCCTTAAAATTTCGGTTTTATCTTCCTTGCTGTAATCAAGATAGCAACTCATTAAACATGGCTCACTTTTATCAGATATTTTTAGTTCTACCAGTTTTAATTCATTAAAAGTCAGGCTTTTGTTCTTAGCATC
Source organism: Limnovirga soli (assembly GCF_013106755.1). Lineage (GTDB taxonomy): Bacteria > Bacteroidota > Bacteroidia > Chitinophagales > Chitinophagaceae > Limnovirga > Limnovirga soli. The sequence goes on along the minus strand of NZ_WHPF01000006.1, from coordinate 332,212 downwards.
ATAAATTCCCTGAAGAGTGGCTTTTCCATAAAAAACGGTAGTGTGGTACGAGTATGTTACGCCCTGTATACTTTTTTGAGCAGCTTTATTGGCCAGCTGGTTTATTTGAATTTCATATTTATATTGTTGCTTGTAATAACCATAACCCGAGTTAAAATACCCCCGCCAAATACCTGTTATATCCTGCGCATGCAAAAAACCGGCAGCAAACAACAGCACCAATAACAACAAGTGTCTTTTCATCTCACAAATCTATTCTTACAAAAGAACAATGTTTTATAAAAATCCGTTAACATTTGTGTTTTTACTTTTTAAAAACGTATTTTAATTCAGGCTTAAATAAATCGCTATCATGCAAGCAAATGCAATTATTAATGGTAGCCGGGCAATATCCATAATATTTGGGCTATACTTGCGTCGCACTCTTGTAGGGTTTGGTTATATAATGATCTACAACTTGAAATGTTGGGATTATGGTGAATTTGAAGTAACTGTTTCTTGTAATTCCAATTGCTCACAAAAATAGGTCCTGAATCTATTTTAGGGTGAAGATAAAAACCTATGGCATCTAAAAGTTGCACAAAGCAACTAACCGCACAAGAGTGCGACGCAAGCGGCGATGCCATTATAACCTACAGCTAGGCCCACCATGCATTATATATTGATAAGATTGGCGTTTTTATTAAGTTTTACTTTTTGGGGCAGGGAATCAACAATTGATTGCTTAAACATTTCTACCAGTCGTTTTTTTACAAAATGGCGGTGGGTTATTACACTTACTTCACGCACCGGTATGGGCTTTTTGAAGTTGCGTAATTGCATTTTTTGTCTGGGTGTCATATCATAAGTGGCCAGTTCGGGTAAAATGGTGATGCCATCGTTCATATCTACCATGCGGCGTAATGTTTCCAGGCTGCCGGCTTCGTATTCAAAATGGCTGCCTTCCAGGCTTGATTTTCTCAGCTCGCATAAATTTACAATCTGCGACCGGAAGCAGTGACCTTCTTCCAATAACCAAAGCTTATTGGGGTCTATATCCTTATCTAATAAATATGTTTTTTTATAGGCCATATTTTTGCGGGATACATAGGCCACCAATTCTTCGTAAAACAATACATGCTCCTGTATGCCCGGCTCCTGTAGTGGCGTAACTAAGAGCCCAACATCAATTTTTCCTTCTTTTAGCTTGGTAATAATATGCCCGGTGGTAAACTCATTTACAATCAATTTTACCTGTGGGTATTTTTTGGCAAAAGTTGGGATGCACAATGGCAGCAAATATGGCGCTATGGTGGGTATTACACCTACTCTTAATTCGCCATTTATAATGTCTTTTTTGGCGGCAATGTTTTCCGTTAATACATCTCTTTCTGCCAGTATTTTACGGGCTTGTTCAATTATTTCCATGCCGGCAATGGTGGGCAGTACGGGCTGTTTGCTTCTGTCGAATATTTTTACGCCCAGTTCTTCTTCCAGTTTTTGTATTTGCATACTTAAGGTAGGCTGCGTAATAAAACATTGGGTGGCAGCCTGCGCAAAATGGCGGCAACTATCCAGGGCTACAATATATTCCAGCTGTACAAAAGTCATACTTATAGTTTTTGTCTATTGAAATGTAAAATTAATCAATTAGGCTATGGTAATGGTAAATGGCTGTTGGGTGTTCTTTATTTCCCGGGGGTAAAATAAAAGGCATTGAAAATTTGCAGATGGCTTTTTTGTTTATCTTTAAATTTCACACACTTGCTATGTCGCTGATTATACTATTGCTTGGCATTGTTTTATTGGTTCTATTAATTACCTGGGCCAGGTTAAATGCGTTTTTATCTTTTATAATAGTTGCTATTTTAATTGCTTTATTTAATGGCATGCAAGTGCCTGCCATCGCGGCTTCGCTGCAAAAAGGCATTGGCGATTTATTGGGTTCTGTGGTAATTATTCTTGGTCTGGGCGCCATGTTGGGTAAACTGGTGGCCGAAAGTGGTGCCGCCCAAAAAATAGCCGATGGCTTAATGAAGGCTTTTGGCCAAAAATACCTGATTTGGGCACTGGTATTAACCGCATTTATAATCGGTATTCCCTTGTTTTATAATGTAGGTTTTGTGTTAATGGTGCCACTAATCATTACCATTTCTGCCAAATATAAATTACCGGCAGTATATGTTGGGTTGCCCATGCTGGCCGCTTTGTCGGTAACACATGGGTATTTGCCGCCGCACCCATCACCATTAGCGCTGGTATCACAATACCATGCCGATCTTGGTTTAACCATGCTGTATGGGTTTATTGTGGCCATACCTGCTATCGTTATTGCCGGACCTATTTTTGGGTCAACACTAAAGCAATTTAAATCGCAGCCGCTGGCTGCATTTGCAGGTAAAGAAATTCCTGAGCATGAATTGCCGGGATTGTTTACCAGCTTATTTACTGCATTTCTGCCAGTTATATTAATTGCTGTAGGCACTATTATCAAGTTAATGGCATTAACGCCCAATGTTATTGTGAATACTTTAATAGCCATCAGCGACCCAATCTTTGCATTAACCATTACCATTATCGTAGCCATTTATACACTGGGCATCAACAGAGGCAAATCTGTAGTTGCGATAATGGGTTCCTTAACTGATGCTGTAAAGGATATTGCCATGATTATCCTGATTATTGGCGGTGCAGGTGCCTTAAAGCAGGTACTTACCGATACCGGTATCAGCAATCAGATTGCAGGCATTTTGCAGGGCATGCAAATTCACCCTTTGCTGGCAGCCTGGAGTATTGCAGCTATCATCAGGGTTTGTTTGGGCTCGGCCACTGTGGCTGGTTTAACAGCAGCAGGTATTGTAGCGCCATTAATTGCGGCGACAGGGGTAAACCCCAATCTTATGGTGCTAGCCACAGGTGCAGGCAGCCTCATGTTCTCTCATGTAAACGACCCCGGCTTCTGGCTGTTTAAAGAATACTTTAACCTATCGTTTAAAGACACTATTAAAACCTGGAGCATTATGGAAACCATCGTTTCCGTCGTAGGCATTATTGCCGTATTTATACTGAGCTATTTTATTTAATAACCAATATAATTTTTATGACACCGGACGAAAGATTTGAAGCCCTGCAACTGGAATTACCCCCTGCCGCTACTCCCATGGGTGTATACAAGCCACTGCTTATTGATGGCAATCATTGTTATGTATCGGGCCATGGTACTTTAAAAACAGATGGTACCATGATAGTTGGCCGCATAGGGGTTGATATGGATAAAGAAGCCGGTAAACTGGCTGCGCAACAGGTTGGCTTATCCATTTTGGCTACCATCAAGGCGAATTTGGGTTCTCTCAATAAAATTAAAAGGGTAATTAAAGTGTTGGGCATGGTTAATTGCGATGCCGGTTTTGAACAGCATCCCTATATCATCAATGGCTGTAGCGAGTTGTTTGCAAAAGTTTGGGGTACCGATAATGGCGTTGGCGTAAGAAGTGCGGTAGGTATGGGCTCCTTGCCGGGTAATATTCCGGTAGAAATAGAAGCCATGTTTGAGATTTTTTAAAATTATGTAGCCGGCAGTTGATTAATCATGCGGCTTTACTTGCCACGCTCGGTTCAGGGTTCCGTTGGTATGGCAGCCGTAAATACAAATTGCAGATACCATTGCCTTTTAGGTAATTTGCACACTTTAAAATTACATATAATGGACTGGTACCAAATTGAAAATATAGCCACAATAGATTCACCCGCATTGGTCGTTTACAAGCAAAGGGTACAGACTAATATTGCCCACTTATTACAAATGGTGCACCAGCAAACAGATAAACTTAGGCCCCATGTAAAAACCAATAAAATTTCAGAAGTATGCCAAATGTTATTGGATGCAGGCATTACAAAATATAAATGCGCTACCATTGCAGAGGCAGAAATGCTGGGGCTTCTACATGCTCCTGATGTATTGCTGGCTTATCAGCCAACTGCAGCCAAAGCAGCCCGGCTTTTTGCTTTAATATCCGCCTATCCACAAACTCATTTTTCCTGTTTGGTAGATAATCTGGCAACAGCCACTTTATTATCAGCTATGGCAGGCGAAAATAAAATGGTTTTATCTGTTTTTGTTGACCTAAATACAGGCATGAACCGAACAGGTATTAAACCAACTGATGCAACAGCACTTTGTCAACAAATACAGTCATTACCTAATGTACATTTAACCGGTTTGCATGGTTACGACGGCCATATTAGAGATACCAATGTAGCAGACAGGCAACAGCATGCGGATAATGCATTTGCAACTATTATTGATGTTGCAGAGGCCATAAATAAAGAAGGTGAACCACCTTTAACCATTGTGGCTGGTGGATCTCCAACCTTTCCCATGCATGCGGATAGGGCAGGGGTTGAATGTAGTCCCGGCACTTTTGTTTTTTGGGATTGGGGGTATAAACATACCATGCCCGATGAACCATTTGAATATGCTGCACTGGTTATTACAAGGGTGGTATCTATTATTGATCAAACTAGTATCACTACTGATTTGGGACATAAATCCGTCGCCGCAGAAAACCCCATGCCAAGGGTGTATTTTTTAAATGCTCCTGAAGTAACGCCCATCGGGCAAAGTGAGGAGCACTTGGTTGCTAAAGTGCCTGATGCTACCAAATATCAGGTTGGGGATGTTTTGTATGGCGTTCCCTTACATATTTGCCCTACGGTTGCTTTATATGAAACTGCTGTAGTGATAGAAAAGGGATTGGCCACCACCACATGGAAAGTAGTTGCCCGTGACAGAAAAATTACCATTTAAAAATGGCTGAATAGCGATCAGGAACCTGAAGAGTGCGACGCAAGTAAAGCTTATACTTGGTTTGCTGCCGGGCCCCAAATAATAATTAAGTATTTCGTTTTTTATTGACCAATATCTATATCATGTTTACAATTGATGCTCATTTAGACCTTAGTATGAATGCCATGGAATGGAACCGTGACATTACATTACCCGTATATGCAATTCGTGAAAGAGAAAAAGGACTAACTGATAAAGCAGACAGGGCGAAGGGCACCGTAGCTTTACCAGAACTGCGTAAAGGCGAAATAGGCCTGGTGGTAGCCACCCAAATTGCCCGTTTTGTTGCACCTGATAATCCATTACCGGGTTGGCATAGCGCTGCGCAGGCCTGGGCCCAAACACAGGCACAACTGGCATGGTATAAAGCCATGGAACAGGCTGGTGAAATGGTAATGATTGCGAATACCAAAGCCCTTGATGCGCATATAGCTTTGTGGCACGATGGTACGCCTAACGATAAAAAGCCCATTGGATATATATTAAGCCTGGAAGGTGCCGACTCACTGATTAATCTCGATTATTTACATACGGCTTATGGCTATGGCTTAAGAGCGCTTGGTCCGGCACATTATGGCCCGGGGCGTTATGCAAATGGTACAGATGCTACCGGCCACCTAAATGCCATGGGTCGGGATTTATTAAAAGAAATGGATAGCCTGAATATGATATTGGATGCTACCCATTTATGCGATGATGCTTTTTGGGATGCGATGGATTTGTTTAAGGGCCATGTATGGGCCAGTCATAATAACTGCCGTTCGCTGGTAAATCATAACAGACAATTTAGCGATGATATGATAAAAGTGTTAATTGAGCGTAATGCGGTGATAGGTGCTGCATTTGATGCCTGGATGATTGTGCCGGATTGGATAAGGGGCAAATCATTGCCCGAACAAATGGATTGTACAATTGATAAGATACTTGACCATTTAGACCATATATGCCAGTTGGCAGGGAATACTCTTCATGTGGGCATGGGTACCGATTTGGATGGAGGTTATGGCAGGGAACAAAGCCCCTATGATCTTGACACCATTGCCGACCTGGCCGGTATTCCTGAAAAACTTGCCAAAAGGGGATATACGGTAGCAGATATTGAAAATATAATGCATGGTAACTGGTTGCGTTTTTTACATAGAGCGCTGCCCGATGCGTAGTTGAAAGCAAAATGCATATAATAAATTATTTTAATTAGCTATATCAATGATTAATGTCATATTATAAAATAGTTGACGCTTTTAGCTTTGTAAAAAATAGTTTATGAAAGCCAATATTACATACGTAAGCCCGGAAGAAGCCTTATCCATTGTTCAATCAGACTATCGGTTATTTATTCAGGGAAGTGCACACACACCTACTTATCTATTAAAAAATCTTGCTAAAGAAGCCTATCGGCTAAAGAATGTAGAAATTGTTTCTATTACGGTATATGGAGATGTATATGTAGATAAGCCAGAATTTAGCGAGAACTTTTATATTAATTCTTTATTCGTTTCTGCCAGTGTGCGTAATGCTGTAAAAGACGGGTATGCAGATTATGTGCCTGTATTTTTAAGTGAAATACCGGAATTGTTTAAAAGAAATATTTTACCCATTGATGTTGCAATAGTACATGTAAGTACGCCAGATGAGCATGGCTATTGTTCCCTGGGTGCCTCAGTTGATATTGCCCGTAGTGCTGTAAATACTGCCAGAAAAATTATAGCCCAGGTAAACCCTAATGCTCCAAGAACCCATGGTGATGGATTGATTCACTTTAGCAGGTTTGACGCAGCAGTATACTGTGAAGACCCCATGCACGAAACCAGTTTTAGCGAAAAAGTTGGACCCAACGAGAAACGCATAGGCGAATATATTGCCGAACTAATTGAGGATAAAAGTACGCTTCAAATGGGTATCGGCGCCATCCCGGATGCGGTGTTGGGTTGCCTGCTCAACCATAAAGACCTTGGTGTACATACCGAAATGTGCTCAGACGGTATTATTCAATTAATGGAAAAAGAAGTCATCAATAACCGGTATAAAAAAATCCATCCCAATAAATGTGTTACATCCTTTGCATTAGGGTCTAAAAAATTATACGATTATATAGATGATAATCCGGCATTTGCTTTTTTGGATATTGATTATGTAAACGATCCGCATGTAATTCGCCGTAACAATAAAGTTATTTCCATTAACAGTGCTATTGAAATAGATTTAACCGGTCAGGTTTGTGCCGATTCTATTGGCACATTGCAATACTCTGGTGTGGGTGGGCAAATGGACTTTATGCGGGGTGCCGCATTAAGCGAAGGTGGTAAACCCATCATCGCCATTCCTTCAAGAACAACCAAAGGCGTATCGCGTTTGGTGCCTACTTTAAAGCCTGGTGCAGGCGTGGTTACTACAAGGGCGCATATGCACTATGTGGTAACTGAGTATGGTGTGGCCTATTTATTTGGCAAAAACCTGCACCAGCGTGCCAGGGCTCTTGTTAATATAGCCCACCCCGATGATAGGGAAATGCTCGAAAAAGCCTGCTTCGAAAGATTTAAAAGATTTTCTTAACCGCAGTTTTTTAGCCAAAGTGTAGTTTATATATTAGGCTTTACTTGCGTCGCACTCTTGTGCTATAGGTAATACTATGCAGCTTTTACAACTGCATAGTATTTTTATTTTATGCCATACTGGTTTTATTACAAACAGGCAACAAACTAATTGCCCAAAACAAGATTATTTACTTCGCCTACTAAAAAAACGCTGCCACAAACCAAAATCAAATCATCCTTATGCGCCTGCGTAATTGCGGCCTCAAGAGCAGTATTTACATCTGCAAATGCATTGCCCTTAAGCAGGTAGCTGGCTGCTTTTTCCTGCAGCGTAATTTCGTCTAAAGCACGGGGTATTTGGGCTTTGGTAAAATAATAATGCGCTGTTATTGGCAGCAATGCCAGTACAGCATCAATTTCTTTGTCTTTTACCATGCCTATCACAATATGTAATGCATGGTAATTGCTTAATTCAAGCTGGGCGGTAATTTGCTTAATGCCATCCACATTATGCGCCACATCCAATATAACAGTTGGGTGTTGGTTTATCAACTCCCAGCGCCCATGTAAACCCGTAAGCTGTTTGGTTTGACCTACACCTTTAAACACCTGTTCGTGCGAAATACTATAACCCAATTGTTGTAATTGCTGAATGGCTGTAATAACTGCAATAATATTTTTTGTTTGGTATACCCCCGGCAAATCAAGCTGATAATTTACATGCTCATTGGTATGCACATTTGTAATGGTGATTTCCAGTTTATGGTGTTGGTATTGCCAATCGCTAACATAAAACAATTCACTGGCAAAAATTAGTGGTGCATTATTGCTGGCTGCCACATTGCTAAATACCGGTTTGGTTTCTGGTAAATATTCACCAATTATTACAGGCGTGTTAGGTTTTATAATGCCTGCTTTTTCAGCAGCAATTTTTTCTAAACTGTCGCCCAGCATATTCATATGGTCCCAGCCAATATTGGTAATAATACTTAAGAGTGGTTGTATAATATTGGTGCTGTCTAGCCTGCCGCCAAGGCCCACTTCAATAATGGCAATATCTATCTTTTCCTGCGCAAACCAGCTAAAAGCCATGGCTACCGTTATCTCAAAAAAAGAAGGTTGTACGGTGGCAATAAGTGGTTGAATTTTTTCAACAAACTCAATTACAAACTGCTTGCTGCACATAGCACCGTTAATTTTTATTCTCTCCCTAAAATCTTTTAAATGTGGGGAAGTGTATAATCCGGTTTTATATCCTGCTGTTTGTAATACTGCAGCCAGCATATGGCTGGTACTGCCTTTGCCATTGGTGCCGGCAATATGTATACTCCTGAAATGGTTTTGTGGATTGCCCAGGGCTTCGCAAAGCAGTAATGTATTGGTCAGGTCTTTTTTATAGGCAGCCGCACCTATGCGGCTAAACATAGGTAAAGCATTATAGAGATAGGCAATGGTTTCCTCGTAAGTCATGCAGCCAAGATAAAAAGATTATCCTTTCGGGCTCTCAAATTTTATTACTACCGAGCCGCTTTGTGTTTCGGCACCCTTGCTAAACTTTAACTGGGAAGCTCTTTTTAAAGCAATTTTATTGATGTCAGGAAAAGGGCTTGGCTGTTTTAAACTTTGGCTTATCACATTCCCATTTTCATCTACTGTTATATTCACTACAACTTTGCCTCCATATTTGTAAGTGTCTTCAAAGCGGGCACTGCTGCTTATTTTACGACCTTCAAGGCCACTAACAATATTAATGCCGCCATTACCTGTACCCCCATTGCCGGTATAACTATCTGAGTTGGGGTTGCCATTTGGTTTACCCTGATCGCCTTTGCCACCGGCAATGCCCTGATTGGTAGCATTATTATAACTATCAGCATTATTACCGCCAGTGTTGGGGTTTTTGCCCCCTGCATATACCGCTTTTGGTTTAGCCGGTTTTGGTTCTGTAACTACTACCGGTTTATTGGTTGGTTTTGTTGCCGTGGTATTTTCTTTTGCTTTTGCATTTGGTTTTATTTCTGGCTTAGCTGCTGTTTTTATAACCGGTGCATCCGGTTCATTATTATCCGCAACTTCGGAATTGGTTTCAGCAGCAGCTTGTGTGGTGGCTGGTGCATTTACAGCGGTTTCTGGTTCGGCAGAAAGTTCTCCGGGTATTTGTGGAGGAATATCGCCAAAACCCTGATCACTATTGCCCAGGTTAACTTCTATGCCTTCATCCACTAAGGGTGGCTGTGCCACTGGAATGGTCCAGCTTACTAAGAATAGTACCATAAATAAGCCAGCCATAATAAACACAGTAATACCAAATGCTTTGATATTTTTTTGTCTTTCAAAATGCTGATGTAATTGTTTATAGTTGGTCATGTTGTGCCTTTGTTTGTTTTTGGTGATTGGTTTTACACCTGCTTTTGTTGTATAACCACATTTGCTTACTGCTGTTTTATGCTGCCACAAAGGATGAACCCTGAACCGAGCGTGGCAAGTAAAGCCGCATTAACCACCTGTAGCCTGCTACCAAAAATGTATTAATACCTTACAAATGTATTTTTGATTAGCGATACAAACTGTTATAAAGATGCTAACAGCTGTGCATTACATAAATTTTTTTGATAACGGATGTGTTTTAACAAAATTGTGTAAGTGTACTAATGGCTCGTTGATGGTGATACAATGCATTCCAGCGCCGCCACACAATTAATTGCCTCAACATCAGGAAATGGAATGCCTGATGTGGTTTGAATAGAGCGCAGTTGGGCATGGCCATTCTGACCAGTTGCATTTTTAAGGAGAATTATACCTTCTTTCGCCAGTTTGTTTTTCAAGATGGCTGTTGCGTTCGTTGGCCGGTACCTGAGCCAATAGTATTGAGTTGTTTTTTATAAAACGAGCAAATTCATTCTATAAAAAGAGATGCCTCACAAACCATAACATTACCTATTTTGTTCTGGCCATTAAACTTATAAAAGGTGCATCATAAAAAAGCCATCCTGCATATCGGGATGGCTTTTTTAAGTAAAGTGTATTAAGCTAATTGTATAATGGGTTTATTTCCATTTCGGTTTGGCTTATATCAGCATAATTTTTTATTTCGTTGTACAGGGTGTCTCTTTCTACTGGTTCTCTTTTTACCTGTTTTATCAGCGCAACCAATTCAGCTGTAGAAAGGCTTGGGTTTTGTTCTTCGCTGCCAGCCATAGAGTAAATTTTTGTGGTATCATCAATGGTGCCATCCAAATCATTTACACCAAAGCTCAATGTAAGTTGGGCATTTTTTCTACCCAGCATTGGCCAGTAAGCTTTCAGGTGTGGAAAGTTATCCATGTACAAGCGGGCTACTGCATACAGACGCATATCCTCAATAATAGTGCTTTCAGGTACATGGCTCATATCATTATCCATATTGCGAAACTTAAGCGGAATAAAAGTGTTGAAACCACCTGTTTCATCCTGCAGGGTTCTAAGCCTGTCCATATGGTCTATGCGGTGTTCGTAACTTTCTATATGGCCGTATAACATGGTAGCATTACTATGCATGCCCAGTAAATGTGCGGTACGGTGTATATTCAGCCAGCCATCTGCATCTACTTTATCTGCACAAATTTTCTCCCGTATTTCAGGGTGAAAAATCTCAGCACCACCACCGGGTAAAGAGTCAAGCCCGGCAGCTTTTAACATAGTTAACCCTTCTTCAGCACTAAGTTTGGCTTTTCTAAACATATAATCCAGCTCTACTGCAGTGTAACCTTTAATATGTAAATCAGGTCTGTGGGCTTTTATTTGTTTCATCACATCCATAAAAAACTCCATATTAAGTTTAGGATGTACGCCGCCCACAATATGCACTTCTGTTACAGGTTTCCCATCGTAGCTTTTTACAATATCCAGCATTTGTTGTGTGCTAAGTTCCCAGCCTTCTTCCCTGTGTGCATACAGGCGGCTATACGCGCAAAATGCACAGCTAAACACACATACATTCGTAGGTTCTATGTGAAAGTTGCGGTTAAAATAGGTGATGTTTCCGTGCTTTTGTTCTCTTACCCAATTGGCCAGTGCGCCTAAATAACCCAGTGAGCCTTTCTCAAATAAAATAACGCCTTCCTTAAAACTTATGCGTTCATTCGCTAATACTTTTTGGCCAATATGTTTTAATTCAATGTCTGTTACGGCATCCACTATTGCTTCTATTCCGGTAATCATCGTGTGCATGTATTGTAATTAATGGTGCAAAGGTATTAACGCTTTTATATACCACAAACAAAAGCCTTCGTATTAGTGAAGGCTTTGTGATATTTTTTGGCCAAACAGATGTATTTTAATGTAGCACCGCTTGCGTCGCACACTTGTACACAGGAATATATAGCAGCAAAAAACCAGTTGGTGAATAATAAAGCACTTATTGCTTATGTGCTGCCACCTGATCAGAACCCTGAACCGAGCGTGGCAAGTAAAGCCTCATGTTTAAGTTAAAGCCGGCTACCAAAATATTTACATCAATATACCGGCAATGGCTGCAGACAAGTAAGATGCTAATGTACCACAGAACAATGCTTTAAGGCCCAGCTGTGCCAGGTCTTTACGGCGTTCAGGTGCCAGTTCTCCAATACCGCCAATTTGCATACCCACACTACTGAAATTTGCAAAACCGCAAATGGCAATACTAATGATAAGCAGGCCTTTTTCAGTAAGAATGGGAACAGATTTATTGGTTAAGTTATTAAACGCCACAAACTCGTTAACAGTAAGTTTTTGACCCAATAATGTGGCCGCATTACCAACATCCTGAGAAGGCACTCCCATTGCCCATGCAAAAGGGTAAAATATTTTACCAAAAATCCAGTTCAAGGTAAGATCGAAAGGAAGGTGTATTAAGTGGCCAATAGCAGTAAGTAAATAATCAAGCGTGGCAATTACTGCGATAAAACCAATTAACATGGCAATTACATTCATGGCAATTTTAAAACCATCGCCGGCGCCATGCGAAACTGCGTCAATTACATTGGCATAATTGCTTTTAACTTCCAGTTTAACCTTGCCCATGGTTTGGCTTTCTTCTGTTTCGGGGAAAACAATTTTAGAAATTACCAAAGCGCCGGGTGCAGCCATTAAACTGGCTGTAATAAGTTTTGGGGCCAGGTTTAAACCTGCCTGTGCACCCATATTGGCATAAACTACTAAAATGCCACCTGCAATACATGCCAGGCTACCACTCATGCTGGCGAGTAATTCGCTTTTGGTCATGCCCTTTAAATAGGGGCGTATCATTACCTGTGCTTCTACCTGACCCACAAATGCGCTGGCCACATTGCTAAGCGCCTCGGCACCGCTAACCCGCATAATGAAATTCATGGCTTTAGCAATTACCGAAACTACCCTTTGCATAATACCATAATGATAAAATATGGCTACCAGTGCACAAACAAGGATAATAGTTGCAGTAACATTAAAGGCAAACACAAAACCGCCACCTATATAGTTTGCAGTGGTGCCATCTGGCTGTTGGGTAATAATGCCGCCATATACAAAGGAGGCACCCTGCCGGGCAAAAATTTCTATTTTTTCCATTACTTTACCCAAGCCTTGAAAAAAGTCCTGTACAAATGGCACTTTAAAAATAAGTACAGCAATAAGTACCTGTAAGCCAATGCCACTTGCTACTAACCGGTAGTTGATTTTCTTTTTATTATTAGATACCAGCCAGGCCAGGCCAAGAATTAATACCACGCCAATAAGTCCCTGAAATCGTTCCATAGCAGTTTTTGGTTAACGTATTATGCAAAGCGATGAAGTTAAATAATAATCGTATTGAATGTTATAAATGAAAAAAAAGGTGTTGAAATGGGTCAGGATTTTACTTAAGAATTGATTATAATTAATTGATTTATAAGCTTTAATGTGTTTTAAATTATCGTATTTCAATTTAATTTTTATTTAATAGAATGCCCATCTGCCGTGCGGGGCCTTTGAGTATTTTTACATAAATAATCATTTTAATAATGAAGTCTACATTTTACAAACTAACCCTAAACGCCGCATTATTTCTTTCTGTATTGTTGGTGTTTACTTCCTGTTCAAAATCTTTAGAGAAAAAAGCGGTTACAGCTGATGCTTCAGCTGACCTGAGTTCAGCTAAAAGGTCTTCTACGCCAAACATTATTTTAATTATGGCCGATGATTTTGGCTATGAAATTCCAGCTTCTACAGGTGGGGAGACCTATACCACCCCTAATCTGGATTTTATGGTAGCCAACGGTATGCGTTTTTCCAGGTTTTCTCCACATCCTGATGGCCCACCGTCCAGACTGGCCCTTTTTACCGGAAAATATTGTTTTAGAAATTGGGTAGAATTTGGCTTTTTACCTCCAACTGAAAAATCAATTGGTAACTTATTGCACGATGCAAACTACCAAACATGTTTTGTAGGTAAATGGCAATTTGATGGTGGCGATACCTCTATCAGAAACCATGGTTTTGATAAATACAGGGTATTTATGCCTTTTAATCCAGATGCCAACAATGGTAATGACCAGTTTACCCGCAGATATAAAAACCCTTATTTGTATGAAAATGGCCAATATTTATCTGACGCTTTTGTAGAAGGTAAATATTCTGAAGATTTATTTTTTGATTATGCCAGTGCTTTTATTGATAGCAATAGAAACAAACCTTTTTTCCTTGCTTATTCTAATAGTCTTATTCAAAAGCCATGGTCGCCTACACCAGATAACCCCGATTTTGCAAGCTGGAACCCAGCTGTAGATGATGTTGCCCGTGCCGATCCTAAGTACTTAGGCGATATGGTGTCCTATATTGATAAAACAATAGGTAAAATTATTACCAAGGTACAGCAGGCTGGGTTAATGAATAATACCATCATTATTTTTACCAGTGATAATGGTACCAATAAGCGTTTGTCTTCTCAGTATAAAGGTCAAACGGTACAAGGTGGTAAGGGTTCTACTATTGAAAAGAACTTAAGAGTTCCCTTGTTTGTGTATAGCCCTGCTTTGGTAGCACCAAATGTAGAAGACACTTCTTTGGTTGATATGACTGACTTTTTACCCACTTTTGCTGAAATTGCCAAAGTATCAAAACCAACTACATGGGGTACATTAGATGGTGTTACTTTTTATGATAATATGAAAAGTGCTATTTCGGCCAGAAAACAAAGAACTAATTCTTATTGCTACTGGCCCAGAGATTATCAAAGAGAGCCAAATATCAGTTTTATTTGGGATTACACTTACAAATTATACGACTCAGTAAATGGTGGTGGATTTTATAATATCAGGTTAGATCCTTCTGAGTTAAATCCAATACCTAATAATCAGCTTACATCAACTGAAAAATCTATAAAAAAATCTTATAGCAAAATTTTAAGCGACAGATTAAACGGAAAATAATAGTACTACCAATGGTAAAGCCGTTCAACGTATTGTTGAGCGGCTTTTTTATTTTCAATTGATTGGCCTGGATTGAATGATTTGATTGATTTGGCTGTAAAAAGCTGATGTATAACCTGTAGCACAAGTGTGCGACGCAACGGATGAGGCTATTATATTAAATCGCCTGGTCCCCCAAATGTATACTACCAATTTTGGGTTAATGCAATTTAATGATGGAAACAAAAGATGGTAATAGGGCATAAAAAAACTCCTATGCAGGAGTTTTTTTATTTTTTGGCTGTTTATACTATAAATGTGCCTGAATTTTTTTATCTAAAACAGATTTAGGAACTGCGCCGATTTGTTTATCTACCACTTTGCCACCTTTTATAAATAAGATAGCTGGTATGGAAGTAATGCCATAATTAACACTAACAGATGGATTATGGTCTACATTTACTTTACCAACATTTACTTTACCGCTATATTCTTTTGATAACTCTTCGATAACTGGTCCTATAGCACGGCAAGGGCCACACCATTCTGCCCAAAAATCGATTACTGTTAATTTATCGCTATCCAGCACATCTGTCTGGAAATTTGCATCTGTGAATTCTAATGCCATAATGTTGAGTTTATTTTTTTAATGTTATTGTATTTGTAAAGCAAATTTATACCCAAATTGTATTTTAATGTATTAATGTCTTGAATGCTTACAGTAGTATGACGCAACTACCTGAAAAAACTGACAGCTGGGCAGCGATTTAATAAAAAAACTATGAAAGCAGGTTTTGCCTTGCCAAAAATTCCAGTTTTTCGTTAAGGTGCATTAACTTATCAGTAAGTTCTTTATTGTCTTTGCGTAACCGGTATACTTCATTTGCTTTCAGGATAGAGTTTTTTATATCATCTTCATTCCATGGTTTTGTAAGGTATTTATATACTTGCCCCCGGTTAATGGCATCTACCACAGCAGATATATCGGTATAGCCAGTAATTAGGATTCTTATGGGGTCGGGGTATAATTCAAGAATTGATTCAAAGAATTCAATGCCGGTGATATTGGGCATTCTTTGGTCGCTTAAAATGATGGTGATTTCCTTATTTTCATCGAGTATTTTTCTTGCATCTTCGGCTGATTCTGCAGTAAAGATGGTAAAATCTCTCCGGAAAGAAGCTTTAAAAGAAATTAGATTTTGTGGTTCATCATCGATATAGAGAACAGTGATCATTGATATTATTTGAATATTGTTACTGCAATTTAAATAAACATATAGGAATTTCTTTAAATAGTAGTTTTTTTTATTAACTTTTGCTGAAAGTTTAGTTAATTGCATTTATGAAAGTCTGAAAATCCAAACCAGAATCCAGAAATATCCATGATAACCGAAATCAGAATTAGAGCCTTTAGAGCGACTGATGATATTGAAACTTGTTTGCGATTTATTGATGGTCACAAAAAGGTGCTGGAAAACCATGGAATAAAAAAAGTTACCTCCTCAAACAGCGAATGGATAAACAGCAAAGCAGTTTTTGTGGTTGTAGTAGAAACTTTGGATGGTAAAAAATTATATGGTGGTGCCCGTATTCATGCAGCAGATGGTATAACTCCGTTACCCATAGAAAAAGCAATTGGTCAGGTTGAACCAAGAATTTATGATTATATCCGGGGTTTTTCATTAGAAGGTACAGGTGAATTGTGTGGCTTATGGAACTCTATAGAAGTAGCCGGTTTGGGTATTGGTAGCTTATTTCCTTCCAAGGTTTCAGTGGTAATTGCAGAACAGATAGGTTTGGCTTCTTTATTTTCACTTTGCTCTCCCAATACTGTTAGATTTAACCAGTGGATTGGGAGCAGGGTATTTACCGAAGTGGGGAATAATGGCACTTTTTATTATCCAAAGCTGGATTTGCTTGCAACAGCCGTTTTTTTGGATGATGTAAAAAACCTTCCATTGGCACATCCGCGGGAAAGGCAGAAAATGTTGTTTCTGAGGGAAAATCTGGACTATATTTCCATTGAGAAATCTCCGTTTAAAGATTTGAAAGTTACTGTGCACCACGATATAGCTTTGAAAAATGTATCTGGTATAGAATTTAAAATGAAGTACCAAAATCCGAATCCATGAGAAGTAAAATAATATTTACCTTATTTGCAGTGGCTATTTTGAATATAGGTCCATTACTATTTAAATCAGACCTTATTCTTCATTTCAAAACAATTATTTTATCTGTTGCTGCTGCTATTCTTTGGCTAAGCCAGCCTGGTTTTAGTGCCAGTGAAATGCAAATTAATAAGCAGAAAGATAAATTATCTGTACTTATAATTTTGTTTTGTAGCTCTTTATCGGTGTTTAGTGCAGTTTCTGAATGGGCCTATGTTACAGAAAATAAATCTGAAATAAATATTGTTACCATTATTGGTTTAATAATGCTTGTTGCGGGTATTACAATAAGGGTTGTTTCTATAAATATTCTTGGTAAGCATTTTACAGCCACAGTAAATATTGATGAAAAGCATGAACTTATTCAAAAGGGGCCATATAAGTTTGTAAGACATCCCGGCTATTCCGGGGCATTTATTGCTATCATCGGCTGCCCGCTGTTTCTTAACAATCTATATACTGTATTTGTGGCCACTGCGGCAATGGGGATAGCTTATTATATTAGAATCAATCTGGAAGAAGAAGCTTTGTCCGGGCATTTTGGTGATGCGTATAAGGCATATCAAAAAAGGACACACCGGTTATTACCATTCATTTGGTAATTGCCCATATAAAAAAATCCATATCATCATTGAAACATTCAAAATGAATAACCTCCTGAAATTTTTTATAACATTTGTATTTTTTTCTTTCCATATAACAGACATACAGGCAAAAGACAAAGTGCTAATTCCTGATGCTCATTCTGGTTCAGCACCAATTGGAAAATACATATACTTATTTAATGATACACTGCAAACCTATTCCAACGCTGATATTGTATTTGTTGACAAGTTTGTAAACGATAATAAGGATATTACCATCTTTCAAAATATTATGCCTGGGATTATTTGGGCTAAATTTTCTATTTCAAATCAGCATAATATTCCCGATCTTAATTTAAACCTACCGTATTCCAACATTTCTGAAATTTCTTTATTTATCAAAAAAGGCGATAGCCTTGAACTATTGGGCAGCAGCGGCAACAGGTTTGATTTTAAACGCAGGGTTGTTACAAATCCAGCCTTTGTTTTCCCATTGAATTTATCGGGGACTGATACATCGGTATATTATATAAAAATCAAAAGTAGCCATCCTATATTATTGCCATTGTTTATTAGCGATAAGGCTGAATTAAATGAGACTGTTAATTTTGAAAATTTGTTTTTTGGATTATACTTCGGCATTATTTTATCACTCCTTTTGTACAATTTCTTTCTATATATTTCTACTAAGGATGAGAGCTACTTTTTATATATCATATACCTGTTTTTCCTTGGTTTTGCACAAACTACGGTATCAGGATATGGGTTTAAATATTTTTGGCCTAATATCCCAGTCATAAATGAATATGCACTTCCATTAACTACAAGTTTGGCTGGAATTACAGGGATACTTTTTACTATTTATTTTTTGCGTGTAAGCTTTTATTTTAAACGACTTGTTTATGTTTTGGCAGCTGTAATTCTGTTCTATTTTATTGCTATACTTGCCAGCGTTTTTGGTAATAACGAGTTAAGTTATACCATCCTGAATTATGCAGGAATTATTGCCGGTCTATTATTGATTATCATTTCATTTATGATAGGCCGAAAAGGGTATAAGCCTGCTTATTTTTATTTTGTGGCCTGGGTATTTTTTCTAGCTGGGATTATTGTCTTTTCGTTGAGAAATTTAAATATCATTCCATATACATCCTTTAGTACTTATGTATTATATATTGGTTCATCAGTTGAAGCTATCTTACTTTCAACTGCGCTTGCCGACAAAATTAATTTGCTGCGCAAAGAGAAAGATGAATCGCAGGTATATGCCCTATCTGTAGCCAGAGAAAATGAGCAGCTTATCAAGGAACAAAATATTGTATTGGAGCAAAAAGTGGCAAAACGTACAGATGAATTACAAAATACCAACAATCAGTTAAGCCAAACCCTATTGGATTTACAGGATGCGCAAACCCAATTGGTACAGGCAGAGAAGATGGCTTCCCTTGGTCAATTAACGGCAGGTATAGCGCATGAAATAAATAATCCTATCAACTTTGTAAAATCTAATATAAAACCCCTTCAATTAGATATTAACGACCTTTTTGAAATTATAGACGAGTATAACAGTTTGCACAAAAAGGATAAGGAAAGTGTAAATAAAACTTTAAAGGATATTTATTCCAAGCAGGAAAATATTGGCCTGGATTTTATCAAAAATGAAATTCAGCAGTTAATAAAAGGTATTGAAAATGGAGCGGACAGAACAGCAGAAATTGTACGCGGTTTAAGAACCTTTAGCAGGTTAGACGAAAGCGAACTAAAATCGGCCAGTGTACACGACGGGCTTGATTCTACTTTTGTATTATTAAGAAACAGCATGCCTGTTTGGTTAAAAATAGAAAAGCATTTTAATGCAAACGGGGTGATTGAATGTTATCCGGGAAAATTAAACCAGGTGTTCATGAACATTTTGAATAATGCCATGCAGGCTATTGTTTCAAAACAAGATAAAACTGAGAATGAATGTATTACCGTAGAAACAAGAGATATAGAAAATAATTATATCCAAATTTCTATAAAAGATACCGGTACGGGTATGACAGAGGAAGTAAAAGCCAAAATATTCGAACCCTTTTTTACCACCAAAGCAGTGGGCGAGGGTACCGGTTTAGGAATGGCCATAGTATTTAAAATTATTCAATCACATCATGGTAAAATTGAAATAGAATCAGAACCGGGTAAGGGAACTGAATTTATTATAACTTTGCCTCATATCCAGAAAGAAGATATTTCTACCCAAAAATAATTCCATGAGAATAGACGAAAAAATCTGTGTGCTGTATATCGATGACGAACCAAATAACCTGCTTGCATTTCAGGCTACTTTTCGTCGCAAATACAAAGTACTTACGGCCAACTCAGCTGCTGAAGGAATGGGTGTGCTAACCGATGAAAATGTACACGTAATTATTGCCGATCAACGCATGCCACATTCAACGGGTGTTGAGTTTTTTCAGGTTATCCGAAAAGCGCATCCAAATCCTGTGCGTATGTTGTTAACAGGATATACTGATGCCGAAGCTATTGTAGACGCTATTAACGAAGGCGAAATTTATCGCTATATAAAGAAACCATGGGATGAAATAGAGCTGGATAATGCTATTAAAAATGCCTATGAAATTTATATAACCAGAGATAAGTTAAACCGCAAAGTAGAAGAATTACAAAAAATGAACGATGAACTCAATCGCTTTGTGTATAGTACTTCCCACGATTTGCGTTCACCCCTGGCTTCTGTAATGGGTATACTCAATCTGGCCAGCATGGAAAAATCGGTAATAGATCCCAATGGCTATTTGGGCATGATTGAAACCTGCGTAAACAAAATGGATACTTTTATTCAAAAAATTATTGAATATTATAAAAGTATACGTGTAGAGGATGAATTTACCAGCATCGATTTTCGTACCATGCTCGATGAAAGTATTAAGCTGGTTAAAATGCAGAGACCCGATATTAATTATATTTTAGATATCGATACACCAGTTGAATTTGTAAATGATCAGTTTCGCATCTCTGTAATTCTCGATAACCTTATTTCCAATGCGGTAAAATACCAAAAGCCAACCGAAACAAATCCGCAAATTGAAATCACTGTAAAAGTTGACGAGGATAAAGCATCTATAAAAATTGAGGACAATGGTATCGGCATTCTCGATCAGCATTTAAATAATATCTTTAAAATGTTCTTCCGCAGCAACCATACGGTAAATGGTTTGGGTATTGGCTTATACATTGTAAAAGAAGCCCTCACCCGCCTTGGTGGAGATATTTCAGTGCACTCTACCTATGGTGGCGGCACAGCATTTTATCTGGATATACCTAATTATGTAAACAAGCAAGTAAATCAGGAAAATAGCTAAGTTAATATTAAAGCATTTCTCGTTTTTTTGAGCCCGGCTAAAGACCAATATGTGGCTTTACTTGCGTCGCACACTTCTACGTTCAGTAATACTATTCAGCAAAATATATCAGCTAATTGGCAGGCATAACAGTCTGCCAATTTTTTTTATGGCAACCAGCAGTATTTGCGACTATCTGCTTTTAGTAACCTTTTCGGTACTCATTTGCTGCAATTTGTTTAATAAACCGGACAGTTTTTTATAATAAACTGGGACCGTAAAAAATATATTTGGCATGTTGAAATAAAATTCGATATTTGGTATGTATGAACATATGAACAAAATTCCGGGTATGCAACAAGATTCATTTATTATAGATCATAGCAGCGTATTACCACTACATTATCAGGTAGAAGATTTATTAAGAAAATTAATTGAGCAGCCCGAATACCAAAACGGTAAACTGCTACCCAACGAAGTTGATCTTGCCAAAAAGCTGGGCATATCTAGAAATACGGTAAGGCAGGCCACCAATAAATTAGTATACGAAAGATTGCTTGTTCGTAAAAAAGGAGTTGGTACCAAAGTAGCCAGTAACAACATCACCACCAAGCTAAATAAATGGTCGAGCTTTACCCACGAAATGGATGAGAAAGGTGTAAAATTTAAAAACTACAGCCTTAAAATAAGCTGGGAAGTAGCTGATGCAGAGCTAAGTAAAGTATTTAAAATAGATAAGAAAACCAAAATTTTAAAGCTGGAAAGAGTTAGGGGCGTGGCTTCGGAGCCAATTGTATATTTTATTTCTTATTTCCATCCAAGGGTTGGTTTAACAGGCGATGAAGATTTTTCCAAGCCTTTATACGAAATGCTGGAAAACGAACATCATACAACAGCAGTTATTTCCAGAGAGGGTATTAGCGCCATATTGGCCGATGATGAATTATCCGAAGTGCTAAAAGTAGCAGTGGGCGACCCGATACTATTTCGTAAACGAGTGGTTTTCGACCCCGGTGAAAGGTTGATAGAATATAATTTGGGCTATTACAGGGCCGATAGATTTACTTATACCATTGATATAGAAAGGGGATAAACGTTTTGTTTTACAGAAAGCATTTGCTTTTATTATGTATGAACATTTGAACTTTGGTGCGTACTGGAAAGCGCTACGCTGATGCTGCATATTGAGCCAAAAGCTGAAGAGTGCGACGCAAGTGAAGATGCCTATTGTTCTAATGACGGGTTAACACGTATTTGTATTTATACTAAGTGATTATATAAGCCATTCTTTAAATCGATTCTTGCAATGAAAAAACTACATCTTATTAAGTTGTTGGCATTAGTTTGTTTTGCCATCTTTTTCTCCACATGGGCTATTGCGCAAAATGGTAAGAAAATAACCGGTAAAGTTACCGCAGAAACGGGTACAGGTTTGGCAGGTGTTACCGTGCAAATTAAGGGCACTAATACAGCTACTACTACCAACGAAAATGGCAATTTTTCAATTACGGTTGCCAGTGATGCTGCCACGCTTGTTTTATCCTATGTGGGTTATATTAAGCAGGAAATTGCCCTAAAAAATAAAAGTACGGTAGAAATAACCTTGCAACCCGAAAAGAATGAGCTTTCGCAGGTGGTTGTAGTGGGCTATGGAACCGTTAAAAAAAGTGATCTTACTGGGTCTGTAGTATCAGTAAAGGCCGATGAATTAAAAGCCGTACCTGCTACCAGTTTCGACCAGGCATTGCAGGGCAGGGCAGCAGGTGTACAGGTTACTACCTTATCGGGCAAACCAGGCGCAGAAACCTCTATCCGTATTCGCGGTACCACTTCTATAAATGCAGGTAATGAACCTTTATATGTAGTTGATGGCATGTTAATTAGCAGCGATGGTGGCGACATGTCCACTGGAGTAACACTAGGCCCGCGCATTGGTCCATTATCTGCTATCAACCCCAATGATATTGAATCTATTGAAATATTGAAGGACGCATCTGCTACTGCCATTTATGGATCAAGAGGCGCCAATGGGGTTGTGATTATAACTACCAAAAGAGGTCGTACCGGTAAAGGAACTGTTACACTTGATAGCTATTATGGTGTACAAACCATTGCCAATAAGGTAGAAGTGTTAAATGCCGCTCAATTTGCCAATCTGGTAAACGATGCCAAAATAAATGCCAATCAAACCCCCGTATACGTTAACCCAAAAAACCTGGGAGAAGGAACAGATTGGCAGGACGCGGTTTTACGTACAGCCCCAATGGCTAATTATCAGCTAAGTTTTTCTGGTGGCGATGAAAAAACAAAATATTCTATCACCGGATCTTATTTTACCCAGGACGGTATTATTCAAAGTTCTGATTTTAAAAGATATTCATTTCGATCTAACCTGGATAGAGAAGTAAGTAAAAGATTAACCGTAGGTACCAGCATAACCTATGCCCGTGTAACATCTAACGGTGTATTAACCAATGCGGGTACCATTGTACCAGGTGTGGTTACAGATGCCTTATTGTTTAACCCAATTTTACCTGTTTACGATTCAACAGTAACCGGAGGGTATACCTTCGAAAACGACAGGGGTAAAGTATTGGGTAACCCTGTTGCAGAAGTAAATAAATACAATTCCTATTCCGTTTCTTCCCGCTTTCTGGGTAATATGTATGCAAAATATAAATTGCTGGAAGGGCTGGAGTTTAAAACCAGTTTTGGTATTGATGCATTTTCTTCAAAAGAAAATTCTTATGCGCCTTATTATCTTAAAAGGGCGCAGGCCAGTAAGGGAGAGGCAAGTATAGGAACTGTGCAGGGTATGACCTGGCTAAATGAAAATACCCTTACCTATACGCATCAAGCTAAGAATGGAAATGCATTAACGGTATTAGGCGGCTTTACCGTACAGCAATTTCAGAATGAAAGTTTGTTTGCTTATGCTTTTGATTTTCCAGATGACAGAACTGGATACCATAGTTTGGCAGCAGCATTAAATCCGCAAAAGCCTTTTAACAACGAATCTCAATGGAGCCTGGTTTCTTTTTTGGGCAGGGTAAATTATACAGTACAGGATAAATACCTGTTTACCTTAACCGGCAGATCGGATGGCTCATCCAAATTTGCAGAAGGCAATAAATATGGCTATTTCCCTAGTGGTGCTTTTGCCTGGCGGGTATCTAAGGAGAAATTTATGGAGCCTGTTAAATTTATTTCTGATTTAAAGCTAAGAGCCAGTTATGGCGCAATAGGTAATCAAGCCATTGCACCTTATCAATCATTGGCATTGGTTGGCCCTTATGGTGAGGGCGTGTTTAATAGTTCACAAGGTAGTGAGCCTTATGCCGGCCGTGAACCATTAAGTTATGTAAACAAAAACCTTAAATGGGAGACAACAAAGCAGCTGGATATTGGCTTAGACCTTAGTATGTTCAAAAACAGGGTTACCATTACAGCAGATTATTATCATAAGAAAACGGTTGACCTGTTATTATCCACGCCAATACCAACTACCAGTGGTTTTACATCTACCCTGCTGAATATTGGTAATATTGAAAACAAAGGCTTTGATTTTGATATAAAAACCATTAACACAACAGGTGTTGTGCGTTGGAATACATCCATCAATATTTCAATAAATAAAAATGAGATAACCAATCTTAATTCAAGTACCGATATTCCTTTGTTTGGCGGTATTATTTTAAGAAAGGGTGAATCGATTGGTACTTTTTACGGATACATTTTCGATGGTATTTTCCAATCTGATGCGGAAGCAGCAAGCAGCCCGGTATTGGTAGGGCAGGAGCAAACATCCTCTAACCCTGCATCAAGGGCAAAAGCAGGAGATAGAAAGTACAGGGATATAAATGGGGATGGAAAAATTACCAGCGATGACAGAACTTTATTAGGTTCTGCACAACCCGATTTTACCTGGGGTTTAAACAATACCATTTCTTTCCAGAACCTTGATTTTAGTTTTTTCTTCCAGGGATCTCAGGGTAATAAGCTAGCCAATTACAATACGTTTGATCTGCAGAATTTCACAGGTCAAAATAATGTACTGGCAGAGGCCGGCTTAAATCGCTGGACACCTGAAAACCCAAGTAACAAATATCCCCGTGCATTATCAAGCGGTAGTTTGGATGTTGGTGTATTCTCCTCCAATATTGTAGAAGACGCTTCTTATATACGCCTTAAAAATGTAACGCTGGCTTATCGGTTACCTTATTCCATCTTGAAAAAAACAGGTATTCAAAACCTGAAATTATATGCCGGCGCCACCAATTTATGGACGCATACCAAATACACTGGCTACGATCCTGAAGCCAATACATATGGACAAAGCACCACATTAATAGGAATTGACCTGGGCGGCTATCCTCAAACCACAACTTACACCATAGGAATCAACGCAGGATTCTGATAAAACATAGTATCATGAAAAAAACAGTATTCACAAGAATTGTATTGCTCATCATAATGTTGGGCATGGGCGCCACATCCTGTAAGAAATTTCTAACAGAAGATCCAAAAAACCTGGTAGCAGTTACCAATTTTTATAAAACAGAAAGCGATGCCGTGGCTGCCGTAAATGCAATTTATTCCTGGCTTAATTCAATTAGCTATGGAACATTTGCCGGCGTTTACCTTAATTCTTTCTGGGTAACTGCAGGTTTGGCCTCAGATGAGTTTAATAACCAGGAAATATTTTCCCCTTATTACGATCAAACCGCCACTTTTACCTATGGCCCAACCAACTATGGGTTACAGGAAATATGGGATAAGCATTATAAAGCCATCACTATTGCCAATATTGCCATAGAAAGAATTCCGGGTATACAAATGGATCCGGTTTTAAGAACAAGGCTGGTTAACGAAGCCAAATATTTAAGGGGTATGTTATATTTTGATATGGTGCGTATGTTTGGCAGTATTCCCCTTTTGCTAAAAGAGTCAGAACCATTATTACCCACCATTGCCACTCCTGATGAAATTTATAACCAAATAATACAGGACCTGTCTGATGCACAGGAACTACCTTTAAATTACCCGCCGGGTAATGGCCGAGGCCGTGCTACAAAGGGTGCTGCTAAAGCCATGCTGGCCAAAGTATACCTAACCCTTG
The DNA here is from genome assembly GCF_013106755.1 of Limnovirga soli. Taxonomy (GTDB): domain Bacteria; phylum Bacteroidota; class Bacteroidia; order Chitinophagales; family Chitinophagaceae; genus Limnovirga; species Limnovirga soli. Next base: position 306,256 of record NZ_WHPF01000006.1, on the reverse strand, counting down.
GTCAATACGATTTTTGTGCCGACAAATGCAAAGAAGTAATTGATTTAAATGAATATGCTCTTTGGGATGATTATGCCGATGTATTTAAACTCTCCAGCCGTGGCGGTAAAGAAGCCATTTTTTCAGTAGGTTTTGGCGATGCCAACGGCGCCATCATTTTTTGGGAGGCTGGCCAGTTTCTGGTGCGTTTATTACCTTCCGATCTAAGTGTGGAAGGGGTAGAAAATGCACAAGGCTGGCAGGTACCTACGCAAAATTTATATGATAGTTACGATCCCAGCGACAGAAGACGCGAAGCAACTTTTATTACCACCATTCATAACCCCGATGGATCAATAAAAACCATCAAGCCATATGTTCAAAAATATTGGGATCGTGCAGCAGAGCCCAAGGGAAATGGTAGTTCAAACGATTATCCGATAATGCGTTACTCCGATGTATTGTTAATGTATGCAGAAGCCAGCAACGAAATTGGTAATACTGCCGATGCTTATACTTACATCAATATGGTGCGTAAACGTGCCCGTTTTAATGGCACTATTTACCAGAATATTTTACCAGATTATAGCAATCTGTCAAAAGATGAATTTCGCGATGCTGTATTAAAAGAACGTCGCCAGGAATTTGTTGCCGAAGGGCAGCGCTGGTTCGATCTGGCACGCACCAAAAAACTGGAAACTTTGGTGCCGATTGCCAAGCCGGGCGTTGTGCCGCAAACAAAGCATTATCTGTTTCCCATTCCACAGCGCGAAATTGATTTAAATCCAAACCTGATACAAAATACCGGGTATTAATACAGGTATTTGTAGCCCAGCTGACATGCTATAAGCAGCTTTACTTGCGTCGCACACTTGTACGTAGGTAATGCTATCAGCAAAAAAAAGGGTAGATTATAAAAATAAATGCCTGTTGTTGGCTGCTCAAAGTACCCAAAGTACAAGAGTGCGACGCAAGCGGTGATGAGCAATAAACAAACAGTTGGGTAACAAATAAAAACAATGATTAACAAACCTGCAATCGCTATTGACTTGGGTGGTACCAAAATAAAAATTGGTCTGGTACAGGGCAATACTATATTGGCCGGAACTGCCATTGATGCCCATTCTGGCAATGGTTTGCAGGAGCGCCTTCCCTTTGTTGCGGCCGCCATACAAGCATTACTGGCACAACAAAATTTAACGGTAACAGATATTGCAGGTGTGGGTATGGCTGTGCCGGGCATTGTAGACAGTGTGCAAAAACGCATTCTTTCCATAGATAAAAAATTTGGCGATGCACCGGGTATTGATTTTGAAAGCTGGTGTACCAACGCCCTGGGATTAACGCTGGCAATAGAAAACGATGCCCGTACTGCCTTAATTGGCGAATGGAAATTTGGTAAGGCTAAAGCCGTGGATAATGTGGTATTAATCACCCTGGGTACAGGTGTTGGAAGCTCGGCCGTTATAGAAGGTAAATTATTAAGAGGCAAACATTTTACCGCTGGTATTTTGGGTGGCCATAGCGTAATAAATTATAAAGGAACTGTTTGTAACTGCGGTAATACAGGTTGTGTAGAAACAGAAGCCGCTACCTGGAGTATCGGTGCAAAAGTAAAAGCACATCCCGCATTTGCTGCCAGCACATTGGCCAATGAATGTTTAATTGATTTTGAATCCATTTTCAGACTGGCTAATGAAGAAGATTTTTTAGCTAAGCAAATGCGCGACGAAAGTCTGGATGTTTGGGCAGCCTGTGCTATAAACCTTATTCATGCGTATGATCCTGAAATGGTATTGGTATCGGGTGGCATTATGGCCAGCAGCAGTTATATTATTCCTTACCTGCAACAAAAAACCGATGCACATGCATGGACGCCCTGGGGTAAAGTAAAAATTGAATCAGCCAGCTACCCTGATGCTGCGGCTTTATTGGGTGCAGGCTATCTGGTAACAAATGAATAAATGTAAAAAGATTAATGAAATCGAATTACGATAAATTTCCGGAAGTTGAAATACAGGGGCATCATTGCTATGCCGGCTGGGATGCGGTGCTTGGTCAACTAAAATTGGCAATTCAAAACACGCATAAGTCAAAAGTTATTTGTGCGGTGGAATGTTACCATGGTGTATATACCAAAGAGCTTATTGCCCATCTAAGAAAAGAATTACAACCGGTAATTCTGATAGAATCAACCGCTGCCCTGAAGGATGAAATAGCCATTGCCACCATGGTGCAGCCATTTGTTACCGATGATCCCGTGTTTGGTATTATCACTTCACTGGAGATGGGTGATTATTTTGATACTGTAAAACTGGCTGCCTGTGCAGATAAAATAAATAGTATTAAAGAAGGGCTGATTATTGTAATAGGTACCGGTGCAACGGTACTTTGTCCGGCAGCAGATATAATGGTATATGCTGATATGCCCCGCTGGGAAATTCAGCTGCGCTTTAGAAGAAATAAAGTAGCCAATATTGGTAGGAATAATAAAACCGATGCGTTTTCCTATAAATACAAACATGCCTATTTTGTAGACTGGCGTGTATGCGATAAGCATAAAAAACAACAGTATAACAATATCAATTTTTTTCTGGATACTACCATAGAGGAAAACCCTAAAATGATAGATGCGGCTGCATTTAAAGATGCTATGGCACAGTTAATTGCTACTCCATTCAGGGTAGTTCCTTTTTTCGATCCGGGTCCATGGGGTGGCCAATGGCTAAAAGAGGTTTGTGATTTAGACAGAAGTGAACAAAATTTTGCCTGGGGTTTTGATTGTGTGCCCGAAGAAAATAGTTTGCTACTCCGCTTCCAAAATGAAGTAATGGAAATGCCATCTGTAAACCTGGTGTTTTTTCAACCTGCAGCCTTACTGGGGAAAGAAGTATATGATTTTTTTGGTGATGAGTTCCCCATACGTTTCGATTTTCTCGATACCATGGAAGGCGGCAATTTAAGCTTGCAGGTGCATCCTTTAAAACAATACATTAAAGACAAATTTGGGATGGCATATACCCAGGATGAAAGCTATTATTTTCTGGATGCCAAGGATGAGGCCTTTGTTTACCTGGGTATACAGGAGAACATTGTGCCAGAACAAATGATTGCCGAACTGGAAGCTGTTCAAAATAATGGCGAACAGTTTGATGCAGAAAAGTACGTACAAAAATGGCAGGTTAAAAAGCACGACCATGTGTCTATACCATCTGGTACCGTGCATTGTTCCGGTGCTAATACCGTGGTATTGGAGATAAGTGCCACGCCATATATTTTCACTTTTAAACTATGGGATTGGGGCCGCATGGGTTTAGATGGTAAGCCTCGCCCCATTTCATTGGAACATGGTAAAAATGTTATTCAGTGGAACCGTACTACTTCCTGGACCAAAGAACATATTCTAAATCTGGTTAAACCTGTTGGCAGTGGCGATGGCTGGAGAGAGGAGCAAACCGGTTTGGATGCAGATTCATTTATTGAAACCACCCGCACCTGGTTTACCAAAAAAGTAACTCACAATACACAGGGTGGTGTAAATATCCTTAACCTAATTGAAGGCAGGGAGGCGGTGGTAGAAAGTCCAACCAATGCATTTGCTCCCTTTATCATTCATTATGCAGAAACTTTTATTGTACCTGCCCATGTTGGGGAATATACCATCACCCCTTATGGTGAAAGTATAGGTACAGAATGCGCCACCATGAAGGCATCTGTACGAACAGAAAAATTAGAAAATCTACGTATAAACTAAAAAGCATGCAACAAAACAGAAGTAACTGGTACATTTATAAAGCTACTTTGGTAGCAGCAGTAGGTGGATTATTATTTGGCTACGATACTGCTGTAATAGCCGGTGCAATTGGGTTTATGAAAACCTATTATGCCCTATCGGATGCTATGACGGGTTGGGTGGCATCCTGTGCCTTACTGGGTTGTGTGGCAGGCGCCATGTATGCCGGTAAATTAAGCGATATAGTTGGCCGTAAAAAAGTACTAATGCTTTCAGCATTATTATTTGCCATTTCATCAGTAGGTACGGCAATGCCACCTAATCTTACTTTTTTTGTTGTATTTCGGTTAATTGGTGGTATGGGCATCGGTATTGCTTCCATGCTATCTCCTATGTATATTTCCGAAATGGCACCGGCTGATATACGTGGTAAATTAATTGCCGTTTTTCAGCTGGGTGTGGTAACGGGTATTCTCCTCATTTACTTTGTAAACGCAGGCATTGCAGGCATGTATAACGAAGCATGGAATATCACCACCGGCTGGCGGTATATGTTTGGCTCCGGCTTAATTCCATCAGTCATTTTTGTACTCTTGTTATTCACTGTTCCCGAAAGCCCCCGCTGGTTGGCCAAACAAAAAAGAAATGAAGAAGCACTGGATATCCTTACCAAAATAAACGGACAGGAAAAAGCCAATCAGGAGCTCGCAGAAATCAACGCCTCCCTTGCCGATGATACCTCACTCACACTGGCCGAAATGATGAAACCAGGCTTAAGGCGCGCCTTATTTATCGGTGTGGTGTTGGCCATTTTTTCGCAGGTTACCGGTATCAATGCCATAATGTATTACGCACCTGAAATTTTTAAATCTACCGGCGATGGTTCCAACTCCGCATTAATGCAAACAGTATTGGTGGGTATCATCAATGTAGCGTTTACACTGGTGGCTATCAGGTATGTAGATAAACTGGGCCGTAAAGCCTTATTATTAATCGGTATTGCAGGTATGGCCATATGCCTACTGGCGGTAGGTTCCGCATTTTACTTCGAAATGCAAAAAGGCTATCTGGTACTAATCGCTATCCTGGGTTATATCGCTTGTTTTGCTACCTCATTAGGCCCTTTAACATTTGTGGTAATTGCCGAAATTTTTCCAACCAAAGCAAGGGGTACCGCCATGTCTGTTGCCGTTTTTGTGTTGTGGTCAGCAGTATTTCTCGTATCTCAAACATTCCCCATTTTAATGGGTTCCATAGGCAATGCATTTACCTTCTGGATTTATATGCTGATGGCTATTGGCGCATTCTTGTTTGTTTGGAAAATGGTACCTGAAACAAAGGAGAAAACATTAGAGGAAATTCAGGATTTCTGGAAGGCACATGAAGCATCTGTAAACAATAAATAAAAAATTATGTACCCGTCCTTATAGCGCTTATCAGGCTTTACTTGCGTCGCACACTTGTACGGCAACAAGTATAGCAGCTGTTAACAGCCAATGCCGGGGAATAACATCTTTTAATAAACGCAACTGTCATCAAAAATAGTAGCGATAAATCTAACGAAAATGAAAAAGTCTTTAATCATTCTTACTGCAGTTTCACTTTGCACTTCAGTATTGTTCTTTGGCTGTAAAAAGGACAAGCCCGAAACTGATTTACCTGTTTTAAAACTTACGCCAGAAAATGTAAGTGGTAAATCAGGCTTTAATGTATCTACTGTATTATCCGGTACAGTTCAAAATGGTGTAAAGAATTTTTATATTTCCAAAACAATTAACCTCAAAATAGATAGTAGCTGGGGCACCAATGGAATATTAAAAGTAACTACCATCGCCGATGGACAAAATACCTTTGAATATCCCTTTAGCTATACCCTTCAGGATAATGAGGTGGATAAACTGGTTGGCTTTAATTACAGGATAGAAGATGCAAAAGGTAAAGCGGCCGAAAAAGACTTAACAGTGAATACTATTGCTTCAGGTGCCCAAATTATTGCATCGCATCCCTGGAAAATCAGTTCCAACTTATGGGAAACGGCCACTCCACCCGAAGAAAGCCTGCAGGAATGTGGTAAGGATGATATTTGGACCTTTAACCGCGATAGTACCATGAGTGTAAATTATGGAGCTTCAGGTTGCCTGTTTGACGGGTTTAATATTTTCTCTAAATGGACATTAAGTGAAGATGAAAAAACCTTCACAAGAACCTATTATTCCATATTTAATCCGGCCAACGTAACAACTGAAGTATATAAAGTGATTTCTCTAACGAAAGATAGAATGGTACTGGAAATAACCCTCGATCTTTCAGTATTTGGATTAGGGGAAGAGGAGTTATTTAAGTATACTTATGATGCGTATTAAATCAAGAACTTGGATGAAATTTTAATTGCGCATAACTAAAAATTTTTCAATGAAAAAAAACACAAACTGGCTATACATAATTGCAGCCGCTGGCTTATTTTCCTGTAGTGGTGCCAAACATGCAATAGTTACCAATACCGATATTACCACATTAAAATATACCATCGCTCCTGCCCCGGAGTGGACAAATTTGCTAAACCGTACATCAGGCTGGTTTGGTGCCGATGGCATTTTTGCCGTTCCTTCCAATGGAGTAGATAAAGCTGATAGCAGCATCGAAACAACCATACTTTTTAGCGATACCATGTTGGGTGATATCGTAAACGATCGGCCCAAACCCGGTTTTATTATGGTGCATAATTCTGTGGCATTATTAAAAGGCTTCGAACCCATTGAAGAAAATATAAAGTTCACCTGGAAAAAAACTGCCAGCAGAAATGAAGGTTCTTTTTTTGTTCCCAATACGCCCAATGCCAAAGAGGGCGATTATTATTGGCTGGGCGATGGTTTTGTAAATCATTCCCTAAACGATAAAACCTATATTTTTTGCTATAGGGTAAGAGATACGGCAGATAATGCTTTTCTTTTTCAACAGGTGGGTAATGCTTTAATTATTTTACCAAAGGGCAGTAAACCACCCTATACCAATCAACAGCAAGTTGATGCGCCCATTTATGCGGTAGATAATACCGCAAAATATCCCAATAATTATATTTCTTTCGGGTCTGCTATTTTCCCAAATACCAAAGATGCCGGCGCTATTAACCCAGATGGATATGTATATGTATATGGTGTTGGTGGTGATAATAAAAAAGTGATGGTGTCAAGGGTAAAACCAGGCAATTTCGAAGATTTTTCCAAATGGAGATATTGGGATGGGACTACCTGGCAAACTGATATTTTAAAATCTGCCACTATTGCAGATCGTGCATCTAACGAATTAAGTGTAACACCTTTACCTGATGGCCGCTATGCCATGGTTTTTCAAACTGATGGTATTGGTACAGCAGTGGGCTTAAGATTGTCTACAACTCCTTATGGCCCCTTTGGCCCCATCATTAAAATTTGGGAATGCACAGAACAAAAGGAAGGAAAGAATTTTATTGTTTATAATGCCAAAGTGCATCCCAGCTTATCAAAACCTGGCGAAATGCTGATTAGCTATAATGTGGGTTCCTTTGATTTCTGGAACGATGTTAATAATCACAATAATTTTTATCGTCCGCGCTTTTTAAGGCTCACTTTACAATAAATAATAAAATATCAACATAGGCGCTACTATGCAAAAAAAGTATTGTATACAAAATGGCTTATTCAAAATAGCTGGTCTTGTTGGCCTGTTATTTTTTGCTGCATGCAATACAAACTCACCTTCCCAAACAGATATTGCCAATAACCTTGATTCGCTAAAATTCACTGTTAGCGAGGCACCTGAATGGACAGCCCTATTTAAACGGGAACATGGATGGTTTGGGGGCGATGGCATTTTTGCCATTCCATTGAATGGCGTAGATACCTTCGTAAGTAATGATACAGCTAAAACACTATTCCTTTTTGGCGATACTATGATTGGAGATATTGTACAGGATTCCCTGCAGCCTGGTTTTAGCATGGTGCGTAATTCTGTGGCCATTTTAAAAGGCAATACACCCAGCCCAGGCAATATTTCTTTTGAATTTGCCAAAGACGAAAGCAATCAACCTGCTACCATCTTTTCCCCTAATTTGCCTTCAACCATAAAGGGGGATATTTTTTGGTTGGGCGATGGTTTTGTAAATACCGAATTAGACAGTAGTTTATTTGCATTTGCCTATACTATTCGTAATACAGGTACAACCGACTGGGGATTTACAGATGTAGGTAATGTGCTGATTGAAATACCCAAAGGAAGCAAACCTCCTTTTAAAGAATTTACCCAAACACAAACACCTTTTTATATAAAAGGCACTTCTGATTCAGCGAATGATTATGCCTCATTTGGGGCGGGCATATTTGTAAATACCAAAGCCGCAGGTGCACCAAATCCGGATGGTTATATATATGTGTATGGCATGCGTGGTAAAGCAAAAAATGTAATGGTTGCAAGAGTTACCCCAAAGGCATTTAAACAATTTAACGAGTGGCGCTTTTTTGATGGCAAGGCATGGAGTGCGGATATTAATACCGTAGCAAATATTACAGATAGTGCTTCCAATGAATTAAGCGTATCTCCCTTGCCGGATGGGCGTTATGCTATGGTATTTCAGGTAAATGGAATTAGCGATTATGTTGGCTTACGCTTAGGCAAAACGCCTTATGGCCCATTTGGAAAAGTGATAAACATATGGAATTGCAGCGATGTGAAAAAAATATCCAAAAACGTATTTGCTTACAATGCAAAAGCATTCCCTTGCTTTTCAAAGCCTGGCGAATTGCTGATTAGTTATAATGTTAATTCATTTGATTTTTTTAATGAAATAAAACTGTATCCCGATTTATACCGACCAAGATTTATAAAACTTAAATTATTGCCATAATGAAAAAGTATCTGGTAAGTTTCCTGTTGTTTTTAATGCCTGCACTTTTTCTGCAGGCTCAAACTGGCTTACAGTTGGGAAATGGTTTGCAAAGCAGTATGGTTATTCAGCAGGCCAAACCAATGATTTATTGGGGTACCGCCACCATGGGAACTGAAATACACATTAAACCCGACTGGAGTAAAAAACTGTATACTGCCAAAGCTGGCGCAGATGGTAATTGGCAGGTTTCAATTGAAGTGCCTGCAGTAGCAGAAAATAATTATACACCACATACTATTGAAGTTTATACCAATACAGAAAAACAGGTGTTGTCGGATGTATTAATTGGCGAAGTTTGGCTATGCAGTGGCCAATCAAATATGGATATGGAATTAAAACCATTTTTACCCTGGCTTCAGGGTGTAATGGATTATGAAAAGGAAATAGCGGCTGCAAATTATCCGCAAATTCGCTTATGGGATATTAAGTCAGACTTTAAGAAAATGCCTGTTGAAAGATGCAAAGGCGATTGGAAAATTTGTACCCCAGATAACGCAAAAGACTTTAGTGCAGTGGCATATTATTTTGGCCGCGAATTAATGAACCGTCTGCATGTTCCTGTGGGGTTAATTACTTCATCAATTGGCGCTACTACCTGTCAGGCCTGGACAAGCCGTGAAACCCTGGCTGCGGATGAAGCACTAAATAAAATATTGTATGCTTACGATACCAGTGCCGCTGCAAGAGAACCACTTGATTCTGTGGTAACTTTTGAAAAACTTACTCGACCAACCTTGCTGTATAACTCCATGATTTATCCATTAAGAAATATATCATTAAAAGGTTTTTTGTGGTACCAGGGCGAAAGTAATAAGGATAACCAGGATATCTATGCACGTTTATGCGGCGCTATGATTGGTAACTGGCGTTCATTATTTAACCAGGGCGATTTGCCTTTTTATTATGTACAGGTAGCGCCCTATAACTGGCAATTAAACGATTCTACCGCCTATAACTATGCTTTATTCAGGGATGCACAGAAGGATGTGCTGAAAGTGAAAAATACAGGTATGGTGGTTACCATGGATATAGCAGATCCTGCTGATATTCATCCGCGGCAAAAAAAGGAAGTAGGGGAAAGACTGGCCTGGAATGCCTTATCCAAAACCTATCATGTAAAAAATGTTCAATTCCTGGGTCCTGTATTTAAAGGTTATTCAGTATCTGGTGCTACGGTTAAGGTTTCCTTTGAAGCTGGTAGTATAGGTGCTGGTTTACAAACAAATGATGCAGCCGCACCTCGCCATTTTTATATAGCGGGTGAGGATAAGAAGTTTTATTATGCGGATGCAAAAATAGTTAACAATCAGGTGGTATTAACCAGTGAAAAAGTAAAGAAACCTGTAGCCGTACGTTATGCATATACCAATTATCCTGTTACCAATTTTGGTAATACAGATGGTTTGCCGGCTGTACCTTTTAGAACAGATAATTGGTAAAAACAAATTTATACAACCGGTTTGGATTATGATATAGGACTTTTTGTATTAAAGCACAATAGTAAGGCGGAAGTTGCAGTGTGCGACGCAAGGATGCTGTATACATAACCAAAAGCCTGGCCAATAAAATGTATTTTGAAAAACGATTGCATATGAAAACGAATGTTGGATTTTATGTACTGGTTGTTGCTATAATGGCTGGTTGTACGCAAAATGCACAACACAGTGAGGAAGCAACTGCAGCTGGTGGTTATGACGAATACAGCGCATCCAGGCTGGTTACAAAACCTGTGGCTGCATGGAGTGAAATGCTGCGCCACGATACAGGCTGGATTGGGGCCGACGGTATTTATTGCACTTCGCTTAATGGTGTTGATAAACCGGGGCAGCTAAATGCCAATTCTGAAACCATGTTTTGGTTTAGCGATTGCATATTGGGTAATATTGATACCCAGGCCGATACCCTGAATGGTGCCTGGCAAATGATGAATAATTCTATTGCCTACTTTACAGGCGATGAACCCAACCCCAATAAAATAACCTATCATTGGCGCAAAGATAGTACCGGTAAACCCATTTCAATGTTCGAGCCGCATACGGCAAAAGCACAACCGGGTAATTATTACTGGCTGGGAGATGGTTTTCTTAATCATGCAATGGATAGTACCCTGTACATTTTTGCCTACCTTATTAGAAATATTCCGGGTAGTATTTATCCGTTTGAAGATATTGGCGTGTCGTTAATTGCCTTGCCAAAAGGCAGCCGCCCACCATTTGCCAATCAACAACAATTTGATACGCCTTTGTTTTTCACCGATGCAAAGGGCAAAACCGTTTTTGGCATTTGTGTATTGCCAAACACCAAAGGTGCAGGTGCACCAAAGCCCGATGGTTATGTGTATGTATATGGGGTTCGCGGATTAAGCAAAGAGTTGCTGGTAGCAAGGGTGCCCGATAATGCATTTGAAGATTTTACCGCCTGGCGTTTTTGGGATGGAATGGGCTGGAATACCGATATGCATAGCTGCGCTGCATTAACCGATAATATTTCCAACGAAATGAGTGTAAGCTTTATGCCCGATGGCCGGGTAATTGCTGCTTACCAGTTAAAAACATCGGCCACTTCTGTTGTGGTGGCTGCAGGTGCTACACCATGGGGGCCATTTCAACCCGCCAAAAAAGTATGGGATACACCAGAAACCTACGACGATCTTGACTTTTACACGTACAATGCCAAAGCGCATCCCAGCTTATCCAAGCCCGGCGAATTGCTGATTAGCTATAACGTAAATTCATTCGATTTCTTAGATGATATTGTTAAACATCCTTATCATTTAAGGCCAAGATTTATTTCAGTAAAATATTAACCATTATGAGCCCTGCTCAATAACACATATTAAACATCCGTTGCGTCGCACTCTTGTACTGTAGGTACATAATGCGGCAAAACCAAAAAAAAAACAACATTTTGACAGCCTACATCATCCATAATAGCATTCAACTACAAAACAGTATAGCCATGCTGCAGGTAGATTTGCATGGTGGTGCCATTACCGATTTTCATTTGCTCAGCAATCCGGTAAATCCATTATCCTTTCGTTTTACAAAGGATCAAATGCCGGCTCAAAACAAAGCTGGTGCGGTATATCAGGGTCATTTTATTTGTGCCGGCAGGTGGGGCGAAGCATCCCCCGGAGAAATAAAAGCAGGCATGCCCAATCATGGTCAGCCAGCCAATATAAACTGGCAAAATTACGAGACCAATAATCCACGTGTAATTACAATGGATACAACGGCACCCTTAGAGGGCCTGCATGTTTTTCGTAAAATTGAAATGAATGCCAACGAAGCTGTTTGTCATGTATCAGAAATAATTACCAATATAAAAACATTGGGCCGCTTATATCAGATGGTGCAGCATCCTACTATTGGTGCTCCCTTTTTAGATAAAGAAACCGTTATTCAATGCAACGCCACAGAAGGGTTTTCCTATATGCATGCAAATGACCCTTTATCAAATACCGTACACTGGCCAACTATTGCATTGCCTGAAAATGAAGAAGCCTTTGATTTGCGCCAGCCACAGCAGCCATTTAATTCTGTTTTTTCATTTATTGTAAACCCGCAGGATGAATTTGGCTGGCTTACAGCGTACAATCCGGAGCAAAACCTAATAATGGGCTATATATGGCCCCGTAAACAATACCCCTGGATTAATCTATGGCAACATTTTGAGCAGGGCCATTTGCAATACCGCGGACTAGAATTTGGTAATACCGGTTTGCATCAACCTTTTCAGCAAATCATTGCAAATAATCATTTGCAAGTTTTTGGGCAGCCAACAGTATCCTGGATTGATGCTGGCGAAAAAGTATTGCGTGAATATGGTAATTTCCTTTTTCAGCCACCACAAGGTTTTTTGGGGGTTGAAAAATTGCTTTTGGAAAATAATGAATTGATATTGGTAGAAATGCAAACTGCCAAACAATTTAAAATAGGTAACTTTTTATTTAATCAACATGACTAATAAAACCATCATAATAACAGGTGGTGCCAAGGGAATAGGTTTGGCATGTGCCCACCTTTTTTATGCTGCGGGGGCTAATGTGGCCGTATTGGATATTACCGCAGATGCAAGCGGTATCATAAACGATAAATGGTTGTTTATGCATTGCGATATTGCCAATAGCAATGATATCAAACAGGCCATGGTTAACATCCATCACCGTTATGGTAGTATTGATGTGCTGATAAACAATGCCGGTATACAGCGCTATGGCAACGTTACAGAAACAGCCGAAGAAGAATGGGATCTGGTAATGAATGTAAATCTCAAAAGCCAGTACCTATGTGCTAAACATGCAATACCTTATATGCAGCAAAAGGGGAGTGGGGTAATAATAAATGTAAGTAGTGTACAGGCATTTGTTAGTCAGCAAAATGTAGCTGCTTATACAACGGCTAAAACTGCATTGCTGGGGCTTACCAGAAGTATTGCTGTAGACTATGCGCCGCATATTCGTTGTGTAGCTGTTTGCCCGGGAACAATTGATACACCCATGCTACGCGATGCCATTGCATTATCACCCAACCCGGAAGCAGTAATGCAGGAATGTATTGATATGCATCCGGCGGGCCGTATTGGTAAACCAGAAGAAGTGGCCGAACTAATTAGTTTCTTATGTAGCAGTAAAGCAGGTTTTATCACTGGTCAGGCTATTCGTATTGATGGCGGGTTGGGTATTACCATTGCCGGTAGTAAACGGGACACAGAATAAATAGTAAAATCAAATGTTGAAATAAGTAAGCATATGTTGTATTCTAAAACAATCAAATAAACTATTTCATTTTATGAAAATAACAAACATAAAAGCAACAACGGTAGCCATGCCATTGCATGCCCCAATAAGGCATTCCAATGGTTGCCACTGGGGGCGTTTTGTGCGTACTATTGTAGAAGTAGAAACAGATGAGGGTATAACCGGTCTTGGTGAAATGGGCGGCGGCGGAGAGTCTGCCGAAAATGCATTTCGTGCCCTCAATAAATATTTAATAGGCCACGATCCCATGCAACTGGAATCGCTATACTGGAAAATTTGTAACCCCACTGCTTCATTGTATAATAACCGTACCCAGTTGCATGCCGCTATAGAATTCGCCTGTATTGATATCATCGGCAAAAAAACAGGTATGCGTGCCTGCGATTTATTGGGCGGCGCCCTTCGCGAAACTGTGCCATTTGCCTCCTATATTTTTTTCCGGTATAAAAATGAACAAACTGGTATTGGTGGCGAGGAAACTGCCGAAGAAATTGTGGCCCATGCTAAAGAGCTGGTAGAACAATATGGGTTTACCTCGCATAAATTAAAAGCCGGTGTTTTTCATCCCGATCATGAGGTGGAAGTATTTAAAGCCTTGTCGGCCGCATTCCCAAAGCATAAGGTTAGAATCGATCCCAATGCTGCCTGGAGTGTGGAAGAATCTATCCGCATTGGTAAAGCCATAGAACATTTGCCCAACGATTATTTTGAAGATCCTACCTGGGGCATGGAAGGCATGCGCAGGGTAAGAGATATGGTTAAAATACCAACTTCTACCAATACCGTAGTGGTAAACTTTGAGCAGCTAGCTGCCTGCATCCGCACCAATGCCATTGATGTAATCTTGCTCGACACTACTTTTTGGGGCGGACTAAGACAAGCATGGAAAGCAAGTGTGGTATGCGAAAAATTCCAGATTGGTGTGGCCGTGCACAGCTCCGGCGAATTGGGTATTCAACTGGCTACCATGTTACATTTAGGTGCGGCCATTCCCAACTTATCTTTTGCCGCCGATGCACATTATCATCATGTTACCGACGATATTATCAAAGGCGGTAAAATGCAATATGTAAATGGTGCTATTGCTGTACCCACCGGTCCAGGCTTGGGTGTAGAACTGGATAGAGACAAACTAAAACAATACGAGGAATATTATAAAGAAGTAGGTGGTTATCAGTACGACCGCGACCCGGAAAGGCCAGATTGGTTTAGCGTGTTGCCAGAGCGAAACTGGGCCAAATTAAAGCAATAACAAAATTCATTGTGTGGGCCAGGCAATGGTAACATTATTAAACTTTACTTGCGTCGCACACTTGTACAGTAGCAAAATAGCATCAAAAAATACAATTGGATAAAAATGGCCTAATTGTATAATTGAAAAATTATTTAAACGAGTATATGGATATAGCGGTAGAAAATATAACAATTTTTGCAGATGGGCTCGATCATCCCGAATGTGTGGCAGTGCATCCCAATGGCACTGTTTGGGCCGGTGGAGAAGCCGGACAAATTTATATGATCAGCGAAGATGGTGCAGTGATAAAAGAAGTTGCCAATACAGGTGGTTTTGTTTTAGGTATTGCATTTTCGCCCGATTGCAGTTGGTTGGCCATTTGCGATTTGAAAAACAAATGTATTTGGAAACTGGTATTGGCTACCTTACAGCTGGAAATTTTTACAACTGGTGCCGGTGAAGATCAGTTAAGTATTCCCAACTACGCTGTATTTGATAGTAAGGGTAAACTATATGTGTCTGATAGTGGTGCTTTCAGGCAAATTAATGGTAAAATATTTTGCTTTAATCAGGATGGTACAGGAGTGGTTTGGCATAAAGGCCCGTTTAATTTTGCCAACGGTATGGCATTGTCAAAAAATGAAGAATACCTATATGTGGTATGCACCTGGTTACCCGGAGTAGAGCGTATAAATATTAATGCAGATGGTACGGCTGGCGAACGGGAAGAATATGTAAAACTATTACAAAGCTGCCCCGATGGTATTGCCTTTGACTGTGAGGAAAACCTGTATATTTCCTGCTATGCACCCAACTGTATTTATATAGCCAATACAAAAAAGGATCTTAGTGTATTATCTTACGATTGGGAAGCGCATACTTTAAGCAACCCCACCAATATTGCATTTGGGGGTAAGGGCGCAAAGCAATTGTTTGCAGCAAACCTGGGCAGATGGCATATTAGCAGAATGGATATGAAGGTTGCCGGTTTGCCATTGGCATGTTTTAAAAATTATGATGTTTAAGTGCTGCATTATAACCTGCAGTACAAGAGTGCGACGCAAGCGGTGATGCCATAAAAAAGGGCAGCCCGGCTAAAAAATGGTATTTCTCTTTATAACTATATATCTTCATTTCAACAAACGTTTATTATGAAAAAAATTACACTTATTATTTTGCTTACCATTGCCTGGAGCAATATGTATGCCTTTACCACACAGGGCAGCTGGCGCTGGCGCAAGGATGATGGTTCTCAAACCACTGCCACCTGGATGGCAGCTCAAAATGTTACACCAACCATTACCAGTCCAACGGAAACATTAAGGCTGCGTATAGTTTTGTATAATGATCCGGCAAATGCTGGTGGTTTGCTGGATGGCGCTTTGTTTGAGGACTCGAGTAATTTACCCGGTGCACATTGGGATACTATTAAATTAACTGTTGGTACCAATGCTTTTGTATTGGCAGGCACCAGTACCAATGTAACTGATTTACAGGCTACTACAGATCAACTTACTGCCGAAGGACTCACTTTTGTAGCAGGTAAAATGATTCTGGCTACAGAAAAATTGCCTGCACAAACAGTAGCCAAAAACAAAGAAACCGAGTATGAATATGTAATAAAGCCAACAGCCAATTTACAATCGGGTACTACGTATTATTTTAGGGTAGATGCGGCTAATTATCCCGTTAGCAAAACATTGCCATCGCTTATTACCGGTTCTTTATTGCCCATACAGCTGGCACAGTTTACCGTTAAACCCGATGGCAATAAGGTGAAAATTGAATGGGTAACAGCATCCGAACAAAATAATGCGCAATTTGATATTGAACGCAGTACCGATGGGGTAAGTTGGACTTCAGTTGCAAAAGTAAAGGGCAGCGGTAACACCTCCACACCAACCGCATACAGCGCAGTAGATATTGCACCAGCCAATGGTACCAATTTCTATCGCATTAAACAAACCGATATGGATGGAAAGTCCAGAAATTCTGAGGTAAAAT
The DNA here is from genome assembly GCF_013106755.1 of Limnovirga soli. GTDB lineage: Bacteria > Bacteroidota > Bacteroidia > Chitinophagales > Chitinophagaceae > Limnovirga > Limnovirga soli. The sequence continues at coordinate 289,626 of NZ_WHPF01000006.1, read as the reverse complement.
CTTTACGTATGCTGGTACAAGGTTTATCTAAAGTAAATCTTGTGCAAAACCCGGTAAAAGATGCTGTTCGTGTAAGTATTAACGATGTTACTGCTGGTAAAATAAGTTTGGTGTTAAGTGCATTAAATGGCAAAACCGTTTATAACGAAACCATGCAAGTGGCCGCTAATGGAACATATACGCTGGGCTTAAAGCAAATGCCTGCACCAGGTATGTATATATTGCATGTAAAAGGCGATGCAATTGACGAAACATTAAAACTAATGGTACAATAATAATTTACTTGTTAGGCTAAACACCCGGCATGCCGGGTGTTTTGTTTTTAACAGGTATGTCAGTTAGTTTTTTATACTTGTTGGCCCGATAGTGTTGTATATTTAAACCACACTAATAGTTTTGTATATCTATATTTTTTTACATGAATATTTTGCCAAAATATAAATGGCCACTATTATTGTTATCGGGTATATTAATTTGTTTGGCGTTTACACAAATGAATGTATACCTGGCATGGTATTGTTTTGTGCCGCTATTTTTAGTGGTGAATTTCAGCACTGCAAAGCAATCTTTCTTTGCCGGTTATACAGTTGGATTGGTAATTACCTTGTTTGCTTTTTATTGGATGATACCAGGAGCTGAACGATTTACAGGAAGCAGTACCTGGTATGGGTTGTTTGCATATGTTTTATCCTGTTTACTTTTTGGGTTATGGATGGGGGTTACATTATTATGCTGCCGGCTGGTACCCCTAAAATCCAATAGTGTTTTTGCAGTTTCTCTTAGTGGTATCGGGGTGGCCGCAGTTTTTGTATTAAGCGAATGGGCATTAATGCAATTCTCTGCCGGTTTTCCCTGGTTCGATTTTCATGCCGGAGGAATGTTGCTTAAAAATACATATGCCATACAGCCTGCTGCATTTTTTGGCATTTATGTGCTGAGTTTTGTGGTAGTGCTGGTAAATATTTTACTGTCTTTTTTTATTGCCAGAAAACAATGGAAAAATACATTAATGGTATTGGCTCTAATTCCGTTATACCTGCTTGCAGGCTTTTTACTGCAACAAAACTTTGAACAAAATCTGCAACCGGGTAAGGCTTTTACGGTGGCCATACTGGCAGAAAATATACCCCCCGATATTCAATGGAATGAAGCCAATGGTAATCAACTGGTGCAGCGATTACTGGATTTGAATAAAAAGGCTGTTGCATTAAAACCAGATATGGTGTTATGGTCAGAATCAGCCATACCGTGGACTTACAGCCCCAACGACGACCTGGTGAATGAAGTATTGCGTATTACCTCCCCAGCCCATGTTACGCATATCATGGGTATTAATACAGCCATTGATAGTAATACCGTTTTTAATTCGGCTTATTGCTTTTTGCCTGATGGCCAAATGGCGGGCCGTTACGATAAACAATACCTGTTATCTCTTATAGAAAAACCACTTACCGGTGTGTTATTACCATTTTTAAGCAGCAATGGTTTTGAGGTGCAGCCGGGGCAACAATACCATCTTCCATTATCTACGCCCTATGGTAAGGCCGGCATTATTATTTGTAACGAAGCTACCGTGCCCGCCGTAGCCCAAAACAGGGTTAATAACGGCGCCGAATTTTTGCTAAACCTAAGTAATGATGGCTGGTTTAGCAATACTTATATAGTTGGACTACATTTTTACAATGCCCGCCTGCGGGCAGTAGAAAACCGTAAAGACCTGGTGGTAAACAGTAATAATGGTATTTGCGGCCTCATACAGGCTTCGGGCGAAATAGGTTTTCAACAAGCTAATACTGAACCTTATGTACAAACGGTACAAGTGCAGCCAAATAATTACAATGCTATTTATACCAACCAGCCACTGCTTTTTGTATACGGCAGTCTGCTTTATGTTTTGTTGTTGTTGGTGTACGGTCGTATAAAAAAGCCAATGTAAAACAGCCAATAAATGCATTTGTTACCCGGCTAATGATTAGGCATTTGGCTTTACTTGCGTCGCACACTTGTGCCGTAGAATACCTGGCGGCTGCAGGCTAAAAGCCAAATCATTTTCAGAAAGTACAAGTGTGCGACGCAAGTAAAGATGCATATTGGTTTAATTGCCCGGCTACAAAAAAATATTACTAGTAGCTACAAACAATAAACCCCGGCATAAAAATGCCAGGGCTGTTCAATCTTAAGAAAAACCATAATGTATCTAGAACTCGTCGTTCAATATTTTTTTAAAGTCGGTGCTATCTACCATTCTGATAAAGTAAGACATTGCAATAGCGCCAGCAGTTAAACCGATGGCAAATATTGCAATGCCTGTTAAAATAAGACCGACGTTTGATAAGGTTTCTGTTTCCATACAACAAGGTTGAAAAAAGTGTTCTCAAAATTTAGTAACGGCATTAATAAGTGGCTGCTTATTAACAAGTCAAAAGTAAATGGTTCCCAAATACCAAACAACGTGATTTATCACGCAAAACCGCGTGATTTATCACGGGAAAATGGGCGTGATAAATCACGGAGTGCGTGATTTATCACGCGGAATACCCGGTTTTCATCAAAATCACCCCCTTGAGGGGCATTTTTTACGCTTATATTTGGAAAAACCTAGTTAAATGGATCTTTTTTATATAATTACCTTCCTTATTTGCATCTCGGCCATTTTTGCCTATCTGAATGTGCGTTTCCTAAAACTGCCTTCTACCATCGGCTTAATGTTGATTGCTATTATTTTTTCTCTTTGTTTGTTTGTGGTTGGTTTTATTAGTCCGGCTATTTTTAACCATATTAAAAAAGCAGTAGATCTGGTAGATTTTAGCACGGTGGTATTAGATGTAATGCTATGCTTTTTATTGTTTGCCGGTGCCATGCATACCAATTTTGATGCACTTAAAGAAAACCGGAAATCAATTCTGCTTTTTGCCGTTATCAGTACCTTACTATCTACGTTTTTTATGGCGGGCATATTATATGGGGTGTGTATTTTATTGCAATTTCCTGTAGCTTTTATTTATTGTTTATTGTTTGGTGCGCTGGTTTCACCAACAGATCCTATTGCCGTGTTGGGAATTTTAACCAAAGCTAACGTACCCGAAAAAGCTGAAATAAATATTGTAGGCGAATCGCTTTTTAACGATGGGATAGGCGTAGTGCTTTTTTTAACCCTTTTGTCAATATATAATAATGGCATAGAAAATACTTCAGCGGCAGATATAGGTGTGTTATTATTGGAGGAAGTTGGCGGTGGTTTGGTTTTAGGCCTGGTATTGGGTGCTGCTATTTATTATTTGTTAAAAAGCATTGATCATTACGAAACCGAATTGCTTATTACGCTTGCTATTGTAATGGGTGGCTATGTATTGGCTGATTCAATACATGTTTCTGGTCCTTTGGCTGTGGTAGTAGCGGGATTAATGACGGGCCATCATTCTAAAAATGAGGCTATGAGCGATAGAACAAAAGATAATATTGACCAATTCTGGCATTTGTTAGATGTATTAATGAATGCTTTATTATTTGTAATGATTGGCTTGCGGGTGTTAACGCTGGAATTTAAAGCAGTATATTTTTGGATAGCGCTCTTTATAATTCCCGCTGTAGTAATTGCCCGGTATATTTCACTACAAATGCCATTTCAACTGTTTAAGCGGCGGATAAACATAGATAATAAAACCCTGCTTATTATGACATGGGGCGGACTAAGGGGCGGACTATCAATAGCCATGGCCCTCTCGCTGGCAAATGAAGCACCAAAAGAAATGCTGGTGTTTATAACCTATGGGGTAGTCTTGTTTTCTATTGTAGTGCAGGGGTTAACGGTGGGTAAAGTGGCCAGACGTATTTATAGCAAATAATAATCTGATTTTGGGTGCTATTTATGGAAAATATTATGCATGAAATACTTTTTTTATTAGCCCGGCAAAAGAATAAATATGTTGCTTTACTTGCGTCGCACACTTGTACTTTTGAATATAAATGCAGCAAGGCTGCTACTGTAAAATAATGTTTAAAGCCTTTACATGTTGTATAAAATAGTCATATTACTTGTGTGCATTGGTACAGGTAACAGCCTGTTGCATGCACAGCAAATTACAGGTGTATATAGTTTAACAGGCATACCCGAAATGGCTGCTGCATTTGAGTTTAACGGCGATGGTAGTTTTAGATTTATGTACAGTTATGGTGCAGTTGACAGAACATCGGCTGGCACTTTTACCCAACAAAACAATACCATAATTTTAAAGGCCAACAAAGTGGCGGGCAAGGATTTTATTGTTAACAAGCAATCAGTACAAGGCAAACAGTTTAGTATTCAGGTAGTGCATCCCAATGCCTATTTAAATGAGCATATTAGTTGTATAGCTTTTTCCGGGGAAACGCGAAATGTTTATTATACCAATAAACAGGGCCTGGCAGTTTTTGATACGGTGGGTATTACAAAGGTTTACCTGCAACATCCCTTATACCCAGATGTGTTAACGCTGATAAAAGATGCCGATAATAAAAACAACCATTTCGAAATGTCGCTAAGTCCTTTATTGGAACAGGTAAGTTTTAAAGGCATTGATTTAACCATTAACGGTAATACAATAACCTGCCTGCCCAATTATTTTATGCCTTTTGAAAATATAAAATTTGTAAAAGAGAATTGATAAAAAATGCCAGAATAAACAGATACATTGTATTTGCCGCCACCATTGTTGCAGTACAAGAGTGCGACGCAAGTAAAGCCTAAAACACTATTTACAGCCTGGCTAAAAACTTTCTACTGCTTTTACGCATATACACTTGCTTTGTTATAGCTTTATGCCTCATTATAAATAAAATGATTGTATGAAAAAGCGATTGCCTTTTGTATTAAAAACTGCATTTTTAATAGCTTTTGTGTTAGTGCAGTTTTGTGCATTTGCAGGGAAAGAAAAAAGGGAATATTATTCTTTAACGGTTTATCATTTTGCTACTGCACAACAGCAGCAGCTTATTGAACAATACCTGCAAAATGCCTATTTGCCGGCCCTGCATAAAATGGGCTATACCAAATTGGGGGTGTTTACCTCATGGGCCAACGATACATCGGCTGATAAAAGAATTTATGTATTTCAAACCATAAGTTCTTTACAGGAATTAGCTACCCAACAGGAAAAACTGGATGCAGATGCTGCTTATCAAAGCGCAGGTGAGGCTTACATTAATGCGCCTTATACCAGTCCGGCTTTTAGTAGAAAAGAAAATATAGTATTGTATGCATTTCCCTTAGCGCCCAAAATGCAGGTACCACAATTAAAAAGCCCCAACAGTGAAAGAGTATATGAGTTGCGCAGCTATGAAAGTACCAGCGAGAAAATTTTTGCCAATAAGGTTAAGATGTTTAACGACGGTGATGAAGTTGGCTTGTTTAAGCGCCTTAATTTTAATGCTGCTTTTTATAGCTCCGTAATTGCTGGCAGTAAAATGCCCAATTTAATGTATATGACCTGTTTTGAAAATATGGCCGACAGAGATGCACATTGGAAAACTTTTGGTGATGATGCTTATTGGAAAACATTATCTGCAAAGCCAGAATATCAACACAATGTATCTAAAAATGATATGGTGTTTTTAAGGCCAACTGCCTATTCTGATTTTTAATATCTACACATAATCAATATCCACACTAAATTTCTCTGGAAATTTAGCATGCATGGACTGGTAAAAAGACATGATTTCCTTCATGTCTTTTTGCATTTCTGTAGGGTAGATGGTTTTACCAATACCAGCAATTTTTTTGGCATAATCAACATAACCCAGGCAAATGGGTACGCCTGCATTTTTGGCAATATGATAAAAACCGGTATGCCAGTGTTCCCGGCGGCTGCGGGTGCCTTCTGGGGTAACTACCACAATCAATTCATCCTGTTCGGTAAATAGTTTAATCATGGCTTCGGTATGGCTTATACGTTGCGCATTGGCCTGTTTGGGGCTGCGATCTATGGCAATGCCACCCAGTGGTTTGGTAATAAGGCTAAAGGGAAACTGCATCCATTCCTTTTTAATGGTATACCTTATTCTTAAACGATAAATGCTAAAGGAAGCAATCATATACCAAAAATCCCAGTTGCTGGTATGCGGCGCGGCAATAATTATGCAGCGTTTAATTTCCGGTGGAATATTATCATCGGTTTTCCAGCCGGTAATTTTATTTATAAATAAAACAAAACGTCTAAACATGGCAGGCAGTTGGTAAACCACAAATAAAACAAATAAACCCTATATAGTGTAATCCTATTTTATTTAATATGTTTTGCTTGGTTGGAATACCTGTTTTTAAATGTTGCCAATGGTAATAAACAATGATAAATAGAAACCTGCACTCAGCATTTAATGTGTAGTTTTATTGCTTAAATACAAACTAAAATGTTACTTATTATTATTGGCTTCATTGTGTTTATTGTAGGCATAAGCCTTGGCCGCAGCAATGATGACCTGAGACGTTTTGTTGGCCCCACCAAAATTGTAGGTGTTATTATGATTGTTATTGGTGTACTTACCTCCTGCGTGGTTCAGGTAGAAGCAGGACAGGTAGGGGTAAAAAAACTATTTGGTAAAGTACAAACCGATGTGCTTACCAGTGGACTTAACTTTATTAACCCTTTATTGGAGGTAGAAAAGCTGGATGTTAGAACCCAGAATTATACCATGAGTGGTGTACACGACGAGGGAATGAAAAGCGGAGACGATGCCATTCGGGTATTAACTGCAGATGGACTGGAAGTAACCATCGATCTTTCCGTATTGTATCATGTTGTAACCACTGATGCGCCAAAGCTGTTAAGAGAAACAGGTGTGGACTATGAAGATAAAATTGTACGCCCCATTACACGTACCCGTATTAGAGACAATGCCGTTTATTACGATGCCGTGGCTTTGTATTCTACCAAAAGGGATGAATTTCAGCAACGCATTTTTAAAACCATTGAAAAGGATTTTGCTTCCCGTGGTTTATTTTTAGAGCAATTACTGGTAAGAAATATAGCACTTCCCGAAAGTGTAAAAGCTACCATAGAACAAAAAATAAATGCTGAGCAGGATGCACAAAAAATGCAGTTTGTACTGGCCAAAGAAAAACAGGAAGCCGAACGCAAAAGGGTAGAAGCACAAGGTATTGCCGATTACCAGCGCATTATCAGCGAAAGCCTTACCGATAAGCAGTTGCAGTACGAAAGTATTAAAGCCCAATTAGCTTTGGCACAATCTGCCAACGCCAAAATTATTGTTATGGGCAAGGGCAGTACACCGGTAATTTTAGATACCAAAGACAATAAGTAATTTGCTAATAACTAGAATAAAAAGCAACCTTTCGGGGTTGTTTTTTTGTGCCCTGCAATCAATCCTCAACACCTTTAATAACGGCGAACACTGTTACGCCTGCCAGCTAAAATATGCGGCAAACAAAATGGATTAAAAAACTTTAAAGTGTTTTGCTGTTCACCATGCTGGCGTTCGCCGGGTTGGTTTGGTAGGTAAGTATAGTGCCGTTTTTTAGTATTTCTACAATACGATAGCCGCGATAATCTGTGCCCCAGCTACCACCAATATGGGCATCAAAAAAATAAAATTTGCCTTCATTTTCTTTTACATCATCCATATTATGGTCGTGGCCATGAAACACCGCTTTCAGGTTTTCTTGCTTGTTAAATAAAGCTACAATATCGGGGCAGGGCAGGCCACCTTTGGTCCAGTTAAAAGGGGTAATATGCATAAACACAAATAGCTTTTTTTTGCCAGCCAATTGGGTAAGTTGTTCCCTGGTATAGGCTGCATCGGGACTAATATAATTGCCCTTATCATCTGCTGTATTCAATACCAAAAAAGCATTGTCTTTATGCTCAAATGTGTAATGCCAGGGCGTTTGCCAGGTTGCTAACCAGGCGGCTTCATCAATCATATCATGGTTGCCATGCGAAACATGATAAGGCATGGTAAGTTTGTCCCAGTTTGCTTTTACCAATGGCAGGTTGGCCGTTTCGTTATGAAAAATATCTCCGTTAATCATGGTAAAATCTAAACCACGGTGTTGCTTTTCTGCGTTTAGCCAATTTACCATTTCCAGGTGCTGTGCCTCAAAAGGGGTATTAGGCTGGCCATAATGCCCATCGCTGGCAATGGCAAAACGCATTTGAATTTTGTTGGCCGGTGGCAGCGCAAAAGCGCCTGCTCTAAAAGATTGTATAGTATTGGCCGCACCTATGGCTACAATGGTTTTAATACCATTCAATAAAAAAGATCTTCTGGTAAAAGACATAAGCGTATTTTTTATAACACTAAGTAACAAAACAATTATCACCTGATTGTTAAGTCTTAGCTATCTCTTGGAAGTGTTCATCAAAAGCAGCATCTAACACTATGCAATTAATTTACAGAGTAAGAATGTTTTGGGCCTAGCGCTGGTGACTATAATGGGCATCCCTTGCTTCGCACACTTGTACTGTAGCAAATGAAGCAGCTGCAAACAGCCAATAAATCATTTTTTTATAGCAAGGTTTAGGCCTTTTTATTGCGTTTTATCCACTTAACTATTTCATACCATGTTACTGATATAAAACCCGTAGCAATACAAATCACAAATTGGTTCAGCTGCAAAGGCTCAAACTGAAAGAACCTGCTACACACCGGAATAAATAGAAGAACAGCCGATAATGCAATAGTGGCGGCGATGATTACCAGTATCAAATTATTTTTATATCTGGCCGTAGTAACCATTGAGTAGTAAAATGAACGGTTTACCAGGGTTAAAAAAATATTCGCAGTAATCAGTGTAACAAATACCATGGTGCGGGTAGTGTTTTCATCGTATTGCAAATACACCGAGAGTTGATAAACACCCAATGTGCCAAGGGTTATTCCCAGCCCCTGTATAATACTGGTGATAAGCTCTTTTAATTTAAAAAATGTAGTAGTAAACGGCCTTGGAGCTTGCTGCATGGTATTGCTTTCCATTGGTTCGTTCTCGTATATGATAGAGCAGGTAGGGCCCATAATCATTTCCATAAAAATTACATGTACCGGTGTAAATATATTCGGGTATACCCAGCCCAGCGCCAATGGTAAAAACACGGTTAACACTATAGGAATATGGATAGAAATAACATACTGTATCGCTTTCTTGATATTCGTATATATTTTTCGGCCCATTGCCACCGCATCCACCATGCTTGACAAATCATCATCCATTAAAATTAGTGAGCTGGCCCTTTTTGCCAGGTCAGATCCTTTTTTGCCCATTGCAATACCAATATGGGCGGCTTTTAAAGCCGGTCCATCATTAACCCCATCGCCTGTCATCGCCACAATTTCTTTGCTGTCTTTAAGGGCATTAATCACCTTTAATTTGGCTTCGGGGAACATGCGGGTAAAAATGCTGGTGGCCGCTACTTTTTTGTTGAGTGCTTCACCCTCTAATTGCATAATGGTTTCACCATCGCAATGGTTATCTGCACCCTCAAAACCCACTTGTTTGGCAATGGTGGTGGTAGTGGCAGCATTGTCGCCGGTAATTATTTTAACCTTTATGCCGGCCTGGTAAAAAGATTGAAATACCGCAGCAATATTTTTCTTTGGCGGATCGTAAAAGGCAACCAACCCTTTAAAATCAAATGTTAGTTCCTGCTGCGTGGCAGGGTAGGCATCGCCCTGCATGGTGGTTGTGCCCACCCCCAATACCCTAAAGCCTTCTGCTGCCATGGTTTGTACTGCCAGTAATATATTTTTCTTTTGGGTATCGTCTAAAGTACAAACTGCTATAATAGCTTCAGGGGCTCCTTTGGCAGCCATTATTCGGTTGCCTGATGCATTTTCAAATACATGGGTCATCATGGGTGGCTTGCCAGATAATGGGTACTCATGCACCATTTTATACAATGGCCTTTCATCTGTTGGTGCTGTTTGTTTATAGGCCTCATGTATAGCCAGTTCCATTGGGTCAAAAGGTATGGGTTCGCTTGACCACATGGCAAAACGAATCAGTTCTTTTTCCATATCATTTAAGCCATCACTATACTTGCTAATTGTATTATCCGGTAATGAATAAAAACGGGCCAATTCCATTCGGTTTTCAGTAATGGTGCCGGTTTTATCAGTACAAATAACCGTAGCGCTGCCCAATGCTTCAACTGTTTTTGTTTGCTTTACTATAATACCCATCTTCATCAAACGCCAGGCACCCAGCGCCATAAAAGTGGTAAATGTTACAGGTATTTCTTCGGGTATAATACTCATAGCGAGGGTTAAGGCTTTTAGTAAGCTATCCAGCATGCTACCTGAATTAAAATAATTAATTGCCCATACAATTAAAAAAACAACCACTCCAATTACCACCATTTTCTTTACAAAATTTTCTATTTGTATTTGTAGTGGAGTGTCTTCTTCCTTTATAGCTTCAATGCTTTTGCCTATAGCTGCTAAGCGGGTATTGTTGCCCGTGGCGGTAACCTCGCAAATTGCCAAACCGCTTACTACTGTTGTAGCCTGAAATACAGCTTTTTCTTCGCTGTTTTCAGATTTGTTAACGGCCATAGATTCGCCGGTAAGTATAGATTCGTTAACCGAAAAATCATTGGCTTGTTTTATGATGCCATCCGCAGGTACCGGGCTGCCTTCTTCAATCATCATCAAATCGCCGGGTACCAGCTCTTCGGTTTTAATGCTGATTATTTCACTGTTGCGAATTACTTTACAATCAGGCTCAGTAAGTGTTTTTAATGCAGCCAATGCATTGCGGCTTTTATTATCCTGGTATAGAGAAATTGCCGCTATTAATACTATGGCCACCAGCATAAAAATGCCATCTCCATATTTACCACTTATAAAATAAATGGTGGCCGCAAGGAGTAATAATAAAATCATGGGTTCTTTTAAAATACCCAGTATATCGTGCAGTATCGTATGTTCTTTTGCTGAGGTGATGGCATTGCTGCCAAATTTTTCCCGGGAACTATTTACTTCTTCGTTTGATAAGCCGGTGAAACTAATGGTGGAAGTTGGCATAGAAAACTGGTTATTTATAGGTTTTCAAGGTGTAATTAAGGTGTGTTGTTTTAATTGTATAGTATAAAACAAACTTGTGCAAAGGTACACTAACAATGCCTTGCTTTTCAGGTTAATTTAGGTGGCGCAAGCATTAATTTAAAGCTAATATCTTAACGTAAATTGGGATTGCTTAAAGTTGGTTACCGTGGCTGTAAAAGCCGAATGTAGTTACTGGGGTACAAGAGTGCGACGCAAGTACAGCCTCATTTTTAATCATTTGTCTGGCCCAAAAAAGTATGATGTTTTTTCCTCTTTGTATCCCGGCTGTAATTGACCAGTCAACTTTACTTGCGTCGCACTCTTGTACTGCAACAAGTAACGCAGCATAACAGCCATTTATACCTTATACTTTTATTAAATCTGGGTATTGGTAAAACCGTAAGCCGGGTGCAGCAGTTACAGCCGCATGCACCATGGCTTTGGCTACTTGTTTTGCTTCAATAGGTTTGTATTTGCCCAACGAGCCCAATAATAACGGTGAAATTACTTTCGCCAATAGTTTGCCAATGGCTTCGCCCTTTCTGCTTTCTTTACGCGGCCCCAATAACATAGAAGGTTGAAAAATACCAATTACAGAAAATGCAAATGCCTGTAATTTTTCTTCTACTTCGCCTTTTAATTGCAAATAAAAATTGCCCGAACCAGTACTGGCCCCTACAGATGATACCAGCATAAATTTTGTAAAACCTGCCGCAACACCAATACTGGCGGCATTTAGCGGTATATCAACATCTACTTTTCTATAAGCAGCACTATCGCCTTTTACTTTTTGTTGGGTAGTGCCTACGCAACAAAAAATAGTATCGCCTTTGCCCATTTGAGTGGCAAAATCGGCAAGGTTATTAAAGTCTGTTATACAAACCTGTAGTTTGGGATGCTGCAGGCTAATGGGTTTGCGCACTAACAGTCGCACAATAGAAAAATGGCTGTCTTGCAACAACTGCTCTGCCACAAAGCCACCTATTAAACCGGTGGCGCCAATTACTACTGCCGTTTGTGCTTTCATATTTTAGTATTTTCGCTTATGCAAATTCAGGAAAATATTTCATTACGCCCCTATAATACATTTGGTATTGAATCAAAAGCCAGGTATTTCTCATCGTTTTCTGGTTTAGCTGATTTGGAGCAGCTGCTATCTCTAGAAACTTATGACAATATGCCAACACTGGTATTGGGCGGTGGGAGTAATATTTTGTTTACAAAAGAGGTGAATGCACTGGTAATAAAAAACGATATAAAGGGCATTTCGCTGGAAGCGGAAGATGATGAATATTATTATGTAAAAGCTTTTGCCGGCGAAAACTGGCACGGCTTTGTGCAATACTGTATTCAACATGGTTTTGCAGGTGTGGAAAACCTGAGTTTGATTCCTGGGAATGTGGGTGCATCACCCATGCAAAATATTGGTGCTTATGGTGTAGAGATAAAAGATGTGTTTTATTCTCTGGAAGGCTATCATATAAAGGATAAAACGCTGGTTGCTTTTAACGCTGCTGATTGCAGGTTTGGTTATAGGGAAAGTGTATTTAAACAGCATTTAAAAAATCAATTTGTAATTGTGAGCGTAACTTTTCGTTTGCGTAAAGAACCCCGATACAATACCAGCTACGGCGCCATTGAACAGGAACTGGAGAAAATGGGCGTACAACAGTTGTCTATTTCCGCTATTTCGCAGGCGGTAATTAATATCCGCAGCAGCAAACTACCTAACCCGGCTGTAATTGGAAATGCCGGTAGTTTTTTTAAAAACCCAACAATTCCCAATACCGTATTTCTGCCATTAAAGGAAAGGTTTCCGGCCATAGTTGGTTATCCCGTTGGTTTGGAGGAAACCAAGCTGGCTGCCGGTTGGTTAATTGAGCAATGTGGCTGGAAAGGTTACCGCGAAGGCGATGCCGGATGCCATGCACAACAAGCCTTAGTGTTGGTAAATTATGGCACTGCAAAAGGAAGTGATATTTATACCCTATCCACTAAAATTATAGAAAGTGTTTACAATAAATTTGGCGTAACGTTGGAACGGGAAGTAAATATTGTATAGAATTACCCATCAGGTGCAACGCTTATTTTAAAGCAGTTGTCAAAAAAAATAAAATTATGAAACAGCTCTTTGCCCTTTGTATTGCGCTTTTCCTGTTGCAGGCATTGCATGCACAAGACCAGATTATAAAACGCAATGGGCCACCCATTGTGGGCAAAGTAATACAGGTGGGCACTATGGAGATTTGGTATAAAATGGCAGACAACCCCGATGGCCCTATTTATGCCATTGATAAAAACCTGGTAATTTCTATTGTTTATGCCAATGGATATGTAGATAGATTTACTGTTGATATAAAAGATACTGCCAACTACGCCGGCCAGCAACGCAAAGCCATTAAACTCGATTTTTTAAGTCCGTTGTTGGGCTATTCCCAGTTTAGTTTTGAGAAAAGCACCGGTGTGGGTAAAAGCTACGAATTATCGTTGGGTATTATTGGATTGGGCAAAAGCCAATTGCTTGAATATTTCGACAACACCTATAGAACCGTGCATAAAAATCAATTCGGGCTTTTTGCTTCTGCTGGTTATAAGTTTAATAAACTACCCGATTTTTTGTTTGGAAAAACCAGGTTTACACATATAATGCAAGGAGCTTATGTAAAACCAGTAGTGTATTTGGGTAATTATAGCGAGAACAGAATTATTTGGAAAGGCAACAGCGATTATTCGGTAGAAAAGCAGCATGTTAGTTTTGGCGCTTTACAGTTAGAGGTTGGCAAACAATGGGTTTTTGGAGAAAAAATGCTGGTAGATGTTTATTGGGGACTAGGTTATGGTGCCGATAATAAGAAAGGAAATTATGGGTATGATGTTTATTATGATTCCGGTGGATATAATTATGTAAATCAACGGTTAGGTATTAGCCCCGGCCTTTCTTTAACTTACGGACTTAAAGTTGGTTTGCTTATTAAGTAATTTTTAAAAGCATATTGCAATTATGTACCCGGCAAATTCTTTCTATTTGGCTTTACTTGCGTCGCACTCTTGTGCGGTTGGTAATGCTAAGCAGCTTTTGTTTTAGCGGGTATTAACAAGCGCAAACCCATATATTTTGCACCCAACTTTAATAAGAAATAGTAATATTTGTTTTTTATTGCTGCCATAAAAGAGGAACCTTGAACCGAGCGTGGCAAGTGCAGCTGCAAAAAGGTTTGCAGCAGGCTTCATACATTGTATTTACCGGCTACAAACCTTTAGTTATTAATAATGTAATCCTGATTATCTAAAATCGTCTTCGTTAAATTCATCTTCTTCGTCCATGGTTAATGGCCCAAGGTTCATCATGCTGCCAATTAAATCCTTAAACTGAATAGTGCCATCAATAATTTTTTTACTAATAAGCGAGTAAGCACTCAGGCCATGCAAAACAAACTCCATTAGTAAGGCACTTTCTTTTTCATTGGCCATAGGAAACAGCTTTTTTACAATACTGTAGAGGCCATCTACTTTATACAGGGCAACCATTTTTTCGGCATCTTTCATGTCATTTAAAATGTCAAGATGATTGCCTTTATCAAACCAGCTGGTAATGGTTTTGTAAGGGCCATCCAGTTCTTTTTGTTGCTGCGATGGTTTGCCGGTAGGCTTTCTCTTTTTCTGTACTTCTGGATTGGGGAAATACTGTAAAAATTGGGTGCGAATAGCTTTGTCAACTAGGTTTACCGCCACCTGATAGGGGCCTTCCTGTTCACCTTCGTACACCAACTCAATTTTACCGGTAATAGAGGGGATAATGCCGGCCAGATCGCTTATCCAAACCTGCGTATGTGTTTCATTATTTACCAAAGCACGGCGCTCGGCACTGCTAACTGCATTTTCAAAAGCAGCAATGGTTAAACGGGCACTAACACCACTTTTTTTATCTACATATTCATTGGTACGTGCTTCAAATGCTACCTGTTCAATTAATCTTTTTATCAAATCGCTAATGCTTACTTTTTGCTCTTGTTCTGCGTTAATATTGGCTTCCTGCTCAGTAATAGAGAGCGAAGTGTCAATATCCTTTGGATAGTGGGTAAGTATCTGGCTTTGAATACGGTCTTTCAAAGGCGTTACAATACTGCCTCGGTTGGTATAATCTTCCGGGTTGGCGGTAAAAACAAACATAATATCTAGAGGCATGCGTAACTTAAAACCGCGAATTTGAATATCGCCTTCTTCTAAAATATTAAATAATGCAACCTGTATGCGGGCCTGTAAATCGGGTATTTCATTTATTACAAAAATAGAGCGGTTGCTACGTGGTATAATGCCATAATGTATTACCTGCTCATCCGCAAAACTTAAACGCAGGTTTGCGGCTTTTATAGGATCTATATCGCCAATCAAATCGGCCACACTTACATCGGGTGTGGCCAGTTTTTCCCCATAGCGTTCGCTTCGGTGAAGCCAATGTATAGGGGTGTCGTCTCCATGTGCAGCAATAAAGTCTTTGGCATATTTGCTTAGTGGCGCTATGGGATCGTCATTTATTTCACTCCCGGCTACAAAAGGTATGTATTCATCCAGTAATTCGGTCATCTGGCGGGCCATACGGGTTTTGGCTTGTCCGCGTAAACCCAGGAATAAAATATTATGTCTGCTCAATAAGGCCCTTTCTGTATCGGGAATAACTGAATCCTCGTAACCGATAATACCGGGAAATGTGGTTTCTTTTTGCTGTATTTTTTTAATCAGGTTTTTTCTGATCTCATCTTTAACCGACATGGGCTGATACCCACTTGCTTTTAGCTCTCCGAGTGTTTTTATATTTGGTATGTTCATATTTCCTTTCTTATTAAATGATAATGCTTTTGCTAACATTCAACCCAATGTACAGGTATATTGCGAATGTATAGGCAGATTTGTAAAAGGTGTGTTATTCTTTGCTGCTATTTAAATACAATTTGGTGTAAGGATAGTTCAGCACACCTTAAATAG
Source organism: Limnovirga soli (assembly GCF_013106755.1). Classification (GTDB taxonomy): domain Bacteria; phylum Bacteroidota; class Bacteroidia; order Chitinophagales; family Chitinophagaceae; genus Limnovirga; species Limnovirga soli. The sequence continues at coordinate 273,609 of NZ_WHPF01000006.1, read as the reverse complement.
TCTTGAATATGCCGGTTATATCTTATTGGCTGTGTAACGAAAATACTGGTTTCCCTTTGCCCTGGCAATAGGCCGATCCTGTATTTGTTTCTTTTTCCTTCTTCCGCAAGCAGATAGTGGTTATAAAATGATATCGCCACCCTGCTTGCCCAATTACTTGCCGGTTTTCTGTTACATTTGGTATTCTTTTTTACCTACAATATTGTATAAACTATTCTTATGGCAAAAAAATCACCGTTATTTAAGGGCATTAGTTCTGTAGCCATTCATGCAGGTAATAAAAGCTTTGCAGAAAATGCCCATTTGTCGCCAATTTACGCCAGTTCTACCTTTACATTCGATACAGCCGATCAGGGTATGCAGCGCTTTGCAGGCACTGAGGAAGGGTATATATATTCACGGTGGGGTAACCCAAGTTTTACTGTGGCAGAAGACACCATTGCCGCACTGGAAGCCTTTAATATTACAGGCGCCGATGGTAATCCTTTACAGCTAAAAGCCTTATTACACGCCAGCGGACAGGCGGCTATGACTACTTTGTTTTTAAGTAATCTGGCTGCCGGTGATAAAATCTTATCGCATTATTCCCTTTACGGTGGCACGCATGAATTATTACATAAGGTACTTGCCCAAAATAATATTCAGCCTGTTATTGCAGATATGCGTGACATTAATAAAGTAGAAGAGGCTTTTAACCAGCATCCCGAAATTAAATTGGTGCATATTGAAACGCCGGCCAATCCTACCATACAGTGTGTGGATATAGAAGCAGTGGCGGTGATGGCCAAAGCACGAAATATCATTGTATCTGTTGATAATACTTTTGCTACGCCCTATCTGCAGCAGCCATTTAAATACCCGGTAGATTTTGTGTTTCATAGTACCACCAAATTTTTAAATGGCCATGGTACCGCTATTGGCGGGGTATTACTGGGCCGCGATTTGGAATTTATGCATACCAAAGCCACCAAATGGCACCGCTTATTGGGCGGCAACAGCAATCCTTTTGATGCGTTTTTGTTAACGCTTGGCATGAAAACACTAGAAATTCGTATGCAAAGACATTGTGCCAATGCCGAGGCGGTAGTGGCGTTTTTGTCAACCCATCCGGCGGTGGGGAATATAAATTATAACGGACTTCCTTCGCACCCTGATTATACTACCGCCAAAAAGCAAATGCGGCATCCCGGTGCCATGACCAGTTTTGAATTAAAAGGTGGTTTGCAGGCTGGTAAACAATTTATTGATGCCCTGCAAATGTGTGTACGTGCAGTATCGCTGGGTACGGTTGATACGCTTATCTCTCATCCAGCATCAATGACACATTATGGCGTAACAAGGGAAGAACGTTTGCGTTTTGGTATTACCGATGGGCTTGTTAGAATGAGTGTTGGAATGGAAAATATAGAAGATATTCTTGCTGATCTTGAGCAGGCCCTACATGCGGTGGTATAATACATTTTTTGGTAACCAGCAGTATAGCCAATGGCAGCTGCTCTTGCCACGCTCGGTTCGGGGTTCCTCCTTTGTGGCAGCTAAAATGGCAATGGTAAAATCGCTAAATATTTATATCTTTCTCATGAAAAAAATCACCATCCTCCTACTTGTATTAATCGGTTGTTCTTGTTTGTTTAGTTGTGCTGTTCAACCACCTAAAGAAACCGGCGAGTTTTATACCACTCATTTGGTAGAACTTACCAAACTGGATAGCAGTATACATCTTGATATACGATATGCTACCAGTAATAACCTGGTAGGCAAACCTGTTTACAAAGAAGCCAGGGCATTTTTGCAACAACCAGCTGCAGAAGCCCTGGTACGCATTAATGCAAAACTGCACCAAAAAGGCTATGGCTTACTGGTGTTTGATGGCTACCGGCCCTGGAGTGTAACCAAACTATTCTGGGATAATACCTCCGCCGAAAATAAAAAATTTGTGGCCAATCCTGCCAAAGGCTCACGCCATAACCGCGGTTGTGCGGTAGACCTTAGCCTATACAACCTTGCCACTGGCAAAGAAGTTACCATGACCGGTGTGTATGATGAAATGAGCGAACGTTCCTATCCCAACTATACCGGTGGCACAACAGAACAACGCCAATTGCGGGATTTGTTGCGCCAGTATATGGAAGCAGACGGGTTTGCTGTATATGAGTATGAATGGTGGCATTTTGATTTTAAAGACTGGCAACATTATCGAATTGGAAATATTCCTTTTAGCAGAATTAAGTAGTTATCCATAAAATTTGCCTTTGGTGTAATATAAGTTGCCCTGTAGCTACCGATAACCTATCTATGTATAGAAATGGCAGTTAAAATTTGCCGCCATGCAACCGGAACGATCAAGTGATTGCGACGCAAGAGGCGATGCCATCCTGATCTGAAAGCCGGTATTACAAGAAATAAATATTTAAAAATAACCAAATGAGAAAGTTTAGTGTATTGGTGTTATGTTGTTTAACACTTGGCAGTATTGCCCAAAAACAAAAAGCTGCTACCGATAAGCGTTTTGAGGGACTTGATACCGCTTTTGCCCGTGTATTGAAAGACTGGAAAGCAGCAGGTTTTGCAGTAGCTGTGGTTGAAAAAGATAAAGTGGTGTATGCCAACGGTTTTGGCTACAGGGATATTGATAAGAAATTACCTGTAACGGCTAATACGCTGTTTGCGATTGGCTCTTGCACAAAAGCCTTTACCAGTTCTATTCTGGGCTTACTGAATAAAGACGGTAAGGTGGATTATGATAAACCTGTTAGGGATTATTTGCCTGAACTTAAGTTTTATAACGATGAAATGAATAATACCATCAAATTAAGAGACCTGATGAGTCATAGAACAGGGTTGCCACGTTACGACTATTCCTGGTACATGTTTGGCTCTAACTCAGCAGATAGCCTGATACAAAGAATTAAGTATATGGAACCCACTTATGGGGTTCGCGAAAAATGGCAGTACAATAATTTTATGTTTATGGTACAGGGGGTTGTTGCTGAAAAACTTACCCATAAAAGCTGGGAGCAAAATGTAAAACAGCAATTATTTGCTCCATTGGGAATGGTGCGCAGTAATTTCTCAGTTGATAGCATGGCTTTGGATAGTGATGCTGCTTTAGGATATGATGTAAAGAAAGACAGCATTATTTATAAAACCGATTATTTTCATATTCAGGCCATGGAAGCGGCCGGTGCCATTAACAGTAGTGTAAACGAAATGGCTAACTGGGTAATTACCTGGATTAATGGCGGTAAATTTAAAGGAACTGAAATATTACCTTCTGGCTTTGTGGCAGAAGCAATGAGCCCACAAATGGTTGTAGGTGCAGGGTTACCGGGAAAAGAGAATCCGGATTTATTTTTTAGTACTTATGGTTTTGGCTGGATGCAGTCTTCCTATAAAGGGCATTTACGAGTTGAACATGGTGGTAATATTGATGGCTTCTCAGCCAATACCTGTTTTTTCCCCAGCGATAGTGTAGGTATTATTGTACTTACCAATCAAAATGGTTCATCTATCCCTTCGGTGGTAAGAAATATTATTGCAGACAGGATGCTGAATGTTAGAAAAACTGATTGGGAAACCTATTTAAAAGGGCTTGCTGATAAGCAAAAAGCTACCGCAGGTGCAGTAAAAGACACTACCGCCAAAAAACCTGTAATACTACCTACCCATGCATTAAAGGATTATGCAGGGCTTTACCATAACGATGCCTTTGGCACTTTTGAGATAGTTAATGAAAGAGACTCTTTGTTTTTGTTGTTGCCATTACATACCTGGTGGTTAAAACCTTTTGCATACGATATTTTTGAAGTATACGAAAAAGATAAAAAAGAGGGGATAGATACCAGTGATGTTGACCAGCTTAAACCACAATTCTTAATGAATAAGGCAGGTGAAATCAATGGCATTCAGTTAGCACTGGAGCCGGGTGTAAAACCAATTACATTTGATAAGAAAGCAAAACCCAAAGCCATTACCAAAGAAGAACTGCAGGTGTATGTTGGTGAATATGAATTGGGCGGTGCAGTGGTAAAAACCTACATAAAAGGGGATAATACTTTATATGTTTTGGTGCCCGGCCAGCCCGAGTATGAGCTGGTACCCGTAGAGAAAAATAAGTTTGCCATAAAAGTGGCTGAGGGGTATTATGTGTTGTTTATTGTAAATGACAAAAATGAGACCACTGAACTTTCATTTGTGCAGCCAAATGGCACATTTAATGCAAAGCGCAAAAAATAAACTGCTAATTATTTATACAATAAGGCCGGATGCAATTGCATCCGGCCTTATTTTTTGTAGATGTTTTTATTTTAAAATCGGTGCTAAAACAGATGATTTACCATCAATGGTGGTATCATATTGCAAGCCAAGTAAACTGGCTACCATTGGGTATACATGCACATTCTCAAATGTTGGGATGGTTATATTAGTTTTAAACTGGGGGCCCCATGCCAAAAAGCTGGCATGCATATCTGTCAAAGCAGGGTCAAACCCATGTTTACCGGGTGATGGCGGCTTATTATTAAAGCTAAAAACCTTTGGTAAACGTGGTATTAATATAATATCACCTAAGCGGTTATAGCGGTCGTCTGATTTACTATAATGCCAGCGTTCCGGCATAGCTGTGCTAAGGTAAACATCATAATCTTTTGCTTCTTTTTGCAAGGCAGTATAAGTAGCGTTTATATCATTTTTGTCTTTTGCATATAGTTGTACCAGCACATCACCCCGGGGTACAATAAATTTACTGGTATCAATACTGGCAGGCATGGGGATGGTATGCAAAGTGTCTACTGCCGTCATGCCATGGTCTGATACAAAAATAAAATTCACGGCTATGTGCAGCTCATTTGTAATTGCTACCAATTTCCCTATGGCATCATCCACCAGTTTCACTGCTGCCGCTGTTTCTATGGATTCGGGTCCATAAGTATGCGCTTCATGATCTACCTGAGGGAAGTAAAAAGTTATTAAATGCGGCCTTTTATCCTCGGGTAATTGCAGCCAGTTTTTTACGATCGCAATCCTGTCGTTCATGGCTATAGAATCGTTGTACACATAATAGTAGGTAGGCTTAACCCCTTGTATGGCTGTTTCTGATGCTACCCAATAGAAACTGGCGCTCAGCATTTGCTGCTGTTCCGCAAGTACCCATAAAGGTGTGCCGCCATACCAGCTGCTGTCTGCCACAGCCTTTTTATTGTTCATGTTATACCGCTCTTTACGGGTTTCATCATAAAAAGAGTTGTTTACCAGCCCATGATGGCTGGGGTACATACCGGTAATAATACTGTAATGATTGGGAAAGGTAAGTGAAGGGAAAGATGGTTGCATAGATGCCGCTGATACACCTTGCTGACTTAATGCAAATAAGTTGGTTGCATTATATTTTTTTGCAAAATCGTAGCGAAAGCCATCCGCCGAAATAAGTATAACATAAGGCTTTTGTTGTTGATTTGGGCTGTTAAACCTGCCCGGCACAATATGTTGGCTGGTATCTTGTGCATAACCACCAGTTATTAAACAACTGCAATAAATAATAAACAACCAACGCATAATATCAACTTTAGTTGTCAACAAAATTATGCCTTTGCCTGTGGTAAAAGCATGCATAACAATTTAATAAATACCAATTTGGTACCAGGCTGCAGTACAATAGTTGGATTTACTTGCGTCGCACACTTGTGCTGATAGGCTATGTAGCAGCAAACCACTTATTTTTTTCTGCAATCCAATGAGGATAGGCCGTAATAATTATTCCTTATTAAATGGCTGTTGTAAAAGCCGAAAAAAGTATCCAGCAGCACAAGAGTGCGACGCAACGGATGCCCATTTGCATTACCATGTTTGGCTCAACTATTATTTACCCTTAAAATGCGCTTTCATGGTGCTGGCATAATCTGCAATGGCTAATTCAGGCTCGGCAATTTCGGGGTGCCATAATTTTTCCCATTCAAAGCTATAATAGCCTTTATAATGGTTTTTGTGAAGCAGGTCAATGGCTTTAAAAATGGGCGTTTCGCCTTTGCCTAAAAAAGTATATTGGTCTTTGCCGTTATTACGAACCATGTCTTTTATATGCGTATGCCTGATATGTTTTTGAAGTTGCGGGAATACCATTGCAGGGTCTTCGCCAGTTATAGACCACATATTTACCATATCCCAAACCAAACCCACATGCGCATGATTAACCTGTTGCATTACATACACAATGTCGGCAGTGTACACCAGGTCGCCATGTGTTTCCATTAATACGGTAACGTTTGTATTGGCCGCATAATTACCCAGCTCGGTTAATCCGGCCGCAATTAAATCCAGGGTTATTTTTTTATCCTGGTCTTTTGGTAAATTATTGGGGAAAACCCTAATGTATGGGCATTGTAGCGTGTTGGCTAGATCAATAAATCGTTTGCCGTCGTCGATATTTTTTGTTCTTTCAGCCCCAATGGGAAAATGCATGGTGGCCGATGCGCCCAGGTTTACAATACTCAAATTGTTTTCACGCAACAACAACATGGATTGCTTTATTTTCTCAGCCGTATTAAAGGTATTACATTTATTAAGATCCAGTTCTCTTTGAATACCCCGAATTTCTATGCCTTTAAATTCATTGGCGGCTGCAAATTGAATAATTTTTTCAAAAGTCCAATCGGGGCAACCCAACGTGGAAAAAGACAACAGTGGGGTTTTCTTGCTAAACCCAAATGATGAGCCTGTTATCATTGCTGCCATGGCAGTGGCGGAGGTTTGTATAAACTGTTTTCTGTTCATAATAGTTGTGGTATAAGAATAATATGCAGCTGCGTTTTAAGTGTTGCTTTGTTATAATGCAATAAAATTAAACAATGCTAATTATTGGCCTTAATAGCTAAATGAATATACAAAGGGTAGATGGTAATTGTAAAAATACTTACTCAATGCTTTTTTTTAAAAATAGGAGCCCGGCAAAGTGTATACTTCAGCGTTACTTGCGTCGCACTCTTGTGCTGCTGCAACTGTTGCAGCTTAAAAAAGGGTTGCATGATAAATTGCAGTGTAAACCAAATAGATTTTCTGATAAGTATACAACGAAAAATGTACAAAAAAAGCCATCACTTTTGGTGATGGCTTTAATAAGAATGTAATAATGATTATTTGTTAAGAACAACTTTTAATGAAGTTCTTGCACCATCTGCGGTAACTACATTTACAATCATAAATCCTTTGGCTTTGCCGGCATTAATAGGCCAGATATTATCACCCTGATTAGCTAATGTGGTACCTGTAGAAATTGGATTACCCTGAATATCAGTATAAGTAATCATAACTTTTTGTTGTTTACCACCATTGCTAAACATAATGTAAGGCAAGCCATCCTGGCTGTGTAACTGTAGTTTGTACACTGGTTTGCCAACAACATCAGCTTTTGCCTCAGTTGCTGTAACAGCGGCAATGCCTGCAACTGGTGCCTGGGTAACAGTTAATGTTGTATTAACCGGTTGGTCGCCACTTGTGCTGCCATCGCCATTTACAATATTGCCTGAAGTGTAGAAAGTAATTGCACCAGTACCGGCTGCTGGGCCTGTCCATGGAATATTGATGGTGCCAGATTTAAGTGCAGTAGATTGCTCAAAATAGTTATGGCCAGATTTTAGTGTGTTATGTGTTTTTGCTGGTGCAACGCCCCATGCATTTACATTTCCACCTGCTGCATTGGCTGCAGTTGTTTGGAAGCCATATTTAGGTTTACCAGTTGTTTTTTTCATGGAAATACTCAACCAATAAATTTTGCCTGCTGTATAAGATGTAACAGGTTTTTTGGTTAATGTGTCAATTAACTGGGTAGTTATGGTACCACCAAAGTTACCACCACCATGACAGCCTGCTTTTGCACAGGTTTGGCCTGAGTTAAACGGTGCTCCGGTTACCAGCGTATTGTTTTTTGCGGGTCCGGCTTTGTAACTGGAAAAAAGGGCAATTCCAATTATAGCAACAACAGATAATGAAACGGTTGCCATTCTTTTGTTTTTCACAAAATTTGCGATTGACCTGGGTAATTGTTTTAACATGTTTGTTTGGTTTTTATGATGAGAAAAAATAGACTACAGTTACGTGTAAACACGCAATTACCGATAAAGCAATATGCTTTAATGCAACGCAGTTGTTAGTAATTAAACAACTACATTACCCGGTAAGAAATAAAAAATTTAAGGAATTGAAATTGTAGTGCTGGTAATTTTCTCAGGATATTAAACTAAAAGCTTGCTCGGTGAGATATAAAAGCAAGCTTTTAGTTTAATGGTAGTTATATTAAATTTTAAATATTTATTTTCTTAATTCATTATGCCAATTTTAGCATTGGTTCTAATACCATCTTCTGTGGTAATGGTAATAAGCATAATACCTTTTGAAATATTAGAAGGCAACTGAATAATATTTTCTCCATTGTTGGCAGTAGCGTTATAATTGTATAATTGCTTTCCGCTTAAATCAGCAACCCTAATATTGATTTTTTGACTTTGTAAACCATTATAGAACATGATAGAAGAACTGCCTGCATGTGCATACATGGTAATTTTGTAATCTCCTGCAACAGCATTTTTAAGTTCCACAACGCTAAATACACTTGTTTTACCGTCGAGGTCAATTTGTTTTAACCTGTATAAGCCTTTATTGGCAAACGAAACATCGGTAAAGCTATAAGAAGCACCATTATTGTTTACGCCTTTGCCTGCAATGGTAGCAATGGTAGAGTAATCTACTCCATTGCTGCTTTTTTCCAGAATAAATTCTTTGTTATTAATTTCCTGTGCAGTGGCCCATTTAAGGGTAGCTTTTCCGTTGACAATACTACCATTAAAATATAATAATTTAACCGGTAATACAGTTTCTGTAACAGTTAGGTTGGTACTAACCGGCTGATCACCTGATTCATTGCCATTGGCATTTACCAGATTGCCAGCAGTATAAAATTTTACAGAACCGGTGCCTGCAGTAGGCGCTGTCCAGGGAATAGATATTACATTGGTAGTTAAACGTTTTGATTGTTCAACATAATTATGAGAGGATGAAAGCTTGTTGTGTGTTCCTGCAGGTAAAGTACCCCATTTGTTTACATTTACATTTGCGGTGGTGGCAGCTGTAACCTGAAAACCATATTGTGGTGTACCAGAGGTTTTACTAAATGTAATTCTAAATGTATAACTGGCACCCGGGCTATAAGAAGTAACCACATTGCTGGATGCATCTACCAATTCTGTTACAATTGCACCACCAAAGCTACCGCCGCTATGGCAACCGCTTTTAGAACAGGTATTGCCACTGTTAAACGGTGCCCCTGTTACAAGATTACTTGCCAGCGCAGGCCCACTGGTATTTGATAAACTTACAAGCCCTGCTGTAATTAGGGAAAATGAAAAAAGGATATAGGTAATTTTACTTTTTGAAACTTTTGCTAACCTTATTTTAGTAAATATTCTTTTCATATTGTTGTTATTATTGAGTAAAGTAAAAATATACTATAACTCCTAAACCCAATGTTAAGCTACGCTGAATGGGTAAAGAATATTACTGAAATGACAATAACTGCCACTGAGCCGATGCTAAAAAGCAGAAATGGGAGAAATAAATGGTATTGGCAAAAAATATAATATGATTTTTGGGATTCGCCGGGATAGTATTTCTGGATTGTGTAAGCGACTTAATTCATAATAAAAATCAGGGCTTTTTTAAAATAATAGCATCGGTTATAATGTCCAACCCGGGAAAATTTTTTATCAGATATTCATTGCCTTTTGCCAAAATGGAATCCTGGTGTTTAAAAGCAATTTCATCTCCATATTGTTTGTTGAATTTTCTAATATTTTCCATGCCTGCAATTATTTTACCTACCGGCGGAAAACCCTTCACGCCTCTGAATGAGATGGTATCCAGTTTGGTGTTGTTTTGCATGTTTATAAATATTTGCGCTGTTCGGTTATTTGCGCCGCCAGTCGCAAAAGAAACTATACTATCCATATTGCTATGTAAAACAGGCTCATCAGTAATGCCATGTTTCTCCCAGAATCCATTAAAATCTTTTCGCTGGCCAATACCAAACTGCACATATTTATCTGTAGCCCTAAACACATAATTCCCTTGGTATTGTCCTGTTTGTACCAGTTGAAAAAGTCTGTCGGCTGCCTTTGGGCTCCAGGCTTTATATACTTCTAAAATAAATGCACCTTGTGTGGTATTAAACTGAACCTGAAAACTATCTGGCGCCTGCATTTTTAAAATTTTAGCAGAGTCTTTTACCGACTGAGCATTTGCGCAAAACGAGCAAAATATTACCAGCAACAGCAATACTAAATATTTCATATTTGGATAGATTTTTATTAAAAATAATGGCGTGCCCTATGGGCCGGGCTATTCGCTGCAAGTCCTCGCCATTCGTGGCCTCATGGCTGCGGGCTTTCCGCTGCTATCCCTCACGCATAATACAGGTATTGTTTAAGGCTGTTTATTGCTGCAACATGATACTGCGGTACAAGTGTGCGACGCAAGTAAAGCTGCTACAAGTACCATCACCTGGCCCCAAAACACCAAATGATTTAATCGAACTGGTTTTGCCAGCCATCGGTTTTTAATTTACTCACTTTTGCCAACACTTCGTTTTCAAGTGTTTGTTTAAAAGCTTCTACTTTCTTGCCAATTGTATCGTCGAAAGCTCCAATAAAACTGGCGGCCAGTATACCGGCATTTTTGGCGCCATTTAAGGCAACTGTGGCAACAGGAATGCCATTGGGCATTTGCAGTATGGATAATACAGAATCCCACCCATCGATGGAGTTGGAAGATTTTATAGGTACGCCAATTACAGGTAAGCTGGTGATGGAAGCAACCATACCCGGCAAATGTGCTGCACCGCCGGCCCCGGCAATGATTATTTTCAGGCCTCTTTTTTTGGCTGAATTGGCATACTGTACCATACGCAAAGGTGTACGGTGGGCCGAAACTACTGTTAATTCAAAGGAAATTCCAAAACCGGTAAGTACATCTGCTGCTGCCTGCATGATGGGTAAATCGCTATCGCTGCCCATGATAATACCTACTATTGGTTTTGTGTTTTGTACTTCGTTCATATGTGTTGTTTTAACAGTAGCCGTTAGATAGTTGTTGTTATGCTATTACTTTAAGTGTATGTTTTATTTTATTGGCCTTATAGGTAAGGTCTTGAATGTCTTTGCTGATAATGGTTACATGGCCCATTTTTCTGCCCGGTTTGGTTTGTTTTTTGCCATACAAATGCACAAAAACATTGTCCATTTTTAATACCTCATCTAATCCATCATAAATGGCTTCACCGGTATAATTGGCGGCGCCAATTAAGTTTACAATAGATGCAGGCAAAATAGCATCCGTATTCCCCAATGGATAATTGAGCATTATGCGCCAAAGCATATCGTACTGGCTGCAATAATTGGCTTCAATGGTGTGGTGGCCGCTATTATGCACTCGCGGTGCGGTTTCGTTTACCAGAATATCATTGTTTTCGTCTAAAAACATTTCTATGGCAAATAAACCCGGACTGTTTAATGCTTTTACCAGTTTAATGGCAATGGCTTCGGCTTTCCACGTGGCTTGTTGGGGTAATTGTGCCGGACTAATTTGGTAATCCAATAAATTTAAAACCGGATCGAAAACCATTTCGGCTGTGGGGAAAAAACGTATATCGCCCTTATCGTTCATGGCCACAATCATGGCAATTTCTTTTTTAATGCGTACCATTTTTTCCAGCACCGAAGGGGCATCGAAGCCCTTTTCAATATCCGCTGCTGCTTTAATAATTTGAACCCCTTTACCATCATAACCACCTTCGGCCAGTTTATGTACAGCGGGTAAAAAATGAGTTTGCTGCTGTAATTGTTGCTGGTTTTGCGTAATTACAAAAGCAGGAGAGGGAATTTCGTTGGTTTTATAAAACTCTTTCTGGTGTATTTTATTCTTTATAATGCGTATGGCGGCTGGTTTTGGGTACACTTTTACGCCTTCATTTTCCAGTTTTTCCAGTGCGTCTATATTCACTGCTTCTATTTCAATGGTTATGGCGTCTAATCCTTTCCCGAAATTGTATACGGTTTCAAAATCAGTAATATTACCTTTTACAAAGTGATGGCAAAGATGTGCTGCAGGGCATTGGTCATCGTTTTCAAGCACATAAGTCTCAACTACATAATTTGCAGCTGCCTGTAATAACATTCTTCCTAACTGTCCGCCACCAAGTATGCCAACTTTCATAAACTGGAGTATAAGCAGCGAAGATAAATTCTGTACCGCATTTGATAGCGGAATTTTATATTTTTGTTCTTCTATGCATCCTGATTATCCCCATAAAGTGTTTAATGATAAGCGTATCAACTATTCTTTGTTGATGGAAGCGCTGGCTATGTTATCTCACTAAGCTCTTGCTGATATTGGTTTTCCAATTAGTTTAAGTATTGTGTATTCTTAATTTTTTCATTTAAATCATAAAGCGTTTAGAAAGCATCTAAACGTGTTTTTAACTTTTATTTCCCTGCTTTTTGCTGCATGTTGTGCTAAAGTACAAGAGTGCGACGCAAGTAAAGCCAGGTATTGTTTAATCGTTTGGTTCAAAAAAAATACTATTTATATGCAACATGCCGTATCAATTATACAAGAGGAGCGTAATACCCATGATTTTCTTCCATTGCAGGGTACCGATTATGTAGAGTTTTATGTTGGCAACGCCAAACAGGCGGCCCATTTTTATAAAACAGCTTTTGGTTTTCAAAGCCTTGCCTATGCGGGGCCGGAAACGGGTGTTAAAGACCGTGCCAGTTATGCAGTACGCCAACACAAATTAACTTTTGTATTTACCACACCATTAAGGGCGGGTAATTTGATAGCTGATCATGTTTATAAACATGGAGATGGTGTTAAAGTGCTGGCACTAAGGGTTGATGATGCTACCAGTGCCTGGCAGGAAACTACGGCCCGCGGCGCAATAAGTTATATGGAGCCTGTTACCATGCAAGATGACAATGGAACTGTTGTGGTAAGTGGTATACATACTTATGGTGATACCGTGCATATTTTTGTTGAACGCGGTAATTACAATGGTGTTTTTTTACCGGGGTATCGGGAATGGACCTCAAATTATAATCCATCCTCCACCGGTTTATTATATGTTGACCATTGTGTGGGTAATGTAGGCTGGAACCAAATGAATAAATGGGTGGGCTTTTATGAACAGGTGATGGGGTTTACCAATATCCTAAGTTTTGATGATAAGGATATTTCTACAGAATATTCTGCACTGATGAGCAAGGTAATGAGCGCCGGAAGCGGCTTTGTAAAGTTCCCCATAAACGAACCGGCAGAGGGTAAAAAGAAATCTCAGGTAGAAGAATACCTTGATTATTATGATGGCGAGGGTTGCCAGCATGTGGCATTGGCTACCGATAATATTATTGAAACGGTAACTGCCCTGGAAAGCCGCGGTATTGAGTTTTTAAAAGTACCAACTACTTATTATGATGAATTGATTGAAAGAGTAGGGCATATAGACGAAGATATTGCCGCTCTAAAAGAATTGGGGGTTTTGGTAGACAGGGATAATGAAGGATACCTGCTGCAAATTTTTACCAAACCGGTAGAGGACAGGCCTACCTTGTTTTTTGAAATTATTCAGCGTAAGGGTGCTAAAAGTTTTGGAAAGGGCAATTTTAAAGCCTTGTTTGAGGCCATTGAAAGGGAGCAGGCATTAAGGGGCAATCTTTAATAAAATTTGTATCAAAGTAAAAGCCATTGGTATAATAACCGGTGGCTTTTATATTTTTATACGTTTATTGCCGTTATAGTAGGGTGTATACAAGTTTGTAGTTAATTTTTTAGGGAGAAACATTTAATTGAATAATTTCGCCACCATGAAAAAAATGGGTTTACTGGTATTGGTTGTTTTATTAAGCTTTTTGGGAATGGCGCAAAATTCTTTTTTAGATATGCAGCGCAGTTACCCAAATGTATCAATGGCTATAAAAACCAAACAGGATACACTTCAAAAGCAATTTGAAAAAGCCGGATTGCAATGGCCTCCCAAACAAATGTACCTACGGTCTTTTAAATATGATAGCCAGCTGGAAGTATGGGTGCGTAATGGCGATAAAGAAGAATATAAATTATTTAAAACCTATAAAGTATGCGCTTTGGCAGGCACTTTGGGGCCAAAACGTATGGAAGGCGATTACCAGGTGCCCGAAGGCTTTTACTATATAAATGAATTTAATCCACGCAGCGATTTCCATCTGTCTCTCAAACTGAATTATCCTAACGAAAGCGATAAAATACTCAGCGATTCCCTCAGGCCCGGTAGCGGCATTTATATTCATGGTAGTTGTGTTACGGTAGGCTGCATCCCCATTACCGATACACAGATTGAAGAAGTATATTTATTGGCAGCAGGTGCCCGCAGCAGCGGACAGGATTTTATTCCTGTGCATATTTTCCCGGTGCGGTACAATAACCCCGAAAGCGTAGAATATTTAAACAAAATTGCCAAAGACAATCCTGCTGTTCAAAAATTTGCCGCACAGCTAAAAGTGGCTTTTGATATTTTCCAAAAAGAGAAAAAATTACCCATTATAGCCGTTAATAGCAAGGGCGATTATCTGGTAATGTAATTTGTAATTAATTTATAGGGGCAGTCAAATGCAGTGTGTCATGCAGCTGTAGCTGCGGCTATCTATTACTACTCCGCCACAGCCCAAACGCACAACCCTTCAGCGGGGTATCCACTGCTATCCGCCTGCCCATGAGCAGCAACAAAAAAACCGGCTAAACCAAAATGATTCGCCGGGCTGGTAAATTGTGATATGTCAATTTATTTCTTTCTAAAGAAAATACGAATGGGTACACCACTTAATGCAAAGTTGCTGCGCAACTGGTTTTCAAGGTAATTGCGGTAGGCAGGCTTTACATCCTCGGGGTAATTACAAAAGAAAGCAAAGGAAGGTACTGCTGTAGGCAATTGCACTACATATTTAATTTTTAAAGGATGCCCACGAACAACAGGTGCATGATAGGCTTCTACTGCCTTTAACATCACCTCGTTTAATTTGCTGGTAGTAATTTTTATATGGCGGCTATCGTACACCTGCAAAGCCGTTTCTATAACTTTAAAAATCCTGGTTTTTTCTTTTACTGATATAAAAATTACCGGCACATCAGTAAATGGTGCCAGTTTTGTTTTTAACTGTTTTTCATAATCACGGGCGGTATTGGTAGTTTTTTCAACAAGGTCCCATTTATTTACCAATACCAGAATGCCCTTTCCTTTTCTGGCAGCCAGTGAAAAAATATTTACATCCTGTGCGGTGATGCCTTTGCTGGCGTCAATTAATAAAATACATACATCCGCTTCATCCATGGCGCGAATAGCACGGATTACAGAATAAAATTCCAGGTCTTCTTTTTCCTTGGTTTTTTTTCTTAAACCTGCAGTATCAATTAAAATAAACTCTTTATTAAACAGGTTATAATGTGTATGAATACTGTCCCTGGTAGTACCGGCAATATTACTTACAATGGTGCGCTCTTCGCCAATCAGGGCATTTAATAAGGAAGATTTACCAACATTCGGCTGACCAATAATAGCAAATTTGGGTAATGCACCTTCCTTTGTTTCTTCATCTTCAGGTTTATCCATTTCTGGTATCAGGCTGGTAATGGCATCTAATATTTCGCCGGTGCCGCTACCCGTCATACTGCTGATAAAATAAATATGTTCAAACCCCATGCTGTAAAACTCTGATGCATCAAATAAACGCTGGTTATTATCTACTTTGTTTACGGCAAGGTAAACCGGCTTATCACTACGGCGCAGCAGGGTAACCATGCTTTCATCCAATTCTGTAATACCAATGGCGGCATCTGTCATAAAAATTAAAGCATCTGCTTCATCAATGGCGATTCTTACCTGTTTACGAATTTCTGTTTCAAAAATATCTTCTGTATCAGGTACAAAACCACCGGTATCAATTACGTTAAAGGTTTTGCCATTCCAGTCGGTAACTCCATACTGGCGGTCTCTTGTTACGCCACTTATATCATCTACAATGGCTTTGCGTTGTTCCAGCAAGCGGTTGAATAAAGTACTTTTACCCACGTTTGGCCTGCCTACTATTGCTACTGTAAAACTCATATCTGTTAACTCCGCAAGGGAAATTTATAAAGTGATCAAAGGTTATTAATACTGCCTGTACTAAAGGTACTGCTTATTAATAACCGTATTCTTTCAGCTGCATATCATTATCCCTCCATTTGGGCTTAACTTTTATAAATAGCTGCAGAAATACTTTTTGCTGTAAAAATTGTTCTATATCTGTACGGGCCATGGTGCCCAGTTTTTTTATCATTTGTCCGCCCTCGCCCAATAAAATACCTTTTTGGCTTTCACGCTGTACTATAATATCGGCCTGTATTTTGGTTAATGTGTCTTTTTCTTTAAACTCATTTACAATTACTGCGGTGTGGTAGGGAATTTCATCGCCAAACAATTCATAGATTTTTTCCCTTACCATTTCCCCCACAAAAAATTTGGTAGAAAGGTCAGTCAGGTCGTCTTCGGGGTAAAAAGGTTCGCCTTCGGGTAAAAATGCTAAAATGGCCTGTAATAATGTATCCAGGTTTTGTTTTTCGAGTGCTGAAATGGTTACTAGCTTTTTGCAATAGGGCTGTTGCTGGTAAAATTCTTCTGCAGCAGTAATTCTTTTTAGGCCAATTTTATCGGTTTTGTTCAGCACCACAATAGTGGGCACTTTTAATTTTAAGGAACTAAACAGCAGGTTGTTTTCTTCGGGTCCTTCGGTGGCGTCGGCCAGTAAAATGGCTACATCGGCATCTTCCAATGCACTTTTTACTGAGAGCATCATTTTCTCCTGCAGCTTATAACGGGGGGTAATAATGCCTGGCGTATCAGAAAAAATAACCTGGTATTTGCCGGGTTCGTTTAAAAAACCCTTGATGCGGTGGCGGGTAGTTTGTACTTTATGCGAAACAATAGCCAGTTTCTCGCCCAGCAAAGCATTTAATAAAGTGCTTTTTCCTGCGTTGGGTTTGCCAAAAATATTTACAAAGCCGGTTTTCAAAATTGGTGTATTGTTTTTTGTGTTGTACTTATTTGCTTAATAGCATTATGGCAGTACAAGTGTGCGACGCAAGGGAAGCTTAATATCTACTACTAAATGCCGGGCCCAAAATTATTGTATTCTTTAAAAGAAAAAAGCCTCGTATGAGGCTTCTTAGTTGCGAAGGGAGGGTTCGAACCTCCGACCTTCGGGTTATGAGCCCGACGAGCTACCGCTGCTCTACTTCGCGATTTTGGACTGCAAAAGTAGGGGAGTTTCGCTTACGAGCCAAACTTAATTCAATTGTTTTTAATCTTTTTTCTTAATAATCGATCCGCCACTGGCATCTACACTGGTTATTACCCCTGCGCCTTTGTAATTAATAATCGAACCGCCGCTGGCACTGGCTTTTAATTCTTTGCTAATGCTGGCATTAATAATCGAACCGCCACTGGCATCTACCGTTAAATAATTTACTACCAAACTATAATCTTTAAAAATACTGCCTCCACTGGCCGATATATCTAGCTTTTCCAAACTGCCATCCAGTTTTGCAATACTGCCGCCGCTTAAATCTATCTGCATATTATTACCGGTAAATTTGCCTTTTATAATGCTGCCTCCGCTGGCATCTACTTTTATATCATTTACTTTAATTTCGTCAGCAACTTCGGCAATAGACCCGCCGGAAGCGCCTAAAAAGTTGATATTGGTTACGGTAACATAGGCTTTTAATTTTTTATTGCCCCAGTTCCAGTTATTCCACATTTTACTTTCTACGCGAATTTTTAGTATGCCATCTTTCACCTCGGTAATAATTTTATCGGTATACCCGGCATCTTCTGCACTTACTGCTACGGCCTGGGTGCTACCTTGCGACAGGTATAATTTTATACCACTACCTACAGATACGCCAGAAAAGTTGCCCACATTTCTAACCTGCGCATTGGCATCGTACACCAGGTTTGGGGTTTGTGCCTGTACATTGGTAATAAGTAGCAATAAACAAATACTCCATATAATTTTTTGCATAATAGTCAGGTATTTTATAGTTATGTAACGCTGTCAAAAATAAAAAGTTACAACCAATTTCAAATTTCTGCGTTTACTTTGCAGTATTAGCTAAAAAGAAATTGTTTTTTGTTATTGGCCAATCTATAGTGCAGGTATATTGCTTCCCTTGCGTCGCACACTTGTACTGTAGCAAGTAAATTGAGCAAAATGCCATTTCTTTTGTAGTTATCCCGGGGTGCTTTGTACCAGGTACAAGGCTGAGATCACACCCGTAGAACCTGAACAGGGTAATGCCTGCGAAGGGAAGGTGCATCATCTTTATATGATTCCTATCCACTAGCATTTATTCCTGTTCCCATTTTATTTATTGAACAAAAAATCAAGCAAATGAAAAAGCTTTTGGGAACAATGGCTGCCATACTTATGGCTGCAACCGTTTTTGCACAGGTAACCATTACGGGTACCGTTTTAAATGAACAACAACAACCGCTGGATGGCGCTACCGTTACCTTACAGGTGAATGGTAAAAAACAAAACTCCATTGCCACTGGCAAGGATGGGCATTTTGAATTTACCAATATTCTTACTGGCGCCAATTGTATTGTACAGGTACAATATATTGGACTTGCGGCTAAAGAACAATCTTTTACCGCCACGGCCAATACTAATTTTCAACTGGTGTTATCGGCTTCTCCCTTTTTGTTAGAGCCGCTGGAAGTAAAATCTATCAGGGCATCGGATAAAGCGCCATTTACTAAAACCGATATCACCAAACAACAGCTCGCCAAACTAAATACAGGCCAGGATATTCCATTTCTGTTAAACCAAACTCCTTCGGTGGTAGTTAATTCAGATGCGGGCAATGGTATTGGTTATACAGGAATACGAATACGTGGTACCGATGCTACCCGTATTAATGTAACCCTAAACGGCATTCCTTATAATGATGCCGAAAGTCATTCCACCTATTTTGTTGATTTGCCCGATTTTGCTTCCTCAGTAAATTCTATTCAGGTGCAACGCGGCGTGGGTACTTCTACCAATGGCTCAGGCGCATTTGGGGCTACCATTAACATGAGTACCAATGAGTTTAATGAACTACCTTATGCCGAAAGCAATAATGGTGCTGGCTCATTTAACACGTTTAAAAATACCATCAAAGTAGGTAGCGGCTTGTTAAACAACCATTTTACCATCGATGCAAGGGTAAGCCGCATTACCAGTGATGGTTATGTAGACCGTGCTGCCAGCAACCTGCATTCTTTTTATTTTTCACCAGCCTATACCAGTAAAAACACTTCCATCAGGCTGAATGTTTTTTCGGGGAAAGAGAAAACATATCAATCCTGGTATGGTTTGCCCGAAGCTTTGTTAACTACCAACAGAACCTATAATGCAGCAGGAACCGAAAAAGCCGGTGAACCTTATAATAACCAAACAGATAATTATCAGCAGGATCATTACCAGCTTTTCTTTAACCAGGTACTTAATAACCGGCTTAAACTAAATATAGCTAGCTTTCTTACCCGAGGTAAGGGGTATTACGAAGAGTACAAAGCTGAACAGGATTTTGCCAAATATGGACTGGGTAATTACGTAATTAATAATGATACACTCACCGCCACCGATTTGGTTAGGCAAAGATGGCTAAGTAATTATTTTTACGGACAAACATTTTCCTTGCAATACAAGCACCTTGTGGATGAAATTACTTTTGGCGGCAGCTGGAGTACGTATGAGGGCAAACATTATGGCCAGATTATTTGGGCAAATGCAGGTATACCAAAAGACTATGAATATTATCGCTACCCGGCTACCAAAACGGATGTGAATTTCTATGCCAAATGGCTGCGCCAGCTATCCACACAATGGAATGTTTTTGGCGATTTACAATACAGGCGGGTAGTGCATGATATGCAGGGTTTTGAGGGTAATGCCGATCTTGCCATAAAACGCAGCTTTAACTTTTTTAACCCCAAAGCAGGTATTAGTTATTATAAAAATGGCTGGCATTTATATGCGAGTTATGCGTTGGCCCACCGCGAACCCAACCGCGATGATTTTCAGGCAGCCTTATCAGAGCAACCCAAATTTGAAACCCTGCACGATGTGGAATTGGGTATAGATAAAAAAACAGCCACTTATAACTGGGCAGCTACCTTTTATTTTATGAATTATAATAACCAGCTGGTATTAACCGGTAAAATAAACGATGTAGGAAGTTATACCCGTATTAATGTGCCCAGCAGCTACCGCACTGGTATTGAGTTACAGGGCGGTGTGGTATTTGCCAAATGGATTAACGCTACCGCCAACCTTACGCTTAGCAGTAATAAAATAAAAGCTTTTAACGAGTATATAGATAATTATGATGAAGACTATATACAAAAAACTGTTGCCCATTCCAATACCAATATAGCGTTTGCACCGGCTGTTATTGGTGGCGCTGCCTTAAATATAACCCCTTGTAAAAATGCAGAAATTAGTGTTATGGGTAAATATGTTGGCCGCCAGTATATGGATAATACCCAAAACAGTGCCCGCCAGTTAAACAGCTATCTGGTGCAGGATATCAGGTGCGTATACTCACTAAAAAATATCGTTTTTAAACAGTGGGATTTTATTGTGCAGGTAAACAACCTGTTTAACAAAATGTATGCGCCTAATGGCTATACCTACCCTTATTATTATGGTGGCCAGCTAATAAACGATAATTATTATTATCCTATGGCAGGTACCAACTTTATGGCAACGGTTAATATAAAATTCTAAAAAGCCAAATACATACCTAAGCAGTAAAAGGGCCCTGGTTCTTTTACTGCTTTTTTGTTTAAAAGGGTATATTATTGGCCAGTCTGCAGGAATTTACCTTAACTGTACTTGCGTCGCACACTTGTGCTGTATAATAGGTATCGGCTGTTGGCTAAGAGCTAAAGGCTAACAGCTAACAGCCCAATAAAGCTTTGAACGTACAAGAGTGCGACGCAAGTAAAGCTTCATTCCTGTTCCGCCTGACGGGCCCATAATTATGTATTAATCGTCCGTTTATAACATTTTGGATACCATTGCCATTTGTATTTTTACGGCTTCAACTTTATTGCAGATATTCGTGTTTTACGTTTATTAAGTAATGTATTATGGTGAATAAAAAATTACAGGTTTGGTTGCCTTTATTGTTTGCAGTGGTACTGGCTATTGGAATGGCATTGGGTTATCAGTTAAAAGAAGATACCAGCGGCGGAGAGGGTTTTATGTCTAATACCCGCAATAATTCGCTACAGGAAGTGCTTACCCTTATTGAAAACAGATATGTTGATTCCGTATCAGTAGACAGCCTTAAAGAAACCGCCATTAATACCATGCTGGCGCATTTAGACCCACACTCCATTTATATTCCACCTGTAGAAATACAGGAAGTAAATGAAGATATGCAGGGCAATTTTATGGGCATTGGCGTTGAGTTTCAAATTTTTGACGATACAGTAAATATAGTAAATGTAATACCCGATGGCCCCTCTTTTAAAGCCGGTGTGCAGGTGGGCGATAAACTGATAAAAGTAAACGATACTGCCTCCGTTGCCGGTAAACATATTATGCCTGATGATATTAAAAAACTATTGCGAGGCCCAGGTGGCAGCAATGTAAGTGTTACCGTTTTAAGAAATAATAAGCAACAGCGCATAAAGATTGACAGGGGTATTATTCCACTTCCCTCAGTTGATGCGGCTTATATGATGGATTCGGTTACCGGTTTTATACATATCAACAAATTCTCTGAAACCACTTACCCCGAGTTTATGGCCGCCATGGAAAAGCTACAGGGCAGCGGTTTACTGCAGTTAGTGCTTGATTTAAGGGGCAATGGCGGCGGCGTGTTGCAACAGGCCGTAAATATTGCCGACGAGTTTTTAGATAACGATAAAATGATTGTATACACCCAGGGCAATAAAGCACCCAAAATAGAATACCGTTGCAGCAAAGAAGGTGTTTTTGAAACCGGCAAACTGGTGGTATTGGTTGACGAAACCAGTGCCAGCGCCAGCGAAATTTTAAGCGGTGCCCTGCAGGATTGGGACAGGGCTACCATCATTGGTCGGCGCACTTTTGGTAAGGGACTGGTACAACAGCAATACCCCTTAAGCGATGGCGGTGCCCTAAGGCTAACCATTGCCCGTTACTATACACCCATTGGCCGCAATATTCAAAAACCTTATAACAAGGGACTTGAAAATTACGAAGACGAGTTAATGCAACGCTTTCACGATGGGGAAGTGGTACATGGCGATACAGCATTACCCAAGGGGCCTGCCTTTAAAACAAAGGGCGGCAAAACAGTGTATGGCGGCGGCGGTATAACCCCTGATGTTTTTGTGCCTTTTGACACTACCTCGCAACCAAAAGAAATACTGCAACTGTATATAAAAAATACGCTCAACAATTTTATATACCAGTATTATATGCAAAACAAAAGCGCCTTTACCGGCGTAAAAACCCCCAAACAGCTATCTGAAGCATTTAAACCCGGCGAGAATGAATGGCAGCAATTAAACAGTTTTGCTACAAAAGATACCATTAACCTAAGCCATTTGTCAGCCTTAGCCAAGTCAGAATTATTGCAAAAAATGCCCACCTTAATGGCCCGGCAAATATGGCGTGCAGAGGGTTATTACGAGGTAAGCAACCAAACCGATCCCATGCTTGCCAAGGCCATGCAGGCATTTAAATAGCAGTGTAATACCAGCTACAACAACCATGGCATCGCCGCTTGCGTCGCAATCCGTTCATCGTTCGGGGTGTATGGCAGCAGTGGGTGAATATTGGAATTGCGGGATAATCGCCAATAGGGGGTTCTAGCAAATAAGGTTATCCATTTCTTGAAATAACAATGCTTTTATAAATAGCCAGTTCTTTTTCCAGTTCTGCAATGCGTTGGTCTTTGGCAGCAAGTTGTTGTTTCCAACTTGTGTTAAGACCGCCATTCAATGTTGCGGGGAACGCATCTGCCAAATCGGCCATAAAATTATGTTCAACTGCTAAGGACACATTCCATAATACCCCCACCTGCATAGACCGGTTTTTTAAATAGGCACTTACAACCGGTGCGGTAACCTGTAGCTTTTTGGCAACTGCCGCTTTTGAAAGTTTATTGGTCACTAAAAATTGCTGAAGCATATTGCCCACATGTGGGTAGGCTTGCTTATCGGCCTCAAGGTATTTTTTTCCGGAAAGCATGATGGTATATTTCCCCCAAAATTATATGTTTGTAGCATATAATTATATGTGAATGACATATAATTATTAGTCATTCACATATAGGTTTACGTCATTAACGTAAAAGTTTTAGTCTTACACATATAATTTTTAGTCTGTAACATTAAATATTTAGTCATTCACAAATAATTATATGTGAATAGCATATAAATATATGTCAAAAGCATATAATCCAAGGCTATGTTCAATAAATTATGTAGTTCTGGGTCCAGCTAAGTCGAAGCAGGCCGTACCGGTAAATTGTAGCATATGATGTATAAATATTAACAAACTGTCATTTTTAAAAAGCAATAATTTTCAGCATAAATATTTTATATGAAAATGACATTGCCGTTAGGTGTTTTATTAGTTTGCGTTTCCTGCAATATGCACCAGCCACCACCCGATAAAAATGCTATACCCGAAGCTTTGCAACCCAATAATCAAAGTAGCGGGGAACTTATTTTTTCCAAAAGAAGTGATGGCAATATAATTAATGCTTTGTATGATGAGGAGGTAAAAAAATCGGCATCACTTTCGGCGTTGGAAAAGCAAATAAGCGATACAAGAAGGATTAAAAGAGATACGTTGGCATTGTACACCGATTTCTTTGCCAAAAATGATGATTATTACAGCACCGCCAAATGGATGGATTCTACCATAACTGATTCTTTATTAAAACAAAAAATAAAATTATTGCTGCAAAAAAGTAAACAGGCATTTGAACAGCATTCAAATGACCTTTCTGTTTTAATGGAGGACTTAGATGCAAAAGAAAATACTCTTACTGACTTGCATACTGTTTTAAAACTGATAGTAACCTTGCCACTTATTGAAAAATATCAGCAACAAAATAAGCCAGCCCAGCAGCCATTGGTTATGCTGCAGCATAATTATACTAATACAATTAAAGCAATAGATTCAATTACAAGTAAATAATTGGGTTTAAACTGCTGCCCAAAGTATCAAACCGTACAAGTGAGTGACACAAGTAAAGCTGCACTGTGTTACTACAGCCGGCTACCTAAAACTAAATTTTAAAGCCAAGCGTTAGTATCACATTACCCCGGTTATTATTCCAGCTGGCAAATGTGTTTGGCTTATCGTTTAAGCGGTAGGGAAAGTTTACATCTTTATTTATGCTGTGGGAATAGGTTAGGTCTAATATAAAGCCATGGTTACGATAGCCAAGACCACCGGCAAGCATTAAGCGACTGGCTTTTAGCGCCTTATCACTATAAGGGCTGCCATAATAAGAAGCGCCCAGCCTTACGGCAATAGGATCGAATTTTAGTTCGCCGCCCAGTCGCACATTTACGGCGCCTTTATAATATTCTTTCACCAGGTTATTCAAAGAAGTATAATAATTATTGGCAATTGGGTCCTCGGTATTAGAAGCCGAAAAACGGGCCCCTTTATAATTTACATATTCAAGATCGGCAGTAATAAAACCACGTTGCAGGCGGGTATCGGCTACTTCGTGCAAAACAAAACTGGCACTGCCCATTACCCGCCAGGGAGTAA
Source organism: Limnovirga soli (assembly GCF_013106755.1). Classification (GTDB taxonomy): domain Bacteria; phylum Bacteroidota; class Bacteroidia; order Chitinophagales; family Chitinophagaceae; genus Limnovirga; species Limnovirga soli. The sequence continues at coordinate 248,719 of NZ_WHPF01000006.1, read as the reverse complement.
TTTGTGAATAGTCCCGTTGTCCGGGATCGCCACTGTTAAGGTTATCGCTGCTTTCGCTAACAATACCGGCATAGGCCTCGGTATTGGTGGTCATATCGGCGCGTATTTTATCCCTAAACCCAATAAAAGAAGGGGTATGAAATGCAAAACCCAACCTGAAATTATTGGTAGGCTTATAAATGATGCCCATTTTTACATTTAACCCAAACCCATTAGAACTGGTATACTCATTAAAAACCGAGGATTCAAAATTGTTATCAGGGTTATCTGTGGCATCGGTTTCGGTATAAGTTAGGTTACGGGTATAGCTTATAATTGGTATATTAATGCTGGTACCCAAATAAAGTTTATCCTGCAAATTACCTGCAAAAGCAAAAGAAAGTTCATGATAACCGCCCCTGGTAGTAGCATCTACCTGTTGGGTAATACCGGTACCTAATGGCACCAGACTTTTATAACCAATTAATTGGCCATTGGCATTTACAGTATCTACCAAATAGGTTCTGTAAGCCAGAGAAGAGCCAAAAATATAATTCTGTTCTGCAGCAATGGGGCTGGCACCATCGCGTATTAATTCCTCAAGATATTGTTCAGAATAAGAACTGGTATTGTTTAAACCCTTATAACTAATATGGTTATTATAACTGGCCAGCTGATTTATAGAAACAGAAAATGCAGAGCTGGTCCAGCTGCCCCGGTAGGGGCTTGGTGAACCCAGGATAATACCGCTAGCGCCATAAGCAAATGCATTTTTATTCAGGTTATTATTGGTGCCTCTGTAATTGTATTTATTGTTATTTAACATAAAACCAGGGGATAATACCAATTCTTTTGTTTTGTACAAGCCAATACCGGCTGGGTTTACATTATTGGCGGTAATATCGCCACCTAAGGAGCCCATGGCACCACCAATTGCCTGATTACGTGCCGTACCGCCGGGTATAAACCAGGCAGTGCGCAAAGCATCATCGGGCACCTGTGCTTTTACCATAAAAATCATACTATGTAAAACGATACAAAGGGCAAGCAATTTCTTCATACATTCTTATTTGGATATGCCATTAGCTATGCAGTTTATACTGCTGCTATGCAAAAAAATATGGTATACAAATGCAATTAATTATTTACCACCACCACGGGGAGCCCTGGTGCTGCCGCTGCTGCTGCCACTGCTATTATAACCACCACTGCGGCCACCGGCACTATTACTTTGTGTTGAACCTGAGCTAAAGCTTCTGGTAGGATTTAAACTGTTATTGTTGTTATTGGTAGTATTATTACTGCTGTTAAAAGCCTGCTTAAGTAAATTGCCAAAATTATTGTTATTATAATTGCGGTTACGGTAGGCCGTTAGGTTTGTTTTGCTGGTATTGCCATAATATACCCTTGGGTTTTTATAATACACAATGGTATAAAACGGACTGTAAAAATTACCCCATGGCGTATAATAATAGCCCATAAAATTGCCTGCCCAATAAGGGTTATAAGGGTTTAATAAAACTGAGCGGGAAGGGGTGCAGCCATACCCAAAATCATATCGGCTATCGTTCCAGTAACTATAATCATCCAAGCCATCCCATTGGTAGCGGTTGCGAACTTTCATGCGCAAATAATTTTCATCGTTGCTGCTGGTATAATCATCATACCTGTCATCCTCACCAGGTTTGGCAGCAGGGGCGGGTGAATAATAAACATCATCCGGTGTACGAGTGGCTTTGTACGCACTAGAGCAACTGCTGCCTGCTATTGCCAGTATGGTTACAGCCATAATAATATTTTTCATACAAATGGTTTTAATGTTTATAGTGTGAAGTTATTACTTTTGCTCCGCTTTAACAGCGCAACTTTGTTGCAATAAAGTTACGTTGGTACGAACAACAAAAAAATGGCTACTTGTTAAGGTTACTCTAAAACTAACGATTGTTGGGGTTTCTTTCCTTTTATTAGCCAGGCAGTTCAACATGTAGCAGCTTTACTTGCGTCGCACACTTGTACTGCACCAAAAATGCAGCAGATTAACATTATTAGTTGAAACATAAAATATGGCAAAAGAAATAACATCAAGGGAGCAGGATTATTCTCAATGGTACAATGATATAGTGCTTAAATCTGGTTTGGCAGACTATACAGCTGTTCGAGGCTGTATGGTAATTAAGCCACATGGTTTTGCTTTATGGGAAATAATGCGTGATACATTGGATAAAATGTTTAAGGATACAGGGCACGTAAATGCTTATTTTCCCTTATTTATACCCAAGAGTTTTTTAAGTAAAGAGGCTGCGCACGTAGAAGGTTTTGCCAAAGAGTGTGCGGTAGTAACCCATTACCGTCTGATGAATGACCCCAATGGAGGTGGCGTAGTGGTAGACCCCGATGCCAAACTGGAGGAGGAATTAATTGTACGTCCCACTTCAGAAACCATTATTTGGAGCACTTTTAAAACATGGATACAATCTTACCGCGATTTACCATTACTAATTAACCAATGGGCCAATGTGGTTCGCTGGGAAATGCGTACCCGTTTATTCCTGCGTACGGCTGAATTTCTTTGGCAGGAAGGCCATACCGCCCATGCTACTGCCGATGAAGCTATTGCCGAAACCAGACAAATGCTTGATATCTATGCCAACTTTGCCGAAAATTATATGGCAATGCCCGTTGTACGGGGAGTAAAATCGGCCAATGAACGTTTTGCAGGTGCGGTAGACACCTACTGTATTGAAGCATTAATGCAGGATGGTAAAGCTTTGCAGGCGGGCACATCGCATTTTCTTGGTCAAAATTTTGCCAAAGCATTTGATGTAAAGTTTAGTGATAAAGAAAACAAACTGGAATATGTTTGGGCTACCAGCTGGGGCGCTAGCACCCGCTTAATAGGTGCATTGGTAATGGCACACAGTGATGATGATGGTTTGGTATTACCGCCTAAGGTAGCTCCTTTGCAAGTGGTAATTGTACCCATTTATAAGGGCGATGAGCAATTAGCCATGATATCAGAAAAAGCCAATGTATTGGCTAAAGAGTTAAGGGCAATGGGTATTTCGGTTAAGTATGATAACTCAGAACATGCCAGGCCAGGCTGGAAATTTGCTGAATATGAGATGAAAGGCGTTCCGGTGCGTGTTGCCATTGGAGCAAGAGATTTGGAGAAAAATCTGGTAGAAGTAGCCCGCAGGGATACAAAAGAGAAAATGACTGTGCCGGTAGAAGGCTTAAGCAGTTATATTAAGGATTTACTGGACGATATTCAGGTAAGTATTTACAATAAGGCCAAAAAGTTCCAGCAAGACCATATTACCAAAGCAGATTCTTGGGAAGAATTTATGGCCATACTGGATGGAAAAGCTGGTTTTGTATCAGCCCATTGGGATGGCACAGGCGAAACAGAGGAGAAGATTAAAGAGTTGTCAAAAGCTACTATCCGGTGTATTCCATTAGATAATCCACAGGAAGAAGGCACTTGTATACTAACGGGTAATCCTTCAACACAAAGGGTTTTATTTGCAAGAGCTTATTAAACAACACAATAGATTAAAACTCCGGGTTAATTTCCCGGAGTTTTTTTATGTTCTTTATAAAGATTTATATTTATGCTATTCTATTTATAATGGTAAAAGACCCAGCATCGACTAATACGAAAAAGCACAATGAGCCTTTACTTATTTTAGTAGTATTTGTTTTTTTATGGGTATTGTATTACTTCTTTTATCCTACATATCAACAGTTTTTTCCTGCTTGTACTTTTCACCAGATTACAGGGTTTTATTGTCCGGGTTGTGGAGCACAACGTGCATTTTTATCCTTATTACATGGCAATTTTTTGCTCGCCCTGCAGCAAAATTTTATAGTGGTCATTTCCATACCATTTGTTGTTTATCTGTATATTCTTGTATGTATAAATTATTTTCAAAAAAGGCAAATTGGCTCTATAGTTTATAAAAAGCAGTTTATACTATTTTTTGTGTTTACGTTATTGTTATTTGGCGTTTTACGTAATATACCTGTTTACCCTTTTACAAATTTTTGCCCCGGATAGGGTTACATTTTATTTAGAATGGTATTAATAGCAACTGTGTAAAATGGGTGTTGTTGCAGGGAAAGCTGTGGACAATGATTGTGATATTTACAATGTTTTTATCCTAAAACCATTGCCTTAAATTGTATAAGTACTGTTATATTAACATTTTATTCATTAAGTAATATAATATCCTTCTTATCTTTGCAGCGCTAAACCAGAGAATAATCAAACTCAGTAAATTCAGCTGTTTAACAGCCCCTAACGACTATGTTACTTCATCGTAACGCTTGCCTGATAAAGATTTTTAAGATTAAAATTAGACACGATGAAAAGCAATGTTAAAGAACCCATTATTATTTTAGATGGAGCAGAATTAAGTGAATTGGTATCTGAAGTAAAAGAAACAGTAGCTATTAATGTTGATGAAAAATCTGTATTCAGTGCAGCTGATTTATGGAACATCCAAAGAAACATGAAAACTACACAGAGATTCTCAAGGAAGAAATATCTTGAATCATATCTGTAATAAACCTTGTAACATGCTCAGCTTTTGAGTGAGTATTTTTGCAGGTTAACCCAACTTAATTTAAACTAAAGAGGCCTCTTTTAAAGAGGTCTTTTTTTTGTGCCTGGTTACGTTTATCTTTAAAAGAAAACTTGAAAAATTTAACCAGCATTCTTGTGCCGCTTATTCTACTGTTTATTGCATGTTGCACACAGAACTGTAATTATATAAATAGCCAATCTGCAATACAGGACAAAGATAGTTTACCCCGTAACCATAATATAGATATTAGCATCCCGGGCAACTTTAGTAAAATTACCAACCTGCATTTTGATAGTACCGCAGTGCAACAGTTCTTTTTGCAATTTCCCCTGATGTTGCCTTATAAAAAGGAAGTATCCCGTTTTTACACTGATCGTAATTATTCTTTTGCCTGGTACGATAACAATGGTTTATTAGAACAATCTCAAAACCTGTATAACAGGCTACTTAATCTATCATTGGAGGGATTGCCAGATACCGTTTTATATAAAGATGCATTTACAGGTCTTATGCAAAATGAAGGCTTAGATAGCACCAACCAGCCATTAATAACCAATGAACTGATGCTTACTGCCCAATATTTTATGTATGCTAAAAATGTTTGGGGTGGATTGGATGAGAAAACTACCAATGAGTTAAATTGGTATTTACCCAGAAAAAAGGTTGCATACGGACAGTTGCTGGATAGTTTATTAAAAGATGAAACACTGTTAACCAACGCTCCGGTTTACCGCCAATATAACCTGTTAAAATCTGCCCTGGCTAAGTACAAAGCTATTGAGGCTAAGGGGGGCTTTCCGGTAATAGTTGTCGACAAGAAAGTATATAAAACCGGTGACACGAGTGTGGCCATTGTTGCCATACGAAAAGAGTTGTTTTTAACCGGAGATTTAAAAAATGATAATGGTAGTAATATTTTTGATACTGCCTTAGCAACCGGTGTTTTACATTTTCAGGGAAGAATGGGTGAACAACAGGATGCAGTGATTGGCCCAGCCATGTTAGCAGAGCTAAAAGTATCCGTTGAGAAGCGGATACAGCAACTGATGATAAATATGGAGCGTAGCCGTTGGGTGCCCGTTGCATTGAAAGGAGATTATTTATTGATAAACATTCCAGAATACAAATTGCATGTAATTGCTAATGACAGCTTGCTATGGAGTATGAATGTGGTAGTAGGAACTGCCACAAATAAAACAGTTATTTTTAATGGAAACATAAAATACATTGTGTTTAGCCCTTATTGGAATGTGCCTGGAAGTATTCTTAAAAAGGAAGTATTACCGGGAATTAAACGCAATCCTAACTACCTCGCAAATCATAATATGGAATGGAATGGCAATGGGGTGAGGCAAAAGCCCGGTGTCAATAATTCATTGGGATTGGTGAAGTTTTTATTTCCAAACAGTTTTGATATTTATTTACATGATACCCCTTCCAAATCTTTGTTTGGAGAAACCAACCGGGCATTTAGCCATGGATGCATTCGCCTGGCCCAACCGCAAAAATTAGCTGAATATTTATTGAGCAATGATAGTAGCTGGAATACCGATAAGATAGTAGCCGCCATGAATAGTGGTAAGGAAAAATATGTAACCCTTACCCAAACCATGCCCGTTTTTATTGCCTATTTTACGGCCTGGGTAGACAGAAAAGGGCAATTGAATTTCAGAAAAGATGTGTACAACCGGGATAGCAGGCTGATTGGAATGATGATGGAAAAATAAAATGTATACCTGCTGAATAATGAACAGAACCCTGAACCGAGCGTGGCAAGTAAAGCTACATGCGTGCAATAACGCTTAGGTCAAAATAGTTTTAACCATTAATAATTTTTGCCAGCTTAATTATTTAAACATTGGCAAAATTACCAGCTTTACCAGCATCACAACCAGGGCAACTAAAAACATAAGCAATGAAATTCGGTTCATGCCATGCATGTATTTCATCCATTGGGTACGCTCATCGTTTGGATCGCGTTTTTTTATGTAGAGATATTCAGCTATCTGGCGCCAGATTCCCATAAGTAAATTTTATATAAAAGTAACAAGCTTCTTTCATTTATGTTCATAGCCTGTAGAAGAAAAAGGCTTAAGTTTTTGTGGTTATTACACTTGCTCGTATCTTGTTTGCATTATGGGGTTAAGTGAAACCATATATCAACATTCGCCGGTATGGATGCAAAACCTGCTGGTTACTGCTTTTGGCTGGCAATGGAAACAACGCCGCTTAGGTGGTGTTTTTACCGAACATTTTATTGCAGCACGTGAACGGGAATCCTATACGACTGACTTATGGAAAGCCTACCAACAGGAAGCATTGCAACGCATGCTGTTACATGCTTTTGATACGGTGCCATATTATACAAAATCTTTTTTGGCAGCAGGTATTCAACGCAGCCAGCTGGCCAACATTACACCGGATACAATTGGCTTATTGCCCATACTAACCAAAGAGCAATTAAGGCAAAATGGTACAACAGCATTGCTATCGGTACAAAGAGAACCCAATGGATCTTTTTTTGCCAGCAGTGGCAGTACGGGTACGCCGATACAAATTTTATTGTCTCATGCCATGCATCAGCGCTGGTTTGCTTTATTCGAGCAAAGGGTTAGGGTTTGGGCTGGTGTTGGCAGTACCATTCCAAGGGGTATGATTGGTGGCAGAAGAATTGTTCCCAACGCTAATGCAATTGCGCCATTTTACCGCTATAATTATTTTGAAAAACAGGTATATTTTTCAGCGTATCATATAAACGCAGATACTGCTGCCAACTATGTAGAAGGCATGCATAAATACCATATTGAATATATGACTGGCTATGCCATGAGCAATTATTTTCTGGCCCGGCATATTCAGGAGCAACAATTAAATGCGCCTGCTTTAAAAGCCGTTATTACCTCCAGCGAAAAACTTACCCCGCAAATGCGAGAGCTTTTTAAACAGGTGTATGGTTGTAAAACCTACGATGGCTGGAGCGGTGTTGAAGCCTGTGGTTTAATAAGCGAGTGTGAAGCTGGCAGCCTGCATATTAGCCCCGATGCCGGTTTGATAGAAGTGTTGGACGAGCAATTACAACCCGTTCCATTTGGGGTAGCTGGCGCCGTTTATTGTACCGGCTTTTTAAATGTAGATCAACCACTTATCCGGTATAAAATTGGGGATGATATTATATTGAGTGATAAAACCTGTACTTGTGGCAGACAAATGCCCGTAGTGCAGGAAATTACTGGCAGGTCAGAAGATGTAATTGTGGGCACAGATGGCCGGCAAATGGTACGTTTTCACAGTGTTTTTAATGGGTTAACTACCATCAAACAGGCGCAGGTAATACAGGAATCACTGCAACAGATAACTATAAAGCTAGTGGCCGATGGCATTATTTCCAGATTGGATATGGATTTGATGCAACAAAGAATTCAAAGCCAGTTGGGCGATGTAAATATTGCATTTGATGTAGTAGATACCATTCCGCTTCAACCCAATGGAAAATACAAGGCTGTTATATCTAAACTCTATTAAGTCAGGGTTTTAATTGTTGGCCCTGCAATGGTAAAAGCAGCAGCTTTACTTGCGTCGCACACTTGTACAACATAACCTATGGCAGCTATTTTTATTTGCCGGTTACCAGTTTATGCAAAGTGCCATAACCATATAAAAAATGGAAAGAAAAAAACAAAAAGGGCAATACAAAAAGGATGGCTTTTTTGGTGTTGGTAAAGGCACTAATAGCTACCACCAATCCACAACTTAAGTGAAGACCGATTATAAAAAGCAGGGGCCATAAAAAGTACACCATTATTTGAGGCATTAAAAATGCAGTAGCCAGTGTACCCAAAAGCAAACCCAATAAACCAGAGCAAAAAATAAACGGCACCACATGCCTTAAACCCATTGAACCGGGATTTAATTGCAAACTTACCGCGTTCCATTTCCCCGTAAGTTTGGCATAATCAAACAATCCCTTTATAGTTTGTTTTGGGTAATAATAGGCCGATACTTTATGCGTATAATATAGCTTGTGCCCGGCCTGCATAATACGGTAGTTCATATCATTATCCTGGTTACGTACCAATTGCTCATTATACCATCCTACTTCATTGAAAATAGATTTTTCAAAAACAGGGTAGGGGCATTGCTCGCTGATGCCTTCTTTTGCTGTGCGGTAAGATTTGCTGCTTACACCAAAGCTGCTGGTAAGCATATAATAAATTAATACGCTTTGAATGTCCGCATCATTTTTGGCCACCACAATTTTTCCGCTGCAGCCTGCGCAATGGTGTGTAATAGCTTCTTCCAGACAAATAGCAAGATAATCTTTGTCGTATTTACTATGTGCACCCAAAATGGCTATATAGTTGCCTTTGGCATGTTGTATGCCCAAGTTAAAAGCTGCCGGGGAAATTTTTTTGCTATTATGTATTACGCGTATCAGCGTATTATTTTGGGCCAGTGTTTCTATTTTGGCCGTGGTGCCATCTGTACTGCCACCGTCTACAATTAATAGCTCCAGGTTAAAACTATCGTGCTGTTGCCCAATTACCGATGCTACCATTTCATCAATATAACGCACTTCATTGTATACTGGAATGATAACGCTTACAAATGGTTTTTGCATTGATAAAAGATTGGTGGTTGTAATGCTGCACAAGTAAATAATAATTACTTACTATGTACCCTATGGTTAAAATTATAATATTATTGTAACACATAATGGTTTGGCCCCGGGATATTCTTTTGCTGCATAGCATTACCAACCGTACAAGTGTGCGACGCAAGTAAAGCATCATAGAAATAAATAGTTTGGCTCAAAAAAAAAAAGCCCGGCAAACATAACTGTTACCGGGCTTGCCAGAATAATCCATTTTTTACAAACCAAATACGCCTGTATTAATTAGCTGCAATGCCTCTTTTTTATTGGCCGCAGGTATTAACAAGGAAATATTATGATGGCTGCCACCATAGCTAACCATCCGCACAGGAATGGTACTAATGGCATTAAATACATTTTTTAAAACATCGGGTGTTTGCGCAATTTCGTTACCAACTATTGAAATAATGGTTTGTTCTTTATCTACTTCAACACTGCCAAAAGGCTCCAATTCTTTTATTATTTCATCCAGGTGAAGATCTGTATCTATGGTAACAGAAACGGCCACTTCAGAGGTGGTAATCATATCAATAGAAGTGCGGTATTTTTCAAACACTTCAAATATTTTTCTAAGAAAGCCATAAGCCAGCAGCATTCGGCTGCTTTTTATTTTTATGGCAATAATGCCATCTTTTGCGGCTACAGCTTTTACACCCACACTATTGGCATTTTGTTCAATGGTAGTGCCTTTGGCTTCGGGCTGCATGGTGTTTAACAACTTTACCGGCACATTATACATTTGTGCAGGCCAAATACAGGTAGGATGTAAAATTTTAGCACCAAAATAAGCCAGTTCCGCAGCCTCATCAAAACTAAGTTGTTCTACGGCAACGGTTTTATCTACAATGCGTGGGTCGTTATTGTGCATGCCGTCAATATCGGTCCATATTTCACATACAGTAGCATTAATGGCTGCTGCCACCAAAGATGCGGTATAATCACTTCCACCGCGTTTAAGGTTGTCTACTTCGCCTTTAACATTGCGGCAAATATAGCCCTGGGTTACAAACAGTTTTTTATTACTGTTTTGTTGCAATAACTGGCTAAGTTTTACTTTAATGCTACCAATTTGAGGCTCTTCATTATGGTCTATGCTCATAAATTCAAGTGCCGGTATATGTAAATGGTCAACACCATTTTCTTCCAGATAAATAGAGAATAATTTGGTGCTCATTAACTCACCCTGCGCCAGAATATCTTTATTCAAAGCTTCGCTAAAAGATATTTTTAAAATAATGGTAAGAAATTCAAAATGCTCTGTAACAATGGCATTGGCCTGTTCACGTGCAGAGGCAGATTGTACCAAATCAAGCACAAAATTTCTGTAATGTGCTTCCAGCTCATCAATCTTTCGTTTGGCTGCTGCCCTGTCTCCGTTGGCAATACTATCACTAATATTTACCAGTGCATTGGTGGTGCCGCTTAAAGCACTTAATACAACAATAGTAGGCTCGTTGCCACTGGTAATTAACTGCGCTACCTGGCGCATACGTTCCGGCTTACCAACACTGGTACCGCCAAATTTCATAACTTTCATAACCCCCTCCCCAATTTTTAATAATAATTTTTGAGGTGCAAATGTATAGTGTGCAACTCAAAATGGCATATACATTTTTTATGCCGGCAGCAAAGCATTGGGCATCGCCGCTTGTGTCACTCACTTGTACGTTCCGTTTTTATGGCAACAAAAGTATTTGCGGGGGGGGGGCGTTATCTTCCTTTATTGTTGTTGATAAACAATCCGACCCTCAAACATGGTCCACTGTACTTTTGTTTGCTGCATCGCTTCCGGACTAATGGTAAAAATATCCCTGTCAAGCAAAATAAGATCTGCCATTTTTCCCGGCTCAAGTGAGCCAATTTGTTTATCCATTTGTAAAGCCCTGGCAGCATTAATAGTATAGGCATACAACATGTCAATCCTTGGCATAGCCTGGGTTGAATCTAAAACGCCTTTCAGTCCCAATCTTGTTTCTGCGTCATAAATGGCAATAAAGGGATTGGCAGAGGTTACGGGCCAATCACTGGCGCCGCAAATAGTAGCACCAGATTGTAAAAGTGAGCGTGCTGGATATTGCCATTTATACAGTTCAGGGGCAATATAGGGTTGTACAATATCAATAGTAGTAATATCTCCCAAGGCCCACAGCAGTTGAAGCGATGCCAAAACGCCTAGTTGTTTAAAGCGGGTAAAATCAGTTGGTTGGGCAATTTGTATATGGGTAATGGTATGCGGTATATGGCTGTTGCCGTTTATTTTTCTTGCAGCTGCAAAACCATTCAGCGCATCAGTTACAGCAAGATCACCAATAGCGTGTACATGCACCAGCAAATTGGCTTTATCGGCCGCCGTAACAAACTGGTTAAATTTAAGCGGATCTACCATTAATGCACCATTCGACCCCGAATTGGTATATGGTTTAGATAATGCCGCAGTTTGTGTGGGATATTCAATTACTCCATCAGCAAAAATTTTAAAGCCAAGTACACGCAGGTTCCGGGTATTGTTGTATTGTAGTTGTAGCTTTTTTAAATTGGCTATTTGTTTAGCTGCATTGCCATTGGCATCTGCCACAACTACGGCAGTCACATGTGTTGTAAGCTGCTTAGTTGCAGATAGTTTCTGATAAGCCTGCAACATTTCATTCTCCGTTGCATCTGTTGAGCCGCAGGCGGGGTCAAGAAATGCGGTAATGCCGTTACTATTAAGGTATTCCATTGCTTTTGAACCAGCGGTTACCCAATCTGTTTGTATTTCGGGTAAAATGGCGTTTAGTTTATCTATGCCGCTATCTGCAATAAAACCATTAGGCGCATTATTAGGGTTAATGCCATAATATTTTTTTGTTTCCAGCGGTAACTGACTGATGAAATTAGTAGTAATACCCGCTTTTTGCAACAGGAAATTATTGGCCCAAATAGTATGGCCATCGCTGCCGCGTAATAGTATTGGTTTGGCGGCATAACCTGCTGCATTAAATGTGTTGTTGAGTTCATCAATATGAGACCAGGTGCCAATATTAATACCTTCGATAATTAGAAAGCCATCGAACATGCCACTGCCATCATTGGTTACTTTTGTTGCGTATTGCTCTAATGCTTCTATGGTTACGGCACTGTCGTACAAGTTAGCATGCAGCAATCCATCTCCACCCTGAAGGGCATGATTATGGCTATCAATAAAACCTGGTAAAATGCACTGACCATTCATGTTTATTAAACTGGCTTTGTTGCTAAGCGCATTTTTTACTTCATTAAAATTGCCGATTGCTACTATCAAATTTCCTTTGATGGCTACTGCTTCTGCATAGGGCATTTTAGTATTGGCAGTAAAGATTTTTGCATTAAACAGTATTTTTTCATTGCTGTTTATTGGCGTTGTTTCCTGGGCCTGTGTTTTTATACTCAGTAAAAAAAATAACAGGCTAAGTGCAATTTTTATAGTAGAAGACATATCCTTGTTTTTTTTAAAAGTATTGAGAATTACTTTACTCAGGATAAAAAAACAACAGAAAGCTAATTGTCTTGTATTTAGGGTAGATTGTATTGGCTGTTTAAAGCTCAATGATTTGTTGCAGCACAAGTGTGCGACGCAAGTAAAGCAGCAAAAATGCTTTGTTGCCTGGCCCAAAAAGTTTCATTCCCAATAAGATGTAGAACCGAAATAAAACAAAATAGCCAGGAATAATCCCGGCTATTTATGCTTATTACATTTATTATACTATACAAACTTGGTTACTCCTGGAATTGCTACAGGATAGAATCCATCAGCATTTGGCAGTAATTGTGGTAAAGTATCCCAGGTGTAGGCACTTGGTTGCAGGTTTAAATTAAGGTTGATAGCTTTATCCCACTCAACTACTAGTCCGCTATAAGTGGCCAAACGACCTAAAATAGAAGTCATAGTGCTTTTGGCGCCTCTTTCAGCATCGGCAAATTTATATTCACCTTTTGCGATAGCTGCAAACAGTTCATCATGTTCTGTTTGGTAGGGATTATTTTCATTTTTCTTGTTGTATTGGTATAATGGGTTGCCTTTGCTATCTAAAATGGTGGCGGCACCACATTGTATACTACCTTTTGTACCAACTAAGAGTTCATCCACTTTACTCATAGTGCCCGGAATATGGCGGCATTGGCTATTTAAGATAGAGCCATCAGCATAGGTAAATTCAACATAGTGGTGATCAAATATTTCACCGTATTCTTTCCCCTTGCGCACCTGTCTGCCACCCATGCCCTGGGCTTTTACAGGATAGCCACCTTTAAACCAGTTAACTACATCAATATTGTGAATATGTTGTTCGTTGATATGATCGCCGCAAAGCCAGTTAAAATAATACCAGTTACGCATTTGGTATTCCATTTCGGTTTGTCCTGCTACACGAGGTCTTACCCAAACACCATCGTTATTCCACCAGGCTTGTGCAGAAACGATATCTCCTATCATGTCCTTGCGTTGATACATTTCGCGATAGGAATTCTGATACCTTCTTTGTAAGCCAACTACTACGTTTAATTTCTTTTGTTTTGCTTTTTCTGCGGCCTCTAATACTTTTCTGATGCCTACGGGATCTGTTGCAACCGGCTTTTCCATAAACACATGTTTACCCTGGTTTATGGCTTCTTCAAAATGTATGGGGCGAAAACCTGGAGGTGTGGTTAGAATTACTACATCAGCCAGGGCAATTGCTTTTTTGTAAGCATCGAAACCAACAAATTTTGTGGCTTCAGTAACTGTGATTTTATCTTTTATACTTCCGGCTGTACCGCTCCAGTCAGAAATGTCATCAGCTGTTAATTGCTTATAACAATCGTCTAACCTGTCGCGAAAGGCATCAGCCATTGCAACCAGTTTTACATTTTGCTTACTAAGCATGGCCTGCATGGCAGCACCGGTACCACGACCACCGCAGCCTACTATAGCTACTTTAATGGCGTCAGATGATCCTGAAAAAAAGTTGGCGCCAGAAATTAAAGGCGCTGCCAATATACCACCGGCAATCATACCGGTTTGCTTAACGAAGTCTCTTCTGGAAGAATTTTTGTTGGCTTGCATGTTAGAAAATTTGTGTATTTATAAAATTGTTAAAATATCTATTGGTTAATATTTACTATAAAAAGCAGCGGCTTCTGCTGCGGTGGGTTGTTGTACCGGACTAACAATTCTAAAACCCACAGTACCAGCATCGGTTAACCACCATTTACTTTTGGGTACCTGGGGATCTCTGCGATTCATGTAAGGTATTGATTTGTTTCTTGCAGCGCTCCTTAAATTAATAGCAGGGTCTTCATAGCATCCTCCGCGTATTGATCTTGGGTATTTTGGCCCGGGGGACATTAATGGATCTTTGGCATTGGCAGCGATTTTTGTTAGGTAATCATTGTCATATTGGTCCAAGGTCCACTCGCTTAGATTGCCCATCATATCGTATAAGCCCCATTGATTTGGTTTTTTCTGCATCACTTTATGAAATTTTTCCTGCCCATTATCTACAAACCAGGCATAATCTCCCAGTTTGCTGCTATCGTTGCCAAAATAAAACATGTCTTTGCTACCGGCTCTGCAAGCATATCCCCATTCTGCTTCGGTGGGTAGGCGATAGAATACACCGGTTTTACTATAGAGCCATTTGCAATACATGATTGCAGTATACTGGCTCATGCTATTTACGGGAAAGCCGCCCTGCTTACCCATACCCATACTAAAATCTATATATTGTGGTGTGGGCCTGGTAACTGCATCTACTTCCTCAGAATTTACCGGAATGGTTGCATCTTCATAGAAAAGCTGGAACTCATCAAAAGTAACTTCGTGTTCGCACATCCAAAATGCAGACAGGGTTATGGTTTGTTGGGGTTTTTCATCCTTTTTTGCAGTTTTATCGGTGGCCGGACTTCCCATTTCAAAGCTGCCAGCAGGTATTGGCACCATAGTGAAACTTACTTTTGAGCCCGGGATAACACTGGTATATTTTGTAAATTCTTTTTGTGCAAAACCACAAAAAGCAAGGATTAAAAAGAGCGGAATAAAAATCAATTTTTTCATGCGTCGAACTTACTAATAAATCGCTACTATGTGAAATATTATGTGCGTTTTCTGCCGGTAATTTGCTTATAATTTTGCTAATAAAAAAGTTGCACAAAAATTGCGCAGTTTTTAGTGTCGATTTTACAGTAATTTTTTTGTTTCGTGATTTTTTGGCTGTCATATAACAAGTAAAATGCATGTAAGAGGTGTATTTACGATATATTGATTCTTGCTGCATTATGTTCAGAAAGCACAAGAGTGCGACGCAAGTAAAGCCTCTTTTTGTACAAAAGTCTGGCACCTAATTTTTGTAATCTTCATCTGTTTTTATGTAGTATATTGGCACTTTGCAACTCTATTGATTTTCATAAGTAAAACTAATTTTGTATTATGGCGGATGCTAAGTTTAAAATGGAGTCTAAGGGTAAAATATTATCGTTTGGAGAGTTGCTTTTGCGCATTTGTCCTGATGTGGAAGGCGAGTGGCTACAACAAAAGCAACTGCCATTTTATGTAGGTGGCGCAGAGGCCAATGTAGCGGTAGCACTTGCTTTGTGGCAAACGCCGGTTGCTTATTGTACGGTAGTGCCTGATAATTTAATGGTTAAACAAATAGCAGCAATGCTTGAAAAAAAAGGGGTAGATACCGGCACCATTATTTATGCAGGCGATAAACTGGGATTGTATTTTTTACCCAAGGGGAAAGACCTAAAAAATGCTGGTGTTATTTACGACAGAAGTAACTCTTCTTTTGCGGGGATAAAAGCTGGAACAATAGATTGGGATAAAATTTTTGATGGAGTAGGGTGGTTTAATTTTAGTGCTATTGCACCTGCAATAAGCACAAATACTGCAGCTATTTGCAAAGATGCGCTGCAGGCGGCAAGGCAAAAAGGTATCACTATTTCGGTTGACTTAAATTACCGTGCAAAACTTTGGCAATATGGTGTTGCGCCTATTGATATAATGCCCGATTTATTACAGTATTGCCATGTGGTAATGGGTAATATTTGGGCTGCTGAAAAAATGCTTGGCATTGCATTTAATAATCCATTATCGGCAAATGCCGCTAAGGCCGATTATATATTACAGGCGCTGGATACAGGTAATAAAATGCAAGCTATGTTTCCCAATGTAGAAGTTGTAGCAAATACTTTTCGCTTTACCAATAACGAAGGATTGTCTTATTTTACTACCCTTCAATCGGGTAATAACTTACATGAATCTATTACCTATAACACCTCTACAATTATTGATCAGGTAGGTAGCGGAGACTGCTTTATGGCTGGTGTAATTTATGGACTGTATTATGCAAAAACCTATCAGGAAACGCTTGATTTTGCCACTGCTGCTGCTTTTAGCAAGTTGTTTACCGAAGGCGATTTTACCAATAAAACCATTAATGATATAGAACAGTTTAAATTAGCATATGCGCATAAATAAAACCATTATAACCGAAGCCATTATACAGCAGGGTATGCTGCCACTTTTTTATACAGATAGCGTAAAAGTAAGTTTAGAAATAATTGGCACTTTGTACAAAGCCGGAATAAGGGTAATTGAATATACCAACAGAGGTGTTGCTGCCCTGGAAAATTTCCGCTTGTTAAAGGATACACTGGCTGCAGAAGCACCAAATTTGTACCTGGGTATTGGTACCATTAAATCTGTAGATCAGGCCAGAGATTTTATAGCTGCGGGTGCCGATTTTATTGTTGCACCAATTGTACAACCAGATGTGGCTGCTTTAGTAAGCAGTGCAGGCCTGGCCTGGGTGCCTGGTTGTATGACGCCATCTGAAATTTACCGTGCGCAGGAGTTGGGCGCATCGCTTATTAAAATATTTCCTGCCAATATTTTGGGGCCGGCATTTATAAGTGCTGTTAAAGAATTATTTCCAGGACAATTATTTATGCCCACAGGCGGGGTATCAGTTAATAAAGATAACCTGGCTTCATGGTTTAACTCGGGTGTTTGCGCCGTTGGTATGGGTAGCAAGCTCATCAGTACACAAATATTGGAACATGAACTATACGATGAGTTGTTTAGTGAAACCCAAAAAGCTTTGGCGCTTATTGCCGAAGTAAGAAGCGAAATAAAATAATTTAAACCATTGTTGGCCCGGCTGCTGATTAAATTTGGGGCTTTACTTGCGTCGCACACTTCGGGGGTTTGATTAAATGGCAGCAGTAAAATACCCATTTATTTAGCGCAACAGGTGTGGCTTTTCCCGGTACACTTTCCAAATAAATTCGCCAAAAATAGTATTGGCCCAGGCAAACCATTTGCGTGTAAAATTGGTAGAATCATTTTTATGAAAACTCTCATGCATAAAACCGGTGCCGCCATGGTTTTTTTGCAGCATATCCAGACATGATTTTATTTCTGCATCATTATCCGATGTTAGTCCGCGCATAATAATACTTAGCGGCCAAATCATATCAGCACCTGCATGTGGCCCGCCAATACCTTCCCCGGCCGTGCCTTTATAGAAAAAAGGATTTTCGGGAGACAATACATATTTTCTTGAATTTTGATATGTTTTATCTGTTTTATCCACTGCATCTAAATAAGGCAAAGAAAGTAAGGAGGGTACATTGGCATCGTCCATCAAATTATAACTGCCATATCCATTTACCTCGTAGGCAAACATATTGCCATAGGTTTTGTGTGTAATAACACCATGGGCTACCAATGCCGTTTTTATCTGCTCGCTTAAATCAAAGGTTTCTTTGGTAAATGCTGCATCAAATAATTTTCCGTTGCCAATACGTGTTATATAGGTAAGTACCCTAAAAGCAAATAAATTACTCGGAATCAGGTAGGCAAAAATTGTGGCATCATCACTTGGGCGAAACATAGAGCAGATTAAACCATTTGGTTTTACTGGATAGCCATAGCCGCTTAATGGCACACCATCAGTTGCCCAGGCTGTATTACGTTGAAAAGTATAAGGCCCCTGGCCATGAAAGCGTTGCTGTTCTTTAAATGTTTGCACAATTAATTTCATAGCCGATACCCATTGCGCATCAAAGGGAGATGCATCGCCGGTTTGCTGCCAGTAACCATAACTTAAACGGATGGGATAACATAAGCTGTCAATCTCCCATTTACGTTCGTGTATGCCGGGTTTCATATCGGTAATATCAGTGGCTTTCCATTCGCTGATTTTGCTTTCGTCTTTATAAAAAGCATTGGCATAGGGATCTTTTAAAATACATTTTACCTGACGGTGAATTACGCCTTTTATTAACTCCTGTAAAGGTTTGTCGTTTTTGCAAAGTGGTACATAGGGCCAAACCTGAGCTGTGCTGTCGCGAAGCCACATGGCATCTATATCGCCTGTAATTACATAGGTGTCTGGTTTGCCTTCTATTATTTCAAAATCAACGGTGGTATCCAGTGTATTGGGGAAGCAGTTTTCAAATAACCAGCCTAATTCTTTATTGCCAATATTTGATTTAACTTCTGCAATTAATTGTTCAACAGCTGTACTGGTAAATTTTCTGTTGGCGCTGGCCGTGCGTACCACAGGAAAATCAGCATAATCTCGGGCATTTGCATTTTTGTTAATGGCCAATGCGGCTGTTGCCAGTGATGCCTGTTGAATGAAAGTTCTTCTTTGCATGGTATAATAAATTAGTTATTGTTTTGCTGCATATGGGCTAAACGCACAAGAGTGCGACGCAACCGGGCTTCATTATTGTGCTGATGCCGGGCTACAAATTATTTTATTGCTCCTGGTACACTTTAACATAGTCTACCAAAAACTCTTTTGGTAAAATGCTGTCATCGGGGTTGCCTAGAAAATCGCCGCCTACGGCCATGTTTAATATAAAATGAAAACGCTCATTAAACGGATATGGCACATTTTTTATGTTTGTTACATTGGCAATGGTGCCTTCGTGAAATTTAACACCATCTACCAGCCATTCTATTTTATTTTTTTGCCATATTATGGCATAGGTATGAAAATCGTCGCCCCAGCCATCAGGCGTTACGCGTACCAGCTTGCTGCCTAAATAACGATTGTTGGGGTATGCCGGGCCAAAGTGTATGGTGCCATAGAGCGAATCAGGCTCCTGGCCCTTGGTTTCCATAATGTCTATTTCTCCGCTCCAGGGCCAATGGCCAAATTTGCTGTCGGTGGGCATCATCCATATGGCGGGCCACATACCCCGGCCTACTGGTATTTTTGCCCTTATTTCCATTTTGCCAAAAGTAAAATCTGCTTTGCCTTTTGTGGTAATTCTGGCAGAGGTATACTGCCGAGTTAAATAGGGTTCTTTAATGGCTTTAATATGTAATAGGCCATTTTCAAGATAGCTGTTTTCTTTGCGGGCTGTATAGTATTGCAACTCGTGGTTGCCACCACCTTCATCGTTTACTTCGTAGTTCCAGATGCTGGTATCCAATTGACTTCCATTAAAATTTTCTTCCCAAACCAGTTTCCATTTTTTATCTTTTGAATTTTGGGCGTGCAATAAAATAGAGGTACTACAAAGCAACAATAATAATGGCAAGGCTTTCATATAGTGATTGGTTTAATAAATTTCCGTCATGATAGGGGTTGTTTCCTTACCCATGCGTTCAATAAACTTCCGGTCTTTTACCATATAGCCATTTCCTTTGGCACAGAAATGCACTTTCAGGTTTTCTACGCTAAGTGGGCTGCCTTCATGTATATCGGCAATATTGGTGTGACTAATGTCGTGCCCGTCAATAATAATTACCAGTCCGCTACCAATGGCTTCCATGTGATCGCCATAGGTAATCAGCATGCCGGTGTCTTCGCCTAAGCCAATGCCAATGCAACCTGGGTTAGCGGCCACTACCTGTGCCAGTCGGCCAAAACGGCCCCTTTTTTCAAAGTGCGAATCAAATATTACATTATCCATAAAACCCAGTCCGGTAGTGGTTTTCACTTCTCCTTTAAGATGGGCACGGGAGGCATTGCCTTCATAAATCATGGTGCTGCTCATTGCCATGGCACCAGCCGAGGTGCCCGCTACCACAAATTTTTCATTTTGATACCGGTAATGAATGGTTTTTAGAAAAGCGGTACCGCCAAAAACG
Source organism: Limnovirga soli (assembly GCF_013106755.1). Classification (GTDB taxonomy): domain Bacteria; phylum Bacteroidota; class Bacteroidia; order Chitinophagales; family Chitinophagaceae; genus Limnovirga; species Limnovirga soli. Next base: position 228,396 of record NZ_WHPF01000006.1, on the reverse strand, counting down.
GCGGTAAGCCTTAATTGATTACCGCCACTAAACATCACACCATCGCATTGGCGAATACGCCGGTTAAAGTCTTCATTGGCCACGTCTTCGCGGTTTCTAATATGCATAAGGCCGATATTGGTACAGCCAATTTTGCCAAAGGCATCCAGGTAATTTTCACCCACCTCGTATGGTATGGTAGAGGCAGTGGTAATAACTTCAATCCGGGCATTTATACCACCAGCTTCGTCTACAATACGACGCAAAATACCGGCTTCAAAAAAATTATGATTTCTAAGTTGAAGGTCGTCTTTATCCAGTTCAGAGCCTTTGTCTTCGGCCCCGCCAATTGCTATAAGTTTTCCTTTTGGAGTGCTCATGCTTTAAAAAGTGATTCGTACAAAAATAAGGGAATTGGGTATTGTGCCGCCAAAACAGGTACTATTGGTTAACATTGGTGTATAACATGAGGAAAATAAATACAAATGTGTATTGCTTATTATCCCGGCTAATAATGTATTGCAGCTTTTCTTGCGTCGCACTCTTGTACGCCAACAATTCTATGCGACAATGGAAGCTTGGCACTTAAAATGAAAAAGGTGCAGGCAAACACCCACACCTTTTCAACAGTTACCCCTATGTAAAAGTTAGTTAATAATATTTTTAATTCTCAATAAGAGCAATTCGGCGTCAACTGGTTTTTTAAGGTATTCAGCTGCGCCCATACGCAAACCTTTAATTTCATCTTCCTGACTTACATGGCTGGTTAAGAACACAACCGGTATTTTAATTTTGCCGGAATTTAAAAAATCTAATAGCTGGTACCCGTTAAAATTGGGCATAGAAATATCAGATAAAATAAGATCGAAACTATGTTTGCTTATTTGCATAATAGCCTGTAAACCGTCTGCCGCCACTACTACCTCGTATCCTTCATTGGTTAGAATATCTGTAACAATCAACTGAGATAGTTCATCATCATCTACCAATAAAATTTTATGTGCATCTTTTTTAATACTGGTTGTATCTACAACATATGCATCGGGTATCATTTTTTCAATCAGTTCCCGCACATTTACAGTTGCAAAACCTGAACTGCAGTCAGACATTGCATAAGGAATAATCACTTCATCGTTATTGATAATAGAGCCACAGGAATAAACAACATTGGGTACATAGCCTTCTCTTTCGTCTTCATTGGCTACCAATAAAGGTTCGGATAACTGGCCAATCACTTTTGTAGGGTCATTTTTATCCAGCATAATAGCTCCCAGGCAATAACGTCTCATGGCACCTACGGCGTGAGTAATTACCAGCCAGCCATGTGGTGTTTCAATAGGGGAACCACTGTTACCTACCTGTACAAATTCCCATGGGAAAAATGGTTCCTGTACCAGAATAGGTTCGTTGTTCCAGTTGGTAAGCTGGTCAGAAAACATAATAAAATTGTTCTCGCCATCATTTCTGGAAAGCATGGCATATTTACCATTTATTTTTCTTGGAAATAAAGCCATCCCTTTGTTTTGGGCATATTTACCATAAATGGGTTTTACCTTAAATGTATAAAAATCGCTGGTTTCAATTAATTGTGGCATAATGGCAAAACCGTTGTAGGCTGTGTAAGTGCCATAATACATTACTTTACCATCGTCATCGGTAAATTTTATAAAACGGGCATCTTCAATACCATTACTTTCTGTATCTGAAACGGGGAAAATCACTCTCTCAGATATGGCAGTATCCATAGAGAAAGTTATTTCATATTGTGCATTGGCAATCCATTTTATAGCTTCCAATACCTGTTCTTCTAAAATGGTAATGGTGTTGTTATGGGTATATTCTGCAATGCTTTGCCTTAATTCCCTGAAATAAAAATTATCGCCAAACCGGCCCAGTATTTTATCAATAACCTCCGGGTTATCAATATGCATATCTTTTAATTTCTCTAAGAATTTTGGCTTGTTGTAAATATGTACCTGTATGGTTTCGGCTTCTTCAACCAGTTTGCCTGATTGTTTGAATTCCAGGTTATTGTGCTTGTCTAGTGTGCCGCCCCTGAATTCCAGCGAAGAAATATGGCCCTCACCCGTAGCGCGGAAGCTAACTATAATCCTGGTTTGCCCTTTTTCCAGATTGGCCTGATCAGGATCTAATACCATGGATGGGTTAAAAAATGCGGCGGATTCAATAGAGTATTCGTGTGTGAAATAGGCGCCCATTAATAATTTTCTTTCTTTAGAAAAATTATCTGCATCGTAGCCCTCTTCTTTTGCTATGGATAATACCCTGTCGAAATTTTTAGCGAACACTCGTGTTATATTACGGTGCCTGTTTGAAAAATCACGCAGTGTTTGGTTTAATACTTTTAAGGTGTCTTCTTCTGATAATGCCATCAGGCGCTTAATAATTTTTTTCGCTCTTTCTGGTCCGCCTGGCATAAAAAAACGAACAATTACTCTTTTAGGGTTGGCAGAAAAGTAGACTGGTTTTCGGTTTACAGTGATTGTCATTTGGTTGGATTTTAATTAAGGTTCAAAGTAGTGGCTGGTTTTCAGCACTATTAGGATACGAAAAGAATATGAATTTTTGGTTATTGGATACGGCGTTTTAGATTCGTTCTTTCAAATATAGTTATTTATATTAAAGAAAATTTACCTTTTATAAATTAACGGCAATATTTTTTTTCTGTTGTATGCTGGCCCAAATTTGTTGATTTTGATAGAATTTTCCTAGAAAAGAACTTGAGTAAAGTTGATTTTAAGGTTGATTTATACCTAAAGGAAAGCGGGTCGTTATTATTAGAATAATTGTAAGTTATACGAAAGCATGCGCATATTTCCTGGCTTCTGATATTTTTTACTATCTTCCTTTTTCTGTAGTTATTGTGGAGGGCTATTTATTTGACTGGCATTTTAATTATCAAAATGGGATTGGCTGCATAGCATTATTGCCGCACAAGAGTGCGACGCAAGGATGTTTAATGATAGTTACTGTTGCCGGGTACAGCCTGCATTTTAAAAAACCAAAACTGTAAAATAAGCACTATGAAAATTGAAGACATTAAAGTATTGAAAGGTCCTAATTACTGGAGTGTACGCCGCCTTAAACTTATTCAGATGCGTTTAAATCTGGAAGAGCTGGAATCCCGGCCTACCAATACTATTACAGGATTTAGGGAAAGGCTGGAGCAAATGTTTCCCTCTATGTACGAGCACCGATGCAGTGAAGGTGTACCCGGCGGTTTTTTTATGCGGGTAGATGAAGGCACCTGGATGGGACATGTAATAGAACATATTGCCCTTGAATTGCAAACCCTGGCAGGGATGGATTGTGGCTTTGGCCGCACCCGTACTACCGGTGAGCATGGTATTTATTATGTGGTATTTAGCTATTTGGAAGAAGATGCAGGTGTGTATACAGCTAAAGCGGCAGTGCGCATTGCACAGGCGCTGGTGGATAATGCTGCATATGATTTGGGTAGTGATATTCAAAATCTGCGGGAGATAAGGGAAGATACCCGTTTGGGCCCTTCTACCGGTTGTATTGTAGAGGAAGCTGCAAAAAGAGGCATTCCTTATATACGTTTAAATAAGCATAGTTTGGTTCAACTGGGTTATGGGGTACATCAAAAAAGAATAAGGGCCACAATTGCCAGTACTACCGGTAATATTGCCGTTGATATTGCCTGCGATAAAGAAGAAACCAAAAACCTTTTGGAGGCGGCGGAAATACCCGTACCAAGCGGCACTGTTATTCGCAGTGAAGCTGGTTTAAAAGATGCTATTGATAAATATGGTTATCCATTGGTTATTAAGCCAATTGATGGGAACCATGGAAAGGGTAATACTACCAATATTACCACATGGGAGCAGGCAGTTACCGCATTGGAAGCTGCCCAGAAATATGGGCGCAGTGCAATTGTGGAAAGATTTATTACTGGTTTTGACTTTAGGATTCTGGTAATTAATTACAAATTTATTTGTGCCGCACTACGAACTCCGGCAAGTGTGGTAGGCGATGGTATTAATACCATTCAATACCTGATTGATGAAACCAATAAAGACCCACGCCGTGGTTATGGTCACGAAAAAGTGCTAACACAAATTACTATTGACCAGTTTACCCAAAAAATGTTGGATGAAAAAGGCTATAGCCTGGAAACTGTTCCTGCAAAAGATGAATTGGTATTGCTGAAACCTACGGCCAATCTATCAACAGGCGGTACTTCAAATGATGTTACAGATGAAGTACACCCGGCCAATATTGTTATGTGTGAACGTATAGCCAAGATTATTGGACTGGATATTTGTGGTATTGATATTATGGCCAAAGACCTGCGTACACCAGTTAAAGAAAATGGTGGCGCCATATTGGAAGTTAATGCAGCACCTGGGTTTAGAATGCATATTGAACCAGCCGAAGGTTTGCCCCGAAATGTGGCAGAACCCGTAATTGATATGTTGTTCCCCGACAGAAGTAACGGCCGAATACCCATTATTGCAGTAACTGGTACAAATGGTAAAACTACTACCACCCGGCTTACAGCACATATTTGTAAAACTGCCGGTAAAAAAGTGGGTTATACTACCAGCGATGGGGTATATATTCAAAACCAAATGTTGATGAAGGGCGATTGTACCGGCCCATTAAGTGCACAATTTGTATTAAAAGATCCCACTGTTGATTTTGCTGTATTGGAATGTGCCCGTGGCGGTTTATTAAAAAGTGGTCTGGCATTTCAAAATTGTAATGTAAGTATTGTTACCAATGTTACTGCCGATCACCTTGGACTTGGCGGTATAGATAGTTTAGAACAAATGGCCCGTGTAAAAGCAGTTATACCCGAAACCACTTTTAAGCATGGCTTTGCTATTTTAAATGCCGATGATGAGTTGGTATATAATATGAACAAAGGGCTGGAATGCAATGTGGCTTATTTTAGTATGGATGAAAATAACCCCAAACTTAAAGCGCATTGCGCCACCGGCGGATATGGTGCCGTTTATGAAAATGGCTATGTAACCATTTTAAAAGGTACCTGGAAAATTCGTGTAATGAAAGTAAGCGAAATACCTATAACCTATGGAGGTAAAGCATTACATAATATTATGAATACCCTGCCTGCCATGCTGGCAACCTACTTGTTTAAAGAAATTTCTATTGAGGATATACGTACGGCTTTAAGCACTTTTGTTCCATCTCCATCCCAAACGCCAGGGCGTTTAAACCTGTTTGAATTTAAACATTTTAAATTTTTGGTTGACTTTGCGCATAACCCTGCGGGACTGGAGTTGCTATGCGATTTTATTAGCAAAATGGATGGTAGCCCCAAAGTGGGTATTATAAGCGGTACAGGCGATAGAAGAGATGAAGACATAAAAGAGCTGGGACGAATTTCTGCCAGACATTTTGACGAAATTATTATTCGCCAGGATAAAAACCTGCGTGGCCGCACCGCCGAAGAAATTGTAAACCTGTTGGTAGAAGGTATAAACGAAACCAGGGTAAAAGATATACCACTTACCATAATTTACAACGAAAAAGAAGCCATTATGCACGCCTATAATACGGCTAAACAAGGCTCGTTGGTAACTATTATGTGCGATGTAGTAGCCGAAGCACTTGATTTAATAAAGGCCCTGAAAGAAAAAGAGGACGCCAGTTTATAAATAATCTTGAATGCAGAAGGAGGCCTATTGTTACATGCATGAAAGCTTTTTTCTGCATTCAAAACTTATAAAAATTGTTGGGCCTGGCCTTGGTATTTTATGGCATCAGCTCTTGCGTCGCACTCTTGTACGGCTGGTCCTTTAATTATCTTATAACATGGTTTTTTTAACTAATTACTATCTTTAGCAAAAAATTGTACATGAAGTCAACATTTTCAATACCTGTTTTATTTACTGTAAGAACTGTGTTTATAGCCATTTTTGTAAACACCATCGTATGTAGCTCTCATATTTTAACCGATACAGATTATACGTTTACTTCTATATTACAAACATTGGGCTTTGCCTCAAGTGTAAGTGCATTATTATTTGTGCCTGTAGCAGTAATCGTATTTTTACTGGCTCAATTGCGTAAAAAAGTAAAGCCCGATACGTTGTTTTGGGTTATTACTATAATTGCCATTGCAGCCACATTTGTTGCCTGCGATGTTTTTAGTGATGTTTTTGCTGATTACGCCTCTAAGGGATCTGCAACAGGTGTATTTGCAGGTATTGCTACTTTTTCAATATTGGTAAGTTTATCTGCCCAATACCCATTATTTATTGGCGAGAAGGAAGAAACCGTTACTGCACACGCATAAGCCATTTAAGATTTACCATAAAAAAACCTTGCAGATAGACTGCAAGGTTTTTTTATGACATCTGTTTTATACTCCAAATTGTTGCAGGTGGTGGTCTAAATGCGTATATACCAAAGCACCTCTTTCCTGCGGGGTTAAACTACCAAAAAATGGATGCACCGCTTTTGTAGCATTGGCTTCGCCAGCGCTTACAAACTCATGTAACAGTTGCAGTAACTGTTCTTTTTCGGTATTAAAATCACGTTCATCTGTTATGATGAAACTTTTATCTGTTGGGCTGTTTTTTTTAATGGGCTTTTCACCCAGAAAAGATTTTTTAAAAATGGGGCCCAGCAGGCGGCCTATAAATAGTCTCGGCGCCTGTGTTTTACCTGAAGTTACCATTAAAGCTGCGTGGCAATGAGCCAGCATTTGGGCTGCATTCATTTTACCCCATTGGCGTTGGCTATTTACCTGTAATTGGTTTAGCCGGTTTAATATTTTTTGGTAGGCTGTTGGTTCAAATATGGTTGTCATGGTTACATGGTTTTGATATTTAAATGTAATATATCTACTGTAGCCCCCACATTAATTTTAGGTTGTTTTTGCTGCGCCCTAACCGGAACGTACAAGTGTGCGACGCAACGGCAGTTACATTATTCTACTACTGCCTGGCCAAACATTTGTAAAAGGCGATTATTGTTTGTTTATAGTTAGGGTCCAATCGGGTCCGCTATACACTTTATAAGTGGTTGAAAAATTATCCTCGTTTAAAGCAAAAGATACATTTAGCAGGCTGTTTAAATAACAAAGCGGTTTGCCCTTTTCAACCGCCGAAAAAGTTGAGGCATAGGGTAGGTTTTCTTCGTATACCTTTATTCCCTTGTTGTAAAAGGTAACGTGTAAGTTATCGCCGTATTTAAGTTTTAGTTTTTTAAAGGTATTGATGTCAATATTTGTCCAAATATTACCATACTGAATATCTAAAATGGGTATAAAACCTTTGATAGCACCTTTTTCGTAATCTGCTTTTTGATAATCGATACTTACAACTTTTTTACCTGTTTTAGGGCCTACTTCTTCAAAGCTAATAACCCCTGCGGCCAAACGGGCGGCAGTGTAGGCATATACATCGCGGCCATGAAAAGTGTAGGATTCTGAAGAACCTTTGCGCCTGTTTTTATTTTCGTCAATCTCCCTTATTTCATCAATGCCCTGGCTTTCGGCAATTAAGGTAAGGGTGCCATTATCGGGCGTAACAATGAATTGGCCATTTTTGGTTTTTAGCACCACCGATTTTCTGGAAGAGCCCACACCGGGGTCTACCACAGAAACAAAAACGGTTCCTGCAGGCCAGTACCCGGCAGTTTGTTGCAGGCGGTAGGCGGCCTCCCAAATATTGTAAGCGGGAATTTCGTGGGTAAGATCGAATAGTTTAAGTTCAGCAGAAACGCCCATTGCCACCCCTTTCATGGCCGATACGGCACCATCTTTTAACCCAAAATCGCTTTGAAATACTACAATTTTGTTTTGCGCATTGGCTACTGAAAAGACAAAAAAGCTTAACAATAGTAAAAAGCCATATTTTTTTATCAGCATTTTTCTGGAATTTTTGCAAAAATACGTTGCGGCGGAAGGGCAATCAAATAAGTTAAGCAATTGTATAAACCAATTGTTGAAAACAGTTTTTGCAATATTCATTTTTTCAAACAGCATAAGCTTGCTACTTTAGCAGAAACACGAATATCATACAATGCATTCTTTTGAAGCCTTAGCATTAGATTTTAAGCAAAGATTTGAGATTGGTCATTTTCCTGCAGCACCAGAAAGCCTGTATGCCTCCTGCAATTATTTTTTATCACTGGGGGGTAAAAGAGTAAGGCCCGTAATGTGTTTAATGGGTAATGAGTTATTTGGTGAAATACATCCGGATGCTTACCATGTGGCAACGGCAATTGAGCTGTTCCACAATTTTACATTAATACACGACGATATTATGGATGCAGCCCCTTTGCGCCGTAATATGCAAACCGTACATACCAAATATGGCATTAATACCGCCTTATTGGGTGGCGATGTTATGCTGGTGGTAGCATATGATTACCTGAATAAGATAAAGGGAGCTAATCTGAACAAAATATTGCACCTGTTTAATAAAACAGCCCGTGAAGTGTGCGAAGGACAGCAACTGGATATTGATTTTGAGAAATTACCCTTTGTATCGCTGGAGGAGTATATTCACATGATTGAATTAAAAACATCTGTTTTGCTGGCGGCCAGCCTGCAAATGGGTGCCATGTTGGGTGGCGCCAGTGATGGTAACTGCCAGCACCTGTATAACTTTGGTAAAAACCTGGGTATTGCATTTCAAATACAGGATGATTACCTGGATGCTTTTGGTGATCCAGAAAAATTTGGAAAAGACCTTGGTGGCGATATAAAACAAAACAAAAAAACCTTTTTACTCATTCACGCACTGGAAGTAGCTGCACCGGCGCAAAAGCAGGAACTTTTGCAGCTGATGCAGGAAAACCCTGCCGATAAAGTAAGCAAAGTGCTGGCCATTTTTAAAGCCTGCAATGTAGACGAATGGGCATGGGCTTTAAAACAGCAATATCTGGATAAGGCTTTGCAACACCTGGAAGATACCGCTGTTGTTTCAGTACGCAAAAAGCCCTTGATACAATTGGCTGATTTTCTTATTCAGCGGGAACAATAGCTGGTATGATTAGGTAAAACCATCATTGATAAACAAAATTTTCTATGGATAAAAAGGAAATTATTACTCATTTAAAAGACAATTATGCTGCTTTTGTGCAAATGATTGAGGCAATGAGCGAGGAAGATTTTTTATTCACCACAGATAATAAATGGACTCCCGGTCAGCAGGCAGATCATATTCTGCGCTCCATTAAACCGGTAAACATGGCTTTTGCCATACCCATTTTTGTGTTAGACCTTGTTTTTGGCAAAGCCAACCGCCAGTCAAGATCGTATGCCGGACTGGTGCATCGTTATTTTGATAAACTGGCCGAAGGGGGTAAAGCATCCTCCCGGTATATTCCTCCGGCTATCAGTTTTAAAAGAAAAAAAAGAATTTGTAAAAGCATAACAGCCACCATTGCAGCACTTATAAAAAAGGTGGCCAAATATTCTGAAGAAGATCTGGATGATTTTATATTGCCGCATCCATTATTAGGCAAGGTTACCCTTCGCGAAATGCTATACTTTACTGCTTACCATGTAGACCATCACAAAACCAATATTAAGGAATTGCTTTCTTATAAACCAGCATAAGCAATAGTGCAAACCGACATAATGCAAGGTGCTTTATTGGGCCCAGCCAGTTGCAACTATTTAGCTTTACTTGCGTCGCACTCTTGTGCAGCAGAATAAATATCGGCAGTTGACAAATAGCAAATAGCAAACGGCAAAAAGCTAAAAGCTAAAAGCCTGGTCAGGTATAGAATGTACAAGTGTGCGACGCCAGTAAAGCCACCATCTGTTTTATTGTTTGGCTCAAAAAAATGCATAAAAAAAGCTGTATAAAAATTAGATGGCACACCTTGATTTTTATACAGCTTTTAAAGTTATTTATTGAAAAACTTATTCAATAAAAGTGAGACTTACTTTATGGTGCCTTTTCTCATGCACCACCTGCTTTTTTTCTTCTTCCCTCGCGGCATTCATTACGGTTAAATAGGATAATTGATAAGCAATATTGCTTTCAGCACCCTGATTTCTGTTTACTCCATGTTTTTCTATGCCATCGCAGCAGCCGCCGGTTTCTTCGTCGAACAGGGGAATAAAAAGATCGTTGTTGCCGGTAAACCAGGAGAAAGCCAGGTACATATTTTTATAGTATTCCTTATTGCCGGTAATATTATATGCCTGCTGGTACATCATTACCATTGCCATGGCATTGATGGGTTGCTGGCCGTATACACTTTTTGCTTCGCCTTTTTTACTCCAGGTATTATTGCCTACAAGGGTAATATGATCGTCTACCTTGGTATGAGATTCTATAAACTGGGTAGTTTCTTCGGCAATACGCAGGGTTTCTGCATCCTGGGTAACACCATAAGAAAGCCATAGTGCCAATGGTAAAAGGGCATTATCGTAACATAAAATAGGTTCAAACCATTTCCACTGTAAATCGGCCTCAGAATAAAAATGTTCTTTAATACGGTGGGTTAAAGTGCGTAATACTTTTAATACGCTTTCATTATCGGGATAACGTTTTAGAAAATGATGTAAGCCCATAATAATATTGCTCATTGCACGCAGGGAATGTATGTTTTCCATGTGCTGAAATGAGCGGAAGAAAATGTCTTTTGCAAACTGCAGGTGAGCATCAGTAGGCGCCTGATGAATCATATAACCCATTGCCCAAATGGTTCGGCCAAAAGCATCTTCTGAGCCAATTTCATCTAAAAATCTCCTGTCGTAACTATAATCATTATGGAAGAATCCATCCTCACGCTGCATTAATTTAATATAGCGCAGGTATTTATCTGCCAGTTGTAGGGCATCTTTATCCAGGTTTAATTCATGCACCATTAATGCAAGAATTAGTGCCCTGGCATTATCATCAATACAATAGCCTTCTTTAAAATTGGGAATATGATAATTGGCATGTTCAATAATGCCGGTATCATCGGTTAATCGTTTAATATGTTCCAGGCTAAAAGCAGGTAGGGCAGAAATATTGTTTACTATAAATTTTCTTAATAATAATGCATCTGTTTCTGCCACTCTTTGCATCATGTGCAGGTATTGCTGGCCTATAAATTTCCAGTACATTTTTTTACCAAATGTCCTGGCCTTTTGTTTCATTTGCTGCAGGTGTTCCGGATTGTCGAGCAGATTATTTATAATATCAGCCAGCTGACCTGTATTGCCAAAGCCAAAAAGTTCGCCCCGGCCATTTGCAAGTAGTTCCTGTGCATGCCAATAGGGTGTAGATACCACACAAGTGCCCGATCCAATGGCATAACACAAAGTACCACTGGTAATTTGTGCTTCGTTTAAATAGGGCGTAACATAAATATCTACGTGTTGCAGGTATTTCTCCAACTCGTTTTCGGGTAAAAATTCATCAATAAAAACCACATTGTTTTCTAAATGATGTTTGGATACCAGCTGTTTTAAGCTGTTTCTATATTCTTCACCGGCATGTTTTACCACATTGGGGTGTGTATTACCTACAACGGCATATAATACTTCAGGATGTTTGCCTACAACGGATGGCAGGGCATTAATAACGGTTTCAATTCCCTTACTACGGCCCAAAAAGCCAAATGTGCTAAGTAGTGTTCTGCCTTCGAAATGTAGTTTGGGTGCATCATCTTTTTCAACATGGCTAAAATCGGGAACGCCATGGTGAATTACCTGAATTTTTTGAGGAGGTATTCTATAGATGCCGGTTAAAAAAGTAACAGCCATTTTGCTCATTACCACCAATTGCCTGGCGGTTTCGCCCAGTTTGCGTACTATATTCTTTTCGTGGAAAGAAGGTGTTTTTAAAACCGTATGAAAAGTTACTACCAGGGGCATTTTTAATTTTTGTACCAATGCTAAAACATAAACGCCGCCATCGCCACCATAAATACCAAATTCGTGCTGTAATACACAAATATCTGCGCCGGAAGCATTGATATAATCTGCAGCAGTTAGGTAATCTTCTGGTTCTTGCTGTCTGATGGTGTGGGTTACAATGTCAGGGTAAGCATAGGTTTGATCTTGATCATTCATAGCAACCACAAAAATTTCTGGTTGCTCATTGTTTAATTTGCCTGCCTGTAAAACAGACTGTACAAAGTTGTTGGTAAATGTGGCAATGCCGCAGCGACGGGGCAGAAAGTTGCCAATGACTGCAATTTTCATAATTATTGGATTAAGTTTTTACAACGTTAGGTACTGAAAAAATGAACCGTGATATTATCTTACTATGTGTGGTAATATCACAGTTAAAATGAAGTTATGGCTTTTTTTAATTTAATCAAATTTTAAGGTGGATTATTTTTTGAAATTGTCCAAAAAATGATGCTTAATAAGCATCTGCCGGTTTTTTTAAGGTTTTTGTATTGTTTTGGAAGAATTGGTGATAATTGACTGGAGATTAGGGTAAAGTATAATTTAGAACAGATAAACCATAATTTTTGATGCCATTTTTACAGCAGTACAAGAGTGCGACGCAAGGATGCTTAATAAAAGCACCTATAGCCGGATACATCATTTATTTTTTTGCATTTTTAGTTTAATCTATATTCTTATTTGGGCATTGTAGTGTTTAATTATTTAATAAATGCCAATCATTAAAACGAATGATAGGTTTCAATAAATTTTACTACTTTAACCTTTTATACCAAACCAGTTTTGCATGAGTAATTCTCTTTTTAGAACAAAGAATATTGATAAAATTTTAAGCGATGCTGCTACTATGGAAGCCGATGCGCATCATGGCGGTGGTGGTTTAAGCCGGGTACTTACCTTAAAGGACCTTACATTTTTTGGTATTGCAGCCATTATTGGTGCAGGAAGTTTTAGTAGTCTTGGTCAGGCAGTTTTTAATGGCGGTCCCGGAGTGGTTTTATTATTTATTATGTGTGCTGTTGCCTGTGGTTTTACTGCTATGTGTTATGCCGAGTTTGCCAGTCGTATACCTGTAGCCGGTAGTGCATATACCTATGCTTACGCATCTTTTGGAGAAATGTTTGCCTGGGTAATTGGCTGGGCATTGATAATGGAATACTCAATTGGTAATATTTATGTGGCTTTTTCGTGGAGCGATTATTTTAGTTCTTTTATGGATAGGATTGGTGGACATATACCCAATTATCTGGAGTGCAGCTATATTGAGGCTAAAAAGGCTTTTATTGAAGGTAGCGCCAATAAAGATTTGGTAGATGCCTGGAATTCGGCCCCGGTTATTGGAGGTTTAAGAATGATTGTTGACTTACCAGCGCTTGTGATAAATGTGCTTATTACCATACTGGTTTATATAGGGGTAAAGGAATCACGCAATTTTAGCAATGTAATGGTGATTTTAAAATTGTGCATTGTGGCATTGGTAATTGTAGTTGGCGCTTATTATGTAGACACAGCCAATTGGCAACCTGCCAACGATGCAGGCATACCCTCGTTTATGCCAAATGGTTTTTCGGGTGTTATGGGCGCGGTTAGCGGTGTGTTTTTTGCCTATATTGGTTTTGATGCCATTAGCGTTATGGCCGAAGAAAGTAAAAATCCGCAAAAAGATTTGCCACGCAGTATGATACTTTCATTGGTGATTTGTACGGTGGTATATATACTTTTAACTCTTGTACTCACTGGCGTTTTAAACTATCGCGAATTTGACGGTGTTGGAGACCCACTGGCAAAAATATTTGAAGTAAAAAATGTGGGCTGGATGCAGTTTCTGGTGTCTATTGCCGCTGTAGTAGCTATGACAAGTGTATTGCTTGTTTTTCAAATGGGGCAACCACGAATTTGGATGAGCATGAGCCGCGATGGCCTGCTACCACCTGCATTTCAAAAAATACATCCCAAATATCAAACGCCTTCTTTTGCCACTATTATTACCGGTTTGCTGGTAGGCGTTCCTATTATTTTTACCGATAAAACATTTGTGCTGGATTTTACCAGCATTGCCACATTGTTTGCTTTTGTACTGGTTTGCGGTGGCGTATTGTTAATACCCCGCAAAGAAAAAACAGCAGGCAAATTCAATATGCCTTATGTAAATGCGAAATTCATATTTCCTGCTATAATATTTGGTGCAGCGGCTATATTGGTTTTATACAACCATAATTATTTTACAAACCTGCTAACATTTAGTGATGATAATATGTCGTTAAATGTAACCACCTTATTGTTTTGGATAATTTCAATATTACTGGCCATTTTTTCATTGTTTAAAAACTTCTCCTTAATTCCATTGCTGGGTTTAACCACCTGCCTGTATTTGCTTACGGGCATGTCGGCCGAAAATTGGGCGTGGTTTGGTTCCTGGTTATTGTTAGGCCTTATATTTTATTTTTTATACGGGTATAAAAAGAGCAAATTGGCCAAAAACTAATGTTCCTTTTGTTTGAGCCAAAGTGATAGTTCATAATTGGGGCTTTACTTGCGTCGCACACTGCGGGGTTCTGTTTTCATGGCATCTGTATACAGCCAAGCCTGGGTAAGTATTTACCCTAAAGCCATTACATTTAAATTACTCACCTGCAAAATATTGGGTTTATGATACCTGCATTTTATGGTTTGGAAGAAATACTAAACAACGTACCCCAAAAACTGGCAGGTATTAGTGATGAACTCGCTACTGTAAAACCTCTACCTCAAAAATGGAGCAAAAAAGAAATATTGGGCCACCTAATAGATTCCGCTGCCAATAACCACCAGCGTTTTGTGCGTATGCAATCAAGCGATTTTATTCAGTTTCCTACATACCAGCAGGAAAATTGGGTATCCGTACAGCAATGGCAAAGCAGGTCCTGGACAGATATCATTAATCTTTGGCTTTTATATAACCAGCATATACTACATATATTTAAATATATACCTGCTCACAGTTTACAAAATACAGTTCAACTGGGCGAAGGGATATATACACTCGCTTTTATAAGTGATGATTATGTATCTCATTTACAACACCATTTGCAACAAATTATTGACTTGTAATTTCAAAATCAACACATGAAAAAGATATTTAAACGTGTATTTTTAGTTGTGTTACTGGCCGGGTTTGGCTGGGTTATTAATTATGCCTGGGTATCATTCCCCATCATCAGTGGGTTTGGCGCCAAGGCTGTGTGTACCGGTGTTTTTGTATCGCACCGTAATTCAGATATTATTATTAAAGAAGAACTGGGCGATATGCCATTATCGTTGGGCAGCTTTGAGATAGATATGAAAGATTCCTCAGTAACAGGTTCTGTTTTTGGATTGGCTAAACGTAAAGCCATTTACAGATCTGGTATTGGCGCCTCCGTTATAAATGGATTGCCCGAAGAAACGATTAGGAAACAAGTTTTTAATATTCCGCCAGCCCCAGTATTTAATACAGATACCATTGCCTGGCCAATGGGAGATAAGCTGGTAGATAGTATTCCTGCTGGTATTGATAAAGCTTTACTGGATATGGCTATTAGCAAAGCATTTGAAGAACCTTTTGCTGACAAACAGGTGCGTACCAGGGCAGTTGCTATAGTTTATAACGGACAATTACTGGCAGAAAAGTATGCCAATGGAATAAATAAGAACACACAGCTTTATGGTTGGAGTATGGCAAAAAGTGTAACCAGTGCCTTGATAGGTACCCTTGTTGGCCAGGGAAAACTGGATGTAAATAAACCTGCCCCTGTGCCTGAATGGAAAGCGGCCACTGATCCAAGACATGCTATTACCCTAAAAAATTTATTGAACCAGCAAAGTGGTCTTGATTTTATGGAAGATTATTCCGGGGCCAGCGATGTAACCAATATGTTGTATAAAGAAGCAGATATGGCTGCTTTTACTGCATCCCATCCATTATTAAATGCTCCCGGCTCTACCTTTAGTTATACCAGTGGCAACAGTAATGTTATTGCCCGTATTATCAGGCAAACAGTGGGAGAGCTGGAATATGCTGCTTACCCTTTTACGGATTTGTTTTATAAGGCAGGCATGTACCATACTTTATTTGAGCCTGATGCTTCGGGCACTTATGTTGGTTCTTCGTATATAATGGCTACGGCAAGGGATTATGCCCGCTTTGGGCTTTTATATATGAATGATGGTATGGTAAATAATGAACGTATATTACCAGAAGGCTGGGTACAACAAACCGTTACTGCGCCTGCCACCAATAGTTCTAAAAATTATGGGTACCAGTTTTGGTTAAATGGCTTTAGCGGGAGTGATGCAACAAAAAGGGTTTACCCTGCAGCACCGGCAGATATGTTTTACTGTGACGGGTATGCCGGGCAATTTGTATATATTATTCCTTCAAAAAAATTGGTAATTGTAAGACTGGGTTTAACCCTGGATGGCAGCTTTGATGAAAATGGATTTTTACAAAATATTATAGCGGCCGTTAAATAATAACTTTTTTGCTGCATTTTTTGTTGCAGTACAAGCGTGCGACGCAAGTAAAGCTGATACTGGTATCTGTTGTAGGGTACCCAAAAAATAACTGCGTACCTTTGCAGAGAAATTAAATAGTTTTTATACAATGAAATATCAGGTTGGTGACGAAATTGTGGTGTTGCATACCAATGAAGAAGGAAAGGTGGTAGAATTAATTAGCGACAAAATGGTAATGATTGAGGTGCGTGGGGTTAAGTTTCCCTCGTATATGGACCAAATAGATTTTCCTTATTTTAAAAGATTTACCGAAAAGAAAGCCATTCTGCAGCCAAAGAAAGAAAAGAAGTTTATTGAAGATGTACGGAAAGAAAAGGCTAAACCTACTGAAATACAAACGGCAGAAGGTGTTTGGATTAGTTTATTACCCAAATTTTCAGTTGATGAATTTGGAGATGAGGTGGTGGATTTATTTAAAGTGCATCTGGTAAACAAAACATCCAGGGCTTATACTTTTGTTTATGAGCAGGAAGCACAAGGTGAAGTAAGTTTTGAATTAACCAATGAAATAACCGGGTTTCATGATTTTTACCTGCACGATATAGCTTTTGCCGACCTGAATGATAACCCCACGCTATTTGTAGAGTTTGCTTTAGTAACACCTGATAAAAAGAAAGCTGATTTTTATGAAACCAGTTTAAAATTAAAAGGCAAGCAGGTGTTTCAAAAAGTGGAAGAAATGAAGCAGCGCAATGAGCCTACTATTTCTTTTAAATTGTTTGATAATTACCCGGACAAAACTTTTGATAACAGGCCGCCTGTATCTGCCAATGCTTCAAAAGAATATGCCGCTTACGAGGCAAAGATTGCCCGTAAAAATCTGGAGCCAGCCCGCAGTGTAATAGACCTGCATATGGAAAAATTATCAGATAACTGGCAGCATATGAGCAATTTTGAAATATTGTCTATGCAGTTAAAGGAGTTTGAAAAATGGTATCATCTTGCAGCTGCGCATCAGCAGCAAAGCCTTACTGTAATACATGGGGTGGGTAGCGGTAAACTAAGGGATGAGATTCATGATATTCTTAAAACCAAAAAGGAAGTGCGCTATTTTATAAACCAATACGATCACCGTTTTGGGTATGGTGCCACAGAAATTTTCTTTCAATATTAGTGAGTGTTACAATAGCAATTAGGCAGAAGCTGCTGCAGTCTGCATAAAAAATTTACCTTCGTTATGCTACAGGCCCGAACTATCGCACCAAACTTGTTTGGTGAGGAAAGTCTGGACAGTACAGGGCAACCCACCGGTGAACAGCCGGGTCTTGTGCAAACAGGAACAGAAAGTGCCACAGAAAATTACCGCCACGCTGCAAAGCAGGTAAGGGTGAAAATGTGAGGTAAAAGCTCACAATGCCGGGCAGTAATGCAAGGCATGGGTAAACCTTGGGTGCTGTAATGCCACGTATAGTACCGTTTTAAGAGCGGCCCGTTCAAGGTACAGGGTAGGCAGCAACACTGTAACAGTAATGTTGCAGGCAGATAAATGATAGTGTTAAAACAGAATCCGGCTTACGAGGTTTGTAGTACATGCCGTTGCACTTAATTGTGCAGCGGCATTTTTATTGGAGAATGTAAGGGGAAATTCAAGGCATAAAAAAAGGTAACCAATCAACTGTTGCGCTGTATAGTTACCTGCTTATGATAAAAGGGTAGGGGTATAAATATGACTTATTTTTTATTGTTAACCGTAACATCTTTTAAAGCCTGGCCTAAACCTTCCATGTCGTGATTGAACTCAGTTTTAAAAGATTCCCAATCTGTTTTACTATGTTCGTAATTATCCATTCTGGTTTGTAAATCCATGTTTTTCTGTTCCAGAGAATCAATTCTATTTTCATACTCCATATCCATACTTTTACCTTTTTTGTTCATCTTGGTTTTAAGGTCTTCAATACGGGTTTTATTATTTTTTATTTTTAGTTCTGCTTCGCTTTTAAACATGTTCCATTCCTCTACACTGGCTGTTTTTATAGCTTCATCAGCAGCATTTTGTTTGGCGTCTTTTAAGTCTTCTTTTGCATCGGTTACTTTCTCTTCAGCATTGTCCACATTTTTTTCAGGCGACTGGCAGCTAACCAAAGCTGTTGCTGCTGTAAATGCGGCAACTATGAATATTGCAAGTGTTTTTTTCACGATAAATTTTTGTAGTGTTTTTAATATAATTTAAATCGGGGGCCTGGATTAGAGATCAGAAATGATTTCGTGTAATTCCTCTTTTGTTTTGCCCAGCTTTATCTGCAGCCTGCCCATCATTTCTTCTCTTTTGCCTTCTTCAAACATCAGGTCGTTATCGGTAAGAGTGGCAAATTTCTGTTTTAGTTTACCTTTCAGTTCGTTCCAGTTGCCTTTTACTTCTGTAGTATTCATGGTTAATATTTTTATTGTATTTAAAGGTGTAAAGGTGGTGCCTTTAAACCGGGTAAACATTACACAATTGCAATTAATAATTACATCATTCACATATGGTCAGCCTTGCTATTGTGTTGAATACCTACAGATTCAAACTCCATTACCAATGCTCTTTCTCCTAAATTCATTAATTCTACATCGCAACTTATATTTACATAATCGCTTACAATAAAACCGGCAGTTTCAGTATTTATATTCCAGTTAAGCCCCCAGTTACGTCTGTCTATTTTAGTGGTAACTTTAAAGTCAGCCTTTTCTTTTCCGTAAGTATCCATATAGCAACCGCCAAACGCTACGTCTAGTTTTATATATTCAGTAATACCTTTTATGGTAAGCTCACCCCATATTTCCTGAATCCCATTTTCACCTTCTTCTGTTCTCCCTGCCGGGTTTGATACAAATTTTATTTGTTGGTAATTGGCCACATCAAAAAATTCACTGCTTCTTAAATGCTCATCCAGCTTTGTTTCACCAGTAGTAATGGAGGCGGCATCAATCCACAGTTCAATTTCAGCTGTTGCAAAATCTTTTCCGGTGGTATAAATATTGGCATCAAAGGTTTTAAAAGCGCCTGATACATGAGGTACTATCAGGTGCCTTACGTCAAAAGTAATATCACTGTTCACCTGGTTTATTGCCCATTTGATTTCGTTTGTCATGATGATGGTTTTTGAAACAAATAGTTATTACAATATTGTCTTTACCACTTTGGTGTTTTTTTCCCTTTTTACTGAATTACAGTAATTAGAAAAAAGCATTCCGGCTGCAGTAAATGCAAGGCCCAATAAAGAAGTAAGCATTTGTATGATGGTTTAGTTGTTTTAAATTATACAAGCTCAGGTATTATGTAGCGGAAAAATGATCCCTAACAAAAGCATGTTCCTGGTTTTCACTCATTTTGTCGCTTTGCTTTATCTCGATATTGATATTCTTAAAATGATCATCCGCTTTTAAAATATTAAATAATTCTGTTTTGGCATTAGTTGGGCCAAACAGTAAAACCGAATCATAGGTCTTAATAATTTCACCCAGTTTTTCATAAAATGCTGCCTGCTCTCCCTGTTCTTTATTATGCATCAGTTTTTCGCCTTTTGCCCTGCTTTCCTGTTTTTCTTCGTATGTAAATTCAGTATCAATGGTAGTGGTGGTGTCTACTTCATTTGCATAAGGCATCAGATGTGCCGAAGCATGATCCATCCATATACCTAGTTTTTTTAATGTTTTCATATTTGATAATTAATTGTAGGCGCTGTTTTATATTAGTGAGTTAAAGCAATCGTTAGGCCAACACAAAATGGTATTGCTTAATTAAGATATCTTCTTATAATCCAGGCAGTTGTTTCATGTTGTTCCATTAAGCCCGTAAAAAAATCAGCGGTGCCTGCATCTTTATTTGTAGTACCGCTTTCTTCAATATCTTTTCTTAATTGAATAATAACCGTTTCGTGGTCTTTTAATAATTCCAACAGCATTTCTTTTGACGAGGCATATTGGCCCGGACTTTCTTTTACAGCAGACAGGTTTAAAAATTCACTCATGGTACCAATGGTTGGCTGGCTAAGTTTTCCAATACGCTCCGCTACTTCATCAATAGACTCTTCCAGTTGTTTATACTGGTTTTCAAATAGTTTGTGCAATTCCATAAAACTTTCACCGGCTACATTCCAGTGAAATTTTCTGGTTTTTATATATAGCGTCATTTCGTTGGCCAATACAGAAGAAAGCAGTATTGCACTGCCCTTTAGGTTCTTTTCCGAAATGCCAATATTCGTTTTCATATTTCTTTACTTTTTAAGTGGTAAAATTTCTGCTTTAATTTATCTTCTTTATTCATGCAGATTTGTACCCATAAAGTTGAAATTAAATTTAGTCACCGGCATTACACAATTGCGTAAAAGAGTTACATGATTCACGTATTTAACTGTTATCGCGCCTAAATGAAGTAGATTTACTTGTTGGTAGTTAATTCAAAAATATTAAGGCGGTTAAATCAAAATAAAAAATACAATTGGTTAACCGGCTCTGGCACAGTTATTCAGCATCGTTGTGTCACTCACTTGTACGCCTGTAATGCTTTGCGGCAAAAGGTATTAGTACAAAATAATTCCATCTTAAGAATCTCTATTTGGTATCAAGACTTAATCTATACTGATAATAGCAAATGTTTATGTTGCAACATTCAAAAATTTTATTTGCATTTGCCGTACATTAAGTAGTATAAATTCACAACAACCAAATTTTCAAGTAACCAGTATCCTTAAAAAATAAACATAGTTATGGGCTAATTATGAAAACAACAATATGAAACTCTATATCAAAAATATGGTATGCATCAGGTGCAAAATGATTGTAAAGGATGAGCTTTTAAAATTAGGGCTACATACTTTAAAAGTTGAATTGGGCGAAGCTCATATCAGCGAAGAAATTATTGCCGAAAAATATGCCCAATTAAAAGCAGCGCTGTTACAATGGGGCCTTGAATTAATGGATGATAAGAAAAGCATGCTGATTGAAAAAATTAAAAATGTTATAGTAGAATCCATTCATTATGCCGATGAAAGATTGCTTACCAATTTTTCAGACCATTTAAGCGAAAAATTAAATTACGATTACACCTATCTGTCCAATCTTTTTTCAGAAGTACAAGGCACTACTATTGAGCATTTTATAATAGCCCATAAAATTGAACGTGTAAAAGAACTATTGGTATATGATGAATTAAACCTCACCGAAATTGCCTGGAAATTACACTACAGTAGTGTAGCGCATTTGTCTAACCAGTTTAAAAAAGTTACAGGCTTAACTCCTTCTCACTTTAAGCAACTAAAAATCATCAGACGCGGTACTTTAGACAATCTGTAAATGATGTAAGAATTAACTACAATTGTGTAATGATTGACCGCCCCAACAGCGCTACTTTTGAATTGTATTTAGGTATCAAAATAATAGCAATTACGATTACTTTTTTTCTGATTGAAAACACCAAAGTATTTCACTGTTAACGATAATACTATTATTTCTTATTATCAGGGCTGTTGCTAACCACACTTTCAAACCGGTATAGTATTTATAATTAGCAGTTGAAATGCGGCGGTTCTATTTGCCATATTATCATTAACAGTTAAAACTGTTTTAATATGGTTTTGCTGCCACAAGGGGGGAACCATGAACCGAGCGTGGCAAGTAAAGTTGCAAATGAATGTATGGCTGGTATCATAATAATTAACTGTAAAAAAATGGAATTAAACTGCATGGTCAGGTGCTTAAATGCATATTCAATCAGGGGTTTCTTTTATACATAATCGGCAGGTTTAGTACCTGCCGATATTCTACCAGTTTTACAGAGAAATAAGTGTATAATTTTTATGGAAAAAAATGAGATGAAAAAAATCAGGTCCTCTATAAGTATTGAAATAATTGAATATATACCACAAGCTATGGTGAGTAAAACGATCATTGAAAAAACTACTGGTAACATAAATGTTATTTCATTTGCAGATGGAGAGGGGTTGGCAGAGAAAAAATCACCGCACGATTCATTTATACAAATTATTGATGGCCGGGCAGAATTAGTAATTGATGGTAATCTTCACATGCTTGAAACAGGTTATTCTATTATTATACCAGCCAATACATTTTATTATATAAAACCTAATGAGCAGTTTAAAATGATTGCAACCATCATTAAAAGTGCTTACGAATAAGTTTTGCTTTAATCACTTCAATAAAAATTTAATCATGGGAAATTTGTTATACGGCATTGCCGTAATACTTATACTGGTATGGGCTATTGGCTTTTTTGGCGGCTATGCCAGCGGGCTTATTCATGTTTTACTTGTTATTGCCATTATAGCCATTATACTAAGGGTTATTCAGGGTAAAAGCATTTAAAAAATGACTTATTCATTTTTTAAAGTACATCTTTCGTAGAATTATAAAAAAACAACAATGAAAAATTTTCAAAAATTCAGCTTGGCTGCAATTACGTTTTTGGCCGCAGTTTCGTTTACATCCTGCTCAGTTGAGTACAGAGCACGTCATCCAAGACCGGTGCGCCCTGTTCGTCCTAAACGTGTAATTGTGGTTGGTATGACAGAACCTGTGATGCCTGTGAATACCAATACAACGGCATTTGCTAAAAACCATACCCAGCAAAATACACATACTACAAAATAATTGTATGAGAACCCTTATTAAACTCTTCTTTTTGGCTGTTATATGGAGCGCAGTTATATGTGCTACACCACAAGCAAGCCATGCACAACAAGCTACCGTTAGCCTGCAGCTTTTTTACGATCAGTTAAGCCCGCATGGTAAATGGGCAAGGCACCCCGATTATGGATATATCTGGATACCAAGGGTGCATGCCACATTTAGCCCATATAGTTCAGATGGCCATTGGATTTTTACCGAGGAGGGCTGGACCTGGATATCTGATTATTCCTGGGGTTGGGCTCCTTTTCATTATGGCCGGTGGACCAGAGATAACTACTACGGTTGGGTATGGATACCCGATACTGAATGGGCTCCTGCCTGGGTAAGTTGGAGACGATCTGCCGGTTATTTTGGTTGGGCACCCATGGGGCCGGGCATTAGTGTGAATATTGCTATTGGAAAGGGCTATAACGAGCCTAACCAACACTGGACATTTGTGCGTGACAGAGATATTCAAAGGCCGGATATTAACCGGTATTATATTAATAGAACGCAAAATGTTTCCATAATAAAAAAGTCTACAGTAATTGTAAATACACATGTGGATAATAGCCGCCATGTTACTTATATAGCCGGACCCGATAAGGCCGATGTGCAAAGAGTTACAGGCAAACCTGTTAAGCCGGTTGTTATACGGGAGAATAATATTCCCGGACAAAAAGTTGACAAAAACGAACTGCATATTTACCGGCCTCAGGTACAAAAAAATAATCCCAATGGTAAGCCTGATGCGCCTGCAAAAGTTGTGGAGCTAAAAAAAGTTAAACCCGCAGCCGTTAAAAAGAAAGCTATTAAAAAGGATTAAAATAAAAGCTGTAGCAGTATGGCAGGTCAACAGGTGCAAAAATGTTTTTTTCTAAAGAATAATGAGCCGGTCTGCAATACTACTTTCATGCTTTACTTGCGTCGCACACTTGTACGGCAACAAATACAGCAATAGGTACATTGGGTAAGCCAGGAATTCCTTATGTACCACGGATATAAATTCTGCAAAAAAAATAATTAACCCTAAACATTGGAAAATCAGTGCACGATACATAAAACTAAAGGCACTATAAAGAATACTCAACCGGGTATTCTTTTATTTTTTATTCTGGCGATGAGCGAAATATTTTCCTAACACTTTAATTGAAACTATTGCTGAGTAATGATATAAAGTTAAAGTGATTGCGACGCAACCTGGATGCCATAATAACTACTGCTTGTATTAAACTACTTTTTTCAAAATTCAAATTCATCAAACAAAACCTAAAATTATGAAACCTTCTATTGGAATTACAGAAAACAACCGCCAGGCAGTTGCGAACGAGCTGGCCGTGCTTTTAGCCGATGAGTATGTATTGTATACCAAAACAAGAAATGCACACTGGAATATTGAGGGTATTCATTTTTACGAAAAACATAAATTTTTTGAGGTGCAGTTTACACAGCTGGATGAAATGATTGATAAGGTTGCCGAGCGTATACGTTCGTTGGGGCATTATGCTGATGCTTCTCTAAAATCATTTCTAGCCATTACCCACTTAGCTGAAATAGTTGTGGATGGCAATACAAGCAACAACTATATTAAAGAGCTGTTAATGGATCATGAAAGTATTATTATTCATTGCAGGGAAAATGTACACCGCTTTGGTAACGAATACAAAGATTTTGGTACCAGTGATTTTGTAACCGGCTTAATGGAAGACCATGAAAAAATGGCCTGGTTTTTACGATCACACCTAAAAGAAACAGCACAGGCCTGATAGAAAATTTTATGACTTCACAAAAAAATGCATTATGATATACGAGAATTATTATTGGGGAATGAACCTTATTTGGTGGATTATTTGGGTGGTATTAATTGTATGGATTTTTGTTGTGCCATACGATGTTCCCGGCCAGCGCCGCAGAAAAGATACGCCTTTAGATATTTTGCAACAGCGTTTTGCTGCAGGCCAGTTTACCACACAGGAATACAAAGAAAAAAAAGCCATTTTGGAAAATGATTTGGTAAAATCAAAATAACTGAGGGGTTCGGGTTACTAAATCTTTATGTAGTTAAACTTTCTTAACAAATTGTATTTTATTCCCTACTTATTTATATGAAAACATACCAATTATTTTCGCCGGCCCTTATTGGCGGTGTAGCATTGCAAAATCATATTGTAATGGCGCCTATGACGCGTTGCAGGGCAATTGATAATATTCCCAATCAGTTAATGGCACAGTTTTACGGCCAGCGTAATTCAGCCGGTTTAATAATTACCGAGGGTACTTCTCCATCTTTAAACGGGTTGGGATATGCCAGAATTCCGGGTGTATTTACCAAAGAGCAGGTGGCAGGCTGGCGTTTAATAACCTCGGCAGTACATAAGGGTGGAGCAAAAATAATACTGCAACTTATGCATACCGGCAGAATAAGTCATCCATTAAACATGAGTGATGAAGCCCAAATATTGGCACCTTCTGCTATAAAAGCAGCAGGCCAAATGTGGACAGATGCCGCCAAGTTACAGGATTATCCCATTCCCAAAGAAATGACCACCAACGACATTATTCTTACCAAAGCCGAATATGTTACAGCGGCCTTAAATGCAATAAAGGCAGGCTTTGATGGTGTGGAGCTGCATGGTGCCAATGGATATTTATTAGAAGAGTTTTTATCACCGGTTACAAATAAACGGAAAGATAATTATGGAGGTAATATCGCAAATCGCTGCCGTTTTGTAATAGAGGTAGCCACTGCTGTTGCCAATGCCATCGGTAAAAATAAAACAGGTATTCGTTTGTCGCCCTATGGTGTGGCCAGTGATATGCCCTTGTATCCTGAAATTGAAGCCACTTACAATTATCTTTCATTACAGTTTAATAATCTGGATATAGCTTATATACATATTGTAGATCATTCATCCATGGGTTCTCCTTCAGTGCCTTTGGCCATAAAGCAGCTCACACGTAAGAACTTTAAAAATACCATCATTCTTTGTGGTGGCTACGATAAGGAAAAGGCAGAAGCCGATATAGAAAGCGGTCTCTGTAACCTGGTAGCTTTTGGCCGCCCATTTATTAATAATCCTGATTTGGTGCAAAGGTTTGAAAATAATTGGACATTGGCAGCGTTGCCAACTATGGATTTATTTTATACCCCAGGTGAAAATGGCTATACAAATTATCCAAACCATCCACCTCATTAAAAAGTAGAAATTTTCTTAGAGGCTTTTATTCCCTGTTTGTGTAATTGTTTTTTTTGACCAGGCTTTTTTCCAGAAATAAGGCATGCTTGCGTCGCACACTTGTGCGGCAGTAAGGCTTTGCCGCAAAGAGCAATGTGTCAATAGGTTAGATTAATTATATACTTATGTACGCCGGGGAAATATGTAAATAATACAACTAAAATATAGAATTGTGTAATGCTATTATGGCTTAATTAGTACAACTTACTACTCTAAACAATTTTAACTTTTATGGAAAATAATACTGATAGCCCAAAGCCTGAAAAAAACTCAACAGACAAAGCCAGGGTGATAACACTGATTGGTTATCCCTATTATCCTGCAGGCGATGATATCTATAATCAGTCTCAGAAAATGGACGATGTAGATCCGGAAAATATTACTGCCAATAAATCTCTAAATGAAGAGGAGACAGGCAGTGCAGAAAATGAGAAAAATTTTGAAGATGATGTATCCGGCAGCGATTTGGATGTGCCTGGTGCAGAAACAGACGATGAACAGGAAGTAAATGGTGATGAAGATGAAGAAAACAATTATTATAGCTTAGGTGGCGATGAACATAATGATTTGGATGAAGATCATTGGGAATAATTCCTTCAATAAATACCCGCAGAATTAGAAAAAAGTTATTCCATTTCCGGTATGTTTATTCCTGAACCTATTTTACACCCTAACAATTATGTTCTGTTCGTTTTCTAAAAATTAACCCTGCGAATTCTGCCAATAACTTGAAATACAGGAGTGAATTATGTAACTAAAACATAAAGTTATATAACAAAGCCTGCTGTTAAATATTGCACCTTTGTATAGATATTTATTTAACCCAAAACCAATAAATAAAGGGTAAATAATAACAACGCAAATTGCGTTAGTGCCTACTCTTCGGCTAATTACTTCCATTACTTTGTTCAAAAGCATAGTTAAAAGGTGGCCTAAAATGCTTCCTTAAAATAGGTGCCATTGAACGAGTAAAAGTCCTTTCCTTTTTTATGTAGTATAATTTTTATACCACGGCCGAAAAGGATCACTCAAAAAAATGTAAAATAAAATTTATGAAAAAAATCTATCTGGCAATTTTGCTGAGTATTATTATTCCGCAATGCCTGCTGGCACAAACTTACCCTGGTTATCGTAATAGCAACTATACGGGAGTTAATGGTGTGTTTTTTAACCCTGCAAATATTGCAGACAGCCGTTACAAATTTGATATTAATCTGTTTTCGGTGAATGGTTTTGTTGGTAACGATCAGGCTTCTTTGGGTATTAAAGATGTTACCCGCACTTTTAATTCAGATTCACTAAAACGTTATTTGTTTGGTGGCAACAAGCCAAATTTAAACAGCTTAATCAATACCGATTTTTATGGCCCATCCGTAATGTTTAATGCCAGTAAAAGAACTGCTATTGCTATTACTACGAGGGCACGTGTATTTTCAAACGCCAGAAATATTGATGGCAGTTTGGCACAATCATTTATTGATGGTGGTTCAGCTAGTTCAGGAGTTGCGTATCCTACTTCCTTTACTGCCAGCAACTCTGTTATTAATGCTGCAGCATGGAGCGAACTTGGATTCTCTTTGTCAACAGTTTTTAGTAAAGAGAAAAGTATGAATTTTCTGAAAGGTGGATTTAGTGTTAAATATCTTTCCGGAACAGCCAACGCATACCTAAGTATGAATAGTTTAAATGGCACCGTTGCCAATGGCGTAAATGGTACCTACCTAACCAATACCATTGGTAATATTGATATCAATACTACTGATGCGAACCTGGGAAATTATCAGTTCAAAGATTTCTTTAAATTCAATGGTCATGGTATTGGTGTGGATTTGGGCTTGGTATACGAGTTCAGACCTTATGAAATGACAAAAGACAACAATAAATATGTTGATGACCGTTTTGCCAATAAATATAAATTAAAAGTAGGTGTGGCTTTATTGGATGTAGGTAATATTAAATTTGAAAAAAGTGCTGCCTCTTCTGCCAGTTACTCAGTTAATATACCTGCTGGTCAGCAATTTTTGTTAAGCAAGTTTAAAGATCAGCCTATAAGTAATTATAAGCCTATTTTAGATACCAGCGCCTACTTTGTTCAAACAGCCAGCAATGGTGATAAGTATACAGTGGTATTGCCAACAACTTTGCAGGTTAGTGCTGATTATAATATAAACAACAAATTCTTTGTTACAGCTGCAGCTCAAATGGCTTTTAGCGAGAAGAAGAATCTTAACCTGTATGCTTATAATTCATATACACTTTCACCTCGCTTCGAAACAAGAAGTTTTGGTGTAGCTGTACCTGTAAATTATAATGATCTTACACATGTTAATGTAGGTCTTTCGTTGCGTGCAGGTCCCTTCTTTGTAGGCTCTGGTAGTTTTTTTACAGCCCTATTTGGCTCAAGCAAACAGGCTGATATACATACTGGTTTTCATATAGGCATTCCTTACAAAAAAGTAATGAAGCCTGATACTGACGCAGATGGCTTTTTTGATGACGTAGATAAATGCCCTACCGTATTTGGTATAGCCAGATATGGTGGTTGCCCTATTCCCGATACAGACGGTGATAGCATTAACGATGAAGAAGATAAATGCCCCACGGTTTTTGGCTTAGCAAAATATGCTGGTTGCCCAATACCTGATACTGATGGTGATGGTATTAACGACGAAATGGATAAATGTCCCACTGTAGCCGGTACTGCCAAATACGAAGGTTGCCCTGTTCCTGATACAGATGGTGATGGTATAAATGACGAAATGGATAAATGCCCTACAGTTGCCGGTATTGCAAAATACAATGGTTGCCCTCCACCGGATACTGACGGAGATGGTGTAAACGATGATGTTGATGTATGTCCCAACGAAGCAGGACCCGCCTCATCAAAAGGTTGTCCTCCTGAAAAAATAGCCGTACAAATTACTGCTGAGTTTACCAATGTGCTTTTTGATTTTGGTAAAGCAACCATACGCCCCGAATCTATGGAAATAATTGTGCGGGCTGCAAAAGTGATGAACGAAGAAATTCCCAACTCTACGTTTTACATTGATGGTTATACCGATAATGTTGGTAGCGCCGCAGCCAATAAAACGCTAAGCAAAAAAAGAGCACAATCAGTAGCCGATGCATTGGTGTCTGCAGGTATTGAAAAATCCAGAATTATGGCAAGAGGACTTGGTAAAGACAATCCTAAATGTGATAATAAAACCAAAGAAGGTCAGCAGTGTAACAGGCGTGTAGAAGTTACCATTAGAAACATTAATCAAAAAGAAGAAAAAGTAGGATATAAACTTAAAAATTAGTTATTGGTACGAGTGGACTTGAAGTAAAGGGGCTGGTCTTTAAAAAGACTGGCCTCTTTTTTTGTGTACCAGGCTAGATGTTTTTTATGGCATCGCCGCTTGCGTCGCACTCTTGTACTTACGGTTCATTGCGCGGCAGACCTATGGCTGAGAAACGCTCAGAACGTATAAGTGTGCGACGCAAGCAAAGCTGCATAGCGCATCATAGCCGGGCTAATTACTTTTATTTTAGCCATCATTACAGCTTACCGTATTTTTTTTGATAGGCAATCAGCCAGCTTATCACATCTTCGTAGGTATCCATTCCCTGAGGCTGGTTGTTGGCCTTAAGGTATTCGCCGTACAAGAGGGTAATATAAGGTTCAACCGGGTTTTGGTGTGCTAGTAAAAATGTTTTATAGTTCTGTAAATCCTGCTTAACAAGCGTGTCTAATTGTTGGAATTTGGTTTTTGCAGCAATCGAATCGCGGGCATACAGCTCTCTGTTGGCATAAAGAAACAAGTCAATATAAACAGAGTATCTGGTGGCAACATCATTAGAGGCAGATGCTGCCAGGTATCCGGCAAAATTGGCTTCATCTTCTGTGGCATAGCCCAATTGATGACCAATTTCGTGGCAGACAGTATAAGGTATAAGAAATCGGGGTATCGTAGTATTTACCTGTGCTTCTCCTGAAAAAGGGTTATAATACCCTAAAAAACCTGCATAATTACCAAATCGCCCAAATAGAGAAGATTTGATGGCCGGGTGATTATAAGAAAGATGTGGATAGGTTGTAGCTACTTTGGCATACGCAGCTTTGGCATCCTCAAAAATGGCTTCATCACTTTTATTTGTTGGGGGAAGGGCAATTCTTTCTTTATTTGCCTTTACAATAAGTGAATCCGTTAAGGCCGATAGGGCTGCTGTGGAATATGCTTCCGGTGTAATATGTAGTTGATAAGCAATGCCCAGCCGGTTATAATTAATACCCCAGCACACATAAAAAATAAGGTATACGCTAAGGCCAAAACTGATAATTTTCTTTGAACATTGCCATAAATAAACCCTGGTAACTTGTTTATTAAAAAGCCGCTTAAAAAAATGAACAATTTTGAATAAAAACCAAATGCCTGCGATTGTATATAATATGTCACCAATACTAATAGGCAGCCAGCCGCTGATTATTCTTAACAATCCTGATATGAATGGGTAAAGTCCATTGTAATAATAAGTTTCTACCCTAAGCGGGTTTATAGAAAACCAGGTTACAAATAAAATGCTTGCCAATAATATCAATGGTAAATACAGTTGCTTTAGGCCATTTTTCCAATTCATGGTTTAAAAATATCCGATAAAAGGCTTTCTTTGTTAGGCACTGCCGTTATTTTATTAATAAAATGTGGCTATTCAGGTATTTTTTCTGAAAGAAGGGCATCAGTTTTTCTTCAACTTTGATATTACTTTGGCTATAATATTAAAATCTATTACCTTTGCGTTCCCAAAAAAAGTGCTATGAACCATCGAAGAGAGTATGAAATTGCATTTGTGGGGCTAAAACCTGGGATTCATTTATTTGATTATCAGGTAAATGAGAAGTTCTTTGCACACTATGGCCAACAGGATTTTTCTAACTGTATTGCAGAAATAAAACTGCAATTGGAGAAGAATAATTCTTTCATGTTGTTAAAATTTGATGTGGGCGGTAAAGCAGATGTTGCCTGCGACAGATGTGGCAACAATCTTAACCTGCAATTGTGGGATGAGTTTAAAATGACCATTAAATTGGTAGATGAGCCAACTACAATGAACGAACAGGAGGAAGATCCTGACGTTTTTTATATTGGCAAAAACGACAGTCATATATATGTTGGAGATTGGATATATGAGTTTGTAAACCTCAGTATTCCCATGCAGCGTATGTGTAACGAAGAAGAAATGGGTGGCCCGCAATGTAATAAGGAGGTATTAGAAAAATTGCGTAAAATGGAAGAAGAGGCCAGAAAAGATACCACTACGGGTACTGTGTGGAAAGGATTAGAGCAATTTAAAGATTTAGGAAATTAATGGCCGTAAGGTCGCATAATAGGTATACATTTTTTTGATAGTATAAAATTTAGCATCATGCCAAATCCAAAACGGAGACATTCGCAACAACGTAGTGCAAAAAGAAGAACTCACTATGTAGCACAGGAAGTTACTTTAAGTACAGATTCTACCACTGGTGAATTACATGTACGTCACCGCGCACATGTTAGCGAAGGTAAATTAATGTACAAGGGTAAAGTAGTTAGCGAAAAAGCGCCATTAAAAGCATAGTTTTTCAACACATAATCGTAGCTTGCCGGACATGAATATTGCATTAGACATGATGGGTGGAGATTTTGCACCGCTGGAAGCGGTTAAAGGTCTGCAATTATATCTTGCCTCAAATTCAGGTCCGGCTACTATATTTTGTATAGGTGATGAATCACTCGTTCAGCCTTTATTGGAGGAATATCAAATCAATATGTCCTCTGTTAAAGTAATCCATGCCCCCGAAGTAATTGGTTATCATGAACCACCTACCAGGGCCCTAAAAGAAAAACCACGTTCTTCTATTGCAGTTGGTTTTCACTTACTTTCTTCAGGTAAAGTAGATGCTTTTTTAAGTGCTGGTAATACCGGCGCTATGCTGGTTGGTACCATGTATACCATTAAAACTATTGAAGGCGTATTAAGACCTACCATTTCTACTGTTGTGCCAAAATTAAATGGTAATACAGGCGTATTGCTTGATGTGGGTCTTAATGTAGATTGTAAACCCGAGCAATTAAATCAATTTGCCGTTTTGGGTAGTCTTTACGCTCAGTATATTCATAATGTCGATAATCCCCGTGTTGGTCTCTTAAATGTGGGTGAAGAAGAAGGTAAAGGCAATTCATTGGCACAAACTACCTACCCCTTACTAAAGGAAAACAGCAAAGTCAATTTTATTGGTAATATTGAAGGGCGTGATTTTTTCCACGATAAAGTAGATGTTACTGTTTGCGATGGTTTTACCGGCAATGTCATCCTGAAAATGGCAGAATCTTTCTTTGATTTGGCCGAACACCGCAACGTAAGTAACGATCCCTATTTCCACCGTTTTCATTACGAAAATTATGGCGGTACACCAGTGTTGGGTGTTGCAAAACCCGTAATCATCGGTCATGGCATAAGTAACGATAAAGCTTTTAAAAACATGATCATCACTGCAGAAAAGATGATTGAATGCGACTTGTGCAACAAGATAAAAGAAAGCTTTGTTACAGCTTAATTCCTCCTCTTTTTATAACTATCTTTTTTGTTATCAGCTGGCGAAAATAATTTAAGCATCCTTGCGTCGCACACTTGTGCGCCTGTATATATATCATCAAAAGCTTATTGATTAAAAGCAGGAAAATAGCTCCAACTTTTGCAATACATAATCTCCCAATAATCTGCTTTCTGTTTATTAGCTTTGCCCACTTAAATAAAGCTATATGAAAATCGCAGTATTAGGTGCAGGTATGGTAGGCAGAACAATGGCATTAGATCTGGCCCTTCAGCACGAAGTAACTTCTTTCGATGCCAGCGAACAGGCACTATCTATCTTAACCACCAGGAATGCATCCATCACAACTGTTACAGCAAACCTTACTGCATATGAAGCGTATACTGCCATGCTGGCGCCCTTTGATATGGTAGTAACAGCAGTGCCCGGTTTTATGGGTTTTAATACTTTAAAAGCGGTAATAGAAGCAGGTAAAAACGTGGTAGATATCTCTTTTTTCCCCGAAGATGCTTTATCACTTGATAAGCTTGCAAAAGAGAGAAATATAACTGCTATAGTTGACTGTGGTGTTGCCCCTGGGGTTAGTAACCTGGTAATTGGATACTACAATGAAATCATGGAACTCGAAAGCTTTGAATGCTATGTTGGCGGATTGCCCAAAACACGTAAAAAGCCATTTGAGTATAAAGCACCATTTTCACCAATCGATGTTATCGAAGAATATACCCGCCCGGCACGTTTAAAGGAAAATGGTAAAATTGTGGTAAAGCCGGCATTAACTGAAATTGATTTAATGGAATTTGATGAGGTAGGTACCTTAGAATCATTTAATACTGATGGTTTACGTTCTATTTTGTTTACTATGCCTCATGTGCCTGATATGAAGGAGAAAACCCTGCGTTATCCCGGCCATGCAGCCATGATTATCGCATTACAACGCAGTGGCTTTTTTGCCGAAACACCTATGCAGTATAACAACCAGGAAATAATTCCTTTGCATTATACCTCTGCCATTTTGCTAAACGAGTGGAAACTGCAACCCGGCGAGGAAGAATTTACCATTATGAAAGTGGTAGTAAAAGGTAAATCCAATGGTGTGAAAAAAACAATTGAATATAATATGCTTGACAGGTACGATACTGCAACACAAACCTCTTCAATGTCCAGAACAACAGGGTATACCTGTACCGCAGCCGTAAATGCATTTGCTGCAGGATTGTTCAGCGATAAAGGTGTTTTTCCACCCGAATTGGTTGGTAAGTATGAGAGTTGTTTTAATTATATACTCAACTACCTCAAAGAAAGAAATGTAAACTGGGTAAAAACAGAATACTAAACATTTAAATAAACATCCAGCAAGCCATCAGGAAGTACTACATGTACTTCCTTTTTTTTGTGATCAATATTCACCAAAGTGGCATCATGCAAGGGTATTAAAACTTCTTTTTCTTCTTTTATAAAGCTAAGTAACACCTGATGAGGCTGTTCTATTACTTCCTCAATAATGCCCAATGCAGTTCCTTCCTCCAAAATGGTATAGCCCAATAAGCCAATAGGTGAATTTTTTGCCACCATTTTTCTAAAATCTTCCTGTGGCAACCATACTTGTTTTCTTAATAATATCATTGCCTTTTCCCTTGAATCAATATCTTCAATTTGTAATATGGTTTCATCCTCTGTTTTGGCTTTGGCCGATGTTACAAAATAGGGTAGGTAAGCATCCTTTTTCTCTTCCACAAAAATGGCTTCGCCGGGTTTAAAACTAATTTTTTTACCCAGTGCATGTTTTAATATTAGTTCACCTGTTACCCCAAAAACAGCTGCCAGCTTACCAATGTTAATATAATCGCTCATAGGTTGCAAAACTAAATGCTTGTTGGCATGTAGCATAATTTTTAAAATGGTTTATACAAATGCATATGATTAGCCAGGCAGCTGATTAATAATTAAGCATCCGTTGCGTCGCACACTTATGAGTTCGCCTATTGCCGGGCAGTAAAAACATTATAACAGCACGTGAATTTACAATTGGTATAATGTTAGAATCAATCAAATACATTTTTATTGTTGCCTTTTAATCAGAAAGTACAAGTGTGCGACGCAAGTAAAGCTGCCAGATACTACAATTGTCTGGCTCAGAGAAAATGCTTAAATCGTGCCATTGCAAGCAAAAAAAAAGCACCCTTTTTTGGGTGCTTTTTATGAAAATAAAAGTATGATTATTTTGGTTCAAGTGCTCTTTTAATACGCTCTGCAACATCTTGTAGGTGATACTTGCTTAACTTATCAGTAGTGCCTGGAATAGCGGCAAGAATATCTGCTCTAAGGCTGGTTAAATGCGCCCTAACAATAGATGGGATATCCGTGTTTTTGATGTTTATGCTACCAAAACCCGCCAATGTAAAGCCACTGGCAGCTGGTGTGGCCGGGTTAATAATAGCCATTAGTGTTTCTGCATATGACTTTTGCAGGTTACGGCGTAAATTATCAATTGGCTTTTTGGTGCTAAGTTCGCTCCAAACACCTTTTTTAACATCGTTTAGCAAATCTTCAGCAGCATAGGTATTAGCTGCACCAAAGCGGTTGGCAGTAATGGCTAACCTGTTTAACCTGGAAGAGCTGATTAAACTATTTAAAATATTGGTTTGAATATTTCCAACAGTTTCTGCAGCAACCGGATTGCTAAATTTATTTAGAAGGCTTTTATCTAACAGCCAGTTTGGTGTTGTAAATAATTGCTTATTTAAAAAGCCTACTGCATCCTGTTGCATGGTTTTAGGCGTTGGTTCATATACATCGCCTTGTTGTTCTACGCTTTTGGGTGTTTCGTAAATTCCGCCAACGTTTTTAAGTACATGGCCCATATAGCGGCTAAATTGAGTGGTAACCTGGTTGTACATATTGTACAGGTTGTCGTATTTATCAGCTTCCTCTTTTGTCCATGTATTTAAATTGGGCACTATGCGTTGTAAATTTTTAATACCGTATTCGCTGGCTTTTACATTATTATCGCTTAGGTCCTCTGTTTGGGAACGCGGATCGAATGGATTGGTTTCTGTTCCAAACCAAAGTCGTGGATTGGCGCTTAAGCTATCAATTATCCATTTATTGGTAATTTTTGCATCTTCCTTAGCATCTTTGGCATTGGTAGGTGTGTACCCCCACTGAATAGCCCATTTATCATAGGCTCCTATACGGGGGAATAACCCTACTTCTGAGATATTGTCTTCGGGCTGAGCTACATAATTAAAGCGGGCATAGTCCATAATAGAGGCAGTGTGCCCATTTGCTTCAACCCAGGCTTTATTTCTTAATAATTCAACGGGGGTTTTACTACTGCTACCCATATTATGTCTTAAACCAAGGGTATGGCCAACTTCATGGGAAGATACAAAACGGATTAGTTGTCCCATAAGGCTGTCATCAAAATTCATGGTTCTTGCTTTGGGGTCAACAGCCGCGGTTTGAATAAAATACCAATCGTGCAATAATTGCATTACATTATGGTACCATCCAATATGGCTTTCCAGAATTTCTCCGCTACGTGGGTCGTGTACATTGGGGCCATAGGCATTTTCTATATCAGAAGCAAAATAGCGTAAAACAGAGTATCTGGCATCTTCCAAACTCATAGTGGTATCATTTTCCGGCCATTCTTTTGCCATAATTGCATTTCTGAAGCCAGCCTTTTCAAATGCTTTTTGCCAGTCATTTACACCGGCAATCAGGTATGGTCTCCATTGCTTGGGAGTAGCTGGATCTATATAATAAATGATAGGTTTCTTTGGCTCAACCAATTCACCTCTTTTAAATTTATCCAAATCTTCCTCTTTGGGTTCCAGTCTCCATCTTGTAACAAAAACATCTTCCTGAACTTTCTGCTGATTGTCGGAAAAAACTGTATAGTAATCAGCAAAATACCCTACCCTTGGGTCGAAATATCTTCTTGTCATGGGCGTTTTAGGCAACAGTATAAAAGAGGTATTCATTTCAAATGTAACAGCGCCCGCTGCGTATGCCGCAGGCAATGTAGCTGATGGGAAGGGTGAGCTGCCAAAACCTAAATTGGGATAAGAATTATAGGTTTTTACTGTTTTTACTTCAATATTAATAGGGTAGCTGTTTATTGTTTTAATATAGCTTCTGTCACTGGCCAAATTAGCCAGATTCAGGAATTTTTTACCACTGGGGTCAATATTAATAACCTGATTGTCACCATTAAAGAAATCAGTAACATCAATAATAACACTGGTGGAGTCTTTTCCCAATGCTTTTATTTCAAAAGCAGCAGCAATTGGATTTAAATTTGAGTTGGTAACAGCCTTATAAATTTGATTGGTAGAATCTGCTACACTTATGGTAGTAATAACCCTTAGAAAAACATTGTCTTTTGGTCCTCTTTCCCATGAAATAGTTTGTTCATTCGCCTCTTCGCCGCCATAAATATTTCCACCGCCGGCAGCCTTACTAAATCTGGTGATTGCCATAATTTCCCTTTTCATAATTGAATCAGGTATTTCCAGATACCATTTCTCATCAATTTTATGAACGGTGAATAAACCGGGCTTTGAAATTGCTTTTTCTGTAATAAGATCCTGATATTTTTTTGGACCGGTAGGAGGTTTTGCAGGTTTTGGTGGAATTGAATCTGATTTTACAATGGGAACTACCTCTTTCTTTTTTTGCGCAAAAGTGAGAGTAGCAGTAGCTAAAACCAAAATAGATAGCAGTACTTTCTTCATAAATGATTAATAGTTTAAAGAATAAATGTACTGGAATAATTGTAATACTGCTATTTCGAATCCATTAACCCATGCAATATTTGTTAAGCGGTTAATCAGTTTTAAATTTCGTAAATCTTTATATGTTTACTACCGCATTTGAATATTGCCGGCAATTCATTTCTTGAGGTTTATGGCACAGACTAACTAATAAAAAAACAAAAATTTATTCGGGTAAATAAATTTAATCACAACGCAAACGTTTGCATAAGAATGTTTAGGTACAGTGCTGATAAATAGATTGAAGTAAATGGTTTTTATAAAAGAATCCTGATAATTTTTTTCCATATTGCAGGTATTAAAAAATAAAGCTGTTATTTACAGATTTGCTCATTCTGTA
This sequence comes from Limnovirga soli, assembly GCF_013106755.1. Lineage (GTDB taxonomy): Bacteria > Bacteroidota > Bacteroidia > Chitinophagales > Chitinophagaceae > Limnovirga > Limnovirga soli. The sequence goes on along the minus strand of NZ_WHPF01000006.1, from coordinate 190,460 downwards.
AAATTTACGCATTAAAATAGGGGTTTCTGAAAATTTCGAAGAAAAGTGACTGATTAGAAGCGATTTGTTCACAATAAAGGGTTTATTAAAAAAAAACAGCAGGTTTTTTTATAAAAAAGAAAATATCATGTTGGTGGCGTTAAATAAAGTTTTTAATTTGTGCACCCAATCAAATTATTTGAAATAAACTTGCTATTTCAAATGAATTTTCATTAGAATTGTAATCTTAAAATTTTTAACCAAAAATCAATTGTGTCATGGCTGAAACAAAACCAGCTGCAACTGCGGCAATTAAAAGCACAACTTCTGTACAACCAGTAAAAAAGAGTAATTCCATTTCCTGGATTGCGCCACTTACCTGTATCATTCTTGGGTATGTTATCTGGCGTTATGTTCTCGGTGCTTCAAGTAACTTCACTGCCCCTGATATGGAAGGGGGATTTTGGCCTGATCATCAGGGTCCTAAAGGAAACTTCCCTCGTATGTATGAAGGTGGTATTATTGTGCCTTTATTGATTGGATTGATGTTGACTGTGTTAACATTTGTAATTGAAAGATTTTTAACTGTTACAAGAGCTACAGGAACAGGCAGTATTGCCGAGTTTATCCGCAAAGTACAGTACCACCTTGCCAATAAAGATGTTGATAAAGCTATGGCTGAATGCGACAAACAGAAAGGTTCTGTTGGTAATGTTATGAAAGCCGGCTTACGTAAGTATAAAGAAATGATTTCAAATGGTGAATTAACAACTGAGCAAAAGGTGTTAAATATCCAGAAAGAGGTTGAAGAAGCTACTGCTCTTGAACTTCCAATGCTTGAGAAAAATCTGGTTTTCCTTTCAACTATTGCCTCTGTTGCAACATTATTAGGTTTGTTGGGTACGGTTATGGGTATGATTCGTTCTTTCTCTGCTCTTGGTGAGAGTGGTGGTGGTGAAGCTGCTCAGAAACTTTCTCAAGGTATTTCTGAGGCATTGTATAACACTGCATTAGGTATTGGTACATCTGCAATTGCAATTATTATGTACAACGTGTTTACCACTAAAATTGATTCTATCACTTTTGGTATAGATGAATCAGGTTTTACCTTAACACAAAGCTTCGCAGCTAACTACAAATAAATTGAACATTTATTTGTGGAATATAAAGGTTGTTGCATCTACTTATCAGAAGTTATAAAATATTTACATAATGTCAAGACCTAAATTACCACGAAAAAGTACGAGTGTCGATATGACTGCGATGTGCGATGTTGCTTTTTTGCTGTTATCATTCTTCATTCTTACTACAAAGTTTAAGCCTTCTGAGGCTGTTCCGGTAAGCACACCTAACTCAGTTGCTTCTAAAGTTGCACCTGAAAAGGATGTGGTACTTATTACTTTGAATAAAGATGGAAAAGTTTTCCTTTCTACAGGGGATAATTCCATCGATAAGGCAAATAAAAAGGAAATTATTTCTACAATTAATAGCTCCAAAAATCTTGGACTAACTGATGCTGAAATAGCCGCTTTGGTAAAAGCGCCTTTTATTGGGGTTGCCATCAATCAATTAAAGCAGCAAGCTACCATCCCTGTTGATAAAATGACAGACCAAACTTTACCGGGTATTCCTTGTAAAGACACGTCTAATAATGAATTGATAGATTGGATGAGAGCTGTAGCTACAGTTTATGCAGGACAAAAGCCTAACTTATTGCTCAAAGGAGATAACATTGCAAAGTATCCATCTTTTAAAAATGTAATTACTGCATTTAAAAAGAATGAATTCTTTAAATTTCAAATGGTTACCAACCCTGAGAGTGTTCCACAAGGATCAGACCTTTGGAAACAGTCAATGAGTAAGGATGCAAAATCTGAAGAATAGCTTTTATTGAATAATAGAAATATATTTTTAAAAATTTAAATGTTTTATCATGGCAGAAATGGATACCTCGGGCGGCGGGGGGAAACATAAGAAAGGCCCCGGCGTCAAGAAAGGGAAAAAAATGTCAACTAGGGTAGACCTTACTCCAATGGTGGACTTAGGTTTCCTGCTGATAACATTTTTTATCTTTACTACTACAATGAGCCAGCCAACAGCAATGAAGCTGAACTTGCCGGATGACAGAGCTACTCCGGAAGAGCAGAATAAGGCTAAAGAATCTGGTGCGCTTACCATTTTGCTGGGAAAGGATAATAATGTGTTCTATTATGAGGGAATTTTAAAAGCAGATGCTACTGGAACAAACTTCAAAGCATCTAATTTTAAAGATATCAGAGACGTTCTTATCCAAAAAAAGCAATCAACAGATACTTCTGATATGGTGGTAGTTATCAAGCCAAGTGATGAAAGCACTTATAAAAATGTAATTGATATTCTTGATGAAATGTCAATTAACGTTATTAAAAGATATGCACTTGTTGATATCTCTCCTGATGAAGATCAGTTGATTAAAATAACAGAACAAAGTTCTGGTAATTAGGATATTATCAGGATTTCAATTAAATCAATTAATTCCCGAGCAATGGACATAAATAAAATTTTAACCGCAGATATCCTCGATTTAATTTTCGAGGGTAGAAATAAAGAGTATGGGGCATACGACCTGCGTAAAACCTACAAAAAAAGACTAATCATATCAGTGACAAGCATGCTTGCCATTTGTTTATTGGTTTTTTTAGGAAGTGTTTTGGCCAAATACGTTGTGCCGGAAAAACAGACTCAAATTCTGGTGGAAGATGTTTCTCTTGCTGACGTAAAGCAGGATGAGAAAAAACCTGAGCCACCACCACCTCCACCACCACCAAAAGTGGAACCACCAAAAGTGGAGATTACAAAGTTTACACCTCCTAAAATTGTAAAAGATGAAGAGGTTAAGCCAGATGAAAAGCCACCTGAACAAGATAAATTGGATGATACTAAAATTGGTACCATCAATCAGGAAGGTGAAAAGTCCGATGTAATCGCACCTCCGGTAGAACAAAGTACCGGACAGGTAGAAGCCCCAAAAGCACAAGTAGAAGACTATGATAAAGAGTTCAAAACTGTGCAAATTGAAGCTAAATTTCCAGGTGGATCTGGTGCCTGGACAAAATATCTGGAAAGAAATTTAAATAGTAACGTGCCAGTTGATAATGGAGCACCTCCTGCCAACTATACTGTTATTGTTTCATTTCTTGTAGATAAAAACGGAAATATCTCTGAGGTACAAGCACTTAATGACCCAGGTTATGGTACCAAAGAAGAAGCAGTACGTGTTATCAAAAAAGGACCAGCCTGGACTCCTGCAGTTCAAAATGGTAGAAACGTAATTTACCGTCAAAAGCAAAGCATTACTTTCCAGGTTTCTGAAGGGTAATCTAAACTTAAATAAATAAAAAGCCTCCACATGATGGAGGCTTTTTTATTTATCAATCTATTGGTATTATTTATATGGCATGCAATTGATCCTTTACTCATCTTCTCTTGTGTCACTCACTGCATCGTTCCTCATTTATGGCAGCAATGAATAAAATGGATTATTAATTTATTCATTTCTAATCGTTTTGTTTAATAATAAGCACTATATTCAGTCCATAAAACTTACTATATGGAAAGGAGAACATTTGTTAAATCACTTGCATTTACTGCTGCAGGTATTGGTTTATCATCTACATTGCTGGCTGCACCCAAAAAGAAAGCACTGGGTATTCAATTGTATACACTTCGTGATGCTTTAGCCAAAGACGTAACCGGTTCTTTGGAGAAATTAAGCAAACTGGGTTACAACGAAATAGAGTTATTTGGATATAACGGAACTTTTTTTGGTAAAACAGCCAAAGAATTCGCTACTATTTGCAACAACCTGGGTTTAAAACCTATTAGTTCACATTATGTTACTGGCAGAACTACTAATGCAACTGCTACGCTAACAAATGGCTGGCAAAAGGCGGTAGATGATGCCGCAGAATTAAAATTGGAATATATGGTTTGCGCCTGGTTGCCACCAGCAGAAAGAACAGCAGAATTATATAAACCTTTACCAGATTTGCTAAGCAGCTCAGCCGAGGTTTGTAACAAAGCAAATATGCAATTCTGTTACCATAACCACGACTTTGAATTTGAAAATGTAGGCGGTTCCATGCCATATGACTTGCTTTTGAATCAAACTGATAGCAATAAAGTTAAAATGGAATTGGATTTATATTGGGTAAGTAAGGCTGGAAAAGATGCTGTGGCATTATTTGAGGCAAACCCTGGTCGTTTTCCTCTATGGCATGTGAAAGATAAAGACAGAACTAGTGGTGCTTTTGCAGAAGTGGGTAATGGTGATATTGATTTTGACCGCATTTTTGCTGCAAGAAAAACCGCCGGATTAAAACACTGGTTTGTAGAACAGGATGTTTGTAAAGGCGATCCTTTTGATAGTATCAGAATGAGCCGGGATTATGTTAAAACTAAAAAGTGGTAAGTAATCTAATATCATCGCAAGGGTAGCAATAGCTACCCTTTTTTTTTTAAGAATGCTAAGATTGGATAATTCTTGCACTAATTCCTGGCTTTTTTATGATGCCACAAAGAATCGGAACGATGAACCGAGCGTGGCAAGTATAGTTGCATTACTTACTAAAGCCCACCTCCAAAATGTACTAACTGTTATTTCCCTTTTGGAAAAGCCATTTTCATGTATTTTTGCAAGGTTTTAAAAAAGTGAAATATGCATAAAGTACGGGTAGGTTTGGTTCAAATGAACTGCACTGCTGATAAAATTTCAAATTTTGAGAAAGCGGTATTAAAAATAAAAGAAGCTGCTGCAAAAGGAGCCCAAATTATTTGTTTGCAGGAATTGTTTACTTCTCTATATTTCTGTGATGTAGAAGATTACGATAATTTTAATTTGGCCGAGTCCGTTCCCGGACCTTCAACAGATGCATTGGGTAAACTGGCTGCCGAGTTAGGAGTAGTTATTATAGCCTCCTTATTTGAAAAAAGAACCCAGGGTATTTACCATAATACTACGGCTGTTCTAGACGCGGATGGTACTTATTTGGGTAAATATCGCAAAATGCATATACCTGATGACCCTTCTTATTACGAAAAATTCTACTTTACTCCAGGCGACCTTGGTTATAAAGTGTTTAAAACAAAATTTGCTACAATCGGGGTGTTAATTTGCTGGGATCAATGGTATCCGGAAGCTGCAAGAATTACTGCTTTAATGGGTGCCGAAATTTTATTTTATCCTACCGCTATCGGCTGGCATAAAACACAGGATGAAGCTACTAATACTGAACAATACAACGCATGGCAAACCATTCAGCGCAGCCATGCCGTAGCCAATGGTTTACATGTAGTAAGTGTAAATAGATGTGGTTATGAGCAGGATGGTTCTATGCAATTTTGGGGTGGCTCCTTTATAGCTAATCCTTTTGGTACTTTATTGTATAAGGCTTCACATACCACAGAAGAAATACATGTGCAGGAATTAGATCTGCAATTAACTGATCGTTACCGCACACACTGGCCTTTTATGCGCGACAGAAGAATTGATTCTTACCAACCTATTACTAAAAGATTTATAGACGAAGATTAATGACAGCGTTATCCAACACACCTGCTGATTTAGGGTATTATTTCCCCGCAGAATTTGCCCCGCATACTGCCACCTGGTTAAGCTGGCCTCATAAAGAAGCTTCCTGGCCTGGTAAAATAGATGCTATTTACCCATACTATTGCCAATTTATACAAGAATTGGCTAAACATGAAAGAGTATGTATAAATGTAGTAGATGCTGTTATGCAGGCATTTGCCACTAAGCATATTGAGCATGCTGGAGCCAATATGTTGAATGTATCATTTTTTATGCATCCTACCAATGATGCCTGGTGTAGGGATCATGGTCCTGCTTTTTTAATTAATCCCGAAGCTGAAATAAAAAAAGTGGTAGTTGATTGGAATTATAATGCCTGGGGCGGTAAATATCCCCCCTACGATTTGGATGATATTATACCAACCAAAATTGCCCAACACTATAATATTCCGGTGTACTATCCCGGTATAATTATGGAAGGAGGCTCAGTAGAGTTTAATGGAAAAGGCACATTGGTTACTTCTAAAGCCTGTTTATTGAACAAGAATCGAAACCCGCATTTAAATCAGGAGCAGATTGAGCAGTATTTATATAATTATTACGGGGTTAAGCAAGTGCTTTGGGTAGACGATGGTATTGTTGGCGATGATACAGACGGGCATATTGATGATACTGTGCGTTTTGTAAATGATGATACCGTTATTACGGTTGTAGAAGAAAATAAACTGGATGAAAACTATCATTTGTTGCAAAACAACCTTCATCAGTTGCAGCAAATGAGGTTGCTTAATGGCCGCCAGTTAAATATTGTAGAGCTACCCATGCCCGATGCGGTAATTTATGAGGATCAACGGCTTCCGGCATCATATGCCAATTTTTACATAGCTAATCAATCTGTTATTGTGCCCACTTACCGGTGCCCAAAAGATGATAAAGCATTACAAATTATTCAGACATGTTTCCCAAACAAACAGGTAATTGGTATCGATTCAGTAGAAATAATTTGGGGCCTTGGTAGCTTTCATTGTCTTAGTCAGCAAGAGCCCGCAGTGTAATTTTATTACTAGCCCTGCAGAAGTACAAGAAAAGGGCTTTACTTGCGTCGCACTCTTGTACTTTAAGAATATATCTGGGCATAAGCACTTGTTATGTATTTAATCCGATAGAAAATGGTTAATGTAGTAATTACCAACTCAGAACCATACTGATAATATTGTATTGTTTTTAGCTGCTTAAAAAAATAATACCAACAGTCTGCGGTAATAAGCTTACATTTGCACTGTCAATTTGAGTTCTACAGTTTAGTGATCGATATTTCTGCTACGCATATTTAATAAATAGTTAGTCAGTTACGTTACGCCTGTTTTTTCTCAAGCATTTTTATTTTATTAATTATTTAGTATGAACATTTATGTTTCAAATTTAAGCTTCGCAGTACAAGACGAAGACTTAAGAGGTTTTTTTGCAGAGTATGGTGAAGTTACATCTGCTAAAGTTATCATGGACAAATTTACTAACCGTAGCCGTGGCTTTGGTTTTGTAGAAATGGCTGATAAAGAAGGCGCTGAAAAAGCAATCAAAGAACTTGATGGCGCTACAGTTGATGGCCGTGCCATTAAAGTAAACGAAGCAAGACCTAAGGAAGATCGTCCTAAGAAGCCTGCTTATTCTAACAACCGTTGGTAGTTGTTACAAAACAGTATTAGTATTAATCTGTTATAATATTGGGAGTTCAGCAATGAACTCCCATTTTTTATTTAATGTTAATGGCTTTCATGGCTTCGCCAAAAGTTTTCCCTGTGGCAAGCGAAATAACGGAAACGGCTATGCGCCTTGCTTTTGTTTCGGCAGTTTTAGCGCTCTCAATCCATTTGGTGTAATACTTTTTATGGCTTAGCGGTAATTTATTAAAGTTTTGAAGTGCAATCGGCTCATCTTCCAGGCATACCAATAAATCTTCAGAAATTATAAATGGTGTTTCATCCAATATTAGTGAAACCTGCACCATAGCTCCTTTGCGTTTTTTGATGGCTTTTCTTACATCCACCTTTAAGGGCATAATAAATTTTCCATCACCCATGGGTAATAGGGCTACCTGCTTAAAGCTATACTCGTCCAGCTTTCCTTTTACCCTAAACGATTTTTTATTGCCCGGTAAAAGTGCCTCAGTAATGTCAGTAGGGATTTCAATGTAAGTCCAACCGGTCTTTTCACCCTTTTCTTCAAATTTTAGTATAATAGTCGTGAATTGCTGCATATACCTTTTTACTACTGATTATTGTTGCAAATTGCCTGTATAAATGTAAGGCTTAAATTATTTTTTACGGATATTGAGTATAAAGCTGAGTAAAATTTCTGTTGTACAAGAGTGCGACGCAAGTAAAGCCTCATTATTTACAAATGCCTGGCCAATATTCCATTCAATTGTATTTTTTTTTTACGAATCAGGTAATATATTGTTATTAGCCATCAATATTTAATAAATAGAACATAATCCATGTTCAATAGTATATTTTTGTTTTAGCTTAAAAAAAATAAACATGTCACATACAAATGCATATGCAGCGCAGTCTGCAACTTCACAGTTAACACCTTTTAATTTTAATCGCAGGGAGGTGGGGCCGCACGATGTTCAAATGGATATTTTGTATTGCGGCGTTTGCCATTCTGATATTCATCAGGTACGTAATGAGTGGGGCAATTCTATTTACCCCATGGTACCCGGCCATGAAATTGTTGGCAGAATTACTAAAGTAGGCGCACATGTTACCAAGTTTAAAGTTGGAGATTTAGCCGGCGTTGGCTGTTTTACTGATTCTTGCCGCGAATGCGATAATTGTAAATCTGGCGATGAACAGTATTGCGATAAAGGGATGACTGGCACTTATAATGGCTACGAAAAAGATGGTGTTACCATTAGTCAGGGCGGTTATTCAACTGTAATTGTTACAGATGAAAATTATACGCTTAAAGTATCGGATGCATTACCATTAGAAGGTGTGGCTCCATTACTTTGTGCGGGCATTACCACCTATTCACCCTTAAAACATGTTGGTGTAAAAAAGGGAGATAGGGTAGCTGTACTTGGTTTGGGAGGCCTGGGCCATATGGCTGTAAAATTTGCAGTAGCATTTGGCGCAGAAGTTACCATGTTAAGTACTTCGCCATCTAAAGCTGCAGATGCTGCCCGCCTTGGGGCGCATCATTTCGCGCTAACCAGCGATGCAGAAACGATGAAGGGCTTACAAAACCATTTTGATGTAATTCTTAATACCGTATCTGCACAGCACGAGTATATTCCTTATTTAAATTTGTTAAGAACAAATGGTACTATGATTGTTGTTGGTGTACCACCAACACCGGTTCAAATACATGCTTTTCCATTAATCATGAAACGCAGAAGTATTATCGGCTCATTAATTGGCAGTATAAAAGAAACCCAGGAAATGCTTGATTTTTGCGCAGCCCATAATATCGCTTCTGATGTGGAAGTGATTAAAATAGATTACATAAATGAAGCATATGAACGCATTTTAAAAAGCGATGTGCGTTACAGGTTTGTAATTGATATTGCATCTCTAAAATCATAATCACAGTAATTGTTAAGCACTGGTGTTTTGCTGGAAATTTTCTTTTTATCACCTAATATTGCAAAAAAAATAGCATGAGTATCGCAGATAAATTATTCAATTTAAAAAATGAAAAAGCGGCTGCCAATTTACAGGCTGGTCAGGAGTTTTTAGCCGCCAATACAGCCAATGAAGCAGTGGTAGCATTACCCAGTGGCTTACAATACATGGTATTAACCGAGGGTACCGGAGCAAAACCAACATCCACACAAAAAGTAACCTGTCATTATCACGGAACTTTAATTGATGGTACTGTTTTCGATAGTTCGGTTCAACGTGGCCAACCTGCAACGTTTCCTTTAAACATGGTAATAAAGGGCTGGACAGAAGGTCTGCAACTTATGGGCGTGGGCAGCAAATGGCGTTTCTTTATTCCACCACATCTTGGTTATGGCGATCGTCAGGTAAGTGCGCAAATTGGCCCCAATAGCACCCTTATTTTCGATGTGGAATTATTAGGCATAAGCTAATATTTAAATATATTTTTTAAAAGGGCATAGCAATATGCCCTTTTTGTTTTAATAATCCATTTTTTAGCCCAACTAAAGTGGGTAAATGGGGCTTTACTTGCGTCGCACACTTGTACTTTCGGTAAAAAAATCAGCGGTAGAAAGGCAGTTGCTTTTCCATTTTATTTTGCCCTAATTTTGAAAAAATGTTTTGATATGAAAGTTCCCAGCATGGCCGAAATGATGATGAACGGAGAAACCCCCGAGATTTTATTTTGGGTAGGTTGCGCAGGAAGTTTTGATGCACGGGCCCAAAAAATTACCAAAGCCTTTGCCTTAATACTGGATAAGGTAGGCATCAAATATGCTATTTTAGGTAAGGAAGAAACCTGTACCGGCGACCCGGCACGAAGGGCCGGAAACGAATTTTTGTTTCAAATGATGGCTTATCAAAACATACAGGTACTTAATAATTATGGTATAAAAAAAATTGTTACAGCATGCCCGCATTGTTTTAATACCCTTAAAAACGAATACCCCGAATTAGGTGGCCATTACGAAGTAATACACCATACCAGTTTTTTGCAACAGTTAATTGATGATGGTAAAATAAAGCTAAAGGAAGGTGGCGACTTTAAAGGAAAGCGCATAACATTTCATGATAGTTGCTATTTGGGCCGCGCCAATCATATTTACGAAGCACCCCGAAAGGTACTGGAAGTATTAGATGCCGAACTGGTAGAAATGAAACGTTGTCGCAGTAATGGCTTATGTTGTGGTGCCGGTGGCGCCCAAATGTTTAAAGAAGATGAACCCGGCGATAAAAGAATAAATATCGAAAGGGCTGATGAGGCGTTGGCTTTACAACCACAGGTAATTGCATCCAGTTGCCCTTTTTGCAATACCATGCTAACAGATGGTGTTAAAAACCGGGAGAAAGAAGCCGATGTACAAGTGCTTGATATTGCCGAATTAATTGCAGCCAGTTTAGCATAATAACACAAGATTTTACATTCAATTATGGCCTGTTATATAATTGGGTTTTATCTGTTGTACATTTGCAGCCATACAACAACAATTTTATTTTCCGTTTTAAATTTTGAATATGAATTTTGACTATCAAATACATATACCCGAAGATTTTCACGATTTGTCAAGAGTTTGGATTTACCAAAGCAGCCGTTTATTTACCCTGCAGGAAGCGTTACAAATAGAAGAAATACTGGACGCTTTTGTAAAGGATTGGCAAACACATGGCACTCCGGTTAAAGGATATGCAAATTTGTTATTCGGCCAGTTTGTAATTATCATGGCTGATGAAACTGTTACCGGAGTAAGTGGATGTAGTACGGATAGTTCGGTTAGAATTATCAAACAAATTGAATCGCTTTCTGGCGTAAATATGTTCGACAGGCAGTCTTTAGCTTTTGTAATAAAAGATAAAGTACAATTATTACCTATGGCACAATTAAAATATGCCGTTGATAATGGATTTGTTTTGCCAACCACTTTATATTTTAATAACCTGGTAGCAACCAAAAAGGAGTTATTACAAAACTGGTTGCAGCCGGTAAGCAAAAGTTGGTTAGCCAACCGGATTAGTTTTCCTGAAATAGCCTAAAAATACCGGATGCATTATAAATACCTTACCCCTATGTTGTGGACCAGCGATTTAAAAGCTACTGTAGCATTTTACCAGTTACAACTTGCTTTTGAAATTAGCGAACTCAACGAAGAATGGGGCTGGTGTCATATGCGTAAAGATGGCGTAGATTTCATGTTCGCAGTGCCCAACGAACACACGCCATACGAAAAACCAGTATTTACTGGTACATTTTATATCTATACCGATGATATAGATGAATTATGGGAAAAAGTAAAAGACACGCCGCATATTTACTATCCAATTGAAGATTTTGAATATGGCATGCGGGAATTTGCCATAAAAGATAATAATGGATACATTCTGCAATTTGGTAAAGACCTGCTAAATAATACTGCCTTACCTAATTCATAATTACATTAAATGGCATAGAAAACCCAATGCCAATCAGGCTTTTTAATTGCAGCCCCGGACTATCGCTGTTTTTACCAAATAACTTTACATCGTCATCGTAAATAAGATCCAGGTTATAGGTGGCAGATAAAAACTTGTTTATTTTGAAATTAAAGAAGTTGGTAAAATACATGTCAACATTCTCCGGGTTGTGGCCATAATCGCTAAACAAATCCATCTTGCCTTTATACACAACATTTTTAAACACCGGAGAAGTAAATGTAGTAGAAGCAAAAGCACCAATCTGGTTAATAGAATGGCTGCCGGCTGGTACACCGTATAAGCCTTTGTCAGAAAGTCTTTTGCTGGCTACAATTGTCATACGTTCTGTAACCGGGGAAAAGAACAGGGAATAATGTTTATAAGGTTTAAAATCAAAACCAGCGGCCAGAAATAAGTAAGCCGGCGATAATAAAGTAGAATTTAAAGTGGCCACATTATTACTGTAAGAATTACCATCAAAAAACTGCGACCTGAAATTAAACAAGGCAGATAAATACCATTTTCCGGTACTATCAATACTATAACCATACTTAGACAAAACATCAAGCCTGTCATCATTTTTACGGCTGCCAAGCGATGTGGTATTAATATACCCAAAATTAAAATCGGCACTATTGTCCCAATTATGCTTGGGCCCTTTATTTAAAATATGATAATTCAGGTACGAAGCCACTGCAATTGTAAAATTATCACCGCCCGATGCCCAGTTACTTAACGATCCCTGGGCCACATTCAGGTTTACCATACCACCCCGTTTCCAGGTCCATTTGGCAGTATCGTTCTGGTCTTTTTTTACTGTTTTAAAAATTTCTGAAGGCAGCACTTTTACAGGTATATAATCCTGCGCACTCGACATAAATACCATTGCAAAACATACAATGCTTAATAAAGCGTGTTTACTCATGTGATTATTTAAGGTTTACATGCACATTATTATTATGAACCCGGCTATTCTTCTATTATCAGCTTTACTTGCGTCGCACACAGCATCGTTCTCCTATGCCTCGGCAAAAAATACAACACTATCCAACAAATTCATAACACTAAGATATACTTTACCTGAAAACGAATAACGCTATTCTTGACCGCAAATTTACTTTGGGCTTCCTATAATAATGTTAATAAACTGTCAAACAGTCAGTACAACAATTTTTATATATTTTTGCAGACTGTTATCACTGGCCGATACCAATTATTACAATAACAATTAGGCTTTGCTGCAAATTGATATGGAGTACAAGTGAGTGACACAACAAAAGCCGATATGGAACCATAGCCGGCAACCAAATAAATAAACAAATATTTTAAAACAAGGATTTTTATAAATGGATACGCTGCAAATAACTGCCAAAGAACATGATGAAGCCAGGCAAGGTGAAGCTTTTGCGCCATTTGCCCTAGATGAAAACAGCTACAGAAAAAAATTCTATATAGAAAGTTATGGTTGCGCCATGAATTTTAGCGATAGTGAAATTGTAGCTTCTATTTTACATAAAGAAGGTTTTGGCGCCACCTTAAACACAGAGGAAGCTGATTTGATTTTTGTAAACACCTGCTCTATAAGAGAAAAAGCTGAGCAAACAGTACGTAAGCGCCTTACCGAATTTAGAAAATTAAAACAGGCTAAACCAGGTATGTTGGTTGGCGTTTTGGGATGCATGGCAGAGCGCTTAAAAAGTAAATTGCTGGAGGAAGAGAAATTGGTGGATATGGTGGTGGGCCCCGATGCGTACCGCAGTTTACCCGGCCTAATTGAAGAGGCCGAAACCGGCCAAAAAGCAGTGAATGTATTATTAAGCAGGGATGAAACCTATGCTGATATATCGCCGGTACGATTACAAAGTAATGGCGTAAATGCATTTATATCTATTATGCGCGGCTGCAATAATATGTGTAGTTTTTGCGTGGTACCGTTTACCCGTGGCCGTGAACGCAGCCGTGATGCTGATTCAATAGTAGAAGAGGCCAAAGACCTATTTAACCGCGGTTTTAAGGATGTAACCTTACTAGGGCAAAACGTTGACAGTTATTACTGGGTAGCCAATGATAATACCACTATTGTCAACTTTGCCAATTTGTTGGAAAAAGTTGCCTTGGTTAGCCCTGAATTAAGGGTAAGGTTTAGCACTTCGCACCCTAAGGACATAACGGATGATGTATTACACACCATTGCAAAATATGAGAATATCTGTAACTATATACATCTTCCTGTACAAAGTGGCAGTAACAGAATATTACAATTAATGAATAGAACCTATACCAGGGAATGGTATATGGCCAAGGTTGACCAGATTAGAAAAATTATTCCAGATTGTGGTATTAGTTCAGATATCATTGCTGGTTTTTGTACAGAAACGGAAGAAGATCATCTGCAAACCATGGATATAATGAGCTATAGTAAATACGATTTAAGCTATACTTATTTTTACAGTGAACGCCCCGGCACCCTTGCTGAACGTAGGTTTACAGATGATGTATCATTGGAAACCAAGAAACGCCGGCTGCAGGAAATTGTAGACCTGCAATATCAGTTATCTTATCAAAGCAATATTATTGAAGTTGGCAAAACTTATAAGGTATTAATTGAGGGCGATAGTAAACGTAGTAACCTGGATTGGCTAGGCAGAACCTCTCACAATAAAGTAATTATTTTTCCTAAGGCAAACCTACAACTTACAAAAGGAGATTATGTGGATGTAAAAGTGCATGAGTGTTCAAAAGCAACCTTAATTGGTGAAGCAGTGGTTTAAAAGTAACATGTAAGGCAGGCCAATAATTACCCGAGAATGTAAATACGGGTAATGTTTAATTCTAAAACAATGGATATACAAAGTATAAAAAACCGATTTGGCATTATTGGTAATTCGCTTGCATTGCATAATGCATTGAATACAGCTATACAAGTGGCTTCAACGGATTTAAGTGTGTTAATTGTTGGTGAGAGTGGAGTTGGTAAGGAAGTTTTTTCGCAAATCATTCACGCATTATCTTCCCGCAAGCATAATCATTTTATTGCCGTAAACTGTGGTGCAATACCCGAGGGCACAATTGATTCAGAATTATTTGGCCATGAGAAAGGGTCCTTCACCGGTGCAGTAGATAGCAGAAAAGGTTACTTTGAAACAGTGAGTGGCGGCACTATTTTTTTGGATGAAATAGGGGAGATGCCTATTGGAACACAGGCTCGGTTGTTAAGGGTGCTTGAAACAGGTGAGTTTATCAGGGTTGGATCATCAAAAGTGCAAAAAACGGATGTGCGGGTAATTGCCGCTACCAACCGCGAATTACTGGAATTTACCCAAACCGGTAAGTTTAGGGAAGATTTGTATTACAGGTTAAGTACCGTACCCATTCGGGTACCTTCTTTAAGAGACAGAAAAGAGGATATACCTATCCTATTCAGAAAATTTGTAGTTGATTTTGCAGAGCGGTATAAAACCACACCGGTGCAACTGGATGAAGAAGCAAAAGCCCTGTTAATTAACTATCCCTGGCCCGGTAATGTTAGGGAATTGAAGAATATTGCAGAGCAGATTTCTGTATTAAGTGTCCAATCATTTATTACAGCGCCAGAGTTGAGAAAATTTTTGCCCGAGAAAAATTTCTATCGATTGCCTGTTTTGGCTAATCAACCAACACCGGCTGCAAATAATGATTTCTCCAATGAGAGAGAAATTCTATACAAACTTTTTTTCGACATGAAAAAGGATGTTACCGAGTTGAAAAAAATGTTCCTTGAAATTTTGCAAAACCCTGCATTGGCAGGCCAGGCCGCCAATTTTACGCAAGAGTCACTGGTAAATGATTATAACGGGCACAACAATAATGACTATCAGCCGCAAATTATGCCTGCAGTAGTACACAATGCATATTCGCCACAGGCGCAGGTTACCCAACAACCAGTAATTTTTACACATGAAAATGATATTCATCAACACGAGGATGTGGAAGAATCGCTAAATATTATGGATAAGGAAAAGGAATTGATTATAAAAGCCTTGAAAAAACATAAGGGTAAAAGAAAAGATGCATCGTCGGATTTGGGCATTAGTGAAAGAACATTATACAGAAAACTAAAAGAATATGACATTGAAGAATAATAGCTTTCCATCAATAATGCAACTTCAAAGAACTATAATTACCGTTAATATGTTTAGAAGGCAGGTGGTTTTTTTATTAGTGCTTGGCATGGTATTTTTTCTAAGCTCCTGTGGGGTATACACATTTAAAGATGTTACTATTCCGCCTGAGGTAAAAACAGTAAAGATTAGCTTTCTTGAAAACAGGGCCAGCTATAAAAACCCACAGTTAAGCCCAAGATTAACGGATCAATTGCAACAAAAAATTTCTAACCAAACCCGCTTAATTCGTACCAATAAAGACGATGCCCATTATCAGATTAGCGGTTATATCAGTAGCTATAACGTAAGCACGGCAGGTTTAAGCAGTCAGGGTGGTACCACCAGGCAGCAGGCTGCTACCAACCGATTAACAGTAGCAGTTCATATTACTTTATTTAATTCATTGGATGGCAAATCTCAGGAATATGATGTAAGCAGGGATTTTGATTTCTCTGCAGGACTAAGTTTACAGCAGGCCGAAAATCAGTTACTGGACGATATCATCAAGAATGTAACAGATGAAATTTTTAACCGTATTTTTTCTAACTGGTAACAGAATTGTATTTTCACCAAATGATAAAAGCCGGGCAGGATATCATACAGGAACTATCAGAGCAACTATCATTACACAATATTGAGTATGATAAGTTAACTGCTTTATTGGCAAACCATCCCTATTTTGCCTTTGGTCAATTACTACTAGCGCAGCAGGAACAAGCTACCTCTGATATTAAGGCAAATGCTCAATGGAAAAAAACAGCCTTATACTTTAATGATACCCTTTGGCTGCAGTACCTGGTTAATCCGGAAGGTAGGTTGATTGATCAGCCTGAAGAAGTGAAAAATTTACCAGAGGAAAATATCGCAATAGCAGCTATTCAGGAAAATATTGCTGCTTCCATATTTGAGGCAACAAATACAGGAACAGAAGAAGAACCGGAGGTAATAGTAGAAACAGACATTGAACCAGCGCAGGAACTTATAGCAGATACGCTAATAGAAGCTGAACAATTAGAGCCTGAAATAGCTAATGAACCAGAGCAACAGGTAGAAAAAGTTGTACCTGAACAGAATGTTGAAGGTATTGCGGTTGTGGAGCCTGCTGAAGACAGTGTACCCGAAACTGTATTACATACTGAAATAGAAGCACCCCAAACTAAAATAGAGCTGCTAATAGAGCCAGCTTTGGTAAACGAAGTAATTCAGCCCGACAACCAGCCACAGGAGGTTACAGACCAGGTTGATGAAGGTGATTTGCCGTTGGATGAACCCGAACCTGAGGGAGAATTAAGTGTGGAACTGAGTGATCATCTTTCCAAGCTGGTAGAGCAGCAATTGAAGGAATTTCAAAAAACTATTAACTCAGAAGCACCTGTAGCTGATAAACCAAACCCCTTTCATACCATAGATTATTTTGCTTCGCAGGGAATTAAATTATTACAGGGAGGGCAGCAGCAAGACCAACTGGCTAATAAAGTAAAAAGTTTTACCGAATGGCTAAAACAAATGAAACGCATAAACCAACAACCTACCGATTTAGGTACAGATGCCGATACAGAGCGTATTATAGAAAACATTGCCCAAACTTCTAACGAAACAAAAGAGGTTATTACCGAAACTATGGCCCAGGTATTGGCAAAACAAGGTAAAACCGCCAAGGCAATTCAGTTATACCAAAAATTAAGTTTTTTGGATCCGTCCAAAAACATTTACTTTGCCGCCAAAATACAGGAACTTAAAGACAAATAAAATGACAATTCTATTTTTTATTTTAATCGTTTTAGCTTGCGCATTACTGGGTATTATTGTTTTAATTCAAAACCCAAAAGGCGGTGGTTTATCAGGTAATTTAGGTGGTTTTGGTAACCAGGTTATGGGTGTAAAGCAAACCAATGATGTGTTAGAAAAAGGCACCTGGATATTTTCAGGTTTAGTGGGTATTCTTTGCATTGTGTCAAGTTTGTTCTTTAGTAATACAACAGCAACACCAGGTAGCGATGTTATTCAAAAATTGAATACAGGTGCTGCTACTACTGCCCCTGCACCAAATGCAACATTGCCTTCAAATACAACTACTTTACCTGCTGCAACCGATACTGGCAAGTAATTGTACACAAACATATTTTAGTCCTGCCTGTATTTATAGGCAGGATTTTTTTTGCCTGCCTTTTATTGTTTTTATTTATGGGCCAGGCTGATGTAAACATATTAATCCCATTTGCGTCGCACACTTGTACGTTCCGATGCGCTATTCAGCTAAAACATATAAATCTCCGATATAAACTAAGGTCTTTTAAACCTGCATTTTTAGCTGCAATAAATGAGGAACCCTGAACTGTGCGACGCAAGTGCCGATGCCAGATGATGTATCGGTTGGCTCAAAAAAAATTAACCAATCCCTTTATAAATGTGTTTGCCAATGCAACGCGTTTTTTTGTTATTTTGGGGTGCAATGAAAAAAATATTCCTGTACATATTTGTTGTGCTTGTTTTTGCAGGCTCCTGGGCTGCATGGCTTGTTTTTGGGCCGGCAACCAGTTTTGAATCAAAATCTAAATTCCTGTTTATAAGGCCAGATAAGGATGTAAAAACACAGGTGTTAGATCAAATGGACAATGGTTTAATTAACCACAGTGTTGTTTTTGATTGGTTGGCTGCAAATGCCAGTGTTTGGGAAAAAGTGAAACCCGGCCGTTTTGAAATTAAAAAAGACGAAAACCTGTTTAATATAGTTAGAATGTTACGTAACAATACGCAGTCGCCTGTTAGACTAATTATAAATAAATGGAGGGTAAAGGAAGATTTTGCCAGGCAAATTGCCCGCAACTTTGATATTGACTCGGCTACTGCTATGCAATATTTTCTTAGTAACGATTCACTTAAAACATTTAATGTAGATACCAACACCCTGTTTACCCTGATAATTCCAGATACCTATTTTATTAAATGGAATAGTACATTGCCGGATATCATTGGAAAACTTCAGTCGGAAAATGATAAATTCTGGCAAAATGATAACCGTCTGCAAAGGGCTGCTGATGCCGGCTTAACTCCACAACAAGTATATACCATTGCCTCCATTATAGAAGAAGAAACCAATAAAAATGATGAAAAGGGTAATGTGGCGAGTGTATATATAAACCGTTGGCATAAAGGCATGGCTTTAGGTGCCGACCCCACCATAAAATATGCATTACGCGACTTTTCTATAAAGCGTATTTTGTATGGCCATTTAAAAGTTGAATCGCCTTACAATACGTATAGAAACAAGGGCTTGCCGCCCGGCCCGGTATGTACCCCTTCAAAAATTACTATTGATGCAGTGTTAGATGCGCCAAGAACGGATTATCTTTTCTTTGTTGCCAAAAGTGATTTTAGCGGGTATCATCATTTTAGCACCAATTATGCAGAACATGAGCAATATGCCAAGGCATACCAGCATGCATTAGATGAATGGATGGCCCGTAAACAAAAACAATAATTATTTTGACGAAACTGGAACGCCTGATATTTACTTCACGCCCAATTACAGCCGTTAGGGAACGCAGCAAGAAAATTATTCTGCCCGGTTTTCATGGGGTGCCCTTGTATGATGTAGTGAAATTCTTTGTAATGCAAATACAAAGGGAGGGATTAAACGTGAGGGCCGCAGCTATTTCTTTTAATATTGTTATGGCTATACCGGCTGCCAGTTTGTTTTTATTTACGTTGGTGCCTTATTTACCAGTTGCAAAAAATATTCATAATGAGGTGCTGAAGGTGTTTATGGAAATTACTCCTAATAACGACTCCCAAAAAGTAATAAAGAATTTTCTGGATGACTTTTTTAATAAGCCCAAGAACGGGATGCTATCCATAGGTTTTGTACTGGCTATGTTTTATGCTTCTAATGCAATGATGGGTATTATCCGCAGTTTCGACAGATCGTTAATGGAGCGGGCCAAAACCAATTTTATAAAAAAACGACTCAGGGCCATCATGTTAACCATTATTATGGTGTTACTAATTATAGGTACGGCGCTTATTTCTGCGGGGCAGGGTGTATTGTTTAACAGTATT
This sequence comes from Limnovirga soli, assembly GCF_013106755.1. Lineage (GTDB taxonomy): Bacteria > Bacteroidota > Bacteroidia > Chitinophagales > Chitinophagaceae > Limnovirga > Limnovirga soli. Next base: position 170,595 of record NZ_WHPF01000006.1, on the reverse strand, counting down.
ATGGACTCGCTAAATATCAGTAATAGCACTGTAAAATTCTGGATACTTTCTATACGTTGGGTGGTAATTATTTTACTTTTTTTATATTCAATTGCATTTATCTACAAATTTGCGCCTACGGTGCATAAGCGTTGGGAATTATTATCTCCCGGTGCAATTATTGCTACATTCTTAATGATTCTGGCCACCTATTTATTCTCTATATGGGCCCAAAATTTTTCTACCTATGATAAGTTTTACGGGTCAATAGGTACTGTTTTAATGATTATGCTGCTTATTTTTATTAATTCTCTGGTATTGTTAATTGGTTACGAGCTGAATGTAAGTATTAACCATTTAAAAAGCGAAATTGATAACAGGGATATAGCTGCCATGCAAGGGGATAGCTAATATTACATTTGATTGTCTGATTTTGCAAGCTTGTTTTGGGCCAATATTACATGCCTGCTTATGCTCCATTGTTCCATTATTTGTTCAATTCTTTCTGCTGGTAAACTGGGGCTTTGGTATTGCCCGGCCAATTGTTTTTGTCTGAATGCTTCGTATACACTAACCGCACAAGCTACTGAAATATTGAGGCTTTGTACAATACCCAGTTGAGGGATAATAAAATTACCATCGGCTAAAGCCCTTAGTTCATTGCTTACACCACCATGTTCATTACCAAAAACCAGCGCAACGCTGCCGGTAAAATCAATGTCATAAAGGCTTACTGCATCTGTAGACAGATGGGTGGTAAAAATATACTGGTAGTTTTTTCTTAATTCAGTAACGCAGGCTTCCAGGTTATCAAACTGATGAGAGGTTAACCATTTGGCGGCGCTGCTGCCACTACGGTAGCCCCATTTTTTATGTTTGGGAATTTTTGTGTTAAGTACATAAATATCCTGAATACCTACTGCATCGCAGGTGCGCATTACAGCAGAAATATTGTGGGGGTCTTCTACATTTTCCAGCACAACGGTAAGGTTGTTTTGTCTTTTGTGTAAAACTGTTAATAATTTATCCTTTCTTTCCGGACTCATTTGCTTGATTGTATTAAACTGCAAAGATGCTAAAGAGAAGGAATATTGGCTATCATTTTATTTTACAAGCACTATTTCTGGGTTTTAACCTGCTGCCATACATTGTATTGTACAAGAGTGCGACGCAAGTAATGCTTAATTTATTTGCCTAAAGCCTGGTGCATATATAAATACTTTGTAGTTAGCCGATAATAAAAAATAGGAATTTTAATCATTTTCGATGTACCTTCGCCAACTTTCAGCAAATTTTGCGTTACATGACACGAGCCGCCCCGTAAGGCGGTGGCGAGTTGAGTGTGGCCTGTTTTAAATAAAATAGACACATGAAATTATCTCAGTTCCGTTTCGATCTTCCTTTAAATCTTATTGCACAAAACCCTACCAAACGCCGTGAAGATAGCCGTATGCTGGTGGTTGACCGTAAGACCGGCAATATGGAGAACAAACATTTCAAAGATATTATTGAATACTTTGATGATAAAGATGTTTTTGTGGTGAATAATACCAAAGTTTTTCCTGCCCGTATGTACGGCCGTAAAGAAAAAACCGGAGCACGTATTGAAGTTTTTTTATTGCGTGAGTTAAATAAAGCCAACCGTTTATGGGATGTAATTGTTGATCCCGCAAGAAAGATACGTGTAGGAAACAAACTTTATTTTGGTGAGAATGATGAATTGGTTGCTGAGGTAATTGATAATACTACCAGCCGTGGACGAACCATTAGGTTTTTATGGGATGAAGATGAAGAAAGCTTTAAGAAAATGCTTGAGTTTTTAGGTGAAACGCCTTTACCTAAATATATAAAGCGCAAACCAGACGAGGAAGATAAAGAGCGTTATCAAACGGTATATGCAAAACATGAAGGTGCTGTAGCTGCACCAACTGCAGGCTTGCATTTTAGCCAGGAACTGATTAAACGTTGCGAAATTAAAGGCATTCGTTTTGCCGAGCTTACCCTGCATACTGGCTTAGGCACTTTTCGCCCGATTGAGGTTGAAGATTTGAGCAAACATAAAATGGATGCCGAGTATTTTAAAATTGATGAAGAGGCTTGCCGTATTGTAAATAAGGCAAAAGAAACCGGACATCGTATTTGTTCTATTGGTACTACCACTATGCGTGCAATGGAGACCAGTTTTACAGCTCAAAAGCTGTTAAAACCTAACGAAGGTTGGACAAATATTTTTATTCACCCGCCATACCAATTTAATGTGGCAGATAGCCTTGTAACCAATTTGCACCTGCCAAAAACCAGTTTGTTAATTATGGTTTGTGCTTTTGCCGGATACGATTTGGCAATAGAATCATACAAAAAAGCCATTAAAGATAAATATCGTTTCTTTAGTTATGGGGATGCGATGTTGGTTATTTAATAGCAATAGATATACGTAAAAAAGCCCTCCGCAAGAAGGGCTTTTTTTATTGATTTAATTAATAAATTCTTTCTACGTTTTTATAATCTTTGGTAATATAAGCACCCATACTACCAGTTGAGTCGAAACCATTGCTAAGTTTCATATGTACTTTAAATTCACATTTAAAACGGGTTTTATCCTCGAAATAATACACTTTTTCAATGTTGTAGCGCACATGGGCGGTATCATAGTTTTTGTCTTTGTATAAATACTCCAGCATAGAAGCATTCAGGTTATCTTTTATGGTTTGAGGATCTTGCTTTTCATTAACATTACAGGCAGCCATAAAAGCAATACTTAAATACAATATTATTTTTTTCATAGCCATCGTTTTTAAAATATTTTGAACTTTAAAGATAATAGATACCTAAATTATTTACAAAGCAATAAGCTGCCTTCAATAGTAGAAATATAGCTGAACGCTGAAGTGTGCGACGCAACCGGGCTTAATAGCTGCAATTGGCCTGGCCCAAAATAGCTGCATAAATTGTCTCCTTGATTTAATTGTCTTCGGGTAATTTTATTTTTGGAAAAAATGTCATTAGTTGCACCAATAGGGTAGCAGCCAATAAAAGATAAATGCCTGCCTGTCGTTGGGGACATTCTCCGGCCTGGCAAGTGGACAACAAGATTATATTACGAATTGCCCATGCAAAATTGATGGCACCAATAAATACATTGATTCTTTTGCTCCATAACCGGGGAATAATGAATAGAATTAAAGCCGTAACCGATAAGTAAATATTCATTAAACCTGGCTTGCCAAAACTGGTTTTGCCCGATGACAGGCCCGTTACAATAATTTGTTTACTATCAATAACTACCCATGGCATATAACAAATACCAATTACAGCCAATGCAGCCAGAATGCCAATTGTTTGTGCATGTTTCATAATATAAAAAAGGATTACATGTTGTAATCCTTTAGTGAGGTCCCGAGCAGATTCGAACTGCTGTAGAAGGTTTTGCAGACCTCTGCCTAGCCACTCGGCCACGGAACCAATACTTTAAAAACAAACCGGATAAAACCAACTGCTATATTGCAAATTAAACAGCGTTTGTTTTTTTAGAGCTGCGAAAATAGGATATTTTTAAGAATACCTTGCATATTTACTGGGCGATATTTTTTTGCACAACAATACCCGCCCAAAGAGCGGATAGTTTTAACAAAATTCTGTTTTTTGTTGTGTTTAGATGCTGTATTTTGTTGTACTGGCAAAGCCCTTGAAAATATTAACGTCAAATAATGTACTTTACCACCAAAAGTGTTTGGTATGGCAAATTGGGTTACCAGCATGGGTTAAACTATTAAGCTTTTGTTGTGTCACTCACTTGGGCTGCATAACATTACCGGGCAAAAATATAACTGGTTGAAATTAATTGGGCGAAGCATAAAATTGGTAAACAATAAAAAAGCTACCGGTAAACCCGGATAAATTATTTAAACAGGAATTGTAATGAAATCAATTGAAGCATCAGAACTAATTATTAATAACCGGGGGGCAATTTATCATTTAAACCTGCGCCCCGAAGAAATGGCCGATACCATTATAACCGTTGGTGATCCTGATAGGGTAGCTGCCATAAGCAAGTATTTCGACCATATAGAACATAGTCTACAACACCGTGAATTTATTACCCATACCGGCTTTGTGGGTAAAAAAAGAATATCGGTAGTATCCACAGGCATTGGCCCTGATAATATTGATATTGTACTAAATGAGTTGGATGCCCTCGCCAATATTGACTTTGATACCCGTACTATAAAAAGTGACTTACGCAACCTGACAATTATTCGCATAGGCACCAGTGGGGCTTTACAAAGCGATATACCTGTAGATAGTTTTGTATGCAGCACCCATGGCTTAGGTATTGATAATTTACTAAACTATTACCAGCATAATAATAATGATGAAGAAAGAGCCATATTACAACAGTTTGTAACACACACGCAATTAAATGGAGGATTTTCGCATCCCTATATTTGCAGTGCTGCTACAGGCATACTTAAACATTTTGTGGATGGTTTTAGCCATGGCATTACTGTAACCTGCCCCGGCTTTTATGGCCCACAAGGCAGGGTATTACGGTTAGGACTTACCCATCCACATTTAGTAGACAGGTTAACGCAGTTTAGTTTTGGTAACTATCGTATTACTAATTTTGAAATGGAAACAAGCGCTATCTATGGACTAGGTAAATTGCTTGGTCATCAATGTTTAAGTTTAAATACCATTGTGGCAAACAGGGTTAGCAAAACCTTTTCTAAAGATGGTAATGCAGCTGTAGATATCCTTATTCAAAAAGCTTTGGGAATAATTGAAAATTTGTAAAATGAATCTAACTTTTAATAAGTACCAGGGTACCGGAAACGATTTTATTATAATTGATAACAGAACAGCCAACTTATCCCTTACCAAAGAGCAGATCAAAAGTATGTGCGACAGGCGTTTTGGTATTGGCGCTGATGGGCTGATGTTGCTAAACCAAACCAATGGATACGATTTTCATATGGTATACTACAATGCTGATGGCGGAGAAAGCACCATGTGTGGCAATGGTGGCAGGTGCCTTGTAAAATTCGCATCACATAGTGGGATACATAAAGATACTTATCACTTTTTGGCTATCGATGGCCCACATGAGGCGATAATTAAAGATAATGGATGGGTGTATCTTAAAATGATTGATGTAAAGGGTATTCAAATAATTCACTCCGATGCAGTTTTAAATACAGGATCGCCGCATTATGTAAAGGGTGTTAGAGATATACATCATTATAATGTATTTAAAACGGGCAATGAAATACGTTATAGTAAAGATTTTGAAAAAGAAGGTATTAACGTAAATTTTGTAGAAGAGCTAAATGATACAGAAATTTATGTACGTACCTACGAGCGTGGTGTTGAAGATGAAACACTTAGTTGCGGCACAGGTGTTACTGCCGCCGCGCTGGTATATGCCCATAATGAAGTTGGCTTTAACCGAATAGAAATTCAAACACCAGGCGGACATCTGGCAGTAGAATTTGATAAAAAAGGAGAGGATAGCTTTGAGAATATCTGGCTTTGCGGCCCTGCAGATTTTGTGTTTAAAGGCACCATTGATATTGAATAGGTTTTTGCAAAAAATATATTTTAGTTTTACCCTTATAATTCCATTACAAGTTGATACAATATTTCAAAAATATAAATGGCCAAACCATAGAAATAGACAAACCCGAAAATGGTATTTGGGTTAATCTGGTTCCTCCATTTAAGGAAGAAGAATTTCTTGAATTAAGCGACTTGCTGGAAATACCTATAGAGTTCTTGCGAGACTCTCTCGATATTGACGAACGTCCCCGTTACGAAATAGAAGACAACGTTAGGTTTATTGTTATTAAAACGCCTACCGAAAACAATTCGTTTAATGATAGTGACGCTTTTTATATCACTATTCCCATTTGCATTATTTTAACGCATAATCATATTGTAACGGTAAACTCCTTTGATAACGGAGCCATCAAAAAATTTCTTAACTCTTTTCAAAAACGCCATCCCGATAAAAGAAGCATGATGGTGATGAAAGTGTTTGAAAAAGTGGTACAGAATTTTATGGAATACCTCAAAGAAATTAACCATAACCGCAATCTTTTCGAACAAAAACTGTACGATAGCAACCGTAACGAGGAGCTGCTAAACCTAATGCGTATTCAAAAAAGCCTGGTGTATTTTGTTACTGCTTTGCGTAGTAACGAATTGATGATGCTTAAAATGGAACGCACCAATTTCCTTGGTTTAAACGAGGAAGAAAGAGAGTTTCTGAGCGATTTAATTGTAGACACCAGTCAGGCGCTGGAGATGGCCAATATTTACACCAATATCCTTAGCAGCACCATGGATGCATTTGCCAGCATCATCAGCAATAACCTGAACAATGTGATGAAACGCCTAACGTCCATCACCATTATACTTTCTTTACCTGTAATGGTAGCCAGTATTTATGGTATGAATGTAGAAATACCATTTGCACATTCCCAGCATGCATTTTATATACCCATCATTCTTTCCATGGTAGTTTCTGTTATTATTGCATGGTATTTTATGAAGAAAAAATGGTTCTGATTTTTTCCGCAATTTATTATTAGCCCGGCAATTCAATGGCTATATGGCTTTACTTGCGTCGCACTCTTGTGCTGCAACAAATATTTCAGCTATCAAATGCAGTGCATAAGTAAATACTGTTTATTCTAACCAAACCGTATTTGCGCTGTAAACTAATTTCAGCAGAATTATGCTGGGCAAATATATTAACAATGCCATAGCTGCCATGCATCCCAAACCCTGAAGTGTGCGACGCAAGCGGCGATGCCATTTTAATTTGTAGTTGGGCTCAAACAGTCAGCCATATCATATTTTTCATTATTTCTTAGTTAACAAATGTTTTTGTTTACATAATGTGAAAGCATAGAAAAAGCATTTGTTTTTGCAAAATGCGGTCTCAAGATTGTACTACTCATGGTATTATTCATCAAATAAATTTTTTAACCATGAAAACTAAATTCAATAGCACAATTTTTACACTTATCAGTATTACCGTGTTAATGTCATGCACTGCCGGCAGGCATGCTTCTGCACAATCTGCAGACGATGATTATTACAGCCCCCGCTCCAACAACGATTACGGTAACAACCAGTACGATGATGACAACCGGGGCGATGTAGACATGAATGTATTTGAAAGTGAATTAAGTCCTTATGGCCGGTGGACTTATTATCCCTCTTACGGCCGGGTTTGGATTTGCAACGAGCCCAACTTTACGCCATACTCAACTGCCGGGCACTGGGTGTATAGCACCTATGGCTGGACCTGGGTTTCAGACTATCGTTGGGGTTGGGCACCTTTCCATTATGGCCGCTGGGCTTTTGAAGCCGGTTATGGATGGATGTGGGTGCCTGGCTACGAATGGGGACCAGCTTGGGTTAGTTGGAGAACTGGTGGTGATTATTATGGATGGGCGCCTTTATCGCCAGGTATTAATATCAATATAGGTTTTGGTTGGGGTAGCAATATACCTGCCAGCAGATGGTGTTTTGTACCCCGCAGATATGTGGCAAATCCATATTGGAACCGGTACGCAGTAGATCGTGGTAGAAATATTACAATCATAAATAACACTACTATTATTAACAACACCAATATTTATAACCGTAACAGGTATGTAACCGGACCAAACAGAAATGAAGTGGAAAGGTTTACCGGTCGCAGGATTAATGAGCTAAGAATTGTAAATGATAGAACCCCTGGTAATAATAGGTATATAGGTAGGGATAATATTAGCATGTACCGTCCACAAATAAAAAATGATGATAGAAGAATTGACAATAATGACAGGTACAGAGACGATAATAATAACCGTAATAACAACAGGGGAGCTGATTTAAACAGGAATGATGTACAAAGAGGCGTTGAACGTAATAGCAATCAACGCGACAACGATCAACGCAACAACAACCTTAATAATAATCAATCTTCCCGTGATAGAGACAACATACAAAGATGGAATATGCCAGAAAACCATAACGAAAACGGTACCAGGAACCAGATTGATCTGCTGCCACCTGTTGATAAAAACAAAAAGGATAATGCCGACAATAGAAGACCATCATCAAACAATAATGATCGATTAATGAATAATGGAATTCAAAGAAATTATCCTCAAACAGACAGGAATATTAATCGTAATGACCAACGAAGGGATAATATTCCAGGTGCCATTATTCCTGATCAGCGAAACAGAACCAATAATAATTCCGGAGGAAGACCATCCAATGAAGTGCAACAGCGTACCAGCCAACAGCCACAGGTAAATACTACTGTACCAGAGGTAAACAGGCAAAATAATGGTAGAAAAAGAGGTGGTGGTAATTAGTATAATAACAACCCTTTTAATGCAATAAGCCGGCAAAAGCCGGCTTATTGTTTTTATTCATCAAACAAACCAAAATGAGCAGGTTGCTAAAAAGTTATACGGCAAATGAGGTTCCGCAGCCACAGGTAGATGATGCATTAGGGTTTTTAAAGGTAAAGCCCCTGCTGTTTAAGCCATCCTGAAAATCTATTTGCATGCCATATAAATACATTTCGTGTCCCTTATTCATTACGCAACTTATACCCTCAATCTCAAAAGTTTCATCTGCATCTTGTGGGGTATCAAAACCCAGCACATAGGTCATGCCGCTACATCCGCCACCTTTTACACCTACTCTTAATTTTTGCGTGGTGTCAAAGCCTTCTTCCTGCATTAAACGTTTTAACTCTTCAACAGCGCCATTGGTAAATGTAACCGGAACAGATAATGTTGTTTCCATATTCAATTTATTAAAACGCAAAGATAACAAGTACCTAAAAACTTTAGATAGATGCTAATTTTCGTATTACGGAAATATACTATGGTCTTACGTTGAATAGAAACTTAAATTTGCATAAAACTTATATTTTGGATACCAATAGTCTTATTCTTTTAATTGTTTCTTTTGGCGCAGGCTGCGCTGTTATTTACTTTTTTATGGTAAAAAAAAATACACCTGAGACACCACAAAAACAGGCTGTCTTACATGCAAATTCAGGTCAATACCAGTTACAGGCATATGAACGTTTATTATTGCTAGCCAATCGTATAGCCTTACCTAACCTGATAAGCAGGGAGAATGTTACAGGCACTACTGCCCGGGAAATGCAGTTTATTTTAACACAACATATAAAAGAGGAATTTAGCCACAATATAACACAACAGATATATGTAAGTGATGCCGCCTGGCAGGCAGTTAAAAACCTAAAGGAGCAGAATATGCTTATTATTAACCAAACAGCAAATGCTTTGCCTGCAGAAGCCAGTGGCATGGATTTAAATAAAATTCTTTTGGAATATGTAATGAACGATAAAATGGGATTGATGCATGATACCGTTTGTGAAGTGCTGAGTTTTGAAGCCAAAAAAATACTCTAAATTTCCAGCTGCGCAGTTTTTTCTAAGTACAAGAGTGCGACGCAACCAATGCTGCATATAATATTTACAGCCGGGCTAATCATAAAATATTATTAATACCTTAAAGCGTAAATAATGGGTGATAAAACTACAGATAGCGGCATTAACATACAAGCTTTCTATACCAATAACACGCCTGGCTTTGCGCCAATGACTGAATTGCCAGGCGAATTTCCCTATACAAGGGGCGTTCAAAAAGATATGTACCGCGGTAGATTATGGACCATGCGCCAGTATGCCGGATTTTCAACTGCCGAAGAAAGCAACAACCGTTACCATTACCTGCTTTCGCAGGGGGTAAATGGATTAAGCGTGGCATTTGATTTACCCACCCAAATTGGTTACGACAGTGACCACCCATTGGCAGAAGGTGAAGTGGGTAAAGTAGGGGTTGCCATAGATAGTTTGGCCGATATGGAATTGCTTTTTAAAGGTATACAATTAGAAAATGTATCTACTTCAATGACGATAAACGCCACCGGTTTTATTCTGCTGGCATTTTATGTGGCTTTGGCTAAAAAGCAAGGTGCCGACCTTTCCAAAATTACCGGCACTATACAAAACGATATTTTAAAAGAATACGCAGCCAGGGGAACTTATATCTACCCACCCCAACCTTCAATGCGTATTATTACCGATATTTTTGAATGGTGTGCCAAAGAATTACCCAAGTGGAATACCATTTCTATTTCAGGTTATCATATACGCGAAGCTGGCAGTACTGCGGTGCAGGAAATTGCATTTACCCTAAGCAATGGTAAAGCCTATGTGCAAGCTGCTTTGGCCAAAGGATTAGATATTGATGTTTTTGGTAAAAGACTATCTTTCTTCTTTAATGCTCACAATAACCTATTTGAGGAGGTTGCTAAATTCAGGGCTGCCCGGCGAATATGGGCCAATATTATGAAACAGTTGGGAGCTACTGATGAAAAAGCCATGATGTTGCGCTTTCATACCCAAACGGGCGGTAGTACTTTAACAGCGCAACAGCCATTAAATAATATTAGTAGGGTAACGCTGCAAACATTGGCTGCTGTATTAGGTGGTACCCAAAGTTTGCATACAAATGGTTACGATGAAGCACTTAGTCTGCCAACCGAGGAAGCAGCCCGTATAGCATTACGTACCCAGCAAGTGGTGGCATTTGAAAGTGGCGTTACTGATACGGCAGACCCTCTTGCCGGTAGTTATTTTGTAGAAACACTTACCAGCCAGGTAGAACAAAAAGCACTTGATTTAATGGCAAAAATAGATGCTATGGGCGGTAGCATTAGTGCTATTGAACAAGGGTTTATGCAAAATGAAATTGCCCGAAGTGCCTACGAATATCAACGTAATATAGAAAGCGCTGAAAAAATTATAGTAGGTGTAAATAAGTTTGTAGTTAACGAAACGAATCAGGTGCCGGGCTTTAAAATTGATGATAGTATTCGCGACTTGCAAACCGCCAAACTGCAATCACTGAAACAAATGCGGGATGCCCAACAGGTGCAAAAAAGTCTTGATGCAATTGCCCATGCAGCGGCTGGTAGCGCAAACCTGATGCCGTTGGTAATTGAAGCAGTAGAAAACTATTGCACGCTGGGCGAAATCTCAGATTGTTTGCGCAGGCAGTTTGGCGAATACAGGTAATTGGGCGTTGCCTTTCAGGCCGGGCTTTTCGCTGCAAGTCCTCGCTGCGCTGTGGGCTTTCCGCTGCAATCCCTAACGCAGTGCAAATAATAAAATCAGGTAGAAAATTATAAAAAAATGATCGCAACATTAGCCAGTACCAAAGATGAACTATTGCAAATTGTGCAATTATCTCAGGTAAACAGCAAAGCAAATATTACTGAGCAGGAAAAAAACGAGCAGGGGTTTATTTCCTGGCATTACACTATTGATTTAATTGAAAAAATGCACCAGTTGCACCCTAGTGTAATAGTTAAAGATGGTGATAAAGTGGTTGGTTATGCCTTGGTAGCTTTAAAAGCCGCAAGGCAATTTCATGCAGAAATGGAAGAAATGGTGAGTATGGTAGATAAGGTGCCTTATAACGGAAAACCTTTGGGTGATTACAATTATTATATCATGGGGCAGGTATGTGTAGATAAAGCTTATCGCGGCAAGGGTGTTTTTAATATGCTTTATCAAAAACATAAAGAAGTATTTCAGCACCAATTCGATTTTATTGAAACTGAAATCTCTGTCACCAACCTCCGGTCAATAAGGGCACACGAAAAAGTAGGTTTTAAAACCATTTATACCTATCCTTTTAATAACGATGAGTGGAATGTTGTTATATGGGAATGGCAATAAATTATTGCATCCATTTGGGTTTTAATTTGGCTACTTTTTTATGCACCGGGCAATCCGCCGTATGTGCGCCAGGCAAATAACCGGTACTCATTAAAAATTCGTTTACAATTTCGCCACCGGTAAACCTGAAATGTTTTTTAAACAATTTTACCCATTCCTGTTTTGTAAGCGGGTGGTGTAATTCAATCCAGTTTTTAAAGGAGCCATGTTCTTTTTGTATGGTCAATATGGTTTTGGCATTTTCAATAGCTGCATTTATTTTTAACCGATTGCGTATAATGCCTGCGTTTTGCATTAGCTCATTAAACTTTAGTTCGCCATAATTGGCTACAATGGCAATTTCAAACTGATCGTAAGCAGCAAAAAAATTAGTTTTCTTTTTTAAAATGGTATCCCAGCTTAAGCCTGCCTGATTTATTTCCAATACAAGCCGGGCGAATAATTCATTGTCGTTAAGAAGCGGGAACCCGTATTCTGTATCGTGGTATATTTTGTGTACATTTTCCTTAGATAAGGTTTGTACATAGGTGCAATAAGTTTTGGGTACTGCCTGTTCCATAATTTCAATTTTAGGTATTGCAATGTAGTATTTACTTAAAAATGTTGGCGATTAATTTTAAAAGTAGTCACCCATTTATCACCAATATTACTGTTGCCATTTTTGTTGCAGTACAAGAGTGCGACGCAAGTAAAGCTTAATTAATATTGAATAGTTGGGCTCAAAAAAAATCGGGTTATCTAACTTTTATTTTCAACGTATCTTACAAGCTAAATATTAAGCAATGAAAAAGCTGTTGATTATTTTTTGCATAATTGGATGTGCGCAGGTTTTTGCACAAACGCCAAAATTTATTTCCAAACAACTGGATGCCTATATTGAAAAGGGTATGAAAGACTGGCAAATTCCCGGTCTGGCCATTGCGATAGTAAAAGATGGGCAAGTAGTATTAATGAAAGGTTATGGCGTGAGCGATATGAGCACCAATGCACCAGTAGATGAGAATACCCTTTTTATGATAGCCAGTAACAGCAAGCTTTTTACCGCTACAGCTTTGTCGCAACTTGAGTATGATAAAAAATTATCGCTGGATGATAAGATTACCAAATACTTCCCTGATTATACTGTAAATAACCCTACAACCACCTCTTTGGTAACCATCAGGGATATGCTTTCGCATCACCTTGGTACAGGTACCTTTCAGGGAGATTTTACTTTTTGGAATAGTGCGCTTAGCCGCAAACAGATTATGGATAAAATGAAATTGCTGGTGCCTGCTGGAAAATTCAGGCAAACCTATGGATACTGCAATAGCTGCTTTTTAACAGCGGGGGAAATAATTCCCAAAGTAACGGATATGCCATGGGAAGTATATGTGTATGATAGTATTGTTGCCCCTGTTGGCATGACCAATACCAACACCCTTAGCTATGGCGTAAGCATGCAACAAAATGTGGCAAAACCATATACCAATACCTTTTCATCAACGCTTCAACCTTTGCCTTATGATATGGTTGATAATCTGGCTCCCGCAGGTAGTATGGTAAGTTGTGTAAAGGATTTAAGTAAATGGTTGCTGGTGCAATTGGATAGTGGCAGGGCAGATGGCAAGCAAATAATTCCATGGCCTGTTATAAGCAAAACAAGAGAAATGAATACCATTGTTAGTAGCCAGAAAAGCAGAAGCAGACCAACCCATTTTGTAGGCTATGGTTTGGGTGTTTTTATGTGTGATTATTATAACCGGCAGGTATACTGGCATACAGGTGGTGCTGATGGTTTTGTTACCAATACCTGCTTTGTACCCGAGGAAAAACTGGGTATAACCATTTTAACCAATAACGATAACCAAAGTTTTTTTGAAAGTTTAAGATACCAGATATTAGATGCCTACCTGGGCGTACCATTTGTAAATAGGAGTGAAACCATTCTGCCCGGCTTTTTAAAAGAACATGAAGCCACGGTAAAGGAAGTAGAGGCTTTTGCAGCAAGGGTAAAAAATATGGCACCGCCTTTGCCATTGCAGGCCTATGCCGGCACCTATAATAATGAGCTATATGGTAATATTGACATATCATTAAATGGTAATGACCTTTCTGTAGATTTTTTGGGGCATAAAAACCTAACTGCCACATTGCAATACATGGATAATGGTGAGTGGTTGCTAACCTATAATAATCCGGCATTTGGCGTGTTTCCTTTAAAGTTTAAAACAAATGGAAATAAGGTGGTAAGCACAGTTATAAAAGTGAATGACTTTATTGAATACGATCCTTATATTTTTACCAAACAATAAAGATGGCTATGCTAAAAAAATATTTGTTTATACTGACTTTAATTCCTTGTTTGGCAATTGCGCAAAACGAGGCCAGTATTGATAAAAATATAAATGATATTCTGCCTAAAGTAATTGAATGGCGCAGGGATTTTCATCAGCATCCCGAATTGTCTAACCGAGAATTTAGAACCAGTACCATAATAGCCGCCTATTTGCGTTCATTAGGTTTGGAAGTGCGCACAGGCATTGCCAAAACGGGTGTGGTTGGCATTCTGCAAGGTGGTAAACCTGGCCCTGTAATTGCCTTGCGGGCCGATATGGATGCACTACCCGTAACAGAGCGGGTAGACCTTCCTTTTAAATCAGTTGTTACAGACACTTTTAATGGTAAAACTGTGGGGGTTATGCATGCCTGCGGGCACGATAGCCATGTGGCTATGTTAATGGGTACAGCCAATGTTTTAAGCAAAATGAAAAAAGACGTGCCGGGAACGGTGGTATTTATTTTTCAACCAGCAGAAGAAGGTCCGCCAAATGATGAAGAAGGCGGGGCACCTTTAATGATAAAGGAAGGTGTATTGCAAAACCCTAAAGTGCAGGCAGTTTTTGGATTACATATGGAAAGTGCAGTACCAGTTAGTACAATTGATTATAAACCTGGCCCATTTATGGCATCTTCTGACTGGTTTACAATAAAGGTGAAGGGCAAAGGCAGTCACGGCTCACAACCATGGTTGGGCGTGGATCCTATTGCCATATCGGCGCAGATTATTAACGGCTTGCAAACCATTATAAGTCGGCAGGAGGATCTTACCAAGGCCCCGGCCGTTATTACTGTAGGCACTATTAATAGCGGTGTGCGCAGCAATATTATACCTGAGGAATGTATGCTTACCGGTACCATCCGCACATTGGATAAGGGTATGCAGCAGGATATTTATACCCGTATACGCCGCACCGCTACCATGATTGCCGAAAGTGCCGGTGCTACGGCAACCGTAACCATTACCAATAAAACACTGGTAACTTTTAATGATAGTGCGTTGGTGCAGCAAACCTTACCGGCCCTGCAATTGGCTGCCGGAGCTGATAATGTACACATGGCACATTGGGTAACCGGTGCCGAAGATTTTTCATTTTTTGGTGCAGAGGTACCTTCTTTCTTTTTTTATTTGGGCGGCATGCCCAAAACCACCACGATTGCCAATGCACCAGCCCATCATACTGCCGATTTTTTTATTGATGAATCGGGGTTTAACCTGGGCATAAAGGCTTTTTGCGAAATTGTGTTTCATAACAATCTGCCCAAACAATAGTTACCCGCTACTATTATTGAATGATAGTGTTAGCCAGGCTGAGGAATAGTTATGGGGCTTTGCTTGCGTCGCACACTGCGAGGTTCGGCATATGGCCGGGCAGTAGAAATGCAATTTTTTTTTATGGCTGTAGAAAGCTGCATAACATTCCTCTGGTACAAGTGTGCGACGCAAGAGGTGATGCTACCAGATACTGTTGCCCGGCCAATAAATGTATTAAAGCTGTTTCATTAGCCCGGCATCCCACTCAATTACTTTGTTTTGAAAATAGCTTTCATTACAAGCCAGACAAGGTGCGGCCGCCCTGAATGCAAAAACAGGGTCTTCAATTACGGGGGTGCCATTGCGAACGCCATCGAAGAAATTTGTAAAATGGGCAACATGTTCATCAAAATCGGGTGGACTAACATATTTAATATCGGCCAATACAGGTGTTTGTTGATCTTCTTTAGAATATTTCTGATTGTATTGCGCCATTAATTTATTCTGCATTTCCATTGGATAGGTGCTTAAAGAATCCCAACCTCCAATGCCTGGCGCCTTAGACATTTTATTACGTTTAATGGTAAAGCCATCCCAGCCCATATCAATAAAGCCTTCGCTGCCTGTAATTCGGGTATAACCATAATCGCCTTCGCCGCTAATAAAGTTTACACGCAGTGTTACCTGAAATGCTGCATGCTCATCGCATGCCGGATATTCAAGTATGGAAGTCATCACATCTGGCACATCGCGGCCATCTTTCCAGTAGGTTAGTCCGCCGATAGAATAAATTTTAGAAGGCCCTTTAGAGCCGGTAATATAATGCAGTCCGGTAAGTAAGTGCACAAACAAATCGCCGGCTACGCCTGTGCCGCATTCGCGGTAATTACGCCAGCGGAAGAATTTATTTTCGTTGTAGGCAGTTTTGTTTTTTGAAAATTGCTGGTAACGCTCCCAATCTACAGTAGCAGGCGAAGCATCTAATGGAATGGTATATTGCCAGGCGCCTAAGGCACTTTGCCTGTTGGTAACGGCTTCAACCGAATTGATAACACCAATATCGCCTGCCTGATATAATTCTTTGGCTTTGGCAAAATCAAGGCTGCTGATGCGCTGGCTGCCAACCTGCATGGTTTTGCCTGATTTTTTATGGGCATTAATAACATCCCAGCCCTGGCCAAGCTGGTGTACCATGGGTTTTTCGCTGTAAACAGCTTTGCCTTTTTCCATTGCGGCTATTGAAATGCGGCTATGCCAGTTGTCGCTGGTGGCAATTATAACGGCATCAATATCTTTACGGTCTAATATTTCTTCGTAGCGGCGGGTGGTAAAAATATGGTTGCCATATACTTCTTTTGCCCTTTGTAAACGGCCATCGTATAAATCGCAACAAGCTACCAATTCTACGCCTGGTACTTTTAATGCGGTGTTTAGATCGTTATAGCCCATAATGCCCATACCAATTACACCGATACGTATTTTATCGTTGGCACTATATTTTTTACTAAAAGTAAGTACTCTTCTTTCTTCTTTTTCCTGTGCGGCTAGGCTGGTTAAAGAGCTGGCGGTTATTAGGGCTGCACTGCCTCCCAATTGTTTAATAAAATTTCGGCGGTTGCTCATTATAGGATGTATTTAAATTTGATGGTTTTGCAATTCATATGGTAATTGTGTACAGTTAAGTACAAAAAAAGTAGCCGTAAGTTAATACTTAACGGCTACAATTATTGGTATAGTAATACAATATTTTAACTAATACAAATGCTGTTTAGGCCTGTGCAGTGGGTCCTCCAAAATTCATAGGTATCTCAATTTGTTCCAGGTCCTGAATTTTTCCATTGGCTGCTTCGTAACGATCTACATTTTCCTGTAGGGCACGCATAAAACGTTTGGCATGCATGGGTGTAAAGATGATACGTGATTTTACTTTGCTTTTGGGGGTACCTGGCATTACGTTTACAAAGTCGATAACAAACTCGGCATGACTATGGGTAATAATGGCCAGATTTGCATAACTGCCTTCTGCCACTTCTTCTGATATTTCTATATTCAACTGATTATTTGGTTGTTGCTCTGCCATAAAATTTTTTTGCAAAGGTAGGTTGCAGTTATTATTATTAATTGATTTTTTGGATAGAAATACTTTTGAAAGTGTAATTGGCTGTTGATGGCTGAGGCCTATTACTGCAGTACAAGAGTGCGACGCAAGAGGTGTTGCCAATAGTAATAAAGCCGGGCTAAAAAAATGAATAATTTTTGGTACCAGGTTTTTTATGCCATAAATAGAAATAAAAAAGGTCATGTTGCCATGACCTTTGAAAATAAATATCCGTGTAATTTAGCTTTTAATTACTTCGCCATCGATTGTTAAAACAACAGGAGCTGCAACATTGGCAAATTTTACCGTTACAGTTTTAGTGAATGAACCCATATTGGCTGCATTATAGGTAACTTTTATAACGCCTGTTTTACCTTTTAAAATGGGTGCTTCAGGATATTCTGGCTTGGTACAACCGCAACCTGCTGTAGCTGTTTCTATAATTACAGGTTTATCTGATTTATTTGTAAAAGTAAATTCGGTTGTTACAGGTTTGCCTTGTTCTACTTTACCAAAAGAATATTTCATTGTTTTAAATTCTACAGGGCTTTCGTTTTGAGCAAAAACCGGAAGTACAAGGATAAAAGCAATGGCGGTTAATAATTTTTTCATGATTGTATTGTTTGAAAGTTTATTGAATTTTATTTAGAACCTGGTTTCATTTTTTCCAGTGTGCTGTTGGCTGGCGCAGGATTATCGGGTGTTTTATAGGTTTGTCCGTGAAATTTTATTACCTGACTTAACCCACCATTAAAGAAAATGGTTACTACTTTATGAAATTCACCATCAGTGGCGCCATTAAAACCAATACCTACTTTAAATTCCTGACCTGCAGCATATGGGCCGGCACTCCATTTTGGGGTGGTACAACCACAGCCTACCTGTACATTTTCAATTTTCACTGAATCTTTTGAAATATTTTTCAAAATCAGTTCATACTCGGCAGGTTTGCCAAAAGGGATTTTCCCGAAATCATGGTCCAAATCTTTTATTTCTATCACTTTGGACACATCGGGTTGGGCGGCTGGAGCAGTTTGGGCTTTTACTGCTACTACCAGCAGTATTAGGGAAAACATCATTAATAGCTTCTTCATTAGAATAAGTTTTTCTGTGTAAAAATATTGATTTCTTATTTGCAAAATTCTTTATACAGCCAGAACTTGTTTAAAACTTTCTTAAGGTTTTAAGATTTTAATTTAAATACCATGATTTCAGTGCAAAAACTGTGCAATTTTATTATACTGCCATTTGTTCTATTAATTAATGTAAACGGTATTTTTGTTTAATGGATACCAGTACCATCAATATTGACCAGCATGAAAGCATGCTTTCTTATGAAGATTTTCGTAATGAAGTATTGAAAGATTACCGTATAATTCTGGAAAGCCGGGAAGTTAGCTTGCTTGGCAGAAGAGAAGTTTTAACAGGTAAAGCAAAGTTTGGCATTTTTGGAGATGGCAAAGAATTAGCCCAGGTGGCTATGGCCAAGTTTTTTAAACCTGGCGACTGGCGTTCAGGATATTACCGTGATCAGACTTTTATTTTTGCTACAGGTATAGCTACCATTCAACAGTTTTTTGCCCAGTTATATGCTGATCCGGACAGAAACCATGAGCCGTTTAGCTCTGGCAGACAAATGAGCAATCATTTTACCTCCAGAAATTTTGATGAAAATGGGGTATTGGTAAACATGATGGCACAGAAAAATGTGGCTACCGATATGGCTCCAACTGCGTCTCAAATGCCAAGAAGTGTTGGTCTATCGCTGGCATCTAAACTTTTCAGACAGAATCAATCACTAAGTAATTTAACTCATCTATCCAATAACGGCAATGAGATTTGCTTTTGTACTATTGGAGATGCTTCTACATCTGAGGGCCATTTTTGGGAAACAATTAATGCGGCCGGTGTTTTACAGGTACCCTTAGCCGTTTTTGTTTGGGATGATGGGTATGGTATATCCGTTCCAAAGAAATATCAAACGACCAAAGGTTCTATTTCAACTGTACTTAAGGGGTTTCAAAAAAAGCCTGATACCAACGGTATTGATATTTATAATGTAAAAGGATGGGATTATGCTGGCATGTGCGAAGTGTTTGAGGCTGGGTTGCAAAAAGTAAGAGATACGCATATTCCTGCTGTTTTTCATGTGGAGGAGCTTACCCAGCCACAGGGACATTCAACCTCTGGCAGCCATGAAAGATATAAAACTACTGAGCGTTTAGAATGGGAAAAAGAATGGGATTGCATTCGCAAAATGCGGCAGTGGATGTTAGACAACAGTATTGCTGCACACGAAGAATTGGTGGCTATTGAGGAAACCGTAAAAGATGCGGTGAAGCAAAGCCGTATAAGAGCTTGGGAAGATTATTTGAACCCAATTAAAGAGAAAGCTGCAGAAGCAGCAGGGATTATTAAAGCAACAGTAGTGCACGATATTGAAAAATTTAATAAGCTTCAGAAAATAGCTAGGGAGCTGGAAACAAACCGTGAACCACTACGCAGGGATATTTTAAAAAGTCTTTCTATTGCCATAGATGCTGCTGGGAAGTCTTCATTTTCTAGCCAATTAGCTGATTATTATAAACAATTAAAGCAGGATAATTACGAATTATATAATACCGGCTTATATGAAACCGGTAAAGGAAGCGCCTTACATGTTAATGAAGTAAAACCTGTTGTGCCTAAAGATGCCGTTCAAATAAATGGATATGAAGTATTGAATAAATATTTTGATCAATTGTTTGCCAATAATCCATTGGTAGTGGCCTTTGGAGAAGATCTGGGTTTTATAGGTGATGTTAATCAGGGCTTTGCTGGTTTACAGGAAAAGCATGGTGAAAACAGGATTTTTGATACTGGTATTAGGGAACTTACTATTATGGGGCAGGGGATTGGTTTGGCATTAAGAGGTTTAAGGCCGATTGCTGAAATTCAATACCTTGATTATCTGGTATATGGCTTGCAACCATTAACTGATGATGTTGCCACACTTCAATACCGCACAAATGGACTGCAACATTGTCCTATTATTGTTCGTTCACGTGGACATAGGCTGGAAGGAATTTGGCATAGCGGCTCCCCCATGGGGATGATTATTAATGCACTCAGGGGCATGCATGTATGTGTGCCACGCAATATGGTGCAGGCTGCTGGTATGTACAATACACTTTTACAAAGTATTGAACCGGCTTTGGTGATAGAATGTTTAAATGGTTATAGATTAAAAGAAAAATTACCTGCTAATCTTGGCGAAATGACTGTTCCATTGGGAATTCCAGAAATATTAAAAGAAGGTAATGATATCACCATAGTTTCTTATGGCTCTACCTTGCGTATCATTCAGGAAGCTGCAGAAAGGCTGGAAGAGGAAAATATTAGTTGCGAGATTATTGATGTACAAACCTTACTGCCTTTTGATATTCATCATAAGATATTGGAGAGTTTAAAGAAAACAAACCGAATCGTTTTCGTTGATGAAGATGTACCAGGTGGGGCAGCTGCTTATATGTTTAATAAAGTAATGGAAGAGCAGGGTGGCTACAGGTATTTGGATGTTTCTCCTAGAACCATTACTGCAAAAGCACACAGGCCAGCCTATGGCAGCGATGGCGATTATTTCAGCAAGCCTAATGCAGAAGAAATTGCCGAAACAATACGTGAAATGATGAATGAATAAATTGTTCTTTAACTATAAAAAAAGGTTGCTTAAAGCAACCTTTTTTTATATATCATCTTCTTCCATTATAGCAATGGGCTTTTATAACTTATTTTCGTTAAAGAATAAAAATGCAGTAAACTATTGTATCCTTTCATTTACCCATTGCAAAACAAGGGTTAATTGCTCCGCCATTGTTAAATTGGAATTATCCAATACCAAAGCGTCATCGGCTTTACGAAGTGGACTAATCGCCCTGGTACTATCTAAATGATCCCTCATTGCAAGGTTCTGTTTCACTTCTTCTCTTGTAATGCCGGCGTTGGCCGCAACTACTTCCTTATAGCGCCTTTCTACCCTAACATCAATATCAGCCGTCATAAATATTTTTAATTCGGCATTGGGGAAAACAGTAGTGCCTATATCGCGGCCATCCATTACAATACCTTTTTGTTCTCCTATTTTTCTTTGTTGTGCCACCGCAAATTCACGTACTGCAGCATCTGCAGCTACAGTGCTCACATTATCGCTTATATACATTTCCCTAATGGCGATTTCCACATTTACTTCATTCAAATACATATCACTTTTACCAGTGGTTGCATTAAATACAAAAGAAAGATTAATAGCCGCCAATGCGGTATTTACAGCTGCCTCATCATGCAGATTAACTTTGTTTTGTAAAAAGTATAAAGTAATGGCCCGATACATGGCACCACTGTCAATAAAAATATAATTCAGTTCCTTAGCCAGCTGACGTGCTACTGTACTTTTTCCGCAGGATGAATAGCCATCAATTGTAATAATTATCTTTTTCATAAGTTGGTAAAAGTGCATAAAATATACACACAACCCATATTTTAAATATCAATTTCTTTAAAATAAATGATGGGCCCGGCTTTGGGAAAATGTTTTTGGCTTTACTTGCGTCGCACTCTTGTACTGCAAAATACTATTGCAGCAGGCATTGGGTAAATAATTAAAAACCTGTAACCATCATAAATAATTCCATGCATTAATTGGATGCCATGAAAAAGGAACCCCGAAACGAGCGTGGCAAGCGCAGCTCAATTAATAATTTTAAAGCCGGTAACAAAAAAAAATCCCCAAAGCAATAGGCCTCGGGGATTTTTATAAAGCAAGTATATACTAATTTGTATTTACATTAATGTTGATGTTCTTCCCTGCTTCAAGGTAATTACTGTATTTGGCTACTACTTCGGCAGATTGCTCTTTGCCGTTAATAGTTAATTTGCCATCGTTCACATTGATAGACAAGTTGCCGCTATTGGCAATAACACCATCGGCTTTTAATGCAGCAATCAAACCATTTAATTTGGTATCATCGCTGGTAATATTCATGTTCACCGTGTTGCTGTTTGCCTTATCGGCAGTTGCAGTAACATGAATTTCCATTTTTTTCTGGTTAACGGCTGCAGCACCATCTTTGGTATGAAACACATGGGCCAAAGTTGGCGCAATAACCAATGAAACAATAGACATTAACTTGATAAGAATGTTCATTGATGGGCCAGATGTATCTTTAAAAGGATCACCAACGGTATCACCAGTTACGGCAGCTTTATGTGGTTCACTTTTCTTTTTATAAATCTGTCCGTTTATCTCTACACCTTTTTCAAAGCTTTTTTTAGCATTATCCCAGGCACCGCCGGCGTTGTTTTGGAACATACCCATAAGTACACCACTAACAGTAGCACCAGCTAAAAATCCACCCAGTGCTTCAGGGCCTAAAAGGAAACCAATTACCAACGGTGCAACAATTGCAATGGCACCAGGAGCAACCATTTTCTTCAAAGAAGCATCTGTTGAGATGGCAACGCATTTATCGTATTCAGGCTTTCCTGTACCTTCCATAATACCTGGAATGGTGTGAAACTGACGACGAACTTCTTCTACCATGGCCATAGCCGCTTCACCTACTGCACGAATGGCTAAAGAGGAGAATATAAAAGGAATCATGGCGCCTATAAATAAAGAAGCCAGTACATCTGCTTTATAAATGTCAATACCAGTAATACCTGCAACACCAACAAAGGCTGCAAATAAAGCCAAAGCAGTTAAAGCTGCAGAAGCAATGGCAAAACCTTTACCGGTAGCAGCTGTGGTATTACCAACAGCATCCAATACGTCAGTTTTTTCACGAACATCAGGAGGTAATTCACTCATTTCTGCAATACCACCCGCATTATCAGCAATTGGTCCAAAGGCATCAATAGCTAATTGCATAGCAGTGGTAGCCATCATACCAGCTGCGGCAATAGCCACACCGTATAAACCTGCGAAATGGTAAGAACCATAAATACCACTGGCTAAAACCAGAATTGGTAAACAAGTAGATTCCATACCTACCGCCAACCCACCAATAACATTGGTACCATGGCCTGTAGCACTTTGACGGATAATACTCAATACCGGGCGTTTACCCATAGCTGTGTAATATTCAGTAATCATACTCATTAAAGTACCTACTACCAAACCAACTGCAATGGCACCTAAAACACCCCACTTGGTAAACTCCAGTCCGCGAAGGCTCATTGTTTCAGGTAAAATATAATTTACCAGGAAAATACTTGCTATACCTGCAAGTACCATAGAGCTATAGTTACCCATATTTAATGCTCTTTGTACTGCCTGGGTATTAATGCCGGCATTCTCACTTATTTTTACGAATAATGTACCTATTATTGAAAAGATGATACCGGTACCTGCAATTAACATTGGTAATAAAATTGGGCCAAAACCTCCAAAATTATCGTTGGAAATAGTTTCCTGTCCTAAAACCATCGTTGCCAAAACGGTAGCAACATAAGAACCAAACAAATCGGCACCCATACCAGCCACGTCACCTACGTTATCGCCCACATTATCTGCGATGGTAGCTGGGTTACGTGGATCATCTTCCGGAATACCTGCTTCTACTTTACCAACAAGGTCAGCACCTACGTCGGCAGCTTTGGTATAAATACCTCCACCTACACGGGCAAACAAGGCAATGCTTTCTGCACCCAATGAAAAACCGGTAAGCACTTCAATGGTTCTAAGCATTTCTTCTGAATTGGCACCTGCGCCTGGAGCAAATACCTGTTTTAATACCAGGAATAAAGAACCCAAACCCAAAACAGCCAAACCTGCAACACCAAGGCCCATTACAGAACCACCGGTGAAGGAAACATTTAGCGCTTTGGAAAGGCTGGTTCTTGCAGCCTGTGCTGTGCGCACATTGGCTTTTGTAGCTACATGCATACCAATATAACCAGCAGTAGCACTAAATACAGCACCAATAATAAATGCAATGGCAATACTCCAGTGACTATCTGGATTGCTGTTAGCCATTACAGCCAATAATACTGATGCAATGGCAACAAAATAGCCAAGAATTTTCCACTCTTCCTTTAAAAAAGCCATAGCACCTTCTGCAATGTGGTCGCTTATATCCGTCATTTTTTTCTCACCCGCATCCTGACGTGATACCCACTTAGACTTAATGAACGTGTACAATAGTCCGACAATACCCATGGCCGGCACAGCATAGAATAAAGAATCCATAAGCAATCTATTAGTTTTAGTTTATGATGGTAACAAATATAGGGTATAATAACCAAAATGTTAAAGCTGTGAGAACGGTAAGTTTTTTGAAGCGCTGTTTTAGGGCTGGCTGTTGAAAGTTGCCCATATTTACTACAGTACAAGTGTGCGACGCAAGTAAAGCGGATAATCTGAGCCATCGCCGGGCTACAAAATGTAAAACCTACATGTATAACATCAAAAGCAAGTAGCAAGCCCATATTTTTTGGCAAAAAGGGCAATTGCCAAAGCCGTTTACACAAAAAGTGGCCCTTTTAGATAGCATTATTTATTTCATAATAGGCGGTACTTATATGTTCAATTAGGTCAGTAGCTATCATGCTTTCCATAGATTGGGAAGCAAGTGCAGTGTCGGCAGCTAATCCATGTAAATAAACCCCAAATAATGCAGCATGTAAAGGGGTGTAACCCTGTGCCAGTAATGCTGCCAGCATACCGGTAAGCACATCGCCGCTACCGCCTTTGGCCAGTCCGGCATTACCGGTATTATTAAAATACCCGCTTCCATCGGGGCATGCAATAAAAGTGTGATGGCCTTTTAGAATTATATAGCATTGCAGGTTAGCAGCATTTAAAATGGCTTTTTCTATTCGTTCAACATCATTGCCTGTTTTGCCAAACAACCGGTCAAATTCTTTGGGATGCGGGGTTAATATAGCGCCTTTTGGTATAAAATTTTTAAGTACAGGATAGTTTGCAATAATAGTAATGGCGTCTGCATCCAATACAATTGGTGCCCGAAATGCCTGTAAAACCGACATCATTAATTGTGTGTTTGCCTCGTTAATGCCCAGCCCCGGACCAATGGCAATTGTTGTATAGATAGTCGTGTCAAACGCCTGTTCTCTATTAATACACATGGCTTCGGGAACTACGGTTTGCATAATGGGTATATTTTCCTGCGTTAAACCAACGGTTAGCAATCCTGTGCCTGTTCTTAAACAAGCTTTAGCTGCCAATATAGCGGCTCCCGTTTTGCCAAAACTGCCAGCCAGCAATAGGCAATGGCCATTAGAACCCTTATGTGCAAAGGCATTTCTTTTTTTATAAATTAAGTTGATAAAAGACCTGGATAAAATGGTGTATTTGGTTTGAATAGTAGCCAGATAATTAGCATCCAGCCCAATTTCGAGCACATGAACTTCACCAAAAAATGGGGCATTTTCAGCCAGTAAAAAGCACAGTTTTATTACCTGAAATGTTAATGTAATTGCGGCCTTAATAATAGGGTAGCCGCTGGCACTTTTATCTATAAACAATCCGCTGGGCACATCAATTGCTATAACAGTTGCATGTGCATTGTTTATATGATTAACCAACATTGCACTCAGCTGTTCCAGGGGCCTGTTTAACCCACTGCCATACAAGGCATCAATAATTATGTGATTGGATGGCAGTACCGGAAAAAAATCTACCGATTGTATAAAATGAATATCTTTTGTTAGCGTATGCAGTATATGTAAATTCTGTTGAAAATCCGCCGTGCCCATAGCGCCCAATTCAAGAATATATACTGCCGGATTATAACCCGATTCAATTAATTGTCGGGCAATTGCCAATCCGTCTCCGCCATTATTTCCCTTACCGCAGAAAATACTAATGGGGTGTTGCAAAAGTTTTTTTTCAAGTAAAAAGGCGGTGCATTTGCCTGCTGCACGTTCCATTAAATTAAATGAATTTATAGGTTCATGGGCAATGGTGTACGCATCCCAATCATGTATTTGTTGTGGTGTTAATAGTTGCATAGCTGTATAAAATTACGCCAAGCAAGGCACTAAAATGCAATGAATAATGTAAGCTGCAAAGAAATTAAATGTCATTGTGTGCCGGGCTGCAGATTAAGCATGGGGCTTTACTTGCGTCGCACACTTGTGGGTACTGATTAGGTGGCTTCATTCCTTTTAATATCATATATTTTTACTGTTTATTGCTGCCGTAAATGAGGAATCTGGAAATAAGGTATTTGAGCGACGAAGCAGCAAATACAAAACATGCGATGATGCTCATTGTTATACAGTCGGTTACATAAAAAAAGAGGTTCATGTTTAATGAACCTCTTTTTTTAAAATTATTTTTTATTGCTTGTTTGCGGGTGGTGGGGGTGGAGGAGGTGCTTGTTTCATACCGCCATTGGCCATTTGATCTGCAATGCCTTTTGCATCGGGGTGCTCAATACCTCTGTGACAGGTGTTACAGGTAACAACCCTAATGGTATCTGGCATGTTAGATTTTTCCCAGTTAAAATAGGTGGCATTAATACCCATTGTCATTCTAAGCATATGACGTGCTATTTGTTTTTGATCTTTATCGTCTTTTGCAAAATCCCAGCCTTGTCTCCAGTCTTCGCCTGTGTGTACATGGCAGTACGCACATTTAACGCCTAATGCATCGTTAAAGTTGTGCATTACTTTGTCTAATTGTTCG
This sequence comes from Limnovirga soli, assembly GCF_013106755.1. Lineage (GTDB taxonomy): Bacteria > Bacteroidota > Bacteroidia > Chitinophagales > Chitinophagaceae > Limnovirga > Limnovirga soli. The sequence continues at coordinate 143,467 of NZ_WHPF01000006.1, read as the reverse complement.
TGGGTAATATCTTTTGGTAATACCTGAAGGTTCTTATATTCCTCGGGTCCACCAGTTGCGCCCGGTGTATAGGCAGTAAGCCCAAACGCAACGAATGCCGTTAAGCATAGCAGTACAGTTACTTTGTTTTTGTTGGTTGTAAACATGAGTGTAATTTTTTTCTAAATTAAATAAAATAAGTTTTGTTTTAAAAATTATAGATGAAAAGGCAAAATGTTGCTACGAAAATAAATTAAGGCAAATTGGGTATAACTACATATATCGTATTGTTTGTTTGTTTTTAGAATTACCCGAAATTAAAAAATAATTAATATGTTATTTTTTTTCAAATAAATCAGTTAAAAATGGCAATCTTGATAATACTCAAAGAAAAAATTGATTTTCGTCATGTTCAATACATTTTTTGTATAATAAGTTTGTTTATAGTTCAGTAGTGGATTAAACAGGCATCTTAAAAATTGCAGCAATGCAATCAGGATTAAAGGAAGAGGAAGGCTTTTTTCGGTTAGGGTATTTCGAATTATTTAGGTACTATTAAATTAAAAGCTGTGGTAGGCAAAATTGATAGTGACGATTCTAAAAAAATGAATATGTATTCTTATGTAAATAAATCAGGGCTACTTCTTAGAATTGAAGCATGGAACACTTTTGAAGAAGTTCAGCTTGAATTTAACAAGGTATTCCCTTACCTCAAAATTGAGAACATGGTACATCAGGTTGCTTCCAGTAATGGTGGCATTAAATCTATTACCACAAATAAAAAACTAAGCCAATTACAAAAGGTACAAGGAGATTTTTTTATTGAAATTTATGAAGAAACCACAGTTGCAGAACTGGTTCAGCAGCTAACTGCCCTTTTTAATCTGCCTACCAAGGTATTACGTAAATCTAACAATCTTTGGATAGAAACTACATTAACCGATAACTGGACATTGGTGAAACAAAATATGGCCGGCAAGCAGTTTAATGCTATTTAGCCTTAATAAACCATAGGTTAAACCATTAAAAATAATGCTGCTAGTACAAAAGGTTTTTAAGTTTATCTTCTTCTAATACTACAATTTTACCTTCTTTTATATCAATCAACTTTTCAGCTTTAAAATCGCTAAGGGTTCTTATTAAAGATTCTGTAGCAATTCCAATTACCTGCGAAAGGTTTTGACGGGAAATATCCAATTCAGCTTTATTATCGGCAGTTATTCTGAATTTTTCAAGCACCTGTAAAATACCCATGGCAACTTTTTTGCGAAGCGAATGGTAAGCAATAGCCATCAGTTTTTCTTCGTTTTCCAATACATTTTTGGCCAGCATTTTAATAAACATCTTTGATACCTGAGGATCTGTATTAATTAATTGTAAAAAATCAGCCTTGGGTATAGACATTAGTTCGGCATCCTCCAAAACCTCGGCCGAATCAGAATATATTGCTTCCTCCAGTACCGTAGTATACCCAATAAAATCGCCGGTAGTATGTATGCTGGTGATAAGCTCTTTACCAAATTCGTTTACCTTATATGTTTTAATTTTCCCGGAAACAACGTAGTATACCACATAAGGTCTTTTGCCTTCCGTATACACCATTTGCTTCTTTTTAAAGCTAACAACTTCTCTGTCCTGAGAGGTAAGCTGCAAATTAGCTGCACTGGCTGCATTACCTATAAAAGTATTTAAACCAGCCGCCCCCGAGGCAAAATTTGCTTTAAGTGTATCTACTTTTTTAAACCTCAATTCAACAGCACTCAGTAGCTGTACATCATCAAAAGGTTTCGTAATATAATCATCGGCACCCATTTCCATACCTTTTCTAAAATCTTTCATTTCGGTTTTTGCGGTAAGAAAAATAAAGGGTATAGACGATGTTTCAGAATTTCTGCTCAATAAATGTAACACACCATAACCATCCAATTCGGGCATCATAATATCGCAAATAATCAGGTCGGGTTTGTTCTTCAAGGCAAGTTCCACCCCAATTTTTCCATTTGGGGCACTCCAAACAGTATAATTGGCCAATTCAAGTATTTCGGCTGTATTTTCCCTAACCTCTTTATTATCCTCAATTACCAAAATTTGTTTCATATAATTTTATTTACAGTCTCAATATCAAATAAAGCCAAAATTCACAATATTTAAAAATACATTTTTAGCCGGGCTAAAACCAAATCTCAGCATTACTTGCGTCGCACTCTTGTGCTTCACCAATTCTTTTCAGCAAAAGGAATTACCCATAAAACGGAATAGGTCGTTTTGAAATTTGCGTTTTATTTATCAATATAGTCCATTCATTCACGGTCAAAACCAACATATTCGGTTATATTGAATATTTTCTTTCAAAATCAATAAAAAATTCTGTGCCTTTCCCCAATTCACTGTTCAGGTTAATGGTTCCGTCCAGTAATTCAAGGTATTTAGAAATAATATGTAATCCCAAACCTGTACCCTGTATATTCTGTGCATTTTTGGCCCTAAAGAACCTTTCAAACAAATGCTGCAGATCTTCTTCAGATATTCCAATACCCTGGTCTTTTACAGTGATTTTTATATGATTTTCTGTTACATAACTGCTAACAAATATAGTTGAATGCTCGGGTGAGAACTTAATAGCATTTGATATAAGATTGATGATAATATTTTTTAGCAAATTATTATCCAGGTAAATTGTCGTATCTCCCTCATGCAGATAACTAATGTGTTGGCCTATTTTCAACAGGCTGTTTACATCTTCAATGGTTGTTTCAAAAAATTCTTTCAAATTCATTAATGCAAATTGTGCATGAATTTTTCCCTCCTCCAGTTTCCCCAGTGATAAAAAGTCTTCCAGAATATTTTTCATATTACTCACGGCCTCCTTACTGCGAACAATATGCTTCATTCTTTTATCCTGATCTTCAGTTGTAATATATTTCCCAATAAGTGATAAAGAGGTAAGTATGGTGCTCAAAGGTGTTCTAAATTCGTGTGAAGCCATGGTAACAAAACGGCTTTTTAAATCTCCCAATTCTTTTTCTTTTTCCAGCGTTTCACTCAACTCTTCTCTTGATTTTTCCAATTCTGCCAAAGTTTCCTTTAACATCATGGTTCTTTCCTGTACTTTTTGCTCCAGTTCTGTGTTCAATATCTGAACTTCAGTAGTAATTTTTTCTAAAGCTGACTTTTGCTCCAAAACCAGTTTTTCATTACTCTTCCTTATCGATATGTCAATAATAAATGCAATTACATACGATTCATTTCGAACATTATAATGGCTTAAACTAACCTCCACCGGAAAATCTGTTCCATCTTTTTTTCTTGCGTGTAAATCCCTGCCTGCCCCCATGGACCTGTTTTGAGGGGCCTTATTAAACTGATGTCTATGCTTTACATGCCTGTCATGAATAGAGCCCGGTAATAATATTTCAACTGTTTTCCCTAAAACCTCATTCTTTTCATAGCCAAACTGGGTTTCAGCATATTTATTAAAATCAATAATCTCGCCTTTGGCGTTGGCAACCACTATCCCAATTGTTGCATAGCTAAAAAATGCCTCATATTTATACCCTCCATCATCTAAATGCTCCCTTTTGGGGTTTTCAATCTCTGTTTTTTTGTCCATACATCGGTTAGTTTATTACTTGTTTTCAATTATAACGGGTTGAAGTAAAAACTAAATTAATAAAACTGCTTTTCTTAAAAAGGCCTACATAAGTAAACAATAGCATAAGAAAAATAGCCTGTTAAACCACATAAAGCTAAAATTTCTTTTGTAATTAATATACTTTATCACCTATTAGCCTTGAACCAATTATTCTTATTTATGCTATTTCTGCTATGTACTACTGCAATTTACCTGTATTAATTCATGTAGTAATATTTCTACATCCAATATAGCGTTGCAGCTACTGTAAACATGTATTATAATCAGGTTCTACCCATTTTTTAATACTGAACTTTACATTATTAAAGTATTACCCGAGGAAAACTAAATCACTATTGCCTTCTCACTTTTCCTGGCGAATAAGTAGATGCAAATAGTACAAACCCTGGCCCAAAATGAAACGGCTTCAAACATACCTATTAACCCTAACCTTCACATTTGCCTTGATAGCAAATGGCCAGCAGGTAGATACTATCGCTAAAGCTAAAGCCTTTTCTAATACCTATATTTCTCTTCCATTTATGGGTACAGCCACCAATGGCCATGTTTGGGCAGCAGGCTTAAACAATAAATACGATGCCACAGGCAAAGCTTTACCAATAGAAATGGTTAGAATTGATTTAACTACCAATACCACCATTTACAAAACTATAACTGGTACAATTAGTAATGCAAGTGTATATTGGTCTTATTCCTTTGATAGCACAGGTGCTTTTTATCTTGGCCTGAATAGCAATAACAGAAAAATTTACCGGTTTAATCTTAAAGACAGCATCCAATTCGAAAACCTTGGTAATGGATTTCTGAATTCAGGAACCTTAGCTTATAGCCTTTCCCTTGGCCGGGATAAACATGTTTATTTTGGTGGAAGTAGCGGTAGCACATACTGGAGTGAATATGACCCTGAAACCGGCAATTTTCTTCAACATCCACCAATCGATCAAAATAACGATTACGTACTTTCTATCATGGGCGATTCATCCTGGGTATATGCCCAGGTGGGTCAGAAAAATTCAATTGATTTGTGGGCCATCCGAAAAGCAGATGATTATAAAATTAAACTGTTCTCAATACCCAATAATACCCGTTTTAATTACGGTATCCGTAAAGATGCCATTGTATTGAGCTTTAATACAGATACACTTTCCGGGTCTTACTTATTGGTAAACGGAAAAGCTATAAAAGGTACAAATAATAGCCCATTGGTTGCTTATTCCGAAGTAAACAATAGTCCAAGCCAGCCCACAGTAAACAGCTATTTTAATCCAACTACTTCAGAACTAACCTATAGCATTAATAATAGTGCCTATCATAACACACTTATTAATACCGGCCGCATGCAAAATAATATCCGTTTTATGTTTTTTGATAAAACCGATACCACTGGCTTTGGTTATGTGGGCGATTATTATGGTAACTGGTATTGGTACAATGGTACAAAAGATACCAGCTATTTATTGGGTAATACAGGTTTTAATGTATACTCTGGCAAGCAATATAATGATAGTATTTTTTATTTTGGAAATTACCCCAGCGGCGCCTTGCTTAAATGGAATAAAAACCAACCATGGACTATGCAACAGTTTAATGGCGATCAGGTAATTGATGCAGTAAGCACCACCGCAAACCCAAAAGTAGAAGGTTATTTTAAAAGTGAAACCGAAGCAGGTTTTCACCACGCTTCTAAAATGGAAATAGATACCATTAATAACAGAATTATTTGCGCCGGGGATGTTATAAGAATTGGCAACACTTGTAGTATTGGTACTTACGATATTAAGAAAGACAGTATTTATGGCTACGACTATCATAAAATTGACAGACTTTCAGTATCCAGTATTGCAGCTTATGGTACCAAATACATCATGGCTACCAATAACAATTTTGGAGGCAGGCCATTACTGTATTTATATAATCCATCCAACAATACCATGGAAGATAGTATGGATCTTGGTTTAACCGCCTATGGTAAAATTTATATTACAGGTGATACTCTGGTTGGAGTAAGTGGTACCCAAATTTATAAAGCCAATATAAAAACTCATCAACTGGTAAAACAATATACACTTGGCAGTCCAATACAATTTTCTATGCAATTGCACGATGGCCGTATAGCTATCAATACCACTGCAACTTTGCCTACAGATGTTGCCCGATTTTTAAAAATTGATTATACCAATGCATATGAATTTAATAACTGTTTATATACCATCGTAAACGGAAATACAATTGTAAAAGTAAAAGGGCTTTTTAAAGACACAGCCATCACGCCAAAAAAAAGTCCCTTAGAAATAGGAAGGCTGCCCATAAACAATATGCCCAAAGTAAATCTTTACCCAAACCCCGTAGTAAATAGTTTACAGGTTACTATCGATAAGCCATCTGCACAAAACCAACCCTATACCGTTGTGGATCAATCTGGTCATATTCTTATCAATGGTATAACGCCGCCCAATGCCAGTTTATTTAAGGTAAATGTAAATAACCTGCGTAACGGCATGTATTGGCTGGTTATGAATAATAAGGCCAATGCATTTGTGAAAAATTAACTGCTATATCATGAAAGCTTCAATTTTTTGCTAAGTAATTTATTGTTGTATTCAAGCTAAATAAACATGGGCATCGCCGCTTGTTTTTTATTTGCTGATTAGACACGCAAATACCTCACTTCTAGGTTCCTCAGGTATGGCAGCAATAAAGGCAGGTTTAAGTATTTAATTAAAGCAGCATTTTAGGCGAATGTACAAGTGTGCGACGCAAGTAAAGCTGATGCTTGTTATATCGCTGGGCTCATAACTTTATTTAAGATAAACGGTTTTCATTTCGGTGGTAATGGTACGTTCTATTTCTTTTAAATTGGTATACATTTTTATAAGCACATTGTATTTATCGGCTTCTTTTTCTTTGCGCAGGTCTTCTTCCAGCTCCATATACATGCGTTTTATTTTACGAAGTTTATAAATATTTAAAGCACTTAAAATTACATTTTGAATATCGCTGTCAAGCTTTAGTTTATAGCCATCTATCTTACGGCCCCAGTCGTGTAATTCGTAGGGAAAATTAAGCAGTCCGGCTACAAATGCATTCATATCCGGATTGGTGCTGTATAAGAAAGTGCGGGTATCTATAAATCCATTTTCGCGTAACATTTGCTGGTAGGCTTCAGTAATTTTTTCCAGCTCTTTATTATTCAGGTGAAACTCTTCCAGTACTTCAAAAATAGCGTCGGCAATATATTTATCTTCGCTTAATAACTGGTTGCCATATTCAATTAAACGTTTTACCACTTCGCGTTCCTGGTACTCATCTTCCATCATTAGATTGATGGCATTATCGGCGGCAGCTTCGTTTTTATCGGCATTCAGCGATTCCAGAAAACCGGCTTCCCTGCCAGGTGTTCTTTTTTCTTCTTTGGTAATTTTTTCGCGAATAAATTTATTTACCAGGTTGGTAAGGCCACCTTCATCCAGCTTTAGCATACCTGCGCACTGGCGTATATATTCCTGCTGTTTACTAAAGTCTTCGGCTTTATTTATTTTGCTAATGGTTTCGGCAATATGGTTTACCACATCGTTCTTTTTGGTAATATCATTGCCAGCTTCTTTTAGCATTACTTCCAGCTGAAAAAGGATAAAATCTTTCTTGTTATCGGCAACAAAATCCTTAAAAGCTGTAGCACCAACCAAGCGAACATAACTATCGGGGTCTTCTTTGTCAGGTATCAACACCAATTTTACATTCAGGCTTTCTTCCAGGGCCATATCAAGGCCACGCAAAGCCGCTTTAATACCTGCGGCATCGCCATCGTATATAATAGTTAGGTTATTTGTATATTTTTTAATCAGTCGTAGCTGGTCAACCGTAAGCGATGTGCCGCCACTAGCCACTACATTTTCTACGCCGGCCTGTGCCAGAGAAACAACATCTGTATAACCTTCCACCAGTAAACATTCATCAGCTTTGTCTATGGCCAATCTGGCAAAATATAAACCGTATAAAATTTTACTTTTTACATAAATTTCATTTTCGGGGGTATTTATGTATTTGGGTGCTTTGTCGGCTTTGCCAATAACCCGGGCGCCAAAACCAATAATTTTGCCGCTATTATTATGGATAGGGAAAATAATACGGCCGCGATAATTATCTACCAACTCATCGTTTCGCAATGTAACCAGACCGGATTTTAAAAGCACATCCTGACTATACTGCTGGTTTAATGCAGCCTGCGCCAAAGTGCTTCTGGCTTGCGGATTATAACCTACCTGAAATTTTTGCAGGGTTTCTTTGCTAAAACCACGTTCAGTTAAATAGCTTTCAGCAATTTGGGTGCCTTCTTCTGTTTCGAATAGCTGTGTGGCAAAGAATTTTTGGGCAAAGCTGTTAACTATATACAGGCTATCGGCACTTAATAATTGTTGTCTAACCTCGTCACTTACCTGAGTTTCTTCAATTTCTACGTTGTAACGGTTGGCCAGCCAGCGTAGTGCTTCTACATAGCTGAATTTCTCATGCTCCATTAAAAATGTAATGGTATTGCCACTGCGGCCGCAACCAAAGCACTTATATATTTCTTTAGCCGGTGAAACGGTAAACGAGGGGCTTTTTTCCCCATGAAATGGGCATAAGCCGAGGTAATTGGCGCCCCGCTTTTTAAGTTTAATGTATTCGCCAATTACATCAAGAATATCTATGCGGCTGGTAATTTGCTGTATGGTTTGTGGAGAAATCATGTGTTAACAGCAAATATCGGATATTCGTTTTTATGTTGAAGGCTTTTGTAGAATGCTTTGAGTTTTGGTGTTGGCCTTTAGATTTTATGTTTCAACATATTCGTTTTATGATGCTTAAAAAAAGCATCCAGCAGGGGATTACACTTGTGAAATATGCAAATAATGCTTTTGGGCTTTAAGATTTGTTTTGGATAATATGCTGTTAAAGCAATAAAGGCATAAAATAAATTTTACAAATTTTGATTTTATACAGGTAAGGCTTTTATTCAAAAGATAGTTATTTTTATCAAACGCATTAATTTATGGACAGAAAAGAATTTCTTGCTCAGGTAGGTTTTGGTGCAGCCAGTTTAATTGTATTTAGCTGTTTGGGTGGATGTTCAAAGGAGTCGGGTACACCAGTTAGCTCCACAGATTTTACCGTTGATTTGAATGCTGCCAGCAGTGCCGCATTAAGTACGCCCGGCGGATTTATTTACAGTAACGGAATAATTATTGCAAAAACCCTAACCAGCGATTACATTGCTGTTTCGCAGGCATGTACCCATGAAGGTATTACCGTAACCTACGAAAGCGCCACTAATAGTTTTTATTGTGGAGCACATGGATCGGAGTTTTGTAATACCGGAGCGGTAATGGTTGGCCCAGCCAATAAAAACCTTAAGCAATTTAACACCACACTTACTGGTAGTTCTTTACGGGTGTATGCTTAATGCTATACAGTTATTGTTTGCTGATTAGCGAACAGAACCCCGCAGAGTGCGACGCAAATGGGTTTAATGGCAGCTGTAAAGCCTGGTACCAAAAAATAATTTCAACACTAAATAGAAAACGCCCTGTTTCTGCAGGGCGTTTTTGTTTGATATATTGTCTGGAATTAGCTTTCCTGTAAAAATGCGTACCTGTAATCAGTAGGCGGATTAAATGTTTCTTTGATAGTACGGGCACTTAACCAACGGTATAAATTAATCATACTGCCGGCTTTATCGTTGGTGCCACTTGCTCTGGCACCGCCAAATGGCTGCTGACCGACTACGGCACCTGTTGGTTTGTCGTTTATATAAAAATTACCAGCGGCATTGCGTAGTTTGGCGGTTGCCAATACGACCGCATCCCTGTCTTGTGCCAATATGCAACCTGTTAAAGCGTATGGGGAAGTTGCATCTAACACTGCCATTGTTTCCTCAAAGGCATCGGCGTCGTAAACATAAATGGTGAGTACGGGGCCAAAAATTTCCTCGCACATTGTAACGTATTTGGGGTCTTTGGCCTCAATAACAGTTGGCTCGATAAAATAGCCAATGGTTTTATCGTAATTACCACCGGCGATGATGGTAGCTTTACGGTCTTTTTTGGCTTCGTCAATATAGGCTGCAATTTTATCGAAGCTTTTTTCATCTATTACAGCATTGATAAAATTGGTAAAATCTTCAACGGAACCCATATTCATGGTTTGTAATGCCGCGATTAGTTTTGTTTTAATGGCTGGAGCCAGGTTGCTGGGAATATATGCCCTTGAAGCAGCTGAACATTTTTGCCCCTGGTATTCAAAAGCACCACGGGCAAGTGCAGTTACTGCTACATCAACGTCGGCGCTTTTATGTATCATAACAAAATCCTTACCTCCTGTTTCTCCAACAATGCGGGGATAAGATTTGTATGTGCCCATATTTTTGCCAATGGTAGCCCACATACTATTGAATACACCTGTTGAACCAGTAAAGTGCACACCTGCAAAATCAGGATGCGTAAAACATATTTTACCCAATTTTGGACCATCTACATATATAAGGTTGATTACGCCATCGGGTAAGCCTGCTTCCTGTAATATGCGCATGATCATTTGAGCGGCGTATACCTGGGAGTTTGCTGGTTTCCATACTACCACATTGCCACACATGGCTGCTGAGGTTGGTAAGTTGCCGGCGATGGCTGTAAAGTTGAACGGGGTAATGGCTAATACAAACCCTTCCAGCGGTCTCCATTCCATACGGTTATGGATACCGGGCGCTGAAACGGGCTGTTGCCTATATATTTCGCTGAGGAAATGAACATTAAAACGCAAGAAATCAATCAACTCGCAGGCACTGTCTATCTCGGCCTGGTAAGCATTTTTGCTTTGCCCCAGCATGGTGCAGGCATTAATGGCACCACGGTATTTTGTGGCTAACAAATCAGCGGCCTTTAAAAATATATGAGCCCTGTCTTCCCAGGGCATATTGGCCCAGCTTTCTTTTGCTTTTAATGCTGCATCTATGGCTTGTTTAACATGCTGTTCGTCGCCCATATTAAAATAGCCCAGTATATGTGCTTTTTCGTGTGGGGGGCGCATGGCTATTTTTTTACCCGTTTTTACTGTTTTACTGCCTATGTACATGGGTACATCAATTGGCTTTTTTTTGGCGGCTGCAAGAGCTTTTTTTAGTGCAATTTTTTCAGGTGAACCCGGTGCATACTGTAATACGGGTTCATTAGCCGGTAACGGGTAGTTAAAATATCCAAAGTTCATAGAATGTGTTTAAGCATGAATGATTGGGGCGCAAGTTAATTAATTATACTAACATGTATTTGTTTGAGCCGGGATAGTATGAAGAGTCGTTTTTTTTCTCTAGTAAAAAATTTGATGTTGGCATGGCTGTTTGCGTGAGGGATAGTAGCGGAAAGCCCGGAGCCGCGAGGTACGAGCAGCGAGGACTTGCAGCGGATAGCCCGGCCCGAAGGGCACGCCCAAATGATTGAGTTTTTAAATTTTAATAAATTTTTTATCTGAAAATTGAATAAAATTACAATGAGGTATATAATTAATAAATAAATTGCTAATTAATTAGTGTTTATAAAATAATTATTACCAATAACGAGAGAATAGCAATGAAATACTCAGTTTTTGCGCAGGCCGATAATGGTGAACTTACTGGAATTGCTTATAAAGAATATGAGTATAAGAGAAAAATGATTGGTCATTTTAGTGCACAAATGGAATGCACGATTCCTGAAATGGCTGATTTACTGAATATTAGTATTCCAAAAACTACAGAGCTTACCATGAACCTGGTGGAGGAAGGTTTGGTTAGGGATTTTGGCCAAAAAACTGAAGGTGTTGGAAGAAGGGCTACTATTTATGGATTAAGCCCCGATGGATGCTATTTTTTAGGCGTGGAAATAAAAAGATATAAGATTAATATTGGTTTGATGGCTTTTAATAAAACCATTGTGGAAGAAGCTACCGATATTTTTTTCCCCTTTCTTGATCCGCAGGAATCTTTAGATGCCATTATAAATGAGATAAATACATTTATTAACAACTCGAAAATAGGTAAGGATAGAATTATTGGTATGGGCCTAAGTATTGCCGGCCGTATTAATGTTAAAAAGGGACAGATACTCACCATTTACCATTTTAAAGATGCACCCGTAAAAAATATACTGGAAACAGCCATTGGGTTGCCGGTTTATATAGATAATGACAGCCGCACAATTGCCTATGGCGAATACTTTTTTGGAAAGAAAATTATTTCCAATAATGCCATTGTTATAAATCTTGATTATGGTATTGGGTCGGGCATTTTTATTAATGGCAAAGCGGTATATGGTGCATCGGGTTATGCGGGTGAAATTGGCCATATACCCATGTTTACCAATGAACGTATTTGTGTATGCGGAAAGAAAGGTTGTTTACAAACCGAGTGTTCTGGCATTTATCTTATTGAGTTTATAATAGAGCGTATGCAAAATGGCAGCAATAGTGTATTAAAAGAAAAGTTGGCTGCAAAAGGATTTTTGGAACTTGAAGATATTATTGAAGCCGTAAAAAATGGAGATAATCTGGCTATTGAAGGGCTTAATGAAATTGGGTATAACCTTGGTAAAGGATTAGCTTTTGCCATTAATATGTTTAACCCTGATACCATTGTGCTGAGTGGTATTTTAAGTGCTATTGGCAACCCGTTTTTGTTACCTGTGCAGTCGGCAGTTTTTCAATATTCTTTAAGTCTGGTAAGTTCAGATACACAAATTATGGTATCAGATATTCCAGGAAGGGCTGGCTTATTGGGTGCCTGTTTACTGGTAAGAGATAAAATGCTATCCCTTGTTTAACTTATATATTTTTTAACCATTTTATGTATTAATAATGAAAGCGCTTAAAACAGAAATTACACACCTGGTACAGAGTTATGTTGCTGTGATTGAAAGGGATGAACCACATTTTAAAGCCCCGTTTCATTACCATCCCGAGTTGGAACTGGTATATGTAAAAGAAGGAAATGGTAAACGCATTATTGGCGATAAAATAGACTCTTTTGAAGAAGGCGACATGGTTTTTGTTGGGGCCAACCTGCCGCATGTTTGGCTAAACGATGAGTTGTATTACAAGGGCTTTCCACATTTAAATGCGAAAGCCATTGTGCTTTATTTTAATAAAGAAGTTTTTTCAAATAATTTTTATGCATTAAACGAGAGTACAAAAATTAACGACCTGTTTAACCGTGCCGGCCGCGGTTTAAAAATTAATGGAAAAACCCGAGAAAAAATTGCCGATAAACTGGAAAAACTCACCAAGAAAAAAGACCTTGACCGCCTGATTGGCCTTATGGAAGTGATGAATATTATGGCCGTTTCTAAAGATATTGAATGTATTACCAGCGAAACTTATTCATGCACCAGCTTACATAGTAAAAACGACCGTTTGGCTGATGTATACAAATACATAACCACCCATTATAACAAGAATATTTCGTTGGATGAGATTGCCAAAATTGCCAATCTTACGCCCAATGCCTTTTGCCGGTTGTTTAAACAGCGCACCAACAAACACTTTGTAGAGTATTTAAATGAAGTTCGCATTTCACAAGCCTGTAAATTTTTGCTGGAAATGAATTTCAATATATCCGAAATTGCCTTTCAATGCGGCTATAAAACCTTGTCTAATTTTAATAAAATATTTAAAAAAACAACAGGTCTTTCGCCAAAAGAATACCGTAAAAAAACGGAGGCCTATGCTTAGGTATTTTATTAACCCGGCAACAGCAAATTAATATGGCTTTACTTGCGTCGCACTCTTGTACGCTAGAATAGCAATCGGCCAAAACCGCAAATGGGGGCTACAATATTATTTTAAAAGTAGCGGCATATATAGCCCCGCTTTTTTGTTGTAAACCGGCCGGTATTGTAAGCGTTAATTGATTGTTTTTTTGTTGCATGCCAATTTTTTCTTTGGGTGCATCCAGGTAAATAATTTTACTTTTTTGGGTAATATTAATCTGAGATAAGCTAATGGTAGCGGGCAATTCAACAGTTTCTTTATTGTTGCTTAATACATATACATACACCGTTTTTTTATCTTTCGATTGCAGGTAAACTACATTGTCTTTTTCGTATGGCGCCATTGGAATGGTGCCATAAATAGCTTCGCCGTGTACGTTCATCCAGCTACCTAAGGCTGCTAAACGGTTATAAGCGGTATCGCTAAAATCGCCATTGGGCGATGGGCCAATATTTAATAAAAAGTTGCCTCCTCTCGATACAATTTTTACCAGCATATGCACCAAATCATTGGCGCTTTTATAGGTGTCGTTTGGTACATAACTCCACGAATTACCCATGGTAATGCAACTTTCCCACGGATAGGGAAGTGGTTCATTGGGGATGGTTTGTTCGGGGGTAACATAGTTCTCAAATTCTCCACTTACTGTTCGGTCTACCACCATTAAGCCGGGTTGATAAGTTCTGCTCATTTTTGCAATACGGGCCATATCAATATCCTGATCATCTTTTATACCGCGTTGCCATTCTACAGTAGTGTCAACACTTGATAAAGGCCTTACCCAGCCGCCATCCAGCCAAAGCAAATCCATTTTGCCGTAGCCTGTCATCAATTCCTGTATTTGGTTATAGGTATAATCTTTAAATGCATTCCAGCGTTCGGGGTATTTTTTGGGGTCATAATTTACATTCCTGTCCTTTGGTGGAAAATAAGGCCACCAATAATCCGGACTATGCCAATCTGGTTTTGAAAAATAGGCGCCTGTCATAAATCCATCTTTCCTAAAGGCGTCGAATATTTCTTTTGCCACATTGCTTCTCGGATTGGCAGCGAATGGTGTATTGGAAGAGGTAATTTTATAATCTGTTTGTTTGGTATCGAACATGCAAAACCCGTCATGGTGTTTTGTGGTAAATACCACATATTTCATTCCCGCATTTTTAGCGGCTGCCGCCCATTTTTCTGGGTTAAACTGGGTTGGGTTAAAAGTGGTTTGCAGGTTTTCGTAGGCTTTTACATAAGTATTGTAACTGCTGGCATAGGGGCCTTTGCGTTGGGTCCAGCCTTCATCTTCGGGGCAAATGCTCCAGCTTTCTACAACACCCCATTGGCTGTAGGTGCCCCAATGCATAAACAGGCCAAACTTCAGGTCTTGCCATTGCTCAATTTTTTGTTGCACCAGGGTGTCTGTTGGTGTAATATAATTATTATTAAAATTGTGTTGCTGGGCAAAGCAACACATGGTAATCATTACTGCAATAAGGTTACTGGCTATTAGCTTCATGTGTAATTTATTTTTTGGTGCCATAAAAGTGGAACGATGAACGTACTGCGACGCAAGCGGCGATGCCATATGCTATGCAGCCCGTAACATACCTATTTTATTCTAAAGTTTTCTCTCCTTTAATAGTTGTTGCCTGCTGTTGGTGAAAATCGAAAACAATTACCTGGTTATTTCCTTTTTTCAACCAAACACCGGGGCAAAATAATTTGAACTGAGGGCCTGTATTCCAATACCGGCCTAAGTTATGGCCATTTACCCATAGCATTCCCTTTTTAAATTTACTCATGTCCAGATAAGTGTCTGCCGGATTGTTAATAGTAATATTTCCTTTAAAAAATACACCATCGTGCAAGTCGCCGTTGGAGGTTGGCTGTAATTGCTGCACAAAATTATTTTGCATGGGCAAAGGAAATATTTGCCAGTTCATTAAGGTCATTCCGTTTAAAGTTACCCTGTCAGTAATGCCTTTACGGTCTATCATATACTGGGCAAAATTAATGTGGCCCATACTTTCTACCAATATATCTAACACCGGATTTTTAGTGTCCGTTTTAGGTAATTCAATGGTCCATTTTCCGCCATCTCTAAAAATAGTATCCACCAATTTGCCATTTAATAAAACAATGGCATAATCGTGTGGCTCTGTAATAGTAAGTTTCCCTGAATGATGGCCAATTAACGTGGTTCGGTATACAATTAATCCATTCGATTGGTTAAAATATTCCATTGGCCTTGGTTGCGGAGAAGCAATGCCGGCAGGCAATTGCTGCCATATAGAAGTAAAGGGCTCCATTTGAAATGCTGGAATTGTAATAGCATTTATGCCAGCAGGCACCGGTGGTATAGTATAGTGAACATATTGACTAATTAGCCTGCGTAAGGCAAAATATTTTGGGGTTGGCTGGCCTTGTTCATTAATTGGGGCGTCGTAATCGTAACTGGTAACATCGGGTTGGTATTGTGTGGGTGTAAATGCATTGGCGCCGGCGGTGAAGCCAAAATTGGTGCCGCCATGTATTACATACAGGTTAAACGATTTTTTATTTTCCAACAGGTATTTTACTTCGCGTAGTAAATCGGTAGTATCGGGTTTTTGCCAGGCTTCTTTAAAATGGGTAAGCCAGCCCGGATAGGTTTCGCTGCTAAAAGAAGGCACTTTGCTATTGTTACGGTGGGCAGTCTCAAAATCGGCATCGCTTCCGCCGCTGTCCAGGCCAATGGCAGCATATTCAATATTACCGGCTTCCAGCATATAATCGGTGGGTCCATCTGCTGTATAAAATGGCACGGTAATGCCATTTTGCAGCCACAGCTTTTTTAATGCCAGTAAATAATTTTTATCATTGGCATAACTGCCATATTCATTTTCTATTTGCACCATTAAAATAGGTCCTCCATTGGTACATTGTAATGGGGCAATTTCTTTTGACAGCCGGCTAATATACCTGCCAACTGCTTGCATATAAGTAGGGTCAAGGCAACGTATTTTTATATCGGGTGTTTTTAACAGGTAAGCGGGAAGGCCGCCAAAATCCCATTCGGCACAAACATATGGGCCGGGACGTAATAATACCCACATACCTTCTTCTTTGCACATTTTTATAAAAGCAGCAATATCCTTATTGCCGCTCCTAAAATCCCATTGGCCGGGTGTAGTTTCCTGATAGTTCCAAAACACATATACCGCAATGGTATTACAGCCCATGGCTTTTGCCATTTGTATTCTGTTACGCCAATATTCTCTTGGTATACGGGCCGGATGCATTTCGCCACTAATCATTTGCAATGGCTTCCCATCCAGTAAAAAGTCGGTACTGTTTAAACTAAAAACATGTTTTGTTTGTGCCATTACAGCAACAGAAAAAAAGAAGCTAATGCCAATACATGCTAAATATTTCATGGTATTTTTTTTATGAGCCCGGCTATTATAAAGGACTCAGTTTTACTTGCGTCGCACACTTGTACTTGGGTAAAACTATCAGCAAAAGTAAAATCCCAAAAATGCAGGCTAATAATTGCCGCCGTTTACCATGCGCAATGTAATCACAAAAAATATCTGTAATTGCATCAATTTATCCCATTGTTAGGCTAATATTTGCAATGCAAACAGCATATGCTTTTATCTGCAATAACCCCATTAGCATTGCAAATAGCTGATTGAAAATATAGCATTGTATGAAAAAATATATTGTACTTACCGTATTTCTATCTTTTGTTTTGCTGCAACTGCCCGCACAGCAAATAATGCCATATAAAAATCCGGCATTACCCATTGCTGAAAGGGTAAAAGATTTGCTTTCCCGCATGACACCAGAAGAGAAATTCTGGCAATTGTTTATGATACCTGGCGATTTAGACAATGTGCCCGACAGTCAATACTCCCATGGCATTTTTGGTTTTCAGGTAAGTGCAGCTTCCAAAGGTGATGCCGGCGGTCAGTTGCTCAATTATAATACTTCAGAAAGCGGGTTAACCTTATTGGCCAAGATAAATGCCATTCAACACTATTTTGTAGAAAAAAGCCGTCTGGGAATACCTATTATTCCTTTTGATGAAGCATTGCATGGTTTGGTTAGGGATGGGGCTACTGCCTTTCCACAGGCAATTGCACTCGCCGCCACCTGGGATACTACGCTGATGCACAATGTAGCCAATGCCATTGCCACAGAAACCAGGGCCAGAGGAATAAGGGATATTTTAACGCCGGTAGTAAATATTGCCAGTGATGTACGGTGGGGCCGTACGGAGGAAACCTATGGCGAAGACCCTTTTTTAACCAGTGAAATGGGTGTGGCTTTTGTAAGTGCATTTGAGAAAATGGATATTATTACCACACCCAAACATTTTATTGCCAATGTTGGCGATGGGGGCCGGGATAGTTATCCCATTCACTGGAACGACCGTTTATTGGAGGAAATATACCTGGCACCATTTAAAGCCTGTATAGAAAGGGGCGGTTCGCGTTCAGTAATGACAGCCTATAATTCCCTGGATGGTATTTCCTGTTCTGCCAATAGCTGGTTGTTAAGAGATGAGCTTAAAAAGAAATGGGGCTTTACAGGTTTTGTAATTTCTGATGCCAATGCTGTTGGCGGTGCTGTGGTGTTACATAATACTGCAAAAGATTATGCAGAAGCGGGAAAAAATGCCATCAATAATGGACTTGATGTTATTTTTCAAACAGATTATCAGCACCATAAACTATTTATTCCTCCATTTTTAAATGGAGAAACAGATACCGCTCGTATTAATGAAGCCGTAGCAAGAGTACTGCAAGCCAAATTTGAACTGGGTTTGTTTGAAAATCCCTTTACTCCCGATACACTGATAAAAGCATTGAACCAAAATGCACCCCATAAAGCATTGGCCCTTAAAGCTGCGCAGGAATCAATTGTGTTATTGAAAAACAGTAAACAGGTATTGCCGTTTAAAAGCAATATAAAAACCATTGCAGTTATTGGCGAAGATGCAGGTACTGCGCGGCTTGGCGGTTATAGTGGCAAAGGCAATGGTAGTATTAGTATACTGCAGGGTTTACAACAAAGGGCGGCCAATAAAAAAATATTGTATGCAAAAGGGGCTACCGTGTTAAGTAACGATTGGGTGGTTGTACCAGCCAACTGTTTGCACTACCAGCAACAGCAGGGTTTATTGGGTACCTATTTTAATAATATTGATATAAGTGGCACGCCAGCTATTACCCGGATAGATAATCAGGTAGATTTTTCGTGGACATTATCTACGCCTAGCCCTGCGATAAAAATGGATTTTTATTCTGCCCGTTGGGTAGGTGAAATTCAATCTCCGGTATCAGGCGCCTATAAAATTGGCCTTGATGGAAGTGATGGTTTTAGATTGTATATAAACGAAAAACTGCTAATTGATAACTGGCAAAAAAACAGCTATCATACTTTACTTACCGATTATTATTTTGAAAAAGGTAAAAGCTATTCTATTCGCGTGGAATTTTTTGAACCGGTAGGTAATGCCCATATTAAACTTATATGGACGGTGGGTGCAAATAATAACTGGCAGCAACAAATACAGGAAGCGGTAAATACAGCAAAACAGGCTGATATTGCTGTTGTAGCCGTAGGTATACATGAAGGTGAATTTCAGGATAGGGCGATGCTTTCCCTTCCCGGTCACCAGGAAGCGTTGATTAAAGCCATAGCTGCTACAGGAAAACCTGTAGTGGTGGTATTGGTTGGTGGCAGTGCCATTACCATGCAAAACTGGTTAGATAAAGTACAGGGTGTTATTGATGTTTGGTACCCCGGCGAACAAGGGGGCTATGCGGTGGCCGATGTGCTTTTGGGTAAGTATAATCCAGCAGGCAGATTGCCCATTACTTTCCCGGTAAATGAAGCGCAATTGCCCTTGGTATATAACCATAAAAGTACCGGCAGGGGAGATGATTATTATAACTTATCCGGATTGCCTTTGTTCCCTTTTGGGTATGGACTAAGTTACACACAGTTTACCTATGCCAATTTACATTTTGAAAAAGATACTATCGCTACACAAGATGCGGTAATAGCCACTTGCAGCGTAACAAACACCGGCAAGTTTGAAGGCGACGAAGTGGTACAACTCTACATAAAAGATATGCTTTCTTCTGTTGCAAGACCCGTAATGGAACTCAAGGGTTTTCAACGAATACATTTAGCGCCGGGTGCAACAACTACCGTGTCGTTCACCATAAATCCTGCATTATTAAGTATGTTAAACAAAGACATGCAAACGGTAGTGGAGCCGGGTAATTTTAGTATTATGATTGGCGCTTCATCACGTGATATAAGGCTAAAGAAAGTGCTCACTGTAGTACCATAATTTTTTATGTTACCGGCGTTTGTTCAACGAGCGGCTTTATTTGCCACGCTCGGTTCATGGTTCTTCTTTCATGGCATCTTATGCGGAAATACGATTGTAATTTGAGGTATGTTGAAATTGTTTTTGGCTGCATTGGTTAATGGCTGTTTTGCTGCCCTTTAATCAGAAAGTACAAGTGTGCGACGCAAGCAGGACGACATGAAAAACCCCGCTGTTTCAGCGGGGCCGGGCAAATAAAAAGTAGATGGTGTATTATTTATATACTAACTTTTATGTGCGGTGTTAATACGGTTTTTTAGTGTTAGGTAATCAAGAAAATAAATAACTTTTAAGGAGAAATTATTGTTGTTATCCTGATCGATAGCACTACCCAGGTTTTTAAAATATTGATTATCTACTTTATTACTAAAAACCTGACTGGCATCTTTCCAAACAATATTTATAAAGCTGCCGGGCGCAAATTGCCAGGTATAAACCATATCTATATTAAAGAAGTTAACACTCTGGTTTACTTCGGGTTTAAAGCCAGTGTTAGCCAGCAATTGGCCATCCTGTTGTAAAATATAAAACTCTTTGTTGTTAACGTTACTCAGGTAATGCCTTGCCCTGAAAGTAATACCCATTTTATTGGTAAAATTATACTTAGCGCTAAGGGTATGTTCAATGGTATTTACCTTTCTTTTGGCAAAATTTATATTGCTGCTGCCTTCTACATAAGTATAGCCCATATTGTTAAACCTTGGCTGCAAACTAATGCTTTGCGATAATGATAATTTATTATTGAAACGCATGCTGTGCATAGCGGTAACATCCAACGCAAAAGAGTTATAAAAATTAATACTTGAACGCATAAAAACTTCGGTAGAATACGAATATTTTTTACTGTCGTTACTTTGAAACCAGGAGCCAATGCCTACACTTGCCCCACGTTTAAAATACCAACCTTCGTTGCGTGGTTCGTAGAAATCGTTTTGCCTGAAACTATAATCTAAATGGCTGCCTATCCACCATAATTTTTTGCTTTGAATATTAATATTTGTGTTTAAACGGGCAGATTGGTATTTATCCTCAATAGGCGCTATTTTTTTAGAGAGGGCACTATAACTACCATTAAAGTTTAAGAAAATACGATTGTACCAATTTTTGGGTTCTGTCCAGCTATAACCAGCCCAGCCGCTATGGGTTAAAAAATTATTATTGGTAAAATAGCCCATATCATCGCTGCTGTATTTTGTATCAGTTCTTTCCTGAGAAACATTAAAATTAAAGCGGCCACTGGTTTTGCCAAAATGCAGTTCGTGGCTAAAACCGGTTTGCGTTTTGTTATCGGGTAAATAATTAAAGCGGTTGCTGGCAGCCAGTTTGCCACCAAGGTTCCAGGTATTTTTTTTGTTATTTAGTTCAAATAAACCTGCCGTTACGTTGGCATCATAATCAGGGCCCTGGCGCCACACGTTAGTGTTAATTAATGATATACTGGAGTTGTATTTCATGGTTTTATCAAGCACCAGCACATTGTAGTTGGTTAATGGATCAGTAAGCACTTTTCTTTCACCTTTTGTAGCAGTATTTTCAAAAGTGGCATACTGGGCTTTGGTTACCGCATTTAAAAAGCCAATGCCCAGCCCGTTTTGCATACGCCCCGATATTTTGGTGGCATTCACCAACTTTGATTCAGTTGGGTTATTTATAATAGTTTCATTACTATCTGCCTGATTGTATACATCGTATAAGTGAATAGGAGAGCCTCCAATTCTGCGTGAGTAAAAAAGATTGCCTTTGCTAAAAAGCTCGGTACCTTCTGTAAAGAAATTCCTGTTCTCATTAAATTTTACTTCAAACGGTGTTAGGTTTAGCACCTGGTTATCACTTTGTACCTGACCAAAATCGGGTATTAGCGTAGCATCCAGGGTAAAAGCCTGGTTAATGCCATATTTTACATCAAGCCCACCATTTACCTGGCTGGTCCAGTTTTTTTCACCCGCTTTATTTACCGGAAAATGATTGGCGTAAACGGAGAAATAGGGCGAGAATTGCAGTCTTAATGGTGGTTTAATATTCGAAATGCCTTTCCATACACCTTCTTGTGTAAGAAAGCCATTTACATTTGGGTCTATCGGGTTCCAAGTGTTTTGTTGTTCTGTTTTGCGGCGGCGGCGGGTTATATTTACGCCCCAATCCTGTACTTCTTTTTTGCCAAACCTAATAGCCGAAAAAGGGATAAACATTTCAAAACTCCATCCGCTGTCAGTAATAACAGTGCCGCTTTCCCATACTGCATTCCAGCTAAAATCTTCCATATTGCCATCCTGGCTGGGCGGGTTCATTTTTGCATCCCATTGTTCACCAAGCGGTGTAACAAAATATTCAAAGCCATTTAATTTATCGTTGTAGGTATCAAATATCAGCCCTATATAATCGTTGGTGCCAAAACCATCGCGGCCACTAAGTTCTGTGGCAATACTGTCTTTGGTGCTTTCGCCGCAAAAACCTCCAAAATAAATACCATTATCGCTATACATAAGGTAGGTGGTAGTTTTGGTAGCTGGTGTTTCCAAGGCACCAATTTTTGGCCTAAACTCTACATAGTCTGTTAATAGAGCAGCATCTTTCCAGGCTGCTTCATTTAGGATGCCGTCAATTTTTACAGGCGCGGCAGTGCGTTTTGCATCTATAGATTTATAGGTTTTAGTTTGCGCATTACCTAACATGGCAAACAACAAAAAGAACGTAGATAAAGCAGCAATTGGTTTCATGATATATAAAATATTTGGTATCTAACGATGTAATTGTGCAAATGTTACACTTATCTACTAATATTTTCGTAGATGACAAATTGTTTATATATGTACCATTTTTTTGTTAATTTTTTTAAGTGTTATTATACTTGGTACGAGTGGTAAAAATGTTCAAAAAGGCACTTTTTTGGTTTAGGGTTCAGGTAAAATATGGGAGCGCTTAGGGGAACTAAAACAAAACTTTAACAAACCAGCAACCATGGATTTTGCAAGAAAAGGGGTGTTTTATTCATTAAAGGCGTTGTCAGGTACTTATCTGTTTTTGCATTTGTATAAAGTATAGAAAATGGGTAAAAGAATTTTTATTAAATCGGCTAAAGATTATACAGCAGCTTTACTTGCCACGCTCGGTTCAGGGTTCTTCTTTCATGGCATCTGCAGGAAAATGCAGGTTGAATGCTCATTAGCAGAAACACTTTTTATGCGATTGGCTGTTTGCTGGCCATTAATCCAAACGTACAAGAGTGCGACGCAAGTAAAGTAAAATGGTTGTTCAGGTGCCGGGTAAATACTGGCTTTTATTGTTAAAAATAGCTATGGCAGCATTAAAGTATCGGCAAAGCAATGGTTATTCGTGTAAAGTTGATAATTTTCAGGTTCTATGATGCGTAGCTGGATGAAACTTTTTTTAGGAACGATGGTTCTTTTTTTGTTGCCTGTTTTGGTAAGTGCGCAAACCTATGTTTTTGCGCAATTAACAGGCGCCCCCCTAAACACCAATGGCTGGAACCTGCAGGGCGCCGCTAAAAAAGCCAATATTACCAGCAATGATTTTAGTGAACTATTATTATGTGCTGCTACAAACAGCAGCAGCGGGGCTATATTTTATAATCAACCCATTAATTTATCGCTATGTAGTAAATGGACGGCAGAATTTGACATGCGTATGTTTGATGGCACCGGTGCAGACGGTATTGCATTTTGCTTTTTAGATGTACCTCCTTCCGGTTATGTAATTGGTGGCGGGTTGGGCATACCCGGCACCGCTAATGGACTTAAAATTTGTTTTGATACCTGGAACAACTGCCTGCAATTTCCGCAAAATCACGACCTGGTACCTAAGATTGAAATACGTTGGGGTATTGGATACGCCGGTTTAAATGGCGAACCCGGCGAATGTCTTTTGCAACCTACAAAAGATAATGCCGATAACAGTTTGTCCTTTCTTCGCTCAAATAAGTATAACCATGTAAAAGTTAGTTATGATGCCGGAAATATAAGCGTATCGGTAAACGATCAATTATACTTAACCGGTTTTCAGCAATTTAACTTTAAAGGGTATCTGGGTTTTACAGCCAGCACAGGCGGTTCTAATGATAACCACAGTATTAAAAATGTGATTATTTATACGGATATGCCACCCTCTGTTGCCGCAGCTACAGATAGTTTAAGTGGCTGCGTGGGACAGCAATTTGAATTGGGTACTGTTGCCAATCCTAATTATGCATATGATTGGTTGCCTGTAGATGGACTTAATAATACAAATATCTCCAACCCAATAGTAACACTGCGTAATGATGGATTAACCCCTGCATACCAAAAATATTATGTAAATACTTCATTTGCCACAAAACCCGGTTGTGCATCAACAGATAGTGTAGTAATAAAAGTACAACCCAACCCAAAGGTTAATTTTATCAATCCCGAAATTTGTCTTAACGATGCCATTGCACATTTTAAAGACAGTTCCTATACCGGCGATTTAACGCAATACCCCTTTAGTTATAACTGGAACTTTGGCGATGCAAATGCAGGCACAGGTAATGCCAACACATCAGTACTTCAAAACCCCGATCATAGCTATTCGGCACAGGGAAATTATACCGTTGGCTTAACCGTTACCTCGGCCTATGGGTGTAAGGATAGCACCTCCAAAATATTTACGGTAAATGGGGCAGTACCTAATGCGGCTTTCCAGGTGCAAAATGCATCCCTGTTATGTAGTAATCAATTGGTGGCCATAAAGAATAATGCAACGGTTGATTTTGGTAATATAACCAAAGTGGTAATATTTTGGGACGATACCGGCAACACTGCAGACAGTACCATTGATGAAAGTCCACAGCCGGGCAAGTTGTACAATCATGCCTATTCTAATTTTCAACAGCCACTATTTAAACAATATACCATCAGGTATATTGCCTATTCGGGCATTACCTGCTTTGATGAAGCGGTACAAACCATTACCATACATGCCAGTCCGGCGGTGGAATTTACCGCAATACCCGGTATTTGTTACGATACCTTGCCGCGCCAGATTACACAGGCTTTTGCACAACCGGGTAACCCCGGAAGTTTTATGTATACCGGAGCCGGTGTAAGTGCCAGTGGGTTGTTTAATTCAAAGCAATCCGGAGTAGGAAGTATTCCTATAACTTATAGTTTTACCACATTGGATGGTTGTGTTGATTCGGCTACCCAAACCATTATTGTTTCTCCCAATCCACAAATTAATGCCGGACCGGATATAACTATCCTGGTGGGAGGACGTGTAACCATACCAGCTACAGCCAGCGGAGAAAATTTGCAATACAAATGGTTACCCTACCAATACATGGATGATAATACATTATTGCAGCCCACGGTAAACCCGGTGGCAGATACGCGGTATTTTTTTACGGCAACGGGTATAGGTAATTGCAGCAGCAATGATATCATTTTGGTAAAAGTATTACCCAACCCGGTTGTACCCAATGCATTTAGCCCAAATGGAGATGGTATTAACGATACCTGGTTGATTCGTTATCTGGATTTATATCCTGCCTGCACGGTGTCGGTATTTAACCGCTATGGGCAACCCGTTTTCCATTCTGATGGATATAGCACACCCTGGGATGGCCGCTATAAAGGGCAGCCGGTACCGGTAGGTATTTATTATTATATTATTGATAGAAAAAATATAGGCAAATTAATTAGCGGATCCTTAACCCTGTTGCGATAAAGACGACTATGAAGTGGATAGTACAGGTTATTTGAAGCATGCTTTCCGGTAATTCAATTATCTTTTTTTTGAGCCCGGCAATATATTTATAGCATCTTCCCTTGCGTCGCACACTTGTGCTGATGGCAATGAATGAGCTTTTATACGTTTGCAAATAGTGTTTAATCAACTGCCAATAGTAATTCTGCCGTACAAGAGTGCGACGCAAGTAAAGCTGCAAATCGTATCTTCATGCCCGGCTAAAAACCTTTATCATGATTAACCATATTTTACCTAAAGCCATTGTGTTAACCGATGGTATTTTGCATGAATCAGACGCTAAAACGGCCCACGGGCTTATTCGTGCTACCGACCGCTACACCATTGCTGCCGTTATTGATGAACGCCATGCTGGCAAAGATGCCGGAGAAGTACTGGATGGCATACACCGTAATATTCCCATATACGCCAGTGTGCAGGAAGCACTTGCTCAAATTAATGATATAAGCTATGCCATCATTGGTATTGCAACAGTAGGCGGTATTTTACCCGATAGATTTATTCCCATTATTGAAACCTGTATAAAAGCAGGAATGCATATTGTAAATGGTTTACATGATTATTTGAGTGAAAAACCTGCACTGGCAGCGCAGGCCCTGGCCAATGGGGTGGAATTAATTGATGTTCGCAAACCCAAACAACGTAAGGATTTGCATTTTTGGACAGGCGATATATTTACGGTAAAAGCCCCGATAATTGCAGTAATTGGTACCGATTGCGCATTGGGTAAACGAACTACCTGCCGATTATTGCAACAAGCTTGTGCCGCGCATAATATTAACGCCCAAATGATTTATACCGGGCAAACAGGTTGGTTGCAGGGCGGCCGTTATGGGTTTATTTTTGATTCAACATTAAACGACTTTATTTCAGGCGAGTTAGAACACGCCATTGTAAGTTGTTACCGCGAAACAAATGCCGCCGTTATTTTTATTGAAGGGCAGGCGGCATTGCGTAACCCCAGCGGACCTTGTGGTTCAGAAATGCTGGTATCGGGTAATGCCAGGCGGGTGATATTGGTGCATGCGCCCAAACGCGAACATTATGATCATATACCGGCATGGGGTGCCATTCCGTCTGTGGCAAGCGAAATAGCACTTATTCGGCAATACGGTGCGGAAGTAATTGCACTGGCATTAAATACTGAGCATTGTACTACTGAGGAAGCAATAGCCTTTCAACTACAATATGAAAAAGAACTTGGTATTCCGGTTTTATTGCCATTACAACAAGGGGTTGACAAACTAATACCCTTTATTCAAACAATAATATAAAGCCGTATGAAAATTACAGCCGTACAAGCTTATTTGCTGCAATTGCCTTTAATAAAGCCATACACTATTGCCTATAAAACATTTACTGATACGGGGATTGTATTTTTAGAAATTACACTGGCAAATGGCATGGTTGGGTATGGTGCGGCCAATCCTTTTGAAGATGTGGTTGGCGAAACACCTGCCGATACCTTGCAACACCTGCAATCTGATTATGTACAAACACTGATTGGCCAAAATATTGAGGCCTATCATCAATTGATTCAAAATGCTGCCAGCTATTTTTCACAGTTGCCTGGAACGCTGGCGGCAATTGATATAGCATTGCACGATGCTTTTGCCCAGTATAGCAATATACCTGTGGTGCAACTTTACGGGCAATTGCACAAGTCGATACCCACCTCGGTTACTATTGGAATAAAAGAAACAGCCGAAATGTTGGAAGAGGCTAAAGCCTGTGTGGCAGCGGGTTTTACCATACTAAAATTAAAAACCGGTATTTCAGTTGAAGCAGATATTGAAAGGGTAAGCAAAATAGCCGAGGCATTACATGGGGCGGTTGTTTTACGTGTAGACGCAAATCAGGGTTATACAATAAGCCAGTTGCAGCAATTTGTAAAAGCCACCAGCCATTTGCCCATTGAATTAATTGAGCAACCCATGCCTGTTAGTAACGACCACCAGTTAGCGATGTTACCATTAGCAGTAAGGAACAAATTGGTGGCGGATGAATCGCTGATTAATCAGGCATCTGCCATTCAGCTGGCACAATCGCCACAGCCTTATGGAGTGTATAACATTAAATTAATGAAATGTGGCGGCATATTGGCGGCAAAAGCCATTGCAGCAACAGCGCAACAAGCCGGTATTCATTTGTTCTGGGGTTGTAATGATGAAAGCCTGGTAAGTATAACAGCAGCCTTGCATGCGGCATTTAGTAGCCCCAACACCCGCTATCTTGATTTAGATGGAAGTTTCGACATTGCCGAAACACTTTTTGCAGGTGGTTTTATACTTAAAAATGGCTGTATGCATATTAACCCAACACCTGGTTTAGGAGTGGTTAAAAATATTTTTTAACCCGGCAATAGTGCATACATCGTGCTGTACTTGCGTCGCACTCTTGTGCGTTCTGTTATTATTGCAGCAAAATACTGGTGTAAAAACTTAATCCAGCTGACTTAAAACATCCAGTCCTTGCTGCCACTTATAAAACCCTGCCTCAGCGTTTATATGGCCTGCTTCGCCAATATTAATAAAATCACTTCCCCAGCACTCTGCAAAATAGGCAGCCCTTTCCAACGAAACCCATGGGTCGTTGGTGCTGGCTACTACAATTGTTTTAAATTCCATTTTGCCAAGTGGTATAGGTGCAAAACCTGTTGCGGGGAAATTGTAAATGGTAGCTTCAATATCGCTGGGGGCAACCAATAATGCGCCTTTAATGGTTTTGCCAAATTGGGCATACCAATGAGCAATGGTGGTGCAACCCAGGCTATGGCCAATAAGAATTACCTTGGATAAATCATATCCCTTCAAGGCGGCTTCAATGGTATTTACCCAATCTAAACAGGCTGGGGCATCCCACTCTTTTTGTTGAATGCGGATAAAATTATCACTGGTTGTTTCAAAATATGTTTGCCAATGTTCGGGGCCGGAATTGCCTAAGCCGGGGATAATAAAATAATGATTCATGGTAAGGATAAATATGGTGGTATTATGTTGTACTTAATTATTGTAAACAATAAAATTAAGTGTTATACCATTACTGATTGTATTTATAGCTGCCATTTTGTTGCAGTAAAAGAGTGCGACGCAAGGATGTAAAATGCCTAATCCAAAGTTTGGCTCATAAAAGCCAAGCTGTTTTCTGCGAATCCCCATTTCGGTTGTAATTTGCGCCCATGGAAAAACTGGATATGCTTATAATTGGTGCCGGCCCAATTGGTTTAGCCTGTGGAATTGCCGCAAAAAATGCCGGGTTAAGCTATGCTATTGTTGAAAAGGGCTGCCTGGTAAACAGCCTGTATAATTACCCTGTAAACATGACATTTTTTTCAACTGCTGAGCGGCTTGAAATTGGCGGGGTACCTTTTATGACCCTGCACAATAAACCCAACAGGCAAGAGGCGGTAGAGTATTACCGTCGGGTTACAGCCATGTACCAATTACATGTGCATTTATTTCAGGAAGTAACACAGGTGCAGCAAACGGCAGTTAAAGAATATATTATTACCACCACCAAACAAGTATTTACTGCGGCTAATATTGTTATTGCCACCGGGTTTTACGATTTACCCAACCTGATGGGTATACCCGGCGAAACCTTAGACAAGGTGCATCATTATTATAAAGATCCGCATTATTATGCTTTTCAAAAAGTATTGGTGGTAGGTGCACAAAACTCTGCCGTGGATGCTGCACTGGAAACTTGGCGTAAAGGCGCTACAGTTACCATGGTTATTAAAGACAAGCAAATTGGCGAAAGGGTAAAATACTGGGTACGTCCTGATATTATTAACCGCATAGAAGAGGGAAGCATACAGGTATATTACGAGTCTTCAATTACTGCCATTACGCCGCATACTGTAAGTTTGCAAACACCCAATGGTGCGCTTACTATTGAAAACGATTTTGTAATTGCTATGACTGGTTATACGCCCAATTTTACCCTGTTAAAGCACCTTGGCGTACAACTGAGTGATGATGCTTACCTGCACCCCACTTATGATGATACTACCATGCAAACAAATATGCCCGGGATTTATTTGGCTGGCGTGGTTTGCGGCGGAATGGATACACACAAATGGTTTATTGAAAATTCCCGTGATCATGCTGATAAAATTGTAGCCCATATTATCACTTTGCAAAAAGACCTTGTAGCCATTCATAGTTAAGGTTATGGGCCCGGCAATGAGTTGTTTAGGAGGCTTTACTTGCGTCGCACACTGCAGGGGTTCGGTTCATTCCCCGGCAATACCGTTTTTTACTTCAAAACAGGTAATGGCGAATAAAGACATACACCTGCGGCTAAACAATTTGCAAACCTTACCTTTGCCGCCCAAATAACTGTTGCCTTTTTGTTCCGCAGCAGGTATTTTTAACGTTCGGTGAATAAATATGAAATACGAAAAAGAAATTAACAGGCGCAAAACCTTTGCTATTATTAGTCACCCCGATGCGGGTAAAACCACATTAACAGAGAAATTCCTGTTATTTGGCGGTGCTATACAAACGGCTGGTGCGGTAAAAAGCAACAAGATAAAAAAGCATGCCACCAGTGATTTTATGGAAATTGAGCGGCAGCGTGGAATTTCTGTTGCCACCAGTGTTATGACTTTTGAGTACCAGGATAACCTGATTAATCTGCTGGATACACCAGGTCACAAAGATTTTGCCGAAGATACTTACCGCACATTAACTGCCGTGGATAGTGTTGTACTCGTGATAGACAGTGTAAATGGGGTAGAAGATCAAACAAGGCGTTTAATGGAAGTATGCCGTATGCGGGATACACCGGTAATTGTGTTTATCAATAAAATGGACCGGGATGGTAAAAACCGCTTTGATTTACTGGAAGAAATTGAAAAAGAACTAAAATTAAGTCTGCACCCTTTAACCTGGCCCATAAACAGTGGTAAAGATTTTAAAGGGGTATACAACCTGCACGATAAAAGTCTTTTACTATTTACGGCCAATACCAAGGCTAATGAAGAAGGTAGCGTGGCTATTGAAGACTTAGCTGACGCAAGGCTTGATGCTAAAGTAGGGGAAAGCGATGCCAATATTTTGCGGGAAGATGTTGAATTGATTGAAGGTGTTTATGGAAAATTAAACCCTGCTGATTATTTGGCAGGCAAAGTAGCTCCTGTATTTTTTGGCAGTGCCATCAATAATTTTGGCGTAAAAGAATTGCTGGATACATTTATTGATATTGCCCCTGTACCCCGCGACCGCGAAACGAGCTCCAGAAATGTAGAAGCTGGTGAGGATAAGTTCAGTGGTTTTATATTTAAAATACATGCCAATTTAGACCCCAAACACCGCGACCGTATTGCCTTTTTAAGGGTGTGCAGTGGCAGGTTTGAGCGGAATAAATATTTTCACCATGTACGTTTAGACAGAGATTTACGTTTCAGTAACCCATATTCATTTTTGGCTCGAAGCAAAGATGTAATTGACGATGCCTATGCCGGAGATGTTGTAGGTTTATTTGATACCGGTAATTTTAAAATAGGCGATACACTAACAGAAGGCGAAGATTTCTATTTTACGGGTATTCCTTCTTTTTCACCAGAAATTTTTAAAGAACTGGTGAATAAAGACCCGATGAAAACAAAACAACTGGAAAAAGGTATCCGCCAGTTAACAGATGAAGGGGTTGCGCAGCTGTTTACCCAATTTGGTGGCAATAAAAAAATTATTGGTTGTGTGGGTGAATTGCAGTTTGAGGTAATACAATATAGACTACTGCATGAATATAGCGCTGCCTGCGAGTTTAGAACATTACCATTCTTCAAGGCTTGCTGGCTAACCAGCACCGATGATAAAAAGCTGGAAGATTTTCTGCGGTTTAAACAATCCAATTCAGCAGAAGATAAGGATGGTAACCCGGTTTATCTGGCCCAAAGTGAATGGTTTTTAAATACAGAAATTCAAAATAATCCGGATATTCAATTTCATTTTACCAGTGAAATTCATAAATAAAAAGTCATTTTTATACAAGATGTTAGCAACAAAGCGACTGCATATTTTTCCATTAGAAACCTATCCGCTGCTGGATTATTTGCTGGCAGAAAATATCTATGAAAGCAGTATGGGGTATACGGAAAATAACCGTGTGGTTTCTGCTGATCTTAAAGACATGATTGAGGGTTTTACAATTCCCAAAATGCAGCAGGCTACAGCTGACAATTTTGTTTATTATACTATTTGGCCGGTAGTGGAAAAAGCTTCCAACACAATAGTTGCTGAACTTGGGTTTAAAGGTGAGCCCACAGCAAGTGGAATGGTAGAAATTGGCTATGGCACCATGCCAGCCTATGAGGGTAAGGGTATTATGACCGAAGCTGTATCTGCAATGGTTCAATGGTGCAAACAGCAGCCTGTTATACAACTATTGATGGCAAGAACGGAAAAGGATAATACCGCTTCTGCACGTATTTTGCAAAAGAATGGTTTTGTATTGTATGGTGTTGTTGAGGACGACTTGTTAGAATGGCACTTGCCTGTATAATTTCATTGTATACCAATTCCATGATACAATTAGCCGGCCATACTACGCTACAATTACTTATTAAAGAAGATGCACCACTCCTAAGCAATATTGCAATCAAAGCCTATAAGGATCATTACCTTCATTTATGGGATGATGGGGGTGAATGGTATATTAATAATTGCTTTAATATTGCCCGGTTGCAAAGTGAATTGGCCGATGCAAATGCAGTATTTTACCTGGTTTGCCACCTGGATATACCTGTTGGATTTGTAAAATTAAATATCAATCCCTCATTTGCAGCCGACACTGATAATGCTCTTGAATTGGAGCGGATTTACCTTATGGGCCATACTTCAGGTAATGGAATAGGTAGTAATATTCTTGTTTTTATTGTTCAATTGGCAACTGAAATGGGAAAGGCAGGCATCGTTTTAAAAGTGATGGATAGCAGTGCTGCCGCCATACGCTTTTATCATAAAATGGGCTTTGTAATCACCGGCAATTATCAGCTAGACTTTCCTCAAATGTTGAAGCATTTCCGCGGTATGTATATTATGGAGAAAACCTTATTGCCATTATGATCATATTTGAAACACCCCGCTTAATTATTCGTCAATTTACCAAAAACGACCTGCAACATTTTTTTGATCTTAATGGTAATGAAGAAGTTGTAAGATATATCAGACCAGCTGTAAATAGGGAAGAAGCGGAAAAATCATTGTTATGGAATATTGCATTCTATGCTTCGCATCCTAATCTTGGCAGATGGGCCGTAATAGAAAAGGCTACCAATGCATTTGCCGGTTCATTTGCGCTAATTCCTATTGAACAGGAAAAAGAAAAATTACAAATTGGATATGCACTATTGCCACAGTTTTGGGGTATGGGTTATGCATCAGAACTGGTTCATTTTGGTAAACCCTTTTTCTTTGAACATCATTTTCAGGATATTTTATATGCGGTAACTGAGCAACCCAATCTGGCATCTCAACAGGTTTTGCTTAAATCTGGTTTTACAATGGTAGGAAATATGATGGAGGGTTCGAAAATATTAATTCGTTTTAAGTTTCACAGGCCCTGATATTGACCATGGTACTGTTTATTGCTTCCTACCTTTCCTGCTAATGGATTAATGCCATTCAATGTTCCAGAAACTGCAATGGGTTTAAACCGTACAAACATATCTTCACTATACCAATTTTCCTTTCTGGTAGCTTTAATTACTGCAGCATGTTCCTGCATTTTATAGGCAAATTGCTTCATGTGTTCCTTACTTTCCCATACACTAAAAGTGGCTTGTTTTATCCAGGGCACTTCTCCAATGCCTACGGATGTTATAAAACCCGGGGCATCTGCCATTCTTTGCGCCACACTGTTTACATTTTTCCAAAACGAACTTAGTTTGTTTAAACGGATAGTTGCCCTCGTTAATACCGCAATCAATCCATTATAATCTGTTTGTTTGGCTAAATCACCAAAAACGGGTTTACCATCCCAGCTACCATGGCCTTCCATCGCTTCCAGGGTTATAGTGAAAATTTCACAGCCAAAAAAATGAAACCATTGGTGTATAAAGCCACCATAAACCGGTATTACCTGTTTTTCTGGGATCGCATTATGTACTGTTAAAATGGCCCATTGCCGCCAATCGGGGTAAATATCAAATGTGCCGTTTTTGCCGCAGCCCATCAGTTTCCAAAAACTTAATTGCTTATTAAACAGCAAGGGCACTCTAAAAATTGCCATAGAGATGAAGCCGGCAATTCCCAACAGTTTTGGGTATCTAACAATGGTTAATGTACTGTACATGTGTTAATGTTGAAAATCCTTTTCAATGTAAATAGCTAACCGTATTGCATTAGTTATTGATTATAAATAATTTTTGCCAGGTACAGTATTAATCCGCTAACTTAGAAAATATTTAAAGCATTTTCTATTTTATAATCCATTATGAAAAAACTTATAACAGCCATTAGCTATTTTATGTTCATGCAAGCCATACATGCCCAGCAGGTTTTCTCTTTGTATGATGGAGCCGTACCCAATGCAATACCTTGTAATGCAGTTCAAAAAGAGTTTATTGATACCAGCTGGAACAAAAGTGGTTTGTTGATAGTGCAGCATGTAACTACTCCAACTATTACCGTTTATCAACCTGCCAAAGAAAAACAAAATGGTACGGCGGTTTTAATTTGTCCCGGCGGCGGTTATGGCGTATTGGCTGCTGGTCACGAAGGTGCGGAGTTTGCAAAAATATTTAATGATAATGGCATCACGGCCTTTGTGCTGTATTACCGTTTGCCTGATGATGCCTGTATGACCAATAAAGCTTATGTGCCTTTAATGGACGCCCAGCAAGGTTTGTATTTTATACGTTCCCATGCTGCCCAGTACAATATCAATGTAAACAAAGTGGGTATTATGGGTTTTTCTGCAGGTGGGCATTTGGCAGCATCTGCCAGTGTGCATTTTAACGATCCGGTTCGTAAAGAGCTGGCTGGTGCCAATTTAAGGCCAGATTTCTCCCTGCTTATTTACCCCGTTATTAGTTTTAAAGAAGAGGTAGGGCATATGGGTTCGCGTAATAACCTCATTGGCAATAAACCCACTGCGGCTATGACTACCTATTTTAGCAACGAAGACCAAATAACAGATAAAACCCCGCCAGCATTTCTGGTGCATGCTTCAGACGACGGTGCTGTAAAGCCAGAAAATAGTATTTTATATTATCAGTCGCTCATTAGCCATAATATTCAAGCCGAGATGCATATTTATCAAAATGGCGGACATGGTTTTGGATTACACAATCCCACCACCAACGATCAGTGGTTCGATCGTTGCTTAAATTGGCTAAAAGCAAATAAGCTTTTGTAAGAACTTTGTTAGCCCGGCAGTTGAAGCCAAATTGGTCTTTTCTTGCGTCGCACTCTTGTACGGCTGGTAATGCTATTGGGCTGTGCTATTTGTACCGATAATGAAAGTCTGTCCTTATTTGCTGCAATTCAATAAAGGTTATTTTATATTCTTTAAATTAGTATATAAATTTTGTAAATTATTGTTTACCAATTATATACATAATTATGCATAAAATTATAGTAACACCAACCGCAATAAAGGGCTTTACTTTTTCCCATTTGGCTTCCTTCTTTTTTTGGTTAACCAAAATGTCAATTTTGTCCAACGCGACCTGGTTTTCATTAGCCAGTTTGGTAAGCTTGGGTAATAAGTTTATTAAAAGATCTATCGTTAACAGTTTTGCAGACACTAAAACCACATTAATTATTTCAAGGTTGATGGCTGTTGCCTTTTCCTTTTCCAGTACCTCCAGGTGCTTTTCACTCAACACCTGTTCAAGCTGAAAGGATAAAGCATCCCTGTTAATACGGTAGGGGTCAGAGCTTTTCACCATATTTTTTAGTGTAAAGGCTGCTTTTAATATAGATGCCGGTGTTATTGTGGGCGACTTTTTAAAGCTATAGTTATAGGTGTACAATCTTTTATAATGATAATCTTCTCTTTTTACCCTATCGGATAATATCTCGTAAGCCTCCGCAATCTCCTTAAATGTTGCCTCTGAAACACTGTCTTCCGGGTTTTTATCGGGGTGGTATTTCATGGCAAGTTTGCGGTAAGACTGTTTTATCTCGGCATCAGTAGCATCAGGCAAAACACCCAGGATAGTATAGTAATCTTTTGGTAGCATTCAATATGTATAAGGTACAAACAACTACTAAATTAGGATGTTCGGGCTGTTCTGATATAGCAATCATCAATAAAATTGTAAAATCAAATTATGGCAGACTGTATTTATTACTAATTAGGCAATATTTATATTTAATTAATCATCTATCATATTGTTTAAATAACTGTAAATCAATATTATAAAATTAATTTAACTTAATTTGTAAGCAAATTAAAGCGTCAGAAATATACCAATGCGGAATAGATTACCTGGTTAAACTACTTCGAATAGAAAAGGCATTATCTATACCAATAATTATTTTGCTGCTAATTGATAAATTGTACAAGTGAGTGACACAACAACAGCTAAATTGAGGCGCAATAGATTGTAACAAAAAATATGCATTAAAATTTATAAATAATTGATATACAAGTAAAAGAAGGTTTTATTCTCTTTTTTAGTGTGGATAAGTATTAAAGCTTTAAGTAAATTCTGCACAGCTTCTCCACAACCCCTTATTCAACTTTTATTTTATAGTGCAATTAGCCTAAGTTCGCATTTGACAAAATGGGTGAAACGTGAGATTAAAATCATTAGAAATTAAGGGCTTTAAAAGTTTTGCTGATAAAACCATCGTGAATTTTGACGAAGGTATTACCGGTATTATTGGCCCCAACGGTTGCGGTAAGAGTAATATTATTGATTCTATTCGCTGGGTAATTGGCGAGCAAAAGATATCTGCTTTAAGAAGTGAAAATCTTGAGGCATTGGTATTTAATGGCAGTAAAACCAGAAGTGCCAGTGGTTTGGCTGAAGTGAGTCTTACTTTTGAAAATACCCGTAACCTGCTGCCAACAGAGTTTAGTACAGTTACTGTAACGCGTAGGTTTTATAAAAACGGTGAAAGTGAATATCGCCTTAACGATGTTCAATGCCGTTTAAAAGATATCAATAACCTTTTTCTTGATACCGGAGTTTCAACCGATAGTTATGCCATTATTGAGTTGGGCATGGTAGACGATATTATCAAGGATAAGGAAAACAGTCGCCGCCGTATGCTGGAACAAGCAGCTGGCATTACCATTTATAAAACAAGAAAAAAAGAAGCCAAGAATAAATTAGACGCCACCGAACAGGATCTTAATCGTATTGAAGACTTATTGTTTGAGATAAATAACCAGCTGAAAATGCTGGAAAACCAGGCAAAAAAAGCCGAGAAATACTTTGAAATAAAAAAGGATTACAAAGAAATTTCAGTTGAATTGGCCAAGGCTTCATTGGATGGTTTTAATACTACTTACCGAGATTTAAACGAAAAACAGGAAGCCGAAACCGATAAAAGAGTTTTACTGGAAGCGGAAATTGCTACAGAAGAAGCTGCACTGGAACAGGAAAAAGTTGGTTTTATTGAGAAGGAAAGAGCGCTGCAATCGATGCAACACGAGTTTAATGCATTGGTACAGGATGTACGTACCCGGGAGAATGAAAAGAACCTGGCTACTCAAAAGCTGCATTATTTAAAAGAAAAGGAAACTAGTCTGCACGATTTTTTAAATAAGGCAGAGGGGCAATTAAGAACCATTGAAGATTCTATTCAATACAGTCAGTTACAGGTAAAAGATGAAGAAGAGCGTTTATTAAAAATTCAGTCCGAACTGGAAGCTGCCAAATTTGAAGTAGAAGAAAAGCGCCGCTTATTTGATGAAAAACGGAGCAGTGTGGATAGTTTGCGGGGCACTTTTCAGCAAATTCAACGAGGCCAGTTTGATGCAGAAAAAAAGGTGGCAGTAGCTGATACCTCTATTCAAAACCTGCAAAGGGCACAAGCTCAATTAACCGATGAAAAGCAGAACAGGGATAGCCAGTTACAACAATTGGCCATTGAACTGCAGGAAAAAGAAGAAGCGCTGGATAATAAGCGGGCTGATTTATTACAGTTACAGGAACAGCATGAACGCACCAAGGAGCAAATACTGGAAACCCAGTCTCAATTGGAAGTATTGCGAAATCAACTGGCTGATGAAAACCGTAAACTGGATGCCCGCCGCAATGAATACGATTTGCTAAAGAGCCTGATTGATTCGATGGAAGGCTATCCGGAAAGTGTAAAATTTTTACATAAAAACCCAAATTGGAACCATACTGCACCAATTTTATCAGATATTATTTATGTAAAAGAGGAATACCGCACGGCTGTAGAAAACGTGTTGGAACCATATCTGAATTATTATGTAGTAAATAATTTGGAAGAGGGATTACAGGCTGTTCATCTGTTGGATGATAATAAAAAAGGAAAAGCCAACTTTTTTATGTTGGATAAGTTGAACGACAGCAAAGTAAACACCCGCCAACCTGCGAATACCATTCCTGTAATGAGTATTATTGAGGTAGACGAACAATATACTAAACTGGCAGAATACCTGTTGGGTAATGTGTACATTGCTGAAAACGATGCCGCTTTTGCACAAAGTGAGGATGCGGTGGTATTAGAAAGCAGTGGAAAATATGTAAAGGGAAAATATACCCTAACCGGTGGTAGTGTTGGTTTATTTGAGGGAAAAAAAATTGGCCGTGCCAAAAACCTGGAAAAATTGCATGATGAAATTGTGTTGCAGGATGCTGTTGTTAATGCCCTGAAGGCAGAGATAAAGCAAAAGCACAATGAGGTTATTGGTTATAACGAGCAGCTTAAAGAAAATGTAATTAAGCAAACCGAAAATGAAATTAACCAGTTAACCAATCAGGTATTTGCGGTTAGAAACAGGATTGAAAACCTACAGGCTGCACAGCAAAATGCCCACCAACGCCTACAGGATATTGAAGAACGCCTGCAGGATGAGCAGGATGGAATTGCCGAAACACGTGAAGCACTTATTTTTTTAAACGAACAACTGCAAAATACCTCACAGGAAATGCGATTGCTGGAACAGGATTACCAGCTGGCAGAACAGGACTATAGCCAGTCCACAGCAACTTTTAACGATACTAACCTGCAATTAACAAGACAAACCAGCAAAATAACGGCTATCAGGCAGGAACTGATTTTTAAAGAAAATCAGCTTAATGAACTGCACAATCAAATAGAAATAAATACCAAACAACTGGCCGAAGCTGCCGAAAATATTACGGATAGTGAAGAGGCATTGGCTGCAAGTATTGACCTATTGTTTGACCTGATGCATAAAAAAGAGGAAGAAGAAAAAAAGTTAAATGAGGCAGATCAGGCTTATTATAACCTGCGGAACTTTTTACAGGCAAAAGAAAGTGAGCTGCGCTTAAAAGTAAAAAGCCGTGAAATGACGGAACATTTACTTAGCGAAATAAAGGATAAACTAAATGAACTAAAACTACAGCTGGCTGGCATGAAAGAGCGCCTGCATGTAGAGTTTAAAATAGAGCTGGATGAAATTCTGGATCAGGCAAGAACTACCAATTCCAGTTTGGAAGAATTGCAAAATAGCTCAGAAAGAATGCGCAAAAGGCTGGAGAATATTGGCGAGGTAAACCCAACAGCCATTGAAGCCTATACCGAAATGAAAAAGCGGTATGAGTTTATTCTGGAACAAAAGAACGACCTGGTAAACGCCAAAGAAAGTCTTTTACAAACCATTCAGGAAGTTGAAGCTACAGCCAACCAGCAATTTTTGGATACTTTTAATCAGGTAAGGGAAAACTTTCAAAAAGTATTTAAAGCCCTGTTTACCGATGAAGATACTGCAGATATGGTGCTGGAAAACCCGGATAACTTAGCAGAAACAGGTATTGATATTATTGCCAAACCTAAGGGTAAAAGGCCATCGAGCATTAGTCAGTTAAGTGGTGGGGAAAAAACACTTACTGCTACTGCATTGCTATTTGCCATTTATTTAATTAAACCTGCGCCATTCTGTATTTTGGATGAGGTAGATGCACCATTGGATGATGCCAACGTAGGTAAGTTTACCCAAATGATTAAGAAGTTTAGCGAAAATTCGCAGTTTATTATTGTAACCCATAATAAAATGACCATGAGTACAGTAGATGTTATTTATGGTGTTACCATGCAGGAGGCAGGCGTTAGTAAGCTGGTACCTGTAGATTTTAGAAGCTTAAGTTCTTAAATGCAAATCATAGAAGAAATATAAGGGTCAGGGTGTAAGCACTGATCCTTTTTTTATACCATTTAAATTACGCACTTGTTTAAGTCAGCCATAGTATTATACGTTACCTGTTATAGTTTGTACATCCTGTTTTCACGACAGCCCGATTTTTTTGATGGTGAGCAAACTATCGGTACTATTCATTTTGTAAAAGATAGTAGTAGCGCAGCGTTGGTACCTTCTGTGCAGTTTAGCGATGGCCGAAACCCACATTCGGCGAATGCTGATTATATATTCCGCAGCTATGTTGAAGGACAAAAAATACCAGTTATATACGAGGCATCACAACCTGAAAAAGCTGCGGTATTTAGCTGGTGGGGCTATTGGATCACCTGGACAGAAAGCCTGTTTTCCCTGCTAATATTGGTTGTTTTTTATTTTGCCGCCGTATCAATTACCAGTAACCCTTCGGCCGAAACGGTAAAGGCCCAGGCAGAGTATGTACCTCAAAAAAGAAGAAAATACGAGGACTAAACATCACCATCTGCTAATACCTTTTTATTTTTATATGTTTAATTACAGCGTATGAAAACAATTGCATTACTAATCGTTTCTAATGTTTTTATGACATTTGCCTGGTACGGACAGTTAAAAGATACCACTGTACCCATATGGAAAGCCATCCTTATTAGTTGGGGCATAGCCTTTTTTGAATACTGCCTGATGGTACCTGCCAATCGCCTTGGATATACCAGTGGCATGAATGGGTTTCAACTTAAAATTGTGCAGGAAGTAATAACGCTGGTTATTTTTAGTGTGTTTGCCGTATGGTATTTGAAAGAACCATTTCAACTTAAATACCTTATTAGCTTTGGCTTTATAATGGGCGCTGTATATTTTGCCTTTAAAAAATAGGGGTACCACGCTATTATGCAATGATACCCCGTTTTAAAACCCTGCTGCTATTTTATAGTAAATTGCTATTTTTCGTATTTCTGACTTTGCACAAATTGCAAGGTTTAATAAGTAAGTAATAAATTTTGTTTAGGCGGTTTAAAAGCTCCCTATAGCGGTACCGCACAAGAGTGCGACGCAAGTAAAGCCCAATAAAAATTCAACAGCCGGGTTACAAAAAATGGCTTTAAAGTAAATACATTTATTGGCCAGGCAAATGAGTAATATGGCAACTGAACTTGCGTCGCACTCTTGTACGCCGGAATTTTAATGCAGCAGATGCGGAAATGGCCAGTCATTAATAGCCAATAATATTTTTTAACTGTAGCCAAAGTTCATTATCAAAACCGGTAACAGAAAAAAGCGATTCATCAGCGCTTTCTCCCATTCTTATTACCACCAATTCTTGCGAAGGAACCACATACACTTTTTGATCGTTTTTACCCAAAGCACAATACATATCGGCAGGTGCATTGGGTATAATAGCGCCATTAAATAGAAATTGGGTTTGAGGCAACATATGTTTAGCCTTGCCATTTAACCAGGTTAAATACCCGTAAGATGGATTAATAGTTTGAGAACTGTTTACCTGCTGGTTAAAATAAGCCGTATCTGCCAATACAGCGGTGGAGTTATTCCATGTGCCTTTGTTTAAAAGCAATAAGCCATACCGTGCCATACAGCGGGCATTGCTATAATACACATTATTGTAGCCATCAACGGTTAACCAAAAACCATTCATGCCAATTTTATCCCTTATTTTTTGCTGAAAATAATTACTAAAACTGCTGCCCGTAGCCTGCGCCACTACCTTACCCAGCAGGGTATAAGGTGCATTATGATAAGCCCAACGACTGCCTGCATCGGCTTTGTATTGCAAACAATCCGGGTCCGTACAATCGCTATTACTAACGCCGTCATCTAAGCCGGTGGTCATGTTTAGCTGGTTGCGTATGGTAATAAGTTGTTCTTTGGCTGGTGGTAAGCTGGTCCATCCCGTACCAAGGTGTTTGCTAGTAGTTTCATTAATGTTCAAATAGCCTTCCTGCTGGGCAATACCCACCAGCAAACCCGTTAATGTTTTTCCGGCCGATGCCCAATACCATAGACTATCCTGTGTAAAGCTGCCAAAATATTGTTCGGTAACAATTTTGCCGCTTTTAAGTATAATAAATGCCTTGCTATGTTTTTGTTGCAGGTAATTATATAAATCGGGCAAGGCCGCGGTATGCCAACCTAAAGAATCAGCACTTATGGTTTGCCAGTTGCTGCTGCCAATAGCGGGGAAATACATGCCCGCGGGCAATGGTATAGGATCAGGCGTGGGTGTATTGTTTTTTTGGCAACTAATACACAACATAATGCCTAAAAAAAGATAGCCATATTT
Source organism: Limnovirga soli (assembly GCF_013106755.1). GTDB lineage: Bacteria > Bacteroidota > Bacteroidia > Chitinophagales > Chitinophagaceae > Limnovirga > Limnovirga soli. The sequence continues at coordinate 101,356 of NZ_WHPF01000006.1, read as the reverse complement.
CATAACTATGCTATTGTGGGGTTTTTCATTATTGCATAACACTACCAGTACATAACGGAGATATGCATTATTTATTCTTTACAAAAGGAGTGGAGTAGATTTTTTAAGGGCCGATTATCCAATTTTCTGTCCATTGGCTACCGTACTGTCTGGCTGCAGCAGAATAACATTATTATCAGTATCGTAAACGCCCAGTACCAGGCATTCGCTAAAAAAATTGGCTATTTGTTTTACCGGAAAATTTACAATGGCCACCACCTGTTTGTTTAATAAAGCTGCCTGGCTATAATGGTGGGTAATTTGTGCTGATGATTTTTTAATACCCAAGGGCCCAAAATCTATGGTAAGCTGGTAAGCTGGTTTTTTTGCCTTCGCAAAATCAGTTACGTTTATAATGGTGCCGGTGCGTATATCAATTTTTTCAAAGTCGTTCCAGGTTATAGTCATACAGTTTACATTATACTGCAATATAAAATTTTATTAATAGTATGCATTTAGGCCAATTAGCATATTTTAATACCTATGCTGGCATGCACATCACAATTACTGATTATTTTTGGATTCTATAAGCATCATCTATGACAAAGCACCATTGGCTTTTTGCCTTTACAATAACCCTTTTACTTGCCGCCTGTAACAATGCAAACCAGCATACTGATACAACTGCAGATTCATTAGGCAATAAAAAAGATACAGGGGTAGATTGCCATTCAGGCGTGCCTTCTCGCTTTGGCAATACAACAGACACTACCCAAAAAATAAATACAGATACCGGCATTGGCACCACCGGCATGGTATTAATACCCGGTGGAACATTTAGCATGGGGGGCGACAACCAACAGGCTGCTGAAGATGAATTTCCCAAACACCGCGTTACTGTAAACGGCTTTTATATGGATGCAACCGAAGTTACCAATGCCCAGTTTGCAGCTTTTGTAAAAGCCACCAATTATGTTACCACCGCCGAAATAAAACCCAATTGGGAAGAAATAAAAAAACAGGTGCCGCCCGGAACGCCAAAACCGCCCGACGATAAACTGGTAGCCGCATCACTAATATTTAAACAATCACCGGTACCGGTTAGTTTGCAGGATTATTCTCAATGGTGGGAGTGGAAACCCGGTGCCGATTGGAAGCACCCACAAGGCCCCGGCAGCAGTATAAAGGGTAAAGACAATTATCCTGTGGTGCACATATCCTGGGACGATGCCATGGCCTATTGCAAATGGGCCGGCAAACGCCTGCCTACGGAGGCTGAATGGGAATTTGCTTCCCGCGGCGGAATGGAAAACGATATCTACGAATGGGGTAACGAAAATGTAGATAAAGGTGCCGTAAAATGTAATTCCTGGCAAGGCCAGTTCCCCTATAAAAATACCGGCCGAGATGGTTTTCAAGGGGCATCGCCGGTAAAATCATTTAAGCCCAATGGCTTTGGTTTATACGATATGGCCGGCAATGTGTGGGAGTGGTGTGCCGATTGGTACCAATACGATTATTATAAAACCGTGGTTAACGGCGTACTAAACCCACAAGGCCCCGAAAAAAGCTACGACCCCGATGAACCCTACACTCCCAAACGTGTAGTGCGTGGTGGCTCTTTTCTGTGTAACGATGGGTATTGCAGTGGTTACCGTGTTGCCCGCCGCATGAAAAGCAGTCCCGATACAGGCATGGAACATACCGGCTTTAGGTGTGTAAAAAATGCCAACTAAGCTAACGGCAATAGAATTTTGTAGCCCGGCAATATTCCAACATACAGCTTTACTTGCGTCGCACTCTTGTACGGCAACAAGTAATGCAGCTTTTATGGTTGGGTAGGTTATGTAGACTTAATACCATTGAATAGGCGAAGAATTTATTTGCTAGTTTCGTATATATTTGAGTTGGCGGTCAAGCAAGAGCAAACAATTAGACACCAAAAAACCTAACAAACTTCGTGGATAAAAATTATGGAAATAAGACTTAATTCTAAAAAAGAAGTAAAAGAAAATCTAATTATATACTCAATATTTATTTTAGTTGCCATTATAGGATTAATTTATGGTAATTCTATAAAGGGTGATTTTTCATTCTTACGGGTATGGGATCTTCAAAATTTACTTATTCTTTTTTTAGGCATCCCTTTTTTATTTTTACAGACAAAAGCAAAGCTTCCAAATTTTTTTGACTCCAGTATTTCAAATAAACAAAGATTTGCGGTTCCTGTATTAATCGGTGCTTTATTTGGGATACTTGATATTTTGGTTTTCAAAGTTATACAGCATCCGGAACCCTATTCGGCACTCCCACCATTTCTTCAACCATTTCCTTATTCCTTGTTTTTGTATGCATCAGGTGCTTTTGAAATAGAAGTGTTTTATAGACTTATTCCTCTAACCTTAATACTGCTAATAGGAAATTTGTATGCAAAGGGAAAATTTTATAATTCGTTTTTATGGACGGGGATAATGTTGACTTCATTGCGTGAGCCTTTGGAGCAGGTACCTGGCGAAGGGTGGATTTTGATTATTTACTCTTTATTGACAGGATTTTTAATGAATTGTTTACAGGCATATTTTTATAAGAAATCAGGCTTTTTGGCATCTATGACATTGAGGCTAGGTCACTATTTATTTTGGCATATATTATTGGGAATATTTGTTCAGTATTTTGAATTATCATAAAGCCGGAACATCTAACAGGGGTATTGCCGCAAATGGGGCATACAGAAGTTAAATCATCGGTTGTGTAAAATACATTTTAAGTACTTCGCCACTGTTGGTTGCCAGACCATTAGCATCCGCTTACTTATTTACCTACGCAAAGGATAAAGCAGAGGTAATCTATTGCAAAACGGGAAATGAGCTATCCTAAAAAATGGTGATTAGGAAATTTCGTTGCATTTTACGCCTTAATGAATGTAATTATCTAAGATATTTTAACCTGCTGCCATAAACTCAGAACGCACAAGTGAGGTATTTGCGTGGCGAAACAGCAAATACCTCACTAGCGGCGATGCTATGAAATACAAGCGCCGGTCTAATAATTATTTTAAATCCATTTTACATGGAAAGCAGTTGTGCTAATTGTTTGGCTACTTTATCGGCTGTTGGTAACATGGCTGCTTCTAAAGCCAGGTTTATGGGCACCACCGGCAGGTCCAAAGCGCCCAATACTGCAACAGGTGCATCCAACATTTGAAAACAATGGTAATTAATTCTATGTGCCAGCGATTCGGCAAAAGAGTGGGTTTGTTGTTCCTCAGTTAGAACAAGGCATTTGCCGTGCTTTTCCACGGTGGCAAAAATCAAATCCTCATCAAGGGGGTATAGCGTTCTTATATCAATAATTTCAACTTGCCCTGCAAATTGTGCTGCTGCTGCTTTTGCCCAATACACACCCATGCCATAGGTGATAATGCAGGCCGAATTGCCCCCTTTTACTTGTTGTTCATCAGCAGTTAGTGCTATGCGGCCTTTCCCTAAAGGAATGATATAATCCCGGTTGGGCTCAATGGTTTTAGCTTCTTCTGTACCGGGTACTTTGCTCCAGTACAAACCCTTGTGCTCTAACATAATAACCGGGTTAGGATCATAAAAAGCAGCTTTCATTAGTCCCTTCATATCGGCAGCGTTTGAGGGATAACATACTTTAATACCCTTAAATGTAAGCAAGGTAGATTCTATACTGCCGCTATGGTAAGGGCCGCCACCGCCATAAGCGCCAATTGGCACCCTTAGCACCATACTAACCGGGAATTTGCCATTAGATAAGTAGCAGGATTTAGATACTTCTGTTACCAGCTGGTTTAATGCCGGGTAAACATAATCGGCAAACTGAACTTCTACAATGGGTTTTAAACCCAGGGCCGATAAACCTACGGTGGAGCCGGCAATATAGGCTTCCTGTATGGCGGTATTAAAAACCCTGTGGTCGCCAAATTTTTCAGCTAATGTGGCTGCTTCCCTAAAAACGCCGCCCAACCTGCGGCCAACATCCTGTCCGTACAATATACAGCTATCGTTGTCCTGCATTAATTCTTCAATAGCAAATAATGCGGCATCCACCATCATAATTTTTTCCTTGCCTTCGGGTTGTCTGATACCTTTTTCTTCGGTGATGGTGGCAGGTGCAAATACATGCTGCATAACAGTTGATGGGAGCGGATCAGGGGAAGCAATTGCTTTATTAAAAGAGGTTTGCGCCAGCGTAATGGCCGCCTCATCGTAAGCTGCTATCTCAGATTCGGTGCACCCATATTGTAATAAAAGCGTTTTTAGTTTTGGTAAAGGATCTTGCAAACCATGTTTTTCCAAATCTTCCTTGGTGCGATAAAACTCCTTTCTTACACCACTGGTATGGTGGCCCAATAATGGCACTGATGCATGTACCAAAACAGGCTTTCGATTGGTTCTAACAAAATCAATGGCTTCGTGCATGGTGGTATAAGCAGCAGCAAAATCACTGCCATCAACCTGTAATTTGTGAAGTCCTTTAAACCCATCAGCAAATTCAAAAGCACTCATGCTGCGGGCTTCTTCGGCAGAAACACTGATGCCCCATTGGTTATCCTGTACCAGGTAAATGATGGGTAATTGTTTCAAAACAGCAAATTGTAAAGCTTCGCTTACTTCGCCTTCTGTCATGCTGTTATCGCCAAGGCTGCAAACTACTACAGGGTTTTCTCCATTTGGGCCTTTTTGCAATTTTTTGGAATGAGTGGTTTCTAAATATTGTATGCCCTGAGCCAATCCCGTTGTAGGAATGGCTTGCATACCGGTTGCACTGCTTTGGTGAATAATACCCGGTTTGTCTGTTGCCCTGCTGCTGGGGTGGCAATAATAAGAGCGCCCACCGGAAAATGGGTCTTCCGCTTTTGCCAGTAATTGTAACATCAACTCATATGGGGAAAAGCCAATTGATAGCAGAATACTATCATCTCTGTAATAGGGGCTAACATAATCGCAGGGAAGCAATTGTAAACCCGTGGCTATTTGTATAGCTTCATGGCCTTTGGAAGTAGAATGAACGTATTTACAAATTGGGCGGTTATTGTCGTATAACTCAGCCATTTGGCGGGCAGTAGTCATCAGGCTGTACGCCTGTTTAAGTAAAGTAACAGTAACCATACAGCAAATATCAGCTTCAGATTCTAATAATAGAGGTTAAGATGAGATTATTTCACCAGCAATGAAAACACTTTTCTATTTTCAAAATAGCCAATCATTTCGTCTCCAACAACACATTCCCCAACACCGGCGGGGGTTCCTGTAAAAATAAGGTCACCAATATTCAAAGAGAAGTATTGAGATACATTGGCAATAATTTTTCCGAAATTAAAAAGCATTTGTCTGCTATCTCCGGTTTGCACCGTTTCGCCGTTTAATTTCATAGAAAAATGAATCGGGTTTTTTAGCATGGCGGGTGTAGTTTCTATCCATTCACCTACCAGGGCAGAATTATCCCAGGCTTTTGCTTTTTCCCATGGAAGTCCTTTTTTCTTTAATTCCTGTTGTATATCGCGGGCAGTAAAATCAATACCTACGGTGATGGCATTAAAATAATTGGCTGCAGCATAGTCTGGCACATATTTCCCGTTTTTAGAAACCCTTAATACCAGTTCGGCCTCGTAGTGTAGTTCGTTTGTAAATTCAGGGTAATAAAAATGCGTACCTGGCTGTAATAAGGCACTCTTAGGTTTAAGAAAAATAACAGGCTCATCTGGCACTTCGTTATTTAATTCTTTTGCATGTTCAGCATAATTCCTACCAACGCAAAAAATTTTCATATGCAACAATTTTCAAGGGGTAAAAAGGCCTTTGTCAGTTTATAAATTTCCTTTACGAAATAAAAATACTTAATACTTACAATATAAAAAAGTGATTATGCCTGTTAGGTAAATTCTGTTTTATTTATCAGGTTCATGGTACGTTCAATACCTATGGTGGCAAAATTTTCTATGGCTTCTACGCTGGCGGTTATTTTATTTTTTACCACTGTAATTTCTTCTGGAAACCATTTGCCCAAAACATATTCTACCTGCATACCTTTTGGAAAATTACTACCTATACCAAATCGTAGTTTTGGATATTTATCTGTACCCAGCATTAGTTCAATATCAGATAATCCATTGTGACCGCCGCTACTGCCCGATGAGCGCATTCTTAATTTTGATAAGGGTATTGCCAAATCATCCACAATGGTTAGTGTATTTTCAATGGCCACTTTTTCTTTATCCATCCAATACCTGAATGCTTTGCCACTAAGGTTCATGTAAGTTGTGGGTTTTATACAAATAAATATCTTGCCCTTCCATTTTACTTCAGCTACATCTGCCATTCTGCTGTTCATAAAAAGACCGCCATGTTTTAGCGCAAACTCCTGCACCACATCAAATCCAATATTATGCCTGGTGTGAGCATATTCGGAGCCAATATTTCCCAAACCAACAATTAAAAATTTCGACATACTTCAAAAATATTAAACAACTTTAAACCATTTGTTTTAATAAATGCTTTTAGCCCGGCATTTATGTATAATGCAGCATTACTTGCGTCGCACACTTGTACTGCAGTATGCTGTGCAGCAAAAACAAGGTTGGTAGTTTTGTAAATAGTTAAATAACAACTCAAAAAAAAGCCCCGTACAAACGTACAGGGCTTTATAATTACATAAAAAACTATTTTTTCTTGGCTGCTGCTGCGCCTTTTGCAGGTGCTGCTGCTTCTTCCTGTTTTAGCTGACGTGTCATTACAACAGACGCAACAGAAATACGTGGAGAGTTCATTACTTCCATATTTGGTGCAATAACATCCTGTACGCGAATGTTGCCATTCAATTCAAGATTAGTTATATCTACCTCAATAGTTTCTTTAAGATATTTAGGCAAGGTTTTTACCTTAATAGCTTTCATTTTTAAAACCAGTTTACCACCAGCTTTCACACCTGCTGATGCGCCGGTGAACTTTAATGGTAGTGTAGCAATAACCTTTTTGTCTTCTACCAACTCCATAAGATCAACGTGGTTTAGCGCATCACTTACTTTGTCAAATTGCAAGTCTTTTAAAATGGTTCTGTACACTTTGCCATCTACACTTACTTCAGCAATCTGGAATTCACCAGTGTATACCAATGATTTAAAAGCTTTTGCAGAAGCATAAAAGCTAACTTCATTTTCGCCGCCGTAAATTACACCTGGCACCATTTCCTGAAGGCGAAGTTGGCGGGTGGCTTTTTTCCCGGTTTCGGTCCTCAGTTGTCCTTCGATTGTAATTGTCTTCATTTGTTTTTGTTTTGTTTATAAAAAAGCGTGTAGCTATCAGCCAAGTGCTTTAGCAATATATTTTCTGCTGCATAAAGTATTTAACCGTACAAGAGTGCGACGCAACGGATGCTACATACTTATTCTCCTGCCTGGCTAAACAACAGCCTAACTATTAATTAAAAAGAACTTTTATCGTTTACCCCTTAACTGCGAATGAATAAAGAGGCTGGTGATACTTTTGTTTTCGTATGCATTTCTAATGGCAATGGCCAGTAAATCTGCAACTGAAATAACTTTTATTTTTGGACTCTCCTTTTTAAGCGGAATTGTATCGCATACTATTAACTCGTCTAACACACTGTTTTCAATGTTTTCGTATGCTTTACCACTTAAAATTGGATGTGTACACAGCGCCCTTACACTTCTTGCACCCTTTTCCATTAATAAACCTGCGGCTTTGGCCAATGTACCTCCGGTATCACAAATGTCATCTATCAGTACAATATCCTTGTCTTTTACATCGCCTATTACCACCATGCTGGCTATTTCATTGGCGCGTTTACGGTGCTTATCACAAATCACCATATCGGCATTAAAATAGCTGGCAATTTCCCTAACGCGGTTGGTACTTCCTACATCGGGGGCCGCAAAAGTAAGGTTTTCAAGCTTAAGTTGTTCAATGTAAGGGATGAAAATAGCAGAACTATCCAGATGGTCTACCGGAATATCAAAGAAACCCTGAATTTGAGGTGCATGTAAATCCATGGTTATCACCCTGTTAGCTCCTGCGGCCTCTAGTAAAGTAGCTATTAATTTAGCGCCAATAGCCACCCTGGGTTTATCTTTTCTATCCTGCCTTGCAAAGCCATAATAAGGAATTACGGCAATGATTTTATAGGCGCTGGCACGTTTGGCCGCGTCTATCATCAGCAATAATTCCATCAGGTTTTCGGCAGGGGCAAAGGTACTTTGCACCAAAAAAACATAATCTCCACGTATACTTTCCAGAAAAATGGGCTGAAATTCCCCATCACTGAATTTCTGTATGTTGATTTTTCCTAAAGCTGCACCAAAACGCTGGGCAATTTTCTCTGCTAATGCGTTCGAGCCGTTTCCGGCAAATATTTTTACTGAAGGGTCCATAGTTATTGTAAATAAGTCGCGAAGATAGAATTTAGCAAATGAATTTGTAATTTGTATGTTCATAAATTGTCAACATGCAAAGCACAACTATTAAACACTGGGCAGAAGACGACAGGCCTAGGGAAAAGCTGATACAAAAAGGGGTAGACGCCCTTAGCAATGCCGAGCTTTTAGCCATACTTATTAACATTGGTACCACCGAAAAAACAGCCGTTGATGTGGCCAAGGAAATACTGGGCACTGTAAATAATGATTTACATCAGCTGGCCCGGCTATCGGTAAAAGAAATGCTAAAGCTTAAAGTAAAAGGTATTGGCGAGGCCAAAGCGGTTACCATTATAGCTGCTTTGGAATTAGGCATAAGAAAAGAAGCCTCATTTACTAAAAAGCAGGTGGTTTTGCAAAGCGCTGATATTGCCCGTTTTTTAAAAGCCAAACTGCAACACAAAAAGCACGAAGTTTTTGCGGTAATTTATTTAAACAGGGCCAATAAAATTAATCACTACGAAATTATAAGCGAGGGCGGTATTACCGGTACCGTGGCTGATCCAAGAATTATTCTTAAAAAAGCATTGGAAAACGATGCGGTAAACCTTATTCTTTGCCACAATCATCCCAGCGGCAATCTTAAACCCAGCAGGGCCGATGAAGATCTTACCCATAAAATAAAAGAGGCCGCCCGTTATTTTGATATTAATGTGTTAGACCATATTATTGTTAGCGAAGAGGGCTATTTTAGTTTTGCCGATGAAGGGATTTTGTAATTGTTGTGCTTTATATTTTTTGGTTACAGGCAGGGTATCTTATGGCATCCGCTCTTGCCACGCTCGGTTCAGGGTTCCGGCCTTGTGGCAGCAGGTTAATTTGGGCCTGTTGGAATTGTTTTACAGTAATAAAGTGTAATTGAAGGTTGCGGCCATATTGGGTATCCAAATTATAGTGTCAATTTCTAAGACATTCAAGCTTCTGATTCTGCTAACAACTGTTATCTTTGAATGATTAACTGAATATTTAAATGCTGATGATATGAAGGAAGTATATATAATGGCTGCAGTACGTACCCCCATAGGAAGTTTTGGTGGGAGCTTAAAAGATTTCTCAGCCACACGTTTGGGAGCCATTGCAATAAAAGGTGCCTTGGAAAAAGCAGGTATAAACCCAACATTAGTAGATGATGTATTGATGGGCTGTGTAATTCAGGCCAACCTGGGGCAAGCACCGGCCAGGCAGGCAGCAAAATTTGCCGGCTTACCAAATAGTGTAAATTGTACCACTGTTAATAAGGTTTGTGCAAGTGGCATGAAATCAATAGCATTGGCCACTCAAAGCATTTTGCTGGGCGATGCCGATATTGTAATTGCAGGTGGTATGGAAAGTATGAGCAACGTACCATTTTATGTAGAACAAATGCGTTGGGGTAACAAATATGGTAATACCAGCATGCTTGATGGATTGGCCAAAGATGGTTTAACGGATGTATATGACGGCAAAGCCATGGGTAATGCAGCAGAACTTTGTGCCAGTACCTGCGGTATTAGCCGTGAAAACCAGGATGCGTTTGCCATAGAAAGCTATAAACGCAGTCAGGCTGCTGTTAACGCAGGTAAATTTGCTAATGAAATTGTGCCTGTTGAAATTCCTCAGCGTAACGGAGTGCCGGTAATTTTTGCAAAAGATGAGGAGCCTTTTAATGTAAAATTTGATAAAATACCAGCTTTAAAACCTGCTTTTGTAAAAGACGGTACAGTAACGGCTGCAAATGCCAGTACCATGAATGATGGAGCGGCTGCATTGGTATTAATGAGTAAAGAAAAGGCTGAAGCCCTGCAATTAAAACCTATAGCCCGTATTTTATCTTACGCCGATGCAGAACAAGAGCCGGAATGGTTTACTACAGCACCCTCGCTGGCAGTACCAAAGGCGGTGGCAAAGGCTGGGCTTAAAATGGATGAAATTGACTTTTGGGAATTGAACGAAGCCTTTGCTGTTGTTGGCATTGAAAATACCAAAAGGATGCAATTGGATGCTTCAAAAGTAAATGCACATGGCGGTGCAGTAAGTTTGGGGCACCCTTTGGGTTGCAGTGGAGCAAGAATTATTGTTACTTTAATTAATGTGTTAAAAGCCAATAATGCAAAATATGGAGCTGCCGGAATTTGTAATGGTGGCGGTGGCGCCAGCGCCATGGTAATTGAAAACCTGATGTAATACTAAGAAATGAATCAGGTATCTGCGTGAGGGATAGTAGCGGAAAGCCCGCAGCGAAACGCAGTGTAGCGAGGACTTGCAGCGTATAGCCCGACCCAAAGGGGCACGCCAAAATTTTAATACATTACCTAAACGGCATTGTTTTATAACGATGCCGTTTTTATGAATAAAGAAAGTGCTTCAGCCGAAAGAAGAAGCTTAAGGTTATTATGCTGATAATGAATATGCTTAACCAGCGGACCGCTTATGAGTAGTTGCTGATGAGGCAATGCCTGCAAAAGTTGTTTTGTATATTGGTTTATATTGTATCGGGTAAGGTTGGTTATGGGATGCATATAAATAAAATCTACCGGTTTGTTGGTACAATAATATTCCAGCATTTGCCTGGTTACATTGGTGCTAAAATAGGTAACCTTCCAGTTGTTTTGCAGCAAAAGAAAACAGATAAACAGTAAAGGAATTTCATGAAACTCTTCTTCTGGTGAGAATAATAAAATAGTTGGCCCCTTAGATTGAGCTGTTTTTTTGATAGTATCTATAGCAAAAATTAGTTTGTTGCGTATTATGTTGCTGCTAAAGTGCTCCTGTGCCGGAATGGCGGCATCATTCATCCATAATAAACCTATCTTCTCGAAATAGGGGTAAATGATATGGCGCATGGTGTTTTCTAAACCCACCAGTTTTATTGCATTTTCAAATATGGCCTCAAATGAGTTTTCGTTAAAATCAATAGAGGCATCGATGAGATCGTTAATAAATAAAAGATATTGCTCTGTTGTGTCGTTGCTTTTTTGAGTAAGCTGTTTAAATTCTTCAGGAGATAGTGAAGCAATTTTTGAGATTTTTATGCCCTTATGGTACAGAAAAGATAGCCTGAGGAGAAATTTGAGATCGTTATTACTGTACAGCCGGTGTTTACTTTTTTTTCTATCGGGCTGCATAATATTATACCTCTTCTCCCAAACACGTAAGGTATGGGCTTTTATATTACAAAGGCTTTCAATATTGTGAATAGTAAACTTTTCCATTTAATTACGACACTCAGGTATTTGGTCTAAATATTTTTTGCCTGCATTAAATTAAGCTATGATTTTGCAATGGGCAAAATTTTATTATAGACCTGTTTAAAGAAAGAGTAAATGTTATTCTATTGCAAAAATCATTTAAGTATACAGGCAAACTTCAAAAATCTTACGCCATGCTGTAATATTTATGAAAAGCCTGCTACTTACCTTAATAAGTTTAGTTTTAGGTTAAATTGCCGTAGATAATTATGAAAACTTTGTGCAGTTTGATTTTGAAACCTTTAAGAGAATGTTATTTTTGCGCACATTAAATTTAATAAAATGGGTTGGATTATATTTATTCTTGGCACTATAGGTTGGCATTTAGGTATTTATGGCATGTTTAAAAAAGCAGGAATAACTCCCTGGAAAGCCTTTGTTCCATTTTATAATACATGGTGTATTGTTGAGGTTTGTAATATTCCCAAATTTTGGTTTTGGTTACAATTAATACCTATTGCCGGACAGTTTATTACTATTTGGATTGTAATAATTTTTGTAATGCATTTTGGTCGTTTTAATGTTGCAAACCACACTGCTGCAGTGTTTTTGCCATTTGTTTACCTGCCTTATTTGGGATATTCAAAAGAAGTACGCTGGGGTGGTACTGAAGTAGTACGCCTGTACCAAAAATCTCCTTCCCGTGAGTGGGTAGATGCTGCTGTATTTGCTATTGTAGCTGCTACCATTATCAGGACTTTTATTTTTGAAGCATATACCATACCTACAGAAAGTATGGAAAAGACCTTGTTGATTAACGACTTTCTGTTTGTAAATAAAATGAGCTACGGGCCAAGATTGCCTCAAACACCCATCAGCTTTCCATTTGTACATAATACCTTGCCCGCTATGCCCACAACCCCTTCGTATTTAAAGTGGATACAAGTTCCTTATACCAGATTACCAGGATATACAGATATAAAACGCAACGATGTGGTGGTGTTTAATTTCCCGGCAGGGGATACCATAATTAATTTGGAGGGTTTTGGTTCGGCTGTACCTTATTATGATATGCTGCGCGAAAGATATAATGGCAACCGAGATGCCCTGATGGCAGATTATGTTGGTCATATTCTGGTGCACCCAATGGATAAAACTGATAATTATATTAAGCGCTGCGTAGCCATCTATGGAGATGTGTTACAGGTAAAAGCCGGTGTATTGTATATTAATAATCAACCTGCATTTGTGCCTCCGGGTTCTCAAATAGATTATAATGTTCCCATTAATGGTAAACCTGTTACCGCCGAATTTTTAAATGATCAATTGGATATAAATACCAGTGCCGGTTTAGGTGATATTATGCCCGATAGTGGTTGTGTAATTATAAACATGACACCTGAAGAAAAAGTAAAAGTGGAAAAACTGGTTGGCGGTACCTGCAAGCCGGCCTTGTATACCCAGGAAAACACATTCCCATACAGCAACCTTTCGGCCAATTGGTCAAGAGACTTTTTTGGGCCAATTACCATTCCCCAAAAAGATGTTGCCATTACACTTACTGCAGATAATATTGAATTATACCGACGTTTAATTACCGTGTATGAACACAATACGCTGGAAGATAACGGAGGTAAATTTATTATTAACGGAAAAGAAACCAACACCTATACACCCATCTATAATTATTACTGGATGATGGGCGATAACCGTCACCGTAGCCAGGATAGCCGTTTCTGGGGTTTTGTTCCCGAAACACATGTGGTAGGTAAAGCATCCCTAATCTGGTTTAGCTGGAATAATGGTCCGCGTTGGGATCGCTTGTTCAGTAGTATTAAATAGTGTAACTTTATTTGCCAAATAAATGGGGTCCCCGCAACTACTGTAGCGGGGACCTTTTTATCTTAATAGGGTTTATTTTAAAAACTAATCTATGCACCAGCAACAACTTATTTTTAATTACCATGTTTTTGCCTCAATTGATGAGCTAAAGGAGGACGATGCCTTATTGCTGCATAAAGCGAGGGCTGCCACCGATCACGCATATGCACCCTATTCTAAATTTCATGTAGGCGCAGCAGCCCACTTGCAAAACGAAGCAATTGTAACCGGCAGCAATCAGGAAAATGCAAGTTATCCTGTTGGTATTTGTGCCGAGCGGGTGCTGCTTTCATCTGCCTCCTCTCAATACCCGGGTGTAGGTATTAATACCATGGCCATAGCCTGTAATAACCTAAATAGTATCAGCAATAAACCGGCTGCGCCTTGCGGTATTTGCCGGCAAACCATACATGAATATGAAGAAAGGCAACAATTCCCCATTCGGCTTTTATTAAGCGGCATGGAGGGTGAAGTTTACCTGATAGATCAATCGGCTGCATTGCTGCCATTAGGCTTTGGTAGTGCGGATTTAAAATAGGTTTTTGGTTACAGGGGCCAGCATAAAAATGAAGCTTTACTTGCCACGCTCGGTTTATCGTTCCGATTCTTTGGGCGGCAAACAACCAGGCATAAGTAGTTAAAAGTATTTTTTAGAAAAGCGTTTGTACGCCGTGTGCAATTCTAAATTCGTGTTGTAATAACCATTTCTTCCTCCACAAACCACCAGAATAACCGGTTAAAGATTTATCAGTACCTATAACCCGGTGGCAGGGCACTATAATGGCAATTTTATTTTTGCCATTGGTACTGGCAGCAGCCCTAATTACTTTAGGGTCGCCCAGTTTTTTGGCCAAATCCATATAGCTAATGGTTTTACCAAAGCCAATATGCACCAATTCGGCCCAAACCCTTTGTTGAAATTCTGTGCCTTCCTGATGAACGGGAATGGTAAAATGTCTGCGTTTGCCATTAAAAAATTCAATCAATTCTTCAGTACACTGGTGTATTACATCACTAATCCCCGGTTCGCCGTGTATTACCTGATCGGGATTGTCAACAAAAGTTAATTCTGCAATATAGCTATCTGTGCCGCCAATTTTAAGCATGCCAACAGGGCTTTGGTAATACGTGTAATATAAATTATCCATATAGCTAAATGCCAGCGATTTTAAGTTTTGTAATTCCTTGATTAAAGGGTGAAAGTTAATAATTTTTTCATCTACCGCAATGTAGTGCATCTAATGCAGTGTTATTAGTATTTTTACAATTAAACAGGCACGCAACGCTTTTTAAACAATACGCATGAAAATAGCAATTATCAATGGTCCAAATTTAAATCTGCTGGGTACCCGGGAACCTTCAGTATATGGCTCTCAAACATTTGAACAGTATTATGGGGTGTTACAAAATTTGTATCCGGATATTACGTTTGATTATTACCAGAGCAATGTAGAAGGTGAGTTGATAAATGCTTTACAGCAGCGTGGTTTTGATTATGACGGTATTGTTATTAACCCTGGTGGGTATACTCATACTTCAGTGGCACTGGGCGATGCCATTGCGGCTATTACCACACCTGTTATTGAAGTGCATATCAGCAATGTACATGCAAGGGAGGATTTTAGGAAAATTTCGCATGTGTCGGCAAAATGTAAAGGTACCATTAGTGGATTGGGGTTGGCAGGTTATAAATTAGCAATACAATGGTTTATTGATCAGGCGAAATAAAAAGGTTTAGCTAGTTGGTTAACTAATAGAATACCGGCTGTTTTGCTGCAAAGAATTACCACAGTACAAGTGTGCGACGCAAGAATGCTTAATGCCTGCACTGCGGTTGGGCTAATAAAAATTGATTATGCTACAAAAGAAATATTTGTTGTTTTTAGTGCTGGGTTTACTAAGTGTAAATATGGTTTTTGCACAATGGAAATCGTATAAGCTTGGTGCTAAAGGTGATACGCTGAACCGGGTGGATATGAATAACCTGAAACAGGGGCAATGGCTTATTGAACAGCCTCCATTAAGAGGCGAACCAGGTTATTTGGAAACGGGTATTTACATAAACGATAAAAAAGAAGGTGCCTGGAGTACCTATACTTTAATTGGCGATATATTAAGTAATGAAAATTATAAATGGGGATTAAAAAACGGACTTAGTACTTTTTATAACAGTATGGGTGTTGAAAGAATTGAGAGTTGGCGGGCATTTAACCCTGCAAATGCCTATGATACCATAGATGTACCAGACTTACATTCGGATACGGTATATAAACGTATTATAAAATCAGAACCAGAGTCGGCAAAACATGGTACCTGGAGTTTTTATAACGCTGCCACTGGCGCCCTGATAAAAACAGAGGAATGGATTCTTAACCAAATGATGGATATAAAAAAAGAAGCGGCCTATTATAAAAGTAGCACCATGGTGGCAGAAAAACCTAAATACATAAAGAGTGATTCTGCTTCATTAAAAAAACCACCGGAGGTTCAGTTATATGAGAAAAAAAATTCTGGCAAGAAAAAAGTTCGCGTTAGAGACGGGGCTACCGGCGGATAAGGCCATTTAATCTACATCGTTTTGCAAAGCCGCTGCAAATGGTAATAAAGGCGGCCAGCCAACCTTACGCATAAAGATTGTTGCAGTTAATTTACCGATGCCAAGGCCCAACAAGGCGCCGCAGATAATATCTAAAGGATAGTGAACTCCCACATATACCTGTCCATAACTAATGGTGGCTGCCCACACAAAAAATACTCCTCCCCATTTACCAAAAAAAGGTTTTAATGTAACATATAAAAAGCAAGCCATCGCAAAATGGTTGGTAGCATGCGATGAAGTAAAACTGCCGCTACCCGGGCAATGGTTAAGTAGTAATCTTACCTTGTACATCAGCACATCATCGCCGCAGGGCCTGGGTCTTGCCACCCAGTTTTTAATAATACCGCTACTAATTTGATCAGATAACCCAACAGTGGCAATAAATAAAAGAATCCAGGGCCAAACCTTCCATCCAAAATTGTACAATACCAGAAAAATCAGGAAAAAATACAGAGGCATCCAGGTGCTGGCCTCCCTCCACCACGGGTAATTGGTATCTAAAAAGGGGGTTGTCCAGCTATTGTTTATTTTTAAAAATAGCCAAGTATCCCAGCTTTTAAGTGTTGCCAGTAACTGAGAAAAGAAGCCCGCGCTACCATCTAACAAAAACATAGGCTAAAATTAAAGTAAGCAGTAACTAACGTTATTTAATTATTAAATTTGCCGCTTATGAATAAGTTAAAAGTACCAAGATACATTCAATGGATTGTATTAACCGGCATTATTTTTTTATTTCTGATGAGTTTAATGCGTATGGCTTTGGTACTAAGCTTTACCATACCAACAAACAATAATACCCCATTTGCAGATGTTTTTTTACTTGGATTAAGGTTTGATATCAGGGATGTATGTATTGCTTCATTACTACTATTTATTATTGGTACAATTCCTGCTTTACACCCTTTTGAAAAAAAATGGGGCAGGCGCACCAGCTTTATTATTTGGACAATTTTAATTATTGCTTTTGCCTTTTTTTATGTGGTAGATTTTGCCAATTATGCCTATTTGTCGCAAAGGCTAAGGGCTAGTTTATTAAACTTGTTACAGGATACAAAAACATCGCTTGGGTTGGTTTGGGAGAATTACCATGTTGGGTGGATTATTTTAGCCATGATTTTATTGGTAAGTGCCATGCTTGGCCTGGTACGAATGCTCTATAATATTGTGTTATCAAGGCCAAAACTTACTACCAAAGTCAGCCGGATTACCTGGAGCATTGTATTTTTTCTAATAATGGCATTGGGAATTTTTGGCAGGTTTAATCAATATCCGTTGCGTTGGAGCGATGCATTTAGCTTTGAAAACGATTATGCCGCCAATGTTGCCTTAAACCCATTTCAATCTTTTTTTAGTTCTTTAGAATTTCGTAAATCGTCATACGATCTGGATGCTACAAAAAATGCATATTCATGGATGAGCAATTATCTTGGGGTTGATAAGCCGGATAGTAATAGCCTCAACTATAATCGCTTTGTACATCCAATTGACACAGCACAACCCAAACCATTGAATGTAGTAGTGGTTATTTGTGAATCATTTAGTGCCTATAAAAGTTCTATGTATGGCAATCCATTAAATACCACGCCTTATTTTAACGAACTATGCAAACAGGGTATTTTCTTTAACCGTTGTTTTACCTCTTCCTATGGTACGGCCAGGGGTATTTGGGCAACTATTACCGGCATACCTGATGTTGATTTTATAAACACTTCCAGCCGCAATCCTTTAGCAGTAGATCAGCATTCCATCATCAACGATTTTACCGGGCACGACAAAATGTATTTTATCGGTGGCAGTACCAGCTGGGCCAACATTCGTGGCCTGCTAACCAATAATATTAAAGATGTACATATTTACGAACAGGATGATTATGATGCACCTAAAATAGATGTATGGGGCGTAAGCGATAAAAACCTGTTTCTTGGGGCCAATAAAATACTGGCTGCAAAAACAAAACCTTTTTTTGCCATCATTCAAACTTCAGATAATCACAGGCCATATACCATTCCCGAAGAAGACCTGAATGAATTTAAAAAGCAAGCTGCCTCAAAAGACAGTTTAAAGAAATATGGATTTGAAGATGTAGATGAATTCAATGCATTTCGATATACCGATTTTGGTTATAGAAAATTTATGGAAGCCGCCAGTAAAGAAGCCTATTTTAAAAATACACTCTTTGTTTTTATTGGCGATCATGGTATACAGGGCGACGTTGGCAATATGTTCTCAAACGCCTGGACAAACGAACTTTCTGCCGAGCATGTGCCCTTGTTATTTTATGCGCCTGGTATTTTACAACCCAAAGAATATGGATTTTATGCATCTCAAATAGACCTATTGCCAACAGTGGCGGGCATTTGTAAAATCCCTTACCGTAACAGTACTTTGGGACGCGATTTGCTTGATACAGCCCGCATAACTTCCGGAGCTGTTAACAATAATGCCGTTTTTATATTAGATCCAAATAATAAACGTATTGGTGTAATAAAAGGCAATTATTATTTTAGTTATGGCGCCGGCAATAGCAGCCCCGCTCAAATTATGAGTGTAGTGGATAATAATAAAGTTGTGCTAACCGACTCGTTAAGCAAAGAATATAAAGCCATAACCGATGCGTTTTACGAAACCGCACGATACCAACTGTTAAACAATAAAAAATAGTATTTGTAGCCTGGCAAAAATCAGGTAGCAGCTGTACTTGCGTCGCACTCTTGTACTTTATCAATACTATGCAGCTATAAAGGCATGGTTTTAATACCCATTTTTTTAAAGAAATTTTTAAAAATGTATATTTACAAAAACGCTACCATGAAAAAAATAAGTATTGTACTGATTATTTGTTGTGGTTTTACTCAACTACAGGCGCAGGTAACCAATAGTTATGCTGACTATCTTCAAAAGCAAAAAAATTATAAGAAAATTGCCGGATTAGAATTGCCTTCCATTAATATGCAACAAAAAATTCCGCTAGCTATAGTTCAGCCAAAACCAGCCCAAAATAACAATATGGATAATATGCCCATTGTTGGAAATACAGGAACCTTTACGTTTGTGGAAAATAAAAACGGATTTGAAATCTATACATCTTCAGTAGATAAAATGCCGGTTTTAAAACCAGATGCAGGTTTTGAATCAAATATGCCTGTCGCAGGGGTTAAACAAGGGTATATTACGACGCTTAAAAAGCAAAATTGAAAAGGGAAAAATATAGCAACGCCTTAAAAATATTCAACCCAAAAAAATTACTTCATTTTTTTTGCAATAATAATTAGCCTGGGCGAATTTGGTTCATCATATTGTCCTAATTGGTAATTGCCGAATACCTCCTGTACTTTTAAATGCTGTTTGGAAAGCATTTCAGTAAGTTGCAGTAAAGAAAACTTGGCCACTTTTTCGGTATAAACAGGCATTGTTTCAGTGCCGGGAACAGCAATTTTTATTTCCTTAAAAAAATGTTCCTTTGTTTGCCAGCGTTTAATCGTAAAAAAGGCATCTTCAACAGCGGCATTTTCGGTAGGTATTAAATGTGTTGTAACATAACTGGCATTTAGATAATCAATTACAAATATGCCACCGGTTTCCAGGCTTTGGGCAATCGTTCTTAAGGCATTATCATGTTCCCTTTGGGTATTAAAGTAACCAAAGCTGGTAAAAAAATTAAACGCGTATTTAAAGTAGTTGATATAAAATGGCAGCCGCATGTCGTGTACAAAAAAATGCAGGTTTTCTGCCTGATATTTCAGCGCCTCCGAAATGGCAGGTACCGCAATATCAATCCCGGTAACATCGAACCCCATTTCAGCCAGTTCGCGGCTGTGTCTACCTTTTCCACAAGCTACATCCAGCATAAGTGAGCCACTGGCAGGCTGTAAATGATTCACCAGCCTTTCAATAAATGCGGCAGCCTCAGCCTCGTTTCTTTTGTAATATAAAACCTCGTAATAAGGAGAGCTGAACCAGTCTTTATACCATTCTTTTGCTGCCATAATTAATAAAATTAGGGTAAAGTTAAATATATCAAACTGTTAAGCATTATAAAGAAATTTCTTTTATCACATCAAACGGTTGAGTTGGTAAAAAGTAATTTTTTTCAATTAAGTTTGCTGTTACCAAAATTGTTGAGAGATGGCGCTAATCAAAAGTATTTCAGGTATTAGAGGCACAATTGGTGGTAAACCCGGTGAAACACTAAGTCCCTTAGATGTTGTTAAGTTTACTGCCGCTTATGGCACTGTTTTATTAAAAGAAAAACACCAAAATAACAAAGTTGTTATTGGCCGCGATGGTCGTATAAGCGGAGAGATGGTTCAAAGGCTAGTTGTAAGTACCTTAATAAGCCTTGGCATGGACGTTATTGATCTTGGCCTTAGCACCACACCTACCGTTGAAATGGCTGTTATATTTCACGAAGCTGCAGGTGGGATAATTTTAACAGCAAGTCATAATCCAAAAGAATGGAATGCTTTAAAATTACTAAATAGCAAAGGTGAATTTTTTAGTGCAGCAGATGGAGCCGAAGTATTAGCAATTGCCGAGGGCGAGAAATTTAGTTTTGCAGGCGTAGATAAATTGGGCACGTATAGTACTGACGATACGGCCTTAGATAAACATATTGAAGCTATTATTAATTACCCGTTGGTAGATGTTGTAGCCATTAAAAAAGGTAAGTTTAAAATTGTAGTGGATGGTATTAACAGTACTGGTGCCACTGCAGTGCCAGCTTTATTAAAAGCGCTTGGGGTAAAAGACTTTACAGTACTGAATGAAGAAGTAAATGGAAAATTTGCCCATAACCCTGAACCATTACCACAACACCTTAACCAGTTATGTAATGAGGTAAATAAACAAAAGGCTTCTTTAGGTATTGCTGTAGATCCTGATGTTGACAGACTATGTTTTGTTGCCGAAGATGGTTCTTTATTTGGTGAAGAATATACTTTGGTTGCAATTGCTGATTTTGTTTTACAGCAGCGCAAAGGCAATACCGTAAGTAATATGTCATCTACCCGTGCATTAAAGGATGTTACCGTTGCAAACGGTGGGGAATATTTTCCCAGCGCTGTTGGAGAGGTAAATGTAGTAACCAAAATGAAAGCTGTAAATGCAGTAATTGGAGGAGAAGGCAATGGCGGAATTATTGTACCCGATTTGCATTATGGCAGGGATGCATTAATAGGTATTGCTTTATTTCTTACACAATTGGCTAATAGTAAAAAAAGTGTTTCGCAGTTAAGAAGACAATACCCCGATTATTTTATGAGCAAAAACAAAATAGAATTGGATAACGGGGTTGATATAAAGAAGATTTTTAGTCACATTCAAAAGAAATATAAAAACCAGCCTATTAATACAGAAGATGGTTTAAAGATTGAATTTGATAAAGACTGGGTGCATTTACGTACCAGCAATACAGAACCTATTATCCGTATTTATGCTGAAAGCAGTTTCGAAACAACATCTGATAATATTGCACGTAGGTTGATGCACGATATTAGGGAAAGTATGTAATGCTATTTTACAGGAAATTAAAACTCAAAAAATCTCTTTCAAAGAGATTTTTTACTTTTGCGGCCTGCCACGATTATGGCAGTAGCATTTATTCAACTGCAAATTGTTTTAGTTCGAATTTTTGAATAGGGATTTGTGGTAATGCAATCTTCTTTATCCGGCCTTATTTCATACATAAGGTTATAACACAAGCATCTATGATCAATAGAATTTATTTAGATAATGCGGCAACAACATCATTAGATCCGGAGGTTTTAAATGAGATGATGCCCTATTTAACCACTTATTTTGGTAACCCATCTTCTATATACAGCTATGGCAGAGAAACAAGACTGGCAATTGAGAATGCCCGTAAAACAGTTGCGAAACTGCTAAATGCACATCCTGCAGAGATTTTTTTTACCAGTGGCGGCACAGAAAGTAGTAATACGGCGATTACTGCTGCAGTTAGAGATTTGGGTTGTAAACATATTATATCCTCAAAAATTGAACACCACGCTACCTTGCATACGGTAGAATACCTCAGTAAGCAGGGAGAAGCACTTTTAAGTTATGTAAACCTTTTACCAAATGGCCAAATTGATATGGCGCATCTGGAGCAATTGTTGGCAGGTAGTACTGAAAAATGCCTGGTAACACTTATGCATGCCAATAATGAAATTGGGAATATGCTCGATATTCATGCTGTTGGTAATCTTTGCAAAAAATATGATGCGGTTTTTCATAGCGACACAGTACAAACTGTTGGCCATTTTCCTTTTGATTTACGCAATACACCAGTACATTTTATAACAGGGGCAGGTCATAAATTTCATGGCCCTAAAGGCGTAGGTATTTTGTATATAAATGAACAAATAAAAATAAAGCCCTTTATTAACGGAGGTTCGCAGGAAAGAAATATGCGGGCAGGTACCGAAAATCTGTATGGCATTATTGGATTTGCAAAAGCGCTTGAACTGGCTACACAACATTATGAATCCGACAGCAATTATATTGGCGATCTAAAGTTTTATATGAAAGAACAACTGGAGAAAAATATTCCCGGTGTAACTTTTAATGGTGATGTGTTGGGCAAAAGCCTGTATGCCGTTTTAAGCGCAAGTTTTCCTATGACCGATAAAAGTGAAATGCTTTTATTTAATCTGGATATTAATAATATTTGTGCCAGTGGAGGTAGTGCTTGTACCAGTGGCGCCGATATTGGCAGCCATGTTATACATGCCATTTATGGAAATACAAATACCGTAACCGTTCGTTTTTCATTTAGTAAACACAATACGAAAGCAGAGATAGATACGGTTATAGAAAAATTGAAGTCAATTGTTTAATTATCTCTCTTTATTCGTTGTTTCTGAACTTTATAATAAATAAAAATATTTGTTGGTTTGTATAAAGTTTCTGATTGCAAATATTATTTGTTTTAAAACAAATCTTTACTTTCCAATATTCTATATAAAATCAATTCATATCAATGAAATTCTCCGCCAGCCAAATTGCAGGTTTACTAAACGGTACTATAGAAGGCGATGCCAATGCCAGTATATCCACACTATCTAAAATTGAAGAAGGTGTACCTGGCTCTATTTCCTTTCTTTCAAATCCCAAGTATACGGCTTATTTATACCAAACGCAGGCTTCAATTGTAATAGTAGAAAATACACTTGAACTTACCGGGCCGGTATCGGCAACCTTAATAAGGGTAGAAAGTGCTGCGGCTGCTTTTGCTACTTTGCTCGAAATGTATAACCAGGTTAAATTGAACAAATCTGGTATTTCTCCGCAATCATTTATTTCCCCATCGGCTAAAGTGGGTACTAATATTTATGCCGGCGAATTTAGTTTTGTGGGCGAAAATGCGGTAATTGGTAATAATGTAAAAATTTATCCGCAGGTGTATATTGGCGATAATGCGGTTATTGGTGATAACACAACCCTGTTTGCAGGGGTTAAAATTTATTCTGAAACGCAAATTGGCAAGAACTGTATTATTCATGCTGGTACCGTAATTGGTAGTGATGGTTTTAGGTTTAACCCGGAGAACGACCATAAAAAAGTACCTCAAATTGGTAATGTAATTATTGAAGACGATGTTGAAATAGGTGCCAATTGTGCTATTGACCGGGCCACATTGGGCTCAACTATCTTACGTAAAGGGGTTAAGTTCGATAACTTGATTCATATTGCCCACAATGTAGAAATTGGCGAGCATACCTATTTTGCTGCCCAGGGTGTGGTGGGCGGGTCTACCAAAATTGGTAAAAATTGTATGATTAGCGGGCAGGTGGGTATGGTAGGCCATTTGCAAATTGCAGACCGCACTACAATGACGGCCCAAACCGGAATTTCAAAAAGTATAACAAAACCAGGCGAAACATATATGGGCTCACCCGCTTTTGAAATTTCCAAATACCGCAAAGCATATATTCAATTTCGTAATTTGGAAGCATTGGCCAAAAGGGTAGAGCAACTGGAAAAACAGGGTAAATAAATGTCTTTTAATTTTTATTAGCCTGACTGCAAATACAGTTTGGGCTTTACTTGCGTCGCACTCTTGTACGTCAGGCACCATATTCGGCAATAAATAGGGTGGTTTTTCCATTAGCATTTTTCATTGCTGCCACAAGGCGGGAACCCTGAACCGAGCGTGGCAAGAGCCGATGCCATATAAATCTACAGCCTGTTAAACAAAAATTGACTAAAACCTTTACGGGGTAATGTTTTAGAACCCCGTTTTTTTGAAGCTACGCCATGCCATAAATGCACTTATAAAAGTAAGTATGGCACCAGTTAAAAATGGTGCACCAGGGAATATGAAAGGTGCATTGGTACTGGTAAAATAGGCGAATAGCGTTGTCATAATAGGTGGGCCAATAATAGAAGTGGCACTCATTAAACTGGTAAGCGCACCCTGTAATTCCCCTTGCTCATTTGGTGGAATATGACTGGAAATAATGCCTTGTATAGAAGGCCCGGCAATACCACCAAATGCATATGGAATCATAAAAATGTACATCATCCAACCCTGTGTGGCAAACCCAAATAGTAAAAAGCCTACACTATATAAAATAAGCCCAATATATACGCTTTTGTGCTGGCCCAGTTTGGGTATAATAATCCTTATCAGTCCGCCCTGTACTAAGGCAATCATTATACCTACAAATGTTAGGGAATAGCCAACCAACTGGGGTGTCCAGTTAAATTTTTCCATGTTATAATATGTCCAGGTACTTTGTACGGCATGGGCAGAAATATAAACCAATATGAGCGAAACAATTAAGCCAGAGAAAGCCGGATACTTTTTTAACTGCAAAATAGAACCCAACGGGTTGGCTCTTTTAATGTCAAAGGGTCTTCTGTTTTCTTTTGATAGCGATTCGGGTAAAATAAAATAGCCATAAAGCCAGTTTATCAATGCCAAAGCAGCCGCTGCAATAAAAGGCACCCTTGCACCCAAATGTGCTAATTGTCCGCCAAGACCGGGGCCAATAATAAAACCAAGTCCAAATGCAGCGCCAATCATTCCAAAATTTTGGGTTCTTTTTTCCGGTGTACTAATATCAGCAATATATGCAGAAGCGGTGCTAAAACTTGCCCCGGTAATGCCGGCAATAATCCGCCCAACAAATAGCCAGGCAATGGTAGGCGCAACAGAAAGAAATAAATAATCTATGCCAAATCCAAATAAAGAGAAAAGTAATACCGGTCTTCTGCCATATTGATCGCTTAGGTTGCCTATAACCGGTGCAAATACAAACTGCATAAAAGAATAAGCGAAGGTTAGCCACCCCCCATATTCAGCTGCTACACTCAGGTTTCCACCCACCATTTCCTGAATAAGCATGGGTATAACGGGTATAATAATGCCAAATCCAATTGAATCTATTAATAAGGTTATAAAAATAAACCCAATGGCTGCCTGCTTTTTATCTTTCATTCAAAAATGTATTAAATACTTTATTAATAATGCTAAGGTTAGCGAAATTCTGTTTTATGGTTGAAACTATTCTAAAATATTTTCTACCAGTTTCTTAGAAAAGATTTGTGTATTAATTACACATTACTTATTTTAGTCCTCTATATTTGTACTTGAAAATGCTGGATTGCTATATGAAAAAAGTTATACCTAACCCTTTTTAGAGTAGGTATATCAAATCTTTCTGCTGCTTTATTAAGCAGGCATGCATTTATGGTGATGGGTAATTGTATGACACAGTTAGTTCTATAAACATAAATTATTTGACAAGCAAACCCGAAGCATTCGTTTTTTGCCATATAACTAACTATTGCACAACATGAAAACAGGAAACGGGAAAAAGAAATCAGCAGGAGATAAGGCTGTAGCATTGGCAAATTCATCTGAAGAGCAAATTTTGCCAATGGTTAGCGCTACCGAAAAAAAAACAACAACAAAAAGTATTTCTAAACGAAAACCCGCAGTAGCTGATGAAACTGTTGTACCTGCAACAGACAAAAATATTGAAAAGACTGCTGTAAAAAAAACATCTGATGCAAGGAAAAAAGCTGCAGCTACGCCAAAAAAGGCTGCCATTACTACATCTGCAAAGCCATTAAATACCAATACAATGAAATCCTCACTTGTAAAGATAACCTTCATGTTAAGGTTTAAAACCAGGTACGGACAAAGCCTATTTATTACCGGTAACCATCCCGTTTTAGGTGATAATGATTACGGAAAAGCCTTGCCGTTAAGTTTTTTAAATGATGAATTTTGGGCTTTATCCATTGAAATGGACCCTCAAATTATTCCTGCTGAAGGCATTACCTACAACTATGGGTTAAAAAATGAGGATGGCGCTATCAATATTGACTGGGGAAAGGATAAAATCATTAATGCCAGCAGTCTTTTAACAGAAGAGGTGCTTATTATAGATTGCTGGAATCATGCCGGATATGCAGAGAATACATTTTATACCGAACCTTTTAAAAACGTATTACTTAAGCAGAATTATACGCCTGTAAAACAAGTAGCTGCTAAAAAGGTATCGCATGTTTTTAAAGTAAAATCACCATTATTACAAAAGGGGCAAACGCTTTGTATGATTGGTAATACAAAGGAATTGGGTAATTGGGAAGAAGCCAAGGCAATAGTATTAAATCGTGCAGAAAATGAAGATTATTTTACGGTGCAGCTCGATATTTCAAAAACACAATTCCCTATAGTATATAAATATGGTGTTTATGATTTGAATGAACAAAAGATGATCCTATATGAAACCGGTAATAATCGTGTTTTATATGATGCTGTTAATAAAAATAAAACAACCATCGTAAATGACGGATTTGCTGTTTTACCCATAAATGGTTGGAAAGGTGCCGGTGTGGCCATTCCCGTTTTTAGTCTTAGGTCTGAAAATAGTTGTGGTGTGGGCGAATTCACTGATTTACATTTATTGGTAGACTGGGCTAAAAAAGTTGGTTTAAAACTTATTCAGATTTTGCCAGTAAACGATACTACTGCCACCAATACCTGGACAGATAGTTATCCCTACGCTGCTATTTCAGCTTTTGCACTGCATCCCATGTTTTTGAATCTTGAAAAGGCAACCGATACAAAAAATAAGCATTTACTAGAGCCCATTGGTGCACAACAACAAACACTTAATAAATTAGATACTGTTAATTACGAAGCGGTAAATACACTTAAATGGGGCTATATAAAACAAATATACCCATTACAAAAAAAGCAACTTTTCGAATCCGACGATTATGCCCAATATTTTCAAATAAACAAACACTGGCTGGTTCCATATGCAGCATTTTGCTATTTAAGGGATAAGAATGGAACCGCTGATTTTAACCGCTGGACCTCATTAAGGAAATACAATGATGCTGCAGTGGAAGCACTAATGCATCCCGACGCAGAAAGTCATGATGAAATTGCCATTCACTTCTTTGTACAATATTTGCTGCATCTTCAATTAAAGGATGCTACACAATATGCACATGATAATGGTATCATAGTAAAAGGTGATATTCCAATTGGAATTTACAGGTATGGTGCTGATGCCTGGCAACATCCTGATTTATACCATATGCATTTTCAGGCAGGCGCCCCTCCCGATGACTTTGCGGTAACAGGCCAAAACTGGGGTTTCCCAACCTATAACTGGGCAAGGATGAAAGAAGATGGCTTTACCTGGTGGAAACTGCGTTTCGAGCAAATGAGCTACTATTTTGATGCATTTAGAATAGATCATATCCTCGGTTTTTTCCGCATCTGGAGTATACCCTTACATGCAGTAGAAGGTATTATGGGGCATTTCGAGCCCTCTATTCCCATCCATATTAATGAGTTTAACGAGAGAAATATATGGTTTAACTATAACCGGTATTGCCGTCCTTATGTTACCGAACAACTGATAAATGATCTTTTTGGAGATCAGGCAAACCATGTTAAAAGTAGTTTCCTTGTTTACGATGGTTTTGATAATTACCATTTTAAAGCAGATTTTGATACCCAGCAAAAAGTAGAACAATATTTTAGCCGACTCGAAAACAACGAACATAACCAATGGTTAAAAAAAGAACTTTTTGGCTTGCTCGCAAACGTAATAATGTTCGAGGCGGATGGTTCAGCCGGTCAGCAATTCCATTTTAGAATTGCTATGGATAGCACCACTTCATTTAAACAACTGGATGCCGGTACTCAATACCAGTTAAAAGAACTGTATTTAAATTATTTCTTTTCGCGTCAGGATGATTTTTGGAAACAGGAGGCTTTACAAAAATTACCAGCACTTAAGCGTTCAACCAATATGCTTATCTGTGGCGAAGATCTTGGAATGGTGCCCGCATGTGTGCCCGATGTTATGCAACAGCTGGGTATACTTAGCCTCGAAATTCAGCGTATGCCCAAAGATCCCAAAACGGAGTTTTTCCATCCGGCAGATGCACCTTATCTAAGTGTGGTAACTCCTTCCACACACGATATGAGTACTGTTAGAGGCTGGTGGGAAGAAGACCGTGGCATTACCCAGCGTTTCTATAACAACATCATGGGGCAATGGGGCAACGAACCTTATTTCTGCGATGCCTGGGTAAACAAAGCAATCGTATTGCAGCATCTCTTTTCTCCCGCCATGTGGAGTGTATTCCAGTTGCAGGATATATTGGGTATCAATGCCAAAATCCGCAGGGCTAATCCGCATGATGAAAGAATAAACGTGCCTGCAAACCCTAAACATTACTGGCGTTACCGCATGCATCTTACTTTAGAAAATCTTTTGCAGCAAACCGATTTTAACGATGACTTATTGCAAAACATAAATGCCTCTGGCAGAATTTAAAAAAAGGCCCGGAACAATTTCCGGGCCTTTTTAATGGCTTCAAATACTGTCGGTTTTTTATTTCCTATGGCAAGGATAATAACAATTTATTGCTTTTCAAATGGGTGGTACTTAGCTGTAAAGCAGGTGGCATCGTTCCTTGTGTCACTCACTTGTACTGCAGGTACATTATTCAGCAAAACAATTCTCTTGTTTAATTAAATGCGGGCATTTTTTATAAAAACGCTCATCAAATTTGTTACCATGGATTGGTTATAACTATTATATTTATAAAAAATATTTATGTCATTACACCAATCTTTACTTGCAGAACTAAAGCAGGAAGCTGCCGGCACCAAAAGAATGCTGGAAAAGGTTCCAACAGATAAATTTAACTGGAAACCACACGAAAAATCTTTTTCGCTGGGTAAACTGGCCATTCATGTAGCCGATATGATCAATTGGGTACACGTAACCATTAATCAGGACGAATTAGATTTTGCCAATAATTCATATAAAACCCCCGATATAGAAACCAGTGAACAGCTGCTTGCTTTTTTTGAAGAAAGCCTTGCCAATGCAGTTACTATTCTTGGCAGTACTACAGATGAGGTACTTGATCAGAATTGGACTATGCGAGCTGGCGAAACCATCTATTTTACCTTGCCTAAAAAAATTGTTCTTCGCACCTTTGTTTTAAATCATATTGTGCACCACAGGGCACAATTATCAGTTTATCTCCGTTTACTTGATATTCCTATTCCTGGCATGTATGGCCCAACTGCAGATGAAGGATAAATACAATAGCAATTAATTACTATATTCAATAACCAGTTTTATAGCTGGTTATTTTTTTACATTAATGCCTGCTTTATGAGAATAATGTTGTTAGCCATATTCCTGTTTTTTATTTGCACAGCCAAGGCGCAGGAATTATATATTATGCCAAAGGGTAACCCCACCTCTCACATGAGTAGTTTCGAAAACCTTAATGGTTTAAAAGGGCAGGGGGGTATTAGTAACCAATCTGCCAAAGGCAATGCTTTCGAAAGCTTGCCGGCTGGCAAAAGCAAAACATTGCTAAATATTAAAGGTGCTGGTACTATTCAAAGAATGTGGTTTACAGTACGTAACCGTGAGCCACAACAATTACGGTCGCTACACCTGCAAATATTTTGGGATAATGCTACCAAACCCGCTGTAGACGTGCCTTTTGGTGATTTCTTTGGTGTTGGCCTGGGCCGTACCACCATATTCGAATCGGCTTTATTCAGCAGTCCCGAAGGCCGGTCTTTTAATTGCTATATTCCCATGCCATTTAAAAATGAGGCCAGGGTTGTTCTTACCAATGAAGGTGCGGTAGATGAAATGTTATTGTTCTACGATATTGATTTTATACGTGCTAACGCCCAGCCTGCAGATATGCTGTATTTTCATGCTTATTGGCATCGGCAAAAATCATCAGCTATTGGTGCCGGTTTTGATGTTTTACCCGGTATTACAGGTAAAGGACGTTATTTAGGTGCCAATATTGGTGTAAATGCGGATACCAGCTACCGAGGATCCTGGTTTGGAGAGGGAGAGGTAAAAATGTTTATTGATGAGGATACAAAATACCCCACCATTAACGGTACGGGTACAGAGGATTATATTGGTACCGGTTGGGGGCAGGGGGTTTTTATTAACCGTTATCAAGGGTGTACTATAGCTGATGAAGCCAAACAACAATATTGTTTTTATCGCTTTCATATTCCTGATCAGGTGTTTTTTTATAAGAACTTTAAAGCCTCCATTCAACAAATTGGCGGTGCCGATCTTGAAATGGTGCGTGGATTTTTAAAAAAAGGTGCCCGCCTACAACCAATTACGGTAGCAAATGATGCTACTGGTTTTGTAAGGCTTTTTGAGGGAAAGTATCCTGAAATAATGGATGCTGGTTTTCCAAGTGGTTGGGTAAATTTTTATCGCAGTGATGATTATTCAGCTACTGCATATTTTTATTTGGATAAACCACAAAATAATTTGCCAGCCTTGGCACCTGTTGCCGAAAGGATTAATTAAATGGAAGATTAGAACTAAGTAATTGAATAAATATGTAATCTGTTTTTGAGCTAGAATTTTATTCAACAGCTACTTTTATTACAATTTTTTTTACAGGTAAAGCTATTTCATTTTTGATACAGGGCATATGTAAATCCGTTGGGAAAAAGATCATAAACATGCCTGCCTGCAACTTACTAAAAAATGCAGGTGCTTCACCAAATAGCATATAATCTGCAGCTTCATCATAAGCTTGAACAGGTATTTGATTGATGAGAAGGGCATGGCCTACAAGTTCTTCACCGGCAATCATATACTGAACATCAATGTATTTTTTATGCGATTCCATTTTTTCATTTGCCATATCCAATGTGTCGTACTCCTGCACAATGGCAAATAGTTTTTCACCATCAATAGCATATTTGCCCGGTGCAATTTTAGGTAAATTGATATTTTGTAAATAGTGTAAGGCTGCTGCTATGCCTTTGTGCAGGTTATAATAAGAGTGTGCATTAAAAAGTTGGTCAATTATCATAATAATTTGGGTTAAAGATAGCCAATGCATCCTGGCATGCCACAGTTGCATTTTAATTTTCCATCGTGGTGCGTAGGGCCATAGTTGCAGGTAAGTTCTTCGCCCTTTTTTATATTTCTTAAGGCATAGAATTCTACCCTGCTATAACAAACCCGCATAAATGTATTAGGCCGGCATGAGTGATTTACATATCGTAATTCATTGGCATTTATACTGGCATCCAATGCCCTCCCATCTCCAAATTCTACCATGGCTACGCGTTTTGATAAGCTGGCTCTGCGTCGTGCTTCACGTAAAGAAATGATTTCGCCACCAAGGTTGCCAATCTTTTTTTTACCTGTAATGCGTTCTCCGGCAAAAGCACCTGTACCATCAATGGTGCTGGGTTGGTTATAAATGGTGTATTTCAGGTTCATTCTTAAATGTCTTTTTGTAACTGGATAAACTCCAATTTTTGTGTTGGTTTGCCAAATAATTCATTTACCGGAAATGGCTTTTTTATGCCGGTATCATAATAGCCCTTTCGCTCATACCAGGCAATTAGTTCTGTTCTTACCGAGATAACCGTCATTATAATTGCATTGCAACCCATTGCCTGCGCATGTGTTTCTGCCGCTTCCATTAATAATTTACCAATGCCTTTAGCCTGTATTTCGGGTGAAACGGTTAACATACCCAGGTAAATTCGGTTTTCTTGTTTTTCCAGGTATACGCATCCACTAATGCTGCCATCAGGCTCGGTATGTTTTAATATTACAGCATCAGGTTTTAAAAACATTTCCAAAACGCTGGCCTCGTCTGTACGTTGTGGGCCTATCAATAAATCGGCCTCAGTTGTCCAACCTTTTTTGGAGGTATCACCCCTGAATGCGCTATTTACCAAAGAAACAATTTGGGGTATATCAGAATTTGTTGCGACAGTAATATTGGCAATTGGTATCATTTGTCAAAGATAAAGGGGCTGTTTTATTTGTACAATATTGACAGCAAGTTAAACTGGGGGTTTTCTGCGTGAGGGATAGCAGCGGAAAGCCCGCAGCGCAGCGAGGACTTGCAGCGTATAGCCCGACCCGTAAGGGGCACGCCCTGATAATAGGCGTTTTATCAGTAAAGTTTTTACTTTATCAGTATAAAGTGGAAAACTTTAGTAAGCTTTTGCGCCGGGGCTTTATACCATTGTGAGCAGCAAGTCCGTTATATTTGTGCATTATTCTATGGCCAATAAATTAAAAACAAAGGCACCGCCAGCTCCCAGTCCGGATGAGCTAAAAGCAGACAAGGAGGTGGAAGTTACCGTAAAAGAGGTTGTTAAAGACGAACGTACAACAAAAATTGCCGGCGCTATAAGCCTGCTGGTAGCTGCATTTTTATTTATTGCCTTTACTTCGTATTGTTTTACCTGGCAACAAGACCAGGATAAAGTTTTTAGGTTTACCGATATTTTTAAGATTGATAATAACAATGCCGTTAGCAATTTGCTGGGTGTATTGGGTGCCTATATTGCGCATGTATTTATACGCAATGGTTTTGGCCTGGCCAGCTATTTGTTTTGTACTTTCTTTTTTGTGCTTGGAGCAAACCTATTGTTTGATAAAAAAATATTTAGCATTGTACGTAACCTGCGGTATTTAATTACGGGTTTGCTGGTGCTGAGTGTAAGTTTTTCTTTTTTCTTTCAACATACCGCTTTTTCTTTTGGCGGTGCGGCTGGTGAATTGATGGAAGCCTGGCTGGTAAAATGGATTGGAAGCGTGGGCACTGCCGCATTATTATTATTGGCAGTTTTGGCCTATGTTATCTGGCGTTTTAACCCGGTATTTAAAATGCCAGTGCTACCTGTTTTTAAATCTCCATCATCTTCAAAGCAGGTACCGGCAACGGGGGATGGGCTGGGTATGGAAGATATGGAAGAGGAAGATGAGCCATCAATGGCTTTATATAATAGAGAAGAACCCGAAGAAGAGGAAGATGATGATATTAACAGCCCGGGGAATAAGCTAAAAAATGATGGAAAAAATGTAATGGTGATTATGCCTAAAACTGTGCCATTGCAGGTAAACCCCATGAATGATTTTTCGCTTACTGAAAAGGATATTCCTGCCGATGAAGCACCAGTTCCTCCACCTTCAATGCCTGATGAGCCATTAACCGAAAAAGCAGCTTTATTTATACAACAACCACGTACCAGAAAACCTGTGGCGCCTGTAAATATGGAGTTGGAGATAAATGCCGGTAAACCGGATGAAGATGTGCCCTCTGAGATATTTATTCCGCCGGCAGAAACACCTGTAGCAGCTAAGGATTATAAAGCGCAGGGCGATTATGAACCTACTCTTGATTTGCGGGATTATAAATACCCCTCCATTGATTTACTGGAAACCCATGGCAGCGAGAAAATAGTACATGACCCTGCCGAATTGGAAACGCATAAAAACCAGATCATAGAAACATTAAAAAACTATGATATTGCCATACAACGTATAGCCGCAACTGTTGGCCCAACGGTTACCTTATACGAAATTGTGCCTGCTCCCGGGGTACGTATTAGCCGGATTAAAAATTTGGAAGACGATATTGCGCTAAGCCTTGCTGCATTGGGCATACGTATTATTGCACCTATACCGGGTAAAGGTACCATTGGTATAGAAGTACCCAATGTGCGCAAAACCGTGGTAAGCATGAAAACACTGCTGGCATCAGATAAGTTTCAAAACAATACATTTTCGTTGCCCATTGCCATTGGTAAAAAAATTGATAATGAGAATTTTATTGTAGACCTGGCCAGCATGCCTCACCTGTTAATGGCAGGTGCTACGGGGCAAGGTAAATCGGTTGGTATTAATGCTTTGCTGGTATCGCTATTATACAAGAAACACCCATCACAATTAAAGCTGGTACTTGTAGACCCTAAAAAGGTGGAACTTAGTTTATACCGGGTTATTGAAAAACATTTTCTGGCCAAGTTACCGGGCGAGGATGAGCCGATTATTACCGATACCAAAAAGGTAATTAACTCCCTAAACGCATTGTGTATAGAAATGGATAACCGGTACGATCTGTTAAAAGAAGCCGGTTGCCGTAATATTAAAGAATACAACGAAAAATTTGTAAAACGCCGTTTAAACCCACAAAAGGGCCACCAGTTTTTACCCTTTATTGTATTGGTAATTGATGAGTTTGCCGATTTGATTATGACCGCCGGCAAAGAAATTGAGTTACCCATTGCCCGTCTTGCACAGTTGGCCCGTGCGGTAGGCATACACTTAATTATTGCCACCCAAAGGCCATCTGTAAATATTATTACGGGTACTATTAAGGCCAATTTTCCGGCACGAATAGCATTTAAAGTGTCGTCTAAAATAGATAGCCGTACCATTCTTGATGCCGGTGGCGCAGAACAGTTAATTGGTAAGGGCGATATGCTGGTAAGTTATAATGGTGAAATTACCCGTTTGCAATGTGCTTTTGTAGATACCCCCGAAGTAGACCGTATTGTAGAGTTTATCGGTTATCAGGCCAGCCTGCCTGAACAATATTATCTGCCATTATTTGAAGACGATAAAGAACCCGATCATAAAAATTTTGATGGCGAAGACCGCGACCCATTGTTTGAAGAAGCCGCTAAGCTAATTGTAGCCAATCAAATTGGCAGCACCTCATTAATACAACGTAAAATGAAACTGGGTTATAACCGCGCAGGTCGTTTAATGGATCAGCTGGAAGCAGCAGGCATTGTGGGCAAAAACCTGGGCAGTAAAGCAAGAGATGTGCTGGTAAAATCTGATACCGAATTGCAGGAAATCCTCGATATGTTTTAGTGTGTTTTTTAGCCCGGCATTAGCAGGCAATGCAGCTTTACTTGCGTCGCACTCTTGTGCATTCGGGGCAATGAGCAGCAAGGTTTTGAAAATTACAAATGGCCATAATTTATATGATGAGTATCATGTGTGATACCGTGTGCGAATAACCTATTTTAGATGGCACATTAACATCTTTAAACAAACCTCATGAAAAAGATTACTTCAGCTCTCGCCATTGTAATGTTATTATGTATTGCATGTACAAAACAAGATAGCCAACCACTAAAAACTTCAAACGATTTATCTGTTCAAAATACAAATTCATTCTTAGCCAGCCATTTTATAGGCGAACGTTTTGGTGGCGGTGTAATATTTATGCTCAACAAGTCAAAAATCCATGGGCTTATTAGCGATACAATTGATTTAGGCCTTACCGGGTACAATGATGTAAGTAACATAATTACGGGTGCCAGTGCTACTGCCATTGGAACCGGCTTTGCCAATACAAGAACCATTAAAGCCGTACAGGGAAACACCGATCAATATGCAGCGCTTTTATGCCTTGAATCAACCAGGGGTGGTTTTACTGATTGGTTTTTACCCTCAAAAGATGAATTAAATGGCTTGTTTCTGCACCGCAAAATTGTTGGAGGTTTTGTAAGGAGTGCCTATTGGAGTTCAAGTGAAACCTATGGACAGGGTTATGGCACTGCCTGGAGCCAGGATTTTATTAGGGGTACTCAGGATCCTTATTCCAGTAAGCAAGGTTGGTATTATGTTCGGGCTATCAGGGCTTTTTAGTTTTACATATTGCCCGGCTATTCTATTCGCTACATTTTATACTGTGGTTATTGCCTTTTTATTTCGTAACTTTTTTGTTAGGCTAAAAGATTTGCCCTGCATAAAAATCAGGTGTTTTAAATGCGTAGAACACTTGTGCGTTCAGGGCAATGGGGCAGCAATGGAAAATGGTCTATGCTGATTATATTCTGTAAGCCAATTCAACCTATAAGCCTTTTATCCCTCAGCCAAAATTTGCTGCCATGAAAGAGGAACCCTGAACCGAGCGTGGCAAGTGCAGCTGCCTGATGATTTGCTGATGATCACAACAATAAAAACAAACTAATCCGGGTACGCAATATCCAGTAAATCCGTGCAGGGAATGGTAGCTTTTTGCTCGTTGCTTTGCATAGCCAGTTCTATTATTCTGATGGTATTATAGCCATGTTCTGGTCTTTCGCGTAGAGGCATGCCTTCGCGAAGTGTCTTGTACAGATTGCTGTAATAATACCCATAATCGCCCCGCAGGGTAGGGTATATTTCTTTTACCAGCTGATTGTTGATCACAGTATGCAGCAGCCCGTAATTGGCTTCGTTTTCGTAGCCCCAGTTTTCTACTTGTGTAGGCAGTTTGCCTGCCCGCTGATAGGCTTCCTGTGGATCCTCACCGCTTTTTATAAAGGAACCAATAGTGCCATGGATCATATAACGCGGGCCGGGTTCGCGTACCAGCATGCCGCTTTTAAGGGTTACTTTTAAAAAATCATAGTACAGCTGTACCTCAAAATTGTCAACGGTTTTGGCATGTGGCCGTTGCAGGCGAATATCTGCCATAATATGTTTTGGCATACCAAAAAGGTATAATGCCTGATCGATAAGATGCGAACCTAAATCGTATAAAATACCACTGCCTGGGGTGTTTTCTTCCCGCCAGGCATTGGGCTTGGCTTCGGCCCTGTAACGGTGATAATGGGCTTCGAAACTATGTACCGGCCCTAGCAATTGTTTACCCAACATTTCTTTGATGGTAAGGAAATCAGTTACATAGCGCCTGTTATGAAATACGCTTAATGTTTTATTGGTTTGTTTGGAGAGTTCAATTAATTCCAATGCCTCGCTGCTATGTATAGTAAATGGTTTTTCCAATACCACATGTTTGCCTGCCATCAATGCCGCTTTGGTATAAGGCACATGGGTATTGTTAGGCGTAGTAATTATTACCAGTTCCAGCTCCTGTATTTGCAGTAATTCTTCTATGGAGCGCACAATAAGGGCGTTGGGGAAAAGCGTGGCAGATTCGCTTAGATTGCGTTCAAGCACAGCAATTACTTCATAATGCTGAGGTTGGGTAACAATAAAAGGAGCATGCATAAACTTACCTGCAGCGCCAAAACCTACAATGGCGGTTTTAATGGGATGGCTCATATATAAATATTAAAACTTAATCCTCAAATATATTGAACCTGCGCCAATGTACATGCCAGTAAAATTTAACATGCTAAACGTTAAAGCATTAATAAATCAGTTATTATTGTAAGGGAAAGATTGTTATTTCGTACCTGAGTAAAAATTGATTACTATGAAATTGAATAAACTGTTTGTAACCATGCTGGCCGTAAGCATTGTGGCCGTTATAACATTGGCAGCATTTGCAGCCAAAAAGGATATACACCCCAAAATAAAACCTGTTGCTGAAAAGGGCATTCTATTTATTGAACAGGATTGGAACAAGGCTTTACAACAAGCCAAAGCACAAAAAAAATTAATATTTCTGGATATTTATGCTACCTGGTGCGGACCCTGCAAAATGTTAAAAAAGAATACTTTCTCCGACCCCAAAGTAGCGGCATTTTTTAATAAGAACTTTATTAATATTACAGTTGACGGCGAAAAATCTGTTGGCCCCGATTTAGCCAGAAAATTTGCAATAGAAGGTTATCCAACACTTATTGTTGCAGATGGTGATGGTAACCCCGTAGCCATTTCTGTTGGTTATATTGATGATGCACAGTTATTGGATTTCGGCAACAAGGCTTTGGCTAAAAGATTTTAGTGTTATTTTTTTCTCGCACAATAAAATCTTGGTTTGCAGTATAGCTGATACAGTAATGGCATCAGTTATGTCACCTCTTTGTACCATTTGATATACCTCATCAAATGGTATTTTTTTTACGGTAATATCCTCGGTTTCTTCGGGCATGGCAGCCAATTGTGTAAGCCCGGTAGCTACATAAACAATACAGGCTTCATCACTTACTGAATTTGACACATGCAGGTCAAGAATTTTATACCAGTTGCTGGCTTGTAAGCCGGTTTCTTCATGTAATTCCCTTTGTGCTGAGTAGAGTGGATCATCTTCCAATGGGCCGCCGCCTTCGGGTATTTCCCAGCTATACTGGTCAATTGGAAAACGGTATTGCCCTACCAGGTAAGTATTGCCATCTTCATCAATAGGTACAATACCAATGGCAATATTTTTAAAATGCACTTTTCCATAAATGCCTTTGCCGCCAGATGGATTTAATACATTAAAATGGGTTACGGTAATCCAGTTATTGTTATAGGCAATATGCTGGTCAATTATTTTCCAGGGGTTGGGATATTCTTTCATACCCGTAAATTAATTTTTTTTCTATATCAAAATGCACAATGTCTTTTATGGGGATTGATTTGGCTTTTGTATTGTACCAGCGCCCTCATTTATTTTAATGCGATAGCGCATTAACAATTCATCATTATAAATAATATTCAGCCATTGCATATGGGCGTTTGTAACATGATAAGTATAACTCACGGTATTACCCTGAATGGTATTCACCGGTTTGCCAGCCCCGCAACATTGCAAAATAAAAATGGTAGATGAATCAATATTGGCAATATCTGTAGCCCATAATAGTTTTTTGGTGCGGTTATTTTGCAGGCTAACTACAATACTATCTCCCACATGGGTTTCTATAATGCCGTTCACGGGGGTAAAACCGGCAATATAATTTCTATTAAAAGCGCCTGTTTTAAAAGGGGTAGCATTAAACTCTTTCATTATCGCAAAAGAATCCAGCAACATCCATTTTTGTTCTTCGGGGTAATGGTCTTCGGCAAATTGAGCTGGTTGTGTAAGAAAATAATTATAGTTTATGGCTCTTTCAAATTCGTTGCGGTAATTAATATAACCGCTGGCCCAGGTGGCATCCAATAAGTGCCAGGCACTATCCAAAAAAACAGCATTCCATTTATGATTACTTCTAAATTGTGTTCCTGTACGGTTTATATTAGTTTTGCCATATCCAGTAATAATTTCGCAGGGTATTTTGGTATAATCGCATAGCACTTTAAACAGCCTGGCATAACCATCACAAACGGCTGTTCCGCGTTCCAGTACTGTTAATGCCACCCGAATATTTAAGGGTTGTAATGGGGCAGTGGAATCATCGTCTTCCTCCATACTATAATCGCGTTGCGGGTTGCGGCTGCTACGGTTAAAAATGGCAACATTATAATCAATATGGCTGGTTACCCAGTTAAAAATAGACCGAACTTTTTGTTTATCGGTACTATCACCTGCAGTTATTTCGGCGGCCAGTTTAGGCAGGGGATTTTTATTTGTCTGCGCAGTAACACAGATTGATCCTATGCATCCAAAAACCAGACAAGTTAAAAGTCTAAAAAATTGTACCCCCATATTTTAAAATTAAGCAATACTTCTATAACCTGCTATTGTAACAGGTAGGGTATTATTGGCTCTGCTTTTTATTAAGCATTTAACATCCGTTGCGTCGCACTCTTGTACTACAGGTAATGCTATGCAGCTTATATACAAGGGAAAAGATGCGTTTTTTATCATAGTGCATAAAATAAATACCCAACTTTCTAAAATTTACGCCCACACAAATACAAAAAAAATATGTGTAGTTACATTACCCTTTAAAAGTGCATGGATATAAAAAATAGTATATTTTTAGAAAGTATAACGATTGACTAAATAAAGCATATGAGCAGTAAAAAAATACTGGTAGTGGGCAGCTCCAATACCGATATGGTAATAAAATCGGCGCATATACCCAAACCAGGTGAAACCATTATTGGCGGCACTTTTTTTATGAATGCCGGTGGTAAGGGTGCCAACCAGGCTGTGGCCGCTGCCAGATTGGGTGGTGATGTTGATTTTATTGCAAAAACAGGCAACGATATTTTTGGTAAACAGGCACTTGCATTGTTTAATGCAGAAGGCATACATACACAAGGCGTGCTTACCGATGCTGCACATCCTTCTGGTGTTGCCATGATTACTGTAGATGATAAAGGCGAAAACAGCATTGTAGTAGCTTCAGGGGCCAATGCTGCTTTAACGGTGGATGATATTAAAGCGCAGCAAGCGTTGGTAACCGGGGCCAACATGGTGTTATTGCAGCTTGAAATTCCCATGGCCACTGTAGAATATGTAGCTGCTATTGCCAGTGCTGCCAACAAAATTGTAGTGCTTAACCCTGCACCAGCCATGCCTTTAAGCGATGTATTACTGCAAAACATCAGCATTATAACCCCAAATGAACATGAAGCTGCTTTATTAACAGGCATACTAGTTAATACCGTTGCAGATGCTGAGACTGCCGCACATATTTTACACGCAAAAGGGGTTGCCAATATAATTATTACAATGGGTGCAAAAGGGGCTTTACTATTTACCAATGGTCAATTTGTTTTTATTGATGCCATACCCGTAACTGCCATAGATACTACTGCTGCCGGCGATGTATTTAATGGCGCCCTGGTAGTTGCACTGGCTAATGGTAGTGATATAACTGCTGCTGTGCGATTTGCCGTTAAAGCTGCTGCTATTGCGGTAACCCGCTTAGGTGCGCAGGCATCGGCACCGTATTTAAATGAAGTAGAGAATTTATAAACCAACATAAAGCTGCATAGTATTACCTGGCGTACAAGAGTGCGACGCAAGTAATGCACCATAGTACTACTGCAGCTTAGTACATTAAATAAACCAATATGAAATCTGTTATTAAGCTTTTAGTGTTTGTATTGTTTGCATCTGCCGTACAAGCACAATCTGGTTTTGTTAGCTTGTCTAAAGAGGAATTGAAAAACAAAATTATGGGCGGCTGGGCTGGACAAACCATTGGGGTTACGTTTGGCGGACCTTATGAGTTTAGGTTTCAGGGTACTTTTATTGGGGATTATCAACCGCTGAAATGGTATAATGGTTATTTAAAAGATGCCATGATTAATAATCCCGGCCTGTATGATGATTTGTATATGGACCTGACTTTTGTTGACGTTTTTGAAAAATATGGGTTACTGGCACCGGTAGATTCATTTGCCAATGCCTTTGCACATGCAGGTTATGCATTATGGCATGCCAACCAGGCCGCCCGGTATAATTTGCTAAATGGTATTAAAGCACCACAAAGCGGCTTTTGGAAAAATAACCCCCATGCAGATTGTATAGATTATCAGATTGAAAGCGATTTTGCCGGATTGATGAGTCCGGCTATGCCTAATACCGCTTCTGCCATCAGCGACAAGATTGGCCATATTATGAATTATGGTGATGGCTGGTATGGCGGTGTATATGTTGGAGCCATGTACTCACTGGCATTTGTTTCAAGTGATATAAATTATATAGTTACTGAGGCATTAAAAACCATACCTGCACAAAGCGAGTTTTATAAATGTATGCAGGATGTAATTGCCCTGCATAAAAAATATCCTGCTGATTGGAAAGCTACCTGGCTGGAAGTACAAAGAAAATGGGCCAACGATATTGGCTGCCCCGATGGTGTTTTTGCACCCTTTAATATTGATGCCAAAGTAAATGCGGCCTATGTAATTATCGGGTTATTATATGGTAATGGGAATTTTACCAAAACCCTTGAAATTGCTACGCGTTGCGGTCAGGATGCAGATTGTAATCCATCCAGCGCTGGTGGTATTTTGGGAGCCATAGTGGGTTATAATAAAATTCCGGACTATTGGAAAATGGGTTTGCACGAGGCGGAGGATATTGATTTTAAATATACCACTATGAGCCTGAATAATGTATATGCTACCGGCTATAAACATGCCATTCAAAATATAGAAAACAATGGTGGTAAACAAACCGAAACCAGTGTGTTAATAAAGCTGCAAAAGCCTGTAGCAGTTGCGTTTGAGAAAAGCTTTCCTTCATTATACCCGGTGGCAAAAATTACACCGCAGGTTAACCAGGCAAATAACGAAATCAGCTTTTCTTTTGAAGGCACCGGTTTTGTATTAAGGGGCGAAACTGCCCAGTGGGCCAGTACCAATAGTTTTGCATTTAATACTGCCTTGTATATTGATGATAAACTGGTAGAACAACCGGCATTACCCTCCAGCTTTACTACCCGCCGCCACGAGCTTTGCTGGAATTACGATTTGCCCAATGCCAAACATACGGTGGTATTTAAAATACTGAACCGTACAGGTGCCGATTATTTTAAAACCGACGACGTAATTATTTATGCCAATGCGCCTATAGATGGTATGCAACAAAATATGCGTGCCGCCAAACAATAATGTAAACTATCCAAAAATGACTTTACTATGTTTATAGTTCAATCTTATCCGGTAGCTGTTTTTTGTTGTATCATCACCATGTTATGCTGGGGCTCCTGGGCAAATACCCAAAAGCTGGCCAGCAAAACCTGGCGTTTCGAATTGTTTTACTGGGATTATGTGCTGGGTATTTTTCTCTGTGCTACACTTGCAGCATTTACCTTAGGCAGTTATGGCGATCAGGGCCGCCATTTTACCAACGATCTGGCACAGGCCAGTACAGCCAATATTATTAGTGCATTTATTGGAGGTATAATTTTTAATGCAGCCAATATTTTATTTTCTGCCGCAATTGCTATGGCAGGTATGGCCGTTGCTTTTCCAGTAGCCATTGGGCTGGCCCTGGTTTTGGGAGTGTTGGTAAACTATATGGCTACCCAAAAAGGCGATGCAACCTTTATTTTTGCCGGTGTAATACTCGTAACTATTGCCATTGTATTAAATGCTATTGCCTATAAAAAAGCCGCTGCCACCCAACAAAAAGTATCGTCAAAAGGTATTGTGGTGGCATTGCTGGCGGGTTTACTCATGTCGTTCTTTTACCGTTTTATTGCTGCTTCTATGGATTTGGACAATTTTGAACAGCCTGCTATTGGGAAAATGACACCCTATACTGCTGTATTTATTTTTGCCACCGGCATTGTGTGTAGCAATTTAATTTTCAATACCCTGTTAATGAAAAAGCCTTTTCAGGGCCCGCCAGTTACTTATGCAGATTATTTTAAAGGTAAGTGGAGCACCCATATGGTGGGTATTTTGGGCGGTTTAATATGGGGTATTGGCAATCAGTTTAATTTAATTGCGGCTGGTAAAGCCGGGCCGGCCATTTCCTATGCACTGGGACAAGGTGCTACTTTAATAGCCGCATTGTGGGGTGTTTTTATCTGGAAAGAGTTTAAAGATGCACCCCGTTCAACTAATGGATTGTTGGCAGCTATGTTTTTATTATTTATTGCCGGTTTGGCTTTGTTGGTATATGCAGGTCAATGATTTTATTAGCCCGGCAAATGAATACCTATGAAGCAGCCGTTGCGTCGCACTCTTGTACGGCTATAACATAGTTCAGCAATTAGCCTTAGCTGCTAGCCATTAGCTTTATACAACTAACAATTT
Source organism: Limnovirga soli (assembly GCF_013106755.1). Classification (GTDB taxonomy): domain Bacteria; phylum Bacteroidota; class Bacteroidia; order Chitinophagales; family Chitinophagaceae; genus Limnovirga; species Limnovirga soli. Next base: position 57,628 of record NZ_WHPF01000006.1, on the reverse strand, counting down.
TCATTAGCTTTCACCTTTTTTAGTCTAAAAAAGAACAAAAAAACACCCGAAAACCAAATTGCCGTTTTCGGGTGTAAATATGTGTTAAGCTGTTTTACTATTGTGATGTAGTATAGACGAATGTTATTGGCTAAAAGCTAATAGCCAACAGCTAAAAGCCACTAACTAAAACCATCTTATTTTACTGGTGCAGGCGGTACATTACTTGTCCAAACATCGCGGAACATTTTCCAGGCGCCGTTTTCTTTTTTCCAGAGAACAATATATTTACCATTATCAACAGCTGTTCCATCTGCAGCGGTAAGGGTATATGTACCTTCTTCGCCAACCAGTTCTTCGCCACCCCAAACATTGCTGGTGCTAAGTTTAAAATCTTTTAAACCCATGTGTACAGATGCGGCTACAAAACCGCTGATACCGGCTTGTCCTTCTATAGCAGGCATACCAGCAGGCATTATTTTGCCATCAGTAGCATAGCAAGCTGCAACACCGGTAGAATCCCCTTTGGTAAATGCGGCCATAAATGCATCATTACTGGCAGCAATAGCCGCTTTTGCTGAATCTAAACTAAAAGCAGGGGCTGCTGAAGTAGTATCGGCAGCGGGTTCGTTATTACAGGAAATTAAGGCCACCATTATTAGGGCAACCATAAAACTTTGCATTGATTTCATATTTGATAATTTTATGAAAGGTAATAGTTGAAAGGGTTGTGTATCATACCCTGCATAGGGTATAAATACTACAATTTAAGAACACCAAACTATTGCTGATAGTTATTTGCCTTTAGCTAATAACCGATTGTATTAGCTTCCAGTTTGTATTGGGAAACCCCAATGCTAAAATGCTTCAGTACTAACTGCTGCCCACTTTACCGAACGTACAAGTGAGTGACACAAGCGGCGATGCCCATAGCGGTGCAGCTGATTAAACAACTGGTATTAGGCCTTTTATTATTATTAATTTAACCTGTTTGTTGCCCTGAAACTATAATTTTGGTAATATCGTATTTATGATAGCATTTGTTAGAGGCAAATTTGCCAGAAAATCGCCCTCGCAGGTAATTGTAGATGTGAATGGAGTTGGGTATGAATTGCAGATTAGTTTGCATACTTATTCTTTTATTAGCAATAAAGAGGAGGGGCAACTGGTTACTTATTTGCACATTACCGAAAATGGGCAAACTTTATTTGGCTTTTTTGAACAGACGGAGAAGGAACTTTTTTTGCAATTAATAAGTGTTTCGGGTGTAGGCGCTTCAACCGCACGTATGATGTTGAGCGGTTTAAACCCCGATGAAATAATGAAAGCAATTGTACAGGGCAATACAAAACAGCTGGAAGGCGTTAAAGGTATTGGGAAAAAAACAGCAGAGCGACTGGTATTGGAATTGAGAGATAAACTGGCTAAAGTGCAAACAGAGTTGAGTGTAAGTACGGGTGCAAATCATTTCAGATCGGTTGAACAGGATGTTGTTCAGGCACTTGTAGGACTAGGTATAGCCAGACCCATGGCCGAATCGGCTGTTAAAAAAGTTTCCTTGTCTGCCAAAGAATCGCTTTCTTTGGAGGAATTTATTAAACAAGCTTTAAAAAATTTATAACCTATCGCAAATACTTCTACCTAACCAGATCTTACTGTACATTGTATAAGATTTTTCGAATCATATTTCTTTTATTGTTTACTTATTGTGTAACTGCATTAACCCTGCAGGCAGTAGCCCAAAAAGTTGACACTACACGCCGTGCTGCAAAGGATTCTTTACGGTTTCCTATAAAAGACAGGCGTGGCGACCGCTTTTCGTGGCAGTCTAATAATCCTTTTGACCTGCAAGACACTGGTTTTATAAAACAAACCATTGAATACGATCCCAAAACCAATGAATATTATATTGTTGAGAAAATAGGTAATACGCTTTACCGTAAACCTACCACACTAACTTTTGATGAGTACCTGAAAATTCAATCGGCACAGGCAGAGAAAGAATATTTTAATTCACGCAGCCGAACTTTATTTGATTTAAACAGAAAAATTGCCCGGCCAAAACCCAGGGTATACGATAAATTATTTGATAGGATTTTTGGTGTTGCACCAGGAGGTTTAAAAGTGGATATTAAACCACAGGGGTCGGTGGATTTAACGGCAGGCTATGATGGGCAAAATGTAAAGAACCCCACATTGCCTGAATCGGCCAGAAAGAATGGTGGCTTTGATTTTAAAATGAATTCTAACATTAACGTAAATGCCAGTATTGGTGATAAATTAAAACTACCCATTAGTTATAATACCCTGGCCAATTTTGATTTTGAGAATCAGTTAAAGCTGGATTATAAAGGGATGGATGATGAGATATTAAAATCGGTGGAAGCCGGTAATATTTCTTTTCAAAGCAAGGGTTCATTAATGTCGAGCGTTCAAAGTTTATTTGGTATAAAAACCTCTTTACAATTTGGTAAATTATATGTAACGGCTGCATTGGCTAGTCAGCGTTCGCAAAAACAATCTTTAACCCTGCAAGGTGGTGGCTTAAACCAAAAAATAAATAAGCGTCTTGACGATTATGAAGAAAACCGCCACTTTTTGTTGGGGCAATATTTTAAGGATAATTACGACAAAGCCATGGCCAACCTGCCGGTGGTAACCAGCCAGGTACAGATATTGCGTTTGGAAGTGTGGCTAACGAATAGAAATGGATCAACCATTAACACCAGAAGTATTGTTGGTTTTACTGATTTAGCAGAGCCACAGCCTTACAACCCAATTGTACATTCCCTTACGAGTAACACTTTGCCACAAAACGGGGGTAATGACCTTTACTCCTTTTTAGCTGGGGATGCTACCAATAACAGGAATCCTGCATTGATTAATTCAATTTTATTAGCAAAGGGGTTATCTCCAGTAAATGATTTTGAGAAGACATTTGCCAGAAAGTTAGACCCAAGTGAATATTATTTTAATCCTCAGGTGGGTTTTATTTCGTTAAACCAGCAGTTGCAGCCAGATGATGTATTGGCGGTGGCTTACCAATACACTTACAATGGTAAAGTGTACCAGGTGGGGGAGTTTTCTCAGGATGTGACGTTGGATTCTACACAGGGTGTACAAAAAGTATTGTTTCTGAAATTATTAAAAGCTACCTCCCAAAGAGTTGAACTTCCGTTATGGGATTTGATGATGAAGAATGTGTATTCCCTTGATGTATCAGGTGTTCAGCGTGAAAACTTTAACCTGAATGTATTGTATCTTGAGCCAAGTGGAGGTATGAAAAGATATTTGCCGGAAACAAATCCTGATTATTCCGGTAAGCCCTTGCTAACCATCTTAAACCTGGACCGGTTAAATAACCGTAACGACCCTTTACCAGACGGGCAATACGACTTTGTAGACAGTTTCACTGTAAATAGCCAGATGGGTAAAATTATATTTCCGGTTTTACAACCATTTGGTAATTATTTGGAAAGTACCGCCTTAAAAGACCAGCCTCAGGATGTAAAAGATAAATATTTGTTTCCGCAGTTATATGATTCTATTAAAGCCATTGCGCAAACCTATGCCAATCTTGACCGGTTTTATATACAGGGAACAGTAAAGGGTAGCTCTTCTACCGATATTTATTTGGGAGGATTTAATATACCGCCTGGTTCGGTTTCTGTAACCGCAGGTGGTCAGGTATTACAGGAGAATGTAGATTTTGTAATTGATTATAACCTAGGTACTTTAAAGATTATTAATCAGGCGATTATTAATTCTGGTGTACCTGTTAATGTGCAGTATGAAAACAACGCAAGCTTTGGTATTCAGCAGCGAAGTTTTATGGGTTTAAGGTTAGATTATGTGGCTAATAAAAATCTAACGGTTGGTGCTACAATGCAAAAACTTACGGAAAGACCCTTTTTTACTAAGGTAAATTATGGTGAAGACCCGATTCAAAATACCATGTACGGTGTTGACTTTAATTACAGAGCTGAACTGCCAGGTTTAACCCGATTGATTAATAAACTTCCGTTTTACAATTCAAAAACGGTAAGTAATATTAATGCTTATGGTGAGGCCGCTGTGTTAAAACCTGGTCACCCAAAACAAATTGGTAAGGGAAATGAAGGGTTGATTTATATTGATGATTTTGAGGGTACAACCAGTAGTATTGATTTGAGGTTTCCTTTTGTTTCTTGGGTATTGGCATCTACACCGCAAGGCACTAAATTCCCTGAAGCAAGCTTAAGTAATAACCTGGATTATGGAAAGAGCAGGGCAAAAATGGCCTGGTATAACATTGAGCCAATTTTGCAGGACAAATCTAACCCAAGCAATCCTTTAAAGGGTAACCTTACCGCTTTAAGTGATCCCAGAATTAGAGCAGTGTACACCAATGAATTGTTTCCACAACGTACCACCAATATTACCGATGTATTGAATGCGACATTTGATTTGGCCTATTATCCAACAGAACCAGGCCCTTATAATTTTACCAGCGATGTGGCCGATATTGATGGCAATGGAAAGTTGAAAAACCCGAGACAACGATGGGCGGGTATTATGCGTAACATTGATCAGACGGATTTTGAAACCGGCAATATTGAGTTTATGGAATTTTGGATGCAGGACCCCTTCCTGAAAAATCCAAATAGTGCTGGTGGTAAGTTAGTTATTAACCTGGGAAATATAAGTGAGGATGTATTAAAGGATGGGTTACGTTTTTATGAGAATGGGTTAAATACACCTACACAACCTGCAGCAGTAAATACTACTGACAGTAAATGGGGAACAACGCCGGTAAATCCATTTCAGGTTACCCAGGCATTTAGTAATGACCCTGCCGACAGGCCTTATCAGGATGTGGGATTTGATGGGCTTGATGATGAAAATGAAAAAGTAAAACAGGCACAATATTTAGGTGAATTGGCTACCAATTTTGGTACTACATCGGCCATTTATCAAAAGGCAGTGAATGACCCTGCAGGGGATGATTATAAATGGTATCGTGATGCATCCTATGATGCTGCTGCTACTGATATATTGGGGCGGTATAAAAACTACAATAATCCACAGGGTAATTCTCCAGTGTCAACAGGCAATTCTCAGTTTTCACCTGCCGCAACATTATACCCGGATAATGAAGACCTGAACAGGGATAATACATTGAGTGAAACAGAAGAGTATTATGAATACCAAATTGACCTGCAACCAGGAATGGCAACCGGTATTACCAAATATATTACCGATTCTAAAGTAATTACACCAAGATTGGCTGATGGATCTTCAAAACCGGAAACATGGTATTTGTTCAGGATACCTATAAAGAATTACACGGGTAAAGTGGGTAAGATTCCAGATTTCAAATCTATTCGTTTTATAAGGATGTATGCTACAGATTTTGAAGATTCCGTAGTAATGCGTTTTGCCAGTTTTGATTTGGTGCGTAACCAATGGAGAACTTTTACCTATGATCTTGACACAATTGGTTCATATACTCAGGTATCGAGTAATGCCACAATGAATGTTTTGGCTGTTAACCTCGAAGAGAATAGTAGTCGTCAGCCCATACCTTACAAAATTCCTCCGGGTATTGAAAGAGTGCAGTTATTGGGTAATAATGGCGTAAATCTTTTGCAGAATGAGCAATCCATGAGTCTTAAAATAAGCAATCTTGGAAAAGGGGATGCAAGGGCTGTATTTAAAACACTCAACCTGGATATGCGTCAGTATGGACAACTATCTATGTTTTTACATGCAGAGTCAGTAATTGGACAGACAGATGTAAAGGATGGTCAGGTAAATGCAGTTATTCGTATTGGCCAGGATTTTTTGAATAATTATTATGAAATAAAAATTCCGCTAAAAATTACTCAGCCAAGTGCCACAGCTACAGCTGCCGAAATTTGGCCTACTGATAATAACCTGGATATCATTCTAAACGAATTGGTACAATTAAAACTCAGGCGAAATAGTAACGGTGGTTCACTTAGTACCATTTATAGAGAATTACAGGGTACTAAAACCATTTCAGTATTAGGTAATCCAAACCTGGGCGAAGTGCAGGGCTTTTTAATTGGTATAGAAAATAACAATTCCGCTAGCCCCATTTCAACTGAAGTTTGGGTAAATGAATTGAGGCTTTCGCGGATTGATGAAAATGGGGGATGGGCTGCATTGGGTAGAGTTGATATTCAATTGGCAGACCTGGGTTCTTTATCTGTTTCTGCAAATACGTACACGCAAGGTTTTGGTACCATTGAACAAAGAGCAAATGAAAGAGCCCGTGATAACCTTTTACAATTTGATGCCGCTTTGACATTGGATGCTGGTAAACTCTTACCTAAGAAAGCTGGTATTAGTATTCCTGTGTATGCCAGTATTAATAAAAATGTACTTACACCAAAATACGATCCCTATGATCTGGATGTGAAATATCAATACAAACTGGATAATGGCGGGGCCAAAAGAGATTCTATCAAAAAGGTGGCATTAGACCAAACCACAATTACAACGCTTAATTTTACCAATATGCGTTTTGGGCAAACAGGTAAACGGCCCAAATTATGGAGTATCAGCAATTTTGATTTTAGTTACTCTTTTACAAAAATAGAACAGATCAATCCTGTAATATTATTAAATAGTGTTACCAAACAAAGAGCAGGTTTGGGCTATACCTATAGCGCCAGTTCTAAATTTATTGAGCCATTTAAAAAGCTTATCAGAAACAAGAGCCCATGGTTTGCATTGGCCAGAGATTTTAATATTAATCCTATTCCTTCCCTTATCAGTTTCAGAGCTGATGTTAACCGCCAGTTTGGTAAATACACTCCACGTATTGTAAACACTTTTGATAATAAAGTAGAAAGGGTTGATACCACCTACGACAAATATTTCACTTTCGATCGCTTTTATAATATGCGCTGGGATCTAAGCCGTAGCGTTAACCTCGATTTTAGTGCTTCTAATTTTGCCCGCATCGATGAACCTGCCGGGCTGCTGGATACTCAGTCCAAAAAAGATTCCGTTAAAAACAATTTATTCAAGGGTGGTCGTAATACCTTATACCAACAAAGGGGTGTGCTTAGTTATAATTTTCCGTTATCAAAATTGCCTTTAACTGATTGGATTACGGCCCGTTATAGTTATACTACTACTTATAATTGGGTTGGTGCCAGTTTATTGGCAAAAAACCTGGGTAACATTATTGAGAACAGTCAGCAAAACGCACTAAATGCCGAATTTGACTTTTCCCGGTTATACAGTAAATCTGCATGGTTAGAAAAAATGAACCAGCCTGCTGAAAATGCAGATGAACAGCAAGATAATAATGGTAATAAAACCGACACCACCATCATTATTAAACCACGACCCGAAGTAATTAAAGACCTTAAAGGCAAAGCTAAAAAAACTGCATTGCGCAAATGGCGTCTGCAAAAAAGAAATAAACGTAAGCAGGATCGAAATAATAAAGAACACAATGGCCCAACCGGTGTGCTAAAATCTGCCGTGCAGGTGGTTACAATGGTTAAAAGAGTTTCTGTGAATTATAGCGAAAACTATAATACCCGATTACCCGGCTTTACCGATAGTACAAAAATTTTGGGTCAAAACTGGAAAACCTATCAGCCCGGTTTAGATTATGTATTGGGTAAACAACCGGATAGTGCCTGGCTTAATAAAAAAGCATCGCAGGGGGTAATTACCAGGGATAGTTCCTTTAATTTACTCTTTAACCAAACTTTCGATCAGCGATTAAGCCTAACAGCGCAATTAGAGCCTATCAAGGAATTTGTGATAGATATTAATCTTGATAAAACCTTCTCAAAAAATTATTCTGAGTTATTTAAGGATACACTAAACCTGGGTAATCCCCAGCACCTTAATCCATTGGCTTCTGGTGGCTTTAGTGTATCGTACATTAGTTATAAAACGCTTTTCCAAAAATATAAACCTACTGAGGTATCGCAAACCTTTAATAAGTTCCAGGATTATCGTAAAGTAATTGCCGGCAGGTTGGCCAATAGTAATCCTTATTATAAAGCTGCGGGTTCGCAAGTATCAGCAGATGGTTATCCTTTGGGTTATGGCCGTTATGCACAGGATGTGCTTATTCCTGCATTTCTGGCTGCTTATACGGGTAAAGATCCATTATCAGTTAGCCTAATCAAACAGTCTAATCCCAATATTAAATCAAATCCGTTTAGCGGTATTAAACCATTGCCCAATTGGAGGGTTACCTATACGGGTTTGTCAAAAGTGCAGGCTATTGCCAATGTGTTTAGTAATATCAGTTTAACGCATGCCTATTCATCTACTTTAAGTATGAATGCCTATTCCAGTGCATTGTTGTATTACGATCCTTTTCATTATGGGGCACCGGCATTTCTTGATACCATTTCAGGTAATTATATACCATTTTTCCTTTTGCCAAATATCACCATACAAGAGTCTTTTGCCCCCTTATTTGGTATTGATGTAACCACTACCAATCAAACCAATTTCCGCTTCGAATTTAAAAAGAGCAGGCAACTCAGTTTAAGCCTTATAGATTTTCAATTAAGCGAAGTACGCAGCACCGAATGGAGTTTTGGTGGCAGTCTAAGGCAAAAAGGGGTGCACCTGCCATTTAAATTTCCTTTCTTAAAAGAGTCCGAAGCAGGCAACGATATTAACCTAAACCTCGATCTGTCTATGCGGGATGATATACAAAGCAATAGCCGCTTAGACCAGGCCAATGCTTATAGTACAGGTGGACAAAAAGTGGTAAGCATTCAACCTTCTGTAGATATGGTAATGAGCAGTCGTGTAAACCTGAAACTCTTTTTCGATCAGCAACGTGTTGTTCCATATATATCTACTTCTGCACCAGTTACCAATACAAGGGCAGGCGTACAAATACGTATTTCTTTGGCACCATCAACTCCATAATAAATACATTTTTTGAACCAGACAATTGCATAAGTGGCAGCATCCTTGCGTCGCACTCTTGTACTTCCAAAACATGTAGCAGCAATAAAATGCAGGTTTATGTTTTGCTTTAAAAAGCAGAAAAACACAAAAGGAAGCCTTACCTTTTAACTAAAACCATTAACGTATTTACGCATGTATCAAATGCTAATGAAAATGGTTTACACCTATTTTTAGTGTAGTTTTGCCCCACAAATTTTTGATATATGAGGCCTATACAAATGGTGGATTTAAAAACGCAGTACCAGAAAATTAAACCCGAAATTGATGCTGCTGTTATTGGAGTTTTGGAAAGTACCGCATTTATTAATGGCAAACCCGTACAGGATTTTGCACAACATTTATCAGCCTATTTGGGCGCAACCCATGTAATACCCTGTGCCAATGGTACAGATGCCTTACAAATTGCAATGATGGCTTTGGACCTGCAACCCGGTGACGAAGTAATTACACCTTCTTTTACCTATATAGCCACCACAGAAGTGGTAGCACTGCTACGTTTAACACCAGTTTTTGTTGAAGTAGATGCCCGTACATTTTGTATGGATGCAGTAGCTTTACGTAAAGCCATTACGCCAAAAACAAAAGCTATTGTGCCGGTCCACTTATATGGGCAGCCCGCCAATATGGAAGAAATCATGCAAATAGCCAATGAACATAACCTTTATGTAATTGAAGATAATGCACAAGCCATTGGTGCCGATTATTATTTTAAAGATGGCTCATCCAAAAAAACAGGCACCATTGGCCATGTTGGAACTACTTCATTTTTCCCCTCAAAAAATTTAGGGGGTTATGGCGATGGTGGTGCCATTTGCACCAATGATGATGCCCTAGCAGCCAAAATGAAAATGGTAGCAAATCATGGACAAAGCAAACGTTATTACCACGATGTAGTGGGTTGTAATTCCAGATTGGATACAATTCAGGCAGCTATTTTAAATATCAAGTTAAGAGAGTTGGATAACTATATTGCTGCCCGCAGAAAGGCCGCCGATTATTATGATGCCGCCTTTGCCAATCATCCAAAAATTACCACACCCTATCGCTCAGAAAATTCTAAGCACGTATTTCACCAATATACCTTAACTTTAGAGGGTGTAAACAGAGATGGGCTGAATGAATATCTCGCTATGAAAAATATTCCATCAATGATCTATTATCCTGTACCCGGCCACCGCCAACAAATGTTTGCTTCATTTAACCTTGCAGCAACACAACTTTCCGTTACTGATTGGCTTACCGAACGCGTAATATCATTACCTATTCATACCGAGCTGGATGAAGAGCAGTTACAATATATAACAGCTGCTGTTTTAGAATATGTAAACCAATAAATCCAAATACTATGTCAACAAAAAAAAGAGTGCTTATTACCGGTGCTGCCGGTTTCCTCGGTTCTCACCTGTGCGATCGTTTTATTAAAGAAGGCTATCATGTTATAGGTATGGATAACCTTATTACCGGCGATCTTAAAAACATCGAGCACCTGTTTCCCCTGGCCGATTTTGAATTCTATCATCAGGATGTGTCGAAATATATACATATCCCGGGCGAACTGCATTATATACTGCACTTTGCTTCTCCTGCCAGCCCTATCGACTATTTAAAAATCCCCATTCAAACCCTTAAAGTGGGTTCATTGGGTACACATAACTGTCTTGGTTTGGCTAAAGCAAAAAATGCAAGAATGCTTATTGCTTCAACCAGCGAAATCTATGGCGATCCATTGGTACATCCGCAAAACGAAGAATACTGGGGTAATGTAAACCCTATCGGTCCACGCGGCGTATATGATGAAGCCAAACGTTTTCAGGAAGCCATTACCATGGCATACCATACCTTCCATGGCGTTGAAACACGTATAGTGCGTATATTCAATACCTATGGGCCACGTATGCGACTGAATGATGGCCGTGCACTACCTGCATTCATTGGTCAGGCATTAAGAGGCGAAGACCTAACCGTATTTGGCGATGGTAGCCAAACACGTTCTTTCTGCTATGTTGATGATTTGATTGAAGGTATTTACCGTTTACTGTTAAGCGATTATGCTTACCCCGTAAATATTGGTAACCCCAACGAAATTTCATTAAAAGACTTTGCAGAAGAAGTGCTGAAACTTACCGGTTCCAATGTAAAACTCATACACAAAGCATTGCCGGTAGACGATCCAAAACAACGCCAGCCCGATATTACCAAAGCCAGGGAAATTCTTGGATGGGAACCCAAAGTAGGCAGGGCCGAAGGTTTAAGAATTACTTACGAATATTTTAAATCTTTACCTAAAGAAGAACTGGTAAAACAACCCAAAGAATTTGAATCAAGAAAATAAAATACCAACTCCGTAACTATGCTTGCATGTTACGGAGTTTTTTTTGTTTCTAATCATTAAATGCAGTTAGATAAGGGGTTACAGGCATTAGCATATCCATTAAACATCCTTGTGTCACTCACTTGTACGTTCAGCACACTATGCAACTGTACATAAACAAAAGCGACATAGTCATGCAGCCGAAATAGTTCCCAAATTTACTGCAGTAGCCACCCAATATAAAACCACCAACTATGCAAAAACCCGTTATTATTGTTTCAGGCAAAAATGGCCAGTTGGGCAGCGAATTACAGGCCGCAGCCGAACAATTCCCCCAATTCGAATTTCAATTTTCTGACAGAGATTCCCTTGATATAGCAAACGAAACAGCGCTATTACAATTATTTGGGCATTGTAAGCCTGCTTATTTTATTAATGCTGCTGCATATACTGCTGTAGACAAAGCTGAAACTGATCAGGAAAATGCCTATAAAATAAATGCTGCCGCCTGTGGTTATATTGCCAATGCCTGCAAGCAATATGGCACTAAACTTATTCATATTTCTACAGATTATGTGTTTAACGGTAGCGCCACTGCACCATACAAGGAAGATGACAAAACCGATCCCGTCAATTATTACGGCTATACCAAATGGATGGGAGAGCAGCTGGCATTAGAAAATAATCCGCTCACCATGGTTATACGCACCGCTTGGGTATACAGCGAATTTGGTAACAATTTTGTAAAAACCATGTTGCGTTTAATGAAAGATCGTAAAGACCTTAATGTAGTTAGCGATCAGCGGGGTACACCAACCTATGCCAAAGATCTGGCAGCCGTTATTTTACAAATTGCAGCCGCCTGCCAGGCCAATAGTAACAGCTTTGTACCCGGAATTTATAATTACTCCAATGAGGGTGAGATTTCCTGGTTTGAATTTGCTACGGCCATCAGGGATATAAAGCAATTGGATTGTAATGTACACCCCATAAATGCCGTACAATATCCCACACCGGCAAAAAGGCCCGGATATTCAGTATTGGATAAAACTAAAATTCAGCAAACCTATGCTACACCAGCCATCAATTGGAGAGAAAGCCTGGAAGCCTGTTTGGCAAAATTGTAAATTTTATAGTAAAAATATGTTTCAGTCCTGCCCCTAATGGCAGGATTTTTTTGTGTGATTAACCGCCGGTTTACAGTTAAGTTTGTGGGGAAATCTATGCATCATGCAAAAAACACTAATACCGGTTTTACTATTATTTATTCAGTTGCAAGCCAATAGCCAGCAATTATTGCAGCGGTATAAAGATGATGTTTTTACGGGTAGCCATATGCAAACCTTAAGCTATGGCAATAACCTTAATTACCAGGCACAATCAACAGAATTGCAGGCCGATATTTACCTGCCGGATAATGATACTGCGGTACAACGCGCCATGATTGTATTTGCGCATGGTGGCGGTTTTAGAAATGGTAGTCGTAACGATTCTTTTATTGTAGCTTTTTGCCAACGCCTTGCCTTAAAAGGTTTTGTAATTGCTTCCATTGATTATAGGCTGGGTATGGATATTACCGCCCCCAAAGCATTACAATCTGCTTTAATAAGAGCGGTACAGGATTATAATGGGTTTATCCGGTTTGCCAAAGCCAATGCAGCTGCGTATGCCATAGACACCAATAAAATATTTGTTTCCGGGGCTTCGGCGGGGGCTATTGCTGCCATTACCAAAGCCTATATTAAAGCAAACCGGGCTTCCGCACTTGGCATAAGTTCCAATGCTGATATTGAGGGTAATACCAATCAATTACCCAATACCAGTGCTGTGGCAGGGGTTTATTCATTATGGGGTGCTATAACCGATACGTCGTGGATGGAAAACAACGATCCACCCATTGGTTGCGTACAATCTAGGGGTGATGTAACGGTACCATGGAATATAGGCTATAATAAAAACAACGATGAAATGTTATTGTATGGCAGCCTGCCCATATTTACCAGGGCAACCAATTTAGGTTTAACTACCACCATTCACGGTTATCAATCTGCAAAACATGACCTGGGTTTAAAGTTTGCACCTTATAAAGACACTACACTGCAGTTAATGGCAGATTTTCTGTTTCAATTAATACAACAGATAGATGCTTCGCAAATAATAAAAGCGGGTAGCTATCAATCGCCACATGGTGATGGGCTGTTAAAAGTTGCCACTAATTACTGCAGTTCAAGTGTGCGACGCAAGAAAAGCCAAATGACCATTCTATTGCCGGGCCACAAAAATACCCCAATGGTATACCGGACTTTTAATTGGGCACCTACGGGATAAAGTTGAAATGTTTGGTATAAGAAAACAAAAGGCTTTCATGCAAATACATGAAAGCCTTTTATGTATAAATACAGGTATTTTATTGCTTCATTTCAGCAAAAAATGCATGAAAATAAGGGATGGTTTCTATGCCTTTATAAAAATTTACCAGGTCGTATTTTTCATTGGGACTATGCAGGTTGTCGCTGTCTAACCCAAAACCAAGAAATACCACTTTGCAACCCAGTTCTGCTTCAAATAAAGCGGTGATAGGAATACTGCCACCACCTCTAACCGGAATAGGTGCTTTGCCAAAAGTTGTTTCAATGGCTTTGGCCGCAGCGCGGTATTCAATACTGTCAACCGGTGTCATGTAAGGGTCGCCGCCATGGTGCGGTGCTGCTTTTACAGTAACGCCGGCTGGGGCAATGCTTATGATATGGTTAATAATCAGCTCCGTCATTACTTCGTGCTTTTGGTTGGGCACCAGTCGGCAACTTATTTTGGCATGTGCTTTTGAGGGCAATACGGTTTTAGAGCCTTCGCCGGTATACCCCCCCCAAATACCATTTAATTCAAGGGTAGGTCTTATACCGGTACGTTCATTGGTTGAGTAACCTTTTTCGCCCCATAAAGCGGTAACGCCTAATTCTTCTTTATAGGCAGCTTCATCGTAAGGTGCTTTGGCAAGTTCCGCTCTTTCTTCGGCCGATGATTCAACTACATCGTTATAAAAACCCGGAATGGTGATATGGTTATTTTCATCGTGCAGGCTGGTAATCATATGTGCCAGTATGGTAATGGGGTTGGCTACTGCGCCACCGTAAACACCACTGTGCAAATCGCGGTTGGGGCCGGTAACTTCTACTTCAATATAACTTAAACCGCGTACGCCCACATCAATGCTGGGGTTATCTATGCTAAGCATGGCCGTATCGCTAATTAAAATTACATCGGCTTTTAGCAAGGTGGTATGTTCTTTTACAAATATGCCCAGGTTGGGTGAGCCTATTTCTTCTTCGCCTTCAATTATAAATTTTACATTAACGGGCAGGCTATTGGTATTGGTAAGGGTTTCCAATGCTTTAACATGCATATAAAACTGGCCCTTATCATCGCAGGCACCACGGGCAAAAATTTTACCATCTTTAATTACGGGTTCAAAAGGGCCGCTGTTCCAAAGCTCCAGTGGGTCTGCGGGTTGAACATCGTAATGGCCATATACCAAAACGGTGGGTTTGCCGGCATCAATCATTTTTTCGCCATATACTATGGGGTGGCCGGCGGTGGGGTAAATGGTTACACTATCTGCACCTGCTTCCAGTAAACGTTGTTTTACCAGGTTGGCGCAGGCAATCATATCATCCTTGTTTTCGGTACGGGCACTTACGCTGGGTATGCGCAAAAGTTCCAGCAATTCGTTCAGGAAACGGTCTTTGTGTTGTTCCTGGTAGGTTTTCCAAGCTTCCATATTCATATATTTTCGGTTAAAACAGCAGGTAACAATGGCTGGTACCGGGCTGTAAAATAGATTGTATTAACGGCACGAAAGTACTGTGTTTTACCAATATTCACCGGTTGAAATGGTTAATTCTATTACGCGTTGGCGCCAATAAAAAATTGGGCTTATTTGTTTATTGCTAAAGGCATTTTTATATGCCAAACATTCATCAGCTATTGGGCTTTACTTGCGTCGCACTCTTGTACAGTTGGATTGTAAGTGGAGCTTTACCGAAGCGAATGTTAAAGCGAAAGCTGATGGTGGGGACGGGCAGCAGCAGGGAAATAGACGAAGTTCAAGTTAGTTTTGATTTGTAATACGCCTGTATGAATGTATTGTCCACCCACTTCAAAGAGGAAAGAAATTTGTCTAAGTCTGAATGCTCAAAATCTTCATTTTTCGCAATATCCTCTTTTGTAATTGTTACTGATATTGAAATTCCCAAGATTACTAGTTCTTTAAGAGAATTTTGATTTTCATTTTCTGGCTTAAACAAATTGATATAGTTTAGAATATCGTTTAAATTATGGTCACCAAAAACTAATTGACTACCACCTTGAATGTCCACATATTCAGCCAACATGCATAAAATGATGATAAGGGCTCCTTCTCTATAAAAATTCTTATCATCATCATACAAGTATTTCCCGTTAATTGATGCATATTCCCAATAAGGTAGCGTAAAAGAATAGTCTGGAACGTATGCGTTATGTAAATCACTACCATTTTCATCAAATATCCATAAAATGTCTTTTTTGAGTTGGTTAAGCTCAACAAAGTCTATTTGTCTTGTAGAACTGCCTATTTTTTCTATATAGATGTTTGTGTCTTGCATAATAATTGAGCCTTTCTCAAAAATAGCGAACTAAAAACCCTTTCCAAAAAAAATGCGTTATTCCGCTTTTGGTAGCAGGGGACGAAATCCCCCCTTGGTTACTAGACTGGGCGTTCGTTTGTTTGATTTTATCTGAATGTATTATAAACGTATTGTTGGTTTTAAACCTGGAATAACTGTTGTCAATGTCTTTAATATATTCTTGTCAAACTTATAAACAGTGTCATTAATAGCCATTAGTCCATTTGCACCAAAGCCAACTAAGTTTATTTTTTGTTCTTTGTAAAATAAAAACAACAATCTATAGTCAACGCGATACATATTTTGAAACGGCTTATTATTATCTTGTTTTACTATTCGAGTTTGAAATGTATAAATAACATTTAAAACTTTTTCAGCACTTGCTTTGTCAACAATAAAAGATGTATCATTAAAATCGTAAATCAAATTTTCTGGATAAATTCTCATTCTATACATAGCTGAATAACTAATAGCAAAAACTTTACAGCTATCAAAATCATTTGAAACGACAGATTGAGCATAAGTCGTAATACAAAATGATGTACATGAAAAGATAAAAAGGAGTTTAAAGTTTTTTATTGTCACATTAGATATTTAGAAGACTTATTTTAATAAAAGTTTTAAGAAATAAATTCAAATGATGCTCAACTCAAAAATAGAAGAACTAAATACCTTTTCCAAAAAATGTGTTCTTCTGCCGCTGTCGGTAGCAGGGGAACAAATCCTCCTTGCTTACTTGCCTAGTGTCAGCACCTCCCTTCTTAATCATGTTATCATTTTAACCTGTCTAGCTAAATATTCGTTGTCTGTAACTGATAAGTTATCCAGCATTCCGTAAACTTCTGAGTCTCCTTCCTCCAGAAAACCCGCGGCACTAATAAATACTTTTTTGTGGTTTGTAAACATTAATGAGATGTCTTGCGGATAAATAAAACTCTCTTTTTTACCTGACTTTTGTTCATTTGAGTTAACTCTCACCCATGAAATTTTTATATCAGTAATCGTTGTACCTATAAACTTTTTCCAAAGTTCACTTTCAGATACATCCCACGTTATGAAACCTGAAAAGTCTGACTTTTCATCTAGTTTAACTCCAATACCATACTCAAAAAATTGTCCATCCCAATAAATTTCAATCAAATTGTTTTTGTCCGTATGTAAGAAAATTGAAAAGTCAACTGAGTGCAAGTTTTGAAATTGTGTTGGATAATAAGGTATAGCTCTAGTCGGCTCATAATCAATTTCTGAATATTCAACTTTAGTAATTGTAAAACCAATGAGTTGGTTACAAAAATTTTCAAATTCAATATGGCTGGGTGTTAGTGTCATTAGTAGAGCGTGTGTTTCGGTTGACTTCAACTCAAAAATAACCGAACTAAATACCCTTTCCAAATAATTGCCTTCTTCTGCGGATATAGGTAGGCTAAATAATAGCCGGCGCTTTAATGGTTGTTTTGATAAAAGCCCAATAGCGAATCTAACCGTACAAGTGAGTGACACAACGGATGTGCATTAGATTTGCTGTAGCTGAAACAATATTGGTTTTAAATATTGGATGGCGGCTTTTATGCTTAAAGAGCAGGCAAGTGTTTGTTGGAGAAACTGAGGATGAAAGTTACGCCCTGGTTTACCTGGCTTTCTACCTCTATATTGCCACCCAGGCTAACCATTTGAGATTTGGTCATATACAGGCCTAGTCCCTTGGTGTTTTGATGACTGTGAAAGCGCTGGTACAAGCCAAATACTTTGTCTTTATTTTTCTCCAGGTCTATACCCAGTCCATTATCAGTAAAGTACACAAAGGTTGTTTTTTTTGACAGTTCAGAACGAATGGAGATATGTAATTTCCGCTCCGGCGAACAATACCTGATGGAATTGGTAAGCAGGTTATGGAATATACTTTCCAGATAAGGTTGGTAAAACATAACCGTATCTGCCGCAGAAAAATCTGTTTCCAAAATAATATCTCCATTGTTATTTAGTTGACTGATAGACCTGATGGCATATTGACAAGCTTCTGTTAAGGAGATAGGTTTTAGGTTAATATCCAAATCGTTTTTAATCAGCAATATTTTAAGCAGGTCGTTTAATGTGGCATCTAACATTTTTGTAGACTCTTTAAAACCTGTTATCAATTTTAAGGTTCTTTCGTCTTGAATGGTATCGGTTTTTAGCAGGTCTACGATACTTAGTAAATTAGATAAGGGTGCCCTTAAATTGTGGGTAGCGATGAAGGTAAACTGATCTAACTCGTTATTGGTTTTGATAAGGTCAACAATCATTTTTTCTTTTTCCCGCTCTACTTTTTTGCGTTCGGTTATATTTTCTTTTACGGCTACATAATGGGTAATATTACCTTGCGAATTGATAATGGGAGAAATAGTGGCAGACTCCCAATAGAGTTCCCCGTTTTTCTTTTTATTGCAAAACTCGCCATGCCATACTTTACCTTGTTTTATTAGTTTCCACATATGGGCATGTGTACCGGGTTGTGTAAATTGTGTTTTTAATATTTTAGGATTTTTGCCATAAGCCTGTTTAAAGGTATAGCCAGTAAGTTTTGAAAAAGCAGGGTTAACATATTCTATATTGCCATCTAAGTTGGTAATTACAATAGAGGCCGGACTTTGCTCAACAATTTTTGATAGTTTTCTTAGGGTAATTTGATTCTTTTTGTCCTCGGTAATATCTAGTACAATGGAAAGATATTTTAATTGGTTATTGATAGAAATAAGTTGTTGATGTACCTGTACATCATATAGTGTATTGTCTTTGCGTTTGTGAACAGTTTCAATTACCAGTTTATCTGATTCACCTTTTTTTAGTGGCTCCAACATCTCCCTGAAAGAAGCTTCGTTGTATTTTGGTTTTAGATGTACAGGGGTGAGGTGTAACATTTCCTGTCGGGTATAACCAAGGTTTTTAAGGGCGCCTTCATTTACATATTCAAATTGCAGGGTAAATACATCGAAAATATAAATTTCGTTAAGGCTTTTATCTAAAATTGCCGTTAGAGACAAGTTATCTATACTGTTAGCCGATACCTGTGGTACATGATTATGGATTTGTAACTTAATTACCGCTTCCTTATGATGATTTACAACCGGCGTAATAGTTATTTGCCAATGAAATTGTTGATGAAACTGGTTTTGTTTAAAATGATACGTTGCTACTGGAATTTGAATGTTTGTTTGTTGGTGAATGGCATGTTTTAATTGCCTATGAAGCAGGTTTACATTCGATTCACTATCCGGTTTTGATTGTAAAAATGAAAGGAAGGGTTGATTAATTATTTGCAGTTTTTGCGTATGGGTTAACGACAGAAATCCGTTTGTTACAGATAGTATGGTTAATTCTTTGGAGAGAATTAGTTCAAGTTCTGCTGAATTTTCAAACAAGTATTGGAAATCAATCATTGTATCATTCATTTTCCTGTTGGCAGATTTCCTTTCTTAGTTTGATATTACCGTTTAAAAGGAGTGTTCTAAAAACAGGATAGGGTTAAAACATCGGTGTTCTTACAGTTCCTTCATTTTAAAGTTAATCTTTTTTTAATACAGTACATCTTTAGCTGCCAAATTTTGTTTGGAAGGCAAAATTTATATAAAAAAATACCCCAAATAGCTTGATAATGAATAAGAAACGCTTTATTAATGCGTAGGGTTGCCTAGTTAGCCTATTCCTGCTGTTGAACAGTGTTTATTATTATTCAAAATGGTTTTTAACCTGATTGGCTGGTGTTTTTGCTATTGTTAGTGGCTTGCTACAAAAAAAAGCCCCAAGAAGGGGCTTTAGTAAATTTGAGTTTAGCAAGTATTATCGGCTACCCAGATTGGATACATCATCAGTAGAAGCTAAATCCCATTCATTGGCAGATGAACTGGCCCAATCTGTATTTCCCGCAGTAACGGTAGATTTGCGGCGCACGGTTTTATCTGCTGCACCACTGGTACTGCCTGCGACTGTCCAACTGGTACCTGGGTCGGTACCAACTGTTCCAAAAACATCTATAACTGTACCATCTTTCTCAATGGTAAGCGCATCATCACCGTTAAAATTACAAACGCTGCTGCTAAATGCGGTAACACCACCTGGTAAAGCAAGTACAGCACTTGGTTGTTTCAGCACCAATATAGCACCAGGTGCAAGGGTACTGCTACCTACCAAAGTATCTAATTTGGCAGAATTGGTGGCAGTAGTTGTACCATTGGCATATAGTTTTACTATATACCTGGACAAATCGGCTGCAGCACTGCCTGCATTATAAATTTCAATGTATTTATTATTGGAAGAACCTTCAATATACTCAGAGAAAATAAGGTCTGCAGTGCCGGTTCCACCGCCTCCACCACCACCACCGCCATTGCTGCCACCATCGGTAACATCGGCTGTATTGCGGATGGAGAATTGTTTGGTGCTGTTAAACATACTACCATAACCAACCCATGTTTTAGCAGTTGTAGGCAAGGCGTCACCCCCAAAAGTGGCGCCAGATGAGCCTGTTTTAGTATACATGGTAGTTGAGCCCGAGGCATCCGTTAACGTATTATTGCCGCTATAAGTGGCATTGCCGCTGGCGGTAGCATCAACAAATTTAACCAGCGTATATTCAATATCTGGCATGGCGCTGTTAAACTGCGATACAGTAAGCGTTTGTGGCGTAACTGTTTTACCTGTACCCGCCTTGGTATTTGGTAAAGAGGAAGAAGGTAGTACCACTTCCAGCGAACCACTAAATTGTTTTAATGTACCACCGGTAATATCCACCACCAATGAATCTCCAATCAGGAAATTGCTGGTTGCAGCGCTACTCCCAAAATAAAGGGCAATGCCTTTGGCGCCATCCTGTAAAATGATATTGCCGGCAGAAATGTTTTTACTACCTGCATCAGAAATCACAATGCCTTTAACCTGATAAGAACCTAAACTAACTTCGGTACCTGTGTATAAAGCCCTTAAATCTGAAATACTGATAATAGAACCGGTACCGCCACCGCCTCCACCACCACCGCCGCAACGGGTATTATAAAATTTAACGTCAGATGAGTCGCGGATATTCAATTGTTTGGTAGAACCAAAAACGGTGTAAATAGCCAAAATACTACCATTGCCATTTGGCAGGTCATAACCGGCAAAATCTGCATAACTGCTATTTCTTAAAATAATGCTTTCACCACCGCAACTTTTTATGGTATAGTTTATTGCAGATGCAGTTAAAGTAACATCCGCAAATTGTTTGGACGTATCGCCTGTAGCAAATTCAAAATTATCCAGTTGAATAAGGGTATTTTGATAGCTATCATTCAGGTCGGCCACCTTTACTACTTTAGGTGTTATTACATTGTTAAGGCTGCCCTTAATGATGTATTGATCAAATAGGGTAGAAGCTAGATAGCCAAGTCTGGCAGGACTTACCGTATTATCAATGCCACCACCCAGTTGTAACAATTTATTATAATCGCCAAGATAAAGTCCCTTTACCTTAATATACACCATACGGCCAACTGGGTATTGGGTATATAAATCAAAGCCGTCCAGTTTAATTTGTATACCACCGGTTTCATCCTGTATTACAATTGTTTTATAAAAATTACCACTCAGGTCATCTGCAACAACTACACCGCCAATGGTTTTATCCTCAGTAATTAATTCCAGCCCACCATTTGTGTGCATGGCTTTTAAATCGCTAATGGCTAAATCAGGGGTAATATTCGGGCCAACATATGATGGTGGCTCATCAAATTTTTTGTTACACGAAACCACAATTATACTCAGGGTAATTATAAAAACAAATAAACTCAACCAGCTAAGTGTTCTTTTAGTCTTCCAATTTCTTATTTGCATAGTGAGGGGGCTTTAAATATTTTACGGCCTTTTTTTGGGCCAAACTTTTTTTATTAATATAGCTTTTCTTGCGTCGCACTCTTCATCGCTAACAATACTATTCAGCAGCTTACCAAATACTAATAACGTATGGTTACACTTACAAAATAGTTTAAACCATAGGCATAAAACAATTTTGGAGGAAATTGATTCGGATTACGTGTATCGAAATCAAAACGCAATTGTTCATATCCACCAGTTACAATATTCTGGTTATTCAGCAGGTTATTTATACCAGCATTAAACACCAAAAATGTAGCCCTTTTCGGGTGTATTGATTTTGGTAGTTTATATGAGTAGCCTGCAAAAAAATCAACAGTATATTGTGAATTAAACCTGGTTTGATCAATAATGCTTCTCCATTCATTGCTCTTGGGATCAATACCTTCAATCGCCGGGTATGTTCTGCGGATGGGATTGAAATCAAGCCACATCTGATCAAAATAATTACCGGTTAAGCTTACAAACCAAAATTTTGGAGAACGGTAAGTAAGCCCCAAACTATACGCTTCCTGAGGTGTAGAAGCTACCCTGAAATTTTCGCTATACACCAATTGGTTATCCAATATAGTGGAAGTATTATCCAGGGTGGTTACCGCATTTTGTCTGCTGTTATAATAGTATCTACCCACGGCTGCTGCACCTGTAAGTGTTACATTTTTAACCACTTTTGCTTCAAAACCAAACTCGCCGCCAAAATGCACTTTGTCAATATTGCTTATTGCATAGTTAACAAAGTTTCTATAGGTTTCATGATAGAAGGTAAGTACATTAAAACCGCCCTTAAAGTTGGTATAATACCCACTTAATCTCAATTTTAATTTTGGTGCATTTAATATATAACCACCTTCCACTGATTCTATGGTTTCGCTTTTCAGGTTGGCCTGTACAATATCGTTTTTCCTAGGTGAAATGTATGCATTCTCAAAATACGGTGGTCTGGTAATATAGGATGCATTCCCGTAAATATAATTGCGGCCATTTATTTTGTAGGTTAAACCTGCTTTTACCGAATAATTGATGAATTCCTGTACCTGAGATTTGCCAAAAGAATTGTCAGGGAATAAACCTGATTTTACATTACCAACCCTCCAGAATTTGTTCTGTGCAATTTCGCTGGATATAAAAAAGTCTATTTTATTAAACTTAAAAACAGTTTGCCACCAGGCAGCAGCTTTTGTTACATCAATATCATAATTGTAGCCATATTTATCTCCCTTATGTAAAATTCTGTTTGGGTTATTCAGGTCGTTTTGTACTGCGTCGTTATTATTAGGAAAATCCCTTTCAGCAAACTGGTTAAGGTCTACATAAAATTCACCACCCAGTAAATCTTCTACCTGTTGGTAATAATTATTGCGCTGCATCTGAAAAGAAAGGCCACCAGAAAAATCTGCATTATTGCTTATCCTGGAATTTATAACGGTATTAAAATTAAATCGCTGGGTATTGGTAACCCTGTTCTGTACTATATATAGTGAGCGTTTACCGGTAACATTATTTCCTTCAATACCATTGGCATTGGCAATAGTAGCGGTATGATCTCTGTTTACATCATAAAAATTTTGCCAGTTTAGCTGGCGGGCAGCTTCATTATTCTGTAAAAGGTCAGTAATCTGATCTTTTTGGTAGGGATCTGTTTGATAGCTGGGTAAATACCGGTAATAATCCGGCCTTGGGTCTGGTGCATTATACCAGTCAATACCCGATACGCTTCTTTTACCAAATGTATATCCTGCTGCAGTAATCAGCGATGTATTGTTGTTTATCCTGAAATCATGTGTAAGTATGGTAACCGGCTGAAATGTTTTACCTATATTGGCATTTCTTTTTTTGCCATTTTGGTAGCCCCAGTAAGGGTTGTAATATTTGCTGCCAGCCAAATCCATCATTTCCTGTACCGCAGGGCCCTGACGGCCATTTTCAGTTGGTGCGCCAAATGATACCAGAGATAGCAGGTGTTTTTGACCAAAACGTTTGTCTACACCAGCAAAATAACTCCAGCCATTATAATAAGTGCCGGGTACATAACCTTCATCTGCCCAACGCCTGCTGCCTGATACAGTAAATGCCCAGCCTTTTTTATTAATACCAGTACTATGGGTTAACATCCAGCGATGATCATAACTTCTGTTGGAACTGGCATAACTAAAGCTGGTTGTTTTACGTTGCTTGCTGGCACGGGAATCTATATTGGTTGTGCTTCCTATATCACCAAATGAAAATGTATTATATCGCAAGCCTAAGGATACATCCCTGTTGCGCATTACATCATTTAAACCTCCCCATAAACCAAAGGGGGTAAAACCATTATCCAGATTGTCCATCGGTACCCCATTCATATAAGTACCCGATAAATCTGCATCATAGCCCCTAACTCTAAATCTGGCAGGAGAAAAGTTAAACGAAGCAGCTGAGAAAAATGGATCTCTGCCTGCCGTTAAAACAGAGGAAATGTTTTGCGAGTTAACATCAGTTTGATCATTATCGTCCAGAGAAATTACCGGAATATTGTCCAGTACATTGTCTTTTATCTCGTCCAGAATGGTTGAATCTAACCGGCCTGTTGAGTCTTTGTTTTGAGTAGGGCTGGTTTGTGCTACGCAAATGCTTATAGCTAAGCAGCTAATCGCCCCTAATATCAATTTTCGCATAAGGTTGTTTTGGTCGGCGACAAAAATAGGCATGTTAATGTATATATACCAGCCAGCATAAATTATAATCAATAATTAATATTGCCTCACTTCTCAAGTTGTATGTTTGTGTTATAACTGTGTATATGAGGTATATTTATTTTTTGCTTCTTTGTTTTTTATCCATGTTTGCCACTGCTCAAAAGCAACAATATAAAGTAGCCATTGTAGCTTTTTATAACCTGGAAAACTTTTACGATACGATAGATAACCCAATTGTAAATGATGATGAATTTACCCCACTTGGCGATAAAAATTATAATAGTAAGATTTATTCCAGCAAAATACAGCACCTGGCGTCGGTAATTGCACAAATTGGCACCGAGGTTAACCCCGATGGCCCGGCTTTATTAGGTGTTGCTGAAATTGAAAATGATACCGTTTTAAATGATTTGATAGCAAACCCACAAATAAAAAACCGAAACTACCATTATGTGCATTACGACTCTAAAGACCTTCGTGGTGTGGATGTTGGGTTGGTATATAATCCCAAATACTTTGTGGTAGAAGATAGTCGTAAATTGTTTGTACGCCTGCCAAGCGGTTCTAAAGAATCTTTTTTTACCCGGGATGTGTTATGGGTTAAGGGCAAATTAAACGGAGAAACCGTACATGTTTTTGTAAACCACTGGCCTTCTAGGTTGGGCGGGGAGGAGCGAAGTGCCCCTGCACGTGCCGCAGCTGCACAGGTGGGCAAGGACTTTATCGACTCCCTTCAAAAAACTGATTTGAATGCCAAAATAATTGTAATGGGCGATCTGAACGACGACCCCATTAGCCCATCGCTTACCAGGGTAATGGGCGCCAAAGGCGATATGGAAAAAGTAAGTGCCGGTGGTTTTTATAACCCATGGGTAGAAATGTACAAAAAAGGCATTGGTACACTGGCTTATCAGGATGCCTGGGGTTTGTTCGATCAAATCATCATTTCCTCCTCCTGGTTAAATAAAGAGCAAAACGGTTTCTTTTTTTATAAGCAGCATATTTTTAATAAAGAGTTTTTAATTGAAAATATTGGTAAATACAAAGGCTATCCAATGAGAACATGGGATGGTAATACCTATCGCGGCGGTTATAGCGATCATTTTCCCACCTATTTGATTATGCTTAAAAAAGTGTAGTTATTTGTGTATGTACCCAGCTGAAGTACATTGGGCATCAGCAATTGCCACGCTCGGTTCAGGGTTCCTCATTTATGGCATCTTTTTTCCAACAGCTGGCATTGTCGCCATAAATGTGGAACGTACAAGTGAGTGACACAAGCAGCGATGCCATTATTACTATTGCCTGTAACAAAAAAAATTACTGCAATTGCTGCGTATACTGTTTTGGAATGGAAAAAAAGAAAGAAGTTTCTTTACCATAAACAGATTCTACACTGATTTTGCCGCCATGTAATTCTACAATTTTTTTACAAATAGATAAACCTATACCGGTGCCGGGATATTTGGATGTTTCGCTATGTGCCCTTTGAAATACATTGAATATTTTATGTATGCTGTTGGGCATTATACCAATACCGTTGTCGTAGATTTTAAATAAATGATTTTCGGTGTTATTGGTGTATTCGATTTGGATGATTGCGTTTTCTTTTTTGCGGTATTTAATGGAGTTGCCAATAAGGTTTTGAAACAACTGAGCCATTTGGGTTTTGTTGGCCAAAATAGTTGGCAATGCGGGCACTGTGATTTGTATTTTTTCTTCTTCAATTGTGCTGCTAAAAAGCTGTAGTACTTCCTGTACTGTTTGGTTTAAATCTGTAACAATGGCTGCTTCTTTATTAGTGCCAATACGCGAATACTCCAGCAGATCTTTTATCAGGTTTTTCATCCTTTCTGCGCCATTTACGGCAAACTGAATATACTGATCGCCCAGTTCATCTACCTTATGGTCGTATTTGCTTTTAAAAAGTTGTAAAAATCCGGTAATCATTCTCAATGGTTCCTGTAAATCGTGTGATGCTATATAGGCAAACCTTTCGAGTTCCTGATTGGATGTGGCCAGTTCGTAAGTTTTTTTGTTAAGTGTATCGTTAAGTTTTAGTAATTCTTTTTCCGCTGTTTTACGCTCTGTAATATCAATTATAAATGATAATAAGTAGGGAACGCCTGTGATATGTACTATGGTTGCAGACATTAAGCCATTGATAATTTCTCCATTTTTTTTACGGAACAGAAATTCCCTGTTTAACATACTACCATGTTGTTGCACTTCATTTATCATGTTACTGCGTTCTTCCGGAACAACAAAGCAATTTAATTCAAGTGAAGTATGCCCAATTATTTCTTCTCTTGTAAACCCTGATTGGAGAATAAACTCTCTGTTAATATCTACAAAAGTACCATCCAAAGCACTCAGCGTAATAGGAACAGGACTGCTGTTAAAAACCTGAGAAAACTTTTGTTCAGATTCTATCAGCTGGCTTTCATTGGTTTTGCGTTCGGTGATGTTTCTTATAAATGATAAAACTTCTCCGTTGGAAAGAGCCACAATCCTGTCCTCATAGAAATTGTTTTTACCATCTATTTGTACTTCGTATTCAAATGCAGCCATTTCTTTTGTGGAAATCGCTTTTTCAATACTTTGCATAGCTTTATCAGCTATGTTTTTTGGTAATACTTCGCTGATATGTTTGCCCAGGAAAAAGGTAGGTGGCGCTAAAAGTTCTTCGTATTTGCTGGCCCTGAAATCAATAAAAATCCCCTCTTTATCCAATCTGAATAATAGATCGGGAATGGCATTTACAATGGCTTTATTCTCTTCTTCGCTGGTACGTAATTCTGTTTCTATATTTTTTCTATCGGTAATATTTACCACATAAGACAGTACCAGTGGCTTACCTTTAATACTAACTTTTACTGATGAAAGAAGGCAGGTAAGTAATTGATTGTTCTTGGGTTTAAATAAGCATTCATAATTATATAAATATCCATTAGTTTGAATGGAAGATAAGATGAAATTACGGTCGCTTTCTTTAGAGTAAAAGTTAAGGCTAAGCGTAGTATTGCCAATTAATTCTTCTCTGGTATACCCGGAATCTTTTAAAAACACCTCGTTTACGTCATAAATCGTACCGTCAATGGGTGATGTAATTGAAATGGCAATTGGACTGCCTTTAAATGCCGTAGCAAACATTTGTTCTGATTCCCTTAGTAACTCTTCGGCTATTTTACGGTCGGTAATGTCATTTACTACCACCAATGCACCCTGATAAACCCCCTCATAAAAAATGGGGTTGGATGAAAGCATGGCGGTTATAAAGGAGCCATCCTTTTTTACAAGGGTAAGGTCGTACGATTCTGATATGCCTTCTTTTCTTTTCTCCAGCCTTTCAGTGGCTAATGGGATAAGGTCTTTTTTCAAAAACCTGAATGCATGAGAACCAATGATATCATCGTCCTTAGAATACCCTAACATTTTGGGTAATTGCTCATTTACAAAAGTGAGATAGCCATCTTTATCTATCATATAAATACCTTCTGATGTTGTTTCTACAATCATCCTGTATTTTTCTTCACTTAGCCTAAGTGCTTCTTCTGCTCTTTTGGTGGCATCAATATCACTTATTATTAGTCCAATAGCAAATATTTCACCCGCTGAGCTGTGTATAGGTGTATAAGTAAACGACCACCATTTGGATAAGGTTGGAAAGGGCAAAAAACGTTCAGTGTGAATTTCCTGTCCTTCAAAAGCTTTTTGAAAATGTATCTTAAAATCCTCCCTTACCCCAGGGTGCACAAAATCTATTATATTACCGCCAATGGTCATTGGTTTTTGAAACACCAATTCTATAATTTCATTACCCTTATTATTAAACGATAAAATGGAATATTCCTTATCTAATAAAACTATAGCGTCTTTGGAAGAATTAAAAAAGGCAAATAGTTTGTTTTCAGATTGGATTAATGCCAGTTCAGCTTCTTTGCGGGCAGTAATGTCTACAAAATTTACCACAACCTGCTTTAATTCGTTTTGCTGGGTAAATTCCGGATAAGCATTTACCAATACCCAAACTGGTTTCTCATTGATTGTCTTTACAATACCTAAAACCAAATTATTTAATGGCGCCAATGTGTTTATTACCTGCATAACCGGGTAATCATTTATTGCCATTTTAGTGCCATTTTCATGAATAAAGTGCCATGCCTCATCCACTGGCGTTTTGCCAAACATCTGATTGGTGGTTAAACCTAATAGTTCAATTGCCTTATTATTCCATAATATAATGGCAGCGCTGGCATCGTGTACTACCAGGCCCGCATTTAAATTTTCAATTAATAATTTCAAATGCGATTCCCTTTCCTGTAGCGCAATTTGGTATTGTTTATTTGAATGAGCAGTTTCAATTGCTTCCAGCGCGTAGGAGATATTTTCGGCGATAGAATTTAGTAGCTTTATTTCTTCATCATCTATAAAGTAATTTAACTGTTCTGAATAGATGATAAAAATGCCAGTAGTTTCTTCCTGTAGTATAATGGGTAATGCAATAAATGATTTATAATTTCTTTCTTCTGCTGCAGCCCACCATTTATTTTTTTCTTTGTTGGCCAAAATATCATTGCTTATCAGGTATTCTTTTCTGTCAAAAACATGAGATTCATTGCTATTTGGATCAAAATTGCAGGATGCAATTTTGATAATAGATAAATAACCAGCTTCATGTCCGCTCCATGCAAAAGGTTCAAAAAAGGCTGATGAATTTTTAAGTCCTACCCAAGCCATTCTAAAATTTCCATCTTCGGTGGTAATACGGCAAATCTCATTCAATAAAAGGTACTTGTCTTTTATTCGGAGAATAGCAGTGTTTATTTTGCTGTTTACAGCATAATACCTGTTACGCCTGGTAAGTAATTCAATTTTTTCGGGCATAGTAATCGTTGATTTGATGCCTGGTATCGCACAGGCAAATATTAAAAGTTATACACCCTTTGAAAAACAAAAGGCTTATACTTCTATATTTTATTCTTTTAGCCTAACATATAAATTTACTCAGGATTTTTATTAAAAACTATGCTTTATATCAGTAATTAATTAATTTTTTTTGCTGATACCAGCCTTTACCCAAATGGCATCTTCCTTGCGTCGCAATCCTTTCATCTGCATCGCTTTTATCGTCAAAAAATATAAATGCAATAGGGTATATTAATAAAGGTTAAATGGTTATTCAACAATATTTTTCGTTTAATGCCTTACCCGCTAAAAAAAAGGATTATCTGATTAGTTTTTTGTGAGCAGGATGATATCTATTATTCCAAGGTAGCTTTCAACACATGTACAAAATTTTCATTAAGGGGCTTGGAAATAAAATCTTTTACACAACTATATGTTTTGGCCTTTTCGTAATCTTTGGGATCGATAGAGGAGCTGTTTATATACACCTTTACCAGGGGCAATTTATTGGCATAATTTTTTGAATAGTGATCCAAAAATTCCCAACCATCCATAATTGGCATATTTAAATCAAGTAATATTAGTTGAGGTACATTTTTATCATTAATGTTTTTTGAAAGCAGGTTATGTAAATAATCAAGCGCTTCTCTGCCATTATTGGCTGTTACAAAATTGCCGCCTATGCCTGCATCATTTAATAATATTTTAGTAAGAAACTGAGTGGTAAAGTCATCATCTATGCATAATACCGTATTTATCATGGGGGTTGAATGATATTTTATTGATGTAATATATATAAAAATCTGATTATATATATAAAAAAATTAATGTTTGAACTGTAACTTAAATGTATATAATTAAATTTAAATACAAAGGGTTTTAGTGTAAGATTTTTGTCAAAAATTACACCGTTTGTTAAAGAGAGGTTTACTATTTATTTGTTTGCATAAATTATTGGATTTGATTTTTTTCCTTCTTAAAACCTGCACATTTTACCTAGTTCATATTTGCAAAAGCTATTGATAAATATATTTTGGTAAAAAAGTCCTGCTCTTGGGTAGTAATTAGTGAGGTTAATAAATAGTGCTTTTTTTTGGCTGATTAGGATTTATGCAGTTGAAGAGTGCGACGCAAGAAAAGTTGCTTAATTTTCAATAGCCGGGGCAACAATTTGGTAACATTTGGATGCATTTTATATGATAGGTTTTTTTTAGAAAGTTTAGTATTTCTGTATTTTAAATAATTGTTACGTTATAAATGTTTACAATTACTTTACTATTTGTTAATATTATTTTGGCTGTCAGGCATTTTTGTAAGGGTAGATTTGCATACATTTAACTAAACTAACACTTATGATCCAACAATTACATTCATTGTTAAAGGGATGCATTTTAATATGCTGTTCCCTTTTTTTGTTTCTGGGCGCCAATGCCCAGGGGTTTACCCTGCGGGGTAAAGTTGTAGATGCAGCTTCAAAAAGTCCGATAGCTGCAGCTTCTCTTTTTATAAAGAGCTCATCTAAATCTGCAATCTCTGATGCCAATGGAGAGTTTTCTATTGCAGCTCAAAAAGGTGATGTTATTATGGTAACTTATGTTGGCTATGATGAACAACAGGTAAAAGTTACCGGAAGTGATTACCTGCAAATTGCGTTGTCTGTTGGTAACTCACAATTAAATGATGTAGTAGTAACGGCCTTGGGTATTAGAAAAGAAACCAAGCGCCTGGGTTACTCAGTACAGGAAGTAAAAGGCAGTGATTTGCTTAAAGCCCGTGAATCTAACCCGGTTAACGGTTTAGTGGGTAAAGTAGCAGGTTTAAATGTTGGTATAAACCAGGAATTATTGGCTTCCCCAACAGTATTACTTCGCGGATCTCCGCTGAATTTTTATGTAGTAGATGGTATCCCAATTAATTCAGATACCTGGAATATCAGCCCCGATGATATTGAGACTTATACAGTATTGAAAGGGCCTACAGCTGCTGCATTGTACGGTAGCCGCGGTATTAATGGCGCTATTTTAATTACTACTAAAAGAGGTAAGAAAAATAACAAAGGCTTTACCGTAGAAGTAAATAGCAGTACGCAAATTAATAAAGGTTTTATTGCTATACCTAAGGTGCAAAACCAGTATGGTGGTGGTGATAACCAAAAATATGCTTTTGGCGACTACAATAGCAATGGTTCAGGATCTGGTGTAAATGATAAAGACTATGATGTTTGGGGCCCCCGCTTAGATGCCGGATTGTTACTGCCTCAATATGATGGTCCTTATGACCCAACCCAAAATTATGTAACCACTTTTGCCAATGGCCAAACCTATACAGGTCATATTCAGCCAACTCCATGGGTGGCACGTGGTAAAAATAACCTGGAGAACTTTTTACAGGCTGGATTACTAACCACCAATAATGTTAACTTTTCAACAGCTAACGACCGTTCTTCGGTTCGTATGTCTGTTTCTAATACACACCAAACAGGTATTACACCTAATACACAATTAAACGCTATTAACTTTAATATTTTAGGTAGCTACGATGTTACTGACAAATTTAAAGTAGAAGGTAGTTTAAATTATAACCGCCAGTTTACACCAAATATCCCGGATGCGGTGTATGGACCAAACAGTATTATATATAATATAGATGTTTGGACAGGTGCTGACTGGAATGTACTTGACCCAAATATTGTTAATTACTGGCAGCCGGGTAAAGAAGGTATTCAATCAAACTTTGTTGAATATAAGCGTTACCATAATCCTTATTTCAGTAGTTATGAGTGGTTAAGAAGCCATTACAAAAATGATATTTATGGTTGGGGAGCATTAACCTATAAATTTAATAAGAGCCTGGATGTGATGTTACGTTCTAATGTAACTACATACAACGTATTAAGATCTGAAAAATTACCATTCTCTGCCCACCCTTATGGTGATGAACATAATCATGGTAACTACCGTGAAGACCGTCGTGATCTTTGGGAAAATAATACAGATTTGATTGTAAGGTTTAATAAGGAAAATGTGGCAAACAGTGGATTTTCTCTTAGCGCATTTGGTGGTGGAACTGCCCGTAGCATGAAATTTACTTCAAGTTATGTAAGTACCGATCAATTGATTATACCTAATGTTTACACTTTTGCCAATACTTTAAAACCAATCAGGGCTTACTCTTATGGTTCAAATTTGTTGATGTTAAGTGCCTACTACTCAGTTGATCTTACCTATAAGAAGTATTTCACTGTTTCAACAACAGGCCGTGTGGATAAAACTTCTGCGTTGCCAGTAGGTCATAATTCAGGTTTCTATCCTTCAGTAACTTTAAGTTCTGCGCTGTCTGATTATATTAGTTTGCCAAAAGCTATCTCCTTCTTAAAAGTTAGGGGTAGTTACGCAAATGTAAAAGGCGGTGGTGCAAGTTCTTATGTTGGTACAGCATTTCAGAGCCTTGGTGTAGGTAGCCCTGTAGGATATGGTAATAACTATTTTACTCCATATGATGGACCAAGTTTTGGTTTGTCAACACCTCCATATGCAACATACCCAGGTTATAATAACCAAACACAGGCCAGTTCTCCAAATTATGTAATCAATACAGATATCAAACCATCTTCAAGAAGCAACTATGAGTTTGGTTTTGATGCCCGTTTCCTTAAAAACCGTGTGGGTTTGAATGCTACTTATTTCCAATATAAGGATGGTCCAAACATTTCTAATCAGTCATTATCTGAAACTAGTGGTCTTGGTTATTTTACTACTAATGGTGGTGCAACAAAAAGAACAGGTGGAGAAATTTCAATTACTGGTACTCCGGTTCAAACCAAAAATGGTTTAACATGGGATGTATTGGTAAACTGGGCCAGCTATAAAGAGGTGTTTACTGCATTTGCAGGTGGCGTAACAGAAGTGTCAAATGGTACTGGATATCCTTATCATATTGGAGACCGTGTTGATCAGCTTTTTGGTAGCTATGAAGCATTAACTCCCGATGGTAAAGTAATTCATGATGAATCTGGTTTCCCAATGTATTTACCTAAAGCCCAATATTTAGGTCACGCCGATCCTGATTGGTCTTGGGGTATTAATAACAAATTCTCATACAAATCTTTTAGCTTCTCTTTCCAGTTTGATGGAATGGTAGGTGGTAAAATACAAGACCGTGTTTTGCGTAAACTTACTGAAGGTGGCCGTGGTCAAAATACCGTTGAAGGTGTGATTGGCGATGCCCGTTTATACGAATCTCAACATTGGGGCGATGCAGGCTATGCTGGTGCATACAATGCAGACGGATCTCCAATGCTGGGTAATGATGGTGTACAAATTTCTAATGGTGCCAGTATTCAATACGATCCTGTTACCGGTGTAATTACCAACTACAAAGATTTACAATTTGCACCAAATGCTACTGCTACACAGTGGATTCAGGATTATGTAAGTAGCTTTTATAACGATCCTCAGCACACTATGGTAAGCAAAACCTACGCTAAACTTCGTCAGGTAGTTATTACTTATTCTTTGCCTTCAAAAGTGTTGGGTAAATCATTTATTAATAAAGTAGATATTTCATTGGTAGGTAGAAATCTGCTCTACTTCTTCCCTAAAGCATTTCATGATATTGATGTTGATCAATATCCTGGTCGTACATTGTTTGGTGGTATTAACAGAGAATATGATCTCCAAACACCAACTACCAGAAGCTATGGTATTAACATAAATGTTGTATTCTAAATTCACTTTGTTTATTGGCTCTATTAATAAATTAAAGCAAAAAATATTTTATATGAAATCAGTAAAATTCCAAATAATACTTGCTCTTACAGCGGTAGTGCTTGTCACCAGCTGTTCGAAAAAGTTTGAGGACTACTCAAAAAATTCAAACCTGCCACTGCAGGTTCCACCATCTTTGGTATTGCCGGTTATTTTAAATGATATGATTGTATATCCTGGTGGTGATGAAGATAAAGCCTGCCAGTTTATTGTTTCCAATTATACCTACTATGGTCAAAACCAATACTGGAGCGGTAGTGCCAATTTAAATTATGGTACTTTAAGAAATGTATTGGCAATGGAGTCTGAAGCAAGAAGACTTGCTGGTTCTGATAACAATCCTTATCATGCATTAGGCCTTTTCTTCCGTGCATATTTCTTCGTAAATATGACCGAGAAAGTGGGCGATTTACCAATGAGTGCGGCATTACAGGGCTTAGACAATCCGGCTCCCGTTTACGATTCTCAAAAAGAAATCTTCAAACAATCTTTGGCATGGTTAGATTCTGCTAATATTATGTTGAACGATTTCTTAGGCAATGGTTTTCTTGAATTCTCTGGTGATTTCTATTATAAAGAAAGAATCAATGCTCCTTTCAGTGGTTCTAATGGCCGCGACGCATTGGTAGAATGGCAAAAAGTTGTAAACAGTTACAAATTGCGTGTATTAATTGAATTAAGTAAACGTGCAGATGATGCAGATCTTAATGTTAAACAACAATTTGCTACCATTTTTAACAACCCAAGTCAATATCCAATATTTACCAGTAACGATGATAATCTGCAGTACGAGTATAATGCAACCTACAATTATTACCCGGATAATATCACTAACTATGGTAATAATGCAGGCCGTTTAAACCTTGCTGCAACGCTGTTATCTACCTTAGGTAACCTGCATGATATTCGTGCAATGGTATTGGCCGAGCCTGCCCGTGGTCTTGGCTTTAGCGATACTTCATATAGCTCATTTGTAGGTGCGAAATCAGGTGAGGATGTTAGTACATTGGCAACACAGTCTGGAGAAGGTAAATTATCATTGTATAACTACCATCACTATTATACTGGCTATGCTGCTGAGCCAACACTTATTGTAAGCTATCCAGAAGTTTGTTTCTGCATAGCAGAAGCTATCAACCGCGGATGGATTACCGGTGATGCTGAAGCATGGTATAAAAAAGGTACTACTGCAATGTTCGATTTCTATGGTATTATAGATGGTGATAATACAGTTTATTTCCAGGGTTTGGGTGGTTCAAATATTACCTACACAGTTCCATTTAGTTTCGACGGTTATTTTAACCAGTCAAGTGTAAAATATAAAGGCAATAACGCCGATGGTTTAGCCCAGATACTTACACAAAAATACCTGGCATATGCCCGCAACTCTGGCTTACAGGCATACTACCAATGGCGTAGAACTGGTATACCTTCATTTGATGCAGGTTCAGGTTCTGGTAATGGTGGTGTAATTCCTAAAAGGTATCAGTATCCATCTAACGAGTTAACTGTAAATGGTACCAATCTTGCTGCTGCTTTATCTAGTCAATATGGCGGTCAGGATGATATCAATGCAGAAATGTGGATCATCAAATAAATGTTGTTGCATAAAAAGAAGGCGAAGTTGTTTCAGCTTCGCCTCTTTTTCATGTTATACCGTTTCAATTCTTTTTTAGTCAGCTTATTAATCAATTGGCATCGTTCCTTGTGTCACTCACTTGTACTGTACCAATACTATGCAGCAAAAGCATTAGCAAAGCAGTATTAAAAGATGCCTGCGATCTTATTAACCTGTGAAAATCTCATAGCAAAACAACTGGCATGAAATATATAATTACTTCAATATTAACCTGTTTTTCTTGTTTCGTATTATTAGCACAAGACCGTAAAACAGAAAACCTGGTCATCGTTACATTAGATGGTATGCGCTGGCAGGAAGTATTTGGCGGGGTAGATCCTGCCATCATGAGCAATAAAAAATTTACGCAGGATTCTGCAGAAATGGCCACCAGTTTTTGGGCTTCCACAGCCGAAGAACGCAGACAAAAATTATTTCCCTTTTTCTGGAAAACAATTGCCAGTCATGGTCAGCTATATGGTAACAGAAATCAGGGTAGTAATGTTAATGTAGCTAACCCGTACAAGTTTTCCTATCCCGGATACAACGAAATTTTTACCGGATATCCTGATACGGCTGTTAACTCAAACGATAAAATAAAAAACAAAAACGAAAACGTTCTTGAATTCATCAATAAACAAAAAGGCTATTCAGATAAGGTAGCTGCATTTACTACCTGGGATGTATTTCCTTATATACTTAATAAATGGCGCAGTGGCATATATGTTAACGCCGATGTTGATACCATTAATTTCCCAAACAAGCAATTGCAGTTGATTAATGATATGCAGTTTCTAACCACAAGGCCCATTGGTGTTCGCCCTGATGTAATTACCTATTTCGCAGCACGTGAATATTTTAAGGCATACAAACCAAAAGTGTTGTATATCGCTTTCGATGAAACAGATGATATGGCCCATGCGGGTATTTACGATCAATACATCAAAAGTGCTCATGCTGAAGATGCCATGATAGCGGATATTTGGAATATCATACAATCTATGCCCGAATACAAGGATAAAACCACTTTACTCATCACTTGCGATCATGGTCGTGGAGATAAGATAAAAGCACAATGGACTTCCCATGGTGAAGAAATTCCTGATGCTGATCAAATATGGATTGCAGCTATTGGGCCAGATACCAAGGCAGCCGGAGAAGCAAAAAACAGTACGCCTTTGCAACAAAGGCAGTTGGCTGCAACATTTGCTGCTTTATTAGGTTTTAATTTTACTCCTGCCCATCCTGTTGCTGCCCCCATTTTTTCAATTTTCAAACAGTAAGGGCACTCATGAATAAATCGCAAATTAATAACAGTATCATTGCCGCTGAAATAATGCAGTTGTTTGGGCAATATGGCAGCGAAGATTATGATGGTGAGCCCGTTTCACAAACCTCGCATATGGTACAATGTGCCATGCAGGCTATGAGTGAAGGCGCAGATATGGAACTTATACTTGGCGCCTTTCTGCATGATATTGGCCATCTCCTAAAACACATACAGCAAACCGAAGCTATGGGAACTTTTGGAGTGTTAAATCATGAAGCGATAGGGGCAGAGTATTTAAAGCAAAACGGATTTTCAGAACGCATCTGCACTATGGTAAGCAAACATGTAGATGCCAAAAGATACCTTGTTGCAACAGATAATGAGTATGCAGCAAGACTTTCGCCGGCCAGTAAGCAAACACTAATTTTTCAGGGTGGCCCCATGTCCGAAGAAGAAATATTCATTTTTAAACAACATCCTTTTTTTGATGATATTATTCGGGTAAGACTATGGGATGAAATGGCCAAAGATGCCAATGCTGAAATTTTACCCTTGCAACATTTTAATAAACTAATAAATTCCTATTTGAATGACCAGTAATTATTCAAATGATTAAAATTAAAACAGTTCTAATAATAAATATATACACATGACTATTTCAACGAATGCTTTTTCGGTAAATGGAAAAACCTATCAGCCCGCAGCTAAACCAATTGTGGTTATTTGTATTGATGGTTCTGCAGATGAATACCTGGATATTACCTCGGCCCATAACCGGATGCCAAATCTAAAAGCAATGACAGTGAATGGGTATCGCGGCATGGTACGCGGTGCATTACCTTCTTTTACCAATGTTAATAATTCTTCTATCGTAACGGGCGTTTCACCAGCCGTTCATGGTATTAGCGGCAACTTTTTTTATAATGCCGCCATCGATCAGGAAGTAATGATGAACTCATCAGAATATTTACGTGCCGAAACTTTATTAGCTGCTGCTGCCAATGCAGGTCGTAAGGTTGGGGTGGTTACAGCTAAGGAAAAACTAAGAGATATTTTATCGTTCAAATTAAACGGAATTGCTTTTTCTGCAGAAAAGGCCAACCTGGCAAAAATAGAAACCCATGGTATCGAAAATGCCGAAGAAGTGATTGGGTTTCCCACACCTGCCATTTATAGTGCGGATGCCAGCCTTTTTGTACTGCGTGCCGGTGTTGCCCTAATTGAACAAGGAATGGCCGATTTTCTATACCTGTCGCTTACAGATTATATGCAGCATACCTATGCACCTGAAGCCGAAGAATCATTGGCTTTTTACGAAGCAATGGATGCAGAAATTGGTAAAATGATTGCTTTGGGTGCTGTTGTAGGTGCCACTGCCGATCATGGTATGAACGCCAAAGTAAAACAGGATGGTACACCCAATGTGCTTTTTGTAGAAGATATGCTGGAAGCACAATTTGGAGAAGGCTTCAGGGTAATATGTCCTATTACAGATCCTTATGTAAAACACCATGGTGCTTTGGGTTCTTATGTAGTTGTGCATGTGCCAGACACCTCTAAAATAAATGAAATCAAAAACTGGTTAACCATTCAACCGGGTATAACAGAAGTTTACGACAGGGCTACTGCGGTTCGTGTACTGGAACAGCCGGAAGATCGAATTGGGGATTTAGTGGTTTTATCAGGCAGAGATGTAGTAGTAGGTAGAAAACCTCAATACCATGATCTATCTGCACTGGATGGTACTTTGCGATCTCATGGCGGCAGGTATGAAGAAATGGTTCCAATGATTATTTCTCATCCCTTAAATGCAGCCTATAGAATGAAGGCGGCTGGCGATCCACGTAATTTCGACATTTTTGATTTTACTGTTAATGGAACCAATTAAAATCTAATGCTATGAGTGAAACAACAATAACAACACAATTCCCTTCCTTGGGAAATGGTTTGCCGGTATTAGAAACCAATTGTTATGTGGCAGGGGTAAAAGTGGTTTCAGAGAAAATACTGGAAGTAAAAAGCCCTTATGATAACCGTGTGGTAGGAACTGTAGTTTTGGCCAATGCTGCACATGCACAACAGGCAATTGAAGCAGCATTACAAGGTGGTAAAAAACTAAGCAGGTACGATAGATTTAGTATTCTGGATAAGGCAAGACAGCTGCTTGTGGAGCGTAAAGATGAGTTTGCAAAAATTATAAGTGCCGAATCTGGTTTAGCAATAAGAGAAGCCATTTATGAAACAGGCAGGGCACATGATGTGCTGATGTTTGCAGCAATGGAGAGCTTAAAAGATGATGGAGATATTTATTCCTGCGATATTTCTCCACAAGGTAAAGCCCGCAAAATATTTACTATGCGGGAACCATTATCGCTTGCCTTATGCATCACACCATTTAACCATCCGTTAAATCAGGTGGCACATAAAATTGCTCCGGCAATTGCAGTTGGTACACCGGTAATTTTAAAACCATCCGAGAAAACGCCCCTTACAGCGATTAAGTTTACAGAATTATTATATGAAGCTGGGTTGCCACCTTACATGCTAAGTACTTTACTGGGCCCAACCAGTGAAATTGCAGAGCCGTTGGTGAAAGACCCAAGGGTAGAAATTGTTTCTTTTACCGGTAGTGTACCAGTTGGTAAAAGAATTGCAACAACCGCGGGTTATAAAAAAGTGATTCTGGAATTAGGAGGTAACGATCCGGTTATTATTCTGGAGGATGCTGATCTGGATACTGCCGTTCACCTCGCAGCTGAAGGCGCTTACCGTAATAGTGGTCAGCGTTGTACTGCCGTTAAGCGCATATTGGTACACGAAAAAATAAAAGACGCTTTTAT
The DNA here is from genome assembly GCF_013106755.1 of Limnovirga soli. Taxonomy (GTDB): domain Bacteria; phylum Bacteroidota; class Bacteroidia; order Chitinophagales; family Chitinophagaceae; genus Limnovirga; species Limnovirga soli. The sequence goes on along the minus strand of NZ_WHPF01000006.1, from coordinate 17,750 downwards.
TGAAAAATTTGTAGAAAAATCAAAGAGTTATCTCTGTGGTGATCCCGCTGATCCGGCAACAGTTGTAGGTACTGTAATTGATGAGGCATCGGCAATTTATTTGGAGACTGTAGTAAACAAAGCTGTTGAACAGGGTGCCAAAGTTGTACTGGGTGGAAAACGTATAGGGGCACTAATGCAACCAACTGTAATTACTGATGTGCCTCGCCATGCAGACATGGTGATGCAGGAATCATTTGGTCCATTAGCACCCATACTTAGCTTTACTGATATTGATGATGCCATTGCTTTAAGTAATTCTACCGCATATGGCTTATCAAGCGGTATTATTACCAACAATATGCAAAACGCCATTCGCTTTATAAAAGAGCTTAAAGTGGGTACGGTAAATATTAATGAAGTACCGGGTTATCGTATTGAAAGCTCTCCATTTGGTGGCATAAAGGATTCAGGGCTTGGAGTGAAGGAAGGCGTAATTGAAGCCATGAAATGTTTCACTTTTGTAAAAACATTTTCTATGCCCTGGTAATGAGAATTAGCTTTTTATATAAGCTGAATCTATACTTGTTTTACTAAGTTTTCTTTTTGTTATTCATGCAAATTGGCAGAATAAATTTAAGTGTTATGGCTGTTTACAGCTGAATAGCATTACTACAGTACAAGTGTGCGACGCAAGTAATGACTGGCTTTGGGCACTAGTTTGGCTACAAAAATTTAATTAATTATTAGAATACCTTGACATATGAGAAAATTATTGTTTACCCCTGGTCCGCTTACCACTTCTGATACTGTTAAGCAGGCTATGCTGGAAGATGTAGGATCTAGAGACCACGTTTTTGTACAGGCGGTGAAAGATATTCGCAATGGTTTACTTGCCCTGGCGCATGTGAGTAAAGAGGATGGCTACGAGTGTGTAATTGTACAGGGTTCTGGCACATTTGGCGTAGAAAGCGTAATTAGCAGTGCCGTTGGTAAAAATGATGTATTGCTTATATTAGTGAATGGAGCATACGGAGAACGTATTGTGAAAATGGCCAATATTCATGGAATTATACACCATGTTTTACGTTTTGATGAGGATGAAATAGTTACAGCTGCAGCCACAGATGCCTTTTTGCAGGAACATAAAGAGATTACACATGTTGCCTGTATACATAGCGAAACAACAACTGGATTATTTAACCCGATAACAGCCATAGGCCATGTGTGTAAAACGCTTAACAAAGTATTTATTGTGGATGCTATGAGTAGTTTTGGCGGTGTGGAAATGGATATGAAAGCCATGCAGATTGATTATCTTGTTTCATCATCAAATAAGTGTATTGAAGGGGTACCCGGTTTTTCTTTTGCTTTATGTAAAAGCGCAGAACTGAACAAATGCAAGGGGCAGGCCAGAAGCTTAAGTCTTGACCTTTATGACCAATGGTATGGATTGGAAACCAATGGACAGTTTAGGTTTACGCCGCCCACTTTAAGCATACTTGCTTTCAGGCAAGCCATGAGGGAATTGGAAGAGGAGGGAGGCATTGCTGCAAGGGAAGCCAGGTATAAAACCAATAAAAAAGTGCTGGATGAAGGGATGGCCGCTTTAGGATATATTCAATACCTGCAACCGGAAATTCAAGGGCATATTATTACATCATTTTTATATCCTGCAGACCCTTCTTTTAATTTTGCAGATTTTTACAATCAGTTAAATGACAGGGGATTTGTGATTTACCCCGGTAAGCTGAGTAAGACAGATGCATTCAGGATTGGCAATATTGGCCAGATTTATCCTGATGATGTTAAGGCATTACTGGAAGCCATAAAAGAATTGTCGGCAAAATAATAAGCGGTATGACAACAGCTCAACAGGCAGATGTAATTATTGTTGGCGGTGGTATATTTGGTTGCGCTATTGCCTATTATTATACCCGGAATAATCCCGGCCGTAAAGTGTTAGTGTTAGAGCGCAATGAAATTTGCAATGCTGCTACCAGCAGGGCTGCGGCCTTACTTACCCGTATACGCAGCAAACAGCATTTTATACCACTTTCATTAGAAACCTACGCAGCAATTGCTGCTATGGAAAAACAATTACAGGAAAGCCTGGATATAAAACAAACAGGCGTATTACATATTGCTGCCTCCGAAAACTCGGTAAACGATTTGAAGCAGTTGATGCAAATTGCTGCAGAATTTGGTGATACAGCTGAATACATTGATAACAATACTGCCAAACAAAAACTTCCCTGGCTGCAAACTGATGAAGTACTGGCTACGGGTTTTATGCCTACAGAAAGTTATTGCGACCCCTACCTGCTGGGTACATTCTTTGCGCGTTGTGCTAAAATGCAAGGCGCCAATATTCGGCAAGGGGTGGCGGTTACCGGTTTAATTCAACAACAAAATATTGTTACAGGTGTAAGCACAAGTGCCGGTAATTTTTATGCCGATGCTGTGGTTATTGCTACGGGTACCTGGTCGCCGCTATTGGGCAAGCAGGTGGGGGTAGGTTTGCCGTTGGCACCCGTACGTAGCCAATATTGGATTACCGAAAGGCATAACTTGTTTCCGGTAACCCAACCCATTGCGCTGTTACCCGATGCGCAGGCATATGCCCGGCCCGAAGGAGGCAGTTTGTTATTTGGTATTAGGGAGCCACAATCGCTGGTAGTTTCCCCTGATAAAATTCCAGATGATATTAGCAATTATTCTTTTAGTGCCGATGGTGGGATGGCAGATCTTGCAGCAGTAATGCACCAGCTGGCCAAATTTTTTCCCGGCATTTACGATATTGGTTTAAAGCATTATATCGCAGGCTTTTCGGGCTATACACCCGATAATAATTTAAGCATAGGTAAAGTACCCGGTGTTGAACAACTGTTTGCGGCGGCAGGCTGCGTAGGCGCAGGTATTTCAACCGCCGGCGGTGTGGGATTGGCGCTGGCTGAGCTGGTTGCCGGCAAACAAAGTCCTTTTGATATAAGTGCATTTAATTTGGAAAGATTTGGTGTTATTGATCCCTTTAGTGATGAATGGTTGCAGCAATGTGCGCTGGCACGTTCCCAAAAGCGAAGTGGTTAGTATTACCTAAAAGGCGATTTTGTACCAGGCTGTTGATTAAGAATTGGGCTTTACTTGCGTCGCACACTGCAGGGTTCTGGTCAATGTCCAGCAAAAGGGTTTTAAACAATTCAAAAGACATCTTTATTATACTGTCCATATAAAATTTAGCTACATTCACGCTACTAACATTACTACTATACTTTTATGTATACCTCAGCCGTATTACAACGTAAGTTGCAGCAATTCCCGCCATGGGCTTTATCCTTGTTTGCCGCAGTTACTTCATTTGGTGTGTATTTTTCCATGTATGCTTTTCGTAAACCCTTTACGGTTGGTACTTTCGATGGTATTCAATTTCTGGGGTTCGACTATAAAATATGGCTGGTTTCAGCACAGTTAATAGGCTATATGCTAAGTAAGTTTTATGGTATCCGTTTTATCAGCGGCATGCAACCCGAAAAAAGAGCCAATACCATTGTAAAACTGATTTTGTTGGCCTGGTTATCCTTGCTGTTATTTGCTATAACACCGGCGCCATATAGTATTGTGTTTTTATTATTAAATGGGTTTCCATTAGGCATGGTTTGGGGTTTGGTATTTGGGTTTTTAGAAGGGCGCAAAGCCACCGAATTTATGGGAGCAGTGCTTTCAATCAGTTTTATATTCTCCTCAGGAGTTGTAAAAACGGTGGGTAAAAGCATTTTGCTAAACTGGCATGTTAGCGAATTCTGGATGCCTTTTTTGGCTGGCGGTTTTTTTGTATTACCAATGTTTTTATTTACCTGGTTACTAAACCATATACCACCGCCAGATGAAAAAGATATTGCCCTGCGCAGTGTACGTAAACCCATGACCAAAGAAGAACGACGATCTTTTATCAGTACTTTTTTGCCGGGTATTGTTATCATTGTTATTACTTATGTTTTGCTTACCATTTTGCGGGATTTCAGGGATAATTTTGCCAATGAATTATGGACAGAACTTGGCTATGGCAACAATGCTGCTATTTTTACCGTATCAGAAACCTATGTATCGTTAATCGTGCTGGCAATTATGAGCTGCCTGGTCCTGGTAAAAAATAATATCAGGGCTTTTATGATTAACCATGTGATTATAATTGCAGGTTATGCCCTGGCCTTAATTGTAACTGTTTTATTTATGTATCAGCTCGTAAATCCTGTTATATGGATTACCAGTATTGGCACCGGATTATACCTGGCTTATGTACCCTTTAATGCTTTGTATTTTGAGCGTATGATTGCCACCTATCGTATAAAAAGTAATGTGGGTTTTATTATGTATATAGCTGATGCTTTTGGTTATTTGGGTAGTGCATTTGTTTTGTTTTTAAAAGAGTTTATTGGCGTTACATTATCGTGGACAGCATTTTTTACTGATGCCGTAATGATAATAACTGTAATAGGAATAATTGGTACTGTCATTGGCGCCATTTATTTTAAAAGAAAGTACAATCATTTACAGGCTGGTTAAACATTAAAGTATTTTATTTACATAATTTACTGATAAGAAATGTACTTGTTAATATTTGTTTACTTTGCTTTCTATTCACCACAATTTTAAATTTTATCTATGAAAAGAAATCAACTTAAATCGATTGTATTGGGTTTAATGGCCATCTTGCTTTTTGTGCCAGCTACGTTTGCAATAACGCTGGATAATGTTGTACCTGATGAACAACCTGCTACCACCGTTACAACCGACCAGGCTGCTGCTGACAATGCCCTGAGTGAGTTTAAGTCTTTATCTAAACAAGATAAAAAGGAAAGACTTGCCGATGCAAAAAAGCAAATGAAGCAGTATAAAAAAGATAAGAAAGCCGGGAATGCTGATACAAGTGAGAATACCCTTTTACTGGTAATTTTAGCCATTCTATTGCCACCATTGGCAGTGTATTTACACGAAAATGCCATAAATGGCAAGTTTTGGTTGGATTTATTACTTACATTATTCTTTTTCTTACCAGGCATTATTTATGCGTTGATTGTTATACTATAAATATTTATTACCCCAAAACAGCATCTTATAGGTGCTGTTTTTTTATGCCCAATACCCTATGCTTTTTTTGATGCCATGAAAACAGAACCCCGAACCGAGCGTGGCAAGTAAAGCCACCTGCATATTCAAATGCCGCCTACATAAAAAATAAATTGTTTTGTAATATTTATTGTTTTTACGCTACTGATAAACAGAATTTTTTAATAAAGTAGATTTCTACTATCTTTTGTTTAAAAGCTTTTAATGCCTGAGGCCAGTACTTTTATCAACCTTTTAAATACGCATCAGAACATTATTCATAAGGTTTGTAACCTGTATATGAACGATGTGGCTGAAAGGGAAGACCTTTTTCAGGAGGTGACCCTGCAGGCATGGCATGCATTTGATAGTTTTAGGGGGGAGGCAAAGTTTTCTACATGGCTGTACCGTGTGGCTTTGAATACTGCAATTTCATTTTACCGCAAGGAAAAACGTCAGCCACAGGTTTTTAGCACCGAAATACTGCCAGATTTTGTAGAGGAGAAAAGTGATATAGAGGAACAAATGCAGGCCATGTACAAAGCCATTGCAACACTTTCTAAAATAGATAAGGCCCTGGTGATGCTATATCTGGAAGATTACAGCTATGATGAAATTGGACAAATGCTGGGAATAAGCGCTAATAATGTAGCCGTTAAAATGAACCGGTTAAAAGTAAAATTGAAAGAAGAAAGTAAAAAACATTACCAGTTTACATAAATATTGTTCTAATGGAATTGGATGAACTAAAAATATTATGGAAGGATAAACAGCCCCTGATGCAGGTGGTAAAATCTGAACTGGATTTTAGCCAAATGCTGGGTAAAAAAACAAAATCCATAACCGGTAAACTTAAAAGAAGTTTATGGATAGAAATTGGTTTTTGCATTACTTTTTTAGTCGCTTTTGCTATTATAAGTATACAAACCAAATACCCTTCCATTCGTATGTACTTTGGTATTTTTGCCTTTGTTTTTGTACTGTTTATAGTAGTACTCTTTGCGCTGCTTAAAAAAATAAATAAGCTTACTGGCAGTATTTTGCCTGTTAAGGTAAACCTGCAGCAAATGGCTGGTATTTTAAAAGAATTTGTAAAAAGGTATTTTCAACTTACCATGGCCTTAATACCTATAAGCCTGGGCGTATCCTTCCTGTTGGGCTATAACGATGCTACATTATATAACCCATCAGCCAATGAACCGTTGGTGATTACTATGAGTAAACTGCCATGGGTTATTGCCTTTTTACTGGTATATATCATTGGCCTTTGTATAGGTATGTACTATTTTACCCGCTGGTACCTTAAAAAGCTGTATGGCAACCATATACAACAGCTGGATGTATTGATTAAAGAACTGGATGATTAATTTTATTGAACGGTTTTGATGGTTTCCCACATTAATTTGGCTACCATTTCGTTGCCTTTATCGTTCAGGTGTACACCATCGCTGGTAAGTATTCCCTTATCTGTATTTGCGCTGTTATTAGCTACTTCATAATCTGAAAACGCTTTCCGCAGGTCAACAAGCGGAATATGCAAATCAGCCGCCATGCTGCGAATGATATTGCTGTATTTATTTAAATCGCCGTCAAGTTCATTACTGTTGTCGTTTTTTTCACCAATAGTGGCGGGTGTACAAACAATTACTTTTGCGCCGGCAGCCTGTAATTTCGCAATTAAAGCGCGGTAAAATTTTTCAAATTTGTCTGCGTCGGTTCCGGTACCAGAGGTTTTCTTATGCCATACATCGTTTACGCCAACATATACCACCACAATATCAGGCGATTTACTAATAACATCATCTTCCATTCTTAAGTACAAATCATATATTTTATTACCACCAATACCAGCACCCACCAAATCATAATTGGTAATATGATCATTGCTAAGCATATTCGCCAAAACAGTTATATAACCTTTGGGCTGTACGCCGGCCTGAGTAATTGAATCGCCAAAAAAAACTACTTTCTTCTTGCCACCGGTATCAGCTTTAAATGCCATTATTACAATCCCTCCTAAGAATAAAAGAACCAAAATTAGTTTACTGTTCATATGCTTTTTTTCAGAGGCGGAAGTTATGTTTAAAATCCGGCTTATTTTAAAAAATGGTAGTAGATTTTTAAGGTCAATTGTTGTGTCAGCAACTGATTAAATAGGAGGCTTTACTTGCGTCGCACTCTTGTGCGGCAACAATGCTATGCTGCTTTTTTATTACTATAAATTCAATCCAAGCAACACACTTTTATGTGTCTTGTAAATGACTGCAATTTTACATAAAGCGCTAACTATCAATTGTAAGTATGAAATTTTGTGGTAAAATTATTGATTGCTGCCAGTTGTTTTGTTAATAAACATTGCCATAAAACCTTAAAAACAATAAACGCTTATCAATATTTTTTCTGATATACGTATTATATGTATATGAATATCAGTCTATTATAAATTCAAAATTTCGCAAAACAGCTAATTAGCCGTCACATCCCTCGCTTCAAAAAACAAGCATTTTCATTTGGGAAATTATTTTAAATAATTATTAAGTGAAGCTTATTATTAGTGAATTTTTTAGGAAATTTGCAATCGCCTTTTAGAATTCTGTTAAATAATATTTTAAACAATTGAAGAATGAGTAATGCTGTAAGTACATTGTTTGATAAAGTGTGGGATGCACACGTGGTACGCAAAATTGAAGATGGTCCGGATGTGTTTTTTATCGACCGTCATTTTATTCATGAAGTAACAAGTCCGGTGGCTTTTTTGGGTTTGGAAAGCCGTAATCTTTCTGTGCTTTTTCCGGAACATACTTTTGCCACTGCCGACCATAACACACCTACCATTAATCAGCATCTTCCGGTTGAAGATCCGTTATCTTCAAAACAATTAAAAGCCTTAGAAAGTAATTCTGCCAAATATGGTATTTCACACTGGGGTTTAGGTAATCCTAAAAATGGTATTGTTCACGTAGTAGGCCCCGAAAATGGTATCACGCTACCAGGCATGACCATTGTGTGCGGCGATTCACACACTTCTACCCATGGTGCTTTTGGTGCTATCGCCTTTGGTATTGGTACTTCAGAAGTTGAAATGGTACTTTCTTCACAATGTATTATGCAGCCCAAAGCCAAAAAAATGCGCATCAATGTAAATGGCCAGCTAAGTAAAGCCGTTACACCTAAAGATGTTATTCTATATATTATTGCTCAAATCTCTGCAAGTGGTGCAACCGGTTATTTTGTAGAATATGCCGGCGATGTATTTGAAAACATGAGCATGGAAGGCCGTATGACAGTGTGTAATATGAGTATAGAAATGGGTGCCCGTGGTGGTATGATTGCCCCAGACGACACTACTTTCAATTATATTAAAGGCCGTGAAAAAGCACCAAAAGGCGAAGCTTGGGATAAAGCACTTGCGTACTGGAAAACATTGAAAACAGATGAAGGTGCTACTTTCGATCTGGAATATCATTTTAATGCAGCCGATATTGAACCCATGATTACTTATGGTACCAACCCCGGTATGGGCATCGGTATATCTAAAAGCATTCCCAAAGCAGCCGATGTGGAAGGTGGTGCATCTACTTATGCCAAATCATTATCCTATATGGGTTTTGGCGAAGATGAACCTATGATAGGCAAAAAGGTTGATTATGTATTTATTGGTAGTTGTACCAATGGACGTATTGAAGACTTCAGGGCATTTGCGTCTATTATAAAAGGACGTAAAAAAGCTGATCATATTACGGCATGGATTGTTCCCGGTTCACATATTGTTGAAGCTCAAATTAAAGAAGAAGGTATTCTGGATATTCTTACAGAAGCTGGATTCTTGTTACGTCAGCCAGGTTGTTCTGCCTGTTTAGCGATGAACGATGATAAAATTCCCGCAGGTAAATATGCAGTTAGTACCAGTAACAGAAACTTTGAAGGTCGCCAGGGCCCGGGTAGCCGCACTTTACTGGCAAGCCCATTAGTGGCAGCCGCAGCAGCAGTTACAGGTTATGTAACCGACCCAAGAGAATTACTGGAAGCATAAACGCATTTTATTCACTATTTCAATTTAATAAAAGCTGCAGGCGCAGGCTTACAGCATAAAGTTTCATCATATGGCTTACGATAAATTTACCGTATTACAAAGTACAGCAGTACCATTACCAATAGAGAATGTAGATACCGATCAAATTATTCCCGCTCGTTTTTTAAAAGCAACCGAGCGTAAAGGTTTTGGCGACAATCTTTTCAGAGACTGGCGGTATAATAACGATGATAGTCCCAAACAGGATTTTGTATTAAACAATTCAATTTATACTGGTAAAATTTTAGTGGCTGGTAAAAACTTTGGCAGTGGCAGCAGCCGCGAACATGCGGCATGGGCTATTTACGATTATGGTTTCCGTTGCGTGGTTTCCAGTTTTTTTGCTGATATATTTAAAGGCAATGCATTAAATATTGGCATACTACCAGTAACCGTTTCACCAGCTTTTCTTGATAAAATTTTTACTGCTATAGAAGCAAATTCAAATGCATCATTAACAGTTGATCTTCCAGCCCAAACCATTACCATTGATGCCAGCGGCGAACAGGAATCTTTTGATATAAACGGATACAAAAAACACAACATGTTAAATGGTTTTGATGATATAGATTATCTGCAGGCCATGAGAGAAGAAATTAGAAATTTTTCAGGAGCAAGACTTATTTAAAGGCACATTTATACAAAGGCCGGTTTTTTACCCGGCTTTTGTACTGTTCTACTCTTTACTTGCGTCGCACTCTTGTACTGCAGTAGGTATAGCAGCAATACAAAAAAAATGAATGCTGCCATAAATGAGAAAGTACAAGTGAGTGACACAACAAAGACCAGTAATACAACAACAGCTAAGTACAACAATAGCTATATTATTTTTCAATAAGGAAATTAACCGGTAACCATCCAATAACAGTAAATAATGGTTACACAACTAACGATGGCAACTTCTTCAAGGCATTTAGAAATAATGGATACCACTTTAAGGGATGGTGAACAAACCAGTGGTGTATCCTTCTCCGCATCAGAAAAATTAACGATTGCGCAATTATTACTTACCGAAGTACAGGTAGACAGAATTGAAATTGCCTCAGCCCGTGTTTCGGAAGGCGAATTTGAAGCCGTTAAAAAAATTACTGAATGGGCCAATAATAACGGTTTTATTGGCAGGGTAGAAGTGCTCACTTTTGTGGATGGCGAAACCTCAGTTAACTGGATGCTGGAAGCAGGTGCCAAAGTAATGAACCTGTTAACCAAGGGTTCTTTAAACCATTTAACCCATCAGTTAAAGAAAACCCCGGAACAGCATTTTGAAGAAGTAGGTGCCGTAATTGCTTTGGCCCTAAAAAATGGAATAGATACCAATGTGTATCTGGAAGACTGGAGCAATGGTATGCGCAACTCAAAAGAGTATGTATTGCAATACCTGGATTTTTTGGTAACACAACCCGTTAAAAGAATTTTATTACCCGATACATTGGGCGTACTAATACCCGAAGAAGCATTTAATTATGTAAAGGAACTGGTAGACCGCTACCCCGGTATTCATTTTGATTTTCATGCCCATAACGATTATGATTTGGGTACCGCAAATGTGCTGGAAGCGGTAAAAGCAGGTGCCCACGGTTTGCACCTAACGGTAAACGGCATGGGTGAAAGAGCCGGAAATGCACCACTTGCCAGCGCCATTGCCGTGTTGAATGATTATGTAAAAAATGTAACCACTTCAGTAAAAGAGCAATCGTTGTATAAGGTAAGCAAGCTGGTTGAAAACTTTTCAGGCTTTATGATACCTGCCAACAAACCCGTGGTTGGCGAAAATGTATTTACCCAAACCGCCGGCATACATGCCGATGGAGATAAGAAAAACAACCTGTATTATAACGATTTAATGCCCGAACGTTTTGGCCGCCAGCGTAAATATGCACTGGGTAAAACCAGCGGCAAAGCCAATATAGAAAATAACCTGAACGAACTGGGTATTCAATTATCTGATGCAGATCTTAAAAAAGTTACCCAGCGTATTATTGAACTGGGCGATAGAAAAGAAGTGGTTACGCAGGCTGACTTACCTTATATCATTTCTGATGTATTGGATAGCTATAGTGCAGTTGAGGAGAATGTAACCGTAGAAAATTATGTACTAACGCATTCTAAAGATTTAAGGCCTTCGGTAACCCTGCGTATTAAAATTGATGGCGAAGTATTTGAAGAACATGCACAGGGCGATGGACAATACGATGCATTTATGAATGCCCTGAAAAAAGTTTATGCCGATAAAAAAATATGCCTGCCACAACTAACTGATTATGCAGTGCGTATTCCGCCGGGTGGTAAATCTGACGCTTTATGCGAAACCATTATAACCTGGAGTAAGGAAGGGAAAGAGTTTAAAACAAGAGGTCTTGATAGTGACCAAACTGTTTCAGCAATTATAGCCACCCAAAAAATGCTGAATATAATTTAGCCAGTGGCCGATATTTTTAAGTAAGTATTTTCAATTATAGTTTATAAGACCACTTGCTTTTTGCTAATGGGTCTTGCTTCAACAAACAACATATATGGCAAACAAAAAAATTCTTATTGTTCCCGGCGATGGTATTGGCCAGGAAGTTACAGCAGTAGGTAAAAAAGTGTTAGATAAAGTGGCTGCAAAATTTGGTCACGAGTTTACGTACGATGAAGCTTTAATTGGTCATGTGGCCATAGAAGCTACCGGTAATCCATTGCCTGAAGAGTCTTTGGCAAAAATGAAAGCCTCTGATGCTGTTTTGTTTGGTGCAGTAGGTCATCCTAAATACGATAACGATCCCTCTGCCAAAGTGCGTCCAGAGCAAGGTTTATTAAAAATGCGTAAGGAGTTGGGCCTGTATGCCAACCTGCGCCCCATAAAATTATTTGATGAATTATTGGCGGCATCCAGCATTAAGCCAGAAATTCTTAGAGGTGCAGATATTCTGTTCTTCCGCGAATTAACCGGTGATATTTATTTTGGCGATAAAGGCCGTAAAAACAATGGCGACACTGCTTACGATGTGGCAGAATACAGCCGTTTTGAAGTAGAGCGCATTGGCCGAAAAGCCTTTGATGCTGCCCGTACAAGACGTAAAAAATTATGTTCAGTAGATAAGGCCAATGTTTTAGAAACCAGTCGTTTATGGAGAGAAGAAATTCAAAAGCTGGCCTTGGAATATCCTGATGTGGAAGTTGAATACCAGTTTGTGGATGCTACCGCCATGCTGTTAATTAAAGACCCTTGTCGCTTTGATGTGGTAGTTACTGCCAACTTGTTTGGCGATATTCTTACCGATGAAGCTTCGCAAATTGCCGGTTCAATGGGTATGCTTGCTTCTGCTTCCATTGGCGATGGTACCGGTGTGTACGAGCCTATTCATGGTTCTGCGCATGATATTACCGGTAAGGGCGTAGCCAATCCGCTGGCTTCTATTTTATCAGCCGCATTATTGCTCGATATTTCCTTTGGTATGAAGGCAGAATCAGAACTGGTTATTCATGCAGTAGACCAGGTATTAAAAGCTGGTTATCGCACCCGTGATATAGCCGATGCCACCACTGCCCCCGAAATGATATTGGGCACCGATGCCATGGGCGAGCAGGTATTAAGCCATTTGTAATTAAATTCATAATGCAAAAATCCCCGTTGCCATAATGGTAGCGGGGATTTTTATTGTTAGTCGGCTCTTTCTCTAGTGTCATCTGCTGTTGTGTCACTCACTTGTACGTTCCGTGCTATGGGCAGCAACTTTATCAGCAACCAATTACTTTTAAACCAAGGCAAAAAATTTAAATACAAAAGAGTAATTTGATAAGCGCTAAACCAGTCCTTAAACGTATTGTCGCTTCATAGTTTAGATTTATTTTGTACATTATGAAAATATTCATTTTTATCTTTTTATTATGTTGTAGTAATGCTAATGGTCAGGCACTTGTTAACATACAATTATATTTGGATAATCAACAAGTATCAACTGCGGCAAAAGATTTTTATAATAAGAAGTTTAAAGCAAAGGACGACGAAAAAACATTGTCAATTATTGATAGCCTTTTTACAAAGAACAATAGCACAAGGCCATTTTATATTTATTTGGTTTCAAAAATGGCTTTCAGTTCAGATGGCGCATTATCAGAAGCGATAGGTTATTCCGGCAATGAATTTTTTCAAAAAAAACCTAATGATTTAATTGCGTTTTTATATTCAGGCAACCCAATAATTGATAAATCTTTTTTAACCAATTGGGCTAAAATAATTGCAGGTGAAATAGCTATTAATTGTGAAGGCAAGGAAAAAAACTGCCTCAATACAATGAAACAATCCATACAGCCGCTAATTAAAGAAACGAACAAACAACATTTTTTGGCTTTCTATAGATTATTGGAAAATAGTTTTCACTAAGATTTGCCAGATGAAGCTTTGTTCCCAACCCTTTCTTCATCTTCTTTGCCTTTAAAAGCTCCATCCAATGCTACGGTACAAGTGTGCGACGCAAGTAAAGCTGCTGCTTATTTTATTGCCGGGCCAATAAAGATGTATCTTTAAAAACAGATAGTCACCATTTTTATTTCGATTGCTAAAACATGCTTTAATGAAAAAATATCTTTACTGTCTGCTGCTAACTATTTTGTGTAATGCGGCACTATTTATGGCAAACGCACAATCAACTGCGCCGGTACGTTTAGCCATTGCCGGACTTACCCATGGCCATGCCGTATGGATTTTTGAGCGCAAGGATAAAACCGATATTTCTCTGGTAGGCATTTACGAACCCAACACAGCATTGGCACAAAGTTATGCTACCAAATACCACTTGCCGGCCTCACTATTTTTTACCGATTTAGCCACCATGCTGGAGGCAGTTAAACCAGAGGCCGTAGCTGCATTTGGCTCTATTTATCAGCATACCGCAGTAGTAGAAGCCTGTGCGCCGCGTGGTATACATGTAATGGTAGAAAAACCATTGTCTACCAATTACGCCGATGCCTTGAGGATGCAGCAACTGGCACAGCAAAACCATATATTCCTGCTCACCAATTTCGAAACTTCCTGGTATCCCTCCACGGTAAAAACCTATCAGCTGGTTAACGACAGCAATTATATGGGCAATATTACCAAAGTGATTATTCATGATGGTCACCAGGGCCCCAAAGAAATTGGGGTATCCAACGAGTTTTTTAACTGGTTAACAGATCCTGTGCAAAATGGCGGGGGAGCATTGGTAGATTTTGGTTGCTATGGCGCCAATTTAATTACCTATTTAATGAAGGGCGAAGCGCCCATTTCTGTAACGGCTATCACCCAACAGTATAAGCCGCTTATTTATCCCAAAGTAGACGATGAAGCCACCATTGTTCTTACCTATCCGGCGGCACAATGCATTATTCAGGCTTCGTGGAACTGGCCCTTTGGACGGAAAGATATGGAAGTGTACGGTCAAAAAGGCTATGCCATAACCGTAAACAATAATACCATGCGCATTAGGAATAAAGAATCTGTACCCGAACAAACCATACAGGTGAGTGCTGCGGATGTGCCCGTTTATACCGATCCTTTTGCATACCTGGCAGATGTGATAAGAAAGAAAATTGAAGTGCCCGAAAATGGTGTGTATGCTTTAAAAACCAATATGATGGTAGTAAAAATTTTAGATGCCGCAAGGGAATCGGCCAAAACAGGTAAAACGGTGATGTTTAAATAATGGATGGGCCGGGCAGGAGAGCCAGATGTAGCTTTGCTTGCGTCGCACACTTGTACTGTAGTAATGCTATTCGTCATAGGGCTTTTAGCTGTTAGCCCTTAGCTTTTAGTTAACAGCCAATTAGCAAATGCCTAAATAAACAGTCCTATAATATCAGCCTACAATCAAATATATTTGTACCCATCATGAGGTATTGTTTCAAATATGTTGGCTGTTTGGTTGTACTGCTAATTTTGCAGATAACAATTGTGCATGCACAGCAGCCTTCAGGGCATTCCTGCACCATACAATGGGTACATACAGTTGGAAATACACCATTACAACCAGATAGCTTTTACACCAATGCGGCCGGCGAATCATTTACTATCAGCGGGTTTAAATATTATATCTCCAATTTGGTATTAAAAGGCGATGGTGAACAGCAATACGCCAATGATTACTTCCTAATCAACGAAGCCGATAGTAATTCCAAACAATTGCAGTTACCTACCACACTCAACACGATCCAGTCCATACAATTTATGGTGGGGGTGGATAGTGTAAAGAATGTAAGTGGTGTACAAACAGGTGCACTGGACCCGGCAAAAGGCATGTTCTGGACATGGAACTCCGGCTATATCATGGCCAAACTGGAAGGCAATGCCCCTGTAGCCAAAACGCCCCAACATGCATTTAGTTATCATGTTGGTGGCTATAAACCACAGCAGCAAACGGTAAGAACGGTTGTATTAAACTTGCCCCAGCCAATGGTTATAAAAAACAATGGTACCATTACAATTCAGGTAAACATACTGCAATGGTTTATTGCCCTGCAGCCTTTGCAAATTGCACAACATCCCATTTGTCATGAACCTGGCCCACTGGCTGTTCAAATGGCGGATAATTACCAGCACATGTTTAGCATTATACCCAACCCTTGAAATTAGCCTATACCATATTATTTATTTTACTGGCCGGTTTATGCAGTGTAAGCTGGGTAAAATTTACAGCGGTACCACAAACTCATCCGCTGGCATTTGTAGTGCCAAAAGGC
The DNA here is from genome assembly GCF_013106755.1 of Limnovirga soli. Taxonomy (GTDB): domain Bacteria; phylum Bacteroidota; class Bacteroidia; order Chitinophagales; family Chitinophagaceae; genus Limnovirga; species Limnovirga soli. The sequence goes on along the minus strand of NZ_WHPF01000006.1, from coordinate 1,894 downwards.
TGGCCCAAACCGGTATATAATTTTAAACAAAACCCTTTAACCCAGGAAGGGTTTCAACTTGGGCGAAAACTGTTTTACGATGGCCGCTTAAGCAAGGATGGTAATTTTTCCTGCGCAGCCTGCCACCAGCAATTTGCCGCATTTACCACCTACGATCATAACCTAAGCCATGGCTATAATTATACTTTTACCAAACGCAATGCCCCTACATTGGTAAATATGGCCTGGCAAAAAGAGTTTATGTGGGATGGTGGCATCAATCATTTAGACCTGCAACCACTGGCACCCATTACCGCCCCCAACGAAATGGCCGAAACCCTTGACAATGTGCTGGCCAAATTAAAAGCCGATACCGCCTACCGCCGCATGTTTAAAGCCGCTTTTGGCGATGAAATCATCAATACCCAACGACTAACCAAAGCATTAAGCCAGTTTGTAGTAATGATGGTAAGTGCCAATAGTAAATATGATAGGGTAATGCGTGGGGAAGACAGTTTTAACCTGCCACAGCGGCTGGGGTATAATATGTTTCAGCAAAAATGTATCAGCTGCCATACACCGCCCTTATTTACCGATCTAAGCTATCGTAATGCCGGGCTGCCAATGGATGATTATTTACAGGATATTGGCCGTATGAAGATTACCGGCAATGCAAAAGATTCTTTATTGTTTAAAGTACCCACATTACGCAATGTGCAGCTAAGTTTTCCCTATGGCCACGATGGCCGTTTTGTTTCTTTGTTAAGTGTGCTTAATTTTTATCGCACGGCAGTAGTAAAGGGCCCCACTACCGATTCTTTGCTGTTACATGGCATACCATTGTCCAATTTTGAAATTGGACAGCTAAGCGCTTTTATGTACACCCTAACCGATTCTGTTTTAATACAAGATCCCCGTTTTGCACCACCCGGTTACGAGAACCGTATGGCCACCCCGCCAACACAGCACCTGCATGCTAATTAGTGGTTTTATCCTTTAAAAGTAGTAAGCGAATTAGCCTGCGCTGTACAGGTAATTACCAGGTCGTTAATACATACATGTTCGGGTAAATTGGCGCAATAAAAAACAGTAGCAGCAATATCCTCCGCTACCAAGGGCTGGTAACCATCATACACTGCTTTTGCTTTGGCAGCATCGCCTTTAAACCTCACCAGCGAAAATTCGGTATCCACTGCGCCGGGGTGTATGGCAGTTACTTTTATACGATGTGGCAACAGGTCAATACGTTGTGCTTTGCTAATGGCTTCCACGGCCGATTTGGTGGCGCAGTATACATTGCCATTGGCATAAACCTCTTTGGCAGCCGTAGAACCAATATTAATAATATGCCCCTTATTGTGTGCGGTAAAATAGGGCAGTACAGCTTTCGATACATATAGCAAGCCCTTCACATTGGTATCAATCATGGTATCCCAATCGTCAATGGATGCGGTTTCAAAATTATCGCGGCCCAATGCAAGTCCGGCATTATTCACCAATACATCTATCTGCTTCCATTCGGTGGGAAGGCTAGTTAACGCGGCAAAAACTGCATGTCTGTCCTGCACATCAAACACCAGTGGCAATACTTTAACACCATAATTAAGCACCAGTTGTTCGCTAAGGGCCGTTAATTTCTCTGCCCTGCGGCCGGTAATAATACAATCCCAGCCATTGGCGGCAAATTGCTCAGCAATGGCTTTCCCAAAACCCGAAGTAGCACCTGTAACCAATATAATTTTGTTCATGCTGTAAAGATAATAAGCGCTGCGCTTAAAAGCCTTATTGGCCGGGCAGTAGTTTATACCGCAGCTTTACTTGCGTCGCACTCTTGTACGGTTGGATACATTATTGGGCTTTATCGGTGAGTGATTGAACGTAGTACTTACACACTTATTTGCATAGTACCTGGCGG
>NZ_WHPF01000059.1 GCF_013106755.1 Limnovirga soli | reverse complement strand
AATTTGATGAATGACGAAGCAATTTTGATGAATGACGGAGCAAATTTGATGAATGACGAAGCAAGTTTGATGAATGACGGAGCGAATTTGATGAATGACGAAGCAAGTTTGATGAATGACGGAACAAGTTTGATGGATGACGAAGCGAATTTGATGAATGACGAAGCAAGTTTGATGAATGACGGAACAAGTTTGATGGATGACAGAGCAAATTTGATGGATGACGGAGCAAATTTGATGAATGACGGAACAAGTTTGATGAATGACGGAGCGAATTTGATGAATGACTTCTATGGTACTAT
>NZ_WHPF01000058.1 GCF_013106755.1 Limnovirga soli | reverse complement strand
TATCAAGACATAGAAAGTGACAAACACTCTTGGGGGGTACACTTTTACTTCTTAGCAGAATCTTCCATACTTACACACTTATTTGGATATTACTACACACTTATTTGCATAGTACCCAGTAATATCATTCGTCATCCATCAAACTCGCTCCGTCATTCATCAAACTCGCTTCGTCATTCATCAAATTCGCTCCGTCATCCATCAAACTTGCTCCGTCATTCATCAAACTCGCTCCGTCATTCATCAAATTCGCTCCGTCATCCATCAAACTCGCTCCGTCATCCATCAAACTTGGTCCGTCATT
>NZ_WHPF01000057.1 GCF_013106755.1 Limnovirga soli | reverse complement strand
GGTAAGCTTCCCCAAAAACAGTACGGTTTAAAAATAGACAAAATGTTTAATTTTAAAACTGTAAAACATGAAAAAAAGTACATTTAGTCCTGCGCAGATAGCAGGCATTCTCAAAGAGTTTGATAACGGCAAAAGTGCCGAAGATATTAACCGTGATCACGGTGTAAGTAAAGCCAGTTTGTATAAATGGCGTCAGCGCTATGGTGGCATGGAAGCTTCCGAGTTAAAGCGAATTAAAGATTTGGAAGAAGAAAATGCCCGGTTAAAACGCATGTATGCCAACATTGCGATGGAGCTTGACGTAGCAAAATAT
>NZ_WHPF01000056.1 GCF_013106755.1 Limnovirga soli | reverse complement strand
TAATGTGGCTAATGATGCGGTGGATAAATCTGCCTCGTTGGGGGTGTATGCCGGTTCGGTTTTTAATAACTCGATGAGGCTTTTAAAATTGTCTGCCCGCTGAACAAATCCTAAATGGCTTTTGCTTACAAAATCGGCGTCGGGTGGAGTGGTGCCATCTGCCGGTGGTGCTGCTTTTGGTTTGCTTAAACCGAAACCCCGGATTTTATCCGCCAGGCCTTTTGCATCGGCTTTGATTTGGGGGCTTGCATCGGTACTGTTTAGGGAGGAAACTACCCTGGTGATTAGTTTGCTTAAGGGATTGAACAGTATTTCCCTGCTGTTGATGGTGGGCTTTGCT
>NZ_WHPF01000055.1 GCF_013106755.1 Limnovirga soli | reverse complement strand
CAATGTGGCTAATGATGCGGTGGTTAAATCTGCCTCGTTGGGGGTGTATGCCGGTTCGGTTTTTAATAATTCGATGAGGCTTTTAAAATTATCTGCCCGCTGTACAAAACCTAAGTGGCTTTTGCTTACAAAATCGGCATCGGGTGGAGTGGTGCCATCTGCCGGTGGTGCTGCTTTTGGTTTGCTTAAACCGAAGCCCCGGATTTTATCAGCAAGGCCTTTGGCATCGGCCTTGATTTGGGGGCTTGCATCGGTACTGTTTAGGGAGGAAATTACCCTGGTGATTAGTTTGCTTAAGGGATTGAACAGTATTTCCCTGCTGTTGATGGTGGGCTTGGCC
>NZ_WHPF01000054.1 GCF_013106755.1 Limnovirga soli | reverse complement strand
TCTTGGGGGGTACACTTTTACTTCTTAGCCGAATCTTCCATACTTACACACTTATTTAGATATTACTACACACTTATTTGCATAGTACCTCAAATTCTCTCCGTCATCCATCAAATTCTCTCCGTCATCCATCAAATTCGCTCCGTCATCCATCAAATTCTCTCCGTCATCCATCAAATTCGCTCCGTCATTCATCAAACTTGCTCCGTCATTCATCAAATTCTCTCCGTCATCCATCAAACTTGCTCCGTCATTCATCAAACTTGCTCCGTCATTTATCAAATTCGCTCCGTCATTCATCAAACTTGCTCCGTCATTCATCAAATTTGACCCCTCCTAAAATTACTT
>NZ_WHPF01000053.1 GCF_013106755.1 Limnovirga soli | reverse complement strand
CTATGAGCGTATTTAAGGCAAGATTTTTCATCCGGGCATCTTCTAATTGCTTTTCAATTGTCTTTAACTGCTTTTGAAGAGTTTCTAAATGTTGTTTTTCCTTTTCAGTCATTAAAGGCAAATCTAATACCATTTCTGGTGCATATTTACATCGCCATGCATATATAAGACTGCCACCATTGACTGGATTAAAATTAAAACGCTTGATGGCTTCTGATATCGTAAGTCGTTGCTCTTCAATTTCTCGAACCAGCCATCGTCTAAAGGGCACCTCATATGTTAACTTTTCATCAACCTGATCAAACGATTCTGATACCAGTGTTGTGTAGTTTTCTTTACTCATTTTGAAAAACTTTTTGCTCAAAATGTGTCAAGTTTTTTTAGGAGATGACA
>NZ_WHPF01000052.1 GCF_013106755.1 Limnovirga soli | reverse complement strand
TGCGCAACCTCCCATTCCGGTTGCCTTTCTATACATCAAGGCAAAGAAAGTAACCAAACACTTTTGGGAAACGATTTCAATTATAGAAGCACCTTCAGGCACACACTTTTTTGCATGGTACTTATTACCCACTTTGTAATTCATCAAATCCGCAAAGTAATCCATCATTATTTCTCCGTCATTCATCAAACTCCCTCCGTCATTCATCAAACTCCCTCCGTAATCCATCAAACTTGCTCCGTCATTTATCAAACTCGCTCCGTAATCCATCAAACTTGCTCCGTCATTCATCAAATTCGCTCCGTCATTCATCAAATTTGCACCGTAATCAATCATTCTTGCACCGTCATTTATCAAACTCGCTTGGTAATTCATCAAATTCGCACCGTAATTCATCAAAT
>NZ_WHPF01000051.1 GCF_013106755.1 Limnovirga soli | reverse complement strand
ACAAGGTTTGGGTAAAGTACTTACCTCAGACGCCAATGGTTTGGCAAGTTGGCAAACGCCAGCAGGAGGCGGTACTATAACAGGCACCGGTGTAGCAGGGAATCTGGCTTTCTGGACAGGTACAACCGCCCTTGGTACAAATGCCAATTTATTTTGGGACAATACCAATTCCCGTCTTGGTATCGGTACAGCAACACCGGCCAACAAACTTGATATAAGCGGCCTTGGAGGACTCAGGGTGTCAACTACTAACCCTGGCACAGGTACAGCAGATTGGATTGCAGGTAACTATGGCGCCACTACAAGTGATCGGGTGGTAATGGGCAACCTGTTAGGTAAGGCAACTATTGGAGCACATAATAATTCGTTAACTGCCTGGGCTCCATTAATCATTAATCAGGGAGGCGGTAATGTAGCCATT
>NZ_WHPF01000050.1 GCF_013106755.1 Limnovirga soli | reverse complement strand
GCAAGGCCTTGGTAAAGTGCTTACTTCAGACGCCAATGGTTTGGCAAGCTGGCAAACGCCAGCAGGTGGCGGTACCATAACAGGCACCGGTGTAGCAGGGAATCTGGCTTTCTGGACAGGCACAACGGCCCTTGGTACCAATGCAAATTTATTTTGGGACAATACCAATGCACGTCTTGGTATCGGAACAGCAACACCAGCCAACAAACTTGATATAAGCGGACTTGGAGGACTCAGGGTGTCCACTACTAACCCTGGTACAGGTACAGCAGACTGGATTGCAGGTAACTTTGGCGCCACTACAAGTGACAGGGTGGTAATGGGCAACCTGTTAGGTAAAGCAACTATTGGGGCACATAATAATACGTTAACTGCCTGGGCTCCATTGATCATAAATCAGGGAGGCGGTAATGTAGGTATC
>NZ_WHPF01000005.1 GCF_013106755.1 Limnovirga soli | reverse complement strand
TTGTGCCATATATCATGCAATTATTGTTGGTTGGTAATTTGCAAATACCCCTTTTTTGCTGCCCACAGCCCCGAAGGCACAAGTGTGCGACGCAAGCGGCGATCAGGATGGTATCTGCTGCCCGGCTAATAATTATATAATATTCTGCTTGTATTAAAATAGTTAAAAAAGGCAGGTTTAATTGCCAACCGTACTATTGACTGCGCTGGTGTTAGAACAACAATTATCTTTATTAAAATACCCGATTATAATGAAACATGTTATACTGGCTTTTGGCATTTTGATTACTGTTAGCTTTTGCGCCTGTGCCCAAAAAGAAAATCCTAAAATGGATTTTGAAAAATACAATCCTGTTTCTACTTTGAAAGTGCCTGAGCATATTGTTACCAAAGCAAAATTTCCCTTTATTGATGTACATAATCACCAATGGAATGTGCCCCGCCAGGATATAAAAGAACTCTACCAACAAATGGATGAACTGAATTTACAGGTAATGGTAAACCTAAGTGGCAAAGCCTACAAATCCACACCCGGTAAAGTAAACGGCGATTTTGATGTGCAGGGTAATAGCTATCTGGTAAACTCCATAAATAAAGTAACAGCCACCGGCTCAAAAAGAATGGTATTTTTTACCAATCTTTCTTTTGTTGGTTTTGGTGAGCCGGGTTGGACAGAAAGGGCCGTTAAGGAATTGGAAAAAGATGTACAATCAGGCGCCTGTGGTTTAAAAATTTACAAGGACCTGGGTATGGAATTTAAAGATGAGAAGGGCCAATATATAAAAATTGATGACCCCCGTTTAGATGCCATTTGGTCGAAATGTGGTGAGCTGCATATTCCGGTGCTTATTCATACTGCCGACCCCAAACCCTTTTGGGATGCTGAAGATGAAAACAACGAACGCTGGCTGGAAATTGCCACCCACCCCAACCGTAAAAGAAGCAATACCAACCCTGCGCCCTGGCAAACATTAATTGATGATCAACATCACCTATTTAGCAAACACCCCAATACCATTTTTATTGCGGCACATTTTGGCTGGTATGCCAACGATTTAACTACACTGGGCCACCTGCTGGATACCTTGCCCAATGTATATGTAGAATTTGGCGCTGTAATTGCTGAGCTGGGCCGGCAGCCAAAAGCTGCCAAAACCTTTTTTACTACCTATCAAAATAGAATTTTATTTGGTAAAGACTCCTGGGTGCCCTCAGAATACAGTACTTATTTCAGGGTATTGGAAACTGAAGATGAATATTTTCCCTACCACAAAAAATACCATGCTTTCTGGCGCATGTATGGCATTGGTTTGCCAGATGACATACTAAAAAAGGTATATTATAAAAATGCACTAAACATTATACCCGGTTTAGATAAAACCATGTTTCCCGATTAACCGGCTAAAATACCTGTACAGCACCTCATTTCGTTTGCAAATTGTTAAAACAGTAAACTGGTATTAAACTTGCTACACTCAAAAAAATCATAGCAACACAAATACCACCAAACAATGATAACAATTCGTACAACACTAAGCTATCTAAGCATGGCTTTATTGTTAACACTACAGGTAGGCTGCTCTAAAAACAGTTCTAATAATATCATTACAACACCGCCACCACAACAACGTGGCAATATAACAAGCAATGTAGTATTTGCCACCAATAAAGATTGGCAGGGCAATACACAGGCGCTAACCATGGATATTTATCAGCCCACCAATGCCAAAGCCGGTAAAAAATATCCGCTGGTAATTAATGTACATGGCGGTGGCTTCTACTCTGGCGACAAAGCTAGCGCAGGCAGTAAATGCCAGATCTATGCCGACTCTGGCTTTGTAGCTGTAACCATCAATTACCGCCTGGGTTGGAATGGTGCCGGTGCCGCCAGTTGCCAGGGCGATACTACTTCACTTAACGAAGCCATGTACCGTGCCGTACAGGATATTAATGCATCGCTACGTTATCTGGTAGCACATGCCGATGAATATAATATTGACCCTAACTGGATTTTTGTTAGTGGTGCCAGTGCAGGTGGTGTGGTTGTGCAAACCAGCAGTTACGAAAACGATAAATATATGCAATCAAGGTATCCTGCTGTTGCTGCCAAATTGGGTGGCGTACAAAATGCGGGCAATAACCTAATCAACACCTACACCATAAAAGGCATTTGCAGCATTGCCGGTGCCCTGCCCGATTCTGCTTTAATCAATGCCTCAAAAGCTATTCCTACTATATTTTTTCAGGGCGGCGCCGATGATGTGGTACCCGTAGACCATGGCACTTATTTGGGTTGCAGCAATTACCAGCAATTATACGGATCGCTTTGCTTGTACAGGCAACTTATTGCCAATGGCCAACCTGCTATTGCCAATATTTTACCTGGTGCCGGTCATGGTAATAATGGCGATAGTGGTTTTACCGATGACTTTATGATTGGCAACGCAGCCAACTTTTTTAACCGCCTTGTTAGAAACGAAAACATAAAAAGTAAAGTAAATTATTAGCCGGGCTACAGCAATGCATGTAGCATCCGTTGCGTCGCACTCTTGTACGGTTAGATACAACAGGGAGCTATTCTCAGCCAGTTCAAAATAAAACCATTGGGACCGCCACTTGAATATTGGTGAAAATGCCTAAAATTATTATTGATACATAAAGACGCTATGGCGTCTTTATGTAATTTAGTGCCATTCCAAACATAATCCATGCACGCAACACATAGCTTTAGGGCACAAATACAAATTGTTGGTGTAAACCCATATGTGTTAGTACCCGAAGATATTTTGCAAGCCATTTTTATACAGGCCGGCAAAAAAAAAGGCAATATACCTGTTAAAGGAACCATCAATCAACAAGCATACACGCAAACACTGGTAAAATATAATGGTATTTGGCGGTTTTATGTAAATACCGCTATGCTAAAAAATTCACCAAAAAGAATAGGTGAATTGGTTGATATTACCATTGTTTATGATGCAGCAAATAGAACAATCGCTCCCCACCCAACGCTTGAAAAAGCATTGCTGCAAAATAAAGAGGCTGCCCTTATTTTCAGCCAACTGCGCCCATCCTTACAACTTGAAATTGTACGTTATATTGCACATCTTAAAACAGCAGCAAGCGTGGAAAGAAATGTGGAAAAAGCCATTGGTTTTTTATTGGGGCAATGCCGCTTTATTGGCAGGGATAAACCATAACCGCTGTACCAATTTGCTTTGGTAAGCTGCATAGCATTACCAGCCGTACAAGTGAGTGACACAAGTAAAGCATAATAGTAGCACATAGCTGGTTTCCTGATTAAATTAATCCATTACCGGTCTAAGCCATTTTTCAGCCTCGGCTTCGGTAAAGCCTTTGCGTTGGGCATACTGTGCAAACTGGTCGGGCTGAATTTTACCAACCCCAAAATACTGGCTTTGCGGGTGGCTAAAATACCAGCCACAAACTGATGAAGCGGGATACATAGCCAGCGATTCAGTTAATTGCACACCAATATTTTCTGTGGCATGTAGCAGCTGAAATAATTTATATTTTTCAGTATGATCGGGGCAGGCAGGGTAGCCCGGTGCGGGGCGTATGCCGGTGTATTTTTCTTTTATTAAATCATCGCCGCTTAAGGTTTCATCAGGCATATAACCCCAATAAGTTTTGCGTACCTGCTGGTGCAGGCATTCTGCAAAAGCTTCGGCCAGTCGGTCGGCCAGGGCTTGTAAAATAATTTTATTATAATCGTCGTACTGCGCTTCAAAACGTTTAATATGTGTTTCAATACCATGTATGGTAACCGCAAATGCGCCCAGGTAATCGGTTGATGCATTGGTTGTAGCCGGTTGAATAAAATCGGCCAAAGAAAGATTGGGCTGACCTGGCGCTTTCTTTATTTGCTGGCGCAACATTTCCAAATGCAATATTTCATTACCATCCTTAACGGCAATGGTATCGGGGGCCGTGGTATTGGCTTCATAAAAACCAATAACGCCTTTGGCCTGTAGCCATTTTTCTGCTATAATGGTATCCAGCAATGCATTGGCATCGTTATATAACTTGGTTGCTTCTTTTCCAATAACGGCATCTGTAAGTATCTCGGGGAAATTGCCATGCATTTCCCAGGCTATAAAAAATGGTTTCCAATCAATATAGTCCCTTAATTGTTGCAGCGAAAAATTATCAAATACCTGTGTACCTAAAAACTGCGGAACGGGAGCCGAATAATTATTCCAGTTTATAACCGTATGGTTGGCCTGCGCTTCAACAATGGGAAGATATTGTTTATTGCTTTTTTTATTACCAAAATCGGTTTTAAGTTTATCGTATTCGGCTTTTATGGTTTGCAGAAATTCGGGCTTATTGTCTTTGTTTAATAATGAGCCGGCCACGGTTACACTGCGGGAAGCATCCAGTACATGTATTACGCCCAAATCATATTCGGGGGCAATTTTTACAGCCGTATGCATACGTGAAGTAGTGGCACCGCCAATTAATAATGGTTGTTGCATCCCACGGCGTTTCATTTCACGGGCCACATGCACCATCTCGTCCAGCGATGGGGTAATTAACCCGCTAAGGCCAATAATATCCGCCTGTTCTCTTTGGGCAGTATCTAAAATTTTATCAGTAGAAACCATCACACCCAGGTCTACAATATCGTAGCCATTACAGCCCAATACAACGCCTACAATGTTTTTGCCAATATCGTGCACATCGCCTTTGACGGTAGCTAATAAAATTTTAGCTGCACCCGCACCTTCTTCATTTACAGTACCGGCAGTAATATGTGCCTGTCTGCGCTCTTCCTTTTCAGCTTCAATATAGGGGGTTAAAACAGCTACGGATTTCTTCATTACACGGGCACTTTTTACTACCTGTGGCAAAAACATTTTACCGCTGCCAAATAAATCGCCTACTATGTTCATACCATCCATCAGTGGCCCTTCAATTACATCTAATGGTTTGGGATATTTTAAACGGGCTTCTTCTGTATCTGCGTCAATATAATCGGTAATGCCATTTACCAGGGAATGTTTTAATCTTTCTTCTACGGTGGTATGTCGCCAGGTTTCGTCTTTAACGGTTGTTTTGCCTTTTGCTTTAACTGTATCGGCAAATTGTATTAGTTGTTCAGTAGCTTCATTGGCGTCGTTATTTCGGTTTAACAACACATCTTCACACAGGCGGCGCAGGTCTGGTTCAATTTCATCGTATACCACCAGCTGACCTGCATTAACAATACCCATATCCATACCAGCTTTAATGGCATAATACAGAAATACGCTATGCATCGCTTCACGCACATGATCGTTACCCCTAAACGAGAAAGAAATATTACTAACACCACCACTTACTTTTGCCAAAGGCATTTTTTGTTTAATGGTACGGGTAGCTTCAATAAAGTCTACCGCATAATTATTGTGTTCTTCTATACCGGTGGCTACGGCAAAAATATTGGGGTCAAAAATGATATCCTGTGGTGCAAAGCCTACCTGCTCTGTTAATATTTTATACGCTCTTTCGCAAATCTGTACTTTTCGGTCCCGGGTATCGGCCTGGCCCTGTTCGTCAAATGCCATCACTACTACTGAGGCACCAAAGCGCTGACAAATAATAGCTTGCTCAATAAATTTTGCTTCCCCTTCTTTCATGGAGATGGAATTAACAATACACTTGCCCTGTACACATTTTAAGCCCGCTTCTATAATAGCAAACTTTGATGAGTCTATCATAATGGGAATTTTGGCAATATCCGGCTCGGCTTGTAAAAGGTTTAGAAAAGTAGTCATGGCCAAAACACCATCCAGCAGGGCATCATCCATATTAACATCCAATACCTGGGCGCCGTTTTCTACTTGTTGCCGTGCAACAGATAAAGCTTCTTCGTATTTATTTTCCCTTATTAAACGGGCAAATTTTTTAGAGCCGGTAACATTGGTACGTTCACCTACATTGATAAAATTGGTTTCGGGGCGCACAATTAATGGCTCTAAACCAGCCAAACGTAAAAATGGTTTTATGGTGGCAGCTTCAGCGGATGTATTTTCTATCGTAATATCTGTTGGGATACTCATGTTTAAATTTGGTTTTAAGCGCAAACAAGATTTATAAAGCCGGCTCCATTACAGGCAGCTGGCGGGGTTGTATTTGCTTAACCTGTTGAGCAATATGCTTTATATGATCTGGTGTGGTGCCGCAGCAACCACCTACAATATTTACAAACCCTTTGGCAGCCCATTCTTCAATAAAGTGGGCAGTTTCATGTGGCTGTTCATCATACTCACCCATGGCATTGGGCAAACCGGCATTTGGATAGGCTGATGTATAACAGGCGGCAATACTGCTTAGCTCTTCTATATGGCTTCGCATTTCTGCCGCACCCAGGGCACAGTTTAAACCAATACTTAATGGTTTTGCATGCATCACAGAAATATAGAAAGCTTCCAGGGTTTGCCCGCTTAAGGTTCTGCCCGAAGCATCGGTAATGGTGCCGCTTATCATGATAGGCAGCTCTTTATTTGTATCGGCAAAAAACTGCTTTATAGCATATATGGCTGCTTTGGCATTGAGGGTATCAAAAATGGTTTCTATCAGTAAAAGGTCTACGCCGCCATCTACCAGGCCCCTTATTTGTTCGTAATAAGCGCTTACCACTTCATCAAAAGTTACGGCGCGGTATCCGGGATTATTTACATCGGGTGATAAACTTAGTGTTTTGTTTAAAGGACCAATAGCACCGGCAACATAAGCGGTATCGCGGCCGTTTGCTATGGGACTTGACAAAAATTCGGTAATGGCTTCCCTTGCACAGCGGGCTGAAGCCACATTTAATTCGTAGGCCAGGGCTTGCATATCATAATCGGCCTGAGCTATTACGGTACTACTGAACGTATTCGTTTCTATTATATCGGCGCCTGCCTCCAGGTATTGCTTATGTATGCCCTTTATAATTTCGGGCTGGGTAATGCTGAGTAAATCGTTATTGCCTTTTACATCGCAATGCCAGTTGGCAAATCTTGCCCCGCGGTAATCTGCCTCTGATAATTTATGGCGTTGTATCATGGTACCCATGGCGCCATCTATTACCAATATGCGTGTGGCTAAACATTCCTGAATTGATTTCATACTTTTCATTTTTTGAACCTTGCAGATGATTGCTGCTTATTGTGGTGCAGTACAAGTGTGCGACGCAAGGAAGCCTTATGCCTTGTGTGCAGCCGGGCCCATAAAAATGCATTCATAAACGATGGAAACAAATAAGTGGAGTTTCGGTCGTTTATTAGTTCAGATTTTTACAGGCCGAACAATAAACAAATCTGCCTGAATGAGGGCGCAAATTACTACAGTTGTGCGTTATATGCAAATTTGCCTGCAACGCAGATGGTTAGGCGCTGGAAATACCAAATTAGTTACCATTATTACTTGTGGTTTAATTACAGCAAAGCGCAACCATTTTTATTTGGGCAACAGTTGGATACTGTAATTTTATGCCTCATGAAAAGGCTATTGCTAATATATACTGCATTTATTTTTTGGGGTTGCCAGCCAGATGCAAACCAGAAGCAAGCAAGCATACAGCCTAAAATATTACCAGTAATTGTAGTACAGCCTTTAGATAATTTTGATAGCGCCACACTGCAACAAATACAAGCCGGAATAGCTGCATTCTATCCTGTTAAAGTAGTGATTGCACAAAGAACCAATTTTCCACAAAAAGCCTGGTATGCGCCTCGAAAAAGATACCGGGCAGATAGTACCATTGCCTGGCTAAAAACCATACAACCTGCCAATACACGTTGTATACTGGCTATTACCAAACAGGATATTTCTACCACCAAGGGGCAGATTACAGATTTTGGTGTTATGGGGCTGGGTTACCAGCCAGGGGTTAGTTGTGTTGTATCTCTTTACCGTTTACGTGGTGGCGGGGTTGGTGATAGTGTGGTATACAACCGTTTTTTAAAAACCATTTTACACGAACTGGGTCATAACTTTGGCCTGCCGCATTGCCCTGATAAAACCTGTATTATGGCTGATGCGGAGGGAAAACTAAGCCAGGATAAGGAACAGGGTTTATGTAATACCTGTTTACACAAAATAAAAATCTGATAGAACAATGAATTTACCCATTGCTTTTCCGGCAACAACGCAAAGTATCGAAGGTGTGCAGGTGCTGGCCGCTGATCTTGGTGGAACTAAAATAAATATTGCCTTATACCAGGTAACCAATAATCAGCTGCAACCAGTTATTGCAGACAGGTTTCATTCCCGTGATTTTCCTTCTTTTCTGGCAGTTATTAAGGCCTTTTACCAAAAATACCCGCAAGTGGTTCCGCAACATATTAGTGTGGGCGTAGCCGGACCCGTTATTGATGGTGTGGCCAATATTGTTAACCTTAACTGGATTGTATCTGCCAAAGAAATTGCTGCCGAAACTGGTGTGCCGGTAATGTTTTTGAACGATTTGGAAGTAACTGCCTATGGGCTGGCCTGTTTATCAGATGCGGATTTTGTTTGCCTGCATACCGGCAAAGAACACCATCATGGCAATATTGGTATTGTTGCGCCGGGTACCGGATTGGGCGAAGCCGGTTTATTTTGGAATGGAACCGGTTACCACCCTTTTGCCACAGAAGGTGGACATACAGATTTTGCCCCAAGAACGGAAGAAGATATTGCCCTATACCGGTTTATAAAACAAACAGAAAAAGTGGTAAGTATCGAGCATATATTATCGGGGCCCGGAATTGTTCGTTTGTTTAATTATATGCAGCAGGTGGTAAAAATGCCGGTAGCCGGCTGGCTGCAGGATGCTATGCAGGGTAAAGATGCATCGGCGGTAATTAGTACCGCAGCTATTGAAGGCAGTGCCGATATTTGTGTAGCTACCATGCAATTATTTGTACATCACCTGGCAAGAGAATGTTCTAACCTGGCACTAAAATTTAAGGCCATTGGTGGTTTGTATATAGGTGGTGGTATCCCTCCTAAAATTATTCCTTTATTACAACAGGGCAATTTTGTACCAGCTTATTTAGACTGCGACCGTATGCAGGACTTAACCGAACAAATACCCATTTATGTGGTAATGAATGATCAGGCACCTTTATTAGGGGCAGCCTGGTATGGGGCGCATCAGTGCGGGGTGTAATGCAGTTTTTATGTAGCCGGCAGTAAATCATATGGCATCACCTCTTGCCACGCTCGGTTCGGGGTTCATCCTTTGTGGCGGCTTATTATGCAATGTTTTATTATGTTACTATTTGCCGGGCCATGAGGTGAACGTACAAGTGTGCGACGCAAGTAAAGCTGCCTTTACGGCTGTGGCCGGGCCAATAAAATTACTCTTCTACATACACCCGTTTTACCCGCTGGCTAATGGTGGTAAGAATTTCGTAGGGAATGGTTTGGCACCAACTGGCAATTTGTTGTACGGGCAGGTGTTTGCCAAAAATTTCTACGGTATCGCCTTCCTGTATTTGGGGTACATCGGTTACATCAATCATGGTCATATCCATACAAACCGATCCTATTACCGGTGCCAGTTGCCCATTAATATATACTTTACCCACACCATTGCCCAGCCTGCGACTAAACCCATCGGCATAACCAATACGTATGGTGGCTATGGTAGATGGTCTGGTAGTTTTGCCACGCCTGTTATAGCCTATTGTTTCACCGGTAGGCACTTGACGCAACTGCGCAATAGTTGTTTTTAAAGTAGTTACCGTTTGTAAAGCCACCTGATTGGTATTGGCACTTTCTACACCATAAAGTCCAATACCCAACCTTACCATATTGTATTGCAGCTGATGATTACGAAAAATAGCAGCCGAATTGGAAATATGCTGAATAAATGAATAACCCAACGTAGCTTCTAAGGCTTTGCAACTTTCATCAAATTGTGCCGCCTGGAATTGGGTAAAAGCATCTTCGTTAGGGTCTTCGCTGGCGGCCAGATGGCTAAATACCGATTGTACTATCATGTACTGGTTATGTGCCAGCAAATGCTGCAGTTGTGGTATATCTGCCGCCTCAAAACCCAGGCGGTGCATTCCGGTATCCAGTTTAATATGTACCGGGTATTTTGTTACACCCTGTTGTTGCAAAAATTGCAGAAACGCATTAAATATGGGAAATGAAAATAACTCCGGCTCCAGGTTATATTCAGTAATGGCTGAAAAAGCGGCTTCGTCAACATTCATTACCATAATTGGCAGGTGAATGCCGGCTTTGCGTAATTCAACACCTTCATCAGCATATGCCACACCCAGGTAATCTACTTTGTGAAATTGCAGCAGTCCGGCTATTTCTGCACTACCGCTGCCATAGGCAAAAGCTTTTACCATTACCATCATTTTTACATGGCGGGCCAGCTGACTGCGATATTCTTTTAAATTATGTGCTATGGCGGTAAGGTTAATTTCCATCAGGGTTTGATGTACTTTTTTCTCCAGCAATAACACAATTTTTTCAAAACCAAATACACGGCCACCTTTTAACAGAATGGCTTCGTTTTTAAAATGGCTGGCGTTGAATTGTGAAATAAAAGCATCGGTAGAAATATATTGCTGCAATAAGGGAAAACTTTGCTGCAGTAAAGATTCAAAAGCCATCCAATGTTCGCCAATGGTAATAAGGGTATGAATATTTCTTGCCTTCAGCATTTCTATCACCTGCAGGTAGGCATCCCGTTCAGAAGAGGTTGCAGGAATATCGGATATGATAACTGTTCTATTGGTTTGTTGCTGTTGTTGGGCCAAAAAATCGAGTGCTACAGATAAGGAGGTAATATCAAAACTATAACTATCATTTATTACTGTACAGTTATTAATAGCATGCACCAGTTGCAGGCGCATATCAACCGGCTGCAATTGATTAATACGTGTTTGCAAGGTGCTGGCTGCAACCCCCAGTTGGGTTGATATACACCAGCAATGTATGATGTTTTCAATAGAAGCATCATCAGTAAATGGTATATTAATTTGGTGATGATGGCCATGATAGACCAAATTGATTATGGTAGTGAGTTGCGCTTTTTCTATTGCCTGAATTACACAGGCATTGCCAGCCGCGTTACCCCAGGTAATTATTTGTTGGGATGTTTTAAATTGGTGTGAGCAGCTATGCATATCTGTTTCCCTTCCAAAAATGATGGGTGTATTGGTAAACAGTAGTAGCTTCTCCTCCAATTTCTGTTGGGGGCTGGCAAAGCCATCGCTATGTGGTTCTCCAATATTGGTAAGCAACCCAATGGTTGGCTGTATAATATTGGCCAGCGCTTCCATTTCACCCGGTTTGGAAATGCCTGCTTCAAAAATGGCCAGGTTATTTTCAGCACTCATTTGCCATACGCTAAGCGGCACGCCAATTTGGGAATTATAACTGCGTGGGCTGCGTATAATAGTATAATCAGGAGATAATAATTGGTACAGCCATTCTTTTACTATGGTTTTACCATTACTGCCCGTTATCCCAATTACCTGATAGGCAAACTGCTGCCGGTGATACGCTGCCAATGTTTGAAGAGCTAGCAAAGTATTTTTTACCACTAAAAAATTCGCCTCGGTAAATGGAGTGTTATCAAAGGAATGATCTACTATAAAATTAGAAATGCCCCGTTCGCAAAGCTCAGCAATATAAGCATGTCCATCTCTTCTTTCGGTTACCAATGCAAAAAACAAAGTGGTAGCAGGGAATGCAATACGCCGGCTATCTGTTGCCAAATGCTCAATTACAGTGTTCTTATTATGTAAAAGGGCAGTGGCTTTGGTTATTTCACTAATATGTTGAATATCGTATTGCAAATACTGGTTTTATACGGTTGGCAATAGCGGCATTACCATTTATTTAAAATTATACATTAAGGATGCATTGTTTCCCGTTATTCAATTGATGCATCGGTTACCTCAGCTGGTACACCCTTTTTCTTAACAATCATAGAATAGAAAATAGAGCCTGAAATACATAGTAGAATTACCCCTAGAGAAATAAATACCTGAATATCCTTATCAATCCATTCGTTTATCCAATGTTCTGTAAGCATTTTAACGCCAATAAATATCAGTACTATTGCTATACCCTGCGGCAGATAATCAAATTTACTAACGGCACCCCTTAACAAAAAGAATAAGGACCTTAAACCCAATACTGCAAAAATGTTGGAGGTGTAAATAACCAGTTTATCTCTTGAAATTCCCATTACTGCAGGAATAGAATCCAATGCAAATACAAGATCTATGGAAGCCAGTAAAACCACCACTACAAATAAAGAGGTATAAATAGGCCTTCCGTTTTCATTCATAATGTATTTGCCATCTCCGTCATGCGAAGCCAGGGGAAGGTATTTTTTTAAAAACCGATAAATCTTTGTGTCGTGGGGATCCATTTCTTCATCCTCGGTGGCCACAAACATTTTATAGCCTGTATATACCAGAAAAGCACCAAAAAAGTATAGTATTGCTTCAAACCGCTCTACCACCGCTACCCCCACCGTAATAAACAATACACGCAGAATAATAGCCATTAAAACGCCTATTAATAATACCCTGGAATAGAATTTTTCCTTTACTGCAAAAGCATTGAATATAAGGATGAACACAAAAATATTATCAATACTCAAACTCCATTCCATCAGGTAAGCGCTCAGGTATTCCAAAGCATGTTTCTGATCCTGCTCTACCCACATAAATACAAAAAAGCCCAATGCGAGTGCCACCCAAAAAAAGGTTTGCATTAAAGCCTGTTTAATGGTAATGGTTTGGTTCTTTTTGCTTAATAAGCCAAGATCAAATACCAATGCTACCAATAATACCGCACCAAATACCAGATATATTACCTGCTCTGTCATACTATAAAATTAAGCTGAATTTTTTGTTATGCTAGGAAGCATATTTTTGTTTGCGTCTCCAGTGGTATATGGCACCAAATAAAAGTATCAGTAAAATTGGGGCAGCTATGTTTATTAACTGCCAGCTGGTGCGCTGTTCTGTTACTTTTTGCTTATCTAAAAGCCGTAAAGTAAAATCTTTATTGCGCGACTGAAAAATGCCATTATCGCTAACCAGGTAGTCTACACAATTCAAAAAGAATTCGCGGTTGGCAAACCTGTAATCTTCAAAAGGCAACTGCCCCATGGGCATTGGACCATTGGTACCACTTACTGCATTGGTAACAATATCGGCATCACTCATTACTACCTGTGCCGATGATTTTTCGCCTTTAGCTGCAAACGGCTTTCCGCTGGCCCGGGCAACAGAGTCTTTTATATTTTGGGTTAGCCTGTTGGCGTATAAAGAGGTAAAATTGCCTTCCAGCAATACCGCTACAGGCACATAACTTTTATTTAGCGATAACATTTCCTGCTCGTCTTTTACACTATTTAGACTTACCATAGCCGGAGAAGATAAGCACCTGCTATTTGTATCACTGGCCAGCAAAATGGTTTTTTGTATACCCGGCGCTTCAATAGTATCTATGCTGGATGGGAATATGGGTAGCACCCTATCCAGGTTTTTTGAAATGGGATTATCATTTTTTGTACTTAAAAAAGGATAATAGGGCCAGGGTACCCTTTGCATAATGGGGCTGCCGTCAGGGTTATGACCTACAACCAATGGCATTTTTGAGCAATTTAAATCCTGCAGCAAATCATCATTTATTCGGGCACCATACCTAAATAAAATATCATCAATATTCAGGTCGCGGTCGTACGCTACAAAATCGCCCTGGCTGCGCATCAGGCTGTCCAGTTCTGCATATAGTTTATCAATACACCAAATTACTTTACCTCCATTCATTACATATTGATCTATTTTCAGTTTATCCTCATCAGTAAACGCCAATGTTGGTTTTACAATAATTAATGCATTTATCTGGTCTGCATCGGGGTAACCTTGTTTTAAATCAAAAATAGCCAGCCGGTAATCATCCTGTAAACTGCTGCCCAAATCGTTTACACGTAAATCATTTACCGGCAAGGGTTCTCCGTTACCAATGGCATAAGCTACTACAGGTACAAAACTACGGGTAAGTTTATCTATGGCATTGGCAAACTTAAACTCCAATAACGCTTCGGCAGCGTTTAAAGTAGCTTCTTTATCTTCCTGCGGTATATCTGTTACTACATTAAAGTTTTTAAACACTTTACGGCTGCTGCGTAAATCTATTACAAAGGGTTTGCGGTCTTTATAGGTTACCACCGCCGCCGGTATTACCAGTTGATTAGTGGCTTTTTCGTCTGTTGCTGATATATTTTGAGTAGCATCAAAAACAACCCCAACCTGTGCCAGGCTATCGTATAGCATGGCTTTTACACTATCGGGCAAGCCTTCGCCGGGTTTTTCAAAACTTACCTGTACTTTATTATTGCTTAGGTCGCGAAATTCGTTTAGTAAATCCTGTGTGGCAATGTTTAGCTTTTTATAATCTGCCGGTAACTCGCCGGTTAAAAATACCTGTATCTGCACTGTTGAATCCAGATTTTGCAATAAGGTTTTTGTGGGTGCAGAAAGGCTAAATCTTTTTTCGGCGGTAAGGTCAATCCTATAGGTAAACAAGGTAGCTACATAAGTTACCGCCGGAAACAGTATTACTATTAGCAGCCACCAGTATTTATGTTTCAATATTTGTGTAATTACTTTCATTCTTCTTTTGTTTTTGCACCCGGCAATAGATTAAATGGCATCGCCGCTTGCGTCGCACTCTTGTGCGTTTGGTATATATTTCAACAATAGCTTTGGGTTGCAGGTTTTGATATGTTTTCTTTTCAGCCGCCACAAAGGAGGAACCCTGAACCGAGCGTGGCAAGAGTAGCTAAATAATAGCTTCAACTGCCGGCTACAAAAAGCGTTTACCTGTTGGCAACATTGCGCTGTGTAATAATCAAAAACAAGCCTATTACACCAATAAAATAAACCATATCTCTAATATCTATAACGCCCTTGCTTATATTGCTATAATGAAATTGTATACCCAACATTTCTATATAATAGGCTGTGCCGCTGCCAAATACCGGCAATTTGCTAATGGCCTGAAAACCTGTGAATAAAATAAAGGCTATAAATGCGCCACTGATAAAAGCAATAACGGTATTGTTTGTATAGCTGCTGGCACAAATACCTGCTGCGGTAAATACGGCACCCAATAATAACAGACCCATATAGCTGCCAATGGTGCTGCCAATATCTAAACCGCCGGTAGCACTTAGTGATTGTAAGGAAAAGGCATAAATAATAGTGGGTAATAAGGCCAGTAAAATAATAAGTAAGGCACCAAAAAATTTACCCCATACAATTTGCGACGGGGTTAATGGCATGGTTTTTAAGATTTCGAAAGTACCGGATTTGTATTCATCGGCCAGGCTGCGCATGGTAATGGTGGGCACCAAAAACAACAGAATATAAGGTGCCAGGCTAAAAAAACCATTTAGCGAGGCATACCCAAAATCGAGCAGGCTGGTATCGGGGAAAACAAATAGTAATAAACCATTGAGCAGTAAAAACACAATGATGGCCATATAACCGGTGGCACTACTAAAAAATTGTCGCCATTCTTTAATACAGATCATCCACATAATCTTCAAATCTATGGCAAATAACGTTTAGATGTACTGCGTTATGCGGCAGGTAATTAAACTTATCTCAATTTTAGGAAAAACGTGGTTAGATGATATTGCAATAAAAAAGCCGATGCTAAACAACACCGGCTTTTTCTATTTATTCACTCAAAACTTTACACTGCAAAACTTTCTCCGCAACCGCAACTGCGGCTGGCATTGGGATTATTAAAGTAAAATCCTTTGCCATTTAACCCGTCTGAGAAATCTAATTCTGTATTTACAAGGTATAAGAAGCTTTTTAAATCGGTAACTACTTTAATGCCTTTATCTTCAAATACCTGATCCATTGGTTTTACTTCGTTATCAAAGTCAAGCTTATAACTAAGGCCACTGCAACCGCCGCCTACTACACCAACCCTTAAAAAATAAGAATCATCACCTACCACACCGGCTTCTTCCATCAGCTTCTGCACCTTGGCTTTGGCTTTATCGCTTACATAAATTGCATTGTCTGTTGATACCATAAGACATCCTTTTGGAAATATTTTAACCCGTTTATATTGCTAAAAAGAACCGTTATCGGCTTTCAATAGCAACATTTCAAAAATGAATTAGTGAATTCTTTCTTCAAAAACCAATTGTTCTAACCCTTGCTTGGCGCGGTAATCGTTAATAGCTGCTTTAATAGCGTCTTCGGCTAATACTGAGCAGTGAATTTTAACCGGTGGCAAGTTTAATTCTTCCACAATTTCCATATTATCAATCTGTAAGGCTTCATCAACCGATTTGCCTTTTAACCATTCTGTTGCCAGTGAAGAAGAGGCAATAGCAGAGCCGCAACCAAAGGTTTTAAACTTTGCATCTTTAATAATGCCAGTGGTATCGTCTACCTCAATTTGTAAGCGCATTACATCGCCACATTCTGGTGCACCAACTAACCCAGTGCCCACATTTTTGCTTGATTTATCTAATGTGCCTACATTTTGCGGGTTAGTATAATGATCAAGCACTTTTTCTGAATATGCCATTATTGTGTGTTTTTTGTGTTATTTAATTTAATAAGTACAATGTTTATTAATTGCAATTAATGGTGTGCCCATTCAATGGTATTAATATCTATACCTTCTTTAAACATTTCCCATAAAGGGCTCATTTCCCTTAACTTGTTTACTGTATTGGTAATTTGTTCAATGGTATAATCTATTTGTTCTTCTGTGGTAAAGCGGCTTAAGCCAAAACGCAAAGAACTATGTGCCAGGTCATCGCCCAGTCCCAATGCTTTTAATACATAGCTGGGTTCCAGAGAGGCAGAAGTGCAGGCAGAACCAGAAGAAAGGGCGATATTTTTATTAAAGCCCATCAATAAACCCTCGCCTTCTACATATTTAAATGAAATATTGGAAACATGCGGTAAGCGATGTTCTTTATTACCATTCAGATAGCTTTCTTCAATTTGTAATAAACTGTTTTCCAGTTTATCGCGTAATACCTTAATGTGTGCGGTGTCTTTTTCCATATCCAACCGGCAAATTTCACAAGCCTTACCAAAACCCACAATACCTGGAACATTTAAAGTACCGCTTCTCATACCACGTTCATGGCCACCGCCATCCATTTGGGCTGTAACTTTTACACGTGGATTTTTGCGGCGTACATATATGGCACCAACGCCTTTTGGTCCGTACATTTTATGCCCCGTAAATGCCATAATATCTATACCATCTTTTTGTACATCAACAGGTATTTTACCTACTGCCTGGGTAGCATCAGTAAAAAACAGTACTCCATGCTTTCTGGCAATGGCGCTTATTTCTTTAACCGGCTGCACCACACCAATTTCGTTATTGGCATACATGATGGCAATAAGTATAGTAGTTGGCTTAATGGCTGCTTCCAGTTCCTTTAAGTCTATTAATCCATCCGGCTGTACCTGTAGGTAGGTAACTTCACCGCCTGTTTTTTCAATATGCTTACAGGTGTCTAACACTGCTTTATGTTCTGTGGTGCAGGTAATAATATGGTTGCCTTTTGTAGCATACATTTCATAAACACCTTTAATACCGAGGTTATCGCCTTCTGTAGCACCGCTGGTAAAAATAATTTCTTTGGCATCTGCCCCAACCAGTTTGGCTACCTGTTCACGGGCATAATCAACCGCCTCCTCAGCCTCCCATCCAAATGGATGATTACGGCTGGCGGCATTTCCAAAATGTTCAGTGAAATAAGGTAACATTGCTTCCAACACTCTTGGATCCATGGGTGTGGTAGCATTATTATCCAGATAAACAGGGAGCTTCAACATATAAATTTCTTTTTTAGAATAACACAAATTTAGGCCAAATGGTTTTATTTTCGTGGGCCACACTTATGCCTCATTATCTATTTCCACATATCGAAAACCATTCCACATGGAAAAAATTGAACATATTGGCATAGCTGTTAACGATTTGACAGTCTCAATTCCCCTGTTTGAAAAATTACTGCAAACCCCCTGTTATAAAACCGAATTGGTAGAAAGCGAAAGCGTACATACCGCCTTTTTTAAAACTGCCGACTCAAAAATAGAATTGCTGCAAAGCCTTAGTGCCGATGGTGTTATAGCCAAATTTATTGCTAAAAAGGGCGAAGGAATGCACCATATTGCTTTTGCAGTTACAGATATTGTTGCCGAAATGAAAAGGCTGCAGGACGCGGGTTTTGAATTATTAAATGCCTTACCAAAACAGGGAGCAGATAATAAATTGGTTTGCTTTTTACACCCTAAAACTACCAATGGAGTGCTTATTGAGATTTGCCAGGATATTAACAGTTAATATTGCCCTTTTAATAGTTCTTGTATTTGCTGCCATGAAACCAGCACCCCGAACCGAGCCCCGAAATTATCGGGGTAAACTGTGGCAAGTGCCGCTGCCCTTTTTGTTAGAGCCGGCTACATTAATATTTTCCAATCAGGCTTCTATAAAATTTAGGTCTTTACCAAAGGTTTCTTTGGTATACCATGCGGCTATAATAGCTGGCACAATTAGTATAATACCCGTTAGCCAGCCACCCATTATAAAATTGCCGGTAATATTTCTTAAGCCCTGAAATAATAGAATAATTAACGGTAACGCCCCACGTACCATATTGGGGATTGAAATAGCAGCCGTAGCCCTTAAGTTGGTGCCAAACTGTTCGGCAGACATGGTAATATACACTACCGAAAACCCGGTGCCAAAACCCAAACCCGCGCAAATAAGATATAAGCCTTGCGCTGTGGTAGCTACCTGTGCAAAGTATAAAACAATAAAAAAGATGGTAATGCCATAAAAAATAAACAGGGCTTTTTTGCGGCTCTTTAACCAATTGCTTATAAGGCCAACTGTAATATCGCCAAAAGCAATGCCCATGTATTGATACATAATGGCTTTGCCGGGGTCTATATTGGCAATGCCAAATACCTCACCAAATTTATCGGAGAAAGTAACCAGTACGCCAATTACATACCAGGCAGGCAAGCCAATAGTAACACAACGCAGGTATTTTAAAAAGCGTTCCCTATTATTAAACAGCATTAAAAAATTGCCACGAGGCACATTGCTTTTAGATAATTCTTTATACAAACCACTTTCAAAAATGCTTACTCTTAACAACAGTAATAATAATCCCATACCGCCGCCAATAAAATAACACATACGCCAGTCAAATTGCTGACTAACAAAGAAAGCAGTAACAGCGCCAAATATGCCAAAACCGGCAATTACAGCTGCGGCAATACCTCTTTTTTCTTTGGGCAACAATTCACTAACCAGAGTAATACTAGCACCCAGCTCTCCAGCAAGTCCCACGCCGGCAATAAAACGCATGATGGTATATTGCGGAACCGTAGTTACAAATCCATTGATAATATTGGCCAAAGAATATAAAAGTATCGAGCCAAATAAAACGCTAAGTCTTCCTTTTTTATCGCCCAGCATGCCCCAAAGTATGCCGCCGGCCAGCAAGCCAAACATCTGAATACTTAAAATATATTCGCCTTGTGTAAATACTTCATTGGCCGACAAGCCCAAAGCTGTTAAACTGGGCTTACGTATAATACCAAATAACAGTAAATCGTATACATCTACAAAAAAACCTAGGGCGCCTACAATAACTGGCAGAGAAAAAATTCCGGGCTGTTTATCATTCACAGTAATTCGTTTTTAAAAAGCAATCGTGCCCGCTAAAATATTATAATTAACTGGTATTGGCCCGGCAAAAAAGCAGGCAGGGCCTTTACTTGCGTCGCACTCTTGTACAGCAACAATTCTATGCAGCAAAACAGCGGTTTTTATCGTAAGTTGGTTTTAATAAATAAACGAAACACTTTACTTTTTAGCTGTGGCAATGGTAGTTATGGCATTTACCAAAACATCCAAATCGTTTAGTGTGGTATACACATGTGGGGTAATACGCACACAGCTTATGTTTTCCCATACAATGCTTACGGTATGTATTTTATATTTCTCAAACAGTTTACCATCAAGCTCAGCAGGGGTTAAACCATCCACGCTTACCCCGCAGATAGCACAGGAGTATTCAGGTTTTAGCGATG
Organism: Limnovirga soli; assembly: GCF_013106755.1. Lineage (GTDB taxonomy): Bacteria > Bacteroidota > Bacteroidia > Chitinophagales > Chitinophagaceae > Limnovirga > Limnovirga soli. Next base: position 401,724 of record NZ_WHPF01000005.1, on the reverse strand, counting down.
TGTGTATGCGCACACCCGGCACTTCCTTTACTTTAGACGCCCAGTATTTTTTTAAATAATGAATTCGTTCCTGTTTTCTTTTAGCGCCTATGGCATTATGGAAATTAAGCGCTTCACCAATCCCCTGTTCTATGGGGAAACTTCGGGTGCCAAGGGTTTCAAACTTTCTTATATCAGCACTTCTTGGTTGACCATTGCATAATAGCGGCCATATTTTCTCAATTTTTTCTTTGCGTATATACATCATGCCGCTGCCAATGGGGGCACTTAGAAATTTATGCAGGCTGGTACCCAGATAATCGCATTCCAGATCGGGAATTTTATAATCCAGTAAACCAAATGCATGCGCACTATCGCAAACCACTTCAATGCCATGGGCATGAGCCATACGTGCAATTTTTTGTACCGGCATAATCTGGCCTACCCAGTTTATAATATGGGTTACATGAATTACCTTGGTTTTGGGGGTAATGGCTTTTTCGTAGGCCGCTACAATGTTGTCGTCGTTTTCTATTGGAAAGTCGAAACTAATTTGGGTGTATTGTATCCCATCTCTTAAGGCCCTTTGTTTCCAGGCCTGTATCATATTGGGGTAATCTTGTTTGGTGCCAATTACTTCATCTCCGGCTTTTAAATCCATTCCAAAAATTACGGTATTTAACGCCTCGGTGGCGTTGCGGTTAATGGCAATTTCTTCGGCATCACAACCACCCAATAATGCCAGTTTGTGACGCAGCGGCTCCCGCCCCTGATCTAATATACGCCACATATAATAGGACGGACCTTCGTTACTTAGCTTGTTATACCGTTCAACTGCTTCCTGTACTACTTTGGGGGAAGGGCTAACACCGCCATTGTTTAAATTAATGATATTGGGGTTTACGGTAAATGCCTGTTGTATCACACTCCAGTAATCTTCATCTGCCGCAATAGCTTCATTGGTAAAACCCATTACGCGTTGGTTGGCACTATCAATAGAAGCTGCATGTAACTGGTTAAATAAGCTGGAAGCGGAAAATGCCCCTGCTGTAAGTGAAACTTGTTGTAAAAATCGGCGCCGGCTGTTCATACAGGATGGTTTAAAGAAGAAAGATAAAACTTTTTGCAGCCTTTTCGGTTATATCTTTGCAGTGAAAAGTGCAGCAATGAAAAATAAATTCTTCGTTTTATATCTCGTATTGTTTTTTTTGGTGGCCGCAAGTTCAACAGCTGATGCGCAATGTTCTATTTGTACAAAAACTGCTTCGCAGTTGGGTGAAAAGCCTGCCAAAGGCATGAATTCGGGTATTTTATATTTGATGTTTGCACCATTGGGTATTGCCGGCTATATTGGCTTTAGGTGGTGGAAAAGAGAGCAACTTTTTTTAGAAGGCGAAAAATAAATACTCATTTTTTTGATAATATAGTTTTGAAAAGCAGCCAATGGTTGCTTTTTTTATGCGTATTATTTTATTACCGCATGTTGTTTTGCTGCCATAAATGAGGAACCCTGAACGGATTGCGACGCAAGCGGCGATGCTATGAAATAATTAGCTGGTATTATAACTGGCCTACTCTTCTGGTGCGGTTTCTTCTAAATTATCGGCATCTGATGCCTGGCGCATTTTTATAATTGGATTATCCTGTGTGCCGGTGATGCTCATGGGTATACCAAATACACCTAATGGAGGCAAACCTAACCTAAACCGCAGATTTAAATTACCATCAAAACTTACCTGCCCTTCTAACCTGGGCCTGAAACCAAATACACGCATTTTAGTACGCTGGATGGTAATAATATTATTAGCGATAATAGTATTTATTTTTACGCCTTCGAGATTGGGGTTATTGATACTATCGCGGTTAGTGGCTTTACTTACTGCACTAAATAGCTTTAACCCGCTTACCTGTACTTTTTCAAGAGTTAGTGTTCCACCACCTTTTAGGGTAGGGTAAACTGGGTACATGTTGGCATCCAGATTGCCTTTTAAAGTATAATCGAGCGAAACTTGTCCTTTTACTTTTGCCGCTGCAGAAGCCATATCGTGAAATAACTGAATATCAGTATAGGCTTTATGGATATCGAAATTACTGGCCTTAATATGATAATTAAAACTGGCTTTTGTAGGAGAAACACTTGTATAGGAACCGCTCATTTCTATCGGTGTATTAATGAGTGTAAAGCCTGTATTTTTTATGGTGAGTGTGCCTTTGTTGAGTAATAGCTGTGCTTTTACATTTGTAAGATTGAGACCATTGTAATTGACCTTATTTGCTGTTGCCTGCATATCCATTTGCAGGTTAGCTGGAATAATTATAACGCCTGTACTATCGGCTGTTGCAATGGCTGCAGAATCGGTACCCGATGCATAGGCCATTAATTCATCGGCCACCAATTGGTTGCTGCTAAGGCTTAATTTGCCTTGCAGCGTTTCGTTATCTGCCAATGCATAATTGATAATATTGTTTACATAGCCTGTAAGCTTAAAATCGGATTTGCCATAATTACCTCGAAAAGCATCCAGCCAAATTTTATCCTGTTTAAAACTAAGTGTGCCATTGGTGATATTAAATGGCAGGGGAAACATATCGGCCTTTAGTGTAAGATCCTTTACAGTGAGGGTACCATTATTATTTAATTTATTGTAGCGGCCATTGGTGGCGTCGCTTTGTACACCTTGTAATGAAAGATTGGTTTCTACCATACCTGCCACATTATACCCTTTAACGGCAAACACCTGGTAAATTTTACCCATATCCAGCTTACCCGCTGCATTGATATTGTATTGCAGGTCATCAAAGTTTTTTAGATTGGCCTGCAGGCTAAAAGGCTGACCTTCAAATTCAAAAGATATGGGCAATATGGTAAGCGCTAGATCTTTTAATGTACCATTGGTGTTTAGCAGGTTGGCCTGTACCTGTATTTTTTGTACCGGATGGGGATAATAAGCGGTTTTAATGCTGCCATTGGTCAAATTAATCTTGGCCGTAGTAACCGGGAATAATTTTTTCTCAGGATTATATTTTCCTTTTGATTGCAGGTTAATAGAAAGTTTGCCTGCCAGTTCCATACTATCCAGCGGATAGAACTTTTTTATATCGGCCAGATTTAACAGGGTTTGTATGTTTAATTCCAGCGGCATATCGCTGGCTGCACTTAGCTGAAGATTGCCTTTAATTTCATTGTGCAAGGCCTGGGCATGCAGGTTATGAAGTATTAAAGCTGCATGTTTATAATTACTATCTGCACAGCTTGCGTTTAGTTGAAAACTGATATTATTTATTGGCTGGGGTACACCCTCGTATTTAATAAAGCCATTTTGTAAAGAACTGTTGATATGAAATACCGGTATGCTGGTAAGTATAGTATCAAAACCCCTTATAGCTTTTGGGATGATAGTAGTGGCATATTTTCCATTGGCATCTGCTGTTATTGTAAACCTGCCTTTTAGGTCGTATGGCGCCAGGCCCAGCGCTTTATCCCAGGTTTCCAGGTTAAGTGAAGCGTTTAATTTTGCCTGAATAAAAGGATTGTTTAAACCCTTAATATGTAATATAGAACTGCAGTAATCCTTATCTACATTAAAATAAAGTGAATCAATATTTACAAGTAAGCTATCCGTATTTAAACCCGGTAAAGCTGCATCAAAGTTGAGGAAGATATTATTTACAGGTACTGGCGCATTATCATAGGCAATAGCACCATCTCTAATTTTTAAATTAAACAGCAGGCTGGGCATAGTAATGGTTTCTGCAATATAGTTTCCGGTTAAGGATGCTATTACATCTGCCGTGCCATCAACTTCGGTTTTTTGTAACCAGCCTAAATATTTTGGGGGTAAGGCAGTAAACAAATCATACAAGGGTGTTGCTTTTGAGTTAATGTTAAAGTCCATTTTATATCCATTTTTCAAAAACTCAAAAACTCCGTTAAACTGAACCGGTAATTTGTTAATGCGCAAATCGTTTTTTTGAAACTCCAGCCGTAATGAGTTGGTATTAATTGCAGTAATAAGATCAGCATTTATTTTTTTTGACAGAACATAATCTTCATTGTCAAACGAAAAATCCAACGAATCAATGGCGGCATGGGTATACAGGTCAAAAATGTCTTTACTTAAATCGCCTTTACCTGTGTAATTAAATCCTTTCGCATTAATGCGCATGGGTAGCGATTGGTCGTTATAAATAAGATGACTGTTTTCTATAACTATTTTTTCAATTTTTAACGAGGTGCTGGTTGTATCGGTGTTTATGCTGGTTGAGGTATCGCCCTTATACACATTATAATTAGCCGCGCCAGCTGCATCTACCAGCACATTAATATTGGCATGGGTTAAAAAAAATTGATCTATACGCAATTGTTTTTCAAAAAGGGAGGAGATGTCAATACCAAAAGCCAGTTCATCAGCAGCAATTAAAGTGTCGTTGGCAAAGGGGGCAGACCCTTTTAGCGATACATCATACATTGTTAATGTAAGTGCCGGAAAATGATTAAAAAAACTAAGCCTCACTTTTGAAAAGTCTATTTTACCGTTAATACTACTATTGGCAAAATCCTTTATTTTATTTTCAATTGTATCAGGAAAAAAATAGGGCAGTAAAAATAGTAACAACAAAAGGCTGCCAATGCTAATGCCTGTAATTTTTGCCAGTTTACCTGCTAGTTTTTTAAAACGCATTGTCATTCGCCTTTCATGTATTGTTTGCACGAAAATACGCTTTTGCTTTTCGCCTTAAAATTTACCCCGCTTTGTTTTAATTAATTAATTGCCCTTTATCAGTCTTTTTTGGTTACCGGCTGCAGCATATTTATTTGGCTTTACTTGCCACGCTCGGTTCGGGGTTCCTCCTTTGTGGCAGCAAAAAAGCAATATTTTTTAGGTAATTGTTGCCTTATTACTGCTGAATTAGGTGCTAAACGTACAAGAGTGCGACGCAAGTAAAGTTGCCAAATTAAAAAAAGCCGGGCTCCCAAATTGGTTTTTATATACAAAAGCCAGAAAGTTTTCTACAAATACCAGCTATAAACACACGCTGAAAAAGCTTATTTGATTATAAGTGATTCATAATCAGTTTGTTAAATTTAAAAATGCGCCATGTATTCACATGACAGGTTTATGACATTTCTGCTTAATGTCATAAAATTTTATGATTCTAAACATAATAGCAGGTGTTAAATGGTGCAACATTTACATAACAAACAATAGTTATCACCATAAATATTTTAATATGAAAATTTATTCGATTGCAATACTCTCCATTTTGCTGGCAGTAGTTTTTTTAAACTGTACCAAAAAGGATCAGGTTGTTGCTGTTACAACTACAAACACAACTGATTTGGTTGCTTACAAAACAAGCAGTGCCCCGGTTATTGATGGCACTATTGATGCCATTTGGGACAATGCACAAAAACTAGCAATTACACCCACCGTACCTGATGCTGGTAATGGACTTTTTGCAGGTTATATCGGTCAAAAATTTCCCGCCACTTTACGCTCTATGTACGATGGTACCAGCATTTATTTTTTAGCCGAAGTACCAGATGATCAAAAGAATATTAAGTCATCTCCTTGGTATTTTAATACCACAACCAAATTATGGGCGCAGGAACCCACTGCCAAAACATTTGATGCAAATGGCGTTTTAACAAGAGAAGGCTTTGGTGAAGATAAATTTGCAATGCTTTGGAATGTTGATAATTCTACCCCAAAATTTAGTACCCAAACCTGTTATGCCAGTTGCCATGTATTTACGCCATACTTAGATTATTCAGTTACACCAGCAGTATTAAAATCAAATGCTGCAAGTGGTAACCATTATACAAATGGTGCCGATGAAAAAATAGATATGTGGTGGGGGCACCCAAATAGAGGCTTTGCATTCAACAAAATGGATGATAATTATCAGGATTGGGCAGGTGGACCTGCTATCACCAATTTAACTGGAGGCAATGGTAATGGCAGACATTTCGATGATTTAGTAGTATCTTCTACATCAGCTACATGGCCATTTCGCCCTGTCTACACTGCTGATGCTACCCAAGGCTCAATTAGCAACAGACAAAGTTTAAAATTAAATGGTACAGGAACAACTGTAACTGTACCTCTTTGGGTAATTCCTAATTCTACAGATGATTTTATAAAAGCTTCAGATACTCTAGCGGGTGGAGCTGCAGTTAAAATTACAGCAATAAGTTCTGATGGTGTTTTAACTTTTGCCGATGGCACAATCGACCCGAATATTAGTACAGATTATCAAAGACTAGGCTCTTCTGCAAACAGTGAGGTTGGTGCAAAATGCTTTCCAGGCAATATTGTTGCCCCTGTAAATAATGGTAGAGCAGACATAGATATGGTTGCCATTTATACCGGCACTGGTTGGATATATGAGTATAAGCGTTTATTAAAAACCAATGATGTATTAAAACAGGATATTGATTTTTCAAGCCTTGAAGATCAGCCATTTGGATTTGCTATTTGGGATAAATCCAATTATCAGCATGGTATACAACCAAACCTGATGCTGAAATTTCAAAAATAACCAGTAGTCTTATTAACAATAAAAAGAAAGATTATGCCAAAGATTCGAATAGCAATATTATCAGGTTTAACGGCCATAGTAATGCTTGCTATTTCAGGATGTTATAAGACTACAACAATTGTTAAAAACCCGGGCGCCGATATTACAGAAACACAAAGTTTTGCCAATGATATTGTACCCATTTTTACCAAAAGTTGTGCACTTAGCGGTTGCCATGTAGCAGGAGGTAAAGTACCTGATCTATCGGCCGCCAATGCCTTTAAAGCTTTAGCCGATGGAAGCTATATTAAAGCCAACGATCCTGATAACAGCGTACTGATGTTCTGGTTAACCGGTAAAAAAAGTCCCGTTATGCCACTTGGCGCCGGACCAGACGAAACCATAAATGCAAAGATTTATGCATGGATAAATCAAGGTGCTAAAAACAATTAAATCAATCAACATGAAAATAGAAAAATATTATACATTATCAATTCTAACCAGGATAAGCTTAGTGCTGTTGATTGGTTTGGCTACATGCTTTAATGAATTGATAGCACAGGACTCGGCTATTGCAGCCCCTGCACCTGTAGTAAAAAAGAAGGTTTATGTAAAAAATACCTTTGAGGATACTTACCTCATAGACAATCAAACAGTGATGGTTCCCATTAAAGGTACTTTCGAGTTTGATATTCAGCACCGGTTTGGTACGGTAGAACATGGACTAAAAGACCTGTTTGGCTTATTTGCCGGCGCCAACATGCGTTTAGGCTTTAGTTATGTGCCTAAAAAAAATCTGCAAGTTGGGTTTGGTGTAACCAACGATAAAATGCAGGTAGACCTAAGTGCCAAATATGCATTACTAAAACAAACCAAAAACAACAGCATGCCAATAAGTGCAAGCCTGTTTGTAAATACTGTAATGGACACCAGAGCAAAAAACAGCTCTTTACCTATTGTAGAATTTAGTGACCGACTCAGCTTTTTTAGCCAACTAATAATTGCCAGAAAAATTACAGAATCATTCTCTGTACAGGTGGCACCCAGCTTATCTTATTTTAATAATGTAGAAGGTTATTACGATAAAGCCGGTGTAATACAACCTAAATTCAATAATACGCATTTAGCCATCAGTTTCTCAGGCAGGTATAAAGTATCAAGGTCTATGTCACTTATAGCCAACTACGATCAGCCACTTACACAACATCCAATGAATAACCCACATCCCAATATCAGTTTTGGTTTAGAAATGAAATCAAGCGGTCACGATTTTCAGGTTTTTGCAGGCAACTATGGTTCTATTCTGCCCCAAAACAACAACCTGTTTAATCAAAACGATTTTACCAAAGGACAGTTCCTGGTTGGGTTTAACATATCAAGGTTGTGGAATTTCTAATAATAAAGCAGAACTTTATAATCAACCTTTTTAATTATTAAACAAATTATTTAAGATCATGAAAATCAAAATTCTTGTAGCATTCGCAATTGTACTTGTTGCCGTTTTAAGTTCAAGTTTCAGGTTTATTCAAACCAAACCCTGGGCCGCCCCTGATAAAGCTGCAAAAACAGCTAACCCAGTAAAATCAGATGCTGCATCTGTAGCTGCCGGCAAAGCATTATGGGCTACACATTGTGCATCCTGTCATGGTAAAACAGGCCTTGGCGATGGTAGTAAAGCTGCACAATTAGATACCCAACCTTCTGATTTTACCAAAGCTGCATTTCAATCACAGTCAGACGGTTCTTTATTTTTTAAAGTTTCAGAAGGCAGAGAAGATATGCCAGGCTTTAAAAAGAAAATTCCTGAGCAGGATGATATATGGAGTTTGGTAAACTTCATGCGCACATTAAAAAAATAGCAAATACCGCACATATAAAAAGCCTCATTAATGAGGCTTTTTATATCCTGCCAAAAATTGCCAGCTACAAAATCAATATCCAATTTAAAAAGGTATTCCAACAAGATTGCATCACATTAATACGGAAAAAATGAAAGCGCCTGTGATTGATAATTCAGAAAAAAACTCAAGAAGAAAATGGCTGTTTGGGCTAAGCGCTTTATCGCTTTTCCCCCTTTTAAAATTTGGCTTCTTCCGCAAAAAAAATACGGTAATTAGCTGTGCACCTGCCGCTGAAAAAAAAACCATGAAACTGTTAACACAGGATGGCAGGTTAGTAGAAGTAGATATGGCAAATATAAGCAGCGCCAAACAAAAAATAACCGATAAGGAATTACAGGGCTGGGTAAAAAAATCATAACAGAATTTTTGGGCCCGGCTGATGTATTGCTATTAAGCCAGGTTGCGTCGCACACTTATACTGTGGTACATAATGCAGCTGCCAGCAGCCCACACATGCCTGTTACTTCATATAACATAAGCACTGTATTTGCCCAATAGTATTGTTGCAGTACAAGAGTGCGACGCAAGAAAAGTTACATAACTGTGCATTTGCCCGGTTAAACATTTTTGTTGCTTTCACATAAAAATCAAGCGCCACTTTAAATATATTTCACATGAAAATAAATGATACTTCGAGAAGAGAATTTATTACATCGGGCCTGTTGGCAAGCCTTGCCATTGCGGGTTGCTCAACCAAAGAAAACCCGTTTGCACCAGATGAAAACGATTTGGTGCAACCATCGGGTGAGAAGGTAAAATTGCTATCGGTGGATGGCGAAATAATTGAAGTAGATAAAGCTTTTTTAAAACCTGTACCAGATTTACCTACCGTTTCTAATGAAGCGGCCAGGATTGGTATTAAGGGTAAAAAGTTTGTAATGGTAATTGATCTTTCCAGATGCAAAAGTCTAAAGAAATGCCAAACAGCCTGTAATCATATGCATCATATACATCCTGATCAAAACTGGATAAAAGTATACGCCATGCAGGATGCAGACCATACAGCACCATATTGGCAACCTACCACCTGCATGCATTGCGATGAACCGCCCTGTGTAAAAGTTTGCCCTGTAGATGCCACCTTTAAACGCCAGGATGGTATTGTATTAATTGACAGCGACCGTTGTATTGGCTGCAGGTTTTGTATGGCCGCTTGCCCTTACAGTACCCGTGTATTTAACTGGGAGGACCCCGGATTATCGAAAGAAATTGCTGATAAACCATACTCCTGCGAAACCAGTGTACCGCAGAAAACCGGTACGGTTGGTAAATGCGATTTTTGTCCGGATATGGTGCGGCAGGGTTCACTACCACATTGCGTATCTGCGTGCCCCAATGGTGTATTTATGTTTGGAGATATGAATGAAGATACCGTTAGTAATGGCCCCGAAACATTTCGCTTTAGCGATTTGATAAGAGACAAAGCTGGATACAGGTTAATGGAAGATCTTGGCACAAAACCTAGTGTATATTATTTACCACCAGTAAACAGAAATTTCCCTTTTGAAAACAAAGAAGAAGAAGGAACAGAAAAAATTAACCCAAAATCATAAACAGTGGAAAACTTAACATCACAAAAAATTACAGAAGATTTACTGCCACAGGAGTTTGGTAAACAGGGTAAGATTTGGGTGGCTTTCTTATTGGTTTTATGCGCAATTGGTGCTTATGCCTATTACCGGCAATTATCAGAAGGACTGGTTGTAACATCCATGCGGGATTATGCTTCCTGGGGAATTTACATTTCCAATTTTGTATTCTTTGTAGCCATTAGTTTAGTAGGCTCTTTAATTACAGCTGTATTACGGTTAACCAATGTTCACTGGAGCACACCCTTAACAAGGATTGCAGAAATTATTGCAGTTTCGGCCATCACATTTGCATCGCTAATAATTATAGTTGATATGGGCCGGCCTGAAAGGTTTTATAATTTGTTTTTGCATGGCCGTTTACAATCACCAATAATTTGGGACGTAATTGTAATTACTACCTATTTCTTTATTAGTATTTTACTGCTGTATTTCCCCTTATTGCCCGATTTTCAAATCTTACTAAGGTTTAAAGAAAAAACGGGAAAATCACTTAATAAACTCTATTCTTTTTTAGGTTCGTTCTGGAAAAACACACCAGCACAAATTAAGATAAGCGATAAGGCCATTAATATACTTTCAATCACAATTATTCCTGTAGCATTTTCTATACACACCGTTACCTCCTGGTTGTTTGCTACTACTTACCGGCCGGGTTGGGATAGTACCAATTTTGGTGCTTATTTTATCTCAGGTGCATTTTTGGTGGGTGCAGGTGGTGTAATTGTAGCCATGTATATTTTTCGTACGCACTATAAGCTGGAAAAATATATTACCAACGAACATTTTGATAAAATGGGTAAAATACTTGTACTGCTTGCATTGTTGTATTTGTATTTTAATGTAAACGAATTTTTGGTGCCAGCGTTTAAAATGAAAAAGTCTGAAGAAGAACATTTGGTAGGGCTATTTACCGGTGAATTTGCTCCTGTTTTCTGGTTTGCCATTACAACAGCCATGATTATTCCCATACTCATTCTCTTATTTAAAAAGGGCAGAAAACCTTTGCCTGCTTTTATTGCAGGTATACTGGTAGTAGTTGGTTCCTGGTTTAAACGATACCTGATTGTAACGCCAACATTGTTACATCCGTTTTTACCTATGCACGATGTACCACAAAATTATATGCACTATTTTCCAAGTTGGGAAGAGTGGGCCATTGCCATTGGTTCTTTAGCTGGTGCTTTATTGGTTATTACCTTCTTTGCCAGAATTTTCCCCATTATCCCCATTCATGAAACAATTATAGAAAATGAACAACATGAAAAAGCATAATCAATTATACATACTTATTGCACTGTTAAGTTGCCTCAGCTTTAATGCTAGGGCACAGGCCACTAAAAACGATCTGGTATTAAACCTTAGCTACTACAACAATAATAATCAATCGCAATATGTAATGGTGCATGCCAAATCAAAGATTGATGGAAAATTTCAGCAAATACCAGGCATAGATGTGCGCTTTTATATTACCAGCGATTCATCATCAGCAAACCTGTTGGGCAAGGCAATTACCAATGAAAAAGGAGAAGCTTTTGTGCTAATTCCACCATCTGCAAAAGATGAATGGAACAAATCGGCCAACCAAAGTTTTATTGCTGTGGCGCAGGCCTCAAAACTATACGATGAAACTAAAACCAATGTTGATATTGTAAAAGCAAAACTACAAATTGATACCAGCGCCGATAAAGTTATTACTGCAAAATTATTAGCACTAAATGATACGGTTTGGTTACCTGTAACGGGTGTAGATGTAAAAGTTGCTGTTAAAAGACTGGATGGCAATTTAAACGTAAACGAAACTGAAACTTATACTACCGACAGCACAGGAACTGTTACTGCCGAATACAAAAGAGACAGCTTACCGGGTGATGCAAAAGGCATCTTAACCCTTATTGCCACAATAGAAGACAATGATGTATATGGCAATCTTACTGTTGAAAAAGCCGTTCCATGGGGTGCTACATTTCAAAACACATCTGTATTTGATAAAAGAACATTGTTTGCCAGAAGAGGACACTCACCCATTTGGCTTGAGTTAATGGCCTACTCAATAATACTGGCGGTTTGGCTGGTAATATTTTACCTGATTATGCAGTTTATAAAAATAAAAAAACTGGGGCGACTGGCAGATTAATTTATTAGCCCGGCATTTACCTACACAATAAGCTTTACTTGCGTCGCACTCTTGTACGGCGGGTTATTATGGCGGCAAAATACAGGTATTTAAAACTTAAAATTGTTGTTTGTATAATTGGCTGTTAAAGCTGCATTACATGGTGCAGCACAATTGTGCGATGCAAGTAATGATGCCATAAAAATATTTTGCCTGGCCCCAAAAAATATAGCTATAATAATTTGAGTTAATTCAAATTATGTTAATCAATATGCGTACAGTTAGCTTGAAATTTTTTTAAGCGAAATAACAAGCTACCATTTCATTTTTAACATCGACTGGTTTCACTAAAAACAAAAGGAGACTGTTATTGCTAACAGTCTCCTTTTGTTTTGGTTGTTGTATGGTTACTGAATAATAACACTTGCACCATAAGTCTGTTGATCTTTAATGCTACTTAGTTTTACAAAGTAAACACCTTTCATATAAGTACTTGTAGGTATGCTTATACGGTTGGTCATTTTAACCGTGCTAAATACTTGACCAAAATTATTGGCAACAGTTACCAAATACGTTTTGCCATCGTTCATTTCAATATTTAACTGTGCTCCGGTTTGATAAACTTTCAATGGATTCTTAGGGAAGATTGCCGGTGTTTGAATAGTTGCCGGTGTTTTGGCAAAACCAGCTTTGTCTTTAAACTGCAGGTCAAACCTTTCACCACCTACCACTACATTTTTATCCATTTGCTGTATATCAAAATCGTATAAAATGCCGGGGCTAAATTTAAGTGGCATAATATTAAGTGTTATGCTACCCATTTGCGTAGTAGCAATTGGCACACCATAAATTTTACCTGTTGTTGCGCTAATACGAATAAGGGTATTGCCTTTATCATCCAGGTAAGTTTTGCCACCCTCTACCCTGCCGCCAGCATTAAGCCAGCCTTTGGTAAATTCGCCAAGATCAATATCCACATCGGCAACTGTAAGAATATTTTCAACGCCTTTTTCCCTTGGTACCATAAATGCCAGATCAGTGCTGGTAAAAGTTCTTCTTAATAATTTGGAACCTGTAATTAAAACCGAAGTTTTAACCAGACTAACATTTGGCAACAGATCTACTACTGATACATTTTTCCAAACGATATTATTGTTGTTTTTTACATTATCACCAAGACTGGTGGTTTCGGGTACTGCCATACCATAAGGGCTTGCAGGTGCAGTTTCAATACGGGCCAGTAAGCAAAAATGCGAAGCATCTGTACCAAAGCAAGGTTGGAAATCGGTTGGTTTTGGAGGTGTCCAGTTAAAAATATAGGTAGTTGTACCAGCGGCAGGAATTACGCCAATCAATTGGGTACCAATTTGGCCGCCAATATTAATGGTATTGCCTGCACAGTTATAGGTTGAACCGGTCCAGGGGAATGTCCAGCTTAAACCAGTGGAAGCTTTTGCCCAATAGAGTTTCAGGTTATCTGAAATACCTGAAGAAGATCCAACGCCACGGTTTCTAACTTTTACATACACATAATTTATCTGTCCGGCTTCGGGGTTTTGGTGAGTTGTACCACCATCATTTACATTTCTTACCCAAATATCAGGAGAAGTATAATAAGCAGCTGTTGAAGGGTTGGGCTCTATACCGGCATCGGCGCTTTGGTCTTTCATATACAAATCAGCCTTGGCTTTTTGCACTGCGCGGTAAAGATTTAAACGGCCATAACCCATCTCGTTACTAAAACCGCTTGCATTGTAGGTATAACCACCTACTTTATCGGCATTTTCAGTTAAAATATTAAATACCTGTTGCTGGGTTAAAGAGGAGTTTAGTGATAACAATAAAGCAGCAGCACCAGCCACTTGTGGCGTAGCGGCAGATGTTCCACCCATACGACCGGTATAAGATTGGTAATTAATACCGGCTGCAGGCAAATAAATGCCGCCAGTTTGAGGGTTATAACCAGTGGCCCCTGGAATATCCATAGACCATATTTCAAAGTTTTCAGTAGCTATCTGGCTGGTATAAGCCCTGTGAGAAGGAGCCACAATATCCACTATCTGGTTGTTAGCTGCTGCAGGCACGCTAAGTGGGCTGTAATTGGCTTGTTTGTCGTAGCGGTCTGATGCGCCTACTGTTAAAACTCCGGCAATATTTACATTGCCTGGAAAACCAATATAGCCGTTAATACCATGTACCAAATCAGCAGTGTTTTGTGCTGCAAAAACTACTACACAACCTAAACCACCACGGCCATTGGTAACAGCGTCCTGTATGGCTGTAACAATTGCAGGAATAAAGTTTGTGCTTGATGTACTATATCCCCAGCTATTGGAAATTACCTGTGCTCCATTGGTTTTGGCAAACGTAATTGCATTGGCAATATTTGCATCTGTGGCTGCACTGTTTAATATTTTAATAGGCATAATTTTACAATTAGGCGCTACACCAGAAATGCCTTCTCCATTATTTCTAGTAGCTGCTACAATACCCGAACATGCATTACCATGATTGCCATTACCCACCGGTGAAGGATCATTAACCGGACCACCGGGAGAAAAATTACTACCATTTAACCTTACCTGTCTGGCATTAGGTAAATCAGGGTGATTACTGGTAACACCTTCATCAATAACAGCTACAACAATGCTGCTGCTACCCATGGTTTTTACCCAGGCCTCAGGTGCATCAATATCTGCATCAGGTGTACCTGTATGGCCATCATTAATTACCTGACCGGTATTATTTAAATTCCACTGAAAGCCAAAAAACTCATCATTGGGTACTTGCTGTAATTCAATTTTTCTATAAAAATTAGGGTGGGCAAATTCTGCTACACCACTTTCCATAATAGTGTTGGCAATTTGTAAAGTATTGGCGGTTTTTGCTACACTAAATGTATAGAACAACTCGCCTTTTTGTACCAGCGATAATTGGTAAGTTTTCATAATACGCTCCACATCCGTGGCGGCAGTATACTTATTAAATCGTACCAATATTTCATCGGTAGCAGAAAGTTCCAATTGCTCTGCCAATGTTTTGTATAATGGTTGTACTGTGGCTATTTCTTTTTCGCTTTGCAGTTTGCGGATGGCTTCACTGGCATCTGAGCGCATAAAATCTATGATAGCTGTTCTGTCGTCTTTCCATTCTCTGGCAGAAAATCCATTTGTTTTGGCCAATTGCTCTAACCGGCTTTTAGCATTCGCTATATCTGTAAAACGCAGGGTAAACTTGCCTGGCTGGGTTTCTATTTTAATTTTTTCTTTAAACCCATAATAAAATAAATCGCTTTGTGGTTTGCCAAAGCTGCTAAATAAAATGGCTGCTACGGCCAGTACCAATGCAGATACTGATAGTACAATTTTGCTTTTCATACGTTAACTTTTAATAAATGTGTAAGATGTTTTTAAATGTTTGGTTAGCAATAAACCCTGTAGATGGGTTTACTAATTTTTGTGTGTTCAAATAGTGATTTGTGTTTTCATAATGCATTTATTTATTCTCTGAACTAATACATTTTGTTTTTTAGTGGCTCGGGGTTTTTATGTTGTATTATAATACAGCATATGCTTTAAAGGCAATGCTACAGTTGCAGGCTGTTATTATTAATCGAATTAGTTTTTGCATTGGAAACAACAAACCAAAAAATCCTTTAACATTTTTTTGAAATTATTGGAACGGTGTTTGCCAGAGTACTTAAAAAATTACCTATATGAAAAAGATCATTTTATTACTATTACTCGCAATGGGTACTGTACAATTTTCAATAGCCCAGCAAGTGGGAGTGGTTACCAGTAATAAACCTGGCTGGCATAAAATAGGCGAAGCAGTGGTAGATTTTAAAGCCGACAGAGATGCAATTATTGTTGCAGGTGCCGATAAATTTAAAGCCATAAGGCTGGTAGTTACCGATGCACCTATCAGGTTTGATGACCTGGAAGTGTATTATGAAAATGGTACCAAAGAAGATATTCAGGTGCGCAATATTTTTAAAAGCGGAGAAAAAACACGGATTATTGATTTAAAAGGGTATAACCGCAATTTGAAAAGGGTGGTATTTGTTTACCGAAGCATTCCTAATTGGCGGGGCCAAAAAGCACATGTAGAATTATATGGCTTAAAATAAATTAAACACATAGAAAAACACCAAAATAAAAAGCTTACACACATAAAGTGGTAAGCTTTTTATTTTTACTTACTAGCTGTTTTTTATTAGCCCGGCATGTATTTATGTAGTAGGCTTCACTTGCGTCGCACTCTTGTACTTTCTGTTGTTAGTGCAGCTATCACTGGCATTATTTTGCTGCCATGAAAGTAGAACCCTGAAGTGAGTGACACAACAACAGCATCATAAAAGAAGCAAATGCCCGCCCCATAAAATTACTAAAATATAAGGGCCGGGCATTTACTTTGCTAGCCTATATTTTATTTAGCCCATGGTACCAAAGCAGAAGGATAATAATCTATTTGCATCGCTTTTAACCTATCTGCCTGTTTTGCAAGTCGCAGTTTATATTCCTCCCAGTTTCTGCCTTCCTGCGCCGACCATCCAATTTCGGCATAACCCAATAAGCGTGGGAAAACCATGTACTCAATATGTTTCATATTGGTAATAGTTTCTGTCCACAAGGGTGCTTCTATACCAACAATATTTTCTTTTGTAATACTATCAACCAAAGTGGCAGGGTTCCAGCTATAGGCGCTATCCAATTCAATATAAGCCGCCCAATGTAAGCCCAGCCTGGTGGTAGAATCGTACTGCATATCCATATAGGTTTTGCTGGCCGGCGACATAATTATTTTGGCACCTTTACTTACCGCCAGTTTTGAATTGGGTGCATCTGCCCAATACTGTGCAATGCTATTTGGCTGCATGGTTGATAATGCAATTTCATCCCATCCAATTACCTGTTTGCCATGTGCTTTTACAATTTCCTGTACGCGGCTAACAAATGGAATATAGTCTTCTATTTTGGTAGCATGGCTTTCATCACCACCAATATGAAGATAGGGGCCGGGGGTTATAGCGGCTAATTCTCCAATCACATCGTCTACAAATTTATAGGTAATGTCTTTTTGTGTACAAAGCGTACTAAAGCCCACCTCAATGCCAGAGTATAATTGGGTTGCTGTATCGTTGCAATTTAATTCTGCATATGATGCCAATGCAGCATTGGTATGGCCCGGCATATCTATTTCGGGTATAATGGTGATATAGCGGTCCATGGCATATTGAACAATGTCTTTGTATTGTTCTTGAGTATAAAAACCACCATTACCACCGCCTACCTGAGTATTGCCACCATGTGCGGTAAGGTTGGGCCAGGATTTAATTTCAATACGCCATCCCTGATCATCAGACAGGTGCAGGTGCATTACATTCATTTTGTAATAAGCCAATAAATCAATATATTTTTTTACATCGGCTACACCAAAGAAATGGCGGGCCACATCCAGCATACTACCTCGAAATGCATAGGTAGGATAATCTGTAATACTGGCTGTTGCAATTTCCCATTTGGACTGTTGCACTGTTTGTTGCTCAATAGCAGCGGGCAATAATTGCCTGATGGTTTGTATACCCCTGAATAAGCCTGCAGGCATATGTGCACTAAGGTTTATTTTTTCTTTGGTAATCTGCAAGGTATACCCCTCCTCGCCCAATGTTGAATCTGATAACAGCGACAGGTGAATATTGCCGGGTGCAGCCGTATCTGTATTGTTAGTTACTGCCAGTGCAAAGCCCGTTGCGGGTTTTAATTTATCTGCAAGGTATTGGCCCACTTTCAGCGCTTCAGAGTTTTCGGCAGCTATGTAAATATTGGATGTGCTTGCTAACACAAATACTTCACCGGTACTATTTACCGATACTGGTTTTGGAATAAGATTTTCCAACACTTCGGTTGGGCTCCCCTGTTTTGAAGTACAGGAAACAATTGCCGACACTGCCAGCAATATTAATAGCGATACATTTTTACCTTTCATATAACAAGAAAATTTTAATGGACTAAGGTATTGAAAATTATACAGTTGGCATAAAGCATACGCAAGCGCTTGCATAGTTGTTGGTACCGGGCCAGGGGATAGGTATTTGGCTTTACTTGCGTCGCACTCTTGTTCTGCAGGTAATAAAAGCAGCAGGCAGAATATTTAGGTTCTATAATTATGGCTTTCTTTTTAATGGTTTCCTAATTTAAACAACCATGTCTGGGCAAATGATGTAAACCAGCAACAACCATTTTCTTTTAATATTGCTATAGAAACAAATTAGATGATACAGTTGCAAAGAACAAATAGTAATGATAAAAACTTTATTACATTAACCAATTGTTTGGATAAGGATTTGGAGATGATATATGGTGATACACAACAGCAATATGATCAATATAATATTATTACCAATTTAACTACGGTTATTATTGCCTGCGAAAACAATACAGCTATCGGCTGCGGTTGTTTTAAACCCATTGACGCAAATACCGTTGAATTAAAAAGAATGTATGTTGCGCCCGGACTAAGAGGGAAAGGGATTGGTGCCATGATATTAAAAGCACTTGAGCAATGGGCAACCGAATTAGGTTTTTATAACATGGTTCTTGAAACGGGTACATTACAACCCGAAGCCATACTACTCTATAGCAAACAAGGTTTTAAAATAATACCTAATTATGGGCAGTATAAGGGCAATAGCCTAAGTGTTTGTATGCAAAAAATATTAGTTGATTCCCGCTAAATCATACTGTGGCATTCAGATTTAGTGCATAGCTGCACACCTAATTTTTGCAATGGGTTTGATTTTTATCTGCTTGCTTAAGAAATTGTATTTTGAGTTGCTGTTTTAATGCACCGCGCTGTTATGCCGTACAAGTGTGCGACGCAAGTAAAGCCCGGTAATGACCAATTGTTTGGCCCATTATTGTGTTACACAATCAGGCCAATTTGCTTTGAGTGTAAAATAGCTTCGGCACTATGAAAAAAGTAGCAGCAATGGGTGCCCGCTATTTTTATTTCCCTAATTTTTGTTAGTACCACCTGCGGCGTTTTTTTAAGTACATGGCGTATGTACACACAAAAAATCTGCTGGGGAAAATAGCTAACAATGGCAGCATAAATAGTTGGATCTTCCTGAGAATCGTCGCCCAATAAAACAAACTGCTGGGTAGGGTATGCTTCTAAAATACGGGCAATTCGCATAAACTTTGTACTATGGTTATTTTGTCCGGTTTTAAATACACTGCTGATGGTTTTTAATTTATTTAGCAGATAAACCCCTTCTGGTAAAATATGTTGGGCAGAAAATGCATGAATATAATTATACAAATTCCATTCGCTGCTAGATACATAAAAAAAAGGGTTGATGGCAGCTGCCTGGCCCGTTGTTTTTGATAACAATTGATAATGTTTAACCACACCGTCAAATGGTCTTCTGCTTCTTGCATTTTTGGTAAGCAGTACGTAAAGTCTTTTTCGCAAATGCGCTGAGTGGGAGATGAGAAAGGTATCATCAATATCAGAAATAAAGGCATACTGCGAAGGGTATGGCACCATGATATTGGCTGTTGCCTGTGCAATTACCTTATTTGATTTTTTATGGTGCATGTATACTTCTGCCTTATGCCAGCCATGTGCTATCTTTTCCATACCCCATTCAAATTCAAACCTGAAAAATCCTTCTTTATCACTTAACGCCTCAACTGTTCTATTCTGCCATATTAAACTTAGCTTTATATCAGGGAGAGGTTTAACCATAAACAAACGCAATAAAGCAAGTATATTCAATAAAAAATTTGAGGTATATTTTTTAGGTGGTAAAGGGCTTAGTTGCAATGTATGTCCAAACAGAATACAGCTTGTTTCGTTGCCATAACCATTATATACCCTTATCACAGGTTTATTGGTAAGCCCTAAAATTTGCAGGAATTTTTTTTGTATTTTTTTAAAAAAACCTGCTTTCGGGTTAGTAGAAATTATATTGACTGTTTCCGGGTTCATTATACTATTACAACAAAATGATAAATGGCTTTTTACAAATATTAATTGTTATCAATCCTCGATCTGGCAGCGGCATTAAAAAAGACTGGCCCTTATTGTTACAGCAATATTTTAATGCTTTGCCATATAATACTCAGTTTTGCATGCTGGACAATAATGGCCCGGAAAATATTGTTTCCAATGCTATTACTGCTTTCTCTCCGCAACTGGTAATTGTTGTTGGTGGCGATGGTACCATTTCTATGGTGGCACAATTGCTTTCAGGCAAAGGTATAGCATTGGGTATAATACCCGCCGGAAGTGCCAACGGAATGGCAAAAGAACTTAATATTCCGCTTACCCTTAATGAGGCTTTGGATATTTGCTTAAATGGCTTTATGCAGCCATGCGATATGATTGAAATAAACAGCAGGCATAAATGCCTGCACCTAAGTGATATTGGCTTAAATGCACAACTAATTAAAAACTTTGAAGAAGATAATATCAGAGGTAAATGGGGTTATGCCAAAGTAGTACTTAAAACGTTGTGGCGTAAGAAACAAATGAATGTGGTATTTACCATGCGTAATACCACCATTAAAAGAAAAGCATTTATGGTGGTTCTGGCCAACGCCAGTAAATATGGAACCGGCGTACAAATAAATCCCACCGGCGAATTGAATGATGGCATTTTTGAAATTGTAATTATCAGAAAATTATCTGTAATAGAGTTAATAAAAATGCTTTTTCACAGCGGGCATTTTAACCCAGATAATATTGAAAGTTTCGCAGCCACCCATATTAGTATTACAACCAAACGTTTTGTTCATTTTCAAATTGATGGTGAGTATATGGGTAAGGTAAAAAGTTTAACCGCCCGTATTTTACCCGAGAAAATTGTGATGATGTTACCCGCAAAACAATAAGTGCTGCTTTACCATGGTTTTAACAAAAAGAAACGTTGCTATTACGAAGGTTTATTTTTCTTTTCTCTTCTAACCTGTACCAATTTTATCAAACAAGAAAATTAAACACTATGTTTAGCAAACAACTTAGGGTATCTGTTACCCTGGTATGCCTTACGCTGCTTTGCCAGTATTGTTCTAAAGAAGATACCAGCCAACCCGCTAATACCGAAAGCAGCAATACAACTCCCGTATTACCCACAATACCATACAACTATATGGTTAGCTTACCAGCTAATATTGCAAATAATCTTTTGCAAACAGATAATACACCCGATAATAATGCCATTACCAATGATGGCGCTACGCTTGGCAGGGTATTGTTTTACGACAAAAGACTGTCATTAAACAATACCATTAGCTGTGCCAGTTGCCATAAACAAACACTTAGTTTTAGCGATACCGCCCTGCGCAGCGTTGGTTTTGAGGGAGGGCTTACCAGGCGCCATTCTATGCCATTACTTAATATTGGGTTTTATCAATCTGGGAAAATGTTTTGGGATGAAAGAGCTGCCAGCCTGGAGGAGCAAACACTTATGCCCATACAGGACCTTACCGAAATGGGTATGACTTTACCTGCATTGGTTAACAAGCTTGATACGGTTGCATTTTATCCACCTCTTTTTCAAAAGGCTTTTGGTAATTCTACAATAAGTGCTGATGCCATTTCAAAAGCATTATCGCAATTTGTGCGCAGTATAGTAACGTATCAATCCAAATATGATCAGGTTAAAGCAGGCAAAGCCAGTTTTACTGCAGAGGAGAGCGCAGGTGAGCAGTTATTTTTAACAGCGGGGGTAAATACCTGTGCCAGCTGTCATACGCCACCCATGTTTATTACTTCAAGCCCAAAAGCGCCGTTTGCGTTAAGAGATGATAGCGACCTGGGTATAAATAATGAAGACCGTTTTAAATCAAGCAGTTTACGCAACATTGCATTAACAGCGCCCTATTTTCATAATGGCAGTATTGCAAGCTTACAAGCCATGTTAACCAGCCGTATACCAGATCATGGCGTAGCGGCGCAGGATGTTTCAAAGTTGTTGGCTTTTTTGCAAACACTTACCGATAATACAATAACAACTGAAGCCCGTTTTTCTAACCCCTTTAATTAGAAATGGGGCGTTTATCAAAATAACTTATTTTTTTTTGAACCGGGCGACAAAATACAAATTAGGCGTACTTGCGTCGCACTCTTGTACCGCATCTCTTTGCGCTGCATAAAATGCGCTGTTTACAATTGTTGATATGAGTAGCTACAAAAAAATGGCGGCATATATATGCCGCCATTGTATTAATTGAACCATGATAAATTTTTTGCGTGAGGGATAGTAGCGTAAAGCCCGCAGCGTAGCGAGGACTTGCAGCGCATAGCCCGACCCGCAGGGGCACGCCCTGCTGGCTGTATTAAAATTCGCAGTTTTTTGGTGTTCGCGCAAACGGAATTACATCGCGTATATTAGTCATTCCGGTTACAAATAACACCATGCGCTCAAAGCCCAATCCAAAACCGGCATGCGGCACTGTACCAAAGCGGCGGGTATCCAGGTACCACTCCATTTCTTCGGTGGGAATATGCATGTCTTTCATACGTTGCATTAGTTTGTCCAAGCGTTCTTCACGCTGGCTGCCGCCCACAATTTCTCCAATACCCGGTGCCAGAATATCCATGGCAGCCACCGTTTTACCATCATCGTTCATTCGCATATAAAATGCCTTTATAGCTGCGGGGTAGCCGGTAACAATAACAGGTTTTTTAAAATGTTTTTCTACCAGATAACGTTCATGCTCGCTTTGTAAATCAATTCCCCAGCTTACCTCGTATTGAAATTTCTTTTTCTTGTATGCCGGGCTATCCAGTAAAATATTGATTGCTTCTGTATAGGTAATACGTTCAAAGCCATTGTTTAAAACAAATTCCAGTTTTTCTATCAAACCAAGTTCGCTACGCTTATCTGCAGGTAATTGCTTTTCTTCCTCGGCCAATCTTTGCGCCAAAAATTCAAGGTCTTCCCTGTTGTGTTCCATGGCATATGCAATCAGGTATTTAATAAATTCCTCGGCCAGGTTCATATTGTCTTCAATATCATAAAAAGCCATTTCTGGTTCAATCATCCAAAACTCAGCCAGGTGCCTGGTGGTATTACTATTTTCTGCCCTAAAGGTTGGACCAAAAGTATAAATGTCGCCAAAAGCAGTAGCCGCTAATTCGCCTTCCAGTTGGCCGCTAACGGTAAGGTTGGTGCTTTTACCAAAAAAATCTTCTTTAAAATTTATTGCTCCGTCTTCATTTCTGGGTGGGTTATCCATAGGGAGTGTAGTAACCCTAAACATTTCTCCAGCCCCTTCAGCATCGCTTGAAGTAATTACGGGTGTGTGCATATATACAAACCCTTTATCGTTAAAGAATTTATGTATAGCAAATGCCAGGCTATGTCTTATGCGAAATACTGATCCAAAAGTATTGGTACGAAAGCGCATATGTGCTTTTTCGCGTAAAAACTCAAGGCTATGTTTCTTTTGCTGCATGGGGTATTCAGCTGCATCACAATCACCCAAAATTTCAATACTGGTGGCGGTAAGATCCATTTTTTGCCCCTTACCCAAAGAGGGAACAATATTACCGGTAACCTTAAGAGATGCGCCGGTAGTGATTCGTTTTAAGGTATCATCATCCAACATTCCCAAAGCCACTACTACCTGTATGTTATTATTAGTGCTGCCATCATTTAGCGCTATAAACTGGTTATTGCGAAATGTACGTACCCATCCCATTACTATTACTTCCTGGCCAGTTGGCTCTGCTTTTAATAGTTCCTTAATTTTTATTCGCTTAATAAACATAACACGTTAGTTTTTCTAATAATTATTTGAATACCAGCTTATAACATGGGGCATCTTTTCTTGCCACGCTCGGTTCATCGTTCTGGTACTTTGGGCAGCAAAAATGGAGATTAAATTAATTATTCAATCCTGCGGTTTGTTATAGTTGGCCTTTATAAGGCGCAAATATAAGCCAATCAAGGTTTTTAGATTAGCAAATTCGTTTATGGTATTTTTTGATAATTCAACAATATTAAAGTAACGGCATAAACAGTATCAATGTTAAAATTGAAAATTTGTACAAGCCAAAAAGTTAGCAATAACAAATATTCTACAGTGCAGTTTTTATATAATCACATAAAACAGATAAATAAGGCCAGCAAAACCAGGTAGTAATTCATAAAATACTTAGTACGGAGTATAAAAATTTTGTTTGATTATAAACATTTTGCAGTAACATTGCAACAGAAACAGGCTGAATTGAACGTGTCAAGCCCTCTCAGCTCACACCGTTTCGTATAATCAACCAATATTTTGATTTCTTCATTTTTAAGACGGTTTTTAAAGTTTTAAATACAATCTCTTTTACTTTTTTATGTACGACATTCTTCAATTGAACGACATGCTGGTTCCTGAATTGCTCGATATTGCTGAGCAATTAAATATCCCCACCACCAAGAAACCAGACAAACAGGATCTTATTTATAAGATTCTTGATAAACAGGCTATTACTTCCAGCGAAAACAAAAATGCTGGTAATACAGAGAAGCCAAAAAGAAAAAGAATTATTAAGGCTAACACGGCTAACACTTCTGAAGAAGCAGTTGTTATGAGTGAGCCTGAACCTGTTTATCCAAGCACTATTGCTGAAACAGTAACCACCAACGAAGAAAATAACAAAGAAGATAAGTTAAAAAAGAGGGGCAGAAAACCAAAAGATAAAGAAGAGAGCGCACCGGTTGAAACCAACCCGGATACTAATGCTGCCAGCGCCCCAAAATTGGAAAAGAAGATTCTTCCAATTAAACCAACACCTGTTATTGATATAGATATACCTGAATTAGGAAGCAGGTTGCTGAATATGTTGGGTGATGATGAACCGTTAAATCTGGATGATGACCCATTAGACAATGATGGGATGGATTTACCAGCAGACGAACCTATTGTATCGAAACCATATAGAAAAGAACAGGTTTTTAATATTGAATTCGATGGAATTATTCAGGGCGAAGGTGTATTGGAAATGATGCCTGATGGATATGGATTTTTACGTTCTTCAGATTATAATTATCTCTCTTCGCCTGATGATATATATGTTTCACCCTCTCAAATAAAGCTATTTGGCCTAAAAACAGGTGATACTGTATTTGGTGCGGTGCGTCCACCAAAAGAAGGGGAAAAGTACTTTGCCCTTTTAAAAGTGGAAAGCATTAATGGCAAAAGCCCTGAAGATGTGAGAGATCGTGTTCCTTTTGATTACCTGACACCTTTATTTCCTTTTGAAAAACTTAATTTATTTACAAGTCCCAGTAATTATAGCACCCGTATAATGGATTTGTTTACCCCAATAGGAAAAGGGCAAAGAGGTTTAATTGTTGCCCAACCAAAAGTGGGTAAAACAATGTTATTAAAAGAAGTAGCCAATGCAATTGCGGCCAATCATCCTGAATGCTATTTAATGGTAGTGCTTATAGATGAAAGACCAGAAGAGGTTACAGATATGGAACGTAGCGTTAAGGCAGAGGTTATTGCTTCTACTTTTGACGAACCAGCTGAAAAACATGTAAAAGTATCGGCCGTTGCATTACAAAAAGCTAAACGCCTGGTAGAATGTGGACATGATGTAGTAATTCTTTTAGATTCCATTACACGTTTGGCAAGGGCACATAATACTGTTGCCCCATCAAGTGGCAAGGTGTTAAGTGGCGGCGTGGAAGCAAATGCCATGCAAAAACCAAAGCAGTTTTTTGGAGCAGCCCGTAAAATTGAGAATGGAGGTTCGTTAACCATACTTGCAACCGCCTTAATTGAAACAGGTAGCAAAATGGATGAAGTAATTTTTGAAGAATTTAAGGGAACTGGTAATATGGAATTGGTGCTTGACAGAAGGCTTGCAAATAAGAGAATTTACCCGGCTATTGACCTTGTTGCTTCTTCTACGCGCCGTGATGATTTATTATTAGACAGAGAAGTTTTGGCCAGGATGAATATTCTTCGTTTGTATATCAACGATATGAAAACCGAAGAGGCCATGAATGAATTATTAAAACGTATGCGCGGCACAAAAGACAATTTTGAATTTCTAGCTAGTATGAGTAGTTAATATCATTAAAAATAGATTCTACATAAAAAGGCCATGCAAAAATTGTATGGCCTTTTTGTTTTTATTATAGTATCTATATCTCTCTTTGCTATATAAATGATTAACTATAAACCTTTAATACATCTGCATAAACTTAATGTGTTGTTCAATATTTTCTTCATTTCCTGTATAGTAAATACAATAAAATCAAACAGGTGATTAAAATATTTTTATGAATACATGATTAAAATAAACCCGTTCTAAAATTTTTTTTTCTAAATTGAGTGCTATTCATTTTAATACATAAAACAAACAGCATTGATTCTTTTAAGGCATATTCCTTTTTTAAAAGCTGTATTTATTCACAGTATAACAGCTTTTGGAGGACCGCAAGGTCATTTTGGAATGATGCTAAAAACATTTGTGCACCAGCGAAAGGATGTAACAGAAAAAGAATTACTGGAATACAATGCTTTTTGCCAGATGCTTCCCGGAGCTTCATCTACACAAACATTAACACTGATTGGTTATAAAAGAGGAGGCCTGCCTTTAGCCATTCTAACTTTGATTATTTGGATATTACCTGCCTGCACCCTAATGAGTGGTCTTTCTTTTTTATTAGACTATTTTGGGAAAAGCAATGATTATATGTATGTGTTTAAGTTTATACAACCAATGGCTATTGGGTTTATAGCTTTTTCGGCATTCAGAATGTCAAAGTTTTCGATAACAAATACCATTACAAGGGTGATAATGGTTGCTGCTGCTGCTTTAACTTTCTTCCTTTTTAAAACACCCTGGGTTTTTCCTGCAGTTATTCTTGCTGCTGGTATTGCCACCAATTTTAGTGATAAAAGAATTCCCCAAAAGGGTGTACCTCCTAAGAAAATAAAATGGGGAAATATCGTAATATTTTTCACGCTTTTTTTAATTGCAGGTACGCTTAGTGAAAAAGCAAGAAAGGAAGATTGGCCAAACAGGGCACCTTATAACCTTTTTGAGAATTTATATCGCTTTGGCAGCCTTGTATTTGGTGGTGGGGATGTGTTGATGCCCATGATGTATCAACAGTATGTAGTACGTCCAAATACCGAGTATATTGAAAAAGAAAACCCTAAAGTGTTGAAAATCAGACAAGAAGATTTTTTAACTGGTTCAGGCATAGTACGTGCAATTCCGGGGCCTGTTTTTTCAATTGGTGCTTTTATGGGTGGGATGGCCATGCAAAACAGTAATCCAAAACCTCAAATGCAATTGCTGGGTTGTGTTATTGGTGCTATTGCAATTTTCCTGCCAAGCGCATTGCTTGTTCTTTTCTTTTTCCCGGTTTGGCATAACCTAAAAAAATATGCCATCATATTCCGTTCATTAGAAGGTATAAATGCTTCAGTTGTAGGTATAATGATTGGTGCGACCGTATTTCTATTAAAGAATATTTCTACGGATATGCTGGATGGCAGTTTTTTACCTTTTATTAATCTTTTTGTGGTGGCCGGTACTTTTTACGCACTTTCTAGCTCAAGAATTAAGCCACCATATATTGTAATTGCCTGTTTATTTTTAGGCCTGATTTTTTAATGAATTTGCTGAATAGGGTTCGCTGGCGTACAAGAGTGCGACGCAAGAGCAGTTTAATGTATAGGTAACTGCCGGGTAAATACAACTTTACTTTTTATAATATCCAGCTGCATTTATCTCTTCCCTTACTTTTTCGGATACAAGATATTGAATTGATTTTCCCTCACCTAGCAGTTTTCGAATACTGGTGGCAGAAATATCCAGTAATGGTGCCCCTTTTAAAAGTATTGTATGGGAAGGGGGAGTAAAGGGATGGGGGTTAAATGGAAAACCTGGCCGCTCGTAAACCAATAATTCATTTTCGTTGATAAGGGTTTGATAGTTTTTCCATTTAGGTAGATTTTGATAACTATCAGATCCAAGAATAACCGCAAAGGAATAAGATGGGTATTTTTCTTTTAAATAGGTAAGCGTATCGATTGTATAAGATGGTTTGGGTAAATTAAATTCAACGTCGATTACTTTAAATCTGGGATTATCTTCAATAGCCAGGCGAACGAGGTGTAAACGGGTATATTCATTTAAGAGGGAATTAGAAGGCTTTAGTGGGTTTTGAGGTGATACTACAAACCATATTTTATCATAGTTTGTAGTATTTATTACATGGTTAGCTATAATTAAATGGCCTACATGAATTGGATTAAAAGAACCAAAGTATAAACCAATTTTCATAAAATAAATATAGGATTGAGCTTATTATATTTCTTCATCTACAAATATCTGGTAGGCTTCGTTTAAACGAAGGCTTAGGTTATAACCAGCTACCGAAATAGATATGGGATCTCCTAATGGTGCAATTTGATCAACCCTTATGGTTTCACCCGGAATACATCCCATTTCCATGAGTTTAATAAAGATGTCATCCTTCTCAAACGAATTAATAACCACCCTTTTTCCTATTTCTACTTCAGATAATCGTTTCATAACCATTTATATATGCAAATGTAGAATTGCTACCCCGGTTTTTATTACGAAATTTGGAAGTCTAAATACAACACCGTGTTAAACGTATTCTTTCATTATAGCGACAGACAACTTACTATTAAGAACAAAGTTAAGATTAGAGCCTTCATTCAGGATATTTTTAAAGCTGAGAAGGTTACTATGAAGCGTATTGACTATATATTTTGTTCCGATGAGTTTCTTTTAAATATAAATAGGTCGTTTTTAAATCATAATACATTTACTGATATTGTTACATTCGACTTATCAGATCACCCAAATGAGATTATTGGAGAAATATATATTAGTATAGACCGCGTAAAAGAGAATGCAACATTGCATAATTGCAGTTTTACAACAGAAATACTAAGGGTGTTATTTCATGGGTCACTTCATTTATGTGGCTATAAAGACAAGTCTAAAAAAGACATTATAGAAATGAGGGGAAAAGAAGATTTCTATATTTCTACATATGAGTTGGGTTTATAGTTCCACGTGAAACCTTTACTTCCTACCCAAAAACCTTTTATAATACATCTGTTCCACGTGGAACAAGAATTGAATAGTGTTTGAATAAAAACAAAACAATCCTGATGCGGGTTTATATTTGCATTTGAATTAATGTATTATGTTTCAAGAATATGATGTAATAGTGGTGGGTGCAGGACATGCGGGTTGCGAAGCAGCAGCGTCAGCAGCAAATTTGGGTAGTAAAGTGCTTTTGATTACTATGAATATGCAAACAATAGCCCAAATGAGCTGTAACCCTGCAATGGGTGGTATTGCTAAAGGCCAGATTGTTAGAGAAATAGATGCTTTGGGAGGATACAGTGGTATAGTAACTGATAAAAGCCTTTTACAATTTAGAATGCTAAACAGGAGTAAAGGCCCAGCTATGTGGAGTCCAAGAGCCCAAAGCGATAGAATGCTCTTTGCAATAACCTGGAGGGAAATGCTAGAACAAACACCAAATGTAGATTTCTACCAGGACATGGTTAAATCCATCATTATTGAAAACGAATGCGCTTGCGGTGTAGTTACCGGTTTAGGCCATTCAATTCGTTCAAAAGCAGTTGTAGTTACAAGTGGCACTTTTCTAAATGGTATTATACATATTGGCGAAAAACAATTTGGTGGAGGGAGAGTAGCTGAAAAAGCTGCAACAGGTATAACTGAACAACTTATTGAATATGGATTTGAAAGTGATAGGTTAAAAACAGGAACACCTCCAAGGGTAGATGGCAGAAGCTTGGATTATACTAAAATGGAAGAGCAATCTGGTGATGAAGAAATAACTGGATTTTCTTATCTGGACATTCCTAAAATAGCTCCAAATATGCAAAGGAGTTGTTTTATCACTTATACAAATTCAACCGTACATGATATTTTAAAGACAGGTTTTGATAGAAGTCCTATGTTTTCTGGACGAATAGATGGGGTAGGTCCAAGATATTGCCCAAGCATTGAAGATAAAATAAACCGATTTTCTGATAGAGACAGACACCAGATTTTTGTAGAACCTGAAGGTTTTAATACCGTTGAAATATACGTAAATGGATTTTCAACCTCTTTACCGGAAGAAGTACAAATACAGGCATTACGCAAAATTGATGGTTTTGAAAATGCAAAAATATTCAGACCTGGTTATGCCATAGAATACGATTACTTTCCACCAACACAATTAAAGCATTCCCTGGAAACAAAACTGGTAAAAAATCTATTTTTTGCAGGACAAGTTAATGGTACAACGGGCTATGAAGAAGCTGCCTGCCAGGGATTAATGGCTGGCATTAATGCACACCAGGCAGTAAAAAATCTTGAGCCATTAATTTTAAAAAGAAGTGAAGCATATATTGGTGTACTTATAGACGACCTGATCAGTAAAGGAACAGATGAACCTTATAGGATGTTTACCAGCCGTGCTGAATACAGAACGCTATTAAGACAAGACAATGCAGATTTAAGGTTAACAGAAAAAAGTTATGAATTAGGATTGGCTTCGGAAGAAAGAATGCAACAAGTTGCAGAAAAAAAAGAGGCTGTAAAAAAGATAAGTGCTTTACTTAAAGAAATATATATACAGCCAAATGAAATTGCCGATTATTTAACCTCCATAAATTCTGCTCAATTATCTGAAAAATATAAAGCAAGTAAAATACTCTTAAGACCAGATGTAGATATTATTTCTCTTTTTAATGCAGTACCTGTATTAAAAGAAAAAACAAAAGACTATAGCAAAGAAGAATTAGAACAAGCAGAAATACAAATAAAGTATGAACGATATATTGAAAAGGAAAATGAACTGGTGCAAAAACTTTCTGGTTTAGAAGAATTGATTATTCCAGATAATTTTAATTATGATAAAATAAACTCACTTAGTAATGAGGCCCTGCAAAAATTTAAAAAAATAAAACCAAGAACACTGGGTCAGGCAGGTAGAATTAGTGGTGTAAATCCAAGCGATGTACAAATACTTATGGTTTATATGGGTAGGTAATAATCAAGTTTTTCTTTGCTCCAAATTTAACCTGCAGATGAAAGTAATGCGACGCAAGGAAGATGCCACCATTAGTATTGCTGGTATCAAAAAACTAATAATATAAAATACAATTGATTAAAAAATATTTGTAAAAGAGGGTTAAAGTGATGCCACCAGAATTGCAATAAGTCTGGCATTTATTAATATTACAGCATAAAAAAACAAGCTTGAAAAAATTCTATCCTTTTTCTTATTGCCTGGCACTATTATGCTTTATAATCATCTCTTCAACAGCTGAGGCACAGAAAAATAGATTAACTGGTGTTGTATACGATTATTACAATAAAAAACCATTAGAAGCTGTTACCGTACAAACCTCATCAGGATTTAATACCATTTCTGATTCTACGGGTAAATTCAGTATTAATTTTAATGACAAAGATTCAGTTTGGTTTTCATACTTATCAAAAAGAACAGTAAAGTATTTAGTAGATACAATAAATGATATATCCAACTTTGAAATTGCATTACATGTAGATGCCGCCTGGTTACCAGCTGTAAAAGTAAGAAACAGTAATTATGTTTTCGATTCAATACAAAACAGGCTGGAATATGCAAAAGTTTTTAATTTCAAAAAGCCAAAAATTGGCATAACTACTTCAAATCCAAATACTTACGTTCCAGGATCAGTAACTGCTGGCATAGATTTAGTGGAATTTATTAACATGTTTCGATTTAAACGAAACCGGCAAATTTTAACCATGCAGGAAAGGTTAATTGAAGAAGAACAGGAGAAATACATTAAACACCGCTATACTCCATTTCTGGTAAAAAGATTAACCGGCTTAAAAGATAATGAACTGGATTCATTTATGAATCTCATAAAACCTTCCTACGAATTAATTGCCTATATGAACGATTTAGAATTAGGATATTATATAGAACAAAGTTTTAAAATATACCAACAATCCAAACAAAGAAATAATTCATTATTCATTAGAAAAGAAAACGAAAAATAAGTAGCCCGGCTAAACAAATAAACAAGCTTTACTTGCGTCGCACACTTTTACTCTATAACCCAAGTCACCAAATCCTATCCAATTAAACCAGCTGCTCTGCTAATATCCATCATTCTATTCATAGGTTTCAATGCAGCCAATCGTAAATCCTCAACCATATTAATCTCCGGTAATTCATATTTCATACACAGATATAACTTTTCCAGGGTATTCAATTTCATATGTGGACAATCATTACAGGCACAACTATTATTTGGAGGTGCTGGAATAAAAGTTTTAAAAGGTGCGTCTTTTTGCATTTGGTGCAAAATCCCTGTTTCGGTTGCTACAATAAATTCATTGCAATTATCAGTCACAGCAAATTTTAATAATTGGGTAGTACTACCAACAAAATCAGCAATTTTTAAAATTACATCCTCACATTCCGGATGAGCAATCAATTTAGCCTTTGGATTACGTATTTTAAGCTTCGTAATCTTCTCCAAACTAAAAATCTCGTGTACCATGCATGCACCATCCCACAATCGCATGTTACGCCCCGTTTGCTTATTTAGAAAAGCACCTAAATTTTTATCTGGGGCAAAAATAATTGCTTGATCTTTTGGTATACTATCGATAATACTTACCGCATTACTACTGGTACAAATAATATCGCTTAAAGCTTTAATTTCTGCACTGCAATTAATATAAGATACCACCAGGTGGTCTGGATATCTATATTTATAAGCTTTAAACAAACCAGCGGGTGCACTATCAGCCAAGGAACACCCTGCTTTTAAATCAGGTAACAAAACCTTTTTAGAAGGATTTAAAATCTTTGCAGTTTCAGCCATAAAATGTACACCGGCAAAAACTATTACATCTGCATTCGTTTTTGCTGCTTGTTGCGCCAAACCTAAACTGTCGCCAATAAAATCAGCCACATCCTGTATATCGGGTTCCTGATAATAATGCGCAAGTAATACGGCATTCTTTTCTTTTTTCAAATCTTCAATTGCTTCAAATAAATTCATTGAAGGATCTAAATCCAAATCAAGGAAACCTTTTGATTCAATTTCTTTCACAGCTTTTTCAATGTTAATATCCATTGTAGTATATGTATTAATACATTATTATTATATAAAACTATTACTATTACGGGTGTGTATATCGTGATAACTTTTTTATCCCCGATACGCAAAGTTAATTACCTGCGATTTATTAACAGAAATCAACAATAAATACACAAGTTGAAATGCTTTATTATAAAGGAAAAGCTGCACTTCTTAACATTAGTTGATAAAAATGAACGCTATTACAATAATCTCTAATTAACATTATATACACTGTTAATTAAGAGGATTTAAAATGTGATAAAAAAAGTGAAAATCTGAAAACGGGCTTATCTTCTATAAGTTATTCTATTTCTTTCCCAAAAAAATTTCCCAAAATGCAACTTTATTAACAGAAGAATGTTGTTTTCAACAAAATCATGTGAAATCATGTTTCACAACCTAATTAATAGCCTAAATCAAAAAATTTCCGGAAAAATCACTAAAAAAAGCTAAATACTATCGGTTCAAGCCTTTACTTATTTATTCACAATTTGTTCAAATGTTTTATTCCCCTATTTTTGCCATCCTTCTAAAAACATATATATAATATTATGTCAGTAATTCAACGGATACGCGATAAAGCAGCGTGGTTTGTGTTTGGTGCGATTGCATTGTCATTAATTGCATTTATCCTTCAGGATGCGTTTTCACGCAAAGGAGGTTCCTCTGCCAGTAACACCACATTAGGTAAAGTAAATGGGGATATTATAGATCGTAATGACTTTGAAACCAAACTTGCTTTCTATCAGGAAGCAAACGGTACTCCAAGAGATCAGTTAATGGGTAGTTTATGGGATTTTATGGTGGAAAACACTGTAATGAACCAGGCCTATAAAACACTGGGTATACAATTTACATCAAAAGAACTTAGTGATTTATTATTTGGTAATACCCCACCTTCCTGGTTACAACAGGCATTTACAGATCCATCAACAGGTATGTACAATGCAAATGCAGCTCGTGATAAATTTTCTCAAATGAAGAAAAATGCATCAGATCCATCTATTGCACAATTATACACTGCCTATCTGGAACCAACTATTGAGCAGGGTTTGCGCCAAAAATATCAATCACTTATTACAGGTGCGATATATGTACCCAAATTTGTAGCCGAAAAAGCTAATGCAGATAATAATGCCCTGGCAAAAATTTCATATGTAAGCATTCCTTATGGTGTTATCTCAGACAGCACTATCACTATTTCTGATGAGGAAATTGCGGCTTATGAAAACAAGCACCCAAAACAGTTTAAACAGAAAGAAGAAACCAGACAAATATCTTATATAAATTTTGGTGCTTCTGCCAGCAAAGACGATTCAGCCAATATTTACAACCAGATCAATTTGCAAAAAGCAGATTTTGCTGCTGCTACTGATAATAAAAAATTTATAGCTAAATCAGCTTCCGAATTACCTTATTACGATAGTTATATTTCAAAATCGCAAATTCAACAACCAGTAAAGGATTCATTATTTACTTTACCTGCAGGTGCTATCTATGGTCCATATATTGATGCAGGAAATTATGTAATAGCTAAAATGGTTGGTGTTAAACAATTACCTGATTCTGTAAAAGTGCGTCATATTTTATTGTCTACCCATCAGCCTCAGCAAAATGGTTCTTTAATAAGAGTAAGAGATGATAGTTCTGCTTATAAAAGATTGGACAGTGCAGTAGCCTTAATTAAATCAGGTGCAAATTTTGATTCAGTTTGTGCGGCATATTCAGAAGATCCTGGTAGTAAAGATAAAGGTGGTGTATATGATTATTTTACCACAGGTAAAATGGTAGAAGAGTTTAATGATTTTGCATTTGGTGCTGCTACAGGAGAAAAGAAAATTGTAAAGACTTCTTATGGATACCATTATATAGAAATTCTGGGACAGAAAGGATCTGAACCTGCATATAAACTCGCTTATTTAGCAAAACCAATAGTAGCCAGCCAGGAAACAATTAATGCTGCCAACAGTGCTGCTACTCAATTTGCTTCTGCCAATAACGATAAAGCAAAATTTGAAGCAGGCGCTGCCAAACTAAATAAACAACCGGTGCCAGCTGCTGATATTAAAGCAAATGATAATAGTATAGCTGCTATTGGCGACAACAGGCAAATGGTAAAATGGGTATTTGAAAATAGTGTGGGAGATGTTTCTGCACCATTCCAGGTAAACGAAAGTTATTATGTTGCCATTATTACAGGTGTTAGTAAACCTGGTTTAATGAGTGCTGCTTATGCCAGACCAATGGTAGAACCCATTCTTAAAAATGAGAAAAAAGCAAAACAAATTATAGCTTCCAATATTAAAGGAACCACGCTTGATCAAATTGCTGCTGGTGCTGGACGCACAGTTGCTGTGGCAGATAGCATTTCTTTTCAATCATTTATTATTCCTTCCATCGGTAATGAGCCAAAGGTTTTGGGTGCGGCATTTAATAAACAAATCTTATCAAAAGTTAGTGCGCCAATTGCTGGCAATACCGGCGTATTTGTAATTCGCGGAGAAAATGTTTATGCTGCTCCTTCACTTGGTAGTAATCCTGAAATGATTCGTTCATCACTCGAATCGCAGTTAAAAAACCAGGCAGGATACAGGTCTTTAAGTGCTTTGAAAGAATCTGCTGATATTGAAGATTTCAGATCTACTTTTTATTAATAGTATATCGGTATTTTTAAAAAGGCATGGAATTTTCCATGCCTTTTTATTTTTCGGTATGCGGAATAATGGAAGTGATTGGCTACCCCAGTCCGTTAACCCCATGCTTTTGTTTAATTCTTGATTATTTTTGTATAAATCGTTTTTTATGCAGGAAACATTTGTGAATAAGGTGGCAGAGAGTGGCATAGTTACCATTAACCTGGAAGATTTTTATATTAAAGGCGATACGGCTGTTTTTGATTTAAAGGACTTTTTATTTATGGGGCTTATCCTAAAAGAAAAAGATTACCGCGCAGCTTTACTGGCCACCGATTGGCAAATGTATGCAGAAAAAAATATTGCTATTACCTGTACTGCCGATGCCATTATACCGGTTTGGGCATATATGCTTGCTGCATCTTATTTACAGCCGGTAGCAAAAGAAATAATTTTTGGAGATGAAGCTGCTTTAATAAATGCGGTGCTGTTAAAGAATATAAATAAAATTCAGGCAGAAGATTATGCGGATAAAAGGGTGGTAATAAAGGGTTGTGGTGATATTAACATACCCGAAACAGCATATGTGGCTATTACCCACCATTTAAGACCATATGTAAAAAGCATTATGTATGGAGAACCATGCAGCACGGTACCTATTTATAAAAAGAAATAATGGCTGTATTTAATAATGTTGCATCATGTTATACAGATGAACGTAGTGCGACGCAACAGTTAATGCCATAATAACAATAGTTTGTTTCAAAAAAATACACTAGAACCAACCACGTTTTTTAAATATAACAATCATCCAGATAGGAATTAGTATCATCATGGCCAGTGCCACATAAAACCCTTCTGTTTGATGGGTAAGCGGTATAATTTCAAAGTTCATTCCAAATACGCCGCCTATTACGGTTGCGGGAGCCAGCAGGCAGGTAACAATTGTCATTACTTTCATTACCTCGTTTAGTTTCAGATTAACCTTATTCATATAAAGGTCTTGTAAGTTAATCATCATATCACGATAGTTTTCAACCAGATCATTGGCCTGAACGATATGATCGTAAACATCTTTAAAGTATTTGGTAGTTCGCTCTTCCAGTAATTCAGAATCTGTGCGTAAAAAACCATTTACCATATCTCTTACAGGAACCATATTTCTTTTTAGCACAATCAATTCTTTTCTAAGTCCGTTAATGCGTGCCAGCGAACGGGTATTGCCAAAACGAATAATCTCTTCTTCCAGTAATTCAATTTTTTCGCCAAGTTTTTCCAGCACATTGTAATAATTATCTACAATTAAATCTATCATGGAATAACATAGGTAATCCGATTTACTTTGTCTTTGTTTACTGGTACTAATACGCAGCTTATCACGTAAATGGTTAAAAACGTCCTTGTCTTTGTACTCCTGAAAACTCAAAACAAAATTGTTTCCCAGTACAATACTTATCTGCTCTGTTTCAATAGCATCATTTACATCATTGAAATACAGCATATTCAACAGGCAAAAAAGAATCCCATCAAACTCGTCCATTTTGGGTCGTTGGCCCACACTTAAAATATCTTCCATTAATAAATAGTGCACACCAAAATGGTTACAAATGGCTTCTACATCAGCTTTACGTATTCCATCAATATTTATCCAGCTATTATTATTATTATCCCTGAATGGAAAACAATCCTCTGTGCTTTTTAAATCATACTCCTTTAAATAAGTGCTGTTATAATCGTATACATAAATGCTAATATCCAGGGCCTCTTCTCTAACAGGAATAACCGTAGGGTTTATCCTGAAAATTTCTTTGGTTCTTTTTGTATTAAAAAAAGGGAAAATAAACTGCAGGTATTTTTTAGGAGTACTCATTGTATATATTTTTATGAACCCGGCACTATAATAATTATGCAGCACCGCTTGCGTCGCACTCTTCAACGGCTGGTAATGCTAATCAACAAATAAATCAAATCAGTTTACATAAGCAAAGTAAACAAACAGCTTCAAAAACTAAAACAAAATACCGCTAGCAAAGCCAAATGAAAAAAAATCTATACATCACCACTTCAAAATTCAGCTAATAGCGTAATTTCTCTAAAAATATGTTATGAGACTTATTATCGTTTGCTTCCTTATGCTTTTGTTTGGCACATCTACACTTTCCCAAACCCTTTGGCAGCATGGTCCTTTAAAAATTAGTCCCAATCAGCATTATTTACAATTTACTGATGGAACGCCCTTTTTTTGGTTGGGCGATACCGGATGGGAATTATTTCATCGCCTTAATTTAACCGAAGCCAATGAATACCTCAGCAATCGAAGCCTTAGGGGGTTTAATGTAATACAGGCAGTGATACTTGCCGAGTTTGATGGTCTAAGAAAACCTAACCGAAATGGCGACATACCTTTTTATGATCTAAATCCCGAAAAACCCAACGAAAACTATTTTTTATATGTAGATAGTGTAATACACCTGGCAAAAGAAAAGAATTTGTTTATGGGTTTATTACCCACCTGGGGCGATAAAGTAACACAGCTTTGGGGAGAAGGTCCTGTTGTATTTAACCAATCCAATGCTTTTAACTATGGTTTGTTCCTTGGTAACAGATATAAAAACGAACCCAACATTATTTGGATTTTAGGTGGCGATCGGCCCGCCAAAAACGACAGTGCAGATTGGCGGCCTATTTGGAGTGCCATGGCAAAAGGTATTAAACAAGGCACAAACAATAATGCCATTTTTAGTTATCATCCCTGGGGCGGAGATTATTCCACCACCCAGTTTATGCCAGATGAGAAATGGCTCGATGTCAATATGTTTCAAAGTGGCCACGGTGGCGGACACGATGTACCTACATGGGAATTGGTTGATAGAGATAGAAAAATATTACCAATAAAACCAACGCTTGATGGGGAACCAAATTATGAAGACCACCCCGTAAACCCATGGCCCACATGGAACCCAGCAAACGGATACTATGATGATTATGATGTGCGCAAGCAATGTTACCGCTCTGTATTTGCCGGCGCATGTGGTGTAACTTATGGGCACCATTCGGTATGGCAATTTTATTCAGAAAGAGAACCAGTAATTAATTTTGCAAAAATGTACTGGCAACAAGCTATTACCAGGCCAGGCGCTACACAGGTGGGCTATTTGAAAAAACTAATGGAGTGCAGGCCAATGCTAAATCGAATTCCTGACGACAATATAATAGTAAGCGGACAAGGTACAAAAGAACAACATATGGTGGCTTTTAGAGCTGAAGACGGAAGTTTTGGAATGGTTTACTTACCCATTGGAAAACCAATTACAATAGATCTTTCCTTTATACAGCAAAGACAAATTCATGCCTGGTGGTTTAATCCTAAAAACGCAGCGGTTATTGATATTGGAAAAATAAATAGAAACAAAGCCAGTCAATTTACTCCACCATCAAATGGTATTGGTAATGATTGGGTATTGGTTTTAGATGAATTCAATAACACCTTCTCGATGCCATGAAAAAACATGAAGATGTAAAATATGCATAAAGATTATATTCATTAAAATCCATTCTCTTTTGCAATTGTCTTTGTATTTTCAATAAAATTTTATTCTATGCTGGAACCATGGCGTACAGGAAAAGTAATTGGTATAGAAAATATTACCTCTACCACCAGACGTTTTTTTATACAAATTCCTGAAATAGAAGTTTTTGATTTTATTCCCGGACAGTTTGTAACGCTTGATTT
Source organism: Limnovirga soli (assembly GCF_013106755.1). Classification (GTDB taxonomy): domain Bacteria; phylum Bacteroidota; class Bacteroidia; order Chitinophagales; family Chitinophagaceae; genus Limnovirga; species Limnovirga soli. The sequence goes on along the minus strand of NZ_WHPF01000005.1, from coordinate 362,075 downwards.
ACCCATACACGAAAAGAAAAATAAAAGGTGGAGAAGTTATTCTATAGCTTCTGCTCCGGATGGAACCAATGTGTTTGAACTGGTAATTGTATTGTTGGAGGGCGGCGCTGGTACAACCTATCTTTTTAATGAAATTCAGGTAGGGTCCGAAATAATACTACGTGGTCCACAGGGCATATTTACTTTAAGCAGCCCAATAGAAAAAGACCAATTCTTTATTTGTACGGGAACAGGCATTGCACCCTTCCGCGCAATGGTGCATCATATTCACCGGCAAAACATACCTCATAAAAATTTGTACCTTATTTTCGGATGCAGAAAATTTGCTGATGCACTTTATTTTGATGAACTAACAGCACTTTCTAAAGAACTTCCTAATTTTCATTATTTGCCCACATTTTCAAGGGAGGAACCTCAGGAAGGAAAACTAACCGGATATGTACATAAAGTGTACGGGCAAATAATTGGCGAACACAAGCCAGAAGCCGACTTTTTTTTATGCGGATGGAAAAATATGATTGATGAAGCAAAGCAAAAAATTACAGAATTAGGGTACGATCGCAAAGCAATTCATCAGGAAATATACGGCTAACAGGACTAATGTATGTCTTTTCTTAATTGGCCTAATTGTTTCTCCAGCTCTAAAATGTGAGAATGGTTGGACAGCATTTCATTTTCTAATTTTACTACTCTTTTCTTATGCTTACTGGTTACACCAGCACGAATAAAATAGCCGGCCACAAAACCTACCACCATAGCTACACCAACAGTAACAATGGTGTAGGATGGAGAAGGAGAAATGGACAATAACTGTATCAAGTTGTTCATGGCAAGTATTTAAGGATTGTTTTATTTGAAACGAGGTTATTATTTTTTAATTATTTTATATAGACTATACTATCAGTTAAAAGTTTGAAAAAGGATCATTACTTAAAAAATTGCCTTTAAAATTTCATTCTTCAATTCACTCCTATGTATCCTTTGTTGTGTCATGGTATCACGGTTTCTTAAAGTAACAGTTCCATCTTCTTTTGTTTGATGATCAACCGTTACGCAAAAAGGCGTTCCAATAGCATCCTGTCGCCGATATCTTTTTCCTATAGCATCTTTTTCTTCATAAAAACAACGGAAATGTGGCTTACACTCTTCCATTAATTCTTTGGCCAATTCCGGTAAACCATCTTTTTTGGTGAGTGGAAATAAAGCCAGTTTAATAGGAGCAATTTTAGCCGGAATATGCATCACCACGCGGCTATCGGTACTACCATCCTCTTTGGTTATCGTTTCCTCTTCGTAGGAATTGCTCAATATCAACAAAAACATCCTGTCTAAACCTATGGATGTTTCAATAACATAAGGCACATAGTGCTGATTAATTTCCGGGTCAAAATAGGTCATCTTCTTGCCGCTAAACTTCTGGTGACTGCTTAAATCAAAATCAGTTCTGGAATGTATACCCTCTACCTCTTTAAAACCAAAAGGAAATTCATATTCAATATCCACTGCATTATCAGCATAGTGTGCTGGTTTTGCATGCACATGCCATTTATATTTTTCAGCTGGCAAGCCTAAGCTAAGGTGCCAGTTTAAGCGTTGTTCTCTCCAATATTCATACCATTCTTTTTGTGTGCCGGGTCTTACAAAAAACTGCATTTCCATTTGTTCAAATTCCCGCATACGAAAAATAAACTGGCGTGCAACAATTTCGTTTCTAAAAGCTTTACCGGTTTGAGCAATACCAAAAGGTATTTTCATTCTGGCCGTTTTTTGCACATTTAAAAAGTTTACAAAAATACCCTGTGCGGTTTCGGGCCTCAAATAAATAGTATCTGCCTCCTCAGCAACAGAGCCTAATTGTGTAGAGAACATCAGGTTAAATTGCCTAATCTCTGTCCAATTGCCGGTGCCACTAATAGCACAAACAATTTTATGATCATCAATCAACTGTTTTAAACCACTAAAATCATCCTTTGCCAATAAAGCTTCCATGGAAGCTAAAACGGCTTCGGCTTTTTCGGGGTTGCCTTTATCTTTTAACTGCTCCGCATAACCTTCAATCAGGTGGTCAACACGATAACGCTTTTTGCTGTCTTTATTATCAATCATCGGGTCGCTAAAATTATCTACGTGCCCGCTAGCTTTCCAGGTGGTAGGATGCATAAAAATTGCAGCGTCAATACCAACAATATTGTCGTGCATTTGCGTCATGCTTTTCCACCAATAGTCACGAATATTCTTTTTTAACTCGCTGCCATATGGGCCATAATCATATACGGCACTAAGCCCATCGTAGATTTCACTACTGGGGAAAACAAAACCATATTCTTTAGCGTGGCCAATAATTGCCTGAAACCTGTTGTCCTGTTGAATACTCATAAGTGTGCAAAGATAACAATACACCTTTTTCTATACAAGAGAGAATTTATGGTGTACCCGGCAAAGCAATAAAAGGCAACACCGCTTGCGTCGCACTCTTGTACGTTCATAACAAATGGCAGCAAAAGCAGCATAAATAATAAACTTTATCAGCGTGGTATTCTGTATTTTCTACAGCTGCCATAACAGTGGAACCCTGAACCGAGCGTGGCAAGCGGCGATGCCCATTGAGCATTGGCAGGCTCAATAAAACATATTATTTAAAAAAATGCAGATATGGTTAAGGGCAATACAAATCCCTGAAATGTTTTAAACCAAACAGGCACGCAGCTGTTATATTACAAATTATTTTTATGAAATATCAGGTTTTGCTATTATTAAAAGCTACACCTAAATGGCAGGCTTTATCAAAAGCATACAGAGAAAAAACGTTTACCGATGTGGTGTATCCCTTATTTCAAAGCTTTTCAGCAACATTAAATATTCAGGTATTTAGTTCAGAAGCTTTTCATGCCACTATTTCGGATGTACTAAATATTGAAACAGACAATATTCAGGCCTATTACCAGTTTTTGCAGGATTTAAAAGGTTCCAGAATTATTAGCGAGGAGTATTTTGAAATTCACGACATTATTGTGGGTATTGAAAATGGCTTTAGAAAGTTTAACGAGGAAGCAAGGTTGAATAAGGCATTGGTATTAAATTAAAAAGCCCGGTTTAGCCGGGCTTTTTTTCTTTATTGTTTTATTCGTTTCAGGTATTCTCCATACCCGCTTTTGGCATAAATAACTGCCAGTGCCATTAATTGATCGTAGTTAATAAAACCCATGCGGTAGGCTACTTCTTCAATACAACCTACTTTTTGCCCTTGTCTTTTTTCTATTACGCGTACAAACTCTGTAGCATCGTGCAGGGAATCAAAAGTACCTGTATCCAGCCAGGCTACTCCGCGGTTCATTACACCTACCTGTAATTTCTTTTGTTCCAGGTATACACGGTTAACATCGGTAATTTCATATTCGCCGCGGGCAGATGGTGCAATATTTTTGGCTATTTCTACAACATTATTATCGTAAAAATATAAACCCGGTACTGCATAATTCGATTTTGGCTGCAGCGGTTTTTCTTCAATAGATAGCGCTTTAAAATTGGCGTCAAACTCAACCACACCATATCTTTCGGGGTCGTTAACTTCATAGGCAAAAATAGCGGCACCGTCTACATCGTTAAAAGATTGTACCAGTTTGCTAAAGCCCGAACCATAAAAAATATTATCGCCCAGTATTAATGCAACTTTATCGTTGCCAATAAAACTTTCGCCAATTACAAAAGCTTGTGCCAGCCCATTGGGTACAGCCTGCACGGCATAAGTAAAAGAACAGCCTACCGCACTGCCATCGCCCAACAATCGCTGAAACTGCGCAGAGTCGTCGGGTGTAGTAATAATCAATATTTCTTTTATACCTGCCAGCATTAATACAGAAAGCGGATAATAAATCATCGGCTTATCATATACCGGCATAATTTGTTTGCTGATGGCTTTGGTAATAGGGTACAACCGTGTACCCGAACCGCCGGCTAAAATAATTCCTTTCATAGTTTACAAGGTTTTCATGATGTCGTTAAATAATGGATTTTGTTGGTCTTTCTCACTTAATATCATTTCTGCAGATGGTATCTTCCAGTCAATATTTAGTGTAGTGTCGTTATACATAATGCCACTTTCGGCTTGTTTATTGTAAAAATTATCGCATTTGTAAAAGAAAACTGCTCTTTCACTTAATACTACAAAACCATGAGCAAAGCCACGTGGTACAAAAAACTGGGTACGCGATGTAGCAGATAATTCTATAGCTACATATTGGCCAAGTGTTGGAGAATCTTTTCTAAGGTCAACGGCTACATCTAAAACAGTGCCTTCTAATACCCTAACCAATTTGGCCTGTGCATGTTCACCTTTTTGAAAATGTAAACCACGCAACACCCCTTTGGTAGAGGCAGACTGGTTGTCTTGTACAAATCTGGTATTTAATCCGGTAAGTTCGTTAAACTTTTGTTCGTTAAAACTCTCAAAAAAATAGCCACGGCTGTCTTCAAAAACCGTGTCGTGTATAATGTAGCAATCTTTCAGGGCTGTTTGTTCAATTTTCATAGTTATAAATTTTATGGGCCAGGGTATATAAAATAAATGAAGCTTTACTTGCGTCGCACTCTTCAGCGCCAGCAATTCTTTGGGCCTTTATGGTGTACAAATTAACTGGCAACAAAAAATGTTATCCTTTATTGTATTGGTTTTCGTAGTAATGCTGGTAATCTCCGCTGGTTACATTTTCCAGCCAGGCTTTATTATTTAAAAACCAGTCAATAGTAGCACTTAAACCCTGTTCAAATGTTACTGATGGCGACCAGCCTAACTCTTTATTAATTTTTGTGGCATCAATGGCATAACGTAAATCATGGCCCGGCCTGTCTGTTACATAACTAATCAATTGTTCGCTCTCACCTGGTATCCTACCCAGCTTTTCGTCCATTTGGGTACAAAGCAATTTAATCAGGTCAATATTTTTCCATTCGTTAAAGCCACCAATATTATATGTCTCGTGGTTTTTACCATTATGAAATACCGTATCAATAGCCCGGGCATGGTCAATTACATATAACCAGTCGCGGGTATTTTCTCCCTTACCATAAACAGGCAAAGGTTTTTTATTAATGATATTATTAATAAACAATGGAATTAATTTCTCCGGAAAATGGTTCGGACCATAGTTATTGGAACAGTTGGTAAGTACATAATGTAAGCCATAGGTTTCGCCATAGGCCCTAACAAAATGATCAGATGATGCTTTACTGGCAGAATAAGGCGAGTTAGGCGAATAAGGTGTGGTTTCAGTAAATAAACCCTCTTCGCCCAGGGTACCATACACTTCATCAGTAGAAACATGATAGAACCGGTGCTTCTCATATTCTCCCTTCCAAACATCTTTAGCAGTTTGCAACAGATTTACGGTACCAACAATATTGGTATAAATAAAATCCATTGGCGAAAGAATAGAACGGTCAACATGCGATTCTGCAGCCAGGTGAATTACATCAGTAATGCTGTGTTTGGCAAAAATGTCTTTTATTGCAGCTAATTCAAGAATATTGGCTTTCTCAAAAAAATAATTAGCGCTTTGCTCAATGTCCTTCAGGTTTTCAAGATTGCCTGCGTAGGTAAGGGCATCAAGATTAATAATTTTGTACTGTGGATATTTGGTAACAAAAAGCCTTACCACGTGAGAACCAATAAAACCGGCACCTCCGGTAATTAAGATGTGTTTTTCAAATGCACTTTGCATGATAAATATTGAATTTTTGGGTTAATGGAATTGGAGCCCAACAGCTGGCAGAAGATGGTACGGATTAGGTTACATAAAACTGCTATTGCTAAGCGAATATAAATCTACTCAATTTTATGATATTCCTTATACCATTTTATAAATTTTTCTACACCAGTCTCAATTGAAGTAGCAGGTTTATAACCTGTATCTTTTACCAAATCGCTCACATCGGCATAGGTAGAAGTAACATCGCCGGGTTGCAAAGGCATAAATTCTTTTACTGCTTCCCTGCCTAATTGGGTTTCTATGGCACTAATAAAATCCATTAATTTAACGGGGGCATTATTGCCAATATTATAAATTTTATAAGGTGCACTCGAAGAAGAAATATCCGAGCCGTTTTTAGACCAGCTATCATTTCGGCCGGGTGCATTATGCAAAACCCGCAATACACCTTCTACAATATCATCTATAAACGTAAAATCACGTTTCATATTACCATTATTAAAAACCTGTATAGGCTTACCCTCGGTAATGGCCTTGGTAAAAATAACCGGGGCCATATCAGGCCGGCCCCATGGACCATAAACCGTAAAAAACCGTAAACCCGTAGTAGGCACATTAAATAAATGGCTGTATACATGGGCCATAAGCTCATTGCTTTTTTTACTGGCCGCATACAATGAAATGGGGTGATCTACATTCTGTTGGGTAGTAAAAGGAATACTATCATTTAAGCCATAAACGCTGGAACTGCTGGCATAAACAAAATGTTTGGTTTTGTATTCCCTGCAACAATCCAGCATATTGGCAAAACCCACGATATTGCTGTTAATATAAGCTTCGGTATTTTCCAGGCTATAACGCACCCCCGCCTGTGCGGCCAAATGAATAACATAATCAATATTATGCATATCAAATATGTTTAACAGGGCGGCTTTGTTTTCTATTTTTAAATAGTAAAAAGTATAATTGCCACATTTGCTTATAGCGGGTGTGTTGTAGTTTATAGTTTTTATATCTATACCTGCTGCAGCTAATCTATCATATTTTAATTGTGTATCGTAATAATCATTAATACTATCTATACCCACCACCGAATGGCCTTCCTTTATTAAACGATTGGCTACATGAAAGCCAATAAACCCTGCACTGCCTGTTACTAGAATATTCATTTGTTGTTTTTATGTGAGGCGCTAATACAACCAGCATACAGGTTTTTAAAAGCGTCTACTTCGTTTTGCCTTGAAAATTTGTTTTTGGCAAAATTATATCCTTTTTGGCCCATGCTTATACGCAGGCTATCATTTTCAACAAGCATTAGTAATTTCTTCACATAGGCTTCACTTTCATATCCATCAATAAGAAAACCAGAAACACCATCGGCAAAAGTATCTGCCACCCCACCTGCATTGGCTGCTACCACCGGTTTGGCGCACATTTGGGCTTCTATAAGGCTAAGTGGTGTACCCTCATTTAAAGAAGTTAGGGTAATAATATCCATGCCATGCAAAACTTCTGTAACCGGCGATACCCAGGAAGTAAATATTACCTGCGCTTTTAAATTACTATTGCCATTACACCAAAAAATGCCGGCACTGTTTAGTTGCTGCTGCAAAGCCAATTTCTGTTCCCCATCTCCAATAAAAAAGAATTTTACTGGTTGTTTTACTTTGGGCAATAAACCGGTTATAATTTCAACAAACAGACTATAATTTTTTACCGGCACCATACGCCCAATTACTGCAATGGCCACACAATCAGTAGCAATATTGTAATAATGCCTGGCTGTATTGCGTAAGTAAGCCGCATTTTCTGTTGCCAAAAAGTCGGGTACACCCAGTGGAATTAATACTGTTTTGGAGGGCGATACAATAGCATACTGCTCCGTTATTTCCCTTTGTTGTTTAGTACTTAGTACAATAAGCTTATTGGTAATTTTTGCCAATAACCTTTCAAACCGGATAATACCGGCAGAGATAAAATTATTATAATAAGAATGAAATAAATGGCCATGAAAAGTATGGATTATTACGGGTGTACCAGCCATCCAAGCGGAAAGCCTGCCTGTTAACCCTGGTTTTGACCCGTGGGTATGTACAATAGATGGCGCATAATTTTTTATAATACGATATAATGCTATGAATGCGCGTATATCGTGCAGCGGATTTATGCTGCGTTTAAGAGCGGGTATTTTTGTAAAACTAAGGCCGGTAGTGTTGGTATCATCAATGGTATAATCTTCCTCATCTTTCTCTTTTTGCCCATGAATAATCATAATATCATATTCCTCTGTAAGGCTTGCCGCCAGCGGTATGGTATCAATAGATTGTCCGCCAACTACCAGGCGGTTTAGTATAATTATTATACGGGGTTTCACTGTTGGATACGGGTTAATTTTTCCAGTTATTTTTTTGAACCAGTCAATAGAATAGTTATGTAGCTGTACTTGCGTCGCACTCTTGTGCGGTTGGTTGGTTACTGAACAATATGTTGCTGCAGCCTAATTTGGGTTTTGCTCACAAGGTACAGCAAACAGCAAGCATGTATTTTGTATTTCAATTGCCGGTTATAGCCCCAATCCCTGAAGTGTGCGACGCAAGAGGCGATGCCATTTGTACCAAAGCCGGGCTAACAATAGCTTTTATTCTAATTTTCGTCTAAACAAAAACTGCGGAATTTTAATAACAGGTTTTAGCAATCTAAAAAATACAGGAGGAGTTAAGCCATTAACCAACCATGCTTTTTTATCTTCCAGATTGGCTTTTAGTCTGTTTTTTAAACTGGCATTACCCTGGCCACCATCGCTCATGCAAACCAGTAATTTTGGTAAATAGTGCAGGGTAATATTGTTTTTATAAATAAGCCGCAACATAAGCTCATAATCGGCCGATGTTTTAAAGCTGGTATTAAAAGTGCCATAGCTTTTGTAAATAGTGGCTTTTACAAAAAAGGCGGGATGTGGAGGCATCCAACCATATTTCATTTTATACCTTTTAAAATTACCTGCGTGCCAGTAGCGGATAATTTTTGAAGTATTGTGCCGTTTTACATAAACAATATCGCCATAAACAGCATCGGTATTTGCCGAGAACCGGTTTAATACCTGTTCAAGCACCTGTTCATCTTTATACACATCATCGCTGTTTAAGATGCTGATGATATCACCGGTGGCCAATTGCAGGCCTTTGTTCATAGCATCGTACAACCCCTTATCGGGTTCTGAAATAAACTGATGTATTGCAGATGAATAGCGTTGAATAATAGTTTTTGTATTATCAGTAGAATTACCGTCTACAATAATATATTCTATGTTTTTATGGGTTTGCGATAGCACACTTTTAATGGTGTTTTCAATGGTGGCTTCGCTATTATAGCAAACGGTGATAATACTAACTTTCATATGCTTTTATTATAGATCCAATAGCGTTTATGATTGGCGGTGTTTATTTTTTCTGATAAGCAGCAACGGCAGATATCGAATGGTATTAAAGCGAAACTGTAATTTTTTGCCAAGGCTAAAAGGCGATTTTTGCGATGTTACAGAAGCATTGCCCATATGCCTGCGATATAAAAGTAATTTTTGTGGTATGAAACAGGATGTATAAAAAAGATCTGTTACAAAGCCAAGCCAAATATCGTGTTGCGGTATATGTTTTGGAAAAGGCAATGCTATTGCTAGTATATCTTTTCTAAAAGCCATACAACAACCAACATATCTGTTTCTTATAAAATTGGGTATTAAGCCCGGCTTTGATTGATACAGGCTAAACATAGATGGCTGTATCACCTCTAATTGCTGGTTTACAATGCTGCAATCAGCCACCACCATATCGCAGTTGGTTAAATATTGTAAACAGGTGTTTACTTTATCAGGCAACCAGATATCATCCTGATCGGCTAAAAAAATAAAATCACCTGAAGCTTGTTGAAGCCCGTTTTCAAAATTGCCGATAGCGCCTTTTTTTTGTTGGTTTTGTATTAGGCGGATGCAGGGATCGTTATAAGCTTTTATGATGGCAATGGTATTATCTGTAGAGCCATCATCAGAAATAATGAGTTCGCTATCATCGGGTAACTGACTTAGTATAGAATCAATCTGCTCTTTTATAAATGCTGCCCCATTATAGGTGGCCATAACTACTGAAATGCTCATGCGTTATGTTTTTTTAAAACGCTAAAACATACTATGGTAAGCATAATTAAATTCATGCCAATTGAATTGGTTAAATATGGATTGGTTAACGATTCAAAATAAGTAAAATAGGCAGATAGCAAAAAGGGCCTGGCAAAAGCTTCGTTTTCGGGATAGCACTTTTTGATATTGATATAACCAAGGGTAATATAAGCCAGTATGGCCAGCCAGAATATTATGCCAATAATCCCTTGCTTATGAAATATTTCCAGGTAATTAATTTCGAGATGATTATCCCTTACCGGCACACCTTCTCCAAAACCATGACCAATAAAAAAGGAAGGCAAATCTATTCTATCGTAAACCTGTTGTATTTGTGTGGTTCTAACATAATCCGATTCAGTTCTATCGAACGATAGACTAACATAATACTGGTTAAAAAAAACAACAGCAATAATACTGATGAACAAAATACCCATGCTTTTTACCAGGTTACCAAAAAAGAAATTATAAATAATACCGGTTAAAAAAAGGGCAACAAAAAAGCCACGGCTAAAAGTGAAGAATATGGCAGTTAGCATCATAAGCTGCAATAGCCATTTTAATACAAAGCGTTTATCTAATAACCAAAAATAAATGCCTACACATAAATAAATAAAACCCTTGTACCAAAATGCACCTGTGCCACGCCCCATTATATCTTCGTTACCAGCAACTGCATAATACACCGTTAAAAAAGGAACAATTTTAAAAACAATTAAAAGCAATACAATAAGATATACAACAGCCAATATTACGGCTGATATTTTAAGAATGTCTATTACCCGCTCCACCTGATGTTTATTGTTTATAAATAATGCATAAAAGGGAAGTAATAAAAAAAAGGATTGCATCAGGAAATTTTCGTAGACCCGAACATCATTACCATAGTGTAATAAACCAATAAAGGCGCTGGTGCCAATTAATGCAAGAAAGGCCCCGGTTATGAGCAGGATATCTGATTCAATTTTATTTTTAAAATAATAAATAAAAAAGCAGATACCCATAGCAATTACAAAATCAACTTTTCTTAAGCTAACTGCGCCTTCTTTAATAAAGCCACCTGAACCACCAATACATACTTCCAGTAAAAACAGGTAGAAGAATAACTGTAATAGCGAAAACCTATTTCTTGAATAAACGGGTAGCATGTTGTAAAAAGCTGAGTTGCTTGTATTGAACAGTTAATTTAAGTCCGCGTAAAAAAGCCCACCACAACGCTAACCAACTTTTTGCTTTTACCGCAAACAACCGGGTAGATACAATATAAGCTGCATAGCGGCTTAGTACTTTAGCGGGGTCAGTATCAGAAAAACTGGATAGCTGGTGCTGATTAACGCAGTTGAGTACAAATAAAGTGCTGTAATGGATTTTAAATTGTTTTATAAAATAATGATCACTGTAATCCATTTTAAAATTTTCATCGTATCCACCAATATGCTGAAAGGCTGCCAATTGAATTATTAAACCACTATTAATTAAGCTATAAGCCTTTGCCTTATGTATGCCCGGAATAATTGACGGTAAAATAAATGAACGGCCCAGCATAAATCGTGATGGAGAGAGGATAATTTTATTGTATTGTACAATAGGGCAAAACAAACAAATATTTGGTTGCTGGTTTATTTGCAGCAGGGCTTCCGAAAAAAAATTCTGATGCAGGCTGGTATCCTGATCTAAAAACAATAGCCATTCTTTCTTATTAATTGCTGCCAATGAAGCAGCTGTATTATATGCTTTTGAAACACCAGGGTTACTTGCATCGTGTATATAGTGTATATCCAGATAAGGAGTGGCTGTTTGTTGATGTTGTATTTCGGCAGTCTGACTGGTTTCGCTGTTATCGTATACTAAAATGCTGGTGCGTATTGTTTTGTTTACTGTTTGTAATAATGAATGAAAGCTAACAGACGATTTTAATGCTTGTTTATATAATACAATGCAAATAAGAAAATTCGATTCGTTGATCATATTATTTTCTGAGTCCTTGCTGGTTGCTTACTAAAAAATTTTGTATGGGCTATTAAAAGCTGCTTTGCATTCTTTTGTACAAGTGTGCGACGCAAGTAAAGCCGGATAATAGTTCGAAAGCCTGGCTACATATTTCTGAAATACTATTTAATGCCAACCATTTTATGGATAAGGTATTTCATACATTTTTGCATTATATGGTTTTGCATAAAAGGTATTCTGGCCAAGCCAGTAAAATAGCGCAGGGTTTGCTGTTGCTGTGGCTTAAGCCTGTTGTTATATAATTGCTTAAACGCCCGGGCCTGTTGTATATGTTTGATAAAATCCGGATTAGATTTTACGGTGTTAAAAAACCTGGATTGTAAAGATAATTTTGCTTTTTGAGTTACACTATTATTGTGCGCCCTGTATAAAACTGTTGGTGTATCTAAACTGTAAAATTGTCCAAAACTGTAGGCAATTAATGCTATCCAATGGTCGTGCAAAATGGCTTCATAGGGCATTTTATTTATTTCCTGTGCCATTGCTTTGTTAATGAGTGTACTGCAACCGGTAATTACATTATTAAAAAGCACATTGGCAAAAGATGTTTGCTGCGGATATATGCCATAATATTTCCAGAACGAAGCTTGTATGATTTGGTTGTTATTATTGATTAAACTAAGATCAGTAAAAACAACGGCTGGCAATTGTGTAGGTAATAATTGCATTTGTTGCATACATATATCCAACTTATTGGGTAGCCAAATATCATCCTGATCGCAAAAGGCAATATAATCTCCGGTACAATAGCTTACTAATTTTCTAAATGTATATAGCGGTCCTTTGTTTACCTCGTTTTTATAATAATGAATAGGAATATTGGGCGATACAAACTGCTGAATAATGTTTGCCGAATCATCGGTAGAACAATCATCCAATATAATAATTTCAGTTGCAGGGTATTGTTGTTGCAGCAAAGAATCGAGCTGCTGTTTTAAATACGCTTCGCCATTATAAACTGCCATGGCTACCGATATTCGCTGCTTAATTGCCGGCATTAACGGGTTGCGTTTTGTTTTTTAATAGCGATACAATATCCAGTTGTTTTAAAAAGGTAAAATAGATGGTTACCATAAAGCCAGCAACTAACAAGCTATTGGCAGTGTAATTCCAAAAGTTGTCTTTTATAAAAACCGGTATAATATACATAGCAACAAGTAATGTGGCCAATACACTAAACGCAATTTTTAAATTGCTGTCAATTAAACTAGTAAAGCCAATTTTATTTAGTTGCTGATATACCAATATGGTATATAAAGATCCGGCTGCCGTGGCAATAATAATGGCAATAATAATTCCGATACCCGAAAAATAATAGCCCAATATTACCCCCAGTAATGCATTTACAACGGCCATAATAATATGGCTAACAATTAGCGTATTTAAATTACCAACCGACATAAACGTGAAATAAGCTGGTATATTTAGCAGGTTTATAAAAAAGGAAATCCCCAAAAGTTGTAGTACCGTTACAAAAATGGGTTCGTAATGGCCAATCCAAACATTGGAAATAATACCGGCAGCCAGCGCCAACATGCCAATACCACTTAATGAAATAAAACAAACCAGATATAAGGTTTTACTGTAAAAAGCGCTAACGCTTGCTTCTTTGTCTTTGGCCAGTGAAATAATTACGGGTATTAAACTTTGGTATGCATTTGCTACTACACCTTTTAATTGCATTAATAAGCGATTGGCCATTTCGTAATATCCGGTTATAGCAAGTCCGCCATATTTTGCCAATAAACCTTTGGTTAATGGTTCGTTTAACATGGAGGCAAAAGATATAAACTGGAACTTAATGCTATAGGCGTAAATATCTTTAAATATGCTTTTATCCCAGTTCCATTTAAAAGGGTTGTATTGTAACCTTTGCGCAACTACCAGCAGGCAAATGCTAAGTGAATAAATGGATTGCGCCAGTTGCGCATAAGCCAATCCTTTAAAACCAAACCTGTTTACCAGTAAAATTGATAAAATCAGCAGCAGTACCGATGACGTAGAAAAGATAATATTTCTGATATAATTTTTTTGTGTACCATCCAGTATAGAAGCATATACACCACCTACTGCATTTACAATAAAACATAAAATAGAAAATGGAAGAATAGCCATTGCATCGCCAATGTATTTGGCATCAATAATATTGTGTAAAATATAACCGGCAAAAGGGTATAAAACTGCGCAAATAAATACAAATAAAACTACCATTATAATGGTGGCCGTAAAGGTTAAACGATGCAATTTTGTTTTATCTGCATCGCCCACATAAATGGCGGCAAAGCGCACAACCGAGGTAGTAACACCGGCATTGGCAAGGCTTGCAATGGAAGAGGTAGATAATACTACAGACCATACACCCAATAATTCTATACCAATACTTTTAAGTAAAAATTTATATAAAAAGAAATATACCAAACCCACCAATACCACCTGGCCAGCTGAACTAAACACATTTAGCAAAACCATTTTTTTATTTTGAAGCATACATATTTTTAATAACCGGCAAATTAAAATAGCTGCCTGTTGTTATAGTGCACAAGAGTGCGACGCAAGTAAAGTTTATAAAAGCTTACATGCCGGGCCCATTCTTCTTTGTATTATTGGCCAGGCATTGGTAGTACTATTGGGCTTTACTTGCGTCGCACACTGCACCGTTTTAAATAAAGCCAGGCAAAAAATATTATTTTTTTGAAAGCCTTTTTACATTAAGAATTACCAGCAGTAAAAAGGTAAACAAAATGGCAAAAATAATTCCGGTAAATAGCTTACTGTATTTTACCACTTTTAACGGCAGTATGGGCTCATCAATAATTTGAATTAATGGGGTTTCGCGCAGTAAATTAAATTTAGCCAGCTCCAGGTTTTTTAATAATTCGCCATAGGCGGTGGCCAGCACGGTAATATCAGTTTGTTTACGTTGAATGCCAACGGTAGGCAATTGTAATGCAGGGTTTAAATTGGCATCGTTTAATGCCGCCCGGCCATATAATGCCGCATTATATGCCCGTTGAATAGAATCTGTTCTTTGCTGTAAAATAGTAACTGTTTGTTGTGCCCTTTTTGTTTTGGTTAGAATATATAAATCTGATACCTGTGCCATTACTTCTTCGGCAAATGCTTTTGAAAATAATTCGCTTTCGCTTAAACAAGTTACTTTATAAATGCCCAGCTTTTCATCGGGCTGCGTAACCATTAAGGCTTCGGTTTGAATTTTATTGATTACCAATAATAATACACTATCCTGTAAACGGTTAAACGTAGAGGGGTCCTGCTTAACAGGAAAAGACACATTTTTTAATAAGGGCGATTTACTAAATGATTTGTACATGCCGTTTGCATCCAGATAAATATTTAATAAGCGCTCC
This sequence comes from Limnovirga soli, assembly GCF_013106755.1. Classification (GTDB taxonomy): domain Bacteria; phylum Bacteroidota; class Bacteroidia; order Chitinophagales; family Chitinophagaceae; genus Limnovirga; species Limnovirga soli. The sequence continues at coordinate 346,821 of NZ_WHPF01000005.1, read as the reverse complement.
TGTTTGTTGTTAACCGGCACTGTTTTTAATAAACTGTTGGTAATAATTTTTTGCGACTTAATTAATGCCAACACATTTTCGCCAGAAAAAGCACTGCTTTTACCACCAAGATTAAAGCCAAACTGCGAAGCAATACCCAACAATGCACTGCTGCTTTGGGCATCCTCATCTGTAGAAAAGGTAAGGTTGGCTTCATATTTAATAGGCTGTATCCATGCGTAAGCAATACCTAGTAATGCGCCGCCAATACCCACCACAAGAATGATGAGCCATTTAGACAAAATAAACCTGTATTGCCTTTTTATAATTTCGGCAACATCACTAAAAGTAATTTCTTTTAAAGAGCTGGTATCGTTACTCATTACGCTATAAATTAAAAGCCCTTGGTTGTATTATTTATAAGTTTTAAAAAAACCTGCAGATACAAAGGCTATTTTAAACTATTAATTAAGGCAATTGCCACTGCAGCCAGAGAAGCAATTGTAGATGAAATACTAATAATTTCAGTGGTACTTAGCCTGTTCTTTCTATCTGGAATTCTTGGAATAAATATTTCGTCGCCGGCATTGATTTTGGGATAAGTAGTAAAAAACAAAAATGTTTTTACTTTTCTGGCACTGCCATTTGCACCTAATACAAATGCTTTTTCCCTAACGGCCGAACTTGAGTAACCTCCTGCTTTGCTTACATAGTATTTCATGTTTTTATTTTCTTCAAAAGCAAATTGAGTTGGGAATAGCACTTCGCCCCTTACTTTAACTGCCTGGTTTTTCTTTGGGACAAAGATTAGGTCTCCGTTTTCTAATATTAAATCGTTGGTAATGCCTGGCGATTTCATTACTTCATTCAGGTCTATCCCAATTAAATCGTATGGTTTTACAGATTCTTTTGAAAGAGAATCTGCGTTTGTACTGTCTTTAATTTGAGAGCTTACCAGTTTTTCTACTTTACTGGCTTTTATTTCAGTTTGCGCATCAATAAGGTTTAATCTTTTTAGTGATGCACCGGCAGGGTAAGCCGTGTTTTTAATACCGCCGGCACGGGTAATAATATCGCTTAATTTTTCGTCGTTAGAATTAATCACATAGGCACCGGGGTACATTACTTCTCCCTGTACAATTACTGTACGCTGAGTAAAGTAGCCGGGGTTGTTTCTCACAATTACTACATCAAAAGGTTGTAAATAAAAATTTTCATCATTTTTCAGTAAATCTTTATCAGTATCTATCTGAACAATTTTGGCTATTTCGGTAGAGGCGCTGTTTATAGAGGCGTCAGTAACCCTGCGTGCAATTTCAATTCGTTTACCGGTTGCTGCTTCTGTAAATCCTCCTGCCTGGTAAATAAGGTCTTTTATGCTGGTGCTATCTTTAAAAGTATACACTCCTGGTGTTCTTATTTCGCCCTGTATAGAGAATGTATAATTTTCGTGTAAATCCGTTATGGGGGTAATAGTAATAACATCTTCTTTTTGTAAAACAATATCTGTTTCAGTACCAGCCATTATAGCACCTGTATTAAAAGAAATTATTTGTGGGGTAAGGTTGTTTTGTAAACGGGTAATAATACCTCTGTTTAAAAAGGCGTCTTCCCTAAGCCCATCTGCCGCTATAATTAATTGTTTTAAAGTCATATTTTCTGAAAGGGCATAATCTCCGGGCCGCATTACCGCTCCATTAATTTGAATGCGGTTTGCATATCGGCTAAGTACTTTACCAATATTAATTGAGTCGCCACCGTTTAATAAAAAGGTACCAAAGTTGTTTTGCTGTACATCTGCCACACTTTTTTCCTTATCGGTTAAGCGGGTAATTTTTACAGCACTTTTATAGGCAGAGTCAGTAAATCCGCCAGCAGCTTCTAAAACTTTTTGCAGGGTTTCGCCACTCATAATTTCAAAAATACCGGGCCGTTTTGCTTCTCCGCCTACAATTACTCTTGCATCGTAATAGGGTATGCGTATCACATCCTGATCCATTAAACGCAGATTACCTTGCAGGCTGCCGTTTAACAGAAAGCTGTATAAATCAATAGTGCTGATTATTTTATTATTTCTTATTAAACTTATTTTACGGAATGAGCCATTATCATCCGGACCGCCACAAGCATATAAAGCATTAAATACAGTGGCAAGAGATGACACCGTGTAGGTGCCCGGCTTTTTTGCCTGGCCAATAATGGTAACTTTTATGCTTCTGATATTGCCCAGCGCAACCTGTATTTTAGTTCCGCCGCTGGCTATGGCTTTATAAATGGTAGCTGCCAGGCGGGCTTTAATTTTTGCACTTGCTTCTTCAACCGATAAACCAGCTACGGCAATCGGACCAGCATTGGGAATATAAATACTGCCCTCGGTATTTATTCTAAGGTTGTATCTGGTTTCAGAAAGGCCATATACATTAATAGTTAATTCATCATCGGGACCCAATACATAGTTTGCCGGTGTAGCCAGGCGTAAATTGGGTTCAAAAGATAAGGAGGTATTATTAAAAATATCTGCTCCAAAAATGCGCTTGTTATAGGTATTGGCAGCCTCTTTTATGGTATTATCGTTTTGTTTTCTGCCATATCCACTGGTATCAGCTGAATTGTTAGGTGCAGCAATAGATTTTTGGCCGCTGCTTAATGCCAATACCCTTTTTTGTAATTTTTCAATTTCTTCTCTGGGCATTCCTTTAGAAGCGGCAATTTGTGCAGCCTGCTCAACAGATACACCGGCTTGTTGCAGCCGGCTGTAGTAGTAAACAATTTCTTCGTCGCTAAGTTTGTCAACATTAATTTGTCTTAAATCATTTTGCATCAGCTGTTGTGCAACGGCTGCAAACGAAATAAGTAATATCGCTATTAAAAAAAACAGTTTTCTCATTGTGAAATTTAAATAATCGTTATTGTATAAGACTGCTATCGTTGTTTAGCTGCAGCACCGTATGTTTAATTAAGAAGCGCTAGTGTTTATAAAATTCTTCCCGGCAAATATAAGCTAACTACCAGCTATATGATAAGTGCTGTTGTATAGCAAATGTTGGGGCAGTGGGCATTAGAAATATTTGTGCGGTGGTTGCGGCTATCCGTTACTACTCCGCCACCCCCCTAACCCCCTTGCAGGGGGAACCGCCAGCGCTGCAACTGCTTCAGCGGGGTATACACTGCTATCCGCCTGCCTTTGGGCTTTGGAATATATTTCAGCTGTGTGTGTTTTTGTTGAATTATTTGTTACAGCACAAGAGTGCGACGCAACGGCAGCTTAATCTATATTCTTTTGCCCGGCACATAAAAACAACCAGTACTAATTAGGCATTAGTAAGTTGTACATTAAACACTTCCATCCATTTGGCAAAACACAATGCCCGCCAAATGGTGGCATCAAATGGAATTTTGCCATCCACCATTCGCTGAAAGCGAATAAGTATTTGTGGTGTAATTAAACCATTTGTTTTTGTAATGGCATTTTCCAAGTCTTTTAACAGGGCTGGTTTATTGGCTTGCATCCATAACAACTCGGGTGTAACAAAACCCATTTTATCGTACCGGTTTAATACTTTGGCCGGCAATAGATTAGCCAGCGATTGCCGTATAATTGTTTTAGTAATGCCTTTATTTATTTTTTGAGAAACCGGTAAATGAAACAACCAAGGCGCCAGATGAGCATCAAGAAATGGTAGCCGGGCTTCTACTGAAAATGCCATAGAATTGCGGTCTTCCCAATGGAGCAGTTTGGGCAAATTGCTATTTGTTATTTGCTGGTAACTGAAGGATGTTACTGTGTGTTGTTTATTTACTTTTTGCCTGGTAATTTTGCCGGTATTAATCCAATCTGCATCGGCATATCTCAATTTTTTTAGTCGGCGCCAAAAACCACCTGGCAATATATTTTTTGCAAATTCTCTAGCGATAAAGCCATTACCGTAAATGCCTGTTTTTTTTAACCCTTTTATTTCCGCGAGTAATTTTTTGTATTTTTTCTCTTTAACTAATTGGGCAAAGTAAATACCATAATAAGCATGATAACCGGCGAGTAATTCATCAGCTCCCTGCCCATCTAACATAACAGTAATATCTGCTTCCCGTGCTTTTTTAAAAACAGCCCATTGTGCAAAAATACTGGTACTTTCAAAAGGCTCATCCTGATGCCAAACAATTTTGCCAAGATCCTGGTATAGTTGCGATAATTGTGGAAATACCTTATGACTGATGCAGTTTGCCTGTGTGGTAACTGCATCTATATAGGTTTGTTCGTCGAAGGCTTTTTCTTCAAAACAGCTGGATACGGTTTCCTGCGCGGCTGCCATGTTTTGTTGTTGCAGCAATTGGTTTACCGTTAACACAATTGAAGAACTATCTATACCTCCTGAAAGGCAGGAACCTGTTTTTACATCGGCCCTTAACCTTAAAGAAACAGCCTGATTAAAATAGGTTCTAAAATCTGTTGCAGGGTTGGATGATATGGTAAAGGTTTGTTTTTTTATATCAAACCATTGCAAGGTGCTTACACAACCGCAGAAAAGATCATACTCCATATAAAAACCAGCTGGTAATTGGAAAACCCGGTTAAACATGGTTTCGGGGGAATGATCCTGCAAGCCAGAATTAAGATAATCGTATACTTTAGGCATATTGGCCGTAGCCTGCCAGCCTGGCAAAACTGTAAATGCTTTTATTTCTGAAGCAAAAGCAAATAGCCCCGGAATTTGATAATAGTAAAAAGGCTTTACTCCAAAACGATCACGGGCAAAAAAAAGGTTGTTTTTTTGGGTGTCTAATATGGCAAAGGCAAACATGCCATTAAATTGCTGTAAACATTGGGTGCCCCAATAATCATAGGCTGCCAAAATAACTTCTGTATCGGATGCGGATATAAACTGATAACCACTATTTTGCAGGGTAGTACGCAATTCCTTATAATTGTAAATTTCTCCATTATAGGTTATGGTATACCGGTTTAAATAATGCATGGGTTGCGCACCCAGCTTAGAAAGATCAATTACAGATAAGCGCCTGTGCCCTAAAGCCACATTATTCCATTCAAAAAAACCTTCCCCATCTGGTCCACGGTGGGCCATAGTGGCCGCCATAGGAAAAATATTGTTTAACAGGGCAGTTTCATCTGCAATAATACCGGCAATACCACACATGCAATAAGGGGTTAATTTGTTGCGCCCCGCTGATAAATTCGTTCAATAATATCTACAACTTTTAATCCTTCCATGGCATTGGTGCTTATTGCAGACCTGCCTTTTAGTACCGACACAACATTATCAATAACATAGTGGTGATTTTGTGCCGATCCTTTATATCCACCATAGTCATTACCCGGATTGGTAGGCGCCAGTTTTGGCATTGTATAATCTTTTACATGACAGTATTCTACTATATCCATATACTGCCCACTTATTTTTACGGAGCCATTTTCGGCAATAATGGTCATACTGCTTTCCAGGTTTTTGTCCCATACGGCAGTTGAATAATTAATACTGCCAATGCCACCATTCAAAAAATCAAAATGAATGATGCCGGAATCTTCAAACTCTGTACTTTCACCATGGTTAAAATCGTGCAGTTTTAATTGAATATTTTCTATGTCTCCAAACAGCCAGTACATAATATCTATAAAGTGAGAAAACTGGGTAAAAAGTGTTCCTCCATCCAGGGCCCTGGTACCATGCCAGCTATTTGGAACATAGTATCTTTCATCGCGGTTCCAGTAACAGCAAAGCTGTACCATAAATATTTTACCCAGTTTTTGGCTTTCTAATAATTCTTTTATCCAAACAGATGGTGGTGAATAACGGTTTTGCATAACAGCAAATACATGTTTATGTACATGTAATGCTTTAAATATTACTCTTTCTGCATCTTGTTTTTTTAACGCCATGGGCTTTTCTATAACTACATGTTTATGTGCATCCAGGCATTGTATGGCCTGCGAAGCATGATAACCATTAGGCGTAGCAATATTGATCACATCAATAGCGATACCAGATTGCAATAATGCTTCCAGTGAAGCAAACAATGGTACACCGGCTTCGTTTATTTGTAAAGCAGCGGTATCCTTTATATCAACAATAGCCACCAGTTCGCATTCGGGGTTGCGGTAAATCATAGCAGCATGTCGTTTGCCTATATGCCCGTAACCAACTACGGCAAATTTTATTTTGTTTTCAATTGAGGCCATTTTATAAAGGATATTGTTTTATTGGAGTATTTCTTTTTAACTGGCATTCAAATTAACGGATATACCAGGTTACATATTTTGTGTTGGATAATTAACCTGAGAGGCTACTTTTTTAAATAATACGGCTAACCACATTATTATCCAGCCTGTATTGCTGGCCCGTTTCGGGGCAGAATGCTTCCCCCTCACTAGAAAAATGGAGCCGGTTACCATGCTCACTTACCCAACCAATTTGTTTTGCCGGGTTGCCAACTACCAATGCATACGGCAGTACATTTTTGGTAACTACTGCCCCGGCACCAATCATGGCATAAGCACCAATTTGATTACCGCAAACAATAGTGGCATTGGCTCCTATACTGGCGCCTTTGCAAACAAGTGTTTTTTTAAATTCGTGTTTCCTAATTACCGCACTGCGTGGATTAATAACGTTGGTAAATACCATTGAAGGACCTAAAAAAACATCATCCTCACATTCAACCCCTTCGTATACAGAAACATTGTTTTGAATTTTTACATTGGTACCAAGCTTAACATGGGAACCAATTACCACGTTTTGTCCAATATTACAGCCATTACCAATAATACTATGCTGCATAATATGCGAGAAATGCCAGATTTTTACCCCTTTACCTATTTGGCAGGGCTCATCAATAAAGGATGAAGGATGAACAAAAAATTCTGTTGTCATTTTAAAACCAATTTTACCTGTTTAAATATGGCATGGCTTCGCCACGGTAAGTCACATATATTTAAAAAAAATACCGGTTGAAATAAAACCGATACTTAACATTTAAAGTGTTTTCACTTACCATGGATGGTAGCGTCAAAGATAGCAATTTTAGTATGCTAACGAAAGGATTAACAAATAGGTGATATTACCTGCCAGGGGGGGAAAACAGCCATTGGTGTAATAAAAATGAAGCATTTGATATGGATGGGCATACCTAACTTTAACCTTCTTCAAATTTATATATGAACCAGCGATATTATTCTTTAGATGTGTTTCGCGGAGCCACCGTAGCTTTAATGATTCTCGTTAATAATCCAGGTTCGTGGGAGCATGTTTTTGCCCCTTTAGAACATGCCCCCTGGCATGGATGTACACCAACAGACCTTGTTTTTCCTTTCTTTTTATTTGCAGTTGGCAATGCTATGGCATTCGTAATTCCCCGGTTTAAAACCGCAGGCACCGCTGTTTTTTTACAAAAAGTGTTGAAAAGAACCATACTTATTTTTGCTATTGGCCTTTTTTTAAACTGGAGCCCATTTATAATGTGGCAACAAAATATGCTGGTACCTAAAACATGGTTGTGGACAGATGCCGAAGGTCTTCCTCATGGCATCCGTATATTGGGTGTATTACAAAGAATAGCATTGTGTTATTGTTTTGCCCTGCTGCTGGTATATTTTCTTAGCCCCAAAAAAGCAGCTATTGCAGGCGCATTACTATTGTTGTGCTACTGGGTACTTTGCTATTACCTGGGTAATGCTACAGACCCTTACAGTTTGGCCGGCTATTTTGGCACCGGCATTGATAAAGCCATTTTGGGTGATGTGCACATGTATCATGGCGAAGGGCTGGCATTTGACCCCGAGGGTCTTGGCAGTTTATTGCCGGCAATAGTACAGGTGATGATTGGATTTTTTGTAGGCAGCTATATTATTAAGCAGGGCAAAACGGCTATCATGCTAAAACAACTGTTTATTGCAGGTATGGTATTATTTGTAGTGGGTTTGGTTTGGTCCCTGGCTTTTCCTTTAAATAAAAAAATATGGACCAGTAGCTACGTATTATATACCAGTGGTTTGGCTATAACCATACTTGGTTTGCTAATATATATGATAGAGTTTAAACAGTTAACAGGTAAGCTTACCCGCTTTTTTGATGTATTTGGTAAAAACCCGCTATTCATTTTTGTACTTAGTGGCTTTTTGCCAAGGGTATTGGGTTTAATAAGAATAAATAATGGCATAACGCTGTCCGGTCAACCACAATACCTTTCTCCATTTGGATGGTTTTACCAGCATATTTGTAAAAACATATCTGCCGATTTAAGGGTAGGCTCTTTGGCATATGCTATTTGTATGATTAGTTTTTATTGGTTAATTGTTTACCTATTAGACCGTAAAAAAATATATATCCGCGTTTAAGTAAGTAATTTATTGGCCCGGCAGAGTATTATTAATGTGGCTTTACTTGCGTCGCACACTGCACCGTTCAGCACTTAGGGCAGCAATAAAATACAAAAGGCAGAAACCAGTATTTCGGTTCCTGTATTTGCTTATGGATTATTTATGCCCCTGCATCTCAGTAATAAACCCAATATTATGGCAGAGATAAATGTACCAAACAGCAAAGCAACACCCGGTGCAAGACGCAGTAAAAAACTGTCTACCAAAGTAGATCTTACACCCATGGTAGATCTGGGATTTTTATTAATTACCTTTTTTGTATTTACTACATCGCTAAATACCCCTATGGCCATGCACCTAAATTTACCCGATGATAGCGATACAAAATCGCCAATAGAAACAGCGGCCAGCAAAACCATCAGTTTTTTACTGGGGGCCAATAACAAAGTATATTATTATAATGGCGATAGTCTACAATACATGCACGCAACCAATTTTTCGGCTACGGGTTTACGAAATATAATTAATACTAAAAAGGCAATGGTGCAACACAAATATGGCGATGCCAACGAAACCGTTGTACTAATAAAACCTACCGAAAATGCTAGTTATGCCAATATTATAGATGCTTTGGATGAAATGCAGATTAGCATGGTAAACCGTTATGTATTAATGGATGCCGATGCCAATGAAATGCTGGCTTTACATGCCATGCAATAATCCACATAATTTATAGCACCATAAAGTGATACAGTACAAGAGTGCGACGCAAGCGGTGCTGATGCATAGGTATTAGCTGGGTTAAAAATGGCCTTTGAAACTATTTGAATTAAAGCAGCCTTAATTATTATTCTACAGCAATTATTGGTACCTAAATAATAATGGGTATAAAGGAGTATTAATAAGTTTTGTAATTTTCACACTTATTATTTATTTCAAAATACCGGCCATGTCTATTCCTGTAGTTGATTTAAGCGAATTTATTAATGGTAGTTCTGCACAAAAAGCAGCATTTGTACAACAACTAGGCAATGCTTACGAACAAGTAGGTTTTGTTGCGGTAAAAAATCATGGTATACCCAACCAGCTTATAGCTGAGTTGTATGCATATGTACAACAGTTTTTTGCACTTCCGCTTTCTCAAAAACTGGCATACGAAATACCGGGCCTGGCCGGGCAGCGTGGCTATACCAGTTTTGGCCGCGAACATGCCAAGGGTAGCGATGCCCCGGATTTAAAAGAATTTTTTCAGTTTGGTCAAACTGTAGAAAATGGCGATGAAATAAAAGAAGAATATCCTGATAATGTGCAGGTAAAAGAGATTGCAGCATTTAATTCTACGCTTTTAACAGCCTACCGGCATTTTGAAGAAAGCGGCGCTGCTATGTTAAAAGCCATTGCCTTATATCTTCATCTGGAAGAAAATTATTTTGAACCACACCTGGTAAATGGCAATTCTATATTACGTTGTATTCATTATCCGCCCATTACTACAGCGCCAAAATCGGCAATAAGGGCAGAGCAACACGAGGATATTAACCTGATTACCCTGTTGGTGGGGGCATCAGCAGACGGTTTACAAATTTTAACCAAACAAGGCCAATGGGTAAATGTTACCTCCCTGCCCGATCAAATTGTGGTTAATGTGGGCGATATGTTGCAACGCCTAACCAACAATAAATTATGCAGTACCACCCACCGTGTGGTAAACCCACCACCGGAACATTGGCATACCAGCCGGTTTTCCATACCTTTTTTTATGCATCCCCGTGGTAATATGAGCCTTGCCTGCCTGCCCGGATGTATTTCTGAAACACATCCCAAAAATTATCCAGATGCAACCGCAGGCGAATATCTGGATGAGCGGCTTAGAGAAATTGGGTTAAAAAAATAAGAGTATTAACCCGGCGTTCTGGCACCAAATGGGCTTTACTTGCGTCGCACTCTTGTACTTTACCAATACCGGGCAGCCAAAATACAATGCAAAAAGCCTATGCTGGTGTAGCTGGGTTGCATTTATTGCCTGCCTTAGTCATTCACAACAAAAAATGTTTAAAGTAAATATCTCTACTTTTATGGCTTTAATACTATTATATGCAGCTTAGTTTCCGGTACGAAAAATCTAAAGTGTTACAGGCCTTGCGTTATCATTTCATATGGCAACCCGAAATAAGAATATTGCTAATTGTAGTAATTGTATTTGATATTATATCCGCAATACTCTATTTAATTGGTAAAATTCGACCCGAGCCATTTTTACTGGGGTCTTTTATATGGATTATCTTCCTTATTTCCTTTTGGTATATTATACCTATTAATATATATAAGAAGTCTGTTACCTTTCAACACAACTTTATTGCCGACTTCGATAATAACGTGGTAACTCTGCAACATGACCGTGGAATAATGCAATGGGAATGGTCACAATTCACCAAATTCATCGAAAGTCCCAACTTTTTTCATGTCTATTTCTCTCAAAAATCCTTTTTTCTCTTTCCAAAAGACAATATGACGGATGAATTTCGGCAGGAATTAAGGGCCCTGTTTAACCAAAAAATTGGGAATAAGGCCTAATTGATGCCAAGAGGCTGCAGGAATTAAAAAACATGGTCTATTGTAATATTGGGGTAAGCATATTACAGTTTTTTCTCCATAATGTAGTGGGGAATGGTTACTTCTAAAAACTCATCGCCGGTTTTAACATAACCCAGTTTTTCATAGAATCCCAAAGCCGTTTTGCGGGCATGCATAATAATTTTTTTATACTTTCTGTCGCGGCTTATATTTTCGGCAAACTGCATCAGCATTCTGCCAATGCCTTTGCCCTGTAAGCCTGATGTAACAGCCATTTGGCGCAATTGAAGGGTTTCATTATCCAGGGGAATTAACACGCAGCAACCTTCAATTTTGTTATCATCAAAGCAGCCAATGAGTATATAATTTTTCTCTGTAACCAATTCTTCCTCAGTAAAAACTAAGCCCAAAGGTTTTCTCAAAATCTGGTAGCGCAGGTCTACCATTTGCTTGTACTCCTTACCGCCGTGATTGATAACTTTAATTGCCATAATTAACATGTTATAAGCCATCAATATACCAATCATTTTTTAAAGCAAAAAGATTTATCGGGCTAAAAATCTATAATACCAATCAACCCCGTAATTTTGCCTTCGTAAAACAAAAAAGCACTAACTCATTGCTAATTGTTCAAAAATTATATTTTTGCACCCGTAACAAAACATAAAAAAATGTCAGACATCGCAACAAGAGTAAAAAAAATCATTGTGGATAAGTTGGGCGTAGACGAAGCAGAAGTAACTACAGAAGCTTCTTTCACTAATGATTTAGGCGCTGATTCTCTGGATACAGTAGAATTAATCATGGAATTTGAAAAAGAATTCAACATTTCTATTCCTGATGAGCAGGCAGAAACGATTACTACCGTTGGCCAGGCTGTAACTTACCTTGAAGAACACGCTAAATAAGGAACCAAGGCGTTCATGATATTATTATAAATCCGCCAATCAGTGGTAATTTTCTTACTGTTGGCGGATTTTATTTCTCTAAACTAAGGTGATGCCATATGGAATTAAACAGGGTTGTTATTACAGGAATTGGTGTTATTTCTGCCATTGGAAATAATTTAGACGATTTCTGGAATAATCTCGTAAATGGTGTGTCTGGTGCAGATCATATTACACAATACGATGCATCTAAATTCAAAACGCAAATTGCCTGTGAGGTAAAAGGTTTTGATATAGCACAATTTATTGATAAAAAGGATGCCCGTAAAATGGATCGCTTTACCCATTTTGGTATTGCATCAAGCGATATGGCTTTAGCAGACGCCGGTTTAGATAAAAATAATATCAATCCAGACAGGGTAGGTGTAATTGTTGGTAGTGGTATTGGCGGTGTACAAACATTCCAGCAGGAAGTATCAGATTTTGCAAAAGGCGACGGTACTCCGCGCTTTACTCCATTCTTTATCCCAAGAATGATATGTGATATTTGTGCTGGTCAAATTTCTATCCGTCATAATCTGCGCGGTCCCAACTTTGCCGTAATGAGTGCTTGTGCCACCAGCACAAATGCAATTATGGAAGCTTATAACCTTTTGAGGTTAAATAAAGCGGATGTTATATTAGCCGGCGGCAGTGAATCTACTATCAATGAAGCCGGAATGGGTGGTTTTGTTTCAATGAAAGCACTCAGCGAACGCAATGATGATCCTAAAACAGCCAGCCGGCCTTATGATAAAGACCGTGATGGATTTGTGATGGGTGAAGGTTGCGGTATTCTGGTAATGGAAACACTAAAAAGTGCATTGGCCCGCGGTGCCCGAATTTATTGTGAAGTAGCCGGTGCCGGCGCAACTGCCGATGCCTATCATATTACAGCACCACATCCGGATGGATTGGGGGCTAAAAATGTTATGAGAGCTGCCTTGGAAGATGCAGAAATGGCTCCTGAAGACATAGATTATATTAATACACATGGTACCTCTACTCCATTGGGCGATGGTGCAGAAGTAAAAGCAATTTTAAGTGTATTTGGAGAGCATGCCTACAAACTTAATATCAGCTCAACTAAATCTATGACTGGCCATTGCCTGGGTGCAGCTGGTGTAATAGAAGCTATAGCGGCCATTAAAAGTGTTGCACACGATATTGTTCCCCCTACTATCAATCATTTTACCGATGATCCCGATATTGACCCTAAACTAAATTTTACCTTTAATAAAGCACAGTACCGCACCGTAAGAGCAGCTTTAAGCAATACTTTTGGTTTTGGTGGCCATAATGCCTGTGTAATAGTTAAAAAATACGTAGCTTAACCGCTGTGAATTTTATACGAAAAATCTTAAGTTCGTCCTCAAACACCTCTTTTGCCAAACAAGTAGAAAGTGTACTGGGTATAAAACCCGGAAATATAGTCCTGTACCAAACTGCACTTAGTCACCGCTCTGTTAAAGAAGGTGCCGACGAAAATAACGAGCGTCTCGAATACCTGGGCGATGCCGTTCTCAGTGGCATTATAGCAGATTATCTTTTTAAACGTTACCCCTATAAAGGAGAAGGTTTTCTTACGGAGATGCGCAGTAAAATGGTAAACCGCCAGCAATTAAACGATGTGGCCGTAAAAATGGGCCTCAAAAGAATTACCATGTACAACAAATTTGACAATGCATTAAAAAGCAGTCAGATTTTTGGAAATACACTGGAAGCGGTTGTTGGCGCTGTTTATTTGGATAAGGGCTATAAAAAAACCCAGCTTTGGGTACAAAAACGCATCGTAATTCCGCACTTATATGTAGAAGATCTGGAATCTATCGATATAAACCTGAAAAATAAACTTATTGGCTGGGCAAGCAAAAATGGCAAAGTGCTTGGCTTTGAAACCGTGTTGGAAAAACTCGAAAATGGCCGACGCATATTTACCATTGCGGCTGTATTAGACGGTGAAATTCTGGCTGAAGGGAAGGGCTTTAATAAAAAAGATGCCAGTCAAATTGCCGCACAACTAGCAATAGAAAAGCTGGGTTTATAATTTTTTGGCCCGGCAATGGTATTCCATAGCATCGCCTCTTGCGTCGCACTCTTGTACTGTAGCAAAGCATAAGCACTTAATGGTAATTGCTAACTAATAAAACCATGTTATTAAAGCTAACTCATCATAAACTGCTGCCATAAAAGAAGAACCCTGAACCGAGCGTGGCAAGTAAAGATGCATAAAGCGTTTAGCTGGTTCCATAAATTCTATCATTTAAGCCTACAATATTATGAGCGATCCTCAATTTAATTTTCAGGTTAAAAAGAAATTGTTGCTTTTTGGTTGTCTTCTATTGGCAGGTATTTGTGCTATCCTCTATTTTAGTTATCATGCATCATAATGGTATTAACACAACACAAAACCCATTTTTGTGTTAGTATATATAGCCACAAAAAATAATTCAAAACAATTATACAATGAAAAAAGGCAGCTTTTCCCTTGTTTTTATACTAATGGGTATAATTACAATGGCGCAAACTTTTAATGCCCGGCCCGAAGGCACACAAAAACCGCCATTACACGGGAATCATTGGATGGCTATTACCGGCAAACCTTTAGCTGCTACTGCAGGTTCTATCATTTTTAATAATGGCGGCAATGCAGTAGATGCTGCTTGCGCAATGCTGGCTGCTACCTGCACCATGTGGGATGTGTTAAGCTGGGGCGGTGAAACACAGGCACTTATTTATAATCCAAAAACAGGTAAAGTAATAGCTATTAATGCCCTTGGTGTAGCGCCCACAGGCGCCACACCTGCATTCTATGCAGCAAAAGGCATGGCTTATCCGCCTGAATATGGTCCTTTAGCGGCAGTAACCCCTGGCACACCAGGTGGCTTATGTACTATGTTGGCAGAATATGGCACTATGAGTTTACAACAGGTTTTGGCACCGGCTATGCAAATGGCAGCTGGATATGCCATAGAAGCACAAACTGCCAATTCAATTGAGCGTAATAAAGCGCTTATAAAACAATGGCCTTATTCTAAAGAAGTATTTCTGCCACATTTGGGCAAAGAACGGGAAGCTCCTGAAGCAGGCGAAATATTTAAACAATTAAACCTGCTGGCAACCTTAACCAAAATGGTTGAGGCAGAACAAAACGCTTTAAAAAAGGGCAAAACCCGTAAAGAAGCTATTTATGCCGCCTACGATCGCTTTTATAAAGGAGATATTGCCAAAGAATTTGTTCGCGGGTCACAGGAACAGGGAGGTTTAATAACAGAACAAGATCTGGCAAACTGGCAAGTAAAGATTGAAGAACCCATGAGTGTTAACTATAAAGGGATAGACGTATATAAAATGCAGCAATGGACACAAGGCCCTGCCCTGCTTCAATCTTTAAATATCCTGGAAAATATAGACCTTAAAAGTATGGGCTATAACTCGGCCAAATACATTCATACACTTTATCAAACTATTAATCTGGCTTTCGCCGATAGGGATTTTTATTATGGCGATCCTGCATTTGCGCCACAGGAACCTATGAAAGGCTTATTATCAAAAGAATATGCCAGGCAAAGAGCTGCTACTATCGACAATACCAAAAATAATATACATATTGGTCCCGGCGACCCATATCCATTTCAGGGCGAAACAAATCCTTATCTGGCTCAAATTAATAACTGGGCTACAGCATCGGCAGATATCAACACACCGGTAGATGCCTCTTTTTTGGAATCTTTTCACGCAGGTACCACATCAGTTGAAGCGGCTGATAAGGAAGGTTGGGTAGTTTCTATAACGCCCAGTGGCGGTTGGGTACCAGCTTGTATAGCAGGCAATACAGGTGTAGGCATGAGCCAGCGCATGCAAAGTTTTGTATTAGATGCAGCCCAAAACCCCTTTAATGTATTGGAGCCGGGTAAACGTCCAAGGGTAACCCTAACCCCAACATTGGCTTTAAAAAATGGCAAACCATTTTTATCGTTTGCTGTGCAGGGTGGCGATAGCCAGGACCAAAACCTGCTGCAGTTTTTTTTAAATATTGTTGAATTTGGAATGACTGTTCAGGAAGCCACTGAAGCGGCCAATATCGAGAATTTCCAGATAAAATCATCCTTTGGCGCACACGATAACCGGCCCGGCGCAGTTATGCTGCAATCAAAAACACCCGACTGGATAATAAAAGAATTAAAACAAATGGGTTATAGTATTGGTTTAGACGAGCGTAGTTCGGGGCCCATCAATGCCATTTATTTCGATTGGGAACATGGTAGTTTTTGGGGTGGCAGCAGTAACCATGGCGAGGATTATGGCATTGCCTGGTAAAAGAATTATTGTCCGGGCAAAAGAATAGGGGGCAACTTTCCTTGCGTCGCACTCTTGTACGGCTATAACTATTGGCAACAAATCAAAGCAACAGGAAATATAATAGAATAAAAATATGAAGAAGATATGTACGGTATTGGCGGTAATAATACTTTGGGCAGGTAATGTGGCTGCTCAGGATATGACAGCCCTAATAAATAAAGTAAGCGCCAAGCTTAATCAGGTAAACGATTATGAGGCAGAAGGTACCCTAAAAACCGATGTTAGCTTTATAAAAGCCCCCTCAGGTAAAATAAAGGTGTATTTTAAAAAACCTGATAAATTCAAACTTAAGAAGGATGGCGGTATTTCTATATTACCCAAAGGTGGTGTAAGTATTAATATGAGCAATATGATTATGACCAATAATTATGTTGCATTGGCTGCCGGAGAATCTACTATTGATGGCAGTAAAACCAAAATAGTAAAATTGCTGCCGGTAGATGAAAATAGCGAAATTGTATTATCTACCCTTTATATAGACGAGGCAAATCTGCTGGTACGTAAAGCCATAACCACCACCAAAGAAAATGGTACTTACGAAATGGCACTAACCTATGGCAAATACAGCAACCTGGGTTTACCCGATAAAGTGGTATTTAGCTTTAATACCAAAGACTATAAATTGCCAAAAGGGATTACCCTGGAATTTGACGATGGACAAAAAGCAACAGATATGGATAAACTTAAAAACAAAAAAGGCCGGGTAGAAATAGTGTATACCACTTACATTATTAATAAAGGTATTGATGATAAGGTGTTTAAATAAATTTGCTGCCATGCATTTTGCAGCACAAGTGTGCGACGCAACAATGCCCGGGATGCTAACAAAATGCCGGGCCAACAACCCAATACTGCATAAATTTTTATGTTTCCAGGGGTAAAATACTGCTCAAAATCATGTATTTATTTTTAGGTGTAAACATTAACTTCGCGTAAAATATTCTAACGGTTCTTATTTTATATTTCAATTTTTTTGCATGGAGAAGCAACAGGTTTTATTGAATGATGTAGTGATAAAATTTGCCGGCGACAGCGGCGATGGTATGCAACTTACGGGTTCTCAGTTTACCAATAACACAGCTTTATTAGGTATAGATCTGGCCACATTTCCCGATTTTCCAGCCGAAATTCGTGCGCCAATAGGTACAGTACCCGGCGTTAGTGGTTTTCAGGTACACTTTTCTTCTGAGCGTGTATATACCCCGGGTGATATTTGCGATGTACTGGTTGCCATGAATGCAGCCGCATTAAAAGTTAACCTGCGTAACCTTAAACCAGGTGGTAAAATTGTGGTAAACACCGAAGGTTTTGATGCCCGAAACCTGCGTTTAGCAAACTATGCAGATGGTATTAGTCCACTGGAAGATGGTAGTTTAAACAGCTATGAAGTAATTGCCATTGATGTTACCAAACTTACCCGCGAAGCCCTGAAAGAATTTGCGGACCTGGGTATGAAAGAAAAAGACCGTGCAAAAAATATGTTTGTACTGGGCTTTTTGTATTGGATGTATAACCGCGATCTGGATAATACCATCAACTTTCTTACAGATAAGTTTTCTAAAAAGCCAACTATTCTGCAAAGTAATATCAAGGTATTACAGGCTGGATTTAATTATGGTGATACTACAGAAACCTTTAGTACTACCTATACCGTAGAAAAAGCAAAACTGCCTGCAGGTAAATACCGCAGCATAATGGGTAACCAGGCTTTATCCTATGGTTTAATAGCTGCTGGTGAAAAAAGTGGATTGCCCATTTTTCTGGGTTCCTATCCTATTACACCTGCATCAGACATTTTACATGAACTAAGCAAGTATAAAACTTTTGGTATTCGCACTTTCCAGGCCGAAGATGAAATTGCAGCAATAACCAGTACCATTGGCGCCGCTTATGGTGGCAGTTTGGGTATTACCACTACATCTGGCCCTGGTATGGCACTAAAAGCCGAAGCAATGGGTTTGGCCGTAATGCTGGAAATTCCTTTGGTTATTGTAAATATTCAAAGGGGTGGTCCTTCTACTGGTTTACCAACTAAAACAGAACAAAGTGATTTAATGCAGGCCTATTATGGCCGTAATGGTGAGTGCCCAATGCCGGTAATTGCCAGCAGCACCCCGAGTGATTGTTTTGATGTTGCCTACGAAGCGGTACGCATAGCAGTGCAACACATGACGCCGATAATCTTATTAAGCGATGGTTATATTGCCAATGGTGCAGAGCCCTGGAAATTCCCAACATCTGCCGAGTTACAACCAATTGATGTATCGTTTAAAACAACCTTAGACGAAGGCGAAGTAAAATTTCAGCCATACAAACGCGATGAAAAACTGGTACGCCCATGGGCTGTACCGGGAACACCGGGTTTTGAGCATCGTATAGGAGGGCTGGAAAAACAGGATATTACCGGTAATATTAACTACGAGCCAGAAAACCATCAGCATATGGTTAATACAAGACAGGCGAAAGTTGATAAAATTGCCGATTATATTCCTCTTCAACAATTAGATAGCGGTCCCGAAAAAGGTAAGGTATTGGTAGTTGGTTGGGGTAGTACCTATGGCGCTATTAAAAGTGCTGTAATGGAACTTCAGGCCAAAGGCCATGCAGTTAGCCATGCACATATTCGCTATATTAGGCCGTTCCCTAAAAACCTGGGCGAAATGCTTAAAAACTTCGATCATGTACTGGTGCCCGAAATTAATAATGGCCAACTGGTAAGAATTTTAAGAGATCAATATTTTGTAGATGCGAAAGCCTATAACAAAATAATGGGTGTGCCAATTACAAAAACAGAGCTGGTATTGGAAATTGAAAAAATGTTGTAACAATAGAATTAATATACTAAAAAGGAAGCAATACATCTGCTTCCTTTTTTATTGCCCAACAGTTAATAGAATATGTATATTGGCCCGGCAAAAAAGCTATGTGAAGCTTTACTTGCGTCGCACTCTTGTACACCATCGCCAAAGCAGCTTAAACCATTTATTGCGCTAAACATTGCAACAAATAATGGCATTAACCAATAATTTAACTGTGCATTACCGCACAAAACTTCAACAGAAAAAAGATTAAGAATAGTTTTTCTAACTTTGCCCACTTATTACATTTTACCACCATTAAAATATAGCATATGCCCGGTTTTGAATTATTTGGCGCCGAAGAAAGAAAAGAACTAAATGATGTATTGGAAACAGGTATTCTTATGCGTTATGGTTTTGATGCCCCTCGTAAAGGCCATTGGAAAGCGGTAGAACTCGAAAAAGAAATATGCAACACTTTTGGCTGTACCTATGCACAATTAACCAGCAGTGGAACGGCCGCATTAACAACTGTTATGACAGCCCTTGGCATAGGGTATGGCGATGAGGTAATAATGCCCTCCTTTACATTCGTGGCCAGTTTCGAAGCCGTATTAAGTGTAGGTGCCATTCCGGTTTTAGTAGATGTAGACGATACCTTAACACTTAACCCAACTGCTGTTAGCGCAGCAATTACCTCCCGTACCAAATGTATAATGCCTGTGCATATGTGTGGCAGCATGGCCAATATGGATGCACTGCAAAGCATTTGCAAACAACATAACCTGCTTTTATTAGAAGATGCCTGCCAAAGTATTGGCGGCAGTTATAAAGGCAAAATGCTAGGTACCATTGGCGATGCTGGTACCTTTTCATTCGATTTTGTTAAAACCATTACCTGTGGTGAAGGGGGTGTGGTTATGACAAACAGTAAAGAAACCTATACCAACTGTGATGGTTATACCGATCATGGCCATGACCATTTGGGTGTTGACCGTGGTGCAGACCTGCATCCATTTATTGGCTATAATTTTCGCATCAGCGAGCTGCATGCTGCTGTAGGTTTGGCACAGGTTAGAAGGTTGCAAACATTTCTTGATATCCAGCAAAAAAACTACTCCATATTAAGAAACATATTAGAGCAGGTGCCCGAAATCACTTTCCGCACTATACCCGAAGGTGGTGTTGATAGCTGCACATTTATCAGCTGGTTTTTACCAACCGAAGCCATTACTGCTGCAGTAGTAGAAGAAATGAAATTGCAAGGTATACTGGCAGGTAATTTTTATTGGTTCAATAACAATTGGCACTATATACGCAAGTGGGATCATTTAAAAAATGCAACCACCCTTAATCGTTTAAACCCCTTACAACAGCAGGCTTTGTTGCAATTGCAACAAACCAATTTTAGCGCAAGCGATGCTATTTTAAGCCGCTGTATTTCTACCGCTATCAGTCTAGCCTGGACGGAAGAACAAATTATTGATAAAGGCAATAAAATGGTAGCTGCCATACAAAAAGTTCTGCAGCAACAAGCTGTGGGTGCCTAAATAAATTATGTATTTAGTGTTGTACCCGGCTGTTGGTGTTTATAGCATCTGCACTTGCGTCGCACTCTTGTACGTTCCGCTATTATGGCATCAAAAAAATAAAAAAAGGAATATGGTTAGTATTCCTTTTTCTTTTTTATAAAACCAAAATTCTTTAGCAAACACGTTTTGCATTATACAAGGCAATTACTGGAAAGCCTCCATTTATATTTTTAAATGTTGCCTTACTTGATTTTCCATCTGCCGCTGGTTGCTTTTTTTCTTTTGTGGTAATTTCCACTACACCATTTTTACCGGCTTTGCCATAGGCTTTGGCGGCAGATGCGCCTTTTAACACATTTACAGAAAGAATGTCTTCCGGCTTAATTAATTTCATTTCTTCTGCGCTAATAAAATTACCATCCAAAACATAAACCGGGGTTGTTTCTTCTCCTGCCTTGCTGTTTTCCGTTGTTGTAATAGCATCTTTTGTAGTAATTATAATAACGCCATTTTTCCCTTTTTCTCCATATACCAAAGTAGCATTTTCCCCTTTCAATACATCTATACTTTTAATGGTGTTGGGGTCTAATTTTTCCATGTCGGCTTTATTTTTAAGCACACCATTAATTACGTATAAAACAGTTGAAAGAATCTTATTTCCTTCCGCTCCTTTTGCTTCAATTACCTTTTTATCGGCATTGGTTGGTATTAAAGTATCCTTCTCAACATGATACGTTTCGCCAACAATATTTTTGTCTATGGCTTCATCCAATGTAATGGTTTTGGTATCGCCATTTAAGAATACCATATCTACTTTTTTATTGGCGGCATTTACATTTACTGATTGGAGTTTTACATTATCATACATCATGCTTGCGCCATTGTTATCGTTTCTGCGGTTGGCATAAGAAACCACAGATGCCAGAATATTATTGGCAATGCGCTCTATAATTTCCTCTTTTTGTAGTGCACTCAGGTCATCTTTATTCGATAAATAACCACATTCTATCAGCGCTGCTGGTATAGAATTAGCTTGTAAAATCCAAATGCCCACCTGCTTTTGTAGTAGTGCCGGTTGTACTGTAAAATTTGATGATAATTTTTGAATAAGTGCCGATCCTAAAATTTTGCTTTTATCCAATTGTCCGTTCTTATTATCTTTTGCAATACATACTTCCATACCAGATGGCTTTGCATCAGGTGCTGCATTAATATGTATGGATACACATGCATCTGCGTGCATGTCTGCTATTTTTTGCACACGTTCAGCAGGGTTTAGGGTAATATCCCTATCTCTGGTTAATAAAACATCTATTCCATAGCTTGCCGACAATGATTGTATTTTTTTGGCAATCAATAAGGTAATGTCTTTTTCTTTTACATTACCTGCCAGTGCATTTGCACCATCATCAGTACCACCATGCCCGGCATCAATTACCAATTTAAAACTGGTATTTGGTGCAATGGATAAAGGTGTAACTTCTTCTTTTTGTAATTTAAAAGCAAACAATAAAACGGTGCAGGCAATTAATGGCAATGCCATAATTCGGCGCAGGTAACTAAAGCGAGGTTCTTTTGATGTGGTAAGCATAATTAATCTTCTTTTAACTGGTGAATAGAAAAACGGTTGTGCAGGATAAAATTTAAAATCGCCATAATGCACCTGTAATAACATAGCGGCAAATGCTGCTGTATCTTTATCTGTTACAGATTTGTCATCGGCAATAAATTCATGAATAATGTATAACTCCTTTTGAATTAAAATATACACTGGGTTTAACCAGCATAGGGCATTTACTATTTGCATAAACAACTTATCTAAAGTATGTTTTTGCTGTATGTGTGCAATTTCGTGTTGTAATATTAGTCTTCCTGTTTGCTCATTCAGAGAAATATCGTTTCTCCAAAATACATTCCGCAAAAATGAAAATGGAGCCTGACTAATATTGGTAGCAATAAAATCAAAATCGGCCATTGGTGTAACTGGAAATTTTTGCTTAATGCGGTATATAACTACAATGCGGTATAATAATCTAATTAAAAATGCCATGGTAATTATGGCAATAAGCATCAAAGTCAATTGTCCCAAATCAAACGTGGGTGTTTTGGTAACAGGTACCACTTCTTCGCCTCCACTGGAATGCATTACATTAAAAAGGCTAATTGCATTATCATTTTGGCTGCTTAGTGTAAAAATGGGCTCGTTTATTAATGGCAAAACCAGACTTACTGCCACAGCTGCAAGCAGATAAAACCGGTTGTAATAATGAAACCGTTTATTGCGCAATGCAAACCAGTAATAGCTAAACAGCAAGCCTGAAATGATGATTGTTTTTAGCAGGTAAATACACAATAACTGTAGCATAATTATTTGTTTTTGAGTTGTTGTAAAAGCAATTCCAGCTCTTCTACACTTAATTTATTTTCTTCAACCAAAAAGGAAACGGCTTTGGTAAATGAACCCCCAAAATATCCCTTTACCACATTGTTTAAAGTGCTTTTGGAGTAAGCATCTTTGCTTACCAATGCATGGTACTGGTGCATACGCCCATAGGTTACCGTTTCTACAAAAGATTTTTCTATTAGTATCTTAAGCAGTGTTGCTACTGTATTGGAATGTGGCTTTGGATTGGGCAAAGCTTCAATAATATCTTTTAAAAAGCCTTTGTCTATTTTCCAGAGCGCCTGCATAATTTGCTCTTCGGCCTTGGTTAATGTTTTTGTGTTTGTTGGCATGTTGGCGTATTATTAAATTTTGCTTTTTATGATTGATTTTACTGTATTAGATGCCATGAAAGAAGAACCTTGAACCGAGCGTGGCAAGTAAAGCCCAATTATTACTATTGGCTGGCTAACAAAAATGTATTTACTAGTAAGCATAGCAGGTTTATTCTGTTTTTAAATTGTTTACCGGATTTGCACTTGCCGCATGTATTATATGAAAAGCAATTGTACCAATAGTGATAATGAGTATAATAGCTGCGGATTGTAGGAAGATGCTTGCATTGATAGTGATACGATAGGCATAATTATGCTGTAGCCATTGGTGCATTAATAGCCATGCCAATGGCGATGCAATTAGAATGGCAATCAGGATGAGCCATAAAAAATCTTTTCCCAGCGTGTATACCATGTTTGCTACTGTTGCGCCTATTATTTTTCGGATGCCAATTTCTTTTTTGCGTTGGATGGTTGTAAATGCTGAGAGGCCATATAAACCCAAACAGGAAAGAAAAATGGCAACCGATGATAAAATGATAAAGAGTGTATGAAACTTGTCTTCGCTTTTATATAGTGTATTATAAGCATCATCAGAAAAATCATAAATCAAGGGTAAGCCGGGTACAAGCTGTTTCCATTTGTTTTCTATTTGAGCAATAGTGCCCTGCATATCAGCCGATGTTACGGATAAGGAAATAAATGTATGAAACCAGGGCGCCAGCTTAAAAACCAGCGGTTGAATAGGTTGCTGAAAAGATTGAAAATGAAAATCTTTAACCACGCCTATAATAGTACCGTTGCTGCCTTTTTGGGTAAATTTTTTACCTAACGCATCAGAAGGATGTATATAGCCAAGCGTTTTTGCAGCAGCTTCGTTTATAAGCATGGCCTCTGTTGTATCAGATCCAGTATAAGCAGAGAAATTTCTGCCGGCTATAATTGGTATTTGATATTGTTGTATATAATAGTTGTCTATGGCATACATATCCCAATCTGCGGCTAACATAGTACCCAGGTTATTTTCAATGGAAGCAGTTAACTTACGACTGGTTTTGCCAGGAATGGTAGAACCAATACTCGCCGTTTTAATGCCCGGAATGGAGAGTAATTCCTGTCTTACTGTAGCTTCGCGATTAATTACCAGGCTGTCGAAATGAAAATCGATGGTTAAGAAATGATCTTTTGTAAAACCAAGATCAATATTGCGCATATAGTTAAGTTGGTTATTTACCACCAGGGTAGCTACCACTAAAATTATTGCAATACTAAGTTGCGAGATGACAAGCGTTTTACGAAGTGTAATGTTTTTAAGCGAATGGCTGCCATGGCCTTTTAGGTTTTCTGCAATCCTGATTTTTGCCTGAAGAATGGCCGGATATACTGCTGCCAATAATGCATTTACCAACGCTATCAACAACATCCAGCCCAGTTGGGCAATATTATTGAATATGCCAGAACTTATTACTTTGCCCATTACCTGGTTAAAAAGTGGCAATAGTAAAATACACATTACAATAGCGAGTAAATAGGCAATACCACTTAGAAAAAACGCTTCACTAAAAAACTGTAAAACTAGTTGCTGTTTGGAGGCTCCAATTACTTTTCTAAGTGCCGTTTCTCTGGCCCGTTTTAAGGAATGCGCGGTGGAGAGGTTTATAAAATTAAAACTGCTGATGATTAGAATAAAAAGAGATACCAGCGAGAAAATATAGATATTGTTGGCGTTACCTGTAACAGCTGTACCTGTTCGGGAACCCCGCGGCTTTCCATTGAGGTATACCCATTTCAAAGGTTCAAGGCTAAGGGTATATTTACGGGTATTATCCGTAATATGGGATTGTATAAATGCAGGTAATTTGGCAGATAGTTTAGCTGCATCATAATTTTCGGGGAGTAATAAATAGGTATAAAACCCAAACCTGTTCCAGTTTTGAGCCAAATTTTGATTCCACTCGGATAGTAAGGTTGGCATAGATACAAATATGTCTACCCTAAACTGTGCATTTAAAGGCATATCCTTCATTATGCCGGTAACTCTTGCAGGAAATTTGCCATCTAAAAGTAATGTTTTGCCCAAAGCCTCTTCACTCCCAAAATATTTTTTAGCTGCAGTTGTAGATAATACCAGGCAATAAGGTGCATCTAATGCACTATGCAAATTGCCTTCAAGCAATGGAATGGTGAAAACATCAAAAAGCGATGCATCAGCATAAGCAATGGTTTCTTCGGCGAAATTGCTATTGCTGTTTTGAATGATGAGATTATCAAGAAAAATTCTGGTTACCGATTTTACTTCTGGAAAACTTTGGGCAATGGCCGGCCCCATGGGGCCGGCACTGCTTTCGTAAGCAATACCTTTATCAGATTGCACATCAGTTACCAGTCTGTAAATATTATCGGCCTGTATATTTTGTGTATCGTAACTATTTTCAAACTGAATATATAGCAGTGCAAAAAAGCAAATACATAACCCTACCGCAAACCCCATAATATTAATAAAAGCAAACATTTTGTGATGCCTGAAGTATTGAATAGTGGTTTTGAAATAGTGGCGTATCATACGTCAAACATAAAACTAAATATTTAGTTATACAACTATTTCTTTAGTTAAAGAATTGTGAACTTGATTTTTGCAGGTACTATCAGCAAAAGCCCTGCGTTTAAAAGCTGATTTTTCGAAATATATTTTAATGCCATTAAAAGCAGACCTGCAAGTGCGGTATTTAGGCGGTAATGGAACATATACTAAACAAGAGGCGTTGCCTATTGAAAGAAAACACCAGAGCACATAATTGATTTATTTAAAAATGAACAACCAAAAATTAACCCGCTAAGTTTACCTTTGCCATCATCTAATTTTTATGCAGGAAACAGTAGTATCTATAAGAAACGCAAACATTTACCAGGGCACCACCCTTATTTTGAAAGATGTTAGTTTTACCGTTAACCGTGGGGAATTTATTTACCTGGTAGGAAAAACCGGTACTGGCAAAAGCAGTCTTTTAAAAACACTTTATGGCGAACTTACATTGAAAGAAGGTGATGCAACTGTTGCAGGTTTTAACCTTAAAGAAATGGATTGGAAAAAAGTACCCTTCCTGCGCAGAAATTTGGGTGTGGTTTTTCAGGATTTTCAATTATTAACCGATAGAAATGTACACGAAAACCTGCGTTTTGTATTACGTGCTACCGGCTGGAAAGATGAAAAACTAATGGAAGAAAAAATACATGATGTACTGGATAAGGTTGGCCTCAAAAGCAAAGGGTTTAAAATGCCTTTTGAACTAAGTGGCGGCGAACAGCAACGTATCGATATTGCCCGTGCCTTATTAAACTCACCCAAATTAATCCTGGCTGATGAACCTACCGGAAACCTAGACCCGGAAACCAGCGATGAAATTATGCAGCTGTTGTTTCAAATAAGCAAAGATTATGGTACCGCCATCATAATGGCCACCCACGATTTTATAGTTATTAGTAAAAACCCTTCGCGTATGCTAAAAACTGAAAGGGGAAAAGTGTACGATAGCGCCACAGGCGAAGTATAGTTTTTGTAGCCAGGCTATTATTATTCAGTCAGCTTTACTTGCGTCGCACACTTGTACTGTAGTAATGCTGTGCAGCAAAAGGCATTAGGCATATTGGTTCCATATCCAATCTACCATTTGTCTGGCGCCAGCTTCATTGCTATAACGCTGTGTTAATGCGTTGCACCTGCTATTAACCTCACCTGTGCTAAAAGGCTGATTATACAATTGCTCTACGCGTGTTCTAAAACTGGCTTTATCATCGGCAATTACACAAAGATCCTCCAAACCTGTGCCATCTATCATTTGGCTGTTTACCAAACAATGTCTGCCATTAAACAGCGCATTAAGCAATTTAATTTTAATACCCGTATTGTTAAACGAGGGCAAAATATGTACCTGCGCCTTGGCAATTAAATCCTGCAATTCTTTTTCGCCGGGGTTGGCTACCAGACAGGTATGCATTTTTTGGTGCGCCAGTTTTTCCAATGCCGCCGACGGGTTTTTACCTGCTATCACCAATGGAATTTCCAGGTTATTAAAAATGTTTTTTAATAACCATGTGGCTGCATATTCATTTTCGGCTACTTCCAGGTTGCCATGGTACAAACAAAAGCTACCCATGCCAGCCGTACTTTTTACCTGCCACGGTGGTATAAATAAGGGTAGGTAATCCATGGTATTGCAATGCAGGTCTTGGCGGTAATAATCTGTATCTTTTTGTGTAACAGCCCAAAATGCTGTGGCTTTGTTAACCAAACCTGCTTCGTATTTTTTTAGCATATTACTTTCCCAGCCATAATACATCTTTTTAAATCCGGCAGGTGCGCAATTATATAATTCCTTATAATACTGATGCTCCACATTATGTATACGTACAAACTTGCGCCTATTACTAAATCGGTTGTCTAAAACCGGGTAGGTGCAATGTACACCCTCCATAAAAATGGGGTAATTATCTTTAAGCAGGTTTTGTAGTAAATCCTCATTCTTTCTGCTGGAAACTATATAGGGCAATGCACTGGAAAAACCCTTATGGCCTGTATTGCGATGATAATAATGTACCTCTTCGCAATAAGTATTTAATTCCGTTTGTTCGCCACGGCCATTATCAAAACAATGCAGGTGAATTTTAACTCCCTGCGCCTGTAAAGCAGGCAGCTTATAAAATAAATCATATACGCCACCATAGTTTGCAGGAAAAGGAACGTCCAGACTTATTATGTGCAAATGCTTATCCAATACTTTAAAATTTTAGGCGGGCATTATGTATTTAATCAAAATCAAACGCATACTAATTGTACAAATATGCAATAAAAAAAATATTAGCACGCATGATAAAAATCAAGCAAATACTTTTCTTCCTGTTGCCAGCTTAAATGCTTTCTATTAGTAACACAATTATGCTGCAAATGTTTATACAATGCTGCATCGTTTAACAGGGTATTTAGTGCATTGGCTATGGTGCTAGAGGTGGTATCATTTATCATTAGTGCAATATCGTACACATCATTAATTATTTTGTATTCGGGATAATTAACACAAACCTGCGGTACCCCTGCCATTATGTAATCAAAAAAGCGATTGCTTAATGAGTAATATTGGTTTAATCCGGTTTGTTCAAATAAGGTAACGGCAATGCTGGCAGTGGGAGTAATATTTTTTAAATCCTTTGGTAAAACATACCCGTGTAATATTACTTTATCCTGCAAACTATATTTTATAATTAGTTGTTCAGCGGCTTCAAAAAAATTGCCTTTGCCATAAATATGTAATTGGGCATTTACCTGTTGCATAGCGGGTATCAGGGTTTCAAAACTACGGCCCTCATTTACCGCACCCTGATAAATTATATACCCGCTTTGTTTTTTATTTTCAAAACCAGCTATATCGTATAATACCGGCATGTTGCGTACAATTCCATATTGCACCTGATAGCGGCGGTATAATTCATCTGCAATAAACTGGTTAACGGTATAGCCAAGGCTGAACTTAGGCACGGTAAATTTTTCTATTAGTAACCAGTATTTGTGTATAAATGGGCGGGTAACTATTTCCTTTTGTTCGGTAAATAATTCATGTGCATCATATACTCTTTTTTTACGGCGCAAAGCACTTACTGCATAACAGGGAAGAATAGTATCAAGGTCTATAGCACAAATAATATCTACCGGTTGAAACAATAGCCAGAAAAATAAACGCAGGTTATACTCCGCATAAAATAAAATGCCTTTTGTAAAAAGGCAGAATAATCTTTTTTGGTGATAGGCTTGTGGCGTAAGATGCGGCGACTGCACTAATTTTCTGCCTGCGAGGGTAACATCAAAACCATTGGCGGCCAGTGATGCACAAATGCGTTGCATACGCTGATCGTAGCAAAGATCGTTGGTAACCGTAAAAATAATGCGCTTCAAACTGGCGGTTTAATTGGTAACAGAAACTCCTTTGGTTTAATAAAAGTATTGGCCGGGCACAGGTAAAACTATTGGGCTTTACTTGCGTCGCACACTGCAGCGCCTTGTTCAATTTTAGGCAAAAGGCGCTTTTACCACTTTTGCTTTAATTAAAGTATTCCTGATATCTATATAAATTTCACTGTCTATAGCTGCATGGGCAATAGCTACATAACCCATACCTACGGCCTTTCCAAGTGACGGTGCCTGGGTACCGCTGGTAACTTTACCAATTACCGCACCTGCGGCATCTTTAATAACATAATCATGTCTTGGAATACCGCGGTCTATCATTTCAAAACTTACCAGTTTGCGTGTTATGCCCGCTGCTTTTTGTGCTTCAATAATGGGTTTGGCGGTAAAGCTGATAGGTTTATTAAACTTGGTAATCCACGCAAGGCCTGCTTCCAAAGGACTGGTGGTATCATCAATATCATTACCATATAGGCAAAAACCCATTTCTAAACGCAAGGTATCACGGGCCCCAAGTCCAATTGGCTTAATACCCTGGGCTTTACCGGCTTCAAAAATGGCATCCCATATAATATTGGCTGCATTAGCATTGTCTTCAAAATAAATTTCCACGCCACCACTACCTGTGTAACCTGTAGCGCTGATTAATACATTATCTACACCTGCAAAATTGCCTTTTACAAATGTGTAATATTTAAGATTGAGTATATCAATATTGGTTAGGGTTTGTAAAATTTTACAGGCATTGGGTCCCTGAATAGCCAGTAAGCAGGTTTTATCGCTAATATTATGCATTTCTGCATGGTTGGTATTATGGCTGCTTATCCAATTCCAGTCTTTATCAATATTAGAAGCATTTACCACCAGCATGTATACTTTATTTTCTTCTACACAATATACCAGTAAATCATCTACAATACCACCCTCGTTATTGGTAAGGCAACTATATTGGGCTTTGCCATTGGTTAGTTTTGATGCATCGTTTGTGGTAACACGCTGTATTAGTTCCAGTGCGTTATCGCCTTTAATAATAAACTCGCCCATATGGCTTACATCAAATACGCCAGCATTATTGCGCACGGCAGCATGTTCATCGTTTATGCCGGTATAGCTGATGGGCATATTATAACCGGCAAACGGAGCCATTTTTGCACCAAGTGCCAGGTGCTTATGCGTGAAGGGCGTATTTTTTACCATAACTAACTATTATTTGTTTTATGCCAGCAAAAATAAGTGAAGCAAACAGAGTTTAAAAATAAAAGCCTGAACCTTATTTTGTTATATGGAGTGGTTTGATATTGTGTTTTACCAACTGTTGTAGTTTGTTTGATGCCATAATAGCAGAACCCTGAAGTGTGCGACGCAAGTAAAGCTATATAAACGCTTTGCTGCCTGGCTAACAATAAAAAAAGGCAATAAAAATTGCCTTCAAGAAAGGGAAGAACCCAAATCCGCAAACGGAACCGGGTTCTTTTTCTCCCAACCTTAACCGAGTTTATATTGTGGCACTGCCAAGGAAGGTAGCGGCCAAATCGTGAAAATCTATATTGATAAAATGTTTTTGAATGGCGGGTGACAGCTCAGCTTTTATTTCACTTTTTGCAGGTTCCTGTTCCTGCGCCGGTTGATAACGATACTTGTTAGAATCTTTGTCGTTTCTAAGCGTGTCGGACTTAGGCTCATCTGTATTATCATCATTATTCATATCGTTATTGTCCTGGTCTTCAGGGTGTACCCTTTTTAAACCATCGGTATGCATGATGTATTCTACATTATCTGACCAATTGTAACCTTCATCATTGTTTCTCCAATCCCAGTCGTTTAAATCGTTACCAAATTGTACATGTACATCGTTACCCCAGCCAATATTATCACGTATAAGAATTCTTTTACCTACAGGTACATACATGGTAACATATACTGTTTGGTTGCGGAACTTGTCAATTTTTGGTACAGGTATACCTCTGTCGAACAGCAGGAAGGTATCTTTTTGTACAATTTCAAACTCCATTCTTTCTGCCCTGGCTTCTGCTTCTGCTTTAGAGGCACCATTTACCATTTTTAGCATGGTTACGTGAAAGCTATCATCATCAGATTTTAGTACGCGGATATGTATATTTTGTACATAAGCCGTGTCTTCATCAATGCTTGCAAAAGGCTCCAGGTGTAAAAAAGTGTTATTGAAATAGTAACGATTGTCTTTATTTAATTTCAATTCCAGCTTATTTACTGAAGGATCAGTTAATGCTAAACTGCTTTCTGATGGTGTATTGTGATAAGAAAAATCAGCTTTTAAAGAGGCAATTAATGCTATTAAACAAACCCAGCCAGCTATCCACATGGCAGCAAAACCAAACCTCATGGCATTGCTATTGCTTTTTACTTTGGCAATGCGCCTGATGATCCAGGTAATTACACCTACCACAGGCACCCATATAAAGAGTATATAAACACCCCAGGTAAGTAAATCCTGCCAGCCATCTGTTATAAAGTAGGCTTTAAGCGGTAGCAAACCGGTAGCCCCAATACCCAAACCAAATAATGCAGCTACTATGGCAAATGTTACCACTGCTAAAATAAAGTAGGCAATTATTTTAAAGATCATGGAGATAACGTCGCCCAAGGTAGTGCCTGTTCTGCGTGCTACCGTACTTGCTTCTGCACCTACCTGTTTACCTCTTTCGCCTATTTTGGTACCAATTTCGGCAGCTTTTTCCCCTACCTCTTTGCCAAACTCTTTGGCCCTGTCGCCAAAGCCTTCCATATCTTTCTGAATAGTATTTTTAATACTGTTCAGGTCTACTTTCTCTCCTTTCATTTCCAGTTTGTCTGATGTGGTACTTGCTTCGGGTAATACCAACCAAAGAATAATATAGATAAGGGTTGCACCAGGACTAAAAGAAAGATTTATAAAATTGGGGAAGTTAAAAGCACCCCAGTTATTCCAGCTGGTTACAAAAGATAAAAAAGGAATAAGAAATAATATTCTTGGCAACCAGATATTTACACCAAAATAAGAGGCTAAACCGCCACATACACCGGCAATCCACTTATTATCCGGGTCGCGGAACAAACGTTTACGTACCGATCCAATTACGGTAGACGCAGAACTTGGAACAGCTACCCAAAGAATTAAGTATGGAATAAACACAATACCAAAACCCAGTACAAATAGTATTCTGATAATCAGTTTATCTATGCCAAAATAGTTGGCAATACCGGCACAAACACCACCCAGTAACTTATTATTCTCATCGCGGTATAACCTTTCTGGCCTAATATGAGCAGTGTTTTCACTGGTATTTTGCGATGTGCTGCCAGTTTCAGCAGATGTTGATTTGCTTTTGCTGTTAGCACCCAGTTGTGTTTGTACGCTTGACTCTTCAGCTTCAAAATCTTCGGGGCGGCCCATACTATTTATAATGGCATTTACATCGTCATCAGTAATACAGGTATTACCTTTTTTCAATGTTTCCACAAACAATTCAGCAATACGGCCTTCTATATCATTTATAATTTCGTCTTTACCTTCTTCGTTTTCAAAAAAACGGCGCAGGCTATCAACATACTGTTTCAGTATGTCGTACGCGGTTTCCTCAATGGGAACAACGCGACCCTGGAAGTTTATGTTAATTACCTTTTTCATGTTGCAAAATTTATTGGTTAAGGTTTTCTGTTTCAAGATCCGCTGGTTGGGCGGTAAGTGCGTGAACGGCATCGGCCAGTTCGTTCCAGGTTTTTTCCAGTGCGCCGTAAAATTCCAGGCCTTTGTCAGTCATCAGGAAATATTTACGTGGCGGTCCGCTATTGCTTTCTACCCAGCGGTAAGTTAAAAGCCCGTCGTTCTTTAATCGGGTAAGCAGGGGGTAAAGGGTGCCTTCCAGTATTTGCAGGTTGGCTGCTTTCATCTTGTCCACAATATCACTGGGGTAAACTTCACCCTGGCGAATAATGGAAAGAATGCAAAACTCCAATACGCCTTTCCGCATCTGGCTTTGTGTGTTTTGAATGTCCATAACCGGAGTTTTAATTGATCCTTCTCTGAATACTTTTGGCAAGCATAGAAGGAGCGAGTTATAAAATATTTTTTCTGTTGTTGTCGGCAGTTAAGTAACTGTTCAGCTGTAGTTGTGTCACTCACTTGTACGTTCTGTAATACTATTCGGCTAAACCCTTACTTTGACAACACAAAGATGCTACAAATTTTAATACTATGCAATACAAAGTACCAAGTGTTTTAAAGTAATTTGCACTGGATGCTAATAGGCTTACTATTAAAATATTGATAATCAACAGATTAGTATATTTCTGTATAAAAATAATTCCTTTAACTTGTGATGAACGGTAAAATAACGTGATGAATGAATTTTGCCCTAAATAGAGACCCTGGCTAAAATATTTGAGCGTTGGCATTGGAGGAGATTGAGCTTTTGTTGGCCTGTTGAATAGAGGCACAGACAGGGTAATGTATAAACGTAAAAGTTGGTTTTCCTTCCATTAGTGACTGCGGCTGCTTGAAGAGTGGATTTAATGAATTGCTTTTCTTTTTATTAGCAGGTAGCAATATTTTTTAATCTGTAATTATAT
The DNA here is from genome assembly GCF_013106755.1 of Limnovirga soli. Taxonomy (GTDB): domain Bacteria; phylum Bacteroidota; class Bacteroidia; order Chitinophagales; family Chitinophagaceae; genus Limnovirga; species Limnovirga soli. The sequence goes on along the minus strand of NZ_WHPF01000005.1, from coordinate 313,060 downwards.
ATCCTGTATATATGTTGCTTTTACTCTGGCAAATATTTAGGCATTTCTAAATTTGAATTCATTTTAATCGCATTACAGAAACCTTGAAAATGGTTTAAATAATTTGGAATTAGGAAGAATAAAATAGATTACTGAAAGCAAAATGGCAATGCCTGAAAAAAGCATAACTCCTTTTTCTTCATTAAAACTAACTTGGGGTAAATAATAAATTTCATTTTTTGCATTATAAAGTAAGCTTATTGTGTCACCAGGATTATACTTTAAACATTCCGAAGGATCTAAATTAACATGGTGAACAATATTTATTGAATCACGAAACCATAAATTACTAAGGCGACCAACACAAGAAACATCAAATATGGAGACTTTAACTGCAATACCATTTGCAATAACTTCAACTTTCATTCTATAGTTATAATAGCTTCCAAAGAAAAAAAATAAAAGCATCAGTAAGAAAAAGCCTTTTATAATTTTCGAGTACTTACCATAACTATTCATGCTATTTATTTTTTCATTCCCCTTAGTTTGGCCTCATATGCCCCATGTAAGGCAGGGGTCTTCTGTTCGGGGAATGTAAATTTAAATTATCCCTTTCTTTTTATTTGCCAGAATAAATATTATGCTAGCAGTATTAGTATTTTATAGCATCACCTCTTGTTAGGTATTTGCTGCTTGCCCGCACATTTAACCTACTTGTATGGCTGCACATTGATGAGCAAAGAACCAAACGTACAAGAGTGCGACGCAAGCAACGATGCCATTAGTACAATTGCCGGGCTCATTTAATGATCTCCATTTTCTTACTATCCACCATTTTACCATTCACATATAAAGAATAATGATAAAGCCCATTTGCCAAAGACCCTTTTGCTATACTTACTGTTCCTTTACCTGAAGAGGAAAGTGTAAACTGTTTAATGGTTTTGCCGCTATTATCTGTTATAATAATGGTGGCGCTGTTGAATTTTTCTGCGATTGTGTAATTGATGGTGGAGGATTGATTGAATGGATTTGGTATGTTTTGTTCAAGTGAAATACCAGTAGGCATAGCATTAACTGCTTGCTGGTTGTTTTGAGTTATCAATAATTTTAACTCATCAATTTGTTTCTGCAGGTCTGCATTTATTTTCTTTTGTGCTTCATTTTCATTTGATAATTCCTGCACGGCTTTTACCAAAGGCACTACAAATTCTGCATAACGCAGGCCCATAACTTTACCTGTTTTATCAATACCACTAAAATCAAAATTCATCTTTTTTGCAGCAGCGTCTACCTCCTGCGCAACAAAACCAGTAAATGCAATTTTTTCAATATCAAATTTTTCTTTGTAGTTAGAACTGCTATCTTTTATACCCATTAATGCATATTGTTTTGCAACATCAAAATGATAAGTAACAGGGCGCAGTGAATTGATGAATTTTAACCCAGGTACATTTTCTTTTATATCTTTTTTTATCCTTCCGTCAGAAAAAGAAGTCCAAGTTACCTGACCCCCAATGCTGGTTACAGCAGTATTGCCAATACGCACTTTGTTACTTGCATCTACCTGTGCATCATAACCAATCGAAGTAGCATTAGTAAGATTATCAATAAAATTTGTATTGCTAAACTTGCCAATTGCTGTGTTCCGGTTACCGGTTTTATTATTATTTAGTGCCCGCACACCTATTGCCACATTTTCAGTTCCGGTTGTATTATTTTCAAAAGAGCCATAACCAATAGCTGTATTATCTCCACCACTTGCATTTGAAGACATGGAGCCATAACCTATAGAAGTGTTTCCACCTCCTGTAGTGTTGCTAAACAAGGCTGCCGAGCCAAATGCAGAATTTCCATCTGCATTGGGGCCATAATTATTAACCAAGGCATTTGCTCCCATGGCAGTATTATCCCTGGCGCTTTCGTTGCTGTATAAGGCCTGAAAGCCTACCGCAGTATTCTTATACCCAACTGAATTAAATGTTAGTGCACGGTTCCCCTCAGCTGTATTATTATATCCTTCTGTATTGTTGGCAAGTGAATAAGCTCCTACCGTTGTATTTCCTGTAGCTGTAGTATTTTGCTGCAAGCTATATGCTCCAATGGCGGTGTTTTCATCTGCATTGTTTTGTTCCAATGCATATACACCAACGGCAGTACTGTAACTTCCGGTAAGGTTATAGTACAAGGAGTTTTTTCCGATGGCTGTATTCAGATTGCCACTGGTATTTGTAAATAGTGCACCAAAGCCTGCAGCAATATTGTTGTTGCCGCCAATATTATTTAGCATAGCTGTATTACCTACTGCAACATTACTGCCGCCGGTAGTATTATTTAAGAGAGCACCATAACCCACTGCAGCATTATAGTTTCCGTTTTGGTTGCTTTGTAAACTATTGCTGCCAATAGCTGTGTTTTGATATCCTAATGTATTATTAAGTAAGCTATAAGTGCCAACAGCTGTATTGTATCCACCTGTTGTATTGCTAAATAGCGCCTGATAGCCGAATGCAGAATTATTGAAATTGGTATTGCTTACTAAAGTCTTATAGCCGAAACTTGTATTGGCTGTAGAACTATAATCTAAGCTCCCAGAAAGTTGATTGTTAACTTTAAAAATTAATGCCTGCGCATCTGTAGTGCCTAGAAAATTAGCAGCTGGTGATGTACCTGCGTTACCGGTAAGTAGCCAGCCCTTACTTTTTGGTGTCATGGCTGTCCATGCTGCACCAGTATAATAATAAAAGCCCGGTGTACTGTTGGTTTGATAAATCATCAACCCTATAGCTGGGGTGGCAATGGCATTGCGTTGGGTAGCGGTCATACGTGGAATAAGCAGACCTTTTGATGTGCTTACCATTTCAAGTAATGCAGAAATATTGGGCGCTGTGGTGCCAACGCCTGCGCTGCCATTTGCAGGAAAAATGTTTTGTGCTGTTGCATTGCAAATAGTAAACACAAATAATGCTGCTAAAATTTTTGAAGTAAACTTGTTCATAATGTTATTTATATAATTTGTTTATCGGCATTTGTATTTTATAGCATCAGTTGTTGTAGCGAAATTGCTGCGTTGCCGCGTAAATTCCTCACTTGTGCGGTTGCGCATTGGTGAGCAAAGATCTAAAAGTACAAGAGTGCGACGCAAGAGGCGATGCAATTGTTACAATTGTGTGGCTCATCTTATTATTTCCAACTTTTTACTATCTACCATTTTGCCATCCACATACATAGCATAATGATACAGCCCACTTACCAGGGTACTGGCAGCAATAGTTATGGTGCCTCTACCTGAAAATGAAAGTGGAAACTGCTTAATAGTTTTGCCGCTATTGTCTGTTACAATAATTGTGGCGCTGTTGAATTTTTCGGGGATTGTATAACCTATTGTTGCTGACTGGCTGAACGGGTTTGGTGTATTTTGTTCAAGGGTTGCAACGGCATTTGATGCATTTGAATTCTTGACTGTTTGCAAACTACTGCAACACTGCGATACAGCGTTTATCAGATTTTTAAGTTCATTAATTTGTGTTTGAAGATCTTGTATTTGGGATTGCAATTCTTCGTTTTTGGTTGATAATTTCTCATTCTTTTTACTCAATGCCTGAATAGCAAGTAAGGCCACGCCTGCCGGGTCAATGGTGGAAATAGATTTATCATCAAGGCCCACATTAAATAGTTTATAAAAATCCTGCGCTACAGGTCCTATATGGTATTCATTATTGATGCCTTTGTATTTCCACTTACTTATTTCAAGCTTATTTATTTTATCAAGGATATTTTGTGGGTCTTGTTTTTGAAAATCCTCTTTCAGGTTTTTATCAGATGTATTAGTCCAGGTACCACCTTCTGAAAGATAGGCGGCGTTTCCATTGGTTGAATTACTGCCTACCACCAATGCTTTTCCGGGGTCAATAAGAGCGATGCCACCAAAAATCCAGTCTGTAACTTGTGCGCTACCAAGTGAAACGCTGTTGCTGCTGCGTGCCCATGCACCAAAACCAATTGCGGTGCTTCCAGAAATGCCATTATCTATTGTAGTAAGAGCGCCTATGGCAGTATTATTACCACCCGAACTCATAAATTCTGCAGCACCAATACCCAAGGCTAAATTGAAATTTCCTGTTGAATATTTTAATGCATTATAACCTAGGGCGCAATTGCTCTCGCCAATTAAATTTAAATTCATAGAATTTGCCCCTATTGCCGTATTGTTTTTTCCTGTGGTATTAGACCGCAGTGCACCGTTGCCCAATGCAGTATTTTCAGTACCTGTTGTATTTAAAAATAAAGCCTCATAGCCCGTGGCTGTATTTCTATAACCAGTAGAATTTGAATACAATGCAGATGACCCAGTGGCTGTATTGTACGAACTGGTATTGTTGTACAATGCAAAATAACCACTGGCAACATTATTTACTCCTGACAGATTACTGTATGATGCCGAATAACCAATCGCCGTATTATTTATACCATCCGAATTAAGGTAAAGACTTTTGGCACCGGCACCGGTATTTTTAGTACCATTGGTATTGTTGTATAGTGCCCTGCTGCCATTAGCAGTATTTTCACTGCCTGTAGTATTTCCACTTAGTGAATATTCGCCGCTAGCTGTATTACTGTTGCCTGTTGTGTTTGATAAAAGAGAATTATATCCTAAGGCTGAATTATAATTCCCTGTAGTATTACTATAAAGGGATTGGAAGCCCAATCCTGTATTATAAACACCAGTTGTATTTAAATTAAGAGCAAGTGCACCAATACCGGTATTGTATGAGCCATTATTTTTTTCCAAAGCATAAACACCGTTAGCAGTATTATACCCCGCAGTGGTATTGGCTTGCAAAGAAAAATAGCCTGAGGCCGCATTATAAGCACCCGTTGTATTAGAAGATAACGCTCCCATTCCAAATGCCGAATTATTTAGGCCCGTAGTATTTTCATACAATGCGTTATTGCCCATTGCGGTATTGTTATCGGCTGTATTATATCTCAGTACCTGGTTGCCAACAGCCGTATTATTCGTTCCGGTTGAATTAGCAGCCAGTGTATAATACCCAATTCCAATGTTATTATCTGCTGTGGTATTACCTTGCAATGCCGCAAGGCCAAGGCCTATATTCCAATTGCCCGTAGTATTAAACCGTATAGCATTTGCCCCTATTCCAATATTGCTTTCACCACTTGTGTTTGAATAAAGAGCGCTACTGCCAAGTCCGATGTTAGAACTCCCGGAGGTATTTGCAATTAATGTCTGGTTACCAAATGCTGCATTGTCGCTACCAGTAGTATTATTGTACAATGCCTTATCTCCATTAGCAATATTTCCACTACCACTTATATTTTGCAACAAAGCAGTATTACCAATAGCAACGTTGCTACTGCCGGTGGTGTTATTAAGCAAAGCACCATAACCCAATGCTGCATTATAGTTTCCACTTTGGTTACTTTGTAAACTATTGCTGCCAATTGCTGTGTTTTGATATCCTAATGTATTATTAAGCAAGCTATATGTACCAACAGCTGTATTGTATCCACCTGTGGTATTGCTGAAAAGAGATTGATAGCCGAATGCCGAATTATTGAAATTGGTATTGCTTACTAAAGTCTTATAACCGAAACTTGTATTAGCTGTAGAATTAAAATCCAGGTTTCCTGAAACCTGGTTATTTACCTTAAATAGTAAGGGCTGTGCATCGGTAGTACCGAGAAAATTAGCAGCTGGTGATGTACCTGCGTTACCGGTAAGTAGCCAGCCCTTACTTTTTGGTGTCATGGCTGTCCATGCTGTACCTGTATAATAATAAAAGCCTGGTGTGCTGTTGGTTTGATAAATCATCAACCCTGTTGCCGGTGTGGCAATAGTATTGCGTTGTGTAAGCGTCATTCGGGGAATAAGCAAGCCTTTTGAGGTGCTTACCATGTCCAATAAGGCCGTAGCATTTGGTGTACTGGTTCCAATACCTGCACTACCTGTGGCGGGAAAAGTGTTTTGAGCGGTTGCTATATTTACAATGCATAGAATATATACAAGGTGCGCTGAAAAGTATTGTATAAAATTCGTTTTCATACTGTTTGATTTTTTTATTTTTTGTGACCGGCTTTTGTATTTCAATTGTGCTTCGTTGTGTCACTCACTTGTACTGCTGTACATTGATGAGCAAAGAGCAGGATGTACAAGTGTGTGACGCAAGGGACGATGCCACTTGTACAATTGCCCGGCTCATCTTATTATTTCCATCTTTTTACTATCCACCATTTTGCCATCCATATACAAAGTATAATGATACAGCCCGTTTGCAAGTGAGCCTGTGGCCATACTTACAGATCCTTTACCTGCAGCGTTCAGTATAAACTGTTTTATGTTTTTACCATTGTTATCTGTTACGATAATTGTTGCGCTGCTAAATTTTGCAGGTAAAGAAAAATTGATGGTAGTAGACTGTCTTGAAGGGTTGGGAATATTTTGATCTAATTGTGCATTTGTTTGGGTATTTGGCGATTGCCGGTTGACTGACTGCATCAACAATTTCAATTCATCAATTTGATTTTGAAGATTGTCGATTTTTTTATTTTGTTCGATTATCTGCACATCTTTTGCATCATTCATTTTACTCAATTCCTGTACAGCTTTTGTAAGTGGCACTACAAACTCTGCATAACGCAAACCATATAAACCATCTTTGTTCTGCGGCTTATCTACACCACTGAAATTGTAATTTATTTTTTCTGCTGCTTTTTCTACATCCTGCGCTATAAAGCCATTATATACAATTTTTGCTGCCTTGTCTGATGACTCTTTCATATTCACCTTCATCTTTTCATAAACGCTGTCGAGCTTTCGTCCTTTGGTGTAATATGCATCTAAACCATTTATGTCAACCGTATAGGTTATGGGTTGTAGGCTGTTTACGAAAGCAAGCCCCTGCACATCTTGTTTTATATTTTTTTTATACCTGCCATCGCTAAAAGTTGTCCAGCCCACCTGACCTCCAATGCTGGATACAGTTGTATTGCCAATACGTACTTTGTTGCTGGCGTCAACAAGGGCATCACTTCCTATACTGGTGGCATTTATTAAATTATTATTTAGGCATTCTGCGTCATTTCCAATAAATGTATTTTTCCATCCGGTAGTATTGTATGTGCCGGCATGAAAGCCAACTGCTGTATTAAAGTCACCACTTGAATTTTGAGAAAGTGCCCATTTACCAATGGCAGTGTTTAGTGAACCATTCAGGCTATAACGTAGTGCCCAATAGCCGATGGCAGTATTGCCCTCTCCATTGAAGTTGGTAATAAGTGTCTGAGAACCTATACTTGTGTTTTCAAAGCCGGAAGTATTGTTTTTTAATGCATCAGTTCCTATGGCTGTGTTTTCAGTACCATAAGAATTCAAGGGTAATGCATTACTGCCAACAGCTGTATTATTATAACCAGTTGTATTAAACTGTAAAGTATTATATCCTGTTGCGGTATTACCGTATCCTGTGGTATTTGATTGCAAACTATAAGCTCCTATGGCAGTGCTGGCATTTCCAGTAGTATTATTTTGTAGACTATAACTTCCAATTGAAGTGTTCTCATATCCCGTTGTGTTGTTTTGTAGTGCAAAAATACCAGCAGCAAGATTGGCATATCCACTTGTATTTGCCTGTAGTGTACTTTTACCAATTGCTGTATTAGAAAAGCCCGTTGTGTTTGCAGACAATGCCCCTACACCAAATGCTGAATTATTTATGCCGGTTGTATTGGCAAACAATGCACTATTTCCATTTGCAGTATTATTACTACCCGTCGTATTTGCCTGTAGTGAGTAGTGACCTGTGGCAGTATTTGAGGTGCCGGTTGTATTTGCATACAAACTATAATTGCCTATGGCTATATTTTCATTACTGGTAGTGTTATTATAAAGCGCCACATCACCGATGGCAATATTTCCACTGCCACTTATATTTTGCAGTAAAGCTGTATTACCAATGGCAACGTTGCTACTGCCGGTGGTGTTATTCAGCAAAGCACCATAACCTAATGCTGCGTTATAGTTACCGCTTTGGTTACTTTGTAAACTATTACTGCCAATCGCCGTGTTTTGATAACCTAATGTGTTGTTAAGCAAACTGTAAGTACCAACGGCAGTATTGTATCCGCCAGAGGTATTGCTGAACAGCGATTGATAGCCAAATGCAGAATTGTTGAAATTGGTATTGCTTACCAAGGACTTATACCCAAAACTTGTATTAGCTGCAGAACTAAAATCAAGACTTCCTGAAACCTGGTTATTTACTCTAAATAATAAAGGTTGTGCATCGGTAGTGCCGATAAAATTAGCTGCTGGTGATGTGCCCGCATTTCCGGTAAGTAACCAGCCTTTACTTTTTGGTGTTATAGCTGTCCATGTTGCACCAGTATAATAATAAAAGCCCGGTGTGCTGTTGGTTTGATAAATCATCAAACCGATGGATGGAGCAACAATGGCATTGCGTTGTGTTGCAGTCATACGTGGAATAAGCAGGCCTTTTGTAGTACTTACCATTTCAAGCATTGCAGAAGCATTGGGTGATGTAGTGCCAATGCCTGCGCTGCCTGTTGCAGGAAATATGTTTTGCGCATGGGCAGATAAGGCCATTAACATAGTTGTGGAAGCCGCAATAAAATATGTTGTTTTCATAACTGGGGAATGTTGATTTTAGAAAAATGCAAATCAGATTTTACAATTATTTCAACTGGTACAGATAAGCATAAATAGCGCCTAATTCATTATCTGTTTAAGTAAAGGCTTTTACAGGCATTGCAGCCGAAAGTTCTTTACCATCAGGCTTTTTTGCCGGTATGAAACAGGTTTAAAAAATCAGGTTTGATTATGCAGTTATGGTGGGCCCAATGTGAGCCAACCTTTTAGTTAACATGGCATCTTTCCTTGCGTCGCACTCTTCAGGTTTCATTTCATAGATCAGCAAAGAGCAAGGCGTACAAGAGTGCGACGCAAGGATGCTTAATAGCATTTCTGCATTTGGGCTCAATATTTTTTTAAACTTCATATTGCGCACCATTTGCTAGATGGAGATTATTGCATAGTGCCCATACGTGATTTAATGGATCTGCGGAAACAACCATACTGCCTGGCTGATTTTTACAAAATCTCAGCAGATTTACAACATCATTAAAACGGTTTAATGCATAATAGAGAAAGAAGAAGTCTTTACCGTTTACTTTTTCCAGATGATTTATCTGCGTTGCCGGAATATCTGTAGGTTTAACTTGTAACGGTTCTTGCCCGGGTAATGTAGTGTGCTGGGGATATGTGAAAATGAGATAGCCGGTATGCCTTACATCTCCGGCGCCATTGTTTTGGAAGCAATTGATATAAGCGGCTTCCCATGGGTTACTGCTTTGGCTGTAATAGTGAACCGTATATTCGTTAAAATAAATAAGGGTTGCATCTTTAGATTCAATGCCTTGCGTGAATATCGTTGACATAAATTTTTATTTTTTTGTGTAATCTTTTAATTGAGAATTTTCTGCTTACTTAGGTATAGAGATCTATGTATTAACTGCTTTATTTTACTGGTGTACAGGTAACATAATAAGTTACATGATTGCACCTGCTTTAGTGATGGCTTTGTGGTTTAAAACCCTGCCTAAAAGCGAAATGCTGATTTTAGCAGCTACCTGATCACTTAACTCTTTTCCCAATGCCAGGTTGTAATCAGGAGCATCAGGGCCATTGCCACCAACATGCGGTACATAAGCCGGCACTTGAGCCTGAAAGCTAAGCAGGGGATTGCTATGTCGGTTTTCGTCAGCATCATCCACAATAGATGCCGCAAATTTTTCAGTTACTATTTGTGCCTGTTCCTTAAGCACGCTTATCAGCAGCTCTTTAGCTTCGTTATTTTTAACCGAAGCAAGATGTTGCTTTATTACTTGGGTTGCAAAAATTGCCTGCCCTAATTCGTTAAATTTAGCAGGGTCCCAAAGTGGGCCGTAAACCCAGTGAAATCCTGTTTCGCCTGGTACAAGGATCCAACCTCCTGCAAGCATTAAATTGTGTATCATAGTTTTATTTTTTTGTGCCTACTCTTTTAATAAGGATTTTCAGCTTACTCCCTTTCTTTGTAAGTTTTGGCAAAGGCATGGCCATAGTACGGGCATTTATACCTGTTGCTTCATTAGTCTATATAAATCAGTAAGAAATATTTATGAGTCAGAAAACGGGTTGATCAGTTCTCTTTTACGATACGGTATTTAAGCGCTTTGGTGATGGCTTCTTTGCCGGTATTTACCTGTAGCTTAGTGTAAATGTTTTTAAGGTGTGTACGTACGGTATCCATTGCAATAAAACATTCTGCACTGATGCGTTTATAAGTGTAGCCATCTACCAGCAGTTGCAATATTTGTTGCTCACGCTGAGATAAATCGAAACTTTGTTTTGGTTTATTATGAAAAGCCTGCAATACTCTTTTGGCTACTCCCGGCGAAATAGGTGCACTGCCAAGCGTTACATCCTTAATAGCTTCGTAAAGTTTTGCAGGCGAAGTGTTTTTTAGCAAGTAACCGTCTGCACCTGCTTCAAGCGATTTAAAGATCTTATCATCATCATCAAATACTGTATGCATGATCACGTTGATCTCAGGATTGGTTTCTTTTATTTTTTCAACACCGTAGATACCATTTTTCCCGGGCATGTCAATATCCATCAGCACCACCTGTGGTTGCAGCGATTTTATATCCTGCTCAACTGTATTGCAATTGCTGAATGCGGCAATTACTTTTACATCTTCCATACCACCAAGCATCAGGCTTAGCGATTCGCGTAAAATATCTTTGTCTTCGTATATAATGAGGTTCAGCATTTAATTCGTATGCAAGATAGAAATCCAAATGGTATAATGCAATCACTCATTTCCGTGATTTTAGAGCGGTATCGTTACACTAATGTTTGTGCCGCTGCCCGGTGCTGATTGCAAAATGAATTTTGCATTGATCATCTTTGCCCGCCGCTGCATGTTTTCTATGCCATTGCCTTTTGTTATATGGGCAGCATCAAAGCCATTGCCATTATCTTTTACGTCAAGTTGTATCTGATTTGCTTCTTTATTGAATTTAATAATGGCTTTTGTTGCGCCTGAATACTTGGCGAGATTGTTAACCGATTCTTTAAAAATAAGATAAATGTTCTGGCGGATGTCTGCATCTGTTATTTCATCGCCGGGTTTAATATTGGCTTCAAAACTGTAGTCAATATTTTTTGTTTCAAGCAGTTCGGCGGCATAACGTTTCATGCGCCCAAGAATGATATCGAGCTTATTATTTTTGGGATTGATGCTCCAGACAATATCGCGTAATGCATTGGTTACTTCAGTTGTTTGTTCATTCATTTTCTGGAGGTATTCATTTCTTGTTGCAGCATCAATTTTTTGCTGCTGCGATAATTGGGAGAGGATGTTGATGCTGGTTAGTGATGCGCCGATATCATCATGCAAATCTGATGAAATTCGCTGCTGCATACGCTCCATTGCAATGGAACGTTTAAGTTTATAGCGATTTATGATAACAGCAATAAGTATCAATAATAGTATTATACCGCCAACAGATGCATTGCGGATGATCTTTTGATTTTCTAATTGTTGTTCCTGGAGCACTTTGTCTTTATTCAGTGAAATGATCTCCTGTTCTTTTTTTTCCGTTTCGAATTGTATTTGCTGGCTGGTAATACCTTTTGCTTTTTCTGCATTGATAAGTGTGTCCTGGATCTCTATATATTCTTTAAGATAAGCTAAGGATGTTCTATAATCTATCTTTTGTTCGTAAAGTTTACTTAGCTCGTGCAATGCAAGCCGTTGATTAAGCAACAGGCTGCCATCATTTTTTGTGATTTCCAATGCGCGGAGTAAATACGCTTCCGCTGTCTGAAATTTTGTTGCAGGTTCAATGCCACTTTTCTTTAGTTCTGAATCGGGAGTTATCAATATTAATTTGCCCAGTGATTCCAGGGTGCCGGATAAATAAGTACTGGATTTTATTTTTTCTGAATAAGAAATAGATTGCCTGTAATTATAAAAAGACTGTACATAGTTACCGTCATCTCGACAGGCATCGCCAAGATGATCATAGACTGAAGCGAGACGATAATCGAATTTTAGTTTTTTTGCTGCTGTCAAAGCGCTGTCAAAATATACCAGTGCTTTTTTGGGTTCTTTATTTTCGAGTGCTATAGATCCGATGCCCGTATAGGAAGTAATTACTATCTCCAGCCCGTTGACACCTTTTTCTGATTCATTTACTGCTTTAGCCAGTACCAATGCCTTTTGAAAATATTGTAATGCACTCGTATATTCATTCATGTGAGAAAGCTTTGAACCAACTCTTTGCAAACAATCTGCCTGTCCCTGCAGGTTGTTCATTTGCTCACTTATACGCAAGCCTTTCAGAATGCACTCCATTTCCATTTTGTCATCCTGCAGATTGTTATACACATTGGCCATTTGTGAATATACCATAGCAAGCCCTGGTAAATTTTTGTCTTTTTCGTAATACTTCTGCGCAAGCAGCAGGTAGCTCATTGCTTCTTTTGTTTGGCCATCATTTACATACATGTGCGCAATATCTACGTAAACAAATGCAGGCTTGTATTCATTTCCTATGGACAGGAATATTGAATCTGCTTTTCTGAAATAAATAAATGCGGTATCGTTTACACCGGTATATTTATAAATATATCCAATAAACATTGTTGCATTTGCAATACCAAATTTGTATTTAGTACTGTTATATATTTTCAATGCTTTGACTGCGTCAACTTTACATGCCGTAAAGTCTCCCTGAACGCCATGCAAAAGGCTGGATACCATAGAACAATCACCAATGCCATTACTATTTTTTTGTTCGGAATTTAATGTAATAGCACTTTTAATAAGACTGTCTGCCTCAATATACCTTCCTTTTCGTGTAAAAATTTCTGCTTTACAGCAATATGCTTTTGCAAGTGCTTTATTATCGCTCAGCTTTTTTGAAAGCACTATTGCTTTATTAGCACAGATAATACCACTGTCAAATTTGCTTAGAAGTGTAAGTTTACAGGTTTCTGATAATTCATTTAATAGATTAAGCCGTTTTGCGTCTTCTTTAGGATGATTATTTAAGGCTATTTGCAGGCTATCATATCTCGCTTTTTGTCCATTGGCAGGTAAAGTAAATAGAAAAGATGAAACTGTAGCAAATACAATGATGCATTTAGCGAACATGAAATGTTTCATGAAGTATTGATGTTATATTTCATTAATGAATATTCTAATATAATCTTTTTTTTCAAATATTTAACCCTATTACATTTGTTTAGAAAGCTTCTTTTTGAACAGAAAATATAAGACCTATACTTCACCAGGCCCGAGTCTATTCTGCACTACCAGTGTGCGACGCAAGGATGTTGATTTAAAATACATACATCTGGCTAATAAAATTCTTTTTATTTAATAAGCACCATTCGCTTACTATCTATAAACCTGCCATCAACATACATTGCATAAATATATACACCACTCGCCAGCATACCAGCGTTGATGGCTATTGCACCTTTGCCTGCAGATGTTAGTGTAAACTGTTTACTACCCTGCCGCAAAGTATAAAACCTCCATCTGTTGTGGTTTGTACTGCATCAAACACTTCATCTTTTGTGCCGCCAATGCATTTCTTCCATTGTATAACGCCCCAATTATCAGTTTTAAAAACCCAGCCATCTGCACCCCCATGATTACCGCTTACATCACCATCGCTTCGTCCTGTATAACCTGTCATGATATAGCCATCAGCAGTTTGCTTAATACTGAAAACTCCATCGTTTTTAGTGCCTCCATACGCTTTTTGCCATTGTATAGGTGGAGTTGTAGATTGAGCAAAAGCTAACTGATTTATAAAAATGCAAAACAAAAGCATTTGTGGAAGTATTTTTTTCATGTAGAAAATATTATCTATATAAAATTATACTACTTAAAATACTTAAGTAATCACCTCTTTCCGTGATTTTTTAAAAGATGTATTTGAGCCAACCACTTGCTAATTTGGTTTTTAATGCTTTTGAGGGGCGCCAAAATATGATTATGTTATGGTTAGTTGAAGTAAATACCGGATTAGAAAAGCCCGGCCCATAATGACCCGAATGATATGATAGTTTAAATGTAATAGAGGGTGATATTATTTTGTAGCAAGCGTTTGGAGGTAATGGGCAATATAGGCCTCTTTTTGCTTTACCTTATATTGCATGATAAACCGGGGATGTGGCAGGCCCTTTATACTGCCAAACCATTTGTATTTTTCATTTAAGCGTGTTAAAAATTTAAGGTTCTCCCCTTCTCCAATGCAAAAGCAAATATTGGTGTTTATTCCAAAACTTATTTGCGTTTGTATACAATCCGCAGCAAAGCTTTCTATTTTTTTCATCAATTTTTTATCATCATAATAATTCAGGTTTTTGCCTTGTTTTACAAAACCTAGCGGACTAACCGATGAAATATAAAATTGCTGGTAGAAAGTTTCGGGGCCTCCAAAAGCGGCAATCATATCGTATATAAATGCTGAAGAAAGTTCTTTTTGTTTTGTAAACTCATTGGCTATTAAACAATTGTTTGCCAGGCGAATAGGATCGGTAAAGGGGATGCCGGTTACACCACCGCCAAACCTGCCGGGGTTTATACCCAGCAGCAGATGTCTTTGGTGATGGTTATGATAAAATTGCTGGTAAAATCTGGTGCAGGCTAGTTGTACATTTGGTTGCTGGTACACATCTAAAACACCTACATCTTTTGGAAGTTTAAACGGTAATTGCAGTGAAAATAAAAAGCTGGTTACTTTTTCGCCAAAAAACATAGGATTAATTTATTTATGTAAACGTGTAATGGCAATAAAACAGGCAGTTAATTGCTGCTTTTACGATGTAGTACAAGTGTGCGACGCAAGTAAAGCTACATTATGTTGTTATTGCCGGGCCCAAAAAAAGCCCCTTTAACCGGAGCTTTTACATATGATTTGATATGTGCCTACATGCGGTAACAAACGGCATTAATATTCATTCCTGCACCTACTGATGCAAAAACAATGATATCATTTTTTTCCATGCTATGTTCTGGCATAAGACCTTTTTGTACCATATCGAACAAAGTGGGAATGGTGGCTACAGAACTGTTACCGAGTTTATGAATATTCATGGGCATTACGTCTGCAGGCATATGTTCGTACCCGTAGAGCTTATATAGCGCATTCACTATGGCTTCGTCCATTTTTTCGTTGGCCTGATGGATAAATATCTTTTTTACTTCGTTGATATTTACCCCGCTTTTATCAATGCAATCTTTCATGGCTTCGGGTACATGTTTTAGGGCGTATTCGTATACTTTACGGCCTTTCATTTTTATATAACGTACACTAGGATCTGCATCTGGCAAATAAGAGCGGCCCATGGTTATATAACCAGCTTCGTTGATACAATGTGATTGTACAGATGCCGATAAGATACCGCTGCCCGTGGTTTCCACTTCTTTATTTTCCAATATACAGGCACCGGCACCATCGCTAAAAATCATGCTGTCGCGGTCGTGGGCATCTATTACCCGGCTAAGTGTTTCGGTGCCAATAACCAGTGCTTTTTTTGCGATACCTGCTTTAAAAAATGCATCGGCCTGTATTACGCCCTGCAGCCAGCCGGGGCATCCGAAAAGAATATCGTAAGCTATACAGGATGGGTTTTCTATTCCCAACACATGTTTTATTCTGGAAGCAAGGGATGGTACTGCATCTGTTTGTATAGTGTTGCTGAGTACGTCGCCAAAGTTTTGAGCTACAATAATCTGGTCGATGGTTTCGGGGTTAATCCCAGATTCCTGAATGGCCAGTTTGGCTGCTTCGGCCCCAATGCCGGAAGCTGTTTGGGTGGCGGGAGCATACCTTCGTTCTTCGATACCCGTTATTTGCTGGAATTTTTTAACTATTACACTGGATGGGATATTGAGTGGCTTATGGTCTTCGCCAAAGAAGCTATGCACACCAAAGTCTTCATTTGTTTTAGTTTCCGGAGGTATATAACAACCTGTGCCGGTAATTACAGATCTAAACATGATATTAATTTATACATTGCTTTGTTACAGTAATGTGTTGAAGGTAATAGCTAAACCAAATATCAGCACTAAAAATACCTGTGCCCCGATAAAATTTTAACAATTGCTGTGCTTATTGCCGCATTTAGTGTTGTGGTACAAGAGTGCGACGCAAGTGCAGCTATATTAATAATCTACAGTTGGGTTAATGATTATAAATACCTGTCGCCCTTATTTCTTTTTACTTCGGCTACATATTCTTTTACCTGCTGTTCGTTTTCTTTTTTACAGATAAGCAATACATCTTCGGTATCTACAATAATAAAGTCGTCCAGCCCCTGCAATACCAATAATTTGTTATGGGGGGCCGATACCATACATTTGGTGGCATCGATAATCATAACATTATTACCGGCTACTGCATTACCCAGGTAATCTTTTTCCAGGGTTTCGTAGGCGCTATTCCAGGTGCCTAAATCGCTCCAGCCAAAGGAGGAAGGAATAACGTAAACGTTACTGGCTTTTTCCATGATGGCATAATCGATGGAAATATTGGTGCATAATGGGTAAATTCTGGCTAAAGCATTGCTTTCTTCCGGTGTATTAAAAAGCAATTGCTCTGCGGCAAAAACCTCGAACATTTCGGGTTGATATTTTTCGAAAGCCCTTACCACATCTTCTACCCGCCAGATGAATATCCCAGCATTCCAAAGAAAATCGCCGCTGGCAATAAAGGTTTTGGCTAATTCTGTATTGGGTTTTTCGGTAAATGTTTTTACCTGATAAATATTATCGGCTACGGCCTGGGTTTCGTGCTGAATATAACCGTAACCGGTATTAGGATAAGTTGGCTTTATACCCAGGGTTACAAATGATTTCATGTGCTCGGCAAAACCAAGTGCTTCTAATGCTACCCGTTCAAACTCGGCATTATCCAATACCAAATGATCGCTTGGTGCTACAATTAGGGCGGCTGCAGGATCAATTTGAGCCAGTTTAAAAGCAATATAAGCTACACAGGGAGCAGTATTTTTTCTACTGGGCTCTGCCAAAATATTGGCTGCATTTATTTCAGGTAATTGCTCCTGAACAATACCTGCATATTCTTCGGATGTTACAACGAAGATGTTTTCTTTGGGCAGAAAAGAGGCGTACCTGTCGAAAGTAGACTGTATAAGCGTTTTTCCGGAGTTCAAAATATCCAGAAATTGTTTGGGGTAGGCAGTTCTGCTTTTAGGCCAGAACCTGCTGCCTATACCGCCTGCCAGAATGGCTACATAATAATGGTTATTCATAAGTAAAGATTATTGCTTTATATAATGCCTTCCCTTATCAGGTCGTGCAGATGCAATATACCTAAATAGGCATCATCTGTACCTGATACTAAAACCTGACTGATATCAAATTGTTTCATCATTTCAAAAGCTTCGGCAGCAAGCAATGCTGGCTGCACACATTTTGGCGTGGTGCTATATATGTCTGCAGCTTTTATAACACTCAGATTATCAATGGTTTCAAGCATTCTGCGTACGTCTCCATCGGTAATAATGCCTTTTACCTTGTTGTTTGCATCTACTACTGCGGTAGCACCTAAACGGCCTTTACTGATAGCAAGGATAACCTCTTTTAATGTAGCATCGGCTAAAACGGCCGGTTTTTCATTAAGGGTATATACATCGTCTACCTTAAGGTATAATTTTTTACCTAAGTTACCACCCGGATGGTAACGGGCAAAATCCTTACCGGTAAATTTATTTAATTCCATTAAACAAACTGCTAAAGCATCGCCCATCACCATTTGAGCCGTAGTACTGCTCGTTGGCGCCAAATTATTGGGGCAGGCTTCCTTGGCAACGGTGGTATCCAAAATAAAATTACTTTCCCGGGCCAGTAAAGCATTTTTATTGCCTACCATGCCAATAAGTATATTGCCAAAATTTTTAATAAGAGGGATTAACACTTTAATCTCAGGGCTTTCTCCACTTTTACTGATTACAATTACAACATCATCTTCCTGAATCATACCCAAATCGCCATGAATGGCATCGGCTGCATGCATAAAAAGCGCCGGAGTGCCTGTTGAGTTTAGGGTAGCAACAATTTTTTGGCCCACTATAGCACTTTTGCCAATTCCGGTAATTACAACCCTTCCTTTGGCAGCATGTATTGTTTCTACTGCACCTACAAAATCATCGTCAATAAAGGCTTTAAGGCCTTCAACTGACCTGGATTCCAATTCTATGGTAAGTAAAGCGGATGTTTTGATATCGGTTTTCATCTATGCAAAGGTAAACTTTAACAACAATCGATTTTTTAATAAAAGATTTGAAGGTTAACTTCGTTTAACTCCGCAACAGGTAAACATATTAACCAGCATCATCTGCTCCAGATTCAGTAAATGAAATTTTAATTACTCTATCCGGATTAAAAGCGGTAACTTTTAGTATTATTTTTATTTAAAATCCACTTTCTTGTGGGAGTGAAATATAGTGAACAATGGAAACCATTTCTAAGAAATCAGCATCAAAAAAGGCTACAGCAACCAAATCCAACACAACAAAAACCACCACCAAAAAAAAACCGGCCAATCAACATAAACTGGATATTTATGAAGGATTGAAATTATATTTTGGATTTGAACATTTTAAAGGCCGCCAGGAAGAAGCTATTAATAGTTTATTAAATGGCAACGATACATTTGTAATTATGCCAACTGGTGGCGGTAAAAGTTTATGTTACCAGCTACCAGCCATGATTTTAGAAGGCTGCGCTATTATTGTAAGTCCCCTTATTGCATTAATGAAAAATCAGGTTGATTTGGTAAGGGGTTATAGCGAGAAAGATGATGTGGCCCATTTTTTAAACTCATCTTTAAATAAAGGCCAGATAAAAGAAGTAAAGGATGATTTGTTAGCCGGCAAAACAAAATTATTATACGTTGCCCCCGAAACCTTAACCAAACAGGAAAATCTGGATTTTTTTAGTGATTTAAAAGTGTCTTTTTTTGCGGTAGATGAAGCACACTGTATTTCTGAATGGGGTCACGATTTTCGGCCTGAATACAGGCGCCTGAGGGATATGATGGAAATTATTAATCCGGATGCAGCGGTTATTGCGCTTACAGCAACAGCCACACCTAAAGTACAAAGTGATATTGTAAAAAATCTGGCCCTGCGTAACCCCAATATTTTAATTTCTTCTTTTAACAGGCCAAACCTGTATTATGAAATTCAGCCCAAAATAAAAAAGGAGCAAACTGTAAAAAGTATAGTGCGCTTTATTTCTCAAAACATGGGCAAGAGTGGTATTATTTATACGCTTAACCGTAAAACCACCGAGGAATTGGCGGCCTTACTAGTAGCCAATAATATAAAGGCTGTGGCTTATCATGCCGGTTTAGACAGTAAAGTGCGTGCAGAACGCCAGGACCAGTTTTTGAATGAAGATGTACAGGTTATTGTAGCTACTATTGCATTTGGTATGGGTATAGATAAACCCGATATCAGATTTGTAATACATTTCAATATCCCTAAATCTATTGAAAATTATTATCAGGAAACCGGTCGCGGTGGCAGAGATGGTTTGGAGGGGAAATGTATTCTGTATTATTCTCATAAAGATGTTTCTAAACTGGAACATTTAATGCGGGATAAACCATTAAGTGAAAGGGAAGTTGGCGCACAACTTATTTTTGAAACAGTGGCTTTTGCTGAAAGCGCCGTATGCCGCCGTAAAATACTACTGCACTATTTTGGAGAAGATATAGAAGATAAAAACTGCGGCAATTGTGATAACTGCCTGCACCCCAAAGAACAAATTGAAGCAAAAGAAGCAGCAGTTAATGTTTTAAAAGTTGTAAAAGCATTAGACGAAAGATTTACTGCCGAGTATGTGCTAAATATTATTGTGGGTAAACTTACACCCCAGGTAACCATGTACCGCCACGAAAATCTGGATGTATTTGGTATTAGTAAAGATAAAGACGATCATTTCTGGAACAGCCTGATACGCCAAATGTTATTGGCAAACCTAATACGAAAAGACATTGAAGAATATGGCTTATTAAAGCTTACAGATTTAGGTATCAAATTCCTGAAAAAACCAGCTTCCTTTAAAATTGTACTTAACAACACATTTGATGAAGCCAATGAAGATGATGAGGAAGAAGGCGGCAATAGTGGCAATGCGGCAGCTGATGAAAAATTACAGGAACTATTAAAAGACCTTCGCCAGCGCGAAGCAAAGAAAAAAGGACTGCCCCCTTTTGTGTTATTTTTAGAATCCTCCCTGCAGGATATGGCCACCATGTACCCCACCACATTGTTGGAACTGGAAAAATGCCAGGGTGTTAGTAAGGGAAAGGCATTAAAATACGGCAGACCCTTTGTTGATTTAATTAGCAAATACGTTGAAGAAAACGAGGTAGAAAAACCTGATGATTTTGTAATGCGCAATGTGGCCAATAAAAGCAGTAACAAAATCTATATTATTCAAAATGTAGATAAAAAAATACCACTTGAAACCATTGCAAAAAACAAAGACCTAAGGTTAGACGCCATGCTGGAAGAAATGGAAACCATTGTTGCCAGCGGTACCAAACTAAACCTGAACTATGCTATTGACGATATGCTGGATGAAGATGAACAGGAAGAAATAATGGATTATTTTAAAAGTTGCCAAACCTCATCGCTGGATGTAGCCAAAGAAGAATTGGCCGATAGCGGGTACGAATGGGAACAATTAAAAATTATGCGTATCCGCTTCTTAAGCGAGTACGGAAACTAATCCTACAATATATTTTTAAAGCACGCTGATAAATTTAGCGTGCTTTTTTTGTTACCGGCAACATCACATTTATGGGGCTTTACTAGCCACGCTCGGTTCAGGGTTCCACTTTTATGGCAACAATAAAAGGCATAAAAAAACGCCCCGTTTTATAAGGCGTTTCTTTTAGACATTGGATTTTAAATGGAGTTTTTAATAGGTTTCTAACTTTATGAACTTCCCTTTATTTGTACTGTAAAGCTACGCCCCTGCAATAGCCCTAATTGTAGAATAAAACCAACTAATCATTTATTATTGCGCATTATATTTTGTAGAAGTGTTACTACAGTGCAATGTTACGAGGTGTATATATAATATAGCAGTTTAAAAAAAAGGTTTCAGCATGCTGAAACCTTTTTTTAGGAATTGGATTTTAAAATCTCTTTGTGAGATGTAGGTTTGGATGTTTTCACGGGTATTTGAACTATAAAACTTGTTTGCTCTTTCCACAGTAAAGATAGATAGCTGGTAGAACCTGCATTGTAGTAATAGTAAATGGTTTATTTGTATAGTTTGACCAAATTTTTTGTAGTAATAATTCTATAACATAACCTGCAAACCCCATAAATAGGATAGCCGATAAATGATTGGAACGTACAAGAGTGCGACGCAACGGATGTTGCAGATGGAATTAAATGCCAGGCTAACAAGCATTACATTATGTACTTAAATAAGCGGTATTATATAATTTCATTACCTTACCGGCTTAGGATTGCCTGTCAGGCCATATGAGAATAAGCATGCATTTGCATGGGATTTTATTATTGACAATTGATTATACATGACAGCAGAACAACAAAGACTAAAAGCTAACGCAGGTAAAAAAATTCCCCTTGAACAATGGGGCCCCTATGTATCAGACCGTCAATGGGGTACAGTAAGGGAAGATTACAGCGAAAACAGCGATGCATGGAATTATTTTCCTTTTAACGATTCTCACTGCCGTGCCTATCGTTGGGGCGAAGATGGAATTGGCGGTATATCGGATTTTTTTCAAAGCCTATGTTTTTCTGTTGCCTTATGGAATGGTAAAGATACTGTGCTGAAAGAACGCTTATTTGGCCTGGGCAATTATGAAGGCAACCATGGAGAAGATGTAAAGGAGCTGTATTATTATCTGGATAATACCCCTACCCATTATTATATGCAAATGCTGTACAAATATCCACAAGCAGCATTTCCCTACGAGCAGTTGCGGGAGGAAAACCGCAAACGAACCAAACTGGAAACAGAATATGAATTGCTGGATACCGGTGTGTTTGATGATAATAAATACTTTGATGTATTAATTACTTATGCCAAATACAGCAAAACAGATATTGCCATAAAGATTGATATCACCAACCGCGGTAAAACCACTGCCCCCATAACCGTTTTACCTACTTTATGGTTTTATAATCGTTGGCAAACAGAGGTGGCCGCAGATAATAGGAAGAAGCCTCTATTAAAAGAAATAAACGAGGGCACCGTTAGAGCTACCCATGAAAGATTGGGTGCTTATTACTTATATTATCCTAAAACCGTAGAAAGATATTTTACAGAGAATGAAACCAATACTGAAAAGCTGTATAATAAACCCAATATTACCCCATTTACAAAAGATGCCATTAATAATGCGGTAATAGACCAAATTAATGTTGATCAGCTAAAAAAGAATAAAACAGGTACCAAGTTTTCGCCGGTATATAAATTTAAAATTCCGGGTGGCAGCACCAAAACCATTTGTCTGCGCTTAAGTAATGTATTAATGGATGCGCCTTTTTCAAAAGGGTTCGATCAGATTTTTAATCAACGTAAAAAAGAAGCAGATGAATTTTATGCTGATGTATTACCCAAAAATGCATCAGAAGACCTCAAAAATATTCAACGCCAGGCATTGGCCGGTTTATTATGGAGCAAGCAATACTATCACTACGATATTGAAAACTGGCTATCTGTAAACGATGGTATAGCACATGTAAGCGATCAGCGGAAGAATGGCCGTAACCACCAATGGCTGCATTTAAAAAACCAGGATGTGTTATTGATGCCCGATAAGTGGGAATACCCCTGGTATGCGGCATGGGACCTGGCTTTTCACTGTATACCTATGGCATTAATAGATCCTACTTTTGCCAAGCATCAGCTGATACTGATGATGCGGGAATGGTATATGAAACCAGATGGGCAACTTCCTGCCTATGAGTGGAATTTTAGCGATGTTAACCCTCCTGTACATGCCTGGAGTGCATTACAGGTATACCATATTGAAAAGAAAAAAACCGGTAAGGGCGATATAGATTTTCTAAAACGCACCTTTCAAAAACTCATCATCAATTTTACCTGGTGGATTAACCGTAAAGACCCTAATGGTAATAATATCTTCGAAGGTGGTTTTCTTGGTTTGGATAATATTGGGGTATTTAACCGCAGTATACAATTGCATAGCGAAATGGAGCTGGAACAGGCAGATGGTACCAGCTGGATGGGCATGTATGCATTAAACCTGATGGATATGGCCATAGAAATTGCCATGCACGATATTTCTTTTGAGGATACTGCCACCAAGTT
This sequence comes from Limnovirga soli, assembly GCF_013106755.1. Classification (GTDB taxonomy): domain Bacteria; phylum Bacteroidota; class Bacteroidia; order Chitinophagales; family Chitinophagaceae; genus Limnovirga; species Limnovirga soli. The sequence goes on along the minus strand of NZ_WHPF01000005.1, from coordinate 289,622 downwards.
TTTTGAACATTTTGTATTAATTGCCGAAGCACTTAATGAAATGGGTCTTTGGAACAATGAAGACAAATTCTTTTATGATGTGCTGGGTTCGCCGGGTAATAAACCCATACAATTACGTATACAAAGTATTGTAGGTCTTACCAGTTTATTTGCCGTATCGGTAATTGAACGTAAAGTAATGCACCAGTTGGAAGACTTTAGTAAACGTATTAGCTGGTTTGAGAACTACCGTATAAAAAACAATAAATTCTGGCCCAATGAAGAGCATGATGAAGGAGAAAAAACCCTGCTTTCTCTTGTACCAAAAGATAAGTTGATAGCCTTATTGCAAAGGCTGGTTAGCGAGGCAGAATTTTTATCCGATGGTGGAATAAGGGCATTAAGCAAATACCACGAAGCCAACCCGTATAGTGTTAATATTCAGGGTACTGAGTATTCCATTGGATACGATCCCGGCGATAGTACCTCTGATTTTTTTGGGGGTAACAGCAATTGGCGTGGCCCCGTTTGGATGCCCATAAATTACCTGATTATCCAAAGCATCAAAAAATTTGGCGAGTTTTACGAGGGTAGCTTAACCATAGAATACCCCACTGGCTCTGGTATTTATATGGAGCTGGGCGAGGTGGCCAACGAACTGGTAAAACGTATTGTAACGCTGTTTAAATTAGACGAAAAAAATAACCGCCGGCTGCATGCCGAGTATAACTGGTTTTACAGTCTGCCCGAAAATAAAGACCTGGTACTGTATTACGAATATTTTAATGGAGATACCGGCCGTGGACTGGGTGCCGCACACCAAACTGGCTGGACGGCACTAATTGCCGAGCTGATTAACGAACTGGCCGAAAAGCAATTGCCGCCCAGTTTTACAAAGGCAAAAACGTACGAAGAAGAGGATTGATAGAAAAATAGAACCAATTTTTTATAACAAGCGGTAGAATAAATGGCATCGCCGCATGTTATGTATTTGTTGCTTTGCTACACAAATAACTCACTTCTACTTTCCTGGCAATGTGAAGCAAAGCTTTTTGCTTATAAGCCATTACCTATATTAGTCTGTTGCCTGTATTAAATAATAAACCAATTGCATGTCAAAAATTAAAAACATGGATGATTTAAGTACCGAGGAATTAAATCTGGAGTTAATTAGCGGTGCCAAATTTGTAATTTTTCAATATTGTATTTCCCTGCTAATTATCACCTTTAAAAGAAATAGTGATGTTTACTTTATCAGGTCTGGAGAATCTACACTTAAACATGGCATTGGTTTTACTATAATCTCGTTTTTATTAGGTTGGTGGGGATTACCATGGGGGCCTATTTATACCATTGGCACAATACATACCAATTTTAATGGGGGTAAAAATGTTACAGAAGATGTGCTGCAAACTATAAAAATCAGCTAAATGCCGGAAGGCGCTTTTGTTTGATTTACAAATAATTACCTGCCTGACGCCACCTATTCTGCAGTACAAGAGTGCGACGCAAGGGACTTTTAACTACCGGTATACAGCCCGGTTAATAATTATTCTGCTCATTTTTAAAAAAACATTGCTTGTTTAAACGCTTCACTGTTTATTTTTGCCCTTCAACAACAAACACTTTACATGGTTGATGTAATACTGGGCTTACAATGGGGCGACGAAGGAAAAGGTAAGATTGTAGATTTTTTTGCTCCCAACTACGATGTGGTGGCCCGTTTCCAGGGCGGACCCAATGCCGGACATACTTTATATGTAGACGGTAAAAAAATGGTATTGCACCAGATACCCTCGGGCATTTTTCATCAGAATATTGTAAATATTATTGGAAATGGCGTGGTGCTTGACCCAATAACGCTAAAAAGAGAATGCGATGCCGTTGCCGCCTATGGTATTGATGTAAGAAAAAACCTGTTTATTTCTCAGCGCACCAACCTTATTGTACCTACACACCGTGCGTTGGATAAGGCCTCTGAGCTGCAAAAGGGCGATAGTAAAATTGGGTCTACACTAAAGGGTATTGGGCCGGCCTATATGGATAAAACTGGCCGTAATGCCTTAAGAGTTGGGGATTTAATGGATAAAAGCTTTATTACCAACTATATTAAACTGCGTTTAAAGCACCAGAAATTGCTGGATAATTTCCATTTTATTGAAGATATCAGCGCCTGGGAAGAGGAATTTTTTGAGGCATTGGAATTTTTGCGCACCCTTAATATTGTAAATGGCGAATATTTTATAAACAGTAAAATAAGCGAAGGCAAAAAAGTATTGGCCGAAGGTGCGCAAGGCAGTATGCTGGATATAGATTTTGGTACTTTCCCGTTTGTAACATCCAGCAGTACAATTTCTGCAGGCGTTTGTAATGGTTTAGGTGTTGCCCCACAAAAAATTAAAGATATTTTGGGTGTTACCAAAGCCTATTGTACCCGTGTGGGTGGTGGTCCCTTCCCTACAGAACTGGAAGACGCAACCGGCGAGGAATTAAGAAAACTGGGTAGCGAATTTGGTGCTACTACCGGCAGGCCACGCCGCTGCGGCTGGATTGATCTGGTTGCATTGAAATATGCCTGTATGATTAATGGCGTTACAAAAATGGTTATGACAAAAGCAGATGTATTGGATACTTTTGAAAACCTGCAGGTATGCACTGCCTACAATATCAATGGCGCCCACCAGGAAGAAGTTCCGTTTCAAATGAACAATGTGGTAATAGACCCTGTTTATAAAAAATTTGCAGGTTGGCATACCGATAGTACACAAATAAAAGATGCAGCAGAATTACCTGCTGAAATGTCAACCTATATAGACTTTATTAATGGATATGTAGGGGCGCCGGTAAAATATGTTTCTAATGGTCCGGGACGTGAACAGATAATAAGTTTATAATAAAAATTGCGACAGAGGGTTACTTTTTCTGTTGTAAAAGAATCATATCATTATTCAATTTTCCAGTGGCAAAAAATTTTTTTTGCCATGTAAAAAACTCGTTTAAATTTTACGCTGTTAATCACTTGTATTATGGCATCAAAATCAGACAAAGACAAAAAAATTGCTGGCAGTAAACCTGCAGCATCTTCTAAGGAAACTAGTAAAAAACCATCGCCAAAAGCTAAAAAGGAGCTTGACGACGATGATGACGATGATTTGGACGAAGAAACCACTGGCGCCAAAGCAAAGCCATCTGCAAAATCAGGAAAAGCATCTGCTAAAAAAAGCGCTGACGATGACGATGACGAAGAAGATGATGATATTGCAGACGAAGTAGATGATTGGGATAAACCGGAAGAAGATGATAGCTGGGATCCTGATTTTGAAGAGTTCGATATCCCAAAATCAAAAGGTAAAAAATCTACCGGTGGTGGTTCAACCAAAAAGGCTGCAGACGATGACCTTTCTTTGGACGATGATTTTAAAGAATTCGACCTTTTTAATGATTCTAAAGGTTTTGATGATGAGGATGACGATTTTTAATCCGCCATATCATTTTGCATAGAAACACATTATCTTTTACTGTACACAATACGGTATTGTTTAAGCAACAGATGTTATACTGGTTACAACAGCATAGCATCTGTTGTTTTTTAGACAATAACCAATACCAATATGCCCACAATAGGTTAGAGTGTTTAGGTGCTGCTGGGGCTATAAACAGTTTTGCCCCGGAAAAAGGTGATGCGCTGCAAGATCTTGATAAATTCTGCAATCAGCAGAATGACTGGCTATTCGGGCATTTTGCATACGATTTAAAAAACGAAATAGAGCCACTAGTATCATCTCACCCTGATAATATTGGTTTCCCTGATATTTTTCTTTTTCAGCCCGAAACAATCATACAATTACAGCAAAATAAGGCAACCATCAGTTGCATCAACAATCAACCTGCGCTGGTATTTAAGCAAATTTCTGAAACAGAGGTTCCTGTAATATCCAATAATGGTAGCATTAATATACAAGCCCGTTTAAACAGGCAAGAATACATTAATACCATCGAAGAATTGCGCCAACATATTTTACGTGGCGATTGTTACGAGATGAATTTTTGTATGGAGTTTTTTGCTGAGCATTCAACCATACAGCCGGTGGCTGTTTATCAGCAACTTAATGCCCTTTCCCCAAATCCTTTTTCCTGTTTTTACAGGGTAAACCATAATTATTTATTATGTGCCAGTCCGGAACGTTTTTTGCAAAAAACGGGCAATAAATTAATCTCCCAACCCATCAAGGGTACCATACAAAGAAGCGCTGATAACATACAGGATGAGCAAAACAAAGACTACTTGTTGCAAAGCACTAAGGAGCGTAGCGAAAACGTAATGGTGGTAGATTTGGTGCGTAACGACCTAAGTAAAATATGTACCGAAAACTCAGTACAGGTAGAAGAGCTATTTGGTATATATAGTTTTCCGCAATTGCATCAAATGATCTCTACTATAACGGGTACCCTTCAACCGGGCATTTCTATGACTAATATCCTGCGGGCAACCTTCCCCATGGGTTCAATGACGGGAGCACCAAAAAAAAGGGTAATGCAACTTATTGAGCAATACGAACACACCCGCAGGGGTATTTTCTCTGGTGCTGTAGGCTACATTACACCTGATAACAATTTCGATTTTAATGTAGTAATCCGCAGTATCATGTACAATGCAAACAACCAATACCTTAGTTATCAGGTTGGCAGCGGTATTACTTTTTATAGCAATGCAGATCAGGAGTATGAAGAATGTCTATTAAAAGCCAAAGCCATCGAGAAAGTATTGCAGTAATGGTGACCGGCAATGGTATTATTATTCAGCAACGCTTATTACGTATTTACTGCTTCGCCTCGCAAATTCCTTATTAGCGTTTTGTTGAACGCTAATTTGCTACATGAATAGCATACTTTTTTTGAACCCGGCAAAAGAATATGCATATGGCTTTCCTTGCGTCGCACTCTTGTGCGGTTGGATTAGGAATGGGCTTTTATCTTAGTAACCATTGAAGCGTATGCTGTTGGTCTAGCTACCAACATCGGCAGCAGAGAACTAGTTATTTTGGTAAAGGTATTTGGTTAGTATATTTTTGAGTTTGTACAAATATTTAGCAACACTATAAACAATATATTTTCTTTGTAACTATTAATAAAATAATAAATGAATAACGACAATAAAAAATCCGCAATTCAAAAAATGTTAGGAGATTTTGCACCAAAGCTTGTTGAATATACTGACAATGTACTTTTTGGTGACGTGTGGGAAGGAAAAGAACTTTCACCCAGAGACAGGAGTTTAATTACTGTTGCAGCTTTAGTTGCAGGCGAACATAATGGCCAACTAAAATATCATTTAGGCCGTGCAAAAGATAATGGACTAACTGAGACTGAACTGGTTGGTGTAATTACTCATTTAGCATTCTACACAGGTTGGCCAAGAGCAATGACAGCTATAATGATAGCTAAGGAAATGTTTGAATCAACAGAGTGATAATATTTTCTGTAGACTACTACACAATACTGTAATGTACTATTGCTATCCGTAACATAATTCCGTTGGCAGTAACGCCAACAGTAGCATTAAATCAACTAAAGCTTACATAAAAAAAGCAAAGCCCTTCTTTCGATAGGCTTTGCCAAGAGCAGATTGCCTGCGGCGCTCTGCGTGGTAAATGTAATAAATGCCAATAGCATTTTAAATATTTTGCCTTTACAATCAAATACCATAAATCACAAATCCCGCTGTTAAACGGGATTTGCTGTTGTTACAGGAAGAAGTGCCCTTGCCAAATATTAATACATACTCAAACCAATATTCTAATATTCATGCTGCTGTTGGCGCCCCCCTCCAACGGCAAAAGAAACCATTGAAGCTTATGCTTTTGGTCAGTGGATCAACATCGGTAGTAACAACAATTGCTTAAAAATTGTTACCTAATTCATGTTTTTTATTTGAACCTTTATGGTATGAACAAAGCAATGCAACATCATTGGGACAAAGTATATAAAACCAAAGCCCCAAACCAAGTAAGCTGGACACAGGACATTCCAACAACTTCCCTGAATTTTATACATTCTTTCGGACTAAAAAAAACTGCTAAAATAATAGACATTGGTGGCGGTGACAGTAAGCTAGTGGATTATTTATTGAACGAAGGTTTTGAAAATATTACCGTGCTCGATATTTCTGCTCAAGCTCTTGAAAAAGCAAAGAAACGTTTGGGCAGTAAAGCAGAAAAAATAAATTGGATTGTTAGTGACATCACCGAATTTAAACCAACTACTACTTTTGATATTTGGCACGACAGGGCAACTTTTCATTTTTTAACAACCGCAGAACAAGTTGCCCAATATTTGGAGAGAGCAAGGAAGGCGGTTTCAGGTTTTTTAACCATCGGTACCTTTTCAAACAATGGCCCTAAAAAATGTAGTGGTTTACCCATTACACAATACAGCGAAGAAAATTTAACTACTTTACTGCAAAACGGATTTAAAAAAATACGTTGCATTACCGAAGACCATATAACCCCTTTTGACACTACTCAAAATTTTTTGTTTTGTAGTTTTAAACGATACCCAAATTAAACGGCAAGAACTGTATTCTTGCTTCGCACTCTTGTACGATTGGATTATCTACTGGGCTTATATCTTAGCAGCCATTGAAGCGTATGCTGTTGGTCAGGCGACCAACTTCGGCAGAACGGGCGAATTCCCCCTTGCTTACTCGACTATGTGTAATGCATTGTCTTGGTTTACTGTTATTAATTTTTACTAAAACTCTTTTGAAAATTTGTTTTCTAATAATTTTTCTTTGAAAGCTGTTTTAAATGAATGTGCAAATGTTATCATAAATGCTCTTGTGTCTGCTTTCTGAAATCGAGAGCTATTAAAATCATTTGTAAAAGTATATCCACCACTTTTAAGAGAATTAAAAGCGTCAACTACAATTAACCCTAATCTTGAATTGCCTTTACCTAGTTTTTGTTGAAAACCTAAATCAACATTATAGATTGCAATACTTTTTCCTTGTGGATTGATTTGTGCTGAACTATAATTACCTATAATTTGCAACTTACTTTTTTGTCCAGGTGAAAAATTATTAATTATTTTTCCATTCCAATTAAAACCATTTTGAATTGCTTCAGCAGAAACATTACTGCCATTTAATTTTTGTTGAAAGATTGTAAAACTCAAATTAAGGTCATAAAAATTTAATGGTTTTGCTGTAATAATGTTTTCAAATCCATAGCTGTTAGCTGTTCCAATATTTACAGGCAAACGTAGTACAACACCACTTGTTAATGGTTGTAAAAAATTTCGGATTGTATTTTGAGAATATCGATAAAACAAATTGGATGAAAGACTTATTTTTTCCCACTGTTTATTGTAACCCAACTCGACAGCTTGAATTATTTCTGGTTTTAAATTAGGATTTCCGCTGTGTGGATTTAGTGCATCTGTAATATCTAAAAAAGGGTTAAGTTCGTCTAAATCTGGGCGATTTATTCTTTTGGCGTAGCTTATTTTTATTAGTTGTGTTTTGGTGATTTCGTAGCTAAGATTTAATGTTGGAAATAGTTTTATATAATTGTTTGAAAATTTGGTACTGCTGTTTTGAGTATAGCCATTATTATTTACCTGTTCGGCTCTTACTCCAATATCGTATTTCCATTTTGCATTTTCTTCTTTTCCTATAAATGAGTGAAATAATAAATATGCTGCATAAATCTGTTCTTTGAAGGTAAAAATATTTGTTGAGCCTTCATTGATAACATAATTATTTCCAATCTTGTCAGATGCTTCATAGTCATTTTCAATAAAACGAAATGTACCTTTAAACCCTGTTTCTAAGATACCCTTTTTAAATAAAGGAGTAGTATAATCAACTATTACATCAGAAATATTTGAATTTTCGTAGTTATGCGTTTTTTGAAAAATAGGATTTCCTAAGTTCATTTGGTTTTCACTTAGGCTTTGTGTAGTTATATTTGTATTTTCTCTTGCTTTGTCGAATGAAGAAGTAAGATTTACAGAAAATGCTTTTATAGGATTGGTAAATTTTCGATTGTAGCCAAAGGCAAATTCAGCTAGTTTTGCTTTTTGTAATTCTAATGAATGTCTGCTATTACTGTAATTAAAAGCTTTGCTTTGTTTTAGAATAATACTTTTTAAGGTTTCATCATTGTCTTGCCCTTCACTACTGCCGATAGCTTCAAAAGAAAAACTATTTTTATTATCGGGTGAAAAGTCAGCGTTAAATTTCAAGTTCTGTAATTTTTCAACCCTTTCGTCGTTTCTAGCTTGGTTAAGCAAATATGTATCGGGCAAATAAAAATCTGTTCTTTCCGTTGTAATATGTTTTGTTCTACCTGCAAAACGATTGTCGTAACCTAAACCTAAATTCCATTTTGGTGTTTTGTGGTTTATAATAAACGAATTGGCAGTACGCCCTCTTGAGCCAACTCCTGCACCTAATGAAAAAGCACCATTTGTACCACTAAGTTTGTTCTTTTTCAATTTAATATTAATTATACCACTTTGCGCATTGGCATCGTATTTTGCTGATGCGTTATTGATGATTTCAATACTTTCAATACTACTAGCAGGTATTTGGTCTATACTAGAAAATGCAGAATTTCTGCCATTGATTAAGATTAACGGTTTTTTTCCACGAAGCGTAATGCCTCCATCTGCATCAACTGCAACTGTTGGTGTACTTTTTAGCAGGTCAGTTGCTGTACCACCAATTTGTGTAATGTTTGAAGATGCGTTTACTATAAAACCTTCAGTCGTTTTTTGAATAAGCTTTTTTTGTGCTGTTACTATTACAGTGCCTAGAGAATTTTTGTCATTAAGCACTATTATATTTTTTAGATTTACTGTATTGTTTTCCTTTGTTAAACTTACTTTAAGGGTAGTTGGCAGGTGTCCAATTAATGTAACTTTTAGGAAGTAATTACCAAATTCTATATCGCTAAATACGAATTTTCCTAACGAGTCTGTAGTAGTATAATGAACTGCTTTTAGGGAATCGGGCAATTTTGATAAAACAACTGTAGCATACTCTACAGATTGTTGATTACTTGTTACGCTGCCTATTATATTACCTGATGTTTGTGCTCTTAAATTATTTACTAGAAAGAATAAGGAAAATAAAGAAAGGGTAGCGAATTTTAAAAAAAAACGAAAAAATATATTTGTCATATTGAATGAATAATTGTGGTGCAAAGATAGCTTTTTTCAGAGGTCAATTTTTTGTACGATGAGTTACCAGAGTATTGCTATCGCATTACACACAACTCGAAAATAGATGAACAAAATGCCCTTTCCAAAAAAAATGGGTTATTGATAATTAATGCTTTTATATTTCAATTATTTTTTATTCAATGTTGCTCTTCTTCCATAAATCTTCAAAGAGGCTTTAACTATTTACCCCAGGTGGCTTACTATGGCACAAGAAACCTGCGCAGTAATGGCTTCACTGAATATGATATTTTGGCAATGGTTACCAGATACTAACAACAGTGCCAATGAACTGCAGAGGCCCTGCCGCACACAAAGCAACCCAATGAGACTCTGTGGAGAAGGAAGCAAAGGCTTTTGGCGGGGCTGCCAACAGAAGCGAAAAAACTGAATTTTATCCGCATTGCTTTACCCTTTTAATTCTTTAATAAATTTTCCGTTGCTGTCAAAAATCAAATCCATTCCTTTAATTTCTACTTCGTAAGTTACTATGCCTTTTGCATCGGTAATTTTAGCTCCTTCCTTTGCTTGCTTACCTTCATAATGCGTTTTTACATAATCCAAAACACCTTTTGGTAACTGGGTCAATTCAATTTCAACTTCGGTTTCAATAATGTTGCCTTGTGCATCTATTAATACAGAATTATCTGTTTTATTAAGGTCAAAACTTGCTTCGTACTTTTCACCTTCTTTGTCCCACTTTACTTCTTTAGCTGTTGGGTACTTTTTTTGAAAAGTAGATTTTACATTGGCAGGTACATTTTTTTCCTGCATTTTTTGTGCAAAGGTGAGTGTTGCAAAAAGCATTACTACTATTGTTACTGTTGTCCTTTTCATTGCTATTATTTTAAGTGAATTAAAAATGATAGAGCAAAGCTGCAACATGATTTAGAAGAAAGATTGAATTTTAGAATAGAATGGAAAAAGAATGAAGATTATTTTCATAATTGTAGGCAACCGTCCAATTATTAATATCAGCGATTTTATTAACGATAGATAAACCTAAACCTGTGCCTTGTTCGGAAGGATTTGATTTAGAAAATCGTTTGAATAACTTATCTGTGTTTAAAGGGCTGGGTTGGCCTCTGTTTGAAAATACAAGTTTGTTCTCCTGCATTGCAATACTTATTTGTCCACCTTCTATATTATGCTTTATTGCGTTTAAAAAAAGATTGCTTATGAGTACCTCGGCTAATACAGGATTTGATTTTATTTCAAAATCTTTTTGAAGTTCCATTTTTATTATCAACGACTTTGCTTTTGCCTGTTCGGTAAAAAAGTCAAGATTCTTTTGGATATAATTAGATAATGAAATGGTTTGTTTGTCGCTGTAACTATCATTTTCCATTTTAGAAAGCAATAACAGGTTTTTATTTAATCGGTTTAAACGGGAAACATTCTCATTTAATGAAACTAAAATTTCTGACTGCTCTTGGGTAACATCAGAACGCTGGATAAGAGTATCAATTTTTGCCTGAAAAACAGCCAAGGGGGTTTGTAATTCGTGTGCTGCGTTTTCTATAAACTCTTTTTGGCTTTTGTAAATGACCGTATTTCTTTCAATCAGCTTTTGTATGCTTGTATTTAAACGGCTAAATTCTTCTACATCTGTTTCGACAAAGTCGGACTGTTTGGTTTTGTCAATTTCAAAACTTTCTATTTGCTGAAGTGTTTTATAAAATGGCTTCCAAAGATTTAGGGAAAGTTTTTTTGTGATAAAGAACAAGCCAAACAGTAAAATTGAAATAATTGCAAAAAATAAAATTGCAATATTTTTTAAAAGGTCTTCGGTTTCTACTAAATTAATTCTTTCGGAATAGGTGTATGGTTTGCCTTGTATGCTTATAGGAAAATTCAGTTCTCTGTAGGGTTCAATTTCTGCATCTAAAGTATCATAATAAGAACTAAAAAAAAGTGTGTCGTTGGTTACCTGCTTTACGCTTTCAATTTTTGCATTACGGTTAAATCTGTTCCAAACTGATATGTCTTCATATTTTAAAGTTGAAGCAGAATAATTTAGAAATTCTTTTTTGTGTAGTAGTAGCGTATCGTCTGCTTCTTTGATGTAAAGCCTTTCTGTTGAGTAATAAAAAATTGGTGCCGATATAATTAAAATCAGTACTGAATAAATCAGGTAAGCCCTTGATGTTTTATGTAAAAGTTTTTTATTCATTTTTCCATTTGTAGCCTAAGCCGTAAACTGATTTAATATAATCTCCACTTCCTGCATCATTTAATTTCTTTTTTAGGTTTTTAATGTGTGCATACACAAAGTCGTGGTTATCTAACATATCTGCCATGTCGCCTGATAAATGTTCGGCAATAGCACTTTTAGATAATACCCTGTTTTCGTTTCCGATTAGGTAAAGCAGCAAATCAATCTCTTTTTTAGTAATGTCAATTTTATTGTTATTAACTTTTACCGCTTTAGAAAGAATATCAATGTGGATTTCATTAAAAGAAACAATATTACTTCCTTTAAAGTTTTTTCTTCTTATTAATGCCTGAACCCTTACCAACAATTCGGATAAATGAAATGGCTTTGTGAGATAATCATCTGCACCAAGATTAAAACCTTCTATTCTTGTTTCTAAAGTTTCCTTTGCCGAAATAATTATTATTCCTTCTGTTTTGTTTTGGTCTTTTAATTCTTTTAAGATTTCAAAACCATTGCCGTCTGGCAACATGAGGTCAAGTAAAATGCAATCGTAGGCGTAAATGGAAATTTTATCAATTGCCGTTTTTGCATTGACAACCCATTCGCAAACAAAGTCTTTGTCTGTTAAGTATTTTTGAATACTTAGGGCAAGTTCCTTTTCATCTTCTATGAGTAACAATTTCATAGGGCAAATTTACCGTGTCAAATTTGAAGAAAGTTTGAATTTGTAAGGTAAGCGATATTGAGGGCATTTATATTATGCTTAAAGTATGAATCCATAAAAACATAAAAGCCGTCGTCAGGCGGTTTTTATGTTTTTGCCTTTTTGTATTTTGTCTGCCTGTATTAAAAGAATGTTTGCAGTGTGTTGGTAATTGCAGCTCTTTTGCAAGGTTGGCTTCTGTGCGGTGGGTTATTAGGGTTTTCGCCTTGAATGTCTTGTCGCTTGTAGGTGAGCGGAATTTTCAATTAGGATTGCGTACAACTCAAAAATAACTGAACTAAATACCCTTTCCAAAAAAAGATTCATCATTGATAATCAATGCTTTCATAGTACGTCTATTTTTTTTCCCATTCAATATTCCCCTTCTTCCATACATAATCAAAGGGGCTTATAACTATTTATCAGTGGCGGATTAGAATTGCACAAGTACCCAATGATGCAAAAGCTAGGCTACATAATTGTACCAGCAAACCTAATCTGCCTTCAATTTCCCCTACCTTAAAAAATTCCCCACCTATTGTATTTTTTCAAAAATATTTTTACATTAGCTACACATTTACCACTAAAAAACATACATACACTCAACTCTTTTTTAAACCAAAAATTCCATCCCCATGGCAGTTAACAATCTGGGTGCAAAGCACCTAACGGCTGCGCAAAAAGCAGCTATCGATGCTGGCCTAAACAGCATCATTACAGCACTAACTTCGGTAAGTACCAACCTTACCACTGACGACCGCTTAAAATACGGCAGCATTAACGAGCAAAACAAATTGCTGGTAAACAAATCCAACGATTACCACATCAACCAATCCGCCTTACAAAGCCCCGATGTTGATTGGGTAGATTTTGATGCCGACTTTACCGAGCGCAGTTTTGCCGATACCCGTTTAAACACCATCGACAGTGTTAAAAAAATGCTGGAAGACTACAAGATTGTGCACGATTACGACAATTACCAAAGTGCCCTTGTAGATTATGAGTTTACTAAGTACAAAGCCGGCACCAACACCCCGGGCTTTGCTGCTAAAGCAGCAGAATTAGGGCAGTTTTTTGCACAAAGCAGCACACCACAAACGCCCACTAATTAAATTTTCTTTTGTTTTCATATACTGTGTAAAATGTTGTTTGGTAACAGGCAGCATTTTACCAGTATATCTTTTACCCAACAATTAAACTACCTGCCCCATGGCTATCAACAATCTTGGTAAAACACATATTACCAACGCACAAATACAGGCTTTTGATAATGCCCTTGCCGTAATAAATTCTATTTCAATTGCCATTACACAAAACCTGAATGTGGGTGAAAGAAAAAAATTTAAACGAATAAGCGAAAAAAATAAATTGCTGATAAACAAGGTAACCGATTACCATACCAACCAGCCCGCCCTGCAAAGCCCCGATGTAAACTGGCCGGAGTATGACCTTGACTTTGCCGACCGCAAATTTGCAGATACCCGCCTTTTTATGTTAGATGGCGTGATAAAAATGCTAACCGATTTTAAAATGGTGCATGATTATGATAATTATACCGATGCCCTGCGGGATTATGATTACACCATGTACAAACAAGGCAATAGTCCAGGCTTTGATGCCAAAAGGGCCGACATACGCCAATTCTTCCCCAATACAGGTTCTAAAAAAAATAAGGTGCCGCCAAAAACACCATAAGCTATCCATTAACCCTATGCACAGTTTATTGAATAGCCCCAAATGTTAGCCCACCGGGTTAAAATTTTAACTGCCCCTACCAAAATTTTACTATACCTGACTAAAATTTTAACTACCCATACCAAAATTTTACTATCCCTCACCAAAATTTTAACTACCACTTCCAAAATTTTACTACCCATAACTAAAATTTTAACTACCCATACCAAAATTTTACTATACCTGACCAAAATTTTGGTTACCCCAATCAAAATTTTAACTACCCATACTAAAATTTTACTACCCCTGACTAAAATTTCAAATGCCCCTACCAAAATTTTACTCTACCTAACCAAAATTTTAGTTCCACCTACCAAAATTTTACTCTACCTAACCAAAATTTTAACTACCCCTACCAAAATTTTACTCTACCTAACCAAAAATTTAGTTACCCCTACCAAAATTTAACTCAACCTCATTAAAATTTTAGTGTCCAATACCAAAATTTTACTCTACCACGGTAAAATTTTAGTGTCCTCTACAAAAATTTTACTATACCTTATTAAAATTTTACTACCACTCAGTAAAATTTTAGCCATTCAGGTTTAAATAATATAGTATTGGGCAAATAGCTGGTGTAAACCATGGCAGGGTGTAAGCAACTATACCTATTTGCAAATTGGCAATAATAAATTGCAACTCATTAGCAGCAATAGCAAACAAACAACGGTAAAAGCAAGTAATTCTAATAAAACTAATTCTGTATCTTTCAATCCACCTAACAAATTAATAGATTTATCTATATGGCCTTAAGCTGGAACGAAATAAAAGACCGAGCCTTAAACTTTTCAAAAGAATGGGCAAACACATCCAACGAAGAAGCAGACGCAAAACCCTTTTTAGATGCTTTCTTTAATGTATTTGGTATCACAAGAAAAAAGGTTGGAACCTTTGAACATAAAGTAAAAAAGCTATCGGATAGTGATGGATATATTGATTTGCTTTGGAAGGGAAACATTCTAATTGAAATGAAAAGCAGGGGCAAAAACCTCGACAAAGCATTTGCACAAGCTATTGAATATACACACGGGTTAAAACAAGTTGAACTACCGAAATACATTTTGGTTAGCGACTTTGAACATTTTAGATTATATGATACTGAAGAACAAAAAAGCATTGACTTTAAACTAAACGAACTTGTAAACAATGTAAATCATTTTGGCTCTTTAATTGGCTATCAAAAAAAGGTTTATAAAGAACAAGACCCTGCCAATATTAGAGCTGCTGAGTTAATGGGCAGGTTGCACGATACGCTTGAAGATATTGGCTATACAGGGCATCCACTGGAAGTTTATTTAGTTCGTATTTTATTTTTATTGTTTGCGGAAGACACTACCATTTTTGATAAACAAGAGTTTCAAAACTACATAGAGCAAAGAACAAATGAAGATGGCAGCGATCTTGCTGCAAAACTGCAAGAATTGTTTCAGGTATTAAATACACCAAAAGAAAATCGCTTTAAAAATCTTGACGAACAAATAGCCGCCTTCCCCTATGTTAATGGAAAACTATTTGAAGAAATATTGCCAATGGCAAGTTTCGATAGCAAAATGAGGCTAGCACTTTTAGAATGTTGCTATATAGATTGGAGTAAAATTTCACCTGCCATTTTTGGCTCTATGTTTCAAAGTGTTATGAACCCTAAAGAACGTAGAAATTTGGGTGCCCATTACACCAGCGAAACCAACATTCTAAAATTAATCAAACCACTGTTCTTAGACGACCTTTACAAAGAATTTGAAACCATTAAAGACAACAAAAACAAACTGCCTGAGTTTCACAAAAAAATAAGCACCCTAAAGTTTTTAGACCCGGCATGTGGCTGTGGCAATTTTCTTGTTATTACCTATAGAGAGTTACGTTTGTTAGAGCTAAAAATATTAAGGCAGCAATATAAAAAACAAATGGCTACAGGCATACAAAGCATTATTTGGCTGGATGTAGATATGATGTATGGCATTGAATATGAAGAATTTCCTGCAAGAATTGCAGAAGTTGCCATGTGGTTAATTGACCACCAAATGAATATGCAAATAAGCAACGAATTTGGAGAATATTTTGTAAGGTTACCACTCAAAAAATCTGCAAAAATTTTTCACGGAAATGCTTTGCAAATTGATTGGGAAAATATAGTTCGTAAAAACGACCTTTCTTATATTCTTGGAAATCCACCATTCATTGGAAAGAAAGAACAGAAGCCAGAACAAAAAGCAGATATGGAACTAGTATTTGCAAATCTAAAAGGAACAGGTGTTTTGGATTATGTAACTGCATGGTATTTGAAAGCTGCAAAATATATACAAGGCACAAAAATTAAAGTTGCCTACGTTTCCACTAATTCAATTACCCAGGGTGAACAAGTTGGAATTTTGTGGACTATCCTTTTTAATTATTTCAACATCAAAATTCATTTTGGACATCGCACATTTAGCTGGAGAAACGAAGCCAAAGGAAATGCAGCCGTACATTGTGTAATTGTAGGCTTCGCAAATTATGATACTAATAACAAGAGTATTTTTGATTACGAGGATATAAAAGGCGAACCGCATGAAATAATTGTAAAAAATATCAACCCATATTTAGTTGAAGGTAAGGATATCACTGTTGAGAATAGGAAATCTCCAATTTGTAACGTTCCCGAAATAATTTATGGAAGTTTTGCTCTTGACGATGGTAATTATACGTTGTCAGATGAAGAACGTAACCAAATTATAATGGAAAATAGTAATTCGGAAATATTGATAAAACCTTTTATTGGCGGTAGAGAGTTATTACATTCAGAAAAGCGCTTTTGTTTATGGCTTCAAGATGCAGAACTTAAAGATTTAAAAGGAAATTCTAAAATAATGGAACGTATTGAAGCAGTCAGAAAATGGCGTTCAAATAGTGACAGACCAAACACTAAAAAGCTTTCAGAAACGCCAACACTTTTTGCAGAAATTCGTCAACCAAAATCTAACTATCTAGCGTTTCCAACAGTTTCATCAGTAAACAGAAAATATATTCCTATTGCCTTTTTAAAACCTGAAACAATTGCCTCTAACCAGTTATATGTTTTGCCAGATGCCAACATTTATTACTTCGGCATTTTAACTTCATTTATTCATATGGCTTGGGTAAAATCGGTATGTGGAAGATTAAAAAGTGATTACAGATATTCTGCAAGTATTGTTTATAATAACTTTCCTTTCCCTCAAAGTCCAACAGAAAAACAAATACATGCAATTGAAAGTGCAGCGCAAAAAGTATTAGATACTAGGGCAGGATTTCCGAACATTTCTCTCGCTGACCTTTATGACCCGTTGACTATGCCCCCTTCATTAACAAAAGCCCACAATGAGTTAGACAAAGCCGTGGATCTTGCATACAGACCACAACCATTTACATCAGAAGCAAAACGCATTGAATTTTTATTTGAATTGTATGAGAAATATACAGCAGATTTATTTACAACAGAAAAGAAGAAACCAACAAAAAAAAAGTGATAAAACAGCTACACAAAGTAAACTAAGCAAAATCTTGTTCGTACTGTTGTTGATATCCGTTCCGTGCTTCCGTTGAAGTTAGTTTCCAATGGTAAATTTTTTTTTACTCAAGTGTTTTGAAAAACCAAAAAATTAATAAATTTATATTGGCTTTGCCGTTTTTTAAAGGTTTAGGGTGAAAAAGGGGCGGTGGTTTTCCACTGCCCCTTTTTTTTGGCATAGCAAACAAACGTCCAGCAATAACCTTACACTATTTTGAAGCAAAGGCTGTTGGCGAGAACGTTAACAGCAGTGAATATTAGCAATTTGAAATCAGAAGGCATCAAAGTGCACCGAAACAAAAAATTTTGGATTCAGAATTTAGTACCACTATATTCGTATAATGCGTTCGTATTCCTAATACTCTCTAATTAAAAAAAACGACTGACAAAATATGAATATTGAAAGGCTTAATATTTTGGCAAATACTGACTTCACGAATTTTATTCAAAGTGAGAATAATGTTAAATATAAAATCATTATTCCTTTTCTTCAAGCATTTAATCATGTTGACTTGGACCTTGAACATGCAGCCCAAGGAAGTCGTATTGACATCAATATTGGAAATAGAATAATTGTTGAAACAAAAGCTTTGGGGCAAAATATAAATCAACATGTTCAGCAACTTGCTGACTACTGCGGCAAAGAACTTCCTGTTTTGGCTATTTTAACAAATGGGAGGCATTTTAGAATTTATTCACCGCAATGGAGACAACTTCGATCATTCACAGAAAAAATTATTTACGAATTCGAGCTTAAAAATCTATCAGATATAAACCTAATAAATCGTCTGGAAAAAATTCTTGACTTCACAAATTATGACAACTTAGAATTTATAGATCACATTGAGCAGAGAGAAAAAGAGATTTTAAAACTCAAATCCCAAATTGATGAGTTAAAATTGCTTAAGAAGTCAGAGGTAAATGAAGTAAAAGATGAAATTCAGGATTTAAAAATCCAAATTCAAGTACTAAATGAACAAATCAAATTAAAAGAAAAATTTGTAACTGAAATAGAAAGTGGCAATATACCTGAACTTGAACGGCTTGCTTCTGAATATCTTATTCCATTCTTAATTTCAATGCCAACAACTCTAACACGACCAATAAATATAACTTCGAATCCTACCACTCTTTCATCTATAAATTCCACGAACAGAAACATACAATCTCGAAAAACAAGTTCACCTTCGGCTAGAGATTGGATTGAAAAAATACCAGGTTTAAAAGGTGTAGGTGGCCTTAATTCTTGGAAAGATGTATGTGACCATTTAGCAATTGCAGTTGATGGAGATAGTGCAAGACGGAGGTTGAAAATTTGGGTTGATCAAAATCAACCAAATTGGGAAAAAGTTCCAGAGCCTACAAAATAAAGCAACTTCTAACAACAGCTTCCTTGGCGCCGTTGGACTTGTCTCCAACGACCTTCGATCCAATCTGCGCTTCGATAAATGATCCACAAAATTCCAACCGCACAAGAGTGCGACGCAAGCGCCGATGCTATGAAAAACTTAGCCGGGAACAAAAGCAACTTACTGCAATTACTGACCCATAAATGTAAATGTGAAATGATTGTATTGGGGTGATAGCTGTTGTGGATTATCCGTTGTAACGCTGCCTTGCCATTTGCCATTAGCGTCTTTTATAACACTGAATTGGTAATGCATGTACCGCCCTTTCTCATAATCAAAGCTTTCGCCGTCGTCATCATACAAAGAAAGTTTTCCCGCGGCGGCGCCAAAGTGTCTTAGTTCCAGGGGCCATACCTCTTCTTTACGTGGGGCCCGCTCCATCGCAGGAATCATTGGAATAATAGCGCCATCCCTTACATACAACGGTATATGATCAAGTGTGGCCGGTATCTCTATCACTTCGCCATTGCCTGCATAGGCACCGGTGTAGAAATTGTACCAATTGCCTTTGGGAAGAATCACCTTGCGTTTTTGCTCGCCAGCAAAAAATGGTGCCACCAGCAGGTCATCGCCCAGCAAAAACTGGTCTTTGATGTCTTGCTTAATAGCTAATGGATAAGGGTTGGTAACCGAGTTGAGTGCAGCACTTGTTGCTTCACCGGCATAATAAAAACTGTCGGCCAGGTTCATTGCCCTTACAGGAGGTTTGCCTTCGAAATGATATTGTGCAAAAGCGTTGTAGATATAAGGCAACAACTGCATGCGCAGGTTGGCCACATCTGTTACCTGTTGCTCCACTTCGGGATAGGTCCATGGTTTGGTACCGTCAGACCATGCATTTAACATGGCCATTGGAGAAAAGCAAACAGCCTGCATGCGCCTAAGCCATTCTTCTGCTGTGGGTGAGGAGCGTACTTCGGGCGTCCAAAGCACACCAATAAAACTACTGTTGCATAAAGCAGTTATAAAATCGCGGTGATTGTAATAATCATCATAGATCACATAGGGCAGGGAAGATGCACCTGCATTGGAGCCACGCACCAATCCATAAGTCCTTATATTTTTTTCTTTAAACCAGGATGCTGTAAGGCTTTGCAATTGTAGGCCAAATCTTTGCCGCATTTGCATGGCACTGATACCGGAAGGAAAGCTAGTCACATCGGGCCAGAGCCAGTTGTCGTAACCATCTACCTCATCTATTTTATAGCCTGAAATGCCGGGATTGATGTGATTTTTTGTAAATATTGATTTATACAAATTTACTGCCTGCGGCATATTAAGATCTGGCACCAGCCCATTCCATACGGTATGCGTACCTGCATATTTTGTTAACTGTGGATAATGCTGTGAACTAGGAGAAAGATAAGGATTTAGCCAGAGGTTGAGGCGTATGCTATTACTGTCTTTCATCTCTTTGATAAAAGCAGCCGGATCGCTAAAACGTGAAGGCTCCCACTCAAAACTACAGGGATAGGATTTGGTTTGCCAGCCCGGCTCAAGACCAATAAAGTCTAAAGGGAAATGATGCAACTTAAAATCAGCCACTTCTTTGCGCACATCAGCTGCGGTAGATAAGGTAGGCACACGTTGGGTAAAACCCAATCCCCACTTGGGTGGCAGTACACCGCCGCCATTAAACAGGTTGTACCGTTGCACTGCTTGCATGGGGCTGTTACCCGCAAATACATACACTTCCACCCCATTGGCCGGTACCAATATTTCCATTACATCAGAATATGGTTGTGCATCCCAGTCCTTATCACTGTTACGGTTGTATATTTTTGGCGGATGTTTACTGTCTGTACGCAAACCCGTGCCGGCATATACCGTAAGATATTCGGCGCTGTTAATTAGTACGCCATAACCTTTGCTGGATACATAGAATGGAACGGGAGCATGCGTTCTGCCATTGTCTGTGCCTCCATAATGATCCATATGCAGGTCAAGTATGCGGCCTCTTTGATTTACTGTTTGAAAGTTTAGCCCCAGGCCAAATAATTGTTCTTCTTTTTCCAATGGAAAACGCAGGTAAACTTTTCCTTGTTGCAGTTCCGCAATGCATTCAACTTTGGGCAAAGGAAAATCAGCTTCACCCAATGTTTGCAGCGCTTTTGTTTGCGGGTGAATACCTGCAGCACCAAGCAGATCAAATTTTTGTGGCTGTCCAATGCTTGCTTTCCAAACACCGGTTGCTACTTTGGTCCATGTTATGGGAAGTTTTTGTGCATGCAGTAAAAATGGCACAGAAAAAATAGATAATAGAATGGCAAACGTTCTGTTCATCATAACCGGGCATTTTTTTTTAAACAGGAAAAGTATAAATGGGCAACTTATCAATAGTAAGAAATTCATTGTGCAGCCTTTATTTCCATAACAAAGATGCACACACAAGCTGGTGAGTGGATGGAAGCTACTAGCTGCTTACGAAGGTATTTTTATGTAACCTGCTTTGGTATCAATATTAAGCCTCCGTTGTGTCACTCACTTGTACGTTCTTACCGTTATTCAGCTTTTTGGTAATAAAATAAATAAGCATAAAGGCCGCCAAAACTATAATGCCGGTTATAGCAGTATCAGGTTTATCTATGGCAATGCTAATGCCTACAAAAGTATAGGCAAGTATAAAAATAATGGGCAGCAGCGGGTACATCTTCATGGCATAAATACCGGTGCCATCTAAATGTTTGGTTCTTTTGCGCAGCATAAAAATGGCGCCTGCCGATGTTGCCATACCAAAACAATCCAGAAAAATAGTAAAGCTTAATATCTCATCAAAGGTTTTGGCAAATTGCAGAATAACAATACACATGGCCGCAAATACAGTTAGCGATACTACCATCACATCTCTCTTAGCAGATTTTTTTTGAAACACTTTTGGCAGTACCCCATCCTCGCTCATGGCAAACATTACACGTGGATTACTCATCAGTAATACATTTACATAAGCCAGTACAGACAAAAACAATAATGCCGAAAACACATTACCGCCTGCTTCTCCAAATAGTTTGGTAGCTACAATTTTTGCAATCTCGTTTTTATTACGCAGGTCATCAAAACCAAGTACGGTATAGTAGGAGTAATTTACCAGCAGGTATAAACCAATAATAATAATAATGCCCATAAATATGCCTTTGGGAATATTCTTAGATGGTGTTGCTACCTCATTACCAAAGTTGATGGTTTGCTGGTAACCACCATATGTAAAAGATACCGATACCAATGCAAGACCAAGCGCTTTTATATAATCAATAAATTCAACAGGTTTACCTGTTGTATCAATTGGGCCCTTATAATGCGTAGATGGTATAAGCAGCGCAGCAATCAACATAAGTATCATGCTTATTTTTATGAGCATTAATACATTTTGCGTTTTGGCACTCATTTTTAAACCCATCAGGTTTACGCCATAAAAAACCAATATGGCCGATACGGCAATAAGGGATATTACATTATCGGATGGTGGTTGATTAAATATAACCTGACTAATATAGCCCGAACCAATCAATGCCACACCGCTTAAGGAGGCGGCATTTGAAATAAGGATAATACAATTGATAGAAAAGGCAATCGACGGATGATAGGCATAAGAAAAAATGCGGTAATACCCACCGGTTACCGGATAGCGGGAACCAATTTCGGCATAGGTTAAGGCGCCACACAAGGCAATAAAACCACCCACCAGCCAGGCTATAAAAAAAATATTGGGGTCGTTGGCAGCTTTGGCAGAAGTAGATGCAGTGCGAAATATACCCATACCAATTACCAGCCCCACCACAATCATGGTAAAATCGAACCTGCTTAGTTTTTGTTTCATGTGCCTTTTATTTCAAAAAATTGTATAGCTGAAAAATTTGATTAAAGATGCAAAATGTTTTACACCTAATTGCTGTAATGTAAAAAAACTTATTTGATTGTTTGGTCTTAATCTTACACTTTTGCAACGGATTTGGTTTTGAAGATGATTTGCTGATTATAGTATCGGCAGTACAAGAGTGCGACGCAAGTAATGTTGACAATTGCTTTGTTGCCCGGTACAAAATCATCCTAAAATTAAAAGGGAAGTCCGGTGTAATTCCGGCGCTATCCCCGTAGCTGTAAGTTTTTTATACTGTTAAATCTTCATACCACTGTGTTGTTACACGGGAAGGTGTTTAACAGAAAACGAGCCAGAAGACCTGCCAGATACCAATTATTTAATCGCTGAGCTTTCGGGTGAAAGGCCGGAGATGTTAACTTGTCTAACTGCAGTAGGCTGTTTTCATTTCTATTCGTGTTTCATGTTCTGAAAGCTCATCCTTCGACATTATTAACCACTTAATCGAAAGATGAGCATGAAAAAAATTCTTTTCTCATTGGTTGCACTTGCTGCAACACCATGCATTTTTGCACAAAAAGATAGTACCGTAAACCTGTTGAATGAAGTAGTGGTAACTGCTACAAAATTTCCGGTTAAACTAAGTACTACAGGTAAGGTATTAACAGTAATTAGCCGCCAGCAATTAGAACGCAGCGAAGGTAAAGACCTGGCACAGCTGCTAAATGAACAGGCAGGTATTTCGGTAAATGGCGCCAACAGTAATCCGGGTAAGGATAAAGCGGTTTATGTGCGGGGCGCCAAATCAGATTACACCTTAATTGCTATTGATGGGGTACCGGTATACGATCCTTCGGCCAGCTATTTTGATTTTCGTTTAATGCCGTTGGATAATATTGAACGCATCGAAATTTTAAAGGGCAGCCAGTCTACCTTATACGGTGCAGATGCTATTGCAGGTGTTATAAATATTATTACCAAAAAAGGCAGTAACAAAACACTGTCACCTTATGCTACTGTGGGTTTTGGTACCTACAATACCGTAAAAATGAATGCCGGTATTAATGGCGGCAAGCAATTCTTTACCTACAATATTGGCTACACCCATTATAAAACAGATGGCTTTAGCGAATCGGCAGACAAAACCAATAGCGGCAATTTTGATAAGGATGGGTATGAGCAAAACTCGCTAAATGCCAATTTCGGTATCAGGGTAAATAAACAGGTTAGCATTAACCCCTACCTGCGTTATAGCAAGTTTAACGGAAGGTTGGATGGTGATGCCTTTGCCGATGATAAGGATTATACCTATAACCTTAAAAACATGCAGGCCGGTGTAAAAACAGAATGGACAATGGGCAAAGCCACTTACCGCCTGCTGTATAACTACAATAATATTCATCGCAATTACCTGAACGATTCCCTGTTAAAAGAAACTGCATTTGATGGCTACTCAACAGGTAACTATACCGGTAAAGAGCATTTTGCAGAAGCCTATATTAGCCTGCCGGTAAACAAGCAAATTAGCTTTGTAGGCGGGGTTGATTACCGTAATTCAAATACCGAAGTACATACAGCCGGCATATACAAATATGTTTTTGATGCAGGAATTTATTCTGGAACTTATGAAAGCAATATCGCAAAAGATTCGGCTAAACAAAAGCAGGTGGGCATTTATGGTGCGCTAATTTATGTGGGCAAATCTGGTTTTCATGCCGAGCTGGGTGGCCGGTATAACAACCATTCTGAATATGGCAATAATATGGCCTATAATATAAACCCATCCTATTTTATAAACAAGCAGATAAAACTATTTGCCAATATTTCTACTGCATATAAAGTGCCCACCTTATACCAGTTATATTCTGAGTACCACAATCCATTTACCACCCTGCAGCCGGAAAAAGCCATAAGCTACGAAGGGGGTGCACAATATTATGCTACCAACAATTTATTTACAGCCAGGGTGGCCGTTTTTAACAGGCAGGTAAAAGATGCTATTGCTTTTTATTACGATGCAGCTACCTATGCCAGCTATTTTATAAACCAGGATAAACAAAACGATTGGGGCTTTGAAATAGAACCAACCCTCAACTTTAAAAACAAAGGGCAAATTATACTGGCCTATGCACATGTAGATGGAAATTTAACCACCAAAAATGCCGGTAAAGACTCCACCTATTTTAACCTGCTAAGAAGGCCAAAAAATACCTTTAGCGCTACATTCAATTATCCGGTAACCAAAAAATTATTTGCAAGCCTGGCCATTAGAAATTTTGGCAAACGTGCCGATTTTGATTTTACCAGCTACCAGGCACTAACCCTAAAAGCCTATTGGCTGGTAGATGTATATGCTGAATACCGCTTTACCAAAAACATAAAATTCTTTGCCGATCTTAAAAATATTACCAACACCAGCTACCAGGAACTGGCAGGCTATAATACCATGGGGCGTAATATAAATGCCGGCATAACCGTACATTTTTAATCCTACTTTAAAAAAATACACTATGTCAATCCCAAAATTTAACCCCCGAAATATTGTACTAATCATTATCATAATAGCTGTGTCAGGCATACGCCTGGCCATAAACCTGGGTGCATCAATTGGTCCGTTGGCCAATTATACACCGCTGGCGGCCATGGCATTATTTGGTGGCGCCTATTTTACAGGCAATATAAAACCATATGCATTTCCATTACTTACCTTATTGGTAAGCGATGTTATATTATCCTACACCGTTTACGCATCTTCCCGCGAAGGCATTTTATATGGTGGCTGGTACTACACCTATGGCGCATTTGCTTTAATGGCTGTTTGTGGTAAGTATATGTTACAGAAAGTAACCGTGCAAAGGGTGGTTATGGCCGCAATAGCAGCGGTATGCATTCACTGGATAGTAACCGATTTTGGTGTATGGTTAGATGGCACCACGTATTCAAAAACACTGGCAGGCTTTAACGCCTGCCTTACTATAGCAATACCATTCGAGGGTAGATTGCTTACTTCCACTATTATGTACAGCAGTATTATGTTTGGGTTATTTGAGTTGATGCAACAAAAATATCCCAGGCTGCAATTGGCCTAAGCATTATTTTTAGGCGGCAGCAAATACCATAAATACAATCATTATATGGAAATATACCTCATCCGCCATACTACACCCAATGTTGAAAAAGGCATTTGTTATGGCCAAACCGATCTGGATATAACCGAAACTTTTGCCACCGAGGCCAGGGCCATAAAACAGGTGTTACCACCACAAATACCGGTGGTATTTAGCAGCCCATTGCAACGTTGCAGTAAGCTGGCGGCGGAATTATTTCCTGCACACGAAATAAATTTTAATGCCCAGTTAAAAGAATTGCATTGCGGTATTTGGGAACTGCAAAAATGGGACGATATCCCCGCCCCCGAATTAAAAACCTGGATGGCCGATTTTGTAAACGTACAGGTGCCCGGTGGCGAAAGCTATACACAACTCTATACCCGTACCGTAGATTGTTTTAATCAAATAATTACCCAACACCAGCAGGCGGCCATTGTTTGCCATGCCGGTGTGGTACGCAGTATATTATCCTATATTACCAATACGCCCTTAATAGATTCCTTTAATGTATTTAAACTCTATTATGGTTGTGTGGTAAAAATAACCCGGCAGCAAACTGGTTTAACCTACCAGCTATTACACAATATACCACCGGCGCAGCCTGAGCAGCACCGGCCAACTAACCTGTAAACTGCTAACTTTACAAAAAAACCGTGTATGCAATTCGAGTACGATAAACTCATTACCGTAACCTTTACCTTGTTTGCAGTAATAGATGTGCTGGGCTCCATACCCTTGCTGGTATCCTTAAAAGAAAAAATGGGCGGCATACGCACCTTGCCGGCTACCTTAATATCCGGCGCACTCATGATTATTTTTCTGCTCATTGGCAAACAGTTTTTAGCCATCATGAGCCTGGACATACATTCTTTTGCTGTGGGCGGTTCTATAGTCATGTTTTTGCTGGGTTTAGAAATGGTATTAGGGCTCGAGATTTTCAAAAGCGAGAACGATATCCGTTCCGGCACCATTGTACCCATTGCATTTCCCATCATTGCGGGTAGTGGTACACTCACTACCATCATGTCATTAAAAGCCAATTACGATCAGCTCTATATTTTCCTGGGCATACTTTTAAACCTGCTCTTTGTATACATTGTATTACACTCCCTAAAATGGATTGAGCGGGCCCTGGGCCCCGCCGGTTTACTGGCCATTCGTAAATTTTTTGGTGTAATACTGCTGGCCATTGCCGTAAAAATCTTTAGTACCAATATTGGCTCATTTGGCAAATAAATGCAGGTTGGTTAACCGGCAGTAGAACAATGCCGATGCATTCGTTGTGTCACTCACTTGTACGGTTGGTAATGCTATGCAGCTTTTAGGGAAGAGAAAGGGTTTTGTTGATGATTAAATCCATGAGGTATGGTAACCTGTTCCCTGGGGTTCATTTTTAGTCCACCTGTTTGAGCCGGTGACAGTTATCTGTTCCTACTTTTTGCCCAGTCGGTATACGTCATTTCAAACTTGATTTCTTTTGTTCCGTGATTACCAACTTCCCTCCAGCCAGCTTTTCTGTAAAATTTTTCTGCTCTTGTATTAAAAGCAGTTCCTAGCCAAACGGTTGCTTTGGTTTGATTAAAATACCAGTCCAACATTGTGTTGTGAAGCAGTTGCCCAATTCCTTTTCCCTCAAATTTGGGATCTAGAAATAAGGCCCAAATATTATTTTCTTTCAGGTCAGCAATAGCAAATCCCACAATTTGGTTGTCAATTTCACATACCCAACCTTTACCTCTTACAGTTATAAACGCTTCGCAATCTTCATCTGTCACCAGGTTGGGGTTTGACAAAGTATTTTCTTTTACAGTGTTTCTTACAATTTGAATTTGTTTTATGTCGTCAATTGTAGCTTCTCTAATAATCATAAATTATTTCATTCATTTATTTTTCTGTCATTGGGGGGGGCGTTCTAAATTGTCAATTGATTATTGTCATGGTTTGGGATTGCCTAACCGCTATCTCAACAATACATGATATAAACAACCAATAATAAAAATAAAAGGGTTTATTTATCACCTCAATACAATTGTATTTATAATAATAATGGCCCCGGCTTTTATTTGGCATTTTTCTACATTAAGGAAGCAGTTCGTCTAATGTCACCTGTACATAAAAGCCCAATAAACTATCCCCCGCACAAGTGTGCGACGCAAGTAAAGCCGCAGGTGCTATCTGCTGCCGGGCTCATAAAAAAAGCTATTATTTTTTCCAGGCTACATCCGAAATAACGGGGTAATGGTCAGAGAGTTTTATTTTATTGCGTTGGCATTGCTGTACCTGCAAAGCAGTATCGGCCAGGCATACATCTATACGCAGCGTGGGGCCTATTTTATAAAAAGTATTGCCAATACCCGCCCCCTTTTGCAAAAACGCATCCTGCAGGTTATTGCCTTTTAATAATACATAATTATAAGAAGTGGGGGTAATATTCAGGTCGCCGCAATAAATAATAGGGTAAGGGCTTTTATTCATTTCGTTGCGTATAATGGTTACTTCCTGCTGGTGTTTTACCTCGGTTTCCATTACTTTATATTGGGCATCTTTTCTGCGTTTATAGGTTATCTCGTAAATATTCTCGCCCTTTTTAGCATCTCCGGCTGTATCGGCATAAATGGTAAACGATTGCAGGTGCGCCGTAAAAATGCGTACCGGTTTATTATTAAAAACTATATCGGCATAAATCAGGTTCTCGCTTTTTTCGTCGTGATTAATGGTGATACGGCCGGTATCGGTAATGGGGTATTTACTAAAAATGGCCACCCCATCCTCCACATATACGGTCGGGTTTTTAGGAAAACTACCCGCCCTGTCTTTAGAACAATAGGAATAAGGGTAGCCCAAAGTATCCAACTGTTTACGAATAGAAATACGGCGCTTAGAGTTTTCTATATTGGTATATTCCTGAAAACACAAAATATCGGGGTTATAGCTGCGCATAGTAGCCAGCATTTCATCGCGGCTGGTTTTATACGCCGATTTTGATTTTTTCTTACGCAGATAACTGGTAAAACCCTGCACATTCCAGGTCATAACCCTTAGGGTGCTGCTATCTTTGCTGGCCTGCCAGGGAATTTCGGTTCTTAGGGCAATGGTATTTAATAAATTAATAGTGCCTGCTGGCAGCAAACATAAAAGCACTATGGCCAGTTTACGTTCAGCAAAAAAATTAATAATAATAGCCAATATAAACCCCACCAACAAGTAAGGGAAAGCAAGCGTACCAATACTAATAAAAGAAAAACTGGCCGGTGGTATAAATGTACTTAACGATGCCAGCACATACATACCGGCCAATGCTATATTAGCCGTAAGCCACAAGGTTTTTACAATTGATTTCATAGGTGGTGTGGCCATTAAATATCTTCCTGACTGGCTTTTTTCAAAAAGGCTTTTTCTTCCTCCGTTAAAGCCTGGTAACCCTGCTGATTGATTTTATCTAACAGATCATCCAGCTTCTGCTGGGTAACCCGGGGCGTTTTGCTAAAGGGTTTGCGTTCTGTTTTATAAAAATTAAAAGTCTTTTTTTTGGTGCCATGTTTTTTTTCGGGGTTAAACAGGTCGTTTAGCCAATCGTAAAACTGTAGCATCCAGTTACCAATATCATTGCCTTTTTGCAGTTGCTTTACAAAAATAAACCCAATAGCGCCGCCGGCAAGGTGGGCTACGGCATAGCTACCGCTGCTGCTGGCAATGGTAGCATAATCTATAGCCACAAAAATTAAGGTAAGCACCCACAAGGGTATGCCCCCATTAATCATGGGGAAAATTCTATAGTCCGGGGCTAAAGTAGTTGCAGCCAATGCCACCGCCATTACTGCAGAACCTGCACCCAAAAAAGGCAAAGCATTAGCAGAGGCAGCACTATATTGTGGAATTAAATTAGAAGTAAGTATAAAGAATAAAGCACCTGCCAGTCCGCCATAAATATACACCGGCATTAAGCGGGTATTGCCTGCCAGGTCTTGTAAAATAGTACCAAAGCCCCATAACCAAAGCAATGTGCCTATTAAGGCCCAAACGCTTAAGTGGGCAAACATATAGGTAAGTATGGTCCAGGGTTTATACAATAAAACACCTGCATTGGCAGGTAATGATACCCAATTAAGTATCTGGCGGGTAAATTGTTCTTCTGCAATCAGGTTAGCATCGTATGCCAGAAAATAAACAATTTTTAAAAAATTGAGGATAATAAATACAATGGCATTAATAACAATAAGCCAGGTTAAGGCATTATTATCTTGTCCCAGTAATAACGGATTTTGTTTGTTGCGTGGCATTGATGATTTTATTGAATGCTTTACAGGTTATTTACTGCATAAGCAAATTATACATTATTCTAAAACGTTCGCCGGTTTGTTTTGTTCCAGAAATACACCATTAAAAAACCGGCCAATGCACCGCCCAAATGCGCCACGTGTGCTACATCATCACCGGCACTGTTTCTAAAGGCACCCAACAACTCAACGGCAGTATAAAGTAAAACAAACCATTTTGCCTTTAATGGGAAAAGAAAATAAATATAAATAGTCATATTGGGGAACAGGTAACCAAAAGCAGCCAAACAACCAAACACAGCCCCCGAAGCACCAATGGTGGGTTGATTAAGTATGTTTTTTACATTATCAGCATAAAACATTTGCTGATCAGCACCCATGGCATTAAACTGGTTTACAATATCCTGGTTTTGAAAATACAATACGGTAAGGTGACAAAGTGCTGCACCAAGTCCGCTAACAATATAAAAAGTAAGAAACCTGTTTGGCCCCCAAAGATTCTCTAAAATTGAACCCAAAAACCATAGGGCAAACATGTTAAAAAATATATGCATAATGTCTGCATGCATAAACATATGGGTAATCAACTGCCAGGGTTTGTATAAAGAACTCTGCAAAGTATGCAGGGCAAATACATCCTCCATATTAAACTGATCAGCCGGTATCACATTCTGCGCCAGAAAAACCAGTGCATTAATTACCACAATATTTTTTACCACCGTGGGTAACATTTGAAAACCGCTAGGCCTGAATGAAGACATATGCTATCTCTTTTGCGCTTTAATTAAAATAATCCTGCTACTTATTTCCGCAGTTTTAGTTGTACTACATTTTCAATATGCAGTGTATGCGGAAACATATCTACGGGCTGTATTTTCTCTACGGTATACTTTTCATCCAGCAATGCCAAATCCCTGGCTTGCGTGGCCGGGTTACAACTTACATATACAATTACCGGTGCCGCCATATCCAATAATTTAAGTACCAGTTTTTCATGCATACCAGCCCTTGGCGGGTCAGTAATTACCACATCGGGTTTGCCATGTGCTTCAAAAAAAGCATCATCACAAATTTTTATTACATCACCACAAAAAAAGGAAGCATGCTCAATACCATTTAAAACCGCATTCTCATGGGCATCTTTTATGGCATCTTCCACTACTTCTACCCCAATAATTTTTTTAGCCTGTTTACTTACAAAAATGCCAATGCTGCCGGTACCACAATACAGGTCGTAAACTGTTTGGCTGCCATTTAGTTCGGCAAAGTCGCGGGTAATGCTATATAATTGTTCAGCCTGTTTTGTATTGGTTTGAAAAAAAGATTTTGGGCTAATCTTAAACCTAAAATCTTCCAATGCTTCTATTATATACCCATTGCCAAAATAGGTAACCGGTTCTAAATCGTACAGGCTATCGTTTACCTTGCCATTAATGGTATATAATAGGGTAGTTATAGCTGGAAATTGCGCCAGCAAGCTATCCAGCAATGCTTTACGCATGGTGGCTTCTTCATATCCCAGTACAATATTTATCATTATTTCACCGGTACTGGCCATACGCACCATGGCATTTCGCAACCAGCCATGTTTATGCTTTATATCGTAAAAACTAAGCCCGTTTTCAATAACAAAAGCACCAATTGCTTTCCGTATTTCGTTCGATGGCTCAGCCTGTAAATGACAAACATCAATCTCCACCACTTTATCAAAAACGCCTTTGGCATGAAAACCACCTACCTGCCTGTTAATGGCCGCATCAGTATCTTCCCCCCTGGCTTTCATTTGCCTGAAAATATCATCCGGTACAAAATTGCGGTTGGCATAGGTATACTCCAGCTTATTGCGGTATTGGGTGGTTTGTGTACAGCCAATAATGGGCATAATAGGTGGTAATGCTACTTTTGCAATACGTTGCAGGTTATCAGTAACCTGTTTTTGTTTGTAGAATAGCTGTTGTTCATATGGCAGCATTTGCCATTGGCAGCCGCCGCAGGTGCCAAAATGCTGGCAAAATGGAGTGCTTCTCAAAGCCGA
The DNA here is from genome assembly GCF_013106755.1 of Limnovirga soli. GTDB lineage: Bacteria > Bacteroidota > Bacteroidia > Chitinophagales > Chitinophagaceae > Limnovirga > Limnovirga soli. The sequence goes on along the minus strand of NZ_WHPF01000005.1, from coordinate 257,655 downwards.
ATAGGATCTGATGCGAATGGCTTTACCCTCGGCCCAGTCTTTTTTGTTCTTGTATAACAAAACGTCTACCACATCGCCGGGAATGGCAGCTTCAATAAAAATTACTTTACCATCTACTTTCGCCAGCGATTTGCCTTCCGCTGCATAGTCTTCTACCGTAATATTTTCCAGTATTACCTGTTTTTGTCTTCTCACGGCGCAAATGTAACTCTCAAACAACAGATTTCTATAGTCCTATGCATTCATAAGAAATTTTTATGAAGCCGGCAGTTGTATTATATGGCATCGCCGCTTGCGTCGCACTCTTGTACTTTCGGTTTTTATGGCAGCAGGCAATCACTAAGCAGATTTAAAATAACCACCTTTCTATAGGCATCCTCAACAGTGGGTATTTGAATTGCCATACACTGCCTGCTGGTTCAAATACATTAGTTTATTGTTATTTATGTGCAAATACAATATGGTATTGTGCTTGTTTTTACTTTAGTTGCCTAAAATTATACAGTCCAATCCACCGGCTGCTTATAAACATAAATACCTGTTAACAATGAAATACAATAACTACTTTTTGTGCTTGGTTTTCTTAGTAGTGGCCCTCCCGGCGCTATACGCCCAGCAGCCCATTGGCACCACATGGAAACCACTGAATAATATCACTGATTGGTCGGTAGCCAATGCACATAGCCATAACGATTATCAGCAATCCTCGCCTTTTACAGCAGCTTATGCAGCCCAATTTGGTTCTATAGAAGCAGATATATTTTTGTATAAAGACAGTTTATATGTTGGTCACGAATTAAAAGATATTGGTTTACATAGAACCCTGGGTACTTTTTACCTGCAGCCTCTGGCCAGCCAAATACAGCAACATGGCGGTTACCCATACGCAGATACCACCCGTACCCTTCAATTATTGATCGACATAAAAACAACCGCCATTCCCACCCTGCAGCTTTTAATTAAACAACTGCAAAACTTTAAAGCAATTACCCATTGTACCCACCTAAATATTGTAATTACCGGTAACCGGCCACCTGTAAACACCTGGGCCAGCTACCCCGATTTTATTTATTTCGATGGTAATGTGGCAGATACCTACCCAGCCAGCCTATTACCCAAAATTGCCATGCTTAGCGCCAGTTTGGAAGATTTTACAACCTGGAATGGCAAGGGCAGGTTAAATACTGTTGATTCATCAAAGCTTGCCCGGGTCATACAAACAGCACATAACCAGGGCAAAAAAATCAGGTTTTGGGCTGCCCCCGATTTTATAAATGCCTGGCTGCAATTAATGCACATGGGCATAGATTGGATTAATACTGATCATATACCCGAATTGGCACTTTTTATGAACCGGTTAAAACAGGATTATTACCAGCAGGCCAAACAGCAACCCATTTATACGCCTACTTATGCAGTTGATGGCAAACCCGGTAAAGTAAAAAATGTGATATTACTTATTGGAGATGGGATGGCATTGCCACAATTATATACCGGCTATGTGGCTAATCATGCACAGCTAAATGTGTTTGCTTTAAAAAATATCGGCCTGTCTAAAACCAGTTCGCTGGATAATTTTATTACCGATTCAGCCCCCGGCGCATCGGCTTTTGCTACTGGTGAAAAATCTAAAAACCGTTCAATTGGTGTGGATGGTACCGGCCGGGCATTACCCCTATTACCCGAAATTTTACACCATAATAATATTGTTACCGGCTTAATCAGCAGTGGCGATATAACCGATGCTACCCCCGCTGCCTTTTATGCACACAATATAGAAAGAGATAGCTCCGTAGCTATTTACCGTAATTTGAAACAATCGCCCATCAAATTTTTGCTGGGTGCAGGCAATGAACATTTGGAGAATATTGCCATTTTAAAAGAGAAAAACAGGCCATTGCTTAGCGGTGATATTTTACATGAATTAACCCCCGCTTTTACTATTGCCAATACAATTGACAGCTTTAACCCCAATGCAGGTACCCGAATGATTGTTGTGGATAAACAAGCCGGCTTATCTATGCAAGAAGGCCGGGGCAACTGGTTACAAATTGCTTTTGAAAAAGGGCTGGCCAGTTTATCGGCCAGTGGTAATGGCTTTTTTTTAATGACCGAAAGTGCTCAAATTGATTATGGCGGACATGCCAACAATATTGGCTATGTGGCAGAAGAAATGCTTGATTTTGATCAGTTGGTTGGCAAGGCCCTGGCCTTTGCAGATAGTAATAATGAAACCCTGGTAATTGTTACCGCCGACCATGAAACCGGTGGACTTACCCTGGTAGATGGCGATTATAGTACCGGACGAATAGGCGGCCACTTTGCTACCTCCGATCACACTGCATTACCGGTAATGGTATTTGCCTATGGTCCCGGCGCACAAAATTTTTCCGGAGTATATGAGAATACGGCTTTGTTTGGTAAAATATTGGCTGCTTTTGGTATAAAGCAATAGTTAACCGTATTACCTGCCAGCTGCATAATGTGTCAGGTGCACAAGTGTGCGACGCAACCGGGCTTCATGCATTTACAACAGTTGGGCCAACAATAACTTAACTAAGCACATCTTTTCTTTTAAATATGATTACCGATGCGGTTACCAACCCTATAATGTGCAGCACCAACACCATTGCGGAGTTTAATAATTTCTCGGGGTTTTGTATGCTGCCGGGTATAACTACATTTTGGGCATCAACTTTCTCGTCAAAAAACTCCTTCCAGTTTACCATATGGGTAGTAAACAAATAGGGTTGAATTTTTTGAAAGAGCGGTATGGTCATGGTGCTTAAAATGGTAAAAATAATAATGATGCTCATAGTACTTACAATGGGGCCAATGGAGTTATCGGCAAAAAGCGATAGAAAAAAGCCTAAAGCTGTTACAGTTAACATGGCCAGCAATGCATACCCAAATGCACCAATATATCGCCAGAAAACATCGTTCTCGGCTATTTGTACCACATAAGTTGTTTTTTGTATCAGCAGGTCATCGGTGCCAAAAAGCCATATGCTTAGTGCCAGGGCAAAAACGGCAATCCATACCAACAGCATAAAAGTATATACACTGGCGGCCAAAAATTTGGCCAGTATAAATTGTGTTTTACTAACGGGTTTGGTTAGTAATAAACGCAGGGTGCCCATATTGGCTTCGCCGGAAATCATATCGGCAGCAATTAAAGCTATTAGCAGGGGAACATGTATCAGCAATAATTGTAAAATAATATAGCATACCAGGTAGGCATTTAAAATTTGACCGTCAAATTCAAAATTGTCTTTCAGGCTGCTCATTAGAAAATCTACATAGGCCTGCCCGTCCATTTTAAGGCCTAATTGTATAATGCCAATTAACGCAGTGATGGCCGCAAATGAAATATAGGTGCGGGGCCTGCGAAATATTTTATATAACTCAATTTGTAAAAGCTTCCACATATTGTTTGCCTGATGTTACCTGTAAAAAGAAATCTTCCAGTGTATGTCTTGGTTGTAATGATAGTAGTGCGCAATCCTGTTGTACCAGCCATTTATGCAAATCGGGTAATGAATTGCGGTGTAGCTTTAGCAATATGGTATGGCTGCGTTGCGGCTGCAGGTATTGCTGCCAACTGCTTTGCTGTAATAATACCATACATTGTTTATTGTCCAGTGTGTCTATTTCCACAATGGTTTGCGAAGGGTCGAACAATTCTGCTGCCGAACCTTCTACAATTTTTTTGCCTTTATCTATAATCAGCACCCGGGTAGCAACCTGTTCAATCTCGTTAAGTAAGTGCGATGATACAAAAACGGTTTTGCCCATTTCGCGGCTCAGGTGCAGTATAAGGTTTCTAACATCGGCAATACCTTGTGGGTCTAGCCCATTGGTTGGCTCGTCAAGAATAATAAGTTTGGGGTTATGTACCAGCGATATGGCAATGCCCAGCCTTTGTTTCATACCCTGCGAAAAAGTTTTTACCTTATCGTTTTCACGGCCGCCAAGGCCTACCATATGCAACTGATCGGTGATTATTTTTTTGGTGCAATGCACCCCGCTTAATTTGGCAAACAGACGCAGGTTTTCGTAGGCAGACAGGTATAGATACATATCCGGCTTTTCTATAATGGCACCTACCTGTTGTAAAATTTGATGACGGTGGGTTTTAAGGTTTAGGCCAAATAGTTCAATTTCGCCTTCGGTTGGCGTAATTAAAGTAAGCAACATACGTATGGTGGTAGATTTACCGGCGCCGTTTTGGCCCAGAAATCCATATACATCTCCGTTTTGTACGGTGAAAGAAAGATTGTTAACTGCCTTTATATTGCTGAACTGTTTGCTTAGCCCGGTTACTTTAATAATGTCCTGCATGTTAGTATATAACAGTAAAGGTAGCCAAGTGTTGAATGTGTAAAATATAAATATTACCAATAATTTTTAGCGGTGCATTTGTTAGTGGGCAGTATTACTTTGTGCGGCGGTGGTTGTGTCACTCACTTGTACTGCAGGGCTTTGTGGCGGCAGGTAATACATAATACCATTGCCTTTAAATAGCTGCTGAGGGTTATACTGTACAAGAGTGCGACGCAAGTGGGCGGCCATTTGCTTTGTGGACGGGTACATAATGGCATTTAAGGTTTTGGCACTATAATATTGGGTGCATTGTTTACCAGTTGTATTTGCCGGGCTTGCAACAGTTCAATGATCTGGAAATTTATTTCTTCGCGTATGGCTATAAATTCCTGTAAAGACTGCTCCATAGAAGCAAAAAATTCTATGCTGATAACATGGCCGTTTTTGCCGGTATCGCTTAAGAATACGGTTTGATTTTCTATAAGTGGCTTATTTAGCAATTGCCTTATCAGTGGAATGAGCTGTTGCAATGTGGCAGCGGTAGTGGTGGTTTCCAGCTCTAGTTTTAACTCGGCCCTGCGTTGCGAACGCAGGCTTATATTATCAAGAATGGTATCTACCATTTGCTTGTTGGGTACCGTTATATAAGTTTTATGATCGGTTCTAATACGGGTGCTGCGCAGGCCAATTTTTTCTACCGTACCGGTAAAGCCCTGCACTTTTACGAGATCGCCGGTGGTAAAGGGTTTATCAAAAAAAATGATAAAGGAGGCAATCAGGTTTTCCAGACTTTCTTTGGTGGCCAGCGCAATGGCTGCACCCACAATACTTAAACCCGTTATTAATTTGCTGATATCGTAATTAAAAGTAAAACGCAGAATAAGCAAAAAGCCGGTGAGGTAAACGATTACCTTAAAAAAATCGCCAAAAAATACAATGAGTTGATTATCCGTCTGGTCGGCAGTAAGATTGGCTTTGTCTTCCAGCACAATTGATAAATACCTGATAAGCCTAATGCAAAACCGGATAAATACTACAATTAAAGTAGTATGTACCAGGGCATCTAGAATTTCGCGGGTAGTAACTTTATAAATGGTGACATTTAATATAGAAGGCAGTGTTAGTTTATCCAGTGCAATAATTACAATGGTCACAAACAAAAAAGCTTCCAACGGACCAAGAATAAGTTCTATAAACTCCTTCTTATGAAATGTTTTTCCATTTTTTGAGAAAAGCCTGAATAATAAACCTGCCAGGTATTTAGATAAAATTCTTTTTACAATGATGGCTAGTAAAATAACGCCAAATACTTCCAGATATAAGGCAATGGAATTATCAAAAATGCGGGTAGCTAAAAACTCTTTCATTATATTAATTATTTTCCTGCGCTATAAATAGTTAAACCGCTTTGTGTAAGCACATATAATTTATTCATTGCCATTTGCACTTTTATAGCACCTGCAAGGGCAATAGGGCTGGTTATTTTTGTTTCGTTAAATGTGGCCATATTATATGTGTAAAAAAAACTGCTATCGGTGCTGTTTATTGTGGCATTTGCTATTTGTATATTTTGCCTGCCTTTAAAGGGTATTAGTTTTTTATAAGTACCATAATAATCAAATACAAGGCAGCCTTTGTTTTCATCGCAAATATATAGCTGGCTTTCAGCATCAATAATGCATGTTGGGCGAAATGCTTCCTGTAACAATATTCTAAAATCGGGTGATTGCAATAGTATATTTCCTTTATCGTCTATTTTTTTTAGGGCATTATCCAGCTCATCAAAAACCCAGTAATTATTATCATAACTCTGTGCCACTGCTTTTGCCTGCAAAATACCGGCATTCCGCAAATCTATGGTGTTGCGAATGTTTAGGAAACGATCTGCAATTAATAATGTGCTAAAATCTTTGTAGTAAACAGCAATTTTCATGGGGTTGCTAACGTCCAGCAGGCTTATATCGCCATACCTTCTAACATCGTTAAATACACCAGCAGAATCGTATTGGGCATTTAATTTTTTAACCTGGTTATTCTTGGATAATAAAAAGATGTTGCCGAAATTATCCGTATAAAAATTGGTAAAATTTCCGCTGATGGTTTTCTCCACAACGTATTTAAAAGTGGTATCTCCAGCTGCCTTAACAGCAGTGGAAGCAAATAAGCAAAAAAATAAGATGCTTAGCTTTCCCATTTTTTTAATTGCATATCAGTACCATCAAACACGGCATAGGTAAAATCCCTAATCCAGTCGCCCAGATTAATATAACGGCTATTATTGGCCAAAGAAAAATCTAAAGGATAATGCCTGTGTCCGAAAATAAAATAATCATAATGCTGTTGGGTAAGTGTTTTTTTGCAAAAAACTATTAGCCATTCCCGCTCTTCGCCATAAAACTGTTTATCGCTTTTCATGGTTTTAATACGGCTGCGTCTGCTAAAATAATTGGCTATCCCCACGCCAATATCGGGGTGTAATAAACCAAACAACCATTGGCAGGTGCTGCTGCGAAATAATTTCTTTAGCATTTTATACTTATGATCACCGGGCCCCAGGCCATCGCCATGGCCTATAAAAAACGATTTACCATTCCATTCAAAAATCTTTGGTTCGCGGTACACGGGTATGTTTAATTCTTTTTCAAAATAGCCGCTCATCCACATATCGTGGTTACCAATAAAAAAATGTACAGGTATACCACTATCTGTTAGCGATGCCAATAATCCCAGTAACCTGGTATAACCTTTGGGCACCACTGTTTTATACTCGTACCAAAAATCAAACATATCGCCTACCACAAAAATGGCAGCGGCTGTATGCCTTATACTTTCTAAAAAAGCAATTACTTTTTTTTCCCTTACCAAACTGCCCTCATAATCCGGAACACCCAAATGAAAGTCTGACAAAAAATATATGTTCTTACCCGGCTCAATCTGCATGCGTTACTTATTTAATTTCTGTTGCAGGTACTCCAACACATCTCCCGATTTAATTACCGGATAACCTTCCACACTGCGGTTATACCAATATACCCAGGCTGTTGTGGTGCTGTTATTTTCCAGTAATACTTCACCGGTGGTTCTTATAAACAAAGGTTCTTCGCCTTCATCGGCATGCACACCTTCATAATCGTCCAGTTGTGCAAAGGCCCAGGCAAATTCGTCTTTGTTTTTAATGGTATACAATTCCCCAATAATGCGCAAGTCAATAGTGGTTGGTGTAGCTGCCGGATATTCGCCCATATCGGCCAGCAGGCCTTTAATGGTAGCTTTTGAAACAAACTCAAAATATTCGCTTATGTATTTAAAAGCGGGGTGTTGAAACCCGCTTCTTAAAGATCCATACACAAACAACGTATAAATATCATTATTCATATAGTTGCATTGTTAAAAGGTAATACTGCAAATTTACTTAGTAATCAATAATTAAATCCAGTAAATAAAAGGGCAATTGTTATTGTTGGCCCGGCTTTTTTATTAAATGGCATCGCCGCTTGCCACGCTCGGTTCGGGGTGCTGGACTTGTGGCAGCAAAAACGGCAAATACACCTATAATGCCTAGCGAAAAGGCCAGATCAAACTGGCATTCACAATAAAAAACCCCTGGCAATAAGTTCTACCAGGGGACTTAGAAGTATGTATTTACAAATGATATTGTTTATTATTAGGTTGCGGGCTGTATATCGCCCCAGTTTTCGCCACGTTTAATACGTAGAATTTGTGTATCGGTAACCTTAAATTGTTTTACCAGTGTTTTAATAGGTTTGCCATCGTTTAATAGTTTCTTTAACTGCATTACTTTCGGAATGGTTAATTTGGCTGCTTTTGAATCTTCTTTGCGGCGTTCTTTTTTCTCTGCAATAACAATAGGACTTTTCTGTTGGTGGGCGTAGTTCTGTTCTGGTAACATCCATTTTATATTACTGCTTTTATTATTCAGCTTATCGTGATCTATATGTGAAACGATGGTATGTTTGGGAGATGGTTGCTTGCAAAAATAGGTAGCTACCAGGCGATGTATCAGCGAATGATAGTGTATGGTTCTTTCTTTCAGGTCCTGATTAAATTTTGCACTAAGGTCTTTCTTAAATGCGGCCAGTTCTTTGGCAGCTTCTTTGGCTTCTTTTTTTGCCCCTGATTCCTGTAAGTCTTTTACCGCTCTTGCCATCTTAATGGCTTTGTTTTGTAATTGCTTAAACTTCTTTTCCGCCTTTTCATCGCGGGGTTTATAGAATTTAAGCCTTATTATTTTATACCCATTGATCATAGAACCATTGATAATATTTCCTTTAGAAATTTTATTGAAGGTTCTTATTCTGCCATAATTTGATATTTCTATGGTTCCGCTGTTGGTGTACTCAAAATCAAATTTGATTTCTTTCCATTGCTCCCGGGGGAATTCTTTTGTCATATGGTTTTTGCAATTAAGGTGTGTTAGCAATAAAGGTTATGCTGCTGACGATTCCTAAATTTACGAAAATGATTTTAATATAAACAGCTATAAGTTTTTTGCCAGGTTAAATTAGTATAGGCCTTTTTGCCGGTTTTTTAATTGGGGTTACCGGTTTTTTTGGTATAGCTTAACTATGCCCGCAAGCTACTGTTGCCATTTTGATGCAGATGAAGTGATTGCGACGCAACGATGTTGCTATGAAATAATTGGCTGGTATAATAGCTGCAAATAAAAAACCTCCGGCCATTGTTATGATCCGGAGGTTATATGTTTAGTTGGTTATTATTATTCTTTTACCACTGTATAAGAGTACTTGCCCAGGTAAAACCACTGCCATAAGAGGCCAGACAAACCGTATCGCCCTTATTAATTTTGCCGGCGGCCAGGGCTTCGCAAAGGGCTATAGGTATAGATGCTGCAGTAGTATTACCATAACGTTGAATATTGGTAAATACTTCATCATCGGTAAGTTCCAGTTTCTTTTGCACAAACTCAGCTATACGCAGGTTACTTTGGTTAAGAATAAGCATGTCAATATCTTCCGGTGTTTTGTTATTGGCTGCCAATGCTTCGTGAATTACTTCGGGTAGTTTTGTAATAGCCCTTTTCATTACTGCATTGCCATCCATAACAGGGAAAATTTTTGCATCATCTATCATTGCCTTGTTTACGTATTGTAAGCCAAAATCAGCTTCATCGTAATTGGCCAAGCCTTCTTTCCAGTGATTGGCATGAGAACCCGGGTTAAATACACTTAGTGATTCTGCACCAATACCGTCGCTATGTAAATGGGTACTTAATATACCGCGGTTTTCATCTTCAGTTGGTTGTAGAATTACAGCACCGGCACCATCGCCAAAAATAGTTGAAACCGAGCGGCCACGTGTACTAAAGTCTAATGCAGAGGAATGTTTTTCACTACCAATTACCAGAATGTTTTTATACATGCCAGATTTGATAAACTGATCTGCCACACTAAGGGCATATATAAATCCACTGCATTGGTTGCGAATATCCAGTGCACCTATACTCTTCATGCCCATGGCACGTTGTACCAGCACGCCACAACCGGGAAAATAATAATCCGGTACCAGGGTGGCAAAAATAATAAAGTCTACATCGTCTTTGGTAATACCGGCTGCTTCTATTGCCATTTTGGCTGCTTCTACGCCCATAGTGGCGGTAGTTTCTCCGTAGCGGTCTGCGAAACGCCTTTGTTTGATACCTGTGTGAGACTCTATCCACTCGTCATTGGTATCCATGTACTTCATTAAATCAAAATTGGTAACTACGTTCTTGGGTACATACATTCCAACACCAGCGATAACAGTTTTCTTCATAAGTTTTATTTTAGGTATGCGGCAAAGTAACATAAAAAAAGGCTAAGGCAGGCTTTAGAAACAATTAATTAGCATTAAAGAATATCCCTTAAGGTCATATTTTGGTCATTTTGGGATAGTAACTATTGTAATTTTTGAAAGCATTTATTACCTGTATTGATCATTTTTTATGTATTTACCTACCTGTTTAAAGGTTCAGCTACTGAATATTTGCACTTTAATACCTACATTCGGTTTACACAATTTTGTTTGCCATGACCATTTCAATCAACCAAAGATTTACTGCATTAGACGTTTTCAGGGGTATGACTATCTGCCTGATGATTATCGTAAATACACCGGGGGGCGACCCTACTTTTTCTCCCCTGCAACATGCCAGCTGGGATGGTTTTACTCCAACCGATCTGGTGTTCCCTTCTTTTATGTTTGCAGTTGGTAATGCCATGAGTTTTGTAATGAGTAAGTGGACAGATATGAGTACCAGCCAGGTAGTAACAAAAATTCTTAAACGCACCCTCACCATTTTTCTTTTAGGCTATTTAATGTACTGGTTTCCTTTTGTAAAATACGATGATGCCCATAACCTTATACTGAAACCTATTTCAGAAACCAGAATTTTTGGTGTATTGCAACGCATTGCATTGGCTTATGGCGCAACTGCTTTTATGATGTATTTTTTAAAGCCTCGCCTAACCACCATTATTACAATGCTTATACTTATACTTTACTGGCCGGTTATGGTGTATTTTGGCGATAGTGCAGATCCCCTAAGCATGCAGGGAAATGCCGTTTTGCGTTTAGATACCTGGCTAATTGGTACCAAACATTTATATATGGGCGAAGGTTTTCCCTTCGATCCCGAAGGTTTACTAAGCACACTGCCATCTATCGGTAATGTAGTAGCTGGATACCTGGTAGGTAGCTATCTCCAAAAAAATGGTAAAAGCTACGAAGGCCTTGCCAAACTATTAATGATTGGGGTTTTATGCTTTATTATTTCATATTGGTGGAACCTCGGTTTTCCCATCAATAAAAAATTATGGTCCAGTTCTTTTGTTATGCGTACCGTAGGATTGGATTGCATGATACTTGCCTGCATTATTTACTTAATTGATTTTCTGGGCAAAACAAAAAGCGTATATTTCTTTCAGGTATTTGGCCGTAACCCTTTGCCCATCTATCTTCTATCCGAAATAGGGGTTATCATTTTATTTATTATACCCGTAGGCCAATTGTCGTTGTTTCAATGGGTGTATCAAAATATTTTTATTTATGCCGGCAACTATTTTGCATCGCTCTTATTTGCCATCAGCTGGATGTTATTTTGCTGGGTGGCCGGCTATATATTAGATAAGAAGAAAATATACATCAAGGTATAAAGCATTTGTTTGTGGGCGTTTAATTCCCTATTAAGCTTTACTTGTGTCACTCACTGCAAGGTCCTGTTCTTTAATCAGCAAAAAATACCTTTTGCTATACGTCTTTGCAAAGCATAGTGGCACAAATTGACTGAACACTTTTCAATGTCGGGGCAAAAAGTCATCTTTGCAGCAGCATGGCATTACCCATTTTTTATACCAATCAGCCAATCACGGCACAGCAACTTGTTTTATCCGAAGAAACAAGCCGCCATTGCATACAAGTGCTTCGTATGCAGGTGGGTGAACAACTGCAACTAACCAATGGTACAGGCAGTTTATTAACTACTTCTATTATACAGGCTGATAAAAAGCACTGCACTGTGCATGTAGAAACAACCGAACTTTTGCCACCACCCACCAAAAAAGTATCTATTGGTATTTCTGTTTTAAAAAATGCGAACCGCTTTGAATGGTTTTTAGAAAAAGCAACCGAAATAGGGGTTAGCGAAATTATCCCACTTATTTGCCAAAGAACCGAAAGGCAACATTTTCGTTACGACCGTATGAATGCCATTCTTATAGCTGCCATGCTCCAAAGTCAGCAAACCTGGTTACCCATTTTACATGAACCACAACAGGTGCAACATGTAATTGAGCGTAGCACGGCAACGCAAAAACTAATAGCCAATTGCGAGGAAGGGGAAAAGCAACTTATAAAGCAAATCAGCCTCACCAATCATATTCAAATGCTTATAGGGCCCGAGGGCGATTTTAGTCCAGCTGAAATTAAATTGGCCATGCAGCACAATTACCAGGCTGTTTCCTTAGGCAGTACACGCTTAAGAACAGAAACTGCCGGCGTAGTGGCAGCAACATTATTAATGAATGGCTAATCAGCCAACCTTCATTAACAAAAATTAGCAATACCACCCATCTAAATCGCGTACCTTTATTCTGGTTATGAAAAAGCTACTTGTTTTCATATTATCCTTTGTATATATCATGGCGGCCACAGGCGCCAGTGTACACATACACTATTGTATGGATAAACTGGTGGCTGTTAATTTTAAGGCCGATACTAAAAACTGCAAAAGCTGCGGAATGGCCAAAGCCAAATCAGAAGGCTGTTGCAAAGATGAACTGGCCCATATAAAAGTTGATAAAGACCAATTGGCATCCTCCTTTCATTTTAATGGCATCGGCAATATTTTAGCAATAGCTATGCCGCCGCAATATAAACCATCACCGGCAATTTATTTCACCAGTTTGCAGGTGCAACAACCGGTTTCTAATGCACCCCCACCTGATAAATTACCCATTTATCTTTTAAAACGCAGTTTCCTTATATAAACTATCCCCAGGCTTAAACAGGCCATATCCATATTATTTGGCTATAAGGTATGTATGTAGCATACACCCAATTCAGCTATTAATTAATTATATCCATCAGTTCAATCAAGGTGGATATAGCTCATTAGTATTTCTATATCTATTGGTATTTAAACAACAATTCTCCTTTTACTACTATTTTATAAATTGAAAAATGAAAAAAACAATCATTGCACTAGCAATTATGCTATCTATTGGATTGCTAGCATGTAATGGCAGCAGTTCCGTTGAGCAGACAGCAACAAAAGATAGCCCAACAAATGATGCCATGGCTGTAACGGGTGTAAAATATACCTGTCCCATGCACCCTGAAATTATTTCAGATACGCCGGGTAAGTGCCCCAAATGTGGAATGAAACTGGTAGAAATGAAAGATACACTTATGAACAAGCATCACGATTCCATGTCTGTTACACATGATACTATGATGAAGCATTATTAAAAGCATAAATCCATAATCATGGTTCAAAAAATTATTGAACTGGCTTTACGCAACAGGCTTGTGGTGTTGTTAGTGGCAGCATGTCTGTTTGCATGGGGCATATATGCAGTTAAGCAAAACCCCATTGATGCCATACCTGATCTTTCAGAAAACCAGGTAATTGTATTTACAGAATGGATGGGTCGCAGTCCGCAGATAATTGAAGATCAGGTTACCTATCCGCTGGTTAGTAATCTGCAGGGCATACCCAAAGTAAAAAATATTCGGGCCTCCTCCATGTTCGGGATGAGTTTTGTATACGTGATTTTTGAGGATGGTGTAAATACTTACTGGGCCAGAACCCGTGTATTGGAAAGATTAAACTATGCGCAACGCCTGCTGCCACAAGGTATTACCCCAACACTAGGCCCCGATGGCACCGGGGTAGGCCATATTTTCTGGTATCACCTCGATGCCCCGCAAATGGATTTGGGCGAGCAACGGGCATTGCAGGACTGGTATATAAAATTTGCCCTGCAAACAGTACCCGGCGTTGCTGAAGTGGCTTCGTACGGGGGATTTGAAAAGCAGTACCAGCTGGTAATAGACCCGGTAAAACTACAGTTCTACAACATTTCTATGATGGATGTAATGAACAAAGTAAAAGCAAACAATAATGATGTAGGTGGCCGAAAATTTGAAATGAGCGATATGGCCTATATAGTTCGTGGCCTTGGTTATATAAAAAATAAAGATGACCTGGAAGCCATTGCTGTAGGTAATTATAACGGAGTGCCGGTAAGGGTAAAAGACATTGGCACTGTACAAATGGGCGGCGATTTGCGTTTAGGCATTTTTGACAATAATGGCGAAGGAGAATTGGTAGGCGGCATTGTGGTAATGCGTTACGGCGAAAATGCAGACAGGGTGATAACTGATATAAAAAAGAAAATGGGAGATGTGCAAAAAGGCTTACCCGAAGGTGTAAGTTTTACAATTGATTACGACAGAAGCAGTTTGATAGAAGCCGCCATTGATAACATAAAAAGTAAACTGTTAGAAGAAATAAGTGTGGTATGTATTATTGTTATTGTGTTTCTTTTCCACTGGCGCAGCGCCTTGAGTATTATTATACAAATCCCTATCACCATTGCTATCAGCTTTATTTTATTAAATGCATTTGGGTTATCGTCAAATATTATGTCGTTAACGGGTATTGCGCTGGCTATTGGGGTAATAGTAGATAATGGTATTATCATGGCCGAAAATGCATACAGAAATTTGGCAGAATACCAGCGGGATAATACCCCGGATACTTAAGCTGCGTATAGTGCTGAACGCACAAGAGTGCGACGCAAGGATGATGAGCCCTATTACAAATGCCCGTAACACAACTATTTATTATGAAATGGAAAAAACCATATTATAAAATTCCTAACGATATCAGATTATCCATCATTGAAAAATCATGCAAGCAGGTATCGCGTGGCGTATTTTTTTCAACGGTAATCATTATTACTTCTTTTTTGCCGGTGTTTTTATTAACAGGGCAGGAAGGAAAATTATTTGGTCCGCTGGCCTACACCAAAACATTTATTATGGTGGTAGATGCTATTTTGGTGGTAACGCTGGCACCGGTGTTATTATCGTTTTTTATGCGCGGCCGGTTTAGGCCCGAAGCTGCCAATCCGGTGAATCGAGTATTGGAAAAACTATACGAGCCCGTAATTAGAGCTTGTATTAAATGGCGTAAAACCACTATTGCTATAAATATTATTGCGTTGTTGGTATCTGTTCCCTTGCTAATGAGTTTGGGTAAGGAATTTATGCCGCCATTAGACGAAGGATCTTTGCTTTTTATGCCTGTTACACTGCCCGATGTGTCGAACAGCGAAGTAAAAAGAATTTTACAGGTACAGGATAAAATAATAAAATCTGTACCCGAAGTGGAAAATGTATTAGGCAAAGCTGGGCGGGCCAATACCGCTACCGACAATTCGCCCATCAGTATGATAGAAACCATTGTGCTGTTAAAACCCAAGGATCAATGGCGGCCCGGCAAAACAAAAGACAGTATTATAAACGAACTAAATGCAAAGCTGCAAATACCCGGTGTTACCAATGGGTGGACGCAGCCCATTATTAACCGCATCAACATGCTCTCTACCGGCATACGTACCGATGTGGGTGTAAAAGTATATGGACAAAACCTGGATTCTATTTATGCTTTTTCGCAACAGGTTAAAAACGCATTGGAAGGTATTGATGGCGTAAAAGATATGTATGTAGAACCCATTACCGGCGGCAAGTACATTGATATTATTATTAACCGCGAAGAAATTGCCCGCTATGGGTTAAGTATTGATGATGTAAATATTATTGTTGAAAGTGCATTGGGTGGTATGAAGCTTACTACTACCATCGAGGGCCGTCAACGCTTCTCTGTAAATGCACGTTTTGGCCAGGATTTTAGGAATAACCTGGAAGCCCTAAAACGCCTGCAGGTTCAAACCATGAATTTTGGTCCCATACCATTGCAGGCCGTGGCCGATATAAAAATATCCGAAGGCCCACCCATGATCAACTCAGAAAATGCCATGCTGCGGGGCACGGTTTTATTCAATGTACGTGAACGCGATATGGGCAGTACCGTGCAGGAAGCACAGAAACGCCTCAATAATATGATTGCAAAATTACCCAAAGGCTATTTTTTAGAATGGAGTGGCCAATATGAAAGCCTGATGCGTGGCGAGCAAACACTTAAATTCATATTGCCTGTGGTGTTAATCATCATTTTTCTATGTATGTATTTTGCGTTTGGCTCTGTACGTGAAGCCATCTTAAGTTTGGTTACCATACCCTTTGCTTTAATAGGTGGCGCTTACATGATTTATTTCTGGCATGTAAACTTATCTATTGCCGTGGCAGTAGGCTTTATTGCGCTGTTTGGATTGGCAGTAGAAACAGGTATTGTAATGGTCATTTATTTAAACGATGCCATGCAGCAACTGGTTGCCAAAAAAGGCAATAGCCGCGAAACCATTACCAATGCCGATCTACGGGAGTACGTAATTCATGGCGCAGCAAAAAGGTTAAGGCCAAAAATAATGACGGTTTGCGTATCTCTTTTTGCGCTGGTGCCCATACTCTGGAGCAGTGGCGTAGGCAGCGATGTTATGAAACCCATTGTACTGCCCATGGTAGGTGGCGTACTTACTTCGGCCACACATATCCTGCTGGTAACACCACTTATTTTCTTACTTACCAAAGAATACGAATTAAGAAAACACGGTAAAATTGATGTGCTAGATGCAAAGCATTAACAACAAAAAGCAATGTATGAACCCGGCAATAACAAATAAAACAAAGGTTCCTTGCGTCGCACACTTCGGCGGCAACAAGGCTATTCAGCATTCAACAGCCGTAGCTTTACTGGCGGTGGTAATAATGGTATGCCAGCCGCTATTATCTGTACAGGCGCAAACCGTGCAACTCTCTGCCATACTGGATAGTATACAACAGCAAAACCCATCCCTAAAAATGTACGATGCAGATATACGTTCTATGGACGAAGCCGCCAAAGGTGCCCGCAGCTGGATGCCCCCCGAACTGGGAACCGGTTTATGGATGGTGCCCTACAATCCACAACTATGGAAAAAAATGGATGGTGCTACCGGCATGGGTCAATACATGATATCGGCCCAGCAAATGTTGCCCAACAAAAAAAAGCAGGATGCGCAGGCCGGTTATATGGAAGCATTGAGCACCGTAGCCACAGAAAAAAAGAATGCTTCCCTTAATGATTTGCAGGCTGCAGCCAAGCTAAATTATTACCAATGGCTCATCATAAAAAAGAAACAAGTCATACTACAGCAAAACAAGCAACTGCTGCAACTAATGATACAAAATGCAGAATTGCGGTACAAAAACGGGCTCGAAAAATTGAGCGCTTACTATAAAGCAACCGCAGCATTAGGTAATATAGAAAACATGCAAATAATGCTGGACAATGAAGTGGTACAAAAACGCATTACACTCAACACATTAATGAACCGCGACCGCATGTACAACTTTGAAATAGATACCCTATTTACGATAAAAGATTTCAACAGTTATAGCTTCGACAGCACCACCTTTATTGCCGCCAGAAGCGATATAAAAGCAGTGGATAAAGATATACAGCTAACCTACCTGCAGCAACAGGCAGAAAGCGCTAAACTAAAGCCAGACTTTGGTGTACGCTACGAACATATGTTTGGCTTTGGCGGACTGCCTATGCAATACACATTAATGGCCATGGTAAAATTGCCTATGGCAAAATGGTCCTCAAAAATGAATAAGGCCAATATAGAAAGCCTTAAATGGAAAGCAGCATCGCTAAACCAGGAAAAACAATCCATGGTAAACCAAATGAGTGGTATGGCTACCGGCATGCGGGCCGAATTTGAGTCAAAGAAAAAACAGGTGCTACTGTACCAGCGCAATATTATTCCTGCCCTTCAAAAGAATTTTCAAACCATGCAACTGGCCTACCAGCAAAACACCGAAGAATTATTTATGCTGTACGATGCCTGGGAAACATTAAATATGACGCAGCTCGATTACCTGGACCAACAACTGCAGTTGCTGGTAATGCAGGTGCAATTAGACCAACTACTCGAAATTAAATAAACAGAACATGAAGATATTTTATCATAAAAAAATAATTGTGCTTTGGGGGTTGGTATTGGTCAGCTTCTTACCATCCTGCACCTCTCATCAGCAATCCGAAGTCAGCAGTACGGTTGCAGATTCGGCCGAATATTCCTGCCCCATGCATCCGCAAATTATCCGCAGGCAACCCGGCGATTGCCCCATTTGTGGTATGACACTCGTGAAACAAAATGATACCCATGCAGCAGCGCTAAAGGATGTGCAGTTAGAAAATCTGCTAAAACCCACCAACCAATTTGTGGTATCAGATATTCCGGTAATCAGCGTTTCGCAAAAATCTGCCGATATACCTGTAAAAGCCCTCGGTACTATTGCTTATAATACTTCGGCTGCCGGCACTATTTCCGCAAGGGTAACTGGGCGTATTGAGAAATTGTATATCCTTTATAAATTTCAACTGGTGCAAAAGGGCCAAAAAATTATGGAAATCTATAGCCCGGAATTGCTTACCGCTCAGCAAAACCTGTTATTCCTGTTGCAACACGATGCAGAAAATACCACTCTTGTTAATGCTGCCAAACAAAAACTGTTATGGCTTGGTATGAGTACAGAACAAATGCAGCAAGTTATGCAAACCCGCAAAATAGCTTATACGGTTACAGTCTACAGCAACTATACCGGTCATATACACGAAGCCGGTAACGAAAATATGGCGGCTCCGGTTTCTGTTGTTATGAAGGATGTTACCCTAAGAACAAAAGAACTCTCCATTAAAGCAGGCATGTATGTTGAAAAGGGACAAACCATTTTTACCGTTTTTAATCCGGATAAAGCCTGGGTATTGCTCAATATTTATGCAAGCGATTTAAGTCTGGTAAAAAAAGGCGCCAGCGCTACCATTACACCAGAAACGGCACCCGATAAGGCTTTTAAAAGCACTATCAATTTTATAGAGCCATTTTATAGAAACAATAGTAAAACACTTACTGCCCGAATTGATTTTAATAATACTACCAGGCATATTCCCATTGGCAGCCAGGTAAATGCGGTAATAGCTGCGCATATCGCCAATGCATACTGGTTGCCGGTAAATGCAGTAGTATCGCTGGGGGTAGACAAAATTGTATTCATCAAAGAAGATGGCGGTTTTAGGGCACGTAAAATTGTAACCGGCGTTACTACTAATAACGAAATACAAATTATTGCTGGTTTAACCTCAACCAATCAGGTAGCCACCAACGCACAATACCTGATGGATAGCGAAAGCTTTATTAAACTTAAAAACTAAGTGTTATGATGAAATTGTATAATTATGAGCCCAACAATTTGGCAACAATTAAGCTTCCCTTGCGTCGCACGCTTGTACGCTTAGCTCTTTATTCGGCAATATGCATAGCCGCTTTACTTTTGGTAGCTGCATGCAATAACAACGGAAAAAAGCCAGCAGCAACAGTGCTAACCTCAGATGTATATTATACCTGTTCTATGCATCCGCAGGTAATGCAGGATAAGCCTGGTAATTGCCCCATCTGCAGTATGCAATTGATTGAAGCCCGCAAAAGCAACATGCAAAAGCCCGGCGAAATTGAGTTAAGTGATGCACAGGTACAATTGGGTAATATACAAACCGATACTATACAAAGTGGTAGCATTGGTAACAGGCAGGTACTTACCGCAACCCTAAATTTCAATGAAGAAGCAATAACCAATATAAGTGCCCGTGTGGCAGGCAGGGTAGACAGGCTCTATTTTAAAAATACCGGCGATTATATTCGCAAGGGGGATAAGTTGTACGACATCTACAGCGAAGACCTAAACAATGCCAAACAGGAATACCTGCTGGCGTTGGAAAAACAAAATTCCCTGAGTACTTCACTAATCGATTTTGCGCAGGTAATAGAAAGTGCCAAAAGCAAATTATTATTATGGGGCCTCAACGAAAATCAGATAAACGAAATAGCAACAACACATACAGCATCATCACTTACCAGTTTTTATAGTAACCAGGAAGGTTATATAACTGCCTTAAATTTGAGGGAAGGTGATTATGTTATGGATGGTGGCAGCATAGTTACCATCGCCAATTTATCAACCATTTGGGTAGAAGCACAAGTGTATACTTCGCAATATGCTGCTATTGGTAATGGCAATATGGTAACCGTACAAATACCCGATTTAAATAATATCACATTAAGGGGCCGTATTGCTTTTATAAACCCCGAGATCAATCCCGATACCAGAATAAACCTGGTGCGGGTGGTATTGCCTAATACCGATAACCTGCTAAGACCCGGTATGCCGGCTTATGTGTATGTGGAAAATAAACAACGCAAAGGCATTAGTCTGCCTGTAGATGCAGTAATAAGAAATGAAAATGCAAGTTCGGTATGGATAAAAACAGGGCATAACAGTTTTGTAAACAAAATGGTGCAAACAGGCATTGAAACTGAAAATAGCATTGAGATTTTATCAGGCATTAAGGAAGGAGATGCGGTGGTGGTTACAGGGGCTTATTTGGTAAATAGCGAATATATTTTTAAAAGGGGTGCCAACCCTATGGCAGGTATGCATATGGATAGACCTATACATCAACCGGTTTTGATGCCATAAAAGAGGAACCTACAATGGAGGTATTTGCGGTACGAAGCAGCAAATACGAAAAAGGCAACGATGCCATATATTACCATTGTCTGTAACAAAATACCGCTATAGTTTAACGCAATTAAGAACAGTGCATGCAATATCTTGTAGCGCTTACATGGCATGGCAGGCTCATATAGCCAAGGATTTATTAAAATATTTCTTTGCTTGTTGCCATTGCATTGGGTATTTATTAGTTTTGCACCTGAAAATTTAACTATATGCCATCAGAAGAACTGGAAATGATTATGGATGAAACAGAATCGCAAATGAAAAAAGCGATTGACCATCTGGAAGTGGAGCTAACTAAAATCAGGGCCGGCAAAGCAAACCCTGGTATGGTAGATGGCATATTTGTTGACTATTATGGATCGCCCACACCAATTAGCCAGGTAGCAAATATTAACGTATTGGATGCCCGTACATTAAGCATACAACCCTGGGAAAAAAACATGGTGCAACCAATTGAAAGAGCCATTTTACAGGCCAATATTGGTATTACTCCGCAAAACGATGGGGTGCAGATTAGGCTGTTTTTGCCCCCATTAACTGAGGAAAGAAGAAGGGAACTATTTAAAAAAGCCAGCGGAGAAGGCGAACAATCTAAAATCGCTATCCGCAACCTGCGCCGCGATGGTATTGAATACGTAAAGAAATTGCAAAAAGAAGGGCTTAGCGAGGATATTGTAAAAGACTCAGAGAAAAGTATACAGGAAATGACAGACCGCTTTATTGCCCTTGTTGAAAAACACCTGGCCGCCAAAGAAAAAGATATGATGGCCATATAAAGCTAACACCATGATAGATGTAATTGCCACGATATTAATTTTATACCTGTTATATAAACTGGTTTTTGATTTTATTGTTCCGGTAGGTAAAACTGCCTCTCAATTTAAAAGCCAGGTAAGCCAAATGCAACGTATGCAGGAAGAGCAACTGCGTAAAAAACGGGAAGCAGCCGCCAAAGCAGCAGCTCCACCGCCGCAGGCAGCCCCCAAAGCAAATACGGCTACTGTAAAAAACAGTACAACTACAGATGGTGAGTATATAGATTTTGAAGAAATTAAATAAAAAAGGTGGGTAATTATTACCCACCTTTTTTATTTGGTGATGGTTTACAGGTCAAGATCCAGCACTGTTTTTGGGTGAAACAGATGAATGGTTTGTAAACCCGCTTGCTGTGCCCCTTCTATATTTTTAATGGTATCGTCAATAAAAACCGTTTCTGCGGCCAGTAATTGCTGTTCTTCCAATATTTTTAAATAACTCTCCGGGTAAGGTTTTCTTAATCCCAGTTCGTGCGAATAATAGGCCTTAATAAAATACCCGTTAAAATTAGTATCACCCGTTTGCTGTGCATATAAATCCATAAAAGCATCGTAGTGTATTTTATTGGTATTCGAAAACAGGTATACTTTGTATTTTTTGCGAATAGCATCCAGCCATTGCAGCCTATCCAGTGGAAAATCAAGCAATAAGGCATTCCAGGCAAATGCTATTTGCTCATTACTCAGGTTAGTACCCGATTCTTTTCTAAACAAATCATAGAATTCTTCAGGACTTATTTTACCGGTTTCCAGGTGTTCAAATAAATCGGTAATGGTATGTTGGGTAATATATTTATTAAAATCAGAAATACCCAGTGCGGCAAAAGCGGCTTCGGTTTTGCTAAAATTGATGTTCATAAAAATGCCACCAAGGTCGAAAATGATATTTTTTATTTGTTGCATGCCACAAATCTAAACAGGGTTTTTTTGATTCTTCTTGGAAAGTTGGTGTTTTTTTCTATTTTTGCGCCCTTGAATTTTGGTAATACTAAAATTCGGGCCTATAGCTCAGTTGGTTAGAGCACCTGACTCATAATCAGGGGGTCCCTGGTTCAAACCCAGGTGGGCCCACTTTACATTAAGCACTTACAAGTATTATTTGTAGGTGCTTTTTTTTGCATAAATACCAATACAGTGGTATAATTATGCAGCCCATTTTAAAAGGCAAATGCAATATTTTGGGCCCGGCAAACAGTTCAATAGTCAGCTTTACTTGCGTCGCACACTTGTACTTATGTCTTTGGCGCAGCTAATAATGTTTAATTATTTTTGTATAAAGTTGTTTATATCTAAACAAAAAACACCCAACTTTTAATCCCTAACTACTTATTAGTTTATAAGATTATCATTTTTATGATATATAAACACCACATTTATCAGCGTTTAACTCGATCTATTTTTCTTTTAACCTATTAATAACCCTAATTAGCATAAATTATTTTTTACCTGTACATTTATATCGTCTTTTGCAGTATATAGGCCAGTTTCCTTTAATTTGAAACCAATCAAATGTCTACTGATTATACTATACTTAGGGAAAGAATTATTGCATTGGAAGCCGAGAATGCAGCAATGAAACTGCAACAAATAGAAATTACACAGGCAAAAGAATTATACCTCAAAATATTTGAAGAATTCCCCGCATTAATATGGCGTGCCCGGCTGGATAAATTATGCGACTATTTTAATAAAACCTGGCTCGAATTTACCGGTAGAACCATGGAACAGGAATTTGGTAATGGTTGGGCCGAAGGCGTGCACCCCGATGATTTTGATGCCTGTTTGCATACTTATTCCAATGCATTTGATAATCGTGAGGCATTTGTAATGGAATACCGCATGAAAAACAAATTTGGGGATTATAGATGGATAAGAGATTTTGGCCGCCCCTTTTATGATGTAGATAATTCCTTTATTGGCTATATAGGTTCGTGCTATGATATTACCGAAATTAAAGACAATGAATTAGCCCTAAAAGAACTAAACAATACAAAAGATAAATTCTTATCTATTATAGCACACGACCTGAAAAATCCGTTTAACAATATGCTTGGCTTTGCAAAATTGTTAAACGAAAACTATACAAAATATAGCGCCAGAGAATTGGAGGCAATTACCAGTCAGTTGTATTCTTCTGCCAAACAAACCTATAGCTTACTGGAGAATTTATTAGATTGGGCAAGAACACAATCCAATACCATACCCTTTAATCCCGAGCCATTAGATTTTGAAACTATTTACCCCGAAATACTGGAAACTGTAGCTTTAAGTGCGGCCGCAAAGCAAATAGAAATTAACTGCCATAATCAGGAGGTAAAAACTATTTATGCCGATAGCAATATGTTTGCTACCATATTAAGAAACCTTATTTCCAATGCCATAAAATTTACCCATCAAAATGGCAGCATACATATTTATGTAACAAAAACAGAGGCAAATATTGTATTCCATATTGCTGATGATGGTGTTGGCATGGATCAGGAGCATATTGATAATTTATTTAACCCCGGTGAAAAAAAATCTACCAAAGGCACAAAGGGAGAAAAGGGCACCGGTTTGGGATTAATTCTTTGCAAAGAATTTATTGAAAAACATGGTGGCAAAATTTGGGTAAACAGTACCAAAGAAAAAGGTAGCGATTTTTATTTTTCGCTACCTGCCAGTAATATCACTGATTCGGTTTATATCATTTAGGTAAGGCTATATTTTTATATGCCACTATTTGTGCCATATAGTTTGCTGCCATTTTGATGCAGCACAAGAGTGCGACGCAAGTAAAGCTTCATAGTAATCCTAGGCTAGGAAAATCATTTGCTTTTATCTTCAACTGCATTCACCAATCGCCTGATAGCTTCACCCGGCCTTAACGACGGCTTACCGTCAATAATGTTCCAACCGGTGAACACAGCTACAATATTATATTCTGGAATAATGATGGGAAATTGTCCCCCAAAACCTGAACCATGCCACGCATATTTTGTACTGTCTGTGCTGTAATAATTTAACCACCACTTATATCCATATTGAGTTTTACCTCCAACTTTCACATAAGGGTGTACTGATGCCTTCACCCAATCTTTTGACACTATCTGGGTGCCGTTCCAGTTGCCTTCGCGCAAAAAAAGATAGGAGATCTTTGCCAGGTCGGCAATGTTCAAATACAAACCACCCTCAGTATCTGGCAAACCCATTGGTATTCGTTTCCAGAAATAGTTGGTAATACCAAGTGGTGCAAAAAGATTTGCAGCAGCATATTCTTCCATATCTTTTCCTGTTGCCTTCCTGAAAATATAAGACAGCAGTTCCGTGGCGCCACTATTGTAATTAAATGTTTTACCGGGATCAATGGCCATTGGCCTGTCAATAACATATTGTACCCAGTCAAAACTCGCTTCCATGATATTACAATCATTTCGGGGATCGTTGTAATCAGTTTCTTCATTCCAGTCTATGCCGCTTGTCATGGTAAGCAGGTGTTCTATGGTCATTTTTCTTTTTCGGTCATCAATATTTTTTACCTGGCTGGTATCAAAAAAATTAAGTACCGGTGTTGATAGATCAGGAAATTCATTTCTTGAAACAGCAATGCCAATCAAAACTGATGTAACTGTTTTGGAAACCGATTGTAAACTGTGTAAATTATCACGGCGATAAAACGGGTGCCACCATGGGTTGAAATAATTGTACTGTCCACCTGCATCATAAGCATTTATTGCACTCTTTTTATTTACACTGTCGCCAAAAATTTTATCGTAATCATGTTTGTAATCTTTCCTGTAAATAAGTTTGCCGTTTCTGGTAACCAGCATACCATCTACATTCCCATATTTTCCATTTGCAATATCATTGTCAAAAGCACGCAGCGAATCTGCATTCATTAATTGCGATTGTGGTGTGGCAACAGTCCATTCTTTTATTGGCCATATGGTCTGTGCGTTTACGTAATCATTTGCAGTTAATAAAAACAAGATTGCAAAAATTAATTTGCCTGTTTGCATAAATTTTATTTTCATAAAGATATTGTTTTTATTGAGTGCATATTTGGGTACCCGGCATTTGTATTTCATGGCATCGCCGCTTGCGTCGCACACTTGTGCTTTCGGATATTTTGTTATGCTTTTATTAGGTCATCCCGCCAACGGCGGCGTTACTGTATGTGGCAAATTAGGGCAAAAAATAATTGATTGTCATGTAGTTAATATCTACTTATAAAGAAGCAAATTAAAGAATCTCTCCAAACATAAAGCTTTGAATGAAAGTGTGCAAAGAAGGAATTATATTTATTCTTCATTATATTAAATGCCTGATCAAATGAAAATAAAATTCAGAAGCAATAACCACAGCTTGTATCTGCTACAACTATTTGTGTCTATCGCCTTTTCATTTCAATGCTTTGTTGCCCACAGTCAGGATAAAAGCAATATTAACAACAGAGATTTAAGCTACCTCACCTCCGGAGGTAAGCTGTTACCCTTGCAGGCAATAATTGATATAAGGCATTATACAATTGCTTTAGAGGTAGATATTCAAAAGCAATCTATTAATGGGTCTGTTGAGGTAAGCTTGAACCTCTCAAAAAAAACAGATACTATACTACTTAATTTAGCTCACTTATATACGGTTACCAAAATTACCATTAACAAGAAACTTGCTTCATTCGAGCAACATGATGATAAAATATTTATTACATCTGCAGCAGGTTTTGATATTGGGAATCATAAGGTAAATATCGAATACAACGGAATACCTCCAGTTGCCATAAACCCCCCATGGGATGGCGGATTTACCTGGACCAAAGATTCAAATGGGAATGATTGGGTATCATTAAACATTCAGGCGGAGGGTGGAGAAATGTATTTTCCATGCAAAGACCATCCAGGTGATGAACCCAATGAAGGAGCCGATTTGAAGATAACCGTCCCTTCAAATTTAGTGGTAGCCGGGCCTGGTTTATTAATGAGTGTAACCACCAAAAAAAACAAGTCCACCTACTTTTGGAAAACAAATTATACTATCAGCAACTATTGTATCGTCTTTAATATAGGTAAATACAAAGTAGCAAAAGATGTGTATACTACTATTGAAGGTAACAAAGTGCCCATCGAATATTATGTTCTAGAGGTAGATACCGCCCATGCAAAAAAAGTAATAGAAACAAAGATCAGGGACACGAAAATATTAGAAAAATATTTTGGGGAATACCCCTGGGTTAAGGAAAAAATTGGAATTGCAGAAGTACCCAATTCAGGTATGGAGCATCAAACAATGATTACGTTTGATAATAAATTTATTTATAAACAAGTGGGTGGTTCAGAATATTCAGCAAACTTGTTTCATGAATATGCACACGAATGGTGGGCAAATAAGGTTACCAATAAAGACTGGGCACATATGTGGATACAAGAAGGAATTGCCACTTACGCGGAAGCTTTGGCTATTTTGGAATTAGGAGGAGAATCAGCTTATAACGAAATAATAGATGGCCATAGAAGGGGTGTGAAAAATAGAAAGGCGATAGTATTAGGCGATGAAGTAACTGAAGAAGAGGTTTATTCTGGTGGTGATATTTATGGTAAAGGGTCTTTTTTTATGCATAGTTTACGTTATGTTATTGGTGATGATATCTTTTTTCCCACTTTAAAAAAACTGGCAACAGATCCTAAGTACACCTATGATAATTTTGTTACAACCGATGATGTAGAAAAATTATTCAGTAATGCCTCCGGTAAAAACCTGAAACCATTTTTCGACTTTTATTTAAGAACTACCGATGTAATGGAAGTGAACATAAAGGAACTTGGCTTTCATAAATACCAAATCAAGATCAATAATTTCTTTATGCCTTTGCCATTCAACATTACTGCAAATGATCAAACAAGCAGAGTAATCATTCCTCTCGAAGGCATTACGGTAAATAGCGTATTGCCACCGCAAGTGGATGCTAAAGGGTTTTATTTGAAAAAAGTAACCTTACAATAATGAGCAATATTAAATCCAATTTTTTAGCGGCTGTACTACTATTATTGCCGGTGTTTGTTTGGGCAGACAATTACCCTGTCAATAAAAATATTGACATAAAACATTATTCATTTGAGATAAGTTTATCTGATACTGCAGATGTGATTTATGGTAATGCACAAATCACTGTATTGTTTAAGAAGGCAGGGATGCAGCATTTTCGATTAGATCTTATAAACGCAACTGCAGAGAGGCAAGGTAAAGGAATGGTGATTGATGCGATAAAAGTGGCCAATATGCCCGTTACCTATACACATCAAAATGATGAGGTAATCTTAAGCTTACCTACCCCTTCAGCTGAGAACACAGAAATAATTTTTACCATATCTTATCATGGAATTCCTTTTGATGGATTGGTAATAGGACCCACTAAGTTTGGCGTAAGAAGTTTTTTTAGTGAAAACTGGCCCAATAAAACAAGGCAATGGTTGCCAACACTGGACCATCCATCCGATAAAGCCACCTCAGAATTTATTGTAAAAGCACCATCTCATTATAAGGTTATTTCCAATGGATTATTATTAGAAGAATCAGACTTAGGCAACAATACCAGGTTAACCCATTGGAAACAATCGGTACCTGTATCCTGTTGGTTGTTTGTGTTGGGCGTTGCAGATTTTGCTGTTAAATATGTAGATCAATTTAATGGCAAATCAATTCAGTCCTGGGTATATCCGCAAAACAGGGAAGCAGGTTTTTACGATTTTGACGAACCCACCAAAAAAGTATTGGAATTTTTCAGTAGTTATATTGGTCCCTTTGCTTATGAAAAACTGGCCAATATACAATCGGTAAATTCAGGTGGAGGTATGGAAACTTCCTCTGCTATTTTTTATAGTGAAAAATTAATTAATGGTAAGCGAGACGAACGAACAAGGGATGTAGTCATTCACGAAATTGCGCATCAATGGTTTGGTAATGCCGTTACTGAAACCACCTGGGATGATGCCTGGCTTAGTGAGGGTTTTGCCACTTTTTTCACCCTGTTGTTTATTGAAAACGAATACGGAAAGGAAGCTTATACAAATGGTATTAGTAAAGCCAAAAAATCTGTATTCGACATGGCAGTAAAAATGCCCGACTTTAGTATTGTAAGTCCAAGGTCTGCCGAAAAAGAGCCCGTTACCAGCGGCATTACCTATCAAAAAGGGGCATGGGTATTACATATGCTCAGGAATCTGGTGGGCGATGCAAATTTTCAAAAAGGTATCCGATCATATTATGCAAAGTTCTATAATGCCAATGCCACCACAGATGATTTTAGAATTGCCATGGAAAAAGCGTCTGGTAAAGATTTAAAAATATTTTTTAAGCAATGGTTGTATCAACCAATTAATCCAATCATTAATTGCACCTGGCAATACGATGCCGCAAATAAAAAAATAACCATACAATTAGAACAAACTCAACAGGGAGACATTGTATTTAACCTTCCTGTTGAAATTGGTTTTTATAAGTTGGGCAGCGCCACTCCCACCATTTTAAAAATGAATCTTACTAAAAAGCAACAGGTGCAAACCTTCACTGTTTCCGGTGCACCAGATAAACTGGAATTGGATCCGAATAATATTTTACTCAGTACCAACACCATTTCAAAAAAATAATAAGAAATCAATTTTCAATACTGCAAAGAAGAAAAGGGCCAATACATTTTTGAATCCGGCTGTAGAAAATCTATGAAGCTTCTCTTGCGTCGCACTCTTGTACTGTAGCATTTATTTCAGCTTTAAACAGCCAATACCAATAATGGCAAAAATTCAATCAATCAGTTTTGCGATTCCGGTTTTTCTTTCAGGGTAGCCTGGTAGTAAGGTTGTAGATCCTTGTAAATTTCCCTAGCTTTTTCATCGCCTTTTTCTGCAAGCGCTTTTATATGAAAATAGTAAGACTGGCTTTTTACATCAAGTGAATGATTTAAAACCAAAGACATATCCTGAAATGCGGTTAACAGCGCAGGCATTTGTTTACTAAGTTTTTCCAACATTTCATTTTCTGCTTCGGTTCTATCAGGCTTTGCAAGTAGATTTTTAATCTCCACTTCTAAAAAGGCAAGATTTTCGGTAATCAATTGTTTATCCTCTGCACTTAATTGCCTTATGTTTTGCAACCTATCCGCGTTCTTCTTTTCAAAATTCCGCGCCTCTTCGTTATCGTAATGCATAACTGAAATGGTTTTTATAAAGTTAAAAAAAATTTGCGTCAAAATATCTTCAGATTGATGCTACTGTTGGCGTCCCCGCCAACGGAATCGCTGTGCGGACATCAAGAGCAGGAGGAAGAAACTTCCACGCCCCTGTTGGTCGCTGACCAACAGGCATTAGATTCAATCTACACTCTGAAAATAGCCCAATCTCCAATCCAACCGCACAAGAGTGCGACGCAAGCGGTGCTTAATTATTGGACTGTAGCCGGGTACATAATTGCTATTTTCTTAGGCAAGGGTATAGCTAATGCTGCCGTCTTTTTCGTCTTTTAGTTGTATACCTAACCCGGCTAATTCGTTGCGTATTTTATCGCTGGTTACATAGTCTTTACGTAGCTTGGCTTGCTTGCGGATATCAATCAGCAATTGTATTACACCATCTACCTTATCGTTATTTTGCTGTTGTAGTGGTTGCAGTCCAAACACCTCTTCTACAAAAATTTTCATTTTGGTTTGCAGTAAGGTTAAGGTACTACTGCTAATGGCGTTGGGGGCTATATGCTTGTCTTTAATACCATTAATAATAGTAACCAGCTCAAACATATTGGCCAATACTTTAGCGGTATTAAAATCATCGTTCATAAAAGTGTCAAAGTCTGCTACCAATTGCAGCACATTGGTATTAAGTGCTTCGTCGGTGGCAATATCACTGGTTATAGAAAGATGCTGCAGATTTTCGTAGGCCTCCCATAAACGCCTGAGGCCTTTTTCGGCACCTTTTAAAGCTTCATTACCAAAATCGAGTGTAGAGCGGTAATGCGTTTGCAATATAAAAAAGCGAATTACCATGGGGTGGTAGGCCTGTTCCAGTGCAGGGTGGGTGCCTGTAAACAATTCGCTAAGCTTAATTACATTGTTATAGCTTTTACCCATTTTTTTACCGTTAATGGTGATCATGTTATTGTGTAACCAGTAACGGGCGGGTATTTTATGGTTGCATACGGCA
Organism: Limnovirga soli; assembly: GCF_013106755.1. Taxonomy (GTDB): domain Bacteria; phylum Bacteroidota; class Bacteroidia; order Chitinophagales; family Chitinophagaceae; genus Limnovirga; species Limnovirga soli. The sequence continues at coordinate 227,081 of NZ_WHPF01000005.1, read as the reverse complement.
CTTTGGGCTATTTCACATTCATGGTGCGGAAACTGAAGATCCATACCGCCGCCATGTATATCAAATTCTTTACCCAGGTATTTGGTGCTCATGGCCGAGCATTCTATATGCCAGCCGGGGAAACCTTCGCCCCAGGGGCTAACCCAACGCATAATATGTTCGGGTGGTGCTTTTTTCCAAAGGGCAAAATCGGCCTTGTTTCTTTTTTCTTCCTGGTTGTCCAGTTCTCTGGTGCTGTCAATTTGTTCGTCAAGCACCCGGCCGCTTAAAATACCATAAGGCATACCCTTTGCAGAAAAATCAGTATTGTATTTTTCCACATCAAAATAAACTGATCCATTGGCCACATAGGCATAACCATCTGCAATAATTTTTTCAATCATTACAATCTGCTCTACAATATGGCCGGTAGCGGTGGGTTCAATACTGGGGTCCAGGTTATTAAAGGCACGCATGGCCCAATGGTATAAATTGGTGTATTTCTGCACCAGCTCCATGGGTTCCAGCTTTTCCAAAATGGCTTTGGTACTTATTTTATCTTCTGCAGCGCGGCCTTCTTCTTCAAAATGACCGGCATCGGTAATATTTCTAACATACCTTACTTTATAGCCCAGGTATTGCAGGTATCGAAATACAATATCAAAAGTGATAAAAGGCCTTGCATGGCCTAAATGGCTTTCGCCACTAACGGTTGGTCCGCAAACATATAAACCAACATGGCCGGGGGTGATAGATGTAAAAACTTCTTTCTTGCGTGTTAACGAGTTATGAACCTTTAATGCAGACATACTATGATTAATTGAGAAATAGACTGTTGTAAAATGAAATGAAAATAGGGCGTACGGCAATTAGCAGCAGCAGCAACAGCAATATGTATTAAAAACTATCATGTGGTGGCGAAGATATTTTATTTTTTTAAACTTACATCAGTTACCAGCATGTGATGGTCGCTAAGGCCTTCATCTACCATATCAAATTGCAGAATATTAAAATGGTTATCGGGTAAAATATAATCAATCCTAAGCGTAGGCGCCAGGGCATCAAAGCTGGTACCAATACCAAAATAGCCTGCTAAAAATGCATCCTGCCGGGGGCCGCGAATGGTAAAATAGGTGTTAGAATTGGGTACATCATTAAAATCGCCGCAAACAATAGAAGGGTAAGGCGATTGTTTAATAGCTGCCTTAACTATGGCGGATTGTTGTGCCCTTTGCTGAAAAGCCAGTTTCATTTTACTGTAAATATTCTCCGAGGCGCTGGACAACACATCTGCATCATTGCTTTTTATTTTCTCAATATCTGCATAATCATTGCTGTTAAATTTATACGATTGCAGGTGCGTGGTAAAGCTTCTGATAGTATCCCGTCCAATGGCAATATCCGCATATAACAAACTTTCAGAACTATTGCCGGGGAATTTTATTTTATCGCTAAACACAATGGGGTGCTTCGAAAAAATGATGGACCCTGCAGCACTTGTTTTAGATGCCGAAACATAATCTTTAGAAAAATAATGGTAGGGAAACACTTCACTAAACAATTGCAGGTTTAAGGCAGTGGGTCTTTTTTGGTTATACGAGGTATTAAATTCCTGCAAACAAACAATATCTGGGTTCAGGTCCCGTATGGTGGCAAAAATCTGTAGCCGGTCACGCTGCTGTTTATAGGGGTTGGTAGAAATGCCATACATACCCCTAACATTCCAGGTAATTAATCTAATGGTGCTATCCGTTTTGGGAGCAGCTGTAAACGTGGCACCTGCATGCCAGGCCACAATTACGGCCAGTTGTTTCCAACCCAGTAACAGGGTTATAAAAGGCAATAAACTAAGTACAGGTTTTACTATCAGCCAAAAAATAATAGAAAACAAAAGCGCCACTACCAGATAGGGGACCAGTAAAGCCAAAAAACCAATTATGGGCCAATTTTCTGGATTAATATAGGGCGAAAGGCAGGCTATTAAAAAAACAAGGCAACCCATACTATTCAGTATTACGAAAAAGCCCTTGGTAAACTTTCTTATAAAACTTATTGCCATGCCGTAAAAATATGCATTAATCAATACCCGATGAGTGCTTTAGTAAATCATTACAGGTTACAGGTAATAATAAATGTAAAATTCAAAGTCAATTTTTTGGGCCAGGCAATGCCAGCTCCTGTCAGCACCGCTTGCGTCGCACTCTTGTACGGCACCAAGTATGGGCAGCTAAAAGCTGGAATAGCTATAAAAATTCATAAAAGAAAAAACATAATACCAAATAGTTTATCAAAAAAATACTAAAATAATTAGTGTGTATAATTAATTTCCCTTACTTTTATTGCCTGATTAATTTTGATAAAAATTTCAATTATGAGTAACGCAGAGAAATTAAAAGCCCTAAAACTTACCATTGATAAGATTGATAAAGACTACGGCAAAGGCAGTGTAATGATGATGGGTGATAAAGTAGAAGCACCAATGGAAGTAATTTCTACCGGCTCAATAGGTTTAGATGCAGCTTTAGGGGTGGGTGGTGTACCAAAAGGCAGGGTAATTGAAATTTATGGTCCGGAATCGAGTGGTAAAACAACCATTGCAACGCATATAATTGCCGAAGCCCAGAAAAAAGGCGGCATTTGTGCATTTATAGATGCAGAACATGCTTTTGATAGTGCCTATGCCCAAAAACTGGGTGTAGATGTAGACAACCTGCTTATTTCTCAGCCAGATTATGGCGAGCAAGCCCTGGAAATTGCTGACAGGCTTATACTTTCAGGCGCATTGGATGTGGTAGTAATAGACTCCGTTGCCGCATTGGTACCTAAAAGCGAACTTGAAGGTGAAATGGGCGATAGCAAAATGGGTTTACAGGCACGTTTAATGAGCCAGGCTTTAAGAAAACTAACTGCTACCATTAATAAAACCAATACAGTTTGTATTTTCATAAACCAGTTAAGGGAAAAAATAGGTGTTATGTTTGGTAACCCCGAAACTACTACTGGTGGTAATGCCCTTAAGTTTTATGCATCTGTTCGTTTAGATATCAGACGAATTGCACAAATAAAAGATGGCGATGAAGCTGTAGGTAATCGTGCCAAGGTTAAAGTGGTAAAAAATAAAGTATCTCCACCCTTCCGCAGTGCAGAGTTTGATATTATTTTTGGCGAAGGCATTAGCAAAGTAGGCGAGATAATTGATATGGGCGTAGAGCTGGGTATAGTGCAAAAAAGCGGTAGCTGGTTTAGTTACGATACCAATAAACTGGGTCAGGGCCGCGATACAGTAAAAGAACTGCTGCGAGATAACCCTGAACTGGCCGCAGAAATTGAAGGAAAAATAAGAGCCAAATTAAAAGAAGCACAAACGGGCGTTTCTGCATAAACATATTTACTGAGGGGTTAGTAAGTAAAGCTATTACACATGGTGTAGTAGCTTTTTTCATGTATACCTGTTTGCATCTGCTACCATACGCCAAGACTGTGTTTTGCTGAACAGAATTACCAAGGTACAAGAGTGCGACGCAAGTAAAGTTGCCAATTGCTTGCTTGTTGGGTACAAAAAAATAAGTAATTGTGTTTGGGCTGTATAGGCTATGCTGTACAACCTGCACAATAGTATTTTTTATTTGCCGTTAAAAACAGGGTGTTGCTTTATGGAACTTAAAACGCTTTGCATCTACATCTAATTATGTATAAACTGCTTAAAAAACTGTTGGGTATTGTGCTGCTTACAGGGGGCATTTTATTATATTACTACAGCAGTGCACTTGCTGCACCAGAAAAATTATATAAGCAACCTACTGAGCCAACCATAGCAGAGCAAAAAAAATTAGCAGCCTGGGGCAAACAGGCATTGGCTTACTGCAAAAAGCATGGCTTAAGTACTACCATTTGCTGTCTTATTGATATGGATATCCCCTCGGGCCGTAACAGGTTTTTTGTTTATAATATGGCGGCAGACTCTATCATGTATGCAGGTTTGGTAGCACATGGTTCTTGTAACGAAAACTTTTTAAGTACTCCTTTATTTTCCAACGCCAGTGGCAGCGGTTGCAGTGCTTTGGGTAAATATAAAATTGGCTATGCCTATACCGGCCGTTTTGGAAAAGCCTTTAAACTATATGGTTTGGATAGCAGTAACAGCCATGCATTTAACCGCAATATTGTATTACACAGTTATTATCTGGTACCCGATAAGGAAGTATATCCATTACCCATTTGCAATAGTTTGGGTTGTGCCATGGTATCAGAAAACTATTTAAACTTATTGGCTAATACCATAAAAGAGGCTAAAAAGCCCCTGCTGCTTTGGATGTTTCAATAGCTGCCTTTTTTCAAATACCTGCCCTTAAAAAACCTTGTATATACCTATATTGCCTGTTATACTTATGTAGCCTTAATTTGCTTTAATTTACCCGGCTTCAACTACATTCGTAATGAAAATAACATTCAATTTATGTATATGAAACGTTTTGCGCAATACCTTACCCTTGGCCTGGTACTGATACTATTCGCCACCTCTTGTAAAAAATCAGTTCCTGAACAAACAAAGTATATTCCCAAAGACGCCATGTTTGTGGTGGATATGGACTGGAAAAGCCTGGCTACCAAAGCTGCTACAGCCAATATAAAATGGGATTCTTTATTCAACGCTTCTGTAAAAAGCAGCGATGACTCTGCCGCTTCAAAAGGCATAAAAATGCTGGAAGATTTTACCAATTCTGGTATTGATCTGGAAAGTAATGTTTTTGTATTTATGAAAATGGGCGGCTCTATGATGAGTGGCCAATCTGTTAGTGGTGGTGCCGTAGCAGCAATGAAAGATGCCGGCAAATTTGAAAGCTATTTAAAACAACAAGGCCTTACTGATATTAAAAAAGGCAGCAACTACTCCTATATTACCATTGAAGATGCGTTAAACATAGGCTGGAACGAGGATGTGGTAATAATGGCCGCTGCAGGTAATACCACCCAGGGCGGGGATGATAAAACCACCACCGGCAATCCGCTGGCTGCTTTATTTGCTCAAAAAGAAGATGAGTCAATTGCCGCCATTCCAGAATTTGTAGACCTGATGGCTGAGAAGGGCGATATGCTTTTCTGGACCAATTCCAGCTCTATGATGAGTTCGGTGCCTTTGCTGGGCATGACCAAATTTGCCGACCTCTTGCAAAACTCCTATGGTGCTGGCGTAATTAATTTTGATAATGGCAAACTTACAGGCAACTTCAAATCGTATAGCGGTAAAGACCTGGCAGCGATATGGGATAAATACAAAGGTCCCGTGGCTAATATGGATATGATTAACCAATATCCGGCCCCGGTAACTGGTTTCGCCTCCTTCTCTTTTAACCCCCAAATATTGGTTGAAATCATCAGGTTTGGCGGCATGGAAGCTACCGCCAACCAATACATGGAAAAACTGGGCTTTACATTAGATGATATTACCAAAGCCTTTAAAGGCGAATTTGCCATTGCTTTTTCCGATATCGCCATTAAAGAAACTGAAATGGAATACGAAGGCGTAAAACTAAAAACCAAAGCACCTACCGGACATATCATCATCAATGCCGCTATTGGAGACAAAGCTGCTTATGATAAAATTGTTGCTAAACTGGCCGAAATGGGCGAAATGGAAATGGTAAATGGCCAATATGTACCAACCGGTATGGGTACCACCTTTTCATGGAATATGAATGGCAAAAACCTTATCATTTCCGGCGATAGCAGTTTTGCACAACAATATATCTCCGGCAAAGGCAATGCAGCCATACCCGCAGATATTGCAGCCAAATGCAAAGACAAATCAATGGCACTGTATTTCGACCTGAGCAAATTAATGGAGTTAATGCCCGCAGATAGTGCCAATGCCACCATTACCAATGCGGCCAAAGCCACTTTTAAAAATATTGTTGCCACCAGCGATAATTTTAATGGTAAATATGTAGCCAGCAATTTTGAACTTAATACAGCCAATGCCAGCGAAAACAGTTTGGCATCGCTGTTAAAATTCTTTGCCGCCAGCGCCAATAAAATAAGGCAGGAACAAAGAAAATTTAACCAGGGAATGATGGGCATGTCGGATTTTGAAATGGAAGATGAACCAGCTGCTGAAGATATAATTGCCCCGCCGGTTATAGAAGAACAAGCTAAATAATAACAGGCTGCGCAGGCAGCCTTTTTTTATGGGGGGGCCGGCAGTAAATCATCTATTTTGCTTTACTTGCCACGCTCGGTTCAGGGTTCCGTTTTCATGGCATCTTTTAAAAAGGCATGGCGGCCTACGATGTATTTGTTTCAGTATTGCAATTACAACGTTCGGGTTACAGCCGGGCAACAATTATACAAGGCAATAAAGTATAAACCATATTAGTATTATGCACATTCAATTGCAACAAATAGTTCCTGTACCACTAAAAGATAAATTCTCAAAAAGGGGTTCTGATGTTTGGAATAATAACCTGCAATTTGCCCCTGGTGAATGGATTAAAATAAAAGCCCCCAGCGGCACAGGTAAAACCACGCTGGTACATATTCTGTATAAACTACGCAGCGATTACGAAGGCACCATTTTATGGAACAATACTCCATTGCAACAAATAACTGGCGATGCTTTGGCCGCCATGCGGCAGCAGCAGGTAAGTATAGTGTTTCAGGATTTGCGTTTGTTTCCCAACCTTACCGCCCGTGAAAACATAGAACTAAACCGTGTTTTACAAGAACCTTATTGCGAAAGCAGCACCATAGATGCAATGGCCGAAGTGTTGGGCATTACCCATATACTGCACCAAAAAGCAGCGCTTTGCAGTTATGGCGAGCAACAACGTATTGCCATTATTAGGGCAATGGTACAACCTTTTTCCTGGTTATTGATGGACGAACCTTTTAGCCATTTAGACCAGCAAAATATTACCAAAGCCGCCGCATTAATTGCAGCAGAATGTACCAAAAGAAATGCAGGTATAATTTTAACCGATTTGGAAGATGATACATTTTTTAAATACCATAAAACACTTTACCTGTAAATATTCAAAGCTCAATTGGGCAATGCTGTACAAGAGTGCGACGCAACGGATGCCCTATTATATAACCAATGCCGGGCTAATAAGCCTTACCAATACAACCAATGTAAAATATGCTTAACCAGCTTTTAAAAAAATTAATAAAAACAGCCAGTGGCCGTGCCAGATTTTTAATGGCCGTGGCGGGTTTATCAGTAGCCTTGCTGTTAATTCTGTCGGCTGTACAAATACAGGCCAATTATAACGAGCTGCTTTATAGCAAAACCAATCAGGATAGTGTGGCCAATTTTTTGGTAATCAATAAATCGGTAACCGAAAAAACTGTTGGTGCCACCAATCTTTCTGATGCAGATATTGCCGATTTAAAAGCACAACCTTTTGTAGACGAACTGGGCGTATTAACACCCAGCCGTTTTAAAGTTGCAGCACAAAGCATCAGCGATCAGATTCCTTTTTACTCAGATATTTTTTTTGAAAGCGTTCCCGATGAATTCTTAGATGTACAAACTGCAGATTGGAAATGGGATGAAAATGTCAACTATATTCCCATGATTGTACCTAACCAGTTTTTGGATATGTATAATTTTGGTTTTGCCACCTCGCAGGATTTACCACAGCTTACCCAGGACCTGGTTAAAAACCTGCCCATGGAAATAAAAATAAAAACCGCCGATGGCAAAGAAAGGTATTACGGCAAAGTAGTAGGTTTTAGCGATCGTATATCCTCGGTACTGGTACCACAAACTTTTATGGATTGGGCCAATGCCCGTTTTGGCACCAGGGAAAACACAAAACCATCCCGTATTGTAATTAGAACCAAAGACCCCGGCAACCCACAATTAACCAGCTATTTAAGTAATCACGGACTAACCACCGATGCGGATAAAACCCGCTTTAGCAAATACCGCCAGGTGGTAGATACCGTGGTAAATATATCGTGGATAACCGGCGCTTTAATGCTGTTATTTGCCGTACTTATTTTTAGTTTATTTATCGAACTTACCGTTGCCAGCTGCAAAGAAGAAATTGGTTTATTAATTACGCTGGGCGCTGCTCCCAAACAGTTACAACGCTTTTTAATGAAACAGTTTTTTCCGCCCAATATTATAATAGCGTTGGTGGTATTGCTTATACTTTCGGTATTGCAATGGCTGTTACAGCAATGGTTGCAAACACAGCATATGTATGTAAGTGCGGTACTTTCTTACACTACTTTAATAGCTGCAGCCGTTATACTGTTGGTATTATGGATGGTAAACCGGTTTAGCATAAACAAGTACATAAAACGCAATGCTTAATTGGTGCAGCCAATTAATGTAAAATATTATTGGCCGGGCTACACCAATACTCATCAGGCTTTACTTGCGTCGCACACTTGTACGGTTGGATACATGGGGCGGCAGGGTATAAAAAAGTTTATTATTAGCATCACAAATACGAACTATGAATCCCAGGGTTGATTTTTATTTTAATAAAGCCAATAACTGGCAGAAAGAAATAATGCAATTAAGGCAAATTGCACTTGACTGCGGACTAACCGAAGAATTGAAATGGGGATGTCCCTGTTATACTTTTGATAAGGCAAATATTGTATTGATACATGTATTTAAAGAATACTGTGCGTTCCTGTTTTTTAAAGGTGCGCTATTAGCAAATGCAGACGGTTTATTGATACAGCAAACAAAAAATGTACAGGCGGCACGCCAGATAAGGTTTACCCCTATTAATCAAATAACAGAACAATCGGCTATTATAAAAGCCCATATTTATGAAGCCATAGAAGTAGAGAAAGCGGGCTTAAAAGTGGAGCTTAAAAAAACAACATCCTATCCTATTCCCGAAGAGTTTCAACAAAAATTGGATACCATGCCGGCGCTTGCAAAAGCTTTTACTGCACTAACACCAGGAAGACAAAGAGCTTACCTGCTTTATTTTGCTGCACCCAAACAAGCTAAAACCCGTGAACAGAGAATAGAAAAATATGAACAGCAAATCCTGAATGGAAAAGGATTAAATGATTAGTTGGATCTGGTTAAAACTTGTTTTCTACCATTGTAATTGGCTGTTGAAAGTTGCATAGCATTACTACAGTACAAGTGTGCGACGCAAGTAAAGTTGAAGGTTTATATCATGTTTGGCTACAAATAAATCTCCTGCAACATTGGCGCTAAAATTAATTACAGCCATAAAAAAAGCGAGGCATTGCCCCGCTTTTCTATTCTCATATCTGCTGACTTATAAAATTTCTTGTAAACTATCGGCGGTGGCCTGAATGGTAAAATCCAAATCGGCATAACTAAGCGCATTGTTTAAAAACCAGCTTTCAAAGGCGGATGGAGGTAAATAAACTCCCTTGTTTAACATGGCATGAAAAAACTGGCTGAACAATTTGTTATTAGCAGCTGCAGCGCTGGCAAAATTTGTTACCGGCTGTGCACTAAAATGCACACTTATCATAGAACCCAGACTATTAATCACATACGGCACCCCGCTGGCGCTAAGTACAGTGTGTAAGCCCTGTTTTAAATAATTGGTTTTTGCATCCAGCTCGGTTAGTAGTTGCGGTTGCTCTTTTAAAATTGACAAAAGTGTATAGCCGGCAATCATAGCAATGGGGTTACCGCTTAAAGTGCCCGCCTGATATACTTTACCCAATGGGGCCACGGCCTCCATAATATGTTGTTTGCCGCCAAATGCACCTACGGGTAATCCGCCGCCAATTACTTTGCCATAGGTTACCAGATCAGCATTAATACCTAGTTTTTGCTGGGCACCACCGGTTGCTAGTCGAAAGCCGGTCATTACTTCATCAAAAATAAATACAATACCCTCTGCATCGCAAATAGCCCTGATGGCTTCCAGAAAACCGTGCTCGGGTAAAATGCAGCCCATATTGCCTGCTACGGGTTCTATAATAATGGCGGCAATTTCACCTTTGTTGTCAGCTACCAATTGTTCCAGGGCAGGTAAATCGTTATAAGCACAGGTAAGTGTATCATTAGCTACGCCTGCGGTTACGCCAGGTACGGCCTGTATATCCAAAGTTGCCAGTCCACTGCCAGCTTTTACCAAAAATGCATCAGCATGGCCATGGTAGCATCCTTCGAATTTGATGAATTTGTTTCGGCCGGTATAACCGCGGGCCACACGCAAAGCACTCATACAGGCTTCTGTACCGCTGCTTACCATGCGTATAAGATCAATATTGGGCGCCATGCTTTTTATCAGCTCGGCCATTTTTATTTCCAGCTCGGTAGGTGCGCCATACGAAGTGGAATTAAGTACCTGTTCCTGGATGGCTTTCACCAGAGGCTCATAGGCATGGCCTAAAATCATGGGTCCCCAGGAAGCAATAAAATCAATATACCTGTTATCATCGGCATCGTACAGATAAGCGCCTTTGGCATTTTTAATAAACAAGGGTGTGCCACCCACACTTTTAAATGCGCGTACCGGTGAATTTACACCACCGGGAATACTTTGCTGCGCTCTATCGAATAGTTGTTTGCTGGTAGTTATATTCATTACAATTGGTCTTCGCCTGCAAAAAAGTTGTAGGCTTTGGTATTTTTTGTGGCTTTAAATTCTATAATGCGGTAAGTGGCTAATCCTTTTTTATTAAAGGGGTCTTCGCTAATAATTTCTTCCATTCGGTTTCTGCTGGAAGCTTTGGCAAAAATCATTCCGCCGTCGCGTGGTTCTTTTCTGCCCGAGGCTAAAAAATGGCCCGAATGATAATACTTATCCAGATAAAACATATGAGCCTCCATATTGGCGTCAATTTCTGCAGCAGGCACGGTATAGGTTAATTCTATAATAAACATATTACAATTGTTTTGTTGTTGGCAAAGGTAACACGCAGGCTAAATGTGCCGGCTGATTAATATCATTTTATACGTATGACGAATCACAGTATAATACAGTAACATTTATATGCCGCCAAAGTTCTTATGTAAACCCCTGATTTTGTATTTGTTGCCTGAAAAGCATTTGCCTTAACGGTATTTTTAGTAAAACATGTACCAGTGTATAATACCGGATTTTATCCCTGTAAAATGCGTACCGCATCTTTTGCAAAATAGGTGGCAATAAGATCGGCACCGGCCCTTTTAATGGAAGTTAGGCTTTCAATAATGGCTTTTTCTTCATTAAGCCAGCCCATTTTGGCGGCTGCTTTTATCATGGCATATTCTCCGCTTACATGATAGGCGCTTACCGGAACGGTTACTGAATTTTTTATTTCGCGGATAATATCCAGATAAGCCATTGCAGGTTTAACCATAACAATATCGGCCCCTTCTTCAATATCCAGTTGCGTTTCTTTAATGGCTTCTATGCGGTTGGCATAATCCATCTGGTAGGTTTTCTTATCCCCAAAGCCGGGTGCAGAATCAAGTGCATCGCGAAACGGGCCATAAAAGCAGGAAGCATATTTGGCACTATAGGCCATTATGCCGGTGCGGGTATAGCCATGTTGTTCAAAAGCGTTTCTTATGGCGCCAATGCGACCATCCATCATATCGCTGGGGGCAACAAAATCGGCGCCGGCCTCTGCATGGCTAAGGCTCATTTTTACCAATGCTTCTACTGTGCCATCATTAATAATTTCAGCGTTTTCTACAATGCCATCGTGTCCATAGGAAGAATAGGGGTCTAAAGCCACATCCGTCATTACCACCATGCCGGGAACGGCGTTTTTAATGGCTTTTACAGCACGTTGCATTAATCCATCCGGGTTCCAGGCTTCTTTGCCGGTATTATCTTTAAGCTCATCTGGGGCTTTTATAAAAATGAGTACAGATTTTATACCCATGGCCCATAATTCTTTTACTTCAGTAATGGTACCATCTATAGAACGGCGGAAATAGCCTTGCATAGAGGGAATTTCAAATGCTACATTTTCACCTTCATCTATAAACAGGGGAGCAATAAAATCTGCCGGCTGTAATACATTTTCTGCTACCATGGCCCTTATGGCCGGGTTGGCTCGCAGTATGCGGTTTCTTCTTTGTAGTATCATACGTTGGCTATAAGTAATGATGTTTAATTTGCATTATTCAATATTGGAGATAAGCACAATGGCAAGGTAAAATGCCATATAGTATCTCAAATATTAATGCGATAACTGCCAGTGCAGCATGCAAATGTAAACGATGTGTTGCTTAACTGCATGCTATGTGAAAGCTTTATTGCATACTTAACAAGCCGTAAACACTAAATAAGGAGTTACTATTCTCATTTGTATTTTGCTGCCACTAGGTAAGAACGTACAAGAGTGCGACGCAAGTAAGGCCAAATTAATAGCTTTTGCCGGATACCACTATACCGTCGTTTTTAAAAGACCGGGTAATTTTTTTATGGTAAAATACATGAGTGATAATAATACAGCAAATGATAGGGTAAATGCCCAGAATTGCTGGTGCTGCCAGGGTTGTATAAAATGACTGATAGTAACATGCATGATACTGATGGGCCGGGTAAATATGTCCCAGCTGTTAAAGCGTAAATACCTGCCCAGATATATGCCATAACTGCATAGTACCAATAAACTAATGATGACTGGTGTTCTAAATTTTGCAGGCAGGTGGCGGGAAAGATAGCGCTCTGTTTGCATCAGCGAAATAAAGCATAGGGCCAGTCCATTCCAGGCACCGCTTGTTACTATAAGCAAATCGCACCAATAGGGCACGGGTGGCCTTTGCTGAAAATGAAACAAATCTGTAACTATATAAGGCGCATTAGGAAAGAAAAGTAACCAGCCACCTAATAAAAGCAAAGAGCCGATGGTGATATGTTTTTGTTTTTTTAATTGTCTGCTAAATAAAGAGGGCACTATGGCCAGCAACAAATTCCAGGGATAAAACAGATATACATTTTCTTTGGTAATGGCATAACGCAGGGTTACCAAAATAAGGGTAAAGGCGGTGGAGAGCAGGATCATTTTTTCCAGCTCACTTAATTTTCTGATCATAGTAGAAGAATAATTTTTGGGATAAATATGATGGATGCAATTACCACGCTAATAATGGCTGCCCATAGTACAGCTGCGGCACTTACATCTTTGGTTATTTTAATAAATGGATGGTACTCTTTGTGTACCAGATCGCATAGTTTTTCTAATGCAGCATTCATCATTTCAAGGGCCATTACTACGGCAATACAAAGTAAAATAAGCGCCCATTCAGTAGCAGATAAACCCATAACAAACGAAATAATAATAACGGCAATGGTTGCAGTTAAATGAATTTTGCCGTTACGGTCGTTAAAGAAAAAATACTGCATTCCTTTAAAGGCGTGGTAAAATGCTTTGAATAATGGCTGTGGCTTGCTCATGATGGTTTTTTATATTGTTGAATTATGGGATGCAATTATTGCCGCAAACAAGATAATATTTTTCCTGTTACTACCATTATTAAGCGTACAATATGCAACATGATTATCATCAGTTATTACAAAGCAGTGCATGTGATGGCCTATAATTATTATATATAACCGTATCGCCCCTTATGCAGATGGCTGGTATTTTAACCTGCCTGTTTTTAGTTAAAGAATGCATGGTATTATTTATTAAATGTTTATTGATACGGGCTTTTGTTATTATGGCAGCCTACTTGCGTCGCAATCCGTTCATCTGCAGAATTGCTATTAGGCTGCAGGGTTAAGGTTACAGTTTGTATTATCAGGCTTTGAGATTCTTTGTTGCATAAAGCGCTATAGTACAAGAGTGCGACGCAAGCAGGCTGCATTAATAAACTGTAGTCGGGCTAATCACTTTTTTTACATTAATCCGGTTTGTGCGGGTTGAAAAGAGGGGTTATACCAGTTTACTTTTCGGCTGGCATACATTACCAAGGCAAGTACGGCAAACAAGCCAATGCTACCTACTAGTAATGCAGTGTCTTCTAAGCGGATTAGTATAAATATAAAGCCATACAATGCCGTTAAAATGCCTGCAAAAATGCCTGCCACTTTCCAGCTGGCAAAATGCCCCTTGGCATAAAGGGTGATGAGTAGTATGGTGGCAACGGCCGCGATTAAATAAGCGGTATCGAACAACAGAAATTCGCTTATTGACAAAAGCAGGGTGTAAAAAATAGTTAGCGCCAAACCTACCAATACATATTGCACCGGGTGAAATGGTTTTTTCTGCATCATTTCTATAATAAAGAACAGGCAAAAAGTTAACCCAATAAACAGGATAGCATATTTTACGCTACGTGTTGTTTTGGCATATTGATCTGCAGGTTGTACCATGGTTACACCAAAGGCAAGATCTTCCTTACCGATATTGAGTGCGCTGATACTGGTGCCGAAAGGAAGGTTGGCATTATTGAATGTCCACTTAGCTGTAAAACCATCTTCGTTAATGGTTCTTTCACCTGGAAGTACCGAGCCATCAAAAGAAGGATTGGCCCAGCTGGATTGTACTATAAAGTCGCTATTACCAGCCAATGGCAAAAAGTGCAATTGCTCGCTGCCTTTAAGGGCAATATCCATGTTGAAGGAAATGTTTTTGCCAATATCAGTTGCAGTTAGCTGAATGGGTGCCGATAAACCTGTGGTTGTGGTATCAATACCGTTTGCCGGTAAACCTGCTGTTAGGTTTACAGCTGTTCCATTAGCAGTGAGCATTAATTTTTGTTCAATGCCTTTAAAATCGTTGATGCCTACGCAAATTCTGGCGGCATTAAATTGTATTTGAGCCGAGTCTAAGGCCTCAGGCAATTGTATATTGAAATTACCTGAAGCTGTGCTATTGCTTTTATACAACAGTACTTTGTAAATGGAGCGTGGCCTTTCCTCGGGGGTAATGGTTGATTTTACGTGCAGGTTTTCCGGTAAAAGCCATAAATGTTCATTGTGTTTTATTAGTTTACCCTCTGCGGTTTTTTCGGTAGTGGTATAGGGCAGGTAAATATACGGCCCGCTAATGGTTTGCCTGGCCGACCATTTGCTGCTTACTTCTGCTACCACCTCTTCCTGTCTTTGTTGCCTTTCGGTTACAAGACCAGATACAAAAAGTGTGGGAATAAGCATTACAAGAATTAGTATGCCGGTAACAATGGCTTTAATCAGGGTTTTATTATTGGCGGCGGGCCCCTGCGGCTCCAGTTGATAATTGTCCATATTTGTGTTGATTTGTTTTGTTGAAAAATTGGATATGTTGAAGTATTGTTTGATAGTTTGTAATTGTACACCATAGGCAATGGCACTTGCTATAAACAGGGCTGCGGTAAAACCGCCGGTGGTATAGTAAAAATCATCCCAGTCCGGCAATTCGTTTCCCTGTATATCTGTAAAAAAGCCAATGATTAAACCATATAAAAGGCAAATGCACAGTAGTAATGATAAAAGCAAGGTTTGCTTTTGGAAAAGGCTAATGCGGCAGGCTTGTATTCGCTCAACAGTAAAAAACAAAATCAATAAAGCGGGTATACTGGCTAATGCAGATAACACTGCACAAATAATCAGCGCAATAATGGCATCTACGGGGTCTTTATAAAGTACATAGGCAAATACACCTATACTAAGGCTTAGCCAGGTGCCTAGCCAAATTGTTATTGCGATATGGGTGCCGGTAATTATCTTATTCATTTGAAAGTGCTTTGAATTACAAAGTAAAAAAATAAAAAAATTATTTAGCAGATCTGATCATTTCCTCCAATGCATCCAGGTGTAATTTGAAGGCTTTTTCACCGGCCTTGGTAGCGGTATAGGTTGTATTGGTTTTACGACCTATAAAACCTTTATGTACTTTAATATAACCATTTTCTTCCAGTGCTTTTAGATGGCTGGCCAGGTTGCCATCAGTAACCTGTATCAATTCTTTCAACTCGTTAAAATTTACTTCTGCATTCACTATCAGGGCACTCATAATACCCAGACGTACACGGCTGTCGAAATTTTTATTTAAATTTTCAATCGGATTTTTCATTTCCTGCTGCTTCATTCAAGAAGCGAATTGTGTGTTGTAATTAAGATAGTGTTTTGCTAAAACCCTTTAAAATCAGCCATTACGCTCATATTTCCACCACATAAGAATGCCATAAACAATATGTAGTACACCAAAGCCAATGGCCCAAAAGTATATACCATATCCTATACACCAAAGGCTTATTATACCCACCAGCATTTCTGCGTAGCCAAGATAGCGGGTTTCGGGTAAGGTGTATTTACTGGCGTTTAATACAGCCAGACCATAAAAAATTAAACTGCCCGGCGCAATTAAACCAAATGCCTGGTTTTCTATTAATTTAAACAGGTAAATACCACCTGCCAGCATGGGAATCATCACATTAATCAGTAACCGGCGGGAAGAGTGGCCCCAAATGGGCGTATTTGTTTTACGGCTTCTTATATAAGTAAAAATAAATGATAGGGTAAATGCTGCTATAAATGTAAGCAAAGCTATTTGTACCAGTTGGTTACCCATCCAGTCGCTAATGCTTATAGAATGTTCGGGTGAAGTGCCAATACTACGAATAGATTTTACCTCTACGCGGCTATTAGCTATAACCCCATAAGCAAACCAGGCACCTACCAATGCACAGCTGCCGGCGGCAATACCACTTAATCCACTAAGGCTAATAAACCGGCTGCTGCGTTCCATTATTTGCTTAATGTCGTGCAGGGTATCTAAATGATGATCTTGCTCAGTCATAAAAGTACTTTGAAATTCAAAGTACAGAAACAAACTGCATTCCGCCAAATTAAATTTTGGCTGCGGCACTCATTTTGCATTTTATTAAGGAACGGATAATTATTGGTTGTTTGTCTAAGCTGCCATATAACCCGAACCCTGAACCGAGCGTGGCAAGTAAAGCTGCTATAGTGATACAGCCGATATCAAAAAAAATAATAAGCTACCTATGGCATAACAATCAGGTAGGGTACACCTAAGCAGTTAACTTTGCCGCATGTTTACCCAAGTACAGCTGGAAGCCATATTACATAGATTAGAAATACCTGCCTTAAACGCCATGCAGCAGGCTGCCCAGGCTACTATTACAGCACAAGCTGGTACCGTGTTGCTTTCCCCAACCGGATCTGGTAAAACGCTGGCTTTTTTATTACCGGTAGCTTCGTTTTTAAGGGCAGATATTAAAACGGTGCAATGTTTAATACTAACTCCTTCCCGTGAACTTGCCCTGCAAATTGAACAGGTATGGAAAAAAATGAGTACTGGTTTTAAAGTAGCCTGTTGTTATGGCGGGCACGATATGCAAACCGAAATACAAAATATGGCAGAACCCCCGACTCTGCTAATTGGTACCCCCGGCCGTATTAAAGACCATATGGAGCGTAATAGCTTTACCTCAAAAGATATAAGCACCATTGTGCTGGACGAATTTGATAAATCGCTGGAACTGGGTTTTGATGAAGAAATGCAATTTATAATGGGTGAATTGCAACAGCTGCAAAAACGCATATTGGTATCTGCCACAAAAGCATTGGTAATACCAGATTTTACTGGACTTGTACAACCCGAAGTACTGGATTATATTACTATACAGGAAGAACCACCTGCATTGGAAATAAAACTGGTAGCATCTGCCGAAAAAGATAAAATAGATGCCCTTTATCAGCTGCTTTGCTTTATACAAACAGGCTCGGTAATTATTTTTTGTAATCACCGCGAAGCCGTAGAGCGTACAACCACTTTGTTGCAGCAAAAAGGTATTGATGCCGGCTGCTTTCATGGCGGCTTGGAGCAAATGCAAAGAGAGCAGGCATTGGTAAAATTACGTAATGGCACCACTCAGTTTTTAGTAGCAACAGATCTTGCTGCCCGCGGACTGGACATACCCGAGGTAAAGCATATAATTCATTATCATTTGCCGCATACCGCTGCAGAGTTTACACACCGTAACGGCCGTACAGCCCGCATGCAGGCTACTGGCACTGCATACCTGCTGATGCACGATACAGAAACCATACCTGCATATGTAGCAGCTATTGCTACCACACTTCAGTTGCCCATAAAAGTAAAACCACCTTTGCCAACCGTATGGACAACACTTTTTATAAATGGAGGTAAAAAGGAAAAACTAAATAAAACTGATATTGTAGGTTTCTTTACCCAAAAGGGCAAGCTGGATAAAGCTGATATTGGCCTGATAGAAGTAAAAGATTTTGTTTGCTTTACGGCAGTAAAAAAACAAAAGGTAAAAGAATTATTACTGCGCATACAAAACGAGAAAATGAAGGGCAAAAAATATATTGTAAAAATTGCCCGGTAAACGCCAGGGTATTTACGAACAAGTATTTTTTGGTATCATCTAATAAAAATATGGCATCGCCGCTTGCCACGCTCGGTTCAGGGTTCCACTTTTATGGCAGCAAAGGCATACAATATTTGTTATATAAAACAGTTACTGTATTATGGATACTACACTTCTGCTTATAATCAGCACCACCGTCATCATCAGTGCAGGTATAACCATACTTATTGTAAAAAATATGGCCGCCGCAAAAGCTGCTATTTTATTGGAAAGGGCTAATCAATTAGACCAAAGGTTGCAAACTTTACTACAGCAACAGGATGTATTACAACAGCAAAAACAACAACTTGCTGAACGATATGCCGCAGCCGCAAACACGGTACAAATGCAGGAGCAACAATTACAGCAATTACCAAAACTGCAAATGGATAACCAGCTGTTAAAAGATCAGCTGGCTATGTTTAAAGCAAAATTTCAATCTGCAGATGAAAAGCTGGCCACACAAAAAGCCGAATTAGAACAAATAGGCGAACGTTTTCGATTCGAATTTAAACACCTGGCCCAATCTATACTCGAAGAAAAAACTGCCAGATTTACACAGGTAAACGAAGAAAAGTTGAAAGCCATTCTCGATCCGTTAAAACTACAGCTCGGCGATTTTAAACAAAAAGTAGAAGACACTTACGATAAGGAATCAAAAGAACGTTTTTCATTGGGTAAAGAAATTGAAAAATTAATACTCATGAGCCAGCAGGTTAGTCAGGAGGCCAATAACCTAACTACCGCATTAAAAGGGAATACCAAAATGCAGGGCAACTGGGGCGAAATGATACTGGAAAGTATTTTAGAATACAGCGGACTTACCAAAGGCAGGGAATATTTGCTGCAGGAATTTATTAAGGACAATGCCGGTAATATTATTAAAGACGAAAATGGAAAGGGGCTGCAACCCGATGTAACCATTTACTACCCCGATTTACGAAAAGTAATTATCGATTCAAAAGTTTCATTAGTTGCCTGGGAGCAATATATTGCCGCCACAGATGCAGTAACACAACAGCAGCAGCTGGCCAATCATATCAAATCTCTAAGGGCGCATATAGATGGTTTAAGTCGTAAAAATTACCCCAAATATGCACAGGCACTCGATTATGTGCTACTCTTTATACCCATTGAACCTGCTTTTTTAGAAGCCGTTAAAACCGATAGCCAATTATGGAAATATGCCCACGACAAAAGAATTTTGTTGGTTAGCCCCACCAATTTACTGGCAGTTTTAAAAATTGTAGCCGATTTATGGCGCATAGAATTACAAAATAAGCATGCCATAGAAATAGCCGAAAAGGCTGGTGCTTTGTACGATAAATTTCATGGCTTTATCGATAATTTTGAACTGGTGGGCAAACGTATTAGCGAAGCAGGCACCGCCTACGATAATGCCTTTAAACAAATAGCCACTGGTCGTGGAAATATCATCAACAAAGTAGAGGAACTTAAAAAAATGGGTGCCAGTGCTGCCAAACAATTGCCTGAAAGATTATTAAATAATGAGCCCGACTAAAGTATTCCAATATAGCTTTACTTGCGTCGCACTCTTCAGCGTCCAATCCAAAAAGGGGCTACCCATTCTATAAAACTTGTTATATGCCATTTACACTCGAACAAATCATTCAGCTGGTACAAACGCATTATCAGCTAACCGTAACGGCAAAAAGCCTAACCGGAGAATATGAATATAATTATTTGGTGCAAACTCCGCAGGGTGAAAAATTCATTTTTAAAATTGCCAGCGATGAGCACAGTTATGATTTTTTTGATGCACAGGTAAAAATTGTACAACATCTTTCACAAAGCCCGGTGGCTGATAAATTTTATACTTTTCTGCCTAATACCCTTGGCAAGGAACTAACCACCATACATTGGCAGGGGAATACCTATTACCTGCGTTTATTATCCTTTCTTACCGGAGATTTTTGGGTACACCTCAACCAACGGTCCGATGAACTGCATATCAATTTTGGCGAGTTTTTGGGTACCATGGATAAATCATTGCAAGATTTTTCCCATCCGGCCATGCACCGATATTATTTGTGGGATATCAGTAATGCGATGGATGCCAACAAAAAACTGCATTGTATAAAAAATCACGAAAGTCGTAGAATTGCCGGCTACTTTTTATTACAATTTCAACTTGAAGTTTTGCCATTTCTTTCAGGCCTTCGTCACGCATATGTTCACCACGATGCCAACGATACAAATGTACTGGTATCTGGTAATCAGGTTACAGGCCTTATTGATTTTAGCGATATGGTCTATACAGCACTCATCAATAATCTGGCGGTGGCCTGCACCTATGCCATGATGAATACTGAAAATCCATTACATGCCGCCGCCTTAATAGTTAAGGGCTATCATATGGCCTATCCATTAACTGAAAAGGAAGTAGAACTGCTTTATTATCTTATTGCTGTAAGGCTTTGTATCAGTGTAACACAATCTGCCTATAATGCTTCCATAGCAACTAATAATGAACATCATTTTATTTCCGAAAAACCAGCCTGGGAATTATTGTTTGCACTTATTGAAATCAATCCGGTTAAAGCACATAACACATTTCGTTTGGCCTGTGGATATGCATCCATCATTCAGCAAAATGATAGCTATAACCAACTGGAACTGGATCGTAAGCACTTTATTGGTCCGAACCTTAGTATCAGTTACCAGCAACATTTAAAAATATTAAAAGGAGCATTACAATATCTGTACGATGATAAAGGACATACGTTTATTGATTGTGTAAACAATGTAAGTCATGTGGGGCACTGCCACCCAACTGTTGTAAAAGCAATGTACCAGCAAATGACTTCGCTTAATACCAATACGAGGTACCTGCACGATAATTTGGTTGATTTTGCCAAAGCACTTACAGCCACCTTGCCACCCCAATTACATGTTTGTTATTTTACCAATAGCGGCAGTGAGGCCAATGATCTTGCTATTCGTATCAGCAGGCATATTACCGGGCAGCAGGATATAATTGTGCTCGATCATGCTTATCATGGTACATCCACAGCGGCAATAGAAATGAGCCCATATAAATTCGATGGTAAAGGCGGATTTGCTCAAAAACCCTATATACACAAAGCCATCAATCCCGATCAGTATCGCGGTGCATATGGGTATGATGATCCTGATGCCGGAGAAAAATATGCTGCTGATGTTGAAAATAGTATTGCACTTATGGCCCGGGAAGGTAAATCGCCGGCTGCTTTTATATGTGAAACTTTATTGGGTGTGGGAGGCCAGATTCCTTTGCCACCCAACTATCTGTCAAATGTATATAAGCATGTAAAAGCTGCTGGTGGAATTTGTATTGCCGACGAAGTACAAGTGGGTTTTGGCAGGGTAGGTAGCAAATTTTGGGGTTTTGAATTACAGGACGTAATACCGGATATTGTTGTGCTGGGTAAGCCGATAGGCAATGGCCACCCATTAGCTGCAGTAGTGGTTACCGCTAAAATTGCAGAGGCTTTTAATACAGGTATGGAATACTTTAACACTTTTGGCGGCAATCCTGTTTCTATGGCTACCGGCAAGGCTGTTTTGGAAACCATACAGCAGGAAGAGCTGCAGCAAAATGCATTAGATACCGGTAACTATTTGCTTGAGGGGCTTAAAAACCTAATGCAAAAGCATACCATTATTGGCGATGTAAGAGGCAATGGCCTTTTTGTAGGTGCTGAATTGGTGCGAAACCGGATTACAAAGGAACCCGCAGTGGCTGAAATTGATAAGGTTGTTGAGCAAATGAAGGAGCAGGGTTTTTTAATAAGCACCGATGGGCCATTGCATAACGTACTTAAAATAAAGCCACCCTTGGTGTTCTCAATCAAAAATGCAGCACAATTAATCGCTGCTTTGGATAGAATATTATCACAATTATAAAGCCTTTACTACACTATCTTCACGCTCTAAAATTTTGTTGTGTACATGAAAAATTTAAAGATATTTCTGCTGTTAACTGCAATGGCTATAGCACCTGCCATTTTTGCAAAAGATGCTGATTCTACCACAAAAACTGTTGTAAACATAAAGGCTGGCGGACTGCAATTACCAGAAGGTTTTAGCGCAGCAGTTATTATGCAGGGAATGGATGGAGCAAGACATTTGGCCATTACACCACAGGGTGGTATTTATGTAAAACTATCCAGGTTAAAAGATGGTAAAGGCATTTACTATTTAAAAGATAATGATGGCGATGGCATTATTGATGAAACAACCGGCTTTGGCGATTATCCGGGTACTGGTATATGCATTAAAAACAATTACTTATATGCATCTTCCAATGATGATGTTTTTAGATATACGCTAAATGCCAAAGGCGAAGTAACCAATCCCAGCCAGCCCGATAAAATTATTACTGGTTTGGTAAACCATAACAGGGATAATTCAAAATCCATTACTGTAGATAATAAAAACAATATCTATGTTAATATTGGTTCTTACAGTAATTCCTGCTTATTAAGTGATACTGCCCGCCAGGCACCAAACCCATGCCCCTTATTAGATTCTGTAGGTGGTATCTGGATGTTTAAAACCAATCAATTAAATCAGGGGTACAAAGAAGGTGTTCATTATGCTACCGGTTTTAAAAATGTGGTGGGACTGGATTGGAACACTACTACCAAATCCTTATTTATTATGCAGCATGGCAGGGATGTATTACATGATTTATACCCCCAATTATTTACTGTTGAGCAAAATAATCTTTTACCTGCAGAAACAATGTATGAACTGCATAAAGGCAGTAGCGGTGGCTGGCCTTATGTATATTATGATCAGCAGCAGCATAAAAAAATACTGGCTCCGGAATATGGCGGCAATGGCACCATTGAAGGTGGCAGCAATGCACAGGATCCGGTAGTAGCTTTTCCGGCGCATTTGGCACCCAATGGCCTGGTGTTTTATACAGGCAAACAGTTTCCGGCAAAATACCAGCAGGGTGCTTTTATAGCATTTCATGGTAAATCGCCAGAATTACAAAAAGGTTATCTGGTAGCATTTGTACCATTTAAAGGCCATACGCCTACCGCCGAATGGGAAATTTTTGCTGATGGTTTTGCAGGCGATAAAGGTCAGCCTAAACCTTGCGGACTGGCACAGGGCCCCGATGGCAGCTTGTATGTAGCTGATGATGCTACGGGTAATATTTATAAAATCACCTATAAAAAATAGTACCAATTTGTTTATTTAAAAGGCTGATGTTGCAAAACATCAGCCTTTTTTTATGGGGTATTTCCTACAAGTATGGGTTGTAACATGTTTTTTAGCCAAACAATACATTTCTATGGCATCACCTCTTGCGTCGCACACTTGTACTGCAGCATATAAGTAAGCTTTTTACAGTCATAGAACCAACTAAAAAATCTAATAAATGGGGAATGAACAAGAAAAAAACAGCAGGGTAACTAAAATGCATACCCTGCTGTTGCCATAAAAGAGGAACGATGAACGTACTGCGACGCAAGCGGCGATGCCATAAAATAGCACTGCTGGTTACATAACTGTTGTTTATAAACCCGTTTTTAGAGATATCACAAAATTTCTGCCCGCAGCTGAAAATCCACTTGCGAAATACCGATAGTTGCGGTCTAATAAATTTTCTGCCAATAATTGCAAGGTGCTGTTTTTGCCAAGGTTTACAGCGCCACGCAGGTTTAAGGTAAACCAGGATGGCATACCATCTGCTGTGGCATATTGTTCATTGTCTTCTCCATTAAGGTTATAGTCTTTAATGCGTTTCCAGCCATTGTAAATACTAAAAAATTCTGCATTCCATTTAGCAGCTGTATGTTTTATGGCAATGCGGCCAAATACGGGTGGTATATGATCTAAAGGCATTGTAGTACCTGCATTTTTATAAGTACCTTTTGTATAGGTAAATGAACCTTCAAAAGCAGTATTTTTTGCAAAAGTGTAAGACATGTTCAGGTTAAAACCAAAAACAGTAGCACTGGCTTTATTTTGATTGGCCATTACCTGGCTTTTTACGCCGTCGAATATAATACTGTCCTGCCCGTTAAACTGAAACTTATCTGCTACCAATGCATTTCTAAACCAGGTATAATAAATAGCGCCGCCAAGGCTAAAATTTTTGGCGTATTTATTAAAATTTAGTTCTGTATTGTAAGTGTATTCTGGTTTAATATCGGGGTTGGGAACTATTATCATTCCGGCAGCACTTTCAAATACTTTAGACAAATCATCTACATTAGGCGATTTAAAACCACTGCTTACCAAAAATGCCAGGCGCAGGTCTTTTGGGGTAGTATACACAAGGCCAATATTTCCTGTTACTGCCGCATTATTTTGTGTGGCTTTATTAAAAGGAAAATGCATTAAAGTTGTATCGGCAAAAACAGCATCCAATTTTACCAGATTAAACCGCAGCCCATCGTTAAGTGTTAGGCGGTTGCTGAATTTATACGTATGCTGTGCATATAAGGCATTAAAAGCCATACTGGTTGGTCCATTGGCATAGCGGGTTGTAATGCGGCTGATGGCATTGGTGGCTATATTTACCCTTTGCGCTGTAGAGCTTACAAAATTGGTATAACTCTCGGCGCCTACATGTAATTCATTTTTACCGCTGTAATGTTTTAAATCTATGGTAGCACCAAATACATCTACCTGCTCCCACCTGAAATCTTTGTTATTGCTTTTAAACCTGCGGCTGATGCGGCTTTCTTCTAAATGCTGGTAATTGGCAGTTATAGAAAGGTCACTAAAAAACCCATTTAGTTTTTGTGCATTAAAATGGTAAGCCACCATATTACGCATTTGTGGCCCATAATACCACTCGGCATAAGATGGTTTGCCATTTGCATTTTCGCTTAACCTGTCGTAGCGTGGAATATTGTTTGTGTTGCTAAACTGGATGTTTAATACATGGCTGGTATTGGCGTTTGGCTGAAAAAGAAACTTTTGTGTAACATCAATTTGTTTGTAGCCAGATGCTACCTGTTTATTGGGATCTGGGTTTGTAAAGGCGCTATCGGTACCATTGATTCTTTGTACAATAAAATTCTTTTTGCCAAAATCGGGGTAGGCGCTTTGTCTTTGTGCACCTTGAACCATATCGCCAAAAGAGCCATAGGTAACAGAAGTTAAAGACGCCCATTGCTTACCGCCAATGTTTACAGTAATATTGCCTCTGGCTTCCTGATTGGCGGTGCCATATCTTACCGTAGCATCTCCGTTAATTTGCGTTTTGCCTGTAGGCGATAATTGTGGTTTACGGGTAAACATACTAACTACACCACCTAAAGCATCGCTGCCATATAGTGTTGAAGATGGGCCATTCAAAATTTCAATTCTGTCCAGCAGCATATTATCTACCGATATAATATTCTGCAGGTGGCCTGCTCTGTAAATGGCATTATTCATGCGTACACCATCAATCATCAGCAATACCCTGCTGGCTTCAAAGCCGCGAATAACGGGGCTGCCTCCGCCCTGCTGACTTTTTTGTACAAATACATTACCCGAGTTAATCAATACATCGGCTGTATTGGGTTGTAAACGAAGGGCAGTTTTATTTTTAATAACCTGTACAAATTGTGCAACTGTTTTGGCACTTTCCGGAAATTTATTGGCATATACAATTACTTCGCTAAGCCTGGCAGGTTCTGTTTGAAGGGTATCTTTTATATTTTCTTCCTGGGCACCAGCAATAAAATATAGAATGGATACTATAATGGATAAAACTATTTTTTTCATACTTGTAGTTTGGTGATTGAACACATGTAGTGAATTATATAAATAGGTAGCCCGGCAGCAGTATAGCTATGATGCTTTACTTGCGTCGCACTCTTTTACTACATATCTCAATGCAGCAAACATTTAGTGCTACCGGTTAATTTATACGCACTAAAAAATTAAATGTAAATGGCAACTGGCATAAATTATACTTATGCCAATAAAGTATATACCTATATGTATATGGCTGCATACAGCTGCTTTATTTGCTACAGTACAAGTGTGCGACGCAAGGAACCTTTAATATATGGTTCAATGTTAGGCTACCAATAGTGCTGCAACTGTTATAGGTATATGCTATATAAGGCTTGCTTTGGGCGGAGGCTTAATGGTTTCTCTATTACATTCCGTAATATCCTGATGGCGTACCTGTGGGAAAGAATTAAGGGTATTTATTACAAAGCCTTCAAAACGATATTGCTGTTGTGGTAATTGAAGTATATTACTGAGGTATTGCTCAAAAATTTTTCTGGTGCTGCTACCGTTGTTATTTTGGGTTTGAGCCACTTCCATGGCAAGCTTATCTTCTGCACTGTCAAACAATCCTTGTACGGTAATGGTACCATCTGTTTCCAGTGTATATTTTTC
This sequence comes from Limnovirga soli, assembly GCF_013106755.1. Taxonomy (GTDB): domain Bacteria; phylum Bacteroidota; class Bacteroidia; order Chitinophagales; family Chitinophagaceae; genus Limnovirga; species Limnovirga soli. The sequence goes on along the minus strand of NZ_WHPF01000005.1, from coordinate 200,452 downwards.
TACATCAAACATGGCGCCATTTATGCGCATTTCTTTGCCTTTGTGAATCCATTTAATGTTGCCTGGTTGCAGGTGGGTTATGGTAATATTATTTGCTTGTTCCAGTTGCTCCTGCATTTGGTGCCTTATCCATAATTGCTTTAACTGTAGTAAATTACCGGGTAATATTATCAGCAACAGCATACAATACAGAAAAACATATAATATCGTTTTGCTAAGCAATTTCATTGTAATAGTAGGCAACTTAAAATTGTACTAAGCTGCGTAATTAGATGTTATTTTCAGACTTTATCCTCTTTAATAATTTCAAGAATTTCATCAATATACTGCCGGTTATTGCAAAGGCGTGGTACTTTATGCTGGCCCCCTAATTTACCCTTGTATTTTAACCATCGGGCAAACACACCTTTTGTCAGGTTATGCACCAATGGCAAACCCAGTGCTATATCTTTATGTCGCTTGGCTTCATAATCGCTGTTAAGCGATTTTAATGCACAATCTAATTCATATGCAAAACGGGCTAGGTTATCAGGTGGTGTATCAAATTCTATCAGCCATTCATGTGCACCATTGGCAAGTTCGCTAAAATAAACGGGGGCTGCAGTATAATCGTTAACAATGGCACCTGTTTTTTCACTGGCAATGGCAATGGCTTTATCAGAGTTATCTACAATCAACTCCTCTCCAAACGCATTAATAAAATGTTTTAGTCGGCCACTAACTTTTATTCTAAAGGGATACAGCGAAGTAAACTGTACTGTATCTCCCGTTAAATACCGCCATAAACCGCCATTGGTACTTATTACCGGGGCATAATTTTTATCTAATACTACCTTGTTTAAACCAACTGTTTTGGGTTGAGGTTTGCCATATTCCTCTACGGGCATAAACTCATAAAAAATACCGTGTTGTAAAAACAATAACATGCCTTCTTCATTCGGGTTATCCTGCACGGCAAAAAATCCTTCGCTGGCATTATACATGTCCAGGTAAAAAATATCGGAGCCTATTAGCTTTTTAAATTGTTCCCGGTAGGGCGTAAATGAAACACCGCCATGAATATATAATTCCAGGTTTGGCCAAACTTCTTTTAAGGTTGCTTTGCCCGTAATTTCTAAAATTCGTTTTATTAAAACCAGTGTCCAGGTGGGCACTCCTGATATGGAAGTAACATTTTCACTAATAGTAGAAAGGGCCAGACTTTCAATCTTGGTTTCCCATTCATCCATCAGGGCAATAGATAATTCGGGGGTGCGTATCCAATGCCCCCAAAATGGAGTGTTTTGTAAAAGTACGGCACTTAAATCGCCACAATAGGTTTCCTCATTCATGGTACTAACCTGATGGCTGCCACCAATTACCAATCCCTTTCCTGTAAGCAAATCACTATCCGGATTAAAATGATAATAAAGGGAGAGAATATCTTTTGCACCCTGGTAATGGCAATCCTGCAGGCTTTCCTCAGTAATGGGAATAAACTTGCTTTTATCGTTGGTTGTACCGCTGCTTTTGGCAAACCAGGCAACAGGCGTATTCCATAAAAGATTTTGTTCGCCGTTTATCAGTCTTTCTATATAGGGCTTAATATCATCATATTCCTGAATGGGCACTTTCTCTTTAAAACGCCGAATGGCAAAAAGCGTATCAAACCCATATTTTCGGCCTATCTCTGTATTTTGGGCATGGGTAACCAAATCCTGTAATACTTCACGCTGCGCATCAATGGGGTTATTAATCCATTGTTCTATATTGCCGTACCGTAAACGGGCCAAACGCGATATTGCCGGTGATAAGATTTTCATGCCTAATGGCAGCAAAATAAGCAATCATTATCAAATTAGTATAAGCTATTTAAAAGCCCGGCTATTTTATAGTGGATATACCATTTATTTGAGGGTATTTTTTTACTATTCCCAGATTTTGCGTTAGGGATTGAAGCGGAAAGCCCACAGCCAAGCCCCGCCTGGCGAGGACTTGCAGCGTAAAGCCCGGCCCGCAGGGAAACGCCCTGTTAAGAATTAAAATAGATAATGTTGTTGGTTTAAGGCAATTCGCCGGCAGGGGTTTCTATCCCATCTTCTGCTGGCAGGGTAGCATCTTTCATACCCATTTCAATAATCCAGTCTTTGCGTTTTAATTCAAAGTTGGTGCCCAGGTACAGTCGACGTACCTGTTCATCTTCGGCCAACTGCTCGGCAGTGCCATGTTTAAATATTTTACCATCAATCAGCAGGTATGCCCTGTCGCAAATGGAGAGTGTTTCATTTACATTATGATCGGTAATGAGAATACCAATGTTTTTATATTTTAAGCGGGCCACATTGCTTTGAATATCTTCAACTGCAATCGGGTCTACACCGGCAAAAGGTTCATCCAGCAAAATAAATTTAGGGTCTACCGCCAGGGCACGGGCAATTTCTGTTCTGCGTCTTTCGCCACCACTCAGGCTGTCGCCATTATTCTTGCGTACTCTTTGCAGGTTAAATTCGTCTAACAGCGATTCCAGTTTATCCTTACGTTCCTGTTTGTTCATTTTGGTCATTTCCAAAACGGCCATAATATTATCTTCCACGCTTAGTTTGCGAAAAACGCTGGCTTCCTGCGGCAGGTAGCCAATACCCATTTGGGCTCTTTTATACATGGGTAGTTTGGTAATTTCCTCAGTACTTAAAAACACTTGCCCCTCATCTGGTTGTATTAAGCCCACTACCATATAAAAAGTTGTGGTTTTACCGGCACCATTGGGGCCCAGCAAACCAACTATTTCGCCCTGATTAACTTCAATAGATACATTGCTAACCACGGTACGGTTACGGTAGGTTTTTACCAGATTATTTGTTTTAATAACTAAGCTCACGGTGTAAGTATTTAAACAAAAATACAGTAAGCCCAACAATATGCAGCGGGCAACGTTTATCTTAACAACTGTTTCAGAAACGCATGCTGCCAATTTTTTGCTTTATTTTGCGCAACTATTTAACAACAATGTTGTACCGGGCAGTATCGCAAATGGCATCGCCGCTTGCGTCGCACACTTGTACGTTCCGTTTCTATAGCAGCGGTAAACCCATATAGGGTGTATGGTACATCAAAGTATAAACAGCCAACAGTAAACATGAAAGTAACCGACCATATACAACAGGCCAAAGAAACACTGGTATCTTTTGAAGTATTGCCCCCATTAAAGGGCAAGAGTATCACCTCAATATACGATCATCTGGATCCGTTAATGGCATTTAAACCATCCTGGATAAATGTTACCTACCACCGCAGCGAAACCGCATTTAAAAAAAGGGCCGATGGTACATTTGAAAAGGTAGAAGTACGCAAAAGACCCGGTACAGTTGGTATTTGTGCAGCGGTAATGAACCATTATAAAATTGACGCTGTACCCCATATTATTTGTGGCGGTTTTACCATGCGCGAAACAGAAGATGCACTGATAGATTTAAATTTTTTGGGTATAGACAATGTTTTGGTATTAAGAGGCGATGCAGCTAAAAATGAAGCCAGTTTTGAGCCAGAACCCAGCGGCCACCAATATGCCATTGATCTGTTGAAACAGGTTTCAGATTTAAACCATGGGGTATATATTGATGAAGATATACGTAATGGCGGCAAAACAAAATTTTGTATTGGAGTAGCCGGCTACCCTGAAAAGCATTTTGAAGCGCCCAACCCCGAAATAGATCTTAACCGTTTAAAGGAAAAAGTAGCTGCGGGTGCTGAATATATAATGACCCAAATGTTTTTTGATAATCAGAAGTTTTACGATTTTGTAAAAGCCTGTCGCGATAATGGTATTGATGTACCCATTATACCCGGTTTAAAACCCATTACTTCCAAAAAGCAATTATCTGTACTGCCCCGCATATTTCATGTAGATATACCAACTGATTTATCCAACGAGATCATGAAATGCAAATCTGACGAAGATTGCGAAAAAGTAGGCACAGAATGGCTGGTACAACAAAGCAGGGAGTTGAAAGCATTTGGCGTACCAGTATTACATTATTATACATTGGGTAAATCTAAAGTAATTGCCAATGTAGTAAAAGAGATCGTTTAAACAACGCTGCTGCATAAAAGCCAAAAGCCCTGTTTACAGGGCTTTTTTTAGTGGAAACAGGCTCCTTTTTTTTACAGATAATTCCGCCTGGCGTAAATTTTTTCTATAAAAAGGAAACATAAGAAAATGCCCCCGTTATTTCATCCCGTTTTAAAGCCGTTTATCACAAAACAAAATAGCAGTTTGGGCTTTAACATTTGGTTTAGTCCTCTGATTTAATAAAATAGAATGTGCTGTAATGCACGCTCCTGTTGCATTGTAGCGTTATTTTTTTTCGGTTTGTTGGTATAGCTTTTCCATTTGGGCTGCTACGGGCATCATATGCAATAAAACAACATTAAACTTTGGTTTGATATTGGAGTTTAACTTGCAAATGCAGCAACTATGAATACCATGCAAATGAATAAAACTGGCCTTAAAGGCGGTGAATGGCTTATAAAGGAAAGTCTGGCAAATGAAACTTTTATTCCCGAAAATTTTTCTGAGGAGCAAAAGATGGCACTTGCCATGTGCCATCAATTTATGGAAACAGAAGTAGCCCCCAACTATGGCAGAATTGAGAAAATGGAACCTGAGTTTCTTTCTTCCCTTTTACGAATGGCAGGTGAGCAGGGTTTGCTGGGTGTAAGCATACCCGAAAGCTATGGAGGTTTGGGTAAAGATTTTATTACCTCTTCTATTATAAGTGAAGGACTGGGTTATGGTTATTCTTTTTCGGTTTCGGTAATTGCGCATACCGGCATTGGTTCATTGCCCATTTTATATTTTGGTTCAGATTTTCAAAAAAATAAGTACCTGCCTAAATTAGCAACGGGTGAATGGATAGGCGCTTATGGCCTCACAGAGCCCAATAGTGGCAGTGATGCATTGGGTGCTAAAACAACAGCTACCCTTAGTGCAGATGGGAAACATTATTTGTTAAACGGCCAAAAATGCTGGATTACCAATGGTGGTTTTGCAGATGTATATACGGTTTTTGCAAAAGTAGATGGCAAGGATTTTACTGCTTTTATTGTTGAAAGGGATTTTGATGGTTTTACCATTGGACCCGAAGAACAAAAAATGGGTATTAAAGGCTCTTCTACCGTTCAACTATATTTTCAGGATTGCAAAGTGCCGGTAGAAAATGTGCTGGGCGAAATTGGCCGTGGGCATATTATTGCTTTTAATATTTTAAATATTGGCAGGTATAAAATGGGTGCTGCTACATCGGGCGCCATGAAAAAAGTGGTGGGTATTTCTACCAATTATGCCACCAACCGTGAACAATTTAAAACTGCTATTGCCAATTTTGGGGCTATACAACATAAACTGGCCGAAATGGCTATCCGCACCTGGGTGTGCGAATCTGCTACTTACCGTACAGGTAAATATATTAGTGATAAGGAAGAAGCATTGTTGGAACAGGGCGTTGCATTTGACAAAGCATTTTTGGGTGCGGCAGAAGAATATGCCATTGAATGTGCATTGGTAAAAGTATATGGCAGCGAATCTTTGAATTATGTGGTAGATGAAGGTTTACAAATACATGGCGGTAACGGTTTTAGCGATGAATATGAAATAAGCCGTGCTTACCGCGATAGCCGTATTAACCGCATATACGAGGGCACCAATGAAATTAACCGCCTGCTGATGGTTGATATGTTGCTAAAACGCGCCATGAAGGGTAGTATTAACCTGATGGGCCCTGCTTTGGCAGTAAGTAAGGAGTTGATGAGCATACCTTCTTTTGATGACGAAGAAGACGCTGTTTTTGCTAAGGAAAGAAAATATATTGCCAATTTTAAGAAAGCCATTTTAATGGTGGCTGGTGCGGCGGTGCAGAAATTAATGGCCAACCTGCAACAGGAACAGGAATTAATTATGAATATAGCCGATATGCTAATTGAAACTTATAATGCAGAGAGTGCCTTATTAAGGGTAACAAAGCTTACGGACACCTATGGTGCAGCAGCGGCAAGTCTGCAAAACGATATGATGCAAACCTATTTGTATGATGCAGCCGATAGAATTAATAAGGCCGGTAAAGATGCATTAAATGCTTTTGCTGATGGGGATGAGCTGAAAATGATGCATATAGGTTTAAAACGCTTTACTAAAGTAGCACCTTTTAATACTAAGGCTGCCAGAAGAAGAATTGCGGAAAAACTAATTGAAGAACAGGCGTATTGCTTTTAAAGCAGTTGAATGATTATTAAATGGGCTAAGGTGAACGAATAAGACTTTTTTTATAAGATGTTTGGTGGTTTGATTATGATGGCCTGGTTGTTTAACCGGGCCATTTTATTTGCGGGGGTGAGTAAAACAACCTGCATATTTTTAGCAATGCCCTGTAGTTTTTAACTGTTGGCATGAAAGAGGAACCTTGAACCGAGCGTGGCAAGTGTAGCTGCTACATGTACCAAAGCTGACATCAAAAAAATACTTCATTATAACATAAGCACGGTAGAATTGCATAAAAAAAGCCACCGTAATTACGATGGCTTTTGATTATTGTAGATGGTTTTTATACCATTTCAGATTTCATGCTTTTAGATACTTTCTTCCTGTCATCCTCATTCAATATTACTTTACGCATACGAATGTTTTTAGGTGTTACCTCAATACACTCATCCTGTTGAATGTATTCCATACATTCTTCCAGCGTCATTAATGTTTTTGGTGCAATGCGGGAAGCATCATCACTACCGCTTGCACGGTGGTTGGTTAATTTTTTAGGCTCTGTGGCATTTACAATAAGATCGCCTGGCTTAATATGCTCGGCGATAATTTGTCCAACATAAACCTCTTCACCCGGATCAACAAAGAAAGTACCACGATCCTGTAATTTATCAATAGAGTAACCGGTGGTGCGTTCCTGATTTTTAGAAATTAACACCCCATTATTTCTGCCGGGGATGGGTCCTTTCCAGGGTTTATATTCATTAAAGCGGTGTGCCATAACGGCTTCACCAGCAGTATTGGTAAGCATATTGGAACGTAAGCCAATTAAACCTCTTGACGGTATTTCAAATTCAAGGTGCTGCATTTCGCCCTTGCTTTCCATAATATGCATTTCGCCTTTACGCTGAGTTACAAGGTCAATTACCCTGCCACTGAATTCAGATGGAACATCTACCACCAGTATTTCATAAGGCTCACATTTTTTACCATCTATGGTTTTTACCAATACCTGTGGCTGGCCAACGGTTAACTCATAACCTTCGCGGCGCATGGTTTCTATTAAAATACCCAGGTGCAAAATACCACGTCCATACACCAGAAAACTATCTGCTTCATCGGTATCTTCTACACGAAGAGCCAGGTTTTTCTCAGTTTCTTTCATTAACCTGTCTCTTAAGTGACGGCTGGTTACAAACTTGCCATCTTTACCAAAGAAAGGCGAGTTATTGATGCTGAAAAGCATACTCATGGTAGGCTCATCTACACTAATAACGGGTAAAGCCTCAGGGTTTTCCAAATCGGCAATGGTATCGCCAATATTAAATTCGTCTAAACCAACAACGGCACAAAGATCACCACACACAACTTCGGTTACTTTTCTTTTACCCATTCCTTCAAACACATAAAGCTCACGTACTTTCATACGCTTAATGCTGCCATCGGCCTGCATTAAAGCTATATTTTGTCCTTCATTTATTACACCACGGGCAACTTTACCAATGGCAATACGGCCAAGGAAAGAAGAATAATCCAACGATGTAATCTGCATTTGCAAAGCACCTTCGTTAATTGTTGGCGGTGGTACATATTTAATAATACCATCCAAAAGCGGGGTAATATCTTCACATTGGGTTAAAGAATTATTGAACCAGCCATTTTTACCACTACCATAAAAAGTAGGGAAATCCAATTGTTCTTCAGTAGCATCCAGGTTAAAGAATAATTCAAAAACCGCATCATGCACTTCATCCGGGCGGCAATTGGGTTTATCTACTTTATTAATAATTACAATTGGTTTCAGGTTAAGGTGTAATGCTTTTTGCAATACAAAACGGGTTTGGGGCATGGGGCCTTCAAAAGCATCTACCAGCAATAATACACCATCGGCCATTTTAAGTACACGTTCTACTTCACCACCAAAATCACTGTGGCCCGGAGTATCTATAACATTGATTTTTACACCTTTATAAGTTACTGATGCGTTTTTACTAAAAATAGTAATCCCTCTTTCACGTTCCAGGTCATTATTGTCCATGATAAGATCACCAGTATCCTGGTTTTCTCTAAAAACTTTGGTGGTGTGCAAAATTTTATCCACCAGTGTGGTTTTACCATGGTCAACGTGCGCAATAATTGCGATATTTCTTATTTCCATAATTGATGCTTTTAGCTGTAAGCTTTAAGCGAAATGTAATAAATACAATGCTTACAGCCGTTGCTTTAACGAAAGTCTTTTAATTTAAGTGTGCAAAGGTAAGCATTTCAGGCGGAGGAGCAAGGGCAGCCCTGTGAATATTATGTTACCGGCATAACTGCCTGTGGCAGCGCCGCTTGTGTCACTCACTTGTACGTTCCGGGCATTGGGCAGCTGTAAAAAGGCAATTAGTAAAGCATCATTTTACCGAGGTATGCTGTTTTTTGTTGCTACTCTGCCTACACTGCGTTGCTGGTTAAACATCCCGTCAATAGCCAAAATCGTTAATTGCTATGTATATTACGGGGTATTTACTACTATATTTTATGAAATGGATTACCAGAGAACGCCCCAAAATTGACCGTATTGCCTGTCCATGGCTTATAAAAAAAATGGTAGATGCCCAGGCAGAATTTCTGTATGTACCATTTGATCAGGTGTTGCCTGCTGCCCGGGAACTCGATGCCATTCCATTTGATGTACCCGGCGCCCATCTTACCCATTACAATGAATATTGCACTTTTGATGCCATTATTAAAGAATATAATATTAAAGACCCGGCGATTGATATCATCGCAGTTATTGTTCGTGCAGCAGATACCGACAGGCACCAGCTGGCAGCAGAAGCCCCGGGTTTATGGGCTATTTCTGCCGGTTTATCACACAATTATATCAACGATCAGGAGCAATTGCAACAAGGCATGATAATCTATGATGCCCTTTATAGCTGGGCAAAATACCATTATAAAGAAAAACACACCCAGCAACCCTTTGAAAAATTGCTGCTCGAAGTATACCATACTTATCTGGACAAAAAGAGCAAAGGCAAAAAAATACCTGCCTGGGTAAAAGAACTAAAGGAGTTGATGCAAGACCAGATAGATACCAATATAAGCCTAAAGGAAATTTCTAAAGACCTTGAGGTAAATGCTGCCTATCTGTCAAGAGAATTTTCTAAATATTTTGATAACCTATCCTTTGGAGATTATTTGCGCAAACAACGCATCGAAAAAGCCATCGACCTTTTTCAAAACCCTGATTATACCCTTACGGATATTGCCTATCTCACCGGCTTTAGCGATCAAAGCCATTTTACGCGTATTTTTAAAAAGCATACGGGCAAAAACCCTTCAGCTTACCGTAAAGCATTAGTAAAAAAGTAGTATCTGTACAAAAAGTAAATTGTATGCTATTTCTGATGAGGAGATTGTAATTTGTTTGCATATAATAAATAGATGTTTACATTATGCCACAATCAATTGCTAAAGAACAGATAGAAGCACTTAAACAACAAAATATATTACTGCATCTTGTGGATATCCGCTCTTCCGCGGAATTTGAGAAACAACATATACCGGGCGCTATCAATTTGCCTGTAGAAACCATTGAAGCTAATACTCCACAGTTTTCTAAGGATGATATGATTGTATGTGTATGTAATAAGGGCCATGAACGGTCTCAAAATGCTACTGATGTATTTACAAATGCAGGTTTCTTAAAAGTGTATTATCTGGCAGGTGGTACATTGGGATGGCTACAACCATAATATAGATTCGCATTGCCAAATTAATAACCGAACGTACAAGAGTGCGACGCAAATATGCTTAATTGTTGCAGCGTTGCCTGGCTCACAAAAAAATTACTTTAAAACAATGTATTATGGAGTTAAATACAACAACGACTAAGCCTGTTTACTCGCTTAAACAACTGGTACTCTATTTTTTACAACTGGGCTATTCTGGTTTTGGTGGCCCCGTGGCGCTGGTAGGGTATATGCAAAGAGACCTGGTAGAAAAACGTAAGTGGATTAGCGAAGAAGAATATAAGGAAGGCCTGGCATTGGCCCAATTGGCACCCGGCCCTTTGGCAGCGCAATTGGGTATTTATATTGGTTTTGTGCATTATGGTGTATTGGGCGCCACCCTGGTGGGATTGGCTTTTGTAATACCTTCTTTTTTAATGGTGGTGGTATTGGGCATAGTATATAAACTGTATGGTGGCATTAGCTGGATGCAGGCTGTATTTTATGGTGTGGGTGCCGCTGTTATTGGTATAATTGGTATGAGTTCGTATAAACTTACCACAAAATCGGTAAGTAAATTTTCGTGGAAAGCTATACAGGAAAAATGGATACTCTGGCTATTTTATTTGGTAGCACTTGCCATTACCGTAATTACTCAAACAGAGGAAGTGCTTTTATTTGTAGCTGCCGGATTTATATATATGATTATAAAAGCACCACCTGCCTGGCTTAAAAAGCCACAGGCATTACCCTCTTTTTTACTAACTGGTATTGGCTTTTGGGATTATAGCAGCAGCACCCTAATACAAATTGCCTGGTTTTTTACCAAGGCCGGCGCATTTGTTTTTGGTAGCGGACTAGCTATTGTCCCATTTTTACATGGCGGTGTGGTTACAGAATATGGCTGGTTAAACGAACACCAGTTTGTTGATGCTGTTGCAGTAGCCATGATTACACCTGGCCCGGTGGTTATAACGGTGGGCTTTATAGGTTATTTGGTAGCTGGTTTTCCGGGTGCCTGCGTGGCAGCACTGGCTACATTTTTACCTTGTTATTTGTTTACCGTTATACCGGCGCCCTATTTTAAAAAAATTGCCAAAAACGCATCCATCAAAGCTTTTGTAGATGGTATTACCGCAGCCGTAATTGGTGCTTTGGTGGGGGCAGTGGTAGTAATTGCCATGCGTTCTATTGTAGATATACCAACGGCCGCAATAGCTGTTGCAACAGTGTTGGCATTATTGTACATAAAAAAAATTCAGGAGCCGCAAATTATACTGGTGGCAGCCATATTAGGGGTATTACTAAAACTTTTATAAGCCAGGCAGTGGTGGTAATAATGGGCTTTACTTGCGTCGCACACTTGTACGGTGGTAATACTTTGCAGCTTTTATACAGCCAAAACCTAAGTATGTGAAATATTTTTCAAAACAACTACATTAAACATGTATTGGCAGCTGTTATATATGGTTCTTTATTATTAAACCTTTTAAAAGCTGAGCTATTATTTAACCCTACAAGTGTGCGACGCAAGTAAAGCCACATAAATAATCTGCTGCCGGCAACAAAAAAATAAATTGTGTTTGAACTACATGCTATAGATTTATTGACTTAAATATTGTTATGAAAAAATACGCTATCCTTGTTTTTATACTGGCCAGCCAAATAGCCCATGCACAAACACTAACTGTAGAAAAAATTATGCAGGATGCCAAATGGATTGGCACATCGCCCACCAATATTGTATGGCGTTACGATAATTCTGCCATTTATTTTAACTGGAACCCAACCAAATCTGTAAGCGATTCTGCCTATAGTTATTCAATGCAAAATGCCTCCATTAATAAAGAAACATATAACAATGCCCAAATGGTAAAAGCAATTGCCAATGGTGTTTATAACCAGGCCCATACTAAAATAGCATTCGATTTTAAGGCAGATTTGTATTTGATGGATATTGCTACCAGCCACCTAACTCGTATTACACAAACAGCAGAAGCAGAATACAACCCTTATTTTATTTTGAATGATAGTTGTATTGTCTACCAAAGCGGCAACACACTTTTTTCATGGAATATTGCAACCGGTTTTACAAAGCAGCTGGCAGATATACAAAAGGAGCAACCTGCATCAAAAAAACCAGGGGAACAGGACGCCTGGTTACAACAACAACAACTTAGCACCTCTGATATTTTACTTCAGCGTAAGGAGCAAAAAGAGGCACGTACCAATTTTTTAAAAGCGGTTAAGCATGCAGATAGCATCCCCGTAATATACACAGGTAATAGTAATCTGGAAAGTTTACAGGTTAGTCCGGATGGCAGATTTTTTACCTATAATCTGGTTGATGCCCCATCCAATGCAACAATTGCCAATGTGCCGGATTATATAACTGCCTCGGGCTATACCACCAATATTAGTACCCGTGGAAAAGCAGGTGTGCCCCAGGGCAAATATGCCTGCTATGTTTTTGATACATGGCATAATACGGCCATATTAATTAAAACAGATGCTTTACCCGGTATAACCGTGCAACCCGATTATACAAAGGATTATCCGGCAAAATTTAGCGATACCGTACGCAAGCCACGTGATGTATATGTGTATGCTGTTAGCTGGAACCAAACAGGCACTGCCGCAGTGCTGGATATTTTTTCCCAGGATTTTAAAGACCGCTGGCTAATGCAATTAAATGCAGCCACAGGCGAACTGCAATTACTCGATCATCAACGTGATGAAGCCTGGATTGCAGGCCCGGGTATTGCCTGGGTAGGTAGCACCAATACAGGTTGGGTAAATGATCATAGTTTTTATTTTCAAAGCGAATCCAGCGGTTATAGCCATTTGTATGTGGTTGATATAAACACCCAAACCAAAAAGCAAATCACACAGGGCAATTACGAAATTCAGGAAGCCAGGCTAAGCCGCGATAAACAATATTTTTACATCATCAGCAACGAAGAACACCCCGGTAAACAAAGTGTTTATCGCATTAATACCGATGGCAGTAACAAACAAAAAATTACTTCGCTTACCGGTGGTTACGAAATAAGCATATCCCCTGATGAAAAATATATTGCTTACCGCTATTCCTACCAAAACAAACCATGGGAATTATATGTACAGGAAAATGCACCCGGCGCAAAACCACTGCAGGTTACCAACAAAGCCATGAGCGATGAATGGAAAGCCTACCCTTGGCGTGATACAAAAATTATCAGCTTTACCAACAGGGATGGCATGCCCGTATATGCCCGTATTTATGAGCCTGTAAAAGCTACCAAAAATAAAGCCGCTGTAATATTTGTACATGGTGCCGGATACCTGCAAAATGTTACCTATGGCTGGAGTTATTATTATCACGAGTTTATGTTTAATAACCTGCTGGCCGATAAAGGCTATACTGTAATTGATATAGATTACCAGGCCAGTGCAGGCTATGGCCGGAACTGGCGTACAGCCATATATCGTTATATGGGTGGTAAAGACCTTAACGATGAAGTAGACGCTGCCAATTACCTGGTAAAAGCATATGGTATTGATCCAAATCGTATTGGCATGTATGGCGGCAGTTATGGTGGGTTTATGACGTTGATGGCACTTTTTACCCAGCCCAATGTATTTAAAGCCGGGGCAGCTTTAAGACCTGTAACTGATTGGGGGCATTACGATGATGGCTATACATCTGCCATCTTAAATCAACCTTATAACGATAGTATTGCCTACCAGCGTTCCTCTCCCATTAACTTTGCTGCTGGGCTTGAAAATCATTTGCTTATTTGTCATGGTATGGTTGATGTAAATGTGCATTACCAGGATGCTGTTCGCCTGGCGCAGCGCCTTATAGAACTGGGAAAAAATAACTGGGAGCTGGCCTCTTACCCTGTTGAAGACCACAGTTTTATAGAACCCTCCAGTTGGACGGATGAGTACAAACGTATACTGCAACTATTTAATCAAAACCTGTTAAAAAAATAAGGGAAGCTTACATAATGTACCCGGCTGCAATACAGGTAGCAGCAGCACTTGCGTCGCACTCTTGTACTGCCGGTAATGCTATGCAGCCAGTTAACAGGCTTTTTAAATGATAGGTGCTAGCATTGAAAAATTAATTAGTTTCAATAAGCGTTGTTCTCAATTTAAACAAACCATTTAAATATATCTTTTAAAATAAACGCATATGCCCGAAGCATTACTACAGCCTTATACGCCCTATTTATTAATTGCGTTTGGTATCTTAATATTTTTATTCTCAATGTTTTTTAAACCTGCAAAAAATAAATTATTTGAAACAGGCGAAAGTGTAGAAGGTATTGTATTTGAGGGATCGTCAAATATCTCATCGGGTGATAATAGTGCAAACGATACAATAATTATCAGATTTGTAACCCGCCAAAAAGAATGGATTACCGGCCCTATAGAACAGGATTTTCAATTATCTTACCCAGGTCAATATAAAAAGGGCGATACGGTAACTGTATTTTATAATAAAGATAAGCCGACTGAATTTGTAGTGCAAACAAAGCAGCCTCAATGGTTGGGCAGATTAATACCTGCTATTATTGGAATAATAATAACCGGGATTGGCATCTACAAATTTTTTACTGAAATATACTAGCCGGTAAATATGCCAATTAATACAGCAAATCCATAACAAAAAACATGCGAAGCTTATTTTTTGTAATACCGGTAAATAAATAGTTAACCCCTGTGAGTAATACACATAATTGTTAAGCGCTACCAGCAAAAGGTTTACCAGTCCAAAAGCAAAAAGTCCAATCCATTTTACCTGATATAAACCTATAAAAGTGCCAACTGTTGCAATAACCCCAAACAGCGATGCCATATTGGTTACCAGGTCATGGTTAATTTGGGTGAATAGCAAAAATGCAATCACCATAGCCAATGCACCGGAGAGTTGAATAGTTTGCCCCAGTATTGTATGTACACGAATATATTTTGGAAAAAGAAACCAAAAATAGGATAACGTAATACAGAGTATCAACATAGCAGTAATAGCAATCGGTTTTGCTTGATTTGGCTGGCCATTAATGGCAATATCGTTTAATAAATTGCACCAGTAATTATGCAGCCAGCTAAAACCTGCGGCATTTTTATCTACAGCAGAACCTCCCGGATAATACAGCGTTGCCACCACATACAATGCAACAAAAAAAATTGTTCCCACAATTGGGATAAGCACAAAAATACTTCTAGGTTTCTTATCAGGCTGCGCTATCAAAATAATGGTTTTACAAACTTGCAATCAATGGGATATGTAAAGAAAAGCATTGTTGCAGAAAGGTATTATGAGTATATCAAAAAGCTACTTTAAAGTTTGTTAATCTTGCTGGTACAAAAAAATAAACCCTGCCATCAGGTGCAGGGTTTATTTTTTGGCAACGGTTTATTGTATTAATATTTTGGTACTTATTCGCTTTTCGGCACTAATTATTTCTACCAGGTAAATGCCTTTAGGTTTATTGGAAATATTTACTTGCTGCTGTAAATGTTGGGCATATCGCCTGGTTGGAATATTATATACAATTTGCCCCATAATATTTCGAATTTGAATGGCAGCATTAAATTCCCCATCTTGCTTGTACTGTACGGTAAATATACCTGAAGATGGGTTGGGGAAAGCCAATAACTTTGGTGTTTTATTATTATCAACGACTGGTTCATTTGTAATTGCATTGGCTATTTCCGGTTCAGCAAAACTGGCATTCATTGCTGTACTGTTATTACAGCCTTCTGTATTTGCAACAAACCTGCAGCCTGCTGTGGCACGAAAACCAGGATTTAATATCACCTTGGTATCAGCCATATATTTTATATAATTGGCACTTGAACTACTTATGGTTTGCGAAGAGCTAATAGAGTAACTAACCATATACCCTTTTTGCCCTGTTATTGCGCCACTTAATCCGGTAGAAAATATACAATCTTTGGTAAAGTAATGAGAGTAGGTTTTGCCCCCAAAAGTTATTGTATACCGGTAAGTACCCGCAGGGTCTAATGCAGTGAAGGCATAAATAGCATCTGTTGGAATAAAAGCCCGGTTATCATTCGGATTGGTTCTGGTGTAAGTTCGCCACAAAGAGCCGTCTGGTTTATATATATTGAAAGTAGCCGTACTTCCATCTAACCAGTCCCTAAACTTGGTGCGTAAGTATATTTTTTCACCATCTATAAAAGAATTTTTGGGGTATAATAAAAGGGTTTTATCACACCAGTTGCCTTCTGTAAAATCTTCAGGATCTGAACTATGACTTTCCATTGTTAACACTGCCGGATCATTATAAGCTGGCTCGTTAATCCACCAACTGCTGGGTGAAACCGCACATGTACCATTTGCAAAAGGATCTACTACAGTACCTGTATTTTCATAACCAACACCAGCATTAATATATCCAGTGCGTACTTCAAAGTGCAGGTGCGGGCCCGATGAACAACCAGAGCTTCCCGCTACGCCAAGATAATCTCCTGCTTCTACCCTGTCTCCCTCCTGTTTGTTGGTTAAGCTGTTTTGTACCATGTGCATATAAAAGGAAGCTGTACTGCCATCATCGTGAAGAATAACCACATAATTTCCGCGATTACTGGGTTCGCTGCTGCAAGTAGTAGAATCCGGATCACACTGCTCATCAAATTCGCCATCGTGTTTATCAACAATAATGCCTGGTGCCGCTGCTATTACCCAAATGCTTTGTTCTGTTTTTTCTTTCCAGTAATAAGGTTCCAGTACTATATCTATTCCTGTATGGTAATCATAACACCTGTTTCCGCAATTATAATCTGCTACTTCATTTGGGTTCGTGTTTATTCCATCATCAAACGATGCAGGATCAAGATCAAGGAAGTTCATAATGCGCCACGATGCATAATCACGATGCTTTATATCTGCCAGTGGAAACCTGAATGAAACCGGTGTGGCCAATGCCGTACCCGGCTGTACCATTTTTGAAAATGTATTGGGCAACTTTCCCATCGCTTTTAAGGCAGCTATTTTATCACTTACTCTTTTATTTACAAACGATGAATATGCTGATGTAATGCCGCAGATCCCCTTTTCTTTAGGTACCTGTGTTTTTCTTGTTTGTGCAAATGCAATGGTAGTGCTTACCAGCAGCACAATAGTACAAACCCATATCTTTATATTACCCGGGTGCATACTTGCATAAAATGCAACCAATTTCTTTTTCATAATAAATAATTTTAGCACGAATTGCTGTAAATTGTTATGTAACAAACTGTAGCTTTTCATGGGATCAACTGTTGTGTCACTCCCTTGTACGGCATATTTTTATGGCAGCTCAAAACAGCCATTATTGAATCAATACTTTTGAGGTAATTCTTTTATCGCCACTTAATATTTCCACCAGATATATGCCTTTTGGTTTACCTGTAAGATTTACCTGCTGCTGCAATTCATGTTCATATTCCCTTTCAGCAATAGCATATATCACCTGACCTAACATATTGCGTATAGTAACAGCTGCACTAAACTTTTGGTTATTACCGTAACGTATGGTAAATACACCGGTAGAAGGATTAGGAAATACCCTTACACCTGATTGCATTTTATTATCTGCAGTAAGTGCTCCTTTTTCAACCTTGCCAGCTGTTTCAGCAGTGGCGGCTTTATTTATTGCAGCCGTACTATTATTGCAGCCAGCTGTATGGGCAACAAATCGGCAACCTGCTGTGGCCCTGAAACCTGGGCTAAGTGTTACATGCCCGTCTGCCATGTATTTTATATAATTGGTTGAAACACCGCTGATGGTTTGAATAGAAGAGATAAAATCACTTACCATAAATCCTTTATGCCCAGTGGCAGCACCGCTAAGACCAAGAGAGGCTTGGCATCCTACAGTAAAATAATGCGAATATGTTTTGCCGCCAAAATTTACCGTGTACCGGTAGGTACCCGTTGGATCGCTTGGGGTGAAGGTATATTTTGCATCTAAGGGAAAGTACGAACGGGAGCCAGTAATATTAGTTCTGTCATACTTTCTCCATAATGTACCATCCGGTTTATATATGTTGTGGGTAATCGTACTTCCGTCTAACCAATCTCTAAATGCTGAACGTAACCAAATTGATTGACCCGAAACAAATGAATTGTCAAAATCAAGGGGAATAATTTTATCGCAAACATCAGAATATTCACCGGGTGCTGTGCCATGTGTTTCTAATGTTAACACAGCTGGATCATTATACGGAAGCTGGTTAATCCAGGATGTTGCCGCAGATTCTGAGCAGGTAGTTCCTACAAAAGGATCAATGCGTGCACCTGTTTCATCATTTCCGTTGGCACTGTCTACATAACCTGTATTTACCTGAAAATGTAAATGTGGTTCAGACGAACGACCTGCACTGGCTACTGTACCAATATAATCACCTGCATAAATAAAGTCACCCTCTTCTTTTGAGGTAAGCGAACCATCTTTCATATGCATATAAAAGCTGGCTGTGGTGCCATCCTGGTGAAGAATTACCAGATTATTTCCCCTGCCGGTGCTGCCCTGCCAAACATCCAGACTTCCGCAATTTTCATCAAACTCGCCCTGGTGTTTAAAAACAATTATGCCATCTGCTGCTGCAACCACTTTTATAAAGCCATTGTTCTTAAGTTCCCACCTGTAAGGGTCAATACAAATGTCAATGCCGCCATGCCCATCATAAGTCCTGTCTCCACAATTGTAATCGCCTATTTCATTTGGGTTGCGGTCTGTTCCATCATTAAAAGAATCCGGATCCAGGTCAACAAAATTGGTAATATGCCAGGATGCAAAATCGCGGTAGGCAGCTGTAGTCATTGGCCAGCGAAACAGTATATTGGTGGCGGCTGCCGCTGCAATTGTATTATTCACCTCATTTACAGCCCTGTATTTTTTAAAATCCAGCTTACCGGCAGCCTTTAATTTTTTAATATTATTGCTAACCTGCTGTTCAACTTCCTTCATTTCACCTTTTGTAACATCGCAAACGGTATTTACTTTTTTAGTTTGCTGCCCCATAGAAAGTTGAGCAATGGCAAGTAATAAGCATATACTTATTGCGTACTTTATTCTTTTAGTGTAATAACTTTTATACACTGCATTCAATTTCTTAATCATATCAAATAATTTTGGTGTGAACAATTGTTCATGCGGTGTAATAAAAGCTGCGTTAAGTACCTGCTGTACAAGAGTGCGACGCAAGAAAAGCATCATACTTATTCTGTAGCCTGGCTAACACAACTTTTATAACACTTTAATTATTTGTGCTGATTTTTTAATTCCTGAATTTCTTCGTTCAGCTGAATAACATAGAGTGTAAGTTCTTCTACTTTCTGCATCAGCATTTTGTTCATCTTACCTATTTCAATACCATCTTTCATTTCTTCGGCAGCGGGCACATCGGGCAGGTGATTGTTTTCTAATACATATTTTTTCAAGGTTTGCAACGGCAGCAGTTTATAATCTTTTGCAAAAACATAATCGGGCCAGGTGCCATTTAATTCTACGCGTACTTCTTCGGCCATTACTTTACCAACCACGCTTAACATATATCCTGTGGCCACTTTGCCATTGCTGCCAATAGATACATTGCCGCTTGCATCAACCCATAGGCGGCCAACGCCATTGGTACGTAATACTACTTTGCCACTTGCATTTCCTGAATTGGTAGCAAGTAATAAATCGCTGCCACTTGCACGCATGTAAGCATTTTCTGTAGTGCCGTCTTTAAACTGTATATATGGGTTGGTGCCTGATATAGTGAGGGCTTCATTATCTCCACCAATATACGTGTGGCCAGAGAAGAAACCAGCATAGTTGGTGCCGGTGCCTGATGCAGAACCAAACACGGCATAGCCAAATTGCCCAGTTGCTGTGGTTACTTTGCCATACAAACCATAGTTGCCAACAGCCCCCTCAGTTTCACCGTATACACCATAGTTTAATGCACTGGTTGCGGCAGTTGTTTTTCCATATACACCATAGTTGCTTCCTGAAAGCGAGGTAGAGGTGCCAAATATGCCATAGTTGGTAGTTGCTCCGCCGCGGTTCCATCCATACAAGCCTGCGCCAATATTTACATTACTGTTTTTTACACCCATTACACCAATATCATCAATTGATGTGCTGGGGAAACTTAGCACCCCATATAAACTAGTAGGATCATTTACCCCCAGGTAACCAACTGCACTTATGGTTGAGGAGATGCCATTATTGCTTTCTCCGCGGATAGCAGAATAAATGTTGGTAGAAATACCACTTGTTGCCTGGCGTAATACAGATAAACGATGTTCAATATCCGGCGCTTTGTTAATACCAATTTTACTGCCATTATCCTGTATTAAACCTGTTACCAATGATGATCCATTCCAGCGGGGTATAAAGCTGTTTGTGATTGTGCCAACCTCAGGATCTGTTTCGGTAAGGGCGCCGCCAAGTGTTATCCACGCTGTGCCATTATAGCCTTCGAAATTTGTACCATTCCATCTTAAAGTACCTGCAATTGTGCTGGTGCTGTTGCCAATTTGCAGGCCTGCGCTAAATACACCTGCGCCATCATTTGCACCCACATAAAAAACCGGAATTGCACTACCATTCCTGAATTCATACCGCACATTGGTAGAATTAAAATATAAACCATAATTAGGATTTCCTGCATATTGAAATGCATATTTATTGCCTGCAACTTTATAGGCAGCGGTACCTGTAAAACTCAGGTTGCCCGAAGCATCAATGCCTGCATAATTGGTAGTAGACCCAAAACGGGAGGCGCCAATAACCTGCAGGGGTGTGGCCGGGGTTAAAGTACCAATACCAGTATTGCCCGTGGTAGGGAATGTATTTGTTTGAGCGCTAATATTTGCTGTAACAACAGCAGTAATAAATAGGGATAAAATAATTTTTTTCATAACATGTTGTTTTGTGATGTCAAAATTGCTTTTTTATGCAGGGGCGAACAATACCACAAATGAGGTAGTAGATTTTTAGGAGCCAGACTGTTGCATATAAATGAAACACCGCTTGCGTCGCACTCTTGTACGAAAGAATAAAGGGCAGCTGCTAACTACCATTATGATTTACCTGTGATAGTGTAATTATGTTGCCACTGGTTATGCAGCACAAGTGTGCGACGCAAGTAGTGCTGGATAGCATTACTACAGTCGGGTTCAATAAGAATAGTCAGCTATTAAAGAGGAAATGTAATTACAATTTCGGTGCCTTCTCCGGTAGCAGAAACTATATTGAATGATCCGTTATGGGCTTCCGCTCTTTTACGCATATTGTCTAAACCATTTCCATTTTTAATATGCCATGCATCAAAGCCCTCGCCATCATCGCTAATATTTATTTGCAGTAATTTATTTTTTTGCGTTATGGAAGCTGAAATGCTATGGCAGTGGGCATATTTTACTGCATTGTTTACGGATTCTTTAAAAATAAGGTATATATCGCGGCGCTGCTCCATAGAAATTTTTAGGGCATCGGTGGATGCATCTATATTAAAGTTAAAGGCAATGCCTGCAGGAGTACAAAGTTCATTGGCAAAATTTAGCATTCGGTTTTCTATACTTTTAAAATCATCATTGCCTGGTTTTATCATCCATACAATATCGCTCATGTTCTCAATCATTTCTTTACTATTACTGCTGATTTTGTTTAATAACTCTGCACTTTGCGGATGGCTTTCTTTTACCTGGTTATTTACAATGCTGCTATACATGCGGATACTGCTGAGTGTGCTGCCAACATCATCGTGCAGGTCGCTGGCAATTTTATTTCTTACTTCCTGTAATTTTAAGAGCTGGGATAACCTGTATTTGTAAAATGCATAAATACCAGATATGAAAACAATAATAATGAAAGTAATAAACCACCAGGTTTGCCAGAATGGCGGAATTACGGTGATTGGTATACTTAACATGGCAGCATTATTATTAAAGCCATTAGTGCCTTCTATGATAAAAGTATAGGTGCCGGGCTCCAAATGCGAATACAGTGCTTTGAAATTTTTTTGATCGTCAATAATCCAGTCCTTGTCCCAGCCTGCTAACCTGTAACGCACTTTATTATTTTCGGGACTTAAATAATCTATTAATTCATAGGAGATAATTAATGGAAATTCATCGTATTTAATGCTGAGGGGCTGTTGCGCATTTATGTTTGTTGGATTAATTGTATGCTGTCCGCTTTGTATTTGTACAATACTTAATTGCGGCTTTGCATTATAAGTTGCGAAAGCATTTTTATTAATTTTTATAAATGCATTTTCCATGCCTGTGTAAAAATTGCCTTCCGAATCAAAATATTGAGTGCCGGAAATAGATTGTAATTCTGGTATTGGATAAGTAGTGAATGAATTTGATTTTTCATTGTACTGTACAATACTTTGCGGTCCCACTATAAAGTGCTGGTTATTATTATTTGTAAAAAGTGAAAAGCAATTGTTTTGTGGCAAGCCGTCTTTTTCAGTAAAATGTTTTAACTCATTTTGTATAAGGTTGTAAATAAAAAAGCCTTCATCAGATGCCATATAAATAACACTTTTTTCAATGGCAATCACATCTTCCTGAAAGGTTACCGGCGGCAGGTCATTTCCTTTTTTATCCTGATAAATATGCCGCAGCTTTTTATCAAACACATTGTAATGATATAATTGCGAAGAAGCAATTATCCATAGATTGTTATTATTATCGGGTTCAGGAATAACAACGGGGTAATCCAGTTTTATTTTTTCTGATGTAAAGAGTGTATCAATGGTTTTTGCAATATAATTACAACGAAAAAATTCACCTTTTGCCGTGCTCATGTAGAAATTGCCTGATTTGTCAACATAGCTTAACCAATCAAAAACCAAATCCTTTCCTCCAATGTTTTTTCCTGGTGGTTGCAGGTGCTCAAATTTCAAAGTGCGGGTATTAAAAACACATACACCGTCATCATACGCTAAAAAAGCAAAATACTCATTGGTAAGCGGTTCTAAATATTGCAGGTATTTTGAAGGGTAACCCTGTTTTTCAGGATTATACTGAACAAATTTTTTATCTGCTGTATATTTTAGCAAGCCTTCTGATGTGGCCAGCCAGGTATCAATACCCTTTACTTCTACATCAGTAACGGTTACAATGGTTTTTTCTGCACTAAGCGAAGGAATTACAGTGTATTCGTATCTGTTGAACCATGTATTTAGTTTCGATAAGCCGCCATCTTCACTGGCAACCCAGAAAACACCGTTTGCACCTTCGGTTATATCGTTTATATTATTATCGGGTAAACTATTATTCCATTGGGAGATATACTTATAATTGATAAATCTTTCTTTTTGGGATTCATAGTAAAACAAACCTTCTCCCATGGTGGCTATGTGGAAATTCTTGTTTTCATCTTTAATTATTTTTCTCACTTCCGGTGTAACACGTTTGCCTTCATCATTGTATAAATACAATTCTTTCCAAATGCCTGTTGAGGTATTGATAGCAAATAAACCACTTTTGGTACCTACCCAAATGGTTTCTTCGTCTGCAGCAATAGCACTAATAATATTTGGTTGTGGAAATGGAATATAATCTTTAAAATATTCTTTTACCGGCGAAAGACTGCCGCCATCTGTATTGTAAATAAGCCATCCATCCTGTGCTGTGCCTACCCATATTTTACCATTTTTATCGCCGCAAATGCCATATGTATAGGTACTTTTTATATTATCAGAAAATGGCACTTTGGTAATTTGTTCAGAAGCAAGGTCAAGGATGGAAATGCTGCGGTAGGTACCAAGAAATAATTTTTTATCAATTTGTTTGATGCGCTGTACTACCGGGCGTATACCGGCCTGCACTTCTTTGGCATCGGGTTTAAAATATTTGAATTTGCCTGTTGCAATATGTAGTTTAGCCAGGCCTTCCACACCACCTATCCAGATACTTTTTCCATCAAAATGCAGACTGCGAATATTATGTATGGGGCAGGAGAGAGAATCTGGCCCGGTAACAGGATATTTTACAAACTGATATCCGTTAAACCTGTATAACCCATCATTCGTACCAACATAAACATAACCGCTTGAATCTGTTACTACAGCTCTTGTTATGGGGGTAAGCAGCCCCGGTGCTTTTACGGGTTCAAAATAAAAATTACGTTGGGCGCATACAGGTGGTATGCACATCAGAACAATTAAAAGGCAGAAGTATATGTGGCGCAGCAAGGCTAAATGGTTTATGCTTGTATAAATTTTGAATTTAACAGTATTGCCAGTATTATTCCTATTCAAAACTGTTGTTTCCAAAGGCTATTGTAAAATGTAGCTTTACATTCTACTTTTTGAATGATTTGAATAAGGCTTAATGGTTATTTTGCCGCATATTGTTATTTTGTACAAGTGTGCGACGAAACGAAAGTTTAACCCTTATTCTAAAGCCGGTTACATAACAATTTAAACAATTTTTTCGTGCAATACTTTTGATACGGCTTCGGTATTGCTGTTTACATGCAGCTTGGCATAAATATTTTTCATGTGTGTACGCACGGTTTCGTACGTGGAGCCGATGGCATCGGCAATCATTTTAAAACTCTTGCCTTTTACCAGTTGCTGTAAGATTTCTTTCTCTTTTGGTGTAAGCTGGTAATCTGTACTGGCAGCAGGCGAAATATTTCGCTGAAATAATTCCAGCACCCGGCGTGCAATAGAGCCTGTCATGGGGCTGCCACCATTGTAAACATCTTTAATGGCTTCCACATAACCAGCCGGTGAAGTGGTTTTTAAAATATAGCCAGACGCACCTGCACAAATGGCATTGAAAATATTATTATCGTCGTGAAAAACAGTTTGCATAAGTACCTGTATGGCAGGAAAATGCTGTTTGATCAACTTAACGGCTTCTATGCCATTTATGCCGGGCATTTCAATATCCATTAATACCACATTGGGCAATGATTTTTTTAATTGGAATAGCAGGTCGTTACAATCGGGGTAAGCGCCGGCACAGGTAAAACCTTCTGTACCGTTAATAAGATAAAACAGGCTTTCACGCAGGTGTTTATTATCCTCAAATATGGTGACTTTTACCTGATTCATATTTAAATTTACTGTAAAAATCTACATATTGCTGCAAGTGATATATACCACAATCGGGTGAGGTTTTTTTAAGCTAGCAGTAATTGTAGGGTATTTTTTACGAAATGCTATTCTTTACACACTTCTATGGTAAATTTTATGGCTGGGCGAATAAAATATTTATCATACTTTTTTTGATAACGCAATACCCTTCCATTATTCAGCATATAAAAGCCGGTTTCGTTTTCGTCTTTTACATATTGCATTGAGAGCGACCAACGGTTTTCCATATCGTTAAGCCATTGCAGTTTTTCGGTATTGGTTTGCAGGGCATTAAACTGGCGCTGAAAATCGGGGGTATAAATAAACTCCAGGCCAAATACCAAATAATCCTTAGCGCATTTTATGGTTTTAGAAGGTATTTCAAAGTCGTTCCAGCCTTTTGTTCGTGGATAAACCAGCAGGTTGGTATCGGTTAATTCTTTGCCCGGCATTTGAGTGTCGTTATTCCACTCATACCAACGCAGGCGTATAGGCACCTGCATATTGGGTGCTTTTTCATCAATTAAAATATTCACATGGGTAATATACCCTGTACGGCCCGAATTATTGGAGTAGCGGGACATGATTACCAATTTGGTTTCGGGGCCGGGACCAATATATTGGCGTATACGGCCAATGTTTTTGTTTAGTGTAAAGGTTTCTGTTTTTCTGCAATTACTAACAATTACTGGATCCAGTGCCTGCACATCGGGCAATAATTTTATCAGCAAGCCATTGGCCATATCTTTTAGTGCTATGCTAAATTTTTTAAAGCCCAGGTATTGTATAAATATAGAGTCGGCAGCAGGAATAGAATCTGCAGCAATAGTAAAATAGCCATTATAATCTGTGTACATTATTTTTTGCTGCTGGCTATAAACTACAATGGCAAATGATAAGGGTTTGCTATTGGTAGCATCAATTACCCGGGCCGTAATATTTTGGGTTTTGCCGGTAAAACAACAAAACAATAAAACAAAAGGCAGCAGATTTTTCATACTTCGAAGGTATAAAGGGCAGCTTAATATTGCACAGATATTTTAGCACAAGCACGATTGACAGGTTTAACGGCTGGCTATGCGTTGGTTTGGTAAAATACCCGGATGGCGAAACCCGCCTAAGGTTAAGTTTATCTGAATTATCAAAGGGTTAAAATTCTATCTATTAGCATTGCCGAAACCGTTGTTTCCGCAAAATTCGCAGTCAGCTGTCCACTTTTAGCGAAGCTGAATTGGCAATTTTAATTGGCCGGTTATAAAGCATAATTTTAAATTAGCTGGAACCCGGCTATAACAACTTATAGCAACTTTACTTGCGTCGCACACTTGTACTGTATCATTTTTTGCATCTTTTAAACAACAGAAAGCCGATATTTATTTTTTTGTACAAGAGTGCGACGCAACGGATGATGCTGGCTGTACCACAGCCCGGCTAACAATTTGCATTATTATTTTATAGTTCGGGCAACCATTTGTTTATAAACTGCATTTAGCTAATAGTAACCAATAACGGCATTTAGTTTTTATGGATGTACACGCACTGATTAAAGAAGCAAGGCAGGGAAGCGCAGCGGCACAAAAATGCCTCTTTGATCTATTGGGCGACAGGATGATGCTTGTTTGCCGGCGCTATGTAAAAAGTCCAGAAGATGCTGAGGAGGTTTTACTGGATGGCTTTTATAATTTTTTTACTACACTGGCACATTTTGATTATAAGGGCGAAGCGGCTTTATATAGTTGGCTAAAACGGATTATGGTAAATGAATGCCTGATGCTGTTGCGTAAGAAAAATGTATTTACCATTGTTACCGAAACAGCCGCCGAAGAAATTGCACTGGAAGAAGATGCGCTGAATAATTTAAGTGCCAAAGAAATATTTGAATTAATTATTCAGTTGCCGGTTGGGTACCGCACCGTATTTAACCTGTATGTAATGGAAGGGGTAGGGCATAAAGAAATAGCCGCATTGATGGGTATTTCAGAAGGTACTTCCAAATCGCAGTTAAGCAAGGCAAAATCATTATTACAAAAAAATTTATTGCAATATGGAATTGAATATGCAAAACGAAAATCGCAATAATTTTCACTGGAAAAATAAGCTGGATGATATCGACAGCTTACCAGGTGAAGGCATTGCAGATAAAAACGCCGCATGGGAAAAATTACATGCAAGGCTTGGCGGGCAGCCACGGCGTAAAATAGCTATATGGTATTGGGCTGCAGCCAGTATATTATTATTGGTGCTTATTGCTGTATTATTGCCCAAGCCTGCCACAACTGAACTGGCAACCAATAACAGCCAATTAATTACTCCCCATAAACCAGCTAATCAAAAGCCGGCAAATGCCGTAACCGAAACAGCAAATGTGGTAAGTACTGTTCCAAAAACTACTATTCCGCAACAGGTTCATTTACAGGCACAAAAAATGGTAACAAATGTAGAAAATGAACCAATTAGTAAAGCGGAGGCCAATAACACCACAGCTGAAAATATTGTTACAGTGCCACCCGTTTTACAGCTATTGCCAGTTGCCGATACCCCCACCAATATACTTGCGATGGCACCAGTAAAGAAAAAATTAAAAGTGGTACATATTAATGAATTGGGCGATCCACTGCCCCAGCAACCAGCTATGGCAAAGGCTGCCGACTATCATACATTTCAATTAAAAATTATGAGCCAGGAAATGTATGGCAGCCAAATAATAACTTCTGATAACTCGACCTTAAATATTTTCAAAAGCAAGAACACTCCCACAAACTAAAATAACATGAAAAAATTATTCGCATTATTAATGCTTGTAACAAGCATTACAGTAAATCTTTGTGCACAAAGCAACAGCAAAGCAGATAATACTTTTGAAGTGCCGGCCAATATTATTATTAACCGCCGCTTTATGGTAGCGCTTGATAATGGCAACAAAGTAAAAATAGAAATAACAGATATTACAGATCTGGAAAGGCTAAGTAATATAGACTCCTTATTACAGGTGTTTATGAAGGATATGGCTGAATTAAAAGATTCACTTGCCAACCCTTTAACCAGCAAACGTATAGATTATATTACAGATGCAAATGGCCGTAAAAAAATACGCTTTCAGCAATTTCAACCAACGGGGGCCAGCTTTCTTATAAAGGATGGCGAATTAGCTTCGTTAAGAACTGAGCAGGATACTATCCATATTATTGGTATATTGGCAAACCCGCCTGCTCCACAGCAAAAAATAAGTTTACATAATCCGCGCTATTATCACCTTACTTTTTACCTGAACGATGCTGCAGAATTGTCCAACTATATGCATGGCACCTTACAACAAAAAATAGCCACCCTGCAGCAAAACATAAATGGTAAATGGCCGCTAATACTTGGTGGCAGCGACCATTCACTTAAAGCCGATAGCACCATTTCTGCAGGCGCATCAAAAGGATTTACACCCAATGGCATTGGCGATTATATAAATGGATATATCACTGTAAATATGCAGAATTATAAAAATTATTTTGTGCCATCATTTAGCCTTGGATTAAAATTAGTTTTAACCAACCGAGACAGAACTTATAAATGGGAACCAGGCATACTATGGGAGCCGCATTATTTGTTTGCTAAAGACAATACGGGCAAACTTAAAACGTATAGAAATGATTTTCTTACACTTACTTATGGGCAGGGTGGTACCAAGGATTTTAACCCCAGAAAAGATTATTCATTTAATACCGTATTTTCACTCGGCTATCTTATACGGCAGCAGGGCGATTTTATGGAGAAAAATACGTTTCGCCTTGGTGCTGGTAAACTACAATTATATAAAACCACCATTGAACCTTCTATCTATTTCGATAAGTTTTTTCATGGTGTAACACCTGGCATTAGAATAAGCCAATATTTTTAAACAACATTTTTTTATCCGGGCTAAAAACAATTGGCAGCTTTACTTGCGTCGCACTCTTGTACATCATAACC
Organism: Limnovirga soli; assembly: GCF_013106755.1. Classification (GTDB taxonomy): domain Bacteria; phylum Bacteroidota; class Bacteroidia; order Chitinophagales; family Chitinophagaceae; genus Limnovirga; species Limnovirga soli. The sequence continues at coordinate 171,451 of NZ_WHPF01000005.1, read as the reverse complement.
ATAAGCAGCAAATGAAAAAAATACTATTATTTCTTATCGTTAGTATGGTGTTTACACAGTTACAGGCACAACTGCAAAATACCATTTGGAGATCTACATTGATGATAGGCGGCCCCGTTAATGTATTGTTTAGTTTTAAAAACGATACAGCCAGTATGTATACTATTAGCGATAGTAGTTTAATAGAATTAATGACTTGTCAAATAAAAGATAGCAGCATAACCCTGCAAAAAATTGACGGACAAAGCGATTGTAATTCCAGTACGGCAGCTATTTACCATTATACTATCCAGGATAAAGTATTGCATATAAATGCTATTACTGATAATTGTTTCGATAGGTCTTCAGTTTTAGATGCAACGGAATGGCAGCCCTGGCAAATACCGGTTGCTGTATTGCTTGGTGCTGATGCATTGCAACCATATGCAGGTATATATCAGATGGATGCAGCACACCCAATTACAGTTGAAATAAAGAATGGCATTTTATACGCAACGGGCCCCAATAATGCCTTACCTACATCGCCATTAATGCCAATGGGGAATAATAAATTCTTTTTACGCATAGCCGGTGTGGAATGGGAATTTATTCAAGATGCTGCAGGTAAAGTAATTAGACTTATTTCTCATGAGCAGAAGGATTATACGCTTTTGAAAGTAAAATAGCCCTGCAATTCCTTCTTGTTAAAAGCTGCACCCTGATCCGAACGTACAAGTGTGCGACGCAAATAGGCTGCTATTGAATAATCTGCCGGGTACCCAATTATTGCTTTACACAGTTTGCAAGTACATAAGTTTCCAGCGCAGTATTTCTGGTATTTTGGTTTAAAAACTGCATGTTTAACTGTGTTATGTGAAAGTAACTAAACCTTTGTAGGATTTGAATTTTATAACCTGCATTTTTAAGCGGCGCTATTTCTTTAATTGGAGTAAATAGAGTGATGGTTTTATTCTTATGCAGCGCATTTAAACTTTCTAAGCTAGTTGCCCTGTCAACCAAACTATTGTTATAAAATTCAAAAGAGTATGAATTGCACTTGTACATAATTGGCTTAACTACCGTCATTGATTTGTTAAGCCAATTACCTGCCTGCATACCTGCCTGATATTGCAATAATGATGGATAGAATTGTGTGTTTAAAAAAAGAAAAAGCATTATTGCTGTACAGCTACTTTTTGCTGCAAGATGAGTGATAAAATTTCCCTTAAAAACAAATAAAGATGTCAGTGTTCCTGCCATTATAAAAAATAGTGAAATATACCAGCTACTTACGCCATACATAAACACCAGAAATAGCATGGAAAAAGCAACTACTACATGCAAGCCCCACTGCAATATATTTAGTCTTTGTAATGTTTTTGTAGTGCGTATGGATAAAAGATAATCTGCTGTTATTATTGCAAAATGTGGTAGCAGGATCACAATATAATGGGGTAATTGAAATTTGGATAAGGAGAATAATACAAAGCCTGTAATTAGGCTGCCTGCTACAATTAACCAGGTTTTGTTATTGTCTTTTTTCCATTTTACAGGTAGCCTGCTAATTGCTATACAGGTTATAAATGACCACGGTAAAAATGCCCACAAAAAAGTATGCAGAAAAAAGAAAATATCTCCATTACCTTGTATTGGCCCGTTATTAAAGAACCTTCCAAACTGGCTATCCCAAAAAAAGAACGATAAGCCAGATACATTATTTCTACCAAATACTATTTTTTCTGGGTGCAGATCAAACTGCATATACAAACAATATAGTTCTGGTAACATGCCAATTACAATAAGCAATAATAGCAACCACCATTTAGGTTGCAAAAACTGTTTGTATTGTTTTGTAAAAAGCCAATAAATAATAAAACCTGCTGCAATGGGTACCAGCACAAAGATGCCTTTTGTCATAATAGCCAATGCGCAATAAAAAGCAGCATATAATAAATGCCAACTCCATTTATAAAAAGTGGCTTGGTAAATATGAAAAATGGCTGCCAGTATAAAGGCGGTCAAATAGGCTTCGGCACGTATGTCATTGTTGGAAAGTAACACATGCAAGGCCGTTATATAAATAATTACACCAAGCCTTGCAGTATTAGTACTAAATATTGTAGCCGTTAGTTTGTATAAATAAAATACACCCAGCAACCAACATAAAAAGGCAGGTAATTTATATGCAAAAGGGCTAATTCCAAAACATTTAAAACTGATAGCGCTTAGCCAAAAGGGTAAATGTGGTTTGTCAAGCCAGTCGTGGCCATCACCTATTAGGTTCACCCAGTCGTTTGTAATAGCTATATGTTTGGCAATAGCGGCATACAAAGCACTATCAGGTTCAATAATATCTACAAATAAACCGGTAGCATTTAGCAAAATGCCTGCCAACAGTAGGTAAGGAAACCAGTTTTTTAGCGATACTTTCATGCAACAGACAGTAAAGAGGTTAACTATACTGCCTTGGTGAAAATAGCCTAAATTTCTTTTTCCTGTTTTCATGCCAAAATTCAAATACTTTGGCCATACAGGTACCAGTAATAATCCCCAGTAAAGCACCTGCAAGAATATCAAAAGGAAAATGCTTACCAGTATATATTTGAGCATAGCAAATAATGCCGGCCCATAACCAAACCCAGTTCCATCTTTTGCCTTTCAAATACCAGATGATCCAAAACCAAAGCATCGCCAGCCCAAAGTGATTGGATGCATGAGAAGAGGGCATAGAGTATTGTCCGCCACAATCTTCCAGATTATACATATGGCCCGCCAATGAAGCATCGTGGCAGGGTCTTAATCTTTCAAAAAATGGTTTTAAAATGGAGGCGCTTGTATAATCGGTAATAGCAAATGTTGCAATGCTGATGATAAGGAATGGGATTACCATGCTTTTGTCCTGCCGGTACATCCAGTAAATTAAAAAAATATACAAAGGTGCCCAGGTAGGCGGGTTGCGCATTAGCAACATAAAACCATCCAGCCAACCCATATGTAAAGTATAATTGATAAAAACAAAAATTGCTTTATCAATACCATCCAGCCATTGTAATATATCTGCCAAAGCCAAGTGATTTAAGTTGCAAATTAAACTGCCAGTATTGCCAAAATATTACCCGAATATTAATTTTTTGTGTAATTATTATTTGTTTGTTTGGTGCCCTGCTTTTTAATATAATATAGCTTATTTGCGTCGCACACTTGTACGTCCATTACTTGTTTCGGCAAAAAAGGTACTTACCATTTCATAATAATTTTATAACAAAGGAGCATAATAACACACGGCAACAAATTTTAGATTTACTACTCACTACCAATCTCCATTATATGCAAATCCAAAACGAGGCCTACGCAACAGTTACCAATATTGTATGGGATTTTATGTTTGTACAAATTATAAGTGATGTATTACAAAATAAAACACTCGAGTATAAAATATTTTCTCTGGATGATAAGCTTATCAGAAAAGGCCATTTTGAAGGGCCAATTATTCAACTAAGATTAAGCCATATACAGGAAGGCAATTATATTTTTCAATTGTATTTAAACAATATACAACTGCAGCAGGTGCCATTTGAAAAGCGTGCCGGTTTTACCAATCAAGTGCATTATTTGAATGAGGAGTAAATTAAAAGCTGCACCCTAATCCGAACGTACAAGTGTGCGACGCAAGTGGGCCGATAGCATTGCTTTTGCCCGGCTACAAATTGAAGTTTAAACTAATTGCAGTACTTACATGAAAACATTAAATAATATTATAAGAACGATTATGGTTTTTAAAAATGGTATCCTACCCGCAACATAAAATTGCGCGGAGCTCCGGGCCATTTACTTATATTGTTATAAGCTGCAGTAAAATAGGTGGTATTGGCAATATTATTTAAGTTGCAAGCCACAATAAAACGGCTGAAACTATATTGTACTCCGGCATTTAAAATGCAATAGCCGGGCAATTGCAAATTGGCATCGAATGTATTGCGCCTGCCAACCTGTGTATGTCCGGCAGAAATACCAAACCCTTTTAAAATGCCCTTGGTAAAATTGTATTTAAAACGACTGCTGCTCATATGCAATGGAGCATTTTCTTTTATAATACCAATTTCTTCGGGTTTTACACTTTCAATAATTTTTGCGTTGTTATAAGCATAAGATAGCGACATGGCAAGGTTGGGTAAGATATTGCCATTGGCCTCGGCTTCAAAGCCCTTGGCTCGTTCCCTGCCACGCTGTGTATATAAATCTGGGTTAGAAGGATCGTTTGCATTTACTACCACATTATCTAAAGTAACCTGATACACTGCAAATGTGGCGGAGAGTTTTTTATTAAATAAATCGGCCTTTACCCCGGTTTCAAACATTTCACTTAATACGGGTTTAAAGGGCTCGTTAAACACCTGCAACCTTGCCGAAGGTTCAAAGGGATCGAACCCACGATTATAAGTACTATACACATTTACATTGGGCGCCAAGGCATAAACGATTCCCACCCTTGGCATTAGTACATTATCGGCAATCTTATCATCACCGGTGGAGCGGAAAATTTCCTGTCTTAAAGAAGCCAGTATTTTCCATTTATCAATACTTAATTGTTCCTGTATATAAATGCCATGTGTATAGTACTGCTCTGCTTCAAAGCCACCTTCCTCTTCATCTTCTTCTTCCTCCTCGCGTTCATATTCATCAACGGGTCTTTTAAAATATACCGGATTTTTTAAGCTAAATGTGCCCACAATGCCAGTTTCTTCACCAAAGTCTTCGTCCTCTCCGTTCCATTGTGTAAAATCAACCTTGTTTTTTATGTAATCGTATCCCGCCAGCAACTGATGATTTATTTTACCTGTATTAAATGTAAAATTGAAATATTTGGTAAATGTATTGGTGGTGGTATTTGCCGTTCTGTTGGTATAATACAGGTATACAGAATCATCGGTTATAAAATCTTCAATACCATGTTCAGATAATTGCTGCCGGGTAATATAATTAAGATAAGCACTATTAAAACTAATGTGCTTATTTAGTTTATACGAAAAGGAAAGAATAGAAGCCACATTGGTTTCTTTTAAATAATCGCCGGGTTGGGTAACCATTAACTGTATGGGTGTGGAAAGCAGGTTATTGTCGTCTTCAAAACCCGGCTGGCCTCTGTCTGCAACAGTATTGGTATGCGTTACCGAAATGTCCAGATTTAGCTGAATCCTGTCGTTGGGTACAAAAGAAAAAGAAGGCGCCACCTGAAAAGATTTGGCAAAATATTGGTTGCGGAATGATTCCTTGTTTTCATAACCTGCATTTAAGCGGTAAAGAAGGTTTTTAGAGGTATTGAGTGCCCCGGTAACATCGCCCTGTGCACGAAAATTATTCCAGCTGCCGGTTAATATGTCAATAGCATGTTCATGTTGTTGTAGAGGTTTTTTGGTAACCAGGTTTACAGTGCCACCGGGGTCGGTATTACCATATAAAACTGATGTGGGGCCTTTTAATATTTCTATACGTTCCAGGTTTACCAGCATGGGGTTGGTAAGCTGCGAATTATAGGCCCTTAACCCATTAATCAGCGGCGGATTTTCGGCATGCAACCCACGCAGCGAATACTCGTTAAAGCCCGAATAACGGCAAACACCCGGCACATCATCCAGCACTTCTACCAAATGCATGGCCATTTTATCTTTCATTAATTCTTTGGTTACGGTAGATACCGACTGCGGCATATCTTTTACCGCAGATTGGGTTTTTGTAAGCGCAAAACTATAATCGCTTTTGTACGACTGTGCAATGCGCCCCGTAATTTCCACATCCTGTAGCTGGGCTGTGTAGTATTGCAGTTGTATCACTCCCAGGTTTATAGCGGTACCTGCAGCTATTTGCAAGCCTTGTTTATAGGGGATAAAGCCAATACCTGAAATGTATAAAGTATCTTCTATTGCAGTAATCTGTTCTAATACAAAGCTGCCGTTTTTATCTGCTACTGTTTTTATTCCCAGTTTTTGTAAACCAATGGTTACAAAGGGTGCCGGCCTGCCATCAGCTGTAACAACAACGCCTTTAATGCTACTGGTGTTGGTTTGTGCAATAACGGGCACATACATAAACAACAATAAGAAGCTAAATAATAACGCAGCGGTTTTTGTGGCGGAAGAAAAAATTATCATAAGATAGCTTTGGTAGTAAAGAGTAAACAAATATATAAGAAAACACTTTGCAGCCCGTTTCTAAACCTCATTTGCAGGTAATGAAATTATTAAATGTGTTAGCCCGGCAATTAATATAATTATATAGCATCCGTTGCGTCGCACTCTTGTACTACAGTAATCTGTGGCAGCAGGGCTGTTGGTTACTTTTAATTGCTATAATGGTTTTTGGCTGTATTGCTGCCACAAAGGGCGAACCCTGAACCGAGCGTGGCAAGTAAAGCCAAATTATTGTACAAAAGCCGGCTAACAAAAATGGCTATTTAGTATAGCCAAAACTGCGGGCAATGGTTTGCAGCAGATAGGCTTTTTTGTCCTCCCCATATTCCCAAAACATGGCGCCTGCCAACTGGTGCTGCAATACATAATTGCATTTTTTCTCAACAGATGCTTCATCATCGTAAGAAATAAATATGCGCTGTGCTGCATTAAAAAGATAAGGTGCATTGGCAACCGTATCCCAATAACGCGTATACCCATTTTTATTAATAAGGCTATCTTTTAAATAAGTAAAACCACCACCACGGGCAGGCTGTTGCGCCCTTTGGTATAAGCCATTGTTGGCAGTTGTTTGCATTTGCCAACCCTTGCCATAAAAAGCAATGCCAATTACAATTTTGGCAGCAGGCACTCCGGCCGCCATAAAGGCACGAATGCTTTTATCGGCCGAGTATTGACTAGTATCAGCAGATGAATTAAATAAATTGGTATGATGGCCGGATAAGCTATCGGTGCCATCAGCATAATCATAACTCATGATGTTGATATAGTCGGTGTATTGTTGCACCTTATCCATTTCGGTATGGTTTATATACTCCTTTGAGCCGCCAACAGCTGTGGTAAGCAGGTATTGTTTTTGTGTGATGCTCTGCAGGCTATCCAGGCCTTGACGCAGGTATTTAAACAATAGGGTATAATGCTCCTTATCTTCGGGGCGGTATACATTGCTATCGCCTTGCATGCCAGGGTATTCCCAGTCAATATCTACGCCATCTATATTAAATTTGCTCACCATATTTACTGCACTTTGCGCAAAATTTCTGGTAGCGGTATCGGTTAAAGTAGCATCAGAGAAATGCTTGCTCCACGACCATCCGCCTACAGAGATCAATATTTTTAAAGCCGGGTTTTGTTGCTTTAAGTCGTTAAGCTTTCTAAGGTTTATGGTATCGGTAGCTTCGTTATGTAACCAGGCGCGGTTATCTTTTATATCAACAAACGCATAGTTAATGTGCGACAGGTTTTTGGCTTCAATGGTTTCTGTTTCTGCTATTCCGCGGTATCCGCCCACATAGGCAATAATTACAGGATTATTTCTGGAGGGTGTGCAGGTTGAAAATATCAGGGCCAAACCTGCAACAAAGCAAAAAAGGTAAGTAGCATTAAATCTCATAACGCGGGTGGTTAATTATAGTATTTGAATCAATACATCAATGTACGGAAACAATCAGTTACTTTAGAATCCTCATTCCTTTTATCAGAAAATTACCAGCATGCGGTATAATACACTAAGTACAAACCGGATTTTATCTATCGATGCATTACGTGGCATTACCATTCTTGTTATGATTTTTGTAAATGAACTGGCCGGCATACGGGATATTCCCATTTGGATGAAACATATGCCTGCAGATGCCGATGCCATGAGTTTTGTAGATATGGTATTTCCTTCTTTTCTTTTTATTGTGGGCATGTCTATTCCCTTTGCCATTAACAGCAGGCTGGCAAAAGGGGATAGTTTTATTCAATTGCAGCAACATATTATTTTCCGCACACTGGGTTTACTGATACTGGGATTTTTTATAGTAAATGCCGAGGATGGCTATAACGAAGATGCAATGGGCATGTCGATAAACTTATGGGCTTTATTATTTTTTGCAGCCGTAATTGCCATATGGAAAGTATATTATACCAGTAGTAAAATGGTTGTAAATAGTATACGTGCAATAAGCTTTCTATTGTTGGTTGTATTGGCCTTTGTGTATAAGGATAATAATGGCCATGCTATTACCCCGCAGTGGTGGGGCATTTTGGGTTTAATTGGTTGGGCCTATTTGTTTGCCTGTATTTTTTACCAGTTATGCAAGGGCAATGTTTACCTGTTAATAGTGGCAATTGTTCTTTGTACAGGTTGGTATATTGTTGGCAGTATAACACATACACAGGATGCATCCATCTGGCATTTTATCAGTAGCCAGAAAGGCAATGCGGCACATACTTCCATTGTACTGTGTGGTATGGTGGTTTCCTTGCTTTTTTTTGAGGAAAATAAATGGGCAACTAACCAACGGCGTTACATACATGCCCTGTTATTTATGGTGCTGTTATTGGTGGCGGGTTATTTGTTAAGTCCCTATTTTGGCATTTCTAAAATATATGCCACCCCTACATGGTGTTTGTACAGTGCTGCTGCGTGCACGGCTATATATGCTTTTTTATACTGGTTAATTGACAGGCAACAAATACAGGGTTGGACAAGTTTTTTTAAACCTGCTGCTGCCAATCCATTACTCACTTATATTATTCCTGACATCATTTATTATCTTACCGCCTTGCTGGGCATTTCATTATTTCCTGATAGTTTACGGTATGGTTTGCCCGGCCTGTTATGGAGTGCATTTTATGCTGTTGCCGTTATGGGAATTGTAATGCTGCTAAACAAGTATAAAATTAAATTGCAATTATAATTATAATGAGGAATAATCAGCCACTAGTTTAACCTGATTTTAGATATCCAAAGGTGTTGGGCTTTATATTAGGCTCTCAAAATCATCCTTACACAGGAATTCACTAATAAAAAATTTCCTTACTAACCACGCAATTGTAAAAAATTATAATGAGGTTTATTGTAAATAGCAAGGCCAATTTTGGTATTGCTAAAAATGCCAGCCAATAGTAATATTTTTTTACCGATGGTCTATTCCATTTCTTTTAACTCAAAATTGTTCAAGGTTTTCCATCTTCCCGCTTGGTGTTGTTCAATTAGGCTGATGCGGTTAAATTTTAATTTTGCAGGAAAGTTCAACTGCGATATCTGTTCAAATAGCTCATTGGTACAAGTGGAGTTTCTGGGGTGCATTAGTGTAATATGTGGTTCCTGTTTTCCCGGGTTAATGGCCATCCCCGATAATACCTTACTGCGTAATGTTTCAAACACTGTATTGTTAGGTAAAGCAGGTAAAAAAAGTCCTTTCCCATTGTCAAATCTGGCAGGTTTCCCAAATTCAATCTCAATAGCCGGGTGAAGTAAATTAACTAAGTTTAATAACACCTGCTCAAGATCCTGCATCTCCTCATCCCGGCATAAAGTAACATGCGATTTTATCAGTTCAAATTGTATAGGGTTATAGGTTTGTCTTACCTGCTCAATTATTGCAGCATCTTTTTCCGCTACAAATAAAGTTAGTTGTCTGCGTAAGGTAAATGTCACTTTTTGTAATTTGTTTATAGCAACAATTATCTGATTTAATTTTTGGCAACTAAGTTCATTGCCAAATAATGTGATTAATTACCATTCAAATATTTGCCAGGTTATTTTCAATCCTTCCTTATCACTTTACCTTCTTTCATCACAAAATCAACTGTTTTTATGGCTTCAATATCTTCCAGCGGATTATTCTTTAGTGCAATAATATCTGCATAAAACAAAGGTGCTAAAAGCCCCCTGCTTTTTTCAATACCCAATAACTCTGCTGCATTAATGGTCATGGTTTGTAAAATATATGCCGGTGGAATTCCTGCAGCCTTCCAGCTATTTAATACTTTAAGGTTGGTTTGTACCCGGTTTAATTTGGGCAGATTCACAATAATATCAGTGCCAAAAGCCATTTTTGTGCCAATAGTATAAGCTCGTTTTAGTCGGTCTGTAACGGTATTTGTTAATGCGGTAGCTGTTGCAGAATCCATTCCATAAGCATACCAATTATCAAACGAAAAGTCTGTACCCACTAAAAAAGTGCCTTTCTCTTTCATTAATTGTAACTGCGTAATATCCAGTTCAAAACCATGTTCTATGCCTGCTGCGCCGCCTAATATTACATTCGTTCCGGCGGCTGCATCGTTTCTTACGTGCACGGTAACTTTTATGCCATATTTTTTTGCTTCATCAACGGCGGCTTTAATTTCTTCCACACCATAAATACCATTATCGCCGGTAACCAATTTAATTACTGTGGCGCCATTGTAAATATTTTGTCTTACTGCTTTTCTTATTTCATCAGGAGCGTCTGCATCAATATATTCAAAATTCCACAGGTGCTCATGTTCGGGGTTTACGTCATGCGACTGACCGCCATAGGGCGCAATAATTTTACCTGCATAAAATATAGTGGGGCCTTCTATCCAGCCTTTCTGAATGGCTTTAATAATATCGGCCGTGGCATAATTGGCATCATTGCCAATTTCTTTAATGGTGGTAAAGCCATTGTATAAAAATTGTTTTGCAATAACGGTACCCCTAATTGCCCGCAGCGATGTACTTTCCGTTGCATACATCTGTTCAATGCCAATATTTCTATAGGGCAGGTTAGCCGTAATATGCACATGGCAATCCATTAATCCAGGTAATACCCATTCATTGGAAAGATCGATGATATTATCTGATTTACTAAATTTTACATTACTGCCAACAGCTTTTATTATACCGTTTTCTACCAGTATAATTTGATTTTCCAGCATCTTACCGCTGACGGCATCAAACATATGTCCTGCTTTAATTACAGTTATTTGTGCCTGCGCAACCAGACTTATACAAAGCAGTAGCGATAAAATTTTTAAGTGTAAACGCATAAAATATTTTTTGAAAGCCTCCTGAAATTCAAGCAATCGAATCCTAATTTATTTACTAAGATAAACCATACAGCATCATTTAGCGCAAAACACAAAAACGGTCATCTTGAACCAAATTCTACAAACAACCGCAATCTGTAAACTACAAAAGCAATGCTATTTTATTGAGCCAAACTGCAGAGCTACTATGAAGCATCCGTTGCGTCGCACACTTGTGCGTTTATAACCTTTTTCAACAAAAACATGAAATTATACTATTGACTATTCAGGCAACCAAAACAATAACTTGAAAAAAGTTGGCAGTTAAGCAATCAATATCAATTAGTGGAGATGCTTTTACATTGTTAACCTGAAACAGAAAGAAAAATGGCAATCAGAATTTGAAAGAGACTTTGAAAATAAAGAATATCATCAAGCCAATATTGCCTGCAATTTTCAGTATATGTTATTGTATGGTGATTTGAAACAAACTAACAGTTGCATTGTCATAGTGAGCAGGCAAACCTGCTGTATGGGTAAGTTTTAATAATCCTAAAAAATCAAAGCCGCATTTTGAATAGTAATTGATGAGACCGGGGTTATCGCCCACCGTATCCATTCTGATAAACATTTTATTGTTCGCAAGGGCATATTGTTTGGCCCATGATACTATATGTGCAACCAGTTTTTGCCCTCTAAACTGTGGATTTGTTGCAATTCTGTGAATATATATTGCCGGGTCATTATTTCTTTCTTCCCAAATTTGCGGGTCGTTAAATGTTGTTGCCCAAACACATGCAATTGTATGATCAATTATTAATTTCCATTGTCTGTTTTCTGCTATTTCTGTTTCAATCAGCGTTCTGTCAAATTCAGGCCAATGCACAATAAATTTGGTCTTTTGAAAGTCTGTGGCAATTGTATATAACCGAAATATTTCGGTAATGTCTGCTATTGTGCTGTTTTTTATTTCCATAACTATCTTTCAATTTGTGCTGTATTTTAAATACCTCGCTCTGTTCTAAAATACTCGCTATCTCAAAAATAAACTAACCAAATCCGCTTGCCAAAAATAGCATCTATTTATACCCGATATTTGGTCGTATTAGTTGTGTTTTTATGGGCCAGACTCACAGGTGATATCGCTTCAATGTTGGTAATAATAAAAGCTCCATACAGTATCCAACCGTACAAGTGTGCGACGCAAGTAAAGTTGCATTTTGTTGTATAGCCCGGTACATAAAAAAGCCTCGTACCTATGATACGAAGCCTTTTTATTTTATGACTTGGCAGCTTATTTTAAGTTGTACTTGTATTTATATTTTTCGTACAACTGCTTTTGTTTGTTATCTAAATTTATTTGGCGGCCCTGTATAAAGGCATACACAATATTGTTGGTGCGTATATCCAGTATATCGCCATCGCTTACAACTATATTGGCATCCTTGCCTTTTTCGAGCGAACCGGTGGTGGCAGATATGCCCAGTATATTGGCGGTATTTAAGGTAATGGCCTGTAATGCCTGCTCTTTGGTTAAACCATAGGCACTGGCCAGGCCGGCCATAAAGGGCAGGTTGCGAAACCGGGTCATTTGATTTTGATCGGCAATGCAATATTGTACACCGGCCTGTTGTAACAGGTAAGGTGTTTTAAACGGCATGTCTACATCATCATCCTGCATTAGCGGCAGGGTGTTTGTTTCGTTGAGTATAACGGCAATATTGTTTTGTTTTAGGTAGTCGGTAATTTTCCAGCTTTCGGTGCCGCCAACTATCACAGTTTTAAACCCAAACTCTTTGGCAAATTCTATGGCAATCATCATTTCGTTTACCATTTCGCAATGCACATAGAAAATGTTGGATTGGTTAAAAAGGCCTTTTACTGCCTCAAATTTTAAATTGGTATGGGCATGGCTGGTTTCCTGTAAATAAGCTTTAGCCTGGCGCATAAAATTGCGCACATTTTCAATCTTTTCCTGGGCATCTTTTACCGGGTTGCCATCGGCAGAGTAACGAATAAGTGAGGGCATATTAAAATGAATACCACCATCTGCCTGATATACTGCATCCTGCCAGTTCCAGGCATCTAACTGTACAATACTGGATGAGCCGCTGATGATACCGCCATCGGGTATTACATTGGCCAGCAATATGCCATTTGCCCGTAGGTTATTGATGACTTTAGAATCGGTATTATAAGCAATTAATGAGCGGATATTGGGATTTATTTCGCCTATTTCGCTATTATCCCGAGATGCCCGGATAGCATTGATTTCTACCAGTCCCAAATTGGTTGCAGGGGCAATTAAGCCGGGATAAATATGTTTGCCGCTGCAGTCTATCACCTTAATATCAGCAATGGGTGCATACCTGCCCACATTAATTATTTTGCCGTTAGAAAATACAATCATGCCATCGGTAATTACTTCGCCGGTGCCGGTATGTATGGTGGCATGTGTAAGCGCTATGGTGGCTGTTTGAGAGGGCGCTGGGTACACGGTTTCCTGTGCGCCGGCCTGTATGGTAATGAGTATGGCTATACCCAATAATATTTTTTTCATGTTATACTTTTTAAAGTGTTATTGGTTAATACGGTTATTGCTAATGGCCCTGTCCAGCTCGCATTCGTTAATTACATCAAAACTGGCGGTAGCAGGTTTGGTGGCGGCGCCTTCTTTTTTGGCGGCAATCATTTTTTGTATTAACCGGTTTCTTTCGACAGCCATTTGTATGCGCATGGCAGCATCTTTGGCGGCATCAAAATATACAATACCGTCTACCATAGTTTTTTCGGGGTGCGCATAAATGCTAAGCGGATTATCGGTCCATAACACCAGATCGGCATCCTTACCTGTTTTAATACTGCCCACCCTGTCTGCCACATGCAACATTATAGCCGGGTTAAGGGTACACATTTTAAAAGCCTCTGTTTCTGATACATTGCCGTATTTAACGGTTTTGGCGGCCTCCTGGTTAAGGTGGCGGGCCATTTCTGCATCATCACTGTTTATGGCCACGGTAAGACCTTCTTTTTGCATGATAGCTGCATTGTAGGCAATGGCATCAACCACTTCGTTTTTGTAGTTGTACCAATCACTAAAGGTAGAAGCGGCAATACCACGTTGTTTCATACCATCGGCTACTTTGTACCCTTCGAGTATATGCGTAAATGTGTTTACTTTAAAGCCCATGGTATCTGCCACATGCATCAGCATATTAATTTCTGATTGTACATAGGAGTGGCAGGTAATAAAACGTTTTTGATTAAATATTTCAGCCAGGGCATCCAGCTCCAGGTCTCTTCTTTTGCCTGGCCCTTCAGCCATATAATCTTTGGCACGGGTAAATGCATCCTTTAATACCTGTTCTACTCCCATGCGGCTATCAGGGAAGCGGTTATTGGAATTGCCATAAGAACGTTTTACATTTTCGCCCAAGGCAAATTTGATAAAGCCATCCCAATTGGCAAATTTTAGCTCTTCCGCACTGCGGCCCCATCGTAGTTTAATTAATTGTGTTTGACCGCCAATGGTATTACAGCTGCCATGCAAAATATGAGCACTGGTAACACCACCGGCCAGCTGGCGGTAAATTTGAATATCTTCCGGATTAAGTACATCGGCAATTCTAACTTCTGCAGTTACTGATTGGGAGCATTCGTTTATACCACCATCAGCAGCAATATGTGAGTGTTCATCAATAATGCCGGCGGTAAGGTATTTACCGCTACCATCAATTACTGTGGCATTAGCACCGTTCAGGTTTTTACCAATAGCTGCTATTTTTCCATTCTTTATCAGTACATCTGTATTGGCTAGTATACCATCCTGTTCATTGGTCCAAACCGTGGTATTTTTAATCAGCAGGTCCTGTTGTTTGGGTGATTCGCTCCAGCCATAACCCATAAAGGGATAAATAACAGTAGCATTGAGGGTGGCTTTGTTTGCGGCTTTTTTTGTGGTATCAGGTTTTTCAATATAGGCACTATTGTATTGCATGTTCCAGCTTACAAGATTGCCGGTGCTGTTATAGCCATTGCCCATCCATTGTTTATCGGCTATAATACCGGTTAGGCTGTTTAGCTTGCTGCTGTCGGCACTGGTGCTCCAGGTAAGTTTTACCATTTTACCTGAAACTGATAAATTGATATCGGTTTTGGTGGTATCGCCTGCCGGCAAAAGGGTAGCTGTAGGTTTGGCGGTGCTGCCTTTAACTTCTATGCTAAAAGTTTGGGTGCTGTTTTTGTCTTTAATCAATAAGCTATAATTGCCCCTGATATCATTCCATCCGTTCTCAGTAATAATGTATTTTTTGCCTTGTACCCAGTTTTGAAAAAAAGTAGTTTTCTCTTTAAATACCGGTCCGCTGGTAATAATAAAATTGGCCAGTTTGCCATTTTCCAAACTGCCCACTTTATCGTAAATGCCAATGGTGGTAGCGGGTGCCTTTGTAAGGCTTTCCAGGGCTTTTGATTCGCTTAAACCATTCTCAATGGCTTTGCGCAGGTTGGCCAGAAAATCATCTGTATTTTTTAAGCCTGCTGCGGTAAGGGAAAAATTGATACCGGCTTTTTCAAACATGGCTGGCTGCAGGGGTGCCATTTCCCAATGCTTCATATTACCCAGCGATACCATTCTGGCATCGTTGGCATCTTCTACATCCATGGCCAGGGGAAAATTGAGGGGTACGATATAAAAGGCTTTGGTGGCTTTAATATCGTCTATTCGCTGGTATTCATTTTGGCCGGCTTTAATAATGTATTGTACTCCAAATTCATTGGCAATTTTAACTGCACGCAAATCGTTCCATTTATCGTTGGCTTCAAAAATTTGTGGCAGGTTTTGGTTATCGTTCCAGGCTGCCAGACTTAAATTTGTGCCTTCGGCAGCAGGTTTTGTTTTATACCATTGAGCGTCTAAATAGGTTTGGCGCAGCAAGGCAATTTCGCCCATTAATGAGTTGGGGTAATCCTGGGTAGAGCTGCCCTTATCAAACGAATAAAAGGCAGCGGCTTTTTCTTTAACCATTTCCAGATTTTCTTTGTCGCTGCCCAGCGTAACTACGGTACCGGTGCCACGGGCCAGGCCATCCTGTGCATGGGTAAGTACGGTACCAAAGCCAATGGTACGCAGTTCTTTGGCCTTATCTTTATTGGTGTTGAATAAGCGAAAAGCATCTGTTTCTGGCTTAAGCGCCTGGTTCCAACCAAAGGCGCCCTTGGTATTGCTAATATTTTGAAACCGGAAATTATCTTCACCGCCGTTATCAGCGGGTTTTACGCCATAATCGCTAAAAAGGTCAATAAAAGAAGGGTAAATAAATTTGCCCTTACAATCTATTACCACTGCTTCTTTGGGAATAGCAACACTGGTGCCTATGGCCATAATTTTACCCTGTTTAATTACCATGGTGGCATTGGTAAGGGTAGTTTGTGCATCTTTTACAATGGTGGCATTGGTAAATGCATAATAGTTTAACCGGGTATCTGTTACCCCGTTTACAGGAAATGTTTCCTGTGCCATTGCCAGCAGGCTTATACAGCAGCAAAGCAATAACAGCTTAACATGTTTCATAGTAACACTGTGTTTAAATGTGTAGTAATAAATAGCTTTAAAACTAAGGGTTTAATTTTAGTTTTTACAGCTAAATAGATAAACGGTTTTAACCGGTTGCATTTCTAATTGAAATATCTTTTTTGGGCTCGGCAGTAGTACTGCTATATAGCTCGGTTGCGTCGCACACATGTGCGGTTGGATTGTTTATGCAGCATAATACAGTTGTTATTAAATGGCTTTTAATTGCTGCCATTACTTGTTGCCGTACAAGAGTGCGACGCAAGTAGAGCTGCTGTAGGTTTACTTGCCCGGCTAATAAAAGTGAAAGATGTATAACTAGGGTTTTAGACCAAGTCTTTGCAAAAGCACCTCTTTACGTGCTTTGGAAACCATTAGTTTTTCGTTTGTGTTCATTACTACATACCCACCATCGGTGCGTATATAGTGGGTAACGGCATTGAGGTTTACAATGGTGGAGTGATGGATGCGTATAAAGATTTCGGGGGGCAGCATTTCTTCAATATCGCCCAGGGTTTTAGAAATAAGAAGCGAATGTTTATCGGTAAAAACCACTTTGGTATAAGCACCTTCGGCGGTACAATATAAAATGGAGTTTACCTGTGCAAACTCGTATCCATCGCGGTTGGGCAGGGCAATTTTTTGTTGTGCTATGGGTTGTTTTATATTGTGTAACAGATTTTGAATATTTACCACGCCGGCGCTGGAAAGTATTTTTTCTTCAGCTTTACCTACGGCGGCTTTAAGGTCTTCGGCATCAACAGGTTTTAATAAATAATCTACCGCGCTGGTACGAAATGCTTTGGCAGCAAACTTATCGTAAGCGGTGGTAAAGATGATGCAGAAATCTATATTGTCTAACATTTCCAGCATTTCAAATCCGTTCATCCAGGGCATTTCCACATCCAGAAAAATAAGTCTTGGTTTATGCTTTTTGATGGCCATAATACCCTCCTTACCCGAAGCACATTTTGCAGCTACTTCTACATTGGGGCAGTTTTTTTCCAAATCGGCCATCAGGGCGTTAATGCAATGCTGCTCATCGTCGATAATAATTGCTTTTATCATCCTGTTACGCTTTAAAAGTTAGTACAAGCTTGCTTGCAATTGGTTCGAGTATTAAAGGTGCGGTATAACACCATTCAGTTGTTTGCCTTTGGTAACATCCATTCAACCATTAAATATAAAATTTTCTTTTAGTTTTTTGATGCACCAAATTTCAACCATAAATTATGAGTTCATATCTCTCTGGTATGATTTAGCAACTGGTTATTGCCTTGCAACCGATTATGCGGGTAAAGTTGTAAACTATATTACGAAAACATATTATTGCCAAATGCTATTGGTAAAATAATTAATAGCATAGTAATTTTAAAATAAATTAATCACCATGAGAACAAAACTAATTGTAAAATGGCTAAAACCTTTTATAAAGGCAGCATGTTTATTGGTTAATTGTAAAAAGGGCCGGAGAAGGGCAACTGACGGTTTACAAAGCCATTTAAAGTATAAATTATGAGAAAAAATAACTCTTCATCACCTGTTTTTTAATTGCATTTATTACAAATGCACATAATATTAATACAGCATCACGCTCTTGTCACTTTACATTTCCATAAAAAATAAAATAATACGAGTGCCGCAGGGATTTCCTAAAGCATCTTTTTTATCAATTATTTCCAATGATCCGTTTCTTTGGTTTAAAGCATTATCCAGATCGATACGGCTCTGAGTAAGGTGAACACCTTTTGATTGGTGTGTAGCACCCTCGCCCTTAAATTTATTTTGTGCAGATATTTCCCTTCCAATACCATCATCATCTATCATACAGCGAATATAGGTTTCAGCTTTCTCTACACTAACTGTTACGGTACCACCATCAGCTTTGGGCATGATCCCATGCCAAATGGCATTTTCAATAAATGGCTGAATAATTAGTGCCGGTACGGTAATCGATTTTAAATCAATGGCTGCATCCACGGTAAAATGATAATTGAATTTATTGCCAAAGCGCATGCTTTCCAATTGGGTATACAGCTTACAGGTTTCTATTTCATCGTATAGAGAAATTTCCCGCTGGTCGGCATTTTGCAAAATGGTTCTTAACAGTTTGGAGAAAGTGGTAAGATAAATCACTGCCTTATCTTCTTCTTTAATTTGAATCAGCGATTTAATAGAGTTCATACAATTGAAAATAAAATGCGGGTTCATTTGTGCACGTAGAGCTTTGGCTTCCAGTTCCAGCAACATTTTCTCATATTTGGCAGTTAGTTCCTCTGCTTCTTTCTGTTCAAGTATGGTTTTGTATTTTAATCTTAGTTGCCTTATGCGGTACCAGATTAAAGTGCTTATAATGGCAATAAGTATAGCTATACCTATTGCGATCATTCTATCTCTTGCTGCTTCTTTTGCATCAGCCATTGCCTGTTCTTTTTCACGCACCTGTTCATTAAATGAAAGTATTTGCGCCTGTCTTATTTTTTCAGTGCTTCTCATACTGTCCTTGGCAGCAACAGCAATTTTTAAATAGGTAAATGCCTCATGTTCATTGGTGGTATTATAATACTCATATAAAAGATTGGCAGCAGTATACAGGTTTTCCTCATCTCTAAACAGCTGGGCATTTGCAAATGCCTTTTTTGCATAGTATGCCATCGAATCCAACTGGTTTCTTTTTTGGAAAATCTGTGCCATATTATTTAACACAAATCCAAGATCTCTATTTCGCTCTTTATATTTTACATAGTCAGGAATATATTGCCTGTAATATTGCAAGGCGGACTCTTCATTACCTTTTGCAAGATTAATATCACCCAATATTCGTGTTGATAAAAGTATATATGAACCGTTTGATTCCGCCAAACCAATTTTGTAAGCCATATTGGTAAAAATCAATGCCGAGTCATAGTTTTTCATTCTCAGGTAAGTTTGCGCTATGCATAGCATGGTATAGGTATTGTCTTCTGGTTTGTTTCTGGACACCCAATACAATTTAAAAAATTCTTTTCCTTTAAAATAATGATTCAAGGAAGCTCTATAATCACCTAATTCACGATAATCATTGCCAAAATTCAAATGGGCCATACCTCTTTGCCCGGTATCATTCAATTGTTCACCCAGGCTTAAATGCTGCTCTGCATAATATAGGGATTCTGTATAATTCCCCATTTCGTAAAGGATATAATCTATACTTGCAATATCCCAACATTGTTTCTGTGGCCAATAATTTCCCTTTTTATTTATCTCCAGCGCTTGTTTGTAACTAGCTACTGAAGAATCCATTTTTTTCTCATCACGGTATGCCTGGCCAAGGTCCTCATACAACAATATTTTTACAGTATCCTCTTTGGTTTTGCTAATGATATTTCTCAAACTATCAATCCTGCTTTGCTGACTAAATACACAATGGGATATCAATACAAGTATTGGTAAGAGTACTTGTTTACAAGAAAATAGTATATATTTATTATATATGTTTATCCTCATATCTTAAATGTACTTATCTTTTCTTTACTCTAATCGCAGGTATCATAATTAGCTCAATTCATTAGATAATTCTTCTGTTTCAGTTGATAAATGAAAATAGTATCTATCCTCTTTAGTTACTTACCAAGTGAAACAAGTAGTTTACCAATTTAAATGCTCCCATGAATAAACATGTTTTATTTTACACCTAAACATGATCGGCATGAAATCAATTTTTCTTATATGCTTTTGTTTTGTCATGTGTTACAATGCAAGCGCACAGGATAGTACTACAACCTATCCTTATAAATTTATACCGTCTGCTACATTAAAAGCCTGGCTTACCTTGTATGATGGGCATACTATAAAAGGCTATGTTGTTCATATTACTGATAGCTTTGTGGCGTTATCTAAATACCCAATCAAAACAACCGATACATTTTTATACAGTAATATCTGCATTACAGATATACAATCCATTAAACTTAAAAGGAATTCATTATTAAGGGGCATGGTAATAGGAGGAGTCTCAGCAATAGTGCTTCCCTATGCCATAGCTACCTGTATCTTAAATGGCCCTGTTACAATTGAAGAGCTGGATAGTGAAACAAAACAAAAATTTGCAATTGTTTATTCCGTATTAGGGTTGTCAGGTGCATTGGTAGGTGGTGTTGTATATGATTTGAAGACACAGAAAAAATTTGAAATTAATGGTAACTTTAATAATATACAAAACATGATAGACAACTATTATGCGGCTAAATAAATACACTACCTTTTAATTAACGATAAAGCTACTCCTGCCATGAAACTATATTTATCAGCCATATTAATTATGTTCTGTTGTTCAACAACAAGCCATCTAATAGCGCAGTCTAATCAGGACAGCCTTTTGCAAGCCAAAAGCGAAAAGTGGACTGTAAAAATGCATCAGGGAATGACGGGTATGGCAAAACCGGTATTTGGGCCCTATACTACATTAGACATTGATAAAGCAGATTCTGCAGTAATTAGAAGCCGGTCAAAAGATGCCCCCTATTTCGGTATGGAACTTTCTGATAAGGGCGGTGATTTCGACATCAGCAGGGTAAAAACAGTTACCAAAAGAAAATATTATATCCTCTCATTAGCTGATGCTACCGATACCATCAGCGCCACTTTTGCTATTGCTTCTGAATCACACGAAAAAAAGGAAACTTTTTTTGGGAAAATGATCAGTAAAAATAATGATAACCAAAATGAGGTACTTGATTATAACCGTAATATATCCGGCATCCTCTCCACCAATATCGATACCGCATCCTGGCATTTTTTTATTGGCAATTTTACCAGTGGTGGCAGGCAAACTGCAGCAGCTATTATGCCCATGGCATCCATTTCTGATGGTTATCTTATGCAATCCAACGATTCAATTTATATGCAAATGTTTTCTTCATTCTCTGCCCAAATTGTGTTGATTGATAAGAACGGAGAAAACCTGGCAGCCATATCCTACCAAAAACAAAAACCCGATATCTGGATACGTAACGATATCGATAAAAACCGCCGTCAGGCTATTGCCCTGCTATTTGCAGTTATACTCGGTATTCGCAATATGTAAATACATTTCTATTAGCCAGGCAATATATACCCACTTCAACTTTACTTGCGTCGCACACTTGTACACTATAACTGTGGGCAGTCAAAATACAATTGTTTAAACAACTATCAATTCAAACCATACAAATACCAAATACATATTCATTGGGTGATTGTTAAAAAATAGTTTAGTGTAATAAACAAACCTTTTAACCTCCCCATTATGAAACCAATTGTACTTTTCATTTTTGTTTCAATTGCCATAAATGCCCAGGCTCAGCAGGTGGATACACCTGCCCACGAACCCAGAAAAATCTTTTTAAGATTATATGATGACAATGATAATAAAATTGGCGATGGTGATTTTGTTTCGGCTACCGATAGTACACTGCTACTTAAAAAGGGTCGCAAAACAAAAACAGTGCCGGTAACCACCATTTATGCCATTAAAACCAAGCATGGATATGGATATTCTGTTTTGGTTGGTACCACATCAGGTCTTTTTGCAGGGAGTTTAGTCTATTTAATTTCAGCCATGGCTATAATGGGTCAAACTAATATAGCAAGTGATACCGAATACAATCTGGGATTAGTAGCAATTATGGCCCCAGTAGCTGGTGCCGCTGTGGGCATCGGTGCAGAACAATTCCGTAAATCAGATACATTTATTATTCACGGTAATACAGCAGAATGGCTTGTGGTAAAGGGTCAATTAGGGCTTTAGCCGCGTTATTGCAAAAAGTTCAATCCTATATCCTTTAAAATACTATTGGCATATATATCCATTTATGCAAATTGCCATCTTCCGCTATCCACGCTTATTTACTCTTACTGTAACAAGCGAAAGAGCATCAGGTTTAAAACAAATTATTTTTTGTGCTCCTTATTCATACTGCACAACCAAATTAAAATAATCAATCAATCGAATAGGTAAATAATAAAACAGTTTATGCAACCGCCTTATACTGGTATCAGGAAAGATATTTACACAGGTCGGGCGGCGAATGCTTGAAGGTATTAACGCATCAATGCTTTACTAATTGCCACCATAAAAACAGTTTCTCATTTTAAACAATAAAACCCCTCATTATGAAAAAGACAATTTGTACAATTTTTAGTATCTGTATGCTTTTACAGTTTGCCAAAGCGCAGCAAGCTACTGTAGGTTTTACGGCAGGTGCCAGTTTTGCATCTTATAAAGTAACTGCCAGCAGTGTATCAATTACTGCAAAAACAAAAGTTGGTTTTACACTGGGTATGATTACTTCCTTTCCTTTGGGTAACGATTTTTCTCTGGATCCCGCCCTTCATTTTACCCAAAAGGGCGGTAATTTAAAAGAAGGTAGCGCATCTGATAAAACTTCTTTAAACTATATAGAAATACCTGTAAACCTGGTTTATAATACCGGTTCTGCCAACGGTAAGTTTTTTGTTGGCGGTGGTCCATCACTAAGCATGGGTATATCGGGAAAGGACAAATTCAATGATGGTCCATTTTCCGATGAAAGTAAAATCAAATTTGGCAATAGCGAAACCGATGATTTGAAAGGATTAGATCTGGGATTTAATTTTCTTGCAGGTTATCAGTTTAAAGGTGGTTTTCTTATTGCCGCTAACTACAATATGGGCTTAAGTAATGTTGCCATTACTACTGCCGGTGACGATAGTAAAATGCACAATCGCTATTTTGGCTTAAGACTTGGCTATATGAGCATGAGTAAAAAGAAAAAATAATTTAAATCAATAATTATTGGCGCACAGGGTATATAGAAATTAGTTAACTTAACAGGAGCTTATTCCAAATATCCCCATTGAAATAATTCATTTTAACTATCCTGTTAATACCCTGTGTGCCATAGCCGGAGCCATTTTTTTTAATTAAATGTTCAACTGAATGCATTAGTTATACAATTATCAACTCATATTATGCAAATACCAAATACAGCATTACCAGATATTTATTTAAAAATAGTTTAGTGAAACAAGCAACACTTTTAACCACCCAATATGAAACAATTTTTACTCCTCTTTTTTTTGGCATTAGCATTTAATGCACAGGCAAACCATAAAGATACCGTTGCCCCTAAAAAAAATCGAATCTTCCTTAGACTTTACGATGCCAATGGAAAAAAAATTGCTGATGGCAAATTTGTTGCAAGTACCGATAGCACCCTGCAGCTGGTAAAAAATCGTAAAAATAATACCATTCCCATCATGGTTATTAATGCCATAAAACCAAAACATGGAGGTGGCTATTCTATTTTGGTGGGTGTGGCTTCCGGTATGGCGGTTGGCACTGTAGCATTAGTTATAGGTGGCGTTGGGCAAGCAAAAGCACCCGATGGTCAAAGTGAAATAGCTTTAGATATGGGTATTGTTTCAGTGATTGCCCCAATTGTAGGCGGTATCGGGGGCAGCGTTGCAGAGATATTTCGTAATGCTAATAACACTTATTTTATTCATGGTAATACGGCAGAATGGCAGGTATTAAAAAAGCAATTGGCACTTTAATGCCATATTCTTTCAGTTGCTCATTGGCGGTTACAAGCTATACCAACACATATAATTATTATAAAATGTATACGCAATATTTCATGATAATAAATATTGATATGTGTTGGCAGTTAATATAAAAATTATTGTGGCCAATAATTGTGTTAACAAGTCAAACAAAATTTACTTATCTTAACAGAGCCTAATCCGGATATCCCAATTGAATAAGCAAATTTTGTAACCCTCCTTTCAAAGCCTTGTGCAACAGTACTTGCGTCGCACTCTTGTACACCAATAATCCTATGCAGCAAAACCTTTCGAACAATATTGGCTTGTGTATAAAATGATTACACCATTATTTCCTGTATGTGATGAATGCATTACTGCGTTAATGTAATAGCTGGTAATGCACAAAAAGCAATACAACTATTTTGTTGAGTAATGATTTGAACCCTGCAGTGTGCGACGCAAGAGGCGATGCCATTTTAATCTATTGACTGGTACCATATTCTAAACATAAAACAACCACCATGCACATTTCTACCAAACAACTACGTATAGTTTTTGGCATTACTGCCATTCCCCTTTTTTGTATGCTTACTGGCTGTAGGAGTTATTATAAGGCTACCAATACCGATAAAAATGCTGTTGTTCAAAACATTAGCTCGGCTCAATACAATAACCGTTTTTTTATTTTGCGTAATGGCGCCAGCGCCTATTATATGAGCAATGTTTTGGTAAGTGAAGATAGAACCACCATGCACTGTCACCTGGAAGCATTGCCGCCTGAACATTACCTGCATCTTATCAATGGCGTAAGTAGCAACAGACGCTATAAAAAAAGCATTAACGAACAAAGTGTTTTAAACGAAGTACATTTTTATATTCCTACTGATACTTCTGCCAGAACGGGAGGAGATTATACCCTGGCGCTTAATAAGGTAGAAAAAGTAGAAGTAATAGAAAAAGATAATGGCAGAACTACCTCCAGTTATGTATTGGGTGGCCTGGGTATTGCCGTGGGTGCTTTAGCTGTTGGTAGTTTAATTGCGTTGGCACTTAAAAGCTCCTGCCCTTTTGTAAGCGCCTATAACGATAACCAGCTGCAATTACAGGGCGAAATTTATGGTGGCGCCATATATCCACAATTATGCCGCAACGATTATATTGGTCTGCGCATGAGCCCCACACCGGCAGGTAAATTGCAATTACAAATTAGTAATGAGTTAAAGGAAAATCAGTTTACTGATGTGGCCGAATTGCTGGTAATTACCCACGATAAAAATATAAAAGTAGTTGCCGATGAAAAAGGTAACCTACATTCTGTTGCATTACCTGTATTACCCAATACGGCAATAGCCGCAGGCAAAAATATTATGCCATTATTGCAAAACCCCAACGACGATCTTACCTATAAATTTGATGATACTATTGCTGCAGCACAAAACAATAATCATGTTGTGCTGTCATTTACTAAACCGATTAATTCCACTACCGCCAAACTGGTGCTTCGTTTAAAAAATTCTTATTGGCTGGATATGGTATATGGTAAATTTACCCTTGGTTTTGGTAACCAGTACGATGCTTTTATGCAAAGCCAGCGCAAAGCCCCTGTAGAAAAATTAAACAACTGGAAACAGGAGCAACAGCTACCATTAACCATTGCTGTACAAACGGGCAATGGCTGGCAAACACAACAAACACTTACCACATTTGGTCCGCTGGCAAATAGGGAAACTGCCATCCCAATTGATATAAGCCAGGTACCTAACGGCAAAATAAACGTACAGCTTAGCTGCGGGTTTATGTTTTGGGAAATAGATTATGCCGCCATAGATTTTTCTAACGATGCCACTACTTTGCAGGTAGCCAAATTATTGCCACAAAAGGCAACTGACGAAACGGGTAAAAATGTGTTGCCCCTGCTGTTAAAAGAAGATAATATTTTTCTTGAGCAGCCCTTACCCGGTAATGCGGCTATTATTGAGTATGCCTATACACCTTTACAGGATACGGCTAAAACCCAAACCTATATACTGCATGCCAAAGGATATTACGAGCATATAAGGGAGTATACCAATGCGCCTGATATGACTTTTTTGCAACAGTTTAAACAGCCGGCAGCTTTATCCAATTATAGTATGGCACTTTATAAAAAAGCAATGCAAACCGATTTAAATGCACTTGTAAAACAATAGCCATTTTCGGTACCCGGCTAGGTGCAAGCAAGCATCTTTACTTGCGTCGCACTCTTTTACATCCGGTGCTTTGGGCAGCAGCCAACAACTAATACATATCATTAAATTTTTTTTATGCAAACAACCATTGCTATTCCACTTCAAAAATCCAGCTGGAGAAAAACTATTGTAAAGAATATTGTTGCACCATCAGCTGCGCATCAGCCAGGCCAAGTAGAAAAATATATGGTCAATATCGGTAAGCAAATTAACCTGTTTTTTATAGCCTGTATTACAATCAAAAAGCCATCCCTTATCATCAAATTATTTAAACAGTTAATCCAACTGCGTAAAAATACCTGGGGTACCCCTGTAAATAAAATGTATAAAGTAGATCGGCTATATTTTGATAATCTATATACCCCAGGCTGGCCATCAATTGCCTATAACAATTATATAAAAGATGAATTATTGCGTCATGCATTTCCATTGGATTATGACGGCAAATTAAGTGTGGTATTTTTTGCCATTACCCGTAAATGTCCCATGCGCTGCGATCATTGCTTTGAATGGGATAACCTAAATAAAAAGGAAACCTTTAGTAAAGATGAACTACTTCAGATTGTAGATATTTATCAATCTCAGGGCGCACTGCAAATGCATTTTAGTGGTGGTGAACCCATGACCCGCATACACGATCTTGTTGATGCAATCAGCCATGCCAAAAATAAAAGTGAATGTTTTGTGGTTACCTCTGGCTTTAATGTAACAGCTATAAATGCCCAACGTTTAAAACAAGCGGGCTGTAAGGGTATTGTAGTAAGTATCGATCATTATATTCCCGAACTGCATAATAGTTTTCGCCATCACGAAAACATATTTCAGCAGGCAGTAGATGCTGTACAGGCAGCCTTAAATGCTGGGCTAGTTACTACCATTAGCGTATGTGTAACCAAAACTTTTCTCGATGGTGGTCATCTGCTCCCTTACCTGCAATTTGCAAAAAGTTTAGGTGTTCACTTTGTACAATTATTAGAGCCAAAAAGTATTGGACATTATGCTGATAAAGATGTTTTGCTGGAAGAAAAACATATGCAGTTACTGGAAACATTTTTTAAAACCATCAATCACAGTGCTGAATACAAAGATTATCCATTTGTATTGTATCATGGCTACCATCAGCGCCGGGTAGGTTGTTATGCCGGCAGCCGCAGTATTTATATTGATAGTGCCGGATATGTAAATGCCTGTCCGTTTTGTCACACCAAATCTTATAATGTGGGGGATATATTAAAATCTAAAAACAAACAGGCGCCAGTAAAAGAAAATCTTTGCCCCAGGTATGGCAAGATTGCATAACGCTTAAATCATTCATATGAAACAGTTATCACTATTTATTTTTGGGGCAATACTACTGGCCACAAATGCCACTGCCCAAAATGAACAAAAGCCAGCGGTTAGCTTAATTGCAGGTGCCGATATGGTAATAATTGCACAGTCAGTTGGTATCAATGGTACATTGTTATTGCCCATATCAAGGGTAGTAAGTGTGGCAGGCAATATTAGTTATGATTATTTTTTTAAAAATGAGAATACTGGCAATAATACTAATATGAAGCAATCCAACATCGCGGCAGGTTTGCGGCTTGGAGTACCCAATGATGTATTCACCCAGGTAACAATAGGGTATGCGTCAGTGTCTTCACCCAACTTTAATTA
Organism: Limnovirga soli; assembly: GCF_013106755.1. Classification (GTDB taxonomy): domain Bacteria; phylum Bacteroidota; class Bacteroidia; order Chitinophagales; family Chitinophagaceae; genus Limnovirga; species Limnovirga soli. The sequence goes on along the minus strand of NZ_WHPF01000005.1, from coordinate 143,513 downwards.
TTATGATCCAACTATTGACCCTAAACAAAAATTTGGTGGCACTTCTTTTGCCCTAGATGGCGGCATTCAACTACAAAACAATATAGAATTAAGCGGTGAATTGATGTATGCTACTTACAAGGAAGCTGTAGGCGATTATTTGTTTTTAAAAGTAAAAATTGCCTATGCATTTCGTTTAAAAAAACAAAAGCAATAAGCAGGTATAATATATGAGCCAGGCTGTAGTACTTTTATTAAACCTATTTGCGTCGCACTCTTGTACTGCATAACTATTTGCAGCAAATTGCAAATTTTTTAAAACTTTCAGTTTAAACGATTTTAGCGCCAAATATATTCATAGTTGATAGCTACCATGTTTGTGATAACAAATAAACCTAATTAAATATCCCTATTTAGAAACAATGTTTATGCCTTTTATCAATACTAAGGACAGGAACTCAAAATTAAACACATGATAAAACAATTTCTACTAATTGTGGCTGATTTTGAATTGGTTGTTTGTTGTATTTTTTATATATAAATATTTAAAGAAGCAAGATAAATACAAATAAAAATCAAATAGGGCTAATAGCCTATTCCACTGTAATTATTTTAAAATTAGTGCTTTGGAAGCTGCAATTTTTGCTCTTATGCGATTAAAGAAAAGAAGCCTTTCCTTTTCATTTGTTACGCTTATTGGGGTAGATTTTTGTGCAAGATTGCTAATGGTTTTTTTCATATAATCATTAAACATCTCGTCTGTAGTAGAAATAAAGTTTAAAATGCTGTGATTGATAAATGTAACAAGATTTTTCCCCAACAAAAGTTGTTGCATATTGTCACCCATTATTATTTCATTTGAATACATATTATAGCTGGCAAGACCCTCAGATGGCTTCTGGCCATATTTTAGTTTTACACCATATTCTGCCTGCTTTTCAAGATGTGTAAGAAGTTCTTCAAATTTCTCAAGTAAAACAAGTGCATCCTCGTTTGATTTTAAAGCTCCGGTTACTCTGTAGAATTCAATTTGGTGTAATGTGCTGGTAATATTTTCAATACTCCATATCTCTGTACAGGGTATGTTGGCATAATAATCACTAATCTTATTCCAGGTTTCATAATATCGGCTGTAATCATCTTTTACTGAAAAACGAGCAGTTTTCCAGTCTGCATAGTAAAGAATCGATTTCATGAAAAAGAAAGATTTGAAAGCTGCGATTTCAGGAATTAGGTAATAGTAAAAAAATGGTATTTCCTTGGCTACATAATAGTGGTGCCGGGGTGTGTGCATGCAAAAAAAAGCCAGCTGCTGAACAACCTCGTTAAGCCAATTATCGTAGTTAAAATCTGAATCATTTGTTATATAACCATTGAATAGAAAGCTGTTACTTTTTAAATGTAGGAACTGATCAAGTGAAATAGAAAACTTTACACTTAGCTTCTGTATTTCCTCAAAAGAAATTTGCTTTTCTCCCCTTATCCGCCTATAAGCACTGTCAGAACTTACATCTAAAATATCTGCTATTTCGTCAACAAGCGAAAGATGGGGTGGTAACTGCTTTTTTATCTGGTTGAAAAAACTACTTTGTATTTGGCCTGCTTCCATAGCGGTACTAATTCTTTAATAGCACCAATATACAATTTTGAATTGGCTTAATTACTTTTATCGTCTTTATTTTTTCCTTCCTGCTGCACTTATTATAACAAAGACATTACAAGCCAAACTTTTCATATTTTCTTTCTAAATCCTATGTTGTCTTTTGTAACAATTTAGGCCCACTTTACATTCTTTCCATTTATGAATCTATGCTCGTTGGTATATTCTTTATTATTTCTTGCAAAAGGAAAAAATACTATTTGCGAAAATTACTTATTAAGAGAAATAAGCATAATCAAGTTGCATAATATGCGTTTCTAAGCTCAACGTGAACAATTAAAAATAATTACCTGCTATTTAAAAAATGTACTTAGTATTTATCAATTATGGTTCGCCATTAAAACGTTTTAGGTTTGTTAAGCAATTATTTCAACATTTTAAATCTTAAAAGATATGAAAAAGAATCACATCAACACAGTGTTGGCATCAATCATTTTTTTGTTTTTTCTGCCCCTTTTAGTGGTTGCTCAAAAAAATTATGTTAGTATTGAAGGAGGGCTTTTTCTTGGGGGGCCAGTTAATCAATTTAAGTCGGAGATGACAGCCTCAGGATTTGGTGATAGGTTAAGTTACTCATTGGCAGACCTTAGTTTTATTTTTGCTATTTTCCCGGATTTGGGTGCTACACAAATTAATACCCAATACCCAAAAAGCACTTTGAATCCTGGTAAGTACTGGGTACGATTTGGGCATGAATTAAAAAACAAAAACTATCTGGAATTAAGTTATGGAAAAATTCATAGTAGTGTAGTGGAAGGTTTTGATCAATTGCAAACCAGTGATGTTTTCGCCGGCAACAGGTTAAACTATGCCAGTAATATAAATGCATTAACGGCGCATTATATTTTTTCGGGTAAAAATGCCACTACCGGAATTGGTATTGGCCCTGCACTAGCATTTAATACCATTACCAGAGAAGCAAATTATTTTGCTGAAAAGGAAAGCCACTTGCAACCAGGTATATCTGGTACAGCCAACTGGCGTTTTGTAAATGGTAAGGTATTTTTTATGTCGTTACGGGGCGATGTTTTATTGTTTACTCCTGTATCTGTAAATGCTGTTACCGTTACATCTTATGATGGTCTTAAACAATCTACTTTTAACGGAACAAAAGTTAATTCCTTTATTTATGATATGACCATGTCCGTAGGGTTTAAATTTTAAGGACATTAGTTTTAATGTTATCGCCACTCAGATTGACAAATTGAATTTTAAATAATCGTTTCATGTTAAAATTCCTAATCATCTTTTTTATCAGTTTTGGTTTTGCTCAAGTGTATACCCAACCATATGTTGACCCATTCAATATCAGGTACACTAATGCATTTGAAAATAAGCATAGAAATGCAACCCCTTTCACGCATACTTATATTGGATCGGATTTACCTTTACAATTAAAGAACAAGGGACTTATTGTAATTAGCCCTTTTTATGAAAACTGGAATATTGATTCAGCAAATAATACAAATTATCTGCCTGCTGTAAGTAGTATTGCATTGCCAATAAGTGTAGTCATTCCCTTAGGTAAAAATAACTGGTCGCTAATGGCTACTGCTATTCCCCGATTTAACAGCGAAGGGTTACAACAGCAGAATAGTTTTCAAATGGGTGGAGTAATGCTGGCCAACTATAAGAAGAAAACTAACCTTACCTATAAATTTGGGTTTTATGTGAATAATGAATTTTTTGGTGTGTTTGTTATGCCGCTGGCTGGAATTGATTGGCGCATTAATGAGCGTAATAATTTATTTGGCTTATTACCCGGCAGGTTAACCTATGAATATAAACTCAATAATCATTTTTATACAGGTGGCACTTTTCGTGCCATTACAAATTCATATAAACTAAGCAATGGCAATTATTTAAGAATTGACGATAACCAGCTATCTGCCTATCTGGATTATTATCCCGCAAAACATGTTGTTTGTACATTGGAACCAGGTTATGGTATTATGCGCAAACTACGCTCTGGATATGGGCATAATAAAAATACCCAGCAGAACCTTGATTGGGGAGATGGATTTTTTATTAAGCTTTCTGCCTCCTACCGTATACGGCTTTGAGTAACGATACATTTTTGTTGTAATTGCCGATATGGGTTATGTAAGTACAAGTGTGCGACGCAAGTAAAGTTGCAATGGAGCTTAGAGCCCGGTCAATAAAAATGGTCTACTGCATTTTGCTGTAATAAATTTTATTGATAGATTATTTATAAAACAGTATTAACTTTAAAAACAGCTTATACGTACATGTTTTATGGTATAAGCTGCCAGTGCTATATCAATTTTATGTAGCATCCATATTTATTGTTAAGTACAAAATCCCCCAGCCGTATGAAGCGTTTTTTTCAAAAATTGGTTGATTATTTTGCTATACCAAAAGCAGAACAAAGAAGTAACAGGATTGAAAGCAATTCAATTCGCCCCATGTTGAACAAGGTATTGGTAAGCTCTTTGATTGTTACCTTATTATTGTTTGTTGCCCTGTTTTTTTTCTTTGGCAATAACAAGACCTTTGCCTTGTTTACAGTAGCATCGGTAATTGGAGCCTATTATATTTCGGGTTGTGCATTGGGTTTTATTTTTGCTATTCCCAAAAGTTTTCAAAATAACCAATCTGCACAGGTAGTATCAAAAGATGGTAAACCAGATAGCCGCAGTGCCACCGGCTACAAGGATAATACCAGCATTGAAGAAATTTCTGACTGGATTACCAAGATTATCATTGGTTTAACCTTAACGCAGTTTGGCGAAATAAAAATTATGCTGGCAGATGCATCGGCGCATATAGCCAAAAGTCTGCAAAGTGCTGTACCCCAGGTGCAGGGCGGTGCCCAGATTGATTTATACACTTTTAGTTATGCCTTGATTATTTTATACGCCATTGCCGGTACTATGAGCGGTTATTTATGGACAAGGATTGAATTTCCTAAAATACTTACCCAAAAAGAAAATGATATTGAAACCCTTAAGTATAAGGAGTTAAGTGAAGGCCTGATTAGAAGTATGAACGACCCGGGAAATACTACCATAGATACTGCCAGCCTGCTTAAAAAGAGTAGTGAATTGGTACAGGAAGATCTGGTACAGGTGATGCAAAAAATTATTGATGCTACACCCAATGGACCAGATCCTGATGATCCTCAAAAAGGAAGATGGGGTGGCATTGCAGTACTTAATAATACCAGGCTAAGTGCAGAAGTAACCAGCGCCAGCATACCTGGCCTGTATAAGGTTAAACTAATTGCTTCTACTATTGATGGCACCCCATTGCTAACACCGGTAGGCATTGTGTTACACGATTCCTTTGAACCCATGTTGCGTGTGTTGGATCCTAAAGGAGATAAGGAGGTATTTTTAGAAGTGGTAGCATATGAGGCCTTTACTGTGGGTGCATTGTGTAATGTAAACTCAGCCAAAGAGTATGCCCGACTGGAATTAGATTTAAACCAACTGCCCAATTTGCCAAATGGCTTTTATTGGTCTTGATAAGTTGTGGCGGGAATATGTATAAAAAAATGATATGCTTAACTTTTGCTAAATAGTGCTATAGTGTATACAAGTACTGTTGTGTTAACAATTACTTCATATTAACTTTACAGCCTAATCTATTTTATAATGCAGTTACGCCCTGTTGATGTGGTGGATCATATAAGTGCCGCCGATTTTAAAAAACATTATTTTGAGCCTCAAATTCCGCTTATTATAAAAGACCTGGCCAAAAGCTGGCCCGCATATCAAAAATGGAACTGGGCGTATTTTAAAGAAATACTGGGCGATAAAAAAGTAGGTATTTATAACAATATAAAAAGCGATGCTTATACCCCCATAAATACGGCAGATGAGTACACTACTTTTGGTGCCTATATTGATACAATTAGTCAGGGCCCTGCCGCCTGGCGTATATTCCTGTTTAATATTTTTAACCATGCCCCTCAATTAACACATGATTTTACGTGGCCCGATGAATTGGCCAATGGCTTTGTAAAGAGGGTGCCCATGTTATTTACCGGTGGGCAAGGTTCAATCACCCATATGCATTTTGATATAGACCTTAGCCATATTTTTCATACACAATTTGCAGGGCGTAAAAGGGTATTGTTGTTCCCTCACAACGAGCAACATAAGCTATACCGTAAACCATTTGAAGTATTAAGCCTGGCCGATTTTAGTTATTACTACGACCAAGAAAAATCAAAAATTGATTACGATAAATTTCCTGCCATTAAAGAAGCACGTGGCTACAATATGGTGCTAAACCATGGCGATACTTTATTTATGCCCGGCGGCTATTGGCACCATATGGAATATATTGACAGTGGTTTTGCCATGAGCCTGCGAGCACTAAACAGTAAGCTAAGCGGTAAATTGCAGGGTGTATGGAACCTGGCAGGCATGCGCACCATTGATACACTCATGAAAAAAACTGCCCCCATACCCTGGTATAACTGGAAAGAAAAAAAATTATTTGCAGCTGCTGCCAAACAAATAAGTGCAGTTTAATGCAATACAGTTCATTGCTTTATCTGCCATATATTGTATTAAACCCAACTATTGCAGTGGCAATTTTTTAGCCAGACTACCTGTTATCATGGCATCTTTACTTGCGTCGCACACTTGTGCACCATTACATTGCTGGGCTTTTAACAGCCAATACTACTTATTGCAACATCAGGGATAAACCGTACAAGAGTGCGACGCAACGGATGCTACATTTGCTATCTGCTGCCGGGCCCAAACTATTCATTTCTTTTTTGGGTGCGGTATATGATAAACAATACAAATACGGTGATAAATAAAATGGTGTAAATAATATTACCACTTGAGGCAGCATTATCTTTTGTATCCTCATCGCCAACCATTTCACTGTCCTTATAAGTTAAGCCATAGCCCATTTCATCTTCAAATTTGGTAATGGCTTCCAATGCAGCTGCCGCTTCTTCAGTATCGGCATAGTCTTTTAAAGCCTCATAATCAAAATCCAGGTATACCACTTTTTTACCCTTGGTAAAATTGGCTTTTAAATTAAAGGCCGCACAGTTGGCAAAAGTGGTACTTTCTTCTATGTCCCAGGCTTCGGGCAGGTTAATGGTAATTTCTTCTTTATACCTGGCTGGGTAAGTAATGCGGAATGGCATAGTGCGTGGCGCATCCTTTGGCTTTTGTATAATACTCGAAATAAGATATGCATAAAACGATGCTTTTTTTACCCCGTTTTTTAGTTGCCATATTTTATCAACATTGTAATACTCTTTGGTAACAAGAATGCCATTTACTTCATCGTCATCAATTTGCATACTATCGGCTACGCTTATATTATCGTAAAAATTGGCATAGAAATTCAAAAAGTTTTTTTGTATTTCGTAGTGGCTGTTATTGCGCAGGCTGCTTCTTACATCATCAGCATAAGAGCCGCTATATTCTGTATTTACTACCAGTTTGGCCTTACCACTCATATCAGGTATAGTAAATACTTCTTTGGCCTTAACCTGTCCACTTTCCTGCAGTGCTATGGGCGTTAATGCTGTTGTGGTATCGGTTAATACAAAACCCACCTGATAATCGGGAAATGCAATGTATTGAAGATAACCCCGCTGGTAAGAAATTGTAGCATCCAGGTAATAGGCTTTATTATTTAATATTACCCGGGCGGTGCAATGGTCAAAATTATAATAAGATGGCAGCCAGTCAAAAATAGCTTTTTTGTAGGCGGTATTAATCAGCACAGGGTCGGCGCTAATACCCATACTGTTTAGCATTACACAAAGCAGGTAAGCTTTATCCTTACAATCGCCAAAGCGCTGGTCAAATATTTTATTGGGGTTATTGGGCAGGTGAGAATGTTCGCCCATTTCTATACCCATATAGCGCACATCATCCTGTACAAAACGCAGGGTAGCTAAGACCCTTGTTTCATCGGTGGGGTTGTTATCATGTATCTCAGTAATCTTTTTTTGCAGGCCCGCAGAAATGGCCGGGTTTTTAGGGAATAGTGCTACTGCCCATTGGTTTAATGCCGCCCAGCTGCTAAACTCGCTCACCATAATCATAGAATATGGGTCAAACCAGGCGGGGGTTCTATCCTGTATATGCAGGGCATGCACTTCATTCAGTTTCCATTCAACACTGTTGGTATTGCCATTGGTAGTGGTGATAGGCTTAATTTGCTCTCCAATATTTTTTATATGTATTGTACGGGTTTTGGCATACACCATTTTATAATAAATCCAGTACAATGGTACAGAGTAACTGGTGCTGAAATTCTCAGCAAACTTGCCTTTAAAAATGGGGTTAAATCCTTTAAGCGAATAACTGTATTCAATAATATCGCCTTTGCGTACATCGTCTAAAATTAATAAAGCGGTAAGGGCACCATTATACAGGCTGCGGCTTAACTCTGTTTCTTGCTGAATAACTTCAAACTTATTTATGGCCAGCTTATTAATGGTTTTGCCATCGCGTATTATAACAAGGCTATGTACATACAGTTGCTGGAAAGTAGGGTCGAAACCAAGCGAAATTTCAGAAGTATTTTCAATGCCTGCTTCTGATATAATTTTTATGGCTTTGCGGTAATAGGTGGTTTGTAATTCAACTGCCACCTGCTCTTCAAAAGCCACATCAATATAGCCATCTTCCGCTTCTGCATCCAGGGTTGTTTTGCTATAATCATAGGTATTTACGGTAACCCAGGCAGGTGTTTTTTCACTAATAGGTTTTTTATGTTGGGCAATGGCGGTAAGGGTTACAGCCAATAAAATAGCAATAAACAAACTCTTGCAATACATAAGCCAGTGTTTAGCGTTGATGAATAATAGGGTACAAGTTATTCCCTAAGCATTTTACCAATTTAGTTGAAATTATTACCCGGCACAATTTTTTGCCGGTTTTTTTATGGGGTACCATTAAATAAGTTGGCTAACTTTAAAAACAAGTAATAAGCATATGAAAAAATTAATGGTAATACTGGGCCTGTTGGGCTGTAGTAATTGGGTAATGGCACAGCCGGCCATAAATAAACACCCCAATACCAGCGAGGCAGGTTGGACAGATATGTTTACCCCCAACTTAAGCAATGCCCTTGCGCCGAAAAATGTGTGGACTGTATCCGAAGGCGTTATTACTGCCTCCAGCGACGAAGCCCTGTGGAGCGAAAAGCAATACAACGATTTTATGTTAGACCTGGAATTTAAAAATGCACCCGGTACCAATAGCGGTATTATTGTGCATGCCACCGAAACCGAAGAATGGATACCCCACTCAGTAGAAATACAAATTGCCGATGATTATTCCGAACAATGGGGTAAAGCCCCGGCCTACTGGCAATGTGGAGCCGTATTTGGCCACCAGCCCGTAACCAAACGTACGGTAAAACCAGCCGGCGAGTGGAACCATATCACCATTACCTGTATAGGCCGCAACATTTATATTGTATTAAATGGAGAGTTGGTTAACGAGTGTAATATGAGCCTTTTTACCTCAGGCGAAATCAACCCCGACGGCTCCAAAGTACCCGCCTGGCTGCCCAATCCCATGGCCACGCTGCCGCTGTATGGCCGTATTGGTTTTCAGGGCAAGCATGCCGGTGCACCTATTTATTTCCGCAACATAAAAATTAAAGAATTATAGCAGCCTTATTAGCCCGGCTGCACAGCTCTATGGATGCTTTACTTGCGTCGCACTCTTGTACGTTCGGAATTTTGTGGAGCAGAAAATGAGGAAATGTATTTAATCATTTCAGCAAGTTATACCAGGCATTTACAATGCATTCCCCATACTTGGAATACTGGCTTTATCCAGAAATATCATCTTCCCTTTTTCTTGTGCCGTTTTTACCATTTCATCAGCACCGGCAGATGGACCTCCAATTCTTAATACAGCATCGCAATGGTCAATCAATTGCACAGCAATGGGATGAAAGATGCTATTAAATACCTCATCTCCAATGGCTTTTGAACCTGCTGCCTCAATCAAAGGCAAGGCAAACCATTCGCCCAGCACAGGCGTATGCCCCATACGGTAAACTGCTAAAGCGGTATCTGTCATCGCTTTTACATTGGCTTCTATCAATGCCGGAATATCGTTGGTGCCCGAACGGTAGGGGCCTGCTACAAGAATTAATAATGGCTTGTTGGCTGGTGTCATAAAAAATAGTTTAGCTGCAATTGTTGAATTAGCTAAAATAGCTACAGTTTGATTGTGAAGGAGCGTAAGGGTGCTAGTTTTTGCTAAAGATTATATAAGTGGTTATTTTTTGATGTATGCCGTTATGGCTGTTTACTATGCCATCAGTTTTTTAAACCTGAATTTAAGAAGCCCAATAGTATTCCCAACCGCACAAGAGTGCGACGCAAGTAAAGCTGCATGGCGTGTAAAAGCCCGGTAAATAATACACTAAGGAAAGAGTGGAAATAATTAGACGGCCTGCGAAGACACGTTGCCAAAAAATTGCTCCAGTTGTTGAAACATATCTTTAAACACAGGAATAATGCTGCCCAGCAAGTTAATAACGGTGGGCCCCCACGGTTCTATAAAACCATAAATTGTTGAAGCGCCAATAGTAGTTTGGCTAATAATACCCATTTGGGTACCATAGAATAATACAATGCTGTACACCATAGAATACAGCAAAACATAAAGAATAATACCGGCCAGCTTGTTTATCCAGCTTAGCAGGGCCATATCTATAGCAGCTTCTATGAGGTTGGCAACGGAACGTACTATAATAACAATGAGGATGAATATGGCAATAAAAGCAATAAAAGGTAACCACTGTGTACCAATATGGGTATTTAAGGCTAGCCATCCGGTTACCAGTACCGAAAATTTCATGGCTGCGGCCAACCCTATAATAATGGCCAGCAAAGAAAAAATGGCAACAATTAAACCACGGCTATACCCTTTTAGTACAGCCATGGCTATCAGTATTATATAGATAATATCAATTGACATTATTTGCTAAGCAATTCTTTTACTACTGCAGAAATGGCTTTACCATCTGCCTTACCAGCTAATTGTTTGGTGGCGGCACCCATTACCTTGCCCATATCGGCCGCTGATGTTGCACCAACTGCAGCTATTATGGCGGCAACAGCTTCTTTTAGCTCGGCCTCGCCCATTTGGCTGGGAAGAAATTTTTCTATAATGGCTATTTCTTCCTCTTCTTTTAATGCAAGATCGGCGCGGTTTTGCTGTTTGTAAATATCAAGAGAATCTTTACGTTGCTTCATCATTTTCTGCAACATTTTTAATTCTGTTTCTGCATTTATTTCGCCGTTGGCGCCGGGTTCTGTTTTTGCTTTTATTATTTCTGCCTTTATTGCCCTCAGGCCACGTAGTGTTCCTTCGGCTTTTGCTTTCATGGCCTCCTTCATCTCGGCCATTACCTGTTGTTCTAAACTCATGATAAATGTATATAGGTGAATAGTATGGTTATTTGTTTTCCTTTTCCTGCATTTCCCTGAACTTCTTATAAAAATCTTTGGCCGATTTTTTCATATCGCTTACCAGCTCTGTATGGTGAGTGGCGCGGTCATAGGTGTCGGCCATAGACATCATGGTTTGGTAAAAGAAATCGGCCATTTCATCTACCATCATGTCTTTTGTCCATAAATCTATACGAAGTGCACTTTTATCGGCGCCATCCCAAAATGCCAGCATCATGGCTTTAGCTCTTTGTGTTTCTTCGGCACTGCTGCTATCGGCTTTCCAGTTTATCTGATCAGGAATTTTATCTTTATCTAAATGTACATCAATGGTAATGGTAGAAGTTTGCATATTATTTATAATGAATGTAATAAAACATTGTTGATTTTCTGTACTGGATTTTAACTTTTAAGCTGATGCCATAAAGCGGTGGCAATATGGTTTTGTGTATAATTGGCGGCCCTGTTTACGGCCGCATCGCACATTGCTGCTTTTAGTGTTTCATTTTTAAATACCTGTATCAGCTCGTCGCCCAAGGGTTCAAAACCAGGTTCTGGTATTAGTTTGGCTGCAGCACCGCAATATTCCTGTATGCTGGGGGTATAATAGGCAATAACCGGTGTACCACATTGTATGGCTGCAGCTATGGGTAATAAATCCGCATCTGTTGTGGCCATATGCATCATAGCATAGGCCGTAGCAATAATTTCAGCAGTTTCTTTTCTTTCCGGCTCATATAACAGCTTTACATCTTCGCGAAACTTATAGCTATCCAGTTTATCATCTATAGCACGGGTAAATGTTTCTTCTTTTGGCATTAGCAATAATTGCATATTGCTTTGCTGCCATTTTTTAAAGCGGGAAAAGGCCTTTAATATATCTGTAAACTGTTCTACATTACTACCTGGTATTAATGCAACAAAATATTCCTTGTTTTCGGCAAAGCGGCTTTTAATATAGAGTTTATCATGCCATTCTTTAGGCGTAAAAATTTCGTTAACAGTATATGGAACTACAGTAGCATTTTGTGCGGCTGCATACACTTTACCATAAGTTTCTTTAGCATGATTGGAATATGTAATACAGCCTTTTGCTGTTGCAATGCTTTTACCCAATTTTTTGGCAGCATAATTTTGCCATACCGGCATTTTTTTATGTGGTTTTAGCAAACCTGTATCTGGTAAAACCAGTAGCTGTGGAATGGGTGTGGCTGCACAAATACCAAATAGCGATATAACCTTATCAATGCCATATTTTTTAAAAATAGCAGGCAGTTTTACATTGTACCAATAGGTTAAGGCAAAATTGCTTTCGGCAGGTATTACAATATGCATTAACAAAGAAGCTGCTGGCAGCGGGTCTTTTGTAAGACGCAGGTAGTGATAGTCTTTTACCACAAAATCATTGGCAGCAGCAGTTTCATCCAGCAGGCCGGAAAGATAGGCTGCATAATCGTTTGAAAAATCGTTGCCGTGGTGTAAAACTGCTATGCGCATATTGGGTAATCTGTTTTACTGTATCTGTGATATGATTGTTATTACCCGCTGTTTAGCTGCCATAATAACCGAACGATTAACGTAGTGCGACGCAACTGCAGCTTCATAAAGCCTCTGCAGCCAGCCACCTAAATGTCAATACCAAAAGCTTAATTTTTATTGGCCATTTTTTCTTTGTTCTCTTCCATTTGCAGTGCATCAATAAACTCATCTATTTCGCCGCTTACAACCGATGGCAGGTTGTAGGAAGTTAAACCAATTCGATGATCTGTAACCCTGCCCTGTGGCCAGTTGTAAGTGCGTATTTTGGCGCTGCGGTCGCCGGTACTAACCAGTGTTTTACGCTGGCGTGCAATTTCATCTTCGTGTTTACGCACCTGTTCTTCGTATAATTTGGTACGCAGCATGGTCATTGCTTTTTCGCGGTTACCCAGCTGGCTGCGCTCTGTTTGGCAAACCACCACCACGCCGGTTGGTATATGGGTTAAAAATACTTTTGTTTCTACTTTATTTACGTTCTGTCCGCCTGCACCTCCACTACGTGCAGTTTCCATTTTAACATCGGCGGGGTTTAGTTCAAAATCTATTTCTTCGGCTTCTGGCATAACGGCAACCGTAGCTGCCGAAGTATGTACGCGGCCCTGTGTTTCGGTATTGGGTACACGTTGTACGCGGTGTACACCACTTTCAAATTTAAGGGTGCCATACACATCTTCGCCCTGTACTTCTACCACCACCTCTTTATATCCACCAACCGTGCCTTCACTTTCGCTAACAATAGCGGTTTTCCAACCTTTTTTATTGCAATAGCGCAGGTACATATTTAGTAAATCGCCGGCAAAAAGACTGGCTTCATCGCCGCCGGTTCCGGCCCTGATTTCCAATACGGCATTTTTATCATCCTGCGGGTCTTTTGGAATCAGCAGTTTGGTAAGTTCTTTTTCCAGCGCTTCTTTTTTCTCTTCCAGTTCGGGCAATTCCATTTTAGCCAGTTCACGCATTTCTTCATCGTTACCATTAAGGGCTTCTTTGGCAAATGCATGGTCTTCCAATACCTTACGGTAATCCTCGTAGGGCAGTACAATTTTTTCCAGCTGTTTATATTCTTTACTGTACTGCTGGTATTCTTTCTGGTTGTTAATAATTTCAGGGTTGGTTAAGGCTAAACCAACCTGCTGAAACCTGGCCTTAATACCATCTAACTGATCGATCATTTTTTTTATTTTTATTGAGCCCGGCAAGGCAAGCTTTATGCAGCTTTACTTGCGTCGCACTCTTGTACGCTATAACAATATGCAGCAAAATACGGTTGTGTATTGTTTTTCTTCATTTTTACCACCAATTGGGGTAGAATGATTAGCCAAATAGTACTTTTTAAGCGCAATTCAACCATTCCAGATAGTTTTTGATGGTGAACTGTTCTGTTTCACAACCGCTTTGGGCGGCAAATTTAAGTGATTTCGGTCTCATGCAACATCTCTATTAACTTTACAGCATGGCATATAGAAAATTTACAGCAGATTATATTTTTACCGGCACCAATATGCTATACCGCAATCAGGTGCTAATTACAAGTGAACAAGGTGTAATTGAAGCCATTGTACCCCTTGCCGAAGCCGGCGAAGACGTGGAGAAACTGGAGGGCATTCTGTCGCCCGGCTTTATTAATTGCCATTGCCATTTAGAGTTAAGCCATATGAAAGGGGTAATACCCAACCGTACTGGTTTGGTTAGCTTTTTAATTGCGGTAACACAACAACGCCAGGCCAGCGAAGAGGAAATTTTAAAAGCCATCAGATTGGCCGAGCAGGAATTGTACCAATCCGGCACCATGGCTGTAGGCGATATCTGCAATACTACCCATGCCGCCCCAATAAAGCACAAAAGTGCCATGGCTTATTACAATTTTATTGAATCGCTGGGTTTTGCAGCCGGCAAATCTAAAGGACGTTTTTTGCTGGCACAACAGGTTTTTAACCAGTATAATAGTTTATTGCCACAATATACAGCTGCCATAGTACCACATGCACCCTATAGTGTTAGAGAAGAAATGTTTGCATTAATTAATGCACAGGCCGCAGGCAAAACCATTGCCATTCATAACCAGGAGTCGCCGGATGAAAATATGCTATACCAAAACGGCAATGGCGATTTTAACCGTTTATATCAGTCGTTACATACAGATAGCAGCGGCTTTACACCCAGTGGCAAAACTTCTTTACAAACCTATTTACCCTGGTTAGAGCAGGCAGCAGCCATTATGCTGGTGCACAATACTTTTATTCAACAGGAAGATATTGACCATACCAAGCTACCGCAATATCAGCATCAGGATATTTATTTTTGTTTATGCCCCAATGCCAACCTGTATATAGAAGGTACTATGCCGCCATTTAATTTGTTGCGTAAGAATAATTGCACTATTGTGCTGGGAACAGACAGCTATAGCAGCAACTGGAGCCTGAATATGCTGGATGAAATAAAACGGGTACAACACGAATCTGCCTTCAGTATTCCAACTGCAGAAATATTGCAATGGGCTACCATTAATGGAGCAAAAGCATTGCAATTAGACGATCAATTAGGTAGTTTTGAAAAAGGTAAAACACCTGGCGTGGTGTTAATTGATAATTTGGTAAATCAAAGCATTACTACCAAATCGGCTGCTAAAAGAATTATTTAATTTAACTGATATGTATAAGAAAAGCTTGTTATTAATTGGAGTTTTTTTGGTAGCTGTAGTAACTACCTATGCACAATCTGCCGATGAAAAAGCTATCAGGTATTTAATGCATCAGCAAATAGCTACCTGGAACAGTGGTAATATAGATGCCTTTATGGAAACCTATTGGAAAAGTGACAGCCTTTTATTTGTAGGATCTAAAGGCCCAACTTATGGCTGGGAAAATACATTGAATAACTATAAAAAAAATTACCCTGATACGGCAGCAATGGGTAAACTAAGATTTGACATTCTTAGTATAAAACCTCTTTCACCCGAATATATTTTTGTGCTGGGTAAATGGCATTTAACAAGAACTATTGGCAATGTAGGCGGCACATTTACGCTTTTGTTTAAAAAAATAGAGGGTAAATGGTTAATTGTGGCAGACCATAGCAGTTAAATACTTGCCGGCTTTCTTAGTTGGGCTGTTACCAATAGGCGGGCAAAAACCACATAGCCCAGCAGTATACCCACAAAGGAGAATAGTATATCCAAATAATCAAAAGTTCTTCGAAAAACGGGAATGAGTTGCAGGTACTCGTTTATAATAAGCAGTATTAAACCCAACAAACAAATGGTTTGCAGGTCTTTAATGGTGCGGGGTATAAATAATTTTTTTAAAAACCAGCAAGCGCCAAAAGGCATTAAGAATGATCCAATTAAATTTGGCAATACATCAACTACGGGTTGAAAAAATGGAGAAATAGCCACATAGGGCCTTACAATATATTTTACCATCACAATAATTATTGCTCCGGTAATAACCAGCCATTTAGAATAATCATGTAGTCGCATAAAACCAGCATTTTCTGTTGCAGATAAAAATATGGAAATTATGCGTGCCGTTTATACCTCTTAGTGGGTATTTTAAAGATGCCCGATTTTATTCTTCTGACGGAGTATTTTTCCATAATCTTTTGTAAAACCAGATCATTAGCGGAATACTTGCCAGCAACCAGATATAGAAAAGAATATTGCCAAGGGAAATGGATTCGTGTATAAAGGCGTTATCAAACATAATACCTGCGGTGGAATTGATCATCATCCATAATATGCCGGTAAAAATAGAGGTGGCCAAACGGCGTAAAAAAAGTGCTATTTCTGGTTCCATTTGGTTTTTATTTAAAATTAGGCATTGCGTTTTGTAATGAACCGGGTTGGGACTGGTTTTTTTGCTGATGATTGTACCGTAAGCTGCAGCCGCCACAGGGGAGGAACCCTGAACCGAGCGTGGCAAGTAAAGCTGCTTGTTGTTTATTAGCTGGTAACATAAAAAAACCTCTATAACAGAGGTTTTTGATAATTGTTTACTGAAAGCTGATGGGCATGACGACCTTTACACTATCCCACAATATATTTAGGTTGGTACCCCCTTTTTTGTCTTCGAAATACATGGTAAAAAACTCGTTTTGTGTACCTGCATTTTGAACGTTTTCTTCAACACGCAATACATCTTTTTTCTGGTTGTAGGCAAGGCCCCAAATATCTTTATCGTTATTTAGAATGAGGGTCCATTTTTCCGGATTACAAATGGCATATAACGAATAACGGCCTTTTGGAACAGATTTATTATTGATTTTTACGTTGCGGAAAAACTCTATTTCGGTAGACTCATTGGCACCCAGCCTCCATACCTGATTATAAGATATGATTCCGCCAAAAAGGGTTCTGCCACTTTTTTGTGGCCTGCTATAAATAACCCGGCTGGCTGGCTGTTCTGTTGTTTTACCATTCATTTTTAATATGGGATAGTTTTGAGGGGAATAGCTCATATCCAGCGGACTTTTATCCAAATCGGTTGGCTTTTGTTGTGCAAAACTGCCATAACAAATAAGGCAAAAAATGAAAGGAAGCATTTTTCTCATACAGGTTTTTTAACGTGGTTATTATTGTACTTATTGCGAATAGAAATGCATTTACAAAAATCTTACCATAAAAAAGTATAAAATTAAATTATTCGTTAATTAGTAGGGTATATTGTTTTTGGGTAAAATCTAATAGCTGTGGAAAGAATTGATTATACAACTGTGCCAAAGCATAATGTTCATCAATAAAGCATTGGTATACGGTCTCTGTTTTTTCCAGGTATTTGGCCCGCCTGAAGATATTGCCAAAACTGTTTTCAATTCCTTTTAGTGTTCTGTAATTATACAGCCAGTTTTGGCTGCTCATATAAGGTAATAATTGGGCAAATTTTTCGGGCAACAGCAATTGGTTGGCCTGTAACTGTGTGTAGGTTTGTTGCGCAAAAGCGTTTAGGTCTTTTTCCTGGGGGAACTGTTTTTCATCCCTGGCAAGAAAATGATCGTATACAATATCTACAAATACGGCGGCATAGGGCCCGGCAAAAGGTTTGAAAATGTTGGCTGCTTGTTTGGTTAGTATATGGCTATCGGTAAAACTATCAATCTGGCGGTGTAAATAAATACCTTTTTGTATTGTAAGGGGATAATCGAATTTGGTTTTCCCTTTTACAAAATCGCTAATCATATTGCCTGTTAGTATATCCTGGTTACCAAACGACAGGTATGCATGTGCCAAATAATTCATGGCACAATTTAGAACACATATAATAAAAGCAATGCAGAAATGAATAATAGCAGCTGCCTATAACTTAATAAGCTATACAAGCTTACCACTTTTCATTGTTACAAATAAATTAACCCTGCTTTTACATGTTTTAATATTTTCTTATGAAATAGAGTGTAATGCAATGTGGATGAGGGTTTTGGCAAATTGCCCCATTAAAAAATTCTACTTTTTCTGCCGCTCATGTCTTTAATGTACGAAATTTTTCATATTTGTCATATTTCATCCGGTCGGAAACGAACTGAGTATACTTTTGACTTGTCAACACAAATAAAACACAACACAACAATTAATTTATGAAAAAGAACATTTTTTCACCGTCAAAAGCCGGAAGGGCATTTTTAAGCAAAAAAGTATTACCCATTTTTTTAGCAGTTGGCTTACTTGCAACTAGCGCATTTGCATCGGACGAAAATAAAAGTCATGCAGCCACCTCATTAAAAAAGAATTTTAGTACAGCAGAAAATATTAAATGGAAGGTTACCGATAATTATACAAAAGCATCTTTTAGCTGGAACGGTCAGCAAATGGAGGTTTTTTATAATGAAAAAGGCGAAACAATTGCTATTTCACGCATTATTGGTAAAGAAACTTTGCCTATAAAAGCACAGCAAACAATACAAAAGAAATATGCTGAGTATACTATAGCAGAAGCCATTGAATACAATAGCGAAGAAAATGGGGTTACTTATTATGTAACCGTTACAAAAGACAATAAAAAGGAAGTTTTGAATATCAGCTTTGATGGGGATGTTTCGGTCTACAGGCCTTAATTTTGGCGAGTGAATTATAAAAAATGGGCGGTAAACCGCCCATTTTTTATAAAAATATGTCTGTTAAGAAAGATTAGAATCTTTTCTTGAAATTTGGATTTCTACCGGAAGCATTGCCGCCATTTCTGTTATCGCGGTTATTATTATTGTTGCTACGTCCGTTATTATTATTGCGGCCATTATTGTCTCTTCCGCCACGTGCATCTCTATCCCTGTTATCCCGTGGGCTTCTATTTGAGAAATTTTGACGCCTTGCACCAGAGCCACCATTATTGGTTCTAAAATCATCCCTTTCAAAACCTGGGTTACGGTGTTTAATATAAGGTGTATTGCTAAACTCTAATGCGCCACCGGTTATACGGTTCAACTCACCACGAATGGCGTCATCATGCACCAATTCTTTATGCCAGTTGCTGTATGCCAGTTTCATGTAATAGGCTATGGCATTGGCAAAACCATTTCTTTTTTCAGGATCTTCTTCCCGCATACCTTTTTCAATTACCAGTTCCAGATTTTTACCCAGGTGATTAAACTTAGGGTTTCTTCTTGGGTAAGCAAGCGGGGCTGGTTTTGATTTATAAGTTGCTTTTTCCGGAATTGGATATGGGCTTTCAACTTTTAATTTAAAGTCGCTTATATAAAATAAATGATCCCATAATTTATGTCTGAAATCTTCTACATTCCTGAGGTGGGGGTTTAAAAAACCCATTAGTTCAATCGCCACATGTGCCTGCTGCTGCCGCCTAACCGGATCTTCAATGGTTAAAACATGATCAACCATTTTTTGAATATGTCTTCCATATTCACGCATTACAAGATGATTTCTGGTGGTATTATACTCCATATTCATATCTATCATATAAGCAAATGTAACAAAGGTTTTGTACAAAAAATTTTTGAGTGGAGGCTTACATCTCAATAATATGCTAAAAAGGGGGTTTTTGGTATTTCATGGCCTTTTGGTAAACCTTTTCAGCAAGTTGTAGATCTAGGTTTTGCAAATTGTATTAAGGTATAGCCGCTACAATTTCCCCAATTTCCTTGTCAATTACGCCATATTTCCCATATTCTACAATGCGGCCTATTTCTTTTCCATTGTGTAAAATAATAAAAGTGGGCACATTGGTAACGGAATAGGTTATATGCAAATTTTGTAAGGTGGTTTTCTCCCGGTCTGTACCAACAAGCATACAATCTTTTTCGGGTATACCAGCTTTATCCATTAATCTGCAAAAAACAGGTAACAGGTTATGTGAGTCTTCGCACCAGGTACCAAAAAAAACCACGGCGGTAAATTTACCTGCCTGTTTGGTGCAGCTTTCAATTGCTGCCGCATTGGCACTGCCTAATGCATAGTTTTGTTTAAACCAGCTAAAACTGGTGTCTTTTTCAATATCTGCACGGGTAACTATACCTTTTAATACTTTGGCGCCATTTTCTTTATCCGTACTCACCTCGTATAATTTTTGCTGTGCCTGGGTGGTTAAAGGGTATAAAATGAAAGCAACCCCTGCAAACAATAAAAAAACTGTGTATTTCATTAGCCTAAATTAGCTTTCCATTCCAAAAGAAATGCCCGAAACTTTGTTAATGTTTGTATTAGCTGCATATGGGTATCAGCTTTTTGTTTGTTTTCTTTCAGGTATTGTTTAGCACCTTCAATAGAAAATTTTCGGTTACGCAACAAAAAGTAAATCAATTGCAGGTTTTTTACATCTTCTGGTCTAAACAAGCGGTCGCCCTTTCTGGTTTTGCGTGGTTTTAAAATATCAAATTCGTTTTCCCAAAAACGCAGTAGGGATGGGTTAACATGAAACCATTTTGCTACCTCGCTAATGGCGTAATACTGTTTGGCAAACAGCATATCATCATCAGGAATATCCACCATTACCAAACCTGCATCCATTTCTTTAAAAGACATTCTACCCCTTTTTCCAGGCTTCTTTGGGGCTTTTTCCTTTTTTATCCTGGTGCCAACCACCGCTTCTTCAAAAATGATATTTAAGGGTTTTGTAATAAATGCAGGCAAAGCAGTCGCCTCCTTCAAAGGTATTGGCTCCGGTTTTGGAGGAATTATTTTTGGTGGCGGTGGTTCAAATGCCGCGAAAAGGTCTAATTGCTGCATGCTGTAAAAATAGATGGATATCTGCACTTAAAAAGCCGGCTATAGCGCATGTGAAAAAATTGTGCAGAGAGTTACCAGGGCTAAAGGAAATTTCTACTATGTATCAAAACGAAAAATTGGGGCTCCCGGCAGGGGGATATTTATGCAGCAATTGTCCGGGCTTTCCGTTACTAGTCCTCACTCGCTGCGCTCGTTGCGGGCTATCCACTGCAATCCCGCAGCCTTTCAGTTGCAGTAATTTATATCAGCTAACACCACAACCATAAAGCGGCAATTATTTTAGTTATTCTTAAAAGGTACTACCATTTCAAAGGCCGGAATTTTAACCTTAAAGGTAGTTTTGCTATTTTCATTCTCCATAATATAATAGCCATACATCCGCCCAATTTCCGATTTTAAATTGCAACCACTTACATATTGAAACTGTTTCTGCGGTAAAATTACAGGCTGTACACCCACCACTCCTTCACCTTCTACCTCCCTGTGTTCGCTATTACTGTCAAAAATAAACCAGTGGCGTTGTAATAGCTTCACTGTAAAACTGTTATGATTTTCAATGGTAATTCGGTAGGCAAACATAAATTCATTGTTTATAGGATTGCTGTAGTCGGCCTGGTAATAGGTCTCTACATTTATCTCAATGCCCTCTGAAATAATAGATGCCATGTTAAGGAGTTTATGGTTATAAAATTAAGCTTATTGTTTTTTGCCGGCCTATTAAATAAAACTAAAGTATTTATTATATAACGGTTATAATGCCGTTTAGTTATATCTGTGTCAAATAAAATCTGGTATTAATTATGGCACCCTTTAACCCAAATTACAGCAGTTTAACAACTTCTGTATATTTGCGCCCGTATGAATACAAAACCTTTATTACATACCATACTATCTCCCGGTTTATTAAACCTGTATGATGTAAATAACAGTATAGTAGTTATTATCGATGTTTTCAGGGCTACCTCTACCATTACCACCGCCTTATTTAATGGTGCCGCCAAAATTATTCCGGTAGCTAATGTAGACGATTGTAAAGCAATAGGCGCTCAATTAAATGCCATTACCGCCGGCGAAAGAGATGGCAAAATAATTGAAGGTCTGCAACACGGCAATTCCCCGGCAGAATATCCCCGCTCCTTTATAGATGGCAAAACCATGGTGCTAACCACCACCAATGGTACCAAACTCTTACATATGGCTTTAGAAAATGGTGCAGCGGAAGTAGTCACCGGCTCCTTCCCCAATCTTAGCGCTGTTTGCGATTTTCTGGCTAACACTAATAAACATGTTATTTTGGGTTGCTCGGCCTGGAAAAACCGCTTTAATCTCGAAGACACACTGTTTGCCGGCGCTGTTATCAACCGCATTAAAGATAATTTTACCATCCATTGCGATAGTAGTATGATGGCAGAAGACATGTATAACCTGCATAAAGATCATATGTACAACTTCATCCGCAAAACCACCCATTGGCACAGGCTTTCTAAATTTGGACTTGAAAAAGACCTGGAATATTGTGTAACACCCGATGTAGCCAATGTATTACCAATATATAAAGACGGTGCTTTAACGGTAAGTTAACCCCATAAAAAAGCACAACCATCCGTTGTGCTTTTTTATGTGTAGTCCCGACAGGAATCGAACCTGTATCTAAAGTTTAGGAAACTTCTATTCTATCCATTGAACTACGGGACCATTTTATTGGGAGCGCAAAAATAATGGTTTTCAAATACCAATACCTGCTAAACCCTGCCAAATATCAGCAGTTTTTATATTTTATGCCTAAAACAGGGGGCTACATGCCTTAAGTTCAATAACATTTGGCCAAAAACCTGACTTTGGTTTATTGCGTTGAGCCATCCAACCTTCATCCTTTCAAACCAAAACAGCTAAAAACCTTAATTCTGTTGGCTTAAATTTTCATTCTCCTATCTTTGCGCTCCAAAATAAGTGTATGAAGTTTTATAATCTTTTAATTAAGTATCGTTTCGTGTTGAGTTTGGTGGCCATTGCCATAGCGGTAATACTTAATGTAACTGGCACCAGTTTCTGGCCCGCATTTCCATTATATTTTATAGGTGTTATAGGCCTGTTTAGTCATTTTTTTATTGGTCCAATGCGTTTAATTCAGGAGCCAATGGAAGAAGGTAATGTAGAAGAAGTGGAAAGAATACTTAATACCATTTGGTTTCCTCAATTGCTGTATAAACCTATACGTTCTACCTATTATACCGTAAAAGGAAATATGGCCATGATGAACCAGGATTTTGATACTGCCGAAAAGCATTTGAAAAGAAGTTCAGAACTGGGTTCACCCATGCCCGAAGCCGAAGGCGCCAATAAACTGCAATTAGGTATGATGAGTTTGCAAAAAGGCGATTTTAAAGCTGGCGAAAGCTATATACGTGCCGCCATCCGCTTAGGTATACCCGATAAAGAAAGTGAGGCAGTAGCTTATTTAAGCATGTGCCAGATATTTATGAACAAAAGAGAATTCAGGGCGGCTAAAGATTATTTCCGTAAAGCCAAAGCCTGCAAACCTAAAACCAAACAGGTTATAGATCAGGTTAAAGAAATTGAGAAATACATTTCAAGAATACCAGGTTAATCAACCATGTAAATTTTATAAAGTGTCCGGGTACCAGCAATGGATACCTGGATTTTTTTTATGAGCCCAGCCACAGTGCTAATGGCGGCTTTACTTGCGTCGCACACTTTTACTGTGGTAATACTGCGCAACAAAACCGGTATTTTCCGGGCGGTATCATTTTATCTAAAACAGGTTAATAGCGTATCAAATCCAATCTCAATGCATTTGTTTTGTATTTTCATGGGCCAAAACATATTTTAATAAAATCAAATTAATCAATATGACTGCAAATGCTTCTTTACCGGTTAATCAACAGCAATTGGTACATCATGTATTTTTTTGGCTTAATAATCCCGACTCAGCAGAAGACCGCGATAAACTGGTAGAAGGTTTAAAAACACTGGCAGGTATAGAAACCATCCGCTTTTTACATATTGGCTTGCTGGCCAGTACCGAAAAAAGAGAAGTGGTAGACACTAGCTGGCAGGTTTCAGAAATTATGTTTTTCGACGATGCAGAAGGACAGGCCGTATATCAAACACATCCTTTACACCAGGCATTTGTAGCAAATTATAGCCATTTATGGCGTAAAGTAGTGGTGTACGATGCGCAAGGCTTTTAATATTATTGTTGCATAAAACAAAAAAGCAGTGTACTAAAACATAATTAGTATACTGCTTTTTTATTTGCCGGGCCCGGGTATAACCCCTGAAGTGTGCGACGCAAGTAAAGCCAAATGCATTGGCAATAGCCAGGCTCAAAATAATAAACTACATTATTGAATTACAACAGTTTGTATAGAATGTGGTAAGCTTGTTACAGCTACTGCTTTACCTTCTATCCAAACATTATATGGTATTTTATCGTTGCTTTGGTTCATTATCACCACCGCCAAAGAGCCATCGGTATTTTTAAATGCGGTAGTGAGCAATTGGCCGCGGCTAGTACTACTAATAATACGCTTTGCCCCCGGCCGTATAAATTTTGAAAAATGTCCAATATAGTAGAACGAGTTAAGGTAAATTAATTCTCCTGTACGCGTATCGGCATGTACGGGTGCAAAACAAAAATTGCCCACATGGTTGGGCCCACCTTTTTCGTCCAGCAAAATATTCCAGTCTGTCCAGGCCACAGTTCCATTATTAAAGTCGTTAATCATAGACCGGCCATAGGTTTCGCCCCATTTCCAGGAGCTTATCTGGTTAAAATTAAAGCTCTCCGCACAGCCTTCAGTAAATATCAGGTGGGTATTTGGGTAGGCTTCCTGTACCCGTTTAACATTATCAAAAAGTTTACCGCCGCCGGTCCAGTCTTCGTACCAGTGAAAGCCAATACCCCATACATATTTGGCAGCAGCGGGGTCGTTTAAAATGGTGCTGGCACGTTGGTACATCAGGTCGCGGTTATGATCCCATGCAATTAGTTTTTTATTAGCCATGCCTGCTTTTTGTAAAGTGGGGCCCAGGTAGTTTTTTATAAAATCTCTTTCCTCCTCAGCACTAAAAATGCAAGACTCCCATTTTTGTTTGGCCATGGGCTCGTTTTGTACGCTAAGCCCCCAAACAGGAATACCGGTTTGTTGATAGGCTTTAATAAACTTAATATAATAATTGGCCCAGCTTTGATAAAATGCCGGCTGCAGTTTACCGCCCTGTAACATTGAATTATTGGTTTTCATAAAGGCGGGTGGGCTCCACGGACTAACAAATAAAGGTAATGTACCACCGGCGGCAGCTATAGCAGTTTTAATAAAAGGTATACGGTATTGCTCGTCGTGCTGTATGCTAAATGTTTTTAGTGCAGTATCGTTTTCGGCTATATAGGTATAGCTTCCGCTCGAAAAATCGCAGCTGTGAATATTGGTGCGGGCCAAACTAAAGCCAATGCCTTTAACTGGGTCAAAATAGCTTTGCATAAACTCCTTTTGTTTGGCTGCGGGTAGTTTGGCATAGGTTTCTGCCGATGCATCGGTAAGTGCCGCACCAATGCCTACAAAGGTTTGAAAGGTTTTGCCGGCATCTACAAAAATGCAGGGCTGGGTTTCAAATGGCTGCCCAAAAGCGGCAAAATGCAAAGTATCTGTGGGTGTAATTCTAAGGCCGGTGCTATCGGCTGTAGTATATACAATTACTTTTTTGCCGGCAGTAGCAAAACTATCTCTACCGGCTGCTTTTTGTTTTAAAGCATTGGTTTGTGCAAAAGAAATACCCGCCCATAGCAGGCAGCAAATGGCAATGCGCAATCTTTTCATACAGAAATTTTTTGTGTGGGTAAAGCTAAACCTTCCTGTAAAATACGGACATGATATTAAGCAGGTATATGCTGTTTTTTTGATACCGGCTAATTAATGCTATTTGGCTTTACTTGCGTCGCAGTACGTTCATCGTTCGGGGCAATGCGCAGCTATTGGTTGCGGTATAAAATGCATAATAAATGTTGCGCCGCGCAATAATGCAGGTTTTTAAAACTCCAAAGGCACGGCCTGTTGCGGAAATACCAGTTGCAATGCTAATGTATTTGATTGCAGTAATTGTTCCTGTATACGTTGTTCGGCATTGCCCACGGGTTTCATATGGGTAATTACAATGGGGAAATTGTTTAATGCCGCCTTACCTGTAATAGTAGAAAGTGATTGCATTTCCTGCATAAGTAATGCTGGGGTAAGATGCCCGAATAATTTATTGGTGGGTTGCTCATTTGCAAATGATACTTCTATAAAAATGGCTTTTAACTGGTGGCTGATAATTAAAGGAGCCACTTTTTGCCAGAGCAAAGAAAGGTTGGGAGCTTTTTCAATGCTATCTGCACCGGTATCGCCCAGATAAAGTATGGCATTGTGCTGGTATTGCAACAAAAAAGCGGTGCTTTGGTATGGATTGCCATGGCTAAGCGGAAAAGCAGTAACATTCATATTGGTACCGGATACAGCAATGGTACTATCGGCCGCCATGGGCACATAGTGGTATTTTTTCAGGGCGGGTTTATCGCCATCATCGGTAAAGTTGGCCCAGTTTTTCCAGGTAAAATAATGGCTTTTTAAAATATCAAGACAATAGGGCATGCCATAGATATTCTTGCTGCTGTCATCCGGCGAGTTAATAATAAGCCCAGCTACATGATCTAAATGGGCATGCGATATACAAAAGCCCTTTATTTGTTGTTTTAAAACATCGGCCGCATTGCCGGTGAATACACCATTGGATATGCCTTTTGCAATACCTGCGTATACCGTACCTCCATCCATACAAACATAATTGTTGGTGCCG
Source organism: Limnovirga soli (assembly GCF_013106755.1). GTDB lineage: Bacteria > Bacteroidota > Bacteroidia > Chitinophagales > Chitinophagaceae > Limnovirga > Limnovirga soli. Next base: position 116,885 of record NZ_WHPF01000005.1, on the reverse strand, counting down.
TTTACACCAATCATATAGCAGGATAAATTGCTTTCATCTGCACCCCCAAGCACCCCTAGTGGTATTACTTTAAATGGATTGCCGGTATTATTTTGTGCCTGTGCGCCTGTTGCTAAAAACAGTACAAACAACACCATCCTAAATAAGTTCTTTATAATTTGTTGCATAACCTAACTATATAAGTTGGGCGAAGTTAATATTTATGGGGTTGTTCAACAGTTAAGGCTGCCAGCCGCATAGTATTGTTACCGTACAAGTGAGTGACACAACAGGTGTTGCAATATATGCTGCTGCTGGTACCCTATTATTTTAATTGCCATTGGCAGGCATATTTTTAATCCATTCGGTTATAAGTGCTATGGCTTCTTTGTGTACTTGCTCACGGCCTAATTCGGGCATGGCCTGGCCGGGGTCGGTGGTTTGCATACGGTACAATAAAATGGAAGCTTCGGGTTTGCCGGGTACAATATCAAAAAGCCTGCCGGCAGAACCTTTGCCGGTGGCAACCGGGGCTTTATTGATACCACTGCTGGTGGAATTATTTTCGCTATAGGTAAGCAACAGGCCCGATGTTTCTGCTGGTCCGCCGGTACGGTGGCAATGGGCACAGTTGGCATCCAGATAAGCCCTTGCCCGCTGGTTAAGGGTACCCGAAGCGGCATCGTTCCAAACCGGCATTTTGGGTATTTTTTCCAAGGTTGGCACACCTTGCAGCCAACCTAGTGTTTGCCAGTTAAGCAATTGATTTTGCTGGGTGCCGGTATTATCTGCAGTTCTGTTTAATTGCGCTGCGGTAGGGCCAATGGGTATCATTTGCTGGTTATAACTGTGGCAGCCCTTGCACTCGTTTTTATTAGGCACATAATAGGGTGCTTTTATTTTTTTACCGTTCTCGTTGATATAACTTATTTCGGTGGTTTCGCCGGCTACATCGTAATAGGCTTCTGTTTGTTCGTTATTCCAGTAATAGGGCCATGCTTCCCAGCCGTTGGCAGTATGTGCCAGTAAGCGGGTTTCTATAATGCGCCGGCCTTTTTCGGGATGGCGTACATCATTGGAATAGTAGAAATTTTTTATGAGTATGCTGCCTTCCGGAAACTGAAGCACACCGGAATCGGTATAATTTACTGTTACACCATTGGGGATATATACAAACCGCAGTTTCTCAGCATAACTTGAAAAGAGCGTGGAATTTAATGTGTAAGGAAACACCTGACTGGCTGGAGAAAGATCTTTGATATTACCAGTAAAAAAACCGTAATCAGAAAGCTTTTCTTTTGGCTTTATTGCGGCGGGTGTATCGGCCACTGCAAATGAAAACAAACCAATTATAACAGTTAGCCCAATAATAACAGGCAGTTGCTTAGTGTACTTCATTTTCATTGCCATTCCAGTTTTACAGGATCGTAGGATTTGCCTTTGCATTCATATGCAGCTGTTTCTCTGCTTTTGTTTTTAAAATTATTGCCTGCATCAATATTGGCAAAGGTTTGTTGCTTGTTATTGTACAGGCAAATAACAGATTGTTTGTTATGTTCATCAATGATACCATCGTACATAATCAGGGGAACATCTTTACCAAATTTTAGTTTAAAGCGGTACAATTTACCTATCCGCCCCTGCATGGTTGCCCGCTGATGCTTGCGGGTAAGCGTATTGTCGTGTATGTATATGTCGTGCGAATAAGGATTGTATAAACTATCGGTAATAGGATTCTCTGTCATAAAATAACTTACAATAACAACCCCGCCTGTTCGGTTATTGGTAATTGCATTATTAAATACTTCTACCTGTTGGGCTGCCAGCAATAACATACCGGTACCTAATGGCACTTTTGCTACAATATTGCCTTTGGGTGCAAAATTGGGATGGTTATTATCGTGAATATTATTATTAAATACCCTTGCCTGCGTACCTGTTTTTACAGGAAGATCGGGTAAATCGAAAACGAGAATGCCACCGGTATTTTCCCATGCTTCATTATCGTACACATCTGCATAAGAAGAGTTTTCTATTTCTATTCCTGCTACATTATGGTAAGCTTTACTGTTGCGCACAATAATGTATTTCGACTGGCCTACATAAATGCCAGCATCAGAAGCGCCAATTGCGGTACAACCGTCTATTAACACATTTTGGCATTGTACCGGATAAAGTGCATACCCCCCGTTTTTGCTGGAGGGCTTGCCGGTCCACTCGGTAGTAATATTTTTAAAACTAATACCATTTACCTGTTGCGCTTTAATACAGTCGCCTTTAGCATCCTGTACGGTAAAATTGGAAAGGGTAATATGTTTGCTATTGCTTATTTTAATGCCTTCGGCACCGGTTACCTGGTTTTTAAACGAGAGTATGGTTTTGCCCATTCCGGCACCATTAATAACTATGTTTTCTTTGCCTTCGAGCGATAAACTGCCGGGCATCGTAAACACACCTTCGGGCAGGGTAATGGTATCGCCATTGGCTGCTTCTATCATTTTTGTTTGCAATTGTTTATACATGCTTTGCTGCGCATGACTGGAACATGCTATACAACAGGAAAGAAAAATAAGAAAATACCTCATGGCTGGTTAGATGTTTGAAGATAAATGTACAAATTAGTTTTCTTTTTGGCCCAGCACTATATGGATGACATTTGATGCCATGAAAGAGGAACCCTGAACCGAGCGTGGCAAGAGTAGCTCCATAGACGTACTATTGCTTGTTCAATAACAATGATTTGGCATAGTAACCCGTTATGTTTACGGCACAAGGTGCCAATTTAAATTATATTTATGCTTTAATTTTTACTATGCTTTGTGTTAGTGCTTTGTATATATACCCGGTAAAATCATTAGGTGGCATTGCTTTGCAGGAAGCCCGTTTGGAAGCACGTGGACTGGCCCTTGACAGGCGTTGGATGCTGGTTGATGCAGCTAATAATTTTATGTCGCAACGCGAAATACCGGCATTGGCATTACTTACAGTAAGGTTGGAAAAAGAAGGCTTATTAATTACCCATATAACATCTGGCCTGCAATTGCTGGCCCCCTATATACCAACCACCGAAAATTTTATGCAAGTTACTGTATGGGAAGATACCTGCCTTGCACAACAGGTAAGTCCATATGCCGATGAATGGTTTAGTGATTTGCTACACTGCCCTTGCAAGCTCGTGTATATGCCTGATCATTCAACCAGATGGGTAGAAGAAAAATATGCAATTGCTGCAGATATTACCAGCTTTTCTGATGGCTATCCTAATTTGTTAATAGGCCAGGCATCGTTAGATGATTTGAACAACAAACTAGCCAAACCCATTACCATGCAACGCTTTAGACCCAATATTGTGTTTACAGGCGGAATGCCTTTTGAAGAAGATAATTTGGCACATTTTACCATTAACGATATTTCCTTTTATGGGGTAAAGCGCTGTGCCCGTTGTGTGGTTACCACCATTAACCCTGATACTGCTGAAAAAGAAAAAGAACCCTTACGCACATTGGCTTCTTACCGGTTATGGGATAATAAAATTTATTTTGGCCAAAACCTATTACACAAAGGCCTGGGCAGTATACATGTTGGCGATGAGCTGAAAGTGCTGCAAAGAAAATAAAGAACAGATTGTTTTGATATTAATACCGGCAATGCCGGTTTTTTTATGCTGATACTTTTCCAGTGCTAACAAAACTTTAAGAAAAATAGACCAATTCTAAAAATCCATACAAGCGCTGCCGCCGTATTTGTTTTTGTTGATTATATGTATCAATCAGTAAATTTTTTAAAAAAACAAACAATTATCAAACCGGCCTGCTATTGGCAGGCAAAAATTTTACATCTATGAAATTAGTAAAAGTATTCGCCCTTGTTTTAGTAGCATTTGTAATGGTAAATACCGCACAGGCGCAGGAAAAAACAGTTACAGTTGGTGGTGCAGCCATGTATCCTTCTAAAAACATTATTGAAAATGCTGTTAACTCTAAAGAGCATACTACACTGGTAGCTGCGGTTAAAGCTGCCGGACTGGTAGAAACATTACAGGGAGCAGGCCCCTTTACCGTATTTGCACCAACCAATGCGGCATTTGATAAATTACCAAAAGGTACAGTGGAAAGTTTATTACAACCCGAGAACAAAGCCACATTAACCAAAATTCTCAAATATCATGTTGTTGCAGGCAAATACGATGCAAAAGCAATTGCAGGGTTGATTAAAAAAGGTGACGGCAAAGCCGTATTAAACACGGTTAGTGGTGGCACTTTAACCGCAACAATGAAAGGAGATGATTTAATGTTAACCGATGAAAATGGTGGTATGGCCATGGTAACCATTAAAAATGTATACCAAAGCAATGGTGTGATACATGTAATAGATACCGTAGTATTACCTAAATAAAAACACCTGAAAAACACCATTAAAAAAGCACCCATTATTGGGTGCTTTTTCTTTATTATTAGCCCGGCTGAAACTTATTTATTGTGCTTTACTTGCGTCGCACACTTGTACGTTCATAACAGGTGGCGGCAAAATACAATGATTAATTAAAGCCTTAAACTACTTGCCCCATTAAAGGGTCGGTAAAACTAGGCTTACCATTTTCTATATGGCCGGCATACCTTTTCTCAAAACCATTATTTCCCTCAATGGTTATTGAAAAATCGTACCAGCCATGGCTTGCATTTACATCTAGTGCAGACAGATGCTGGCTTTTAGCCTGCAAAACAATATTGCGGTCGGCATTTTTATAGGCATTGTCTTTAACAAGTAATTTTAAAACGGTGTTGCCGTTATTGCTAATTGCAAATGCCACGTGAAGCGAATCACCAGGTTTATTTCCATTTGCGGTTTGATACAGGCATTTTATATCTATGTCCGCATCATTGGCATCGCCCCTGAACAAACGATAAAATCCGTTTGGGCCATAAACGCTTAAACAATATTGCTGATGTTCAAAATTGGGTATCAGCCATTGATCGCTTACATTGGTGCCGGGTGCAAGTGCATAAGAACGGTTATGTAATGGTTCATACCCTTTTTTATCGGCTTGTAAATAATTCCCCATGGCATATATGGTAAAGGGTGCACCAGCTGCATTGCTAATAAGGGTATTTCCCGCTTTTAAATCGATGCTAAACTGGTTTTTGGCTGCATTAATATTACCATCTGCATACAATTCATATGGCAATGCACAGGCTGGCCTGATGCCCTTTTCCTGTTGCGGCATATAGGGCGAATCACCAGGGTTTTTATTAATAAGTGCAATTTCCTGTTGTGTTAGGTTTTTAAAATTATCCGGTACATTTTTAAATTTTGATTGGTGTACCATCGTAATAAAAGCATCTTTTTCCAAAGCAACAGGCAAATCAATTTGCTCGCCTTTATAGGGCCTGAAAGTACTGGTAAGGTCTCCGCAAACTGTTCTGCGCCATTTGCTGATATTTGTTTCTGCTACTTTTTGTTTGCTTTTAATATTGATAAATTGTTCTAAAAATTGCAGTGAACTGGTATGGTCAAATACCTCAGAACAAACCCAGCCACCCCGGCTCCAGGGCGATGCAATAATTAAAGGCACCCGATAGCCTAAGCCAATGGGCCCTTCCCTTGCTTCCTCTTTTGTATGTTCTTTTAGTTCCTGTTCCATCGTTACAAATTCATCGGCAGTGTCAATGCCTGCAGAAGCTATGCCGCTATTGGTTTGTAAGGGGTGTGGCGGCACAAAGGGCGGTACATGGTCAAAACAACCATCATTCTCATCGTAGGTAATTATAAAAATGGTCTTTTTCCATACTTCAGGGTTTTGGGTAAGTATATCCATCACTTCCGAAACATACCAGGCGCCATACCATGGCGAAGTAGGATGATCAGAAAAATTTTCCGGAGCTACCAGCCAGGATACCACCGGTAATTCCCCATTTTTAACATCGGTTCTAAACTGATGCAATACATCCCCTTTTGGAACGGCAATTTTTTCTTCCTTGCCTTCATGTGCATAGCTAATAGTATCGAGTTTATGAAAATCCGGATCATTACTATTGGTGGTAAAAGCCTTATCGTGAATATTTTTCTCAATTGCAGATAGCTGATTATATTTTTCGGTAGTATATATTTTTTGCTCTTTTTTTAATTGCTCAGCTATTGCTTTTAGCCCGGCGAGCTCTTTTTGCAGTTGTGTTTTATCTGTTCCCGATGCCCCTTTTAGTTTTTCTTTCAGCGCTTTAATTTTGGGCTGGTAAATACTGGCCGCTTTTTGCAAAAACGCAATATATCCTTTGGATAGTTTTACATGGTATTGAGAAAACCATTCAATAGGGTTATCAGTAAAATTACCCAGCCAGGCATCTTCTTCCCCTTCAAATCCTACCCCAACACTCAATTCATTCTGGTATATTTTCCACGAAATCTGTGCTTCTTCCAAACGTTCCGGAAATGTTTTCCAACCGGCTTCTGCAGTACCATAGTCTGTATCAGCATTTCTTACCCTAGCCTTTGCTGTAGCATCCTCCCTTAATTTGCCGGTCCAAAAGTATAAACGGTTAGGGGTAGTACCTGTAAGTGAGGAGCAAAAGTGCTGGTCGCAAACTGTAAACGCATCGGCCATGGCATAGTAAAAGGGAATGTCTTCACGGGTATAATAACCCATTGTCATGGGTATTTTTTCATAGGGCTTCCCTGGTTTTTTGGCATCCAGCCACTGATTGAATTTGCCACCATTACGGGCATCTACCTGATTGGCCCAGGAATGTGGTAGTGAGCTCATCCAGGTAGCTTTGGTATCTTTTATATTTAACCTGAAAGGAGCAAAGGTTTCACCTGCTTTATTGGTTTGTAACCACACACTGTTTTTGTTTGGCTGTTGCAACACACGGGGGTCATTAAAACCACGCACACCTCTTAAACTGCCAAAACAATGATCAAAAGAACGGTTTTCCTGCATCAGCAATACCACATGTTCAGCATCCTGCCAGGTACTGCCAGGGGCCGGGTTAATGGCCAAGGCCTTTTGTACCGATGGGGGCAACATATTTATTAATCCGGCACCACCCGAAAGCATCGCTGCCTTTTTTAAAAAGTCTCTCCTGTTTTCCATTGCTATAATGATATAATTAATTCAAAAAGGTAAGGTAACTTTTTCTCTTTTGTTCCTGGTACGCAAACGGTTTATCAATTTATTATCTATAACCAGGCTGTAGCAGGCCCATAAATACCAAAACCCATAATTACCTTCTGCAAAATAGAAAAAATGTCCACGATATGGACAAATTAATGGTTTGCCAAATAACAAATAAAAAATTATATATATGATATTCAATAAGTTACAACAGTTTTAACAAATTGGCACAGTAGTTGAAAATAATAAAACTATAAAACCTAATTACTATGATGATCATCACACTAACTATTGTAACTGTATTTATTTACAAATCTGTACAGGCAATCAATACGGCAGCAAACAGTGTTCAAGCCATTAAGGTGATAAACACACACAACAATAACCAGTATTAATATTTTGCAGCGTAACTGTAACTTACTAATACTCCTAACCTAAACAAAAACAGTAAACTGTTTATAAGCGTATAACAACTCTTTTTAATTGTTTTACGTATCTATTTACACGACTGTTTTAAACACTTAAAAAACACGTTATGACAGTCATAAACAATGTATTTGAAATTGGCGACATAGTGTATTTAAAAACCGATGTACAGCATTTGCAAAGAATAGTATTTGCCATTGTATTTTATAAGCATGGCGATATTACATATAAACTGGCCAGTGGTACTACCATTTCAGAACACTATGAATTTGAAATAACAAAAGATAGGGCCGAATTAAAAAAGGAATATTTTATACCAAGGGCGGTATCAGAAAGAGATAATTGAATTAATAATATAAAGTTTTTCATATAGGGTGTACAAAAAAGGGAAAAATCCGGTATTACTAGTAAAACAGGTTGCTTAAAACAACTAAAAATTGAACGGTGAAAAAAGCCGTTCTTTTTTTTGCCCCTATATTAAGGTGCCAGGCTTTGGCACTGGTAAACAGCTTTACTTGCGTCGCACTCTTGTACGGCTATATCATTATGCAGCTTTTCCCGTGGTATAGTGGTAGCGTGGCACTAATCATAAAAAATCGCTATAAAAAATCAAGCAATGCAACGGCTAATACTAATTTATTGTCAGGGGTTAAATTGCATTTAATTATGAAAATCAGCATCCTCATACTTTGTTTATTCCTAATGGCTGTGGCATGTAAAAAAGATACCGCTTTACAAACAATGCAACAACAGGTTACCGGTAAATGGGAACTGGTGCGTTCTATTAGCGGTTGGGGTGGCACCAGAGAATTTGAAGCCGGCAATGGCAATACCATCACTTTTACGGGTAATAATTTTACACAGCAGGTCATCGGTACTGATACCATTTACAATTTCGAAGGCACTTTTACTATTTACACCGCTAAACCCTGCGATTTTGCTGCCGAAACCACCCTCATCAATTTTTCTGGTTTATTTCTCGATACCTACCCCCAGCAAATTAATTTTACTGATAATGGCGAACTCTCCTTTGGTGCTACAGAATGTATAGCCGATGGCGGCACCAGCTTCTATAAGAAAATTAGATAAGACAATTTATATGTTCTAATAATGTTAGGTATAGCCAGCATTTGCAACATGCATATGCTGGCTATTTTATGGTATCAGTAGTTATGCAACAAACTGCACCAGTTTTATACAGCCAATCCTTTCCCCTGGATAATAATATACTATTTTACCCAAAAGTTTCAGTTGCCATTTATTGGTGGCGTACAGGTGTGCGACGCAAGTAAAGCCCCATAGCTTTGTTTTGCCGGCTCCACAAAAAGTATTAAAAAATGCACTAAACTTGTGTGCCCTATTGTTGTTGTACACCATAAATTATTTATTATGAAATACCTGCCGCTGCTGTTGATAGTAATTGCCTTTGCCTGCAACTCAGGCACGCCACAAAACAATGGAATTACTGTAGAAACATATTTTGCCCATACGGATAGCGGGGTTCAAACAGCCGGTATTAAAATGATACCCATTGCCACACCTGTGGGTACTTTTAAAGTGTGGACTAAAACTATTGGCAATAATCCCCGAATTAAAGTGTTGCTGCTACATGGCGGGCCAGCTATGACCCACGAATATTTGGAATGCTTTGAGAGCTTTTTCCCTAAAGAAGGGTTTGAAATGATTGAGTACGACCAACTGGGTTCTTTTTATAGCGACCAACCCACCGATAGCAGTTTATGGACTACCGAACGTTTTGTAGAAGAAGTAGAACAGGTGCGCATAGCCCTGGGTTTGGATAAGGATAATTTTTACCTGCTGGGTAATTCCTGGGGCGGAATTCTTGGGTATGAATATGCCTTAAAGTACCAGCAACACCTTAAAGGACTGATTATTTGTAACATGATGGCTAGTGCACCAGATTATGCTAAGTATAACCTGGTATTACAAAGCCAGATGGATAAAAAAATAGTGGATAGTATTAACCAGATGCAGTCCGCCGGCGATGTGGCCAACCCACGCTATACAGCTTTACTGGAAGGCTATTATAACGAACACCTATGCCGCATTATTCCAAACCCCGACCCCGTACAAAGGGCATTTAAACATCTTAACCCGGTAATTTATACCATGATGCAGGGCCCCAGCGAATTTGGTATCTCGGGCAGATTAGCCAACTGGGATATTAAAGACCGCCTGAAGGAAATTGCCATTCCTGTTTTAAACGTAGGCGCCAAATTTGATACCATGGATCCAGAACATATGAAATGGGAAAGTACACAGGTACAACAAGGCCGTTACCTGTATTGCCCCAATGGCAGTCACCTGGCTATGTGGGATGATCAGGCACATTTTTACCCTGGCGTTATACAGTTTATAAAAGACGTGGATGCCGGTACTTTTACCGCCGATAAACATGAATAGCTGCAGCCAACTTTTTTCTATGATACCTTAACCATACAGGATGATAAAAAAAATCAGTCGTGAAAGGACTTACCAGTTGTATAAAAAATTTCCTTCCAGTTTTTATATCAGCGATCAGTTTACCTATCCGGATTTATTTGAAACCTATGTGCTTACCACGGCTTCAAAATCTGTAAGGGGCCATGCCACCAATATGGCAAAAGCCACGCAGCAATTATATACCGTTTTGCAAATACCATCTCTTATTTTCCTGGGCGATACAAAAGTGCCCTGGCTATCGCAAAACAATGCTTATCCGCCGGTACAGCGGGCCATGCAGTTTTTGGCAACAGGAAAATTGGGTACTGCATTTAATGGGGGCTTGCAGGTAGCCACAAAGGATGTATCAGCTTTTTTTGTACACTTGTTTTGGCTGGTGCGTTGTAATGCTGCCCTCCCCATTTTTTACTGGATGAATGAGGAGCAAACCATATTGGCCAATCTTTGCCAGTATGGTAATATACACCTGTCTACACTTACTGCTGCGGCAGATGCACAATTGCAGGCGGCCATTCCCGCAACCAATCTATATGTTTACGAAGGAGCTTATTGCCAGGAAGCATGGGGTGCCGCTAATAAAATTGGTGGCAGGTCATTAATAGTATAAGCTTAATAAATCATAGCCAACAAAACCTGCCAGGCGGCATCTATCTTGCCGGCATCAAGTAAGCTGGCAGCATATATATGCAATTCCCTTTCCATTTCTTCGGGGTTAAGGGAATAGTAAATAACTATATGTTTTAGCGTGTCATCCTCAAAATTGGGGTCAATATCAGGTATACCCGTAACATTGGCAAGCATACCCAGGTTATTACCCGTTAATACCTTACTATTACGAATATTATCGGGCAGCCCGTCAACACCAATGCCCACTTTGGTATTTGGCTTTGGCACTTTAAAAAGGCTTTGTGCATTCACCACACTATACCAATCGCCACCCAGCCGGGCAATATGTTGTAGTTTGGTTTGGTCAATCATGGTGCGGGTTTCGTTTAAAACACTATCATCAATATGCATGCAAATAACTTCTGCAAACACCAGCTGGCCGGCCCCACCCTCATTGCCCAGACTTTTAATTTCTGTAACCCTGCATTCCAGTTTTACTTTGGCTTCTTTAACCATAGGTGGCCGTACATGTAATGCTTTTTGCTTGGTAAAACCGGCTTTAATAAATTCATCGGTACCCTGTGCAAACTCGCAGCTGCTAAGGCTGGTTTGTTGCACCATATCATAATCGCAGATATTAATTACAACTTCGGGTATGGCGGCTACATTTTGCAGGGTATGTTTGGTGGTATTATCCCTTACCCGCCGGCTGGGGCAAAAAATAACCACCGGTGGTTGGGTAGATACCATATTAAAAAAACTAAAGGGGCTCAGGTTTACATTACCTGCCGCGTCAATGGTGCTGGCCAGTGCTATGGGCCGCGGAGCAATGGCATGCTGAAGCCATTGCTGCTTTTCCATTACGGTTAAACTATGCATATCTATGCTTAGCATATCACAAATAAATTATTGAAAAAGGGTAAAACCATAATCCGGCCAATCCGTTTATTTTTTTAATGCCAGTATCGAAAAATCGCTTTCATCCCGTACAATGGTATTGCTTAGTGTACCTATCCCATCAATTTCCATATCAATGGTATCTCCTTCCTGTAACCATTGAACCTCATAGTCTGGGTTATTTAATTTGCCGGTACCATTCATTTCCAAAAAGCAGCCGGTGCCTGCTGTGCCACTGCCAATTACATCACCGGGGTACAGTGTAACGCCATAAGAGCAGCGTTCTATAATTTCAGCAAAGGTCCAGTCCATATCACCCACATTGGCATTGCTTACCTGGGTGCCATTTACAAAACAACGCATGCCCAGGTTCCAGCTTTTGCCGGTATGGTTTTCTTTGGCAGGTATTTCAAAAGCTGCCAGTTCATCCAGGGTTACAAGACAAGGCCCCAAAACAGTTGAGAAATCTTTACCCTTCGCCGGCCCCAGGTTTAGCAGCATTTCTTCTATTTGCAATCGGCGGGCACTCATATCATTCATAATCATCAAACCGCCAATATAGCTATCTGCTTCGGCAGCACTAATATTTTTGCCGCTTTTACAAATAACAATCGCCACCTCCAGTTCAAAATCCAGTTGTTCAAAATGGTCGGGCATACAAACAATATCCCCCGGCCCCTGTACACTATGGTGATTGGTAAAATAAAATATAGGGTATTGGTCAAACTCGGGTATCATGGGTACATTGCGGTTACGCCTGGCTGCTGCCACATGCTGCCTAAAAGCATAGCCATCCCGGCAACTGGTAGGGAAAGGTACCGGTGCGAGCAATTCCACTTCACTAACCGGAATGCCATTTTGTTTACCCAAACGGCCATCTTTAATAGCCGCATCTACGGCTGTGGCAATGCCAATGGTATCATCCCAATAGGTAAGCAGCATACTCATCGAGGCCGGTAATTCCGGATGCAGTTGGTCTGCATCGTATAACAGGTCATCCACCAAAAAAGCCAGCTGGTCGTGACCCTCTTTCAGGTAAGAAACTAATTTCATAACGTAGTATAGGTATTAAACGCGGTAAAAATAGGTTGTTTTTTTATGTGCCCGGCAAAAGAACCATCAGGCCGCTTTACTTGCGTCGCACTCTTGTGCGGTTGGATACTTAATTCAGCTTTTATCGCAGCGTACATTAAAGCAAAGCCTGTTGGCGGGAACGCCAACAGCGACGAAAAATGACAAACACTCGTCCCCCGAAGTATCATATTCGCCCCCCGAAGCAGCAATTGCCCCCAGCCGCCATTGTATACATCTTATCGCTACACACTTGTAGCATAAGGCTATAATTAAGTGCCGGCCCCATTTATTTTGTGGTATTTTTATGGCCTGTATTGTAAGCCATATTGCTCCATCATTTATTTATTCCTAACAAAAATGACTAACAAAATTGCCATTGTAACCGGTGCAGCAAGGGGTATAGGTCTTGCCACTACCAAACTGTTTTTAAACAATAATTGGAGCGTAGCCATGATAGACCGTGATGAGGACGAACTGGCAAATGCAGCTGCAGCATTAACCGGTGCACTACCTTTTATTTGCGATGTATCTATACCAGAAATGGTAACAACTACCATGGCAACTATATTGGAAAAATATGGCCGCATAGATGCACTGGTAAACAATGCAGGTGTGGCTATTTTTAAACCACTGGAAGAAATGGATGTTGAATGCTGGCGTACCGTAATGGCTACCAACCTGGATGGCGTATTTCTTTGTTCGCAGGCTGCCATACCTGCATTAAAAAAAACCAGGGGCGCTATTGTAAATATAGGCTCTATTTCTGCCGTTAGGGCCAGCACTTTACGGGTGGCCTATGGTACATCAAAGGCAGCAGTGGTGCACCTTACCAAACAGTTGGCCGTAGAACTGGGCGATTATGGGGTTAGGGTAAATTGTGTGTCTCCCGGCCCCGTAAAGACCAAGCTGGCTGCAGCCGTACATACCCCCGATATTATTAAAGCCTATTATGATGGTATTCCACTAAACCGATCGGCCACAGAACAGGATATTGCTGAAACCGTGGTATTTCTATGCTCAGAAAAAGCCGCCTATATTACCGGACAAATGATTGCCGTGGATGGTGGTTTTGATGCTTCGGGTATTGGCTTGCCGGCATTGCGTGCTTCAAGGCAATAATGGCGAGCGGTGGTTTACCCCCTGTAATTATAACAGGCTTTTGTGGCTGTTATCTATCGCTTTGTCTTTTGGTGCATAGTATTACCCATGTACAAGTGTGCGACGCAAGTAAAGCTGCTTTTTTTGTTTAGCCGGGAAACAAAGTGGCATTTTAAAAAACACCTGTTAGTAAGGATACCGCTTGTAAAACAGGTTTTATTGCAGCAAAAAAACACTTGCCCTGTTTTATTAAATATTTTCAAAAAAATGTGTAGGTGGTTAATTAAGATTTGTATTAACAAGGCCCTTTGTGCACAATTCCTTTATTTTGCACCTTCAAAGCAAGGTTATGAAGATGCATAATTTTAATTCGGGTCCGTCTATTTTACCAGCTACAGTATTGGAGCAGGCGGCAGCAGCTATTATTAATTACAATAATACCGGATTATCGTTATTGGAAATTGGGCATCGTGCCAAATGGTTTGAAGAGATTTTGCATGAAGCCATTGGCCTGATTAAAGAACTGATGGAATTGGGTACTGAGTATGAAGTATTGTTTTTACATGGCGGCGCTTCTACACAGTTTATGCAGGTGCCCATGAATTTACTGGATACCAATGATACAGCTGCTTATATTGATAATGGTATTTGGGGTACCAAAGCCATTAAGGAAGCCAAACTTTTTGGTAATGTGGCCGTGGTTAGCTCTACAAAAGATAAAAATCATTCCTATATAGCCAAAGATTTTACGGTACCGGCAAATGCCAAATACCTGCACTTTACTACGAATAATACAGTAGAAGGTACAGAATGGCACCAGTTACCAGCCACTGATATACCACTGGTGGCCGATATGAGCAGTGATATTTTCAGCAGGCCTTTTGCCTATAACCAACTGGGGGTAATTTATGCGGGTGCCCAAAAAAATATGGGTGCTGCAGGCGTTAACCTATTGGTAATAAGAAAGGATATGTTGGGTAAAATTAGCAGGCCCATACCAGCCATTATGGATTACCAGAATCATATTGAAGCAGGTTCGCTATTAAATACACCGCCGGTTTTTGCCGTATATGTGGCCATGCTTACCCTACGCTGGATTAAGCAGGAAGGAAGTTTGGCTGTTATGGAGCAAAGAGCTAAAGAAAGAGCCAACCTGTTTTACAATACATTGGATGCTTTGCCGTTTTATACACCGATAGTTGCCAAAGAAGACCGCAGTTTAATGAATGCTACTTTTGCCATTACTGATGCCACACTGGAAAAGGAATTTTTAGACCTGTGTAAAGAAAATGGAATGGTGGGCGTTAAGGGGCACAGAAGTGTGGGTGGTTTAAGGGTTAGCATGTACAATGCCCTTCCCTTAAGCAGTGTAGAAGCCATTTGTGATTTGATGAAAGCATTTGCAGCCAAGTATGCCTGATAAGGAAATTTGGTTGTATACCATATAGAAGTTCGTACCAATACACTTAAAAAATTAGCCTGCTAAAGGGTTTATAAAACCTGTACAGGGGAAAACACAAACAAGAGTTCATGAGTATTATTAAACCATTTAAAGCTTTACGTCCACAGGCACAATTTACCAAACAGGTAGCCAGCCGCCCTTACGATGTATTAAGCAGCGCAGAAGCAAGAATAGAGGCCAGGGGTAATCACAGTTCATTTCTGCATATTACCAAAAGCGAAATTGATCTTCCGGAAAATATAGATACCCATAGCCAGGAAGTATACGACAGGGCGAAAGAGAATTTAACTGCATTTATAAAACGCGATATCCTGTTTAGGGAAGACAAAGAATGTTTTTATGTTTATCGTTTAATAATGAATGGCCGCAGCCAAACCGGTTTGGTATGTGTAAGCAGTATTGATGACTATGAAAACGATATCATCAAAAAGCATGAATTTACCCGTCCTGAGAAAGAGCAGGATAGAATTAATCATATTAAAACAACAGGTGCCCAAACCGGTAATGTTTTTTTGGCCTATCGCAATGTGGCAGAACTGGACGATATGATTGAAAAATGTGTGCAAACCAAAACGGCTGTATACAATTTTATTGCTGATGACGATATTGAACACGCCGTTTGGATTTTGAATGATACTGATACCATTCACCAGATTGAAACTATTTTTAAAGAGCAGGTTCCCTGCACTTATATAGCCGATGGCCATCATCGGGCAGCATCGGCAGCCAAGGTTAAAAAAACCTTACCGGCTGATAAATTAACAACCGGTGCCAATTATTTTCTTACCACCTTGTTTCCAGCCAGTCAGTTGCAGATTATGGATTATAACCGCGTGGTTAAATCCCTGAATGGATTAACCCTGCCGGCATTTTTAACCGCACTTTCTGCCGATTTTGATATAGAAGAAATGGGCAATACTGCTGTAAAGCCTGCCCAATTACATGAGTTTGGTTTGTATGCAGATAAAACCTGGTATAAGTTAACTTCAAAGCCGGGTACATATACAGAAGATCCAATTGGCATTTTGGATGTAACTATTTTGCAGGATAATATTCTTGGCAAACACCTGAACATTCAAGACCAGCGCACCGATAAAAACATAGATTTTGTGGGTGGTATACGTGGCCTGGCTGAATTGGAAAAAAGAGTAAACAGCGGCGAAATGGCAGCAGCATTTAGTTTATATCCGGTAAGCATAGAACAATTATTTACCATTGCCGATACCGGCAACGTAATGCCACCAAAAAGCACCTGGTTTGAACCTAAGCTAAGAGATGGTTTATTAACGCACCTTATTTACGAATGAGATATCTGATACGCACCATAGTTGTTTGTTTTGTATGCTTGTGTGCAACCAACACTGCACATACGCAAACACAGGATCCTGCTATTTTACAGGAAACTGCAAAAAGCCTGATGCGTCAGGGCGATTATGACAATGCTTTGCAGGTATTGGATAAGGCACTTGCCGCCAAACCCGATAATATTGATATTTTAAAAGACAAAGCATTTACCTACTACCTGCAAAGAGATTTTGCCAATGCCATTGCCACCGGCAAATACATCATTTCAAAGCCCGATGCCGATGTGCAGAGTTACCAGATTCTGGGGCTGGCCTATAAAGCTATTGCAGATGATAAGGAGGGGGATAAAATGTATAAAGCTGCCCTTAAAAAATTTCCGGAAAGTGGGGTTTTATATAGTGAGTATGGCGATTTACTGGCCACAGGCAATGCTCCCGATCTTGCCATAAAGCAATGGGAAAAAGGCATTGAAGCCGATCCCAATAACAGCAGCAATTATTACTATGCATCCAAATATTATGCACAAAAGGGTAATATAATTTGGGGGCTTTTATACGGCGAGATTTTTGTAAACATCGAAAGCCTTAGTAACCGCACCAACGAAATAAAAAATATTCTTTATGGCGGTTACCAGAAACTGTTTAGCACACCGGCTATTTTAAATATTGCCAAACAGAATGGAACGCCGTTTGAAAAAATGATTGCTACCAATTTGTCTAAGCTAACATCGCAAATGCAATATGGGGTATCGGCAGAAAATCTTACTGCATTACGTACCCGTTTTATACTTAACTGGTTTAACAGCAATGCAAGGCAGTTTCCCTGTAAGTTGTTTGAGCAACAGCGGTTTTTTTTGCAGCAGGGTATGTTCGAAGCCTATAATCAATGGCTGGTGGGCCCTGTGGCCGATACGCAGCAATTTCAGCAATGGATGCAAGAGCATGCTGGTGAAGCCAAACAATTTCAACAGTTTCAGCGCAGCGTAATATTCAAAATTCCTACCGGGCAGTATTACATGCATTAATACGGTTATTTTTTTGGGCCCGGCAATTCAATCACATATCAGCTTTACTTGCGTCGCACACTTGTGCTGCATTAACTATATGACACTTTTAACAGCCTAAGTTGTTTTAATCTACCTATATATTCGCCAATATTGCCGCCATAAATGAGGAACCCTGAACCGAGCGTGGCAAGAGCAGTTACCTATTTGTTCAACAGTTGGGTACATAAAAAAGCACCAACAAAATTGTTGATGCTTTTGAAATTAGTTGGCAGTGTATTACCAGATTTTTATTCTTTTATCTTCGGGCACAAACATTTTATCTCCTTCTTTTACATTAAAGGCTTTATAAAATGGTGCAAAGTTCATTAATGGTCCATTAACCCTAAACTCGGCAGGCGAGTGTGGGTCGTTATTTATCTGGCTAATCATGGCTTCGTCTTTTTCTTTATCTCTCCATATTTGCGCCAGGGAAATGAAAAAGCGCTGGTCTGGTGTAAAGCCATCAATTTTCACGGTGTCTTTACCCTGGGCCGTCATTTTAAATGCATCATAGGCAATATTAATACCGCCAATATCTGCAATATTTTCACCCTGTGTTAAGGCACCGTTGATGTGCATAGAATCTAATACGGTAAAGCTGCTATACAGGTCTACCACCAATTTAGTTTTAGCCATAAAGCGCTCATTATCAGCAGCACTCCACCAGTTTTTAAGGTTACCATCCTTATCGTATTGTGCACCCTGATCGTCAAAACCATGTGTCATTTCATGGCCAATTACCATACCTATAGCACCGTAGTTAATGGCATCATCTGCGGTAGCATCAAAGAATGGAAACTGCAAAATACCGGCAGGAAAAACAATCTCATTAAAGGTAGGATTGTAATAGGCATTGATGGTAGAAGGCGTCATACCCCATTCAGTTTTATCAACTGGTTTGCCTACTTTACTTAGCTGGTAAGCATATTCATTTCTGGCACAAGACTGCAGGTTATCAAAGAACTTATTCTTATCAATATTCACCTTACTGTAATCTCTCCATTTATCGGTATATCCTATTTTCTTTAAAAATGCATGTAGTTTTTCTTTTGCGGTGGTTTTGGTGCTATCGCTCATCCAGTCTAGCTGGTTAATACGGTTTTCAAATGCTATTTGCAGGTTGTTTACCAATTCGTTCATGCGCTTTTTGGCATCTTCGGTAAAATATTTTTTTACATAAAGCTGGCCAAAAGCATCACCCAAATTCATATCGGTTCTTTGTACCATTCTTTCCCAACGTGGTTTTAATTCCTGCTGGCCATTGATGGCTTTACCAACATAATTAAAACGGGCATTTACAAAATCACTGCTAAGTGCAGATGCAGCATCATTAATGGTATGAAAACGCAGGTAGGCTTTCCAGGCAGTAACCGGAACTGATTTTAATAAGCCATTTAATGCCATATAAAAATCAGGCTGACCCACATTGATAGAATCAACATTTATTTGTAAAGTAGACAGTGTGTTTTTCCAGCCAAATATCGGCATTTTCTTATCCAGATCTGCCACAGCCATTTTATTGTAATTGGCCTGTGGATCTCTTAATGCCACATTGGTGCGGTGGCTGGCAGCTATTTGCTTTTCCAGGTTATATACCTGCATCATTTTGGCTGCAGCGGTAGCTGAGTCATCGCCGGTTAGGGTAAATAAATCCTGTATATACTTTTGATAGGCTTTCACCACCGATTGGGTGGCGGCATCGGTTTTAAAATAATAATCCCTATCCGGTAATCCTAAACCTCCCTGAATAAAAACCGCAATATTCATACTGCTGTTTTTTTCATCGGCAGCTACATAAAAAGGGTATAAAATATTGGTACCCTCCAGCTGGGCATTATTGGCATAAGACATTACACCTGCAGCATCAGTAATACCCTCAATTTTTTGTAATGCCGGTTGTATAGGCGTATAACCCAATTTTTCTATAGTAGTGCTATCCATACCCGAAGCATAAAAATCACCCACTTTTTGCTCTATGCTGCCTGGTTCGGTTTTGCTGGCCGCCACATCATCTAATATGGCTTTCAGGTTTACCTTGGTGCGGTTGTACAGATCCAATCCGGCACCTGCACTTGATTCAGTTGGTGGAATAACAGCCGTTTTAAGCCAGCCGCCATTCACATACAGGAAAAAATTATCACCCGGTTTTACGGATGGGTCCATCGCCGTGGTATCAATATACATTTTTTGCTGGGTACTGGCTGTTTCACTACCGGTACCACAGGCATATAGCGTTACAGACAAGGATAGTATGCCTGCAAATGCCTTTGTAACTTTATTCATATGCATTTATTTGTTGAAGTTGTAAAACTAAAAAACTTCCCGCGGAGGGAAGTTTTTAAATGATAAACAGTCCTATATCTTATTAAGTGGTTATACCAGGTTTATATCAAAGTTTACCAGTTGCACAAATTCAGACAGGCGGGTATCAATATCTGCCTTGGTAATTTCCCGTAAACGGTCCGGACCAAATTTTTCTACACAAAAGCTGGCCATGGCGCTACCCACAATAATGGCTGTTTTCATGTTCTCGAAAGAAATATCTTTTGTACGTGCCAGGTGTCCAATAAAGCCGCCTGCAAAAGTATCGCCGGCACCAGTGGGGTCAAACACATCTTCCAATGGTAGTGCGGGTGCAAAAAACACCTGTTTGCCATGAAATAATAAAGCACCATGTTCACCTTTTTTTACAATCAGGTATTTGGGGCCCATGGTTAATATTTTGTTGGCCGCCTTTACAATCGAAAATTCACCGGTTAACTGGCGTGCTTCGCTGTCGTTTACCAGTAACACATCTACCATGGTAAGCACTTCTTTCAGGTCTTCCAAAGCAATATCCATCCAAAAATTCATGGTATCGGCAACAATTAGTTTTTGCTGGCCGCTCAGTTGTTCAATTACTCTTTTTTGCAGGGATGGCATCAGGTTGCCCAGCATAACAAATTCAGCATCTTTAAAACTATCGGGAAGTATGGGATTAAAATCGGCCAGTACATTCAGGTCGGTAACCAAAGTATCGCGGCTGTTCATATCCATATGATATTTGCCACTCCAGAAAAACGATTTTTTATCGGGCACTATTTCTACACCTTCCAGGTTTACACCACGGCTTTGCAGCGATTCCATTTCTTCCTGCGGAAAATCATACCCTACAATAGATACCTGTTGCACGGGTTGCACAAAATTGCTGGCTGCATAAGCTACATAAGTGGCAGATCCGCCAATAATTTTATCCGTTTTGCCAAATGGGGTTTCTATGGCATCAAAAGCCATGGTACCAACTACTAATAAAGACATATTGCTTATTTTTTAACGGCGGCAAACCTATTGCATTTGCGCCAAACCTGTTAGATTATTTTGAGCCCGGCAGCAGTCCATTATATGGGCACCGCTTGCGTCGCACTCTTGTGCTGCAGCAACAGACGCAGCTGTTTAAAGGCATTGTTGTTTTTGCTCAGTAGCCAGAAAGCCGTACAAGAGTGCGACGCAAGTAAGCCGGATAGCAGTACTTGCGCCGGGTTAATACTATTATATCATTTCGCTTTGCAGCAAGGGATTTTTTATTTGCAGGTGTTGCTCGTTATGTTTTTTCATGGCTGCAACAAAATGCACAAATAGCGGGGCTGGTTTTTCAACAGTGCTCTTTAATTCGGGGTGGTATTGTACGCCAATAAAAAACGGATGAGATGGTATTTCCATAATTTCTACCAGGCCGGTATCGGGGTTGGTACCACTGGCCATCATACCTGCCTCTTCAAATTGCTGTAGATAATCGTTATTAAACTCAAAGCGGTGGCGGTGCCTTTCGCTGATATTGGTATCCTCGTAAATGGTATTGGCCAAGGTGCCCTGTTTAATTTCGCAAGGGTAAGTACCCAGGCGCATGGTGCCCCCCATCATTTTTATTTTTTTCTGCTCCTCCATCATATTTATAACAGGATGCGGGGTTTGTTCATTCATTTCGGTAGAATGGGCATCTTTCAGGTTAAGCACATTACGGCCAAATTCAATAACGGCCATTTGCATACCCAGACAAATACCAAAAAATGGCATGCCATTTTCCCGGGCATATTTAACCGCAATAATTTTACCTTCTATACCGCGGTTACCAAAACCGGGGGCCACCAGCAAACCATCTAAACCTTCCAGTTTTTCTGAAACATTTTCATCAGTTATATGCTCGCTATGTACATTTACCACCTGCACTTTTACTTCGTTCATAGCGCCGGCATGTATAAAGCTTTCCAAAATGGATTTATAGGCATCCTGCAGCTCAATGTATTTACCAATAAGGCCTACGGTAACCTTGCTTTTGGGGTATTTTAATTTATCTAAAAATCCTTTCCATTTTTCCAGATTAGGTTCAGGGAAAACAGCAATCCCCAGTTTACGCATAGTAATTACGTCTAATTTTTCACGTAACATGGCCAGGGGAACCTCATAAATGGTGGGGGCATCCATGGCTTCAATAACCGCTTCTGGTTTAACATTACAGAACAGGGCAATTTTGCGTTTAATATCATTACCCAGTGGTTCTTCGGTACGGGCAACAATAATATCGGGGTGTACGCCAGTTTCGCTCAGCATTTTTACACTGTGCTGGGTAGGTTTTGTTTTAAGTTCTTTTGCTGCTTTTAAATAGGGGATTAAAGTAAGGTGTATCACTACCACATCGTCTTCGGGTAGTTCCCATTGTATTTGCCTAACAGTTTCTATAAATGGTAAACTTTCTATATCGCCTACAGTACCGCCAATTTCGGTAATTACAATATCAAATTTGCCGCCTTTACCCAATAATAGCATGCGGCGTTTAATTTCATCGGTAATATGAGGCACCACCTGAACGGTTTTACCCAAAAAATCACCATTTCTTTCGCGGTTAATAACGGTTTGGTAAATACGGCCGGTAGTAACATTATTGGCCTGTGTGGTAAACGTATTTAAAAAACGTTCGTAGTGGCCAAGATCCAAATCGGTTTCTGCACCATCTTCTGTAACATAACATTCCCCATGCTCGTAGGGGTTAAGGGTTCCCGGGTCTACATTAATATAGGGGTCAAATTTCTGTATGGTTACAGTAAATCCTCTTGCCTGCAAAAGTTTTGCAAGACTTGCTGCTATAATTCCCTTACCTAAACTACTTGTTACACCACCTGTAACAAAAACGTACTTGGCCATAATTGTATGGTTAAAAATGAATATTAAAAAAATCAAAAAACCTTAACGCAAAATGTATCGACAAAAATGATTGTCCGGATAATTGGCTACAACAATTGCTGAATAGTCTTCTTTCAGACCTAAGCGGAGAAAAATAAATTCTCAGAGGTCATGCAAACCTAAAGCTATTTTCCCGCCCAAAAAAATCTGGATATACACGCTGTGAAAAAATTAATTTTTGCAGAACTATTATACTATTAATATGTTGTACTTTTTCAATCATTTTCACATCTTTTAAAACTACCTGAATGAAAAAAATTGCTTTTTTATCCATGCTTTTGCTGCCTTTTTTAAGTAGTAAAGCTCAAATGAACATGAGCTGTTGCATGCCCACCACTGCCACAGAAAAATATGCGTTAAACCTTAACGATAAGAATTTTGTAAGCGCCCATGCCGAGCCCCTGCCGTATACCTATACCGGCGCCGGTGCTGATATAAGCTATAAAGCCGCCGATGGCACAGATGCCCATGCCTGGGAAATAAAAGCCGCCAAACCAACTCCTTATTACATTTTTGTAATACACGAATGGTGGGGCTTAAACGATTATATTAAAAAGCAAAGCGAGCAATTGGCCAACGATCTTGGTGTAAATGTAATTGCACTAGACCTGTACGATAAACAAGTAGCGTCCACCCGCGAAGATGCAACTAAATATATGCAAAGCGTAAAAACCGAAAGGGCAATGGCCATTATTAAAGGCGCATACAACTATGTAGGCAGCAGCGCCAAAGTATTTACCATTGGCTGGTGTTTTGGTGGCGGATGGAGCCTGCAAACCTCAATAGAAGGGGGTAAACAGGCAGTTGGATGCATGATGTACTATGGCCAACCCGAAAAAGATGTAAACAGGTTAAAAACCATAAACTGCGATATTGTCGGATTTTTTGGTAACCTGGATCAATGGCCAAGCCCTGCAGTGGTAGACCAATTTGTAAAAGATGCAGCTGCTGCAGGCGTAAAATTATCGGTAAACCGTTACGAAGCCAATCATGCATTTGCTAATCCAAGCAACCCCAATCATAATCAGGCGGCAACTGATGATGCGTATGCCAAAGTGTTGGCATTTGTAAAGGCAAGAATGAACTAAAAGTTTATCAATATAATATAGTTTAAAGGCCATTTATTGCAGATGGCCTTTTTTTTGTGCCCGGCCAATAGCTTTGGGCAACACCGCTTGCGTCGCACTTTTTGGGGTTCTGTTATATAATGGGCAGGATAAGAACAGCAATTAAACCAGCATCAAGGTGTAATTTTTAAACCCGCAGTTTAAGTACAGAAAGCTGTATTGTTGATATTTTGTAATTAACTGTGCATACATTAACCTGACTGAGGTTTTATCTTTGCGGCCATGTCTGCAGAGAAAATAATAGGCGATTGGAAAAAAAAGGTATTTAAACCAGTGTATTGGCTGGAAGGCGAAGAGCCTTTTTTTATAGATACCGTTATAGACCATGCAGAACACCATATACTAAGCGATAGTGAGGCCGGTTTTAATCTTACCGTTTTATATGGCCGCGATACAGACTGGGCTACAGTGGTAAATGCCTGTATGCGTTATCCCATGTTTGCCGAAAGACAGGTAGTATTGCTAAAAGAAGCCCAGCATATGAAGGAAATAGATAAGCTGGAGCATTATATTACCAAACCATTATCCAGTACTATTTTGGTAATTGCCTATAAAGATAAAAAAGTAGATGGCAGAACTGCTTTTGGGAAACTGGTAAAAAAAACAGAGTATTTCTCTTTTAAAAAATTTTATGATAACCAGTTGCCCGAGTGGGTTGCCGGTATGGTTCAGCAACAAGGCCTAACCATTAATGCCAAAGCCCAGGCATTATTAATAGACCATATAGGTAACGATTTAAGCCGGTTAAGAAATGAAATTGAAAAACTTACTATTAACCTGAAAGGCAGAAAAAATATTACAGAAGACGATATTGAAACTTTTATTGGTGTAAGTAAAGAGTTTAATGTATTTGAGTTACAGGATGCTATTGCACAAAAAAACCTGCCTAAAGCTATTCGGATTATTCAATATTTTGCGGCTAACCCCAAGGCGGGGCCCATACAAATGATGTTACCTGCTCTTTACAGTTATTTTAGTAAGATTTATACCGTTTTTGGTATGGATAACCGCAGTGAACAGGCATTATTTCCGGTATTTAAAAATTCTTTTGCTGTTAGAACGGCATTGGGGGCTATCAATAATTATGGCTATACAGGAATTGAAAAAATATTATTACTGCTGCACCACTATAATTTAAGAAGTATTGGTATTAATGATGCCGCCACAGAAGATGCAGACCTGATGAAGGAGTTGGTGGTAAAAATTATGGCTTAATTGTTTGGGGGCCTTATACCTTGTTTTGCTGCCCAAAGTACCGGCAGTACAAGAGTGCGACGCAAGTAAAGCCCAATTTTTGTACTGTTAGCCGGGTACAATAGCTTAGTCCTTAGCCTGATCTAAATATTGCAGGGCAGCTAACTTATCCAAAGCCAGTTGCGCCTGTAAGGCAGGCAAGCCGTTAAATTTAACCTCGCCACGTAAATATTTTTTTAGGGATACCCTTACGGTTTTGCCATAAATATCTGCGTCAAAATCAAAAATATTTACCTCAATCATTCTTTTGGTGCCATCTACAGTTGGGCGTACACCAATATTCATCATGGCATTATGGGTAAAAAAACCATCTGCGGTGGCAAGCGTAGCGGTTACGGCATAAACACCATTACCAGGAATTAATTTTTCTTCGTTTTCTATTAATAAATTGGCCGTTGGGTAACCAATTGTGCGGCCCAGTTTATTACCTTCTACCACCATTCCTTCAAAAAAATAATCGTACCCCAGGCATTCGTTGGCGGTAACAATATCGTTTTCAAAAAGGGCTGATCTTATTTTAGTAGAGCTAACGGTAATATTATTTAATACGTGTTCGGGAATGTCTTTTACCGCAAAGCCCAGTTCTTTGCCATAGGTTTCAAGAAGCTGATAATCGCCCTGCCGGTCGCGGCCAAAACGATGGTCGTACCCAATAATTACTGTATGCGGGTGAAAACGGGCAAATAAAAAGTCTTTTACATAAGCTTCGGCAGATTGCCTTGCAAAATCGTCGTTGAATGCCACCACCACCAGGTGGTCTATACCTTTTGCCTCGAGCAGTTCAATTTTTTCTGCCAGCGTATTAAGCATAAAAATGGGCTTGCTGGCAATTACTTTACGGGGATGTGGGTGAAAAGTTATGATAACTGTTTCGCCGTTTATAGCAGCAGCTTCCTGTTTTAACTGGGCAATTATTTGCTGGTGGCCCGTATGCACGCCATCGAAAGTACCAATGGTAATAACGGCATTTTTAAATTGTGGTAAAATATCTGAAAGCTGATGAACCTGCATAAAGTGGCGCAAAACTAATGTTTACCGGCTAAATAAGAAAGTGATTGACAACGAAAGCGCTACAATTGTACATTTGCAAACAGAAACATTTTACAACCAGCAATTCAAAAGAGAATGTCATTATATTCAAAACGCGGGGTATCAGCACAAAAAGAAGAAGTACATGCAGCCATACAGAAACTGGATATGGGTTTATTTAAACATGCTTTTTGCAAAATGTACCCAGACTTTATAGGAGGCGATACGAATTTTATCAATATCATGCATGCGGATGGAGCTGGTACTAAAAGTATTTTGGCCTATCTGTACTGGAAAGAAACCGGTGATGCCAGTGTTTGGAAAGGAATTGCCCAGGATGCGGTTGCCATGAACCTGGATGATTTATTGTGTGTGGGTGTATATGATAATATCTTGTTTTCTTCTACCATCGATAGAAATAAATCTTTAATTCCTGGTGAATTACTGGAACAGGTTATAAACGGAACCCAGGAGTTTTTTGATACTTTAAAAGCTTACGGTGTACAAATTCAATACCTGGGTGGCGAAACTGCAGATGTGGGTGATGTGGTAAGAACTATTGCAGTAAATGGCACTATGATGGCCCGCTGGCATAAGGATAATATAATAACCAATCAGCTGATAGCACCGGGTGATGTAATTGTTGGCTTTGCCAGCGATGGCATGGCCAGTTATGAAACCAGCTATAACAGCGGCTTAGGTAGTAATGGATTAACCAGTGCCCGCCATGATGTGTTAAGTAAATACTATGCTGCCAAGTATCCTGAAACATTTGAAGCTACCCTGCCGGAAGAAGTAGTATATATTGGCAATAATAAAATGACTGACAGTTATACACTCCCTGATGGCAGTGTAACCAATATTGGTAAGCTTTTGCTTAGCCCCACCAGAACCTATGCCCCATTGATGAAAGTATTACTGGAAAATAATTTTAGTGATATGCATGGGGTTATACATTGCAGTGGCGGCGGACAAACCAAGTGCATGAAATACCTGCCTCAGCCATTGCGAATTATTAAAAACAATTTGTTTGAGGCACCGCCTATTTTTAAACTGATTCAACAAAACTCAGGTGCAGATGACAGGGAAATGTACCAGGTTTTTAATATGGGTCACCGGTTGGAAATTTTCACCTCTGCCAGTGCTGCAGCCAACATGATTGAGGTGGCAGCCGGGTTTAATATTCCTGCAAAAATTGTTGGTTGTGTTGAAGCATCCAATACAAAAGAACTGGTATTAACTGTACACCAGCAAGAGATTGTTTATTAATCTGGTGCTATAATATTACAGTTTTTAGATAAATACAAATCACCGCATCTTATAGTTAT
Organism: Limnovirga soli; assembly: GCF_013106755.1. Lineage (GTDB taxonomy): Bacteria > Bacteroidota > Bacteroidia > Chitinophagales > Chitinophagaceae > Limnovirga > Limnovirga soli. The sequence goes on along the minus strand of NZ_WHPF01000005.1, from coordinate 89,467 downwards.
TTAGGTATGGATGCCGCTTATATTTGTTAATGCCATATGGCATTTTTACCTTCCAGCTTATTGGTATATTCTATGGAGCCTAGCCTGAATTTAAGTGGTATTTTTGTGGTTTTTTGCAGTTGCAATTCTTTTTTACAGAAAAACCCTATGTTGGTGGCGTAGTAATTAGCTGGCAAAATGCGTAAACTAAAATATTGAGAACTATCTTTTACAGGCTTAAAGCTATTATTTGCCGGCGCCGGCGCCGTTTGTGCCTTAGATGCAGTAGCACTTATTAGCAATAAATTCACAAAGAAACAAATAATCTTCACCGTTTTCTACCATTTATTTGTACGTAAATTTACAGCAGCCACAATTAATGTGCCGTTTAATTTTTTTGTGTTGTTTGATGCGTAGCACCCCAAACGTACAAGTGAGTGACACAAGAGGCGTTGAGCAGCGATTTATTGCTGGCTAACAATTACTGTAAAGTAGAAGAAGGATAACACCATACAATGTCACTAAGTCAGTCATTACAACAAAAGCTATTACAAAAACTTTCTCCCCAGCAGATTCAGTTAATGAAACTGCTGCAAATACCTACGGCCAATTTAGAAGAACGGATTAAAGAAGAGCTGGAAGAAAACCCTGCACTGGAAACCGGTGAAGAAGATAATGGCGATGATGATTTTGAGCAGAAAGATGATTATGAAAGTACAGAAGAAGAGTACGACAGCCAGGAAGATGATTATGGCAATATTGATATAAGCGAATATGTAAGTGAAGGAGATGATGAAGTAGCAGATTATAAAACAAAAGATGATAATTACCCCGAACTGGATGAACATCAAACCATACCCCACCGGGTAGAGAGTAGCTTTCATGAACAATTGCTAGACCAGCTAGGCATGCTTTCGCTGGAAGAAAAAACCTATAAAATTGCTGAACAGATTGTAGGTAGTATTGATGATGATGGCTACCTGCGCCGCGAACTGGCTTCTATTGCCGATGATCTGGCTTTTAGGCAAAATATTGAAGCAACTGAAAAGGAAATTGAAAATATTATTAAGCTGATACAGGAATTTGACCCTCCTGGAATTTGTGCCCGTAACCTGAAAGAATGTTTGCTGCTGCAGTTGCAGCGCCAGAAAGCATCGGGTAAAAATGTGCTGATGGCCATACAGGTATTGGATAAATATTTTGATGAGTTTACCAAGAAACACTACGAGAAAATACAAAGAGGCCTTAACCTTACCGATGATGATTTAAAAGCTGTTATTGGGGCAATTATAAAATTAAACCCAAGACCAGGTGGCAATATGGGCGAACTGAATATTGCCGAAAGCTATATTGTGCCCGATTTTTTTATTACCAATACCAATGGCATACTGGATATTACGCTTAATAGCCGCAATGCACCCGATTTGCGCATAAGCGAGGGTTATAGAGATATGCTAAAAGAATACGAAAAGGGCAGTAAAAAAGATAAGCGCCAGAAAGAAGCAGTTTTGTTTATTAAACAAAAAATAGACTCTGCCAAATGGTTTATTGATATGATTAAGCAAAGGCAACATACTTTGCTGGGTACCATGGGGGCCATTATGAATTATCAGGAAGAGTTTTTCTTAACCGGTGATCAAACCAACCTTAAACCCATGATTTTAAAAGATATTGCTGAAATAACCGGTTTGGATATATCTACCGTAAGCCGTGTGGCCAACAGCAAATTTGTACAAACCGAGTTTGGCACTTTCAGGCTGAAATTTTTCTTTAGTGAATCGTTAAGTACCGATAGCGGCGAAGAAGTAAGTACCCGTGAAGTAAAGAAAATATTAAGTGATTTTATTGAAGGCGAAGACAAAAGAAAACCATTAAGCGATGAAAGCCTTACCGAAATGTTGCAGGAAAAAGGCTATAATATTGCCCGCCGTACTGTAGCCAAATACAGGGAACAATTAAATGTGCCCGTAGCCCGGTTACGTAAAGAATTATAACACTGGTAACCATTTATTATGCAGCAACCAACCGCACAAAGTACACAGCAACCAGCCGCTTTAAAGGCAGTTGCCAAACTGGTTTCTTACCTGTTTCACCCTTTATTTTTACCTACTTATATTTTTTTCTGGGTATTACTTCGGTTACCTTTTGAGTTTGCGGGCATTACGCCATTAACCTTATTTGCCCGTAAAATAACCGTTTTTTGGATGACGGCTTTTTTCCCAGCCTTCTCGGTTTTTTTATTGTGGCGCTTAAAATTTATTGACAATATTTTTTTAAAAACACAAAAAGAAAGAATTGCCCCCTACATTATTACCATGATTTTTTATTGGTGGATGTGGTACCTGAGCCGCAATTTTACTGATCAGCCCATTGTGCTAAAATTCTTTTTCTTTGGCATATTTACCAGCACCATTTTTGCCTTAATACTTAACAGCTTTTTTAAAATAAGTATGCATGCCATGGGTATAGGCGGTGCGCTGGCTTTTGTAATTATTACCGGCTTTTATTATGGCGTATATCTGGGTACAGATATTACCATTATGGTATTATTGGCGGGCCTGGTTTGTACCGCCAGGCTATTATTAGGCCACCATAATAACCTGCAAATTTATGCCGGACTGATACTGGGTATTCTATGCCAGTTAATTGGTTATTGGGCAGGTACCTGATTTTTTTTGAGCCCGGCTAATTGATGATCTGTTCAGCTTTACTTGCGTCGCACTCTTGTGCGCCGGGATGTTTTGGCAGCAGGTAATTAGGAATATATGGTATGAATAGGCAACAGGTAAATTCCCCGGTTACCGATGTTAGATAAGCACAATTTTTTTTTACCAGACATTATGCTTCCCGTGCATTTTGATTTTTACTGCTGCCCTATAGGCAACCGTATAAGTGTGCGACGCAAGTAAAGCTGCTATTGGTACAGGCTGCCGGGTACAAAATAGCGGTTGTTTTATTAGGCTACAACAATAATATTATCGCTGTTTAACAGTGGCATATGTCTGAAACGAAGTACCACATTGGCCACCACCACTACATCGCGCTGGCAATATTCTACTATACGGGGCAGGTTATTTTCCTGATAGTACACCTGTTGTACCTTGCTGCCATCAATATCAGTTTTAGAGGTGGGAATATCTAAAACGTTAGCCAGTAAGTTAAGAGAAATATAATTTTTATAATCGCCAAATTTCCACCACTGCAGGGTATCTACCATTTTTACATCCCATGGTTTGGCACCTTGTAATTGCATGCAGTTGGGTAATTGCATATGGTTAATTAACATTCTACGGCATAGGTAGGGTATATCAAATTCGCGTATGTTGTGGCCGGCAAATTCAAAATTTTTATTGTGCTTATGCAGTTTGTCTATAAGCTCGGTAAACGATGCCAGTACCTCTTTTTCATCGTGGCCAAATATGCTTTTAATGCGTAGGGTAAGTCCTTTGTTTTCGTCGTGTGTAAAAAAGCCGGTACTTATACAAATTACTTTACCAAACTCGGCCAATATTCCGGCTTTTTGGGTGTACGATTCCTGGGGTGTTGTATTTTCTGGCACGGTTTTGGAAATCTTCTGCCACCAGAGGTCTTTCCATGTATCGGGTAACTGCGCATAATCCGGATATTGTGGAACGGTTTCAATATCAATCATCAGTAAATCGTAAATTGAAGGGTTATTATTCATCACATTGCTAGCATTCGTTAAAAAATAATTTTATGAGCTATTCTAACTATCCAAGCACAGGCGGTACCACAACCCCGCAACAAACACCCAAAGACAACAGAAAACTTATCTATGGTATTTTAATTGCTGCCCTGGTACTAACCTGGGGGTATATAATTTATGATAAGGGTAAATCTAAAGAAACAATTACACAATTACAAACAGATTATTCCAATGTAGATTCTTCACGAAATGCCATACAGCAGGAGTATAATGATGCATTGGCAAGAATGGATTCACTATCAGGCTCTAATGCTGAACTTACAGGAGAGCTTGCAGAGCGCAAAAACGAAATTGACCGTATGAAAGCGCAGATTAAAAGTGAACTGGGTAAGAAAAATGCAGACCTTGCCAAAACAAGATCTATGATTGGTGAATTAAATGGAAAAATTAATGACCTGCTTACACAGATAGAACAATTAAAAGTAGAAAATCAACAGCTGACCGTTGCTAACCAAAACCTAAGTACAGAAAGAGATACCATTGTATCGCAGAAAAAAGTAGTTGAAAAAAATCTGGCCAACACCCAGGCAGAAAAAGCCCGTGTGGAAGATATTGGCTCTACCCTGCATGCTTCCAATATTAATATTACCGGTATAGATGTAAAGGGTAGTGGCAAGGAAAAATCTACCTCTACAGCTAAAAAGGTAGACGTGTTTAGAATTTCTTTCGATCTTGACGAAAACAGGATAGCGCCAAGTGGAAATAAGCAATTATATGTATGTGTATATGCACCCGATGGTAAACCAATTACCATTCCATCCAATGGCAGTGGCAGTTTTCAAACAAGGGATGAAGGCGAAAAAGTATATACCAGTAAAATGGATGTTAAATACGAACAAGGCGTTCGTACACCCGTAAGTTTCGATTGGAAACCAGAGGGTGGCAAATACCAAACAGGTAATTACAAAATTGAAATATACCAGAATGGCTATAAAATAGGCTCAGGTACAAAGGATTTAAAGAAAGGTGGATTATTTGGTTAATACCTCTATAATCTGCATAGGTTCAGGTCTTAAGAAAAACAAACCCCGTATTTATGCGGGGTTTTGTTTTTATGGCATATAAACATTGTCTATTTTAGAAGTATGATTCAACAATGGTTAAATGGTAAAACTGTTTTATTTCTTGTAGCAGTGGCAATTGTTACCGCTACTATATTTTACTCCCAATATTTATCCCGTAAAATTGCGGCCGATGAGAAAAACAAAGTAGAAATATGGATTGAAGCCCAAAAAACCATTGTAACGGCCACAGACCAGGCCAGCTTTAACCTTGCTGCAAAAATTTCATCAGAAAACAAAGAAATTCCCATTATTGAAACAGACGAAAATGATAAGATAAATCCCGGTAACTGTGTAAACCTTGATAGCAATAAAATTAAAACGGATTCTACCTATCTGCGCAAAAAATTAAAAGAATTCAAACATCAGCATAAACCAATTGTGGTGCCATTTACAATAGGCAATAAAACCATTGCAGTAAATAAATACTATTATGGCGATAGTGTTTTACAACAGGAAGTAAAGTACTATCCCATTGTACAGCTAATAGTAGTTGGGCTATTTATTGTTATAACCGTTATTGCCCAAAAATCAGCATTTAACAGCACACAAAATCAGTTATGGGCCGGTATGGCTAAAGAAACGGCCCATCAATTGGGTACACCGGTAACCAGTTTAAAAGGTTGGGTAGAAGTACTGCGCGATATAACCGGTACCGAGTCTATGGTTACCGAAATTGAAAAAGATGTAAACCGCCTCGAACTTATTTCCGATCGTTTTGGTAAAATAGGCAGCCAGCCGCATTTGGAAGAAACCAATATTATATTACAGGTAAGTAATATGGTAGATTACATGAAAAAGCGGGCCGGTAATAAAATAGATTTTATTATTACAAAGCCTCAAAACGAAGAACTTACCGCCATGATTTCTCCGCCATTGTTCGATTGGGTAATAGAAAACCTCCTCAAAAATGCACTCGATGCCATGGAAGGCCATGGTACAATAACGGTTCAGTTGCACGATAATATTACGCAAGTCATCATCGAGGTGACAGACACAGGAAAAGGTATTGCAAAAGCCAACCTGCCCAACGTATTTAAACCCGGTTTTACTACCAAAAAACGTGGGTGGGGACTGGGGTTAACACTTACCAAAAGAATCGTAGAGCAATACCACAAAGGGCATATCTATATAAAGTATACAGAGCTGGGTAAAGGAACCACTTTTAGAATAGAACTAAACAAGGGTTAACAGTTGCAACATTTCCCCTAAACCTATACATTTGCATTCCCAAAGATGCGGAGGTGGCGAAATTGGTAGACGCACTACTTTGAGGTGGTAGCGCCGTAACTGGCGTGGGAGTTCGAATCTCCTCTTCCGCACTGCAATCCTTTCTGGTTTATACGGGAAGGATTTTTTTTGGCCCATCATTTTGCACAACAAGCAACATCCTTGCGTCGCACACTTGTACTGTAAAACAATAGGCAGCTAAGAAAATAATTAGTACCTGGCAAATAGTAAAAAACGCTTATTGTAATACCTCGGCCAGCTTTTGTTCCAGTGCAGGCCCCCTTAATGAAGAAGCTATAACTTTCCCTGTAGGATCAATCAACACATTAAAGGGTATAGCATTAAAATAATATAACTGCGGAGCCACGCTTTCCCATTCTTTCAAATCGCTCATATGATTCCAGGCCAATCCATCTTTTTGAATCGCTGCCTGCCAGGCGGCTTTATCTGTATCTAAAGAAACGCCTAAAATGGTAAAGTTTTTATTTTTAAAAGTATTGTAGGCTTTCACCACATTAGGGTTCTCAGCGCGGCAGGGTCCACACCAGCTGGCCCAAAAATCTACCAATACATACTTTCCTTTATAACTGCTTATACTTACCGTTTTACCATTTATATCAGTCATGGTAAGCTCTGGTGCCTGTTGGTTTAATAAGGGGTAAGCTGCCTGTTGGCTATTGGCATTGCTGGATGAATTATTGGCTGCAACAGCCTGTGTAAGCAAAGCTTTAAAAGCTGCTAAGCCTGCATGTTCTTTAAAAGTTATAATTGCTTGCTGGGCCAGAGAATCAATTTCTTTTAAAGGCATTACTTTTTTAGAAGCAGCAATATTTAAAGCATAAAATATAGCAGCAGGATATTTTGATTCACCAACATACTTGCGCATATAGGCATTCAATGATTGCATTACCTGTGTGCCATCAGCCTGCAACATCAGAATAGTACTATCATTTGGGTTAAGTTTATACAACGAGTCCATTTGGTTAAATATAACGGCCAATATCGAATCTTTCTCCCTAAAAGTGTTTAAAAAGCCATAAATGCTTTTGGTAGCATCGCTATTACTAATGTAGGGGGTGCGTAAATCTCTCTGTAAGTCGGTACTAATTTTAATATCACTGGCATCATTAATAAAAACGGCAAATGAATTATGGTTAATGGTTAGCAGGTACAGGCTTTGTTCTTTTGCAATACCTTTTAAACTATAACTGCCATCTGCTGCAATGGTAACAGAATCAATCACTTTTTGCCCTGAATTATCGTAACTAACCTGCTCCAGATATAAGTTTTTTGCAGGTGCATTATCAATTTTACCACTTACTGTAAACTGGTTGGCATCTCCACTTTGGGTGCAGGAGGCTGCCATTATAAAAGCCAATACTACAAATGCCGTTCTTATACGCATGGTCGTTTTTTGTAAATTATTTATTCAGTTTTTGTTCCAGTAAAGTGGTAACCACTTTTGGGTCGGCTTTGCCTTTGCTAAGCTTTTTCACCTCACCCACAAACAGGCCAATCAATCCTTTTTTACCTTTTTGGTATTCCTTCACTTTATCGGGCATATTTTCTAATGCTTGTTCTACCCATGCTTCCAGTTCATTGGTATCGCTAACCTGTAAAAGATTTAGGCGGCTGGCAATATCTGCTGCATTGCTGTTGGACTCTGCCGCCAAAACCGGTAATATTTTAGTAGAAGCTACTGAAAAATTAACCTTACCACCTTCCACCAATTCAATAATGCCAGCCAATTGTTGTGCACTTAATCCAAATTGCTCTAATAGTATTTTATGCTCGTTTAAATAAGATTTTACAGGCCCGTTTATCCAGTTAGCAACAGCTTTGTAGTTTTTTGTAAAAGCAAGTGTGCCATCAAAGTATTCGGTGGTGGCTTTATCCATACAAAGCTGTGCAGCATCATATTCACTAAGCCCTAATGCATTTTGGTATTTATGTTGTAAAGCCTGTGGCAATGCTGGTAAACTTTTTTGAACGGATTCAATAAAAGTATCGCTTAAAATAAAAGGTGCCAGGTCGGGCTCGGCAAAATAGCGGTAATCGTTGGCTTCTTCCTTATCGCGAATAGAAAAAGTTGTATCTGTATCGGCATCAAAGCTGCGGGTTTGTTGTATTATTCTTTCCCCGGCTTCTGCCATTTGTATCATTCTTTCAACTTCGTACTGTATGGCATGTTTTACATTACGAATAGAATTCAGGTTCTTTACTTCTACCTTGGTACCTAATTCAGTTTCTCCTTTCAAACGGATAGATACATTGGCATCGCAACGCAGGCTGCCTTCTTCCATATTGCCATCACAAACACCAATCCATTGCACCAATCTGCGTACTTCGGTAACATATTGGTAAGCCTCTTCGGCGCTATGTAAATCTGGTTCAGTAACAATTTCAATAAGGGGGGTACCGGCACGGTTATAATCTACATAGGTATACTCATCATCCATGGTATGAATGCTTTTGCCGGCATCTTCTTCCATGTGAATGCGGTTTAACTGTACATTTCTGGTACCACCATTTTCGGTTTTAATGGTTATATAGCCACCCTTGCAAATAGGCGTTGTATGTTGCGATACCTGATATCCCTTGGGTAAATCAGGATAAAAATAGTTTTTGCGGGCAAAATAATTGTAGCGCTCAATTTCGCAATTGCAGGCAATACCCATTTTAATAGCGTATTCAACCGCTTTTTTATTGGTTTTGGGCAATGTGCCGGGGTGGCCTAATGTTACCGGGCTAACATGTGTATTAGGTGCTGCACCAAAAGCAATACTATCGCCACAAAACAATTTACTTGCTGTAGCCAGCTGGGCATGTACTTCTAAACCTATTACCACTTCGTATTTATCAGCAGTCATATTCATAAACAGCTGCAAAAATAACCTGATGGGCTGTTATAGAAATTTTATTTTTTGTAGCCAGCCAATGCACTGCTATCAGCACCGCTTGCGTCGCACTCTTGTACTGTATAACTGTATGCAGCCAAATGTAAAGCCTTTGGCAGGTTAGTATTTGCTGTTATGGCTGGCCACTATTTGCGTGAGGGATTGCAGCGTAAAGCCCGCAGGCACGTCCGGCAACGGCGGGCCGAGGACTTGCAGCGGAAAGCCCGGCCCGCAGGGACACGCCCTGTTTTTCACTGCCTTTTATATGGCAAACTATATATTCCTATCATTTTCACCTAAATAAAATGGTTGCTATTTGGCGATAACTCTATTTTTGGCTTCTCTATCATATTTAACAGCGGATCTATGTTTTTTGGTGGCAACTATTACTATATTATTCTCATTTTACAGGCTATATGCGTATTTCATTGCGTACGCAGGGGCAAGGAACAAAAATGGATTTGGATTATTGTTTTTTTGCCATTAATAGGTTGTATTGCTTATATGTTTACCGAAATGTTTTCTGGTGGCGATATACAGCAGGTAAAATCGGGTGTTAGCAGTATTATTAATCCCGGCGGGCAAATTAAAAAGCTGGAAGCGCAGCTGGCGTTTACCGATACTTTTAATAATCGGGTACAACTGGCCGATGCCTACCTGACAACAGGCGCCACCGATAAGGCAATTGCCTTGTACGAAAGCAGTTTAACAGGCACTTTTACCGAAAACGAGCATGTTATTTACCAGCTTATTCTGGCCTATCAGATAAAGCAGGATTATACAGCCATTTTGCCATTGGCTAAAAAATTATATTCCCGCCCACAATTTGCCAGGTCTAAAGCGCATATTGCCTATGCCATTGCATTAGAACATTGCCATAATATTACGGCAGCCGAAGAAGAGTTTAAAACCATGAAAGCCCGTTTTTCTGATTTTGAGGCCAGATATCATTATGGGCTGTTTTTAATACGTAATCAGCAGCCCGACGAGGCCAGCCAACTATTTAACACAATGGCTGCCGAAGAGAAAATGTTAAGCCGTACCGAACTAAAAAATAAGCGGCAATGGATAAGCCTTGCAAAAGATGAATTAAAAAAAATGCACCACGCAAAACAAGCTGATTAAAGACAATTTTGTGCGCCTGAATTATTGGGGATGATTTGTTTTTTGCAGTTGTTTAAAATATATATACGAGTAGCCAACGGGTATCAAAGCCATAATAGCCACGGTTACCATTAGTACATAAAATGCATATTCAGCCGGCAGAAAGAAGCTAAGAGCAGCCAATAGCAAACCACCAAAAAACCAAATTTTACCAGCTAACTGGTGTGTTTTGCGCCAGGTTTCTTCACTTTCCAGGGTCCACGGTGTGCGTATGCCTACAAAATAATTGGGTTTAATATTATGCATAAGATTGCCCATAACAGCAAAAAATACGCCCAGTAAAACAGGCAACATATTGCCCATTTCAAAACGGCCCACCTGGGCCGCCCTAATTATTAGGCAGCTAATACCACTTACCAGCACTGCAACGGCAATAGCAATTTTGTTATAGGTAGCGGTAGAATATTGCACGTTTTTTTTAGGATCTATTTTTGGCAAAAAGCGTATAAGCAAATACGAAAATATACTAACACCACCCAGCAGGCAAACTACAAACCATAAGGTAGATTTATCCCCCGTTTGATCGGGCTTGCCGTCAATACCAAAATGGGTGGCTACGGTGGCTGGCAGTGATGCGTATACACTGGCCAGGTAAAGGCATGGTACTATAATGCAGGCAATTACCAATGCATCATACAAATGAAATTTAGATTTCATGTTATTTTTTCTTTTTTGTGAATTGCATTAACCACTTTAACATCTCATCCATCACAGTGGTATTGATGGAGTAAAATACATACTGCCCTTCTTTAACGGCTACCACCAAGCCCGCCCTTTTTAATAATTCCAGGTGGTGCGATACACTTGGCCAGGACATATTAAACTGCTCGGCAATTTGGCCGGCGGTTAAATCCCTGTCCCGCAGCAGTTCCAAAATTTCCCGACGCGTAGCATCGTTCATTGCTTTAAAAAGAAGGTTCACTAATTAGATATTTAGACAAATGTCTAAATATTATTCCAAACCAACAAGCATTTATTATTACTGGTTAATTTTTAATTTTAATGGAAATTATTCCGATAGGCTGCTACTGGCATTGCCTTAAAAAGTCAAGAATGCCTTCATATATTTTTACAGCTGTAGTATGTTGAAATTGGGGATTTAAAATATTTTTTTCATCGTCTACATTACTTAAAAATCCAATCTCCAGTAGTGAATTAGGAAAATCTGTTGGCTGGTTTAGTAAAAAATTAAAATTACCTACGTTGCCATAATCAGCCATGCCGGCGGTAAACATTTGCTGCAAAATGCTCATACCCAAGGGCCTGAAACCAATATGTTTATAATAGGTACTACTGCCTTTTACTGTGTCTTCGTCAGAGGAATTCAGGTGCAGACTTATTAAAATATCCGGCTGGGCCTGTTGCAGCCACAACACCCTGTCTGTATTACCAATGGTAGTATCTGTCATCCGGGTCATAATCACATCCTCAACCCCTTTGGAGCATAAATATTTCTCCAGTTCTCTGGCAAATTCTATAGTAATTTTTTTCTCGGCAATTTTAGATTTTACACCTGCAGCACCTGTATTGGTGCCTCCATGACCGGCGTCAATGGCAATGCGCAGGTTTTGAATAGCCAATACTTCCGGCTGTCTTTTTACCATTACCACCAATCTGCCATTTATATAATGAATGGTATATCCCCAGTGCTGGTGATGTTTTAATTCAATGGTTACCCGCACCACATCATCTTCGGCTTGTACAAAATAAATATTGCCAATTTCCTGTAGGGTAGATGTTACCTGCGTAATCCAGTTGGTATTAGATTGAACCCCATATAATTCAATTACAATTCTCGATGGATTTATTTCCATCCAGCTTTTATAGGGCAGCCGTTCATCCATTGTAATAAAAAGCGAATCATATTTGGCGTCACCGCCAATAGCACGCCAGCGGTTGGTAAGATAAAATGGTTTGGGTACAAATGCCGAGTCCCTTGTTACATCGGCTTTGGCAATATAGGCAGTATGATATTTAGACAATTGTATTTGATACCGTTCTTTTACCGAGTCAATAATTTTTAACACAACGCCGGTATCAATATAGCCCATTTTGGCGCCGCCCAATCTATCCTCGCCCAAACCGTAAGCAATTTCGGGTAATTTACCTCCCGACCTCCCATACCAATAGGGTTTGGTCGTATCCTGTGCGCATAACGATGTGACACAAATGGCCATGAACCAAACAAGTATCCATTTCATGGCGTGAAGATAATACAGTAAAAACAAATGGTGTTACCAGCAGGTCATTCACCTAGTAAGCTTTACTTGCCACGCTCGGTTCAGGGTTCCCCCTTCGTGGCGGCAATGCAATACAGTTGTTATGGGCGTGTCCATTGCATTTTTGTGGCCTTATTTTTAAAAGCGTTGGTAGTTTGGTAGGTGTAATTATTATGATCAATTCACAATCAATACCTGATTGCTTAGCTGCAATAAGTTATGCCGTACAAGAGTGCGACGCAAGTAAAGTTGCCTATTGTACTAAAGGCCCGGCTAATTATTATCTTTTGCTTATAAGGTTTGCTTTTCCAGTGCAGTAATTACCATTTTTATTTCGCCATAATCGTGGTATAGTGGTAAATTTTCTTTTAATAAACGCAGGCTTGAAGTGCCATATTGGGCAATAGCCTGTTTTATTTCCAGTTGCTTTTTTTGGCTTACCAAATCATTTATATCCAGCTCGCCAAAGGTTATGTAGGCGCACAAATGTGTTTCTATGGTTTGTAAAGAAAGGCCCCTTATAGCAGCAATATCTTTTACCGCATTGCCCTGCCTGAAAAGGTTATAGGTTGTACGCATAGTTTCAGTTGGCTTGCGGTTTATATGGGGTGTTTTGGGTTTGCTTTCTTTTTTGGGTTCTTTTAAATGTATGCGGGTTGGTATGGCTTGTTGTATACAATAATCCTGCACCATATTTAAAAATGGCATGCCATATTTTTCTATTTTAAAGGCGCCAAAACCAGAGATTTTTGGAAGATCGGATTTGGTAATGGGCAGGTAGGTGGCCAGGTCTAATAAACTACTATCGCTAAAAATAATATAGGCCGGCACATTTTCTTCGTGCGCAATACTGTTGCGTAATTTTTTTAGTGCTTCAAACAACAACTGTTCATATGGGTGTTGCTGATAAATAACCGGCTCTTTGGCAATAACCACCTGCACCGGTGCTGTTAGAAACACTTTTTCTTTCTGGTATAAAACGCCATGGCTTTTTGCTGTTAGCTGTAACACAGGGTATTCAGCATCGCTTGTTTGTAAATAGCCAAAATGCAAGAGCTCTTTTATATAATGCAGCCATTCTTCTTTGGGCAGGTCTTTACCAATGCCATAAACCGTTAACTGTTTATGTTCGTTGCGTATTTTCTCGTTATTGCTGCCGCGCAAAATATCTGCCACATAGCGTATACCAAAAGCCTGGTTTAACCGGGCAACTGTACTTAAAATTTTTTGGGCAATAATGGTAGCTTCTTTTAAATCTGGTTTGTTTAAACAGGTATCGCAGCTGCCGCAAAAGTCTGGTGCTTCTTCTCCAAAATAGTTTAAAAGGTATTTACGCCTGCAGGTTTTTATTTCGCAAAGCCGGCTCATTTTATCCAGCTTTTGCAACATTATTTTAGATTGGTTTTCGTTGCCCTCTACTTTGGCAAAGCTTTTTAGTTTTAGCACATCGCCGGCGCTGTAATATAATATGGCCTCGCTATTTAGTCCATCCCTGCCGGCACGGCCGGTTTCCTGATAATAGCCTTCAATGTTTTTTGGTAAATCGGCATGTACCACAAAACGTACATTGCTTTTGTTTATACCCATACCAAAGGCAATGGTAGCCACCATTATATTAATATCGTCGCGTAAAAATTGTTCCTGCCTTTCTTCGCGAATGCTTTTATCCAGACCGGCATGATAGGCAGCCGCATTAAAGCCATCATCAATAAGCTCCTTTGCCAGTTCTTCGGTACCATTGCGGCTAAGGCAATAAATTATACCACTATCAGTTTTGTGTTGGTCAAGGTATTTACGCAGGTCTGTATAAAAGTTTTTCTTTGGTTTTATATAATAAGCAATATTGGGCCGGTTAAAGCTGTTTTCAAAAAGACGGTATTGGGTAAACTGTAGTTTATCAATAATATCGTTACGGGTAAGTTCATCCGCCGTGGCTGTTAATGCCAGGGTGGGAATATTAGTAAAATGTTTTTTTAGTTCTCCAAGTACCAGGTATTCGGGTCTGAAATCGTGGCCCCATTGCGAAATACAATGCGCCTCATCTATTGCAAATAGCGATACCTGTATTTCTTTTAAAAAATGAATAAACTGTATTTCGTTGCCCAATAAACGTTCTGGCGCCAGATACAATAGTTTAAGCTGATTATTACGCAGTTGCTGCATAATATAAACCTGCTCGCTTTGGCTTTGGGTACTGTTTAAAAATGCTGCAGCTATGCCATTTACTTTTAAGGCATCTACCTGATCTTTCATCAGGGCTATTAGTGGACTAACCACTATAGTTACACCAGGTAAACAAAGTGCGGGTACCTGGTAACATAAACTTTTGCCACCGCCGGTGGGCATTAGTACAATAGCATCTTTGCCATTAAGGATATGTTCAATAATGGCTTGCTGGTTATGCCTAAAGCTGGCATAGCCAAATACAGATTGCAGAATAAGTTGCGGGTTAGCGGTAGCAGTACTCATGAAATTTTAAAAAATAGATATCTTTTTTGGATTGAAACCTGCTACAAAATAAATGTATGTTCTACTAATATGGTTTAAATTTTGTACCCGGCTGTAGTATTGCTATTAAGCTTGGTTGCGTCGCACACTTCGGCGCTTTGTTTGCTATTTGGCAGGGTCTGCTGCTTAATGTAATACACCATTAAGCAGTTATTTCGGCTAATACATTTTGTATGCGTAGCTGCAAAGTTTCAGCATCAGTAAAGCCATTGGCTACCAGGTAAAATTTATTATCCGTTGCCTGTATTAAAACTGCCGGATAACCATTTACCCTTAATTGTTTTACCAGCGAAAACTCGTAATAAGCTTTTTCTTTATAGGCCTCACTGTGTAGTTTTTTATAAAAAGAGATGGGGTCTATGGTATATTTTTCAAGTAAATGGCGGTAGGCTTCATCATCTGTTAGGTCGCGGCCTTCGAAATGTAATGCATATTGTACATCGGCAGCAAATCCTATGGCATCATCGGGATATAATTCCTTAAAAACGCATAGGGCTATAGCCGGTTTTTCTGAATTGGGAAACCAATCGCTTTTATCGGGGTTAAGAATATGCCATAAATAATCCTGGCCAAACTGAATACCGGTATATTCTTCTACGCGTTTATAGGCATCTTTAATATAGCCTGCTGTAGCACTAATATGTACCGGTGCTTCGGGTAAAATCATACCGCCGGATAATACTTCAGTTTGTAACTGTGTACTAAATTGGGCTGCAATTTTTTTTATTACCGGACTAAAGCCATAACACCAGCCACAATAGGCATCATAGCAATAGATTAAAAGTGGTTTCATGTGTTTGTTTGTTTTATTGGCCGTGGGTAGTATGGTTAAATAGTAACAGTTGTTTTGTTGCCATAAAACCGGAACGTACAAGTGTGCGACGCAAGCGGCGATTAACCAATGATTTGCCGCCGGGCACCAAAAAATTAAAGCTTAAATGGCACAATGCTCGTGATAATTTTCCAGCACAATGGGTGTTTGTTCTATTTCTACGCCCTGGTAATGGGTAAGCACTTCGTTTAGTACTTCTTCTACCTCGGGCACAGTTTTTAGTGTAACCAGACGGTTGCGGTATTCTTTTATTCCGGGTAGGCCTTTTAGGTAATTGGCGTAGTGTCGGCGCATTTCGTTTATACCTGCGATGGGGCCTTTCCACTCAAAAGACTTGTGCAGGTGTTTTTTGGCAACGGCTACTCTTTCTTCTAATGTGGGTGCGGCGGGCATTACGCCATGTTGAATATAATGTTTAATCTCGCGGAAAATCCAGGGGTAGCCAATAGCAGCACGACCAATCATAATTCCATCTACCCCATATCGGTTTTTATATTCCAATGCTTTTTGCGGACTATCAATATCGCCGTTACCAAAAATGGGAATATGGATGCGTGGATTGTTTTTTACTTTGGCAATCAGTGTCCAATCGGCCTGGCCTTTATACATTTGTGCACGTGTACGGCCATGTATAGCAAGTGCTTTTATACCTATATCCTGCAGTCGTTCGGCTACTTCCTCAATGTTCTTACTGTCTTCATCCCATCCGAGACGTGTTTTAACGGTAACGGGCAGGCGGGTAGCTTTAACCACGGCATCGGTTAATCGCACCATCAGGTCAATATCTTTTAAAACGCCGGCACCTGCGCCCTTGCAGGCTACTTTTTTTACGGGGCAACCAAAATTAATATCTAATAAATCGGGGTTGGTAACGTCAACAATTTTTGCAGCCATTGCCAGACTATCCTCGTCGCCTCCAAAAATTTGAATACCAATTGGGCGTTCATAATCGAAAATATCCAGTTTTTGCTCGCTTTTGATGGCATGGCGTATAAGGCCTTCGCTGCTGATGAACTCGGTGTACATCAGGTCGGCACCATTATCCTTACAAACGGCACGAAATGGTGGATCGCTTACATCCTCCATTGGAGCCAGTAATAAAGGAAAATCAGGCAGTTCAATTGTATCAATCTTTACCATTACTCAATAGCCGTTTACCAAAAAAATACTTGTTTACAATAAAAGAGTTGCAAATTTACACTCTTATTTTAAGAAAAGCATATGATGCAGGAGCAAAGATTCAATGCTGTAAGCCGTTTTGCGATATTATTAAGTTTGTGCGGGCTGGGAATTATCATCAGTTCCATCGCAACAGGCGTTATTGGAAATACGGTATTGCATGTTGATATTCAACACTTAGCCGATGAATTGATGAAGCCAGCGAATACCGAAATTTCACGCATTTTACAAATACTTACCAGTTTTTTTATCATGGCCATGCCTGCACTTGCTATGGGTAAAATAGCAGGTTTTGAGCCCATGACTCAAATGGGTTTTAGAACAAAAGGTAATATTGTACAATTAGGTATGGTTACTATTATTGTTGCAGCCAGCCTTTTATTGGGCGGGGCGCTGGCAGAATTAAACAGCATGATACCCATACCCGTAAATGCCGAAACCTATTTTAAAGGACTGGAAGATGCCTACAACAAACAGGTAATGAGTATGGCCAATATGCACAATGCAGCAGATTATTTTTATTCGCTGATTGTTTTAGTATTGGTACCCTCCATATTTGAGGAAATGCTTTTCAGGGGTACACTGCAACCTATTATGATTGATATGGTTAAAAAGCCATTTTGGGGTATTTTTCTAACGGGTGTATTGTTTAGCCTGATGCATGTCTCCTATTATGGATTCCTTTTCAGACTTTGTTTGGGGATGACACTGGGGTATTTATATTATTACAGTAAAAACATGTGGATGCCTATTGCAGCGCATTTTTTAAACAACGCTTATACATTAACCGTTATTTATGCGCTAAGCAGCTCAGGTAAATTAACCCCCGAAGCTATTAGCGACACATACCCTTTATATTATGGTATTATTGGTGCTGTAATAATGTATGCCTTATTTAAACTGTATAAAAAAGAATGCGACAGGGTATTGGTAACCACCATAACTGAAAACAACATAAATACAAGTATATGAGCGGATGGCAAATGATATTTAAAAGCAGCAGTTTTGCAGATGCCAGTATTTATAAAGGCATGCTGGAAGATAATAATATTGAGGTGGTATCTATGAATAAAATGGATAGCAGTTATCTTACTTTCGGTTATATAGAATTATATGTGCATCCAGATAATGCTGCCCAGGCCAAAACTTTGCTGGATGCTGCTGCTTCAGGCATTTCAGCAACCAATGATGATGAGGTATAAATTTTTTGCCAGCATTATTAACTTGCAAATAATTGTATTAACAATAAATCCTGCCAATGGCGTTTAATTTTCAAACATTTAAGACCCGTGCATTAACTGCTATTGTTTTTGTAGCGGTAATGCTTTGTGGATTATTAATCAATCACTGGACATTTTTATTGCTTTTTTCCATCATCCATTTTGGTTGCTGGATAGAATACCAGCGATTGGTAGGTTTAATTGATGCCGACTATAAAACCATTAATTTATTTCATAAGTATGGTGTTATGCTTTTAGGCTGGGGCTTTATGTTATGGATGACCAACAAGGCCTATACTATTGGCAGTATTTCAGTTAGCGAAGTAGGTTGGTGGCTTATGCTGGTAACAGCTATTGGCCTGCCGGTAAGCGAAGTGTTATTAAGCAGACAGCTTAGTACAAAATCAATCGGCCATTCCATTATAGGGCTGCTCTATATTTCATTAGCATGGGGTTGTATGATTGGCTTACGAAATGTAGGGATGGCTTTTAAAGGCACCATGTTATTTTTTGATTTTGGCTGGGCAATACCCATCACCCTTATTGCCTCTATTTGGATAAACGATACCATGGCCTATATTGTAGGCTCATTTATTGGTAAAACACCATTCTCAAAAATCTCCCCAAAAAAAACCTGGGAGGGCACAGCCGGCGGCGCCATTCTGGCCATTGCTACCGTAAGTTTGTTAGGGTATTTTGTATTTGAAATGCAGGATTATGTATCACTTATCGTAATCTCTTCTCTGGGTGCAATAGTAGGTACAACCGGCGATTTATTGGAAAGCAAATTAAAAAGGCTGGCCAATGTAAAAGATAGCGGTCAAATTATGCCCGGCCACGGTGGTTTTCTCGACAGGTTCGATTCCTTATTACTGGCCACTCCATTTGTTTGGGTATATGTCATCTGGTTTTTGTAAACCTGCACCCCTCTACTTACATACAGCAATATGTTGAGCCCGGCTTTGGTAATTAATTGCCAGCCCGGTTGCGTCGCACTCTTCAGGGTTCTGTTCGCTATTGGGCTAAAGGCAAAACAGGCAAAGATGCCGGCTACCTGCTAAAATTATTCCCATTCTAACACTGCTTTGCACCTTCTATGTCTTAGCCTATATTTGCCATTCAAATTTATTGCATGACAATTCATAGAGAAGGATATCAATCCATTGGCATCGGTGCTTTACTGTTTGGAATAATTAATATTGTTTCCTTTAATTTTTTAAGTGCTGCCATGCCCTGGCTGGCAGTAGCAATTTTTATTGTAACCTTATTTGTGTTTCTGTTTCTCATTTCTTTTTTTAGAATTCCCAACAGAAAATTAACCATTAACGATAACCAGATTATTTGCCCCGCAGATGGTAAAGTGGTAGTAATTGAAGAAATTACCGATGTTGAATACTTTAACGATAAAAGGGTGCAGGTAAGCATTTTTATGAGCCCCGCCAATGTGCATGTTAACCGCAACCCTATTAACGGTGTAGTAAAATATAGCCAATACCATAAGGGCAAATATCTGGTAGCCTGGCATCCTAAATCTTCAACTGAAAATGAAAGGCATAGTGTGGTATTAGAAAATGCCAAAGGCACGATATTGGTAAAACAAATTGCAGGCGCACTGGCCAAAAGAATATGTAACTATCTAAAAGTAGGTACAGAAGTAAAGCAATGTAACGAAATGGGTTTTATAAAATTTGGCAGTAGGGTAGATGTATTGCTGCCGTTAGGAACCACTATTAATGTACAACTTAATCAGGTAGTGCAAGGTGGCGTTACTGTATTGGCTACTTTTTAAGTGAATTTTTTTACTGTTATCTTATAAAAAATAACCTGTTATGAAAAAATCACTCCTCTGGCTTGGGTTAATTTTATTGGTTGCGGTAGAAATATTGCGGGTGTATTTTATTATGCCATTTCCCGGTAGTCAGCAAGCCAATACTATTGATATTGCCTATTTTTTAGACCAGTACATCTGGTATATCCGTATTATTTTATGGTTGCTTTTAGTTATACCACTGGTAATTGTAATACCCAATAGCAGCAAATTAAGCAAAGCATTGCTTCTCATTTTTTTTGTAGTGTATGTGGGCATATTTTATGCCTTTAATTTTAAATTTCTGGCCGATAAAATGTTTTATCAGCCCACCAACAAAAACCTTGTTGGCATTGCCGAAAATAAGGTTGATCCCGATAAATTAGTCATAGGCATAGCCATAAATGGTCAGGCCAAAGCATACCCCATTGAAATAATCGGGTACCATCACCAGGTACAGGATACCATTGCCGGCATACCTGTTATGGTTACTTATTGTACCGTTTGCAGAACCGGACGTGTATTTAGCCCCATGGTAAACGGAAAAAAGGAGGAGTTCAGGTTAGTTGGCATGGATCATTTTAATGCCATGTTTGAAGATGCTAGTACCAAAAGCTGGTGGCGGCAGTCTACCGGCGAAGCCATCACAGGCGCATTAAAGGGCACAAAACTTAGCGAATTTCCTTCTCGACAATCCACATTAGCGGCATGGCTACGTGTATATCCTGATTCAAAAATTTTGCAGCCCGATAGTTTATATACCAAAGAATACGACAGCCTTGCCGGTTACGATAAAGGCATATTGAATAGCAGTCTGGAAAAAAGAGATACAGGATCCTGGAAAATGAAATCATGGGTGGTAGGGGTAACGGCACAGGGTATTTCTAGGGCTTACGACTGGAATGATCTGGTGCAGGCCAAAATAATAGAAGATAATATTAATCAACAGCCGGTTTTAATAACTATAGAAAAAGATACTGCTACTTTTCATGTGTGGAGCAGGATGGTAAATAATCAGCCTTTGACGTTTGCTATAATAAAAGATACTCTTACAGATTATACCACACAATCTAAATGGAACAATGATGGTATTTGTATTAGCGGGCCATTAAAGGGGCAAAGCTTACAAGCCCTTCCTGCTTCTCAGGAGTTCTGGCATTCCTGGCTTGCTTTTCAGCCTGCTACGCAAAAATATATAGCTAAGAAAAATTAACCAGATTAACTATCTGTTCAAGGTATTGTTGGTCTATAGTATCAAAACTGTTTAGTGATGAACTGTCCACATCAAGCACTGCTACTACTTCGTTATTGCGCAGTACAGGTACTACAATTTCACTTTTAGATAAACTGCTACAGGCAATATGGCCGGGAAACTGTTCTACATCTGGTACAATTAAGGTGGTGGCCTGTGCCCAGCTGCTACCGCAAACGCCACGGCCTTTACGAATACGTGTACATGCTACCGGCCCCTGAAAAGGGCCTAACACCAACTCTTCATTTTTTACGATATAAAACCCTATCCAAAACCAACCAAATTGCTCTTTTAAGGCGGCTACGGTATTGGCCATATTGGCAACCAAATCTGGTTCGCCCTGCAGTAATGCTGCAATTTGGGGTATCAGGGTTTTGTATTGTTCTTCCTTAGTTCCCAGAATAATGTGTAAATCCTCTGCCATATAAATAGTTTGGCCCTAAAGATACTAATTAACAAAATGTGCTTATTGTTGCCAGGCGTGCAACAGTACAAGTGAGTGACACAACGATGCCAGGCCTTAGTACAAAGCCTGTAAACAAGTACAACTATTTAGTAAAAAGAACAGGAAATGGTTAAACAAAACCAAATAAAATTGATGTGGCAGTAAAAGGCTAATTGTTACACTATCATTTTTAGCAGCACCAGACTAAGTATGGAATAGTACACAACAGAGAAAAGTAATAAATTTCTTCTGCTAATATGCCTTGGGCTTAATTTGGGTGGGTATTGTTTACCTGTGTTTGATTTGTAAAATGTTACATGCGAAAAACTATTGGCATGCAAAGCATTTAAAAATGAATTGGCTTTCATATACGGCAATTTGGGTACAATAAAAAGTATGGCAATCGTTAAAAATCTAATAGCTCTCGCTTAATTCTACTGTATGCAATTTACGTATTAATTGTTTGTTTAACGATAAAAAATATTATGATTCTTATCAACAGCAAATGCAAGCCAGATAAGCGTTTAAAGCTAACAATTGTTATTGTCGCAGGCTATTGCTAATCAATTAATTCTCAATGAAATTCTGTTTTATAAAAGCCATTTGATTTGCCTTGTCAAAAAGTGAGTGAAAAGAAAAACATGACGGGAATTAGTATTTTAAACATTTTACTATTTGTAAGGCGGTATATTTTTTTTAATAAAATGGGCTTTTTTGTGGGCCGGGCTAATAAAAATGCCCGGCATCCGTTGCGTCGCACACTGCAGGGTTCGGTAAAGAGCCAGTCAATTTGGACACTCATGTATAATTAGCGGTGCTGTTGCTGCAAAATGCTATCTACTGCTTTTTTAATGTTTACATGGAAAACTTCCTCCTTCATCGCAACTGTTGTATCGTTGGTGCTGCAATAAATGTCCACTGAATCCTGCGTAATTTGTCGGATATCGATATGGGTAATTTTTTCCTGTGCAATGTTGATTTTACCAAAGGCGTTCAAGTTAATCTTAATCTCTCCCTTATCAGTAGCCACAAATAAATCTGGTGATGCCTTATAGTAGCTAAATAAATTCTTTTTTCGAATGGTGTAGATGTCTTTACTGTATAGTATTTCTCCACTGTTATCCAATAGAAAGCAGCTGTTAAACACCACACCGCAGATGAATATGAGTACTAAAAGGGCGAATCGATAAATAGCTAAGCGCAAAGTGATAATGGTTGCCATATTTTTTATTGCTGCACTAATATAAGAAATACAGTATATGCCAAACTACCCGCTACAGGGTATTAGCTTTTAGTAAAGCACAAACATCTCTGGCATATATTTGCATGTATGCAATTACCATCTTTACTACTTGAAAATGCTGTAAATGAATTTGCCAAGCTGCCCGGTATTGGAAAGAAAACAGCATTGCGTATGGTATTACACCTGTTAAAGCAGGATACAGAAATTGTAACGCATTTTAGTGAAACCATTGCCAAAATGCGTAAAGAGGTAAAGTTTTGCCGCCGTTGCCACAATATAAGCGATGGCGATTTTTGCGCAATTTGTGCCAATAGTGCCCGCAACCAGCAAATGATTTGCGTAGTAGAAAATTTGCGAGATGTTATTGCCATTGAAAGTACACAGCAGTTTAATGGTACCTATCATATTTTGGGGGGCATTATCTCTCCTTTGGATGGTATTGGGCCAGATCAATTGAATATTTCATCCCTTATCCATAGAATTGAAACCGAATCAATCAGCGAGTTGATATTTGCCCTAAGCCCAAATATTCAGGGCGATACCACCATTTATTATATTCAAAAAAAGCTGCAGAACACACCATGTACGGTAACCACCATTGCCAGGGGTATTGCATTTGGAGGTGAACTGGAATACGCCGATGAAATGACGCTGGCCCGAAGTTTGGCCAACAGGTTACCGGTGCAGCAGTATGTTAAATCATAGTTCTAACCCCATCTTTTACCGGTTTAGCGGTATTTTTTGCCGTCTCGGTTTAGTACAGTTGTACAATCCTCAAAACTGGCATTATTTTGTCATACAATATAATTATGAAATCTAAAAAGAAAATAGCACTTATAGTAGTTCTGGCCACAATATTATTTGGTAGTATTTATGGCTATTATATGTGGAATAAACCTGCCAGAAATGTAGCTGGTGAAAAGGGGCTGGAGATTACCGCTATTGCTATTTTCGATTCTTTTAACCTAAGCGAACAAAGAGCTAATGCCCTTTATCTCAATAAAGCTATTCAGGTTACCGGCGAGGTAACCGAAACCAAACAAAATCAGGCGGGTGAAACCGTTGTTTACTTAAAATCAAACGATCCTCTATTTGGCGTGAATTGTACATTTAAAGAAAACCCTGGCACAATTGCTAAAGGCAGTACTATTACTTTTAAAGGTGTTTGTACCGGCTTTTTAAGCGATGTTATTATCAACCAGGGCATCATTGTTAAGTAACCGTTTTAAAATTCATGTCATGAAAAAGCCAATTATGCTGATTGCATTAGTTGCAGGTTTGTTTTTTGCCTGTAAACACCAAGTAGTAAATCCTGATGATTCCGGAAGCGGAGGAGGAAATAATAACGGAGGAGGAACCGACACTACAGGAACCGGTGGTGGTACAGGAGGTAGTTCTTTGGTATGTTTTGAAGGTGATATTTTACCTCTATTTCAAAGTGGCTGTGCTATTAGTGGTTGCCATGATAGTAAAACAAAAGCTGAGGGTTATGTATTTGACACTTATGCCAATATCACAAAAAAGGGCGTAAAGCCAGGTAACCCCGATGCAAGTAAGATTTTGCAGGTAATTAAATCAGGAGAAATGCCCCCCAAAGGATATACTGATTTTACTGCCGACCAAATTAGCCTGATTAGTAAATGGATAGAGGAAGGAGCTCAAAACACAACTAATTGTGCAGGTTGTGATAGTGCTGTTTTTTCATATAGTGGTGCTGTTGCGCCAATAATGACAACAAATTGTACAGGCTGCCATTCGGGTACCAATGCAAGTGGCGGAATAAATCTATCAACTTATGCTGGTGTTAAAACTGTAGCATTGAATGGCCGTTTAATGGGTGCAATTAACAAAGCACCAGGTTATATTGCAATGCCCCCATCTGGTACATTAAGTGATTGTAATATACAACAATTGCAAAAATGGATTGATGCCGGAACGCCCAACAATTAATAACATAATTTGAAGTAGCGATATGATGGGCTATGACTTTGATAATCACTAAATTTGTAATAACTAATGCGCTTATGCAAAACCTGAGTTAAGATATTTTAACTACTTTGTAAAAGACAAATCCAAACAAATTTTCTTCAACCATAAATATTTCAATCCGACTTGTTCATTAAATAAAATTAAAAAATGAAAAAGATTTCAGTAATTGGGCTCCTCACTTTTATTTCACTTATATTCTTTAATAGCTGCTATTACGATAAAGCCGATGTGGTTTATCCGGCAGTTACCTGCGATACAACTACCGTTAGATTAAGCGTTGAACTGGAAAATATTATGGCAGCATCATGCTATAGCTGCCATAGCGGTACTGCCGATTTGGGTGGTGGAATTGTACTTACAGATTATGCAACTATAAAAGATTATGCAGATTTTGGCATATTAATGTCGTGCTTAATACAAGACGGCTCAACATCTGCCATGCCTAAAGGTGGCGCCAAGTTGTCTGACTGTGAAATAAATAAATTTAGTGCCTGGGTTAACAGAGGCGCTCCACAAAATTAAATTTCAATCTTAAAATAAATGTTTATGAAAGCAATAGCAATATTAGTTTGCCTTTTTGTTACAACACATGTAATGGCACAGGATTATATTACCCGAAATGGTAGTATTTCTATCTATTCGCATACCGAAATGGAAGATATTAAAGGCAATAACAATGAAGTAGTTAGCCTGTTAAATAGCACTACCGGTACATTTGATTTTAAAGTAGCTATTAAAAGCTTCCATTTCCCAAAACAAGCCATGGAAGATCATTTTAACGATGAAAACTATATGGAAACCGATAAGTTTCCTAAAGCGGGTTTTTCTGGTAAAATAACTGATATTTCGGCTGTAAACTTTGCTAAAGATGGATCTTATAATGTGGTGGTTAG
The DNA here is from genome assembly GCF_013106755.1 of Limnovirga soli. Classification (GTDB taxonomy): domain Bacteria; phylum Bacteroidota; class Bacteroidia; order Chitinophagales; family Chitinophagaceae; genus Limnovirga; species Limnovirga soli. The sequence continues at coordinate 63,822 of NZ_WHPF01000005.1, read as the reverse complement.
TGGTAATTTAACTATTAAAGATGTTACCAAACCAGTAACTGCAAAAGGCGTAATTACCATAAAAGGTGGTAAGTTAAATGCACAATCAGTATTTAACGTAAATAGAAAGGAATATAAAATTATGGGCCAGTCTTTTGTACAAAGCAAATTATCCGATAATATTCAAATTACTGTTAATTGCGATTTCGAAAAAAGATAATCAACCCCAAAAAAATAGACCATGATAAATAAAAAATTCATCGTTTCCATCCTAACTGCTCTTTTAGTTGGGCATACCTATGCGCAAAACGTAGACCTTGATTCTTTGCTGGATGCTGAAATGAAAAACAAAACTAAAAGTGCTACACAACGCACCGAAGCTACATTTACCACCAGCCGTTTAATTAATTCTCATACACTGGAAACAACGCAGGCCGGCGTATTAGATTTTAAGGTATCGCACCGTTTTGGTACGCTTAACCAGGGCTTTTATAATATTTTTGGGTTTGATTATGCTTCTATGCTTATTGGTGCAGATTATGGTATAACCAACCGCCTTACTGTAGGTGGTGGAAGAAGTACATTTGAAAAACAATACAATGGCTTTTTAAAATACAGGTTGTTATGGCAATCTTCAGGCAAAACAAATGTGCCGCTTTCTGTAACCCTGTTGGCAGGTGTTATGTATGCTACTGATACTGCTGCTGTAAAAAGAAATTTAGGCATTACAGTAAAACCTCGTGCCAGCGATAAAACAAGTTATGTATATCAGGCGCTTATAGGTCGTAAGTTTGGAAACGGCTTTTCTTTACAGGTTATGCCTACCATGGTACATTATAATACAGTTGCCACCAGCAATATACCCAACGATTTATACTCAATTGGAGCAGGGGTAAGAATAAAAATTACCAAAATGACCAGCCTTACCGCCGAATACTATTATCAATTGCCCGATAGTAAAATGCCTGGTACATACAACTCATTATCTGTAGGGTACGAAATTGAAACCGGTGGTCACGTATTTCAGTTTCAGTTAAGTAACAGTACCGGTATGACGGAAAGAACATTTATAAACGAAACCACCAATAGTTGGGGCGATGGTGGCATTCATTTTGGCTTTAATATAGCCAGGGTATTTACCATTGTAAAGCCAAAAACTACCCCTTAATATGGGGCAAAATTTCTCAACTATCTAGGTAGTTTAGGTAGTTAATTTGGGAGCCGGCAGTTGAATATAAATAATGCTTTACTTGCCACGCTCGGTTCATCGTTCTACGCTTTGGGCATCATATAAAAAACACCGGTATTACGTGTTAATGTATACCGGTATTTTTTTGCAGAAAAAGCGAATGGAATTAACCATTTAACCTCTTTTATAACAATATTGCCGCCATAAATGAGGAACGGTGCAGTGAGTGACATAAGCGGCGATGCCAATGGTTATACAGCCGGGTACAAATGCAATGAATTTTTAACGATTGAAGTTGATTAACATCAGCTTATAATGCCTTTTTATGCATTGTTTTATACAGGTAAATATGTTATGTTTGAGCATACTTAAACAGGTATAATGCATTACAGGCATAAAATATCAATTACAACCTTACTTGTGTTTCTAATTACAGGCTTAACTGTTGTTGGGCAAAATAATGCCATTTTTCAAACAACCAACGGTTTGGTAACTTTTAGGTCTGAGGCACCAATGGAATTAATTAAAGGCACATCAAACCAATTAGTGGGTTTTTTAGATAACAATAAAAGGGTATTTACATTCAAAATAAATGTGCGCACATTTGAAGGTTTTAATAGCCCCTTGCAACGCATACATTTTCATGAAAATTATGTTGAGGCAGAGAAATACCCTGAGGCATATTTTAAGGGTAAGTTGATTGAAGATCAGGATCTTACACAGGATGGCATTTATGAAATAAGGGCAAAAGGAGTTTTTACATTACATGGTTTATCTAACGAAAGGATTTTAAAAACAGAAGTTACGGTTAAAAATAAAAAACTGTATATCAAAGCTAAGTTTACCATATTACTAAGTGATTATAACATACCTATTCCCAGGGTAGTATATGAAAAATTAACTGATGAGATTAAAGTAGAAGTAAATGCAATTTTGCAACCCCGATAATGGTTAAATGCTGTGTATATATTATTGTATTTTTTTTAAGTATTGTAACTGCCTTTTCTCAGTCGGCAGGAAGCAAAATATACACTTTACTGGCAGATAATTCTCAAAGCATTATACAAATAAATACCCTTTGCCAGCTGAGCTCAGGTTATATAATGGTAGGCGCATCAAATGGTTTATACCGGTTTGATGGTATTAATTTTTTTAAGATAAACAAAGCAGCCGGGGTAGCTGATGATGTAACAGCTATTTGTGAGATTAGTGCAAAAGAAACCCTGATTGGTTATAAAGATGGCAGCATTGCTATACTAAGGCAAAACAATAAAATTGAGGCTTTTAACTTACAGGAAGGTTTCCCCAAAGTTGCTATAAATAAAATTATTGTAGATAAAAGTGGTATAATCTGGTTTGCCACTGCGGGAGAAGGAATATATTTTTATAAGCAAAAAATTTTATATCAAATTAGCCAGGAAGATGGTTTAACGGATAACTATATTTACGATATAAGCTTACTGCCGGGTAATAATGTACTTGTTTCTACTGACCATGGCATTAATTTTTGCAGTGCCGACCTAAGGCATAAATTCATAAAATCATTTACCTCTAAAAATGGGTTGCCCGATAATATTGTAAAATCCATTTACCCGGTAAATAATAATAATTTTTGGATTGGCATGCAGGATGGTGGCGTAACCATGTATAATAACTTCTCTGATAGTTTGGGGAAGCCGGGTGCCTGGTTATATGGTGAAGTTAATGATATGCTGGGCATTGGTTCAAAAGCCTATATTGGAACAGATGAGAATGGGATTATTCAAGTTAGGTACGACGATGTAAACAATACTATTTATGTTGAAAAGCAAACCCTGCAAATTAAAAAGGTAAGTTGTTTATTACGGGATAAAGAAGGCAATATATGGGCCGGAGGAAATAATCAGCTATTGCGTATGGTAGGCAATGAGCTACAGTATTTGTTTTCCTTTAATACAATTGCACCCGAAGATCTTCATATGTTGTTTTACGACCAAAGTGGTACATTATGGTTTAATAAAAGAAATAAACTGTTTAATGCCATCCTACAACCTGATGGTAGTTGGCAACAGCAGGAAAGTATTATACCACTTATAAGTCAGCAATCTGATATTACTTCCATGTATCAGGATAAATATGGGATGATTTGGGTTGGCACCATGGGTAGTGGGATAATATTACTTGATCCCAACACAGGTAAAACCAGGGTGCTTAAAGAGTATCCCACCTTAATAAACAGCAGCATATTGTCTATTTCAGGAAAAGAAAATACTGTTTGGATAGCCAGTTTAGAAGGTGCAATTGAATGCCGGATAAAAGAAAATACAACTGATTCGCCCGGTGAGGAAACATACAGTTTTACCAATTTTGCCGAAGATAAAAATCTGGGCAGTAAATATGTATATGATATTTTTACCGACAGCCATAACAGGGTATGGTTTGCAACAGATGGCAAAGGGACCATTGTGTTGGAAAACAATGTTTTTAAACCCGTAAAAGGTTTATTGGAAAGTGATGTGATATATAAGATTGTAGAAGATAAACAAGGTAATTTATGGTTTAATACTTTTAATAAAGGCTTGGTTAGATATGATGGAAAGCATTTTACAGTTTTTTCAATTCAACAAGGGCTTACCGATTTAAATATTACCTCCTTAATTGTTTCAGGTGATTATTTATTGGCAGCACATAAAAAAAGTATAGATATTATAAATACCATTACCGGAACAATTAGTTATCTCAACGAAGAACAGGGCTTATCCAATATCAACTCAGATTTTAATACGTTTACCAGGGGCAGGGTACAGGATATTTATTTCTCCAACGAATTCTCGGTATATAAATATCAGCCCGGCTATCAGTTACAACAAAAGCCATCTATTGTAATTGATAAAGTGCAATTATTTTTAACCGATACATTGGTTCAAAACGGTCATGTATTTTCTTCGGATGCCAATAATATAAGTTTCTATTTTACCGGCCTTTTTTACGAGCAGCCAGAGAAAATTCAATACCAATATAAACTGGAAGGGTACGATAAAGACTGGGTAATTACCAAAGACCATATGAAAAACTTTCCCCGCCTGCCCAGTGGAACATATACATTTAAAATAAGGGTATCACTTAATCAGAATTTTAGTAGTGCGCCAGAGGCTTCCTTTGTATTTACCATTGAAGAACCTTATTGGCAACAGCTTTGGTTTATATTACTTGTGTTGGTGCTTGTAATAAGTATTTTATTTCTTATTATAAAGCAAAGGGAGTGGTCAATAGAAAAACTCAACAATCTGGAAAAGCAAAAAATTCAATCGCAGCTGGAAACTTTGCGTAATCAAATAAATCCTCACTTTCTGTTTAATAGTTTTAATACCCTCATTTCCGAAATAGAAGAAAACCCCGAAAGGGCAGTTGTTTATGTAGAGCATTTATCCGATTTCTACCGCAGCATCGTATTACAAAAGGATAAAAATCTTATTAGCCTTGAGGAGGAAATAGACATTTTAAAAAACTATTTATTTATACAACAAAAACGTTTTGGTCAGGCTTTATTAATAAGTATACAACTTACTGAAAACCAACAAAAAAGCTTCTATATTGTACCACTTGCGTTACAACTTTTATTTGAAAATGCGGTAAAACATAATGTGGTTTCACTTGAACATCCCTTGCATATAGAGTTGTTTATAAATGAAGAGCAACAATTGGTAATACGTAATAATATCCGCGAAAAATTTACTCCCGAGAAAGGCAGCCATACTGGCTTATTAAATATTCAGAGGCGATACCAGCTATTAAGCGGCAAATCGGTTACCATTGAAAATGATACTGTTTATTTCACTGTTAAAATCCCCTTGTTAGACCATGAATAAAATCAGGATACTCATCATCGAAGATGAAGAAGCCGCATCAAAACGATTGCAAAAAATGATTGCCGAGCTAATGCCCGAAGCCATTATAATTAATGCCATTGATAGTATTGAAACCGCCGTAAAATGGTTTAATACCTATCCGCAGCCAAACCTCATATTTGCCGATATTCATTTGGCAGATGGTTCCAGCTTTGAAATTTTTAAGCAGGTACAAATAGACTGTCCTATTATTTTTACTACAGCTTACGATCAATACGCCTTACAGGCATTTGAACTAAACAGTATTCATTACCTGCTTAAGCCAGTTAAAAAAGATGATCTTACCAAAGCCATAGAAAGGTTTAATAAATTGTATGCCAATACACAAACACCTGCACAGGATATTTCTAAGGTGTTATCTGCTTTAAGCAAGCAGCCTACCACTTATAAAGAGCGTTTTGTAATAAGGTTTGGCGAACATATTAAAACCATAGAAACCCACGATATTGCTTATTTCTATACCGAAAATAAAGCCAATTTTGCTGTACTAAAAGATGGTAAAAGATACCCAATTGATAATAATCTTGACGAGTTGGATCACCTTATTAACCCTAAAATGTTTTTTAGAATTAACCGGCAGTTTATTATCAGTTATCCCAGTATTGCCGAAATGGTAAGTTATTCAAAAGCCAGGGTGCTTATTAAATTAAATCCACCATCTAAGTACGAAACCATTGTAAGTACAGAGCGTTCTCCACAGTTTAAGCAATGGTTAGCAGGTGAATAAAAAAGCACAACAGCGAACAGAAACCCCAAGAGTGCGACGCAAGTAATGCCTAATCTATGTTTTACAGCATGGCCCAAAAAATACAAGTTTGTTGGCCGGCAGTTGAATAACTATTTAGCTTTACTTGCCACGCTCGGTTCAAAGTTCCTCTTTCATGGCATCATTAAATACATGGCTTATTGGTTAAGCATTAAAATATAAAACCCCGCTAACAGGCGGGGTTTTTAGTAGTCAGATATTTTAGAATTTTAATGGGCAACAAGAAATTGTACCCTTTGCTTTTCATTGTTATTATTTACTTCCACATAATAAACACCAGCTGCAGCATTACCCACATTAAAGCTAAAATTGTTACTGCCTTTAATAGCATTTACTGTGTTGGTAAGTATGGCTTTACCAGTAATGTCGTACACAGTAATATTAGCTTTATTGTTACTGTTGCTTAAATATTGTACTGTAACCAAATTGTTAGCCGGGTTTGGATATACAGCAATTGCACCTGCTTTTTCTGTAGCACTATTTAAATTGTTGCCATTGATATTACTGCCTGCAAAACAGGTTTTGGTAACTTTTACTCCGGTAGATTGTTTATTGCAATTACTGCTATTGGTTACCACTACATAATAGGTGCCAATACTGGTAGCGGTATATTGTATGCCGGTAGCACCGCTAATTAGGGTACTGCCTTTTTTCCATTGGTAAGTTAAGCCTGCACCACTGTTGGCTTCCAATAAAACTGAGCCTGAGGCACAAATATTTAAATTACCTAATGCAGTTATGGTAGCTGTAGGTCTACTGGCCGTTGAAACAGTAGTTTTAGCCGAAAATGCGCTGCAACCCTCTGCTGTAGTTTCTTTTACCGAATAACTGCCTGCCTGTGTAACTATTAGGGTAGCACTGGTAGCTCCGGTAATGGCAACCCCATTTTTATACCATTGAAAACTGGCTACATTATCGCTGTTTGCCGATAATACAATACTGCTGCCAGAGCAAACCGTTGCAGTTATACCCTGATTAATTACTGGCATAATCCCATTTTCATCCACAAGTCCATTGCAGTTATTGTCTATGCCATCGCATATTTCAATGGCATTGGGGCTAATGGTTGCCAGGCTATCGTTACAATCTACATTGTTGGTAACATAACCAATGGGCTGATAACAACCTTTAAACTGGCTGATGGTTCCGCCAAACCCGTCACCATCTTTATCTGCATAATATAAAACTGAATCGCAGGCAGGTGGTAAGGATTGTATATATCCGTTGATTCTTATATTTCTTAAAGAGTCAAGTGCCGAAACAAATTCGGGAATGATGGCCAGGTTATTATACTCATTGGGGTCGTTAAGTCTATCGTACAGTTCCTCACCATATGGCCCCCAGTAATTATAATGATACTCATTTGTGTATATGCCTTCTGCCTTTGTAACCAGCGGAAATGATGCCCCTGGCCTGGTTTGGGTATATGCTGCTTTTTTCCAGGGTTGGTTTGGATTATGCAGTAATCTTACAAAACCAGACCCCTCCATATTGGCAGGGGTGGGTAGTTTACACAATTCCGTTAGCGTGGGGTAAACATCAACCAACTCAACAATATTATTACAAATGGCAGCAGGCTTGCCTGGTGCACAAACAATTAGGGGCACTTGCATAGACTCGTTAAACAAAGAATTTTTATACCACATACCACCATGTTCCCCTAAATGTTGCCCATGATCGCTTACAAAAACAACTACAGTGCTATCCCACATGTTTTTACTATCCAGTGCATCAAGCAAAATGCCCAGATTTTTATCCAGTATCGATACTTCGCCATAATAGGCTTGCACTGTACTTCTCCATTCACTATCCGAAACGGGAATGGTACTGTTTAGGAAAAAAGCCGCTGCGGGAATATCATCCCTGTCGTTAGCAGGGGTGTTTGGCAGTAGTATATTTTGTGCACTATTTCCCAATACGGTGCTGGCACTATGCCAGTAAAGTAAGTTTTCTAAAGTGTCTGACTTACCATATAAATTCCAATAAGTAAGGTTAGGTGTAAACGGACTATGTGTAGACGTTAACCCAATGGCCATAAAACGAGGCTGTTCATAGGGTACATTTAAAGAGGCCACCAGCCTTGTTGCCATTAAAGAATCGGGGTTGGTAAAGTTTTCATCTTTAAGAATGCCCCATAGATCTGTTTTATCCTGTGGCGTGGTAATACTGCCAGCATTGGCATCAAAGTCTGAGGTATCGGTATAATTCTCGGCAAAATCCCAGTTAAACTCATACTCAAACTGGCCATGGTATATTTTGCCATAACGTTCGGTACGGTAACCAAAAGAGTGAAAATAATCCTGTAAGTATTGCACATTATTGGGCACCTGCTTTTTGGGATCGGTAGCATTGGAAAATATTTTGGTTTTATCCGGCCGCCAGCCCGACATCATTGATACCCTGGAAGGGTTGCAAATAGCAAACTGGCAATAAGCTTTGGTAAAAGCGGTGCCGTGCTGTAATAATCGCTGCAGGTTAGGTGTAAGTACTGCAGGGCTACCCAGATAATCTACTTTATTATTCATGTCATCAGCATAAATAAGTAATACATTATTTCTTTTTACAGGTGCCTGTGCCTTTACCAGCGTAAATGGTATGCATGCCAGCATACAATACAGAATAAGAGAATTGTAAAAAAATTGCTTTGTAAAAGGGTATTTCTTTTTTTGTGTTAGGCAGGTTACGGCGGGCTGTTGAATGTATAAACAGCTCTGTTGTAGAGTTGAGTGAATCATGAAAAAAAATTGGAGGGTAATTGAAATTGTTTCGGATTAATTTGAAAGTTTTCTTAATTGTTTCTTTGTTTTTTCATGCATGCCGTTTTAATTGTTAGGGAATAAATTTTATAGCGGAAGTTCCATTTTTTTTAATAGCAGCCAATATTAAAATACCAGCTATTAATGGTTATGGCAGCTTTACTTGCGTCGCAATCCTTTCATCTGTATAACCATTTGCAGCAGATAATACATTGAAAAATGATAGTTGCCAGTTGTTGTTGAACAGTATTACTGCCGTACAAGTGTGCGACGCAAGTAAAGTTGCTGCTTTTGTTAAGTTTGGCTCAAACAAATAGCAATTAATTAGGTACGCCTGCAATACTTATCGTTCTACCGTAAATTTAATTCTTTGTGTGGCCTTATTATTCAAAAGTTCCAGGTAATACATGCCGCTAACCAAATGCCCCAATTGTAACATAATACTGTTGTTTCCCTTAACTGCCAGCTCGGTTGACGTGTATACCTGCTTACCTGTAATATCGTATACAGTTAATTTTATTTTACCATTATATTCACTGTAAAAACTGGTAACAACCTTACCCGTTGTTGGGTTTGGAAACAGAGACAGTTTTGCAGCATTTATTTGTGCCAGATTTAAAGACTGGGTAGCATTAGCAATAGGTGCAAAGCAGCTTTTGGTAACTTTTGTGCCCTTGGATTGTTTGATGCAATTATTACTGTTTGTTACCACCACATAATAGGTGCCAATACTGGAAACCGTTAGCTGGGCATTTGTGGCACCTGGTATATTGGTGGTTCCTTTTTTCCATTGGTAGCTAAGCCCTGCGCCGGTGTTTGCCTGTAATGTAACCGAGCCTGTTGCACAAATATCTAAACTGCCTAATGCTGTAATGTTTGCAGCCGGATTTTTTACCGTACTAACAGCAGTTACTGCCGATGTATCTGAACAATTAAATGTGTTGGTTTCACTTACAGTATAATTACCGCTTTTGGTAATGCTAAGCTGGGCCGTGGTGGCACCTGCAATAAGTACACCGTTTTTATACCATTGATATGTTATGCCTGTACCGGTATTTGCTGTAAGTACCAAACTGCTGCCTGAACAAAGTTTAACACTGCCCGCAGGTGCTATAGATGCTAAAAAACCAATACAAGGATCTCCAGCTGTGCATATCCCGGAAGAATCAGGGTATATAGCAGGGTTGGAGTCATCACAATCACCCCCGTTTATACTATAGCCCAATGGTTGATAACAACCTTTAAATATGCTGTCGGTATTGCCAAACCCATCACCATCATTATCCTGATAATATACAACAGAATCGCAGGGTGGCGGTAAGGCATTTTGCCAGCCGCCCGTATAAACTGAGCGCATATATTCCAGCGCCGATGTATAATTGGAGTTGCCTGCCAGATTTGTATATTCTTTGGGGTCGTTTATTCTATCGTATAATTCCTCGCCCTTGCTTTCCCAATTGTTATAGTGGTATTGATTGGTAATTACCGCACCCGCTTTTAAAACCAAATAAGAAGGAGGGGTTTTTAGTTGTGCGAAGGCGGCGGTTTTCCATGTTTGTGTGGGGTTATCCATTAATCTAACCAAACTGGTACCTTCTAAATTTTTTGGAGTAGGTAGTTTGCAAAGCTCAGTAAGTGTTGGGTAAACATCTACTTCTTCCACTAACTTATCGCAAATAGCCGCAGTTTTACCGGGTGCATATACTGCAAGTGGAACATGTAATGATTCGTAGAATAAAGTGTTTTTAAGCCATAGGCCTTCATGTTCACCAAGTTGCTGTCCATGGTCGCTTACAAAAATAATTACGGTATTACTCCATAGATTGTCACGATCCATCTCGTCTAAAAGCATGCCCAGGTGTTTATCCATTCGGCTAACTTCACCATAATAAGCCTGAACAGTTTTTTGCCATTCAGAATCTGATTTAGGTACAGTATGGCCGGCAAAAAAAGCAATCGAAGGTACATCTGCCCTATCATTCGCTGGTGTAGATGGTATTGCTATATTGGCTGAGCTGTTACCCATGATGGTAGAAGTACCGCCATAAACCGGTATGTTAACCTTTGTGTTTGAATCGCCATATAAATTCCAAAAATCAATAGTGGGTGTAAATGGGTTGTGGGTAGTAAGTCCTAATGCAAAAAACCTGGGTTGTGAAGAGGGTTGCTTTATGCTATTAATTAAGTTCACCACTAAAGTATAATCGCCGTTTGTGGTATCATTGGTAGGGTCTATACCCCAGGTGCCAGCTACTTCTCCACCTGAATTAGCGGGTGCAGCAATGGCAGATTCATCCCCATTATGTTGAAAGGCAGCATTGCCACCACCTTCTGAATAGTCCCAGTTAAATTGGTATTCATAAGCGCCGTGGTAAATTTTGCCATATCGTTCGGTTCTGTAGCCAAAGCTGTGGAAATAATCCTGCAAATAATTAGCACCAGCCGGAACAAATTGCAGGGGATCCTGCCCATTGCCAAGAACTTTAGTTTTGTCTGGGCGCCAGCCGGTCATGATTGAACTTCTGGAAGGATTACACAATGGAAACTGACAATAGGCATTGGTAAAAGCCGTACTCTTACTAATTAATCTTTGCAAATTGGGAGTTAATACCTGCGGGTAGCCTAAATAATTAGTTTTATCGGCCATATCATCCAATGAAATAAAAATTACATTATACCTGCTACCCGTATTTTGTGCTTTTGCATAGCTAACTGCAACACCATTAACCAATAAAAGGCAAACTGCTATTTTGAGTAAGAATGATTTATGGCTATTCTTTATAAACCTGGTGTTATTACCATACGTTTTCATAATTAAATGCTTTATATAGAGTTAACTAATGTTGTTATTAAAACGTTCGGTGGTTTTATGTAGGAGTAGGCTAAACATATGCACCAGAAACAACTATTTTATAAAATAGTTTCATTCAGTCATATACATTCAACAAAAATATACATACGCAGTCAGTACCAAAAACAAGGCTTTAATATTAATGATACATTAAGCAGATTTGAAGTGAAAATTAATGTACAAACCTAAAACCGTTTGTTTTGGTAGTTGCTTTATTGATTATGAGTGGTAAATAGGCAGTGGGCCAAACAGTTAGTAGGGGCTATTATGGATATTTTACCTTAAACTTTTGCTAAACAGATGGTATAAATACAGATAATGATTGGCCCGGCAATAGTACTAGTGCAGCTTTACTTGCGTCGCACACTTGTGCTGTAAAACAATTATCAGCAATAATACATATGGGGGAATTTGCGGATGTGCAAATGGTGGATATGCAAATGAGAGGATATGCAAATGAGAGGATATGCAAATGAGCGGATGTGAAAATAAGAGGATGTGCAGGTGTGCGGATTCCTGGGCGAAGATTTGAGTAACTTCTGGCATTTATTATAGCTGCCATAAAAGTGGAACCCTGAACCGAGCGTGGCAAGTGCCGATGCCATATAAATATGGGCTGGAGCCTCCATCCAAAAAACTGCTGAAAAATTAACCCGTTACAAATTAGTATAGCACTGGCTACGGGTAATTGATTGGCACTTATTGGTATTGGGCAGCAAATACAGATACCCTTTTATTGAGTGCATCTTCTTTTTGGGTAAGCAGTTGTAAAAGTGTTAGTTGATTAATGGCTCGGTGCAGGTTATGTAATTCGTAACTGGCACCATAGTAAATATTGTTATTCAGGTAATCGGTTAAAAAACGTAGTGCCTGCATGTAAATCATAAATTTACCGGCATAAACAAAGTATTTTTTTTCTTCGGTGGTGAGTTCCGTATTCATTTGGCTAAGGTATCCCTGTACAATAGCATCAAAATAGGGTTCGCGTACTTCTATTTTGGTCATATCGGTTTCTTCCTCGCCTGCGGGAGACAGGTAAGTACGCATCATATCGCCCACGTCACTTATAAAATAACCGGGCATTACCGTATCTAAATCAATTACACAAATGCCTCTATTGTGGCTATTAAAAAGTACATTACTTATTTTGGTATCGTGATGTGTTACCCTTTTTTTAAACAATGGGTTGGCCAAAATGGTTTCGTAGGTTTCAACAATATGCACATAGGTATTGGCAATGGTAATGGCCTCTTGTGCTATGGAAAGCCTTGCTGCACTGCTTGTAGCAAGTGCAGTTGTGTACTGGGTATACCGTAACGATAAGTTATGAAACCCGCTTAGTGTAATTTTAAGTTGCGAACTATCAAAATCGGCCAGTAACTTGGTAAATTTTCCAAATTGCTGGGATGCCTCAAATGCCAGCGCAGGGTTTTCTAATACCGTATAGGTATGCGAATCGGGTATAAATTCAAAAAGCCTGAAATAGCCCTCACCGGGTATATGTATCAGGCTTTTGTGGTTGCTGGTAAATACCGGTGCAGTAAAAATATATTCAGGGAAATGACATTTTAAAAATTGGTTTATGGCATTGATGTTCTCGTCAATGGCGGCAGGATTGGTAAAAACATTATCATTAATGCGCTGAAGAATATATTTATTGTCTACCGTATCAACCACCCAGGTTCTGTTTATAAGTCCGTTTCCAAAAATGGTATAATGGGTAACAGTATCGGTAAGGTTAAATTGCTGTAAAAGGTTTTTAATCATATTGTATCGTTATTAATACAAGGCGCTTAATGTATCAAAGCTAATTTATTGCAGTATGCTGCCGGTAAACAATCGTTTGCATTATATTCTGCTACTGCTTATACTCAACCAAATGGCTATCTATAATAATTTTGTACGAACTATTGTCGGTTTGATCTTCTTCTTTTTTTTGTAAAAGCTCCAACAGCATTTCTGTGGCTTTTTGCCCCTGTAAATAAGGGTTTTGTTCAACCGAAGCCATTGGGGAATATTTTAAATATTCTACCATCGGCAAATTAGAATAACTAACAAAGCATACATCTTTATTAATAGCAACCTGTTGCGCATCGGCATATTGCATGGCATCCAGTGCCACATAATCATTAAATGTTACTATAGCGGTAACTTTTCTTTTGTGTTCTAATAATTCTTTTACGGCTTTTCTGCTTCCCTCTTTGGTAAGATCGCTGTTTACAATAAGTGATGGGTCGTATTTTAAGCGGTGTTTACTCATGGCAATCTGGTAACCTTCCTGTCTTTGTTTGCTGGCATATAATTTCTCAGGCCCATTAATCAGCCCAATTACTCGGTGCCCGTTTTTTAGTAAAAAACTGGTGGCCTGCACTGTTCCCGATACCATATTACACGCTACATAATGTATATCTGTCATGTTGGGAATACAATCAAAAAATACTACCGGTATGCCCGATTGGCGCAACCTGTTAAAATGCTCGTAATTGGTTGTATGTTTCGAAATTGAGATAATAATACCATCCACACGATGTTTTTTCATCGTTTCAATAATATGTTTTTCTCTGTTGGCATCATCTCTGGACTGACCAAGCAAAACTGTATATTGGCTTTTAACGGCTACATCTTCTATACCACTTATGGCCGAAGAAAAAAACAACTCAGATAAAAAAGGAAGAATTACACCAATAGTAAAAGTTTTTCTTTGCTGAAAAAAAATGGCTGCCTGGTTTGGCTCGTATTTCAATTCTTTGGCAAGCTCTTTTACCCTTGTTTTAGTGCGTAAACCAATACTGGAATGGTCATGCAATGCCCTGGATACTGTTGAAATGGATATATTCAACCTTTTGGCAATTTCTTTTATAGTTGGTTGTTTAGCAGACATATCGGTAAAATTATTGGTATTTATACAAAATGGCATCTATAAATATCAGAACTATGTACCCGGCTTTTTGTACAATTTGCTGCACCTGTTGCGTCGCACACTGCGGCTGCAACAAAAATACCAGGCATCGCTATTATCAAAAAAGCAAATTGTATCATCAGCTGTAAATACCTCATAATAGCCTGCGAAACTAATTTTCAGGTGTAAACATACATCCTCAAAGTGCATCGATCATAAGTAAAAACGCGCTATACGCGGTTTTGCAAGTGCGGGATTGTGAGAAAAAATCTTTGTTTAAAAATTCAAATTAACGCAAACGTTTGCGTTCTTAATTTGTTTCTAATTCGTGTTCAAGAGGTTACATTTGATACACTAACTGTTTGATTTATTAATATATAGGCTTGAAAATTACACTGTAAATCTGTGCAGCGTTAACTATAATTCTCATGTCTCTACCAAAATACTCGAATTAGTTAGCTGCTTGATTTTTTTGTTTCATCTAAAACTTCCACTGTTATGAGAAAACTACACAAACTGGTTTTTATTCTCTTTCTCTTCACGTGCATGGTTGCACATGCACAAACAAGAACCGTAAAAGGAAAGGTTCTTAACGCACAGGGTAATTTGCCTATTGCCGGTGCTTCTGTACTTGTAAAAGGCAAAACAAACGGAACGGCTACAGCCAACGATGGTTCATTTTCTATTAATGTGCCAACCGGCAATGTAACATTGGTAGTTTCTTACATCGGTTTCGCAACTGTTGAAAAGTCAGTTGAGGCAAATCTGGCAGATATTACAATCACCTTATCTGAAGCAAAATCAGATTTAGGCGAAGTTGTTGTAACAGCCTTGGGTATCTCCCGCCAAACAAAAACATTGGTGTACGCTACCCAATCAGTTAAAACTTCTGAACTTACTGAGGCCAGGGATGCAAACAACGTGCTTAACTCTTTACAGGGTAAAGTAGCAAATGCAGTAATTACTCAGGGCTCTGGTGGTCCTGGTAGTGGTGCAAGAATTGTATTGCGTGGTAACCGTTCTATCCAAGGTAGTAACAATGCCTTAATAGTTGTAGATGGTGTGCCTATTCAAAACAATACCAACGGAACAGGTACCAGTGACTTTGGTTCTGTTCAGGGTTCAGATGGTGCTTCAAACATCAACCCGGATGATATTGAATCTACCACAGTATTGCGTGGTGCATCTGCAGCTGCCCTTTATGGTAGCCAGGCTGGTAACGGTGTAATTGTTATTACCACTAAAAAAGGTAAGAAAGACAAAATGGCTGTTACTGTAAATTCAGGTGTATCTACTGAATCTCCATTTGCTTTGGTTAAAACACAAAATTTATATGGCCAGGGTAATGGCGGTGTTTTAGATCCAACATCTGGTGAAAGCTGGGGTGCAAAAATGACCGGACAGTCTTTTACCAATTACTTAGGTAATAGCAGTTCCTACACTCCGCAAACAGACAATATCAGAAACTTTTTCAGAAATGGTTTGGCATTGAACAATTCTATCGGCGTATCTGGTGGTAACGATAAAATGCAAACCTATCTTTCTTACACTAACAACTATGTAGAAGGTATTATCCCAAAAAATAACCTTACAAGACATACTGTTAACTTAAGAATCAGTAATCAAATCAGCAAGAAATTTTCTACTGATGCCAAGATTACTTACATCAATCAGGATATTAAGAACAGACCACGTACCGGTGAGGAAAACTCTCCAGTAAGTAATATTTATCAAATTCCAAGAAACGTATCTACTGCAGATGCTGAACAATTTGAATTTATTAACAATGTGGGTATTCCAACGCCAACTCCTTGGCCTTCTACATTAAGTTCAATTTATCAAAGTCCTTATTGGGTAATTAACCGTACCGAAATCAATGAAACCAGAGATCGTATCATTGGCTTCTTGTCTGGTAAATACAAAATTACTCCATGGTTAACTTTATCAGGAAGAGCAAACCTTGACAGAACTTTCGATCAGGGTGAAAATAAAATCTCTCTTGGAACAATTCTTTACAGCAGAGACGGTGGCGACTATTCTAAAAATACAGTTGTTGTTACTGAAAAATGGTTTGACGCGATGTTAGAAGGTAACAATAAAATCACTAAAGATCTGAAAATTGATTACCGTGTAGGTGCCATCTTCCAGGACAGCAAATACGATTACAATGCATCTGGTGCAGGTGGTTTAAATGTAACCAATAAATTCAGCTTGAACTTTGCAAAAGCACCATCTTTAAGTTCTGCTTTCTCAGAAGTTCAAACACAATCTTTATATGGTCAGGTAAACCTTTCATTCAAAGATTATTTATATCTGGATGCAAGTTTACGTAACGACTGGGATTCACGTTTGCCAGCTCCTTACAGCTTTAGCTACCCTTCTGTTGGTATATCAGCCATCTTATCTGATATGCTAACACTTCCTACTGCTTTTTCTTTCCTGAAAGCCAGCGTAAACTATGCTGAAGTAGGTAATGGTGGTAAATTCGGTTTATTAAATACAGTTTATAATTATGGTCAGGGTGCAGGTAATGGGTTTTTACAAAGAAGTTCTACTTACCCAATCCCAGGTTTGAAACCAGAAATTGTTAAAAACCTTGAATTTGGTATTGAAGCAAGATTCTTAAATAATCGTATTGGTTTTACTGCTACTTATTACAAGAGCAACTCATTTAACCAATTATTACAGGTTAGCTTACCTGTAGCTACAGGTTATTCCAGCCAATACATCAATGCTGGTAATATCCAGAACAGTGGTTTTGAATTTGTAGCAAATGGTACTGCAGTTAAAAACAAAAATTTTACATGGGATGTAGCTTTAAACTTTGCAGCTAACACCAATAAAATTGTTGAATTAAGTGATCAGGTTAAAATTTTCTACCTGGGTGGTGGTTTCGGTCGTTCTGCAACTCCAGTTGTTCAGGAAGGAAAGAGCTATGGTGATTTATTGGCCTTCAAATGGGCAACTGATGCCAAAGGCAATCATATAGTAACTGCAGATGGCAAACCTTCTATTACCAGCGCACAAGAGTTTATTGGAAACTTTAATCCTAAAGCAACCATTGGCTTTACAAATACGTTTACCTATAAAGCATTTTCTCTTAGATTGTTAATGGATGGTCGTATCGGTGGTACAATGGTATCTGGTACTGAAATGAACCTTGCATTTAGCGGTATAACTGAAGGAACTGCACAATACCGTGAAGGTGGTTTGAACCTGGGTGGTGTATATGCTGATGGATCTGCAAACAGTAAATCTATTACTGCACAGGATTTCTGGCAAATTGCTTCAGGCAAACGTTATGGTAACGGTGAATTCTTTGCTTACGATGCAACCAGTTTCAGGGCAAGAGAATTAACTATTGGTTATTCTATTCCTGTTAAGAATACTACCATTGTAAAAGCAATTAAAGTTTCTGCAGTTGGTCGTAACTTATTCTGGTTATATCGTGGTAGTTCTAAACTTAATATTCCAGGTCTTGAAACACGCAAAATGTGGTTCGATCCAGATATGAGCTTGGGTAACTCAAACTGGCAGGGTGTTGAATATGGTGCATTGCCATCTACACGCAGCTTTGGTGTTAACCTTCAGGTTACTTTTTAATTATTCAAAAATAATTTAGTATGAAAAAAATTAGTAAACTTTTTACCTCACGTATTCCACTGGTATTTATCAGCTGCACAGTTATGCTGGCATCCTGTACTAAAAAGTATAGTGATATAAATACTGACAGAAACTCTATTGCCACTGTTGGTGCATCAGAGTTACCATTCCTTTTCTCTAAAGCAGAAGCTACAGCTGTGCCAAATATCTGGAACTACCAGATTGCACAAAACCTGTTTGCTGATCAATATGCTCAATACTTTGCATGTACTGCTACTTATTTCCCTTCTGATCGTTTAAATATCAGGATGGATTGGGTTGGTGCTGCATTTAATCCTATCTATACTGATATGGTTCCTCAGCTTCAAACCATTTTGGAAAACTCTGATCCTTCATCTGCTGAAAATGCATTGGCAAATGTTATTTGGGTTTTAGGTTTCCACAGGGTTACTGATTATTGGGGTCCTATTCCTTATTTCAGCGCTGGTCAGCCAGGTAACTCAGTACCTTACGATGCGCAGGATAAAATTTATGATGATTTCTTCAAACGTTTAACTTCAGCTGCAGCGGTGTTAAAAACCAAAACCGGCGAAACTCCGTTTGGAAGCTACGATATCATCTACGGTGGCGATGTAAGCAAATGGCTTAAATTCACCAACACACTGCGTTTACGTTTGGCTTTAAGAATTTCAAAAGTAGACCCAGCACGTGCTAAAGCTGAAGCTGAAGCAGCCGTAGCTGATGGTGTATTAAGCAGCAGCCCATCTGATGATGCTTTATTAAAGAAAAGCTCTAGTGGTTCTGATAATAACGGTCTTTCTCAAATGTCTGACTGGAATGAGTTCCGTATGAGTGCTACCATGGAATCTGTTATGACAGGTTATGCTGATCCAAGGTTAAAAGAATACTGGTTACCAGCTGGTGTTACTGGTTCTGATCCTGTAGGTACTGGTACTTATGAAGGTTTAAGAAATGGTTTAACCTCTACCCAATTAACTGAAAATGCAAACAAAGCAACTGCAAATTCTAAAATTGGTAAAAGATGGTCATCTCCAAGCTTTGGTGGTAATGCAGATTATTTAACCACTCCTCAAATTATCATGGGTTCTGCTGAGGCTTATTTCCTTCGTGCAGAAGGTGCATTATTAGGTTGGAATATGGGCGGTACTGCTAAAGATTTATATGCTTCTGGTATTACTGCATCTATGAACCAATGGGGTATTACAGATGATGCAGCTATTCAGGCTTATATCAACAGCTCTTCCGTTCCTGTAGCACCAAACGATTATTTAAATTCTCCTGCAGTTTCTTCTGCTCCAATTAAATTTGCATCAGATCTTGCTACTCAAAAAGAGCAGGTGGCTATCCAAAAATGGTTGGCATTATTCCCTGATGGTAACGAAGCATGGGCTGATTACAGAAGAGGCCGTAGCTTTATCATGTATCCGGTGGCTAATTCAGATAATGCTGATATCACCAATACAACTACTCAGTGGATCAGAAGAATTCCGTTCCTGCTTTCAGAAACACAGAATAACGGTGCTGCCGTTGAAGCTGCTGTTCCTTTGCTAGGCGGTCCGGACAAATTAACTACTCCGCTTTGGTGGGATAAGAATTAGTTCCCACACATACATACTTAGCTAAAAAGATTCCACCATAGACCAACATCTTGGTGGAATCTTTTATTTTAGCCATTTACAACTTTCTTTTTGTACCGTAGCATTACTGCAGTACAAGAGTGCGACGCAAGAGTAGTTGCATTTACTACAAAAGCCCGGTACATAATTGTATTAGGTATTTTATTAACCGGCAATTATATCAATATGCAGCTTTACTTGCCACGCTCGGTTCATGGTTCTGTTTTCATGGCGGCAAAAAAGCAATATGTATGCTAATGTAAAACCTGTTATTTTAGCAGCCATTTTCACCATATGAATCGGCAACCATATATTTTCTTATCGTTTATAATTTTATAAGCTATGCATCGCCTAACTTCTATAGTTTTATTGGTTATTGGTTATATTTTCTTTGCAGCATGTACTGGTAATAAAAACCAGCTTTTTACTGCTTTAGATAAAAGCAACACCAATATTAATTTTCAAAACACACTATTTGAGGATGGCCCTTTAAATGTGGCCAATTATATTTATTTCTATAATGGTGGTGGCGTTTCTATTGGCGATATAAATAACGATGGGTTACAGGATATTCTGTTTACCGGTAATATGGTGCGCAACAGATTATACCTGAATAAAGGCAATTTTACCTTTGAAGATATTACTACCCAAAGCGGTGTTGCAGATAAACAAGGCTGGTGTACAGGTGCCACTATGGCCGATGTTAACGGAGACGGTTTGCTGGATATTTATATTTGCCGCAGTGCCGATATAAATCCGGCCATGCGTACCAACCTGCTGTTTATGAATAATGGTAACCTTACTTTCTCTGAAAAGGCCGGTCAGTATGGACTTGCTGATACAGGTTACTCCACCCAATCTGCTTTTTTTGATTATGATAAAGATGGTGATTTGGATTGCTTTATTATCAATCACTCACTATCAAAATATACTGCTGGCGTGCAGGATAATCCTGAACTAAGAAATGAGCATAACCCGGCTTTTGCAAACAAACTATATCGCAACGATAATGGCCATTACAGTGATGTAAGTGGCGAAGCAGGTATAACATCCAATGTACTAACTTTTGGTCTTGGACTGGCAGTTACAGATTTTAATAATGATGGCTGGCCCGATGTGTATGTATCTAACGATTTTAATGAGCCGGATTATTTATTTATGAATAACCGTAACGGCAGTTTTACAGAATCCCTGCGTACCTCTATGGATGATATTTCATTATACTCTATGGGTTCTGATGCAGCAGATTATAATAATGATGGTTTACCAGATTTGGTAACACTGGATATGATGCCCGAAAGTAATTTTACCCAGAAAATGCATAGCGGGGCAGAGAATTTTGATAAGTTTCAATACCTGTTTAACCAGGGGTTTTATTTTGAGTATAGCCGCA
Source organism: Limnovirga soli (assembly GCF_013106755.1). Taxonomy (GTDB): domain Bacteria; phylum Bacteroidota; class Bacteroidia; order Chitinophagales; family Chitinophagaceae; genus Limnovirga; species Limnovirga soli. The sequence goes on along the minus strand of NZ_WHPF01000005.1, from coordinate 42,862 downwards.
ATATGCTTCAAAAAAATAATGGCGATGGCACTTTTAGCGAAGTAGCACAATTGGCCGGTGTATCTAATACCGACTGGAGCTGGACTGCGCTATTTGGCGATTATGATAATGATGGTAATAAAGACCTGTTTATTACCAATGGCTATGTAAAAGATTATACAGAGATGGACTTTTTAAAATACTCCGTTGATAGGGTGGTGCGTAAAATGCATGGCGATTCAGTAGATGCTATTACTGAGTATATTAGAAAAATGCCAACCCTGGAAATACCAAATTATGTATTTCAAAATAATGGTAACGAAACCTTTACCAAAAAAACTTCTGAATGGGGTTTAGATCAGCCGGGTGTTTCAGCTGGTGCCGCTTATGCAGATCTTGACAACGATGGCGATCTGGATTTGGTAGTAAATAATACCAATAATTTCGCAGGCATCTATAAAAACAATAGCGAAGCAATAGGCAAGAATAATTACTTAAGGGTACAATTGGCGGGTACGGCAACTAACCCAAGGGCAATTGGTACCAAGGTTACACTTTATTGTAAGGGGCAGCAGTATTATCAGGAAGAATCTCCGGTTCGTGGGTTTCAATCCTCCTCAGATCCTGTACTTTCATTTGGGGTGGGTTCCAATGCGGTAATAGATTCAGTATTGGTTATTTGGCCAAATAATGCCTACCAGCTGCTTACAAATGTTAAACCCAATCAAACGCTTTCTCTTAAAATGACCGATGCAAAGCAATCATGGGTATACGACACGCTTAAGAATACAAACACTGTTTTTACACAAAGTATTGCATCGAACATAAAGCACACTGAAAACAGTTTTAACGATTTTACAGTGCAGCTCTTACTGCCCAACTATTTGTCGCGGCAAGGCCCCTGTATTGCAACAGCAGATGTAAACAAGGATGGGTTGGATGATATTTTTATGGGAGGTGCAAAAGGCAAAGCCGGTCAATTATTTTTACAAACTGCAGCCGGAAGTTTTGTAGCCAAACAAGTGCCTGAATTTTTACAAGACTCGGTGAGTGAAGATGTAAGCGCAGTGTTTTTTGATGCCGATAATGATGGCGACCCGGACTTGTATGTAGCATCTGGCGGTTATGAATTTGACGAATTTGACCCTGCTTTTCAAGATAGATTATACCTGAACGATGGTAAAGCTAATTTCACCAAAAGCGTAGATGCTTTGCCCAAAATGTTATGTAGTAAAAGCTGTGTAAAAGCCGCAGATATAGATGGTGATGGAGATATTGACCTTTTTGTTGGTGGCAGACTGGTTCCTGGTAAATATCCAACAGCACCCCGCAGCTTTATTCTTGCCAATAATGGGAAAGGGGTGTTTATTGATGTTACGGCTTCGGTGTGTAATGCATTAATGCAACCGGGCATGGTAACAGATGCCGCTTTTGTAGATGTAAATAATGATAAAACGCAAGACCTTGTTATTGTAGGCGAATGGATGCCAATTCAGGTATATACAAATAAGGCTGGCAAGTTCACCGATGCATCTGCCAGCTATATTCATTTTGCCAGTACTGGTTGGTGGAATAAAATTTATACGAATGATATAGATGGCGATGGCGATGCAGATTTAGTTATTGGCAACTGCGGTTTAAATACCCAGTTTAAAGTAAGTGAAAAAGAACCTATGAATCTCTATTATAAAGATTTTGATAATAATGGTTCTATCGATCCCATACTTTGCTATTTTATACAAGGTGTTTCTTATCCGGCTAATTCAAGAGACGATCTTACCGATCAACTACCGGGTTTAAAAAAGAAATTCCTGGAATATAAGGGTTATGCCAGTGCTACCATTAATGATTTGTTTACCCCCGAAGTATTAAAAGATGCCAAAATACTAAAAGTTGAAACCATGCAAACTATTTATCTGGAAAACCAGGGACCTGCGAAGGGTTTTGCATTACATAATTTGCCGCAGGAAGCACAGTATGCACCTGTATTTGGTATGGTGGCCGAGGATTTTAATAATGATGGTAAAAAGGATTTACTATTAGCCGGCAACGAAACCTGGACAAGAATTAAATTTGGCCGTTACAGGGCCAATCACGGTGTACTGCTACAGGCAGATGGTAAGGGTAATTTTACCTATGTGCCACAAACCAAAAGCGGCCTGCAGCTAAACCAGAATGTTAAAGTATTACTTCCAATAAAAACCGGCAACAAAAAAACTTTTATTGCCGGCATTAATGATGGGAATGCTTTGTTTATAACAGCCAACTAAATAAGTTATAGCTTAATTTTTACTGCAATACACCATGGTATTACTGTTGTTTACATCAAATATCTGTTGGCTGTATTGCAGTATTTCTTTTGTGGTTATGGCCTGGTACCTGCCCATTTCTTCGTTCATGAGGTTGGCATTTCCCAGTAGCTCATAATTGGCAAGGCTGCCCGCCCTGCTTAAAATGGTCATATCTTCAAAAGTGATCAGGCTTTCGGTTTTGTTTTTTACTTTTTGTAGTTCCTGTTCGCTAACCAATGTAGATTTTATTTTGTCTAATTCTTCTTCTATGGCTGCTTCTGCTGTAGAAGGGTTAATGCCTTTAACCAGTTTACCTTCAATGGTTACAATGCCGGGGTCTATACTTCCAAACTGGTAACATTCAATATTGCTAAACAATTGTTTTTCTTTTACCAGGGCTTGGTATAACCTGGATGATGCACCACCACCCAGTATTTCTGTAATTATTTCGGCTGCATAATAGCCCTTGTCTAAACGTGGGCCCATATGCCAGGTTTTATAAATAGCATCCAGGGGTACATCGGCAATTACTTCTAACCGGCGGGCGTTAGTTTGGGCAGGCTCTTGTGGCAGTTGGCGCACATATTTTTCACCCATGGGTATATTGCCAAACCATTTTTCGGCAAGCCTTTTAACATCCTCGGTTTTTACATTTCCGGCAACCACTACAATAGCGTTTATGGGCCGGTAATGTTTAAAGAAAAAGTTTTTTACATCATCCAGTTGCGCATTTTCAACATGGCTTAGTTCCTGCCCGATGGTCATCCAGCGATAGGGGTGTACTGTATAGGTTAGGGCCCTCATTTTGTGCCACACATCGCCATAGGGCTGATTTATATAATGCTCCTTAAACTCTTCGCATACCACTTTGCGCTGTACTTCCAGGCTTTTTTTACTAAAAGCCAGGCTAAGCATACGATCGCTTTCCAGCCAAAAAGCGGTTTCGATATTTTGAGCGGGTAACTGGCAATAATAATTGGTAAGATCATTGGTGGTATAGGCATTGTTTTCTCCACCGGCACGCTGTAATGGCTCATCATAATCTTTTATGTTAATGCTGCCACCAAACATGAGGTGTTCAAATAAATGCGCAAAGCCTGTTTGCGCGGGGTTCTCGTCACGGGCACCCACATCGTACATCACATTTAAAACGGCCATAGGGGTGGCTGTATCTTCATGCACCAAAACGCGTAAACCATTATCTAGCACAAATCTGTTATAATGTATCATAATTGTAAATAGGGCTGCAATTTACATAATCAAAAGTGTACGCAAATACAAAACAATACTTGCTGCATATTGCGATGCCGTACAAGAGTGCGACGCAACGGCTGCTGATGGCTTTACTACTGCCGGGTACAAAATGCTTTTTTGCCAGACTAATAGCTACAATGATGCTTTACTTGCGTCGCACTCTTGTGCTACCGTAATACTGCGCAGCAAACAGCCTCTACCTGCTGATAATTAATTTTTGAACCTGCTGCATACTGTTGGCCGTTTGCAGTTTTACAAAATAACTTCCGGCGGGCAACTGAGCTACGGACAATGTAAGTGTATAATTGCCTGTATTGCAAGGATAATTGGCTACCAGCTTGCCCTGTACATTGTAAATTGCTATTGTTGCAGGTGTTACGGTTGGTAAATTAATACTAACCGTAATTACATTATTTGCCGGGTTGGGCGCTACTGTAAAGGTTTGGTTCAGCGGAATATGGATGCTAAAAATTTCACTATAGGTAAAACTGTCATCCTTATCTTTCTTCTTAAGACGATAGTAAATTCTGCGGCCTGTTTCTTTGGCTATATTATCGGTATAATTGTAATTGCCCGAATTATTTGCATTTACAAATGCGGTTGTAAAAAATGTAGTACCGTTATAACTTTTTTCAACGTCGAAACCCGCAAGGTTAACGGCATTGGCGGTTTTCCAATTTAATAGTATTTGATTGCCATTTAGTTTGCCGGTGAAATATATAATATCAACAGGCAGTGTACCCAAACCCGGGCAAGAGCCATTCCAAACCTGGCCAACATATTCAGGATGGTCAATAAATGGGTTGCGGTTATTTTGGTAGGTATATGCTGCATTATTTCTGTCAATTTCCTTTTGGCTTACGGGGTCTTGGGCATTCCATTGCAGCAACATTTTTAAATAGAAGATATTGATGGAGGGGAAAGTATCCTTTGAAAATGCTTTTGAATTATTGCTCCAGCCAATAATATTATCCTGATAACGGGTAACAAAATAAAAAAATGCACGGGCTACATCGCCCTTATAAGTATCAATTGGTTCAAACACATCGCCGGTTATCCCAGCTATGGCCGAACTTCCCATTTTACTTCCGTTTTTACTGGTAAAACTAGCGCTGGCTACCTCGCCAAATTGCAGATTGCCCCGTTTACCATTAACAAACCCATCGGTTGGCATAATATGCAAATAGTCGCTACCTGGTGTAGTTTCACTGTTAAACCAGCTTTGAGGTACGGTATGCTCCCTGTTAAAACAATCACCTTCTTTACTATAATTGCCGCAGCGATCGTTGGTAGGGTCGTAATTATAAGGGTCTTTACCACCGGGCACATCTGAATAAATATCCCAAATTGCGGTTACGGAACCGGCCCCGGTTTCGCGGGGTTTTACATCGCTGATTTTGTATTGATTGTATAATTCATCGTAAGCACGGGCATTATAGCCTGTAGTGATGATTTTCTTCAATGCAGATTTTAAAGCGGCGCAATTTTTATTGGAGGCATTGCTATAATAGCCATCGGGTATTTGGGCAGTAACCTGTAAACAAAAAATGGCAAGAAAGCAAACAAGTAAATATTTTGGCATCCAAAAAAATTGAGTAGCAAAAATACACGAATACCTCTTGTGCGATATTATGATAGCCTTAAACTTAATAGATACTTCGGACCTTGATAGGTACAATTATCAGTTCTCCATTGCGGCTTACCAATACTTTTACCTTTGTTCTGGCATTTTGTAAAAGTGTTTTATAGCTCTGGATATTACCCGAAAGGTCGTTTTCAACACCAATAACCACATCCCCTACCTGAAAGCCTGCTTCTTCAGCTGGCGAGTGAGCCATTATTTCAGTTACTGTTATGGCGCCATTTATCAAATACATCCCCAAACCGGTATACGAGTAATCGAAAGAATCTGTGTAATGCTTGTTTGGTCTAATATAAATCTGCTGCTCAGGATAATTAAGTATTACATTAAAACGGCGAAGTATATCGTTTCCTATCAACCCACCCAACACCGGGTAGGCAGTTACATTAAACTCATCATCAAAAATATATACCGGTACATTTCTAAACTTGTATGGCCCCACCCTAACCTCCTTAATTACCGTTAGGTTCATTGCTTTTTTACCACCCAGGCCTTCTGCCTCGGTAGGGTAAATTTTCTTTTTTGACTTCAATAAACTGCTGTCCTGTACCATTTCAGCATTTAATAGCATGCATAAGCCAGCACCGGTATCAAAATAAAACTTGCCATTTACCAGTGTATTGTCTCTAACAGTAACGGGTTGCATAGGCAATGTAGTAAACTGGGGCCTTAATAAATAGCCACCCCTTGGATATTTAAATGTGCCGGGGGTAAATACTTCCAGTGTCATAATATCGTAGTTTACCATTACAATAAACCTGCGTAAAAAACTATATCCAATAATACCGTCTATGCGTATACCATAGGCACTGGTTAGAATTTCATAATCGTTTATATGAAAATCAAGATTATCAACGGTTAACCCGGTTAAATGAAGGGAATGGTTATAGGTAAACTCCACCTGCTTCATACCGGCAATGCCCCTAACGGTTTTGTCGCTTAATTTTTTGGGTAGTGCCAGATAATCGCATGTTGCAGAATCAAGCGATATGCCGCCACTGCCGGTATCGAGTACAAAATTGAGTGAATCTTTAAAATTATCTAAGGTGGCGTGTAAAATAATGATACCACCGGTAAGCATGGTAAACGAAATAGAAGTTATATGAGTGGCCGGTGGTGGCACAAATTCTTCCTGTGCCTTTGTTGGCATAGCAAAAAACAGCAGGCATGTAAAAGCAAAAATTTTGCTTCCGGGCAAATAATTAAAAAATGGTCGCATGTAATAAGCAGTAGTATGGCAAACGGATAAAAAGGGAAACCACATTGAAGTTAAACCGTTCTGCAATAAAACCCAAACCTATAATAGGGGTATTTTACAGTGCATATTTAACTTAACTGTCAATTTGCAACTACCATGCCTTAATTTTGTTATTGAAAACAAATTATACACATGAACCTTTCAGCTTTATACCAGCGGGCATTGAATTTTGAATTTTTAAGTGTAGAAGAAGGTGTTTACCTGTTTCATAATGCCCCCTTAACCGAATTAATGTTTGTGGCCGATGAACTGCGCAAAAAGCAGGTACCCCATGGTAAAGTAAGCTGGCAAATAGATAGAAATGTTAATACCACCAATGTATGTATAGCCAATTGCAAATTTTGTAATTTCTACCGCATACCGGGCCATGCAGATGCCTATATTACCGATATGCCTACCTATCGCCGTAAAATTGAAGAAACCTTTAAGTATGGCGGCGATCAATTATTATTGCAGGGAGGGCATCACCCCGAGCTGGGACTTGATTTTTATGCCAATACCTTCCGACAGATTAAACAGGAATACCCCACTTTAAAACTGCATGCACTGGGGCCGCCAGAAATTGCCCATATCAGTAAAATCTCTAAAAAAAGCCATGTTGAAGTACTAACCACTTTAAAAGAGGCAGGTTTGGATTCTTTACCTGGTGCCGGTGCCGAGATTTTAATCGACAGGGTGCGCCGTCTCATCAGCAAAGGCAAATGCGGTGCAGATGAATGGCTGGATATTATGCACGAAGCACATAAACTGCATATTACCACCAGCGCCACCATGATGTTTGGCCATGTAGAAACCATTGAAGAACGGTTTATACATTTGGCCCGCATACGCGAAGTGCAGGCCAAAAAACCAGCAGAAGCAAAAGGGTTTTTAGCATTTATTCCATGGACTTTTCAGGATGTGGATACCTTATTGGCGCGTATACGCGGTGTACAAAACCTAAGCACACCCGAAGAATATATTAGAATGATAGCACTTAGCCGCATCATGCTACCCAATATAAAAAATATACAAGCCAGCTGGTTAACCGTAGGCAAACAAACTGCCCAAACCTGTTTACATAGCGGCGCCAACGATTTTGGAAGTATTATGATTGAAGAAAATGTGGTAAGTGCCGCCGGTGCGCCACACAGGTTTACTTATAAAACTATACAACAGGCCATAAAAGAAGCTGGTTTTGAACCACAATTACGTACACAGCAATATACCTGGAGAGATATTCCTGCAGCCATTGAAGAGCAGGTGGTAAACTATTAAGCCGCAATACATTAGCTGCATTAAAAGCCATTGGTACCTGTTGCTGATGGCTTTTTTTGGCCCGGCAAAAACCTGCAAATGGGGCTTTACTTGCGTCGCACACTTGTACGGCTGGTAATACTATGCAGCAGAATATTATGGCAGGCCAACAAACCAAATGCCCTTAAGGGAAAGCTTTTTACAAAGAATTATTACATTTGCCCACACGCAAAACAACAAAACATGAAACTACTAGAAGGAAAAGTGGCCATCGTTACAGGTGCTGCACGTGGCATTGGTGCTGCAATAGCTATCAAATTTGCTGAGCAGGGAGCCGATGTGGCTTTTACATATGTAAGTGATAGCAGTGCCGAAAAAGCAGCTGCACTTGAAGCACAATTGGTAGCATTGGGTGTTAAAGCAAAAGCCTATAAAAGCAATGCCGGTGATTATGCAGCCTGCGAAACTTTTGTAAACGACGTGTTGAAAGAGTTTGGTAAAATTGATATTTGTGTTAATAATGCAGGCATTAGTAAAGATAATTTATTGCTGCGCATTACACCCGAACAATGGGATGATGTAATGGATATAAACCTGAAAAGCGTTTTTAACATGACCAAATTGGTAATGCGCCCTATGATGAAAGCAAAATCGGGCAGCATTGTTAATATGAGCTCTATGATTGGTATGCGTGGCAATGCAGGTCAAAGTAGTTACGCAGCCAGTAAAGCAGGTATAATTGGCTTTACCAAATCGGTAGCGCATGAACTGGGCAGCAGAAATATTCGTTGCAATGCCATTGCCCCTGGGTTTGTAGAAACCGATATGACAAGTTACCTAACAGAAGGCGAAGCAGGCGACAGCTATTTAAAGCGTATACCTTTAGGGCGTTTTGGCGCATCTGAAGAGGTAGCCAATGCTACATTGTTCCTGGCCAGTGAAATGAGTTCTTATGTAACCGGGCAGGTATTAAGTGTTTGTGGCGGATTAAATGTATAATACTAAAAACTAATATAAATAAGTGCAGCTATATCTGGCTGCGCTTTTTTTATGCCTGTAAACCAAGGACGTATGAAGCCTTTTGCTACCTGTAATTTGCTGCCATACAACCGGAACCCCGAACTGAGCGTAGCAAGCGGCGCTGCCATGAAACAGTTAGCTGGTAACATAATGGTTGTTTTAAACTGCGCCCATGAAAAAATCTTTCTGTTAAACTTTTTGAAAAGCTTTGTGTTATAAGGCTTACACATTTTCTTTGCAACGATGTTATTGAGAAAAATTATAACCTGCATTCTACTGCTTACATTATGCATACAGATTTTACCTGTACGGCAAATGGGTGCATTGTTATTCAGTAACCAGATAAATGAAGAATTATCGCATGACCTTATTTCGCTTAAAGAGGTTAAATTAAAATGTACCGATAGCGAGTTTATGCTTACTTTTTGTGCTCCGGCAATCAATGCAAATTGTCAAAATGCAAGTGCATATCTGCACTATGCTGCTGTTATCCCCAATAATCATACAGCCGAGATTCATACACCCCCTCCAAATGCAATTGCCTAAAGCAATTGTTGAGCCCTTTTTTGGATCTGGTTTTTTGTGTATTCGTGTTAAAACAATCAAATGAAAAATATATTTAAGTACGCAGGTGCTGATTTATCAGCATCGGTAGTGGTTTTTTTAGTGGCTTTGCCGCTTTGTTTGGGTATAGCTTTGGGTGTAGGAGCTCCTTTGTTTTCAGGTATTATTGCAGGCATAGCCGGTGGTATTGTGGTAGGTGCGTTTAGTGGTTCGCAGCTAAGTGTAAGTGGGCCGGCGGCAGGTTTAACAGCCATTGTAGCTACTGCCATTGCTAAAGTGCCCAGTTACGAAGCTTTTTTATTATCTGTTGTGGTAGCTGGTATAATACAGGTTATTTTAGGCTTTATTAAAGCCGGGGTATTGGGCGATTATGTACCCACAAGCGCTATTAAAGGTATGCTTACTGCCATTGGCATTATTCTTATTTTAAAACAAATACCACATTTGGCCGGCTATGATGCTGATTATGAAGGTGATTATGAATTTTTTCAAACAGATGATAAAAATACTTTTAGCGAAATATTTTACACATTCAACAAAATAACCACTCTTGCTTTAGGTATCGGGTTGGTATCAATAGCTATTCAGGTTTTGTGGGATAAGGTACTGGTGCATAAAGGTAAAATATTTCAGTTGGTACCGGCACCATTGGTAGTAGTGTTGGCGGGTATTGGCATCAATCAGCTGTTTGCTGGGTCATCTTATTCATTACAACACGATCAGATGGTTAACCTGCCGGTAGCCGGTAGCATGCAGGAATTTTTCACGTTTTTTACCATGCCAGACTGGAGTTTTATCAGTGCCTCTGAAACATGGGTGGCAGCCATTACCCTTGCCATAGTAGCCAGTTTAGAAACCTTATTGAATATTGAAGCTGCCGATAACCTGGATCCATATAAACGAGTAACACCCACCAACAGGGAATTAAAAGCCCAGGGTATGGGTAATATTGTTTCTGGTTTATTGGGCGGTTTACCTGTTACTTCGGTTGTAGTAAGAACATCGGCCAATATTCAGTCGGGCGCTAAAACAAAGCTTTCGGCAATAAGCCATGGTATATTGTTATTGTTATCTGTGGCTTTTATACCATCTTTATTACACCTAATACCACTTTCTGCACTGGCTGGTATATTAATTTATACTGGTTATAAATTGGCAAAGCCATCTATCTTTAAGGAGTTTTATAAAAAAGGGCTCGATCAGTTTATACCCTTTATCGTAACCGTTATAGCTATCATTTTCACAGATTTGCTTATTGGTATTATTATAGGAATTGTGGTTGCCTTATACTTCGTTTTACGGAGTAACTTTAAAACAGCATTACTAGTAGTGCACGATGAGAATAAATATTTATTCAGGCTTAGAAAAGATGTATCTTTTTTAAACAAGCCTATACTAAAAGCAAAACTGGAAAAAGTACCTGCTAATGCGTATGTGCTGATTGATATTTCACGTTCAGATTTTATTGATAAGGATGTAATTGAGGTTATTAATGAGTTTCAAAAACATGCCTCGCTTAAAAATATTGTGGTAGAAATAAAGAAAAGCGCTATAAAAAAAGACCATCAGCTGGTAAATATGCCTGTAACTGGCATATAAGTAAATGTAGAAAAAGGGTATTCAACACATAACCATTTAAATTATTTAGTATGACCTCGTACGAAAAATTACTATTGGAAAATAAAGGCTGGGCTAAAGAAATGGTAGAAGATGATCCCGATTATTTTAACCGTTTGGCGCACCTGCAAACACCTGAATTTTTATGGATAGGATGCAGCGATAGCCGCGTGCCTGCGAATGAAATTACCGGTACACAGCCAGGTGAAATTTTTGTACACCGCAATATTGCCAATATGGTTGTACATACAGATTTAAATATGTTAAGTGTACTGGAATATGCAGTAGTGCATTTAAAAGTAAAGCATGTAATTGTATGCGGCCATTATGGTTGTGGGGGTATAAAAGCATCTATGACAAAACATAATTTTGGCATCATCAATAAATGGCTACGCAATATAAAAGATGTATATCGTTTTCATAGAGACGAAATAGATAGCATAGGAGATGAAGAACAGCGTACAGATCGCCTGGTAGAATTAAATGTAAGGGAACAGGTAATGAACCTTGCCAAAACTTCTATCATTCAAAAAAGCTGGATACAAAACAATGCACCTCATTTACATGGCTGGGTATATGGTTTAAAAGATGGACTTATAAAACCCGTTTTTGAAATGGACCCAGCCACACATATTGATGATTTATACGAATTTGATGACCTTTAAATTCATGTAATCAACTATTGCTTTTTTGTTACAGACTTATGTACAGTAATTACACATCGTTGTGTCACTCACTTGTACAGTTGTAATCCTATGCAGCAATATAAAAGCAGTAAAAAAAATTACTCAATAAAAATCTTATAAAATACAATTATGGCAACTGTGTCTGGCAAACAGTCTTTAGTCGCTGCACTGTCAAAATTATACAGGTTACTGGTGCTCGACAGAAAGGATATTTACGCAATTTATGCATTTGCAATATTTAGTGGCTTAGTACAACTTTCTGTACCATTGGGTATACAAACCATTATAGGTTTTGTATTGGCTGGTTCGGTTTCTACCTCAATCATCATACTCATATCACTGGTAGTGGCAGGTGTTTTTTTTAGTGGCTTTTTGCAAATAAAACAAATGCAGCTTACAGAGAAGGTAGAACAGAAAATATTTGTGCGGTATTCATTTGAAATAACAGATCGCCTGCCGAAAATGAATATTCAAAAACTGGATAACTACTACCTGCCCGAACTTATCAATCGGTTTTTTGATACCATGTCTCTGCAAAAAGGCATCTCAAAATTATTAATTGATATTCCGGCAGCAACCATACAACTGATATTCGGGCTAATATTATTGTCCTTCTATCATCCGGTATTTATTGTTTTTGGTTTGGTTTTGTTTCTGGTGCTGCTGCTTATTTTACGGTTCACCTCTATCAAGGGTATGGAAACTAATCTTAAAGCCAGCGATTATAAATATAAGGTAGCGGCCTGGTTGGAAGAAATTGCCCGTACCATAAAAACTTTTAAATATTCAAAAGGTACCTCGCTGCATTTAAAAGAAACCGATAAACTAACCATGGGCTACCTCCATGCACATACAGCCCATTTTAAGGTTTTGCTTAAACAATACTGGAGCCTGATTGCATTTAAAGTAATCATCACCGCAGCAATGCTTATAGTAGGTGCTGTTTTATTGGTAGATCAGCAATTAAATATTGGCCAGTTTGTAGCGGCGGAAATTGTAATTCTAAGCATAATAGCAGCTGTAGAAAAATTTATCGTAAGTCTTGATAAGGTATACGATGTACTTACTGCCTTAGAGAAACTGGGCAAAATAACCGAAAGCGAAACCGAAACAGAAGGTAGTTTATCATTGCCTCTTAAAACTCAGGGAGTAGCAATCAATTTTAATAATGTTCATTTTCAATATCCGGATGGTAATAGTGTACTAAATAACCTTTCTATTGATATAAAGCCGGGGCAACATATTGCCATAATGGGCAAATCAGGTGCAGGAAAATCTACTGTATTACGCCTGCTTACAGGTGCTTTTAAAGAATTTACCGGTAATGTTTTAATTGATGAGGTGCCTGTAGGAAATTATAACCTTCACTCACTTCGTTCACAAACGGGTATCTTATTAAATGCACAGGATATTTTTAAAGCCAGCCTGTTAGATAACCTAACCATGGGAAATACAAACATCAGCCTGGAAGAAGTAGCCGCTTTATCAGCCATCACAGGGTTATCGCAGTTTGTTCAACATCAACATGATGGGTATGATACGATTCTCGATCCAACAGGTAAGCGTTTGCCCAAAAAAGTAATACAAACCATTTTACTGATGCGTGCATTATTGGGGCGGCACCGTTTGCTGTTACTGGAAGAACCTATCCACGATATTGATGCAACCTATGCAAAACAAATACTTGACTTTATAAAGAACGATATTGATGCCACGATTATCATTGCCACTTCAAATCCTGTTATTGCCGGTGCCTGCGATAATGTGTACTGGTTACAGGATGGCACTGTAACAGCATCTGGTAACTGGCAAGACATTCAAACACAAAAAATTGACTGATGAATACTTTTTTGCACAACGAAATAGCTGGTAAAGAGGAGCATTCACTATACCAGTCCTTCAATAACATCTATGCCATCCATAAAAAAACAACCGTAAAAAAATGGATGTTTGGCATATTGCTTATCATACTGATCATCTTGTTTTTACCCTGGACACAAAATATCCGTGCTAAGGGTACTGTAACTACTTTAAGACCCGAACAAAGGCCTCAGGAAGTAAATAATATTATTGCCGGTAAAGTGTTGAACTGGTATGTTAAGGAAGGCGATTATGTAAAAGCCGGCGATACCATTCTGCAATTGGGCGAGGTAAAAGTAGATTATATGGACCCCGAATTGCTAAACAGAACCAAACAGCAAATAGATGCTAAAACAGCATCAGCAGATGGGTATAATAATAAGGCCGCTACTGCAGAAGTGCAGGTGCAGGCATTAACACAGGGCCTGCAATTGAAGCTAAACCAATTGGATATTAAATTAAAGCAACAGGCATTAAAAGTGCAAACCGATAGTATGGATTTGGGTGCAGTATTAAACGAACTTTCCGTTACCCAACGCCAGATAGATGCGGCAAAGCAAATGCTGGATAGTGGTGTAATTTCATTGGTAGATTTTGAAAGAAGAAAAGTAACTTATCAAAATACACTGGCTAAAAAGTTAGGTACCGAAAATAAATTATTGCAATCAAAGCAGGAGCTTATCAACCTGCGTATAGAAAAAAACAGTGCAGAACAAGAGTATACCGATAAAATATCCAAAGCCGAAGGTGATAGGTTTAGTTCTATTTCCAATGCCGCATCTACAGCAGCCGATATTTCTAAACTGCAAAATATATATGCCAATTACGATATACGCAATAAGCAATATTATGTGCTTGCCCCACAAAGCGGGCAAATTGTAGCCGCCAAAAAAGCAGGTATTGGCGAAGTGTTGAAAGAAGGTGATATGATTGTAGAAATTGTTCCCGATCATTTTGAATATGCGGTGGAATTGTTTATATCACCAATGGATCAGCCTTTAATTACACCGGGGCAAAAAGTGCGCTTTGTATTCGATGGTTTCCCGGCAATTGTGTTCTCAGGATGGCCTGCTGCTTCTTATGGTTCCTTTGCAGGTGTGGTAGTGGCGTCAGAAAATAATACCAACAAGGATGGTAAATTTAGGGTTTTGGTAAAAGAAGATCCTGATGCAAAACCCTGGCCCAAACAATTACGGATGGGTGGAGGCGCAAATGGTATAGCGTTGTTAAAAGATGTTCCAATTGGATACGAACTATGGCGTAACATTAATGGCTTCCCGCCGGATTATTATAAGCCGGCAACAGATACTAAAACGGATAAAGCAAAATAATACAACATTTAAATACAGGGTGATTGGCCGGTCTGTAGTATCCTAAAGCAGCATCCTTGTGTCGCACACTTGTACGTTTATAACTTAGCCCGGCTGTTGGCTGTTGTTTTGTAAGCTGCCTGTTGGTTTGCAGCACAAGAGTGCGACGCAACAATGTTTTTAATTACAACCAAAGCCAGGCTCATAAAATAATTTAAACAATGAAAATAAATGCAGTTGTAATAATTTTTCTTCTGCTGGCTGTTACAGCTACTGCGCAACAAAACAATGCCACATTGTTTTCAGTTGATGCATTTATACAACAGGTAAAATCATATCACCCGGTGGCAAAGCAGGCCAATATATTGGTAGATAAAGCAGATGCGCAACTGATGGCATCACGAGGTAATTTCGACCCCACATTTGCCATGGATGCCACCCGGAAAACATTTGACGGGAAGAACTATTATTATCATACAAATCCCGAACTTAAAATACCTACCCGTATTGGCGCCGATATAAAAGCCGGCCTTGAAAATAATGGGGGCGCTTACATGAATCCGGAATTAAGTACCGGTAAAACCAGTTATCTGGGGATTGAAATGCCCCTGCTAAAAGGTTTGGTAATGGATAAGCGGCGTGCCGCACTACAACAGGCCAAAATATTTCAAAGTCAAAGCAATCAGGAAAAAATACAGGTAATTAATAATTTGTTATTTGATGCCTATACGGCATACTGGCAATGGGCGGGTAATTATCAGTTGTATATGTTGTATACCCAGTACCAGCAAGTAGCAACAGCACGTTTCAGATTGGTACAAATAGCCTATGCCAATGGCGACAGGGCTGCAATGGATACCCTGGAAGCTTATACACAGGTACTTAATTTTCAAATGCTGCAGGCCGATGCCATGCAAAAAATAAATGATGCCGGCATAGAATTATCTAATTATTTGTGGCAGGAGAATGATGTGCCTTATCAGGTACCGCAGGAATATAAACCTGATACCCTTCAATTTACTATGGCTGTTATGCCCCAACCTATTGATGAACTGGTTACCAAAGCAGCTATTGAAAACCCTGCATTAAGAAGTTATACCTTAAAGTTAGATGCGCTGGAAGTAGAGCGTAAATTAAAACTGCAAAGCCTGCTACCTGTTTTAAATGCTAAAGCAAATCTGCTGAATAAGGATTACTATGTTTTGAAAGGGGTGAATGCCGCATTTGTAGAAAATAATTATAAATGGGGTATTGATTTTAAACTTCCGTTGTTTTTGCGTGAAGGCCGCGGAGATTATAAAACGGCAAAGCTAAAAATTCAGGAAACTAATTATGCATTTGCTGCCAAGCGATGGGAAGTGGAAAATAAAATTAGAAGTTACTATAACCAGTTTATTCAAGTGAATGCTCAAATTGAAATCACAAAAAATGCGTATACGGGTTTGAAAGGATTATTAAGGCAGGAAGAACTTAAACTAAGCAATGGAGAGAGTAGTTTGTTTATGGTAAACTCCCGGGAAAACAAACTGATTGAAACTGCTCAAAAGCTGATAGAATTGAGGATTAAATACCAAAAATCCTATTATGCCATATTGTGGTCGGCGGGTTTATTACGATAGTTAATGGCAATTTTTCTATGCCATAGTAAAATGTGTTAATTTTCCGATATCAACTTTTGTATATGGGCAGAGTTAAACGCATTTTTTTGTTAACCTTTTTTGCTGTTGTTGCCTGTGGACTTAATGCTTTTGCCCAACAACAGGAAATTACAGACACTTCTAAACCAATAGTTGATACGCCAAAAGCAGTTAAGAAAGCAACGCATGCCAATAAAAGAAGTGATACGGCTGTTTCAGGGCTGTTACAAAAAATAGAAATTGTAACTGCAGTTATTAATGACGCCAATAATTTGCTGGAACGAGGTTTTGATACCCTGGATATAAGTGACGGATTACCTGATGTGGAAGCCATTATAAGTACCTATAGCCAGTCCGGTAACGAAAAACTGGAAAGTTTTAGAAGTTTAAAAGCCAGTAAAAGCATTTTGCTGGAAACTACTTATAAGCTTAAAAAATGGCAAGCCAGTTTAGCCGAAATGAGCCATAATTTGGCTGAAATACACGACCGTCTGCATGTTTTAAGCAGGGATAGCAGTTGGCTGGTAATGCCCGAAGATTCAGTTTTAAGAGAATTGTATATATACCAGCTGGGTAGTATTGTGCAAAAATGGAAATCCTGCGATTCGGCAAATAAGCAGTGTGTTTTGCGTATTGGCATTTTACAAAACCGGGTTTCCTCCACATATTTAAATACCGATGCAGCACTTACAAAAGTAAATTATCAGATAGAGCATTTTCAAAAGCGCTTATGGCGCCCGGAAGAGCCATCCATTTGGAAAGCCAATGAAATTAATACACCGCGCAGTTTTTTTGAGGTGATAACAATTTCGCTGCAGGGCATGCAAAAGGTTATTGGTGCTTATTTGTCAACAAATAGTTCGCATACCATTGGTGGCTTTGTATGTATCTTATTGCTTTTTGGCTGGTTTGTGTTTAATATGAAGCGTATTCGCAATTACAATGAAAACAGCAAAGCCGTTCTATCCAACCTTGTTATTATTCAATTGAACCCTTTTCTGGCAGCAGCAGTATTTGTAATTACATTTTTACCCTTTACTTACCTGCATCCCCCTCCCTCGTTTATCACCCTGCAATGGTCGTTATTAGCAATTGTATATACGGTACTTATATGGAAAACCTTTTTACATTGGTTTAGAAAATACTGGATCACCTTTGTGTTGTTGTTCTTAAGTGTAAGCTTTATGAACATCATCTATTTTACCACCATTGCAGAACGCTGGCTGCAATTGTTATTAGTTGTGGCAGCCATTATTATGGGTATCATTACGTTTATTAAGCTGGAAAACCCGGGCAGGGAATTACCACGTTACGCCAGACCCGTATTGATATTTTTTATTGCACAAATGAGTTGTGCCCTTGTTGCCAATTTGTTTGGGTGTTATATATTGTCCAAGTTTTTTGCCAGCAGTGCAGTGTATAGCATTTTATCTGCTCAGGCATTGTATGCCTGCGTACAAATAGTTGTAGAAGCCATATACTTACAGTTTGAAGCCTACAACAAGGTTTCTTTTTTTGTTTCCTATTTTAATTTTCATGCCATCAGGCAAAACCTGTTAAAGGGATTAAATACAGTTGCCATTATTGCCTGGTTAATTATACTTTTTAGTAATCTAAACCTGTACGATACCATTGCCGAAACGGTAAAAGATTTTTTAACCGAGGAAAGAACGGTAGGCAATACCACATTCAACTTTCAAAGTATTGTTATATTCTTACTGGTTATATGGGTAGCTTCTTTCCTGAGCAAGCTCATCGTTTTGTTATTCGATCATAATACAGCAGGCGGTAGTATTAAGCGTAATAAATGGGGTAGTGCGCTTTTGTTAATTAGGTTGGGTATTTTTTCGTTGGGAATATTATTTGCCTTTGCTGCATCCGGTATTCCAATGGATAAACTCACCATTATTATAGGTGCCCTGGGTGTAGGTATTGGTTTTGGTTTGCAAAATATTGTAAATAACCTGGTAAGTGGTATTATTATCGCTTTTGAAAAACCTATTCATATTGGCGATAGTATTGAAGTAGGTGGCCGTTATGGCACTATTAAGGAAATTGGTATCCGCTCCAGTAAAATGTCTACCGTAGAAGGCTCAGATGTAATTATCCCCAATGGAGATCTGCTCTCGCAACATATTGTTAACTGGACACTTAGCAGCCAGTTTAGACGGGTAGAAATTTTAGTGGGGGTTTCCTATAGCAGTAACCTGCGGCAGGTTGAAGATATCCTCAAACAAATTGTATTCAATCAGGAAGGCATAGAAAAGAACCCTTCATCGCTTATTCTGGCACACGAATTTGCCGATAGTGCTGTTAATTTCCGGATGCTCTTCTGGTGCGATAACAACAACTTTATTGTAATTAAAAGCCAGGTATTAATACAGGTGCACGAAGCCTTTAAACAGCATAATATCGAAATTCCATTTCCACAAACTGATGTTCATCTACGGTCCGATATACCAGTTTTAGCCCCGGATAAGGATGCAACCGACAATCAAAGCAGCAAGAAAGAAATTTCAACAAAACCAGCGAAAGAATAAATAACCTCCAATAAATAGGGGTTTAAAAACACAAACATTCATTGGTTTTGTAAATTTTACAAAAGCTTTTTAAAAAAAATGTCTCCACATTTTATAAACATCATTATTTTTGCACCGAATTAAAAAATAAGCATCACCATTTTATTCAGAACTGAAGTTGAAAAATAACACAACACATATATACCATTTGGCTTTCCATCCTTTTGCGATGGGTGTTGTTGCTTTGCCTAACCCTTTCTGCCCCCGACCGGTGCGACGACCCAGAATCTGATATTCCACCAGCACACCAGCATTTTAATGCGGAATATCAGCTCTTACACCATTCCCGGCAGCCTAATGCTAGCTGCACAGGCACATAATTTTCAATCATCAGTTTTATCAATTTACAGCAGTGGAACAACATATTATCGTTCGTGTAGCCCATAGTGGCGATATTCATTACGCAGACACGATTACCAACGAAATGGAATCATCGGCCAAAGCCCGTGGTACCGGTATTGCCAAAAGAAGCCCCCAATATATTGCCGATAAAATGAAAGAAGGCAAAGCCGTTATTGCTTATACCGCCGATGCTACATGGGTTGGCTTTTGTTATATAGAAACCTGGAGCCATGGCAGCTATGTTGCCAACAGCGGTTTAATTGTAGCCCCCGAGTTTAGAAAAAGTGGAGTAGCCAAAAATATTAAAAAACGAATTTTTGAACTAAGCCGCGAAAAATACCCCGATTCTAAAATATTCGGACTTACCACCGGATTAGCTGTTATGAAAATAAACAGCGAACTGGGTTACGAGCCCGTAACCTACTCTGAGCTAACACAGGATGAAGCTTTTTGGGCTGGTTGCAAAAGCTGTGTTAACTACGATATTCTAATGGCTAAAGAAAGAAAAAATTGCATGTGTACCGCCATGCTATTCGATCCTGCTGATCATTACGAGCCAACAGAAACCAAAGAGCAGTTTGAAAAAGACAGTAAAGTATACGAGCGCTTACTAAGGCTTAAGCAGCGCATTTTTGGTAAAAAAGAAAAAGAAACCATTGGCGCCTCCAGACCAAAATCGTTAATGCATTATTTCTTTAACTTCTAACAATACAGCCTGTATGGGCCCGTCTTTGGTGGGGTAATACAGCTTTACTTGCGTCGCACTCTTGTACTGCATAGCTTATGGCAGCAGTTAAATGCATTAGAACCAAATTGTATACATGTCTGGCTGCATAATGTACCAGGCGTACAAGTGAGTGACACAACAAAGCCCAATAGCAGCTATTAGCTAAGTACCAAACCCAGGCCCTTTTAACACAATAGTAAAAGCATTCTTTAAAACGTATAATTGTAGCAATGAAAAAAGTAGTACTTGGTTTTTCGGGCGGTTTAGATACCACCTATTGCGTAAAATACCTTAGCGAAGACAAAGGATATGAAGTGCACAGCATAATTGTAAACACAGGTGGTTTTGATGCAGCCGAACTGGCCCGTATAGAAGCACATGCCTATGCACTTGGCGTAAAAACCCATACTACTGTAGATGCCGTAAAAACCTACTACGACCGCATGATTAAATACCTGGTATTTGGTAATGTGCTAAAAAATAATACCTACCCCCTTAGTGTTAGTGCCGAGCGTTTAATGCAGGCACTGCATATTGCCGAACATGTAAAAACGCATCAGGCCAATGCCGTAGCGCATGGTAGTACGGGTGCCGGTAACGATCAGGTAAGGTTTGATATGATTTTTAATATCATGATTCCCGGCGTTGAAATAATAACTCCCATCCGCGATTTAAGGCTTAGCCGCGAAGAAGAAATAACCTACCTGAAAAACAAAAAGGTAGATATGAATTTTGATAAAGCTGCCTACTCCATCAACAAAGGTTTATGGGGTACCAGCGTAGGTGGTAAAGAAACATTGCAATCTAAAGGCATGTTGCCCGAGGAAGCATGGCCTACACAGGTAACAAAAACTACCGGCGAAGAAGTAAGCCTGACCTTCGAAAAAGGTGAATTGATAGCTGTAAATGATGAAACCTTTTCTCACCCGGCTGATGCTATTCAGCACCTGCAATCACTGGCCGGTCCATTTGGTATTGGCAGAGATATACATGTTGGCGATACCATTATAGGCATAAAGGGCCGTGTAGGCTTTGAAGCCGCAGCCCCAATGGTAATTTTAAAAGCACACCATGCACTGGAAAAACATGTGCTTACAAAATGGCAGCTAAGCTGGAAAGATACCATTGCCAATTTTTATGGTAACTGGATGCACGAAGGCCAGATTTTAGACCCCGTAATGAGGGATATTGAAGCCTTTTTGCAAAGCGCCCAGCAAAATGTAAGTGGTAAAGTATTTGTACAACTGATGCCTTATCGTTTTCAGGTAATAGGCATTGAAAGCAAATACGATTTAATGAACAGCAAATTTGGTAAATACGGCGAAATGAATAACGGCTGGACGGGAGATGATGTGCGTGGGTTTAGCAAAATTTTTGGTAATCAAACCGCCATGTTCCATATGGTAAAATCTGATGCGGATGAAAAAGATTAAAGCAGGTATTATTGGTGGGGCCGGTTATACCGGCGGCGAATTATTGCGTTTGCTAATTCACCACCCGCAGGTAGAAATAAATTTTGTACACAGCAATAGCAATGCCGGCAACCCACTGCATAAAGTACACCACGATCTTATTGGCGAAACCGCCATTCATTTCACCAGCGAATTAACAGATGCCATTGATGTACTTTTTTTATGTACCGGCCATGGCGAAGCTAAAAAGTTTTTAGCAGCCAATACCATTGCCCCGCATATTAAAATAATTGATCTTTCCAACGATTTTCGCCTCGCAGCCAATGCGCAATTGGGTACCCGTAATTTTGTTTATGGCCTGCCCGAATTAAACAGGGCAGCAATTACTACGGCTCATAATATTGCCAATCCCGGCTGTTTTGCAACTGCTATTCAGTTGGGTCTGTTGCCATTGGCCAAAGAAGGATGGCTAACTGATGTATATACAACAGGTATCACCGGCTCTACAGGCGCAGGACAAAGCCTGGCAGCTACCTCGCATTTTAGCTGGAGGGCAAATAATATACAGGCATACAAAACACTTACCCACCAACATTTGGGCGAAATTGGTGAATCGCTGGCCCAATTACAATTATCGGGTGCTATTGATATCTCCTTTGTACCATGGCGTGGCGATTTTACCCGCGGTATTTTTGTAAGCTCAACCCTTCACTGCGATGCACCAATAGAATCAATTAAAAACATATACCATCAGTTCTATGAAGGTCATCCGTTTACCATTGTAAGCGATGATGCCATCTTTTTAAAGCAGGTGGTAAATACCAATAAGTGCGTAATTCAATTAGAAAAAATTGGAAATAAGCTGGTAGTACATAGCGCTATTGATAATCTTTTAAAAGGGGCATCAGGGCAAGCCGTACAAAACATGAACCTGCTATTTGGACTGGAAGAAACAGCCGGTTTGCATTTAAAAGCCATCGGGTTTTAAATGCAAATTATGCCCTGGTATATGTTTATATGCCAGCGGCTAACAAATAAAACATAAAAAGTACATCTTACAACATGACATTATTCGACGTTTATCCACTTAACAATATCACCATCCTAAAAGCACAAGGCTCTTATGTTTGGGACGAACATAACACCCAATACCTGGATATGTATGGCGGCCATGCCGTTATAAGCATTGGCCATACCCAGCCACATTGGGTACAGCGCATAGAAGATCAATTGCATAAAATTGCTTTCTATTCTAATTCTATTCAAATTCCCATACAACAGGAACTGGCTACAAAACTGGGTAACGTAAGTGGTAAAACCGATTATCAGTTATTCCTTGTAAACAGTGGTGCCGAGGCAAATGAGAATGCCTTAAAACTGGCTTCATTTTATACCGGCCGCAAAAAAATCATTGCCTTTAGCAAAGGGTTTCATGGCCGAACATCATTGGCAGTTGCGGCAACCGATAATCCCTCCATCATTGCACCGGTTAACGAAACCAGCAATGTAGATTTTCTGCCCTTTAACGATGCAGATGCCCTGCAAGAATATTTTAATCAGCACGGAAATGACGTAGCAGCGGTAATCATCGAAGGTATACAGGGCGTTGGCGGTATTAATGTAGCCCACGATACTTTCCTGCAGCTCATTCGTTCATTATGCAATCAGTATGGAGCAGTGTATATAGCTGATAGCGTACAATGTGGTTATGGCCGCAGTGGTAAATTCTTTGCACACGATTATGCCGGTGTTTCGGCAGATATATATACCATGGCAAAAGGAATGGGCAATGGTTTCCCTATTGGCGGTATCCTCATTGCACCCCATATAAAACCTAAATATGGCATGTTGGGTACTACTTTTGGGGGCAATCATCTGGCATGTGCAGCCGCATTGGCCGTGCTAGAAGTAATTGAACAGGATCAACTGATAGAAGCGGCTTTACAAAACGGCAACTACTTAATCAGCAGGTTGCAGGCAACCACAGGTATTGCCAATGTTCGTGGCCGCGGTTTAATGATAGGCTTTGATGTGCCCGATGATATTAAAGACCTGCGTAAAACACTATTGCAGCAATACCATATTTTTACCGGCGAAGCCAAGCCCAATACCATACGTTTATTGCCATCGCTGGCAGTAAGCAAGGCGCAGATAGATGTTTTTGTTGATACTTTGCAAAAGGCCATAGCGGCTTTAAAATTGTAAGCAGCAATAAAAAATGGCAATCTGTGCCGTCTAAGTATGGACCCGGCATATTGTTTTTCAAATCATCACCGCTTGCGTCGCACTCTTGTACGGCACAATGCATGGCAACAAAAAACAGCATAACTGTAAAAGCAAAACGTTGGGATGGATTTTAAGGGTAATTGGCAACAGGCAAAAATTAAAACAAGCAATACAACCAAGCAATATTTAAAATTTCAGGTAAGGTGAAACAATTTATCTCCGTTAACGATGTAACTGATATCAATGCACTGGTGCAACAGGCATTAGTCTATAAATCAAACCCCCTGGCGGATAGAACCTTGGGTGCAGATAAACGTATTGGCCTGCTGTTTTTAAACCCCAGCTTACGCACCCGTTTAAGCACGCAGGTAGCTGCGGCCAACCTGGGCATGGAAGCCATTGTATTTAATGTAGATAAAGAAGGCTGGGCACTTGAATTTGAAGAAGGTGCCATCATGAGTGGTAATACGGTAGAACATATTAAAGATGCAGCACCTATACTAGGCAGTTATTTTAATATGCTTTGCATAAGAACATTCCCCTCCCTCAAAAACCGCGAAGACGATTATAGTGAATTATATATTTCACAGTTTATAAAATATTGTGGTGTACCGGTAATTAGCCTGGAAAGTGCTACCCTTCACCCACTGCAATCTTTAACCGATATTGTTACCATTCAGGAATGTCTTATGGCAGCACCCTTGCTTACAAAGGCCAAACCTAAAATTGTACTCACCTGGGCACCGCATGTAAAACCATTACCACAATGCGTGGCCAATAGTTTTGCCCAATGGGTAAATGCCTGGGGCGGTGCTGATTTTGTAATAACACATCCGGAAGATTATGAGCTGTCCACGAATTTTACCAATGGCGCAACCATTACTCATAATCAGGATGAAGCTCTGCAAAATGCTGATTTTGTATATGTAAAAAACTGGAGCACCTATACAGATTATGGTAAAATTTACGAAAACGATCCCCGCTGGATGCTAACAGAGCAAAAGATAGGCTTAACCAATAATGCCAAAGTAATGCACTGCCTGCCCGTTAGAAGAAACATAGAGTTAAGTGATGAAGTGCTGGATAGCCCCAACAGTATTGTAACCCAGCAGGCCGCCAACCGGGTATGGGCTGCACAGGCTGTAATAGCAGCTATACTGCGCAACAATAAATAAATCATGGAGCCACTATACGTAATAAAAATAGGCGGTAATATTATCGATGATGAAGCACAACTTTCTTCATTTCTAACTGCATTTGCCGGTATTGAGGGTAAAAAAATACTGGTGCATGGTGGCGGTAAACTGGCCACAAAACTGGCTGCCCAGTTAGGTGTTGAACAGCAAATGATAGAAGGCAGAAGAGTAACCGATGTTGACACCCTGCGTATTGTTACCATGGTATATGCCGGTTATATTAATAAAAATATAGTGGCACATTTACAGGCTAACCAATGCAATGCCATTGGGCTTTGTGGTGCAGATGGTAATATTCTTCAGTCGCATAAAAGACAGCATGCCACCATTGATTATGGTTTTGTTGGTGACGTAGATAAGGTTAATACACCCGTTTTACAAAGCCTGCTGGCACAACAGGTAACAGTGGTAATGGCACCTATAACACATAATATGGAAGGCCAGTTATTAAATACCAACGCCGATACCATAGCACAGGAAATTGCTCAGGCCATGAGTGCTCTTTACCAGGTACATTTAATTTACAGCTTTGAAAAAGCAGGGGTATTACTTAATGCCGATGACGATAGTACCGTAATCCCCGCTATTACACAGGCATCGTATGCGCAGTTAAAACAGCAAAACATCATTTTTGCCGGCATGATACCAAAACTGGACAATGCATTTGCCGCATTAAACCGCGGAGTGCATCGGGTGGTAATTGGTAAAGCAGAACAATTGCAGCAATTAATTCAGCAACAATCAGGTACAAGTATTATACATGAGTAACCAACAATTAGATTCACTGTTTGCAGATGCAGTTGGCCTTTTAAAAAAGCTCATCAGTACTCCTTCATTCAGTAAAGAAGAAGATAATACCGCAGAAATTATTGAACATTTCCTGGAGTCTAAGAATATTATCCCCCATAGCTATCTCAATAATATCTGGGCAAAAAATAAATACTTTGATGAGAGTAAGCCCACCATACTTCTCAACTCACACCACGATACGGTAAAGCCCAATAAAGCATATACACTCGATCCCTTTACACCGGTGGAGAAAGATGGCAAATTGTATGGCCTGGGTAGCAATGATGCAGGTGGTTGCCTGGTATCTTTAATTGCCACATTTATTTATTATTATAACGAGCCTAACCTAAATTATAATCTTGTTATTGCCGCCAGCGCCGAGGAAGAAATTTCGGGTCATAACGGGGTAGAAATTTTATTACCCCGCTTACCTAAAATAGATTTTGGCATAGTTGGCGAACCAACATTGATGAATATGGCCGTTGCTGAAAAAGGCTTGCTGGTACTGGATTGCACCACCCATGGCAAAGCCGGCCACGCTGCCCGTGAAGAAGGCGATAATGCCATTTACAAAGCATTAAAAGATATTGAATGGTTCCGCACCCATACTTACGAAAAGGTATCAGATTTGCTTGGTCCCATGAAAATGAGTGTTACCATTATTAATGCCGGTTCGCAGCATAATGTGGTACCGCATGAGTGTAAATTTACTGTGGATGTTCGGGTAAATGAACTCTACACATTTGAAGAAGTGCTAGGGGTAATTGCCGCCAATACCAGTTGCGATGTACAGCCCCGCAGTTCAAGACTAAGATCTACCGCCATTTCATTAGATCATCCATTAATTAAGGCAGGTGTTGCATTGGGCCGTACCTATTATGGCTCGCCTACTACCAGCGATAAGGCGCTCATGAATTTCTCTACCTTAAAAATGGGCCCCGGCGATAGTGCCCGCAGCCATACCGCAGATGAATTTATTTATATAGAGGAAATACGAAATGGTATTGACCTCTATATTCAGTTATTGGATAAAATTTTATAATCGCTTGCAACAATTTCCGGCAGCAGGGTGCTGTGGGGGTTGGAGTTGGCAGTAAGTTGTAACATGAAACTCTGGGCAAAAAATACCGTCTCTTTAAAAGAAGTAGAACACTTTACAGTGGGTAACGACCGCGACTTTGATTTGTTGCTGGCACCATACGATGTATTGGGAAATATTGCTCATGCCAAAATGCTGGCCACCGTAGGGTTATTAACCCTGGAAGAAGCTGCCATGCTAACTGCCGAGCTAAAAAATATTTATACCACTACCCAACAGGGCGCTTTTACCATAGAAGATACTATTGAAGATGTACACTCACAGGTAGAATACCTGCTTACACTAAAATTGGGCGATACAGGTAAAAAAATACATGCAGCCCGCAGCCGTAACGATCAGGTATTGGTAGATGTAAAATTGTTTTTACGTGCCCAGGTAGAACAAACCGTGCAATCGGTACAATCTTTATTTGAATTACTGATAACACAAAGTGAGAAATTTAAAAACGATTTATTACCTGGCTATACGCATTTACAACTGGCCATGCCCTCTTCTTTTGGGTTATGGCTGGGTGCTTATGCCGAAAGTCTGGTGGATGATACCATACAGCTGAAGGCCGCTTACGATATGGTAAATAAAAACCCATTGGGTTCTGCGGCTGGCTATGGCTCATCATTTCCTATTAACAGAACACTTACTACCCAACTGCTGGGATTTGCCGAACTAAATTACAATGTGGTTTATGCGCAAATGGGTCGTGGTAAGGCAGAAAGAATCGTAGCTATGGCACTGGCCAATGTGGCCGATACACTGGCCCGTTTATCAATGGATGCCTGCCTGTACCTGAACCAGAATTTTGGCTTTATCAGTTTCCCGGCCGAGCTTACTACAGGCAGCAGTATTATGCCCCATAAAAAAAATCCCGATGTATTTGAACTCATCCGTTCAAAATGCAACCAGATAAAAGCCCTGCCCAACGAGATTATGATGATGACCACCAACCTGCCCAGTGGTTACCACCGCGATTTGCAATTGCTAAAAGAACATTTGTTCCCAGCATTTGATACCCTGCGCAGCTGTATAGATATGATGGGTTTAATGCTCACCAATATGCAGGTAAAACAAGATATACTACAGGATGAAAAATACAAATACCTGTTTAGTGTAGAAGAGGTAAATAAACTGGTATTACAGGGTACACCTTTCAGAGATGCGTATAAACAAGTGGGGCTGGCCATAGAAGCCGGTAATTTTACTTACGATATTCACCTGCAGCATACACACGAAGGCAGTATGGGTAATTTATGTAACCCACAAATACAAGCCATGATGCAACAGGTGCTAAGTGGTTTTAATTTTACCCAATACCACAATGCTATTAATGCCTTACTGGCTGAGTAAAGTGATGGCGTACAAGAGTGCGACGCAACCGGGCTTCCTATGGGTTATATTGCCCGGCCAATAAAAATACTTGCCAGTATTTGATTGTATAACTTATGGGCCCGGCATGGGTAATTTTGGCGGCTGCACTTGCGTCGCACACTGCACCGTTCTTCCCTTGTGGCAGCAAAACAGCCAATATTAATTTTACAATTGATCCATTTGCTCCAAAGCCGTGGTAGCTTCAATCATTTCTGCTATACTGGCGGATGCAAAAAACTCCCCCTCTGTTTTAAGCAGGTGGGCGCCAAATATAGTGCTGCCGGTTATTTGGGTATCAATATCAATGATAGAAGTGCATTGCAACAAGTGAAATTTTTCGTCAAGAAAATTATATACAACCAATCTTAAATGTTCGTCTTCTATATTGTGCTGCAGCGATAAAAACACCGGAAAATCAAAAAGCGGTATCATAATCTGCGCATCCAGGTTGGCATCAAAATACCGGTAATACCAAATATGCGAACGAATATTTTTTTGGGTAAAAGCAGTATGCAACTGCTGTAATTTTTCTACCATTATTTGCAGCGGATTGGCCGCTGCATTAAAATTTGCAATAGGCAGCCAAGCCTGTTTGGTAATGTGCAAGTATTGCATACCTGCAGTACCAATGGTTAATTTATAATCAAACACACCATAACCCGGCGCAAAATAACCCGGGTAAAAATAGTGCAGTCCCAACCCCTTACAGTAATCCATTTTTAAATGAATAAGTAGTTTGCCGGGGCTGTATTTTTTATAATCAGGGTGGTAAATATTGGTAATACCTTCTGCGCTGTGTTGTCCAATATCAAAAAAGCCTGCGGCAATCAACAGGTCTCCATCATAAATATGTACGGTATGCGTATTAAAACGATTATGGGTTTCTGTGCCCTGTAAATGTTTCTCCAGTGTTTCTGATAATTCAAAGCTAATCTGTTCCAGATACAGGCTATATAAAGTCTCCAGCTCAGGGGTTATTACTGTGGGTGCCACCACTACCCGAAACCGGTTTTTTAGTTTCTTTTGTTCTTTGGGTAAACCAATATTGGCCAATACCACCCTTAGCCAAATAGCGTCGTAAAACCTGTTTTGAAAACAAAGAAAATGTGTGGTAAAAACGGTTTGCCGCATTCTAAACCATCCTTTCTCCAACAAGGTATCCAGGGCAGCAGGTGTTATAGTTGCCGGGTAAATAATTTGAGCAAACATGATAATTCCTTTCTTTCTTTTGTGGAAAGTTAGCCAATACCGCACATATTTTAGTGCATGGTTTACATATATCTGTATTTGTATTGTGTTGTAAAATAGCAGATGAATTACCCTGCCATAAAACAACCATTACCATGTTGCCTAAAATAAACCCCTTTGTCTGCAACTTAATAGCACTAATATTGTTTAGTGTGTAATCTAAGCAGTATTTATATGAGCAAAGTTTATTCCATAAAAACAGTACAGCAAATTCCGGTAGATATTGATACTGCCTGGGAGTTTTTTAGTCGCCCCGATAATTTAAAACATATTACCCCGGCCAATCTGGGTTTTAATATCATCAGCAATCACCATGGCGATACCATGTACCCCGGACAAATAATTGAATATACCGTAAAACCTGTTTTGGGTATTCCCTTATACTGGATGACGGAAATAACCCATGTGCTGGATAAACAATATTTTGTAGATGAACAACGCTATGGCCCCTATAGCATGTGGCACCACCAGCACCATTTTAAACCCATAACCGGTGGTGTAGAAATGACGGATATTGTACATTATAAAATTCCATTTTGGGTAGCCGGCGATATTGCCCATACCTTGTTTGTAAAAGCGCAGCTACAGCAAATCTTCAACCACCGTTTTATAGTGGTAGAAAAGCGTTTTGGCAAAGTGCCGGGACAGGTAAATACGGTAATATTCAGTTAATTTAGGCAGGGCATTCGGACAACTGTATTATTTTGGGGTAAAACTGCGGCACCATGTCTATCTTAAAAATATTTGGCAGCAACCCTTCGGGCAAACACCTCGAAGCATTAATGCAATCGCCCAATTACCAAAAATCAGGCTTTACCAATATTTCCGTAACACCGGTAATGAGTGAGGATGGTTCATTTATAAAAACTACCAGAGATTATATCAATAAACCCAAAACCACCGCACCGCCAGCGCCATTGCCGTTTATAAAAACCAATTTGCACCAGTTAAATGGCACAGATCCGGTAATTGTATGGTTTGGGCATTCTTCTTATTTCATCAGGGTTGGGGGCAAGAATTTTTTAATCGACCCGGTTTTTAGTGGCAATGCCGCACCGTTTTCTTTTATGGTAAAAGCATTTCCCGGCAGCAATGAATATACCGTTGCCGATATGCCGCCCATCGATTACCTCATCCTAACCCACGACCATTACGATCACCTGGATTATCATACCATTATACAATTACAGCCAAAAGTCAATTCAGTATATTGTTCGCTGGGTGTAGGTGCACACCTGCAATTTTGGGGTTATCCCGCAGCTATTATACACGAGATGGATTGGTGGCAAACCCATCAACTAGACACAGGTATACAGCTTACCGCAGCCCCGGCCCGGCATTTTTCCGGTAGGGGCATGGTAAGGGCAAAAACATTATGGTCTTCCTTTGTGCTCGAAGCCGCCGGTTACCGCCTTTATCTGGGTGGAGATTCTGGTTACGATACCCATTTTAAAGCAATAGGCAACCGCTTTGGTAGGTTTGATATAGCCATTCTCGAAAGCGGCCAGTACAACCCCTCCTGGGCGCATATACATATGATGCCCGAGCAAACCGTACAAGCCGCTGCCGACCTGAATGCCGCTCTGTTACTCCCCGTGCACTGGGCAAAATTTACGCTGGCCCTGCATCCCTGGAACGAGCCGGTGCAACGCGTACTGGCTCATGCAGCCCAATTAAATATACCCGTAACCACACCAAAAATAGGCGAGCCGGTCATCATCAATCAGGCTCATCCCAATAGCCATTGGTGGCAATTTTAGATGGTAATTATTGGCCAGGCAAAAGCACTGCTATTTTACTTTACTTGCGTCGCACTCTTGTACGGTAGGATACTTTGGGCGGCTTAACAAACAGCCGAATGAGTATTTGACGTTGGTAGTATAATTCTATTCACAGGTGTAAAGTATAAAAAAGTCTTTCATAAATGAGGTAGTAATTTTAATCAATCGAGAGGCTATTTTATGTTATTGATTATAGCTACTAAATTTGATTTACAGGCGTATAAAAGCTATCCTTTCTTTTATGTTTAAACTTCTCTTAAAAACATTTTATTACCAGAAAATAAATTATGAAGTAAACTATCCTAAAGAGAAACTAGTAGAAAGGATCGACTCCTTATTCTCCGATAAAAGTGGCCTATTTCAATCTCCAAACTTAATCGGAGAGTTTATTAACTTCCCGAATAGTTTTTCATTAGTACCAAAAAGGTCTCTTGCAGTAATTAGAAATTTTGAAAGGAGCGCCGCATATTTAAAAGGCACTATTGTGGAAACGGTTAATGGGAAAACCAAAATTGAAATTTTATTACGACCTAATTCAATTTTTGGAATGTTTTTTCTGTTTTTTGTTCCATTCAGTATGTATAATGTTTGCATTTATTTTTCTACAGCCGGAACTCCAAAT
This sequence comes from Limnovirga soli, assembly GCF_013106755.1. Lineage (GTDB taxonomy): Bacteria > Bacteroidota > Bacteroidia > Chitinophagales > Chitinophagaceae > Limnovirga > Limnovirga soli. The sequence goes on along the minus strand of NZ_WHPF01000005.1, from coordinate 11,125 downwards.
AATTTGTATGTCGGGTTATTTATATTAATTGTTGCTCTACCGCTACAATTTGTCCTTGCAAGAGTTATGGCAAATGGATTGAGAAAAAATTTTGAAAAATACTTTAGTGCGCATAGAAAGGAAGGTGAGTAAAAACAGAAAATAATTGGTTTGCTGTAATAATTGCAATCAATTTTATATTACTATCAGCAATTAGCCGGCTATTTTAATGCTGTAAGGCTTATTCTTATTAACTTCCGTTGAATGTTTTCAATTCGCTGTGCTAATTCATAGGTTTTTTTAAAGCACTTTAATTGCATTTGGCTTTTTCGTTTTAAAGCGGCTTAAATACCACCATACCATCCAATAAAATTGATTATTTTAAATAATATGAAACAAATTCTTATCGCCATCCTAACAATAACCAGCACATTCCATTGCCTGGCACAAAGCAATAACAAAGCAATTGATGCTTTAAAAAATGAAACGGCACTATCTATTCAATCAGGGTTTGATGCCTATAAAAAAATTGCATTTAATATTTGGGAATATGCAGAACTGGGGTATAAAGAAAATAAAAGCGCAGCACTGCTGCGAAGTACATTAAAGGAAAATGGATTTACCGTAGAAGTAGGTGTAGCTGGTATTCCTACAGCATTTGTGGCAACCTATGGCAGCGGTTCGCCGGTAATTGGCATACTGGCTGAGTATGATGCATTGCCGGGACTATCACAGGATAATTCCCCTACAAAAACACCGGTTGCCAATAAAAATAGTGCACATGCCTGCGGCCATCATTTATTTGGCACCGGCTCCGTTGCTGCCGGAATAGCCATCAGCAAATTATTGGAAGCGGGCAAAATAAAAGGTACAATTAAAGTATTTGGTTGCCCTGCAGAAGAAGGCGGAAGCGGGAAAGTGTATATGGTAAGAGAAGGCCTATTTCAAAATGTAGATATTGTATTGCATTGGCATCCCAGCGACCACAATTCAGTAATGTATACCAGTGTATTGGCAAATAAATCAGCCAAATTCAGATTTTATGGCAATGCATCCCACGCATCAGTATCACCAGAACAGGGGCGTTCTGCATTAGATGCCGTAGAAGCAATGGATTATATGGTAAACATGATGCGGGAACATATACCACAGGAAACCCGTTTGCATTATGTAATTACCAATGGGGGCAAAGCACCCAATGTAGTACCCGAATTTGCGGAAGTATATTATTATGTAAGGCACCCGGATAAAACCATGGCTGTTTCTATTTTTGACAGAATTACCAAAGCAGCAGAAGGCGCAGCTATGGGTACAGAAACTAAAATGGAGTATGAAATTATTGGCGGTACCCACGACCTGCTGATTAATAAAACCCTGGCAGAAAATATGCAAACCAATTTGGAGAAAGTAGGTGGTGTAACCTATACTGCAGATGAAATTGCTTTTGCCAAAATCATTCAAACCAGTTTTTTAACCAATGAAACGCCCATCAATGCAGCTGCTACAGTACAGCCTTTGCATATCCAAAAAAACCAGGGATCAACCGATGTGGGGGATGTAAGTTATGTGGTACCAACAGTAGGTTTAGAAGCTGCTACCTGGGTGCCGGGTACCAGTTACCATAGCTGGCAGGCAGTTGCCTGTGGCGGCACCGATATTGGCATAAAGGGCATGATGATTGCTTCAAAAACAATGGCTTTTACAGCCATTGATTTATTTACAAATCCCGAATTAATAAAAAAGGCAAAACTGGAATTCCTTCAATCAAAAGGCAGTTACCAATACAAGGCTTTGCTGGGTGATAGAAAACCGGCATTGAACTATAGGGATTAATCCTACTATCATATCCATAACTGCCATGGTGCATCTATGCAAAAGGGTGCTGTATTGGTTTAGTAAGTGGTGTGCATAATTGCTTTTGGCATAGTTCTTATTAAGTATCATCCTAACAAATTATTGGGGGATTGAGGTAAGTGTACTTTTTTGTTAAACCCGCCATAATTTCTATAATATAGCATCAATCAAGGCCTTGCCCATACCGTTAATATTAAAGAGCGTATATAAATTCACAATACATTTACCAGCAATGACAACTACTATTATTATCACATTTTGTGTTTTGCTTTTAATCGCTTATGTTTTTGATCTTACATCATCTAAAACAAAAATTCCTGCTGTAATTCTTTTATTACTGTTAGGTTGGGCAGCCAGGCAACTTGCACAAGGGTTTAATATACAACTTCCTGATTTTTCTCCAATACTTCCTGTTTTAGGAACAATAGGGCTTATTTTGATAGTATTGGAAGGTTCATTGGAACTCGAACTTAATAAATCCAAATTTAAATTAATCAGGCAGTCGTTCTTCGGGGCTTTAATTCCGATGATGGCTTTGGCATTGCTGCTGGCATTTGCTTTTAGCTATTTTGGACACTTTAATTTTAAAGACAGTTTAACCAATGCAATTCCATTTTGTGTTATTAGCAGCGCTATAGCAATTCCAAGTGTTCGAAATCTTTCCTCCCACAGTAAAGAATTTGTGATTTATGAAAGCAGTTTTTCCGATATTTTGGGCGTGCTTATTTTTAACTTTCTGGCATTAAATGAAACAATTGATGCTGTTTCATTTGGCCACTTTGCCTTGCAACTGCTACTTATTATCATAGTATCTTTTGTTGCCACCATTGCACTTTCTTTTCTGCTGCATAAAATTGAACATCATATCAAATTTGTTCCTATTATTTTGTTAGTGGTTTTAATTTATGCTGTTTCCAAAATCTATCATTTACCCGGATTAATTTTTATTTTACTGTTTGGTTTATTTATTGGCAATCTTGATGAGCTAAAACAATTTAAATGGATAGAAAAATTCAAACCCGATGAATTGAATGTAGAAGTACATAAATTCAGGGAGTTGGTAGTAGAAGCTGCTTTTTTAATAAGGGCCCTATTCTTTTTGCTTTTCGGGTATTTAATAGAAACCGCTGAAGTGCTTAATACAAGCACCATTGTTTGGGCGGTAGCCATCGTATTTTCTATTTTCCTTTTTAGGGCTATTCAGTTAAAGCTTTCTAAACTTCCTGAGCAACCATTGTTATTTGTGGCTCCAAGGGGGCTGATAACTATATTGCTTTTTTTATCTATTGAAGCAACACAAACTATTTCACTTGTTAATAAAGCACTTATTATACAAGTCATTATACTTAGTGCTTTCATTATGATGATTGGATTAATGGCAAATAAACCCCAGCAATAATATACGGGGACAGATATATTCTACTTTTGTAACAATTGTGAAAATGAATGAATGGTCAGGAACGCTATTTGCTAAACCAGTTGCAACTTTAAATAGCTTCTATATGCCAAAATCACTTAAAATGATGACGAAGGGTAACTTGAAAATCTACACCTTTATCACACTCTTTTCGTTGATTCAACTGTAAAATAGAAACCATGACTCCGAAACAAATAGAGAGGATTCAAAAGAAAATTGCACGCATCAGGCAAACACTGGCCGCAGAAAAAAGAAGGTTTGGTTGCTATGATGACAGCAGGGGGCTGCGATACCTGTCCACACAGTATTTTATACAACTAGGTGATTATGCTGGCGGTTTGAGATATACCCGTTGGTTTGAAAAAAACTTTCCTGACGACTGTGGTTTCCCAGCTTTTTTATTTGAGTGGACAATCATTTTGTTTAAAACCGGTAAAACTAAAGCCGCAGAGAAAAAAGCATTTCAAACCTTTTGCAGTAATATATGGTTGTTCGATAAATATTTTGGTAAAATCACCATCCCTTTTGGCAAATTGGAAGGTTCAAACAAGGCGATACCTGCATTTATCGAAGATTTTCCTTATTCAAGCGAACAAGTTGAATTAGCAGACTTTTCTAACTGGCTAATTGCGCTCCTGAATACACCTGATTTTATCCTTTTAAGTAAAAAATATATTGATATTCAAATACGGCTAATTACAGAACGGGATTTAGATACCCGCTATTATTTGGTGCATACCGCAACTGAATTGGAGCAAACATTTAAACTGTAAATAATTATTGCCCCCGGGGGTAACTATTCCCTAAACATATAAAGCATATCCTTTAACAAATTCACATTTTTATTTTCAGGAATGCCTTTCAAAAAATACTTAACAACCCAAACGCAACTTAATGCGATACCTTAGCTATTTCAGTATAAAATCACTCCTAATCGGGTAAGTGCTGCACTTTATTTATCCATTCACCAGCAAAAGTTAACTTATGAAAATCTACATTAAAAATATGGCTTGTGAAAGCTGTAAAATCGTTGTTAAAGAAGCACTTGAAGAACTTGATATTGCCACAGCAAAAGTTGAGTTGGGTGAAATTGAAACCAAACAGGATGTTTCTGATGAGGAAAAAATGCAATTGAATAAAAAAATTAAAAAAGCAGGATTGGAGTTATTAGAGAAAAAGCAGGGCGTATTAATTGAACAAATCAGAAAAGTGATTATTAATTACATCTATAATTCCGATGAAAAACCTACTATTAAGTTTTCTGTTTTATTAAGCAAAGAGTTAGATCATACCTATACCTATTTATCTAATTTCTTTTCAGAGGTGGAAGCCATTTCTATTGAACAATATATGATTGCTTTAAAAATAGAGCGCACAAAAGAATTGATCATTTTTGGAGAAGATACTTTTTCCGAAATTGCCTATAAGCTACACTATAGCAGTGTTGCGCATTTATCAGCCCAGTTTAAAAAAGTAACCGGACTAACACCATCGCATTTTAAAGCATTAAAGAATAAAAGAAGAATCACCATTCAAAACATATAACTATTTAAATGCTTTCAAATTAGAGTACAGCTAGCTGCATAGCATTACCTGCGCACAAGAGTGCGACGCAACTGGGCTGCCATAGGTACAACTGTTTGGTACCCACAAATAAATAAGATGATGATTATTTGTCTATCCGAACAAAATCCAAAAATGCCAGGTTAGCACCGGCATTATATTTTAGTGTTAATAGTTGCAAACCTGCTGTAGGAAAATAAATTTCTCCAATGGTAGCCTGGGTCCAATAATGCCAGTTGCCGGTATCTTCCGGGAGTTTTAGCTGTACAGCCAGTTGGCCATTGAGCCATAGAGAAGACCGATTGTCTTTGTAGCCATAAACGGTGATGATTTTATATTTACCCGGTGCTTTCACATCTACTGTGTAATTGGTCCATTCACCATCTGCCTCCCACCCAATATATAATTGATTTACGGCCGGGTCTACTTTATTGGGATGGTTAAAATCAGCCCAATCTTTGGTATATGAAATATCAACCCCTTCGTTCTCTCTGAAAAAAGCGGTATAGTCGGTAATGCCCGGGCGTTTATGGCTGCCATAATCGTGCACTTCATGATTTAATTTGGCGCCTTCATTTTCTGGGGTGCTATCGTGGTAGGCAATGCCTTCACCGCCCAAATCATAGTAGGCAAGTTGCACCCTGCCTGGAATTGTCTGCGCACCCAATTGGTAATATTGATCCTTAAAAGGTTTGCCCTTATAGCCGGCAGGTATTTGTGCAAAAATTACACTGGTGCTGGCTGGTATAATAACCAAACAAAAGCAAATACCAAAAAGTACACGCATATGCATTATTTAAAAGGTTCGTAATTGGTAAGTTTTATATTATCAAACCAGGCTTCTATATAGCCTTTGGGGCTGCTGGCGCCTGATCTTAAACCCACTTCAAAGCACCTGCCGGTTGTTGTGTTTAAATCAAAATCAGCGGTAATTTTACCCCAGTTTTCATAGGTTAAATCGGCAAAACGTATTTTATAAAAGGTCCATTTATTGGCCACCACGGGCACCATGGTGGTAGCGCCCCATTTGCTGCTATGCCCCTTACTTAATACCAGATAATGCAGCAGTAAACTATCGCCCTGCCCGCCCTTGCACCAGAAAGAAAGCCAGGTGTTTTGCCGGAAAGCCGCCCAGCTGGCTTGCATACCTTCTACGGCAAATGTATCTGCTTTTAAATCGGTAAACCAGGTATGGGGTGGGTGGCCAGTAGTAGAATCCCACCGTACATAAAGACAAGTTTTTGAATGCTTATTTACCTGTTGGGTATTGTCGTCATAAGTAAAATGTACATTTCCGTTATCCCTCCACCATAATGTGGTGGATGGTTTGTTTTCAAAATCATTGATCATTATGGTTTGTTGATGCTGCCCAAACACCTGCGGCATAAACAGCACTATCATTAAAATATGTATCAGTAAAAATTTCATGTATTTTATAACGATTTTTATGGTGCTTACAGGTTCGGTTAAGGAACCAAACTAATAACTACCCTTGAAGATAATTAAAATACTATACCATTACTCACCCCCCCCCGCTGCATAGCATTACCCAATGCACAAGAGTGCGACGCAAGTAAAGCTGCACTATGCAACCACAGCCAGGTACAAACAACATCTCAATAATTGTACACTGCCAAAAATCTTGCTTTTAGCAATGCTGCCAATGTAATAAGCAAAAAAAAATGCCACCATTTACCATCCAGCCGCAAGCCGGTTGCTGTATTATATTTACCCTTGGCGCCCTTATATCAATGTCAAAAATTATTGATTTTCTTTACCTTGCCTACCACTGTTAAATGTTATTCAGCCAGGTACTACCAAACAAACAGTGCTATCAAAACAGCAGAAGAACTATTGCAATGCCAAACCATCAGTAAATTAAACAAGTAAATAATGACCATAAAGGGCATAGAATATCAGTTCACGGCAAGCCCCTGGCAATATAATGCGCCTGGCGGCTGGTATTTTGTGTCCCTGCCTGTAGCGCTGTCTGCCGAAATAAGAACTGCGCTTAAAATGGAAGAAGAAGGTTGGGGACGGTTGAAAGCAACGGCTTGCATTGGAAACAGCGAATGGAAAACAGCTATTTGGTTTGATACCAAACTAAATACCTATTTGCTACCGCTTAAAGCAGCCATTAGAAAAAAGGAACACCTAATACCAGGTATGCAGGTAAATATTGTGCTGTGGGTTTAAAAAGCAGTTCCGCTTCTTAGTCAAAGTTCCTGCCCCCTTCACCCCTCCCCACTCTCCCCCTAACCACTCACCCCTCACCACTCACCATCATATAGTTTCTCTCTATCAGAAAATAAATTAAATAGATAAACTCCTTTGTACAATCAGTGATAACTTTACAACTATTCCACACATTTACTTAAAACAAGAACATATGGATACGAACAACAATGCTGCCGGCGCCGTTGAAACCAGTGCCGCTAAATGCCCTTTTCATGGCGGGGCCCTTAAACAAAGTGCTGGCAACGGTACCAGAAATACCGACTGGTGGCCTAACCAGCTTAAATTAAACATCCTGCGACAGTATTCTTCCCTCTCCAATCCAATGGGCGAAGATTTTAACTACGTAGAAGCATTTAAAACACTTGACCTTGCTGCCATTAAAAAAGACATTTTTGAATTAATGACCACCTCTCAGGACTGGTGGCCAGCCGATTATGGCCACTATGGCCCTTTCTTTATCCGCATGGCCTGGCATAGTGCAGGCACTTACCGTATTTCTGATGGCCGCGGCGGTGGCGGCTTTGGTACCCAACGCTTTGCACCTTTAAACAGCTGGCCCGATAATGCCAACCTGGATAAAGCCCGTTTACTGCTTTGGCCTATTAAACAGAAATATGGCAAAAAAATCTCCTGGGCCGATCTAATGATCCTCGCCGGTAACTGCGCCCTGGAATCTATGGGACTAAAAACCTTTGGCTTCGCCGGTGGCCGTGCCGATGTTTGGGAACCTGCCGAAGATGTATACTGGGGTGCCGAAAAAGAATGGCTGGGCGATCAACGCTACACCGGCGACCGTGAACTGGAAAATCCGCTGGGTGCCGTACAAATGGGTTTAATATATGTTAACCCCGAAGGCCCCAATGGCAATCCTGATCCATTGGCATCGGCCCGCGATATTCGCGAAACCTTTGGCCGTATGGCTATGAACGATGAAGAAACCGTGGCATTAATTGCCGGCGGCCATACATTTGGTAAAACCCATGGCGCTGCCGATCCTGGCAAATACGTAGATAAAGAACCTGCCGCAGCCGCTATAGAAATGCAAAGCCTTGGCTGGAACAATACCTATGGTACCGGTAATGCCGGCGATACCATTACCAGTGGTTTAGAAGGTGCGTGGACAACCACCCCCACCAAATGGAGCAATAACTATTTCGAAAACCTCTTTGGCTTCGAGTGGGAATTAACCAAAAGCCCTGCCGGTGCCCAGCAATGGAAACCAAAAGATGGTGGCGGTGCAGGCACCGTGCCCGATGCACACGACCCTTCAAAAAAGCATGCGCCATTTATGCTTACAACGGATATTGCCCTAAGGGCCGATCCTGTTTATGAGAAAATATCCCGGCATTATTACGAAAACCCGGATGTGTTTGCAGATGCTTTTGCCCGTGCATGGTTTAAACTAACCCACCGCGATATGGGTCCAAAGGCCCGTTACCACGGCCCCGAAGTACCGGCCGAAGACCTCATTTGGCAGGATCCTATCCCCGCCCTTACCCATCAGCTGGTAAACGATGCAGATATTGCTGCACTTAAAAACAGTATATTGTCATCTGGCCTAACCGTATCGCAAATGGTATCAACTGCCTGGGCATCTGCCTCCACCTTCCGTGGGTCAGATAAACGCGGTGGTGCCAATGGTGCCCGCATACGCCTGGCGCCACAAAAATATTGGGAGGTAAACAACCCCACCCAATTATCCCATGTACTGTCAACCTTAGAAGGCATACAACAGGCATTTAACAATGCGCAAACCGGTCGTAGCATTTCTATGGCAGATATGATTGTGCTGGCAGGTTGTGCCGGTGTAGAACTGGCCGCAAAAAATGCAGGCCACCAGGTAACCGTACCATTTACACCCGGCCGTACCGATGCTTCGCAGGAGCAAACTGATGTGGAATCATTCGCTGTACTCGAACCCAATGCCGATGGTTTCCGCAATTATTTAAAACCCAAACACCGCGCTTCGGCCGAGGAATTGCTGATAGACAAAGCACAGCTACTCACCCTAACGGCACCCGAATTAACGGTGTTGATTGGCGGTATGCGGGTATTAAATACCAACTACAACCAAAGTGCACACGGTGTATTTACCCACCGTGCCGAAACGCTTACCAACGATTATTTTGTAAACCTGCTCGATCTGGGCATTAAGTGGTCTGCCACTACCGATGCGCAGGATACCTTTGAAGGCCGCGACCGTAAAACCGGCCAGCATAAATTTACCGGCACCCGTGTAGATCTTATAATGGGCTCCAATTCCGAGCTGCGTGCCCTGGCCGAAGTATATGCCTGCGAAGATGGTCAGCAGAAATTTGTAGCAGATTTTATTGCCGCTTTCACCAAGGTAATGAACCTGGACCGTTTCGATCTGGCATAAACCTACACATACAAATGCACATGCATCATACCTAAAAGGTGGTTTGGCAACAAGCCACCTTTTTTATGCCCGCCCCATCCGCCCCAACAGCAGTACCACTAAAATTATTGTAATAATTATGTACCCAGCAGCAGATCAATAATCAGGCATCCTTGCGTCGCACTCTTGTACGGCATGGCTTTGAGGGGCGGGGGGTGATGAATTATCTTTTAAGTTTATATGGGGAAACCTGAAATGATATTATTCTTTAAAAAGATTGTTATGAATTTTCAATAATTCCTTCGATGGCAAAAATTTATCTGGTAAAAGAATTGCTCTTCCTTCTAAGTTTGAAAAATTCTCTTGCAACATTGAAGGGGCATTTTTTAATTTGAGTTTTTTGGAAATTTTAATGGTATAATCATCTGCTGAAACTGTAATTAAGCATTTGTCAAATGCTCTATCGTGTAAAGCGTTTAAGCACAAGCCATTCATCGGATTTAGTCTATTTTTTTCATCTTTACTCCAAGCAACAATATGACTCGCAATTAATAAATCAGGATTAGTAATTCCACTTATACAACATGTATTATCATAGGTAGCCAAAATAATTGATCTAAAAATTGATTGGTTTACTCTTGTTTTTACCAGTCTTTCTTTTTCTACCCCTTCTCTTATTATTTCACTTATATCAATCTTATTTAACTTCTCGATAGTTGTATTTTTTGCTCCAGCTAATAGTTTTTCACTTTCAATTAAAGCTTCATCCCAATTATTATAAAACTCATCCCAAATTTGTTTGTCAAGCTTACTTGCATTTGATGCACCTTTTATTCCTCGTTCCTTCAGTGTTGGATCAAAACTTGCGAAATTTCCAAGTTTCAAAGCTATAGATGAAGGTGTTCTACCTATTAATCCAGCAAATTGTATTATCTCTTTATTGCCTTTATGCATTTTCCCAAATGGCAATTTGCAATAGAGATTAACAGCAAGTATCAATTCTTCTTTTGTCCATAATTTCTGCCCTTCTTTCATTGCACTTAAATTAGTTTACACAATTTAAGATAATAATCATTCCTCTTGCACTGCACAAATAAAGCCACACGATTTATTTAAACATTGATGAATAAGAAGTTTTGCATTGGTATGATAAAAGTCTGCAAGTGACTCACATCTTACACCACAAAATGGGCAAGTAAACGGTTGTTTATTCATCAAAAAAATTTGCAGTGCATTTAAATTATTTCGTTCCATCTTTTATTAGTGCAGTATTAAAAAAAGTGATTCCAACATTAATGTAAAAGAGTGAAATGATATTTGCCTTTAAGTCATCTTTCCTTCCATGCTTGTTCGTGTCATCGTCACTACTTCTTCTGCCTTATAGCAATTCTCAATTCAGCAAAAAGTAATACAAATGCATACTGCAGTAGTAAAAAAATAAACCAGCCAGTATTTCCAAATCCACTTACACAGAGGGAGGCGTGAGCCCGGACCAATGCGCGGAGCGTTCATGTGGTCCTTGATTTTTCTTTGGTTACTTTCTTTGCATCAAGGCAAAGAAAGTGACAAACACCGCAAAGAAACCACTTACAAAAAACAAAACAAGGCTTGATTCAAAGCACAAGCCTTAACAGTTTATTTAACTTAAAAGAAGGTAATATTTACACGCATCAAGATCAGGTGCTTGTTCTTTTTTGCTTGTCCAAAAAAGAACC
>NZ_WHPF01000049.1 GCF_013106755.1 Limnovirga soli | reverse complement strand
ACTTTCTGGCACAGCTTTAGAATAATAGCTTTCAGAAAAAACTTAACCATGAAACGTATATCAATCGCCTTAATGGCAGCAACCCTGGTTCTTGGCTTTACCGCCTGCAGCAAAAAAATGGAAGACACTTCTTCTACTGTTGTTACTCCACCAGTGATTAATGGTGACAGTACTATTGCACCAGACAATTTTACTTTTGCTACTTCTAAAGAAGTTTCCGTTAACATTCGCTTGTTAACCAATGATGACAAACCCATCCCTGGTGTAATGGTAAATTTGTACAATGCCAATCCCGCAGAAGCTGGTATTTCCCTGTTTAATGCTTTTAGTGATGCCAATGGTTATGTGAAGGGCACCATCAATATTCCTGCTTATATGGATACTTTACTGGTTGATCCTGCTTATGTAGGTTTAATCAGCAATGCTAAAACTTATATCA
>NZ_WHPF01000048.1 GCF_013106755.1 Limnovirga soli | reverse complement strand
GACCTGGTAGTAAATAAATTGAATACCGTTGATACTGCGGCTATGTTAAGTCCTTATGCACGCACTCAAACCATGTTGGATTCTTTGAATGCGGCTGACAACAAAATCAACATGAAATTGAATATTGCTGATACAGCGGCTATGTTGAGCCCTTATGCTACTATCAGCAACCTTAACAGTACTGCTGACAGCAAATTAAATATCGCTGATACGGCTGCCATGTTGAGCCCATATGCACGCACACAAACCATGTTGGATTCTTTGAATGCGGCTGATAATAAAATCAACCTGAAATTGAATATTGCTGATACGGCTGCTATGTTGAGTCCTTATGCTACTATCAGCAACCTTAACAGTGCTGCTGACAGCAAATTAAATATCGCCGATACTGCGGCTATGTTAAGTCCTTATGCACGCACTCAAACCATGTTGGATTCTTTGAATGCAGCTGATAAT
>NZ_WHPF01000047.1 GCF_013106755.1 Limnovirga soli | reverse complement strand
AACCATTGTTGTATCTGCCTTGCCAGTAATCGCTCCGATAACTGGCCCGGACAGTGTATGCGTTGGTCATACGATCAATCTAAGTGAAGCAACAGTTGGCGGCAGCTGGTTAAGTGATAATAGCGGCATCGCCACCATTAGCAGTGGAGGCCTGGTAACAGGCATCAGTGCGGGTACGGTGCGCATTAGTTATACGGTGATCAATGCAGCAGGCTGCAGTGATAGTGTAAGTAAAACCATTATCGTATCTGCATTACCGGTCATCGCTCCGATAACCGGCCCGGATAGTGTATGTGTAGGTCATACGATCAATCTAAATGAAGCCACAGTTGGCGGCAGCTGGTTAAGTAATAATAGCGGTATCGCTACGATCAGCAATACTGGCCTGGTAATCGGCATCAGTTCCGGCACGGTGCGCATCAGTTATACGGTGATTAATGCAGCAGGTTGCAGTGATAGTGTAAGTAA
>NZ_WHPF01000046.1 GCF_013106755.1 Limnovirga soli | reverse complement strand
GAATATCGCCGATACAGCGGCGATGTTAAGTCCTTATGCACGCACTCAAACCATGTTGGATTCTTTGAATGCGGCTGATAATAAAATCAACCTGAAATTGAATATTGCTGATACGGCTGCCATGTTGAGTCCTTATGCTACTATCAGCAACCTAAACAGTACCGCTGACAGCAAATTAAATATTGCTGATACAGCGGCGATGTTAAGTCCATATGCACGCACACAAACCATGTTGGATTCTTTAAATGCGGCTGATAACAAAATCAACCAAAAATTGAATATTGCAGATACAGCTGCCATGTTGAGTCCTTATGCTACTATCAGCAACCTAAACAGTACTGCTGACAGCAAATTGAATATCGCTGATACAGCTGCTATGTTGAGCCCTTATGCTCGCACACAAACCATGTTAGATTCTTTGAATGCAGCTGATAACAAAATCAACCTGAAATTGAATATTGCTGATACGGCCGCTATGCTTAGCGCATATGCTACTATCAGCAACCTAACCAGTACTGCTGACAGCAAATTGAATATCGCTGATACAGCTGCTATGTTGAGCCCTTATGCACGCACACAAACCATGTTGGATTCTTTA
>NZ_WHPF01000045.1 GCF_013106755.1 Limnovirga soli | reverse complement strand
TACGGTAACCAATAGTTTAGATTGCGACGATCAAAATGCATCCGTGCACCCTGGCGCAACAGAAATATGCGGCAATGGTATTGACGATAATTGTAACGGACAAATTGATGAAAACTGCACCAGCAATATTCGTTTCACCATAGCTGATAAAGCCAAGCTAGAAGGCAATGGACCGCGCACCATCAGCTTTATTGTTAAGCTAAGCAAAGCATCCACACAAACGGTGCAGGTAAGTTATGCCACACAAAATATCACTGCCCTTGCAGGCCCTGATTATTCGGCAAAAACAGGTACATTAACCTTTGCGCCAGGCGTTAGAAAGCAAACTATCAACATCACCATTAATGGAGATAGAATAGTAGAGCCCGATGAAACCTTCCGCATACTATTAAGTAATCCTGTAAATGCGTCAATGCCCGATGGTGAAGCTATCGGCACCATCATAAACGACGATGCAACAGCAGTGGCAGCAACCGTAGAACCAACTAATACGGCAGCAAAATCTGTAACGGTAACAACAGGGTTAAAAGTATCGCCAAACCCTGCTACTACTACATTGTACGTGCAGTTAACCGGTTACAAAGGCAATGTAACATTGCAGTTGCGC
>NZ_WHPF01000044.1 GCF_013106755.1 Limnovirga soli | reverse complement strand
ATACGGTGATTAATGCAGCAGGCTGTAGTGATAGTGTAAGCAAACCCATTGTTGTATCTGCCTTGCCAGTAATCGCTCCGATAACCGGCCCGGATAGTGTATGTGTAGGTCATACGATAAATCTAAGTGAAGTAACCGCTGGTGGCAGCTGGTTAAGTAATAATAGCGGCATCGCCACCATCACTAATACAGGCCTGGTAACCGGTATTAGTGCCGGCACGGTGCGCATCAGTTATACAGTGATTAATGCAGCAGGTTGTAGTGATAGTGTAAGTAAAACCATTGTTGTATCTGCCTTACCGGTGATTGCTCCTATAGCCGGCCCGGATAGTGTTTGTGTAGGTCATACAATCAATCTAAGTGAAGTAACCGCTGGCGGCAGCTGGTTAAGTAATAATAGCGGTATCGTTACCATTAGCAGTGGAGGCCTGATAACCGGCATTAGTGCCGGCACGGTGCGTATTAGTTATACGGTGATTAATGCAGCAGGTTGTAGTGATAGTGTAAGCAAAACCATTGTTGTATCTGCCTTACCGGTAATCGCTCCGATAACTGGCCCGGATAGTGTATGTGTAGGTCATACAATCAATCTAAGTGAAGTAACCGCTGGTGGCAGCTGGTTAAGTAATAATATTGGTATCGCTACCAT
>NZ_WHPF01000043.1 GCF_013106755.1 Limnovirga soli | reverse complement strand
GGCACAGCCAATACCAATGGTCAATTGCAACTATCCAATAGTTTAGTAAACAGAAAGATTGTATTATTTGAAGGTGTTAACAATGACCATCAATATATGGGTTTTGGCACAAATACATCAACACTTAGGTACCAGACAGATGCCACCACAACAGATCATGTTTTCTATGCCGCATCCTCATCAACTGTATCAAATGAACTGATGCGCATAAAAGGAAACGGTAATGTAACCATTGGTGTAGCTACTCCTGCCACAGGTTATAAACTAACTGTGGCAGGTAAGATTATTTGTACAGAACTAAAAGTGCAATTACAACCATTCCCGGATTATGTGTTCGAGAAAAATTACAAACTTAACACGCTGAAAGAAGTAGAAACACATATTGAGACATACAAGCGCCTGCCTGGAATGCCCAGTGCAGCGGAGGTTGAATCAAAAGGGATGAATGTGGGAGCAATGCAGGGTAAGGTAGTAGAGAAAGTAGAAGAACTTACATTGTATATTATTCAACAACAGAAACAAATAGAGGCTTCACAAAAGCAGATGGAAGCATTACAGCAACTGGTAGAAAAATTACAACAGCAGGTAGCAGCAAAGAATTAGTGTGAATATTTAAAAAAACTACAATGAAAAATAATACAATAAATAGGTATTGTTTCAGGCTGGTTGCTGTG
>NZ_WHPF01000042.1 GCF_013106755.1 Limnovirga soli | reverse complement strand
AATCTGGTGATTATACATTTGAATCAATCAACGAGTCTGGTTGTACCAATACCGCTACCTTACATTTAACGGTTAATTACAGCACAACCAGTGAAGAAACTGCAACAGCTTGTGATAGCTATGAATGGCATGGTACTACTTACACTGAATCTGGTGATTATACATTTGAATCAACCAATGCATCAGGTTGTACCAATGTAGCTACCTTACATTTAACGGTTAATTACAGCACTACCAGTGAAGAAACTGCAGTTGCTTGTGATAGTTACGAATGGAATGGTACTACTTATACTGAATCTGGTGATTATACTTTTGAATCAACCAATGCATCAGGTTGTACCAATGTGGCTACCTTACATTTAACGGTTAATTACAGCACTACCAGTGAAGAAACTGCAGTTGCTTGTGATAGTTACGAATGGCATGGTACTACTTATACCGAATCAGGTGATTATACATTTGAATCAACCAATGCATCAGGTTGTACCAATGTGGCTACCTTACATTTAACGGTTAATTACAGCAGCACCAGTGAAGAAACTGCTGTTGCCTGTGATAGTTACGAATGGCATGGTACTACTTATACTGAATCTGGTGATTATACATTTGAATCAACCAATGCATCAGGTTGCACCAATGTAGCTACCTTACATTTAACGGTTAATTACAGCAGCACCAGCGAAGAAACTGCAGTTGCTTGTGATAGCTACGAATGGCATGGTACTACTTACACTGAATCTGGTG
>NZ_WHPF01000041.1 GCF_013106755.1 Limnovirga soli | reverse complement strand
CATCAAGGCAAAGAAAGTGACAAACACTTTATAAAATGCAACATAGAAATGCAGTGCGTTTTTAATTTTTACAACTTCAATAAGCTATAATTTTAAATGGCGAAATCGATTCTATGTATTTGTCTCATCATGAAACGTGTCTGTTCTTTTTTGCTTGTCCAAAAAAGAACCAAAAAAAGACACCCGAAAACGAAACTGCCCGTTTTCGGGAGGGATTATCTATTAAGCTTTGGTACTACTGTGGTGAAGGACTGCAGAATGCTATTCGGCAAACAGCCAAAGGCAATTTTTATTTGTATTTAGCTAGCAGCTAATAGCCAACTGCTAAAAGCTATACCGCTTTTCCAAAAAAGAACCAAAAAAAGACACCCGAAAACGAAACTGCCCGTTTTCGGGAGGGAATATCCATTTAGCTGTTGTACTACTGTGGTGAAGGACTGCAGAATGCTATTCGGCAAACAGCCAAAGGCAATTGGCCATTAGCCGCTAGCTGTTAGCCTTTAACCAAACAGCCAATTGCTTTTCAGTTATTGCATCGTCATGCTGAACTCGTTTCAGCATCTCCTGGCAAAACATCAAATTCGCTCCCCGAAGTTTCAAATTCATACCCGAAAGCTTCAAATTCGTGCCCTGAAGTATCAAATTTGAACCCCAATTTATCAAATTCACACCCCAAACTATCAAACTCGTACCGTCAACTATCAAACTTGCTCCGTAATTCATCAAACTCGTTCCGTTATCGTTCAAACTTGCTCGGTAATTCATCAATTTCGTTCCGTCATCAATCAAATTCGTTCTGTTTTG
>NZ_WHPF01000040.1 GCF_013106755.1 Limnovirga soli | reverse complement strand
TTGCAGTGACAGTGTAAGTAAAACCATTGTTGTCTCTGCCTTACCGGTAATCGCTCCGATAACCGGCCCTGATAGTGTATGTGTTGGTCATACAATCAATCTAAGTGAAGCAACCGCTGGTGGCAGCTGGTTAAGTAATAATAGCGGTATCGCCATCATCAGTAGCGGAGGCCTAGTAACCGGCATCAGTGCAGGTACGGTGCGCATCAGTTATACGGTGATCAATGCAGCAGGCTGTAGTGATAGTGTAAGTAAAACCATTGTTGTCTCTGCCTTACCGGTAATCGCTCCGATAACTGGCCCTGACAGTGTATGTGTAGGTCATACGATTAATCTAAGTGAAGCAACCGCTGGTGGCAGCTGGTTAAGTAATAATAGCGGTATCGCCATCATCAGTAGCGGAGGCCTGGTAACCGGTATTAGTGCGGGTACGGTGCGCATTAGTTATACGGTGATTAATGCAGCGGGTTGTAGTGATAGTGTAAGTAAAATAATAACAGTCAGTGCGCTGCCGGTAATCGCCCCGATAGTCGGCCCTGATAGTGTTTGTGTAGGTCATACGATTAATCTAAGTGAAGCCACATCCGGCGGCAGCTGGTTAAGTAATAATAGTGGTATCGCCACCATAAGCAGCGGTGGCCTGGTAACGGGCATCAGTGCCGGCACTGTGCGTATCAGTTATACGGTGATCAATGCAGCAGGTTGTAGTGATAGTGTAAGTAAAACCATTGTTGTATCTGCCTTACCGGTAATCGCTCCGATAACTGGCCCAGACAGTTTATGCGTTGGTCATACGATCAATCTAAGTGAAGCA
>NZ_WHPF01000004.1 GCF_013106755.1 Limnovirga soli | reverse complement strand
CTTTTTCCCCCTCACTATCCATCTTCCTCTCTACCAGTTATCTCGTTTGGGGTTGCAAAAGTAGAATTTAATTTTATTCTACCAAATAAATTTTCAACTTTTTGAATTATTTATTTGAAGTATTTTACTTAAAGAACTTTCGATTTTTTCGGAGTGCAAAGATATGATATTCAATGAGATATGCAAATATTTTTTGTAAAAAAAATTTGAACTATTCAGCATTAAATCAAATCAAATAACTGCGATTTTAAAAGCGGGTTGCAAATATAATGAAGAATGAATTAACCACCAAGATATTTGCGAAATTTCAACTTTTTATTCGAAAGCTTTTTTAAAAGAACTTGCTTTGTTTCAAAGCGGGGCGCAAAGATAAGCGCAAAACATTTCTTATCAAATTTATTTATAAAAAAAATCTAGATATTTTTAATATTTAGGCGTTTTAAGGCGAGTAAAAATAATGCCATTATCATAATTGCAGTTAACATTTGTATTACACAATATTATTGGTATTTAAGTATTGAATAGGCAGTAAAACTTATTTTGCTTTTTATTGATAGATTACCTGTATTGATGTATTTGTTGCTTCTTTAAATGTGGAACCCTGATGTGTGCGACGCAAGAGGCGATGCCATCTAATTCAGCTGCCGGGCTAATAATATACACTTACAAAGGCGATGGCATAAAAAAGCCCTGCATTTTTGCAAGGCTTTTAAATTGATTATATGATGTATTAAGGTGCAACTGGTGCCTTTAAAGTGTCGTTTCCTATAATGCCCTGTTCGTTTATGACAGGCTTAGGCAAATTGAAGGCCTTTTCAATTTGGTCTAACTGCGACAATAAAGTGGAGGCGCTTTGCTTTTCGTAAGCCATATTATCAGCTTTTATACCAATTAAGGCATCGTAGTACCTAACTTGTTGTTGTAAATCTTTTTTTACATCGGCGAGTACTTTTGCCGCCAATTGAGTATCGCCGGCGCGGTAACAGGCTTCTAAAAAGGCCATAGAGGTTCGGTCGTGATCATTAAACCTTGATACCATGCCAAATGGAAAATTTTGTTCCAGCACCATTTTATCAGAACGCTGGAGTACTTTTCTGGCATCGTCCTTCCTTCCTTTATATATAAGATCGAACGATAATTCAATATCTGCCTTTCTAATATCATTTAAATGCCGGCGATTTTCTTCATCAAAATAAACACCTGGCAAATTAGCATTTCCGTAACTCCATTTCTTAGGATCCATTACCAATTTAAACATCCAATCGGTATTTACCTGAGAATTTGCAACAGGAACAAGTCTGTAAGACAGGCCATCCTTTCTCAAATAATCTCCAAAACCCATTTCGCCATATTGCTGAGTAAAATAGATTGGTCTTTTCCATTTATTTGCCGCAATGATGTTGAGTAATGCTAAATCATTTTTCATAATGGCATATTTGCCCTGAGGTATCTCAAAACGCATTTCACTCAGTACACTATCGGTACTATTTACTGTTCCATTTGTTTTTACAAGATTGATATCAACCGGTACAGATACCTTATGGCCAGGATAAGTGTTTAAGTTATCGCCACCCCTATTGTACATTAATGCAGGATCCTCACTACCAGCATAGGATTTCATCATATCATATAAATCGTAGTAACGATCATCAGGGAAGGATGGATTTGGCTGAAATACAATATAATCCCTTTTCCTGCCTTCAATTTGATCTGCCGACCAAATAACATCAATCGAATCACTCTGATTTACTTTATACCTTAACTGGTTTATATACCAATCTATACCAAGTAAGCTGGTATTGATTACCCTGATATCGGGTCTAATACCTTCTACTTCCTGAGCATACCATAAAGGGTAGGTATCATTATCTCCAAAACTGAAAAGAATTGCATTTGGGGCACAACTTTCCAAATAGTCACGTGCTAAATCACGTGGCAATTGCTTTTTACTACGATCGTGATCATCCCATTCCTGTGCTGCCATTAATATAGGCACCAACATAGAAATAGCAAAAGCCGCTATAGTAATAGCCTGTTTATTTTTTACCAATTTTAAAATATAAGGTAACCCACCGGCAACTGCAGCAAGTACAACAAAGAAGCCAATACCAACAGTTAAACCTGCGGGGCTTCCATATCCTGCAATTAAAATGGAAAACATAAAAATAAAAGATACGGCTGCGCCTCCAATCAAAATATCTTTCAACAGCTTTTGGTTCCAGGTGGAAGCTAATTCTACAAAATAAGGAACTGCCAGGCCTATCCATACTGCAAATGCATAGAAGGAACCAACATAGGCATAATCACGTTCACGTGGCTGCTGACCTGCCTGATTAAGGTAAATTACAATAGCAAATCCTGTAAATACAAATAATAGCAGGTTTACTATTGCATCATCATTGCGCTTTTTATAATGGTAAAAAAGTCCAATTAGCCCTAAGATAAAAGGCAACATAAACAATACATTATGAGCTTTATTGTTCTTAAGACTGTCTGGTAACATAGTCTGATCTCCATACAATGCATTATCAATGATTGGAATACCGGTAATCCAGTTACCATCTCTTACATTACCAGAATATACGCCTTGTATATCATCCTGCTTTCCACTAAAATTCCACATAAAGTACCTGATATACATAAAGTAGGTCTGGTAACTAATGAAAAACTTTAGGTTATCTCCAAATGTGGGGTCTCTTTCATATTTACCATCCTGGGTTTTCCCGATTCCCATGAAAACGGCATAATAATCAGCATGGCCCTGGTCGTTACTGGCATCCCACATACGAGGGAAAACCATTTTATCCTGGGGCTGATACACATATTTCAGGTCTTTCCCGTTATCGATATACTTATCGGTTCCTTTCTGATATTTAGTGGCGCCTTCCTTATAACTGGCCGGCTCGGCAGTAAATTTTTGTCCATATAAAATTGGAAAATCACCATACTGATCACGGCCTAAATAACCTACTAAACTTTGCGGATTATCCACATTATACATATCTACGGAAGGATCTGCATTACTGCGAACCATTGTTGTTAAATAGGTGCTATATCCTATTAATGTAAACGTAACACACCAAAGGCCAAGGCGTAAATATGCCCAATTCTTTTTGGTAGCGTACCTTAAACCTAACCAAATAGCAAAAGCCAATAATAAAAAGAAGAAAACAAAGCCGGAAAAAAATGGAAGTCCGAGATTATTTACTGCGATAATATCAAATATTCCAGCGCCTTTTATAGTATATTGAATAAGTGCAATCTGTACAATACCTACCAAAATGAAACTCAGGATCATAAATATATAAGCGCCACCATTTATTTCTTTACGGCTTTTATTCATCCCTTCAATTACATATAAAAGTCCAATAGCAACAGCAGTACCCAGAATCATTAAACCCGACATGGTACCATCCATTGGCAATCCTCTTTCGGCATCAGACTCCCCATAAGCTGCCAGCATTGAGGCAGCCACACCCAAAACGCCACCCACAATTACCAATCCAATAAAATATTTACGCAATAAAGCATAATTGAAAGAGCTTCTTCTTCTGTAATAGTAAGCCAAAACAATAGCAGGGATACATAACAAACAAAGCAAATGCACCCCAATTGATAAGCCAATCATAAAGAAGATAAAAATGATCCATTTATCAGCACCGGGCTCATCTGCTTCACTATCCCATTTTAAAATGGCCCAAAATACGATAGCGGTAAAGAAAGAACTCATTGCATACACTTCACCTTCTACTGCGCTGTACCAAAAAGAATCAGAAAAGGTATAGGCCAAAGCACCAACTATGCCTGCCCCCATTATAGTCCACAACTGAGAAGAAGTTAATTCCTTATCTGAAGCATCAGAAACAATTTTCCTGGCAAAGTGGGTAATACTCCAAAAAAGAAAAAGAATTGAAAACCCACTGGCCAAGGCGCTCATTACATTCACAGCTTTAGCTGCTGTTAAAGGGTTGTCGCCAAATAAAACAATAAATATTCTACCAAGTAATACAAACAAAGGAGCTCCGGGCGGATGTGGCACCTGTAATTTGAAACAGCTGCTTACAAATTCTCCGCAATCCCAGAAGCTACCGCCCTGTTCACTTGTCATTATATAAACACCGCAGGCAAACAGACATACCATCCAGCCCGTAATAATGTTGACTTTTTTAAAATTCATACCGGTTTTGGTTTTTTGAAAGTGTGGCAAACCTATTGTAAAAAATGTAAAATTGAAAATTCAAGATAGCTTAAATCAATGCTTTAACGCTTTATTTTTCCACTTTTTACATATTCGCTATAAAATATCAGGCACCAATCTATCTATTAAGCCCCGCCAAAGGCTATTACACCCTATACAACCCTTTTCATTAGTTTCAAATTGCCTGAATGCAGTTTAAACTGGGTTATCTGCCATTCTACAAAATGTTGTTAATTTTTCTTAATGTTTTTCTAATACGCTAAATTAATCGCTGTTTGTTCTTTTAATTACTTTTATCGCATCACATGAGTTAATAATCATCCAATGGCTCCCAGCAACTATCCGGCTTCTTTAAGTAATGTTGTTTTCGATTTAATGAATGTAGAAATAGTACATTCTACACTACGTAATAATACTTTCGAGTATAAAATCTGTTGTTCTGAGGATAAAACCATCCGTCAGGGACAATTTAAAGGGCCAAATGTGCAGTTGCGTTTAAGTTTTTTCAACCAGGGCAACTATTCTTTCCATCTTTTTACCAATGGAGAGCAAATACAGCGTTCTATCTTTGAAAAAAGAACGCATACCAATTCTGCAAAGGCTTCTCTGCTCCAATAATTGTTGTACCATATTTATTTCCCTTTTTAGCAACTGTATTTTTATATAGATTGCTGTATAATACAGAACTTGTGTTATAATTTACCGTTATAATCTTGGGGCGTTACCCTTACGGGTCGGGCTTTACGCTGCAAGTCCTCGCCCTTTTAGGGCTGTGGGCTTTCCGCTCCAATCCCTAACGCAATAAAACATTTATTAAAGCAATAGAAAAACATACACATGGCCGGAATTTTAGATCTTGTAGGCAATACCCCACTGGTAGAACTTAAACATGTTACCATCAATAAAAACGTTTCTATTTATGCCAAAATGGAAGGCAATAACCCCGGAGGCAGTGTAAAAGACCGGGCCGCCTATGGCATGATAAAAGGTGCTTTAGAACGTGGAGAAATTACCCAAGGTATTAAGTTAATTGAAGCCACCAGTGGTAATACAGGCATCGCATTAGCTATGATTGCCAGCCTGTTTGGTGTTGAAATAGAAATAGTAATGCCCGAAGATGCTACAAGAGAGCGGGTTTTAACCATGCAGGCTTTTGGGGCTAAAGTAATTCTTACCCCAAAAGAACAATCTATGGAAGGGGCCATAGATTATGCCCGTAAACAAGTTGCTGCCGGAGGTTATTTGATGCTTAATCAGTTTGACAACCCCGATAATGCAGCTATGCATTATGCTACAACCGGACCCGAAATTTGGAAAGATACCAATGGAAAAATTACCCACTTTGTATCTGCAATGGGTACAACCGGCACCATTATGGGTGTTTCGGCTTATCTTAAAGAACAAAACCCTGCCATTCAAATTGTGGGGTGCCAGCCCAGTGAGGGGTCACATATTCCCGGGATACGTAAATGGCCGGAAGCTTATTTACCTAAAATTTTTAAACGCGAAAGAATAGATAGAACAATTGAGGTAGATGAAGCAGATGCGCGGATAATGGCAAAACGCCTTGCCAGGGAAGAAGCTATTTTTAGTGGCATGAGCAGCGGAGGCTCAGTTTATGCCGGCATTAAGTTATCTACCGAAATTGAGTCGGGCATTATTGTTTGTATTATTTGCGACAGAGGCGACAGGTATTTATCCTCGGATTTATTTGATTAATTTTTGCTGCATTTTGTGCTAAACGTACAAGTGAGTGACACAAGAAAAGCCTATTTCTTTTACAACAGCTGGTTTCAAAATAAAAATAAAAAAGCTGACGAATTAATATCCGTCAGCTTTTTTTATGGGAACAATAAGCTATTATTTTAGATGCATATCGGTAATAATACCCTTTATTCTTTGTTCAAGTAATTCATGTGTGGCATCGTATTCTTCTTTGCTGGCCAGCCTGGTATTTACACTAAAGTAGAATTTAATTTTAGGCTCGGTACCACTGGGGCGGGCAGAAATTTTGCTGCCATCTTCTAAAATAAACTGTAATACATTGCTTTTGGGCAAGGTAATATCCCAGGTTTCGCCGGTTTGAATGTTTTTGCCAATTTGCAGCTGATAATCTAATAATTGCAACACTTTTGAGCCATTAATAACCGAAGGCGGGTTATTGCGATAGCTCTGCATCATCTCAGCAATTTCTTCCTGGCCACGCATGCCTTTTTTGGTGATGCTAATCAGGTGTTCCAGATAAAAACCATACTGAATATATAGTTCAATCAGTTTATCGTACAGTGGTTTCTGCTGATTTTTTTCGTACGCGGCCATTTCGCAAAGAAAAGCTACAGCAGATACGGCATCTTTATCACGCACTTTATCGCCTACCATCATACCAAAACTTTCTTCGCCACCAATTACATAATTTTCTATGCCTTCTTTTTCTTTAATTAATTCTGCAATCCATTTAAAACCGGTTAATACATCATAGCTGGCCACATTATTTTGCAGGGCTACTTCTTTAATCATATCGGTTGTTACAATGGTTTTAACCACCATATCGTTGGCCTGCGCAATGCCTTTGGCTTTGCGGGCTTCTATCATATAGGTAAATGCCAATACCGCGGTTTGGTTACCATTCATTAGCACCCACTCACCTTTATGGTTTTTTATGGCAATACCTACACGGTCTGCATCGGGGTCGGTACCCAATAATATGTCGGCATCAAGTTCTTTGGCCTTTTTTAGACCAATACTCATCGCTTCACTTTCCTCTGGGTTAGGGTAAACAACTGTAGGAAAGTTGCCATCGGGTTTAGCTTGTTCCTCTACTATATTCACATTGGTAAACCCAAAAGATTTTAACACCTCGGGCACCAGCATAATACCGCTACCATGAATTGATGTGTACACAATTTTTAAATCGTGTTGTTTGGCTATAACATCGGGGTAAACGCTCAGGCTTTTTACCATATTTATATAGGCATCGTCTACTTCTTTACCAATAATGGTAATATTGGCTTCACCGCCAGACCATTTTACATCGTCAACACTGGTAATAGCTTCAACTTCAGTAATTACATTTTTATCGTGTGGCGGTACCAATTGTCCACCATCGCTCCAATAGGCTTTATACCCATTATATTCTTTTGGGTTATGAGATGCAGTACAAATAACGCCTCCATTACAACCTAAATGGCGTATGGCAAAACTTAACTCAGGTGTTGGTCTTAGTGCATCAAATAAAAAAACCTTTATGCCATTGGCACCAAATACATTGGCGGTTGTTTCAGCAAAAAAACGGCTGTTATTGCGGCTATCGTGCGCAATAGCCATTTTTATTTCCGTATCAGGAAAAGTCTTTTTTAAATAATTGGCAAAGCCCTGTGTAGCACCACCAATGGTGTATTTATTCATTCTGTTGGGGCCTACACCCATTAATCCACGAATACCGCCAGTACCAAATTCAAGGGTGCGGTAAAAACTTTCTGCTAATTCATCGGGATTATCTTTCTGTAATCTAACAATCTCATCTTTTGTTTGCTGGTCGTAGTTTCCAATTAACCAGGCATTTACTTTTGTTTCAATAGCGGCATCCATAGTGTATGTTTTATGCAACAAGTTTACTGATTATTCATGACTAATATTAGGTAAAAGCAGCTTTTTTATGAAATAAAAGGACATTGTTATTCCGACGAAACCACCACTCCGGTTATTTCGCCATTCTCTACATCAATGTGTACAAGGTCTTCTTTGGTGGTAGCTAAAGACAGGCCAACATAATCTGGCTTAATAGGATATAGTTTATGCATGCGCTCAATCAGCACCATTGTTTGTACGCTTTTTGGGTAAAAATCAAGTAGGGGTTTCATGGCGTATAACAATGTTTTACCACTATTGCTTACATCATCCACTACAATTACATTTTTTCCTGTAAAGTCAACCGGTTCACTTAATTCAATCTCTTTTGGAATGTCCTTATCAAAAAAAATAGAGATAATTTTTATAGGCACGTTCATATATTGAGGCAATAAAGCCCCTACTTTCTGTGCAATGGCCGATCCCCTTTGCCTAACGCCAATCAAAATCAGCTCAGCATTATCACCACTTAGGTTTTCTGCAACTTCCAATGCCATTCTATGCAATTTTTGCGCAGCTACCTCTTTATTTAAAATACTTTTTTTATCGCTCATGTAAACGGTTTATTGTGTAAAAAAAGGAAATTATTTCCAAATGTAAAGCATTCACAAACTAAGTTTGTAAACAGCCAAAAGTCTATCTTAGCATAATATAAATAACAGCCAATGTTATTAGCCTGGCAAAATAGCTATAATGAAGCTTTACTTGCGTCGCACTCTTCAACTGCAGCAAAATGCCGGGCAAAATATAATTATTACAACAGTGGCACAAACATAAAAACAGGTATATGCAAATCATTTTTCAGATAGCTTTTATCCTTTGTATTGCCATAGCCGCCTGGCTTTTTAGCAAAAAAATTAAGGAGATTAAAAGAAATATACTGCTGGGCAGAGAAGAGGCGATACTAAATAATCCTGCACAACGATGGCGAAATGTGCTTTTACTCGCATTCGGACAAAAAAAAATGTTTAAAAACCCGTTGGTGGCGGTGATGCATTTTATTATTTATGCTGGTTTTATCATTATTAATCTGGAGGTATTAGAAATTGTACTGGATGGTGTACTTGGCACTCATCGGTTGTTTATTAGTGTATTTCCAATACCATTATATAGTTTTCTTATTAATGCTTTTGAATGGCTGGCGGCAGGTGTTTTACTTGTATGCATTGTATTTTTAATCAGAAGAAATATATTACAGCTACGCCGTTTTATAAGTAAAGACCTAAATGGCTGGCCACGCAGCGATGCTAATTATATTCTGCTTACAGAAATAATTTTAATGACGCTTTTTTTAACCATGAATGCGGCTGATACCTTATTACAGCAGCGTGGATATGGCCATTATGCCGGGCATATGACTGGCAACTTCTCTATATCAGGGGTTTTGCAACCTGTATTGGGCAGCATTTCCAACGAGGGTTTGGAAATATTGGAAAGAGTTTGCTGGTGGTTACACATTTTAGGAATACTTTCTTTTTTAAATTACCTCCCCTATTCCAAACACCTGCATATTTTACTTGCTTTTCCAAATGCCTACTATGCACCTTTACAGCCTCAGGGCAAAATGGATAATATGCCCGAGATTCAAAATGAAGTTCTTTATGCCATGCAGCCGGAGTTGGCTCCCACAAATATTTCAACAACCGATACGCCTAAAAAATTTGGCGCCAAAGACATATTTGATTTAAGCTGGAAAAATTTATTAGATGCCTATAGCTGCACTGAGTGTGGCCGCTGCACTGCCGCTTGCCCGGCTAATATTACGGGTAAACAATTAAGCCCCAGGGCTATCATGATGAAAACCCGTGACCGTGCAGAGGAAGTGGGTAAAATAATTAATGCAAACGGTAGTTTTATAAACGACGACAAATCCTTATTAAGGGATTATATTTCCGAGGAAGAAATACGTGCCTGTACTACCTGTAATGCTTGTGTTGAAGCTTGTCCGGTTAGCATTAGCCCGCTGGATATTATTGGGGAATTAAGGCGTTATCTTGTAATGGAGGAAAGCAATGCACCTCAGGAATGGAACGGCATGTTTAGTAATACAGAGAATAATTTTGCACCCTGGAAATTTGCGCCCGATGACAGGGATAATTGGGCAACGGAAATGCAGGATGTATAATTAATCTGCCATAAACACATATTTTGCTGCCAAATGTGCTATTGTACAAGAGTGCGACGCAAGTAAAGCTGATGTATAACCATACAGTTCGGAACAAAAAAATTGATAGTTTTCAAAATACTTAATACACAAGAAAGCCCGTTCTGCTGAACGGGCTTTCTTGTGTATAGCAAATAATATTATTAATGTAAACTATCCAGTATTGCCTGAAACCTTGCCTTTCTTAACGTTTCATAAGGAGACATTCTGGTAGGCTTTATTGGTTTCTTTTCTAAAGGGTCTTTTACAATATTAAAAAACACGTCGGCACTGTCGTACAGTTTATAGGTATGATCCTGAACCCAACGTAATAAAATTGTGTTGCCTTTATTGGTATTGGGTGCGTAGTGATTAAATATCCAGTCTCTTGGCGTGTATGTACCTCCAATTAATTGATTGTAAAAGCTTTGTCCGTCTGTTTGACCGTAAGCTAGTGGAATAGTGATACCTGCAGCATCGCCTAATGTAGGCAGAAAATCAGTAAAATCAATTAAATTGGTATTTACCTGCCCCGGAGCAATGCCGTTTGGCCATAATACAGTTAAGGGAACGTTGGTACCAGACTCGTTGGTTTGGCTTTTACCACCTTGCACCAGTTTGCCATTTACCCATGAATAAATTTCGCTCGGCGTGCCGTTATCGCCTACAAATATTATAATGGTATTATTGTAAACACCTACTGCCTTTAATTT
This sequence comes from Limnovirga soli, assembly GCF_013106755.1. Lineage (GTDB taxonomy): Bacteria > Bacteroidota > Bacteroidia > Chitinophagales > Chitinophagaceae > Limnovirga > Limnovirga soli. The sequence continues at coordinate 427,088 of NZ_WHPF01000004.1, read as the reverse complement.
ATCAATGATTATTCCAATTTTCTTATCCATGTATTTTACCATAGAAGGGAAAAAACTGGTATCAGAAGGATTGCCTTTACTTATCCATGAAGCAAATTCAGGATCATCAGGAGTTGGAGAAAAAGGATCATGACAAAGCGTTATGGGGAAATAGGCAAAGAATGGAGTGGTTTTGTTTTTGTCTATGAAAGATAAAAGACGATCTGTAAATATATCATCGCCATATTTGCCTTCAGTTTTGTTTTTAGGCAATAACACGCCTTTCTCATACACCTGAGGATCTTTATAATGAGATCCTATTCTAACGCCATCTTTTATGGCATTCCATAAGCTGTAATCATCAAATCCAAAACCATGGATACCGGCATCACCACCATCTAATTGCCATTTTCCACCAACAAAAGTGGCATAACCAGCACTTTTTAGCAGATTGCCAAAGGTTGATTGGGTGGGATCTAAAACACCCCATTCATCATAATTTCTAAAATTATACTTACCCGTCATAATACATACACGGGAAGGGGAACATAATGGAGAGCTGTGGCATTCGGTAAATTTCATACCTAATTGTGCCATCATATCAATATTGGGTGTTTGATAGCTTTGACCGCCATAACAAGTCGGAATGTCTACACCAACGTCATCACCCAAAATGAAAACAATATTTGGTTTTGTTGTAGTCGTAAGGTTAGAAGAAACGCCATCGGTTTCCGTAACTGCCTTAAAATCTTTGGTTTTATTACAACTATACACCAAAAAAAGTGTAGCTATTGCTGCGAGGGCTGTTACAAGATATTTTTTCGTTGGTGTTTTTGGGTTTATCATATTCATTAAATTTTTAGGTGTGCCTACAATCAAATTGTTATTGGCTACAAATATAGAATGATGCGCCTGCAAGAATCCTTAAAGAGTAATTAATAGATATTAAATTGAATATATAAATGGGCCTAATTGCACTTCATTATAGTGCATTTATATCATGCCACATCAAATTGGTTGCCCTATTTAAGGGTGAGAATTGCTTTATTCAGCAAGGTTTCTTTTGGCGCCCGCAATACAAATGCATTTGATTTGGATGCATCTATTGTTGCAAAGTAGGTTTCCTGTGTATTACCGCTTCTCACCAGTAGAAATACATTGTAAACCGCAGTAGCGCTTGTATTGGTGTTTAGAAAAAAATTATCTGTTGGTGTTGCATTATTAAAATTGGCTGTTTTATCTGATGCTTTTGCTGCCCATTGTGGCAATAATGCCGGATCAAGATTTACATTGGTGGCTTCTCCTTCTTCAATTGCTTCGCGTACATTGGTTTCCCCTTCAGGCAGTGCTATGGTGGAAGCTGGCACAAACAAGTTCTGCATAAAATTACCCGCAGTATCTTCTACCCAAATGGCTATTACCGGGGTTAGTACAGTGTCATTTTTCTCAATAATAAAATTCAGGTGGCTACCTTTTATATTTTCGTTAGTGGCTATTTTTACAAACATGGTACGGTCGGCACTACCTTCTCTCCTTTCCCCTTTGGTAAGTTCTTCCCCGGCATGTTGAATTTCATTAAACGGTGGAATGCCAAAACCAACGCCAGCCAATAATATCAAACTTACCACTACCGCAACCAATAATTCTTTTTTTATACGGCTTCCGCCTTTCTGCTGTGTGCTATATACTTTTATGGATGCCCAGTTATTTTTTATATGAAATATGGCAAAGCCTATAAACAATAAACCAAATGCAACATGAATAGCCGTTACAGGCCCTGGCTTTATAGCAAAATACAATAAAAGTCCGGTTATAGCTATAGATAAAAAGGCAAAAGCAATGGTTAAGCTTATTATATTTTTCTTCTTCATGTGGTGGAGATATTTATTAGAAGGCGCAAACATATCCATACCATGGCAGTAAAAAAAATAATCAGCATAGCTTTTATACCATGCTGATTATACATATTATTTACTTTAATTATTACCACTTTGCTTTATGGCTGAATAGCATTACCACGGTACAAGAGTGCGACGCAACGAATGCCCCATATATGCACTTTTGCCGGGCCAATACTGCTACAATAAATTGGTGGTAATATATTTATAACTGGCAGTAATGCTTGCCAATGCATCTACAGGCATGTCGTGCTCTACATAAAAATGTTTCATGCCGGCAATTTTTGCGGCTTTGAATATAGGCGCATAATTGATGGTACCACTGCCCACCGGCAAAATATTTTCACGGGAAGCATCTAAATCTTTTACATGCCATAAAGGAAAACGGCCTGGGTGTTGTTTAAATAATTCAACAGGGTCTTTGCCACCTTTTGCTGCCCATGCAAGGTCAAGCTCCATTTGCATTGTGGTTTGCGATAAGAACAGTTCGTAAGGCACCTGACCTTCTACAGCATGAAACTCTGCATCATGGTTATGATAGGCAAAACCAATACCTGCTTTTTTACAGGCTTCGTGGGTTTTATTCAATACTTCGATAGAGCTTTTTATTTCGTCCAAGGTATTGATGGGCGTATTGGCGCAAACCAAATATTCAACACCACCTTCGGCAGCTTCATCTACCAGCTCCTGCATATTGTCCTGTAAATTGCGCATGGGTGGTATCACAATGGGTTTACCATCCAGGCCCGCAGGCATTTTGGCACCGGGAGGTAATTTAAAAGGTACGCCCAATACATGATGCGATTTCCAGCTTAGACCAATACTGGATAAATAGGCATTAAATTCTTTTGCTTTCATACCATAATAGCCGCCCTTTTTGCTAAAGGCCGATTCTATTTCTGTATAACCCACATCAGCAATCTTTTTTAATGTGCCTTCTACGTCGTTATCAATCTCATTAAAAAATGTAAATAACTGCAAGCCCACGGCGTGTTGCTTTTTGGGCAAAAATGCTGCCGATAATTTATTTGAGAACAACATGGTTCCCATAGCTGCCGCCCCGGAATGAAGCAGGAATTTTCTTCTGTTGTACATTGATGTTGGTTTTAGTTGTTGGTTAATTTATTTAATTATTTTTTAGCCAGGCAATAGTAAAAGCAGCTGGCTTTACTTGCGTCGCACTCTTCAGGGCCAGGCACTTTGCGCAACAAAATGCCATTTCAGCAGCCCTTATTTGCCTTTTAAATGATGATACATAAAGTCCAATGCAGCTTTATCGGGCAAAGCGGCAGATGCGCATTTTTCACCCAAGATCATCACTTCATTAGTTTTGGTATCAAAAGCTTTCCACTCAGGCAGGCCTTTACCATTTGGGTTTCCGGTGGCAGCAAAATTGGCCCAGTAGCTACTCATTATTGTAGCCAGTTGCTCATCAACAGGCAGCCATGCCCGGTGCACATATTTCAGATTATCATATGCATAAGCTACTTCGCCTGTGTGAAAGGCACCATACTTTATATACTCTCCGGTAGCAGGTAATTTGCGGGTAAACCGGTACACATATACAGGTGCATTATTCTTATTACTCTGTACATTGGCCCAGGTATAATTTTGTACACCAAAAATCATATCTCTCGATACTTTTATTTGGGTTGCAGCCGCTTCTGCATCAGTAGTGGCAGGGTAAAATTGCAGAAAAGTGTTTGCCTCGGTTCCATAGTCGGCAGTAGCTTGTTGTTTAAATTCTTCCGCATTTTTTAATGGGCCAAATATTAATCCTTCATCTTCATTCCATCCGGTTAGCAGGGCTACTTTATTTTCTTTGTTAGCAGCAAAAATAGCTGCGATAGTTGCCGGCAAAACATAACCATCTACAATTGGGCCGCTGCCTTGTGCATTGGTTAATAAATCTGCAGCAGTTATATTTCTTAATGCTGCTATTGAATTGGCTTTAAATGTTTGGGCTATTTTTTCACCCACTGCTTCTGCTTGTTTAAGCGATGTACTACTTCTAAACGGACCAGGAACAAAACTGGCACCACTTTCAGCAATAGCTTTTGTAAATAAACCCTTTGCCAATGGAGAAGCTACCAAACAATTTACACTCATTGAGCCTGCAGATTGGCCAGCAATGGTAACATTATCAGCATCGCCACCAAATTGGGCAATATTTTGCTGTACCCATTGTAATGCCGCAATCTGATCCATTAAACCATAATTACCTGAGGCTCCATTGGCTGATTCTTTTGTTAATTCCGGATGCGCAAAAAAACCAAAAACACCTACCCTGTAATTGATGCTTACAAAAACAATCCCTTTTTTGGCCATGGCTTCGCCATCATAAACGGCGCATCCACTGCCACCGCTGTTAAAGCCACCACCATAAATCCATACAATTACAGGCAGCTTTTCCTTGGTTGATTGTGCTTTTGTCCAAACGTTCAGGTATAAACAATCTTCGCTGATAGGTTCTTTGGGAATAAGGTATTCTTCTGTCCATGGTCCAAATGGAGCAGGGCTGCTTTGCATCGCACTGGCGCCAAATGTAGTGCATTGCTTTACGCCTGTCCAAGGTGCAACCGGCTGTGGGGCTTTCCAGCGCAAATTGCCTACAGGTGGTGCGGCAAAAGGTATGCCCTTATATATGTGCACATCGCCGGTATTATTTACAGTACCTGCAATTAACCCTGCATTTGTTTTTACAATATCTATTTTATTTGTTGTAAACGAACTTATGGCAACAGAAAGACCAATACATAAAAGAAGGAAAAAAATTATTCTCATAGCGGCAATTATTTATTTGTAATTATTTCTTGTTACTGAAATTGAAAAAAGAAACGGGTGTGCAATAATCTGGCAATCGGTTTTAACTAAACAGCAAACAAGTTATGGCAAAAATCAATTCATAAATAAATGAGCATCCGTAACCTGTATTTAATGCTGAATAAAGAGCCAGGCCCTGCAGTGTGCGACGCAAGAATGCTTCATGGCAGCGGCAATGCCTGGCTCATAATATGCCTGCCAATTAAGGCTTAAGTTCACTAATGGCTGCGGCTGGTGCCAATACTTTATTATCCTTCTCAGTTACTAACTCTTTTGCCAAAGAAAAGGCAGCCGTTGTTTTTATATTTTTTGAGGAAGCACAAATTTTTACGGTATAGTTACCTGCTTCAGCAATCCAGGATGTGCTTTGGGTATCAAATGAAACAAGGTCTTCGACATTAATGGTAAAGCTGATGGTTTGCGATTTACCCGGTTGCAATAGATTGGTTTTTGCAAAACCTTTTAATTCCTCGGCAGGTTTATCTAATTTTTTAGCAGGTGCACTAATATATAACTGTACCACTTCTTTACCCGCAACAGTACCTGTATTGGTAACGATTACAGTTGCAGTAATTTTACCATTAAAAGTATTACTGCTTAATGCCAGTTTACCATAATTAAATGATGTGTAGGATAAGCCGTAACCAAATTCATATGCCGGTTGCACATGAAAGGTATTATAGTAGCGGTAGCCTACATAAACACCTTCCCCGTAAGTTACTTCGGCTGGAATGGCTTTCATACCCATCATACCGGTGGTAGCTTTTTCAGGGAACTCTTTACCGGGGAAGTTGTTAGCAGATGGTACATTATTATAGGCAACAGGAAAAGTAGTAGCCAGTTTACCGGATGGATTTACTTTACCGCTTAATACATCTGTTATAGCATTACCGCCTTCCATACCAGGCTGCCATGCAAGTAAAATAGCATCGGGCTCTGCACTCCAGCTGGCTGTTTCAATTACGCCGCCAATATTTAAAACCACAATTACTTTTTTGTTTTGGGCATGAAAGGCAGCAGTAACATTTTTAATCATCAGTTGCTCAGTATCGCTTAAATTAAAATCGTTTTCTAATTTACGGTCTCTGCCTTCACCGGCATTACGGCCAATAGTAATAATGGCAATATCATCCTGCGCTGCTTTTTGGGCAATTACATCGTTTGCTACCAACATTTCGACAATAGGCGGCGTTGGGTTCATAAACTCCTGGAAAAATCCTTTTTTTGGATGTTTGATTCTCTCGGTACGCAGGTATTCCGTATAGGTATTTGCCAGATCGGCATCTGGGTTATAACCACTATTGGTTAAGCCTTTTACAAAGGATACGATGTAGGCCTTATTTACATCCCCGCTTCCTGTACCACCGGCAATAATATCATAAGAGGTATTACCAAATACAGCCACATTATGTACATTTTTTAATGGCAAAGCTTTATCGTTATTCTTTAACAATACCATCCCCTCTGCGGCCGCCATTCTTGAAATACCGGCATCTTTTTTCAGGTCTGGATTATTAGAAAATTTATAGCCTTTAAATGTGGGGGTTTGTACAATAACCTGTAAAATACCCGCTACATTTTCATCCAGCACTTTTACATCCAATGCACCAGTTTTTACCGCATCTATAATGGCTTGTGACTGCTGAGCAGTTCCCGGCATCAACAAATTATTACCTGCTTTTATTTGTGCTGCAGCATCTTTACCGCCAAACCAGTCTGTCATTACAAAACCTTTAAAACCCCACTCTTTTCTTAATATGGTTGACAGTAAATCATAGCTTTCAGAAGCGTATGCGCCATTGATATAATTATAAGAACTCATTACCGTCCATGGCTGCGATTTTTTTACGGCTATCTCAAAGCCTTTCAAATAAATTTCACGCAAAGCCCTTTCGCTAACAATGGTATTTACGGTATTGCGGTTGGTTTCCTGGTTATTGGCCGCATAGTGTTTTATAGAAGTACCTACCCCATTGCTTTCAACACCATTTACCATGGCAGCTGCAATATTTCCCGAGATCACAGGATCTTCACTATAGTATTCAAAATTTCTGCCACCCAATGGGTTGCGGTGAATATTTAATGCAGGGGCTAACAATATATCAATGCCATATTCACGTACTTCATTACCAAAAGCTACTCCTACTTTTCTAACCAGGGCAGTATCCCAGGTTGATGCCAGCAAAGTGCCCACCGGCCAGGCGGTGGCATAAAATGTTTTACCAGGCTCAGTTTTACGTACCGAATCTATGCGTACACCTGCCGGACCATCCGCTACCACAATAGAAGGAATACCCAATCTTGGAATAGCAAAAGTAGTTCCAGCAGCACCTGGTACTTTATCCTGGGTTTCACCAACTACCGGACCACCAGGCGGTTTCATACCGGGCAAACTAAAACCATTACCCACCAGCAGCTTGGCTTTTTCTTCCAGTGTCATGGCGGCAATAACTTCTTTAATGGTATTTTTTCCCAGTTGCGGTGCCTGGGCATAGGCTGGTTGTAACAACATCCATGCTACAACAATTGCAAGGCAGTATTTCATATCAGTGTTTTTTTAGTGCATAAATGTACTTATTATTCCGTAATTTTTACGCAATGAAAAAACGGGCACACATATTTTAATAATTATGAGCCGGGCAATAGCAATATTGGCAGCTGTACTTGCGTCGCACTCTTGTACACCTGCACTATATGCAGCTATAATTTTTGCATAGCATTGGCATCCATATTGAGTTTTATAATTATATGAATACCTGCTACAAAAAAGCATGACAATCCACTAATTATATTTCTGGCTTATTTATTTTATATTGAACCTCAAAACGCTAATTTTAAAGCATGAACGAAGAAAAGGATACGATTGAGCTGATGGAGAATGGACATAGCATTTACCTGCCCCACTTATCAATTGATTGCGTAATTTTTGGTTACCATGAGCAGCAATTAAAAGTATTGCTGCTAAAATGGAAAAACAGAAACAGATGGTCTTTACCCGGTGGATTTATAAAAAATGAAGAAAACCTTAGAACAGCTGCTTCCCGTATTTTAAAGGAGAGAACCGGGCTGGACGATATTTTTCTGCAGCAGTTTCACACTTTTGGAGAACCCACCCGGTCAGAACGTTCACCCGAAGATGTTGAACACCTATCTTCCATTACCAATACCCCTTTAGACATGGAGCATTGGCTGCTAAAACGTACCGTGTCCATTTGCTACTATGCCGTTACCGAATTTTCGAAAGTAGACCCCCAACCCGATTTTTTATCAGAGCAATGCGAATGGCAGGAAATAGATCGTTTGCCCGAGCTAATTTTCGACCACCGCGATATGATTGAAGAAGCACTAAAAACCCTAAGGCTGCATATTTATCACCAGCCTATTGGCTATAATTTATTATCAGAAAAATTTACCTTACCCGAAATACACGATTTATACGAAACCATTCTTGGCAAGGCTTTGGACAGACGCAATTTTGCCAAGAAACTACTCTCGCTGGGGTTGATAAAAAAATTAAACGAGCGCAAAAGTATTGGCGCCCACCGTTCGCCCTATCTATATAAATTTGATAAACGCAAATACGAAAAAGCTTTGAAGAGTGGTATTGTGTTGGTGATATAGATAAATATGGTGATGCGCTTTTATCTATGCATTTGCCTATCACCGGAATGGAGGAAAAATATGTTTTCTTACTTCTAGATCTTTCCGGCCCACATTCCCCACACTTAAAGCCCAATAAACTATCCAACCGTACAAGAGTGCGACGCAAGGATGCTGCATAGTGGTCAAATAGCCGGGTTAATAACTCCTATTTAAAGCCGGCAGGAAAGGGGAAATTATTTTTTTAAAAGCTAACGATTGTTATCTACATCAGCACAATTAACTTCGCCGGCACAATGGAAATTTTTATTACTTATACCACTTCTTACCATGTAGCAGCTACTGCTACCACTACCACATTTACCACAACCCGTTAGGGTTGTACTGCATGATATTACCATTGGGGCTTTATAGCTGATTACAAAGACAAAAGTTATTTTTACATTTTATTTACTTAAGCGCATAGTATGAAGGTTTTAAAATTTGGCGGCACATCAGTAGCTAACGCACAAAATATTCAGCAAACTGTTTCTATTATATTAAGATCGGCCGAACCACAAATAGTGGTGGTATCTGCTTTAGGCGGCGTTACAGATTTATTGATTAAAGCCGGCACGCTGGCCGAGCAAACCAACGACGGCTATAAAGAAGTACTGGAACAACTGGAATTAAAACACCTGGACGCCGCAAGGGCCCTGCTTCCGGTTACCCACCAAAGCAGTTGCCTTAGCATGATTAAGCAACAGTTTAACGAGCTCGATGAAATTTGCAGCAGCGTATTTTATTTAAAGGAATTGTCGCTACGCACCCGGGATCGTATTATAGGTTTTGGAGAATTATTGTCTTCAAAAATCATCAGCGCCTATTTATTGTCGCAGCAGGCGGCACATGAATGGGTAGACAGTCGCCAGGTAATAAAAACCAATAGCAACCATGGTTTTGCGGCTGTAAATTTTCCTGCCACCAATGCATTCATACAGTCACGCATCAACCAATCGGATAAAAAATTGTTTCTGGCGCCGGGATTTATTGCCAGCGATGAACAAGGCAATACCACCACTTTGGGCCGTGGCGGATCGGATTATACTGCCGCCATATTTGCATCGGCCATCAATGCCAGCTCATTGGAAATATGGACAGATGTAACCGGCATGATGACAGCTGACCCACGCTGGGTTAGCAATGCCAGAACCATCAAACAAATTTCTTACCGCGAAGCGATGGAGCTATCGCATTTTGGCGCCAAAGTAATTTACCCGCCTACCATACAACCGGTAATGCAGAAAAATATCCCAACCTGGGTAAAAAACACTTTTGCTCCGGATGAAGCCGGTACCGTAATTGAAGAAAACGGAGTACATGATGGTGAAATGATTACCGGTATTTCCAGCATAAATTCTATTGCCTTACTTAGTTTGGAAGGCGGTGGCATGGTAGGTATACCTGGTTTTTCAAAACGCTTATTTGAATCGCTGGCCGGTGAAAAAATAAATGTTATTCTTATTACCCAAAGCTCCTCCGAACATTCAATTTGTGTAGCAGTAAATAGTGCAGATGCTGCCAAAGCAAAAATTGCGGTGGATACCACTTTTGAAATTGAAATAAGCTCAGGCAAGGTGGAACCTTTAAAACTGGAAGAAGACCTTGCCATTATTGCCCTGGTGGGCGATAAAATGAAAAGCCATCCCGGCATTAGCGGCAGGATGTTTGGCTCACTTGGCCGCAATGGTATTAATATCAGGGCCATTGCACAAGGTTCATCGGAGCGCAATATATCCGCAGTAATTGCTTCAGCCGATGTAAAAAAAGGGGTAAACGTTTTACACGAAGCCTTTTTTGAAGAAGTATATAAACAGGTAAATATTTTTGTGGTTGGTCTGGGAAATGTGGGTAGTAAATTAATTAGCCAGCTAAAACAACAACAGCAATTTTTGCTGGAACATTTAAATCTGCAGGTTCGGGTTACCGGCATTGCCAATAGCCGTAAAATGTTGTTTGCCGATAATGGCAACGATATTGATCTTAATAACTGGCAAATAAATTTACAGCAGGCACCCGACATGCACCTGGATGCATTTGCCGATACCATTATTGCAAAAAATTTACGCAATTCAGTTTTTGTTGATATTACTGCCAACGAAGCGGTGGCAGGCATTTACAGCCGCTTACTGGAAAAAAGTGTTTCGGTAGTAGCTTGTAATAAAATTGCAGCTTCATCTGCCTATGCCAATTACAGCAAACTAAAATCGCTGGCCAAGGAATTTAATGCGCTTTATTTATTTGAAACCAATGTGGGTGCCGGTTTGCCCATTATTGGATCACTGAATGATTTAAGAAGAAGCGGCGACCAAATTAATAAAATACAGGCTGTGCTATCGGGCACATTAAACTTTGTATTTAATAATTACAATGGTACCACTTCATTTGCATCGGTAGTAAAACAGGCACAAGATGAGGGCTATACAGAACCAGACCCACGTTTAGACCTCGGTGGCACCGATGTGATGCGCAAAATAATGATACTTGCCCGTGAAGCCGGTGAGAAAATTGAGATGGATGATATTACCAATAATGGCTTTTTACCTGCCAGCTGTTTTGAAGGCACCGTAGCAGATTTTTATGCCGAAATGGAAAAACAGGAAGCCCATTTTAAAGCCATTTATCTGGAAGCTGCCGCCAATAATTGTAAACTAAAATTTGTGGCCAGCTACGAAAACGGTAAAGCCACTGTTGGCCTGCAACATATACCTGCCCATTCTGATTTTTATCACCTGTATGGCAAAGACAATATTGTACTTTTCTATACACAACGTTATCCCGAACAACCCTTGGTAGTAAAAGGTGCCGGCGCCGGTGCCGATGTTACCGCCAGCGGTGTTTTTGCTGACATAATCAGGGTGGCCAGGGTATAACCAGTACAAAAAACTACAAAAATGACCAACTTAAACAATCAGCATATTGCACCAATAGTGGGCAGCACCTGTAAAGTGTTATCACCCGCAACTGTTGCCAATGTGGTATGTGGTTTTGATATTCTTGGCTTTGCCTTAAACGAGCCAAACGATATTATTACCCTCAGCATCAGCAACGGGCCGGGGGTTACCATTATTAATGCAGATGATTTTAACCTGCCTACCAAGGCCGAAGACAATGTATCCGGCGCCGCGTTAATAGCCTTGCTGGAAGAAACCCCCGACGTACAGGGCTTTACGCTTATTAGCGAGAAAACCATTAAGCCGGGCAGCGGTATTGGTTCCAGTGCAGCCAGTGCAGCAGGTGTGGTGGTGGCAGCCAATCATTTATTGGGCAACCGCTTTAGCAAGGCCGATTTGGTACGGTTTGCCATGTTTGGCGAAAAGGTGGCCAGTGGTGTAAAACATGCTGATAATATTGCGCCCTGCATTTATGGCGGCGTTACACTTATCCGTTCCATTTATCCTTTGGATATTGTAAGTCTGCAGGCGCCCTTATTACATGTAACGGTGGTGCATCCGCAAATTGAAGTACGCACTGCTGATGCCAGGCAAATTCTCAGGCAAAAGGTGTTGCTTAAAGATGCCATTAAACAATGGGGCAATATTGCCGGACTGGTAGCCGGATTGTTACAGGGCGATTATGACCTGATTGGGCGATCATTGGAAGATGTGATTATAGAGCCGGTGCGCAGTATTCTTATACCGGGTTTTGATGAAGTAAAAAAACGTTGCAAAGAAGCCGGTGCATTGGGTGGCGGTATCAGCGGTAGTGGACCTTCTATTTTTATGCTAAGTAAAGATGCGGCAACTGCAGCAGCGGTAGAAAAAGAAATGGCTGCCGTATTTACCCGCATTGGTATTGCATATCATACGCATTTAACCACCATAAATTCTGAGGGCGCAAAAGTGGTGCCTTTATAAGGGTGTACCAAGCTGTAGTTTTTACAGCAGCTTTACTTGCGTCGCACACTTGTACTGCATAACTGCAGGCAGCAAACAATACAAACAATAATAACTCAACAACAATGGTGTATTATAGCCTTTATCATAAAGCCCCAAATGTAAATTTTGCAGAAGCCGCCGTTCGTGGGCAGGCGCCAGACAAAGGCTTATATTTCCCCGAAAGCATTCCGGTGTTACCCAAAGAAGTAATCAGCAACCTGCACCAATATAGCCGGGAAGAGCTGGGTTTTATGGTTATGAAACCCTATGTTGGCGATTGTATTCCTGATGATGTATTGCAAACCATTGTAAGCGAAACCATACAGTTTAATTTTCCACTGGTAAAAGTTACCAGCGATATATATGCTTTAGAATTATTTCATGGGCCTACCCTGGCATTTAAAGATGTAGGTGCCCGTTTTATGAGCCGCTGCCTGGGTTATTTTAACAGGCATGCCTATCACCATACCACTGTATTGGTGGCAACCAGCGGCGATACAGGCGGTGCAGTGGCCAATGGTTTTTTGGGTGTTGATGGCGTGGAAGTTATTATCCTCTACCCTTCCGGCAAAGTAAGTCCGATACAGGAATTACAATTAACTACCTGCGGCCAAAACATTACTGCCATTGAAGTACAGGGAAATTTTGATGATTGCCAGGCCATAGTAAAGCAGGCATTTATGGATGCTGATTTGAATGCAAAACTATCCCTAACCTCAGCCAATTCTATTAATGTGGCACGTTGGCTACCACAGCAACTCTATTATTTCTTTGCATACCAGCAGTGGCAGCACCAACAGGCACCGGTAATTTGTGTACCCAGTGGTAATTTTGGAAATATTTGTGCCGGCCTTGTTGCACATTTATCTGGTTTACCCGTTCATCATTTTGTGGCTGCCTGCAATACAAATGATACAGTACCCCAATTTTTGCAAACAGGTAATTATGAAGCAAAGCCAGCCATAGCCACTATTTCCAATGCAATGGATGTGGGTAACCCCAGCAATTTTGTGCGCATAATGGAATTGTTTAAACAGCAATTACCCGATTTACAAAAAGTATTAAGCAGCTATAGCATCAGTGATGAAATTACTGCCCAAACCATAAAAAAAGTATTTGAAGAAGAGCATTATATGTTAGACCCCCATGGTGCAGTAGCCTACTATGCATTGGAGCAATACATGAAAACACATGACGGTGGTAAAGGCATTTTTCTGGAAACAGCCCATCCTGTTAAGTTTCCTGAAACAGTTGAAGAAGCCACCAATACCAAAATACCTTTCCCTGAAAGTGTGCAACATTTAATTGGTAAGGAAAAAATAAGTGTAGTAATGGATGCTTCTTTTAACACCTTTAAAAGCTGGTTGCTAAGCAGGTAATTGCTGCAACTGGTTGATGCAGTACAAGTGTGCGACGCAAGTAAAGCTGCCTATTGGTATTTGGCCTGGCTACTAAAAATTTATCGTATTAAAACCGTTGTGCCGTGTTGGGTAATTGTTTTGCCTGATACGGTGCTGGTATATTGTAATTGCCACACATAAACGCCGGGAGGTTGCGCTGTTCCATTAAAAGTACCATCCCATTTTTTTGTCCAGTCTGTAGTGGTAAATACTTGCTTTCCAAATTTATTGTACACAGAAAAGCGCAGGTTGGCAGATTGATAGGCATTGAGTGGATAAAGAAAATCGTTTAACCCATCCTGGTTAGGGGTAAAAGCAGTAGGCACGGCTATGTAGCAGCTATTTACCACTTTTATATATTGCAAAACGGTATCGCTGCATAATTTATCGGAGGTAATTACCAGCTGCACGGGGTACAATCTTTCAGTAGTCGCAGCTGTATATACCTGCGGAGGGGGAATTTGTAAAAAGCTGGAATTGCCATTACCAAATTGCCAATACCATTGATTGATTTGTCCAATACTGGCATCGGTAAAATAGGCAATATCGTTGGGGCAATAAAAATCGGGCTTTGTAAATGCTGCCCTTAAAGAATCGTGATCAAGATAAAAATCTACTTCAGTTGTATCGCTGCAAAAACCATTACTTACAATTAATTGTGCCTTTTTATCTCCAAAAACTGTATACAGTAACTGTGGGTTTTGTAGGGTTGATGATTGGGTGTCATCAAACAACCAATGCCAGCTGTAAATACCATTGCCTATATTGGCTGTAAACTGAACGGTATCTGCACGGCACCCCTGCTGCACCTGAAAACTAAATAAGGCATTCACCGTGTCTTTAACAATAAAATCAAGTGAATTATAGATTGCAATACCACACTCGTTTACTATTGGGTTGCCATCTGAGGCATTTACTACCTGAATGGTATAATTACCCGCTTTAACAATAGGTGCAGATAATTGCAGGGTTACACCAGCCGACAAATTATTATTGCAATTAACCGATGCTGCTACCACCTGCACAGTTTGGGGGCCTGTAATAAGAAAATTACTTCCATTGGCTGCAATGGTATTGCATTGGAGGTTTTGCTTACTTAGCACGTACAATTGTTGTGGTGCACATGCTATTGGCGCAATACTATCTATTTTAGGGTTGAGAGAAGCATCTGTAACAGTAAGTGCAATATTGGCATGCAGGGCAATGGGGTTGCCACAAATATCTACCAGGGTATTGTTATCGGCGCCCTTTTCTATCTGCAAGGTGTAAGTACCCGCAGGCAGCGCATTGGCCAGTGTTATATCTATCTGATCTGTAGCAAATTCAGTACTGCAATTTATACCACTTGCTGCAATAACCTGAACACCGTTCACAGAAAAATCTGTACCACCAGATTCTATGCTTTCGCAGCTAACAGGTTTGTTTAATTGCAGACGAATAACGGTTGCATCGCAATTAACGGATGCTGCCAACAGTGTGGGCGGAACAGGGTTGGTAATACTGGCCGTACCCCCATTAAAAGATATTTTATATCCGTTACGTAACCCATTGATATGATGACTTACCATCAGCAGGTAATTGTGATTTACTTTTAATGCTGGCATTGCACTGAACGTAGAAATATTGGCGGTTGATGTTGACAAACACTCCATCACATTGGTACCTGCAGCTGAAGCACCGGTAGTGCCGGGTGAACCTGACCAATTACCTGCCAAAAACAAATTAACATCCGTAAATATAGCTCCGGAAGAATGACCGGTAATATCAAACAACTGCCAGTTATAATCATCCGCACCGTTTTTAGGTTCGATGGTAAATCCCAATGAGCCGGCAGTATAACAGGTAAATGAATAATAAAATGGATTGGTATCAGTATACACCGACGTACCATCCCTTGAACATAGTACAGCGGGTACCTGGGAGTTTACACAGTCGGGCACAGAATCCTGTATAAATACACTGGCGCCGCATACAGGTATGGCCGTACGTGGGGTTTGCCCTTTTATGCCAAGGTCAAGACAGGTATTTTGAGCAAATGCTGTTGGCATACCAGCGAACAATGCAAACCCACCTATACAATACAAAACCCATGATTTTACACAAAGGCAAACATTATTATATTTTGTTTTTAGCAGATACAATTTTTACCACACAATTAAAAGATACGGCAATACGCTTTACATTTTCACACAACAATATACACCATCGAAAGTTGGCATTACCCATTTGTAGCAGGAGGTTCTTTTTTATCGGCCATGGCCTGTAGTTTTTGCTGAACAATATCTGCAGGGTATTTTAAAGCCAGCCGGCGAATTTCATAACTAAACTCAGTAAAAGTTTCTTCCCATAACTTAGCCTCCTCGGGAGTATACTTGTAAAATCCATGGGCATTGGCCACACCTTTACCACCTGCTTTTACAATATCATCAATCAGTGCAGGCACTTCTGTATTATTGGTTAGGGTGGGAAAAAGATCTTTCATCACTGTATGATAAGCTGGCACTCCCGTTAAATCCATCCAGCGAAAAACGCCTACCAGCGTCATCCAATACCCGGCATTATTACGGCAGGCACGGTCTACATCTTCTACTGTAGCATATCCGTTTTCAACCATACTAATGGCTTCTCTATACATGGCATACATAATGCGGTTGGTAATAAATCCCCTGATATCTTTACGCACCAATGTGGGCTCCTTGCCCCAGTTATGCGATAAGGTATACAAATATTCTCCTCTAGCCACATCACTTTTATCGCCACAAATAATTTCAAGAAAACGTGTTGTGTGCGAAGGTTCGGCCCAATGCAAACCAAAAAAACGTTCCGGGTATGTTGTTTCCAACTGTAAAATACTAATGGGTATTGCTGAAGTATTACTGGTTAATATTGCATCAGCACTTATTACGGCTTCAATTTTACCATATACTACTTTCTTAATGTCTATACTTTCCAGTGTACATTCTATTACCAGTCCGCAAGGCTGTAATAAAGAATAATCTTCTGTAATAGTTAACCGGCTAAAATAAAATTCGGGGTTTTGATCAATCAAACCTTCTTCCTTCGACCGGGTTAGGTGATCTGTTATGCGTTTTGCTGCATGCAACAAATCAGCTGCAACAGGCGCCACCGCTATAACGGTATGCCCGGCCATCAGCAGACAGGTAGTAATACTGCAACCCATTAATCCAAGTCCAACAACGCCTGCCATTACATCTTTTGCATCAATAGTATCTTTCATACAAATAGGTTTATTGCAATTATTAATATGTGGCCCTGCCGCCAGATAAATCAAACGTAAAACCAGTGGTAAAACTATTTTGTGGCGATACAATAAAACATACCATATTGGCCAGTTCCTGCAAAGTACCACAGCGTTTCATGGGAATTTTATCAGTCATATAATTCAGTTGTTCTACAGGCATGGTATCATGCATGGCAGTACGAATTACTGCGGGGGCAATTGCATTAACAGTAATGCCTGTTTCCGCATATTCCTTACCCTGCACTTTGGCCATGGCAATAACTGCCGCTTTTGATGCAGAATAGGCCAGCATACCGGCATTACCCTCTTTGCCTGCAATGGAGCCAATATGTAAAATACGCCCATATTTTTTGGGCAGCATCACCGGTATTACATACTTGGATGTAAAATAAGAACCCATAAAATTCACATCAAAAACCGCACGTATATTTTCTGTGGAAGTAGCATCGCTTTTTGTATTGGTTATGCCTGTAATTCCGGCACTATTTACCAAAATATCAATTTTACCAAACTGTGCTGCTATCATATCAATCGTTTGCTTAACTGCAACTTCATTGGTAATATCTACTTCAAAAATGGCAGGCGTTGTACCAAAAGCTGCTATATTTTCCTGCAGCGCACTGGTATTTATATCCAGTAAAGCCAGTTGTACCCCTAAGGCAGATAATTGCTTTGCAATAGCGAAACCCAGTCCGGATGCGGCTCCTGTAATTATAGCCACCTGATGTTGCATTGATTGTTCCATATAGCTTAATTAATTGAAAATTAAATCTAAAACAATCCTGTTAATTCTGTATCAGTCTACGCAAACATGGCATTTTGCAATTGCAAAGCCTATACATTTTTTTGGCCGGGCATTACCCAAGCAGCAACATTACTTGCGTCGCACTCTTGTACGTTCGCCTGTATGGCAGCAATGCAAAATACTGGTGACAAATTAGGGTAGTAGTTTTATATTTATGCAACGGTAACAGTAAAATTATTGTCAGCAAAACAGGTATAGATTTAAAAATACACTTTATGAAAAAAGCACTGCTTGGTTACTGTTGTTTATTGCTTGTTTTTAATGCTTCTGCTCAAAAAACCAACTGGTATATCAATGCAAATGCAGGGCTGTTTTCTTTTAGCGGAATATCAGCCGTAAATACTTCTTTTATTAATTACAGCAGCGATCTTAATATTGCGTATACCAATAACCCCTATGGCGCTAAAAGCGGGTTTGGATACGGACTTTCAGGCCGTGTACAACATATTTATTTTAAGCACTTTATTGCTGGCATAGATGCAGGATATGAAAAACAAAGCAGCCGTGTTTTAATCAATGGCATTTCGGGGTATACACCTGGTACTACCAAGGATGGACATACAAATATTGATTACAAATTCATTAATATATTTCCATTTGCCGGGTATAGAATTAATATGCAAAAAATTCATTTGGATATAACCGGTGGTGTGGATCTTGCTTATTGCCTTAGTGCCAAAGAAAATGGCAGTGCCACCGCCACAGATGGTACTATTTTTACTACCAATACAGACAGAAAAACAATCACCACAGATATAAGGCCACGCATACAAGGTACATTTAGCTATCATAAAGCAGGTATCTATATTGCCTACTCGCATGGCTTTGGTAATTATATGGATGGATATATTGGCGGGATTAATGAAGCTTATGCAAGGTTGTTACGTTTTGGCATTAGTTACCAGTTAAAGTAATACACCATTTTTTTTGCATTTTTTTGCCGCCATAAAACCAGGACCCTGAAGAGTGCGACGCAAGTAAAGCTCAATAGTGTTGCTATTGCCGGGCCAAAAAATATTAATCCTTAGGCCAAATTACAGCCAGTTTTTCTGCCACCTGTTGCAAATCGCTTACAACACTATCTACCAGGGGAATCCCCTCCTGCATACGAATGGCTTCCATTTCACGTTCAGGATCGCCGGGAATTAATACGCGTTCGTGACCGGGAGCTGGCGTTGCAGAACGAAAACGTTGTATCCAGTTATCCATATGCATTTTAAATTCGTTGGCCGGGCGAAAAGCGTCTACCCGCATGGCTCCAAAAAAATGCCCCAAACCTTTGCCAGGCATATTTTGCGGCATTGGCACATAGGCCGGAAAAGGAGGCGCCCATGGACCATAACTGGCCCCACTTAATACAGCAGAAAAAATATCTACAATACTACCCAACGCATAACCTTTATGGCTGCCATGCTCCCGATCGCTGCCAAGTGGTAATAATGCACCCGCTTTTTTAAGAATATTGGCGTCTGTTGAGGTATTGCCTTCGGCATCCTGTACCCAGCCTTCGGGGGTATCGGCATTTTTTCTTTGTAATATTTCCAGCTTGCCATTGGCAGCAGTGGTTGTTGCAAAATCGGCCACGAAGGGCGGCTGCTTGTTTGCAGGTATGGCCACTGCAATAGGGTTGGTACCCAGCATACGTTCTATACTAAAAGTAGGCGCTACAAGGGCGCTGGCATTGGTCATAGCCATACCAATCATATCGTGATTCAACGCCATCATAGCATGATAACCTGCAATGCCAAAATGGTTTGTATTACGTACACTTACCCAACCGGTGCCGCATTGGGCAGCTTTATCAATGGCCACCTGCATGGCATAAGGCGCAATTACCAAACCCAGGCCACTATCGCCATCTACTACAGCAGTAGAGGGGGTTTCGTATACCACGCGAATATCCGGATTGGCATTAATACGTTTGGCTTCCCACAGGCGTACATAACCACTTAAGCGGGCAACGCCATGGCTGTCGATACCGCGTATATCTGCACTAAGCAAGGCCTTGGTGGCGGTAGTAGCATGTTCATTGGAACAACCTATGGCAGTAAAAACAGCATGCGTAAACGTATAAAGCTGTTGGTAGGAAAGCGTCATGAAAAATTAATTATACTGGTAAAAGAGGCGCAAGATAATAAAATGAATTTGTAGGAGGATGTCAACTCTATACTACTTCGTCATCATCTCTCCTTTTAAAGACAAAGGGTATGTCTTAAAATAATCTTGATAATAATTTAGAAAAACAGCAAGTTCTTTTCTTGAAATAGTACGATTTAGGTCAAAATTAGATAGGTGTAGTTTTTCATACCAAAACCGGGCATCAAAGAATAAGGAAGGTTTTGGTGCAGGACGCGAAGATTCTATTTTATTAAACAACAAATGGCTATTATCTAACAAGATATCTTTTGCATCGTCAATGGTAAGTTGTTTATTAAATAGGTTTTTATCGAAAACAACACTATCAAAATTGGAATGAAGCCCAATACTAAACTCCTCACCTACAACAGCACTATCTGGATAGAAATAGGTTTTATTTTCCCAATCAATACTTTTACCAACACCTTTTAATAAACCCATGGCGCCGGTTTTTTGTATGGCTTCCCATGCGGGGTCGGTAGGGTCTACATCGCAATAGGGCATTATATAACAATTCAAATCTAACAATGCCTGCTGTATCTTTCTTACTTCAATATTGCGTGGCTGTATTTTTTGCTGTATACACTCTGCCGCCATAATTCCTGCTGCCTGACCGGTTAATAAAACTACTGGCTGTAAACGGGTGGTGCCATTGGCAATATTGGAAACAGAAATACCCTTATCGCAAACAATTAAACCATCCAGTGTTTGGGGTATTAATGCACCCAAGGGAATATTAAATGAGGGCACCTGGGGGAAAACAATATCCGGAACTATGCCATTGTATTTGCCATGGTGATGATCTACCGGATAATCGCCTACTGCAATACCGGTTTTATACAAGTCATAATTAAATGGTGTTTTAATGTGGTTAATGGTTAACCTTACCACACCCTTTACCCGGCGGCCTTCGCGGTGATAAGGCATCAATGCAATGCCATTATTTACTTCATCCTCTGCCAACCCTATATTTTTAAAGCCCAGTTGTGTTTGCAAAAAATAGATAAAACCCAAGGTTTGGTTACGGGCTTTCAGGTATTCAGCTTCGCGTTTAATGGGTTTCATGGCTACTACATTCAGGTAATAATCATTCCCATGTACCGGCCAGTTTAGCATGTATTTGGCATGCATAGTATCGGTGGTGGTTAGTTTGCCATAGTTTAATACCTGTTGTGTACCCAATGGATAAGCCTTGGCATTACAGGGCGCATCTTTGGTACTGCAATAATATTGGGTAGGATCGTATACCTGCGGTACAGGAATAGTTTTGTTGGCACCCGGACCATAATCCTTTAATACAGCAGCCCAGGTTAAATCCTGTATGATATCGTTCTTTACCCTTGCTTCGGATTCACCGGAGTAAGCGCTGTCTTCCATACCCAAATCAAAGGCGGCTCCAGCGGAGGCAAATACATCGCCCAGATCGGTGGCATCGATTACTATGGTGGCGCGGACGGTTAATTTTTCCCCTTTGGCATTTATAAATTGGGCACCTGTTATTTTATTATTTGCCACAATGGCTTTATTAAAATACCAGCCATATATTACCTGCAGGTTTTTCTCTTGTGCTGCCCATGATTTAAAAATGCTATCGCCAACATGTGGCTCAAAGCAAGTATTGCTTACCCAGCCACTGGCCAAATTACGAGTACCATAATGCAGGTACAATGCCTCCCTGAATTCTTGCCATATACCAGATTTTAAACCATCATTACCATCGGTGCAACTTACGGCTGCCGCAGTTAACATACCACCCAGCATATGGGTTTGTTCCACTATAATGGTGGCAGCCCCACTGCGGGCTGATTGAATACCGGCAGCAGTACCGCCCGTAGTACCACCCACTACCAACACCTGTGTATTAATGGGTTTTATTTGGGCAAAAGCCTGTTGAGTAAAGCAAACAATACAAATGAACAGGAATATTTTATGCATGAATCGCTTAAAAAATATGGATGAGTAAATGTTTTGGCTAATGTACTATTCATCAACCCTGGTTTTGCTTTTTAACACAGGCATACAAAATAAGCCCTGTGCTGCATATTGCTGTAAACAATTAAATACCTGTATAGTTTTTGTATTTATTTGCTGCTACAAAGGAGGAACCCTAAACCGAGCGTGGCAAGTAAAGCCAAATATAATATCTGCTGCCGGTTACAAAAAAACGCACAAAAAAACAATAGTAATCCTCCCCTATTTACCCGGATAATCTGCCGGTTTAATGCCCCATGTTTTTGAGGGCTGATTGCCCATTACAAATACCAGACTGCCACCTTTTAAAATATCCTGATGATTGATAAATGATTTTGTATAAGGCTTGCCATTTAGCATGGCAGATTGTATATAAATATTGGTGGCAGATACATTTTTGGCACTCACCTTAAACAGTTTGTTATTAGGCAATTGAATGGTGGCTTCACTCATCATGGGGGTGCCAATTACATATTGACCGCTGGCGGTATTTACCGGATAAAAACCCAATGCACTCCACACATACCAGGCACTCATTTGTCCGCAATCTTCGTTGCCGCAAAGTCCATCGGGTTGCGCGGTGTACAGGTTGCGGTTGATATAGTTTACCCGCTCGGCCGTTTTTGATGGCATACCTGCATAATTATACAGGTAAGCAATATGGTGACTGGGCTCGTTACCATGGGCATACTGGCCAACTAATCCGCTAATGTCTACCGGAACATGATCACCGGTTAATTTGGTGCTAACACTAAACAGTTCATCCAGCTTTTGTATAAAGGTTTGATTGCTACCAAAGCGGTTGATAAGCCCGTACACATCCTGTGGTACAAACCAGCTATGCTGCCAGGCATTGCCTTCTGTATACATAGATTTATCGCCATCGTATTCTGAGTAATAAGGGTCAAATGGCTCTACCCATTTACCATCGCTGTTTTTACCACGGGCAAAACCAAGGGTACTATCAAATAAGTTGCGCCAGCTGCCGGCACGTTGCATAAAATAGCTGTAATCCTCATCTTTTTTAAGTCGTTTTGCCACTTGGGCAATACACCAGTCGTCATAAGCATATTCCAGTGTAACGGTAACACTGCTGCCATATTTATCCTGGGGTACATAGCCATATTGCCGGTAAAAATTAGTGCCGCGTATATTTTGCATGGCACTTTTTTTCATGGCTTCAAAAGCTTTTATAGAATCAATGCCTTTGAACCCTTTTAGCAATGCATCAGCAATAATGGGTATGGCATGATAACCGGTCATGGTATTGGTTTCGTTAAAATGTAAATCCCACACCGGCAATAAACCACTTTGATCGTAAAAAGCAAGATAGCTGTTTACCATATCTGTTACCCTTTGCGGCTGCAATAAAGTAAACAAAGGATTCTCTGCCCTAAACACATCCCATAAGGAACTTACACTATACACCGGTGTATTGCTATGTAACAAAGCACCTTTTACCCCTTTGTAATTACCCAACACATCGTTAAACTGATTAGGGGCCAAAAAACTATGGTATAAAGCTGTATAAAAAATGGTACGGGCTGCAGCATCACTGGTTTTAATTTTTACTTTGGCCAGCTCTTTTTCCCAGGCTGCATTGGCGGCTTTGCGGGCCTCATCAAAATACATATTGCCTGTTTTTTGCAAGGCTTCCATAGCGCCTTGTATATTGGCAAAGCTGAGGGCCACCTTCATTTCTATGGCTTCATTTGCTTTTGTATCAAATAATAAACAGGCTACTACGGTTTTGTTTTTTACTGAGTCGCGGGCCGTGCGGTTGGCACCCTCAAAACTGGCTACGGTTTTTACGGGTTTACTGGTACGTACAGCAAAATAAACGCGTTGGTCTTTGGCCCAGCCGGTGCTGTACCGGTAACCCACAAATGTGCTGTCATTTATACGTTTAAAAAAACATTCATTGGGTGCATCCCAGTTAATGGCAAAACCCAAATCGAACCTGATGATGGCATTACTGGCCTCAGGAAATGTATAGCGGTGAAAGCCACAATAATCGGATGCCGTTAATTCTGCTTTTATTTTACTATCCTCCAAAACCACACTATAATAGCCCGGTTTTGCCTGCTCGGTAGTATGGCTAAAAGGACTTAAAATTTTACCTGCAATAGGCTGTTTATTTACCATGGGCAATACCGAAATATCGCACAAATCGCCAATGCCGGTGCCGCTTAAATGGGTATGACTAAAGCCCTGAATAACCGAATCGCTATAATGATACCCGCTACACCAATCCCATTCCTGTGTGCCATTATCCGGACTCAATTGCACCATACCAAAGGGCATGGTAGCACCAGGATAAGTATGGCCATGCGCAGCCGTACCAATAAAAGGATTAACAAAATCAGTAAGTTGTTGTGCCAGTGCAGGCAGACTTACAGGCAACAGTAATAAAAGCAATATTTTTTTCATGGTAGAATAAATAGACTAAAAAAATGATGGGCCAAGCTACTGAAAAATATGGAGACTTTACTTGCGTCGCACTCTTGTACGGTTAGATTATATATGCAGCTTTATATAGGGGTAGAATTTTGTGTGTTTGGGGATTTTTTGGAAAAACTGTAGAGCTGTTGCCTATTAGCTGCTAGCTAAAGCTGATTGACTGTTTGGCTAAAAGCTAACGGCTAGTGGCTAATGGCCAAAATAGCGAAATATATGAATTCATTTCAGTATCTCCGTGTTGGAATACGAGGACTTGGAAGGAGATACAGAAACAACCGCCTCATGAAAGAATTACCTATTTTATTGCTGATTAGCATTACCAGACGTACAAGTGTGCGACGCAAGTAAAGCCGGGCCTGGCGCTACTGCCGGGCACAAAAAAAGCTGCTTCTTTTTTATAGAAACAGCTTTGTATTATTTAGTTGGTATTGACCTATTTATCAGCAGTAAAACTGGCCAATAAATATTCCTGGTTAAGGCGGGCAATATTGGTAATAGAAATCTCTTTGGGGCAGGTGGCTTCGCAGGCACCGGTATTGGTACAGGCACCAAAACCTTCTTTATCCATTTGCGCTACCATGTTTATTACACGGGTAGAACGTTCAGGATCGCCCTGTGGCAATAAAGCCAGGTGCGATACTTTGGCTGAAAGAAATAACATGGCACTGCTGTTTTTACAGGCGGCCACACAGGCACCGCAACCAATACACATGGCTGCTGCAAAAGAAGCATCGGCCTTATCTTTTTCTATGGGCATTGAATTACCATCTACGGCATTACCAGTATTTACGCTGATATAACCGCCTGCCTGTATAATTCTATCGAAGGCAGAACGGTCTACCATTAAATCTTTTATAACCGGAAATGCATTGGCGCGCCATGGTTCTACCACAATGGTTTCGCCATCTTTAAAGGCACGCATGTGTAACTGACAGGTAGTATTGGCTTCCCATGGACCATGCGGTTTACCATTAATGTACATGGAGCAGGCACCACAAATACCTTCACGGCAATCATGATCGAAAGTTACGGGGTCTTTGCCTTCGGTAATAAGCTCTTCGTTCATTACGTCGAACATTTCCAAAAAGCTCATCTCGGTAGAGATGTTATTTACCTTATATGTTTCAAAAGCACCTTTGCTGTTACTGTTTTTCTGGCGCCAAACTTTTAATGACAGATTGATATTCTGATGTTCCATATAAAAAAATTAGTCAAAAATTAGACAATTCATTAACCTGAAATGGGTGGCAGTTGTTACTGCTATTTATAGCTACGTTGCGATGGTTTTACCACATCGTACACCAATGGTTCTTTATGTAGTTCCCATTCGCTATCGGCTTTGTATTCCCATGCGGCAACATACATAAAATTGGCATCATCACGTAAAGCTTCGCCTTCCGGTGTTTGCGATTCTTCGCGGAAGTGACCACCACAACTTTCGTTGCGGTTTAAAGCATCTTTACACATTAACTCGCCCAGTTCTATAAAGTCGGCCACACGACCGGCTTTGTCCAGTTCGGGGTTCATTTCGTTTATTTCGCCAGGTATTTTTACATCGCTCCAGAACTCTTTTTTCAATGCCTGTATTTCCTGTATAGCTTCTTTTAAACCAGCTTCGTTACGGGCCATTCCACATTTATCCCACATAATTTTACCCAGGCGTTTGTGGAAGCTTTCCACAGTTTGGCTGCCCTTGATATTCATTAAGGTATTAATGCGGTCGCTTACGGCCTGTTCTGCTTCTTTAAATGCAGGATGCTCGATGGAAACCGGTTTGTTATAAATTTCATCGGCCAGGTAATTGCCAATGGTGTAAGGAATTACAAAGTAACCGTCAGCCAAACCCTGCATTAATGCACTGGCACCTAAACGGTTAGCACCATGATCGCTAAAGTTGGCTTCGCCCAATGCATATACACCGGGTAAAGTGGTTTGTAATTCATAATCTACCCATAAACCGCCCATGGTATAGTGCACAGCAGGGTAAATACGCATCGGTACTTCGTAAGGATTTTCGCCGGTAATCTTGGCATACATATCAAACAGGTTACCGTATTTCTCTTTTACTACTTCTTTACCCAGCTTGATAATTTCTTCTTCGCTTACATTTTCACGGCCTTGTTTACCTATTTCAATTTTACCATAGCGTACAATGGCATCGGCATAATCCAGGTATACAGCTTGCTTGGAAGTACCAACACCATAACCGGCATCACATCTTTCTTTGGCGGCACGGCTGGCCACATCTCTTGGTACCAGATTACCAAAAGCAGGGTATCTTCTTTCCAGGTAATAATCTCTTTCTTCTTCTTTTATGTCAACAGGGCTGCGATTATCGCCTTGCTTTTTGGGAACCCAAATCCTGCCATCGTTACGTAAACTTTCACTCATCAGGGTTAGTTTACTTTGATGGTCGCCACTTACCGGTATACAGGTAGGGTGAATTTGTGTAAAGCAGGGATTGGCAAAAGCAGCACCTTTAACATGCGCCTTCCATGCAGCGGTAACATTACTACCCATTGCATTGGTAGATAAATAAAACACATTGCCATAACCACCGGAACATAACAATACTGCATGGCCAAAATGCCTTTCCAGTTCGCCGTTTACCAGGTTGCGGGCAATAATACCACGGGCTTTGCCATCAATCATTACCACATCCAGCATTTCGTGGCGGGCATACATTTTTACATTACCCAATGCTACCTGCCTTTCAAGGGCCTGGTAAGCACCTATTAATAATTGCTGACCGGTTTGTCCGGCAGCATAAAATGTTCTTTGTACCTGGGTACCACCAAAGCTACGGTTGCTTAACATGCCACCATATTCACGGGCAAATGGTACACCTTGTGCTACGCACTGATCAATAATATTGGCACTTACTTCGGCCAGACGATGCACATTTGATTCACGTGCTCGATAGTCGCCTCCTTTAATAGTATCATAAAACAAACGGAAAACACTGTCACCATCGTTCTGATAGTTTTTGGCAGCATTAATACCACCCTGTGCAGCAATTGAGTGTGCACGGCGGGGAGAATCCTGAAAACAAAACGCTTTTACTTTATACCCCAGTTCTCCCATGGCAGCAGCAGCAGATGCGCCGGCCAAACCGGTACCTACTACTATTACTTCCAGCTTACGTTTGTTGGCCGGGTTTACCAGTTTACAATGGCCCTTATAATCTGTCCATTTACTATCTAACGGGCCGGAAGGAATTTTTGCATCGAGCATAATAGATAAAGTTTACAAGTTCATTAGTTTACAAGAAACAAGTAATGCCTGCTGCTTGTTTAAATATCACTATAAAACTGGTTAAACATTTTCATGTACCCAGCTTTTGTTTTTTAATTTTGCTTTACTTGCGTCGCACTCTTCAACGTTCGGGTGTAATGCGGCAGTAAAACGGGTTGTATAAGATTAATGTACCCAACCCAAATACATAGAAACCGGCATCATGGCAAAGGCCAAAGGAATAACAATGGAATAAGCATAACCCAGCGTCATGAGCATAAGGTTATACCTTTTATTATGTACCCCAACGGTTCTAAATGCACTCTGAAAACCATGTGCCAGGTGATAGCCCAAAGAAATACAACCCAACACATATACAATTACTACCCATAATTCGCTAAATTCCTGTTGCATTTTGGTAAACAGGTTAATTTCTTCACCTAGTAAAAAGCCCTGGCTTGAGCGGTTAGGGTACCAGAAATCTGACAAATGCAATACTAAAAACAGTAAAATGATGGTACCCAGCAAACCCATGCTACGGCTATACCATTTACTGCCTCCATTGCCATAAGCCACAGCATAACCGGTAGCCCTTTTGCTACGGTTGCTCATTTCCAGCATAAGGCCCTGAATAATGTGTAATAACAGGCCTGCAAATAAGCCAATTTCCAAAATACGGGGTACCCAGTTAGAACCCATAAAATGAGCGCCGGCATTAAACATTTCACCCCCATCGTTTGCCCAAATACAAGCGTTAAGCCCGGCATGAATTACTAAGAATAAAATAAGGAAGATACCGGTAAAACCCATTGTTAATTTCTTTCCTACAGAAGACGTAAAAACTTGTTTCCAGGTCATACTAACAAGATTGATTGTGAATAAATCGCAGCAAAAGTAAGGCAGTACGTTCAGTTTCTGTTGTTTATGATTAATATTTTTAAACAGATATTTGGCTTAGCCTTTACAATACCACACATTTGAAAATATGCAAACTAAATGCATATTATTTAAACCCTTATGGCTGTTGCATCTAAAGGGTTTTGCTGCATAGTATTCCCGGTGTACAAGAGTGCGACGCAATTAAAGCCTAATTGGCATTTGTATGCCTGGCCCATAACCATAAAGGCTTCTTTATCCTGTTTTTTATACGCAATGGCAAGCTAATTACCTGCTTACAATGAAATTTTTCCGCTCATCTAAAAAAATTCGGTTCTTGCTGCAGGGTGCTTTACATTTGAATTATGCTAAAAACGCTATCTATATTCTGGAACAGTTTTAAGTTATCCGTTCAGGAGTTGAATAATAACAAACTAAGAAGTTCCCTGTCGCTCATCGGCATCGCATTTGGCATTTTTTGTATTATTGGTGTATTGGCCACCGTTGGCAGCCTGGAAAGCAAAGTGCAATCTGATATTAATGCGCTGGGTTCCAATACTATTTATATTGACAAATGGGAATATGGCGGAGGCGATGATGGCGATTACCCCTGGTGGAAATATATTAATCGCCCCCTGCCTAAATACGATGAAGTAAGTTTTATAAAACAAAAAAGCACCCTGGCAAAACACGTATGTTATTTTAACTCTACCAATGCCAATGCTACTTACAAAAACAATCAATATAATAATGTTGGCATTTATTGCGTAAGCGAAGATTTTGCAGAAATGCAAACCATAGAAATATCTAATGGACGTTACCTGAATGCTACCGAGTTTATTCGCGGTAATGCCGTTGGGGTTATAGGCAACGAAATTGCCATTCAACTTTTTGGCAGCCCCGAAAAAGCTATTGATAAAACCGTAACTTTTGATGGCAAAAAAGTAGTGGTTACGGGGGTTATTAAAAAACAGGGACAAAGTTTTGTTGGCGGTTTTGATTACGACCATTGTATATTGTTATCTTACCGCTACTATGCCAGTATTTACGATGTAAATGGTAAATACACTGATGCCAAAATATTGGTGAATGCACAGGACAATGTGCCCACCGCCGCGCTTATAGACGATCTTAAAGGCATTATGCGTGCCCAAAGAAGGTTAAGCCCTACAGATGAAGATAATTTTGCCCTAAACGATATTAATAATTTCAGCAAACAGGTAAGTGGATTTTTTGGCCAGGTAAATGTGGGTGGCTGGGCTATTGCAGGCCTTAGCTTAATTGTAGGTTTATTTGGCGTGGCTAATATTATGTTTGTAACCGTAAGGGAACGCACCAGCCAAATAGGTTTAAAGAAAGCCATTGGCGCCAAAAAAAGGACCATACTTACCGAGTTTTTATTGGAAAGTGCATTTCTCTGCATCATTGGCGGTTTAATGGGGGTATTAATGGTTTGGCTACTGGCATTGGGGCTTAGTTCTGTACTGCCCTTCCCAATTGTGGTATCTCCCAATATTATTACGCTGGCATTTACACTTTGTGTGGTATTAGGTGTGTTATCCGGCATTATCCCGGCATCTATTGCTGCCAAAATGGATCCGGTAGTAGCTATCCGTTCAAAATAATATTCCGGTTTATTTGTTTACGATCATTAGTGGTGCTATTTGGCTTTACTTGTGTCACTCACTTGTACGCCTATATTGCTATGCAGCAGTAAAACAACAAACTTATTTACAATCCCTAACTCAATACAGTTTTGCTAGTACATTTGCAGCCATAAAAGTAAATTACTTTGTCTGTAACCATATTGGCCATAGAATCTTCCTGCGATGAAACAGCTGCCTCCGTTTGTGTGGACGGCAAAATACTATCTAACTATATAGCCAACCAAACCGTACACGAAAAATATGGTGGTGTAGTGCCTGAACTGGCCAGCAGGGCACACTTACAAAATATTGTACCTGTGGTAGATGCGGCATTAAAACAGTCAGGTCATCTGTTATCTCAGTTAAACGCTATTGCATTTACGCAGGCACCGGGTTTAATTGGCAGTTTACTGGTAGGCGTACAATTTGCCAAATCTCTGGCCCTGGCGTTGGACAAACCATTAATAGCTGTGCACCACATGCAGGCCCATGTGTTAGCCAATTTAATCAACGAAAGCCCTCCTGCTTTTCCCTTTTTATGCTTAACGGTAAGCGGGGGCCATACACAAATAGTATTGGCAAAATCGCCATTAGACCTAACCGTAATTGGAGAAACCATTGATGATGCCGCCGGCGAAGCATTTGATAAAACGGCCAAATTACTTGGGCTACCCTACCCCGGCGGACCGCTGGTAGATAAATATGCCCAGCAAGGCAATCCATTGGCTTTTAAATTTGCCGAGCCACAAATACCAGAATTGAACTTTAGCTTTAGCGGTTTAAAAACTTCTGTTTTATATTTCTTACAAAAACAAACCCCTGAGTTTATACAGGCAAATATATTAGACCTCTGCGCCTCGGTGCAATATACCATCATACAAATATTAATGAAGAAATTAAAAAAAGCAGTACAGCAAACCGGTGTACGAAATATTTGTATTGCGGGTGGTGTAAGTGCCAATAGCGGTTTGCGCAAAGCCCTGCAGGAGGATGGTAAAAAATATGGATGGAACACCTTCATCCCACCTTTTGAATATTGCACTGATAATGCGGGCATGATTGCCATAACCGCCTATTATAAATACCTTGCAGGCGATTTTACCACACTGGATGCCAGCCCGAGTGCAAGGGCTTCCTGGTAAAAAGTGTTATTTAAATTGTAAAGTAAATTGCAACTACATTCAACAAAAAACATGAAACATTTTATTCTGCTCATAACCATTGTATATAGCATATCCACTTCTGCTGTTCAGGCTCAATTTGTTTCACAAATTCCTGGTTATACAGGTTATGCCATACCTGCAGAAGATGAAGAAACCACCACCCTTTTTACCACTAAAAATGGCCTAATCAACTGGAGTAACACTGCACAATCAATTGAATACTGGTGTGTGGTACAACAACCCGGCAAAGCCATCATCAGCGTTAATGCCAGGTCAAAAAAAGGAGCTACATTATTGGTAAGTATTGCAGGCAATCAATTTCAGGTGGTTATTCCTGCTTCAAGAAAAATAAAAAAATATACGATAGGCAGTATTAATATGGCCGATACCGGCGCATTGAAAATATCCATTACCTGCTTACATGCCAATGGTAAAGAAATTGCCAATATTCAGTCAATTGAATTAAATAGTGCCACCAATAATGCATTTTTTATCAACACTAAGGAAAGACGCAATGCCGCCTCTGTACACCTTTTATATCCCATTACCGATAGCGACAAAATCATTGCCTTTTATAATGAAATTACCGTACCCAAAGGTGCTGATCTGATACATACCTATTATATGGCATGCGGTTTTACCCGTGGTTATTTTGGTATTCAGGTAAACAGTCCAACAGAAAGACGTGTAATTTTCTCCATTTGGGATGCCGGCAATGAAGCGGTTGACAGAAAAAACGTAGCCGATACCAACCGCGTACAGCTACTGGCCAAAGGTATTAATGTTGAAGCCAGCGATTTTGGCAATGAAGGTACCGGCGGCCATAGCCATTGGGTATTTAACTGGCAGGCAGATTCGACCTACAAATTTATGGTAACTGCTTATCCGGATACAGCTGCCAAAACAACTATTTACGCTGCTTATTTCTTTGCACCAGAGCTAAAAGCATGGAAATTTGTAGCCGCATTTAAAGCGCCAAAAGATGGCAACTATCTTAAACATCTCTACTCATTTACAGAGGATTTTAGCGGCGTAAATGGCCAGCTTTACCGTAAAGCATTCTATGGCAACCAATGGGTACAGCACGAAAACAACGAATGGAAAGAACTTACCAAAGCCACTTTCTCCTGCGATGTTACTGGCCGTGCAAAAGATCGTATTGATTTTGGCGGTGGCGTTACCAACAATAAATTTTATCTATGGAATGGAGGTTTTCATGCAGCCAATATAGCTTTTGGTGATAGCTTAACCCGAGTAGCCAATAAAGAACATCCTTCATTTAATTTACGCAATAATACAGATAGTGCCCAGCAAGCCATGCTGGATAATTCCGCAATCCTTCAAGCCATACAAGCAGGCAAAATTGATACCACGGGTTCTGTTAATGGGGTTTATTACAGCATCCTAAAAGAGGGCACCGGCAATGCGGTACAGGTAACCGATACTGTTACCGTGTTTTATAAAGGCAGTTTATTTAGCAACGGGGCTGTTTTTGATTCAACCGCCGAAAAGCCCATCAGCTTTCCATTGAATCGATTAATTAAAGGCTGGCAATTGGGTGTACCTAAATGTAAAGTTGGCGGTACTATTCGTTTGTATATTCCTTCAGGACTGGCTTATGCTATCCGCTATTTGGGCAATGATATTCCTTCGAATAGTATTCTTGTGTTTGATATTACGGTGCAGCAGGCAACACCTGCCCAATAGCATTTATTTAATTGGTTCAATTAAATCCCAAAGATTCCCGTATAAGTCTTCAAAAACGGCAACGGTACCATATTCTTCCTTTATTGGGCCGCGAATAAAGCGTATATCATCTGCAGTCATGCGGTTATAGTCACGCCAAAAGTCATCGGTAAACAAAAATAGAAATACCCTGCCACCGGTTTGGTTACCTACCCGGCTTTTCTGTTCATCTGTTGCCGCTTTTGCCAATAAAAGCTGGCATCCTTTAGCACCAGGCGGCGCTACCAACACCCAGCGCTTTGTGTCGCTTAACACAGTGTCTTCCACTAAGGTAAAATGCAATTTTTGCGTATAAAAAGCAATGGCCTCATCATAGTCAGCCACAACCAAAGCAATATGTGCCAACTCTTGTTTCATTCACCCAGAAGTTTTGTTTACCATTAAAACCCGTCATGCCTAAAATTTTTATGCAGGCATTTACCTGCATTTTTTGTTTACCAGCAATGGGTACTTATTGCAGCATCCTTGTGTCACTCACTTGTACGTTTAGCACTTTATTCAGCTTTAAACGGCTGTAATCTATATTAGTATCCCCTTAGTTGTTTCCCTATAGTAGCATCATCTATAAAAGGCTGGTTTCTTAAACGGGTGCCGGTGGCTTTAAATAAAGCATTGGCAACAGCGCCTCCAGTTGGAGGCAATGCAGGTTCACCCAACCCTGTTGGGTCAATCCCATTATTCACAAAATAAGGTTCAATCTCAGGTATTTCCTTCATACGAATCAATCGATATTCATCAAAATTCTTTTGTTCAGGTGCCCCGTTTTTAAAACTAAGTTTACCAAACATAGCAGTACCAAAACCATCTACAATTCCCCCCATTACCTGCTGTTTGGCACCACTAATATTTACTACTTCACCACAATCCGATACGGCAATAATTTTCTTCACTTTAGGAAATTTACCTTCCATTTCTACTTCGCACACCTGAGCTACATAAGAGGCATGAGAAAAATAAATACTAAAACCCTGGGCAACACCGGGCTTTTTGCCCCATTCAGATTTTTCTGCGGCCATTTTTATAACAGCTTCCATCCTGTCAATACTGTATTTAATAGCGCCTACAGGTTTTGTTTTGGCTTTTTCTAACAATTCTAACCTGAATTGTATTGGGTCTTTCCCGGCAGCCATGGCCACTTCATCAATAAAACTCTGCTCAGCAAAACCTAAAAAATTGGTAACAGGTGCACGCCATGCACCGGTAGTGATAGGAGAAATATGTTCCACCGATTCTATCAGCAAATTATCTACTGCCCCTGAAGGGAAATTATCTTCACGGGTAGAATTATTTTGATTCATCCCTACCCCTCTTAGTTTATAGCCAATCAAATTCCCCTGGGCATCCAGCGCTGCCTGAAAACGATACCTTACTGCGGGTCTGTAACTTCCTCCCATCATATCATCTTCCCTTATCCATATTAGCTTTACCGGCTTTTTAATAATACTGGATAACTCTGCTGCCTCCAACACATAGTCAAATTTTAACCGCCTGCCAAAGCCACCACCCAGTCGGGTAATATCCACAGTAATTTTATCTTCCGGTATATTTAATAATTTGGAAACTGCCTGCCTGGCACTACCAGGCGTTTGCGTTGGGCCAATCAATTCCACCCCATCTGTACGCACATCCGCAAAAAAATTCATTGGCTCCAGTGGATTATGTGGTATGAAAGGACATTGATATTCGCTTGTAATAATCTTTGCCGCAGTTTTAAATGCCGCTTCCACATCTCCATCTTTACGGCGTACTACCGCTTTATCAGAGTTTAAAAGCGTTGCAAATATTGTATCATGATCTTCGGTACTTTCAATATTACCGTCTTTTTCATATGTAACCTTTAACAGTTTACGGGCTTTCATTATTTCCCAGGTAGATGTACCCACTACCGCAACATTATTTTTAAATCTAACCACATCAATAATACCAGGGGATGCTTTGGCTGCCGCATCATCTACTGTTTGTATTTTGGTACCAAATGCCGGCGGACGCTGTATCATGGCGAACACCATCCCTTCCCGGTAAAAATCCAAGCCAAATAAACCTTTACCCGTAATTATTTTTTTATTCTCTACATTCTTAACAGCTGTGCCTATAATAGTAAAATCCTTGCGGTTTTTTAGTGGTACATCTGCAGGCACTGCAATAGTTGCCGCTTCTGCTGCAAGCTCTCCATAACCCAATTTTTTTCCGGTTGCAGTATGTATTACCTGCCCATTATTTGTATTGCATTCGGCTGCTGTAACATTCCAGCGGTTGGCAGCGGCCGCAATTAATAAGTATCTGGCGGTGGCCCCGGCAACACGCAATCTTTTCCATGAATGTGGAATGGCACCGCTACCACCGGTTAACTGTCTGTCATACTTTTTAGTATCAAGAGCAGCTTGCATCACTTTTACTTTGGTCCAGTCTGCATCCAGTTCTTCTGCGACAATCATAGGAAATGAGGTCATTATGTTTTGCCCCAATTCAGGATTTGGCGAAAAAATGGTAATTGTACCATCAACTGCAATTGACAAATAACTATTAAAACCTAGCTCACCTGCTATGGACATATTGGTAATAACGACAGGTTTTTCAGCTGCTGCTGTAAACCAGTTAAAACCTACAATCAACCCTCCACCAGAAAGGCTGACTTTTTTTAAGAAATTCCTCCGGCTGGCTTTATATGATGTTGTCATAATTTTACATTTTTGTACTGGCTAATTTTACGGCTTCCCTAATACGATGATAAGCCCCGCAACGGCAAATATTGTCGTGCATGGTATCAAGAATTTCTTCATCAGTTGGTTTGGGGTTATTAATCAGCAATGCAGCTGCTGTCATAATCTGGCCGGCCTGGCAATAACCGCATTGGGGTACATCTACTTCATCCCAGGCTAATTGCAAAGGATGGTTGCCATTTTCAGATAAGCCTTCAATGGTAGTAATTTTTTGCGTGGCTTTAATTTTAGAAACAGGATATACACAGGTTCTAATGGCTTTGCCATCCAGCAATACAGTACAAGCCCCGCACTCGGCAATACCGCATCCAAATTTGGTTCCTACCAACCCCAAATGGTCTCTTAACACCCAAAGCAAAGGGGTATCAGCAGCAACATTTACCTGCTGCTCCTTATTGTTTATATGTAATGTAAAAACTGGCATATCACTTATATTTTTGGTGCTTTGAAGTTAGGTAAAATAAATTTCTACCGTGTTGGTAAATTTAATGCAAAAGCATTACCATTCAGTTATTAAAAGGGTCAAATAATTGGTAACAATGGGCGTAAATAATAACTAATAAAGTTTGGAGGGCTGCACAGGCATTGGTCTGTTGTTGTTGAGCTGATTATAGGGAAACAAGGGATAACTATTTCTTTCAATGCCAATACTACCCGAAATAGAAAATGTTTTTTGATCATTTACATACATCAAGCCCATTTGAACGCCGGCATTTATATTATACCCGGCGCTATTGGCAAATCCATTATTGGGCCAGGCTTTATTCGTGTTGGTAGTTAAGAAAGATCGATTAAAATTTACATATCCAGGTGCAGCATACACATTGGCAAAAGCGTATAAATTTTTATTTAAAGCATGGTTTAGTTGCAACACCATTGGCGCAGATACCATTGTAGCATGCCCGCCTTTATAAAAAGCCATACTGGTTGAAACACCGGTATAAGCACTAAAAAACCATTTCTTGTTTGCCACTGTATCGTTACCCTTATTGCGATTTACAAAAACCTGCCGTTGGTTATAATCCATAAAACTAAGTGGCAAAGCAATTTGTGCTTTTACCCCCAAGGAACATAATAATATAGCGAACACAGTAATACTACGCATGCTTGTAAAGTTACACACTAAAATACATTTTATTTAGCTACAAGAAAAAATCATTGCGGGTTGTGACCAAGCTTGACCATTTATTAACCAGACATTAAGTAGTTATCCTGGCTTTACTTGCGTCGCACACTTGTGCGGCAACAAATTATGGTGCTTTTGAACAGCCAGATTGTTAGGTACATAAAAAAGCCGGTAAGCAATGGCTAACCGGCAATATATTAAGATACAACTGGATTTTAAAACGGATATACTATATTGGTTTTTGCTGCATAGCATTACCAAACGTACAAGAGTGCGACGCAAGAAAAGCCTCTATTGGATTGCTATGCCTGGCTACAATTATTCCAACTTATTTTTTAACATGCCTAAAATTGAATAGGCACCTTTTACAACAATCCGGTTATCTATCCACGAAGTTGAATCATCGGGTAACAACTCTACAAAACCATTTTCTTTGGCGCCGGTTTTTACTTCTTTCATGGTAAAAGTGCTGCCGTCTTTGGTAAGAAAAACAAATTCTTTGCCTTCGTAACGCAATACCGCTTCTTCAGGGATTGTTTGGGCAGCTTTATTGTCCAACTCAAAACTGCCGGTTAAAAACATGCCGGGCAGCAGGTTATGTTGCGGCGTTAAAAAATGGCAATGCACCATGCCGGCCCTGTTTTCATCCAGGTTGCGGGTTACCAGAATCACTTCCACCTTATAGGCTTTACCCGGTTCATCGGCAAGGGTTACTGTTCCCTGCATACCCGCTTTAAAGGCAGCAATATCTTTTTCAAATACCGTAATGGCGGCATGAATATCAGACGGATTTATCAGCTCGAATAACACATCTGCCGGGTTAACATATTTTCCAATATTTACATTTACCTTACTAACAAAACCATTGATGGGGGCATGTATGGCAACGTCACGTGAAATATTATTT
Source organism: Limnovirga soli (assembly GCF_013106755.1). Lineage (GTDB taxonomy): Bacteria > Bacteroidota > Bacteroidia > Chitinophagales > Chitinophagaceae > Limnovirga > Limnovirga soli. Next base: position 389,419 of record NZ_WHPF01000004.1, on the reverse strand, counting down.
ACATTTAGGCTACCTGGTTCAATACCAATGATTTTCAGTTTCTCTTCCAGTGCCCTGATTAATATTTGCTGCGTTTTAAAATCGCTTAATACCAACTGATAATTTTTTTTGCTGGCGGCTTCTGCATCGGTTAATTCTTTTTGGCGCTCCACATCAGCTTTCAGGTATTCCATTTTTGCTTTGGCGGTAAGATAATCCTGTTGTAATTGTACATAAGCCTGATCTTCCATAATACCCAATACCTGGCCTTTTCTAACTTCTGCACCGGGTAACAGTGATGTACTTTTTAGATAACCTCCCAATGGAAAACTAACCGATACCATACTTTGCGGAGGCACGTCTACAGTGCCATTGGCTTTTATGGTGGCATGTAATATTTGCAATGAAGCTGTATCTGTTTGTATGCCTGCATTTTTAAGCTGGGCGCTATCAAAGGTTACGGTATTACCTGGTAATTTTTGTTGAGTGGCATCTACAGTTTCATCCGCACTGTTGTTACAGGAAACTATTAAAATGGCAGCAGAAATATATATAAGTATCTTCTTCATTTTTTACTGTTGATTTGGTTGTAATAAATATTCCAGTTCAATTTTCCTGGCATTGAGTTCTTTTAACACATCAGTATACTCGCTTTGAATATTAATGGCATTGCTAATCAGCGTGCCCCATTCAATATAGGTTAGCAAACCATTTTTGTAATTCAAATTTGCGGTTTGAATAATGGTATTGCTTTGCGGCAATGCACTTGTTTTATAATAGGCTATTGCCTTTGCGTATTTGCTGTATTCCTCAAAATTGGTTTGCAGCTTATTTTGCAACTGCTGTTGCGCCAATGAAGTGGAAGCCACGGCTATATTTTGCTTTTGTATTGCCGCATTTATTTTAGCCTTTTGTGCCTTATTAAAAAGTGGGATACCAATACCTAATTGCATGGTTGAAAATCGCTTTCCTCCATCATAATAACTTTCAGAGCCATCTTTATTTTTTTGAAATCCAATGATAGATTGATTACTATACCCTAGTGAAAAATCAGGATTTAGTCTGGCTTTTTCCAGATTGGTTTCGCTACCGGCAACCTGCTCCATTTGCTTATAATATTGCAAAAAGGGATGCTGACTTAAAGTGGTGCTATCAAAAATAATAGCCGCATCTGATAATTGATCTGTAGTAAAATACATTACAGCCCTGTTAAGCAAAATTCCCAACTGCCGGGCAGCCACTTCCTTATCGGAACCAAGCATTTGCAGCTGAAGTTTTATTTGCTGCACCATATTATCCAATGTGGTTTTTTCCAATAGGTTGGTCTCACCTTTTTCAAACCTTAATTGTGCTACCTGCTGATATTTGCCATAAATGCTATCAGTTTTATACAAGAGTTTTTCTTTATCCTGCAAATATTGCAATTGCAGATAGGCATGTTTTACCATTCTAATAATATCTGCCTGCTGCACTCCTGTTTGTAATTGAGCAGTTTGCCAGTTAAGCTCCAAAACAGTTTTCTGACGTTTATAAACTACCGGTGCGGCAAAGGTTTGCATCAGGGTAAAGCGGTTATCAAAATTGGTACTGTTAATTTTACCCATCTCGGTAGTAAACTGTGTTTTGGGAAGCTCTGTACCTGATTGTTGCAAAGCTTTATGATACTGCTCCTGTAATTTACTCAACAGTATTTGCTGGTTTTGTTCTTTGGCAATGGCAATAGCCTGCTGTAGGCTTATGGGTTGTGCAACTGTTTGCGCCTGCACCATTACCGGCAAAAGCATACAAAGCATTACAGTAACAACCGCAGGAATTTTAGATTTTTTGGTGCCTCCTTTTTCAAATAAGAGATAAAGTGCAGGCAAAACCAATAATGTTAATAATGTGGCTGTAATTAATCCGCCAATTACTACTGTAGCCAAAGGTCTTTGCACTTCAGCACCGGCGCCATTGCTAAGGGCCATAGGCAAAAAGCCTAAGGAGGCAACTGCGGCCGTCATTAAAACGGGTCTTAACCTGGAATGTGTGGCGTGCATAATAATCTCTTTAATATCTGTCATGCCTTCATGTTTTAAGCGGTTCATTTCACTAATTAACACAATACCATTTAATACTGCCACCCCAAACAAAGCAATAAAACCTACACCTGCAGAAATGCTAAATGGCATACTTCTTAACCACAGCGCCAATACACCACCAATAGCCGATAAAGGGATTGCAGAAAAAATTAAAAGACAGTATTTAAATTGATTAAAAGCAAAAAACAGCATTAGAAAAATAAGCAATAAAGCCGCAGGCAAAGCTATACTAAGCCGTTGGGTGGCATGCTGCAAATTCTCGTATTGTCCGCCATAAGTAATATAATAACCTGCCGGAAATTTTACATCTTCAGTAACTTTTTGCTGCAGTTCATCCACAATGGTTTGTACATCCCTGTCACGAACATTAAAGCCAACAGTTATACGTCTTCTGCCGTCTTCTCTTTGTATTTGATAAGGGCCGTCTTTTATTTCAACAGATGCCAACATATTAAGCGGTATCTGTTCTCCATTGGGCAATCCAATTAACAAATCGCCAATACTGTTTACATCATTCTTTTGTTTTTCATTCATTCGTATTACCAAATCGTAACGTTTATCATTCTCAAATACAAGGCCTGCACTGGCTCCTGCAAAAGCCGACTGAACTGTGTTATTAATTGTACTTATTGAAGCCCCATAACGGGCTATAGCTGAGCGATTATACGTAATTACTAATTGCGGTATGCCCGTAACTGTTTCCGTAAACACATCTTTAGCACCCTGTACTGTTTGAATTATTTTTGTGAGCTTGCCAGCATAGGCAGATAGGGTATCAAGGTCATCACCATAAATTTTGCAAACCACATCTTGTTTGGCACCAGTCATTAACTCATTAAACCGCATCTGCACAGGAAATTGAAAACCTGTAGCTACACCCGGCACTTGTTGCAAGGCTGCACTCATTTTATTAGCCAGTTCAGGGAAGGTTTTAGCACTGGTCCATTGGTCTTTGGGCTTCAAAATCACCATCATATCTGCCGCCTCTAATGGCATAGGATCTGTTGGAATTTCGCCCGAACCTATTTTGGTAACAACCTTGTCTACTTCAGGAAAGCTATCCCTTAATACCTTTGCCGTTTTTTTAAATGTATTAATAGAATTGGAAAGAGAAGACCCTGTTAACAACCTGGAATCAACTGCAAAATCACCCTCTTCCAATTGCGGAATAAACTCACCTCCAAGTGTGCTCATAACTGCAACTGCAGCACCAAACAAAACAAAGGAAGCAATTACAATTGCTACCGGTATTTTCAAGGCCCGTTTAAGTACCGGTGTATACATTTTCTCCAATGCTTTAATCATCTTATCAGAAATAGTATCCTTATGATTCAGCCTTTTGCTTAATAACAAGGCACTCATCATGGGCACATAAGTAAGTGATAAAATAAATGCACCAATTATCGCGAAAGAAACTGTTTCTGCCATTGGCTTAAACATTTTTCCCTCAATACCTTCCAGTGAAAGAATGGGTAAATACACAATTAGAATAATGATTTGCCCAAATGCGGCACTGTTCATCATTTTCCTGGCAGAGCCTTCCACTTCATCGTCCATCCTTTGCTGGGTAATTGTTATAGTTGTGCCTAACTTACGGCTATGACTTAGCCTATGCATCACCGCTTCCACAATAATTACCGCTCCATCTACCAACAGGCCAAAATCAAGTGCTCCCAAACTCATCAGGTTACCACTAACCCCAAATAAATTCATCATAATAATGGCAAACAACATGGCCAATGGTATAACCGATGCTACTATAAAACCTGCTCTTAAATTGCCCAGAAAAAGCACCAATACAAATATTACTATCAGTGCACCTTCCAGTAAGTTATGTTCTACGGTACCAATGGCATTATTTACCATTTTGGTACGGTCTAAAAAAGGTTCAATCATCACACCTTCGGGTAGTGTTTTTTCTATTTGTGCAATTTTTTCTTTTACACTCACAATTACCTTGCTGCTGTTTTCGCCTTTTAGCATCATTACCACAGCACCAGCAACTTCACCTTCATCATTAAACAAGGTGGCGCCATATCTTACTGCATTGCCGAATTGAACCTCAGCAACATTTTTTACCAATACGGGTACGCCGTTCACTTGCTTTACTACAATATTGCCAATGTCCTCCAGGTTTTTCACCAAACCTTCGCTTCTAATAAATAATACATTGGGGCCCCTTTCAATATAAGCACCACCTGTGTTTTGATTATTATCCTGCAAGGCTGTAAATACATCGCTAATGGTTAATGAAAAGCTCTTTAGTTTTTCCGGATGAATAGCAACCTCATATTGCTTTACCAATCCCCCAAAGCTGCTAACATCGGCAACACCGGCAGTTCCCAGCAATTGTCTTCTAACAATCCAATCCTGAATATCCCTTAAAGCAGCCAGATCGTATTTGCCTTCATACCCGGGCTTTGCTTTTACAACGTATTGAAATACTTCACCCAACCCGGTGGTAACAGGGCCTAATGAAGGCGAGCCCAATCCTGGTGGAATTTGTTGTTGCACCTGCGCCAACCTTTCACTTACTTGTTGCCTTGCCCAATACACATCAGTTTTATCGTCAAACACAATGGTAACAAGGCTTAGGCCAAAGCGGCTAAAACTTCTTTGTTCAATAATTCCCGGCACATTGCGGGTACCCTGTTCAATAGGCACGGTTATAAACCTTTCTACATCTGGTGCGCCAAGGCTGGGTGCAGAAGTAATTACCAGCACCTGATTATTGGTAATATCGGGTACAGCGTCAATTGGCAGCTGCGTTACCGAGTAAGAGCCCCAACCTATCAATGCCAGTATAAAGAGGCCTATAATAAGTTTGTTTCTTATAGAGAAATGAATAATGCTGTTAAGCATAGTAATAAAGTTATTTTAGATAATGATGATGATCCCGGCCAAAGCACTTTAACCGAGGCTTTTCTTGCGTCGCACTCTTGTACGGCAACAATACTATTCAGCATGTTGTGTACAGTTTTTTTGCTGGCGGTAAATTATTTAACCTTAAATCAAATTTTCCCGCATCATATGCATTAACCATTCTGTAAGCCAACAACAAAAACACCTGTTTGTTTCAGCATATTCAAAACAGTTTGTGCCAATTGTGTAATAGTTTGCTACAATTCGGCCTGTTTTATTTCTGGTAAACGGCAACAGGTACCATACATACAAATATATTGCAGGCTAACAGTATAACATATGATTCGAGAGAATAGAATATACAGTTATTATGCTTTGGGAGGCTGGAAAACGCCCTGTGGATTAGCATATTCGGGCACTTCATCGTTAAGAATGGTATATTCTCTTTGTATAGGTTCTTCGGTTTTATGCAATAATTGAATAGGTGCAGGTAACACAGTGGCAATGCTGATGCAGCATTCTGTTTCATGTGTTTTAAAAGGCAACTGCATATCTTTCTGAAAATCTGCGTCTATTTTTATTCCACCTTCATAATGCATTTTTAAAAATGCCATCAGGGTTATATTCCTATCGCCGGATTTATGCTGGATATAATGATTTACCAATGCAGGTATCTTTAACAATTGATAAGCATCGGTTGCACCAAAAATATAGGTGCACAATAATAATATGGCTATCCATTTTTTCAACAAGGCAAATCTAATAAAAAAGCACCACCCAGTAAATTAAAATAGGATGTGTATAATTGAACGGGCATAGTTTGCTTCTTAATTAGCGAATGCTGATTTAAAAGCTATCAATTACCCTAATTATTATTTTCATTCGCTTGCTGCTGCCATACCATTTGCAGATGAAGTGATTGCGACGCAAGGGACGATGCAATAATTGTTACAGCTGGTATTAAACAATGCCTTTAATAAATACACTTGAAATCTGTCAACTGCACTTATTACTTGCAGTACTATGAAACTATTTTACTAAAAACAAGTACAATATTCACATTCACTAAATAGAATTCAATTTTTGCAAATTTATTTAATGTGTATGCTTTTTTAAAGAACAGGTTAGCCTACTTTTAAACCAATAAAAAGTGCAACAGCTTTGGGAGGCTGTAACCTTTACTGTAAACCAGATAATGATTGCTTATGAAATGGAAAATGTTTTCGAAAAAAACAATGGCGCTATTTGTGGTATTGTGCACTGCTCTGCAGGTGTTTAGCCAACAAAAAATTGACCTCAGCACCTCAGCCGATTTCAATAATGCAAGTGCCAACTGGCATATTGCCGGCGATGTAAAAGCAGATCTCAACACTCAAAATGTTTTGTTATTTACAGCAGGAAAAGGGGTATTGGTAAATATACCTGTAGCGGATGCCCGTGGCGATCTGTTTACCAATTTTTCTCATGGCGACATGGACATAGAATTGGATTATATGATGGCGCTTTCATCCAACTCAGGCATTTATTTGCAGGGAAGGTATGAGGTGCAATTATTAGACAGCTGGAAAGTGGTAAACCCACGATCTGGCGACAATGGCGGCATTTATGAAAGATGGGATGAACAACGCCCCGAGGGTGCCAAAGGTTATGATGGCCATGCCCCCCGACAAAATGTAAGTAAGGCTCCCGGGCTTTGGCAGCACCTAAAAATTGCATTTAGGGCACCAAGATTTGCCGGTGGCAAAAAAATAGAAAATGCCCGCTTTTTAAGGGTAGAATTAAATGGCGTATTGATACAGGAAAACGTATCGCTTTCCGGCGTAACGCGGGGTGCTATCAGCGAAGAGGAAGTTCCGGAAGCCCCTTTGCGCTTTCAGGGAGACCATGGTGCAGTGGCATTCAGGAATATAGTTGTAACCAATTACAACAATCCATCGCCTGCATTAACCAATATTGAATATAGTGTGTATGCAGGTGCTTTTAAACAGCAGCCCGATTTCAAAACGCTTAAACCTGTAATAAATAAAAATGCACAGCAGGTATTAAGTGCCAATATTCCCAACCTGCCCGGGAATATGTTTATGATTCATTATAACAGCAAGCTGCTTATCACTACCCCCGGCAACTACAATTTTAAGCTAAACAGTTTTGGTGGTGGTGGCATTTTAAAACTCAATGGCAATACCATTATTCCATATACTGAATGGAACAGTAAGGGCACGGCCAATTTACCCGCCGGCACTGTTGATGTTGATTTGGTATACTGTAAGAATGTTGACTGGGCAAAACCCTACCTGGCAATGGAATTAAGTGGGCCCGGCATCAGGCCTTTTATATTAAGCGATGCTACGGCCATCAGCAATGATGATGTAGACCCCATATTAATTAATGCCACCGAAAATATTATTCACCGCAGCTTTATTGACTTACCGGGCAGTTTTAGGGTAACACATTCTATATCTGTAGGCAGCCCGTCTAACGTGCATTACACCTATGATATGGATAATGGCATGATTGTACAGGTTTGGCGCGGAGGGTTTTTAGATGCCACACCCATGTGGCATGAAAGAGGTGATGGTTCTTCAAAACCTGTGGGCGCTGTACAATATTTTGGCAAACCGGCTTTGATGGTACAACAATTATCTTCTGCAAATAACAGCTGGCCGGCCGATACGCTTGGCAGCAGCTTTATTCCAAAAGGATATATTACCAATGAGAAGAATCTACCGGTTTTTAAATACCGTTCTTTTGGCGCAAGCATTAACGATGGCATTACAGTATTAGAAGGAAATGAGGGATTGCACAGGGTTTTAAGCATAGAAAATGCCGCCCCCAATTTATATGTACGCCTGGCAGAAGCCGACAATATTGAGGATGCCGGAAATGGTTTATTTCTAATAAACGATAAAGCTTATTACCTCCGTATTGCAGATATTAAACCCCTTATCAGGGATATAAATGGCCATAAGGAAATGTTAGTACCATTTAGCAATACCATTAGTTACGATATTCTTTTTTAAATTTTATTATCAGTTGTTATGAAATCATTGATCACATATTTTTCCCAACATATTCCAGCCGCTTTGCTATTGTGCACTTTGGCATTGGCAATGAATATTGCCTATGCACAGGAATCGGCCAAAGAAGAAGATTTCTTTAAAATAGCCAAGGTAAGTTCTCCTGAAGGTACTATACTCGAAGTTGGCGGCTTATGCACTTTACCCAATGGCGACATTGCAGTAACTACCCGCCGGGGCGATATTTTTATTGTAGAAAATCCTTCCAGCGCTAAACCCTATTTTAGAAAATTTGCCAGTGGCCTGCATGAGGTACTGGGAGTAGCCTATAAAAATGGCTCTCTCTATGTTGTGCAAAGAGGCGAACTAACCCGCTTATACGATTCTAATATGGATGGCAAAGCAGATGTGTTTGAAACCATTTATGCCTGGCCTTTATCGGGCAATTACCATGAATATAGTTTCGGACCAAAAATTGCCCCCGATGGTTCTTTCTTTGTAACCCTTAATCTGGGCTTCCCCGATGTATGGTGGCATGCCCAAAGCTTTGTACCATGGCGTGGCTGGACACTTCATATTTTTGAAGACGGCACTATGGAACCTTGGGCCACCGGTATGCGTTCCCCCTGCGGTATTAGTATGATTGATGGTGAATTATGGTATACCGATAACCAGGGAGACTGGGTTGGATCGGGTAGTTTAATGCCTATAAAAAAAGGTGCATTTACCGGCCATCCGGGAGGTTTGCGTTGGACTGGATTGCCCAACTCTCCCCTACACCTAACCACAGAAGAGGTTTACAAATATGTAAATCCAAGACTGGAGTTTGATGCTAACAACCAGGCGGTAAAACCTCAAAATATTGTAAACGAAAAATTTGCTACCGAGTATCAGATCAAATCGGTAATTCCTCAATTACAATTACCTGCAGTTTGGCTACCACATGGTATTTACGGCATTTCCAATTCAGAAATTGTAAAAATACCTAAAGGCGTTTTTGGCCCATTTGAGGAGCAACTACTGGTGGGCGATCAGGGACAAAGCAAAATTATGCGGGTTTTTATGGAGAAAGTAAATGGTGAAATGCAGGGTTGTGCATGGGATTTTAGAAGCGGATTTCAGTCAGGCATTGTACGTTTAACCTGGGGCAACGAAGGTTCTTTATATGTTGGCGAAACCAACCGCGGCTGGGGCTCGGCCGGCGATGCCAACCAAGGCTTGCAACGCCTGTTCTGGAACAATCAGGTACCTTTTGAAATGCGCACTGTAAAAGCCATGCCCGATGGTTTTGAAATTAGCTTTACCAAACCGGTTGACAAAAAATATGCAGAAGACCTTTCTTCCTATACTATTGAAAGTTTTATTTACAAATACCAATCGGTATATGGCAGCCCAATGGTTAACACAGAAAAATGCCCTATCAAAGGTGTTAAAGTATCTGCCGATGGTTTAACTGCAAGAATAATTGTTGGCAACCTGCGTAAAAACTATATTCATCATATTACGTTGGAAGGCATACGCGACATGGAAAACAAGTATTCGCTGGTACACCCCAGTTGTTATTATACGCTGAACAATATTCCCGAAGGCAGCAAACTATCTATGGCAGAAGTTAGCACCAAAAACACTGCCAAAACCATCAGTAATACAACTGCTGTAAACGGGGTATATACCTATGCTCAAATAAAACCATTGCTGGTAAAATATACTTGCGTTGCCTGCCATAATCCTGATAAAAAGCAGGTGGGACCAGGCTTTATTGATATTGCAAAAAGGCAGTATTCTATTGATAAAATATTACAGTTAATAAAAAATCCACAACCAAAAAACTGGCCTGATTATGCTACGCCCATGGCACCAATGCCCAATGTACCCGCCAGCGATGCCCGAAAAATTGCTGCATGGATTAATTCTTTGGCAGCAAAAAAATAGTGGCTAAAATGCAGGTTATTAACCCAACTAAAATCAAGTAGCAGCATTCTTGCGTCGCACACTTGTACGCTTGGTAATGCTATGCAGCAAAATGCATTTTTAGAATTGGTAGTACAGTCTATTTATTTAAAAATATAACGGGTTAGAACATGCTAACCCGTTTTTTATTTCACCTCTACCCGGCTGTTTATAAGCCGAACAATTTGTTGCCGTACAAGTGTGCGACGCAAGTAAAGCTGCAGTGGCATTCAACTGCAGGGCCCATAAAACAATTAGTCTGAACCACAATTTGTATTAAACATGACAGTAATCATTGTTTGCGTTTTACAAAGCAGGCAACTTTGTTCTACCTAATAAAGCACACATGAATGCAACTGTATTAAACGACGACCTGATGGCTCCCGCAGTTATTGCCAATCCGCATGCCTATTACCATAACCTGCGCAACACAGAAAAAATACATTGGAATGAACGCTGGAAAGGCTGGGTACTTACAGGTTATAAGGAAGTGGTAGATGTATTAAGAGATGCTGAACATTTCTCGTCGGACCGTATGGGGTATCTGGAAGCAGAATTAACGCAGGAAGAGCAGGAATCTATAGCACCTATTTTCCGCATTTTAAAATATTGGATGGTATTTCGCGACCCGCCGGATCATACGGTATTACGTATGTTACTAAATAAATTATTTACGCCTGTAGCCATTGAACGTTACCGGCCCATGGTGAGAAAAATTGTTCAAAAAACACTGGACAAAGTAATTGACAGCGGCAAAATGGAGTTGATACATGATTTTGCCTATGAAGTGCCTATGTCGGTTATATTGGAATTAATAGGCGCACCAGATCTTGACCGGGATAAAATAAAAGAATGGTCGGAAAAAATAGGTGTTTTCTTTTTTATTAAAGCTGATGAACCCCGCCGGCGTGAAATTGCCTGTGAAGGTATAAATGCCCTGGTAGAATATATTACCCCAATAATAGAACACCGAAGAGAGCATCCGGGTATTGACCTGATAAGTCTGCTGATATCTGCCGAGGAAGCAGGACAAATTACTTATAATGATGTATTGGCTACCTGCGTGCTGTTAATTTTTGGTGGTCACGAAACAACCATGAACCTGATTGCCAATGGTACGCTTGCCCTTATGCAACACCCCGAACAATGGGAAATGCTAAGTAGCAACCCATCCTTATTAAAAAAAGGTGTAGAAGAGCTTTTACGGTTTGATGGTTCAGTAAAGTCTACTGTACGATGGGCCAAGGTAGACTGGATGGTTGGTGATAAACTAATAAAGCAGGGAGAGCGCCTGCTCGTAAGCCTTTCAGGCGCCAACCGGGACCCATTACAATTTGCAAATCCAGACACACTTGACATAACAAGAGACCCCAACCTGCATGTTGCATTTGCGCATGGCATACATGTTTGCCTGGGCGCTTCACTGGCAAGGCTGGAGGTTGAAGAAGCTTTTGCAGGATTGGTAAAGCGTATAAGTTGTCCTGTGTTACAGCAGGGAACGGCACTGGATTATTACCCATCCGTAGTACACCGGGCCTTAAAAGTGTTACCTATATCCTTTCAAGCAAAAATATAAACTGTTATGGCACAGGTAAAAATAGAAGTGAATCACAATCGTTGTGTGGGCGCTCAGTTATGTGTATATTTCTTGCCGGGTGTTTTCACATTAAATGCAAATGGGCAATCCACCATAATAGATGCTGCCAAAGCTGATGCAGCCACCATTATTCAAACAGCGGAACAATGCCCTCAGTGTGCCATTACCATAACTGACAGCAGCACAGGTGAGGTTTTATTTCCGCCGGCAGATCTGGGATTTTGAGTTAAACTCCCTTTCAAAATAAAGTTATAGGAAAAGCCTCATCTGTTCTTTTTACTCAAACAAAATGCACATCAATTCTCAAGAAATTGGGATATACCTAAGTAAAAAATTTGCTTTTAATTGAAAACAATTGAGGGCATTTTTTTTGCAGGCAGCCGCTATTAAAGTGGCTTTGAAGAACAGTTAAGAACGGGAGCCAAACAAAAGCTACCTTTATAGGATATAGTAACCTATGCCTACATTCTACCAGCTTAGTAAAGAAAGCGCCCTTACTCAATTACATTCATCTGTAACCGGTTTAACTACCGAAGCAGTGGCTATTGCCCAAACAACATTTGGCAGTAATACGCTACAAGCTGCCAAACAAAAAAGCAAATTATCCATACTCCTAAGCCAGTTTACAGATGTGATGATCATAATACTGCTATTAGCTGCCGTTATTTCATTTTTTGTTGGGGAACATACTGATGCGTATGTGATATTGGCAATAATTTTGGGCAATGCGTGGATGGGTTATTCGCAAGAGTATAATGCTGCAAAATCTGTACGACTATTACAGGAAATGGCACCACCTTTTGCAATGGTGCTGCGTAACAATATTCCCGGCAAAATTGAAGCAACATTGATAGTACCCGGCGATATTATTTTATTAGAAGCCGGAGATATTGTGCCGGCAGATGCAAGGTTATTGGAAATACATGCATTAAAAACAGATGAAGCCTCTTTAACAGGAGAAAGCAATGCCGTTGAAAAAACAACTGACCCTATTGATAAAGAAAACCTGGTAGCGGGGGATCAACAAAATATGGTTTTTAAGGGTACGATAGTTAGTAACGGTACTGCAAAAGCCATGGTAACCGCTATTGGCATGCAAACCGAATTGGGTAAAATTGCCGGGCTATTAGATTCGGCTGACCAAAAAACGCCATTACAAAAGAGGCTTGCAGTATTTAGTAAACAACTGGCTATTGTGGTGGTGGTGATTTGCGCTATTGTATTTGGCATTGGTTTGTGGCGTGGCGAACCCACCTTTCAAATGTTTCTTACCTCGCTTTCTTTGGCTGTTGCCGCATTACCTGAAGCCTTGCCAGCCGTTATTACCATTGCCCTTGCACAAGGTGCAAGAAGAATGGTATTGCAAAAAGCATTGATGCGCAAATTGCCAGCTGTAGAAACATTGGGGTCAGTTACTTATATCTGCAGTGATAAAACCGGCACCCTTACCCAAAATAAAATGACGGTTGAAAAGTTAGAAGCCCTACCAGATAAAAAAGATTTGTTATTAGATAATATGTTGCTAAACAATGAAGTCAGGTTTTCAGTTGACGAGGGGCTTTTGGGAGATGCTACTGAAACTGCGCTGGTAAAATATGCATTAGATAATGGTCATTCAAAAGAGGAAACTGATAAAACATTTCCCTTTCTGGCTAAGTTACCCTTTGATTCAAACAGAATGCGGATGAGCACTTTGTATGCCCATGACGGCAAATGGATTTTATTTGTAAAAGGTGCTCCTGTTAAGATTATTGAAGTATTAAGCACAACCTATAAAAATGAAATTACACCATGGGTTGATAAAAACGAAGCCTGGGCAAAAGACGGAATGAGGGTATTATTTTTTGCTTATAAATTATTTGATGAAAAACCGGAAAATGTTACAGCAGAAATAGAAAAAGATCTTGATTTTTTAGGAATGACGGCCTTGATAGACCCACCCAGAGAAGAAGTAATAAACGCAATTAAGGAATGTAATACCGCTGGCATTAAAACAGTAATGATTACCGGCGATCAGGCACTTACTGCCACTGCCATTGCCATACGCCTAGGCATGGTAGCCGCAGACCATCAGGGAGTTAAAACAGGTGCCGATTTGGAAACACTTTCCCCTGAAGCATTAAGTGAAATAGTAACCCAAACATCCGTATATGCCAGAGTAACGCCAGCTCAAAAATTAGCTATAGTAAAAACATTGCAAACCAATGGCGAATTTGTAGCGATGACAGGTGATGGCGTTAATGATGCCCCCTCTTTACAACAGGCTGATATTGGTGTAGCCATGGGTATAACAGGAACCGATGTTTCCAAAGAAGCTGCTGACATGATTTTGCTGGACGATAATTTTACTACCATTGTTAAAGCGATTTTGGAAGGCAGGAGAATTTATGAGAATATCAGAAAATTTATACTGTATGTTTTATCCTGCAACCTTAGCGAAATACTTACCATTTTTTTAGCGCCCCTGCTTGGTTTTGCCATTCCACTTTTACCCATACATATTCTTTGGATTAACTTGGTAACAGATGGCTTACCCGGTTTAGCGCTTGTAGGAGAGCCAGCAGAAAAAGATATTATGAACAGGCCACCCCGTAACACAAAAGAAAGCCTTTTTGCAGGTGGCATCGTGCAGCGAATAGTATTAACAGCCGCTGTAATTACTATTGCATCCATTTTTACGCAATGGTGGGCAGTGCAGCAAGGGTATAACCTAAAAACACAGCATACTATGGTTTTTACCACCTTATGTTTTGTTCAATTGGCAAATGCATTATCCGTTAGATCAGACACTCACTCTATACTTTCTGTGGGTGTGTTTACCAACAAAGCCATTTGGGGTAGCATTCTATTAACTATTGGGTTGCAGCTGGCAATTCTATATATACCCTGGCTGCAAACCATATTTAAAACTACCGCTTTGGAATGGAAAGCCATGTCAACCATTCTTATAATAACTGCAGCGTCTTTACTTTGTATTGAATTATTAAAACTGCTCTTAAAAAAACCAGTTCGAAAACCTGGCTAATCCTTTCTCAAAACAAGGCTTCTAAAGCTATAATAGCACCTTAAAATATGCGCTTAAAACATCAATTCAACTACCGGGTTCTTTACTACCTATACAATTAAGTTGCCTCTAATTATTTGGATAAAACTATAAAAAAAGCCCTTACCTGAAGTAAGGGCTTTTTAGCATTATGCAACTATTTATAATTATGCAGGTATAGATACATTGATTGTAATTCCACATCTGTATTTACATTAGCCATAGCTTTCCATGGCATAAAATCAGTTAAATGCCTGCCTTCTGGTGTTATGCCTGTGCGAATGGTTGCAATAAATTCTTCTGAAGTCCATTTGCCCAAATTACCGGTTGAGGAAAGATTCGGAATAACCGGCTCTCCGGGTGCAGTACCAGGCCCACCAAGATAATTTGGACCATGACAACCAGAACAACTAATAGCCAGGTATTTGCCATATGCTTCACTTACTTCTACTTTTACCTCATCCACATAAGTAGCGCTATGATCAATTTCTTCCGCAGGAAACAAAGGAAATTTATCTAAAAAAGTAAGTACCGTACCTAATGGTTTTAATGCGTGTGGAGGAACAACATTATCTACTGGTGGCTGCTGCTTTAAAAAGCCTATCAATGCGGCTAATTCATTATTCGATAACTGGCTGGTGGTATGATCTGTTGGCATAAACCAAACCGATTTATTTTCTTTGTTTAAGCCATGACGTAATGCCCTTATCCAATCTTCATCAGTATAATTAATGCCGCCCTTACCATTGGTTAAATTAGAAGCATACAATACACCCAGTGGTGTTGTTTCATCTAAAAATGCTTTGCCTGCTAGGTTGCTGCCATGGCACTCTAAACAACCTCTTACGTTGGCCGTATGGCGGCCCATTTCATAAGAGGCTGAATCGGTGGGAATGGTTAACTTTTGCAATTGTACCGTATACACTTTGTTGGCCCTTTGCGAGGTATTATAAGCTGCTACTGCATAAAAAGCAATCACAATTAATAACAGGCATGCAATGCTAATGCCTGTCCATTTTAAAATTTTCTTAAGCATCGTTATTATTGTTTTGGTGTTGAAAATGAAAGATGCGCTTACTTAGTAGAAAATTATGCAAAAAGGGAAACAAAAAACATTAAAAATTTATTGATATATATTTTAGTAATAATAGTGATCAACAACTTTGCGGAGTAAAAAGTGAAGAAAGATTTATTAGCCGGGCAGTAGTGCATCATAGGGCTTTACTTGCGTCGCACTCTTGTACGCCATCAAACTGCTCATCAATAAAGCAGGAGTTGGAATTTAAAATACCTCATATAAATGTACTCTCGTAAGCATTACTTATCAAAATCCATTTGCTGCATGCATTACCAACCGCACAAGAGTGCGACGCAAGTAAAGCTTCATGCTTGTTTACAGTCTGGCTCGAAATATTTATTAACCTATCGCGGCACTTCTATTTTTTTGGCAATGTCGGATATTACATCTGCCGGTGTACCGCCTTCCATTTCTTTTTCGGGGGTTAAAATAATGCGGTGACAAAGTACGGCATGCAACACGCTTAATACATCATCGGGGTTTACAAAATCGCGGCCATTAATGGCGGCCATCGCTTTTGCCGATTTTAAAACCGCCACGGATGCCCGTGGGCTGGCACCCAGAAAAAGCGATTTATTATTGCGCGTTTCGTACACCAAACTGGCTATATAGCGCATCACTTTTTCCTCGATATGAATATTGCTTACCAACTGCCTGAAATAGATGATTTCGTTTCCATTTAAAACTGGCTGAACAGCTTCTTCATAATGTTGGTTAAGGCCCTTATCGGCCAGTTGCAAAATTTTTACTTCCTCATCGGGTGTGGGGTATTTTACTTCTATTTTAAATAAAAATCTATCCAATTGAGCCTCGGGTAAACGGTAAGTACCTTCGTGCTCAACGGGGTTTTGGGTGGCCAGCACCATAAAAGGTTGCGGCATAGTATAGCGGGTACCATCGTAGGTAATTTGCTTTTCTTCCATTACCTCGAACAAAGCGGCCTGGGTTTTAGCCGGAGAACGGTTTATCTCATCAATCAACACAATATTGCTGAATACAGGGCCCTGCTTAAAACTAAAGCTACCGTTTTGGGGATTAAACACTGAAGTGCCAATCACATCGCTGGGCATAAGATCGGGGGTAAATTGTATGCGGCTAAATGGTACCTGAATACAACGGGCCAGTAATTTTGCCGTAAGGGTTTTGGCCACACCTGGTACACCTTCAATTAGCACATGGCCATCAGCCAGCAAGGCAGCAATCAGCAATTCAACCATACGCTCCTGCCCTACTATTATCTTTCCAATGGCAGTTTTAATATTTGCTACTGCATCATTTAGTTGTGCCACATTTGTCATTTCTTCCATAATTATTCTGTTTAGGAAAATGTATAAAATTCATCTATTTTATTACTTATAGCCAGCAACACATCGTCTGTTACAACCGGTTGCATTTCTACCTTTTTTACCAGTTCCAGTATAGATTGTATTAAAGGCAATGGCGCACCACTTTTGCGATGCAATTGTTGTACAAATACTTCATCTGTATGGGTGGTGGGCAGGTAATAATGCCGGCGGATATGATCGAACCAAAACTGCACTTTTTTACGGGCAATACTGTTATTATCATGCTGACTATAATATACTGATGACACGGTTTCTACAAAATCGAGAGTGGTGTTGCGTAGTGGTTCTATAACAGGAATAATACGTTGCCGCCTTTTTATTTCGAATAACACATAAATAACCAATGCTGCAAGGGTAAGGTACCAGGCCCATGATAAAAAAGCATCACTTAAAAAAAAGCGTACCATAGATGACGAACCCAACCGGCCTGATTTATAGTATTCATCCCAAATTACTTCCTGTACAGTTGAGGGAATATAGGATAAGGCTTTTGCGGTGTATGCTTTGTTATTATCCGTTAGCATAAAATAATTGCTAAAACATACCGGAGCCGCATGCAGCAATATTTGGCCTTTACCAAATTTAACCCGAATAAAATTGGGATTGTTACTTTGCTTAACACCCAATATGGTTGTAGTAGCTGGTGTTTTTAAAGTATCGAAAAATCCATCAATAGTTTGTTTTAAGAAAGTGTAATTAGCCGGGCTTTTTAATGCAGGGTTTACCAGGTTGATGGAAGTAGAATCTTTGGCGGCAAATTCATATCCATCGTTCATACTTATACCCAGCGTGTCTTTAAGTTTTTTATCAATATCAATAGCGGCAATAAAAACTGTATTGCCGGCTGCTGCAAAATCAAGCAGGGCTTCTATATCTAGTTTCCCGGGGTTAAACTCGGGGTTAATTAGTATATAAGCTGCATTATTTTTATTTGCATCGTGCAACAGATTATACGCTGGTATTCGTTGGCTGGTGATTTCCGCCTTTGGAAATAACTGATTTAATTCTGTATAAGTAATATAGGCTCCAAAAGGGTTTTTATCGTTATTGCGCAGGCTTATGCTCCAATCAAATTTTTGCGGCATATTGGCTTGCGCAATCATATACAGCACCAGCAATGCTGCAAACAAGATGATGAATATTTTATTGCCCTTTTTCTCTTTCACTATGCCTGCATTTGTTTGTTAAACTGGTTAAACTGTTCGCTTATTTGCTCATATTCCTGTGGTAAAACTGCGCTATTACCATACCATGCTTTTTCAAAAATATAGGTAATAGCTTTAAATGGCTGGTAATAATCAGTGCCTTTCATTTCGTTTAAATAGGCGCTATTGGTTTTATTGGGCAACCAGGCAATAATGTTTTTATCGCTTACTATTTTTAAACATTGCAGGTAATGCAGGCGTATGGCCAGCCGGTAATTTTCTTCCTCTACTGCTTTAGCAATGGCTTCTTCAAAAGAAATGGCATGTATATTTTCTTCTTCTGCATACCAGGGTGTTTGCTGGCTGGCAACTGATTCAAATAATGCCACACGGTTCATGGTTCTGATTTTATATACAAAAAAAGCAAGTGCCCCCAGGGCCAGTAACCAGTAGATGACTTTCATGGTAGTTCTGCCACCCTCGGTTTTCATGATATTGTCATAGGTTTTCCAAAACCAGTGCCAAAACATATCCCATAGAGAAGGCGATTCTGCCAGTTCGTTCTGGTATTTAAAGCTGCTGCTTTCCTTATATTTTTCTATGGTGGTTGCATTAAATTCACGGGTTTGCACCAGTGCAGAATCATACAATGGTTTTTGCTGTGCCCCACAACAAATACAGGTTAGAAAAAATAAAATAAACAACCCTGCTTTCATAGCTTTTTTAATTATACCCTATTATAATTCTATCCGGTTTTCTACTAGCCGCTTAAAGCGAATCGCCATTAACCACTTAACTGTGTTCAGGAATGATACTCTTTAATGGCTGTTGATTGCTGCGTTAAGCCCTGAACGTACAAGTGTGCGACGCAAGTACAATTGATTTTTGTTATACTGCCCGGTTCAAAAAAAATATTAATACAATATGGACTTTTATTAATACTGTTCTTCTATGCTGGTATTAGTTCCGGAATTATCTCCCAGAGTTTCCAGGCGCTTCGTTAATCCGGTACCGTCTTTCTGTTCTACCAAATGATAATAATGTAAGCCTACCGATACAAAGAATACAATATAAAAAACATACTGTACCAAACTTAATACAGCGGTTACATAAGCAGCGGCAGAACTTAATTCGCCGGTAGATAAATAAGAACCTACTCCAAATATTGCGCCTATCATTAATCCAATTACAGAAGAGCTTACAGCATAAATGATATAAGCCACAAAATAAGTACCCAGAGATACCCAGAAGTTTTCTTTTATGAGGTAAATGCTGCGGTTAAACGACTCGGTAAATGATACGTTTTCATTTACTACCATAAATGGATAAGGCAACAAAACCACCATAAAATAAATACCGGGAGCAAGGCAAAAAATCATGCCTACCATAATTAAAATAAACTGTGGAATGGAATATAAAAAAATGCGGAAAAAATAACGGGCAAACATATTCCATACTTCCTGAATACTGGGCGATTCACCGGTTTCGTCGTACAATTTCATATACACGGCCACTACTGTGCGCATAACCGAAATATTTAAAACCGTAACAATCAGAAAGGCAAAATACCCAATGGTGAAAGTTTCTGACAAACCACGTTGCGGTATACTATTTAGACCAGGTTGGAATTGGTCTAAAAAGCCAAATGCATCTTTTTGATATAAGCCACCCAATATAGAACTGGATAATATAAAAAAGCCTGAGATAACCAGGAAGCAGGTAATTAAAGGTTTAAATTCCTGTTTAATAAACTGGAATGTATCGCTAAAGTTTTCGCCAAAATCCCTCAGCTTGCCAAGTTGAATTTTTTGTTGAGCCATGCAGTAAAGTTTTTATTTGTTGAAGCAGTGTTTAATTGATTTGTTTTGGCCTGTTGCATACGAGCATGCAGACGGTTGGGGTAAATGATAAAATACCAGATGATAAAGGCAGCCGAACCCAGTAAAATAAACAGGCTTATGCCTAAAGGCATTTCGGTATAACGTGTTACAAAGCTTTCCAGAAAAGCGGCAGTTAAAAACATAGGGATCAGGCCCAGTACAATTTTTAAACCATCCTTTCCGCCACGGGCAATAGAGGCGGCACGGCTATAGGTACCTGGAAAGAGAATACTGTTGCCCAAAATCATACCGGCTGCACCGGCAATGATTATGCTCCATAACTCCAGCGTACCATGTATAAAAACTACCAGCATAAATTTGGTGCCCAGGTGTTTGGATATAAAATAATATTGAAAAGCCCCCATCATAATACCATTATTAAACAACAACCAAATGCTGCCAAGCGAAATAAATATGCCCAATACATACCCAAAAAACGAAACGGAAATATTATTATAGGCAATAGAAAAAAACATACCCACCGCATCGCCCTGCTTATAAACACCAAAAGGGTCGCCTTTTTCAATATTATTTTTGGTCATGTTTACATATTCATCGCCCAGAATTAGCCTGATAAAATTATCGTCGTACTTGGCAGATATGGCGCCCATTAAGGCAAAAAGCACAAAGAATACAAATGAAATAAAAAACTGCTTTTGGTATTGTTTAAACAAAAAGGGTAACTCAAATTGCCAAAACCAGTAAATACGTCCTTTTTTTTCCTTTTTATTCCGGTAAATTTTTTGGTGAAATTGAGCTGCCAATCCGTTTAAATACCGGGTGGTATTGCTTTCGGGGTAAAAAGTGCGGGCATAAGAAAGGTCATCTGTAAGCTCCACAAAGCGTTCTGCCATAATATCTGTGGCAATACCTGCAGCCATTTCGGCTTCGTATTGTTTCCATTTTTCGGCATTTTGTTGTAGAAACTGAGCTTCTCGCATGGGTTTTTAATGTAGCATAAAAATAAAGGCTTAATCAATACAAACATGGAAAATAAAATTTATTTACACATCTTTGATGCATGGCAACAATAGCAATTACCACCACCCAAAACATCTCATTAGAATATACCCTTGCCAGCATTGGCGACAGAATAGTTGCAACCCTTGTAGATCTGGGTATTTTTTTGGCTTACTTTTTCGTGGCCGCCATGCTTATAAGCTTTGTAGGTGATTCTTTGGGCACATCATCCAGCTGGATTTTTATAAGCTTTTTTTTACCTATTGCTTTTTACAGCTTATTAAGCGAAATTTTTTTTAATGGCCAAACTGTGGGCAAAAGGGTAATGGGTATTAAAGTAATAAGTTTAAATGGCAACCAACCTTCTTTTGGGCAATACCTGGCCCGCTGGTTGTTTAGGTTAATAGATTTATGGTCTTTTAGTTTTGTGGTGGGTACCATTACCATTGCCGTTACAGAAAAACACCAGCGAGTTGGCGACCTTGTTGCAGGCACTACCCTGGTAAAACTAAAACCCAAAACAGCCATTCAGGAAACTATTTTTACACCGGTGGTGGCCGAAAATTATATAGCACGGTATCCTGAAGTTGTGCATCTTAAAGATGGCGATATGCAATTGGTAAAAGAAGTATTAAATAACGTGGCTAAAACAGGAAATACCATGCTGGCATTACAAACCAAAGAAAAAATTGAACAGGTGTTGGGGATTATGAGCCAGCAACCAGATGCTATTGATTTTTTACATACCATTCTTTCAGATTATAATCATTTAACCGCCCAATTATAGCATGTTGGGTTATGACCCAAACAGCAAATATAATGGCGGCTTTACTTGCGTCGCACACTTGTACGGCGGGTAATTCTATTCAGCAGTTATTGTTAAAAAAGGGGCAGCTGAGGAAATTTAAATTACATCAGCATTTACTATAATAACATTTTTTAAATAGCAGCATTCATGATTTACCCAATCTATGTTCAATTGCTGCAATAATTATTTGTTATAAATAGCTGCCCAACTTTCATTGCCTTTAAAAGCTGCCAAATGCGATAGCGCACCAGTGTGCGACGCAAGTAAAGTCCAATCTTGCTAATTTGCCCGGTAAAAAATAAAAACAGGCATTTTACCTGTTAAATATCATAGAATTCCAATATATACGAGCCTACCTTTACTATCGTTTCTTACGTACCCGATTATATTAGTCAGCAAATTCCTCAATGCCCTGGAGGTAAATATGGAAAAGGATAATACTTCAAAAGCTTTCTTTCTGCGCCAGAAAAAAAACTCGTCCTTATCATTGTATTGTCAGGTGTTACTCAATACTTCGAATGATGCCGTGCATATATTGGATGAGAGCGGCAATCTGGTAGATGCCAATGAAAAATTTTGCCATCTACTTGGCTATAGCAATGAGGAAATACAACATTTACATGTAGCTGATTGGGATGCCATTTGGGAAAAAGGTGCATTACAAAACAAAATAGCAACACTTTTAAAAGAGCCCGCCATTTTTGAAACCAAACACAGGTGCAAAAATGGTGAATGCATTGACGTAGAAATAAATGCAGTTGGAATTGAATTAGAGGGTTACAAATATTTATATGCTGCTGCAAGGGATATTACCCAACGAAAAATAAAGGATGAAATACTTAAAAATGACAAAAGAAGGTTATTTGATATTTTAAATGGAACCAATGCAGCTACATGGGAATGGAATATTAAAACCGGGGCTACCATTTTTAATGAACGCTGGGCTGGTATAATTGGATATAGCCTGGAGGAAATTTCTCCGGTTTCCATTGAAACCTGGAAAAAATTTACACATCCAGAAGATTTTAAAAAGGCAGAAACAATATTAAATAAACACTTTGATCACGAAACCGACTTTTACCAGTGCGACATGAGGATGAAACACCGGGATGGGCATTGGGTGTGGGTAACAGACCGGGGTTGCGTACACGAATGGGATGCTAACGGCTATCCGGTGTTAATGTCTGGAATTCATATTGATATTAGTGAAAACAAAAAAATAGAAGCGGCATTACAAGAGAGCGAAATAAACTTGAGGCATGCACATGAAACGGCTAAAATTGGTAGCTGGGAGTGGGATTTTGTTACTGATAAGCTTACCAATTCACCAGAAGTTTTAAACATTTTTGGGATTAGCGATACAGAATATGATGGAACGTTTTCTTCTCTCTTGGAAAAAATAATTCATCCACAAGACCGGCACATATTAAAGGAAGCTGCAGAACAAACCTTGAAAACGGGTATTGGCCAAACCATTGAATACAGGCTAATAAGACCTGATGGGGCCATACGTTGGGTAAAAGCAATTGCAGATTTTGTTTATGAGGATGGGAAGCCAATAAAATTATTAGGACTAAACCAGGATATAACCGAACAAAAACTGGCTACTATTAACCAAAAGGAAGCATTGGACAAGTTGATAAAAATTGCCAAACAATTGCCTGGTGTGGTTTATCAATATAGGTTAAAGCCAGATGGCAGTTCCTCTTTTCCCTATGCCAGTGAATCGATAAAAAACATATACCAGCTAAGCCCGGAAGAAGTAATTGACGACGCCTCAAAAGTTTTTGAAAAAATACACCCTGATGATATTGAAGCAGTGGTGGAAAGTATTAAAATTTCTGCCCAAAACCTTGCTCCATGGCAACATGAATACAGGGTTAAATTTGAGGATGATAGCACCAGGGTATTGTACGGAAAATCCATACCTGAAAAAGAAGCAGATGGTAGCATTTTATGGCATGGGTTTATTACAGACACAACTGAATATAACAAAAACAGGCAGTGGATGCGCCAGCTTTCTCTCGCGGTTGAACAAAGCCCCGTTTCAATAGTAATTACCGATATTAATGGGAATATAGAATATGTAAATAAAAAATTTATTGATATTACAGGATACAGCTTTGCAGAAGCGATTGGTAAAACCCCACGTATTTTAAAATCAGGTAATAAAAGTGAAGGCGATTACAAAAACATGTGGGACACACTTATAGCCGGAAAAGCCTGGCAGGGCGAGTTTAATAACAAGAAAAAAAATGGCGACTTATACTGGGAGAGTGCAAAAATTACCCCTATAGTAAATGAAAAAGGTATCACTACACATTTTCTGGCCATAAAAGAAGATATTACCGAACAAAAAAAGGCTGAAGAAAAAATTTATGAACTGTACAGGGATTTTATCAACTTCCTGGAAAATACAACAGATTTTATTTATTATAAAGACATCAATAGCAGGTTTAGATTTTGCAGCCAAACACTGGCCAATATCACTGGTCACAAGCATTGGAAAGATATGATTGGCAAACACGACCTGGAAGTTTTTCCCCGTTCAATTGCTGAAATTTATGCAGAAGAAGAAATACCTGTTCTTAGAGATGGAAAACCATTATTGGATAAAACAGATCCTTATTTAGATACCCTGGGTAATACCAAATGGGTTAACACCAACAAATGGCCATTATTTGATGCCGGGGGTAATGTTACCGGTTTATTTGGCATTAGCCGCGATATAACTGCTAATAAGGCTAAAGATGAAATGCTAAAGCAATATGTAAATGAATTAAAAGCTTCCAATGCGGATCTTGAAAATTTTGCGTATGTAGCGAGTCACGATTTACAGGAGCCATTGCGCATGATAGACAGTTTTTTGCATTTACTGGAGAAAAAAATTCCGGGTAATCCAGAAGATAAAACACACGATTACATTCATTTTGCCATTGAGGGTGCAACCAGAATGAAAATTTTAATTTCTGACCTGTTGCAGTACTCAAGAGTTGGCACCAATAAAGAAGAATTTACAGCAATCGATATAAACGATTTATTATCCTATATTCTTAGGGTATTAAGCGATCCAATTGACAATAGCAAAGCGGAGATAAACATTAAACAAATGCCCATTATTACCGCCAACAAAACTTTGATAACTGAATTATTGCAAAACCTGATTACGAATGCCATAAAATACCAACACCATGGCACAGTACCACAAATAGAAATTGGATATAAAGAAGAGCCCGGGCACCATTTATTTTTTATAAAAGATAATGGCATAGGCATAATGCCCGCACATTTTGAAAAGATATTCGAGGTATTTCAGAGGCTACATAGCAAAAGCCAATATTCAGGAACCGGAATTGGTTTGGCCCTGTGCAAAAAAATTGTTGAAATACATAAGGGAAAAATTTGGGTAGATTCTACTTTTGGCGAAGGCAGTACTTTTTATTTTACCCTAAAAAAATAGGGAACCGCTATTTACTTCTGCATTTATACCAATTTGTACACCTTTATAAAAGCTTTTTTATTCTGCCAAAACGAAGCTTAAAATCTTGGGCAAACAACAGCATCTTTGGTGCTATTGCCACGGTCAAGAAAACCGGCATAGGATACTGAAAGCTCAAAACCACCGCGGCCCTGGCTGGCCGTTTTTAACTGAGATATATTGGCATCATAACTAAAACCCAGCGATAGTGGTTTATAATCCAGTTTTATAAAAGGAATAAATGCATCTTTCCAACGCAGATAACCGCCCAGGTGCAGTATATAATCCGGGTCATCATAATCATCCCCAATTTTTAGGGAATAGGTAGCGCCGGCAATGGTTTCATGGTATTCGCCCTGCTTAGAAATATCAGCCTGTACAGTGATATACGAGGTTTCACTGGCTGTAAACCTGGCCCCAACGGATGCTACCAGTTTTGGCTGTAATTCCACCGGTGGGTTTTTATAAAAAGAATTTAGCGGCCTGTTAAAATGGTGATAGGCAAGTCCCACAAAATAATTATCAATTTCACTGCCATTTATAGATGAATTAAACGACATACCAAAACTACCATCCCAATAATGATAATTGGTGGTAGAAAAAGTTTCTCCATCTGGTAAAGATGGGTTATAACCATTGGGGCCATATTGGCTGTTTGTGGTCATTTTAGAACGGTCAATTCTTCTTTGAACATAACCTCCCATGGCACCTAAAGAAAGATATTTTGTTTTATCGCCACTTAAGGCTTTATGGTAGTTTAAGGCAGGGTAAATATTTGAAGTGGTAAAATTGGTAATACCTGCTTTATCATATAAAACTTCTACACCGGTAGTAATATAGTCATTGGCTTTCCCTATGGGTTGTTTATACTCCACATTAAAAGATCCGGTTTGATAGGGTGTGGTAACACTACCCCACTGATTACGGTAAACACCCTGTATTCTTATATCGCCTTCAAATAATCCGGCTAAAGAAGGGTTGCGTAATAAAGGGGCTTCAAAAAATTGTGAAATATGTGGGTCTTGTGCCTGCACCCCAACAGTACCAAATACCAGCACACAGCCCAACAGGGCAAGGCGCACCAGCAGTTTTTGAATATGTAAAATGGTAGGTTTCATGGTAGTACTATTAGGCAGATAATACACTATGCTGTTTTACCAGCTGGTGTTTTAATATGGTAAAGTTAGTTATGCCCTGGCACTTGCCTCTGTAATATTGCATTGATAAACTTTGTAGGTTTAATACTATAAATGGTTTGCTACGTGTATCTACGTTTATCATTGCTAAAACGATTATTAAAAACATTAAATATTATGTACCCGGCTACACAATGGCTATTATGCCCATTTGCGTCGCACACTTGTACGGTTAAAACCATGGCAGCAATAAATACAACACATTACCTTTCTGTTGCTGCCATATAAACAGAACCCTGAACCGAGCGTGGCAACAGCAGCCTCATTATATATCTGCAGTCTGTCCCAAAAAATCACCTTATTAATGTAAGGCTGCCCTTATAATTAAGTACAGTACCATTATCACATAACACTTCTATCACATA
This sequence comes from Limnovirga soli, assembly GCF_013106755.1. Taxonomy (GTDB): domain Bacteria; phylum Bacteroidota; class Bacteroidia; order Chitinophagales; family Chitinophagaceae; genus Limnovirga; species Limnovirga soli. The sequence goes on along the minus strand of NZ_WHPF01000004.1, from coordinate 362,637 downwards.
CACATACACATCTGATGGTTGTGGCATATTGTTTACCTTTCCATTCCAACCATCTTTTTCCGATTCGGGCAAAATATTGTTACCTGCAAAAACCACCCCGCCCCAACGATTAAATATGCGTATAGATTTAAGGGTGTATAACCCCTTTCCACGTGGATAGAAATAATCATTCACCCCATCGCCATTGGGCGAAAAAGTGTTGGGAATAAAAATATTGGTGTTATTGCAAATTACTTCGAAACTGATATTACCTGTTGCCTTACAGCCAAATTGGTTGGCTACTTCTACATGATAACTTATACTGGCTTTTGGTTGCGCCACCGGCTGCGGACAGTTGGAACAGGATAAACCCGCAGGCGGCAGCCAGGACCATTGGTTAATATCGGCCGAATTATCGGTTAAAATGGTATAGGAAGAACCCACATTAATGGTTACCATGGTATCTTTTATACTAAATACGGGGTTTGGCGCCACCAGAATATTTACGGTAGCAGTATCAGTAAAGCAATTGTTTATATCAGAACTGCCAATAACAGTATACACAATGCTGCCGGAAGGGGATGCAATGGGATTGGCAATACTGGCACTATTTAAACCTGTGACAGGTTGCCAGCTATAAAAACTAGCACCGCTGGCATTTAATTGTACACTATTACCCTGGCACAAAGTATCGCCGCTGGCAGCCAGATTAATATAAACAGGCTGCACAATATTTATTTGCACAGAATCGCTGGCCGTGCACCCAAACTGATCGGTACCGGTTACAATAAAAATACGGGTGCTATCAGGCAAAGCCTGTGGGTTGGCACAATTGCTACAGTTTAAAAATGCATCGGCATTCCACACATAGTCTATGGCGCCGGATGGATGCAAAATGGCGGGTACAAACTTGCAAACAGTAGTATCGCTGCCGGCGAATACAGGTGGTGCAGGCAATACCCTAAGCTGTTTGGTGATGGTATCAGCACAACCAGTAGTAGCTGTGGCCTGTATGGATACATTGTATAATCCCGCTGTTGTAAATGCGTAAGTAGTAGTTGGGTTGGCATCAGTGCTATTGTTGCCAAAGTTCCACAACCAAGATACTGCTTCTGGAATATTGGCTACTTCCTGTGCAGTAAAATTACCCGTAGCATTTAGGCATAAAGTATCTGGAATTTGCGCATTTACTAATGGCGCCTGATTAATTAGAATAGTAATATCCTGCGATGCGGTGCCAGAGCAGCCCTTTTGGGTTAAAAATGTTAATGTACTGGTGTAAGTGCCTACATTGGTATAATAATGTAAGGGCGTAGCGGCTGTGGATTGATTGCCATCACCAAAATCCCAAACTCTCGAAATTACCTGGTCTACCGAAGCAATTTTTGAAGAATCGGCAAAAACCACTGCTGAAGAATCGCAGCCTACAGAATTAAAATACTCAAAGGCAGGATTAACACCCAGTATTTTAATGGTATCAATACTTTCTAATGCTACCTGACAGCCACCAATATCTTCAATAATTAACCTGGGAATATAAACACCTGGCGATTTATAATCGTAGCTCACGGAATCGGCTGTAGTGCTAGTAAGCGCACCATCGCCAAAATCCCAGGTATAGGCAATTGTATTTTTTGTATTGGCTTTAAAATTTACCGTAACAGGAAAGCAATTAGATTGCTGGGTATGTGTAAAACTACCTGCAGGCCCTTTAAGGCTTATTACCTTAGTAGCGGTATCGTAACAGGGGCCATATCCATGCACTATTAACTGCATGGTATAAATACCGGGCTCGTTATAAATTCTAAATGGATTTTCAAGATTGGATGAATTACCATCACCAAAGTCCCAAAAAGAGGAAGTAATGCTGGTAGACAAATTGGTGGTTTGTACTGGTAATGGCGGACAATTTGCAGCAGAATCAGAAACGCTAAACTGTGCTACCGGGTTAGACACACTGATAATGCCAGTTTTGGTAATTGAATCCTTGCACCCAAATCGGTCAGTGATGGTAAGGCTTACGTCATACTCCCCTTCCATCGCATATAAATGCTTTGGGTTACTCGCACCAGAAGTAAGTCCATCACCAAAATCCCATAAATAATTCAGTGATAATCCATTTGAACTGTCAACAAACTCTGCCGGTGCAATAGCACATCGTATGGAATCCTGTAAACTAAAGTTTGCAATGGGCTTTGTAATAATTACTGCATCAGGTTTTATTAGAGAATCGTAGCAACCATTGGCATCTATTACTTTTAGTATTGGTGTAAATAAACCTGATTGAAAATAATTATGTTCAAATGGTGGTTGCGTTAGTGTATCTGTTATGCCATCACCATAATTCCAAATCCAGGTAGTAATCGCATTGGTAATATCTGGTTTAGACTGATCTTTAAACTTTATCAAACTATCAATGCAGTTTCCCTGATCGTTGGTAAATAGGGCTGTAGGGCCATAAATATTAACTATGGTATTGGGGATTTTTGCCGTATCGTTACAACCATTTAAATCATTCGTAACAAGAAAGGGTGCATAAGTACCCGATTGCTTATACACATGATATGCAACACTATTAAATGGGCTAAAATCTGCGATAGAACCATCGCCAAAATTCCATTTAAAACTTTTTATAAAAGCCGGATCGTAATTAGTAGCAGTAAGTTGTATAGAATCGTATTTGCAAAAATTTGAATGCAATGCGGTTATTTCGGCCCCGGGGTTAGCATCAATTATGGTAACAGGAGTTACTAAAGTATCTGAACAGCCTCCATTGGTAACTATCAACTGCACATTATATACCCCTTGATTTGCATAAGTATGAGAGGGATTTTGTAATACCGATGTGGTACTATCCCCAAAATCCCAATGCCAGGTTTGGGGAGCTACAGAAAAATCCTTAAATGTGCGTACAAACCTTTTATTACAGTTAAAATTGGTTATATACCTGGCAACCGGCGGTTTAATATAAATAAAATCAGGAATTATCAAAGAGTCTTTACATCCCTTATTGGCTACTATAAGTTGTACTCTAAAATACCCTGTATCCAAATAATGGTGTAGTGGGTTTTGCTCTATACTGGTGCCACCATCGCCAAAATTCCAATCCCAAAAAATCACATCGTTTGAAGATCCATCAGCAAATTGAACTTCTTTATAGGCACAGGTATTTGTAGGGAATGCCGTAAACCTCGCAGTAGGTTTTTCGGTGGCAATTACAGCTTTTTCCAGTTCAAAAGTATCGCTACAACCGCTGGCTGTAGTTATTATCAGCTTTACCGAATACTCACCGGCCGTATCGTACGTGTATACGGGATTTGCTTCAGTTGAAGTTACGCCATTTCCAAAAAACCATTGGTGCCCCGTAACAGGCTCTGGTGTAGTAATTACCGCATCAAAATTTATAGTGGCTGGTACGCAGGTTGATATAGGCAAGCCTACAAAACCCTCAATGTTCGGAGGATTAATATTCACCATATTTTTGATAATATAAGTATCCGCACAGGCCCCAGCATTATTAAATGCTAAAAGTTTTACCGTAAATACCCCTGTTACTAAATAAGTATGTGTGGGGTTTTGATCTGTAGAAATGGCGCCATCACCAAAATCCCATAAATAGCTATCTGCCCCGGAAGATTCATTTACAAAAGAAACCTGAAAAGGCGCAGTGCAGCTTGTTAATTTATCGGGCGATGAGAAAGCTGCCACAGGAGCATCTTTTATGGTGATGATTTTCTTTATTTCACCGGAACAATCACCAAAACTGGCTGTATAGGTTACGGTATAATTACCCGGGGCTGTATAGTTATGGGTAACAGTAAGGCCGGCACCAGTAAAGCCATCACCAAAATCCCAGGCACCTGAAAGTGCTTCGGGTTGAGATGAATCCTGCATAACAATGGCTTTATTTACACAACCAAAAGCAGGCATTATTATATTGGCAGATTGTGTGCCGATGGCAATACTTTTGGTAATGGTATCAACACAGCCGGTGGTATTGGTGGCAATTAGTTGTATATCGTATTTACCCGCTGTTGAATAATCATATTTTGGATTTGCCTGGGTAGAACTGCCCCCATCACCAAAATACCATTGATAGGTAAAGGCAGGGTCAGCACTGGTAAGGTTCTTAAATTTAAATGTTGAAGGCAGCGTACATATGCTGGTATATTGATAGGAAAAATCTGCCACTGGCTGATTGGCCACTTCAATATAAGTTGGCTTTACCAATGTTTGGCTACAGCCAAAACTATTTGTTACGGTTAGTGCTACATTAAATGTATCTGCAATATTGTAGGTATGAGACGGCGCCTGCTCTCCGGAAGATGTACCATCGCCAAAATCCCAAATACGCTGGGCAATATCACCACTTTGCGCCAGACTGGTATCTGTAAAAACAACATCTAAGGGTGCGCAGCCCCTAGTAATATTGGCATCAAAAAAAATCAACGGTTTTTCGTATACAGTAATATAATCCGTTTTAATTATAGAGTCTGCACCCGTACTGTTTTTTATAATCAGTTTTATACTATAAGTGCCGGGGTCTATATAAATAGCACTTGGGTTTTGATCAGTGGAAGTGTTTTTTCCCAAATCCCAAAACCAGGAAGTGGGGCCGCCGGTGGAATTATCGTTAAACTTTACCACCAATGGAGAACAACCCGCTGTTACAGATGCTTTAAACCCTGCTTTTAATTGCGCATTCACTACACCAGGTACCAAATAGCAAAACAATGCTATTGCCAAAACAATGCATTGATTTATACGTATTTGTTGTTTTTTACCCTTCATAGTAAACCAGCTAGTGCTATTTATTTCAATAGTTTCAGTTGCAACCAGTTATGCTTTTGTAATCAGCTGTATATTTTAATGCAGCTTTACTTGCCACGCTCGGTTCATCGTTCATAACCTTTGGCATCAAATAACCACTTGTAAGTTAGATTGTTAGCATATGGCATAAATTTTCACAAAGCTAAACACATAATATACAATATAACCCTAACCCCATGGTTAATAGTTAATATTTTGTTGCGCTCACCATAAAACAAAACGTTGAAATGAATAGCGAATTGCGTTAAGGCTTTTAGGGTTGTTGATTTTGATATAATTAATAGTCAAAAATTATTCCAAAAACAAGACAAAGTATTAGAAAAGCTGGTTTTTTATTTAGTAAATTATCACATTTGGTTATCTCACTTTCCTAAATATGAATAAATAACCATACTGTTTACATGCCCCACGATGAACAGAACCTTGAACCGAGCGTGGCAAGTAAAGCTTAATTAATAACAAAAGCTTAGTTCCAAAAAATTAATAACCACTCCGAAAGAACTATTGTTCACTATTACAACAGGGTGATATCGCCTTTTAAAGTATACATTTTACCATCGTTACAGATAATTTCGATAAAAAACAGAAACACATCAGCACCCAGCTTTTTTGAACGATAGGTACCATCCCACCCTTCTGCTGCATTATTGGCTGCGAAGTGTAATTTCTCAAATACCAATTGGCCCGAACGATTAAAAATACGCATCGATTTTATTTGATAAAATCCGGCACCTCGGGGATAAAATTTATCATTTATATTATCTCCATTGGGCGAAAACGTATTGGGTACAAAAACAAGCTCGTCTTTACAAATACCTATTACATTTATTTTATCGCTGGCACTACAGCCAAACGCAGTAGAAGCTATTCCTGTATATTGAATGCTTTTATTTGCTTTGGTGGTTGGCTGCGCACAATCTATACAGGAAAGATCGGTAGCAGGGCTCCATTTCCAGCTTACCACATCGGGGGAATTACTGGTTCTGATTACAAAGGATGTACCTGCGGGAAAGGTGACATTATTATCAATAATATCAAAAACAGGCAAGGGGGCTGCTATTACCTGAATGGTTTTACTATCAGTGAAACAATTTTTATCATCACGCCCGGTTACCGTATACAAGCTAGTATTTACCGGAGAAGCCAATGGGTTGGCAATATTTACGGCATTCAAACCTTCCGGTGGCGACCAATTGTATAGTTCTGCGCCACTTGCAGCAAGTTGAATGGTATTTCCTATGCACACTGTATCAATACTTTTATTTACCGAAACATTAAACGGTTGCTTTACAAGAACAAATACGGAGTCGTTATAAGGGCAACCACTGGTTGTGTCTATACCTGTTAGAAAGTATTTGGAAGAAATAAGCGGTGTAGCGACAGGGCTGGCACAGGCAGTACAACTTAAAGAATTATCGGGCACCCAATTATACAGGTTGGCACCATTTCCATTTAACACGATGGATTGACCTGCGCATAAAAAAGAGTCAACACCTGCATCTACATTGGGCGAAGCAATTACGGTTACCTGTTTAATTAAGGAATCAACACATCCATTTTGATTGATTAGCTCCAATGCAACCTGAAATGTGCCGGTATTTTTATAGATATAATTGGCGTTCTGGGTAGAAGCAGTTGTATTGTCGCCAAAATTCCAGGTATAAGATATAATAGGTATGGTAGCTGAAGATGTATTATTGAATTGTACTGCCTGTCCAAAACAGGCAATCGTGTCACTGATGGAAAAATTTGCTACCGGCCTTTCAGAAACAATGATGGCCTGAGTGCTTGATACGGTATCTGCGCAACCAATATTATCTGTTACTTTAAGCGCTACTGTATACAAAGCGGGGCTTGTATAATTATGTTGAAATGGCGGCGCATCATATGTTTCAACCAAACCATCACCATAATCCCATTGCCATGCAATAATTGGATGAATACCATCATTTACCGACTGATCAGAAAATGTTGCCAGTTTTGTTAAACAAATAAGCGAATCATTTTTAAAAGATGCGCTGGGGCCATACACTTCAATTTGAATTGTGGTAATGGCAGTATCATTACAGCCATTTAAATCCTTTGTTATCAATGTGGGGAAAAAGGAGCCATTTTTGCTATATACATGTTTGGCCTGGCTGCCGGCATTTATTTTCTCAATTATGCCATCACCATAAGACCAGGTATAGCTTTGAATATTGCCAGCCTGTAAGCCGGTGGCATCAAAAATAACCGTATCATTTCTGCAAACAATTGCATTTGGAAAAGAGACACTAAAGTCCGGCTTTTCATCAATAATGTGAATAGTTGCAGTATCTCTGTAAGCACATTCGGCCCCTGCAGCCAATAGTTTTACCAAATATGAGCCGGGGCTGGTAAAAGTATGCACCGGAAATGTATCAGTAGAAGTAAAACCATCACCAAAATCCCATTTAAACGAAATAGCGTCAATTATTTTTGCTTCAAAACTTCTGGTATATGGACTATTACAATCCAGAATAGTGCGCATTTTTACAAAAGGAGGTTTTACATATACATAATCCACGATGGTAGAGGTATCAGCGCAAACCTTATTATTGGCTACAAGGGTAACCGTCATATAATTGGAGGCCTGATAAAAATGATTTGGGTTTCTTCTGGTACTGGTATCTCCATCACCAAAACTCCACAGATAAGAAGTAGCAGCTCCGGTTGTAGTATTAAAAAAATTAAATGGATCTGTAGCACATGCACTCAGAGGCACGGCATAAAAGGAGGCTACAGGTTTTGCAGCTGTTTGAATAAATGAACTTAGCTGCAAGGTGTCCCTGCATCCGTTTGCATTCTCTGTAATTAATTGAGGGGAATAAATACCTTCATTTGTATAAGTATGGCTGGTTATTGGATTTATATCTGTATTGCCATCACCAAAATCCCATAACCATTTTATAATAGGGCCACCGGCATGGCTGGTATCCTCAAAAAAAACTCTTAAGGGGGTACAACCTGTATTTTTTGAAATTATAAACCCGGTTTGGGGAATTGAGTCAATGCTAATCGTATTCAATTTTATAACCGAATCAATTCCATTCCCGTTTGAAACTACCAGCTTAACGGTAAATACACCTGCATCGCCAAAAACAGCCAACGGGTTTTGTTGGGTAGAAGTTTCACCATTTCCAAAATCCCATAACCAACTGGTAGGGTTGCCTGTAGATAAATCGGTGAACTGAATCGCAGTTCCGCTGCAGGCCTTGTTTACATTACTTGAAAAATCGGCAACAGGCTGGGCAAAAACACTAAAACCGGTAAACATCACCAGCAATAAAAATAAATACCCAATATTTAATTTTTTTGATATCAACGTGTTGTTTAGAGTAATAGAAACGTAAAATTCAAAAAAATAGTTGCGCAAGCGTGAATAAACGTTGTATTAAACATTCATTTCTATTACCTCTTCTGCAATTAAAAGGCGACCTGCTGTTTTAGCAATAATTTCTTCAATTGATACCCCCGGGGCCCTTTCTTTTAACAAAAAACCCTCGGCAGTAATATCTAAAACAGCTAGCTCTGTTACCACTTTTTTTACACATTTCACTCCTGTTAAAGGTAGTGTGCAATTGGCAAGCAATTTACTTTCGCCTTTTGGGTTGGTATGTTGCATGGCTACAATTATGTTTTTGGCACTGGCCACCAAGTCCATAGCGCCGCCCATACCTTTAACCATTTTACCGGGTATTTTCCAATTGGCAATATCGCCCTGGTCGCTAACCTCCATGGCACCTAAAACCGTTAAATCAATTTTTCCTGCCCTAATCATTCCAAAGCTTTCAGCACTATCAAAAAAAACACCTCCTGGTATAATTGATACGGTTTCTTTTCCGGCATTAATCAGGTCAGCATCAATATCATCTTCGTTGGGGTAAGGCCCCATTCCTAAAATGCCATTTTCACTTTGTAGTATAACGGTTAGGTTTTCCGGGATAAAACTGGCTACAAGGGTTGGAATACCAATTCCCAGGTTTACATACATACCATCTTTAAGTTCCTGTGCAATTCGTTTAGCAATACCAAATTTATCAAGTGCCATTTTGAATGCTTTTGCTATTAAAGGTACAATTACCGGTAAACTATCTCCAAAAATTACTGGGATAACAGTATCATATTGCATTGATTTTCATAAAGTAGTATGGCTATGAGTGGTTTTGATGCCTGGAATTAATCAAAACCCTGAAGAGTGCGACGCAAGTAAAGCCGGGCTTTGTTTTATAGCCGGGTCCATCATTTATTATATTAAAGGGCAAAATATATTGGCCCAACCAAGGGCAGCTAGCAGCTTTTCTTGCGTCGCACTCTTGTACTGCAGTAATGCTATTGGGGCTTAAAATAAAAAAAGTTTATATGCTACCGTTTAGCAGCATATAAACTTTAAAATAAGATGATGTAATTAGTTATAAAAAACTAAATACGGTAAGGGCCATCAAAACAAAATAACCTAATAAAAAAATAAGTAATGTTTTTCTACGACCAAAATGAGAGTCATTATTTGCTTTCATTTGCTTGGAACGTTCTGCTCTAAAAGCATATAGCCCCGTATAGTTTTGAGAGATGGTACTGGCTTGCATAAAAAAGTTTGAAATTTGCAATCGTTAAATCGTAATCGTATATAAAATTATCATTATAGCACCCTTTTGTACAACTAAAAGGTTTTTGCAATATCCCAAAAAGACCGAATTAGCCAATTTTGTACAGAAATAACCCCCATATTAGATTCGCCTAATAAAAAAGGTAGCCAATTGGCTACCTTTTTACAATATCATCAAAATATTAATTGGTATCATAAGCCCATTTTACCCAAACAGAACCCCAGGTAAAACCACCACCAAATGCAGCCAATACAATATTATCTCCTTTTTTCAATTTAGATTCCCACTCCCACAAACACAAAGGAATAGTACCAGCCGTTGTATTGCCGTACTTTTCAATATTAATCATCACTTTTTCTGTAGAAAGCCCCATTCTGTTTGCAGTAGCATCTATAATACGCATATTAGCCTGATGAGGTACCAGCCAGGCTACATCATCTGCAGCCAGGTTATTACGTTGCATAATTTCTGCGCTTACATCTGCCATACCGGTTACAGCGAATTTAAATACAGATTTACCTTCCTGGAATACATAATGTTCTCTATTGGTAACTGTTTCAATAGAAGCAGGTCTTAAAGAACCACCACCTTTTATGTTCAGGTAATTTTTACCACTACCATCACTTTTCAAAATACTGTCTTTCACACCAAAACCTTCCGTATCGGGTTCCAGCAAAACCGCACCTGCACCATCTCCAAAAATAATACAGGTTGCCCTGTCAGTATAATCTACAATGGCACTCATTTTATCGGCACCAATAATTAAAATCTTTTTGTATTTACCACTTTCAATAAACATAGCACCAGTGGCAAGTGCAAATAAAAACCCGCTACAGGCAGCACTTAAATCAAAACCCCAGGCATTAGTGGCACCAATTTTATCAGCAATAATATTGGCAGTTGAGGGGAACATCATATCGGGCGTAACGGTACCACAAATAATACAATCTATTTCTTTGGGGTCGAGGTTCTTTTTCTTTAAAATTTCCATTACTGCGGGTACAGCCAAATCGCTACAGGCCAGCCCTTCGCCTTTAAGTATTCTTCTTTCACTAATACCTGTTCTAGACTTAATCCATTCGTCATTGGTATCAACCATTTTTTCCAGTTCAGCATTGGTTAATCTATACTCAGGAACATATCCGCCAACTGCAGTTATCGCAGCAGTAATTTTACTCATACGCATTTTTTTGGTGCGCAAATGTATAGAATTATCATAAAACCTAATAACAGCCTTTTATGAACCCCTTACATTCTAAGGATTAACGGTTTTTGTTCCCCAAAAAGGATTACTTTTTTCTAAAAAGTGATAATTACCTGAACTTAACTTGCATTTAGAAATATTTGACACTATCATTTGTTAGTTTATTAATGCTTTCTTCTACATTTGCTCCTCAAATTGCTTCTCTATGAATTTTCAGTTAACAGAAGAACAGCTAATGATACAACAAGCTGCACGTGATTTTGCCCAACAGGAATGTTTACCCGGTGTTATTGAAAGGGATGAACACCAAAAATTCCCCCATGATCAAATCATAAAACTCGCCGACCTGGGTTTTATGGGCATGATGGTAAACCCCGAATATGGCGGCGCAGGTATGGATACCATTAGTTATGTGCTGGCTATGGAAGAAATTAGTAAAATAGACGCCAGCGTTAGTGTTTGTATGAGTGTAAATAATAGTCTGGTAACCTGGGGACTTGACACCTATGGTACAGAAGAACAAAAAAGAAAATACCTCTTCCCTTTAGCACAGGGTAAAAAAGATGGTGAATTATATATCGGCGCCTTTCTGCTAAGTGAACCTGAAGCGGGCAGCGACGCGACTTCGCAAAGAACAATTGCCGAAGATAAAGGCGACCACTATATATTAAATGGCACCAAAAACTGGATTACCAATGGTAACAGTGCCAGCGTTTATCTGGTAATGGCTCAAACTGACGTGTCAAAAGGTGCCCAGGGAATTAACGCATTTATTGTTGAAAAAAAATGGCCAGGAGTTACAGTGGGCGCAAAAGAAAATAAAATGGGCATTAGAGGCAGCGATACCCACAGCATTATGTTTAACGATGTGGTTGTACCCAAAGAAAACCGCATTGGGGCAGATGGATTTGGTTTCAAATTCGCTATGAAAACGCTTGCTGGTGGCCGTATTGGTATTGCATCACAGGCATTGGGAATTGCAAGTGGTTCTTTTGAAAGATCATTACAATACACCAAAGAACGTAAGGCCTTTGGCAAAGAAATTATGCATCACCAGGCCATACAATTTAAACTGGCCGATATGGCTACCCGAATTGAGGCTTCCCGACTGCTTTGCCTAAAAGCTGCATGGGAAAAAGACAATGGTATGGATTATACCCTTAGCTCATCTATGGCAAAAGTATTTGCCAGTGAAACTGCTATGTGGGCATCAACAGAAGCAGTTCAGATACATGGTGGCTATGGTTATGTAAAAGAATACCATGTAGAACGCTTTATGCGAGATGCCAAAATAACGCAGATATACGAAGGTACCAGCGAAGTACAAAGAATAGTTATTGGCAGAAGCATTTTAAAATAATTGGTTTTATGCTAAGCATATGAGAATGGCCCCTTTTCAAAAAGGGGTTTTATTTTGCCATTTAAAATACAAATGTATTGCCAGGCTGTTGTAGATGAATGATACTTTACTTGCGTCGCACACTTGTACTGCAACAACCATGGCAACTGTTAACAAGATCATACAACACAAAAAATTACAGAATATGTAGTTACTTTGAAAAGCACATGAAAAACATAATTGTATTTATTATTCTTTCTCTGGCAAGTATATCGGCTACAGCACAATCGCCTGAATTAATAACAGCGTTGTTGCATCGTATTAGCCAGCAACAGGTGCAACAAGACGCCTTTTTTCTTCCGGGTATTTTCCCTTCTTATATTAGCAGTAAAGAAGTATATAGTTCAACCAAAAAAGATAATAATATTTTTTACAATGCTTTAATCAGCTTTACCCTAAAAAATATCAAACCATACCTTAGCAACAACAATAAAACCATTATTGACAGCATAGAACAAAAAGCCAGACCACTCTATGCGCATTTTATTAATCAAAAAGGAAGAAATACCTATAATTTCTGGCGCACAGATAGTGCATTTGAATACCCCTACACCGGGTTATTAAATCCTTTTAATAAGCATGTTACCTTACCCGATGATATGGATGATACTGTGTTTAGTTTGTGGGCACAAGATGTTAGCGATTCTGCGGCGGCAGCCATACATACAGTAATGCAGGATTACACCAATAATGGCACTAACGAATTAAGATCAGTACTGCCAACCCTGAATAATTATCCTGCCTACTCTACCTGGTTTGGCAAAAAACTACCCGTAATTTTTGATGTTAGTGTATTGTGTAATGTACTATCATTTGTACAGGAAAATAAACTAACCTGGACCAAAGCCGACTCTGCCAGTTTGGAGCTAATTACCAAAACTATCACCGAAGGCTATTATAAAAATGAAGCCATTTATGTATCGCCATATTATGGTAAAACATCTATTATTTTATACCATATCGCCAGGTTAATGGCCATAAAACCCATACCTGCTTTGGAAGCCTTAAAAACAACTTTAGTTACTGATGCAGCTATTATTTGGGCTACCACTAAAAACCCTGTGGAGAAAATAATGCTGAGCAGTACCTTAATAAAATGGGGCTATAAGGTGCCCACTTTTGAAATACCCACTTTTACCATATTAGAACAAAATGATTTTGCTTTTTTTACAGGCAATATCCCATCATATTTTGGTAACACCTTACGCAAATATGCCACCCAAAAAGGGCTAGGCTTGTATTATCATTATTGCCCTGCATATAACGATGCTTTATTGCTGGAATATCTTGTACTAAGCAACAAATAAAACAGCTGCTTCCTTTTTGGGAAACAGCTGTGGAAAAAATATATTTTATAGGTATCGGCTGTTATATGCTGCTGTATTTGTTGCGGTACAAGTGTGCGACGCAAGTATAGTACAAAAGCATTTCCTATGCCTGGCTACAAAAATTTATCTGGCATCAGCCATATCGGGAATGGCTTCTACTTTATAGGCACCGGAATCTAATTTGGCCTTTGTTTCGCTGAAGGCAATCAAGGTGCGTTCAATATCCTCATCGTTATGCGCTGCCGTAGGAATTAAACGATAAATAATATGACCTTTAGGAATTACAGGATACACTACAATTGAGCAGAATATGCCATAATTTTCACGAATATCCATTACCATGGCGGTGGCTTCTTCTACCCCACCTTTCATGTAAATGGGTGTTACTACAGAATCGGTGCTTCCAATATCAAATCCTCTGTCTTTTAAACCCTGTTGCAGTTTTAATGCATTGCTCCAAAGCTTTTCTTTTAGTTCGGGCATGGTACGCAGCATATCCAAACGTTTAAGATTGCCAATAACAATGGGCATGGGCACACTTTTGGCAAAAATTTGAGAACGGATATTATAGCGGATATAATCAATAATGGTTCTTGGTCCGGCTAAAAAAGCACCTATTGAAGCCATGCTTTTTGCAAAGGTGGAAAAATATAAATCAATCCCATCCTGGCAACCCTGCTCTTCACCTGCACCGGCACCGGTTTTACCCAGTGTACCAAAACCATGTGCATCATCTACCAGTAAACGAAATTCGAATTTAGATTTAAGGCCCACTATTTCCTTTAGCTTGCCCTGATCGCCTGCCATACCAAATACCCCTTCGGTAATAACCAGAATACCGCCACGGCCCTGCTTTTCAATTAAAGCAGTAGCACGCTCCATTTGTTTTTCAAAATCGGCAATATCATTGTGTTTATACACATAACGATGACCGGGGTGAAGTCGTAAACCATCAATTATACAGGCATGGCTTTCGGCATCGTATACAACAATATCATGACGGCCACATAAAGCATCAATGGTACTCATGATGCCCTGATAGCCAAAATTTAATAAAATAGCATCTTCCTTGCCTTCAAATTCAGCTAGTTCCCTTTCTAATTGCTCGTGATGGTTGGTATTACCACTCATCATACGTGCACCCATTGGAGAAGCCAAACCAAATGCCGCAGAAGCGTCTGCATCGGCTTTGCGGATTGCTGGGTGATTAGCCAAACCAAGGTAGTTGTTCAAACTCCATACAATCACTTCTTTACCACGAAACATCATTCTGCTGCCAATTTCACCTTCCAACTTTGGAAATGCAAAATATCCATGTGCCCTTTCTCTGTGTTGGCCAATGGGGCCATAATTCTTAATAAGCCTTTCAAAAATATCTGCCATATTGATTGAGATTTAAAAGTTTAATGCCAATAAGCGCAAACGATTAAGCTTTTAAAGCCATTTGAAAATGTAAACGCATGATTAAGTTGATATTAAAGTAAGCGCTAATATTTTTTATTCGTTTTTGCTAAAACGGGGCAAAAGTAACCCATTCTTATAAAAAGGGCAAAGGCTTTTATACACCATTGGTTAGTTTACGTTTTATTAACTAAAAAAAGCAGCTGCCAAACCTTACTTTTGCCCAACAATATTTTAGCTATGAAGCGTACTCACCTACTTATTTTACTACTTTTTTGCAGTTTTTATACTGTATATAGCCAACAAAATACACTGCCTGCAGCCGATATAGCCAGACCTAAATTGGTGGTTGGTATTGTTATAGACCAAATGCGCTGGGATTATTTATACCGGTACAATAAATTATTTAAAGCTAATGGCGGGTTTAAACGCATGCTAAATAATGGTTTTACCTGTGAGAATACTTTTATTCCCTATACGCCAACAGTTACTGCTGTTGGCCATTCCTCCATTTATACAGGCTCAGTTCCAGCAATAAATGGTATGGTGGGAAATAGCTGGTACGACCAATTATTAAAAAAATCGGTGTATTGTACAGATGATGACAGTGTTAGTACAGTGGGCAGCACCAACAAAACTGCCGGGGAAATGAGCCCGAAAAACCTCTACACCACCACTATTACCGATGAATTAAGGCTAGCAACCAACTTTAAAAGTAAAGTAATTGGGGTTGCTATAAAAGACAGGGGCGCTATTTTGCCGGCCGGCCATGCAGCCAATGCCGCCTATTGGTACGATAGTAAAACCGGTAATTTTATTACCAGTACCTATTATATGAACGCTTTACCTGCCTGGGTAAATAATTTTAATAACAGAAAAGTTACCGATTCTCTCTACCAGTTTAACTGGGATATTGCTATGGATAAAGCTGTTTATCCTGATTATTGCACCGAAGACCAAAAACCATACGAAAGCAAACCACTGGGCAAAGACCAATTAGGTTTCCCCTATAATCTTTCTCAGTTTGTTGGTAAAGACTATGGAAAAATTTCGGTTACACCTTACGGAAACACGTTAACCTTAGAAATGGCAAAAGCCGCTACTATTTCTGAAAACATGGGCAAATCTGCTGCTACAGATTTTCTGGCGGTTAGCTTATCAACACCAGATTATATTGGGCATTCTTTTGGCCCCAATTCATGGGAGCAATTAGATGATTTTATCAGGCTTGACGAAGAACTGGGCAAATTTTTCAATTTTTTAGATGCCACTGTTGGCAAAGGGCAATACACTGTATTTCTTTCAGCCGATCATGGTGTTGCGCATATTGCAGATTTTTTAAAGGAAAATAAAATTCCTGCAGGCACTTACAACTTTAATTCAAGGGAAGTAAATACCCAGCTAAAACAGGTTTTTGGTGTAGATAATCTTATTCTTGCCGAAGATAATTACCAGATTTACCTTAACCATAATGCCATTGATTCAGCTTCGTTAGATGATGTTAAAATAACCAACTGGCTGGCAGCCTATCTTAAAAAACAACCGGGTATTGCCAATGCTTTTGCCTTAAACAAAATGGCCGAAGCCAACCTAAATGCCAAACAAAAAGAAATGCTTTCTAATGGCTATAATGCCTTAAGAAGCGGCGATTTCCAGTTTATTTTAAAGCCTGGCTTTTATGATGGCGGTTCTACAGGTACTACCCACGGTTTATGGAACCCCTACGACTCGCATATTCCATTACTTTGGTATGGTTGGGGTATAAAACATGGTGCCACCAACAGGGAAACATATATGACGGATATTGCGTCTACACTGGCGGCCTTGCTACATATTCAAATGCCCAGTGGTTGCGTAGGTCATGTTATTGAAGAAGTAATAAAAAAATAGTCAATAATTTTATATAAAACAGCGGCAAGAATTGTCGCTGTTTTTATTTGTACCTACGTCAACAACTCAATAAATATTTTTATGGACCAGTCTTTGGTAACGTATGGCATCGCCGCTTGCGTCGCACTCTTGAACGTTCCAGTTTTATGGCAGCTACAAAAGGCATTATTCTGGTAATAATTCAAGAAAATTTGCGCTGGCAAAACAACAATTTCTCATTCGCAGCTAACCAATGTTTAAACGTATGCTGTAAAAGTTATTTTATTTCTACTTCGGATTGATAAAAATCATACACAATGCCTGTCCCTATTGACTTACATCATAAAAATAATTTACCAAAACTTCGAACATTGTTATTGTTAAAAAACATAAGTATAACAAAAAATAGTGCGCTGTTCATTAGAAAATAAACTAATTTTAAAGAAGATGGTAAAGATTACATTCTAACATCTCAACAGCTACCTATTAATTGATTTCTTATTTGGTTTTTGGGTTACAAACAGGGTCTAAAAATAGTTTGCAGGCTGCCAAAAATACCGACCGGATTTTACTTTAAGTCAGGAATTTCTTTTACATCATTTTGCTGCCTTTTCAAATTGTTGTCGCTTTTATTGCTCACCTAAAAATATACTACAATGAAACCTCCTTTTCAATTCATTCTTGTGGATGACGATCCTACCAGTAATCTGATTTGTAAATTAACCATAGAAAAAACCTATGGCATCAGTAACACAAAAGCTTACGAAAAACCGGAAGCCGCGTTAAATTATTTAAAAACCGATTTCGATGCTGATATGGCCACCACAACAACCTTATTGTTGGATATTAATATGCCTGGCATGGATGGCTGGGAGTTTATGAAAGCGTTTTCGCTTTTAAATGAAAATGTAAAAAACAATGTAAAAGTATACATTTTGTCTTCCTCTATTGATGAGGCTGATATTTCAAAAGCCGCAGCCATACCGGAGGTTACAGGGTATTTAACCAAACCATTTTTACAAAAAAACCATATGCAAACCTTTACCGATCGCCGGCCATATTTTAGAGAAATTGCCTGTTAATATAGGTTGCATTTCATATGTAAACTCAAGCGTGAGCCATAAGCTGCGGGTAAATACCGGCAGCTTTTATTTTGCCGTTTTAGGTATTATTGGGCTGTTTTGGTGCCATGAATGCAGAACGTACAAGAGTGCGACGCAAGTGGCGATGCTATGAATACCATAAGTTGGGCCCATAAAAAAAGCTTACCTGTTTGGGTAAGCTTTTTAATATAATTAAATAATGCGATTGCTATTTATGCAAAGTATCTAAAACGCTTCTAAAATAGGCTTTACGGGCCAATTGGGTTGGCGTTAACTGGCTATCGGGAATTGGGCTTTTCTCGTAAGGATCCACAGCAATATTGTAAAATTTGCCATTACCTACACCCACCGTATCGTATAATTTCAATTCTGCATCGTTTATATACCTTTCTACAGGCACATTATCAATGGGGTTATTATCCCATTGGCAAAATACCCAATCGCGGTTTTTACCTGTTATGCCTAACATATTATCATAAAAACTGGTACCGTCTAAAGTACCGTATGTGGTAGGTACAGGAATTTGAGCTATATCTGCCAGCGTTGGCATAAAATCAGTAAAATCTATTAATGTTTGAGAGGTTTGCCCAGGTAAAATATGGCCGGGCCAGTATGCCAATAAAGGTATATTGGTACCATATTTAAATGTATTGGTTTTGGTACCCTGTATTTTTTGTCCCCTCCATTTAGAAACTATACGGCTATCGGTTTGGGTAGCTGAAGTGTACAGTATAACCGTATTTTGTGCCACACCTGCGGCCTGTAGTTTTTGTACAATTTTACCAATATTTTTATCCAGGTAATTTACCATACCGGGGTAATATTTGGTTTTGTTGGAAAGCCTGTTGTCGTTTGCCGGATCCCATGCTGCATAATCAGGATTATCTGGTGTAGGCACCCATGGTTGTGCCGGCAGTAATGTGGCATAAACAGCAAAGAAGGAATTGTTTTTACTGGAATCAATAAAATTACTCATGAAATTGAATAATAAATCTTCTGAGTATTTACCCTGTACCTGACTTGCACGTAAATAAGCCCCATTTGAATATAGCTGTGGACTTTTATACCTGTTAACACGTTGGCCTTTGCCATCAGGCAGATATACAAGGTATTGGTCGAAACCGGCGCTGCGAATACGGGTATCTGCACCATCTAATTGCCATTTACCGGCAAAACAGGTTTTATAACCTACATCCTGCAGCATATTGCCCAATGTTTTTTGATCGGGAGGTAAATAGCCCCAGTATAAAAAATTTCTAAAATTGTATTTTCCTGTTAAGGTTGCAATCCTGGAAGGAGAACCATCAGGATGATTATAGGCTTGTTGAAAAAACATACCGTTACCTGCCATGGCATCTAAATTAGGCGTACTGTATGATTGGCCACCATTGTAAGTGGGTAATTCAAAACCAAAATCGTTGGCAAGTACCAATATAATATTGGGCTTACCTGTTATTCCAGCTTTTACATTGTCCCCCATATAGGCTACAGGCAAATTTGTTTTAAATGTGCTTTCAAACTCTTTTTTACAGCCAGTAAAAGCAACTAAAACAGTAAGTAGTAGTATGGTTAGCAACGATGATTTTTTAGAAACTTTTGCTATATTAAGGTGTAACATATTTAATTTTCAGGTTTTAGTGTTTAATTAAGTAGGCGCCTAAATTACATATTGATTTTGAATCTACGTTCCGCCTGGCCTTCGAAAAAACATGGATTAATAAAATTTAATGCAAACTGTATTTTATAAAAAAATCATAAAGTTTTTTTAAGCAAAAAATCGCTGTATTCTTAAAACAGGAATTAATGATAGCTATTTAAAACTGCTTGAAAGCTTTGTTTTAGTTTTATTTCATCACTGGTAAGTTGATTATCTGGTATGGCAATAAAATCGGGTTTTGCTTTTTCTATTTTTACAAACTGGCCGGCCTGGCTATACTTACCGGTATCATATAGTTTATATTCATCATTTTGTACCCAATTACGCCAAATAGTAGCCGCAGGCTCAGGACTATGAGCATCGTATATCCATGAGCGCTTTGTAGTGTCCTTACCCTTTGTAACAAGGGCATTATAAAAACTAAAACCATCAAGACTGCCATAACTAATAGGTTTGGGAATACGCGCTATATCCGCCAGGGTAGGTAGAAAATCAGTAAAATCTACCAATCTGTCTGATGTACTCCCAGGTTTAATTTTTCCATTCCACAATGCAAGCAAAGGCACATTCGTACCTGGTTCATTGGTAGAGTGCTTACCACCTACAACACTAAACCCATTGAACATGGATGTGATGTTTGGTGGGGTGCCATTATCACCCATATAAAAAACAATGGTATTATTTAATAAACCCTTTTTATAAAGATGTGCGAGTATTTCACCAATTTTTTTATCCATATACTTAACCATCGATGGGAAAAACCTGGGCTCGCCATTGCCTGGAGTATTAAAATCCCAGGTGGCGTATTCTGCATCATCTGGTGTTGGACTCATGGGAGAGTGACTAAGATCCATAGCATAATAAGCAAAAAAAGGCTTTTTTATAACTGTGGTACTATCAATAAAATTTAACAGATAATCGGTAAATTCATCATCGGCATATTTATCAATTGTTTGCTCCTGGGGTAAATACCCGCCATCCTGGTAAATTTTTGCACCCTTGTACCTGGAGCCTTCCATATATTCATTATCCCATAAAAAAGGTAACCATAATGAGTACCTATCCCAACCAAAAATTTTGGCAGAAGCATCGCCGCCATCTAACTGCCATTTTCCGGTATAACAGGTTGCATAGCCTGCATCTTTAAACATATTACCAATTGTTTTTTCACCTTGATCCATATGCCCCCATTGGGTATAATTACGAAAATTATATTTACCTGTAAGTAACATAAAGCGGGATGGTGAACAAAGTGGCGATGCATGGCATTGTGTAAAACGCATACCAAAAGAAGCCATTTTATCAAGATTAGGTGTTGTATAAGACTGGCCTCCGTTACAAGTTGGTATTTCGTAGCCAATGTCATCACCGAGTATAATTAATATATTGGGCTGTGCTGTTGCCTGAAGGACTGATTGCATTTCGTTGCCCGATGCAGTAGTTAAAAGATTTGTATCTTCTATTTTCCTACAGCTAAAAAAGGCGCAGCTAACAATAATCACACAGCATAGCCGTGTAATAAAAAAGGTTGAAATACGGTTCATGTGGAAGAGTTTTGGTTTTTGTAAATTTCCTCACTTTAGCACCCATTTCAAATTAAATTAATATAAATTAAAGCTTAACCTATTTGTCAATAACAGACTCCATTAAGAAGTGTTGTAATTAAAAAAAGAGCGGTTAATACTTTATATTTTTTGCCAAATAGCGTTATGCAAGTACAAGTGAGTGACACAACAATGCTACATAGCATTGCCGCTGTTAAGTAACAAAAAAACTAGCCATTCTTGCCGGTAAGCATGGGTACAAAAGAAAAAGCATCAAAACTTTCTTCGGCATAACTGCCATTTTCATTTTTGGTAAGCCTTAGCATGCGTTGAGATTTAGCTTCAGCATCATCTACAGGTATTACCATAAAGCCACCTGCTTTTAATTGCTCAATTAATTTTGGCGGAATATATGGTGCCGCAGCTGTAATAATTATTTTATCAAATGGGCCATAGGTAGGAAGCCCCAAAAAACCATCTCCAAAGAAAAATTTTATATTGGGATATTTTGCCTTAAATACAAAATCCTTATGCCTGTCGTACAATTTTTTTTGTCGCTCAATGGTAAACACCCTGGCACCCATTTCGGCAAGTACACTGGCCTGATAAACACTGCCCGTACCTATTTCAAGAATTTTCTCGTTTCGTTTTACCTGCAATAACTGGCTTTGATAGGCCACTGTGTAAGGCTGAGAAATAGTTTGATCTTCTCCAATGGGGAAAGCCCTGTCTTCGTATGCAATTTTATCAAAAGCAGAGTCAAGAAAAAAATGGCGTGGAATATTATTTATTGCAGTTAGCACATTTTCATCGGTAATACCTTTTGTTCTAAGCAGCTTTACCAACTGGTTACGCATGCCTTTGTGCTGGTATGTATCCTCAAATTTTCTCATTGCTGCAAATCTAAAAATAAGTTTGTCTATTACTAAGGCAAGTTGCCGGGTTTGCCTGTATTGTTAATAAAAATAATGCCGTGAAAATTATCCACAGCATTATAAAATATATGCAATAAAATGTATGGCGTTACCCTATCGGGTCGGGCTTTACGCTGCAAGTCCTCGCTGCGCTGCGGGCTTTTCGCTGCAATCCCTAACGCAATGCAGGGCAGTATACATGTTTATTTAGTAAAGCTAAATTTATTATGCTCTGTAATACCTTTCCAGTCATCAGTTCTAAATGGCGATGCAGGAAAACCATCTTTGTTAAAAAGGTTATTCTCACCGGCATCATCTGTCCAGCCAAATCTTACCGCTACAGGGCTTTTTACTTCATCGGCCATTACAATAATTTTATCGCCTTCAATCCAGGCACGGGCATAATAAAACTGTTTATCGGCGCCGGCAATTTCAAACCCTTTTACATAGCCATATTTATCCTTTGCCATTAACCCCTTGCCCGTATGGGTAAAGCTGATACTAATGGCATTGCCGTTTACCTGCATACCACTGTACATGGGCCCACTAAATTCTATTTGTTTGCCATATATATCGTGTAAGGCAATGGCCGCAAGCCTTTTACCCACATCCAGTTTATTGCGTGGGTGAATATCGTTTGATACACCAATATCTGTAGTTACAGCCATTCCGGTATGCGGCAATTGTAAAGTCATGGTTTGGGCTTCTCTTAACTCAGCCCAGGTACTACCATTTTTACTATTGCCATTGGCTGAATTAAAACTGGCTAATTGCACAAAATAAAACGGGAAATTGCCCTGGTTCCATTTGGTACGCCAATCAGTAATCATTAATGGAAATGCTTTACGGTATTCATATGCCCGGCCAGCATTGGATTCGCCCTGGTACCATATGGCACCCTGAATAGCATAAGGTATCAACGGGTACAACATGGCATTATAGAGCAATGTTGGGTATTCATTGGGGCCAATGGAAGCAGCGGCACCACTTAATGTTTCTACCTGGTATTTCCATTCCCCGGCTAATAAAATAATGCTATCACCAATCGTTAATAATAAGTCGCTGCTCTCGCCATAAATACCGCCACCGCCACCGGTATCTTCTACCCTTACCGCAATCACATTTTTCCCCTTTTTTAATACACCTGCAGGAATGCTGTATTTTCTTTTGGTGTTATAACCATTGGTACTACCCACTTTAACGCCGTTTACATAGGCAATATCATTATCATCAATCATTGCCAGTTCCAGCTGGGCAGGTTTGCCGGCATCATCGGCAGTAAGGTTTATAGTTTTTCTAAACCATACCACTCCGTCAATATCGCCCAATTCCTGATGTTCCCATACGCCAGGTAATTTCATTGTTCCCCAGTCAATATCATTTGCACTGGACTCTTTCCAGGTTTCTATTTCAGTAGCCGTTTTAAAACCGCCCTGCAATTCAGTTATATGTTTAAGTGCTGCTGCCTTTTTTATATTATTCAGCGAGTCTAATCGCAGAGCTGGCAAACCGGCAATCATGTCTTTAAAATAGCTATCGTTTTCAAAAGCTTCTTTGCTGGTCCATGTTTCTGAATGCGTACCACCCCAGGAAGTATTGATTAAACCTACAGGCACTTTTAACTCGTTATATAATTGTTTGGCAAAATAGTAACCCACAGCAGTAAAATCTCCGGCAGTTGCTGGTGAACACACATTCCAGCTGCCACCGGCAATATCATCTTTTGGTAACAGGCTGATGGCTTTTGTTACTGTAATATGGTGTATCATAGGCATATCTGCAGAAGCAATTTCAGCAGCTGCTTCATTAGTATTTCTAAGTATCCATTCCATATTACTTTGGCCACTGCAAATCCAAACTTCTCCAATCAGTACATCGGTATAAACGATTGTATTTTGGCCTTTTATGGTCAAATCAAAAGGGCCGCCGGCAGGTTCAGCAGCCAACTGTGTTTTCCATCTGCCCTGCTTATCCGCCTTTATGGTAACCAGCTGTTTATTCAAATGCAGGGTTATTTTTTCATTAGGCAAAGCCCAGCCCCAAACAGGTATAGGTTTATCTCTTTGCAATACCATATGATTGCCAAAAATGCCAGGCAATCGTACGGCAGCAGAAGCACTAATAGAAATAATTAACAATAGAATCAGCGAGTAGCATTCCTTTTTCATATATAACAGTTAACGTTAGAATTATAGCTTTTAAAGATAAAGCGATTTACAGGCAAAACAAGGCAAATAATTAATTATCATGGCAATATCAAACCATCTTTCATATGCAATACCCGGTTGCTCATGGTGGCCAGTTCTTCGTTGTGGGTAACAATTAAAAACGTTTGGTCTAACTCATTACGTAGTTGTACAAACAGGTTATGTAATTCTTTGGCATTCTTACTATCCAGATTACCGGTGGGTTCATCGGCAAAAACTACGGCAGGTTTATTAATTAATGCACGTGCAACGGCTACCCTTTGTTGCTCACCGCCACTCAGCATATTGGGTTTATTATCCATTCTGTTTGCTAATCCCAGCAGGTCTAACAGTCTGGCAGCTTCTGTTTCAACTTCTTTTCTTTTTCTCCCGGCTACCCAACCTGGAATACATACGTTTTCCAGCGCAGTAAATTCCGGCAATAAATGGTGAAACTGAAATACAAAACCAATCTGGGTATTTCTAAAAGCGGCCAGCTTTTTACCGGTTAAAGTGTGTACAGGTATATCATTTAAAAATATCTGCCCGCTATCCGGCATATCCAAAGTACCCAAAATATGCAGCAAGGTGCTTTTGCCGGCACCTGATGAGCCTACGATAGACACAATCTCTCCCTTACTTACCGATATATCCACCCCTTTTAACACATGCAATTGTGCATAATGCTTCTGAATGCCCGTAGCCCTGAGTAACATGAAAATTGGTTTTAAAATATAATTAGTTGCCGGTAAGGCTATCAATTGCAAATAAAATCTTTATTTAACTATGTTTTTAAAGATAATTTGCCCGATAGCGCAATGGGTAATTTGGTTATTTCGTTACAACCCTTACATTTGCGCAAAATTTACAGCCTATGTTCTGGACATTGGAATTAGCAAGTTACCTTGAAGAGGCACCTTGGCCGGCATCAAAAGACGAGTTAATTGATTATGCTATCCGTAGTGGTGCACCAATAGAAGTAGTAGAAAACCTGCAGGAACTGGAAGACGAAGGCGAAATATACGAGAGTATTGAAGACATCTGGCCAGATTACCCTAGTCAGGAAGATTTTATGTTTAACGAAGACGAATACTAACTTCATCACCACCCTGCGGGGTGTTTTTAACGAATAGGCCATTCAATTTGAATGGCTTTTTTGTTGCACCAATACCTGCTTTTTTGTTACCGGCTGCAGTGTTGCATGGCATCGCCGCTTGCCACGCTCGGTTCAGGGTTCCGGCTTTGTGGCAGCAGGCTGCGATTTAACCGCAAGGCCTACTGTTTAAAAGTTAATTTAAAATACAATAATACCAGCGATAAAGAAAGCACCACCAAATTGGCCAAAATTACCGGACCGCTGCCCATTCCAAAACCATATACCAGCCATAAAAGTGTACTAAAAATGATAATCAATATCATCCAGATACTTAAATCGCCGACGCTTTTGCTTTGCCAGGCCTTGTACACCTGTGGTATAAAAGTAATAGCCGATAAAAATGATCCTGCATATCCTACCAATTCTATCCAATTCATATATTAGGTTTTGGTAATTGAAATTAAGGATTGTTGCACATAAAAACAGGCCCTATTTTTTGCCCATTAAAGTACCGAACCCCGAAGAGTGCGACGCAACGGATGCTTAATAGCAGTATTGGAGTCTGGCCCAAAAAAAAGCACCAGGCTATAAAACCCGGTGCTGTATAGGTTACTTACTACACTTTGCTATTTTTCCATGGCTTCTATTACCGCCTGGGTTACACCGGTAAAACTAAAGCCCCCATCATGAAACAGGTTTTGCATGGTAACCATTCGGGTTAAATCGCTAAACATACTTACGCAGTAGTTAGCACAATCTTCGCCGGAGGCATTGCCCATGGGGCTCATTTTTTCTGCATACTTTATAAAGCCATCAAAACCCTTTACACCAGAGCCTGCTGTTGTAGCAGTTGGCGATTGTGAAATACTGTTTACCCGTACATTTTTACGGTTGCCATAGTGATAACCAAAACTACGAGTTACACTTTCCAGCAGGGCTTTGGCATCGGCCATTTCGTTATAATCGGGGAAAATTCGTTGTGCAGCAATATAGGTAAGCGTAACCACGCTTCCCCACTCGTTAAGTGCATCTAAATCCCATGCTGTGCGCAATACACGGTGCAGGCTCATGGAAGATATATCGAGTGTTTTTTGGTTAAAAGCATAATCAATATCGGTATAATGTTTGCCCTTACGCACATTCAGGCTCATGCCTACGGAGTGTAAAATAAAATCTATGCCGCCACCAAAATGTTGCATGGCCGCTTCAAAAAGATTTTTCAAATCGTCCATATTGGTAACATCGGCACCAATTACGGGGGCCTGTATTGCTTCGGCCAGTTTATTTATTTCGCCCATTCGCAAAGCCACAGGCGCATTGGTTAACACTATTTGAGCACCTTCTTCATGGCAGCGCAAAGCTGTTTTCCAGGCTATTGACTTTTCATCCAAAGCACCGAATATGATTCCCTTTTTTCCCTTTAATAAGTTGTAAGACATAATATCAATTTTATAATTGGTAGTTTTTAACGCAAGACTCAAGGCTGTAAAGATAATATTTGCAGCCAAGCCGTTAGTTCATAATCATTTCCCGGGCATTTTCTAATGCGGCGGCGGTGGGTCTTTCGCCACTTAGCATTTGCGCTATGGCGTTTATACGCTCATCCTGGGTAAGTATTCGTATATTGGTTTTTACCTGATCGCCTTTAATTTCCTTGTAAACAAAAAAATGGGTATTGGCCTTACCCGCAATTTGTGGCTGATGGGTAATACAAATAACCTGACGGCTATTGGCCAGCTCTTTTAAAATAATGCCTACCTGCCTGGCCGCTTCGCCGGAAATACCGGTATCAATTTCATCAAATATAAGTGTGGGCAAATCTATGGATTTTGCTACCAGCGATTTGATACACAACATTAACCTGCTAAGTTCACCACCGCTGGCTACTTTACGCAATGGCTCGAATCGGTTACTTTTATTGGCATCAAACAAAAACTCGATAGCATCTTTACCATATGGTTGCAAGCTGGTAGATTTTATTTCTACTTTTAACCGGGCATTGGGCATGCCCACTTGTTGTAACAGGTTATTTACTTCGTTCACCAATGGTGTAGCTTGTGCTTGCCTTGCCGCAGATATGGCATCAGCCAAATCCCCGGCCTTTTGCATTAGCTCTTTCACCATTGCTTCCCTGGCAATAATAGCTTCATCTATATGCAAAACGGCCTGTAATTTTTCCTGCAGTCCTGCCTGTATGGTTAGCAATTCATCGGTGGTAGCTACGCCATGCTTTTTAAACATTTTGTACCCGATAGACAGCCGGTCGTTAATCAGTTCAATTCTTTTTTCATCAAAATGAACATCATCGTTCATATTTTCAATATCGGAGGCAATATCTGCAATCTCAATTTGTGCACTTTGTAAACGTTCGGCAATAGCGGCAATATCCTTATGCATGCCTGCAAAATGATGTAACTGAATCACCATTTGCTTTAGTGTTTGTACAATGGGTTGCTCACTTTCCTTTAAATCATAAACCGCTTTGGTAAGGGAAGTTTTAATTAATTCTGCATTGCTAAGCATTTGCAATTCGGCATCCAGGTCTTCCAATTCGTTGGGTGTAAAAGCAGCTTCTTTTAGTTCATCATATAAAAACTGGAAATAATCCAGCTCTTTATTAAAATTGCTTTTTTGTAATTGTAAAGCTTCCAGAGCTTTTTTAGTTTGATGCCATTCGGTATACACCAAATGGTAGGCATCCAGTTTATCCTGATTACCGGACAAAGCATCCAACACTTCACGCTGAAAACCGGCATCGCCTAATTCTAATGTATCAAATTGCTGGTGCAGGTCTACCAGTAAACCGGCCAGTTCTTTTAGTTGCTGTAAAGTAGCCGGGGTATCATTTATAAAGGCCCTCGATTTTCCATTTGCGGCAATATCCCTGCGTACTACCAGCTCATCATCATGATCCAGTTCATTGGCTGCTAAAAAAGCTTTTACTTCCTGTTTATGGCTAATATTAAAAAAGCCTTCAATAAAGCATTTTTTGTCGGCACTCATTAAAACAGAGGTATCAGCCCTTTCGCCCAAGATAAGGCTAAGTGCGCCCATAAGAATACTTTTACCGGCACCTGTTTCGCCGGTAATGATATTCAGCTTATCAGAAAATACAATGGCTATTTCGTCTATAATAGCATAATTCTGTATGTATAATTTTTCAAGCATAGGCAAATTTTGCAATTTTAATTCAATTTCCCGCACAATGTGGAATACTTATTAGCTCCTATTTTTTTGTTATTGGGCTCCAGTTCGATTTCCATTCCACCCTAATTATAATTTGCATAGGCAAACTATCCTGCAACTTTTATGTAATTATTCTTACATTAAATTTGGCATAAACCATTTAATAAGCGCTAAAACATTGTTGTGTTTGTTTAATTTAGAAGTATTCATATGATTATCAACCAAGTAATTGTCATTTTTTCATCCTTAGCAAAACAAGTAAGCCCATTTAAAAAGCTACCTATACTTGTATGCTTCGCCTGTTTTGTGTGCGCACCAGGTCAGGCGCAAACAAAAAAAGTAGATAGCCTTCGCAACGTATATTATACCTCCGTTAATAAAGAACAGCAGTTACAAACATTATTTGCCTTATGCGATCAGGTAAATTCTATTAATCTGGATTCCCTGAATTTATATACCGCCAAAGCCTATAGTCTTGCCAGCAGCACCAATAACAGGCTGGGTCAAATTCAAACTGCCTTTTACAGGGCTACTTATTTTACAAAAACCAGTAAATTGCCTGTTGCCGCTGCCATCATAGACAGTGCCATTAATGTGCTTAATAAAAAAGAAGATGTTCCGCTCAGGTACCGTTTTCTTATTTTAAAAACCAATATACTGGTAAGGTCAGATAAGCAAAAAGAAGCCATTAATAATGGCTTAGAACTATTACATGCTGCCGAACAATCCAATGATTACCTCACACAAATAAGGGCCAAAATTGGTATCGGCTGGGCCTATATGGAAATTGAGCAATACCGCAATGCACTTAACTGGTTTTTGGATGCAGTGGCCATGGAAAAAACAATTGCCATGGAAAAACGCCAGCCTTCCCTCTATTCCAATATTGCTGCAGTATACAATAATCTGTATAAAAACGATTCGGCAGAAATATTTTGTAAACTAGCTATCGAACTTGCCAAAAAGAAAGACGACCTTACCTTTCAGGCCAACGCCTATTTTATTTATGCCGGTATTTACAGTGATGGCTCCAGCCAGGCAAAATCAGAACAGCTTTTAGAGGAAGGCTTGCGTATCAGGAGGTTAATTGGAGATCCCTTTTATATTGTTTCGGATATTTTTCAAATTGGTTCTTTTTATGCTACTATTCATGAAACAGATAAAGGCATTGCCCTGCTAAAAGAAGGTATTGCTATGGCGCACCAAAATAATATGTACGTTAAACTGCCCATACTATTTACTGCACTGGCAGAAAACTATAAGGCCGCCGGCAATTATCAACTATACAGTAATACATTAGATACTTTAATCGTACTTAAGGATTCCCTGTACAAAAAAAATTCTGCCGAAGCACTTGCCGAAATGCAAACCAAATACGAGGTGCAGAAAAAAGAAAATACCATTATTCAGCAGCAATACGATATTGCCAAGAAGAACTATTTTATTTATAGCATTATAGGCATTCTGGCAGCTACCTTGCTTTTTGGCCTCGCCTTTTTTCAAAACCGAAAAAAAAGCCAGGCCCTTCATTTGCAGGCTATGGAAATAGAGCAGAAACGAAAAATTACCCAGGCTGTAATGCAGGCAGAAGAAGAAGAACGCAAACGTATAGCCGGCGACTTACACGATAGTGTTGCCCAAAAAATGGTGGTTGCTAAATTAAATCTGGAAGCCCTGGCCAACCAACTGCAACTGCAGGAGCCCGGCCAAAAAATTTATAACAATATCAGCACCCTGCTGGAAGAATCTACTGCCGAAGTACGCGACCTTAGCCATAGCATGATGCCGCAGGACTTTGCCCTAACAGGTCTGGCAGATACGATTAAAAATTTCCTGGATAAAATAGTAAGCCCCACCCTGCACATATATTACAACGCCAGCGGCAACTTCACTTTCATTGAAGAAAACACCGCCCTAATGGTATATCGCGTGGTACAGGAATGTGTGCAAAATGTATTAAAGCATGCACAAGCCACCAAACTTCACGTAACTGTTAACGCCGAAAACAATGAACTGGATATTACCCTGGAAGACAATGGCATTGGCTTTAACATCAATAACCCTAATCTGGTAAATAGCAACGGACTAAAAAATATACAGTCAAGAATATTATATTTAAATGGTAAGGTAGACATTAACAGCACCCCTGGCAATGGCACCATGATTGCTTTTTATATTCCCTTA
Organism: Limnovirga soli; assembly: GCF_013106755.1. Classification (GTDB taxonomy): domain Bacteria; phylum Bacteroidota; class Bacteroidia; order Chitinophagales; family Chitinophagaceae; genus Limnovirga; species Limnovirga soli. Next base: position 332,132 of record NZ_WHPF01000004.1, on the reverse strand, counting down.
CATCAACAATAAAACAATAAAAACAGCTTATCAGCAGTAGCCAACATACCATCCGCCTTGCCATTGTAGACGATCATCAAATTGTGATAGATGGTTTAAAACTATTACTGCAAAACCATGCCAGCTTTAACATTGCAGCCGAAGCCAATACAGCTGAAAGCATGCTGCAGCAATTAAGTTCCACGCCCATCGATGTACTGCTAACCGATATTACCATGCCCAATGGTATGAATGGTTTTCAGCTCTCACAGCAGGTAAAAGCCAACCTGCCCAATATAAAAATCCTGGCCCTCTCCATGAGCGAGGAAGGTGCCACCATTGCAAAAATGCTGGAAGAAGCAAAAGTAGATGGCTATATACCAAAAGCATCCGGACAAAAAGAACTCATCCTTGCCATAGAAACCATTGTAAACGGCGGGCAATATTTTGCAGCGCCTATTTTACAGCAATACGAAATATTTAAAAAAATAAGAAGCGGTAACGAAGACATCAACCTAAGCACCCGCGAAATACAAATTATAGAATGCATTGTAAAGCATTACCGCAACAAACAAATTGCCGACGAACTTTTTATTAGTGAGCGCACCGTAGAAACCCACCGCAAAAACATATACCGCAAAACCAACACCAAAAGCGAAGCCTCCCTCATTGAATTTGCCAAACAACGCAAACTCATTTCTTAAAAGCCAATTATGTAGCCGGCGTTAGTAATGCTATTCAGCTTTACTTGTGTCACTCACTTGAACGGTTTGATTATTTATTGGGCTTTTACCAAAGCAACCAAAGAAGCTGAAACTATTAGCGAAAGGTAAAACAGCGGCAGGATACATTTTTTTTGTAAGGCTACTTAGTTCGGCTATTTTTGAGTTTGCAGCAATACTCTATGCGCAACTTCATAATACTATATTTATTGACATTTACCTTAAATTCATTTGGACAATATCCGTTTGAAAAATATCCCGCAATTAAATACAAGGTATATAAAGATTGGAAAGTTTACAATACAAACGGGAAGGAAAAAAAGACAGAATTTATTTTGACAATACCAAAGTTCTATGACAAAATAGATAGTTTAACGTTAGTGCTTACATCTTTCGCTGGCAAGTGGGACAGTTCATATATAACTGTATTTAAAAATGGCAAGCAAATACAACGATTTTTTGAACCGATGTTATTTTATGAAACAAATCTGTTTGAACCCATTATGCTTGCAGATGTAAATGGTGACAATCTTCAAGACATTAAGTTAATTGTTCCCTACATGGGTAATGGAACAGCTTCCTTAAACACAAGGGTTATATATTTATTTCAACAAAAGGACAAGAACTTTATAAAGATTTCTTTCATGGACAAAATGAGCGACAACAGACCCGAAAGAGATTTCAATGGTGACGGAAATTATGAAGTAATAACAATGACACTTACAAGTTATCAATACCATAGTTATTGGTCATTCAATCTTTTCAACTTTAAAAAAAATGACTTCGTAAGCACAAACAATAAATACAATTACCCCATTCTTATTCAGTTTTTGAATCGAGACAATTTTAAAATAACTAACAAAATATCAAGACAAAAAATGAAGGACTTTGGGCAAACGAAGCCAGCAGATTATGACAGAAAATAATACGCTTGGTTGTCGCGTATTCAAGGGAGATTTCACCCCTTGCTAACAAAAGCGGCAGAAGAATGCAATTTTTTGGAAAGGGTAATTAGTTCTGCTATTTTTGAGTTGAACACAATTACAATCCTTGTGAAATACACAACATTTTCTTTACTGATTGCTATGCTACTTTTGGGATGCAATAATTTGCAAGATTCCAAAGCTGGAAATGAAAGACAAGACACCTCGAAAATAGTACCAGTCAAAATTGATCCAATTAAACAAGCAAACAACAAACTGCTTGGTATTTGGTCTGATGGATCATCCGAGAATGCCACTTTTATAATCAAATCCGATTCAGTTTATTATGTGGATCAATTCAAATCATATAAATATGTCCTGAATGATGACTCCATAAAAATCATCTATCCAGATTGGATTTATGCTGCTAAAGTAATTTTCAAAAATGACACTTTAATTCTTGAATCAGAAGATGGAACTTCCGAATTTTTGAAGTTTAAGAAATGACTCCCACATCCTGGCTCAAGTATGCGGCCAAGCATATGCAGCATAGCGTACTTGTGCCATATCAAATGCAAGCATCAACCAAAGCATCACATTACACGCACATCAGGAGAACCTGAATCAAATTAAGGGTGAAGGCCTAAACGTTTATAGTTACGCCTTTGGCTAAGCTGCATAAACAATCAAACGCACAAGAGTGCGACGTAAGCGGTGCCTAATTAATACCTTGCAGCCGGGCTACGATTAAATAAAGATAAAAGGCCGGCCAGCTATGTTTGCATAACCCTTTACCACAAAGGGTTATAGCCCTACCAATAAAATTTACCCAAATTTGGGTATTGACTTTGCGTAGATACTGATTTACATTTGACCTATCGCTTTTATTTGCGCAACATAGAAGAAGTACAATCTAATATCCACACATTTTAATGGTTTACATTTTAGCTGCCTGAGGTAGCCTGCTATAGTATTTTTATCACTTTACACAAAAAAGCATTTATGAAACAGCAATTTTTACAATTGATATTGCTTTGCAGTACCCTTATATGGAGTACTGCCAACGCAACCGAAACGGAGCCAAATGATACAAGGGCACAGGCAAATACGCTAGCCCTGAATGGCAGCGATAATGGCGCCATTACCCCCGCAGGGGAAGTGGATTGGTGGAAAGTAACTACCAATAAAGATGGGAGGCTGGATATTACCTGGACATCGGGAACGGGTTCGAACGTATCGGCCTATTTATACGATAACGATGGCGTTACTTTACTTACCAGTAATAATACAACCTCAACCGGCAGTATGAGTAAAGATGGATTGGCCGTGGGCACTTATTATATTCGGATGCAATGTTTTTATGGCACCGAAACGGGAACCTACACACTATCCAATACACTAAACTTACCGGCAGTACCCATTGATGCAGAACCCAATGGCACCGCTGCACAGGCGCTTACTTTTGCCTTAAACAGCACGGTAAATGGGCATATTGGCTATTACTACAATAACCAGAAAGATACATTTGACTGGTATAAAATAACCACCAATGTAGATGGCAGACTTAAATTAACCATGCAATCGCTGAATGGCCAGAATGTTTCATGGTATTTATATTCTTCCAATGCTACCACACAGCTTGCAAGTGGCAATACCACATCTACCGGCATTACAAATTCCGATGGGCTGCTGGCAGGCACTTATTATGTAAGGGTAAATAATTATTATACCTCATCAGAATTTGCACCATATACTTTTAGCGACAGTCTATTTACACCATCTATTGTAAGTGATGCAGAACCGAATGGTACTAGGGCACAAGCCAAATTGCTTCCATTAAATAATTCACGCAGCGGCCATATTGGCTACAGCGATTATATAGCAACACGTGATACATTTGACTGGTATAAAGTAACCACAGTTGCTGATGGCCGTTTACGCCTAACCATGCAATCATTTAATGGCCAGAATGTTTCCTGGTATTTATATGATAATGATGGCACCACATTGCTAACCAATGGAAACACTACCGGCACTTTAAGCACCAACAGAGATGGATTGGCCGCAGGCACCTATTATGTTCGGGTTAATACCTATTATGGTAATGAATTTGCGAGCTATACACTGAGTGATAGTTTATTTTTGCCTGCACAGGCTAATGATACAGAGCCTAACGACACAAAGGCGCAGGCTTTAACTTTCGCGGCAAACAGCACTATAACCGGGCATACAGGCTACTATTACAACCTGGTACGTGACGGGTTTGACTGGTATAAGCTTACACTGCCTTCTGATGCAAACCTGCAGTTAACTCTTACGAGCAATAATGGGCAAAATGTATCGTGCTATTTGTATGATAATGATGGCACTACACAGCTTAATTACATGAATACCACATCAACTGCCACCATAAATACGGATGGATTACAGGCCGGCACTTACTTTATTAGAATTAATAATTACTATACAAGCGAGTTTGCACCTTATACACTTACCAATAATTCACAGCTATACTCAAACGCAAATGATGCAGAGCCTAATAATGCACCTTACCAGGCTAAAACAATTCCAGCCAATGGTGCAGTAACCGGCCATATTAATTTCTATTACAATTTATCAAGGGATGGTGCAGATTGGTATAAAATAAACTATACCGGCTCTGGTGCACTTACGCTTAACGTTAACCAGGAACCACATTTGAATGGCGGTGGCACACATAATATTAGCCTGTATGTATATAAAGATACCGCAGCAGGAAATATTGGATATCAAAACAGTTCAGCAGCTTCATGGTCATACAATATGGCAGGTTTAACGCAAGGTTATTATTGGATAAGGGTTCAAACCTATTATGGTAACGAATTTGCTTCCTATTCATTAGGCAATACTTTTACTCAGGTAACAAAAGCCAGTATCAAAGTAATTGCAGCCGATACCGCCACTACATGTACCAGCACAAATGCTATTACAATGAAGTGCAGCAAAAGCCAGGCACCCTATACAGTTCAGTTGTTCCGCTATGGCATAGCGTATGGCAGCCCGGTTACCATTACCAGTACTAAAAACTTCCAGTTTAAAAATCTTCCGCAGGGCCAGTATTTTGCAACAGCATTTGGTGATGGCGCCACCGGCACTGCTTTTGGAAAATCTGCCGTAATAAATATGGTTCCAGCGGTAACAACTACCGGCACTACCAATATTACTGCTGCATCGGCCAAAGTAAACTTTACTACTATTACCTGTGCTAAATTTTATGTGGTACAATACCATAAAGCAGGAGACAGTGCCTGGTTAACCAAAAATTCTGTTGGCAATACCGGGATTGTTACACTAAATGGTCTTACCGCGAACACTACCTATAACTGGCGTGTACAAGCAGCTGATAGCGTAGGAAAAGTAGTAGCTACCAGTAAGTTTACTGATTCGGTTAGCTTTACTACTGCGGTATTGTTTGCATCTGCCAACAACGATGGCAGCAGCAGCGATGTAAGCGCAAAAACCCTTGGCAATGGTGTAGATGTAACCGTCTATCCTAATCCGGTAAGCACCCAATTTACTATACAATATGGTACAGCAAATAGTAATACAAAACTTACTGCTGTATTAAAAGATATGATGGGCAATATTGTTTGGAAGACAAATAATACTACTGCATCAGCATTATCCGGTACCAGGGTTAATACCAGCAACTTGCCAGGTGGCATGTATATGCTACTTATTACAGACTTAAGTAATAACACCATTATTACAAAGAAGGTTATTGTTTCTAAATAGCAGAAACTTGTGTAAAGCCAAAGAGACTGATCTGAAAAGACAGTCTCTTTTTTTTGTGTTTACCAATGTAATAGAAAGTTTGGCTATTTGTTACAGTACAAGCGTGCGACGCAAGCGGTGTTGCTATATAATCTACAGACTGGCTAATAAAAAACCCAGACTTATTAGTTAATGCCTTTAAAATAAAAACTTACCCACTGCAAACGTTGCAGATTTTTATTGTCTTTTCGCAGAAATATATTCTACCATAACTTTATACAGTAAAGCATTTTGCTGTTTGCAATGCTTTTGTTTACATCCCAATTATTGCCATTTTCAACAACTGTATATGAAATGTAAATCCGCTGTTTTATGGGTACTGATGAGCTTTGTTATAACTGGTTCTTCCCAGGCTCAAAAAGTTATCAGCATTCATTCTCCGGATAATGCTTTACAGCTTAATATTAGTCAGCTAGCTACAGGTAAAACCACGTATAGTCTTAGCTATAAAGGCGCCGCGGTTATACAACCATCGGGGCTGGGTTTTGTGTTAAGCAAACCAGCTGTTACCTTAAGTCGCTTTAGTATATCGGGGGTAGATTCATCTACATTTAACGAAACCTGGCAACCGGTATGGGGAGAGGTAAGTCATATTAATAATCATTACAAACAGTTGGTTGTATCGCTTACTGATAAAGCCGGCAGCAAGATTGCGGTAAACATTGTATTCAGGCTATTTAACGATGGGCTGGGTTTTAGATACGAATTTCCAAAACAAGAGGGGCTTAACTATTTTGTTGTGGCCGACGAACTAACGCAATTTGCAATGGCGGGAGACCATAAAGCATTTTGGATACCCGGGGATTACGACTCTAACGAATATGCCTATAACACCACCAAATTAAGTGAGGTAAATGCACTTGCCGCCGCTGCCAAAGAAAAAGACATTGCCGTTACAAGCCTAATTGGTGCCAATGCAGTACAAACACCACTGATGATGAAAACCGCAAAAGGCATTTATATTAATCTGCATGAAGCGGCATTGGTAAATTACCCTGCCATGAACCTGGTGTTAAATAAAAGCAACCTTAGTTTTCAATCTCAACTGGTACCAGATGCAGTAGGCAATAAAGCCTATTTACAAACACCTGCCATTACCCCATGGAGAACGATTGTAGTTAGCGATAAAGCCACCGATATACTCGCCTCCAAACTAATACTTAATTTAAATGAGCCATCGGTGGTACCCGACTCCAGTTGGATTAAACCACAAAAATTTGTGGGCATGTGGTGGGAGATGCATGTGGGCAAAGCCACCTGGCAAAAAGATGGCGGTAAACATGGCGCCAATACCCAAAACGTGATGCATTATATTGATTTTGCAGCCAAATATGGTTTTGATGGGGTGCTGGTTGAAGGCTGGGATGTTGGTTGGGAAGACTGGTTTGGTAACTGGAAAGAAGACGTGTTTGATTTCGTTACCCCCTACCCCGATTATGATATTGACGCTCTTACCGCCTATGCAAAACAAAAGGGCGTAAAAATAATCATGCACCACGAAACCTCCGGTGCGGTTACCAACTACGAACGCTGGATGGATACCGCCTATCGCTATATGGTGCTGCATAATATGAATACCGTAAAAACCGGTTATGTAGGTAAAATTATACCACGTGGCGAACACCACGATGGGCAATGGATGGTAAACCACTTTGTGCGTGTTGCCGCTAAAACTGCCACCTATGGCATTATGCTGGATGCGCACGAATCTGTACACCCTACCGGTTTGCAAAGAACCTACCCCAACTGGATGGCCAATGAAGCTGCAAGGGGCAGCGAGTTTAATAATGCCCCAACTATTGGCATGACTCCCGAACATACCACCATACTGCCTTTTACCCGTTTAATGGGCGGACCAATGGATTTCACTCCAGGCCTATTTCATATGCAGCTTAACCAGTTCGATAGCAGCAGAAAGCAACGGGTACGTTCTACACTGTGCAAACAAATGGCACTTTATGTTACCATGTATAGCCCCTTACAAATGGCCGCCGATTTACCCGAGAATTACAACAAATACCTGGATGCCTTTCAGTTTATTGTAGATGTGCCGGTTGATTGGGACGATACCAAAGTACTGGAAGCCGAACCCGGAGATTATATTACCATTGCCCGCAAAGCAAAAAATAAAAACAACTGGTTTATTGGTGCCATTACCGATGAAAATAGCCGCCAGCTTCAATTGCCGCTTAGTTTCTTAAATGCCGGTGGCAGTTACGAAGCTACTATTTACCGGGATGCCGATAATGCAGACTGGCAAACCAATCCCGAAGCATATACCATCGAAAAAATAATGGTTACCAATAGCACTGTATTGCAGGTAAAACTTGCAAAAGGCGGTGGTTGTGCCATTAGTATTTTTAAAAAGAATTAAAGTAGAAAGTATTAGTATTGTGGGCCAGGCAATTCAATAATTGGCAACATCCTTGCGTCGCACTCTTGTAGGGCAACGCTACTATCAGCTGCCAACAGCCGGTATTGTTACAATAATAAATTGTATCCGATGAATGTTTTATTACAACATACAGTGGCAACTATAGCTTATCGCTTTCAAAAAGCCATTAGATATTCATTGCCTGGTTTTGGAGATTACCGGCTTACAGAAGCAACCAGAACGCCGAATGAGATCATCAATCATATGTGCGATTTGCTAAATAAAACCAACAGTTTTGTCACACATAAACATTTCAATACACCATCCCCAGTCCAGTTGGATCTGGAGGGAGAAACTGATAGATTGTTAACCGCCTTGCAAATACTGGAGCAAACACTGGCCACCACAGAAATAGATACCATTAGCAGCAAGCGCTTGTTACAGGGGCCTTTATCTGATATCATTACACATATTGGTCAGTTAGCTATGCTAAATGGTTTGTACGGCCATAAAGTACCCAAGGAAGATTATTCAGCCGCAGCCGTTTCAACACAAAAATTAAAAGAGTAATAAAAACGATTAGCCACCATTATTGCGGGCAATACCTGCCTTGGCTTTTTGATCGAGAGAGTCTTTGTAATCGTGGTTTTTCATCGCAATGCATTTTTGAAAATAGCTGATGGCCAAATTCTTATTGCCCTGCTTTTCATAAATAATACCCATTTGCAAAGCTGCACGGGCCGCATAATAAGCAGTGCTGGTTTCCCCAATTTTAATGGCATAAGCATATGCTTTTAAAGCATCATCGTCCTTACCCAAATCATCGTAAATACGCCCCACCCGGTACGAGAATTCCAGTTGCTCCTCCGGTGTATTAAAATCTGTAGCAGTTTTACCGGCCAGTAAAGCCAGTGCCTCGGCATTATAACCGCCATCATTTAATATCCTTGCTTTTAGCAATAACAAATCGGGCCATTGGCCTGATTGGGCATTTTTGTATGCCTGCTTATCCGCATCGGTAATTTGGTTACCCTCTTTCAATATTTTTACCCTGGTGGCATTAGCTGCCTTTATATTGCCTTGTATATAATAACACCAGCTTAGTTTTTCGCATACATCTTTTACATAAAATTTGCCCTTAAAACTGGCCAAAAAAGTTTCGTAAGCGCTAATGGCTTTCTGGGTTTCCAGGTGGTGCAACGTGGTATAGCCCATTTCCATATCCCATACCGGTGTAGCCATATACTCGGCCGACATATTCCTATGTAACATAATACTTCTTGCCTGCTCGGTAGATTTATTATTAATGGCCAGGTTAGTGGCCATATATGCCAGCAAATGGTTATTAACCACATCCAGTTTACGCTGCTGAATATATTGCATCACCTCCTGGGGCTTGTTTTGAATATAGAACATGATATAGCAGTAATAAAAGCTGGCTTCATTAAAAAACAGCTTTGCCATAGTATCATTGCTATTTACAAATTGCTGCATTAAGGCAACACCATCCTTTATGGATCCTTTTACACCAAATAAACTGGTAAGCCATTTATATCCATCGGGTATGGTGCCTGCGGCTACCAGCATGGGGCCATAAATCATGTTATTGGGTAAAAAACCGGGGAATGCTTTTTTATTATCCCGAATAATGGTAAAGGCTTTTCTAAAATCCCAGCCAGCTGCCCATTGCCTGCCAAATTTTATTTCTACACAGGCTTTTTGCATATATACCACGGTGCGGCAATAGTTATAAAACGGGGAGCTGACTGGCCCATCTTCCAGCTTATCTAAACGCTCAGCAAAATGAGGCATACGTGCTGAATAATCAGAAGGGTCTTCGTTAAAGAATAGTATATAAAAATCTATATAACTATCTAAAATTTCGGGAATAAGGTTATCCGGGTTTTCTTTTCTTGCCTGGTTTACCAGTTGCGCACCTGCATGTAGTTTTAGTGCTGTAATTTGTTGATAGGCCTGCTGGCAGGTGGCGCTAAAATCGTATACTTTTTCGGCATGGGCTGTTTGCAAAAAAAATATGGTAAGCAATAGTAAAAACCCTTTACTCAAGCCCTGTTGCATAGTGCTATAGCCGCACAAGAGTGCGACGCAACGGCTGCCGGTTATTGATTTAAAAGTTTGGCTCATACTATTTTACAACTGCATTACTTGAAAGCCCGAAAATAAAAAAGGATGCTGACACCAGCACCCTTTTTAGATTCTTTATACTGCTTTAACATTATTTTACTTCGGTATTGTTATTCAGTTCATCATCAACAAGTATACGACCGCAGTTTTCGCAAATCATTACTTTTTTGCGCTGGCGAATTTCGCTTTGGCGTTGAGGAGGGATAGAATTATAGCAACCACCACAGGCATCTCTTTCAACCGGTACCACTGCTAAACCATTGCGGTAGCTTTTGCGAATACGGTCGTAAGAATATAACAGGCGATCTTCCATACCCTTACGGGCTGCTAAAGAAAGTTCGTTATAATGGCTTTCTTCTTTTTCGGTTTCGGCGATAATTTTATCCAGTTCACCTTTTTTATGGCCTAATGTAGCTTCTTTGGTAGTAAGTTGCTTTTTTACTGTTTCCAGCAAACGCACTTTATCTGCCAGTTCTTCATTGGCATCGCGAATATGTTTTTCAGCCAGTTTACCTTCCAGCTGTTGCATTTCTATTTCTTTGTTAATAGCTTCAAACTCACGGCTGTTTTTAACAGCTTCGCTTTGTTTTTCGTATTTTTTCACCAATGCATCGGCATCAACAATGGCTTTTTTCTTTTGCTCAATAAATTCAGCAATACCATTAATCTCTTCCTCAAAGCGGTTTTTACGGTGGGTTAAACCCTGTATTTCATCCTCAAGATCGCTAACTTCAATAGGAAGCTCACCTTTCAGAATTTTAATTTCATCCAGTTTAGCATCAACTTTCTGCAATTTTACCAGAGAAGAAAGCTTTTCTTCTACAGAATAATCTTTAACTGCTGCCATATTCTAGTTTGTAATTTATCTTTTGAATGATGAAGTTATATTTTCCCGGCTGTTTATTTATGTTTCCCCTTTACTTGCGTCGCACTCTTGAACGTTTTGTACGCTGCTCGGCAAATCATTGGCAAAAATAATACACCGGGTTGGTTCTAACCTCAGTTTTTTGGACGGCAAAGGTAGGGAATTTAGCTATTAAAATATCAAATAACAAGTCAATGGTAAATTGTTCGCTTTCCCAATGGCCAATATCGGCAATTACCAGCTGGTTATTGGCATCAAAAAACTCATGATATTTCACATCTGCCGTTATAAACACCTGTGCCCCGGCAGCAATGGCCGCTTTTGTTAAAAAACTACCGGCACCCCCGCATAAAGCTATTGTGCTAACCGGTTTTTGCAATAATGGTGTATGCCTAACCACCGATAAACCAAAACTAGCTTTTAATTTATGCAACAATTCAACTTCGGTTAAAGGCTGCGGCAATTGGCCAACCAGACCGCTACCCACCTCTTTATTTGCATTTGCCAGAGGAACCAAATCGTACGCCACTTCTTCATAGGGATGCGCAGCAAGTAAGGCCTTTACCAAACTGTTTTGCAAATAGGCAGGTAGCAGTACTTCAATTTTTACTTCCGGTTCTTCGTGCCGTTTACCCGCTTTACCTGCGTAAGGGTTAGCCCTTTCGTTTGCTTTGTAGGTACCAATGCCATCGGTATTAAAACTGGCTTCACTGTAATTACCAATATGGCCGGCACCGGCTGCAAACAATGCATTTCTTACTGCATCGGCTTGCTCGTCGGGCACAAATGTGCACAGTTTAACCAGCTGGGCAGGCTTGGGCTGCAATATGGTGCGGTTTTCTAAACCCAGCTTATCCGCTATGCGGCTATTAACGCCAGCCATCACATTATCCAGATTGGTATGTATTGCATAAATGGCAATATCCTGTTTGATGGCCGCAATAATGGTTTGTTCAACATAATTTTTCCCGGTGATTTTTTTTAACCCACCAAAAACAATAGGGTGATGCGCCACTATTAAATTGCATCCCTTTTTCACGGCCTCTTCCACAACAGCTTCGGTAGCATCCAAAGCACAAATAATGCCTGTGCAATCCCAACTACTATTACCGGTAATCAGTCCTGCATTATCATATGATTCCTGGTAAGCAGGTGGTGCAAAAGATTCCAGTGTGTAAATAATATCGCTGATCTTCATACCTGCAAGTTAAGCAAAGCAGCTTTGCCTGCATCCGTTAGGTTACATAATTCCTTCACCCGCCTCACAACAAATACCAGGTAGCGCTGTTAAACTACCAAAGCAAAAAGGCAATAAAGGGTAAAAAATTACCCACAGCAATTACATTTGTATTTATGGCAACAGCAACATTCCTGCAGTATAATGGTAAAACATACAAGGCTGATAAACTTTTAATTTCACCAGACAACCGTTCTTTCAGGTATGGAGACGGTTTTTTTGAAACCATCAAAATGGTGAAAGGAAAAATATTGCTGGAAGATTTACATATGGAAAGATTATTCAGCTCTATGGACCGGCTGTATTTCCAAAAACCCAGTTATTTTACCCCTGACTACGTCAAGGAACAAATACTAGCATTGGCAAAACAAAACTATCATGATAAATTGGGTAGAATTCGTTTAACCATTTTTAGGGGCAATGGCGGTTTATACGATCCCGAAAACCATTTCCCCAATTATATTATTCAAACTTGGGCCTTAAACCCTGCCAATAATAACCTAAACGAAAACGGCCTAATTACAGATATTTACCCAGATGCCCGTAAAGCAGCCGATCAGTTTTCCTCTATAAAAAGCAATAATTATCTCAGCTATGCCATGGCTGCCTTATGGGCAAAAAAGGAACACCTGAACGATGCCATCTTATTAAACGCCAATAACCGAATTGCAGACAGCACCATCGCCAATATATTTATTGTACAAAACGGCGTTATTAAAACCCCACCTTTAACCGAAGGACCGGTAAGCGGTAATATGCGCCGCTATTTATTGCAATGCTTACGAAAAGAAAATATGCCGGTGGAGGAAAGTCCCATAACAGCAGAAGAACTAAAACAGGCTGCTGAATTATTTTTTACCAATGCCATTTATGGCATTAAATGGGTAAAGCAATTGGGCAACAGCCAATACAGCAATAATGTATCGTCCATGTTGCATAAAAAATTTATCGCCCCTTTGTTTTTGTAATAATACATTTTGGGTTGGTTTGTTCAAATAAATTTATTCCGGGATTAGAAGAAAACAATATAAAACATGAAGGCAGAAGTAAATATTTTTTGGTTTAGAAGAGATTTACGGTTAACTGACAATACCGCCTTATTTCATGCCCTCAATAGCGGAATACCAGTAGTACCCATTTTTATTTTTGATACCAATATCCTTGATGATCTGGATGACAAAACGGATGCCAGGGTAAATTTTATACATGCAAGTGTGCAAAACCTGCAACAACAACTAATAGCTGCAGGTGCCAGTCTGGAAGTTTATTACGGAAAACCAATTGCAGTTATTGAAAACCTGCTGGAAAAATACATTATCAAACACCTTTTTACCAATCATGACTATGAACCCTATGCACAAAACCGCGATGCAGCGGTTGGTGCATTACTGGAAAAGAAGGGTGCTACTATGTATACCTATAAAGACCAGGTTATTTTTGAAAAAAACGAGGTATTAAAAGATGATGGGAAACCCTATACTGTATTTACGCCTTACAGTAAAAAATGGAAAGCATGTCTGAAAGAAAACACTTTTTACCATTTTAAAAGTGAAACACTTTTGCATGCTTTTTTTAAGCAAACGCCAAAAGCGATTCCCTCATTGGAGCAGATAGGATTTAGCAAAACAAATATCCCTTTCCCAACAAAAGAAACCGATACAACTATTATTAAACAATACGCTTTACAAAGAGATTTTCCTGCACTTAAAAACGGCACTTCTAAACTGGGTATACACTTACGTTTTGGCACTATCAGCATCAGGGCATTGGCAAGAGAAAGTATTATTTTAAGTGAAACTTTTTTAAACGAACTGATATGGCGTGATTTTTACCATATGATTCTTTGGCATTTTCCTCATATAGCGCATGGCAAGGCTTTTAGGGCAGAATACGATTTAATTCCATGGAGAAATGAGGAAGTGTTATTTCAACACTGGTGCGAAGGAAAAACCGGCTACCCCATTGTAGATGCAGGCATGAGGGAATTAAACACTACCGGATTTATGCACAACAGGGTTCGGATGATAACCGCCTCTTTTTTAACCAAGCATTTGCTAATAGACTGGCGGTGGGGCGAAGCCTATTTTGCCAAAAAATTACTCGATTTTGATTTTGCTGCCAACAATGGCGGTTGGCAGTGGGCTGCAGGCAGCGGTTGCGATGCAGCACCCTATTTCAGGGTATTTAACCCAACCTTGCAAACGGAGAAATTTGACAAACAACTAATCTATATCAACAAATGGGTACCCGAATTAAACTCGTTTAATTACCCGAAGCCAATTGTAAACCACGAACTTGCACGTAAGCGGGCAATAGAAGTGTATAGCAGCGTTTTAAAAAAGCAATAAATTTTGTAGCCATGCCACAGTTTATATGGCATCTTTACTTGCGTCGCACACTTGTACAACAGAATATATTGCAGCAGCAACAGCAATTATTAAACCCCCTATAGTTGTCAACGGTTTTTGTAATCCTCTCTTACCGGAGTAAAAACATCCATTAATTTACAATTGGTAATGGCCACTCCCCTGTGTGGAATACTTGAAGGTATTACCGCTACCATTCCAGGTAACATTATCTGACTAATACCATTTACTTCCAATTCAAACTCGCCTTCCAAAACAGTAGCCATTTGTTCGTGTATATGGTGGTGCAATGGCACTTCGCTGCCTGCAGTAACATCCCAATAAGCGATAGTAAGTTGCTGGGTATGTATCATACGGCCCAAAAAACCGGGAAATATTTCCTTGGCAGGTATATCAGCTAACAATTTAAAATATTCGTTTGTCATAATTTAAAGATACAGAAATATACAAGTTGTCCATATTGGTAAAAACTACTTTTTAATGCGCAATTAGTTTTAATATGCTGCCATGAAAACAGGAAGATGAAAGGATTGCGACGCAAGCGGCGAAGCCATATATTCCACTGCTGGTATCAAGACTGGCCTACGCAAAAAAAGAAAGCTACCCTTTTGAGGTAGCTTTCTGAAAATGAGAATAATGAGTCTATTTTTTAATGAAACTGGCGTTGTAAACAGCGGCGCCATTGGCATCTACCACTTTTACAAAATAAACGCCTGCAAATAAACGGTTAACATTCATCTGCACAAGGTTTTGAGTAACTTTTTTAGCAGCTACCAATTTACCGTAGGCATCAAATAATCTTACTTCGCTGTTGGCTGAATAGGATGGCAAACTAATGTTTAACACATTATCAACCGGGTTAGGATACATTTTAACGTTATACTGTACTGAAGCAACTGCTTGTTCAGCATTTGTAACAGCAGCAATACCAGCCTGTTTTGAAGCTGTACCTGTAGCTACTTTAAGTGTATAACAATTAGCAGCATCAGTAGCACCACCTTTACCTAATACCCTTAAGTAATAAACGCCAGGCACTGTTGTAAAATTGATGGTTTCGCTATTGGTACCGGTATTATTAGAACTTGCCACGATGGTTTTTGCGCTGTTGTATAATGACAGGTTATAATTTGCCGGCAAAGTACCCAATGTTACCGTAATAGTGCCACCATTAGTAATGGTAAAGGAATAGAAATCCTTATCTGTACTTGTACTAATAGTGCCCTTAACATCGGTATTTAATGGTATTGCCACTGCAGATCCCAGTGTATTGTTATTATTGGTATCAAAAGTGCCCGGGCAACTTGACACAACTGAGGTAATAGTAAAATTGGTATTGGAAATATCAAAGAAAATATTACCAACTGCTTCTACTTTAATACGGCAGGTGCTGCTGCTGATATTTGGCAGGGTTACTAATTCAGTTCCATCGTTGGCTGTGCTTGCAGACAATACCGTTGGGAAGGTTAAACCACCATCAGTAGACAGACTTATTTTTACATTGGTACAATTAATAGGTGCCAGATTGGTAGAAGCTACATCCCATGTAATAGTTTGTTGTGAACCACCATTCCAGTTTACTGCTGTATTGGGTTGAGTAACTACAAATGGCCCAGCAGTTGCTGCAACTGTAACTTTCATGTCATCACTCATATTATTTCCGGCACCGGCATGGTTGTCTCTAACGGTAAAACGGAAATTCATATCTCTTGCTACGCCTGGTAATACCTCCCATGTAGTACCTGTTTGTCCCGCTAAAATAGTAGACAAAGCAGGGAATGCCCTTACAGGCAAAGTACTATCATTATACACCCTGAAAAGAGGACCGGTAGTAGAAGTAGCTAATGGAAATTTATTAGAAGTAGTTTTCTCAAAAATGTCTGTTTGCTCCCATATATAGGTAAGTGCATCACCAGCATCCACATCGCTACCGCTACCTGTTAACAGGAATGGTGTTGAGGCAGGAATGGTATAATCCAATCCGGCATTAGCTGTTGGGGCAGTATTGCCGGTTATTGTAGTAACGGCACATGTATTACCATTACCAGTCTCAGTATAATTAGATACCTGAGCAATATTTACAGCATGAAACAAATCATCTGAGTGAGGCTGAACATCAGTAGAACCGGTAATACCTGCATAACCCATAATGGTTGAACCACTTCCTGGCTCTACGTTAGCACCTGAATTTTCATTGCTATAAGTAAAGGTATGGTTCGCGCCAAACTGGTGGCCCATTTCATGTGTCCAATAATCAATTACCATATAATCAATTAATGTAGGATCATAGTAGGCGGTAAATCCACTTCCCTTAGAGCCATTGGTACAAACACAACCAATACAACCTGCATTACCGTTGTTATCAGCGAATGTAGGCACCTTGCCTAACAGGTGACCAATATCATAATTACCAGCGCCAATACGGGCATCAATAGTTTGCTGTGTTTTTGAGTTCCAGCTAGAGCCCAACAATGGTGGCTTTGTAGGCCAGGGATCTGTAATGGCATTTAAAAATACCAGGGTATCCTGATTGGCAACATAAGATAATCTAACACCAAAATCTCTTTCATAAACAGCATTGGCACGTGTAATACAAGTTACCAATACAGCCATTACCTTATTTACCTTTGTGGCAGAATCTGGTTCGCTGCCATCCAGAAATACCTGAGAAAACTCAGCATTTACACATAAAGCCAAATCGTACACACGCAGTTTGCCCTGATCGGCATTTCCGGTTAAACCAGATGCTATGCTTAACAGTTCCGGTGCAATATTGGTAAATGCTTTTTCGTCTAAAGTACAATCAAACCCTTTTGAATTATCTGCTGTATTACGTGCATTTACAACATACACTCTGTTTTCTTTATCCAGCGGATTAATATAATAGGTTGGTTTACCCGGTTGCATAACCATGGCATGAAAACCATAAGGAGAAAAGTCGAAACGAATTGTAGCCGCTGCATTGGCAACATTTTGACCAATATAACTTTTTATATTGCTGTATTTGCTGGCCAGCTTTGGAGCCATTACAGACGATTCAACAAACCGAAACTGTTGCAGGCTACCATCCGGTGCAGGCACAGTTATAATTTTTCCGGATGCACTAATCGGCAACGCTTTTTCTGAAGGAGCCGCATTTAAGTCTGACTGTAAACTATTTTCATTTAACTGAAATAATTTATAAGCTGCCGGCTTAAAATGCTTATCAAAAGCCAACCTGCTTTTCTGGCTAAGGGCTGCTTCACTGCTTTGTTTCCAAACTGCGCTGGTGTTTTGCGCTATAGCGGAAACCATTAATCCCAGGCATACGCCTGTGGTGAGTAATACTTTTTTCATGTAACTGGTTTTTAAATAGAAATAGCAACCTGTTTAGGTTACAAATAACAGTAAAGCCAAATGTATTATTTTCAAATCAATATAAATTTGAAATGATAAGGCCTATTGATGGATAAATTCAATGATTTTCAAGCATTTGTTATAAAAATACCAATTCCCAAGCATAAATATTCCTACTTTATGGCAGGTTTCATTTTTGCCAGCTACCAAAAATTTAAGGCAATTTTTATGTGTTTCACCATTAAATGGCAGCCCACACAAAAAAACCGCATTGCTGCGGATTTTTAAAAACAATTTCCAATAAGTACTTAGTGAATATGTCCGGTAGCAACCGTTTTATCAATTTTTTGAATCAAGCCCTGCAATACTTTACCCGGACCTACCTCGGTAAATATTCTGGCGCCATCGGAAATCATCGCCTGTACACATTGCGTCCACTTTACGGCGCCGGTTAGCTGTGCTATCAGGTTTTGCTTAATTGCTGCGGCATCTGTAACAGCCGTGGCTACCACATTTTGGTAAACAGGGCAGCTGGGTGTGCTAAAGCTTGTAGCTTCTATGGCAGCGGCTAATTCTTCCCTTGCCGGCGCCATTAAAGGACTGTGAAAGGCACCACTAACCGGTAAAACCAATGCTCTTTTGGCACCGGCAGCTTTCATTCTTTCGCAGGCAATTTCAATGCCTTTTATTGAACCACTTATTACTATTTGTCCGGGGCAATTATAATTGGCAGGCACTACAATTTCTCCGGTTTCGTTTTGTATGGCTGCACAAATTTCCTCTACAGTTTCATCGGCCAAATTTAAAATAGCTGCCATGGTAGAGGGTTGTAATAAACAGGCTTTTTGCATGGCATTGGCACGTATACTTACCAATTTTAAACCATCTTCAAAGCTTAGCACTTTGTTGGCTACCAGGGCCGAAAACTCGCCCAAAGAATGGCCGGCTACCATATCAGTATTATCATCGTGTAATGTTTGGTAGGCAATAACGGAGTGTATAAAAATGGCAGGCTGCGTAACATTGGTTTGTTTTAGTTCCTCATCGGTGCCATTAAATTTAATATCGCTAATACGAAAGCCAAGAATATCATTTGCTTTTTCAAACAAATCTTTGGCTATTTCATTTGAATCATACAAAGCTTTTCCCATTCCCCTAAACTGTGAACCCTGACCAGGAAATACACATGCATGTTTGCTCATAATAGTTAATTTTTGGCGCCAAAAATAAGGGTGTTTGGCCATTATAACAGCAAACATCCATTTTTTTGGTTGGCAATAAGCAGTAAAAGAAGGGGGAAAAAGTATTTTATTGGCCGGGCTTTGCCATAAAAATGAGGCTTTACTTGCGTCGCACTCTTGTACTCCAGAATATATATGGGCAGTTGTTTAAAAGCCTATTCAGGTTCAGAAAGCACAAGTGTGCGACGCAAGCGGCGATGCCAGTGCTACCAACAGCCTGGCTCGCAAAAAATAATTAGCCTAAATGTGTACTGATTAATTTTAAAAACTCGCTACGGGTTTTATCTTTTTCAAACTCGCCATAAAAAGCAGAAGTGGTGGTAGATGAGTTTTGTTTTTGAACCCCACGCATCATCATACATAAATGTTTGGCTTCAATAACAACCGCAACACCAAGCGGGTTAAGGCTTTCGCGTATGGCATCCATAATTTGCACGGTTAAACGTTCCTGCACCTGCATACGGCGTGAGTAAACATCTACCACACGGGCCAGTTTGCTAAGACCTGTAATCCATCCATTAGGTATATAGGCAATATGCGCCTTGCCAATGAAAGGTAACATGTGGTGCTCGCACATGCTGTATAATTCTATATCTTTTACTATTACCATTTCACTAACCGATTCGTGAAATTTGGCCGAGTTTAAAATAGCCACTGCATCTTGCTGATAGCCCTGCGTAAGAAACTGCATGGCCCTGGCTACACGTTCAGGTGTTTTAATCAGTCCTTCCCTTTCAGGGTCTTCGCCCAATGCGCCAATTACCTGCTTATAGTTATTCATTAGCAATGCGGTAGTATCTGCATCGTAATTTTCTGTTTTTTTATACGCCATGGTATTTGTTTGTGTATGTTTCTATACAATAAAATAAATATTCCTTTTTGCAAATCCGGATTATAACACCGGATACTCTACAAAGTTGCGTTCGGTTTCGTATAAACGTACCTGTAATTCCAATTCAGGTTTTATTTTTGGACGCAACAGGTTATAAATTACAATAGCAATGTTTTCAGCAGTTGGGTTCAGGTGTTTAAATGCCTCGGTATCCAGGTTTAGGTTTTTATGATCAAATTTATCCAAAACGGTTTCGCGGATAATATCACTTAGTATTTTCAGGTCCATAACGTAGCCGGTATTGGCATCGGGCTCGCCCACCAGTTTTACAATTAGTTCGTAATTATGACCATGGTAATTGGGATTACTGCATTTACCAAACACAGCTGCATTGGTAGCATCGCTCCATGTGGCATTAAAAAGCCGGTGTGCTGCATTAAAATGTTCTTTCCGGTAAACGGCAACTTTATTATTCATACTCATTAAAATTAAGCAGGCACGCTCATATACAGGTGCTAATTTTTCACCAACCTAATTGTATAATTTTTGTACCCGGCTTTATACCAATACGATGCTTTACTTGCGTCGCACTCTTGTACTGTAGTAATTACATGCAGCAAGTAAGGTATTGGCCATTATAACATAGCGGGAAGCAAAATGTTTTAATCGCCAAAATATTCAACATAAATGCGGGCTGTTTCGTACAGTTTAATACAATGCAGGCTAACCTGGGGTGGTAAATGTGGTTGCAGCTGCTGCCAAATACCCATGGCAAGGTTTTCGGTACTGCACATTTTACCCTGCATAAAATCTACATCCAGGTTAAGGTTTTTATGATCTACCTTATTAATTACCTGTTCTTTAATCAGTATTTTCAGCTTTTTCACATCCATTAAAAAGCCGGTATCTGGGTTAGGTTCGCCTTTAATGGTTACATAAAGGTCATAATTGTGGCCATGCCAGTTTTCATTGGCACAAACCCCAAACACCATATCATTCTGCTCCTTACTCCAACCGGGGTTGTATAATTTATGTGCGGCATTAAAATGCTCTAAACGTGTTAGGTAAACCATTTTATACTTCAATCAATTTTGGCAAAGGTAATAATTGAAAAATAAATGGCTTAGCAAAGCGATGCATACAGAATTGTTGTGCCTACCTAAATATGGGGGATAAAACATAAATAGATTTTTATTTATTAAATATCACCGAAATTTGCAATTGCATGAAAGTAATCATATCCGCTGCAACAAAGGGTGAGTGGCTGCAATCCAGCGAAATCATCAATACTGTTTTGGCAAAAACAAATAAGCCTTTACAGGTGATTTTTCATGCAGGTGGTGTGGGCATGCTACCCTATGCGGTAAAATTAATGACTTGCCTATATCAGGAAAAACCTGACTTGGTGATTCAAACAGGCATTGCCGGCAGTTTTAAAAATGATATGCCACTAGGCAAAGTAGTAGTGGTAGCCAATGAAATACTGGGCGATACCGGTGTAGAAGAAAATGGTGGCTGGAAGGATTTGTTTGATATGCAACTACAGCAACCAAATGATTCACCGTTTATAAACTGCAGCTTACCCAACCTACAACTAAAGCAATTTAACCTGCTTGGCATGGATGCGGTTACCGGTTTAACCGTAAATGAAATATCCACCAGCCAGCAAAGAATTGTACACCTAAAAGAAAAATATGGCCCCCATATAGAAAGCATGGAAGGTGCTGCCCTTCATTTTGTATGTACCGAAATGAATATTCCTTTTATACAGATAAGGGCCATCAGCAATTATGTTGGGGAACGTAATAAGGCCAACTGGCAAATGAAAGAAGCCCTTACCAACCTGAACGAAACCATTTTATTGTATTTGGAATGTTTGTTAACCACATTCTGCCCTGATTAATTGAACTATTTATGAAACTTACGCTGGGGTTTTCTCCATGTCCGAATGATACTTTTATTTTTGACGCACTTGTTAACGGTAAAATTGATACCGGTGACTATAGTTTTGATGTTGTACTGGAAGATGTGCAAACACTTAACCAATGGGCTATTGAGGGCAAACTGGATGTTTCAAAAATTAGTTATGGGGTACTGCCGCTGGTACTAGACAAGTACAAAGTTTTACATAGTGGCGGCGCTTTAGGCAAGGGTGTGGGCCCCTTATTAATTGCCAAAACAGCCATACCACCTGAAGAAATAAACCATAAAACAATTGCAGTACCTGGTGTAAACACCACGGCGCATATGTTGTTCTCCTTGGCTTTTCCTAATGCTACGAATAAGCATTTTAAAGTGTTTCATGAAATTGAAAGCGCCGTTTTAACAGGTGAAGTTGATGCAGGTGTTATTATACATGAAAACAGGTTTACCTATGCAGATAAAGGCTTGTATAAAATAATTGACCTGGGCGAATATTGGGAACAAACCACCGGCGCAGCCATTCCGCTGGGAGGTATTGTTGCAGGCAAACATTTGCCACAAAACGTAATGAAAGAGTTGGATGCCCTGATTAAACAGAGTGTGGAATATGCTTTTGCCAACAACCACGAAGAACTGGCACCATACGTACAGAAACATGCACAGGAAATGAGCGTAGCCGTGATGAAACAACATATTAACCTATATGTAAATAATTACTCAGTTGCATTGGGTGATGCAGGCAAAAAAGCGGTTTCAACTTTATTAGGTGTATACCAGCAGCTTTACCCTGCAACAAATATGGACACCTCTACTATTTTTGTTGACTAACCAATCCACTTTTAATAGAAGTTGCAAAATGTTATACTGTACAAGAGTGCGACGCAAGTAAAGTTGATGTAACTTCTCCCAAGCCGGGCACATAAAACAATTACCCAAAAACATAAAAAAAGGCTGGTAATAAACCAGCCTTTTTGTTAATTTCTCTTTTCAACCGGTGGCACCGGCGGTGCCGTAAAGCCCTTGGTTTTAAGTAAATTTTTTATTTCGGTGATTGCTCTTTCTAGCTGAGGATCAATACCTTTTGCCATCGCTCCTAAATCTTCGGGCACTTCTATATCGGGGTCAACACCATAGCCTTCTCTAAACTGCGTACCATCCGGATTATAAATTCGGAATGAGGGAGCTGTAATGCCGCCGCCATCTACCATATCAGGATAACCGCTGATGCCAATTAATCCTCCCCAGGTGCGAGTACCAATTAATGGCCCCAGGTTTTTCTTTTTAAAATAATCGGGGAAGGCATCGCCACCACTACCGCTCCAGCCATTTATCAACATTACTTTAGGGCCAAAGTTGGCATAAGCTGGCAATTGCCATGGTTTACCATCACGGGTGGCTACAAAGGAAAGCGGAGTACGGTTTAGCATTTCTACAAACCGATCGGGAATTTGGCCGCCATCATTAAAACGTTCATCAATAATCAGTGCTTTTTTATTCCATTGGGCATTAAACTGGCGCATAAGCTCGTTCTGTCCATCAAGCCCTGTGCTTGGCACATAAATATAGCCTACCTCGCCATTGGTAGCTACTTCTACCCTTTTGCGCATGGCTTCAATCCAGGCCAGGTTGCGCAACCGGTATTCATCTGCCATGGTTTTTATGATTGCTTTTTTAGCACCTTCAAAAGTAGTGGTTGAGTTATAAGTGAGCTCCACCGTTTTATTGGCCAGCCCCTGAAATGCAGCAAAGGGCTCTTTATTGGTGGTAATGGGTATACCATTTACGGCCAAAATATAATCCCCTTCTTTGATGGTAATACCTGGCAAGTCTAATGGCGATCTTACCTCGGCATCCCATTCGGCGCCATGAATTATTTTTTTCACTTTATAATATTCACCTGCCGGTTCCCAATCAATACCAATATAACCGGTTTGCTCAAATTTTATTTTCTCAAAGTCGCCACCGTAGTGATAGGTATGGGAGGAGTTTAATTCCCCAATCATTTCTCCAATAATAAAATCAACATCTTCTCTGGTGGCAGCGCCTTCCAGCATTTTCATATACTTTACTTTGGTTTGCTGCCAGTTTACGCCATGCATATTGGCATCGTAGAAATAGTCTCTTTCAATACGCCAGGCATCGGTAAAAATCTGTTTCCATTCCAGCATGGGATCAACGGTCATCTGCATTTCGTTAAGGCGTAAAGGCTTATCAAATTTGGCGCCTTCGCCGGGCGATATTACCGCCCATGCTCCTGATTTAGCCACCAGCATTTTCTCTCTATTAGCACTCAACATATAGTAATCAGCTTCCAGCATGGTTTTTTCTTCCCGTTTTTCTATATCATACATTTTAATGGTGGCAGGCCCTTCTGGTGCACCTGTATTGGGGTAGCGTATGTACACCGCCTTACCTGCAATCACATTTAATACACCCAGGTTGCCGGGTGTAACAGGTAGTAGTTCCATTCTATGCTCCATCCCTTCAAAATCAATACCTACTGCATTTGAATCTGCTTTCTTTTCTTCGGCAACTGGCTTATCCGTTTTCTTTTTAGTCTCTTCCTTTACTACTGGCCTTTCTTCTGCGGTAACTGCTACCGTATCATTTTTGGGGAATAATAAAGAGGGAGTAGTTTTTTGTAATCCTATAGCCGCTAACTGACTACTATTGGCATAAATAAATGTATTATCTGCGTCACTATAATAAGGCTGAAAGGTTTGCGAGGTAAGCACAAACAAATATTTCCCCTCCGTATCAAATACGGGATTGCTGCAACTATAAAAACCGCTGGTTACCTGACGGGCTTTTTTATCCTTTGTATCGTAAATAAAAGCGGCAAAATGTTGGTTTTCCAAATCGCGGCTATAAGCCAGCCAGCGGCTGTCTGCCGACCAGCTGAAACTAAAATTCTCCATATTACCATGAGAAAAAAACAATCCCTGATCCACATCAGCAGTAATGCCGGTGGCCATATCATACACTTTAATTTTACCAGCCTTATCAATAAATGCCAGCTTCTTGTTATCCGGCGACCAGGATAATGCATAGCGGTAACCGGCCCCATAATCTGTAAGTTTGCGGGCACTGGTCTCTTTACCGGCTTCCATTACCCAAAGTTCATATTCACCAGATTTATCGCTCCAATAAGCAATTGTTTTTCCATCAGGGGACCAGGAAGGAAATCGTTCAGCTACGCCCTGAGTCATGGTAAGGTTTTTAACAAACCCGTTTTCCGCAGGCACCGAAAAAATATCTCCCCTTGCTTCTACCAACACCCTTTTTCCATCCGCACTTATGGAAGCGTGTTGCACATAATCATTTACTGCAATGGTTTTGGGCTTTAATAAAGCCTCATCCGTTACAACAGTAACTTTTACTTCTTTCGCTTGCTGACTGGCAAATGAAAAAATATAGAGTTTACCACCGCCTTCAAATACAATATCATCTGGCCCCTGTGATGGAAAATGCACATCATAATCTGTAAATCTGGTTAATTGTTCAAAGCTTTTTTTAGCAATATCATAGCGCCACAAATTCATTCTTACTTCGGGGCCGCGGTCGCTTAAAAAATAAATGTAGTTGCCATGCCACATGGGAAATTCATCATCGGCATCGCTGGTGGCACTAATGTTTTCCTGTACTTGTTTATCAAAATTGTATAGGCGTATATCTCCATTCATCCCACCGCGGTAACGCTTCCAGTTACTGGTAGCCTGAGATAATATAACCACCGCCATTTGTTTACCATCGGGCGAATAACTGCCATATTCAGCATAAGCCAATGGCAATTTTGTTTCTGCTCCACCATTGGCCGGCACCATAAAAAACTGGTTAAACCTGGCCTTACCACTCTCCCTTCGTGATGCAAACAAAATGCTTTTGCCATCATTTGTCCAGTCAACAATACGCTCAGGATAACCATGTTCAGTAATTCTTGCAGGTATGCCTCCATTAACCGGCATTACATAAATATCACGGTTGCCATCATATACGGCTCCAAATGCTATTTGTTGTCCATCGGGTGAAAATTTGGGTAACACTTCCACGCCGGTAGGTGAACTCAATTTAGCCGCCATACCGCCGGCTTTGGGTACCACCCAAATATCATTGGCATAAGTAAAAACAATTTGTGTTTGCGATACATCGGGGTAATGAAATAGTCCGGCATCAATTTGTGCGCTTGCTTTTAAAAACAACAGGCAGCATGCCATACCATACAGCATCATCATCTTTTTCATACAGGTTAAATTTTATCAGTGGGGGTGAATTGTTTTGGAAAGATAATAAATGACAGGTGTAAATATTGGTGGCTAAAAGTAAGAATGGTGAATATCCCTGATAAGAAAGCATTTCAGTATTGGCCCGGCAAAACCTAAGGCATCAAACATTCGTTGCGTCGCACTCTTGTGCTGCAGGTACTTTATGCAGCTTTTATCGAGGTGGAAATTAAAAAATGTGGCCGTCACTCCTAACTCGTTACCGGGCCTCCTGGTGAGTGTGTAGTGTTATGCACTTCATTTGTTAATAATTGCATTTGTAAAGGTAGAAGTACATATGGCTGCTAAATGAATAGCTGCATACCTTGGCTGGAATTTGTGGTACAGATTAAATAAATTCAGGCTAGCTTCCCAACCCCACAAACCTTTTTGAACAAGAAACCAATTGCGAAAGGTGCCGTGCCCACTCTGCTTTCCGGCAATATTCATCTCAATGCCGAACGCTATCTCAACTTTCCCTGATTGGAAAGTGTTGTTATTAATAATGAATTATTACGTTGGTCGTCTATATTGATATCAGTTCCGGCATAGCCGAGATTCATGGTTACTTTGTTATATCCCCCCACGTAATCCATTGTAATTGAATTAGCACAGGTGGAGCTTGAATAAGAGGGCTTTAAAATACCAAAGTAAACTACCTTTTTATCAACAGCTACCGCAAATGGTGTCCCATCATTCAACGCTTTCAATTGCTTTATTGAATTGTCAGACAATGTAAATTGATATGCTGCCTGAAAGTATTCTAATATGTCTTGATTTTTTACCATTGCCGTGTCCTGCAAAACGGCAGTACCTTCATCTATCTGGCATTTACCTGTAACCAACCGGTAAGATTTCAGCAAATAAATCTCCAGTTTTTCACCAGTCTGATTTTCTATTACAGCACCCTTTTTGCAGGAAAGGCAAATGGCGCTTATCAACAATATAAAAAGTAGTGCTCGCATAATTTTGTTTATTCAATTTACAAATAATTAGTTGGTAACGTTGTACCCGCCTTGCACACAGGCAAATATCTGCTCAACTTTTATCGCTCAGATTCCCATGCCCCCAAATCTGGTTAATCATTTCCAATATCCATGCTATTGCGCATATCATAAAATGGAAAACAAATTTAAAAAGTATAACCCAATTTTAAAGAGGCTTCCGAGTTTATGGTTGGGAGGGTATAGATTTTATTATCAACCAGTACGTTTTTATCACCAGCCAGTTTTAAATTTAAACTGGCCCACGGCGAGAGATACACATGTTTACAAAGGGTAATATTATAGCCAATACTTCCATTCAATAGCAGGTTATTAAATTGGGCGGTTTGTATTTTTGCATCCGTTTGAATAGTGCTGTTCCAGTATACTACACCAGCACCGGCCCACCAGCCTTTCCAATCTTTTTTTAAAAACCGGTCTACCACCAATGCATAGGCATGTATCTGGTGATTGGAGAATTCTTTTTTGGTTGACCAGTCAGGCTTTTTTACAAAAGCAGTGAGTGCCCTTACCCGCCACACATCTTTACCCAACCAGCCGGCTCCAAAATAGCCACCAGTAGCGTATGGAAGCACATCCAATTCTATTCCGGCTTGTAGCTTTTTTGGTTTGTTTACCTGAGCATATGTATGCAAACTCAGGCAACAGGTAAGGACTAAAAGGTAAAATTTCATGATGGCTTTTTTTCGGTTGGTATCAAGCCAAAATTAATCTATTCTAAGGTATTTTAGGTTTTTGGGTGCTTCTATTGGCTGTTAGTTTAAAAGATTTTCAGCTGGTCAACAAATTTGGCAATGATTGCATTTTTATAATCAATTATGATTCCTCAACAATTGCAAGGGCAATCCCCTTTACCTTTTTATCAATGCAACAAAAGGTGAAATCTTGTTTTCCGTTTGAAAAATTAATTTTATCTATTTTACCATACCACCAATTAACTTCTTTAATATAAACAACCTCTACATCTCTTTTTTCGATTGTAATGGAATTTCCAACCAATATTCTGTTATAATAGTTGATGGTGATAGTAACATCATTCTCCACAATAGAAGAGAGATATTTTCTGCGGCTAAAAATGATTTCCAATATTTTAACGGTTAACAAGCCAATAATTGAATACATGGCAATTGGTATTTCATCTACAGCCATCGAACCAAAAAGAAGAAGCAATAAAATTAAAACATAACCGAAGGAATGAAGTGCAATTTTTTGTTTGATATTCAGAAAGGAAGTATACATAACAAATGCCATCATGGCCTCAAAGGCCGGGTTACAAATAAAGTTGATTCCTTGTTATGGTTGAAGATAAGAATTAAAGCCAATTTTGTTGACGCTCATAAATTAAAAAGCATCACAGATGTTGGTCAATATCACAATAGTTATCTGCCTCCATCTCCGCTGCGGCAAAAGTCCAATCAACTATCCAACCGCACAAGAGTGCGACGCAACCAGGCTTCATCCTTGTTTTGCAGCTCGGCTCATTTTGCATAAACACAACACATTGGTAATAATAGTTTAACATTGAAATAATATTCATTTACACCAGCTTTGTAAAACATGTGTGCCTATTTAAAAAACACGATTACTGCCAGTGCTTTTGGAAAAGATTTTCTTTGGGGGGTAGCCATGGCTGCCCAGCAAAATGAGGGTGCCTGGAATGTAGATGGCCGCGGCCCTTCTATTTGGGATGTATTTGCCCGCCGCCAGGGCAAAATTAAAGAGGGCGGCAAACCCACCCATGCCTGCGATTTTTATTACCGCTATAAGGATGATTTACTACTTACCAAGGCACTGGGTTTTTCGGTGTTTAGGTTTTCGATATCGTGGAGCCGGGTATTGCCCGAAGGCATGGGCCGCACCAATAAAGAGGGTCTTGCCTTTTACCATAAAGTAATTGATGAATGTATTCAACTTGGTCTTACACCTTATATTACTTTATATCATTGGGATTTACCGCAGGCGTTAGAAAAAGAGGGCGGCTGGACCAATCATAACATTATTAAATGGTTTGCCCGTTTTGTAACCGTTTGCGCGGAAGAGTATGGCGATAAAGTAAAAAACTGGATAGTGATGAACGAGCCGGCCGGCTTTACATCATTGGGTTATATGCTGGGTAAACATGCACCGGGCAAAACTGGTTTGGCCAATTTTTTACCCGCCATTCACCACACCGTTATGGCAACTGCAGAGGGTGGCAGGGTATTAAGGGCGCTGGTTCCAAATGCACATATTGGTACTACTTTTTCGTGCAGCGAAATAATACCATTTACCGATACCGAAGAAGATAAACAAGCTGCTAAAAGAGTAGATATTTTAGCCAACCGGCTGTTTATAGAACCTGCCCTTGGCCGCGGTTATCCACGGGACGATTTTAAGTTTATGGAAAAACTGGAAATGCATAACCATGCCTGGAAATATACCGAACGTATGCATTTTAATTTTGATTTTATTGGGCTGCAAAATTATTTTCCGGTAGTGGTTAAATACAATGCGCTTATGCCCATTATACAGGCCAGCGAAGTAAAAGCCGTTACCCGCAAAGTGCCCCATACCGCTATGGGCTGGGAAATTAATGCTGATAGTTTTTACCGCATCATAAAACGATTTTGGCTATATGGTAATGTAAAAGAAATTTTTATTACCGAGAGTGGTGCGGCTTTTAAAGACAAGTTGCAAAATGGTGTGGTAAACGATGCAGAGCGTATTAACTATCATCAGCAATACCTGCAGGCACTGTTAAAGGCCAAACATGAAGGCATGAATGTAAAAGGCTATTTTGCCTGGACCCTGATGGATAATTTTGAATGGGCCGAAGGCTATAAAACCCGCTTTGGATTAATACATGTAGATTTTAATACCCAGCTAAGAACCATCAAAAACTCCGGCTATTGGTTTAGGGATTTTTTACAACATAGCTAGGGTTTGTGGGTACCCAACTCTTGTAACACTGCGCAGCACCGCTTGCGTCGCACTCTTGTACGGTTAGCCCATGGCTGGGCAGTATAAATACAGTTTTACTTGTAAAAAAATGGGCGCATTAAACACTATTGCTTTTTCTTATAGTATTTTTCCAAATCCATAATTTCTACCTTTCTAAATTCTATGGGGTGGCTTTCACTTTGCAGCGATATATAACCCGATGATAATAGCTGTCCGTCTTTTTTTATTGCAGCATCGTAATTGCTTACTACGCCACCACCCATTTGGGGTTTATTATAGGTTAAAACGGTATCACCATTTACAATATGTTTTACAATAGAATCGCCCAATACCAATACTTCGGCCCTTACCCATTCATCACCACGGAAGGTGGCTGAGCTGGAGTTGATGCAATGATCTGTAAAAAGCTTGCCGTTCATTTCAACATTAGTGCCTGGTGTACATAAATTACAGGTGGAGCGCTGACCGGTAGAGTCGCCACCCAACAATTGCACTTCAATGGAAATAGGGAAATCCTGGTCTTTTTGCATGGTGGCCGGTGACTGGCAATGAATCATGATACCACTGTTTTTATATGCCCACCCTGGCCCGCCCTTGGCCTGCGTGCCCACAAAGCGATACTCTACTGCAATAAGATAATAGGAATAGGGATTTTTATAAAAAATATGGCCAAACTGGTTGTTAAAAGAATCATAGGCATCATAACGTACTTTCATTACACCATCTTCTACGCTAAAGGTATTACCAAAGTTTTCGTTGTAGGCATGTCCGCTAATTTTGGGGTGCCAGCCATGCAGGTTTTTGCCATTAAACAGTTGTTTCCATTTGCCGTTATATTGGGCGTTGGCACTAAAAAATAAACAGGCAACAAGTAGTGTGGTAAGCATGTATTTCATAAAGGAAAGGTAAATGATTTATACGCAATAACGATGGCAATATTTAACTGAAAGCGGCTCATAGTTATCCATAGTAACTAATAGTCCATTTGTACTTAGCTGCCGAATGTTATAGTGCACAAGTGTGCGACGCAAGTAAAGTTAAATAGTGCCTAAACAGCCTGGCCCTTAAATGCTTTAATAAAAAAAAGAGCTACCTGTATAGATAGCTCTTTTTTATTAGTGTAATCAATTGTTTACTTCATAATTACGGTATGCTTCTCGGTAATATTACCGAGTGTGCAAACTATATAATAAGCTCCGGGTGCCATTTCACCAATATGAAAATGCCCGTTATTAATGCCTTTGGTGGCATTCATTTTTGCCTGCTTAATAAAATTGCCGTTTTGGCTGTATAGTTTAACCAGCATCTCACCATCTTTATCGGCATTAAACTGTAACATTAAATGGCCGGGTTTTGTGAGCGGATTTGGACTAAGGCTGGTAACCAGTTTGGAAGCCGCCACTTTATTATTAACATACATTTGAATGGGCGATAACTGGTGGTTGCCTTTGGTATCAACCATATCAATTTGGTAATACACATATTTGCTTGAGGATGGCGTTTTATCGGCCGTACTAAATGTGTTGGCAGCTGTTGGTTTTAATTTGGCAATTTCAGAAAAATGTTCTCCATCATCGCTTTTTTGAACAGAGAAATAAGACACTTCTTTTGAAGAAGCTGTTTTCCAGTTTAACAGGGCCTCAGCATTATAATCGCTGATAGCAAAACTGTTTAAACCAGCTGCCAATGAAGGCGATACATTGATGGTACCTTTCATTACAGTAAAGTGAAAAGTGCATTGGTACTTGTACACACCCGATACCTGTAGAATATACTTAAATTTTTTGTGTGCAGAATCCATAGCAGCATTCCATGCAGGTGCGCCGGAAGGAATGGTTAAGGAAACGGTATTGTGAATACCATTTTTCCATTGCCATTGAATGGTATCGCCCACCACGGCATTTACCGTTTTAGGTTTAAATTGAAAATCTGATACCTTAATAGTAATAATAGTTGCTTTGGATGTACCCAAAACAAAACTTAGGAGCATGACAAAAAGTAATGACTTTTTCATAATCGTTAATGTTGGTTTTAGAATGTGTAGAAATATATTTAAATACAATTATTAGCCGGGCATAGAAACATGAATGTAGCAGTACTTGCGTCGCACACTTTGGCAAAAGGTTCTCTATTCAGCAATCAGTTTCAAGATTTAAGTTACAACATTAATTTATATGAAGGTTTTTACCATTTGCAAATTTCCGCATTTAATAAAACTTTAATATCTGCCAAAAAACAATTCCACAGTGGTGTTATAAAAACCAATTCAATACCAATTAGTTAAATAAAAAAACCTGTATCCAGCCATACAGCCTTTTATCACAAGTATGGCCAACAAATTTGTTTTCTTAATACCTTACCAGCCTAAATAAACGCTATGTACCGCATTACACTATTTTTTTTATTGGCTTTTATAAGCATTAATTCAACCTTTGCCCAGGATTTATACATGCCCAGGAATATACAACAGGCATATAATAAAGGCACCCGTTCCAAAGATGGAAAACCCGGACCCCATTACTGGCAAAACCATGGCCGCTATACTATCACCATCAATGCCCTGCCGCCTAACAGAACCATTAAAGGCAGTGAAACAATAAGTTATATCAACCATAGTCCCGATACGCTAAAGTCGCCCGTAATAAAACTTTTTCTCAATATCCACAAACCAGGCGCTCCGCGAAACGGGGGTGCAGCCGAAGATTACCTTACCAGTGGCATGCACATAGATGCATTTGCAGTAAATAGCAAAAAAACAGCGTGGGATGACGATGAATCTGTTTTTACCTGGCAGCGTTTCAGGTTACCCAAACCGCTTGCCCCGCACGATTCAGTACAACTGTCATTTGACTGGCACTATGAAATTTCAAAACAAAGTGGCCGTGAAGGCATGATAGATTCTACCACCTACTTTCTGGCCTATTTTTATCCCCGTGTGGCGGTATATGATGACTATAATGGCTGGGATAGAATGAACTTTATGGATAGCCATGAATTCTACAGCGATTTTAATGATTATACGGTTACCATTAATGCACCAAAAAATTATTTAGTTTGGGGTACCGGCACATTACAACACCCGGAAACGCTTTTACAGCCTGCCATTTTGCAGCGTTTTAAACAGTCGTTTATTTCAGATGAAACGGTGCGTATTGTAACGCAGCAAGATCTGTTGGCTAAAAATGTAACCAGCCAAAATGCAATAAATAGCTGGCAGTTTACAGCAACAGATATACCCGATATGGCTTTTGGTTTAAGCGACCATTTTGTATGGGATGGTTGCAGTGTTGTGGTTGACGATGCTACCGGCCGCAGGGCCGTGGCCAATGCAGCTTATAACGATACGGCATCTGATTACCATTATGTAGCACAATATGCCAGACACTCACTAAACTGGTTATCGCATAATTGGCCGGGAGTGCCATATCCCTATGAAAAAACAACTGTATTTCAGGGTTATGCAGGAATGGAATATCCTATGATGGCGAATGATGAATCGTATAGTGATACACTTTTTTCAAGATTTGTTGCTGAACATGAAATTGCACATACCTATATGCCATTTTATATGGGCATTAACGAAACCCGCTTTGGCTTTATGGATGAGGGCTGGGCTACCACCTTTGAAATTTTGATTGGCAGGGAAGACCTGGGTGCAGAAGCTGCAGAAGAGTTGTATAAACAGTTTCGAATCGCTAGCTGGATAAACGATCCCTCTGCAGAGGAAGATATTGCTATTATAACACCGGGTGATGCTCTAACCGGAAGGGGATTCTCCAATAACGAATATGGAAAAGCATCTATTGGTTACCTGGCCATGAAAGACTTGCTGGGCGATGCCCTATTTAAAAAATGCCTACATGCCTATATGGACCGCTGGCATGGAAAACACCCAATACCATGGGATTTCTTTTATACCTATAACGATGTGGCAGGCCAAAATTTAAACTGGTTCTGGAGCAGCTGGTTTTTTAGCAATAATTATATCGATCTGGCAATTAGTGATGCCAGGCCAAATAAAAAGGGTTACGAGATCAGCTTAAAAAATATTGGAGGCATGCCGGCCCCCGTTGATATAATTGGTACTTATGATGATGGCGCCAAAGAATCTTTTCATCAAACACCGGCTATTTGGGCCATAAATCAATTGCAGACCAGCGTAAGTATTGCCACAAAAAGGAAAATAAGTTCCATACAGTTGGACGGAGGTATTTTTATGGACGCTAATGAGCAGGATAATTACTTTTCTATAAAATAATAAGAAGCATTGCAGCTGCCGTTGATTAGCGGTGGCTGTTCTTTTTTAACCGGCGTTGTGCTGGTTATTTACATTTACACCCCCTCCTATCTTTATCACTACATGTATTGTTTTTAAATAAGATTTTTTTGCTAAAAGCCTGCCGATTGCCACCCTGATTACCTTTATTTTGTTGCCTAATCATCTGCAGTACAAGTGTGCGACGCAAGTAAAGCCGGCCATGCAAACCAATGCCTGGCTTCAAATTGCAGACAGTTGTCTAATTACCTGGATATATTATTGGAGAAAGACTTAAGGGTATTGCTGCAGTTGAACTAAATTATTGGGCAATGCTTTTGTATTCCAGTGCTCGTGTAATACCATGGCGGCACCTAATGCTGAAGCCTGTGCTACAGTAGCTGCATACACTGTTATGCGTGGAAATGCCTTTGCCAGCAAATGCATATAAATAGGATTTTTGCTAAACCCGCCATCTACAAATATGCGCTTTACTTTGGTGCTGGCCAATACCAGTTTGATAGCATGCACCTGCAGCAACATAATATCAGCAATTAATTGGTGATACGCTGCTTCATACGTATTGAACAATTGCAAATCACGTTTTGCAAAGGCCGAGGAAGCTACCTGTGCACTTCCAGCCGACTGCATAACCGTATTTTTTTTCTGTTGCAAGCGGCTGAGTATTTGCTTATCGCAAACCACCGTGGTAAAATAATTATAGGGCTTATTAAAATGGGCTGCCAGCCGCTTTACCTGCTCTTCATGCTCATGCCCGGCAAATAACCTTGAGGCTTTTATGGGATTACCCATGTACGACATATAGCAAAGGCAATCCTGATGTAATTCCACATCGCTTAATGCTTCATGGTTAAATGGGTTAAAACTGATGCTCCAGGTACCGGTTGACAATAAAATAAAGGGTTCACTAAAACTGGCCAGATAAGGGATGAGGGCTGCTGAACTATCGTGCAAACCAATACCCGCAATATATTCATTATCATTATTGGTAAATGGCACCGCAGTTGTTGCGGGCATTATTGGGGCAAACACAGGTAATATCTTTTCTTTTGCCAGCCATTCGTGATAGCATTTGTTTTGAAAGTTCCAAAGATTGGTATGGCAACCAATACTGGTTATATCGGTAGCCGGTTTGGAGGTAAGTATATAACTTAAGTATTGCGGTAAATGTAGCGCAAATGCTACCTGGGCAAATAATGCGGGCTGCTCCAGTTTTAAGCGGTATACCTGCATGCCCGAGTTTAAACTACCTAACACAGGAGAAGCGGTTTGCTTTGCAAAAAGGCTTTCGCCACCATGCGTTGTATAAAATTTTTCAAGTAATAGCGGAGGATAGCTTTTTAAATAATTATACAGCGGGGCTATAATATTTCCTTCCTTGTTTATATACACAAAGCTGGCACCATAGCCCGAAAAATTCACCGCCTTTAGGGTAAATGCCGGCATTTGCAAAACAGCATTAAAACTGTCTTTTACCCATTGGGTGAGCAAAGCAATATCCTCGCAGGGAAAGCCATCTTCATCTGTAGTTTCGGGTAATTGTATACTTTGCTCAAATACTACATTGTACTGTTCATCAAACAACAATAATTTTTTATTGGTTTTACCAATATCAAATATGGCTATGGTGGGGGTTTTAGTCATTACAATCCTGTTGCCATTGATTTACTACCTCTACGATTTATTAAACCAGCTCTTATATCATGTTGCCTGTAAAAGGCTAAGGGGTTTAATGCACCACCGCTTCTTAACCTCGCTGCTGCTACTAACGCCCTTACATCGGTTCTAAATGCCTGTTGCAGTATTTCCTGTGCGGTAACCACATCATTATTTAACTGCGCTTCGGCGAGCTTTTTTCTATCTACCAACAAAGCCTGTGCATAGGTAATCATTATGGCTTCTACTGATTGGAGTAAATCTTCCAGCGGATCTTTTACATTATGGCTGGCATCAATCATCCAACCCAGGTCAGTGGCATGTTTCATGCCCCTGGCATCCATCCCTTCTACCAGTTCATTAAAAATTAAAAATAACTGATAAGGCTTTATGCTGCCCACGGTTAAATCATCATCGCCATATTTGCTGTCGTTAAAATGGAAACCGCCTAGCTTGCCCTCCATTAATAATAAAGCCACAATCTGCTCAATATTGGCATTGGGTAAATGATGGCCCAAATCTACCAGCGTATAGGCTTTGCTGCCTAATTTACTGGCGTATAATAATGATTGCCCCCAATCGCCAACTGTAGTGGAATAAAAATTGGGTTCAAAAGCCTTATACTCAACAAACATTTTCCAGTCATCAGGTAATGCACTGTATACTTGCTGCAAACTTTCCAATGTATTTTGAAAAGCATTTCTAAAGTTTAACTGACCAGGAAAGCAAGAGCCATCACTAAGCCATACGGTTAGTGAGGTGGAGCCCAAATCCAGTCCATACTTAATCACTTCAATATTATGATCTATTGCCTGCTGGCGAACAGCTTTGTTTACATGCTGCATAGAGCCATATTTATAGCTAAATGCCTGCCCCGGCTGATCCTGAAATGTATTTGAATTCATGGCATCGAATTGCAGGCCATGCTGTGCTGCCAGTGCTTTTATATGTGTGGCATTCTCCGGTATATCCCAGGGAATATGTAATGATATGGCGCCGCTACTATTATTTAATGCATGCAGCAAGCCAATATCTTCTATTTTTTCTTCCAGGTTACGGGGTTCACCACCACCGGGGAAACGGCCAAACCTGGTGCCACCTGTACCCAATGCCCAACTGGGAATGGCTACCTGAAAATCGATGAGTTTTTGCAGCAATGCCTCTACATCCTGTACCTCTGCGGCAATATAATTAAACCTGCGCTCATGATCTTTTATGAGATATTCGTTGTGTGCCTCAATAGCACTTTTGTCTAATTGCATACAATCTTGTTTATGGCAAATAAAAAACTTCCTGCAATGGTATGTTTACCGGTGAAAAATCTTCGTTGGTTTCCATTATATCTTTCATATAGGCCCACCACTTTTTCATTACAGGTGCATTGGGCAAATCGTCTAAAGCTGATTTGTCGAATATGGTAAGGTAACCAAATAATATATTAGTTGCTTCGTCTAAAAAAATAGAATACTCTTTTATGCCCGCATCTTTAAGCAATTGTTGCAATTCGGGCCAAAGTGCATCATGCCTGCGTTTGTATTCGGCTTCGCAACCTGTAAAAAGTTTCATTTTAAATGCTATACGGTGCATGGTGAATTTTATTTTTTGGGGACAAACAATTGATTCTTTTTGCAGCTGTGGTTGTGTCACTCACTTGTACGTTCCAACCATTTATGGGCTTTTTTAAATACAACATAAACCGGGTAACTTTTGTAACTCGTTTATAATATTCTCTGTACCAGGTATAGCAGAAACTACGCTTCGGTAAAAGCTGCATTATATTCCATAGTACAAGTGTGCGACGCAAGTAATGAGTAGCAAAGCACAAAAGCCCGCTTCATAAATTGCCTTTATCTTAAAAATGCCATTGCCACACCCCCATCTACGTTAAGGGTATTACCGGTTGATTTGTTTAATAAACCACCCACAAACGCATAGCAGGCATTGGCAATATCGGCCGGTAAAATCATTTCGTTTAACAAAGTGCGTTTTGCATAATAAGCCGGCAGTTCTTCTACCGTTATACCATATGCTTTGGCCCGCCCTTCGGCCCAGCCACCTGCCCAAATATTGCTATCGGCAATAACAGCATCGGGGTTTACGGTGTTAACGCGAATTTTATCGCCACCCAATTCTGCAGCCAGCAATCGTGACAAATGTGCCTGTGCTGCTTTTGCAGAACCATAGCCGGCATTATTAGGACCAGCTACTACACTATTTTTAGAAACGATGTTAATGATATCGCCTCCAAACCCTTGTTTACGCATAGTGGCAATGCCCTGTTGCGATACCAGGAACTGCCCTTTAACCAAAATATCATACAACTTATCCCAATCGGAAATCGTATGATCGGTGATGGATTTGGAGATACTGATACCCGCATTATTTACAATTATATCTACGCCGCCAAATGCCAATGCAGCGGCGGCAAATGCTTTTTCTATAGAGGCACTATCGGTAACATCCAACAGAGTAGCAGCAGCCGTATCGCGGCCATATAGTTGCTGAAACTCCTGCATGGCGGTTTGCATCCGTTCTTCATTAATATCGTTGATGATGATGCAGGCACCTTCATCTGCAAAACGTTTTGCAATGGCTTTGCCAATACCTCCGGCACTGCCGGTAATTAATGCGATACGGCCACTTAATGATTTTGGCTTGGGCATGCGTTGCAGTTTGGCCTCTTCCAATAGCCAGTACTCTATATTAAAAGCTTCCTGCCGGGGCAACGAGGTATATGCACTTACCGCCTCGGCGCCGCGCATTACGTTAATGGCATTGATATAAAATTCAGCAGCTACCCTTGCAGTTTGTTTGTCTTTTGCAAAACTAAACATACCTACACCGGGGTATAGAATAATTACAGGGTTGGCATCGCGTATAGCCGGACTGTTTGGATGTTTGCAACTATTATAATAATCGGCATACATAGCCCTGTATTCTAAAAATAAGGGTGCAATTTTTTCTTTTATTGCGGTGGTATTGGTAACATCTTCATCAGTTGAAAGATTTAATACCAACGGAGAAATTTTGGTTCTCAAAAAATGGTCGGGGCAGCTTGTTCCAAGTGGTGCCAGCCTATCCAAATCATTTGAATTAATAAACTGCAATACCCTGTCATCATCTGTAAAATGGCCAATCATTTTTGTTTGTGAAGAGCAGAAGCCTCTTAAAACAGGCGCCAGTGTAGCAGCTTTTGCAAGCCTTTCTTCTTTTGGCAAAGCGTTTATTTTTTGTCCGCCAAAAATGGGGCCTTTTTTGCCGTAATGATCTTCCAAATATTGGGCACAGGTTTCAATTACCTCAAGGGTATTGATATAGCTTTCATAAGCTGTATCACCCCAGGTAAATAAACCATGAGAGCCAAGCATAATTCCGCGGATACCGGGATTTTCATCCAGGCATTGTTTTAACATCAACCCCAGTTCGAAACCCGGTTTTTGCCATTTTACCCAGCCAATAGTTCCCTTGAATAAGTCTTTGGTAATTTGCTCACCATCTTTTGCCGCCGCAATGGCAATGGCTGCATCGGGGTGCAGGTGATCAATATGTTTAAATGGTAAAAAACCATGCAAAGGCGTATCAATAGATGGCGCTTTTGAAGAAAGATCG
Organism: Limnovirga soli; assembly: GCF_013106755.1. GTDB lineage: Bacteria > Bacteroidota > Bacteroidia > Chitinophagales > Chitinophagaceae > Limnovirga > Limnovirga soli. The sequence continues at coordinate 292,635 of NZ_WHPF01000004.1, read as the reverse complement.
TATATACAATGGTTGAATAATTCTACCATTTCATCTTCAAAAGCAAGGCCACGGTAAATATTTTTTAAACTGCGAAGGCGCTCAACATATAGGGCGGCAAGGCCATTACGTTTCATGGTGCCCAAATCGCCACCACTTCCTTTTACCCACATAACTTCAGTTTCTTGTGCGGTAATAGGGTCTTTGGCCATGGCTTTGCAGGATGTATTGCCACCACCATAGTTGGTCAGGCGCAAATCTGCACCTAATAAATTAGATCGGTAAACGAGTAAAGCTACTTCATCGCCTGCCAGTTCAGCGGCTTTTGCATCATCCCACAGGTAGCTTACGTGTTTGAATTGGGTTGGTATTGTACTCATAATGAAAGCTTTCAGCTATTAGCCATTAGCTATTAGCTTTGTTTAAAGTATTTATAAATCGATGAATCATTTTTATTTCTTCTTCTAATAACGTTTCTATATCCTTTATTTCTTCCACCATTAACCAGTTCATTTCTTTAGCGATAATCAAATATGTTTGTACTTCAAAGACAGACCCCAAAGAAATTTGAAGAAACCTGACATAATCTTTATCACTGTTTCTACTGCTTCCCTCTGCAATATTTGCCGGAATTGAAACTGCTGCCTTGGTCATTTGTGCTACTATCCCAAATTTTTCTTCATCCGGAAATTTATTTGCAAAGCCATAAATCCTTTTCACAATTTCAATACCCTTTTGCCAAATAATAAGTTCCTTATAATTCTTCATATTATTTGTTTTTTATAGACCAAAAGCTAACAGCTAAAAGCTATTGGCCAATAGCTGCCCATCACTTTATCGCATTCCCATACCCTACCAATAGCACTGAAACAATAATAGTTAAAATACCCACTATAATGGTAGTGATTGTTTTTTTGTTTACGCCTTTCCATTCTTTTAATACTAGTCCCCACATATTGGCGGTAAGTATAATAAATGCCATATGCAAAATCCAGCTGCTGGCACCATTGCCCAGTTTACTTTCGCCCATGCCATAGAAAAAGAATTGCAAAAACCAGGTAGTGCCCGCCAATGCCGAAAAAATATAATTGGTAAGTAATGGCGATTTTTTATTTGTGTAATCGCCAAAGGTTTTATTGCGTGCATTTAAGATCATGCACCAGATAAGATTGGTGGTTAGCCCACCCCATAAAACCACTACATAGGTTACATTGTTCTGGTATAAGAAATTACCCTGATTAGGGTTGCCGTCTTTCCATAATTCATTGGCAAGGTCGGCCATGGGCTTACCGGCTTCCAATCCAAAATTAAAACAGGCACTTAACACACCCGACACTATGGCCACAAACATACCCAGGGCAAATTTGTATTCTGTTTTGGTGTCGGCACCATGAGGATCGGTAGTATTGGCGGCAGACAATTGCTTTTCCTTCATCATACCTGCCTTACCACAAATAGTAATGCCCAATATACATACTGCCAGTCCAGCCAACACTGTAAGTCCCCAGCCCGAACCTACCAGCATGCTAAAAGTATCTTTCCCTTCTTTGGGAAAAAGATCATAATAAACTGATGGTATGATGGCCCCAAAAACCATACATAAACCAAGTATAATACTACTGCCCAACGATACGCCAAGATAACGAACACCTAACCCGTAAGTTAAGCCCCCAATGCCCCATAGCACGCCAAAAAAATAAGTAATGCCAATGGTACTTCCTCCGGCGCCTTTGATAATATCCATAAAACCTGGAATGGTTAAATAGGCTGCAACAGGTGGCACAATAAACCAGGAAAATATCCCGCCAACAATCCAGAAGCTTTCCCAATGCCAGCCTTTTACTTTCTTATAAGGCATGTAAAAACTTCCCGATGCAAAGCCGCCGATAAAATGAAAAATAACGCCGAGTATTGACTCCATGTTGTATTGATTTTCTATATAGCAAGAACAGGTGGTAAAAATAGTAACTCCATGTCTGGCAACTGTCATGTACTGTCTTGATAAATTTGCCATTTTTATAGCCGGCATAACCAAAGTATAGGGCTTTATCTACACAGTATACTCAGGATTATTATCCGAAAACTTATACTTTTAATAAAAAGCAGCAACTCACCACCATAAAATAAAAATTAAGCTAGCACACTCTTATCACCTCTATTTGCAGCAATTTACCCAGCTTTTCAATTTTTGAATAAATATGCCCCACCCCAACTGCACAATGGTGGGCAGGCCCATAACTATTCCAGCTGTTTACAAATTTGCGGGCGCCTATCGGAAAGCTATAGCGGCTATTGGTATTGCCAATTTGCAAAATGGGCCCTGCTACAGAGGTACCTTCTGCCACCAGTAATTGTAATCCGCCGCCTTTTTTTTCTACTACACTAAGTAAGGTAACCGGCCCGTTTTTTACCGACATTTCTACAGATAAACCCTTGCCCACTTTTCCATGAAATACCTGTAATGGCCGAACTTTAGTTTTACCTTCTGCAATGGCAATATGGCCCGGACCATCATGGCCCATCAATACTACATCGCTGGCAAAATCCATGGCATAATACTCAGTAAAAGAACCACCTGCACCAAAGCTGTCCATAATCTTCATGGCTTGTGCATTTTTTATTTCGTATTCTCCTGCTACAGGTATACCCCTTGCCGTAAGCAATGAGTTACCAAGAATTATGGAACTAATCGCTTCTTCATTGTCTTTATTCCCAGTGCCTTTATAATAATAAGCCATAGACCCCAGCTTGTATTTTTCAACCAGTTTATCCAATGCCACCGAAGTAATTGCGGCTTTCTCCAACTCTTTTGCCGGGCAATCATCCTGTACATCAAAACTGATATTAAACAAATGCATACGCTCTTGTATTTGGGAGGCGGTAACCTCTTTGCGTAGCGTTGCCAGCTCTTCTACTTCCAACAATTCTATATGTCCGCCAAAGCTGTTGTATTGTTGGGTAAGGTCGGTATAAATATCCAGCATACCGCTATAATAATGGCCCATACAACCCATGCGGTTATATTGCATTATATGCGCTACATTGGCTGCCTGCACCCATTCTGCAATTTCGTTCCAACACCCGGGGTCATTATGCAACATGCCTGTAACCTGATTAAAGGGAATACCTGCACGACTAAACACATTCGCAATTTCTGGTACAGAACAGGCAGAGCAATGCGCCAGCCATTCACCTGTCATAGTGGTTCGGTCAGTCAGGGCATTGAACATTGCATAATCTATATTCGCTTCAGGTGCCAGGTTTAAAATTATGACAGGCACTTTTGCCTTTTGAACAACAGGTAAAACCGTTGCCGACAAAGCATAGGTGGTAACATGTAAAAAAATAATATCAACATCCTGTTGTTTAAACAGCAGGCCGGTTTCAAAAGCTTTATCAATGGTATCCACAAGGCCGGCGTTTACTACAGCACCATGCATTGCAGTAAGTTTTTGCTCCACCACCTGCAAGTAAGCTTCCAGCCGCTCTTTTAGTCCTTCAAACTGAGGCCAGTAAGTATCCAGGCCAATACCAAACAAGCCCACTTTACATGTATTCATGTGCTGTAGTTTTAATTTTTTGAACCCAACATGTGTTGCCGAATTTAGCTTTACTTGCGTCGCACACTTGTACGGCAACAAGTATTGCAGCAGTAAACAACCTCGGCCTTAAAATACTAATGGCACATGGTCTATTTCCATAAATGCGGCCACACCGGGTATCCAGTATTGCTGTATAAATGCCACATGCAATGGGTGATTATTATAGGCTTTGTAAATGGCTTCGTTTTCAAATTCCATGGACAAGCCATATTGAAAATCATTTTTCTTACTGGTTTGCTGCAGACTTTCAAAATGCTGAACACCTTCAATAGCAGTCAAAGTAGCCGCACCTTCAAAAAAATGTTTTACTTCTGCTGAGCCTTTGGCATAATGCAGGCTAAAAAATACCATATGCTTTATCATATTCTTATGTTTATACTGTTTACCTAATTTATAATTATAATAACTTTTTTATTGCTGCATAAAGAACCAACAGTACAAGTGTGCGACGCAAGTGAAGCCGCTGAAACTACTAACTGCCAGGCTAAATAATGCATTTGTTCTTTTATTTTACTTCAATTAAATATTTGCCAGAGCCGGTGGTTACAATAGCTGCATTGTCTTTTATAGGCACGTCATTTTTCTTTTTTCCATTTACAAAAATGGAGGAAGTGGCAGTGGCCGGCACATAAATATTGGCTGTGGTATTTACCGGTATTTGTGTTTGCAACGCAAAGCCATTTTCGTTTTTTGTCCAGCTGGTACTAACCCAACCATATGGCGTGTGAAAGCTACCATTGGCAGCAGTAATATCACCCACAGGTTGCGGTCTTATTTTGATAATCTTATAGCCAGTAGAGCTATCCTCCTGCCCTATGCCGGCCAGGCCGCTATATAACCACTCCATAATATGCCCCAACATTAAATGGTTATTGGAAACATTCTCCAAGGCAGGCCAGGATTCGGTTAATGCGGTAGCACCCTTTTTTAACTGAAAGCCGTAGCCGGGTACATCATCCCGGTTATTCATATCGTACAATAATTGCGAGGCGCCACCATCGTCTAATGCTTTTACCAAAAAATGGAAGCCAATGTCACCCGCAGTAAGGGCTTTATTGCCGGCATAAATAGAGTCAACCAGATTTTGCAGTACAGCTTTGGTATTTGATTCGTCAACCAAACCAACATGTAATGGCATTGCCATTGCCGTTTGGCTACCGGTGGCATATACTTTTGTTGTTGGGTTAAAAAAAGTATGGTTAAATGATTGCTTTATGGCCAGCGCCTGTTGCCTTAATGCATTGGCCGCTTGTGTGTAATGCAGTACATCAGCCATTTTACCCAGCAAGCTAACATCGTAATAATAAATGGCGGTGGCAGTAAGCGCTTTGGGTGTAAGCTGCGCTTCGCCAGGTTCTTTGGGACCATAATCAAACCAATCCCCCAATCCGTGGGTTAAAATGTGGTTGTTTGATTTGCTTTCCAAATAAGCCACATATTTCTCCATCATTGGATATGCTTTTTGTACAATAGCAGTATCGCCATACCAGTTGTATAAAAGCCAGGGCAAAATAACAGCACTACTGCCCCACTCCGGTGAATCCAAAAAGCCACCATCAAACACCACAAACTCAGGGGCAATATCGGGCACAAAACCTTGCTCATACTGGGCATCTATTAAATCGTTTACTAATTGCCTGTACAAACTGTATATGTCATAATTATAGTGAATGCCGGCACCCATTAAATAATCCTGTTCCAGCCAGCTTAATTTTTCGCGGTGCGGACAATCGGTTACCACACTTTGCATATTGCTTTTAATGGCCCAGTTAATCAGTGTATAAATACGGTTAAACAAAGCATTGGAACAGGCAAAAGAACCATTTTGCGGGTTGGCATTTCTGTTGTGTAAAGAATTAAGCCCGGTTATAATGGGCAGGTTATCAGGGTTGGCAACAGTATCGGGCAATGCCCCTTCTACCTGTACATAGCGAAACCCATAATAGGTAAACCGGGGTTGCCAAATTTCTTCTTCGTTGCTACGCAAGGTATAGGTAAAATAAAAAGGATCTCCTGAAGCATCCTGATTAGCGGTACCATTTGATTTTACTAATTCGGCTGGTACCAGTTTTACTGTTTTTCCCTTTTTGCCTTTAATTTTTAATTGTACAATACCTGAAATATTTTGACCTAAGTCGTACACATAAAACCCGGTATCTGTTCTCCATATTTTTTGTGGCAAAAAACTATCTGTTAGCACAACCGGATAATCCTGCTCGGGCAATAGCTTGCCCAAAGGAGCTTTTACGGCCAGCGCATTTTTCCATTTACTATCATCAAATACATTGGTATTCCAACCAAATTGTTCCAGCTGCGCATCATAATCTTCACCACCATAAATGCTGCTAAAAGTAATGGGCGATGGGGCGGTTTTCCAGCTTTCATCCGATACAATATTTTCGGTACTGCCATCTGCATATTCAATTTGCAGGCGGCATATCATTTGTGGCATGCCAAAAGCCGACACTATTTTAAAATACCTTTCGCGGTTAATATTATAAAAACCATTACCTACCAATGCACCAATGGCATTTTTACCTTGCTGCAACTGGCTGGTAACATCGTAGGTATTATACAAAACTGTTTTATCAAAATAGGTCCAGCCAGGTGCCAGAAAGGCCTTACCCACTTTAGCGCCATTAATACTTACTTCGTACTGACCTAAACCAGTAATAAACAATGTGGCAGATTGTAGTTTTTTACCAATGGCAAACTGCTTTCTAAACATCGGCACCACGGGGCGTTGCAGGCATTTATTGCCCAGAGAATCGGCAAAAGGGGCGTGTATGGCTGGTGCTGTTCTTAACGAATCGGCTAGCGTTTCATATCCAATCCATTTAGCGTTAAGCCAATCGCCGGTGGTAAAAAGACCGGTGGTAAATTGCTGTGCAGCACTCCAGGTAATCCTTTTTCCCTTTTTATCCCAAACACCAACTTTCCAGTAATAGGTATGTGCAGGCATCAAAGCAGGTCCAGTAAAATTTATCATGGTACTTTGGCTGCTGACAACCTTATTTGAATTAAACACATCAAATTGTTTTCGGCCTAAGTTTTCAGCAGTAGAAGCAATTACCAATTGATAGGCTGTTTGGTATTGATTTGTGGTAGCACTTTCCAGCTCCCACCCAAAATGAATACCGCTGGTACCAACGCCCATTGGATTCACTTTGTTTTCGCATAAGGCAGCAACTACCTGTATTTGTGCTGTTGCCGGCATGGAGCAGAGTAATACAAAAAAATAAAACAGTACTTTTCTTTTCATGCTACGATAAGTTTTTTTACCCGGCTGTTGTTTACTATTATTCTTTACTTGCGTCGCACACTTGTACGTTCTGAACCATACTGAGCTTTGAGTTAACAGCCCATAACCATTCTGCAGCACAAGAGTGCGACGCAAGTGCTGCCTGATAACTATTCTATGGTCTGGCCCATAATTATTAAAACCTGTAATGCTATGCACCACAGGTTTTAATAGATAATTTTTAACTGGCTATTATTTGCTTACAGCAAAATGATAGCTGCCCGAGCCAATATTAACCATCACATATCCATTTTCTGAGCCGTCCACTTTTATGCTGGCGGGTAATGCATTTCCACCCTCAGTAATGGCGGCTGCATTTGGCGCAGGTATAAAAACCGTTGCAGTGGTATTGGCAGGAATTTCCACATCAAGCATTGTGGTATTGCCCTGTATTTTCCAGCCACTGCTTACTGTACCATAATAGGTTTTAAGCGAGGCAGTTGCATTGGTAAAACCGCCACCGATATGTGGTTGTACTTTTATATGCTTGTATCCAACTCCATCTTCGTACGTATCCAACCCAACCATTTTGCGATACATCCAATCGCCAATAGCGCCATAGGCATAGTGGTTAAAAGAGTTCATACCAGGTGTTTGAAAGCTACTGTCGGGCTTTTGTCCGTCCCATCTTTCCCATATAGTGGTTGCGCCCATTTTAACCGGGTACAACCAGGAGGGGTAGTCTTCCTGTAACAGCAGGGAATATGCAAGATCATTATAACCAAAACGGGTTAATACATGGCATAAATATGGCGTTCCTAAAAAGCCTGTGGTTAAATGGGTATCATAACTTTCTACATTTTCAACCAGCCTTGCTGCAGCCTGGGCTCTTAAGTTTTCGGGCAACATATCAAAATTCAGTGCCAGCACATATGCGGTTTGTGTACCTGAAATAAGACGGCCATTGGGCGTTACATATTCTTTTACAAAAGCATCTTTTACCCTTTGTAATAAAGCTGTATACATTTGCTCATCTGCAGCATTATGCAACACTTTTGCAGTATTGATTAACAATTGTACCGAATTAGCGTAAAAGCATTGTGCAATTAAATATTTATCTGTTACTGCAGCTCTTCCGTCGTTATCATCAAATGGGCGGTAAAAGAGCCAATCGCCAAAATGGAAGCCATGATTCCATAAATCATTTTTGCTGCTGTCGGTCATATATTTTACCCATGCTTTCATACTGGGATATTGGGTTTCCAGAATTTTTTTATCGCCATAAGCCAGGTACATATTCCATGGAATAATAGTGGCCACATCAGCCCAACCGGCAGAAGCAACGGCATTATGGCCAAGTACATTGGGAACTACAAAAGGTATACTGCCATTGGGTTCCTGATCAGCAGCTACATCTTTTAACCATTTGGAAAAGAAATTATTTACCCCAAAATTAAAAGTAGCCGTACGGGAAAAAGCCTGGGCATCACCTGTCCAGCCCAATCTTTCATCCCGTTGCGGACAATCGGTAGGCACATCCAGAAAATTACCCCGCTGCCCCCATTGAATATTGTGTTGCAATTGATTGATTAAAGCATTGGAAGATGTAAATGTGCCGGTGGGCTGCATATCAGAATACAATGCTACAGCGGTAAAATTATCGGGGTTTATTTCTCCGGTATAATCTTCAATTTTAATGTATCTGAAACCATAAAAAGTAAAGTGAGGCTCAAAATGCTCTTCGCCACCGCCCTTTAAAATATAAGTAGCCGTAGCTTTTGCTGCACGCAGGTTTTCTGTATAAAAATTACCCTGCTTATCTAACACTTCGGCATGTTTAATGGTTATCTTATCACCTGCTTTTCCATTGGCTGTTACAATTACCCAGCCAACTAAATTTTGCCCAAAGTCAAGCACTTTTTCACCTGCGGGGGTGGTAATTAGTTTGACAGCTTTAAATGTTTCATGCTTTCTTACCGGTTCGTTTTCTGCTACTATTAAATTATCGTAAGTAGCAGCAGGCAAGTTAACACCACTCCAGCCTGCATCATTGTAGCCCGTGGCAGACCAGCCGATTTTTTCGTCTCTTGCATCATAAGTTTCGCCATGGTAAATTTCTACACTTTTTATGGCCCCGGTTGATGATTTCCATTTTTCATCTGATATGATGGTTTCTTTTTTCCCGTTGCTATAAGTAATTTCTAACTGTACCAGCAGGCCAAGCTTTTTACCATAAATATTTTTATTATCCTCCCAGGCAAGATAACCCCGGTACCAGCCATTGCCTACCATACCGCCAATTACATTATTGCCGCTGGTTAGCATATTGGTTACATCATAAGCCTGGTATTGCAGGCGTTTATTGTAACTTGTCCAACCTGGTGCCAGATAGGCATCGCCTACTCTTTTACCATTGATCTGTGCTTCGTACATACCATGTGCGGTAATATAAAGCGTTGCAGAGGTTATTTTACCATTTAATCCAAATTGTCTGCGAAATAAAATAGCAGGTCTGTTAACAGAATCTTCCTGAAAACCGGCTTCTATCCATTTGGCTTTACCATCTTCGGGTTTAACCAATGCCGTTTGAAAAAAAGCAGGTTCGCTCCATGCAGATGGCTTGTCGCTGTTATCCCATACCCTTAATTGCCAGGTATATTTTTTAGTACTTTCCAATGCCGGACCTGCATATGGTACCTGTACAGAATGATCGCCCATTACCTTTCCTGTTTTCCAAATGGGCCCTTTGGCGCCGGAAACAACTATTTCGTAAGCTGTTTGCATGATATTTCTCTGGTCACTTGCCAATTGCCAGCTAAAGCGTGGCTGTTGTACATCAATACCTATGGGGTTGTTGCGATTTTCAGTTAGCAGGTACTGCACTTTTACCTGTGCGTTGCTCGCAAGTATGCACAAAAAGGCAGCAGCTGATATAAATATTTTCTTCATGGCAAATAATTGAGGCTTATTTTATTGAAACGTTAGATGAATTTAATGAAAGTACTATAGTAAATACTGGTAACCATCATGTACTATCCTGAAAACATAATTTTTATTGGTTTATGACAAATATGAGCCAGGCAATGAAGTTTGCTGAATAGCTGCATAAATTACTGAACGTATAAGAGTGCGACGCAACGGAGGCTTCAAGTATTTTGCTATGCCGGGTCCATGATGTAAGATTAGGGAATAATATGATTAGGGAAACCTTTTACAGTTGTACAGCAAACCTGCTCCATTACCTGTTGCAATTGCGTTTTTAACATGGAAATGGTATGATTACCGCCCTCTTTACCCAATGCCGCCACACCATACATAAACGAACGGCCAAGAAAGGCAAAATCTGCGCCGCTGGCTAAAACCCTTGCCACATCTGGGCCGGAGCGTACACCACTATCCATCATTATAGTCAATTTACCCTTATATTTTTCTACAATGGGGGGCATTGATTTGATGGATGACTGAGCGGCATCCAACTGCCTGCCTCCATGGTTAGATACGATAATGCCATCCAGCCCAAGTTTTAATGCCATAGCGGCATCCTCTTCGCTGGCAACACCTTTTAAAACTATTTTACCCTTCCACAAATCGCGTATTGGCTTTATTCTTTCCTCATTTAAACGGCCTGAGAATGTTTTATTCATGAATGCACCCAGCTGTTTCATGTTTAAACCTTTGGGCATATATGGCTGCATGGTGGCAAATGAAGGCTGCCCGTGTATTAACGTGTTTATTGCCCAATGGGGTTTACCCATGATTTGTAAAATATTTCTAAGTGTCATACGCGGCGGCATGGCCAACCCGTTGCGAATATCCCTTGGTCTGAAACCAAAGGAAGGCACATCGCATAACAACACCAATACGGGGTAGTTTGCGGCAGCGGCACGTTTAACTATACTGTCTCTTACCGATGCTTCGGCGGGGTGATACAATTGAAACCAGGCACGGCCTTCGGTGATTTCCCCAATTTTTTCAATAGAGGAGGTTGACACGGTACTTAACACAAAAGGTATATTGTGTTCAAATGCAGCACGGGCCAGTATTTCAGGCGATCCGGGCCAAATTAACCCTTGTAAACCAACCGGTGCAATACCAAACGGCGCATCGTATACATGGCCAAACAATTCGGTACGCATATCGGGTGTACGGTAGTTTTCCAGGTAATAAGGTTTTAATTCTACCTGCCTTAATTCAGTAGTGTTTTTATGCAGGTTTACATCTTCGTTGCAACCACCATCCAGGTATTCAAAAGCAAAACGGGGAATTTTTTGTTGAGCTTTTTTCTTTAAATCTTCTATGGATGGATATGAGCTGTTGTATTTTATTGTCATAACTATTTTTTTGCAGATGAGCCAAGCTTTTGTAAGACTATTGAACTTTACTTGCGTCGCACACTTGTACGCCTTGCCGAAGATTGGGCTAAACGCTGAAGAGTGCGACGCAACGGATGCCTGATAGCAGCACTATAGCCGGGCTCAACATTATTTATACTTTATTTGCTTAATAAACCTTGCAGGGAAAGCCAATCGCCAAAGCGCTCAATCCATGTATCGGTTGGAATATTATTTTTTCGCATGCCAAAACCATGACCACCCTTAAGATACATATGCAATTCAGCCGATTTACCCGCATCGAGCCACTGATTATATAAAGTAGTGCTGTGTTTTGCCAGCCCCAGCTGATCATCGCTGGCAGCGCAAATAAAAACGGGGGGCGCATCAGCAGGTACGGCAGGATTGCCCAAAGCGGTTTTATACAGATACACAGGCGCTAAAAAATCGGGGCGATTGCCGGGTGTGTAGGTAAATCCAACACCCATGGTTACCGTACCACCGGCGGAGAAACCCATAATACCTATACGGTGTGGATTAATGCCATATGCTGCAGCATTTTGACGTACATATTCAATCGCTTTTTTGCCATCGGCAATAGCCATGGCTACCACAGAATCATTTTCCTGATCGAGCTTTTTAAAATCGGCCATTTTAGGTATCAACTCTTTTACCGGATCATCAGTAACACTATGCACCAGCCGATACCTTAACACAAAGGCTGCCACACCTTTTTTGTTAAGCCATTTGGCTACTTCATTGCCTTCACTTTCTATTGATAAAGTATGAAATGCACCGCCGGGGCAAACGATTACTGCAGTACCATTAGCATTGGCAGGATCGGGAAGAAATACGGTTAAGGTAGGTTGTACAACATTATACACTACCGGCGTTTGAAACATGTTTTTTACATTCTCCTGCTCACGCCAGCTCCATTTTTCTGAACCGGGTGCTGCCCCATTGTACAGGTTTATTACTTTTTGCGCATGGGCTACTGATACCATGAGTACCAGCAAAAACAAACAACGCTTACACATACTATTTGATTTATAATTTTATACAACTTTCCAAACCTGAATAGTAACCTGATCAGGTTTACGAATGCCATTGGCAATAAAAATATTTTTAGTAAGCCAATCATAACGTGCATCTGCTGTTTCAAAAACCGGGATGGTGCGAAAATAATATGCATCAGGGTCAACTGCTTCTCCCCTGGCCATTTTTTGCACTACTTCCTCAGGGCCATGGCGCAAACCGGTATTTACTATTGTGATTAAAACGCCATCGTTGGTTTGCAACAAATAACGGGCATCAATTTCTGCCACCCCATCATTACGCAATAATTGCCAGTCGTACCCACCGGGTACAATAGTGCCATTAATAGCAGGCCCCTCAAAGCTGCCACCTAGTATTGGAATTACCCTTCTAACACCTTTACCCGTCAGGCCCAGCTCCTGCATTTGACCAGGAGCAACCATAATATTTATTTCGAATGCAAATGCTAATTGAGGAGCTTTCATCCTTTATTGTTTTTGATTTAATGCATCCTTATCAAATCCTGCAATTTGTTTATATCGTGCCGCAATGGCTTCCAGTTCTTCCCGGCTAATTACATCATCCAAATGTTCAAACCCATTGGGCGCCCTATCTTCCACAATCTGCATTACCTGCTCAGGCCCCATTTGCCTGTTTTGCAAAACAATTTTGGCGGTAGCTGGCAAACGTATGGATGCATAATGTTCCAAAGCCTGTACAGCATTATTATGCTGCAGCAATGATTCTGTTAAGCATTCCGCATCCAGTATGGCCTGAGAAGCACCATTGGAGCCAATAGGATACATGGGATGTGCCGCATCGCCCAATAAGCTAATGCGGCTGAATGACCATTGGGGTAATGGATCGCGGTCGCTCATCGGAAATTCATAAATGGCTGAAGCATTGCCAATGATGGCAGGGATATCCAACCAGTCAAATTGCCAGGTACCAAATTCATGCAATAATTTATCCTTGTCGGCCCTGCGGTTCCAATCCTGGGGCATAATATTATCCTCGGGATTCACTTTCAAATCTGCAATCCAATTTATGAGTTGCCGGCCATTTTCATCTAAAACCGGAGAAATGGGATAGGCTACAAATTTTTTACTGGCACTACCCGCCATAATCATAGAAGCCCCGGAAAGAAATGGCGTAGCCATGGTGGTACCCCGGTGCAAAATAATTCCTGAAAACTTAGGAGCGCCTTCCTCTGAATAAAAATGTTTACGTACTATTGAGTGAATGCCATCGGCGCCAATTAACATATCGGCTTCTGCAACAGCTTTTAAAATACCCGTTTCTTTATCAATAAAGATTGCCTTTACCTTGTTTTCGTTCTGACTAAATGATTGCAAACAATGACCTGTATGAATATTTGCTTCGCCCAGTAGTTCTTTAGCCACCTGCAACAACTGCATTTGAAAAGTACCACGGTGAATAGAAAACTGAGGCCAGTTATAACCGGCAAATTTACCGCGGGGTTCCTGCCATATTCTTTTCCCGAATTTGTTATAATAAACCAATTCTTTGGTGGCTACTGCCACTTCCTGAAGGTGAGGTTGAATACCCAAATTGGTTAATACCCTAACTGCATGAGGCAATAAATTAATACCCACCCCCAAAGGTTTTATTTCCCTGGCTGATTCATATACCTCAACCTTAAAACCTTTTGCATGCAGGCTAAGTGCGGTGGTAAGTCCGCCAATACCAGCACCAACAATAATAATGCTATTTTCCTTCATATCTGCACTGTTTACCTTTAACCGATTTACTTATAAAGGCACACCTAAAAATAATCTTATTCAACAGTTCTGTACATTTTTATTCAACTATAATCTAAACTGTAATCACGCAAAAGGTATTGCTGGCTATTTTTTAAATAATAAAGGCGCAAATTCATACAGGTTATGCCGCCAGGTAATAAATGTATGAGCAGCTGCATAGGTATTAGTAGTATATTTAATGCCATACTTATCAAACAGGGCATTTACATTTAACCCATTTTGATAAGCAATATCTTTTTCACCACCCATGGCTATCCAAAAAAGCTGTAAGGTATTAATGGCAGGATTTTTTAAAACAGCACTGTATTTATCTTCCAGCGATTTTAGCTGTGCAGGGAAATAACCAGTGCTAAGGGGCAACACATAACCAAATTTTTCCGGTGCAAACAAAGCAATATTCAACGCCTGGATACCACCCATGGATAAACCGGCAAAGGCCTTATCATTTCGCTTTACAGAAACCTTGTAGTGCGATTCTATATAAGGCATTATATCGGTAAACAACTGTTTGTAATAAGGATCTGCATCTATTCCGGGTTCCATATGAAAACCCGGAGATGGATGCCCCATGGGCATTACAATAACCATAGGAGTAATTTTTCCTTCGGCCAATAAATTGTCAAGAATAAAATTGGCTTTCCCTGCGGTTGTCCACGCGGCATCATTATCGCCACCGCCATGTTGTAAATACAGGGTAGGCAAATTGCCCTTCATTTTCTCATAACCCGGTGGTGTATACACATGCATACGGCAGGTATTGCCCATTACGGCAGAGGCAAACCAAACTGTTTCCACTTTGCCATGTGGTACATTTTTTACAGCACAGTAATCGGCCTCTGTACCGGTTAATTCAAAAATATTTGATAAGCCATTTTCTCCTTCTTTGTATTGCGGGTTTTTAGGGTCAAATGTTTTTATACCGTCAACTGTAAAATCGTAGGTATATACATCAGGTAAAAGATCAGTTATAGTTACAGACCATACGCCGTTATCGGCTTTACTTAGTGCTAGTGGTTTGTATTCCTTTAAAAAATCGCCCAGTACGGTAACCGAAGTTGCTTTGGGTGCATAAATGCTTAATAGCACTATGCCATCGCCAACAACTCTTATCGCTTGCAACGTATCGTTTGGTGTTGGTGAAGGTCTTGGAGGTTGGGCCTTAGCAGCAATCGCCAATAACAATAATACAGGAATTAATATTTTTCTCATACTTGTGAATAATTATGACGGTTCATATCATTTATAAAAATCCTTTTATTATTAGGTCGAAAAACACTTATTGGGATATATTTTCGATTAATGATTTTAGTCAACGGGGGCGAGATATTTTTTAATACAACATGTTTTAATAAGAAGAATAAAATATGCATTTATTAACACCAAGAAAATTTGGGGTTATTTGATTATTATACCAATAATCTAAAAAATATCAGTGTTGGACAAATATCTAGAAGGATTGCAAAGAATGTGAAAAACGACTGATGTTAATCTTTATGCCCAAAAGTTATTCTAATTTACCTTATTGTTTAAGAATTTTTCTTCTGGTTCCATCTTCAAAATTCAATATGTATACACCATTAGCATAGTTACCTATTTTAATATTAAGTGATAATTCATTAATAGTTAATACTTGCAATGGCTTACCACAAAGATCTGTGAGGACAATTTTTTTATTCAACAAAGCCTTATCAACCAATAATGTTACCTTATCATTTGCAGGATTTGGAAAGATGGACAAAAGGGGATTCTCATTTGCGAATAATTTTACTATGCGTGAATAGGTGTAATTGCCATTCTTATCTATTTGCTTTATTTTATAATAACCCTCGCCTGAAAGTACCATGCTTTCCATAAATGAATAAGAGTTTACACCCTCGCCTTTACTATTTAGAACTCCTATTTTACTGAATTGAAAAGAATTTATGCTCTTTTCAATTTCATATCTGGCAACAGCCTGCTCCTGTACCTTCCAATTTAGAATCGCATGCTTCTCGCCATTTAGATTGCCTGTAAAGGATAACCAATTAGTTGCTAAAACAATTGAACCGGTGGTGATAAAAAAGCCACTAAACCCTGTTACTTCAAAACTTATTTCCCATCTGTTTTGAATATTATTCCAAACAATATCTTTATCAGCTG
This sequence comes from Limnovirga soli, assembly GCF_013106755.1. Lineage (GTDB taxonomy): Bacteria > Bacteroidota > Bacteroidia > Chitinophagales > Chitinophagaceae > Limnovirga > Limnovirga soli. The sequence goes on along the minus strand of NZ_WHPF01000004.1, from coordinate 276,524 downwards.
GGTCAATAATTTGTTTGGGGCCTTGGTAAGAATCAGGAGAACCATTTTCGTCGCCGGTACCACCGCGTTTTTCAATTCTAAGGTTCGCAATACCCAGATTATCGTTGCTATTGGTCGGCATTAAAAGTGTAGGAGAAGGTATTTGATTATTATAATCATTAAACTCAGATTGGGTTGCATACAATGTAATTCTGGCAGTAGCAGTTGATGCATTTGATGCAGGTGTTATTTCATAATGGCGTTTGGCATATTTGGCGGACTGCGTTCCATCTATCCATAACTTACTATTAACTGTACCACTTAATGTTCCATTACTAACACCAGTTTCTATTGTTGCAATCAATTTACAATCATTGCTTAATAAGGGCAGGTCTCCATTGCCGGCTATATTTACCGAGTTGTTTGCTTTAGCAGATGCAAGTGTTGCATCTGCCTGGTCATATCTCGTCATTATATTATCCAGTGGTCGAACAACCAGCAGGTAATTATAAATGTAATTAAATTCACTCACCGTTTTACTACCACTACCGATGGTTGTGCCTAATACACTGTTGCAGGAGTTAATGGTTCCGGTTAGACCATTTATACCACTAACAAAAGACACGGCGCCACCATCAGAAATTGCTCCATTATCCCAGCCTGCAGTTTTTACAATGTAATCGCCGTTAGTAAGCGCAACAACACTAATTCCCACCCTTTCACCTATTGAACTACCTACAAGACTATTGCTGCTGCTAATATCTCCAGATGTGCCGGTCAACCCGTTACCCCAGGTTACAGCACCGGCATTGATGATTGTGCCATTATCCCAATCAGGGTATTCTACTACATAATTGCCGTTACTAAGCGTCCTTAATCCATTATACCCTAACCACGCTCCAGCCTCGTTTGCAACCAAACTATTGTTTTTGGATATTGCCCCGGTTAAATCGAATCCATAGCCTCCGAAGGAAACTGCACCCGCATCATTTAATGCACCATTATCCCAAAAAGGACTTGCAACTATATAATTTCCATTTGAAAGAGGCACTATTTTATAGCCCACCCTATCGTTGGCTGCACTGCCTACAAGACTGTTTAAGTTATTTACAGTTGCCCCTAAAAAAGAAAACCCATCGCACCAGGTTACTGCGCCTGCAATGTTATCCCAAGCGGGGCTGGAAACTACAAAATTTCCATCGGTCAAAGGTGTTACATAACTGCCCACATTGCCGTTGGTTTTGTCACCCACGAGGCTATATAGTTCAATTACTTCTCCCTTAAAAGGCTTCAAGCCATTATACAGGGTAACTGCACCTGCATCAACAGTGCCTGTTGTACTATTATCCCAACTATAGCTGCTAACAACAAAGTTGCCATTGGTGAGTTCAGCAACGCCTCCATTGCCAACATGATCATAAGCTGTGCTGCCTACAACACTGTTGAATTTGTTAACTTCACCCGTTACACTTGCGTTTCCGGGGCATAAAGTTACCGCTCCTGCGTTCGGTATAGTTTCATTATTCCATAACGAGCTGATCGTGACATAATCCCCGCTTCTTAGTGGAATTATGCCGAGGCCAACTAAATCATTTGCCTGAGTTCCTACCAGGCTATTGTATTTGGATATAACACCATGTATACCTTCCGTACCGCTACCCCATGTAACGGCACCAACATTTTCTATCCGGACTTTTATGGTGTCATATTTGGTTCCATTAAACACAAGTTTTATCGTGTCTAGGTCCCAGAGAGGGGTATTTACCACATAATTTCCATTGGATAGGGCGATCACACTGTTACCTAATTCTGAAGCAAAATCAGCACCTACCAGACTATTGTTACTGTTGATCACCCCACTAGTGCCAGTAAAACCGTCGCAGAAGGTAACCGCACCAACATTTTCTATTCCATCTTTTAATTTACGCCATTGTGGGCTCATTACCACATAATTGCCATTAGTAAGCGGTATTATGTTGGGATTTCCTTCACCTATACCTACGAGGCTATTGTTCACGTCTATATAGCCGCTTACTCCATTTGTGCCGCTACCCCAGGTGACTGCACCAGCTTCATTAACAGAGTCGCTTTTCCAATGATTGCTCAAAACCACATAGTTATCATTATTCAATACGAATATTTCTGATCCGATACTACCCTCACTTCTTCCTAAAAGACTATTATTGCTACCTATCTCGCCCTTTACCCCCTCAGTACCGCTTCCCCATGTTACCGCACCATAACCACCATCCCATTTCCAATTGGGACTAATTATTATGTAGTTACTATTTTTTAGAAGTACTATGTCAGACCCGATATAATCATCAATGTGGCTGCCCACCAGGCTATTATTACTACTCACAACACCGGTTATCCCTGTGGCTCCATTGCACCAGGTTACAGCACCGGCGTTGGTAATTGCACCATTATCCCAAGAGTTGCAACGTAAAATATAATTGCCATTGCTTAAAGGGTAGATTGAAGCTCCTAAATCATCTTTAGAGCTACCCACCAAACTGTTGTTAATATTTACCACCCCATTTAGACCGGTTGTACCATTGCACCAGGTAAAAGCCCCTGCATTTATAATATTGCCATTATCCCAATAGGGGCTGCTAACAACATAATTGCCATTGCTTAAGGCGGTTACCGACAACCCTATCAGGTCGTAGGCAGTGGTTCCTTTAAGTGTACTGATTAATGTATTGGTTAAACCATCATAAAGAAAAACTACACCCACCTGTGGAATAGATCCATCATTAAAATAAGGATCTGCAATTACATAGTTGCCGTTAGTCAATACTTTTAACGTAATTGTTTGTCCACCAATAGGAGCCGGTAGTTGAAAATCTGTGCTTTGAGCATTTATTTGCTGCCTGAACAATAAACAAAAATATAGCAGGATAAATCCCTTTTTAATGAATTTTACTCTACTTGGCATATGCTGATAATTATTAATAATAAAGATGAGTTGCAACTAAACAGAGAAACGAATGATACTTTGTCCATTTCCCTAGATAATTACTACCCTAAACTAAGGATAATAATTTTTATAACCTATGAAAACTAACCAATCGAAAGGTTAGCTCACAAGTTGGTAAAGAATGTCAATTGCTCCGATTGCTTTGTAATCAAAAAAAGAAACGCAAAGATGTGTGCCTAAACCTATAATACAAATGAATTAACTTACCTTTTCTGATAAACCTTAGCCTTAAAAAAATGGCTTAACTCAATAAAGCTTAGATTGCACAAGTGAGTAAACCAAAGAAGGCAAAATATATGTAACGAAGTTGAACTGCTAAAAAATCAAATATCGATATTTCTTTATATTTATTTTTTAGTTTTAGTTACAATATACATCTGATTTCTGCAAGCTGAATTTCTTGCCGCTAATATAAATATCTATTATTCATCACTAAATTTCATAAGTCCTTTTGCGGCAGCTCGCAAATTTGTATTTGGCATAAATGCATCAATTGGCTTCCCGAAGAGCAGTAACCGTTCTGGGGTTTACAATAAATGCTGTTTGCCTCATCCTTGCCAAAGTAAACGTATATTTTATATTTTGCGAGTGCCGTGATTTCGCCTTTCCGATTATTGACCAGGAACCTGAAGAGTGCGACGCAAGCAGGCTGCCATAATAGGTAGTGCCGGGCTCAGCCTATTGCCTAGCTTCTTAGTCGCCTTACCAAATTACAATTTCACTGCTAATGCACCCTAACCATGGTGGTATTGCGCAAGTTTATTTTGTATTTTTGGCACTGCTAATAATAGCGTTTTTAATCAAGGAAATTAAGTCATTGTTTTTGTACCCGGCATTGGTTTTCCATGTAGCTATACTTGCGTCGCAGTCTTGTACGGTTAGACCATTAATGGGGCTTTTATTGCTGCGTAGATGTAAGCGAAAAAGTTTGTGGAGCCACGAACCAGAGTGAAAAGATTAAAAATTGGGTAATTTGGATTATAACCCGTTCTTTGTTTTTAAATCTTGCGCTATATGAAATACTGTTTATACTGCATGTTTGCATGTTTTTCCCTTTTTGTTCACCCGCCGGCAGATGGCCAGGTAGCTAGTAACAAGGCTGCTAAAGAAAAAACTGTAAAGCTTTTTGACGGAAAAACGTTTGGCGGGTGGGACGGAGATACTGGTAACACATGGCATTTAGAAAATACTGCTATTTCAGGTGGCTCACTTGAAGTGACGGTGGCCCACAATTTTTTTCTCACAACAGAAAAGAGTTACAGCAATTTTATATTAACGCTGCAATTCAAGTTGGTTTGTAAAGAAGGGTTTATGAATGCCGGTGTGCAATTTCGCAGCATGAAAATGGTTGATTCTTCGTATGAAATGGTTGGATACCAGGCCGATTTGGGTCCCGGTTATTGGGCAAGCCTTTATGATGAATCAAGACGAAATAAAACACTGGCAGGTACAGATTCCCTGTTAATAAAAAAGTTGCTTAAACCCGATGACTGGAATGATTTTGAGGTACACGCTATGGGCAATCATATTGAAATATTTTTAAACGGCGTACAAACCGTGAACTATACAGAAACTAATAATTTCATTCCGCAAGAAGGCCTGATAGGCCTACAGATTCATGGTGGCGGTAAAACAAAGGTGTGGTACAAAAATATCTTTATTACAGAAATGAGATAATGAAAATCCTGTATCATTTCGTTTACTATTTTAATCCGGTTGAAGATTCTCTTACTGCCAGGGTTGGTGAAGACATTGACCAGAGCGAAAAAGCAATCCCCACAAATAATAGCCCCCAGAAATTTAAATAATGGAGATACTGAAAATACAAACAACAAGCCTTAATATTCACCACCTCGAGTTAGCTGACCTATCTGACTTTTATATTTATCGTTCAAATCCGGCAGTTTCACAATATCAAGGCTTTGATGTTATGACCATTAAACAAGCCGAAGAATTTATTAAAGCCAATTCGAAAAAGCACTTTGGAAAAGAAGCAGAATGGGACAACAGAAAGGGATAATATTTATTGCCAAGGTTCATGTCCTCAATAAACTTTCTATTTGCATTTTGTTAAATTCCGGTGCATGGTGCAGCGCCAGGGAATTATAAAATATTTTGCTATGAGGTACTTGTGAGGCTAAGCTACAAGTACATTATAAGAAAAGATGTTATCCTATTTCAGCTAATCTTAAAATTACTCTCCTGATAACGTTTATTAGATATAAACAAAACGCATGTACAAAACTATAAATAAGAACAATAGCAATATTTGGTAAATTAGGGCTGCGAAATATTTTATTACACCCCACAGAGAAAGGCAGTTGCTTAGCATTGGTTTTAAGAAATGTTGATTTTTAGCCAAGAAAATAAATTTATGAAAAAAATATTTACTTTAACAACCGTATGCTGCATTTTACTTGTGGCAGCTTGTTCAAAAGAAGCTGCAGTGCCTGCAGTGCCAGCAAATACGGCATCGGCCATAACCACTAATCATTATATTGGGGAGCATTTTGGTGGCGGGATTATATTTTATATAAACCGTGGCGGCCAACATGGTATAATTGCTGCTGAGGATGATCTGGAAGAGCCGGCAGTATGGGCCTATACCGATACGATTACCCATGCTATTGCCGCCAATCCCGGCACTGGCGCTATTAATACCCAAAGAATTTTTCAAGTTCAGGGCGACCCAGTTGATGCACCAGAGGATTATGCCGCACTTGAGATAAAAGAATATGCTGTCAATGGTTTTTCTGATTGGTTTTTGCCTTCGAAAGATGAACTGAATGAAATGTTTTTGCATAAAGACCTGATAGGCCGTTTTAAACCATACGCCTATTGGAGCTCAACAGAAGTAAATATTTCTAAAGCCTGGTTTCAGAATTTTGGTAATGGACAACAGGTAAAATCCTTGAAAATTTATTCCTATGGTCTTAGGCCAGTAAGGTATTTTTAGAAATAGGAAAATATTTACCATTTTATCCTGCCATTTAAACTGACTTTTTAATGCTGCATAGCATTACCTAAGCACAAGTGTGCGACGCAAGTAAAGTTGCAATACACAACTTCCGCCGGGCTAATAAAATAATGGCTTATTTTTTTAAGGCTGCACCGCCCATGCAAGTCCATCAGGCACGCCGCCTACATCCAAATGCCCGCTTACTTCTAATGTGGCAAGATTGATAATGGCAATATAATTATCGGCCGAACAGGCTACAAAAGCACGTGCATTAACGGGATCCATTAAAATACCGGCAGCGCCTTTGCCAATTTTTAAACGTTTTATTTGCTGACGCGTGTTGGCATTATAAATGGTTAATTCGCCTGTTTGCAAACTGGAAATAAAAACCAACTTACCATCGGGTGTAAATTTTAAACGGTTGGCACCATTTACTTTGGCATCAATTTGTTGGGCCAGTAGTTTGGCAGGTACATCAATGATAGAAATAGTTCCATCCTCACCGGAAGCCGTCCACAATTCTTTTCCATCGGGCGATACATCAAATCCTTCCGATCCCCTTGTAGTTGGCACAATTGTTTGCAACCATTCTTGTCTGGGCCTGGCATTAGGTGGTGCCATTTTTCCTGGCAGCAAAATGGTATCTACCAAAATACTTACCGTACCCGATGATACATTGGTAGTGTAAATACTTTTAGCATCGGCACTAACATAAATCATATGTGTGCGGTTCTGTCCTGTTCCCATGCTCCAGTCAAGCTTTCCGCTAACAGGGTCGTAGCGGCCAATGGCTTTAGAGCCTTCGGCTGTAAACCATGCTTTTCCTTGAACAAAAGTAATATCGTGTGGACCATAAAGCGGCCTTGTATCAATATTCAGCAATGGTTTTTGTGCAACCAGGTCAATCACATTTATCTCGTGCAGGCTGCCACCGCCATAAATACACACATAGGCGGTTGTACCATCAGTAGAAGCTACCACTTCATGCGGGTCTTCGCCAACGGGAATACGCACAAGAATGTTAAGCGTTGCAGGATCTACTATAGACAACATTTTATCTGCCTTAGACAAAGCCAGCAATACCCGCTTTGGTGCAGTCTGGGCTACAGCTTGGGTAACTGTACCAATAATTAAAAGCAAGAAAACAGGTAATGCAATTAGCCGTTGCAAAGGGTAAGTAAATCGCTTCATAGCCTGAATATTTTATGGAAATATACGCAATCTGTTGTTATTAGCCGGGCATTGAGCACATGTATCAGCACCGCTTGCGTCGCACACTTGTACGTTCCTAACCCTATGCAGCAAAAGGCAATTGGGCATGGCCAAAAAAAGCAAATATATTTGACCATTCAATTTTATTTAAACTACAATCTATGCGCAAGAAAGTATTGCGAAATACCATGTGGGCCATTATCTTTTTTTTACCTGCTACATCAGTAGATGCACAAAAAGTACAAGAGCCCAAAGGCAATCATCCGGAGTGGTCAAAACCCTTTCCGCCATTTCGTATTGCAGGCAATTTGTATTATGTAGGCACTTACGACCTGGCCTGTTATCTCATCACCACCCCGCAGGGAAATATACTTATCAATACCGGGCTGGCAGCATCAGCCACACAAATAAAAAATAATATTAAAAGCCTGGGCTTTCAATTGGCAGATACCAAAATACTCCTTACCACTCAGGCTCATTACGACCATATGGGCGCCATGGCCGCAATAAAAAAAGCAACAGGTGCACAATTTATGGCCGATGCAAAAGAAGCCGATGTATTGGCAAGCGGTGGCCAAACCGATTATGAGTTGGGCAAGTATGGCACCACCTTTACCCCCATACAACCAGATAAATTATTACAGAATGGAGATACTATTGCATTAGGCAATATGCAGCTGGTCATATTGCATCATCCCGGCCATACCAAAGGCTCGTGCAGCTATTTATTTACTGTGCAAGACGAGCAAAAAACATACAAGGTGTTAATTGCCAATATGCCTAGCATTATTACCGACAGGCCATTTAATACCATTAGCAACTATCCCACCATTGCCAGCGACTATGCCTATACACTTGCTGCAATGAAAAATATTATTTTCGATATTTGGCTGGCATCACATGCCAGCCAGTTTAATTTGCACCAAAAATATAAGGCGGGTGGTGCTTATAATCCCGCAGCTTTTATGGATCATGCCGGTTATTTGGAAGCCTTAACTGACCTGCAACAACAATATGAGGAGCAACCTAAATAATAATTCAATTATTTGAAATGGGTAGCAATTGGTTTGAAAATCATTATTTCAATAGGGGACACCAACCTACCTTTATACCAGCATGAATAGTACCAACAAGCCATTTAAAGTTATTTTGATCATGGGGCTACTTACAGCTATCGGCCCTTTATCCATTGATATGTACCTGCCGGCATTTCCCGCCATTGCGAAAAGCCTGCATACCCAGGTTGCAAATGTTACGTTATCGCTTTCCAGTTTTTTTATTGGCATTTCATTTGGGCAGTTACTCTACGGCCCACTACTTGAACGTTATGGCCGTAAACAGCCACTATATGCCGGTTTATTTATTTATTTCCTGGCTTCAGTGGGTTGTGCATTTGCACAATCAGTTAATATGCTAATAATACTCAGGTTGTTTCAGGCAATTGGTGGCTGTGTGGGTATGGTAGCTGCAAGGGCCATGGTAAGGGATTTGTTTGATGTTAAAGAAAATGCCAAAGTATTTTCCCTGTTAATGCTGGTAGTTTCTGTATCGCCCATTATTGCACCAACATTGGGTGGTTATATAACTGCTTTGCTGGGTTGGCGTTATGTGTTTGCCATGCTTATTTTTATAGTGCTGATTATACTTTCCGGCGCCTATTTTTACTTACCCGAAAGTAAACAACCCGACCCCGGTTATTCTTTAAAACCCAGGTTGATTGTAAAGAACTATGCTTCTGTTATGGTAAACCCGCATTTTATTACCTACGCACTTACCGGTGCTATTTCCTATTCCGGTTTGTATGCTTATATAGGCGGTGCCCCACATGTATTTATGGAAATTTTTAAGGTAAGTGAAGCACAGTTTGGATGGATATTCGCCATTATAGCCGCAGGTTTAATTGGTGCCAGTCAGGTTAATAATCTGGTGTTAAAATATTATAGCAGTGAACAAATTATAAAGGCCGCCACCCTATGCCAAAGTATTATTGGTATTTGCTTTGTGGCTTTAACAATGTTGGGTTTTAGTAATTTATTGCTAACGGTGGTTTGCGTATTTTTCTTTTTGGTTTGTCAGGGATTCATATTCCCAAATGCAACTGCATTGGCATTGGCGCCACTGGCTAAAAATGCCGGTAATGCTTCTGCATTAATTGGTGCCATTCAAATGACCATTGGCGCCTGCGCTTCTGCCATTGTAGGCTTATTGCAAAACAATACTGCATTACCCATGAGTGGGGTAATGACCTTCTGTGCCATTACCGCTTTTACTGTTTTTCATTTAGGCAGCAAAATTATTATTCGCAATATCAGCAAAGCAACGATGCTGGAAGAAGAGGTAGAAATGATGAGCACTATGTAATGCTGGTTTAATATTTTTATTCTTCAAAAGGTCATATTTATTAGCCCTACATTATGCGTGTATTAAAAGCTGCTGTATAACCCGAACGTACAAGAGTGCGACGCAAGTAAAGCTGAAAAATGCTTTGCTGTCGGGCCCAAAAAAGTAGGACATAAAAGTATATAAAACCGCCCAAATTATACATCCAAAAACCGCACATAACCCAATAACAACTAATTATGCAGCTTATTTTCCATTGTTACCATTAACCTTACAAGCTTGATGCAAATAATAATACTTTGCAATATAAACCAATGCTATGGTACTGGATATTAACAACGTTTCGAAGAAATACAATAAAGAAAAATTTGGGTTAAGCAATTATTCGCTTTCAATAAGTAATGGCATATTGGGATTGCTGGGGCCTAATGGAGCCGGTAAATCTACCCTGATGAAAATTATTGCCACTATTAGTCAGCCCAGTTCGGGAACGCTAACACTGGATGGGCAGGATATTGTAAAAAATCCCAACTATATAAGAAAAGTACTGGGCTACCTACCACAGGATTTTGGTGTATATCCCAATCTTAATGCGTATGAATTTCTGGAATATATCGCCGCCATGAAAGGCGTGGGTGGCGCCAACCTTCGCCAACGCATTGATATGTTGCTGGAAGGTGTAAACCTTACCGAAGCTGCAAAGTTGCCAATTGGCACTTATAGCGGCGGTATGAAACAACGCATAGGCATTGCGCAGGCACTACTGAATGAGCCCAAAGTATTGATTTTTGATGAACCTACCGTTGGATTAGACCCCGAAGAAAGGGTGCGTTTCCGCAACCTGGTAAGCGAGCTGGCAGAAAACTGCATCATCATTCTCTCCTCACATATTGTTTCGGATATTGAAACCATTGCAGATGAAGTTGCCATCATGAAAAGTGGTGAACTCATTACAAAAGGTACTCAACCAGAAGTAATACAAACCGTTGCCGGCAAAGTGTTTGAAACCGTAATTGGCGGCAATGAGGTAAGCGAATTTAAAACAAGGCATCTGGTAGTAAACAGCATCAGGCAAAAAGATAAAACAAGGCTGCGTTATATCAGCAATAATCCAACTGAGGGTTCAACTCCTTGCAATGCCTCGCTGGAAGACGCATATTTATTTCTCACAAAAAGCAATGCCTCATAACTTTTTTTGAGCCGGACTGTGGTACAAGTATACAGCTTTCCTTGCGTCGCACACTTGTACACCGGTAATGCTATTCAACAAAAAAACAGCTACCAATGCTGAATTAAAAAAGCAACCAAATGATTTTATTTAAAAGTATAATAAAAGGAGATTACCTGCAACGCACCAGAAGTTATGCATTTCTGGTTACACTTGCCATTAGCCTGTATTTGGCTTATACTTTTTTACCCGCAGCAGATGCCAATTACAGTACCGTTAAAATTGGCAACTATGTGGGCGAAAATAATGCTACATGGATTGGATATGTTACCGCGATTATGACCAGCATATTCCTTTCACTCATTGGTTTTTACCTGGTAAACAACAGTATTAAAAAAGATATTGAAACCGAAGTGGGGATGATTATTGCCACCACTCAAATCAGCAATTTTAAATACCTGTTGTCTAAAATGCTGAGTAATTTTTTGGTACTGCTCACCATTACCGGAATTGTTTTTGCCATGGGTATTATACTGTTCTTTGTCCGCAGCAACGGGGCTGATTTTAATATAGTCCAGTTTGTATTACCCTACCTGCTTACTACCCTGCCAGCCATATTTTTTATTGCTGCTTTTGCTATTGTTTCAGAAGTGTTTCTGGGCAGGTGGCTGGCCCTGCATTATATGAGTTTCTTTTTCCTTTTTGGCATTATTACGGCCAATATTTTGCCCGGCGGCGGATCAACCCTAAAAATGATTCTTGACCCATTTGGTGTAAAAGTGGTAACCATGGGTATGGAAAGCTTTGTACAACAGCATTTTGATGCAAAAGCAACCGTTTCTTCTATTGGGTTTAATTTTAGTGCAAAGAAGGAATTAAAAACTTTTGTATTTAATGGAATGCCCTGGCCAGCACTATATATTGTAAGCAGGTTGATTTGGGTGGCGTTGAGTGTGGCATTGGTTTTTATAGCTTCTTTGTTTTTTAACCGATTTGATGCTAAAGCGGTGATAAAAGTAAAAAAGAAGAAAAAAAATCTTACCGAAAATTTGCCTGCAGGTAATCTATTACAGGATATTAAAATTGCTGCCTTACCTGCTATCAGCACAGATTATGGTATACTGCCATTTATTAAAACAGAATTGCTGATGCTTTTTCGTAAAGGGCCAAAATGGTTTTGGGTACTAAATATTGGGGGTATGATTGCTTTACTATTTACCACACTAAACATTGCCCATCAATTTGTATTGCCGGCACTTTGGTTTTTACAGGTGGGCCGCCTTAGTGATCTTACCACAAAAGAAAAAACTAACCGGATACATTATTTTACCTATGCCAGCTACAAGCCTATTGAAAGATTATTGCCTTCGCAAATTATAGCCGGCATTATTTTAATGGCCGGACTTGCGCTCCCGCTTATGGTGCGCTACCTGGCAGGTGGTGAATTTATGCCGGTGATTTACCTGCTTGCAGGTGCCATATTTATTGTGTTATTGGCAGCGGCGCTGGGCATACTTACCGGAGGTAAAAAACTATTCGAGATATTGTTTTTTGCTATAACCTATACCAACCTGAACAGTATACCATTTGCCGATTATTTTGGTGCACTAAATAATAGTTCAGCTTATTTAAGTCTGATGCTTTTAATGATTTCGGGGTTAATTATTACCGGATTTACAATAAGAAAATACGAGATCAGGCATTTATAATTCGGTATCAATACAGCTTCAGGTAATACTTAGATTTGGATTAGCCTTTTGCTTTAGCAGAGTTCAATAAAGGATCGGAACGTACAAGAGTGCGACGCAACGAATGTGCAATCGTCGTCCTTTGTTTGGCTAGTAATTCCCGTGCTCAAATCAATACTTTTTTAACTGATAATAATCATTGTGTCACTATGACATTATGAAACCCTTTTTTACCAAAATTGGTACTACCTTTATTGCCATTTTAAAACCCAATTAAAATACTTTATGAAAAAGCTTGTCAGCATTGCTATTTGCCTTGCCATTTTCCAATTGGCTTTGGCACAAACGCCAGCAGAAAAACAAAAAATAGAAACGATTATTAAACAAATGACCCTGGAAGAAAAAGTGGGTCAAATGACAGAAGTAACCCTTGCCGTAGTAGCAAAAGGTGGGGGTGGTAATCAGGATGGCAGCCTGGACCCTGCTGCTTTAAAAAAAGCTATTAACGATTACAAAGTGGGCTCTATTTTAAACACTACCGCACATGCTTTAAGTGTAGATACCTGGCGTAACATGATGACCGAGATACAGGATGAAACAAAAAATACCCGATTAAAAATTCCGGTGATTTACGGATTGGATGCGATACACGGACAAACCTACACTCTTAACTCCACCTTGTTTCCTCAGAATATAGCCATGGCTGCAACCAGAAATACAGAACTGGTTGCAAGCGCAGCAAAGGTTACGGCCAATGAATTAAGGGCATCGGGTGTGCGCTGGAACTTTGCACCTGTATTGGATTGCGGCCGCCAACCCCTATGGTCACGTTTCCCCGAAACCTATGGTGAGGATGTTTTTATTGGCACCACCATGGGCGCGGCCGGAATAAAAGCTTATGAAGAAGATGGTTTAAAAAATATAACCGCTGTAGCCAGTTGTATGAAACATTATTTGGGCTATTCTGCCTCCAGAACAGGTAAAGACAGAACGCCGATTTATATGCCCGAAATTGAAATGCGTGAATATTATTTACCCCAGTTTCGCGAAGCGGTAAAAGCTGGTTCATCAAGTATTATGATTAACTCCAGCGAAATAAATGGTGAGCCAGTACATGCCAGCAAATACTTACTTACCGATGTATTGCGCACTGAGCTTGGATTTAAAGGATTAATTGTAACTGACTGGGAAGATATAAAACGCCTGAACGACCGCCATAATGTGGCAGCATCGCCACGTGAAGCAGTTGCCATGGCCATTAATGCCGGTATTGACATGAGCATGGTACCCAACGATTTTTCATTTTATGATTTATTGTTGGAGGCTGTAAAAAATAAAGAAGTACCTATGAGCCGTATTGATGATGCTGTACGCAGAATTTTAACCTTAAAAATGAAAGTGGGTTTGTTTGACAACCCCTATCCTGAAGATGCTGCAGTAGCCAATTTTGGCAAACCAGCCTATCAGGCACTGGCACTTGATGCAGCCAGAGAAGCCATGACCCTATTAAAAAACGACAACAAAGTATTACCCCTTTCTAAAAATACAAAAGTGCTGGTAGCCGGCCCTGGTGCACAAAGCATCAGCGCTATGAACGGATGCTGGAGTTATACCTGGCAAGGCAATCAGGAAGAATGGTATCCTGCAGACAGTAAAACAATTCTACAAACCATTACAGAGAAAGTAGGTGCTGCCAATATAGTAACGACTACCGGCAAGGGCTTTGACAATGTAGTAAACTTTGATGCCAGTCAGTTAAAAAAAGCGGCAGCAAATGTGGATGTTATCATCCTTTGCTTGGGCGAAAATGCATATGCTGAAAGTCCGGGCAATACTACAGAGTTGGCCTTACCAGAAGAACAATTGCAATTGGCACAGGCGGCTGCATTAACAGGCAAACCGGTAATATTGGTGCTTACCGAAGGAAGGCCTCGTTTTATTACTTCAATAGCACCTGCTATGAAAGGTATATTAATGGCTTACTGGAGTGGAAAGAAAACAGCAGAAGCCATTGCCGATGTATTGTTTGGCGATTATAACCCCAACGGCATTTTGCCATTCAGCTATCCGCGTAGTATGGGCGAAATGGTATTATACGACCGCAAACCAACTGAAGATGTAAGAGAAGTGTTTAACGACAATATTAAAACCGGCTATATGCCTTTGTTTCCTTTTGGTTGGGGTTTAAGCTATACCAGTTTTGAATATAGCGATATCACCCTAAGCAACACCATCCTAAAAGGTGAAGAAAACCTAACAGTATCGGTTACAGTAAAAAATACCGGAGCAATTGATGGCAAGCATACAGTAGAATTATACTCGCATGATTTGTTTGCCAGCATAACACCAAATATGCAAAGATTGAGGGCATTTAAAAAGATAACACTAAAGGCCGGCGAAAGCCAGCAGGTAAGTTTCACTATTAATAAAAATGATCTCGCCTTTGTAAATGCACAATTAAAAACAGTAACCGAACCAGGAGATTTTGAACTAATGATAGGCACTAAAAAAGCCCGATTTACCTACGCACAATAACCTGTATTATAGCAAACAGCCGAACAAATGCAAATACTTTGTTCGGCTGTTTTTTTGCAAGCAGGATAAGGTGTAAACATAAATTATCCTGTTTAATCCTAAAGTGCCCGTTATAGCAAGGTAAAATAAACAGATACTAAACGTTTTCCACTATTAGCCCCTCATGCGCCAACACAAGGGTTTCTGTGGCTATACCGCCATCGCAGGATTGCAGCACCGGACCACGGTATTGTATGGGAAAAGCATTTCTTGCCCGCCAGGTAATCACTGGAGTATGTTCCTGATCAAGCAGGGAAATTACTACATCTCTTCGCTCGATAGTGCTCATCAGCTTGGTGTTAATCCAATCAAAAAAGTCGCTATCTCCGGCACTAATATTCCGCTTAAGGGTAATATTGGCATATTTACGCAGACCGGGAATTTTAGCAACACTATCCACCGGCGAGCTGCCATTTCTATGTTCAATAGCTTCTACTTCAATATCAAGTCCTGATACTTCCGTAAAGCCAATGTTGGTTCCACCCCATTCAACCCTGAAGTGGTAATGGGTTAATACTTGTGACATAAATAAAGGTTTTATAATAAAGAAATACAACAATAGCAGCAAGATGAGTGCAAGCAATATAATAACAATCATAAGCACGGTTTAATACTTAAATTTAATAGTTTTTTGGTTAGCGTATACTATAATGTACATGGTTAATTTTTGGTGGGCTTACCTAAGCTATTTTACTATTGGTATCTGCGATGCACAAATTGTTCATGCTACTAGCCAGCATTGCAAGTTGGTAAGTAGCATATGACAAGCAAGTCTTATTATGGCCAATTGAAGTATTATCTGCTGATTTTTTTGTACCCGGCAGTTGTTTTTGTTGGGGCTTTACTTGCGTCGCACTCTTGTACGGTTTGTTATAATGGCGGCAGAAATGGCGTAATAAACATCACTCCCCGCCTGCCGCCCAAAGCTCCGAACCCTGAACCGAGCCCCGAAATTATCGGGGTAAACTGTGGCAAGTAAAGCTGCTTTTTGGTTTTCTGCCGGGCCAATAATTGTATTTATTGTATTAACACACTATCCAGCAATTGCCGGGCTTGTGTAAAATCGAAAATATTATTATGGTCTGCACCATTTACAGGAAACAGCGTATCACCCTTTTTAAATACGGTAGATTGCAATAACAAGGAATTGCTAAAGGGCACCGTACCATCCTTGGTACCATGAAAAATAATAACAGGTGCTGTAACTTTTTGAAGGTTTTGAAAGGTGGGTAAATGATAATGCAACATCCACGATACCGGATACATCCATGCATATGCACCAGCAAGGTGTTCTATACTGTAATAGGGGCATTCCAGGATTAATTTTTTACAATCTCTTATACTGGCCAATTGGGCTGCAATGCCCGTACCCAATGACTTTCCGTATATAATAATGCTATCCGTAGCATAGCCTGCGCCCCTTACCATTTTATACACCTGCAGTGCTTCTGTATATAAGATTGCTTCATTTAGCGGGCCGGTTGACTTACCATAACCCGGGTAATCCATCATCCAAACATCATAACCATTTTTGGTAAAATTCGGTGCGTATGCAGCATAGTGGTTTATATTTTCCATATTACCATGAAAATAAATTACCGCACCATGGCGAACCAAACCCTGGGCTGCAAAACGGATAATATTAAAACTGGTAGTATGATCGTAAGGCTGGTTTATCTCAGTAAAAGCTTGCTGAAAATGAAACTGATAATTGGCCGCCAACGGTGTTGGATGCAACAACAGCTTATCCTGAAAAAAATACAGTGCAGCACCAATTACAATATACAGACCCACAATTACCACTACCCATTTTCTTATTTTGTTACGCATGCTGCTGTTGTTATGGTGCAAATATCAATACAATAAAATATCCCTGATAAAATTATGGTACTCTGGGTAAGAAGGCAGGTTATTATGTCCGCCACCATGAATGCGTATCAGGGTAATTTTATGTGGGTTAAGTTGCTGCAATTGCTCGCTATGGCTAATAGGTATTAACCAATCCTTGGTACCATGAATAATATAGGTATGGCAGTTTACTTTGGTAATCCATTTATCGGTACGCAAATGATACCTCAATACCCATTGGTGTGGCAAAAAGGGAATATAACGCTCAGCAACTTTTTTAAAACTAAAATAAGGCGAATCTATAATCAGGTACCTGGGCTTATTATCGGCAGCAATTTTTGTTGCAAAACCACTACCCATGCTACGGCCATACACCAGTATATGATGTTCATGATACATCACAGCCAAAGTATCATATACAAACTGTATGTCTTTTAAAATGTCTTTTTCGCTGCGCTTACCGGTGCTTTTGCCAAATCCGCGATAATCTATAAGCACTACATCATAATTATACCGGTAAAAATCTTTTGCATATTTGCTCCAACCTTTTATACTGCGGGTATTGCCATGCAGGTACAGAATTAATCCATTGGGTTTGTTGCAATAAAAATGTAATCCGTTGATGCTTACGCCCTGTTCTATTTCAAAAAAAAGCTCTTTAAAAGGAATATCGTATTTGTAGGTAAAATCGCTGGAAAGTTTTTCGGGCTTAAATATAAACCGCTCCTGTATAAAGTAGGCAAGCACCACAACAGCTATATAGCCAATGGCAATGTATAGTATGGTTGGATTAATAGTAAGCAGCAATCCCTGTAACATATTTACCTGCTTTAACAACAGTAGTTTTAAAGTTAACCATTCTGTATGTAATATGCTGCTATTTTACAACAGACATGCTATTTATGTATTTCTTCAAAAGAACCGGTTTGCTTATTTTTTCTAACATTATCCCAATGAAAATAACGGCCATTCATGGCCACATAAACACCTTTGGGCAAACTTTGTACAAATGCCAATGCACTACCCAGGTTAAACAACCCATCGGAGCTACCAAATTTATAGGGAATCATGGCGCCGGTAAGTACAATGGTTTTGTCTTTCACATCTCTGGCTAAAACCGCTGCTGTATCGGCCATTGTATCTGTGCCATGGGTAATAATAATTTTATCTTCATCGGCATTATTGCATTGCCTGGCTATCAGTTCTCTGTCGTCGTTGCTCATTTCAAGGCTATCTATCATCATCAAAGTGCGTATTTCCACTTCCACCTTATTACGGCCAAGTTTCAATAACTCTGGCATATGCGTATCCTTAAAAAACAATTCACCTTTCAGTTCATTGTATTCTTTATCAAATGTGCCACCTGTAATAAATATTCTGATTGCCATGATACACGTTTTTGGTTTTGCAATAACAAATATACTGCAGATTATAGATTGCTGTTTTATTAGCCACACTGCAAATCAAAGGGCGGCTTTACTTGCGTCGCACTCTTGTACTTTGGGAACATGTATAAGCT
Source organism: Limnovirga soli (assembly GCF_013106755.1). Classification (GTDB taxonomy): domain Bacteria; phylum Bacteroidota; class Bacteroidia; order Chitinophagales; family Chitinophagaceae; genus Limnovirga; species Limnovirga soli. Next base: position 258,254 of record NZ_WHPF01000004.1, on the reverse strand, counting down.
TTTCTTAAACAGCAGATGAGCATTCTACAGCACAAGAGTGCGACGCAAGCGGTGCTGAGCAGAGCGCAGATAGCCGGGTAAAAAAATTGAATGCTGTTTATTAAATAATATTCAATTGTAAAAACGCACTATGCGCTAACACTTTATCTTCCTATAATTATGCGGTAACAATTTCTTTTAGCGTTACTTTTTTACCTACGATTAACTGATGAACAACGCCTGTTTTTAAAGCATAATTTTCATTTGTATGGCTTACCGGAAACTGATAACAAACAGGGTATTTAAAATGCTTTATTTTATCGGCAATTATATTATATACCTCGTCGCCAAAAGGTATGGTGGTATCTTTCATTTCGGTAAAGCCACCAATAATTAGTCCGGCCAGTTTATCCAGTTTACCGGCATGTAGCAGTTGCATCATCATGCGGTCGATGGTATAAATATATTCACCCACATCTTCCAGAAAAAGTATTTTACCCGTAGTGGTAAACGCCCTGGCAGAGCCCAGCAAATGGGTTACCAGCGAAAGGTTACCTCCCACTATTTGGGCTGTAGCCGTGCCGGCCCTGTTGTTTGCATGCGCTGCGCAGGTATACCTTGCCGGTTTACCCAATAAGGCTTTACGAAGCGAGCCAACAAACTCATTATTACTACCTCCATCGTTAAAGGCGCCGGCCATGGGCGAATGTAAGGAAGCAATATGTAATGTACTATACAGATGGGCATGCAATACAGTGATATCGCTATAGCCAATAATCCATTTTGGCTTTTTGGCAAAACGTTTAAAATTAAGTTGATCAATGATACGGGTAACCCCATAGCCACCTCTTCCGCAAAGGATGGCCTTAACGGTATCATCATCAATCATTTGTTGTAAATCGGCCAAACGGGCTTCATCAGTGCCGGAAAAATAATGAAATTGACTGCCCAACGTGTTACCCGTTTTAACCTTAAAGCCCCATTGCTGCAAGGTGTTAATACAGGCTGCTGCTTTTTCGGCCGGCATAAAACCGGCCGGGCAAACAATGCCAATGGTATCGCCCTTTTTTAGGTATGGCGGAATTTTTATCATGTAACAATATTATAAAAAAGCATTGATGAAGAATACAGGGGTTTAACACATATGAGTTTTAAAAGATTAAACCTGTTTTGAACCTGACAAAGATTTGTTTCCGGGATGAAGATAACAATGGAGATCATGCAAAATTGCACATGAATGCTTCTCTTTGGCTAGCCAAATTACAATAGTTGAATAGTTGCCGGAAATTAATAATGCGCAAAATCAGCTTCGTAATTGCCCGTTTGCCTTTCCATTGGTGGGTTATAATAACCAAATTTAAGTGCAGGAAACTCCTCCTGCAGCAATTCCATTAATTGTTTTACACCTAATAATTCGCCGGTTTCGGCAATGCCAATTTTTCCGAGATACCAATCCGGGTCTATATTGAAATTGCGCCATTGAATCATTTTTAAGTCGGTATCGATTATCAGCTGCCTTAATGCTTCATATTCTTCAACAGTATCAGTCATACCAGGAAAAACAAAATAATTAATGCTTGTCCAGCCACCAAAACTACTCATCACTTTCAGACTTTCTACAATATCATCAAACTGGTAATTATTTGGTCTGTAATAAGGCGTATAAATATGTTTTCTGGCAGAGTTCATACTTACCCTTATACTATTTAAACCAACCTCACATAATGCTTTAACAGCATCGGGTTTAGATCCATTTGTATTAATGTTGATGCTACCCCGTTGGGTGTGTTTGCGAATTTCAATAATTGCTTCCCGAATAGTTTCCCACATCAGTAAGGGTTCTCCTTCGCAGCCCTGCCCAAAACTAATAATAGGGAATGGTGCTTCTATTAGATGAGGTACCGTAAATTCTGCAATTTCCTCGGCGGTAGGTTTAAAAGTTAACCTATCTTGGGTAGAAACAATGGTTTCTTCCTCCGGCTGAAAAGAGATGCAACCAATACAATTAGCGTTACATGCAGGGGAAGAAGGCACCGGGCATTCCCACCGGCCAAGGGAAAAATTACGGGCGGCAGGACAGGTATAGGTTAAACAACAATTTTCCATCAGGTGTTTTACCAGCCTGTTATGCGGATATTGCGTTAACAACATTTGCGCCCCCGATTGAATCTTTTTATCGTCATATCCTGCACATTCCTGTCTGATATCCTGCTCAATTCGTACGGCAGGAACATAAAATTTATTATCATGCCAGCCGGCAGCAGTGTAACAAAACAATGGCAAAGTAGGCGCATTGGGTTCGGTTTCGTAAGCCGATAAATATAACCCGGTATGTGCCGGGGGAATAAAAGCTGCAACGGCCCAACCTTTTTCGCATAAACGCATATCACCGGTTAGCACATCTATGCCAATACCCTTACGGCCCGGCAATTCGTATAAATTGCCACCATCAGGTAATTCTATCCATTCTTCTTCGGGTATAGGAAAGGCATCCCAACCTTCTCGGCCAACGGCATATAAGGTTTTGTCTTCAAAAATATTGCCTTTACTATCTGAGTATAATAAAAATGGTGATTGTGTTAGCATACCAACAATTAAATATCTTTTCTTGTAAAATGAGATTGGCAAAACTGATTAAATTCTTCTTCAGATGTATAATCCGATTCGCCGGGAATAACTTCACCCTGAATAATTTTATTGCTTAAAAAGTCAACGGTTAATAAGCCATCTTTTAAAACAACATTGTTCAGGTCCTGCCACCTGATTCTGCGCTGAGGAAAAATACGGAGATGAATTTCTTTATCGCGAAATACAAATTCAAACTGCTTTTTAACAAGGCCCTGTAATAAACCTACCACAGTTACGGCCAATGCCACCCAGAATTCCAATAAGAATAACCAACCAAAAATAGCCCATAAAAAACCAGAATCAACCAGATTAGTTTTCTTAAAAAAAGGAAACTGCATTAAGTGTTCTTTTTTTAAAATAAATACAATACTTATAACCAATAAAACAGCCCAAATAAAATTAAGTGGCTTGTTATGCAGATAAGCAATTAACGAAATACATATAGCATTAATCCCCAGAATAAATATCTGGAAAGATGATAAATATTTAAACCTTTCATTGGGTATAACAATCTTATAAACCTGCTCAGGCATTTACATTGCTTTTAATCAATAAATTACACATTCTCCATAATATTCTGGCACCAACATTACTATCGTAATTGTGCTCACCAATACCTACTTCTACCAAATCAAATCCAATCAGCTTGCGGCCACTTTCTATTACTTTTCTAAATAAGTAAATCACCTGTTCTGCATCTGGACCGCCCACTACAGGTGTACCTGTATTGGGACAAAGCTTTCTATCCAGCCCATCTATATCAAAACTAATATACACATTCAGTGGTAATTTTTCTACAATACTATCAGCAATCCTGCTCCAGCTTTCCCCTTCAAATTGGCGATGCTTTAGTTGTTCATCAAAAAAAGTAATTACCCTATAATCGCTGTTACATATATAATTCCATTCTTCTTCACAATAATCTCTAACTGCCACTTGTACCAAACGATCTATTTGCGGGAAGGTTTCTAAAGCATTATACATTACCGAAGCATGTGAATATTTAAACCCTTCGTACGATTTGCGTAAATCGCAATGGGCATCAATCTGTAAAATGCCAAAGCTTTTATATTTCTCGGCCAGTGCTTTATAAAAACCAAGTGGAGTGCTGTGGTCTCCGCCAACAATACCCACCAGTTTATCATTATCCAAAAGCTGAATGGTTTGTTCGTACACCCAGTTATTCAGCATTTTACCACCTTCATTAATTTCTTTCAGGCTCTTGGTCATGAATTTATTATCATCCACATTGGCACCTTTAGAAATATAATCAATATACAACTCGGCTTCTTTGCGTAAGTAATCACTTTTCATCAGCACTTTTTTATCTATCTCACGCATAAAAAACCGCGTCTCCAGCCATTGGGTACATAGGCATCAAATAAATCTACCTGCATACTGGCTTTAAAAATATGATCCGGACTGCGGGCCGTACCTGCACCATAACTGGCAGTTACCTCCCATGGCACAGGAAGTATAACCACTTTTGCTTCTTCTTCCGTAAAGGGAAGTCCAAAAATATTATTGTTGGGGTTGCTGGCGCCGTTGGGATCAAATTTAGAAAGGTCTCTCATAACTATTAATAACGTTAAAACGGCATGCAAGGTAAACCCTTATTTGCTAAAAGCCTTGATTTTATTGTTTAAACTGCCATTGCAAAGGTTAATTTAATCTATTGTACCGGGCAATAGAATGTATATGGGGCTTTACTTGCGTCGCACTCTTCAGGGTTTGGATAAAGGCCGGGCAGTAAAAAGGCTTTATTATCAATAATTTGTAACCGAAATATTATTTTTTGCTGCATAGTATTCCCCCGGTACAAGTGTGCGACGCAAGTAAAGCCCAATAAATGCATCTAAGGTTTGGCCCATAAAAAAAGCCCTGCAAAGCAAGGCCTGTATTAGGCTGTCATCCCAAAGAACCCATGCTGGCAAGCAAAAAAGTGCAGGTAACACTTTGGGATGACAATATATTAATTGGATTAAATACTGAGTTGTTTTTCTAACATCATCTTACGCAAGTTAATTAATCCGTAACGCATACGTCCTAAAGCTGTGTTAATACTACAATCAGTTAATGTGGCAATTTCTTTAAAGCTCATATCACCAAAATGGCGTAGTACAATAACTTCTCTTTGCTCATCGGGTAAGGCAGCCAGCATGGTATGCATTCTGTCGTACCCCTGTTGGCGCATCATCTTTTGTTCTGCATTTTCACTGGCCACTACTACCAGTTCAAATACATCTTTATTATCGCTGGTAACAATGGGTGGTGTGCGTTTTACTTTTCTAAAATGATCTACACACAGGTTGTGCGCAATACGCATGGCCCAGGGTAAAAACTTACCTTCCTCATTGTAACGCCTGCTGCGCAGGGTATCAATAATACGCACAAAAGTTTCCTGAAACAGGTCTTCGGCCAGGTATTTGTCTTTTACAATAAACTGGATGCTGCTAAAGAGTTTGTCTTTATAGCGGTTAATAAGCACTTCAAGTGCGTTGGAATTACCTTCCTGAAAAGCAATGACTAATTGGGTGTCGTTAAATTCAATAATGTTACTCATACCTGCTAATTTATGGTTAAGCAAACCGGTTAAACTGTTATTGTTGCAGTAAATGGTTATGAGTAAAATTTAACTTATACGTGTCGTTTTTGTGAAGTGAATGTGAAAATAGAATTATTAATTTACTATTACTCATGCAAAATGTAAAAAAATTGTGAATTAATCAAAATTGATTTTGCTTTGTTAGTAATAGACAATGCAAAAAATGACAAATACAAGCGGAGCAGAAAAGATTTCTACAAAAAAGTCGAATAATGTCTACAAAAGCGGGGCCGATGAAATTGTGGTGCACGGGGCCCGGGTACATAATCTTAAAAATGTTACCGTTGCTTTTCCCAGAAACAAATTGATTGTTGTAACCGGTGTTTCGGGCAGCGGAAAATCTTCCTTAACCATAGATACCTTATTTGCCGAAGGCCAGCGCCGCTATGCAGAAAGTTTAAGCGCTTATGCCCGGCAGTTTATGAGCCGCATGATAAAACCCGATGTAGACTATATAAAAGGTTTATGCCCTGCCATTGCCATTGAACAAAAAGTGATTACCCGTACCCCCCGTAGTACGGTGGGTAGTATGACGGAGATTTATGATTACCTGAGGTTGTTATTTGCCCGTGCCGGGCACACTATATCGCCGGTAAGTGGCCGGGAAGTAAAAAAAGATGATGTAGCCGATGTAATGCAACACATCAGCCAATTAGCCCATGGCAGCAAAGTAGTAATACTGGTTGCATTTAAACAACATGCCAACAGAGAGGCAAGGGAAGAATTAAACATTTTGGTACAAAAAGGGTTCTCCCGCTTATACCTGGACCAGGAACCGGTGAGAATTGAAGACCTGCTTGAACTTACCGATAAAGCACTTAAAGACAAAATAGCTACCAAAAAAAGTAAAGAACCTGCCTATGTGCTGGTAGACCGCATTATTACCAAAGCATTTGACGAAGAAGATATTCACCGTATATCAGACTCTATTGGCACAGCCTTTTACGAAGGCGAAGGTGAAATGTATATTGAAGTAGATGGTAAAAAGCATATTCACTTTAGCAATAAATTTGAATTGGATGGCCTAAGTTTCGAAGAACCTGTACCCAACTTGTTTTCTTTTAATAATCCCTATGGCGCCTGCCCTACCTGCGAAGGTTTTAGTCAGGTTTTGGGTATAGATGCCGATTTGGTAATTCCCGACAAAAGGTTAAGCGTTTTTGATGGTGCCATTGCCCCTTGGAAAGGAGAAAAAATGGGCGAATGGCGGGAGTATTTTATGCGCAATGCAGCAGCCTACAAATTTCCTATTCATAAACCAATTGCCGATTTAACCACAGAACAATACAACCTGTTATGGGAAGGTGCCGGAAAACTGGATGGTATCAATGCCTTTTTTAAAGAAGTAGAACAAAACCTGTATAAGGTACAATACCGGGTAATGTTAAGCCGCTACCGCGGCAGAACCAATTGCCCCGATTGTAAAGGCTACCGCCTGCGTAAGGAAGCACTGTATGTAAAAGTGCACCAAAAGCATATAGGCGAACTCTGCGAAATGCCGGTAAAAGACCAAAAGCAATGGTTTAACAATATCAAATTATCCGATCATGATGCCACGGTGGCCAAACGTATATTAATAGAAATAAACCAGCGCTTGCAAACCTTACTGGATGTTGGTCTTGGCTATTTAACCCTTAACCGCTTAGCCAATACTTTAAGTGGTGGTGAAAGCCAGCGTATACAACTTACACGCAGTTTGGGCAGCAACTTAACCAACTCATTGTATATTCTGGATGAGCCATCCATCGGCTTGCATTCAAGGGATACAGAACGATTAATAACGGTATTAAAACAGTTAAGGGATGAAGGCAATACCGTGGTAGTGGTAGAGCACGATGAAATGATGATGCGCAATGCTGATCATATAATCGATATGGGGCCACTGGCCTCCTACCTGGGCGGAGAAGTGACTGCCACAGGCAACTATAATGCTATCATCAGTAACCCCAATAGCCTTACCGGTAAGTATCTCACGGGAGAATTAACCGTAAGTGTACCCAAAGTGCAAAGGCCATTTAACAGATATATACGTATTGAAGGTGCCCGCCACCATAACCTTAAAGATATTACGGTAGATTTTCCGCTGAACATGTTATGCGTGGTAAGTGGTGTTAGCGGCAGTGGGAAAACCACGCTGGTAAAAAAAATACTTTATCCCGTTATGCGTCAGCTTACCGGCGAATTTGGCGACAAAGCTGGCTTTCATAAAGCCATTGCCGGAGATACCAGTTATATTACTCAGGTAGAAATGATAGACCAAAACCCTATTGGTAAATCATCCCGCAGTAACCCTGTAACCTATATAAAAGCCTACGATGAAATAAGGGAATTATATGCCTCGCAACCCTTATCAAAAATCCGTGGCTTTTTGCCCAAGCACTTTTCTTTTAATGTGGATGCCGGCCGCTGCGATGCCTGTAAAGGCGAAGGCGAACAGGTTGTAGAAATGCAATTTTTGGCCGATGTACATTTAACCTGCGAAGTTTGTGGCGGCAAAAAATTTAAAGAAGAAGTATTAGAAGTACAATACAAAGGCAAAAGCATTTTTGATGTACTGGAAATGAGTGTAGATGAATCCATTGCCTTTTTTGCGGCAGAAAAAAACCTGGCCAAAGCCCTGCAGCCATTACAGGATGTGGGTCTTGGTTATATCAAACTTGGACAAAGCAGCGATACACTAAGTGGTGGCGAAGCGCAGCGGGTAAAACTGGCTTCTTTTCTGGGTAAAAATAAAGCCAGCGGACATATACTTTTTATTTTCGACGAGCCAACAACGGGGCTGCATTTTAACGATATCAATAAACTCCTCGCCTCCTTTCATGCGTTAATTGAGCAGGGGCATTCTATTATTGTAATTGAACACAATACCGATGTAATTAAAAATGCCGATTGGGTAATAGACCTCGGCCCCGAAGCAGGTGATGGTGGCGGCAGCCTTGTATTTGCGGGCACCCCGGCCGAATTAAAAAAGCAAAAAAACAGCCATACCGCCAGGTTTTTATAAAGTAAAATCAGCAAGGCAAATCATTTGTTTATTAGTAAGCAAGCAATAGAATGGCTATGGAGCATCGTTGTGTCACTCACTTGTACGGTTGGATTATCTATTGGGCTTTTACCGAAGCGAATAAATTGATTATGGAAGTTTAATTTCGTTTACCGTTGTCGGGGACGCCACCGGAAGCGCAACGCGGACACCAACAGTAGCAGTCAAACTATGTCGATAGCAGTTTAGTCTACATGCGTTTGAATGTTTGGGTAATTTTTTGGAATGCCGCCAAATTTTTCTGAAACTCATCTTTGGCTTGCCCAACAATTATGTAATAGTCTCCTTTGTCATTAAAGAGCATTACTTGATACACTAATACAGGCTTATCATCCTTTGTTTTTCCATCAGCAACAATCTCATAGCCTTTTAAATTGTCAACGGATATTTCTTTAATTTCCTTGATAACACTAAGTTCTCCTCCAGGAAGTTTTTTAAGTCTCTCTTCCGAATATTTCTTTTGATTTTGGCTAGCAATTTTTGCTATAGAGTTACCCACAATTAAAGTTGGCTTTTCAGAAGGAAATTTTCCATCAGTAGAGTAAAGAAAACTACCTGACATATTTTTTAGAAGTTTGAAATCTGTATCCTTAACGTCAATTCCAAAAGTTGAAGCCTCAAGTGGCTTATCAGTTTGCGAATTGGAATAAACAGTCGATAATAAAGCCTCCTTAATTTTTGCACCAATTTCTTTTGACGCTTCTGGATATATGCCATTTACTATAACAGTATTTTTTGTGTCTCCAAAAACCAGCATCTGTTTTAAGTAAGTCGTCCCATTGGCTGATTGGGTAAGATTTATTAGTGTAGCCTTTGCGCCATTGAAGTCAATAGTTTCTTTCTTTACCAGAATCATACCTTTTGATTTTAAAGCTTCTGCTGTAAAGCCTTCAACAAGAGATTGATAAGGTGTTGGAAGTTCGTTAATTACTATAGATGCACCATTTTTAATATTTTGAAAACCACTAAAACTTGTTGCTGCAACAAAACCACTTGGCGCAACTAAGCTGCATTTTGTACCTGATACTTTTGAGAGTTTATCTGTCTGTGCAAAAACAATTTGTGCAAATGCTAAAATCGATACTAAAAGTCTAATTTTCATATAGAGATGTTTTCTTTAAAATTGCTACTAACTTAAGGATAGATCCTATCATTTAATAAAATATATTTTAAAACCATTGCTAATACACAAACTTTAATAATACAATTTGTATTGTTTAATGCGTCAATCTTTTAAATAAAATAGTTTGAAATCGCTTCAACAAATTTATATATCCTGGTAACACCAAAAAGCGTGATTTATCACGCAATTTGGTCTGTGATAAATCACGCACCCCGTGATTTATCACGTTTTTGGCTAAGGTTTATAGTAATATGAATTTGTGACACGATTTTAATTTTAAACCGTGCTCTTTTGGCTTTGTAAAAGTCCCATACACAATCCAACCGTACAAGAGTGCGACGCAAGAATGCCCCTTATAAGTTGTTTTGCCGGGCTCAAAAAAAAATATATTTACATATTTGTCCAGTGATACAAAGGCTGTTCGTAATAATGATGTAACACTCATTTTATAACAATAAAACAAATAAAAAAAATGACAGCCACAGCCAATGCACTCAACTGGTTTGAAATATCTGTATTGGATATTAACCGTGCAAAAGATTTTTATGAAAAAGTATTTAATATTGAAATGCCATTACAGGAAATGATGGGCCGAAAAATGGCTTACTTTCCATCAGAAAATATGAATGGCAAAGTATCTGGCGCCCTGGTAGAAAGCAGTATGCACCAACCCAGCGCCAGTGGTGCCAAAATTTACCTGAATGGCAATCCTGATTTGTCTGCAGCTCTTGGCAATATAGCTGCTGCAGGCGGACAGGTGTTGATGCCCAAAACAAAGATTAGCGATGATATTGGCTTTATGGCATTTTTTTTAGATACCGAAGGCAATGCGGTTGCCTTACATTCAAACAAATAAATAATTACTCATGAAAGAATTTTTATTGATTTTTAGAAGAGAACATATAGCCAGCGAGCCGGCATTATCGCCCGAGCAATTGCAGGCTATGATGAAACCCTGGCAGGATTGGATTGGCAATATTGCCGCACAAAACAAACTGGCTAACTCCGGCAACCGCCTGGAAGCAGATGGCCGTGTTTTAAAAACTGGCAATATAGTAACCGATGGCCCCTATGTTGAAATTAAGGAAGCCATTGGGGGCTATATCATTGTAAAAGCCAACTCTTTGGAAGAAGCTACCGAACTTGCTAAAGGCTGTCCTATTTTAATGGTTGGCGGCAATGTTGAAATTAGAACAATTGTATCCATGAACTAAAAGGGTTTGATACTTTTACCGCCTCCCGCCTGTTGACGGGAGGCTTTTATTATGCAGCAAAATGAATTAATACCACATTTGTTTCGTACCGAGTACCGCAAAATTATTTCGGTGCTGTGTAAGTTATTTGGGGTAGAACATATTGCCACCGCAGAAGATATTGTAAGCGATACTTTTTTATTGGCTGCCGAAACATGGGGACTTAAAGGCCTACCCAATAACCCTGCGGCCTGGCTATATATGGTGGCTAAAAATAAAGCCGTAGATTTTTTAAGACGCGATACCCTTTTTAAGCAAAAAATTAGTAACGTTTTGCAAGAACAGGATATGGCTGATACCACACCGGAAATTGACCTATCCACCAAAAACATTAGCGACAGCCAGTTACAAATGATGTTTGCCATTTGCCACCCGGCCATACCGGCCGAAGCGCAAATTGGTTTATCGCTTAGCATATTGTGCGGGTTTGGCGCAGAGGAAATTGCCGATGCTTTTTTATCCAATAAAGAAACCATTTATAAAAGATTGGCAAGGGCCAAAGAAAAACTTAGAACAGAAAAAATAAGTATTGCCATACCGGCACAACAAGAAATTGAGAGCAGGCTGCATACCGTTTTAACCACTTTGTATTTATTGTTTAGCGAAGGGTATTACTCCGCATCTCAAAACACCGGTTTGCGTAAAGAGCTTTGCCTGGAAGCCATGCGACTCAACTTAATGCTAACCGAACATGAGCAAACGAATATACCTGCTGCTAATGCATTGCTGGCATTGATGTGTTTTCATGCCTCCCGTTTTGAGGCAAGGATAAATAAACAGGGCGAAATGGTTTTGTACGAAGAACAGGATGAAACCATTTGGAACAAAGCATTAATACAAAAGGGTGAGTATTATTTAACCCGTGCCTCTACCGGCAATACGCTTACCAAATACCATGTAGAAGCGGCCATTGCTTACTGGCATACCCATAAAGCAGATACGCTCGAAAAATGGGAAAACATTTTACAGTTATACAATAAATTATTGCAGATTGAGTACACACCTATTGCTGCATTAAACAGAACCTATGCCCTGTCTAAAGCCAATGGCAAAAAAGAAGCCATTATACAGGCCGAGAAATTGCAGCTTACCAATAACCATTTATACCACTCGCTGCTGGGCAATTTATATACAAGTATAGATGATGCCAAAGCATTGCAGCACACCAAACAGGCCCTGGCATTGGCCAAAACCACTGCCGACAAAGAGACCATTCTTAAAAAAATAAATTCGTTTAAATAGCCCTTTAATACCAGCAGAGGAGTTTCATGGCATCGTCCCTTGCGTCGCAAGCACTTCATCGGTTGGTTACAAATGGGGCTATTCTTTTTAACTCCGTGGCCGCCTTTGCCATGTTTGGTGTTGCATTTATCTAAATAAACCAAATTGTAAATTGGCTACTTAAACAAATCCATATTTTTAACAAAATAGTAAATTGTAAAGCAATCATTCACGCCCTCAGCCTTGTACCTTAGGGCGTGAAACGGTAACAAAACCGAACAAGTTGGATTGATATGATAAGCAATACAAAGTGCATAATGACAGTTTGTTGATTATCAATCGTTTTACAATATACAGGATATCGTTTATAGTCTAAGGCTTAGAGTTGTTTGCTAGTATATTAAGCAAACTTATAAATGAAAATATAGGTAGGCATTTTCTAAAATATTTAATAAAATGAAACTATTTCTAATTATCGGCGGACTTCTTATGATTATATTTTTCTGTTTAGTTCCACTAAAAAGAGATATACAAGAATACAAGGTTCAAATAACCGGAGAAATAGTAAAAGCAACAATTACATATATTCCAAATTGCATTGGTACAAAATCAAACCAATTCATGAAATTTACATATGCAGGAAGTGAATTTGACAAAAGTGTTGGCTGTGCTTTTTCTGACACTCATAAAGTTGGAGATACAATTAATTTAATGCATAATGACAGTACAGATATTTTCCTATTTGAAACAGAGAATAAGGAATCAGAATTTATTTCAGCTGGGCTTTTTGCTATTATAGGCATTAGTTTTATAATTATGGGTGCTAGAAAAAAGTAAAGATAAAAAAATGGCCTAACCATTCAAGGGAGATTATACAGCCAAGCCATGAAGCGTAGCGTGTTTGTGCAATAGCAAACAAAAGCATCAACCAAGCTACAACAAAACACCTCACTTACGCTGCTGTTGTTTTCACCACTAGACTTTCTTTGACGGGTACGCCAACAGAAGCATGAATAGTTATTTAATAAATGTTTTTGCTTTTGTAAAAGCCCAATAGGGTATCTAATCGTACAAGAGTGCGACGCAAGCAGCGCTGCCATAATAACTACAGCCCGGTACATAAAATGTATAGGTATTTAAAGCATTACCACCTGGCCTGTGCGCACACTTTCGTCGCAGGCAAAAGCAATACGTAAACTGTTTACAGCATCTTCTACATGATCGGTAAGGTCTATATTTTGCAAAATGGCATTTTTAAAATACAGCTGCTCCCGGTTACACAGCTCCTGATGATCGGGCTCATCGGCCAGCTGAAACCATTCATCTGGTTTTGTAAAGGCATTTTGATCGTTCAAATCAGCATGGTGCAGGCGAATATTCTCGGTTTTGGTATGTGCTTCCACGGCGTCAGATTTTCCTGCACCAGAGGCTTCTTTTGCCACGATAGAAACGGCCCCTTTCGGGCCAATTACATCTTTTACAAAGAAGGCGGTTTCGCTCATCATTGGGCCCCAGCCGGCTTCGTACCAGCCCACAGAGCCATCCTGAAAGCGTATTTGTAATTGTCCGTAATTATAATTGCCGGCTGGTATTTCCTCGGTAAGCCGGGCACCAATAGCACTTACCTGAATGGGCTTGCTGCGCACCATCTGGCACATTACATCAATATAGTGCACACCACAATCAACTATTGGACTAAGGCTTTTCATCAGGTTGCGGTGTACATTCCACATAATGCCATGGCTTTGCTGGTTCAGGTTCATACGCATTACCAATGGTTTGCCTAATTGCTGTGCCAGTTCAATAAATTTCTCCCATGAGGGGTGGTGTCTTAAAATATAACCAACCACCAGTTTCTTACCCGCTTTTGCTGCAGCTGCTGCTACCCTTTCGGCACCGGCAACGGTATCAGCCAAAGGTTTTTCAATAAATACATGGCAGCCACTTTCCAAAGCCTGAATGGCAAAGCTTTCATGCGTATCCGGATAAGTAGCAATGCATACCGCATCTGGTTTGGTGGCAGCCAATGCCTCTGTGTAATCGCTAAATAAAGGATAGCCGCCGCCGAGTTTATCGTTTAATACCTCCTTGCTTTTACCGGTTGATACAATACCACAAATACTAAAACCGTCCAGGTGATGGTATGCAGTTGCATGCGATGCACCCATATTTCCACAACCTACTACCAGTACTTTTATATCGTTATTGTTTGCCATAGCCCTTATGTTTTATTTTTATAAAGCGTGTACAAATATGCCAAATACTACGCAATAAATACAGGTTTCAGGAGTATTTTATGGGAATAGATACAATAAAAAGGGCTGCCGGTTGGCAGCCCTTTTATAAATAGCATAAATGCTTTATTATTTATACAGTAATTCGTAGTACTGGTCGGCCATACGGTTACTTTCAAACTGAAAGCGTACATCTGTCATACCATTTTTTACTACTTGTCTCCAGGTATCGTAACTATCGTAGTATAATGGTAATACCTGGTTTTCAAGGATATCGTACAGTTTATCAAAATCGTATTTATCCTGTTCATGCACCGTCATATTTTTATAATCTGCCTTAGGCACGACAAAACCATTATGACCGTGGTTGATAAATTCTGGTATCCATCCATCATCGGTAGACACATTTACGGCTCCATTCATACAGGCAGTCATACCACTGGTACCGGAAGCTTCACGTGGCACACGTGGGTTATTAAGCCAAATATCTGAAGCTTGTTTTAACCGCTTACTTAAGCCCAGCTCATAACCAATCAATACCGCAACATTTTTATAATTTTTGCTTAAGTGTACCAGGTTATTAAACTGAGAAATAGAAGGGTAATCCAATGGGTAAGGTTTACCAGCCCAAATAATCTGTATGGGATATTTGGTATTATTGATCAATTTATTAAAGCGATCCATTTCCTGGGTAAGGAAATCGGCGCGTTTATAACCAGCAAACCTGCGTGCCCAAACAATGGTTAATACATTAGGGTCAAATAATTTACCAGTTTGATCGGCCACAATATCAAAAGCTCTTTTCTTTAAATATTTTTTGCGGTCATCAAAAGCCCAATCGTTGGCTTCGTCTTTGGCGCGGTATAATTGCTTATCGGCCCAGTAACGGTAGTTTTGGGCATTGGTAATAGAAATAATGGGACAAATACCTTCATATTTACTCCACATTTCTCTGGAAACATGCCCATGCAATTCAGAAACACCATTAGCCAGTTTGGCAAAACGTAAAGCAGCAAGAGAGTGGTTAAATAAATCATCGGTAACGCCACATAATCTTCTAACCTCATCAATACTCAGGCCACAGAAATAACTCATTTTATGGCATAGGTAAATATCGTGTTTTTCATTGCCGGCTTCCTCAGGCGTATGGGTAGTAAACACCAGATGCTTGCGCACCATATCAACACTCTTAAATTTATTCAGCAAATGAAATGCGGCTGAAATACCATGCGCTTCATTTAAATGATATAGATCAGGAGAATACCCCAATTCATCTATCAGTTTGGCACCACCTACACCTAATAAAATAAACTGGGCAATTTTGGTAGCTACATTTGCATCGTACAGTCGGTGAGAAATGGTTTGAGATACATAATCATTTTCCGGCAAATCAGTACTCAGAAAAAATAATGGTGCTGTATTAAAGGTTTCAGGCCTTAAATAATAGGCTTTTACCCAAACCGGATGATCATGAATCAAAATCTGGAACTTAATATCGGTATCTTCCAGAAAACTAAATATTTTCTCCATCCAGGTAACTTGCAGGGTTTGATCCTGATTACGTGCCTGATCGTAGTAACCATATTTCCAAAGTATACCTATACCTATCAAATTTTGCTTTAATTCAAATGCACTACGCATATGAGAACCTGCCAGAAAACCGAGACCGCCACTGTAGATTTTCAAGGGCTGATGTACTGCAAATTCCATTGAAAAATAAGCTACTTTTTTGCTATAACGGTCGTCAATCGAATAGGGTACCTGAAAGTTTCTGAAATTCATATCTTTTGTTTTGGATTTAAAAGCCTGCGCAATTTACAGCTTATTATTTAAAATGTATTTTTTACACAATAAAATAAAGTATCCTTATTTTTTATTATTACTCAATATTAAACTTTCTAATTATACTTACGCCTATGCAAAGGTTTGCGGTTAATAATTAAAAAATATCATGTAGCCAGCTAAAAATCTATATGCCACTGCTCTTGCCACGCTCGGTTCAAGGTTCCTCATTTATGGCAGCTGCAGTTTGCAGTTTGTTGGTACATTTAGGTGTAAACAAGCTTTAGGCGGTATTGTTTAATACCCATTAAAAGCTATTTTCTGGAAGGAATTTTCTTATCCTTGATTTTATTATACGCATCATCAAAAAAACATTTAATACCACGGTGATTGCCACAGTTGCCTTGTTCTTTTACCTTAACAGTTTTACCGGAAAAAACAAAGTCAATTACACATGGGTCGCCACTCTCCTGAAAATAACCATGCGTTGCATCTCTCATGGTTAAATTACCTTTTAATTCACCAATGCAATCGCCACCATTTTTTTCAAAATGTATAAAGAAAATATACTTGTTATTATTTCCATCACGTAGCGAGATAAAATTGCGTTTATCTTTTACGTAATCGCCACTTAGTTTATTTTTATGGGCTAAGGTATCAATGGGGTTTATTATTTCATTTATTTTCTTCAGGTCTTCATTATTATCACTCATCACTGTAATAAAACTACCAGATCCATTGTTATAAGCTACCCCATTTCGGGTATAAAAAAAGTCGCCGGCACTATTGGATTTCTCCCTTGAAATAATAAAAGTTGGCTCTGAGGTAATGGCCACATTTCTGGCATATTCATCTTTTACCTGCTGACTAAGCAGCTGATATCTGGTGATGTATTTGTTTTCGCTATTAAATAAAAAAACAAATAAGGCTGTTTTGCCATTTAATTTTAGGTTAGCCAACAAGTATATTTCCTGCTCTTTCTCAATTTTTGCAACTGGGTGTATTAGCATCTTTTTGGCATTCTTACCATACAGGGCGGTTAACACCGTGTCGGGTATAAACTCAGTAAAAATAGCGTAGCTAATTCTGGTGGTATCAGCAAGTTTAACCATATTAGAGTCTGCAATTTTATAAGGCAGGGCTACAGTGGGGAATGCCTCCATAAAATCTTTCATATCCACAGGCGAATCGCCGGAAAGAGATACTTTATCATTTTTACAGGCAATACCTGCCAATATTAATAAACAGGCAATCGCGTATTTATACATGCAGAAAGTTTTGATAAAAATATAGGTTTCACAGGATATGATATGGGGATTTTTTTTTAGGTTTGCCTAAATTTATTTTTTGTGCTACCTAATTATTCAGCATCTGAGGAGAATTATATCAAAAACATTTACCATTTGCAACAGGGTACCGGCTATGTAACTACCAACGAATTAGCCGCTACCATAAAAGCAAAACCTGCCTCTATAACCGATATGCTGAAAAAGTTAAAGGCCAAAAAACTGGTTCATTATGAACCTTATAAAGAATTTCAGCTTACCGTTCAGGGAAAAAAAGTGGCATTGGGCATAGTACGTAAACACCGCCTTTGGGAATATTTTCTGGTAGAGAAATTATCTTTTGGCTGGGATGAGGTACACGAAATTGCGGAAGAACTGGAACATATAACCAGTAAAAAATTAATTGATCAGCTGGATAGCTTTCTGGATTTCCCCAGATTTGACCCACATGGAGACCCCATACCTGACAGCAACGGCAAAATGAATGCTGTACAACAAATTCTGTTAACAGAATTACCCGAACAAAAAAAATCTGTAGTTACTATGGTAGGTAGCCAATCTACACCATTACTTGAACTATTAAAACATAAATCAATTACCATAGGTTCAACTGTAGAGATTAAAAAGAAATTTGATTTTGATGAATCGCTGGAATTATTGATAGATGGGGAGAATACAGCCACAATTAGTAAACAATTGGCTACAGTTTTATTTGTAAAGCCAGTTTAAAAAGCTGCATAGCGATAAGAACGCACAAGAGTGCGACGCAAGCAAAGCTATATAGTACAAAAAAGCCTGGCTAATAAGATGAATACATTTTTTGGTAAAACATATTGCACTGTTTGAAATAACTAAAATGACAACAAAAAACAGAACTACATCGCTGAGTGAAGTACATGAAACTGTTGACACCACTCAACCTGGAAAGAAATGGAAAAAAATATTTTCGTTTCTTGGACCCGCTTACCTGGTAAGCGTAGGCTATATGGACCCCGGCAACTGGGCTACCGATTTACAAGGTGGTTCTCAATTTGGATATAAACTGATATGGGTATTGTTAATGAGTAACCTTATGGCATTGCTGCTGCAAGGTTTAAGTGCCAGACTTGGCATTGTTAGAAGAAGAGATTTGGCACAGGCCAACCGGGAAACCTATCCCAAAATGGTGAATTTTTGTTTGTATGTACTGGCAGAACTGGCAATAGCCGCCTGCGATCTTGCAGAAGTACTGGGTATGGCCATTGGTATTCACCTGCTTACAGGGTTACCCATTTTATATGGAGTGTTTTTTACCGTGCTGGATACCTTTTTGTTATTATACCTGCAACGAAAAGGCATAAAAAGACTGGAGGCTTTTATTATTGCGTTGGTACTTATTATTGGCTTGTCGTTTTTAATTGAAATTATTTTTGCGCAGCCAAATGCCGGTGAAGTACTCAAAGGTTTTATACCTACGTCTTTAAATGATGGGGCCTTATATATTGCGGTAGGTATTATTGGTGCTACTGTTATGCCACATAACCTGTATTTGCACTCGGCGCTGGTACAAACAAGAAAAATAAAAACAGATGATGCCAGTATTCAGCAGGCATTAAAATTCAATAGAATTGATAGTGTTATTGCCCTTAATGCCGCATTTTTTGTAAATACAGCTATACTGGTATTAGCAGCAAGTGTATTTTATAAAACAGGCAATACACAAGTAGCCAAAATTGAAGACGCCCATACATTGCTGGCACCATTATTAGGTAATGCACTGGCACCTATACTATTTGCCATAGCATTAATTGCTGCCGGACAAAGTTCCACAGTTACCGGTACCATGGCAGGACAAATTGTAATGGAAGGCTATTTAAGATTAAGAATTAACCCATGGATGCGCAGGCTAATTACCAGGCTTATTGCCATTACACCTGCAGTTGCGGTTATCCTAATTTCGGGGGATGAAAATCTGGATGACTTGCTGGTATTAAGTCAGGTGGTGTTAAGCCTGCAACTAGGTTTTGCAGTAATACCCCTAATTCATTTTGTTAGCGATAAAGAAACCATGGGAAAATTTGTAATTACCACGCCAATAAAAATAATATCATGGATTGTTGCCGGCATTCTTATTTTTTTAAATGTAAAACTGGTATTAGACGAATCAATTGCGTTTTTTAATTCAAGTGATAATAGCTGGCTTAAAACACTGATTGTAATAGCATGGCTGGCATTTTTATGGCTGTTTTGTATGATGACTTTTTTGCCGATAATTCGCAAACGTAAACTAAACAAAAAGGTATTGATACATGGCGAACAAAAACCTATTGAAAATTTATCGGTACCGCAAATGAATACCATTGCTGTTTCTTTGGACTTCTCTGATAGTGATGAAAAAATAATTGCCTATGCCATTGCACAGGGCAATAACAAAGCCAGCTATGTGCTAATGCATATTGTAGAAACGGCCTCATCCGGTTATCTTGGGGAGGCCACGGATGACTATGAAACAAGAAAAGATGCAGAAAGGCTTAACCTATATACAAACCAGTTACAAGCAATGGGATACACCGTAAAAGGGGTATTAGGATATAGAAACCGCGTTAAAGAAATTGTACGCATCGTAAAAGAAGAAGAAGCCGATTTATTAATAATGGGTGCACATAAACATACGGGGTTAAAAGACCTTATTTTTGGTGAAACAGTTAATACGGTTAGGCATAGGGTTGATATCCCTGTTCTTATCGTTAGTTAAATAAATATATTAAGCAATTTACTAAATGAACGATATTCATATCAGGCAAATACTTCCGCACGACAATGCCCACATAGCCACAATTATTCGAAACGTGTTAAGCGAGTTTGGTGCCAATAAACCCGGCACTGTTTATTACGATCCTACCACTGATGATTTATTTAGCTTGTTTCAGCATCCAAATTCCTGTTATTTTATTGCCTCCATCAACGATACCATTGTTGGCGGATCCGGAATTTTCCCAACAGCTGGCTTGCCCGAAAATTGTTGCGAACTGGTTAAATTATACCTTTCAAAAAGTGCCCGGGGCAGAGGTCTTGGCAAATTACTGATGCAGGAATGTTTTACAAAAGCCAAAGAAATGGGATTTGAAAAAATGTACCTGGAAACCATGCCCGAGTTAAATATTGCGGTTGGTCTTTATGAACAACAAGGCTTCTCCTATTTAACAGGACCAATGGGTAAATCAGGTCATTTTGGTTGTAATATCTGGATGGTAAAAAAGTTATAGCGCAAAAAGGCATGTATTTTTTGGTAACCGGCAATTGAACAGCTGGCATCACCTCTTGCCACGCTCGTTTCATTGTTCTGTTTTCATAGCAGCTATTTTAACAGCCATTATATGCATTAAACTTCAGGCACACCCTTGTTTCCAAAATAAAAAACCCATGCAATACACATGGGTTTAAGAGAGGTAAAGTAATAACCAAAAACTATCTTATAATCATTGAATTACCTACTGAAGGTAAATTCAATATTTCTGCCATAAATCCTTGTCTATCAACTATAATGGCACTATTCAAGGCAGTTGAAAATTCAGTACCTGAATTGCCGGTTGTTTTAGCCTGAAGAATATAACTATAACTGCCCGGAGCTAATTTTAATTTTCTTCTGGCAGATACAACAATAGTATCATTGAAATAAGTTATTGTAGCATTTAACTGTCCGCCATTCAAATAAAATTTGAAATTAGACAAGTTAGGATGTCCAGAAATAACATATAAAAACGAAGAAATAAAAGAAGTATCGTTTTCTACATAAAAGCTATCACTTTGTAAAGTATTAAGTCCCTGGGATAAATAAATAGTATAAGGATCAGATACTTTAAATTCTACTCTGGGCTGAGAAAAACGTAATGATTCACCACTAGCATTTGAACCAATGGCTGTTGGCTGAATAGTTTCTTTGGTACAAGCGAAAAAAGAAATTGAAATAATTGCAAATAGGATTGACTTTTTCATTGGATTCGTTTTAACGATATTTAAGGTTTGTTACAATATAGCCAATCACATGCCACTTCCACAAATCCTTACAAATCAACAGTTTACGAAATCAGCAAATTCAAATTTTCCTATTTTGGGATAATGTATTCCTATTTTTTTAAAAAATTATAACAAAACACCTGGTTAATCATTGCCAAACTGCACTTTTACAGTTAAATCTACTCTATAGGCAAATTTCCACAACCAGTGTAAATTGCCACCTAATTTAAGGGAATTGAAATACAATAAAAAGACATATTAGGTCCGATTAGGATATCCATTAACCCCTTTTTGCACGGCTTACCCATTCATGGAGGCTATTTTTGACATATCCAAATATCCAATATCCATTCGAAAAGCTTTCTTTCTTAAGAAAGAGAAAAAATTAAAAGTCCCATTGGGACTTTTTTTATTTTTTTGGCAAACTATATAAACCGTTTCGCCTGAATAATAGATTAGATAGAAATTATTTATTCCGATTTCTCCGGGATATAAATATTTCGGCGGGTAGGAATTACAGTTTGTTCGTCTTCACTTAAAAAAACCCAGAAATCATGTAATTCAAATAAATCACCTGGTTGTTTTTTACCGCCAGGTTCATTATTGCGTTCGAAACTACCCAACAAAATACCGTTGTATTTAATTTCTTTAAGTTTCTCAGGATGATTCAACGTCTTAAACTGATCAATAGTCATAAACCAAAATTATTAGTCGGTAAAAATATTAAATGATATTTAAATCAGCAATGTTTCTTTTATTTTCATTTTACCCGGCTTCTTCCAATAAGCCATTACAATTACCCATCTCCTACATTAAAATTTAAAATATATAATTGCTTTGGTTACATTTTATTCTGCTGCTGCAACCTAAATATGTAAACAGTTTAAAAACAAAATAAATATACGGGTATGAAACGCAACATTTTATTAGCAGCAGTTCTTTTATTCTCTTTGGTATCATGTAAAAAAGAAGTAGCTCAGGCAGGTGGTACAACAGGTACAGTTAACATTATCGCAGCTTCCAGCGTACCGCAAGCTGTAATGAATACATTTACCAGCACTTTCAGCAACGCCACAGAAACTGAATGGCAACATAATAGCAGTGATAGCTTTATCTGCCAGTTTAACGAAGACAACCAACGTCACGAAGCGCATTTCGATGACAAAGGCCATGAATCTAAACATAGCACCATTTGTTTGGAAGCACCGGTTCCTTTAGCCATTTTAAATGTATTCAGGTCACAATTCCCAAGTGATAATGTGTATGAGTGGAAATTATATAATGATGGTACCTGGAAAGCGCATTTCCTAAGATCTTCTGTAAAATGGGAAATCACCTTTAGTGCTGATGCAGTAATCATCAAATCTGAGCACGATTAAGCAACATAGTATATTGTAATATACAACACTGCAACACTATATAATCTAGCCTGTAAAACACATCTACCATAGAAAAACAGCCACTCTTTTGTGGCTGTTTTTTGTTTTATATTAAGCATACTGCAGCTTTGTCTTATTTTTATCCCTATGCAACTCATTAAAAATATCAGCATCCCGGGTTCAGAAAATTACCCAATAGGCATCGACATTTGCTTTATCAACAGTACCACCAAAAAGCCTGTTGTAATTTACGCACATGGATTTAATGGTTTTAAAGACTGGGGAAATTTCGATTTAATTGCCAATAGGTTTGCCAGCCTGGGATTTGTATTTATCAAATTTAATTTTTCCCATAACGGCACTTCCATTCAGGAACCAGAAGCATTTACACAGCTGGAGCTATTTGGCAACAATAATTATACAAAAGAACTATATGATCTTAACGCTGTCATCAACTGGGCTGTTGAGCAGGATAACCCCTATGCCAATCAAATAAACCCAGCCAAACTCAGTCTTATCGGGCATAGTCTTGGCGGCGGTATGGCCATATTGCAAACCTCCGTGGATGCCCGTATCAGGCAATTGGTTACCTGGGCAGCAGTGGCAGCCTGTAAGACACCATGGACTAACTGGACGCAGAATCAACTAAACGATTGGCAGCAAACAGGTGTAGCCTATTATACCAATACCCGAACCAATCAGCAAATGCCTTTATACTACCAGCTATACCAGGATTTTATTCAAAACAGTACAATATTAAATATTGAGCAAGCCATCCAAAACATTAATATACCCCTACTAATTTGCCATGGTTTAAATGATAAAGCTGTACCCGTTAATAGTGCTTATCATTTAGCGCAGTTACAGCCTGCTGCCTCGCTTTTTATTATAGATAGCGATCATGTATTTGGCCGCAAGCATCCCTGGACGGCCGATAATTTACCACAGGCAATGGATGCAGTAGTAAAAAGAACCATACACTTTTTGCAAAACGCCTGATATTTTCTTTGCTATTATTAGCCAAACTTTATTGTAAGCAGGCAGCTTTACTTGCGTCGCACTCTTGTACAGCAACAAATAGGGCAGCAAAAGGCAAATACACCATATGGCAACAGGGGCAATAAACTATGTTCCTGTAAATTAAGCAACTAATCAAATATGCTTTTACATTTGCGCACTAATGGCAAATAAAGGTGCACATATCATAACACTCATCAAAAAAGATCTTTTGCTCGAAATAAGGCAACAGTATACTTTTTACGGGGTATTATTGTATGTAGCTTCTACCATATTCGTGGTATATCTATCTATGGGCGAACCTGAACCCGCCGTTTGGAATGCATTATTCTGGGTTATTCAACTATTTGTATGCGTAAACGCAGTTGCAAAAAGCTTTTTGCAGGATAATAAAGGCCGTATGTTATATTATTATTCTATCGCCGGCGCCAGAGATTTTATTCTCTCTAAACTAATTTTCAATGCCTTGCTCATGATGTTAATGAGCCTACTAAGCCTCTTTATTTTCATGTTATTACTGGGCAACCCCATTCTTTATCTTGTTCAGTTTATAGGCCTTAGTTTTTTGGGTGGCATTGGGCTTAGTTTTATTTTCACCTTTCTGGCAGCCATTGCCGCAAAAGCACAACAGCAGGCTGCACTTATGGCTATCATGGGTTTCCCTATTATTATACCACAACTTCTTTTGTTGGGGCGTATTGCAAAAGCCAGCTTCTCTCCTATTTTGCAGGCCGGACTTTGGCAAATGGTTTTATTACTGGTAGGTCTTGATATTTTAATCGTATTACTGGCCATTATTTTATTCCCCTTTTTATGGAAAGACTAAGATGTCCATTTTAGCAGTTACAAATGCCTGTTCAAATCATAATTTTGTATTACGCATCTTATTTATTATCCCTTTCCCCTAATTTTGCCCGCAAATAAGCAACTTGCCTGATACTGCTGATTACTTCAATAAAATCGAACTATAATGCTTAAAAACTGGTGGAAAATACTATGTTTCTTATTATTGATTTATGTAAGTGTAATGGGCTTTCTGGTTAAAGTGCCTGTGTTGGATGGCCGCCTGCAACAATCGGTTCGCAACCTGTTTTTCCATGTGCCCATGTGGTTTGGCATGATGATATTACTTTCCGTTTCTGTTTTTTACGCCATTAAATATTTACGCAACCCCAAACCGGTTTACGACCATTATGCAGCAGAATTTGCCCGTGGTGGTATTGTTTTTGGTTTCCTGGGTATTGTTACCGGTGCTATTTGGGCTAACTACCAATGGGGCTCGCCCTGGAGTGGAGACCCCAAACAAAATGGCGCTGCTATTGCACTGTTAATTTATATGGCCTATTTTGTACTAAGGGGATCTATGACCGATATAGATAAACGCTCCAGAATTAGCGCAGTGTACAACGTATTTGCCTTTGCCATGCTATTCCCCACTTTGTGGATTTTACCAAGACTTACTGAATCATTACACCCCGGTGGCCAGGGCAGCGAAGGCAATCCTGCTTTAAACCCCAACGATTCAACCCCTGAAATGACCATGCTTTTTTGGCCTGCCGTTATTGGCTGGACCTTACTGGCTGTTTGGATTACCACATTAAGAATAAGATTACAATTATTAACTGATAAGCAACTGGAACATGAATAACATTAAAAGAATCGTTTTATCGTTTTTACTTTGCACTATACAGGTAGTTTTATTTGCCCAAACTATGGACAATACTACCGAAGCGCCTACTGATTTTATGCGCAGCGAAGGCAAATTATATGTGGTACTGGCCGTGGTGGTAACTATTGTGCTGGGCATTTTAATTTACCTGATTAATTTGGACAGAAAGATTAGCAAACTTGAAAAAGCTATTAAATAGTTAACATAAAGGGATACCCGCATACCTGCCAAAAGCATACTATGCGATTGCTTTGCCGCATCAATAATTTTCCCGAAAATATGGTTACAATCACCCATTAGTTATTATAAAATAACTAACTTGTATGTAATTTCTTAATGTGAAACATACACCAACGATTGTATTTTTGCTGCCAATAATTTCTACAGTACAAGTGTGCGACGCAAGAGCTGTTGCCATTTTATTAAATGTTGGGCCGAAAATCAGCGTTATTTAAAAAACAAATGTTAATTAGTATTTAAAAAAATAAAATCCATAACACATGGCAGAACAAGGGTATAGCTTTTTTGAAAGCGTAACAAAAAGCTTTGATAAAGCATCGAAATTTACAACCTGGGAAAATGGTTTACTGGAACAGATTAAAGCATGTAATGCTGTTTATCAAATCAAATTTCCTATTAAAAGAGATAATGGCTCAATAGAAGTGGTAGAAGCGTACCGGGTACAACATAGCCAGCACAAAACGCCCTGTAAAGGTGGTATACGCTTTAGCCAGTTTGTTAACCAGGACGAAGTAATGGCACTAGCTGCATTAATGACCTACAAATGTGCCATTGTAAACGTACCATTTGGTGGCGCTAAGGGCGGTATAAAAATAAGTCCGCGTAACTACAGCGAGTTTGAGCTGCAAAAAATTACCCGCCGCTACACCGCAGAATTAATTAAGAAAAATTTTATAGGCCCCGGCATTGATGTTCCCGCCCCCGATTATGGAACCGGTGAAAGAGAAATGGCCTGGATTGTTGACACCTACGAAAGTATGCGCCCCGGCGAAATTGATGGCCTGGCCTGCGTTACAGGTAAACCTGTTACCCAGGGCGGTGTACGTGGCCGTAAAGAAGCCACCGGTTTAGGTGTTTTCTTTGGTGTACGCGAAGTTTGTAAAATGCCCGATATTATGCAACGTTTGGGCCTTGAAGTAGGCATAGAAGGCAAAAAAGTGGTGGTGCAGGGTTTGGGTAATGTGGGCTACCATAGCGCCAAATATTTCCGTCAGGGTGGTGCTAAAGTAGTGGCTATTGCCGAGTGGGAAGGCGCTATTTACAATGCAGACGGACTAAACGAAGAAGAAGTATTTCAGTTTCGTAAAACAACGGGCTCCTTACTCAATTTTCCCGGTGCTACCAATATTGAAAAAAGTACCGATGCCCTTGAACTGGAATGCGATATTTTGATACCTGCGGCTTTGGAAAACGTAATAAACGGAGAAAATGCCCCAAGGGTAAAAGCCAAAATTATTGGCGAAGCTGCCAACGGACCATTAACCCCCGAAGCTGATGCCGTTTTTGCCGAAAAAGGTACCCTTATTATTCCGGATATGTATCTTAATGCAGGTGGTGTAACCGTATCGTATTTTGAGTGGTTAAAAAACCTTAGCCACGTAAGATATGGCAGAATGGAAAAACGCTTTAGCGAGAATATGAACAAAAAAATCCTTAGCACCATGGAGCAAATGACCGGTAAAGAAGTTACCGAAAGCGACAGGGATTATATTGAACATGGCGCCAGCGAGGTAGACCTGGTACACAGTGGTTTAGAAGAAACCATGATAGAAGCCACCCACGAAATCATGAATTGCTGGAAACAAAATCCCGCCATTCCCGATATGCGTACGGCTGCTTATGTAGTTGCCATTAACAAAGTAGGTACAGCTTATGCCGAACTGGGCATTTTCCCATAATAGCCGGTACATGTAATTATACAAAAAGCCTTCTGCAAAGAGGGCTTTTTTGTTACCGGCTGTGGTAACACCTGGCATCGCCGCTTGCGTCGCACTCTTGTACGGTTGGGGTATTACTGGGCTTGTAATAAAGCGTATTGAAAAACAGCCATGTTTATTGCTGGTTATGATAGTGAAATACTAAGGATAAGCTTGCCTAAAAAAGTACGGTTTAGCAATAAGGGCCCAACTATTTTAGAAAACGCAGGATAATCACTTTGATTTTCAATATCGCATTTTTGGAAAGGGTATTTAGTTCATTTAATTTTGATTTAACAGCATCACAAATGACAACTATATATTCAAAAACTTTTTGGGTATTCTTATTCTCGCTTATTTTTTGCAAGAATCTGCTTGCATGCACCTGTTATATTCCAACGATAGAAGAAGAATACAAAAGGTCTGAACTCGTTGTTATGGGTAAAATAGTTGGTGTTGACACTATAACTGCAGGAAATTACATTTGGCAGGATAAACAAGGCATTAAATATGGTAAGCACAAATATTCAATCGGTTTTGAAGATCTCGTACGAGTCAAGTTAATTCCAGAAATTAATTTTAAATCTTCAACTCAACTTCCCGACACAATTTATATTTTAACAAGTACTCAAAGCACTGCATGTGGCTATCAGTTTCCTCCTTATTATACGCAAATTCCATCATCATACTATGACTTTATTATTTATGCAGACCGTTGGATAGATTATTCGATAGAAGAAGTGGCTAAAGACAATCGCAGGATTAAGCAAATTAAGCGAACTATATTACAAAATACCTTTTTTACAAGTAAATGCAGATTGACGCAACATTCAAGTGAAGAAGAACTAAATAAGCTTAAAAAACTTAAAACATAAATAGTATTGCTAATAGGGCGAGTAAGCAAGGGATTTCGGACCCTGCTCCCAGCAGCGGTGGAAGAATGCATTTTTTGGAAAGGGTATTTTGTTCTTTTATTTTTGAGTTAGCTGAAAAATTATACAGGCCCCAATGGACATAACAGAGATAGCCAATCAAATATGTGAAATTGATCATTATCAAGCAACTTTTATAAGTATTAAAGTTGGGGAACAAAAAATTCTAATTGACCTTAAAGATAAACAGGAGTTCAAATTATTAGCAGGCACTAATGGTCAGCTGAAATATTTTGAGGCTCATCCTTTGTTATTAGACTACAATGAAAAATTTGCCACAACTTATATAAATTCCAAAGCAGTTGATATTGAAAAAATAATTAGTGACATCAAAGAGGCAATTGACTCAATAACCTTAGGCTTTAGGAATTGGATTACATATATAACAAATAAACAATGCAATTTTACTTTCGACACATTTGTGGGCAATTTAAAGGAAGGGCGTGGCAAATTGTTAGAAGCTCCAATTTCAATTACGAAAAAAGTTGAAGCTGTTTGTACTAAACATGGCATTTCGACAATTCATTTCGAAGCCAACAGGGAAGTATTTTCTTATAAGCTAATAACCATTGATGAAAATTATGTCATTGCAAAGGAATTTAAAATAACCGTACAATAATTAAGGCTGCTGTAACCTTCGCGGTTTTTGGGACAGTAAGAAATAAACGCCCCATTTATTTAAAAAACCCACAATAATTATATCCATTATCAATAACGCATTTTTTTGGAAAGGTATTTGGTTCGGCTATTTTTGAGTTGGGTGCAAGAGTAAGAACCGCCGCTGCGCCATCAAAAGATGTTTATAACAAATCAAAACGCATATGAATAAATCAACAGTAGCAGAAATTAAAGAACGGTTTGACAATGATGTGGAACGATTTTCAAACCTGGACACCGGACAGCTTTCAACAATTGATGCAACAGTTTCATTAGAACTTATCACAGAATCAGCGAAGAGAATTGTGCCTGATGCTACCAATTTATTGGACATAGGTTGTGGTGGAGGAAATTATACTTTAATGATGCTCACAAAAATTGCCAACTTAAACTGCACATTAGTTGACCTGAGTTTGCCTATGCTTGATAAAGCATTTGAAAGGGTTTCCCAAAAAACAAATAATAAGGTAACCATTGTGCAAGGCGATATAAGAGAAGTTAAACTAAATGAAAATTATTACGATATTATTTTAGCAGGTGCCGTATTGCATCATTTAAGAGACGACAAAGATTGGGAAACAACATTTGGCAAACTCTTTACGCTGCTAAAACCAGGTGGTTGCCTGATGATATCGGATTTAGTTACACAAGACACCCCATTACTAAACGAATATACCTGGGAAAGGTATGGCGACTATTTAGAAGGATTAAGTGGCAAAGAATATCGCCAAAAAGTGTTAGACTATGTAGCTAAAGAAGATTCACCAAGGTCCATCAATTATCAATTAGACCTGATGAAACAAGTTGGCTTTAGAAAAGTAGAAATATTGCATAAAAATATGTGCTTTGGTGCCTTTGGAGGAATTAAGTAGCAACAGGATTGCTGAACACAAAAGACCTGCCAGCAACATTATTATCTGCAACCGGTAATATTTCCACCAACGGATAGCAAAATGCGCAGGATTCCTTTGTTAAAAGCTGATGAGCATCCCGAACGTACAAGTGTGCGACGCAAGAGAAGCTGGTTGCAGCGATATAGCCGGGCCAATAAAAATTATTTACTCCACAATTACTTTTAGGTTTTGGCGAAGTTGCGGGGCTATGAGTTGCAAAATATATAGGCCGGCAGCTGGCTTTGCACAGGTTAAGGTATAAGTGCCATTTTCAGTTACTGCCAGTTGTTGGGTATACAATATTTTGCCTGCCAAACTGGTGAGCCTGGCAGTTATACTTGCCCCCTTGAATCCCCTTAGCGTAAACCGGATATCGCCTTGCACCGGATTGGGTGCTATAAATGCCTGCACCGTATGATTGGCTATGCTATTTGTAACAGATTGCTGCACGGCTGCGCTTGCCATATTGTTATTTGTAAAAGGCGATAATGCCAGTAAATTGGCCTTTATATAGTAGGGAATATAGCTACCCTTATCTGACAATTGTTGCGGAACTGAACCGGTAAAAGGGTACACGGAATAAGACAATGTATATACTCCATTAGCACCACTGCCCGCATCAATATGCCCCTGGTAGGGCAGCACACCTTCTTCCTGCGGGATATTGGCCACTACCTGTTTGTTTGTCCATGGACCCTCAGGCGCAGGTGCAAACCATACGGCAACCTCATTGGTTAAATTGGGTACACCCGACATTACATAGTTACCCGGCCCCAGTTTTTTTACGGAAGCTGCTTCTACCCCACTTACAATTCTTTTTACATTGGTATAACTGGTACTCCAGGTGCCATCGTTTTTATAAAACTGCCATGGCCTGCTATTATTTAGTTTGCCTGCAGCTACCCTGGCTATCTGGGTATAATTTTCAAAAGTGCTTACCCTTTCGCTGAGGTAGATATAATTAAAGCCACTATCCTGAAAAATGGTATTAGGTGCATTTATTTCGTGATAAGGCGATTCTACCAGGCTTTCTACCTGTAAATCAGGCAGGGTTAAGGTACCGATATAGGTTTTATTTTGATAAGCGCCACTGCCGCCAATTTCCATTAATAATATTTTTAGTTTGCCGCCATCTACTACGCCCCCACTATTCCAGAAAATATTGCCATTGCCGGGGCTGAATAAAGAAACAGGTGCGGCCGAAGTGCCCCCAAAAATTGAGTTGAATTGTCCGTTTTGTTCGTGCACAATCAGGTTATTTACAATTGAATTATTGGTGATGATATTGGAATGTGCATCAGGTGTTCCTAAAAAAGAATCACTGAAAATCCATGCAATGCTGCCATCGGGTAATTTAACGGAGTTATCATTATCGCCGGAAAGCCAACCATAGCCCTGTTGCTGGTATTGCCATTTATATTGTGTGGCTACATCTGTTACTGGACGGTTGGCAGCAAGTATTTCCACATCATCCAAATAGTAGGTGGTGTTGGTATTAAAATTAATTTCCAGTGTTACCGGGCTTTGGCTTACCCTGAAGGTATAATGATACATTTGCCAGCCATTGGCTGTATTATCGAAACGGTTATAGATTTTATAGGTACAGCCATTTGTGGCGGTGGCAGTTTTTAAATTAATATTCAACAGTGCGTCTTTTATATCTGCAAGGGCCCAAAACCTTAGCTCATATGTGCCGGCAGTATCAATGGTAAATTGCTTATGCTTTAATTTAATTTTATTGTTACCCCCCTTATTGGTAACTACCACTTTAATGGCTTTATTACCGGTATGATAAGGATTGGTGGTGGTAGCAAATGTTGCAACTCCGATACCGATAGAAGTTTTCCAGTCCTTTAATTCGCTTTCAAAGCCCCCATTGGTTAAAATATCCGGCTGAACAGGCAAACTAGCGGATGTTGTTAATGAAGGCAATACCACCGGATAATCCATACCTGCTAACTTGAAATAATAAGTGGCACCGGGTTTAATATATGGGGTGGGTTTAATTACCCATTCATATTCGGTTTTGGTGGTGGCGCCCAATGTTTGTAAAAAAATAGGATTAGTAACTATTAGCTGGCCCGGCACAAATAAGCTTGCGGAATAACCTGTTAGCTGCTGAGTGGTAGCTTCATTTTGCGCAACAAAGGAGGAATACCCTACTGTAAATGCAGCACTTACGTTATTCACCTGCTCCCATGGACCGTTTATATTGGTAGCATATTGCAAGGGCTGAGAAAAATCTTTGGGATCGGTATTGGTATTGATGATTTCCATTCTAAGCCTTAGGGCACTTGTATCACTTATGGAAATGGAGTTGTTTTCTGCGGCTTTCCAGGTGGCAGTGGTTTCTGTTCCGTTATTATTACGCCAACGCCAATTGCCTTGTGTAAGATTGGCAAATGCATTACCAACAACAAAAACACCAATAACCAGCAGTATACAATTCTTCATGAGTTGATATTGAAACTAAGCCTATGAAATTCTTAAAGAAAGGGTGCAAATTAATTCAAGAACGCCAGACAGGCGATTAACTAAAGCTTAATGACTGTTTAAGAATAATATAACAGCAATGGTAATAAAACTGGTTGATTGGAGAAAAAGCACAGAGCATCTAAGTCCTCCGCCGGCAACACAAAACGTCGTTTATACCTGCTTCTGTGAATGTCCTTAGCATCAGGTTATTTCGTACTAATTTTTAGCTGTGTATCAGGCAGGCATTTGGCGATTTGAATATCCATACAAACACATAAACAATGGAATGAAGTAATAGAAAGTAATGCACCGTCTGCCGTTCATGTATTTTCACTTGGAGCAGCAACAGGCAATAATTATCTTCAAACCATGATAACATTTATTGCCTGGATCATCCTCTTTGTACTTTGCTGGCCACTCGCCATACTTGCATTGGTACTCTATCCCATTTTCTGGATACTCACCATTCCATTCAGAATACTGGGCATTGCGGTAGATGGGGTTTTAAATTTACTAAAAGGCATTATCATGCTCCCCGGCAGAATACTGCAGCGCTAATCACATTAAAGCACAATGCGCATATGTATTTTTACTAAACCAACTGTATATAAACTGGCATAGCTATCTATCTAAAGCATTGTAATTTCCTCTTTGCTACTCTTGAAAAATAATGCTTTTGTTACCCGGCAAATGGTTTTCATGGCATCGCCGCTTGCGTCGCACTCTTGTACGGTTGGATTATTGAATGGGCTGTTATAACACCCAAAATTAAAGTAACAGCTATTGGCCAATCGACCAAATAAAGTATGAGAACACTTTTTTTTGGGAACGCTATTTCGTTCGTCTATTTTTGAGTTATAGGCAACTATAAACTTACACTACCAAACTATGGGAGCATGGGGAACAGCAATATCATCTAACGACACTTACGCAGACATATACGATGAATTTTTCGCCCTTTATAATGAAGGACTTTCGGTAGAAGACATTTCAAAAAAGCTAATTGCCGACAATCAAGAAATCATCAATGAACCTGACGACTGTAACAACTTTTGGTTTGCAATTGCAAAAGCACAATGGGAATGCAAGGAACCTAATACAGAGATTTTAGAAAAAGTAAGAAAAATAATTGAAACAGGGTTAGACCTGGAAGTTTGGCGACGACTTGATGCTGATGAAAAAGACATTAAAAAAAGAGAGGTTGTTCTTGACAAATTCTTGGCGGACTTACAAACTGAAAGGCCAAAAGCAAAATCTAGAAAAAAGAAAGTAATCAAACAGCCACCTTTTGAGAAAGGTGACTGCTTGACATTTAAACTTACAAATGGAAATTATGGTGGAGCGGTTGTTTTAGAAGCAATAAAAGATACAGAGCATGGATACACCCTGATTGCGACAACGAGAATAAATCAACCAACAAAGCCTACAAAAAACGATTTTGAAAATGCCGAGGTATTAATTGCTAATTATGCGAATTGGGACAACAACTTTAATATTAAATGGTACTTACCTATTCGACACAAGCAGATAGCACACTTAATTGAAAAAATTGACATGATAGAAGTTCAAATTAATTACGACAATAATAAATCAATGAACGGTTTTGTTGCCGACTTTGTCATGTGGATTATTAAAGTTGCAGACCAACAATTTGAATCAGAAAAAACAAAACCCAAACCAACAACCAAACAGACCATTAAAGAGTTAACAAAAAAGAAAGGTAAATGGAAGCTTTGGTAATCATAGTAGACAGAATGTCTGCCTGAAGCGGAGTAAGCAAGGGAGCTTTTATCCTCCTGCTCCTGACTGAATGCTATATAAATTTTCTTCCCAATTATCTTTCTTCCCATACATTTTTTGCATTAATCTTCCATTTGGTTTTGCTCCATATAGTATCTAACCGTACAAGAGTGCGACGCAAGTAAAGCCTAATAAAAAACCAAAGCCGGGTACAACAGTATTTAAACAATGTTTTATTATTCTTTTATACCTACCCAATAAGATTTCCTGTATTTATGGCGCTAAGAAAGAAATAAGCCAACTCCATTTTCGCTAACTGGCGATTACATAAAATAGCATGTTATTGTAACACCAACCAATTGGCATATTTAACCAGGCTGGCAAACCACGCTGGTACAATTGGCCCTCAAGTCTGTATACACAAAAGCTCAACTATTCTTTTGCCTGAACATATTCGGGGTAATATGCTTCTTTTTTAGAAATACCCGGTTAAAATAAGTAAGCGATTCAAAGCCACAGGAAAATGCAATAGTTCTAACAGGTTTATCCGTCTCAGTAAGTAGTTTACAGGCATGTGCAATGCGTACATCATTTACATAATCAGAAAAGGTTTTACCCGAAGCCCTTTTCATAAACTTACAAAACGCACTGGGCGATAAATGAATATACGCCGCAACTTTTTCTAATTGCAGGGGTTTATTAAAATGATGTTGAATATAGGCACATATTTTATTTATCCGTTTTTCATTTGCTTCTCCCTTCATGCCAACAAATTCCACTGAAGATAAATATTCAGGTTTTTGAGAAGCAAGCTTTTCAAGAATAAGCAGTAAGGTAGCCATACGCACTGCACCATTTAGTTCCGGCAAAGATTCAATAAGCGCAACAGTCTCTTTGTCGAATGAAAAAGCAAGTCCGCGATTACTTTGCAGCAACATCTTTTTGATAGCTTTAAACTCAGAAAAGTGGAGCAAGGGCTCAAATAAATTTGCAGAGAATTGTATTACAACAGCTTCTGCCACTACCTTTTTATTGTTCTTTTTTTCACTGGCCCATGTATGTGGCAAACCCGATCCTGTAAGCACCAGATCACCAGAATCAAATGCTGCATAACTGTCGCCCACCATTCTTTTACCCATGCCGCTTTTAATAAGTGTTAACTCATATTCCGGATGATAATGCCAGTTAAATTCAAAGGCAGGCACGGCAAGCCTGAACACATGAAATGCCTGCTCGCCCTTTTGCAGTGGAATATTTTCAAATGCAGCCCTCATCTAGTAAAACAGTATATTTCCCTAAATTATGCAATAATCACTTTAAACTGTCAATATAGTGCTACAAATTGGCAAATAGGTGCAAACGCAGCTGCTGCCGCTACAATATTTTTGTTAAAACAAATTACTATGACACAGTTGCCCGCAGCAATTGCCAATTTTTTAAACGAGCCATATACTTTAAAAGAAGCACAGATAGCTTTTTATGAAAAGTACAATTATATAAAATTGAAACAGGTTTTAGACGAACCCACGCTTAACTATTTCCAGGAAGCTATTACCCACAGAGTGAACATTATGAACAATCAAAGCAAGCCATTAGAGGAAAGAACAACCTATGGCAAAGCTTTTTTACAACTCTTTAATTTATGGCGTGAGGATGACACAGTACAACAACTTATATTTAGTAAACGACTTGCTAAAATTGCCTCCGAACTAATGCAAACCAGCGGAGTGCGTATATACCACGATCAGGCCCTGTTTAAAGAAGGTGGCGGTGGCATAACACCATGGCATGCAGATCAATATTATTGGCCGCTGCAATCAGATAAAACCATCACTGCATGGATACCTTTACAGGCCACGCCACTTGAACTTGGGCCATTAGAGTTCAGTGCAGGCAGTCATAAAATTACAGAAGGAAGAGATCTGGAAATTAGCGATGAGAGCGAAAGGCTAATACAAAACAAACTGAGAGTTACCGATTTTACACATGTAATTGAACCCTTTGATGCAGGTGAAATAAGTTTTCATTCGGGCTGGCTTTTTCATCGTGCAGGGGCTAATACCACCAATACTATGCGAAAGGTGATGACGATTATTTATATGGATAAAGACATGAAGTTAAAACAACCGGAAAACAAAGATCAGATAAATGATTGGAATACCTGGTGCCCCGGGGCTACTGTAGATACTATCATTAACTCACCATTAAATCCGGTATTATATAATAGCGCTTCGCTTTAAATGTTTAATGTACCCGGCAAATAATTATAATGTAGCTGCCGTTGCGTCGCACACTTGTACACCTGTATTGCTGCGCTGCATAAAACAGCCCGAATTAAATTAAAATTGAAAAAATAAAATATGAAACAATCTATTCTGCTTTCCCTCTTTTTAGTAATAAACACCTCAGCTCTTTGGGCACAAAAAATAAATGCAAATGATAAAGGTGAAGTAATTTACCATGTTTGTCAGCGCAGTTTTTACGATAGCAATGGCGATATGCAAGGAGACCTAAACGGACTGCGTAAAAGGCTTGATTACCTGCAGGATTTAGGGATAACTTCCATATTACTTTTACCGCTTTATGATGCAGATTGCTATCACAACTATTTCGCAAATAGTTTCGAAAAAATAGATGCTGAATTTGGCACCATGAAAGATTATATCGCACTGGTAAAAGATATTCATAAACATGGCATGAAGATCTATCTTGACATGGAAACACAATATGTAACAGAAAAACATCTGTGGTGGAAAGATGCCGTAGGAAATCTTTCATCGCCTTACAGCGATTATATTTTGTTTGATGATGCAGCACATTTAAAGCCGTCCACCATGGTATTTGATTTACATGAACTGCACGGTTATGATGGTACCGTTATAAAGGCAACTACGGTTAATTTAAAAAGCGAAAAGGTGCTGGATTATAACCGCGAATTGTTTACCTATTTTATGGACCCTAATAAGGATGGAAAATTTGATGATGGAACAGATGGCTTTAGGCTAGACCATGCCATGGATAATTTAGATAACAAACCAGCTCTTACCAACCTCTTTACTGAATTTTGGAGCCCTTTAATTAGTTCACTTAAACAAATAAACCCTAATATAAAAATAGTGGGCGAGCAAGCTGAATGGAAAGATTATGGTTTTGGCTATTTTGAAAAGGCTGGCGTTGACAGAATGTTTGGGTTTAACCTGCAACAGGCAATTCTGTCTTTTGATAAACAACAATTAATCAATAAAGCCGATACAACCTTAGTGCTTTGCCCAAAAGGGAAAGATCAAATTATTTTTTTAGAAAACCATGATATAGACAGGTTTGCATCTTTGGAAAAAAATCCTCAAAAACAAAAAGTGGCCGCTGCTTTAATGTTGTTAATGGGAGGAATACCATCCATTTATTATGGTCAGGAAATTGGCATGCAGGGCAAAAATGTAATTTCTGGGAGTAGCGATGGAAATAGTATCCCTGTAAGGGAAGCATTTGACTGGTATGCATCTGGAGCGGGAAAAGGTTCAGCTCTTTGGTATAAAAATACCGGTGATTGGTGGGATAATACCAATTTTAAGTCCAACGACGGCATATCGCTGGAGGAAGAAATAAAAGATTCAACTTCTCTATTCAACTTTTATAAAAAACTCATTCATCTCAAACAAAGTAACCCGGCTATAGCAAATGGCGTTTATGCCAATGCAGCAAATAATAACAGAAATGTATTTAGCTTCTATCGCAATTTTGAAAGCAGGAAAGTTGTAGTGTTGGTAAATCTTTCAAATGAATTGCAAACAGCAAAATTGCAGCAGGAGTATAACCATTATACAACCCTACTTGGCTGGAATACTGTACAACATAATGAAGTTGTTTTATCCCCATACGAAGTGTTGGTATGCGAAATAAAATAGCAGTTTCCCAAACATTTGCCCTAAGGAAATGACCAGATGAATATCTGCAGTAAAAGTGTGCGACGCAACAGGTGCTGAACAGCATATTCATTGCCTGGTGTCAAAAAAAAACATTTTGGTGTCAGGATGGCGTTCCAAAACTTAACAAAAACCACGCTTTATTGAGACATATTGAAAATAAAAATCCCTGTAACACATTGTATTACAGGGAATTCGTTGTTTTTTGAGGTTTACACTGTGACCCCCATAGTACAGTTTTCAAACCATTTATTAATGAAATTTAAAAGAATTTATGCGTTAAGAACTGTTATACCAGTTAAAATACTTGAAGCAGCGGTATAGTGCGATGCTAAGATCAATAACCATCTATACCGCAGCTAGGTAATTTAGCTAAGATTTGTAATTAGTGTTAAATAAACCTTTCTTCCTGTATTACTAACCTGTTATATTTCGGCCAAATTTGTTTCACCTCCAAATTTTACTTAGGTAAAGATTGTTTGTAACAATGCTCTTTTCTTTAAAGCATGATGGAAAATTTTTTTCGACGGTAAAATATCACTTATTCGAAGAATTCTTCGTAACTCTTTGGTTTACTCATAATTTTTAGTAATTTTACTCATTATATTGAGTAAATAGTATTTTATGTTTGAACGACCTCATTTACAGACACTTATAAAGAGGATGAAAGAGCCAAGAAGGTTCGCGCAGGTAATTATGGGACCTCGTCAGGTGGGTAAAACTACCTTAGTGACCCAGCTGGTTACCCAAGTAAAAATCGACTATCTTTTTGTTTCTGCGGACGCTGTAGCTGCCAGCAATGCAACCTGGCTGGAACAACAATGGGAAGCTGCCCGTACAAAACTGGCACAACTTGAAACGAAAGAATTTTTATTGGTAATTGATGAAATACAAAAAATTAATAACTGGAGTGAAACTGTTAAGCTGTTGTGGGATACTGACACCCGAAACAATTTAAACCTAAAAGTAATCCTGCTGGGGTCATCCAGATTATTATTGCAGCAAGGACTTACCGAATCACTGGCCGGCAGGTTTGAAAGCACTTATATGAGTCATTGGTCTTATGAGGAAATGCAACAGGCTTTTGGATGGGATGTAAATCAATATGTATGGTTTGGTGGCTACCCCGGATCTGCAAGTTTAATAGAGGATGAAGATAGGTGGAAAACCTACATAACAGAATCGCTGATCGAGACAAGTATTTCAAAAGATATTCTTATGCTAACCCGTGTAGATAAGCCTGCATTGATGAAGCGCCTTTTTGAATTAGGCTGTCTTTATTCAGGGCAGATCCTTTCCTATACAAAACTACTCGGCCAACTACTAGATGCCGGAAATACTACTACCCTGTCTCATTATTTAGCATTACTGAATACGGCCGGTTTACTGGCAGGCATTGAGAAATTTGCACCGGATGTGATCCGTCAACGATCAACCAGTCCTAAATTTCAGGTGCATAATACCGCTTTAATAAGCGCTCAGAGAAATGATCTGTTTAAAAATACACTTGCCAAACCTGATGAATGGGGCCGCTTGGTTGAATCAGCCATTGGTGCACACCTCATCAATCATTCTCTTACCGAAAAATTCAACTTACATTACTGGAGAGAGCGGAATGAGGAAGTAGATTTTGTTATTGAAAGAAAGGGAAAAGTTATTGGCCTTGAGGTAAAAAGTGGTGCCGCGGGTTACACCTCAGGAATAACTGCTTTTAAACAAAAATTTAATCCTGATAAAGTTTTACTTATTGGAAATGCAGGGCTGCCATGGCAGGATTTCCTTAAACTAAACCCAGTCAGCTTATTTTAAAAAATGCAATAACAACATGGTCAAATAATTTTTAACATTAAAGTGAGTGATTGGCAAACGCTAAGGTGTAATAATAGCAATATTTACAGCGATTCCTAGAAATACTGAAGCAATTCCATTGAAATATTTCTCCTAACAAATAACAATAATCTTTTTAAAACACTAAAGTTTTAAGTACTAAATTTTACTAATAGTGTAAAGCGCAAATGGGTTTTCTTAAAATGAATTGTTATTTTCAGACTAGATTAACTAATAAATTATCAACTTTTGTATTATAAAGCAACACCTATATTGTGTCACACATTCTACTTTTGCACCAATAATTAAAAGGAATAGAATTCTAATTTTATTCATGCGGTACAATCATATTTATTCACTAAACTAAATATTATTTAAATCTCAGATTAACTTGCAAAATACAGGTAGTAATAGCCTCCTATCTTCATACTTAAAACATGAAGAAAAATGCTAAGCAGGTACTGCTTTTGCCACAGTTTAAAAAATTTATCAGCGCTTCCAAAACTGGGCGCAGAACTCAACCAAGCGGTAAAAGAATTACAAAAGAAACGGTGGAACAGTATACTATGGCAAGTCGCCTGATTACTGAATTTGAACTATCCACAGGCAAACCACTCTTAATTACCTTTATCAATAGGGCCAGCTTGCGGGATCAGCAAAAAGAAAATAGATATTGGGATGCCTTTTACAGACAGTTCAGAGATTTTCTCTATCGCGATAAAAAATATTACGATGCTTATGCTGGCGCGGTATTTAAAATAATCAAAACCTTTTTCAATTACCTCGCAAAAGAAAAGTCACTTCCTGTAGGCAATTTTCATAAACGTTTTCGCATACCTATAAGCAATATAGCACCAATTGTACTTACGCCACAACAACTTCGCTTCCTTGTGCTTGATCAGCAATTTGATAAATCATTATCCAGGCATCTAAAGCGCACAAAAGATATTTTTGTATTTGGATGTACAGTTGGCCTTCGATATTCAGATTTAATGAGGCTCAAACTAAAAAATATCCATCATAGTCAAGAGGGTGCACTGCTCTCGATAATTACTCAAAAAACAACCACAGAAGTACAGATACCTCTACCCGATTATGCCTTATCAATTCTTAAAACCTATAAATCCAAATATGGCAGCAATCTTTTACCCTGCTTATCAGCTACCAATTTCGACCTACAGATAAAACAAATAATTCAACTTGCAGGCTGGATACATCCTTTGCCAAAAATAAGGTTTCGGGAAGGTAAGCCTATAGAAATTAAAAGGAAGAATGGGCAGTCCTTCCGCTTTTGTGACCACATGAGCGCACATACCATGCGCAGAACCGCAATTACAACCTTATTAATGCTGGGAGTACCTGAAATGATGGTTCGCAGGATATCTGGTCATGCTGGTGGCAGCAAAGAATTTTACCGTTATGTATGCCTCGTACAAGATTATCTGAATGTAGAGGTAAGAAGGGCGCAGCAAAAATTACTTACTGAAATACAGCTTAAAAAATAGTGTATAAAACATGCTCAATTTTCCATAATTTGCCAATATTACAAGGGTAATCTGTTCTTTGAAACGTTTTACAGTAAAGGCATTGAATCCATTTGCATTATTATCCGTTCGGATTGACAATGAGTGGAATATCTTCAAAAGCTGCAGGCAGTGTAGAAAATAAAATAAAATTTAATGACGGTTCAGAGTTGCAGTATAAAGAATTTAGCGATGGAAGCGGATTAGAATTATACACAACATACTTTAGAAGCCTTGACCCACAATTAGGCAGATGGTGTCAGATAGACTCAAAGCCTGATTACTCGCAAAGCTTGTATGCTTCAATGGGCAATAATCCA
Organism: Limnovirga soli; assembly: GCF_013106755.1. Lineage (GTDB taxonomy): Bacteria > Bacteroidota > Bacteroidia > Chitinophagales > Chitinophagaceae > Limnovirga > Limnovirga soli. Next base: position 216,812 of record NZ_WHPF01000004.1, on the reverse strand, counting down.
ATTTTGTATAATGACAAGTTAGGAGATTCTCTTCCACCACCGCCAAAACCAATTAATCCATTAGCCCACATTATGCCTTATAATTTTGCTACATCGACCAATAACCAGGCAAATCAGGGTCAAACAAATACAGCTACTAATGAGATAGAATCAAAATCAATTGGAACATCTAATACAAGTACAAAAGCTACTACTTTAAATGGCTATACAATTACAAATAAGATCGTTAAAGAAGCAGATGTATTTAATTCTGGTCTTGGAGATAAGGTTACAGTATCATCATTTAAAGGAGTGACGAATGGAACAGATGGTTCTATAATTAATGACATTTCATTGAGTAATGGTAATATTGATGGTGGTTCTATTTCGGTTGGTGGTGTTGTAACAGTGGGTGTTAATACCGATTGTTCAATTTCATTTGGTCTTGGCGCTTTTGGATACGAAGGGCATATAGGAGTTGGGCTGGGGGTTGGTTTAGGCCAAATCTCCGGTGGTGGTAGTCATATTGATAAAAATGGCAATAGTGGTGGTGGAGATTTGAGCATACGCCCCGGTTTAGGTGCACTTGTTGTGGCTGTGGCAATTCTTACTAATACAGAAGGATCTATAGTTCCTTTGCTTTCAAAATTAGCACCAAAATAGCAGAGAATAGGCTATGTAAAAATTATTAGTTGTTCAAAACATTTGATAATTAAACGAATATTTCAATTAATATAGATGCAAAAAAAAGTAAAAAATAGAACACGAATCATAGCGCTATCTATCTTAGGTATTTTTATCTTTTCCGTTGTAAAAATATATAATGGCTTTTTGCAAAATGAAAAAGCTCTTACCGAAGATCTTCCATCCACCTATTCACTCACTTTGGAAGATTCCAATTTAATTTCAAAAAAATATCAAGGGAAATTAAAAGTAATTGAAGTTTATCAAAGTAAAGTAAGAGCTCCGATAGCAATTTTAGATTTTGATAATAAATATCATTTGATAATGTATAAAATGATATTACAGAATGATGTTTCATTAGAAAATATTTTACATGTAGAAATGAAAAGCGTTGATTTATCAACAGGATATAGTTATGGAACAATAGGTAGGGATATAATCTATAGATTTCGGTATAAAGCAGGAGCTATAAAACCTGCTTCTGCTCTTTATTTAACCTTAGCTGGGGATTCGCTACAAAAAGTCGAAATAAATGATACGATTATAAACTATCATTTATTAGCTGATAATTTTTCGATACGATATTCAAAGGAAGACCCCGTAGATATCCTTGTAATAGGACAAGAAAGACCATTGGGGGAAACCAGTATAGTGCCAATAGACTGTTTATTTTTAAAACGTAATAGAAGCGTTTATTTATTGTTAATGACGCCTATTAACGCTAATGCTTCAATTGAACCTCATTTACTTTATAATATTGTAACAGGTAATTAAGATATTGTTCTCTTTTGCCGCCGTGAGTGCGACCAAATCAACGGCTTCTTTATCCGTAGTGTTTGTTCCCATAGTTTCTTTGTGGGTGGCAGGAACTCGTCGGTTCGCTACGAAAAGGGCTCATTCATAATCCAATCGTTCATGTGAGTGACAAAAACGGGCGATGCTATGTAATACTCTTACTGGTGACTGAAATATTCTTTTTTTTAAAAAATCTAAATCAAAAAGAAAATACATATAATAAGTCCTTAAAATACCCAGAGCGTTATTTGTATATTTATGTGAGCGATCACATGAAGAATACAAATTAGTTCTTTGATTAAATTCGGCCAATAATATTAGTAATAAATTATTATCCGTTCGGGTTGACAATGGCAGGGATAAGTTCTAAAGCTGCAGGAACACTTGCCAACAAATATAAATTTGGAGGTAAGGAATTACAATCAAATGAATTTGCGGATAACAGTGGTTTAGAACTCTATGATTTTTCTGCACGTAATTATGACCCACAAATAGGCAGGTGGTGGAGTGTTGACAAGAAAGCACACCTCAGAGTTTGGCTATCACCGTATAATTTTTGCCAAAACAATCCAATTTTAAGAAATGACCCTGATGGAGCTTTGGATGGAATTTTCGATGAGCAGAAAGACGGTTCTTGGAAAAGGCGTGAAGGAGTTCAAAATGACGGTGGTGAGAAGAACCATACTTTTATACATAGAAATGGAGATGTTTCTTTCTATAATGGCGAAACAGGAAAAATGGTTGTTACTAAAGCAGGGTCTATAGAAAGGAAAATGAACGAGTATCGACAAACACAAATAAAACTTAATAAAGGATTAGAGAAAACAGGTAGTGTGGTTTCTGCAATAGGAGATGGGGTGGCTGCTGTTGGTTATTTAGCAGCCCCTTTTACAGAGGGTGCAACACTAAGTATTGCCGGAATTGGAGAAGGTATATCTAAGGGTGGTAGTATTTTAGAGTATTCAGCAAGAATTAAGAGAGAAGGATTAACTAATGAAATTAAAACCGAATTGGCTGTTGATGCTGTATTTGAATTAGCTCCTGTTCCATTTGAGATGGTTATTAAAAAAACTAATTTGGATGAATCTGCAAAGAAAATTTTAAAAGCACAAGTAGGTAAAACTAACTTATTGATTAATTATTCAGTAAAAGAAAGTAAGAAGGAAAAATGACGAAGATAATTGCTATATTTATTTTACTAATAGTTGTTATTCTAGTAAAATTCTCATTTAAGTTTAAGAATAACAAAGAAAGTGATTATATCACAAGAATTAGATTATTAGGAGCAGCGGGCTTATTATTACTCTTAGCGATAGGATTTTTCACAACAGATAAGTCCTTTTGTTATTACTTTCCTTTCTTTTGTAAATAACCACAAAGCCCCTCACGGGGCTTTTGTTATTTATTAGGTTTTGTTTTTTTAGTAGCCATTTTAACTTTAGTGTTTTTACCAGCATCTGCTTTGTTGAGTGTAAAAGAAAATGCTTTTTGCTGCATTAGTTTGGCGTACTCATTGCCGACAAAGCCGAAGAGTAACCTTTTCTATCCTTGATAAAGTAAAATTGATTGATACTTTAGACAAAGACGAAAAAAGCTGTCTGCTTAAAATGATTGCTATTGCCAAAAAGAAAATGAAAGATAATTTGGCTACCCTTATGCAGGATTAAAAAAGCCCTGCCGAATGGCAAGGCTTAAAAAGTTATTTTTTTCTAGTTAAAATATACTTACTCGGTTTGTCTTTTAGACTTAATTCAAGGATTTCTAAATTATCTTCCGTGTACACTTTATAAGAATATTCTTTTTCATTAAAATATTGCTGATTAGCATCAATTGAAAATACAATCTTCTTATTTTCTAATGATAAAGTATAAGTAAAATCAATTTCCTCCCTTGAAGGCTTTGTAATTTTACCTTTACCGTCTTTGGTAAATTTGATTTCAGGACAAACATTACAACTCAAGCCATCAATATTTATCAATGACCAAATTCCAATAATAAAAATATGTTCTTTCATCGCTTGGGAATTACAACTTAATGAAAGTAGTAGGACAATATCTAATAATATCACTTTCATAATTATTCTTTATGTTTTGGTTCAGCAGCTCTTAATGGACTTTCTCCTTTTTGGCCTTTCTCTTTATATTCTTTACGTACTTTATTTTCATTTTCGACTGCATTTCCTGTATCGGACTTTACTGCTTTAGGAATGGCGTGACCTACTAATTCGTGTGCCAATATATCTGCTGGATTATCCCTTAACTGCTTGCCTTCTGTGTCTTGCAAATTTGTATTTTCATTGCCCGAAATCCAAGTAGATTGGTCTGTACCTTCACCACCTGCTGTTGCTGCACCTCCCCAATCTTTATCAGTGTCATATTCTTTACCACCATAGGTAAATTTCTCAGCAATTGCAATTGTAATTTTTTTATCACTGTTTATTCCTTCAACCAATTTGTCGGCATAGTATTTAGAAAATTTAGTAGCGTCTCCTTTAGCACTAGCTTGATACAACACACCATTTTTATCAAACGCAAATGTACCAACTGCTCTTGCATTTATCATCTTTAAAATTGGTGCCCTATCTGCAACATTAGGAACTACTATTTCTCTTCCGTCTGGATCTATATATTTTATGGGATTGTTTGCAACATAACAGTACGGTGATAGGCTCGGATATTTCCCCGCTAGTGGGTCAACAACTTCCCATCTACCTATCTGCACATCATACATTCTTGCACCATAATCATACCAATCAAGACCACTCCCATCACTAAATTCTTTTGATTGCTTTTCTTTGCCATTATACTCATACTTATTGCCCACAGAGTTTGCAGCTTTGCTTGATATGCCACTCATGGTAAGTCCGAACGGATAATAATTTATGGCCTTGAAAGTGCTGGAAATTTATCAAAGAGCTTTTTAAAAACCCAATAAAATTGCCTTCATGAATATATAAATATTCGCCTTAAATTTATCGATGTATAATCACTTATTTTATCTCAAATTACATTTATTGTATAATGCTTACCCAGTCCACTGCTTTTAAATTTGCAATATGAAAAGAAATAATATTCATGCAAAATACCATTTTGGGCTTAAAGCATTGGTTTTTCATAGGATTCATTTTGTTAGGTATTTGCTGCTTTGAAACAGCAATACCTAACTTGTAGGTTAGGAACAGTTTAGATCCGATTAACCATTCGGATGACCTTAGGGAAAGGCCGGAGCACAACCTAGAAGAAATGAACGAATTTGGGTGAAGGTCACAAGAGTTGTCCGAATGTAGGCTGTATGAGTAGCAAGGAGTATGACAAACTGCAAAGCATCCGTAGGAAAATGCAGTTAAAAGCATTCCTTAAAAGGTTTTTATAAGAAAATGCTTTTTGCTGCATTAGTTTGGCGTACTCCTTGCCGACAAAGCCGAAGAGAGACCTTTTTTCCTTTTACTTCTGCAAAAAGTGACGGTTGCTATTCGGGTAAAGTTGGTACGTTCAGCTTGATGAATGCTCCCCGCTTTACTGCAGGTTTTGCGCCATATCGTGACCTCCATTTATAAAAAACACCTCTTGAAACACCTTGTGCTTTACAAAATTCTTTTGCACTTATGCCGCTGTGGGTAAAGTCTTCAAAGAGTTTTTTTATTTCCAACGAAGTGCGGCGGTTGCGTTTGTTTTGTAGCTGATCCATCTGAAGCCAATTGAAGTTTAAAAAACAAAACTAATGACTCAGAAAATTTAATTCAAGGTGTACTTAGACGTGGGGAAACCTATAACAACCTTCTTTATTGTTATATTATTCCTAATGCAGTAAAAAAGCCGCTTGGCTTTTACCAAACGGCTGTAATATTTAAAGCATGAACTACCCGATGAATGATGGCTATTTAAAAGTCTTTCGCCAATACTCGACGTCTTCATTCTTCCTTCGGCTTATCCAATTATCCCTTGTCCTAATCACAGTAAACCTCGTGGCATCTTTATTATACAAATTGTATAATAGCAAATTGGCTGCCCAATCCGATTTTTCATTGGTAAGCAATTTCAGCCAGTCACTATTACTTAATGATTTGATAGTGTTAAGCATTGAACTGTCTTTAATTTTTACCGATACTGTATAAATTGAGGGTAAAAAATCTCCAAGGCTATCTTCTCTATACGTTAATAAAACTTTATACTGGATAGAATCATTATTAATATATTTATAAATACCATTCAATTGACTGTACCCAATATTTGTAATCAATAATAACCCCAAAAAAACCACTATATTTTTTAAGTACCTCATTGCAATATTTTTACATTTATTTTAATAACAAATACTTCTTATTGACCCGGCTTACCTGACTGCTTCTTTTTTTCTTCCGCTTCTTTTTGAACCTGTTCTGCTCTTTTGGCTTCACCCTGTGCTTTATAAGCATCGTAAGCAGTCTGGTCTGTATTGGCTATTTTAACTGTTTTCATATTCGATGCAAATTGCTTTGCTATGTCCGCTAAACTAACTTTACCATCTTTATAATCTTGAATAATTTGTTTGGTTTTGTCTCCGCCAAACGTAACCCCTAACTCAACGGCTACCGCAATTTTATTTGCAAATCCCTTTGATTCTATGCCTATCTTGTTTGCAGCATATTCATCAGCAGTTTTTGTACCACTCCTAACTGCTTCATTGTTCTTTTGCAAATCTGAAAGATTAGACCTGTTTGTTAATTCAAATGAAAGGTTTGCGGCGCTATTACCTAAAGTTTTGCCAGGGCTTACTGTTATTTCCCCATTGCCGCCATACTCTTTATCATCATTGATTGTTGTTTGTTGGCCAATGCTAATTATTTGACTGTAGTTGTTGTTAGTAACTCCTGCGGTAATAAGCAAGTTTGTAAATGTCTGCGACTTTTTCCCTTCATCAATAATATCTTTTACAGGATCTTCGCCTTCTCTGCCATCTTTATCTATAAACCTTACAGGATTATCAAACGCATAAACATAAGGGCTCCAATTAGGATACTTTTCTGCTTTAGGGTCTATCGTCATCCATCTTCCTATCTGTGGGTCTTGCATTCTTGCGCCGTAGTCGTACCATTCTAACCCGCTACCGTCTGTAAATTCTTTGCTTTGCTTCTCTTTGCCGTTATAGAGTATTTTATTATCCAGCTTGCCTGCGCTCTTAGATGATATACCACTTTGTATCAACCCGAACGGATAATAATGTGTTTCCTCCACCAATGGTCCTCTCATTTGGACCACTTGAAAATTATCAAAGAACACATCGATATTGCTTTCATTACTGCAATAGACATAAAGATATCCATTCTTAGTGATATCTATAGGTGCATTATTATAATTAACTAACTGTTCATTTGTTCCAAGTGGATAAAATCCGCTATTTGTGAGCACCGGCTTAAATTGTTCATCAAATAAAATCCAGCTAATACCACCCTTAAGCGGCAGTGTTCCGGTTACTCTGGAAGATTGATTAAGAAAACTATTTATTTGTGTTGAAGCATCTGGGGTACTGTTCAAAACGGTAGATGATGTTACTACTCCATGGGTATTACCAACTACAGCATTACTTCCTGTAAGCACCGCTAGAAAATCAGTTAAGGCGGTGCTGATAAGATTATTATTATTTGGCGTAGGTTGATTGGTGTAGGTATAATATGATTTACCCATTATTTTTACCTGGTCACCACTCATCACTTTCAAGGTAATACCCAAGCCTGTTTTTAAGCCTATTGCTCCGTTAAGCTTGTATAATTTTTTACTATTCCCCCCGGTGCTGGCATATGGATTTGAATTCACATAACCTCCACTACCAGCATCCTGGTTATTGTTCTTATACGATGGAGTATTCGCTACAAATCCAGGAATATCGTTTTCATCCACAATATTCACCGACTCATTAGTAATAAAATAATACTCCTTTTCTTTTGCTAATGCTTGTGCATTATCTTCAAGTGTTGCAGCAGGATAAATATCTTCTTTTAGTTCATCAGTAAGAACCATTCTGATATTTCCCAAGTGATCCTTAACAAAGTAATCAAAATTATACTTATAGCCACCTGCCCCATCATCAACCCTTCGTATCCTCCCTTCTTCCTGATTAATGAATTGAAGGCCATTGTTTGTTTGAGGTATTGGATCATTCGGTGTTGAATAATAATAGGAAGATGTTTCTTCATACACACACAGCCCCATATATGAAGTAGTTACTGTTTTTACGATATGGCTATTGGCTGAACTAGCATTCTCTGCAACTATTTTCTCTAATTTATTGCCAGTAGCGTCATATATATATTTTATAGTTCCTTTAGTGGATGAGCCGTTATCATTTGTAATTCCTGCATCGTTCTGAACGGTAATCATCCACGGAAGATTTTGAAAACTATATTGAATTGCGCCACCCGTAGCTACATCAATCCCTGTTGCGCCGTCCAATGATTTATTCTTGTCCGTTATTAAATTTCCATTGATATCGTAGCCGTAGTCTGTTGCATCAGTATTCTTATCATAAAAATCACCTAGCTTATTATTTGCAGTGATTTGATCTGTTACTGCCTGGAGTTTATTAGAATTATTATAATAGGAATAAGCGAGATCATCAATTTGTACAGAATTCGAAGAGGCGCTTCCGATCTTTACCCCCCACTGCTGCATCCGCAAGATATTCCCGTTTTCATCGTATGCAAGTTTATAATTCACCCCATCTCCCATTTTTACAGAAAAATCTACTTGCGCAGTTTTATCCCAAGCTGTGCCGTTAGATTGATTAAAATCTGCATACAGCAACCTGTTTACATTGTCATAGCTAAATCCATATGCCCGTCGCTCTCCATCCCCTTTACTTCTCCAGGTCGTACCACTAATATTGCCTCCATATTCTTTTTTCTGAAAACCCCAGTCATAACTAAGCTCCATACCAAACCAGCGATCAGTAGCAGTACCATTGATATTGCAGTACTCTTTATTAATTGACTTTAACCAGCCCCGGATATTATATGAATAATCTAGCGTTTCTATTGGAAGTGTTGAAGTGTAGTTTCCGCTTGATGCATCTTTTTCCTGACCCAATTCCTTTGTTTCCAGCAGACCCATGGGTGTATAAGTGTTATCGGCTATTTTGGTTACAACCGCCGGATTAATTCCCGTTGCGGGGGATGCCTGATTATAAATACGCTTTTTCACTTTTAATACTCTCCCAGCATGGTCAAACTGCATATCTGTGCCAACGCCGGTACCTAAAGTATTTACAGTCGGGTAAGTATGGCCGGTATATGTACTTAAAAGTTTCCCTGCAAAATCATAAAGATTTACTGTAATGTCTGTGCCTCCCTTAAAATTAGTAGCGTTAGTTTGAATTACCCTTCCCTTATTATCGTAAAAAATTGCGGTGGAAATCCAGCTGTTATTTTCTGTTGAAGCAAGATTATCGGCATTTTTTATCACCCGAATCTTTGTACCAGTTGTCACCCCAGTTAGAATTGCATTTGAAGTACCTGGATTTGTCTCTGGTGCCTGGTTGATAATAGCCTGGTCAAACTGGGTGTTAAAGCCAGCATTATAGCTATTACTGCTTAAGTTATCATATGTCTTGTAGTATGTCTTTGTTAAAGCAATAAATTGCTGACCAGTAATACCAGGCAATGGATTAGCATTTACAATGATATTTTCATTATCTGCTGTTAATGTCGTATTAATTGTAAAATCAAGTTGATCAATTGCTGCCTGCAATGTTGCTGAGGTGATAATAGTTGTAGAATGGGACAGGATGCCTGTCATAATAGGCATGTTTAATGCATTATAGAATGTCACCATCCATTGATTTTTTGCACGCATATTTCCATCCTGTGTATATACTAACCGATCCCGATCATCATAAATCATATACACAAAAGCAGATCCAGGCACTTTCTTAGCTGTCATTCTTCCTTTTGCGTCATACTCATAATGAAAACATAATTCTGCTGCATTACTGTTTGATATATTCCAATTATCCTGACTGTTCATTTTTGCAACCAGTTTTGGTGTAATCACGAATCTCAGCCTGTCAAAATCATCATACACATAGTAAGTACAAAGCCAACCATCATAAAAAGATGTTGGCGTGTTGTCTGCCTGTACCTTCTTTAAAATTACTTTTCCTCCTTTATCTGTGTACTCTATGGTTTGTACCCCTCTTTCATCAATAGTGACACTTTTAAATAAATCTCCAGTGCTATACAATAGTTTACTTGTTGATGCCTTAAGTGAAGTTGGGTCAGAGGGGTTAATTAAGATTGACCATTTATACACCAAATCGATAGTGCTAGAATTGACAAGAGATTGTTTCACAAAAGTACGCTCTGTTGCTGTACCTTCTGAACCAGCCCAGCTATTTCCTGGAGCAAAGCTTTTTAGTACCCGGTCAAGTGGAGACGTTTCATATATATCATGACCATAATAAATATTTTCTCCGCCATACTCTTTTTGACTAAACTTCTTTTGCTCGTCATACGGTGCTGTCTTGAAGTTACCAGTTCCAGTAGTATTAAGCGTTACATTCGGAAGCAATGTTGAAACAAAAGGTAAATATTTATACGTTTCCCTTCCTGATAGATCATACTCATTTATAGAAACGATATCACGCTTATCGCTACTCATTTGCCAGCCAACCGTTTGTAACTGATAACCCAATCCGTCAAAATATTGAGAAGCTCTACGTACCTCATCAACACTTCTGTTAATAGAGACAACTTCGCTTTCCAAAGAATAAGGCAATTGGGGTTCATAAATAACAATTGCATTTACATTGTTCTTATTGTATGTCGCTGGGAGAGTTGGTAATGTCCGAGGGGCAATCCCGGGATTGCCCGGGCCTGTTACGCTATTTTGGGGTGTATTTCCCTGCCCAAAACATATTATGGAAATTACAAGACAAATAGTTAAAAGCGTATATCGCATGGTCTATACTTTTGATTTGTAAAAAGTGAAGATTACTGTAATCTTTTATAATTAATCAACATTCTTGATCGCATCCTGCAATTCATCACTCATAGGATCAACTGATGGTGCAAAAACACCTATAATTTTCCCATTCTTATCAATCAGGAATTTTTGCCAGTCTCCGTGAATGGCATAGCCTACTTGCCCATTATCTGATTTGTTGGTAAGCCAATGATAAAGTGGTACTTGATTTACTCCTTTTACTTCTGCCTTACCAGAAATAACATATGTAGCACCATATGTTTCCGTAACATATTGAAAAATGGTACTGTCTGTCCCTTGTTCATTCCCAAAACTATTACTAGGTACTACTATAATGACAAGGCTATCTTTATGAATCTGATACAACTGTTCAAGACTAGCATATTGGTCTACAAATTCACTTCCCCCTGCAGTATTAACAATCAATATTTTCTTTCCCTGAAAATTTGCAAATGCAATAGGTTCACCATTTGTATCCGGTATAGTGTATGTATAAATACTTGTGGTAAAAAAGAATGCCGCGATGCTTAAGAGAACATTTTTCATTGGTATGATTTTAGTTTAAGGAACATAATCAATATCACAGGGTGTAAAGACACTATATTCAGAATTTGGACCGGAATGGGAATTATCACTAAAAACGTAATAATAGGTGCATTTCCAGGCACCTATTGATCCGTCCTGGTTAATATGGTCATTAACCCACCGTGCACTGGTATTGGTTCGTACCCCTGTTTCACAATAACCATTACCCATACATTTTTTTGAACCATTTGCAACGGTGCAGGCAGCACAGTCATTTACAAGAGCATCATTTGGCACATTGCCTTTTTGATAATACCGGAATGTTTTAATTATATTTTTATTTTGATCACGAATTGATGACAACCTAGATAGCCCATCATAGAGGTAATATGCTATTTTATTATTTGCATCACAAACGCTGGTAACTCCAATTATTGGCTCATATGTATAAGTTGTCATTTGCGCCCCAAGGGGGTAAATACGAACCTCATCCAGCTTGCCTGTACCTGAAATTGTAATAGTATTTCCGCTTGCGGTAACAGTATGCTCATAATGAATCCAGCTTGTGTTGAATATGCGGCCAGTTTTATAACTGGCATTGATGACTCCGCTTAGGGTATAAGGAGTTGTCTTGTTACTCCAGTATGATACAACATACTCTTTACCATTAGTAATGCCACTTTTGCTCAAAACATTAGAGCCAGTAAGATTGTAATACTTTTTCCCAGTTGGTGGCATACCATTATAATCATCTGTGAGTATTACCGGAGTTATAACACCGGAATAACTATCAAAATTTCCAGTGCCATCTCCTTCGAAAGAAGTATATGCAATGTCTGTCTTCAATTGTGACACATTACTAACTGCCGGAAATACACATTCTGCAACCGGCAAGCTGTTTTTGTAGTCCCAAATGTAAAATTGACCTACATCTTTATCTTTTCGCTGCTGTATAATATTTCCGTTAACGTCATAGCTATCAAAAAATATGGCAGCCTTGTAAGAATCATCAATATGCAAACCTGATGCCTTAATTGAGATTGGAGAGAAATTGCTAACAGGTGTCGAAGAAGTTAATGCATATAGCAAATTAGGTTTGGGTAGTGTATTGGCAGTCGCATAAGAACTTAACACCGCCGATAGAGTTCTTAGATCAGGATTATTGATATCTGTATTTGATTTGTCAGTATAAACCTCTATTGGAACGTTTACAACATTTTTATTTTTCAAATTTTGAATACCTAAAGCACCATTTGCAACATATGGACTCGTAAAATCCAATGGATAAGTAGTATGTGTTGTTATGTTTTCACCTAGACTGTTCTGCGTAACAGTTCTTGTTGGGAAATAGTGTTGACTGCCTTCATAAAAATAATTTGTAGTTGAACTTAAAAATATGTCTTTATCATTTGGATCATATATCTTTTTTGTTGTGCTTGATAAATAGCTAAAATTTGGATTCAATGTTCTATATGCTTTCATATACCCTGAACAAACTCCATAATCATTTGTATTCATCGAAGAAGGAAAGGCATTGACATATGTAATTCTTTCCCACATCAGACCGCATATATAGCTTGGATTGACACCAATATTGTAGGTATTGGAAGTCGTTTGTACCGGCGAATAAGTAATAGGATTATTTTGAGTATTTGCTTTATACACGGTTTCATCAAGTAGTGATCCATTCAGGGGGTCGGCTGTATTCGAACCTGACGGAGGCATAATAGGTAATCCATCAAAGCTATAATTTCCTACGATATCCGGATTGTTATGATAAGCATACACGGTTTTGCCAAATTCCCCGTTTTCTCCATCCAGTACAACCACTGTATCGTACCCAACTACCGCTCCAGCCGCTGATCCATTGAGTGGTATATTACTGTCTGAGTTTCTCATTAAGTGATAAGTCCAGAATGGTTGAACTATGTCATTCCCGTTACCTGGGTCTCTTGAATGATGAAATTCTTCGGAAGGGATAAAGTAACGATACTCGGGACGAGACATTCTTTTACCATAGCTATACTCTTTAAGGCCAGTGCCATTCCTATCCTCCCAATAATGATAAATGAACCGCTTGATTTTATCGTTAGTAGGATTCAATCCATCATGATCAATAATTCTTTTTACCCTTAATCCGCCAGCATTGGAAAATGTAATACCCTGTAATGAAAGAGGGTTTGAGCTTACCTGGCTATACCAATTAAAGTTAAAACGCATATCCTGTAACGTAATGCCTGTAGGAAATAAGCTATTATTTACTGAAACCTGTATGGTATATAAGCCTGGAGTAAGATATAAATTGGTTTTGAACGTAACAGCCGATCCTTGACATATTAATGAAGAGTCATCACTTTTGTAGGTCCCACTTAAATCTTTTTCATAAATAATATTGTTTGCTTCGTCAAGAATTGAAAATTTGATGGCGCCATTTTGAATTACAAAAGGACAAGTTAGGTTGCTGCCAAATCTAACAGGTACAGTTAATTGTACGAAAGCGAGTTGATTACTGGAAAAAAGATATAAATCAGTTAAGTCCTTTACGTTACTTGTTCTCCATGCACCACCGTTATAAAGATTATCATATGTCATATCATTCGCATCATTGTGAACAACTACAGAATACTGTTTTGCAAAATATGATTGGTCATTTATCTGTGAAGCCTGTTCATCAAAATCATTGGCCTCATAAACAAATTCTGTTGAACCTCCTGTGGGATATTGAATAGTCTTAAGACTAAAGACTTTCATAAAATCTAAATCAGGACTATTATCTGCATCCCTGTTTTGCCCTTGTGTTCCTAAAACATAGGAGATTTGGTCGTAAGCCTCGGTATTTGAAGTCAAAATGTAATCAGGAATCAGACTGATGTTACCATGCTTCCCATTAAAATATCCCCAGTGATCCCGCGCAAAAGATGTCTTAGCCGGCAGGTTACCCGACTCATTATATATAAATGAATAAGGGTTATTCGAAACCACCAGTCCATTTTGGTCATAGCCCTTTTCCGTAATCCCTGTTAACTTTAAACGTTTTGCGTAGAATCCCGTTGCAGGTTGCGGTGGATTAGGGCCATAATCATTATCATAACCTCCATCAAAATAGGTATATCCTAAATCAAAAAATTTAATCGGATTGGAGCTTTTATTCCCTCCCGCATCTTTGGAATAAATCGCTATTTTATCCACTTTCTTATCATTTTCAACATCATCACGTGTTGAATAAGTAAATTCCATTACTCCTGTTGTAAAATCAATTGATGATAACAATACCTGAGTATAATTTCTTCCAGGAGCCATGCCTTTTTGCTCAGAAAACTGGTAGCGTGCTAGCTCAAAACCTGGTGTTTGATAAACATCTTTTGTTTCGGTGTAAGACCCAAAAGATTGAATATAATTCGATGCGACAATCGTATATGAAAATGTAACTATATTTCCTGCGGGTGATGTAATCTTAGTCAAATACCAGGCTGATTTATGATCGAGAGGGTCGTTATTAGGGTGATAACTTTCTATGGCCTCAAAGTCATAAATGAATCCATCGACATCTGTTATTCTCCAGTAATCATTAGGACTAGTTAACAATGAGATTTTGAGATTCTGTTTCTTTTCCAATACGGCGGTACTCTTATCCTTTTTCAAAATAAATTTACCACTTTGATTGGCAAAGTTGAAATAGTATTGGTCTGGTTCAAAATCGGTGTAAGGAAGTCCATCCATTTCATTTGTTACTGAAAGAGTTGTTTCATTGTAATGATCCATTACGATAATGTTGCAGGGGTCGCTTTTCTGAACAAATTGTTTTGGGAAATAAAGTTCATCAAAGTCAGGAATATTGCTTGAAAAATACCCAGTTTCAAAATCATCTCCACCCATTATCGTTCTTGATACTACGCCACCGGCATTTAGACTCCAGCCTAAACCAACACGACTAGCTTCTTCACCTACTTTAATTCCTGAAGCATGATAACTTAAGGAAACCGGAACGGTAATGTCTCTAAATTTTATCGTGTAAATAGGTACTGAAATACTGGGAATACCTGTATATGCGCTCACCGGTATTTCACCATACTTTTGCAATGCCTGTACATTTGGTGAAGGTGGGGCAACTTTGACCAATTGGGGTCCGGTTTGTGCATCAATTTCTAACCCAGTAGCTAAAAAAATACTGAGAAATCCAATAAAAAATACAACTCTTGATTTCATAAACTTGTATCTAAAAATTAAAAACTATATCCCATGCGAAATTTTAAAGCCTGCCCCGGAGGCACCTGCTTATTATTGAGTAAGTCATATAATAACTTTATATCTCCACCCTTTTTACCTGCCTTGAATTTTTTACTTACTCCAATTAAGGCGCTCCTTTGCCAGATATCAATATTCTTGATATCATTAAAATTATTAAACCGTTGTAAGTAGTTATATTCAAATCCGCCAGCAATCCAGATACTTCCCTTAAACCTAACATCCGCATAACTCCTCAGTCCTATACCCTCACTCGTAAAACGGATATTGTTCAACCCACTCCCTAAACCAATTTTATAGCTGGCCCCTATGCCTATTGATTTGGAATCGCTAATCTTGTATCCCAATGAAAAAGCCAAATCACTCATAGATGGAAGAAACAATGTTCCTCTCTGGTTTTGTACATTGATACCATATTCTAATCTCTGCCAGAATTTTTTAGTCTTTTGATTGTCTGGCTTAAAGTCGGGCATGGTCATATCACTTGAACCACCACCTAACTGGTTGACCTTGTCTTTCAATTTATTGAGCTGCGCCTGAGCTACCTGCATCTCCTGTGAAATATATTGCTGCGGATTTGTTCCACTACCTGCAAAAGCCTGATTCACTTGTTGCTGAATTTGAGCAGAGGTTTGCAAACCGTCCAGTGCTGCGGGAGTCCCATAATTTGATGGAATGCGAAGCAGTCCTGCCAACATACTATTCTTCTCTATAAATTTTTGAAAGGCAGGTATTCTATTTAAAACTTCAAAAGCTTTTGCTTCAAGTCTATCAGGCTCATGTAATATGGTTTTATACTCTTTCACCATTTGCTGATAATAATAAACTTCCTTATTGATAGCCAACAGCTCTTTACCAAGGCCCGTGTTTGAAAGCGTTTCTTTTAATTGCCTTTCCCTCTCCCGAATAAAGTTTTGTATTTCATTGGCTTGTTGTAGCCTGCCTTGCAGTTCCCAAATTTGTTTACTAGCATCTCCAATTTGATCTAATTTATCAGAAGAAAACCCACCTAACCCCGATCCATTTTGTTGTAAAAATTTTAGTGCACCGCTGACACTATCAAGACCTGGTAAATATTCTTTCAATTTTGCATTTACCTTTGTAACAGGCCCAGTAATCCTTATTTCCAACTCTTTATACTTCTCCTGAGATTTATCGAATAATTGCTTAGTTTTTAAACTGTCTATACCTCGCAATTTCTCTTGCAACTTTGACTCCTTTTGTTGCATTTTCTTCAATAGCTTTTCACTTTGCTTCTGCACATCATTACTAAGTTTTGAATACTTTTTATCAAAATAGTCAAATGATTTTTCGGGAATACTATTCATTGCGAAAATGATATTTTGTTTCACTGTATCAGACGCGAGAATACTGTCCGTTTTTTGACTAAAACAGATTATGGAAAACAAAATAAAAAACAACATGAGAGTGTACCTCATAATAGGGATTTAATCGGTTTAAAGTCAATATTTTTTAGTATGTGTAAAGTCTACGAATTGGAACAGATTTATGCTTATACTTACTAAAAAATATTGCATTTACTCAACTAAAATATATTGAAGACTATTGCTTCATTTATATTAAAAAAAAATAGACCATTGTGCTGAAATAAATACTTTCATTACATACTTACGATTTTATCAAACAACATTAATAACTATTTAAAATACCTCTATAAAAATACATTTCCGGCTTATGAACAATTTTTTGTAACTCTTCATTTATTAATTCCATTAATTCGATTTCCTTTTGTATAGCTTTTATAAACTGCAATCTTTTATTCTGTATATGCTTAGTTATTTTAATATACTTAGCTCTTATTGCATCAATGTATTTTGAAGAATTTCCAATTATTGAACTATTAAATTCTTCTTCACAACTCTCTAGTAATTGCGCTTGTACTGAATATTGTTCAAATACTCTTCATGCCAGTAAAAGCATTACAATAAAAAAGTAATTTTTCATTCTAAAATGATTACTTTTTGAGTATAAAATTCTTTCAAAAAAGTATATAAATTTCAAATGACACCTCGAATTTTATTAGTATATAAATAGCCTCCAAAACATTCCCCTATAAGGATAATTCACCTACAACTACTATCAAATTACAAATGATACAAGAGAACGTTTTGACGCATAAAATCCCCATACCCACTTTTAAAAGTAGTTTACACAATGGCAATATTGTCAAAACTATTCAACGATTTATTTCACGAAATACAATGTTATAGGCTAATACAGCAACATAATCACCTCTATACTGGGCAATACAATTACTGCATGCACGCATCACATGGAATAAACGGCAATTAATCTTTATTTGTCTAGCAAAATGTAAATCAGAATAAAACAAGGTGTGAGTGCTTCGCTACAATATCGGAGTTAACCTATTTTATAACATTTATCTTTTTGCATTTGGGTTGATGCACTATGTGCAAATTGTTAATAGCATACGGTAATCAGGTTTGGTTGTTAAACAAGTTTTTAATGTAGGATATATTTAAGCTAACAATTTTTATTAGGAGATGTGAAGGAAGAAAAAATATTTTAAATAGAAAAGTATTTTACCTTAAAATTTTAAACATTTTTTTGCATCAAAAAATATTAGTGTTATCTATACACTTATTTTAAGCTACTGTCCTTAACATCAAAAACAGTAAAGGCTAAAATGCAAATAAAGCTCCTTGTCATTTATCTAACAGATACATAAAGTCCACTCACAACCCATGCATGACTAACCTTAAAACCCAAAAATGATACGAAACAAGAAATCAATTTTTTTAAAAAAGCCCTTGTATTAAAATACCCGGGCCATGTGTAACTACGCTCCAAGTAAATTCATTTATAATTTTTCTTCCAACTCCTTTAAATCTTGTATTATACATGATCGCTATATATTGAAATGATTATACATCCCATTGCAACACCACCTCCAAAAATTATCAATGTCATAAAAACTACACTCCACAGTCCAATCTTTAGGTTAGGCATTTGTTTAAAATTATTGTAATCAAAATTTATATATGGTAACCATTAAAGCAAAAATATTAATCTGGCAAATACCAAACAACGTGATTTTTCACACAATTTGCTCTGTGATAAATCACGCAGCACGTGATTTATCACGTTTTTGGCTAATGATTATAGCATTTTGAATTTTTGGCACGATTTTATTTTTAACTCGAACTAGTATTATAAAATAATTGATACTTATTTTGGAATAAGTGTTAAGCAAGAAAATAAGTGAATCGAAATTGTTTTGAAAAAAATAACTCTGATTGTTCTGCTGTAACCTTAGGGATTTAATAGCAACCTTTCCATTTGTATACCCTTACCATTTTTGATTTCTATACAACACCTTTTTACTCTGCTAATAATGAAATTTTTAAAAACAGTCTTTTAAATTCTTCATGCGTCTACTGCATCAATCCAATGCTTGTTTCAATGTGTCTCAATTGATTGCCCTTATGTTTATCGCTATTTATAGTCAGCGTCTTTTTGTAGTGTAGGGTTCAACCTTGGTTACCATGTTCCGAATAATAACGGCAAGTTTACGAGCCGTTGCAGTTATAGCTGCAATCCTCCCTATTTTAAATGCAATTCGTTTAAAAAAGGGCGTTAACTCATAATCTTTCTGGTTACCTATGGAGTTGGCTGCCTGGCGTAACGCATTTGCAATAATTTTTTTCCACGGGTGTTTTATTTTTAATGATTTGCCCGCCACTAGTTTTATTGTCCGGTGCTAACCTTAGCCACGAAGAAAAACTTTTTGCTGATGGAAACATGTGTAAGTCATTACCAATATTAGTCAAAAGGCAAAGAACAGTCGTATGACTGATACCAAAAATGGCGAAAATATCCGTGTGAAATTATTGGTAAGCTAGTCGGGAAACATTTAATGGGGGTGAGTGTTTTCTGCTTTTTTATTATTTGCTTTTAGCATCTTATCTTCCTTAGGGTCAAGTATGTTTTGTGGAATGTAGCTTTTTAATTTATCCTCAATTTGCTTGTAATATTCCCAAAAAGCCTTCTCATATATTTTGTAAATATTTAACGAAGCTTTTAAGTCAAATAATAATTCCTTCAGTCATTCTTCTTGCAACGAATTGACAATCTCTTTTTGCGATTTGTTTACTCTTACTTTAACAAAGGAAGGCAAGTGTTTAGGTTTCCTATTACCCGCTTGAATTGCTTCACCTATGTTTAATACAGATTTTCAAACACATCCCGAATAACAATATCTAATCTGATATTCATTAGCCGCAAAGCTTTTTGCATTTTGTGAACATAAATGGAAGCCTGCTCAATGAGATGTATGCGATGATGATAATAAGTTCGGAGCTCTTGAATGGCAGAAATCATTCAAATTTCCACAAATAAATACAGAAGCCTAACCATATTTAATACTAAGTGAAGCCTTCACAATAATTTTAAATAATTTATCTATTCTGTATGTAACCTTACAGTTGCCCTTCTTGCAGGCGATTTAAAATTATATCAAACTCCTTGCTAATAACAGGTTCAAACACTCTACTTTGGTAAGCCTCTGCTTTATGTTCATTCGATCAATATTATAAAAAGAGTTTAATCTAACCTAATTATAAGGCGAGGAAAGAAATCTTTTAATAAGCATAAAATCCAAGTCATAAAATGTATCTTCTTCTGTAATTTTCCACTATTGTATGCTTCAAAAACAGGTAAGGCTACAAGAGCTGTGGAGATTATAGAATTCTTATAC
Source organism: Limnovirga soli (assembly GCF_013106755.1). Lineage (GTDB taxonomy): Bacteria > Bacteroidota > Bacteroidia > Chitinophagales > Chitinophagaceae > Limnovirga > Limnovirga soli. The sequence goes on along the minus strand of NZ_WHPF01000004.1, from coordinate 196,892 downwards.
GTCCTTATTAAAATAACACTTCGAAATATGGACACTATTAATATAATTATTCCTAAGTCTATATATATGGGTAATATTTAATGTACAACTTTAATTTCCACACGCCTGTTTTGTGAGCGGCCATCAGCAGTAGCATTGTCTGCAATAGGTTGTGTTTGTCCCATACCTTTTGCTGATATACGTTCTTTGCCAATGGCTTTACTTACCAAATAATTTAAAACTGCATTAGCCCTTTTTTGGCTAAGTACCAAATTACCCGCCGGTTTGCCAATATTATCGGTATGCCCGCCTATTTCAAGTTTTACAGTTGGGTTATCGTTCATAAATAATACAAGCCTGTCAAGGTCAGAAGAAGATGTTGTATTAATCACTGACTTTCCTGTTTCAAAATAAATTTTATTAAGTACGATCTTCGTTCCTACTGAAGCATCTTGTACAGCCAATTCAAGTTTTACATATAGTGTTGTACTGCGATTTAATCCTTTTGTACTTATACCTTCAATATTTGAGAGATAATCTGCTTTTTTTCCTGATACAGAGAAATCACTTTCACTGTCTAATTGCATTATGAACTTACCATCCGTAACCTGACTCTGGCTGCGAATAATGCTGTTTTGCGTTTCATTTTTTATGCTTACAGTTACACCGGCTTCTGGAAGGTTCGTTGTTTTATTTATAACCTGGCCCTGCAATGTAAACCTTGGGTCGTTGTGGGTGATATGAATATCAATTGCAGCATTACCTGTATTAAAGCTGTTTTTTGCAACGTTTTCAGTGGTGGTGCTGATGTTATTTAATAGGCCACTTACGGTGTAATCTGCAGCAGGCAAAGTATCGAATATAATGCTACCATTTGCATCTGTATTGCCTGTTAGTTTTTTTCCATCGTTACCCTTTATTTCTACTGCAACATCTGGCAATGGAAAACCTGTGGCTTCATCCGTTACAATAACTTTAATATTTTTAGCAGGTGTTTTTACTACGACTACTGGTTCTAAAACTTTTTGAGGTATCGTTTCTACTACTGGTTTTACAGGTAAGGGTTTTTCTTTCTTTTTGCCGATAGCTGTTGCAATACCCATTTGGTAAAAGAAGTTTTTATTATCGCTATTTGCAAAAGCTAGCCTGTGTTGAATTTGTACATTAACAAGTGCTTCATTGAAAATATTAAATTGTAAACCGCTCCCTAGTGGTGCATAGAAACCTGTGCCATCCTGGTTATACAATCCTGCACCTGCAATAAGGTATGGACGCACATAATATTTATCGCTTAGCAATTTAATATTTGCCACAGCATCTAAAGTAAACAGTGCGTAAGAGGTACTATTTGTGGTGGAAAGTTTATACCCATTGATCCCTTTTGTATAATTAAAGCTGGCTGCAAGGTCAATGTGTTTTGAAATGCCTTGTAAATAATCAACACCAATGCCTGTCATCATTTGCGGGGGCTTGCTCCATAGCTTGTTTTTAAGCACATCATGAAACGATGATGACGTTATTTTTGCCGCTGTTTCAAAATCGGTAAGGGAATAATGTATACCAAGTGTTGCCGGTTTTATGTAGTTTTGTGCATGAACTACACTAAACGATAATACTAAAATGAATAACCCCAAGGCCTGAAAGAGGCACTTAAAATTGATCGAGGTTTTTACTATTATTTGTCTCATACAATATTTTTTAGTATCCTTAAAAATGATTAAGGGCAACGAACATTTTAACATTTAAACTTTACAATCAATCGTGAGCTGTTACATTTTATTCTAAAGAACAAGAGTGCGACGCAAGAAAAGCTTAATAGATATTCCAATGCTTAGTCCAAAATATTACTTACTGCTTTCTCTGTTCTAATATTTCTCTTGTTGATTTTACCTGAAACCAAAACGGTTCACTACGACCATCACCTGTACCATTATTAAAACCAAATCCATTTGAATCAAGAGTTTGGATGGTCCAGATAAATTTTCTGTTTTGTGCACTGTCGGCCAAATATAATTGGGGACGCCAGATGAATTGTGTTACACCGTTTACCTGCTCGTCTAACAATGGACGGTTGCTACGAAATGCCTGCATGGGTGTTTGACCTTCCTGTATTTCGAAAATCTGCAGTTGAAAACTGGTACGTTCCTGTGTAGGCGCAGGTGCCAGGGGCGTCCATCTGAAAGTGATGGCTACAGCCGATTGTTCAGCACTTAATATACTTTCGTTTTGTGGTTGCATCAATATAGGTAATTGATAACTCAGGATAGTGAATGGCCTAGTATCGCCCTCATTTAGCGGCTCAAGTGTGGTTGCATTTAAAAGCTGTAATGTAAGCTGGTAGCTGCCTGCAGGCAGTCGGCCTGTTTGTAATAATGTACGCTGAATGCTTCCTGTAAACCGTATGCTTTGAAAAAGTAATGCATCTTTGCTAAGCAATATTGTAGTGCCTACATTGAAAAAAGAATTGGGTACAAAATTCAGATCGCTTGTGCCAATAAGATTGCCCGCACCATCGCTGAAGTTTGCTTTTATTTTTACAGGAAAATTTTCAGGGCCTTCATAATTAATGGTATAAATCAGTATTTCTGGACGCTGTGCCCAGTTGCTTAGCAACGCAGTTGGGCGTGCACTCAGCGTCATTTGTGTCCTGAATAGTTGAGCATTCAAACTATTGTATCTTGTAAAAAATATAAGTGCTATGATGAATATTTTTTTCATGCCGTTTTATTTAAAGCGATAATTAAATGATGTACGCACTGTGCTTTCAAGATACCGTGCACTGGGTGGCAAAAAATCTTTTGTGTATTTGAAGAGGCTGCCAGTCATGGAAATATTCCATTTTAGTTTTTTAGTTATATTCCAGTCTGCACCCGCAGTTGCCAATATATTGCCGCCATCTGATTTTGGTAGTGTTCCATCAGTTTTATTATAAGTGTACATCAGCTGCCCCTTGAGTTTTAATTTATCTCTTGCAATGGGTAAACCAATATTGCTGCTAAGGGAATAAAAGGTTGTTTTTAAAAATTGATTGGGAAGCAATGGTGTTTTATTCAAAAAATACATAGCCGTAAAATCTGTTGAAACTTTCTTATTAAGGTAAGTGGGTATATAGGTAATCAGTGCTGTATGTGTATTGTTATGCGTAGTAACTAATGGGTTATAATTCGTACGCTCATCATATTTACTCCAACTATACGTGCCTGTAATATTGTGCATGATTTTTTCTGTCGTCCAAGTATAAGTAGGGTTGATGCTTAAATCGTTTGCCACATTGCGCAAACCATTTATCCCGCTTGTTTGAAAACCAAAATTGCTATAGAAAGCATTTACACTAAAGTGATCGCTGAACTGTGTAAACCAGTTCACGTTTGCAATCAGTTGTTTCGATTTTAGCGTGGTATTGCTCAGGTTGTTCATACGCTGCCCAATGCTTGCAGTTATGTTCATTTTATTTTTCCATGCGTTCAGTCTCGTATTCAACGTATAATCCCAACGGTCGGGTTGCATAAAAGGGTAACCTGCTGTTTGAAAACCTGCACCCAAATATTTTGTACTGATACCTATATCAAAATTTTTGCTTTTACGCCCGATAGAAATTTTTGCTGCATTGTCTGCCAATGTACTGGTATTGGCCTTAATAAATGGTTGCAAATCTTTAACGCCAATAACTGTTAAGGGTTGCGTTTCATCTAGAGTGTATATGCTGTGGGCAAATTCAGAATTGAAGTAGTAATTTTTTGCAATAGTGGTTTTTACCACAAAGCTTGCTGTAAAACCTTCCTGTGGCAATATGCCTGAAAGGGCAGGTGGTGCAGGGTTTACGCTGCTCAGCTTGTCCTTGCCTTTTGCAAAATTGAGACTAACCGAATATTTTCCCTCTTCTTCCATACCCAGTTGCGCCATCCAGTTGTTTCTTTGATAGGCGCCTATAATGGGCGGTGTTGCCAATGCATTGTAACTGATGGGGCGCTGGCTTACACCATTAAAAAACCTGACACGGAATTTTTTCGGCGTCAATGCAAAACCATAACCAAATAAGCCAATATCGCCTGTGCTTAATTCACTGTAATTAAGGTATTGTGTACCCAACTGCAACTCTGCCCATTTGTATTTTGGGCTGACACCAAAATTGTTCAACGGATTGGTAAGGAACTGCCACAAATTTTGTGGCTTGCCGCCAATGCTGCCATAGCCACCCAGAGTAGAAGGTGTTACAAAATTTGTTTGCTGGGGTGTGAAATTAATATTCACCGGCAGGCCCCATTTGCCAAAATTAAATGTGGGTGCAAAGTTAAATCGTACCAGGTTCCAGGGTCTGCGTGGCGCATAATAACTGCCCGCCGGGTTAAGGTCTAATCCATAGCCTTCATAGCTTACACCCATGCTGCCACCCAAAGAAATTTTGGGCGGTGAGGGTTGCTGCGCAAAGAGGTTTGCGGTGGAGAAAAGCAGGAGTATGATTAAAATTTTTTTCATTGTTTAGAATTTTTTATTGGCCCGGCTATTGAATTACTATGAAGCTTTTGTTGCGTCGCACACTTGTACAGTATTACTGCAGAATACTACTAACAAATACAATTCTAATAATTACTTATATTATTACAATCTATAGTATTTATAAAATAACTGCCATCAGTTAATGATGTGTTTGGTAATATTTCTATTGCATTGCTTGCAACAACATTAATTGGAGAATTAGCAGAACAATTATTTATGGTAATATTATCTGCAACCTGAGAATTAGTAATCGTTTTGTTTGTGAGAAAAACATTGGGTTCAAAAACTTTAATAAATCCAGTATGCTCCTGCCACTCATGCATTATATTAGTTGTAAAGGCAATCTTAATTTTAAAATATTTGCCATGTGCAAGAGGATTACCTAAAATATTTAAATAATCGAAAAGGTCGATAGTTTGCGTATATAAAAATGAATTTGTAACATCAAACCATTGTCCTGATTCGGTGCCTATCATTTGGAAATTCTCATCACATTCCTGAATAGAAATATACAAAACCTTATAGGAGCATTCATATTTAGCCTTGGAAGTCATACAAAAATTTGTGCAGGTACAAAACCACGCATTTGGATCAGAGGCGGACAAATGTTCTTTATAAATTTGAGTAAATGCCCAAACACATTGATCAGGTATTATTTTTATAGGACAATTCAAATTAACATTTGTAATATTTCCCCAACTCGTTGTTCGGCCATTAATCTTAAACGCTACGGTTCTGCACCCGCCCACAAAACATGGAGGACAAATCCCGCCACAATCAATGTCTTCCTCACCAGGATCTTGTATATGATTTAAACAAGTAGTTGGAATAGGTGGCGCTAAACAAGCAGCAGCAGAATTTTGTAAAATTCCATTTCTTATGTTACTAAGAGTTAATTGCATTCTTGTTGTTTGATCAGTAGTAAACATATTCATACAATCTTCAGCATCGTCCATATAATTAGCAACTTGCCTTGTGGAAATTCCATTATTATTTTCAGTTGTACATTGATTAGGTGGAAGACAGTTATTTGTTAAATCTGAACCGGAGCCTCCGAAACAAAAAGGGGTATCACCACAAAAGTCTGTATATATGCAATCCTTTTGAGCATCACTGTATGTATGTTTTAGATTTAACCAGTGACCTATTTCATGAGTTAATATTCTTGTACCAAAAGCGTTCATATCACAAACAACCCCGTCTCTGTTTTTTGTAGCCGGAACATTGCTTGTAAAATACATTGAAGGGTCAGAACCCCAGGCTTGAACATTACTGCCCGTTAAATCGCAAATCCATATATTAAGGTATTTATCCGGAGGCCAGTGAGACCAGTTTTTTATTAAGATATCATCTGCTTTTGAGTAAGGGCCATGAGAGTTGTCATTTACAGATAAAACACCCGTGGTTGGTAATCCATTTGGATCTTTTTGTGCTAAACAAAATTCAATTTCTGCATCCACACCGTTTCCATAACCCGGTGTGCTAGTCATTTTTCTGAAATCTTCATTAAGTTTGTCAATTATCAGTTGTTGAACGCTAAATGCAGTGCTTAAGGCTGCATTATTCCTTGCATTGCCAATGACATGAACAACAACCGGAATTCTTTTAACTCCCCATATTAAGGAAGCTCTGGATAATAAAGAATTTAAATGATGTGCATTAATCGTATCCTGAATGCCTGATTGCAATTGTAGCACCCTACCTAAGTAATTAGGGTCAGTATTTTTTAATTCAGTTTCAAAATAAGTTGTACCACAATGCATTGTTTGTGCATTAGTATTATGGGTACAAAATGTTACACAAGTAAAAAAAATTAAAATGCGATATTGCTTTTTCATGAAATCAATTTAAGGAAGTGATTCTAATTTACTTTCGATTTCAGTTCGTCAATTTCTCTTTGTTGCTTTACCATTAAAATAGTTAACTCCTCAATTTTTTTCAAAAGAAGTGCATTCATTTCCCCAACATTGATTCCTTTTTCTACCACTTCTTCAGCGCTAGGTATTTCTGGTAAGTGATTGTTCTTTGTATAGTAAGACTCTATATCATAAAGGTTTGGTAACTTATAATTATCATCAAAAACATAATCCGCCCAATTGGCCTGAGTAGCAGCAGTAATATATAATGATTGTGCAACAAGTTTTCCCTTTACTGCTAATCTATAGTTTGAATGAGTGCCAATTGGCTGTTTATCACCAATCCAAACCTGTGATGAACCGAAGGAACCCATTTTGAAATTTATCACCTGGTGCTTTTGATTTACATCCGCCCAAATATGTCCTACTGCACTATTATCAATACCAAAACCATAAGAAAATAAACTATTTAGCGTCCATATACCTAGCTTACCTCCTGATTGCTTGAATTCATAGTTATAAGTCCCACCAGGCCCATCCCATAATTTAAATGGAGTTGCGTTAGTTGAATTAATCACCGTTCTTCCATCACCATTCACGGTAAAATAGTCAAATGGTAATACCGGGTTTGTATTGTTAACAATCGTAAAAGCTTTATCAGTCAAAGTAGTGTTAGAGTTGTTAATTGTTATCCTGCCCAAACCATCTATTCGCATTAAATCAGGCGCAATAGCAGAATTTCCTGCATTTCCGTTATTTAAAATACCATTCTTAAATCTGAATTCAGGAATACCATTCGCAGATTGCCATCCATTAATAAAGAAATCAAAGTGCCCATTTGGATCAGCATCAGTACTTATTCCTCTTCGTGTGGGCACCTGCCCACCTCCTAATATTTCAATTCCATTACCTCCAATGCCTGCATTACTATACCCAAGTCCAATACTTACATCTCCGTTTACACTAAACTTTCGATTAGGGTATTCAGTTCCAATACCTATGTTGCTATTGGTTTTAACCCAAAGTGCTTTATTATCATTTGCTTTTAAAATAAAATCCTGATTGGTGCATGTTCCTGCAGTTGAGTTTAAAGGATTAGAGTTTCCTCCTGTATACCATGGAGTTATATATGCACAGGAATTCGGATCATTCCAAGTGCTAGGATCTATATTAGGATCTTGTCTGTTTTGTGAATTATTTATATTACCAACACTATTGATTTTATTAGAAGTTTTAGTCAAGTTTGAAGTTTTATTTTGACCATCATTGTCAAAATAGATTTGTGCAATGTCACTCATTCCATTATTCTCTCCAAAAGGCTTACTTTCGCTGTTTGTAGCTTGTACTGCCCACACAAACCGACAATTTGGGCTACATGGAAATAACCCACTGGTAATATTTGTTTGAGTAAGGTTTTCTACATTTTTTTCCACTATTGTCTGGTTTACTTTCATGGCCTGTGCACCTGTTTGCCCCTGCATAAGCTGCCATACTTTTAAGCGGTATGTTACCGGCTCCTTTGGCTTCGGAACAACAGGCGTCCATCGGAATGTTATGGGTGCATTTGCTTCCTTCTCTGCAATTACCTTATTATTAGCTGGAGCAATAATTGAAGGGCCTGTATATTTTTGGTTATCTGAACTGCCGCCACCAACTGTAAATGGCTTGCATATTTCTGCGCTAATATCCACCCATTGCCGGTTATCGCTCATCCCCCTAAAACTGGCGCATAAAGTGTAATCGCCGGGGGTTAATGCTTCACAGTTGCCTAAAGCTGCCAGCATATCTTTGGTTTGAAAACTGCCGGTTTTAAAATAGTCTAAGGCAATACCATCTGCTATACCGCAAATTTTACTATCCCCTTTTCTTAGAGCAATCAATAACTTTACCGGCCTGTCACCCCAGGTATTATTTTGTGCTACCAGTAAGAGAGCACCGGGCGTATTGCCCCATTCGCCGATGCTTGGCGGCAGTTCGTTCTTAACTGTAAAATTGGTGATGGAGATTTCGTTTTCCTGGGCATGGAGTAAGCTGCTATTCAATAGCAGTATGAAAAGTATATGATATATTTTTTTCATTTTTCTGATTTTATTATAATTTTTGTTTTTGAATATTTATTTTCATTGAAAAAATATTGTTTGCTTTATTGCTCTCTATGTATTTATGAGCAGGATCTATTTCAAATTCCATAATATATTCACCATTTTTAAAACCCTTTGGTAGTTGTAAAAACTGACCTTCGTACATCATGCCATAATAATCGTACCCCCCAACACTAATGCCTTGCTTTGCAAGACTGCATGCATAATATTCCCCCAAAGCAAAATTGGGCATGCCTTCTCCGTAAAACTTTTTATTGAAATAACTGCTGCTGTCTTTATCATACAACATACCTGTAGTGAATAAACAATAACTTACTTTTTGACCTTTACATGCAACAACTCTTTTTCCTTTACTCATCTTTATAAGCCGCATTTCAATCCAGTCATCTACATGTAAGTGCTGGTGGCCAGGTTTGCTTTCAAAATAAATAGTCCCTGTTTTAAATTTTCTTTCTGAAAAGCCGTTACCTGTTTTTGTATATATTTTCTGAAACAGGCAATATCTTTTTTCATCTTTATTTTCAGTTGTATCTCCCTCACAACAACTGCCTGTTAATGTTGTTTCTGGTGCTACTTCCAAAGGACCTAAACCAATGTTGGCAATAGCCACAGCTATTTTCAACTGGCCTGGATACATGGGGTCATTCCATGCAAACTCATTGTACTGTTTTTTGAAAATTGCAGGACCCCCACTAAATCCGGAAACAATTCACAAGTTTTTTCATTCTTATTACAAACACATAATTCAGGCTGATTAAAATTGCAATATTGTCTTTGCCTTATAAAGGCAGGCTTGCTGCCAAACGTAATATTTACAGAGTCCAGAAAACCTGTTTCACCTTCTTTCAAATCCTCGATCAGCAATTTCCATATCCCATTTGGGTTGCTCCCATTGTTAAAACTTGACAATTCTCCGTCTGATGTATAATTGTCTGTAAAAGGCGGTTTCGACTTATTTATTAAACCATTTTTCCCATATTGCCGAAATGTAGTGTGTATATAGTTTTGGCCATTAGTACCCCCATTTGGGTTGGCAACCTAAATATTGCTCCCGTTTGGTGATTGTAATTGTGTTTTTAAATTACTTACCCGTGTATGATGAATTGTTAACTGTATTTTTTCAATGCCAAAATATGCATCAGCTTTTTTTGGCAACTCATGTACATATATGGGAATTTCCTGAATAAAAAACTTATTAGCATAATCATACTGTCCTACATTTTTTACAGAAAATGTTTGTGCCGTTGTATTACAAAAAAATCAGCATGTTAAAATAATACATAAAGCAGGCATATTAATTTTCCTGCTTTGTATTATAATATTATTCATTTCTATTGCAGGTTAAACGTGAAGCATTTCATTATTTCCCTTTCACAGCAGTTCACATCTCTGATGATAAACTTGATGCAAACATCTGCTTTAAGTGTGCAGCAATCGAGACCTGTAACACCAGGTAGGCCAAGGGTTAAGCTCAATATATTTCCATTAAGGTTAAAGGCTGTGCCCGCACCGTTATTAAATACCAATTCTCGTATATCTTTTTCCAAAGCGGATGGATTAACAATTGTTTGATTTGTTACACCAGTTAAAGTAGCTGAATTGATATTTGCCCATGTTTGAGGCTTATTTCTGCAAAGCATACAATTTTCATTACCTGCTGTGGTTGTTAACCTGAACTCATCAATTAGTATCCTCACCTCTGATATCGGAACTGATGTTGTAAGTGTAAAATTTGTTGTTATTGTAGAAACCGGATTGGCATTGCTTGCATTATTTTGCGTAATAACATTTACCGCAGATTGTGTAATAACAGGAGGCATTCCCACACATGGGCATGGGAGCGGCGGACAATCAAATTTTACAAGAATAGTTTTAGGAGTGCAAGCCGTTGTACCACAGGTTGGAGTTACTTTTATAGTATACGTGCCGCAAGCCAAGCCATTAAGCAACGATAAATTGAAACTGTTTGTTGTGCTTATGATTGCAGGGCTAAGTGGAGTACCATTTGCCAAAACCTGCCAATTATATGAAGTTGTGCAACCTTCGGTACTAGGATTACAATGATAAAAAGCAGTCAATATGCCTGAAGCAAGCCCCTGGCCCAAGCTAAGATTTGGCCAATTTGTTGTGTATGTAGTATTATTATATATTAATGAGTCGAATTGCCCACATTGGCAGGGAGGCGCTTTACAATTCAAAAAATTATTTAAAAGAATTACGCTATTATTTTGTGATACGCTTACTGTTTGAGTGCCTCCAGCGGGGCTAATAGGAGAATAACCCGATTGAATAACTTCAGCAATTGTATAAGTGCCAATTGGAATATTATTAAAATAGAATTGACCATTAGCATCAGAAACAGATGTTTGAATTATGGTGCTGCCATTCAATAAATTGAACACCCACCCTGCCCCAGGCGCGTCCCCAGCATCAATTTTTCCGTTACAATTATTATCAATCCATTTCTGTCCTGAAATAATGGAAGCGGAGCAGCATTGTAAAGAAGGATTAGACAGAATATTACTTGTAGATGTGATATTAGCATTCATTGCAAAGCCCATTAATCCTGAGCCAACATTTGTTAATGAAAGCTCGATAAAATAACAACCTTGGTTAACCTGAAGGGTTTTGCTAAATTGTTTTATTATACTCCAACCAGCTTGATTATCTGTAAACAAAACTGTTCCTGAAGGATCACAGATATGTAATTCAGATTGATCATCACCTATATAACTTCCACTAATGGTAATCGTTCCAGATGCTGTTACTGAAAATTTTCTCCTAAATTTCCAGGGTTGTGTTAGATTTATATTATTAGTGCCAAAAATATAGTTTGGAATAACATTCAAAGAAACAGTTCCCGGAATCTGGCACCAATTTGAATAACCCACTGAAGATCCCGATATTATTGTGTATGCATTAGGAATATTTATTCCTCCAACTGTATTCACAGATGGAGGAGCAACATTTGTTAATTGCCAATATGGGTCTATTTGCCCGTTAGTTGTAAGGTTTGATCCTATTGTGCTAATCCCTGTACTTACATTTAAATTATTTGTAAGAACACAACTTTGCGCTTTTACAGGATTAATCTCTATAATGTTAACTATAAGAATTAAATAGTTTATATAAAATATCTTTTTCATCGTATAATTTTTATAATTATTTAGTAGGGTTAACGGGTGTATCAATCGGAACAGGAATTCCCCGGCAATTGCCTTTAAAAAATTCATACCTTTTTACAAAACTGCAGTATGTACAAGTCCCATCACTTGCTTTGAAAGTATAAGTGTAACGAATGGTAACAGCCACCCTGTCGCAACAACAACTTAAATTACTTAAAGGTGGTGTACTTATACTAAGGTTAAAACTACCAGGTCCTGTTGCATTGAAATAAATTGCATGGTGAGTAAACCCCGTAATGGGGGGTGAAGCGGCAGCTAAACTTCCGCTAAGACCTGCATAATTGCCTGCTGTAAAATTACCCCATTGATTCCAGTCTTTATTGCAGCTCATACAGCTATCACCTACATATCTTTCAAAAGTTATTATTTCGGCTTTTACACCAACTATGTTTCCATAACCTGTTGGGTTAAAGGGCTGTATAATATTCATGTAGTTGCCTAACAATGCTTGTGTAGCCGTACCGATATTCCATTGAATGAGGTCACAAGAATTGCATACGCAGCTGGGTAAGGTTATTAGTCCACTATTAAAATTGCTGGTGTTATTATTTCCATCATTCCAAATCCCGGTATAATTAAATGTTACAGCGGTTTGCGTTGAATTTGCAGGTGTATAAGTAAAAGAAATTGCAGGTGAATTTCCGCCAACTGGAATAGTCACGGGCAATGTATTTATTCCACTTATAGTTCCTAGAGTAGCCGTTATCCCATTCATCATTGTAGTACATTGTTGTCCACCTGTAATTGGAATCACATTGTTAAACACAATAGATACATTGTATGTTGGCAATCCATTTACCCATCCTTTACAGGTAATTGTTACAATATCTTTATTTGTTCCGCAACCGGCACTACTTACACTAAATAAACTTGGTTCACTTTCTCCAATATTCTCACCCCAAGGCTTTCCTTCTCTATTAATAGCCTGCACAGTCCAAACAAAATCACAGAGGTAAGGTGGTTTACATGGGCCAGTTAGCAAATTTGCAACAATTGTTTGCGTAAAATTATCAACATCCTTTGTTACTATTGGCGGATTTGTTCTTAGAGCCTCCGTACTGTTTTGGCCCTGCATAAGCTGCCATACTTTTAAACGATATGTTACTGGTTCTTGCGGTTTAGGAACTACTGGAGTCCATCTGAATGTAAGAGGCTTTTTAATATCCTGCTCAGTAAATATTTTATTATTCTCAGGAAATATTGGTGCAGGCCCTGTATATTTTTGATTGTTTGTGCCGCCATCCACAGTAAACGGTTTGCATACTTCTGGGCTAATATTTACCCACTGGCGGTTATCGCTCATTCCCCTGAACTGGACACACAATGAATAAATACCGGGTGGCAGCGTTTCGCAATTGCCAAGCCCTGCCAGCAATTCATTTGTTCCAAAGCTGCGTGCTTTAAAATAGTCTAGGGTAATACCATCTGCAATTCCGCAAATTTTACTATCGCCCTTTTTTACAGCAATTAACAACTTTACAGGCCTGTCGCCCCAGCTACTATTTTGCGCTACTAGTAAAAGAGCGCCCGGCGTGTTGCCCCATTCGCTGATGTTTGATTGCAGTTGATTCTTTACAGTAAAGTTGCTGACAGAGATTGCATTTTCCTGGGCATGGAGCATAAAACTGCAGATAAAACATACCATAGTAAGGCATTGTTTTTTAAACATATAAGGAGAGTTTTCATGATGGGAAAAGAAAGGACAATTCGTATTCTAAAACAATTTAATATTTTTTTTTATTAATGCGTTTTTTATTTAAAAAATTAATATTATATCCTCATTTAAAAAAATTAGGGGCAATAGCAAAGCGCTAAATATTTTATCATGGAAGTCAATTAATATTGAAGCCTCCCATTTTTATTTAAAGTTAATTTTACTTCCCTTTTCGATTCACTTACAAAGAATTGAGTATAATAAATCGAATCCCTGCCGGGAGCATCTGGATGTGATTTGATCTTTTTTGCAACTACAAAAAATGCTTAAGCAGCATCAGAAAAAATATCAAATCACATCCATAGAAATTAAAGCAAATAAGCCCAAATTCTATATTTTAAAATACTATCGAATAAGGGAGGACCTCACCATCACAGCCTTAAGGCCCTGTATGATGAATTAAAAAACCATCCCTTCCTCCCGTTCTTACGGAAAAATTTGACCGGTTGATAGGTGTTAACCTTGCTCTTTGTGAATTGGTTTGCCCGGAAATCCCATGCAAAAAAGGTTTCTCCACTTTAAATCTGCCTGTAGGAATAGCGCCTTTCTTGTTAATTTGGTTTATTTCTGGCCTTGCGAGTAAGGATTATTCATTGATTAAAATCTTTTTAGGATAAGGGTATGAGTACATGTAAACTCACTAGTGTAAACATTTCTTAATAAAATACAAAACCTTAACTTAGGTCCAAATTTCTAAATCCTTGCAATTTTCAGACGAACAAATATTAGCACTTGCCCCCGATGAATCATCCAAAAAATCGGGCAAAGATTTAGCTAATCCTGCCAAATGGATTAGCAAAGGAGCTAATGAGATGGCATTATGGGGCGAATGCCAGGGGAGCGGCAGCAAGCCATATCAAACACAAATTGATATAGTAAACCTTGCTTTTAAATGCTCTTGTCCCAGCCGCAAATTCCCCTGTAAACACGGAATAGGTTTATTATTATTATACTCAAGGCAGGCAAAAGATTTTTCAATCTCTGAAGGACCGGCTTGGGTGAGTGAATGGATTAATAAACGTGCAGAAAAAGAAGAGAATAAAACAGACAAAAAAGATAAGCCAGTTGATGAAGCTGCTCAGGCAAAGCGGCAAAAGGCCCGTGAACAAAAAGTTGATGACGGCTTAGATGAGCTTCTGCTTTGGATTAAAGATATTATTCGGAATGGCATCATTAATATTCCTGAAAAGACCGCTGCTTATTATGAAAACGTAGCGCGGAGAATGGTCGACGCACAGGCACCTGGTTTAGCTGGCATGGTCCGCGTTCTGGAGGATATTAATTTTTATAAAGAAGGATGGCAAACTTTATTCCTGGATCAAATAGTAAAAATATATCTAGTGATTCAGGGATATAAAAATACCGGATCATTAAATGAAACACTGCAGAATGATATCCGCAGTCTTATTGGGTTTACACAGAACCAGGATGAACTGAAGGTAAAGCAGGGCATTCGAGATGATTGGTTTGTATTAGGTAAACAGGTAAGTCAGGAAGAACAACTCACTGTTGAACGTAACTGGCTATTTGGCATACACACAAACCAATATGCGTTGGTACTCCAGTTTTATGTACGCAACCAAGTGCCATCTGTTACATTAACGCCAGGATTAGTTACAGACGCCGAACTTGTTTTCTATAGTAGTTCTTTTCCAATCCGTGCATTAGTAAAACAACAATTCAGCACAAAAAATCTATTACCTGTTAAGGCTTTTCAGAACTGGGAAGAGGTTGTGGCAAAAGAAACAGCAAACAACAGCTTTTATCCTTTTGCAGAAGCATATCCATTCGTGATACAGCAGTTGAAACCTGTACATTTTAATAATCAATGGTGGCTACAGGATGCTGATCAGAAAATGATGGCTGTTGCAGAAAATTATCAAGGCATATGGAAACTTCTATCAATAAGTGGAGGTGAGGCACTACCTGTTGCTGTGCTAGGTAAAGAGAATAAATACACACCATTGGGTGCATGGTATAATCATGAGTACAAAATATTTTAATGCAATTTTGGGATAACATCATAAATACAGCTTTATTGGGCACCGATAAAAAACAGGTGAATGCAGGTGAATTATGTCCTGACCTGTCTTCAATATTTGGCGATGTGAGTTCAAATGAAACACTTGACAAAGAAGAAAAATTCCTTCACATTGCAGCAATAGCATTTAATTACCGGCAGAGCGGTATTACACCTGTTCTGCGGAAAGAAATTACGATCAAGGTTGCACAGCCAGAAGAACTGCCCTATTGTAATAAGCAGACATTACAGATATTAAAGGAAATACTGGATGAAGAAAGTATTCCATTACTAAAATTCTGGTTACAGCAATGTGTTGTTAATCAACAATTAGTAATTCTCGATTTAATACCAACCTTATTAGATATTGGTCGTCATCATAAAACATTACGGCCGTTTATAACCGCGTGCTGTGGCAAGCGTGGTGAATGGCTAAGTGAATTCAATCCTGATTGGAATTTTTCTGTTCGGGCAACGGCAGAAGAATTATGGCAAACAGGAACACCCGATGAAAGAAAAAAAGTATTGCAACTGCTTCGTGAAACTGATCCTACAAAAGCAAGGGAATGGCTAACGCAATCCTGGTCAACAGAAAATGCAAATAGTAAAGCGGAATTATTAAAGCAATTAAAGATCAATATCTCAGCTGAAGATATCAATTGGCTCGAAAGTTTATTAAATGAAAAAAGCCAAAAGGTAAAAGATGAAATACTTCATTTATTAAAGTTGATTCCGACATCAGGTATTATTCTGCAATATTGGAACCTGCTGCAGCAAAGCATTGAGCTGAAAAAAGAAAAAAAATTGCTGGGTTTATCTTCCAAAACAGTTTTACAAATAAAATTACCAAATGTAATTGATGAAAGCATTTTTAAAACAGGCATCGAAAAATTAAGTAGTCAAAAAAATATAAGCGAGGAAGAATATATTATCTATCAGCTTATTAGTCTTACGCCGCCTAATTTATGGCAGGAACATTTTAATGATACAGCTGAAAATGTATACATTCTTTTTAGCAATAATAAAGACCTGGAAAGATATCTTCCCGCTTTAGGCCTTGCTACTGGGAGATTTAAAAATAATGAATGGGCCATTCTGTTTATCAAGGAAGAAAGCAAATATTATCAGGATTTGCTTCCCCTACTTACAAAAGATATACGAATAAAATATTTATTAAATAAAATTGAAGCTTTTGCTGATTCAGTTATTCAATTTCTCAGTAACGAAAATGAAGAATGGAGCCCTGAATTAACAAGTGTTATTTTTAAACATACAGCAAAAAATCCTTACCAGTATAACCGTAATTTTTATAATGAACACATTCACCTTATTCCGGCAACGATTATTAAAGAGCTCGAAAAATATGCGCCACCCGAAGAGTACAACGCTAAAATGTGGAGTAATATGTGTGAGTATATTATAAAACTTATACAATTAAAACAGCAAATATTATCAGCTTTTAATCAATAATAAAACTCAACAGTAAAAATAAAAATATGGCAACAATCCTACGTCAACATGCAGAGCAACTATTTGCAGAAGAACTGGAAGAACTGCATAAGCAGGATTCTGATAAACGCCCGCAAAACTGGAAACTCTCTCCTCAGTCTGTAGTAACCTATCTTATAGGCGGGAAATTAAAAAACGGTTTTGAAATTACCCCAAAATATATAGGCAATAAAAGGCTAATGGAAATAGCTGTTGCTACACTCACTACAGACAGGGCTTTGTTATTATATGGGCTGCCTGGTACTGCTAAAAGCTGGGTCAGTGAACACCTGGCTGCAGCAATCAGCGGCGATTCTACCTTAATCATCCAAGGCACAGCAGGTACTAGTGAAGAGTCGGTGCGCTATGGATGGAACTATGCAAAATTGCTTGCAGAAGGACCATCAGAAAATGCCCTGGTGGAAACACCAGTTGTACGTGCAATGAAAGATGGCAAAATTGCCAGGATTGAAGAGTTGACAAGAATAGGCGCCGATGTACAGGACACATTAATCACCATCCTTTCAGAAAAAACTTTGCCTGTTCCTGAATTAAATATAGAAGTGCAGGCAATACGCGGCTTTAATATTATTGCTACAGCAAACAACAGGGACAAGGGTGTGAACGAATTATCAAGCGCTTTAAAACGCCGATTCAATACCGTGATACTTCCCGTGCCGGATTCAATAGAAGAAGAAATAGATATTGTAAAACGCCGTGTAGAAAGTTTTGAAAAAATAATGGAATTACCCGCCGAGCCACCGGCTCTAAAAGAGATCCGGCGTATTGTAACCATCTTTCGCGAAATGCGCAGTGGTGTTACAATTGATGGTAAAACAAAAATCAAAATACCCAGTGGTTCTTTAAGTACTGCTGAAGCTATCTCTGTTGTGAACAATGGTTTAGCGATGGCTGCTTATTTTGGTGATGGCCAGTTAAATGCCGCCGATCTCGCCGCTGGTATTATTGGTTCCATAGTGAAAGATCCTGTGCAGGATAAAATTGTCTGGCTGGAATATCTTGAAACGGTTGTTAAGCCACGAGAAGATTGGAAAGATATTTACAGGGCATGCAGGGATATGGGTTCGTAAAATTATTTATGAAGCCTGCTTTTGAATATGTATGAAGCATTCTTGCGTCGCACTCTTGTACTGCATAATATGTTTCAGCAACAAACAGTCAGGTTTCCATATTAAGTCCTGTTTTATAGCTGATCGCTTTTGACTCAAAATTGTTCCGAACGTACAAGTGAGGAATTTGGGTGACGAAGTAACAAATCCGTAACAAGGAACGATCATAATTGTACAAGGCCCATAACTAAATTTTCACCTTAGAGTACCTCATTCTTTATTAGAGATATAAATATAAAATGGCTGTTCATATTTTAGGCATACGGCATCATGGTCCTGGTTCGGCAAGAAATGTAAAAGCATTTCTTGAAGAGATTCAACCAGATATTGTGCTGGTGGAAGGTCCGCCGGAGGCAGATGCTATCTTGCAATGGGCAACGCATGACGAGTTAAAACTACCTGTTGCCATACTCGCTTATCAACCCGATAATCCACAGCAATCGGTCTTCTATCCTTTTGCAGAATTTTCACCGGAATGGCAGGCGATTATTTATGCGAGGAAAAAGAATATTCATGTCCGGTTTATGGACTTGCCCATCGGGCATCAGTTTGCATTAGAGCAGGAAACAAAAAATGAAGCATTGAAAAACGATGCTCCAGTTTCATTAAATAATAACGCTGAAACAATTGATGAAGAAAAAGCGATAGAAGAAATTAAAATTGATCCTATTAGCTATCTCGCATTAGCAGCAGGTTATGATGATGGCGAAAAATGGTGGGAACAAATGTTTGAATACCGTAACGACAATGACCAGGTTTTTGATGCAGTGGCAGAAGCTATGCAGGTTTTACGGGAAGCATTTCCAAAGAAAGAAGACAGAATAGAAAAATTACGTGAAGCGCACATGCGCAAAACCATCAGGCAGGCTGAAAAAGAAATGTTTCAAAACATTGCTGTGATTTGTGGTGCATGGCACGCTCCTGCTTTATTAAACATGCCCAAACAAAAAGATGATAATGAACTGCTGAAGGGATTACCAAAAGCAAAAGTGGATTGTACCTGGATACTATGGACCTATAACCGTTTAAGTTTTTACTGTGGTTATGGTGCAGGCATTGCTTCTCCCGGCTGGTATGATCATATATGGAAGTATCCCAAAGATGATGGAACAAGATGGATGGCTAAAGTAGCCAAGCTGTTGCGCAAAAAACAAATGGATACTTCTGTTGCGAATGTAATAGAAGCTGTGCGGTTGGCGGAGTCATTGGCATCTTTACGTCACTTGTCAAAAGCTGGTTTGGAGGAATTGAATGAAGCAACATTGAGTGTTTTGTGCAATGGAGAAACCATTTTATTGCAACTGATCCAAGATGAACTGATTGTAGGTAACCGCATTGGTGTAGTGCCTGCGGATATACCCAAGCCACCACTGCAAAACGATATAGAAAAAATACAAAAACGATTGCGGCTTCCACCCACGGCGGATTTTAAAGATTATATACTGGACCTGCGGAAAGAAAATGATTTAGAAAGAAGTATTTTTTTACATCGTTTGCAATTGCTCGAAATAAAATGGGGGAACAAGTATGCTGTCTCCGGCAAAGGAACTTTCAAAGAACAATGGCGGCTACAGTGGGACCCTGCTTTTTCTATTGACATTATTGAAAAGGGAACCTGGGGCAACACAGTTGAAGAAGCCGCTACGAAATTTGTATCAGAAAAAGCGGTAAAAGCAAATGCATTGACAGAAGTATGTGCATTGCTTGAAAATACTATTCCTGCTGAAATGCCTGTGGCCATTGAAGTGCTTATCAACCGCGTTAATAACCTTGCGGCTGCTGCCGGTGATGTCATCCAGTTAATGGAGGTAATACCCAATCTTGTTACCGTAAACCGTTATGGCAACGTAAGAAAAACAGATGCAGAATTGGTGCTGGGTATTATCAACAGCATGATCATAAGAATCTGTATCAGCCTGCCTGCCGCTTGCACTGCAGTTGATGAAACTGCCTCGCAGCATTTGCTAGAACTATTCTATAAAATGAATGATGCTATTAATGTGCTTCAGCAAATGGAGATCACACTGCAATGGAAGCAAACTTTATCCTCCATTGTCAAAAACAAAAATACTTCGCCGATTATTGCAGGTTATGCAACAAGATTATTGACAGATCATAAATTACTGAAGGGAGAAGAGCTGGTACATGTATTTTATTATGCTATGTCTGCCGCAACGCCGCCAGCCACAGCCGCTGCGTGGCTCGAAGGCTTTTTAAAAGGAAGCGGCACCATACTGTTAATTGATAACGACCTGTGGAGTGTAGTTGATAATTGGGTAAAGGAACTGGACGATAATGTATTTAATGAAATATTGCCTTTGTTGCGCAGAACTTTTTCCGGTTTCACAAATGCTGAAAGAAGAAAACTGGGCGAGAAAGTTAAAAAAAGTGATTCGGTAAATACCGGAATTATTGCGCAACAATTAGAAAGTAATTTTGATTTTGAAAGAGCGAAACAAGGAATACCTGTTGTGATGCAATTATTAGGTTACCGGCAGCAGTAACACAGATGAAGCATCGTTGCGTCGCACACTTGTACTCCTGGAATTTTGCTGAGCAACATTCACTATACATAGCTTGCAAAAAGTGCAGCGGGATAGCATTGGAATTGCTCAATAGAATTGTTACCGTACAAGAGTGCGACGCAAGAGAAGTATCATGCATATTCTTAGCTTGGTTAATAAAATACATAAAATGAGCAACGAACAGCATACACGTAAATGGCGCTTAATATTGGGCGGTCAGCAAAATGACGGCACCGGATTTTCGCTGCAGGAAACAGATGTTTCTATTGATAAAACACTTGAAGCATTGTACGACAATGATAAACAGGGCGGGCTTGGGCCTTCTTCCCCAAATGTTAGCAGGTGGCTGGGCGATATACGTACATTTTTCCCATCAACAGTAGTGCAGGTAATGCAGCAGGATGCATTAAAACGTTTGAACCTAACACAAATGTTGTTTGAAAAAGAGATGCTGGAAAATGTTGAAGCTGATGTACAACTTGTAGCAACCCTGATGAGTTTAAGCAGGGTGATACCTGATAAAACGAAGGATACAGCGAGACAGGTGGTTCGCAAAGTAGTAGATCAACTTTTAAAGAAACTGGCACAACCCACACAGCAGGCTATCATTGGCAGTTTGAACAGGAGTGCAAGAAACAGGAGGCCGCGGCATAATGAGATAAACTGGTATACAACTATTTTAAAGAACCTAAAACATTACCAACCTGAATACAAAACCATTATCCCTGAAACACGCATTGGTTATGGCCGTAAAAGATCATCATTGAAAGATGTTGTGCTTTGTCTTGATCAAAGCGGGTCTATGGGAACTTCCGTGGTTTACTCCGGCATCTTTGGTTCTGTGATGGCATCTATACCTGCCATTAAAACAAAGATGGTTGTATTTGATACGGCTGTTGTGGACCTTACAGAAGAGCTGAATGATCCTGTAGATTTATTATTTGGTGTACAGTTAGGTGGCGGTACAGATATCCATGCAGCCTTAACATATTGTCAGCAGATCATTACCAAGCCAATGGATACTGTTTTGGTATTAGTAACAGACCTGTACGAAGGTGGTAATGCAGAGGGAATGCGTAAGCGGGCTGGAGAGCTTGTTGCAGCGGGTGTGCAGCTCATTGTATTACTTGCTTTGAATGATGATGGTGCGCCGGGATATGACCACGGCAATGTACAGTTTTTCTCTAATCTCGGCATTCCCATTTTTGCATGCACGCCAGATAAATTTCCTGATCTTATGGCTGCTGCATTAAGTAAACAGGATATTAGTCAATGGGCGGCGAAAGAAGATATTGTGATGAAAAAGTAAGATTCTTTTATTTACGAATTTTTGATGACTACTTAGCTCACTACTTTCGGTGACGCATGAAGGAATATTAGTGTAGTTAGTTTTTTATTGAAAAATGAATGCCCCCAAATTACTTGTAAAGTAACCTTCCCCGTTTTTAGGGGGTCAATTTAAAATGGCGGAAGGGGGTCAGTTTCCCGTGGCGAAAGGGGGTCAATTTGACTGGATTTTCCAATTTGGTAGCACACTCTGGCGGTAGGGGGTCAGTTTACGCTGGTATTAGGGGGTCAATTTGACTGGATTTTCCAGAATATGTTAGCTTGTCAAAATCTGCTTTGTACAAAAAAACTTTAGAAAGGAATATTCCAAATTTCAAAAAAGGCAAGAAACTTTACTTTAATCGAAGTGAATTATATGTGTGGATTACAGAAAGCAAAATCACCACGTATGTATAAATTGAAATACAGGCAACGAATTAAATCAAATTACCTAAACGCAATAAAAATACTTTCCGCAAATAATGGCAGAGGAATTTAAACTACTACTTCTCTTGACTTAGAAAGCCTCTCTTTAAAAGCATTTGCAATTACTGCTTTAATAAAAGGAGAAGCATTCTGGAAAGTTGTTTTTCCCTTGATGTATTCCATCTCGAAATTAAAAATCAATTTCGCAAAACATTCGTCAGCGAATGAATTAGAAACAGTTTCAACTCCGGTAAAGTCAAATACAAATTTGTCTGTTTCACCGAATGAAGAAATGATTTTTTCACGAACTGAAGCACCAGCGAACCTTGTTCCAAGGTGTGTTCCGATTTGACCAAACTCTATTAACATAATGGTCTTAGTTTAAAAATAAGGTGGTAAAGTTACCATAGGTCACTGTTTATTCCAAATACTTTTTCTATAAATTCCTGATAGTCGTCAGGTAAACTATGATGCGCCGGTAAAATTTGTTTATAATCTACTGGTATGTCAGTATTTATACGTAGAAATACGAAAGTTCCGTGCCAAAAGCTTCCTTTTGTAACGCTGAAAGGCTTATCATTATTATGGAGATAGTAATTTCCAGATTAAATTAATAAACTTCCAGCATTTTGCCTAATAAATTCTGATGAAGCAAAAAGCCCAAAACCCATGCCCGCACCACTTGTGACCCTGTTTTGTATGCAAAGACCTAATGCCTCTTCTTCTGAAATATTTTGATATTTGCTACCAGGATATGTTGTTAAGGCTCTGTGAATCCCAATTCCTGTGTCACAAATAATCATCCTTATTTCTTTTTGCTTGGGGAAAAATTGCTCTGAAACCCAACCTGTTGATAATTTTGAATGGACAAGAAAATTATCCATAATCTCATTTAGACACCAGTACAGCATCTGCAATACTTCAACATTAATCCCACCATTTTTATGCAAAATAATTGCTAACTCGTCCTGCAACTTGTAAATACTATCTTTATCAAAGGTTGATATTTCTGTAAATTTTCCAGTACCGCTATATCTTGTAAAGTCTTCAGGGAAATCGAGCCCCAATTGATGAAAGAAATTTACCCTGCTTGCATACTTAACTTTTTCATCATTTGAATCTGCATATACTCTTCCTGATACTTTTACACCATTCATTTTTAATTGTTGGATTGCTGCAACAACCAATAATAAAAAATCAGAATAAAGGAACCTATAATAAGTGATAAGGTGAATTGTAATCTCTACTTCATCGTCGCTAACGGCAGCAAATGCAGGAGAAATATCATCAACCAATTGTTGGTGAGATGTATACTTTCTAAAATCAATATCGATAACGTATTTCGTCATTCATTAAGTGTTAGTTATTCTTCGCCCTTTGCCCAAATATCGGCAAGCATTTCTGCCTGTTGCAATACAGTCTGAACAGCCTGTTCTTGTTTATCAGGCGGATAACCGTATTCTCTAAGAACCCTGCGGACAATTACACGAAGTTTAGCCCTAACATTTTCCTTTATCTGCCAATCAATTGAAGTATTCGCTCTAACTCTATCAACCAGAATTTTTGCTATATCTCTCAATGCATCATCTTTTTTAAATTCTTTTGCAGAACCATTATCACAAATCGCATCATAAAATGCCAATTCATCAACTGAAAGATGGAGTTGTTCTCCTCTCTTGTCGGATGCCCTAACATCTTTTGCTATTGCGATTAATTCGCTTATGATTTCTGCTGCTGTGAGTAAATTATTTTGATATTTTTTGATAGCATTTTCTAACATCTGAGACAGCTTCTTACTTTGAATGAGATTAAATTTTGACCGGGTTTTTAATTCATCATTCAAGATTTTTCTAAGTAATTCCAACGCAAGATTTTTGTGTTTCATTCCTTTTATTTCTTCAAGGAAGTCATCACTTAAAATTGAAATATCCGGCTTCTTAATACCGGCTGCATCAAATATATCAATTACACCTTCAGATACTATTGCTTTATCTACTAACTGCCTGATGGCTGTTTCTATATCTTCATCACTTCTTCCTGAACCACTACTTTCAAATTTTGGTAATCTTGCCTTTACAGCCTGAAAGAAAGAAACTTCTGCTGCAATAATTTCTGCTTCGGGTGAAGATTTCGATAAAGCAAATACTTTAGAAAGAAGGGTTACCTCTCTAATGAATCTTTCTTTCCCTTCTTTTACTCAAATAACATGCTCTTCGGAAGTAAGGATAATACTTAGTTTTTCTTATAATGGAGCAGTGAAATAAGTTGAATAATCATAGCCATGCATGATTTGCCGGACAACCTCTAACTTTTCCATCATTGCATTAATTGCTTCATCAATATCCAAAGTAGGTTTACCTGCTCCCCCACTTTCTGTATAAACAGCTAAAGCTTTTCTTAAATCCTGGGCAATACCAATGTAGTCAACAATCAGCCCCCCAGGCTTGTCTTTATAAACCCTGTTAACCCTTGCAATAGCCTGCATCAAACTGTGGCCTTTCATTGGTTTATCCACATACAAAGTATTTAAACATGGAGCATCAAAACCAGTAAGCCACATATCCCTTACAATAACAATTTGCAAACTATCTTTAGGTTCCTTCAATCTTTCCCCAATTGCCTTTCGTTTTTCCTTATTACGAATATGTGGCTGAAAATTTTTCGGGTCGGAGGAAGAGCCCGTCATGATTACTTTTATAAAACCTTTGTCATCATCTGCATTATGCCAATCTGGTTTGAGTTTAATAATTTCATTAAAAAGAGATACAGCAATTCTTCTACTCATCGCTACAATCATTGCCTTTCCCTCAAATACCTGCTGCCTTGTTTCAAAATGCTGGACTATATCTTTTGCAACTGCTTCCAAACGATTTGTTTGCCCAACAATGGCTTCAATCCGTGTCCATTTAGCTTTGGCGTTGTTTACCGCATATTCGGCTGCATCTTCAGCAAGAATATTCAGTTCATCATCTATATTGTCTTTTTTTTCTTCTAATAAATGTACTTGTGCCAATCTGCTTTCGTAATAAATACGAACCGTTGCTCCATCATCTACCGCCTGTTGTATATCGTAAATGTCAATGTAGTCGCCAAAGACAGTTTTTGTATTTCGGTCTGTTAGCTCAACAGGTGTTCCAGTAAAGCCGATGTAGGTTGCACCAGGCAAAGCATCCCTCATGTGCTTCGCAAAGCCATAGCTTGTTTTTGTACCAATTTCATTACCCTCATTGTCCTTTACATAGGTGTCTTTAGCTTCAAAACCATATTGCGTTCGATGTGCTTCATCTGCAATTACAATAATATTTTTCCGGTCACTTAAAAGTGGAAATTTTTCTTCTTCACCTTCAGGAAAGAATTTTTGGACTGTGGTAAATACAATCCCACCCCCTGCTACTTTTAATTTTGACTTTAAATCTTCTCTATTTTCAGCTTGGGATGGGTCTTGTCTTAACAACTGCCGGCAGACGGCAAAGGTGTCGAACAATTGGTCGTCTAAATCGTTTCTATCAGTGATTACAACCACAGTTGGATTATCCAGTTGTAATACCAGTTTAACCGCATAAAAAACCATGGAAAGTGATTTGCCACTTCCTTGTGTATGCCATATTACGCCTGCTTTTCTATTACCATATTCTTCTGATGCAATTATTGACGATTGTATAGCTTTGTTTACCGCATAATATTGATGATATGCCGCTACCTTTTTTTCGGTATCTACAAAAATTTGTTTTGTTGCAAGGTCTTCTTTAGTTGTTTTTTCAAATACAATAAAATGCCTGAGCAAGTCGATAACAGTTTCTTTATTCAACATGCCAACAATAAGAGTTATCATCTGGCTTTCCAAATGAGATGCTTCCCTTTTACCGTCTTTCGTTTTCCTTGCCATAAAACGGGTAAAGGCAGAAGTTAGTGTACCAGTTTTCGCTTCCAAACCATCAGTGGCTAGAAGCAGAGCATTATAATAAAATAAAGATGGAATTGCATCTTTGTAATTCATGAATTGTGTATACGCTTTTTTTACTGTAGCCTTTTCGTCTCCTGGATTTTTTAGTTCAATCATTATTAAAGGAATACCATTGATGAAAAGAATTATATCTGGTCGTTTATTTTTATTGCTTTCAATAATTGTAAACTGGTTTACACAAAGAAATTCATTTCCTGTACCCCCGGGACAAAAGTCAAGCAAAAAAACTTTATCTCCACTTGTTCCATTTTCAGAATCATATTCTACATCCACTCCATTCACAAGATAATTATGAAAATCTTCGTTGCTTTTCAATAAGTCTGAAGTGCCAATTCTTAGCACTTTTTGTAATGCTTCATCCTGGGCAGGATATGGCACATCAACATTGATTCTTGCAATTGCCTGCCTTAGCCGTTCTTTTAAAATAATATCCTGGAAATTATCTCTTTCCGGAAACTCTCCATCAAATGCTATTTGTGGACCATAAAAATATTGCCAGCCGAGTGATTCTATTTCAGCTATTGCAAGTTCTTCTATATGGGATTCAGCTATTTTGGTCATTTTTGTTTATGAAATTGGTCTCGATACTCTATTAGCATTGGCATAATTGCTCTTACGCATAGGTAGCTCATATAACCAGCTAATTTATTTACAGGGACACCATTAAACTCATCACCCTTTTTTGTATCAGTATAATCCATTACTGATTTTACTACCAATGTTTTGAGATTATTATCTTGAAATAATTCATATGCCCGACCTATACTATAACTTTCCATTTCGAGACCACGAATTAAATTGTTTTTTTCTTGACTCAAAGTTTCCAGAAAGTCTTCGGTTTTTACCACCCAAGGACCACAAGCCATTACATCAAAATGAATTTCTACATTTCTTACATAGGGCTCCCATGTATTATTCAGTGTATCAACTAAAGCGAGCATACCTGCCTTTATTTTTTTAATTCTCTCAGTTGTATTAAGGTAGCTGATAAGTTTATCGTCAATTTTGGCATCCAAGTCCCTTTGAAGGAATTTGCCATCTTCTAAAGAACCAAATGAAAAATCATAAACCTTCTTAGGTATTATTATATCAAACATTTTTACTTTTGATTTTCTTCCCCCGCAAACTCCACTCATTATAAGATAATCGAGTTTATAATTATGAACGAGTTTTGATGAAGAGAATGCAGCGTCAACCATTCCCATTTCTTGCTGTTTGGCAACAATGAAGTTGTCCTTATAATCATTGAAGCTAGAGTGCTTTTTAAATGCTCCTTTTACAGTTTGTAAATCAATGATAGTTTGTGACTCTTCCTGAAGATTTGCTCTGAAAACATCATTCTCATCTTTGTCGAGTGCTGTTAATATGGCAAAATCAAAATGTTCAATTTTATTTATCCCTGCATCCTTCTCCTCAATTTCAAGTAAAGCCCCTACATTATTCAGGATAAACTGGTCATATTTATATTCCTCATCCAGAAAATCCATAGCATCAATATCTTGCCCGACTGCATCCCTGGAAAGCATATAGTAAGCTAGTTTATCATAGTAAAGCAATTTTTTAAGACTCTTTACAATACTATTACCATCGGATGAAGGATTTGAAGCCCTATTACCTTTGTGAATAAAAAGAATAAAGCTGAAATCAATTCTAACGTTGCCCAGTAGATTTGCAAAATCGTCAACTGAAGAAACCATATATACATATGCCTTGCTTCTCATGAAAGAATCATGCTTTAAAAGCAGTTCATAAAATGCTGCATCCTTGTCTGAATTTGCCTTTGCAATAACGACAATATTAATCTTCGATTTTGAATCCATGGCGTAGTAGATTTAAAGTAATAACGAAATTATTCCCTATAGCTAAACTTTCTTCAGCATTGTCAATACAAGAGCCTCCAAATTTTTCAGCAAAATATCTAACATTATGAGTTAATCCCCCTTCTTTTAATTTGCCCTCCACAACAAAAGGATGGTTTTGTTCTATTCGAATCTTTATTCCTGTATCAAAAAGTTCATAAGTAATTTGAACTTTCAAAGTCCCATCACAAATTCGTGATGCGTTTCCAATAATTTCTTCCATCATTTTCTCGAATATCTCAGTATGGATTGCAACCATCACGTTACCACCTTTTTGACTCGCTAATTCAGGATATATTTCAATTGCTGGATTTTTATCTGCTATATGTTGTAAAGAATCAAAAACAGAACAAGGGTATTGGTTACATAATTTGAAAAATCCTATTCTATCATTATCCTCCTTTAAAATATTTTTAACTAACTCTCTACTAATTCTTTTTACAGTTGTAATTTCCTTATTCAAGCTTGATAGTTCAGTCTGCAATTGGTTTTGCAAAAATTCATTAATGGATTCCAGTTCCGTAGTATAAAATAGGACACCAGGCCTTTTCTCTCCTAAAGTCGTCTCTATTAATTTATAGTACTTGCCTATATTTTCGTCAGTGATTATTTTTTCAATGTTAGGTTTTATATCACTTTCCACTAGACTGAGTACTTGCTGCAAAGCTTCCCTAATTACATGTAAGCTTGGTTTTGTACTGGAAGCATATTCAAATAACTTATTTAATTTTTCAGTTAATAAAAAATGTCTGCCTTGATACTTCCCATTCAAATAAAATTTCTTTAAGTTATAAAACGCTGTTGTAAGTAGTTCTTCTTCATGTAAATTTTGTTGCTTATAGTAATCTGTAAGTATTTTTATTATTTTCACACTTTCCTCCTCTACCTTATCATCGCTTCTCTTTATAACCTGATGTCTCTTTTCAAAGTCAAGTAATAGCTTTTCTGTAACGGTTTTGCTTTGGGCACTATTACCTTTCGCATAGAGCATATCCCATATTTTGAATTGGATAAGTTGCAACGCATCGTCATCAGAATAAGCTACAAGCTTTTCAAACCATTCTACATCTAAAAATTCCTGGCTATTAATCATTAAAAAAAGCTGAATCAACGATGATTTATTCCAGTTATAATTAGTTTCGAATAAATCCCCTTTATCAATTATAATACTCAAATACTTTTTGAGATGTTGGCCAAGTTCACTGAACATATTAATTATGAGGTCAACTAAATTCGGCTCATGCAGAATACAGATTAATATTAGTTCAACTTCTTTTTTATTTTCATCTTTCAGATACCATACTTCTTCGCTATTTATTCTTGCCAATAAGGTTTTAAAAGCTTCAAAATATTCTGGGTAAAACCTATAGCTATCAATCTTTCCAATAATATCCCGGGTATTAAAAATACCTTTTGTGTCAATTTCATTGGTCTGTTTAATCCTGGGTAAATAGGAAATATTCTCCAAAGTGTCTTTCGATGTAACAAGTATTTTTAAGTCTTTTATCCTTTTTTGTATATAACGGTTTACATCTTTAGGAGGGTTAACAATGTGTGTTCTGGTACTAACACTTTTTAAATAGCTTACTTCGCTACAAAAAGGGCAAGAAACACCTGGAGAATAAACCGGAATATGCAGATTAATACCAAATAAAACTTCTATGGGCACAATTCTTTCTTCCCCAAATTTATTATCTCGAATTGTATTAGCTAACTCTCTCTTTTCTTTCTTCCCTTTAAGACGCTTAACTTTTAATGATTTAAGCCTTGAATAAAACTCTCTATAGAAATCCTCAATTCTCGTAATAACTGATAACACGACAATTTCTTTGACGTCAAGAAATCCTATATTGTCTATTAATTGAACAAGCGACTCCCCAGTTAACGAGCCGGAATCAATAATCAATACTGATTTGTTTTTGGTTAATTCATTAAATCTTTTTGCAGGAAAAGGAAATCTCCAGCCCTTAGGTGTATCAAATCTTTGTAGTCCAATTATATTATCAGGGTGGGTATTAAAAATGTTACTTAGCTCAAAATGGCTGATTTTTTCAATACCCGAGAAAACAGGATAAAAT
This sequence comes from Limnovirga soli, assembly GCF_013106755.1. GTDB lineage: Bacteria > Bacteroidota > Bacteroidia > Chitinophagales > Chitinophagaceae > Limnovirga > Limnovirga soli. The sequence continues at coordinate 166,743 of NZ_WHPF01000004.1, read as the reverse complement.
ATAAAGTCAGGATTAAAAACGTTTCTTTTAGAATGTATTTCTGTATCATTAATCATGTTTTCTTTGAGAGATAAAAGCTCGGTTGATATTTTCTCAATTTGACCATGATGAGTGTCACCTTCCAATATATTTTCAATTGATTGCAATTGGTTTTGAATACTTACGATTCGAATAACCAGATTTTCCTTTGCGTGGTTGGTCGCTCCTTTCTTATGCTTATCTTCTATTGCTTCTTTTAGCAGTTTTATTATGTACAGACCTTTATCAGATGCAAATAAAGTTCGCATGTCAGTCAAATAGCCATTATGTGTTAGATTTTGTTGAAAGTGGCCAATTTTAAAGAAAGAGGAATAAATATTCGTATCATTAATTAATACCGACGAATCAGGATATAATATCTTGTTTTGTTCCCCATGTTCAGCTTTCAGTTCAACAATTGTATTTAACAACGGATTTATTCTCTTTTTTTCAGCTATACCTCTATAAGGACCTTTAAATTTTCTCAAAACAACACCATCGTCATAAGATGCAAGAGTAAAAAAACGTTCCTCATCAGTTCCAAAAAACTCCGAAGGCATTTCTATTTTAATATCGATATCCTCATTGGGTATTCTCGTATCCGCAATTGAGAAAACAGCATTAACTGCAACTTTCTTTATCGTATCGAGCTTAAACAAAAGTTTTTTAACAAGACTACCAGTTGAAATAACATCATTTACTATTAAAATCCTGTCACTACCTTCTATTTTGTCGAAAGGTTTTTCGGTTTCAAATGAATAATAGCTTGACAACATTATCAAATCGGGAGCAGAGTCTGAACCACCAGCACCTTTATACTCCTTTCTTAAAAAAGAGTAATTATCATCCTCCTCAATTAAATCTCGAATTGCAACCCCTATCAATTGACTACTAACTGTAACTGTAATTATCTTTGAAAATCTATAGTCTGTTAACTCTTTACCCAAAGAAGTGTTTCTATATACATAGTAACAATAATTATCAAGAAGAGATTTCGCAAAATATCTTGCTACATATTTATCGTGCAGCAATTCATATAATGAAAGATATTGGAACTGATAGCCGCCATTCGAAGCCAGATAAACAAAATTTTCATTCTGAGAAGTTTCATCATAACCACTCTCAATGTATTGCTTCAAAAAAGCTGTAGTAGCTATTTCCTGTTTTTCAAGGAAGCGTTCTCTTAAATTACTGATGCCTGTATAAGTTGGATAGACTCTATCATTTGATTTTACAAAAAGGCTACCTTCTGTATTTTTCGGGTTGGTGAATCTTTCGGAAGGATAGTTATCATGGTTTTTACCAATCAAAAGCTGTGTTAACAATTTTTCATCGCTACTTTCTTTTAGGCCAACCCATTCAACTAAATCCTCATCATCTTTTGCATCAATTTTAAAATTTATGCAAGGGATTGGTTTATATAAATATGGCTCGGGAATCTTTATCTTTCTTTTTATGCCAACTATGTCAAAATACACATAATTCTCTTTTAAATCTTTTATTATTTTATCCTCATCTGATGGCAGATTTACAATTATTGCTTTTGTAACTTCATTTACTTTAGGAGTAAGAATTAAATAGTACAATATTTTAATCCACGACGCATTCCCGGTTCTCAAACCTGCAAAGTCAAAAAATATTATGCAGTTATTATTCTTGTGTTGGTCAAGAACTTTATTTATTTCATAGAAAAGCCTGTTGTAAATATCTTTTACATGGATTTCATTTTCTTCCTGTTTTAATTGCTCTATAATACTGTTATATAGAAACAGAATACTAACATATTCAAATTCGTTGGGGTAAAATTTTTCCTTTGGGTGCTCAGCGGGTATAAAAAGTTTATCAGTTAAACTGTATGCGTAATTTGAAAGTATTTCTGTATCTAATCGAACCGCAGGAATTACAGTATTGTCGTTTGGTTTTTCTTCCGGCAATTTTTCAGGTAAAACAATTGTATAAATAGTTCCCGGATAGAAAGCGGAATCTTTGCTCTTACCAAATTTTACAGCATCTCTAATTTTATAAGTGCTTTTTATTTTTGCAACAGGTTTATCGCCTTTATTTTCAATAAATATGCGGTCTGAAAAATCATAAATTAATTTTCCATTTCCACTTCTTGCAATTAGTAAACCTTTATATCGCCTAACCATATCAATCAGGAAATATAAGCCCCGTGGGACTAGCTCATAATATTCTATAGTTTTGTCTAAGGGATTTTTTGATGTATCCATCAAAAAAGCGTACTCAAGCATTTGCGAGTGCTTATTGGCTGCCTTAAAACCATCAGATAAATCCGGATTACTTAACAATTGATTTACGGCTTCTTCACCTCCCTTTTTATCCTCACCAGTTACCTTTTTAAATTCAACTTCAAGTGAATTATGGATCCCTTCTCCAAAATCGAGAAAAGTATATTCAAGAAATGAGCTGTTTTTAAATTCATTAAAACTCTCTAAATCCGCTTCTCTTGATTCAATGTTTTTATGCTTTGGCTGTTTTAGGGAAGCATTTATTGTCGACAATATCTTGCCTTTATCTTTATAAAAGTCTAGAGTTTCGGGAAGTTTTTCATCTAAAAAAGAAGGAATAAACTTTTTGCTTCCAGGATATTTCCACTTATTAGAGAGAAATGCGGTTATGTAGCACTCATGTATAAGGTTTTCATCTTTTGGGTTTTCAAACGAATGCTGTAATGAATTTATATATAGTTCTTGCGTAACAACATTGCTTAATATTTTACTTTCAAATGGAGTGTAACAAGCATATTGTTTTAATATTTGCTGAATATTGTTTTGCAATTCAAAGATGTTTCCTGTCTTCGCCTGAGCATCTAAATTATTATTGATTACATCATGAAAGTGAGTGTCGTACTTTATGTGTTGCCTGTTAGCTGAAAGGTCGAAGGGTGTAAAAGGTATAATTTGATGAATATTCTCTCTTAATCTTTCAGACTCTTTAAAATAGGTTTTAGGGTCAGCCATATTTACAAAGTCACTATCTTCTAACCCCGTTCTTGTAAAAAGGCCATAAACGGACATAAGGAAAGCTGAACTACGGCGACGCCTCTCAATTTTTTCTTCACTATCTTTGTATAAACTACCATCTGAATTTTTATAAATTGTAGCTACTTGCTGTAGTTTAGGTTTGCTGAGATAGTTTTCAATATTGTTCCTGAATGGGAGATTTACTTTTAGCTTTTTGCCGGACTCTTTTATATTTCTAATCCATGCAAATAAAAAAGCTATTTCTTCGGCTGATACCCATTCAGTAAGCGTCAAATCAAAAACCACCTCTGTAACATCCGGGGAAAAACTCCTTTTCCAATGACTTATTTTTCGTGGGTTACCTTCTGAATCTTTATAAGCTACATCTTCCCTCAACACAAAATCAAATTGCGCTTGGCAAAATTTGGGACCGAACTCAATTATGTGTCTTGTATCTGGCATATTGATTTTACATTTTTACTTTTGCTTCTCTGCTCATAAGTTTAGATAAATATGTATCCCGGAGTTTTCTGAGGTTATTAATTTGCAAGGTGTTATTTAAAACTTTTCATCAATTGGATTTATGGCCCTTTGAAATTTCTCGATTAGGTTTTTAGGAGGAATAACATTTTCAAGTTTTTTAAAATCATCTTTACCGATTGAACCGAAGACAGTTCCATTATCTTCGAATTGTTTAATAGGCGCTAACAAAGAATTGATTTTATAAAAAGTATAAGAGTAATAATCATTATTATGCTTGTACCTAAATGTCGCCACGCCTCTTCCAATATAACAATTATTTATAGCCATATTTAAATCTCCTACTGGTGCTCTTACGCTTACTAGTATGTCATTCTTTTTTGCCATACGGTTTGGTGCTGTTGTATAAACTCTCGCCTTGGGAAATCTAAAATCAAAATCAGCGTTCCCTTGAAAAAATAATACTCCTTGTCCCGTTTCATTAAGAGATGAGCCTGCTGGAGACTGTCCCATAATGAAATCAAACTCATCTTCAATTGTACCCTTCTGCCATGTGCCTGCTTGCTCTTTAAACCATTGCCTAAAAATGGTTTCTGCGTAATCTTGCAAGGTTTGATTATTGCTATGCAATAGGTCAATTTTTGAATCGAAACTATTTAATATCTCAGCAATTGCTTTTTGCTCAATAAGAGGAGGCAATTCAAGATAAAGGTTATTGAATGCTTCTTTTGAAACTCTCTGCCTACCAGATGTACCGTCAAGATTTATTTCCGCAAAATTTCGTACATCATCCCAGCGTGATAAATAAAAAATAAAATCGGAATCTGAAATACCATCCCTATTTCTGAATACAAGGAACCCTGTCGAACCAAAACCTATATTGTTTCTTAGATTTCTTACCTGACAAATTTTCCCATTCTCTAAACAAGGAGTGATTCGTGCAAAAAGTGTATCATGATTTTGAAATCTTGCGCCTCCTGTCATTATTCTTTCAACTTTAGGCTCACAATACTTTTGAATGTTATCTAAATCCTTCATTTCAACAAATGAATATTTTTCTCCCCCTTTTAGCTTAATAGTGGGGTTAATAAAAACAAAGTCAGAAAATTTATATTCTTTCCAATTATTCATTGTACTTGTGCAGTTTCTGTCATAACAATCTTTTCAAAATTTTTTTGAATAGTCTGATTTAGTTTTACTTCTTGGTGCATTTGTTCTTTTATTTCTTTCTTTAGGTTATCTATTCTTTCAGCAAAATCAAAATCATCTTCGTCATCTGGCAAACCAATATATTACCAAGTTGCCCAAACGAATTATTCATCGCAGTGAATACCAGAATGCGGTAGACATCAACAACAACATTATCAAACAAAACCCACAATATTATAAACGAAGACAGGCAATATGCGAACATCCTTTTAGTAGTATTAAAAGGCATTGGGGTTATACGCATACACTATTAAAAGGATTGCAAAAAGTTAACGGGGAAATGAACCTGATTATGTTTTGCTACAATTTTATGCGAACCAAAAACATACTTAGATTTGAAAAAACGTTGCAAACAATCAAAAACTGGCAACCAGATTATACCAAAGTATTAGGCCCTTTTAAAAAAGAACAGATCTAAGCAATTTACAGCGAAAATAAGCCCTCCTTTTTTCTGATCAAATATTCCCTTCGATTTTTAAAAGCTGCCTAAAAGTGTTGATATTAGCTTTAGGTGAAAAAATTAAAGGCTCTTTTTCTATGTTTTTAAGTTTTTTCACAGTCTGACGAACAGGGCTTTACGAAGTGGGGGAAATAGGATTTCGTCCGCCCCGGCTAACTGTTGCTGAATAAAGATAATAAGTTGATGACATATTCTAAAGCCAAATTACTAACATCAAGCTGGATATGAAGCCAAATTGAAAAACAAAAGTTGAAACACGGCTTACGTCTGCCCCCATTTTGGCAAACCCCATGTTGTATGTTCGCCCTTCGTCTTGGTGACTTGAACTGAAAGTGTGTGTCTAACGAAGTAGGGTCTGTCCAGGAAGCATAGGAACAAGGCAGGCTCTTTTGCAAGGTTGGCTTTGTGTGTCGGCATTGTGTGCCTTGCAAATGTGCCTGACTTGGTGCGTTGGCTGTCAGGTTTTGTGAATATGATTGTCTATTTGATTGGGTAATTTCATTTTATTGTATAATTCATATATACTTTTCTCAGAAAATGTCTGAGTGATTTTTTCTTGCTCTAAACGAATATTGTTTTGCCTCAAATAATTGTAAAGCTTTAATTCTTTATCAGTCAGCTGTTGTAAATTTTGATTTGATGCTGGTGTCCCGGATGCACTCTTAAAACTTGAAAGAGTTTCTTCATCCATCATAACGGCAACTGTATTCTGGAAATATTTTCTGAACTGATTGAGTATTTGAAAACCTTGTGCATCCAAATCGCCCCAATAAAAAAACTGTTTTCTTTTAATCCAGTCAATGTCTCTCAGATAGCTGACACTAAAGCCTCCACCACTCCAAATTGCAATGGTCTTTGACAAATAGGGTAGAGTTAGGAAATTCATTATATTCTCTGCAACAAAAATATTGACGCAATCCGTTTTGATGTTTCTGAACTCTGAAAGAGTCAATGAAATATCAGTAGCATTATAAATTGGTGAAAGGGATGTATCTAAAAATCGAATACGAATAAGTGGCTCGGAATATTTAAGACTGTAACGGAGTTCAAACTTAGTCTCATCTTTATTCAGGTATTCAGGAATTAGAAAGTCTAATAGGGGTTGAATAATACTTTTGTTTTCCAAAATATACTTGGTATGTATGTCAATTGGCAATTGCCGTATATACATATTCGGTAATGGTGTTTCCAAAAAAAACTGACAAACTTTTAATGTATCAGCCCAAGTATTATGTTCGACGAGTTTTGTTGGATTCAATTTAACCCACTCAATAAGCCGAGGTAATTCAGTTTTGATAAGTGACAGATTTTTCAAGAAAACATTATATTCCTTTTCCTTGTCTGTAATTTTTAAATAATCCTCAATACTGTCAATTGAAATTTTTTCAGGAACTGATTGTCGTCCAATTTTATCGAAAAGTTTTTCGCTTAAGATTAAGCTATAACCATGCTTTTTGATTGCCTTTGAGTTATTTCGAAGCAATTCAATAGATTCTTTATAGACAGAAAGCTTGCTCAAAATATCTTTTGAACCAACTTTGCCAATTCTGTTAATTTCCCTTGGAAAACAAGGGGCAGAATCCACAGAAGAAAGTAAGATCTCTTTCCACCATTTAATACAATGCTCTTTTATATCTTTTGGTGTTATCATTCTTTTGCTTCTACAACTTCAATTTTGCTATTTGTATTATAAAGAAATTTCTTGTCTTTATATTCCTCAATTGTCAAGTTTTGAATTTCTGAATTGTTTCCTTCTGTATTCGACACATAGTTAACTGAGCTAATATAATTTTCAATGACGTGAATCTTTTGAAGAGGTGTAACAATTAGTAATTGCAAATTTAATTTTTTAAAAAGTTCAAGTCCATATTCAGCACTCGAATCACTTCCTTTTCCAAACGCTTCATCAATTACTGCAAAACGGAATGATTTACTTTTTGGTTCTCCAATTTTTAAACCGAATTGATAAGCCAATGCTGAAGCAATAATTGTATAAGCTAGCTTCTCCTTTTGTCCACCTGATTTGCCTGAGCTCCCAGCGTAAAACTCCTTTTCTGAATTGTCTACAAAGTATCTTTCACTTGCGTTGAAATCAAACCAATTTCTTACATCAGTCACTTTGTTTGTCCAGTCGATATCCTTATTCTCGTTACTCCTAAACCTGTTGAGAATTTTTTGAACATCATTAAATCTGTTTTCTGTGTAAGCATCGTTCGTATCTAAAATATTACTGTAACATGCCTTCAAATCCTCTTTAAAAATTTTTATCTCTTGGTCTCTGTTTCTGTCGGCAATCAACTCAATATAAGTGCCCTTATTAAATTCAATTTCTCTTAAATGCTCATTAATGTTTTTTATTTTGATTCTGATTTCTTTTTCGTGAATGTCAAGTTTATTATCAAAAGCAACAATGTCATCAATTGTGTTTTTATTCAACATTGTTTTAAGTGTTGCCTCATGTACTGGCAATCCTTCATTTATAATCTTTTCGAGTTTGTACAAGTATTCCCCTCTTGCTTCAATGTCATCAGATAGTTCAAGCGAATCGGAAGGGAACTTATCTTTGTACTCCCTCATCTTCTGAATAATTTTATCTCTTACTGTATTTTGTCTTCCTGAAACTCTTTTTCGTTCTTCGTTGAGTTCTCTTACAAGATTATCTCTAACTTTATCTATGTTCTTTATTGTGTAGGTAATGTCTTTTATTTCCTGTTCTATTTTGGGATAGAATTTTTCCTTCTCTCCTTGAAGAAGGGTATTTACAGTTGACGTACATTCAGTTACTTCATCGCCATACTCTTTGACTTTATCTTTTAAACTTCTTTCATCTCCTAACTTTTCTTTTTGTAGCTTCTCTTGTTCAGTTATTTCACTTTGAACAACAATTAATTTTTCTTGTAAGGTTTTTAGAATGTTATTACTGTCTTGTAGTTCATTTCTCTCATTCTCAAGTTTTGTAATAGCTTCTATTTCATCCTTCCAATTTAACTCAAACCAATTTTTGTAACCAAGAAGTTGTGAAAGTTTATTTTGAATAATGCTGTTGTTCTTATTCTCTGTTTTTAAATCTTTTTCTTTATCCTCAAATTCTTTGAAACTAATTCGCAATTGGTTCAAGTGCTTTTCAACTGCTTTGATCTTTTCTTGATTACTCCAACCTAAAACAAAATTTCTTCTATCCCACAAATCACGCCTGTCGTCTTTAATGTGTCTTTGATTGCCAACTTTATATTGACCTTCCTTAGTAATTACATCACTTGACAATCTTTGGAACTCGTCGAGTGAAACACAACGCAAGTTGAATCGTTTTTGAAGCTCATTTTCTAACCAACTTTCAAAAGGGCTGTCGGACTTAATTTCAATCTTATATACAACCGAATCAATATCAACTTCGGCATACTTGGATTGCTTGAAGGAATAAGGAACTTTGAAATATTCAAACCTCATTCCTTTGTTTCTATTGTCTATCAATCTTTTTTGATTGATGTAGTTACTGATTTGACTGTAATGCTTTTCAGGAACTAACAAGCTAACACCAAAACCTCTCAATAACCTTTCCAATGCACCTTCCCAATCTTCTTCGTGTTCGTTTACTCGTAGCAACTCTCCTGCAAATGGAATTTCTTCTTCGTCTATCTCTAACGCATCAGATAATTGCCCACGAATATTTAAAAACTCTAAAGGGATTTGATTTTCTCTTTGCTTCAAGGATTCCAACTCTCTAGATTCCGCTTGTATGTATTCTTCAACTGTTGATTTAGCTCCTGCGATTTTTCCTATTTCAGAAAGGATTTCATCTTGTCTTGTTTTTAATGCTTCTACTTTTTCTTCTGCGTTTTTCTTATTTTTGAAAAATGTTTTATCGGTATTTGCCGTTTCCAATTCGCAAAGCGAAGTCAATTCTGAATATTCTTTGTGTTTTCCTTTTTTGTTCTCCGCCAATTTTTCTTTTGCCTGAATTTCTTCTGCAATTTTTTCTAATCTTTCTCCTCCATTACTTCTTATGTTTTGCTTAATCTGATTTAAATTATCTCGTTTAGTGTTGAGCAATTCCTCAATGCTTGATAGTTGTCCTGTAATTTGAAGCAGCTTTCTTTCGCAATCACCAATTTCATCTTCAAGTAACGAGATTTTTTTTGAAGCAAAATAACTTGGTACTGCACTTACAATATTATCAATATCCTGAATCCTTTCTTCAAACTCTCTGAAACTTTTGCAGAAGTCAACTAGTGGTTCAAGAGTTTCCTTCTGTCGCCGTGCTAATTGAACTGCTTCGTATGCTTTGTTCAAATCATCAAAACGTTTCTTTAAATCTTCAATTTGGGATTTAATTTCTGTTCTTTCGAGCATTTGCTCTCTTACAAAAAAAGTTAAGCTGCTAACTGACTTCATTGAAACTGTTTGATAAAACAAATCAATTGCTTTGTCTGTTTGCATCCCAAATAAATGACGAAATCGCTGGCTATACTTTGAAAAGTTATCGTCAAATATCTCGGTATTTGGAAGGTCTTTCATTCGCTTCCTTAACTCCTTTGCATCTTCAATATTTGAAAAGTTTTCTTTTATTGAAAGAGAGAACTTTTCCCTAATAATTAAAAATTTTTGTGGCTTGTCATTTTCAATCCAAAAAACCTGTGCCAATGAAACTGATTCTCTATAACCTTCATTTGTGAAGTTGGCAACAATTACACTAAAAGTTGAATCACTTTGATTGTTATAACGAAGTGAAACAGCTTTTTCTCTTGAATCGTTATCATCGTTTTTTGTATTCTTGTATTCGCCTTTTATATAAGTAAGTAAACTTCTTTCGTTTTTTTCTGCACCAGCAGCTTTATTAAAGCTTATCTTATAGTGCGGTACAATTAAACAGGTCAAGGCATCTACTAGTGTAGACTTTCCTGAACCAACATCGCCTGTTAAAAGAGAATTATTCCCATGCGGTTCTATCTTCCATATTTTGTTGTGAAAGGTTCCCCAATTAAGCAGTTCAACCGAATGAAGTCGGAAGCCTGTTTTTGTATTATCAATATTAAACTCTAATTCACTCATTCTGAATATTGGTTGGCATAGTTTTGAAGTTTATCTAAAGCATCTTTTACAACGTCAGCGTTTACAAATGCCTTGATAATTCTGTTTATCTCATATTGTTCTTCTTCTGTTTTCATTTTTCGTAAAAATCCCTCTTCAATTACTCTTTTCATTGCCGCTTCAATCTGCTTCTGCTGATTTGCCTCATTGGTTGTTTCTCTATAAAAGGGTTTTACTAATTGAATTATTTCGTCTCTGGTTAGAATTGCTTTTGTTGATTCACCTTCTCTATCATTCTCTATTAAGTGCTTGCGAAGGAGTAAACACAAAAGGGAAACATGAAAATTGAGTTGTCGCCTTTCAATAAGCTTTGGTGCTTCCTCATCTTCCTCTTCACTTTGTTTTTGCTTCAAGTAGGCATATCCTTCAGATTTATCAATTATTAGTTCAAGATTAATGTCAGCAAAATACCTTTTAACATCAGATTCATTTTCAGGCTTAAGTAGTTCATCCCATACTTTTTCCTGATGACTGTAAACTATCCCTTTAAGTAAAGCAACTAATATGTGTGAATATTGTTTAATCATTTGCAAAAAACAATTTGAGGAACTTTCACTTTGAAGTTCTTATTAGTTTTAGAATTTTTCATTTCAATAAAGTCATATGCATCGTTTTTGACAATGTGTCGACTTTTTTCAGTTGATGCAATTTCAACATATGCGACTATTTCCGCTACACCTTTACTTATTTCAAACTCTTTTACAAAATCAGAGAAAGCAATGTGAGATTTGTTTTTAAGAGCCGTTTTGATATTGTTTTTCAATTCTGCAACACTAATCTCAAATTGGTTATACAACTGGTTGTTATCGTTTGTGTTTTTGCCTTCTTCGAGGTTATTATTGGCAAATTTGATTTTCTCTGGCGGCTTGAACCCTCTAATTTCCCAACCATGCCCTAAAATCAAATTAATATCAATTACATTGTCCAATACTAACCAGTCAAGTTTACTGAAATCTTTATCAGTGTTTATCGTAATTATCCTTAAAGCTTCTTGAATATTGTCGTAGATTCTCTTATTCTCGGTAAAAGATTTATGCTCAAGGTATTTTCTTAGCTGCTCAAGTAAAGAATTAGTTGAACGTTTTGTTTTATCGCCTGCCTCAATCAAATCGTTTCTAACATTAGCTATACTGAAACTTTCACGTTGAACTTCCTGCACTGCGGGAAGACTCAATACTTCATTCAGCATCTTTTCAAATTCGTCTTGCTTAGATTGAGAAAGGAGAAACTCCCAAAATGCATTGAAACTTTTCCCTTGGTCTTCTTCTAACAGATTACTTTGCTGTTGAAAAAGGTCTTCCAGAACTTTTCCTTTTGCTAAGTTTGTAGTAATTATTTTTTGCCTAAATCGTCTGTCTAAGTCTCGAAAATTTTGCTCTACCTGCTTAAAATCTGCAAGCAGATTTTTGGCTGTTTCCTCAATTAAGAAATACTGCTCTTTAATCTGTCTCTCGTCAAGTACCTCCATTTTACCATGTTTCAAATCTTCAATCTCCTGTTCAATTTGCTTTTTCTTTGCTTCTAATTCTTTTAAGCGACTCGCATAATCCCTTTTAGATTTAGTTGAAAGTTCCTTAAGGCTTTCAAATAAGTTTTTTAAACGAGATTCTTGCCCAACAAACTCCCTTTTATCTAAACTATCAATCCACTTAAAAGCATTCTCGGTTGCAGCAGTCAGCTCATAAAGAAACTCATCGTTTTTTATTGGGTACTTCCTTAAGTAACCAGCGTTAGTCCAGTCAGTCAAATATTGTTTCGGCTGTCGTGGAAACTGATTTTCGTCTTTATTAAGAATATAGAGGTAGTCTGAAAGCTGTTCTATCAAATCCTTTTCAGAAATCGTCTCTGATTTAAACCCATTTGGATTTTGTTTAAATGACTTAAAAAGAAAACTAATAATCAATGCAGCACTGTCGGCAGTTATTAGGGTAACTGTCCGATGAGTTTTAAGTAACTGATATATTGTGCTAAATGTCATTGAATTATAACTACGCTAACAAATATAAATATTATTGACTGCTATTTTAGGCCTGGCGAATGATGCTCTTTGCGGAAGTATTGGTATAAAACTGATAAGAATTCCTTCAGCCGGGGTGGGTGGGCTGTGAGTTGGCATTTTTAGCTCTTTGCAAGGTTGGCTTTGTGTCGGGGTTTTGTGTGCCTTGCAATGTGCTAAAAATAGCGTTGGGTCGTGTCGGCAAAGTCATGTTAGTTTGAATTTAGGTAGGATGTTGTCTAGGATGATGTACAACGTCCAAGTATTGCTGCAAATGGGATATTAATATTCCTTCTGCCCGCTACTGTTGCTAAATTAAAAAATAAAAGTTGAAATTTTGTACTTAAGTTGATGTTTGCTTTTCCAGCCCGAAAAAAAGTTTGGATTTGCCGCCGATTGTACTTCCGTCAAGCCCCAGCTTTTGCAAATACTTTTGTTGTGTGTATTAATTTTATCTCTGGATTAAAAGATCATTATTCCTATTTTTCATAGTTAAATATTTATGATAATACGGCGAAGATTTCAGCATGTAGCATCGTTCCTTAATTACAAAACCATCCAATTTATGTTCAACTGTATAGTCAGCAAGGTCAGAAATATTGTTTATGAATCCCTTTCCATTAAAGTTTAAAGAAGTATTGCATAAAACACCAAAACCCGTAAGCCTTTTAAATTCAATTAGCAGGTTGTACAAGTGATTATTAGTTTCAGAAGAGACGGTTTGGACCCTTGCAGTTCCGTTTACATGTGTCACTGCGGCTAGGTTATCGGTCGAAACAAGTTTTGTATACAACATAAATGGACTGGGTCGATCGCAAGAAAACAATTTTTCTGCGTCTTCAGCCATACAAACCGGTGCAATTGGGCGAAACTGTTCACGTTGCTTAATCTCATTCAATCGTACCCGTGTACTATCTTGAAATGGTTCTGCTAGAATTGAACGATTTCCTAATGCACGGGGGCCTATTTCGTATTTTCCGTTTACCCATCCAAGAATTAAATTATTGGCCAACATTTCAGAAACCATTTCATAGCTGACTTCATACTCGTCAAATAAGGTTGCATCATATGAACCATTGGTTACAAATTCACGACCAGAATACACACTCCATTCTATCTTAGGGTCACCTGTGAAATATAATTGAGCATCAATAGCAGTTCCAATAGCCGACCCAGAATCGTTAGCTACAGGTGGCACAAAAACTTCTGAAAATAAATTAGTCTCTTTCCATTTCGTATTCCAATCACAGTTAAGTCCACATCCCCCGGCAATTAATAATGGCATGTTACGCTTCAAATTCAATTTAGCATATTGATAAAAGCGTTCAAATATGCGATCACTAAAAATTCCGGCAAAATTTCGAAATTCAACATCATCTAATCCAATATTGTAATGGCGATAATCTTTTAATGTCTGACATTGCAGTGGTTTAAGGTGCTTACAATCTTGCATTAGAAATAAAATTAACTTTTCCTCTTCATTAGTAGGTTTATTTCGTTTCGAAAAAGAAGCGAGAGCCATAAGCTTTCCTGCATCAGACAATCTCGAAAATTCAGCAACGCTTTTATCAAAAGTTGGATCTGCTATACCATAAAGCAATGCATAACGATGTCCTGGTTCTGGCATTACATCGGCAATCTTTGTTATGTTTAATTCGTTATCTATTTCGTAAAACGAGCCAAACACTCCCTCCCAAATTAAAGCATAACAGGGAGTACCTTTAGGAAAATTTGACATCCCAAAAGCACATAATATATGAGAACGTTCGTGTGAAGATGAGAAGTAATGTACCTTTTTCCCGAATAGATGTTCATGACTAATTACCATGTCATCATTACCTATGCCATAATATCCTGAAATTAGTCTTTGTTCTGTTAAGTTATTATTTCCAGGCCACCATCCACCTCTACAGAGGATATCTGGCAGCTCTGCTATATCTCCAAAAATGCTAAGTACATCTAGTATAGATAGAGGTGAATGTCGATAGTGTGAGTCTTTTTCTGCCTCGATCGAGATTACCAATCGACCATCTACAAGATAAGCCAAGGTGCCATCATGGCCTGGGTTATATGATAATATTTTCATTTTTTGTATTTCTTAAATTCATTCAATGCCCTGTCCTATTTAGTTTTTACCTCGTAATCGGCGCCATTAATTTTTGCTTTAACCTCGATATTATGAAAAATAGAAACAGTAGGGAGGTTTCTATTATTGATTCGACCTGCAAGTTGAGTAGAACGGGTTATCCAATTATTGGCATGGAGTGTCATTGGTAGATGTGGAATAGGAGTAGGTTCCCAAATACCTCGCCTATGAACTAATTCATCATCGACAAACCATCGAATCTCATTTGGACTCCACTCTATAGCATATCTGTGATTTTCCTTAGATGCATCGAATCCAAGGTCAATGTAGCTAGGAGACCCTCTATATCCATAGTCATAATTTGCACCTATGTCTCCTGGATTGTAGAAAACATTGACCAATAGTCGGTTTGGTCGATTTCCTGCTATCTCTATATCTATTTCTTGGCGAGGAGAGTTACGATGAAGAAAAAAACCTGTAACTACGCCCGGAGTATTGGAGACTTTTATAGTAGCTTCGAACCTTCCATATAAATATTGACTCTTACTACTAATAGATGCAGACGAATACTCTCGTACTCCAAGTGATTCACTTTTAATGGAAAGAGTTGCGCCAATTTTTGGTGCAAAATTCACATTATTCGGCCTAAACAAGGCTAAATTATCTGTGAATGTATCGCTCCGTATTAACCAACGATTAGTGTCACAGAATTCCAACCGATCCGAAATTTTTACAGTCTCACTATTGATACTAGACACGCCGTCTTCCGCTATAGAATTAATTCCTTGCCAGCATTTCTTAGAATCTATAAGCCATGGTGAAGTGTCACGTTTTGGATGAGTAAATCTAACACCGTGGTCAAATTCAATATTTTCAGAACGAATCGGTCTTTGTCCAACCTCATGTAGTTCAGGATAGCTACAATTAGGAGGTGCACTCCTTAAATGCTCACAAACAACTCGCCATTTATTAAGTTCCCTTTTATAAAGGATGGTCAAGTCAGTATCTTCAAGGATTTGTTTGATCTTAAACAGCGCAAAGTCTTCTTCTATATTTTCAATTGCAGTAAGAATAAATTTTGCTTGTGGATATCGTGTTTTTAATTCCCAAACTCTAGAATACATAGTACCGATGTTCACGTATGCATCGAAAACCCTATCACCTTTTCCCTCGAAAACCCGTTGAATCTCGCAACTCGGTAAGTCCTCAAAATCACTACAACATCGATACCCCAGCATAGATAAAGCCATTGCTAATGATGATAGACCTGATCCTCCGGAACCGAATACAAAAACTGGTCTTTCGGAAGGATATATGTTAAACAAAGAAGCACCTTCACTATTAATTGCTCCGATTGTAGTTAAGGTTGGAAGTATTGAATACGAATTTGACGATGTAATATCTCTACGTTGACTAATTAATGACTGCTTAGATGCTAGTACATCTAACCCTTTGAACTGATGATTTATCCAAAGATCTACGGGGCCTTGTATTGGAAGTGAGTCAATTAGTTTTTTTGCGCCTTCTCTTGACAGAACATAACCAGATAAATGCCAAAGGCCACGAACTGGACGAAACAAATTCCTTGAAAGAAGTGTCTTTGGCGCACCATATTTTACTTCAAGATAGGATAGATAAAGTATATCAAAACTTGTCTTGGCATCACTTATTGATAACACATCATTCCAAACTTTATCCATTTTTATTGTAAAGTTGAAATGAAACCAGATATCATCTTCAAGTATAAGTGTATATTCATTTTCACCGGCCGCGACTTTCTCCCAAACTTTAATATGTGATTGAGCAACAGCGCATTCGGCTCGAGTCATCTTAATTAGACTATCTAATTCTAATTGTGTTGGAAGGATTAATGGTTGAGGCTCTACAAAAAGTTGGTCACTCAGTGTATAAAATGGGGTAACCTTATCATCTGGGATTGGATCTTCAATAAAATCTTTAGCATCAACTGCAACAAGACGTTCAGTTAAATCAAGAAGTCTAGTTCCCGAAGAGTTCAATATTCGACTAAGTTCTTGCTTCATCTTGAACCAGCGTTTGGGGGCTCTATCTAGGTTTATGACATAGACCCTCATTATCTGTCGGCTATTATTCTCATTATCGGCGCCAAATGCTTGACACTTTCGCCTTGGAATTAGTTTTCTTATAATCAACCAAAGCCTAAAAGCACGACTGATAATTGCTGAACGTTCGGGTAACAAATTCATCTATTCATTATTTTCACTTAAGAATGATAAGATTTCTGGTTCGAGAGTCTCCAGTTTCTTTGGTCATTTCGATAACTAAGTGACCATTTACTTGTTGAGATTTTCTCCCAATTATGCAAAACAAGCATAGTTTCTTCTGGATTTTTTTGCTCAGAAATCACTTCTAATATTGATTCGGTTAGAATGCCAGGCCCTGTGGTCGCTTGAACTTCGGGTAATTCTTCTTTTGTACAATTTTCAAGTGCTTGTGTAGCATTCAATAATACTCGTTCAACTATCGGATGATTACTTGCCGCGATTAATGGTGTCGTATTGAAATAGAAGATCCAGCTCCATTTATCTGCACCTTGAAAAACAAAATTAGAAGCCGAAATCATTTGAGCCGTTTCGATATCATAACAAAACGGTTGCAATTTCAATCTCCCATCCTTAAAGAAATCATCAATAGACATACCGTGATAAATATCGTCTGCATCAATATAAAACCCACCCTTTACAAAAATATAGCTGTATCGAAAATAATCAGATTGCATTGAGGGGTGATAACATAGGTTAAAAGCATTCTCAAATCTGGAACCTAAATTGGTTTTGATAAATTCTCTTGCAGAATTTTCGTCAAAAATCTCAAAATCGAACCCTGACTCTTTAAGGGATCTCCACGACTCAATACATTCATTTACATCTTGAGGTAAATTGTCCAAATCATTCCAGTAGTGAACTATACGCTTAGGGATTCCAGTGTCATAATCCTTAAGCATTTGGTCAGGTTCTTTATAGCCTTGAACAAATTTTCGAACGAAATTTGAGCGATCTCGCTCCTTCTCAGTTAGAGGGTCTACTTTATCGGGTTTTTCAATATTCATAGGATTATTCATTCCTTATTACCTTGAAATTTTATCAAAGTTTATTTTGGGTTATTAGTCATGCTTTTTTTATTAATAACCGGGTAACTTAACAAATTGCTTTCGGATGATTCCAACTTACATTTTACCCTGTTTTCTTTTGTATTGGGTATGGTCCAGCCATTTAATGTTTTGCTCCATTTGGCACCAGGTACCTGTTTTATCCTTTTATTCCAGGAAATATTTGATGCAAATTGCACAAGAATAAGGTTACAATTGTGGTGGCAAACGCATTTGTAGGTAATAGCTAATGATACAATTCAATTTTTTACTCCATTAAAAATTTATAACTAGTTAACAGAACCACAATACTACTTTTTGCCAAATTCTACAGGTATTAGCCCGGCACTACATTATTAATGATACATCCTTGCGTCGCACACTTCAGCGTCCAAACAATAGGGTAGCTTAAACTGTAACTTTATTGCATTAGCATAAGGAGCATTCACCCTTTAATATGGGAATAAATTATAATAGGTCAATCTTCTTGACCTATTACCACAACGCTTAATTAATTTTATATAAGGGATTTGGGTTATATACAGGTAGCCTTTGGCACACTTTAAATAAGGGTTAGGGTTAATTCAATTTAAAAAAACATATTTTCCAAACCAATATGGCGCTGCCACTGTCAGTCACATAAGCAACTAACCCGGTTTATTTAAATTCATGTAGCCAACCAAATTAACGCTACAGCCCTATTAGGGAATTATTGTTTAGTGCCGGCTACCAAAATAGCCCTGCAAATAAAAATATAGCTAATGTGCCCTTTTTTTAGTGATAATAACTGCTTTTACGCTCCCATTGCTACCAAGAAAATTATTGATATAGGTACATAGGAATGTATGGTTAATTCTGAACCAAATGTATAGCATCCAACTATTCAAAACAACGTGATTTATCACGCATTCAAGGGTGTGATAAATCACGCACCCCGTGATTTATCACGTTTTTGGCTAAGTTTTGTAGCAAGGCGATATTTTGGCATGATTTTATTTTTTACAGGGCATTTCTATCTTTACAAATGGTACACATAAAAGGCATAGTATGTCCTTAAGAACAAAAACTACAGGTTATAAGGAACGCAGAAACAAAATATAAAATACCATCTGGCATACATAATTGAAGGTCGTTTTGGTATTTGACGATTATTCAGCTTTCAATGTTATAAATGCTTGCTCATGTGAAGCCTTTCCATGCAAAATAGATCATACCGAGAAAAACAATAAAAGACTGCTGCTCTTCACGCTGTCCCTGTAAAATAATATCCAAATACTTACTGCTCATGGGTTCAAAACGCTCTACCGTAGTTGGTTTTTGCTTTTTTTTCATAGGGACTATTTTTTCAAAAGGCTATAATCTAACCGTACAAGAGTGCGACGCAAGTAAAGCCTGATAAATTGGCAGCCGCCGGGCTCCAAATAATTGAAAGGGTACTCTGTTTGAAAGTAGCAAAAAGCTTTGGCTAAAAAGCTTAAATTGACCCTTAGCATTTCCCTGTTTATTTTAATACTAAAAGCATGACAAACCCGTAGCCATAGCAGGCACGCAAGGCGAGCAAAATTATGGACAACGGGTGAACTGAACCATACTGAAGAGAATGGATGATGTAGTGAGCAAATGGAACCAAGCAAGCTGGGTATGGGTAAAGACACAAAGGGATGGACACTTAAAAGAATCATTTACATAATAACAAAGTGTTTCATCCCTTTGTGTTCAGAGCTTGGGAGCGAGCATGGTGTAATGAAGCTCACGAAGGAAGTAATGAACGAAGTTGGGTGAAGGTCACAAGAGTTATCCGAACGTAGGCTGTAGGAGTAGCAAGGAGTATGACAAACTGCAAAGCATCCGCAGGATAATGCAGGTAAAAGCATTCCTTAAAAGGCTTTTAAAAGAATATGCTTTTTACTGCATTAGTTTGGCGTACTCCTTGCCGACAAAGCCGAAGAGAGACCTTTTTTCCTTTTCTGTAAATAAAAAAGCAGTACAAAATTGTACTGCTTATATTGCAAATAATTCAATCAGATTATTCCTTTCTTAATTTAAGAAAAGAGGATGCTTTGCCATCATTAATAGTAACAAAATAAAACCCTTTTGTTAGCGTACTAATATTATATGGAATCTTATATGAACCCATAGGTACACTAAAATCCCTTATTGCTACATTCTTCCCGGCAGTATTTGTTACGATAATTTTTAGATTTGAAGAAGCCGCAGCATACCCTTCAATCGTAACTATATCATGAGTTGGGTTAGGATACATTTTTATAGATTGCCTAGTATTGATTTGCGGAAGAGTTTGCAAACTTAATTGATCAATGCTCCCATTTTTTTTAAAGCTGGCAGTATCAGATGTAAAATTTGGACCTTTTATCCATGGGCTATGAATGACCGTATCTCTATGGGTAAGACTATCATAGGTTATACAAGTATTGCGTACCCTCCATTGATATTTTGTAGCGGGCTTTATAGAATCACAATAGGTAACTGTATGTGTAGCAGGGCTATAGTTACCTGAATGCGTTAGCCATACTGAATCTCCTATTGGACGCCATGCAATTGTTCCTCTTGCAGCAGAGTCACAAAGTGGTGATTTTATAACCACCCATGACACACAAAAAGTACTATCCCCGACAAATGTAACCTTTAAGCTATCTGGTGCAGAACAACAGGAATCTGTTTGGGCATTTGCTTTTACTACTGATAGAAACAGGAAGATGAATGCGAATTGGAGGAAAGATAAAAATTTGTTTTTCATTACATTTTTTTTAAGGTATATAATACTTTCAAGATATTAAAAAAAACTTAGTAGAGAAAGTATTTGGACAATAATTTTAGTCTAATTTATTGTTTTTTGGGTATGGATGAACCAAATATTAAGCCTACATAAAAAATAATTTTCTTAGAATATAAATGGAATCAAAAAAATAGTTGAATGAAAATTTAAATATAAGTATTAATAAAATTTTAAAATTATTTTGTGTTTCAACTCAGTTTGACTGAAGTAATAAAATGCATTTTCCGATAAATCTTTTATTTCCATTTTATCAACTTTGGGTATTGAAGCTTTCCCAGTAACACTTATCACTGATATACAACAACTCTCTCCATTCGACAAAGCACATTTGTTTGTTCTAATGGATGCTTTTCTCCTTGACCATAAAGATTAAATGGCTTATTCTACCGCAAAAAAACCAGCTCTCGAACTGTTTTTATTTTACCCTTTTATGAAAAATTAACAACCTATAGAAGAAAGCAAATGACTCAAGAAAAAAGAAAAAAAATAACTAATATTTATAATAAACCAACACTGCAAGCCTTTTTGCTTTTTGTATCACTAAAATTCTAATTTGTTCCTGTTATTCACCATTTGAAGTTGCAGCCTTGTAATTTATTCAAATGATGCAAATCATATTGTTTGAAATCGGAATCATAAGTCCTAAAAAAAGTATCGTGTATTATGTAACCATATTTATATATTTCTGTTTGCACCTCCTTCTCCAGTTAAACCCCCTTTTAATATAGTTGCATTCTATAAAATATTCACCTCCTTAATATTTTTTCTCTTCAGATCTTCTCTTGTCAGCCATAACCTTATATTTTATAAAGTAATTAAATAACTTATATAACTTCCCAGATTTATTCTAATCCTCCAAATAATCATTAAAATTTTAATTGTTTACATTCACCCTTCGTCATAGCTAAATTCAATAATTTTTAATGATGAATTATGAATCATTTTAAATATTTAATCTAAAATGAGTGAATCGGATTCCGAACTGTATCTACCATACTTTAGTAAAAAAAAATTCACACTTTTATTTCTTAAATCATCTTAGGCCAGCGTGGAAGGTTTTAGTAACGAAGTTTCGGAATTTTCTACTCCTTATACCAATCTGGATTCTCAAGAAAAAACATTTCAGTAGTATCAAGTAAAATTGCTTTAAGTTCATCTTCGGTCTTCCCTTGATAATAAAAAGCAATATGAGCTGTCCAATAGTTAGATGATCTTTGATCTATTTTCTCTTGAAACCAAAATGTTATATCCTTGCCAATATTTCTATTTACAATAAGACTAACTCCATCTATATATCCTTCGATATATATTCTCAAAATTAAATAATCAATATTTGAGGTAGCAATAACCATTTTGGGTTTAGTCTTCAAAATTTTAATCCATTCAACAATCTTATCTGTAATTTCCATAATTATTTAACTGTTATATTTTTTACTTGTTCAAATTTTAAGGCATCTGAATACTCAAACATGGACTTGTATGTATCCAAATTCATTCCCGCTGATCCTGTCATTGCATCAAATACTTTCCCATTCTTTAAAACCGCAACGTGATGTGTCCAACCGTTGACTGACCCTTCTGAATAATTTACTGGTCCTAAAAATTTTCCTTGGGTTGGTGTGATTTGCAAGAAATCACCACCGATAACATTTTGGACTTTTTTTGCGAGAGCTTCGCAACCATAACTAATTAAATTTGGAGCTAATGGTTTTACACTGAGAGGCACTGGCTTTTTAAATGACAAGCCTGCCACTTGCGTACCTTCAGTTAATTCTGCGCTAAGACTTACCCCACTTTTTACCGGCGCTGTCAAATTAACTTTACTACCTCCACTAGGCAATGGTACCTTAGCACTTAAATATACACTAGTTAAAAACTCCAATGCGTCAGGGGATGACAACGTTTTCAAGGGTTCATTCCAAATCTTATTAGTGGTCCGATTAATCCCATTAACCAATTGTTTTGTTTGCGTCCTAAGATCTTCTCCATATGTACCCTTTTTAAGTGAATACCCGGATGCTATCATACTATTCCACAACTCTGGGACTGTATTTAAAATTGCAATAGCCCCGTTATCGAATGCAGCTACGTACGAACTGAAGCTTCTTCCTTCGGTATTAAATCGTGGTAGATATGGCATGTACTCCAATCCATCCAAATCAATCCCATCTAATGGCCTATTACTTGCGAATTGATATGGTGTAAGTTCAGGATATTTTGCCGCGATTGGGTCAACACTTAGAAATCTTCCCAATCTTGGGTCGTATATTCGCATTCCATAATCCTGCTGATTACCAGTACCTTTTACCTCAATATCACTTTCCTTTCCATTAAACCCATAACGATATATAGATGAACTATAAGTCCTTCCTTGCATTAGCATTCCGAAGCAATAATAATCATTTGCATTTAGAATATTTGCATTATAATAAGAAAACTTAGTGGTATCAGATGTACTTCTAACACCTAGTTTTTTATCTGTTATAGCAACTAATACATTCCCTAAATGGTTACTCAATTCAAAGATCTTCTGCCCTCTTGTGAAAGTAGTAAAATATTTACTACCTACACCAGGCATTGAAATATTTAATGTTACATCAATATTCGGTTTCAATAAACCTAACCTGCTGCTGCCATAAATATCCACTTCACTTTGCGTTAGATGCCCCGCATTTGTTGTATCACCACTGGTATACAAACTCAATACATTACCACTCGCATCACGGACATACCATGTTTGCTTTGATCCAACTATTTTACTAATCCTATTTCCCGAAGCATCATATGCATATTTAATAACGGTTCCATCATGTTTATTAATCTGTGCTATCTTCCCATACACTGTCCAGTATATGCTGTCAATATTTTCCTTTATATCTTTCGTCAGATTACCAATCGAATCATAACTGTAATTATTTGCACCTTGATTATCTATATCATCAGTATAGTTATTCGCATTTACACTATCTGTAATATAGGCAAGTTGATTAGTCAGTTTGGCAGCATCCGTTGGTAATGCAGAAGGGATATATGTACCCCATGTCCCACTGGTTTTTGAGTAATAATACCGATAATTTAAACTATCCATTGCACGTGGTGTACCGCCAACCTGAGTACCATTCCTCAGGTAACCAATAATATTTCCATTAGGGTCATAACTAATGTTTTCTTTATAATCATCCTGTATAGAACTAAGATTCCAGGTATTAGTAGATGTATTCAATCCATTAAACGCATTCATTTTGGTCAGCCTGTTCAACTGGTCGTATTTGTAGTTGTAAAACAAACCACCAGTATATGCTATTCCAGATGCTGATGCCGGATATTGGATATTCAAACTTATAGCTGCAATATTCCCATTATACAAAGCTTTAAATGACGCTAAAGTATCATAACCATCAGCAAACATTTTCCTTGCATTTGATATCGGCGTGTAGTCGGTACGGCCATAATACTGAAGCGCATACCCAAAGGCATCTCGACCTACTGGACTTGAAGTTCCTCCCGTAGTTTTTCCATCACTACCCATATCATCTGTTGGCGATAATGTTGTACTGTTCACCCCTTTCAACCACCCTTGCAAAGTATAGGCATAATCAATTCCTTGTACCTGCTGGTCACCAATCACCATTCTGGCAAGTGGTCCATGTTTATAGTATTTATAAAACGCATCATGTTCCCAGTACAGTTGATCAGCACTAGTCTCTACGTCTGTTAACCTATTCTCGGCATCATATGTATACCTATGATAAAACGCATCCTGTTGTCCTGCCTGGTAGGCAACCTGGTTCACCTTCCCACTAATCAGGTCATACTGATACACGATTTTCTTAAACCGGTTATTTCCACTTGTAGCCATGATGCCACTCTTAAAGTCCTGCAATAATGTATCTACATTACCGTGGATATCATAGCTATAAAAAGTGGCGGTAGCATGGTTTAAAGAGTCTATACTTCCTGCTGTGTTATATAGGGCAGTCCATGCTACCCGGTTTCGCAAATCAGTGGCAGATAAATAGGGCGCTAGAGATACATAGTAAGAGCTATCATAGTGTGTTTGGGTAATTTCAGTCCGGCTACTATTAGCGTTATTAAACCAGGTATCTAATTGCGATTGTGTTTTGCTCACTGTACGACTCATGGAAGTTGTACTGTGTATCTGCCCCACTTCGGTAATACGCCCAAGCAAATCATATTTTGTATAACTATAATTACTGGCTGTAATCTGCTTCGCATTTTGTGATACCACTAATCTTCCCAACCGGTCATAATAAAATGAAGACTTACCTCCATCAGGTGTTATCTGTGCAATAACCTGATTTAAAGAGTTGTATCTATATTCTGTTGTTAATTGATAGACAGGCACCTGCACAGTTCCTGTAGCCCTTGCTGTTTTCACTTGTTGTAGCCAGGTACTGTTTCGGTTAGGGATCACTCCTTGTGGTGGCACAGTTTTAACCAGATTTCCGGCCTGATCATAATAATACAGCGTATAATGGTATTCCGAAGACTTATGGGTAACCGTAAATAATTCATATTTAAATGCCTGTAAACATTTACTTCGGTATACACTGTCAAAATAGTTATTTAGTGAATCGGAATAATCATTGTACCGCTCCA
Source organism: Limnovirga soli (assembly GCF_013106755.1). Taxonomy (GTDB): domain Bacteria; phylum Bacteroidota; class Bacteroidia; order Chitinophagales; family Chitinophagaceae; genus Limnovirga; species Limnovirga soli. Next base: position 141,878 of record NZ_WHPF01000004.1, on the reverse strand, counting down.
TTCCGGCACTGAAAGCAAAAAAAGCACTGTCACTGCAATTTGTTATCTGATTAATATCTGCGATATAAGGTGTGGTATTTCCACAGAGTAATATATCATCTGGGTAATTACATAAAACACTCGTCAACGCTGGTATACAAGAGTCTAATGCTACAGTTCCCCTTTGCCCCTTCCATCTACCTACCGAATCCTTAGAGTACAAATTACCAGTAGTGTCGCAATTACTCAAGGCTCTTGTTAACCAATAACCAGGTGTATTGTAAAGACTATAATCTTTAGGTCTATTACCGGCTTCGATTAGTTTTGCCCACAATTTTAGGGATGTTGTATCATAAGGTATTCCATCACAATTCGTGTAATTTGAGGATACTTCATTTTGTGCCAATGTCCTTCCATATAACCGAAGATTCTTTAAGTATGCTGTGGAATTTGTACCTCCAGTATAATTATTATGTAATAAAAATAGACCCTTTAAGTATTTTCCATTTAGCATAGGGCTTAATGGAGTTATATTACCATTTTGTAAATTACCAGAACCTCTAACCAATACATTTCCAGTTAGCTGCCCATTCAAATACATTTTAAACCCAGAAACCGAGTTGCCGCTCCTTGTCAAAACAATATGATACCATTTCAATGGCACCAGAGTATCCGTACTTCTTACAATATAATAACTAGAAGTATCGGAGTGGGTATCACTGATTCTTGCAAATAAATATTTTTTAGAGTTTTCCGTTGCCTCATAAATATAATATCCATTTTTATTATCAGTACAAGCAAATTGTGGTCCAAAATAAGTTGAATTTTTGGCATTAATATTATAGAGTAAAGGCTGTTCCAGATTATCATTACCAAAATTTGCCCAACATTCAATCGTAAATGGATTTCCATTAGAACCAATATTCATATTGGATGTGCTATCCTTAAAAACATAATAAGCACCAGGAGCCACTGTTGTTCCGCCAAATGCAACATTTTTCTCCCAACCAATATGGCAAACAGATAAAGCAGATTTAATATTGTCTGTTGTTGTATTAAGCCCTTTATTGGCTAAAGCATCTTTGATATACAGAAGCATTGCAGTTTCACTACCACCATATACTCCGCTTTGATTAAAATATGCATTTATTAGCACTTGCAAACTATCGCAATCAACACATTTATTTGATGTACCGATGTTCGCCACTGGTGCAGTACTGTTACATCTATCTTTAAAATCCAAATACTCCCATGTTTGCTTTGCAAATCCCAGGTGCGCATTCATATAGCTCGTGAATAGGGCATTTCTTCTTTGTTGTATTGTATCGGTTTCAGTTCTGGTCGGTGTAAAACGATACAAACTTGTAAATGCGTTATACACTTCCTGAAATGAAGAACAGGTGGCACAGGTACTGGCGCTGTTGCATTGCAATACAGCAGGTATAGCAATTGGTGTACTCACATATTTGCAAGAGCTGGTGTTATTGCATAACCCCATCAACGAATCAAGATTATTCTGACTAATACTCGTATTGTATCTTTTATACAAATAATCAGAGAAGTTAGTAAATCCCGAACTATACATTGTAAATTCTGTATGCAACAGATTGATTTTCTCACAGGTACAATCGTCAGGTTTTGTATATACAATAGCGGGTGCTTTTGTACTGGTGGATTGCTTATCATATAATTCAGGATATGTAATTAAGTCCGCATTGCAAAATTCGCTTCTGGCAATTCCATGCGTGAGATTATAATCATTGATTACATCATCAAAGCTGCTGTATTTACCCTCTACCAAAGCGCTATCAGGGCATATTTCTCTGGAGCCATATGGATGTGTTGTATTAGAACCTTCCTTACATACCTGAATAAGCCTTGGTATGATTACTTTATTAATACTATCCAGGGGGTAATTCGCACAGGATTGCAGTTGCTGTAGCCAAAGTGTTGTGTATGATCTGCAATTTTGTGTATATGCACTATCCATTCTGGATTTAATAGAATCTGTCAATACTGTTAGTGAATTATTTGTGTTGTTGAAAAAACTCAGGTTACTCAAACTTACCGCTGTATCAACGGAATAAAAATGAGGCATTCTATATGCGTTGATTAATGCCTGAGAACCCGGCGTACAGCCACCTTTACTTATTAATGAATCTATGATCCTCTTTTTTGTCGAAAGATATATTTCCCGAAAATTCCTCCAGGCCATGTCCCTTGCCGGATCACAACTTAAATCTGCATATCCTTTGGGAGTTGTAAAAAAAGATGAAATACAACTAGTATCTCCTGATACACAGTACACTGGCAATATCGCTGCCTGGGTCATAGACAGGCTTGTGCCTTGTGTCAAATAGGCATTAAATAGGTTTTGAAGTTTTGTTCTGGCAGCTCCTGCAATCGGATCCATATTGCTTCCCAATGGCGTTAAATAGCCTTTATTTAAAGCAACCTGGTAATTATCAGTTTTCTCAAAATCCTTATTCCATGCGAGACTGGAATTGTATGCATCCAATAATTGCAATTTACAATACTCAGGGTGATAGGGTAATAATGCATTTGCCCATGAACTTTTAAACTTCCTCGCAAATTGTATTACATCCAATGAATCGGGAGTAACAAGTCTGCCCGTCAAATCATTTATCACATGGTCAGGATTGCCAAAATCATCCAGGTAAACAATACCCGGTTTTTGGTAGCGTGGATAGGTACTTCCAGCTGCTGCATGAAAAATAGAATAAACATCCTGTGTGCTGTCAGGATTGGCATACTGGCCTCCCGGCGCACTAACATCCAGTAACATTTCCCTTCTGATATCATCATCCACTGTAAGGGCAGTATCTCCTAATTCATAGCAGGCATTGAGTCCATCCTGATAGGTTTTCCATATTTCTTTCCATAGGCCGGTGGTATCGCCCTGTGTATCAACGCCAGTTTTAACAATATAGCGGGTATAAAAATCAGAAAAAGAGCCAAGGCTATCCCTACATGCTCTGTAACTGGGTGTGCACTGGGTAGATAAAAGCAATCTTGCCCTTGCTACAAAAGTGTCGAGTGTATTACAGATATTTTTTGCAGTGAATACATTGGTCCTGTAGAAATCCTCGGCATATTTACTAACGGATAATTTCTTTGTAATTTCATAAGTACCCGCAGCTAATGGAAGCGAAAAATCAACATGCATTCCAGCAGATGTTTTGTTGCATGTATCATTTAATGCAGCTAGAGACCCTTTATATACTGTTTGCTTAAATGGCTGACCCGAAGGTAATTTCTGGTTATTACAATCATCCGTAATTGTTATTTCAAGATCATAGAGACAGTTATAACAAATATCGGCCTGCTGACAATCCTTATTTACAAAACTTTGCGGGTTTAAATCATAGTTAAATGTAAAAGTATCAATACCCTGACTGGTAACCAGTAGACTTTTATGACTTTCCATCACCAGGTCATTAATAATTGTCGATGTCGGGTCTGATAAGGTTTCTGTAATCTCATTCTTTCGTAAAAATGAGCTGATTGTATCCATCCCGGGGGGATTCCCTCCTGACAATGCCGTTGCAATCGTACGGCCATGCATATCTACATAGCTAACACTAAACTGACCGTTGGCATCCTGTACTGCATTTTTAAAATAATGGCTTTTATCCCCTACTTCTGTCCCAAATAGCGCATCTAATTCATCCTGATCCGGCGAACCATAATAATATGTTGTTTCGTGGCCACTTCCGATTTTAAAAACAGGGCCAACTCCACTCTGTTTAGCAATCCTTCCTGTATTATCCTGGGTATATTGGGTTTGGGTAAAAGGATATCCTTCTGCATCCGGAATAAATCTTTCAATACCACTGATATTTCCATTAGAAGAAGAATAATAATTTGATGCCCCACTACTAGTACTCATGGCTGGAGCAGAAGAATCACAATAAAGATCTGGGCTTGTCAATTTATCGTAAACGCTCTTATCATACTCACCCGTATTTGCCACATTAAACAACTGTGTATATTTTATTGCCGAAGACAAAGTAGGCACAGGTAATACCTGTATCACCGGCCTTCCCTGATAATCGTAAAAGGTTTCAGCAACATCAATAATATTTACCGAGTTATCCTTCGTGACCGTTTGTCTGCTTCTTAAGCTTCCATCATAATACTGAACAACAACTTTGCGCTTGCCTTCTTCCGCAAACGTAACTGAAGACTGCCAGTTAATATTGAGCTGATGGCCATAAAAATAGTATTTACCTAAGCCATTAGGCAGCGTCTTTGAACTCCAGTTGGATGCCAGAGCAGAACCATCCGACTTTAGTTGAACTGAGCGGACTCGGATATAGAGTGTGCCGGTATCCGGAAATACCAGTGGTATTCCATAAAAAAGTTTTGTGGTGGATATTCTTGTTGCATTGTTTAAAAAGATATTTGAAACAAAAGCTGAATCAGGTGTATTGGCATTTCCATAAGTACCTGCATTTAGCGCATACTGATCAATATAAACCCATTCGAGATCATACTGGTCTGCACCTATAATATTGGCCCAATTAACCAATAGCTCTCCTGTTGAATTGATTCTACTTGCATTATTGTCCACCGTGACCGCGGTGACGGCATTGGCAGAGCAGGAAAATTTATAGTCAGAATAAGGCTGTATCTGATTTTCAAGAATCAGCGAATTGTTTACCAGGTCTTTCAAGTTTGTACTATCGATTGTGACATCGACAATTTTTATTTGAACCCTTTGAGCGCTGTCAAAGACAAAACTATTCCTACTCTCGTACTTGCCCGAACTGTCGTATCTGATGACGAGTGTTTTGGTTAATGTATCAACAAGGGAGTCTGTAAGTGACCTGTATTTGGTATACTTGAGTTTTACTTTTACGGTTACTTTAAATGAAGGTGGCAGATAGAAACTGGTATCCTCATTAAGCTTTAGTGTAATGATATTTTTTTCATAGTAGGGCTTATTTAATTGCGAAGCGAGTGCCCCGGAATAAAAATTAGCATCCGTTACAAGTACTGAAGAATCCTTTTTTACCTGCCCTTTATAACCAATTAATGAAAGTATATAGGGCGGGTCATTGGCAGCAATAGATTTATTTACAAATGATCCAAGCATGAATGCAAAGACCAAACGCAATACTATTTTTGCAAAATAATTCATACACGTATTTTTAAAGGTTTAATGAACCAAGAAATATTTTATATTCTTTATATGCTGCCGTAGTTTTGAAATCCTTTCCTTCCTTAAAAAAGATTTTTTTCTCATCAAAAATTGATGTGTCTACGGTGTTGCTATTATAATTTAAAAAACTAACTTCTACCCTGGCATATTCATCATACTGATTCAACGATGTCTGATCTGTTGCACCTTGTGCATCTACTAACAATTTGGTTTGAACAATGTAAACCGCTTTCGCCAAATACCCAGTTGCAGTATCTATTATAAGCTCTACTGATTTATATTCTTTGCCGGGAGGATAACCAATCTTTAACATGGTTAATTTATCCTTATCGGAGACATCAAAAGTCAATCCCTCTTTGTTTTTTAGTAAATCGTTAATAGTACTAACCGGGTTTACTTTTTGTTCTTCAGAGGATTTTGTGAGGTATAACAATTTGTCTTCTCTGAATAATACGATGGTATACCGCTCATTATGAATGGTTTCTGTACTATCCAATAAATAGTGGTAATTGCCTTGATTTATTTCAAATTTGCCAGAAAGTGAATCTAGTATTTCTGCGGGCTTTGTTTCATTACTATAAGTGTACTTTACATCAAAACTTAATGCCGGAATATTTTGATACACCTGCTGGAGCCTGGCAAAAACCTGCAAAACTGGTTCACTACCTGTCTGTGCGTATATTGTTTTATTTTGCATCATTAAAAAACAAAACAAAACAAGGATTTGAAATCGTATTTTCATTATTTATTTTTATTGAATTCAAAAATTACCGTACCAAATAACTCCTGGTCTCTTTGATAGTCTGTATACCTCTTTCTGTTTCCTTTTTAACACGTATCAATGTACCGTCATCATCATATTCATAGAAAGATGCATAATTGTTTTCATCGAGTTGAGCCATGAGTCTCAAGTTAACTGGGTTATATACAAATGTTTGCATATTGGCATTGTAAGGATGCAACCGGATATCATCAAAATAAATATTTGTAGAACCCGTTGATTTTAGTTTTAATGTCATCGATGCAGCATTGACCGGAACCGAAAACACAAAATCATAGCGCTGCCAGCCTTCAATAATAATCCCTGTTGGTTTGGCCGTATCAGTGGTTTGCTGATTGGCACTATCTGTATATACAAAGCGAACCTGGTTATTTGTATACTTCTGACACAAACAGTCTTGTTCCTCTTTTACCCAGGCGCTAAACCAGTATTTTCCACCCTTGGTGAGTGAATAGGAAGGTAATAATGCAGCACTATCCGTTTTGAAGTCTTTAAGTACTGTACAGGTATCAATATTGATAACGACAGAAGGATTTGTTGAATTATTTAAAATATTTGCATCACTTAAAGCACTCACGGTTTGACACCCACTTAATTGCCTCCAGATAATCGGTGAAGGTTTAGGGAAATCGTAAGTAACATTTTGTATACTATATTTCGCATTTATGATCATTTGATAGGTTGTGCCGGCAACAAGAAAAATATGCACCAATGAATCAGTCCTCTGTACCCCATTATTAACTGAATCACTGATTACAGTGTTGCTCCCAACCGAAAATGTGTAAATATATTTCCCATTATTATTACCGCTTGTTTGGCAAACACTAGTTTCTCTAATGGTATAGAATCCGGTATATTTTGTTATAAGATTACCATACCATATTTTCCCTTGACCAGTTTGCGCTGCTGTTAATCCTGTTCCATTAAGAGTCACAATTGTATCTCTCAGATACTTTGACTGCATATCATATGTCAGTTTTGCGGAAACTGTGTCTTTGCTGGCAGCAATCACTTTAGTGTTTAGTGTTACAGAATCGCCGGCATTTATTTTCAAACTGTATTTTCCACTATGGGAATACAAAGTTGATAAGACTCCATTGCCTTTAGTAAAATTAATTGATCTTGGCACCACACATGCTTCCGTACAACTTTTATTGTCGTAACCGTAATCCTCAAATCCATCAAAAAACTGTTCCCTGAACTTACTATTCTGAGTAACACTAACTGGCATTGTTTCATTATAACCATATTGTCCGGAATTATACCTGCCCAAAGGATCTTTGTTTTCTAACTCAAATCCTTTTCGGTTAAACAAGGTTGTCTGTGCATTCCATACCCATCTGGTACTATCAACAGAAGCCTGCAAGGAAGATGCGCCAAAAGACCAGTACGGAATAAAACTTTTGATGGCCCCATTTTTCCTGATATCTGTAGCATTTGTAAAATCTGTTTGTTGTCTGTCGCCATAGTATACATAGTCTTTGTCAGACCGCCAGTTTCCCAATATCCCATATACATATGGATTGATTATTGTATCTAAAATTGCATTGTAACAGTTGTTTGCAGGGCAATTACTGCAAGCTTCTACACTCAGGAATATGGCGTTTGTATCACAAGATTGTGTGGTTACAGGATTGCAAAGCATTGTGTCAACATATGACGGAGGGCTTATTTGACCTCTTAAGGCATAAAAGCAAGTAGAAAGTGAATATGGCAATACATTTATTACATTAGAGCCTCCTGTACCATTACAATTAGTGTAGTACACAGGTAGGCTAATAGAGTCATGATTGTAAGCTTGATAATTATAAAGTATCCTGGAATTATCCTGATAATATACCTTACCGTCATTGCCACAAGCCTTACTTTGGAGGCTATAAAAGGAAATTTGTTTAGATACATTTGAGGTTATGGCTATAGTTACATTCCCTATCTGTGCTCTGTAAATTGTACCTGATATTCCGGTTGTCAACGCATAAAATAATCCCGTTTTATTTGAAGATAATAAACCGCAGTCATTTATGTTAACAGGATATCCTGCAAGTGAGGCTGCACGTACAATTGAATCAACGGTAACTCCATTTGATTGTTGAATAAAAAGCCTTTGCGAAGCAATTAAATAATCAAAAAGTGCCTTAAGTGGCGCACAGGTGCAAGTATAATCAATCGGGGTTGGCTTTCTTGATTCAGCAGCTTTCCAGTAATCTTTTATTCCTAGAGCAGAACTTGCTACCACATTTGAGTTACTATCCAGTACCAGCATTAATTTTCCTGATACTGTTTTTAGCGGGTTACTAAGAAAAGTGAGCGACCCAACTGGGTTCATACTCATATTGCGTCTTCCTGATCGTATTATTTTTAATCGCAGGTTTGTAGCACTGTAAGGAGCTCCATTTCTATCAATAAAAAACACACCTGCTGTACTGGAAGGGTCGGATTTTTTTGCGTCAATCGCCCAAATCAATTTAGAAGTCATACTGGTTGCCCAAATATTTTGACTACATGCAGTTTCGTTGCCCCAGCAATCTGTACCAGGTGCTATTTCTCCAGTTTTCTCATACCCTGTTGCAAGTATTTCATCCCCACTTTCAAAATAATTAACCATCCCAGGGTATTTACTGGTTGAACTAAGTACACCATTACTGATGGTTACCATATTTGAAGAGTCAGAATTAAATATTGCCTGAATATTTTTATACGCAGGGCCCATACCGCTATATGCCCAGTGTGCCGGATAAGTAAAATTGTAAACAGGATCGTTAAATTCATTCTGCGTTTTTGTTAATAAAACATCCCCAGTCTCACTATCAAACAATAAATTTTTTGATGAAACCCTGCTCCCCTTATCTACCTGTATCACACTATCAAGAACCCCATAGCGCTGGATTACCTTTGTCATGGCTACTGACCTGTACAAATCTTCTTCCCTTTGCGGCATAAACCATAATGAGGGTATAGGAAATGGAGTGACTCCCAATGGAAATATCAATGGAATTACATCGACATTTAACTGGATATTTGCCCCTTCTGTGACGGAACGCTGTTCCCTCAAATCCGCCATTAATTCGATATCCTTACCAATAGTACCAGTTGTATCTACCACCCCTGATGGATCAATTACATACGCCCTATTAGACAGGTGTTTAAACTCTGCGCTTTGGTCATCCACCCGATAAAAATTTTCCGAAAAAGCTATGGCATTTAATGAATCTGTTTTGGGGTAACTGGCATGGGAACGCATTTTGCCATTCATGTCATTGAGTTCAATTTTAAATCCCTGAGATACTGCTATAAAATGTTTTGCATTTATATGTAAAAAATTTGCGATAGCCGGTTTATATCTTTTCTTGTTGTCAATTAATGTTGTAAAATCAGTAATTGTTGGAAAATCATATGTGGTAAAAAATTTGGTTACTTCATATCCATTTGATGATTTTACTGTATCAGCATGTATGGAACGGACATTTACCTGACTATATCCTACAAAAGCGGATGGAAAAAATCCTTCACCCAAAGGAGTTTCTGTATATCCTAGTGCGGTTGGTGCCAAAGGGCCCACCTTTTCAACATATTCAAGTGGTTGTTTCCATGGGTTTTCTTCACCGCCAATTGAGGGTTCATAGCAAGCTACGCCACTACTGATTTTTGTCTGTACACCATTAATTTCTTTAGATGTTGTATAGGTATATTCCTGACCATAAATAGATTCACGCTGACCAGGAACCGAGTTAACCGTTGTCATCGCTTTCCAATTATCATAAATCATTATTTTCTTTACACGTAACCCTCCACCCAATTTTTTATATACTGGATTATTTAATCTTACAAAGGATCGGCTGCTGTCAAAATGATTTCCCAAACCTTTCCACATGGCCCCTACATCAAATTGGGAAAAAGCATCGGTTACATTGGTAATTAGCCCCACCACCATTGATACCGCTTCTTTCAAGTCAACCTTATCCCCAACATCGGATCCGGGGTAGGCAAGTGAAGGTAAATTCAACCGCAAAAACCCTGTGGCAGCCTTTGCAAGCGGGCTATAATTACCATCTCCATTGGCATTGATATTAATGCCTTTTATTTTGAAATAGATTTGTTTGCTGTCACCGGAAACGATTCCGTATGCCTGATTCGCCCCGCCACTTAAATCTATATCAGCATAGCAAGGCACAAATTCGTATCCGGCCCCATATGCAATGTGTAATTTGAAAAATAGTTTATTTATTCCCTGCAGGTATTTATTAAAGACCTCCTGCGCATTAGACACATTATCCGTAACTTTTGCATAGACTATCAGGTTACCATTTGTTGTTAACACATCATATAGGTTTTGAGTAAGGATATCTGAGGTATCTTGTTTAAAACCCATGACCTTAAACATTTGCATGGCCCGCTTATTTTGAACAAATGCATAATCATCACTTTCATAATTCACTTTTATACTTGCTTTAGAAGGCAGGACAATAGAATCCAATGTCCATGCGGCAGCATTTTTTGCTGCTAAACTATCTACCTGTATAGCATATGGGTATTCAGCATTGCTGATATAATTCGTTGACACAGATCCGGGGTTTTGCATGGGATCTTTGTATGTCCCCCACTTATCATTTGATTTGGTGGTGTAATTGGGATTAAGTGTATTATAATAAAATCGATAATAGTTTTGCTTTTTAGTGTTCCCATTGTAACTAAACCATACGCCGGTAAGTGTCAATTTTCCTGTAGTTGCATTAACTGGTCTGTTAACGCCAGGGCATAATGCATAACTGTATTCAAAATGTACTGTTTTGATAGGTTTGGCATTAACGCCATTTTGCAAGAAATCTGCCTTGGAATATAATTTGATTGCGGTTAGTTTTCTTGCGGCACGTACACCGTTTTTATACCCATTTTCATCTGCCGGTAATCTATCCGCAGTGGTATCCAACGTAAATGTCGCAATCATGTTTTTGGATTCAATAGAATTGATATACCACAACTCCTTCTTCCCATAGATATAACTGGCCCGGTCATCACGTAAATCTGTTCTAAGACCTTCATTGTAAGTAGCACTATCCGTAATATAAGGTGCTCGCCACTGGTACGGATTTGCAATGCCAGAAACCTTTGAATAATTAAATTTTATTGCATCCCCAAGGTCATCGTCTGAAATTCCGTCTCCGGTGATATCTGAATAATCAGATGAAAGAATTGCAGTTAATAGAAACGAGTGGGCATATCCGGGAATTTCCTCCTTACTATAATAATTGTCTCTGCCAATCGAAGTCGAATCCGGATGTTTTATAGGATTATCTGCCTCAGCATTAAACTTCACTATCCCTTCCTGCATATTACCATTTACAGCATTTACAGATGCAGTTACATCTTTTTCAAGAAGGTTATATACAGGTATCCCATAAACATACCTCCTGCCATCCGGGTTGAGTACATTGATTTCGGAAATATGATTTGCCTTTCGAAAACTATTGACCCTTTTTTCAATGGAGACTGTATCATTAATTTTCATGGTATCAACGGACCCGCTGAAATTTTTATTACAGTTTCTGAGCCCCCACCGGTTCACCGTATAATTTTCTATGTATTTTGAAAGTCCAACAGTACTTGCTTCCTGTGCAGTGAGATAGGTAATTATTTCACTGCGCTTGTCTCTTTTTTTCTTATACACAGCAGAAGACAAAACACTTGTCCCAACTTGAACTGCATTACGATACCGCTTTAGATTATTTGTTGCAATGATGTCAGGGCTACTTATGGAAGCCTGATATAGATCTGCCGTCACTACATCATCCCCTCCTACTGCATCATAAAATGCTTTGGAGTTAACTGATTTTTCGCCGGGGTTTCTAAAATAAGCTGCTTCAAAGACTGAATCGGATTTTTTAAATCCGATACTATTTTTAAGTGCATTATTATTTATCCATGGACCGGTTTGTGTTACCGCATAATTTTGATTGAGATCAACACCCACATGCACCAGGGCACCTATTCCCACATCACCACTAAATGATTCCGATTCACTTTTAGAACTCATCAGGTGGTCATACACATAGCCTATATCTCCACGATAGGCTCGGAACATACCTCCTGTCCCCTCCCCGGCTATAGAAAATAAATCATAAGTATATGATGGGACACCTATATTTGGCACCACTGGTTTTTCATGGTAGGGAATATCTTTTTCCCGGTTAAAATCAAGCAATGCCGATAGGTTACCTGAGGCCGATTGATAGTTTAAATACCCATATGCAGGCATTGAAATAGTCGTATCTAAAGCAGCAATAGCATTTCTGGAAAAATATGCGCTCACAGAAGCATTATTAAATGCCCCCCATTTTTCATTACCTAGTTTTCCGGTAAAAGTTATCTGCCTGCTGGTATACGGAATTGAAATTGTTGGGGTATAAGAAGGTGAAGCAAATGAAATAGAGGAAGAGAACAAGTCTCCAGAAATATTACCTACCTCCCCACGTTGAAAGGTTTTTACATTAAAACCTGTTGAAACCTGAAGGGCTTTTAATCCAGACCTGGTATTATAACTCAATGAATTGCTAAGAGTGCTACTTCCAATCGCACCATCCATGTCATCACCCATTTTTTTTGAAAGCGTTAGAGATATTGAAGGGGTAACAGTTAATCCATCCTGGGTACTATTATTAAGCGATAAGGACATGCCGCCAGTTAAACCACCTTTACTGGGATCTCCTGACATAAGGGACGCATTAATTCCCGTTTCCAAACCCCATCCCTTATACGTATTATATGAGGCACCTATGGTGTATGAAGCACTCGGCAAACCAAATAATTCAAAATCAGCACCTAGTGTTGCGCCAATTGTTTTATTCTCCTTTATACTTTGTGTCTTCTTTATCTGATCATTACTGCCATCAAAATCATCCGGTAATCCACGCATATTACGGGTAATAGTCCCGGGGTTTATATTCCAGCCAAGCCCCACCCAACTTGCCTCCTGATCCATCGAAATACCACTTTTATAAAAAATATTGACAGGATAACCTCCAACATCCATTAATGGGACATTGTATGAGAAATCCCCTGTAAATAGGTCAACCATATTATCACTCCCTACCGATTTAAAAGAGGACATTTCGGGCTGGGAGGGGCCACTGATTTCTGTTGAATCCTCTACAATGTTGTAAGGAACCTCACCTGATGTCATCAATTCGAAAGACTCATCATTTTTGGAAAAAGCAAATTCTTCTATACCCCCATTATCAGAACTGCTAGCCATATTATTTAAAAATTCATTTTTCCCGCTCTTGATATAGCTGTTACTATTGGCCTGATATCGCGCCTGATTGTTCTGTCTTATCTGATTATAACCAGCAAGTACAAACTCAGCATAAAAGACCGTAATAAGCAGCAGGGCCACTGATTTTTGATACTTCTGGGAGAGGGCGTATATCATTGTCTTATTTTTTAGTATTGATTCTTGATTCCTGAATAGCTTTATTGATTTGTACCTTGCTGATACATTATTTTTATTCCCCAATTTTCATTACGTGAATTAATCACAGAAAACAAATAGACTTTGCCTTCCAACAACCGATCTCCATTGGTTAATGGTAATTCAATAAAATTTTCACCAAATTGAATCGGTATAGTTCCCGTTTTTACTACAGCACCTAAATCTTCGTTGGCCAAACTGGAAATACTGTATACCAGACTGGTATCATCTGCCTCATTGTTGTAATACATTTTTAAAATATCCTGGCATGTTATTACAGATACGGGGTCCTGTGTAAGTTTTACAAAAGATTGTCCATCAGCAAGCACTGACCAAAGACTGTCTTCCCTTACCTTGAATGTCCAGACTTCACTTTGGGCCGCAAAGACATCTTCATTCTTTGCTATGACCTGCCACGCATATAATTTGCCTGTATCCAGGGGTGTACCAGAGGCTGGGTAATTAATAAAAATATTTGATTCATTGCTGTGGAAATAAACTGGCATATTTTGTACAATGGCTTCCGCTGAGGTTTGCCCTTCCTGAACTTCCACCAATACAAAATCATATGTTAGTAAACTAAACATATTTAATGGGACTGGTGGTAACCAGGTGAATTGAGGATATGGATTTTCAGAAACACTTTCATTTAAGGGTAGACTGAGTATTGGCGGGCTTAGAGGTTCTACAGTGATACTGATGCAATCTTGCTGCAACTGTTTGGGGTGCCCCTGATCAATTACATTTAAGTTATAACATGCATCATAAGTTCCAATAGGTAAAAAGCCATTAGGATCATGATCTGTTACTTCAGTTGAAAGGTACTCATATTGAATAGGTGAAAAATCCGCGGCCTGTAACTGTTTTGTGCCAGCACTGACAGGAATAAATGGAGTGGTGCCTGTTAATACTGTTTGACCACTGCTATTGGTTAGTATTAGTTCAATACTCATTTGCGTGGCATCAGTACCGCTATTAATCATTAAAATATTCCATAATTGGGTTTTATAAAACAGACCAGAAGGCGGTGCTTCCACCGTCATGGTCAATTGTGCTTTAGCAGAAATTGCTATAAGCAGTGCTGAAAGGAATACGAGCTTCTTATACATAATGCTTTCCTTGTTTTAGAAATTTTTGTAATAGGTAAACCGGCCTACATTGTTTTGAACCAATTGCCGGTTAATCCCCGGCAGAAAACCTTTTTCACCAAAAAACTGGAACTCGCCAAGTTTTGGTACTTTAATCGTTGCATTAAGATTGAATCCTGTTTGTTCATTACTGATAACAGTTTGCCGATTGTATTTTAATCCCCCACCAATACTTACCCATTTCCTTGCTTGATATTGTACATTCCCGCCAATACCAAATAGATTGTATGTAGTATTTGACGCTGCTGAGATATTGAGTTGAAGGCTACATTTTGAAAGAAAGACAAATTGGCTTATCAGGATATTTTTTGTATTGAAGTACACAAAATTACTATCAGTCTGTTTGTTATAAAATTGTGTGTAGGATATCAGCGTATTCATCTGAGTGCCACGATATTTATAGTAATGGCTGACGGTACCCACAAACGTATAAAACAGGTTTTCTACAAATTGAGAATCATTGAGTTTGGTCAGTTGTGAACTTGGGAAATAACCAACCGAAACAATAGGCATTTTTTTTATTCGCATTGTTGCCTGGATACTTTTAAATACAGTATTGCTTTGAAAACTATTAGCGAGATAGGGGTTTGAAAAATCATTTTTTCTAATTGCCCCTACAATATTGAGTTTGTGTTTAAATAATGGCTGCTCGGCTTTTATAGACCATGCACTTTGTGTTGCATTCGTGGTAAATAATGTAAAGGATTGAAAATTCGCTCCCATGTGTTTATAAAATCCGGTAACTTTTGTACGGGTCGCGGGTATATAGGAGGCTAATTTGATAGAATAAGCTTCATTACTGCGGTTCTTAAACAAAAATGTACTGCCAATAAGACTTTGCTTATTTGTATTAAGGAGATAATAGGGCAATGAGGATTTACCCACCTCCAGAATGACATAATTATTGGCATCAAGTTGACGGCGGGTCTCTATAGTAAAACCAGTCAGATGATAATTGGGAGATGGTTGATTGGGATTATTGACCGTACTGGAAACATAATAGTTATATAATTGCTTTTTGCCACCATAGAAGGTGAATATTACATTATTCCCTTCCTTTATACCTTTACCAACTCGAACTATGTTTAGGTATTGTTTTGGTCTGCCACCATCATTAACAATAAAATCCCTGAACCGATAATCAACTACCCCACTTGCTACTGCAATATACCACGACGGGTTATATTCTACCTGGAGTCCGGTTATATTGATATTCTTTACAGATAATTCTGAATAATCCAACATAGTGCGTCCAATACCAAATGATTTTATTGCCAATAGTGTTTTATATCCTTTTGGCAGTAAGGTGTCAGGAAGTTGTAATGTCTTTAGTTTTTCAGCCAATTTATTTACATCCTTTATTTGTGTAAGGTCCCCAGCTAACTGAGTTCGGATGTTATTATATGCCGTTTTATCTTCCTCATATTTTTGTTGAAGCCCCGAAACCTCCTTGCTGAGTGAATCATATTTCCTTTTGTTATTCTCATAAACAGCTTCAAAAGAAGTAAAGATGCTGTCATACTTATTGACCTTGGCACTATCAAAATCCGCTTTTGAAAATAGGCTATCTTTCGATGCATTTAGGTATGAATACCATGCCTGTCTTTTCCCGGAATTAATTGAGTATTTCGATACTGCTATTTGATCCAGATCATCCACATCCATTGTTATAGGATTGTTGACTATACTATAAGCACTCGTATCAATTATTTGTTTGCCTTTGAGAAATGCACGTTCCCGTTCTTCAATAAGACGTTGTGCAGTAGATGGCCCATTAATCCAGGACCCAAGTGTAGCTAACTCATTCTTTTTACGTTCTAAAAGATCCTTTAATTTGTCTAATGACACTTTTTGACTTAATTGCTGCAATGCCCAATTTTCCAGATTTGCCCTGATAGTATTTTTAAAGGATTGTGTATTGAACTGAAAACCAAGTCCACTAAAATCCTTAAATACAGATGAATTGCTAAACCGTGTGGTGAAATTTACCTTAAGAGGATATTGATTTTTTACTGTGACATCCAGATATGTCCTGATGGTATGCTGGTATAAGTCTTGTTCCAAATATGGCGTGTCAACATTGGATTGATAAAATACATTGTAATAAATATTGCCATGAATTTTTAAAAATGGATTTTTGACAGGTTGTACTGGAAATACCAGACTTTTTGGTGTTCTGATACTATTTGAAGTTAAAATTTGCGCTGAATGATTTGTGTCCAAATAGATGTATAAAAATGATTTACAAGCATTACGCTTGATCCCTACGAAAATCAGATTAGGGTGTAATTCTTGAATCTCATTTGTATCAGATAAATAATACCAATTACCTGAACTGTTCTTTGTCTGTATATGTTGGGGTGCCCTATTGATTTGCTGATGTATCATTAGCATCTCCTTTGATCTTAATGTTATAAGCCTCGTTTGCATATATTTTTGAAATTCCGCACTTGTATTTAGTATTTCAACAACTTTATTTTCATCCTCTTCAAAACTGGTAACCATTATTTTATACGCAATAATTTGTTGCTGATATTCTACAGCCAGTTTTTGCAGTCTTACCAAATTTTTATTTAGACCTGCATTTTCTAATACCAATTTTAAAGATTCAATTCTTCCAAACAGAAAGGACAACAAGTCATTTGATTGTTGTAACCTTGATTGAAATGTTTGTATCTGCTTAGATAGAGCCTCCATTTTTTGTATCCTACCCCAAGCATAACCTGGTGTTTCCAACGCATTCATTTTAATAAAATCAATAGCTACCTCAATACTATCAAGTCTTGCAATATTTCCGTTAGCAACATTTTTGTTTGGACTAGCTAGTCTTTCCATTTTGTTATGAAAGAACTTATATTTTTCTGCAATACCTGCATACAATACTTTCTCCTTTTTACTAAATATCATTTGTAACCTTTGGCGAATTAGTTCGTCCTCCTTTTGAATAGTTTTTAGATATTGTAGATTTTTATTTTCTATGTTCTTGTTGATTTTGACATACTTAGTGCTTATTACATCAAGGTAATTGGAAGCATTTTCTATTATTGAATTATTAATTTTTTCATTAAAACTCTCCGGTATTTGCGCTTTTACTGAATCTTGTCCATATACTCTTCCTGCCAGTAATAACATTACAATAAATAAGTAATTTCTCATTCCAAAATGATTACTTTTTGTGTAATAAATGCAATAAAAAAAGTATATGAACTTCGAATTAAACACTTCATATTTTTTGTACAGAAATAACATACCATTTCATTCCATTTTAGGAATAATTCATCCGCAAATACTATCAAATTGCAGATGCAACAAGAGAACGTTTTGACGCATAAAATCCCCCTACCCACTTTTTCAAAGTAGTTTACACAATGACAATATTGTCAAAACTATTCAACGATTTATTTCACGAAATACAATGCCATAGGCTAATACAGCAACATAATCACCTCTATATTGGGCAATACAATTACTGCATGCACGCATCACATGGAATAAACGGCAAGTAATTTTTATTTGTCCAGCAAAATGTAAAACAGAATAAAACAAGGTGTGAGTGCTTCGCTACAATATCGGCGTTAACCTTTTTTATAACATTTATCTTTTTGCATTTGGGTTGATGCACTATGTGCAAATTGTTAATAGCATACGGTAATCAGGTTTGGTTGTTAATAAGTTTTTAATGTAGGATATATTTAAGCTAACAGTTTTTATTAGGAGATGTGAAGGAAGAAAAAATATTTTAAATAGAAAAGTATTTTACCTTAAAATTTTAAACATTTTTATTGAATCAAAAAATATTAGTGTTATCTATACACTTATTTAAAGCTAATGTCCATAATATCAAAAACGGTAAAGGCAAATAAAGCTCCTTCTCATTTCTCTAACAGATACATAAAGTTCACATACAACACATGCATGACTAACATTAAAACCCAAAAATGATACGAACCAAGAAATCAATTTTTTAAGAAAAGCCCTTGTATTAAAATACCCGGGCTATGTATAACTATGCTCCAAGTAAATGCATTTATAATTTTTCATCCAATTCCTTTAAATCTCTTTTTTTTACATGATCGTTATATATTGAGATGATTATACATCCCATTGCAACACCGCCTGCAAAAATTATCAATGCCAAAAAAAACGCACTCCACAGTCCAATCTTTAGGTTAGGCATATGTTTAGGTTTATTGTTATCAAAATTGAGTTATGGTAAACAATACAGCAAAAATATTAATCTGGTAAATACCAAACAACGTGATTTATCACGCAATTTGGTCTGTGATAAATCACGCAGCCCGTGATTTATCACGTTTTTGGCTAATGATTATAGCATTTTGAATGTTTGGCACGATTTTATTTTAAAATCATTCTATTCATTCAATCATTCATTTGCTAAAATCGTTGCATAAAATTTGAAAATGAAAATATCATCACACTTAGAAGTTTAAACAATATTTTAAAAATCATTAGTTGCAATTGTAATATTCTATTAAGCATTTAATAAAATCAAATGATATTATCGAATGCTATCTCTTTTCCAGATTTGCAGTTTGATGCCAAGACCAATAGTCTTCTATTCAATCTGGCAAAATGGATTCTAAACAGCAAGATCACTCAGATACTTAGAGAAAAATCGTGCTTTAATTTTTCTGATAAGGTCGAAAAATTTAAGCAAGATGTAACTACAAAACTTAATGAACCTTTAGTATGGCGGGATGAAAATTAAATTGAGAAACAGATACCGTATTATTTGCTTGCGGAGTTAGATTATTTTTTAAATCGCTGAGGGATTTAAAATAAGCGGTGTTGGCAGAATTAGATGCTATATACCATAACAGATTTCCTTTAACGCCGCCGGGGTTAATGATTTGTGCATTTGCTATGCTAAGTTGCAGACAATACATTATCGCCAATAGTATATATCTCATAATAAATTAACCTGGTAATCACCTCTTTATGAAAATGTGAAAAAAAATAAAACCTGATAATAATGTTTCGGCGATCTAAATAAATAGTGGATTTATTCTCACGTATTTTGTATCGTTAACCAGGGTTGATGCTGTAACTTATTTTCTTGCTACAATGTGTTGTAAAATAAAATTTCTTTTTGATAAAACAAAGGGCGAATTAAAAAAAATGGCTGTTTATTTTTTAAACAGCCATTTTTTATTTTGATTAATTTATTGCTTTAGGAATTTAATTACCTGCCTTTCTTTATTCGTTTGCAACACACATAAGTACATGCCCGATGCAAAGCTTTGAATATCAAAATACTCGGTATAATTGCCTGCTTTTTGCATACCAGATTTTACTTTAGCCATCCTTTCCCCAACCATATTATATATCTCTAAACTTGCATTGCTGGAAACTGGAATAGTATAATAAATTGTTATCACAGAATGTGCAGGTACAGGAGTAATTACCAATCGAAATTTATTATCTGCTTCTTTCGCAGCTGCTGTATCTGCCGCAATAATACTTTGGGGTGCATTATTACACTTGTTATTACCCACATAGCTTGCTGATAACAGATTGCCTTTCACATCGTAATTGAAGGTGGTTTTGTTTTGCGAAAAAGACAATAGCGGCGTGAATAATAATAAAAAGACATAATTTTTTTTCATATAAAATAATTATTTAAATATTTCGTACACTGGATAGTCATTATGATTCCAATCTGAAGGGCTACCTCTAAAAAAATAGCTTAGTGAATTTGCCGATTTTTCCGTCCAAAAATTCTGATGATTATAGGTGTTATCTTGGTTCGCATGATTTGCACTGATTAAACTAGGAATTCCAACCATTCCTAAATACATTAAATAACTGGTTTTTAGGTTGCGTGTAGAAGCTACCATCAATCCGAATTGAATAAAATGCCCATACTCATGACGATATACATCAAGAATATCAACCGGGGTTTCAAAACCATTTTCTATAAGTATTAATGGGGGGAACGTAATACCTCCTTGGAATGGACCCTGCATAGTTATAGTACCAGGATAATTAAATATTCTATACTCTTGAAGTTTTGAAAGGCCTTCCCCTATATAAGAACCAATTTTATCCTTAATATTCGAAATCTGATTAGTTATACTGTTTGCCTCATCTTTAAAATTTCCGTAAAGAAATTCCTTTGCGAATCCCATTGCAAATCCAGTATTAAATTCCCCTCCCTGAAGCCTACTAAATTCTCCTTGAACTACACCGTTTACTATTGACTTCGGTATATTATACGCATTCATTGAATTTAATGTTTTTGTATCAAATGCTTTTCCCACCCCATATGTAATCCCAGCTGTTATTCCTCCTATTACACCGCCTTGTATTCCAGCCTTAAAAGCGATATCTATGCTACCTCCGTTCACAAGAACACTTGTAAATGATGCACCAAATCCAACTGCTGCACCCGAAGCCACCGCACCCAAAAAGGAGCTACCCAAAACTGTAGAAAAAATTGCACCAGTTCCACCAGTTGCAATCATTATTCCGATAGAAACAACAGCACTTGCATTTTTCTTTAAAAAGCCCTTTAGCCCGTTTAAAAAATATCCACTAGGGTCAGTAAATGAAAGGGGGTTATTTAATACATATGCATATCGGTTCATGCTTTGTAGATTATCCGGGAACTGCACATAGGGGTCAGGGGTAAGAAATCTGCCAAGTACCGGGTTGTATACCCTGGCATTCATGCAAACCAGGAAATCCATATCAAGCATTTCGTGGAAGGTAAAGCCCCTTTGAAATGATGGGAGGTTCTTTGGTATTTTAAATACCTGCCAGGTGAAAGGATCACGTTGTTGCCCCCAGGCATTATAGCTTACTCTTTCAGTAATTTTACCGGCTTCATCGGTATAAGCATATACAGAGCCAAGGTGATCGAATAAAAGATAGGATATTTTACTATTATTTCTAACTTTATTACTCGGGCTATAAACCATTGCCACCACTTCATTGCCGGCTTTTATATAATAGTTATAGGAAACTTTCCCAGCTGAATCTGTTACCTCCTCATACATCCCTCCATAGTAATTCTTAGTTTGAATCAAAATATTGTTCTTCTTTACCGTCATCACTTCTCTCTCCCTTCCCGGCCCATAGAGGAAGGCGATTTCAGTATTTGCATTGGTAATTTTGGCAGTATAATTATAAGAAGTGTATGCTATGATTTGATTAAAAGCATATACACACGAATCAACTGTACTATGGTCTATTGAGGTAAGTGTATGAGGGCCCTTACCAGCTTCCCCGTACTTATATGAGCCAACATCTGATTTAAAAGAAATATTGCCCAATATATCATATTGCATGGTCAATGGGTTCTGACCGTCAACCTGCGCCGTTAACAACCTGTTTAAATCATCATAATTAAATGTTTCCCGCAGATTTAATTTCACATCCTTTCTTTCCAGGAGATTTCCAATAGATGAATAATGCATACTAAGGTTTTCCAATGAATCTATGGCGGAACCTATACCTGCCTTAATACCTGTGAGGTAAAATGTAGAAGGGTCATATACCCTATTTGTAACCACGCCATTGGCAGTAATGAAACTCGTAAGCTGATTATTCTGATCGTAATTATTGGCAGACCATAAAGTAACATTTACAGGTTTTAACCCAATCCCAATTACATTATTCAAATACCCTTTTGTGGTATACACATAATTTATAGAAACGTTGTTGGGCATATTGATTTGTTCCAGCATGCCATTTGCGTTATTATAAGAATAGGAAAACAGTTTATTTTTTGCATTTCTTGTATACGTAACCTGGCTTAGTTTACCAAAGCTGTTATAGGAATACTTTTGAACTATTACGTTGTTTGTCTTTATCTGGTACACCTGCCCTTTTCCATTTGCCGGATCATATACCCATTGCGTTGTTCCCTCCGGCTCTGTTCTTTTGCTTTGCCTGTTTAATAAATCATATGTGTATATAACTGATTCCCCTTTCGGATTTGTTTGTTTCGTTAATAAACCCAGGCAATTGTATTGGTATGTATAATTGCCCATATCTGGGTCATTAACTGCAGTTTTATTACCCCGCAGGTCATAGGTCATACTTACTTTATTTCCATTGGGGTCGGTAATAGAATTCAGGTTAAAATCAGCATCGTAGTCAAAAAGTATTTGATTGCCTTGGTTATCAATTGTTGTAACCAGTTTACCCTGCTGATTTTCAATCTTGGTAACTTTTTGGTTTTGGGGATTGGTTTCTGTTTTGGAGAGCCCATTGTATTGGATCTGTGTTGTACGGCTATCAGGTTCTGTTTTTGATAGCAACCTCTTTATTTCATCATAGGTGAAAGTTGTCCAGTTAGAAGGGCTTGAGTTGCTAAAATAATTATCCGATTCCTTATTTACTGTTCCATCTGCATTGTACACAATATCAGACAGTATATTATTTGAAGAAAAAGATTCTGATTCTTTTCTAATGGGCCTGTCCAAAATGTCAAAATATGTTTTTTTGATTACAGAGCCAGAAGCCTGCTCCTGCAGAAACCAAATAGTGTTTGGAGGACAATTGCCACCAACACAATCATTATAAGAAGTTGTTTTAAATGTGCCATCCGGATAATCAACCCTTATTTCACGTCCAAACAGATCCCGTGTTACAGTTGTAACCCTGCCTTCTGCATCTATAATTGTTGCCGGGAAACCATTTTTGTAGCTTGTTTTATTTGTAAAACCAATAGCATTTTGTGTTTGAATCACAAAACGGCCATCGCTGCTATAGGTCACTTTTTCGCTGCGGGTAGCAATGCCGGGGCCGGAAATAGTTGTTTGTATCCTGTTTCCAAAACTATCCAATATGTAATCTTTCTGAAGTCTCAGCTTTGTATCAGATGGCAACAATATTTCCTGTGTTAAAAATCCATTACTATAGGTGAAAGAGGAATTTTTTACAATACTTGGTTTACCTGGTTTTGACTTTGAAACAGTTGCAGAGGTAAGTCTTCCAAGTATCCATTTTGCAGCATCATTTGTATATACATTGTCCGTAACAACTGTATAGGCGTTATTGAAAATTTCGTTTAGCTGTGTCACGCTTCCATAGATATCATATGTATAAAAGGTATTCTTATCAACCATTAAAGAACCATCAAGCTCATAAGAGAGTTCTTCGACTTTTGAAAAATAAGAAAAACAAACAGAATCAAGATTATATCCTGTTTTAGTAAAGCCAACTGTATTTAGGGTAAGATTCAGCAATTTCCCATCCACAGTTCGTAACTCTATCCTAACCGGTCTGGCACCAACATATCTATAGTCTGTATTATAGGTAGTAGCCTGCACTGCATTGGAAACAGAATCGATACGTGTTACCAAGCCAAACCCCCTAAAACCCCTTCCTTTTAAATTGATGATTCCATTTGCATATTTGAAATACTGACTTCTGGTACCGCCAATACCGTTATTGTTGGTTAGTTTGCTGACTACGTAAAAAGGAGCATCAAAATCAATATTGGGATATTTGCTATCACCGCCCTTTGTATAAACATTAGGATCAGTAATAGGCTTATATTCAAATGAAAACAATGCCCCATTACCTGTTTGTATTGAGGAAACAAAATTTCTGTCAACATTTGCTAAAGCAACATTCCATGAACCAACACCCGAGTAGCTAATAAGATCAGTAATTCCATCTCCATTAAAATCCCCAACTGCATTATTTGAGATCCCTCCATTATGACCAACAATATAGTCTGACTTTAGAAACCCTACACCAGTTGAAAAAGAAACATTCCATAGAGAGTTTCCTATAAAACAAGCCAAATCAGAGAGCCCATCACCATTATAGTCTCCGACTACATTACCAGCAGTACCATTAGAATTTGCAATCCATCCTGTTTGGCAGGCAAAACTGTATTTCCCATCAGACATGCACATATTCCAAAGGCCGTTTGATTCATACCTTGTTATATCTGTCACACCATCTCCATTAAAGTCTCCGGAAAGACTATTATTTCCATCGCCGGCATGTCCATTCCACCAACTACTAATAAATCCGGATCCCGTTGATAGAGCCACCCTCCAAATTGCTCCGGAGCTATAGGAGGCTATATCAGTTTTACCATCAGCATTAAAATCCCCTAATGTACTAACCCCAGTTCCCGCAGCGTTTCCGTCATTCCATGTAGAAGTCTGAAATCCTACACCTGTTGATAGATATATATCCCAATTACCTCCCCCGGCATAGGCGGCAATATCAGAAATACCATCGCCATTAAAATCGCCAACATATTTTTTTGTATAATTTGGTCCGGGGAAACTGCCCGTCCACGTGCTAGTGGTAAAATAATTACCCATTGAAATGCTGACTTGCCAGGAACCAATACCAGCATAACCAGCCATATCAGACTTGCCATCGCCATTAAAATCACCAATCAAGTTATTTGTATTCCCCAATGTATGGCCAGTCCATGTGCTTACATTAAAATTTGTTCCTGTAGAAAGACAAATTTTCCAATTACCATTACTTTCATATCCTGCCATATCTGATTTGCCATCTCCATTAAAATCGGCAATAAAATTATTTGCAATTCCAAGAGAATGCCCAGTCCAATTACCACTTCCTGCCTTATTAAAACCTACAAAAGTGGAATTTGCCCAATTAAAAACAACTGGCTTTAAGGCGGTAACACTATCTCTTCCAAACTCGGTTATTTTTGTGAGTTTGGAGGTGCCTACCACAGGCAGATAATTCATCGTGTATTTCCGGTAAAGTGTATCATGGTCATAAATCGATATTGCCGTTAGTCGTTTAGTGGTAATAGTAGAATATCCATCAAAAAATTTAGTTATTGCATCTGGCCGCGTTTCGTAGCTGAAATTTATTTTATTATAGGGCAAAATACCTTTTTGTGTATTGCCTGTATAAAGAATTTGGGCTGGCCTGTATTCACCATTGATATTATCTTCAGTATAAATGATGGTATAATAATTTCCATTTCTGTCTGACACTTTATTTAATAACCAGGCATATACTTTATCTGCTGTACCTGCTGCTTCAATCCTAGAATCAGGGGTATAACCAAATTCCATAATAAGGCCATCTTTGGTATAAACAGTGAAACTGTCTGCCTTCCATCCGTTTGTTGCACTAAAAGAAACATGCGGTATTATTTTCTGAAAAGTTTCCTGCTCAGTTTTGAATTCTCCTTGTGCCGCATTGGCTAAATAATCACCTACTAATTTAGTGTAAGGAAAAGTTGCCATCAGTCTTTCACCGTTTAAAGCATATCTGTCAGTTACCGGACTGAATTTTATCCCTTCTGAAAATCCATCCTGCTCATAGGTGGGAGCTGTTCTGGTAATTGCCTGCATTACCCCGCTTAAAACCATTCCCTGCCCGGCAAGGCTACCTGCATTCTGGCTACTGTAATCCAATGAAATAGAAGGTTGTACAAATGTGCCTTTGGGTAAATTGAGTTTTACTGAAGCTATTGCTTCCCCGTTTTCGCCAACGGTTGTTTCTACATTGGTATAGCCGGTTGTGTAAGTTGTAGCTGTATTTTGATTTGTGCTAAAATCACTGTAAAGTTGACTTACGGAGTTGTCATCCAGAACCCTGTTATAAACAATAATATCATCAAGTGATCCATTTAAATAGCCAATTTCACCATCAATATAAGGAGCAATTCCAGTGTTTGGTCCAGTGCAAACACCAAATGAAAACTCCCTTCCAAAAACAGCAGTTCCATTAAAATCCCTGTTTTGAAACGTTTCGGTAAGAATACCATTAATATAAAACTTTGTTACATTATTTCCGCTGCTGATTGTCCAGTTAGTCCATACATTGTTGGCAGGATAGTTTTTATTTGTAGAGCAGGAATCTACCCAACAATGGGCCTGTACTGTGTAACGTTTGGCAAAACTGGTTTGATTAATGGTAGAAAAAAAAGAAGTT
This sequence comes from Limnovirga soli, assembly GCF_013106755.1. GTDB lineage: Bacteria > Bacteroidota > Bacteroidia > Chitinophagales > Chitinophagaceae > Limnovirga > Limnovirga soli. The sequence goes on along the minus strand of NZ_WHPF01000004.1, from coordinate 115,407 downwards.
CCACATGGCGCTCCGCCATAAGCAAACAAAACCGGATTAGTGGCATCGGTATTAAGTTTAAACCAAAATGAAATGGTTCTGCTTAGGGTAGGATAATTATTGGATGAGCCTTTTATATATTGGTTAATTCCATTAAAACTATAAGCCGAATTTGGATTTCCAAACCTATCTGTGGTTAGCGTTGCACTATTGAAGTTTGGGTTATTATTGTTACCGCTTACATCATTAGCATTACCACAAAAAGGATAGTAAGCCACCAGCCCATTCAATAGATCAGAAGGCAAGGATGGGCAGTTTGTTTGCCCACTGGAATAAAATGAAATAAAAAAGATAAGGTGATACAATAAAAGTGTCTTTCTCATAATTTAAGTTTGGTTGTAAAAGAAGTGTAAACAAAAATATATTTATAAATTTTCAAATGTATTTATTGAAATGTCCTTTAGATAGACAATTCCTAAAAAAATGAGGGAAGTAAATTAAGCTTGATGCTGGTATAATTTATTTGCTTTATAGTATTCCAGCACATCCACAATACCTGATTCCAGCATAAAATCTATTAATGTATAGGTTTCTTCGAAATCAGGTATCCACTTCAATAATTCAAGCTCAGATGTATCTTTTGTATTGTAATTTGGAATTTGCAGCAAAGGCAGCAATATGGTTTTAATCCTGTGTCTGTACCTGTTTATTGTTTCTGATTTAAGGTGTTCACCACTTTTATTTTTTCTGGCAATTTTGCCTTTTGTTATTTTAGTAAGAATACCCTTTTTATTTTGTGATACTTCCTTAAATGTTTTTATAGCATTTAAAAGTTGTGGAGTTAGTAAATTTTTTTTTGGAATATTTAGAAAATGGGCAGCAGCTTGTTTTACCAGCATTTCATCTGCTTTGTTCCTTTTTTCCATATGAAATATCCTTGGTTTTAGCGGCTCGCCTTTGTATTTATCTACGATAACATGGCAGTTAAGATAGGTTTCCATCATCCCCGCTTTATCAAAAGTAAAAGGCATGCTAAACTGTTTGATAAACATATATTTTCCTTTAGCATTACGCATTGGTAGGTTTACACAATATCTGGTTTCAAAAAAATCTATTTTTGAAAGCTTTTTGTCCATTACTACCTTCTGTATACCAGCCAGAAAAGCTGTCATCCATTCTCTTAAAAATGGATGTATCAAACCAATATAAAATTCAATACTTAATTCGTGTTCAGTTGTTATTGGATAACCCATATGCCTATCAAAGCCCCAATGCCAAATAACTTTATTTTCTTTTATACTATAGAGGGTATAAAATTCATCGTGATGATTGAATTTTTTAATTAACTCAATCTTTTCCCCTGGCCGGCCCTCATTCCATTTACATGCTGTTTCGGTTAATACACTTGAATTCTGCGCTAATAATTCAAAAAATTTTGCCTGATTAAAAATTTGCATTTCGAGTTTTCTTAAAGTTCTTTTATTAATCTTTTATCTACTATAGCGATAAATTATCTTTTAATTATATTTAATAGTGAAGCCATCAATTGAAGATTCTCGTTAATGGAATTATTTGAAGGTTTTACAAACAGATCTGCAAGTTTTTTTACTTAAGCTGCAGACCTCATCAAAGGTCAACTTGCTTCCTGTAAATTCATTAGTAGAATTCTTAAGTGTATTACAGGATTTACTTGAATGAACATCTATTTTCGGTTAACTGTATCCCAGAGTTTGTAATCTTATGAACTGTTTTACTATAGTCATGCTGATTGAAATTTTACCCATTAAGGTTTGTTTAACCCGAACTTAAACCTTATATAATGACTGGTAACAGCATGAACTTTCGCTTCGTGCCACGTCGTCATTTTGAATCGGCGCAACATGATCTTTCGAAATCGGCTTGTGTGGACAATATCGCCGGTGGTTACTGGTACGGAAAACAATAAATCAAATTTAAGTTACCAAACATTATAAAAAAGCGTGATTTATCACGCAATTTGGTCTGTGATAAATCACGCACCCCGTGATTTATCACGTTTTTGGCTAAGCTTTATAGCAATTTTAATTTGTGGCACGATTTTATTTTAAAAAATGTGCTTTTTTCCTTTGTAAAAGCCCAGTAGCAATCCCTCCGCATAAGAGCGCGACGCAAGTAAAGCCCAATGCTAAATCAATAGCCTGGCTAAAAATCTCTAAAATGTAAATTGCTGCAGTTAATAAAATAGGCGCCTAAGTTTACAGTTTTAGCGTTCCGTCATGCCGCTGATGATGTGGTAATATTAAATTTATTGCCTCCTAAAATCAATACCGATAATTTTATTTAGGTATGTACATGTCTTTATTAATACATAGTGCCATTTTCCCAGAATCCAGCCTTCGCACGATGGCAGCGGCTCAATTATGGCAGCATTTACACCCATTCGCATAGTATGTAACAATACCTTAAACATGGCGCTAAGAAACCACAGCAATGCAGTATTTATAAAGCATACCGCCAACGCAGCCGACAAGTTAACCGAAGCCGCCCGTATTATTGCAATATCTGATAATATTACCGACCAGCTAACCACCCTATTTAATAAATGGGCGAAAACCCGCATAACAGACGAGCAGTTAAAAAAATTGGTACAGCTTGCCATGGCACCAAACAAAGAGGTATTTCAGGCAATAGTAACAGAAAATGCTGCTTTCGAGTTTAGCACCCAGTTTGTAGATACAATAGATGATGTATTAAGCTATGCATTTGCCAGTCCAACCCAACAAATGCAAACCACAGCAGGCACTTTGTTTGGCGCATACAACGCCATAACTGGCTACTATCAAAACGTGAAAGACTATAAAAATGCCGATGCAAAGCTAAATTCTATCCTGTACGGTACAGGGTTAGACCGCACTAAAAAAGCCTTTGAAATATGTAGTAAATACATCGATTTTTTGAACTAAGCTGAAACCCACATATTAAACTTTACTTGCGTCGCACACTTGTGCAGCACCAAAAAGCCCGGCATTGCCCGGGCTACTTTCTTTTTTACTGCGCTTCGCTCACTCCATCATACTTCAGTCGTTCGCTCAGCTTGTTAAAAAGAAAGTAGCAAAGAAAAAAAGTTTTATTCAGTGGATAAACTTAATTGAACTACTCGTGTTACTTTCAATAGCCAGAACAACAGCTGAATAGAAGCTGTGCGCAACTTGAAGTAGGTAGCATGGTTGCTGTATTTATTTTTCATTTGAACCAATTGCTGATTGAATTACTCCTGTCATTATTAAGTAATGTTGCTCCAGTTTATTATAATCTTTTGAAATCAGACTCTTTATTTCATCAATCTCACCTTCTTCAGAATTTTTCAATTTTGCAAAAAGACGAAAATTCAAACTAATGCTATTCACACAACGTTTTAAATCATGAAGCTCACCAAAAAAGGATTCGGAAAGAATAGCTTTGTTTTGATAAAGTAAAGTCTCCAGTGACTTCTGATATTCATGTTGCTTTTGCAGAAAGGGTTTTAGATATTGAAATTTAAAATCTCTTTTGTTTATTTGGTACATATTTTCTCTAGCGCTATTTCTTAACTTATAAACCAATTCAAGCAATGTTTTATATAATTCGTATTGGTCGTCAAAAAGTTTTCCCTGTCTTCTTTTATCTTCTTCAAGATTTATTCGCTGGCGATTTTCGATTTCTTTAAACTTGGTTTCGACTCCTTTTTCAAAAGTTTTTTTAAAGAGATATAGAATCACACTAACTAATGTCCCTGAAAGTAAAGTCGACGTTAATATCGTTTGCCAATTTATCATTATCGTTTAAATTGAATTTAACTTGAATTGAACCAAGTCAAAGTTTATAAAACTAATACCAAAATTGTTTGTAAAGCCCTGAATCAAAGCCCGTCTTTACTAGAAGCTAAGATTGTCCCGCCACAATTTTGGCAAACCACTTGTTAGGCGAAGTACTTAACGTGACTTTTCCTCTGCCTCAATTTGCTTTTGAGTTGTAATAAACTCATTGCCGATTTCTTCAATCATCAGTTCTGCAATTTTCATAAAAACAGCATCTTCGAGATATTTTTCAAATCCATGCAACGCTAAGGTAGAATGTAGAAGTGAATATGCTGTGTTTTGGCCTGGATCTGCTAGACCGTAATTGCTTGGACCTGCAAGCATTACTTTGTTTTGACGATATGTACCTAGTTTAAATAAAAACCCTTTTGCGCCACTATGAACATAGTTGTTCGCCATTTTATAAAAAGGCCGCATATGCTTAAACTCAACAGTTTCTTCCATCCCAGCAAAATTTCGTTTCCCAGGAAGCAAATATTCCGACGACCATCCATAAGCTTTTACAAAATCTTTCCCATATTTTTCTTTTAGGAGGTTAATCTGGGCCTCTACATAATTATTGTCTTTTTTCGAATATGTTTTGTTGCCTAGCTTTTTATAGTTCTTTTGAAATTCAAGTCTTTCTTGATAACTTTCTACAATTGAATAGTCTAAATATTTTTGAGATAAATCTTCAGGTTTGTTATTTAGAAAATTTCCTAAAACACTAATTTCATAAAGGGTACGCCAACGAGAAAGTGCACCATCAGCGAATCCTGACTTTAGAAGCTCTAATACTTCAAATGCAACTTGGCAGGATCTTGCATGCAAGCGTAATAAAACTTCAAACTTTACATTTTTGATATTTATTTTCCTGTAAGAGTAGGCCAATGTTTGACCATGGTCTAAATTGTAGCAAATAAATATTTCTAATAAATCAAAAGCTTTACCCCAACGTGTCTTCAAGTTTGCCTTAAAATTTCTATTTTCTTTTTTATTTTCCTTTAGTACATTTTTTGATTCTCGTTTAACATGCTTTTCGATAGCTTTCGTAAATAGTGGAAATGTTTCTTCTATAGCTTTACTAATTTGGCTTGGTGTAGGCTTTCGCTTTTGTTCAGCAAAGGTGCTAGTTAAAGCTTCCAAATAGATATTCTCAATCCAATTTCTATTCATAATAGTATTTCGCCCAAAGGGTAGCGCTTGCTGCAGGGCTTGAATTCATTGCTTGTCTGCCCAGAACCACTGGTGATTAAAGATATAAAAAAACATATTAACAAACAAAATCTCAACAGTGTATGTCCTGCCCAGATGAAGCACAACAGCGATAAAATGACCGTTGCTCCAATATGTCTTGCCAGCCCTGCAGCAAACCCAATGTTGGTGGCAGGCTTTACCACCGGGAATTGATCCTGTCTTCCCTAAGGCTTTTTTCTTTTGCCCAAGTAGGGCGTTCATTTAATATTCTTCTTTTCTCATCTTCTGTTGGCTCAGTTGGAAAATCAATCATTTCAAACTTCAAATTTTCAACGGCTACTTCCGTCATTGAATATGGAAAGTAAATGCCATGTAAAAAAGTAAATCCTGTGCCTGATGCCTGATAAATAATATGTTTATTAACGAGTCCGACAACTGTTTCGTTGTCTAAAGGCAACTGTAAAGTATGTTTACCATTTATATAAAATTCTCTTAGAAGCGCCTTTTCATGATTGTCTAAATACATGATGTCCCTGAGTATTGACTTTTTGATTTTGTTTCTATAGTTATTACGACTAAAATGTTGAGAAACAAAGCTAATAAGTGTCACAAGTAGAAAGGCTGAGCTTATAATGAAAGTTATGCCAATATACTTTCCATAGTCTTTGAGAAAATCAGTGATATTTAATTCGGTTAGAAACCTTTGTGGCACGAATAATAACAACACAGAACTTAACCAAATAACAAAAATGAGTTTTGTCGGAATTTTCTTTATGTCAAAAAGTTTCTCAAAGAACTTCTCCATTGGAAGATTAATTTTAATTAACGGAATTCTGATTTAAAGTTGCCACCAACTCCAGAATTGATGCTAATAACTGAATTAATGCATAATATAAACCCATTGATAATCAACAAACTGTTATTATACATTTTGTATTGTTTATATCATCAATCTATTTTGCAAAATAGACTATTTCTTCTTTGCAGTGGGTCTCTCGGCTTTTTTCTTTAACATTTTAGCCTTATAAGTTTCAGGCTTTTTATCCGAATCAATACTCTTTTTTTCTGTCTTTGGTGCTTTTGCCATATTATAAAATTTGTATAAATAAGGTGAATATAAATACAGCCATAGAAATAAAACCGGCTAAAATAAAGCCTAATGAGATGCTCAATCTATTTGCACGTAAATCATTAACAGATTCATTTCGCTCACTCGCAGTTATAAAGTCAACAATTCTATCATCAAAAAAATCTTCATTGGTAGGGGGTGTTCCCCCCAAAGAATCCAAATAGCTTTTAATATCAGTCACACCTTCAAATTCACGTATTTTCAATCCTAATGTTATAAAAAAGAAGCCTAAGGAAAAAAGCAAAAACGACAACACAAATAATCCTATTAAAACCGTCTTGAAAGTAGCATTGTCAAGTACTTTTAATATTTCAAAAATGTCCTTTATTTTAAAAATAACTCCAGTCAATAAAATTGAAAGTATAGAAAAGTAAATTTCACCACGTTTGGTAAGGTCAGAATATCTCTTTTCCTCCTCAACAAATTGATCCTTAAAAAAGTCGTATTGTTCTTTGGTGGCCATAAATTTCTAATTCAAAATTAACCAGTAAGCTTACACAATTTTACGGATTTTATTCAAAATTCAATTTCCTTGTTATTGCTGTGTAACAACCAACATCATTGTTATTTTGTACTTATTTATTTTTCAGGTAAGTGAAATATGAGTATTGAAATTACTACTTCTTTATTTTTATCAGCAGGTAGATGAAAAATATGCTCACTCCAATTATTAGATTTTTGCCCCTTTGTTGTAATGTAGCAATTGTGTTTGGGAATAACTACCTTAATTTTTTCAAGTATAGGAATTATCTCTTTGGTACGTACAAATATTACAACGGCTGTTTTGCTGTCTCTCCATGTCAAATAGCTCAGTAATTGGTCGATAGTTTTAAGAAACTTTTTATCACCACCCCAAAATTTACATTCTGCAACAAATGCTACTGAACTATCATGGCGAAGTAAAATATCGGTTTTTCCTTTCATATTAAAGGTTTCACCTGTGGCAGAGCCATATTCAAAATTGGGGTCAAGTACCATTAAGATGTGGTCGCGTAAATCTTCCTCCTTTTTGCTTTTATAAATCGAAGGAAGACGTTCAAAATTTCGACCAACATCATCTATGATTTTTAAAATCTTAACATAATTGTCATAATCTAAAGTTGGCTCAGGTGTAAATCCAGAATTTGAGGCAATAGGATTTTTAATTGTAATTTTCTCCCTGAGTTTCGGTGACGGAATAGTAAAAGTTTTTGGGGTGTTGAATTTTGATTTTAGTGGAACATTAAAAGACGATAAAAAATTATTTTTTTCTAAAAGCTCTTGCCTTCGATTATTTATTTCTCTAACAATAAAATCCTTTAAACCATTATTATAAGATTCAATGTCCGCCTTTAAAGCAATATAGCTTCTTTTGAAACTAAGAAGATCATTGTTAAACTCTCTTCTGATTCTTTCAGGGTCATTATAAAAATTTATATAATTAAATAACAATTCATTGTTTCTTTTTACTGGTGCAGGTATGCCTGATGAGAGATAAGTAGAAGGTCGGTAATTTAAATAGGAAATATCGCCTTCGTAAGGAACATGAAAAACTATTATATCCTTTTTTATTAATTTGTTCCTATCATGTAAGTTGAAATCATTAGGAAAACTAGAACCAGGAATGTCACCTTCGTAACTTGATATTGTGAAATTTGTTGTGTCAAGTAACGGGTAATCAATGTAATGAAACGAGTATAAATATTCTGAATATTTCTCAATACTAATGCTAAGAAGATCATTTTGACTTTTTGAATTTATAGAATTAATAATGAATTGTCTTTCATTGTCAAAAAATTCAGTTGAAGATTTTCCAGAAAAAAATCGTCCCGTATTAGAGTGATTCATTTAAAGTAGGATTTAGCAACATTGCATACAAATTAAGGATTTATGAAATTAATCGAAACAATGCAACAAATTTAAGTAACCACACAATATAAAAAAGCATGATTTAAAACGTTTCTGACTAAGGTTTATAACAATTTGAATTTTTCGCACGATTTTATTCTAAAAAAGTACATGCCTTACATTATTCATCATTTCTAACCTCAAAATAGCGAGACAGATACCAAATGCATTATACGCTTCTCAAAATGATTTATATGAATGATTTCATAACTTGCATTACCTGAAAAAGGTTCAACAATATTAAAATGATATTTATTTTCAAGATATTCATTTTCACCTACAACATAAATCATTATGTTAGTAGAACAACTGCTGATTAGTACTATGTCCGACAGCCTTTCGGCAAGCCTTTTGATAGGCGTTCGTTTATGGAAATAATTGTTTTAAGAATTTTTCAAACCGTTCTGGAATTGAAGTCCGAGGACCAATTATTTCAAGTGCGTTGCTATGATTAATATTTGTTTTGACTTTGGAATTGTGATTGTAGTTTTTTAATAAATAGCCGTTAAGCCTATTGAAAAATGTGATCAAAAACCAAGCTTCAAATTTACCTCGTAAGTATAATTTATAAGTTGGTGTTGCGTCCATTACATTATACCAGTGTTTTAACCCAGATAAATGAACTATAGGAGTTTTGACATGTGTTACATTTTCCAAATAAGCTATTTTGTCAATTTTTAAGTACAAGAAAGTTAAATCGCTATTTATTTGAAACAGCTTTGAAAGGTCAATCATATTTAGATTGGCTTTAAGCTTGTGACTTCTTACTGTCAAAACCCACGCAAGAATTGGCCTGATCTGTTTTATGAACAATTCTAGCTCTTTCTCATATTTTGTTACTATTTGATTTACTTGTACTTCTTCATGAAAATGCAAGATTTCACGAATTAAACGTTTCAAAACCTCGGGATTAGATATGTAGTTCTCAATTGAATAGTATGTTGTTTCGTAAATATTATCGTCTTCGGGAATAGGCTCACCTAAAATCCTACAATAATCTCTATCAATAAAAATAATTATTCTCCTTTTATCGTATATACTCCAGTCTATTTTATTGTAAATTTCAAGTGATTGCTTTTTCCCTAGGCTAATATGAGTGATATAATTTTTAGTTAGCCCTTGGAGATAATTGAAATAAAAAGACTGGTCGTCAAATCCTTCAAATATATAATGCAAATCATTTGTATCGAATCTATACTTCTGTAACAGCTTTATATAAGCTAAATTTGAAGTTTGTGCTTTTTGCTTTAGAGCTTCAACAGCATTCATAGTAAAATTACTTAAGTGAGATAAATTCGTTGAAACCTTTTGTGTGTTTTTCCAAAGTTTCACTAAAAATAAATGGTGAGTGAGTTACTGCAATTAAACCTGAATTATTAGCATTTAAAATGTCTTGTAAAAAACGTTCTTGCCAAGAAACGGAAAGAGACAACTCAGGTTCATCAATAATTACAAAAAACTGTTTTGTATCAGATAGATATAAGTGACTAAATAATGAAACAATTTGTTTTTCGCCAGAACTTAACTTGGAGAAATCAATTTCCTTTTCCTGTTGTGTTAAGTAAACCTTTATTTTTCTATCTTCTCTAGAATATATAAACTCCTTATTATTGCAGTAGCTGTTGCATAACTCAACAAAAATTGTAACTTCTTTTTCAGCAATTGATTGTTTCTCATAAATATCAACTAGCTTTTGTATAAAGTATGCAATAATTTTACTTTCGTTTGTAATAGAGGCAGGGTGGGATTTGTAGATATCTACAAATTTGCTAAGACTATCCTTTTCATTTTTCTGGAGTATGTTATCGTCAATTCTACTTAATATTTCGTTTAGCTTTTCACTCGTTATGGTATTTAGTACATTGTAATTATAACGCTCATAGTTTTTATTGAGGATATCTCTCAAGTAGCCCCCCATTAATGACTGCCTTAAATTTTTTGTGAAATTTATATAAAGAGAATTAAGTTTTCGTTCAACTTTTTGCTGCACATCGTACATGCCGAACTCAACTAACTCTATGTATTTGGATGAATTCTCTTGTTCAAAATGAAGTCTTTTGTCCCTTAAAGAGTCGAGATTTGTCTCTAAATCTGGAAAAATATTTTTTAAATCCTTTTCAATCCTTCTATAAGTCGGCAAATAAAGAATTTGTGCCTTAATTTCTTTATTTAGTATTTCCGAAATCTTGTCGATGTTATCCGAAGAATCTTTTGTAGAGAAAAGAAGTTCATTAGAAATGTCAAATAGAACAGAAACAGGAACATCAAACCTGCTTGCTAGCTGTTCTAATTCAAATGGATTATTTAAAAGAGCTTTGATTTCATATGTTTCAAGTAGGTAATCTGAAATTCTAGAAATTCTAGGGCTTTGTGTTCTTCGGAAACTCTGATTTCTTAGTTTCCGAAGTTTGATAAAATTATTTAATTCCTCACGTTGAATTTTAAATTCATTTTCACCTATTTCAAATAGTAACGTTTCAAAATGATACTCAGTTAGCTTATACCATTGTCTTGATAAGGTATAGTAGATGATATTGACAATGGTGGTCTTTCCTAGACCGTTTTCTGCCACAATAATTAACTTACTGTCATCAATATTAATTTTAACGTCCATGTCTCCATGCAGACCTAATATTTCAAATCTTTTTAGTTGTAGTAACATAATGTTTGTTTAAATGACGCCCAACTCAAGGATTTATGGTATTATTTCAGACAATATATAAATTAAATCATTGATAATCAACAAAGGTTATTATACATATTGTATTATATATAGCATCAATAGATTTAATAATATGGTTTAAAATCTCAATGACAAATTTATATATCCTAGAAACACAAAAAAGCGTGATTTATCACGCAGTTTGGTCTGTGATAAATCACGCACCCCGTGATTTATCACGTTTTCGGCTAATTATTATAGCAATTAGAATTTTTGGCACGATTTTATTTTAAAAAAGTCGGTAGTATGATGATGTTGTGTATTGTGGCGTGTAGCGTCCAGGACTTCGTGTTGTTTAGGTATTTACTATTGTCTTGCCTGGTGCCGATGATAATTAAAGTTATAAAAGTAAAGTTTTACAAAAAAGCCCAACAGAATTCCGTCTGCAGAAACCGCTGCTGATTGCGAACCAATGCCGATGGTAACAACGTCTTACCACACTTGAAGCAATACCCAAGTTAGCGGTTTGGCATTATTATTCTTCGGTGTATTCATTGAATATCATTTCTAACTCTTCTGTTGGATGGAAACCAGATTCTACCTTTTCGTGCACAAATAGACCATCTTCATAAGTTATTTCCGTAAGAGCATGAGGCAAATCTTTATCAAATATTCTTTCTGAAAGTTCAACTATGGGTACAGGCATCCATTCTCCACCATCTCGTTCTCGATATACATAAGCAGCCTTCGTCAGTACGTATAGAGATTGCCTGTCTTTTGAAAATCCGCTTTTGACAACTACGTATTCTCCATTATGGTTTCGGAAGAAAATCGCCTCTTCGGTCAAGTTTTCATAATAAGCTTTCATTGGATTGCCTTCAAATTCGTGTGGTGTACTTGGGTATTCGTTTGGCTTATCCTCAAGGCTAAAAATAATACGTTGTGCGGCATTTGGCGTTTTAGACATTATGTAATTTGGACGTGTAGCAATTGGAGTTTCAACAGATTCTCGATTAAATATCCACTCACCCAAAGAGCCTCCTTTTAATGGATTGTTACCTTTTGCCCAAGACAACATTCTAGCTAAACTAATTTGTGCTTCTTCTGCTGAAACGGCACACATCCACTCATAGTTTGGGTCTTGAAATTTGTCACGAAATTTTGAAGGTTCGGCAAGAAATGCTTCTACACTTCCACAAACATGTTCAATACGTCTTGCTGTAATTGGGTTAAGTAATATGTTTTCTAATCTTGTTACCCAACGTAAATTCTCTGGTCGATTGTTTTGCTTATTTGTGTCAATATGGTCAACAACGTGTTCTCTTGTTGGCGGTTCTCCATGAAAAGCGGTCGCAACTATTCTATGAATACGAACCGAACCAATTTCTAAATAACCTGTCTTGTTGTTTAGTTTGCCGAAAGTCCAATTGTTGTCCGTTGGTCGTGGTCGTTTCCCCTCGATATTATGTCGTAAGACTGCTCCGTTGTCACGAACAGAGTAAGACTCGTTTTTGTAAAAGCATTTACTTTCTTTCGTAAAATCGTGCAAGTCAACCATAATCATTCTAAAAGTATCTCTAGTCAGTTTAATAATCTATTAATTGCAAGGTTGTCATGTTATGACAGATTACTGGCAGGGAATTCCTTTGTTGATGCATTTGGAAAAAGTCCACCCGGAACTGAAGCCAAATTTAAAAAATCTAAATTGAAAAACGGCAAGCCCGAACAATTTCTACTCAATACTACAGATTTAGAATACAACATTCTGCACCAATAACGCCATACCCAATGTTGCCTGCAGCTTATCGTCTTGTAAGGATGTTTCATTATTTAAAGGGTTTTTCCAGTTCCATGTTTATATGAATTCCCTTTGTTGTATTGTCAAAGTTAAGTGTTGCAACCTTCCAGCCCTCGCTTTCTAAACTTTTGATTTTGGTAGTCAACTGACTGTGGATTTCTGGATACCTTATACATTCATCCATCCACTGCCATGTCCAATCTTCATCACTATTTTCTTGTAGTTCTCTAAGGTGAGAAAGAAATCTTAGGTCATATGTTTCGAGCGTAATTCTTTCAAGCTTTTTTATTAGAGGAATATTTGAATTGCTATTCTGATTAATATTGCTTAGCGCCTTTTTCAAAAAGTTTATACATGCCAACTACAGCTGTTGCCGCCGCAGAAATGGTAATTGGATCTGTAAAAAACGCTGCAGAGTTTATTTCTGAATTTAATTCTTCCATAAATGTTATAAACTCGCTATCATTCAATATCATTTGATTTTTTGAAAGGAACAATCTTTTCGTTAAAACGTCCTCATTTGCTTCATTACTCATTTTGATTAAATTTTGTTGTGAAAATTCTTCAGGTTGTGGTACATTGTCTAAGTTGCAGGCACAAAAAGGGATATGTGCTGGCGTGGGAATATAATTCCGACTGCCCAACTTGCACAAAAACCCATTTTATGCGCTGCCCAAGCTCCTCGATGCAACCTCATAACGAAAAAGTAGCAGTTACTCCAGCTTGAAATCTTTTAAAAAGTCCGTTATTTTTTTTTTGCAAATCGAATATATCGTTCATCTGAAAATTCACCGCTAACCTCGGAATTAGGTTATTATCTTTATCTGGTGAAATTATAAAAAGACTTCCTCCTAATTTGCTCTCAGGCATTTCTCCAGTCGTTGCAAGAGCACTGTAAAAGAGTGAATAGCCAAATTTAAGTGATTTAAAATTTGGATTTGGTACCGGTTCAGACTTAACTGTTTTTCTTGTAATTGTGTCAACCCTATCACCGTTTGTTACATACTCCGTAGTAGTCTCTTCTTTTTCTTTCATTAAATCACTACCATCGTACTTCTTGAGATTTTTAAATTGATATTTTGGCAAGTGCGTATAAGATATTTGAATTAACGCTGCGTCCATTTCTTTGTAAATGCCTTCCTTTGCTGTCACTTTTTTTTCAATATTCCTTTGAATTCCTGAGGCACTATCAAATGTTGTCCGCCTATCTATTATGTCTACATTTGAAAGTTCACCATAATTGTTTCTTCTGTTATACACAATTTTAAAGTTGATGTAATCTTGCTCAAATGTCCCGAAAGCCATATTATAATCAAGTCCTAAACTATATCCGGTAAAACTCGTATCAATAACTTGTCTACTAAATGATGTGTCCTTTCTCAGTAGTTTATTCTTCTCATAAGTAATGGATGTACTTAGAGTTAACCAGTCGTCAAACTTTCTTTTTGTTCCATCAATTCTAACAAGCATAGGGCTTGCGAATAGTCTAACCTTAGTTCTTGCAGCATTAAGTTTTACTCCAGGAGAAAATTGACCATTCGTAATTAAAGGTCCAACCCCTTCATTAGGTTTGGTTGAAAGTCCAAAACGATAAACCAAATAATCTGCTGGATTATTTGATTTGTTAGTGAATAAGTAATCTGCACCGATGCTTTGTGTTCCTGTATTTAAATTAAGCATTGTGTTTTTTGTATTTTCATTCAAATACGGTGAAAAAATTGGCTCGCCCTGCAAGTTCCTTAGAAGAATTTGTGAGTAGGACTTTTCAATAATTAAGAAAGAAAGAAGTATTATTAATTTTTTCATGTTTGCTAGATGGAAAATGATTTAAAAGCTATCCGAGTGTCGTCGGATTGAGCAAAGACTGTATTATTTTTACTTGGCTTAGCTTCGTTGATTAAAACGACACATTGAGCTGTTCCCCCATATCCTGTGCAGGCCAAATAAACCTCTAAATTGTCGTCACTTATTCCATATTCGCTCCAAGTTTTGGAATAGTAGTCTCTGCCTTCACTTGGAGGTAACCAACCGCCTATAATATGATCTTCTCTTATTCTTTCAAGAAATACCTGACATCTACGAGTGTTGTTATCGTAAAGTCGCAGTTCTAGTTTGAAAATCTTCATAATATTTGGTTTTAATTAATAAAAAATATTTTTGTCAACGGCTTCTAAAAGAGTGTTTTAGAAATATGATTTTTCCACTTAAATAAAATTGGTTGCGTACAACTAAAGGATTGATACTATTAATAGATATAATTTGTAATTTAAAACCATTTACAATCAACAAACCGATATTTTACATATGTATTGTTTATAGCATCAAACTAATTTTCTAAATGGTTTGAAATCGATTTAACAAATTTAAATATCCTGACAATACAAAAAAGCGTGATTTATCACGCGGTTTGGTCTGTGATAAATCACGCACCCGTGATTTATCACGTTTTTGGCTAAGGTTTATAGCAATTTGAATGTTTGGCACGATTTTATTTTAAAAAGCCGCTTTTTTGTCTTTGTAAAAGCCCAACATTAATGCAACCGTACAAGTGTGCGCAAGTAAAGCCACATATTTAATTTGGTGCCTGGCTAAAAATCTCTAAAATGTAAATTGCTGCAGTTGATAAAATAGGCGCCCAGTTTACGGTTGTAGCGTTCCGTTATGGCGCTGCTGCTGTGGCGGTTTTGCATTTGCTGCCACTTAAGATCTATATTGTCTTTGTTGTTTAACAGGTAATCAATATTGCCGGTATGTTTTAGAGCATACATGTCTTTTGTAATGCCCAGGCCATTCTTAACAGTGTCAAGCCATCGGGCGGTGGCACGTTGGCGGTTTAATTTTGTTTTACCTGGCATAAAGCCGGTACCATCGCCACTAAAAATATAATAATTGCCGGGGTAATTTTGTAGGTTGGTGCTGGCCAGCAACTTTTTTAACGGCGGAACAATTTGCACATAGGCGCCCTGCTTATTTTTTGTTTCGCCTTTGGGGAGGCGAATAATGTTTTATCCAAATCTATATCAGCAATTTTTAAACGGGCAATTTCTGCAGGCCGAGCCCATGCAAAATAGATCATGCCAAGAAATACAATAAAAGGCTGCTGCCCTTCGCGCAGGCTATGTAAAATAATATCCAACTCCTTACTGCTAATGGGTTCAAAACGTTCTACCTTGGAAGGCTTCTGCGTTTTTTTCATACGCTTATCAGAAACTAATTAAAATTAATTAGTATTGTAACCTTCCTATCTAGCCGGCAGGAAGGCTTCAACATTAACACAGCATTTTATACCAGTATTCAAAAAATAGAGAAATTCTTATAAGCAACCACCAATATATTGGTTTGTATAGTGTACACTATACAATAGAAGAATATATACATCTCTTATTCTTCAAAATGCAGATTCTATATAGCAACTTCCAGACACTTGTCATTAACAATGTATGGCATCTTTAAATTATGTTTATAGTATCTCCGGCGCTTTCTATAAAATAATGTGCATTACTCTTTCAATTATTACGAACTGGATATTTATCCAATTAGCTTTGTTAACAATGTCTACGGTAAGAGAGTTAATTCAATTACTTCTTTACTGCAAGTCTTTATTTCCAATTGGAGTGAATGCGTTTTCTTTAAAGGAGTATTTTCAAAAATTCCTTTTCTATAACTAAGAATGGTTACAAAGTCCCTTGCTTGACTGTTTAAGAGAGTAATTTCTATTAATTCTTTAATGAAAGTCTTAGTTTCCAATGGGAGCTTATGAATTTTCTGTAAAAGCATCTGGAATAATTTCTGCAAGAGTATCTGCAAGAGCATCTGTAAGAGCAGTTACAAAAGTTCCTTCTCAGAAACTCACCATGGTTACAAAGACACTTGCTTGACTGTGTAAGAGTGTAATTTCCAATGAATCTTTACTGAAAGTCTTTGTTTCTTATTAGTGTCTATGAGTTTTCTGTAAAAGAGTATTTTCAAAAATTCCTTCTCTATAACTCAGAATGGTTACAAAGTCCCTTGCTGGATTGTGTAAGAGTGTAATTTCTATTAATTCCTTATTGAAAGTCTTAGTTTAAAATGGGAGCGTATGCATTTTCTGTAAGAGCATATGCAAGAGTATCTTTAAGAGTATCTGTCAAAGAATCTATCAAAGAATCTGTCAAAGAATCTGTCAAAGAATCTGTCAAAGAATCTGTCAGAGCATCAATAAGAGTATCTGTCAGATCATCTGTAAGAGTATCTGTTAGAGTATCTGTAATAGCATCTGTAATAGCATCTGCAAGAGCATCTGTAATAGCATTTACAAAAGTTCCTTTTCTGAAAATCACAATGGTTACAAAGACACTTGCTTGCCTGTGTAAGTGTGTAATTTAAAATGCATCTATACTGAAAGTCTTTGTTTCGTATTTGAGCCTATGCGTTTTCTGTAAAGGAGTATTTTCAAAAATTCCATCTCTATAAATCAGAATGGTTACAAAGTCCTTTGCTTGACTGTGCAAGAGAGTAATTTCTATTAATTCTTTATTGAAAGTCTTAGTTTCCAATGGGAGCGTATGAGTTTTCTGTAAGAGCATCTGGAAGAATTTCAGTAAGAGTATCAGTAAGAGTATCAGTAAGAGTATCAGTAAGAGTATCAGTAAGAGTATCTGTAAGAGTATCAGTAAGAGTATCAGTAAGAGTATCAGTAAGAGTATCAGTAAGAGTATCTGCAAGAGTATCTGTAAGAGCATCTGCAAGAGCGTTTACAAAAGTTCCTTCTCAGAAACTCACAATGGTTACAAAGACACTTGCTTGACTGTATTAGAGTGTAATTTCAAATGCATCTATACTGAAAGTCTTTGTTTCTTATTGAGTCTATGTGTTTTCTGAAAGAGAGTAATTTCAACAATTCCTTATCTATAACTTAGAATGGTAACAAAGACCCCTGCTTGAATATTTTGAGAGCAATTTCCAATGCATCTTTACTGAAAGTCATTGTTTCGTATTAGAGCCTATGCGCTTTCTGTTAGAGAGTAATTTCAAAAACTCCTCCAATGAAATTTAGACTGGTTACAAAGACCTTTGCTTGACTGTGTAAGAGTGTAATTTCCAATGCATCATTACTGAAAATCTTAGTTTCTTATTAGAACATATGCGTTTTCTATAAGAGAGTAATTTCAAAAATTCCTTATCTATAACTCAGAATGGTTACAAAGACCTTTGCTTGACTCTGTAATAGAATAATTTCCAATGCATCATTACTGAAAATCTTTGTTTCTTTTTAGAACCTATGCGTTTTCTGTAAGAGATTAATTTCAAACATTCCTTATCTATAACTTAGAATGGTAACAAAGACCTTTGCTTGACTATGTAAGAAAGCAATTTCAAATGCATCTATACTGAAAGTCTTTGTTTCGAATTGGAGCATATGCGTTTTCTATAAGAGAGTAATTTCAAACATTCCTTATCTATAACTCAGAATAGTTACAAAGACCTTTGCTAGACTCTGTAATAGAATAATTTCCAATGCATCATTATTGAAAGTCTTTGTTTCTTAATGGAGTCTATGGGTTTTCTGTATGAGATTAATTTCAACCATTCCTTATCTATAACTTGGAATGGTTACAAAGACCTTTGCTTGACTCTGTAAGAGTGTAATTTCCAATGAATCATTACTGAAAATCATTGTATCTTATTAGAACCTATGCGTTTTCTGTAAGAGAGTAATCTCAACCATTCCTTATCTATAACTGAGAATGCTAACAAAGACCTTTGCTTGAATGTGTAAGAGTGCAATTTCCAATGAATCTTTATTGAAAATCTTTGTTTCTTATTGGAGTCTATGCGTTTTCTGTAAGAGAGTAATTTCAACCATTCCTTATCTATAACTTAGAATGGTTACAAAGACCCCTTGCTTGATTATGTAAGAAAGTAATTTCCAATGAATCTTTACTGAAAGTCTTTGTTTCTTATTAGTGTCTATGCGTTTTCTGTAAGAGAGTAATTTCAAAAATTCCTTCTCTATAACTCAGAATGGTTACAAAGACCCTTGCTTGACTGTGTAGAGAGTAATTTCAATAGCTGGTTTACATGCTTCAGAATCAACACATATGAGAAATATAAATGGACCAATTAAGAGAACTAATTAATTTTAATTAGTATTTGCAAAAAGTAATTAAAATTAATTAGTGTTAAGAAAAAGTAATGAAAATTAATTAGTTTTTACAAAAAGTCCTTTAAAACCAATAAAACGATTTAATGAATTGTTTTCCTGAAAAAGAGCATTATTAATTTAATCAATCATAGAAAAGCATAATACTGCATTAATAAATCATTTTAAAAAAGTGTCATAGCTTATTAAACCATTGATGAGCCTGGCAAAAGTTAATGCATATAATTGCACTTGCGTCGCTCAGAAGCCTTCCCATTTTGCCTATACCACTTATATCGTCCTTAGAAAATGCAAAGCATAGAAAGGCTTCATATCGATTTTTTTGACCAAAATACTATTTCCTTCAACATTAGATTATGCCTCAGTTTCCTTTCAGGCTCTATCAAACGGGAGAAAATTGATAGCTTCCAATTTCCGGCTGTCCTGAAGTTAACTTGAATTCATATCCATTTCCAGTTTTCTGTGGCCCTGATATTTTTATTGGAATAGCTAAATGAAGAAGATTGCTTTTGACAGTTTTATTCTCAATGTATACTCTAACTTCCCAACTACCAAAAGTTTGAATGTAATCTTTGATTATGTTTAATTCCTTATCAGACAGCAAAGACTTTTTTTTCATAAATGTCAAAGTACCAATTTCCCGTCCTTCCTGAAAATCAAGTAAAAGCTCTGTAAGGCTTGAATATCCTGAAAAAGTCCATAAGTAATTCATTTCATTATTAATTGCCTCAGATGAATATGATAATTTTAATGGTGCAGGTGTTTCCTCATCTGTCTGTTCCAATTCGTCTTGTATAGTATCCGTTTGAACAGAATTTGTTTCACTTATACTATCAATTGCTGCGCCTGAATCATCCATCACTATTCCTGATCCTTCAATGAAGTCATTTTTTGAATCGGATATTTTGATTTCAAGCCTGTATGTCACATCCTTTACCCCGAAACCGGGAAACAAATCATAAAGGCTGGATTTCGCACTGTCTAGTAGGTCTCCTTTTTCTGAGTACTCATCATAAAATACCAGATTCAAAAATGGATCATGCTCTATAGTAAAATTTGAACTTACCGCCATTAAAGAAAGTAGCTTTTGTTGCTTTGATTCAGCTAATTGCCTTTCTTTATTTTTTTTGTTTTCGTTGCTTGTTTTTATTTGTGTTATAACTGCTGTGGTTGCAGAAATAATCATTAAAATAACTACACAATAACCCCAACCTGTAATTTTCTTCTTACCATTAATTCCGTCTGTTGAAGTTTTGGTTAAAGTACCTATCAGGCCCAATAACAAGGAGATGGCTGTGAGAATAATCGCACTATTCATATAAATTTATTATTAGTGAGTTTTAAGTATGAATGCTTTATTAATCTCATAAAAAATAACATATTACTAGCTTTTCAGTTTTAATGAAGCTATTATAGCCACAAAACCCTCCAACCCCGGTTTTAAACCCTCTACAATCTCCAAAAAAATTATTGTAAAGCAGCTTTTGAAATTTTTATTGAGTTGAACCAATTTCCTTTCAATCACTTCGGCACTCCTTTACTAATATCCTTATTACAAATCACAACATCAGTAGTCTCCAAACTCTTCGATAATCATCTCTTTAGTGATAATCTTTTCAAAGGCAATAAGTTTTTCAACAATTTGTGTAACTGGAATTTTATCTTTTGTTTTATATGCTACTAGATGTAATAATGCCTCGGTGGTTAATAATAAGAAACGTTTTATTTCTGTCGTCCAGGTTATTTCACAAATAAATTCTTTCAAATCAGATTTAAAAGAATTTGAAACAATTACGAAACCCAATTTAGTAAATCCGGCCTGTTTCAATTTTGGACAATGATAATTAATATATTCTCTTATTGCCCTATCATCTGTTCCTAAAGTATACCCATTTGCATATGCTTTTGCATCTACTATAAATGCAATATGTTCTGAGGCATATTTTACAATGGCATCAGGCTCACGCCCCATACCTTGCCCAAGTGTCTCAACTTCAAAATCTAAAAGACCAAATGTTTCACCAACCATTTTCTCAAACTCATGCCCTTTGGCTGAGCTGGATTTATCACTGCTACCTCCCAGTTCTGCTAGCTTTGCAATTCTAGGTATAAGGTAATCGCTCAATTCAAATCCTGCATTCAGAACTGGCGTATCTACAGTAACTGTTTCTTCCTGGGCAAATACAGAATTTTCAGTTTCCTTATTTTTTTTGGGTTTTGGTTGTTTAGAATTTACAGTTACTGTTCCGGCAAAATGCCATAGCGCATGCTCAACATCCCAATTAGAAATAGGTTGTTTTGCATATTTGGCAATAACATTCTTTATCACTTCATTTAATTGATAAAACAGCCGGTAATTTTCGTAGGAAGTTTGTTGTGGTTCCCATATGCCTAGTTTTTCAAATGATAAAATAATGGAACTATACATTACTGGCCATTTTTCCGGATCATGTATTTGCCAAAAATAAGATAGGAAATATGCTGAAGACATTGGATTGGCTACAAATCTTTTATCCGTTGCCTGCTGTTTGAAAGTTGTTGAATAATCAAATAGCATCTTCATTTTTAACAGTCCATCTTCTAAGGATGCAGGCTCCTCTAACAAATTTTTCATTAATGAAATATATCTATGCATTTCCCCAATACTAGATCTGGTAAGCAGGTTAAAAAACATCTGCCCTTTCGCCGCAGTAAAACCCCAATAATTATGTTGCTTATTGTAGCTATCAAGATTTGTCTTGAAATCAGGTAGTTCAAGCTTTCCTGATAAAAATGAATCAATCATTTGCCTGATGTCCGTAATAGCAACCAGCCTGCTTTTATCAATGTCTTCAAAAGCTCTTCCTTTGGTGTCTACCACCCTTCTGTCTGCATTCTTATAATTATCCCAAATAATATGTAATTGTTGTGTAATAGCACCGTCTATCATGATAATAACTTTTACTATAGCTTATTAGTTATTCAATATTTGTGTGTTTTAATTGCAACTACTTAATTTCATTGCCATCAAATTTACTTCTTCAGTTGCTCAATAATATTCCTAAAACTCTCCAACCCTGCCTCTAAATTCTCTACAATCTCCAAAGCCAGTTCATCCGGATCAGGAAGATTATCCAGGTCTGCCAGGGATTGATCTTTTAACCAGGTAATATCCAAACTCGTTTTATCTCTTGCAATAATTTCATCGTAGGTAAACATTCTCCACCTGCCTTCGGGGTTAGTAACGGCATCAAAGGTTGCTTTACGTTTGTTACGGTTTTTTGGATTGTAGCAGTCAATAAAATCCTTTAAGTCATCAAGCTTTAAAGGATTTTTCTTTAGTGTGTGGTGAATATTGGTTCGGTAATCATATACCCATATTTCTTTTGTCCAGGGGTCTTTGCTGCTGGGCTTCCCATCCCAGAACAACACATTTGCTTTTACACCATTGGCATAAAAGATACCAGTGGGTAAACGCAGAATGGTATGCAGATTGGTGGTTTCCAATAATTTCTTTCTAACCGTCTCTCCTGCCCCACCCTCAAACAATACATTGTCTGGTAACACCACTGCCGCCATGCCCGTTGTTTTAAGCATGCTCTTTATATGTTGTACAAAGTTGAGCTGCTTATTGCTGGTGGTTACCCAAAAATCCTGTCGGTTGTAGGTGAGGTCTTCTTTTTCCTGTTCGCCTTCTTCGTTGGTAAAGGTCATGCTGCTTTTTTTGCCAAAGGGTGGATTGGCCAGCACATAATCGTATCGGGTTTCAGAAGCCGCAATCAAAGAATCATTTGGAGATATCATTACGTTTTCACTGTCTATATCACCAATATTATGCAGGAACAAATTCATCAATGCCAAGCGCCGGGTGCCTGCTACTATTTCGTTGCCAAAGAAAGTTTCGTATTTTAAAAACTGCTTCGCGGCTTTATCCAGGTCATTGTTGTCCGTCATCCAGTCGTAAGCGGCTAAAAAGAAGCCTCCGGTGCCGCATGCAGGGTCTGCAATGGTTTTCATAGGCTCAGGGCGCAAACACTCCACCATCGCCTTAATAAGTGGCCTAGGCGTGAAATACTGACCAGCACCACTCTTGGTATCTTCTGCATTTTTCTCCAGCAAACCCTCGTAAATATCGCCTTTGTCTTTTACACCCATCAGCACCCATTGCTCTGCATTAATAAGCGCAATCAATTTGTACAGCTTGGCAGGGTCGGTTATTTTATTTTGGCTCTTGGTAAATATCTGGCCCAATATGCCTTTTTCTTTTGCCAGCTCCCGCAACAGGTTATTGTAATGAACCTCCAACTCATCACCGCTCTTATTGGTGAGTGTTTCCCAATTATATTTTGTGGGGATGGGCATATTTCGACTATGCGGCGGCCGGCTGTACTCATCTGCCATTTTTAAAAACAGCAAATAAGTCAACTGCTCCAAATAATCGCCATAGCCTACGCCATCATCTCTCAGGGTGTTACAGAAGGCCCAAACTTTAGAAACGATGCCGGAAGTGTTTGTAGAATTGCTGCTCATAATTTTTTATTCATTAAAAATGCTTACATAATTTTTGTAGATATAGGTCTTTCCCCATTTATTGTTTTCATCCAATTGTTTCAAAATACCTAAGTCAACAAACCGTTCAATTAATTTCGCTGAACCTGCCCTTGTAAAGTGCATGGTTTCCGCAACCTTAGCATTGCTGGTAATGGGATTTTTAAATAAATGCTGTAAAAACAGTACCCCGCTGGTTGCTTCCCTCTTACCAAGGGCTTGTATTTTACGCATGTCATCTTCCCGAAGCGTTGTTATTTTCTTAGAGGTGTTGATACTTTCATTAGCAGTTTCAATTACACCATCCAGGAAAAAATGCAACCAGTCTTTGGTTTTATTATTGTGATAAGCATTCAGCTTAGTGTAGTATAATTGCTGGTGTTTTTTAAAAAAACTGCTTAAAAAAAGTACCGGTTTTTCCAGGATAGCTCTTTCAAAAAGAAACAGGGTTATTAATAACCTGCCCGCCCTTCCATTTCCATCCAGGAAAGGGTGAATGGTTTCAAACTGTGCATGTAATATGCCCGCTTGTAATACCGGCATTAATGTGGTGTTATGAATGAATTTTTCAAAATCACTTAATGCATTGTTCATTTCATGAACTGGGGGAGGTATAAATGATGCATTCTGCAGGCTAGTGCCGCCAATCCAGTTTTGTGATTTTCTAAATTCTCCCGGATCAGCAAAATGACTTGACCTTGCACCGGTCATCAATTCTTTATGCAGTTCCCTTAAAAAGCGCAACGAAAAAGGGAACTCTTTTAATCTTTTTGTACCGTAGTTTAATGCCTTTATATAATAGAGAATATCATCCGCATCGGTATCCTTTACATTTACCCCGGCACTCATTTCCAATGCATCCATCATGGTAGCCCTGGTGCCTTCTATTTGTGCAGAACTGGTAGCATCTTTTACAATATACATGCTAAGAAAAAAATCAGCATCCGGTAATACATGCGTAATGCCGTCTAATTTACCAATTAACCGCTCGGCGGTTGCAGCTTTGGCTAAAATCTCAGCCGGAAAATCCAACAATGCAGCAGTTGGAAACCCATCTGGTATAAAGGCCGTATAGCCTTCAGATTGCTTTATTAATTTGCCTATAGCCATGGTTCAATTTTTAGTTTACATTCAGTACACAAATGTATACTAAATACAGAGTTAGTTTACAAGATAAAGAAATTGTAAACTAACTTTTCAGTTTAATTTCATCTAAATAGCTGGTTATCAGTTATAAATTTCACCAGGCTGTACATTATCGAAAATACCCGGCTCAGGTATTTTTTATCAGTTGCAGGTAAGTTTTTGCCCTGCTATTTTTAATACCAGCTCCTTCAGCAGGTAATTGTAATGTACTTCTAACCCATCACCAATTTTTTTTTGGTCAGGCTTTCCCAATTGTATTTTGTAGGGATGGGCATATTGCTACAGTGTAGCGGCCGGCTATATTCACCAGCCATTTTTAAAAACAGTAGATAAAATACACTTAACCAATTTAGCCGGTTAATTGCAGGATTTAAACTAAAATTACACCAAACCCAACTCTTTCATTTTAAGATATATAGGATGTAAACAGCTGGCGCCACTTGTGGTAGAACTCCAGTACATACCATGTGCTTTTAAACTGTTTAAAGAAATAAAACTGCTAAGGTTGTATTGATTAATTTTTACCACCTCATAATTCACATTAATAGGTATCACACGCTGGCTGGTTAACCCATATTGAGCGGCTCCACTCAATTCATCTTTGCGAAAATTACTGGCCAGTGCATCTGCTATGGAATATACATTTAGCCAGCTAACCTTGCTTTCCATTATAGTACTTCTCTCCGAATAATAATTTTCATAATAAGTACTTATAAAATCAAATGGGGTGCCGATGGTTATTAAGGCTTTCATTCTGTCCAGCTTATTGCCGGAGGGAGTTGTTCCAAAGGGAAATAAGTAGTCTATGGCAATTAACGACCCGAAACTATATGCATGAATATGTATTTCAGCATTTGTTTCATGTTCGGTAATATATTCTACCAATTGGTCAAGGTTGCCCTGTATATCCTGGTTTTGCCGCCCAAACTGAAGATAATTATGGGCACATACAAACTCGGTAGCAAGACTGGTAATAATAATATTGGCCTGTGGCGCTAAAAGCAAAATAATAGAGATAATAGACACAAAAAACTCCGAAAAGGACTTCATATTTGTGGCATTAATATGTAGAAATACACCTATTGATTGTAGCCAGGTATGTGACTGAATAAAATCTGTTACCGATTTTTCCAGGAAAAAATTAGATAGTACGGTAATAATGGCAGGCACCATAAAAAGTATGGCCAGTGCAATTATTAAAAACAGAAAGAAAATATAAAAGGTTTGAAACGGACGAGCATAATTTTTTTTACCAAAAAAACCTTTAATTACAACCGGGAACTTTTTAATTACCAGGCTAAATAAATAGCCACTCTTTAAAAGTAAATTTTGCTTTTTGTAATCATCTGTCATGATATCACCATACCTAAACTCATATAATTTATACAACAAAGTTGCTACCCCACTTTTATGTTCTATAATACTGGCTACATTGCTTTCACGGTTGTTGGCATACTTTATCTTCTCAATTTTTAATTCATGTGTTACGCCTGTACTGTGATAATCAAACTCATTTTTAAGGCGTGTTGAGTAGCTTACCAGCGATTCATTGGTTACAGACTGTCCAAGGCCGTCAATATAAATACCTACTTTCATATTGCTAGTTTTAGTTTACATGTTTACCAATTTTTCTCAAACGCCCTACTTACAAAGCTTTTCCTGAAGCCCTTACCAATTGAATGTCTCTTGAGGAATTGCATCTAACTTTTACCCAAATTGTGCTATAAAATATTTAAACCCATTGTTTAATGGGCCGTGCCATATATTTTTATGGCATCTCCTCTTGCGTCGCGCTCTTGTACGTTCAGATTATATCTCATCAACTATCAACGCAAATAAAATAATTCAATAATAAAAAAATTTTCAATAACTCCTTTCATAGAAAGGTTTAAATCCTAAGTTACAAGGCACCCTGTGGAAGACTTGGAACAACTGGTGTATTCATCTGCCATTTTTAAAAACAGCAAACAAGTCAACTGTTCCAAATAATCGCCATAGCCTACGCCATCATCACGGAGGGTGTTACAGAAGGCCCAGACTTTGGAGACGATGATGGAGGTGTTGGCAGAACTATTATTGCTCATATATTCTATGTGATATAAATAAATTATTGATAATATATACTTGACCCCCAGTAATAAATATTTTCATTTATTTCATCATCGAGCTTATTTAAATGCTTCATTAAATCTTCGTCAAGATGATGATAAATACCTAAGAGTTTTATAATAAAGGATTTCCCACTTAGAAAGGCTTTAATTACATTTTCGTAGGCCTGAAAAAAATCATCGCCAGCAATTAAGTAATGAGCGTAAAGAACACCGTAGATGAAAGAATAATCAATTTCTACCATCCAAATATGGGATAATACTGCTTGATTACTATTACATAAACTTGCGCCAAAACCAATATCATAGACACCATTTAAAGTCGAAGCAGTAGCTCCATCGCAAATGTTCAAAAATAATAACCTTTGTGAATCAGTATTTGGAATCAATCCTAGGATGTCCTTAAGTTCAATATGGTCTTCAGGCAAAATTTCTATTTTACTAATGTGAGGCGTATAATGATCGTAATTTCCATGGGTACCAACCCAAATTAAGTCATACTCTGGTGATTTATATTTATCAATAAAGTCCTGCTTATTTGCTTTTAGTATATTTATTATATCCACCACAATACCAGCATTTTCAAACATTTTTTTTGTCAGCGATAATTCTAAATCACTTGTTCTAGTACCAAAGCACCATAACAAAACTTTGCTAACTATTCTCCTCTTATTTGCTATTTCAAAAGATCCTGCTAAAGGAATTGTATTCCCAATGGCTTTTATCATTAATGGCTGAACAGGATGTTGAAATCCTGGAATTACGACTATTGATTTTAATGCGTCTAATTTCATCTCTGTAAGTGCTGAAAATTTATAGTGTCCAGTAAGTCTTTTCTCAAAATCCTTTCCTTGATCTTTTACGGGCACTCCATGAGTTTTGGGCTCTTCTAAAACGAAATCTGAATAGTTGTTGACTGCTATTTTAGTACTTAGGAACCGATTTGTTTGATAGAATAGTTCAAGTATATCTTCAGGTGTTTCTTTACCAAAATCAAATGTTTGATGGGACGAAGAAATCAAAACCCCGTGATTATAGGTGGCTATCACAAATAACTGGTCAGAAGATATTCTTTTGCCAATATCAATGCAATAAAATTCAGTTATGATTTTACTTGCTAGATCAATCCTTCTTTTTTCCACACATTTCATTACAAGTCCATTCAACACACCAAATAATCTAGCCTTTTCATACTTTAACAAAAGCTGGTCCATTTCATGTATTGAATTATTGTATTGTCCAAGAGCTTCCTCGAACCTCTTCCACTCATGATCAAGTTTGCCGATATCATGAAAATAGTACAAAGAGAGTAGTTGCATCAATTGACCACCAACCAATAAATCTGAATAATTTGTGAGCACAATTGAACACCAGTCTAAAGAAACTTTATCGGTAAATTCTGCGCCTGCATGTGCTAATTGAAGAGATATTTGTTTTTTAATCTCAGCACTTTCCGTTTTCTCAAAATGATTTGCAAGGATCTCTGCTAAGCCCTTCAATCCTTCTTTTTTGAAATTAGTTGCAAAAGCCAAAGCATTCGACGCCGCAGTGATTAGTAAATCCTCAAGAACAAAATTCGGTATACCGTTTGTAAGGAGATGACAAATCAGTTTGAGCATGAATTCGAGTACAATTGTTGCAAAATCTACTAACCCTCCACGATGCCAAGCGTAATAGAATAGGGTTGAAGAAAACTCGAGCATTGTATTTATAGCCTCCGAAGAAATGTAGGGATTTGTTGATTTTAAAAAATCATTAAGCCTTCCTATCTGGAAATCCATTTCCGCACCATAGTTAATCTCATCAGTCAATGCATATATAAGCCAATCATGGCAGTCAGAAAATAAACCTTTAGTGCTATAAAATCTTGCAATCTGATAACTTTGCGTAAACTGTAAAAAGTTTAGCTTTATACGTCCATATACATCGACTGCGTTTTTAGCATTTAAAATATCCTTTAGAAGTTCGATAGAAATTTTCTTAAATTCCTGACTATCTGCTTTGGAATACCGTTCCATATTGAGGGAAATAGTTAGCTCCAAATCAGACAACTCCACATCATTTAAAGTTAAGTTCCAAATTGGATTTAGGGGCATGAATAGTCCGTGTGTATTAGCAAAAATTTCTTTTAATTTCATATTGAGTAATTATTGACAATTACTAGTTAATTTATCTCTTTAATGGAGTCTGCTTTTTAATAATTTTTTTATTACCTCTATTTATGAAGGATTTGTATTATTACATAATATTGGCGACATTATCATTTCACAAATTCTAACAGAGATTTAAAGTTATTATAAATGAGATCCTTAGTTGGTAAAAAGTCTACTTTTTTAATTGCAGAAATCCCCTCAATTGTCGCTTTTAGGCTTTGTACCCTTGTTTTAATAACATTGTCAAAAGTAAAAGGGGCATCGGTTTCAGTTAACAAAAGGTGATTTGGTATAGCCATGATTATTTGTTTCCCTTTTTCAGCATTAATCATTTTATGATTTATTGAAAAATAATAACCATTTTGAACAGCCACTTTCAAATCGTTTTGATCTCCGTTATACCAATGAAATATTATCCGACAATTAGAATTTCCCAGGTGTTTGGATGTTAATTGAATTGTTTCATTCGCAGCATTACGAGAATGAATTGTAAGTACTTTTTTGTCCTTTTCGTTACAAAGTTTAAGTATTTCAATAAATATTTCTTTTTGATAGTCCCAACTTTTTTTAAACCTTGGAGATCCATCTAAACCAATTTCTCCTATATATTTAGTACTATCAATTAATTCTTCAAATAAATTCAATTGTGATCCATATTGCTCTACTAATTCAGGATGCATGCCCAAGGCAACTCTAATATTTTTTGAATTTGCAAAAAGGCTTTTACATGGTTCATAAATAAATGGAGCATTCGTAACACTTATCGTTTTTATTGGCAAACTATCTTCGCCTACCCAGGTTTGCTGAATATTTTTAAATAAATCAACATGGCAGTGTGCATCTACATAATAACTCATGTTAGTGTAATTCCAGTTAAAAATTGTTCAACTTCATTTAAAGACCTATTATAGACATCTAAATAAGGTTGAACATTCACCCCTAATGGTCCAGTATTTCTGATTGCTGCAATTAAATAAGTCGGATGACGTCGGACTTTTTCAATCATATATTTAAATGCCACTACATCCGCTGCTTTAGCCGTTCTTATGTCTAATGGAGTTGAATGAAGGTCGGTGCCATATGGAAATGCATCCAGCAGCCCCGCTGCATGGAAAGATGCTTGACGAATTATACAAGGAACACAATACCCACAATGTCTATTTGAGCTGCCGACACCGCCATGATAACGTCCCGCTGCAGGATGGCTGCAAGACATTGTTTCAGTATTTACAACTAATGCTTGATTATGACATTCAATAAGCATTTCTCCTTTAGTTTTATACTGGTAAGGATTATGTAGGCGCACATTCATTCTCAATTGCGTAAATAACTCCTGCATCATCAACAGATAACATGGATGTGTCGTTCGGGTGCTATGAGAACCCACACGAAGTGGCGTTAACGGCAGGTTCAAACTAATCATGCCATTTTCGGGAATCACTAAAGTTGGCGCTGAGCTTAAACAAGAAGCACAAATACTTCCTAATGTCAAAAAAAGAAATGATCTACCTCTTTCAGTATTATCTATGCTTCCGAATAAATCTTCCTTCGGTATACTTAAATATGCATATATCCTTTCTGGCCTTCTTTCATTATAATGATTGTTTAAAGCCGCTGCACATTTTGATTGGTATGGAGTGACGTCTGCACTTTTTGCATGCCCGACCAAAAGAGGTCGAATACCGCTTTCCAATAAATCAATTGCTCCAATAAAGCTATCCATCCCACCAGAAAACAAACATACGGTATCTGTTTCGTATGGCATTTTATAAGCTTTGCGATTGCCCCTGGGAGAAAGAATTGGCATATTTGTTCTTGGGCGAAAATATAAAGTCCATATATCTCCAGTTAAGAAGCGAAAAATTTTCTGTAAATTATCTTTTTGATTGTCCCAGAGATCGGGTTCGCTTACGGGTATATAAAGGTCTATGATTCTTGTCCATGAATCTTCTGCAAATGTTTTTCTATCTATTCTTGTATCAGCTGCGTACATGCTGCTTGCAACAACAAGAAGATCCATTGCTATTTCAGTAGGCTCCAGCTTTAGCCTTTTTAGGCTTGTAAGTAGGGCATGAACACTTACCCCTGCAGTGCTGGTAAACATTTTAAGAGTAGCAGTTTTTAAATTACCGCTTTCATTCAGATTCACTCCTGCATCTTCATCACCTAGTTTTGTTATTAAAGCAAATTTTCCCATAGTTAATCATTTGATCCTGCCATGGCATCGAAGGCAGTTCGGTAAATGTTTTCAATATTTCGTTCAAGATTTTGTTTGTCGCCCCGTTTTGTAGCACTTATTTCAGGCATTATTTGATTCCGAACCATTCCCTTTACAATTTGGTAAATACCATTTTCTATTTCAAGTAGGGTCACAATATCTGTAGTTGATTCTGTAAACTGATTTCCGATATCGTTAATGACTCTTTGGGCAATTGTTTCTTCAATGAAAACTGCCATCATAACTTCTACCTGATCATTACTTAAATTATTTAAATCCATATCAGGAGAATCTTCACAAATACGCATCACTGTATTTGCATAAGCAGCTTTAGTAATGCTATCATCCTGAGTATCTTCGTATACTTTACCTGTATGTGTAAATATCAATTCACCAATTGCAGATAAGGTGTTAAGTAAAGGTTGATTTACGTATGCAGTAAGATTAAATTCAGTTAACGCCGTCTCCGTACCTTTTCTTCGAATATTATCAATGGTCTCATAGAAAATTGCCACTCGTGATGCTGAGGGCTGCATTCTTCTTGCAAGAGTTGTAGAACTACCAGCAGCATTTCTACTATAACTTCTTAACGCTTGTTTTAAATATGCAATGTTAGTTCCCCCACTTCGAGCATATTTATTGAACTGTTTTTTAGGTGTAGTATATCGATTATTTCCACCCATTTCAATTCCTTCTCCTGAAGGGCTCACATTTGTAGCACTCTCCCCATTCGAATCTGGCACTCCATTATTCTCGTATTGATTTTCCGAATCAGCAGGATCTCCCTCTGGAATATCCTGATCCGGTTGATTAGCCTCCTGCGGCAATATTTGAGGTGTCAGTAAATTCCCATTGTCAATCCAACTTGGTATAAGCGGATTCCCTCCGCCAGCTCCACCACCTGAACTTGATGTACCCATAAAACTTTTATTTTAAAGCTTGTTTTGCTACTGCTTTCAATGTTCTATTTTGTTCTTGCCCTTCGAATGTTTTAAAAAGTGCTTTCACCTTTTCTTTAGCACCTTCAGTTTTTATGCCACTCAACTCTGTTACTACCCAAGGGCCTAATTCCGAAGGAGGGAAAGAGACTAATAAACCTACAAATCTTTCTTCAAGAGATTTTTCAATTTTGATTATTCGAAGTAATCCATTTATTGGATCGGGAATATTCTTTAAATCTGTTGAAGACCGACTTTCTGATTCAAGCTTATCAAAAAGCATTACTCTCTCTTTTGTTGATATATCCGCAAGTTGTTTTTCAGCTGAAAGTAGTCCAAGATCAGAATGGCTATTTAACATTTCATATATTTTTTGCAAATTCTCAGGGAAAAGAGAACTAGCATCAAAACCAATAGCTTTTTCCTTAGAAATAAATATGTAGGGTCGGAGATCAACAGATGTTATAACGGGTTCAAGTGATAGCCATTCTCTGAATGTCACATCTTCTTTGTCAGGCGTTTTAGTTCCTTCGGTGCTCGCTTCCTTTCCTTCAAATTTCTTTTTTTCAAGCGCTTCTATCGTCAAGGAAATACCATTAATAGTTGTTGTAACTTCATCTACTAATGCGTCAAATCTTTTTGATTGAAATCTTTCTAGTAACATAAGTTTTGCAAGTACATTCATTCTAACGATTTCTTCCAATCCGTAAATCCTAGCAATTCTCATTCTTAAGAAAAGTGTATTCATAAACCTTTTTATATTCCTTGGATTTCCTTTAAGACCGGATGCTAGTGTAGGTGTTAGTTGGTCGGCAACCAGCAATGTTTCTTTCAGTTCTGTTGCATCTGATCCAATTGCTGCAGAAATAATTTCATAAGAAAGATCGACTGCATCATACGGCCTTTTCTTCTGCTTATTATAATATTCATAAACACTTTTCAACTGAACATAATTGTGTTTTAAATGGTGTTGAAGCATCAATAATTTAATATAATTTCCAGTTTGCGTTTTATTCAATAAAGGAATCCGGATTGGTATTTGAATCAACTTTTCTAAATAATTTTTGGTGTATTCCTGATAGTCTGATGGGAGGTTAGGAAAGTGTTCCCTTACTGCATACTCTATCATTTTTTCATCAGCAGACAATACGAAAGTCGTGCCTTCAACAAAAAGAAATAATCGAATAGCTTCCAATATTTCAATAACAGATTTAGGTAAACAACGATCTAAATCATCTACAAGTATAATTATATGATCAACTTTAGAAGTTTGAATCAATTTCTTAAATTCTTTACGGAAAGCTTCAATTTGTTGAGTAACGGATTCTTCCTCCTCCTCTTTTAAAAAAGATTCTTCATCTGTTGCACTTTCTTTTCCTTCCTTACATCCAATCAACTCTTTTCCCTTATTAATCCATCCTCCCATTTGACCTAATAAAGTAGTTGCAGGTAATCCTGTAACAAAAGTCATTGCCGCAGCAGCAGAGACCTTTGCAACTTTAAGCCAATTGATTCGTTTAAATAAAGACTTTGCAAGTTTTTGAATTTTTTCGTTTCTTGGCTGTAATCTCGCTAGCTCTGTGACCACTGTTTCCATCAAAGCAGTTTTTGCATCCTCATAATCTTGAAATAACCATCCGTTAAAAAGGATGCAATGAATTTTAGAAACACTGGCTTGTTTTTCTAATAATACTTTTGCCTGCAACAGTGATAAAATTGAAGATTTTCCAACGCCCCAATCACCATAAACTCCAATTGTTAATGGTCGCAGGTGATTGTCATTAATAATTTCCAATATTGTCTGCGCAATCTTGTCGTGACCAAGTAAGTCGACGTCCGTTTCTTTGTCATTCCACATAATAATCTGTTTATTTAAATGAGTTTCCCTTCAAATGCTTTTTTCAAAATACTTTGCCTTAACGCCTCTGCCTGTTGCAGGCTTTGGGTGATGCTTTCTTCCATTTTATCGGCTACGCTGAGACGGCTTTCGATTTCTTGAACGATTTTATTTTGTTCTTTAAATGCACAAAGAGGTATTGGAAGGTTCGATAAGATTGTTAGATTTATTGAAGCAAGGTTTGTTGTTTGTTTACCATGTTTAAAAAAATAACTCTTTGCAACCCTTGTTTGCGAAAAATAAGCTATGTACATTGAAGCAACCTCATTTGAAAGTGGCCTTGCTCTGAATATGTGATTCTGATGTATGCAATCTTCTATTTCATTTTTCCAAATAGTTCCTCTTCCTAATTTGTCTTTATCACCGCCTTCAGTATATAAAATATCACCGAATAGGAGTTGATATTTTCCCTTATCGGATGGCAATATTTCAATCAATTTGATTTCATTCAAATCTAGGTAGCCGTCTTGAACATTAGCAACACGTAGATATGGTAAATGAATTGTTTCTTTTCCTTTGAAGTCTTTTCCCTTGGTTACTCCTCCAATAATTTTGCATACATCTTTAAGAAGAACTTCTTTCCACCCTTTCGGCAGTTCACCTTCCTTTACATTTTCATTGGTTAGCTTTCCCTCAAATGCCCATTTTAATACAGACTGCCGGTAGGTTTTTAGTTGCTGTTGGGCTGTACGCAGGTTTTCCATGCCTTTGTCCAACTCACTAAAGAGTTCTTCAATTTTGGAAACCATTGTTTCTTGGGTAGGTTTGGGAGGAAGAGGAATATCTAAGTTTTTTAATATCGTCTGGCTAATATTTGGTTGTGCCCCACCGATACCTTGACCGATTAATTTTCGTTTTTTAAAAAATAGATAATTATATAAAAAAGCGGAACTAATTTTTTCATTTTGAAAAATGCCACAAATGGCCTGATTAGTTGCTGCATCAACACCAAGAAATGCAAGCTTCCCAATTGTAGCTCCATACAATGCAATCAATAAAGTTCCTTTCGGAAATATCTTTGCGCTTGAATTTTTTATAGCATCTTCTGAAATCTTTTCTTCCGTATCTGTGATAACTCCTCTATCTAATTCACCAGATTTCACCCAGGGAATATTTCCATCATAATATTTAGATTCTCTTCTGCTCGGCGTTCCTCCGCTTGTTGTATTACATACTTCTCCCAACTTTAACCATTTCCAATCTTTTGGCAATATTTTATTTATGTCATCCATTTAAGTCTTCTTGAAATGTTTCCAATAATGCTTTGTGTTTTCTCTTTAGCCTATCTCTCCAACCCTTCCACCAAGTTATAAATGATGTTTGCTGTTTTATCTGTTGAGCTTTGTCTTCCTCTGACCTTCCAAGAATAAACCCTTTTAATTCTTCAAGTGTTTTTTCAGCATCCTTAATTTGCTGATTTGCATGTTGTATTCCTTTTTCAAGTTCCCTTTTTAAGATTTCACCTAACAAAATCGCATTATCTGAAAGCTCATCAATTACTTTTTGTGTTTGTTCGGTGTAACTTAAAATTTGCTTATTTGTATTTTCTTGCAATGACTTAATCTGTTCATTTGTCATTGTTTTAAACTCCAGAATTTGTTTATTTGTATTTTCAGTCAGAACATCAATCTGCTTCTGAAATAACTTTTGCAGTTCCTCGATTTCGCGATCATTTAATTTCTGTAAATGATCTAACTGAATTTTTGTTGATCTGTCTATTTGCTCATTATTCTGAAGCATAATAATTATTGCAGCAAATAATGGGATAATGATTGAACCAAATTGAAGCAACGCGCTATTAAAATCGCTCCTTGAAATATGTTCAATAATATAGAATATAAATATGATTACAAATACACCAAATAGTAACCACCAAAATGTCCATTTATTTTTCCTTATCCAATTCATATTAATTTTTTCAATTTAGTTATACAGTACAAGAGTGCGACGCAAGGATGATTAATAGTAATAAAATTGTTTGAACCATAATTTTTTTGATTTGCATAATTACCGTGATTTAATTTCTATTATGTTTTATTCATAAATATCACTGTAACTACATCAATCGCCATTCAGATAATTACGCTGCCAGCACCTCATTCAATTCTTCCAATATTTTCTCATAATCCTCTTTAAACAATTGATAGAACCTGCCCAGGCCGCCCTGCTTATTAAAGGGGTCCAGTTCAAAATCTTCTTTGTCTACATGAAAACTGCCGGCCACATATTCTTTTATCATGCGCAGCCATTGCATTTGTTCTTCGGTAAATTTGGTGGCGGCACCAGCCTGTTTTTTAAATACCCAGTCCTGAAAATTTTTGTCCACCGTTTTATCATAGCCCGTAAGTGCGCCATCAATGCCGGTGATATTGCGTATTAAACTTACCAATGCGGTGAGTTCGTTTTTGGCACTGCCACTGGCCTGGCCCAAATGCTCGTATGCCCGCCACACATGCATTGGACTTAGCAGGGGTTGTTCGGTGGTTAATTTTTCGTACAGGTCACGTATCATTTTGTAAGTAAGTTCCCTGCGGCGGTAGGGCTGACCATAAAAAATTTGCAGGGCGGTTATCTTGTCTTTGTGTGCCTGTATCCATGCCGTAAAATTGCTGATGGTAAGGCTGGCAGCGGCTTCCTGATCTTTTACCCAACCTATATTGGTTATGGTGTCTATGTTAATGGCATCAATTACCTGGTCGTATTTTTTGCGAACGTCTATAATAAAATTGCGCAATTCCGGATTGCTAAAAACGGCAGTGGCCTGCTCTATAAGTTGTGCATGCTGAATGCTACATTGTGCATCTATTTGCTGCGGAGATGCACCTTTGTTTTCACCTTCTATTTTTCGCCTTAAATCTTCCACCGTATCAGGGTCGTACGCATTTAATAATTCTTTTACCACGTGGCTGATGGTTTGGCCATTGGCCTGGGCCGAAAAATTTGCTTTTTCGGCAGAGTTGATCTGTTTATCCAGCCTTATGAGGCGGTTGGCCAATGTGCTTAGAATGTCTTCCTGCGTATTGCCCATGGCTAGGTTTTGCAACAGGTCTTTCAGGCTCATGCCGGGCTTTTTCTCTAATGGGCGGCTATCAGTTTTTTGAGAGCTCTCCACACCAATGGCATCAATAATTACAAAATGGTCTTTGGTAAATTTGGCAGATGGTGTGCCGGTGGCTTTTAATTGTTCCAGGCTGCAGGTACGGGTGCCACGGCCTTTCATTTGCTCGTAATAGCTGCGGCTTTTTACATCCCGCATAAATACCAATATTTCCAGCGGACGAATATCGGTGCCGGTAGCAATCATATCTACCGTTACCGCAATGCGTGGATAATAGTCGTTGCGAAACTGACTGAGCACAGTTTTGGGATCTTCATCGCTTTTGTAAGTAATTTTTTTGCAGAACTTATTTTCTTCGGCAAATTCTTCCCTTACAATTTCAATAATGTCTTCGGCGTGAGAATCAGTTTTGGCAAAGATTAATGTTTTGGGCACTTCAAATTTTCCATCTGTAGCAATACGATCGTTAAACATGGCGGGCATGTTTTCTTTTATGGCCCTTATAATGGTGCGTATCTGGCTTTTGTTTACAATGTCTTTATCTAATTGATTGCCGCTATATTCAATGTCTTCATCCACACTTTCCCAAAATTTACGGCGGGTGAGTCTTTCTCTTTTATCTACCTTTTCACCCATTTTTATTATGCTGCCGTTTTTGGTAATTTCTGTTTCAATGGTAAATACATTATAAGGCACAAGCACCCCATCAATAACCGCTTTTTCATACCCATAATCACTTACCAGGTTTTGGTTAAAATAACCAAAAGTGCGGTTATCTGGTGTGGCTGTTAAACCTATTTGAAACACATCAAAATAGTCCAGTACCTGTTTCCACAAATTATAAATACTGCGGTGGCATTCGTCTATCACAATAAAATCAAAAAACTCTATTGGTACTTTTTCGTTATAGCTTACAGGTGCCGGTTCCCTTTGCTGAAATTCATTGGGGTTCATTTCTTCGGCGCTTTCATCCAGCTCTGTGCCTTTTAAAATGCTATACATTCTTTGTATGGTGCTGATATACACCTGGCTATCAGTGGGTATAGCACTGCTTTTTAGCCTGGTAACACCATATAATTCAGTAAATTTTCTATTATCGTCATTGGGCACATAGGCCATAAACTCCTGTTCAGCCTGTTCGCCCAAATTTTTTGTATCTACCAAAAACAAAACGCGTTTTGCCTTGGCAAATTTTAGTAAGCGGTATATAAATGTAATGGCAGTAAAGGTTTTACCAGAGCCGGTGGCCATTTGTATTAAGGCTTTGGGCCGGGCATCTTTAAACGATTGCTCCAGTTTATTAATGGCAAGTATTTGGCAATCCCTTAAACCTAATTCTGGTAAAGCCGGAATATCCTGCAATCTGGCTCTTAATGATTTTTCCTGTTTGCAATATTCCAGCAAAGTTTCCGGGCGATGAAAGGTAAAAACAGGCCTGCTTCTGGGTTTGGGATCACGAAAATCGGTGAACCGCGTAATATCTCCTGTACTTTCATAGCCAAAGAACAGTGGCTGGTTGTTCAGGTATTTCAATTTAGCAGTGCGGTAGCCTTCGGTTTGGTCTTCATGTATGGTTAAATGCAAACCCTCCTCTGCCCTTTTGGCTTCAATAATACCAACGGGTTGTTTATTTACAAACAGCACATAATCAGCCGGACCAATATCCGTTTGGTATTCTCTGATAACAACACCTAACGCGGCATTTAAATTAATTTGATGTTTAGATTGTATAAGCCAGCCACTCCGCAATAACTGGGAGTCTATAAGGTCACGGGCAAATTGTTCGGGGGTCTGGTTCATGGTACGTAATAAGCTAATATATAAAACAATTTTAAATGCACCATGCATTGCATTTAAATAATTACTGGTACCAGATTGCAAAGCAAACCCCGCAGCATATTAGCGAATAATTGGAATATCATTATGTACCTGGCAGTATTGTCGCTATTCAGCTTTACTTGCGTCGCACTCTTGTGCGGTTGGTGCTTTATTGAGCCAGCACTTTTGAAAAATTAAATTAGCTGCAAAAGATGTATAAAAGCGGATTACCCTGGTGCTAAAAAACATCTTTGGTTAAAGGGTTTTTGGAAGGCTGCCCAACCCTCCTTTCTTGCTTTACAAAGGTTGTTTTCAATAGTTTGAGCTTTATTACTGTGAATTAATAATCCTAATTGTAGTCATACCTATATAAAAAAAATTTCTCTTTTAGGGAAAAAAGTTACTTTTCTTATTCACTTGTTTATAACTTATTTTTATTTTAATTTATATACTTCTTTTACCTTTGCTTTAAATAGCAATAATATGTCTGACCAAATCTCCGACAGCCAGATACTCAAAGAACTAAAATTAAGACTAGCTAAATTACTGGAAGAAGAAAAGAATGCCCTTATAGAAAAGGAAATAAGGGACATTTCAATTCAAAAGATAAAAATAGGTATAGAGGCGTTTACTCAATTGGGAGCACCAGATTTATCTATAATTAAAAATCAGAATAGTGCTGAAAGTATCACGAGTTTTAGTTATCCAAAGGACAAAACCTGGCAGGATAAGATAAAAGCCTTTATGAAATACAAGAATACAGTAGTTACAATTTCACAAATAGTAGATGGAATAAAGGAATATGAACCAGCATATACCACTGAAAAATTACATGCTGCTATTTCCAATATTGTATCAACTATGGTAAAAAACAACCTGATTACGGCTTATAAACCTAAAGAGTTTAAAATGAAGGGATATTATTATGGTCACCCGCTTTGGTTTGTGGATGGCGAATTAAAAAATGAACACGTGCCAGATTGGGATAAGAAACTATCCTGGTAAATTAAAAAACCATCTGCAATAGGTCTCCTACAACTTGTTTGCAAATGGTTTAATTGATTAAAACAAAAGGCGGTTAGTTTAACATGTAATAATCACCATGAAAGGTGATTATTGGAAGTTTGATTCAGCTTGAGCCTTTTTAACGACCTTAAATAAAACCTGTTAAAGGTTAATTAAATAATGTAAAACTACCTTTTCGTTTATACTGTCAAAGGTAGTAAAGAAAGAGATAAATGTATATACAATGAGCAAAATTTTTACTATTCAACCAACCGGACAAACAATAGAAGTTGTATTACCTTCTTTTGAAAAGCAAATTGAGGAATACTTTAAATCAGAAACAAAAACACAAAAGCAACTACATACTGCAAATTTTATAATGATTGAAAATAATAGATTTCCAGCATTTAATGTTGATAAGTCAACTCTTACAGACGCGTTGTTTCTTACTCCTTTGCAAGTGGTTTGGTGTAGCATAGTAATTTACTTAAAGGATTGTGGATATTCTGATAACGAAATAGAGAAAACAGAAATGCTTTTATCTGCCATAGATGAACAATACAATACCAATTTAGCCCTATTGGAATATTGTTTACATTATTGCCTGCAAAACAAGCTACCAGTATGTTTAATGGTTACCAAAACTGGCAATGGCAAAATAATAAGTTGTGAGAAAATGGAAACATTTTACAATTGCGACGAAGAAGACTTTTACATCAACATCCGGCTACACAAAATATTAAAGAAAGCCTTACCTGACTTCGATTTGAGTAACAACTTGCCTAACAACATTACAGTTTCGGCTCAGGAAAAAGAGCTACTTAATGCCATACATACAAACAGGCACTTAACAGAGGTTACAATTAAAACAAAGAATGGTGATATTCACTCAGCAGAGTTTTGCGAACATGTGCCACTCAATGAGAAAAAGTATATACAAATAATGAATGAAAAAAGCGACCAAACTGTAATTATAAAAAGACAGAAGGGAAAAGATGCTTTTATTAAACGCATGTATCAAAAGGTTTTCCATAACAATTAAAATTCAAAAAATGAATAACTATTACGAACGGCTATACTTACTGCAAAAAACAGAAGAAGGCGCTTATTTAAAAAATGCTTTCAATTGAACAATGTAAAAAACTTTTACAATCAACAGGTAAGAATCATAGTGATGATGATATAAAACAAATCAGACATCAGCTGTATAAGCTGGCTAATTTGGAATATCAACTTTTTAATAATCTCAAAAATAAAAGTGATGGCAAACGTACTGCTATACGCTCGGGTTAGCACTGATGAACAGGCGGAAAAAGGCTCAAGCATCCCTTTTCAAAAGGATAGGCTACATCAATACTGCGAATTGACTGGTTATAATGTTGTAAAGTATTATGCAGAGGATTTTAGCGCAAAAAGTTTTGACAACCGGCCAGAATGGAACAAAATACTTATCCTCCTTAAAGCCAATAAGGGGCTTGTTTCAAAGATATTGGTATTACGTTGGGATAGGTTTAGTCGAAATGCTCCAGAGGCTTATCAAATGATTAAGACGCTTATTAAACTTGGTGTTGAGATTAATGCTATTGAACAGCCAATTGATTTTAAAATACCTGAACAAAAAATGCTTTTATCGTTCTATTTAACCATCCCTGAAATAGAAAACGACAGAAGGTCTATGAATACCTCCAATGGCATGCGCAAGAACATGAAACAGGGTAGGTATTTAGGTATTGCCCCGATTGGTTTTAAGAATAGTAAAGATGCTTCTGACCGGCCTTTACTTACTCATAATAGTGAAACAGCGCCATTAGTTAAAAAGGCTTTTGAATTATTTGCTACTGGAATTTATCAAATAGAAGTTCTAAGAAAGGAATTATATAAAATGGGCTTAAAGATTAGCCGAAACCAATTTTGGCTACTCTTAAGAAACCCTATTTACTGTGGCAAATTAAGAATTAAAGCTTATGGCGATGAACCCGAAGAAATCGTTCTTGGAATACATGAACCAATCATAACTGAAGAATTGTTTTATGAGGTTCAGGATGTGCTGGCAGGCAAAAAGAAGATTACCACAAAACATGCACGAATAAAGGATGAATACCCCATGAGGGGGTTTATGGTTTGTTCTAAATGCGGCAAAAATTTAACGGGTAGCAGTTCTAAAGGAAATGGCGGCACTTACTATTACTATCACTGCACAAAAGGTTGTAATGAGCGATTTAAGAGCAATGATTTACATGAAAATTTTTTCAAATGGCTGTCAGATATTTCCTTTAAATCAGAAGTTGGGGCCTTGTATTTAGCAGTAATTGAAGACGTATTTAAAACAAATGAGGGGGATAGGGATGCAGAAATAAAGAAATTAGAAGCCAAATTA
This sequence comes from Limnovirga soli, assembly GCF_013106755.1. Classification (GTDB taxonomy): domain Bacteria; phylum Bacteroidota; class Bacteroidia; order Chitinophagales; family Chitinophagaceae; genus Limnovirga; species Limnovirga soli. The sequence continues at coordinate 73,553 of NZ_WHPF01000004.1, read as the reverse complement.
ACAGAAGAGACAAAATTTATGGACGATGCCGCCCGGTCACTTGTAAAAGGGGACCTAGACAAATTTGCTTATAATAGAATGAAGGAAAATAACGCTATGATTTGTGCAAATTATAAAAGCAGGATTCTGGAGTTAAAAAGTACTGACAGTGGGTTTAAGGAATATGTAAAATACAATATTTCACTTATGAGCAACCTAAATTATTATTATTCTACCGCATCGTTGGATAATAAACAGAAAATGCTTGGTTTGATGTTCCCAGAAAAACTGGTATTTGTAAATAATGAGTTTCAAACCGTAAAAGAGAGTGAATTGCTAACGCTGCTTTGCAATGCTGGTAAGGGTTTCAGCGATTCCAAAAATGAAAAGAGCAGCAAAAATGCTGCTCCTTCCTATGTGGTGACCGCGTTAGGATTCAAACCTAAAACCTTCTCATCCGTAGTGAGATGCTCTATTCAGTTGAGCTACGCAGCCATACAACCCGTTTTAGGCATCTATGCCTTAATTCGGGCTGCAAATATAGGAGCTTAAACTGAGAATCAAAAATTCTACCCTAAAATTTATTCAATTAAAAATGCCACCTTACAAATGCCTCCATGGCGGCATATTTTGTCATACCCAAGGCAGCATAGGCATTGGCTGTTGCAGCATTTCTTTCTTCTGCCCTTTGCCAAAACTCCCTGCTATCACTTCCCTGAAAGGGTACAGCATCTTTTTGGCTTTGGTGAATAAATATTCCAAAGCGTTTTTTAACTACCTGATCGGGGCTCATGGGAATTGCCATTTCAATAGCATCAATATCCCATTCCTGCCAGGCGCCTTTATACAGCCAAACCCAGCAATCTTTTACCCATTCATCCCCTTCGGCTTTTATGCGTTTCAGGCTTTCAAATACTACATCCAGGCAAACTTTATGCGTACCATGTGGGTCTGCTAAATCGCCTGCACAATACACCTGATGCGGCTTTAATTTGCGCAGTAAAGCCATGGTAATCACAACATCCTCCTCTCCCATTGGTTTTTTCTCAATGGTGCCGGTTTCGTAAAAAGGCAGGTTTTGAAAATGCCAGTTACCTTCTGGCAGGCCCACATATTTGCAGGTTGCTTTGGCTTCGCATCTTCTTATTAATCCTTTAATGGCCCTGATTTCAGCAGTATCGATTTGATTGGCCTGTTTGGTAGATAGGAATTTTTGTGCATCAGCAAGTATTTGCTGACTTTGCTTATTATCCATATGAAACATGTCTTCAAATCCCACAGCAAAGTCAAGAAAACGTGTTACAAATTCATCTGTTACGGCAATATTACCACTGGTTTGATAGGCTACATGCACATCGTGCCCCTGATCGTGCAGTCGCATAAAAGTGCCCCCCATGCTAATAATATCATCATCCGGATGTGGAGAAAATATTACACAGGTTTTTGGATAAGGTTCGCTACGCTCAGGGTGTGTTGGCAGGTTAAATTCTTTTTTGCCACCAGGCCAGCCTGTAATACTATCTCTTAATAAATAAAACACCTGCAGGTTTACCTCATAGGCATCGCCCTTTTCTACCAACAACTCGCCTAATCCATTTTCATTGTAATCATGTGCACTTAAACTTAATACAGGTTTGCCCAGTTTCAGCGCCATATTTACCACCGCTCTTTTTGTCATAGAAGGTGTCCAGTCTATCTCGCCAGTTAACCATGGCGATTTAAACCTGGTAAGCTCTGCTGCCGATAATTCGTCTAATACAAAAGTGCAGCTATTATGTTGCTGCAAAATGCTGGCAGGCACCTGGTCAGTTACATGGCCTTCAACCGATTTGGCTACAATGGGTGCTTTTAAGCCCCAGGCCATTAGAATTACGCGCTTGGCATTCATAATGGTGCTAATTCCCATTGTTAATGCCAGCCTTGGTACCCGGGCAATATTTTGAAAGTCACGTGCATTGGCAATACGGGTGCTGTTTTCAAGGTTAATTAACCTTGTTTTCGAGAAAATGCTGGCACCTGGTTCGTTAAAGCCAATATGGCCGTTATTACCAATACCCAATACCTGCAAATCAATACCACCGGCATCGGCAATCATTTGCTCGTATTGCAGGCAATGGTTCTTTACTTCGCTTTTAGGTAAGCTACCATTGGGTATATGAATATTTGCAGCATCAATATCTACATGATTAAATAAATGGCGATGCATAAAACTCCAGTAACTCTGAAATGCATCTTTCTGCAGCGGGTAATACTCATCCAGATTAAAAGTTACTACATTGCTAAAGCTAAGGCCTTCTTCCTTGTGCAGGCGTACCAGCTCGGCATACATGGTTATGGGTGTTGAGCCTGTGGCTAAACCCAGTACACATTTTTGGCCTTGCGCCTGTTTCTGTTTAATTAAATCAGCAATTTCCCGGGCTACATAACGGGAGCCTTCTTTACTGTTTCCAAAAATTTCGCATGGAATTTTTTCAAAGGAGTCTACCATACTGCTCATGTTGAAGTGGTTTTATTTTACGTTCAAAAATATTGTTTCAAAAGCATTCTGCAGAATGCAATCGTTTGATTTGCTAATTATTTTGAGCCGGGCTACTAATTTACTATGCTACTTTACTTGCGTCGCACTCTTGTGCTGCAGTAATTTAATGCAGCTAAACAAATACATATAAAGGCAACCAGGCTATTGCATTTACAATTTACAACTTCCCTCATTTCTGGCTGTATAATGCTGCCATGTAACCCGAACGAAAAAGTGAGGTATTTGCGTAACGAATCAGCAAATACAAAACAAAAGGCTATGCCATAATATGCTGAATCCGGTATCCAATTAAGCTTTACTCGCCTTTATTAATGCCCTTTTTATTGTAATGCGCCTTCCAAAGATCAAACCTTTTAAACTGTGTTTGCAGGCGGGTAGTAAAACCAGCCCAGCTTTTGTTTTGAGGCGTACTCCACAATACTTCACTTAATGCAGCCAGCCTGGGCAAAAGCATGTATTCTACCTTGCCGGGGTTGGCCATATATTCACTCCAAACATTGGCCTGTGCACCCAATATATATTTCTGCTCATCAGCCGTTAACTCTTTGGGAAGTGGCTCATAATTATACACTGTTTCTACAGGTAAATAACCGCCAATTACGAGGCTGTCTTCACTTTTTGTTTGTGCATAATCAAAATACACATAAGTAGTAGGCGTCATTACCACTTGATGCTTCTGTTTTGCGGCTTCTATACCACCTTTTTCGCCGCGCCAACTCATTACAGTTGCATTGGGTGCTACGCCTCCTTCCAGAATTTCATCCCAGCCAATTATCTGGCGGCCTTTGCCGTTCAGGTATTTCTCTATACGGCCAATAAAATAGCTTTGTAATCCGTGCTCATCTTTTAAACCCTTGTCTTTAATTAATTGCTGACAAAAGGGAGAAATTTTCCAATATTCCTTAGGACATTCATCGCCACCAATATGAATATAAGTGGATGGGAACAATGCCATTACCTCATCCAACACATCCTGTAAAAAATTAAAAGTGTATTCTGATGGGCAAAACACATCACTATAAACGCCCCAGCTTTGCTGCACATGCTTACCAGTTGAATCACCACTCCATGTTACTTTTTTTGCAATTGCAGTTGATTGAGTAGGGAAACAGCTTAATTGTGGGTATGCTGCAATGGCTGCAGATGAGTGGCCCGGCATTTCAATTTCGGGAATTACGGTGATATAACGGTCGGCCGCGTATTTTACAATGTCTTTTATTTGCTCCTGTGTATAATATCCACAATCCCTGATATTGTCGTTGCCTGTGCCAGGGTGATGACCTGTAATGGTACCATTTCTGCAACTGCCCACCTGGGTTAATAATGGGTATTTTTTTATTTCTATACGCCAGCCCTGATCCTCAGTAAGGTGCCAGTGAAACGTATTCATCTTGCTCATGGCAATAAAATCAATGTATTGCTTTACAAAATCAACACTAAAAAAATGGCGGCCACAATCCAGCATTAAGCCTCTATATGCAAATCTTGGTGCATCAGCTATTGTTACATTGGGTATTGCCAAAGCTGCTGCTGGTTGTACCGGTAATAATTGTAATAAGGTTTGAATACCATAAAAAACACCCTGCTCATTATCGCCACCTATATATACTTTCTCCTTATCTACTGTAAGGTTGTATGCGCCAGGCAAACCATTATCCATACGGTCGTAATTAAGTACAATGGCATTTTTCCACGGCAGTTTGGCTTTTGTAGTACTTAACTCAAATCCATAATATGCTTTTAAATACGCATTTAAAAATGCGGCACTTTTTTCAGTACCGCTTCCGGCTAAAATAATTTTGGTTGTAGCACTAATAGTAAAGCTTCCTGTACCCTGCTTTAATGAAGCTGGTTGTGGTATTATATTTATTTCCTGGGCATTAACAGCCAAAACAAAAAATGTACAAATGGCAAAAAGCAACTGTTTCATATTTCTTTATTGTAAAATAGGTAATATAATTTTTGAAAACTGGGTAGTGCTATGATAAATTTTTATATCGCTTTTTATAAAATCGGCCGGGCTGCAATGGTAAATATCAATAAACTGCTGTGGGTTGCGGTCTGCCAGCGGAAACCAGCTGCTTTGTACCTGCACCATTATTCTATGCCCCTTTTTAAAAGTATGTGCTATAGAAGGCAATTCAAATTTAACCTGCTCTGGTTTGTCTGGTGTAAAAGCGGTTGGATTTTCGTAGCTTTTTCTAAACCTGCCCCTAAAAATTTCGCCTCTCACCAGCATTTCATATCCAGCCATGGGGTAATTACAGGGCGCATCTTCTTCTGCATAAATATCAACATCGTTATACCCGGCATCATCAGGAAAAACATCAATAATTTTTACAACAAAATCTGCATCGGTGGTAGAAATACCCGCTACCAAATCAGCTACTACATTTCCAGCTACCGTTATATCCTTATCTAAAATTTCAGTTTGAAAAGAAACTACATCCGGGCGGCGGGTGGCAAAACGCTGGTCATCGGTCATATAAGTTCTGGTGCGGTTAAAATGTACATCTTCTGTATAGGGAACAGGATGTGAAGGATCGCTGTTATACCCCGAAAAACTATTTGTAGCTGTTGGTTTAGCCCAACCTAGTTTACCATTTGCCTGCAAATACATTGTTTTATCTTCCTTCTGTGCTGGTGGCCACTGGGTAAACGTTTTCCATTCATTGGCACCGGAAATAAATACGTTTGCTTCAGCTATCTGGTTTATATCGCCTTTACCCAACAGAAAATAGTTAAAGAAAGGAATTTCTATATGCTGTTGATACCATTCGCTGGTATTGCTTCCAAATTGGATGTTGCCCAAATGCGTACCATCATTACTGGCCCATTGCCCATGATACCACGGACCTTCCACCAGTTTATTAAATGCTTTACCCGGATTGTTTTGCTCAGCCGCCTTATACGCATTAAAAGCCCCCCAACAATCTTCCGCATCAAATAGGCCACCCACCCATAACATGGCAGGCTGCAGGTTTTTGGTGGCATTGCGTGCATCACGGGCCTTCCAAAATGCATCATAATTGGGGTGGGACATCAGGTCTTTCCAAAAAGCAATACTATCGCCCATATAACTCGTTAATTTAGATAATGAACCTGCATCTAAATAGAATTTATAGTTATCATGTGAGTTAAAATCAAACCCAGGTGAACCAACAGTGGTAGGCTTTGGCCTGGGCTTTCCAAAGGATGAGTAAAAGGAAAATGCATCCATTTGAAAAAACACACCATTGTGGTGAAAATCATCGCCAATAAACCAATTGGTAACCGGTGCCTGTGGACTAACCGCTTTTAATGCCGGATGATTACTTGCTGCTGCCATGGTTGAATAAAAACCGGGATAAGAAATACCAAATACACCTACTTTACCATTATTGCCAGGTACATTTTTTACCATCCAGTCAATAGCATCGTAAGTATCGCTGGCTTCATCAATATCTGTATTTGATTTTTTATTGGCATTAAAAGGACGAACATCCATAAAATCGCCTTCGCTCATCCAGCGGCCACGTACATCCTGTTTTACAATTATATAACCCTCTTTAAAATATGCTTTCATGTAAGAGTACCAGTAACTATTCCAATCATTGCCATAGGGTGCACAGGAATAAGGCGTTCTGGTTAATAAAACAGGGTGCTTTTGCACCGTATCTATTGGTGCATATACCGAGGTAAAAAGTTTTGCACCATCCCGCATGGGAATTTGGTACTCTGTTTTGGTATAGTTGGCCTTTATCCAAACTGAATCAGCATTTTGAGCAATGCCTGCTGTTGAAATTAATACACATACAAGGGCATTTAATATTCTCATGGCAGTATTTTATTTTGAGTGTTAAAGGTGCAATTTTTTTGGCCAATCTTAAGCGCAAATATGTATCTTTTCTTGTGCTGACATACAAATTTATTAGCAGGTGCAGCAGGTGTTAAAGTATAGTTGGCGGCCAATATATTTATAAATAAAATTATTATTGCGTGGGCAGAAGCAATGCTATTTAGCCTGGTTGCGTCGCACACTTCAACGCTTTACACGCTATTGGGCATGATAAAATAATTTATGAAGAACCTGTATTTTGCTGCCTGATGTTTTGCGGCACAAGAGTGCGACGCAAGTAAAGCTGCTATAAAAATCCATTGCCCGGCTCCACAATAATTTTAATAAAAAACCCCCGATAATTCGGGGGCTTATATTTTAATCAACTTTTGTAATTTTTATCATGTTGGTGGGCAGGTGCAATTGGATTGGCGTACTGCCTGTATTTACAATCATATCGCCCGGTTTTACAAAACCACGTTCTTTTAAAATATTAATCTGATCGGTGATTATATCATCCAAACTTACTTCTTCATCGTAATAAAAAGCCCTTACACCCCAGCTTAAACTTAACTGGTTTACCAGAGATTTTACTTTGGTAAAAATGTATAACGGAGAGTATGGTCGATAACTACTTAAAATAAAGGCAGTATATCCGCTTTGTGTCATACCAATTAAAGCATCGGCGCTAACATCTTCGGCAATTTTACAGGCGTTATAACAAACTGCATCGCTAAGAAAAGATGGAGATTTTGGTTGCGGTTTTAAGTCGCCTTCGCGGTTATACCGGTATTCGGTTTTTTCCACTTCCATAATAATCTTGCGCATGGTTTGTACCACCAGCGCCGGATGATTACCAGTAGCCGTTTCACCACTTAACATTACTGCGTCAGCACCTTCCAGTACGGCATTGGCCACATCGGTAATCTCGCTACGGTTAGGTTTAATGCGGTCAATCATACTTTCCATCATTTGCGTAGCCACAATTACAGGCTTTGCACGGTGAATGGCTTTGCGTATGATTTCGCGCTGCGCCATGGGGATTTTTTCAGGAGGTAATTCTACACCCAAATCGCCACGAGCCACCATAACAGCATCTGACTGGATTACGATATTGCGCAAATCTACCAGTGCAGAAGGCATTTCGATTTTGGCAATTACTTTACTGCTGCTTTTTGCTTCAGAAAGTCTTCTTTTAAGGTCTATAATATCTTCAGCCTTACGCACAAATGATAAGGCAATCCACTCTACATTTTGTTTAATGATAAATTCAAGATCTATAAGATCTTTCTCGGTAAGTGCAGGTAATGAAATTGCAGTATCTGGCAGATTCAATCCCTTTTTAGGATATAGAGTACCGCCATAAGTAACCTGAACTTTCACATCTTCACCGGCAGTAATTTCGGTAACCACCACTTCCAGTTTACCGTCATCAATCATAATCTTATCACCTGGCTTTACATCGGAATGTAAATTGGGGTAAGACAAATAAATTCTTTCCTTATTGCCAATTACTTTTTCCTTGCAGGTAAATGTGAGGATATCGCCTGGCACAATTTCCATTGAGCCATTTTCAATTTCGCCCACCCTTAATTTAGGGCCCTGCAAATCGGCCAGAATAGCAATATTATAAGGTTCTTTTACATTGATTTCCCTTATATATTCAATAATCCGTGCTTTATCTTCATGTGTACCGTGAGAAAAATTTAAGCGAAATACATTTACCCCAGCACGAACAAGTTCTAATAATTTGTCATAAGTATCACATGCAGGGCCAACCGTGGCAACGATTTTTGTGCGGTGATAAGAATGGTTGATACCTGCTTCTTTATCCATTTCTTTATGCAGGTATTTTGATAAATTCTGTGACATATGGTTTCCCTCGTAGTTTTATTATCGGCCAATTAAATGGCTTGTGTAATACAAATTAGCTGGCAAGAATTTTCACAATCCTCATCCAGTCATCACTCATTCTTTGTTTTTCGCGAATAGCCACTTCTATAGGGGTAAAGTTAATTGTGTTTTGAAATATACCAATCATTACATCATGACGGCCTTCAATTAAACTTTCTACAGCGTGATAACCCATACGACTGGCGATAAGCCTGTCTAAACAGGTGGGAGAGCCACCTCTTTGAATATGCCCTAAAATAGTAACCCTGGTATCCAGATTTGGTAAATGACTTTTTAGTATTTCGGCAACACCATTTGCACCGCCAGAGCTATGCCCTTCGGCCACAACCACCAGGTTTACCAGCTTTTTACGTTTCTCTTTTTCAGAAAGTGAGGCAATTACTTCATCCAAAGAAGTTTCATCCTCGGGGATAAGAATATTTTCTGCACCTGTTGCAATACCGCTATGTAAAGCTATATATCCTGCATGGCGCCCCATTACTTCTACAATAAATAAACGGTCATGTGCATCGGCTGTATCTCTGATTCTATCTATACAACTTACCGCTGTATTAACGGCTGTGTCAAAACCAATAGTAAAATCTGTACCGTATAAATCTTTGTCGATGGTAGCTGGTAAGCCTACGCAGGGAATACCAAATTCCTGACTTAATTTATATGCACCTGTAAAGCTACCATTACCTCCAATAACCACTAATCCGTCAATCCCTCTTTTTCTAAGGTTTTCGTATGCTTTTTTACGGCCTTCTTCAGTAAAAAACTCTTTGCTTCTGGCTGTTTTAAGTATTGTTCCACCGCGCTGAATAATATTGGCTACCGAACGGGAATTCATTTGCTCAATTTCATCCTCAATCATACCATTATATCCTCTTGACACACCAAATACATCAATACCATGATATATAGCTGTTCTTACTACTGCACGGATTGCAGCATTCATACCCGGCGAATCTCCACCGGAGGTTAATACTCCGATTTTTGTAACTTTTTTTGACATTGTATCAAAATAAAGATTATTTCATTAAAAAATTTCTACTAAGGCAGGCAAATCGTTCAAAATACCATCTCTCTTCAAAATGAAGTCGCGAAAATAAGGATTTGATTGTAAACTACAAGTATGTTAAATTTTTAGATATGAAATGAGAGTGATTTTTAATGCTTTACAAACAAAAAAATACTCATTTTTATCAAAATTTGAACGCTTTCTGTTCAAATATCGGTGATCTGCCTAAAAAAATAATTTATATATAATGGCAGGTATGGTAATTAAAAGAGTAACCAAAAAAACACCTTTTGCCGTTTTGTCAATACCCTTGTTTACCGTAATTGTAAATACAACTGCATTTATAAAAAGCGAAAAGCTTACGGCCGCAGTAAGTAATGGTTTGCTCTGCCACATTACCTGCAGAAAATAATCGAAAGGGGTTCCACTTGCTTTTAGAAAATAGAAAATTACGATGCCTATTAACGGACAAATCAGTCCAATAATCACTCCCAAAGGGAAACTGTTTTTTTTCAAGACAATTTAGTTAAAGGTGAAATTAATTTTTGCCTTAGCGCATAATTGGTAAGATCAAACTGAACCGGCACCACACTTACATAATTGTGCTTTAATGCCCATTCATCCGTATCTTTTGATGTATCAAAATTTACAAAATCACCGGTTAACCAATAATATTGTTTGCCGTGCGGGTCTTTACGCTCCTCAAATTTTTCTTCATACTTGGCATAAGCCTGTTTACAAACTTTAATGCCCTTTATCAACTCAGCCTTTATTGCGGGAATATTTACATTCAGGCAAAGATGTTTATCGTATTTCTTTTTTAATAAGTGCTCTACCAAAATAGCGGCATATTGCTTGGCCCCGGTAAAATCAGCTTCAATACTATAATCCAGCAAACTAAAACCAATGCTAGGTATACTTTCAATAGCAGCTTCCAATGCCGCACTCATAGTACCGCTATAAATTACGTTGATACTGTGATTGGCACCATGGTTAATGCCACTTAAACAAATGTCCGGCTTACGGTGCAGCACTTTATCTACCGCCAGCTTTACACAATCAACCGGTGTTCCACTGCATTGGTATGCTTCCACCCCATCAAATAAATGCACCGCATGCATACGTAACGGATGACCAATAGTAATAGCATGCCCCATTCCACTTTGAGGTTTATCTGGTGCCACTACCACAATTTTACCTAAGTGTGCTACAGCTTCCACCAAAGCTTTTATGCCAGGGGCGGTAACACCATCATCGTTGGTGATTAAAATTACGGGCTTTTCTTTTTTTGTAGTTTTTTTGGCCATTGATGCAAGATAGCTGATTTTAGATTTTTCAGCGGCGACCTGTAAGAAATCTTTACGAAACTTTCACTCCAAACACCATAGAATTATGCGTCCAGCAAGGCAGCTAATTGCAATAGTTCAGCTTTTTTATATTGCTGGCCGGGGGTATCAAAGCACTGAGATAACTCCTCCAATAACTGTTGTATAATTCTTTTTTTTGAGAGCGGTTTAAAATACCCTGGCATTGGCGTTATAGACACACGCTTTAAATATCCTTCCACATCCTGCCAGGTAAAAGGATTGCCATTAGAGGCATCTACAAAAAAGTCAATACCGGATTGTGCCTGTTCTAATAAAGTTGCATTTTCCACATCAAATTCACTATTAAAATAACCTAGAACAAACTGGCGTGGAATATTAACGGCCCTTACAGGCAAATCCAGCAGTTCTGCCAATATCATATATAAAATACCATTTGAAATTGAGTTGCCCTTTTTACCCTGCACTACTTTATGAATAAAAAAATCATCTGCATTGTTGTAGGCAATTTCGGTGCCTTTTAAATTATAATAATTATACAAAATGCTGTTTAAAACATTGGCTTGTTCTAATGGCGTAAGATAAGTATTCAACTCCAGCCATATATTGCGTTTCATTCTATCTATCTCATAAATTACAGGTGCGGTTTGAAGATCGGGATATTGGTATTTGGCTACCAGTAAAGCCCCAAACAAAAGGTCGTGATAGGCACTATCTCTCCATTGCGTAAAATCCTGTACCAATCCGGTAAAATGTACGCGGTGAATGATCATTTCAATTCTTTCCTGTATTTCATTATCCGGAGTATTTTCCCATAAATTTTCCAGGTTGGGAATAATACCCGATCCATAATGAATAATACGTTCTGAAACAGTGGTAAAAACCTCTTCATCCGGATCATCAATCAGGGTTAGCAATGCTGATATTTCCCGGTTTTCTTCCATAGTAAGTTTGATTTGTAAACTAAAGAAAGTTTTGTAACACTTCCATAAGGAACTTATTAAGGTTTGTGGATTATTTAAAGCCTTTTACAATGCAGCGTTTTACCTATAGCCCAATAGTTATTAGCCAAACTTACCTACTATGTGCAGCATCCGTTGCGTCGCACTCTTGTACTGTAGAAATATATGGCGGCTACGCGTATGTATTTACTGCTGCCATGAAAACAGAACCTTAAACCGAGCGTGGCAAGTGCCGATGCCATAACAACCTACTGCCGGCTACTCAAAAAAAATGCCCGCTTTTCAGCAGGCATAATGAACTATAATATTTATTTTTTTGCAGCTGCTTTTTTGGGCGCCGCTTTTTTTGCAGCGGCCTTTTTAGGTGCAGCTTTTTTAGTAGCTGCTTTTTTTGGGGCCGGTGCTTTTTTGGCTGCTTTTTTTACAAAGGCATCGGGCACCTGAATTTCAATCATTTTCTTTACATCATCCAAAGCAATTACTGCAAGATCATCGGCACTAAACTTGGCATTATCTTCTTTGCGACCTACCACTTTCAGCATTTTCTTGCCAAATTTTATAAACGGACCCCAACGGCCATTTTCAATAGATATTTTTTCTTCGGGCCATTGTTGAATATAGCGGTTGCTCTCTTTTTCCAGTTTGGCCTCAATTAATGCGGCACAATCTTTTTGTGTTAAAATATCAAAATTGTAGGCCCGTGGAATATTGATATACATATCGTTCCACTTTATAAACGGACCAAACCGGCCCTTGCCTTTTGTTACCGGCTTACCTTCGTATACGGCTATTGGAGCATCGGCTGTTTGCTTAAGGCCAATTAATTCAATAGCCCTGTCCATATCTACGGTTAAAGGGTCCTCCCCTTTTGGCAGTGATACAAAATCATCGCCCCATTTTACATAAGGTCCAAACCGGCCCGCATTTACGGATAACTCTTTAGATTGGTATTCGCCCAACTGCAAAGGCAATCTAAATAATTCCATGGCTTCGTCCATGGTAATGGTTTCAATACTTTGAGTAGATTTTAGTTTAGCATATTTTGGCTTCTCTTCATCTGTGCTATTGCCAATTTGCACCATTGGGCCAAAACGCCCCATACGGGCAACAATTTTTTTACCGGTTGCTGCATCTGTACCCAAAACCCTTTCCCCACTTATGCGCTCAGCATGTTCCAGTGTATTATCAACTTCTTTTTTAAAGGGTTTATAAAAGCCATCCACCATTTTTGTCCAGCTGGTTTTACCATTGGCAATTTCGTCAAATTCACCTTCAATTTTAGCGGTGAAACTATAATCCATCACATCCAGAAAGTGCTGGTTTAAAAAATCTGTTACCACCAACCCTAAATCGGTTGGAAACAGTTTAGATTTTTCAGCGCCTGTATTTTCCTGGTGCATTGCTTTTGTAATGTTATTCCCCTGTAAGGTTAATACACGTACATCTCTTTTTATACCTTCTTTATCCCGCTTTTCTACATAGTTGCGTTTTAAAATAGTAGATATGGTTGGTGCATAGGTAGACGGACGACCAATACCCAGTTCTTCCAGTTTTTTAACCAATGATGCTTCGGTAAACCTTGGCGCAGGGCGGCTAAAGCGCTCCATGGCCTTCATTTCCTTAAAGTTTAATTGCTGACCTGCACGCAATGGTGGCAATACGCCTTCAGCACTTTCATCGTCGGCAATTTCTTCTTCATCCTTATCTTCCATGTACACTTTCAAAAACCCGTCGAATTTTAATACTTCACCCTGTGCGGTTAATTCTGCCTTATTGGTAGATACATTTATGCGGGCAGTAGTTTTTTCCAGTTCAGCATCCGCCATTTGCGAAGCCATGGTTCTTTTCCAAATCAAATCATACAGGCGCCTGCCATCCGCATCTTCAATACTTTGATTTTGCATATAGGTAGGCCTGATGGCTTCGTGTGCTTCCTGCGCACTTTCGTTTTTGTTTTTGTATTTTCTTACCTGTATATATTTATTACCAAACTGGCTGGCAATTTGTTCTTTTACGGCTTCGGTAGCGGTATCACTTAAGTTTACGCTATCCGTACGCATATAGGTAATATAACCGCTTTCGTATAATTTCTGCGCCAGCAACATGGTTTTGCTTACGCCATAACCCAGTTTGCGACTGGCTTCCTGTTGCAGGGTAGAAGTAGTAAAAGGCGCTGCCGGAGATTTACGTGCCGGTTTAACCTGCACATCTTTTACGGTATAATTGGCACCAATACAGCTTTTTAGAAACGCTTCTGCATCTGTGGCGGTGTTTTGCCTGGCTGCTTCTGCTTTAAACTGTACCTGTTTACCTTGTATATCAAGCGCCTCAAAAGTGGCTTCAATTTTAAAACTGCTTACAGTTGCAAAACCATTTATTTCCCTTTCGCGTTCAGCAATTAAACGTACAGCCACGCTTTGTACCCTACCGGCACTAAGCGAATTACCCATACTCATTTTGCGCCAAAGTACCGGACTCAACTCAAAACCCACAATACGATCTACCACACGCCTGGCTTGTTGTGCATTTACCAGGTTCATGTTTACCGTACGTGGTTTATTAACAGCAGCCAAAATAGCCGGCTTTGTAATTTCATGAAACACAATACGTTTGGTGGTTTCCGGGTCTAAACCCAGCACTTCGCATAAATGCCAGCTAATAGCTTCCCCTTCACGGTCCTCATCCGTTGCCAGCCAAACCTCCTGTGATGACTTTTTTAGCTGTTTAAGCTCTGTTACCACTTTCTGTTTGTCATCAGGCACTTTATAACGCGGCAAATAATTATTATTCACATCAATACCCATTTCATCCTTCTCCAGGTCGCGGATATGACCATAGCAACTGCGCACGGTAAAATTGCTACCAAGAATTTTTTCAATGGTTTTTGCTTTTGCCGGTGACTCTACTATAAGTAAATTCTTCGCCATTCTGTGTTTTTATAATGTTTTAGCCGGGCTTTAGTATTACTGTGCAACGCCGCTTGCGTCGCACTCTTCAGCTTTCGGAACTATGATGGGCAGGCATACAAATGATGTGAAATTGAGCATAAAAAACAGCATGTGCATCCCCGCTCTAACCATGCAATATTAATCCAATCATTTAAAAATCAAAAAAAACTCGGTTTAGCCCATAATTAATTTTAGAGGAGATTTTTAATAAAGCTATACAATTGGCCCCATGTTTACAGGCTGCCAGCGGGTTGTTTAATGGTATAGCTGCATAGTATTACTGCGGCACAAGAGTGCGACGCAACGGATGCTGCATATAGATTTTTGGCTGGGTACAGTAATTGCATGCACATTTATGGCGCCAATAAAAACTCCATGATGGTATGTTGTACAGTGGCATCTCTGTATATTTTATTGTGGCCAAGTTTGCGGGTGGTAATAAAATTAACATGTGGTAATTGCATATTTTTAACGGCCAATGCATCTTTATAAGGGCAAATTTTATCGTGCTCATCATGTATCCACAAGGTTTTTGCATTGGTTTGCTGAATAGCCCTTGCTGCTGAATACCAGGTTGGTAAATGGCCTCTTTGCTTTTTTACCGTTTCGTCAAATAGCACCCTGAATGAAGGTTTTAGATGAAGCATGATAAAAAAATTATCGATTGCGGTAACAGTTTCTGTGGCAGGTGCAATTAATACAATTTTCTTATTTGTTTGGTTCCATTGCTCTGCCGCAAAGGAAGTGGCTAAACCGGCAACAGAATGAGCAATAATGCCATGGATAGGGCCATAGGTGTTTTCAATTTGTAATATCATATCTGCATACACAACGGCATTTAAAATATTGCCTTCGCTTTGTCCGTGTGCTGGTGCATCAAACGCCAAAATGGTAAAATGATATTGCGCTAGTAGCTGTATATATTTCTCAAACCGGTAGCTGCAGCTATTCATACCATGGCATACCAATATAACTGGTGCATTTGGTGTTGGTGATTGCCATCTAAAACCTTTAATAGTATTGCCTTCAAAAACAAAAGATAGTTTTTCTGCTTTATGAAAAATGGCGGGTCTTTCCAGCTTACGCTGATTGGCAAAGGGTGTAAAAAACAATTGCAATGCAGCTGCGGCAGCCTTTTCGGGAGACAGTTTTTCCAGAAGCTGTAACTTCGTTTTATAATATTTAAGAATAATTCTTGCGGATAGTGTAAGTTCCATATAATTAACTGGTGAATACCAAAGATATGAATGTAGTAATCATTGGATCGGGTAATGTTGCCACCGTATTGGCTAAATTAATAAAACATGCAGGGCATACTATAACCGAAATCATAAGCAGGGATATAACACATGCCAGTACCCTGGCTGGGGAAGTTAATGCCATTGCCAAAAATGATATTACCCAAATAAGCACTGATGCAGATATGTATATAATGGCAGTTGCCGATAGTGCCATAGCTACGATTGCTGAAAAATTGAACATTAATAAGGGAATAGTTGTACATACGTCGGGGGCGGTTCCTATGCAGGTTTTATCTGCATCAGGTAGTGGCTATGGGGTATTGTATCCTTTACAAAGCCTGAGAAAGGAAAATAATTTTATACCAGAAATACCTCTATTAATAGCAGGTAACGATGAGACTGTTGTGGGAACCATCCGCAATTTTGCTAAAAGCTTATCTGCCAATGTATCTGTAGCCGGCAATCAGGAACGACTGCAATTACATATAGCCGCAGTTATAGTATCCAATTTTACCAATCACTTATATACACTTACGGCAGATTACTGTGCGGCTGAAAAAATCAATTTTGGGTTATTGTTACCCCTTATTCAGGAAGTGGCAAACCGGCTTAGCTATAGCCAGCCGGCACAAATGCAAACAGGCCCCGCTATTAGAAATGACAATAGTACTATTGAAAAACACCTGGCAGTATTAGCAACCTACCCTGCTTTAGCCGGCCTGTATGCGCAATTAACAAAGAGTATTCAAACCTATTATGCCAAATAAAAGTGTTAACTGGAAACAAAAATCCCCACCAGTTAACCTGATGGGGACTTGTTATGAGCAAGCAACCAATCGCAAATCAAAATAAATATTATTTTTCCATACAAACAAACGTTAGCTAATATTATTTTCAGAAATTTAGCAACAGTTACTAATATGGTAACCGATAAACTATTCAATTACCCTAGTTTTGCGCCTCAAAGTAAACAGCTATGTATACCATAAAGGTAAATTTTGAACAGAAGGGATTAGCGCCGGTTACATTAACGAACATTGAGCCAGACAATTCAATCTTAGAAGTTTTATTAAAAAACGATATTGAATTACACCATAATTGCGGAGCAGTATGCGCATGCAGTACCTGCCATGTTTATATTCAGGATGGCATGGATTTTTTGGAGGAACTCTCTGACAGGGAAGAGGATTTTATAGACAGGGCGGTAAATCCGCGTATCAACTCCCGCTTAGGCTGCCAGTGTGTATTACAGGATGGAGATGGTGAAATTGCCATTACGGTACCTGATCAATCGCAGTTTTTAGGGGAATAATTTTCCGAATTTTCAAGAATTATATTTCAATAACCGCAAAATCTTAGTAAACCAATCTCAATGGCAACATTTGAACCACCCATTACCTGGAACGACCACGAAGACATAGCCATGAAGCTCTATGAACGCTTTGGAGCCGAATTCAATGAAGGTAAAATCTACCGCATCCGCTTCACCGATCTTTTAGAATGGATTTTAGAAATACCCAATTTTGAAGGCACCCGTGAGCAAAGCACTGAAGGTCATCTGGAAATGATACAAAGTAGCTGGGTTTATGAGTGGAGGGATAACCAGAAATAGTATTTTCTTCCCCACATCCACATTTTGAACATTTAAGCAGCAATCAATGAATGTACTCGAACATTTTAAAACGGTAAATACCTTTGTTTTTGATGTAGACGGTGTACTTACCGATGGTACTTTATTGTTATTGCCCGGTGGTGGCATGTGCCGCCGCATGAATATCAAAGATGGTTATGCGCTTCAACTGGCGGTAAAAAAAGGCTATCATGTAATTGTAATTTCTGGCGGCAACAGCCCCGAAGTACAGGAACGGTTAAACAAACTGGGCATTTCCAGCGTGTTTATGCAGGTAGAAAATAAAAAGCAGCTGTTACTTCAATTAATGCAGGAGCATAACCTGCAAAAAACAGAAATACTCTTTATGGGAGACGACATACCCGACATTGAAGTCATGGGCATTGTTGGTCTTCCCTGCTGCCCGGCAGATGCAGCCATAGAAATAAAACTGATATCCAAATATATTTCCCCAATAAAAGGTGGCGAAGGTTGTGGCCGGGATATAATTGAAAAAGTTTTAAAACTTAGGGGCGACTGGAATACGGATGCCACCATCAAAGCCCAATAAATTTCTGTTTCAAACCCAAAGTTTACCTTTTACTTTGCTTATACAATTGTAATTTTTTTGAAACTTATTACTGCATTTTTTAGACTGGTGCGTTGGCCAAACCTGGTGTTTATAGCACTTACACAAATATTGTTTGTGTATTGTATACTATATCCGGTGTATCAAAGTAGTACAGTAATGCCCAATGTACGGGGCATAAACTTTTTACTTATTGTTATTTCCAGTGTGCTTATTGCAGCTGCCGGCTATATAATAAACGATTATTTCGATTTAAACATAGACCAGGTAAATAAACCCGACAAAATGGTGGTGGCAAAAATCATCCGCCGCCGCTGGACCATTATTTGGCATATTATTTTAAGTGTTTCAGGAATAGCCATGGGTTTTTATGTTGATTATACCAGCCGCATTTGGTTACTGGGCTTTTCCAACACCGCCTGCGTTTTATTATTGTTTATTTATTCTGCTTCCCTTAAAAAGAAACTGCTAATTGGTAATATTACCATATCCATTTTAACGGCCTGGACTATATTGGTTGTGGCCTGGTGCGAGTATAACCACCTGATAAAAACAGATATTGGTTTACGAGCAGATAAAATACTAAGAGAAACCTTTTTATTTGCCGGTTTTGCTTTTATTATTTCGTTAATAAGGGAAGTAATAAAAGATATGGAAGACATAGAAGGCGATAGGAAATATGGCTGCAAAACCATGCCTATAGTATGGGGTATAAATGCTACCAAAATATTTGTAGCGGTATGGATTGTTGTATTGGCCGGTGTACTACTCGTGGTGCAGGTGTATGCATTAAGATTAACCTGGTGGTACAGTGTTAGCTATACCATGCTACTTATATTTATACCCCTAATCTGGATTTTTAATAAACTGCTAAAAGCCAGCACCAGTGCAGATTATCACACTATTAGCACTGCCATAAAACTGGTAATGCTGGCAGGCATTTGCTCGATGATTTTTTTCAGAATATATGCCTAATCTATTTAAGGTTTGTAGCCCGACTGAATATTTCTATGGCAGCACCTCTTGCGTCGCACACTTGTACTGCAAAACAGTTGGCTGCTTATTAAATAGCCCAGATTATTCAACCATATATTAGCACTCACTTAAACTTATTGGTATATTCATAGCAAGCCCCCCATCACTGGTTTCCTTGTATTTACTATTCATATCCAAAGCGGTATCCCACATGGTTTTAATTACCTTATCAAGACTTACTTTAGCATAATCAGGTGCACTTTGCAGCGCCAGTTGAGATGCTGTAATAGCTTTTATAGCCCCCATGGTATTACGTTCTATACAAGGCACCTGCACCAGTCCGCCAATTGGGTCGCAGGTTAA
The DNA here is from genome assembly GCF_013106755.1 of Limnovirga soli. Classification (GTDB taxonomy): domain Bacteria; phylum Bacteroidota; class Bacteroidia; order Chitinophagales; family Chitinophagaceae; genus Limnovirga; species Limnovirga soli. The sequence continues at coordinate 54,289 of NZ_WHPF01000004.1, read as the reverse complement.
ACCCAGGTGATGCTCCATAGCAATTTCTGCGGCCATTAAAGCCTGTCTTTGGGTGCCGCCCATACTTTCTGTAAGTGCTGCGGCAGCCATTGCGCTGGAAACGCCAATTTCTGCCTGGCAACCACCCATGGCTGCAGAAATAGTAGCGCCCTTTTTAAATATGCTTCCTACTTCTGAGGCAGTTAACAGAAACCTTATTATGGCATCTTCATTATTGCCATTACAAAAAGCTATAAAATATAATAATACGGCTGGTATTACTCCAGCAGCCCCATTGGTAGGTGCCGTAACCACACGACCAAAAGCAGCATTTTCTTCATTCACTGCCAGGGCAAAACAACTCACCCAATCCAGAATATAATTAAATTGTTGCCCGCCATTTCTTATCAACTCAATCCATTCATTTACATTATTATAGGCCTTACCATTGGTTAGCTTTTTATTCAAATCAAAAGCCCTGCGGCGAACATGCAAACCACCAGGTAATTCGCCTTTTACATGGCAGCCCCTGTATATACAATCCCTCATAGTTTGCCAAATAGCCAGCACTCCCTGCCGGGTAAAAGCTTCGCTATGCCAGCTTAGTTCATTCTCCATCACTACTTCATGAATAGGCAACCCTGTTTTCATACACCAATGCAACAAATCGTCAGCAGTGTTTATGGGGAAAGGCAAATCAACTGGTTGTTTGCCTCCGGCTAACTCACCCTCTTTCACCACAAATCCACCACCTATGGAATAAAAGGTTTCGCTTATACTCTCGCCGTTATTAAAATCTGCCAGAAAACAAAGTCCATTAGGATGAAATGGCAACGACTCATTAAACAAAAATTGCACATCTTGCAATGGATTAAAAGAAAATGCATGCTGATTGTTTAATAATATAGTTTGGTCTGTGTTAATGGTATTTAATTTGGGCGTAATACTATTTACATCAATAGTTACCGGATCATCCCCGCAAAGCCCCAGTATAACCGCAATATCTGTTCCATGCCCTTTGCCCGTTTTTGCCAATGAGCCATATAGCAATACCTGTACCCTTTGCACTTCTGTTAAGGGCTGGCAATGCTGAATAGTTTGTAAAAAACGTAAAGCAGCCCGCCATGGCCCCAGGGTATGCGAACTGGATGGGCCCACGCCAATTTTAAACATATCAAATACAGAAATAGATTCGTGCGGCATAACAATGATTGTATTACAAATCTATGCTAATGGGTTTACATATGTTTGCCTCTTCCAATCACAAAGCGGAACTATTAAAATGCGATTTTTTTGCGCATTCTAACTGCTAAGGCTGTAGGCTTTATTTACAATGCCCACCAAATAGCAACAACTTGTTTTAGAAATTCAGATTAAAGGGCTTTAACTTTTTTTATGCATTTCTGGCATCATTTTGGGGCAATATGTGCGTTTAACATCTGTTCCTAACATATGCAACGTTTTATCAGCAATTAAGCTCTAGCATATGTTTGGCAGAATGTATTAGTTTCGCCACCCGAAAATGTAAATCATGAAAAAAAGTAAGTTTTTAGTAGTAATGCCCTTTTTATTAGCCCTTTTGGTTACCGGTTGTAAACTTAATGGCGACGAGACTTCAGTTCCATCTGCAGCATTTTTTGTGGTGCATGCATCGCCAAATGCACCTAATGTTGATATTTTGGTGAATGGCGGTGGGCTGGTGCAAAACTTTGCATACACAGCAGATACCGGTTATTTCTTTGTAACACCAGGCACCTATAATTTAAAGGTAAACGCCAATGGCAGCAATAGCAGTTTAATAGATCAAAACCTTACCTTGTCTGCAGGTAAATATTATTCTATTTTCGCTATCGACTCGCTTAGCAAAATAAAAACCGCCATTGTAGAAGATGTTTTATCATCAGTGGGTGCGGATTCTGTTAGGGTTAGATTCCTGCAATTTTGCCCTAATATAAGTGCGTTGGATGCCAGTTTTTACAATGCCAACGATACACTTAATTATACTACCCGGTCGTTTAACGATCAAAACAGCAATGCTACACTGGCCTTATATAAAACCATCAAAGCAGGCACTTATACGCTTGACATAAAAACGCCCCCCGGCAGTGGTACCATTTACAAAAGCTTTGGTGGTATTAACTTATTAAGTGGCAAATCGTACACCATTTATTTAAAAGGTTTTGATGGTGGTACAGGCGCACAGGCTTTAGGCATTGGGCAAGTGGTGAATGTTGAATAATTATCTAAGGCTACCTATAAAAAATGCAGCCGGCTATTATTGCCGGCTGTTTTGTTGTTGGCTGTTTAGCTGCCCAATGGGCCAAGCCCTGAAGTGTGCGACGCAACGGATGCCCAAATAGGCATCCCAAAGCCGGGCTCAAAAAAAATGGGTTTTCTTATAATTAGCTTACTAATGTTAGTAAAAAAGTGAATAGTTTGATAATGTTAACTTAACAAGCAATAGCAGATTGCTTACTTTTGCGCCACAAAAAATTGTAGACAATTATGCAACTTTCTTCATTGCTTGAAAGATTTAGTGAGCCAGAAACGCTCAAAATGGCAAAACTGGGCCGTGAACTACGCGCCAAAGGCATTGATGTAATTGACCTTAGCCTTGGTGAACCAGATTTTGACACGCCACAACACGTTAAAGACGCTGCCATTAAAGCCATTAACGACAACTTTAGTCACTATACCCCCGTTGCGGGTTATGCAGATTTGCGCGAAGCTGTTTGCACCAAATTAAAAAGAGACAATAATTTAGATTATAAGCCAGAAAATATTATTACCTCAACCGGTGCCAAACAAAGCCTTGCCAATACCATTTTTGCCCTGGTAGATGATGGCGAAGAAGTAATTATACCTACCCCTTACTGGGTTACTTATAGCGAGCTGGTAAAAATGGCCCGTGGCAAAGTGGTAGAAATTAGAACTACTGCCGAAGCTGGTTTTAAAGTTACTCCGGCTGAGCTGGAAGCAGCCATTACCAGTAAAACAAAGCTTTTCATGTTTTCATCGCCGTGTAACCCGTCTGGCGCTGTGTATAGTAAAGCAGAATTAACTGCATTGGCCGAGGTTTTTCGTAAATACCCTGATATTTATATTATCTCCGATGAAATTTATGAGTACATCAATTTTGTAGGCACTCACGAAAGCATTGCCCAGTTTGATGACCTAAAAGACCGTATTATTCTGGTAAATGGTTTAAGTAAAGGTTTTGCCATGACCGGCTGGCGCCTGGGTTATATTGCTGCCAGTACTGCTGTTGCAAAAGCCTGCGAAAAATTACAGGGCCAGTTTACCAGCGGTACTTGTTCCATTACCCAAAAAGCAGCTGTAGTTGCTTTAACCGGCGACCTTAAACCTTCTTTTGAAATGACTGAAGAGTTTACCCGCAGAAGGGCCAAAGTAATGGAAATTGTAAAAGATATTCCCGGCTTTAAATGTTTCCCTCCCGAAGGTGCATTTTATATTTTTCCGGATGTTAGCTACTATTATGGTAAAACAGATGGAGAAACCACCATTACCGGTGCTTCAGAATTTTGTATGTACCTGTTAAATACAGCCCACGTATCATCAGTAATGGGCGATGCTTTTGGGGAACCCAATTGTGTTCGTTTTTCTTTTGCCAACAGCATGAACAATATTGAACGTGCCTGGGTAAGAATTATTGATGCACTGGCTAAACTGCACTAAAATCAAAAAGGTTTTATAGAATCAACTCCGGAATTATTTCCGGAGTTTTTTATTTGGATACCGGCTGTAGGTACTTATGGCATCGGCCCTTGCCACGCTCGGTTCATGGTTCCACTTATATGGCAGCAGTAAAACAGCCGGAAATATCATTATAAACCGGCATATTTGCAACACAAATAAATAATAATGGATTACTCAGTTCTAATTATAATAGCCACGGTTTTTGTTTCCAGGTTTATACAAATGGGTGCTTTTAAAACGCTATCGGACGAGGATAAAGTAAAAGTACTTTCGGGCAGTGTTATGAAATTATCTAAAATAATGCTTATCACCACCATCGTAATGATAGCTGTATTTTACTTTACCATCAGTGCATTTCCTACCCAGTTTAAACCCATAAGTATTAGCTTTTTGGGAGCCATATTATTTCAGCGCATACTGGCGTATTTTTTAACCAGAAAAAATATGGTGGAAAATGGTGTTTCCAAGGTGTACATTTCAAAACATTTTTATGCCTGGTTTGTAACCACGGCAGGCGTTGTAGTGTTTGTTTATGCCATGATCAGCAATTTGTTTTAACAGGTAATCTGCCCGCTATTTTCCTTCTTTTAATATTCCTTTACGCGAAAAGAGCGTGTTGGAAAATGTATAATGCACCACATAATTTACAGCGGTAGAATCTGCATTAAAAGTAATATCCAACTGATACAGATAATTCAACTTTTTCTGCTCCCAATGGCTGTAAATATTACCATTGCTAATTTTTTCCTTTAATGGCTTACCGGCATATTGGTAGTATTCATCCATTTGTTTACCGGCCACCATCGAATTCCATTTATAGGGTACAGAAAAAGTGGCAGCATTTGGTATTACAAAAAAGTAAATAAAGCTATACAAGGCTGCCAGCAAAAAGCAAACTACAATTAGTGGCCAGGTTAATTTTTTCATGTTTATATTTTTTCGAAACCATAATCTCTTTGTACCAAACAAATTCTGGTTTTATAATGCGTATACCATTGTTCGCGGCCCATTTGTTGCGCCAGTAAATGTTCTGTTTGTTGTTTCCAGTTTTTAATTGCTTCCAGGCTTTGCCAGTAAGATACTGTAATGCCAATCGATTCTCTGGCAGATTCGTGGCCCAGGTAGCCGGGCTGCTGTTCGGCTAGCTCTACCATCCGCATAGCTGTTTGGTGATAATCTGCAGCTATATCTGTTCTTAATGAGGTAAATATAACCGCATAATAGGGTGGCTGTGGTGTGGCAGCAATCATATTGTTTCCAGTTTATGTTTTGTAAATGCAGTATCACCGGCCGTACCGGTATTTAGCGTTTGTGCCGGCTCAAATAAAAGAACAGATACCTCCTCATCGCCGGCATTGGGGCGGTGCTCCACTCCTCTTGGCACTATGCAAAAATCACCTTCATTTAAAGTGATAATCTTATCCCTTAATTCCATAACAAACCGGCCTTTTATTACCAGGAACAATTCATCCTCCTGCTCGTGGTGGTGCCAAACAAAGGGGCCTTTAAATTTTACCAGTTTTACCTGCTGCCCGTTTAATTCACCCACAATTCTTGGGTTCCAGTAATCCTGAAACATAGCCAGCTTTTCAGCAATATTTACTTTTTCCATAGTTTAACTATTGCGGTTTTAAAATATTCTTTTTATTGCTCCTACCGGTGCTGAAAGTACAAGTGTGCGACGCAACCGGGCTAAATAGCAATTAAACTGCCTGGCCCAATAACTGCATTTAATCATTACCTGTTTAGGTGCTTTACGTAAAACATATTGTCTACTGCCATTACCGGAAAATGTACAGGCAACATTGTTTTATCAATTAGTTCAAACCCATTTTTTACATAAAACTTTCGGGCAGCAATGAGTTTTTCAACTGTACCCAACATGATGCTGTTAAAAGAATGATCAATAGCAAAAGTTTCCAGTTGCTGGTAAAGCAATAGTGCGGTGTTAAATGTACTTCCCCTGTAAGCCTTATGCACAAACATTTTGCGTAAGGTGGCAAGGCCTTGTCCGGCATCCAGCAAGGCAATACTGCCAACAACCTGTTCATTATGAATGGCTACCCAAAAATTCCCATTGCCCTTTCTGTAAAAGACATCTACCATCAGCAAATCCGGCTGGTCTTGCAGGGTAATAGGAATATTAAATTCATTTTGTTGAGTACCCAGTACCAGTTCTATTACTTGTTGCTGGTGAATTTGTGCATAAGGTATTATGGTAACAGCATTAAACATGTAACTAAGTATTTTTCAGCGATAAAAAATGCTGATGCAAATGCAGCACCTGTGGTATTAGCAATTGCTGCTCATCGTTTACTATTACAAAATCGCACAGTTTCATTTTCATATTTTCATCAATTTGTTTATGCATGCGTGCCAGCACTTCTTCGCGTGTAACCTGATCGCGTTGCATAACGCGGTGAATGCGCAAATGCTCAGGCGTATAAACGCCTATAATATAATCGATGCCCATTGCAGAGCCTGACTCAAAAAATAAAGCAGCTTCTTTTATACTATAGGGTGTGGTTTGCTGTTGGGCCCAGCTATTGGCCCATGCTATGGTGGCGGGATGCACCAATGCATTTAATTGTTCCAACTTAAGTGCATCGTTAAAAACAATATTGGCCAGGTATTTACGCTGCAATACGCCGTTTTGATAACTTTCTTCACCAAAAAGAGCCATAATTTTTTGCTTAAGACCTTCATCCTTATTCATGATGGTTTTAGCAGCGGCATCAGCATCAAACACAGGAATACCCAGTACCATAAAAATACGGGCAACCGTACTTTTACCACTACCAATACCACCTGTTAATCCAATTTTCAACGACATGTAAACAATAATTCTTTGCTATCAATAATGATTGAAATTAGTTTAAAAACAGTAATCTGTTTTACCAATCATATAAAACAGTTTAATTACTATCTTACAAGCCAATTTAAATTGCCATGAGAAAATATTATGTAGGCTTGTGTTTTATTCTGTTACTACCATTTTTTGTTGTTGCCCAAAAACCCCAATCTTTTACCGTTGCCAAATCACCTGCAGATGCTGGTTTTTCCGCCGAGCGGCTTACAACTCTGGATGCAATGATGGAAGCATTTATTACCGAGGGAATTGCGCCAAATGCAGTGACCTTTGTAGCCCATAATGGCAAAGTGGTGTATAATAAAGCCTATGGCTATAGTAATCTGGAGAAAAAAACGCCTGTAAAAAAGGATAATATTTACCGAATTGCATCCCAAACAAAACTGGTGGCAACAGTTGGTTTACTTACCTTATTTGAGCAAGGTAAATTTGTGTTGGACGATCCTATCTCAAAGTATATACCTGCGTTTAAAAACCCAAAAGTGTTGGTTAATTATAACGAAGCTACCGGCAATTATGAAACCCGGCCCGCCAAAAGCGAAATTACCATACGTGAATTATTAAGCCATACCGCAGGCATTCCCTATGAACACCCATTAGAGAATTTGCCCGAATTTAAAGTACCCTATTTCAATTCTACACAACCAGATATTTTGGCTGATGTAGTTAATAGGATTGCTGCAAGGCCTTTAATAAGCGACCCCGGAGAAAAATTTGTATATGGACTTAACATAGATGTTATTGGCTATCTGATAGAAGTTCTAAGCGGTAAAAAGCTGGATGTATTTTTGAAGGAAACCATCCTGGACCCATTAGGCATGAAAGATACCTATTTCTATTTGCCCGATGCCAAAGCCAGCCGGTTGGTAGAATTGTATTCAAAACCTTCAGCAGATGCCCCGCTAACTATTTGCGCCAATAACGACTATCGTTTTTTTGCCACTACCGGTGCAAAAACTTATTTTTCTGCTGGTGCGGGAATGGTAAGTACCATTGAAGATTATGCAAAACTTTGCCAGATGATTTTAAATGGCGGCAGTTTTAACAACAAACAAATACTCGGCCGCAAAACCGTAGAAATGATGGGCAAAAACCAGATTGGCGAAAATGAGGTTTGGGAGCGGCAGGATAAGTTTGGCCTTGGCTTACAAATATTTACCAACGAATCGCACCACGGCGATAATGCCAGTACGGGTTCTTTATCCTGGGGTGGCATGTATTGCTCAGAATATACCATTGACCCCAAAGAAAACCTGATACTGCTGGTATTTACCAACGTTCATCCCTATGCGCATTATAATGAGTTTGTGCGTAAATTCAGGATGGGTGTATACCAGGCTTTACAATAAATGACAATTTTATGTACCCAACATCAGATTATAAATTTGGCATCCTTGCGTCGCACACTTGTACACCAACAAAATGGCAACAGGCTTTTAGGGTATAGCAAATTACAGGGCTAAAAAATAATCTGCCAGTGCAGTAAATGAACTGAAACGGGCAACATAATCTGTAGAGCTACCAAATCCATAATCAACAAACACAAAAGGAACTTTGGCCAAGCGGCTTTGTACGGCATCGCCATTGGTATCGCCTATATATACGGGTGATTGAAAGGTATACTTTTCTATCAGCAGTTGTATATTTTCACATTTAGGTTTGCCTGTTTGACCATGAGCAACGGTATCCGTTATCAGCCCGCCAATATTTGCCCATTGAATAAAATAGTGTATGGTATGTGCCGGGCAATTGCTAACGATAAACAATTTATATTTTTTGCTTAATGCCTGTAGCCCTTCTATTACACCATTATACAAAGTACCACCAACAGCCGCAATTAATTGGTATTGGATAACTACCACTTCCTTGTATATAGCTATACGTTCTTCAATAGAATTGGCAGGTAAAACCTTTTCCAAATAGGCAGCCGCTTCTAACCCCATATAACCCTGAATATCTGCCTTACTGATATGACGTGTAATTCCATGCTGCTTAAAATATTCATTCCACGATTGGGCATAGGTTTCTACTGCGTCCCATAAAGTACCATCCATATCAAAAATAAGAGCGTCAACTGGCGGTTTGATAAGCATGCGTTGTATTATTTATTTAAAGATAAACAGCATTAGCTATTCACCATAATAGCCTTGCAAAAAACAATTTATATCAGAATGCCAAAGTTCTTTTTGGTCATCAGTATATTTGTCGCCATTAACCGATAATACAATCATTTATGGCTTCTATATTAATGCGGCAGTTAGAGGAAACAATAAGTTTTATTCGTACAGAGTATAGTGCCACACCCAAGGTGGGTATTATTTTGGGCAGTGGTTTGGGTAATTTGGTACAGGAAATAGAGATTGAAAAAGAAATCAGCTATAGCCGTATTCCCAATTTTCCGGTAAGTACTGTAGAAGGCCATAGTGGCAAACTGATATTTGGCCGTCTTAGCGGGCAGCAGGTAGTGGTTATGGCAGGCCGCTTTCATTTTTATGAAGGCTATACCCCACAGCAGGTGGCTTTTCCGGTAAGGGTAATGAAAATGCTGGGTGTAGCCACCTTATTATTATCAAATGCTGCAGGCGGGGTACACCCCGATTTTGGAATAGGAGACCTGATGATTATTAAAGATCATATCAGCCTGTTTACCATTAATCCATTATTAGGCGCCAATGAAGATGAATTAGGCCCACGTTTTCCGGATATGAGTGAACCTTATGCCAAAGCCCTGATTGCCAAGGCTAAAATTATTGGAGAAAAACTGGGTTATCATTTAAAAGAAGGCGTTTACACCGGTGTTACAGGCCCAACTTTTGAAACCCATGCCGAATACAGGCTGATAAAAGCGGTTGGTGGTGATGCGGTTGGTATGAGCACCGTACAGGAAGTAATTGCTGCCAGACATGCCGGAATAACCGTATTTGCCATAAGTGTTATTACAGATTTAGGCATTAGGGACGAGGAAAACACCATTACACATGAAGAAGTGCTGGCCGCAGCCAAAGATGCAGAACCCAAGCTAACCATGTTGTTTAAAGAAATGGTGGCGGTAATATAAAATGTAGGGAAGCCCATTTGTATTATTTGCTGCTTACTGCTGAATAGTATTACCTTAAGTACAAGTGTGCGACGCAAGTAATGCTGCATTTTACGTGTAAGCCGGGCTAATAATATTGCTTTAGCTGCCAACAAAAAGGATTTGTATTTTCATTCACAGCTTTACAGTTAATTTGCGCAATTTAAAGGGATAAATGGCTAAGAACTTTTTGGTATATATATTACTTGTGGCACTGGTATTTGTTGGTTCAACAAAAGCTGGTGCTCAAATTAATGATAATGGTGGCTATAATAACAGCAACTCCAGCGGTTCACCCTTAAACAGCAGATTGAGACCTACCGCCAAAACCGATTCTGCGAATAACAAATTACAGCATAGGGATGCATTGGCAGATTCCATCACCATCAGTTATCATTTTTTTGATTCTACCAAAACCTATAAGCTGGATTCTACGGTAAACGATTTCTATTCCAGGTATCCTGTACCCTGGTATTATACCGATTTGGGCAATTTTGGTAATGCCACCCGATCAATGATTTTTACCCCATTTATGAAAGCGGGCTGGGATGCGGGTTTTCATAGCTATGACCAGTATAGGTATACTATTGAAAACACAAAATTGTATACCACAACCAGGCCTTATACCGAATTGGGTTATATGTTGGGCAGTAAGTCTGAACAAATGATTAATATTACCCATACCCAAAACCGTAAAAGCAATATTAATTTTGGGTTTGACTATCGCTTAATTAATGCCCCCGGTGCTTTTAAAAACCAGAATACCAGCCATAACAATATTCGTCTTAATGTGGCATTTATTAGCCCAAATAAACGTTATGCAGGAAATGTAATTTATATTTCCAACAAATTACGTTCGGCAGAAAATGGGGGTATTCAGGATGATAGCAAGCTAAGCGGCCTTTCTTTTAACGATCCTTATGGAATTCCTACCCGTTTGGGCAATGCTTCTTCTTTTTCCAGAAACTTTTTTTCTACACTAATTAAAACAGGTACGGCTTACGATGAAACCATCCTGCTTTTTAGGCATAATTATGACCTTGGGCAAAAAGATTCGCTGGTAACCGATTCTGTAACCTATAAATTATTTTACCCCAGGCTGCGGTTTCAGCATACGATGGAGTTTAGAAAATTGAATTATGTATTTCAGGATTACTACCCGGTTGATTCGCTGTATTCAAAATATTACCAATTCACCCGACTTACCGATACCATCAGTTTCCGCGATTCATGGAAAACGCTTTCAAACGATTTTAGCATAATCTCCTTTCCACAAAAAAATAACCTGAACCAGTTTTTTAAAGCCGGCGCCGGTTATGAAATGATTGCCGGTGGCTATTACCCCTATAATACTACCTATAGCAATATTTATGTAGCAGCAGAATACCGAAACCGTACCCGTAACAAAAAATGGGATGTAGCCGCCAGCGGCAAATTTTACTCGGCCGGTAACTATGCCGGTGATTATGAGGCTTTGTTAATCCTGGAAAGATTACTGGATAAAAACAAGGGCGGAATGCGGTTAGGGTTTCAAAATGTAAACAGGTCAGAATCTGCAATTTTTTCGCCGGGCGAAACGTCTTTTCCAGTGCAACCCAGTGGCAATTTTGGCAAGCAAAACATAGCCCGTGCTTTTGCCAATATTAACCTGGCAAGTTTAAAAGTTAATTTAACCGGCGATTATTATATAGTAAGCAATTATATTTATTTAGATAACTATTTTACGGCAAAGCAACAATCAGCGCTGTTCAATGTACTACATATAGGTGCTGAGAAGCAAATAAAGCTATCTAAACACTGGAATTGGTATATAGATGCGCATGTGCAGCAAAAAACCGGCGATGCACCTGTTAACCTGCCCTTTCTGTTAACCCGCAACCGCTTTGCATTTGAAGGCAACTTTTTCACCAACCTGTTTATGTCCACCGGTTTTGAAGTAAGCTACCATACCGCCTATAAGGCCGATAATTACTCTCCTTTAAATGGCCAATTCTTTTTGCAAAACGAGTTTTCTACAGCCAATAACACACCTGATGTAAATGCTTTTTTACATATTCGTATTAAAAGTTTTAAAGGCTTTTTACGGGTAGAAAATATCAACACGCTTAACCGTAACGATAAATACCGTTTTACCAATAACAATTTCGAGGCACCGCATTTTCCTCACCGGTCTATGTGGCTGCATATCGGCATTTGGTGGAATTTTGTAAACTAAGAGGTTTACCATTTAAATTTCTTACCGCATTAACATAAAAAGCGTTTGCATCATTTTTAAAATCACCATTCCTCTTTACCTTTACATTTCATGAAAAGGGCAGTTGCCACCATATTAGCATTTTTATACCTGGGTATGTCAACCGGTCTTGCCATTAATATACACTATTGTATGGGCAAGGTAGAAGGTGTAAGCATTAACCAGTATACCAATGAGGTTTGCGGCAACTGTAAAGCTAAAATGCCTTGCTGTGGGCACTTATACAAGTTGGTAAAAGTGAACGACGCACATGAAAAGGCCAATCCTGAGTTCATTTTCAGCACACCACAAATCGCTTTACCTCAGGCACCTGATTTTATTGATGCTTATGGACTGGCTATAAATCCCTTTTTAGCATCCAAAGCCAATGACCCACCGCTAATAAACAATACAAAGTCTTATATAAAAAACTGCGTTTTCAGAATTTGATAACAGGTTAATCTTGTGTACCGGGCTGTTGAAGCTTTGTGCAGCAGCCGTTGCGTCGCACACTTGTACTACAGGTTCTATTTGCAACAAAAAGGCTATTAAAAAAGCTATATTAAAGATGTGCAGGAGAGCCAAATGCGATGCAAAAAACGATGTCCATTGCAGCCTTGGCGGAACCAAAACCAATCCATCAAAAAAAAATTATAACCTTATTTTACTATATATCCTGCTGCATTTTTTGGCAGGAGGCGTATATTGCCACAATCAATCATCACATTAATATATAACGATATGAAAAAGTATATAGCAGTGCTTACTACTGCATTTTCACTGATAGTTTTTTTAGCCGGCGCACAAACTACCACCGATACCATAAAAGTTTGGGGTAACTGCGGCAGTTGTAAAGAACATATAGAAACGGCTGCCCTGTCTGCAGGCGCAACCACTGCCGACTGGAACAAAACCAGCAAATTACTTGTTGTAAGCTATAATGCTACAAAAACAAGCAATACTAAAATTCAGGAAAAAATAGCCGGCGCAGGGTATGATACGCAGGACAAAAAAGCAAAAGAGGCCGATTACAAAAAACTGGATAAATGTTGCCAGTACGACAGACCAGCTGCAAAAGGCAACAGCGCTGCAAACAATAACAATACCATGAAATGTTGCGGCGATGCAGATAAATGTGCCAAAATGGACAACTGCTGCAAAAAAGATACAGCCATGGCCTGTTGCAACGATATGAAAGATGCTACAGCAAAACAAAGCTGCTGTAACGGTAAAGATTGCGGAAAAATGTAAATTGCACTTTTAGCAATATGTGTATGAAAAATATATGGTTAGCAGTTTTATTATTGGCATGTAGCCTTCAACCAAAGGCGCAGGTAACAAAAGCAACACTAACGCCAGGCGGTATAACCTGCAGCATGTGCAGCAAAACTATTTATGAGGCCCTGAAAAAAATGCCCGTAATAGAAAGTGTAAAAACCAATTTTAAGGACGAAAGCTATGCTATTGTATTTAAAAAGGATGCTACAATAGATTTTGACGACATTAATAAAACCATTGTAGAAGCGGGATATTATATAACCCGCTTAAAGGTGGCCATGCAATTTAATAATGTGGCTATTAAAAACGATGCTAAGGTAAATACAGCAGGCTTAGAACTGCATTTTGTAAATGTTCAGGATCAGGTGTTAAACGGTGAAAAAGTAGTTACGCTGTTAGATAAACACTTTGAAACCGAAAAGGAGTTTAAGAAATATGCGGCTTTGCCATGCATGAATAATGGGGTATCATCCACTTGTAGTACAATCAGTGGTACCAAAGTGTACCACGTTACGTTATAATAACCGGCAACTGTTTCAAATATGCTTTTGAAACAGTTGCTTTTACATTAATATTTTATTTGATGCAGAAACTATCACTTTTACTTATTGCCAGTTTAGTATTTAGCTTTTCTTATGCACAACCTGCTGTGGGTGCAAATGCCAAAGAAATAAGTTTACCCAATGCCGCGGGTAAAACCATTAGTTTATCCTCTTTAAAGGGAAAAATGGTATTAATAGATTTTTGGGCCAGTTGGTGTGGGCCCTGCCGCAGGACGGTACCATCATTGAAGAAAATATATTCTGCCTATCATAGCAAAGGCTTTGAAGTGTATAGCATTTCTTTAGACAATGATGCAAATGACTGGAAACTGGCTATGAAAGAAGATAAAATCAGCTGGCCGAGTGTACTGGATATAAAAGGCGATTATGCCGGACCATGGGAAGTTAACTTTATACCAAATACCTTTTTATTAGATACTAAAGGGAAGATATTGGCCATAAACCCATCTCACCAGGAACTGGAAAAAATGCTAAAAGATGGGCTGAAATAAGTTATTGCTTATAAAACCTTTCCATTTAGTTATTACCCGTTTTTGAACCAGTGGTTTCATTGAACAAAGCGGATTAGTTGCCATAAATGAGGAACCCTGAAGTGTGCGACGCAAGTACAGTTGCCCAAGGTTAATTTGCCGGGCCAATAACAATTCTTTTACAAAATGCACTAACAACCAAAATGGTAGTTAGTGCATTTTTTTTTACCACATTTATTAGTTTGTAGAATTATCTCTACACCATTTCATTCTGAGGTACTACCCATTGTGCATTTTTATAGTGGGTACTTTATACATCAAAAGTGCTAACTGAACCTATTTCGTATCCAAAATCCGTAAGGCCAATAAGTAATTAATATGCTAACTATTGACGAGAATATAAACATTCTTATTGTAGAGGACAATCCTGGTGACTTGCTCTACATTAAAACCATTCTTTCTAAAACAGAGATTGTTTGCTGTATTCATTCGGTAGAAAACCTGGCGGATGCTATTCACTACCTTGAAAAGGATAAAAGCATTAGTTTAATATTCCTGGATTTATTTTTACCCGACAGCTCGGGATTAGAAACCTTTAATGCCATTAACAAAGTAGCAGAAGATCTACCCATTATTGTTTTAACGGGTTACTCAGACAAAAGAGTAGCATACAAAACCATAAAAAACGGTGCACAGGATTATTTGGAAAAAGGCGAGTTTGATAAAAAGATTTTATATAAAACCATTCAATACAGTATAGAAAGAAAAAGAAATTTAGTTAAAATTAAGGAAATGAATGAACGCTATACCCTGGCTACAAAAGCAACACAGGATATGGTGTGGGATTACGACCTGGAGAAAAAATTGTTTTACCGCAGTGAAGAAGGCTGGAAAAAATTAATGGGGGAAGATGATATTTTATGCAGCGATAACCCTTTTGAATGGGCTGAAAGTATTCACCCCGAGGATATTGGTAAAGTGTATAAGAACCTGCTGAAAGTTTTAAACGATGGCAAAAAAACTGAATATGCCGAAGAGTTTAGGGTTAAACGCGGTGATGGCGTTTATATTCATGTTCAAAACAAAGCCTATATTTTAAGAGATAAAGAGGGTAAAGCACTTAGATTAATTGGTGCCACCCGAGATATTACCGAACGCAAAAAAAGTGAAAAGGAAAAAAACCTGTTGATTGAAGAATTAACCCAAAGCAATAAAGACCTGCAGGAATTTGCCTATATTATTTCGCACAATGTTAGAGCACCTTTATCGAACATACTTGGTTTTGAAGAGTTAATTGCATTGCAGCAAATACCAGACCCAACCTTAAATATGCTGTTTGAGAATGTGGTGCATTCCTCCAAACAGTTAAATGACACTTTGCAGGATTTGATGAATATTTTACTAATCAGAAAAAAAGAAAATGTAAAAGTTGAGTTACTAAACTTTAAACTGCTTTTTGAAAACGTAAAACTATCCCTCAGAAATATGATTGAAGAGGCCGATATGATATTTGATGAGAATTTTAACGAGGTACAGTGGGTTTATTTTAATCAAACTTACCTGGAAAATATCATGTACAACCTGCTTTCTAATTCAATTAAATATAAATCTACCGACAGACAATTAAAAGTAGAGGTAAAAACAACAAAAACAGACAATCATACCATTTTATATTATGCCGATAATGGTTCGGGCATTGATTTGAAACGATATAAGGAAAAGGTTTTTGGTTTGCACCAGCGTTTTCATAAAAACTCGGTTGGCAAAGGACTTGGACTTTACACAGTAAAATCTCAGGTAAAAGCCTTAGGCGGTACAGTAGAAATAGATAGTGCAATTGATATGGGCACCCAATATAAAATATTGTTTAAAAACTTAAATTAACCGGCCATGATACACCGTACACTTGCCATTGATGATGATGAAGTAACGCTCATTCTATCAAAGTACCAGTTAAAACAAGCAGCTTTTTGCGAGCATTATGTAGGTTTACTAAGTGCAAATGCCGCATTGGAATACCTGAAGGAATTAAACAGCCTGCAACTATACCATGAAATGCCGGAATTAATTATTGTGGATATTAATATGCCCGTGATGGATGCCTGGCAATTTATAGAGGCTTACGAAAAAGAATTTGGCAATAAATTCCCTGAAATTAAAATAGTAATTCTGTCTTCATCTGTTGATCCACAGGATCCGATAAAAGCAAGAAAATATAAAAGTGTTATTGAATTTTTATCAAAGCCATTGAATCCGGCAGAAATAGAAAACCTGAAATACAACAAGTGGTTAATAAAGCATTTTGTACCCAATTTTCAGGCACAAATTGCTTAATATTAATCCGCTTTATTTCTTTATATATTACAATGGAAATGTAACATGCAGGCTACAACCTGCATTGGGTGAGGATATTAACTCCATTTGTCCATTATACAGTTCTACCCTGTTTTTAATATTGGTTATCCCTATGCCATAATTGGTTTTACCCATTTCAAAACCTTTACCATCATCTACAATATCCAGTTCCAGGATATTATCATCAGATTTTATTAAAGTAATATTGATTTTTTTGGCCTCGGCATGTTTGATAATATTATTGATTTGCTCCTGAATAATCCTGTATATAGTAAGCTTTATATTATTATTTATCTCTTCCTCCTCGCCAAAATCAAGCACCAGATCAATCTCATACATATTGGTTGATTTGAGATTGGCAGTAAGCGATTTTATGACAGGCTCTAAGCCAAGATAAGAAATATCTGGTGGTGTAATAGCCCTGGAAATTTTTTGTATTTCCTTCATGGCATCCATTACATTTTTCTTACTATCGGCAATAAAATTTTCCTTAGATCCTACACCTGTAATGGCGCAATGCAAATACAAATTGGTAATAGACAATATCTGGTTAACGTTGTCATGTAATTCCTTACCAATCTCGGCCCGCTCCCTTTCCTGTGCTTTAATAATTGCTTCAGTAATTTGTTTTTGCTGATTAGATTTTTCTTCTTCCAGTCTTGCTTCCAGAAAAAGTTTTTCGGTAATATTTTTTACCATAGCCAATACACATTGCCGGCCACGATAGTAAATTTTATGAAAAAATATTTCCATGGTCATTAATTCGCCATCCTTTTTTCTATGTTGCCAAATACCTGTAAATAAATTGTCGGCACTGGTATAAAATTTATCCGCAAATTGTTTAAATGCTTTTTGTTCTTCTGCAGCGCATATATCCATAATACCCATACCAGGCAGCTCTTCTTTTGAATAGCCATATTCAAAATTCATGGTTTCGTTTACTTCCAATATTTGCAGGGTGGCAATATCCCATATCATAATTGACATAGGGTTTTTCTCAAACAAAAAACGATAACGTTCTTCCGATTCTTTTAGTAATGATTCAGACTTTTTTCGCTCTGTTATTTCGCGGTAGTTTAATACAATAGCATTTACAGCAGGTTCATGTAACAAATTATGAAACGATGATTCCAGCCATTTATAACTGCCATCAGGCATTTCAAAACGGTATTCAATCAGCCGCACAATGGTGGCATCTTCCAGTATTTCGTTTAAAGATTTATTTACCAGTTGCTGATCTTCGGGGTGAATAACCTCAATACTAAATTGTGCTATCACTTCATCTGGCGAATAGCCCAAAATTTTTCTGCCGGCTGGGCTTATTTCTATAATGCCAAGGTCTTTATTCAATACAGTTAATCCATCATAACTATTTTCACTTAAGGCCCTGAAACGTTTTTCACTTAGTGCCAGCTGTAAATGTGCCAGCTTGCGCTCTATACTATACTGTATGGTTTTATTTAAAATCTTTTCATTAAAATCACCCTTAATCAAATAATCCTGTGCGCCTGATGCAATGGCTTCCAGCGCCAACCGGGCATCCGACAAACCAGTTAAAATTACAATGGGTATAAATGCATTTACATTGGCAACGCGTCTAAATGAGTCGAGCCCTATTGAATCCGGCAAAAACAAATCCAGAAAAACTATATCGGGTTTTTGCTCTGATAAAATGGCAAAGGCGCTTTCCAGGTCTTCTGCAATAAATAATTCACCAATATGCAAACCTGTTTTCTTAAGATACGTAGAAAGAATAAGCCTGTCGCCGGGATTATCTTCCACAATTAAAATATCAATTTGTTTGTCTAACACGGTATAATTATTTAAATGGAATAATACAATTCATTAGCTATGAAAAATCAGGTGTTTGGGTTTATAGCCTTTTATTTTTGTTAGCCAGCTTTTAAATATCTATTAGGCTTTACTTGCCACGCTCGGTTCATCGTTCTGTTTTCATGGCATCAAAAAATTCATATTAGTTGCACAATGCTTCACAGTACAAGTGTGCGACGCAAGTGGTGATGCCAATTGTTTTGCAGCCGGGTAAATAATGCCTGTTATTATAAATATTTATACACTGTAAAATAAAAAATGCTACCAATATTTGGCTCAGACTCTACCCAAATACTTCCTTTATGCCGGTCTACAATTTTTTTACAAACAGCAAGGCCTATTCCTGTACCAGAGTATTTTGAATTGGAATGTAATCTTTGAAAAATTACAAATATTTTTTCAAAGAATTTTGCATTAATACCAATGCCATTGTCTTTTACAAAAAATGTCCAGTACTGCTCATCTTCTTTATAGGTAATATAAATTTTTGGGGGCAGGCTGCCATGGTATTTTAAAGCATTGCTAATTAAGTTTTGAAACAATTGTTCTATTTGTGTGGCAATACCTTTTATAACTGGCAATTCGCCATAAATAATTTGTCCTTTTGTTTCAGATAATTCAGGCTCAAAAACCTGCTCAATATTTTTTAATACCTGGTTAATATCTACCTGTTCATATTTATCTTTATTGGTACCTACCCTGGAATACTCCAGCAAATCCATTATTAGCCGTTTCATACGCTCTGCGCCATCTACAGCATAATGAATATATTCTTTTGCAGCGCTATCAAGTGTGTCGCCGTATTGATCGGTAAGTAAATGCATAAAACTGCTTACCATTCTAAGCGGCTCCTGTAAATCGTGTGAGGCAATATAGGCAAAGCGTTCCAGCTCGTTATTGGAAGCAATTAATTCCTCGGCTCTTTTTTCCAGGTTTTGGTTTAGGCGGGAAAGCTCCTGCTCCGCATTTTTTTGATCGGTAATATCAAGATAAGCACCCAGTACACCGCATACATCACCTTTAGTATTATGCCTTAAAAAACCATAGGATTTTAAATAACGTATAGAGTTATCAGGCCTAACTATACGAAACTCCGATTCAAAATTTGTTTTTTCGGCAATGGCATTTTCGATAATATTTTTCTGTGCTTCTACATCTTCTTCGTGAATACTTTTTAGCCACACTGCAAATAGTGGTTGCGCTTTGTTGCTGGCTAGCCCAAAAAGCTGGTACATAGATTCATCCCAATGAATTTCAAAATCGGGCAGTAAAATATCCCAAAGTCCAATTTTGCCCGAGCTGGTTGCAAGCGAAAGTTTTTTTGTTAGCGCAGCAATTGTTTCAACAGAATTTTTCTCCTGGGTAATATCTCTACATGCCAGAAGTAAAACAGGCTTTGAAGTATCTTCAGAATTGTATACAGTGCCTTTTACAGCCAGCCAGCGTTGTATATTACTTTCATTCACCAACCTGCATTCAATAGTTAATTGGCCACTGATTATTGCATTGTCAATTGCCTCTTTTACAAAACCAGCATCATCCATATGCAGCAGGCTAAAAAAATCTGACAACCCATTCTGGCTATTATACTCACTTAAGTGTAGTATATCCAGCAATTTTTGATCGTATAACAAGTGATTTTCTGAGTAATGCAACTGGCAAAAGCCAATACCGGCAATGTCTGAAGCCAATTGCTGGCACTGATGATCTATTGAGGATGGAAATAATGAAGCCACAAACCTTGATGATTTTTCTTTACAAATATTGGTTAATTCAGTTTTCATATGAGTATCGTTAAGTTAGCTGATTGATCAATTCATTGAAACAAACCAGAATGCTTACCTGTTATCCATGAATAACTTATCAGATTGAAAGATAAACTATTTTGAATAAAAAATATATGATCTTATTTCCGGATTTTTGTATGCACTTCTTAACTTAAGAAAGAGTATTTTTACACAAAATCCAAACGGAAATGAAAAAGATTATAATTGCTGACGATCACTCCCTGGTTAGAGAAGGCATTAAAAGAGTATTAACAGAATCTTTTCCCTTTGCCCAAATTGATGACGTTAGTGATGGTGTTGAGCTGGTAAAAAAAGTTACAAAAGAACATTACGATCTGGTTATATCTGATGTTACCATGCCCAATATGTCTGGTATTGAAGCCTTAAAAATAATCAAAGAACAATCTCCCAGCACACTGGTACTTATTATGAGTATGCACCCCGTTGAACAATATGCCGTAAGGGCCATTAAAAACGGAGCATCAGGCTATTTA
This sequence comes from Limnovirga soli, assembly GCF_013106755.1. Lineage (GTDB taxonomy): Bacteria > Bacteroidota > Bacteroidia > Chitinophagales > Chitinophagaceae > Limnovirga > Limnovirga soli. Next base: position 33,635 of record NZ_WHPF01000004.1, on the reverse strand, counting down.
ACCAAAGAAAGCGCTATTACAGAATTGGTTTCTGCAGTTGATAAAATCTTAAGCGGCAAAAAATATATCACCCCCGAACTTGCCGACCTTTTGGCCAATTCTATAAGAGACGATACAGAAAATGCTTCTTACCAATCCCTTTCTGACAGAGAGTTTGAAGTGTTTAAGCTTATTGCAGAAGGTAAGAGTACCAGTGAAATATCGGAGCTATTATTCCTGAATAAAAATACCATTAGCACGTATAAATCAAGGATATTTGAGAAATTAAATTTGCATTCCAATGCAGAGATTATTAAATATGCTATTGCCAATAATCTTATTTAGCAAATTTCGAGTTTTATAAAAAGCATTTTTTAAAAGCTACAAATACTGTAGCTTTTTTTATTACTATAACTCTTTAAAAACGCCACCGGATTTGCGATAAGCAGCAAAATTAAGAATGCTCAAACATCAGCTCATCCAAATGCACCAGAGTAATCCTTATTGGATATGTGAACACCTGTTCAAATAATGCTTAGATAAATTAGATAGTCTTGTGCGCAATACAACATTTGTTGGATGCAACAATTTTAGCTGGAAAAACGCTCTTTGCCTTTTGCAAAATGCCATACCCCTAATTTTAGGGTATACCCTATTTGACTAATACTATTGGTAATTTAGCCAAATGGCCAGCAAAACATTGCCTCTTTCAGCCGTAGATTTGTACAGTTTACTTCTGGTTTTATATTAGAAATTTATACTATTCCGCCCAGGCAAAAAGCTGGCATAAAGCCTTAAAATTGTTTTTGTTTATTCTAATTCATGAAACAATTACTTTTGCAATCGTTTTTACAACCTCAAAACAATAGATATGAGCTCAAAAATTAAAGTATCCAACCCGGTTGTGGAATTGGATGGAGATGAAATGACAAGAATCATCTGGAAGTTTATCAAGGATAAATTAATCCTGCCCTATCTGGATGTTGATATAAAATACTATGATCTGGGCATGGAATACCGTGATGAAACCAACGATCAGGTTACCATTGATGCTGCCAATGCCATAAAGGAATTTGGCGTAGGTATTAAATGTGCCACCATTACCCCTGACGAAGCACGTGTGCAGGAATTTGGACTTAAACAAATGTGGAAAAGCCCGAATGGCACCATTCGTAATATATTAGATGGTACCGTTTTTCGCGAACCAATCGTTTGCAAAAATGTACCCCGCCTGGTACCTAACTGGACAGCACCTATCTGTATCGGCCGCCATGCATTTGGCGATCAATACCGCGCTACGGATTTTCTTACCAAAGGCAAAGGCAAGCTTACCATCAGGTTCGAAGGCGAAGATGGCACCGTACAGGAATATGAAGTATTTAATTTTAAAGGCGATGGCGTAGCATTAGCTATGTATAACACCGATGAAAGTATTAAAGGTTTTGCCAGAAGCTGCTTTAATACCGCTTTACAAAAGAAATGGCCTTTATACCTTTCAACCAAAAATACCATCCTTAAAAAATATGATGGTCGCTTTAAAGATATTTTTGAAGAAATCTATCAAAACGAATTCAAAGCCGCTTATGAAGCAGCTGGCATAACCTACGAGCACCGTCTTATTGATGACATGGTAGCTTCTGCCTTAAAATGGAATGGCAATTTTGTTTGGGCTTGTAAAAACTATGATGGTGATGTACAAAGCGACACTGTTGCACAGGGCTTTGGTTCTTTAGGTTTAATGACCTCTACCTTAGTAACCCCGGATGGTAAAGTAATGGAAGCAGAAGCCGCCCATGGTACTGTTACCCGCCACTACCGCGAACACCAGAAAGGTAAGCCAACTTCTACCAACCCCATTGCATCAATTTTTGCGTGGACAAGAGGTTTGGAGTTTCGCGGCAAACTAGACAACAATCAGGAGCTTATTGATTTTTGCCATGCATTGGAAGCTGTTTGTGTAGAAACAGTTGAAAGTGGTAAAATGACCAAAGACCTGGCCGTTTGTATCTATGGCAATAAAGTAAATCACGGTGAACATTACCTGTATACCGAAGAATTCCTGGATGCTTTAGACACTAACTTAAAAGCAAAACTGGCTAAATAATTTTAGCAAACACAATAGTATAGCCGGCCAAAAGCCGGCTTTTTTTTGTCTATCAGAATGTGTATAAACTCCTTTTAACGCAAACAAAATTGTAGTATCTTAGGCTATTGCCTTAATAATAAAATTTCAGTGTATGATCAAACTATTAGTAATTGGAAACCTCGGTAAAGATGCCGTAGTAAACAACGTGAACGGAAAAACAGTCATCAATTTCAACGTAGCACATACGGAGAAATACAAAGATGCACAAGGCACCCAAAAAGAACGCACCACCTGGGTAGAATGTGCATACTGGACCGATAGAACCGGCATTGCCCCTTATCTTAAAAAAGGTACACAGGTATACGTAGAAGGTAACCCCGAAGTACGCACCTATACGACTACCGATGGCCGCCAGGGCGCTGCCTTAAGTTTGCGTATTCTTAATGTTCAATTATTGGGCTCAAGGGCCGGTGATGGTAGCGATGGCAATAGCGCCAACAGCTATAGTCAACCTTCCGCTGCACCCGCTTACAATGTATCTCCAGCAACTGCTACAGCAGATATGGGCGATGCAGACGACCTTCCTTTTTAAGCTTGCTACACATTATTATTCTGGAAAAGACAGTTATTGCAACTGTCTTTTTTCTTTTTTAGCCCGGCATAGCAGCTATGGGCAACATTACTTGCGTCGCACTCTTGTACGGTTGCCTGTATGGCAGCATATAAGGTTTGACATAAAAAAAGACCCGTGATAAAACGGGTCTCTTTAATTTATTTATGCAATAAAAGCTGCGTAAAATTACTGCTGCACAAGTGTGCGACGCAAGTAAAGCCAGGGCATGCTCATCTGCCCGGCTAAAAAATATAACCCTTATTCGGGCAGGTTTAAAATAATATTCAGCTCCTGAAACTGTTTTTCATCAATTGGGCCCGGTGCATCCAGCATTACATCGCGGCCACTGTTATTTTTAGGGAAGGCAATAAAATCTCTAATGCTTTCGCTGCCACCCAAAATAGCACATAAACGGTCAAATCCAAAAGCCAAACCGCCATGTGGTGGAGCGCCATATTCAAAAGCACCCAGCAAGAAACCAAATTTATGCATAGCTTCTTCCTCGCTCATACCCAATGCAGCAAACATTTTCTCCTGCAATGGGCGTTGAAAAATACGGATAGAACCACCACCAATTTCATTACCATTTAGCACCAGATCGTAGGCATTGGCTTTAATATTGGCATAAGGATGTTCCAGGTATTTGGCTGCATCTTCAATGTGCGGGTTATTGTTAATCATCACGTCAATATCTGCCGGTTTTGGCGATGTAAAAGGGTGATGGCGGGCTACCCAGCGGTTACCTTCCTCATCATATTCAAACAGCGGGAAATCTAATACCCACAACAATTTAAATTCTGTTTCCTTGCGGTAACCCAGTTTTTTGCCCATTTCCAGCCTAAGTTCGCTTATGGCTTTGCGGGTGCGTTCTTCGGCACCGGCAAGCATTAAAATAAGGTCGCCGGGCTGTGCCTCTGCAGCCTCGGCAATGGCTTTTAGTTTATCCTCGCTATAAAATTTATCTACGCTGCTTTTATAGGTACCATCTGCATTGCACTTAATAAACACCAAACCTTTCATGCCAATTTGAGGGCGTTTAACCCATTCGGTAAGTTCATCGGTTTGTTTGCGGGTATATTCACTGCAACCGGGTGCAGCAATGGCAATAACGGTTTCGGCATCGTCGAACACTTTAAAATCGGCACCATTTATCAGGGCAGCATTATCTGTTTTTTGTAAAAACACCGATGCCGGTTTTTTAAGGTTGCACAATTTCATACCAAAACGAATATCGGGTTTATCGTTACCAAAGTGCCACATGGCATCTTCCCAGGTCATGCGTTCTACTTTTTCCTTGTAATGCACACCCTTTACTTCATGAAATATGTGCTTGATAAGTCCTTCAAACATATGCAGAATATCTTCCTGCTCTACAAAACACATTTCGCAATCTATCTGTGTAAACTCGGGCTGGCGGTCGGCACGCAAATCCTCGTCACGAAAGCATTTTACAATCTGGTAATAGCGGTCGTACCCGCTAACCATTAACAGCTGTTTAAATGTTTGCGGACTTTGAGGCAAAGCATAAAACTGTCCGGCATTCATACGGCTAGGCACTACAAAATCACGGGCACCCTCGGGTGTAGATTTTATTAAAAATGGGGTTTCAATATCCATAAACCCTTGCTCGTGCAGGTAGTTGCGGGTAGCACGGCTAACGGCATAACGCAATTCCAGGTTTTTTTTCACGGCATTGCGACGTAAATCCAGGTAGCGGTATTTCATACGCAAATCGTCGCCACCATCGGTTTCATCGGTAATGGTAAAAGGCGGCACGGCCGATTTGTTTAAAATTTTAAAGCTGTGCACCTGCACTTCTACTTCGCCGGTAGGTATGTTGCGGTTTTTATTGCTGCGTTCCTGTACAAAGCCCTGTACCTGAATTACAAATTCGCGGCCCAGTGGGTTGGCGTCCAATTCTGGTTGTAATTGCTCGCCAAACAATAGTTGGGTAATGCCATAACGGTCTCTAAGATCAACAAAAGTAATGGCACCAAATTTTCTAATGGTTTGCACCCAGCCGGCTAATGTAATTTCTTTGTTTACATCGGTAACCCTTAACTGGCCGCAGGTATGTGTACGATACATTCTATTTTTATTTTATCTGTTTTTTATTCAATTGCGCTTGTAATGCAATGTTAGCCCGGCTAAAATACGTGTGGCATCGCCGCTTGCGTCGCACTCTTGTACTGTTGAAACCTGCCGCAGCTTCCATAAATCAAAGGCAGTTTTTCCGCCAGACTTTGCCCCCATATATTCTTCCGTACAAGAGTGCGACGCAAGTAAAGCTGCTATAGGCACCCTGCCCGGCTAAAAATACTTTAACGGGGTGCAAAGATAAGCGGATTGGGCAAAGAGGCATAACCCAATATGCTGCTAATAAATAAATTATAATGGGCTTGTGTAATTGCGTAAATAGCAGCATCTGTATTGCATACCAGACTATTATGAGAAAAATTATCCTGATTGCGCTGATGGTTTGCCCCATGGTAATGGCGGCCCAAACCAATTTAAAGGACTTAAGGAAAAAAAGCTTGTCTACTTTTGCTTATAAAATTGCCGCCGATAGTGCCGAAAAATATTTGAATGAAGATGGTATACCAGTAGACCGTTTTTTGGATGAGCAACCGTTTTATGTGTTTGCAACTGATAGCATTGATGAATTGGTATTACCTAAGGGGCACTATGTTTTAATAAATGTGCAGGATAATATGGTGGCAGCATGGATTGTTGGACGCAGCGATTTGTTTGTTTATGCTGTAAATAATCAGCACCGGGTACAATTGGAAGTACGCGATAAAAATGGCGGATCTATAAACAATGCGAGTGTTTTTGTAAATAAGAAAGCGGCCAGATACCAACCATTAGCTGGCAACTACCTTATCCCACAACGCAAGCCAGATGAGGCTTATATAAAGGTATACACCCCCACAGATACTATTTTTACCACCCTTTATGCTGATGAAGTGCTGGACAAAACCATACTGGGGCAAAGACTAAATAATTTTGGAAAAACCAGGGTTGGCACCACTATATTGTGGGCCCCAAGATATGTGTCGGGTTTATTTAAAAGCAGGCGTTATAATTACAAGACCAGGCATTTTGCCGGCTCAGCAGGTTATATGTTATTTAACCAGCCCAAGTATAAACTTACAGATACCGTACATTTTAAGGCCTTTATTGTAAGTAAACATCACCACCCTTTTAAACAACCACTAAATGTATACCTGGAATACTATAACCGGGGAACCAATAAAAGTCAATTACTTACCCAGTTAAACCCAAAGACTGCCGGCGCCTATGACTATGCATTTGCCTTAAACGATACAATGGCATATGATATTAGCTACAATATTGTTTTTAGAAACAAGGCAGGCAAACAGGTATTGCGCAATAGTTTTAAAACCGAAGACTATATACCGGATGAAATAAGTACTTATAGCTTAAACGCCTCAAAAGAAACTTATTATAGTAATGATACTTTACAATTTACTGCCAGTGCAAAAGATGCCAATGGTTTGTCTGTTTTAGATGGCAGTATACAGTTTAGCTTACTAAATTATTCCATACTGGATTTTAGTAAGGACAGCGTTTATGTACCAGATACAGTATACACCATTCGTACAACATTAAGTGCTACTGAAGAAACAGTGATTAAGATACCAGCCAATGTGGTGCCGCATGCAACTTTAAGTTTAGTTGCCAATTGCCAGTTTATAAACGCCAATAATGAAATGCATGAGGAGGAAAAGAATATTATTTATAAGCCTGAAAGCAATGAATTGGTAATTAATCAACAAAAGGATAGCGTTACTGCTACCAATATGCAAAATGGCAAAAGCCAGCAAGGGGAAGGTTATGTAGAGCTAAGTGGCGAAACCAGCAGAAGGATAAATATAACCTATCCCTTTTCTATGAAAATAGATCCCTTTGTTACTGGATATCGGTTTTACCATACGGTGAACGGTAATAAGAAAGATTCTATTGATTTTACCCTGGATAATGGTTATGAAGTTAGTTTAACCAGGATAAGCATAAAAGATTCTGTTGGGTTTGTATTGCATAACCCAAATAAAATTCCTGTAAACTATACTGTATTTGACGGAAATAAAATTATTGCCACTGGCAAAAGCGTATCCGAATATATATATTGGTTAGCTAAACCCATTCACAAAAACCGAATGTACCAGGTAAAATGGCAATATGTGTGGAATGGAGACCAGGTAGAAAAAAATCAAAATATTGCATTATTATACAAACTACTTTCTATTCAAATAAACACCAACAATACCATTTATCCGGGGCAAAAAGACAGCATAAACATAGCCGTAAAAGATTATAAAGGAAAGCCTGCGGCCCATGTAAACCTGACTGCTGCAGCTTACAATGCACAGTTAAAGAAGGATGTTCGGGTGCCCGAACCACCATACCTGCATAAATACAAACTAAGGCCCATGATAAACTATGACACGTATGAGCAGGATGATGTTTATATTACTGAAAAATACGCCTTAGGAAAACATGAAGGCTGGGTAAATAAAGCAGGTTTGGACAGCTTACTTTATTATAAGGTATTATTACCTAAAGACGGCTACCAGGATGTAGCTATACCTGTTGGGGAATTTTTGCCACAGCTTAGTGTTTTTGCTGTAAAAAATGCTATTCCACAAGAAATTTACCTGCTTTATGTAAATAGAAAACTGGTGTATTATAATGGTGCATCGGAGCAGGGAAAATATGCCTTTAACTGCCCACAAGGATATACCCAAATTGGCATTCGTTTAAAAAATCAATATATAGAAATAGACAGCATTTACCTGCAACCCAATTATAAACACGATCTGTTTTTTGATATTGAGCATTTGCCATTACAAACCAATACCACTAGCATGCCCGATACACTAACCAGCAACGAAAAATATTTGCTGCAGCATTGTATGCTTCAACTGGAAAATAATAGTATTAATAATAATAGTTATGTATGGCAAAACTCCTCCCTGGTAAAGCTTTATAAAAACGAAAGGCACCTGATTGGCCCTTTTACAAAAGGGGATAGTCTGCATTTTTTTGCACCGGGTAAATTTGATATGCATTTTAATTTTGAACCGGGGTATGAATATAATATATCCAAACAAATATTAAGGCTAGAAAAGAAACCAGTATTTGGCATTACAAAAAATGATACAAAACTACCATCAATTGCGGCTGAATGGATTATGGGGGATACAATACCAGGTTTGCCCACTATAACTTACCCACCTGCTATTATGGTGCCTTATCTTACAATTACCAACCCGGCAACACTTAATATGACAAATGCCAGCGGCACACTTTATATTAAAACAGGCGCAGATAGCTCAATAAAATATTTTGTATTACAGGGAATTGATATGCACGCTAGTATTGTATATAATGGTAGCTACCAAAAAATCAACCATATTCCGGTAGGCAAGTATCGACTGCTGCTGGTAACCAACCATTTCTTTGTTGCTGAGGCAGGGAATATTAGCATTAATTCAAATAGTACACTATGTGTAAACTTATTAAAAGCAGTTTTTGAACCCGAAAACAAATTAATAAATGATTTGATTAATGAGCAAACTAGCAGGGAGCTGGATCTCTTAAAAATATCAGAAAAAACACCAGCACAGGATGCTTATACTGTTATCAGCAATTTACCAAAAGCTATGGCAGGTAATGCTATGATAGCAGGAGAAATAACTGATAAAAAGGGAAAGCACCCTATTCCGGGTGTTACTGTTATGATAAAGGGCACTTCTACAGGAACAGTTACTGGCGGGGATGGCATGTATACTATCAATCACCTCAAGAACAGTAGATACACCTTAATAATATCTGCTGTAGGATATACCACTAAAGAGCTTGAAATAAACCTAAACGAACAAAGCTTAGTTACTGCAAATGCTGTATTAGACATGTCAGTTCAATATTTGCAGGAAGTAGTTGTTACAGGGTATGGCACGGCAAAAAAAAGAGAGCTAACAGGATCTGTAATTTCTATTAGAGAAAAAGAATTATCCTTTCCATTTGCTACGAATAATATGCTTGCAGGCAAAGTGGCAGGTGTTACGGTGAATGGCAATCCTGGCGGCAGTAACAGGATTAGTATACGAGGCGCTAACACTATAACCGGCGAAAATGCACCATTATACATTATTGATGGAATTGCTTACGATCAATTACCCGATTTTATACGCCCTGAGCAGCTAAACGATATCACTGTTCTAAAAGGAGCCGAAGCTACCGCTATTTATGGTTCACGTGCCAGTAATGGGGTAATACTTATTGCTACCAAAAACAAAACCTTACGCACCATTTTCCGGGATTATGCTTTTTGGGAACCCGAACTGGAAACGGATAAAAATGGAAAAGCCGGATTTGCTGTAACATATCCTGACAACATCACAGGATGGGATATTTATGTATTGGCAATGGATAAAAAATTAAGAACAGGTAAATCTACTTTGTTTATAAAATCCTTTAAGCCATTACTGGCACAACAAAATTTGCCATCATTTTTATTAGAAGGAGACTCATCATCTATTATTACCAAAGCATTTAATTATACCAATGATAGTTATGGCATCAATACCATTTTCCATACTAATAAAAACCAGGATCGTACAGACCAAAAAAACATTGCAGCACAATCTTCCATAATAACGCCCTACAATATTATTGCCGACAATACAGATACCATAAAAACATCTTTTAGTTTAAAAACAAGCACCGGATTTACTGACGGGGAAGAAAAAAGCATACCCGTATTAAAAAAAGGAACAGAAGAATACAAAGGCAATTTTATGGTTTTAATAAAAGATACTGCATTTAGTTTTACCGGTGACACTACTGCTGCAACATTGAATATAACGGCTACTAATAACAGTATTGACCTATTGTTACAGGAACTGGCTCATGTAAAAGAATATCCTTATTTCTGTATGGAACAAACAGCTTCCAAATTACAGGGCCTGTTAATGGAACAAACTATAAATGAAAACCTGCACAAGCCTTCAAATAATCAAAAACAAATTGAACAATTAATACAAAAAATACAAAAAGAACAATTATTTGATGGCGGGTGGAGTTGGTGGGGAGGCGGCAAGGCTGATTATTATATTACCAACTATGTAATTAATGCGCTGCTTATGTTAAACAAAGATCCCCTGGTACAAAACAATATCAGGAATGGGTTATTGTTTTTACAAAACAACCTGTCTTTATTTAATAAAGATGTACTGCTTACCTCACTTTGTACTATGGCCGCTGCCAATCATCAAATGGATTATACACCATGGATTAAAACAATACAGTATGATTCACTTTCACAATACCAGCAGTGGAAGTATATAAGCTTGATGCAAAGCTTACAAATACCGCATAACACCATTTTAGAACAGATAACAGCTAAAGCAATTAATGGTATATTGGGCGATGTACATTGGGGAACCGATAATTATCATTGGTATAATAATAATATAGCCACTACCATTGTTGCCTACAAAGTATTGGCTAATGAAAAGGATTTTGCCCATATGCTGCCTGCCATTATACAATATTTTCTTTCGCAGCGAACCAATGGTTATTGGAGAAATACAGTAGAAAGCGCAGCCATTACCAATGCAATACTGCCATTTGTTTTACAGCAAAATAATTCATTTACCGATAAAGCTTCTATTCAAATTAGTGGCGATTCGAGTATAACTATTAGTAAATTTCCTGCACAGTTTAGTTTAGATGCTACCAAAGAATGGCAATGTAAAAAAACTGGTGGAGGCATAACTTATTTAAGCATCTATCAGCATTATTGGAATAATGCACCCGCTGCTGTAACTACCCATTTTAGCATAGAAAGTCATTTTGAAAAAAATAAACAAACCATTAGCACCTTACAAAGTGGCGAAAAAGTAAATATGGAAATTTCGATGTTTGTTAAGGAAGAGGCCGAGTATGTTATGCTGGAAATTCCCATACCTGCCGGATGTGTATATACCACCAAAACACAAGACGACTGGAATATACACAAGGAGTTTTTTAAAAATAAGGTGGTGATGTTTATACCCTACTTAAGCAAAGGAAAACATGTGTTTAGCATACCATTAGAAACCAGGTTTGCAGGTAAATTTACAATTAACCCGGCAACAGCTTCTTTGATGTATTTCCCTGTTTTGTTTGGCCGAAATAGTAGTAGCAGCGTGATAATTACCCCAAACCAATAACAAAAATTATTTGGCAATTATTCTTTCTACCGCTTGCTTTAGGCTGCGCAGTATTACTGCAGTACAAGTGTGCGACGCAAGAAAAGTTGAATTAACAATAAACAGTCCGGTCAACAATTGACAACTAGTTTTGATAAACGCATAAAAGCGCAAGGCCTTATATTTGCAGCATGTTTGCAAGCAACCAAAGCCCACGCAAAGCACGTATAGCAGTAAGTACCTTTTTTTTCATGTCTGGACTTTGCTTTGCCAGCTGGGCATCGCGTATACCCGATATTCAGCGCCATTTGCAATTAAACGAAGGGCAACTGGGATCGGTTTTATTTGCATTGCCGGTTGGATCTATGCTTTGTTTACCCATTTCTGGTGTATTGGTTACCAAATTCTCCTCCAGACTGGTAATGATTTTTGGCACTATTTTCTATGCCTGTTTATTATGCAGTATTGGCCTTGTAACCAGCACATGGCAATTGGTTAGCATTTTATTTTTCTTTGGTATGACGGGCAACCTGATGAATATTTCAATGAACACGCAGGCCGTTGGTGTGGAGATTTTATATAAACGCTCGGTAATGGCCTCCTTCCATGGATTATGGAGTCTGGCCGGTTTTAGCGGCGCCGCATTGGGTACTTTTTTGGTTGCCCGCAACATTAGTCCTTTATTTCATTTTATACTGGTGGGCTTACTAATTATATTGCTGATTATCATTGTTTTCAGGTTTGCCCTAAAGCAAGATATGCAACAAGAAAAAAAACAGTCACTTTTTACCTTACCCCATAAATCGCTGGTAAACCTGGGCATTATTTCTTTTTGCTGTATGGCATGCGAAGGTTGTATGTTCGACTGGAGTGGCATTTATTTTAGAAAGGAAGTACATGCACCCGATAACCTGGTAACTGTTGGCTATACCGTTTTTATGGCCACCATGGCCAGTGGCCGGTTTATTGCCGATAGGCTGGTAACAAAACTGGGTTTAAAAACCACGTTACAAATTAGCGGTACACTTATCGCATCGGGTTTATCAGTGGCGGTAATATTTCCCGATTTTTATATGGCTACGGCAGGCTTTTTTTTAACGGGCCTTGGCGTATCCTCAGTGGTGCCATTGGTGTATGGACTTGCCGGAAAATCAAAGGTAATGAACCCCAGCATGGCACTGGCTGCAGTGTCAACCATTGGCTTTTTGGGCTTTTTATTTGGTCCGCCGGTAATTGGTTATATAGCACAGGCGCTCAACCTGCGCTGGTCATTCGGGCTAATGGCTATTCTAGGTTTTGGCACAGCATTACTGGCGTCAAAGGCAGAGGAAGCCACTGCCGCACCCGTTATTGTATAATGCTACTGTTGGTAGCAGGCAATAGTAAATTTTGGGATCGTAGGTTGTTTTGTATTTGCTGCTTCGTCACTCAAATACCTCACTTGTACGTTCCACTTTCATAGCAACAAAAAGCGAAACGCAAACCATGATTCTTACTGCTATTCCTATGCCCAGAAAATAAAAATGACCACCATTTTCAAAGTAGTAAAACAAGCTTTCCAAAATGTTACAGCTGTTGTCTCTTTTATATTTTTTTTCACGCCGCGTTAAATAAAATCTAATTGCCTTTCAAAAAAAGAAATCCACCCAAAACTGGCGAAGGAATTGCATTAGTACAGGTATAAGCAAAAAATTATTCAGCAACAAAAACATCACATCATGAAAACATTATTACACACTACCACTTTTATACTTCTAACTTTTATGTTTACCAGTTGCATAAAAGTAGTTAATACACCACAGCCAGTTATATCTCCTCTTGCAGGTTCATGGGTATTAACCAGTGCCCAGGAAGGCGATGCCAACGGATGGAGCCTGTTTTATGCAGGCGTAGAAAACGGCATTTTTGATTTGTACAACGATGGTGCTGCCACTTACAGCGAAACCAATACCACCATGCAAGGCAGCTGGTATATAAACAATGTTAACAGCAGTTATTATGATGAGTACGGTCGTTTTTACAATGGCCCACACCAGCAGTTAACCATTCATGTAAGTAACAATAGTTCGCATAGCAGCATAGATTTAAACTTTGATTATGTTTATGTTTATGGCAGCCGTTTTGTAGCCACCTATTTTAATGGCACCTATATAGAACGTTACTACTTTGATATTTACTAGGAAATACCTTACAACCAACATGAATGTTGCAGTAAAACAACCCTTATTGTTTGCTGCAACATTTTTTTATGCCAGCCACTGTTAATTGCGCTATTGCTGCCATTAAATCAGAAAGTACAAGAGTGCGACGCAAGTAAAGCTGCACAAAGCTCACATGGCCCGGTTAATAAATAAAAGCATACCCTAATTGCTTCTAACAAGTCCATTTTTTTAAACAGGCCCCTGCCCTATCTTTGTACCTAAACACAGCCTTATGAACGAACATTTTGTACAACGCATTACCAACGAATTAAAAGAAATTGAAACTGCCGGACTGTTTAAAAAAGAACGCATAATAACCAGTGAGCAGGGACCAGAAATTATAGTAAATGGCAAAACCGTACTTAATTTTTGTGCCAATAACTATCTGGGCCTTTCTTCACATCCTAAAGTAATTGAAGCTGCACATAAAGCTATTGACAGCCATGGCTATGGCATGAGCAGCGTACGCTTTATTTGCGGCACACAAGACATACACAAGGAACTGGAACAAAAAATTGCCGGTTTTCTGGGCACAGAAGATACCATCTTATACGCCGCCGCATTTGATGCCAATGGCGGAGTATTTGAACCTTTGTTTAATGAACAGGATGCCATTATAAGTGATGCATTAAACCACGCTTCTATTATTGACGGGGTGCGTTTATGCAAAGCCCAACGTTACCGTTACGAGCATAACAATATGGCCGACCTGGAAACCAAACTTCAGGAAACTGCATCATGCCGTAGCCGTATTATTGTTACCGATGGCTCATTTAGCATGGATGGCACCATAGCTCAATTACATACTATTTGCGACCTGGCAGATAAATACAATGCTATTGTAATGATTGATGAATGCCATAGCTCAGGTTTTTTGGGTAAAACCGGTCGGGGTACCCATGAATACCGTGGCGTAATGGGACGTATTGATATTATAACCGGCACTTTAGGTAAGGCATTGGGTGGAGCCAGCGGGGGCTTTACCAGTGGCCGCAAAGAAATTGTTGAACTGCTAAGACAACGCAGCCGTCCTTACCTGTTTTCCAATACAGTAGCCCCCAGCATTGTAGGTGCATCCATTGCGGTACTGGATATGCTTACTGAGACCACAGCATTAAGGGATAAACTGGAATACAATACCACCTATTTCCGTACAAAAATGACAGCTGCCGGTTTTGATATTAAACCCGGAGACCACCCCATTGTACCCATTATGTTGTATGATGCTGTTGTGGCCCAAAACTTTGCTGCCAAACTATTGGATGAAGGTATTTATGTTATTGGTTTCTTTTACCCGGTTGTGGCAAAAGGATTGGCCCGTATAAGGGTACAACTAAGTGCTGCGCACGAACAGGCGCATTTAGACAAGGCTATAGCTGCCTTTACAAAAGTGGGAAAGGAATTAGGTGTTTTAAAATAGCAACATAAAAAAGAGCCTCCCTTACAGAGGCTCTTTTTTTTATAGTGATTGTGTAAAGCAGGTTTATCTGTGCACCTTAAATGCCCCATTGGTTATTTCATAAATTAAGGGCACAGCCACACCCCCAAGCCCCAAAACACTTTGTGTAGAACCACTAAAAGTGCCGGCTACATATTTATCTGTAATGTTGGTAAACCTTATTTGTACATTGGCCACATCCTGCAAAGAAGGACTGGAGTATTGGTTACCTAATGCATTAAAATAAGCAAGTGTAGCCTGATAAGTATTGCCCAGCAATTGATTGGTATAGGTATGGACAGTATCAATTGCTAATGAATCATTTACATACATGGTAATTCTGCTAATGGATGCAACCAGTCCTTCCTGCCCTTCTACATTGGCTGAATATAAAACACTGCCCGGCACCGTAAAAAAACTGGCCCTGGCTACCATATTAAATTGCTTTTCATCCCCATTGGCATTAAACCTGATAAAATATACATTGGTATCTTTTTGGGGAATAATAATGGTATCGGGTACATCATCAATGGTAGTATCAGTGTGTATGGTATCTATTGGTACAATAATGCCGGTTTGCGGTTCCTGAAGTTCCCGCTGGCATGATATACATACCATACTACTTATAAAAATCAGGGCTATAAAATAATATACAAGCTTGTTGGTGTGCATTATGGCAATTATGTATCGCTAAATTAATAGAATAAAACGCAAATTTATGCCTGGTGGTTGTGTGACCACCAGCAAAAACACAAATTATATCTATTGCGCCTTAAATCTTATGCAAAGTTTTTTACACAAAGTATTTTTAGCAGCATATCTGTAATAGCTTTGCGCAAATTTTTTAGCATGAACAAATTGGTACTATATTTATCATTATTACTTATTATGGGCTTTAATGCCTGTACCCCCAATAATGTAGTAGAAGACAATAGCATTAAACATTTTTTCGACGAAAATAAGGTTAACGGCACATTTGCCATTTTTGATAATGCACAAGGCATTTTCAATGTGTACAATCTTAACCGATATAAAGATTCTACTTATTTACCCGCCTCTACCTTTAAAATCATTAATGGATTAATTGGCATAGAAACCGGAAAGATTATTAATGAAAGAATGGTGATCCCCTGGGATGGCGTTTCCCGCAGACCCGAATGGGATAAAGACCTAACTATGGCAGAAGCCTTCAAGGTGTCGGCCGTTCCCTATTTTCAGGAAATAGCCCGCCGTATTGGTAAGGACACGATGCAACATTGGATAGACTCGCTGGGTATTGGCTCCCGATATAACAAATTTACCATAACCAATAACCTGGATACTTTCTGGCTGGACAATACCCTCCAAGTTACACCGGACGAAGAATTGGGTATCGTAAAAAAATTATACTTTAATCAACTACCATTCCAGGGCCGCACACAGGATATTATTAAAAAACTCATGGAGCAGGAAAACAATGCCAATTACCGGCTTAGCTATAAAACCGGATTGGGCACCAGCAAAAATGGGAATACCATTGGCTGGGTTACCGGTTGGATTGAAGAAAACAAACACGTTTACCCCTTTGTCTTAAATATCGAGGGGCCTCAGGATGCAGATTTATCCGCCACCCGTATCATTATTTTAAAAGGTATTTTAAAACAATCAGGTTTTTTCGAGGGCAAAAAATAAAAACAATTTGCCCGGTTAAATAGCATTTATTGGCCCGGCAAAACTTATTAATTGGGCATTACTTGCGTCGCACTCTTGTACGGTTGTCTATATGGCAACATAGGGCAAAGGCCTGTGATTACCTGTTTTGTGCTATTATTTATAATCCGGCGCAATCAGCAATTTAATCAGGCATAACCTATAAATATTGGGGAGAAAATATTGGATAATTCCAACAACTGTGGCTTTTAATACAGGGGCAATTTGCAGAACAGTTATCGCTATTTTCATTTGGATGAACGTGCTGGCAGATATAAACCGCTAATGGCAAATACCTATTTTACATTTAAACAGTTTACCATCCATCAGGCCAAGTGCGCCATGAAAGTATGCACTGATGCCTGTTTATTTGGGGCCTGGGCTGCAACACAGCTACAAAACCAGGTGGCCGAGCCTTTTAAAGTACTTGACATTGGCACCGGCACCGGTTTATTAACCCTAATGCTGGCACAGCAACTTAATCAATGCCATATAGATGCCGTTGAAATAGAAAAACAAGCTGCCGGGCAAGCTGCTGAAAATATACAGGCTTCACCTTGGGCGGATCAAATACAAGTTTGGCAAAACACTATACAGGATTTCGCAAAAAACAAAGCCCCACATTGCTACAATACCATTATTTGCAACCCACCTTTTTATGAACACGATTTAAAAAGCAATAGTAACTCACGTAACCTTGCGTTACACAGCCATGCATTGGATTTTGCAGAATTGTTGCATATTACAGCCAAATTACTGGCAAAGGATGGTGTATTTTTTATATTAATTCCATTTGCCCGCACAAACGAACTGCTGGAAATAGCTGCTACAAATAAATTGTATGTCCAACAATTTATTGGGGTGAAACAAACACCCAAACATGGCTATTTTAGGGCTATGATACAATTTGGGTTTACCAAACCCAATGCACCGGCAGATGAACAAAGTATTACCATAAAAAACACGGATAATACTTATACTACCGATTTTATACAGTTGCTACAACCCTATTACCTGTATTTATAGTATTTATTGCGTGAGGGATAGCAGCGTAAAGCCCGCAGCGCAGCGAGGACTTGCAGCGTATAGCCCGACCCGCCAGGGGCACGCCCAAATAATACTCTTTTTTAGAAATAATTTATTCCCAGTTAGTTGCCCATACAAAATAAGGACGGTAACTATCTGCATTGCTGTACAAGCCTGCACTTGTTTGAGAGTTGGCGCAATAACCCACCAGTAACTGATTGTTTTGATTTAACTCGATATGAGCACTTGCATTGTACGTCCACAATGGCACAGAACCCGCCAATTGAGGGGTAGTATATATTAATCTTTTTCTGGTAAATGGACCTGTAGGACTTTGGGCATCCCAGATATAGATATTGGGCCCTAGCAAATTCTCTTGCGATACCAGGTAATACTTACCCTGATTTTTGAAAAACGAAAACGACTCAGAAACGCCGCCCTGCATGCGTTTGCTAAGCAAAGGATCGTTAATCCAATTGGTACCGTCAAAATAAGTTACGCTGCTTAAAGGTGTGGATTTAGGCGTACGTGCAATATGAATGAATTTATTGTACTGGGTACTTTCGGTACCATAGAGATAAATATAATCGTCATCGTTTTCCATGGCTGCACCGGCCCAGTTAATAAAATCGCCGGTACTAAAAGGGGTAATTTGTTGAATGGTTAAATCAGGATAGTTTAGAATGGCTACATCTACTCCCGTTACTTTAAAGGCAAAAGATCCAGTGCCTGAGGTTGGTTTTATTTTATCAAGAAAAACATATACCTGGGTTTTGGCAGTATTCATAAAAGTAAATACAGGCCAATAATAGCTTTTACCCGTAGCCTGAAAATAGGGCTGCGGATTTTTAGCAGTACCCTTTTTATAGGTAGTAAAATTGCCGCCTGCCGCATCCATGGTTACCATGGTATTATGAATAAAGCCGGTAACGGGTCTTTTTCTGTTGGGGTAAACGGTATCTACAAAAGAATCGCCAAATAGCCATAAAGAACGGCCATCAGGTAGTTTGTAGGATACGGCCTGGTCGCCGCCTGTCCACCCACCACCGTAACGCGTAAATACACTATCCCAGTAACTTGCTTTTACCGAAGTAATGGGCGTTGCCACATTATTGCTGGCATCGCTGCTTACCGCTTTAACCTCAATATCCTTTTTGCAGGAAAAAAATACCACCGTAAGGGCTACCAGTAAAATTGATGTACGCATATAATAAAATAAGGCAACTAAAGTAGCACATATAAACAGCCAAAAATATTAAAATATGTCGTTGATTTTTAATGTGCTGCGTAATCTGTCAGGTAGTTGAAATGGGGTGTTAGACTACCATTTTTTAATATAGTGGCCCTATCTATTACCACACTGCCATTACCCAATAAATCGGGTAGAATATGTTTAATTAACTGCTCGCCAAAAAAACGACTGGCATCGCGGGGTAATTCATTGGGTAAGTTGCCCACGGCCATAACATCTATACTGCCGGGTAAATAAGGTGCTGTTTTTACACCGGTTAGCCTATCAACCCCATAAATGGGATCATCAATGGTGGCATCGCCCAGGTTGCAGGGTACGCTGCCAAATGCATCGTCAGTAATATCTGCAATAGATTGAATTCTAAAGGCCGGGCTATGCAATGCCTCCATTTCAAAAAGGCGCGGTGCAGCTTTATCCCAGTAAATGCCATTCATCAGCACATCAGTTTCGCTGCAGAAAGGTTCAAACAAACAATCATAATCAGCAGCATTTTCATGAAAATGCTCTCTTTTATATTGGCCAGTTTCTTTATGGCGGTATAAATCAGCGCCTTTTAAATGGGTGTATACAGGGTAAGAAAACTGCTTTTGCAGGTACTCATCCGGCTCCACTTCCTGCACATCCATCAGGTTCATTACTTCAATAATACCATGGGCAACGCGACCACTGCCGGTAACAGCCACTTTTATGTTGGGTAGTTTAAGGCCAAAGTAAGTGTGTATTAACTCCCGATAATCTTTGCTTTTATGCACCCTGCCCAAACTAAATTCACCTGTTCTGTTACCATAAGCCATTATGCCATTATGGGCACCAACAATGCCGGCAAAAAATCCAAAACCAATAATGCGCTGTCCATCTGCATGCTCCAGACATTCATAATCAATCAGGGTAATATTGCGGTCCATCATGGCATGCATTAGACCCTGGTTATATGGTTGCTTTTTTTTGGTGTGCGAGAAAAACAGATAGGTTTTATTGGGTATTAACATATGCACCGGCACTTCTTTAATGCCTAACAGCATATCGCAGTTGCTTAGATCTTCTTTTAAAATCACGCCAGCCTGTTCATATTCTTTATTGGTAAAACTTCTGTTATTGCTTGGCTGGGCAAAAATGGAGATGTTGGTACTGTTTTTCTGTATCCATTTGCATTGGGCCGGAGTAAGTGCCACCCGATTATCTGCAGGTATTTTCCCTTCTCTTATTAATCCAATAACTAACATTCGTTCTTATTTTTTAGAATTGCAAAGTAAAGTAATTTTAGTTAGTGCCGGGGCTAATATCAACTGTATTGTTTATAAAAGCTGCTAACAGCCTTTTAGGTAACCAACAGCAGAACAATTATATGGCATTACTTGCGTCGCACACTGCATCGTTCTTCCCTTGTGGCAGCTAAGAATAAAGTTGGAAAGGAATGGATAGCTACAAATCATACCGCTTGTAGTAAGCAAACAGACCGGTTTTTAACATAAAGGCCACTTACATATAATGGCTATTGGCCATACTTAACTAATTTTACATTTCCGGCAAACGGGGCCAGCATAAAGGTTTTTACATATTTATTTTTAACACATGAATTATTTCGAGTTATTTGGTTTACCTGTACAGTTGGTAGTAGATAAAAGCACCATCAGCAAACAATACTTTTTACTGCAAAAAAAATATCATCCAGATTTTTATACGCAATCCGGCGAAGACGAGCAAACAGATATGCTGGAACAATCGGCATTGATAAACAAAGCCTATAAAACCTTACAACAGCCGGATGCTACTATACAGTATGTATTGCAACTGCACGGTTTAATAGAAGTGGAAGAAAAATACCAGCTCTCCAATAGTTTTTTAATGGAGATGATGGATATTAATGAACAACTAATGGAAGCAAGCATGGAGGAAGATGCTACCAAAAAAGCAGCCATTCAACAAGAATTACAAAACATTCAAGAAGCCATATATGCACCTGTTAAAGAGATTATTGAACATTATACGGACGGTGTTTCTACCAAAGAAGAACTGTTGCAAGTAAAAGATTACTACTATAAGAAAAAATATCTTAGCCGTATTTTGGCTGGATTAAAATAGCGTAGTAATATTGCACCCCGGTTAAAAATGCATGCAAATGCAAAATACCGTTGCGAAAGCGCCCAGATGGCGGAATTGGTAGACGCGCTAGACTCAAAATCTGGTTATCGCAAGGTAGTGCAGGTTCGATTCCTGTTCTGGGCACTGTTTTAAAGCCGTTCAATTGAACGGCTTTTTTATTACTAAAACATTTAAAAAAATAGCTTTAAATGTTTTCAGCAATGCTACTTTAATGTCGCAGCAGGGGACTATTATCGCATTTAAAAATACTTGTTTGACCGGGCGCTAGTTTTTTAATATGCTAAAAAATTAACTTGTATTGTAAGAAAATGTTTTTATTTTCAAACACTATAAAAATCCCTATCCACTTAAGACTTCCGCCTTCGTTCGCAGAATCTTTTGAGAAATCCACTGTGAACTGACTGTATCAATTGCTTATAAATTATCAATTTGTTGAATGTCAGAATATTAGGAAAAATGCGAAACAAATAATGGACGCAGCAATACTGCCTGCGCAATAGAATAAAAAAATTATATCAACTTAAAAACATTTTTATGAAAACATTCTTGGTATTAATTTTTAGCTTTTTTACGCAATATGCTTTTTCACAAGCATTAGATGAATCATTTGGAAATCACGGCGTTTTAGTAGATAAACGGATTCAAGAGTTCAGCAATAGTTTGGCTATCCAAAAAGACGGAAAAATTATTTTGGGTGGCGGAAATTTTTTACTGACCAGATATAATCCAGACGGAACTGCAGATGAAGCATTTGGCTCCGAAGGTGTGGTTAATAATCTGGTGCTAAACGGAGCCATTTGCAACGATATCCTACTCCAAGGAGATGGTAAAATACTAGCTACTGGTAGTATTCCCAACAGAACTTCAACAAATAGAGCAGATGCTATAGTGGTCCGTTTCAAATCAAATGGCCAATTAGATAGCAGTTTTGGCGCTAATGGAATAGTTCTATCGGACATTCAACAAGAGGATAATGCTAATAAAATTATTTTACAATCTGATGGCAGGATTGTAATAACCGGTACCGCGGATAATGAAGGCGGCGAATCTCAAAAACCAGGAGGTTTGTTTGTTAACCAGTACATGCCTGACGGCACAAAAGATGAAAATTTTGGAAACAACGGTTCGATTTTTTTAACCAAATCATTAGTCTATGAAGTAAATGGTTTGGCAGTTGATATCAACAGAAATATTTATATAGCATATGATTCGGCAGCAGGAACTCTTTCTTATATTCTACTAAAATTAGATGACAAGGGTTCTTTGGTTAGTTCTTTTGGAAGCAAGGGGCAAGCAGAAATTTTAATACCCGGTACTGGAAGTGGTTCACTAAAAAACATAAAAGTTCACGATGGTTTTATTTTAGCTACTGGCTACTCCCTCTATAAAGGCAAAGGTATTCGTAATCTCACGTTGGTAAAATACACTGCCGAAGGATATGCGGATGCAGCATTTGGTAATAATGGAATAAAAATTTTGGAAATGGGATATAATTGGACGGAAGGAAATGAAATAGGAATAACGTCAAACAACAATATTGTTGTAGCCGGGCGTTTTGTTGAAGCATATCCAAGTACAAAGTATTATGCAACGTTGTATGGATTTAGTAGCAGCGGTAATATAGATTCAACATTTGGAACAAACGGTTCTGAGGTAAATTATAATGCTGGTGAGCACAGTTTGTTTGAAAAATTATTTATTGACCATAACGGTGTATTTACGGCATCAGGTGGTAGCTATTTTTCGGAAACAAATACAACTAATTATATGGTCTCCAAGTATTTATCAACAAATAATATTAAAAATCCTATATATGTTCGTATAAAAAAATGGCTTCATCATCATGGTTTTACATGGGAAGACAGACTTAATAGAAATTTAAATTATTACAGTATTCAAAGAAGCAATAACGGTAATCCTTTTGTAGAAATCTCGAAGATATTTGGAAGTAACGCTTCTCATCTCCAGACTTTCGAAGACTTTAATGTTCCTTCGGGTACAAACTCTTATAGGGTTGGAATTGTAAATAATTCCGAAAACATATCTTATAGCAATACATTAATAATTTCAAAAAGTAATGAAGATGAAAAAGTCATAATTTATCCTAACCCTGCAAAATATAGTTTGCAAATAGAAGGTTTAAGTGCATCCGCTAATAACAAACTTAGTATCGTGGACATAAATGGAAATGTAAGAAAAACAGCAAGCACCGTAAATACCTCATTTTCATATAACTTATCACAACTTCCTATAGGCAACTATGCATTAATCATCAGTAACGGTAAAACTGTGATTAGCAAAAGATTTATAAAGGAATAATAAAAATTTCCTATTCTTATTTATGTTGCAAGATATTCCTACTTAGGAAGAATTTTTAGGGTTAATTAATCCGAAAATCAAAAGGCCATTTAATTTATAACGAGATAAAATGTATTTAATTCAATAAAAATAATAATCCATTTTTTTGGTGCTACAATTTTTTATTTCGATTAACTATTTTTGAGTTTATTAAAAGCTGCACAGCATTACCAAAAGCACAAGTGTGCGACGCAAGCGGCGATGCCATTTTAATCTATTGCCAGGCCCACAAAAATGCCTTTTACCTAAAATTGCCAACTACTTTATCTAAACTGCTTTTTTTTGGCAGCTCATAAATTCCCCTTTTTCATTTCGTTTACGGTAAACTCGGCTGCCCTTGCAGTTAGCGCCATATAGGTAAGCGAAGGGTTTTGGCAGGCAGAGGAAGTCATGGCTGCCCCATCGGTTACAAACACGTTTTGGGCATCCCAAACCTGGTTATTGGCATTTAGCACGGAGGTTTTTGGATCACGCCCCATACGCGCCGTACCCATTTCGTGTATGCCCTGGCCAATATTATAATCCTTATCCCAGGTAGTAATATTTTTTACACCGGCTGCTTCAAACATAGCCACCAGTTCTTTGATGATATCTTTACGCATGGCCAGTTCGTTTTCTTTTAAACCGGCATCCATAGAAAGTACATTTAGTCCCCATTTATCCTTCACCTGCTTATCAAGGGTAATTTTATTTTCGTGGTAAGGCAGTATTTCGCCAAAGCCGGTAGCGCCAATGCTCCAGCCACCCGGCTCGGTAAGTGCTTCTTTAAAATCTGCACCAATATTCAGTTCGGCAATATCGCGGCTCCAGCCATTTCTGCTGGCGCTGCCCTGATAGCCATAGCCCCGTAAAAAATCTCTTTTATCGCCATACAAATTGGCAAACCGTGGAATATAAAAACCATTGGCACGTCGGCCATAATAATATTTGTCTTCAAAACCTTCAATGGTGCCCTGGGCGCCCAGCATATAATGATGATCCATGATATTATGCCCCAGTTCTCCGCTACTGCTGCCAAGTCCATCGGGCCAAATATCCGTGGCGGAATTCATTAATACCCACGCACTGTTCAATGCAGATGCATTTAAGAAAACGATCTTACTATAAA
This sequence comes from Limnovirga soli, assembly GCF_013106755.1. Classification (GTDB taxonomy): domain Bacteria; phylum Bacteroidota; class Bacteroidia; order Chitinophagales; family Chitinophagaceae; genus Limnovirga; species Limnovirga soli. The sequence continues at coordinate 9,563 of NZ_WHPF01000004.1, read as the reverse complement.
ATTCATAAGTTGTATTGGTTTCTGCATCAAGCACTTCTACGCCTGTGGCTTTCCTGGTATCCTTATCGTAAATAATTTTCGTTACAATACTCCATGGGCGCACGGTTAAATTGCCTGTTGCCAGCGCCGCAGGCAGCGTGGATGACTGGGTACTAAAATACCCGCCAAAAGGACAACCTTCCCAGCAACGGTTTCTAAACTGGCATTTGGTTCTACCTGGTATTTCCTGGGTAAGATTGGCAACACGGCCAACAAACATATGACGCTGGCCTTTGTACAACTCCTTTATTCGGGCAGCCACATCTTTTTCAACACAATTTAAATCCATGGGTGGCAAAAACTGTCCATCTGGCAAATGCGCCAGCCCTTCTTTTGTGCCGCTGATGCCTGCAAAGGTTTCTACATAATCGTACCATTTCTCCAGGTCTTTATAGCGTATTGGCCAGTCAATAGCAATACCGTCTTTGGCATTGGCTTCAAAATCCATATCGCTTAACCGGTAGCTTTGGCGGCCCCATAGCAATGAGCGGCCACCCATTCTATAACTACGCCACCAGGCAAATGGCTGCTGCTGCACATAGGGCGATTCTTTTTCGTTTACCCAGGCATCCATCAAGGGTTCCTGTGCGGCGGTGCCATACATGGCCCAATCTCTTGAGATGACGGGATTATCCTTTTTATATTGGGTGGTTGCTTTGCCGCGGTGGGTAAAATCCCAAGGGTTTTTACCGGCAGTGGCATAATCTTTTATGTGATCGTAATTACGGCCACGTTCCAGCATTAATACTTTTAACCCTTTTTCGGTTAATTCTTTGGCTGCCCAGCCGCCGCTAATGCCAGAACCAATTACAATGGCATCGTAGGTATTTTGGGTTTTGGCTCTATTGTTTATCTGTAAAGTATCGCCTGCCATAATGGTACTGTTTTTTATAAATTATTTCTTGGTTTTTGTTGCCCGGCTGTTGACTATTTGGCAACTGTACTTGCGTCGCACACTTGTACTGCATAACTGTATGGGCTTTTAGCTAATGGCTATTCTGCTGTACAAGTGTGCGACGCAAGGATGCTGATAGTACCTCAACTGCCCGGTACATCATTGCTATTTTCCAAAACGCAACCAATCCAGTGCAAACATATCATGGTTGGGTTCTGTATCTTTTCTAAACACAAAATACAAATCGTGTTTACCACCTGGATCTTGTATGGCGGTAGATACCTGTTTGTATTTATTCCAATCGCCAGTAGCGGCATAGTTCAACGTACTTATAATGGCGCCTTTGGCGGAATCTATATGCACTTCCAATGTAGCACCAATATTGTTAGAAGAATAATTATAGGTAACCTGACTAATGCCTTTAAGGTCAATTGCTTTTAATACAAAATAAGATTTGTTATGAATGCTGCCCAACTCATTGGTTCCGCGATTGATACGACTTACTATATCTGCATCTTCGCCCTCTATAAAAGGTGGCCTTAATACCAACTGCTGTTTGCCGGTTAAAGGCACAACGCCATTACCCATATCAGTATAAGTGGCAGACAATACATAAGTGCCTGCCTGTTTACTATTCGAGGGCTGCAACACTACCGATCCTGTTGCAGGCAAACTGTCCACCGATTTTTGTTGGATAAGCGATAGAATATATTTTACAATAGTGCTTGCCTGCTCTTTACTCAATTGCGGGTGGGCTGTCATATAATGGGTATTGCCCCAAACACCTGCCCCACCGCTGATGATTTTATTAGCCAGTGTTGAAATAACCGCAGGGGAACTGGTATATCGTTCGGCTACTTCTTTAAATGACGGACCCAGCACTCGTTTATCAATTTGGTGACAAGCTTTACAATCGCTGGATTGGATAAGGGTTTGGGCCGGATTGATCCATACCCCCTGTCCATTTACTGTTTTCCAGGTACCAGCTTCTTTTGGCACATAATCTAGTTGCACTTGTATGTTCCCGGCATTGATGTTACCATCTTCCTTATCAGTTACCGCCACTGTATAATCCAGCGAAGCTTTGTCAAAATAAAAAGAGCTGTTGCCATTGGTATTAATGGTTACCTCTGGCAAAGTATTGCCCGCCTTAATTTCCAGCGTGTCTGTTGAACTAAGCCCCGAAGGATCGGTTACTTTAAGGGTAACTTTGTATACACCCTTATTGGCGAAAGTATATTCCGGATTAGCTTCTGTAGCCCCCACTTTATTGCCTTCAAATGTCCATTCATATTTCAGCTGATCATCCTCGTCGTAATCGTAGGTTTTATTGCTATTGAAACTTACTTTCAGGGGAGCCAAACCTATGGTATCATCGGCCTCAATTTTAGCAACGGGTGCACGGTTGCCATCGTTATAATCAATTCTTACCAGCCGGGCATCATCATTATCTGCTCCGTAAATGGTACCATATTCCAATACATACATTACACCTTCGGGGGTAATATCCATATCAATAGGTCTTTTAAAATCGCCGGTTAATGGCATAAAAGCTTCCATACGGGTATAGTTTTCCTGATCGTCAAAACGCAGGGCAAATATCCAGTTACGCATCCAATCGAACACAAACAACGCATTATCGTAATAGGCCGGAATACTGTTCTTTTTGGCAGTGCTCTTATTGTAATGGTAAAATGGACCCGCCATGGCAGCACGGCCGCCTTCGCCAAGATCAGGAAATTCTTTCGAGAGGTTATATGGGTACCAAACCATGGGTTTTGTTGCCGGTGGCAATTGTTGAATACCGGTATTATTTACCGAGGTATTGGTTGCGCCATTCGGGTCAAAGAGTGGCCCAACTTCTTTGGTAGCAAAATCAGAATCGTTATAGGCTTTATTATCGCCTACAAAATAAGGCCAGCCATAATAGCCGGGCTTTTTGGCCTGATTAAATTCATCATACCCTCTTGGGCCATGGCGGGAATCTTCCCCTGCATCCGGACCAACTTCGCCCCAGTACACAGTAGATGTTTGCTGGTTTACAGATATACGGTAGGGGTTTCTGCAACCCATGGTAAACACTTCGGGCCGGGTGCCTGCTGTGCCTTTTGCAAACAGATTGCCTTCGGGTATAGTATAGCTGCCATCAGCTTCGGGGTGTATGCGTAAAATTTTACCACGAAGGTCATTGGCATTTGAGGCCGAGCGTTGGGCATCAAATGTTTTTCTGCCGGCCCTTTCATCCAATGGTGCATACCCATCCGATTCAAAGGGAACCGTATTATCGCCGGTAGAAATAAACAGGTTTTTGTTTTTATCCCATGCCAGCGAGCCACCGGTATGGGCACTTACTTCCCCATCAATTGGCACTTGTTTAATCACTTTCTCCGAAGCCAGGTCAAGCGAATCATTGCCAATCATGGTAAACCGGGAAATATTCTGGTGGTAATTTTTATCGATAGGTGTGTAGAAGAAATAAATAAACTTATTTACTGCAAAATCAGGGTCAATCGTTACACCTAATAATCCATTTCCCGATACATCTTTTGTATCCAGCAATACCGGAAACCGGTACACCAGTTTGGTAGTATTAGCGGTGGGATTATAGGCGAAAAAATTACCGGTACGCTCAATTACATATACGGTACCGCCGGGTGCAACTGCCATTTCCATTGGCTCATTCAGGTCGTTGGTAAGCACCACTTTGGTAAACCTGTTTTCTTCCGGTGCTTTTGTAGCATAGGCTTTTGTATAATCCAGTTGGGCAGTATCAGGCCCCATGGCATATTTTATACCACCAGCCAGGTGTTGCAAAAACAAGGGTTCGCTATAACTTTCTGTTGTATGACCACCGCCGGTATAAAAAGCCCTGCCACCATCATAATCATGATACCAGGCAATCGGGTGATTGGCGCCGTTTTCGCCACCCTCATAACTATCTTCATCCAGTGTAGCCAATACAGTAATATCGGCATTAATATTTTTGTAATTGTACCATTCATCGGTACGCTCCCATTTGGCAGGTAAACCCTTCATGGCAGGGTTTGCAGCATCTGTAATATCAACAGTGGCTTTTCTTACATTGGGGTTGCCGGGGTGACTTTTAAAATAAGCACCCACCAATTTATTATACCATGCCCAGTTATACTCAGCATCGGCTGCAGCATGTATGCCCATAAAACCACCACCTGCTTCTATATAGCGTTGAAAAGCTACCTGTTCATCGCTGTTAAGAATATTGCCGGTGGTACTTAAAAATACAACTGCCCGGTATTGTTTCAGGTTATCATCAGTAAACAATGATGCATCGGTAGTGGTGTCTACTCCAAAATTATTCTCCTTCCCCAGTTGTTCAATCGCGGCAATACCAGCGGTTATTGATTCGTGGTGGTAGCCCTTTGTTTTAACAAAAAGCAACACTTTAGGTGAGCTGGTACCTGTATGGCAGGCAGAAAAATAAAACACAACCAGTAAAAGGCAAATGCAGCAGGCAATCTTTCGCATGAAAATATATTTAGGCAATTAATAATGAAGCTGAAAGATATATAAAATGTTTGATTGACACTTAAGCCCTTCACCAATTCTTTACCACCAGTTGGTACCCGGCTGCAGGCTACACATTTGGCTACTCTTGCGTCGCACTCTTGTACGTTCGGATTGTTTGGGCAGCTTTTTAAAGCATGAATTATTACGCCAATACAATTATCAATTATAGCGAATGATGAAAACGTAGGCAATTATATGTGAAGCCATCCCAAATTTAACCGCGCCAGTAGGGAAGGAATAATTTTTAAATACTACTTTTAAATGCAGCCAAAATCTTGCAAGCATAATCAACAAACACTTTTCAATAATGCCTTTAACTAGTAGTGAAGAGGATAAAAGAATAAAAAAACTCCTGGCCAGGTATAATATGGTGCCCAACCTGGTATGGACAATAATACACTTTACACCAGTTTGCCTGTTTTGGTATACAGAGGAAAGCTTGTTGCCTCTTTATTTTTTTATCCCCAGCAGCTTTATTCCAATAATTTTCAAAAAGAGATTTTTGGATACATTACAACTGGCAAAAGATCCCGGCATCTATAAAAAACTGGGTGTAGCATCAATGGAGACCCTTATTCAGAATGGGGTAATTATAAACAAACTCATTAAAAAGAAGTTCCCGCAATATAAAGCAGTAAGGCATAATCGCACTTCCATTGCGACACTTTTACACACTACTTATTTATTTGAAAAATTTCACTGGATATGTTTGGTATTCTTTCTTGAAACAACAGTGTATGCTTTTGCAGTAAACAGTTTAGTTTGGGCTTGCAGTATATTTTTACTGAATATTACCTATAACATATACCCTATTCTTTTACAACAGTATATGCGGCTTAAGTTGCAATTGTTTAGGGCTAATTAGGCAAAGCTTTTCCTTAAAGCCTCGCATACTGTATGCATCTTTACCACCATCACTTAAACTATATTTTCTCTATTACCCGTTATCCTGAAATACAATTATTAATAGTGTAAGCAAGTATATCATTAATACGATTTATTATGGCCTACAAATTTGATGTATTTGCAAAAGCAGCTGCAAAAATGGCTGATGATAAGTTTACTATTCAATTCTCCAGTTTAACCAGTTTGAATGACGATGAGGTAGAAGCCATTATAAAGGATTCGGGCATTAGCAAGGCAGACCTGGCAAAGGTTCTGGCAGAAGTGAAAGATGCCACCAATAACAACCAGGCTAAAGCAGCTGCCATTAACAAAATAAACGGCGGCATATCTGCACTGGTAGGAATTGCGGCTAAATTTTTATAGGGTAACTAAAATGAGTTGATCCGGAAATTTGTGTGCAGTAACCACCAAAAGTACCATGTCAAATACTGACGCTAATTTTCACCTGTTACTTATGCCCAATAAACAATCTAAACGCACAAGAGTGCGACGCAAGCGGCGATGCCATATTAATCTATCGCCGGGCCAATAATGGTTATTCTGCCCATGTATTTATTTTATCTGCTGAAAAAAGAATACCCCTTTTTTGTTGGAAATCACAATGTCCATTAATCCATCCTTATCAATATCCTCTACTATAAACCGGTTGCCAATACCGGAGTTATTGTCTATCTGGTAAGGTATCCATTGCGGGGTGGTGCCGGGTATATATTGGTACCAGTACAAAACGGCCGGATCGTAGCCGCCGCGGTCGCCACCATTATGGGCAAAATAACGTTTGCCGGTAATCAGGTCGGGCTGTCCATCGCCATCAATATCCTGCAAAGCCAGTGCATGCGATTCTGAAAATAAGGTGCTGATGGTATGCGTTAGCCAGTTGGTATTACTCTGTGCATCCTGCTGTTGTTCGTACCACCAAATGCCATAATCGTGTGCGGAGGAACTCAATACATCCTGGTCGCCATCTTTGTCTACATCCATCACAAACATATTGGCGCAATCTTCTCCAAAATTGGCGGGGTGAAATGTCCAGTTGGGCGTGGTAACATCTGCCGGCGATTGCCACCAACCATGCTTAATTAAAACATCTTCCAGGCCATCTTTATTTATATCGCCCCAGCCAAGTCCGTGCGTATAGCGGTTGGTAGCCAAGCCACTATTATTGCTAATAATATGACGCTGCCAAACCGTATCTTTTTTACCGGTAGGTGCTTGTAACCATATTACCTGCTTAGCCAGCGTATCGTTACAAATAATATCCATACGGCCATCTTTGTTTACGTCTTCAACAGCGGGTGTTTCGTTGCCGGCCGTGGACAAAATAAGATGCGATGGCCATAATAGCTTTTTATTTTTTGGGTTTTCGTACCAGGCGCAGGTGCTTCCGGGCACGTCAAAACGTATTAAATCGGGCCAGCCATCGTTATTTACATCCATACAAAAATTTAAAAAACTGGTGCTATAGCCGGGCACCTGCGTAAGGGTATCTGTATGCAGCATGGTGGGCCTAAATGCGGGGCCGGCAAACCAGTAATTACCGGCAAGTATATCGGTGATACCATCCTTATTTACATCCCCCACAGCCACCCCTTCCGAAATAAAAGTGCGGCTAACGATATGCTTTGTAAATTTAACGGGGCCCGACTGTATAATGGTATCCTGCGCCTGAACGGCACTAAGCAAGTTAACCATCATACCAACTAAAAGAAAAATACGCCTATAAAAACTGCTGGCAAATGTGTACATATGGCATGTTAGAAATATTATTTACTGCAGCAATAAGGTACCCTGCAGTAAATAAGTGAATAAATAAAAGCAATCAAAAATTACAGCATTTAATTGATACCAATTGCATAAGGGATTAATAACCCATAAAATAAGTTTTAAAAGTGGGGCAAATGCAAGGTTTTTGTTACCAGCAGCTGTTTTTCATGGCATCACCGGTTGTGTCACTCACTTGTACGGTTGGATTATTTAATGGGCTGTTAACCGGGTATAAGAGGAACTTAGAAAACGCACTTTAATAGCATTGATTAACCATAGTAGCATTTTTTTGCATGGGGATTTAGTTCGTCTATTTTTGCAGGCAACTTTTTGACACAATCTAACAATGCAATTTTTTAAAACAAACAAGAAATATTTTTGGTCTAACGAACTGAAAAGTTGGCTATGGACAATTGCATTTGCAGCTTTGGTATATTTTGTTTTAAATTATTTTTACTCAATTACCAGGGATAATTTTATTATTGGAGTCGTTGTTATTTTCCTTCGTAAACTTGGAGACATATTAACCCAATACCATGTAAGCGAAATTCAAATTGACGGACAAAAAAAAGAAATGATTCTGATACTAAATAGTAGAATGTCTGGAGAGAAAATCAAAATATATGGAATAGAGCAAATTACCTCAGAATTAATACACTATTCAGGTTGGAAAAGGTATTTGTATTCGCCATTTACCCTTAACATATTTTTAAACCCTAAAGACAAATTTGTAATAACCAATAGATTTGGTTTTACATTAGACACATTAACATCAGTTGACAAAATATTGAAATCAACAAAAGCTCAAGCATAACACGCCAAGTTTAATACATTCGGGTAGCAAAGGGGATTTCGCCCACTGCTCCCAACATTGGGATAAAAACTCATTTTTGGAAAGGCTATTTAGTTCGTATATTTTTGAGTTAGCGGCAAGCTTATCTGAAGCCTTGAATTCTTTCACCAAAAAGAAAAGAAAAAAGTGTTTGAAAATGAAACTCAAAATACTTGAACTCAATATTGACAAATCTAATGACATTTACTCATCTGATAATTGTCAAATGTTATTGAAATCTTACGATGATTACTACCAAATAATTGGCTTTAACCTACCTTGGGTTGGATACTTTGTGGTAAGAGAAAATGAGATTGTTGGTTCTTGTGGATTCACTGGACAACCTAAGGAAGGCAAAGTAGAAATTGCTTATTGGACGTTTAAAGAATTTGAAGGGCAGGGAATTGCTTCATTTTGTTGCAAAGAACTCGTTTCAATTTCACGACAAACAGATCCAACAATAACAATCACTGCCAAAACAGCACCAGAACATAACGCTTCTACAAAAATTTTACAGAATAATGGATTTGAATTTATTGAAATCGTTCAAGACCATGAGATTGGCGACGCTTGGTTATGGGGATTAAAATCTTGAGATAGCCTTTAATTGATGTACTCATAAAACGCCTAACCGGTAGTAGAGTAAGCAAGGGGATTTCAACCCTAGCTACCAACATAGAGATGATAACTCATTTTTGGAAAGGCTATTTAGTTAGTATATTTTTAAGTTAGAGTTAAACTTAGACTTACTTCATGATTCAGACATTTTCATACAGAACTGAAACTTCAAATAATAATTACCGACATACCATTCATTCGGCAGACATAATGAGTTCTGTTGAAAAGTGGCTTAACAGAATAGAAGAATTACATGACAAAGTTTATTCGTTTGACAAAATTCAAGTGGAAAATATCAGGACACAGTTCTTAAATAATCAATTTCAAATACATTTTGAGAAAGAACCATATTTTTTGACATATAAAGCTGATAACAGAATTCAAGTTGTTTATATCGACAAAGTAAAAAAAGGCAACCCAGACTTTGTTGCAAAACTGACGTACCTCACAACCGAGGAAGGTGGAAGGAATGGATATGCAGCATCAGGATATAGACCTCATGTTAGGTTTGACGGACGAAAAGAAATGAGTTCAGGTGAACAGTTATTTGTTGACAAAGAAAAAGTATTTCCAGGTGAAACGGTGACTGCAGAAATAAGGATATTAAGTCCAATGTTATTTGAAAAATATTTATTCGTAGGACAACGATTTGAATTCGGTGAAGGTCAAAAAGTTGTTGGATATGGAGAAGTAATTGAAATTATTAATACACATTTACAACAAGCTAGCCGGTAGTTAATAATTAGGTAAAATTTAATCCTCAGCTCCTCTCAGATTGCTAAATAAACTTTTCTTATACCTTATCTTTCTCCTCATACAACTTTTGCATTCCTCTTCCATGCGGTTTAGGTCCATTAAGAATCCAGCCGTACAAGAGTGCGACGCAAGTACGCCTGATTTTTGGGTTAATGTTGGGCTAATTTGGCTTGTATTTTTATAGAATTTGCTTTTATGCCTTTTTAC
>NZ_WHPF01000039.1 GCF_013106755.1 Limnovirga soli | reverse complement strand
ATTATTGAAAAAAAGTTGTAAAGCCTTGCGATAAACGTGCTATCATATCTGATGTGCGTAAGGAACGTCCCAAAGACATCGGCAAGGCGTGTCGACTGTTAAATATCAGCAGGAGTTCATTACATTATCAATCTGTAAAGAATGATGAAGCGCTGATTGAGTTATTGCAGCATCTTTCAAACAATATAGAAGGCGAAGGCTTTTGGAAGTTTTACAACCGTCTTCGCTTGCAAGGTCACAAGGTCAATCATAAACGTGTATACCGGGTTTACAAACAATTAGGATTACGTAAAAAACGTAAGGCCAAGAAGCGCCTGCCTACACGCATTCAGGAAAAACTGGAAGTGCCAGCTGCATTTACCCAAACCTGGAGTATAGATTTTATGAGCGATGCATTAAGCAACGGTCGGAAATTCAGGTCATTTAATGTAATAGATGATTTTAATCGCGAAGTACTTTTTATAGAAACAGATTATTCATTAAAGAGCAGCCGTATGTTATGGGTGCTTAGACACTTGAAGGCCCGATATGGCAAACCCCAAAGAATACGCATGGATAACGGCCCTGAATTTATAGCGCACCTTGCACAGCAATGGAGCAAGGCAAATGAAATTGACTTTAAATACATACAGCCAGGCAAGCCTGCACAAAATGCATACATCGAAAGGTTTAACCGTACCTATAGAGAAAAAGTGCTTGATAGTTATTTATTTGACAACCTAAATGAAGTAAGAGAGGTAACCGATGAATTTATAAAAGACTACAACAACCATCGTCCGCATGATGGACTGGGAGGTTTGCCACCAGTACTGTACAGGCAAAAATGGGAAAGACTAAGCCAGGCCGTTCCTGATGGGCTTCGTTACGCTTCGGCTACGCCTTCGCTTCACTACGCCCATCAGGAACACAATGACCAATGAAAGAAAAAGTCTACTTTTAAAGCGTACTCAAAAGGGGAAGCATACA
>NZ_WHPF01000038.1 GCF_013106755.1 Limnovirga soli | reverse complement strand
TTAAAAATGTGGATAATTGCAAAAGAAAAGAACGGGGTGAACTAAGTGTGCGACTGGGTTACAGACCCTAATTGCGTAATAGTCCCCGTTCTTCTTTGAGTTGCTGCAGGTCCATGTAGAATAGTAGTTACCAAGTACTAACAAAGGTCTTAGACAACAGCAACTTTTTTTAACCTTCAAAAAAAAGTTATGGAGCAAAGAAAAACAATTATCGGCATTGATGTATCAAAGAAAACGCTGGATGTTTTTATTAAAACAATCGAAGTGCATATTCAGATCAGTAATGATTCAGAAGGATTTAAAAAACTGCTGGCCTTGCTGAAAGTAAACAAATTAAAGCCTGAAGATTGCCTTTTTGTATTGGAATTTACCGGGGGCTATGAGTACAGGCTGGTTCAGTTCTGCCAGGCCAAAATGTTTAGTTATGTGCGCATCTCCGGGCTTGCACTAAAAAGATCAATGGGTATGGTCAGGGGCAAGAGCGACAAGATTGACGCAAAACGCATTGCTGAATATGGCGATGAGAAGCAATCCAAACTGGCAGCTGAAACTGGCAGTCTTGCTAATATTGTACGCCTTAAAAGGCTTTTAAGCCAGCGGGAAGATTTTGTTGCAGACCGCAAAGCTTACGACCACAGGTATAAAGAATTGCAGTATATGATGGACTTACCTGATTCAGACAGCATTTTGAAAAGGTTTAAAAAGACTGTTGCTGATTTTCAGAAGCTCATTGAAAAAACGGAAGATGAAATCGTAAAGCTTATCAAAGCCAATGATGCATTCCAATTGAATTTTGAGCTGCTTACTTCCATCAAGGGAATTGGTCAGATCAATGCATGGACTATGATTGCCTATACAGAAAATTTTACCAGTTTTCAAAACGGCAGGCAGTTTGGCGCATACATCGGGGTTGTACCTTATGACTTTACATCAGGTACAAGCATCAAAGCAAAATCCAGAACCAGCAAAATGGCCAACCAGCAAATAAAGGCATTATTGCAAATGGCTGCCAGAGCGGCTGTATTACATAATAAAGAATTAAACCTTTACTATGAACGAAGAATTGCCCTGGGGAAACATCACATGGCTGTCATGAACGAAATAAAATTTAAACTAGTCAATATTATGTTTGCTGTTGTTAAAAAACAAAAACCTTATGTGGATAAGTATAAAATTGCAGCCTAATATTTGCTG
>NZ_WHPF01000037.1 GCF_013106755.1 Limnovirga soli | reverse complement strand
CCAGCTGATTTTTTCAAGCAATTCAAGACTGGACAAGAGTTTTCAGGCTTTATGGATGCTTTGTTTAAACGAGGTGTAGAAGAAATGCTGTCAGGCGAGTTAGATGGCCATTTGGGTTATGCGAAGCATGAAAATTCTTCGGGCAGCAATAAACGCAATGGCAGTAAACAAAAGACGATTAAAACAACTAAAGGTAGCTACACTATTGATGTCCCCAGAGACAGAGAAAGCAGTTTTGAGCCACAGCTAATACCTAAGCGTAAACGAATGATAGATCATATAGAAGATGTGGTCATTAGTTTTTATGCCAAAGGAATGAGTACGGCAGACATTAGTCGGCAAATCAATGAGCTGTATGGAGTAGAAATTAGCAGTTCTACGGTATCAAACATCACAGAAAGAGTTTTAATAGATGTTGCAGAGTGGCAACAACGTCCATTAGATAGTACCTATTTAGTGGTTTGGTTAGATGGTATTGTGTTTAAAGTAAGGCAGGACAATAAGATCATCAATAAATGTATTTACATCGTAGCAGGGCTTAATACTGCCGGGCATAAAGAGGTATTAGGCTTATGGATCAATGAACAGGAAAGTGCTTCGTTTTGGATGAAAGCATTAACAGATTTAAGAGTCAGGGGAATACAGGATATTATCATTGCTTGCAGCGATAACTTAAAAGGATTAACACAAGCTATACAAGCTATCTTTCCAGAAACAGTTACCCAGCTTTGTATCGTACATCAAATACGCAACAGTCTTAAAAAAGTACCTTATAAAAACAGAAGGGAAGTGGCCAAAGACCTTAAAAACATTTATGAAGCACCTAATGAAGAACTTGCTGGACAGGCATTCTTTGGTTTTGAGCTAAAGTGGGGTAAAATCTATCCTTATATCTGCACTTCCTGGAAAAACAATTGGGATAGCCTTGTGCCATTTTTAAAATACCCAATGGAAATCAGAAAACTTATTTACACCACCAACATAATTGAAAACTTAAATAGAAATGTAAGAAAATTTACCAAAAACAAAACAATGTTTCCTGATGATGGTGCAGTAATCAAAGCAGTATATTTAGCCATACAAAACGTAAGTAGGATATGGACAAATACAATAAATAATTGGCCGTCTGTTGCAAGTCAATTCTTAATCCTTTATCCAACAAGATCTCAAATTATTTTTTAACTACTTACACACTTATTTGGATATTACC
>NZ_WHPF01000036.1 GCF_013106755.1 Limnovirga soli | reverse complement strand
ACGCAACTGTAATGTTACATTGCCTTTGTAACCGGTTAACTGCACGTACAATGTTGTGGTAGCAGGGTTTGGCGATACTTTTAACCCTGTTGTTACTATTACAGATTTTGCTGCCGTAGTGGTTGGCTCTACAGTTGCGGCCACGGCTGTTGCATCGTCGTTTATGATGGTGCCGATAGCTTCACCATCGGGCAATGCTGCATTTACAGGATTGCTTAATAGGATGCGGAAGGTTTCATCGGGCTCTACTATTCTATCTCCATTAATGGTTACGTTGATAGTTTGCTTTCTTACACCTGGCGCAAAGGTTAATGTGCCTGTTTTTGCTGTATAATCAGGGCCGGCCAGAGCGGTGCTATTTTGTGTGGCATAACTTACCTGCACCGTTTGTGTGGATGCTTTGCTTAGCTTAACAATAAAGCTGATGGTACGTGGTCCATTGCCTTCTAGCTTGGCTTTATCGGCTATGGTGAAACGAATATTGTTGGTGCAGTTTTCATCTATTTGTCCGTTACAATTATCGTCTATTCCATTGCCGCATATTTCTGTAGCGCCGGGGTGTATAGCTGCATTGTTATCGTCGCAATCCAGGTTATTGCTTACTGTGCCTATGGGTACAAAACATCTTGCCTGTATAGGACTGTTGGGGTTGCCATAACCATCGCCATCCACATCAAAATAGTAGGTGATGAGCGGGAAGTCTTCATCAATTTGTCCATCGCAATCGTTGTCTAAGCCATCGCATAATTCGGGTGCGCCGGGGTGCACGGATGCGTTTTGATCGTCGCAATCTAAATTATTGGTTACCGTGTTTTGCGGTTGGAAACATCTTGCCTGAACCGGATTATTCGGACTGCCATAACCATCGCCATCTACATCAAAGTAGTAGGTTACCAGCGGGAAGTCTTCATCAATTTGTCCATCGCAATCATTGTCTAATCCATCGCATAATTCGGGTGCGCCGGGGTGCACGGATGCATTTTGATCGTCGCAATCTAAATTATTGGTTACAGTGTTTTGCGGTTGGAAACACCTTGCCTGTATCGGGTTGTTTGGACTGCCATAGCCATCGCCATCTACATCAAAATAGTAGGTAATTAGCGGGAAGTCTTCATCTATTTGTCCATCGCAATCGTTGTCTAATCCATCGCATAATTCGGGTGCGCCGGGGTGCACGGATGCGTTTTGATCATCGCAATCTAAATTATTGGTTACCGTGTTTTGCGGTTGGAAACATTTTGCCTGAACCGGATTATTCGGACTGCCATA
>NZ_WHPF01000035.1 GCF_013106755.1 Limnovirga soli | reverse complement strand
TGACCCCTCCTAAAATTACTTGACACATTTATAGGTTAAATATTAATAGCTCTTGTCAAGATTAATTTTACTATTGATACAAGATTACAGTTTTATTTTTTACTTGTAAAATTGTGATACAGGATGTTGCTTATTCCTGTTTTTAGTTGTCAGCTGGGGCTTTTATTCCTTATCATCTTTACTGTTGTTTTTGTTATTACTACATGTGGTTGAAGTTGTTTTTGTTATTTCTGTTGTTGCATTACTGTTTTGTGTTATTACTACAAAAGGCTTACTGTCCATTTTGTTGTATTTGCAGCGGATAGGCTTATCCACACGATAAAAAAATTTAGTTATAAAAAGTTTTTTATTGTAGTGGGTAAGCCGGTGAACTTTAAAGAATTTCTTGCATAAGAGCCTCTCTGGACCTGTAAACTTTTGGCTTCCAGTATTTCCTTAGAATACCCTTTTGCTCGTGAGCCATTACCGGGGTCATTCTGTTGCAACTATCATGTATTCTTAATTCATTATATTTTTTAACAGCATTGTTTACAGCTAGCAGGGCTTCTTCATAATTAGTAAAAGTCTCTTTAAGACAATGCTCATATTTTAAAATACCATTTACTCTTTCTGCAATAGCGTTTTCATATGGGTCGCCTTTTTCTGTCATTGATAATTGAATACCAAAATGTTCTATCATCGTAACATATTCATTGCAACAATACTGTATACCTCTATCGCTGTGATGGATTAAGCTTTCTGTTTTTTGGGCATCTCTACCAGCCAATATTAATGCATCAATTGGGCCTGCGCTATGTAAACTGGGATGCAATTTATGTCCAACAATTTTGTGACTGTAAGCATCTGTAATAATGCTCAAATAGCTAAATCCATTGACTTGCCGGATATATGTAATATCACTTACCCATAATTGACCAGCCTGAGTTATCTCCATATCCCGGATTAAATTAGGGTACTTTTTAAAACGATGGTTTGAGTTTGTTGTATAAGGCTTTCTGTTACGATGCCTTATCAATAAACCATACTTACCTAACAAACGGTACATACCATCCCTGCCTAACTTAATGTCATGTTCCAAAAAGGATTGGCGCAGCATGTAGTGCAATTTATCTACGCCACATCTGGGCAAATCAAGACGTACTTCGCCAACCAATTTTAGCACTAAAGCATCTTGTAAACCCTTATCATTTAATTCTTTTTTTTGCTCGTAATACGCCTGACGGCTTTTGCCAAACAGTTTGCAATAATAACCAATGCTAAAATGGCTATATAATTGCACAAGCAAGGCTACTGTTTGGCACCAGGCTTTTTTCTGATATTAATGTTGAGTTTTTCTTCCGCAACAT
>NZ_WHPF01000034.1 GCF_013106755.1 Limnovirga soli | reverse complement strand
GAGAGTGTAAATTAGATTGTGTAAACAGGATTAGAGTCTACATCTACTTTCAAATATAATTAAATACTGATGAAGAATTAGTCCCCAGTTTGGTATTGGTTGTGTCCAGGCTTCTTCAATATTTTTTATAGATAAATAGATTGATTTGGATGCTGCATTTTCATTAGGAAATTGTGTTTTGGTTTTGGTATATTTTCTAATACCTCTGTTAAGATTTTCGATGGCATTGGTTGTGTAAATAATCTTTCTTAGTTCAAGTGGATATTCAAAATAATTGGAAAGGTTGTCCCAGTTTTCTTCCCATGATGTGATGGCATATTTGTATTTGCGTTGCCACTTTTGTTTAAATTTTTCCAGTTCTTCCAGTGCAATTTCTTTGTTGATTGCTGTGTATACTACTTTTAAATCTTTACAAAAATCCCTGCGATCTTTATAGACTACAAATTTGCAACTGTTTCTGATCTGATGCACTATGCAAAGCTGTGTAACTGCTTCAGGAAAAACAGCTGATATAGCTTGTGTAAATCCTTTTAGATTATCTGTGCAGGCGATGAGAATATCTTGCAGGCCCCTGGCTTTAAGTTCGGTTAATACCGTCATCCAAAAGGCGGCTGATTCTGTCTTTTCTATCCAAAAACCAAGTACTTCTTTTAGTCCATCAGGCTTAAGCCCAATGACAATGTACACACACTTGTTGATCACTTTTTTATCTTCCCGGATTTTGATGACAATACCATCCATCCACACAGCAAAATAGACAGGCTCTAAGGTGCGTTGCTGCCACTCTCTGGCAGAGTCCATAATGCGTTCGGTGATGTTGGAAACGGTTGTTTCGCTTATCTCCAACCCATAAACAGCTTCTACCTGTTTGCGTACATCAGAGGTCGTCATTCCACGGCTGTACATACCCAAAATTGCTTCCTGAATTTTAGCACTGATCGTTTCTCCTTTAGGGATAATCTGGGGTTCAAATTGGCCATTGCGATCCCTGGGAATATTCAGAATAACATCTCCAACATTTTCTGTCGTAACTGTTTTGGAAAAACTTCCATTCCGGCTATTGCCGGAATTATACCCCTCAGTTGTATGCTTATGATAACCTAAATGTTCATCCATTTCTCCCTGGAGCATTTCTTCTATACCCTGTTTGAAAATGGAATTAAAGTAGTGCTGAAAGGAATCCTTGTCTTTAAATTGTTTGAAAAAGCCTTTAGGAAAAAGCTGTTCATCTTTGTTTTTTGATTGCATGTTTATGTATGGTTTGGAAGTTACAACTTTTTTCAGCGGTCTAACGCCTCGTTCCGCTACGCTCCACTTCGGCGTTAGACCCTTCAACTGTAACCCTTAACCTGTTTACACAATCTGATTTATACTACC
>NZ_WHPF01000033.1 GCF_013106755.1 Limnovirga soli | reverse complement strand
ATGGGTGGTTACGATGGTAACGGCAGACCTACCAATCTGGTTAGCCCCGGTGATGTAGTTTCGGCTGAGTTGCTTTCTTTTATCAATGCTTCTTTGCCTGAAACAAAACCTGTTCCTACTTTTCACCCTGATTATCTTACACAAACTGCAGAAACCAACCTGAACATTACTGCACTTTCTGATGTGTTTGTAACTTTTGTACATGAAGGTGCCGGTTATTTAAACTCTTTGGGTTTTTATACTTACCCTACCAATAACCCGCCTAAAAGCATCAATGATATTAAAGACATCAATATCACTTTCCCTAATGCTTCTTTACCTGGTTCAGGTGGTGCCTTAAAATCTGGCGACAAAGTTAAACTCGGCCGCTTTGAAGCAGGTACTTCTATTGGGTTTGTATTGTTTCAGAATGCATGGAATAGCAAATCGGTTAATACCAGCGCTAACAAGTATTTTGCTGATGATAACCTGAATAACGAGAAAGATGGTTATAAAAGACATACTGTGTTATTGTATGATGATAAGAACAAATTGTTCCTGGTTGGTTTTGAAGACCAGCAAAGAGATAACAATGGCAGTGATAATGATTTTAACGACCTGATGTTCTATGCCACTTCTAACCCTGTAGAAGCTATTTCACATGAAGATGTAAATCCTATTGACAAACCAGTAGATGCTGATAAAGATGGTGTGAACGATACGTATGATAAATTCCCAACTGATCCTACAAGAGCATATATTAACTACTATCCTGCTGAGGACAAATGGGGTACTTTAAACTTTGAAGATCTTTGGCCTTCTGAAGGAGATTATGATGTGAATGATTTAGTATTGGGTTACCGTTATACCTACATTAAAAATGCACAAAACAAAACAGTTGAAATGTATGGCGATTATGCAGTACGTGCTGTAGGTGCTACCTTCTTGAATGGTTTTGGTGTTCAGTTCCCATTCAGCAACAGTCAGGTAGCTAAGGTTAGCGGACAAAAACTGGTGGGTGGTTATATTAAAACCAATGGTAATGGTACCGAAGCCGGACAAAGCAACGCTGTTATCATTCCTTTTGACAATACAAAAGCTATCTTCCCTGATGGTGGCATGATTAACACTTTTGCAGGTGCATCTAAAAAAACAGGCGATACAGCGCATATTTATATCGCATTTAACTCAGCTTTATCTTCAGACGAATTGGGTGTGGCTCCTTATAACCCCTTCCTTATCAGCAAACAAGTGCGTGGTAATGAAGTACACTTACCAGGTACCAAACCTACTGACCTTGCCAATACCAAACTTTTTGGCACTGCAGAAGATAAAACCAACCCTGCTAAAAACACTTATTACCTGAGCAATAAAAACTGGCCTTATGCTATGAACTATGCAGAAACTTTTGATTACCCAATTGAAAAAATCAGTATAGCCAAAGCATACACCAAATTCCTGGAATGGGCTAAATCGGGTGGTGTGAATTACGCAGATTGGTATAAAGACATTAGCGGTTACAGAGTATCAGCATATATATACAAGTAGAGTGGTTTCATTTGGAAGTTAGGTTTAGAAAAGTGTCTGCAATTGCAGGCACTTTTTT
>NZ_WHPF01000032.1 GCF_013106755.1 Limnovirga soli | reverse complement strand
GATCGTGATGCGTGTAGCATATTCAATTTCATAGGACATACTAATGACTTTGGGGCAAGCGACAACAAATTGCCCTATGGGAAAATGTTTTGCCAGGAAATGCTGAAACAAGTTCAGTATGAAGAAGCTGTAATTCAATGCTTGTTTGTTCCGTATTTTGCAATCGTTGTTTGGTCAGCCGAACAACAACGATTAAAGCAGCTCGGCAAGAATTGCTTACTTTATGATTTAGCCGGTCTCCAAAGCGGGCCAATTGCAATAAATAACACTATAATATTAATGAATGCATTGGAGGCATTTCCTGATGCAATTGAGCCAGAACTGTCTAATACAAACCAGGATAAAACACCTGTAACAACTGTTTTTCGAACTGCTTCGGGTGCCTTATCATACACCCAGGCAGATAAACACCAAACCATTACACCCCAACCAAATAAAAAACCACCTGCTAATGCAGATAAAAACCTTGTGGTGGGTTCCTGATAAGTTTGAACACCGTCAAGGGGTAAACTAAGTAGGTCAAGGGTAAATCTGGCTGGTTCAGCTGTTGTAAGCATGGTACCTAAAAAGAAAACCGGTGCAAATGAACCAATTACTATGGCGGTAATTTTCAACCAGAATTTGTGAAATTGTTGAGTCATCATTGTATTCAAATTTTATGTGTGCATACAAAGGTAAAAGCATAGGTGGCTGCATGTTATACGCTACCGTACAATGATGACTACATAAAATTGCCAGTAATTTTTTTCAAATTCATAAAATATTCCGACAGCCACTTATACGTTAGGTTGTCAATATTTATTTGTAGAAAAAAGTTCTCCAATGCCAAAGTAAAAATGCCTTCCATTTGTTTTTGGGTAAGCTGCAAGTGTAGCTCCTTCACCCAAATTTTTACAAATGCGTCTCCCACAATTTTGTTGGATTGTGATAAGGTATCTGCATACAGATGAATATTTTGGTGTATTCTCAATTGGCGGTTAAAAAGCAAGTCTGTTTTATGTTCCACAAGTATATTAATAAGTTCAGGGGCAATATTTTTTGCCTGCTGTTCTTTTACAGCAATGATATAACTCTGTTCAAGGTGGTATTTCAATAAACTATCAATAAATAATTCAAGGTCTGCAAAATGATGGTAAAAGGAAGATTTACTCTTTCCCACTTTTCTGGAAAGCGGTTCTATTTTAAGCCCCACCTGCCCAGAAATGGCAAACATTTCGTAACCTGCTTTTATCCAAATTGCTGTGTTGTCATTTGTCATGGGTAGTGCATTCTTAATTACCTTTTAGTTCTGTTGCTGAAAGTTAAATATGGCTAATCAAATGTACATAGTTGGTAAATCATATGTACACAGTTGGCAAAAGTAGGCAGCATAACAATTACTAAAGGGTAACTGTGCCAGGTTTAGGAATCGTTGTTTGGTAAGGCGACCAACAACGGCAACATAATTGGCTAAAGGCTAACAGCTAATGACCAAAGAAAACCGGCTGTTAGCCGAATAACGTTCTACTGCAATTCACCACAGTAGTACAAAAGCCAAATTCTTATTCCCTCCCGAAAACGGGCAGTTTCGTTTTCGGGTGTCTTTTTTTGGTTCTTTTTTGGACAAGCAAAGTAGCTGTTAGCTTAAGGCATTTGATAATTGGCTGTTTGGCTAAAGGCTAACAGCTAATGGCTAATGGCCATGTGCCTCTGGCTGTTTGATGAGTAGCGCTCTGCTGTAGTTCACCACAGTAGTACTACAGCTAAATACATATTCCCTCCCGAAAACGGGCAGTTTCGTTTTCGGGTGTCCTTTTTTGGTTCTTTTTTGGACAAGCAAAAAAGAACAAGACCCTGATTTTGATGCGGGTATTTATTGCTATCGTTTAGGTTAAATAAATTGGTACTGTTTAGACTTTTACATAAACGTTGTTTTCTTTTTGTAAAAGGTTTCTTTTCGGTGTTTGTCACTTTCTTTGTCTTGATACAAAGAAAGGCAACCGGAATGGGAGGTTGCGCACAAAGAAAAATCAAGGAC
>NZ_WHPF01000031.1 GCF_013106755.1 Limnovirga soli | reverse complement strand
GTCTCGCTGTTTCTTGTGATTGGCAAAACAGTAAAAGCTCAGACTGATGTAAGCCCTCAAGATTTCTGGAACGATACTTTGCGAAGCATAGCATTGCCAACAAGCAATGAAAGATGGATCGACCTTCGGGAAGATGTGGCAATCAAAGGGTCGGATTTTTTTAAGAAATATGGTTCAGCATTACGCCTTACGGCGGCAGATGAAATGCGCCAGGTTAAAATTAATAAAGACCCCATGGGCTATCTACACCTAGGTTTTAACCAATACTACAAAAACATACGAATAGCCAATGCAGAGTATATAGTTCATCTTAACAAGCAGGGATTGGCCTATGTGGCTAACGGCAGGTATGTACGTTCTATGAATAAAAATGTAACATACCAACTAAGCAGGACTCAGGCTTTAGACAAAGCGTTAGGAAAGATAAAAGCCACCCGATACAAATGGCAGGATAAATACTGGGAGCAGGAGATTAAAGAACGTACAAAGAAGTCCGACACCTCCTATTATCCCAAAGGTGAACTGATCTGGACCAAAGATTTGTCAAACGACAATTGGAAGGCTTCCAATTTCAGGTTGGCTTACCAATTTGACATATATGCATCTGCTCCCCGTATATCCAGACGCCTCGAGATTGATGCAAATACCGGCGAGGTGATCAACGATATACCATTGGAACTGAATTGTTCGCCTACTACCGTGAACACCATTTGGAATGGCAGCCGTTCAATAAGCACTCAATTGTATGGGTTTGTTCCTTACCGGCTTTTGGATGATTGCGATGCAACAAATTATTGGGTTCGGGATTACAACTTTAATTTCATGGACGAAACATATTCACCTGTTGAGATACTTGGTTCCAGTAACAATACCTGGTCGTCTAATAATAACCAAATATTTGGAGGGTCTGTTCTCTGGGCATTAAGATCTTCAGGTAATTATTTCAAAAATACCTATGCCAGAAACGGTTGGGACAATAATAATGGGCCGATATACGGTTATGTGAATGCTTATTTTATTTGTTACGATATATTCGGAAATGTATCTACTTGTTCCGACAACGCTTCATTCGACCCCAGTACCGGACAAATGTTTATTGGACTCGGCAGTAGCAACACACTTGCAAACAGTTTTGGTACCCTGGATATTGTTGGTCACGAATTTACACATGGAGTAACAGGCTCTACAGCAGGATTGGTTTACTCGGGTGAGTCAGGGGCGATTAATGAGTCACTGAGTGATATTTTTGGCACTACAATCGAAGGTGTTACCCTAAATACAAATAATGATTACCTGGTGGGTGATGACAGGACATCCGGTGCTTCCAGGTCATTATCCAACCCCAACCAATTTTTGCAGCCAGATACTTATCAGGGTACTTATTGGTATACAGGAACACTGGATAACGGAGGCGTGCATACAAATAGTGGGGTGATGAATTATTGGTTCTATCTTATTTCGAATGGCGGATCAGGAATCAATGATAAAGGCAGTGATTTTAAAGTATTAAGTATCAGTCCGTCTGTGGCCGCCTATATTACTTACCAGTCTTACTATTTCATGACCTCAACAACCAACTATACAGATGTGCGTAATGCCACAATTACTGCTGCCAAAACAACCTACGGCAATTGCTCCAATGAAGCATACCAGGTAGCCAATGCATGGTATGCGGTAGGCCTTGGCACCAAGCCAGTAACACTTGGCGATGGTGGCGTTTGTGGTGTATGGCCAGTTGGTAATACTGTAAACTATGCAGTTACTGGAAAAGTGGTTAGTCCACCTGTTGGCTGTGCTGGAAATTCAACTGCAGTGAGCGGTTCGGGCCCCACCAGTTTTACAGGTAGTGAATTAACTTTTCTGCCAGGGTTTAATGCTAAGGAAGGGGCCGACTTTCTTGCTTATGTTTCACTATGTAATATAGGTCTGGCTCCTGCTGGTTCACGGTCTTTTAATGCAGACAATGCATCGTCTGCTATTGCCGGCATTAACATGCAAAAACCCACCGTTGAAGGTTTCTCGGCAATGGTTTACCCTAACCCGGCAAGCACCAATGCAACGGTGCAGTTAAAGGGCGTTAAGGGCAATGTGTCTGTTGTTTTAACCAATTTGCAGGGTGCAGTATTATGGCGAAACGAGAGGGTTAACAGCAACAGTATTTCTATTGCTTTAGGACAATTACCGGTCGGAATGTATTTTATAAAAGTGAAAGACAACGAACATACAAAAGTGCTCAAGTTGATGAAAAAATAAATTGTTTGTTTCGGGCAATGCGTGTGAAGGCAAAAGCTGCCTCCGAAAGGAGGCGGCTTTTTTTGCAATTTTTGCATGGCTAATACATTACGAACGGTATCAGTAAAAAATAGCTGCCACATCGTATTTGCTCATTCTACCATTTTTTGTATATCCATCACCTCTAACCAGTATGAAATAAAATAAAATCATTTTATCACATAGAATAACTCCTAAAATTAGTACAGGCAGTTACTACATTTAGGAGTTAGATATACTAAGTTTAGTACAAATTCAATTCTTCTTTTTGGTTGAGATTTGTGTTACGGATAAAATCAAAAACCAAAAATCACTTTTATGAAAAAGATTTCGTTTTCTCTTTTCTTTCTTGCGATAGCTCATTTTGTTGCCCATGCACAAACAAACACATTTCCAACAACAGGCAATGTAGGTATAGGCACATTGGCGCCTGCATCAGCATTGGAAGTAGTGGGCACCAGTAAACTTGGTGGTGCTGCAAATAACATTAGTGTAGATGCAAATGGTAACCTGTTGTTTAATGGTACTGCTGCATATAAGGTAGGTGGCAACAAATATGCTTTTCAATATAGTGGTAATCCCAATTATGGTTTATTTTTTAGTCAAACCAATGTTC
>NZ_WHPF01000030.1 GCF_013106755.1 Limnovirga soli | reverse complement strand
GTATTTTGCTACGTCAAGCTCCATCGCAATGGTGGCATACATGCGTTTTAACCGCGCATTTTCTTCTTCCAAATCTTTAATACGCTTTAACTCGGTAGCTTCCATGCCACCATAGCGCTGACGCCATTTATACAAACTGGCTTTACTTACTCCGTGATCACGGTTAATCTCTTCGGCACTTTTGCCGTTATCAAACTCTTTGAGAATGCCTGCTATCTGCGCAGGACTAAATGTGCTCTTTTTCATGTTTTACAGTTTTAAAATTAAACATTTTGTCTATTTTTAAACCGTACTGTTTTTGGGGAAGCTTACCCAAGTACCCAATGCTGCAAAGGCTTGGCTGCATACTTGCACCAGAATGGGGAACGCTGGGTAGTAGAATTCCGCCCGCCCAGAACCAATGCCGATTGAAATTATTTTATTGAAGGTAACGTTTGCTGCTGATTGTTGCTGTGTCTGCCCGGACCGAAATTTATTAGCGATTTACCGCCGATTGTTTTTCCTTCAGCGCTGCTTTTGCAGGATACCAGTGTTGGTTGCTGTACAGCACCCCATCATTTAACCATTGCTTTAATCTTTACCATTGAGACCTTTTTCAATAAACTGCCTTTTTTGAAACTCCAAATAATAAGATACTTCCCTACTGCGTAATAATCTTCAGGATGCTCTTTAGTTGGCTTATCTCCTCCCCACAAAAGACCGTCTAAAAATCCTTGACCTTTGAAGCCGTCTTCATATTCAAAATACATTATACTTCCGTTATCATTTTTACTGTCAAAATTTTGGATTTTTTTCGACTTTAACTTCCCGATAAGCATCCCGTATAACTCTGGCTTATCGTAAAAAATACAAGCTTGAATTGAAATACAATTATTTTCGTCTGTCAATGTATAACCGTCTGGAATTTCTTTTTCAGACAATTGCAAACTGTCAATACTTTGTCCATTACCTTTAACTGACAAGAAAAAAACAAAGCTCAATAACGTCAAGATTTTTGTCATGATAATTTTATTAGAAGGTTTAAGTTTTATTGTATAGTAGCCAACTCAAAAATAGCGAACTAAATAGCCTTTCCCAAAAAAAATGCGTTATTGATAACCAATGCTTTTATAGTTCGTTTTTAAAATAGATGGTGCGTTTATTTTTTTACCATTTAATATTCCCCTTTTTCCAAAAGGCATCATTGGGGCATATACTATTTACCAATGGTGGTTTAGGGAGGCACAATTACCCAGCGCAGCAATGGATTGGTTGCATACTTGTCGCAGAGTGGTTTTAACACAGATTATGTTGGTTGCATTAGGTGCTTGCTAAATTTAAAATTCAATATTATGTTTTTGGCAATAATATAATGCATCACTTTGCCCTGGACCAAAACACCCTTTAAGAATGACTCTTTTCTCCTTCACTAATCTTTGCCCCTCCTGATTTGGTAGACCATACAAAAGTGGTATAATATTGTCTTGGTGATTTGATATTGGGCAAGTTTTGTTTTGCTGATAGAATTTATAATAATCCAAATCAGGAATCAATATTTCAGTATAAAATTTTGCCTGCAATGTGTCAAAATTGATTATCCGACTTTTACCTTTAATATCTTCTAAATAGAATATATTCCTGACTTTAAATGCCGTTGTGTCAATTTTATTTCGTCTGTCAATCCAAAAAGTATCTTTTTCTATTGGAAAAATTAATTCAGTCAAAAATCTTCTATTGTCAGAACTTGAAAATGGGCTGTCCACTGTCAAGATTCCATTTTGATAAAAACTGAACACAGAATCACTTTTAATAAATCCATTAAAAGCAATACCGCTTGTCTTTAAAAACAAAGTGTCGCCACGTCTAAAAAACATTGTATCCTTTAGAGACATGTCGATAATTTGACCTTCACTACAAAGGCTTAAAATAATTGAAAAAACTATGAATGGGATCGTTTTCATTGTTTGCCGTCATTTCAAAAATAGACGAACTAAATAGCCTTTCCAAAAAAATTGCGTTATTGATAACCAATGCTTTTATAGTGCGTTTTTTAAAATAGATGGTGCGTTTATTTTTTACCGTTTAATATTCCCCTTTTTCCAACAGGCATCAAAGGGACTTATACTATTTGCCAATGGTGGTTTATAAAGGCACAAGTACCCAACGCTGGAAGGGCTTGGGTGTATACTTGCCGCAGAATAGGAAGACTAAAAGCGAAAGCTGTAGGCGGGGACGCCAACAGCAGCGAAAAGGCGAAAATTCTTTGTTGGTCAGGCGACCAACAAAGGCGAAGGCATCCGCAGCATCCGCATGCCCATTTTTGCCAAAATGGCCCCGGAATGGGCAACGGAGGGCCCGGAATGGTCAACGGAAGCCCCGAGATGCTTAACGGAGCACCGGAAACTGACAAAAGGACACCATTTTTAGTTAACAGGGTATGCGGAAAACCTAACGGAACACCCGGAAATAGCAACGGATACCCCACGGAGGCAACAGCATATAAAAAAAGATATATAAGCAATCGACTATTTTAAATTTTTTAAATTTTTTTTATTTTTAGTAAACAAAAATTTTTCAACTATGCCTAAACAAAAAGCAACCCGACAGTACAGTATGGCGGATGGCAACTTGAAACAACTTGCCGACGCCCTTAAAACAAGTATTAACCGCGACCTGGCAGATTTTGCCACCCGCAACATTACGGCGGCCAATCTTACCGCCCTGCAAACATTGATTGACACATTTGATGAAACCACTACCGATGAAGAATTGCTTGGTATGGTTACAGATGCCACTAATGCAAAAGATGCTATTGCCAACAACATTCGCACGGCGGTGCGCCCCATACGCAATATGGCCGAAACCGCTTATGGCACTACCGGCAAGTACAACACTTTTGGTTTCGATGGGCTTTCAGAATTAACAGATGCTGATCTTTACCGCCTTGCACGCAGGGTTGTAAGGGTAGGCAACAAATTATTGGCTGAGCTTGCCGCACAGGGGCTTACCGCAGCCCAGTTAACCAACATTGATACCCTTGCTACCAGTTTTGATACTGCAATAGATGCTATTGAAAATGCTGTGGAAAACCGCGACCTGGAAACGCAGGACAGGATTTTGAAAGGCAACGCCCTTTGGACAGAAATGAGCCGCCTTGCCAGCATTGGCCGCAGCCTGTACGAGGATACAGATGAAGCAAAATACAAT
>NZ_WHPF01000003.1 GCF_013106755.1 Limnovirga soli | reverse complement strand
CAGTGTAAGTAGTACCATGCCATTCGTAACTATCACAAGCTACAGCAGTTTCTTCACTGGTTGTGCTGTAATTAACCGTTAAATGTAAGGTAGCTACATTGGTACAACCTGACTCGTTGATTGATTCAAATGTATAATCACCAGATTCGGTATAAGTAGTACCATGCCATTCGTAACTATCACAAGCAACTGCAGTTTCTTCGCTGGTAGTGCTGTGGTTAATGGTTAAATGCAACACCGTAGTATTACATCCGTCTATATAAGTATAATCACCAGATGCATCGTAAGTAGTGCCATTTAATGCCCAGGTATAAGTATCACAGGCAGTTTCATTTATATCTGTGGTAGTGGCTGTTGACACAAAGCTTACACTAATAGTATGCGCTGCATTAACATTGGTGAAAGTATATTCATTTACCGCGCCAACTGAAATACCATCTATCAATACATCGGCTACCGCATAACAGGCATTTGGTGTAAAACTATAGGCCTGACTGCCACCCGCATTTAGGGTGGTGGTTCCGGCCGGACTGATACTACCATTGGCACCTGCACTGGCAACAATATCAAAACTACTTACTACATCTATTTCAAAACTGGCAGCAATGGAATGTGCTTCAGTAACATTATTAAATGTATAATCACTTACTGCACCTACTGATGCACCATCCACCAATACATCGGCTATATGATAACCGGCATCAGGGGTAATGGTGTAAGCCTGACTACCACCATAATTAACGCTGGTGGCACCGGCCGGACTAATACTTCCATTAGCACCGGCACTGGCTGTTATAGAATAGGTATTTATTGCAAACGAGGCCGAAATAGTATGAGTTGCTGTTACATTACTAAACGTAAAACTACCATTGGTTACGGCACTTGCATTGCTTACACCATCTACCAAAACATCAGCTATATGGTAATTGGCGGCGGGGGTAATAGTATAGGCCTGACTACCACCAGATGTAACAGTTGTAGTTCCATTTGGACTTATTGTACCATTACTACCCGCAGAAGAGGTAATGGTATAAGTAGGTGTACCAGTTAATTTAACATCATCAATTCTCCATTGAGTTGTTGTGCTTGTTTGCCTAAATCTAATTCTTAAATTACCGGTAGAAGGTATACTTCCAGTAGGGCTTACAAGAATCCAATTTGCGGTACCTGATCCTGTTGTTCTGCTATAAGTTAAAGCCGTATAATTAGTTCCATCCGAACTAACTTCAACTACTAATTCATTGTTTCCAGCAGTAGTACTTTTAAATTCTCCGAAACTTAGCGCTAAACTTGTGTAGTTGGAAGTATTAACACCCGCAATTTGGAAATTTATTCCTGATGTGTTTGTAATAAATATGTTTCCATTTCCACTAGAACCGGTATACCCAGTAGAAGGAGTTGTATTTCTAACATCAGCAGTCCCCGTAAAAGTTAAGCTACTATTTTGAAATGTATTCGCTGCGATTGTCGTAGTAGCAGTTACGCTTCCCATATTCTCAGAAAAAATGGTTGTTTGCCCCCAACTCTTAGCTCCGGGCAGCATCATCAACGTAACTAAAAACAGCATGGCTATCCGGGTAAGATTAGCCTTCATCTTAGGTAAAAAGTGCAGCATACGCTTGGTTTTAATTTGTTTTATTTTCGTTCTGGTTATACAAATGGGCCATACACAAAACTATCACCCGGCAAATACCAGGGTATTTAACCGCTACGTGATAATGGATTGTAAATGGATTGGTGGTGTTGAAATCTTAAGCAGCAAACCTGATAATGGTGGCCTAACTAAACAGAAATACCCTCATCAGCAGTGCACATTAATGGGCCGGTGCGGCTCATTAACATATTCTTCACGAACATAGTGCAATTTTGTTATCCCCTTAATTTAGGGATATTAAATAATCATGAAAAAATGTTGCCACATCAATTCCCCGTTTCCAAGTAAACAAAGGCTATACATAACAACCTGAAACAACCAGTTTTTTGGGCCCGGCAGCCAATTTTCATGGCAACGCCGCTTGCGTCGCACTCTTGTACGGTTGGGGTGCTAATGGGCTTTTAGTAAGGCCTGGTTTAAAACATATGTGTATAGTACTCCAATACAATAGCCAACTTTTCAAAAAAACAGGGTGGTAAAAAAACAAATGCTGCCTTTAAAGAAAACTGGTAGTGCACCCTGTTCACTATGCAGCAGATAACAGGCCATTTTTATACAAATAAAAAAACAAATAACCAAAAAATCCCACCCTCCGCGTGATAAATCACGCCAAACTGCGTGATAAATCACGGGGATTTGCGTGATAAATCACGTTGTTTTTTCAAAAAAAATAGGGGAGGTTTGTTTTATCAATAATTCAACCGTGCCAAAAGCACTTATTACACGCCAATTATCCTACACATAACAATCGGGAGCTTAACCTTTTAATCCGGGTTTAGGCAGATGAATAAAGTAAAAAACCAGACTAAAAAATTAAAAAACAAGACTTGGTGTAAAAAATTTCATGCATAAAAAAATAAAAACAAGAACTGGTTTTTAAAAATTAAGACATAGAAAATAAAAAAGAAGACCTGGTTTAAAATTTTTCATGCATAGAAAATTAAAAACAAGACCTGGTTTTTAAAAATTAAGACGTAAAAAATAAAAAACAAGATCTGGTTTAAAATTTTTAAGGCATAAAAAATTAAAAACAAGACCTGATTTTTAAAAAACAAGACATAAAAAATAATAAAACAGGTGTGGTTTTTTAGAAAAAACAATACTCAAAAAACAAAAACAACATATAAACAATTGTAAATCAATTAAAAAAAGGCTTCAACTAAAAAAAACAATAACTAGCTATAACTATTTATTTTTTTTTCTTCACCCAAAAAAACGTGTCTTATGTCTCAAGTCAAATTAGGATTCTATGCACTATCCATCCCGGATAAAATCCTAAAAGCCCGGAACATTGTTACCCTTATGACTGGTAACGCTGCGTTTACAACCCCTAACCCCGCCCTTGCAACGGTAACCACCGCTGCAAACGAGTTGGAAACAGCTTTTAACGATGCTGCAGATGGTGGCCGTACCAAAACGGCTATCAGAGACAGTAAAGAAGCAGAGCTGGATGCCTTAATGGCCCAACTATCTGCTTATGTACAGGAAATAAGTGAAGGCGATGCACTTATTATTTTAAGCAGCGGCATGGAAGTACGTGCCGAAAAAACACCGCCGCAAGACTTACCGGCACCACAAGGCCTCGAAGCCATCACCGGCGATAACGAGGGCGAAATTGTACTGCGCTGGAAAAGGGTAGACAAATCAAAAGCCTATCTTTTTCAAAAGAGTGCAGATGGTGCCACCGGCTGGGAAAATATAATAACAACCAGCACCAAGGCCAAAGCGCTGTTAAGCGGCCTGCCCACTGCCACTAAAATGTGGTTTAGGGTATGTGCCGTAGGCTCCAGGGGCAATAGCCCCTGGAGCGATGCCTGCCGCGGCCTTGTTGCATAACACCCGGCCCAACAGGTTGCAGGGCCAACCACCCTGCAGCCTGTTTTTTAAAAAACTGATTGTATCGTTAACCCTTTAATCAGGATGTATTTGTTATAAAAGAAACCAGTAAAAAATATGGAAATGAAAATTAGCCGTTTAAATAAACAGGCATATATACATAAAAGGATGGTTGTAAAAAATTACAACCACCACAAATATTTTGCTATTGCCAGCAGCAGCCAACAATAGGTAATAATATATTTTAATAATTGCCATTTAAATATCAACATATGTACCATAAAATACTATTTTCCAAAACAATCATCCGCACCCTCTTTCCTGTGATTGAGCATGCGAAACCGTACCAAATAATATTAAAACAGCATATATTACCATTTTTTATACATTAGATGGATGCTATAAACCATACAACATGTATAATACTAGTTTGTTAATGATCAATAGCTTTCTATTATATAGTATAAGTTCTAATAGCATAAATCCTTGAGTTAGCGGTAATTTTACAACCTCAATTTCAACCAGACAATTAACTAAAAGATAAAATTTAAAATGGAAGAAATCAAACAAGAAAAACAAGTTGAAGTAACAAAACATTCAAAGACTGAAAGCCCTTTTGCTTTTATAAGTCACGACACAAGAGATGCTGACATCGCTGAAGCATTTAGCAAACTTTTAAAAAGCGTAAGTGCAGGAATGTTAAAGTCTTTTCGTTCTTCTGATAACAAAGGAACGCAAGGAATTGAATTTGGAATTGAATGGTATCCAAAAATTATTGAAAGTCTTCAAGATTCTTCTGATGTAGTTTGTCTGCTGACTGAACTAAGCATTAATAGACCTTGGATTCTATTCGAGGCAGGAATGGCAAAAGGAAAACTTAATACACCAATTTTAGGCGTAGCAGTTGGAATCCCTCTAAGTAATGCAAGCACAGGACCATTTGCTCAATTTCAAAATTGTGACGATGAAGTAGCCTCGTTGAGCAAATTAGTTAAGCAACTCGTTAGAAAATTACCAAATTCCGAGCCCGATGAAGATGTGATAAAACAGCAGGTTGAAATATTTAAAGTTAAGTCCCAAGAAATAATCAAGGCGAGACAGGAAAAGTCAGAGGTCAAAGAAGTTGAAAAACCAGTTGATAATAATGAAAGTGCTAAACTTTTTGAAGAAGTAAAACTTATGTTTAAAGAGTTGCCAAGTAGGATAGAAAATGCTTCTCAAAAGACATCAAATAAAAGTAACAAAAGACTTCATCCTGGAATGATTGAGGAATTAATTCACTATTCGTTTTCACGAAATATAGAGCCAAGAGTAATACTTCAAATAATTTTAGCACCATTTAAAAACGACTTTCCTTGGATATACGAGAGTGGAGTTGTCTTAGTAGAAAAAGTCGGAAAAGTAAAACACATTCAATCGACCAAGGCATTTAAAGAATTTATGGAACTCATAGATTTTACCTTTGACAATCCAATTTATCGAGAGAACTATCGTGATGAATATGAGTATAGATATTTTAGAGAAATCCCATATTTAATTGAAAGATTTTTTAAAGAGTTGGAATATAAAAAAGCCGAAATGGATGACGAAAATAAATAACTACCGCTAACATCAGGTTTTGTGTTAGCAGGGGGCGACTGTACTCGCCATCAACATTTGCATCGCTGTGCTTTAGTCCGGGCTTGACGAATAATTAATCGGCATTAGTTATTATCTTCAATTTTTAAATCATTATTCGGCAACAGTTCCTGGCTGGACGTTATAAAATATCCTACTTGCAGCTATACTCGGTCGTTACCAGCAACTCTAAAAGACAACAGTGCTAAACATGAACAGACAGAAAAACGACATAAAAGCCAACCGCACATTTAGCACATTTGGTTTTGCCCCAACCACACAACCATACATTCGACAATCTTATACTAATTCAGAAAAATAAATGTCAGGAACAAAAAAAGAAAGCCATTGGATTCCCTTAGCCGACCTTATGACGGTTCTAATGGTAATTTTTCTGTTTATGTCTATTTCTTATATGGCATTAATGGAAAAGCGACAAAAGGAACAAAATCAAATATTCAAGGACTATGAAGAATCAAAAGTGGCATTATACAACGAATTAAACGAAGCTTTTAAAAACGATTTTGCAAAATGGAATTTAAAACTTGACAACGATTTGTCAATAAAATTTACAAATCCACAAGTTTTGTTTGATGAAGGAAAATCAGATGTTACTCCTACATTCCAAAATATTTTAAGAGAGTTTCTGCCTAAATATTTAAGAGTTGTTTTACAAGATAAATATAAAGACAAAATTGCAGAAATCCGTATCGAAGGACACACAAACACGAAGCCCATTAACAAAACAAGCGACCCCTACATTGACAATATGGAGTTGTCACAAAACAGAGCAAGAAATGTTTTAGGTTTTCTTAGACAACAAGATTGTTTTATAAATCTTGAAACAAATAAAAAAGACAGGTTACAGTATTGGCTGACAGCCAATGGTCTTTCATACGGACGAACCGTAGATAAAGATTTTAAAATTGCCTTTGGTGGTAACCAACCAATTGACAATGACAAATCCAGACGAGTTGAATTTAGAATTGTAACAACTAGCGAAGCCATTATTAACGAAGCACTTAAAAACATTGAAGAAAAATGAACATAGTTGAAATATTTATAGCATTAGCATTGTTTTCATATCTTATTTATGGAATCTATGTACTCAATATTGCAAAGAAAAACTACCATAAAGTAAACCTAAACGACTTGGATTTAATTCCTTCAATGTTTACAACAATCGGTATTTTAGGAACATTTGGGGGTATTGCCTATGGCTTATGGTTCTTTAATCCTGAAGACATTGAAAAAAGTATTCCTACATTACTTCAAGGATTAAAAACAGCATTTTTTGCATCTATTGCTGGAATAGCACTTTCAATTATCTTCTCAAAGCGAATATCGCATGTAAAAAACAAAAATGAAAAAGGAGTTTTAAGCGATGAAACAAAAGCCATAAACAAACTAATCGAAGCTATTGAAGAATTAAGAAATGATTTCTCAACTATTGATGAAAATGGCAACAAAATCAAAGCAGGGAATGTGTTTCGTGACATCTATAAAGAATCAACAAAACAATCTAATGCACTGCAAACTTTTTCAAGTGATTTGGCATTAACTATTTCAGCAGGTTTTGAAGAAATCTTAAATAACCCAACAGAAGGAGTAGTTGCAGAACTGAAATTAGTAAAGGCTGAAATAGAAATCCTAGGAAAGAAATTGCAAGACCCAGCTACTGATATGACGCAAAATATTGTAAAAGAATTGCAGCAATCAATGGGTAAAATGATTGAAGAGTTTAAAACTTCAATGAGTGGCGACACCAAAAATGAAATGGAACATTTGGCAAACCTTCTTGAACGGGCAGGCGGTTCGCTAACCGACTTTCCAATGAAACTACAAAATATGACAGATAACCTAAATGAAAATTTTAAGGGATTACAAGATGTTGTAAAACAAATTTCTCAACAGACTCTATCACAATCAGAAGATTCTACTAATGCAATGAAAAAGCAGGTTGAAGAAATGAGCGAAATTTTAAGAAGTAAAGTAGGAGATCTACAAACTGGTCAACACTCATTATTAAAGGAACAATCTAAAAATTTACAGGTTTCAGAGAATTTATTGAGCGCATTCAATACAAGTATTGAAAACATGAATGGTTTATCTGTTGGCGTAGCACAGAGTATAAGTAATTTAAATGAAGCTCAAGCAGCATTAGCAACTACAATTTCAAATTTCAGAAACGCTTCACAAGAAATCAATACATCATCAAGCAAATTTGGGGAATCCCAATTATTATTCTCAAAGCACTCTAATGAGTTCTTGCAAAACAATTCAAGTACAATAGATGAGATTCAAAAATCCTTAATAAAAGCCAAAGATGTTTCGGCAGATTACGCACAAAAATTTGAAATAATTGAAAAAGGCTTACAAGATATTTTTGCAAAAATCACAGTTGGACTTAAAGATTATCAGGAAACAGTAAGTGGAAGTCTTGAAACATATTTAGGTAAATACACGGAAGCATTGACTAAAACCGCTGAATCACTTGCAGGAGCCTCTTCGAAACAAGAAGATATTTTAGAAGAACTAACAGAGCAACTTAGTAAACTAAACGAAAGAAGAAATTAAAATGATTACCACTCAAGAAATATTACAATTTCATTTTTCACCGGCTAATTTAAAGAATTCGGCACAAAAGATTATTCCCATTACGCTGAGTATTTTAAATGAATACAGAATTGATAAACTGCATAAAATTACTGAAGAAGTTGGTGCTAATTCCTTTTCATTTTCAGGAAACAATCTTATTCCACAAGTATTCAGAAAATTTAAAAGTTCAATTGGTGCTGAAAGTAGAATTTTTGAACGCAGAGAACTAAGAACTTTAACCTATTCTTTAACTTATTCCGAAAGAAACTTAAAGACTATTTTAAGCGATGAAAATGAACTCAAAAATGCTTTAGAAGCAATGGAAAACAATTGGCGTGATACTTTTTTATCGGGCTTGATAGATTGCCTTTTAAGCAATTGGGAAACTACCCATCAAAAGTCATTAGAGCAATTGGAACAATTCATTACTAAAAAATTAGATAACTATACAGGAAACAGAAACACATTAAACTCATTCAAAAGCAACAAGCGTTACTTCAATACTAAAAATGGCGACTTGATATTAGGCGACACAATAGCCAAACTTAACAGACCAATTCAAGAAGCCACAAAAATATTATGTGTGCCAGAATCTTGGTTTTCTTATTCATATTTTTCAAGAGTAATTGTTACCTACTACGAAAGGAACAAAGCGAATATTCTAACTGAAATAGATAATCTGTCCGAAGTTCTATTGAAAAATAATAGTTCAATCACAAGTAAAAGATTAGTGAGTAAAATGATTATTCAAGCAAACCAACCAGCATTTGCAACATTACAAGACAGATTAAAGAAAATTGCATTCACCCAAATTGGCGACCCAAGTAATATATCAAATTGGGCAGCTTTTGAAAATGCAACAGAAACCGAAAAGGGAGAAATAATTCAAGGTCGAAATATTTTAAACGAATGGATTACACAACAATTTATCAATGTATTTTTCAATGTTTGTATAAATGATGAAAGACGAAAAAGGTTTTGGCTTCGCTATGCTTCAAAAATATCATCTTTCAAAGTTTATGGACCTCAACATACAAAAGCAATACTTAAACGAGATGAAAAAATTTCTGAATATGTTGATGCAAGGTTTGAATCCGTTTCCAGCAGGCGTGGTGTTTCTGCATTTATACTTTATATAGGAGATTATATGTTGATTGAATTTAGCAACGAAGGCTACGCCTTCTACGCTTACAAAATCAACAGCTCATACAGACCAAGTTTAAGTTATCAATTAAATAGTGTGGATGATTTACGAAATGGTTCTATGCCAATGGCTGTGCATAGTGATAATTATTACAACTATTTTAATGAAGAAGGTAGAATAACCCATAGAGATGGCAATCAAATTTGGGAAACAAGATTCAATAGCTGGATGAACAAAAAAGTCTTCGTATGATGTTAAAATATAACTGCAATAACAATTTTTCATTTTATTTCCTAAATCAATTAGGGAATAAAATACCTGTTTCAAATTGGGCAGAACTTCAATTAAATTATTTATCACAACTTGCCATTCTAAACGAATTGCAGGACAATGGTTTGGCTGATTGGACAGAATATTCCTGTGAAGTTGACAGTTTAGAAATTTTAAAGTTAAGCGATATTGACAAACAGATTTTAGATTTACCTAATAGTTATCCATATGAAATATTTATAGAATCTGATGGAGTGCTTTCTCAAAATAATTTTAAATTCAAGTACGGGTTTTATGATTTTAGTCCTAATGGAACAAGATTAAACACAAAAAGAAATGGAATAATTATTTACGTAGATGATACTCCATATCTATTATCTGAAAATCAATACAAAATTTGTGAAGCCATTGAAGAGTTCAATAATTTAATTGATAAAAAAAAAGGTAATGTAATTAATCTTAAAAAATTAGCGGAATTAAAAACATTTTCCAATGAAAGTGGATTAACATTAGAGCATTTTTTGAGCAATCAAGAATTATTTATTCCTGAGAAAATTAAACTAGATATTGAATTCAATAATGGTTTTCTTGAAATATTTCCAACAGTCGATATTTCTAACCCAGTTGGATTTACCAGTACTTTTGATAGATTACCAACTGTTAGAGATGTTTATCCGATTTCAGGAAATAATGGAGAGACGACAAGAGTCGTAATTTCAGAAAATCAAAAATCAGAATTACATAAGATTAAGAGTAAAAGAAAAATTTCAGATCGGGACTCAATTCAAGAAATAATCGAACATCCTGAATTTTTTTTTAATG
Organism: Limnovirga soli; assembly: GCF_013106755.1. GTDB lineage: Bacteria > Bacteroidota > Bacteroidia > Chitinophagales > Chitinophagaceae > Limnovirga > Limnovirga soli. Next base: position 454,813 of record NZ_WHPF01000003.1, on the reverse strand, counting down.
ATGAAGAAGTTGATTTTACAGTTTTTTATAGCGACAGAGTTAAGGAAATTGGAGTGTATAGTCCAAAGTTCTATCCTTTTGCAAGCGCTTACAAATCACAATGGATTCCAGGCATAGTAGTTAAGGATAAAGTAATCGGAGAAAAAAGAATCTATTTTAAATCGCCAGAAAGACTTTCTGACTTTATAGAACAAAAGGAAATAGCAGTAAAGGAAAAGAAACAAACTGTTCAATGGGAAGAAACAGAAATCCCTATTGAAGATGCAGAGAAATTTATAAAAACTGCTAAAAAACAATTTGAAAATCCCAACAAACCTGTTAAGCAAGAAAAGAAAACAGACCACGAAGTACTTATTATAAAAGAAAATGCAGAGCTAACAGAGTTTAGCAAAGGCAATGAATTACCTGAAAATTTAAAACATAACTTTTACGAAATATCTAATTTAGAAAATAGTATAAGTTTAATGCAGCATCAAAAAGAAGGTATTTCGTGGTTGCAGTCCTTATTCAAAGAAAATTTTGCAGGTGGTTTACTTGCTGATGATATGGGACTTGGTAAAACATTGCAATTACTATATTTTATTGAATGGCACAGTCAACATTGTAGTGAAAATAAACCATATTTAATTGTTGCTCCGGTAAGTTTACTTGAGAATTGGGAAAACGAATATCAGAAGTTTTTCAGTCCGCAAAATTTGCCATTACTCAAACTATATGGTTCTGTTTCATTAACCAAGGAAAACAATCATATCCAAAACCAACAAGATGCGAAGCGACTTCAAAAAAAACAAATTATTCTAACCAATTATGAAACAGTAAGGTCATATCAAATTAGTTTAGGACTTGTTGATTTTTCGGTAATCGCCCTTGATGAAGCACAAAAAATAAAAACGCCAGGGACTCTAATAACCAATGCAAGCAAAGCATTAAAAGCAGATTTCAAAATTGCAATGACAGGTACACCAGTCGAAAATACATTAGTAGATATTTGGTGTTTGATGGATTTTGCAGTTCCAGGTCTCTTAGGAAATGCAAAAGATTTTGCAAAAGAATACCAAAAACCATTAAGCGATGAAGGTACAGACATCAAAGCACTCACAGAACAACTTCGCAATAACATTGGTGTATTTATCAAAAGAAGATTGAAAAGTGATGTAGCAAAGGATTTACCAAACAAACACGATAATGCTAATTCAAGAATTAAAAAAGTAATGCCAACTACTCAATTAGACCGTTACAAACAGGAAATTGAAATGGCCAATAATTCAGAATTAGATGGCGTTGAAAAAAGAAATCAAAAATTAAAATCACTTTGGGCAGTCCGAGACATTTCAGACCATCCGTTTCTATTGGAAAGTCAGATTTTGAATTTTACAAGCGAAGAACTTATTTCTAGTTCTTCAAAATTACAAACGACTATTGGTATTTTAGCTGATATAAAATCTAAAGGCGAAAAAGCTATAATATTTGCAGATAGAAGAGAAACACAAAAAATGCTGCAAAAAATTGTGTACGATACTTTTGGCATTTTTACAAGCATCATAAATGGCGACACACCGACAACAAAGCAACTTGAAGGCAAATCAAAATTAAGCAGACAGCAAACAATTGACCGTTTTCAATCCGAAGAAGGATTTAATGTAATCATTATGTCGCCAATTGCAGCTGGTGTTGGATTGAACGTAACCAAAGCTAACCATATCATCCATTATACAAGACATTGGAATCCTGCAAAAGAAGAGCAAGCAACAGACCGAGCATACAGAATAGGACAACAAAAGGATGTTTTTGTGTATTACCCAATGGCTGTTTTTCCAGAAGAAATGCAAGACGAAAGCGGTAATAGATTAAAATCTTTTGATGAAATTCTTGATACATTACTAAACAATAAAAAAGCACTAGCGAGTAATACACTCTTCCCGACAGAGCAAGCTGAAATTACACCTGACGAACTATTTGGTAACATATTTGGGACAAAAACTGAAATTAAATCAAAGTCATTGTCTTTGCTAGACATAGACAGATTGAATCCAAATTTATTTGAAGCAAGTATTGCAGCTCTTTATAAAAAACAAGGGTTTGAAATTTACTTAACACCATACTCCAACGACAAAGGTGTTGATGTTGTTGTTCTCAAAAATGGAGAGAATTATCTTATTCAAGTTAAACAGTCAAAGTCATTGGTTGGAAATGAAGCAATACAGGAAATTTATACAGCTAAAAATTATTATGAGAACAAATATAATGAGCAATTCAATTTATTGACCGTGACAAACAATGACTATAGTTCATCAGCAAAAATATTAGCTAAGACCAACGACATTCAATTATTTAATCGTAATCATTTGGAAAACCTTATAAATACAACCGACATAACAATACAGGAAATTAACAGAATCGAATCTCAACGAATGACACGAGTATAGCCAACGCATTTCATGCGCCACTGTTGGTCGCCTGCCAACAGTATCCAATTCCACTTTCGAAATAAGTATGCAAGCAAGTCTTTGCTTCTCCGCAGTTTTTATGTTTGAAATCCGCGAATGAATATTGGTAAATTTAAGAAAACCAAAAATCATGGAAGCAATTTCAAACAAACTACGAGATTTTAGCGGTCAAAATATTTATGTAGGGATGGATGTGCATCATAAAAGCTGGAAGGTTCATATTTATAGTGATGAATTTGAATTAAAATCTTTAAGCCAGGAACCCGATGTTGATCGCTTGTGTAATTATCTGTGCCACTGTTGGTCGCCTGACCAACAGTATCCAATTCCGCCTTATTAAACAATCATGCAACCAGGCATTTGCATCGCTTTGTATTTGTGCCTTAGCAAAAGCAATCCGGTCAACAACATCCAACGCACACCAGGAGACCCTGCAACAAGTTACGGGTGAAGTAACCCATTCCTTCAGGTTTGTGGGGACACAAACCCCGGCACAAAAAATAGATGCAAAATCTAATTATAAAAGCGCACTATAAAAGCATTAATTATCAATAACACATTTTTTTGGAAAGGGTATTTAGTTCGGTTATTTTTGATTTTTGCGTAATGCAATCGAACACTCAAATAACTTAAAGTAAATGGGAGCCAATTCAGACGATGAACATTTAGATAATCCGACAATCAATCAATCGGAAAATCCTCATGACGAAATTACCTCCACTGCTACTGCGGAGGCTATTAACACAAATCAAGAAACTGAAAATATGGAAGTACATCATCACGCCCATCACGAAGGAAAGAAAAACTGGAAAGCTTATTTCTGGGAATTTTTAATGTTGTTCCTGGCGGTGTTCTGTGGATTTTTGGCAGAGTATCAATTGGAACATGTGATCGAACATAATCGGGAAAGACAATATATTGAATCATACATTGAAGATTTGAAAATAGATACTGCAACTATCAGGCAAGTTAAGAATTCAAGGGATCTATCTTTTACAAAGATGGATTCTTTAATGCAATTGTTAAAGAACAACCAAATAAAGGGCTATGAAAGTGACCTTTATTATTTGGGCCGTATTCTAACAAGAAATGCCAGATTCATTGCTACAGACAGGACTATTACACAGTTAAAGAATTCTGGAGCATTACGATTAATAAGAAATGAAGCAGCTGCCGACAGTATATTATCGTATGATAAAACTATTGAAGGGTTTTATATTAACCAGGATCGTGAAAGAGAAGAAAGATTCAATATTTATCCAGTTTTATCTCGAATGTTTGATCCTTTTATTTTAGAAACTATGCAGGATAAAAATAGTCCTGCATTTATACGCCCTATTAATAATCCTCCATTAAGGTCTTACGATAAAGACATTCAGTTAGACCTTGCCTTTAATGTTCATCAACTAAAAAGCAGTTCGCTGCTTTTAGATTCGCGATTGCGTTTTATAAACCAAAAAGCTACTAACATGATTGCATTTCTGAAACAAGAATATCATATTGAATAAACGTACGAACGCACAACAGGTGGTTTAGCAAATTTGGGGCTGGACAAACTTAACTTCAACATATCATTATCATCATTCGTTCGGGCAGAGACAACATCACCGGGCATTTGTACGCAACTTCAAATTTTAATTATAAATCAACATCGGTTCCGGGCGGACAATTGGATAATCCCCAACTTCGCTAAGCCCAGGAACGTTGTGCGTCATGTTTGGGCGCCATCGGAACATCAAACTGAAATCAAGAAACTAACTTTAATGAATAAATAAAAACTGCTTAAACAATGAAAAATATTTTTACAAGTCGCCCGGTAATTACGTTTCTGCTTATAACATTTTTGTTAAGCTCAATATTTTATTTTCTGATTATCTATACCGGAAAAATTGGAAGTGGATTTGGTTTGTATGTTACCGGGTTGATGTGGTGTCCAGGAATTTCTGCTTTAATCACTTCTTTAATTTTAGGAAGAAAGCTATCTGAACTTGGATGGCAATGGGGTAATGCAAAATATCAATTGAGGAGTTATCTTATTCCCCTATTATATGCTTCCATTGCATACATTATCATTTGGTCAATTGGTTGGGGAGGGTTTTACAACAAAGAATTTGTGACTCAAGTTTCAAATTCATTTGGATTGACACAATTACCTTCTGGACTTATCATTGCTCTTTATTTTATTTTTATGGGATTATTTGGTGTAATAGGTAGCGCAGCTAATGGCTTAGGAGAGGAAATTGGCTGGCGTGGTTTTTTAGCTCCTGAACTTTCTAAAACATTTAACTATACAAAAACATCACTAATCTCAGGGGGTATATGGGCAGTATGGCATTTCCCAATTCTTATTTTTGCAGATTATAACGTAGGTACACCCTACTGGTATGGTTTAACCTGCTTTACAGTAATGGTAATAAGTATAAGTTTTGTGTTTACCTGGTTTCGTTTAAAATCAAATAGTTTGTGGACAGGTGTTATACTTCATGCAAGCCATAATTTATTTATCCAATCAATATTTACTCCACTTACTAAGGATACTGGAAATACAAAATACTTTATTGATGAATTTGGAATTGTAATACCTATAGTATGCTTGTGCTTTGCAATTTATTTTTGGAGCAAACGTTCTCAACTAATTAGTATCCCAAACGAAATTGATAATAGACATTAAGTAGGACAGGACATTGCAATCACCAACTTCTGTAATGGGCTGATGGAATGCTAATTCCCCAACAATGCCAAGCTTTTTTCGTGGTACGTAACTTTAACTCTAAAACTCATAGCTGTTATGATTTTTTCAAACTTCACTACTAGGACAGGATTCTTTATCATTTTTACATTATGCTCTTTTGCTGCTTTTGCCCAGAATACAAATATCAATTTGGCCTTTAATAAAATTGTGAACGATTACTACGAAGCGGGTTTGGAATTAAGACCTTTGGCTGCTACACAAAAAGGAGATAATCGCTTTAACGATATTTTACCCAATACTATTTCTGCTGCCTATCTTAAAGATGTTCATAATTACAATGTAAAATTTAAGAAACAGTTAGCCTCTTTTAAAAAGTCAAATTTAAGTTCATCGGATAAAGTTACTTTGGACATTATTAATTTTCAGATAGAAATGGCATTAGAAAGAGAGCAGTTTCATTTGGAATTGATGCCCTTTAATCAAGGTGTGGGAAGTATGCCAACTACACTTCCCTCTTTTGGTTCAGGCATTGGCATACAACCTTTTAAAACAGTAACTGACTACTATAACTGGTTAAAACGTTTAGACGCCTTTACATTTTGGGCTGACACTGCTATTGCTAATTTTAATAGAGGTATTTCTTGCGGAATGGTTTTACCTAAAGCTCTTGTTGTAAAGATGATACCACAATTAGAAGCACAAACTGTAAGCGACACTTCGAAGAATATTTTTTATGGACCAGTTAAAAATATGCCTTCATCTTTTTCGGAGGCTGAAAAAGCCGCAATTAAATTAGCATATCAAAATACTATTACCACTAAAGTAATACCTACATATAAAAAACTTGCCGACTATTTAAAGAATATTTACTTAGCTAAAGCAAGAAATACATCGGGATATAACGACCTGCCGAATGGGTCTGAGATTTACAAATTCTTAGTTAAGTTTTACACTACGACAAATAAAGCACCAGAGGAAATTTATAAAATTGGTTTAAAGGAAGTTGCCAGAATTACAAGAGAAATAGATTCTATAAAGGCAAACATTGGCTTTACTGGTAGCAGAAGTGATTTGTTTGATTTTCTTAAAACCGATAAGCAGTTTCTTCCATTTACAACAGAAAAGCAAGTGTTAGACAGTTTTAGGAACATATTACCAAGAATTGAACCTAAGCTTAAAAAGCTTTTCAACATTGTGCCTAAAACAACATTTGAAGTTAGGGCAATTGAAAAATTTAAAGCTGCCTCAACAGCTTCAAATTATCAAACTGGAACAGAAGATGGAAGCAGACCGGGTTATTTTAATGCCAGGATATTAGACCCTTTAACATATAATGCACAAGGTATGGAAAGCCTTTTTGCACATGAAGCAATACCGGGACATCACTTCCAACTATCATTACAACAGGAGAATAATGCCTTGCCGAAAATAAGGCGGTATGCCCAGTACCCCGTATTTGCTGAGGGATGGGGTTTATATGCCGAATCATTAGGAGACGAGTTAGGATTATATAAAAACCCGTATGAAAAAATAGCAGCATTAAGTTCCGAACTGTTTAGAGCTGCAAGATTAGTAATTGATGTTGCATTACATACTGGAAAAATAACAAGAGAAGAAGCAATTAAATATATGGTTGAAAAAGTTGGACTTGGTGAAAGGGAAGCTACATCGGAAATAGAACGGTATATGGCTGACCCCGGACAAGCTCTTTCTTACAAGATTGGCGAACTAAAAATAAAAGAAGTAAGAAGCAAATATGAAAATCTTTTAGGTACAAAATTTAACATTAAGGACTTTCACGATGCTATACTTTCAGGTGGAGCAATGCCCTTAAGTGTATTCGAAAGTTATATGGCTGACTGGTACAAAAAACAATAAGAAAAGGGCGAACGAACAAACGCGTGGTTTAGCAAAATTGGGGCTGGACAATCTTTGCTTTTACATCTTATCATTATGATCATTGACGGAGCGTTACAACTGAAAACTGGGCGCCTATTTTATTAACTGCAGTAATTTACATTTTAGAGATTTTTAGCCTGGCACCAGATTGAATATGTGGCTTTACTTGCGTCGCACACTTGTGCGGTGGGATTAACGCTGGGCATATACAAAGGCAAAAAAGCAGGTTTTTGAAATAAAATTGTGCCAAACAACCAAATTGCTATAAACCTTGGCATAAAACGTGATAAATCACGCTTTTTTGTATTACCAGGTTATATAAATTTGTTAAACTGATTTCAAACAATTTCTTTAAAAAGATTGATGCTATAAACAATACAAAATGTAAAATAACAGTTTGTTGATAATCAATGATTTTTAATTATACATTATATCAATCAATAGCATCAATTCTTGAGTTGGGCGTCATGTGATTGAATACCCAAATAAATTAAACAACAAAAATAAATGGCAGACAATACAGAAGAAGAACATCTAGATAATCCGACAAATACTCAATCGGAAAATTCTCCCGATGAAGTTACTCCTACATCTGACACAGAGTCTTTTAACCAAAATCAAGAAACTAAAAGTATGGAAGTACATCATCATGCACATCAAAGCCACGGAAAGAAAAGTTTGAAACATTATTTTTGGGAATTTTTCATGTTGTTTTTAGCTGTGTTTTGTGGCTCCTTGGCAGAATTACAAGTAGAGCATTATGTAGAACATCAACGAGAAACTAAATATGCCCAAACGTTAGTCGAAGACTTAGTAAATGATACAATTGACTTAAAATATGATATAGAAGGCTGGAGCAAAGTGGATAGAAGAGCTGATACCATTATTATGGAAATGGAAAAAGATGTTGACTTAAGAGATCATCGTTTGTTATACAAGTGCGTATCACAAATTAATACGAATAATACTTTTTTGTATCACGACAGAACCATCCAGCAATTGAAAAGTGCAGGCAATTTTAGGTTACTTCGAGATAATGCGATTGCAGATTCTTTAGTAGAATATGATGGCTGGATAGTCAAAACAGTTACAAATATTGAAGACATTTATGGCAAGGTTCTTAACCCAGAGATGCAGAACTTAGAAAATCAATTGTTTAATTCAAAATACTTTAGCATAGCAAGGAATAAGGCAAAATTGGATTCAGCTTTCTTGTTATCTCCTGAAAAAATAATGATGCAGAAAGGCAAAGAAGAAATTGCTTTTCAGTTTTATAACAAAGTTCACAACTACAAATCATTAACACAAGCAAGGATATACTATTTAGGTACTACATTAAGACGAGCCACTAACTTAATTGCCTTACTAAAACATCATTATGATATTGAATGAAAATAAGTCACGAACGCCCAACAAGTAGTTTGCCAAAAGTGTGGCTGGACAAACAAACATCAACTAATTTTAGGACGAGACATATTTTCAATCAACAGCGGCCCGGGCAGACGGAATGCTCATTCCCAACCTGCATAAAGCCCTGTTCGTTAGCCACAATTATATGAAAAATTTCCTTCTCCGCAGAGTCTATTAAATATAGCTTTGCGGGTGGCAGTGACTCTGCGGATCGTTGGCCATAATTTTCCTAATCTGGCGTAAGTATACAACCAAGCCTTTGCAGTGCAGCGTATATGTGCCTTTGCAAACACATCCGGGTAACAACATCCAACGCACACCAAGAGACCCTGAAACAAGTTCCCGGTGACGAAGCACCAACAGTTATCCCTAATTCATTTTTGTAGCAACCATTTTTACTTTTATCTACGCTTAAATAATAGCTGCACAAAGTTATACCCGTACAAGAGTGCGACGCAAGTGGGCTGCCATGGCAATATACTGCCGGGCTAAAAAAATGCTTATATGCATATGCTGTCGTAAGTATGCAGAGAGGCATTTGCAGCACAGCTTACTTGTGCCTTAGCAAACGCAATCAGGGTAACAATATCCAACGCATACCAGGATATCCAGAAAGAGTTCAAGGTGACGACATGCTACAACGCTGTGCATTTTTTGGAAAGGCTATTTAGTTCGTCTATTTTTGAGTTAGTGCAAATCTTGACGAATGACATTTCCAACTTAACCAGACAATAAAATCATTAATAAATGAATTCAATATCACCAAACATTTTCGTAAAAGATATCAATAAGACCATTGATTTTTACAAACAATTAGGTTTTAAAGTTGTTGCGACAGTTCCCGAACAAGGCGACATTGCTTGGGCAATGATGATTTGCGGAAATGTAAATTTTATGTTTCAGACTTTTGAAAGTTTAGGCAATGACTTGCCAATGATTTCAAGACAATCCGGTGGCTCATTGCTTTTGTATATGCAAACAACTGAAATCAGAACATTCTTTGACCAAATAAAAGACACCGTAAAAGTGGTTAAAGGACTTGAAAAAACATTTTACGGTGCCACAGAATTTTCAATAGAAGATAATAACGGTTATTTGCTAACTTTTGCCGAAGATGAAAAATAAATCTAACATAAAACTTCCGCTGACGGATATTGAAAAAGCAAATTTGAGAAAGCATAAAATCAAAATTGCTACTATCCTTGACTTCGCAACTGACGAATTGGAAGTGTTGTTAAGCGCTACACCTGAACGGGCAAAGGAAATTTATGCTTTAGCAGCATTTCAAACCGTTCCATCCGTAGGAATAAAGTTTGCAGAAGACCTGGTTTTTTTAGGTTATTACTCACTCAACGAATTAAAGCATAAAGACGGTGCTAAACTAACAGACGAATATGAACAGAAAAAAGGTTATTGGATTGACCCTTGTGTTGAAGACCAATTTAGATTAGTTGTGTATGTTGCAAACACAAACGACACAAAAAGAAAATGGTGGGACTTTACCGAAGAACGAAAATTGTTTCGCGCTGAAAACGGATATCCCAAAAGCAGACCGCAAAAAGCATGGTTTGAAACGGCAGGATTTGAACGAAAAGAGAATAAAAACAGCCAATAACATCGGTTTCCTTCTCCGCGGCGTTTACTAAATATATTTTTTCGGGTGGCAGTGAAGCTGCGGCTCGTTGGCCCTAATTTTCCTGATCTGGTGTTAGCATGCAGCCAAGCCTTTGCAGTGCAGCGTATTTGTGCCTTAGCAAACGCAATAAGGGAAAACAACCAATGTATACCAGAAGACATTGAAACGAGTTCAGGGTGACGTAAGCTGAATACCGTTAAACCCGAAATAATTGGGAAAAATGAATAGCAACAAAATGCTGTATCTTTATACTACTTTAAATAACGCACCAATGGAAATTCTGCTTGACATATTATTTACTGCCATTTTTACCAATTGGAAGAAAGTGATTAGGGTATTTAGTAATAATATTAAAGCCCTGCCAACTGGGATTAATCCTTAAGAATTCGTATTTGTGTTTTAGGATCTGGTTCAAACTCTGGTGAATCATATTTTCCTCTACCCATTTTTTTTCAGCTGCAAATTGTTATAACCGTACAAGAGTGCGACGCAAGTGGGCTGCCGTTGCAATATGCTGCAGGGCTAAATAAATTTGCATATAAAATCATCATTACTGCATACCGCAGCTCACTATTTTATGGAAAGGAATGGATATTGCCGCTATATTTGGGCCATACGATTGCCTGCCTGCACACTATAAAACTGAACACTAATCATCAAAAACATATCATGAAAAAAGGTTTATTCATTATTGCGCTCTTGATTGTTTATGCAGGCTTTGGACAATCGAATAAGAAAATGACGGATGAAGAAAAACTCGGAAAATGTATTCTTGAAAACACCAGCTACTTTAGTTTTAAGGGAGAAAAGCCAACCGGAAAGGGCTGGGATATATTGGAAAATCTTTTTGCAGAAAATCAATTTGTTGCATGGGGAGAATACCATAACTCACCAATTCTTTCATCATTAACAACCTATGCTTTAGCAAGTGCTTCAAAAAATGGATATAAAACATGGTGTGTAGAAACGAGCCCTTTTGCGGCGGCTGAACTTATGCGTATTGCAAAGACAAAAAATCCATTAGACACCATTTTGAAAATTGCAAAAGACCGCCCCAATTTTACAACCTTTCCTTTTTTTGAAAGCAAGGAAGATATAAGTATGCTAACAACAGCTAATAAGCTGGGATTTTCCATTTGGGGAATTGATCAGGAATTCCAAACAGGCTTTCCTTATTGCCTTGACAAAGTATACCAGGCCCAACCCAACAACATAAAGAAACGATTCAAAGCAGTGTATGACAGTCTGCAAGCAAAATGGTGGAATCCGGATGCCAAACTATTAGACAGTTTAAAAAATGGAATAAAGCAGCCAAATTTAAAGCATGTATTAGACGATATCAAAACATCAAAAGATATTTATTACTATAGCGATAATCAACGAAGAGCCGATTTAATGAAAACAAATTTTTATAATTACTATGATGGTTTAAAGACTAAAAATGAAAAAGTGTTTTTCAAAATGGGGAGTAATCATTTAGCAAAAGGAATGAATTTGGAAACAAATTTATACGATATTGGGAATGCTGTTTACGAACTATCACAAAGAAATAAAACCAAGTTTGCAAATGTTTATTTTATGGTTAGATACAGCGAAGAGAATGGTATAATAACCGATGATGCTGAAGAAACAAATAATGAAAATCCCAAAGTATTTTCTAAATTATATGATAAAGAAAAGTGGGTACTGGTAGATGTAAGAACTTTGAGACTTAGAATGAGATATGATAATACATTAACAACAGACACTTACAAAATAATTGAAAAATATGACTATGTTTTAGTGTCGCCGGAAATCCTGCAATAAAAGACAGAACGGAGAATAGAGTAAAAAGGGGATTTTGGGGTCATGATTCTTGTCCGCACGAAGCATGTTGTTTTTCTATACCCAATAATTTTAGCCGCAAGATGTTATAAACGCTCAAGTGTGCGACGCAAGTGGGCTGCCATAGAAATGTGCAGCCGGGCTAAAAAACTTGTTTAAGGCTACTTAATTAAGCCATAAAACAAGGCACTATTTTATTGAAAGTATTGGATATTGACCCTATATTTGAGATACAGCAAATGCTAAACAAACACTCCAATAATTTTGACATCATATAATGACGAGCCAACATAAAATAGTTGAATATATTAATAGAACGGTAAGTTTAACTGAACAGGAGTCAGACATTTTTGGTGCTTCTTTCAGGGAGGTTAAAATTAAAAAAAGACAATTTATTGTTCAGCCAAACTTTGTGGTGAAAAACAGAAATTTTGTGATAAAAGGGGCATTTAGAGCCTATGTGGTGGATGACAAGGGACAAGACAGCACTATAGCATTTGCCATTGAAGACTGGTGGATAACCGATTACAACAGTTATGTGCTGCAAAAGCCTGCCACCATGTTTGTAGTTGCACTTGAAGACAGCATTATTTTAGAAATAAGCTATGAAAAAGAGCAAGCCTTAAAACAGGCCAACCATAAATTTGAAACCTTTTTTAGAATAAGGGCAGAAAGAACTGCCGCCTTTATGCAGCAAAGAATTATTTCAAATCTTACCCAAACTGCTGAAGAACGGTATACAGATTTTATTGAGAAGTACCCACAAATTGTACAAAGAATTCCGCAATACGCATTAGCATCCTATTTGGGGATGACCACTGAATTTTTATCCAGAATTAGAAATAAGCGGGTGTCTAAAAAATAGTTGAACCAGTTCAACCAAATTTATTAAACTACATCATTTTTAAACTTTGTAGTTCGTAGCATTTTTGCATTGTCAATAACGACAAACAATTATTAAAATAAAGCAAAAAATGACAACGACTGCAAAAAGAACTTATACAGTTCCTCAAAAATCAGATGTATCTGAAAACAACAAGGCAATATTTGACAACTTACAAAAAAGCCTGGGATTTGTGCCCAATTTATATGCCTATTTTGCCAAAAATGATACGGCATTGGTAGACTATCTTGCCTTACAAAATCGTAAAAGCACTTTAAGAGCAAAAGAAAGAGAGGTAATAAATTTGGTAACAAGTCAGTTAAATGGCTGCCGTTATTGCCAATCTGCCCACACGGTTATTGGTAAAATGAATGGCTTTACTGAAGCACAAATACTGGAGATAAGAAAAGGTACCGCCGCTTTTGACAGTAAGCTGGATGCATTGGCAAAATTTACAGCATCAGTAGTTGAACATCGCGGCAGTGCTACAGAAGAAAGTAAAGAAGCGTTTTTTGCAGCCGGTTACAGTGAGGCCAATATGATTGATGTTATTATTGTAATTGGTGATAAAATCATCAGCAATTACCTGCACAACTTAACGGAGTTTGAAATTGATTTTCCGATGGCAGACAGCATTTAATCTAATCTGGAAAAGGACCTGACAAATGCATTGCCAAAACAGGGCTGACGAATAATGTTCGTCGGCTTTTTGTATTTTGATATAGTGCCGACCTTTACTAATTTCCGCCACTGTTGGCCGACTGACCAACAGCGTTCCATTCCTGAGTAATTATGCAGCCAGGTATTTTCAGGGTAGTGAACTTTTGCATTTGCAAACGCCATCCGGGCAAGGATAATGAACGCATATCAGGAGACAATGTTACGAGCTTATGGTGATGCCTTATTCATATGTTTAGCATTTTTTGCAAAGGTGCATTAGTTCGTCTATTTTTGAGATGGCGGCAATTGAGAAACTTCTAAAACATGTGCCATGAAAGCAGGAATAATTTATTTGATACTCTGTTTCTTTTCCATCAGTTTATATAGTCAAACCAATACCTACGAAATTTATGCACTGGAATATGCAAAAGGAGATTGGAATCCGCTTGTTTCGGAAATTGCAGTGGGGTCTAAAGTAAACGATAGCCTGAAAGCAAATTTTGTGATTTGGTTATTAAAGAATAAAAATGGCAAGTGTATTTTGGTGGATGCCGGTTATATACCTGAAAAGCCTGAAGCTGGGTATATGCGACCGGATTCAGTTTTACAAAAGATAAATATTAAACCCGAAGACATTACTGATATAATTATTACACACCCGCATTGGGATCATATAGGTGGCATAGATCTTTTTCCTAATGCAATGGTATGGATGCAAGAAGATGATTATACTTATTTTGTAGGTAAAGCATGGCAAAAGGGTGGATTTTCAGATGGTTTAGACAAAAACGATGTTCCAAAAATTATCAGGAGAAACATGGATGGGAAACTAACATTGGTGAAGGGAGATAATATTGAAATAATACCCGGAATAAGCGTGTTTATAGGGTCAAAACATACTTATGAATCGCAATACCTGCTGGTAAACGGAACGTCGGGAAAAACTATCATCGCATCAGATAATATGTGGTTTTATGCAAATCTGCAATATCTGTTGCCAATTCCACACTACACTTTTGACCCCAACGCCTATGTAGCACAATTGAAAAGAATGAAAACACTTGTTACAAATACGGCATTGATTATTCCGGGTCATGATGCCAGTGTATTCTCCATATTTCCAAAAGTGGCTGATAGAGTAGTTAAAATAGAGCTAACAAAATAGTAGAGCTACCAGCGATAACCATGGATTTTCAATTTCACAGCCTGTATCAATGATCGCTTTGTGGTTGGTTGTGTAACGGCGGTTGGTTGGTGCTGATTTTTCTTTTCTGGCGCAAGTATTCTATACAAATGCACGAAAAGCGAAGTGTTGCTGTTTTAAGGCAAATAGAATCCCGTTAATAACAGCCAATGCCAGAGAGGGCAGAAACGGAAGCCAGTACATATCAATACAATACACTATCTTTAAAAAGCTATAAAAAATATTACAATGGAAATAATGCTTGACCTATTATTTACTGCGATATTCACCAACTGGAAGAAAGTAATCAGGGTATTTAGTAACAACAATACAGTTGTGCCAACTGTGAACAAGCCATAACATTCCATATTTGTGTATTCCCTATTGGTTCAAATACTTATGAATCATTTTCCCACTACCCTATTTTATCAGCTGCATAATGTTATAACCGTACAAGTGTGCGACGCAAGTGGGCTGCCATGGTAATGTGTTGCCGGGCTAAAAACATACATTTGGCCAGGTTTGGGGCTGCTATAAAAAAAGTTGAGCAATATTGAATAACCATAAAGTATTTAGAAGGTTTGTGAAATAGTATATTCGTACAAGGTATGTTTCTATTCAAATAGCATCAGGTATCGGTAATCAGTAATATTAATTTTATTAAACAAAAATCAACCATATTTCTCCAGGGAGTAATTGTACTTATTGGTATAGTGGCTCTGTCCATTATGATTTATTTTCCCACCACGGAGGGAAGGGCCGAACACCTGGATTTGTTAAGCATTTACACTGATCCGTTTATTATGTATGCTTATTTGGCATCTATCCCTTTTTTTGTAGCGCTGTACAAGGCTTTTAGATTATTAGGCTATATTGGTGATAATAAAATATTCTCGCCATCGGCTTTGATGGTTTTGCGTAGTATACAATATTGCGCCATAGTACAGTGTATACTGATAGTGATAGCAGGTATTTACAGTAGGATATTTCACGATAAAGAGGATGACCCTGCGGGTTTTATGGCGCTTTGTATGATAGGCAGTTTTATTGCTATAACAGTGGCTATAGTTGCAGCAGTTTTTGGAAAAATAGTACAACAAGGGATATACCTGATGGAAGAGAATGAACAATTAAAAAGCAGGTAGGCAGTAATTATTTAGAAACAATAAAATAAACCATAATGATAAAGTTTTCATACACCATACTATATGTTAAGGATGTAGAAAAAACATTAGGGTTTTATGAGAAGGCATTTGGCTTTGCCAGAAAATTTATTACACCAGACAATAGTTATGCTGAATTATTAACCGGCGAAACAACACTTTCCTTTGCATCTGTAAGTTTGGCAGGTTCAAATTTAAAGGATGGCTTTATGGAAAGCAGTACAACAAAACAACCTTTTGGAATTGAAATTGGCTTTACAACCGAGGATGTTGAAGCAACTGTTTTATCGGCTGTAAATGAAGGAGCTACGCTTCTGGAAAACCCAAAAACAAAACCATGGGGACAAGTGGTTGCATATGTAAGAGATCCGGATGGTTTTTTAATTGAAATTTGCACACCAATGGGCTAACATTTCATTTAGATGAAGCCTCAAACCATTTTCCGGTATATAACAACAGCAAAATGTTTTACGGCCACATGAGTATCGCATACCGGCAATTAGCCATTTTTAGCAACCTGAATTTTGAGAAATGGCAATTGGAATGGTATTTTTGAGTAGCCCGCAATTGTACAGTGAAATATTAGAAAAATTTGATTAAAGCCGATAGAAATGGAAATTATTGAAGATAAAAGTTTTGAGAAATGTGATTTTACAAAACAACCTTTAGAAAAAGGAGAATATGAAAATTGCACTTTTAACACTTGTGATTTTTCAAGTACTGACCTGGCTGAAATCAGGTTTGTTGATTGTGTTTTTGATGGATGTAATTTAAGTTTGGCTAACCTAACAAAAACTGCCTTTAGAGATATTACATTTAAAGATTGCAAAATGCTGGGGCTGCATTTTGAACATTGCAGTCAATTTGGACTTTCTTTTAGCATTGATAATTGTAACCTAACTTATGCTTCATTTTTTCAAACGATCATCAAAAAAACCAGCTTTAAGCAATCGCAATTGCATGAAGTAGATTTTATGGAATGTGATTTAACAGGTGCTGTTTTTGATAATTGTGATTTGGCCAGGGCCATTTTTAAAAACTCCATTATTGAAAAAGCCGATTTTAGAACCTCTTACAATTATTCAATTGACCCGGCGCTTAACCGGATAAAAAAGGCTAAATTTTCTTTAATGCATATTGCCGGCCTATTGGATAAGTATGACATTGAAATTGATAGCCGTATGTAATTATTGCAGTCAATTCTTTAAAATGTTATTTACCTGACATGATTGGTGTACCAGTAAACGATTAGGGTTTTATTAGCTGTATTTTATCTGCTGCACAATGTTATGGCGTACAAGAGTGCGACGCAAGTGGGCTGCCATATGATACATAGCCAGGCCCAACCACCTACTGTTTACCCTGTTTTTTGAAATAGTAACTGCAGAAATAAAAACCTATACATGATGGTTTTTAAATACCTGCTTTTTTGGTTTGGCTAAACTGTTTACCTATTTTTAAACAATGCCAGGTATTTTGCTTTGTTATCAACCATAAAAATTAATTGTATGCCATTTGTCTCTATTACCCGATTGAAAGTAAAATCAATTTTGTATTTAATACCCTTTATGCGGGCAAATGAGGCGTCGGTAAAACAACTACAAATTACATCTGGCTTTTTAAGTGGTAAGGAGTTGGTAGACAAGGGCCTTACATTTTGGACACTGACTATTTGGGAAGATGGGGATAAAATGAAAACATTCAGAAACTCGGTTGCCCACCGGAATGCCATGCAAAATCTACCTTATTGGTGTTGCGAGGCATCCTATTTTCATTGGACAGAGGAAAGTGGAGTTTTGCCAGACTGGTCAACTGCTTCAGCAAGATTGATAGAGGAGGGAAAAATAACCAAGGTGCGTAAACCAACCTCAAACCAACTTAGTAATAGCTTCCCCCCGATAAAATGGAAAAAAATGGAAAGGGTTTTTAGCTCAGAAAAGTAGCTCTGTTCAAATTGCATTGTGCTATTGTGACGCTACAATTATTTGGCATAATAGCTGAGTAACCGTTTTTACACAATCACCTATTTTTTTGTGCTTTAGTGATTGGCTTGCTTACCAGAAATACCTGCCTATAACCTCATATCATAATCTTTAAAATTAGTACGAACATAGTCGTATAATTTTGAAGACACTTACACACTAACTATGAAGCAGATAAAATTATTGATTGCCATACTATGTATACATTTTTGTTTATCAGGTATTGCCCAGGATAATACGGCCATTAATTATGGCAATAATGACAAAGCCGGCAACTATATTCACCTAAATGGCATAGATATGTACTATGAAATATATGGTACGGGAAAGCCCTTGATTTTTTTACATGGCAACGGAGGATCGATAAGAAGTTCTCGGGCAAAGATTGACTATTTTAAACAGTTTTTTACCGTGATTGCCATTGATAGCAGGGGTCATGGAAAATCAATTGATTCCATCACCAAAGAATTGACTTATGTGCAAATGGCCAATGATATTAAAGTGTTGTTGGACTCTTTACATATAGACAGTGCATTTGTTTCGGGACAAAGTGATGGAGGTATTTTAGGGCTTTTGCTCGCCATCAATTATCCCAACAAAATAGCTAAGCTGGCTACTTTTGGTGCAAATATGTTTCCGGGGAAAAAAGCCATTTTTGATGAGATTGATCATCTGGTTTTAGACACCTTAAAAACCACAAAAAATTTTACTACAAAAAGACTATATTCATTATTGGCATATCAACCAAATATTACGGTGCAGGATTTACAAAAAATAAAATGCCCTGTATTAATTATGTCGGGCGACAGAGATGTGATTAGGCTTGAACATTCCATTCAAATATTTAATAACATAGTGAACTCTAATTTTTTTGTAATGCCGGGGGCAACTCATTTTGGATCTTATGAAAAGCCGGTATTGTTTGATTTGGTTTTATTAGACTTTTTAAATCAGCCTTTTTCAAAGGTATCCACGGTTGATTTATTCACGGGTAAACAATAAGGGGCAACCCAATGGAAATTACCTGCTTTTATCAGCCATATTTAACAACAATAATCCACAACAAATGCAAGCAGCCGTAACCATCTACAATGAACAATTAACAACAAATCACCAGGAAATTTGCAACCTGCTGGCCACCACTATTGATACAGTATTAACTGATGCTGAAAATAAAATCTGGCACTCTCATCCTGTTTGGTTTTTAGATGGTAACCCAATAGTTGGTTATAGTAAACAAAAAGCTGGCATTCGGCTAATGTTTTGGAGTGGAGCTGACTTTGAAGAAGCCGGCTTACCTGTTAGAGGAGAAAAATTTAAGGACGCATCTATTTTCTATAACGATGTTACCGAAATTGATACCGGGCTATTAACATGCTGGCTAAAAAAATCCAGAGAAATTCAATGGGATTATAAAAACATTGTAAAACGTAAAGGCAAACTGGAACGATTAAAATAAGTAACTATTCGCATGGTTTGTATGCTTATGAAACTTCATGCTTTAATTAAAGTTGAGTAAAGTTATACACGTACAAGTGTGCGACGCAAGTAAAGCCGCCAACAGTGCTATTGCGGGTTACAAAATCATCCCTTAAACAATAACGGGTAATATTTGCTGCACCATTTAAAACAAGGCTTTAGTTGTACATTAGCCGCAACAGCGCATTAGCATGAACAGCGAAGCAGAAATTAGTAAAGGTTACCGGGTAATAGAACAATGGCTAGAAACACAGGGGCTGGCGCCTTTTGCTTTTCAGCAGGCAGTATGGCAACATATTGCACAGGGCCATAGCGGGCTGGTAAATGCCCCTACAGGCTGCGGTAAAACCTACTCGGTTTTTTTGGGGGCGCTAATACAATTTATCAACCAATACCCTGATTCGTACACCAGCCAAAAAAACAACGGACTTCAGCTACTATGGGTAACACCTTTGCGGGCATTGGCTAAAGATATTGGCCGTGCCATGGAAACAGCCATTGCCCAACTGGGTTTGCAATGGAAAGTAGGCATACGCAATGGCGATACTACTACCGGGGAAAGGCAAAAGCAAAAAAATCATATGCCGGAGGTTTTGATTATTACCCCCGAAAGCCTGCACCTGCTGCTGGCACAAAAACAATACCCCCAAACATTTGCTACCCTACGCATTATTGCCGTAGATGAATGGCACGAACTGCTGGGTAGTAAACGCGGCGTTCAAACTGAGCTGGCTATTTCGCGTATTGTAGGCTGCCTGGTAGAACAGAATGGTGGCGCCTTAGATAATGTACTTAGTCTTTGGGGTATTAGCGCCACAATAGGTAACCTGCAACAGGCCATGGATGTATTGCTATACCCCGTTAAAGCCTATACTACACCAGTAATTGTAAAAGCCAACCTGCATAAACAAACAGAAGTATTTTCCATTATTCCTGCCGAGATAGAAAAATACCCATGGGCCGGGCATTTGGGCATTAGAATGGCTGCAGAAATTGTACCCATAATTGAGCAGAGTACCACCACGCTGGTGTTCATAAATACCCGGGGCATGAGTGAAACATGGTATCAAACCCTGTTACAAGTAGCTCCTCAACTGGCGGGTGCCATAGCTTTGCATCATGGCAGTATTGAACAGGAATTACGCTTATGGGTAGAAGATGCACTGCATACGGAAAAACTAAAAGCAGTTATTTGTACAGCCAGTCTGGACCTGGGCGTTGATTTTAGGCCGGTAAATACGGTAATACAGGTAGGCTCTCCCAAGGGCGTTTCGCGGTTTTTACAAAGGGCTGGGCGCAGTGGCCACCGGCCGGGAGACATTAGCACTATTTATTTTTTGCCCACCCATGCCCTTGAACTGGTGGAAGCAGCCGCCTTAAAACAAGCCATTGTACAGGGCGAAATTGAAAGCAGGGACCCGATGCTTTTGTGTTACGATGTACTGATACAATACCTTTGCACACTGGCCGTTGGTGGCGGTTTTAAACCTGATACCATTTTAGCAGAAATACAAAATACCCATTGCTATGCCGATATTAACCGGGCAGACTGGGAGGAAGTGCTCTTACACATAACCAGTGGCGGCCGGGCCTTACAACAATATGACGAGTATAAAAAAGTAGAGGTGGAAAATGGACTTTACTTTATACGCAGCCGGCGCATTGCCATGCGGCACCGCATGCATATTGGCACCATAGTAAGCGATGCCATGCTAAAGGTAAAATTTATGACCGGCGGCTATATTGGGGTAATTGAAGAATACTTTATCAGCCGGTTGGAACCGGGTGATGTATTTACACTGGCTGGGCGCAATGTAGAACTGGTGGCGATTAAAGACATGACGGTTTTTGTAAAAAAATCGAACGCAAAAAAATCGCAGGTGCCCAGCTGGATGGGAGGCCGCATGAGCCTTACTGCCAACCTTGGCCGCGTTTTACGACAAACCTTTGATGCTATTGCCGATAATAACCTGCAGGAACCCGAACTGAAAAGTCTGCAACCCTTATTTGATTTGCAGCGGCAATTATCGCATATACCCAAACACGATGAACTGCTGATTGAGCAAATTGCAGATAAAGATGGCTACCACCTGATGGTATATCCCTTTGAAGGCAGACAGGTACACGAAGCCATGAGTGCGCTTATGGCACAACGCATTAGCCGAATTATACCCATCACCTTTTCAATTGCCATGAACGACTATGGTTTTGAGCTCCTGAGCGATAAACCAATACCCGTAGATGATACCAATGCAAGCGAATTATTTACCACCGATAACCTGCTGGCTGACATTCAAAAAAGTGTAAACTCGGTAGAAATGGCTTCGCGCAAATTCAGGGATATTGCGGTGATTGGCGGATTGATTTTTCAGGGTTTTCCCGGTGAGCAAAAAAAAGCCAGGCACTTGCAATCATCGGCCTCATTGCTGTTTAAGGTGTTTAGTGAGTATGATGCCAATAATATTTTATTAAGACAGGCTTATCAGGAAGTATTTGACCAGCAAATGGAAGAAGTACGTTTGCGCAATGCCTTACAGCGTATACAGCAAAGCCGCATTATTATTCGTTTTCCGCAGCAATTAACGCCGCTCTCCTTCCCTATTATTGCCGATGGGTTAAACAGAAATAATTTATCCTCAGAAAAACTGGAGGATCGAATAAAACGCATGCAGGAAGATTTAGCAAAAGGAAAATAGCAGTAATTATGGACCCGGCAAAACTAGTATTGGCGGCTTTACTTGCGTCGCACACTTTTGGGTTCGGTTCTATGTGCAACAGTCTTGCTGCATAGCATTGTTGCCGTACAAGAGTGCGACGCAAGCATGCCCCATCTCTGTTACCAAAGATGGGGACATACCAGTTTTAGTTATAGTGCTACATGCTTTGTTTTAAATCTCCAGGAATATTATTGCTGTTTACCAACCTTACCAAACGGGCGGTATTAGAATCGGGGCTAATAGGTTGTATTTGCAACTGATCCAGATCTTCGAACTTAGAATTATTGCTGATAAACTCGGGCAAAATATCTTTCATAGCTTTAACGCACTCCCACTCGTTGCCTTTGCGGGCAATTGTTACCAGGTCGGTAATAGCTTCATTGATGATTTCGTAATCGGTGCTTTGCACACGGGCAAGCATTATTTTTGGGTGATAAGTAGGCAGATTGGTTTCATCTTCGCTTAACACTTCTTCGTATAATTTTTCGCCTGGGCGCAATCCGGTATAAGTAATTTTTACATCTACATCGGGCTTTAAACCGGCAAGGGTAATCATATTGCGGGCCAAATCGGCAATGCGGATAGATTTACCCATATCGAATACAAATATTTCGCCACCCTTGCCCATTACAGCAGCTTCCAATACCAGTTGGCAGGCTTCATGAATGGTCATAAAAAAGCGGGTAATATCTGGATGTGTTACAGTTAATGGACCACCTCTTTCCAGCTGGGCTTTAAAATGTGGTATTACGCTGCCATTAGAAGCCAGCACATTACCAAAACGGGTGGTAATAAACAGGGTTTTCTTAAACCGGGAAGCCTGCAGATTGGCTGGCTGAATAGATTGCTCATACAAACCCTGAATATACATTTCGGCCAGACGTTTGGATGCACCCATAACATTGGTGGGGTTAACCGCCTTATCAGTTGAAACCATCACAAAACGCTCTACGCCATGCTGTACTGATAGGTCGGCCATCATTTTAGTACCCAGCACATTGTTCAATATGGCTTCATGCGGATGATCTTCCATCATGGGCACATGCTTATAGGCAGCGGCATGAAAAACCACATCGGGCGTATAATCCCTAAACAGGTTCTTCATCCTTTTCGCATCGGTAATACTGGAAATAAATAGTTTATAGTTAAGGCCCTTAAATTTCTCTTCCAACTCCAGTCCAATGCTATGCAGGGGTGATTCTGCCACATCGCACAGCACAATAATTTCAGGGTGGAAAGAAGCAACCTGGCGTACAATTTCGCTGCCAATAGAGCCTGCGGCACCGGTAATAAGTACTCTTTTACCTTTAAGAGAAGCACTTATTTGTACGTTATTTATTTTAATAGGCTCCCTTTCCAGCAGATCTTCAATATTTATTTTCTTTAAGCGGCGTAAGGTTAATTCGCCATCCGGCTGGTGCCGCATGGAAGGCATTACCGAAACCTGCAAACCATGACCGATAAAAAGAGCAGCTACTTCGTTGCGGCGTTCTATACTTATATCATCTACGGCAATAATGGCATTCTTTACTCCGTATTTTGAAATCACTTTTTCAATCTGGCTGGTGGCAACAATGGGAATACCAGCTACCCGCTTACCTTTAATGTTTGGCCTGTCATCTATTAATGCTACTACTTTCCATTTAGACTGGGTATTGGGCAATAAAAGGCGCATAGCTGCCTGGCCAATATTGCCTGAGCCATAAATAACAACAGGATCTGTATTGATTTTCATGGCAGTTTTAAACAGGTTTTTTATAAACACCCTGCTGCCACCCATCATAAAAAAGGAGATAAAAAAGTTAATGATAATTACCACATTAGGTAATGTATGCAGTTTCATTTGCTTGCCAAAAAGCAGATTTACAGCCAACAAGGACCCATTAGCCAATAATGCTACCAGAAAAATTTTAAATACGCTTTGGTAAGTGGCATGGCGAATAATTTCCTTATAGGATTTGATAAGAAAAAAACTAATGGTGTAAAATGCCAGTGTTATAGCAACACCCCGTGTAAACTGTGCAGAAGATAACGCGTCTGTTTTTAGTTTGTAATACAATAAAAAAGAAAGAATAATGGAAAACATACTAAGGAAAAAATCCATTAGTACTACTACCCACCGTGGGGTATAACCAAGTTTTAGGATGGTAGACCAGCTCATTCGATTAGGATATTAGGGTTATGGTAATTAGTAATGTGTTGGATTTCATTTGTACACAATACTAAATATTTAAGGCTGAAAGTTACAACATTAAAACGAATATAAAGATTATTTAATGTCATTTTAAAAAAAAATCCTTGCGGCTTTTGGTGTTTTTATTGCTTTACAACATTAACAACCAAAAACCATGCAAAACTATTTTCTCCATTGTTTAGCATAAACGAAGGGGCCTGATTTTTATTTTTGACGATAGGATAAAATTACCTGGATTTTATTGCTTTAGGCTTTTACACTGGCATAAACCCCTATTATTAGGGCTATAGCCTGGCATCAACTAATGAACGGTCGAGACATGATTTGGTGTCATAAACCACCGATTTTGGACTTAGGTGCTTTTTAAAATCAATGGTCAGGAATTCTGTATGTGCCACTGCAAGAATAATTGCATCGTAAACTACAAGTTCATCCATTGCAGGTAAAACCTCAATACCATATTGTGATGATACGATAGCAGGATCTACCCATGGATCGTACACATCAACCGCTAGGCCAAACTGCAACAATTCACTATAAATATCCACCACACGGGTGTTACGTACATCAGGGCAGTTTTCTTTAAAAGTAATTCCCAAAATCAGTGCCCTGGCTCCTTTTATTAAAATGTCTTTGCCAATCATCAGTTTTACTACCTTATTGGCCACAAACATGCCCATATTATCGTTCACTTTACGGCCCGAAAGAATTACCTCGGGGTGGTAGCCCAACAATATAGATTTATGGGTAAGATAATAGGGATCTACACCTATACAATGGCCACCCACTAAACCAGGCTTATATTTTAAGAAATTCCACTTGGTGGCAGCGGCATCCAGAACATCCTGGGTGTCTATTCCCATACGGTCAAAGATGAGGGCCAATTCATTTACAAATGAAATATTTACATCTCTTTGGGCATTTTCAATGGCTTTGGAAGCTTCGGCTACTTTTATACTAGAAGCCAAATGTGTACCTGCCGTTATAATGGAAGCATATAATTCGTTTACCCTTACTGCAATAGCAGGTGTTGAACCTGAGGTAACTTTTTTAATGGTAGTAAGCTTATTAATTTTGTCGCCTGGGTTAATACGTTCCGGCGAATACCCCGCAAAAAAATCGGCATTAAATACCAGTCCTGATGTTTTCTCCAACACAGGCACACAGTCTTCTTCGGTGCATCCCGGGTAAACGGTTGATTCATATATTACCAAATCGCCTTTTTTAAGCACTTTACCAATCATGGCACTGGCATGCAAGAGCGGTTCCAGATCGGGGGCCTTAAATTTATTTACCGGTGTTGGTACTGTTACAATAAATACGGTGCAATCTGCCAGTGCATCTACCTCATGAGAGAAGGATAAGCCAATGTATTGATCAGCTGGCTTTTTTATAATGGAACTAAGTTCTTCTATATCTGCTTCCAGTGTTGCATCATGGCCGCTTTCTAATTCCTGCACCCTTTTTTTGTTGATATCAAACCCAAGTACAGGATATTTTTTTGCAAATGCAATGGCCAGTGGCAAGCCCACATAACCCAGGCCGATAATGGCAATTTTGATATTGGTAGTCATAATTGGATAGCTGACCTGCAGCTGGTTTTTTCAAGTATGAAGATACGATATATGAATATACTACAAGTTTACTTACCAGTTGCCTTGCCTACATTGATTAAGGATTACAAAACCATTTTTAACGGGAGGCACAACAAGACAAATGAATTGGCTGGTAGCATTAAATGCCAATATAGATTTGATTAGAAATCATTATTATAATTAAACAACCGGGTAGTTATGCCAATATTAATAAATGCATCTTTAGTAGCGATTCCCGGAGCTGTATGTTTGCGGTACACCATATCTGCCTGCAGACAAAGCCTGTTACGTGGGTTAAGTAAATAACCTACGGATAGCTGATTAAAAAAATAAGTATGTCTGTTACCCTGCAAGGTTTTGCTACCCAGCAATGGTACATTGTCCTCCCCTCCCCAAAGGTCTTCCCCATTATTATACAGCAAGCCGGGGTTTTCGCCCCTGATGGTTAACAGGTTTTGCAAATACCCATACCAACGGTTATTGTGGTATTGCAGCATCGAAATAAATTCATGAAAATTGGCATTAAACGGATTTGCCAGTGATTGATTATTATGGGTATAGTTGAGGCCAATTTTATTTGAGCGGTAATCATACATATAAGGCCTTACTGCATTCCATTCAAGGCGATAACTTAAATTTTTTACCTGTAAAAAATTACTGTTAAACATTCCCAGCTGAATACCATATTTATTGTTGAGGTGTTGGGTATTGTTTTTAAACGACTCGGCAATATTTATATCATCTAACCCTAGTTGGGCATAGCAGTAACTATTCTGCAAAAGCCTGTATTTAAATGTAAGTCCTAAAAAAGCATTATCCGGTGAACCAATTTCAAACTCCAGCGGACGTAAAAAAATCAATGGGTTCAGATACTGAAAATCCACTCCACGATGCACATTGGTATCTTTGGCATACCAAATTACATTATCAAACATACCAATTTGAAGACGCTTACTTATATTAATTCCCAGATAATGCATTACACTGTATTTGCCCTGTGTAGCACCATCAATTTGAAAGCGTGGGTTTTGGTAACGGTTATATAATACATTATAGGTAACTTTCCAAAGCCTTGCCTGCAGCCGTATATAGGGGTTATCGCTGGCATTATCACTTAACAATAAACTTCTATAGCCATCGCCAATAAAGTTTTTGCCATAACCGGAAGATAGTACCACATGTTTGCCGGCCAGATAGGTTAGATTTCCATTAAACCGGCCTACCGAGTATATGCCATTTGCACCAGGTGTTGCCTTACCCATACCTGGAATATATAAACCATTACCCGCAATATTATTGTTAACATATAACGGCAAACGCATACTGTTGTAGGCATAAGAAATATTATACGAAAGCTTATCCTCATAAATACCTTGTACGCGGATACCCACAGCCATTTTGTACAAAGGTTTATTATAATCATTTTCTATACCGGCATTCGCTAATACGTAGGGGTCTACAGATAATTTAGTTTTGGAACCATTTAATTGCAACCAGTTATTATTTGTAATCTGGCGCAGCCAGCTATTACCTGTTGTATGGCTAATGTCAAAAACACTATCTGTGATATCTGTTTTAAGGTGTTGCAGGTAGGGTTTTACTTCCAGCCAGTTAATACTTCTAAAACCCGAAAAAAGATTGGTATCGGCACGCATTTCCAGTTCATTCAGCCTGCTTTGCACCAACATATCCAGCGGAATTTGCTGTGCATTGGCCTTACAAACAAATGCTGTCAATAACCATATCAACCAAATTTTTTGCTTCATTTATTTATACAAGGTTCAATTTGTTATTAAAAATGTTTTGAGCCCGGCTTAACATCTTTTGGCAACTGCTCTTGCGTCGCACTCTTGTGCGTTCTGTTCCTCTATCAACAAAAAATATGATTATTTCCCTACTGTATGTATTGGCTGTTTAAAGCTGCTATACATACTGCCGTACAAGTGTGCGACGCAAGGAACGATTCATATATATTTTTTGCCTGGCCCCAAAAAATATATTCCAAATGCAACGATATTATTTGCCACTAATACTCATAACTTATTTTATGAAATGACATGCGAATACCAATATAAAAAATACGATCCTGATAATTGAAAGCATTACTCTTTTCGTTTCTAAAAGTAAACCCTGTTTCCAGCCGCATATTGGTAGCCGGGTTTAATAAATACGCTAATCTGGCTTCGGCATACAAAATATGTGCGGCCAACCCATCGCCGATACTAACATTGCTGGTGGTGCTATGTGTTTGCAATGGTTTAAACACATCGTGCCCAAAGTTGGCGGTTTTAGATGAGTCGGCCCCATACTTTGCCACAAAACCACTAAGCCTGAACTGCCATTGCTTATAACTGTACTGCAACAAACCAAATACTTCCCGGAAATTAGCCCCCAGCGGGTGTGCCAGCGGCTGGTTATCGTGTGCGTAGTTAATAAATAAACTGGTGGTGGCATACATATAAGGACTAGCCTGATTATACTCAAGCAGTCCATTTAAATGAGGCAATTTAAAAATATTATTACTGCGTATACCGGCCTGAAACCCATAACGGCGTTCCCAACTGCCCTTGGCACCCATATGATCTAGCACCAATTGCCCATACAATTTTGTTTGCCTGCTAAGCTGATAACTGATGGTACCGCCTGCCATTATATTATTATGCAAACCCGAAGGGGCAGTTGCGCCGTGCACAAACATAATTGGGCTTGCCAGCCAGGGTGTAATATCGATGTTGCGGGAAGAATCCTGGTTGGGCCATATCACTGTTTCGAAAATACCAAGCGACAATTTGGAAGTAGCTTTCCAATCGAGCACAAAGGTTTGTGACCATTTTCTAAAAAAGCCCTGCTTGTTATTGTAATTGGAGTTGCGGTCGCAAATATATTCTGACCACATGGCATTGTATTGCAGTTTACCTGCAGTGAATGTGGTTTTAAAATAGGGATAACTAAAACCCGCATCGCCCAATATTAATGAACGGTAACCATCGCCTATAAAGTGCTTGCCGTAGCCCAAATCAAAAGCCAGGTGTTTGCCGGGTGTATAAATGAGGCGTGAGGTGGTATAACTAAAGTCGAAGCCTTTGCCATCGCCAAAGTTTCTAAAACCACCCTGGCCGGGCACCACTTTATTTTTGCGGATAAAGCTATCTATATAGCCACCAAAGCGGCCCTGATTTTCATAAAAAGCGGTTTCGAAATAAAAATTATGGCCTACAGTACCGCTTACTTCGTACCCCCTTGTGTTCATGGTGGGGGTTTCTACATAACGTTTGCTTTTACCAATGTACATATCAAATATTACATCGGCTTTTATTTGGTAGGCGGGTTGCTTTATATCCAGTAAATGTTCATTAAAAAACTTACGCTTAAACCAACTTATATTTTTATTTAACTGAACACTGCTATCACTATATATAACGGGTTTCCAAATAGTGTGTGGTATGGTTGAATCTCCGTATACTACTTCAGCTTCGTTAAAAGCATTGCTGATTTGAAGGGTGGTGTTTACTTCTTGTGCCTGGCTGTTAAGTACCAATGTAAAAAAAACCAGCAATAGTAGAAGAGTATAATGGCGATAAAATTGTACAGGTTTTTTTGTGATCATAGATAATTAATGCAGATTTTGCCCATGCAAATTAAGGTATAAATACGGTGCAAGTTATTATGGATCGTTTAGTGATAGGCGCTTATCAAAAATAACAGGTGAAAAAACAATTTGCACCTTCTTTACAGCTGCCCATTGAACTACACGTACAAGAGTGCGACGCAAGAGCAGCTTAATTTATATTGATTGCCGGGCTAATAATAAATCACCAATTGAGGAAAAAAGAAAAGCTAAAAAGCATTCTCATCCCGTTTAAGCAGGTTGATGATGGTTCTAAATACAATGCGTAAATCCAGCATAAGGCTCCAGTTTTCCATATACCACAAGTCGTACTCAACCCTTGCTACCATTAGTTCTTTTGTTTCTGTTTCTCCGCGGCAACCATTTACCTGCGCCCAGCCGGTAATACCGGGTTTTGAGAAATGGCGTATCATATATTCATCAATTATGGCGCTATATTCACGGGTATGTTGCAGCATATGGGGGCGGGGGCCAACAAGGCTCATGTTACCCAATAACACATTGAAGAATTGGGGAAATTCATCGATGCTGGTTCGGCGAATAAAACGCCCTATTGGTGTAACCCGATCATCATTTTTGGAAGCCTGTATTTGATCTGCATGTTTATTTTCATACATGCTTCTAAACTTATAGCACCAAAAAGATACATTGTCTTTACCAGACCTTAATTGCTTGAAAAATACCGGCCCTTTTGATTGAAATTTTATAATAATACCTAATAAGGGGGTTAACCAGGATAAAATACAAATCACCACTACGCTGCTGATAACTATATCAAATATGCGCTTTTTAACCCTGTTGCGATAGTGTTGCAAAGGCTCGGCCCTTAGGCTTAATACAGGCATATTTTTTATATAGCCAGTATGGTGCAATGTGGCAGTAAGCTTTTTACCCGGCTGTGGAACAAATTTTACCCGAACAAAATGACTTGAAGCCTTTTCAATAATATGCTTATTACTTGCCCACAAATCATCGGGCAAAATGGTGGAATAAATTTCTCTTACATTGTTTTGAACCGCAAAAGGAATCATATTTTTTATAGGACTTACAATATCCCCTTCATCGTTTACGGTAAAGTTGGTACCCTCATCAAAAAAGCCCTCAAAGGAGTAAAAGCTTTTATGCTCCCTGAAATAATGTGCCAATTCTTTTGCTCTTTCGTTATAGCCTACTATGGCAATTTTCTTTTTAAAATTGATAGTTGTACTAATGAAATCTATCATATAGGTGAGCATTAATCGGCTAATGGTAAATGCAAAGCCTAATATGCCATACTCGAGCAAAATGGTTTTAAGCGAACTTTGATAAGGGAAATAGAATAATATAACTGCGGTAATAACTATAAAGTGCAGCAATAAGGCTTTAATGGTGCTTCTATATATTTCTTCCAATGGGTTGGAATGAGATGGGCGGTATAACCTGAATAAGGAGGCACATATTAACCAGCTAACATTAAAAATTAGAATATTGGCGGCAGTTAAATAGTGAAAAACAGGAAACCCGGCATCAAAAGCAATTAAGCCGCCAGCAAAATAAGAGAGGTTGAACAACAAAAAGTCTGTTGATAACAAAAGAACCCTAAAAAAATATGACGGACCTGAACCCATGGTGTTTGGTAAGTTTCTGCTGTATTAACAAAGTTAATAATTGTAAATTTATTGCAAAAAATCCAACTAATACAGTTTCAGTCAATTCTATTTGTGTTAGTTTTTAATGGTTAACCATTTCATAAAAGAATGGCATGGTAAATGCCAATGTTTATCTTTAATTAAAAAACACCACATAATCGTTTAATATATTAACCCATGAATAGTGCACAATTGCCCTACAGCTTTATTAAAAAAAATAACGGCATCATTTTACTACAGGCAATAGCTATCTGCATTTTAGCTTTTTACATGAACAATGCAGCTGCCAAGCCATTTACTACAGACACTGTGCCACCTAGTTTTTATCGTGGCGCTGATTTATCCTTCTCCCCCATGCTGGAAGATGAACAACAAGTTTTCTACGATGGCGATAAACCTATGTCTACCCTGGATATTTTTAAAAGCAATGGCTGTAATTTGGTAAGGCTAAGACTTTGGCATACGCCTAATGGCAAAAACAGCAGTGTACAGGAAGTACTTGCTTATGCCAAAAGGGTAAAAGCAGCAGGCATGTCGATACTTCTTGATTTTCATTATGCCGATAACTGGGCAGATATTATGAAACAACCCATCCCCAAAGCATGGGCTCAACTAAACAAAAAAGATATGCAGGATAGCCTGTACAAATATACTTACCATACCATCGCCCTGTTTATAGCTAATGGCGTTGTGCCCGATATTGTACAAATTGGGAATGAAGTAAATGGGGGCATATTATGGGGGGCTGGCAATGTAAGCGATTCCTCAGAAAATAACTGGCCTTATTTTACCACGTTACTAAAAACAGGCATTAAAGCCGTTAAAGATGCCGATAAAAAAAATCGGATTAAAATATTAATACAGTATGCCAATTTAAAAGGTGCAGACAGGTTTTTTAAGCGAATGAGTACCTATAAGGTTAACTATAATATAATGGGCATTTCCTTTTACCCATTTGCGCCAACCAACGATATGGATCAGCTGCAAAAAACACTTAGTTCCCTTACGCAGAAATACAAAAAAAATGTGCTTATTACCGAAACGGTGTATCCTTTTACCCTTGCATCTAACAGCCAGGCAAAGCTATCGCTAGGTGAAAACGCCAAGTTGGTAAAAAATATGGACGCTACACCCGAAGGACAAAAAAACTATTTGCTTGAACTTAGAAAAAGGCTAAAGGCAATACCCAATCACAGGGGAATAGGTTTTTGTTATTGGGCGCCCGATTGGGTAGCTTATAAGGGAGATAAAAAAGCACCTTATCAATCGCCATGGGTAAACCTTACCCTTTTTGATTTTGATCATAAAGCCCTGCCGGCTTTAAAGGCGTTTAACCAGTATGCCAACTAATGCGTGCCGGTGCTTTTTCTTGTAAACATTTTTTGTAATAGTGCTTTGCCAAGCAGCCACATAAAAACCGTATTTGTGGTGGCATAACGTTTAAACAAACGCCTCGGCTCTTGGCACAAACGATATAACCATTCCAGGCTGCTTTTTTGTACCCATACCGGTGCTCTTTTTTGCATACCCACCATAACGGGTAATGCCCCTCCAATTCCCAGCATTACCGCATGTATGCGCCCACGCATGGAATGCATCCATTTTTCCTGCTTGGGACAGCCCAATACTACAAATACTATTTGTGCACCTGACTGATTAATGGCAGCAATATCCTGTTCAGTTTCTTCGGTAGTTAATGGCCTAAACGGAGGCGATATCATGCCACCCACCTGCAATTGCGGGTATATTGTATCAATATATGCTTTTGTACGTTCCAGCATTTGCGATGACCCGCCATAGAAAAAAACAGGTAGATTTTTACTAATGGCTTCTTCTATCACGGCGGGTAACACATCCATACCTGCTACCCTATCTTGCTTAATACCATATAACCATTTAATAGATTTTGCCAATGGCATACCATCCGGTGTAACCATATCTGCACTGTTTACAATATCCGCAAAGGCCGCATCGTTATGGGCTTCTACCAACATATGTACATTGGCAATACATACATACGCTGATTGCTTTTTTGTAGCCAGAATTATAATTTCATCTATCACCTGTTTAAAGCTGGCAATACTTATTTGTAAACTTATCAGTTGTTTCTTCATCATTACGTGTAACTATTATGGTTGTTACATGCCAAATAATATTATCTGTTTTTCTGAGCCAGACTATAGCACTTCTATTGTGCACCGCTTGCGTCGCACCCTTGTACTTTCTGCACTTAACCAGGCACTTTGTTATTAGCTCATGGGTATTCTGCCGTACAAGTGTGCGACGCAAGTAAAGTCGCACCTTGTTATATAGCCGGGTAAATAACTATGCATTTTTTTCCCAAAAACCGGTAAGCCATTTCGCCGTTATTTGTACACCTTCATCCAAAGAATATGTTGATGGGCCCAGTACATCAAATGTTTTTTGCATTGGCGCAGGGTTATCTGATGCCATACTTTTATACCTTGACAAAGTAATAGGAAAACCCACCCCAATTTTTTGCAAACCCGAGCCAAACAAAGCCAGCATATACACCATGGCAGATGGCACCACCCTGGCTTTTTTACCAGTAATAGCCAATGAAAATTTATTTGCCCAATCAAACAATAACAATGGTGCATCGCCCACATAAAATACCTGCCGGCTTACGGCTGGTTCATTTCGCTTTTGCACCAGGGCAATCATTTGAAAACAGATATTACTTACAAAGCCATAAGACCGTGTAACTTTCTTGGTACCGGGGTGAAAATATTTTCCATCGCGAAGTACTTTCCAAAACTCATGCGGGTAGCGTAAATGCCAGGGGCCCCAAATATTGGTAGGTCTGATAATAACCCAGTTAAAGGTATATGCTGCAGAGCGCAATATATTTTCAGAAACAATTTTTGATTCGCCATACACCGTATGCGGCGCATAATCTGTATCAGATACCGGAAGCCCTTCACCCTGATGTACAAATTGAGTAGAGGTATGCATTAAAAACGATACCTGGTATTGTTGAACCATATTAAAAATATGGGTTGAGCCCTGGGTATTAACTATATAATCGGCCATTACCAGTTTAGGATCGCAATCGGTTAATGCTGCCAGGTGTATTACTACATCAGGCATATAAGTGGCGAACACTTTGTTTAAAGCAGCCAAATCCATAATATCTGTATTACTCCAAATCTCATTTGGCAGTAATGGTATTTTGGGAGCGGCAATATCAACAATTATAACGGTGTATTCGGCAGATGCCTTAGCCTGCCTGAATGCCTCTACCAGATTAGTGCCTATAAAACCATTACCACCGGTAATTAATATTTTCTCATTCATCCTGTAAAATTAAAAAAGCGTTTAACGATTATACGGTGCTGAAAAACAAGTATCCATTAATTGCAAAAATCTATCTGTTGTAAATTTCTCCAGGTATATTGCCCTGCTGTTAGCACCCATTTTTGCCCTTAAAGCATTATCCAATAAAAGCAATTCCAATTTTTCGGCTACGGCTTGGGCATCTTTTATATTTACCAAAAAACCGTTTACTCCATTAGCTACATTACCTGGAATGCCGCGCCAGTTAGTGCTTACCACCGGCAGGCAAAACTGCATGGCTTCCACAACCACCAATCCAAAGGTTTCTGATTCAAAATAACTGGGAAAGCAAAAAATATCTGCACTGGCAAATAATTGCCTTTTATCTTCTCCACTTACTACACCCCGGTAAAACACATTTTTTTGTAATTGGTGTGTTTCAACAAAATCATAAAACTGTTGTTCTATGGCTTTGTTATGAAAGCTGCCTGCAAAATCTACTGCAAATTCTATCCCTTTTGCTGCCAGTTGGCGGCAGGCTTCCAGCAAAATAAACTCGCCCTTGGTTTCACGCATTACGCCCATAAATAATATCCGTAAGGGCAACTTATTGTTCAATTTATCATAAGCGGTTGTATACTCATCTGCTATGCCATAAGGAATAATATATTGTTTGCGGGATTTTATAAATGCTGCATCCGGCGGCACCAGTGTAGATAGAGAGATGGTGGCATCCGGGTAAAAAAAGGCCAGCTTAAAAAGAAATTGAGCCATACGGCCAAGGCGGGGCCAAAATTCAGAAAGCCCACCGGCATGAAAGTGAAAAATGGTTTTAGAAAACATCCACCGGGTAGCAACCAGTATAATGATATCTCTGTAAACAGGTACCTTATCCGGACCGGAAGGAGGGTAATAAAGTATGTTTACACCCTTTACTATTCTATAATACCAAATATGCAGTATAACAGAAAACAGGTGAAAAATCTTGGCTACCTGTATCCGCCCCATATCATCCATGCCTTTAGAAAAAGCCATACGCACATGATATATGCGAGCATTGGTATACGGAGCATTAATAATTTCCTCAATCATCACCGCCTGCCCCCCAATAGGTGGCGGGGTTTGTCCAACCACCAATATTTTATTCATGTAAACGGGCTACAAGTATTAACTGCTGAAATTCATATTTTGCCGGCAGCCATTTATCCGCCATTGTAGAAAAAAAGCCAGGCATAACTGCAAAAAATAGCCTGATTGCCCGCAACATTATTTTAAAAGGTTTTGCCACTGGTTTCACCTGTTCGTGGTGCAAAAAAAATGCTGTTAATCTGTCGCACTGCAACATTTTCTCTACAACAAACCCGTGACTGCCCAATAAGTCTGTGGCAGATTGCGGAGTATATTTTCGGGCATGTTTGGGATCGTTCCAAACTTCATTTACAGGTAAGTTAATCACCAGTTTTCCATCCTTATGTAAATGCTTTTTAAAAATACCAACCAAAGCAGCATCATCTTCTACATGCTCTAGAACATGTGAGCAGGAAATAATATTAAAAGAAACTCCATTTACAAATGCATCAAAATTTTCTACAGTAGTAACTTTTATATTTCTTTTTAACACACCGGCAATATTATTCAGGTTACGCACTGCTTCATCTGCAATATCGCAACCATAAATAGCCACACCTGCTGGCATTTTTAATAACAGGGAACCATGGCCAAAACCATAGTCCAGATAATACACCGGCTTATGTGTACAGGCTTCTATTAAAGGCTGTATTTCCTCAAAATTTTTTCTGGATTTTGATTGCTGGTCAAAAGAAATCCAGGAATGAATTAATCCAAATAAAACAGTTTTGGCCGAATACGATTTATTGTAATAAGCCCTGTTTATTTCTACAATATCATTACTCATAGCAATATAATTTAGGCTTTCTGCTTTTGCTTTAATGCAGTAAACCCTTTTAAATAGGAACGGTATTTAAAAATAAGCAAGCGCTGGTAAACAGCCAGCAATTTGAAATACATTACCCAAAACAATGGCTGGTTATCTATTTCTTTTGGAAAGCCATACAAATATTGGTTTCTAATTCTATTACGGGTAACAATAGCTGCAATGGTATCATCGGTGGTGGTAATATTGCCGGCATCAACTACTGCTTTTACCTGGGTAAACATATTGTTATAACTTACGCCCGTAGGTTCTTTCAGGTATGCGTATATGGGCTTGCGCAACATAAAAAATGTTAACCCTTTTTGCCGCATTAGTTTCCAAAGTGCATGATCTTCTGCATGGGGCACATTGGGATAACCACCTACACTTAACACATCCTTTTTGCGATACACCACATTGGGGTGCCAGATTTTTGTTTGATTTTTATCCAGCGCTTCATTTAAATCAAGTCCGGGCTGCAGCGGAGAAAAACCTATTACCTGCAAAGATGTATTAATAAAAAAAGAAAGCGTGGCCACACAAGCCACATCCGGCCGTTGCAGCATTTCGTTGTACAAAATTTCAAACCTGTTTTTGTGCGAAATATCTTCTGCATCATGCCTTATTACAATATCACAGGTGCAGGCCTGCAGGCCAACATTCAGGCTATTAATCAACCCCGAATTGGGTTTATTTATCAGTTTTATTCTATCATCAATGGCAGCATATTTTTCTATGATGGATAATGAATCATCTGTAGAACCATCATTCACAATAATGCATTCAAAACGGGTAAATGTTTGCTCCAGTATACTTTCAATAGTAAATGGCAGCAGGTTTGCCCCATTGTATACACACATTAAAACCGAGACTAAAGGACTTGTCATGTATCAGTAGTATAAAAATTTAGCCATTGGCTGTATAATTCTAACATCTATGAACCCGGCTGTTGATGCATATGTCAACATCCTTGCGTCGCACACTTGTACTGCAACAAATACCGCAGCAAATATTACAGTTTGATGCGCAAAGAACAGAACGTACAAGAGTGCGACGCAACCTGGATGCCATGTAAAAAAATTGCTGGGCTCAAAAAAGAAAAGCTATTCAATAAATGCATTGAACACCTGTATAAAATTTTCTTTACTAAACTGCAGCGCAGCCTGCCGGTTAGCCAGCTGCATTTTATTTAGCAGTAAAGGATTTTGATATAAGGTTTGCAGGGCCTGTATAAAATCGGCCGGCTGTGAACAAAGAAAAGCCGTCTCCGTTGTGCAATAATCCCGAATAGAACCCACATCAGATACCACCTGTACTAAACCTGCTGCCATAGCAGAAGTTATTACATTGCTGCCCACGGTATCTTCCATAACTGAAATGGCAGTATGGCATTGTTGCATTAAAGCAAGCATATCTTTTTCGGGCAGGTAGGGATATAGTTGCACATTGGGCATGCCAGCAAACAAATGTTGCAGGTTTGCTTTACCCATACAAATATGAAAAGTAATTTGCGGACATTCTTTTACCAATTGTTGCAATAAAGCAAAGTTTCTTTTAAGGCTACCCACACTTAATACCTGCAGGTTTTGCTGAGGTACACTATTGTTTATGGGGTGATAAAATGTAGTGTCTACATAATGAAACGTGGAAACTACCTGCTGTTGTAAAGGTAGACTTGTAAGAAAAGATTGTAAACTGCTGCCTAGCACCATTATTTTATTCAATGGCCCTAATGCCTTTTGAATAGTTGATTTGGAATGATATAATTCCAGCAGGTGCGCACCTGAAAGATGTACCAATCCGAACAATTGATTTTGTTTGCCAAAAAAGCGAAGTGTGCCGGCTATTTTTTCCTGATGGCCAACCTCTTTGGTGAGGTATTCAAAAAAAAATACTTTATCATTTTTCCTGAGAATAAGCACCAGGTACAAACTAAGGAAAAAAGCATGTATCCTTGAAAAATAACGGCCACCCTTATATTCCTGCGGCAAGTTGGCTAAAAGATGTATTTGATTGCCCGAATCTTTTAAAACCTTTGCCAGATAAGCCATACCGGCATGATTGCCGGCAGTATTTTTAAAACTATAATATACTATAAAAGTGCGGGGCATGGATAAAAAGAAGCGATTATGTTTTGCTTTTAATTACCTGATAATTAGACACATTAAACGCCACCAGTACAAAACAGAAAATAAAATTTGTAAACTGTACATACCTTATCAATGTTTCGGTGGCTGATATGTTTAACATAAATATGAGGAGGATAAAATAAAAGTTGTGGTAGTTGCTATTTACTTTTCTAGCCTTTAAATAATTGCGCAAAGAAAATATGAGCATTAACAGGAATATAATATTCATAAAATACCCGCCCTCCAAAAACAATTGCAGAAAAGTATTATGCGCATGTTCGTATCTGCCATTTTCATCCGTGGAGGGGAAAAATTCAGCTGGTATTCTGCCATGAAAGCCTAGCATCAATTTCGATTTGAACTGGAGAAATACTTCCAGAATATTTGCCCATGCAGATGCCCTGCCTGTAGCACTAAGAAGGGTTTCGGTATCGTTTCTTAAAATTAGTTTTGAGAAGATAGAATTATCGGCAATTAGAACAAGATAAGTAGATAGAGTATCCCAGAAAAGGGGCAAAAACAGGAAAAGCAATAGTGCATATACCAGCCAGTTCTTCTTAACTTTTATGTACAGGAAATAAAAAGAGAAGGATAGTATACTGCTTAATATAAAACCTCTTCGGCTAAACAGCATTAATATATACAAGGCAAAGGCAGCTGATAAAAAATTAAGCAGTGTAAATTTTTTATTAAAGAAAATATCATACCCCGATAATAATAATAACAAAGCAGCAATAAGAGGGGAATCCATGGTCGTTACGGTAAGCAGGCTCTTATCGGTAAAATTATAAAAGGCGCCCAACTCCAAACTTTGTACTGAAAGATAGGTTGGAATAAAAACCACAAAAAAGGTAAGAAAAAGCAGGCTTGCTATAAAATGCTTTATTGTAAGAAAATTGTTTTTAGAACTTACTACAGTTGCAATAATAATATTTGAAAATATTATGGCAAAATAGGTAAGTGTTTGAAAAAAGGAGAGCCCGAAATTATAGCCAAAAATGAGATAATATGTTGCATAAAATATTAGCAGGTATACATTTATTTTATAGAAGTATTTTTTAAAAAAACTATTGTAAAAGAAAAGATAACAAAGCGCTGCCAATCCGCCTTCGGCCAATAAAAGCAATGTAGTATTATTGTCTTGTACTGAGGACCGTATAAAAAACAATAATACCAGAAAATAAAAGGCTGGTAACAAATTGAACAGCACTCCTCTTTTTGGTGTAACGGAAGCAGAAAAATTATCCATAATATTACTAACTACCCTAAAGCCTTTTGATATTTATACAATGATTTTAAAAAAACAAACCGGAGATATTTTTTCCTGCTAATACTCCCTAACACCATATTCCAGATTAATCTTATCAAAATTGCCGGTTTATCAAGATCAAAGCAATCAATTACATTTTCACCAAAATGAACTTTCCATTTTTGATTAATCAAATACGAGCTGTTTAGCGAGGAAATGGTAAGTCGTTTGATATATTCTATTGATACACGGGATGCCGGTATAATATGCTTCATTTTCAATAAGGGGTAAATACCAATCTTATATTGGATACTGATGGCAAAAAAATCAAGGTCAATATCTTCGCCGGAAGACAATTCATTTCCTTTACGCCCCTCAATATAGTTGGCTGCAGTTAAATGATTGCAGAAATATTCATTTAAAATCATTTTTCTTACCGCCATCCCTGCACCAATGGGAAATCTGCCATTATATACATGTTTATCATTTAATAACACACTTGAACCTGTAAGCCTTCTTATGGCAATCATTTCTTCATAAGTGTAAAACCACTCCTCTGGTGCCTGCTCATATTCAGGTAATATTGCCCCGCTTAGTATGCCAATGCTTTTATCTTCAAAGGAATATTCTACCTTACTGAGATAGTCCGGATTTAATATATTATCATCATCTACAAACACTATAATATCTCCATTGGCAATGTTATTAGCGCATTTCCTTGCTGCAGTTAATCCGGGTGTTTTCTCTACTACTACCTTAATATTGTTTTGTAATACTATATCAATATTACTCACCGGATGAGCGCTGTTGTTGTCGACTATAAAAAACTCCCAGCTATGCTTCTCTAGATCCTGGCTAAGAATACTATTTATAACCCTGTTTAAATATTTTTCATTGGGGTTATATGTACAAATACATACACTGATCAAAATCTGGTAGATTTATGCTTATTAAAAATATTTCTTAAAACAAAGTTTCATATTTCACCCTTTCAAAGGTTTCCAAATGCCCCCCTGCGGTTGCATTGTAAACAGCCCTGCCATCCTTTTCAAATGCCAGACGGGCAGCGGAAAAGCCCTGCGTCATTCTATCTACCCTTGGATCATGCCATCTATATCCTTTTCCAAAATATCCCGGTGCAAAATGATTTACATCGTCTTCTTTTGAAAGAATAACTTTTTTATCGTCTATATCTGCTTCCGGAACTTTATAATTATGATCAAATCCAATCATATACACTTCTTTAAAACCCATATAAAATGCCAATTGCAAACAAATAAATGTTACACTGCCTCCTACGCCAAGGCTTCTTACAGGGTTTTGTGAAAAAAATGGTTCAAAAGGTTCGCTATAATTCATTAATACATTTAAGAAGATAGATTTCTCATCCTTTTGAAGCACATAATCCAGATAAGTACCATAAAATTTATGCACTGGTGCTTTATACGCATTTATTTCTTTGCATCTATCCTCAGCCACCAGGTAATCTTCAACTACATAGTAAGTAGGATGAAACTGCATTTTCTCATAATTGAGATAAATGGCATTTACACCAAAGGTGTATTCGCTTTTAAGTTTAGTAAGATCCAGTAAGTTTAATGAAGGACCATTTCCTATTAAAAAGCACCTTTCTCCACGATGTTTATCTTTTAATCCCGCCAATATTTTCTCATTCTTTGATAAAAATATTCCTAATGAGGCCAATTTATATTTAGAAGTATATAAACAAAGCTTAATGAAATTTTTATAGGGATTGATATTGGGAGAATATGAATACCGGTCTACAAATAGAAAGAAAATGGGGTTGATAATTGTTTTTAGAAACTTTTTCATATTAGATTGCCTGAATCAAGAATTTAATTAAGAAAATAAATAAAATTATACAAACAGGTACAAAAGCACTTTTAAGGAAAAATTGCTTAAAGTTTGTTTGAAGTGACTTGATGGATACGGACACATTCCACCAATTGTTTATAGCCAAATTTGAAATTCCCTGTGCAACCGGAAATGCCCAAACATCGATGACAGGAAGTAATATTACTAACAAACTGATATTAATAACACCGGTAACTATCGCAGATTTATAAAAAGGAATTTTATTTGTTGTTACATAAATCTGGGCATGCATCGCATGATGCCTTTCAAGAAACCAAACTATTGCCATTACCATCAAAATTCTGTAATCAATTAAGGATGCCTTAGAACCTATCAGTTGCATACCCCATTGCCCGAATAATATTAAACCACCCATGCCAATTACAAATACCAATAATGCCTTTTGCATACTGGAGGCACTTACCTGTCTTAAATCCTCAATATCATTTTTCACCCGCAAACCTGAAAGCAAAGGTAATTTAGAATAGAAGGGAGCCTGAGAAAACTGAGCTATTGTGGTAACCAATTTTAAGGATAATAAATAAGCAGCCAGGTTAACAGAATTTGCTACATTGGAATAAATAAGTCCCGTTGCCTGATTAATACCTGTAGAACAAAGTATTAAAATACCCGACCTCCATGCTGGTGACCAACACCATAAAAAAACATCCTTACTAAAGGTAAAAAATTTAAATTCCCTGAATTTTTTATCGCATATAATACGCTCCAGATAATAAGCCCTGGCCACCAATAACAAGCTGAAAAAAAATTGGGATGCGGCTAGTACTGTAAGGCTATAATGAAAATATACAATAAACACTGACACCAGTGCATTTAAAAAATTATTGACAATATCCCATCTGGTTATTAAAACTAGGTTATTAGTGCCAATAATCACTGTATCAAACTTGCGTGAAAAAAAACTGATGAATACACTTATTACATAGATATAATAGGCTGTCCACAATTCTGTTTGTTCATGCGTCTTAATAATTACATTGCTCATTGAATTGTAAGAGAACAATACAATAAGAACTATTACCAAAAAGCTGATGGCCAAATAGGTTGAATTAATGGTGCCATAAATGCGTTTCATCAATTCCCAGTTTGGCTTTCCGTTGCCGGCATCATGGCTGCCTGTTTTATGATCGAAAGACTCCATGCCATGAAACACGTAGGAAACTACTCTTGAGAATGTTGGATAAAACCCAAAATCTATCACAGTAGCAAAAGAGTTAATGGTTAATAACAAATACCAAAATGCAATTTCATCGATATTATATCTTACCAGGATTAATGGGGTTAAGATTAGCAACCTAATGGTGCTGCTTATCATATTTCCCCCCGTTAAAATGGTAGGCGAATCCCAAACCCTTCTAAACAGCTTTTTAAACATTTGCTATAGTTGCGCCTTTAGTTTATAGTGAATGAGTTGGGAAATAGCTTGAAAACCTTCAGTTGTAAAATGGATATTATCAATAGTACATTTTTGGATACTGGCATCATTCCATCCCTTTATGTCAATTATATTTTGTAAGGAAGCTTTCATGGTGTAATCAAATTCACTAACCAATGCATCTATATTTCCCGGCCTGCCCTTTTCATAATTCCCTTCCCAGCCTTTTACAAAATGATTTGAATTAATCCATATTAGTTGTGGTATACCTGTTAAAAAAGGAAGCACTGACTTTTGCAGATAATCCGAACTATACAGATTGATAGTTGGCTCACCCATATATTCTAATGGATATGGGTTTGCATAATAGGATGCATTGCTTTGAAACAATTGATCAAATATTGCCTTACCGGCTTTACTTTCTTTTACGAGTGCTATATTACTTAATGGCCTTGGTGAAAAATCTACTACCCCGCAATGCAGGATAACTGCTTTATACTTATGCAGATCTAATGTTTTTGCCTGCGCTATAAAATCAACAATGGTGGTGTATTTCTCCGGACAAATACAATAATCTACCCGATAGTTTTTTAATAACCGATGAATGTATGACCCCCAGGGTGTTTTACCATATTTGCTATTTACATCGTAACCCCTGGAATCTGTATATACATATATGCGTGGTTTTGTAAAATGCAGGATATTGCATGCAAACTGGTAAAGGGTAAATAAAAAATTTAAGGCCTTTGTTTTTTTCATGTTGTTACCAGGTTTGATTTTTGCCTGATACTGAATGGTTCACAAAAAGCTGCTTCTTGCGATGCAGTACAAGTGAGTGACACAACGATGCTAAATAGGTATTCCTGCGCCGGCTAACTAAACAC
Organism: Limnovirga soli; assembly: GCF_013106755.1. Taxonomy (GTDB): domain Bacteria; phylum Bacteroidota; class Bacteroidia; order Chitinophagales; family Chitinophagaceae; genus Limnovirga; species Limnovirga soli. The sequence continues at coordinate 411,030 of NZ_WHPF01000003.1, read as the reverse complement.
TGTATTTGCCTGTTATAATTTAATCCAAATCCTTTAATACATTACTGATGCCCCCATCAATTTGAATATTGGCGCCATTGATAAAACCAAGTGCATCCTCTGCCAGTAACAATGCCAGCTTTGATACCTCGGCAGGTTTGCCTATACGCTGCGATGGGTGTATTTCATTTAACTGCTTCACTTTTGCCTCATCGTTATCAAAACCATCTCTTAGCATTTGGGTATCGATGGCTGCGGGGCTGATAGCATTTACCCTTACCCTGCCCTGTAAATCAACCGACATGGCTTTTGTTAAACCCACCAGTGCACTTTTTGAAGTGGCATAGGAAATAAAACGCTTTTTGGTTAACTGATGGTGTATACTAGCAATATTTATGATAGAGCCTTTTGATTTTTCGAGCCTTGATAAAAAATACTGACTTAGTAATAAGGGACCAGTAAGATTTACGTTTAAGGTATGGTTAAAATCCTGTACATGTATTTGCTCTACCCCACCCAATATTTGAACGGCAGCATTGTTGATTAGCACATATAAATCTGGAATAATTTCATCGAAATAGGTTTCCATTTTGGCTTTATAACCAGCATTGTTACAGTATTCGTTTAAATCGAACTGAACAAAAATATGACTATAAGGCGATGGAGTATTTTTTATATCCATGCCAATAACGGTGTAGCCGGCTTCATTAAAAGTTTTTGCAAGGCCGGTTCCTATACCGCCCAGCACACCGGTTATTACTACTGCTTTTTGCATTATGCTATATTTAAAAAACCAAATAATAAACTAATGGCTTTATGGCTGGCACGGCGCACAGCTTCAATGGTATTTGAGCCATTATGGGTACCAAAAATACATTGGTCAAACGATCGCAGAGGACTATTGTCAGGTAAAGGTTCTGTTTCAAAAACTTCCAGAGCGGCAGCTTTTACTTTGCCGCTAACGAGTGCTTTTACCAATGCGGGTTCATCAATTAATGCGCCACGCGAAATATTTACCACATACAGATCATCTTTAAAGTATTGTATTGAATCCTCGTTTAACCAATGGTGAGAGCTGGGAGTTAATGCGCAAGCCAGAACCAGAAAATCGGCCTCTGCCAATTTATCGGGAAAATTAAGAATGGCATCTACACCAGCTGCAGCAGCATCCAGTTTTGTAAAGGGATCGTAGGCATTTACCACCAAATCAAATCCTCTTAATCTTTTGGCAATGGCCAGGCCAATATCGCCCAACCCTACCAATGCAACGGTTTTGCCGGTTAAGCTCATGCCTGCCGGTTTAACCCAATTGCCTTTGCGTACTTCCCTATCTATAAAATAGGTTTGCCTTGCCAGTCCGGTTATATATGCCAAAGCAACATCCGCCACTTCGTTGCCAAACATTTGGGGGGTATTGCTAATAGGTATTTGCAATTCATGCGCTGCTTTAAAATCTACATTATCTACGCCTACGCCCCATTTAACAGCTGCTTTTAATTTACCGGCTTTACCGGCTTCAAAAACGCGTTTGGTGGCCGGGTCATCACCAATAATCCAGGCATCCATTTGTGGTACCAACACCAGCAGTTCCTCTTCGGTTAATGTTTGTACCACATTAGGGGTAACCAACTCTATACCTTTGGCGGTAAAAATAGGTCTAAACTCTTCTATTCTCCGCAGCATTGGCGGACAGGTAACTAATACTTTCATATTATAATAACCCTCTTGTTTTTTTAAATAATAATTCAGCTACTTCAAAATTTAATTCCACATCAATGTCCTGCGCTTCTACTTCGGGCATTTCAAACATAAATGGTCTGTCGCCAATACGGTTATGTTTTTGTTGCAAAATTTCTTTTGTAAATAAATACATGCAGGAGTTTTCCTCGAATACCGGTGGCAAATCCTGGGTACGTAATAAAATATGATGGTTATGATTTATTGGCCTTGCCAACTCATCCCAATAACGCACCTGACGGCGCGTTACTGAAAACAATGAATCGTACATGGGATAAATACTTAAGAATTTTTCTATGCCAACACTGATAGTTGCTGCAGTAAGCAATGGATTGGTACTATGAGTTTGCAAATAAAAATCACTGGGTACCTGATTAATAATATTTAGCAATACATCATTCATGGCAATGGCGCCATCCCTTAAATGTGCCGGACGTTCCAGGAGCAATACCGATGGATACAGTTTTGCAGCCTGCTCTAATATAACCGGACTATCCGTATCAATTAACACTGTATCAATTAAAGTACATTGTAGTAATGATTCAATTATATGCTGATACAGGGGTTTACCAGCAAAATCACGGTAATTCTTACCTTTTACACGCTCACTCGAGTGGCGCATTGGCACAATAGCAACAATTTTCTTTTTTTCCATTATAACAGGTTATTGATCTTAATTAAAACAATAAAAAAACCAGGTATTAGCCAGGCAGTTGTTAGTGTTTGCAGCAGCACTTGCGTCGCACTCTTGTACTACAGCACTATTGGCAACTTTAACAACAGAATTATTTTGTACTGTACATAATTTTCTCGCCTTGCTGCTCCGTTTGTTTTGTGATCGTATTTCGTTTAAACGTATTAGGGTAATAAAAACGCTTTCTTAGTTGAGTGGTTATTTCTCCTTTTTGGGTAAAGCCCAAATAAGTACCCCAAAACTGCATTACCCTAAAGCGAATAACAGGAATTATATGTTTAAAAAATACCCCTTCATGCAATGCATGATAGGCATCATTCATAATATTGCCCATACTTAAGCGCAGAAAATCAAAAAAAGAAACATGCTCTTTTGGCAAAATTTTCTTTAATGCAATGGCTTCACGCCGATAGCGGTTTTTAATTTTCTCAAAGCTTTCTTCATGCACATGAACAATACTGGCTTTTGCATTATATGCAATGCCATACCCCTTTTGTTGTATGGCAGCAGCCCATGCAATATCTTCCAGTCCGGTTAAGCTTTCATCAAAAGCCTGTTGTTGCCAAAGGCATTTTCGTATAGCGGCATTGGCATTATTACAAAAAGGCGTTTGCTGGTTATCATTCGATTCTTCGGGAAACCATTTTTTAAATACCTGGTGCTCGGCATATTTGGTAATCTCATTTCCAATTTGCCTGCCATAAACCAGTGCTGTTTTTTCATTGGCAAATGGTGCCAGCATTTGCTCTATCCAATTGGTATAAACCGGGTAAACATGTGCACTGGCAAATAATAAAATGCTACCGTTTGCGGCTGCACATCCATAGTTTAAAGCCCTGCCAAAAGAAAACTCATCTGGTTGAATATGCACTATGGCAACGCCCTTTTCTCTGGCAATTGCCACTGTAGCATCTGTAGAACCAGAATCTACCAGAATAATTTCAATTTCATTTGCAAGGCTTTGCAGCTGTATGCCTTCCAGTAGCCGGCCAATATGTTTTTCCTCGTTAAAAGACCTTATGATGATACTGCATAAAGGTGTTTTCATTTGCACATTTCATGGTTAACGTGGTGTATGTTTTTTGCAGCATTTTAATGTTTGAACTAACAGCTGCAACTTAATCTATGGTACAAGTGTGCGACGCAAGTAAAGCCCCGGCTTGTTGTATTGCTGACTACAAAAAATTATATTAATGGTTACTACCAGTGTTTTTAAAAATAGCCACATCGCTGTTTACCATTTCTTTTACCATTTGTGGCAGGGTATATTTTGGCTGCCAGCCCAGTTTTTGTTTTGCTTTTGTGGGGTCGCCAATAAGCAAGTCTACCTCAGTGGGCCTGAAATAAGCCGGATCAACCACAATTACCTCTTTACCAATGGGTAACTGATACAATGGATTATTACATTGTTGTACTATCCCTTTTTCAGCAACACCTTCGCCGGTAAATACCAATTCTATACCCACTTCGGCAAAAGCCATACGTATAAAATCCCGTACCGATGTGGTAATACCTGTTGCAATTACAAAATCATCCGGCTCGTTTTGCTGAAGAATTAGCCACATGGCCTCAACATAATCTTTGGCATGGCCCCAATCGCGGCGGGCATCCAAGTTGCCCATAAAAATTTTATCCTGCATACCGCAAACAATTGCAGCTACACCACGGGTAATTTTTCGTGTTACAAATGTTTCGCCACGTAATGGACTTTCGTGATTAAACAATATGCCATTGCAGGCAAACATGCCATAGGCTTCGCGGTAGTTTACTGTAATCCAGTAGGCATAAAGTTTTGCCACTGCATATGGACTGCGTGGGTAAAAAGGTGTGGTTTCAGATTGTGGCACCTGTTGTACCAGACCATATAATTCTGATGTGGAAGCCTGATAAATGCGGGTCTTTTTTTCAAGTCCTAAAATTCTGATTGCCTCCAATAATCGCAACATGCCTATACCATCTGCATTAGCGGTATACTCCGGCTCATCGAAACTTACTTTTACATGGCTCATGGCGGCCAGGTTATAAATTTCATCCGGCTGTGTTTCCTGAATAATGCGGATAAGGTTGGTACTATCCGTCATATCGCCATAATGCAGGTGAAAACGTGAACCGGCTTCGTGCGGATCCTTATACAGATAGTCTATTCTTTGTGTATTGATAAGGGATGAACGTCTTTTTATACCATGCACCACATATCCTTTGTTTAATAAAAAATCTGCCAGATAAGCACCATCCTGCCCGGTAATACCGGTAATCAGCGCTGTTTTTTGTGTACTAGTTGCAAGGGCACTCATATAATTAAAGCTTGAATGTGTTGGTTAAAAATAAGTATTGGCGGGCAGTTTTATACCACTTGTTTTTGCAAAAAATCCTGGTAGGCTTTTGCAATTCCATCCTCCAGTAAAGTGGTATGTTGCCAGCCCAATTGATGTAATTTATTTACTGATAATAATTTACGTGGTGTACCATCGGGCTTTGTGGTATCAAATACCAGCTCGCCGGTAAAACCTACCAGTTTTTTTACCAAATGGGCCAAATCGGCAATGCTAATATCTTCGCCTGTACCTATATTAATCAGTTCTTTTTCGTTGTATTGCTGTATTAAAAAACAGCAGGCATCTGCCAGATCATCTGCATACAAAAATTCCCGTTTAGGTGTGCCTGAGCCCCATATGGTTACTGTAGCATCGCCCTGTATTTTGGCGGTATGCATTTTGCGTATTAACGCAGGCAACACATGAGAATTTTGTAAATCGTAATTATCACCAATGCCATATAAATTAGTAGGCATTACACTTATAAAATTGCAACCGTATTGATCCCTGTAAGCTTCGCAAAGTTTTATGCCTGCAATTTTTGCAATGGCATATGGTTCGTTGGTGGGTTCTAATATGCCGGTTAATAAATAATCTTCCTGTAAAGGTTGCGGTGCAAATTTGGGGTAAATACAAGAGCTGCCCAGGAACAATAATTTGGTAACCCCATTGTTTGCTGCTGCATGAATAATATTGGCCTCAATCATCAGGTTTTGATACAGAAAATCGGCGCGGTAGGTATTGTTGGCCATAATGCCACCTACTTTGGCTGCCGCTAAAAAAACATAGGATGGTTTTTCCAGCTCAAAAAAACTGTTAACCTGTTGCTGGTTTCGCAAATCCAGTTCCGAAGAACTGCGGGTGATAATATTGGTATAACCCAATTGTATTAGCCGCCTGTGAATGGCGCTACCTACCATTCCGTTATGCCCGGCTATATATATTTTGTGATGTTGCTGCATATATAAACTACGTATAACTGTTTTTATTTTTTTGTTTACAAACGCCAGATCAATTATGAGGCTTTACTTGCCACGCTCGGTTGAGGGGTTCCTCTTTTATGGCAACAAATAAAAGGTAGAAATTGGCTGCTAATATATTGATGCCATCAGTGCTGGCGTACAAGTGAGTGACACAACGGATGCTGCGTAACATTACTACTGCCGGCTACATACAATTTATTAGCGAGTGATGGCGTATTTGGTAAGTTTTAGTTACGGCTTCGCCACTCTGAGTCACATTAAACAAAAAAATGCTTAAGTATGAGTTCAGTAATAGTGCTAATAAAAAAGCCTGCAACAAAATAGCCATGCCTGTGTTCTGCTTAACTTTTTTGTATGCGGGCCAATGTTTTAAGTGTTCAAAATAATATTCTACTTAGCTATTATGCTATTGCTAATGGTACCAAAGTATACCTGCAATGATTTACAATAAGTCGGCTTTGTGAAAGCAACCTATCTTTTACCACTTTTGAAAAAGGATTTCTTTTTCTTGGTTGAGGTACTATCGCCATAACCATAACCGTATCCATAACCATAGCCATAACCATATTTATAAGAGCCTTCTTTTTTAACGTCGTTTACAACAAGGTATAAATTGGGGAATTTGTTATTTTCCACCAGATCGTTAATAATATCAAGACTTCTTTTAAATGTATAGCGTTGGCGTAAAACATAAAGATTTACATCGCTGTGCTTTGAAAGTATTTGCGCATCTGTTACAGCACCTATAGGCGGACAGTCGAGAATAATACAATCGAACTGTTTTTTTAATTCTTCAAACATAGGTATTACTATTGGCGCCATTAATAATTCTGCAGCATTGGGTGGTATTGGCCCCGAGCCCATTAACCATACACCGGGACTGGTTGGAATAGGATTAATAAATTCCATAACCGGTTTTTCGGAAATGATAAAACTGGTAAAACCTGTATCGTTTGGCATATTAAACATTTGCGAAAGCCTTGGCTTGCGCAGGTCTAATTCCATAATCAAAACTTTTTTTCCGGTGTAGGCATATATCTGGGCAAGGTTTGCAGAGATAAATGATTTACCCTCCTGTGTCATAGAAGAAGTGAACAGAATAACAGGACATTTCTTTTGTCCGGTAAGGAAATCCATATTGGTACGGAAAATCCTGAATTGTTCTGCAAGTACGGAGCGCATATCATCGCTCATAGATAATAAACCAGCCTTATCTGAATGGCCAATTTCGGCCAAAATATTGCATTGGGTATTATCGGTAATATCTTCTTTTTTAAGTATTCTGTTACTTAAAGCAGCAAGCAGCATAATATAGCCAGTAGGGAACAACAAGCCAAGTATCAAACTAATGCCATATACTGTTTTAGGTTGAGGAAAATACGCGTAATAATCGCATTTGGGTGTTTCAATAATACTGGCAGTGGGTATATTGGATGCTTTTGTAATAGCTGTTTCTTCTTTCTTTTGTAACAGAAAAATATATAAGGCCTGTTGAACACTTTGTTGCCTTGATAAATCCACAAATCTTCTTTCCTGTACAGGCACTTTTTTAACCAGACTGCTAATTTGCGAGTTTTCGTTTACAATTTTATCCTTCGCAATCTGCATTGCTTTCTTTTGATTATCCAGGCTTTGTATTAAATCCTTTCTCAAATTTTTTAATTGAGATTCTATGTTTTGAGACAGAGGATTTATACTGGTGGTAGATAATAACAATTTTTCTTTTTGTGCCAGCAGCAAATTGTATTTTTCTACCAGGCCTAAAAAGGTTGGGTCTGATACAAGGGCAGGGACAGGCCTGTTGCCTGTGGCATCATTTCTTAAAAGGTCTAATGTGGATTGATTTACATTTAATTGTACTTCAATTTCATTGAGTTTTTCGGTATACTCACTGGCGTTGTCAATTAATGCCTGAGATTGGGCCGGAATATTGGCAATATTATTGGCTTGTTTAAAACTCTGAATATCGGATTCAATTTTATTCAAATCCTGAGATACAATGGCAATTCGTTCATTGATGAATACACTGGCGCTGTCTGAGATTTGATTTTTCTCGGTAATATTTCTTCTTATATATTCAGATATAAGCCTTGATAAAATGTCCTCAGCCTTTTTGGGTACATTAGAATTATAGGAAAGGTTAATAACACTGGTGGTTTTACTGGTTACTACACCTTCCAAACTGGCCCTTATACTGGTTAATAAATCCTCGGTAGAGCGAACAATAAAATAATAACCTGCATCTTCAAAAGGCTGGCCTGTTTTGGTAATGCAAATGGTACCTACAGATGTTTTAATAATATCGCCAAACTTAGCAGAGAAAGTAGTGTCTAAAAACTGACTTTCGCAGCTAATATCAAATTTATTATCGGCACCCAGATTATGAAAATCGATATTAAAGCTAATAGCTATAATAGAATCTTTAGCTGGTAAAAAACTTACATTAAAGGGGCTTTGGTCGTATACTTCAACTGCCCTTATTCTTCCTTTTCTCCAATAGCTGATATTAAGGTTTAATTCTTTAACTACCTTTTCCAATAAATCGCGGGTTAACAAAATTTCCAGTTCGTTATCAACATTGCTTTTCATGTTAAATATCTTACTGAAATCCGCCATGGCACCGCCTCCTAAAAAGGAAGCACTTCCATTTTGTTCGTCCTGAACCACAATTTTTGCATGCGCAGTATATAATGGTGTTGAATATCGTACATATAAAAATCCTGCAATACCACAAAACAACACTGAAAAAACATATAGCTTCCAATGATCGATAAACTGAGCTAATAATTTTTTCAAATCAAACTCATCATCTTCCTTGGCAATCTTTTTATTCAAATCAGTCATAAAATAAAATTTGGAAAATAAAGTGGGATTATTAATTAATCCTGGTAACAATTACCAATAATACAGATAATGCGGAGGCGTATATAGTAATATTTCTGTTTTTAATTGCATCGGCACTGGCAGATTTAGTTTTGCTTGGTTCAACATAAATCATATCATTAGGCTGCAAATAAAAATAGGGAGAAGCTACTATTTCTTTTGAATTTAAATTTAAACGTATCATGTTCTTCTGATCGTTTAAGGTATCCCTTATCAACAATACATTTTCACGACGGCCATATATAGTCAAGTCTCCGGCCAAACCCAGTGCATCCAAGATATTGATTTTCTCGTTGGGTATGATATAGGTAGAAGGCCTTAATACCTCGCCCAAAACGGTAACCCTGAAATTTGCAAAACGCAAACTCACTATAGGGTTATTTACATATTTGGAAAGGGCTTTTACAATGGTATCTTTAGCCTGCATGGTGGTTAAACCCTGTAATTTTATTTTTCCTGCAAAAGGCAATTCAATATCTCCATTTTTATCTACCAGGTATCCGCTTACAGTTTGCTGGCCGGTTACCGTCATGGTAGAAGCTCCCATTACCGAAGTAGATGAAGAAGTAGGTACAGCTGAATTACCCGTATTTAAGATACCCGTAATGGCAGGATCAATTGTCTGAATAACAATATTTAAAATATCATCTGGCTGAATAACAGGGCTTTTAAAAGCAACTGTTTTAATAGCAACCGGTTTAGAAGTATCAGAAATGTCGTGGAAATATGGAACGTTTTTATAAGTAGTACAAGAGCTAAACAAAATAAGAAGAAAGCAAATCAACAAGCTGGTATATCTAAGAAAGAGGAAATTAAAAGTAATTTTCATGTATCAGGTTAATTAAAATAGTACAATAAGTGTATCAGTTACATAGTTGTATTCGGCCAAAGATAATAGCTGAATTTTAATAAAATTTAAATTACTACCAGAAATTGATAACTAAACAATTGATTATTTTAAATATATATGAAATACAACAATATATAAGAACCTATTAAACATACCACTGTTACATTTTATTAGGCATATCGTCTATATTAATCCCAAAAATTAAAATCAAAAAAAATCAAATGCACTTATTAAATAATACCAAAGTCTGTTTCCATTTAAACAAAATCAAAATTTCTAATAGTGCCAGACTAAAAAATAGCACTAATGGTTTTGCATATAATTTTTACATCCAGCCAAAAACTCCAGTTTTCCAAATACCACAAATCAAGGCTAACCCTTTTCTCCATTTGCCATAATTCAGTGGTTTCTCCCCTGTAACCCGAAATTTGTGCCCATCCAGTTACACCCTGTTTTATATGTAACCGCTTCATATAATCATGTATAGATGCGCCATACATCTCAGTATGCGCAATCATATGCGGTCTGGGTCCTACTATACTCATATCTCCGGCTAAAACATTAAAAAACTGTGGAAATTCATCAAAACTGGTTCGGCGTAAAAAAGCGCCCAATTTTGTAATCCTTCTGTCATTATCCGAAGCCTGTACGCTATCACATTCCTCATTCAGCACCATACTTCTAAACTTCAAACACCAGAACAATTTATTGTTTCTGCCAGATCTTTGTTGTTTAAAAAAAACGGGGCCCCTACTATCTAATTTAATCAAAATTGCAAACAAGGGTATCATCCACGATAGAAAAAATACAATCGCAATACTACTAATCGCTATATCCAGTAGCCTTTTTTTAATTCTGTTATTAATACTTAAAACAGGTAGCCGAACGGCATCTTTTAAAAAATACCTCAATTCAATCGGGGCAAATTCCTGTTGATGAATACCCCTTAAAAAATAGCGATGGTTTAAATTAACAGCGGAGTATTGAGTCTCAGAATTACCCTTGCCGGCATATTCTACTACAGATAACGCGTTCTGCGTGTTTAGGTCAATTAAAGAGGATGTTTTCATACTACGTATTTTGGTTAGTTAAAATACTCAACCGAGTAATTTAAAAATCAGACTAAACGCAATTACCATTGTTTAATCTATTTACATTTAACACGTACAATAAGTGTTCATTAAGTTAGGCCTGCAAGATAATAAACTTACTTAACAAGTTTCATTCCAAAATAAATATCCATTAATAGCCCAACATCAAATCATCAGGGTACTTTACTTGCGTCGCACACTTGTACGGTACCAATACTAAGCAGCAATAGGGAAAAATAAGGAGGAAAAACCTGTATGCAAAAAGATTTAGCCTAAATCCCTGTTTTGCAACAGAAACCAGCCAAAACAAAGCAATAGGCGCCAATAAAAAAAGGTTGCTCAATAATTGAACAACCTTTTTCTTGCAAGTGCCCCAGGCGGGACTTGAACCCGCACTCGCGTTTGCGGCGAACAGGATTTTAAGTCCTGCGTGTCTACCAGTTCCACCACCAGGGCAGCCCCTGAAAAAAAATCCCGCAATAAAAGCGGGATCATTTTTGGAGCGAAAGACCGGGCTCGAACCGGGGCATTACCAATTGTAAAAGGCTCTTGATTGTTGAAAGAATAGATAACATGGTCAAGGTTGAAATCGGGCAAAGGCATAAATGACTATTTCAACCAATTTAATATATTAAGCTGATATTTCAAAGCATTGCCTTTGAAAATCATGACTTAGCGCCCGATGGCTTGTTGCTGTTGTTCCCGTTAATGAAACTCCTGTGGTTGTTTTGCCATTGCGCGGTCTACAGCATTTTCGCGTAGGTGGATGTTGCCCGCTCTCTTCTCGATGTTTTCTATGGTTGATTGCGTGTGAGAATGCAGTTCGATTATGTTTGAATTGTAATGGCTGCGTGTGGATGGAGTGTTGAGCGGTGGGGAGATTGTATCCACATCGGTCATCGTTTCAAAAGGAATGTTGCGTATAAATTCTTCAATAATTTGCACATTTTTTGCCTTCGAGCTAGCATCGGACGAAGAAATATCTTTCATTTGTTGCAAAGAGACGAGTTAAATATTCCGTCGTGCCTCGTCTATTACTTGTTGAACTCTTTCTCTTTGTTCAGTGCTTGCACGATTTAAGGGCATCCTCAATTGCGTTTGCCATAGCTATAAATTTGCATAGCAGAAAATACGCCTTTTAGCTAAAATTCGAGTACTGGGTATATACAACTTGCTTTAGCATTCTAATACGCACTTATTTAGAATAAAAAATTTGTAGGTTCTTTAGTTCCAAAGCAATCCAAACTGGAGTTCAAAAAATCCGCTGCCCGCCGCCCTTGATAAGGCACAAAGTTTTCGTCCTAGCCACTAAGGATATAAATTTAATTTTGGCTTCGCGATTATTTTTTTATATTGAATTACTATGTGTTTTTAACATACCCGCAACTGTACCAATATGAGAAAACATGCAACCTTGTGTCTCTTTTTATCATGTTTGCAAATAACACTAGGAGCCCAAGAAGCGGATATTACACCGTGCACAATTTATAACGCATTATGTTCAGTTGATCTTCGATCGGCAATAGCAACCCTTAAAATAGATTCATTAACAGGACCTGATGCCATACCCTATGGCATAGTTCCAGCTCCATCCACTTATCATGATGTGATATATAGCGATAACCGGTGCGATGAAAAAGACACAATAACCTACTGTGAAAGTAACAGCGAAAAGCTGATATACACAGTATATTATCCCGACAGTGTGACTAATAAGAAAATAAAATACACAAATATTGCTTGTGGTTTGCCAGCGGTTGTTATGTTTCATGGAGGCAGTTTTGAAGAATGTAGCAGTTTGTCAAGTGAAGGAATTAGAACAGTTTGCATTGAACTTGCGCTCAGAGGCTTTGTTGTTTTCAATGTGGAATACAGAAGAGGAGTTTTGGTCGACCGAAGGGAAGTTGTTCCAACGATAAAAAATGAATATTATGCGTCACAACAAATGCACGCAATCTATCGTGCATGTCAGGATGCAAGAGGAGCGATCAGAAGCATTATATTGAGACAGCGTAATTCAGCATCTTTTCAAGATCCTTTTCGAATTGATACGACGAGAATGTTTGTTGGTGGAATTAGTGCAGGTAGTTTTATTTCCCTGAATACAGCTTATTATCCCAACCAAGACATGATCAATGCAATCTTTCCGGGCGTAGCCGCCAATTTAGGAGATATAGAGCAGAACACCTTCTATTATGCTGACACCACTGTTGAATATTACCCTAATTTAAAAGGGGTGTTGAATATGTGGGGAAGTTTGCAAGTACCCTTGAGCTATACTAACAACCAAGGAGGATTTTTTTCACAAAACGGAATAACACCAAAGCCCCAAATAACATTTCACGGCAGGCTGGATTCAGTATTTTTTGCTGATTCTGTTTTTATCTTTTTTTCACCAAATAACATGAGCCAGGGAATTAATTTTTCGAAGGAATCAAACTGCATGGCATATGGCACTCAGTATCAGTTTCCTGCGAATAACCCAGCGACAAGAGATTTACTTGGCCTGGGAGGTTTGAATATTTATAAATTCTTAAAGAATCTAGGCGTACCAGCACAATTGCACATTGACTGCGAGGCAGAGCATGGACTTGATGACGATTCGGTGAATGTAGGAGACCCTCCCTATGAAAGTAATTATGGTGCAGCTTCCGCAGTAACACGCGCCTCAACGCAGTCATATATAGCTGGGCAGGCTGCAGTCTTTTTTCTTGCAATACTCAAAGGAGAAGCCACCAGCATTTCAGGTACAACGCGATTTATTGAATGTGAAAACTTCCGACATGGTTGTGGAGCAACCAATCTGGACGATGATGATGCCGGATGTGATGATACTGATGACTGTCCTTAATAAAGATTACTCTATTTCTTTTTAAAATAAATATTTATGAAATCATTATTACTTGTTTTGTTTTCAATTTTTACCTGTCAGGTTTTGCTTGCTCAACCAGGAACGCTTGATAATAGCTTTGGGCAAGGCGGCGTTGTCCTCACTTCTATGACAGATGGATACCCTGAATGTTTTACATCAATAGTTCAGCCCGATGGTAAAATAATAGCTTCAGGAAGGTTCACTGAGACAGAAGTTTCTAATGGCTTCTTTGATGGATTTTTGCTTGAACGATATTTAAGCAGCGGTATTATTGATACAAGTTTCGGCGACAGCGGGCGTATAGTCACTGACTTTAATCATACTTATGAAAATGCCTACCATCTTGCCTTGCAGCCTGATGGAAAAATTCTGGCTGCCGGATACGGTTACGTAAATCAAAGCAACCCAAATTATAATGCACTTATCGCCAGGTATTTGCCGGATGGATCACTTGACGCTGGTTTTGGGAATGGTGGCAAGGTTGTGTTGGATTTTGGGATAGGCAATGACAATGTTTCAAACATATTGATCCTTCCAAATGACAAAATAATGGTGTGCGGCTACGTTACATTTCATGTAGTAACATTGGCGAGGTATAATTCCAATGGCACGTTAGATGAAAGTTTTGGCAATAATGGAACTATAACTACCGATCTTGGTCAATGGCCGATTTTAAATGATGCCGTTTTACAAGCTGATGAAAAGATAGTAGTGGCAGGAAGCATTGGAGACGGGGGTGCAAAAAAGTTCCTGCTCATGCGATATAAGCAAGATGGCACTCTTGATGAAAGTTTTGGTGAGGGTGGTAAGACGATCACTGACTTTGATGTTTATAGCGAAGAAATAAACGCACTTCAGATAAAAGCTGACGGAAAAATAATCGTAGCCGGCTATACAGGTTCAAACACGATTAATACAAGCGGGGCAATAGCACGGTATGAGTCGCAAGGCGTTCTCGATAATTCATTTGGTTTAAACGGTAAAGTCACCACCGCTGTAATAGACAGAGATTTGAACTTCACAGATATCATCATTGATGGACATAATAACATTGTCGTGAGTTCACGATATGATGATGTGTTAAACCCCATAAGTGATTTCGCTATTTTGAGATATAAATCGACAGGGCTTCTGGATTCTACATTTTCGGCAGATGGCATTGCGGTGACCGACCTTGGATTTTTTGAAAATGCATGGTCTGTCAATTTAAATATTGATGGCGACTATATTCTTGCAGGGCAATCAATTGGCGATGAATATCAAATTGCTCTGACGCAATACAAAGGCGGAGAGGTTGAGAAAGAACAGTATGTACGAATAAAGAAATGGCTGCACCGTCACGGTTTTACATGGGAAGATAAACCCGGGAATGACATCAGATATTACAGTGTCCAAAGAAGCAATAATGGGAATTTCTTTAAGGAATTGGCAAGGGTTTTCAGAGGAACCAATAGCCAACTGAGCTTTGAAGATGCAAATTCAGAAAACGGCACTAGCTATTACAGAGTTGCTTCAGTGCTAATGGACAACAGTGTCAATTACAGCAATGTTCTCAGCTTGGATTACAATAGAATTTCCATCAGAGTTTATCCCAACCCCGCAAAAAATTTCCTTCAAATAGAAGGCCTAAGTTCGACAGAAAGTAGCAGGTTATCCATATATGATATAAATGGAAATGTCAGATTGACCGCTACAGCAAGTGCTCCCGTTTTCTCTTGGAACATCGGTACATTACAGAAAGGTAGCTATGTGGTTACAGCCCAATCAAATGGCGTGGTCGTTAAGAAAAAGTTTTTGAAAGAGTAGATGAAGTTTCAAACTCCTTGAAAATTTATGCTGATAATGCGCTGACTAAATTGGTAAATTACAGTGCCCAAATTGGTTTCTATCAATAAACAGGCTTAATACCCTTGCTACTCTTAGCAAGGTTTTTTGGTTTAAAGTTGATAGGAAATACCGAAGCATGAATTGCGGCCGGTGTAAAACATAACATTGCAAAAAAGTGGCCGTATCTAACTTCAACGTCATAATCATTGAGATGAAATTATCAGGTAATGGCAACTATGATAATCCCTTTGTAAAAATGATAACCATTTTGCTGATACTCCTCGTGCTTTCCCTTATGATTACCGGGGTATAAAATTTAATAGATTAGGTGAACACCACACTCATAATTGAAATGTTGTCGAATGATTTTCAAAATAAACAAGCAGCTACGAATTTTACTTCGTAACTGCTTGTTAATCAAGTGCCCCAGGCGGGACTTGAACCCGCACTCGCGTTTGCGGCGAACAGGATTTTAAGTCCTGCGTGTCTACCAGTTCCACCACCAGGGCAGCCCCTGAAAAAAAATCCCGCAATAAAAGCGGGATCATTCTTGGAGCGAAAGACCGGGCTCGAACCGGCCACCCCAACCTTGGCAAGGTTGTGCTCTACCAAATGAGCTACTTTCGCTTGTTCCTGTAAGATCTGTTTTTGATTTGGGAGTGCAAAAATAAGCAACTCACTCACACTACAAAATTTTTTTCTACTTTTTTATTTATACTGTGGCGTATACAAAGTATTTCCGGGAACTTCAACGTCGGGCTTACCCTTATATCTATGTTGATATAGTTGAAAACACCCGCCCAAAGTTAAAGCCACCAGTATTAACACCTGCACATAGAAAAGAAACCGGGAAGAAGTAACCCAGTTATAACCAAATTCTTTGTCTTTCGTATTTTCGATTTCGTGTGCCATATTTTTATTATTGCTGTGCAAAAATAGGGGCTATAGTAAATAATTACAAGTTCTTTTTAACAATTTCAAAAAAACGCTTTCGCTTGTGGATAAAATAGTCCCAAATAATTAGTCCACTATAAACACCATCGAGGGTTTTCATGGGTTTTCTCTCTATCGTACTCTTTTCCCTCAATACTATAAACCATTTTATAAAAGCCATATGTGCTTTTATCACCGCCATAAAAGCTACACTATTTCCACTTAAAAGGTTTTTCCATGCAAACAACGCATCCAAACCAAATCGCAACGGAAGCTTCCATAATGATTCGCTCAAAGGCAGGTTCTTTTGTAGCATAATCAAATTATTCCTGAAATTCAGAAACACTTTTCTGCTATTGCCTTTAGGTAGTGTCCCACCCCCAACATGGTATACAATAGAATGCGGACAATAAGAAATTTGATATCCCATATTTTGCAAACGCCAGCAAAGATCTATTTCCTCCATATGCGCAAAGAAAAATTCATAAAACCCATTTGCTTCTTTAAAAACATTTGCCCTAATAAATAAAGCCGCACCTGTAGCCCAAAAAATATTGGTAACATCATCAAATTGGTGGGTATCCCATTCACAATCATCAAAAACCCTGCCTCGTGAAAAGGGATAGCCCAATACATCTAACCAACCGCCTGCAGCACCCGCATATTCAAATTGCTCTTTATTATGAAAGGATAATATTTTAGGCTGACATGCCGCTACCTGTAAATTTTTCTCCATTAAAGTTATCACCGGCTCTATCCAACCTGGTAACACCTCTACATCGGAATTTAGTAAAACAAAATAATCTGCCTCGATATTGGCAAGTGCCCTGTTATATCCACCTGCAAATCCATAGTTTTCTGCCAACAACAATAATTCAACTTCTTTAAAATTGGCTTTTACAAAAGCCACTGAATCATCCGTAGAGCCATTATCTGCAACAATGATACGCATATGCCCATAAGTACCTGCTATTACCGATGGCAAAAATTGCTGAAGGTAATTTCTGCCATTGTAATTTAAAATAACTACAGCTACTAATGGTTTATTCAAAACTTGTGGTTTAAAATGATAACAGGTATGCAACTGCAAGATTAATAAAAAGATTTCCAAAATCAATCTATTAAGATCAGGTTTCACCCATTGAATTACGTATATTTATAGGTATGTTTTGTTGTTAAAAATTTCAACAACCATGCAAACTTATTTTACTGCAATCTATTTTTTATTTAAAGTACAATTGTTTTAAAGCTTTTAACATGTTTGGCGTAACAATTCTTGGTAATAATTCTGCCCTGCCTGTTTTCGACCGGCATCCCACTGCGCAAATAGTTACGCTTAACGATCAGCTGCTTTTAATTGACTGTGGCGAAGGCACTCAAATGCAACTTAGTCAGTATAAAATAAGGCGTAGTAAAATCAATCATATCTTCATTTCTCATTTACATGGCGACCATTATTTTGGATTGCCAGGCCTTATTAACAGTTACGGGTTAATGAGCCGCGAAGCAGATTTACATATTTATGCCCCATCTGCACTGCAGCAAATACTTAATTTGCAATTTGAAGCTGCCAACACCAAATTGCCATTTACCTTACATTTTCATTCTTTACCTGCAGAAGGGATAATTGTAGAAGAAGATAAATTTAGTGTTACCTGTTTCCCTGTACAGCACAGGATAGACTGCTGGGGTTTTTTAATAAAAGAAAAAAACAAACCCCGCAAAATTGATAAAAATAAAATTACCCAATACAATATACCGGTAACCGCCTTTGACAAAATAAAAATGGGAGAAGATATTATTACCAATGAAGGTGAAACTATTAAAAATGAACTCCTTACCCTGCCCGGAAAGACGCCCAAAAGTTATGCCTATTGTGCTGATACCCTGTACCAGGAAAATATAGCCAGCCATTTTCAAAATGCCACGATGGTGTATCACGAAACCACCTATTTGAAAGATTTAGAAGAAAGGGCTGCACTCCGCTTTCACAGCACCACCGTGCAAGCCGGAAAAATTGCAAAACTGGCCAATTGCGAAAAACTATTAATAGGCCATTTTAGCAGCAAGTACGAAAAGCTGGATGAATTTCTTATCGAAACAAAAGAGGTTTTTGCCAATACGCAACTTGCCATTGAAGGGGTTACTTTTCTGGTATAACAATTAGCTTTTACTATTGCCGGGCCTTGATCTAACCGATGAAGAGTGCGACGCAAGAGGCGTTGCTGGTAGTGCTACTGCCGGGCAAAAAAGCTTCTCCCTACATTTTTAGTGACCTATAAAAATCATCAAAATACATACGCCAATATTTTTCATTGTGTTGCCCAAGTGGCGCTTCAATTGTAGTTATTTCGTTGAGTTTATTTGCCTTTAGCAAATTTTCCAAATGCCTTAAATCGGGTATCATATCATCACTTTCCTTGCCGCCGGCATACAAAAAAAACTGGTGATTGGTTTTAAAAACAGTTTTTTGTACGTCTTCAAAAATGCGTGGGGCCAGCCATAATGAGGGCGAAAAAACCCCGGCACTACCAAAAACATCAGGATATTTTACCACAGCATACAGGGCAATTAAACCACCCATACTGCTACCCGCAACAGTGGTATGCGCAACATCTTTTTGCGTTCTAAAACGCTTATCAATAAAAGGTTTTAGCGTTTGCACTATAAAATCCACATAAGCACTCCCCTCGCCTTTTCCATATTTTTCGTTATCGTAGGGGTTATATTCATTTGTACGTTTTTCACCGCCATTGTCAATGCCAACAATGATATATTCTTTGTTTAATTGCTTTTGCAGGCTATCTAAACATTCATCAACACCCCACTCGCCAAAAGGAGCCGTTTGCTCGTTAAATAAATTTTGTGCGTCCTGCATATAAATTACGGGGTAAGTTTTGCCTTTTAAAGCTGTATAACTGGCAGGTAAATACACCCATATTTTCCGGCTACGGTTCAACTGAGGCATAAGAAAAGCGGTATCCAACACCTGCACATTTGCGCTGGCAGTATTTGGCTTGGGTTTATCCGGAAAATTATCTTTCCACCCGGCAATTGAATAAGCAACAGAAGTATCGCCACTCACCTCAATAACATGATTTTCCAAATCGCTACCATTGGCGGCAGTTTCTACTTTTTCCCAACTTCCCCTGGTTATTTTGAAGGTAAACTCACCGGCAGGTATATCTTTAAACACATACAATTTTCTGGTGGGACCAAACACTTTCATTTTAAAATTATAATCGCCGGGGTTCCATTTATTAAAATCACCAGCTATATAAAGGTCATCGCCTTTTTGCGTAGCCACTTCTGTAACAATAACACGAACGGTAAACTGTGCATGTGCAGCAATTGAGATAATAAAACCAAACACTAATGGCAGTAAGTACTTCATGCAATAAAAATACAGGAATATGTACACCTTTTCTTCAAGAAAACTCAGCTTTCAAATTTTATTAACGCAGTATATATATTTTGCAAATACCAACCAACATTGCGGGGTTTATGCACCCAGCTATAGTACTTTATGCAACTTTACTTGCGTCGCACTCTTCAGGTTTCGAATGCCATAGCAGCTTACAATAAAAAAGCCCGCAGTTGCAGGCCTTATTCTCATAAACATACTTTCTTGTGTATTACGACAGGTAAAGCCTTACCTTTTCATACAAAGCTTCGCTTAACGGTACCAAAGGCAAACGAAGATTATTTTGAATAATACCCAGTTCAGTTAAAAATGCTTTTACACCGGCGGGGTTATTTTCTGCAAATAAAAGGTTATATACTTCCAGCATAGGATCGTTTAACAATTTGGCAGCTGCAAAATCAAAATCCAGACCGGCTCTTACCATCTCAGAAAAATTTCTGGGGAAACAGTTGGCAGCCACGCTTATTACCCCATCAATACCACAAGCCAGTTGAGGCATAACCAGATCATCATCTCCACTTACCACCAAAAAACTTTTTGGCCTGTCTTTTAAAATATGCATTACCTGCACCATATTATTACCAGCTTCCTTAATACCAGCAATATTTTCTACTTCATGCGCCAAACGCAATGTAGTGGCTGCTTCTACATTTCTGCCGGTACGGCCCGGTACATTATATAACAATATTGGCTTTGGCGATGCTGCAGCCAATGCCTTGTAATGCTGGTAAATACCCTCCTGAGAAGGTTTGCTATAATAGGGTGCTGCGCTTAAAACCGCTACAGCTTCATCTAATGGGAAGGTGCCAAGCTCTTCAATTATTTCTCTTGTATTATTGCCCCCAATACCAACTACTACAGGCACCTGTTTATTAACGGTTGCAAATGTAAATTGTACTATATCTTTCTTCTCCTGTTTACTTAAAGTGGGGGTTTCACCGGTTGTACCCAGGGTTACCAGGTATTCTACTCCACCACTTATGGTATAGTGTATTAATTTTTCCAAAGCAGGATAATCCACATCGCCATTGGATGTAAATGGCGTTATTAGCGCCACACCTGTTCCTTTTAACTGATTACGGAGAGAAGACATTGAAATTATTGGGTTATTAATGATTAAAAGACAATAGATATTGTTTTGTAGCAAATGGATTTTGTAACCTTAGTATACAGCTGCATATAGCTATGTTGTACAAGTGTGCGACGCAAGTAAAGCTGCCACCTTTTTTATAGTCTGGCAAACAATTTTATTGCATTTCTTCGGTTTCTTCCACCTCGTCCCAAAAGCCCATTTTACCGAATTTTTCAATACGCATATTCATACGTTGTTCGGGCGTATATTGCTTAAATTCTTCGATAGACTTTAAAATATAGCTTTTAAGAATATTGGCAGATTCAACATAATCCCAATGTGCACCGCCTAGGGGCTCCGGAACAATTTCATCTACCAAACCAAAGCTTTTCATATCCAGCGAGGTTAAACGCAATTGTTCTGCAGCCACTTCTTTCTTATCCCATGAGCGCCATAGAATGGAGCTACAACTTTCCGGTGAAATTACGGTGTACCATGTGTTTTCCATCATTAGCACCTTATCACCTACTCCAATGCCCAACGCGCCGCCACTGGCGCCTTCGCCAATAATTACAACGATTATCGGCACTTTTAGGCGTATCATTTCGTAAATATTCCGTGCGATGGCTTCACCCTGACCACGCTCTTCGGCTTCCAAACCGGGAAAAGCACCCGGGGTATCGATTAGCGTAACTACGGGTTTATTAAATTTTTCGGCCAAACGCATTAAACGTAAGGCTTTACGATAGCCTTCGGGATTGGCCATACCAAAGTTGCGCAATTGCCTTGCCTTGGTATTAATACCTTTTTGCTGACCTATAAACATGACCGTTTGGCCATCTAAATCGGCAAAACCGCCTACCATTGCTTTATCGTCTTTTACATTTCTATCGCCATGTAATTCTACAAAGTTGGTAGTCATGTTTTCTATATACTTCAGTGTATAAGGCCTATCGGGGTGGCGACTTAGCTGTACCCTTTGCCAGGGAGTTAAATGCTGTGTTATTTCTTTGCGTTTATCTACAATAGAATCTTCCAGCTGCTGAATAATACCACGATAATCTACCTTGGCATTTTTTTCTGCAAGCTTTTTATTTTCTTCAATATGTTCGTACAGCTCTTTGATAGGCTGTTCAAAATCGAGAAATTGTCTATTTGGGTATTGTGGCATAGTGCGAATATATAAAGCTGAACTGTAAAATTAGTGTTTCAAAAATTTTACAGAAAAGTTTTGTTTATAAAAACTGTTTCCCCTTATCTTTGCCATCCCAAAAAACGATACCCCTGGTAAAGTTTAAGGAACGGATCGGTAGTTCAGTTGGTTAGAATGCCGCCCTGTCACGGCGGAGGTCGCGGGTTCGAGTCCCGTCCGGTCCGCAGAATTTAAGAAAAAAGGCTTGTAAAAATTTACAAGCCTTTTTTTATTGCAAACAATCCTATTTCAAAACAATGACAGTTTTGGTTTTAACTCCAAAAGCCGATAAAAATCAAACCCGATTAATCAAACTCCAAATAAAAGTTTATTTTTTACCATTATTTGTCCTGCAGCACTTCTTTTACCAATAACTGCATTTTGCGCAAACCGGTAGTTGCTACGGATAAGGCATCTTCTTTCCAATAGGTTTCATTAAATAATTCCAGAGAAAGCACTTTAGTGCCACCCATTGCCTTTAAGTCGCGAAGTATTTGCTTTAAAGGGGCCACTCCATCGCCGGGATATACCCTGTCGCTATCAGTTTGTTCGTTTACCGGTTTATTGGCGGGGTAATCATTCATATGGATCACGTCAATTACTTTTCCATTTACCAGTTGCAAACCATTGAATCCTGATCCTCCCCGAAAAAGATGGTACACATCGGGCAAAATACGGGCATCTGCATCATTTGCAGCGGCGGCTATAGACAAGGCCTGGCTAAAATTATACAGTGTACCCGAGGCGCCCCAAAATTCCAGCAAGGGCATTACATTATATTTTCGGCCAAGGTTTAAAACATCGCGGTAGTGGGCTGCGGCTTCTTCAATATTAAGTGGCGCACCCTGTTCTACGCCCATTGGCGGAGCAGCAATACGATGGCAGCCAAGTACGGCCATCATTTTCATTTCATTTTCTAATTGGGCCAGCCCTTCATTTCGTTTGGTGGCATCGGCTGCCATCCAGCTGGTAAAACTAATGGCATTTTCTACCACAAGCCCTTTCGACCGTATTATACCGGCCAAAGTTTCAAGGGTATTGCCCTGATTCAGGTAATCAGTAATATCATTTATCCAAAGTTCCAATCCATCGTATCCGGCTTTGGCTGCAATGTTTATATAGCCCACCAAACCGGGCTGTTGACCGCTAATGGTACTGGTATTAAGGCAAAATCTAAAGGGCCCGTTTACAGTTGTTGCAGCGCGTACAAAAGATACCGGCAAAAAGGTAGCGCCTAAAGCTGAACCGGATAATGCAAGCAAGGTTCGTCTGTTGATCATGGTGAATGATTTATATAAAAATCAAGATAACTAATTTTTAAAGTTCTGATTTTAAATAATGATAAACGCTTATATAATTGCCATTTACTGTTTTATAAATTATGTAGCAAATACAATTATGATCATAAATATTTGTTTGCCCACGCTGGTATTTTATGGCATCGCCGCTTGTGTCACTCACTTGTACGCACCAACCTATGGGCATCAATGGAATGAATATTTAGGGTTAATATAATACGAAATGCATAAAACTATTGACTTAAAATAAACAATCAACCCAAAAAGCCTGTTGCCATGAAAACAGAACCTTGAACCGAGCGTGGCAAGAGCAGCTGCCCAAAGTGTAAAAGCCGGCTAACAAAAAAATGTATTAAATATAATTTATATATGATGGTAAAAAATATTTCAAGAACATAAAATATTTTTTAGTAATATTAATAAAGCGTTAAACATTGAAAGGCTTAGATAAATTGAACAATGCAGATAAATAGCCAGTATTTGAATGATAAATATCATGCAAATACTAACAATTGTTAACTATTTTTATAGTTGCATAATCCATTTACCTAAAGACTTGTAAGGTTGACCTCCACAAAAGCCATATCAAAACAGCAAACAAGTACGATGAATATTTCCTATTACAGGCAGCTTCATTTAATGGAGGATAATACCATAAAGGAAATAAATGCATTATTTTCTGATAACTGTAATTTATTGCCGGGCTACAATGCCCGGTTTTTAATAAAAACTACTACCGGAGACTGGTGGTACACCGACAATAGCCCCTCCGAAACCAATACTAACCTACTGGATTGTTGCTCCTTTACATTAGAACAACAGACATTTCATTATAACCTAACGCCGGCTGCAAAAGCAAAACATACCACAGCAGGAAATTATATTTATGCGGGTATTCCTGTACTACTATTTGATGGTCAGGTTAATGGTGTAGTATTTATAGCGGGTTATACAGAAAAGGATTGCAACACAGAAAACCAGCAAAGATTTACCAAATTGGCAAAACATATTTGCCAATTAATATTAACCCGCATAACCACTTTATTAACCCAAAACAGACAAAAATTTCACCAACATAACTCGCCATTTGCCATTGTAGAATGGGGGCCCGGTGGCTTTATAAAAAGCTGGGAAGGCCAATCAGAAAAAATATTTGGGTGGACAGCCAAAGAAGTGATAGGTAAGTCCTTTTTTGATTTCAAATTTGTATATGCAGACGATTTGGAAGGGCTAAAAGCTAAGCTTGATTTGATAATTGAAAACCCTTCCGAATATCCGATGGTTTATCATAGAAATTATACAAAAGATGGCGGGGTAAAATACTGCAAATGGCACCATTCTGTTCAAAAAGATGAATCTGGCAATTTAATTTCTCTATTAACCTATGGTGAAGATATTACCCCACTTAAACAACAGGAAGAAAAACTACAATTTGAACAAAGCCAAAACTATGCACTGATAAATAATATTGATGATGTTATGTACAGTGTTGATAGGGAATTAAGGCTGTTAACTGCCAATGAAGCTTTTTTTAAAAATGCCGAAATAGCCCTAGGCCGGCCAAGACACATAGGAGAGAAAATTTTAGAGGGTAATAATATGGGAGATGCCCTGTTGGAAAAAATGAAGAGCTATTTTTACAGGGCACTTGCAGGCGAAACCATAAAGGAAGAAATTATTTTTCCCTCCAATTTTTTACAACGTGAATATTGTGCCAATATAACCTGGAACCCCATTATTACCAATAAAGAAGTTATTGGTGTTGCAGTATGTTTGACAGATGTAACTGCCCAAAAGGCCATGTTTAATGCTTTATTAAAAAAAGAAAACGAACTGGCTTTTATACAAAAAAATACAGCTGCCATAATAAATAACACCAACGATATTATTTATAGTATTGACACTAATTTTAGAATTCTAAGTGCCAATACCACCTTTGAAAAAGTAACTACCCAACTTTTTGGCAAACCCAAACAAACGGGTGATTATATACTGGAAGGTGAAAATCTGGAAACTGGCATTTTTGCCCAACTTTACCAACATTACCAAAGTGCTTTTATAGGTGAAAGTTTTTCTGAAGAATTATTTTTTCCTGCCAGTTTTTTAGGTGCTGAAAGCTGGGGCAATGCAGTTTTTAATCCCATTATAGATAATGGTTCTATTACGGGCTGTGCCGTTTGGATAAGCGATATTACTGCCCGGAAAAAAGCGGAGCAACAGCTAGCTTTTGAACAACAGAATACTGCAGCCCTAATTAATAATACCACCGATATTATTTTTAGTGTAGACACCAATTTTCATTTAATTTCTGCCAATACCACCTATTACCATGCCACCAAAACCATTTATGGTAAGGCAAAAAAAATTGGCGATTTGGTATTGGTACCTGAGGAAATGGATGCAGTAAACTATCATATATTTAAGGAATTATATGACCGTGTGTTGCATGGCGAAAGTTTTACAAAAGAATTATTAATACCAGCAACTATCGCTCAAAAAGAATACTGGTTGGAAATAACTTTTAATCCTATTTATAAGGGCCATCAGATAAAGGGGGCAGCAGTTTGTATGAGGGATATCAGCAGCAGAAAACGAGCTGAAGATCTATTGAAAGAAAAAACAGCCTTGCTGGAGGATGTAATGGAGCATTTAGGGGAAGCATTTTTGTTAATTGATAGTGATTTCAAAATTGTTTTTGCCAACCCCGAAGCGGCAGCTATGGCCGGGCTGCAACAAAAAGATTTTAATGGTAAAAGTATAGAACAATTATTCCCTGAATCCGGCACCAGGGTCTCCTATAAGCAATTAAAGATTGCTTTTAAAAATCAAAAAAATCTTTTTTTAGAAGAGTATTCAGAAAGAACAAAATCATGGCAGGAAATTGCCATTTATCCTAGTCCGGATCATATTTCCTTATTTATCAGAAATATTAATGCCAGAAAAGAAGCATCCATAAAACTGCAAAAAGATGCAGCTTATTTAAATGCTTTGTTTAATGCCTCTACCGATATTGCGATGATTGCGACTGATTTAAACGGTCAAATTACTTCCTTTAATAACGGCGCTGAAAATATATTGGGTTACCGTTTTGAAGAAGTAAAAGGCTTGTCGCCTGCTGCATTTTTGGTAGAAAGCGAAATATTGGAAAAGGGCAAAGAATTATCTGCACAATACAATACTACTATTGAAGGGTTTGAAGTATTTAGCTGGGAGCCTATACATGGCAAAAAATGTGTAAATGAGTGGACCTATGTTAAAAAAGACGGATCAACAATATCTATTCTTTTAACCATATCTGCCATACCAGATGAAAATGGTAAGGTTATTGGATTTTTAGGTGTAGCCGTTGATATTTCCGCCTTAAAAAATGCGCAACATAAACTGCAAAAAGATGCAGCCTATTTAAATGCACTTTTTAATTCCTCCACAGAAATCACCATGGTGGCCACCGATTTAGAAGGAAAAATTACTTCTTTCAATATTGGGGCGGAGCATATGCTGGGTTATAGCTTTGATGAAGTAAAAGGTATTTCACCGGCAACGTTTCATTTGGAAAGTGAAATGATTGAAAAAGGTAAAGAGCTATCCGCCAAATACAATACCCCTATTGAAGGCTTTGAAGTGTTTTCCTGGGAGCCATTACATGGGCTTAAAGGCATAAACGAGTGGACCTATACCCGTAAAGATGGATCTACACTCACCATATTAAAAACAGTTTCAGTAATTCCGGATGAAAATGGGCATCCAATAGGATTCTTAGGGGTTGCCATTGATATAACTGCATTAAAATATGCACAGGATAAATTACTAAAAGATGCGGCTTACCTAAATACCCTATTCAATGCCTCCTCCGAAATTGGCATGTTGGGTACTGATATTTATGGCAATATCATTTCGGCCAATACCGGTATTAAAACATTGTTTGGATATGAATTACCAGAACTAATTGGCAATACATCTGTTAGCTTTCATATTTTAGATGAATTAATAAAAAGAGGTCAGAAATTATCTGCCAAATACAATACAGCTATTGAAGGTTTTGATATAGTAACTTATGAGGCCCGGTTAGGTATTTATACGCCCAATGAATTTACATTTATTAAGAAGGATGGTACTTATTTCACCGGCTTATTAACCATATCTGTCATTAAAGATGCAAAAGGCAATCTGGAAGGGTACCTGGGTACTGTTATTGATATAACAGAAAGAAAAAGGGCAGAAGACTTTTTAAGGGAAACTGCTAAAGTAGCAAGGTTAGGCGGATGGGAATACGATCTGGCAACTAAAACAATTTCATGGACTCCCATGACAAAAATGTTACATGAAGTGCCTCAGGATTTTGTTCCCACACTGGATTTTGTGATGAATTCTTATAAGGACGGAGAATGCAGAGATAAAATAAAACAGGCTTTTGCAAATGCGATAGAGCACGGTGCCCCATTTGATTTGGAATTGGCATTAACCACTGCCAAAGGAACCGAAATTTGGTTACGAGCCAAAGGCAATATGGAAATGGTAAATAATGAACCGGTGCGGCTTTATGGCATGTTGCAGGATATAACTGAACGAAAAATGCAGGAAGAATCTATTAAAGAATACCAGCAAAAACTGGATGCATTCTTTAATAGTACCAATGATATTATTGTATTACTGGGGCCAGATATGAGGATACTGGCATATAATAAATTATTAAAGGATTTTGTGTCTGCATTTTTGAATAGAAATATAGAAGCGGGTGATAATATACTGGAATATATGCCTGTTGATACCCATGATAGCTTTAGTAAAAACTTCAGGATTGCATTAAATGGAGAAACAATTGAAGAAACCGTCTTCACTCCATTTAAAGGTGAAAAACATAGTTGGTGGCATGGCAAGTTTATGCCCATAAAAAGCAAAGAGGGAACCATATTTGGGGTAGCTTTTGTTGACACCAATGTTACTGAAACCAAACAAAAAGAAAGGGCACTGGAGGAATATGAGCAAAAGCTGGCAGCATTTTTTAATAGCGGATCTGATATTGTTGTTTTGCTGGCACCGGATATGAGAATACTTGCTTATAATGGCATGGCAGAGCAATTTGCACAAAATTTCCTGCAAAAACAGGTTACTATCGGTGATACTGTTGTAAACTACCTGCATCCGGCAACCATTGAAGCATTTCAATCTGCCTTTGGCATTGCCATTTCCGGTGAAGATTTTGAGGAAGAAATGCAGGTACCATTTGAAGACGAAAATTACAGGTGGTGGCATTCAAAATTCACTCCAATGAAAAATGCTGCCGGTGAGATTATTGGAGTAGCATTTACTGATACAAATATCTCGGAGCAAAAAAAGCAGGAACTGGCCATTCAGGAACAAGAACAAAAATTAAGCGCCTATTTTAAAAGCTCTAATGATATCATTGTTTTATTAGACCTAAAACTAAATATTCTGGCCTTTAACAAAGTAGCGGCGTCTTTTGCAGAAAAATTTGTTTTGAGAGAAGTACATGAAGGTGATAAAATGCTGGATTATATTTTGCCATCCATGCAGGAAAAATTTAAAAAAGCATGTAATGCCGCATTAAAAGGGGAGAACGTACAGGAAATAGTATTTGCACCTTATGATGATATGCGTTTCACCTGGTGGCATTGTAAATTTAGCCCTATTACCAATAATGAAGGTGAAGTAACCGGAATTGCGTTTACCAATACCAATATAACAGAAAGGAAGAATGCCGATATGGAACTAATTAAAAGCGAACAAACTTTTAGTTCCCTGGTGCAAAACTCTCCTGGTGTGGTTTTCAGATTTCATGTAAAAAAGGATAAAAGCTTTTATTTCTCCTATGTAAGCCATCGTATGCGTGAGGTATTTGATTTGGAATTGCCTTTAAATACACCACACTGTTTTGATCATGTAAATTTTATCAATAAAGAAAAATTCTTTAACTCAATTGCCCTATGTGTGCAAGACTTGTCTAATTGGGAATATGATGGACAATTGATGGGAGACAATGGGGTAATAAAATGGTTTAATGGCAAAGCTACTCCGGTGGTACAGGAGGATGAAATTGTATTTATTGGCATATTACTGGATATAACAGCCCAAAAACAGGCTGAACTGGAAGACCAGTTAATGTATAATTTACTGGTAAATTTTAACGAGGCTGATACAATGAAAGAAGCCCTTACCGGTTTAATTGCCTCAGTTAACACCCATTTTAATTTTAATTATGCCGAGGCCTGGAGTTTATCAATAGATAACACCAGCCTGATGCTAAAAGCAGAATTCCCAATAAGAGCAGATTACGAGGCTTTTAAACAGGACCAACTGGAAAAGAAACTAAATATTAAAGGTTTGGGTTTGCCAGGTGCAGCATGGGAAAGAAAGGAAATGATTTATTGGAAAGACTTACAGGATGCACCTCTGGTACAAAAAGATATAGTAAAAGCTGCTGGTTATTCAAGTGCGATGGCTTTACCGGTTTTCTTTAAAAATGAGGTAATAGCGATACTTACTTTTTTTGCCGCTAAACCGTTTACCAGTAACCAGTTAAGTGGTGGTTTTTGGTTTAAGCTTAGCATGGAGATGGGCAATAGTATTCAAAAGAAAAAAACAGAGGAGGAATTAGACAATTTCTTTAACCTGGCTCCTAACTTTTTAGCCATTGCCGGATTTGATGGCTATTTTAAAAAGGTGAATCCTTCCTTTACACGTTTACTAGGATACTCGAACGAAGAACTTATTTCTATTCCTTTTATAGAATTTGTGCACCCTGAAGATTGGATTGATGCTGAAAATGCAATAGGCAAATTAATTAGTGGGTCAAGTATAAATGAATTTGAAATACGATTTATTACCAAAAACGGGCAATTAAAATGGCTTTCCTGGTCGTGCATTGGATTGGTTAGTGAAAATGTAATTTATGCTGCCGCCAAAGATATTACGCAGCGCAAAGAGTTTGAAGACCAAAGAAATCTGGTAATGGAAGAACTGAAAACAAACAATGAAGACCTAAAACAGTTTTCATATGTTACCTCACATAATTTAAGGGCACCATTAACCAATTTATTGGCCATGGTGCAATTAATAAACCTGGATAATATTACCCACGAAAGAACAAAGAAATTAGTAGCCGGCTTTAAAACATCTACCAACCAGCTAAATGAAACCTTATCAGACCTGATTAATATACTGGTGATTAAAGACGCAAAAAATAAAGAAGCACTTTCCTTAATTAACTTTAACGAAATTTACAATAGGGTAATTTTATCGTTAAAGCAAAGTGTTTTAGATTCAAATACAACCATAGAAACCAATTTCAGAGAGGCAGAATTTGTTAAGTTTAATGGCTTTTTTATGGAAAGCATTATGCACCACCTGATAACAAATGCCATTAAATTTGCCAGCCCCAACCGAAAACCAACTATAAAAATTTACACAACCCTGCACCGGGGCGCCACCCAACTTATCATTAGCGATAACGGACTGGGTATTGATATGAAATATGCCAAAGAACATATTTTTGGCCTGCACCAGCGCTTTCATATACACAAGGAAGGAAGGGGATTTGGACTGCATTTAATCCACTCACAAATAACGGCCCTTGGCGGAAAAATTAACGTAGACAGTGAAGTAGACAAGGGCACAACGTTTACCATCACCTTTAAAAAACAACTCTAAAAAAATGGTACCCTTTGTAATGTGTATTGACGATGATGACATGACACGCATGTTACTGGAATTCGTATTTGAAGACACGCAATTTTGTGCAAAGCTCGTAACGGCTATAAATGGTAAAGAAGGGCTTGAATATTTTGAAAATCAGTTTCAATTGCCCTATGAAGAAAGAGAATTGCCGGATGTAATTTTTTTAGACCTGAATATGCCCGTAGTAAATGGATGGGCCTTTTTAGATTATCTGGAAAATAAAGCTGATTTTTTTGTTACCCAGGTGAAAGTAATTGTGTTATCCTCCTCTGTAAACCCATCCGACAGGGTTAGGGCGGAGGAACACCCACTGGTAATTAAATTTATCAGCAAGCCACTGGTGCAGGAAATTTTAGATGACCTGAAAAATATAGAAGAGATAAAACCCTATTTTTTAACGGGTAATATTGATTAGCTTCTTCTAAGATAGGAGATGAAATTTGATGCCAATATTTCTTGAGAAACCGGAATTTATGTTTAATCAATTGTATTTAACCAACTTAAATTGACATAAGTTATGATTCCTATTGTTATGTCAATTGACGATGACGATATAACTCAAATGTTATATGAATATTTGTTTGAGGATAATTTTTTTTGCACCAAGCTTGTAAAAGCTTATGATGGAAAAGAATCAATAGATTATTTTGAGGAGCAGTCCAAATTATCAAATGAACAAAGAAGATACCCCGATTTGATATTCCTTGATATTAATATGCCCGGTTTAAATGGTTGGGCCTTTCTGGATTATTTGACTGAAAAAAATAAAGTACGGTTAAACGCTATGAATGTGATTGTAGTTACTTCTTCTATAAAACCCGAAGACAAATATAGAGCCGAGGTGCATCCACTGGTACTTAACTTTATACCCAAACCTTTAAGTACAGAAATTCTGGAAAAATTAAAAACCAATCCCGCACTACAACAGTATTTTGTATAACTGCCTTTATTGCTTCCATAATAACCAAACCCTGAAGTGTGCGACGCAAGTAAAGCTGCATTAAAAACAACTGCCCGGCCAATAAATACTTAAACACTCATAAGCAGTTGCTATATTATATAAAACTACCCAATAATTATGCTGCTTTATAATAACGAATTACCCTACCTTACCCATGTACGTTTAAGCAGCCGCAACCAATTACCCGAAAAAATATTTTGTATGTTTTCGCTTGTATAACCTCGGCGGGTAAGTATATCTGTAAACTTCGCTATATCGGCAATCGTATCCATATCATAGGGTGTTTGTTCGGTGCCAAACAGGCCGTCTAAATCGGTGCCAAAACCAATATGCCTGCAATTGCCGGCCAGCTGACAAATATGATCAAAATGATCTGACAGCTTCTCCAGATTAATACCCAATTGCTGCGGGTTATGATGCCCCATTTCAAATTCGGGGTATAACATCCAGGTATCCAATGCCCCGCCAATAACACCATCGCGTTCAATAATCAGTTGCAATTGTTCATTGCTAAATTGTCTTTCGCCCGGCACCAATGCACGGCAGTTTTGGTGACTGGCCCAAACCGTGCCATTAAAAATATCCATGGCTTCAAAAAAGCCTTTATCATCCAAATGGGTAGCATCCAATATTATGTTCAGGTCATCCATTTCACGCAACAAATCTTTACCCATTGCCGTTAATCCGCTACCATCTGCATGGGTGCCTGCCGCATACCTCCCAGGGCCAAAATGCGCAGGGCCAATAGCCCTTAACCCTTGTGCATAATAGATATGCAGGTAGTTAAGGTTAATAATTGAGTCGGCCCCTTCCAGGCTTAAAATATAACCAATCGGCTTTTTGTCATTGGGTATTTCGTTGTTTTCCCACAAAGCCAGGTGCTGCTCTACAGCCTGCCAGTGGGTAATTTGAACCATCTCTCCCATATCTTCCATTATGCGATACCAGGCCAATTGAGCCTGCCCGTAAGCATAGGCTTGTGCAGGTGAGTGCCAGCCCGGCAAATTAAGCGTTGGCAATGCATTACCCGATGCAGAAAACCTGGATATAATGGTAGCCACCACCAAACCTATATGGCCTTTACGCAGTTCAGGTAATGCTACGGTTCCATTGCCGCGGTCCTGGGTATCTGTCCAGTTTAATTGTTTTTCCCTGGCCCTAATTTCATGAACCGGTTTGGTAAGATCTCTGTTTAAAGTAATGGCGTTGGTAGCTAAATCTAAATGCGCATCTATTGTAAACATAGGAGCAAATATTTATTTTTTATGTACCAGGCATAGTAGCATGCATTTGGCACCGCTTGCGTCGCACTCTTGTACTGCATAACCATATGCAGCTGTTAAAACAAAATAGCTATTGGCTAAAAGCAAACAGCTTGCATCTTTAAGCTCCGCAAGGTGCAGAACGTACAAGAGTGCGACGCAACCGGGTATAATACCTGTTCTATTGCCCGGCCAAAACAACTGTTATTGTTTATTTTTTAGTCTTTGTTCAACCAGGTTAACAGGATATTTTCTGGACAGGTTATTTATATCATATGAAAACTCCTCAAAAGCCCTTTCCCATTCGGCAGCTTCTTCTTTGGTGTATTTGTAAAAGCCCAATCCGTTGGTAATACCATTACCCCCCTGTTGTGCAATATTTTCTATTAATTGCGGCGTAGTTGTTTGGTTAGAAAGTGTTGGGAACAAATCCTTCATTACATGGTAATAAGCCTGCAAACCGGTAAGATCCATATACCTAAAAAGTCCGC
Organism: Limnovirga soli; assembly: GCF_013106755.1. Lineage (GTDB taxonomy): Bacteria > Bacteroidota > Bacteroidia > Chitinophagales > Chitinophagaceae > Limnovirga > Limnovirga soli. Next base: position 377,471 of record NZ_WHPF01000003.1, on the reverse strand, counting down.
AAAAACTCATCCAATGGCCGGCATCGTTGCGGCAGGCTCTGTCTACATCTTCAATACTGGCATAGCCATTTTCTACCAGGTTAAACCCTTCCCTGTACATAGCATACATTAAGCGGTTGGTAATAAACCCGCGAATATCTTTACGCAACAAAGTGGGCTCTTTGCCCCAGGTTTCAGCAATAGCATACAAAGTTTCACCAATAGACAACTCTGTTTGCGGCCCGCAGATAATTTCCAGAAAAGGCGTAGTAAAAGCAGGTTCGGCCCAATGCATACCCAAAAATCTTTGAGGGTGCTCTAAGGTTTCCTGTAAAATGGTAATGGGTATGGCCGAGGTATTGGTAGTAATAATAGTTTCTTGTGTTACGACGGCTTCAATTAAAGCATATACCTGTCTTTTTATATCTACATTTTCAATAACACATTCCAGTATCAGCATAGAATTATGCAGATCTGCATAGTTACTGGTGTATACAATATTTTGCAATAACTCATCCACATCATGGGAATGTATCCCTTGTTTAAATGACTCTTGCAAGGCATGTGCAATATGGCCTGGAGCTTTTTCCATATCGGCCGGCAGCGGCGCCAATGCAATTACTTTATAACCACTCATTAACATGGCTGCAACAATGCTGCTGCCCATTAAACCCAGTCCAATTACACCTACTTCTTTTATGTTTGTATTAGCCATATCATTATATTTTTTGTGATAGTACCATTTTGTGAATAGAGTTTACCATACTTTCTTTTTATGCCAGATAGCTGCATAAAAAAGTATGGTAATGTATAATGCCATTAATAAAACAATTCCGGCATGCGGCCCTAACTGTGTATTTAGCTGAGCATACAATATGGGGAAAATGGCATCGCCGGCAATTGCCATTATTAAAAAAGCCGCGGCAGTTTTTGTAAATTTACCTACACCATCTAAAGCCAGTGGCCAAATACATGGCCAGTTTAAGGCATTACAAAAGCCCATGGCAATTACAAACAAAACCGATGTAAACCCACTGGTAAAAATGGCCCCCAGCGAAAAGCAAATACCTAAAAAGGCACAGGCAGCCAGGGCTTTTGCCTGCTTTATATAAGTAGGAATTAGCACAATGCCTGCAACATATCCGGCCAGCATGGCATAAATAATATAATCTACAAAAACCTGTGCATCTGCGGTGGCAAAACCCATGCTTTGACCGTAGGGAATAATATAATAACTGGTAATAGACTCAGTTCCCTCCGCACAAAAAAGTGCCAACACCCCAAGTATTAAATTGGGGAACATCCATATACTGGTATGCGCCACACCGGTAGCTTCGGCATTGGTTTCTTCTTCATGTACTTCGGGCAATGCTACTACCCACATAATTACCGCCATAACCAGCAAAAGGATAGTAATTACAATATATGGGTTTACTACCCTTAATGACATACTATTCAGCGCTGCTATTTTTTCTGCATCCCCCATGGTGGTAATGCTATTCATAATGGCATCGGCATTCAACAATAAAATAGGCCCTAAGAGGCGCTGACTAACAATACCTGCCAGTTTATTAAATACACCCATTATACTATTTCGCTGCCCGGCACTTTCAATTGGGCCCAATATGGTTACATAAGGGTTGGCAGCAGTTTGTAATAGGGCTTGCCCGGTACCCATTAAAAACAATCCGCATAAAAATAGCCAATAAGCCCTTGTATATGCCGCCGGAATAAACAACACTGTACCAATTGCCATTATTACCAGCCCTAAAAAAATACCCTTTTTAAACCCTATTTTTTTTAACACCCAAGAAGAGGGTAATGCCATGACTACATAAGCAATAAAAAAAGAAAAAGTAACAAGGGTGGTTTGTACATTGTTTAACTGCAACGTAATTTGAAAATAAGGTATTAACAAACTATTTAACCAGGCAGCAAAACCAAATACACCAAACAACAGCCCAATCATAAGCAGCGGCAGAAAATATTTTCTTTGATGGTTCATATGTTTCGGGGGCTAGATTTGTTTTAAAATTGTGGATGCTACAGTAAGCGCTTGCTCAATATCAGCTGTAGTGTGTGCTGCAGAAATATACCATAAACCACGACCAATAACCCGTATACCATTATCGTGCATGCCGGCTATAAATTTACCCAGCTTTACCTTATCATAGGTAAGCACATCCCTAAAATCTTTTACTGCAGGCAGTTGAGTAAAACCTGTATGTAACATGGGTCCCAGCCCCTGTACAAGTATATTATTGTTGGTGTTTTTAGCAATGTCCCTTAATCCTTCCATTAGTTGCTGGCCAAGGGTATATATATGTTCAATACAATTACCTGCTTCTAATACTTCCAGTGTGCCAATGGCTGCTGCAATAGTAGAATTACTACTATTCATGGTGCCTGCATGTATTACCGTACCATTGGCAATCAGCTGCATCCAATCCCGTTTACCTACAATCGCAGAAATGGGATAGCCACTTGCCATGGCTTTTGCAAATATGGCCAAATCGGGCACAATATTAAAATAGCTTTGTGCACCACCCAATGCGGTTCTAAAACCGGTAATTACCTCATCAAAAATTAATGCAATATCGTATTGACTGCATAACTCCCGCATTTCCTGCAGGTAGCCTTTAATTGGTAAAATACAGCCATTATTACACATGATGGGTTCAGTAATAATTGCGGCTATTTCATGGTGCTTTTCCTGAATGGTTTGCCGCAGTAGTGTTGCATCATTCCAGGGCAGGGTAATAAAATCATCGGCTGTATGTGCCGGCAAGCCTGCCGTCCAGGGAAAAACATTGGGATGCTCCCTACTACCCAAATCATCAATGGATGGGGTTGACAAGCCCCAGGCCACATTATCCAGCCAGCCATGGTAATGTCCTTCAAAACGTATAAATTTGGGTTTACCGGTTTTTGCCCTTGCCACCCTAAAAGCGGTTTGTACTGCTTCAGATCCGTCCAAACAAAAACGCATTAACTCGGCACAGGGTATTATCTGTTGCAATTTTTCTGCCAGCTCAATTTCCAGTACATGCTGGCCTGCATATAGCTGTCCATTTTTGGCATATTCTTCTACCCTTTTTACCACATGCGGGTGGTTATGCCCAACCAGCATGGGGCCCTGACTTAATGTAAAATCAATATATTCATTTCCATCAACATCGTAAATACGACTACCGTTGGCATGCGTATAAAAAATGGCATGCGGATGGTTGTATTTTCTAAACTCTGATGAAACGCCACCAGCCAAAGACTGTTTGGCACGTTCCAGCAGTTTTGCGGATGCTTCGTATGTATACATTTAATTTTTTTTGTTGTTATAGCAGCCATTTTTTACCCGGCAAAATACCACACATGAGGCTTTACTTGCGTCGCACTCTTGTGCTTTCTGAACCTGACTGAGCTGTTAGCTATTAGCCGTTGGCTGTTAGCAGCTGCGGGTAGTTGCTACAGCACAAGAGTGCGACGCAAGAGACGATACATAGCAGTACTGCTGCCGAGTTAAAAAACAACTTTATTAAAACAAGGCTTTTAATTGCTTAATGGCCGATGCTGCCAGCATTTCGCCCGACCCAATTTCGTATTTGGTAGTGCCTGGCGTGGTTTCGTAACCGGTAATCATGGGCGTAAATCCTTTTGGCCCCTGAGTAAACGAAACTTTGGTAGGGAAATAGCCCCTTTCATCGTTGGTTAAACCCATTACCATGGTATTCTTACAAGGCGACTGAGCTTTAATATCCATTCCAAACTCGGTAAACATTTCGCCAGGCAAACCCACAAAAGCGGCATCCCCAATACGCACAACCATTACTTCTAAACTATCTACTTCATTTTGTGTGCGGCGCATGGCCAACCAATCTTTGGCATATTGTGCATCCGGAATACCATCGGCCTGTGCAGGTGGCATTCCCTCTTTTTCCACTTTTTTCATTACCGCCTGTGCCCAGTTAAATTGGTCATTTGTAATACTCAAATGTTTTACCGGCACCATTTCTTTGGAGACTTTTAAAATATCGCTTGATACAGGTTTTTCGTTGCTAATAGCTTGCAAAGCAGCCACACCCAACATATACCCAATTCGCTGGCATTCCTGGTAAGTATCAGGAAAACCCACTTTGTAATCTACCTGTGTTACATTGCCGCAACAGCCATTAAAAAACAATGGCATAAAGCCATTGCCTTTTACTTTTTTAATTGCTTCGGCCATGTATCCCGGATAATCGGCCGTATACAACCAATTATTACCTGTTAAGGTAGTGGCATGGCAGGCAAAGTTTACAATGGCCCCTTTTTGTTTGCCATTTTGTGCCACAGAAAGGGTGATTACTTCGGGGTCTATGGGCCCCCAAGGTTCTATTACAAAACCGGGGGTAAATTTTTCCCAGCACATATGTGTGGTGCCATCAATGCATTTCAAGCGGCGGTTATGCGATATCCTGTTTTCGGCAGAACGCCCTACAGATAATACAGAAGGCTGTAAACTTTTATCTGCAGCCACCACTGCACTGGCCGCTTTTGCAAGAAACTCTTTTACCTTAGGCGCATTTAAATCGGCCACCGGACCGCTATGGGTATGCGTTGCCATAATCATAATATTAGCGGCCTTAATGGTTGTTTTGCCGGCTATATAGGCCCGCATCATTTCAATGGTTTCTTTGGGAATAAAACAAATATCTACCGTAAGCAACGCCACCTTCTCTCCTTTTTGATTGGCCGCAACCAGGGCCTTGGCATATAAAGAATCATGCACGCCGCGGCTGGCATAATCATTACCTCTGTAATTGCCTGCCATATCAAGGCCAACAGTGGGCGTATAATTTACTTCGGCAATGCCAATTAATAAGGTTGATTTTACCTGCTGGGCATTTACTATGTTATGGCTAAAACCCATTGCAAAAAACAACAGCAAAGCAAGTGGATGTTTTGTTCTTATAAACATGCGATTAATATTAACAATGATGAAAAAATTAGCGTCAGGGCATTTTTACGATGGCATCAATTTCTACCTTAATGCTTTCGGCCAATACAGATTGTACGGTGGTTCTGGCAGGTTTTACTCCGGTAAAATAAGAGGCATAAACGGCATTATACCTGTCAAAATCATTAATGTTTGCCAAATGCACGGTACACTTCACTACATCATTCATACTAGCACCGGCAGCTTCAATAATAGCCTTAATATTATTTAGCGTGCGGGTGGTTTCTTCTTCAATTGTACCCAGCACAAAAGTGGAGGTAGTAAAATCTACGGATGCCTGTCCGCTCACAAACAAAAAGCCATCTACCAAAACACCATCTGAGTAGGCACCTGTAACAAAAGCCGGATCTCTGTCGGGATGTACAATTTTAATTTTACTCATACAGCAAATTTTATTTTATTAATAAAAAGTATTGGTTCTTTCAAAAGTATCGAAGCCATTTTTCAAATAATTACACTATTCCACTTAATCAACATTCAATTCTACCAAGTAGTGGTTTTTGTACCCAACAGTAGCAAGAACCGGCAGCATCCTTGCGTCGCACTCTTGTACGCTATCGTTTGTCTCAGCAAAAAATACACTTAGTTAATACCTTGTTTTCATATCGGCCACCAATTGTACAACACGTTGGTTCAGTTCTTGAATATACTGCACGCTGGAAGCTTCAGGTGTATACGCTGCCTGCCGGGCAATACTGTTATCAAGAATACCACGTGCCATCAATAATTCCTTTTCAGCATAATGAAACAATTCCATGTTTTGCAGGGAGAAAAATATTTGCGGCATCACCCGTTCAAATAACTCAAAAGCTTTATTCGTTTCGCCATTTTTGCGTAGGGTAAAAATCTTTTGTAAAATATCTGACACACCCAAACCCGGCATAATACCACTTATGCCAATAGGTATCAGCTCCATAGTATACAAACCACCCCAGCCTTCAAACACACCAACCGCTCCCTCAGTGGCAGCAATAATTTCCTCAAACTTTACCGCACATAATGGCTCTTCCAGTTTCAGGTATTTAAAGTTGGGATGTTCTTTTCTTAATTCGTTTATTAAAGCCACGCTTAATGAAGCGCCACCCGGATTAAAATCCTGAATTAATACCGGCGTAGCTGGTATTGCAGCAAAAAACTGGGAGAGGTATTTTTTAATGGAGGCTTCAGGCAAACTAAATATGCGGGGAACGGCAAGAGAAATAATATCAGCACCGGCTGCAATATTGGCCTGCGCCAGTTGAATGGCAATTTTTAACGATGGGCTATTAGATTGCGCCATTATTTGAATACGCCCTGCCGACTGCTGCACTGCAATGCTTACTACCTTTAATTTTTCTTCGTCACTCAGTTTATAAAATTCACTGGCATAGGCAGGCAAACAAACAGCTTGCAAGCCTGCATCAACAGCAAAATCAATTAATCTGCATAAGGCTGGCTCATCTATGGTTTCATCTGCTAAAAATGGAGTAGGAATTATGGGCACTACCCCGGATAGTGGTATATGGTTCTTCATAAAAATATGTTCTGGACCTTCAGTTTAAGTGGAAAATTATTCCTATAAAGATGTATTATTTTGGCCAGATTATGCCCCGGAAATTATCCAGACCATGGTAGTCAAGCTGAAAGCCATTCAAAACGGTTTGCCAAAATACTTTTACTATTCAAAACCAGTAATTATTTAACATTGCAATGGCTTGCCGTTTAGCTTACTTAATTTTAGCTACAACTTTACTATGAAAAAAATTATTGCCTGCATACTAGCCCCGTTGTTAATAGTGCTTTTACCAACTGCATTATTTGCTGCTGCCGGAGATACCGTTTTTGTAAAATCATTTGGGTTAATGCCTAATACACGTGAAAATGCAGTAAAAATAATACAGACTGCACTGGATAGTTGCCGCACCAAAAAGAACCCCATACTTTTCTTTGAAAAAGGCCGTTACGATTTTTGGCCGCAATACAGCATTGAAAAAGAATATTTTGAATCGAATACTACCGAAATAAATCCCAAACGTTGCCCTATTTGGATATACGGATTTAACAATTTAACCATTGATGCCAACGGATCTGATTTTATATATCACGACAGGGTGCAGCCCTTTACAATTGACCAAAGCCAGGATATTACCATTAAAAATGTTCAGATAGACTGGGATATTCCACTTACTGCACAAGCTAGTGTAAAAGATACCAGCACACATTATATTGACCTGCAAATAGATAGTACCGCCTACCCTTTTATAATTGAAAAAGGCAAATTATTCTTTACCGGCGAGGGTTGGAAAAGCCAATGGTGGGGTTGTATGGAATTTGAAAAAAGCAGCCATATGATTGCACCTCAAACCGGAGATGATGGCGTGCTGGGCAACAAATGGGAACAATATACCGCTATTCAACTTTCAGCCAATACCATAAGGTTAAACTATAACTTTACACGCAAGCCAGCCATTGGCAACATACTGGTAATGCGGCACAACGAAAGAGATCATGCCGGCATTTTTATAACCCAAAGCAAAAACATACGTCTAGCTAATATTTACCTGTTTCAAACAGCTGGGTTAGGCATATTAGCGCAATACTCAGAAAACCTGGATTACAGCAATATACAGGTAGTACCCAATGCAGCAAAAGGCCGCTATTTTAGTGGGCATGATGATGGCTGCCATTTTTCAAATTGCAAGGGGCAGATATTGATAGACCATTGTTCTTTTACAGGTTTGATGGACGACCCTATTAATGTGCATGGCACTGCTGTACAAATCATAGAAAAAAAATCGGCTACCGAATTGCTTTGCCGTTTTATGCATGAACAAAGTATTGGCATGGTGTGGGCACAAGCCGGCGATACTGTTGGCTTTATTAATCATACCAGCATGCAAACAAAAACATATGGTATTGTAGCTTCATTTACGGCATTAAACACTACCGATTTTATTATCCGCTTTATAGAAAATATTGCTGATGGAATTGCTGTAAAAGATGCATTGGAAAATATTAGCTGGACACCCCATATTACCATCCGCAATTCTGTATTTGGTGTTAACCGGGCACGTGGGATACTTATTTCCACACCAGGCAGAGTAATAGTTGAGGATAATATTTTTGAATCAAGCGGATCAGCAATTTTAATTGCAGGCGATGCCAACCAATGGTTTGAAACCGGAGCAGTGAAAGATGTACTGATACAACGTAATGTATTTAAGGATGCCTGTTTAACTTCTATGTACCAGTTTTGTGAAGCCATTATTAGTATTGATCCGGAAATTCCGGTTATAGATAAAAACACACCCTTTCATAGAAACATTGTGATAACCAATAACCAGTTTAATCCATATGATTATCCGGTATTATATGCCAAATCCGTAGAAGGCCTGACCTTTTCCAATAATACCATAACCCGTAGTAATCGGTTCACTCCGTTTCACCCCAATAAAAATATGTTTAGTTTGCTGGCGTGTAAAAAAGTAACCATTGCCAATAATCAGCTAAACGGAAATGTATTGGGTAAGAATATTTTACTGCAAAAAATGACCATAAAAGATATTAGCATTCAGCCTGCCAAATCACTGGCCGTTGAACAGCGATAATGCACATACGTAAAAAATTGCAGCTGCATTTCTTTGTTGCGCATAGCCCCGAACCCTGCAGTGTGCGACGCAAGCGGCGATGCCATGATAGCCATTGCCGGGCCCAACACTTTTACTTATTTATTCCATTATGCAACTGCAATAAAGCAGCAAATACACCAACAAAAATTGGCGACAGTCAAAATATGTAAATGATGTAACTATTTCGCAAAATAGTGTAACAATTTAATGTGTTAAAGCACCCACCTTTAGCTTTAAAAAAACAGGTAATCAACCTGAGTTTTGCTGTAGTGCATTTTTTTGTAGCCCGGCATATATATATACATATCAGGCTTTACTTGCGTCGCACTCTTGTACTGTAGTAATTATTGGCAGCTTTATTAAGGTAACTGCAAAATCCTGGCCTTTAATATACCTACATATTTTATTTGGCAAGCAACTAAATCCTTGCAAGTAGAAACTAATTAGAAACAGCCAACAATTGCAAAAAAGGTATTGCGCCAGGCATACAAAAAATTATACCGGGCAGAATGAACTTTTGCTTAAATGAATACAACTATGAAACTTATACCTTCTGCCCACGAGATAATTGCAAACATGCGAAGCTATTTTCAAACAACCAATCTTGAACGTAGTTATTTAAACGAAGAACCATTGCGGGCCGAATTATACAGCTCCGATCAGATGGATAGATTTGGTATAGCATTAGCAGGCACACATCAGTTAAACACTAATCCTTTAAAAAATCATTTATTAGGCAGGCTGGCAGAAAACGAAATCATATTGGATGAAGTGCGCAAACTACTGAACGATTCAATTAAAAGAAAGTACCATGTAACACCTGCCGGAGAATGGCTGATAGATAATTATTACCTGATAGAGGAGCACATTCGAATAGCAAAAACGCATTTTCCCAAAAATTACAGTGAGACACTACCACAGCTTTTAAACAATATATCTCCCGGTGAAATACGCATTTATGATATAGTGCTGCAAATCATATCTCACAGCGATGGCAGAATAGATATGGAAAGATTGGGTGGTTTTATAAAATCCTATCAAACCGTTACCAATTTGTTATTGGGCGAATTATGGGCAATACCTATTATGTTGCGGTTAGCACTTATAGAGAACATAAGGCGTGTTTCTGCAAGAATTGCCATAGACAGGGTGGATAGAAACCTGGCAGATTATTGGGCCCTAAAAATGATTGAAACTGCTGAGAAAGACCCAAAAAATTTAATACTGGTTATTGCAGATATGTCAAGATCAAATCCACCCATTTCAAGTGCATTTGTTTCTGAGTTAACAAGGCAATTTAGGGGTAAGGGCCCCGGACTGGCATTGGCACTTAATTGGGTTGAGCAGCAATTATCAGAAACTGGATTAACCAGCAATGAATTGATTAATGCGGAAAATCAAAAACAGGCAGCTAACCAGGTATCGATAAGTAATAGCATTGGCAGCCTGCGTTTATTGGGCGCTATGGACTGGAGGGATTTTGTAGAAAACCACAGTATTGTTGAAAAAAAACTGAGAGAGGACAATAATGGCATTTACAGCTTAATGGATTTTGCCACCCGTGACCGCTACCGCCATATTGTGGAAAATATTGCCAAAAAAAGCACCTCAAGCGAATTTGAAGTGGCTTGCATTGCCATACAACTTATGCAGGAGCATATTGTAAAAAATGAAGACGAAGAATATGCGTCGCATGTAGGCTATTACCTGATAGGTGAAGGCGTTGCGGCAACAAAAAAAATGGCCAATTTCCGGGCTCCTTTTTTGAAGAAGATAAAACAGGCATTTCAAAGACATAATTTTTTTGTGTACTTAACTTCAATTATAGTTATAACCATTGCAATAAGTGCACTGATCTTAAAAAAGGCAAGTGCAGAAACCAATCAGTTTTGGCTACTAGGGGTTATAGTTATTTTCGCGTTGCTTTGTGCCAGCCAGCTGGCCATTTCTGTTACCAATTTTTTCTCTACTTTACTGGTAAAGCCCTACTTGTTGCCTAGAATGGATTTCTCTATAGAAATACCGTCCGCTTATCGCACCTTGGTGGTTATACCTGTAATGCTGATCAATAAAGGAGAAATAGAGAACTTATTAGAGGCTTTGGAAATAAGATTTTTGGCAAACAGGAATAAACATTTGCATTTTGGTTTACTAACTGATTTTACAGATGCCTCTCAGGAAATACTAGATGAGGATAGTATATTTTTAACTAAAGTAAGCGAGGGAATATTAGCTTTAAATAAAAAATATCAAAGGGAAGAAAACGATTTATTCTATCTTTTTCACCGTCCAAGAAAATGGAACCCGCAGCAGAATACATGGATGGGATATGAAAGAAAGCGGGGCAAAATATCAGACTTAAATGGACTGCTAAGAGGAAGTTCAAAAGAATGTTTTTCTTTTATTATTGGCGACCAATCAGTTTTTCCACTGATAAGATTTGTAATAACACTGGATGCTGATACGCATTTACCACTTGATACGGCATGGAAATTAATAGGCACCATGGCCCACCCTTTAAACAGGGCATGGTATAACCCAAACAAGAAGCGGATAACAAAGGGTTATGGCATACTTCAACCCAGGGTTACTGTTAGCCTACCTGATAACGATGGCTCGCTGTTTACACGTATGCATGGAAATGAAGCTGGTATAGATCCTTACACAAGAGCATCCTCGGATGTTTACCAGGATTTATTTTCAGAGGGTTCCTTTATTGGAAAAGGTATTTACGAAATAGATATTTTCAGGACTGTATTAGATGGAAAATTTGCTGAAAACAGTATTTTAAGTCATGATTTACTTGAAGGGTGCTATTTGCGTTCAGGACTGGTTAGCGATGTACAGTTATTTGAAAAATATCCTGCTACCTACCGTTCGGATATGACCAGAAATATAAGATGGGTGCGCGGAGACTGGCAGATATTAAGCTGGATGTTTCCTTTTGTTCCCGGTTCGGATAAACATTCGCATAAAAACCCATTATCAGCATTATCACGCTGGAAAATTTTTGATAATATCAGACGCAGCCTAATTCCCTTAGCGCTTACCGGTCTTATGCTTTCGGGCTGGATGGTATTAACTTCCACTTTGTTTTGGACCATTTTAGTAACTTCAATAATTCTTATTCCAATATTTATTTCTTCTGCGTGGGATACCATAAAAAAGCCAAAAGACATTATTTTATTAAACCATTTAAAGAACTCTTTTCGCAGAATTATTGACATTTCGGGAAAAACACTTTTCAATTTCATCTGCTTTCCTTATGAAGCATATGCAAATTGCAAGGCTATATTTGTTACCATCTGGAGAATGCTGTTTACACGTAAAAAAATGCTTGAATGGCATCCATTTTCAAACAATATATTTACTAATATCTTACCTTTTTCTGCATCTTATTATACCATGTGGGTATCCCCATTTTTGAGCATTGCCTTGTTTACATTTTTATTAATTTACCTTCCTTCAAACCTAATTGTAGCACTACCCGTTTTATTATTATGGTTCATTGCCCCATTTATTACCTGGTGGATCAGCAAGCCTTTGGAAAAACAAGTAGCAATTATTACAGATGAACAAACCAATTTCCTACATAAAATAGCCCGTAAAACCTGGGGCTTTTTTGATTCTTTTGTTAAGGAAACTGGTAATTGGTTACCACCAGATAATTTTCAGCAACAACCCATTGCCATCCTTGCCAACAGAACATCGCCTACTAATATTGGCATTGCTTTGCTATCTAACCTAACCGCTTATGAATTTGGATATATATCTATTTCAAGTTTTATACAACGGACAAAAGATACTCTACAATCAATGACTAAAATGGAACGCTTTAAAGGGCATTTCTATAATTGGTACAATATTGAAACACTCACTCCATTACAGCCAAAATATATTTCTACAGTGGATAGCGGCAACCTAATTGGCCATTTAATGGTACTAAAACAAGGTATTATATCCTTACCAAATCAAAAAATTACTGGTGTTAATATATTTAAAGGGATTAGAGATACACTACTTGTATTAACAGACACTTTGGATGAAAAGGATATAGGATTTCTTACAGATTTTAGAAAAGATATAGATAGTATCTGTAAAGGAAATGTATTTAATTGTGATGAAACAAAGTTGCAGGTAACCCTGCTGGCATTACATTACTCTGATGCAATTGAAAAAATAAATATTAAACCTGAAAGTGAAACATACTGGTGGAATGTACAGATGCTAAAAAAATTTGAAAGCATTAATAAAGAACTTGAAATGTATAACCCATGGTTTATTTTAAAAGATGCTCCACAGAAATTCGCTTCATTTGATGACAACCATGATAACTCGACTTTATTTACCCTTACAAGTTCGGCTCATGAATTGCAAAAAAAAGTACTCTCTCAAGTCAGGGATAAGAATACAAACACAGAAAATGAATGGTTAACCCTTTTAGAAGTTGCAATAGCAAATACAATTGCACTGGCGAATGAAAATAGCCAATCGATTGAATTTTTGTTGCAACAATGTGAGGAAATGTCTGGGGTTGAATGGGATTTTTTATATGATAAAACATCCAATCTTTTTACAATTGGATACAATGTACAGGACCATCATACTGAGACTGGCTTTTACGACCTACTGGCTTCGGAAGCCCGCTTATGCACCTATATAGGAATTGCACAAGGTAAACTACCAGAAAAAAGCTGGTTTTCATTAGGAAGATTACTAACCAATGCAGGGAGAAATCCTATATTACTTTCCTGGAGTGGGTCAATGTTTGAATACCTGATGCCGCTTTTGGTAATGCCTAGTTTTGAAAATACATTATTAGATCAAACCTGTAAAGCAGCTGTTGACTGGCAGATTAGATATGGCAAAAAAATGGGGAAACCCTGGGGTATTTCAGAGTCGGGCTACAATATGGTAAATGCTAATTCCGAATATCAATACAGGGCATTTGGTGCGCCAGGATTGGGATTGAAGAGGGGGCTTGAAGAAGATTTTGTCATTGCACCATATGCATCTGCACTAGCATTGATGGTATCGCCTAAAAAAGCTTGTGAAAATTTAGAATTGCTTACCCAAAAAGGTTTTGAAGGCCGGTATGGATTTTACGAAGCTATTGACTATACACCCTCCCGGCAGCAGCGAGGACAATCAAATGCAATTATTTATTCCTTTATGGCACATCATCAGGGAATGACGCTGCTATCACTTGCCAATCTGCTTTTGAATAAACCTTTACAAAAATTATTTGAGTCCGAGCCACAATTCAGGGCCATACTTTTATTATTACAGGAAAGAATTCCTACATCCACTATTTTCCATTCACATACAACGGATATTGCAGATATCAGTTATCTGTCAATTGGAAGTGAAACACTTGTAATGAATACCGCAGATACGCCACTGCCGGAAGTACAACTCCTTTCAAACGGAAGATACCATGTAATGGTTACAAATGCTGGAGGAGGCTATAGCCGATGGAAAGAGCTTGCAGTTACACGTTGGCGTGAGGACTGTACTCAAGACAACTGGGGTACATTTTGTTATTTGCAGGATTTGGAAACAGGGAAATATTGGTCGAATATGCATCAGCCAACCCTTAAAAAAGGGGAAAAATATGAAGCAGCATTTTCGCAAAGTCGTGTTGATTTTCACACCTTATCTAATGAAATTGAATGTCATACGGAGATTGTTGTTTCGCCAGAAGATGATATTGAAATGCGCAGGGTTACTATTACCAATTGTTCCAATATACGCAAAACAATAGCCATTACAAGTTATGCAGAATTGGTAATTGCTCCTGCTGCATCAGATATTATTCAACCCGCTTTCAGTAACTTATTTGTACAAACAGAAATATTACCTTCCCAACATACCATCCTATGTACAAGAAGACCAAGATCAGTAGAAGAAAAAGCGCCATGGATGTTTCATTTGTTGTCTATGGAAGGGAAACACGCAGAGGAAATATCTTATGAGACTGACCGGATGAAATTTATTGGCCGGGGAAATACAAGTCAGCACCCCCAAGCAATGAAAAACCTGGACAAATTATCAGGCAGTCAGGGCTCCGTATTAGACCCAATTGCAGCAATTAGATACCGGATAAGCCTTGCCCCTGATGAATCAGTTGCTATTGACCTGGTAACAGGGATAGCAGAAACCAGAGAAGGTTGCCAGGGCCTGATAAACAAGTATCAGGACAACAAACCACATAAAGACCGTGTTTTTGAAATGGCGTGGACGCATAGTCAGGTAGTACTAAGACAAATAAATGCCTCTGAAGCAGATGCCCAATTATATGGCCGTTTGGCAAGTTCAATATTATTTACCAATGCCTCTTTGAGAGCTGAACCTGCAATCCTAATTAACAATCACAGACAACAGTCTGGACTATGGGGTTATTCAATTTCAGGAGATCTTCCGATTGTATTGTTAAAGATTGCGAAGCAGGTAAATATGCAATTGGTAATACAAATGGTGCAGGCCCATGCTTATTGGCGTTTAAAGGGGCTTCAGGTTGATTTAGTAATCTGGAACGAAGAACACAGTGGTTACAGGCAAATTTTTCAAAACGAAATAGGCGCACTCATTCCTGTGGAATTAAAAGACAGACCTGGTGGTATTTTTGTAAGAGCATCTGATCAAATCTCAAATGAGGACCGAATTTTATTTGAAACGGTTGCCCGAATAAATATTTCTGATAATGGAGGCACACTGGCAGACCATGTTAAACGCAAGCAACTTGCCAGAGTTGCCATACCATATGCAGTAGCACTTAAAAAGTATGAGCCATCTTTAGAAACTCTTAGTTTGCCGGATGACCTTGTATTTTTAAATGATTTTGGTGGATTTTCACCAGATGGGAGCGAATATATCATTGGCATAAATAATAAAAAAACAACACCTGCTCCCTGGGTAAACGTATTGGCAAATCCTGATTTTGGAACAGTAGTTTCAGAAAGTGGGAGTGCCTATACCTGGACAGAAAACGCACATGAATTAAGGCTTACTCCATGGCATAATGATCCTGTAAGTGATAAGGGTGGTGAAGTATTTTATCTCAGAGATGAAGAAACAGGTCATTATTGGACAACTACTTTATTACCGGCAGGAGGGTCTTCACTTTATATTACAAGACATGGTTTTGGCTATAGCATATTTGAACATTTAGAAGCCGGGATTTACACAGAAATGTGCGTATTTGTTGATATAGAAGAGGCTGTGAAATTTACTATTCTGAAAATACGTAACCAATCGGGCAGGCCACGTAAATTAAGTGCAACTGGTTATACCGAATGGGTGCTTGGTGATACAAGCACCAAAACCGCCATGCATATTCATACTGAAATAGATGCCGATAGTGGCGCATTGTTTGCCAAAAATCCATATAGCACAGAGTTTTCTAAAAGGGTAGCATTTTTTGATGTTGACTATATAAAAAAAACTTACACTGCTGACCGTTCAGAATTTATTGGCAGGAATGGATCTTTGAGAAATCCTGATGCGATGCGACGCATTAAGCTTTCCGGGAAAGTAGGACTTGCGTTAGATCCATGTTCCGCTATACAAGTACCCATTGATTTATTGTCTGGAGAAGAACAGGAAATTGTCTTCAGGCTGGGTGCAGGAAAGGATAACAATAGCACCAGTTCCCTGGTTAGGCAATTTCAGGGAGCAACCATAGCCCAAAACGCTTTTGAAAAAGTAAAAAAATATTGGGCCAGCATAGTTGGTACGGTACAGGTAGAAACACCTGATACTGCTATAAATATTATTACGAACGGTTGGCTAACTTACCAAACAATTTCATCCAGGCTATGGGGCAGAAGCGGGTTTTACCAATCCGGTGGTGCTTTTGGCTTTAGAGACCAATTACAGGATGTATTATCCCTGCTTCATGCCGCACCGCAACTGGCCCGAAAACAAATTATACGCTGTGCGCAGCACCAGTTTAAAGAAGGAGATGTACAGCATTGGTGGCATCCACCTATTGGTCGTGGGGTGCGTACCAGGATTACTGATGATTTTTTATGGTTGCCATTTGTAACATCCCTTTATATTTCGCATACGGGGGATAACAGCATTTTGAATGAGTCGGCTTCCTTTCTGGACGGACGAATGCTAAATCAGGAAGAGCATTCCTATTTTGACCTTCCAATTGTATCAGACAGATCGGCTAGTATTTACGACCATTGTGTGCTTGCCATTAAACATGCATTTAATTATGGTGTACATGGCTTGCCACTTATTGGCGGGGGAGATTGGAATGACGGCTTTGACAAAGTAGGTGAAGGAGGTAAAGGAGAAAGCGTTTGGATGGCATTTTTTTTATATGAAATTCTAATGCAGTTTTCGCACACTGCGGTAATAAATAACGATACCAGCTTTGCTGGAACATGCCAAAGTGAAGCAGCCATACTTAAACAAAACATTGAAAATCATGCCTGGGATGGCGACTGGTATAAGCGTGCCTGGTTTGATGATGGAACACCTCTAGGTTCAATTGTAAATGAGGAATGCAAAATTGATTCAATTGCTCAAAGTTGGTCGGTTTTGTCTGGCGCAGGTACCAGTGACCGAATGAATATCGCGATGGAATCTGCCTATAACAAACTTGTTGAAAAAGAAACAGGTATCATTAAGCTTTTGGAACCGTCATTCGACAAATCGGCACTTAATCCAGGTTATATAAAAGGTTATGTGCCAGGCATTAGAGAAAATGGCGGACAATACACACATGCAGCCATATGGATGATTATGGCTTTTGCCAAACTAAATAATAACGAAAGGGTGTGGGAATTATTACAAATGATTAACCCCATTAACCATGGCAAAACAGCAAAGGATATAGGTATTTACAAAGTAGAACCTTATGTGATAGCAGCTGATGTATATGCTGGTAATCAGCATGCCGGACGTGGTGGCTGGACATGGTACACAGGCTCTGCAGGCTGGATGTACAGGCTTATTACAGAATCGTTTCTTGGTATACAAAAATCGGGGAATGAATTAACCCTAATGCCATGCATACCTAAAGATTGGGAATTGTATAAAGTACATTACAGGTATATGAATACCATGTACCATATTGCGATTACAAAAGATTCACAAATTGAAAGCATGGAAATAATAGTGGATGGAGTGCTGCAAGCTAATGCCGTAATTACCTTAAATGATGATACGATAGAACATATGGTGGAAGTGTTATTACCAAGATAAGGATGCACTGCTTATGATTATTGCGTTTGCAATATGTTGCTAAACTTGTTGCAGTACAAGTGTGCGACGCAAGAAAAGCTTAATAAACATTCTATTGCCGGGCCAAAAAATATACTTACTACTGTTTGAAGTATATTTGAAATAAATAGTGTTTGGATGTTTAAAAAACTTTACCTGTTTACCTGCATGGTTTTGATTAGCCTGCAATTGGCGGCCCAGCAAAAACTAAATTTGGTAACGAATGGTAAATCGACGTATCATATTGTTATACCTGAAAATGCCACAACAATTGAACAGGAAGCTGCAACGCTATTGCAGCAATATGTTGAAAAAATATCTGGTTTTAAATTAACCATTGATGCTAATTTGAGTGCTACGGCGAGTGCACAAATTATTATTGGCCGAAACAAATTTATTAGCGAAAAAGAAATAGCCGGTTTGGGTAGTGATGGTATCGTTATAAGAAAAATCAACAATAGCATCTTTCTTTCAGGTGGTCCTCGAAAAGGCGTGTTGTATAGCGTTTACAGCTTTATTGAAACGTATTTGGGTTGCCGAATGTATACTTCAAATGTTACCTATATTCCAAAACTAAAAACAATAACCTTACCCGCAACCATCAATAAAAAGCAATTGCCTTCATTTGTATTTCGTATGACCTATTTTGAAGGATCTTTTAAAAATAACTTTTGTGACTTTCATAAAATGAATCAGTGGCTGGAAGACTGGGGACTGTGGGTACACTCATTTGAAAAACTGGTGCCGGCAAAAAAATATTTTGATACCTATCCGGAATATTTTTCACTGGTAAACGGCAAACGCAGTACACAGCAATTATGCCTTACCAATAACACCGTATTGGCCCTGGTAATTAACAACCTGCGGCAAATGATGGCAGCCAACCCGGGTGCCAAATACTGGAGTGTAAGCCAAAACGACAACGTTGATTTTTGCACCTGCGAAAACTGTAAAAAGGCAGATGCAGCAGAAGGCAGTCAGCAAGGCAGTTTACTTACATTTGTAAACAAAGTGGCAGCGCAGTTTCCTGATAAAATAATTACTACACTGGCCTACCAATATTCTGAAACTCCACCTGCTATAATATGGCCCTTATCCAATGTGATGATTATGCTTTGCACTGCTAATCAGGAAAGAAGGGTGCCGGTGAACAAACAGGTAACAGCCACTTTTAACAGCAATTTTAAAAAATGGACAGCTATAAGCAACCATGTTTTTATCTGGAATTATCTGGTACAATTTTCAAATGCAGTTAGCCCATTCCCCAATTTGTATACCATACAGCCGGATATACAATACTTTGCCGCCAATAGGGCCAGTTATCTTTTCGATCAGGGTATTGGCGATATGCCCGGAGAGTTTTCGGACCTGCGTTGTTATTTGGTAGCACATTTAATGTGGAATAAAAATATCAACATACAAAGTACCATGCAGGATTTTATAAAGGGCTATTATGGCAAAACCGGTGCCGTTTATATCAACCAATATATTCAGTTGATAAATAAGCATGCAACTGCACACCCTGTTCCACTGCGCTCCGGCGGTTCTCCTGTTGAAGCCAGGAATAGTTATTTGTCGCCTGATCATATTGCTACTTATAAAAACATTTTCAATAAAGCACTAATTGCTACAGCTGGTACGGAGTATCAAAATCGCATACTACAGGAATACCTGCCCGTATTATTTGCGGAACTGGAAATAAAAAAAACGCAATTTAGCGAGTTAAAAAAAATGGGCAGATTTAACACAACCCAATATACCGAATTGCTGGAAGCATTTTATGCCAAAACCAAACAGGCAAATATTATTTACTTAAACGAATTAAGAAGTACCACGGCAGATTATTATACCAATTATCTGAATGCCATCAATGCCCAATAAAAATATTTAACACCTATTTTTTTGGTTACAACTACCTGCTTTCTTATTAAACCGTATAGCTGAATTGTTGTAAATCATAAAAATGTTTTAGTTATATTCGTTATCTATCAAATGCTTGTGCCATGAGAATAAAATTGCTTCTGCTGTTGTGTACAGTTATGTTAATTACTGGTGTATGTGCTGCACAAAACAATATGTATCAAGCGGCAGCCAATTTTCTGCAATTGCTTACCGATGCGCAAAGAAACAAAACCATGTACCCCTTTGATTCTTCAGAAAGATATACCTGGCATTTTGTACCCAAAGACGATAGAAAAGGTTTATCCATAAATGAAATGAATGGCCTGCAAAAACAAGCAGCTATTGATCTTATGAAAACCGCATTTAGTACAGAGGGTTACGCAAAAGCCAATGCCATCATGGGTTTGGAAAAAGTATTAAAACAAATTGAAAACAGGGCTGCCAATGACAACTACAGAGATACTGGAAAATATTTTTTTACCATCTTTGGCCAACCCTCTGCTACCGATATATGGGGTTGGCGTATTGATGGGCATCACCTTTCCTTTAGCTTTTGTTCTGCATCAAACCGGCTGGTATCAGGCACCCCCGGTTTTTTCGGCGCCAACCCTGCACTTGTACTAAATGGCCCCGAAAAAGGAACAGAAATATTAAAGGAAGAAACAGCATTGGCACTAACGCTTTTACAATCCTTGAACAGCTCACAGCTGCAACAGACCATTATAGATAGCATTGCCCCCGGCGATATACTTACCTATAATAACAGGGTGGCGATGATTGCCCACCCACAAGGCCTTAGCTATGCCAATATGAGCAAAGAGCAACAAAAAATATTTATGCAATTACTTAGCGTATACATTCACCGCTATACGCATTTATTCGCTGCCAGTATGATGAAAGACATAGAAAAAGCAGGCCTTAATCAACTCCAGTTTGCATGGGCCGGCAGTAAAGAAAATGGCCCTGGTCATCCCAAATATTACCGCATTCAGGGACCAACCATTCTGATAGAATACGATAACACCCAAAACAATGGCAACCATATTCATTCAGTAATCCGCGATCTTAAAAACGATTTTGGAGGAGATCAATTAATGGCACATTACAAAAGCAGTCATTAAAATCTATAGCAATATTATTAGCCCGGCAATAGAATATCTATTAAGCTGCTCTTGCGTCGCACACTGCAGGGTTCTGGTTTCATGGCATCAATCAACAGATATACAAACCAACTAATATTTTGACAAAACCTTTAAAAGAGATATTTTTAAATCAACATGTTTGCTTAACTGCGCAGATATGTATTTTGCAACATCAGTACCATTTACAAACCTACATTATCCATGCCCATTGCAGATAGTAATATAACCGATGCTAACGACAATAATGATGTAGTAGAATTCATCAATTTCGATCAATGGTTCGAAGAGGGTAGTTATGCCTACTTTATTGGCATCAGCAAGTTTAACGATGAAAGAATCCATACACTTAATAGCCCCGAAAATGATATCAATAGCCTTAAATCTGTGCTGGAAGATAAAAACAAACATGGCTTTACCGTTAAAGAGGTGGTGCTGCAAAATAAACAGCCAGCCACCAGTTTACCCAACCCATTACTTAACCCCACCAAACAACAGGTACTCGATTTTGTAACCAATATTACATGCGGGGAAGATAGCCGGGTGATTGTATACTTTGCTGGCCATGGTATTGCAGAAAATACAGAGGTGGATGAAAAACCAGCAGGTTTCCTCATTCCTACAGATGCACAACTGGGCAATCAATCTACCTATGTAAAAATGAGTGATATACATGATGCCCTCTCCAAATTGAAATGCAGGCACCTGTTAATCATCCTGGATTGCTGTTATGCCGGCGCTTTCAGATGGGCCGACACAAAAAGAAGTTTATATACCGGCAAACCCACTACCATCTATTATCAGAAATTCTTGCAGTTTACTACTAATTCAGTAAGGCAGGTAATTACATCCACATCGGCAGATCAACAGGCACTCGATGCTTTTGGTACCAGAGGAGAATCAGGCTTACCCAACTCTCCATTTGCACAAACACTTATAACAGCATTATCCTCTGGCAATGCAGATTATGGAACCGTTTCAGACAGATCTGATGGTCTTATTACGGTTACTGAATTGGGAATGTATCTTAAAGAAAACCTGAACAACCTGCAGCTAAAACAAATTCCAGCCGTTTGGAATATTGGCGATAATACCAAAGGCGAATTTATTTTCTTAAATCCACAACAACCAAAAAGGATACTCGTACGCTTTGGAAAAAATAGGGCTAATCCATACAAAGGCCTGGCTGCCTACTCCACCAAAGACAGAAATATTTTCTTTGGCAGACAACGGGTATTGGATGGATGGAAGGAGGGCAATATCGCTTTTCCCGGACTTACATCTGTGGTAAACAATAACCATGTTATTGCAGTTACAGGTCGCTCAGGTATTGGTAAATCATCACTGGTAATGGCTGGTATACTCTCTGCCTGTAATGAGGACATCGTAAAAAAAGTAAAACCGGGTGCCAGACCTTATACTGATCACAAACTCACTTTGGAAGAAATAAAAAACAGTGCTGTTCCTATCTATCTTTTTGTTGACCAATATGAAGAACTGGTAACCAACTGCACCGATGAAAATGAACGGCATCAATTTGAACAAGCATTGGTAATGCTTTCAGCAACACATAAAATCATTGTTACCCTCCGTTCTGATTTTGAGATACAGTTTAAACAATCACCGCTGATTGGGCAGTCTGCAACATTTTATCCATTTCCTATTCCACCATTTACCAGGGATGATATCAAAGAAATTGTTACTGGGGTAGCAGGGCAACAGGCGTTGGAATTTAAATCTGAATCCGGCGCAAGTGAAGCCGACGATATATTCACCAACCGCATTATAGATGAAGCGTATGCCTATCCCGATTCTTTGCCACTGTTATCATTGGCATTAAGCAGATTGTTTGATAAAAGAGACAGCGATGCCAATGGCAATATTGAATACCTGACAGAAAAAGAATACAATAGCTTTAAAGGCATCAAAGGCATTATTGAAGAACTGGCAGATATTGAATACAGAAAATATGCAGATGCAACTAATAATACAACCTCACCTGCAATAGCATCAGTAAAGCAAAAATTGTTAATGCAGCTCATCTTCCGGATGATCTCTTTTGAAGGGGCAGAAATTACCAAACGCAGGTTGTATAAAAAATACACGCTCAATAATCAGGAAATAAACGAGCTGGATTTTGCGGATAACCAGACAACAACAACCATTACCGATATGTGCGAAGGGCTCATCAATGCCCGACTGCTAAAATCAGATAAGGATGAACAGGGCAATGAATACATAGAACCCGCCCATGAAGCATTGCTACGCTCCTGGCCTGAGCTTACCAAAGCCCTGAAGAAAAAAGAAGGTCAGGAAACTATTCTAGAAGAACAAAGAATTACCAACCAGGATAAAGTAGTGTTATTAAGACAGGTAGCTGAACTGGCGCGGCAATACTTTTTTGCCAACCCAAAGGATAAAAAAGACCTGCTATGGATTAAGGATTATCGCCTGCAACAGGTGTTAAAATTACAGGGTACTGATTTAAGCATGAATACCATTGAAGAGGCGTTTATCCATGCTTCTGATAAAGCTAAAAAAAGAAATAAGGTTATCAGGAATACACTTATAACAATTGCTTTTGCGGCCTCACTGATTATCTCGGTAGTATTCTTTTTTCAGAATAAAAATATTGAAGCAAAAAACAACGATATTCAGGATAAGCTGGCGCAAACCTATTGGGATCAAGGTATGAATGCGGCAGAGCAAAATGATTTTCTAAAATCACTGCTCTATACTTCAGAAGCCATGCAAACATTAAATGACGATCCTAACAGAAAAGAATTGCTTTTATCCACTGCCAATGCCATACCCATGATGGTCTTGCAAAACGTTTACACTACAAAAAATAATATTATTGAAGCACAAATAAGCGGGGATGGCAAGTGGCTGACAACCATTAGCAATGATGCTCTTTTACAAATATGGGATGCTATGGCAGATAGCATATCAACTATCCCAGTGTTTAAATTAGACAATGTTTCTACTGCTTTATTTAGTAAAGACAGCAAACAAATATTGGTTATTGAAAACGGACAATTAAATATTATCACAATTGCTGGCTTAAAAAAAATCGCCATCAGTAAAAATATAAATGTATCCGGTGCCAGTTTTTGCGCAGACAATAGCACGGTTATAGGAGAAGCACAGAGTGGCAGTTTGTACATTTGGAAACAAGCTAAAAATAAATACACCCAAACACTCGTAGGTATAGGTGAGCAATATGTAGCTGATAGTACAATAATTCCGTTAACCCATATTGAAATTAGTGAAGATGCCAATTCTATTATTACTTCGGGATCAGGTTACACACAAAACATAGGAAGTAAATCCTCGGCTTCTATATTTACTACTGGCTTAAACGGCAGTGTTACAAAACAATGGCTTAAATTATCCGATGGTAAATACACTACAAACACAAAAATATCACAAAAGGAATTTCTTTCATTTTTTTATACGTACAGCTATAATCAACAAAAAATTATAGTCTCTTATCTCGATACGCAAGCAATTGTTTTTAACAGAAAAAATTTAACCACAACAAGCTTCCCACCTAATACCGGCTATATTCAAAAGGGGGCTTTTATTGGAAATAGCGATTCTGTATTATTATCAACTAATAACGGCATTGCCATTTTTGATGCCAATACTCGCCAGCATCTATCCGGATATTTTAAAACCGGCCAAAATGCAGTTGCTTTTTTGAGTCCTGACAATTACCATGTTTTGGTACTTAACGACAAAGGCATTATTAACATATTTAATACGGCCGGCAAATTCCTCGGCTGTGGTAACAACTTGAACAACCCAAGTGAATTTACATATAATTACGGCTATGGACCGTTGGTTTTTAACGGCAACGAATTTAAATTTAGCAATGATGGAAAGTCGATAATTACATTTAATGGCAATAAGGTTTTACAGTATCACTTATTACCTGAGCACAATAACCATAAACTAAAAGATTTAAAAGTATATGCAGAAAATAATTTGTCTCAAAATCAAAAATTAACTTTAAAGGATAGTAATACAATGCTGATTTGGGATTATAACAAAGCAAATTCAATTTTTAAACCATTACATATTAATAGTGCAAACCCTCAGTTACAAAAAGGTTTACTAACTCAAGATAAATACTGGCATTCTTTTTATCTGGAAAAGCCAGATGCACCATATATATATTATGCAAATTCTAGTGTAAAACAACACTATATATTAGATTTTGAAAGAGATAGTATAATTGTACTGGAGGATAGTGTAAATTATTTTGATATAAAGCTAAGTACAGATGCTAAAGAATTAATTTATTCTTTAGAAAACGGAACGATATATACAAGAAAGGCTCCTGACTGGAACCCAATAAAGCTATTCGATAGTACAAAAAAAATAAATCTCACTTATTTAATGAATGAAGACAGATACTTACTGGTATCTACAAAAGACAGTTTGGTTCAGCTATGGGATATTAAGAACCCTGATAATCGGAAGGCTATAGTAAATTTACCTAATACTAATCTAATTAAAATAGCAGATAATGGCAAGTGGTTTATTGTACAAGATGATAAAATAGCTACCATTTATAAAATAAGCAATAATAACGAAATCAGCCATTTTATTGCAACACCAGAAAAAGATTTTGATTTTTATGCAACAGGAGAAGGCAATGAGTGGACCATAAGTCCCGACGGCGAATGGATCTATTTTGCAACCAACGCTACAGCTAATGATTATAAAGGCCGAATGTATAATACCAGTACCGGAAAAACATGGAAAATAAATCCATCAGCAGATATTATAAATCACAATGGGGGTACCATGAACGTTTTTAGCCCCGACAGCAAATATTTCACAGTGGTACCTTTAAATCAGTTAAGAATAACCATGAATAATTTATCCATTGCATTAAAAATTTATAGCCTTACAAATTTAAATAATAAAGACAGTGTATTACCCCAATATGGCAAAACATTTAAAATAAGTACTACTTCTATAAACTTAGAATTTTGTAAATTCAATACCAATGTACTATGCATGAATGCTGATACCAGTTTCTTTTTTATAGACATACGTAAGGGCAAAAAAATATTAGAATACTACCATGGTGCAGGATCCTTGTATCTTAGCCCGAATGGCGAACAAACATATCTTCAAAATGAAGAGAACAACACTTTGGTATTTGGTGCAGATTTGGATATGCCTGCCGCATTGTATAAAAAACAGGCCATGGTATTATCAGGCTCGCAATTAAATCTTGCTACCGGTGAAATAGAAGATATTGCTCCATCGCAATGGCAGCAACTAAAAAAAGAATATATGGCCCAGGCGGCAGATCATTACCGACATTGCACTTATCGCACATTTAATATATGGGCAAATATATACCCTGCTTTGGCCGCCAAATTGAAGCAATAAAACGATTATTAGCCCGTCACCAGACCAAATAGCAGCTGCACTTGCGTCGCACACTTTTACTGTAGAATTGGTACTGGCTGTTGGCTAAGAGCAAATGGCTAACGGCTAAAAGCTCATAAATGTTCCGAAAGTACAAGTGTGCGACGCAAGTAAAGCTGAAACTACAATTAACTGCCGGGTTACAAATAACCTATCTTATGCCGGGGAAATAACAAAAGGTATCAGCATCGTTTTCCAATCCTCAAATACCTGTTCATCTTTGGCCAGCGCCCTTGTAAGATCTTCGTCAATACGCTTCTGTTGTAAACTATATAATGGTATGGGGCGGGATACAGAAATAAACAATTTAATATATTCGGTGATGGGTGCAGTGCCGGTATTTACCAGTTCAATTTTTTTCTTTTTGGTATTAGGCGTAAGCAACCATTGCGTATTACCAGGCTCTATTTGCATATCGTCAAAGCCGCCATCTCCGGCGGAGGATATGCTATAATCCGCACCCATATAAGCCACACTTATAAATATAGCCGTACTGCCATTATTGGTTATAGACAAGCGGAATGCCGGTTTAAAAGAACTGCCATTTAAACTGGTATAGGGCAGGTTGTTTGGCTGACCTATAGTGCCGGGTTGAAAAATAAGACCATTCACATCTACCCCTGTAGCACATTCCAGGTTAATGGCATAATCTTCAATATCAGAACCCGGATTGGCCAAATTAAGTACGGCTTGCCATTTACTAATGGTTGCCATATTTTGTAATAGCCTGGCAATATTGGTAGCCGTTACCCGTTGCAAAACTATTTCTTTGGCAGTATTGGTAACAAAAATAAGGGCTTCGTTTTCAGCAGATAATTGCTGCTCTATAATATAGCCGTTTTCCTGTGCAGCATTATCGTTTTGTAATGCAAGCCCGGGGAAATTTAATAGTCCTTCTGCTGCATGATCAGTTTTTACCTGGGCATTTAAAATAAAAGTTTTTATGTCGTTGGCAACTGTATTTCCAAAGCCAATTTTTATTGCCTGCCCAAGCACACCTTTTAAATAACCGGCAAATCTTTTCTTACGCAGGGCAACATCGGCTAATAAAGCTTCATTATCAGTTGGAGAAAGTATTGAAAATAGCAAACTGCATTTTTGCAGTGTAAAATGTACGACCGTGTTGGAATCCAGATGTATAAAAGCATTATCACCGGCACTTACATTATGCAAACTACCGGCAGCAATACACCACCCAAATTCATTATCAAAATAAACAGTATAGCTATTACCCTGTTGTATGGTTGCAGCAGACAAAAACACCCGATCAATATAGGTATTGGAAATCTGATACATATTTATTTTAGGGTGCTGAACAATAAAGGGCTTATCGTTTTTAAAATACAGGTTCTTTAGCCTGATGGCCGCAAACTCAGTTAATTGGCTATAGCTAATATTACCCGCCGTTTCCTCAAGTAATTTTATCATTACATAAGTAAAAGCACCCCGTACATTTTCTTTTACGGTGAGCTCTTTAGCTACTTCCGAATCCTGCGATGCAGCAATATGCAAATGACTGCCGGTTTTTACTTCTACACTTACTATGGCACCCGTTGCAGCATCTTTTACCACTTCATATGCTTTTTCGCCGGTAGTACTCACATAATCAAAACCCAGGTAGTTTTCCACTGCAGGGCTTTGCTCCAAAATATTCAATTGTCGTTCGCTAAAGGCAATATCTACTTCCACATCTCTGGTGGCCGATCCGCTATGACAACAATCAGTAATAGCAATAAAATGTATACCGGGGTTTTCAGTGGTAGTTTTCCAAATTAAGAAAGACAATTCCTTATCAAGTAAGTAGCCTGTTCCTGCTTCTCCCCGCCCCCAATCCATACAAATCAGCGCCTGTACTGCACCAGCACCTGATTCACTTTCAAATACTTTTGGCGCCCCCAAATTAGTGCCATGTCCGCAGTAATAAAACAAGCAAATATCATCTGTCTTCGCCTGCTTAAAATGATCAAAAGCAGCTATCACATTTGCACGTGTGGGCAGGTAATCAGTTTCCTTATCGGTTACTCGTTTAGTATGTAAATTACCGGTACTGCCATAAGTGGTATTTAGCCAGTTATCTACTGCATCAATATCATTTACACAACCCCTTAAGGGCTGGTTAAAGTAGTCGTTTATCCCAACCAGCAGTGCATAAATTTGCTGTGCCATTGTATAATATTAGAGGGTTAAGCTTACAGGTCATCTTCTTCAATGGTTAACATATCGGGCTCACTGCTATCCAAACCAACTTCCATAAAACTCAGCGTTTCATTTTCTTTCGATTTGGAAAGCTCCC
This sequence comes from Limnovirga soli, assembly GCF_013106755.1. GTDB lineage: Bacteria > Bacteroidota > Bacteroidia > Chitinophagales > Chitinophagaceae > Limnovirga > Limnovirga soli. The sequence goes on along the minus strand of NZ_WHPF01000003.1, from coordinate 348,869 downwards.
TTACATCCAAATGCGCTTTGCCAAATATTGGATTTTTCAAACCCATTACTTTATATAGGGGCGTTAACCCATTTTGTGCAATAAAATTCACAGTACTTCCCGTTTCTCTTGCTACCGTTAATCCAAGCGAAGCATCGGTTATCTTTAATTGTCCGGCGCCCACAGCTGCTTTTGCATGCAGATCAATAGAAGCATTGCCTTTATCAGCGATAATAATGGTGGCTGTATCTGCCACAATTAAATGTGTAACAATCAGCCAGCTTTTATCCCAATCACCATTTTTATTTTTGGCAAGCAAAAAACTTTCAATTTCACCAAGGTTTATAATCTGATGCGTTTTATAACCGGCTATCTTAAATACAATACTTTTTTCGGTAGTAAACTGCAAATTAAACCCCGCATCTGCATCTGTTAATACACTTCCTGTTACCGGGGCAGCGCCAGCGCCTTTTACCGTAATGGTAATTCCTGATCCTGAAGAGTAATCCAAATCGGTAGTGCTTTCATCTGTTCTCACTTCTGGCACAATACCTACTTTCTCTAAAGAATTATATACGTTCACTGCACCAAAGCTATCCAGCTTAACTATATCGCCAATCTTTAATGGAAGCCCCGGATCCCATGTGGCGCGGAATCCGGATGATGTTGCATTTATATGCTTCAGGTAAAATTGTGAGGGGTTGGACATATATGTTTTTTTATTGAAGTTAAATATAAATCTATTTAATACATGAGCCTCTATTATCCATTTCTTCATTTAATATTTACCCGGCTTCAAACAAATATTATGCTTTACTTGCGTCGCACTCTTGTACTTTCTGTTACATGGCATCAGTAGGTTTCCTTCCATCTCCTCTTTACTAAATTACAGTTCCTTACAACCCATAAATATTTTGAAAAGCCCGTTAATTAGGTTATTTTTAAATCAACGTATTCCTTTTTGTTTTTTTATCAGCGCTTACATCTTCAAATAAATGTTCTTCATAAAAAATGCCAATAGCAGATAGTACCATAGCCGATGCCAGCTCCGGCGAGGATCAGGTAGAGTTTGTCAATTTCGATCAATGGTTCGAAGAGGGCAGCTATGCTTACTTTATTGGCATCAGCAAGTTTAACGATGAAAGAATTCACACACTTAATAGTCCTGAAAATGATATCAACAACCTCAAAGCGGTGCTGGAAGATAAAAACAAACATGGCTTTACCGTTAAAGAAGTCATAGTAAATAAAGAAGAGCCAACCACCAGTTTACCCAACCCCTTACTCAACCCCAACAAACAACAGGTACTTGATTTTGTAACCAATATTAAATGCGAAGAAGATAGTCGCGTTATTGTATACTTTGCCGGCCACGGCATTGCAGAAAATACAGATGTGGATGAAAAACCCGCCGGCTTTATCATACCAACAGATGCACAACTGGGCAATCAATCCACTTATGTAAAAATGAGTGATATACATGATGCTCTCTCCAAATTGAAATGCAGGCACCTGTTAATCATCCTGGATTGCTGCTATGCCGGTGCTTTCAGATGGGCTGATACAAAGCGAAGTTTATATACCGGCAAACCAACAACCATCTATTACCAGAAATTCTTACAGTTTACTACCAATTCAGTAAGGCAGGTAATTACCTCCACTTCGGCAGATCAACAGGCACTCGATGCTTTTGGTACAAGAGGAGAATCAGGTTTACCCAACTCCCCTTTTGCGCAATCACTAATAAAAGCATTATCCTCAGGCGATGCAGATTATGGCACTGTTTCAGACAGATCTGATGGTCTTATTACGGTTACTGAATTGGGTATGTATCTTAAAGAAAACCTGAACAACCTGCAGCTAAAACAAATTCCAGCCGTTTGGAATATTGGCGACAATACCAAAGGTGAATTTATTTTCCTAAACCCCGAAAAGCCCAAAAGAATATTGGTTCGCTTTGGAAAAAACAGGGCCAATCCTTACAAAGGCCTGGCTGCATACTCCACCAAAGACAGAAACATTTTCTTTGGCAGGCAACGGGTATTGGATGGATGGAAAGAGGGCAATATCACTTTTCCCGGACTTACATCCGTCGTAAACAATAACCATGTTATTGCGGTTACCGGCCGCTCAGGTATTGGTAAATCATCATTGGTAATGGCCGGAATACTATCTGCCTGTAACGAGGAGATCGTAAAAAAAATAAAACCGGGTGCCAGGCCTTATACTGATCACAAACTCACTTTGGAAGAAACAAAAAATAGTGCTGTTCCTATCTATCTTTTTGTTGACCAATATGAAGAACTGGTAACCAACTGCACCGATGAAAATGAACGGCATCAATTTGAACAAGCACTACTGAAGCTTTCAGCAACACATAAAATCATTGTTACCCTCCGTTCTGATTTTGAGATACAGTTTAAACAATCGCCGCTGATTGGGCAGTCTGCAACATTTTGCCCATTTCCTATTCCACCATTTACCAGGGATGATATCAAAGAAATTGTTACGGGGGTAGCAGGGCAACAGGCACTTGAATTTAAATCAGAGGCCGGCACCAGCGAAGCCGATGATATATTTACCAACCGCATCATCGATGAAGCTTATGCCTATCCCGATTCTTTGCCACTGCTTTCTTTAGCACTCAGCAGATTGTTTGACAAAAGAGATAGCGATGCCAATGGCAATATTGAATACCTGACAGAAAAAGAATACAATAGCTTTAAAGGCATCAAAGGCATTATTGAAGAGCTGGCAGATATTGAATACAGAAAATATGCAGATAAAACTACTACTACAACCTCACCTGCAATAGCATCTATAAAGCAAAAATTATTAATGCAGCTCATCTTCCGGATGATCTCTTTTGAAGGGGCAGAAATTACCAAACGAAGGCTCTATAAAAAATACAACCTTAATAACCAGGAAATAAACGAACTGGATTTTGCAGATAACAGCACAACAGAAACCATTGGCAATATGTGTGAAGGGCTTATTAGTGCCCGACTGCTAAAATCAGATAAGGATGAACAGGGCAATGAATACATAGAACCAGCACATGAAGCATTGCTACGCTCCTGGCCTGAGCTTACTAAAGCCCTAAAGAAAAAAGAAGGTCAGGATAACATACCCGAAGAACAAAGAATTACCAACCAGGATAAAGTGGTATTATTAAGACAGGTGGCTGAACTGGCACGACAATATTTCTTTGCCAACCCAAAAGATAAAAAAGACCTCTTGTGGATTAAAGATTACCGGCTACAACAGTTGCTAAAATTACAGGGAACAGATTTAAGGATGAATACCATTGAAGAGGCTTTTATTAATGCATCTGATAAAGCAAGGAAAAGAAATAAAGTTATTAGAAATACAGTGGTAACAAGTATTGTTGCCGCTTCGCTGATTTTCTCTATTGTCTTGTTAAATTTAAACAAGAATATAACAGCACAGAAAAATGACATACAGGATAAGCTGGCGCAAACCTATTGGGATCAGGGTATTACCGCAGCTGAGCAAAATGATTTTCTAAAATCCCTGCTCTATACTTCAGAAGCCATGCAAACATTAAATGACGATCCTAACAGAAAAGAATTGATTTTATCTACCGCAAACGATATCCCGCTTTTGGCTTTGCAAAACGTTTTTACAACAAAAAATAATATTACTGAAGCCCATATTAGTGGAGATGGAAAATTGATTTTGACACTAAGCGATGACGCCTGGTTACAGGTATGGGATGCCATGAATGATAGTATCTCCGCCACGCCACTTTATAAATTAGCTAATGTATCACATGCAGCATTTAGCAAAGACTGTAAAAAAATACTGGTTATTGAAAACGGGCAATTAAATACGATTGTAATTACTGGTTTCCAAAAAAGAATGGTAAGTAATCATTTAAACATTAACGCTGCAAGCTTTTGTGCAGACAACAGTACCATTATAGGAAAAACAGAGTATGATAGCTTATACAAGTGGCAACCAGAAAAAAACAATTATACTCAAACCATAATAGGCGTAGATGACGGTTTCTTTGGAAATCCCGGCACAACTAAGTATGTTGAGATTAGTGAAGATGTAAATTCTGATCACGAAAAAATCATAATTTTCTACAAAGATCCGACGGCTGTTATATTTAATAGAAAAACCGCAAGGCAGTTTAAATACCCCGCTAATATAGGCCCCATACAAAAAGCAGCCTTTATTGGAAATAGCGACTCTTTATTGTTAAGTACAGCAAAAGGCATTGCCATATTTGATGCCAATACAACAAATCAATTATCCGCTTTTTTTAAAACAGATCAAAATGCAGTATCATTTTTGAGCCCTGACAATTACCATGTTTTAGTGCTTAATGATAAAGGTATTATAAGTATATACAATACTGCCGGCAAATACCTGGGTCTTGGTAATAACCTGAACAACCCAAAGCAATTTAGCTTTGAAGAGGACTATAAGCGATCTATTTTTAGCGGAAACGAATTTGAGTTTAGCAACAATGGCAAGTCTATCATCACATTTAATGGTAATACAGTTTTATTATATCATCTTTTGCCCGAACCCATCATTCCACAACCAAAAGAATTATCAGGCAATACAAAATATAATTTGGCCTCAAAAAAAAGTTTAATTAATCCCGATAGTAACGTGCTCCGTATCTGGGATTTAAATGGGGTACAGACTGCTTTCAAACCACTGCATATCAATGCAGCATACAACCAGATCAAACAAGACTTGATAGGAGAAGGTAGCAGTAATGATTTCAGCTATGTACAAAGGCAAGGCACTCCTTATATTTATTATGAAAACCACAGGCAAAAAAAATATATTTTAGATTTCGAAATGGATAGTATTATTTCATTACAAGACAGTGCTGATTATAGGGCAGATGCTGTTAGTACTGATGGAAATCAGTTGACCTATAGCTTAAAAAACGGTTCGGGCTATATAAGAAAAGCACCAGACTGGAAAGCTGTTCAGTTATTCGACAGTACAAAAAAAATTGCAACTATCTTTTCAATCAATCATGGAAAAAACATCATATTAACAACTGAAGATAGTTGTGTTCAACTTTGGAACAACAACATTCCAATTAAGGGTAAACCTATAATTAATTTGCCCAAAGCCAATCTCAAACAAGTGGCTGATAATGGTAAATGGTTTATTGCAGAGCAAAAGAAAATAGCTACTATTTACATACTAAACGAAAAAGGCGATATCAGCCATTCTATTGCAACTCCGGAAACAGGTTTTGACTTCGATGAAGCTGGAGAAGGTAGCGGCTGGAGCGTAAGCCCGGATGGGGAGTGGATCTATTCTGAGACAACAACCTCAGATGGAATTTTTAACGGCAGTATGTACAATACCAGTACCGGTAAAATATGGCAATTAAATCTATCAGCCGAAATCGCAAATTCCACGCCAAGTCCAATCAATTTTTTCAGCTCTGATAGTAAATACTTCACCGTGCTGCCAAGAAATTGGAGTGAGCACATAACGAGTAATCCCACTATTTCATTAAAAATATATAGCCTGCAAAATCTAAATAGTAAAGACAGTGTATTGCCGCAATATGGAAAAACTGTTAAACTAAATACCAATAGCCCAAACATAGAATTTTGCAAATACAATACCAATGTAATTTTCATTAATACCGGTACCGGTTTCTTTTTTCTTGACATCCGAAAAGGAAAAAAAATAATCGAATATAATTTTGGGTTAGGCGACTCATTTATAAGCGGCGATGGAGAAAAAATATACACTCACGACACCTTAGGTAATTTATTGGTTTATAGTGCAGATTTGGACATGCCCGCTGCGCTATATAAAAAACAAGCCATGGTTTTATCCGGCTCCCTATTAAATCTTTCTACCGGGGAAATAGAAAATTTACCACCGATGCAATGGCAGCAACTAAAAAAAGAATATATGGCAGAGGCGGCAGAACATTACCACCATTGCAACTACCGTAATTTTAATATATGGGCAAACATCTATCCGGAATTGGCCGCCAAATTAAAACCATAAAACAATTATTAGCCCAGCACTAAAACCAATAGCAGCTGTACTTGCGTCGCACACTTTTACTGTAGAATAAGTATTGGCTGTTGGCTAAAAGCCCAAAAATGTTCCGAAAGTACAAGAGTGCGACGCAAGTAAAGTGGATGGAAGTACCACTGCCAGGCTCATAAAAAAGAGAACAGTTTAGGTTATATTTTAGCTAAAAAAGATAAGCATGCATAAAAACTGAAAAGCAATGGATTATGTTTATATTGCAAATATCATTTTTAACCAAAAAACTACCTTTTATGAATTCATTTTTTGCAGACGATATTGAGCCAGCCAACGAAGTAGCCACCGAACCGGAAACCGCACCAACTGTTGTGCCAGAAGAAGCTCCCGCACCAACTGAGACTCCTGCACCAATAGAAACACCGGCACCAACCGAAACTCCTGCTCCAGCAGAAACCCCTGCTCCAGCTGAAACACCTGCACCAACTGAACCGCTGGTAGTTCCTGTTGAAGAAGAAGAAGAAGTAAGCACCGAAGGCGAAGATGGCGATGGACGTGATGTGGTGCATATTCCTGACCCAAAAAAAGGTTAATTTGAAACAGTAAAATAAATACCACTGCTTATGTAAATTTTGTAAGCAGAAGATTTAGATAAAACTAAAATAGCCAGATATGTTTATCTGGCTATTTTAGTTAAAGCACGCAATTAAAATACTTTATAGTTTATAGGGCATGCAGGGGCAGGTGTATTATAAAACTGGTTCCTTTTCCTTCTTCGGTTTCTACTTTTATTTCGCCCTTATGGGCTTTTATAATATCATAACTTAAACTCAATCCCAGTCCTGTACCTTGCCCGGCGGGCTTGGTTGTAAAGAAGGGCTGAAAAATTTTATCTACTACTTTTTGCGAAATACCATTGCCATTATCCGAAATGCGGATTTCTATAATTTCGTTTACTTTTTTAGTACTCAACCATACAGTTGGTTCATATGCATCTATGCGCTGCTTTTTCTTTTCGGAAACCGTATAAAATGCATTGTTTACCAGATTAAGAATTACCCTTCCAACATCCTGTGATACTAAACTTATAAGGCCAATATTTGTGTCATATTCTGTTTTCAAGGTGGCATTAAAGGATTTATCTTTAGCCCTCAGACCATGATAAGCCAGCCGCAAATATTCGTCAGCCAAAGCATTTATATTGGTTGATTGCATTTTACCGGTGCTTGATTGAGAATGCTGCAACATACCTTTTACAATGGCTTCGGCGCGTTTGCCATGGTGGTTTATTTTTTGTTCATTATCTTTTATATCATCTGCCAGGGCAATGGCATTTTCGCTATTACCTGATTGCAATTCAAATTTCATTTCATCAATCAACTCTGCATTTACATCAGAAAAATTATTTACAAAATTTAATGGGTTTTGTATTTCATGTGCAATACCTGCAGTCAACTCGCCCAGTGAAGCCATTTTCTCTGATTGAATCAACTGGGATTGGGTAGCTTTTAATTCGCCCAGGGTGGCTTCTATTTCCTGCTTTTGTTCCTTTAATAAAATATTGGCTGCCTGCTTTTGCTTATTGTTACGGTATAAAATAAAAGCCACTATTACAAACAATACCATACCGCCAATAAGGCTGTACATTTTTATTTTGGTTTCAAATTCCTGTTTGGCTTCCCGGCTTTGTTGCTGACGCAAGGTTTCGTTAAAACCCAGTGTTTGAAACTGTTTTATCTTGTCTACATTGTATAAACTATCCTTTATGGTAACTGATAAATGAAGGTATACGTAGGCGCTATCCAAGTGGCCATTGCTTTTATAAATATCGGTTAACAACTGGCAGGCCAACAAGTATTTTTTACTAAAATTGCCGGTACTGGCCAGATTCATAGCCCTTTTTGCATAATCAATTGCCTGGGCTGAAAGGCCGGTTTTTAAATAAACATTGGATATACCCAGGTAAGTTTCACATAAAAAACTTTCGTTATTACTCGATTGCAAATAAGGTATTCCGCGGTAATAACAGCTTAGTGCGGAATCATACATATTTGCTTTTGAAAAAGTATTTCCGGTATTATTGAGACACATGCCCAACCAGGCAGAATCATTTTGCAATACTGCCAAATCATAAGCTTTTTTGTTATATAATTTGGCCTGTGGTAAATTATTCATCTTCTCGTACATGTCGCCAAAAACCATATAACTATACCAACGGTAGTTTTCCAGTTTATGTTTATCAATTAACTCATATCCCTTTTTGGCGTAAACCAACGCCTGATTATAGTCGCCGGCAGATTGGTACAAATTGGCAATACTAAGTAAAGTGGTAGTTTGCCTTTGTGCATCGGGGCTTTTTTCATCTAATTGCAAACGCTCCAGGTAATATTGTAAAGCCAACGGATAGTTACCCATGGCCTGATAAGCTTCTGCAATTTGTTTTAATGACCTCAACTCTCCGGTTAAATAATTATTTTTTCGACTAAGCAATAATGCCTGTTCGGCAATAAGCAAGGATGAATCAGGTTGGCTTTCTACAAAATCATTGGCCATTTCCCATAATATATCAGCCCGGCTGGTATCGGCTTTGGCATTCGCATATGCCAGTCTAAGACTATCTATGTACATGTTTTGCGCCTGTGCATGATAGCCAAATACCAACAATATAATTAGCGGAACTATTTGTTTCATATTTCTAGATACTACACTACCCTATTAAAGCAGTTTAAAAATAGTGCTTTATCTGCTCACAAAACCATAAAGCCCGGATAATTGGCCATACAGATAATAAAGCACTAATTCAGAAAGGCGGTACAAAATGCCATTTTTTAATAAGAAGGTTTATAATCATCAACGTAATCCGGCTTTTAATATCTTCCGGCCATTTCCATTATAAATTTTTTGCAGGGTTTTATTGGTTAAAGCAATCCCATACAGTGGCCAGTGATAATCAAAAATATCCTGTTTATAAAAATGGTCATCGGCTGTTTCCAAAATTCTAAATGTTATATGATACATGTCTGGCGTAACACCCATATCAGTGCCATATACCAGCCTGTCGGCATATTTTTCCATGAAGTCATGGGCAAATCTGGGTATGGGGGCAAATTCACCATACCGTGCGGCTATATCGGCATACAGGTTTGGATATTTGTCAAACATATCACCCAACATGGAAAGGTTACTACAACAATTGGCCAAATGGCAGGCAATAAATGTAGTTGCCGGATTGTCTCTTACTGCATTTGCCAAGGTAGTTACCAAGGCATCATGCCCCAGAATACCCGGCTTGCTCATATCTACTTTCCAGGTGCCGGCATTCATCAATCCGTCGTTAGAGGAGTCTGCCGGTTCGTACATCCACGCATCTTCTGCCACATGAATGCTTACCGGCATATGTAATTCGGCACATTTTTGTAACAATGGCTTCATTTGAATATCATCAATATGCAACCCCCAGCCCGGTGTTGGGTAAGAGTAAAACTCTCCTAATCCTTTATCGCCCAGTTCTCCCACACCCTTTGCACCCATAGCATAACATCTTTCCAGTTCGGCAACGGCATGCTGTTCCCAACCAGGTGTACCATACCCGGTATAATCAAAGCCGCACCATACTTCAAAACGGTCTTTATACCTGGCATATTTAGCCACCACAGAATCAAATTTTGCACCGGTGGAATATGATAAAATAATGCTTTTGGCAATACCTGTTGCATCCATTGTTTTTACCCATACATCTACCCCTGCATCATCCACAGGATAATCATGCGAATGAAAATCAATAACCGGATATTTTGCCTTCCCCATTTTAGTCTCCGGAATTTTATAAATAGACACCGGACGATAATTCTTCAATAGCAGGTTATTAATATCCTGCGCTTCGGCTATACCCGAACAATAAAACAATATCAGAAAAAAGAAATTTTTTTTCAAAGCATCCCTATTTAAAATCAAACAATTACAATGGCTTTTATTATACCCCATAAATTTAGTTAAATAATATCAGTCAAATAGATCCATTACATCTCTGCCATCAGAAATACAAAAGCAAAAACTTGTTACTGACAAAATACATACATAATGGCTTTGCAATACAGTTTTTTTTGAACCCGGCTAAAGTACATTCCTCATCACCGCTTGCGTCGCACTCTTGTACTTTCTGAACGTGCAGCGGCTTTTAGCTGTTAGCCTTTAGCTATTAGCTATTAGCCAACAGTTGATAGAAATTCTACAGTACAAGTGTGCGACGCAAGTGGCGCCTAATAGGTATTCAATTGCCTGGCTCAAAAAAAATCATATTGCTATCTTTTAAAATGCTTAATCAAATTGAGACAGGTTTAATTTGGGATCCAGTTTTTCGTTGGAGAAATAGACTTCTTCCCATGTCATGGCTCTTTCTGAAGTGGCTACTTCCCTGCCCAATAAAGCTGTCATGGTAGACTCGGCGCCAGACCGGGTTTCGTTAAGGTATTTACCCGTTTCTATGCTTTGAATAAAGGCAATTTCCTTATTGGCATCCGCATCGTGCAGGGAAGAAGAAAATACACCTGCTGCCTGCTGTTGCGGGGTTAAATCACTTTCGCTTCTGGCAATACCTGAATCCCATTTATTATCACCAATAATAAATACGCCGCCGCTATAATGCGCTTCCGCACTGCCTTTGGTGCCAATAAACTTGCAACAAACATCGCCAAAGCTGGGACCTACCTTTGTTGTATGGATGGTAACATTTACATTTTGCGGATACTCGTAAATAACCTGGAAATTGCTAAAAGTATCTCCAACAGGCAACCTGCCATTACTATTGCCACGGCCAATGGCATGCAGGGGATGCGATTTTAACGCCCAGTTACAAACATCCAGCATATGTATGCCCTGGTCTAACAAAGAATCGCCAGACAAGGCCCTGAAATAATAATGATTGCGTATACGGAATTCGTCATAAGATCCATTCTTCACATCAATTATAGAAGCACCGGATGAAAAATAATACAACTGCACAGTAAGTATTTCCCCAATATCACCACGTTGAACACGGTTTATCATTTCGCGGTAAGCGCTGGCATGCCTTATTTGAAAACCAATTACTACACTTTGTTTTCCGTTAATCTGCTCACCAGCTTCAATTACACGGCGAATACCATCCACATCTGTAGCAACCGGTTTTTCGCAATAAATATGTTTTCCTGCTGCAGCGGCGGCTTCAAGAAAACCCACATGGCTATAGGCCGGCGAAGAAATAAGTACCGCATCTACTTCTTTATTTTCCAGTAAACGCATATAGGCTTTAGAACCTTTATAAATACTTGTTTTTTTGATGGGTGCAAAATTTTTGGCCGCATTTAGCTGGGTATAATTATTTTCTGCTGTAAGCAATTTATCGGTAAACAAATCTGCAATAGCCACAATATTGGTGTTGGTATTGGCCGACATAGAACTAATTACGGCAGTGCCCCTGTTGCCACAGCCAATAACACCTAATCTTACGGCTGAATTTACAGTAGAACCAAATACCAAATGAGGTTTTATAATACTAAATACCGAAATAGCAGCAGTGGATTTAAGAAAAGATCTACGTTGCATAATGTACAGGTTTGATGATGATGGAAAGGAAATTGATGTCGTTAGAACAACAAATTATTTCAAAGCAGGCAACTAATCAAAAATAGTTTGCAAGGTGCAGGGCCGGAAACCAAATAGGCGTTTTCTGAGAGGCTATCCATGCTGCAGCTATGCTTTAACACCAATGCCTTATTGCTGCATAATGCGCTAAACGCACCAGTGTGCGACGCAAGTAAAGCCCCTTGCATAAACTACAGCAGGGCTCAAAATATTGCTAATTTTTCGGCCAGTAAATGGCCATTTTATTGCGCAGAAATTGTACACTTCTTTCTAACTGATCCATACCATCTACCCCATCTTCTATACTTATCCAACTATCAAAACCTACGCTTTTTAATTCGGTAAAAATAGCATCATAATTATTTAGTCCTTTACCAATTTCGCCATGGCTTAGGCGTTTGGCATAACCGGCAGCGCCGCCTTCTTCCCTGCGTAAATCCTCAATGGTTCCTTCTTTTAAATAGCGATCGCTTGCATGCATGGTTACTACCCTTTTAGCAACACGCTGTAGCAGTTCCACCGGATCTTCGCCGGCCAAATAGGTATTACTGGGATCGTAATTAATCCCAAAATTGGGATGATCTATACTTTCTACCAGTTTGCAAAACACATCTGCCTTTTGGGCAAATTCGGGGTATTCCCAAAAATCATCTTTATAGTGATTTTCTAGTATGAGTGTAATATTTCTATCCTGCGCATAGGTCAGGCATTCGTAAATACAATCTGCCGCCAGTTTTACACCCTCTTCAATAGAAAGGGCCGGCCTTTTTTGTCCGGAAAGCACCCGGCAATAACTGCCACCCAGGGCATAGGTCATATCAATCCACTGCTTTTCCTTTTCAATTTCCTTTGCACGAAAAGCTTTGTCAGGATGCGTAAAATCTGGCGAGCAACACATCATAGGAATTGTTTTTCCATAATCTTCTACCATACTTCGAAAGGTTTTCCAGTTGCGCTCATCGGCCATTTGTAAAAAGCCTGCATACCACTCTAACCCTTCAATATCCAGTTTAACGGCCAGGGCAATCCATTCTTCTACCAGCATAGTACCATCTTTACAAAGCGCCTGCATAAATGCTTTGGGAAATGCAGCAAGTTTTGGCATAATTTAATTGTATTATTTGGAGCCTTTAATAGTGCTTGTGTCTTTTGGCGGATTGCGGCCAATAAATGGATGTTGCTCCAAATCTACTACCTGACCGCTAATTGGGCCACACTCATCAGCCAGCCAATACACGGCTGCAGCAGCAATTTCTGCGGGTTGCAATATTCTGCCTGCAGGTGCATAAACAGCAGGTAAATCCTTGTACCAGTCTGCCGCCAGTCCATGGTCTTTTTTGCGTTGTATTTCTGTTTCGGTAAGTACCCAACCCGGGTTAATCTGGTTTACCCTAACACCATTTTCACGAAACAAGGTATCACCCAGGTTCCTCGTCATTGTCATTAATGCACCTTTTGACACACTATAAGCAAACAAATTTGGTTCGCCGCTATATGCATTTACTGATCCTATATTTAATACACAGCCATGCTTTTCTGACAAGTAAGGTAAGGCAGCTTTTATTAAACTAAATGGCGCAATAGTATTTACTGCTAAAAGCCTTTGCAGAAAAGCCTTATCGGTGGTATGAATATTTGACGAAGCTACAATCGCAGCATTATTTACTACTGCATCTAATTTGCCAAAGGCTTTTATGGCCAACTCTACCAGTCTTTCCGGAGCACCTTCGGCGCTAATATCTTCTATTTGCAATACTGCATTTTTATTGCCAATACTTGTAAGTACTTCTTTACCCCAGTTTTCTTCCAGTCCGTGTAGTACTATGCTGGCACCTTCTGCAGCGCAACGTAATGCAATGGCTTTACCAATGCCGGTGGTACTACCGGTTACTATGATAACTTTATTTTGTAAACGCATATTAAACAGGTTTTAGAACACTTTTTACCACTTCACCTTTATGCATTTTTTCAAATGCTTCGTGCCATTCGGTAATAGGCCATACCCCACCAATAATGGGCCGCACATCCAATTGCCCGCTGGCCAGTAAAGCAATTACCCGTTCCCATATTGGCCAGTTATGGCTAAAGCTGCCTTGCAACGTAACATTTTTTTGCACCAGCGGATCAAGCGAAAAGCCCAGCGGTTGCGGCCCCCAGCCAACTTTTGTAATACGGCCATTTGGCCTTACCAGGTCTAATGCTAATTTTAAAGTAAAGCTGGATCCGGCTGCATCAATTACCAAATCAGCACCTAAACCATCAGTACGTTTGGCCCATTCAGAAGCGTCGCCAATAATGGGTTCGCAACCATATTGTTTGGCAATATTCAATCTATGCCTGTCTGCTTCCAAACCGGTAACAGCTACCTGTGCGCCACAAAGTTTTGCTACTGCAGCGCATAAAATGCCAATGGTACCCGGACCAATTACAACAACCCTGTCGCCGGGTTTTATATGCGAATTATTTACCACTGCATTATAAGCCACACAACAAGGTTCGGTAAGGCATGCTTGCTCAAATGGTAGCGCATCAGGTACCAGGTGCAGGCACCGGGCAGGCACTTTTACATATTTTGTCATAGCACCATTTACGCCATAGCCAAAGCCCTTTCTATCGGGGTCAAGATTATATAATCCGGTTCTGGTTAATGGGCTGTTGGCATTTATTACGGCAGCAGTTTCACTCACTACCCTATCGCCCAATTTCCAGTTGCCAACACGGCTACCCAATTCAACAATATGGCCTCCAAATTCATGGCCAAGCACAACGGGGTAATTTACCTGCCAGCTATGATCTGCCGTCCATTGATGCAGGTCGCTGCCACAAACGCCTACATTGACTACTTCAAGTAACACATCTTCTTCGCCAATTGCTGGTTTTTCAATTTCTCTAATTTCTACTGAGCCTTTTACAGAAGAATAATTGATTACGGCTGCATGTTTTGTTACTGACATATAGATATATTGAAACAGATAAAAGAATTATAAGTAAAGCAAATCTCAAAATTATTCCATTCGATGAGCGGCTTGCTACGCAACGTTGATGCTAAAATTATCAATTACTGGAATCAATATTGCCTGCAAACTACTAATGGTAAAAAGCATTTTTTGAACCGAGCAACAGAACAAGTATTCAGCTGTACTTGCGTCGCACACTTGTACTTTCAGATTATATATTCAACTTTAAACAGCCCCAACATCGCCATATGCGTGTATAGCATTACAAATTAACCGCAGCGAATCTTCCAGGTTTCCATCAGCAGTTTTAAAAGCATCTGCATCAATAGTAAGTGGCGCACCCAATACTACCAGTGGTGCACCAAATGCTGGGCACTGAATAGCTTGTTCTAAAGACAAACCGCCAACTGCCTGCACAGGAATATGTACTGCATTTACTACATCCCGCAGCTGATCTAATGGACTTGGCATTCGCATGCCACGTGCGGCAATCCCCCTGCGTTCATCGTAGCCAATATGATGAATTACATAATCGCAACCCAGGTCTTCCAGCCATTTGGCGGCGGCCACCATATCCTCGCAACCAAGATTATCGCCCATCACTTTTACACCAAAATCACGGCCGGCATTTACCACACATTTTATCGTTTCCTCATGGGCACGGGCCATTACAACCACATGGGTAGCACCTGCTTTTGCCATCATTTCTGCTTCCAGATAACCGCCATCCATGGTTTTAAGATCTGCCACTATGGGCACACCGGGAAATGCTTCCCTTAACAATCTAACCCCGCGAAGGCCTTCGGCCAGAATTAATGGTGTACCGGCTTCCAGCCAATCTACACCGGCCCGCATCGCCATGGCTGCCGTTGCTAAAGCTTCATCAATATTGGTAAGATCGAGTGAGATTTGAACAATAGGTTTCATATTCTACAGCAGTTAAAAAATGCTTTTTATCGTTAGAAGAAGCGGGCGTTTACGCATTTAAAGATATAAGATTAGCACAGAGGAAAAATAAAAATTTTATACCATAAACCGATGTAGTCAATTATTATTCATAACAGAAGGCAAACTACCAAATTTGCTTTTTCTTTAAATAAATCACCTACATTTCTGAAGTTTTAATGATTCTCAATAAAAGTATTTGCCATAATTTAATTCTCTGTTCTTTTAGAAATGTGTACAATTTTAGGATGAGAAATATTTCAGGTTACCTGCACCTGCAAGAAGGAATTTTTTGTTTTGCTTTCAGCTATAAAAAAAATTATAATAACAATGAGTATACATTTCTTACAATTGCCTCCGGAACCTTTAATTTTAGTGTATATCATTCCAGGCTGTTAAAAGCCCCTGACAGGCTTGAACGCACAAGTGTGCGACGCAAGTACAGCTAAATTGAAAACCATAGCCGGGCTACAATGAAATATTGCCTTTTATTTTTTTAAAATAAACCAACCGACATGGTAAAAATTAATGCGCATTTACCGGTATGGCTGCTATTTTTTATAACAGCCTGCCACATGCCCACAGATAAAAAAGATTTGGCAAAAAATTCAGGTAATTTACCAATAAAAGAATTTGTTTTTAGCAATAACCATAGTTTTAAACAATGTCATGCATCATCCTTGCTGCACCTAAAGAATGGCATGTTTTTATCGGCGTGGTTTGGTGGTACAGAGGAAAAAAACGACGATGTGGGAATTTGGTTTTCTCGAAGGGTAAATGGACAATGGGAAGCCCCCCGTGAAGTAGCAAAAATTAATAATGATGCCCATTGGAACCCGGTATTGTTTCAATCGCCAACAGGGAAAATATTTTTATTTTTTAAAGTTGGCAAAGAAATAGACAGTTGGGAAACCTGGGTGCAAACCTCTACCGATGATGGTACTACATGGTCGGTGGCCAATGAGTTTGTAAAAGGCGATAAAGGTGGCCGTGGGCCGGTAAAAGACAAACCCATCATATTATCGGATGGCAGCTGGCTGGCAGGTGCCTCACATGAGGCAAATGGCTACCATGTTTTTGTTGACCGCAGTATAGATAGCGGTAAAACCTGGACCGCCACGCCCTACTTGCCTATTGGCGATACCAGCTTGCTAAACAAAGAATTGATTCAGCCAACGCTTTGGGAGTCTGCACCCGGCCAAATACATATGCTATTGCGTAGCAGCGAGGGTTGTATTTGTCGCAGCGACTCAAAGGATTATGGCTACACCTGGGCTCCGGTGTATAAAACAACCTTACCCAATCCAAATAGTGGTATAGATTTAACACAACTGGCTGGCAATATGTTGGTGCTGGCCTATAACCCCGATAACAAAAACGATGGCGACAGAGCCCCTTTGCTGCTGGCCATTTCGTACGATAATGGTAAAACCTGGCCACAACAATTAAACATTGAAAACGGCAAGGGCGATGATGAATTTTCTTACCCCGCCATTATAAATTTTGGCGACACGGTAGCGCTTACCTATACCTGGCAACGAAAAAATATTGCCTTTTGGATGGGAACAAAAAAAGATATTGCCAATGGCCATTTTGGTAAAAAACAATAATACCTTTTATTAGCCAAACAAATTAATACAGTGCAGCTTTACTTGCGTCGCACACTTGTGCGAAAGAATAGACTTGGGCTGTTGGCAAAATGCTAAAAGCAAATTGAAACTTTCATGATAAAAGTGAAATATGTACAATTTATTTTTCACGAAATTCTTTAGGCGTCATCCCACATTTAGATTTAAAAACAGTAGAAAAATAGGCAGGGGAAGCAAAACCAACTTTATAGGCAATTTCTGAGATAGATAATTTTCCTTCGTTTAAGTAGTATTTTGCTTTTTGTATACGGGTATTTAAAATAAAATCATTCACATTATAACCCAGTAAAGCTTTTACCTTTCTATATAATTGAATTCGAGATACACCGATAATGTTACAAATTTCATCTATGGTAAAATTTTCGTTCCCAATATTCGATTCTATAGTGGAAGTAAATTCATTGATAAATTTTCTATCCAATTTTCTAGGGTTCTGCGTTTTAATTTCTGATGAAATTTCACTTGTATAATGTTCTCTAAGCAAATCGCGGTTTTTCATTACGCTCTTAATAGTTTCCTCTAAAAGCTGAATATTAAATGGCTTTAAAATATAAGCATCTGCCATACTTTTCATGCCTTCAATTTGTTCCTCCACCTCAATTTTAGCTGTTAATAAAATAATAGGAATGTGCGATGTTCTTATGTCATTTTTTATGGTATTAGTAATAGAAATGCCATCCTTTCCGGGTAAAATCACATCAGAAATGATTAGATCAGGCACGTTATCATATGCCTCCTGCAATGCCGTAATACCATTATCTGCCATAAGCACCTGATAACCCGTTGAAAGCCTGTTTGCCAGAAAATTTCTCAGGTCTGTATTGTCCTCAATTATCAGAACAGAATGTTCAAGAGTATCGTCATCAGAGCTTTTCTCTTCACTTGAAAAATTTGTTTTATCAGTCTCACTGGTATAAATTCTTTCGTCGTAATACATTACTTCACCTGCCAATTTTTCCTTTAATATTTCATCGTCCTTCAAATGCTTTGTACCAAGTGGCAGTTTTATTTCAAAGCAAGTGCCTTTATATTGCTTACTGGTAACAGAAAGCTCCCCATGGTGTAACCCAATTAATTCCTTGGAAAGTGAAAGGCCTAATCCACTGCCCTGCTGATTGGTAATACTGGCTTGATAAAATAATTCAAATGCATGCGCTGCTACCTCTTGCGACATTCCAATCCCATTATCCTCCACTTTCAGAATGGCCATTCCATCGGAAACATTTTTCTCAAGTGTAATATGGATATACCCATTATCATTGGTGAATTTAAACGCATTGGAAAGAAGATTAAATATTACTTTATCCATCATCAACTTGTCAAACCATACCAGAATGCTGCGTTCTTTTGTAATTATTCTAAAATCAATATTTCTTTTTTTTGCCAATGCGATAAAAGCACCTGTAATTTCAGGCACAAAAGATACCATGTCATTTTCAGAAGCATTAAGCTGCATTTTGTTTACTTCAATTTTTCTAAAGTCTATTAATTCATTGATTAACCTTAAAAGCCTAATGGTATTTTTCTGTATTAGGTTTAAATATTCCCTGGTGGTAAAATGTAATTTGGGATTACTTAACAACTCTTCCAGTGGGCCAAGTATTAGTGTTAGCGGTGTTCTAAATTCGTGAGAGATATTGGTAAAGAAATTTATTTTGGCTTCAGAAGCTTCTTTTGCTTTATTTCCTAAAACTATCAGCTGGTCACGCTGGCTTAGTATTTCCTCATTTTGTAAAGCCAGCCTTGCGTTTATCTTCCTATTTTCCCGGAGGTAATAAAACAATATAGAACCCATTAATAATGCCAGCGCAAGTGAAACTGAGATGGCGTAAATAATATTGGTTTGATTATTTGTAATAATAGCCTGGTTTTCAATTTTTTTCTGACTTCTGTCAATATCTTTTTGAAGTGCTGATAACTTGTCGTTTTGAAGTCTCATGATCCTTACATTCGTGGAATCAATAATGCTGGTGGCTAACAGATTCTCTTTTTTATAAGGTTTATGCTCTAATATTTTCAGCGCTGTTATAATGGCTTCCTGTCCGCCTGTAGGATACAAAACAGTGGCGGCCAGAAACTTATTAGCTACCATACCCATTCCTAAACTATCCAGCGGAAGGCCATCAACACCTATGATCTTTATTTTTTTATCAACGCCTGTTTGTTTACATATTTTATACACGTCTAAAGCAATGTAATCACTCTGAGCAAAAATCAGGTCAATCTTCTTTTCAGTTAGTAAAGTGTGGGCTAATTTCTTTTGATAATCGACAGTGTGGTCTTCCAGTTTTTCCAGATAATTGATACCAGGTTGCTGCGAAATTATATCCATAAATCCCTTATGCCTATCTATAAAAGGTGATGCATCAGATAGACCCATCACTTCAATTACATTACCTTTTCCATTTAATATAGATACCGCATACCTGCCTGCATTTTGACCCACTTCATAATTAGAGGCTCCTATAAAAGCGGTATATTTTTTTGAATTGATTCCCCTGTCTACCAAAACCACAGGTATGCCGGAGTCGAATATTTTTTCAATACTGGAAGACAACGGCTGGATTTCATTAGGCGATACAATTAAAAGGTCAATATTCAGGTTTACCAGTTCGTCTATTTGCTCCAGTTGCTTTTTACTGTTGGCCTCTGCATCCCGGTATATAAACTCAACATTATCATGAAAGGCAAGTTCTCTTTTCATTTCTGCCAACATGGTTTTTCTCCATTCGTCTGTACCCTGGCATTGTGAAAAGCCTACTCTGAACAACTTTTCCTTTTTCTCACTGGTACAGGATATGGCACTAAGCAAAAAAAATATAGCAAACAGCAATCCGACAAGCCTTAAAAATCTCAAATAAAAAAAAGCTTTTTTCATATACTATTAATGAAACTATAATGGCAATTATTTAAAGGTAGTCCTAGTAAAGTAATAAAAAATCAATTTCTTCCACACTTGGGCCAAAGAACAAACTCAAAGATTTTCAAAATTGAAACAGGATTGAAATTCCATGTTACAAATTCGAAAACGCCTTTTAAAAAAAATTCCATTTGAAATATTAACCAGTTGATAATCAACACAAAATAACAATCATCCTCTATGTACAGATTTAAAAGATTTTGATGCCGAATTGAAATAATTTTTTTACAGCAAAGTCTACTTTTCAACCTCAAACGCCTGCTATATGAACAAAAGAAAAGTAATTCTCTGGTCACTTACCGTTGCAATGGGTGGCTTTCTATTTGGCTTCGACACTGCTGTAATATCAGGTGCCGAAAAATCCATTCAGCAATATTGGCAACTCAATTCCTTTCAGCATGGCTTAACTATTTCCATTGCACTAATAGGCACTATTATAGGTGCCATGTTTGGCAGCATCCCCTCTGATGCAATTGGCCGAAAGCAAACTTTATTTTTTGTAGCCATATTTTATTTGGTGGCATCCTCAGGTACTGCACTTTCACAAAACTGGTATTTATTTCTTTTCTTTCGCTTCTTAGGCGGCTTGGGTGTAGGAGCATCATCCGTAACTGCACCTATATATATATCAGAGATTTCGCCGGCAGACTCACGTGGCAGGCTTGTTGCCCTTTTTCAATTTAATGTAGTTTTTGGTATTCTAATTTCCTATTTCTCTAATTACCTTATTGGTGCATCCACCGAAACATCATGGCGGTGGATGCTGGGGGTACAGGCTTTTCCATCTATCGCCTTTCTTATACTTATAAGACTTGTTCCCGAAACCCCACGGTGGCTTATCCTTCATAAAGGCGATTTTGAAACAGCTAAAAAAACATTGCAAATTATTAATCCCACCACCTACGAAAAAGATTTCGATTCCATTATGGCGGGCCACGAGCACGATGCAGAAAAGCATGTAAAAGAGCCTCTGTTTCAAAAGAAATATAATTTCCCCATCATTCTGGCCGTTTTATTTGCCATCTTCAACCAGGTATCAGGTATAAACGCTATCATTTATTATGCACCCCGTATTTTCGAAATGACCGGCCTTGGCGAAAGCTCTTCGCTATTATCCACTGCAGGTATCGGCTTAGTCAATTTTATTTTTACACTCCTCGCCATCAGGTTTATAGATAAGGTAGGCCGCCGCAACTTAATGTTCATCGGTTCAATTGGTTTAATACTTTCTTTAAGTCTGGTTTCTTGGGCATTTTTTACAGAAGATTTTGGCGGGTATACCATTATCATTTCCCTGATAATTTTTATGGCATTTTTCGCATTCTCACAAGGAGCAGTTATTTGGGTTTTTATATCAGAAATCTTTCCTAATCAGGTTCGTGCAAAAGGTCAAACCCTGGGTAGCGTTACCCATTGGATTATGGCCGCAGGCATTGCTTTTATTTTCCCAACACTTACAGAAAAGCTTGGAGGCGGAACAACCTTTTTATTTTTTGCATTAATGATGGTTTTGCAACTGCTTTTTGTTTGGAAAATGATGCCCGAAACAAAGGGGCAATCCTTAGAACAAATTGAAACGGCGATGCTGTTGCACTGATAATTAAAAACAAAAAAAATTATAAATACAAAAATATGAAGCAGGCATTTTGTTTTCATGGCATCGCCTCTTGCGTCGCACTCTTGTACGTCCAGATTATTGGGCAACCGCAGCGTAAAATTCAAGGTGTACAATAGTGAGACGTAAGAAACGGTCAATTGTAGCAATGCAGCCTAGCTAATAACCATTCAGGAATTCATCACTCAATTTTTAAACAATAAAAGCACGCTAATGAATAAAAATGAAATCACTACAATCAAAGCAAATATTTCTAACTATAAAACCAAACTAAAATTTAATCGTATGCGAAAAATGCTAATGATTACTGCTCTGATACTGCTCTCACTGGCAGTATTTGCCCAGCAAAAAAAAGTGACTGGTACAGTCGTTGAAAAAAGTTCCCGTATACCGCTGGCAGGTGTAACAATCCAGTCTAAAAAAGACAAAGTTAGTACGGATAGTGCCGGTGCCTTTGCATTGAACGCCGACATTGGCGATGTGCTTCAATTTTCATTTGTTGGTATGAAACCTGCAAACGTAAAAGTTACCAATGCTTCAGGTAGCATTGAGGTGGAACTAGAAGCTGCTGCAAATGACCTGAACCAAATTGTTGTTACCGGATATACAAGCCAAAGAAAACAGGATTTAACTGGTGCAATTGCGGTGGTAGATATGGCCCCTGTAAAAAACAATAGCTCAGGAAATACTATGCAGGCATTACAGGGCAGAGTTGCTGGTTTGTATATTGAAAAAGATGGTTCGCCAAATGGTTCAAATAGCAGGATATTGATTCGTGGTGCCAATACACTGGGCAACAACGACCCACTTTATATTATTGATGGCATTCCAACAACAAGACCAGAAGTTTTTCAAAATTTAAACCCTGCTACCATAGCTTCAATCCAAGTATTGAAAGATGCTTCTGCAGAATCCATTTATGGTGCCCGTGCCTCAAACGGTGTTATTATTGTTACTACAAAAAATGGCGGCAATACCAACGGCAAGGTAGATTTCCAGTTTAATAATAGCATTTCAAGTCAGTCAGAAAAATCAATGCGTTTCAAAATGCTTAATTCACTTGACAGAGGTAAAGCGCTATGGCAGGCATCAGTGAATGACGGGCAGGACCCTGCCGCAGGCTATGGCGAAATTTACGGTTTCGACTGGAACAATGATTATGCAAACCCTGTATTAAATTCAGTAACAGTTAAACCTTTTGTTGGCGGCGACCCAAATACGCCTGCTGGTAATACTGACTGGCAAAGTGTAATTTATAAAACAGGTTATGTAACAAACAATAATTTAACCATTTCTGCAGGTAACAAAAATTCATCGGTACAAATGAACTTGGCTTATCTGCATAATACAGGTATGCTAAGATTCACAGGGTATAATCGAGTAAGCGGAAGTATTAATGCAGTTACAAGATCGTTTAACAACAAAGTAATATTTGGGCTTAATCTTAACGTAGCTAACTCTAATGAAACATTAACTGCCCGCGATATTGGCGGCGCTGCTACAACATTTTTGGCTGTTACCCTTGCACCCACCATTCCTGTTTACCAGAAGGATGGCATTTCGTATGCAGGGGAACTAGGTGCTGGTTATTCTGACAGGAATAATCCTTTACACATGCAAGATTTAGCCAAATGGAACAATGCAAACCGGCTGAGTTCTTTCGGTAATATTTTCGTGGAAATACAACCCATCAAAAATTTATTTTTCAAATCAAATATTGGTGCGGATGATGCGAGGTATTTGAATAAAATTATTACACCCACTTTTACAGAGGGCGCATTAAGCCGCACCACCAACAGCCTTTTCTTTGATCAGAACCATTATTTAAGCGCTACTTTTTCTAATACACTACGCTACAATTTAAAGCTGAATGATAATAACAGTTTTAAATTTTTGGTTGGTACAGAATACATTAAAACCGATCTGGATTTTGGCACAACCAAGAAAGAAGGCTATGCACTTCAAACAGAAGATTACTTTACACTAAACGCAGGTACCGGTAACACAACGGTTACTGGTGGTTCTACAGGTAATAGATTATTTTCACAATTTGGGCGTATTGATTATAATTATGCTGATAAATATTTAGCTGCTGTTACTGTTCGCCGGGATGGTTCTTCCCGTTTTGGAGCCGATAACCAGTATGGTATATTTCCTGCTGCCTCCGCAGGTTGGAGAATAGACAAAGAAAATTTTATGCAGAAGAATAATTTTTTCTCTGAATTAAAACTAAGGGCAGGCATTGGCCGTGTAGGTAACCAACAGATTGGCGATCTGGCACGTTTTGGTTTGTTTGATACGAGATATGGAACTACCCTTGCGCAACTTCAGGGAGGTTTTTGGGAACAGTATATGAATATTGGTACTGCTTATTCATTATCAGGTACTAACACGGGTACACTTCCATCAGGTTTTGTTCAAACACAGGCAGCTAACTCTGCGCTTAAATGGGAAACTACCGATGAAATAAATGCAGGTCTTGATTTTTCCATTTTAAAAAATAAGCTTTACGGATCATTCGATTATTTCACGAGAAAAACTACGGGCATATTAATTACACCACCTGTTGCATCTGCATTGGGAGAAGGACAATCAAAAACAGTGAATGGTGCATCAAAAAGCAATAAAGGCTGGGAGTTTGTAATTGGCTATCAAGGTGAGAAATCGGGAGATTTTCATTATGATGTGAAACTAAATTTCGCCCATTTTAGAGATCAAATAACCGAGTTACCTGAAAATGTACGCCCTGCCTATGCAGGCAACCTGGTAAATACAATTATAGGCCATTCTCAATTTGACATTTTCGGTTATAAAACAAATGGTCTTTTCCAATCTCAGGCCGAAGTAGATAAAGCTCCAACACAAATAGGCGCAGGTCCCGGAAGAATTCGTTATGTAGATATAAATAACGATGGCGCAATAAATGACTTAGACAGAACATGGATAGGTACTACACTACCTAAAATGGAGTACGGTTTAAGAGTGGATTTTACATACAAAAAATTTGATATGTCATTATTTGGTTCAGGAGTGGCAGGAAGAAAAGGTTTTGATGTATACACACTATTCAACAATCTGATGAAAAGCAGGGAAAATGTAGGACCCGGTGTATTTAATGGCTGGACCCCCACCAACACAAATACCAATGTACCTGCACTTACACTTAAGGACAACAATAGCGAAGGACGTACTTCTGATTATTTTATAGTTAGTACATCATATTTTAAAATGCGCAACATACAACTTGGGTATAATCTAACTCCAAAGGCTGTGTTTTCAAGATTACATTTTTTTGCAATGGCCGAAAATTTATTCTGGTTCAAGAGCAAGAGCTATCTAAGCCCCGATCCAGAAAGAATAGATCTCGATCCTGTGCCGATACCCAAAACATTTACGTTGGGTATTAATGCGTCTTTTTAAAATTTAAAAATAAAAACAAAATGAAAAAATTAATTATAACTGCATTTATTACGTCTAGCCTTTTGTTTTTTAGTTCGTGTAAAAAGGCTTTGGATTATACACCTACAGGTGTACTCTCATCTTCAGATTTAGGTTCGCCTACTGCCATTGAAGGTCTGGTTACTGCTGCGTATGCTGCTATTGGGAATGGCGATATGATTGGGCCAATTTACAGCAATTGGGCTTATGGCAGTGTTCGTTCGGATGACGCCTATAAAGGCGGTGGAGGTACAGGTGATGTAGGCGAAGTTGATGCACTGGAACATTACAATTTAGTAACACCAACAATGGGCGCATTTGTTACACGTTCATGGCAAAACCTTTTTAAATCTATATCAAGAGCCAATGTTGCCTTACGTGCAGTAAATACACTTGATGAAACAACTTTTCCACAAAAAACAACAAGGCTGGCAGAGTTAAGATTTCTAAGAGCGCACAGTTATTTTACGATGAAGCTGCTCTACAAAAACATTCCCATTTTTGATGAAAATGCAACAGATGCAGATATACTAGCAACTTCAAATGAATTAAGCAATGAAGAATCCTGGAATAAAATTGCAGCTGATTTTCAATTCGCAATAGATAATTTACCAGAAACCCAAGACGCCCTAGGGAGGGCCAATAAATTTGCCGCAGAAGCTTATCTTGCCAAATTAAGATTATACCAGGCTTATGAGCAAAATGACCAACATCAGGTAACTTCAATCAATCAATCAAGATTGCAGGAAGTTGTAACATTAACTCAGTCAGTTATTGCATCTGGTAAATATTCTTTAAGCAGCGATATTGCTGATGATTTTTTACCTGAAACCGAGAATGGGCCTGAGTCAATTTTTGCTATTCAGTTTACCATCAATGACGGTACTACAGCTGGCAGAATGAGCTTTGAGGATGGTTTAAATTATCCACATGGTGCACCGCAATACGGTTGCTGCGGTTTTCATGCAGCAAGCCAAAACTTAGTTAATGCGTTTACTACAGATGCAAATGGTTTACCAAATTTTGAAACATTCAACAATATTATTGCTGATTTAAATACTGCAACAGTTGATCCCCGTCTCGACCATACAGTAGGTATTGACGGACACCCCTATAAATACAATCCTGCGTTGCCTTTTAGCAACAGCTGGGTACGTGACCCTGGTGTATATGGTAATTTTCATACCATGCGTTACCAACAACTGGCAACTAGCTCCTCCTATTTTAAGCTCGGGCCATTTATGGGTACAGCCAAAAATTACGATGTGCTACGGTATGATGATATTTTATTGATGCAAGCAGAAGCATATATTGAATTAGGCCAGCAGGACCTTGCAAGGCCATTGATAAACCAAGTAAGGAACCGGGCTGCCGCAAGTACTGGAAGATTGAAAAAACTTGATGGCACTTTTGCTTCTAATTATAGTTGCAAAGAATATCCCGCTGAAGGATGGACTCAGGATTATGCACGAAAAGCTTTGCAGTGGGAAAGACGCCTAGAGTTTGCTACCGAAGGCCCTCGCTTTTTTGATCTGGTAAGATGGGGAATTGCCGAGCCAACTTTGAATGCCTATATAAACGTTGAAAAAAACAGGAGGACGTTTTTAGCAACAGCAAAGTTTACTGCAGGCAGAGATGAGTATCTTCCCATACCACAATCCGAGATAACTTTTACCAACGGATTATATAAACAAAATCCAGGGTATTGATATTTTTGTTCAAAGGTTTAGCCCTTAAACACTTTTACTATCATTGCTTATGCGCTGAAACATAATGATGAAGAATAAAAATCAGAAAGTCAGGAGATTGAAAGTCAGAAAGAAGTAAATTACGATTTATTTCTGTCTTTCCTTATTTCCTGTCCTTCTGTCTTGATGCACATTGATTCTAACGTACAAGAGTGCGACGCAAGAGGTGATGATAAGTGATACTAATGCACGGTACTAAAATTATTACTTTATTTTTTTTGATTTTTCAGGGGAAGGGCGGAATTTTAATAAAAGTCATAAGCAAGCAGTTTTTCCAAACCTTCCCCTTTTTTAAAATATAATTATGAAACATTTTTTTTACCTCTTAATTGTAACAAGTGTGTTTATGTTTGAAGCGTGCAATAATGAACCCACTATGAACTCAGAGGATTATGGTAATAATACCGTTTCGTACAGACCCCTGTACCATTTTACCACAGACTCTAACTGGATCAACGACCCCAATGGTTTGGTATATGCCAATGGTCAATATCATTTGTTTGCGCAATACAATCCACAGGGCGATAAATGGGGGCATATGAGCTGGGCCCATGCCGTAAGCACCGATCTTTTTTCATGGTCTGAATGGCCACTGGCTATTCCCGAAATACAACATGCAGACAGTACCACCACCATGATTTTTAGCGGTAGCGCAGTGGTAGATAGTTTTAATACCAGCGGCTTTGGTATTAATGGCCAGCCACCAATGGTAGCCATTTATACTTCACATGTAGATAAAGCCGGTACTGGCATTGCCCAACACGAAAGCCTGTCTTATAGTACCGATAGTGGCAAAACCTGGCAACCATATGCAGGTAACCCCGTGCTCGACTTGCATTTAACCGATTTTCGCGACCCAAAAGTATTTTGGTATGCACCAGAAAAAAAATGGGTAATGGCCGTGGTTAAACCACTGGAATATAAGGTGCAGTTTTATGCATCCGCCAATTTAAAAAACTGGACCCTTTTAAGCGAATTTGGAGGCATAGGTAATGTAGATAAAATATGGGAATGCCCCGATTTGTTTCCACTACAGGTAGAAGGCAGCAACGAAACAAAATGGGTACTAACCTTGTCAGCAGGCCACCAGCAAAAAGGGTTTATTGCCGTACAATATTTTATTGGCACCTTTAATGGCAAAACCTTTATTGCCGATAAACTTAATTATCCCCTTTATATAGATTATGGCAAAGATTTTTATGCCGGCATAACCTTTAATAATATGCCCAACACCGATGGCCGCCGTATCATGATAGGTTGGGCCAATTGCTGGAATTATGCCAACGATATTCCTACCAAAGGTTTTAGAGGAATATATAGTGTTCCAAGGGAATTAAGTCTGCAAAACACACCTGCCGGACTGCAACTTTTCCAACAACCGGTGGCAGAACTAAATGCACATGAACAACAACTATACAGCAATGCAGGCATTAATTTAAACAATACGGCACAAATGCTCGATTCAGCCAAAGGCACTGCGCTGGATATATCTTTTACCCTTGATGCGGCACAGGAAGCCGGCATACAGGTTTTTAAAAGCGGGCCCGAGCAAACAACCATTGCCTATAACAATATCACCAAAATAATCAGCATTAACCGCACCACATCAGGCGATACAAGTTTTAATACATCCTTTGCCAGTGTTGACTCGCTGCAACTACCCCCAACCACCCAAAAAATCAACCTCAGAATTTTATTAGATCAAAGTGTAATAGAAGTTTTTGTAAACAATGGTGCGTATGCATTAACCACGCAGGTATTCCCCAAACACAACCAGGGCAATATTGAATTGTTTGCCAAAAATGGCAAAGCCAGTTTTGAGGATATCAACATAAAACAGGTAAATAAAACTTTACACTAAAAGCAATAACATAAAAAAATTATGGTGTAAGTAGCCGGGTTATTAGCCCGGCTATTGTGTATTAATGCGGCTTTACTTGCGTCGCACACTTGTACTACAGTAATTAATGCAGCTGTAAGCAGCCTGTTAAACACACCAAAATCTACAATTCAACAATACCTGGACTATGAAAACCAATGGCCGTAACTTACCTTTACAAAAGCGTAAACAAAATATGCCATAAATGGTGTAATTTGAATGCTACCTTACCAATAATGCACTAATGTCAAAATCAAAACCGGTAGTAAGTACTTCTTTCAGTTACGAAACACTGGAAGAAACCTTAGATATAAAAGTAAGCGGCGCCAAGTTATTTATTGGTTTGCCCAAAGAAAATGCCTTTCAGGAAAACCGTGTGGCACTTATACCCGATGCGGTAGGCGTATTGGTAAATAACGGCCACGAAGTAGTGGTAGAAACCACCGCCGGCGAAGGCAGCAAATACAGCGATAACGAATTTAGCGAAGCAGGTGCCCGTATAGTATACGACAAAGCAGAAGTATACAAAGCACCCATATTAATAAAAAGTGCCCCCGTTTTAGAAGATGATCTGCCCTACCTGCAATTAAACCAAACCATCATTTCACCGCTTCATTTGCCGGTATTGAAAAAAAACATACTGGAAAAAATGATGGAAAAACGCATTACCGGTCTTGGTTTTGAAAACCTGAAAGACGATAGTGGCACCTACCCCATTGTACGTTGCATGAGCGAGATTGCCGGTAGCGCCGTAATGTTAATTGCCGGTCAATACCTGGGTAGTCCCAATAATGGCAAGGGTGTATTGTTAGGTGGCATTAGTGGCATTCCACCTACAAAAGTTATTATTATTGGAGCCGGTGTGGTTGGTGAATTTGCTACCAGAACGGCATTGGCATTGGGCGCATCAGTAAAAGTATTCGACAATAATGTTTATCGTTTAAAACGCTTGCAAAACAACCTTGGCGTAAGGGTTTGGACAAGTGTAATAGAACCTAAAATACTGGCCAAGCAGTTAAAAACCTGCGAAGTGGCAGTAGGTGCACTAAGCAATGAAGGTGGCCGCAGCCCCATTGTAGTAACTGAAGAAATGGTAAGCGCCATGCGCCCCGGCAGTGTAATTATTGATGTAAGTATTGACCGTGGCGGCTGTTTTGAAACAAGTGAAATTACTACCCACCAACACCCCACATTTTTAAAATACGATGTAATACATTATTGTGTACCCAATATACCCAGTGGTTTTGCAAGAACTGCCAGCCACGCCATTAGCAATGTATTAATGCCCTTATTACTCACCGCCAGCGATGAAGGTGGTTTTGATGAAATGTTATGGCATAATTTTAATTTACGTAACGGGGTATATTTATACAAAGGCCATCTTACCAATTTTTACATTAGCCAAAGGTTCGATATGAAATATACCGACTTAAACCTACTGATAGCCAGCCGCAGATAAAATACTGAACCAACTATTATATAACAAATCCGCTCAACTGGGCGGATTTGTTTTTTATTACCTCCAAGCTATTCATTATCAATAGAACATGTTAATGGTATGCAAACACAAATTATACTTGCTCATCTGCCATATTTTCCCGTTTAGCGTATATCACTGAGAATGTGAAGCTGGGTTAGATTACTTTTAATTTCAGAAACACGGCAAGCAACCGGGTTTACAAAAATGGTTTTTTCGCTTTAAGCGTTTACATATTTTAGGGTTGAAATTGAAACTGCCGCGGGTGTCTACCTGTGGCTTTTTTTTTGCTTTTTATGCTGCCCATGGCGCTGGAGTACAAGTGAGTGACACAACCAGGCATCATACCTATTCTACAGCCGGTATAATAAAAAAATGGAGTATTATTTTAAAGTGGCAATCTGAAACAGCCTTTACCAGAGCAGCTTATTTATAATCGAGGATGGACAGGCGTTCTTTACAAAAGTCGTATTCATTGATATCGTTGCTGCAAACGATAACGAGTTTTCGGGAGCAGTAATCGTTTATAAGCTGGTGGTAGAGTCGATAGCCGCTGGCATCCAGGTTGGTGCAGGGTTCATCCAGCAATAGCACGGGGGCATCAGTAAAAATAGCTTGCGCCAGTTTTATTCTTTGTTTCATACCGCTGCTATAAAACCTAATTTGCTTGCTTTTGGCAGCAGTTAATCCTATTAACTCCAGGATAGTTGCTATGCTGATATTGGGCAAAAATGATTTGAATTGCGCATGAAACTGCAGGAACTCAGCAGCCGTCATTTCTTCTATTACTTCCAGGTAGGGCGCCGCTATTGAAATACAGGCATGTACTTTTTCTTCATCCACCACCGTTTCTGCAGTATTTGATGAGGTGGAGAATACCAGTTTGCCTTCGCTGGGGGCTATGGCGCCAGCAATTGTTTGCAACAATGTGCTTTTACCACTTCCATTGGGGCCGGTAATTGCGTATGTATTGCCCTGAATAAATTGGTAGCTAAGGTTTCTGAATATCCATTCCCTGTTAAAACGCTTGGCTGCATTGTGTACGGTTATGCTTAAGCCATTGGTAACACCACCGGTGGGTGTTGCATCCATATCTGCATTTGCTAATGAAGGCTGTTGTTGCATGCAAGAAAAATAATGCGGTTAGGCAAATAACAGGTTGGTATTTTACTTTATATATGTTTATAAAGCCGAAAAGAAATTATTCGTCTTCGTTGGCACCTTTGGCAAAACGCTTGATAATACCTCTGCCACTTTCACGAATAAAACCTACAATCTCGTCACGCTCATCGGTAGCCGGAAACTCTTCTTCAATATATTCCAGTGCCTGACTTATGTTGAGGTTTTTGTTATAGATAACGCGGTAAATATCTAAAATACCATTGATTTGCTGAAGGGAGAATCCACGTCTTTTTAACCCAACGCTGTTTACACCGCCATAGCTTAATGGCGTTCTAACTGCTTTGATATAAGGTGGCACATCCTTACTCACCAAACTACCTCCTGCTATAAATGAATGCTGACCAATATGTACAAACTGATGTATGGCACAAACCCCAGCTACAATGGCCCAATCGCCCATTACCACATGTCCGGCACATTGTGAGCTATTACTCATAATACAGTTATTTCCAATAATACAATCATGTGCAATATGGCTGTAGGCCATTATCAGACAATTTTCGCCAACCTTGGTTTTAAAACGGTCAGTTGTGCCTCTGTGTATGGTAACAAATTCGCGGATGGTAGTATTATCGCCAATTTCCACATAGGTTTTTTCCCCATTAAACTTAAGATCCTGTGGAGTGGCTGCAATTACTGCACCGGGGAAAATGCGACAGTTTTTCCCAATACGGGCACCTTCCATGATGGTAACATTACTACCTATCCAGGTACCTTCACCAATTTCAACGTCCTGATGAATAACAGTAAAAGGATCAATCTTAACGTTTTGCGCCAATCGGGCATTGGGATGAATATACGTATGCGGATGAATCATGTGGTCGTCTCCAGCTTCATTTTGCAAAGAAGCGCTTTATTTGTTCGGTTTTAAATCTACCATGTATAAAAATTGCTGCCAGTAAATACCGGCAGCAAAAATAAAGTTATTAATTTAATAACGGTGTAAATCTGCTATTTGTCGGTTTTTACAATCTGTGCCACCAGGTCTGCTTCAGTGGTAACTTTACCTGCAACATAAACAGTACCCTTCATTTCGCAAATACCGCGGCGTATTGGCGATATAAGTTCCATTTTTAAAATCATTGTATCGCCCGGCACTACTTTTTGCTTGAATTTGCAATTATCTATTTTTAAAAAATAGGTGTTATAATTGCCTTCACCCATATTGTTTATGGCCAGAATACCACCTGTTTGTGCCAGCGCTTCAATTTGTAAAACGCCCGGCATTACAGGGTTTCCGGGGAAATGGCCCTGAAAAAATTCTTCATTAAACGTAACATTCTTTATACCAATAATCCGGGTATCGGTAAGTTCAATAATCTTGTCTACCAATAAAAACGGATAGCGGTGAGGCAATGTTTTTTTAATGTGCTCCAAATCAAAAACCGGTGGGCGTGATGGATCGTATACCGGCACATCTTTTACATGCTTATTTTTCTTAATGTATTGTTTTATCTTTTTGGCAAAGTCTACATTGGTACTATGGCCCGGGCGGTTGGCTATTATTTTGGCTTTAATAGGATAACCAATTAATGCCAGGTCTCCTACCACATCCAGCAATTTATGCCTTGCAGGTTCGTTGGGGAAACGTAATTCCAGGTTATTTAGGTAGCCTTCGGTTTTTACTTCAATCTTATCCCGTTTAAAGGCTTTTGCCAAACGGCTCATTTCTTCTTCGGTAACGGGCTTATCTACCACCACAATGGCATTATTAATATCACCACCTTTTACCAGGTTGTTGTCCAGCAACATTTCCAGTTCATGTAAAAAACAAAAAGTACGGCAGGGCGCTATTTCTGCTTTAAAATCCTGCATCTTCTTTAAACCGGCATGTTGAGTGCCTAAAACCGGACTATTAAAATCTATCAGCGTGGTAATCTGGTATTCGAGTGACGGTAACGCCACCATTTCTACCCTTTTGGCTTCGTCGTAATGGTAAATATTTTCGTCAAGGCTGTACCAGCTTTTAGCGGCTTCCTGTTCCAGTACGCCTACTTCTTCAATAATTTCTATAAAGGGCTCGCTGCTGCCATCCATGATGGGAATTTCTGGGCCGTTTAGGCAAATAAGCACATTATCTACGCCCATGCCTACTAGTGCAGCCAATATATGTTCCACTGTACTTACTTTGGCATCGCCTACCTGTAAGGTGGTACCGCGGCTGGTATCTGTTACCAGGTCGCAATCGGCTTTTATAATTGGCTGGTTTGGTAAATCAACCCGTTGAAACTGAATACCAAAACCGGGATTAGCAGGTTTTAGCGTCATATTTACCAATACACCGGTATGTAAACCGGTACCACTTATACTTACTTCGCCGGTAAGTGTATGCTGCCTGTCTGGATTAAAATTCGAATTCATAGCTTGTATTTATATATCCAAAATCGCTGTTATTAGCCCAACCACAGCAAAAGCATTTAACTGCCGTTGCGTCGCACTCTTGTACTTTGGGATATACTATTGAGCAAAATTGGGTGCAAAAATAAGGTTTAACCACATTAGAAGGGTGGTTTTAAAAAAAGCTGCTATTTAACCAACCGATGAAGTGATTGCGACGCAAGGAAAGATGCCATGGGCAATTGGCTGGTATTATACAATGTATTTGCTTACACCAGTTTCTCCTGTAACAGTTGCTGTACCAGTTTTTCCAGTTCGGCAACACGTTTTTCCAACTCAGGTAAATTGCGGCTTACCGCCTGACTGCGTAAGGCGCTGGTATAATCAAAAGCGGGGGAACCGGTTATAACCGTATTGGGGGTTTTTACCGATTTACTTACGCCGCTTTGTGCATTTATCTTGGTACCATCGGCAATTTGAATATGCCCCACAATGCCTGCCTGACCGCCAATAAGTACATTATTGCCAATTTTGGTACTACCACTTACCCCGCTTTGGGCGGCGATAACAGTATTATTGCCAATTTCGGCATTATGGGCAATTTGTATCAGGTTATCCAGCTTGGCGCCTGCTTTAATGATGGTAGAACCCACGGTAGCACGGTCGATAGTAGAGTTTGAGCCTATTTCTACAAAATCTTCGATGATGACATTGCCAATTTGCGGTATTTTCTGGTAAGTTCCATCGGGCTGCGGGGCAAATCCAAAACCATCGCCACCCACTACTGTACCAGAATGAATGGTTACATTTTTACCTATAATGCAATCAGCATAAATTTTTACGCCGGGCATTAGAATGGTATTTTCACCCAGGGTAACATTAGTGCCAATATATACGCCCGGAAATATTTTAACATTATTACCAATAGTACATTGCTCGCTTATATAGGCAAAAGCACCTAAGTAAACATTACTACCCAACACCGCACTGGCATGTATAAATGAGGGCTGCTCTATACCGCTTAACTGCTGGGTGGCCATTTGCTGGTATTTATGCAGTAAAGTAGCAAAAGCAGTATAGGCATCGATTACCCGAATAAGTGTGGGTTGCACGGGTTGCTTTAACTCCTGACTTTCATTTACAATTATAATAGCCGCCTTAGTGGTATATAAATAATCTTCGTATTTGGGATTGGATAAAAAACAAAGCTGGCTAGGGGTGGCTTCTTCAATTTTGCCAAATGAATCAACTACTGAAGAGGCATTGCCTTCTACACGACCATTGATTAGTGCGGCTATTTGCCCTGCAGTAAATTGCATACGTATCTGGTTGAATGTTTATCTACTAAATTTCTGCTTTAAAACTGAATTTCTGCACAATTAATTATTCAGTTAAATAACAAATGTAAAATTTTTTTACCGGCATTGACAGTGTTTGGCTAATCAGGGCATTATCAACCCCCGAAATGTTTTTAACGCTACCGTCTTTAAATAATATATTAATATGCTCATCTCCCTGGGCATAAGTGGTGTTTTGTGTTTGTCCTGTAAACACAAAATACCGGGCTTCTTCCACTGATATTTGCAATGCTTCAGCAGCTTTAACCCTGAACTGGTTAACCAGAGTTTCCTCAAAACAAGCTGTTTGCAACTTACACTTTAACAGTTTCCGGTTTAAAATGTTTTTGCAAAGGGTAGCCAGTACTTTATCGGGATGATGCATCCACTCTTTTACCGAACTAACCACATCATAATCGTCCAGATGGCAAAATTCGAAAAGGCGCTCATACATTTCCTGCTTATTGTATGAGTGGTTAAGAAACATATTTAAAGTGGATGAAGAACAGCTTGCTTTTATTTCCCGGGCCCTTTCTATAATGTGCACCAGCATTTTCTCAGCCGCTAAAACAGTTTTATGCAGGTATACCTGCCAATACATTTGCCTGCGGGCTACCAAAAATTTTTCTACACTGTAAATGCCCTTTTCTTCTACCATTAACTGGTTATCGGCTACGGTAAACATTTTTAAAATGCGGTCGTAGCCAATAACGCCTTCGCTTACGCCGGTAAAAAAGCTATCGCGGGTTAAATAATCCATACGGTCTACATCCAGTTGGCCGCTGATGAGTTGATGCAGAAACGGCTTATGGTATTTGCCCGTAAAAATGCTAATGGCAAGGGAAAGTTCATTATTAAATGCTGCGTTAAGGGATTGCATAATTTGCAGACTAAGCGCTTCGTGGTGTACACCGGGAATTAATACATGCTCCAATGCATGAGAAAAGGGGCCATGGCCAATATCGTGTAATAAAATGGCGGCTTTAACGGCCAATTCTTCCTCTGCGGTAATGGGTACACTTTTATTCCGCAGTTCATTAACGGCAAGACACATTAGGTGGTAAGCACCCAAAGAGTGATGCAGGCGGGTATGAACGGCCCCGGGGTAAACCAGGTGTGCCAGCGCCATTTGGTGTATACGCCTTAAACGCTGATAATAGGGATGCGCAATAATCTTAAACAGCAACGGATGATCGATAGTGATAAAACCATGTACGGGATCGTTGATAATTTTTCTCTTGGGTACTTGCATGCCTGTTGGTGATATGTTAAATTGATAAACCCTTAAC
Organism: Limnovirga soli; assembly: GCF_013106755.1. GTDB lineage: Bacteria > Bacteroidota > Bacteroidia > Chitinophagales > Chitinophagaceae > Limnovirga > Limnovirga soli. The sequence continues at coordinate 312,483 of NZ_WHPF01000003.1, read as the reverse complement.
GCCGTAAAAGTACAACATGTAGTGGTTTGTATTTTTATGTTCTAATTTGGCGCAATTGCAAAGCCTGGTAATATATAAAAGGCATGAATTGTGTAATACAAGTATGGGCCAGGCATTTTATCTATGTGCATCATCCTTGCGTCGCACACTTGAACTGCAGAATAGGCATTGGCTGTTGGCTAATAGCTAAAGGCTAACAGCTAAAAGCACATTTGGTTCAGAAAGTACAAGAGTGCGACGCAAGTAAAGCCTGATACAAGTATTGCAGCCGGGCTAATACCATTGCTTATACAATTATCGTTAGAGTAAAATAAGGCCAGCTGCATAAATTAAATTAACTTAATAGCATTAATAAAATATTGGATATGTCATTAGCAACTATACTTTGGGTAGACGATGAAATAGAAAGCCTTCAATCGCAAAAAATATTTTTACAAAACAAGGGGTATACAGTGCATACCCTTAATAATGGTTTTGATGCCATAGACTTTGTAAAGGAACATTATATTGATGTGGTATTGCTGGATGAATCGATGCCCGGCATTACCGGACTGGAAACCCTGCAAAAAATAAAGGAAATTAATAACCAGATACCGGTGGTGCTGATAACCAAGAACGAAACCGAAAACCTGATGGATGAAGCCATTGGCAGCCAGATATCAGATTACCTGATAAAACCTGTAAACCCCAATCAGGTATGGTTAAGTCTTAAAAAGATTATAGATAATAAAAGGCTGGTATCAGAAAAAACCAATACCGCCTACCAGCAGCAGTTTAGAAATTTATTTATGGCCCTTAACAGCAGCCCGGATTATAATGAATGGATGGACATTTATAAAAAATTGGTTTACTGGGAGCTGGAAATGGAAAAGAGCGATAGTCCGGAAATGAGGGAAATTCTGCAATCGCAAAAGCAGGAAGCCAATACAGAGTTTTTTAAATTTATCTCTAAAAACTATGCTGGCTGGTTAAACCCAAAAACCAGTAATGCACCGGTAATGAGCCATAACCTGTTTAAAAACAAGGTATTACCCACACTGGAAAAAGGCGTACCCACTTTTTTTATTGTAATAGACAATCTGCGCTACGATCAATGGAAAAGCATACAACCCATTTTTGCAGAAAGTTTTAGAATTGCCGAAGAAGATACTTTTTACAGTATTTTACCCACCGCTACCCAATATTGCCGCAATGCCATATTTGCCGGTCAAATGCCTATTGATATTGAAAAGCAATTCCCCATACAATGGAAAAACGATGAAGATGAGGGTGGTAAGAATATGTTTGAAGAAGAGTTTTTTAAAGGGCAGTTAAAAAGATTAAGAAGAGAAGATATTAAATACAGTTATACCAAGGTGGTACATCATCACGACGGGCAGCAGATGCTGAACAATATTCATAATCTGCTAAGCAATGATTTAAACATTATTATTTACAATTTTGTGGATATGCTTAGCCATGCCCGCACAGAAATGGAAGTATTAAAAGAACTTGCCGCCGATGAAATAAGCTACCGCAGTATTACCCGTAGCTGGTTTGAGCATAGTCCGCTACATCAGGCACTTAAAAAAATTGCCGATAAAAAAATAAATATTGTATTGGCCACAGACCATGGAAGTGTTAGGGTTAAAACGCCTTATAAAGTAATTGGCGATAAACAAACCACCGCCAATCTGCGCTATAAACATGGTCGTAATTTAAACTACGAAGCAAAAGAAGTGCTGGCCTTCCGCGACCCTAAAGAGGCTGGCTTGCCCACACCTACAGTAAATTCCAGCTTTATTTTTGCAAAGGAAGATGGTTTTTTATGCTACCCCAATAACTACAATTACTATGTAAATTATTATAAAAACACCTTTCAGCATGGGGGCATTAGTATGGAAGAAATGATCATTCCGGTAATAAAAATGACGAGTAAATAGTGAATGGCGGTTTAAATAACCGGACCAAACAGGTGGCAACCTGTGGATAAAACAGGCATTATATAACAAAGAGTAGATTTAATTTTGCCCTACTTATAACCCCCCTTTAGGGGATGAGGAAGAGATGAAGATTACACAAACAAGCTTAGATAAACTGTCGAATATACTGGGCGAATCTGATTATACGGTTCGCTATGAAAGAGGCACTTTTCAAAGTGGGTGGTGCCTGCTGGAGGCAAAGAAAATGGTAGTGCTGAATAAGTTTCTGGATACTGAGGGCAGAATTAATACCCTTATTGAGCTAATACCCCAACTAAAAATAGATTTTGATAAACTTACCCATGAATCTCAAAAATTATACGAAGAGGTTTTGAAGAAAACTACTTTAGAAAGCAAATAGGTTTTATTTTTGAATTGTGAGCTACCCATCCCTCCACATAACATTTTTAGGCACAGGCACCAGCACCGGTGTACCCATGATTGGTTGCAACTGCAATGTGTGTACTTCTGCTGATACAAGAGATAACCGCTTAAGAACAAGTATACTAATTGAAACTGCCCATACCAATATTGTAATTGATACTACGCCGGATTTCAGGCAACAAATGTTAAGAATTAACAACCACAAGCTGGATGCGGTTTTATTTACCCATCCGCATAAAGATCATACCGGCGGGCTGGATGATGTGCGTGCCTATAACTTTTTCTCAGGTAAAGCAATGGATGTATATGCCAATTCACTTACCGAAGAAGCCTTAAAAAGAGAATTTGCTTATGTATTTGCAGATAAAAGATACCCCGGCATACCAGAGTTAAACCTGATTACCATAGATGAAACCCCTTTTAATATTAACGATGTACCGGTAATACCCATAATGGTGTGGCACTATAAAATGCCGGTATACGCCTACCGTTTTGGCAATTTCACCTATATAACCGATGCTAACCGAATTGACGAAGCACAAAAAGAAAAAATAAGAGGCAGCGAAATTATGGTGGTAAATGCTTTACGCAAAGAAGACCATATCTCGCATTTCACCTTACAGCAAGCCATAGATTTGGTAGAAGAACTCGAGGTTAAAGAAGCATACTTTACGCATATTAGCCACCAATTGGGGCGGCACGAGGAAATTGAACACATATTACCGGCACACATTCATATGGCATACGATGGCTTGCAGTTAACAGTATAACATAATTGGCTTTTACCCTAATACTTTTTTTATGTGGCAAAAAACATGGAAAGACTATTTTACTTTCACCAAAAAAGAAAGAATTGCCATAAGTATATTGCTTGCTATTATTGTAGTTGCTGCGCTATTACCTTTTATATTTACGCCTTCGTTTAAGGAACCATTTGTGCGGGCCGATTTACAGGCACAGCTTAATGCCGCACAATCATCTGCTGAAAGTGGATTAGCAGATAATGCTAATGCTACTAATTCATTTCACCCATTTAAATTTAATCCCAATACAGTTACCGCATCAGCATTGGAAGCAATGGGCGTACAGGAAGATGAAATAAACGCAATTATAATTTTCAGACAAAAAGGTGGTAGCATTGGTAGCCCTGAAGCTTTTGCAAAAATACCAGGCATTAATAGCAATACCGTAAACCTGTTAATGCCTTATATAAGCCTAGACATAACACAGGATACAATAGTAAAAGCGCCAATTGTAAAACAAGAAAAAGCTGTTGCAAAAAAGAACAATAAAATGATTGATATTAACACAGCTTCCGCTTCTGATTTTGAAACCCTGCCGGGCATTGACGAAGCATTGGCTAACCGTATTGTAAAATTCAGAACTACCATTCATGGTTTTACTGCGATAGAAGATATTGTTAATACCTCTGGACTTGATAAAGATCTATTTGAAACCATAAAACCTTATTTAACCATTTCGGTTTATAAGGAGCCGGAATAACAAAATCTATCTGCTGCATATTGTACCATCAGTACAAGAGTGCGACGCAAGCGGCGATGCCATGAGCACCTAAAGTATGGCTAAAACAAGGCTGCTTTATTTACAATTTGCATCATCGGGCTTTATATAATAGCTTTTATATTTTTTTGATTTCGGGTTCATGCATCCCTGTAAATTTAAAATTTCTACTTTACGAAAATCTATCGGCTGCCCCTCGCTTTGCAATGCAATAAAACCAGATGACAAAAGCTTGCCATCAATCTTAATTTCAGGCTTATAATTGTTTACCACACCACCACCAATTTGGGGTTTGGTGTATTGTAAAACTGTATCGCCGTTAATGATATGTGTTACCAGCGAATCGCCCAGCACTATTAACTCGGCACGTACCCATTGGTCGCCATCATAGGTTTTAGAGGTAGATTCTATGCAATGTCTTGGATCTATTTTCCCATTGTATACCACATCTGTACCCGGCGAGCACATATTACCCGTAGGCCTTGGCTTACCATCGCCCAAACCGGCTAACAGCTGAAACTCAACAGAAATAGGCCAGTCCTGATCTTTAGGCATGGTATGCGGGTCTTGAGAATGAAACATAATCCCGCTGTTTTCCAGGGTATATTCAGGGGCATCCTTTTTCCATTCGCCCACAAACCTATACTCTACCACCAGCTTATAATAGGAATAGGGCGTATTAAAATACAGGTGACCAAACTGTTCGTTAAATGCACCATAATTATCGTAGCGTACTTTTACCATACCATCTTCTACCCTAAACGTATTACCGAAATTCTCCCCTACTTCATGATGGTTAATTTTTACTGTCCAATCTTTTATATCCTTGCCATTAAACAGGCTAACCCAATTTTCTTTATCCACCTTTTTTTGTGCATTACTTGCAACAGTACACAAAGCAGCAAATAGCAGGCAACAGGCAAATTTTTTCTTCATCAGTGTAGTATTTATAGTTTCAAAAATTGGCATAAAAGATAAGCAAAACAATTTAACCGGCTTTGGTAAATTCAATTAGGGGCTATCGGCAAATTATTTTTATTAAGCTGTTGTCCGGGTGTTACGTTGCAAGTCCTCGCTCACTTTGTTCGCTGCGGGCTTTCCACTTCACCCCCGCAGCCATTCGGCTACAGATTATCTATGCAGCTAAACAGTAGTTGATGTTTATCTTCACAAAAAATTTAGTGCACATGTTAAACAGTTTTGTAGTAAAAGGCAATCTGGCAGATGTATGGAGCAAAACCATTTACACTGCAGCCATTACCATACACAACGGTATGATAGAACAAATTACCAGCATACATTCAACACCAACAGACGGTTTACCCTTTATAATACCCGGCTTTACTGATAGCCATGTTCATATAGAAAGCAGCATGATTATACCCAGCGAATTTGCCCGGTTGGCTACACCACATGGCACTGTTGCAACTGTAAGCGATCCGCATGAAATTGCCAATGTATGCGGCATCGAAGGCGTGAGGTTTATGATTGAAAATGGCAAAAAAGTGCCTTTTAAATTCAATTTTGGGGCACCCAGTTGTGTGCCTGCCACCATATTTGAAACCGCAGGCGCTGCATTAAATAGTCAGGATATAGAAGCACTGCTGCAAAGCCCCGATATAAAATACCTGAGTGAAATGATGAATTTTCCCGGAGTGCTATTTAAAGATGAGGAAGTAATGCGCAAAATAGCCGCTGCCAAAGCGGTTAATAAACCGGTGGATGGTCATGCCCCCGGCTTACGTGGGGAACAGGCCAAACAATATATTGAAGCCGGAATGTCTACAGATCATGAATGCTTTACCAGCGAGGAAGCACTGGATAAACTGCAATACGGCATGAAGATTTTAATACGCGAAGGCAGTGCCGCCAAAAATTTTGAAGCGCTTATTCCGCTATTGCAAGAACATTACGCAAACATGATGTTTTGCAGCGATGATAAACACCCTGATAGTCTTGAAGCAGGCCATATAAATCAGCTTTGCGCCAGGGCGATTGCCAAAGGGGTTGATATTTTTAAAGTTTTACAGGCTGCTTGCATCAACCCGGTTTTACATTATAAACTGGATGTAGGTTTATTAAGAACAGGAGATGCAGCAGATTTTATTCTGGTAAATAACCTGCAGGATTTTAAGGTGCTTAACACCTATATCAATGGCCAACTGGTTGCAAGCGATGGAAGCAGCCATATTGTATCTGTTGCTGAAATGCCAATAAACCAGTTTACCTGTGAGCCGGTTTTGGCAAAGGATCTTATTGTTGCCTACAATGGCAAATCACAAATACCCGTTATAGAAGCGCTTGATGGCCAGCTGATTACCAATAAACTATTACTCCCACCACTGGTAGAAAATGGAGCCATTATTAGCAATACAAAAGCGGATGTATTGAAGGTGGTTGTTATAAACCGCTATCATGCGGCACCTGTGGCAAAAGCTTTTATTAAAAACTTTGGATTTAGGCATGGTGCCATTGCATCAACTGTAGCTCACGATAGCCATAATATTATTGCGGTAGGTGCAGATGATGAAAGTCTGGCTAAAGCCATTAACCTTGTAATTGCTGCAGCCGGCGGTGTAAGTTGCGTAAGTAAACACAACGAACAGGTATTGCCGCTACCTGTAGCAGGTTTAATGAGCCTGGAAGACGGATACAAAGTTGCTGCGGCTTACACAGCAATAGATGGCATGGCCAAATCGCTGGGGTCTACCTTATCTGCACCATTTATGACACTCAGTTTTATGGCTTTATTGGTGATACCCCATTTAAAATTAAGCGATAAAGGCCTGTTTGATGGAGACAGTTTTAGCTTTGTATAATTGATTATTGCTATTTGCTGCATAGCATTACTTCGGTACAAGTGTGCGACGCAAGTAAAGCTGCATTAAAGTTGTGCTGGCTGGCTACAAAAAATTATTTATCTTTTGTACTGGCTGTAATTGCGGTTGCCTGCATTATAGAAAGCGAGACGCTATCTGTACCTTTTGGCAAGCGATATTTTGTTTTAAAAGCCTTGCTGGTATTGGGTTGTATGGCATCATCAATAATATCCTCATGTTCTTCGGTTAAGGTCCCTTGTTTATAACAAAGCATTTTTATGCGCACATCCTTATAAGCCATTACTACCGCATGGTTGTGAATATTGCCCCTTATAACAGTTTGGCCAATAAGGTTCTTTTTTTATCCCCCGAAACGGATAAAAATTGCAGTGGCTTTTTTTGTTCTTTTTCTGCAATGGTTTCTTTGCTGGTTTGGTAGCCATTATCTTTTGCTGCATTGCCGTTGCCGCAGGCAAAAAGCAGTAGTGTAATTAAAATTAGAAAACCGTATTTCATAAAAACAGTATTAGATGATAAACGTTTTTTATGCGGTAAATATTACCGGTTATGCCTCCTGCCCTATCCATACTGCGCCGCCAATACTGCTACGGCTGGCGCCTGTAACGGAGTGCAGCACTGTGTTTTCTTCCCTCCAGCGCATTACACCCAACAAAGCCATAATCAAGGCCTCTTTATTGGCTACTACAGCGGTTTCTGGCACTACCAGCTGAATGCCAAAAACACCCAATGACTCACGCAAACGATCAATTAAAAATGTATTGAACGCCCCTCCACCGGTTACCAATAATTGTTGGTGCCTGTTATTGGTTTTATCTGCCTGGGGTAATAACTGGTTAATTGCATATATCAATTGTTGTACAATATGCTCAGTATAGGTTCTTAAGGCATCTCTTGTTTCTGGTTGCTGTTTTGTTATTAGCGCAAATACGGTATCGGTGCCAAAACTATTGTCCAGTGACTTTGGAAAAGGTTGCTTATAATAATCCAGATTATTGAGTTGTGTAAGCAAGACAGTGTCTATAACCCCTGATTTTGCAAGGGCTCCGCCTTCGTCAAATGGTTTACCTAATTCTGCAGCCAGCATATTTAAAACCCTGTTGGCGGCACAAACATCAAAAGCTATATAGCTTTGACCTGTGTTGCAGGATATATTGGCAATGCCGCCAAGGTTTAAACAAAAACCATAATCGGCGAATAACATTTTCTCGCCTAATGGCACTATGGGGGCGCCCTGACCACCCAATGCCAGATCCATAGCCCTTAAATCGCTAACGGTATTTATACCGGTAACGGCAGCAATGGCAGCACCATCTCCTATTTGCAGCGTAGTATTGTTATCTGGTGCGTGAAAAACAGTGTGGCCATGACTGGCAATTATTTGTACTTTATGGTGCAGGTTATTGGTATCAATAAAATTATTCGCCTGTTCCCCAATCCAATGGCCATAGGCAGTATGCAATACACTGTACTCCTGTACACTTAAATGAAGTGCATTTTTTAAATTGTTGTACCAATAATCGTTATAGGCAATACAATCAGTACATATGATTTGATAAGACCATTTACCGGCACTGTTATCCAGCTCTGTATACACTATGTCTAACCCGTCTAAAGAGGAGCCACTCATTAATCCAATTGCCCTGTACATCATAACCCTGGCTTTAAAATATTTTAGTTTTAAGGCAGATATCTTTTTATTTCCCTTTCCACATCTCTCTTGCGGATAGTATCTCTTTTATCATGTTCTTTTTTACCGCGGCCCAGACCAATTTCCACTTTAACCAGGTTTTTTTCGTTCATAAAAACCTTTAATGGCACAATGGTGAAACCCTTTTCTTTTATTTTGGTTTCCAGTTTTTTTAGTTCCCTTTTGGTAAGCAGTAGTTTTCTGTCGTGTACAGCTATATGGTTGTTTACTGTACCATGAGAATATTCGGCAATATATAAGCCCCTTACCCAAAGTTCGCCATGATCGAACATACAAAAGGCATCATTAAAACTTACCTTACCATCACGTATAGATTTTACCTCAGTACCCAGCAATACAATGCCTGCCACATATTTATCTTCTATCTGGTAATTAAAGTACGCCTGCCTGTTATTCATTTCTTTTGCTGCCATAAAAAAAGTCCCGTCTATAACAGAACGGGACAAAATTACCTTATAATGAATGAATTAATTTCTAAAAAGCACAATCAATTGCGCCAGCCTGTCTTTGAGCTTGCTTCTGTCTACAATAAAATCCAGAAAACCATGATCCAGCAAAAACTCACTGCGTTGAAAACCGGGAGGCAAATCTTTCTTAATGGTTTCTTTAATAACACGTGGGCCCGCAAAACCAATTAGGGCGCCGGGTTCGGCAATATTTAAATCGCCCAGCATACCAAAGCTGGCAGAAATACCACCAAAAGTTGGGTCGGTTAATAAAGAAATAAATGGCAACTGCGCATCGCTTAGTTGTGCCAGCTTACCACTTGTTTTGGCTAACTGCATTAAACTAAATGCGCTTTCCATCATCCTGGCACCACCACTTTTACTAATTACCATATAAGGTAAATGATACTCAATGCAATAATCTACCGCCCGGCTAAATTTCTCGCCCATTACACTTCCTAATGAGCCGCCAATAAATTCAAAATCCATACAGGCAATAACCATTTCCTGTCCGTTAAGTTTACCAACGGCTACCCGCATACTATCTTTCAAATCAGTTTTGGCGTGTATCTCGTCTAACCTTTTTTGGTAAGGCTTTAAATCGGTAAAGCCAAGAAAATCTTTAGACCGGATATTATCAAACAGCACTATATATTCCTGATTATCAAATAATATGTCGTAGTAATCTTCACTGCCAATACGGTGGTGATAATTACATTTAGGGCATACATATAAGTGTTCTTTCAGTTCTGCAGTGGTGCATATGTAGTTACACTCGGGGCATTTGTTCCATAAACCTTCCGGTGTTTCTTTTTTATCGGCAGTAGAGGTGGTAATGCCTTTTCTTAAGCGTTTATACCATTTTCCTTTATGTTCTGTAGCATGTTCTGGTATATTTTCACCCGAAAGACTATTATCAATATCTTCTTCCTTTTTTATACTCATAATGCGAAATTGAGGATAGCAAAAATAAGGAGTTTGGTGAATAAGCAATTTTTTTAAGCCATGTTCTGCAGTCAAATAATTGCAACTCACTTATTTTCAACTATATATAAGTAATTTTAGTTTAAAATTAGTATTGCAAAATGCATGTAAACTTTGCATTGATCTGTTCAATTTCCCGGTAAAACAGTATTATGGCGTTGCCCTTAGGGGCCGGGCTTTGCGCTGCAAGTCCTCGCTTACTGCGTTCGCTGCGGGCTTTACGCTACAATCCCTAACGCTATTATTTTTACCGTATTGCCGAATAATGATATACCGTACAAGTGAGTGACACAACAGGCGTTGCCATTATACCCTTTAGCCGGCAACAGAAAGCTTTTACACCTTTAAAAAAATCTTTTGCCTGTACATAAAATACAAAAACAGCCATTTTACAAATACATAGCATATGGACATAATTACAATATTATAGGGATTACCAATAAGCTGTCCCAGCCAGCCAAATGTACTATTGGTAGTATATTCCCATTCTATAAAATGCCCCGACATGTAGATGAGAATGGAGTTCATACCTATTATTCTAAAAAAGAAAGCCCATTTTTTATAGCCCAACACATCAATTACATAAAAAAACAACGATAATAAAATAAGGCTATAGCCACCCACATTTAACACAAAGGAGCTGGACCATAAGTTTTTGTTGATAGGAAAATCGAGATCCCACACATGTGCCATGCCCACAAAAAAAACACCAACAATAAACATGCGTAAAGCCTTTGCTGTTTGGGTATGGGTACCATGCTTTAAATAGTTGCCGGTTAAAATACCCAATAAACCAGTACTGATAGCAGGTATGGTAGATGCTAAACCTTCGGGATCGTGAATACCCAGGTATAATTTACCGGGCAATACCAGCCTGTCTATATAAGAAGCAAAATTGCCTTCCATGGTAAGATCGCCGGGGGCAAAACCTGGTGCGGAAGTAAATTTTAGCAAGAGCCAATAGCCAATGATAAGTGCCCAAAACCAAATTATTTGCCCACGTTCTTTGGTGTACAAATAAATAATATTGGCAAACATATATGCTAAACCTATACGGCCTAAAACACTGCCAAATCTTATTTCTGCAATAGGCTGTATGTTAAGTCCGTTGTTTGCAATAAGGCCAAGTAATACTAAAATAAGCCCACGCTTAATTACCCTAAACAAAAGTGCTGTGCGGCTTGCACCTTTTTCCAGCTCGCGGCCAACAGAATAAGGGGTGGCTACGCCTGCCATAAATAGAAACATGGGAAAAATAAGATCATAAAAATGAAAACCATTCCAGGCCGGGTGGGTAAGTTCTTCGGAAAAACCTTGCCAGAAAGATGAGCCGGTTGCTTTAGACATGGCGTGTACAATTTCTTCGGCGCCCATGATCCAAAACATGTCAAAACCGCGAAGCGCATCTAATGAATAGAGCCGCTGCGGTGCAGTGCTTGGTTGAAACATAATCGTTGTTTGGTTAATTGATGATACAGCAATTTAACCAAACGATTGATGTAAGCTATTAAAAATCAAATTTATAAGGAGAATATAAGGTTGAAAAAAGGGGTATATATATTTTATAATTCAGCTATTGCTATTGCTATTGAACGGGGGTATTATTTTCCCCATCACTTATCATTATTTTGGTAAGCTCATTTAGCTGATGCACTTTATGCTGAAAATCGCCTTTTAGGCGGTTGCGTATTTGCTGCACATTATTCAATACTTCATCCAGCTCATCGGGCAATAGCTCATTGAATATTTCTTTTAATCTTTTAGCCACTGTGGGCGATTTACCATTGGTAGAAATAGCCAGCCGCAGATTACCTTTTGTAACAATAGAGCCCAGATAAAAATCGCATAGGTCGGGCTTATCGGCCACATTAATCAGCTTGCCTTTTTTCCGGGCATCGTTTCTGATGATGATGCTTAATGGAATATCATTTACTGCCGAAATAATAATATCACAATCATCCAGATAATCGGCATTGTATGCCCCTTCAATAATAGTAATATTATTAAAAGATGCTGCCGCCTCCCTAAATGCAGGGAAAACCTCTTTGGCAACCACCAACACCTTTGTAGCCGGCGCATTGTTTAAAATGGCAGTTAATTTTTCCAAACCAACATAACCTGCCCCCAGTAACAACACCTTCATTTGTTCCAGTTTTAAAAAAACAGGGAACAATGTATTGGTATTGCCTGCAGGCATTTGTGTATTGGTATGTAAGCCGGTATTTTCCATATTGCTATACATATTGTTGCCTTACCACAAAATCGCCAAATGATTCTTTCTGATGACGCAATTGTACAAAGTTGCCAAACAAAATATCCAGCTCATCCAATATCTCGACTTCATTCAGGTTTTCTTTATATAGTTTGTTTAGTCTGGTGCCAATAACATCTGCACCCAGATGCATATTATATCGCCCATAGGCAGTACCAATAAATCCAATTTCAGAAATATAGGGTCTTGCACAACCATTTGGGCAACCCGTCATACGTATATTAATACCTTCTTCCTGCAACTGGTGCTTTGCCAATACGGTTTCAATCTTTGTTATTAAATCGGGTAAATAACGTTGAGCTTCAGCCAATGCCAGCGGACAAGTATTAAAAGATACACAAGCCATTGCATTTTTTCTCACCTGAGATGCCTCGGTTGTAACTTTAATGATATTATGCTGTTCCAAAATAGCAGCTACAAACTCCTTATCAGCTGGTGCAATTTCGCTAATAATTATATTTTGATTGGTGGTAAACCTAAATGCAGCTTTACCCGATTTGGCAATGGTAAGAAAAGCAGTTTTATATTGCACATTGTCATCATCCAGCAAACGGCCATTTTCTACAAAAGCTGTATAATACCACAATCCTTCATGGTTTTGAAACCAGCCATACTCATCGTGGCGATATGTAAAAATGGCTTTCTTTAGCGGCGCAAATACAACACCTGCACGGCGCTCCACCTCAGCCTTAAATACATCAATACCCATTTTATCAATAGTATATTTTAGACGCGATAATTTCCTGTCGCTGCGGTTACCATTATCTCTTTGAACAGTGGCAATTTCATATACCACTTTTAAAATATCCTTTTTAGGCACATAACCAAATGCAGTAGCCAATCTTGGATAAGTATCAGGATTACCATGTGTAGTACCCATGCCACCGCCGGCAGCTACATTAAAACCAATAAGTTTTTCTTTTTCAATTATGGCCGTTAAACCAATATCGTTGGTATACAAATCCACATCGTTATAAGGTGGTATGGCAATGGCAATTTTAAATTTTCTGGGCAAATAGCGATTCTCGTATAATGGATCTTCCTCATTTACCTCGGCCAGCTTTTCCTCATCCAGCCAAACCTCATAATAGGCTTTTGTTTTAGGCAATAAATGCGTACTTATTTTATCGGCATATCCAAATACTTCCTCGTGTACGGCAGAATATTTTGGATGAGCGCTACAGGTTACATTGCGGTTAACATCGCCACAAGCTGCAATTGAATCTAGATGCACTTTATTAAAGTCGCTTAGCACAGGTTTAATATGACTGCGCAAAATACCATGCAACTGTACAGTTTGTCTTGTAGTAATTTTAATAACATGTGTGGCATGTTCGCTGGTTATATTATGCAGTGCTTCCCATTGCTGTGCATTTAAATATCCGCCGGGCAAACGCAGCCTTATCATAAAAGAATATAAACGATCCAGCTTTTTTGCGGCACGTTCTTCTCTTCTGTCCCTGTCGTCTTGCATATACATGCCGTGAAACTTGATAAGCGTTTGGTCATCTTCACGTATGGCACCGGTATGTTCATCCAATAAACTTTCAGCTAAAGTACCCCTTAACCCTTCACTGGCTTTTTTTATACGCTCTACTGGCGATTCGTTGGGTGTTGACATATTACATTGTACGTTTTATGTTGTACTAAATACATTTAATATTTTACTTTTTTGTACCCGGCAATAGTTGTACTATTTGGCTGTACTTGCGTCGCACTCTTGTACTGTTTGATTAACCAGCAGCAAAAACTCAATGTGAATTTTCTGGCTGCATTGCATTACTGCTGTACAAGTGAGTGACACAACGAAGCTGTATAGCAGCACTTTAGCCGGCTACAAAATGTTGTTGTTTCACTGCTTTACTAATACACATCTTTATGATATCTGTCTTCTTCCTTTAGTTTCAACAGGTAAGCCTGTGCTTCTTCGGCCGTGGTGTTTTTATACTGTGCAATAATTTGAAGCAGGGTGTTTTCCACGTCCACACTCATGGGCTCTTTGGTACCGCTGATGTACACAGTGGCCCCATTATCTATCCACTCAAATAATTCGGCTGCATGTTGTAACATCCTGTGTTGCACATACACTTTCTCCTGCTGATCTCTTGAAAAAGCCGTATTTAATTTATTAAGTACGCCCGTTTCCAGAAAAGACTGCATTTCTGTCTGGTATAAAAAATCGGTTACAAAATGTTGTTCTCCAAAAAAGAACCAATTACGGCCAGTAGCGCCCTGTGCATCTCTTTCGTGCAGAAATGAACGGAACGGCGCAACACCGGTGCCGGGGCCAATCATAATAATGTCTTTTTCTTTGGCCGGCAGTTTAAACGAGTTATTTTTTTGAACGTATATCTGCAGTGTATCGCCTTCTTTTAAAGTAGACAGGTAATCTGAACACAGGCCATGTCTTTTATGACCGTCTATATTAAAAGTATTTCTGCTTACTGTTAGATGTACTTCATTTTCACCATGGGCCAAAGGCGAAGATGAAATGGAATACAGTCGTGGAATAATAGTGCCCAATATGCTGATTAACTGTTGCACATCTATGGCTTTATCAGCAGGGTAAATACGCAATAAATCTGCCAGGTCCATGCGTATAGAAGGAATTTCTTTGGCAACCAGTTTGGCATATAATTGTACTACCCTTGCAGGCAAATATTGAATGGTAAGCTTGTTGGTAAACAAGGTTGCTGCGGGTAAATTTTCCTCTTTATGTTTAAATATTTCACTGCCATTTAGCTGCAATAATTCTAATATTTTTTGTACCAACGCAGCATTGTTTTTTGCCATAATGCCAATAGCATCTCCGGCTTCGTACACAATGGGTTCTTCGGTAGTAAATTCCAGGTGATAGGTTTCTTTATTAGAACCTCTGTCGTTTAGGTTAATGCTGGTAACAACTGTAGCATCATACAATTTTCTGCCAGCCTTAGCGGGTTTGGTTTCTGCAACGGCTTTTGCAACCGCTACCGGCTTTACAGTTGGTTTTGTTTGAACAGCTGTTTTAATTAATTCATTAATCCAATTATTGGCATCCTGTTCAAAATCTACATCACATTTTTTTACGGGAAGAATTCTTTGCGCACCTAACTGGTTTAATCTGTGGTCTACATCTTCCCCCGTTTTACAGAACAAGGGATAAGCAGAATCACCCAAGGCCAATACCCCATATTTTACATGGTTTAAAGCCAGTTCATTTTCATGAATATAATCATAGAATTTTTTGGCTGCGGCCGGCGGCTCACCATCGCCCTGTGTGCTTATTACCAGTACAAGATTGGTTTCTTTTACCAAATCAGTTAACCGGTATTGATCGAGGCTTTTTATTTTAGCAGCTACCCCTTGTTTCTTAAGGGTATTATTAAATTCTACTGCAACTTTTTTTGAATTGCCGGTTTCTGTGCCATACAAAACGGTACAGGCAGATAATGCAGTTGCACCCTCAATTTGGGGTAAAGCTTCCGGAATGGTAATATTTACCGGTGTATCAGTAAGTGCAGCAATATAACCGCTTATCCAAATAAGTTCATCTCTGGTAGCGCCCTGCACCAGCTCATTCAGCGACTTTAGTTTAGGCTCTGCTAACATGCGATAATGATTGAGTATGTTGTATTAATGATATTAATTCCGGATAATCCTGTAAGGGAGTAAAATAGGGTTGCCTTGCCTCGCTATTGGGCAACCAGGCAAACTGTTTATATAAAGCAGTAACCCTGCCCATAATTACTAATGAAGGACTAACAAAATCAGCATGCAATTCGTTATTATAGTTGCCCAGGGTAAACTCATGCACATATTGCTGTGGTGTGGTAGCTTGCTCAATTACTAAAAAAGGAATATCTGCAGCAGCACCGGCCTGCAATAATTGGTGCACCAATTGGGGTAAGGCAGCCCCTGTCATATAAAACACCAAGGTATCGTCAAATCTTGCCAGCTGCTGCCAGGCAGCAGGTGATATTGCCTCATGCTGGTAATAGGTTAAAACCCTAACACCGGTTGAGTAGCCCCTTGCCGTAAGCGGAACCCCCGTATATGCAGAAGCTCCAGATAAGGCAGTGATGCCTGGAATAATTTCGTAACTAATATTATTGGCTTTAACAGTAAGCAGTTCATCCAACACGTTGGAATAAAGAGACACATCACCACCCTTTAAGCGAACAACATTTTTATACATGCCGGCAAACTGAACAATGATGTCATTTATTTCTGGCTGTGGAGTAGAAGCATTACTGCGACCTTGCTTACCCACTGGAATTACAATGGCATTGGCAGGCACATAGGTGTTAATAATTGCATCGCCTACCAGCCTGTCTGTAATTACCACATCGGCCATTGCTAAAATGCGTGCAGCTTTAACGGTTAATAAATCCGGATTACCCGGACCTGCCCCCACAAAATATACTTTACCATTTTTCTGCTCACTCATTAGTCTACAATTTTGGTAGATTATGTTATAAAATAAAAAGCAAATCCAACTACAATGAATTACACTGCCAGCAACAACAGGTATACTTGATCTGTTTACACTTATTACCCGTAACAAAGCCTACAGATGCATTCTGAGCTATGTTAAATCGGGTAAAATTTGTTCTTAATAAAATCATGGTAATCGTTGTTTAAAAAAAATAGAATAAGCTGGTAAAACAGTATCAATTAGCATTTGCCCTTACAGCAAGGCATGCAAATATGTTTGGAAACAGTGCAACAACGATTAAAAGAAAGCTTATTCATTAGTCTACTAAATTGGTGGTGCAAAGAAAATACACAAACATTAGTCTACCAAATAAATAGGAAGATTAACAAAATTTAATAAGTGAACGTTTGTGAGTTATATCGCATTTCGAAAGAACAGTAGCAGGGTTTTAATTTTTGTGCTTATGAGCCAGACTTTAGTGCGAGGATCAACCCAGTTGCGTCGCACACTTGTACTTTCTGATTATGCAGCAGCAAACAGCGGAAAAAATATAAAAGCAGAATTAATACAGGGTTTTATTCCCCTTTTCCTGCCATTCGGCAAACATTTCAATGGCATTGGTGCTATCAAGGCATTGCATAGATAGCTTACGTAAATGCATGGGCCGGGCCATTTCTTCATATATAAAGGCATCATCAAAGCCTATGGCGGCGGCATCAGCTTTGGTATTGGCAAAATATACTTTATCCGGCCGAGCCCAGTAAATGGCGCCCATACACATGGGGCAGGGTTCGCAGCTGGCATACAGTTCGCAACCAGTAAGCTGAAAGCTTTGCAGATAAGCACAAGCCTGCCTAATGGCTACCACTTCGGCATGCGCCGTGGGATCGTTGGTGGCCAATACGGTATTACAGCCACTGGCAATTATCTGATTGTTTTGTACAATAACACAACCAAAAGGACCGCCTTTGCCAGCACGCATACCTTCCAGCCCCACGGCAATGGCTTGCTGCATAAAAATTTCTTCTCTGGTCATAAAGCAAAATTATAACACTTGCTTTTATGGTGCGTAGCCAGCTTTTGGCTATTGCATTGCTGCCCATTGATATGTACGTACAAGAGTGCGACGCAACGGCTGCCATATGCATGTACCACAGCCGGGTACATACTATTTACCAAATTTTTTCTTTAGCAAACTTAAGGCATCGGTCATATTCATGTTTGCAGTATCCTCTGCCTGTTTTGAACTATTTGTTTTTGGCTGATAAACGGGTTTATTGGCAGCAGCTTTCCTATCAGGCATTTCCTGTGTTTGCTTTATACTAAGGGCAATGCGTTTACGGGCAATATCTACTTCAGTTACTTTTACCTGCACTTTATCGTTAAGTTTCAGTACCTCGTTGGGGTCGGTAATGTATTTATGCGCTATTTCGCTTACATGCACCAGGCCATCCTGCTTAACACCAATATCAATAAATGCTCCAAAACGGGTAATATTGGTTACCACACCCGGCAATACCATGCCTGCCTGTACATCTTCAATTTTATAAATATTGGCAAACTCAAATTGTTGGGCTTCACTTCGCGGATCGAGGCCGGGCTTTTTTAATTCGTTTAGGATATCTTTTATGGTGAGTTCGCCAATGGTTTCTGAAATATATTGTTGGGGTTGTATTTGCTTAATCAAAGTTTCGTTACCAATTAGCGAAGCAATATTTTGCTGTAAATCAGCCGCCATTTTTTCTACCACAGGGTATGCCTCGGGGTGAACGGCACTGGCATCTAAAGGATTATTGCCATTTTGGATACGCAAAAAACCGGCACATTGTTCGTAGGCTTTGCCGCCAAGTCGGGCTACTTTGAGCAGTTCTTTCCTATCGGTAAACTTGCCTATCTCATTGCGGTGCCTGATAATATTTTCTGCAATTGATGGCCCAATACCACTTACATAACTAAGCAAATGCTTACTGGCCGTATTTAAATTTACCCCAACTGCATTTACACAGCTAACCACGGTTTGATCCAATTTTTCCTTTAAGCGGCTTTGGTTTACATCGTGCTGGTACTGGCCAACACCAATACTCTTGGGGTCTATTTTTACCAGCTCAGCCAGGGGGTCCATCAACCTGCGGCCAATACTTACTGAGCCGCGTACGGTAATATCTTCATCAGGAAATTCTTCCCTTGCTATTTCTGAAGCTGAATAAACAGAAGCACCATCTTCATTTACTAAAAACACCGGCAAACCCAATTGCAGCTTTTTGATAAACTGTTCTGTTTCCCTGCCTGCTGTACCATCTCCAATAGCAAATACTTCAATATTATATTGTTTTACCAGTTCTTTTATTTTGTATTCAGCATCGTATATTCTATTGGCTTCATGTATAAATATCAGGTCTGTTTTCTGTAAATCGCCTTTTTCGTTTAAGCAAACTACCTTACAACCAGTGCGGTAGCCCGGATCGATGGCCAGAATTTTTTTACTACCTAAAGGAGAACTAAGTAACAGCTGCCTCAGGTTTTCAGCAAAAACATTTATGGCATCTTCATCAGCTTTTTGTTTTAATGCGGTGCGAAATTCTGTTTCCAGACTGGGCTGCAATAAGCGGCGGTACGCATCTTTAATGGCTTTACGCAATTGATCGGAACTGCTGCTGATGCCTTTGATAAACAATGGCTCAATAATATCCAGGGCATCCTCCTCAACCGGGGCAATAGACATACGCAAAAAGCCTTCCAGAAAACCCCTTAATACAGCCAGAATTCTATGCGATGGCACTTTAAAAACAGGCTCACTAAAGTCGAAATAATCTTTATATTTTACCCCTTCAGTTTCTTTATCGGCCAGCACCTTACTTTGTAATAAGGCTGTATCTTCAAACAGCTTACGCATTTTTGCACGTACCGTGGCATCCTCATTTACCATTTCTGCAATAATATCACGTGCACCCTGCAAGGCATCCTCTGCGGTTTTTACTTGTTCGGTAATATAGTGGCTGGCTTCGGCAATGATATCGGTATTCTTTTGTTCCAATAATAATAATGCCAATGGCTCCAAACCGTTTTCACGGGCTATTAACGCCTTGGTTTTCCGCTTGGGTTTATAGGGCAAATAAATATCTTCAAGACCGGCAATGGTGGTAGCCTTATTTATTTTTTCCTGCAAAGCATCGGTCATTTTCCCCTGCTCGGTAATGGTTTTTTCTATTACAGCTTTTCGCTCGGTAAATTCTTTTAATTGTTTTGCTTCGTCTTGTATTTGCTGTATCTGCACCTCGTCTAAATCACCGGTTTTGTCTTTACGGTAACGGGCAATAAAAGGTATGGTTGCCCCTTCTTCCAGCAATTCAAGTACGGCTGCGGCCTGTGCAGTTCTAATTTTTAATAATTGCGCAATGGGTTGAGCAAATGCTAACATGCTATAAATATTTTAAATAAATGTGTTTTGTTTTTGGGGCGGCGAAAATAGCCCTACGGCATCAAAAGAAAAAATAGAATCATCGGGGTAAATATTGTACCCATGCTACTCATTCATCAAAAATAATTTGGAAGGATATTTTTGGGCATAGCTGCTAATCATAGATTTAATCACTTCATTTTCCGGGTATTCGGTTAGCTTTTCTTTCAGCCTTTTCAGGTTAGTAAAATTGGTATTTTCCGGCAATAAACCCATTCCATAAAATTTGCCTTTAATTACCAAAACACAGGCATATTTTTTACCAAAATCGGCTGGTTCAAAAATGGCAAATGTATCCATGGCGGTATCTAAATTTTCCAATGCCTGAACTACCTTGGCATTATACGCATCCCTTTCCGGGTAATGGTCATCTGTTAATGGCGTTTTATCTAAAAAGCACAATACCGGACTTAGTTCATGTTCTTTCACCATCGACCATAAGGCACGGTGTGCATCGGCAAAAAGATTAAACGATAGTACCGGTTCAAAGTATTTTCGTTTTTTATCTATGGCCAACCGTTTAAAGCCACGACTATCTTCAAAAGCATAAATGCCATATCGCTGGTCAATTCGCTTTTGGCTAATATTAAATTTAGGCCACAATCTTTTTATTTCTACGCTTTCTAAAATGCAGGCGGTAAATTCAGTAGGGCATTCTTTATAGGTAACTGAAAAAATAGTCCGTAAAAACTCTTGCCTTTTTTTGCCCACATCCAATCCTGTAAAATGGCTTACCACCCGTTGTTTTAGCACTTTTGCCTTACCCACATAAATAACTTTCCCCTTGGCATCATGAAAATAATATACACCTGGCGTATAGGGCAGGTTATTTACCTGTTCGTTGGGTAAGTTGGCAGGTAATATTTGTTCGCGGTTTTCTTTTTTTAAAAACTCTTTTATCAGTTTTTCACCGCTGGCTTTAAGAATCATATCAAAAAGCAAGGCCGTAGCCTGTGCATCACCGCCGGCACGGTGCCTGTTTTCTATTGGAATATTTAGTGAGCGACAAATATGTCCAAGTCCATATTTAGGCAAATTAGGAAAAGCCTTACGGCTAAGCTTTAAAGAACAGAGTTTTTTGGGTGTCCATTCATAACCAGCCGCCCTTAAATGATGCTTTATAAAAGAGTAATCAAAATTTACATTATGGGCAACAAAAATCCTGTTTTGAAGCAGGTTGTAAACTTTATGCGCCACATCGGTAAATGGGGGTGCTTTGGCGGCCATTTCGTTGGTAATGCCGGTAAGCTGCACTACAAAAGGGGGTATGGTACAACCGGGGTTCAGCAATACTTCATAACGACCTTCTATGCTTTCCCCATCGTGCAGTACAATGGCAATTTCGGTAATGCCATGTTCTGCCGGGTGACTTCCACTGGTTTCTATATCTACAATTGCATACATGAATTCAATTTCTTTACCCTTGTTGTTGTACAAGCGGTTTTTCTATTGCAAAGCCGTTTCGTTCGCTTACCCTCAATCAATTTATTTGTTAGCAGTATGTACCGGGCTTTAGGTACCTGATGCGGCTTTACTTGCGTCGCACACTTGTGCTTTCTTATCCTGATTGGGCTGTAAGCATTAGCCAATAGCTATTCTACAGTACAAGAGTGCGACGCAAGGATGCTTCAATTATAATACAAATGCCTGGCCCATCATCATCAAATTTTTTACAGACCTGCGGGTATTGGCAAATAAACAAAAAATAATTGTGAGCGGCTGTAACATTTAATACCGTTTTGCGTCAAACATTAACAAAGATTAACAATGCGTATCAAATATATTGCTACTTTTACAGCGCAAAACAACCAAATTATGCGGTATTTATTTGTTATTATATGTGCCTGCTCGCTGGTAGCATGCGGTAACAAAATAAACAGTTTAACTGCCGCAGGCGAAAAAGTGGTAAAAACCGTAACTGTTTGCACCGAATTGGCTTCAGATGTGGTAAATGAGAATAAAACCAATGTGCAAAGCTCCTCTGGCATGGATTTAGAATGTTCAGACACCAAAGCATTATTAAGCTGGGATACCCGGATGATGTTATGGTAAAAAAATAGATTTTTAAAGAAATGCCTTCCCAGTGGAAGGCATTTTTATTTATACCCGTTTCCACAACACCATATTGCTTACTTTTGCACGCATTTTACGATTATGGAACTAAGCAAAAATTATATTCCCGGCACCACAGAAGAAAAGTGGACAAAGCATTGGCATCAAAAACAATATTTTGCCAGCAAACCCGATAACAGGAAGGCTTTTACCGTAGTAATACCGCCGCCCAATGTTACAGGAGTATTGCATATGGGACATACACTAAACGAAACGGTGCAGGATATACTGGTAAGAAAAGCACGAATGAGTGGTTTTAATGCCTGCTGGGTACCCGGCAGCGACCATGCATCAATTGCCACCGAAGCCAAAGTGGTTCAAATGCTAAAGGAAAAAGGCATAGATAAAAACAACCTTTCCCGAGAAGAATTTTTAACCTACGCCTTTGAATGGAAAGAAAAATATGGCAATATTATTTACAGCCAGATAGAAAAACTAGGATGCAGCGTTGACTGGAACCGCACCAGTTTTACTATGGATGATCATTATTACAAAGCCGTAATGAAAGTATTTGTGGCTATGTATAATAAAGGGCTTATTTACCGCGGTGCCCGAATGATTAACTGGGACCCTGCAGCTAAAACAGCCTTAAGTGATGAAGAAGTTGAATACAAAGATCTTCAGGGAACTTTATATTACCTGCGTTATGCTACAACCGATGCAGATGGAAACCCTATCCAACACCCGGTTACAGGTGAAGCAGGTATAGTAATTGCCACCCAACGCCCTGAAACCATTATGGGCGATACTGCTATTTGCGTAAACCCTGATGACGATAGATATGCGCACCTGTCTGGTGCTTTTGCCTATGTGCCATTGATTAACAGAAAAATCCCGATTATTTTTGATAGCTATGTAGATAAGAGCTTTGGTACCGGCGCCCTAAAAGTGACCCCCGCTCATGATATTAATGACTATAACCTTGGCTTAAAACACAATCTGCCTATTATAGACACTCTAAATGCAGATGGTACTTTAAGCGAAGCCGCACAAATTTATATTGGCGAAGACAGGTTTGCAGCACGTAAAAAAATTGTAACAGAACTGGACGGGAAAGGCTTTCTTATTAAAGAAGAAGTATATCAAACCCGTCTTGGCTATAGCCAGCGTAGTGGTGCTGTGGTAGAACCACGCATATCTACCCAATGGTTTGTAAAAATGAAAGAGCTGGCCGACCCGGCATTAAAAGCCGTGGTAGATGGAGATATTCGCATTCACCCCGGTGATAAATTTTTAGCCACCTATAAATACTGGCTGGAAAATGTGAAAGACTGGTGTATTAGCAGGCAACTATGGTGGGGCCAGCAAATACCTGCCTGGTACGATGAAAAAGGCAATTGCTATGTGGCTGAAAATCTGGAAGCACTGCATGAACAGCAACCGGAAACAAAAACTATGTCATTAACCCAGGATGTAGACGTACTGGATACCTGGTTTAGCAGCTGGCTTTGGCCAATAGAAGTGTTTAACGGTATTACTCAACCCGGTAACGAAGAAATAAACTATTATTACCCAACCGCCGTGCTGGTTACGGGGCAGGATATTATTTTCTTCTGGGTGGCCAGGATGATTATGGCCGGTCTGGAATTTAAGCAGGAGAAACCATTTAGCGATGTGTATTTTACCGGAATGGTACGCGATAAACAAGGCCGCAAAATGAGTAAAAGCCTTGGTAACAGCCCCGACTTGCTGGACCTGATTGAAAAATATGGCGCCGATGCTGTACGCTTTGGCATAATGATTTCATCGCCGGCTGGTAATGATTTATTGTTTGATGAAGCCGCATTGGAACAGGGCCGCAATTTTAATAACAAACTGTGGAATGCCTTAAAATTGCTAAAAATGTGGGAAGGCAGACAATCTGCTTCCAACGAAACAAACACCAATACATTTGCGATTAACTGGTTCGAAAACCGACTGAATAAAGTTAGTGCCGAAGTAGAAACACTATTAAGCCAGTTTAGATTAAGCGAGGCATTAAAAACCATTTACTCCCTTATATGGGACGATTTTTGTAGCTGGTACCTGGAGTGGATTAAGCCTGGTTTTGAACAGCCCATTGAAACTGCGGTTTATCAAAAAACAGTTTTCTTTTTCGAGCAATTAATGCAGCTGTTACATCCTTTTATGCCATTTATAACAGAAGAAATTTATCATTTGTTACAAGAGCAGCAGGATGATATTTGTGTAAAGCAATTTACCACACCCACAACTGCCAATACCGAAATTTTGTCTGCTGGTGAATTGCTAAAACAGGTAATATCTGCCATCCGCGATGCACGGAATAAAAATCAGCTAAAACCAAAAGAAACCATCAAGCTGTTTATACAAACAGCCAGCACAAATAATTTTATCGTAATTGAAAGTATTTTGGCCAAGCAGGTAAATGCAAGCGCTATTGCCTTTACCACAGAAAGCATAAGTAATAGTATTGTGGTGGCAATAGAAAAAGATAAATTCTTTATTGAAACAGAAAAAGAACTGGATACCACTTCTTTAAAGGATGAACTGTTAAAAGACCTTGCTTATCAACAAAACTTTTTACAATCAGTTATTAAAAAATTAAGCAATGAACGTTTTGTACAAAACGCAAAACCTGAAGTGGTTGAACTGGAACGTAAAAAACAGGCCGATGCAGAAGCCAGAATAAAAACCATTGAAGACAGTTTACAAAACATATAAAATGCTATTTATACAACGCATCAATTTAAAAAGCATCCTGCTTATGGCGGGATGTTTTTTATTTGCCCTTAGCGGTAAAACCCAAAATGCTGATATTGACCTATTAGATAAAATAAACCCGCAAAACCCCAATGCAGGCATATGGATAAATACCTCAAAATCTGTTTACCCTATTACCGCCGGCGTACCGGTTGGACTGCTGGCTGCCGGCTTTATTAGCCACGATAAAAAATTACAAAAACAAGGCTGGGAGGCACTGGGTACTATTGTTATAAATACCATAGCTACACAAGGTTTAAAATATACCATTAACAGGCAACGGCCCTTTGAAAAATATAACTTTATATACCCTTACGACGCCACAGAAACCGGCAAATCATTTCCATCGGGGCATACCTCAATGGCATTTGCTACGGCCACCACACTTTCGTTACAATATAAAAAATGGTATGTGGTTGTTCCAGCCTATGCATGGGCAGCAGGCGTTGGCTATTCCCGCATGTATATGGGCGAGCACTACCCTACTGATGTGCTGGCAGGTGCTGTAATTGGCGCTGGCAGTGCATTTATTAGCCATTGGGCTACCCAAAAATTATTGCATAAAAAGTAAATAGGTATTAGCCAAACAATAGATTATTAATTGGGCTTTACTTGCGTCGCACACTTGTGCTGGCACAATATGGCGGCTTTAACAGCCAATAAAAATTGCAGTACCAAAAAAATATTTCTGCAAAATTTTTCCCTGTTGTATTTTAACTGTATGGAATTATTACTACTGGCTATTGCACCTGGGTTTGCAATAAGTTTATATATCTATGCAAAAGATAAACATAACCGCGAACCAGCCAAATACCTTATCAGCTGTTTTATTTTCGGTGTATTATCTGCAATTCCGGCTATTGTAATTGAAATGATTGGCACCCGCCTGTCAGAAACTTATTTACAGGGAATTTTGCCCGTTGCATTGTACATCATTTTTCAGGCATTTATTGTTGTTGCCTGCACCGAGGAATATTGTAAATATTTTGTGCTTAAAAAATATGCCTACCCCAAACCCGCTTTTGATGAACCTTTTGATGGCATTGTATACAGCGTAATGGTAAGCATGGGTTTTGCCACCATAGAAAATATAGGTTATGTGTTTGATAATGGCTTTTCCACCGGTATTGTTCGTATGCTGGTAAGTGTACCGGCACATGCTGCTTTTGCAGTAATGATGGGTTATTATGCAGGGCTTGCCAAATTTAATGCAGTCCGTAAAAGCCAGTTATTATTAAAAGGTTTTTTACTGGCCGTACTATTCCATGGATTATTTGATGGCTTTCTTTTTTTATCGGATAATGATACAATAACTGCCGAAATTTCTGGTGGATTGTTGGTGTTTGGTGGTTTAGCTTCCTATTATTTTGCCATAAGGCTCTCCTTAAAATCCATCAAATTACATAGCCAACTTTCAGCACAAATGCATAAGGGTTAATTGTACATATCTGCCTGATAAAAACTGCATTTTGAAATAAATACAAAACTTGCAGCAAACCTTTTTTAGCTGCCATAACCTCCCGCAGTACAAGTGTGCGACGCAAGTAAAGCCCATTACTTTTACCCAGGCCGGGCTCAAAAAAAAACAACCCGCTTCTATTGAAACGGGTTGTAAAATTGCACTCTTAACTTTATTAGTAACGGTACATATCGCTTTTAAAAGGACCAGTTTTAGAAATACCCAGGTAAGTTGCCTGTGCATCGCTAAGCTCGTCTAATACAGCACCAACTTTGGCCAAATGTAAACGGGCTACTTTCTCATCCAAATGTTTTGGAAGTACATATACTTTGTTCTCGTAATTGCTATAGTGTTGCCATAACTCAATCTGCGCAAGGGTTTGGTTGGTAAATGAATTACTCATTACAAAGCTTGGGTGGCCGGTAGCACAACCTAAGTTTACCAAACGGCCTTCGGCCAGTACAATTACATCTTTACCTTCAATATTGTATAAATCTACCTGTGGCTTAATGGTATCTTTTGTATGACCATAATTATTGTTTAACCAGGCAATATCTATTTCAATATCAAAGTGTCCAATATTACATACAATGGCTTTATCCTTCATATTACGGAAATGCACTTCGGTAATCAAATCGCGGCAACCAGAAGCGGTTACAATAATATCGGCTTCTTTAACTGCATCTACCATTCTTTTTACTTCAAAGCCATCCATTGCTGCCTGCAATGCGCAAATAGGATCAATTTCTGTAACTATTACCCTGGCACCGGCACCACGTAAGCTTAAAGCAGAACCTTTACCCACATCGCCATAACCACCAACAACCGCCACTTTACCTGCCATCATTACATCTGTTGCGCGGCGAATAGCATCTACCAAACTTTCCTGGCAACCATATTTGTTGTCGAATTTAGATTTGGTTACGCTATCGTTTACATTAATGGCCGGGATAGGCAAAGTACCTGCTGCCATACGCTCGTATAAACGGTGTACACCTGTGGTGGTTTCTTCACTCAATCCTTTAATGTGTTGAATTAATTCAGGGTATTTATCAAAAACCATATTGGTTAAATCGCCACCGTCATCCAAAATCATGTTCAGCGGACGATCGGCACCACCAAAGAATAAGGTTTGTTCTATACACCAATCGCTCTCTTCTGTAGTTTGTCCTTTCCAGGCAAAAACACCAATACCTGCAGCAGCAATAGCAGCAGCAGCATGATCCTGTGTAGAGAAAATATTACAAGAGCTCCATTTAACTTCGGCACCTAAGGCAACCAAAGTTTCAATTAAAACGGCAGTTTGAATGGTCATGTGTAAACAACCTGCAATACGGGCACCTTTCAAAGGTTGAGTGGCGCCATACTCAGCACGTAGCGACATTAAGCCCGGCATTTCTGCTTCGGCCAAACGAATTTCTTTGCGGCCCCATTCTGCCAGCGAAATATCTTTTACTTTATTGGGTAAGCTAAAATCAATTTTTTGTGCAACGGTAGACATATATTACTTTTTTAGAACAGCAAAGATAATTTGACAGCATAAAACAATATATAATTAATTAAATTTGGAATATTATTAACCTTTTTTCATTTTTTGCAGCATAAAACACAAGTAAACCATGGCAAAGACTTTACAAACAGCACAATCCACTACACCCGGCATTCCGTTGGATGATAAAGACCTGTTGATACTGCGTTTACTACAGCAAAATGCCCGTATTACGGTAAAAGAAATTTCTGAAAAAATACACCTTAGCACAACACCCGTGCACGAACGCATTAAGCGCATGGAAGATAATGGCGTAATACAGCAATATGCAGCCCTGTTAGACCCATCTAAAGTAAAAAAGGGACTTATGGTTATATGCTATGTTTCGCTAAAAGAGCATAATAAAAATGCAGGGGCGGCATTTATACAAACCATTCACGAGTTAACCGAAGTGGTGGAATGTTACAATATATCCGGCCAATTTGATTTTATGCTAAAAGTGCTGGCCGAAAATATGGAAGACTACTATAATTTTCATGTGAACAAACTAAGCCAAAGCGATAATATTGGCCAGGTACAAAGTGTGTTTGTAATGGGCATCATAAAACAAACACATGTATTGGTACATTAACCTTATGGACCGGGCACTAGAATAAAAAGCAGCTGTACTTGCGTCGCACACTTGTACTTTCTGAACAGGAATGAGCTTTTAGCCATTAGCTATAAGCCAACAGCCAATGGATATTCCGCAGTACAAGTGTGCGACGCAAGTAAAGCCCAATAGCGGCAATTGGCATGGCTAATACGCCCACTTATATTTCAATAGAATGCACAAAAAAAGCACCCAATGCATAAGATTGAGTGCTTAATGATATAAAAAAAATAAAATTTAACCTTCGGGATTTACGCGGCGCATAGCAAGGTCTTTCTCCAGGAAGCGCTTCATTAACGGGCCGGCAATAAGAATGGTTACCATCGTCATTACCACCAGGCCTACAAACACCTGTTCATCTATAATTTTAGCCTGCAGGGCGGCTAGTCCCAGCACTATTTCCTGCGAGCCACGGGCATTCATACCAAATGCAACGGCCAGCGATTCGTTTTTATTTAAACCGCTAATACGGCTACCTACACCGGCACCTACAATTTTAGCAATACAGGCAATACCCAGAATTACTGTAACGGTAGATAAATCGAAATTGGTAACAAAATTTACCCTTAAACCTACGGTTGCAAAGAATAATGGCGCAATAATATTAACAATAAAAGCCTGTATAAGTGATTGAATATGGTGTGTAAAATGCTTAGAATCGCCTACAGCAACACCCACCAGAAATGCACCAAATATGCCACGTATTTTAAGATACTCGGTAACAACGGCACCCAAAAAGCACAAACAAATAGCTACAGTAATTACACCGCTGGGTGGTGACAAATAAGTAGCAGCAAACGCAAGAATTTTATCTACCAGCCAGCGACCAATAGTCATCATAAATGCCACAAAACCCAATATCATTAAAATGGTAGTTACATTGGCTTCTCCCCCTTTGGCATTCATCATTTGAATGATGATAGAGAATAGTATCCAACCCAAAAAGTCATCAATCATGGCGGCAGTAAGTACCAGGCCACCCACTTTGGTGCGGATAATATCCAGGTCAATCAACACTTTTACAATTACCGCCAATGCAGTAATAGAAAGCGCTGTACCAAAAAACAGGGCTGGTATTAAACGATCTGTAGCCGGAACAGCAAAAATATAATCGTGAAAAAACCAGATACATAAGAAGCCCAGGGCAAAAGGCAATATTAATCCCATTAAACTTATTGAGGCGGCAGCTTTACCTTCTTTGCGTATTTGTTTAAGGTCTACTTCGGCTCCGGCAATAAACATAAGCAAAATAACACCTACATTGGCCAAACCATCAAAAGCACCATACGCCCTTGGCTGACTGGTAAATATTTCCTTAAACAAATCCGGGAAAGCAGATCCCAGTAATGATGGGCCAATAATAATACCAGCCAATATTTCACCAACCACTACAGGTTGTTTAAAAAACCGGAATACTTCTCCCAACAAGCGGGCAGAAATGAGGATGATACTTACAATTATGAGAAAATTTAATACTTCATCAGAATTCAGTTTTGAAACCATATTCAGTTGTTTGAGTTTTAATATTAGTTCTACTATTGTTTGAGTTAAACAAACTTAATAATTAATTCTATATTACCTACTAATATTATAGGGATTGGATTAAATTATAATGAAGCTTTGTTTATTTTTTAAAAAGTTAATGCAACTTAATCTGTATTTAAGCTATAAAATAACACATTAAGTAAACTGTTATCCTAAACGGCCATAATTATGGCTGGCTGGCCATAAAGGCCTGTCGGTTCATAGAAAAGCGTACCCCTAAAGCACCTTGAAAACCAATAACCGGAGGTGCCATTTTGGTAATGGAAATATCTACCTGCTCTGCCGTAACAAAAGCATTAAATATATCGGAAACAATATATGTAGCAAGGGTTTCCAGCAAATGCACCGGTTGTAGCATACGGGCTTGTACCAGTAAAAATACCGCACCATAATCAATAGTATCTTTCAATTGTGTTACGGGGAAAACGGCAGGCATATGTGCTACTGATACATCCACTGCAAAACTACCACCTACCAGGGTTTCCTCAGCATAAATACCATGATGTGCATGAAAGTGCAGGTTTTTTAATTCAATTGTAAGCATGTGTAAAAATAGCTTGCTTTATTAGAATATTATTTAGGTAAATGGTTGTGCCGGGCAATTTTTCTTTGGGCATCCCGGTTGCGTCGCACTCTTGTACTGAATAAAATATAGGAGCAAAAAATGGGCAACAAAAAAGCAGTTACCAATTGGCAACTGCTTTAAATGTATAATGCAATGTAATTTTAAACAATACCAGCGGCACTTAAGTAACGCTCTGCATCTAATGCAGCCATACAACCACTGCCTGCTGCTGTAACTGCCTGGCGATAGGTTTTATCCTGCACATCACCGGCAGCAAAAACACCGGCAATATTGGTTTTAGAAGACCCAGGAATGGTTTGTATATATCCGGCTTCGTCCATTTCTATCCATGGTTTAAAAATACCGCTGTTTGGCTCGTGGCCAATAGCCACAAAAAAAGCACTTACAGGTATGGTTTGTTCTTCGCCGGTTTTATTATTTTTTATGCGTATGGCTTCTGTTTTATTTTCACCCACTACTTCCAATGTTTCAGAACTCCAGTATACTTTAATATTGGGGGTAGCTTTCACCCTATCCTGCATCACTTTACTGGCACGCATGCCATGCTCATCTTTACGCACAATCATATGCACAGTTGAGGCGAGTTTTGATAAATATAAAGCCTCCTCACAGGCTGTATCGCCGGCACCTACAATAGATACTTCTTTGCCGCGAAAAAAGAAACCATCGCAAACGGCACATGCGCTTACACCATAACCATTAAGCCGCTGCTCACTTTCCAGTCCAAGCCATTTGGCTGATGCGCCAGTGGAGATAATTACTGCATCGGCTTCTATCCATTTCTCTTCATCAATCTGCACTTTATGTACCGGACCGGTAAAATCTACTGCAGTAGCCAGGCCATAACGAATATCGGCACCCATGCGGGCAGCCTGTTTTTCAAAATGCGCCATCATTTCGGGGCCCTGAATACCTTCGGGGTAACCGGGATAATTTTCTACTTCGGTGGTAATGGTTAATTGTCCGCCTGGTTGTATACCCTGATATAATACCGGATGCATATTGGCCCTGGCAGCATAAATTGCTGCGGTATAACCTGCCGGACCACTGCCAATAATTAAACAATGTACTTTTTCATTTACGCCATTTTCCATAACACTAATCTTTAGAATTGTTTTTGCTGCATGTTGGGCTAACAGTATAAGAGTGCGACGCAACGGATGCCTGACACCTGTTTTATTGCCGGGCCCAACATTTTATTCTTTGCTTTTAAATAAATGACGGCAAAAGTAGCAAACCCTTACCAATAAGCGTAAGGTTATGCACAGCCGCCTGCTTTTGGGGATAATATACCTACAAAAAAGCCTTCGGTGAAGAAGGCTTTGCTTTTGTTAGGAGAATAATCCTTCTATACTTAAATACCGCTCGCCGGTATCGTAATTAAAAATAAGCACTTTGCTGCCTGCTGGAATATCGGCCAGTTTTTTGGCTACTGCCGCCATGGTTGCGCCGCTGGAAATGCCTTGAAACAGACCTTCTTCTTTTGCGGCACGTTGGGCAAAATCAAATGCTTCGTCTTTACTAACCTGAATGGTACCATCTAATATAGCGGTATGCAGGTTGCCTGGTATAAAGCCGGCGCCAATACCCTGTATAGGGTGTGGGCCGGGTGCACCGCCACTAATAACCGGTGATAACTCTGGCTCTACTGCAAATATTTTTAGATGAGGGAATTGCTGTTTAAGCACTTCGCCTACACCGGTAATATGGCCACCGGTACCTACACCGGTAATTAAAAAATCAATCCCATCGGGGAAATCGGCCAGTATTTCCTGTGCCGTAGTTGTAGCGTGTATGGCAATATTGGCGGCATTATCAAATTGTTGGGGCATCCAGGCATTTGGGGTAAAAGCTACCATTTCTTTCGCTCTTTCTATGGCGCCTTTCATGCCCTTTTCGCGTGGGGTAAGTTCAAAAGTAGCACCATAAACACTCATTAACCTGCGGCGTTCAATACTCATACTTTCGGGCATTACCAGTACCAGTTTATAGCCTTTAACAGCGGCCACCATTGCCAAGCCAATACCGGTATTACCACTGGTAGGTTCTATAATAATACTGTCTTTGGTTAGTAAGCCCTGCTTTTCTGCATCTTCAATCATAGCCAATGCAATACGGTCTTTAATACTACCGCCGGGGTTAGCTCTTTCCAGCTTACTCCATACTTCTATATTGGCGGGATAAAGCCTGTTAATGCGCACATGTGGCGTATTGCCTATAGTTTCTAAAATAGTGTTTGCTTTCATTATATGTGTTTTAAAATATGATTTATGCGTTTGTGTATGTACCCATCTTTTCGTTAATAATCAGGCAGCCGTTGCGTCGCACTCTTGTACTTTTAGCTATCATGCGGCTAAAATAAACCCCTTAAATAATAAAGTTAATAGGCTCTTCAAAATCTTTTCTATCGTTAACCACGGTTTGGTTTTTATGATAAACCACACTAAAGGGTTGTACGCTTTGTGTAACCCATGTATTACCACCAATAATACTATCGTGCCCAATTATGGTGCGGCCACCTAAAATGGTACTACCGGCATAAATAACCACATTGTTTTCAATGGTGGGATGGCGTTTAACCTGTGCATCTTCTTTTCGTACTGCCAATGCGCCCAATGTTACGCCCTGATAAATTTTTACATTATCGCCAATAACAGCCGTTTCGCCAATCACTACACCGGTGCCATGGTCAATAAAAAACGGGCAACCAATAGTGGCGCCGGGGTTAATATCTATACCTGTTTTACTATGCGCCCACTCACTAATAAAGCGGGGAATTAAAGGCAAATCAAACCGGTACATAATATTTGCCAGCCGATGCACCATAATGGCATAAAAGCCGGGATAGGAAAGCAATACTTCTTCAAAAGTTTCTGCTGCAGGATCGTAATCCAGAATGAGTTGAGCATCTTTAATCAACTTATCTTTTATGGTAGATAATTCCGCAAAAAAGCCTTCAGTTATGGCAGCCGCATCCAGTTTGCCGGCCTGATCAACAGAAATAACCAATTGTTTAAAATCGGCCATTAGTTTATATAATGCCGCTTCGTGATATTGCAGGAACATCTCAGGATCATCTGTTACCGGAAAAAGATAACCAATCAGTTCTTCGGTAAAGCTATGGATAGCTTTTACTGAAGGCAGGTTTTTACTAAGTATATAACCGGGATATTCCATATAAATTGTATTAAAAAGCCCTTCTTTATTGAGAAGGGCAATATAATCATACTGAAGATTACCTTTTCTCAGGATATATAAACACCACAACAATTCAAGGTAATACAACAATAGTTCATGTTCAATTTTTATTAGAGCACAAATTTAGTAGACTAATGCCAAATGAAAAATATTTCCATTACGAATTATGGTAATTTTTAACAAGCCCGGGTAATACGGATATAAACCACCTGCCGTTTTACCATATTTCTTTAAATAGCACCGTTGGCGAAGTTGCTTAACATGCCTTTTAATATTTGTGTACTATTGCGGATAATTAATTTGGAAAAACGCACTTACAATTATAAGTACAACAGATTCGTTTATTATGAAAATTCAACTTTGGAGTATTGGAAAACCACATGAGCCCTATATTAAAATGGGCACTGAAGATTTTACCAAAAGGCTAAATAAATATTTTTCTGTTGATTGGCTTATAATACCGCCGCCTAAAAATGCAGGTGTAATGAGTGCTACAGAACTAAAAAAACAGGAAAGCAAAATTATTATTGAAAAACTGGAAAAAGAGGATTTTCTGGTGCTACTGGATGAAAGAGGAAAACAATTAAGCAGCGAAGATTTGGCTGCATTTGTACAACAAAGGGCAAACGAAAGCACTAAAAGGCTTGTTTTTTTAATTGGCGGTGCTTTTGGTACAGATGAAACCATTATGAAAAGGGCCAATTTTACATGGAGCTTATCCGGACTGGTTTTTCCACATATGCTGGTAAGGCTAATACTAAGTGAACAACTGTACCGGGCCTGCACCATACTAAAGAATGAAAAATATCACCACCAATAATTATGGCTGTGATTACAATATATTTGTTACCTATTAACATGTTTAATCAATGACAAGCATCACCATTATTATTGTGGTAATTACCTGTATTATTTCTTATGTGGCTTTTTCAAACCACAAATTATATAATGATCTGATTTTTTATCCACCATCCATATCCAGCAATAATCAATGGTATCGTTTTTTTACCTGTGGTTTTATTCATGCAGATATTGGGCACCTGGCATTTAACATGATTTCCTTATATCTTTTTGGCAGAAATCTGGAATATTATTTTGCTGAAATATTTGCAGCAAAGGGCCCCATGCTGTATATATTTCTATACATATCTGCCTTAGGTGCCTGTTTGGTACCCACTTACAACAAACATAAAGACGATTATGGCTACCGCAGTTTGGGTGCATCGGGTGCAGTATCGGCAGTGGTATTTGCCAGCATTTTTTTAGACCCCACCAACGAGATTGGATTCTTTATCATTCCACCCATTATTCCGGGGTTTATTTTTGCACCTGTATACCTGTTTATTTCGGCCTATATGAGCAAAAAGGGGGCAGATAATATTAATCACTCAGCACATATTTGGGGAGCATTGTATGGTATTGCCTTTTTAATAGTTACTGCATTGGTATTATCCGGCTTTAACCCCATTACCCATTTTGTTAACGAAATCTCGGGGTATTTACAGTAGTACCGCTAAATTTTATCACTAAAAAACTTTATCTGGTGTCATCATTATTATTCAACTCGCTAAAAGCAGGCTGCACTTTATTATTGTTTGTTTTTTTGTCGTGCAACAACACAGAAAGCAGCAGCGGAACAACGGCTGACAGCACTCCGCCAATTATTGAAAGACGTATTATTAACGATACTGTTCCCCAAACAAGAACGGTAGTAAACAAAAAACCGGTAGCTTCTTTTTCAAAAAAGGTACCGGATGAATTGAACGATTGGAAATTTGCCGTAAACATTTACGAAACAAAAGCCACATTCGTATACCTGATTAAAATGCAGTATATGGAGCTTACAGCTACAGATACCCTCAAAATACCCAACTTTGGCATAGCGCCAGTGGTACAAATAAAACCGGGTACTGAATCGCTATCCTGTATTATTGGTTTTCTAAATAAAAAAAGTGAGTTTCTAGAGTATAAACTGGTGAGCGCTAAAGACGATAAATTGAAAGTAAAAGTATTGCATGGTTATGCAGTAACCGCGCATAAGGAATAAGTAAATTAGGACTGGCTGTTTTGCTGCCCTTTATTGTGTTGTACAAGTGTGCGACGCAAGTAAAGTCACATTAAAAAAATACAGTTGGGCCCATAAAATAAGCCCAACTGTATGGTATATTATTATAGATTAAGGGAATAATTACCGCGGTATTGCCTGCGCACAAATTGATTGGCAGGCTCAAAATTGGTAATACGTTGATTTTCACCATCCCACAATAATTCTTTACGACCGGGGTAAGATATATCGCCCTTGCTATTTTTTTCCTGGTAATTATAACTGCGCACGGCAAGGTTACCCATGAGAACTGTTTCGGCCAAGGGGCCACTCTTATCAAATGAAGAGCTGGTATAAGCACCATAGCCTTGTTTGCAGGCATTGGTCCATTGTGTTTGATGGCCTTCGGTACTGCGGTCTACAAAAGGAAACTTTGAAGGCGGCAGCTGACTTTCTTTCATAAGGCGGGTAGGCAATAATGTGGGGTTACGGCCAAATAAACCGGCCATTAATTTGCCTTTTGTGCCTTCGAATATCATGCCACCATCCCACTCTCCCATGGGTTCATCGGGCAATAATTCGTCGGGTCTTCTTGGCTTAATACCGCCATCGTACCAGGCCAGTTCAACGGGTGGCATGGCTTCGCGGGCTGGAAATTTAATATAGGTAACTGATGATGGCGGATAACTATCGGTATACACTTCCTCATTAAAAAAGCCTGAGTACACAGAACCCACGCTACAGGAAACCGACATGGGATAGCGAAGTTTTAATGCACGGTAAGGTACATCAATAAAATGGCAACCCATATCGCCTAAGGAACCTGTACCAAAATCACTCCAGCCACGCCAGGTAGCCGGTAAATAGGTTGGGTTAAAATTGCGGAAGGGTGCAGTTCCTAACCATAAATTCCAATCCAACTCCCGGGGAATGGCGAATTTGCCGGTTGGCGTAGGAATACCCTGCGGCCAGGTGGGTCGGTTGGTCCAAACATGCACGGTATGTACATCGCCAATTACACCACCCTGAATCCAGGTTTCAATATTACGTGTATCATCGCCGCTGCTGCCCTGGTTGCCCATTTGTGTAACTACCCTGTATTTTTCTGCAGCTTTTGTTAGAATACGGGCTTCGTAAATATCATGCGTTAAGGGCTTTTCGCAGTACACATGTTTACCCATTTGCATAGCAGCCAGTGCTGCAACGCCGTGCATATGATCAGGTATAGTAACCATCACAGCATCTATGTTTTTATGCTCTTTATCCAGCAGGTCTCGAAAATCTTTATAATAAGGTGCTTTTGGCCATTGTGTTCTTGCTTTCACCGCCATGCGGTCGTCTACATCGCAAAGTGCTACAATGTTTTCGGCGCCATTATTCCAGGCATAGGGCAGGTTTACTTCTGCCTTACCACCAGCGCCAATGCCGGCAATATTTAATTTATCACTGGGTGCCCGGTAACCCCTGCCCAATACATGGCGGGGTACAATATAGAAACCGGCAGCTGTAGTTGCAGCTTGCTTAATAAAATTGCGGCGGGAATTATTTTTTAAAGCCATGGCAAATCGTTTTAATTAAAATTAGTAAACTAAATATAGGCAAATTTTATGTAGCCAACTGCAGATACATAGGGCGGCTATACTTGCGTCGCACTCTTGTACGGCAGCATGATTGGCAACAATAAAACCATTGCGCCGCAACCAATTATAATAAGCCCACTTTTTATGGATTGTTATTTGTATTTTGCCTATACATAGTATCGTTCCGTTACCTGCCACAATTAAAGAAAACTTCAGATGAAATCATTCGCCCTATCTATGCTTATTTTTTGTTTTGCGCTAAGCGGATATACCCAAAATGCCAAAATAGACAGTTTAAATATCTTAATTAGCAAAGCAACAACTGATACCGGAAGAATCTGGTTAATGGTAAAAAAATCAATTGCATATACTAATGTTAATCTGGACTCTTCTATAGCCATATGCCTAAAGAATCTGGAAGGCATAAAAAAATACAATTTATACGGTGCAGAAATAGACACCAGGCAAAGATTAATCATCAATTATTGCTATAAGGGCGATTTTAAAGCCGCTTCGGAACAAGTAAGTTATTTGTCGCAATTCATAAAGCCATCAAAAGACTCTGCTGATTTTGCTGACCTATACTCAAATACAGGCATGCTGTTAGGCATGCAAAGTAAATATGATTCATCCATCAATTTCTACGAAAAAGCACTCCGTATTTTCCTGGCAAACAACAATAAGGAAAGGTTGGCTGGCACCTATTCGAATTTAGGTATCGGTTATCAGCAACAATCCAATTTTTCAAGGGCGCTATATTACCAACAAAAGGCCTTAAGCATAGCCGAAGAACAAAAAGACCTTATTAATCAGGCTTATACCCTAACCAACATCGGAAACACTTATGAAAATATAGGCGATACAGCAAAAGCAGAACAGGTTTATCTGCAGGCAATAAAAATCGCAAAAGAAAATAGCCTTAACAATGTTGAATTATACAATTACTCCAATCTGGCAGTTTTATATAATGCCCAGGGTAAATGGCAAAAGTCCTACGATTTTTCCACTAAAGCTGCTGCTTTAGGGGAAAGTTTGGGAGACCAGGGTATACAGGCAGCCAGCTTGTCAAAAGCTTCAGTAGCATTGGCCAATATGCGCCAATGGCAAGGGGCTGAATCATTGTCAAAAAAAGCAATTGTACTGGCAGATGCTGCAGCCCAACCCTTAAATATATTTCAGGCATATACATCCATGGGTGCGGTTTTACGATTACAGGAAAAATGGAAAGAAGCCATTCCATTTTTCGAAAAAGGGTTTTCATCAATAGAAGAAACGGATATGTATACGGATGCCACAGGAAAACTGTATAAAGAATTATCAGAGTGTTATGAAAAAACCGGCAAATAT
The DNA here is from genome assembly GCF_013106755.1 of Limnovirga soli. GTDB lineage: Bacteria > Bacteroidota > Bacteroidia > Chitinophagales > Chitinophagaceae > Limnovirga > Limnovirga soli. Next base: position 273,760 of record NZ_WHPF01000003.1, on the reverse strand, counting down.
GTAAGGGCACTAGACACTTACAAAAAAGCAGCGGTGATTTCCGATTCTGTACGCAGCAATAATAACATTAGAAAAACTACCCAACTCTCCATGTCGTTTGAATTTGAGAAAAAAGAACAGGTACAAAAAGCTGAACAAAAAGCAAAAGATGATATTGCCAATGCCAAACAACTGGCACTAATTATTGGACTGGGATTAACATTGGTGCTAGCATTTGTAGCTTTTATCGGATTTAGAAATAAACAAAAAGCCAATGCAGCCCTGAAAAAAAGTACCGCAGAAATAGAAAATGCTATGACACAACTTAAAGCCACCCAATCCCAACTTATCCAATCAGAAAAAATGGCTTCATTAGGAGAGCTCACTGCTGGCATTGCACATGAAATTCAAAATCCGCTAAATTTCGTAAACAATTTCTCAGAATTAAATACAGAATTGGTTGAAGAATTAAATGAATTAATAGAAAAACAAAACTGGCAGGATGCAAAAGCCATTGCCAATGATTTAAGGCAAAACGAAGAAAAAATAAACCACCATGGCAAACGTGCAGAAGCCATTGTAAAAGGTATGTTACAACATAGCCGAACCAGCAGTGGCGTAAAGGAACCCACTAATATCAACGCACTGGCAGATGAATATCTAAGGCTTTCCTATCATGGGTTAAGAGCAAAAGACAAAAATTTTAATGCGGAAATAATTACCGATTTTAATGAAACAATTGGCAGCATCCTTCTTATTCCACAGGATATAGGAAGGGTTTTGTTGAATTTGTACAATAATGCTTTTTATGCCGTTGGTGAAAAGAAGAAACAACAACCTGAAAGCTTTACACCAACAGTTTCTGTATCAACAAAAAAGATTGGAGATAAAATAGAAATTAAAGTAAGAGATAATGGCAATGGTATCCCTCAAAAAATCGTTGATAAAATATTTCAGCCTTTCTTTACAACAAAACCAACTGGACAGGGAACCGGATTAGGATTGAGTTTGAGCTATGATATTGTAAAAGCACATAATGGAGAAATAAAAGTGGAAAGTAAAGAAGGTGAAGGATCAACATTTATCATGCAGTTCCCGGTGGGTTAAATAGTTTTTGTACCAAGCTTAAGAATATAGATTAAACTTTACTTGCGTCGCACACTTGTACTGTATTAATGCAGCTAAGCAAAGAACAGGACGTACAAGTAAGGTATTTGCGTGACTAAGCAGCAAATGCTTAACAACGAAGCTGACTAAAGAACAGGTGATTGTTTAATAAAAAATATTAGGCTGTATTATAAGAATTGCATTTTTTAACTGCATTGTATATTATTCAATTAACATTAATTATTGCCATGAGAAAGATTATTATTATTCTATGTATCATAGGTTCCATGCAATGCTATTCCCAGAATAACACAATTGACTCCCTTACCAAAGTTTTACAATCAACCAAAGTAGATACCACAAGAATAAATACCCTTAACTGGCTTGCCTATCAATTAAGAAACAATGATCCGGATTCAGCAGTATATTTTGCCAATAAGGCTTTTGAATTGGCTACAAAAACAAATTATAAAATTGGTGTAGCTACTTCTTTTTTATGGAAAGGTGTAGCAACCATGAAACTTGGAGCTTATGATGAAGCTTTAAAAAATAGCCTGGATGCATTAAAAATATACGATGACCTTATTTCAACAAATTCAGGACGAGGAAATACACCTGCCGCATCTGAAGCTTTAAATTTAAAGTCAAAAGCCTACAATAACATTGGGCTTATTTACAGGCAACAGGGCAATTATGAGGAAGCATTAAAAAACAATTTTGCCTCTTTAAAAATCAGAACAGAAATAGATGACAAAGCAGGAATTGCCACTTCGTACAGTAATATTGGGCTTATTTATTATGATCAGGGTAATAGTACACTATCGTTGAAATATGATTTAGCTTCTTTAAAAATAAGAAAGGAAATAGGCAATAAAAAAGGCATAGCTGATTGTTATAATAACATAGGCCTTGTTTATGAGGATCAGGGTAATTACCCTGAAGCGCTGAAAAGTTATTTAGCTGCTTTGAAAATAGATGAAGAGTTGGGAGATAAGGCAAGCTGCGCAATATTATACGGCAACATAGGGATTATTCATGGGAACCTAAGGAATTACCCTGAAGCGCTAAACTATCATTTTAAGGCATTAAAAATACAGGAAAAAATAGGCGATAAGGCATCAATTGCAAGGTCTTATAATAATATTGCTGTTATTTACATTTACCAGAAAAATTATACTGAAGCATTAAAGAGTCAGTTGACTTGTTTAAAAATAACACAGGAAATTGGTGATAAGGGGGGAATAGCTGAAGCTTATTTTAATATTGGTGTTATTTATGGTGATAAAGAAAATTATGAAGAAGCTTTAAAAAATTATGTAAACGCATTAAAGCTTCAAAAAGAGTTAGGCAATAAAGCAGGTATGACAGAAGCCTATATTGAAATAGGAAATGTGTACACTAAACAAAAAAAATCAGCTACTGCACTGGATTACCTTAGCAAAGGCTTGGCACTTGCAAAAGAAATAGGCAATATTGCTCATATACAAAATGCTTATAAGAACCTGGTGGTTTTAGACAGCACCCTGCATAATTTTGAACAGGCTTTAGAGCATTATAAATTATACATTACCTACCACGATAGTTTATACAATGAAGAGAATACCAAAAAAATAGTGCAGTCGCAGATGCAATTTGAATTTGACAAAAAAGAAGCGGTTACCAAAGCTGATCAGGATAAAAAAGACGCTGATGCACAACGAATAAAAAATCAGCAATATTTTGCTATCGCTGCACTTGGAATAATTGTATTGGCGGTAATAATCATAGCAATTATTCAATACAAAAGCAACCAGCATAAGCGTAAGGCAAACCTCTTGTTGCAGGAAGAAAAACTTAAAGTGGAAAGCACCTTATCTGAACTAAAGGCAATGCAGGCTCAGCTAATTCAGCAGGAGAAAATGGCTTCTCTGGGAGAGCTTACTGCGGGCATTGCACATGAAATACAAAACCCTTTAAACTTCGTGAATAATTTTTCAGAATTAAACAAGGAATTGATTGCAGATTTAAAAGATGAAATTGTAAAGGGAAATATGGAGGAAGTAAAATCCATTGCTGATGATATTGATTTAAATTCAGAAAAAATAAACCACCATGGCAAACGTGCCGAAGCCATTGTAAAAGGCATGCTACAGCATTCCAGACAAATGACTGGTACAAAAGAACTCACTAATATCAATGGTTTGGCCGATGAATACCTAAGGCTCTCCTACCATGGACTAAGGGCAAAAGACAAAAATTTTAATGCGGAAATAATAACCCATTTTGATGAAACATTGGGCAGCATCCAAATTATTCCGCAGGATATTGGCAGGGTGTTATTGAATTTGTACAACAATGCGTTTTATGCTGTTGCAGAAAAGAAAAAACAGCAAAGGGAAAGCTTTATACCAACTGTTTCCGTATCAACAAAAAAGGCTGGAGATAAAGTAGAAATTAGGGTATCAGACAATGGAAATGGTATCCCACAAAAAATAGTAGATAAAATTTTTCAACCTTTCTTCACCACCAAACCAACTGGTCAGGGAACCGGTTTGGGCCTTAGTTTAAGTTATGATATTATTAAAGCTCATGGCGGGGAGTTGAAAGTGGACACAATAGAAGGAGAAGAAACAACATTTATCATAACACTTTAAAATCATAATAATGAACCAGATTAAAAGTTGTGTTTTAATCTTATTTATTTTGTTAAGTTGTCGGACTATTTCCTACGCTGAAAATGATACCATTCGTTTGAATAATTATTGTTCGCTAGCATTACAATACTCAGAAAAAAATAGAGATAGCTCTATCTATTATGCTGATATTGCTTATTCGATAGCAGAAAAACTACATCAAAAATTTTACCAGGCAAGTATACTAAGCGACCTTGGATATACACTACTGAGCAACGGAGACTATGCAAATGCACTTAGTAAATTACTTATTGCCAATACATTAATTGAAGATAAAAACATTGCAAATGATGTGATTATCACGCCGTTTTTTAATAAGTATTTTACCAGCAATGATCCAAAAACAAACAGAATCATATTATTAGGCTATATAAAAAATAGCCTTGCTATGTTGTATGGCCGTACAAATAATTTTGACAAACAACTTTCCGAATTAAAAGAAGCAAAAAAAACAATTGAAACAGAAACTAATGATTTTAATTTAAGGTGGACTATAAACAATAATATTGCCAATGCATATTTAAATATGGGTGTCCTGGATTCTGCGCTGTATTTTCAGAAAATTGTTTTGCAAATTGAAGGTAATATCGAAAACAAAAACTACAAAGGAGCATCCAATAAAGCAATCGGAGATATACAATTCAGAAAAGGAAATTTTGAAGATGCAAAAAGCAATTACCTGGCTGCATTAAAACTACTCAAGAAAAATAATAATACATTTTATGTAGCACTCACTGAATTTGCACTGGCAGACACTTATAGAAAACTTGGCAGGCTTGATTCAAGTTTGTATTATTCAAAAGCAGGTATAAATAACTATAGATCTTTGGGTAGTTATGTACCAGAAATGGAAGAAGCATACACTGCACTTGCATTAAGTTTTAAAGACGAAAAAAAATATGACAGCGCCTTTTATTTTTTACAATTATCTAAAAATTTAAGTGATTCTGTAAATAGCAAAGAAATAAAAACACTTACTAATTTTCAAAACATTGGCTTTAATGAACAAATGAGATTAAAAGCAGTTGAAGCTGAAGAAATTAAAACAAAAACCACCACTCAAATACTGCTTTTATTAGCCGGCTTACTTTTGTTTTCAATTATTGCTTTTGTATTATATAAAAGCAATAAAATAAAAGTAAAAGCCAATTTGGCTTTAAAAGAAAAAAATGAAGAAATTGAAAAAACGGTAGCTCAACTTAAAACAACGCAGGTATCTCTTGCGGCAAGAAATGCAGAAAATGAATTGCTATTAAAAGAAATCCATCATCGGGTAAAAAACAACCTGGAAGTTGTATCCAGTCTTTTGGCCTTACAATCCAATCAAATTGATGATCCCTCGGTACAATCGGCTATGTTAGCCAGCCAAAACCGGGTGCACTCAATGGGTATTATTCATCAAAAACTCTATCAGGGTGAAAATTTAGCAGCCATTGAAATGCAGGATTATTTTATCAATCTAAGTGAAAACATTCTGGATTCTTTTAATGCCGATGGACATATCAAGGTAGAATGTGATATGCCTAAATTGATTTTGGATGTAGACACCGCTATTTCAATTGGCCTTATTACCAACGAGTTATTAACCAACTCATTAAAGTATGCCTTTACCGAAAAAGAAAAAGGGGCCATCAAAATCAGTTTGACAGAACAGAATACAAACTCCAGTACAGAAGGAGAATATCAATTAAAAATTTCAGACAATGGAATTGGTAAAGCGGTAAACGAAACGGCAAAAGGCACAGGCTTTGGCACTCAATTAGTATCTCTGTTAACCAAACAATTAGACGGTAAATTAACCTATGAAATAAATAACGGCACTATTGTTACCCTCATATTTAAGAAGCCCAAATTAATAAGGGCATAATTTGTAAAACTCAACAAAGTGAATTAAGGTGTCACAATATTTAAAGCAAAGTCAATAATTTTAAAATGTTGTTCCAAGCTATAACAATGCATTAAACTTTCCTTGCGTCGCACTCTTGTGCAGCATAGCTTTAATGAGCAAAAAAAACATAATAGGGATTGTATAGCTACACCAGCCCTGTTACCCTAATACCCAATCCGGGATAATTAGAAATAGCTATTTTACCATCTTCATAATTAATGCCGGTAGCAATATCTTCTGCCAGTAAAAGGGGGCCATCCATATCAACATAATCCAGCAGTGGTAAAAACTGGGCAATGGCTGCACTGCCAATTGTACTTTCGTTCATACAACCCATCATAACGGTAAGCTGCAAAGCCCTGGCTTTTTCAATCATACGTAAAGCCGGTGTTAAGCCACTGCATTTGGTAAGCTTTATATTTATACCATGAAAATGGCCGGCACATTTTTCTACATCGGCTTCAAAAACACAACTTTCATCAGCTATTAGTGGTAATACAGATTGCTGGTATAATATCTCCATATCAGCCCAATTATCTTTGGCCAGAGGTTGTTCAACCAGTTCAACGCCAAGGCCTTTTAAAACAGGTATTTTTTGCAGGGCTTCTTCCAGTGTCCAGCCGGCATTAGCGTCTACCCTAAAAACAGCATCCGTATGTTCCCGAAGAGCTGTAATGGTTGCAATATCATCTGGCGTGCCTACTTTTATTTTATATATGGGCCAGGGTTTGGCTTTTATTTTGGCTACCATATTTTCTATATTGTCAATGCCAATAGTATAATCGGTAATGGGTGTGTTTTGCCATTGGGTGTCCCAGAGTGTATATATTGGCTGGTTTTTCATTTGTCCAAATAAATCCCAGCACGCCATATCTAATGCGCATACCAAAAATGGATTTTGTGGAAACAAATGGTGCAGGTAATGCCAATACCTTGCCGGATCTGTTAAAGCAAATTTCTCTACCAATGCCTTTTTCTTTTCCAGATCGGCAATCATTTCTTCTACAGTAATATTATAATAGGTAATAGCCGGAGCTTCGCCAAAACCCATAAAACGACCCAGTTGTAAGGATACTATTAAGGCAGGCTGGTGTGTTTTTGTTCTGCCACCAGAAATGGTAAATGGATGTTGAAATGGTAAATTGGTTTGCCAGTATTGTAATTGCACAATAATTATTTTATGGGTAAAGATAAACCCATACCTCCTGATATTATAAGGAAAGTACTATGGAATTGTTTGGCTGTTTTGCTGACCAATGCATCTGTACGCACAAGTGTGCGACGCAAGTAAAGCTGCATATTACACCATTGCCCGGCTACAAAAAAAAGGGATGCATTACTCGTACCGCAGTGCAGTAATTGGATTTAATTTGGAGGCTTTAATAGCAGGCCACAAACCGGCTAGTAAGCCTACAATGGAGCAGACAATGATGCCTGTTAATACCCAACCCCAGGGTACAACAAAACCGGTACCCAATATCAATGAGAATATATTGCCAATAAGCACACCCAGAATAATACCAATTATTGAACCTATTAAACTAATAATAGTAGATTCGAATAAAAACTGCTGGCGTATATCTTTCTTTTTGCCACCAAGGGCTTTTATTAAACCTACTTCACGGGTTCTTTCGTTTACGGCCACCAACATAATATTCATAAGGCCAATAGCAGCGCTAAAAAGTGTAATTAAACCAATGGCACTTGCGGCACCAAGTATACTGCTTAATAAACTTAAAAAAGTGGCTGCAATTTTATCGCTTTTTTCAATGGCAAAATTTTCATCATCCTGCGGTGTTAATTTTCTAATGCCACGAAATAGCGCTGTAGCCTCGTCAATAGCGCCGGGCAGTAATTGCATATCATCCGCATTTACACCAATAACAAACGAAGGCGATACATTACTCATTCGGCGTACATTGTTGTACGAAGTAATAATTACATTATCGGCCCTTAAAAAGGCACTGGAACCTTTGCTTTTTAAAATACCTACCACCCTGTAGGGAATGCCACCAACGCTAACAATTTTGTCTACCGCTTTAGCTTTGTTATCAACGCCAAATAATTTATTTACTACATCGCTACCCAGTAAACATACATTGCGGCCGGTTTGTACATCCATCAGGTTAAGGTTTCTGCCTGCTTCAACCGAAAAACCATTTACCAGTAAATAGTTTTCATCGCCCCCTCGTACACTAACATTAGGGTTGGTTTTTTTACTGTTGTACCTTATTTCATTAGCACCAGGGCCACTTAAGGCAATACTAACCAGAGCGGGGTATTTAAACGCAGCCTTAAATTGTTCTGCCTCCCTTAACTGAATAGGTTTATCAAGATTAGATTTTTTTACTTTTTTGGTTTTATCTACTTTTTCCGACTCGTTATCGTTACCAAACCTGAAACGCTCTTTATAGGCAATAGTAAATCCATTGGCTCCCATGGTAGAAAAACTATCCTTTAAGCTCACACTCATGGCTTGTATTGCGGTAATAATACCAATTAAGGCCATTATACCAAAAGCAATAATAAAAACAGTAATAACGGTTCTAAGAATATTACTTCTAACCGTGCGGTAAGCCAATCCCAGAGAGTCAGTTAATGTCATGCCTAATATTTTTATTCCAGGAATAATTTAAACAAGAAAAATGCAATAATGTACCCGGCTGTAGAACAAAAACAGGCTTTACTTGCGTCGCACTCTTCAGGGCCATGCATACGCATCAGCTGTTATGTTCACCACAACAGTTTTATGTAATTACCATATAACGTATTTACAATACAGTATTACAGAAAACGATAATTAAAGATAACATCAATTAAACAAGACCATTAATAAAAACAGATAGATGGAGAACTACTGATTTGAATGGTTAGAAATATAACCACCTGAGTAGCAACGTAGGGAAAATACCCAATAAAATAATAATGGCAGCAAGAGCTATTAATCCATATTTAAATGAAGGAACGATAGTGGTAGTTTCGGCATTTCCCTCTTTAAAATACATAGCCTGTATTACCCTGAAATAATAATACACACTTACTGCTGCAAATAAAACGCCAGTAATAACCAGCCATGTATAATTGCCTGTTTTTACAACAGCGGCCAGCATATAGTATTTGGCGAAAAATCCTGCAGTTAGGGGAATACCAGATAAAGACAATAAGAAAACCGTATTGGTAGCCGCCAACACAGGTTGTGTTTTAGCCAAACCATTATAGCCATCAAATGTATAATCTTTCATTTTTACCAACACAGCAAATATGCCAATTGTGGCAAGACTGTAAGCAGCTGAATAAAGTAAAATGCCTTCGTAAGCCATATCGTTTAGGCTAATAAGGGTAAACAACATAAAACCTGCCTGCGCAATACTTGAATATGCCAACATCCTTTTTACACTTTGCTGAAATACCGCAGTAATATTGCCTACCAATAAAGTAGCTACAATAATAATGGCATAAATCATTTTCCAGTCAACAACAGATTCTGTTTCTGCCATGCGCACGGCACATAATTTTATAAAAGCGATAAACCCGGCGGCTTTAACAATAGTTGCCATAAAAGAAGTAAACACGCTTGGTGCACCATCATACACATCGGGAGTCCAGAAATGAAAAGGTGCTGCTGAAACCTTAAAAGCCATTGACACTAATAGAAACAATAAACCCAGAATTTCAAGAAAAGAAACCAGCCCCTTATACATATTAGGTGCGTTACGAACTACTTCTAGGCTAAAGGTTCCTGTTCCACCATAAGTAAGCGCAATCCCCATCAGCATAAGTCCTGTAGAAAATGAGCCCATTAGAAAATATTTCAGGGCAGCTTCATTGCTCTTCATATTTCGCTTATCGCTACCTGTTAAAATGTACAATGGAATGGACATTATTTCAATACCTAAAAACAATGTAAGCAGGTTATTATAGGCAGATAATAATGTTACCCCGCACAACACAAAAAGAATAAGGGTAAAATATTCTGCTACATGCATCCCTGCATTTTCTATCTCTTTGCCTGTTAATAAAACATACAGCAGTGTAGATCCTATTGCTATGGAGTTAAACAATAAACCAAATCTGTTAAACTGCAACATTCCGTGAGTGTCAATAGCAAAAAATGTATAGCCGTAAGTATCGGCAATATTTCCAATAAGCAAAATGAGTAAAGCCACAGAGGCAATATGCCTGAAATTGCTTTTGTTTTTTATGAGAAAACTACAAAGCATCATCACAACACCAAAAGCAGCAGAAAGTATTATTGCGTTCATATTGTGTCTATACTGTTCTTAAATTACGAATGAAATTTTGAAAATACTGCCGCAACAGTATCACTGGTTAATTGTAAAATAGGTTGGGGATATATACCCAGTGCTAAAACCAAAACAACCAGCACAACCAATATTATCTTTGTACCCATAGCAAGATCAATGGCGCCATCTGTAACTACAGTAGTTTCGCCATAGAATATTTTCTGGATCATATTTAAAGTATACACAGCAGCCAGAATAATACTAATTCCTGCAACAGCAGCCATCCATACATTATACCTGAACAAGCCGTTAAACATCATAAACTCACCAACAAAAGCATTGGTTAATGGCAATGCAATATTTGCCAAAGCCATCACCACAAGTATTATTGCCAGGGCTGGAGCTTTAGACGCTAGACCACCTAGTTCACTTAATTTTCTGGTACCGAGCTGTGTTTCTATTACTTCGGCAACTATCCATAAGCCAATAACATTAATACCGTGGTTAAACATTTGGATCATCACTCCTTCAATTCCAATTTGTTGGGCTGAGAAAATGGCAGCACACATTAAACCTATATGGGCAATAGAAGAATAAGCAATTAGCCTTTTTAAATCATCCTGTCTTATGGCTATCAGGGAAGCATATACCATTCCAATTACAGATAGTAAAATAATTATGTGGCTAAAATGTGTTGATGCAGCAGGGAAAACAGGCACTAACCAACGCAGTACTGCAAACAAACCCATTTTAACCATTACTCCACTTAAAATCATGGTTACCGGAGTTGGAGCCTGCTCATAGGTGTCTGGCTGCCAGGTATGAAAAGGGAAAACCGGCATTTTGATAGCAAAAGCAATAAAGAACAAAAGAAAAGCAAAATTTTCTTCGGCTGCAGAAAGCTTTATTTTATAAAATGAGGTTAACGCAAAAGAATGATCCGGCGTTTTAAAATAAATATATAAGATGCCCACCAGCATTAATAATGAACCAATAAATGTGTAAATAAAGAATTTAAAAGTCACTTTAATTCTTTTATCACCACCCCATATAGAACATAAGAAATAGGCAGGTATTAAAGCTAATTCCCAAAAGAAATAGAAAAGCAAACAATCTGTTGCCATAAATACACCCATCAACCCAGTCTGTAATAATAACATCAATCCAAAAAAGGATGCAGGTTGAGGATATTTGTTATTATAAACAACACCAAATACAACAGGAAAAGATATTGCAGTTAACAGACAAAGCATTTTACTCATGCCATCTAAGCCAATGGTAAATCTGGCACCCAATGGAGTTATCCAGGCGCTATCATAAAAATTCAGGCTGCTACCAAATATTCCTGAAATACCAGCAATTACAAGCAAAAGCGTTAATAAAGAAACAAATAATGAAATGTTCTTTGCCCCGCTATTACTTTTTGCAAAAAAAGTAGCCAAACCGCCAATTAATGGTAATAATATGAGAAATAATGCAATCATATCTTTTGTTTTCCTTTACCTGCTAAAATATTTTTTGCAGGAACTGTACAATAATTTCCTGATTCCAGAATACTAAAAACAAAACAGCAATAGATAAAACCATGAATAAAATATAGTTTCCTACCTGGCCGCTTTGTAATAATCTTAATTGTCTTGAAGCGTAATTCACAAACTTTCCAACACCGTTTACAATTCCATCTATACCAGATTTCTCAACAACATTTTTAAGAAAGCCTGCTAATTTATCCAGTGGATTTACAATAACTGCATTATACAATTCATCTATATACCATTTATCTGCAAGTACCTTTTTAAATCCGGTATAAACTCCGTCAAAGCGGTCTACAGCAAATAGCTTTTTGGTAACAACATACACTATAACAAGTATTACTATTGTACCTCCTAAAAGATAATATTCTAAAGTAGCTGCTTCTGCACCCTCGTGTGTTACAGCGGGAACAATTGGAGCCAGAAACTGATTAAAAAAATCTTCCCCGCCAAAAACATGTGGCAATTGTACAAAACCACCAATCAATGATAATACACCAAGGATAATCAATGGAATAGTCATGGCAGATGGAGATTCATGCAAATGATGTTCCTGTTCATGTGTGCCTCTAAATCCACCAAAGAATACCAACATCATCAACCTGAACATATATGCAGCAGTTAATATAGCGGCAAATACTGCAAACCAGAATAATACTGGACTATGGGCAAGCACCGCTAATAAAATTTCATCTTTAGAAACAAAGCCAGAAGTAAAGGGAAACCCGGAAATAGCCAATACGCCAATTACAAAAGTCCAGGCCGTAATAGGTAGTTTTTTTACCAATCCACCCATTTTTGTAATATCCTGTTCCCCACCCATAGCATGTATAACTGAACCAGCGCCAAGGAACATCAATGCCTTAAAAAATGCATGTGTCATTACATGAAACACACCCGTTGTATAAGCACCAACACCCAACGCCAGAAACATAAAACCTAATTGGCTAACGGTTGAATAAGCCAACACCTTTTTTATATCGTTTTGAAAAAGTGCAATGGTTGCTGACAAAATTGCTGTGGCTAAACCAATAACAGCCACTACATCCTGCGTAAGCGGACTAAGAGAGTATAATACATTGCTTCTGGCAATCATGTAAATACCTGCTGTAACCATTGTAGCAGCATGTATTAATGCAGATACGGGTGTTGGACCCGCCATCGCATCAGGCAACCAGGTATATAAAGGTATCTGTGCACTTTTACCCATGGCACCAACAAACAACAAAAGTGTTATTGCAGTTACATCGGTGGATGATAAACCTGTACTTGCCTGTTCAAATACATCTACATAATTGGCTGTGCCTAGTTTACTTAATAACCAGAATACAGCCAACAAAAAACCAAGGTCACCAATTCTGTTCATCACAAAGGCTTTCTTGGCGGCATTTGTATAATTTATATTTTTAAACCAATAACCAATTAAAAGATAAGAACATAAACCAACGCCTTCCCAGCCAATAAACATGATTACATAGTTGGCGCCCATTATCAATAATAACATGGAAAAAACAAAGAGATTCAGATAAGCAAAGTATCTGCCAAAATGCTCAGATGATTCATCGTGCATATATGAAGTAGAATACAGGTGAATAAGAAAACCTATACCTGTAATTATAAGCAGGAAAATAACAGACAACTGATCTATCTGAAACGCAAAAGGAATTTGAAAACTGGCAACATCAATAAAGTTGAAATAATTTACTACAACACCACCATTTGCTTTAACATCAAAAAAAAGTATAAGGCTTACAATAAATGAAAGCAGTATGGTTCCGCAACCAATGATGCCAATGGTACCTTTTGATAATGACTTTCTAAAAAGCCCATTTATCAAAAAACCCAGTAAAGGAAACAATGGTACTAAATATGCGATATTGTTCATATTGAATTAATCAAAATGTGAATAGCAGATTTTTTTGTAATCTGCTTTTATATTTCGAAATCTAATTTTTCAACCTGTTTAAGAAATTAATATCCACCGAGTGAATATTTCTATACATCATTACTATAATTGCCAAACCAACACTTACTTCAGCTGCAGCAACAACCATTATAAAAAATACAAACAACTGTGCATCAGTACCTGCGGTTGAAGCGTTGTCCGTTGCAAAAGCAGCTGCATAGTGCATTTTTGAAAAAGCAACCAGCATCAGGTTTACAGCATTTAACATTAGCTCAATGCACATAAACACTATAATGGCATTTCTTCGGGTTAATACCCCGGCCACACCTATGCAAAACAAACAAGCTGCAAGAATAATATAATATTGAATTGGCATATCTACTAAACCCTGCTTAAGGGCATATTTTAAATTATATTGCTATACTAAACTATTGCTTCTTCCCTATTACCACTGCACCAACCATGGCACTTAAAAAAAGTACTGAGCTTATTTCAAATGGTAATGCATATTGGGTAAACAATACTTTACCAAGGTTTTCAATCAAACCAATACTACCTTCTTTTATCATAGCGGTTTTACCCACTATTTCCCCTGCTGATCTTGTAGCAGATACAAATATCCAAAGCAATAAACCGCCAGATATAACACCCGAAAATTTCATCCATATATTTCTGCTCGGTTCTGTTTCCTTGTTTAGGTTCATTAACATTATTACAAACAGGAATAATACCATGATGGCCCCTGCATAAACAATAATATTTACAATGGCTAAAAATTGGGCATTTAGCAATAAGTAATGGCCTGATATTGCAAAAAATACAACAATCAGCCAAAGCACACTATGAATGGGATTCTTGCTAACAAGCACCATAATGGCACTAAAAAGTGCTAATACGCTTAAAAACCAGAATAGAATTTCAGAAGTACTCATGTTGTTGGCGATTAGTTTCTGCTAACCGTTAAGGATAATGATGAAAATATCTTTTCAATTTTATTGTAAACCTTCTACTTACATAACTATAAACCTCTTGCCTTTGCAAGGTCATCTGCTTCGGTAAGTACATTAGGTATCAACAAATCTTCTTTGGCATACACCAGTTTTTTACGACTGTAATTTGATGGTGTAAATGTTTCACTTAAATAAATGGCATCTTTGGGACAAGCCTCCTCACACAATCCACAAAAAATACAACGCAGCATATTTATTTCATAACGGGCTGCATATTTTTCTTCGCGGTACAAATGCTCTTCACCATCCTTACGTTCTGCAGCTTCCATGGTTATGGCTTCTGCCGGGCAGGCAACTGCACATAATCCACAGGCAGTGCAACGTTCACGTCCTTCCTCATCACGGTTTAACACATGTAATCCTCTAAACACCGGGCTAAACTGCCTTCTTTGTTCAGGGTAATTAATGGTTGGTTTTTTCCTGAACATATGACTAAAAGTGATAGACATACCTTTGAACACGGCGGGCAGATAAATCTTTTCCCCGAATGTCATTGGTTTGCGGTCTACTACTTTTACCCTATTGGTTAATGCCTGCATAATCTGCGTTCAGTTTATATGGGTGCAAAAATATTTTTCTAATCTGTTGTTACCAACTTTATCTAATACTATTATCCGTAAACAGGTAAATAATATTGTTTAGCCATCTTTCTGTTCTATGGGCATCGTCTGTTGTGTCACTCACTTGTACGCTTTTATCGCTATTGTGCTTTAAGTGCAGCGTAAGTAAATGTATTTTACCGCTGCCTAAAGTATCTGCTGTACAAGAGTGCGACGCAACGAATGCCTGATTATTATTCTTTGCCTGGCCAACAATAAAAAGAACTAAAAACCCTGACGTGCCAATATTACAGCACCTGTAATAAGCATATTGGCTAATGCAAGTGGTATCAAACCTTTCCAGCCAAGGTTCATTAATTGATCGTAACGGAAACGAGGTAATGTCCAGCGTATCCACATAAATACAAAAATGAAAAAGAAAATTTTGGCCATAAAAGCAACAATACCAATTAATGCTGCCATGTTTACTGACATTGACGATTCATCTATAAAAGGCATATCATAACCACCAAAAAACAAAGTGGTTATTATGGCGCAACTTATAAACATGTTTATATACTCAGAAAACAAATAAAAACCCAGTTTCATAGAAGAGTATTCCTGATGGTAACCCATGTTTAATTCACTTTCAGCTTCAGGTAAATCAAATGGGGCCCTGTTACACTCGGCCATGGCACAAACAAAAAATATAAGAAACCCAAGAGGCTGGTACCAAATATTCCAACCAAGTATACCACCCCAGCCACCTTTCATTTGTTCTTCTACAATGGTTTTTAAGCTTAGTGAACCTGTCATCATTAATAAAGCTATTAATGATAAACCCATGGCTAACTCGTAGCTAATCACCTGGCTGGCTCCACGTAATGCTGCCAGCAAAGAAAATTTGTTATTAGAAGCCCAGCCACCAATCATAATACCATAAACACCTAAACTTACTACGCCAAAAACATATAAAATACCAATATTTATATCTGCGATTTGTAAGCTTACCGTGGTGCCAAAAATTTCCAGCTTATTGCCCCAGGGAACAACAGCACTTGTCATCATGGCGGTTAGCATGGCTAAGGCCGGCCCCATAATGAAAAGAAATTTATTAGAACTATTAGGTATAATTTCTTCTTTAAAAAATAGTTTCATACCATCTGCAAGCGGTTGTAATAAACCAAATGGGCCGGCACGGTTAGGGCCACGCCTGTCTTGCATAACAGCAGCCACTTTACGTTCGGCATAGGTTGCGTACATAGCTATTACTAGCGATGCACTCACCACAATTGCAATAAGTATTAATTTTTCTATAATAAATGCCCAGTCAAGAGTGAGTAGTATCATGGGATTGATTAGTCTTTTTTGGTTTCGTTAAAAACATCGCTTGTTGCAGGGCCATTGATAAGGCTTAATTCAATATTTGGCTTATTTACACCACTTACATCATGGATATCCATAAAGAATCTTGGCTGCTGTCCGCTCATTACTTTCACAATGGTTTCCTCTGGTTTTTTTAATCCCAGATAATGACCCTGAGCAATAACTGAATGTCTGTTTATTACGGATGGGCCCTCTATAACCCAGTCATTGGCTGCTTTCTTCTCAAAACGGCATTCATTACAAATCCAACCTGGTTTACCATCTGCGGTATCCTTAACTTCACCCCACTCGTCTTTACGGGCTGTTACCCGAAATACTTCATCACCTCTCATCCAGAGTTGAGCTTTTCCTGAGCAAGTAGGGCAATCTCTGTGCGCATCTACAGGCTTGGTAAACCAAACGCGGTTTTTAAACCTAAAAGTTTTATCAGTAAGTGCTCCAACCGGGCAAACATCAATTACATTTCCTATAAAATCATTATCCAGTGATTTTTCTATGTAGGTAGCAATTTCCGAATGATCGCCACGACTTAAAACACCATGTTCCCTGCTATTGGTTAGTTGATCTGCAGTAAATACACAACGATAGCAAAGTATGCACCTTGTCATGTGTAATTGAATATAAGGACCTAAATCGTGCTTTTTAAAAGTTCTACGCTGAAACTCATAGCGGGTACCGGCTTTACCATGTTCATATCCTAAATCCTGTAAATGACATTCACCTGCCTGATCGCAAATGGGACAATCTAACGGATGGTTCAGCAATAGAAATTCTACCACGCCAGCACGTGCATCTACTACTTTAGGCGAAGTAATATTCTTTACTTCCATTCCATCCATCACCGTAGTTCTGCAACTGGCAACCAGCTTAGGCATAGGCCGCGGATCTTTTTCACTACCTTTTGATACTTCCACCAAACAGGTACGGCATTTACCGCCACTACCCTGTAGTTTAGAATAAAAACACATGGCAGGTGGCGCAACATCACCTCCTATTGATCGGGCAGCCTGCAATATGCTGGTACCGGGGGCTACCTCAATAGTAATGTTATCAATTGTTACTTTAAATAATTGTTGTTCACTCATATTTCTAAGCTGTTACGGGCACATGAATTTCATCCGCATAATGCGCCAATCCAAAATTTCTGTTTAAACATTCTATAGGGTTATTCACATGCCATTCAAATTCATCCCTGAAATGCCTTATGGCAGCTGCTACCGGCCAGGCCGCAGCATCTCCTAAGGGGCAAATTGTATTACCTTCTATTTTACGCTGAATATCCCATAGTAAATCAATATCACTCATCTTTCCTTTACCGGTTTCAATGCTTTTCAAAATTTTCTCCATCCAACCGGTTCCTTCACGGCAAGGTGAACACTGTCCACAACTTTCGTGACGATAAAATCTGGCAAGCGTATACGTATGTTTAACGATACATTGATCCTCATCCAATACAATAAAACCACCAGAGCCCATCATAGAACCTGTAGCAAAGCCGCCATCGCTTAAGCTTTCATAGTTCATATAACGGGTTTCTCCCTTTGCAGTTTTAAATAACAGATTTGCAGGTAAAATAGGCACAGACGAACCGCCCGGAATACAGGCTTTTATTCGTTTACCATTGGCAATACCTCCGCAAAATTCTTCTGAATAAATAAATTCTTCAACAGAAATAGTCATATCTATTTCGTAAACACCAGGCTTATTTATATTACCACAGGCGCTTATTAATTTTGTACCTGTAGACCTGCCTACACCAATTTTAGCGTATTCTTCGCCACCCATGTTTATCACCGGAACAACTGCAGCTAAGGTTTCAACATTATTTACAACAGTTGGCCTGTCCCACACACCTTTTACAGCTGGGAATGGTGGTTTTATCCTTGGATTGCCTCTTTTACCTTCCAAACTTTCTATTAAAGCAGTTTCTTCTCCGCATATATAGGCACCTGCACCTCTTTGCACATATATCTCACAATCAAATCCGGTATCCAGAATATTTTTCCCTAACCAGCCATTTTGTTTTGCTTCATTGATAGCTTGCTCCAATATATCTACAATCCAGGCATATTCACCACGGATATAAATATAAGTTGCATTACTGCCCAGGGCAAATGAAGCCACAATCAACCCTTCAATTAGCAGGTGGGGAATATTTTCCATCAGGTATCTATCCTTAAATGTACCTGGCTCACTTTCATCGGCATTGCAAACCAAATGGCGCGGCACACCTTCAGGTTTGGCAATAAAACTCCATTTCATACCTGCCGGAAAACCTGCGCCACCACGGCCACGAAGACCGCTTTTTTTAACCTCCTCCACTATATCAGCAGGAGCCATTTTTAATGCCTTTTCCACACTGCGGTATCCACCTTCACTGCGGTATACATCGTAACCGCGAATGCCTGGCACATGTGCTTTCTCTAAAAGTAATTTAACGCCCATTGTAATAATTGCTTTTGCTTTATTGGTAGCCCTTACTTTAATTCTTTATTTATCGCTCACAATATTTACTAATTATTGGAAGCCGCATTTTTTTTGCACTCTTCAATAATACTATCTACCCTTTCTTTTGTTAAATGCTCTTTATAATATTTACCCAATTGCATCATTGGTGCATACCCGCAGGCGCCCAAACATTCCACTGTTTTTAAAGTAAACATACCGTCTGCCGTAGTTTCGCCAGATTTTATGCCCAGTTTTTCATAAATATAGGTAACAATATCATCGCTACCCCTTAACATGCATGGGCCAGTATGGCACACCTCAAACAAATATTTACCTACAGGTTGCAGGTTATACATGCTATAAAAAGTAGCCACCTCATATACTTCAATGCTGGAAATCTGCAGCAGTTCAGCTACATAATCCATTGTTTCAGCACTTAACCAACCACCAAAATTTTCCTGTGCAAGATGCAATACGGGAATTAATGCACTCTTTTGTTTTCCTTCAGGATAACGTTGCACTATTTCCTGCACCTTAGCCAGCTTATCATCTGAAAATTTTACCATAACTATTTATCATTTTACAGATTTGCGTATTATTCAAATGAACGGCAAATCATTAAAAACTGCTATGCATCCATTTCGCCTGCAATTACATTCAGGCTACTTAATGTAATAATGGCATCACTTAACATGGCACCCTGAGAAATCTCCGAATATGCCTGATAGTAAATAAAACAAGGCCTTCTAAAATGCAAACGATATGGCGTTCTGCCACCATCGCTAATCAAATAAAATCCAAGCTCCCCATTACCACCCTCTACACTATGGTATACTTCGCCAGCTGGAATTTCTGTTTCGCCCATAACTATCTTAAAGTGATAGATGAGTGCTTCCATTTTGGTATATACATCTTCTTTTTTAGGAAGATAATATTCAGGTATATCAGCATGGTACACTTCTGCTTCGGCGCCTTTAAATTCCTGCACTTTCTTATATGCCTGATCAATAATTTTCAGGCTTTCCCACATTTCTAAATTACGCACCAAAAACCTATCATAACAATCACCCGTTTTTCCAACAGGTATTTCAAAATTAAAATCTTCGTAACTGCTGTATGGGCTATGCACACGCACATCATAATCAACACCTGCCGCCCTTAAATTTGGACCGGTAAAACCATAGTTAAGTGCCCGCTCGGCTGCTATAGGGCCTGCACCAATGGTTCTTTCCATAAAAATGCGGTTGCGGGTAAGCAGTGTTTCGAACTCTTTTAACACCTTAGGATATTCGGCCATAAACTTTTCCAGCTTGGTAAAAGCGGTATTATTAAAATTACGCTCAAACCCTCCTATCCTTCCAATATTGGTTGTTAACCTAGATCCGCAAATCTCTTCATAAATTTCATAAATCAGTTCGCGGTACTGCATTACATATAAAAATACAGATAAAGCACCTGTATCTACACCTACAATAGAATTGCAAATAAGATGATCAGATATTCGTGCCAGTTCCATAATAATTACCCTGAGATAGTCTACCCTTTTTGGTGTTTGTACCTTAAGTAATTTTTCGCAGGTCATATGCCAGCCCATATTATTAATGGGGCTGCTGCAATAATTTAACCTGTCTGTTAATGTAGTAATCTGGTATAATGGTCTGCGTTCTGCCAGTTTCTCAAATGCACGGTGTATATACCCTACTGTTTGCTCAGCAGAAACAATACGTTCGCCATCCAGTTCAAGAATATTTTGAAAAACACCATGTGTAGCCGGGTGTGTTGGCCCCAGGTTTAATGTTGAAGTTTGTTTTTCAATTGAACCTTCCGGTAATGTAATATGGGGATGTAGTATATCAGACATAAACCTTTTCCGCTTGAACGGATTCTTTTTGTTTTGGTTATGAACTTTTATTCTTTAATCAACATCGTTGTGTCACTCACTTGTACGGTAGTAATGCTATGCAGCTATCTGCTACATAAACGAACCTCCGCGGCCAAACATCTCATCGTCTTTATCTCTTCTGGTTTGGTCTTCCAATGGAAATTCCTTGCGTAAAGGAAAATAATCCATCTCATCTACATTCAAAATCCTTTTCAGGTTGGGATGGCCTACGAAATTTACACCGTAAAAATCAAATGTTTCCCTTTCCATCCAGTTTGCTGTGGAATACAAGCTGGTAGCAGTATACACATCTGGCTGGTTAATATCGGTAAATACCTTAAACCGGATACGTACATTATCTACCAGGTTATGCAGGTGATACACCACGGCCAGTTCCTCCCCTTTTCTTTCAGGGTAATGTACCGCACATAGCGCCGTTAAAAATTGAAACCTGAGTTCCTCATCATCAAAAAGGAATTGCAATACTTTGATATTGTTTTCTTTTGGTGCTGCAAAAGTGAGCATACCATAAGGTTCTTCAAAACCAGAAACCAGTTCTCCGAACTTTTCCTGTAAGCGTTGCTGTATTTTTTCGTTGGTTAAACTCATAATTAAAGCCCCTCCAACCCAGAATGGGATATTCGCCTGCAAAGATGTATTGTATTTACTAAAACCAAGCAGGTTATTTGTTTTTGTTTTAAGAACTTTTTATGTATAGCTTCAATAGAATTGTTGCCGTACAAGAGTGCGACGCAAGAAAAGCCGATGGATTTTCTGTAGCCGGGCTCAAAATTTTTATTTATTGAATGCCGTAACTACCCAGCAAAGCGGTATAATGCTCGCTATTTCTACGGCGCAAACTTTCGTTATGTACCAAATCCTGTATTCGGATAAAGCCGTCTAAAATGGCCTCGGGCCTTGGAGGACATCCTGGTACATACACATCTACAGGTATAACCTGATCGATGCCCTGTAATACGCTGTAAGTATCGAAGATACCACCTGATGATGCACAGGCACCAACGGCTAATACCCAACGTGGTTCGGCCATTTGCAGATATACCTGTCTTAAAACCGGTGCCATTTTTTTGGCAATAGTACCCATTACCATCAGCAAGTCGCACTGGCGAGGGGTAAAGCCCAGTCGCTCTGATCCAAACCTGGACAAATCGTAATGAGAACCCATGGTGGCCATAAACTCGATACCACAGCATGAAGTGGCAAATGGCAAAGGCCAAAGCGAGTTTTTCCGGGCCAGACCAACCACCTGTTCTAAATTGGTTGCAAAGAAACCTTCTCCCTGTAAACCTTCGGGCATTTCGGTAATTGCTACATTATCCCTTATATCGGCATCTTTAGCATGTATATTAAAACGTACCGGACGAGACATATAATTTATTTAAAATGTAAATTGGTAATTGTTGCATCAACAACACTTGATTTGTTTATAAGTTCGTATTTACCTGGAAAAATGAACAAATACAACGGGAAGAAGCTATTAATCTTCCCAGTTTAATGCGCCTTTTTTAATGATATAAACAAACCCAGCAAGGAAAAATGCCACAAAAAGCACTATTTCACCAAAACCGGCCCAGCCCAGCTCTTTAAAATTAACGGCGTATGGATAAAAGAATATAACTTCTACATCGAACAATACAAAAAGAATGGCAACAAGGAAATACTTAATAGCCATTGGCTGGCGGGCATCTCCATGGGTTTCTATACCGCTGGCAAAGGTTTCCAGCTTGTCGCTCGTTTTCCTTTTGGGGCCCATAAAATTGGATAATACCAACATGGTTGCCACAAAACCTATTGCGAAAAAGATTTGTATGCCAATAGGCAGGTAATTAGCAGCACTGTTTGCTGCAGCCGTATCAAGAAACATATTTAATAGCGTCATAGGAATGTATTACTTGGCAAAAATAAGGGCAAGTAACTGAAAAGAAAAACCCACTTTTAAAAGTGGGTTTTAAATACAGTATTAATTTAGCTTTCCACCGCCCGGCGCTGGCTTTGCCTGATTGGCGTTATTGCCAGTACCTGCTTTCTTTTGCAGGGCTTTTTGTAGTGTTGTTTTTGTATCAGTTGGAAATTTATTCTCTTCGCTGGTTGGATCGGGATATAATGCAATCATTGAATCGCAGATATCGATACCTTTTTGAAGGTCTTTGGCATATTGTGCAAAATACACTAACAGAAAGTAGTAGTTGTTATAAATGGTCTTTCTGTTTTTGGTAAGATCTTTACTTAAAAACGCTATATAGTTGTTTACCGGAATAACAGCTAAACCTTTGGAAGTATCGACATCGCACATTTTATTGGCAGATACGTTGAAAGTGTAGCCTTGTGGTAAATCTGGAAATGCAGTAATGTATTGCTTTGATATAGAATCGGCCAATACGCAGTTTTTAGCATCCAAGGAAGCTTTACTTAAATCGTAATAGTCTCTTGCGGTAGCTTTACCTTTCATGCTAATTAATTTGAGTAGAACATCCACCTGCTCATTATATTTTTTTGCTTTCGATAACATTCCGGCAGCGATTGTCATGTATTCAAGCTTTTTAGCCATTACTGTATCTGCATCAACTGCTTTTTGTAAATAGGATAGTGCCTGTACTTCATTACCTGGAAACTTGGCCAATAACTTACCTGCAAAAACATAATCGGTAGGTTCTATTTTATTGGCAGGAGCGGCTGCAAAGAATTTTTCTATATAAGATTTGGCTGTAACAGAATCTCCCATTTTATCATAATCATAAGCATATAAAACGCTTGTTCTAACAAAGTCTTTACAGGCACCGCTTTCCATTTCCTTTACTTTACTAATAGATTCCTGATATTTACCGGCACGATAAAGATAATCTGCCACAAAATAATCTACAGTACAATCTTTATCAGCATTAGCAACATATTTGTCTAAGAACTCTTTGGCAGCATTTACATCTCTGTCTTTATAATAATCAAAATACGCAAGATAAACCGGAGCGAATGCTGGATCAGCAGCAATTGCTTTACCATACCATTCGTTCATAAATTCTGTATTATTCTGGCTTTGATAAATTTTTCCGGTTCTGTAATAGGCCTGGGCATATTGTGGATTACGTACAATAGCATCACGAAATGCTTCCACTGCTTCACCACCTTTATCTGTACCCATTTTCAAATAGCAAATACCCAGATTTATGGAGATATCAGGATTGGTTTTATTGATTTCCTGAGCCCTGATTAATTTTTCTATGCCATAACCAGGATCACCTTGCTTACTGCTTCCATCGGCATTTGCACGGCCAATAGCATTTAATATATCTGCATTTTCTACACCTTTTTTTCCTTTAGTAGCGGTGATAGCTTGTTCAAATTTTTGTTTTGCAGCGTTAATATCACCATTGTCCATTAAATCAGCATGGGCAGTACCCACCCAAATCCAGGGATCATTTACACCAGCTGTTAAGGCTTTTTGATACAAGGCTTTGGCTCCGGGTATATCTTTATCAGCAAGATAGGCCTGACCTAACCAGTAAATAGATAAAGCATCATTTGGTTTTGCTGCTACAACTTTCTGAAGTGTTTCTTTAGCACTGTTTACACGTTCATAATAAAGGTATTTGATACCATCATCAATTGTTTGAGAAATAGCAAAAGAGGTTACAAATGCAACCGCAAGAATCGTTAACGTTGCTTTCTTCATTTTCTTCATTTTATACAGTTGTATGCTTTTTACTGAATATTTCCTTTTCTTACTCCAAAATACATTGTTCCCGGTACAAGGTAGCTTCTTCTGAAAACTAATTGACCTCTTTCCAGATTTAAATAATTCATAAATCCGGAACCTAGACCATTTGTATTTTCTTTCAAAATATAATACAAAGGCCGTACCAAAGGATATTGTGCATATGTTATTGTGGCAGGTGATGGTTTAGCAAACGATCCTGAATCACAATTTCTTTTACATTCTACCAAGGCAAATTTTATTTGCTTTTGGTAGGCTACCTGTTCAGGATCCTGCTCATTGGTAACCCAACTTGAACCTACAAATCCAATTGCATTTTTATGTTTTGAAACATAATCAACCACCGCTTTACTTCCATTTGCTGCAGTTACATTTTTGCCAAATGGGTCTCCATTCAAAATTGAATCCAATAAAAACCTTACTGTACTAGTTGCAGATTTACCGTCTAAAACAATATCTCCTAAAGTATCTTTACCACTCAATTTATCTCTTAATTGTCTTATCGTAAACACACTATCTTCTGCTGCGATATTGATTATTACACTAACTGCATCGTATGCCAATACACCAAACTGGGGTTTGAAAGAAATTTTGCTATTAAAATAGGCCGTTTCCTCCCTGGTTAAACCCTTTGCGACAATAATCATCCTGGTACTATCCGACTGAAGATCCCTGAAACAATCTGCTTCAGATTTATAATGCGCATTTATTTTTGTACCCGGATAAGAAGATTGATAAACTTTTATCTGCTCGTTAATAACCGGTTCAAAACTTTCATCCACACTAATATTAATCTCCCCATTTAACGGCGTATCATATTGTTCGCTATATGATTTTTTGTTACTGTCACAACTGCATAAAAATATTACCAATAACAATGTAACCAAAAAAGATTTTTCCATACATAGCTTTTTCATCATCAATCTTCCTTTTTCAGCCCCCTGTATAACCTAAAAATACCGTATACTACACATAGACCACCAAATAAATCAATCATTAAAGGGTCTCCAAACTTTTCAGCCAGATTAAGCCCAAACGACTCATTAAAAAACATTAATATACCTATACCAGTAATAATAATGCCCATAGTTACATTATATATCGTTTGCATCGATGCATAATTTTTACGTTGGCGCTGCTTAAACTCTGTTTCCATTAAATAAATTTGTATAGGGGTGGCAATTTAATAATTTTTACAATTAACTACTAATCAATATTATCCAGTTTGCTAAAATAACTACCAATGTTTGCATTTTAAGAGATTTTTTGGATGAAGTATGCTGCTCTGCCCACCTAAGAAAAAACGATCCAATTTAAATTTAGAAAAATGCCATAGATCCATTCATTTTATAATGCTATATAATAGCTTCAAAATATTAAATAAAGATGCATAAGATTTAAAATTCCATAGGCGAATAAGAATATTTGTTGACACTTTTAAGAAAATAAAAAACTAACAAATACTAGTTTTACCAAATAAGCTTTCATACAAAACCTAAAGGCGGTTTATATTTGCAGCCATGAAAATTTTAATGGTTTGTTTGGGTAATATTTGTCGCAGCCCTTTGGCCGAGGGAATTCTTCAGCAAAAAGCCAGTCTGGCCGGATTAAATTGGATGATAGATAGTGCCGGTACCGGCAATTACCATATTGGTCAGGCGCCACACACTTTATCTCAAAAAGTAGCCCAGCAAAATCAAATAAATATCAGTGAGCAAAAAGCAAGACAATTTACAAAAGAGGATATGTTAAACTTTGATAGGATTTATGTAATGGATAGCGAGAATTATCAGGCTGTAAAAAAGATGAGTGGTTCATTCTTTAATGCTGCCAAAACAGAATTGCTATTAAATGAATTATATCCCCATCAAAACCGGGCCGTACCCGATCCATGGTACCATGAAGAACCAGCTTATCACGAGGTTTTTAACCTTATCAGTGAAGCCTGTGATAAAATTATTCAAAAATATTCTTCAATATCCTAGCAAATTACCTTTGCATTTCAATTTACCAAAGCAAGTATTTTAAAGCATATTATATGGCAAAACCTAGTTTACCACAGGGCACAAGAGATTTTAGCGCAGAAGTAGTGCTTAAAAGAAACTATATTTTCAATACCATACGCAGCGTATTTGAATTATATGGCTTTCAACCCTTAGAAACCCCTGCCATGGAAAACATAGAAACCTTAATGGGGAAATATGGGGAAGAAGGCGACAAACTAATTTTTAAAATACTAAATAACGGATTAGATAACCCCCAGAAGCAGGCTCAAATTAAACTGGATTTTGAAAAAGTGTTAGCAGGTAAAAATATTAAAGGTATTACCGAAAGGGCACTTCGTTATGACCTTACAATACCTTTTGCCCGTTATGTGGCCATGAACCATGGCCAGCTTAGTTTTCCTTTTAAGCGTTACCAAATACAGCCCGTATGGCGGGCCGACAGACCGCAAAGAGGCCGTTACCGTGAGTTTTATCAGTGCGATGCTGACGTTGTTGGAAGCAATGCCTTAATAAACGAAGTAGAATTCACCAATATTTATGCTACCGTTTTCAAAAAACTGGGCATTGATGTAGATTTAAAAATAAATAGCAGAAAAATTTTAGCCGCATTGGCCGAAATATGCGGAGGCTCCGATAAACTCACTGATATTACTGTTGCCATTGATAAACTGGATAAAATTGGAATTGAAAAAGTAAAAGAAGAACTTACTGAAAGAGGCCTTACCTCTGCTCAGGTTAGCATTATTGAACAGTACCTGCTGGTTAAAGGAAGCAACGAAGAAATGTTGGAACAAATTACCCAACTGGTGGGACATACCGAAACCGGTAAAAAAGGCATTGAAGAAATTTCATTTATCCTCCAATACCAGCCCGATAATCATGCTGTAAAAGCAGATTTTACACTGGCACGCGGACTAAATTATTATACCGGCATTATTTTCGAAATAAAGGCAAATGGGGTTCAAATGGGTAGTATTGGCGGCGGCGGCAGGTACGATGATTTAACAGGTTTATTCGATGTACCCAATATACCCGGCGTAGGAATTAGTTTTGGGGTAGACAGAATTTATGATGTAATGGAGGAACTTGCTTTGTTTCCGGCCAATGTGCAAAACAGTACCAAAATATTATTTTTTAACCTTGGCGCTGCAGAAGGCAAAACAGCATTTACATTAATGCAGCAATTACGCCACGGTGGAATTAGCTGCGAATTATTTCACGAGCAAACCAAGTTTGACAAGCAGTTTAAATATGCCGAGAAAAAAAATATTCCCTATGTGGTAATTATTGGCACCAAAGAAATGGAGGAAAAAACTTGCGTGCTTAAAAACCTGCAAACAGGCGTACAAGAGCAGTTGCAACAAACAGATTTGTTAACACATATATTTTAAACTCAAAAAAAATGCCCTGCAAAACAGGGCATTTTCTCTTTGGCTTTACACCAGTTAAAACATTTTGTAATACGGGCATTTGCTATAATGGCATCGCCGCTTGCGTCGCAATCACTTCATCGTTCCACTTACATGGCAGCAATTATTTAACTGCTTTATTAACGGGCAGCAATTGGTTCTTCTTTACGCATATACCTGCGGTTAAAATAGGCTGATGCGGGTTCTACCCTAGTACCAACCAGTTCCATACCGCTTACATAAATAGTTAATGAAATAACTTTCTTGTTCACAGAATCGCGCTGAAACACAATAGTGCCACCTGCGTAGCTCATACTAAAACTATCTTTACCAATCAACTCCATGGTAGCCGTACCCATATCGGATGTTAGGTTAAGAATATTATCCTGCCAAAGCACTTCTACCTGTGCAACCGGGCTGCCATCATTAAACTTATAAATACCATAAAATTCTTTATAAGTAGTAGAATCCTGCGCCATGGATGCTGTTGCAAAACCTACGATGGCCAATAAACTAAAAATCAATTTTTTCATATAACAGTGTTTTATTTTTCTAATGTACAAGCAAATTTTAGATTATAAAAAACAATAGGCATTTTATTCTGTGCGTTTAATTGAATAACGCCAAGCAGCTATTAGTTTAAACAGTTTTTTGCTGCAAATGGTTATACAGCAAAAGTGAGTGACACAAGGAACGATGCCAATAGTTCTTTTGCCTGCCCACCACCTATTGCAGCTTTTTAACTTCTTTATTATAATAAGTCACCGTATTTAATACTGATGGCAGGTTGCTTGGCAAATCCTCGGCATCGCGTTCAATATAGATATAGCCTTTAAAGTTTTGCTTTTTTAGTTCGGCAAAAATGGCCGGAAAATCTACTACGCCTGTGCCAACCGGTACGTCTCTTAATTTGGGATCGTTATAAGCGGCTATATCTTTTAAATGTACGGCTATAATATGGCCACTTAATTTTTTAACTGCATCCAATGGGTTTATACCACTTTTGGGCCAATGGCCAAGATCGGCACAAACGCCAAAATTTGGGTGTCCTTTTATAGCTGCCAACACAATATCGGGGTTCCAGTAATCGCTAACCCCTTTCCAATGCTCGTGTATAGCCACTTTTAATTTATATACGTCGGCAAGGCTATCAATACTATCCCACATGGTTAGCGGGGGTTCGGTAGTTACAAAATCTACTCCAAATAAATGGGCTATTTCAAACTGTTGTTTCCAGGATTCGATGGTTTTGCCGCCTACCACATATACAGATTTCACCTTTAACCCTTTTTGGGCAATCATATCCTTTAACTTTAGAATACTGGCAGGGCATAATTGGCCAATGGTAGAATCATTAAACTCAGGACCAGCACTATGAAAGGTATTGGGCTCTATGTATTTAATGCCAGCACTATCCACTTTATCCAATGAGGCAGGAAAATTAACGGTATGAAATGTCCACAATGCCACCCCAAATTTCCAATCTTTTACCGGGTTCACATCAGGCGCAAAGGCTGTAACCGTTAGCATTAATAAGGCCGACAAGAATAGCAAGTTTACAATTTTTTTCATGTTTTGTTGTTGAACAGATGAAACATGAAGTTCTGCAATTATTAGAATACTGGTAGAAGAATTTTATACTTTACTGCCATAAAAAAAACACCCCGATATAAATATATCAGGGCTAATTTACCAAATCGTCTAATTGTTATTTAGGCAATCAAACTACTTAAATAGGATAGTATATTTTATATGAGTGTATTTTAGTACCACAAAAATAATGTGCCTTTTTATACCAAACAACGTGATTTATCACGCAGGTGGCCGTGATTTATCACGCCAAAAAACCAATACATAAGGTTATAATCAATTTTCAACATAAAAAAACCCCGGCTTTACCGGGGTTTTTGCAGATATGTGTAATGTATTTATAATAAGTCTTCTACTCTTAAACCCTCATAATTTTGCAAATAGCGTTTTATATATTGGTACTGGTTAAACTCTGCTGCTTCATGGGTGGTGGTTAGTACTACAGATTGCATTTGCGCATTTTGTGCAGCTTCCACACCTTTTGGTGCATCTTCAAAAACAATGCATTCGGCTGGTGTAACCCCCAATAATTGGGCACATTTAATAAAAGTTTCCGGATTGGGTTTACTTATTGCCACATCATCGGCGCTAACAATTGCGTTAAAATAATGCCTGATTTGTAAATTATCCAGTACAAAATCTATATTAAATGTAATGGCTGCAGAACCGATGGCCATTAATACACCGGCAGCTTTTGCTTCATCCAAAAAAGCATGTAAACCGGGTAACAAAGAAAGATGTGGCAAAAAAGTTTTCTGGTATCTCCGCTCCTTTTCCACTGATATTTCTGCAGCTTTTTCTGGTGTAAAATACCCTTCGCCAAAAATGCGGGCCAGCACCTCTTCATTTTTACCGTACATCTGCACTTTTACTTCATCCCGGCTAAGGCTACCGCCCAAATCATTGTTTATAATCTCTAACCAGGCTTCGGTATGATAAGCCATGTCATCAATCATGGTGCCATTAAGATCAAAAATAAATGCCTTTATGTTTTTTAACATGTGCGTGTGCCCTTCTTACTTAATTATTTTCTTTGCAATACTGCCTGCACTGCTTTTACTATATGTGCGTCATCCAAACCATATTTCTTCATCAGTAAATCTGGTTTACCGCTTTCGCCAAACGAATCGTTTACGGCTACAAATTCCATTGGTACAGGATCGTGCTTCATTAGCAACTGAGCGATACTATCGCCCAAACCACCAATACGGTTATGCTCTTCGGCACTTACCACACATCTAGTTTTGGCTACAGATGCCAATACTGCTGCTTCGTCAAGTGGTTTGATAGTGTGAATATTGATAATTTCTGCATCAATACCCATTTCGGCCAGCATTTCACCGGCTTTTATGGCTTCCCAAACCAAGTGGCCTGTGGCAAAAATGCTCACATCCGCACCTTCGTTTACCATCCATGCTTTGCCAATTTCAAATTTTTGGTCGGCTTCGGTAAAAATGGGCACCACAGGGCGGCCAAAGCGAAGGTAAACAGGGCCTTCGTATTCGGCAATAGCCAGTGTAGCCGCTTTGGTTTGATTATAATCGCAGGTATTTATCACCGTCATACCGGGCAACATTTTCATTAATCCGATGTCTTCCAGTATTTGGTGGGTAGCGCCATCTTCGCCTAGTGTTAAACCGGCATGAGAGGCACAAATTTTTACATTTTTATTTGAGTAAGCTACAGACTGGCGAATTTGATCGTATACGCGGCCAGTAGAAAAATTGGCAAATGTACCCGTAAATGGAATTTTACCACCTATGGTTAAACCTGCTGCTATACCAATCATATTGGCTTCTGCAATACCTACCTGCACAAAACGATCAGGAAAATCTTTTATAAAAGCTTCCATTTTAAGAGAGCCAACTAAATCGGCGCACAGTGCTACTACATTGGGGTTACGCTGACCAGCCTCGTATAAGCCGGCGCCAAAACCAGAACGTGTATCTTTTTTTTCTGTGTATGTATATTTTTTCATTGTGTATGTTTTTTTTGAACCCGGCTTTTGATACTTTTTCAGCTTTACTTGCGTCGCACTCTTGTACTATAGCAATTTATTCGGCCCTATTTTTTTGCCGCATAGGGTACTGAACGTACAAGTGAGTGACACAAGCGGCGATGCCATGAAAAACAACTGCCGGTTACCAACAAATTATTTTAATAGTCGCCCAATGTTTCTTCTAACTGTGCTAATGCGGCGGCCAATTGTGCATCGTTTGGTGCAGAGCCATGCCATTTATGGGTACCCATCATATAATCTACGCCATTGCCCATAACTGTTTTCATTAAAATGGCAATAGGTACACCATGCCCGGTTTTTGATTTTGCCAGTGCCATGGTACTGATTACATTATCCATATCGTTACCATCCATTTCCAACACTTCCCAATCAAAAGCTTCCAGCTTGGCTTTTAAATTACCCAGGCTTAATACTTTGCTGGTAGGGCCATCAATTTGCTGACCGTTATAATCTATTGTAGCAATAATATTGTCTACTTTATTGTGGGGGGCAAACATAAATGCTTCCCAGTTTTGGCCTTCCTGTAATTCACCATCGCCCTGCAGGGTGTATACGATGCTTTTATCGTTATTTAGCTTTTTGGCAAGTGCAGCGCCAATTGCCACAGATAAACCCTGACCAAGTGAACCTGATGCAATACGTACACCCGGTAAATGTTCGTGTGTAGTTGGATGCCCCTGTAAACGGCTATCCAGTTGGCGGAAGGTTGCCAATTCACTAACCGGAAAATAACCGCTTCTGGCCAACACGCTATACCATACCGGCGAAATATGACCGTTGGATAAAAAGAACAAATCTTCGCCAATACCATCCATGGAAAAGGCGGGGTTATTGTTCATGATATGAAAGTAAAGTGCCACCAAAAAATCGGCACAACCCAAAGAGCCACCGGGGTGGCCTGATTGACAGGCATGCACCATACGCACAATATCCCTGCGTACCTGCGTTGCTGTTCGTTGTAATGTTGTAATATCGTTTACCATTATAATTAAGTTTGAAAAATAAAAATCACTAACCCATTTTTTTGGCGTCTTCCAAAAATTTAGCCAGGCCAATATCGGTTAATGGATGTTTTAATAAAGCCAGAATAGAATCTAAGGGGCAGGTACATACATTGGCACCAGCCTCAGCACAGGCAATAATATGATTGGCATTGCGAATAGAGGCGGCCAATATTTCGGTTTTAAAACCTTGTCTTTCGTAAATGGTAGCAATTTGCCTAATTAGCTGAATACCATCCCAACCGCTATCATCAATACGACCGATAAATGGGGATACGTAGGTAGCACCTGCTTTTGCAGCCAAAATAGCCTGACCAGCAGAAAATACCAATGTGCAATTTGTTTTAATGCCATTATCGGTAAACCATTTGATGGCTTTAATACCATCTTTAATCATGGGCACTTTAACCACAATGTTGGGGTGCAATGCGGCCAATACTTTACCTTCTTCTATAATGGTTGCAAAGTCTGTAGATAATACTTCGGCACTAATATCGCCTTCTACAATTTCGCAAATGGCTTTATAATGATTATTAATAGCTTCTGTTCCTTTAATACCTTCTTTGGCCATTAATGTAGGATTGGTGGTAACACCATCCAAAATGCCAAGCTCATTAGCTTCACTTATATGAGCAAGATTGGCTGTGTCGATAAAAAATTTCATGTTGTTTTGTTTTATAAATATTTAGTTGGTTTATAACGTATTTACAATAGTACGAAACAGTGGTTTTATAGTGCTGTTTTATCTTATTATACTGCTGTTAAACTCCCAAAAACGCGGCAAAACTAAGGAAGTTAGGGTTATAAGGACAAGTTTAGAAATTAAACTTGCCCAACCATCCCAAAATCGGTTAGTTTTTCAACACTACTTTGTACACTGTAACGGTGTGATACTGCTGCCCCGGCTGCAAAATAGTTGAAGGGAATGCAGGCTTATTGGGCGAATCGGGAAAATGCTGCGTTTCCAAACATAAAGCAGTATGCTGTTGAATGGCTTTACCATCCCTGTTTACCAACTTGCCATCCAGGAAATTGCCCGTATAAAATTGCAAACCGGGTTCGGTGGTATACACTTCCAAACTACGGCCGCTGGCTGTATCTGCCAAAACAGCTACCTTTTGCAAAATACTGCCCTTCCTGTTTAATACCCAATTATGGTCGTAGCCGCCTTTTACTGAATCTATTTCTGCACCAATGGCTTTTGGGCTGGTAAAATCAAATGGTGTTCCTTTAACTACTTTAATTTCTCCGGTAGGTATCAATGTGCTATCTACGGGTGTGTAATTGTTTGCATCAATCATTAGCGTATGGCTAAGAATGGTATTATTTACATCGCCCGATAAATTAAAATAACTGTGATTGGTAAGGTTTACCGGTGTGGCTTTATCTGTTTCGGCAGTATATTCAATTTTAAGTTCATCCTCATTGGTAAGTGTGTATTGCACAATAACTTTCAGGTTACCGGGGTAACCTTCTTCGCCGTCTTTGCTTACATAGGTTAAGGTAAGTGCGGGTAATGTATCACTAATTACAGTGCCAGTCCATACCACTTTATCAAAACCCTTTACACCGCCATGCAAATGATTTTTTCCATCATTGGCGGCAAGTTTGTATTCTTTACCATCCAAAGTAAATGTAGCATTACCAATCCTGTTGCCATAACGGCCTATCAATGCACCAAAATATGGTGGCTTAGCCAGGTAGCCGCTTAAGCTATCAAAGCCTATAACAATGCTTGAGGTGTTACCACTTTTATCGGCCGT
This sequence comes from Limnovirga soli, assembly GCF_013106755.1. Classification (GTDB taxonomy): domain Bacteria; phylum Bacteroidota; class Bacteroidia; order Chitinophagales; family Chitinophagaceae; genus Limnovirga; species Limnovirga soli. The sequence goes on along the minus strand of NZ_WHPF01000003.1, from coordinate 239,648 downwards.
TACAAAAGAAGTTACAATACCGCCATAAGTAGTAATTTTTACAGTACTTCCTTTTGTGTTTACAAGGGTATAGAGGTCTACTTTTGTACCATCCGTCTCGCCCCAATCCTGCTTACTAATAGCGGCTTTAATGGCTACTGTTTCTTTAACAGTTGCTGTATTATTACATGCCGCCAATGTAGTTATAGCAAGGCATGCACAAATAAAATAATTCATCAATTTCATATAGTCAAAGTTTGAAGGATTAAATGTACTGGTTAAATAGCTATGTATTAAAATTTATCAATGTGTTGTAATTTTTGTGAGCCAAACTTTCAAACAATAACCAGGCTTTACTTGCGTCGCACACTTGTACTGCAGAATTACCTTCGGCTTTTGGCTAACAGTTAAAAGTCCATTCATAATCAGAAAGTACAAGAGTGCGACGCAACGGATGCCTCATCATGTATTCATCAGCCGGGCCCATTTAATTACAATATTTTAACCCTTAATACAGTAAAAGAATAAGGAGCTGTTGATACTATAATTTGTTTGCCTTTAACAACCATCTCTCTTTCCTGTGGCGCCACTTTGGTGGGTGTTTCAAATGTGTTTACGCTAAACAAATCGTCACTTTGAAGCACAGTTAACTTTGCAGTTGCGGCCAGCTTTTTTACTCCTTCCAGCATAAGGGTATTGCTTTGCAATTTATCAGATGCATTTACCAGCTTTACAATTAATTCATGTGTAGTAGCATCTATTGCAGCTGTTGCGTATAAACTATCCTGACCAGCAACAACCTCATCGTTCATGGTAAGTGGCACTGCATTGGTGCCCTTATTTAATGCATATAATTTTTGCACATAATAATCGGGTGTACCATAAGATTGAAGGTTATTTACCCAAATAAGATCGGGTGTCCATTGCCAGCCATCTACATGTGCAAACAGCGGTGCATAAGAAGCCATAGAAACCACATCTGCATTTCGTTCCAGCCCTGTCATAAATGCAGCTTCTGAAAGGGCGGTAAGCCAGCAGTTTTTATTATTTACACTTACTGTATGATCGCTTTGAGCTGCATATTCACCACCAAATATTTTTGAACTATTACGTGGGTAATTATCATAACGCCGGGCATTTGCGAAAAACCATTCGGGTTTACGGTAATAATGTTCATCAATAATATCGGCATGCATACTGCGTAATTCAGTATTCAACAAATCAAACCGCTCTCCATCAGGATCGGTACCCGAGCTGTTTACAATTTTAATCTTGGGATATTTTGCTTTAATAGCTGCTGTAAACACTTTTAATCGTTCCAGATATTGCGGGCCCCAATTCTCGTTGCCTACCCCCATCATGGTTAAATTAAATGAAGCAGGATGCCCCATATAAGCACGTACACTACCCCAGGTAGAGCTGGTATCGCCATTGGCAAATTCTATCAGGTCAAGTGCGTCCTGAACATAGGGATCAATTTCTTTTAAAGGCACTACCTCGGCAGAGTTAAATTGGCAGGCCATGCCACAATTTAAAATAGGCAATGGCGCAGCACCAATATCTTCAGCCAGTTGAAAATACTCAAAGAAACCCAGTCCAAATGTTTGAAAATAATCAGGTGTTGGGCGATGAGCAAATTCTGCATTCCAGCGGTTTATGATTAATTGCCTTTCTTCAATTGGGCCAATTGTTTTTTTCCATTGATAGCGGGTGGATAAATCAAAACCTTCTACAATGCAACCACCGGGAAAGCGAATAAATCCCGGTTTCATATCCGCCAGCATTTGCACCATATCTGCACGCATGCCACCAGGACGGTTTTTCCAGGTATCTGCCGGAAATAAAGAAATCATATCCATATCTATAATTCCATTTCCTTCGAACCAAATCCGCATTGTTGCTTTTAATACGGTTGCATTGGCGGTAAAACTTGCCACTGCCTTTTGCCAGCCTTCACCTGTTGGAGCAGGTGTTACACTGGTACCGCCCAATATATTACCTAAAGAATCTACCAATTCAACATGTAGTTGAATGCCCGACTGTGGCAGGTGGTACATTACTGAAAAATCGTAACGCAGGTCTTTTTTAATACCCATTCCCCTAAAACCTTCGTTTACCAAACCAAGATCGCCTTTTGCAGCATTATTTACGGTTACTTGAATATAACGTGGATTGGCGGTATTTTCCGCCTTACGGTTGGTTACCAAAACAGCGCCCTCGGTAAAGTGTTTTTGACGTACTGTCCAACCCATCATTGGTTTATAAAACTCAAAAGAGCGGTTCTTTACAAGCTCTGCATAAATACCACCATCGGCACCCAAATTGATATCTTCAAAAAAAACACCCCACATGGTAGGCTCAATTGTGGCTGAAGGTGCATTCACTTTTACATTAAATGCATGCTGTACCTGCGCTTGTGCACTAGTACAAAGCCCAACTATATAAACAATGAGTAATTTAAATTTCATATCTGGCAATTATTAAAATAAAAGAATAGGTAATAACAAATAAAGCATAAAAGCCCTTGTGAATGTTGTAATTGTTGCATCTGCAAAGGGTATATTTAGTTACCCGACCATGTACACAAATTGAACACCCGTTGCGTCGCACTCTTATACACCATAACATCAGGCAGCCATCTGAAAAAGCAGCGCCCCAAATAGAAAACAGCTGCATTTGTAACAATGTATTCTCTAAAATTGGGGCATTGACAGCTGGCTATTATACAGTTCTTTATTTCAATTCAAGTACTACCACAGAAAAAGCAGGTAGCTGAACAGTAATAACATTTGATTTTAATGATGCACCTTTAAATACAGCCGGCTTTATTTTATTGGGCTCCTCAAATGAGTTGTAATTCTGTAATTTATCTGATGTTAAAATTCTGCCACTAATACTGCTGTATTTACCACCATCCATGGTAACAGTAATAGTTTGTGCATTTTTACTATCAATATTTACCAGCGACACATGCGTTTTACCGGTAGAATCAATAGAAGCAGAAGCTGATACCGCCTGTAATTTATCACTTCCAAATACATAATCCGGCGATTGTACTTTTAGTGGCAATAATTTAGCATCCTGGTGCACATTATACATTTCCATTACATGGTAAGTAGGCGTTAAAATCATTTTCTCTTTATCGGTTAAAATAACCGCCTGCAATACATTTATTGCCTGTGCCAGATTTGCCATTCTTACACGATCTGCATGGTTATTAAATATATTAAGGGTTATGCCGGCAATCATGGCATCACGCATCGTATTTTGCTGATACAAAAAGCCCGGGTTGGTACCTGGCTCCACATCATACCAGCCACCCCACTCGTCTACAACCAATGCTACTTTTTTCTCTGGGTCATATTTATCCATTACTGCTGAATGCTTGGTTACCAGTTCATCCATTAACCAGGCTTGTTTCATGATGGTAAAATATTGTTGCTCGTCAAAGTTGGTGCTTGGCCCTTTTTTATTCCATTCTATAACAGAATAATGGTGCATGGCTACTCCGCCCAGCATATTAAGTGGAATATTTTTCATCAGGGTTTCTGTCCAGGCATAATCTGCATCACTTGCACCTGATGCAATGCGCATTAAGCCACCGGTGTTTTCCCAATCACTTATAAAAGTGGCATATTTGCGATATTCATTGGCATAATATTCGGGGCGCATATTTCCACCACAACCCCAGGCTTCATTACCTATACCCCATATATTTACTTTCCATGGTTTTTCCTTTCCATTGGCCTTGCGCAAATCACTCATAGGACTTTTGCCATCAAAGTTTACATATTGCACCCAGTCCGACATTTCCTGTACGGTACCACTTCCAATATTTGCCGATAAATAAGGAGAAGCCCCTAATAATGTACACATATTTAAAAATTCATTGGTACCAAAACTGTTATCTTCTGTTACCCCACCCCACCATTTATTTACCATACTTGGTCTTTTGTCCTTAGGACCAATACCATCTTTCCAGTGGTAAGTATCTGCAAAACAACCACCAGGCCAGCGCAGGTTGGGTACTTTTAATTTTTTTAATGCATCAATAATATCATTACGCACACCATCGGTATTAGGGATGGTTTTACTGCTATCACCTACATAAAAACCACCATAAATACAATGCCCCAAATGCTCGGCAAAATGCCCATAAATATTTCTGTTAATGGTATAACTGGCGCCATTTGCAGCTACAGTTACAGTGGCAGTTTGGCTGTTTGCCAACTTTGCAAAAACTAAAAAAGCAATAAATAATAATAATTTTCGGGTAAGCATAGCGTATGATTTTAATCGTTAAATAACCGGTTAAGATAGGTGAATTTTATGGTTTTGCTCTATAATACAAATACATTTTTGTAGCCAGATTGTAGTAATTCAATTAAGCAATTCTTGCGTCGCACTCTTGTACAGCATCAATCATTTCGGCAGCTAGCTGCTACTTAACCCGAAGGTACAAGTGAGTGACACAAGTAAAGTTGCCCTATATACTGCTGCCCGTTAACAGAAAGGGCAAATTAAAAAAATGAGGAAACCAGGAATGATTCCCCCGTATTATGCTTGCTTTATGAATCAACTAATATGTAACAATCAGCTTAAAAATTGGTGACTGCAATTTTTACTAAATACATTAAACTGTTGCAATGCAGGATTGGTATACATCCCGTTTTTTATTTGAATCAAAACCGGTAAAACCATCAATTATGCAGCGGCAAACAGTTAGTTAAATATTCACATCACAATATTAAGTGTAGTTTTGACAACTAAAAAATTATTTTTATTTTTTTGAAAAAAAATTCATAATCGCTTGCTTATCAGTTAATTGCTTCATTAAAACCAATTTCTGAAATACGGATAAAATTGCCTGTAACAATAACAAATACTAGATGTATCCAATAATCTTCGTAAAAAATTGCGCATTACATGTTTACTATTTCATCACAAATCAACAGGAAGGATGAGGGTAAATACAAGCCAATTTCCCCTTTTTCAGCTTTACTATTTGGCTATTACAAATGCACTTTTATCCATCCAAACCCAAAAAATCAGTCCTATCAGGGTTTTGCTAATCACCCCTACTTATAAGCATAGCCGAAAAACAGGAAATAAATTTTTTTATTTAGCTTGTTAAGTGTTATTTTGACACGAATAGCTATATGAAAATGAAAAATTATGTAATAGGTGTAGATTATGGAACCGATTCTGTACGCACCATCATCGCCGATACTTCTAATGGAAACGAAATTGCTTCAGCCGTATTTCAATATCCGCGCTGGAAAAAAGGGGCTTATTGCAACCCTTCCAAAAATCAGTTTCGCCAACACCCGCAGGATTATATAGACGGGCTTGAATATACCATCCGCCAGTGCATCAGCATTGCCGGAGAAGCCATTGCAGCCAATATAAAAGCCATTTCTATTGATACTACCGGTTCCAGTCCTGTTGCGGTGGATGCCACAGGCACTCCATTGGCCCTGCTGCCAGCGTTTGCCGAAAATCCAAACGCCATGTTTGTATTATGGAAAGATCATACCGCGGTACTGGAAGCAGCTGCCATTAACGAACACGCAACCAAATTTGAAACCAATTACCTGCAATTTGTTGGCGGCATTTATTCTTCAGAATGGTTTTGGGCCAAGCTATTGCATATTTTAAGGGCAGATGAAGCAGTACAAAAAGCCTGTTATTCCTGGGTAGAACATTGCGATTGGATTCCCTTTCTGCTTACAGGCGGAACGGATGCAAAAAACATGAAACGCGGGGTTTGCAGTGCCGGCCATAAGGCTTTATGGGCAAAAGAATTTGGTGGTTTACCCCCTAATAATTTTTTCTCCTCACTCGATCCCCTTTTAGACGGTTTTACCAGCCGACTGTTTACTGATACCTATACCGCATCCGAAGCTGCCGGTACTATTTCGCCAGAATGGGCAAGCAGGCTTGGCCTATCTGCCGAAACCATCATTGGCGTTGGGGCATTTGATGCACATATGGGTGCTGTAGGCGGCCAAATTGAACCATATCACCTTAGCAAAGTAATGGGTACTTCTACCTGCGATATGCTGGTGGCCCCTATTAATGAAGTAGAAGGTACGCTGGTAAAAGGTATTTGCGGACAAGTACCCGGCTCAGTAATTCCTGGCATGATGGGCATGGAAGCTGGCCAGTCGGCCTTTGGCGATGCCTATGCCTGGTTTAAAAATGTATTGGCCTGGCCATTAAAAAATATACTGGCACAAACCACCCTGGTAAATGAATCTACTGTTGAAGCATTAATAAACGAAACCATTGATAATATTATCCCGGTGCTTAGCAAAGAAGCCGCCGCCATACCACTTTCCGAAAACAATGAACTGGCAACCGATTGGCTTAATGGCCGCAGAACGCCGGATGCCAATCAGTTGCTAAAAGGCAGTATTACCGGATTGGGTTTAGGTACCGATGCCCCTAAAATATTCCGGGCCATTGTAGAAGCTACCTGTTTTGGTGCTAAAGCCATAGTGGAAAGATTTAACAACGAAGGCATTCCCGTAAAAGGGCTGATTGGTTTGGGTGGAGTAGCCAAAAAATCGCCATTTATTATGCAAATGATGGCCGATGTAATCAATATGCCCATCCGCATTCACAAATCAGAACAAACCTGTGCATTGGGCGCCGCTATGTTTGCGGCCACGGCCGCCGGCATTTTTAATAAGGTAGAAGATGCAATGGCAGCCATGGGCCAGGGTTTTGATGCCACTTATTTTCCAAACCCAGCTAATACAGCCATTTATGCCAAACGCTATGAGGCTTATAAAAGCTTAGGTAATTTTACAGAAATGCAATTATCATAAAATAGTAGCCCGTACATATTGAAATTTTTTTTTGTTAACCGGCCAATAACAATAATGGAGCTTTACTTGCCACGCTCGGTTCATGGTTCGGATTATATGGCAGCAAAAAAGCTTTTATCAAAATAACAGATTTGAATCACTTTAAATTATACTCGTGAACAATAAATACCAGCATATTCAGGAAGCAGCCTATCAGGCCAATATGCAATTACCAAAACTGGGACTTGTACTTTTTACATTTGGTAATGTTAGCGCTTCAGACAATGCATTAGGCGTATTTGCCATAAAACCAAGTGGTGTACCTTATGATGAGCTTTCGCCTGCTAAAATGGTAATTGTAGATTTTGAAGGCAAAACTGTAGAAGGCAGTTTACGCCCATCGTCTGATACGCTTACACATGCCGTTTTGTATAAACATTGGCCACATATTGGAGGCATTGTTCACACCCATTCTACCTATGCTACAGCATGGGCGCAAAGCCAGCGCAGCATTCCTAACTATGGCACTACCCATGCCGATCATACAACGGTGGATATACCTTGTGCACCGCCTATGAGCGATGCTATGATTGCCGGCGATTACGAATACGAAACGGGATTTCAAATAATGAACTGTTTAGCCGAGAAAGGATTAAGCTATCAGGAAGTTGAAATGATACTGGTGGGTAATCATGCACCATTTACCTGGGGCAAAACACCAGATAAAGCAGTGTACAATAGTGCCGTTTTGGAAACAGTTGCCCAAATGGCTTATTTAACTGAGCAAATAAATAAAGAAGCGCCACGGTTAAAAGATGCATTAATTAAAAAACATTTTGAACGTAAACATGGGCCTAATTCCTATTATGGGCAGTAATGCTTTTAACTGCTGCATATAGCTGAGAAAGTACAAGAGTGCGACGCAAGAATGCAACATTAATTATTCTACTGCCGGGTGCATAAAAAATGAAAACAAAACTTTTATGAAAAAAATATTACCGTTGATTATGCTTTGTTACGCCACCAATATATGGTCGCAAAACAAAGATTATCCAATAACAATGGTACCTTTTACACAGGTAAAACTTACCGATGATTTTTGGATGCCACGCATAAAAACAAACGCCACGGTTACCATACCTGCATCGTTTGAACGTTGCGAAGCCACAGGCCGGGTAAAAAATTTTGAAATGGCCGCAGCTAAAAAAGGTAAGTTTTGTACCATTTACCCCTTTGATGATACGGATATTTACAAAACTATTGAAGGTGCTTCCTACTCCCTAAGTTTATTCCCTGATGCTGCATTGGAAAAATATATTGACTCACTGATAACTATTGTAGGTAAGGCGCAGGAACCCGATGGTTATTTATATACTGCCCGCACCATCGACCCCATTAATGTTGGCCCCTGGCTGGGTAAAGAACGTTGGGAAAAAGAAAGGGAACTTAGCCATGAATTATACAATGCCGGGCATTTGTACGAATCTGCTGCAGCACATTTTTTAGCCACAGGCAAAAGAAACTTATTGGATATTGCTATTAAAAATGCCAACCTGGTTTGTAGTGTTTTTGGCCCTGCATTTAATCAGCGAAAAGTGGCCCCAGGGCATGAAGTGGTGGAGATGGGTTTGGTAAAGCTATATCGTATTACGGGCAATGCCTTATACTTATCTACCGCCAAATTTTTTATAGAACAACGTGGCCAATACCAGGGATATGATGCCAGTAGTAAAGACCAATGGAAGAATGGGAAATATTGGCAGGATGATAAACCTGTTTGGGAACAGGAGGAAGCCGAAGGTCATGCCGTAAGGGCAGGCTATTTATACGCTGCCATGGCAGATATTGCTGCATTAACCGGTGATACAAAATTTTTACAGGCTGTTGACAAGATTTGGGAAAATGAAGTCACTAAAAAAATATACCTGCAAGGTGGTGTAGGTGCTGTTGGCGATGGGGAAAGGTTTGGTGAAAATTATGAATTACCCAATAATACTGCCTATAACGAAACCTGTGCAGCCATTTCAAATATCTTTTTTAATCAACGCATGTTTCAATTACATGGCGATGCGAAATATGTGGACATACTGGAAAAAACCCTGTATAATGGTTTTATTTCAGGAGTAGGCATGGATGGTAAATCGTTTTTTTATACCAACGCCATGCAGATAAAAAACAGCTTTTCTCATGCGGATATGGAAGCTGGCAGATCGGGTTGGTTTCCCTGCTCTTGTTGCCCAACAAATGTGGTTCGTTTAATGCCTTCTATTCCTGGTTATGTGTATGCACAAAAAGACAAATCTGTTTACATAAACCTGTTTATAAGTGGCCATACAAAAATGACCATTGATAACAAACCTGTTGAAATGGTGCAACAAAACAATTATCCCTGGGATGGGGCTTTATCCTTTACCGTTATACCTGCAGCCGCACAGGAATTTACTATATTAATGCGTATACCGGGCTGGGCAAAAAACGAAGCCATGCCTTCCAATCTATACACATTTGCAAACAATACCGATAAAAAAGCTACTATTACTATTAATGGAGAGCCGATAGACTATACCCTACAAAATGGATATGCTGTATTAAACAGAAAATGGAAAAAAGGCGATAAAATTCTGGTTACACTACCCATGGATGTAAGGGAAGTAATGGCTAACGAAAATGTAAAGGAGGATATTGGCAAACTGGCATTACAAAGGGGGCCATTGATCTATTGTGCAGAATGGCCAGACAATCATGGGAAAACCAGTAATATTATTTTACCTGCCAACAGCGCTTTTACCACTACATTTAAGCCTGAATTACTAAACGGCATTACAGTGCTTAACACCAATGTGCCGGTTGTAAATGTTGATGCGAATGGCATTTCAGTTAATACAAAAAACAAGGAATTAACAGCTATTCCCTATTATGCCTGGGCACACAGGGGTAAAGGGGAAATGATGATTTGGTTTCCATCGAAAGTGAAGGCCATTGATTTGTTTGCTGCAGAGGAAAGCAAGTAATATACACTTTTATAATTCAAATAATATCCGAACAAAATAAATAAGCGAATATGATACAATTAAAAAAGCTGGAAGTATGGTTTGTAACCGGCAGTCAGCATTTATATGGAGAAGATACTCTGCGCCAGGTGGCTGAGCATTCACAAATAATTGCCAGCTCGTTAAATGAAGACAAACAGATTGCGGTTACAGTGGTTTTTAAACCAACTGTAAAATCCACTGAGGAAGTGCTGCAAATTTGTTCGGAAGCAAATACTAATAAAAACTGTATTGGGATAATTGCCTGGATGCATACTTTTTCTCCTGCCAAAATGTGGATTGGAGGATTAAAAATATTGCAAAAACCACTATGCCATTTGCACACACAGTTTAACCGTGATATTCCATGGAGCGAAATTGATATGGATTTTATGAATCTGAATCAAAGCGCACATGGCGACCGTGAGTTTGGTTTTATGGTTAGCCGTATGCGAATGAACAGAAAAGTAATTGTAGGTTACTGGCAGGATACAGAAGTGATTAGTCAGTTAAATGCATGGACCAGAGCTGCAGCTGGCTGGAATGATTGGCAAGGCGCCAAATTTGTACGGTTTGGAGATAATATGCGTTATGTGGCAGTTACCGATGGCGATAAGGTTGAGGCCGAATATAAATTTGGATACTCGGTAAACACCCATGGTGTTGGTGACCTGGTACAGGTAATTAACCAGATAAGTGATGCAGATATTGACAATCTGGTACAGGAATATGCAGATACCTATACATTGGCAGCCAGTTTACACAAAGGAAATGCTCAGCACTCATCTTTAAGAGAGGCCGCAAGAATAGAACTTGGATTGAAAACGTTTTTGGAGGCAGGCAACTTTAAAGGTTATACAGATACATTTGAAGACCTGCATGGGATGGCGCAATTACCTGGTATTGCCTCTCAGCGTTTAATGGCAGCCGGTTATGGCTTTGGCGGTGAAGGCGACTGGAAAACAGCAGCACTGGTGCGGGCCATGAAAGTAATGGGCAGTGGATTACCCGGTGGCAATTCATTTATGGAAGATTATACCTATCATTTTGATCCGAACAATCCATTGGTATTGGGTTCGCATATGCTGGAAATATGTTCTTCTATTGCAGATGGCAAACCATCCTGTGAAATTCACCCATTGGGCATTGGCGGTAAAGCAGATCCTGTGCGACTGGTATTTAACAGCGCTGCCGGACCAGCCATTAATGCATCTATTGTAGATATGGGTAACCGATTTAGATTACTGGTAAACGAAGTAGTAGCCGTGCAACCAATACAGGCATTACCAAAACTTCCGGTAGCAAGGGTATTATGGAAACCTTATCCTGATATGACAACGGGATGTGCTGCATGGATTTTGGCGGGTGGTGCACACCATACCTGCTATAGTCAAAATCTTAACATAGAGCATATGGAAGCCTTTGCAGATATGGCAAATATTGAATTTGCCCTTATTGGCAAAAACACCACTTTACACCAGTTTAAAAATGAACTGCGCTGGAATGATGTGTATTACCAGATTTATAAATAATGCATTTTTTAGCCGAACACAATAGCAATTTGATACTTTTTATTGCTGCACAGTGAACCGAACCTACAAGTGTGCGACGCAAGAAATGATTGGATTTGCACTTATGCCGGCTACAAAAAAAATGATGGCAAAATAGCTTACCAAGATGTGTAAAGATTATGCCATAAAATATTTTGAATATTATTACATTAGCCACTTATAACAATTCTACATATGAATCAAAACATGGTTTTAACTGATTATCTGGTTTTCATTTTCTATTTTGTAATTGTATCCACCTACGGTTATTTAATTTACAAAAAGCGTAAAAAAGGCGAACATGATGCCAAAGCATTTTTTTTGGCAGAAGGCACATTAACATGGTGGGCCATTGGTGCATCATTAATTGCTTCCAATATTTCTGCTGAGCAGTTTATTGGTATGAGCGGTGAAGGTTTTTTTCTGGGTGTGGCAGTAGCCGCCTACGAATGGATTGCCGCCATAGCTTTGATCATTGTGGCAGTATGGTTTATTCCGGTATACCTGAAGAACCATATTTATACCATGCCACAGTTTTTAAAAACCAGGTACAATGAAAGTGTTGCCCTGATTATGGCCATTTTTTGGTTGTTCTTATATGTTTTTGTAAACCTCACTTCAATATTATACCTGGGCGCTGTTGCCATTAATGGTTTGGCTGGTGGCGAATACCTGCATGTAATTATGGTAGGCCTTGCTGTTTTTGCCTTATTAATTTCGTTAGGTGGTATGAAGGTAGTAGCTTATACAGATGTTATTCAGGTTGCAGTATTGATAATTGGCGGTTTGGTAACAACCTATATTGCCTTAACAGTAGTGAGTGAAAAAGCAGGTTTAGGTAGCGACGCCATAGCCGGTTTTAAAGTACTTATGGGTAGTGCGCCTGACCATTTTAAAATGATTATTCCAAAACCAACAGCTGCGTCTACACAAAACGATATTAATAAATACCTCACCTTCCCCGGGTTGGCTTCTTACCTGGCAGGTATATGGATTATTAACCTTAACTATTGGGGTTGTAACCAATACATTACCCAACGTGCATTGGGTGCTGATCTTAAAACTGCCCGTACCGGTATTTTATTTGCAGGTTTATTAAAATTATTGATGCCTGTAATTGTAATGTTACCAGGTATTGCTGCATTTGTATTGCACCAAAATGGCCAGTTACCACAACTGGTTGGTGGTAAAGATGGCGCCTACTCCGCCATACTTACTTTCTTACCTACAGGCCTGAAAGGTTTATCTGTAGCGGCTTTAACAGCAGCTATTGTGGCTTCGCTGGCAGGTAAGGTTAATAGTATTTCTACCATTTTTACTTTAGATGTTTACAAGAAATATATTGGTAAAGATGCTTCTGAGAAAAAGCAGGTTATTACCGGACGAATTACTGTTTTGGTAGCCATGATTTTAGCCGTACTGTTTACCTGGAACGATTTATTGGGTATTGGCGGCGTGGGTGGCTTTACCTATATTCAAAAATATACCGGCTTTATTAGCCCGGGTGTATTTGCCATGTTTATTCTAGGTATGTTTTGGAAAAGAACAACCGGCACTGCAGCTATTGTGGGTGTAATTATGGGCTTTGTTTTATCAGTGTTTTTTAATGAGTTTGCGCCAGCTGTAATGGGGCACGAATCTATTTTGTATACCGCCTATCCCAATGCAAAAGGTGCTTACGAAATACCTTTCCATATTTGTATGGGCTTATCCTTTATGTTTACCATGATTACCATGATAGCCGTTAGTTTGGCCGGACCAAAAATTAACCCCAAAGCATTTGAGCTGGATAAACAAATGTTTAAGCTGGAACCTTCTACCACCGCACTTATTATCATTACATTATTGGTAATATCTGCTTTGTATATTAAGTTTTGGTAATTAAATAATTTTGCAAAAAAAGGGTGGCATTAATGTTAATGCCACCCTTTTTTTATGTGATATTTTTATTGGCCTTGCTGTTGATTATAAATGAAGCTACACTTGCGTCGCACACTTGTGCATTCTTAACTTTATTGGGCTTTTTGTAAACAGCCAATCGTTATTTTCCATTTAAAGCAATGCGTCTTTGCATCAATTCTCTCCAGGTGGTTAGAATAATATGTTCATCAGCCAATGCCTTTTTAAATACTGGGTCTATCATGGTAAGCATATCACCCCTTCTTACATCGCCGCTGGCTGATATATTGCGAAATACTTCGGTAGTTGCAGTGCAATGCATAATCATCATGGTTACACCTGGTTTTAGCGATTTGATAGCCGCAATATATTTTTGTGTTTTAAATTTTTGCAGTTTTTTATCATCCGTTTTGCAACTATCGGGTATTTGCCAATCATAGCTTTCGTTATGCAAATCATCTAAAACCGGTAAGCCGCCATCCCACAATATTTTGCCTGTTGCCCGCATTTGTTGAATAGTAGCATTGGTGGAGTGCATTTGCTTTGCAATCAAAGTAGCATGCCCACCCGGCATCATAACAGGTATATGGTTTTCTAATCCCAGTTGCACGTAAACAGCTGTAAATGCCGGCGAAGCAAATAAGGTACCCATATGACTGTCTAAATGGGTAGGTGTAAAACCCATGGTTAATGCCCGGTCTAACTGCGCTTTTATTTCGGTATACACTTCTGCGGCAGTGGCATGTTTTACCACATCTTCCACATTGGGCCAAAGGTCGCCTTCAGTATCTACCAAACCGGGAACAACGCTTTTACCAGCCAATGGTCCCCAGCGGTAACCACCCCATTCAGAGGTTAGGGTAAGGTGCAAACCGGCATCAATTTGTGGATGTTGTTTCATATAATGTACAAATCCTGGCACCCATGAACAGGGCATCATTACACTACAAGAAGTTGCCACACCATTTAATATAGCATTAAATGCCCCCTCATTAGAATCATAACTCATACCTGCATCATCTACATGCAGTATTACAACTTTTGCTCCCTTGGGGTAACCAAGTTTTTCTGCATAGGTACTGTCTACATTTTGTGCCTGAAGCATCTGGAAGAAAAATACCAGACAGGCCGTGATTAATAATTTCATATAGTAATATTTAAAATAAAATTTGGTAAATGATGGCTGCGTATGACTGTTATCAAAAGTTGAAACTGTTGTTGGTGTACAAGAGTGCGACGCAAGTATGCTTCATTTTTGGATACAGCCCGGCTCAAATAAAAATAAAATACAGTTAGTTTTGATTGCTTTTTTTAGCTTGTAAAAACCAATAGATTACCTACAAGTAAATAGCATATAGCCATCATTAGAATCCTTAACTAAAATAAGTTTATTTAGGCAAAATCCTCACTTTAATTTTAAGCGTAAAAAGCCAGAGTGCGTGTATTTTCTTATGTTTAAACAGTTTAATCTTCCTGCCTTATAGTTGACTTACCAACAGCAACCGTTTGCAGGATAATTTTTATTGGTGTTACTTGTTTTTTACACGAACTTGAAACTGTATTTTTTATCTCGAAACGAAACTTGCTATGAATAAGAACAAACTGCTTCTATGGTCTGTGGTAGCCGCTTTGGCCGGCTTTATTTTTGGTTTTGATACGGTAGTAATTTCCGGCGCCAATCTTCCTATCAAAGAACTTTGGCATACCACACCGCTTTTCCATGGTTTTTTTATTATGTCGATGGCTTTATGGGGCACCGTTATTGGCGCCATGTTTGGCGGTATACCTACTGAAAAATATGGCCGCAAAAAAGTGTTGTTATGGATAGGTATTCTATTTAGTGTTTCGGCATTAGGATCGGCACTCGCAACCAACCCCTATGCATTTTCGTTCTTCCGTTTTATTGGCGGACTGGGGATTGGCGTTTCATCTGTTGCAGCACCTACCTATATTTCAGAAATTTCTACTGCTAAAACCAGGGGCCGGCTGGTAGGTATGTACCAGTTTAATATTGTATTTGGTATTTTGATTGCTTTTTTCTCCAACTATTTACTCAAAGGCTTTGATGGCAATAACGATTGGCGTTGGATGCTGGGTGTGATGGCCATACCATCGCTAATATATACACTAATGGTTTTTAGTATTCCAGAGAGCCCACGCTGGCTGATAAGTATAAAACAGGATTTTGCAAAAGCCAAAGAAGTTTTATTGTTAATTGGGGCTGATAACCCTGATGAGGAAATGAAAAATATTCAGGCAGCCAACGATGCTATTGCTGCGGGCATTAGCCGCAGCTTTTTTAGCAGCAAATACAAAAAAGTATTGTGGCTGGCCTTTTTTGTGGCGTTTTTTAACCAGTGGTCGGGCATTAATTTTATCCTGTATTATGCCCCTGAAATTCTGGAGAGGGCTGGCATTGCGGCTAAAGATTCTTTATTCAATTCTATTGCCATTGGCGGCACTAACCTGTTATTTACTTTTGCGGGTTTATATCTTATTGATCGTATTGGCCGCAAGCAATTGCTTATTATTGGTTCTTTAGGTTATATTATTAGTCTGGCATCAGTGGCATATAGTTTTTATGCGCATGCCGGCGATGTGTTGCTAATGTGCTCGCTGCTGGCTTTTATAGCTTCGCATGCTATTGGACAGGGTGCTGTAATATGGGTGTTTATATCAGAAATATTCCCCAATAATATACGTGCATTTGGCCAATCTTTTGGTGCCAGTGTACACTGGGTT
The DNA here is from genome assembly GCF_013106755.1 of Limnovirga soli. Lineage (GTDB taxonomy): Bacteria > Bacteroidota > Bacteroidia > Chitinophagales > Chitinophagaceae > Limnovirga > Limnovirga soli. The sequence continues at coordinate 223,637 of NZ_WHPF01000003.1, read as the reverse complement.
TTTGCGGCATTAATTACCTTAATTACCCCTTTATTTTTAGATAAAGACAAAGGTATTTTTGGCGATAATCCATGGCCCATTTTTGCCTTCTTCTCGTTTATGATGGCCCTGCAATTATTTTGGGTACTAACCAAAATGCCAGAAACAAGAGGCGTTTCGCTGGAAGAACTGGAGAAACAATTGATAGCTGAATAACTCAGGTGCTGCATAAAATAGTACCCCTTATTTTTCAGGTGTTTTTTGTGTAGCCAGCTGCAGTTAATTATATGAAACTGCTGTTGCCACGCGCGGTTCGGGGTTCAGTTTTCATGGCATCAGAAAGAGAATCTACAAATAAAAATCCTTAGCTGTTTAATGTGTTATAAGCAGGTAAGGATTTTTTTATTTCCCAAATACATTAGTCTTCAGGGCAAAACTATCCGCTACTGAGTATAACTTGCTGCATTATTTGTTACAGTACAAGAGTGCGACGCAACGGCAGCTGAATACCTATTGTATTGCCGGGCAAATAACTATTGTATTTTTTGCTGCCATTGGTTTATGATAAAAATATAAAAACAGCCATTACCTTTGCCGCATGCAAATATTTCAGAAAGAGCTGTTCGCCAATCAGCAATACGATGAGAAAAACTTTTTTTTAATTGCAGGCCCCTGCGTGGTAGAAAGTGAAGCATTACTGGAAGAAGTGGCCGAAAAAGTATACGGCATTTGTAAAAGACTTGGCATACCTTATGTGTTTAAAGCCAGCTACAGAAAAGCTAATCGTACCAGTGCATCCTCCTTCACCGGACTTGGCGATGGCACCGGTTTGCACCTGCTAAAGAAAATTAAAGACAAATACAGTTTACCTGTAACCAGTGATATTCATGCCCACGAAGAAGCTGCCATTGCTGCTGAATATATTGACATTTTACAAATACCTGCCTTTCTTTGCCGCCAAACTGATTTATTGATTGCCGCAGCCGAAACCGGCAAAATTGTAAATGTAAAAAAGGGTCAATTTCTAAGCGGCCCTTCAATGAAGTTTGCTGTTGAAAAAATAAAAAATGCCGGCAACGAAAAAGTAATGCTTACCGAACGTGGCAACACATTTGGTTACCAGGACCTTGTAGTAGATTACCGCAATATTACCTGGATGAAAGAACATGGTACACCCGTTATTATGGATTGTACCCATAGCCTGCAACAGCCTAACCAAACCAGTGGTGTTACAGGTGGCAATCCGGGTTTAATTGGTACCATTGCAAAAGCCGCCATTGCAACCGGTGCAGATGGTTTGTTTATTGAAACACACCCCAACCCTGCCGCTGCAAAAAGTGATGGAGCCAATATGTTACGATTAGATTTACTGGAAGGTTTATTGGAACAACTGGTGAAACTGAGAAAAGCGGTTGTATAAATCAACAACACCAGTTGAATTATTCTGTGCCCGTAACCAACTCGCTGGGTAGTATTCCAAATTCTTTTTTAAAGCTACCGGCAAAATGGCCAAGGTTAGAATAACCAACCATCATGCCTACTTCTTTTATGGCGTACTTACTTTCCAGCAATAAAGCTTTGGCACGCATCATCCTGTTTTTTTGGTAATACTCATAAATGGGCAAACCGTACATTGCTTTAAAATCCTTTTTAAGTTTGGTTGGGCTCATGGCTGCTACTTTTGATAAAGCGGCAATTACAGGTGGTTCTGTAGTAAAATCTTTTACCAATAAGGTTTCCACTTTTATAAGTCGGTTTATTTCATCTTCCTTAAGCTTAATTGGTTGGGTATGCTGTTCCTCCAGCTTACGCATAAAACCTGTTACAAATTTTTCTATCAGCAAGGTTGCCCTGTTATAAATAAACTTATGCAGTAAAGGATGTTCTGGTTTCTCTTTTAGTAAGTCTCCGGTAATTACCCGATATTCTGTATCCAGTATTTCCAGACTTTTCCCCTTAAGCAACAGGGAGAAATAACTGCTTAAAAACTTATCTGCCATTTCGTGGCCAATCAGGTTTTGCAGATAGTCGCTGCTAAAAATAATACGTACCGATCTTGACCTGACTTTTGCAGGAAAAATCATCCTGGTTTCCATTTGCGAACTGGTAAGCAGTATTTTATTATTCTGAATATAGAAAGTATGCTGCTGATCAGTAAGTTTATCATTCATATCGGGAGCATCAAAAGAATCGTTGAGCTGCAGAATAAAAAATTGCTGGCTCGATGGAAGGCGGTGCATAATCAGGCCATCATGTAAATATCCGTCAGAAAGCTGCACCGATATACCGTCGGGCAGGTTATAGGCGCTGGTAAAACCATCACCAATTTTTTCGGGTAAGCGCAAATAATTTTCAGTAAGGTGGATATTAAAATTCCTTGCCATCAGGTGCAGCAGGCTTACATAGTCGTTATTATTATGGCTAATTTCTTTCAAGTATTGGATTATTTATCAGTTACAGCAATATCCGCAGGCAGTTGATCAAAAGCTTTTAAAAATGATTTATTAAAACTGCTAACCGTAGAAAAACCAAGCGCATAAGCAGTTTCGCGAACCGTATGCTTTTTGGATATCAGCATGGCTTTTGCCTTGTTCATCCTATGCTTTTGATAATATTGATTTATTGGCATATGATACACATCCTTAAATAAAATTTTTAGCTTGGAAGTGCTCATGGCAGCCATGCGGGCCAATTGTACAATTGCCGGTGGTGGTTCAGAAAAATCTTTTAGCAGCAAAGCTTCAATCTCTTTTAAAGACCTTAATTCGTAAGCAGATATTTTTACACCGCCATGTTCATTCTCCGTTTTACGGTATAAACGGGTAAAAAATCTTTCCAGCAGCAGTAGTACCCTGTTTTGAACATACATTTTCTCAAAACATTTGTCCAGGTTATTCTGCATCAACTCCTGCATTAACCGTTTATATTCCACATCCATTACCTCATAAATCAACAAAGGCGACTTTAATGCAATATTGCCTGATAAGGCTTCCCCGGCCATTTCATCTTCAAAATAAGTATCCAGCCATTCTTTTTTTATAAGAATATCCACATGTTTTAAATGGTTACGGGCAGTAGCCATATAAAACCATTCCTGGCTGGCGCGGCTAAAAAAAACAGAACTGCGGGTTATGCCATCCAAACCGGTGGCTTCGTCCAGCCTTAAAATATAAAATTCTTTATCGTTCTTATTTCGGTGAAAAAGCAGGTCGCCAAAAGTGGTATAATCATATACCATTACCTGCAAATCATTGGGTAGGTTTAATGCCCTAATTGTGCCTATACCTTTTTCGGGGCTAAATGCAATACCATTATCAACAGGTTTTAGCTGCAGGCATTTAGCATACTGCCTCAGCAAATCATCAAAATTTATAAGGTTGTAATCAATGTTAATCACCCGCTCAAAAAAGTTTTACAAATATTTTAAAGGGTTACGTCTGGCTGCCAAAATGTAGTTTTTAATATTCAGCCAAAAAGCCATTATCATATAAATAACAACGGGAGAACCCAATGTTAAAAAGGATACATATATAAACCAAAGCCTTATACGGGAGGTAGCCAAGCCCAGTTTTTCGCCAATAGCAGCGCAAACACCAAATAACTGCCATTCAATAAAAGATTTTAGTTTGTACATAGCTGTAATTTTAAATTATCCCTTTACAACACAATAGCAAGGCAAAAGTTGAGCGTTACCCTTACGGGCCCGGGCTTTATGCTGCAAGTCCTCACTAAGCTGCGTTATGCTTAGCTTAGTTGCAGGCTTTCCGCTTCAATCCCTAACGCATAATACAAAAAAACTAAAGAACTTAAGTAAATATTACTGTGAATATACAAACACTTTTAATAAACATCTGTTTTATCGTAAATTCGCACAAATTCTGGTTATGGCCAGAAATTACGGTTTGCTTTCTTTTCTGCTTTTGTGGGTTTGTTGTTCAGTGGTAATAGCAAAGCATCAGAAACAAATACAGGTTAATATACTGGCATTGCGTTAGGGATTGCAGCGAAAAGCCCGCAGCCCCGCCCCGGGGCGAGGACTTGCAGCGGAAAGCCCGGGCCCGAATGGGCAACGCCAAAAAAATACTGGTTGTATATTAGTAAACTTAAATTGTAACCCAACAATCATAAATCTAAAATTGAATATTATGGCATTTGACATTGAAATGATCAAAAATCTGTACGCCGCAATGCCTGCAAGGATTGAGGCAGCCCGCAAGGAGCTTGGCAGACCGTTAACACTGGCCGAAAAAATTCTGTATTCTCATTTACATACCGATCAGGGTTTGCAAAACTTTGAAAGGGGTAAGCACTATGTAGATTTTGCTCCAGACCGTGTAGCTATGCAGGATGCAACTGCGCAAATGGCGCTGTTACAGTTTATGCAGGCAGGCAGGCCAAAAGTGGCTGTACCGTCTACCGTTCACTGCGATCATTTAATTCAAGCCAAAACAGGTGCCAAAGAAGATTTGGCAAACGCTTTAAATACCAATAAAGAAGTATACGATTTTCTGGCATCGGTTTCTAATAAATATGGCATAGGCTTTTGGAAAGCAGGTGCTGGTATTATACACCAGGTAGTGTTGGAAAACTATGCTTTCCCCGGTGGTATGATGATTGGTACCGACAGTCATACACCCAATGCCGGTGGCCTTGGCATGATTGCCATTGGTGTAGGTGGTGCAGATGCCTGCGATGTTATGGCAGGCTTACCATGGGAACTTAAATGGCCTAAATTAATAGGTATAAAACTTACCGGTAAATTAAGCGGCTGGACCAGCGCAAAAGATATTATTCTTTGGGTAGCAGGTAAACTTACCGTAAAAGGTGGTACCGGTGCTATTGTAGAATATTTTGGCGAAGGTGCAGATAACCTGAGCGCTACCGGAAAGGGTACTATTTGTAATATGGGTGCTGAAATAGGTGCTACCTGTTCTTTGTTTGCCTACGACGGTAAAATGGCAGGATACCTTTCATCAACCGATCGATCGGATATTGCTGCTATGGCTGATGCCGTAAAAGAACATTTACGCCCCGATGAAGATGTGTATGCCAACCCCGCAAAATACTATGATGAGGTGTTGGAATTAGATCTTACCACTTTAGAACCTTATGTAAACGGACCATTTACACCAGACCGTGCTACACCGGTTTCTAAAATGAAAGAAGAAATTGAAAAGAACGACTGGCCGGCAAAATTAGAAGTAGCATTAATTGGTAGCTGTACCAATAGTTCTTATGAAGATATTAGCCGCAGTGCTTCTATTGTAAAAGATGCCGTAGCAAAAGGTTTAAAAGCCAATAGCGAATTTACTATTACCCCTGGTAGTGAGCTGGTACGTTTTACCATTGAACGTGATGGTTTTATTGCCGACTTTGCCAGTGTTGGCGGTGTAGTATTGGCCAATGCCTGCGGACCATGTATTGGTCAATGGGCACGTCACATAGACGACCCTAACCGCAAGAACACCATTATAACCTCTTTCAACAGAAATTTTGCCAAACGTAATGATGGATTAGCCAGCACACATGCTTTTGTTGCTTCACCTGAATTGGTTACAGCAATGGCCATTGCAGGTTCTATAGCATTTAACCCACTTACCGATACCTTAACCAATGAAAAAGGTGAAGCCGTTAAACTGGCTGAACCAAGTGGTTTTGAATTACCGCCAAGTGGTTTTGCTGTAGAAGATGCAGGTTTTCAGGCACCGGCTGCAGATGGTAGTACCGTACAGGTAGCTGTTTCTGAAGAAAGCCAGCGCTTACAATTATTAGCACCGTTTGCCGCATGGGAAGGTACCGACCTGAAAAGCCTGAAACTGTTGATAAAAGCCAAAGGAAAATGTACCACAGACCATATATCTATGGCGGGCCCATGGTTAAAATTCCGTGGACACCTGGATAATATCTCTAATAATATGCTTATTGGTGCTATTAACTATTTTAACGAAAAAACAGATACGGTAAAAAATGCTTTAACCGGCGAATATGGTGCAGTACCTGCCACGCAGCGTGCCTATAAAGCAGCAGGCATTGGTAGTATTGTTATTGGCGATGAAAACTATGGTGAAGGTAGTTCACGCGAACATGCGGCTATGGAACCACGCCACCTGGGTGTTAGGGCGATATTGGTAAAATCTTTTGCACGTATACACGAAACCAACCTTAAAAAACAAGGTATGCTGGCCATAACTTTTGATAATAAGGAAGATTACGATAAAGTGCAGGAAGATGACAATATTGATATTCTTGGCCTAACCAGCTTTGCACCAGGCAAACCATTATCAGTTGTATTGAACCATGCCGATGGCAGCAGCGATACCATTACAGTTAACCATACTTATAATGAACAACAGATTGAATGGTTTAAAGCCGGCGGAGCTTTAAATATCATCCGTAAAAATTTTGTAGGATAATAACCGGCAAATAATCATTAATAAAAGCGAAGTTATTTCAACTTCGCTTTTTTATTTTTACACTCTATGATAGCATATAACACAAAAGACTGGTTGAAATATATTTTCTTCTTCCATAAGTCCGATACCATTAGAAAACTATTTCCGCTTATCATTACCATTTCCTTACTTACATGGGGTGTTGCCTATATTGAACTGGAATACCTTCGCCTAACCGAAACCAGCAATTTACGTAACCTAAACATTATGCATACCCTGCTTAGCGTAGTTATTTCTATGTTGCTGGTATTTAGAACCAATACGGCCTACGAACGCTGGTGGGAAGCCCGAAAACTCTGGGGTAGCCTGGTGAATAACAGCAGAAACTTGGCTATAAAATTACATGCCATATTACACGAAGACGATGCACATAACCGCAGTTTTATAGGCCAGTGTATTGGCCTGTATGCATCGGCCCTGGCCACACACCTGCATAGCGAGGCATCTCGGCTGGAACTGGATGAATATGAACATCCCGAACTTGCCAGTCTTGACGAACAAAAACATATACCCAATCAAATTGCCGCTATTCTGTTTAACCGTATTAACAAATTGTATAAAGAGGGCAAAATAACCGGCGATCAGTTAATTATCTTAAATGGAGAATTACTAAGTTTTGCCGAAATATGTGGTGCCTGCGAACGCATCAAAAACACGCCAATACCCTTATCGTATAGTGCATTTCTTAAAAAATTTATTTTTATTTATTCGCTGGCATTACCGTTTAGCCTTGTATTTTCTTTGGGCTACCTGGCCATACCGGTAGTAGCTTTTATTTTTTATGTACTTACCAGTTTAGAACTGATAGCCGAGGAAATTGAAGATCCGTTTGGTGCCGATGAAAATGATTTGCCAACACATAAAATAGCTGCCAATATAAAAAAGCAAGTGGCAGAGATTTTATAATTACTATTTAGCCAGCAGTAGTAGCACTAGTCAGCTTCGTTGTGTCACTCACTTGTACCACATAACCTAAAGCTGCATTACAAAATTGCCAACGCCAATTTAATTTATATACACAAAAAATAAAACCATGAGAGTATTTTGCATCTTTATTACAGCCATCATATTTATCGCCGGGCCATTGCAGGCACAGGTGCAAAAAAATTCTTTTTCTATCATAGGTTATTACTCCGGCGATGCCAAAAGTGTTGACGCTTATCCGGTTGAAAAACTAACCCATCTTATTTATAGTTTTTGCCATTTACGCGGCAATAAAATGGTGGTAGATACCTACAAGGATACGCTCCGCCTGCAACATTTGGTTACACTTAAACAAAGAAATCCTTCCTTAAAAATTATATTATCCATTGGTGGCTGGGGCGGTTGTGCCCCCTGCAGTGCTGTGTTTAATAAGGCAGAAGGCAGAGAAGAGTTTGCAGCCAGCGTAAAAGCCCTTAACAGCTATTTTAAAACGGATGGTATTGATCTTGATTGGGAATACCCTTCCATTGAGGGTTATCCCGGCCATCAATACCTGCCGGCAGATAAACACAATTTTACCCTGCTGTTACAGGCGCTTAGAAAAAGCCTGGGTAAAACACCGGAAATAAGTTTTGCTGCCGGTGGTTTTACCAGTTTTCTGCAATCATCTGTAGAGTGGAATACCATTGCCCCACTGGTAAACAAGGTAAATCTAATGAGTTATGATCTTACCAATGGTTATAGTACCACATCGGGCCACCATACCCCATTATACAGCACACCACAATTAAAAGAATCGGCCGACAATGCTGTGCAGTACCTTGACTCTATTGGCTTTCCCCTTAATAAACTGGTAATTGGTGCAGCAACATATGGCCGCATTTTTGAAATTTTCAATAACGCCAATAATGGTTTATATCAACCATGCAAATTTCAACGTGGGCTGTCTTTTAAAAGTATCAATCTGGATTCTTTGCAAAAAGATGGCTATACCTATTATTGGGATGATATTGCCAAAGCCCCCTATTTGTACAATGCCTCAAAAAAATTATTACTTACTTACGATAACGGAAAATCTATTGCATTAAAAACACAATATGCCATTTATAAAAAGTTGAATGGTATTATGTTTTGGGAGTTGGCCGAAGATAAAACCACTAATGGTCTATTAGATATGATGTATACCACCGCACATCCGGCCAATTAATAAAATGACAATTTACTAGCTATCCATTATTGGCCCGGCAAGATACCCTGTGGCAGCCTGCTTGCGTCGCACTCTTGTGCTCACAGAACAGGCATGGGCTTTTTAACACCACGTTTTTTAACAACTATAGGCAGGTGATGAAGCATGTAGTAGAAGAGGCTGTTGCAGCAAAGTAAAAACTAGGGGCAAAGTGGCTTCTGCATTACTTGTTGCAGCACAAGAGTGCGACGCAAGTAAAGATGAAAATAATTGCCAAGGGTTGGGCCCAACATATTGGCTTACCTGAAATGATACAGAAATAAAGCATCGCCGGAAAAAGCGAGTTTTGGCTGGTCTTTTATTTCTAGTTGAATAAAAAGAGTTGCTTTGGTAGTGCCTCTTAAGTTAATAATAGATTTTAGCGAAACCCTGCACCGCACTTCACTATCAACAGGTACGGCCTGGCCAAATTTAAGCTGCTCAATACCATAATTCACTTCCATTTTAAGGTTTTGAACATCTGCAATTTGTTTCCAGAAATATGGCACCAGCGATAGGGTAAGATAGCCATGGGCAATAGTAGTTTTAAATGGACTTTCGGTTTTGGCCCTTTCGGTATCTACATGTATCCACTGATGATCAAGTGTGGCATCAGCAAAATTATTTATTTGCTCCTGTGTAATTTTATGCCAGTCGGATACACCAATTTCTTTGCCTAAATGCGCTTCAAATTCCGCATAATTTTTTATCACTACCATAAGGGCTAAGATAATGGAATGATTTGTTTTTTATAAAATTTTTTGTTCATTCTCAATTATGGTGTTTAGATGCTCGTGCATTTGCCTGGATGAGAATGCCAGGTGTATAAAATATAGCACCTTTAAATGGTTAATAGTTTTAAATTGGAATTTGTAAGCTTAGTTTAAACAGATTTTCGAATAGCTATAGTACAAATTAATAAGGCGGCGGACCACCGGGAGGCGGTGCCCCACCCCCACCTGGCAGTGGCCCCATGGGCGGACCATTTCCATTTTTATCATCAGGTGGTGGTGGCATATCCAACTGTTTCTTTTTCGACTGCTGGTTAGCCGATTTAATATTATAGGTAAATGTTAGCATGGCATATCGCGTTAATAGTTTTGTTTGAACATCTTTGGCATAGTTCTCGGTGGTAGTGCGCACGATACTTACATTCTGATTAAACAAATCGGAAATAGAAAATCTTAATTCGCCAGTTTTATTTTTGAACAGTTGTTTGGCTACCGCTGCATTTAACAATGGCACGCTGGTATTGTAACCGGCTGCCCTGCCACTGTAAATGATATAATTAAAATCCGCACTTAATATCCAGCCAGATTTAGAATATACTGTGGGCTCTGCAGAAAAGGTTGTGGAGAGATAATTTGCATTTTGTGCCGGACTTACTGAATAACGCGCAATATTATAAGTAGGCGATGCAGAGAAATTCATATCAAAGTTCTCTTTTAGATTGGTTGTCCAACGCACTGTTTCGCCAAAACTATAGGTGTTGGTAATATTATTATTGGTAGTACTTAATCCCGTTTTATCGATGGTAGTAATAAGCCCAATACTCCTTGCAGCTGTAAAGTTGCTAACTATATTTAGGTTAGATTTTGGATGTTTAAGCGGAAAGCCATAATTAAAAAAGGCACTTATATTATACGCACCATTCATATTAACAGGCCTGATGGTATCTATTCCCGTAGCCAGATTGGTAATGGTGGCATTTACAATATTATTATTTATAAAATTGGCATTAATGGTTGCAAATATGTTTTTTGAATTTGCCCTGTCAAAAAAGCCATACATTAACCTGAAATTATTGGTAAAAGATTGCTTTAGCAATGGGTTACCCACTGCAATATTTGCAGGGTCGCTATTATCTATAACCGGCTGCAACTGGTCAACTGTTGGCTGCCCTGTTCGTCCTGAATAATTAAGCCGGAGGTTGGCGGTTTTACTAAAGCGGTAGGTTAGATTGGCAGTTGGATAAATATTGGTGTAATGTTGGTTCAGGTATAATGCTTTGGTTTTGTTATTGCTGATTAGTTCGCCTGATTGTACTCCAGAACCAATATTTAAATTGAGTTTAGCTTTTTGATACCGGTAAGTAAGTGTTAACCGGTTGGAGGTATAATCGTTTACAAATTTGTTGGTAAGCAAACTGTCTGTATTGGTATATGCATGGGCGCTGCTATCGTAATTAAAAGTATTTCTGTCTGCTGTATTTTGTGTTATAGCGTAATTATAATTTAGTTCTACAAGCGCATTTTTACTAAGAGGTTCTGTATAGGAAAAACCTGCACTTAGCCCATTACTATTTGATTTATTGGTATAATATTGATTAATTACAGATAATGAATCCTGCACATAAAATTCACTTTCCGAATAATTATTGCCCAGACGGTTATTATTGCTGGCATTTATATTCATATCAATAGACAGTGTTCTTCCTTTAAGTGCAAACTTGTGTTTAAACAGCATATCAGCACTTCCATTAAACCCTTTGCCTTCACTGCTGGTATTGGCAGTGGAACTACTTATTTTTCCTGACTTACCCCTTGTATTGGCAGTAATTGTTGTAGCAGTAGCATTGGTACTTTGCCAGCTTATATTGGGGCGTATGGTAATGGCATTTGCCGAATCTATTGTAGTTTCAATATTCAGGTTTACCCTTTGATTAATTACCAGATTATTTGCAACCGACTGCTGGTCATTAAACAAAGAAGTGTCTCCGCTATAAAAATTTTCGGTAAGGGCATGCTGTTTTTTTTTCGTATCCAGGTTGTTATAAAAATAGCTGCCTGCCACCTGTGTATTTTTACCCCATTGATCCCTGTAATTTATACCCCCGGCAATAGTTTTGGTAAGTCCGCTATTATCATTACCCGACACGCCCGTTTGCGGACTACGGCCACCACCAGGGCCACCAGTGCTGCCTAAAATATCCCTGATAGTAAAGTTTTGTTTATTGATATTATTCAACTGCCCCAATACAGTTAACTGCTTTTCCCCTTTCATGATACTAAAATTGGCAGCTGCATTATACAAGCCTTTGTTGCCGGCGCCCGTTATCAGCCTGCCAAAATAACTATCGCTCAAAGACTTTCGGGTGGTAATGTTAATTGTTTTAACCCTGTTCCCATCATCAATACCGGTAAACTTACTTTGGTCGCTTAAATCATCAAATACCTGAATTTTATCAATTACATCCTGAGGCAGGTTTTGTGTTGCCAGTTTGGGGTCATCACCAAAATAGCGTTTCCCGTTTACCAAAACCCTTTGCACTGTTTCGCCCTGCGCTTTTACATTACCGCTTTTATCTACTTCAATACCAGGTAATTTTTTTAAAACATCTTCTGCAGTTGCATTGGGTTTTGTTTTATACATGGTGGCATTAAACTCTGTTGTATCTCCTTTAACCGTCATTGGTGTGGCGGCAACATTTATATTTCCCAAATCATTTGCCTGTACCTGCATTGCCAAAATACCAAGATTAATTTGATGATGGTCTGCATTTAAAACCACCTGAATATATTGTGTTGCATAGCTGTTATATGAAAGGCGAAGCAGGTATTTGCCAAAAGCCAAAACAGGGGTTGTAAAAGCACCGGTACTATCCGTTAATACAGCTGCAACAGAAGTTGAATCGGTAGCCCTCAAAATATTTACACTGCCATTATCCAGCTGCTTTTTAGTGGTGGTATCCAATAGTTTACCACTAATAGTACCCTGTGCCAAAACCATAGTGGTTAAACAAATAAAGGCTATCAATAACAAAACAGGCTTTTCAATCTTAGCTAATAAAGGTTTCATGCTGTTAAATTACCACAGGCGTAAAGTGCAAAAAATTGTTTGCGACCAACATATTCATTCCTGCGACCAATTCATGAAAAATTTTCAGAAACTGACAGATAAAAATGGGCCGGGCTATGGTGCAATTATCTGGCTTTACTTGCGTCGCACACTTGTACGTTTTAATACAATGTGCAGCAAAAAATACACTAAAAATTTAAAGTGCTGGCCATTATTGGTTAGTGTAAAAAGCACATACAATAATTCAATAACAAACAAAATTGTTTACGCTTTTTTTACATATTGATATTTAACCCACCTACTACATTCCATTAAGAATCAGAATTTTAACATCAATTTGTATGGCAGTTTATGTAAAATCGCGGTTAGTTATTTCTAAGCCATAATTAACTGCTTTTTGGCCAATTTTGTCTTTTGTTGCCTTGCTTGTTGCCGTACAAGAGTGCGACGCAAGTGCAGCCACATAGCAATACTGCACTATGGCACCAAAAAACCAAACAGCTATAAAACGAAATACAATTTTTTCACGATTAAGTTATACATTCATAGCTACTTCTTAACTAAATAATTCTCTTGCTTTATGCCAGGACTACAGGTAAAAAAACAACCAAAAAAGTATGATGCAGTAATAGTAGGCTCAGGCGCCGGTGGCGGTATGGCAGCTTACGTACTGGCTAACGCGGGTTTAAAGGTTTGCTTACTGGAAGCAGGACCTATGTACGACCCTGCCAAAGATTCGCTGCAATTAAAAAATGCATGGGATTCTCCACGCCGTGGCGCCAGCACCAAATTTCGTCCATTTGGCGATTTTGATGGTTGCTATTGGGGTTGGGAAATTGATGGCGAACCTTATACGCACGAAGGAGATACCAAATGGGATTGGTGGCGTGCCAGAATGCTGGGCGGCCGCACCAACCACTGGGGTAGAATATCGCTGCGCTTTGGACCAAAAGATTTTAAACGCAGAAGTATTGATGGTCTTGGCGACGACTGGCCAATTGGGTACGAGGATATAAAACCTTATTACGATAAAATTGATAAAATGCTGGGCGTATTTGGTACCAACGAAGGGTTACCCAATGATCCCGATGGCATATTTTTACCACCACCAAAACCACGTTTACACGAACTGTTTATTAAAAAAGCAGCTACTGGTATTGGTATACCGGTAATTCCTTCCCGCTTATCTATTCTTACCAAGCCGGTAAATAAAGATCGTGGGCAATGCTTCTATTGCGCACAATGTGGCCGCAGCTGTAAAGTATATGGCGACTTTTCTTCCTCTTCCTGCCTGTGCATACCAGCTATGAAAACCGGCAATGTAGACCTGGTTACCAATGCCATGGCAAGAGAAGTACTTACCAATAAAGAAGGGCTGGCTACAGGTATATCTTATATAAGTAAAGATGATATGCAGGAGTACCAGGTTGAAGGCAGAACCGTAATTTTAGCGGCCAGTGCCTGCGAAAGTGCCCGTTTAATGCTTAATTCAAAATCTCAAAGGCACCCCAATGGTTTAGCCAATAGCAGCGATGTGGTTGGCCGCTATCTGCACGATTCTACCGGTGCCGATATGGGCGGTATTATTCCTGAATTGTTTGACCGTAAACGCTATAACGAGGATGGTGTTGGCGGTATGCACGTGTATACCCCATGGTGGCTGGATAATAAAAAATTAGATTTCCCCCGCGGATACCATATTGAATATGGTGGCGGTTTTGGCCAACCATTGTATGGGTTTAACTGGGGTATTGAAAACCTGAATGGTACCTATAAAATTAAGGGCCAGCAAAAAGAAGCCGGGGGTTATGGTGCTTCTCTAAAAGAAGATTACCGCTATTTCTTTGGTGCACACGTAGGTATGGCCGGCCGTGGCGAGGGTATTGCCCGTGCCGACAGCCGTTGCTATATTGACAAGGATGTTGTAGATAAATTTGGTATACCGGTACTGCGTTTCGATACCAAATGGAGCGACTACGAAATAAAGCAGGCCAAACACATGAAAGAAACATTTGCCGAAATTTTACATGCCATGGGCGCTGTAATTACCTGGGGTGGTGATGATGGCCCAGAAAACAATTATGGCTTGCACAATCCCGGCAATATTATTCACGAAGCCGGTACCGTGCGTATGGGTAACGATCCTAAAACATCGGCCCTAAACAGCTGGAGCCAGGCCCACGATTGTAAAAACCTGTTTTGTGTAGATGGCGGTCAGTTTGTTAGCCAGGCCGACAAGAATATTACCTGGACCATCCTGGCACTTTCTATGCGGGCAAGTGAACATATTGTAGAAGAGATGAAGAAAAATAATATCTGATGCCGTTTTTAGTTACCCGGCAACAAAACAATTATTAAACATCCGTTGCGTCGCACTCTTGTACAGCAGAATGCAGATGCAGCAAAAAAATAAAACTTACTGTTATGGACAGAAGAAAATCGCTTAAAACACTCGGTATAGGTGCCATAGGTGCAGGTGTTTTAATTGAAGCCTGCAACACCGATCCCAAAAAACCAGACACTGCAGCAGCCACCGAAGCAGAAGGTATTAACCGTATGGCCGAAGAAAAAGTGCATGAAGCACAAATAAAAAGTGCCGGCAAGTTTTTTACTGATGCTGAAATGGCCACCATCACCGTGCTCTGCGATATCATTATACCCAAAGATGATATCAGTGGCAGCGCATCAGATGCCAAAGTGCCCGATTTTATACAATCTATCGTAAATGAAATGACAGAACACCAAACCCCACTGCGTGGCGGTTTGCGTTGGCTGGATATACAATGCCTTACCCGTTTTGAAAAAGCATTTACTGATTGTTCTGCTGCACAACAGATAGAAATGGTAGATGCCATTGCCTATCCTAAAAAAGCAAAGCCCGAAATGGCACAGGGCGTTTCATTTTTTAATTTAATGCGCAATTTAACAGCCACCGGTTTTTATACTACCGAAATTGGCACCAAAGACGTGGGATATATGGGCAATGTACCCAACCAATGGAATGGCGTACCTGATGATGTGTTAAAACAATATGGTTTAGCCTACACGGAAAAGGAGCTAAAGGAATGTGTAAGCTTCGATAAAGCATAAAAAAGAATCCTGCTTCGGCAGGATTTTTTTATACCATCATACCCGATGGCATTCTGATAAAAGCCGGAATGATAAAGATTTTATTAGTCATAAAATTTGCTGTTAATTTACACCCATCAAATGCGCTTAATGCTTTGCCTTTAATTTTTGTTATGAATAAAACTTTTACTGTAATTGAGAAAATAATTGGATGCCTAATTACTGTATGGGGTATGGTTACTTTGTATAGTGTAACATCTATTGTATATAATGTAATTAGTTCTGGCATTGTTTCCAGTGGCAACATGAGTTACCTGAGCATTGTAGCCAAAAACCAACTAAATATTATACTTAGCATTGCAGCCATTTTTGGTGGGTTTTATTTAATAAACGGAGAAAAAAATGGCTGGCTCATGTCTATTGTTTGCAGCATTGTGTTTGGCATCAGTTTTTTTATATCGGCCACCATTAACAAAAACAATGTAAAGCAAACTGATTTGTTTTTTTACCAAAGCTATTCCTTAACAGGCATTTTGCTGGCTGCCATGGCCATTATACTATTACTAAAGCCATTCAGGCTTAAATACCAGCCTACAAAGTCAAATACCAAATGGGCTATTATTATTATTGCCCTATTGCTGCTTGACAAAGTGGTTTTTGGATAAACTATTTATAAATACCATAAAAAAGGCCAGTTATATACTGGCCTTTTTTAGTTTGCTGGTTTTTATGCCATTATGCCAGCAAAGATTTGTCGGTAATTGCTGCAATAAAAAAACCACAGCTAATGCTGTGGCTTTTAATGAAATATATAGAAGACTATAAGGTTTTCAACACGTCGTTCATAGCCCTTACAGCATCTGCACTCTTATTAAACTCGGCTTGTTCAGTTTCATTTAATGAATAGTCAAGTATTTTTTCCCAGCCATTTTTGCCAATTACTACGGGTACACCCAGGCAAATATCCTTTTGTCCGTACTCGCCTTCAAGTAGTACGCAGCAGGAGAATAATTTTTTCTCGTCTCTTAAAATAGCTTTAACCAATGCAGCTCCGGCAGCACCAGGTGCGTACCAGGCAGAGGTGCCAATTAATTTGGTTAAGGTTGCACCACCCACCATTGTATCGGCTACAATTTGTTTTTGCTGCTCTTCACTTAAAAAATTACTAACGGGTGCGCTATTCCAGGTGGCATAACGAATCAAAGGAATCATGGTGGTATCGCCATGTCCGCCAATTACAATACCATTCAAATCTGAAGGACTGCAATTTAAATGTGTACTTAACTGATATTTAAAACGGGCACTATCCAATGCACCACCCATACCAATAATACGGTTTTTAGGCAAACCTGTGCTTTGTAAAGCCAGGTAAGTCATAGTATCCATTGGGTTAGATATCACAATGATAATAGCATTGGGAGAATTTGCCAGAATATTTTCTGCCACGCCTTTCACTATACCTGCGTTGGTACCAATCAGTTCTTCACGGGTCATACCTGGTTTTCTGGGAATACCAGATGTAATTACCACCACATCAGAACCTGCGGTTTTGCTGTAATCATTTGTGCTGCCGGTAATGCGGGTATCAAAGCCCAGCAAGGCCGAAGTTTGCATCATATCCTGAGCTTTACCTTCTGCAAGGCCTTCTTTAATATCAAGAATCACTAATTCCTGGCATAAACCTGCACGGGCAATATTATCGGCAGTAGTTGCACCAACTGCACCAGCGCCTACAACAGTAACTTTCATATGAATTCGTATTTAATAATGACGTAATTATTTGCGGGGCAAAGGTAATTGATGAATGATGTATTACACACATATTCATATAAAAATATCACCATGATTGTTATCAGGGTGTTGTATGCAGCAAATTGATGACAGTTTCGGGTTCGGTACCGCCATCATAGGTTTGTAATAATTTACCTGCCGTGTTATATACTGCTATAAATGGTGTGTATTTAACCTTGTAATAGCCTGGAATCGTATAATTGGCATCCCTGCCTATTCGTATATTTTCATTGCCAGTCATATGGTACTCATCAGCAAAAGATTTTATTTTATCCATGGCCAGATAGCTTACCCAAACAAAAAACACATTGGGAAACGCAGATTTTTTTTCTTCAAACTCATGTGCTGTTAGCTGGCAATGGCTACAATCGGGGCTAAAATAAACAATTACAACCGGCCTGCCGGACGGTATCATGCTTTTGGTAAAATCGGTACTATCGGTAAGGGTAATGGTAAAATCGATAATGGTAGAATCTTTTAAATAAGGTGGTGTTTTGTCAGTAGATTGTGCATGCGCCTGCACAAACCCTACTGTTATTAAAAGCCATACGAAAAGTCTTTTTTGCATAATACTAATTTTATCAAAGGTGCGTTGATATTGGCTATGGACAAAAGCCCTTTTGTTAAATATAGTATACAAATTTCAATAGAAGTAATCAGCAGGTTTTGTTACAATTTATATTTAGCGTGGGTTACGGGGTGTAACCATAAATCAGCTGTATCAATTTGGCAGGTAATTGTTGTTGCCCTGCCGGGTATAGAACCAGCCGTACAAGTGTGCGACGCAAGTAAAGCTGCATAGCCGCACTATCGCCTGGTTAATAATTTACACTTAACATGTTTTAGCCACATGGCATTATTCAAAGCTATTTAATTGGTTTAGTGTACATTCATGTGATTAATTCTAACAGAAATGGCCATATTAAAACAACTGTTTGCTCTTGCCTGCTGCCTGCTTTTTATTTGCGATACACATGCTGCAGATTCGCTTTTTGTAAGCTCTCCCGACAAAACGATTCGCGTAAACATAAGTACCGCCAAAGCATTACAATATAGCGTTGTAATGGATGGCCGAACCATTATGCCCACCTCCGCCATTGATCTGGAATTAATGGATGGCCAAAAATTATCCAATCGCTTAGCTATTCAATCAGCTAAGACGGTGTATGTAAATGAAAATATAGTAAACCCGGTACCAGAAAAAAGCAAAAACATCCGGGATGAATATAACCAGCTTACCATCCAGTTTAAAGCGCCTTTTAGTGTTATTATCAGGGTGTATAATGATGGAGCGGCCTACCGTATTGCCACCCGGTTTAATGATTCGGTTTTTATTAAACAGGAAACAACTGGTTTTGCTTTTACAAAGGGCAGTAGCATTATTGCTCCCATTATGCAGCCTAGAGAACAGGAAGATAAATACCATAGCAGCTTTGAAGAATTATACCAGCAAACCATGTTAGACAGTTTGCAACAAAACCACATGATGTATTCGCCGGTATTGGTACAAGAAGATGGGGTAAGTATCGCTATTACAGAATCGGACTTACTAGATTACCCGGGGATGTTTTTAAATGGTAGTGGCGGATTTAATTTAACAGGCAGTTTTGCGCCCTACCCATTGGAAGAAAAAATTACCAATGCCGATTATGCTGAAAAAATTGTTACCAAAAGAGCTGATTATTTAGCCCATATAAAAGGCAACCGCTCATTGCCCTGGCGGGTAATAATGCTGGCCAGAAAAGACAGTGAATTGCCTGGCAATAACTTAGTATACAAACTGGCAACACCATCCGCATTACAGGATATGTCCTGGATACAACCCGGCAAATGCACTGATGAATGGATTATAGATATTAACCTGTTTAATGTACCCTTTAAAACCGGCATCAATACCGCCACTTATAAATACTATATTGACTTTGCAAAACGCTTTGGCTTTAGCCGTATTATGATGGATGCCGGCTGGAGTGACCCTAAAGACCTGTTTAAAATAAATCCCGATATTAATATGGATACCCTAAGTGCATATGCAAAAGCACAGGGTATTAAAATTAGCATGTGGACATTAGCCTTAACCCTTGACAGGCAATTAGACAGCGCCCTTGACCGCTTTAATAAATGGGGTGTTGATTTTATTATGACAGATTTTATTGACCGAGACGACCAGCAAGCAGTTGCTTTTTTTGAGCGTATTGCTGCCGCCTGTGCCCAACATAAAATGATGATTATGTTTCATGGTTGTTATGCCCCCAAGGGCTTTAACCGCACCTACCCCAATAATATTACCCGGGAAGCCGTACTTGGATCCGAATACAATGCATGGAGCGATAAACCCAACCCCGAACATGATGTTACCCTGCCTTTTACACGTATGCTGGCCGGACCAATGGATTACGAGCCGGGTATTTTAGACAATGCTACTAAAAGCCAGTTTAAACCCATTTGGAGCAAGGTAATGAGCCAGGGTACCCGGTGCCACCAACTGGCGATGTTTGTGGTGTACGACAATCCACTTCCCATTTTTTCAGGCAATCCCTCGCAGGGATATATGGAGCCGGCTTTTATGCAATTACTGGGCGCCATTCCATCAGTTTGGGATACTACGGTTGTATTGGAAGGCAAAGCCGCCGACTATATTATTACGGCCCGCAAGAAAGGTGATGACTGGTATATTGGTGGCATGACCGACTGGACGCCAAGAACATTTGATATACTATTGGATTATTTACCTCCGGGAAATTTTGAAGCCACCATTTGTACAGATGGCGTTAATGCCGAACGCTACCCTGCTGATTATAACATCAGTAGCAAAAAGGTAAACAATACCCAATCTTTACACATAAATATGGCAGCAGGGGGCGGTTATTTTATACAACTAAAAAAACAATAAATTACTGCCCCAATAATTAATGCAGGTTATTCAAACACAAAATATAACCCAATAAAAATAACCACAATGGCCAGTCCGGTTAAGCCATACAAAATGGCATAATATAAATCAGGAAAAGGGTTTATTAAGGTGGTAACACAACTTATAAAACCAAGCATAGCACCAATACCCATACACACAAAACCAGTCAATTGTTTTTTGGCATTGCGTACCCGTTTATACTCTTGTACATGTAAGGCAATACTTGCTTCATCAAGGCCCTGAGTGGCCAATTGCTGCTCAATAGCAGCGGGTTCCATTTTAGATTGCAACCATTGTTGAATGGTGGCCTGATTAACAGCGGCAGCAGTGTGTGACATGGCAATTATTTTACAATCGTTTGCTTAAAAAAAACCGATAGGTAAAATAGAAAAATTATTTTAAAAATAAAGGTAAGTGCCGCGTTTTAAAGAGATTAAATGCGTTTTTAATTGGCTAAACCCCTTCATATAATTGATTAGTATAATAAGGTAGCCGGCAATGGGTAATAAATGTCAACTTCGTTGTGTCACTCACTTGTACTGCAGTAATACTATGCAACAGGCTGTTTGCTGCAATAAGTACCAGCCGCACAAGTGTGCGACGCAAGGATGTTGAATGTACATGCTTCTGCCTGGCCAATCATATTATTAACCTGCGGTAAGTTTATAAATAGCCCCTTTAAAACCTGCTTTGGCATTAATCACACCCAATAGGTATATTTCATTTTTCTGGTCAGTATCGCAACTAAAAATGATAAAAGGATCAGTGGGTGGGTTATTTATTTTTAAGGGATGCCGATCCCATTTTCCATCAGCATTTTTTAACAGCGCAAACAGGGAGCCGTTATAATCTGCAAAAACATATTGCCCTGCAAGCGCTGGCATATTTTTGCCATGGTATACACTGCCGCCAATAATGCAAATTCCATCTTTATGCGAGTAGGCATTAATGGGGTTTATAAATTGGGTGGTATCATCCGTTGTATTTTTTACAGCCAGGGTATCGCCCTCCTTAACAGGCCAGCCATAATTACCGCCTTTTTGTACAATGTCTATTTCCTCCTGCATTTCCTGGCCAACATCAGCACCCAGTAGTTGGTTGGTAGGCGCATCATAAGTAAACCGCCATAGCCTTCTAAAACCATAAGCCCAAATTTCAGGCCTTACATTTTTCACTCCAATAAAAGGGTTATCAGGGGGAATGGCATAGGGTGTTTTATTTACATCTATCCTTAATAATTTCCCCAGTAATGAATTTAAGTGCTGCCCCTGTCGCTCGGCCAATGGCGTGTCATTATCTCCTACAGAAATATATAAATATCCATCGGGGCCAAAAGCAATCTGGCAGGCATCTTTTGCTACGGAATGGCCTTCAATTTCAAGTATGGTTTTACCGGTACTCAAATCGCCCATATCCGCATTGTTTTTACTGGCGGTAAACTCCGCAATAACAATGGTGCAAATATCTGAGGTATCTTTTGCCGGGGCATTATAGCAGATATAGAACTTTTTATTTTGCGCATAATCCGGATGAAAAGCCATACCAAACATGGCTTTTATACGCGGAGTAGTATCTTTTTGCTCCAGTTTACTGCTAATATCAATAAAGGGCTGGGGCTGTATCTGGCCGTTTTTCAAAATCCATACTTTACCGTTAAGATCACTAATAAAAAGCCGGTTGGTGGTATCGGGCGCCATTACCAATTGTACTGGGTTATCAATCTGGTTGGTAACCAATTCCAGTTTAACTGCTGTTAATACAGTACTATCACCAATGGCAGTATCTGCGGTATTAGCCGTTTGGCAGGAACCAAACAATACAATGAACAATAGTATTAAAAACAAACATTGGGGCAATCGCATATGGGGTGGTATTAAATTGAAAAGTAATCTAAATACCAATAGCACCGTTTTAATTATTACTTAGTGTTTATTAAAAACAGGCAGGCAAAAATGTAGCTCTTTTAAATTGCACTACTTTTTTATAACTGCCACCCCACCTATTTGCTGCAGTAAAGCAAGATCGTTCATATATACCCTTTCTTCTGTAAGCAAATTGCCGGCAATGCGGGCAATAGATACCCCCTCTACGGTAACCCTTACCCCGGTGGCAGATATACCCTGATAAGCACTTGTATGAAACCCGGTAAATAACCAGCGGCTAATCACCTTATCGCCCTGTTCGTACATTTCCAGTATTTCCAGCTGCCCATTAGAAAAGGAGGTAAAAAAAGCAGTATAATATGCTTTGGCAGCAGCTTTACCGGTAATGTTTGTAGCCCCATTATGATAGCTAAAATTGGCGCCGAAGGCCGTATCTATTATTTGCAGTTGGTACTTATTAAATAATGCATCGCAAATATGCCTGTATTGTACCTGCCTTGTTTCTATGGCATTTTGCTGAGAGCAGGAGGAAAAAACAAATAATATACTTACAAATAAAACGGCTGCAATCCTTTTCATTTCCCGATGGTATTATATTACCCGTTTTAAACCGGGTAAATAGTTTTTGTTGGCGCTAAAGAAACGAAAATTACCATTACAAAACACGCTTAGCCTCTTTTACCCGTTTACAGGTAAATAAATACAAACGGTCTCCCCAAAATAAGGGTGGCACTAAATGCATTATCCTTATTCCCCCGCCTTGCGGCGCCAAGCTTTTGTTTATTACTGCCATACATATACAATAAAACCCTTACACAAACTCAGCTGCTATTGTTTTACCTTCGCCACCTTAATTAAAACAGGGAAATATGAAACTGGAAGATTTGCTGCTTCAAAGAAGTGAAAAAAAATGCGAATTGTGTAAATCAGAAGATACGGTGCAGCTGTACGAGGTGCAGCCCCAATACAGCACTAACGAAGAAAACTGTATTATGATCTGCGCTACCTGCCGTGCGCAAATTGAAAAAAAAGCCGAACCCGATAGCAAGCATTGGGCCTGCCTATCAGAAAGTATGTGGAGCGAAGTTCCCGGCGTACAGGTAGTGGCCTGGCGCATGTTGAACCGCTTTAGAAACGAAACCTGGGCGTCAGACAACCTGGATATGATGTACCTGGATGATGAAAGACTGGCCTGGGCAAAAGCCACCGGCGACCATGATAACGATGCCAGTGTAGACCTGCACAAAGATTGTAACGGCGCCATTTTACAAACCGGCGATACAATAGTACTTACCAAATCGCTTGATGTAAAAGGTTCTACCCTTAATGCCAAAATGGGCACCGTTGTAAAAAACATTCGCCTGGTAGAAGAAAATACAGAACAAATAGAAGGCAAAATAGAAGGACAGGTAATTGTTATTCTTACCAAATATGTGCGCAAACAAAATAGTTAATAGCACTACATTTTTTAAAAAGCCGTTGCAATTGCAGCGGCTTTTTTATGTACCAAACCAGGGTGCTTTGGGCAGCTTTACTTGCGTCGCACACTTGTACGTCCCAATACTATCTGCAGCTTTTTTAAAAAACCTATAAGTAAATGGAGTGCAATATTTATACAACCGTTTCTGTAAATAATGGTATTTTCAATTATACAAGCATTCCCAAATTTTACTTCAACTTTATGCAAAAAACAATGATACGTGCAGCCGTTTTGGTAACAGGTTATTTGTTATTGCCCTTTTTAATTAGGGCTCAGCAAAACCCTAAAATCATTCATTTATTTAATGGTAAAAACCTGGATGGCTGGTATACGTTTTTACAAAAAAGCGGCCGCAATAACGATCCCCAACAAGTATTTAGCGTGCAAAATGGCAATATTCATATTGGTGGAGAAGAATGGGGATGCATTACCACCAATGCCGCTTACAGCAATTATAAACTGGTGGTTGAATTTAAATGGGGTGTCAAAACCTATGCACCAAGAATAAATAAAGCCCGTGATTGCGGCATACTGATACACTCCAAAGGACCCGATGGAGGCTCGCAGGGTATTTGGATGCACTCCATAGAATGCCAGATTATTGAAGGCGGCACCGGCGATTTTATTGTGGTGGGCGATAGCAGCAATGCGTTTCAATTAACCACTACCGTTGCCAAAGAAAAAACCGACGACAGCTATGTGTACCTGCCCGGCGGCGATACCCTGCAATTTATTAGCGACCGAGTAAACTGGTATGCCCGTGATGCCGCCTGGAAAGATATTAAAGGCTTTCGCGGTGCTAATGATATTGAAAAACCAATGGGCCAATGGAACAAAATGGAATGTATTTCCTATGGCAATGAGCTTACTATTATACTAAACGGCAAAATAGTAAACCATGCATTTAATGTGGTGCCCACCGGCGGACAAATTCAAATTCAGGCTGAGGGGGCAGAAATACTGTTTCGTAAGGTTGATTTAATACCACTATAAGCTGCCACGCATACAGAACGCCGCAGTGTGTGACGCAAGTAAAGCCCCATTAATAACTACTGCCCGGCCCAAAATGGCTAACTATTATTGGTAATAAAAAGTAATATTGGCAACACTGTTATTGCTAACATCCTGCTGCACTGCAGTGGCGGGAAAACCATTGCTGCCATAGGTATAACTAATATTTATTACCTGCTCCGTAGCATTGGCAACATCGCTAAACCTAAGCTGGGTTACATTATTGGGCGAGGCACCGGGGCTGCCACCATTTATTAAAGCCGATTGTGAATCGGCACCCAATGGGTTGGTTTTATTATCGTATTGTAATTGAAAAGTGGAAACCACTTCCATGGTGCCGGTAATATTGTTATAGCCTGTAATGGTGGCCAGGTTACCTGCCGCATCGTAGGTATACTCCGTTTTAGACTCCTGCACTATACCAAATAAGGGACTTAACTGGTAATCGTACTGCTCAGTAATTTGTTTGGCGTTATTGTAAGTATACAGCACACTGTCTGTAACTTCAAAGCCAGCTATAGAAATTGTTTGCACCGTATAAGTATATTGCAGCGTGGTGGCATCGGGGTAATAGACATAGGTAAAAGAAGTATCTATGGCAATGCCGCCCTGTGGGGCCACTTTATTGGCAATACGAATAATACGTCCGGCTGCATCGCGGTAAAAACGGCGGTAACTACCCGCATCAATACCGCCCGAAATACCTGCCATATCTATCACCTCAATTTTTTTATTGGCCGTATAACTATAGTTGGTGGTAAAACTTTCGCCATTGCTAATACTAACTGATCGTACCAGTAAAGCGCCTGATGTATTGCCGCCGGTGCCCGTAGTATCGGTACCGCCACCGCCATTGCCGTCTTCGGGCAATACCAGGTCAATATCTTTTTGGCAGGCACTTAGCATTACCAAACACAATACCAGGAATAGGGGAAACTGTTTCATAGCATTACTTTTAGCGAATAAACAAAAACATTATTTATTAAAAAAATTCGGGTGCCGCTTCAATCATATTTTAAGCTGGTGACTGTGAAATGATGGCGGCGGCTAGCCAATTGTAATGGTAAATTGTGCCTTTCGTTTTATTACTTCTAAGAAATAGGTGGTTACCGGCATTGGTATTACATGGCATCGCCTCTTGTGTCACTCACTTGTACTTTCAGATTATTAAGCATCTTTTATCGAAGTGAAGAGCTATGCACATTGTTGTTGGGCAGGCATCCAACATTTGCGAAGAAGTAAATAGTTAACCATTATTGGCCCGGCAAAGACTAAAATGAACCTTATTTATTAAAGCGGTCAATAAAAGTTGCAGTTATGGGTTACACCTTCCTCAGAAATATAGTCCCAACAAAATAGTGTAAATTTGATAATCTAAATTTTCTGTTATGGACACAAATGTAATAAATATAGACCCGGAAATTTTAGGTGGAACTCCCGTTTTTTTTGGAACCAGAGTCCCCATCAAAAATCTTTTCGATTATTTGGAAACTGGAGACTCAATAGAAATTTTTCTTGAAGATTTTGAAAGTGTAAGCAGGAATCAAGTAATACGGGTGCTTGAAATTTCACAGAAACTCATTGAAACATCATCAAATTTGCTTAATGAAAATATTGCTTGATGAATGCGTTACCAAACGCCTAAAAAAGTATTTAGCAGAATTTGAAGTTTTTACAGTTACAGAATTAGCCTTAAGTGGAATTAAAAATGGCAAATTGATGACCTATTGCGTTGAAAACAAATTCGACATCTTGTTAACTATTGATAAAAACCTAATACACCAACAGAATCTCGAGAAATATCCGGTTACAATTGTTGTTTTCAATTGCTTCACAAGTAAAATAGAAGAACTAATAACCTTTTTGCCATCCTTCAAATTACAAGTAAACGAATTGCAAAAGCATAAAGCTTACCTCATTTACCAATAGGTCAAACGCATAATATCTGCTGTGTAATAAGTCAGCCAAAAACGCATTATCACCATCCCCACAAAAACTGCTTACAAGGCACTCTTCCAGCAAGTTCTACAGGGTTCGCTAATTGCAATGGCTAATTATGCGCTTCCTTTTATTACCAGTCAGAAATAGGTTGTTACCGGCATGGGTATTCCTTGGCATCGTCTCTTGTGTTACTCGCTTGTACCTTCGGGTTATTAAGCATCTTTTACTGTAGTGAAGATTTATGCACATTGTTGTTGGTCAGGCGACAAACAATGGCGGAAGTAAAATTTATATTGGAGCATATAAACGTATATCAAATTCGTTTGTAATAATGTTGATTATATTTTCCACATATTTCGCCTCTGGTACTTTTGATCCAAAAATGGGTGAAGCATATTGATATAAGCGATAATATGTTTCTGTTGAAATTTCTATTGAAATATAGTTTGGATCATTCGGTATTTCATAGTTCTTTATTTTTTTATATTGCGGCAAAGTCAATATTTGATTACCATAAAGCCTATTCATAAAATCATTCCATGATACTTTTGGTTTTTTTTCTATTATACTTTTTTCAAAATATAGTAATGAATCTTCCTTTTCCCGATAAAAATAATAGGGGTTAAATTCATAATAATACGACTTCCAATTTCCTTTACTATTTTTTAAAATAATTAACTGTTGCCTACTTGTGAAGGAGTACCCAAGCCAAATTCTTATTTGCAATGAATCAAAACCCTTTTCTAATGTATCTAGTTTCAAAGAGTCTCTAATAAATGTAATACTTGCGAATAAAGAACCTTTAGACATTCCGTCATAGGGAACTTCTTTTTGAAATAAATCTTCCGGGTTTAACTTACTTTGGTTTGTTTGAAGGTCACATTTTTCACTAAAGAGTGAAATTCCAATCAAACAAATAATAGTAAATTGTTTCATATTCGATTTTATTTTTCCTTCTCCGCAGCGTCCCTGCTTTTCACAGCGCCATTTGAGGTGGCACTCCTGAGAAGTAGCATTCTACCAACAATATTAACCCTGCTTCAAAGCCGTTATTTAATCTTAATAATATTGTTGGTAATGTTGGCAAACCAGGCAAACATTTGCGCATCGTGCCCCGGAATAATCAATGCAGGGGATGAAGCCAGTGTTTTCATACGCTGCATGGCAGCTACATATGCTTTGGCATCAAAAGTACCATAAGCCGGGGCGGGCATCATTTTATCCAGGTTATAATAAATCCAAATATTATCCGATGCAATAATCACCTTATCCTTACCGCTTTGCACCTGCACATATTGTGAGTTATACGTATGCCGCGACCCTGTATACACCTTTATTCCCGGTATAATTTCTTTATCATCACCATCTACCATGGTTAGTTTACCTGCTATATTCAGGTCAACCAATTGCAAAACATCTCTTTTGGCAAAACCACCATGGTTAGCATCCTTTTGCCATGCCTGACCAACAAAATAAGTATAATCTTCCTTTTGAATCCAAATATGTGCGTTGGGAAATAAATTAACCCCATCAACATGATCCCAATGTGGGTGGGTGATAATAATATCCGTAATATCTGTAGCTTTTACACCTGCCTCCAGTAATACACTATCGGGCCTGGTAAAATTATATAAGCCAAAATCTATAGCGGCCTGCAAATCATTATTACAACCTGCATCCACTAAAATATTTTTACCCGCATTATCCTTTATCAGCCAAAACACAAATACAATACCCACACTATCTTTATCCGGACCATTTAATACCCAGTTAGCAATAGGGGTAGGTTGTTGCAACACCGCATATTTAAGGGCATAAATTTCGTAGTTGGGTTGCTGTGCAACAACAGCAGTATGCGCCAACACCAGCATCAAAAAAGCCAAAAGCATTTTTTTCATAATACAATAATTACCGTTTTATACAATAAGCAAATACATCTCGCCAATAAGCTTAAAAGCCATTACTAAGATAAGCAGATAGCAGCACATCTAATACCTAACTTACATAAACAACATGGCAGCCAAACTTTACAGCCAGCGCTTTATATGCTATTTCAGGTTAAGTGGCAGGGTGCTGCAAATCCGGCGAATAATATAATACCATCCGAAACATAGTTGCTATCAATACCTTTTAAAACCAAACTATTGAAATGCAAAACTGGTGGTTACCGGCAATGGTATTACATGGCATCGCCTCTTGTGTCACTCACTTGTACGGTTGGGGTTCTACCGGGCTTTTAATAAAGCGTACAGCAAAACAAGGATGTTTAATCCCCGTTATGGTATTGGAAAACTAAAAAGGGGCAAAAAACCATTGGCCCAAACAAGTGTTGTTCGGTGCTCCTTCGCTTCTTGTTCGCTATTGCTTCGTGTCTTGTTCGCTTCCCACCGAAGCGGAACCGAAGCGACACCGAAGCAGGTACGAAGGAAACATAGAGAAAACACGAACAAAACACCATTTATGGCAACTAAATGGCTTCTGGGCAAAAAAGCCGGATTTGGGTGTAACACTACAATAAGCTTGGATAAAAAAATACGGTTTAAAAATAAACGCACCATCTATTTAAAAAACCGCACTATAAAAGCATTGGTAACCAATAACGCATTTTTTTTGGTAAGGCTATTTAGTTCGTCTATTTTTGAGTTGTGCGCAATACTTTTCGTTTTATGCAAGAACATGTATACAAATTTCAAAAACGCAGGATGTTCAGGCAGTCTTATTTGATTTGGCTTTTTCCAATATTACCCATCTTTATGGAATTCACCCTGATACCAAGGCTGGTGCTAAATAATGAAAATATCATTTTCCTAATTATTGCAAACGTATTTTTTGGTATTGTGACAGTACCCGGAATTCGTCTTTATTATAACTATCGAAGATTTTCAATTAACAAAGAATTCGTAATTACATATAATACTATAAAACTCGTTGATACTGCTACAAACTCAATTATAGAGTTAAACATAAATGATATTGAAACAATCGAATTGCATACTAATGAATTGGCAACTAAACTACCGTGGTCATTTTATCGATATTTCTGTTTTACTGATAAATTTAAAAAGCGAATTGTTGTCACCTCTTTTATTATGGATATTAGCGATTTATGGATGGACTCCTTAGCAAGAAAAATAAGCAGTGAAAAACTCAAACGGATTGATAGCACTTACTCAATTATAGCGAGATAGTACTTCGCACAACAGTGCATTGTAGCGATTGGGGCTGAGGAATAATGTTTTTCAACTGCAACAAATATCCCAGCATCAGTTCCGGCTGAAGGAATTCTGAGCGGCAGTAGAATATATCATGATCTTTTGTAACTTTGTTCAGCGACGGTAAGCCATGGGCGACGGAATAGCATTCCCCAACCGCTTCAATGCTTGGACGTTGTATCCAAGCTAATGACATTCACTCCACACATATCAATCTATCCAGAGGGAAAATTTGACTAC
Organism: Limnovirga soli; assembly: GCF_013106755.1. Lineage (GTDB taxonomy): Bacteria > Bacteroidota > Bacteroidia > Chitinophagales > Chitinophagaceae > Limnovirga > Limnovirga soli. Next base: position 193,718 of record NZ_WHPF01000003.1, on the reverse strand, counting down.
GAATGGCTTGGAGACAACTTGACCAGAGCAACTTTAATATTTTCAAAAAATCTTGACTATAATAAAAATCTTGTCAGGAAAAGAGTCAACATCCATTTAGGCGACGAAGTACGAGCTCATACTGAAGGGAGTATTAAGTCAATTTGGATTAAGAATACGATAGACACTTCCTTAGTATTGACTGATGTCGCTAAAATAGAAATTGTACTTAAAATTATTTATGATGCGGTAATTACTATTGCTGAATTCGTCGGATGGGATGGTGCTGGATTTGAAAAAGCCTACAGATTGTCTCTTGCTGACAAAGGCAAGTTTATTTGGCACTCGCAAATCAAAGCGAATAAAAATCGGACTATAAAAGCAAGAATTAAAATTTCACTTGACAAAGATGGTAGAGTTCCGATAATCGCTGAATTCTTTGACAACAAATTGAACCAACAATTTGAGGTTGGCATTATCGATACTTTTTTACATTTTGTAGATTGGGAAAGAGTTTTCGAAAAGCCTGTCTGGTTCGGCAATGAGAAATTTGGTTTTTCTTTCTACAATTCACAGCTACTTATATTAGCAAACTCAACCTTGAGACATTCAGAGATTGTTATCGCAGAAAAAAGCTGGAGTCGAGAGGAAGTAGAAGGCGGATTAAAACGCCTTACTTTTAGACACTTTGCAAATGACAAGGAAATGATAGAATGGGCTAGCGAATAGCCTGCATACAACAACTAAGGCTTCGTTGGGTGCGAAGCCCCTTGCTAAATAGTTTAAGCCCCTTTGATGCCTTTTGGAAGAAGATGAATATTAAATTGTAAAAAAATAAACGCACCATCTATTTTAAAAAACGAACTATAAAAGCATTGGTTATCAATAACGCAGTTTTTTTGGAAAGGCTATTTAGTTCGGCTATTTTTGAGTTGGCAGCAAAATTTAATCGAAGTTCCCAAATCTTTTAAATGTATGAATGAAAAACTAAAAGCTTTCTATTCAATTACAATTCTTTGTTTTGTGTTTACAAGCTGCACAGTTAGGGTCGCATGTGATAATGTCAACATTAAAATAGCTCTTGTCTCATTTCCTGACAGTTCGTTGGACAGGATTATCATTAGACAATTTGATACAACTCAATTTCATTCGCTTCTCGACAGCGTTATCATTTCTAACAAATATCCATATGAAAAATTTGGTGATACTGCCCTAATTACATATTCATTTGATAAAAAACAAGGTTACACGACAAGTCCTACAGGTTTGTCGAGCGGATATGACTATGAAGTCTATATACCGCGAGAAGACACAGTTATTAAACTTGCAGGAATTGAAGAGAAATATAAAATGAGAACTGCCGGATATTCGAATTTAGATGAGTCCCACTGCAACAATTACATTATAAGTTATAAGGTAAACGAAAAAAAATATACGGGTAATTTTGAAGCATTAACAATTTATCTCCATAAGTAAATCTGCTGCCGGACGAGTAAGCAAGTGGGATTTGGCCCCATGATAACAATAGCGGCAGAAGAACACATTTTTTTGAAAGGGTTTTTAGTTCGGCTATTTTTGAGTAAGCAGCAATTTTTCATGAACAATTTTCTAACAATAACCTTCGGATTTTTATTTTCACTTAGCTCTTATGGTCAAGGCAAAAGTGTTGACAGGAAAATATCACTTCAAGACAGTATTCTTTTACGCAACTTTTGGACAGACTTTAAAAGTGCAATTACACTAAACGACAAAGACAAATTAGCGGCACTTTGTGAATTTCCATTTTATTGCAGACCCTGTATTAACGACAAAACGCTTAAAATTAATGACCATGTAACAATTAATGTGACAAAGAAATTGTTTTATGAAAGTCAATACCAAGAGTTTTTAGACAGTCCAATAAGAAATGAAATTGAAAAGCACAAAAGCTTTGAGACATACATTTTTTATCCCACTTTTGACAACCATGGCAAACGCAATGGATTTATGTTCTCATATACAATTGTTGCCCCTTCAAAAAAATGGGAAGGGTTACAAGGTTTTATTTATGTAAGCAAAAAAAGCGGAAAATTTAAAATTACAGGCATAGATACGGTCCCATAAAACTGCTGCTAATATGGGTTTTGTATCATGGTGGGCTAGTAACCTTCCCCGTTATTAGAACGGTAAAAAATAAACGCACCATCCATTTTAAAAAACGCACTATAAAAGCATTGGCTATCAATAACGAATTTTTTTTGGAAAGGCTATTTAGTTCGTCTATTTTTGAGTTGGCTGCTATTCTAATGACGACACACTACGACATAAATTGGCTAATTGAAAAATTTGAAAGTGGCGCCACTTTGAAATACATTTTCTTTTGGGGCCACACAAATAAATACAACGAAGAAGTTGGAAAATTTTGTTTTAGTCAATGGTTTGAAAGTCCTTTTACAGTTGACAACATAACTTACAAGACAGCAGAACATTGGATGATGGCTCATAAAGCCTTACTATTTGGAGACAAACTCAACTTTGACAAAATCATTAATTGCGAAAAACCAGGAGAAGCAAAAGAACTTGGTCGACAAGTTTTAGGTTATGACGAACAAGCTTGGAATGACAGGAAATTTGAAATTGTAAAACTTGGCAATATTCATAAATTTAACCAATACCCACAATTTGCAGACTATCTCTTAAAAACTGAAAACAGAATATTAGTTGAAGCAAGTCCAGTTGATACAATATGGGGAATTGGACTTTCACAAGACAGCAATAACATTGAAAATATTTATGCTTGGCGTGGACAGAATTTGCTTGGTTTTGCATTAATGGCAACGAGAGATTTTTTAAAAGAATTTGGACATTTCAAACCACTTGACAATTCACATCAAACACCTTGGACAAAATTTCCCAAAATTGACAAAGAAGATATGTTTTGGAAAATGGGAAAAGGGGAAGCCTTTTTAATAACTTTTAGCAATTATTACAACAACTTATCTGACAAAGAAAAATCAATTTATGAACTGACAAATCCAGAGCCTTATGATTGGACAAATTTTTACGATTGACAAAAAAAGAACAGCAGGTAACTGTCTAGTCCTGAAATAGGTTGATTAAAAATCACCGCTCTGCCCCAAGTATGCAGCCAATCCCTTCCAGCGTTGGGTACTTGTACCATCCTAAACCACCCTTGCTAAATAGTTTAAGCCCCTTTGATGCCTTTTGGAAGAAGATGAATATTAAATTGTAAAAAAATAAACGCACCATCTATTTTAAAAAACGAACTATACAAGCATTGGATATCAATAATGCATTTTTTTGGAAAGGGTTTTTATTTAGGCTATTTTTGAGTTAGCTGCAAAATTTAATCGAAGTTCCCAAATCTTTTAAATGTATGAATGAAAAACTAAAAGCTTTCTATTCAATTACAATTCTGTGTTTTGTGTTTACAAGTTGCACAGTTAGGGACCCATGTGATAATGTCAACATTAAAATAGCTCTTGTCTCATTTTCTGACAGTTCGTTGGACAGGATAATCATTAGACAATTTGATACAACTCAATTTCATTCGCTTCTCGACAGCGTTATCATTTCTAACAAATATCCATATGAAAAATTTGGTGATACTGCCCTAATTACATATTCATTTGATAAAAAACAAGGTTACACGACAAGTCCTACAGGTTTGTCGAGCGGATATGACTATGAAGTCTATATACCGCGAGAAGACACAGTTATTAAACTTGCAGGAATTGAAGAGAAATATAAAATGAGAACTGCCGGATATTCGAATTTAGATGACTCCCACTGCAACAATTACATTATAAGTTATAAGGTAAACGAAAAAAAATATACGGGTAATTTTGAAGCATTAACAATTTATCTCCATAAGTAAATCTGCGAACAGTCGAGTAAGCAAGGTGGATTGCGCCCCCTGCTAAAATAGCGGCAGAAGAACACATTTTTTGGAAAGGCTATTTAGTTCGGCTATTTTTGGGTTAGCGCCTATTTTGCGAACGAGAAAACTGCACGACATTAAGTGAACAGAAAAAAGATATATAACATAATTGCAGTCATTTCGACTTTAGGGATAATTGCCTGGATGGTAACCGACTTCTTTGGTGGAATGTTTATTTACCTTTTATCATATGGACTTATAATAATTCCCATTGTAATTCTTTACATTTTTTCATTTGGCGAGACTATTATAACATTAGCAAAAAGAGGTTTCAATCATAATAAAATTAAAGTAATTTTTCACGGATTTGTTATACTAACAATTATTCTGGTCAATATTTTCCAAACTGACCTTCTTAAATCAAAGAGAATATTAACAGCGACACTTAAAGACGACCAATTCTATTATACTTTAGTGTTTAGAGAAAATGGGACTTGTGAAAATGAAGTTTCTGGAATATTCGGCTTTCAAGAAGTTTTCTACGGAAAATATAAATTTCAAGGTAACATAATTGTCTTTACAAAAAAACCTTACGACAATAATTTCATTCCTGACACAATGCTTATTGACAAAAAGGAAAAAGCAATTTTCATAAATAAAGACAAACAAGGAAAATTTAACACAACAAAAGAATGGCAAAATCATTTCGAAATTCAATAATAACATCCGAAAGTCGAATAAACAAAGGGGATTACACCCCCTGCTAACAAAAGCAGCAGAATAATGCATTTTTTGGAAAGGCTATTTAGTTCGGCTATTTTTGAGTTAGCGGATATCATTAACACACTTTCATTTTTAAATGTATACGTATACCACAGGGGAAAAAATTAAGCTACTGGATCAAGTTAAAGTTGGCCTGTTTGGAATAGAATTTCCTGGGACGGTTGTTTACATTCAAGGATTGGCTGTACAAAACGAAAAATTTAAGTGGTGTGAAAAAGATAATCTAGAAGGCATTATAGTAGAATGGCAAGACCCTGATATCCCAAACTCTTACTTAGTTTTGTTTGAAAATATTCGTGAACAAATTGCTAATTATATTCAATTAAATAATTGGGACGATGAAGATTTAGTTTTTGTTGGCAGAGATCCTGAACACTTCCGCTAACATTGCATTAACCGTGGTTCCACGTCTTCCAAAGGGAGACCTGGAACTTATAATAAATACGTTTCTTTGAAAGGAGTTACCGAGGAGGATTAGAATTGTTGAAGAGATTACCATAATACCTGCCAACCCCCAATCTGCCGCAAGTATACAACCAAGCCCTTCCAGCGTTGGTTACTTGTACCATCCTAAACCACCATTGGCAAATAGTATAAGCCCCTTTGATGCCTGTTGGAAAAAGGCGAATATTAAACGGTAAAAAATTAACGCCACATCTATTTTAAAAAACGCACTATAAAAGCATTGGTTATCAATAACGCTTTTTTTTTGGCAAGGCTATTTAGTTCGGCTATTTTTGAGTTGTAAGCAACTTTATGAGACAATTTCTAACAATTATATTATTTTTTATTTTTTATTTGACTGCATCATCGCAGGACAAGCAGATAAATGTAGATGTTTTTAAAAAGGCTGATGGGTTCGTATCGTCATATATTTTGATCTGCTCTGACACAACTTTTTTTGCTGCATTTGCGAATTGTAATGAAGCGGAAATTACAAAGGGGCGATGGAAAAAATCAAAGGACAAAATTCGCTTGTTGCCGGATAGTGAAGATAACATTACAATCAAACCAACTATTGTTTATGATGCAAATTCAAATGACAGTTTCATAACCTTTCACGTCTCTGACTATTTTCAAAAGCCATTTGAAAATTACGAGATTGTTTTCTTTGACGACCAGATGAAAGAGAACGAAATGGTAGCTAACGAAAATGGCATTTTGCGGATACCCAAGAAAAAATATGCTGCTTATTTATTAAGAGATGAGTACAATGCCATGAAAATTGGAAGCTATTTGGTAAATAACGTTCATTTCCTTTGGAATGGTTTGTCGGACGTAAGAGTTAAATTGAACTACCCTATTGAAATTTTGACGAATAGACCTTCCACAATTCCATTTGCTTATAAAGGGGATACATTTATAATAAGCTCAAATCAACTTAGTTCAACTACGAGTAAATTTGTATTGACTAAACCGTAAAGCTCCCATTCTAGCCAAAGTATGAACCCAAGCCATTGCTGTGTTGGATACTTGTACCATCATAAAATACATTGGTAAATAATATAAGCCCCTTTGATACCTTTTGGAAAAAGCGGAATATTTAACGGCAAAAAAAATAAACGCACCATCTATCTTAAAAAACGCACTATTTAATCATAGGTTATCAATAACGCATTTTTTTGGAAAGGCTATTTAGTTCGTCTATTTTTGAGTTGGTGGCAAGGCTAAATGACACACTCTAATAATGAGAGCAGACGTATATTCTAACGAAATTTTAATTGGAACAACCGTCCTGAAATTAGGTGACGAAAGTATGGGTTGTGTATATGGAGAGTTTACCCCAAACCAAAATTACTTTGACAAAGTACAAAAGATAGTTTGGAGATTTTGGGCGACAAATAAACCGAATTTTCAAGAATGGGATTCGTTACGTCTTAATGTGCAACTTGAAAATGGATATTTTTTATATCCAATCGGTGGATACACTATTGACGACATCGAAGATTTAAAAGATGAGCCAAAACGTATTGACATAGCTGGACTATACAGACACGTTATTGATGACTTTTTTAAATTAGACAAACCAAAAGAATTAGTTGGTAAACCTTGGTATTTCATTTCAATTAGCGAGAAAATTGCACTTGAGAATGAACTTAAAAAAGAATTAGGAGTGAAAGTTGAAAAATCTTTTCTTGACTTTTTTAAAGGCAAACCAAACAATCATATTTTACTTGACTTTGATTGCTCTGCTTTGTGTAAAGACGAAAGAAATGACGATGTCTTTTTTGTAACAAATAATCAAAATTCAGACAATGGTTTTGCTGTTATTCATTTAACTTGGTCTAGTAAAAAAGAATATAAAAATTATCCAAGAACAGATTTTTACAAAGACTTTGACGACTTTAAAACTCAACGAATAGACATTGACATTTCTAATTGGGAAGACTGACCACGAAGAAGCCCTTCCACCAACATAAGGTTTGTAATTAAAACTTCTGCCCAGAATCTCCAAAGATTAGCTTTGCATGTGGCAGGGACTCTGCGGCTCGATGTTGATTTTTCTTTCCGGTAATTAATAGCAAAGTATTATATGACACCTGCCTGGCAATTAGTTATAAGAATTTTAATGGTAGTCAGTTAACAACTAATAAATGATTATTTTAGAAATTAAGGCTAAAAACGCAGAGTTCCCGCTATGTAAAGTGCTTGAGGAGACTCTTCAGAGAAGGATGCGAAGAAAATAGTTAATACCAGTGGTTTCCATTAATTTTTTTTACCATTAACTCCTTTCGCAGAAAGGCTTTTAACTTTAATCGCAGGTTATCCTTCAAAAGATATGAAACAACAGGGATAATTTAAAAGAAAAATGGACATGGAGAGAATTTGTAATTATTTCAAAAAAATTAAAGCCTTGTTTAATTTTTTACTTTTAGCATACCTTTTTGGAGGTTGTTTCTATCCAAAAGAAAAATTTGGAGTAGAAAACAATGAATTTAGAATAAAAATGGGGTTAGAAATTTTACCTGGCAATTGGAAACCTTCTTCTGTTGGTAGTAATTATACAATTTGGCAAAATCCAAAGGGTGATCTATTTTTTAGTAAAAAAGAACCATTTTTTTTCTCAAAATCAATTAGCTATAATAGAAGTGAATTAATTTCAGAAGAAGACTTGTATTACAGCGGAAAAGAGTTTACTACGATTGATGGCGATGAAAGAGAATCTTTAAGTATTAAATACTATTTTATCCCACAACATGAAGGAGATGAGATAGTAAAAGGGTGGTACTGTTATTACGTTAAACCCTCTCGAAAATCAAAGAAAATTTATTCACCTTCCACAATAAATATAACCATAAAAGAAGCTGATTCAATTTTGAAATCTTGGATGTTAAAGCCCCCTCGATAGCGGAAGTATTTAGAACATAATGCTGGCATCTCTGGTCTAAGTATTAAAATTATCAAAACTACTGCTGCCGCAAGTAAACAGCCAATCCTTAGCAGCATTGGGTTCTTGTACCATCCTAAACCACCATTTGTAAATAGTATAAGCCCATTTGATGCCTTTTAGAAGAATTGGAATATTAAACGGTAAAAAAATAGCCGCACCATCCATTTTAAAAAACACACCATAAAAGCATTGGTTATCAATAATGCATTTTTTTGGTAAGGCTATTTAGTTCGTCTATTTTTGAGTTAGCGATAAGCATAAAGACTGAAACGAAATGACAATTCGCATAAAATAAATTTGAGCAAACAGATGAAATATAACTCTAAAAAACCTTCAATTCTTAAGCAGATAATTGTAATTACAGGACTATTTGTTTTTCTTTTTGGTGGGATGTTTGCAACTATTATAGGATTTGACAATTTCAAAAATTACGATAGTCCTTACTTATTTGTCTTTGCTTTTGGGACATTGGGACTCGTTATAGGTATAATGGTAGCGAAAAAAATTAAACCATACGTTATCTTGAATCCTAAAATGTTGAACAACTATTCTAATCTGACAATTATGTTTTCTGTTGGCTTTATTGGAGGATTTATTTTACTTGGACATCATTTTAATTCGACAATATCGACTTTATATAAATGCGACACATTCTCTGTTATAGACAAAGAGTTTCATAAAGGAGGTTTCAGACAACCCGAATTAAATATCTTAATATTAAACGTAGAAGGCGAAAATAAGCGACTTCTTTGCAGACAAAATTATTGGCAGACAGTTTCGATAGGACAGACAGTAAATGCTTGTATTTATAAAAGCCCAATAGGTCTTGATTATACGAATTTACCAGACAACAAATGAGAATGCCTACCGCTAACATACAGGGTTTTTGCAATGCCGGCAGAAGAATAAATTCCCACTCTGCCCCAAGTATGCACCCAAGCCATTGCAGCGTTGGGTACTTATATCATCCTAAACCACCATTGGCAAATAGTATAAGCCCCTTTGATGCCTGTTGGAAGAAGGGGAATATTAAATGGTAAAAAAAATAGACGCACCATCTATTTTAAAAAACGCACTATAAAAGCATTGGTTATCAATAACGCATTTTTTTTTGGAAAGGGGATTTAGTTCGTCTATTTTTGAGTTGTGCGCAATACTTTTCGTTTTATGCAAGAACATGTATACAAATTTCAAAAACGCAGGATGTTCAGGCAGTCTTATTTGATTTGGCTTTTTCCAATATTACCCATCTTTATGGAATTCACCCTGATACCAAGGCTGGTGCTAAATAATGAAAATATCATTTTCCTAATTATTGCAAACGTATTTTTTGGTATTGTGACAGTACCCGGAATTCGTCTTTATTATAACTATCGAAGATTTTCAATTAACAAAGAATTCGTAATTACATATAATACTATAAAACTCGTTGATACTGCTACAAACTTAATTATAGAGTTAAACATAAATGATATTGAAACAATCGAATTGCATACAAATGAATTGGCAACTAAACTACCGTGGTCATTTTATCAATATTTCTGTTTTACTGATAAATTTAAAAAGCGAATTGTTGTCACCTCTTTTATTATGGATATTAGCGATTTATGGATGGACTCCTTAGCAAGAAAAATAAGCAGTGAAAAACTCAAACGGTTTGATAGCACTTACTCAATTATAGCGAGATAGTACTTCGCACAACAGTGCATTGTAGCGATTGGGTCTGAGGAATAACGTTCTTCAAGTACAACAAAAACCCCAGCATCAGTCCTTGCTGATGGAATTCTGCATCGGCCCTTGCAAGAGGCATACGACTGGTAAATATTGCACTTCAGTTTTTACAATAGAAGCAATATCCGGTATCCGGTAAAGCAATCTATCTAATTGGTATATTTAGGCTTCAAAATATTTCCCATACCAATTCAATATAGCCATCATGTGCTTTAAAAAAAATCTGCTCTTATCAACCTTGTTTTTTACTGTTGTATTCATACAGGCAGGTGCGCAAAAAAACAATACATTTACCATCAGCACACCTGAGGCGCAAGGTGTATCATCCACCGCTATTATTAATTTTCTGGATGCTGCTGCCAAAAGCAAAACAGAATTCCACAGTTTTATGCTGTTGCGCCATGGCAATATAGTTGCTCAGGGTTGGTGGAACCCCTATGGCCCCGATCTTAAACATACCATGTATTCCTGCAGTAAAAGTTTTACAGCCACCGCCATTGGTTTTGCCGTGAGCGAAAACAGGCTTACCGTAAACGACAAACTCATATCTATTTTCCCCGATGACCTGCCCGATACCATTAGTGCTTATTTAGCCAGCCTTACCGTTAAAGATGTATTAACTATGAGCGATGGCCAGGAACCCGACCCCACTTTTGCCGTAGCCAGCACAGACAGCAATTGGGTGAAGTCTTTTCTTGCCTTGCCCATAGTACATCAACCAGGTTCTACTTTTTTATATAATTCATTGGGCACCTATATGCTGTCTGCCATTATACAAAAAATCACCGGACAAAAAGTGATAGACTACCTGCAACCCCGCTTATTTGAACCATTGGGTATTACCGGAGCCGATTGGGAAATGGACCCCAAAGGCATAAATACCGGTGGCTGGGGATTAAGAATAAAAACAGCAGATATGGCAAAGTTTGGTCAGCTGTTTTTACAAAAAGGGGTATGGAATGGCAAACAGGTATTACCGGCCGCCTGGGTAGAAGAAGCATCCACCCTAAAAATTATTCAGCACCCCGATTATTCGCGGGCCAAAAGGGATTCCAGCGATTGGGAACAGGGCTACTGCTACCAAATGTGGCGTTGCCGCCACAATGCTTACCGGGGTGATGGCGCATTTGGTCAATACATTATTGTAATGCCGGATGAGGATGCCGTACTGGCCATTACCGCCGAAACCCCCGATATGCAGGAGGAGATTAATTTGGTTTGGCAATACCTGTTACCCGGCATGCACGATGGCAAATTGCCCGCCAATAAAACAAGTGCCAAAGCCCTGCAGCAAAAGCTTGCTGCGCTGGCCCTGCCCCTGCCTGCCAAAACCAGTGCAGCTATAGAAAATACACTGGATGGCAAAACCTTTAGGATGGCACCCAATAACAGAAGAATTGAGGCCGTATCATTTAATTTTAAAAACAACAATTGTACGCTTACCCTGCAAACAGATACCATGACCTATCATATAGATTTTGGTGCCGGCAGCTGGCAGGCAGCAAGCACTACCAAACGCGGCCCTTCGCTGGTGGGTGGTGCCAAGGGTAGTTTTGTGGGTTTGCCTCCGCTTCAAATTGATGGCGCCTATACCTGGCAGGATGATAACACGTTGGCACTTACACTGAGATATATTGAAAGTCCGCATACAGAAAAATTTACCTGCCAGTTTACCAATAATACCGTAAACATTAGCATAGAAAACAGTTTTGATTATGGCACTAAAAAAACAGTTGTAACAGGTACAGCAAGATAATAAAGCTGGCTTATGCCTGATGGCTAAATTGCAAAAGAAGGCACTCACCCAGGTTTTATACTGCTAACGCTATAAACAGGACAATATGATTTAAAAGCTGCATAGAGCATCTGCCTGTACAAGTGTGCGACGCAAGTAAAGCTCCATAGCATGGTGATAGACGGGTCAATACATTTTTACCCTTTTATTACTGCCCATTTAAAAAAAACTATTGTACAGCTTGCTTTTATCGCATAGTTTTAAAAAGTGAAAAAAATTGCACTTTTATTGGTGATGGCCATGGTATATGGCCAGGTTATAGCACAGATATGTGGCACACCGGGTGTTGATGGCCCGGAGAATATTTCGGGTTCTATTAATACCTATTTTCCGCCTTCGGGTAATATTACATTGGCAGCCGGCTCCAGAACCGTTTTACTGGATGCGGTACCCCCCAACGATATTCATGGAAATAATTTTGGCACGCAGGCTATAAATGCCGGCGATATGCTGCTGATTATTCAAATGCAGGATGCCGCCATTAATGTGGCCAACAGTGCCTTTTATGGCGCCAATAGCAGTAGCGGCGGCCCTGATGGACTTGGGGGCACCGGCTATACCAGCCTGGGTAATAGTGGTCATTTTGAATATGTAATTGCTACCAATTCCGTTGCGCTTACGGGCGGCAACCTTAGTTTTAAGGGTGCGGGTGCCAATAAGGGTACGGTTTACAGCTATGTAAATGCATCGGCCACGGCCACATCGGGCAAAAAAACATTTGAAATTATACGGGTGCCGCAATATTCTAATCTGGTACTATCGTCTAATATTTCCACGCCACCTTTTAATGGTAAAGCGGGTGGCGTAATTGCCTTTGATGTATCGGGCAGTATGGATTTTAATGGTTTTACCATTGATGCTTCTTCAAAGGGTTTTAGGGGTGGTTATGGGATTATTGCCAACTCGGGCCCCAATATTAATAGTGTTTATGTTGTTCCTTCCACAGATGACAGATCCGTAGGCAAGGGCGAAGGCATTGCCGGTACACCCAGGTATATGTGGGATGGCTTTAACCAGGTAGATAATATTGACGAGGGTTTACCGGGAGGATCGTATGGCAAGGGCGCACCTGCCAATGCAGGTGGTGGTGGTAATGACCACAATGCCGGCGGCGGCGGCGGTGGCAATGGAGGTGCCGGGGGTGTAGGCGGTGATGGCACTTCTACCCTGGGTACAGGTTTTGGCTCATTCCCCAATGGTGGCAGACCCGGTGCTATTACCTACGCTACCGGTGCACCGGATATTACCCGTTTAATAATGGGTGGCGGCGGCGGCGGTGGTGATGCCAACAATGCACTTACCGGTGTAAAAGGCGGTGTGGGTGGCGGTATTATTTTATTAAATGTAGGATCTATAAAGGGTTCGGGAACCATTTTAGCCAATGGTGGCGCTGGCGCCCCGGGCCAATCTGGCGCCCAGCCGGATGGGGCAGGTGGTGGCGGTGCCGGAGGTACAGTTTTTATAAAAGTATCTAACCCTGATGCCAGTGCCGTACTTACCATTGAAGCCAAAGGCGGCAATGGAGGCAATACGGTTGGCGACAGGAATTTAAATGATGAACATGGCCCTGGTGGCGGGGGGGGTGGCGGTCAAATTTTTTATGCTATTGCCAGCGGCACTGTAAATTCCAATATTAGTCCCGGTAAAGCAGGCAGGTCTAACTCTGGTGTGGGCATACCACACAATGCAGCAGATGGTAAAGATGGCAATGTAAGACCATTTGTTTTGGCCGATTTGCCGGCCTATTTACAGGGGGGTGGTTCCATATGTTATCCTGAGTTAACCACTACCCTTGCGGAGGCCAATCCTACGGCCAATAAATTTCCGGGCAGTACGGTAATGTATACCGTTAAAGCCTTTAATGACATTGGGGGCGGCAATGCCGGCGGTGTGCAAATTGAGTTGCAAATACCGGCCGGACTTACCATGCAATCAGCAACGGTAAATTATACCGGGGATGCCGGTGGCCCTGCAACCATTACCAATACAGGCACTGCGGTACGTCCCTTGTTTGGCGACTTTAATATTTCTCCCGGTGATACGGTGATTATTACCATGACCCTATTTGTGGATTGTAATATTACAGCGGGTAATTATAACAGCAGTGCGCAGGCACTTTACCTGGACCCATCCAGAACATTCAGAGACCCGAGGAGAAGGATAGCCGCATTAGTAAATGCATTTGTAGGTACCAATACCAGCTATGAAACTGGTTTGGCGGGGCCAGTGCCCGGTGCAAATTATGATGGCAATGCGCCTACTGCGGTTACAGAAAATATTATCATAAAACCGCTGGTGGCTATTGGCAACAATACCATCAGTTTATCTGCTGCACCGTCATCATTTTGTGCAAGCGGTGATCCGGCACTGATTATTGGCGCCACACCTACCGGTGGCGGGGAAGCCTATGCCTACCAATGGCAAAGCAGTACCGACAATGTAAATTTTACTGATATGGCAACAATGGCGGCAAAAGATTTTGACCCACCCTTACTTACCGATTCAGTTTATTACCGCCGTATTGTAAGCTCCTTAACCTGTACACCGGCCACCACCAGTAATGTGCTTGCGTTTATCATAAACCATGCACCGGTTGTTGATTTTTTAACCCCGGGCATTTGTTTACAGGATGGTGCGGCCTTATTTACCAATACCACTACCATTGATGATGGCAGCGATGCCAGTTTATTATATGCCTGGAACTTTGGTGAAACGGGTTCGGCGCAGAATACATCGGTATTAAAAAACCCAAGCCATGCTTATGCGGCTGCAGGCAATTATACCGTAACACTTACCGTAACATCCGGTGCCTGTGTTATAACCAATACCAAACCTTTTACGGTAAATGGCAGTATACCGGTAGCTGATTTTAGTATTACTAGTGGCAGCACTTTGTGCAGTAATCAACCTGTGGCTTTTGTTGATAAGGCTTCAGTAGATTTTGGGGAAATCACCAAAATTGAATGGTACTACGATTTTGGCAATAACCCTACCCTGGTACAAACAGATAATGCCCCCGGCAAGCGCAATGCGGCTGCCACTATTTACAATTATAATTATCCGGTATTTTATACCCCTGCTACAACCGATATTTCTGTACGCATGGTGGTATATTCGGGTATTACCTGTGTAAACGAAACTACCATTCCCATTACCTTAAAAGCTGTGCCCGAAGCTGCTTTTAGCGCTTTACCTGCAGTATGTGATAATATTAGTCCATTTCAAATTACGCAGGGTAGTGAAATACATGGCTTGCTGGCTGGCACCGGCAACTATAGCGGCACGGGGATTAACGGAGCCGGCATATTTTCACCTGCCAACGCAGGGCCGGGTGTACAAACACTTAGCTATACCTATACCGCCAACAATGGCTGCGCAGATACCGCCACGCAAACTATTACGGTGTATGCATCCCCAACAGTGGTGGGTGGCTCGGTAGAATTGCTGGAGGGCGGTCAGGTGCAATTACCCGCCACTTATAGCGGTAGCAACCTGACTTATGTATGGACACCCGCTACCGCCCTTGATCATACCGATATTGCCAACCCAATGGCATCGCCGGTAAAAGATATTGTGTATAGCATCAAAGTAAGTTCGGTGGAGGGTTGTATTGCCAACGGCACCGTGGTAGTAAAAGTGTTTCAAAACCCAAAAATACCCAATGCATTTTCGCCCAATAAAGATGGCATTAACGATGTGTGGAATATTCAGTATTTAAATACTTATACCGATGCAACTATTGCGGTATTTAACCGTTACGGGCAACAGGTGTTTTATTCAGTTGGTTACAATACTCCCTGGAACGGACAGTACAAGGGCAGCGATTTACCGGTGGGCACTTATTACTATATTATCGACACCAAAAAGGGACATACACCTTTTTCGGGCTATGTAACTATTTTGAGGTAAGTCCATTGTATTTTGCCATTTTTTAGCCAGACAAAAGAATAAGCATTTGGCTTTACTTGCGTCGCACACTTGTACGGTTGGTTGGCTATTGAGCTAGAATAATTATTATCAACGAGGGTGATACAGCAAAAGCTGCATAGCGATATAAACGCACAAGAGTGCGACGCAAGAGTAGCTGCATAATGGATTAATTGTTCGGTTACAAAAAACGCTTAAGCATTTACGCACTTATAAATTTAATAACGGGATGAGAGAAAAACGGCTGTACATTTTTTGTTTTTGTATTGCCTGTATATTGGGCATTCAGTCGTTTGCACAGCAGGGCACCATTTCGGGAACGGTAGTATCAGCTGCCACACGGGAAGTAATTGCCGGTGCGGTAATTGTGGTTACCGCCAAAGATTCCGGCAATAAACAGGTGGTAATTACCAATGTAAACGGACTTTTTCTATTAAAGGATATAGTGCCCGGCAATTACAAATTATATATCAGTGCAGTAGGCTTTGAGGCACAAACACAGGGCGTAAGATATAATGCTGCCCAAAATAATTTCCAGATGGATACGGTGGCATTGCAACCTTTTTTTGATACACTTACAACGGTGGTGGTAAAAGCCAGCAGGCCACAGGTAAATATAAAAACAGATACCACTGAGTTTAGCGCCAATGCCTTTAAAGTGCGCAAAAATGGCACCGTTGAAGATATACTGCAAAAAATGCCGGGGATTGAAGTGGATAGAAATGGCGGTGTAAAAGCACAGGGCGAATCAGTTACTCAAATTTATGTGGATGGGAAACCATTTTTTGGTACGGATTTAAAATCGGTAACGCAAAATTTTCCGGCCGATATTATTGACAAAATTCAAATTATTGATAAACGCAGCGATCAGGCACTTGCCACCAAAGTGGATGACGGGATAAGGGAAAAAATTATTAATGTTACCTTGAAGAAAAACAGAAAAAAAGGCATGTTTGGCAAGGATTACGCTGGCTATGGTACCGATAACCGTTACGAAGCCAAATTAAATACCAACCTGTTTAATAATAACCGGAAAATAACCCTGATTGCAGCTGCCAATAATACGGGGCGAAATGATAATAATAATCCCGGCGCAGATGATGCCAGTTATGAAAACCGAAATGGCATTACCAATAGTATGCAGGCCAAAATAAATTATGCCGATAAGTACGGCAAAAATTTTGATTTTAATGCCTATGCCAGCTTTGAAAAAAACAACACCAACAGGGATGAAATATATACCAGGCAAAATATTTTTGGCGATTCATCCAGCTATTATTACGAACACAGAACAAGTACCACAGAAACGCCCAATTACAATGCAGGCCTGTATTTTGAATACCGGCCGGATACCCTAACCTTTATACGGTTTAACCAGAATATGGGTTATGGTATAAATGATTTTCTGTTAAACTCCGCCTTTAATTCTACTCTGGCAGATAATGCCAAACTGAATGATGGCACCCGGAATAATAACCGCCATACCAGCACGCCCAATGGCAGTGGGCAGATAAATGCCAATCACCGTTTTAAAAAAGCAGGTAGAAATATTTTCTTCAATTTCAACAACAACCTGAACAATAATTTTACTGATAATTATAATATTGCCACTAATAATTTTTTCCCGGCCGATAGTATTTTTTACAGCAAATTATTACACCAGTTGCAACGCAATAATAATAACAGCTATAACATTGGCTCTTCGGTAAGTTATTCTGAACCTCTTTCTGCAAAGTCATCGCTAAACATTAATTATAATTTTGGTTATGGCAAAAACAACACAGTAAAAGAAGCATTTGACTATAACACCATTACCAGCCTGTACGATCTTTTTAACGATACCCTGAGTAATGAATTCGACAATAATAATTATACCAATAAAGCCGGTTTAACCTATAACTATGGCACGGCCAATGTTGGCTTTGGCACGGGTGTACGCTGGCAGGAAGCAAGGGTAAAAAGCAGGTCGTTAACCACTGACAGTATGTATCAGCAATCTTTTACTGGGTTTTATCCCAATATCAATATGTATATAAATGGTACCGGCAAGCGTTTTAATATGTATTACTATTTTAATGTGCAGGCACCACAGGCATATCAATTGCAACCGGTGGCCGATAATACCAATCCATTGTTTATAAAACTGGGCAACCCCGGTTTACAGTTTGCTACAGTGCACAATGTGCGTTATAATTATAATGCCTATAACGCCAAAAAACAAACGGGCTTTAATTCAAATGCAGGCATTTCAATTATTAATAACAATATTGCCAATAGCAATGTATACAATAATACCAATGGCAGCCAGGTATCCCGCCCGGTGAATGTAGACGGTGCTTATAACTGGAACACCTGGTTTTCCTATTACCGTCCGCTGCATTTTAGTACCACCGCTATCAAGTGGAATATTAACCTGTTTGCCAATGGCTTTAGAAATATCAACCTGTTAAACACTGCCGAAAATATTACCGTTAACGATTATCAGAAATTATCAACAGGAATTGTATACGATGCTGTGCAATGGATAGAC
Source organism: Limnovirga soli (assembly GCF_013106755.1). Taxonomy (GTDB): domain Bacteria; phylum Bacteroidota; class Bacteroidia; order Chitinophagales; family Chitinophagaceae; genus Limnovirga; species Limnovirga soli. Next base: position 175,702 of record NZ_WHPF01000003.1, on the reverse strand, counting down.
TTGCGGTTAAACCTGGGGGTTAGCAGACAGCACACCACCTATTCATTACAATCCTCATTAAACAATACTTCGCATTTTGTAGAAGTAAGTCCGAATATTACTTTTTTGCCTACTTCTGGAATGGAGATTACAGTAGATTATAACTTTCGTCAAACCACGGGGCAATCGGCTGGTTTTAATACCATCATTAACATGTTAAATGCCGATGTGGTGCAATACCTGAATAAGAAAAAAGACCTCTGGCTTAAATTAAAAGCCTATGATATTCTGCAACAAAATGTAAGCATATGGCGTAGTGCAGGCGATAATTATATTCAGGATACCAAAGCCAATGTACTTTCAGGGTTTTACCTGCTTAGCATTAATTTCAGGTTTAATAAGTTTAACCATAAAGCTCCGGATTTTCCAGAAACACCTGCGCCTAACAGCGATATGTAATCCTACAAAAGAACCATTTATATTTGCGACCAGAAAAGCAGAAAATACATGTAGCCAATTATTATTTAGCTATGTGTATAGCTATCACAAAACTATAGCATGATTAAACTAATTGTTTCCGATCTGGATGGTACACTTTTAAACAGCAATGGCATTTTAGATGATGCTTTTTTTGAGTTACATAAAAAACTTACTGATAAAAAAATTGTGTTTTGTGTAGCCAGCGGCAGGCAATATTATAACCTGTTGCACATTTTTAAATCTATTGCACAGGATGTTTTTTTTGTTGCAGAAAATGGCACTTTTGTTTGTTATAATAACGAAGTACTATATCAAAAAACGCTGGCCAGAAATGCGGTGGATGAAATTCTTGGCATTGCAAAATCTATTGAGGGAATTTATCCCGTGTTATGCGGCACAAAATCTGCCTATATGGAAGAAAGCAGTGCCGGCATTATCAGCGAAACGGCCAAATACTATGCAAAGCTTACCATGGTAAAAGATTTTGTATCTGTTACTGATGATGTGCTAAAAGTATCCATCCTGGATTTGCATGGCGCCGAGCAAAACAGCCTGAAATTTTTTCAATCGCTGCACCACCCAACAAAAGTTACTCTGGGTGGTAAGGTATGGATAGATATTTCTAACGAGCATGCCAATAAAGGCGTGGCCGTTTCTTTTTTACAATCGCATCTTGGCATTGAGGCCAACCATACATTGGTGTTTGGCGATTATCTTAACGATCTGGAAATGCTTTCTACCGCACAATATAGTTATGCCATGAAAAACGCCCACCCCGAGGTTATTAATAAAGCCAGTTTTATAACCGAGTATACCAATGATGAAGCCGGTGTAATAAAAAAAGTAGAAGAGTTGTTATTACAGTTGTAGGGAAATACATTTTATGATACCAGCGATAGCACATTGGGCATCGGCGCTTGCCACGCTCGGTTCATGGTTCCACTTTTATGGCAACTAAATAAAATATGGCAACCATGTTTTTTGCTGGCAAATTTTGGCTTTAATAAACAAGCAAACATAATAATGCAAAGCTGCACCATGTATCCGAACGTACAAGTGTGCGACGCAAGTACAGCTGCATACTGGCCTGTTGCCGGGCTACAAAAATGTATTTATTTAAAAAACCAGGTAAGGCTAATTTTTGCTGCAATAGGTGTACCTGCGGTAAAGCAAACTTCGTTAACAGGCAGCGTTTCGTTTTGTAAACGTGTTAATGTAGCAAATTGTGTTTCTTTCCATTTGGTGTTAAATATATTGTTGATGCCAAGCCCAATTTCGTAACAGGGTTTTGTATAATTCAACACCATGTCGGCAATACAATATCCATTAGCAGTAAGGCTATAATCTTCATTGGCTGGCCGGTTACCTACATAGCGGTAACGCAGGCTGCCATTAAAACCATTTTTATTAGTGTAGGTAATGCCGCCGGTACTGGTTATAACAGGTGCCAGTGGAATATAGTCTTGCCCCTTGGCATTATCTATTGAACGGCCATGCGCATAATTTACATCTGCATCTATATACAAAAACCGGAAAGGCTGGTAACGCCCCGAAAAATCTATACCAACACGGCGTGTTTTACCACTGGGTTCTACAATACCGCCATCGCCTGAATAAACAAATTCCTGCTGCAGGTATAAGTACCAAAGGGCGGCATTGATCAACACATTTTTGGCAGGTTTGCTTACCATGCCAATATCGGCACCATATGCACCGGGCAACACTTGTACACCCTTTTGTACCACTACTGCCCTTGTATCATTAGAATGGAAACCTTTGCCCGTAGATATATACAATTGCAAAGCATCATTTACGTGATAATACAGATTTGTTTTAGGACTAATTATATTGGCATTGGCTGTATATAGTCCAATACCGGTAAGCGTACTATCGCTGGCTAATTGGTTATTGTACCTATTATTAAACTGATCGAAACGCAAGCCCACATTAAGGCTAAGGTGCTGGTTAAAACGAATGGTTTCATTAAGGTAGGCGGCTATATCTGTTTGGGTAATATCGCCCAGTTTAATAGGGGTTAATAAGGTATACCTGTCTTTGGTATGCGAGAGGGAAGAATTGCTGGTCATATCTGCACGAATTGCCATCCCGGCCTCGGTTACAAGTGATACATTGCCCAAATAACCCTTGTGCATATAGCTGCCATTATACCCGGCCATTTGCCTGTTTTCTTTCTGCCGTATCTGGTCTCCATTTATTGAATCTTCCAAAAAAAAGGTGAAGTTGGTATGCAGGTCAAATTTATAGTAAGAATAATATAGTTGATGCTTCATCAGGTCGCCATTAGCCATGGTGGCAACCAATTGTGCATTGATATTGGTACGCGATGTATTACCCCCTTCTGTAGGGTCTAAAGCACCATAAAACCCAATCATACCTTTTTCAACTGCACGGCCAGGTATTTGTCCGGAAGCATCCCATTTGCTATTTAGGTGCGATGCGGAGATACTGGCATAACTGTGTTTGCTTATTCTACCGTTGTATTTTGTAAAAAAATTAAACCGGTTAAAATGTTGCGGGTAATTAAAATAAGCATCTGTATACCGGTATTCGGCTGCCATATACCAGCTTTGTTGTTTTTGAATGGCCTGCCTGTTTAACACATTAAACATGGCCATTGCCCGATAGGTATTAAACATGCCGCCTTCCAGTTTTATCATATTATTTGTAAGGGCATTGCGGGTATTAAAGTCAACTGCACCGGTGGTGGCAAAATCGCCCTTTTCAGCAGCATAGGGGCCTTTTTTAAAATTTACATTTTCAATGGTTTCGGGTATAATAAAATGGCTATCGGCATAACCCTGCCCATGTGCATGGGAAACCATATTTATGGGAATTCCATCTACCGCAAGGGCAATATCGGTGCCATGATCGCAATCAAAACCACGTAAAAAAATTTGTTCTGCCTTACCACCTCCCTGGTGCTGACCAATTACCAAACCAGGCACAATGCGCAACACTTCCTGCGAGTTATTTACGCCACGCATACTTATATCTGTTTTACCAATAGCTTTAAACTGTTCGCCTGCATTGGCGGTTACCACTACATCCTGCAATAAGGTTTGGCCGGGATTAAGTAATATTTGTAATGCGTTATTGTAAGAAATGGTTGTATGAAAACCAGTATAACCAATACATTTTATTTCAATCTGGCAGCTGGCAGATGATGCAGCAAATCTAAACTTACCCGAAACATCTGTAAAAGTGCTTATTGCAGCACTATCGGTGATTAAATAAGCACCCTCGATTGGTTGGTTTGTTTTGCTATCCAGTACAACCCCTGTATAGGTATATTGGCCAAAAACGCCTTTGGCTAAATAAATAAATAAGCATAAAAACAAACACTTTTTCATTTTAAATATTTAGAAACCCTTTGAACAAAACTAATCAAAGAAACAATGCTTTCTATAATACCAGCAATGGCATTACATGGCATCTTCTCTTGCGTCGCAATCCGTTCATCGGTTGGTTAATAATGGGACTAAAACAGGTACGAAAAAATAGGTAAAACAGTTTTCCATTTATTTTCCTTGATTCTTTTACCGGTAAATAATTCTATACCTATTTTTGACACTTAAATAAAAAATCTATGGCATACTGGCTAATAAAGTCTGAACCTTTTAAATACAGCTGGGAACAATTTGAAGCAGATAAACACACTTTTTGGGATGGTGTGCGCAATTATGCGGCCCGCAATAACCTTAAAGCCATGAAAAAAGGCGATCTGGCATTTTATTACCACAGTAATGAAGGCATGGAAATAGTAGGTATCGCCAAAGTAGCAAAAGAATATTATCAGGATCCCACCACAGATGAAGAAGCCTGGGTGGTTGTTGATTTTAAGCCTTTCAAAAAAATAAAAAAGCCTGTTAGTCTGGCCACCATAAAAGCCGATCCTCGCTTGGCCAATATGGCACTGGTAAGATTAGGCAGGCTTAGCGTACAGCCGGTTACCGATGAAGAATGGGATATAGTAATGCAATTAGGTGGTATGAAATAAAATTCAGTGGTATGCTGCATAGCATTACCCACCGCACAAGAGTGCGACGCAACGGATGCATCATAGCTATTCTACTGCCGGGTACATGATACTAAAAACCTCCACCAATAATGGAGGTTTTTTTATTTGCTTTCTTTTAACGCATGCAGGTGGTTACAAATTTGTGTTGCAGGTATAAATAATGCAGGCCTGCACATTTTACATTCTTCACAAAAAAAATTACAACAATGAAAACTTTCATTCCTGCTGCAATTATTATTGCAGTTGCCTGCATCGCTTTGGCCTCTTGTGAATGGTTATTTGGCAACAAACCTAAGTCCATTGCCAATACACACACGATCAATGGTACCTGGCAAATAAAATCAATGGCAGATAGTAGCGCAAATGCCCGAAACACAACACCCATGCTGGCTGCAGCATTTTCCAACAATGATACGTTGCCTGTTTCCATTAGCTTTAATATAGATAGCACGTTTACCATTAGCAGTAAAAACGACAGTATTTATAACAAGGGAATATACTATGTAGATACAGCCAAACAAACCATTTTTATCAAAGAAGATTCTTTGTATACACCATATAGTATTAAACAATGGAGCGATACAGCTGTACAATTATATACCGCAAAAGATAGTATTACTTACACCCTTATAAAACAATAAAATTTTGCCATAACGATTGCTGCCTTATGTAATTTTTACTTCGCAGCATCTTTAACAAACCACCAAATAAGCCATATATGAAAATGCAATTTTTTTATGCAGCTATAATAGCTGTACTGATAAGCGCTTGCCAAAACGGAAATGAAAAAGAATCAGCTGAAATGCAAGTTGCTGACATCACTTTAGCGGATATACAAAACAAAGCCACACCCAATATGGCTGCATCAGAAACCGCTACTACCGATAGTACTGGGAGCCCACAATCATTGGTAATGAATAACGGTCAGCCACCGCTAAACCCCGACTGGGATAAAAAGATCATCAAAACAGCCAATGTTACGCTGGAACTGAAAGACTATGCCAACTACAATACACTTTTACACAATAAGCTAAATGCTTATGGGGCCTATATTGCAGGCGAACACCAGGAAGAATCAGATTATCAGGTAAGCAATGATGTTACCATAAAAGTGCCCGTAAATAAATTTGACGATTTGCTCAACTCACTTCCTGCAGAAGGGGTAAAGCTGCTGCAAAAAAATGTAACAGCAGAAGATGTAACCGCCGAAATGGTAGACACAAAAGCCCGAATGGAGGCAAAGAAGCAAGTACGAGACCGCTACCTGGTTTTGTTAAATCAGGCACATACCATCAAAGATATTTTGGAAGTAGAATCGCAGGTAAACACCATTCAGGAAGATATAGAAGCGGCCGAAGGCCGGGTAAAATACCTCTCGCATCAGTCCGCTTACAGTACTATTCAGGTAAAATACTTTCAATACCTCAACGGTGCGGATGGATACAATAGTGAACCACCATTTTTCAAAAGAATACTTGCTGCATTTCAAAGTGGTGCAGGTATTATCAGCGGCTTATTTTTAGGCATCATTACTTTATGGCCGTTGGTAATTATTGCCATACTGCTTTTTATGTACCTTAAAAAAAGAAAGCAACAAAAGTCAATTACCAAAATACCACAAACCACCGTATAGTATTTTTGTAATTTTTTGTTACCAGGCGACAGATCATAATATAAGCTGTGCTTGCGTCGCACTCTTGTACGGCTGGTAATGCTATGCAACAAAAAAACACCTGGCTATAACAACAAAATGGCCGGGTGTTTTATATTTAGTTAATGGTTCAAACCAAAAATGCTGTTGTAATTTTGAACGATGGCAAAGAAAAAATTAGTAGTGTTAACCGGTGCCGGTATTAGTGCAGAAAGTGGTATAAAAACCTTTCGCGACAGTGATGGATTATGGAACGGATATAACATTGAAGATGTAGCTACCCCAAGGGCCTGGAGAAAAGACCCGCAACTGGTGTTAGACTTTTATAATATGCGACGCAGAGATGTGGCCAAAGCCCAACCAAATGCTGCACACCTGGGCCTTGCGCAGCTACAAACAAATTTTGACGTGCACATTATTACGCAAAATATTGACGACCTGCACGAACGTGCCGGCAGCACCCATGTATTGCATTTACATGGTGAAATATTTAAAATGCGCAGCGAAAAAAACGAGGAACTCATTTATCCCATCACCACAGATATTGCTTTAGGCGATACAGCCGAAGATGGCGCTCAATTACGCCCACATATTGTTTGGTTTGAAGAAGCGGTACCCATGATAGCACCCGCCGCTAACATAGTAGCCGGCGCAGATATTTTTGTGGTGGTGGGCACTTCGCTGGTAGTATATCCGGCGGCAGGATTGGTAAATTATGCGCCCTATGGTATTCCCAAATTTATCATCGATAAACATATACCCTATCTTTCCTCAGGTGGTCAAATTACAGCGATTGAATTGCCTGCCACCAAGGGGGTACAACAGCTGCAGCAATTACTGGATAACATGTTATAATTACTACGCTGTTTCACCACCTTGCGGACCATAAAATATTACCCAGGTAGCAAAATCAGTCGAAAAATTTTCGAACCGGTGCTCCATGCCTGCGGGCACAAAAATAACCTCACCGGCAGTAAAAACGGTTCTAACACCATCTCGGTTAAAAGTGCCGCTACCACTGGCTACAATATATAATTCATCCTGTTTGTGTGGGGTTTGCGTATCAATGGTATCGGGTTTAAAATACTCTACCTGAAGGCTGCCATGTTGTAGCAGCACTGTAAATGGTACAGCAGTATTTGTTGCCAAAGCAGCTATTGCTTCATTAATAGAAACCTGATATGCTTTCATCTAATATTGTTGAGTTAATTAGAATTATAAAATTATGCTCATTTCAGCTTTTATTTATCCGGCTTTGCTGCCATACCAACAGAACCCTGAACCGAGCGTGGCAAGTAAAGCCAGATTATTGATGTTAAGCCGGCTACCAAATAATCACTTAGTCTTTGGTTACCCTGTAGGAGTTCTTAAATAGCAGTCGCAAACTTTGATCGTAGGTGAAATATTTATACATCCAGTTAATAAAAATCTGCAACCTGTTTTTTACACCCAAAATAAGCATCAGGTGCAGAAACATCCACACCAGCCAGGCCAAAAAGCCACCAAAATGTAGTTTAAGGGATGGAATGTCAACCACCGCCAGGTGCCGGCCAACTGTGGCCATACTGCCTTTATCTGCATATTCAAATTCCTTTTCAACGGCATTGCCTTTCTGCTGTTGTATAAAATTAGCAGCCAACACCTTCGCCTGGTTAATAGCTACATTTGCCACCTGCGGGTGCCCGTGTGGGTATAGTGGCGTTTCCATATAAGCAATATCACCCAGCGCATATACATCAGCCGTATTTTGTACTTTATTAATACGGTTAACCATTATCCTGTTACCACGTGCAATCAGCGATGCATCAATGCCTTCGGGCACATTACCCTTTATACCGGCAGCCCAAATAACTATTTTTGAATTAATAAGTTCTCCATTAGAAAGTGTTACCAAATTACCATCAAAGTTTTTAACCACTGTATTGGTTAATACGGTTACACCCAATTGCCGCAGGTATTTGCTACTTTCGGCCGAGCTTTTTTCACTCATGGCGGCCAGCGTTTTGCCACTGCCTTCTACCAGATAAATATGCATGGTACTAAAATCAAGTTCCGGGTAATCTTTGGGCAATACATTGTTGCTCATTTCTGCCAGGGCTCCACTTACTTCCACACCGGTTGGTCCGCCACCCACCACCACAATATTCATATATGGCTGGCGGGCATCCAATTCCTTTATCTGCAATGCTTCTTCAAAATTTTCTATCAGTTTATGCCGCAATTGCAAAGCTTCGGTAGTAGACTTCATAGGAAAAGCATGCTGTTGCAAAACAGTATTGCCAAAAAAATTGGTATCTGCACCGGTTGCTATTACCAAACGGTCATAAAAAAACGCACCAATATCTGTTAAAACATTGTGCTGCGACGTATCAATACTTTTTACCATCGCCATTCTAAATCTGATATTTTTACTGTTGTGAAAAACCTTGCGCAACGGGAAAGAAATATTGCTTGCATCCAACCCTGCCGTGGCTACCTGGTAAAATAGTGGCTGAAACTGATGATAATTATTACGGTCAATCAACAATACGTCTATACCCTTTTTATTGTTAAGACTGTGGGCCAGTTGCAAACCTGCAAACCCACCGCCAATGATGATGATGTTCATATGAGTTATTTATAGCACAAAAATAATACAATTTTCAGAAATTATTGAAAGTTTTATAAAATATACTTTTTATCCAGGCAATTGTGCTTGCTTCAGCCCGCTTGCGTCGCACTCTTGTACGTGTAGATATATTTTCAGCCATTAAACAGCAATAACCATGCTGCCAATTACTTTTATTACAAACTGTTTGACAATTTGCCAATTACCATTATCTTTGAAATTATATAAGCACTTATACATTTTTTATGAACTTTTATCAGGATCTCGGCTTTCTGGTATTTGGCAGCCGGCTAAAAAGGTTAAGCGAATTGTTTTTGAGCGATGTTAACGCCATCTATAAAAAGCACAATATTGCTTTTGACGCTTCCTGGTTTCCGGTATTTTATCTCTTATCAAGAAACGAGCAGGTCTCTATCCGTTTCATTTCCAATCAATTGGGAGTATCACATTCTGCCGCCAGCCAAATGGTTAGCAGCTTACAGGAGAAGGGATGTATCAAATCGGTTGTCTCCAAAACCGATGCCCGCCATAAAGTGGTAACATTTACCGCTAAAGGCAACAAACTTCAACAGAAAATAGAACCGGTATGGACCGCCCTGCAACAAGCCATGCTGCAACTGGCTAACGAAAGCCCCCAAAGTAAACAAGTGCTGGAAGCCCTAACCGCCATGGAAAATAACCTTGCCAACAATAGTTTACTAAACAGGGTAGAAAAAATATTACCATAAAGCTTGCATAATATGAGTTATAACTATTTGCCATTAGACCGTAACTGGCTGCATTTTCAGCAGGTAAAAAATTTGCTGGAGCACCACCAGCTGGTTAGCATAACTTTTGATGCCCATGAACGCATTGAAAAATGCCGCCAATACCTTAATCAAAAAGTGGATGCTTCCGATGATCTTTTTTATGGCATCAATACCGGATTTGGCTTTTTGCAAAATGTAAAAATTGACAAAACACAGATAGAACAACTACAATACAACCTACTTACTTCTCACGCCTGTGGAATGGGTGATGAAGTACCAGCAGATATTGTAAAACTGATGCTAATGCTTAAGATTAAAAGCCTTAGCTACGGCCATAGCGGTGTACAAATTGATACCGTTAAACGATTGATGGAAATGTATAATCAGGATATTTTACCTGTAATTTATACCCAGGGCTCTTTAGGCGCATCCGGAGACCTGGCACCACTTAGTCACCTAAGCCTGCCTTTAATCGGATTGGGAGAAGTATATTATAAAGGCCAAAAACGCCCTTCTGCAGAAGTATTGGCTGAGCTGGAGTGGCAACCTATTGCGCTGCAAAGCAAAGAAGGGCTGGCACTCATTAACGGCACCCAGTTTATGAGCGCCTATGGCATGTACTGCCTGCAAAAATCAGAACACCTGATTAATATGGCCAACCTTATTTGCGCCACTTCTTTTGATGCTTTCGATTGTATCACCGAACCACTGCATCCTTCCATACATGCCATTCGTGCACATAAAGGCCAAATTGAAACGGCTACCATTTTGCGTGAATACCTAAAGGGTAGTAAAATTGCCCTACAGCAAAAAGCACAGGTACAAGATCCCTATTCTTTCCGTTGTGTACCTCAAGTGCATGGCGCTACCAAAGATGTATTTAATAATGTACTCGATGTATTTTTAACCGAGATAAATTCCGTTACAGATAATCCCAATATCTTCCCCGATGAAGACCTGATTGTAAGTGGGGGCAATTTTCATGGCCAGCCCTTGGCCCTGCACCTCGATTTTCTGGCAATAGCCATGAGTGAGCTGGCAAATATCAGTGAACGCAGAACCTATCAGTTAATCAGCGGACAGCGGGGTTTACCATTATTTCTGGTGAAAGATGCGGGGTTAAACAGTGGCTTTATGATTCCACAGTACACCGCTGCCGGTATTGTAAGCGAGAACAAACAATTGTGTACACCCGCCAGCGTAGATTCTATTTCGTCCAGTAATAACCAGGAAGATCATGTAAGTATGGGCGCCAATGCAGCCACCAAATGTTTGCGGGTAATAAACAATGTAGAACGTGTATTGGCCATAGAATTGTTGAGCGCCGCACAAGCACTGGATTTTAGAAGACCGCTTACCAGTTCTCCTGTTATAGAAAATATGGTTGCTGCGTTTAGAGCACAAATCAGCTTTAATGAGAAAGACCGTGTTTTACACGACGATATGATAAAAGCAGTAGCTTTTATCAGGAATTGGAAAATTGAATCGGTTTAATCTTAAAGACATTTATTAGCCAGGCAGTAATACAAACAGCAGCTTTACTTGCGTCGCACACTTGTACTGCAACAATTATGGCAGCAAATACCATTATATAAAACACAAATTTTTGTATCCAAATCAAATGACACAAAATCTAAAAAATATTTTATACCCGCTGGCAATTATTGGTGCAATTGTTACCTCATGTACCACCAAACAAACAGCTTACTATAACCACGACAAATGGAAAATTCCCGGCGACATAAATATGGCTCCTTTAAAAGCTTCGCCAAAAGAAATAAAAGAAAGTTTGTTTACCAATCTTACCGATACTTCCATCAATGCAAAGGGAACATTAAACAGTATTAATACCTGGCGTTTTGACGCGGCAGGCAATCTTATGTACCGGGAATATTTTATCAGCAATGAATTTTGGATAAGAACCGAAATGCAATTAGGCATCAATGGGTACCAAAGCCGTTCCTATACCAATAACGATGCCCAGCATACCAAAGAAGATGCAGGCAAAATTGTGTCGAAACCCATCTCCGACTCCTCATTCTTTGAAGAAACATTTTCACCCCAAAATGGCAATAGCTACAGACTAAAAACATTTGGCAATAATGGCAAAATTATTACCATAGAAGAAATAAAAGATACGGTTTTGTATAAAAATGCCACCAGCAGGGAATTGTTGTATTATGAAGGAGACAAACTACAAAAAGCGCTGTATTCTTCTATTAACGATACCCCAAGGTTGGCGCATTATTTCTATAATACAAATGGCTTTTTAGATAGCATTATTTTAAGGCAACAAGGTGCTATAATACAACGGGAATTTTTTGTAAATAATACGCAAGGTGATCCTGTTTCCTATCTAAAAATCAATGCACAGGGTGATACCCTGCAAAACATCAGGTTTACCTATATCTACGATGCAAAAGCCAATTGGATAAAAAGATTGGAAAGGCAAGAAACACAAAACCGTTACAATACAGTACTTACCAAACAAACACCAGACTATACAATAACCGAACGTGAAATAAAATATTAACCCTGTGCGTACACACTGTTTAGCTGAATAAAATTACTGCAGCACAAGAGTGCGACGCAAGAAAAGCTAAATAGCCATTAAACAGCCAGGTACAAAACATATAAAATTTTACATAACAATTGTTTAAAATTAATGGATATGAAAACTTCACCACAACGCTACGATGCTATAAAATACAAAACGCCAACCGGCGCAGCACTTAATTGCAAAGGATGGATTCAGGAGGCGGCTTTACGTATGCTGCTTAACAACCTTGACCCTGAAGTTGCCGAGCGGCCCAACGACCTGATAGTGTATGGCGGGCGTGGTAAAGCAGCCCGCAATTTTGAAGCACTGGATAATATTATTCATGCGCTTAAAGTATTGGAAAATGATGAATCGCTGCTAATACAAAGCGGCAAGCCTGTAGGCATTTTAAAAACCCATAAGGATGCGCCCAGGGTACTTATTTCCAATAGCCAGCTGGTACCCAATTGGGCCAACTGGAAACACTTTGATGAACTGGAAAAAAAAGGCCTGATGATGTATGGACAAATGACGGCAGGCAGCTGGATTTATATTGGCAGCCAGGGTATTGTACAAGGCACCTATGAAACCTATGCAGCTGCGGCGAACAAACATTTTGGCGGCACTTTAAAAGGCACATTAAATGTAACTGCCGGTCTTGGTGGTATGGGTGGCGCTCAACCACTTGCCATTACTATGAACGAAGGTGTAGCCCTAATTGCCGAGGTAGAAGAATGGCGTATTGATAAGCGACTGGAAACAAAATACCTGGATGAAAAATATACGAGTATTGATGCAGCCATAGATGCCGCCCTAACTTATAAAACAGCAGGCGCAGCCAAAAGTATTGGTGTATTGTGCAATGCAGTGGCTTTATTACAAAGACTGATTGAAAGAAATATTATACCCGATACACTTACCGATCAAACCAGTGCGCATGACCCGCTTATTGGTTATATACCGCATACACTTAATAACGAAACAGCGAATGCGCTTCGCCAATCCAATCCGGAGGAATATACTCAACTTAGTTACCAAAGCATGTACCTGCATGTACAACTAATGTTGCAGCTGATGGATAAAGGCGCCATTACATTCGATTATGGTAATAATATAAGGGCAAGAGCGCAGGAATATGAAGAAAAAAATATAGCCCAACCACAAAATACGGTAGATGCTTTATCTGGCGCAAATGATTTTGAATTAAATCGCTGCTTTAATTTTCCTGGTTTTGTGCCTGCCTATATTCGCCCACTTTTTTGTGAGGGTAAAGGCCCCTTTCGCTGGGCAGCTTTAAGTGGCGACCCTGCAGATATTGCCGTTACCGATGAACTGATTATGAATATGTTTCCTCACAATACAGGCATGTTGCGTTGGATGAAAATGGCGCAGGAAAAAATTGCATTTCAGGGTTTGCCTGCACGCATTTGCTGGCTGGGGCAAGGCGAACGTGAACTGGCAGGCATGGCGTTTAACGAACTGGTACGCACCGGCAAGGTAAAAGCCCCCATTGTTATTGGCCGCGACCATCTTGACACCGGCAGTGTGGCCAGTCCCAACCGTGAAACCGAAGCAATGATGGATGGCAGTGATGCCGTTGCCGATTGGCCAATATTGAATGCACTGGTAAATACCGCAGGTGGTGCCAGCTGGGTAAGTCTGCACCATGGTGGTGGCGTGGGTATGGGTTATAGCATTCATGCAGGTATGGTAATTGTTGCCGATGGTACCGAAGATGCAGCACAACGTTTAAAACGTGTTTTGCGAAACGATCCTGGCATGGGTGTTATTCGCCATGCCGATGCGGGCTACGAAACCGCCATTGCCACTGCAAAAGCGCATGGTCTAGATTTACAATCGAACCTGTAAAACAAGATAGTTTTCTAATAATGAAAAATGGTGAATGAAGCTTTTCATTCACCATTTTTTTTGGATTACAAATATTTTGACCCAAACATGAGTAATACTATTTGGCTTTACTTGCGTCGCACTCTTGTACTTTCTAAACAGGAATGAGCTTTTAGCTGTTAGCCATTAGCTACTAGCCAGCAGCCAATATCTTTTCTACAGCCCAAGTGTGCGACGCAAGTAAAGTTGAGCAGAGATATAGAGCCAGGCTAATAATTTTCTACTTCCATTTATTGGCCAGCGTTTTTATAAAATAACCACCCACCACACTCCTCGCCTGAAACCCAACCTGTCTGCCATCAGTAGTTTCGTGCCAGTCGCTAAGCGGTACCCGTGTGGGTGTTGCCGAAGTAAACTTGTACACAGGAGCAATTAGTGCCTCAAAATCTTGCTGAGTATTGGCCATAGTGGCTGTCCATAAAATCCAGTCAGATTTTGTGTAGGTTTTGCGACTATCCAATGGCAGGCCAAATGCATTTTGTTTTGTTAGATAATAAGCAATTTCCTTCTGGTACACCTCGGATGGAAATAAATTAAGGTGCAAAATTTTATCCCAAACCATATTGTATTTCTGGCTCCAGGATGCCGGGTTATCAAACGTTAAACCATAATGGTCGCCGGCCTTGGCTAATTGCTGCCATTTGGCTGCCATGGTTGTAGCCAGTGCATTGTATTTGGCAGCTGTAGCTGTATCGCCCAGCATATTGGCCATCATGGCATAACCACCCACACCACAAATAGCTTTAATGGAAAGATTAGCATTGCGTGCCAGGTGACCGGCAAAATCATCGGTACATAATTGGTTGGTGGGGTCTAAGCCCTCGGTGGCCAGATAATTAGCCCATTGGGTTAAGGTAGCCCAGTGCTTTTTTGCATAGCTGGCATTACCATCGGCACGTGCAATAGCAGCGGCAAGAATAACCATATTACCACATTCCTCCACCGGCATATCTTCTCCATAGGTTTGACCGTTAGCCAGTGGGAAAGTACCTAAATCATGAGCAGCAAAAGGTTTGGCCCACTTGCCACTTTCGCTGTAATAAAAAATGCCATTTAACATGCCCTTCATTAATTCGGGGTTATACATTAAAAACAAAGGCGCAGAGGGGTAAGTAACATCAACGGTATTAATAGAGCCATTACTAAAATTTTCTTTGGATAAAAACAACAGTTCGCCCTGCGGACTTTTTACCAAACTGTGTGCTGCAATGCTTTGTCTGTAGGCAGTAATGCAAAGGCGGGCATAGGTTTCGCCACCGGCAGCCAGTGCATCGTTATAAATGGTATTATTCAGGGCCGTGCATTTTGCCAAAACGGGTTGATACTCGTTGTAAGCGGTATGCAATAACTTATCCATGGTAATACCGGGCTGCAATTTCCACCAGCTTTTCAGGTTTTGCTTAAAGTATTGAACGGCAAATAAATCGTCGTAGCCAATCATCAACATTTTCTCTCTGGCATCAGCGCCCAGTTTGCCAAAAGAAAAAACAGTGCTCATCATCAGGTTTTTGCCTGTAGCAAGGTTTACAGCAGCCGCTGCTTTTGGACTAATAAATTTGCGAATAGCCATATCAGCTGTAGTAATATGTTGTATTGCCTGTTGAGAAACCGGTGCTGCAATATACATGTATCCCCAATCTATGCGAAGATCGTCGCCCTTTTTTTGTAATACCTGTTGTGTAGTTGTACCGGCTTTTAAAACTGTTAATCCATTGCTGGTATATTGTGAAGCAATCACTTGTTGCGAAGGCATATCTACAGCCATATTGGTGGATGCGCCAAAATACAATTGCACATCATGCTGTTTACCATCAGTGGCATTGGCTTTAAAAGAAATATAGCTAACCGGTCTGGCCATCACATCCAAATCATTAATTAATAATGGTGATGTAAATGTTAGGGCAAGGTCAACAGCGCCACAGGTAAACTGGTAGCTGGTTTGTGTGGCATTTATGTTAACAGCTTTTTGCTGCGCAGGTAGAATAACATCTTCAGTAGCGGAAGGAACTGGTGCTGCACTTAAGCCCACATCCAGCCAGGCACCGCCTGCTGTATTTTTACAATAAATTGCCAACACATTTTTGCCAATAACTAATTTGCTATTTACAGATTCATCCAGGGCAAAATATTCAGGTTTGCCATTCCAGCAATCGCAGGTATAAATTTTTTCGCCATTCAGGTATACCACTACATTATCATCGTGATGTAATTTTAAAAACAGCTTTTGCTTTGGGATGGCAGCTAGGGTAAAAGTTCTGCGCATCCACAATTGGGTTGATAACCACAGCGTATTTGCGTAGCTCTTATCATCACTAAAGGGCGCAGTTGTTGTTTTCCATTTATTATCCTCAAAACCGGTGTTCATCCAGCCATCAGCAGGTGTTGCTTCAGTAAATTTACAGGTGTATGGTTTTTCATCGGCCGCTGCCAGAATGGTTTCGGGCAACCTTTCTTCTTTGCCTAAGAATCGATAAGTGGTGCCGTCTATTTTTATGTATCCCAGCATGGATTGATTAGCGCCAGTCCAATGTTTGGTGGCTGATGCATTTAACTCATCCGTAAACGACCATACACTAAAATAGGGATTGTGCGTAATTAATGGGTATGCAGGCGCTTTACTAACTTGTGCCTGTAATGATTGCACTAACAACAGAGCGCATACTAATTTTATATAAAAAACTGATTTCATATGTATGTATTTATGGGGACCAAACAATAGTTTTTCATAGCATCACCGCTTGCGTCGCACTCTTGTACGTTGGAAACAGGATGCAGCCAATTCAGCAAAAAATATAATGATGGTTTGTAAAATTTAATTTTTACCGGTTAAAGACATAATGGTTCTAATTTCTGCCGAACTAAATGGGGTGCCATCTTTTCTAAAAATATCATGAAACCAAATGGCAGGTTCGGCACCGTTAGGCATGGGCGTATCCCAGGCATAAATGGTATTGGTTTTGCCTGATACAAAACCCCAGTTAAAAGCGGCCACATTATGTTGTTTAAGCAAGGGCATAATATTTTCAAAACGGCTACCCCTTGTACGGGCCATATACTCAGTACAAATTAAAGGGCGGCCATATAATTGCAAACTGTCTATTACCTGCGCATGCTCTACTTCATTACTATAATTGTGGTAAGTAATTACATCATCGTTGGCCAGTTGAAAGGCATTGAGCTCTTTTAAATCGGGTGACCATACACCGGATGACAATGGCTGATCAGGATTAATTTGTCTGCCCCAGCTAAATACTTTTTGCAACAAGGGAAGGCTTTTATTACCATAACCACTATTACCGGGTTCGTTATATACATCCCATAACAAAATTCTTTTATCGTGTTTAAAATTGGTTAGCACGTCTTTAACATAGCGCTCCAATACACTTATTAATGCAGGATCATCGTAGTACAATTTACCCGGATCTCTTAACCAGCCTGAATTATGAACACCAATCTTTGGCGCAGGTTGAGTACCGGCTTTGTAGGATTCATTCCAGCAATCGTCAAAAAAAACAAACATGGTGCTGATATGGTGTTTATCTGAAATGGAAAGGTAGGTATTCATGCGCTGAATAAATCCTTTGGGATCTTGCTGCCAGGCCAGGTGATGCAGAAATACCCGCATAGAGTTAAAGCCAATTGATTCGGCAAAACCCAGCTCCCGATTAATAGTAGCTGTGTCAAAGGAGGCCTGCTGCCACATTTCAAGCTGGTTTATGGCAGAGCTGGGAGAGAAATTGCTGCCACGTATCCACGCCTTTGCACTATACCATTCATTGGCTTGTTGTTTTGACCAAACAGCCCTTTCTTTTTGTGCATTTACCGTATTTGTACAACAATAGATTGCTACCAGTAATAACAGGATTATATTCTTCTTCATGTGCAAGCTTTTAAATGATTTTTACTGACTGAATGTATTAATTAAATTGATGCATTGCACTTTTATATGATGTAAAGTTTGGGGTGGGTAAAAACCAACTGTTTAAAGGTATGATTGCACGGCTTTATTAACTGATATTCTTTGCTGAATAGTCTTGCTGCCGCACAAGAGTGCGACGCAACGGATGCTTAATAGCCAACTTGCTGCCGGGCTAATACCTGTCATTTATCTAATTAGCTTTGAATGCTATGCGGCAGGTGCGCAAACTTTTTGAATAGCGTTTTCTATGATATTAATAGCCGCCTGAAGTTGTAGGCGGGTAATGATAAGCGGCGGACAAAGCTGCAAAACATTGCCCTGAGATACTTTAAAACTTAAGCCATTTTCGAGACAGTTGTACATTACTATTTCTGCTTCTTTTACTGCTTTTGTTTTAGTGGTTCTATCTGTTACCAATTCTATACCCCACAAAAGGCCAATGCCTCGCACATCACCAATTATACTATACCGCTCTTTTAATGCAAGGAGATGCTGCCGCATAAATATTTCGTCGGACTGTACTTTGGCAATAATATTTTCCTGCTCAATATATTCTAACATAGCCAATGCAGCCACGCTGCCCAGCGGGCTTTTTTCGTGGGTATAATGGCCAAGGGCAACATCTTTGGCAATATTATATTCATCTCGACAAACAATAGCTGCAAAAGGAATAATGCCAGCACCAAGGCCTTTACCCAAACAAACAATATCGGGTTCTATTCCATAATGTTCAAAGGCAAACATTTTACCGGTACGGCCAAAAGCAATAGGTATTTCGTCGAGTATTAATAACACATTGTATTGAGTACAAATGGCTCTGATTCTTTGCCAGTAAGCCTTTGAAGGAATTTGCACATCGGTATTACGAATGGTTTCGGCAATAAAAGCACCAATAGAGGAATCGCTTTGTAAATTAGTTTCCAGGGCATTGGCATATTCAATTTCATCGCCATCGTTACGGTAAGTAGTTGGCTGAGGAATATTGGCCGTTTCGTTAACAGCAGGGCCCATATACCTTTTAAACTGCTCTTCACCACCAGCTGCAATAGCATCAATGGAGGCGCCGTGAAATGAATCGGCTAGCGAAACTACTTTGTATTTGCCCGTTATAACACGAGCCAGTTTTAATGCTATACCAATGGCGCTGGTACCTCCTGGTGTAAATAATACTCTTTTTAGGTTTCCGGGAAACAAATCGGTTAATTTCTTTGCAAAAGCTATAGAAGGGATATTGGTATACCTGCGCGGAGAAAATGGCAAAATATCCATTTGTTGTTTTAAGCGGTCTACCACATAGGCATTCCTGTATCCAATTTGGTGTACATTATTGCCATGAAAATCCATATACTGTTTACCACTTACATCAGTAAGATAAATGCCCTCACAGGATGCCAGCACATCTAAACAGGGTGTAGATAATGACTGGTGTAAAAACACCTCGGCATCTTTATCCAGCCATTCTTTTGTTCTTGTGTCAATAATATCATACCAGTTTTTTCTCGACTCGGCAAAATTTACATCTCCTTCGGTAAGCAGGCTGTTTTCCTTCATGGTGTGTTATCCCTATAAATGAATCATTACTTATACTGTTGCAAGATAATGCAGGCCTATAGATTTGAAAGCGCAAACCAAATATTTGCAGTAGATTTTTTTTGAGCCCGGCAACTAATTTGCATGGCAGCTTTACTTGCGTCGCACACTTGTACTAAAGGCCATTAGTGAGCCTTTAGCAGCCCATTTGAATAAGCAGAAAATGCCAATAATAAAGCTTGAACATAAAATATATCCAAATAAAAAGCCCTTCCATACAGAAGGGCTTTTACCATTAAAAGAAAGTTATTAAAATACATTGTACCCAAAACTAATATAGTATAAACCACCTATATAAGGGTTGCCAAATGCATTTTGGTAATAGTTATTAAATATGTTGGTACCACCAATTTTGATAAGGTTTTTAGACTTACCGGGTTTGTAACTAATCTGCATATCCATTGTACCAAAAGAAGGAATAGTAGCAGCTGCAAAAGTACCCTGATACTCCACTTCACTTTGCCATTTGTAAATAAGATTAAATCCAAATCCTTTATATGCATTTGCGTTGGCAAAGCCTAAATTATACCTGTTTTTAGGTGTGTTAAAAAATGTAACCAAACCGCTTGGTACATCAACCAATTGATCAGTATAGTAGTTGGCAAGTATTTTATATCCTTTTCTACCAATTTGGTAATCCAAGCCAATACCAAAGCCATTTGCTTTTACTGGTGTTGGGCTATTTACCACAAAAGAATAATTGGTGGTAGTGAAAGGGCTGGCTAATTCTGTGTATACATTTGCCGGAACGCCACTAACTCCACGACCCACTGCAGAACGGGCAATAAAATCTTTGTATTTGCTATTATAGTAATAGGCATCAACCAATAATTTTTTCCCAATTATTCCCCTGTAGCCAATTTCAAATGATTGTACACTTTCTGGTTTTGCAGCTGTAAACGCAGATTGTTTTAGTAAAGTAGGGTTTGGTGCACCTGCCCCAACTGAAGCCCTGTATGCTACTATACTTTCAGAAGAATAAACTGGATTTGTAGAAAATTGATATAGGTCAGCAAAATAAGGTAAGCAACCTATAAGTATACTTCCAGGTGTAATCAAATTAATCCACTGATCCTGATTGGTTGGAAAACGATATGCCTGCTGATAAGATAAACGAATATTATTTTCTTTAGCCACTTTTATAGAAGCAGTAACCCTTGGGGTAAAACGGCCATCAAAGTTTTTGTTTTTATCATAACGTCCGGCAGCAGTTAGTTTTAATACATCTTTTAAGAGTGATTTTTGTAATTGGATATAACCACCTACTTCACCAATTTTGATTCTGCCATCACCATCCGCAAAAATGGTACCTTTTGAATTCAATGAATATTGTCTGTAACTGGATCCAATCAACACATCCACAAATTTTACGTATTGAGACAGGTTCCATTGTCCTTCATATTGCCATAAGTCAGATTTATCGGCAAACTGAGATCCGCCTTCGCTAATAGGTGTAGTAATAGATTTATTAAATGCATCTTTAAATGCCTGTGTACCTGGTACTAATCTGCCAGCATCGGCTACACTGCGGGCATAGGCATGAGCTGCATCAGAAGGTGTACCGGCCAACACGGCTCCGGAATAGTTACCTACATACTGGCCCAGCCAATCACCATTAGATTTCCAGGTGCTGTTAACTGCAATGGCAGTAAGTGTTGATGCATAAGAATCGCCGGAATTTTCCTGGGTAGTATATCCT
This sequence comes from Limnovirga soli, assembly GCF_013106755.1. Classification (GTDB taxonomy): domain Bacteria; phylum Bacteroidota; class Bacteroidia; order Chitinophagales; family Chitinophagaceae; genus Limnovirga; species Limnovirga soli. The sequence continues at coordinate 154,541 of NZ_WHPF01000003.1, read as the reverse complement.
CTTAAAAACCAGTTCTTGCTTTTAAATTCCAATTTATACTGCCCAATCTGAAAATTCTTTAGTGCATATCTATCTGCACCAGTATACACTGATGTACCACTACCCCAGTTTCCAGTTAAAGAAGCTTCTGTATTACTGGAAATTTTATAATACAATCCACCGGAAAATTTGAAGTTGAATGTATTATAGTCTACAATATCTTTTTCATCATACCCGGTGCGGCTTACAGATTGTGCACCATAAATATTATTTCTTGACCCAAAATAAAATGGCACTAAATTTTGTACAGTTGGTTGAAGTTCTGCTGGCAGTGAACCTATAAAAGCTCCAATTTGTTCTTGAGTTGCATTTGCAGGAAGACTTGCATTTAATGCCGCAATTATATCCAACTGCCCACCTGTAGCTTGTAAAATACCTTGTTGTGTCTGGAATTGCACAGCTTGTGCAAAACTACTCATATTTGCACTTATTTCATCCCCAAACACATTCACCCCATCATAATTGGGATCGCTGTTTCTGTCACCGGATTTAGGTGAGCTTATTACATTATTACGTAACAGGTTGGTTTTATCATCAGCCTGCCAGTCATCGGCCTTAATATATTGGGCGCCAAATTTAAAGGCGAATTTATCAGATACTTTCTTGCCCCAACGCAAACTCCAGTCATAAAAAGGAGAAGCTTTTTGGCGGCTATCACCCATATGCATTACACCCTGTTTTACCTGAAAACTTAATCCCTGGTATTTAAAAGGGTCTTTACTACTTATCAGCAAAGTACCATTCATACCTCCAGATCCATATAAGGCAGAAGACGCACCTGGCAACAATTCCATATTATCCACATCCAGCTCAGTTAAGCCAATCACATTACCAACTGAAAAATTCAGGGCAGGAAGCGTATTATCCATGCCATCTACCAACTGATTAAAACGTAAGCTACCGCTACCATTAAAACCACGGGTACTTGGTGTTTTAAACATATAGCCCGAGGTGGTTATGTCAACACCTTTCAGGTTTGCCAATGCATCATAATAACTTGCACCTGGTGCATTACGAATGTTTGCTGCGCTCACTCTTTCAATTGATACCGGCGATTCTAAAATCCTTTCAGGCAACCTGGATGCTGCCACAACTACTTCAACCCCCAATGCAAAAGAAGGGTCAAGTTCAATATTCAATGCCTGCCCATTTCCGGTATATTCAACTTCTTTTGGTGAATATCCAACAGAACTAATCACCAAGGTAAATGGCGGCTTTTGTGAAGTTGAAAACTTAAAATTACCCTTATCATCAGTATATGCTCCCACCGAACTGCCCTTAATAGTTACAGAAACAGCATTTATGGTTTCTTTAGAACTGCTGTTGGCAATTTTACCAGACACAGTAATTACTGTTTGTGCTAATACTGTTGTCATACTCAACAATACAGCCATAAAAAGCATCGGAATTCTCATTAATTTTTTCATAAAGCAAAAAATTTGGTAAATCGTTAACAATAATAACAATTGTTATCTTAACTGGGAAATTTTTATTTGGTTCAAAATCCCATACTGCAATATTTTAAAACAGGAATTACAGGCTTTTAGAATTTATATGATATTTTTGATTCATGGCAAATTTTAAATTCCCTCAACAAACCGCTTTTTATAAAGGAAAAGTAAGAGATGTATATAGTATTGGCAGCGATTGGCTGGTAATGGTAGCCAGTAACCGCATTTCAGCATTTGATGTTATTCTGCCAGAACCTATCCCCTTTAAAGGCCAGGTATTAAACCAGGTGGCAGCCTATATGCTAAATGCTACAAAAGATATTTGCCCCAACTGGCTGGCAGATACACCTGCCCCACATGTTGCCATAGGCAAAAGATGTGAGCCTTTCAAAATTGAAATGGTGGTTCGCGGAAATCTTACCGGGCATGCCTGGCGCACTTATTACTCTGGCAAAAGAATACTTTGTGGTGTTACTATGCCCGAGGGAATGAAAGAAAATGATTTCTTTCCAACACCAATCATAACACCGTCTACCAAAGCATCAGAAGGACACGATGAGGATATTGCGGCTGATCAAATTATTGCTACCGGATTAGCTACTGCCCAACAATGGGAAACCTTGTGTAAATACACATTAGCACTATTTGCCCGCGGTAAAGAAATTGCGGCCAAAAGGGGTTTAATACTGGTAGATACCAAATATGAATTTGGCATTATGAATGATACCATTTACCTGATGGATGAAATTCATACACCAGATTCCTCCCGCTATTTTTATGCTGATGGTTTTGAAGAGCGTCAAACCACAGGTGAACGCCAAAAACAACTTAGTAAAGAGTTTGTAAGAGAATGGCTTATCAGTAACAACTTCATGGGTAAAGAAGGCCAAACTGTTCCCGTTATGACACCAGAATGGATTCAAACTATTTCCAAACGTTATATTGAATTATACGAACAGGTAATTGGCGAAGCATTTGTGCCCCAGCAAATCAGCGAAGATGAAACCTATCAGCGCATTGTAAACAGCCTAACCGCCAATGGTGCATTGTAATTTTATGTACCCGGCTACAGAAAATATCTGAGGCTTTACTTGCGTCGCACTCTTGTACAGCAAAACATTTGGCAGCAAAAAAATTAATATAAAAAAGTAAAAGCTACCAGTTTTAGGTAGCTTTTACTTTTATTGGCAGTAATGTTATTGAAGTAAATCATCCATGTTTCGATCATTGGCAATTTTGCCTTTCATCTCCAGCATTCGCATATCTTTTGCATCCTGCAAAAATTCCGAAGCAAAAATAAACTTGTTCAGCAAATCATTTTTACTAAAAATAATTTCCTTGTTGGTGCCTTCCCACTCTTTACGCCCCTGATATAAATACACAATATGATCTCCAATTTCCATAACACTATTCATATCGTGTGTTACTACAATAGTGGTAGTGTTAAACTCCTGGGTTAACTCTTTAATTAATTTATCAATTACCAACGATGTTTGCGGGTCTAAACCAGAATTGGGTTCATCGCAAAAAAGGTATTTTGGGTTTAGTACAATTGCCCTGGCAATACCCACTCTTTTTTTCATACCGCCACTAATTTCTGCGGGGAATTTTTTATGAGCATCCTTTAGTTCCACCCTGGCAAGTACTTCGTTTACCCTTTTCTTTTTATCACTGTGGCTAAGCGTAGAAAACATGTCCAGCGGAAACATAACATTCTGCTCCACCGTCATAGAATCAAATAATGCCGAGCCCTGAAACAACATTCCAATTTGTTGGCGCAGTTCTTTTCTTTCTTCATCATTCATGGCCAGCATATCTTGTCCGCCAAAGCTTACACCACCGCTATCAGGTTTAAACAAACCTACCATACATTTGGTAAGTACGGTTTTGCCGCTGCCACTGGTACCAATTATCAGGTTGCATTTACCTGCTTCCATAACGGCACTTATATCTTCCAGCACTACTTTGTCGCCAAAGGATTTTTTTATATTATTAACCTCTATCATTTTTGAGCTTCTGTATTTGAATAACTTTTAAAATACAAATATCTGTATGAAAGATACAACCAAATACTAAAGTTTTGAATGTATGGGCATAGAAGTTTGGAACTACCGGCCATTGTTTCAAAAAAAATGCATCCCCCGTAAACAAAGGATGCATTTTTGCTGCTTAAAGTATTTGAACGTACAAGAGTGCGACGCAACGGATGCACAGTTAATGTTATTTTGCCGGGCCAATAAAAGCACTACAATACTTCAATCTGGTTGCGCAGCAAATCCTGAAACTCATCTCTTTTTCTTATTAATAAAGCTTCTCCGTTTTTCACCAATACCTCGGCGGGTTTTAAACGCGAATTAAAATTGCTACTCATTTCAAAACCATAGGCACCGGCGTTATAAAACACAAGATAATCGCCTTCGCGAACTTCATTTATTTTTCTGTCCCAGGCAAAAGTATCTGTTTCGCAAATATTACCTACAACGGTGTAAATACGCTCAGGTCCGTTTGAATTACTAATGTTTTCTATACGATGATAGGCCTCGTAAAACATGGGGCGTATCAGGTGATTGAACCCGCTGTTTACACCTACAAAAACCGTTGCCGTGGTTTGTTTGATAACGTTGGCTTTTACTACAAAATATCCGGATTCGCTTACCAGAAATTTACCCGGCTCAAACCAAACCTGCAGGCTTTTACCGGTTTCTTTTTGATACTCATTAAAGGCCTCAGATAGTTTTTGTCCCAGTTTATTTACATCGGTAGCATAATCATCTTCGTGGTATGGCACTTTAAAGCCGCTGCCCAAATCAATAAACGCCAGGTTAGGAAAATGGCTGGCCATTTCGAACATCACTTCCAGGCCTTGTAAAAATACATTTACATCTTTTATTTCGCTACCGGTATGCATGTGCAAACCTGCTACATGCAGGCCGGTGGATTTTACAATACGCTCTATATGGCGCATCTGATGGATAGAAATACCAAATTTGCTATCGATATGGCCTGTAGAAATTTTAAAATTTCCACCTGCCATAATATGCGGGTTTAAACGAATACAAACCGGATAGGTATTGCCATACTTATTGCCAAACTGTTCAAGGATGGAAATATTGTCGATATTAATATGTACTCCTAAATTTTTACCGGCTTCAATTTCTTCAAAATCTACACAATTGGGTGTAAACAAAATTTGGTTTGGTTCAAACCCTGCCTGCAAACCCAACTTTACTTCATTAATACTTACACAATCCAAATTAGCCCCCAGTTGGTGCATTAATTTAAGAATATTAATATTGGTTAATGATTTGCATGCATAAAAAAACCTGGCATTACATGCTGCAAACGCATTGCTTAACAGGTTAAATTTCTCTTCAATCTTCTCTGCATGATATACATATACCGGACTGCCAAACTGGTTGGTAATACTAATTAGTTGTTCTTTGGTAAGTTGCTGAGACATAAAATTCTAAATTAAATATGGTTTGATTGTATAAGGTGTTATAACAAAAATAAAGCCCTTGAAAAGGGCTTATATATTAAATTTCAGGAGTTTCCTCATCTGTATGTTCATCTATATTGCCCGGGTCGTTGTCTGATGCTCCAGCATCAGCCTGTTTATCTTCGGGCATTTCGGTAGTATTGATAATAAGATCCCCATTACTGTCTACCAACAAAGTAGATTCGTCTTTTGCCTCTTCCACATCAGAGGTAAACATGCCTGAATTAATTATAGTAGGTTCAACCATTTGCTCGGCGAGCACTTCTCTTATTTTGGGTAAATCAGCAGGTGTATTAATACCAAAATAATCCATAAAATTCTTTGAAGTAGCATAAATCAAAGGCTTACCGGGCATATGTTCATTTCTTCCGGCAATAATAATTAGTTCCTTTTCCAGTAATTTCTGAATGCTGTAATCACTGTTTACTCCACGAATACTTTCAATTTCCCCTTTGGTAATGGGTTGTTTATAGGCAATAATGGCAAGTGTTTCAATGGCGGCATTAGATAAGCGCTTTAAAAAGCGTTCGCCATTTAATTGGGCCAATGTTTTATGGTATTCTACCTTGGTAAGAAATTGCCAGCCACCACCACTTTGTCTCATTTCAAAAGGGTAAAATTCAGATTGGTATTTCTCCCTAATCCCTTCAATACAAGAATCCACCTGATCTAAAGAAATACGCTCCTCCATAAAGCCAAATGCATTGTTAATTAACTCAACAATTTCCAAATTGGTTAATGGTTTTTCGCTGGCAAAAATAAGCGCTTCTATATGTGGTATAATTGTACTTAATTCCATTATATGGCTATAGTTTGATGGCTGAAAGTTAATACAATAGCCACACAAACAAATTTCTTAACCCTGCAATGCGGCTGCACCACTTACAATTTCAGTTAATTCAGTTGTAATGGCCGCCTGACGGGCACGGTTATAAGATATTTTTAAAGATTTGAGCAATTCATTTGCATTTTCACTTGCCTTATCCATCGCAGTCATCCTTGCACCATGCTCACTTGCATTGGCATCAAGAACTGCTTTGTATAATTGGGTGTTTAATATTTTAGGCATCAGCTCGGCAATTAACTCTGCCTTATCGGGCTCATAAATAAAGTCGGCTTTTTTATTACCCGTTTTTTGCTGCACTTTGGGGATAGGCAAAAACTGCTCTGCTACAAAACTTTGGGTAGCAGCATTTTTAAATTGGCTGTATACAATTTCAACCGCATCAAATTCTTTATTCTCAAAAGCCTGCATAGCCGCTTTTGCAGCAGACTGAACATTCTCAAAAGTCAGGTTTAGAAAAATATCTTTGTAGGTATCACTGGTTTTAAAGCCTGTTTTAGTTAAGCTCTCATACCCTTTTTTACCAATATTCCAAACAGCAATATTGCCTTTTTGGTATTGTACAGGGAACTTCTCTTCCATTACCTGTTTGGCCAGCTTAACAATATTTGAATTATAAGCACCACATAAACCACGGTCGCTGGTAATTACAATCAGCAAAACTTTTTCAACAGCGCGTTCGCTGGCCAGTTTAATACTAATATCTCCATCAGCATTGCTAACAATATTGCTCAACATTTCCTGCAGCTTTTGCGCATAAGGCCTCATTTGAATAATAGCATCCTGAGCACGGCGTAACTTTGCCGCACTTACCATTTTCATTGCCTTGGTTATCTGCTGCGTACTTTGTACCGACTTAATACGATTTCGAACTTCTTTTAACTGGCCTGCCATACTGTAAAAGTTTCTTTTTTCAGATTGTTAAGTTATTAACCCATTGTAGGAGTACAACTTTCTTTCGGGGGGCAAAGGTAACGGAAACAGGCTAATTTTTTACAGCCAAATACAGATTCTCATTTTTTTTATAAAACGCTGTAAAACAGGCCATCAACCGGGCAAAAACTAAGCAAATTGCTTAAAAACGCCTTATTGGCCAGGCAAAACAACAACTTTCACCTGCCGTTGCGTCGCACTCTTGTACAAAAGATAGGCTATGCAGCAAAACAGGAAAGGCAAATTATCTGCTGCCGGTATTACACTGAATAAATATTTTATTTTAAGATTCAACTTATTTTATACTTTCAATTATCAATCAAATACATATGCCATACAAAATTGAAGACATAGAAGGAATAGGTGTAACCTACGGACAAAAGCTAAGAGATATTGAAATTGCCACAACCGGTGCCCTGCTTGAAAAAGGCGCCACTAAAAAAGGCCGCCAGCAAATTGCAGCAGCTACAGGCATACCTGAGTCATTGATACTAACCTGGGTAAACCATTCAGATTTATTCAGAATAAAAGGCGTTGCAGGCCAGTTCTCAGAGCTGCTGGAAGCTGCTGGAGTAGATTCAGTAAAAGAATTTGCCACCAGAAATGCTGAAAATCTGCATGCCAAACTTGCTGCAACAAATGAAGAATTGGGTTTAAGTGGCCGTACCCCATCAATAGAGGCTTTAAAAGAAATGATTGCACAGGCAAAAACGCTTGAAGCAAGGATTACCCATTAATTTGAGGAAAGCAAATTGAAAAACAGCTGTTATTTGAAACAGTCCATAAAATAAAGGCACAACGATTTTAGTACCATGAACAAAAATATCGCCATTATTGGCGCAGGTATAAGCGGCATGGCAACGGCTTATATGCTATTGAGGAAGCAGTATAATATTACCATTTTTTCAAAGGCATTTTCACCACACATAACCAGTAATAAAGCTGCTGCTTTTTGGTTTCCCTATCATATACGTAACGATAAAAGGGGTATATATTGGTGTAATACCAGCTATGAGCATTATTCAAGCTTTGCCAACAACCCAAAATCAGGTGTAAGTATGCACCAGCTAATAAAAGTTGTGGCTAATGGCGTTAACGAAGAGGAACCGGTTTGGAAAGATTTTATGCCCCAGGGCAGCTATAAAATGGTAGATGCCGACAAATTACAGCCAGGCTTTTCCAAAGCATACGATGTGCAAGTACCTTTAATTGAAACCCAGATTTTTTTACCCTATTTACAGCAGTTACTTATACAAAATGGGGTAGCATTTATTGAAAAAGGGATACAACATTTTGAAGATCTGAGCTGGGATTATGACCTGGTAATTAATTGTGCAGCACTCGGTGCCCGGGAACTTTGTAACGATGAAAGCATTTTTCCGGTGAGGGGGCAGGTGGGGCTTTTAAAGCCCAAGGAAGGTTTACCTATTTTTTTAGATAATGAAAAGCCGATGTATATAGTTCCCCGTAAAGATGCCATTATAATTGGTGGCACTTATGAAGAACGTATAGAAACTGAAGTAACTGAGCCTGAAACCATTAAAAGATTGATTCAAAATGCCTGCGAACAGTTTCCGGCTTTAAGAAGCTTGCCGGTAATTGGCAGCTGGGCCGGACTAAGGCCTTATCGCCATGATGTTAGGGTTGAGCATGAGCAAGACACCAATATTATACATAATTATGGCCATGGCGGCAGTGGCTTTACACTTGCCTTTGGTTGTGCAAACACTGTAAAGGAAATAACAAATACTTTTTTTAATGGGTAATTTATTCTGCGTGAGGGATAGCAGCGGAAAGCCCGCAACGCAGCGCAGCGAAGTGAGGACTTGCAGCGTATAGCCCGGCCCGCAGGGCACGCCATATTAAATTTAACTATACATGAATACTGTAACAATAAGAAAGGCGGTTATTACTGACTGCCCGGGTTTGCTTGGGCTAATTAAAGAACTGGCGGTGTACGAAAAGGCACCTGATGAAGTAACTGTTTCCTTATCGCATTTTGAAGAAAGCGGTTTTGGGAATAAACCGGTTTGGTGGGCATTTGTGGCAGAAGAGCAAGATACAATTATTGGATTTGCACTGTATTATATACGATACTCCACCTGGAAAGGACAAAGAATGTACCTGGAAGATCTGGTAGTTACAGAAAAAGCCAGGGGTAAAGGAGTTGGTAAATTATTATTGGATGCACTTATTACAGAAGCAAAAGAAAAAAAACTGAACGGCATTGTTTGGCAGGTGTTGGAATGGAATGAACCGGCCATTAATTTTTATAAAAAATATTATAACGCCAATATGGATGGCGAATGGATTAATTGCAGCATTGTAGTATAATTCAAACCTTTATTTTGAAAACTAAGCCTTATACCTAAAATTTTGGACAAGGCAATCCCTTGCTACCCGGAGGACGCTTAATATAGATTAATGAGATTTCTACTCCACCCCTGCTTTGAGAAGCGGTTTTAAGTTCTGAAGTGTTTATATCGTAGGTAACACCCAAACGCATACTATTAAACTCAAGCCCTACATAGGGTATAATTGCATCGCCTAAACGCAGCCAGCTACCGGCATAAAAACTTACCGGGTTATCTGTGGTTTCCAGTGTAGTTGCTGCAAATTGCATGGCAGCGCCAATTAATGTTTCGCTGGCTTTGGCCTGGGTACTGTATAAGGCACTTATATGCAATGTAGTTTGATCACCCGTAGGAAAATAACCTCCGGCATGAAATGTTGCCCTTGGATTTAACAGATAATAGGCCCCGGATAGAAAATTTTGTTTTGGCCTGTTAATATGGTATAAACTAACGCCTGCATAAATATTATTTCTATCGCTGGTGCTGCTGGTGTATAAGATACCGGCATTAATATCCATATAACTGTTCTTTAGGGTGGTGTTACCAAAAGACTCGCTGGTGGCACCTGTAAAGCCCAGAGGTGTTAACTGATCTTCAAATTTTAAACTGGCAGGATTAATTAGCATATTGCTATAGGTACCCTGCAAACCAACACCTATTTGTTTATAGCCATCTTCATCTAAACCTTTATGAAAAGCAGTAGAAACAGAAGCATAATTAAAAGACACTGCACCATCAGCACTTTTATCGCTATAACCCATCAGGCCTACCCCCCAGGTATCACGAAAATCAAGTGCTTTTTTAAGCAAGGGGAAATCTACTGAAACCGTACCTGTTTGATATGCCCTGTTAATAGTTGGCCATTGATTGCGGTAGTTACCTGCCACCCGAACGGTACCATCAAACTTGCCGGTAAATGCCGGGTTTAATGTTAAAGGGGAAGAAAAAAATTGCGAGAAATGCGGATCCTGCGCTTTAAGTAAAACGGCAGCAAGCAACATTGTACATAATAAAAGTATTTGTCTCATCAACAGCTTTTGATTAGTAATGAACGAATTAACAGCCGGAATATTTTCTTTTCGGCTTTTATAGCTATTAAAATTGGGCTTTGGTACCAAATGCCAGGTCTCCGGCATCCCCTAAACCGGGCACAATATAACCTTTTGCGGTAAGTTCATCGTCAATATCGCCGCACCAAATGCAAATTTCATCTCCTGCCTGGCTAACAACGTGCTCTACCCCTACCGTACAGGCAATTGCACAGGCAATATGAATTTGAGCCGGTTCTCCTTCCTGCTTTATGGCTGCAATGGTTTTAACCAATGATGCGCCCGTTGCCAGCATGGGATCGCTGATAATAACAATCCTGTTTTCTATAGATGGGCAGCTAATATATTCCAGCTCTATATCAAATGTGCCATCCATATTATGTTTACGATAAGCCGAAATAAATGCATTATCAGCCTTATCAAAAAAATTAAGTAAGCCAGTATGCATGGGCAGTCCTGCACGTAAAATGGTTGCGAGCACCGGTTGTTCCTGCAACACTTTACTATTGTGAATGCCTAATGGCGTGGTAACTTCCTGCTCTACCCAGGGTAAAGTTTTGCTTATTTCATAGGCAATTACTGCAGCTATACGCTCCAGGTTATTGCGAAAACGCATACGGTCGCCCTGAATATCAATATTACGCAATTCACTTACCCAGTTGCTAACCAGGTTATGCTGTTCACTTAAATTAATAACCATACTGCTAAGATATGATATGGACTAAGATAAATTAAAATACGTTGCATTATTATGGCATATTTTAAGTTGCATATTGTTTTTTGGGAGCCTGGCGCCAGTTTAAAAATGATTAGTTCCTTGCGTCGCACTCTTCAACGCCTGAAATACTATTGGGCTTTAATACACTCACAATTCTATCTCCGATCGCAATTTTGCCCGGCTTTAGCAGAACCCTGCAGTGTGCGACGCAAGTAAAGCCTAATGCCCATTCTTTTGCCTGTCCAATAACATTTACTTAGTAGTTAACCTTAACTTCTTTGTAACCGGTTTAGTGTTTTATTGTATTCGTATTGCAGGTCTTCGTGCAACTGGGCATTTGATTTTCGGATTTTTTTAATCTGCTGATCATACAAATTTTGCAGGGCTGTACTACGGTGGGTGGGTATGGCCAACGCCTTGTAAAGTTGGCAAAAATGTAAAAGTAATTCTGTTTCTACCATTGCAGAAGCAGTATATTTTATATGTTTATTAGTGATTCTTAGAATTTTGCGCAGCGTTTTTTTGGCAAAGTATAGATTAGTAGTGTGCACATTTTCAAATTCCTGTTCCATCATTCTTTTTACAGATTGTATATATCCATCGGTATCGTGTGCTTCGAACAATAAAAAACTGATAAGTTCTTTATTTTCTTTTTTAAACTTGCCCAGGCGTAAACAAAGGTCTATTAGTTCATTGGGGGCCAAATTGTGCAAGGCTTGCTTTATATCGCTTATACCGGCAGTTTTCATGTGTAATGCTTAATTAATTCTAAAAATAAACAGAACCTAGCCTAAAATAACTAGGCATTTTTTAAAAATAACCCCGAATGAGCTACTCCAAAACGAAGTTGAAGGTATCTTACGCATTAACAAAAACACATATATGCCAGATTGATTTTGGGTTAATAAATATAAAAAAACAGTTTCCAAACAGGCGTTTACCGGTTTACCTACTAATTTCTAAACCAACAAATTAGATATAAAAAGCATGGCAAAATAAATTATTGGTATAAATAAGAAATAATCCTAAATTTACTATACAATATCCGTGAAAAATGTAGGAAATAGCCCATTATTGAAGACAATCAGGCAGTATATTTCTTGTTTTTTCCACAAACTATCGGCATATCAAATCCTTAAACAATTTTGTTGTGTCCGTATAACCTGAAAGCATTTAAAAAGATTTACCCTATGAGTAAATTACTTTTTAATAGATATTCTCAGTTTCAGAAACAGTTTAATTACTTTTTCGAAATGGTTATTTTGATTTTTTTGACGGTTTAAAATTTGAAATCATGAATAACATTCATTCAGGATTTGTCTTTAATGCAGTGATGGTGGTAGACGATACTTTTACAGATCGTTTTATAGCTGAGCACTATATTAAGCTTTGTAAAATGGCTCCCCGTATTATTATGCAGGATTCAGGAAAGAATGCACTGGAATACCTTATTGAAAACGCAAACAACAAAGCATTACTGCCCGCGATTATTTTTCTTGACATTAGGATGCCCGAAATGGATGGATTTGAGTTTTTGGACCGGTTTGTACATTTAACCGAAAACATACACGACCATTGCCATATTTATATGTTAAGCAGTTCATTAGACCCCGAAGATTTTAAAAGAGTAGAAGAATACAGTTTTGTTAAAGGCTTCATCAGCAAACCTTTAAATGTTGAAAAAATAAATACCGTTACTACCGGTGTGCATGTTTAGTACAGTTATTTAAATTTTATCTTCCCCCTACCCATTAAACCTTTTCCCCCTTATTACATCTTATAGGTAGTATTTACCCAATACTATTAACTTTACCATCGTTTATAGGCTTTTGAATGTTATATGTGATGGCATTTATTTCACCATGCAAAATAAAATCTATGAAGTTTAAAAATATTATTCCCTTATTATTTGCATTATTCCTGTTTACCATTACAGCAAATGCCCAAAATAATGAAACACCCACAGATTCCCTTGGGCTTCCGGGAGACAATCTTAATCTTTATGCTGTTTTAAAAATATTTAAGGAGTCTGAAACACTTGAGCTATTTGAGAAAAAGCTAAACGACGAGGCGAATAAAATCAACAATCTTGACCTGGATGGTGATAATAAAATAAACTATATAAGGGTTGTTGATAACGCTAAAGATAATTTCCATGCCATTGTATTACAGGTAGCTATTAATGAAAAGGAAAATCAGGATGTAGCTGTAATTTCAGTGGACAAAGATGATAAAGGTAATGTAACCATACAGGTTACAGGGGATGAAGAGTTATATGGAAAGGATTATATTATAGAACCCGATTATGATGACGGCACAAGCACCCAGGTTTCCGGAACCCCTAACCCAGGTTACCAGGCGCCTGATAATAACCCCATTATTGATGGGCAAAAAATAATTGCAGAAAAAACCACCCCTTACGAAGTGGCTGGTTGGCCGGTAGTACAATATATGTTTTTGCCCAGCTATGTACTATGGGTATCTCCATGGCATTATCATTACTACCCTTCTTACTGGAGGCCCTGGACGCCCTTTTACTGGCATTATTACTATGGGTATCATTATCACTACAATAGTTATTACTATGCACATTATCGTCGCTGGCATTATCATCGTTCGTATTGGTGGAATGATTATTATTACAGGCCACGAAGATCAATTTCTATTACTGTAACCACCAGAAGACAAAGTGGTTATTACAGAAAAACCTATTCAAGGCCTGATACCAGAAAACAAGGCTCTTCATATTATTATCAAAGAAATCCATCAGCACAAAAACCTGCAGTAAGGCCGCCAGCTAATAGGCCCTCAACAAGACCTGCAGTGAACAAGCCTGTAACCAGACCTGTAGTAAAACCGCCGGTAAACAAACCAGTTACCAGGCCAGTAGTTAAACCGCCAGTAAATAAGCCTGTTACAAGACCGGCCGTTACCCCACCTGTTAATAAACCAGTTACCAGGCCCGCAGTAAAACCGCCGGTTCAAAAACCATCAACAAGGCCTGTAATTAAACCAGGGAGATATTAAACATATTTTAAAATAGCTTCACCCGGTTGAAGCTATTTTTTTGCCTGTAGCAACGAAGTAAAAAATGGAATTAACTGCTCAGCCATTTGGGTATGCTCTGCAATGGTTGGATGGCCGGAACAGCCAGTTGCAGTTACAGGGCTAAATTCAAATACACGAATAGGTTTATCACTATTATTTTCCAATGCATTTGCCTTTGCCTGAATAGCTTTTAAACAGCCGGTAAGCATTATTGCATTATTACCAGTTACCATTGGGCTGGTAAGCAATACAATTTGTGTTGTTGGATAATGCGTGTAAATAGTATGTATAAAATGCAAATAGGTATTTACAAAAACAGCAGAGTCGAAAGCGGCTCTGGCAGTTTTTCCATCACCTGCGCTTAGGTCGTTAGTACCCAAAGCAATGCTTACTATGCCGGGTGTGAAATTGCTAAACTGCCAGGTTTTTGTTGTTGTATTCAAATAGGCATTTTCATATTGTTGCGGTACGGTTGGGCCATCGCTATTCCAGTTGCGGTAAATACCTGCACCGCTAATAGCACTCAGCATAAATCCCGCATGCAAGGCCCTAGCCACCTGTGGTGCATAGCTCCAGTAAGCATTGTGTTGATCGTACCACTTACTGCCATTACCACAAGGAATTTCCCGGGTATCATTCCCCATACCGCAGGTAATACTATTGCCAATAAATTCAATATGAAAGTTTTCAGCAGGCAATGCTTTTAATTGCAGTGCTTCAACCCTATTTACAACCACAACCCCATTTTGAGCCTCAGTTGCTTTATATATTCGCAATACATGCCAGTCCCGATTTTTATCTGCCTTTATCACAAAGCTTTCGGGTAATTTGCTGCTAACTTTTAAGCGGCCCTTATATTGGTTGTCCAGTTCTATTGCAGCATAATTATAATCGCCTTCGCCTGCCAGATTACTTAATTGTATGATACATGAATCGCCTTTAAACTCAAACCCTGCAATAGCTGCGGAGCTTATTAATTCAACATTACCATTGGCATCCTGTAAGGTGCGCCCCATATAGCTTACCTGTTTATTACTTGCGGTAAATACATGCATGCGACTGCTAGAACAAGCACAAAATAATAATGCAATCCATAGGGTAAAAACAATTCTCATATCAGCTTATTTTATGGTACAATGTTAGGTAAAATTATGTAGCCATCTGTACAATCATAATTGAAGCTTTACTTGCCACGCTCGGTTCAGGGTTCCGGTTAAATGGC
This sequence comes from Limnovirga soli, assembly GCF_013106755.1. Taxonomy (GTDB): domain Bacteria; phylum Bacteroidota; class Bacteroidia; order Chitinophagales; family Chitinophagaceae; genus Limnovirga; species Limnovirga soli. Next base: position 139,384 of record NZ_WHPF01000003.1, on the reverse strand, counting down.
AGCAGTTTTTAAAAACCAACGCAATATACTGCTGCCCGTTGTTTAGAACGCACAAGAGTGCGACGCAAGTTAAGTTGCATAATGAAATATTGCCTGGTCAATAAATAAACAGGTACTTTTTTGCCTGCGCAAATAAGTACCTTCATGTGCGAAAAAAACAAATAATTAAATTATACAAAAGATGAAAAAATGCCTGACCATATTGATTTTACTGTGTATGATACACCATGTACAGGCACAAAAAAAAGCCATTTTTAAAGTAATTGGTTTTTATACCGCCCAGCAGGATCAGGCCCATATAAGTTTTGTTCACGAAGCAAATACGTGGTTTAGTAAAATGGCCCTACAATATCATTTTGTATACGATTCTACCAATAACTGGAATAATTTAAATACAGATTTTCTGGCTCAGTACCAGCTGGTTTTATTTTTAGATACTAGACCAGAAACACAAAACCAGCGACAGGCTTTTGAAACCTATATGCGCAACGGCGGCGGATGGATTGGATTTCATTTTGCAGGATTTGCTTTAACCCCATCAGATTATCCGCAAAACTGGGATTGGTATCACAACGAATTTATTGGCGCTGGTCAATACAAGGGTAATACCTGGCGGCCAACATCGGCAATACTACAGGTTGAAAATAAAAAATCACCATTTACCCGGCATTTACCTGCTACATTTTCCTCATCGCCCAATGAATGGTATAGTTGGGAAAAAGATATTCGCACAAACCCTGATATAAATATTCTACTTTCAATTGATTCATCCAGCTTTCCATTGGGTACGGGCCCAAAGCCTTATGAGATATGGCATAGCGGCTATTACCCTGTAGCCTGGACTAACAAAAAATACAATATGGTGTATGTAAATATGGGCCATAACGATATTGATTATGAGCATGGCACCAACAAAGAATTATCGTTTCAGTTTGCCAATGAATTACAAAATAAATTTATTATTAATACAGTGCTTTGGCTGGGCAAACATGCAAATACACCATAGAAGTGCTTACTTAAAAAATGTCTTCGTTAATAGCAACAAAAACTTTGTCTCCTACTATATAATTTTGGTTTGTTGCATAGATATGTAATAGCATACCTTCTGCCATAACATCAAGTATCATAAAACTACCATAAAAAAGCACTTTTTCTATAGTGCCGGATATGGCATTTTGGGCTTCGGGCACAATAGCAAACTGCTCTGGTCTTATAATTGTCGAATGGCTTAGGATGTTGCTGTTTGAGGAAACTAATAAATGCTTGGCTTTATCCGGGGGAATAAGTGTATATAACCCAAATAATCCGGCACAATATTCATTTATTGGTTGCCTGTATATTTGTTTGGGAGTACCGGTTTGCAATATTTTCCCATCTTTTATAACCATTATAGTATCAGCCCAGGAAAGCACATCCGCAGCATCATGCGATACCAGAATACAACTAATACCCAATTGTTCACTTATGGCATGGATAACAGATTTTATAATGTGCTTGTGCATCATATCCAGATTAGAAAATGGCTCATCCAGCAATAATAATTTGGGTTTTGCAATCAATAATCTTGCTAAGGAAATTCGCTGCTTTTCACCTCCCGATAACTGATCGGTTCTTCGCTTTAATAGATGTGCTATGTGGCATACTTTAAAAATGGACATTGCCTCTTCTTCGGTAAGCTCATTGGTATATTCCAACTCTTCTTCTACCCGGTAATTATTGCGCAGCTCGAAATATTGAGAGAGGTAGGCAATATGTTTATGCCCCGGCAGCAATTTTTCATTTGGACCTTTTACCCTTTCTCCATCAATAAAAACAACACCTTCATCAGGTTGAATAAAACCGGCAATAATTTTAAGTAATGTAGATTTACCGGAGCCAGTTTCGCCAGATATGGCAATTTTCTCAAATGCTTGTTGGGTAAAACTTACATCGTATAATGTATTTACCTTACCAATATGTTGTAACGTCAAAAATGCCATATCAAAATTTCTATTTTAAAACCATATAATCTACCAGCCCCAATTTCATCCGGCCCGAAAATAAACCATTCATACAATAACCCAAGTAAAGCACGATCACAACTTAAATAAACAACTCACTTAGCTAAAATAATGGTAGAATTTCTATAATACTGTTTTTATTACCGTTCATTTAAATTTTACAGACTGCTATTAGTTTTTATCTACTTTTAAAAAAATAATTCCTTTTGTATGCATACAAAGCATTTTGTGTTAGCCTCTGCATTTTTTATGATGTTTTCGGCTTGTAATAATACCAATCCATCGCAAGAAACCACTTTAAAAGATGCTGTTATTGATAATTTAGACACCACCGTTAACCCCGGACAGGATTTTTTTATGTATGCCAATGGAGGATGGATTAAAAAGAATCCTATCCCCAATGAACAGGCTTCCTGGGGTATTGGCAATCTGGTAATTGAAGAAAACCTGGAAAGATTGCGCACCATAAGTGAGGATGCAGCTAAAGCAAATGGCGCACAGGGCACTCCGGATCAAAAGATTGGCGATTTCTTCACTACCGCTATGGATAGTAGTAAAATTGAAAAAGCCGGTATTACCCCGCTTCAACCCTATCTGGATAAAATAGCTGCCATTACAGATACCAAATCATTATTATCTACGGTGGCCCAATTAAAAGTAATTGGCTCAGGCACATTATTCGCCGATTTTGTTACCCAAGACGATATGAACAGCGAAGTAATGACCTTTAAATTATGGCAGGGTGGTATTGGCTTACCTGAAAGGGAATATTATTTCAAAAACGATTCTGCCACTATCAATATCCGTAAAGCGTATGTGCAGTATATCACGAATATATTAACCATGTCGGGCACCGATGCTGCAAAAGCAGCGCAGTCGGCCAAAAACATTTTAGCCCTGGAAACCAATCTGGCGTCAGCTTCACGTAAAATTGAAGACCTGCGTGACCCTCATCACAATTATAATAAAATAGCTATTAGCGCATTAAGTGGTATTTCCAGTGTAATCGATTGGACCGCTTACCTGCAAACCCTTGGTGTTAAAAATATCGATTCAGTGATTGTGGGTCAACCCGAGTTTTTTAAAGCATTGGATAAAACATTGCAAACCGTAAGCATTGAGGACTGGAAAAGCTATTTGCGCTTTAACCTGATAAGCGATTTTGCCATTGCCTTACCAGATAATTATGGGATTGCTTCTTTTAATTTTAGTAAACTTTTTAGTGGCGCAACTGTACGTAAGCCCAGATGGAAAAGGGTTATTAGCAGCGAAGAAAATGCAATGGGCGAACTATTGGGCCAGCTTTACGTAAAAGAATATTTTAACGAAACGGCCAAACAACGATACAGCAATTTGGTAGAAGCCATTCGCACCGCCATGCATGATCGTATTGCCAATCTTAGCTGGATGAGCGACAGCACCAAACAAAGGGCCTTTGTTAAACTGGCGGCAGTTAAAAAGAAAGTAGGATACCCTGATAAATGGAAAGACTTTAGTGGCCTAACCATTGGCAAAGAAAGCTGGGTAGCCAATATTGTAAACGCCAACAGTTTCCGCTATAACAGGGAAATGAATAAATTAGGCAAGCCGGTAGACAGGGATGAATGGGATATGTACCCACAAACCTATAATGCCTATTATAATCCATCTAATAATGAAATTGTATTACCAGCCGGTATTTTCACCGTTCCCGGTTTTAGGGATGAAGAGTTAGACGATGCAGTTGTATATGGCTATGCCGGTGCTTCTACTATTGGGCACGAATTAACCCATGGGTTTGATGATGAAGGCAGGCAATTTGATGCAAAAGGCAATTTGCTTAGCTGGTGGACAAAAGATGATGAAACCACCTTTAATCAACGGGCCGAAGTAATGGTGAAGCAGTTTAATGCCTATGAGCCTTTACCGCAATATCATATAAATGGCAAGGCCACATTGGGCGAAAATATTGCCGACCTTGGCGGTATTTTGTTAGGCATAGATGCATTCAAAAAAACAGAACAATACAAAAAGGGTGAACTAATGAATGGGTTAAACCCCATGCAACGCTATTTTATTGGGTATGCGTTGGGCTGGCTTGGCCATGAAAGAGACGAAGTGCTGAGAAGCGGTTTGCTTACAGATGTGCATTCACCGGCCAAATACCGCGTTAACGGGCCATTTGCTGATGTAGACGAATTCTATACCACTTTTAACATAAAACAAGGCGACGCCATGTATATTGCAGATAGTGCAAGGGTGCGTATCTGGTAAAATTATTTATTACAATGAAATGCCCCGGTAACTAACAAATACCGGGTTTTTTTATTTGATAAGTATGAACCAAACTGTACATGCCTATGCAGCTTTTCTTGCGTCGCACACTTTTGCTTTCATAACAGTATGCAGCCTAAGGTAATTTTGTATATGCCATTAAAGCCGGGTACTATTCTACAGTACAAGAGTGCGACGCAACGGATGCACAATTTATAATACTGCAGTCCGGCTAATAATAAAACAATAAAGGCTTTCCGTGAAGAAAGCCTTTATCAAAGTTAAAAGCCCAATTATTACAGGCAACTATTAATAGTACCGTAAGTTATACTATACTGTGTAGGCGCTTTACGCATTATTGAATGAAAAAAGCAGGCTGTATTGCTGATCATAAACGGATTATCGTAACCACTATCACCATTATTGCCATGTGCCGAGCCGGGTAGGATATGTGCCACTGCTGATTTTCCATAAGTAGCTAATTGCCTGTACTGGCAAAGCGTACCATAGATATACAGGAAATTAGTACATCCCAAATAATAGCCCTGATCTAAAGGAATTACATCATCTGCCCCACCCTGGAAGAATATGGTTGGGCAAGCACTTGAACGTGTTATTAGGGTAGAATCTTCAATAGCTCCGGCAATACTGCAAATGCCTTTAATGGTAAATGGATTGGTTAACCTATTGGTGGCATTATTTAATCCGCCCAGTTTTGCTACAATATCGGGATGTGTGCGTTTTTCGAAGGCATCTGTATTATATGCACAGCTTAAGGCTATACATGCTCCTGCACTGCCACCCGATACAAAAATCCAGCTGGTATCTATACTATACTCCGTTGCTTTGGATACCAAAAAACGCAGTGCAGCATTAATATCCTGATTGGCGCGGTATGTAGCTTCCTTCAGGGAAGTCATATCTCCTATACATGCCTGTGAGCTTGCATTCCAGCCTACTCTATAATCTATAGTAGCAGCCACAAAACCAGAATCGGCTAAAATCTGGCATTTTAAGCCGGCACTTTCTTTGGTACCAGATATATAACCGCCACCATGTATCGTAATTGCCAAAGGATATTTTTTACCAGCCACCATATTTGTAGGGAAATAAATATCCATGCTTAAGCTTTCATTTTTACCCTGGTAGTTAATGTTTTGTCCGTATATTACATTATCTAAAAAATCGCCTGATCCCGGATTTGTTGGCGTAACAATTGCTGATGTTGGACTTTTTGAGCAACTGCTAAAAGCCAGTGTTATTGTTATAAAGCCAAACAGTATTAAATGCCAGATCTTAGTTTTCATTTTTGCAATATATTGAAGGGTTGACTAATAATTTTAAGAAATGTTTAAACCACTTTAATTTTTTAAAGGCTATTACAGTAAGGCAAAAAAGATACCACAACACCATTAAACAAATAATTAGGCGTTAAACAGGTAAAAAGAGTGGTTAACCTGACAATACATGTAAAATTGAATTATATAAGAACGAGTAATCTAGCTAACATTATTTTCATCTGGGGTTTGGTATAAGGCAATTAATATAAAAGTATTAAAAATAGCAGGTGGACTAAGTCCAACAAAAATTATCAATTATTTCACTTCAATGTTTTTGCCACAGCATTTTACATATTATATTTGCAATTAGTTGCATAAACAACTATTAAACACTTCTCAATTTCCAAATTACTTGTCATGAGAATACTAGTATGCATCAGCAAAACACCAGATACTACCTCTAAAATTGTATTTAAAGACGGCAACACCAAATTTGATGAAACCGGCGTTCAATGGATAATAAATCCTTACGACGAATGGTATGCCCTTGTAAAAGCAATAGAATTAAAAGAAAAAGATCCTGCCGCCACCATACATCTTATTACCGTTGGTAGTGCAGATTGTGAGCCGATCATTCGTAAAGCGCTTGCTTTAGGTGGGGATGAGGCCATTCGAATCAATAGCGACAGCACAGACAGCTATTTTATTGCCTCTCAAATTGCAGCCATTGCCCAGGCCGGCAACTACGATATTATTTTTACCGGTAAAGAAACTATCGATTATAATGGTTCCTCTATAGGTGGTATGGTAGCAGCGCTGGTAAATAAACCATATATTTCGTTGGCAGCTTCATTTGCGCTTAATGAAAATACCGCCACTATCATCCGCGAAATTGAAGGTGGCGAAGAAACCTGCGAGCTATCATTGCCTGCTGTAATAAGTTGCCAAAAAGGAATGGCCGAACAGCGAATTCCAAATATGCGTGGTATTATGGCAGCCCGCACCAAACCATTAAAAGTGGTAGAGCCGGTTGCAGCCGAAGCACTCACCAGCATAGTTAGTTTTGAATTGCCTGTTGCAAAAGCAGGTGTAAAACTGGTTGCGGCAGATAATGTGGCAGAATTGGTAAGGCTGCTGCACGAAGAAGCAAAAGCCATATAACCCGTTCTATGGGTAACTGAATATAAGTGGCCAGGCAAACAAATTACTATTTGGCTTTACTTGCGTCGCACACTTGTACAACATAACCATAGGCAACAAAAAATACAAAGGCAATAAAAAATAACACCATTCCTACAACATAAAAAATTCATATGTCAGTTCTAATTCTAATCGATCATGCAGATGGCCATATAAAAAAAGCAAGTTTTGAAGCACTTACTTATGGTGCAGATATTGCCCAACAAAATGGCATGGCAGCAGAAGCGCTGCTGCTAGGCACAGTAACAGACGATTTGGCCACATTGGGAAAATATGGGGTTACCAAAGTACATCAGGCTGGCAACACCGCGTTTAACCAGTTAGATGTGCAGGTATATCTAAAAGCAATTACTGAAGCGGTAAATGCAACCGGCGCAACTATTATAGTATTAGCACATAACCAAACTGGAAAAGCCCTGGCGCCGGGTATTTCGGCTGCTTTAAAAGCAGGATTGGTTGCAGGCGCTATTGCCTTACCCGATACCAGCAATGGTTTTGTAGTAAAAAAAGCGGTATTTAGCGGCAAAGCATTTGCCAATGTAAATATTAATACGGCCATAAAAGTAATTTCATTAAGCCCAAATAGTTATAAAGTAACAGTAGGCCAGGGTATTGCAACCGTACAGGAATTAAATTTAACCCCGCTGCCAGCATCCATTAAAATTACTGCTGTTGATAAAGTAAGTGGTGATGTTCCCCTTACCGAGGCAGATATTGTGGTAAGTGCGGGCCGTGGTTTAAAAGGACCCGAAAACTGGGGAATGGTTGAAGAACTGGCTAAAACCCTGCATGCAGCTACCGCTTGTAGCCGCCCTGTTGCAGATAGCCATTGGAGACCGCATCATGAACATGTTGGGCAAACAGGTGTGCAAATTGCACCCAATCTATATATTGCCATTGGTATATCTGGTGCTATTCAGCATTTAGCCGGAGTAAACCGCAGTAAAACTATTGTAGTTATAAATAAAGATGCCGAGGCACCGTTTTTTAAAGCAGCTGACTATGGTATTGTAGGTGATGCTTTTGAGATTGTACCAAAACTTACCGAAGAAATTAAAAAAATGCACAATGCCTAATTAGCACTGCGATGCATAAAAAAACCTGCTTTACAAAGCAGGTTTTTTTTATGCACCTAATTGCAATTGTTTACTATTTTTCACATTTGTTGCATTGCTTGTTGCCGTACAAGAGTGCGACGCAAGTAAAGCTGCCACTGGATATATTGCCGGGCTAATTATACGGCTGTAGATATTGTAGTCTTTATGCCTGTGGTGGCACCTCTGGTTGTTTTGTTGGATTTGCCCTTTCCCTAAGCAGTTGCAACTCATTAGAGAAATGGGTTTCTATAAATAGGGCGGCCTGTTGTAAGTAAGAATTTTTTGAAATTTCAAAGCGATCTATCATTTCTTTGGCGATATAATCTGATTTTATAAACTTAACAGTATGAAATAGTTGCTGAATGTTTTTAAGCGCTACAGCTTTGTCTTCATCTGCATAGGCCCTTATATAATCTATGGCATATACAAATAATTTTACAGTATACACAATACCATAGTCGAAAGATTTTTTAATGGCTTCATCACAATATTTAAGACAGGTATCCCTGAATTCAGGTTGGTTTTTAGATTCATATTTATCAAGGAATGCCAGTCCTGCATTGGCGTAGGTGGTATCAGTTAAACTGTAGGTTTCGCCATATTCGTTAATAAGCTGGGTCATTTTATCAGTATTTAACTGATAATAATAGTATTTAATAATAGCGTCAATGGCTTCGGAAGCACTTTTTTCACTGGGTAGTTTTCCTTTTTTAAATAGCTTTTCCAGGTATTTTACCAAATTCTCGTCTTTCTCGTTTTTAGGACTTTTGGTATTTGCTTTTTGCAAAATCATATCAACCGACTGGTTAAATAAGGGCGCCACAGTTTCGTTAAGTTCGTTTTGCAAACCTTCAATTTTTTGTTCTGTTTTGGCCAATTTATCATCCACAAAGGCTTCAAATGATTCGGCTGTATCTGTTTTATATTTATCAAAAAGCTCAACAGATCCTTCCCGGTATTTTTTCATATCAGCCTGAGCCTCTTCGATTTTAAGGTACATGGTTTGTTTCAACTCTTTAAAATCATCGCGTACTGCGTTTTTATGTTCGTTAAAGCGGTTGATAAAATCCTGGGTTTTATCATTTACATAGCCTTGTAACTGGGCATTTAACTCCTTGGTAATGTATTTTTTCCCAAATGTGAGTACCACGGTAACCAGGGCGGCCAAAATACCGCCCCCTAATAATAAATTACCCGAAAACCAATTATTTACCTCGTCGCGTACTTTTGTATTAAGTTCTTTATCAAACTGGCTATTGGGTACCCTTGTATAGTTTTTTTCGTTAAGCCGCTGAACAAGGGAATCAATTTTAAGCTGCAGGTTGGCAATCTTTGCAGAATCCTGGCTAAAGCCATTAAAACAAGTAGCAATCAGAAAAAGCAGTATTAGTAATTTTTTCATATAAAGGCAGTTTTGGTTATGAAATTTCCTTCTTTTATATGATATAGTAAAATATACCGGTAAAAACAGGGGGGATTTCAGGAAACTTAAAAAGAAAGATTTTTTTTGAAATATTTTACTACTTTTGCAACCCCAAAAGTTCTTTTGATAATATTCCTGTTAAAACAGGATGCATTTGGGAGTTCTGGTAAAACAGAACGCTATCACCAATAAAATATAATACAATGGCTAAAGAAATCTCAGGTTTCGTAAAGCTGCAGGTAAAAGGCGGTCAAGCCAATCCTGCACCTCCGGTTGGCCCAGCCTTGGGTAGTAAAGGTGTGAACATTATGGAGTTTTGCAAACAGTTTAATGCAAGAACTCAGGATAAAATGGGAAAAGTTGTTCCTGTTTTAATCACAGTTTACTCCGACAAATCATTCGAATTTGTAATTAAAACCGCACCTGCCGCTGTTCAAATAATGGAAGCAGCAAAAATTCAAAAAGGTTCTAAGGAAAGTAATCGTGCAAAAGTAGGTAAGGTATCCTGGTCTAGCATTGAAGAAATTGCAAAAGACAAAATGCCTGATCTAAACTGCTTTACATTGGAAAGTGCTATGAAAATGGTTGCCGGTACTGCCCGCAGTATAGGTATTACTGTTGAAGGTAAAGCTCCATGGGAAAATTAATTAACTCCTTAAAACATTTTTGCAATGTCAAAACTTACCAAAAAAAGAAAAATAGCTGACGCTAAAATAGATAAAAACAAAATTTATACTTTAAAAGAAGCGTCAAACCTTGTTAAAGATATTAATACTACCAAATTTGATGCATCTGTAGATCTTCATATCCGTTTGGGTGTAGATCCTAAAAAAGCAGATCAACAGGTTCGTGGTACTGTTACCCTACCTCATGGTACTGGTAAAACAAAACGTGTACTTGTACTTTGTACACCAGATAAAGAAGCCGATGCCAAAGCTGCAGGTGCTGATTATATAGGTCTGGATGAATTTATTGCCAAAATTGAAGGTGGCTGGACTGATGTTGATGTAATTGTTGCAACTCCTTCTGTAATGCCTAAAATTGGTAAACTGGGTAAAATTCTTGGTCCAAGAAACTTAATGCCAAACCCAAAAACAGGTACAGTTACAAATAATGTAGCAGAGGCTGTTAATGAGGTTAAAGGTGGTAAAATTGCTTTTAAAGTTGACAAAACTGGTATTGTTCATGCTTCTATCGGTCGTGTATCTTTCTCACCAGAAAAAATTGCTGAGAACAGCCACGAACTTATTAATGCCTTACTTAAGTTAAAACCATCAGCAGCTAAAGGTACTTATTTGAAAGGTGTTAGTATGGCCAGCACAATGAGTCCTGGTATTGTAATTGAAACAAAATCATTAATTAACTAATTAACAGGTTTGCTACCGGTTAATAAAAAGTAATGTCATGACCAAAGAACAAAAAAACGAAGTAATAGAAGTTCTCAAAGGGAAATTCTCACAATACTCAAATTTCTATGTTACCAATACTGAATCTTTAACAGTTGCCCAGATTGGTAAATTACGCCGTGCCTGCTTCGATAAAGAAGTAGAAATGAAAGTGGCCAAAAACACTTTAATTCGTAAAGCACTGGAATCTATCGATGCTGAAAAATACAGCGGTGTATACGATTCATTAAATAATGTAACTGCATTATTGTTTTCTGATAATCCAAAAGAGCCAGCAATGATTCTTACTTCTTTCCGTAAATCATTAAACGGAGAAAAGCCAGAATTAAAAGCAGCTTTTATTAACGGAGATGTTTACACAGGCGATAATAACCTGAAATCACTTACCCAAATCAAAACTAAGAATGAATTGATTGGAGAAGTTATTGGATTATTGCAATCACCTGCAAAACGTGTATTGGCTGCTTTATTGCACCACCACGAAAAACAGGCTGAAGCCACTACTCCAGCTGAATAATTTATTAAGTTATACAACTTAACATATCCCAGGCCCGAGGGTAAATAAAGGCAAATTTTTTTAAACCACCGCCGGAGCGCAAATAATGCTATGAAGGCGGTAAAAATTTAATCAAAATGGCAGACGTAAAAGTATTAGCTGAACAATTAGTAAGCTTAACAGTAAAAGAAGTACAGGAATTAGCAGATTTCATGAAATCTGAATACGGTATTGAACCAGCAGCAGCAACTGTAGTTGCAGCAGCAGCTGATGGTGGTGGTGCAGCAGTTGTAGAAGAAAAAACTGCATTTGATGTTATATTGGTTAACGCAGGTCCAAGCAAATTAAACGTAGTTAAAATCGTTAAAGAATTAACTGGTTTAGGTTTGAAAGAAGCTAAAGACCTAGTTGATGGTGCTCCAAAACCAGTTAAAGAAGGAATTGCAAAAGCTGAAGCTGAAGAAATTCTTGCTAAATTAAAAGAAGCTGGTGCCGAAGTAGAAATGAAATAATTAATATAATCTACTGTAAAATAAAAGCCCGGTACAATTGTATCGGGCTTTTATTTTGTGCCAAACTTAGCGTACATCTATTAAGCATTCTTGCGTCGCACACTTGTACTGCAACAATGCTATTCAACTACAAAAGTCAGCCACAATAAATATTAATTAACTAAAGTATACTTGAAAAGCTGCTTACAGTTATACAGTACAAGTGAGTGACACAACCGGGCTAAATAGCCATACCTTTAGCTGGTAACATAAAATGCAACCTTGAAAATAACACTGGTTAAAATTTAAGTTTTAAACCACCGTTTACTATATACTTTCCGTAACCTGCTTCTACAAAAAATGCCGAGCGTTTAGATAACTGAATATCGGTACCCAATGCCACCTGATAGGCAAACTGAGAGGGTTCTGATGCAACAGCTGCCGTAGCGCCACCTGCATCAAGATATTGCTGATCCCAAATATTTAAACCTATTGCTGTACGCAAATATGGTTCGAAATGCTGGTTATTCGCTGGTATATAACTTAAAATATTAAGCATTATACTGTAATTTTTTAGTGTACCGGTAAAATCGGGTATATCGGAACCGGTTTGAAAACTATAATAAGGTACCGAAACTTTGCCATAAGTACCGGCAATGCCAATACTCATATTTTTACTAAAACGATAATCGATAGCTGCATTTATAGGCCCTGTTTGTGAAACCGTACCCTGATATCGGTTAAAAAAATCAGCAAACTGGTCTTTATCAAGATTGGGATAGCCATAACCTGCGCTAAAATTGAGCGTTGGTTCGAAGTTGGATTGTTTTTTCTTTTGTTGAGCAGGGGCCTGCCGCATTGGTGGTCGTCGGTAACCCGGACTAACACGTACCCTTGCCCTTGGGGGTCTAACTACATAGTACTGTGCCTCTGCTGCTGAACCAATTAATAAAAACAACAGTAGAAATGCCAAAAGATGTTTCTTCATAACCCTATATTTTGCAAATATGATACCAGCGGGAAACCAAAGTTTAAATAGGCAATAAAATTCGCCTGCCATTAACATTTGGCACAAAATATGTTTGCACTTTTCAACTACAATTATTACCTTCGCACTCCTTAATTTTGTCCTATTTGTATTAATACAGATAGCATAAGGGCAAAAAAATCGCAATTAGATAATTATCAATAAGTTGAGTATAACCTACTTAACACATTAGATCAGTAAAACCGGTTAAATACAGATATGTCATCAACTACAATTCAAGGCAGGATAAGTTTCGGTAAAACCCGATACCTTGCTGAAACTCCTGATCTGTTAGACATTCAGTTAGAATCATTCAGAGATTTTTTCCAGTTAGAAACCACCCCTGATAAGCGTAATAACGAGGGATTGTTTAAGGTGTTCAAGGAAAATTTTCCTATCACGGATACCCGTAACATTTTCGTGCTGGAGTTTTTGGATTATTTTATTGATCCCCCCCGTTATACCATTGAAGAATGTATGGAACGTGGCTTAACGTATGCTGTTCCCTTGAAAGCAAAATTACGTTTAAGTTGTAATGATGAGGAGCACGTTGATTTCCAGACAATTGTTCAGGATGTATTTTTGGGCAATATCCCATACATGACTCCCCGTGGTACTTTTGTAATTAATGGGGCAGAGCGTGTAGTAGTATCTCAATTACATCGTTCACCAGGTGTATTCTTTGGTCAGTCTGTACACCCTAATGGAACCAAGATTTACTCTGCAAGGGTAATTCCGTTTAAAGGTGCCTGGATGGAATTTGCAACAGACATTAATAATGTGATGTATGCTTACATTGACCGTAAGAAAAAATTCCCTGTAACTACTTTATTACGTTCCATTGGATTTGAAACGGATAAAGATATATTGGAACTTTTTGGAATGGCTGATGAAGTGGCTGCTGATAAGAAAACACTTAAACATCATCTGAATAAAAAACTTGCTGCCCGTGTATTAAGAACCTGGGTAGAAGATTTTGTGGATGAGGACACCGGAGAGGTGGTTTCCATTGAGCGTAACGAAATTGTGATGGAGCGTGATACGGTGCTTGATGAAGACGCTATTGAAACAATTGCAGACCTGGATGTTAAAAGTATTTTTGTACAAAGGGAAGATGTAGGTGGTGATTATGCCATTATATACAACACCTTAAATAAAGATACTTCAAACAGTGAATTAGAAGCTGTACAGCATATTTACCGCCAGTTAAGAGGTGCAGATGCCCCTGATAATGAAACTGCCCGTGGTATTATCGATAAATTATTCTTTAGCGACAAGCGTTATGATCTTGGTGAAGTTGGTCGTTATAAGATTAACCGTAAACTGGGTGTTACTCAAAAACTTACCAATAAGGTTCTTACTAAAGAAGATATTATTGAAATCATCAAATATCTGGTACGTTTAACCAATGGTAAGGCAGAGATTGATGATATTGATCACCTGAGTAATCGCCGTGTACGTACTGTTGGTGAACAACTTTACGCTCAATTTGGTGTTGGTTTGGCACGTATGGCCAGAACTATTCGTGAAAGAATGAACGTACGTGATAATGAGGTATTTACTCCCGTTGATTTGATTAATGCAAGAACACTTTCCTCGGTTATCAACTCTTTCTTTGGTACATCTCAGTTATCTCAGTTCTTAGATCAAACGAATCCGCTTTCTGAAATTACGCATAAACGCCGTATTTCTGCATTAGGACCCGGAGGTTTGAGCAGGGAAAGAGCCGGTTTTGAGGTTCGTGACGTACACTATTCTCACTACGGCAGACTTTGTACTATTGAAACGCCTGAAGGTCCAAACATTGGATTGATTTCGACACTTTGCGTTCACGCAAAGATTAATGATATGGGTTTTATTGAAACACCTTATCATAAAGTAAAAGAGGCTAAAGTGAACATGAATGCACTTACTTATTTAAGTGCAGAGGAAGAGGACCCGGCCAAAATTGCACAGTCAAATTCAAAAGTTGACAGCGACGGGAACTTCGTAGATGACAGAATTGTGAGTCGCCAAACAGGTGATTTCCCGATATTAGAAAAAGGTGAAGTAGAATACATGGACGTGGCGCCAAACCAGATTGTTGGTTTGAGTGCTTCATTGATTCCTTTCCTTGAGCATGATGATGCGAACCGTGCATTGATGGGATCAAACATGCAACGTCAGGCTGTTCCATTAATTCGCCCTGAAGCTCCTGTTGTAGGTACCGGTCTTGAAGGCAAAGCTGCCAGAGATGCCCGTATTCAAATTCACGCAGAGGGTGATGGGGTAGTTGAATATGTAGATTCTAAAGAAATTCATGTTCGTTATAAAAGAAATGATGTTGACCGTTTGATCAGCTTTGAAGAGGACCTGATTATTTACAGGTTAACCAAGTTTATTAAAACGAACCAATCAACCTGTATTATTCTTCGTCCGGCTGTTAAAAAAGGACAGAAAGTACAGGAAGGCGATTTCCTTACTGAAGGATATGCTACAAAAGACGGTGAACTGGCATTGGGCCGTAACCTGCAGGTAGCATTTATGCCTTGGAAAGGATACAACTTTGAGGATGCGATTGTAATTAGCGAAAAAGTTGTTCGTGAAGATTTATTTACCTCAATACATATTGATGAATATGAATTAGAGGTTCGCGATACCAAATTGGGTGAAGAAGAACTTACTCCTGATATTCCAAACGTTTCTGAAGAAGCCACTAAAGATTTGGATGAACATGGAATTATCCGTATTGGTGCCCAGGTTCGTGAAGGCGATATCTTGATTGGTAAAATCACTCCAAAAGGTGAAAGCGATCCTACACCGGAAGAAAAATTGTTACGTGCCATCTTTGGTGATAAAGCAGGTGATGCAAAAGACGCCTCTTTAAAAGCGCCAAACGGAACAGAAGGTGTGGTTATTGATAAAAAATTATTCCAACGTGCCAAGAAAGATAAAAACGGTAAAATCCGTGAGAAAGCACAATTGGAAAAGATTGAAAAAGTACATGAGAAAAATGTTGAAGACCTAAAAGAATTATTACATAATAAGCTTCAAACATTATTAAAAGATAAATCTTCAGCAGGTGTAACCAATAATTTTGGTGAAGTGCTGATTGGTAAGTCTGCTAAATTCAATCAAAAAAATCTTGCCGCCATTGACTACCAGAATGTTAACCCATTAGGTTGGTCTGGAGAAGCAGAAACAGATGATTTGATTAATACTTTATTACACAATTATAGTATTAAGTATA
This sequence comes from Limnovirga soli, assembly GCF_013106755.1. Lineage (GTDB taxonomy): Bacteria > Bacteroidota > Bacteroidia > Chitinophagales > Chitinophagaceae > Limnovirga > Limnovirga soli. The sequence continues at coordinate 123,482 of NZ_WHPF01000003.1, read as the reverse complement.
ATGAAGAATTAGGCCGCTATAAAAGAGAGAAATTCAATATCTCCATTGGTGACGAATTACCTGCCGGTGTATTAAAACTTGCAAAAGTTTATCTGGCTGTAAAACGTAAACTTAAAGTGGGTGATAAAATGGCGGGCCGCCACGGTAATAAGGGTATTGTTGCAAAAATTGTACGTGCAGAAGATATGCCTTTTATGGAAGATGGTACACCGGTTGACATTGTGTTAAACCCGTTGGGCGTACCTTCCCGTATGAATCTTGGTCAGATTTACGAAACCATTCTTGGCTGGACAGCAAAGAAACTGGGCGTTAAATTTGCTACCCCAATTTTTGACGGTGCTTCTGTTGGCCAGATTGCTGATTATTGTAATCAGGCTGGTATACCTTCGATGGGTCACACTTATTTGTATGATGGTGAAACCGGTGAGCGTTTTGACCAAAAAGCAACTGTAGGTGTTATCTATATCATTAAACTTCACCACATGGTTGATGATAAAATGCATGCCCGTTCTATCGGACCATACAGTTTAATTACACAACAGCCTTTGGGTGGTAAAGCACAATTTGGTGGTCAGCGTTTTGGTGAGATGGAGGTTTGGGCACTGGAAGCTTATGGTGCTGCCAATATTTTGCAGGAATTGCTAACACTTAAATCTGATGATATCATTGGTCGTGCCAAGACTTATGAAGCCATTGTAAAAGGTGATAATATTCCAAAAGCCGGTATTCCTGAATCATTCAATGTATTGGTTCATGAATTAAGGGGCTTAGGTTTAGATTTAAAATTTGAATAATCAATTTTTGATTACAAAATATAAAGGCTGTTTCGAAAGAAACAGCCTTTTTTTATAGCGATTTGTGAATTTGAAAATTGGTGATAGGGATGTTTTATACTTCTTACAAGCAATGGCATTACTAATTTTGCCGCGTAAAGATTTGCAGTACAAGTGAGTGACACAAGTAAAGCCTAATAGCATTGATAAGTTTGTACCAACAATTCAAAAAATCAGGGTGCATTTAAGCATTTAGCATTTTTACAAAATCGGTAACCAGATAGCTAATTAATTTGCCGGTACTATCGTCTTCTTTTCCATTATCCAGCCGGGTAGCGCCTTCGCAAATATGCAGGTAGGCTGCCTTGGTATCGCTGGCGGCAAAATTGATGTATTGCCTTGCATGTAAGGCACTAATGCCAACGGGTGTAGCAGCACTGCTTAATGTATTTGCAATGGCATCCAGGTCTAATTCAATACCACAATAGGTATCATCGGTAAACCCGGTCGCATGTGCCACGGCTTGTATAAAGGAGCGTTTTTCGTGTAGAAAAATATCTTCAAAAGTTATCACGTCAACAAAAGGATCATTGACAATATCCATCCAGCAATTCTGTGGAATATAGTTTTCGTGCAAGCCAATTACACAATATTTTTCAAGATATCCGTCTTCATCAGCATATCTAAACCCGTTGCCACTATGCCTGCCTTCGAGTGGCCTGAAATCGGCATGTGCATCCAGGTTAATAGCATTAATTTGTGCCAGTGGTATTAGCCCTGCTTTACATAAACCTTTGGCAGCGCCCTTTATGCAAGGATAAGAATTGTTATGACCACCACCGATGATGATGGGTATTTTTTTATGTTCAGTTACAATTTTAACCAGTTTCTCCAATTCATTATCAATAAAATTTACTGCATGCCGGTACGCCTCACATTTCTCCTCATAACTCTGGGCATTGGCTTCAATAAGGCGGGCTTCTTCAGAAAAATCGAAATGGCCCAGTAATAAAATTTCACTGCCTTCTAAAAAATCATTGCTTTGTACATTGCAAAATGCCTGTAAAAATGGTACCCAGGCACTGTCGGCACCGCCAATTCCCAGATTGGCTTTAATGCCAATATCTTCGGGAACACCAATTACAACAAACCTGGCAGGAGATGATGAAATGGATTGTTCAATATTGGTAGCATCAGTAATAACCCTAACCCTTTCGCCTAATTTGGTTTCAAATCTTCTAATACGGGTAACACTTAATATATCTTGTTTGGTATAAATTTTAAGGTGTTGCATGGCAATAACTTTTAGATGTATCGTATACTATGAAGATACCCCATTTGCGCCAAACAAACATGTATATTCTTTAGTAAAAAGGGAATAAAAAAATGGAGAATAATTGTTGTTTTGGCCCAGCTAAAAAATACATATATAGCTTTACTTGCGTCGCACACTTGTACGTTCAAAACAAGCATCAACAAACAAAAAATTAAGTCCGGAAAGTGCTTGCAAAATTCAAAGGCCAGGTTATAAAAAATTGCCATTAATCATTACTCTGTCTATTAAGTTAGCACCAAAAGCATACGGAATATAGGCAATACTGTTAATGGGTTTTGTAAAAATTAAATTCGCTTTCTTTCCAACAGAAATACTGCCGCAGCTATCGCCTAGCCCCATGGCATAGGCACCATTTAAGGTAGCCGCATTTATGGCTTCTTCGGGCAACATTTTCATTTGTATACAACTCATCGATACTACCATATTCATATTTCCGCTGGGCGAGGAACCGGGATTAAAGTCCGAAGCCAGGGCAATAGCACATCCTGCATCAATTAAATCTCTTGCGGGCTGATAAGGCATGCGCAAAAAATAAGCAGCTGTTGGTAATAATGTGCCAATTGTAGCAGCATTAGATAACAACAAAATGTCTTGCGCAGTCATCGTTTCCAAATGGTCTAATGATAGAGCGCCCAGCGCAATACCCGCTTCAACACCTCCTATACTGTTAAGCTGATTTACATGCAATTTTGGCAATAGACCATACTGTTTCCCTGCCTCACATATTTGTATGGTTTGTTGCACTGAGAAAAAACCTTGCTCACAAAAAACATCAATATAATCTGCCAGTTCTTCCGCTGCAATAGCAGGCAACATCTCCTGTATTATAAGGTCAACATATGCCTGTTGATTATTTTTAAATAGTTCGGGAAATGCATGCGCCCCTAAAAAAGTGGCTTTTACAGGTATGGGCGAATTGGCCTTTAAACGTTTAATAACGCGCAACATTTTTAATTCCGCTTCTACTGATAACCCATAACCACTTTTTATTTCTATTGCTCCTGTACCTAATAACATCAGCTCCTGTAATCGCAACCACGCAGCCGTGTAAAGTGCCTCCTCCTCTGCACTCTGTAATTTAGCAGCCGAATTTAATATACCACCACCTGCAGCAGCTATTTCGGCATAGGTAGCCCCTTTCAATTTAAGCACAAATTCATCTTCTCTGCTGGCAGCAAAAACAAGATGGGTATGACTATCGCACCAGGCTGGCAGCACAGTGGCTCCACCTGCATCAATTATTTCATTTGCCCATAATTCATCGCTTATTGTTTGCATAGAACCAAATGCTGCTATCAATCCATCTTCCAGAAATAGGTATGCGTTATTCAGCAAGGGTAATTCGCTTAATGCAGCCCCTCTCAACAGCTGGGTTTGAGGACGCACATTTGCAAGACAACCAATATTTACCACCAATTTTCTATGCATAAGCAATATTACAAAACCCCCTGTTTTTATAAAGCAGAAACTTAACCTTATATTAGAACAGAAATTAATTTTTCACCAGTACATTTATACAGGAAAACAAATTATGGTTGTACAAATAACCATACTGCTATATAAACACCATGCCTAACCAATTCAAAAAAGCGTACTTTATTTTATTAGTATTGCTGGTAATAGCCACAATAACACTTAATGCCCAAACCAGGCCAAAAATTGGACTTACACTTAGTGGCGGTGGAGCCAAAGGGTTGGCTCATATTGGTATTTTAAAAGCAATTGATTCCGCGGGTTTGCAGGTAGACTATGTTACAGGCACCAGTATGGGCAGTATAATCGGCGCTTTATATGCCAGTGGTTATACTGCAGACTCTATTGAAAAAATGGCCAAAAGTATCGACTGGGATTTATTGCTTTCCAATTCAGCTTCCTTGCGCTCACTATCAATGGATGAAAAAGAGGAGTATTTTAAATATGCTGTTGAATTACCCTGGGTTAATCATGGTTTCCGTTTACCAAGTGGTGTATTGGAATCAGAAGAATTATGGCTCAAATTCAGTGAATTTTTCTTTCCGGTATATGCCATCAAAGACTTTTCAAAAATGCCAAAATCTTTTAAATGCATTGCCACAGATGTTGCTAACGGAGAAGGTGTTGTTTTAGATAAAGGAGAGCTGGTACAAGCCGTACGTAGTAGTATGGCCATCCCTTCCGTTTTTACAGCCGTAAATTACAATGGCCGAAAATTTGTTGATGGCGGGGTGGTAAGAAATTTCCCTGTTAAAGACGCAAAAGCTATGGGCGCCGATCTGGTTATTGGAAGCAATGTATCAGGTGGTTTATTGCCCAAAGAAAAAATCACCAATGTATTTCAGGTGCTTTTGCAGGTAGCTTTTTTTAGAGAAGATGAAGATGCCGCCAAAGAAAAAAAATTGTGCGATATCTATATTCCGCATAACCTGGATAATTTCAACATGGGCAGCTTTTCTTCCAGCGATGATATTATTGCAGAAGGCATAAAAACTGGTGATAGTGTTTACCCAAAACTGCTACATATTGCCGACTCACTTACAAAAATTTATGGTAAACAAGGCCCAATTATAAGCACCTTACCAAGTGTAGATTCGGTAAGAATTACTGCCTATCAAATAAACGGTCTAAACAAAACCAATGAGTCGTTTTTTTTACACCGCATGCAGTTTGAAAATAATAAATTCTATACCCCCGCTGTAATATCTGCTCAAATAAGAAAAACATTTGGCACCCGTTATTACAACAAAATAATCTATTCATTACAACCCCTACCCGATGGATCTTGTAAGATTGTTTTTGATGTAGAAGAAAATCCATTAACATTTGCCAAACTCGGCATAAATTTTAACAGCAATACAGGTGTTAGCCTTATTGGCAATATTACTGCAAGAGATTTTGTAACTCCTTATTCCAGAACGCTTGTGACAGTAAATGTGGGTGAGAATATGCGCTTAAAAGCAGAACATACTCAGGTATTTGGTAAGTTTAAAACCTTCGCCATTACAGCCAGTTTAAAAGCAGAGGGCCTAAGCTTTACCACCTATAAAGATTTTGCAAAAGATGGACTGTACAAACAAACTTATATTGTTGCAGATGTAAATACACATTGGACTATCAGGCGTAAATGGGCATTTGGCATTGGCACCCGTTTCGAAACTTTTCATAACAAACCCAATATTACTTCGCAGTTCGAGTTTAAAGGCAGTAACAGGTTAATAAACAGTTATACCTATATCAGGCTTAATACTCTAAGCAATGTGGTGTATCCTAAAAAAGGCAGTAAGCTGGATATTGAAACCGGCTATGTATATAGTCAGCGGCAAAACCTTACGTTTTATAAAAACGGGTATCCCATTAGCAATCTGGATTCGCTGGGATTTTATTTCAATAACTTCCTGCGTACCAAATTAAACTACGAACACTATTATCCGCTTTCTAAAAAATATACCTTTTTTACCCAACTACAGGCAAGCATCAATTTTAATCAGCAACAAAGGGTGTTAAACGATTATTTTGTTGGCGGATTAACCAATACATTTCGCAATCAGGTAACATTTGCCGGTTTATCTGAAGGCATGATAAACACCAGCAGCGTTGCCGCTTTGCAGCTGGGCTTGCGTTATCAGATGTATAGCAGTTTGTTTTTACTGGGAAAAGTAAATATGGCATACTATGATTTTGTAAGCAGCAACAAAAACAGCAGTGTTGGTTTTTTATCGGGCTATAGCGTTTCCCTGGGATACAATTTTGTATTGGGACCATTAGAAGTAAGCGCCATGTATTGCGATCAGTCTAAAAAAATATTGCCCTATATAAATCTGGGTATTCCATTTTAAAATACCACTAGTCGGTTAAATAGTTACAATACCATTTTTTGTTAGCCGGCAGATAAACACCTATATAGCTTTACTTGCCACGCTCGGTTCATCGTTCGGTACTTTGTGCAACAAAAAAATACACAAAACCTATCTACACTTATCTTAAATAAAGGCATAAAAAAAGAGCCCATACAGGGCTCTTGGATAAAGTATATGTTAAGCTACTACCATCTTTTATTGTCAGAACGGCCACGGCTATAACCACCGCCACCATCACTGCTTCTTTCAGATTTCTCTTTTGCTACAGATACAGCGATGTTACGACCTTCAACATCTTTGTTGTTAAGGGCTTGCATAGCTTCTTTGCCGGCGGCTTCAGAAGGCATTTCTACAAATCCAAAACCACGAGACCTGTTGGTTTCCCTGTCCATAATAATCTTAGCAGAAGATACTTCTCCGTATTGCTCAAACAGTTTTCTTAAGTCTTCTTCAGTAATGCGAAAACTTAAATTAGATACATAAATGTTCATAAATCAAATGAATTTTAACTAATAAATGAGATACCTTTTTTGAATTAAGAATAATGCACCGTAAAGAAGAAGAAACTATTACCGCGTAGAAGTAAAAATTTTTGTCAATCTTATACTGTGTGCTTACACAGCTTAATATCAGCGGTGAAGATAGGCATTTAATAATACCACAAGGTATTTATTATTATTTTTAACCATTTACTTTAAAAACCAGGGTTTTATTGTAGAATTAATGGAATGATGCCATTTAATCCGAACGTACAAGTGTGCGACGCAAGTAAGGTTCCTATAAAAAACTACTGTTTGGCTAATAAAAAAAATCAGGCAACAGGTGTTAAAGTAAATGGATAAGCTACCTGCTGCAAAAACAGGCCTTGTGGCGGAGCTGCAAAATTGGCTTGCTTATTATGCTTATTGTGTAATAAGGCTTCAAAATCGTTTAAAGTTATGGCTTCGCGACCCACCTGTAACATAGTGGCTACCAATGCACGTACCATGCCCCGTAAAAAACGATTGGCGGCTACCTGGTATTCAAAAACAGGGCCATTAAACATCCATTGCGATTGCATAATCTGGCAATTAAATGTTTTTACCTGGCTATTGCGTTTTGCAAATGCAGTGAAATTGGTATTGTGTTGTACCATTTGTGCGGCGGTTTGTAAAAGCTGCGTATTTACCGCAAAGGGATAATAATAACCCGTTTGCTCGAGAAAAGGATTTTTTTGATTATAGATAACATATTTATAGTGCCGGGATACCGCATCGAACCGGGCATGCTGTTGTGGCTCTACCTTGTAAAATGCAGTAATAGCAATATCTGCAGGTAAAATAGCATTAAGGTTGTATTTGTTTTTGGGCGTTATAATATAATCAAAATCGAAATGAAAAAAGTTTTGCATGGCATGTACGCCAGCATCTGTACGGGATGAACCTGTTAGTGGTATTGCGGCTTTAAATATTACCTGTAAAGCTTGCTCAATGGATGATTGAATGGTTATTGCATTTTCCTGTACCTGAAAGCCACTGAATTGGGTGCCTTTATAGGCCAGTTCCATAAAATATCTTGGCATATGGCATTATTTAAGCAGGGCTTTAAAACGGTTTTTATATAAAGGATCGATAAGTTGATTTTCCAGTGTGGCAAATGCCAATTTATCATCAGCAAAAGCATAAGCCGCACTAAAGAAATTATACCTAGCTTCATCCGAAAGAAAAGAACCACTTAAAGTTTTTAGTTGGGCCACGGTTACACATTTACCTGCAAAATACTTTCGTGCCAGTTCAATCATTTTATTATCACCAGTTACAGCAAACATTTTTTTACGCAGTTTATCTGCATCTGCATCAGTAAATATATTGGTACAGTTCACCGCATTATCTGTAACGTTTACAGCATTTACCTCAGGAACAATAGCTACTTTTTTTTCTACATTTTGAACCACCGTATCTTTTAGCACTTTTGTTGAAACTGTTGCTGCGATTGTATCTGCGGATGATGTTTTATTGTAAAAAGGATTTTTTATACCAGTTGTATCTGACTCAACAGTCTCTTTAACGTCAAATGTATCTGCTAATATGGTTGTGGGTTCCTGAATAATAGTTTTGCTGCTATCGGCTGGCTGGTTTACACTGTTTGGAATGATTGGATTTACATCTGGCAGAAAAATACTGATGGTATCAGATTTACGATTAACAGTATCCAAAAAAACAATGGCAACACCACTATCCGCATAGCGTTCGCTATACTTTACCATAGGATTTGTATTTTTTACAGAATCAGTAATGGCGAGGGGGGTAGTAACAGTATCTATTTTTTCTACCCCGGCAGCTGGTTTGTTTTCTTTTTCAGCTATTGTGGGTACAATAACAGGTGCCTGAATATTAGGATCACTAACTACATCTGCAAGCATATCGCCAAACCCATTGTTTTTAGCTGTGGCCTCTTGTGCAGGTGTGGTAGTATTTATATTTTGGATAGCTAATGTTACATCAAGCGTTTGGAGGTTAAAAAGACCCCAGCCTTTTTGACCATAATTTTTTAGCGAATACCCAATGTCGTTATTGCTAACTGTGAAAACAAATTGCTGATCGGGGAATTGATTATTGGGAAAACTTATCGTGGCTTTATATTCACCATCAATTAGTTTAGGAATAATTACATAACCAATTGAAGAAGCTGTAAATACCTGCTCATTTATTTTAACCGTAAAAGCCTGCTTAGCATCAGATTGTATGTACACAAAATGGTTTTGCTGCGCATACAAATTACCTGATACCAGTATGAAAATTAAAAATATTGTCGTTACTATTTTTCTGAAATATGCAAACATGCTGCCCATTTATATTTGAAACAAAACTACATTAAAAAACGAATTAGGCAGAAACCGTGCCGCAAACAATAATGCAGCTATTTTAACCATTTACCATTTATTTAATAGTTACAAAACTAAGGAGCGGTATTTTTGCATACTTAAAAAATGAGTATGAAGCGATATATGGTTGTTTTGTTATTGTTAATTGCATCTGTTTCCAATGCCCAAATTACTGTAAAAGCCAACAAGGATGCCCCCTGGCGTAAATTATACAGGTCTGAAGCAACTAAAATAAACGATCTGGTACATACCAAACTGGATGTATCTTTTGACTATTCAAAATCATGGATGTATGGCAAAGTGTGGATTACATTAAAACCGCATTTTTATCCAACTGATTCTCTAAACCTGGATGCCAAAGCAATGGAAATAAAGGAAGTGGCACTGGTAGCAAACAATAAAACTACGCCGCTTACCTACGATTACAATGGCATGAACCTATTTATAAAACTGAATAAAACCTATGGCGCAGATGAAAAATATACCATTTATATCAATTATATCGCCAAACCAAACGAATATACCGGAGCAGGCAGTGTAGCCATTACTGATGCCAAAGGTTTATACTTTATCAATCCAACCGGTGAAGATAAAAGCAAACCCACCCAAATATGGACACAAGGTGAAACGGAAGGCACCAGCGTTTGGGTGCCTACCATCGACAGACCAAACCAAAAAAGTACAGATGAAATAAATATGACTGTACCTGATAAATATGTTACCCTTTCTAATGGCTTATTAATTGGGCAGAAAAAAAATGCAGATGGTACAAGAACAGATAGCTGGAAAATGGATTTACCCCATGCGCCTTATTTATTTTTTATGGGTGTTGGCGAGTATACTATAATCAAAGACAGTTATAAAGGAAAAGAAGTTAGCTATTATGTAGAAAAAGAGTATGCCCCAGTTGCCAGAAAAATATTTGGCTATACCCCCGAAATGATGAAATTCTTTTCTGAGAAATTAGGCGTGGAGTATCAATGGCAGAAATATGCACAAATTGTTGGCCGCGATTATGTGAGTGGCGCCATGGAAAATACTACTGCTACGCTACACCAGGAAACTGCTAACCAAAATGCAAGGCAATTGGTAGATGGAAATGAATGGGAGGAAACTATAGCCCACGAATTGTTTCACCAATGGTTTGGAGACCTCGTAACTGCAGAAAGCTGGAGCAACCTTACCGTAAACGAAAGTTTTGCCGATTTTAGCGAAACACTTTGGGATGAATACAAACATGGCAAAGATGCCGGTGATGAACACAACTACAACGAAATGCAGGATTACCTTAGCAGTAGCGGTGAGAAAAAAGACCTGGTACGTTTTTATTATAAAGACCAGGAAGATATGTTTGATGCAGTAAGCTATAATAAAGGTGGCCGAATACTTAATATGTTGCGCAATTATGTGGGCGAGGATGCTTTCTTTAAATCACTCAATAATTATTTAACAACCAATAAATTTAAAACCGGCGAGGCCCAACAATTAAGATTGGCATTTGAATCAGTTACAGGAAAAGACCTCAACTGGTTCTGGAACCAATGGTATTATGGCAGCGGGCATCCAATTGTAAAAATCGACTACAAATATGATGACGCTGCCGGTAAGGGGATGGCGATTATTCAACAAACACAGTCAGATAAAATTTTCAAATTACCTGTAGCCATTGATGTTTATACAGGTGCAACCAAACAACGCTTTAGTTTCTTTATTAGTAACAAAACAGATACTTTCCGTTTCACCTATAACCAACGTCCTGATTTAGTAAATGTTGACGGAGATAAAATTATGCTGTGGGAAAAAACAGATAATAAAACAGCAGCAAACTATGTAGCACAAATAAAATATGCACCATTATATGTTGACAGGATTGAAGCCCTAAACTATTTTGCCAAAAAAAATATGCCTGAATTATTAAAAGGTTTAGATGATGCTTATGCAGGCATACGTTCATTTACACTTAGTACCATTTCTTCAGACTCAGCCTTGTTAAGTGATGAAAACACCCTGGCAAAAATTGAAGGGATGGTAAAAACAGAAAAAGACCCTAAAACAAAAGCTAGGGCTATCGAAGCATTAGCCAATACCTACGCCGAGCAATACAAACCTATTTTTGAACAATATGTAAACGACTCTTCCTATACCATTTCAGGAGAGGCTCTATCTGGTTTAAATAATATAGACAGTGCAAATGCCTATAAGTTGGCCAAAAAATATATAAAAGATGCCAAGGGCAAATTGGCCAGTGTTGCCAGCACAGTAATTATGATTAATGGCGCAGAAGAAGATTTCGAGTTTGTAATTAAAATGTATGCAACCTTTCCGCCGGGTCAGGATAAATTTGATGCTACTTTTCCACTGTTTTATTACCTGTCTAAACTTGATGATATAGAAAAAATAAAACAAGGCATCGATCAAATTGTTAGTTTCAGAAATACTTTATCACAAACAGATCAGGAATATACTGACTATATTTTTAAAGCTGGTTTTGATAATATTGGTCAGAAAGATAAAGAGCTGGAAGACTATATTAAAAAAGTATACAAATAATTACTTCGAAGTTAATAAACAAAAAGCGCTCAAATAATTGAGCGCTTTTTGTTTATATATGCTTTAGTTTTTTTTATGAGCCATGCTTTTAGTTTGCTATCCTACTTTACTTGCGTCGCACTCTTGTGCTGTAGAATTACTATCATCAATTTAGCGTAAGCAACCAATTCAATTATAAGCTGCAAACATATCTAACCGTACAAGAGTGCGACGCAAGTAAAGCTGAACTATATTGCAATGCCGGGCTACAAATTGATTTTATTGCTCGGGGTTTAATACTGCCTGCAATACATTATTATTATCTAACAATTGATTGGCAACCGCTTTTATATCAGCAACAGTTAATGCATTTACCAATTGCTCATATGTAAAAATGCGATCCGCTGTATTACCATTAAAGTAGATACTTTGCAGTTTACCACTCCAATATCCATTTTGCTTTATTTGTACCTTGTATTGTTCCAACCAGGTCTTTTTAATCTTAGCCAAATCTTCTTCGGTTGGGCCATTCGCTTTTATTTTGTCAATTTCAATAGCGGCACTTTTAATAAGCGTGTCTACATTTTCGGGGCCACAAGGTAATTGCAATACCACCTGATAATTGCCATATGGCAACCTGCCCACATTGGCAAATATGCCACCACCATAAATGGCACCTAATTTTTCGCGCAGGTCTTCAATTATTTTTATATTCAAAACTTCGCTTAATGCAGCAGCCTTTAGTTCTAAGTCTTCTGTATAATTTACTTCGCCTGTATAAAAAGTAAGAATTAAGCTTTTGGGTTCTTTGCCTTTATATACATTAAACTGCGAATTACCTTTTAAAGGGCGTACACCATTATCCACATATGCAGCCGCTTTACCTGTAGAAGTAAGGGCCCCCAGGTACATTTCCAATAAAGGTTTTACTTTTTCAACATCAATGCTACCAGTAAAAATAAAAGTAAACTCATTGGCATTGCCAAACTGCTCTTTGTATATTTCCATAGCCCTGTTAAGATCAATCTTATCAAAATTTTCAGGCTTTGCAATTGGCGATGGAGCCAATGGATTTCCCTGATATAAGGTTTGATACAATGTATCAACAAACGCCGTTTGTGGATTTGCCATGGCAAAACTTGTTGCAGATTTTTGTTTTTCTTTCCAGGCATTAAACAATGCCTCATCCTTACGGGGCGCATTAATATATAAATAGCATAACTGTAATAAGGTTTCAAAATCTTTTACTGAGCTGGAACCATTTAATGCGGCAGTAAGTCCACCAATACGTGGAAAAACACTGGCATTTTTGCCAGCCATATACTTGTTTAGATCTGTAGGTGAGAAATCGCCAATACCCATTTGTGCTACAATACCGGCGGCATTTGCTGCATTGTATTTATCTGCCACACCATATAATGAAGTACCCCCTTTATGGAAAGAAGTTAGTATAATTTCATCGTTTTTAAAATCGGTTGGCTTTAATATTACTTTTACGCCATTGGCAAAGCCAAGTTCGGTTACCCCTAGTTGCTCATTCTTAGTTTCGCTTACAATTTTGCCCGGCTGTATTTTTGTATTTATTAAGGCTGAAGCAATTGCTTTTTCTTCTTTGGCTTTCACTTCCTGTTTCATGGCAGCCACTGTATTGGCCAATAATGCATTTTTGTCCGGAAGGGCTATTCCGCTTTCAGCAGGGCCTTGCAGGCTGGCAAAAAAATGCTGTTTTTGTTGCAAAGGTTTTGCTACTGCATTTACTTCGGCAATGGTTATGCCAGGCAACATTTGTTTGCGGTATTCAAACTCTTTTTCAATACCAGGAATACATTCCTTGGCCAAAAAATTACGAATATATTCTTCCACAAAACTTGGCGATTCGGTTTTATCCCGGTTATTATACAATTGTTCAAAATTGGCCAGCATTTCTTTTTTGGCACGGTCTAATTCATCGGCCGTAAAACCAAATTTTTTCACCCGCTCAATTTCTTTCATCATGGCAAACAAAGCCGTATCCGGACCATCTTTGCCTGCTACCGCAAACGCACTAAAACTTTGGTAGCCCCTGGCATAGCTGTTAAAATCTGCCGCGGCATACAAGAATGGAGGATTGGCGCTTTGCCTTAAGTCAGACAGGCGTTCGTTTAACAAACTGGCAAATAAATTACGCACCAGGTATTGCCTGTAATCAGCAACTGTTACATCTGGCTTAACTGGCTTTGCCGAAAATTCTACCTGTACATAAAAATTGGTAGCTTCCTTATCGGTAACAACTATTGCATTATCTGCTGTACGTTCTGGCACGATAGCTGCGGTTCTTGGCCTTGCATTGGCAGGGTTTTTAAGTACGCCAAAATATTCTTTTATTAATTGTTCCACTTTAAGAGGGTCAATATCGCCAACCACAATTACAGCCATCAGGTTAGGGCGGTACCACTCTTTATAAAAACGTCTTACTGCATCATAGCTCGCATGCTTTATAATACTGTCTTTACCAATAGGCAAACGGTTGGCATATTTTGAACCTGCATATTGCAAGGGATAAATTTTACGAAACATACGGTCATCTGCACCTTTACCTAAACGGCTTTCTTCCAGTACCACATTACGTTCCCCGTCAATCTGGTCTTTATCTAAAGAAAGGCCGCCTGCCCAATCCTGTAAAACGGTAAGGCCTTTGCGCAAATTACTGGTATCTGTTAAGGGTACTGGCAGTATATACACCGTTTCATCAAAACTGGTGTAGGCATTCAAATCGGCACCAAACTCAATACCCATATTTTGCAGGGCACTTACCAATTCGTTCTTCTTAAAATGGGTGGAACCATTAAAAGCCATATGCTCAATAAAGTGAGCCAGACCTTGCTGGTCGTTATCTTCCATAATAGACCCCGTATTAACTACCAGGCGCATTTCGGCCTTGCTTTCGGGCTTATCATTTTTTCTAATATAATACGTTAAACCATTGGGTAGTTTACCAATTTTTACAGCTGGGTCTACCGGTAATTTCTCCTGTCCGGTTTGTGCCGAAGCTATTATTGTAGATATACTAAAAACTACCAGCAATACATAGGTGATGCATTTTCGTAACATAAAAATTAATTGGGTGTTTATAAATAAAAAGGCAACGCTAAGTTAGTACGCAAAGCAAAAGTAAACTGTTAACATTTAAGTATAGTTTTCGGCAAAATCTTTTATACCGGAGTGTTTAATGGCTGTAAAATGCTGCCGGTAATTACTTTAGCACAAGTGTGCGACGCAAGTAAAGCTTAATTGTATTGTTTTGCCTTGGCTAAAAACAGTTATTCCTATATTACCTATTATAATCCACACCACTGTTAAATACTGTATTATTAGCCGAACAGTGAAAGAATCTATTAGCACCGCTTGCGTCGCACTCTTGTACGGCAACGGGTATGGCATCAAATTCAACAGCCAAAAACGGGCAATAACTATTAATTTTATAATAAAAGCAACACTATGATACAGGAAAGTTTAGCCAGCCTTTTTGAACGCGACCTTACCAAACTGGCAACAGAAATTAACGCCTATAGCAACGAAAAAATAATATGGCAAATACAAGATGGCATTCTTAACAGTGGCGGCAACCTAAGCTTGCACCTTATTGGCAACCTGAAACATTTTATTGGTAAAACCCTTGGCAAAATTGATTTTGAAAGGGAACGCGAAAAAGAATTTACCAATACCAATATTCCCGTACCAGTACTTATTGCCGAAATTAATATGACCAAAGAAATAGTAGTAGCCACCCTGCAAAAACTAACTGATCAAACGCTGGAAACAATTTATCCTATTAATGTTTTTAATGTAGAGTTGACCACTACACAGTTTTTAATACACCTGTATGGCCACTTAAATTATCATCTTGGGCAAATTAACTATCACCGCAGAATGCTGGATGTGTAATAACGTTTTAGGCATATAAATCCATAGCAGTCCGGTAGGTATTGCAATGCGCTTCAACAATTAATTTAATATCGGCAGAGTAACCGCCGCCCATGGCTACGGCAACAGGAATACCATGTTGCTGCAGGGTGTTAAACACAAAAACATCTCTTTGCCGGCACCCCTCCATACTTACTTTAAGTTTACCAAATTTATCTGTATCAAGTATGTCTACGCCAGACAGGTAAAATGCAAAATCCGGCTTAACAGTAGTGATTAAATGGGGCAGGGTTTTGTATAATAAATCCAGGTATTCTGTTGTGCCGGCACCATCAGTAAGCGGCACATCCAGATCACTTTTTTCTTTATGAAACGGATAATTATGGGCGCCATGCATGCTAAAGGTAAAAACATGGGGGTTATGCTCAAACAGTTTAGCCGTACCATTTCCCTGATGTACATCCAGATCGATAATCAATATTTTTTTTACTAATTGCTGGCTTAACAGGTAATTGGCCGCAATGGCCATATCATTCAACAGACAAAAGCCTTCTCCCCTATCAGCAAATGCATGATGGGTGCCACCCGCAATATTTAAAGCCACCCCATATTGCATAGCATATAAGCAACAATCAATGGTACCCTGCGCAATAACCAACTCCCTTTGGGTAAGCATTGGCGATTGGGGGAAACCGATTTTTCTTTGCTCTGCGGCAGTTAGGGTTTGGTGTAATAGCTTTTCAAAATAGCCAGCATCGTGTGTTAGTAAAACATTGGCGGCATTACATGGTTGCGGAACAAACAATTGTTCCTGTACAATAGTGCCTTCATGCAATAACTGAGCAGGTATCAGTTCATATTTAAGCATGGGAAACCTATGCCCCGCCGGCAAAGGATGCGCATAAATGGTATCGAAAGCAATTTTTATCATTATACTTTAACCAGTGTATTGTTTACAATGGCATAAACAGTATCTGCGGCTTTTGGTTTAATATTTACATAACCGGTAAACATGCTAAAAGCAGGTAATATGGCATATTGCACGCCAAAATAAAAACAAGGAAAACTAAGGGTTTGCCTGCTACCGGTTTTTATGCGTACACCCGGGTGTATATGCCCCGTAAACATATATGAATCCTCATTGCTAATTTGTGCCGGATCATGTACAAAACCAAAACCTTTTATACCCTGAATAGACTCATGCACTTCTATGCCGCTATTATGGTAAAAGGTATCTTTTAGTATATCGTGA
The DNA here is from genome assembly GCF_013106755.1 of Limnovirga soli. Classification (GTDB taxonomy): domain Bacteria; phylum Bacteroidota; class Bacteroidia; order Chitinophagales; family Chitinophagaceae; genus Limnovirga; species Limnovirga soli. The sequence continues at coordinate 106,993 of NZ_WHPF01000003.1, read as the reverse complement.
TTGCCTTTTACCAGTTGTATTTGTATATGCCCAATATCGTTACGCCATTTTACAAAATGTGCTATTTCCTGGTTTTGGTGACTATGAAACATATCGCCAACTATAATTAATCGGGTAGGTTTAAAATATTGAATTTGCGCAAAAAGCCTTTGCAAATCTTCCACAAAAACTGAGGTGGGTACTGCAATACCAGATTTTCTAAAATGGCCTGTTTTACCAAAATGCAAATCAGATAAAATAAGTGATTGCTCCTCCTCCCAAAAAAGTGTACGCTGGGCAGTAAGCCAGCAGGTTTGTGATTGTATATTAATAGAAACCGGAGCTTGCATAAGCGTGTAAAGATAATAGCGATGAACTGGTTAATGGTATATTGATGCATACAATTTTATGCACTGCTTCCATAAATGACAAGAGTACAAGTGAGGTACTTGCATGACATAGCAGCAAATACTTAACAAGCGGCGATGCCATGGTATACCTTAGTTGATAACACAAAAAAACCTGTCACTTTCGTAACAGGTTGTCGTATTATTCAATTGCCGTTATTAATACATTTCGGCCCTTAATTGTTGAATGCGGGTATCTTCCATATATTCATCAAATGTGCACAGTTTATCGATGGTACCTTTAGGAGTAAGTTCGATAATTCTATTTGCTACGGTTTGAATAAAAGTATGGTCATGCGAGGTGAGCAATACAATACCGGGGAAGGTTTGACAGCCATCGTTAAATGCCTGAATGCTTTCCAAATCCAGGTGATTGGTTGGTTGGTCTAACACTACCAGATTAGGATTCTGCATCATCATTCGGCTTATCATACACCGTACCTTTTCACCACCACTTAACACATTGGTTTTCTTTAAAATATCATCTCCGCTAAATAACATTTTGCCCAAAAAGCCACGTAAAAATGGCTCATCGGCATCGGTTACATGTGCCGGTACAAACTGGCGCAGCCAATCCATAAGTGGCACCCCTTCGGTAAAAAACTCGTTATTTTCTAATGGCAAATAAGCTTTTGTAATGGTGGTACCCCATTCAAATTTACCAGCATCAGCAGTGGCATTACCATTAATAATTTCAAAAAAACTGGTAACAGCAAGGGGATCTTTACTTAAAAAGGCAATTTTCTCGCCTTTATTAATGCTAAAGCTTACTTTATCAAATAGTTTACGGCCATGAACGGCTTTAGACAGGTTTTCGATATTCAGAATTTGATTACCCACATCACGTAGTGGCTGAAATATAATACCTGGATATTTACGGTTACTTGGCTGTATATCTTCTACATTCAGTTTTTCCAAAGCCTTTTTACGGGAAGTAGCCTGTTTACTTTTAGAAGCATTGGCAGAGAAACGGGCAATAAAGTCCAATAATGCCTGACGTTTTTCTTCTGTTTTTTTGTTCTTATCACTTATCTGGCGGGCCATTAACTGAGAGCTCTCGTACCAGAATGTGTAGTTACCTGTATAAATCTTAATTTTTTGTTTGTCTACGTCGGCCACGTGCGTACAAACAGAATCTAAAAAGTGACGGTCGTGACTTACAACCAACACAATATTTTCATAGTCGGCCAGAAAATTCTCGAGCCAGCCAATGGTTTCAATATCCAATCCGTTTGTAGGTTCATCCAATAATAAAATATCGGGGTTACCAAATAAGGCTTGGGCTAATAATACCCGCACCTTCATATTACCGGGAATATCTTTTAGCAAACTGGCATGGTATTGCTCGTCTATGCCCAAACTGCTTAACAGGCTTCCTGCATTACTTTCTGCCTCGTAACCGCCCATTTCACCAAATTCACCTTCCAATTCACCGGCACGCATACCATCTTCTTCGGTAAAATCGGCTTTTGCATAAATGGCTTCACGTTCATGCATCACATCCCACATATGTTTGTGACCCATCAATACCGTATTTAATACAGTACAGTCGTCAAACTCAAAGTGGTTTTGTTTTAAAACGGCCAAACGTTCGCCCTTAGAAATTTCAATTGCACCTTTATTGGGCTCAATTTCGCCACTTAAAATTTTAAGAAAGGTACTTTTACCGGCACCATTGGCGCCAATTACACCGTAACAGTTACCTTTTACAAAATTCAGGTTTACCTCGTCAAACAGTACACGCTTACCGTAGGCGAGGGTTACATTTTTTACGCTAATCATTGCTTGCTCTTATTTTCAGGGCGCAAAAGTAATGTTTAAAGGGCATATGTGCTAATTGATGCTTATGTGAGATTTAAAAAAGCAATGCACTTTTTGTAGCATCTAACGCTCAAGGGCATACTTTCTTCCCTAAAAACCCAAAACCTAATGCAGAATAAATACTACAAGAAAGCCGGTAAAAATTTTAATACAAATTGAGGGGTATACATTATCTTCAAACTATGAAAATCCGATATCTGAAAACCCAATTTTAAATTAAACACCTCATGTCTGTAACACTCATTGCCGATAGCGGTTCTACCAAATGCGAATGGTGCTTATTGGTTAACGGCAAAAAAAAGAAAATTACCACCCAAGGCATTAGCCCTTACTTTTTAACCGAAGAACAAGTAATTAGCTTATTACAAAAAGAATTATTGGGCAAGCTTAAACAAGTAGCCATTGATGAAATTTACTATTACGGTACCGGCCTTGCCAACCCGGCCAATGCCAAATTTATTAAACGCATACTCAAAAAACTGTTCCCAACAGCTAAAATAGAAGCACAGATAGATTTGCTGGCAGCTGCCCGGGCCGTATGCGGCCACGAAAAAGGTATTGCCTGTATTTTAGGCACCGGATCCAACTCCTGTTTTTATAATGGCAAAAAAATTGTAAAAAACAGTCCTGGTTTAGGTTATGTTTTGGGCGATGAAGGCAGCGGCGCCTACCTGGGTAAAAAAGTAATTCAACATTATCTCTATGGTACATTTGATGAAGACCTGATGCTGCGTTTTGATAAACATTTTAATACCAATGCCAACGAAATACTGGAGCATGTATATAAAATGCCTCAACCTAACCGTTATCTGGCTTCTTTTGCCATATTCCTGGCAGAAAACCGCGACCACTATATGATTGAGAATATTATAGAAGATGGCATCAACGATTTTTTCTTTACCCACCTGCATAAGTACCGCGAAAGCTGGTTATACCCCATTAGCTTTGTGGGTAGTGTTGCATTTGGATTTAAAGATATCATCAAAGACCTGTGCAATACCTACGAGCTGGAATTGGGTAAAATATACAAACAGCCCATGGATGGTTTAATTGCCTATCACCAATAAATAATTATGAGCGAATTTGAACGAATAACCGAGCAGCCTTCCCCATACAGGCGTCTCGAAAAAATGACGGTTAAAGAAATTATTGCTCATATTAATCAGGAAGATAAAACGGTTCCACTTGCTATAGAAAAAAAACTACCCCAAATTGAAGCCCTCATCCACACTATTACAGATAGGATGTTGGCTGGCGGTCGTTTATTCTACATAGGTGCAGGCACCAGCGGCCGGCTGGGTATTCTAGATGCCAGCGAATGCCCACCCACCTTTGGGGTTCCCTATGGCTTGGTTATAGGCATAATTGCCGGTGGCAAAAAAGCCATAACCCAGGCCGTAGAAAATGCAGAAGATGATATACAACAGGGCTGGAAAGATTTACAAGCGTACCACATAAACAAGCAGGATATTGTAATAGGCATTGCCGCCAGTGGCACCACGCCCTATGTATTGGGTGCACTGGAACAATGCAAATTAAACGGCATAACCACCGGCTGCATTGTAAGTAACGAGGGCAGTCCACTCACTGCCATGGCAAACCATAGCATTGCAATTGTGGTTGGACCCGAATTTGTTACCGGCAGCTCACGAATGAAAAGCGGCACCATGCAAAAACTGGTATTAAATATGATCTCCACCACCGTCATGATTCAACTTGGGCGGGTAGAAGACAACCGTATGGTAAACATGCAACTCACCAATGCCAAACTGGTCGATAGGGGGGTATTGATGTTGATGGAAAAAATAAACCTGCCCAATTACGAAGCCGCCAAACAATTATTACAACAGCATGGCAGTGTAAAAAAAGCAGCTGATGCCTATCATAGCTCTCTGTAATTTTTTTGTTGACCGGGCTATTGCATAAGCATGGAGCTTTACTTGCGTCGCACTCTTTTACTGCAACAAATTATTGGGCAAAGCATTACGTAACTTTGCAAAAAAACTATACATAATTATCCTGCAAAACTTATGGAATTAAAAAACAGTCGCTTTACCATCAACATCCAGGTACAACCAGCGCACCTGGATGATGTAAACCATGTAAACAATGTAATTTATGTGCAATGGATGGAGCATATTGCAAGGCAACACTGGAATACATTTGCCCCACCAGATTTACAGGAAAATGTACTATGGATGATCAAACGCCACGAAATAGATTATATCAATCAGGCCTTTTTGCACGACGAACTGGAAATGCATACATGGACCGGTGATTATACCAATGTAACCTGGAAAAGACATTATGAAATAGTACGGTTAAAAGACAGTAAAAAAATTATTTCGGCCTGCAGCATTTGGATACCACTTGATAAAAAAACACAACGCCCCCGCAGAATTGATGATGCCATGATAAACATGTTTGCATAGTTGTGGCTATCTCCTATTTTGCTGCAATAGCCCTTTGTGCCTGCAATACATGCCGCATATTGTGTGCTACATAAAACATCAATACATCACCCAACTGCAATTTTATATAGCGGGCAATGGAAATGGGTATTTTAATTTTTTGCAGGTTTAGTTTGGCAGCCTGCTGCAACAATTCCAACATTGTCTCCTGAGATTTAATAAAAGTTTCAATAACAGCTGCACCGTCTATAGCATTATCCGCCACATAGGCTTTAAAAGCCTTCATCTTTTTTGTTGGCATACCTGCAGCATTGGTTTGCATCATTTGGGTAAATTTATTACCCAGCCAACCTGGTGTAAAATCAGCCAATGGCTGTACTTCGCTCCATATGCCATTATTCATTGCATTTTGTAAAGCGGGTAAATAATATGCACTATAGGCATTTAAATGCGCCAAACATTGTTTGGCACTCCAGCTACCAAGTGCAGGTGTAGCGCTAAAAATTTCCGGTGCTAATGATAGCCATTCACCTTTAGCAATTTCTAGTATTTGAATTGTTTGCTGTTGCAGACTTTCTATTAAAACGCTTGTTTGCAATTTGGCCATACAGTAATTTTTGATATGCAAAACTGCAAAAGCTTTTTTGGTAAAACCTTTGTCTGCACCAAGATTTTTGTAAACTTGCTACAATTTAACCGTACCCAGCAGTTTACTAAATGTTGCAGCATCTAATGCTAAATAGGATGCCAGGTATTTATGTGGTATAAGTTGTAAAACATGCGGACTACGTTTTAACAGTGCCCTGAATTTTTCTTCGGCAGTAAAACATTGTAGTTCTATTTGTCTTTCTAATACGCCGGCTAAAGTAAAAGCGGTAATTTTTAAAACAAATTGCTCAATGCTACGGTGCTTTTCCATTAAAGCAGCCACTTGCTGGTAACTGGTTCTTATAAATGTGCTGGCGGTTAAGGTTTCAAAATAATATTTAGATGGCATTTGGGTAAGAAAAGAATCGGCAACACCTGAAAATGAATAGGGATAAGTAAACACCATCGTAGCCTCTTTATTATTATGATGCAGGTAAAAAGAACGCTGTACACCACTGGTTACCAGGTATAAATATTTTTCAGTTTCACCGGCAGCTGTAAGTACCGCTTTACGCTTGGCACTGCATGGTTGCCATATGGCAGTAAAATCCATCCACGCCTCATTTGGCAAATCCAAAAACCGATTGGTTAATGCCTGTAAGTGGGGTAATGCTTCTTCCAGTATCATTGCCGTAATTTACATATTATGGGTGATTCTATTTTGCTTATTACACTGCTATTTTAGCTGCCACTTAACCGGAACGTACAAGAGTGCGACGCAAGTAAAGCTTAATATCTATTCTGCAGCTGGCTAACAAATAACTTTTCTACCTTAGCAAAATACATGCAAATACCACAACGCTATATTGCCCATTTTGATTTAGACTCCTTTTTTGTAAGCGTGGAAGTATTGAATAATCCTGATTTAAAAGATAAGCCTGTACTGGTTGGTGGTAGTGCAGAACGTGGTGTGGTAGCGGCATGTAGCTATGCGGCCAGAAAATTTGGCATCCATTCTGCTATGCCTATGAAAAAAGCAATGCAGCTTTGTCCGCAAGCCATAATTGTACGCGGTACACGTGGGGAATATAGCCGGTTTAGCCGTTGGGTTACCGATATTATTGCCGCAAAAGCACCCTTGTTTGAAAAAGCCAGCATAGATGAATTTTATATTGACCTAACCGGAATGGATAAATATTTTGATGTATTTAAATGGACCATTGCGCTGCGGGAAGAAATTATTGAAAAAACCGGTCTGCCCATTTCTTTTGCCCTGGCCACCAATAAAATGATTGCAAAAATTGCTACAGACCAGGCCAAACCCAATGGCTATATTTTTATACAGCCCGGCATGGAAAAAGAGTTTTTGGCGCCATTACCGGTTAATAAAATTCCCGGTGTGGGGGAACATACTTTTATACACCTGAAAGAAATGGGGATTAATGCCATAGGTGATATTCTTAACTACAGTGCCGCAGAGATGGAGAAGCGACTGGGTAAATGGGGTGCAGATTTATGGACCAAGGCCCAGGGGCTGCATTTTAGTGAAGTACACCCTTACCATGAAGCCAAATCTATTTCAACCGAAAATACCTTTGAGGAAAATAAAACTGATATGGCTTTTTTGCTTAGCGAACTGGTACGCATGACCGAAAAAGTGGCTTACGAGTTAAGACAGGATGAAAAACTGGCTGGCTGTATGGCCGTTAAAATACGATACCCCGATTTTGAAACCACATCGCGGCAAACTACTATTAATTATACGTTTAGAGATGATGAATTAATACCCGTGGCGATGGATCTTTTTCACAAACTCTACCGCAAGGGCCAACCTGTGCGCCTATTGGGCGTTAGATTAAGTGAGTTAACCAACCACGCCATTCAAGGCAGCCTTTTTGATGATGGAGCAAAGAAAAACAACCTGTACAAAGCCATTGACGATGTAAAAAACAAGTTTGGTAAAAGCCTGTTGCAAAAAGCCAGAACCGTTAAAATTACGGATAAGGAAAAAGGCCGTTGATTACTCAAATTAAAACACACGTTAGTTATTTTTTCAAGCATTTTTATTCGGCTACAAAGCAAGCCCCACAAATATTTCAGGGAATTTTTAGTATTTAACAAATTAGTCCACAAAAATTGTAGAGAATGGATATATTTGCTATCCAAAATCGAAAAAATATGAGTTTACGTTTAGGCGATAAAGCGCCCAATTTTAAAGCACAAACAACAGCTGGCGACATTGATTTTTACGAATATCTTGGCGATGGCTGGGGAATTTTATTTTCTCACCCTGCTGATTATACCCCTGTATGTACTACCGAACTTGGTAAAACCGCTGCCCTGCAGGATGAATTTGCCAAACGCAATGTAAAAGTTCTTGCTGTTAGTATAGACCCACTGGATAAACACCATGGCTGGGTAAACGATATTAACGAAACCCAACATGTAACAGTTGGTTTCCCCATTATTGCCGATGAAGACAGAAATGTGGCTACTTTGTACGATATGATACATCCCAATGCCTCATTAACTGCCACAGTACGTTCACTATTTGTAATAGGGCCCGATAAGGCAGTAAAACTTATAATTACCTACCCGGCTTCTACCGGTAGAAATTTCTTTGAGGTATTGCGTGTGGTAGATTCTTTACAACTAACCGCCAATTACAGTGTGGCAACACCAGCAGATTGGAAAGCCGGTGAGGATGTAATTGTAGTACCCGCAGTAAGTACCGAAGATGCTATAAAAAAATTCCCTAAAGGCGTAAAGGTGATAAAGCCTTATTTGCGTTATACACCACAGCCTAATATCGATTAGCTTCTCATGTGTTTAAATTAAAACCCCGGCGTATTTACGCTGGGGTTATTTTTTTGTGACCGGCTGAAGATGCATATGGCATCAGCTCTTGCGTCGCAATACGTTCATCGTTTGGTTATTATGGCGTCAAAACAGCCTGCAAATAATGTATCTCTATTTTACTGCATTCCATTTGCGCAATTGCTGCAGCATGGCTTTTATATCTTTTGGCAATTCAGCTTCCAGTTTAAAATGTTCTCCATTTAAATCAAACTTTAAAAGTTGAGAATGTAATGCAAGCCTACCCATTAATGGCCTTTCTGCATCTTCGCTTTTAGCCAGGTTAAATTTTTTCTTCAGGTTAGATAATAGAATTGGGTCGGCAGTACCATAATATTCATCACATACAATGCTATGGCCCAGTTGCTGCATATGAATGCGTATCTGGTGTGTGCGGCCGGTATGAATCTGAAATTTCATCCAGGTATATAACCTAAAACGCTCAACCACTTCATAATCGGTAAGTGAGGTTTTGCCCTTGGCATGTATAACCATTTTTCCATTTTTGGCCGGGTGCTCCATAATGGGTGCATCTACGCTACCACTTTCTTTTATTACTTTACCATGTACCAGGCCGGCATAATATTTTTCTACCTCGCGGCCTTCAAATAGTTGAGAGAGCTGCTTATGTGCATCGCTATGTTTGGCAAAAACAATTACACCGCTGGTGCCTTTATCTAAACGGTGCACGGTATAAATATCGCCAAATTGTTGTTTAAGCATATCTTTTAAGGAAGGTTCAGATTGCTTCCTGTCGGGAATGCTTAACATGTTAGCGGGTTTGTTAATCGCTATAAAATCATCGTTTTCTAAAATTACCTGCAATGAATGCTGTAGCATGTACTATGATTATAAATTGGATGGTTGGTTTGATTGCCTGTTACCTGTAAAGCCAAAGGGGGCTGTTAACAGCTGCATAAAGCCCTGCTGCACAAGTGTGCGACGCAAGTAAAGCCAAATGCTTGTTGTATTGCCCGGCTAATAAAGCTATTTGGTTTCTTTGGCGGCCCTTACAAAAGATTTGTTCATGAATTTTAATAAACGCACCTCCTTATCGTTTAGCAAACGCCATTTGCCCCTGTCTACATTTTTCTTGGTAAGGTTGGCAAACATAACACGGTCAAGATTTTTAACATCGTAGCCCAGGTGTTCGAAAATACGGCGCACAATACGGTTACGGCCGCTATGAATTTCTATACCAACAACAGATTTATCTTTTGCATCGGCATAAGCCAGAGAATCAGCACTTACAAAACCATCTTCGAGGGTAATGCCGGAGAGGATGGCATCGAAATCCTTTTTAGTTACCGGTTTATCGAGGCGAACCTCGTATATTTTTTTTATTTCAAATGAGGGATGGGTAAGTTTTTGCGCCATTTCGCCATCATTGGTTAATAACAATACGCCGGTGGTATTTCTATCTAAACGGCCAACGGGGTAAATTCTTTCTTTGGTGGCACCTTTTAGCAAATCCAGCACGGTTTTTCTGCCTTCGGGGTCTTTGGCGGTAGTAATATAATCTTTGGGCTTATTAAGTAATATATACACCAGGTTTTTTTGTACAAATACCTGCTCGCCTTTTACCAGAATTTTTTCTTTACCGGTAACTTTAAAACCAGGCTCGAATATAATAGAGCCATTTACCTGCACTTTACCTTCTTTTACCAATTCGGCAGCTTCGCGGCGACCACAAATACCAGCGTGTGCAATAAACTTATTCAATGGCATTACCTCTTCTGCCCCATCTTTATCGGCCGAAACTGGTTTTTGCGTTATTTGCTCGTATGTTTGTTTTACCGGTTTGCCTGCTTTGTATTTGGCTGCGGGCTTATCGGTTGTTCTGGAGGGCGTACGTTTCTTTGGAGCGTCAGATGCGGATTGTGCATCACGGGCATTAACGGTAAAAGATTTTTTAGGAGCAGCTTTTTCGGGTGCTTTTGCAACCACTTCCCGGCTTTTATTGGCAGCGGGTGTATTTACAATTAACCTATATTTTTCCAGGTTTTGTACCCTTTCTTCATCGGCTTTTTGCCTTAGTTCCTTTTTAAATTTTTTCTTTTCCTGTCTAAAAGCTTCCTTTTTTTTGGCGCCCGTAACTTCTTTGTTAATAAACTTGTCAAATGCTTTTGCCATTGTACATTGTTTTGCTGTTTTGCAACAGTAATGATGAAATAAAATATCCCGCCTGGGGATGTATAATTGCTAATTCTTATTGGCTAATTGACCGCATGCGGCATCAATATCTTTTCCACGGCTCCTTCTAAGTCGGGCATTTACCCTGTTTTTTTCCAGATAACCCATAAACTGGGCAGTTACTTCTTCAGTAGGTTTAGAAAAAGCAAAAGCATCAATGGGATTGTATTCAATAATATTAATTAAATCTACCGGCACCTGTCTGTAAAGTTTTACCAGTTCGGCAGCATCTTTCTCGGTATCATTAAAATTTTGAAAAAGAATATACTCGAATGTAATCTCGGTTTTGGTTTGCTTGTAAAAATAATTCAACGCATCCACCAACGATTTAATGTTGTTGGCCTCATTAATAGGCATAATCTCGTTGCGTTTATGATCGTTGGCGGCATGTAATGACAAAGCCAGTTTAAACTTTACTTTATCATCGCCCAGCTTTATAATTTGTTTGGCTACACCCGCTGTAGAAACGGTAATACGTTTGGGGCTCATAAACAAACCATCTTCGGCAGTAATGCGCTCAATGGCTTTTAATACATTGGCATAATTCAGCAAAGGCTCGCCCATCCCCATAAAAACCAGGTTGGTTAATTTTTTATCGTAAGCTTTTTCACTTTGCTGATTAATTAACACTACCTCATCATAAATTTCATCGTAGGTAAGATTACGCTTACGCTCCATATAACCGGTGGCACAAAATTTACAGCTAAGGCTACAACCAATTTGTGATGATACGCATGCCGTTTTTCTTTGCTCTGTGGGTATTAGTACACCTTCTACCAAATGGTTATCAAAGGTTTTAAAGCGACTTTTTACGGTACCATCTTCACTAAATTGGGTGGCATCTATTTTTAATGCAGGAAAACTAAACTCTTCTGCCAGTTTTGCACGTAGCTCTTTGCTAATATTGCTCATATCGTCAAAACCATGGGCATGCTTTTGCCAAAGCCATTCATATACCTGTTTGCTGCGAAATTTTTTTTCGCCAATGGCCAAAAAATACTCATCCAATTCAGGCTGTGAAAGGTGCCTGATATTCCTGCGCTCTGTTGCTTTCATACCGCAAAGATAACCAGATAGGCGTATTTGGGGTGGTAAAGTTTAATTTGGACATGGGCAAATGAATTGGCGACAACCAATTTATCACCCCAAATTTGTTTAAAAGCAGTTATTGGCCGGGCAAAAAGCAGGTGGCGGCGGTACTTGCGTCGCACTCTTGTGCAGTAGTAATTTTACGCAGCAATGGGTATTTAGCCATAAGCCCCCTTGTTTGTTACAGTACAAGTGTGCGACGCAAGTGGGCTAAATAGCATTCCTGTTGCCGGGGCCAAAATAATTGTAGCAGCTATTCCTTTTTCTTTTTGAATTGCTGGGCATCAATATAATACACAAATTTTACGCTTAGCTGGTTGCTATGTGGCACGTTAAACACCTGATTAATATTGTTGGTATACTTGGGATGTTGCAAGCCATCTACAGCAGCATCCGGACCAAGTGCATTTTTCCAGGCAATAATCAGTCGGCTACCCAATCTAAAATCCCAGGTAAAAAACATGTCCAGGTTAAATGCATTAAAGTTTTCGTTGGCATCTGCCACAAAGTTGTGAGGCAAATAAAAACCATCTTCTTTTACGTAATAGAATGTTTTGTAATCAACCTTGCTCCAATAATGACGAACGCTAACATTCAGGTTCATTCTCGCTTTAAAATTATAGGCAGCATTTAGGGTAGAGGTAAACTGTGTTACGCTTCTAAGTCCTGCAATTGCTTCACTGGTAATGGCATCGTAGCCTGCAAAGCCAATATTGCCCTTATCAAATTGCCTTTCGCCATCAATACTCAAACTAAATTTGGGGTTAAACCTATACCTGAAACCAAGCTGCAGGTTAGTGTAAGGATCGTCTTTTTGCGGAGATAAATTGGCATAGCCAACTCCATAATTTACATACAATTTTTTGCGGCTATCTGTACTGCCAAATAAACCAGCATAAGTGTATGGCGTTTTTTTTATGATGCGACCGGGGGTGCGTAAATCGTAATAATCGTTTTGCCAGTAAGGTTGTGATTGAAAGATAATAGTGGCATCCCAGAAATTCTTAAATACATGCAAAAAATTACCTCGAATAAGGGTATTGCTATAAAGAAAAGGAGCAACCCGGTTTGATTGCTCAACAGATAAATTGTAAATTCTAAGGTTAAATATCTTATCAGCTGTAAACTGATTAAAAGATACAAAAGCCGTACTATTCATTTCATTTGGAAAAAACAAAATACCCATATCGTTTGGGTCGTAGCGTTTAGATTTGATATTATTATCTACACCCCATTGCCATTTACCACTTACTTTTGAAAAGCCGGCATAGGTTAAAAAACCATTATGTGGGTCATCACCAGTAACATAACTATAATTTGCTTTTGCTTGAAATTTATAGGTATTGGTTTTATCGAACAATGTTAGCCCCAGCGCACTTACATTTCCATCCCTAGCCGCGCCATTGCGAATTACATTGGTATTGGTAAACGTGATAAAAGAACGGTTTTTTAGCGACTGATCCAACACAAAAACATTATAATTAGCCAATGGCTCTGTTTCATAAGAAAATGTTGATCCATCCGGTCGTTCAAAACTGGCATACATAGGTGCGGTAACGGCATTAAATACACCTATGCCCAAACCATCCTTGTTGCGCCCGGAAAACTTGGTGGCATTATACAATTGTACAGCTGATGGGTTTTTATGCAGGGTAAAGCCACTATCGGTTGCTATTTGCAAAGCATCAAAATAACCGCTTGGCATACCGCCCACTCTTCTGGAATAAAAAATACCTGCCTTATTAAACAACTCTGTGCCTTCGGTAAAAAATGGGCGGTTTTCGTTAAACTGCTGTTCAAAGGGGGTAAGGTTTAGTACAACATTATCGCTTTTTACCTGGCCAAAATCGGGTATCAAAGTCATATCCAATGTATAACTTTCGTTAATACCGTATTTAACATCCATACCACCACTACGCAGCACATTATTAATTTGGCCACTTGCAGTAGGCACAGATTGATAACCAGATGACACATAGGGTAAAAAAGACAGCCGCAATGGCGGAGCCAGGTTTTCCAAACCCTTTAAGTCTCCAAACTGGTTTACCAATCCATCTTGCTTAGGGTTAACAGGATTCCAGTAAGATTTTTCATTGAGGCGGCGGATGTAGCGGGAAAAATTAAGTCCCCAATCCTGTATATCCTTTTTAGAAAAGCGGATGGCAGAATAAGGAATTTTCATTTCCACAATCCAGCCGTCGGCAACAATGGCGGTACGGCTATCCCAAACTGCATCCCAGTTATAATCCAGTCCGTCATTATCCCCCATTTCAGATTCTATTACGGTAGATGAAATCCGGATATCACTTTGCACATTGCTGGAGGTAACAATAAATGCGTAGCCATTTTGCTTGTCTTTGTAGGTATCTATGGCAAAACCGAAATTATCAGCATCTTTAAAATCTTCTTTATCCCGCTCAGTTAATTGTTTACGAATAAGTTTGGGATCATCATGTAAATAGGCGCCTACATAAATGGCTTCATCATCGTATACCAGTTTTACTTCTGTAGGCTTGCTGGCGGCATTACCAAAATTGGGGAAATTGGCAATAAAATCATTTGCAATGGGTACATTTTGCCAGGCTACATCATCTAAAGAGCCATCCAGTTTAGGTGCATGACTCACTTTTACAGCCACCAGCGACCGTGTTTGTGCTAATGCACTGCTAATGAAAAAAACGAAAAAAACAGGTAAAAATATCCTCAACATCCATTTTGGTTTGGCGCAAAAATAGATTTGCCTAATTTGTGCTAATGGCCAAATTACACGAATGGTAAATGGCTTAGTTTAAACATAACAGGTGTTAACAATATTAACAACCATTAACTTATCTTTCGTTTCAGCGTAGAAATCTCTTCCTGCAAGTTATTTACCAGACCGGCTAATTGATTAACATCCCAACGTTGTTGAATATTGGCTTTGGTAATTACCATCTGTGCTTTCCATAATTCCAGCACTTCTTCTTCATTAACGTTATAAGGGGTATAATCGGGGTTATCGCTTATAAGGGTAATCTTATTTTTTAAGCGGTTATTTTTCATTACCCTTTTGTATACAATCCCTTCATTTTTTGAAACTACAATATAGGTATTGTTAGATTTTACTTCCTCAACGCTTTCTACTCTTTCGCCTACAATCACACTACCACTTGGTGTTGGCAACATACTATCACCTATTATTTCAAAAGCCCTGTAATTGCCGGGGGCCAGCATAGGTAAGGTAAATGTATTTAGCTCATCAATAAATTCAGGATCGGCATAACCTGCCAAATAACCTGCTGCAGCTTTTACCGGTACAAACTGAATTACCTGTGCCTCTGCAGCCATTTTAAGCTGGCGGCGCTTTTCCATATAATTGCCGCCGGTTTTAGCTTCGGTTAAATCTTTAAGCAGCAATTCATCCAGACTTAACTTAAAAATACTGCATAAATTTTCTAATACATCTAACCTGGGTTCTGCACGTTCTTCCTCGTAGGCGCCAATTAAAGAACGTTTAATTTTAAGCTTATTGGCAAACTCTTCCTGTGTCCATCCACGCAGTTTGCGCAGGTATCGAAGGTTTTTTCCGGCATAACTCATAACTAATGCATTTAGCGCAAGATACTAATATTTTTAGTTTGCAAAAAAATATTTTATTTCTTTTTTACCCGCTGTTCTAAAGGCAAATTTTATGTAACCAGCTGAGCTTCATTATTTGGCTTTACTTGCCACGCTCGGTTCAGGGTTCCGCCCTTGTGGCAGCATTTTTATACAGCCATTTATTAGCTATTTGGATATGAATTTGAAAAAATGTGATTTACGGCAAATTTCATATAGCTGCATAATAAACAATAAAATGTTGCTTTAGATAAAGGGCTTTGAAACATAGCAATGGCACCACACCTTATGTTCATGGCTGAATAGCATTACTGTAGTACAAGAGTGCGACGCAAGTAAAGCTAGATTGCTGCAATAATGCCTGGCCCAAAAATGTATTATTGCAGTTTATTACGCAATGATTGCTTTACCGTATTAAACCATTCTTGTTTTAAAATACTTAGCACAATAGAATCTCTGCGGCCTCCCTGCCTTTTGGGCATATTGGCACGTAACACACCATCTACGGTACAGCCAATTGATTTCATGGCAGCAATACTTCGGCTATTATCATTATCGGCCCTGAACTCGATGCGCTCCATTTTACATGTTTCAAATGCAAAATGCAGCAACAGGTATTTGCAATGTTTATTTAAGCCAGTACCCTGATAAGCGCTGCCATACCAGGTATACCCCAGCTGCATGGTTTGAAAGGGCAAATTGATATCGTAAAAACGGGTGCTGCCGGCATAGGTTTGCGTTTGTTTATCAAACACAATAAAGGGGTATTCTTTGCCGGCAGCCCTGGCTTCCAATGCCGTGTTTATGTAGGCTGACAAACCTGATTCCCCGGCAGCAGACAATAATGAGAATTTCCACAATTCAGGTTGCTGCAAAGAAAAATGAAGCAGGTGTTGTGCATCATCTGCCTGTAAAGGTCTTAGTAAAACGCGGTCATCTTCCAATATATAATCCGTGTTACAATTAAATACATCCATAACTATGTTTAATATGTACAAATAAACCTAATTTACTGCAGCCATTAAAATTTATGATATTGCAGTATCATTTGCACCATTTAAAACAATACCTATGTGTGGAATAGTTGGATATACAGGACACCGACAAGCTTACCCCATTGTTGTAAAAGGATTAAAGAGATTAGAATACAGGGGCTACGACAGTGCCGGCATTGCATTGGTGCATGATGGCTTGCATGTATACAAGAAGCAAGGCAAAGTAAGCAACCTGGAGGAAGCGGTATTAGGTAAAAACCTGGATGGCCATATTGGCATTGGTCATACCCGCTGGGCTACACATGGCGAGCCTAGTGATCGCAATGCACACCCGCACACATCACAAAACGGCGAATTTGCCATTATTCATAATGGTATTATTGAAAATTATGCCTCTATTAAAGCTGAGCTTACTACCAAGGGCTACAGTTTTAAAAGCGATACAGATACAGAAGTTTTGGTAAACTTTATTCAGGACATAAAAATTAATAATGCCTGTACCTTGGAAGAAGCGCTGCGCATAGCATTACGCCGCGTGGTAGGAGCATATTGTATTTTATTGGTTGCCAAAGACGACCCCGAAACTATTATCGCTGCCCGTAAGGGTAGTCCACTGGTAATTGGCATTGGCAAAGGCGAACATTTTTTGGCCAGCGATGCATCGCCTATCATTGAATACACCAAGGAAGTTGTATATGTTAACGATTACGAAATTGCCATTGTACGCCCCGATGAACTGATACTCAAAAACCTGGGTAACGAAAAACAAACACCCTTTATTACCAAACTGGATATGGAAATGGCGGCCATTGAAAAAGGCGGTTACGACCATTTTATGTTGAAGGAAATATTTGAACAGCCACAAACCATTTTTGATTGTTTAAGAGGCCGGTTAGATGCAGAACAGGGCCATGTTGTTTTATCAGGTATTCAAAAATATGCTACCCAAATTAGTGAGGCACACCGCATTATTATTATTGCATGTGGTACCAGCTGGCATGCAGGCTTATTGGCAGAATATATTATTGAAGAGCTTTGCCGTATACCTGTAGAAGTAGAATATGCATCAGAATTCAGGTACCGAAATCCTATTGTACATAAGGGCGATGTGATCATGGCCATTTCACAAAGCGGCGAAACTGCCGATACCCTGGTAGCCATAGAAAAAGCCAAGGAACAGGGCGCCATTATTTTAGGTATTGTAAATGTAGTAGGCTCTTCTATTGCACGCCTTTCACATACCGGCGTTTATACCCATGCCGGACCCGAAATTGGCGTTGCCAGTACCAAGGCCTTTACTGCGCAATTAGCGGTAATTATGATGATTGCCCTGGTAATTGGTAAAGAAAAAGGTACTCTTTCGCACGATAAGTACCTGCAACTAATACGCGAACTGGCAGAAGTGCCCGAAAAAGTAAAACTTATTTTACAGCAAAACGATAGCATTAAGGCCCTTGCCGAAAAATATAAAGATGCAACAGATGCCTTATACCTTGGCCGTGGTTATAACTTCCCAATTGCACTCGAAGGTGCACTTAAACTAAAAGAGATTTCTTATATACATGCCGAAGGCTACCCCGCCGCCGAAATGAAGCACGGCCCTATTGCTTTGGTAACAGAAACTTTGCCCGTGGTATTTGTTGCCACCAAAGATTCTTATCACGAAAAAGTAATCAGCAATATGCAGGAGATAAAAGCCCGTAAAGGTAAAATCATTGCCATCATTACTGAAGGCGATTTGGTTTCTCCAACCCTGGCCGATGATGTGGTTATTTTACCTCCGGCCGACGAAATTATTGCACCATTATTAAGCACCATTCCCATGCAGTTACTGGCCTACCATATAGGCGTAGCCAAAGGCTACGATGTAGACAAGCCGCGCAACCTGGCCAAAAGTGTAACGGTAGAATAAGTGAAATGAATTACCAATTTTTGTAGCCCGGCTATTAAATGTGAATTGGGCTTTTCTTGCGTCGCACTCTTGTACAGTAGCAATTGAATGCAGCTGTAAACAGCCACATAAAAAACAAACTTGCTGGCCATTTGCCAACAAAGGCAATTACATATTTAGCCAATAATTTAATTTAAAAACCAATGCCCTGTTTTTGTTTTGCAGTAAAGGGGTAGTAAAATAATTATCAGTATACACCAGGTACAAATCACTCATTGGTTTAAAGCGGTATTGAAACCGGCTGTTGATATTAAAATTGTTTTGCTGGGTATTGTATTGCAAAAAAGTTGTCCAGGTAACCAGTGTGGTAAAATTAATTTCCACCCTTGGGGATATTAACAACAATTCATCATTACCGTAAATGCCCGGCAAATCTATTTTATCATATTCTGCATCCACCGAAATACTCAGGTGGGGCATTTGCCTGTATAAAATACCTGCAACATAGGTTTGTAGATGTCCATTATAAAAACCGCCGGTTGTAGCACTTAACAAATAGCTTATTTTCTTACGGTTATCCGATCCATAGTTTACAGTATATGTAGTGTAATGATAGGATGCTGCAGGCAGCGGCGTGGCATCAGTAAAAGCAACCGGGTATAACAAATGCACCTGATTATTGGAAGCCGTAAACCCAAAGGATGAATTGCTTTTATTTTCTGCCATATACATAAAATCTGTATTGCGCTCATTAAAGCTATTATCCGGGTTAAATACAAAAAAGTTGGTTATAGAAAAATTATGTCTGGCTATATTCCCTTTTTTGGGGAACAGCTTATAACTGGCTTCATCAAAAATATGTTTAAATCCAACTCTAATGGTAGTATCACGCAAGGCGTCGTAATTTTCCAAACGTTGCACATAGCCCATATCTGTGTAATAATTGGTGCCGGTATTACCCAGGTCTAAAATATTAGAAAATCTTCTGCCATCATACTTGGCGCCAATTTGCATAAAGGCATTCTCATTGGTAATGCCGGGCTTAAAAGAATGGTGATATGATACCCAGCCATTCATTGATCCATCCCGGTTTATATAGTCAAAACTGGCACCTGCATTACGGCCCCAGGCATCCAATGGGTTGGCCTTTTTCTGACTGGCAGATAAAAATCCCTCTCTGTCTAAATAATAGGCCTTAAATACCGAACGCCCCATTACATTTTGGTTCAATGATACAGCAGAATAATTCTGCGCAGCAAAATTGCCTTTGGCTGCTGTTTGCATATTCATTACTCCAATACGGGTACCATTGCCAATATTGCCCGATAAACGGGCACCGCCTATAATCGGTATCCGGTTGCCTTCCTTATCCAATCCAATGCTCCTGGAATAAAAGGGTGTTATAAAACCGGGTATGCCAAACTCTCCAAAAATGTCCGCATTCTCCAAAAAGAATGCCCGCTTCTCCGGTAAAAAAATATCAAACCGGGTTAGGTTGGTTACCTGCTTATCCACTTCAACCTGCGAAAAATCTGGATTAATGGTAAGGTCTAAATTCACGGATGGCGTTAAAGTAATTTTACTATCCAAACCCGCATTAAAACTGGTTTTTAGCGGCTGACCATTCTCCCTGTCCTGCTGCAGCGATCCCGTAGTATAAGGCACTACTACATTGTTTTTACCCGGACTAGGCGGTGCTGCATCCCACTCCAATGCGCCGGTATAACCCAGATTATAAATCCTAAAATTTACCGGTACATGTGTCCAGCAGGAGTATTGGTTATTACTCATGTCTACCCGTAAAAAATTAATACCCCAGGTTTTTTGCCCCGCGGGAAAACGCAGGGTTTTAAATGGAATGGCAAACTCTGCCGTCCAGTAATGTTCATAACGTTTGGTGGCCGAAAACCACTTATTATCCCAGCTCCACTGCAATTGCGGACCATCCTGGTTAGGGCTCAGCTGGTCTTCGGACTGGGCATTTAAGGCATTCACCATAAAAATAAAACCGGCTGTATGCTGGTTTTGGGGGTCTAGCACAATACCAACGGCATCATTGCCAATATGGCCCAAATCGCGTTTCAGGCTTTGAATAATACTTTTACCGTCGTCAAAGCTGGTAAAAGAAACATACAAAAAATTATCGTCGTAAGCCAGCTGTACGGCTGTGTTTTGTTTTGGTTTATCTACGTCATTAGGGAATTTCAAAAAAAAGTTCGAAGCCACCGCAGTTCCCGTACTTTGCCAAATACTGTCATCCAGCACCCCATCCACCTTAACAGCACTTGCCGTTCTGTTAATTTGCAGTTTAAATTGTTGCTGATATTGTGCCACTTCTACATTTTGTGCAAACAAAACGGTAAAAGAGCCAAGTACAAAAGCTATTACTAAAAATGGTTTCATATAAAAGCCGCAAAATAAATGTATTATTTACAGTAATTCACGCCATTCATCATACAAGCGCTAATATTAGTATATTTTAATACAAACCATTACAACACAAATACTTATTGGTAACCCGGCATTAGTGCAACAGGCATCGCCGCTTGCGTCGCACTCTTGTACGTTCGGGGCAATACCCGGCAAGGCAATACATTTAACCAATCTTATAACTGCCGCCCAATAGCCTGCAGTACAAGTGTGCGACGCAAGTAAAGCCCCATTTCTAACTGCTGCCAGGGCCATAATGGCAGCATTTCTCCACATGGTAAATTAAATCATACCAATAGTTCTATTTTTGCCCCCATAAATAGCGAAAGATACTGTGGCGGATATAATACAACTACTACCTGATAATATTGCAAACCAAATTGCGGCCGGCGAAGTAATACAACGCCCCGCCAGTGCCGTTAAAGAATTGCTGGAAAACGCCGTGGATGCCGGTGCTACCCGCATACAACTGATTGTAGCAGACGCTGGTAAAAGCCTGATTCAGGTAATTGATAATGGCAAAGGCATGAGCGAAACCGATGCCCGCATGAGCTTTGAACGCCACGCCACCAGCAAAATAAAAGTGATAGACGACCTGTTTCATATTAAAACCATGGGTTTTAGGGGCGAGGCATTGGCATCAATTGCTGCTGTTGCGCAGGTAGAAATTAAAACGCGCCGCACCGAAGATGAACTGGGTACTTTTTTGGAAATAGAAAACAGCACCGTAAAAGTGCAGGAGCCCTGCGCTACACCCGAAGGCACCAGCATTAGCATGAAAAACCTGTTTTTTAATGTGCCGGCACGCCGTAATTTTTTAAAAACCAATGCCGCCGAGCTCAGGCATATTATTGATGAATTTATACGGGTTGCACTGGCATTTCCTCAAATTTTCTTTTCGTTAACCAGTAACGGTCAGCAGGTTTTTCATCTGGAAGCAGGCAATGCCAAACAAAGGGTATTACAGGTATTGGGCAATCAATATGCAGCTAAGCTGGTACAGGTAAAAGAAGATACCGATTACATGAATATTTACGGTTTTGCCGGCAAACCCGAAACTGCCCGCAAAACCCGTGGAGAACAATATTTTTTTGTAAATAACCGGTTTATAAAAAGCGCTTATCTTAACCATGCGGTTATGAGCGCTTATCAGGAAATGATTGCTAAAGACAGTTTCCCGCTGTATGTGCTTTTTATAGACCTTGATCCATCGCAGATTGATATAAATGTTCACCCCACCAAGCAGGAAATTAAGTTTGAAGACGAGAAAATAATTTATGCGTTTGTACAGGCAGCCATTAAACATGCACTGGCACAGTTTAGTGTGGCGCCATCGCTGGACTTTAGTTTAAATGCCGATATACAGCAACTGGAATCGGTAAGCAAACCTTTTTCTGATGATAAACAACAAAGCGCTTCCAGCTCTTCGCTGTTTAAAAGCTTTACGCAAAAAAACCAGGCACATTTTATTGAACCTACCAATAAAAGCGAACTTAAAAACTGGAAAGACTTTTTTACACCTGCCACCACAAGTATTGCCCCATTAAAAGATTTTGCAGCTGTTAACGGCGATGGCTTACTGGAATATGAACGCCGCGAAACCATTACACAAGCAGCCAGCGGCCAATTACACCAACCCGAAAAAAGAGAAACAGCCCTGGCGCCAGATGCATTGCTGATGCAAATACAACAAACCTATATTCTGGCACCCGGCGAAAATGGCTTTTTGGTAATACACCAGCAACTGGCACATGAGCGCATTTTATACGAACGTTTTAGTGTTGCCGCACATGGCAAAAAAATGGCATCGCAACACAATTTATTTCCTGCTACACTGGAACTAAATGCTGCTGACAGTGCATTGTTACTGGATCTTTTACCCGATTTGGCAGCTTTGGGTTTTTTAATAGAACCCTTTGGCAATAACACTTTTGTAATTCAAGGCACGCCTGCCGATATGCTGCAGGGCAACGAAAAAAATGCCATAGAATTATTGATAGAACAGTTTAAACATTTTAGCAGCGATATAAAATTTACCCGCCGCGAAAAGCTGGTACGGTGTATGGCAAGACAGCAAAGTATAAAAGCTGGCCAGCATTTAACGCAGAAAGAAATGCATACACTTACCGAAGAATTATTTCTTTGCCAAACCCATAATATCGCCCTGAATGGCAGCCCCACTTATGTAGCTTTTAAAGAAGATTACCTGGATAGGATGTTTGGAAAATAACAATGTAAAGTTAGAAGGGTTGATTTTTTATGTATTGCCTCCAAAGGGTATTTGCTTCTTTTTGTTGCCATACTTGTTGCAGCACAAGAGTGCGACGCAAGTAAAGCCTGATTAGTATTGGCTTGTCTGGCCCAAAAAATAATTTAATACTGCTGAACAAGCTTCGTTAAAAATGCTTCCATGGATTTGCGGATAAGCGCATTGCTACTGGTATGATTGCCTACCATGATGGAGAAAATAAGGGTTTGTCCTTTATTGGTAATCAGGTAGCCACTTAAAGCTATATTGTTACTTAAAGTGCCGGTTTTGGCATACAACTTTCCCTGCAGTGAATCGTATTGGCCGTTTAAAGTTCCGCCGCCACCAGTAGCAAAAATGGTGGTTATGCGCTGCCAGTTAAATTCTTGTTTCATTTTGTCCAGCACAAAAACAAAATCCTGCGGAGTAAACAAATTATAACGACTTAAACCACTGCCATCTACCCAACGGGGATTTTGTGGCATGGCTTTAAAGTCTGATTTTAACAGGGTATCAATTATTGCGGCATCGCTCATTATTCCCAAATGCTGGTTGCTTAGCATTAACAATGATTGCTCAGCATAAAAATTATCGCTGCGGTGCATCATTATTTTCAGCATAGTATCTGTAGGCTGGCTATATACGGTATAGCTGTTGGCTTTTGTATTGTTATTGGCGGCACCAAATTTACCTGGCCTGCTAAATGTTTTGTGAAGGGTATCCTGCAATAATCGCAGGGCAAGGCTATCGCTGGTTATAAAGGGTGTCTGCACTATTTGCTGGGTGGCAGAATTATACTGTACTGCAAACTGATTGTTATAAAAATCACGGCTAATGGAGGATGCAAAAGCAGTAGTATCGTTGTTTTTATTATTTATGGCTGTTACCAAATTATTGGGCACCACCTGCAATGCATTGGCTTTGCCGCTTGCAGACAGTACATTGCCATAAATGGGCATGGCGCTTCTTTCGGCCATATAGTAAGTATCATAATCATCCCAGCTCCAACCAGCGCCATAGGCATTTTCGCGCCATTTATTATTGGTAAAAAAAATACCCTTGGGTTGTTTTACTAAAAAATCTATTACAGGTTGGTTTGCAAAATCGGGGTGCAAAAGGGTGGGATCGCCGGTGGGGCTTACCACTATAAAGTTGTTAAACTCAGCAACTGATAATCCCGGCAAACTATCGCCCAGGTATTTCATGGCAGCATAACAGGTGATGATTTTGGTATTGCTGGCCGGTATAAAATATTTATTGCCATTGCTGTTATACAAATATTTGCCGTTGGCAGAATTGTACACTGTTATGCCTATATGGGCATTTTCCAATTCCTTTTTATGGGTGATAGTCTTGCCAGCTATTGTATCTATGCGTTTACTAACCGAGCAGGATGCCAGCACAAGTAAACACCCTAAACAAGGCACCCACCAACAACACCATTGGGTTATAGTCTTTATCATTACCGTTGCAGGGCTATTCATCTTGTCAGTTCATTTATTGGTAAGCAAATTATTGGTTATCCCCGTTCGGCGGCCCGCATCCATCTTTCCGGTATTTCATTGTCGCTGGCAATCAGGTAATCTTTATAGGTGCAGGCGGCAAAATTACCTTCAGGCATTTGCATCCACCATCTTCCGGTTTTTTTGCTTTGCAAAAAAGTAGTTTCCACCTCAGCAAAAGCTAATTTAAACTCATTAAACTGTTCGGTATCACTTAAAGGAGATTCTATTTTCCCTTTGAGCATCCCATCCATCAGGTACCAAAGCATATGGCTGATCTGTTTGGCAGTAAGCTGGTGTGTATCCTGTTCTTGCCGGTAGCCATAAATACCCACCGTACTCACCATGGCACTCATGCCTGCATATTGCATCAGCATACAGGCTTCCTCGCCTGTAAAGCCATTGGGAGTAAGCCTGTTGGCAGGAGCATGTGCATGTTGTATGGCACTTATATCAAAGCTAAAAAGTTGTGCATTGCGTATTACCGGCTCCATTTCCTCCATGCTTTCTTTTACCTTACCTACCCGGTAGCAATCAAACCTAAGCTTATCAATGGTTTCCAGCATATCGGGGTGTACCATATAACTTTGAAAACCAATATGGTTGTATTGCTTTATAAAATTTGGTTCACGGGTAAGCATTTCCATTAAAAACTTATCGCTGGCCCATACACTATCCATTTTAAAATCTATCAGCGCATCAACACAAACAGCTTCTATTATTTTACCTGCCGCTTCATATACGCCATATTGCGCCATGGTAAGATCATGTGAGCCGCCAAGTATTACAATCTTTTTTGCATGCGCCGATAATTCTGACACCACCGTCCTTAATGCCGCATAGGTATCCTGCAATGTAGCGCCGGGCTTTACATTGCCTGCATCTGCTACTTTTATATCCTTATGCCAGTGGTATAAATTATATAATTCCTTGCGTATGGCGTCGGGTGCATTATGGTTGGCTT
Organism: Limnovirga soli; assembly: GCF_013106755.1. GTDB lineage: Bacteria > Bacteroidota > Bacteroidia > Chitinophagales > Chitinophagaceae > Limnovirga > Limnovirga soli. The sequence goes on along the minus strand of NZ_WHPF01000003.1, from coordinate 82,022 downwards.
TGCCTACCGTAATGCCACGGTTTTCGCCGCAACCTACCAGCACCATATCTACCTGCTCCAAAGAAGGAAAGCTTTCTTCATATGCCAGGATATTATAACCCAGCTGATTGGGTTTATACCCTTCATCTTCTGATAAATAATCTTTATTTACCGGTTCTAAAAAATCTAAAATAGTATCTATTGAATGAAAAGACATGTATACATTGTTTGCGACAAACTTACAGTAAAAACACTGATAAAGCTTTGACCCTTGTTTTTAAATGCAACTGTTATTTTGTACCCAACACCTATTACTAATGGCAACAGCACTTGCGTCGCACTCTTGTACTGTAGTAATTTATGGCAACAATCAAAGGCAAGTATAGCGGGTGATGCATTTTGTATTGTAACTTACTTCAAACATATTTGTTTTTTTGCCGCATAAAGATCGGTACCCCGAAGTGTGCGACGCAAGCGGCGATGCCATTTTGTTGCTGCCCGGACCATAAAATTATTTTTTGTGTAATGCCGGCTTGGCAAAAAAATCGTCATTTACAATTTGGCGGCTGCGGGCAATAGCTTCTTCGATGGTGTTTACCACATTGGCTTTCCCAATTTTAAACAACAACCTCGACTGATCAATTTCGGTCAGCACCTGTCCGCTGTTTACTTCGGCCAGAATAAGTTTGGTTTTACGATGTACACAATCTTTATACACTTCGTGCAAAATACGTATACCGGTTGCATCTATAATGGGCACATTGCGCATGCGTATAATAAGCACTTGTGGTGGATTTTCTATTTCCCGCATAGCATCCTTGAACTTAAAGGCAGCCCCAAAAAACAGGGGCCCGTTTATTTCAAACACCTCTACCCTTTTTGGTAATTGAAAAGTATTAATGGCATTGACATCGGCAGTACTAACGTGGCCTGTTTGCGACGATGTTAATTGCTGTACATTGGTAAACTGCGTCATTTTTAACATAAACAAAAAAGCCGCCATTACCATACCTACTTCTATGGCTACGGTTAGGTCTACAAATACCGTTAACACAAAAGTGGTAAGCAATACAGCCGCATCGGTACGGGAGCCTTTTAGAATGGATAGGAAATTTTCCCATTCGCTCATATTATAAGCCACTACAATTAATATTCCTGCCAATGTAGCCATCGATATCATTGCAGCCCATTTACCAATAAACAACATAATTATTAACAGGGTTAACGCATGTACAATACCTGCAACAGGAGTACGGCCGCCATTACGCACATTGGTGGCTGTACGTGCTATAGCGCCGGTGGCAGGTATGCCACCAAAAATAGAGGAGAAAATATTGGCTACACCCTGTGCCACCAGTTCCATATTGCTTTTGTGATTGGCACCAATCATACCATCCGAAACTACAGCTGACAATAAAGATTCTATGCCACCCAATAATGCAATGGCAAATGCCGGACGTATTAATTGCTGCACTGTAGCCCAGCTGATATGCGGTACCACCGGCATGGGCAGAGAAGTTGGTATAGCGCCAAACTTGCTGCCAATGGTTTCTACCGGCAAATGAAAAAATTGCACTGCTGCAGTGGTAAATAAAATGGCAATAAGCGATCCGGGTATTTTATGGGTAACTTTTGGCCACAGCAAAATAATGATGATGGTAACTATGGCAATTGCTGCAGCATACATATTTACTGAAAGAAAATGTTCAACATAGCTTTTCCATTTTTCTATAAAATCGGCAGGTACGGCGCCCATTTGCAACCCAAAAAAATCTTTTACCTGAGAGGAGAAAATAATCACTGCAATACCCGTTGTAAAACCAACAATTAATGGGTGTGGAATAAATTTAATCACCGTACCAAATCTGGCAAAACCCATTATCAGCAATAGCACCCCGGCCATAAATGTGGCAATTATCAAACCATCTACCCCATATTGTTGCACAATGCCATAAACAATAACAATAAATGCACCGGTAGGCCCGCCAATTTGTACACGGCTGCCTCCCAATGCACTAATTATAAAGCCTGCAATAATGGCCGTATACAAACCTTTCTCAGGCGATACGCCCGATGCAATGGCAAATGCAATAGCCAATGGCAGCGCCACTATGCCTACAATAAGGCCGGCCATAACATCTTTAGAAAACTGTTTTTTGTTATACGTTTTTAATGTCTCGAAAAGCTTGGGCGTAAACATAATAGCACACAGGTTTACATAGCACACAAATTGAAAGTTTACTTTCAACTATACATGCAATAATTAATAAATCAATTATGTAAAAGAAAGTTATAGCTGCGCAAATAGTGGTAGTGAAGTTGTAAAAATCAAGTGCCGCAGCCGCTTTACTCTAACAGGTGCAAATTACCTAAATTTTATTAACCGGCCTTAGGTACTTATCAATTACACAGTTTATCCCAAAACAAAAAATTGTTTCCCAGCATTTTATACCGGTAATTTGTTTTGTTAAACCATTGGTACATACATTTTATTGGCCCGGCAATTAAACATGTATTTGGCTTTACTTGCGTCGCACACTTGTACTGTATAACAATGGCATCAAAATGTATTTTATAAGTAATGGCTTTTTTAAAACATAGTATAAACACATGAAGAAAATAAGTTTACTATTCCTGTTAAGTATAACTGTATTTGTTGCACAGGCACAAACCGAAAGCAGCAAAGATTCACTTATGACTGAGATGTGCAAAGCCATCGATTTTTATAAAGGCCTTGATGACACCTTACTGATAGGTCATATTGTTGACGAACACCTGAATCCTTTTCTGGAAAACCTACCTGAGAAAAAAAGGCAGTCTGTTGGACAGGAAATCTATTTTAGGCTTCAAAAAAAATGCGATGCATTTGCCAAAATACTGGAACGGCTGGTACCACAAAAAGGCGATTGGCAAAGGGTAAGTGCACAACCGGAAGTAGTTATCAGCACAGATTCTTGTAAGAAATTCCTCTCTCACAAAAATTATTATTACCTGGAATCAACCGGTGATACCGTTCGGCTCTCATTGGCCAATGGTTTTTGGACAGAACGGTTTAACGATAAAACCTATTCCAAACTTTCCTTTAAATGGACCGACGACTGTTCATTTGAAATTAGTTTTATAAGCAGTTCCAACCTCATCAGAAAAAACTATAGTAAACCCGGCGATGTATACAAATACCAGATTATAGAACAAACCGGTAAATACTTTTTTATGAGCACTAATGTGGAGGCTTCTACAGACTTTATGACATTTAAAATCTATTACGAATAAAAACATACCAATCCTGCAAATAAGCTGCTTATTCAAAATCAGGATATAGCAAATATTTTTTTCTTATTTTTTTAAAAGCTGCCAATTGGGGTTGCCAGCTTTGCCTTATTTCATTGGCCGACTTTCCGGCAACCAACAGCTGCATTAATTGGTTATTACCCGCAAGCTTATTAAAAAAATAATCCTGAGGGGCAGCGTCAAATTTTTTAGGTTTTATAAAAAACTGAGTTTTATCGGGAAACAATGCATAGGCCTGTACCAGCCATTCCAACGCAATATGGTTGGGACTTTGCAGGTTGTGAATATCCCAGCCATAACAAAGGTTATCTTTTAACTTAGGCTCTGCCGCCCCTGCAGTAGATACAGGTGTAAATGCAAATAAGGTATCTGGCAATGCAGGATGCCCAAATTGCTGAAAAGGATGCGGAGTGCCACGTCCTTCACTTAACACCGTTCCTTCAAAATAGCAGGTAGAAGGATACCAATATATCGCACTCATTTCGGCCAGGTTGGGCGAAGGCTTTACTGGCAACACGTATTTACTTTTATGGGTGTAATTCTTGCACTTTATAACTGTGAGTTTAAAATTATTCCGCTCTTCTTCAAATCCCAATGCTTCACCCAGTGAAATTTTGCCATCCTGTTTTTTGGCATATTTCCAGTGTATCCAGCTTTCACCTAATAACATTTGGGCATATTCGCCAATCGTCATACCATATACAACCGGCACCGGTTGCATACCAATAAAACTGGAATAGGCGCTGTCCAGTACTGGGCCATCCACATAAAAACCATTGGGGTTGGGCCTGTCTAAAATAACCAACGGCAAATTGTTTTGAATGGCGCTTTCTATAAAATATTGCAGTGAGGATATATAAGTGTAAAACCTAACGCCCACATCCTGAATGTCAAATAATAAGATATCTACATCGTCAAGGTCGGCAGCGGCGGGTTTTGTTTTGGCGCCATATAGGGAAACCACCGGAATACCGGTAGCAGCATCTATATAATTTTTTACTTTTTCACCGGCATCAGCAGTACCTCTAAACCCATGTTCGGGGCCAAATATGCGGGTAATTTGAATGCCCAGTTTTTGCAAAGTATCTACCAAATGGCGATTATCTACCATCGAAGTGGGATTGGCAAACACACCTACCCGCTTGCCTTTTAACAAAGGTAAATATGCATCCATCTGGTTGGCACCGGGTAAAATACACCTGGTGGCCTTATTATTTTTCTGTTTTTGTGCTTTTGGTTCCTGCTGCGCCAAAACCATAAAAGGCAAAGCGAGTAAACAAAAAGCCCATAGCATTTTTCTCATCATAATTTGTTAACCGTGGAAAGTTAACCAAAAATAATTGCCCGAAAAGCATTATCAACTTATCTTGCCGCCGGAATATGGTTTTCATTTTTCATAGTTTACACAAATTGTCTTTATCAAATTATTGCAGCCTTAGTACCTGTTTCTGCTGAATATTTTTGTACAATTACAATAACCTGCCAGGCAGTAGGTAAACAACGAATATGGAGTTAGCGCCTGTTTCAACAATTTAACAACTAAAATTTTAGACATGCGACAAGTGAAAAGTGGTGATACCATAAGAGTACACTACCATGGAAAATTAAATGATGGCACTACATTCGATTCATCTGAAGGCCGCGAACCACTTGAATTTGAAGTGGGTGCAGGTATGATGATTCCTGGTTTTGACAGTGGCGTACTGGGTATGGCAAAAGGCGAAAAGAAAACCCTTGTAATAGCAGCCGAAGAGGCTTACGGACCAGTTCAAAACGAAATGTTTCTTGAGTTTCCTATCGATCGTTTCCCGGCCGATATGAAGCCAGAAGTAGGCATGGCCTTGAATATGACCGATGGCCAGGGTCAAAACTTTCCGGTGGTTATTGCAGAAGTTAAAGAAGAATTGGTAATTCTTGATGCCAACCATCCACTAGCTGGCAAAGAATTGGTTTTTGATATTGAGCTGGTAGAAATTGACGGCGATACGCCTTTGATTATTATGCCTTAATCATATACAACACAAAAAAAGCCCGGCTGATTATTTGGCCGGGCTTTTTTATTTACCAGTAAAAAGTTTGCTCTATTGGCTGTTAACAGTTGCATTATTTGTTACAGTACAAGAGTGCGACGCAAGTAAAGCATCATGCATAATACAGCGCCGGGCCAACCATAATTTAGCTTTTGCTAAGCCAGGATGACAGCCAAAAACCACATAAACCCCAACTGGCTAAAGCATCAATTAAATGGCCATTTATGCCGGGTTCCTGGTACCAGATATATTGGGTATACAGCCCGTTTAAGAAAACCAACAGGCCTGTTGAAATAGTGATGATAAATATGTTTGTTTTATTGCGGTTGGGTATTTGCAATAACACCCAGCAAAGCATGCCTACCACCATAACATCTACCAATAAAGTACGCACCATACTCATCACCATATCTGGGTGATAGGCATTTTGTAAGGATATAATGGCCCATGGTTTATCCATGGCTTTTTCTTCCAGTTTCGCCATGTCATCCATAGTAGCGCCGGGGGCAACGGTGGGTAAAATATAACGTCCGCTGGGCAATTGGGTACTTAAGTAATCAAGAATAGAATCTTGTTTGGCGGTATATTGCAATGCGCTGCCATGCAGGTTTAATGCAGTGTTAGATAATGTTTGCCATACAAAAAGAATAAGGCCGCCAATAATGGCACCAAGTAAAAGCTTTTTCATGATGGTAGTTTTAGTTACACACAATATAAACAATCATTCAAAAAAAATAAAATGTGTTTGTTATAAACTAAAATGACTATATATATTGGCCCGGCGATATAACCATATGCTGGCATCCGTTGCGTCGCACACTGCAGGGTTCGGTACTCTATTGTACAAAATGCCAAAACCATGTGTACCATGCATTAGCAATAATAAAACCGTGCATATAACTATGTTGTATTTTTAGCAATTGTTAATCTGCCTAATTCATTTACTTTGTTATTAAAACAAGTTTTAAATGCAAGCATACGCCCATACTGTTACAGAACGTTTTATGCGTTATGTTCAGATAGATACACAAAGCGATCCTACAGCCAATACACACCCAACTACAGAAAAGCAAAAAAATCTAAGCAACATACTTGCTGCAGAATTATTGGCCATCGGCCTAAGTGATGCATATACTGATGAATATGGTTATGTATATGCTACCATACCTGCCACCTCAAAAAAACAAGTACCGGTAATTGCCTTTTGCAGCCATGTTGATACTGCACCGGATTGCAGTGGCACCAATGTAAAACCCATACTGCACCGGCAATACAGCGGAGAAGACATCGTATTACCTGATGATACTACACAAGTGATCACTACGGCAAAATATCCCTATTTAACCACACATATTGGCCACGATATAATTACGGCCAGCGGATTAACCCTATTGGGTGCCGATGACAAAAGTGGAGTAGCTATTATTATGGATATGGCTAATTATCTGGTAAATAATCCACAAATAGTTCATGGTACTATTAAAATAATTTTTACCCCCGATGAAGAAGTAGGACAAGGAACTGCTAAAATTGATATTGCTAAAATTGGTGCCAGCTACTGTTATACATTAGACGGTGGTGAAGCTGGTACTTTTGAAGATGAAACATTTAGCGCCGATGGTGCCCGCATTACGGTACATGGCGTAATTGCACACCCCGGTTATGCAAAAGATATACTGGTAAATGCCATAAAAATTGCCGGAGAAATAGTAGCCGCTTTACCAAAAAATGAGTTTAGTCCGGAAACCACCAATGGCAGAGCAGGTTTTGTACACCCGGTAGCCATAAACGGCCTGGCCGAAAAAGCAACTATAGAATTTATTGTTCGCGATTTTATAACAGCCAACCTTAGCCAGCACGAGCACAGATTAGAAAGTATTGCCCGTGAAGTATTGCAAAAACACCCCAAAGCTTCTATGGATTTTGAGGTTTGGGAACAATACCGCAATATGAAAGAAATTCTTGACCTACATCCACAGGCATCTGCCTATGCTGCTATGGCCTATGAACAAGCCGGACTGGCACTACGCAATGAACCAATAAGAGGCGGCACAGATGGTAGCCGGCTTAGTTTTATGGGCCTGCCCTGCCCCAATATTTTTACCGGTATGCAGGCCATACACAGCAAACATGAATGGATTGGCGTTAAAGACATGGAAAAAGCTGTGGAGGTATTGGTTAATCTGGTACAGGTGTGGGAACAAAAAACTATATAAACTATAAAAACAGTTTTTATTTTACCATTTGATTGTAAGTTATATGCTTATCTTTCAAAAAAATTAAAGACATGAATATCTTGGATTTTATTTTTGGCAACCTCTGGATTGTTGCTGTCATTTTTATCATTTTTAGCGGTTTGGTTACCGTTAACCAGGGTACTATTGCGGTTATTACCATGTTTGGGAAATACCAGCGTATTTTAAGACCGGGACTTGGATTTAAAATACCTTTTATTGAGCAGATTTATAAAAGGGTTAGTATTCAAAACCGTTCTGTTGAACTGGAATTTCAGGCGGTAACGGTAGATCAGGCAAATGTGTATTTTAAAAGCATGCTACTTTATTCAGTAATTAATCAGGACGAGGAAAGTATTAAAAATGTTGCTTTCAAGTTTATTACTGATAAAGACCTTATGCAGGCATTGATAAGAACCGTAGAAGGTTCTATTCGTGCATTTGTGGCTACCAAAAAACAGGCAGAAATTTTATTGCAGCGCCGCGAAATTGTTGAGTATGTAAAAGAACAAATTGACCATTCTTTGCAAGAGTGGGGCTATCATTTACAGGATTTGCAAATCAACGACATTACTTTTGACCAGCAAATCATGGAAAGTATGAGCCGGGTAGTGGCCAGTAATAACCTGAAAGCTGCTGCCGAAAATGAAGGACAGGCTTTACTGATTACCAAAACAAAAGGTGCAGAAGCAGAAGGTAATGCTATTAAAATTGCTGCCGAAGCTGAAAGAGAAGCTGCCCGTTTACGTGGCCAGGGTGTGGCACTGTTCCGCGAGGAAGTAGCCAAGGGTATGAGCCAGGCTGCTGAGCAAATGAAACAGGCTAACCTTGATACAAATGTTATTTTGTTTAGTATGTGGACAGAAGCTATTAAAAACTTTGCAGAATTTGGTAAAGGCAATATTATGTTTCTTGATGGCAGCCCCGATGGCATGCAAAAAACCATGAAACAAATTATGGGCATGGTTAAAATGGAAAAAGAAGATGATAGCCCAATCATAAAAAAATAATTGAAAGCTAATTATAAAGCCGGTTACATGTTAACCGGCTTTTTTATGCGACAGCTGTAATGCTGGTGGTATATATATTGGCTGTTGAAAGCTGCGTTTAGCTTCAACAGTACAAGAGTGCGACGCAAGTATAGTTGCCATTAGCTACAAAAGCCTGGCTTATAAAACTTTGCTAATTACCTAATAAAAAAACCGCCCCAAACAATGTTGAGACGGTTTTAGCTTTGGCCAAACCTTAGTTGATTAATCTAATGGCATTTTGGCAAACCACAGGGTTTTACCACTTTTATTTTCGCCCAGAAATACAATTTGTCCTTTGCCTATGGGAAGCAAGGGATATTTATTATTTACATAGTAATCGCTTTTGCCCTGGCCCAGTTGCACAAAATCGCCAATGGTGGCTGTACCCAGATTTACTTTGGCAACATTTGGATACAACAGAAACTTGTATTTACTATCGCCCAGTTCTTTTTCGGCCTTTAGGCCTTTCATTTCCATGATAACCCAGTAAAGGCCTTTGCCATCTTTACTTTCTTCCAGCATTTGCATGTTGGGGGCCATTTTAGCGTCTTTATCGTTCTCCTCACGACGTACACCGTATTGCCCTTTTAAATTACCCTTGTTATCGAAATGCAACATAATAATATCGGTGTATTCTGTACCTGCAGAACGGTTGGCCATAATGCCCCCGCCAGTTTCATAATTTTGGCCGGCTATCAGCATATCGCCATTGGAAGTTTGTATTACCTGCGAAACCCTGAATTTTCTACCCCTGTAGTCAGGAGATTTTTTTTGTGAAGGAGGGTTTTGCGCCTTTTTCTCAAATTCGGCAATTGGTGTACTGGTTACAAAAGCCACATTACCATTTTCAATTCTTACCATTTGGAAATTTTTGGCTTTAAACTGATCATCGGCCTGCTTTTCGTTTAAGTAGTCTGTTTTATTATCATTGGCAGGGCCGTAAATCAACATGGCATCGCCCATGCTTACGAATGAGCCATCGAAAATGCCATGATTGGAGGATACGGCTACCCTTTGTTTTACCTCTGCAGCTGGCGATACCCGAACATAGGTATAATTGCCTGCATTGGGATCGGCAGTTTTACTCATGCCCTTACCACCCATCGGTGCAAATAATATGGCTACATCTTCATCCACTTCAGCATCTTCGTCGGCATCATCTGTGTTGATAGCTGCAATCATTTGCGGGTAGGTAAACTCAATTACTTTATCGGCCAGCTGGTTAAGGTCTGCATCGTAACGCAGAACATGTATTTTTTTATATTGGCGCAGGGGATCTTTGCTATCGCCTTTTTCACCGGCAACAATAATAACACTACCCGATTCATTTTGCTCGGCATGAGAGAGATAGAAAAATTTATTACCATCTTCTGATTTGGGTTTTAACTTTTCTTTGTTTTCCACTTTTATATCGTAACCACCCCAAAACCAGTTCCATTTTTTCTTAATAAGTTTTCTGCGTAACACCAGGGTACCCATCAGGTTTTTCTCGACACTTACTGCATTCATTTCCCATTCTTCGCCTTTATCTGCGCGGTAACCTTTTAGTTTTTCCAGGGGTTGCTCGCTTTCGTCCATGCCTTTAAAATTAAAGTCAAGATCGAATTTATAGGTTTCAAATTTGGCGGTTTTACCTGATGCTTTGGTAACATAGGTTAAGTTCATTTGATTGGCCGCCTCATTAATTGTAGGCTCGTACAAATAGCCTTTATTGGCTTTTTTTGAAATTTCGTTGGTACCTTCTTTAGACACCTGCTGACTAAAGCCTGTGAAGCTAAGCATTGTGCCAGCCATACAAAGCAGCATATATTTTCTCATGATAAAATAATTTTTGGCAAAATATAGAAACAGCCAATTTATACTATACCCAAGGGAGGGTATTTACCAAGCAGAATTTTGTGCCGCCCAATGATTTGCAGTACAAGAGTGCGACGCAAGTAAAGCCTGATTGAATTATCTGCTGCCCGGCTAATATAGGGCTTTTGTGCAAAATGTTTCATAAAATAGCCCTTAGCCTATAATTTATACACAGCATAACCGTTGTTTTGTACTTAAGCATACTTTAGCAAAACATAAAATCAAAAGCATGGGATTTTTATTACAGGTAGCTGATACCAGCGTGGCAACAAATGCACTAAATGGCGCACAAAAAGTGGCAGAAAGCTTTAATCTGTTAAGTTTACTGGATCGTGGCGGATGGTTAATGTATCCGCTATATCTGCTGTTTGCCGCAACAATTTTTGTGTTTTTTGAAAGATTGATTGCGATTAGCAAAGCATCTAAAATAGATGCCAATTTTATGAATATTATTCGCGACAATATTGTTACCGGCAATTTGGTAGCGGCCCGCAACCTGGCCAAAAATACCGATAACCCCGTTGCCCGCATTATTGATAAAGGCCTGCAACGTATTGGCAAACCCATTGATGCTATTGAAAAAAGTATGGAAAGTGTGGGCAATCTGGAAATTTACAAAATGGAACGCAACCTGAGTGTGCTATCATTGGTGTATGGTATTGCACCTATGATTGGGTTTTTAGGAACCATTTTTGGTATGCTGCAATTGTTTTATACCATCAACTCAACAGGAGATTTTACACCAGCATCTATAGCTGGTGGTATTTATACTAAAATGGTTACTTCTGCATCGGGCTTAATTATTGGTTTGCTGGCCTATGTAGCTTACAATTTTTTAAATACCCAAATAAATAAAACCATTAATAAAATGGAGATTGCCAGCAACGAGTTTGTAGATATTTTACAGGAACCTACCAGATAAGAAGAGAGTTTTTTTCAGTGCCCGGGCAAAAGTATTTCATGGCATCCCGGTTGTGTCACTCACTTGTACGGCAAAACAAACATCAACAAAATTCAGGTAAAACAATATAGAAAATGAAACTGAACAGAAGGCTAAAATCACATGGTGAACTACATGCAGGTTCGTTGAACGATATCTTGTTTATACTGTTGTTCTTTTTTCTGATTGTATCAACACTGGCTAATCCAAATATTGTTAAGGTAAATAATCCATCGGGCAAAAAAGATACCAAGGCCAAACAGAATATTGTTATTTCCATTGATAAAAACCAGCAGCTTTACCTTGGCCAGCAACTAATAAATATTAACCAGATAGATACCATTTTAAAAGCCGAAGTTTTAAAGCAGCGTGTATTTACCGATACGCCTTCAGTTGTGGTAAATGCAGATACTTCCAGCTATTATGGCGAGGTTTTCAGGGTAATGCAAAGTGCAAAAAAAGCAGGTGCCAAAGTGGTAGCTATTGTAAAATAGCGGTTAGCCATTATTACTGTATAACATTTGCAAGTACGGCTTTAACCATACGATCTTTCCCCTGCAGGTCTTTACGCAATTCAACTGCTGTAAACCCATGTTCTTCCAGTAAAGTGCAAACAGCTGCACCCAGTGCTTCATTTATTTCAAAAAACAATTGTCCATTTTGGCCGAGATGGGATTTGGCAAAAACAGCAATGGCTTTGTAAAAAACCAGGGCATCTTCATCGGGTACAAATAAGGCTATGGCAGGCTCGTATTGCAGCACATTTGCCAGCATATCGGTAGCTTCACTTTGTTTAATATAGGGCGGATTACTAACTATTATATCGTAAATGCCTAGTTCGCTTGTGGCTTGCTTATCAAATATATCAAGGGTATAAAAATGTACATCAGCTCCTAAAGCCGTTGCATTTTGTTGGGCAATGGCAATGGCGTTGGCTGATATATCCATTGCTTCTACAAGCGCAAAAGACATTTTCTTTTTTAGGGTAATTGGAATGCACCCACTACCGGTGCCAATATCCAAAATTGCCTTTTTAACTGGTGTAGTATTAGATTGCACAATCCAGTCAACCAACTCCTCCGTTTCAGGTCTGGGAATAAGTACGTTTTCATTCACCATAAAAGGCATGCCAGCAAACCAGGCTTTTCCCAAAACATATTGCACCGGGGTGTGCGCCAAAAGAGCCTTTGTTTGTAGTAGATATAGAGACTCCTGTTCAGGAGATAAAACAAATTGCTTATGCATCAGCCGGTCAATTTTTGAGAAGCCGGTTATATGTTCCATTGTCCAGTCGGCAATAATGGTAGCTTCCCGGTCGTCGTAAATCTCAAAAAGCTGAAACTGTAACTGTTTATAGGCATCCTGCAGTGTCATTTTGCAATGATAGTATGATTTGAGTTAGATTTGCGCTTTGTGCCCAAATTTGCTGCCCTATTTGATGTAGTAAAAGAGTGCGACGCAAGTAGAGCTGATTCCTGCAAATAGCCGGTAACCAAAATAAAGCATACACTTTACAGGATACATGTACACAGACGAGAATTATATGCACCGTTGTTTGGCATTGGCCCGTTTAGGTGCGGGTAATGTTGCCCCCAACCCAATGGTAGGTGCCGTTTTAGTGTATAAGGATACCATTATTGGAGAAGGATATCACCAACAATTTGGCCAGGCACATGCCGAGGTAAACTGCCTTAACAGCGTTAGCGAAGAAAACCGGCACCTGATTGAACACTCTACCTTGTATGTTTCACTTGAACCATGTGCACATTATGGTAAAACACCCCCGTGCAGCAGTTTAATAATTGCCCATCGAATTCCAAGAGTGGTAGTAGGTTGCAGAGACCCATTTAAAGAAGTAGATGGTAAAGGAATTCAACAACTTACACAAGCAGGCATTGCAGTTAGCACAGGTATATTGGAAAAAGAATGTATGGCACTAAACAAACGGTTCTTTACATTTTACACCCAAAAAAGGCCCTTTATTATTTTAAAATGGGCCCAAACTGCCGATGGTTTTATAGCTGTAGATGATGATACCCGGCTGCTTATTTCCAATGATTTCACCAACCGGATGGTGCACCAATGGCGCAGCGAGGAACAAGCTATTTTAGTAGGTACCAATACGGCAATGAAAGACAATCCCTCACTTACCAACAGGCTATTTAACGGTAATAATCCTATCCGCCTGGTAATTGACCTATGGTTGAAATTACCTGCTCAACTGCATATATTTGACCAGAACGCTACAACCATCCTGTTTAATTATTCCATACAAAAAAGGGAAGGCAACATGTGTTATCAGCAATTGGAAAAAGATAAAGCGATACCTGCACAAATACTGGCGTATTGTTATAAACATAACATACAAAGTATTTTGATTGAAGGTGGCGCTGTTACCCTGCAACATTTTATTGATGCAGGTTATTGGAATGAAGCCCGGATTATTACAAACCAGAAATTACAAATAAAAAAGGGATTATCTGCACCGGTTTTAAGTAATGCCACACCCCTGCAACAGCAGGATATTGCAGGTGATACTATTAATTATCTAATACACAACTCCCACCAATTTTAAATATAACGGTTGCATGAGTGAACAGGACTTTTATCAAACCATTGCACAAAACGGACAGGCAGAATTTAAAGACAGGGGTAGTCGCTTTATTGCCTATACCTTTCCCATTCAACATACTGATGATTTTAAAAATTGTCTGCAACAGTTAAAAAAAGAGCACCCTAAAGCAGTACATCATTGTTTTGCCTACCGTTTGGGGGTAGATGGCAATAGTTTTAGGGTAAGCGATGATGGTGAACCATCGGGCACCGCTGGCAAACCCATTCTTGGGCAAATAGATAGTAAGGGTTTAACCAATTTGCTGATTGTGGTGGTGCGGTATTTTGGCGGCACTTTATTGGGTGTACCAGGCTTAATAAATGCCTATAAAACAGCGGCTTCAATGGCATTACAAATGGTACCCACCATGCAAAAACCGGTAACAGTGCGGTGGCAAATAACGTTTGGCTATACCCAAATGAACGAGGTGATGCGCTGGGTAAAAGCCCTAAACTGTACCATTGCAGAACAGGAAATGCAGCTTTTTTGCAAGCTGATACTTGATGTGCCCCGTAATAGAATGGAGGAGCTAAAAACACTATTGTCTGATATGCGGGAAGTAGAAATTACCACGCTAAAAAACGCCTAGAAATATTATGATCCATGCGTTCTGCACTTTTTGCAACTGCCGTTGCGTCGCACACTTGTACTGTATATATAGTGGCAGCAAAACAGCCACAAATCAAAACAAATACTAAAAAAAAGCCACGATGTTTTAAATCGTGGCTTTACTATTAATTTAGGTTCTCCTGCATCATTTTTACAAAATCGTCAAACAGGTAGCGGCTATCGTGTGGGCCAGGCGTACTCTCTGGATGGTACTGTACACTAAAGGCCTTTTTACCTATTACCCTAATCCCTTCAATGCTGTTATCATTCAGGTTAATATGTGTAATTTCTACGGCGGGGTTATTTTTTACCGCTTCGGGGTCTACACCAAAACCATGGTTTTGTGTGGTTATTTCACATTGGCCGGTAATAATATTTTTTACCGGGTGGTTTAATCCACGATGGCCATGGTGCATTTTAAAAGTAGGTATATCATTGGCCAAAGCCAGCAACTGATGCCCCAGGCAAATACCAAATACAGGCTTATCTTCTGCTAAAATTGCTTTTAACGTTGTTACTGCATAAGGCATTGCTGCAGGGTCTCCGGGGCCATTTGAAATAAAATAACCATTTGGGTTAAATTCTTTTAAACGGCTTAATGGAGTTTTAGCAGGATGTACCCTTACATGTGCACCGCGGCTAACCAAACAACTTAAAATATGTTGCTTAACCCCAAAATCCAGTACAGCAACTTTTAAAGGGGAATTAGTATCTCCCAGTTCATATTCCTCAGTAGTACTTACGGTACTTGCTAATTCCAAACCATCCATATTTGGAACTTTGGCCAGCTCGGCAGTTAAAAAGTCAATATCTGTATTCTCAGAGGAAATAATACAGTTCATGGCACCTTTGGTACGAATATGTGCTACCAGAGCTCTGGTGTCAATGCCTTCTATGGCAACTATATTATTTGCTTTTAAATAGGATTCTAAACTATCGGTAGCCTGGTAGCGGGAAAATTTGTCTTCCAGGTTGCGGCCTATTAAACCACGTATTTTAACTGAACTGCTTTCTACATCGGTATCTTTTATACCATAATTACCAATGTGCACATTATTCATAATCAGCATTTGACCAGAATAACTTGGATCGGTAAATACTTCCTGGTAACCGGTCATGCCGGTATTAAAACAAATTTCGCCGGTGGCCGTACCTATTTTGCCAAAGGCCTTACCATAAAGAACATTACCATCGGCTAATAACAGAACAGCAGGTTGTTGTAAATTGGGCATTGTATGTTTAAATAATTTTCAGGTGCAAAAAAAGAACATCATTTTTAATTATCCGCATAAATTTTCGCACATAGTTATTGCAGATAATGCTGCATAGCATTACCGAACGTACAAGAGTGCGACGCAAGTATGCTGATTGAATTACTGATGCCTGGTACAAAAGGCATTTTAATAAAAAAAGGCAAAACCGTTAAACGATTTTGCCTTTTATATTTTTGAAATCTTTCATTATTTATTCTGCAACGGTTTCTTCGGTTGCGGTTGCGGTATCGGCAGCGGGTGCAGCAGTTTCTGCTACTGGCGCAGCAGCTACAGGTGCAGCTTCTACTTTCTTGGCTCCAGAACGTCCACGACGGGTTTTCTTAGCGCCTTCAGTAGTTTTTTCGATATGGTTACCATAGATTTCGTTGAAGTCTACCAGTTCAATCATGGCAATTTCAGCGTTATCTCCGTGACGGATACCTAATTTGATGATTCTGGTATAACCACCTGGGCGGCCAGCAATTTTAGGAGCAACTACAGTAAACAATTCCTTTACTGCTAATTTATCTCTTAAATAACTGAAAACCACTCTATGCTGGTGCATAATAGCTTCGGTAGTTTCTCCGTGCTTGGTTTTTGTAAGTAATGGCTCAACAAATGTGCGTAAAGATTTAGCTTTTGCCAAAGTAGTTACAATACGTTTGTTTACGATTAACTGGCTACCTAAATTGGCCAGTAAGGCTTCTCTGTGGGCTTTTTTACGACCCAGGTTGTTGTTTTTGTTACCGTGACGCATGACGTTTTTGTTTATCCTTGTACCGTGTCAGGAATTACAAGGGGTGCATCTAGCCTATTAAATAGGTGAATGCTTGTTATTAATAAAAAACTTTTTTGTATTTGAGTTGTAGAAGGGATTATCTGTCCAGATCATCCAATCCAAGCTTATTCAAATCCATACCAAAATGTAAGCCTCTTTCGCCCAATACCTGCTCAATTTCGCTCAAGCTTTTCTGACCAAAGTTTCTAAACTTCATCAAATCTTCCTGTTCGTATTGTACCAGTTCGCTTAAAGAGTTGATTTTTGCTGCTTTCAAGCAATTGAATGCACGTACTGAAAGATCCAAATCTTCCAATGGTGTTTTCAATACTTTACGTAGTTGTAATACCTGCTCGTCAACTACATCCTCTTTCTTATCTTCTTTATTATCAAAAGTGATATTCTCATCAGTGATAATCATCAAATGTTGAATAAGAATTCTGGAAGCCTGTTTAACAGCTTCTTCAGGATGAATTGTACCATCTGTATGAACATCCAACACTAATTTTTCATAGTCAGTTCTTTGTTCTACACGATAGTTTTCAATAGCATACTTCACATTTTTAATAGGAGTATGAATTGAATCGATAGGAATATATCCAAACGGAGTGTCTTTAATTCTGTTCTCTTCAGATGGAACATAACCGCGGCCACGGGCAATGGTTATTTCAATGTCCAGTCTTGAAGTAATATCCATGGTGCAAATAACCAGGTCTGGGTTCATCACCTCAAAGCTCTGGGTAGCTTCACCAATCATGGCAGCGGTAAATTCAGTTTTGTTTTTAACGCTCAACATAACTTTTTCATTCACCACATCATGATCCACTTTCTTCTTGATACGAACCTGTTTCAGGTTCAATATCATTTCAGTTACATCTTCAGTTAAACCTTTTATTACAGCAAATTCATGATCCACGCCTTCAATCTTAATGCCGGTAATAGCATATCCTTCCAAGCTATTCAATAAAACCCTGCGAAGGGCATTACCAATAGTTAAACCGTAACCCGGCTCTAATGGACGGAACTCAAATTGACCTTCAAAATCAGTTGCTTTCTGTAAAACTATTTTGTCAGGCTTCTGGAAGTTTAATATGGCCATATTAAAACTTGGTTTTTATTTTACTTATTATTCAGCCTCAATATAAGGCTAAAGATTTTTTTCCTTTTTAACCCAGCAACACATCAAATATTGAAGTATCGTTGCGTCGCACTCTTGTACTGTATCAATTGTCTCAGCAAATAAATCCTGGCTATTAAACCAATCAATTATTTAGAGTACAATTCTACAATCAATTGCTCCTTAATGTTTTCAGGAACACTTTCCCTGTCTGGGTAAGTAATAAAAGTTCCCTTCTTTTCATTATCGTTCCAATCTAACCAGCCAATTTTTGGATTTTTACCACGAATAGCACTTAATACAGAACTATTGGCAGCACTTTTATCTTTCAATCCAATAATATCACCAGCTTTTAACTGAAAGGAAGGAATATTAACCACATCACCATTAACGGTAACATGTTTGTGTGTAACCAACTGGCGTGCAGCAGGCCTTGAAGGAGCAATCCCTAAACGGTAAACAGTATTATCTAAACGAGCTTCCAGTAATTTAATCAAATTCTCACCAGTAACACCTTTAATACGTGAAGCTTCTTCAAAAGTATTGCGGAACTGACGCTCCAGCAAACCATATGTATACTTAGCTTTTTGCTTTTCTTTTAACTGTAAAGCGTACTCACCTGGTTGTTTACGCTTACGGCTTGCACCGTGCTGTCCGGGAGGAACACTTGTTTTAGTAAGGTATTTTGCGTTACCTAAAATAGGTTCGCCGAATTTTCTACAAATTTTGGTTTTTGGACCAGTGTAACGTGCCATGAATATATTTTTTTGATTTTTTAGTGACGATGCATCATTATTAAAAATCTAAAATGAATAATGCACCCTGTTTTTAAAATTTCCCAAAAGGGATATATCAATTCCACAATTGATGTAACACCAAAATTGCGGAAGAAATGAAAAAATTAAACTCTTCTTTTCTTTGGAGGACGACAACCATTGTGAGGTAAAGGTGTAACGTCTTTAATCATGGTAATTTCAATACCACTTTGAGCCAAAGAACGGATAGCACCTTCACGGCCTGCACCCGGACCTTTAACATAAACATCAACCTTTTTTAAACCAGCTTCCAAAGCTACTTTAGCTGCATCCGCTGCTGCCATTTGAGCGGCATATGGAGTATTCTTTTTAGAACCCCTGAAACCCATTTTACCAGCTGATGACCAGCTAATAACCTGTCCGGATTTGTTAGTTAAACTAACGATGATGTTGTTAAAAGTTGCATTAACGTGGGCATCGCCATACACATCAACTTTAACTACTCTTTTCTTAGCGGCGGCTTTGGCGCTATTTTGTCCTTTACCGCTGTTTTGTGCTTTTGCCATAATTGATTGAGGTAATCTTTTAATATGAAAAAATCCCGATGTACGGGAACCGCATAATTCTCCTTTCACGCAGCTTGCGGAAGATCCAAATTATACCGGAGTTTATAAATAACCAATGAGTACACAGTAACTGTGTACTCATTAAGTAAATTATTTTTTAGGTGCCTTCTTTTTACCGGCAACTGTTTTACGTTTACCTTTTCTTGTACGGCTGTTAGTACGTGTACGTTGGCCGCGAACCGGTAAACCTTTACGATGGCGTAAACCACGGAAACAGGCAATATCCAATAAACGTTTAATGCTTGTTTGTACTTCACTACGTAATTGTCCTTCTACTTTGAACTCATTGGTGATGATGTTACGGATAGCACCTTGCTCCTCATCGTTCCATTGATTCACTTTCTTGTCGTAGCTTATTTCAGCTTTGTCAAGAATGTAGCGTGCTGTTGATTTGCCAATACCAAAGATGTAGGTAAGGCCAATTTCACCTCTTTTATTTTTAGGTAAGTCTATACCGGCAATACGAGCCATAGTATTATTTTAGTTTGCGTTTTTACAATTCAATTTGAAAGCGTTGGCTAAAGCCAATTAACAATTTTATCCCTGACGTTGCTTAAAGCGGGGATTTTTTTTGTTAATGATGTACAGTTTGCCCTTGCGGCGAACAATCTTACAATCTGCACTGCGCTTTTTAACGGATGCTCTAACCTTCATTTTATTAACTTTTTCCTTATTAGCTAATGGCTATCAACAGTTGACAGCTGATTATTTATACCTAAAAATGATTCTTCCCCTTGTTAAATCGTAGGGGCTCATTTCAACACCTACTTTATCCCCGGGTAAAATTCGTATATAATTCATCCGCATTTTACCTGAGATGGTAGCGAGTATTTCGTGACCGTTTTGCAATTTTACTTTGAACATAGCATTGCTTAACGCCTCAATAATTACTCCATCTTGCTTAATCAACGGTTGTTTTGACATATATTTTTTGGGAGCGCGAAGATAAAGGAATGCAATGGAATAAGAAAAAAATATACAAAATATTTCCACAATTGGGGAAAACATAGTGCATTTTGTACTGTTTTAGGCCCAATTTTCGGGCTAATATCCTATTTATGGCGCTAAAAAGCTTCATTTTTCCGAAAAAATTTTCCCGCATTTATACATTTTCCAACAAATACCCCCTGCACAACCCAATAATATATGGTGGGGTTAAATCGCCATTTTTTTGAGCCCAGCTGTTTATAAGTTTTGTAGCTTTCCTTGCGTCGCACTCTTGTACGCATTCTACTTTTTTCGGCAATAGGGTTCCAAATTTCGCAAACCTACCTTACAGCATACCCTTTTATTTGCTGCCACAAAGGAGGAACCTACAAGTGAGTGACACAAGCGGCGATGCCATGAAAATCCATTGCCTGTTTTCTATTTATTTTAAAAAAGTGCGACGGGTAATATTATTTCCCAACGGTTGGGAGCAGTTGCAAACAGCTTATGGTTTAACAACTTGCTATACCTTAACCCGATGGTGATGGATTGCTGGTTCCACCATTTGGTATCCAAATATATTTCGGCCCCTGCGGTTGAAAGCGGGTAATTGGTTTGTAAACGCAGGCTTTTAAGATTGGTATAGTCGTAAAAAACATTGGCCCTGATGCGGTTTACAAATACCATATTGCCAAAACCCTTGTCTGGATACCAAATGGGGAAATGATAGTTAACCCCAATTTTAAACATGCGGGGGTAATCTGTTTTCTCGTAACCACGTGAAAGGGGGAAATTATTGGTAAAAATGTATAAGCGGTTGGTATCTCTGCTCTGATAGGCCGCCTGCACCACCAGGCTATGGGTTTTGGCAAAGCCCGGTAAATAAAAGCTGGTATTTAGTAATAACTGGTTGGCATCCAGATTATTAACACTTCTGCGGTAAGTAACTGTATAGGAATGAGCCCAATGCGGATATATTTGTTGTAACGACTTTTGTATTTGTGCACTATAACTAATGCGGCTGGTAATATAGCTTACATTATTAATCAGCTGTTTGGTATTGGCCTTCCATTGTATATTATTTATATTGTACGAGGCCGACAATGTTAAATACCGGTATTGCCTTCCACTGCTTAAATTGAATGGCAATTGCAATCCGGCAGCAGATTTAAACTCATTCCAGTATACTGTTGTATCGGCATTAAGTGGTGCGTTTCTGTTCCATATTTGTGTAATATCTATGTAAGGCTGTATATAAGTGCCTCCATAAATAGCCGTATAACCCAGGCTATTATACCGCTCATTACTATTGTAAGTATATGATAACTGGCTTTGCAGGGTGTTTAACACATTTTCTCCCAACAGGGTAAACGAATAATCTGGTTGATTAATGGAAGGGTTCCAGCTATGAAAATTAAAGGGGCGAAAAAGCTTTGGGTATTTTGTAATTGCATAATTACCTGTACCAGTTGCCATAAGCATTTGGTTGGCGGCAGTATTAGTAAAAGGCTTAGTAACAAATAGTGGTGTAAGCGTATCATTGCCATTATCCGGATACCAATACGTTGGAATTTTAGCCAGGCGGTAACCCTTTGTGGTAAAAACGGAGCTTACAATATGCTCCGAGTCTATACTTACGGCCTGATACAAGCCAGTTTGATAACCCGCAATACCATAATGCTTATTTTCACGGGCTAAATAGGCAAAAATTTTATCACTTCCCTCGCTGGTGCAATTGTAAAATAAGGTATCACCCTTTATCACCGGATAACCTATCACCCTGTTATTCATGGGCATAATGGTATGCGTGGCCCCGGAAGTTATCGCAATAGACTGCATACCCATTTCACCGGCATCATTTCTTACCATTACATATAAAAGTGAATCATTAGCCGAAAACTTTGGATAGGAATACAACAAATGCGCATTATTGGAAAAAGTATATAGAACATTTCCAGTTGTATCAAGCACCAAAAGAGCCGATTGCAGATTATCTTTCATTTGAACGGTTGCAATTAATTTACCGCTATGCGAAATATCGGGGGAGAAATATTTGGTTTTTCCATTGATACGTGTTGACAGTCCCGTAGCCATGTCTACAATATGCAAAACACTATACTCGCTATTGGCCCAACGTACATCAGGCTTTCGGGAAGTAAAAATGATTTTATTGTTATTGTACGAAAAGTAATCATCGTAGTCTATATCTCTTATAATTATCTTTTCTTCTGCTCCATTAGGCGCAATGCGCACAATGGCTGGAATATCTTTATTGGTAGTTTTTAAAGCAATAATATTACCGCTATTATCAGTGTATGGATATTTATAATTAGCTACACTATTAGGCAATGTTTTTGACAACCATTTTGGTGGCGCCTCTGATTTTGTGTTATTCCATTTTTCCTGATAAAAATCAAAAGCATCATTCACAAATTGCTTATAGCCCATTCCGGTATTCTTTTTAATGGCATGCTGCATGGGATAAACTATGGATGAAAATGCAGCTGCCTGCGTGGTAACATTTTTCCAAAAATCGCTGCCATACTGCTCATAGCCATAAGCTACCAGCAAATAACCCAAATCGTAATGGTTGGGGATATAATTTTTATACGATCCATTACGTAACTGCATATAACCATAGCGCTTACCCTCGTAATACAAACTTTTATAGGCATTAAAAAATTGTGGTAAACGGCCCCTGCCCTGTTCGCTTAATAAGGTTTCATTATAAACAGCATCACCTTCAAAAAACCAATCGGGTATGGCAGTGGCATTCGCCAGTGCCCGGCCATTCTGGCCAAATAAAACACCCATTACCCCAGATAAACCAATATTAAAATTATTGTATTGCTGGGCATGCCGGTATTCATGAATGGCCAAATTATCAGCCCAGTTTTGAGCACCCAATGCAAAAGCATTTTGTGGTGGCATTAAATAAAATTCGCTGCGATAAGGTGCCAGCCCTACATAAGCATTGGAAACCGTAACATCATTTTGTAAAACAATATTTAGTTTTTTAATTCGTGGGCCAATGCTACTGTTATAATTGCTTTGCAATTGCTGGGTTACAAGCGCAATACGCTGCGCCAAAGAATCCGTACCCGCAGGAAATATCACCCTTACCGTATCGGTATTAATCTGCCTCCATTTTACATGTGAAGCATTACCACCAAACCGTTGCGCTTTAGTAGTGGTAAAAACAAAAAAGAGTAATATCAGCGGTAGTAATATCCTAAATAAACGCATCAGCCATTTTTTAGTGAAGATAATTGTAAAAATAAAAACCATCCTGTTTTTAGACAGAATGGTTTTAACGCAAAAAACTATTTTAAATTATGCCATTACCTCATTAGTTAAATGCACTTTTACCATATCGTGATAGTGGTTTTGTAACTGGTGTACAAAATGCACATCCGGATGGTGGCGCTTATCTTCCCTATACCACATTTCAATTGATGAAAAATCACCTTTTTTCGGCACTACCAGCCTAAATGATCCCTTTTTATATTTTACTGATCCATCCTCCCGATCTTCCTTTGTAAAATTTAGCCAGGTTAGTGACTCATCATTTAAAGCAATGGGAAAAAGATGGGCAGTCTCGTACCAGAATTCCTGCACATCTGTTTCAACGCAAACCTGCTTTTCATCGCCATTAAGGCGGGTAACTTCGCCATTACGTTGCTGGCCTTCATACTCGGCTAGCACATAATCGCCTACTTTAATTTCGCTGAACTTTATCATATTGCAATCGTTTTTTTATGACTGTTAAAATACAAATCATTTTTGTAAAAAACGGTGATTTCTACTTCTATTTTTACCTAACTTTTACAACTAATCAATTTTTAGGGAGCCGGGCAATAAATACCAGATCAGGCTTTACTTGCGTCGCACACTTGTACGGCAACAATTAATGCAGCTTTTAACCGCCATTGCAACAATTGGATATTTTTACATGAAAAATACGCATGCCACTTTATTTACAGGATTTATACAACAGAATTTGTAAATGTACAAACTGGTTAAAAATTGTTATTTTTAAAATTGGCTTTTTGCCCGGCTTTGTAACAGCGTACAAGAGTGCGTCGCAACGGATGCTATATGCTTATTCTTTAGCCTGGTTCATAAAAGCATTTATTCTAAACATGTATCGATACATGTACTGATATTTTGCAGACCAGTGGCAAAAATTATATCGTTCGTCCACCCAAATCCAATACGCATATACCTGTCTGGCATTTCAAACCAATGCCCGGGGCCAACCATGGTTTGATACTGATGAAGCAAGCTGTCATAAAAACGATTTTTATCAATCCTCACATTTTCTTTAAAGCGAACAAAACAAACCACACCGCCCTGTGGTAAAACTGCTTCTACCCTTTGCTCTGTTTGCAACCAATTTTGCAGTATTCCAAAATTAGTCATCGCCTGCTGTTGAATACTGCCAACAAAGTTTTCTTTTTGCAGGTAAAACTGATAAGCAACTTCTTCATCTAAAGCTGAGTTGCTGATATAGATCATTTCCTTGGCTGCAAGAAACTGTTCCATTAATTGGGCATTTTGGGTAATAATCCAACCCATTCTCAAACCCGGCAAACCATAAGCTTTGGAAAGGGATGCCACTGTAATAACCTGGCTACTGCCGGCGGCGCCAATAGGGTAAGGTGTTGTAAAACAGGTATTGCGGTAGGTTTCATCCATAAGCACATAAACATTCTTTTTTTCGGCAATGGCAATTATTTCATTAATTTCTTCAGCCGTCATCAACATACCTGTTGGATTATGTGGAGTAGTAATGCTAATAAGCTTTGTATTGGGCTGAATAGCGGCAGCTATTTTTGCCGGATCTAACCGCCATTGGGTAGAAAAGTCCAGATTAATATAACTTATCTCGCAACCAATGGCTCTGGGCACCTCGATATTGGTAGCATAGTTGGGTCTTACAACAATTAAATGATCATTTGCACCCAATAGTGCAGTATTAACAATAAACAAGGCACCTGCAGCACCATTGGTTAGCAGTACATGCTGTTCGTTTAAGTTGGTAAATTCCTTTACAATTAATTTACGCAAAGCAGTATTACCACGATGGCCAATATATTCTAATGCCAGCCCATTTAGATTGAGATGTAATTGACCCAGCTTAATATCTGTAACTGAGCTTTCGGAAAGATTATAGAGAATATTTTCATAGCCAATTTCTTCCGGGGATTCTTTTTCTATTGGCATTCTTGTATACTTCATTTGTAGCTACTTTATAAGGGTACTGTGTAATGTTTTTAGCCAGTTAAAGTACGGCAATTCTAAAAGTAAACATCTTCAATTAAATAAAATGTAGGTGGTTGGCGGTACATCAACAGCACCGAAACAATATCAAATTGCACATACTTCCATGTTGGATGTAGATATTGGTATTCTTCTGCTGCATTTTTAAGGTTATTCATTTTTTCCCGGCCAATACTTTCTTCAGGGTTACCAAAGCGGTTGCTGGTTCGGGTTTTTACCTCAATAAAATGCAGGCGATTGGCTTTGCTGCAAATAATATCAACCTCCCAGTGTTTATAACGCCAGTTTCGTTCCAAAACGGTATAACCAGATTGCTGTAGAAAGTTTGCTGCCAGTTCCTCTCCCTTATTCCCGGTTTCCTGATTATGTTGCATAGAAATTTAGATAGGGGTTTACAATTGAGTAGTTAAAATACAACGTAATATTGTAGTAAACAATACCCTGATATTCTATGATACAAGATAAAATTTTTATGCTTACAGGCAAAGTACAGCATTATGCCTGGGGCGGTTTTTCATTTATTCCCAACTGGTTGCAAACCGGCAATGCCGATCATACACCCTGTGCCGAGTATTGGATGGGGGCACACCCCTCGGCCTCATCAGTTTTGGCAACCAGTGAAGGCGATATCAGCCTACAGGCTTTTATTAAAGCCCACCCTGAACAAACTATTAACAGCCAGGTATTTAACAGGTTTGGCGAATTACCCTACCTGTTTAAAATTCTTGATGTAAAAGACATGCTCTCTATCCAGGTGCATCCCTCTAAACCTGAAGCGGAAAAGGGTTTTGCGGCCGAAGAAGCAGCCGGTGTTCCCATTAATGCACCTACCCGCAACTATAAAGACAAAAACCATAAACCTGAAGTAATGGTGGCGCTTAGCGAGTTTTGGTTATTACATGGCTTTTTAGAAAAAACATTATTGCAAAATATATTGGCAACCACCCCTGAATTTGTTGGTCTTGTAGATGTTTTTGCTGAAAAAGGGTATAAAGGCCTATATCAATATGTGATGGAATTACCACAAGAGCATGTAAATGTGCTTTTATCGCCCTTGGTGGCGAGAGAGCTGGAAAGAAAGAGATTAAACCAGTTAGAAAAAAGCGAGCCCGGCTGGTGGGTGGCAAAATTATACGGGGATAATACAGTAACCGGAGATATGGACCGGGGAATATTTTCTATCTATTTTTTCAATATTGTACAGGTACAACCAGGAGAAGCCGTTTTTCAGGGAGCAGGTATACCGCATGCGTATATGGAAGGACAAAACATGGAATTAATGGCCAATAGCGATAACGTATTACGTGGTGGTTTAACACCAAAACATGTTGATATTCCAGAATTATTAAAACATACCACCTTCGAAGGCATTATACCCAATATTATGAAAGGCGAGGAAGCCGCCCCCGGAGAAAAGTTATACCCATGTCCTGTACCAGATTTTGGCATTAGTAAAATTGAAATTTCCGGTAATCAAAGCTACTCGGCCCAATCTACTTCGCTCGAAATTATCGCTGTAATGCAAGGCAGTATGCAGGTTTCGGGCACTAATCAACTTACTGTATCCAAGGGGCAGGTAGTGGCCATTCTACAGGGTGAAAACTATAAAATTTCCACAACCGAAAATGTATTGGCCTACAAAGCATTTGTACCTTAACTATTAACGCTTACTTTTGCCGCATAACTCTGAAATATGAAATTGTCAAAATCTGTTATCGTTTCACTGGTATTATTAATTGTGGTTGCTGCCTTATACAGGGTTATGCCAAACCGTCCTTTAGGTTTTGCCCCACAATATGCCATGGCCATTTTTGGTGGCGCCATTTTTATCAATAACAAAAAATGGGCTTTTACCTTACCCATTTTATCACTGTTTATTTCAGATGCAGTTTACCAGTTATTGTATGCAAAAGGTTTATCTGCAACGCCTGGTTTTTATGAAGGACAATGGCAGAATTACCTGCTAATAGGCGCACTTACTTTTATTGGTTTTCTAATAAAAAATGTAAAATTTTCGAGTGTTGTATTGGCATCTATTGCCTCTCCTACAGCTTATTTTTTGGTTAGCAATTTTATAGTTTGGGCAGGCGGAGGCGGTTTACAACGCCCATTAACATGGCCTGGTTTGGTTATGTGTTATACAGATGCTTTGCCTTTTTACCCAAATAGTGTTTATGCCACCCTGGTATTCTCAGCTGTGCTATTCGGAGGATATTATATGGCGCAGAAAATGACGCTTAAAACCGTAAAAGAACACGCATAAAGTATTTATACCGTTAAAACAAAAAAGGGGCTTTGCCCCTTTTTTGTTTTATATCAGTTTGTTTTCAGCTTCGTAGCCCTCATCAATTAATAATTGTTTTCCATCGGCGGCGGTAGTAGCCAATTCGTCGCAACGGTTATTAAATGGGTTATCTGCATGGCCTTTAACCCATTTAAATTTTATTGAAAACTGGCGGGATAGCTTATAATACTTTGTCCATAAATCGCTGTTTTTTTTACCACCCTTAAAACCCGTTTTTATCCAGTTATCCAGCCAACGTTTTTCTACACTGTCAACAATATATTTACTATCTGTATAAACAGTTAGGGCAATATTGGTTTTGGTTAAAGACTCCAATGCCGCAATTACACCCATCAGTTCCATTCTGTTATTGGTGGTAAGCCGGTAGCCTGCCGCCAACTCTTTTCTTTTTTCGCCCCACATTAAAATAGCGCCGTACCCACCCGGACCAGGATTACCCCTGCTAGCGCCATCTGTATAAATAATTAATTGATGCCCCTGCTGCATAAATAATATAATAAGTTCCGTTATGCCAAACGGTTTTAAAAGACATTTTTATAGTATGATACCAACTTATACCCAAGCGTCAGCTATTGTTGTGTCACTCACTTGTACTGCAACAATGCTATTGGGCAAAAGCAATTAAACACCTGCTACGCTTAGTTATTGCAGAAGGTTATAGTGCTACAATATATGTTCCTTTTAAATAGGTAACACCGCTGCCACTCATTAATACCCTGTTGCCAGATAATTCCACATCAAGGTAGCCGCGCCTTTTAGAAACCTGTATGGCTTTCATTTTTGTTTTGTTTAAAAATGCTGCCCAATAAGGCACCATAATGGTATGCGCAGAGCCTGTAACCGGATCCTCATCAATACCACTTTGCGGATAAAAACACCTCGACACAAAGTCTGCCTCATTGCCTTTGGCGGTTACAATAACTCCGCGGCCACCAACAGTAGCCAATAGTTTAAAATCGGGAGCTAAACTCTCAACTGCCTCTTGAGAAGGTAGCACTACCATAAAATCCATATTGGTTTTATATACCGGGCAGGGCGCAACACCCAGTGCCTCTAACATGGCCGTGGGGATATACGTTATTGCATCAGGTGGCATGGCTGGAAAATCCAGGGTGTAAGTACCTGGTTCCGGCGATGTAACTTTTAATATGCCGCTTAAGGAGTTGAATAAAATTTCATCCTTTGTATACCCCAGTTCGGTATATAAAATATGGGCTGTTGCCAGCGTTGCATGACCGCATAGTTTTACCTCGGTTGCCGGTGTAAACCAACGGATATGATAATGACCGTTTTCCTGTACAAAAAATACGGTTTCTGATAAATTGTTTTCGCTGGCCAGTTGTTGCATTAGTGCATCGGGCAGCCATTGTTCTAATGGACAAACAGCAGCAGGGTTACCACCAAATAATTCTGAGGTAAATGCATCTACTTTATATACCGGTAATTGTTGCATTATATTGCTATTTGCTGCAAAGAAAATTAAATAACTGCATTAAATAACAATACCCGCAGTTAATAATAAACCACGGGTATGTTTGTTCTTATGTGTGTAGTTGTTTTTTGCTGCTTAGTATTACTGTAGTACAAGAGTGCGACGCAAGTAAAGCTATATATAGTAACAAATGCCGGGCTACTGCAAAGGCTGTTGCTGTAAATATTCGGCCCTTACCACGCTGGCTGTTTTATGATTACCGGTGTGGCTCCAGCCTGGTGGCATAACCAAATACAATAGTTTGTTTGTAATACCGGGTGCCTTGTACATATCTTTTGCCAATGCTGCAAATTCGCCAAAATATACATCCCAAAAATTTTGGGCATTCATGGTACGTGTAATACCATACTCGGGTGGTATAGCATGATGCTCGGGCTGAAAAGTTTTAAAAACCTTATCCCAAATATTTAACAGGTTACAAAAATTGGTATCCATATACAAAGGGTTACGTGCATGGTGCACCCGATGATGCGATGGCGTTAGCACCAGCTTTTGCAGAAAGCCGAGACGACCATCTTTTATTAGATTTTCGCCGGCATGTATAAATGCGCCCCAAAATCCATCGATAAACATGATAAAAAACAATAGTGGCGGGTTTACACCCAGCAGAATACAGATAGAAGTACGAATCAAATCGGCATAAGGACCCTCCAGAAAAAAATGGGCGTAGGTTACAGACAGGTTCATGGCTTCCGGCGCATGATGTGTTGAATGCAGGCACCAAAACAAACGCACTTTATGCCCAAGGAAATGATACACAAAATGTGCCAGCTCCCACACTATATAACCGTATATAAGCCAGTACCAGGTAAAGCTGCTATTAAATAGCGCATAAGGCTGCAATACACCAACAATAAACCCTACCACCCCAATGGAAATAAAACGACCTACCACATTATTAAATACATAAATAAAAAACTGGATACGATAATGGGAGCGTTTAAATTTTTTAAAGAGAAGCGCCCTGGTTAATTCAATTACGAGCAGTAATGGAATTAAGGGTGATATAACACCTAATACGCCATCCAATGTGTTTAAAACAGAATAATCGCCTGTTTTAAACATGGTTATTACCTGACCAATGCTAAAGAAGGCAACCAGCTCGTTATAAATTGTTTGCAGAATTTCCATACAGCAATTATATACCATGAAAATACTGGATTTCTGTTAGAGCTACTAAGCCTTTTATGGCGGATACTACTTTTATTTTACCAATGATATATACTATACAGCAATAGCTTTTACAAATTCAGCAGTAACCAATACCTGGCCTGTATGCCGCATGGTATGTTCTGCTGCATGAAAAAATAAACCAATTACAGTAGAAGGAATTTGCTTGCGGCCAACCAATCTTTTTTCGGTTAATATATTTTCGTGGGTAAGGCTTAACACGGTAATTGCCTGTTGAATTTGATGGTGCAGGTTTTGAAGAAGTATTTGTTTAGTAACGTCGGGTGATGCTATACCCTCCTGTTGTAAATAATCTAATTGTTGGGCATTAAGCATAGCGCCACTGGCATAGGTAAACAGCCTGTTAATTACTCCAGTAATGTGTTGTATATGAAATGCAACAGATGCTAAGCCATTGGGTTTTTGCCACAATAACTCAGCCGGAAAATTAGTAAGCACTTCTTCCACTTCCTGCCTGGCTTGTAATAATGTATGTGCTACAGGTTGCAATAAACCTGGTATTCCGTCAATAGGGCCACGCTGCCAATATTCCGGTAATTTTTCAGTTGTCATGATCAGGTATTATTACAAATGAAAAGTTGATTTCATAGCTTTCATCATGCCGGGTGTAGACCAAGTGCCAGGCACAATCATGCGGCGAATAGTATATAAGGGTTGCGTAGAGTCACGTTTTGTGGACAAAATAAATGCCATTTTATAACCACGGCTTTCAATTTCAGGTATCGCTTCTTTGTTCCATAGACCAAAGGGATAGGCGAAATAATCTACCTTTTTACCCGTTATGGCTTCTAATTGTATTTTGGGTTTAATCAATTGGGTATCCCAATCTGCTCCTTTGTATTTTGTTACCATATGATGATCCCAGGTATGACCGGCAATCAAATGCCCTTCATCACTTAGTTGTTTCAACTGGTCCTTGCTCATATACCTTGGCCGGTTTAAAGAAATCGTCATAATAAAATAAACGCCTTTAAAACCGTATTTATTCATTTCTGTGGCGCCAATGGTAAATTGTTCCAAATCGGTATCATCAAAGGTAATCATCACTGGCTTGCTTGGTAAATCTGCACCATATACCAGGTAGTTGTATAATTGATCGGGTAAAATGGAGTGATAACCGCTATCTGCCAGTGCTTTCATTTGTTCGGCAAATGCAGCCGGGGTTACTTCATAGCCTTTCATGCGCTCACTTTCACCGGGCCTGAAATCACGAATATGATGATAACATAATACAGGCACTTCTTTTTTGGCAAGCATAGTTGCCAGATCTGCTTTTGTTACGGTTGCAATGCTATCCTTTTCTACACCGTTGTTCTTCGCCTGTGTTTGATCTACAATTTCAGGATGGTTATTACAGGCTACCAAAGCAGTAAATACTATGGCAGTCAAAAATGCTATTTGCTTTTTCATTATAAAAATATGTGCGGGATACTACTATTGATATTGTATATAAACGGGCTTGGGTGTAAACCTGAGTAATTCAGAAGGAGTAAATAAACTATCACCTGCTTTGGTATCATTTTTATAAAACAATTTAAAACCGGTAAATGCTACAGGCTCTTTATATACATACCTTAAATAGGTAGAACGCTTTAATATTCTGCTACCCCAACCATCCATATCTATTACTACCTGTACTTCGGGCACTTTTTTAATTTGATCATAGCCGGTAATCATGCCTTGTGTAAAACGGTGCACTACCAATATTTTGGGCGACAAGTTATTTTGCTTTACCAGTTTAGCCAGATAATCCACGGCAGCATTAATATCAGCTGCATTAAAAGTACCTATTTTAGTTCCTGGCACTTCACCGTTTTTCATCGAAAATTCGGGGTCTATACCCAAATGCACATTGGGCATTTTTAAATAAGTTTCCAGCAAGGGCACTTCGGCATTTACATTACTGTGAGATACCTGTATATCCACAAACACTAACCCATTTATTTCTTTGGCCCAGTTAATAATAGTATCAATTTGATGAAAAGGCATTCTTAGCCTATACATGCCATCTTTACCAGGTGCCCCCTGCGCAGTTACAGCCACATAATGCAATGCAGGTATAACAGGTAAACTTGTATCTGCGGCCTGCCATTTAGCTAACTCGAATTTTAATTTAGCCAGCATGGAGTCTTTTGGTAACTCGCCCAAAATGCCCATTTTTTTTGAGTAGAGATTACCATAAAAAGCTACAATTCTATTATAAGGTAATAATGCACCAGGTAATGGATAAATACCTTTCACCGGCCAGCGGCCGGTAGTATCACCGTTACTCATAGCTAACAAACGCTTATCATAATCCGCAGAATCGAGTACTGTGGCTTTAATAACTGTATCGCTAATAGTTTCGTTTTTAGCTGTTGTAGCTGCTGAATTGGTGTTATTACAACTAAATAAAACAACTACAAAAAGTACAATTGAAAGGCGGGTGCATATATATTTCATAACGTGCAAATGTATTCTAAAATACCAGTGATAAAATGGTAATAAGGAGAAATAAATAAGTTAATTGGTTCGGGTAAAACATAGCATAAAAACAATATGTACAATAGAATTATTGTAAAAATAAATCTACCAATTCATAATATTTTGTGAATGCTGAATCATACATTTTCTTGCAGGTATCCAGGAAATAAAAATGGCTTTTTTATTTTTAGCCTGGCGGCAGATTAATCTTCAACTTTACTTGCGTCGCACTCTTGTACGTTCTGCAAAATGGCAGCAAAACTTATAAAATCACGGCATTAAAGCGGTTGCTATCATATATAAAAAAATGTTTGCTGATAAAATTTACCACAGCACAAGTGTGCGACGCAAGTAAAGCAACATATTGCTAACATGCCGGGCTCATAAAAAATAGAAAACAAGCTTGTATTGGTGGTGGTGTTATTGCAATAACATATCGCTATAACTATTTTCAATAAGGGAATCGGAATCAATTTCAAGTTTAGTCATCAGTTCCTGGCATTGGCGGTGCAGATCTTCTGTAGTTAAGACAGGGTTAAACTGGTTGCCCGCCTCAATTTCCATAAAGTTGCCTAAACCGGGCACTTCATCAATATGAATTTTTATATTTTCCAGGTAATAAATACGGCGCTTTTTTTCAACGATTATTTTTATGCCTAGTGCCTCTGTTAATAAGGCTTTTAGGGCGGCCGGTGCATGTGCAGGTACCAAATGAAAATCTGATTGTTTGGGGCCTTTTTGATTATTTCTTTTATAAAAAATGAGATTATTTTCAATATTACCTTCCCGCAGTTTTAGCCTGCCCTCAGGCACCTGGAAATAAGTATCTTTTTGAAAATCCACCCCAATAAAGCGGGCATTGTTTGCAAACAAAAATGCTTCCACTTTATCTAAGTGGAAGCATTTTGCTTTAATTTCAACGTTAATTAATTTCATAAACGTTTTGCCTTAGCCATTTTACGCCATTGCTAATTTTTGCTTTTTAGTTGTTATGGTTGCAGCCACTTCCTGAACCATAACTGTTTCCAGTTTTTTGAAGTGTACAGCATTCCATACATGATCTAAAGTAATTTCGCCAATGTTTTCGTACTCATTGTCGCCCACTATCTGCCAGCTGCAGGCCCTGTTAAGGTCGCTTGCAATTTTACTGGTAGTTTTAGGATAGGCAATCCAAAGATTACTCTCATTGTGCAAAGCCGGAAAAACATCACGCAGAATAGTACATAGTTGCTGATGGTTAACCGCAAAAATCAACGCAAAATCTATCTTCCTGCTTTTAAGCAAGGGGGTAAGATTTTTGGCATAAGAAAGTTTGGCAAACTGTTTCTCAACAGAAGATGGAAGACCCTGAATTAACAGGTTTTTCTCATCTTTTAATTCTAACTTTTCGAGCAAACATAATGTAGACATCCTTAAAAAAATTTAAGGTGAAATAATTGGGTGGGCAAAGTTAGTAAAAATATACCACCCCCCATTGATACAGCAAAGCAATTTTGGGATATCGGCCCTTTTTAAATGAATTTTAATGAGTTATGATTATTTTGATATGGGTTTATAGTAGTTGAGCGCTTCGGGCATAAGCTCCTGTAGCTTTTTAATGCGCTCCTCATCTGCTGGGTGACTGCTTAAAAAAACAGGAGGCTTTTGACCGCCTAAATTGGCCATCCGCTGCCAAAATGAAATTGCTTCCTGTGGATTATAGCCTGCCATGGCAGCGAAAATAAGCCCGTAATGATCGGCTTCCAGTTCCTGCTTTCTGCCAAATGGCAATAAT
Organism: Limnovirga soli; assembly: GCF_013106755.1. Classification (GTDB taxonomy): domain Bacteria; phylum Bacteroidota; class Bacteroidia; order Chitinophagales; family Chitinophagaceae; genus Limnovirga; species Limnovirga soli. The sequence goes on along the minus strand of NZ_WHPF01000003.1, from coordinate 47,473 downwards.
ACGCCAATATTGCTGCCTATACCATAAGCTGAATTAAACAGGTTTTGGGTTTCAGCAGATTTATTGGCCAATGCAACAGATAAAGCCACCCCACCAAATTGTTGTACCAAACCCTGGCTCATTCTTTCACGGCCATGATCGGCAACGGCATGTGTTATTTCGTGGCCCAAAACTACGGCCAGTGCGGCTTCGTTTTGTGTTACGGGTAAAATTCCTGTATACACTACTACTTTACCACCTGGCATACACCAGGCGTTTACCTCTTTACTATCTACCAAATTAAATTCCCACTGGTAATTATCCAAAACACCCGTAATACCCTTTGAAGTATAATATTGAGTAATAGCATTGGCTATCCTGGTTCCTACCCGCTTTACCATTTCTGCATCTTTGCTTGCGGTTGAAGAAACCACCTTATTGGAGGAAAGAAAGCTGGTATATTCTGTTTTGGCCATGCTCACAACCTCGTTTTGCGATACCAAAGCCAATTGGCTACGCCCTGTTATAGCATTTCGGGTACATGCCGAGAAACCAGTAGCAGCCAAAAAAGCGGCCAGAACAAATGTGAATTTCATAAATATTTTTTTTGGGGAAAAAGCAATTTCTGTACCAAATAAATTGATAGGAAGATGATTTGGAAAACAATCTAAACTTGTAAATTAAAAAATGAAAACAGGCTAATCCATTAAGTCTTTTCTTTTCTGCTTTCTGCGATCGCGGTATTTAAAAATGGGCACTTTACTCTCAGTGCCATTTAATATGCGATTGATATTTTTTTGGTGGGTAAGAATTACCAGTAAGGCCACCGCTACAGAAAATATGCGGTATAAGGTAACATCATCATTAAATATAAAAAGTATGCAAATGGCAAAAGCAACACCTGCCAGCATAGAACTTAAGGAAACAAATCTGGTTAAATACAACACTACCAGGAAAACACCAATACAATAAATAGCTACCTCAGGTTGAATAGCTACTATCATTCCAAACAAGGTAGCCACGCCTTTACCGCCTCTAAAACCTGCCCATAAAGGGAAAATATGTCCCAGTACAGCACCTAGACCTAAACCAATCATCAGGTTGGTAAGATATAAATCATTGTGTTGTAAACGCAGTGGAAGTACTACATACAGAGAAGTGGCGATAACACCTTTGAGCATATCAATTATCATTACAAAAGTACCCCATTTAGAGCCCAGTACCCTGTATGTATTAGTGGCACCCGCATTACCGCTGCCGTAATCGCGAATATCAATCCCGAAGAATCTTTTACTTACCCAAACAGAGGTAGGTATAGAACCAATGAGATAAGCAAGTATGATGAGTAAGAGTTCGTTCATTGTACTTGGTTAAAGCTGAGAAACAAATATAGCATAGATTTTAATTAATTAATGATGCGTTAACATTCAATTCTGAAAATTTTCATTAAAAAATAATAAAGAAATCCATTTGTCTCTTTGAATAATTTGCACAAATTTTAATCCTAATGCATTAGCAGCCAATACTATATCATTTTCATCCTCGGCCAACAAGCCACTTACTAACAATTGGCCGTTTGGTTTAAGTCCGGTTTTTAACATATCAAAAAAAGCAAGAATTACATTTTTGTTTATGTTGGCCAGTATAATATCATATTGAGGCAATAATACCGGGTTATCATTTAAAGCCAACTGTATTTTGGTACAAGCATTATTACTAATATTTTCTGCTGCATTTTCTACACTCCACTCATCATTATCAATGGCGTAAATTTCGGTGGCACCCAGCATTTCAGCCAGAATGGCTAATATGCCTGTACCGGTTCCAAAATCAAACACTTTTTTCCCTGTAAAATCAAGGCCCTGCATCTGTTGCATCATCATATGGGTAGTGGCATGATGGCCGGTACCAAAACTCATTTTGGGTGTAATTACAATTTCGTGAAATACGCCACTAATTGGTTCATGAAAATGTGCCCTAACACCAACAAAATCATCTACAACCACAGGAGAGAAATTTTTCTCCCACTCTTCGTTCCAGTTAATTTTGGCTATCAACTCCTTTGTATAGCTGTAATTACCTTCCAATAGTTCATTTATAGCCTCTGCATTATACATGCTTTCGGCACAATAAGCAATTAATGCATTTTCATTTTCTTCAAATCCATCAAATCCCAGTTCACTTAATTGCGCCACTAATATGTCTGATGCCTCTGAAGTTACAGGTGCAATTAAAAGTTGTATATAATTACTCATACAGAAAAAAATATATAGTTGAATAGATGCAACTGTCCAGTGCTTTTTTACCCGGCATACAACAAGCATTTAGCTGCTGTTGCGTCGCACTCTTGTACTGTAGTAATGCTATGCAGCAAAATAGCAACCTACTCCCGTTTTTATTACTCTTTTTGTCGCCCAATGATACGAACGATAAAAGGATTGCGACGCAAGTAAAGATGCCATTATTGCAACTGCTGGTATCTAAAAAATACGTATACCATGGCAATGCGCATAAAAAAACCTGCAGACGAATCTACAGGTATTCTATGTAAAGTATGTAATAATTAATTACGCTCGTTTCTGCGATCGGTTTGTTCCGGTGCACCTTCGGGCTTTGGCATTAATGCTTTACGGCTTAATTTAAATTTACCGGTTTTTTGGTCTACACCTACCAGTTTAACCTTAACCATATCGCCTTCTTTTAAAACACCGTCCATATTTTCAAGGCGCTTCCAGCTTATTTCGCTAATGTGTAACAAGCCTTCTTTTTTTGGAAGGAATTCAACAAAAGCACCATAAGGCTGAATGCTTTTAACTTTGGCATCGTATACATCGCCCACATTTGGTACAGCAACAATGCTCTTAATCCAGGCAAGTGCTCTTTCAAGACCTTCTTTTTCTTTAGAGAAAATGCTTACTTCGCCCACATTATCAACTTCTTCCAGGTTAATGGTAGTACCGGTTTCTTTTTGAATTTCCTGTATTACTTTACCTTGTGGTCCAATTACAGCGCCAATAAATTCTTTATCGATAAAGATTTTCTCCATTCTTGGTGCATGTGGTTTAACTTCTGCTCTTGCGGCAGGCATACATTCATACATAGCATCCAAAATATGTAAACGACCTTTACGTGCCTGCATTAAAGCTTCACGCATTACTTCCATGCTAAGGCCATCAACTTTAATATCCATTTGCACACCGCAAATTCCATCACGGGTACCGGTTACTTTAAAATCCATATCTCCCAGGTGATCTTCATCGCCCAGAATGTCAGTTAAAATGGCATATTTACCATCGCCGCGGCTAATTAAACCCATAGCAACACCACTTACGTGTTTAGGAACAGGTACACCTGCATCCATTAAAGCGAGTGAACCGGCACAAACAGTTGCCATTGAAGAAGAACCGTTTGATTCCAGGATATCACTTACTACACGAACTGTGTAAGGGTATTCATTACCCGGCATCATTTGTTTTAAAGAACGCATGGCCAGATTACCATGACCTACTTCTCTACGACCTACGCCACGCATCATTTTTACTTCACCGGTAGAGAATGGAGGGAAATTATAATGCAAAATAAATTTACTATAATCGCTAACAGCAGCACTTTCAATTAATAATTCATCCAATGGTGTACCCAAAGTAACGGTGGTTAAAGATTGTGTTTCCCCACGGGTAAATAAAGATGAGCCGTGTGGTGTTGGTAATGGATCTACTTCCATTGCCAAAGGCCGCACTTCGTCCATTTTTCTACCATCCAATCTAACCCTGTCTTCCAACATCATATTTCTTACCAATTCCCACTGTAAATCATCAAAATATTTTTTGGCAAGTTTTTTTGTAGATCCGTCAACTTCTTCGCCCAAACTTTTAATTAATTCATCTTTCAAGGCAGAAAAAGCATCACTTCTTTCGCCTTTTGCAGTACCACCTTTAGCAATGGTATTCATTTTATCAGTACAAAAAGCAGCTACAGAGGCCTGCAATTCTTCATTCTGTAAAGGCTTGGTATAATCACGTTTAGCAGGCGAACCAACTTTTATTCTTAATTCTTCCTGTGCTTTAATTTGAATACGAATAGCATCATGGGCCAATTGAAGAACCTGCAGCAAATCTTCCTCGCTGCATTCCTTACTTTCACCTTCTACCATCATCAGGTTCTTTTCAGTTGCTGCAATGATAAAATCCATATCGGCTTTTGCCAATTGTGAACGGGTTGGGTTAACCACAAAAGCACCATCAATACGGGCTACTCTGGCTTCTGAAATAATTTCTTTAATAGGTACATCCGAAACGGCTAAAGCCGCACTGGCAGCTAAACATGCCAATGCATCAGGCATCACTTCATTATCTGATGATATTAGAGAAATTAATACCTGAACATCACAAAAATAATCTTCGGGAAACAAAGGACGTAAGGCCCTGTCTATTAGTCGGCTGGTTAAAATTTCATAGTCGTTTAATCGGGCTTCTCTTTTAAAGAAAGAGCCGGGGATACGGCCTGCAGAAGCAAATTTTTCCTGATAATCAACACTTAATGGGAAAAAATCCTGACCTTCTTTTGGTTCTTTATTTGCGCAAACGGTAGCTAATAAAATGCAATTTCCCTGACGTACGGTTACTGCACCATCAGCCTGACGGGCAAGTTTACCAGTTTCAATAGTTACTTCTGCCCCATTGGGTAAAGTAAAACTGGCTTGTAGCGGTTGTGATAACATATGTAAATAATGTTTGAAATATTAAAATAGCGGGGTGTGGGTTGGGTACTATAACCAAAACTGGTTATGCAGATATAAAAACAGATATATATACAAAAAACTATTCCCAACCGGTATAAACAACAGTTGGGAATAGTTATTACATATACGTAAAGTTATTTCCTTAATCCTAATTTCTCAATCAAAGCACGATAGCCCTGCAGGTTATGCTTCTGCATATACGCCAGCAAGCGCTTACGCTGACCAACCAGTTGCATCAAACCACGTTGTGTAGAATGATCTTTTTTATTTTGTTGCAAGTGCTTGGAAATGCTTGAGATACGCTCTGTAACCATTGCGATCTGAGCTTCAATAGAACCTGTGTTGGTAGCTGAACCACCATGAGTTGCAAATATGTTTGCTTTTTTTTCTGTTGTTAAATACGGCATCTCTGATTTTTTAAATTGCATCCAGGATTCACATCCTTTTTTAAAGTGGCGGCAAAGCTACTAAAATATTTCAGATTAAAACAACTACTCACACTATATTTTTTACTGCTTCCCCGGAAAATAATCAATATTTAATCATAAACTACCTCTTTCCCAAAAGGTGCAAGTGATAAACCGGCCAGTTTAAAATGCTGACGGGCAAATGGAATACCTATGACTGTTATAGTAAGTAATAACCCAAAAATTACATGAATAAAAGCAGTATATAAACCGCCGGTTACAATCCAAATTATATTACAAATCACTGATAAACAACCATCTGCACTATTTGAACCGACGATTTTTTTGCCAAAAGGCCAAAGCACAAACCCGCCTATTTTAAAGCATTGCAACCCAAAAGGAATCCCAATAATTGTAAAACAAAGCAATAAACCTCCAAAAAAATAACCCATTGCCGCCATAAAGCCGCCACATATAAGCCAAATAATATTCCCCGGTAAATTCATGAGGTAAAAATAATAAATTTAGGCCATGCCCTATTAAAGAAAGCAAATTACATATATGAATCCAGGCAAATATGTTCCAGCTTCTGGTTTCCTTGGTAACCATCCAGTTTATTCAGCTTTATTCTTTTTTTTAAAATACCCCTTCAGCAAAAAATTATGTTGTAATGCTTCCAGATCCTGATCCAGTTTTAGTGTACCTGATTCCAGGTTCCTCAATATCACCTTTATTGAGTTTGCTGATGCTGAATCATTTAAAAGTAATCCGGCAGTATTATTATTCTGAAGTAGCTTTTCACTTACCTGCTTTATGTTTTCGGTAAAATGCTTTACCGTATTTGAAGCCTGTTGCAATTGTAACATGGTAACCTGCAAATTTTTATACACCAGGGTATCTTCCACTATATCATTTAGGGAATTGCCTGGCTTGTTCAATTTGTTTGAAAAACTTTGCAGATCAAATAATACATTTTTCCCGTTTACAGAAACCGTTTTAAAATTACCTGCAGTTGTTTGCAACTCCTCAACTGTATTTTTTAATGTATTTGCAATAGCAGGATCGTTTAATAAAATGGCTAAAGTCCCTTGGCCACTATCTATCTTTTTGCTTATACTCTTAAAGCTATTGGTAATGTCCAGTAAATTTTTATTGTTATTCTGTAATGTAACCAGCATATCATCTGTAGTTAGCGCCTTCTCAACTTTCAAATAATCATCTTTTGCAATTTGCGGCGAGGCAGAATCGCCTCCATAAATAATGATTATTTTATTTCCTATTAATCCATCAGAGCCAATTCTGGCCTTAGCATCATTATGAATATGCGGCTGAGCGCTGTTTTCAATACTCATGGTAACCAACACACTTGCATTTCCATAAAAACTAATATTCTTCACCGTGCCAACTTTAACACCTGAAAACCAAATATTACCCCCTTTTAATAAACCACCCACATCATCAAAAACAGCGTTTATTACAAAAGATTTTACAAAGGTTTTTTTCTGCCCACCTAAAGTAAATAGTGTAATAACCAGTATGGCTAATCCAAGAAATATAAAAATGCCAACGATAACAGGCCGGTTATTATTTATTGTTTTCATGTGTAGTAAAATTATAATCGTAAAATGATCTTACGCTTTCGTTTTGTGTATCAAAAACTGTATCAAAATTCCCTGTGGCCAGAAATTTACCATCCAGCAACATAGCAATTCTATTGGCAGTTGCTTTTGCACAGGTAAGGTCATGGGTTATTATAATTGAGCTGGTTTTATACTGCTGCTGTACTTTTATTATAAGCTTATTTATTTCTCCGCAGGTAATTGGGTCAAGACCCGATGTTGGCTCATCATACAGCATAATTTCCGGCTTCAGAATTAATGTTCGGGCAATACCAATTCTTTTTCTTTGCCCACCCGAAAGCTCCGATGGCATTTGCATAATTGTTTGCGACAAACCCACTTCATGCAACACTTCTTCAATAGCTGTATTCACCGCCGCAGCACTCAACTCTCTCTTATTTCTTACTAACGGAAAAGCCAGATTTTCTCTTACACTCATACTATCGTACAACGCGCTGCTTTGAAAAGAAAATCCGATTTTCAAACGCAATCTTTGCAAATCTGCTGCACTAATATTGTCTACTTGTTCTCCCAAAACCTGCACACTGCCACTATCAGGTTGTAATAAGCCACTGATAATTTTTATAAGTACAGATTTACCACTACCCGATCTGCCAAGCACGGCAATATTTTCTCCTTTTCTAACCTCTAAATCAACCCCATTCAGCACCACCAAATTGCCAAAAGATTTCTTCAATCCCTTTATTAAAATAGCAGGCTCCTCAAATGCAGTATTTTCTTTTGTAGTTTCCATTTTCTAATTTTCCAACAGCATATTTCTTTAAAGCACTTTTATTAGCCCAACAGCAAATTCTAACCTCAGCCCATTTGCGTCGCACACTTGTACGTTCACAACTATATTCAGCTAAAGGCAGGAACCAAAAATTCCAAGAGGCAAACCATACTACTTACCTTATGGCATTTACAAGCTGAACAATCACCAACTCCTCTACAAAAATCATAAACATAGAAAGCACTACGGCTGAGTTGGCTGCGCGGCCAACTCCCTGCGTTCCATTTTGCGCATTATATCCCTGATAGCAACCAGCCACACCAATAGTAAATCCATACATGGTAGCCTTAAAAATGGAGGAAAAAATATCCAGAAATGAAATAGTGTTAAATGCACTTTTAAAAAAAGCGGTAAAGCTGGTCAACTCGTTATGATATACATTCAGGTAACTACCCATCATGCCAATAAAACCTGTAAATAATACCAATACAGGCAACATAAAAGTAATCGCCAAAATACGCGTAACCACCAGAAATTTAAATGGATTGGTGGCGGATACTTCCATCGCATCAATTTGCTCGGTTACCTTCATCGAGCCCAATTCTGCACCCATATTAGACCCCACTTTACCTGCAGCAATTAATGCAGTTACCAATGGTGCCAATGCTCGTATAATTGCAATTGAAATAAGGGATGGCAACCACGAACTTGCGCCAAAAGTAGATAAAGATGGCCTGGATTGTTTTGTAAAAACAATCCCTGTAATAAACCCGGTTAAGGCAACCAATGGCAACGACTTATACCCTACCTGGTAACACTGATTGATAATTTCCTTAAACTCAAAAGGAGCAGTAAAAACGGCTTTAAAAAATCGGACAATAAATAAATACACATTGTATATATCCGTAAAAAAGGCATCAACACCTTTTGATATCAGGTATTTATTTACCGCTACTTTTTCGCTTTTTTCTTCATTTAGTTTCATTTGCCAGTTTGTATAAAATAAATAAACATTACATGGCTTTACTTATACTCATTACAAAACAATTGTAATGCAATACAATGCAATTCCATTTTATCAATTTAACTTAAACAACATGTTTACTATAATTATAAAACTGCAGGCAATAATTAATTTAGTATTAAACGCAGAATATGTACACAAAAAGCTAATGCAAAATCAACAACTGATTTTACTGCGGCAATCCTTTCAAATATGCGCTGATGATTGATAGAATATTGAAAGAAAAAACTACTGTTAAAGAAAAAAATTTAGAAAATACAGTTTAGGAAATAAAGTGTCAATGTCATAAGTTAATAAGTAAATATATGCTTATTGTTGCAGAAACTACAATAAACTACAAGCCCGGATCAAAATGTCCGGGCTTGTAATAATGTTTAACCAGTAGCAGTTAAATAATTTATGTGTTGTAAAAATAAATTAGTTTTAAAATCTCACTATGCAATAATGCCTTTTACAATATTGCCAGCCACATCAGTAAGTCTATATCTGCGGCCCAAATGTTTATAGGTTAATTTTTCATGATCCAGTCCCATTAGGTTTAATACGGTTGCATGAAAATCATGTACGTGTACAGGGTTCTCAATAATATTATAACCAAACTCATCTGTTTCGCCATAAACACCAGGCTTTACACCGCCACCGGCCATCCAAACAGTAAAGCAGCGGGGGTGATGATCGCGGCCATAATCTTCTTTGGTTAATGTACCCTGGCAATAGTTGGTTCGGCCAAATTCGCCGCCCCAGATTACCAATGTCTCATCCAGCATACCTCTTTGTTTAAGATCGGTAATTAATGCTGCGCTGGCCTGGTCTACATCCTGACACTGGCCTTTTATTTGTGAGGGCAAATCGCCATGTGCATCCCAACCCTGGTGATACAATTGAACAAAACGAACCCCATTTTCACTTAGTTTTCTGGCCAATAAACAATTGGCGGCAAAAGTGCCCGGCACCAAACAATCGGCACCATACATTTTTATAATAGATTCTGGCTCCTTGCTTAAATCCGTTACTTCGGGTACTGCAGTTTGCATACGATAGGCCAGTTCGTATTGTTGTACTTTGGCGTTTATTTCGGGATCGCCAAAGGTTTTATAATTTTCGTCATTTAATTCTGCCAGTTTATCCAGCATATTTCTTCTGTCGGCCTTACTTACCGCATCGGGATTATTGAGGTATAATACCGGGTTTTCACCACTGCTGAATTGTACGCCCTGGTAAAAAGAATCTAAAAATCCGTTTGACCATAATTTAGAATACACACCTTGCCCGTTACCTTTTCCTTTGGATAACAATACACAAAAGCCAGGCAGATTTTTATTTTCTGTACCCAAACCGTAGCTTACCCAGGAACCCATGCTGGGCCGGTTACCAACCTGTGCTCCGGTTTGAAAAAATGTAAGTGCCGGATCGTGGTTAATAGCTTCGGTATACATGGATTTGATGATACATAAATCATCAACTACACTGGCCGTGTGGGGCAGTAACTCGCTTAACCAGGCTTTGTGTTTGCCATATTGGTTAAACTGAAAAACGGTACCTGCCAAAGGAAATTTTTTCTGATCGGCCGTCATACCCGTTAGGCGCTGACCATTGCGAATAGAAGCTGGCAAATCTTGCCCAAACATTTCCTGTAATTTGGGTTTATAATCAAACAAATCCAATTGGGAAGGTGCCCCATTTTGGAATAAATAAATGATGCGTTTGGCTTTGGGCGCAAAATGTGGTAAGCCCGCCATAATAGCATCGGGATTATTGTTGCTGAAAAGATCGGGAATGAGCAGTGAACCCAGTGCCACACTGCCTATACCAAGGCTTAGCTGTGATAAAAATTTACGGCGATTGTGGTTTAATCCGTGTTCAAATATTTCCTTTTGCATGAATGCTGAATTTGCTTTTTAGTAAACTATTTTACACTTTTAACATGTAATCTGGCTGTTTTTTGCTGCCATAAAAACCGAACCCCGAACCGAGCGTGGCAAGTAAAGCTTAATATTAGTTCTACTGCCTGCGACCAAAAAATAAAACCCTTACTAGTTATTGCCTTATTATGTTTTCATGATGGACTCTTCCATATTGTATATCATTACAATTACTTTCATTAACGCAGCTGAATGGTTAATATCGGCCTTATCATTTACCGGCCACTCACCCACTTGAATGGTTTTGTTGGCATCTAAATTTTTTTGCTGAAACTGCTGCAATTGCTGGTTATAATAATCGCCCAGAATGGTCATCTCCTTATCAGTTGGTTTGCGGCAAACAATAAGCCTGAATGCATTGCTGATTTGTAATTTTTGATCGGCATTTTGAACCAATAGTTTTTGCGCCAATACCCTGGATGCTTCCAGCACCAATGGATCGTTCATCATAATTAAGGCCTGCAAAGGTGTGTTGGTCTTGGAACGTTTTACTTCGCATTGATCGCGGTTACTGGCATCGAACATTACCATAGATGGCGGTGGTACCGTAAGTTTTATAAAGGTGTACATACCGCGGCGGTATAAATCCTCTCCATGGTCTTGTTTATAAGTAGCCAAAACGCCACGGCCCGAAGTAGCAGACTCCCACAAACCGGCTGGCTGGTAAGGTTTTACACTAGGGCCACCTATAACAGGCACCAATAAACCACTACTGGCCAATACCATATCCCGAATAAACTCGGCAGTTAAACGGGTTCGAGGCCCACGTGTATAGAATTTGTTTTCAGGATCTTTCTCCAGCTTTTCTTTGGTGGCAATGGTGCTTTGGCGGTAAGTAGCAGAAAGCAGTATTTCTTTTAGCAGGTATTTTACATCCCAGTTGTGCTCCATAAAATCAACTGCCAGCCAATCCAGTAATTCAGGATGGGTGGGCAGTTCGCCCTGCATACCATAATCGCCGGTAGTTTTTACTATACCCCGGCCAAAAATATCTTGCCAGATCTGGTTTACAAATACCCGGGCGGTAAGCGGGTTTGATTTATCTACCGTCCACCTGGCCAAACCAAGCCGGTTGCGGGGAAATTTGGTAGTATCAAAGGGCATTATAGACTCAGGTGCGGCAGCGTTTACCTCAACAGTGGGTGCATCATACCTGCCACGGTTTAAAATATATGTTTTGCGCAGGGTATCTAATTCGCCCATAACCGAAATGGTTAACATCCCCGTATCTTTTTTATGAATAAAACTCAGGGTTTTCTGTATATCAGTATCGCCCAATACCAGAAAAGGTGTTTTGGCCGGTTTAGAAGTACTTACATCTCCCTCATAACCCGCTTCTTTGGTATTATTAAAAAAGGCGAGCATCTGATAATAATCCTTTTGGGAGAATGGATCATATTTATGATCGTGGCATTGGGCACATTCCATGGTTACACCCAAAATACCCTTGGTAAAGGTTTTGGTTTTATCTACCAGGTACTCAACCCTGTATTCTTCCGGAATTACACCACCCTCCTCGGTATATTTATGATTACGAAAAAAGCCGGTTGCCAGCATTTCTTCCTGGGTAGCATTGGGCAGCATATCTCCGGCAATTTGCCAGGTAAGAAATTGGTCGAAAGGCAGGTTTTTATTAAATGCATGAATTACCCAATCACGCCATGGCCATTGGCTGCGAATATTATCATCCTGGTAACCATAACTATCGGCATAGCGTGCAATATCCAGCCAATGCAAAGCCATTTTTTCGCCATACTGTGGCGTTTGCAATAATTGATCTACTACTTTTTCATAGGCTTTATCAGAATTATCAGCCAAAAACTTATCCATCATAGCAATTGATGGTGGCAACCCGGTAATATCAAAACTTACCCTTTTGAGCAGTCTTTCTTTATCTTCTGCCTCATTAGGCGCAGTGTTTAGCTGATCCAGCTTTTGCATTACAAAATAATCAATGGCATTTACCGGCCATTTATCATCACTTATTTTGGGTAAAGGCGCTTTTACCGGACTGGTAAAGGCCCAATGTTTCTGGTATTTGGCACCTTGTGCAATCCATTTTTTAATAAGTTGAACTTCAAATGGGGTTAAAGTGCCTAAGTGCGCATTGGGCGGCGGCATCATGTAACTGGTATCGGTAGACGATACTCTTTTAAACAATTCCGATGCATCTACATTACCGGGCACAATGGCATAAGCGCCTTTGGTTTCTTTTAATGCGGCATAGGCACTATCAGCAATATCCAGTCGTAGATGGGCTTCTCGCTTTGCCGCATCCGGACCATGACATTTAAAACATTTATCAGAAAATATGGGTCTGATATTGAAATTATAACTCACAGAATCAGGAAGCACGGTGCCTTCTGCAATAGCTTCTGAATCGCTGCAGCTATCCAAAGCCGCAATAACGATAACAACACCAAAAATAGCTAGGATAATTTTATTCTTCATACAAATGGCAATTACTAAAAATAAGGCAAAAATTGCATAACCGCCATTGCAAACGTTTGATTAGGGTAACTGAGTAAGGGTTTTTATTAAAATAGAAGTGAAAAACAGCCGTGGAATTGGCTACAACTGTTTTTAAAAATGAACTAGAACTTATAAAAGCAGTTTATTTATGATGAGCCAGACTACATAACAATAGTATGCTTTACTTGCGTCGCACTCTTATACTGCACCGCCATGGGCAGCAAATTCGGGCAACACCAGATAAGTATTTATACCAAAGCAAATCATCAATCAGCCCTTGGTTCAATGGTTTTTGGCACGCTTATAAACGCCTGGGTACCTTTACCTGGGCTGCTGCTAATGTCAATAGCGCCTTTAATCAATTGCATCCGATTCACCATATTACGCAATCCCAATCCAGTATTGGTTTCCGCTTGAAGTGCAAGGGTGTCAAAACCTTTTCCATCATCTGTAACGGTAATAGCGAGTTGCTCTAATTGGTAATCCATCACAATAGTAATGGCATGTGCATCGGCATGTTTCACAATATTGTTCAGCAGCTCCTGCACAATTCTAAAAACCACCAATTCATTTTGCAGCGGATATTTTTCTGCACTACCATTCACCAGCAAAGCAGCTTTGTATATACCCGATTTATTTAAAAACACTACTTGCTGGTCAATAGCCTGCACCAATCCAATTTCATTAATAAAATCAGGGTTAAGGGTTCGCGACAAATCACGTAAATCCTGGATTACTTTAGTTAGGAGTTGTTTAGATTCTACCAGTTTCTCCTTCGCCGTTTCCTGTTCGGCCACATCAATGGTATTAATGCTGAGTTTAATAAAACTCAATGCCTGCCCAATATTATCGTGGATTTCCTGGCTCAGGGTTTTAAAAGTTTCTTCCTGAATTTCCAGGCGAGTTTGGAGTAGGGTGTTTTGAAAGGAGGATTGCATATCTTTTTTCTCCTGAAGCATTTTCCTTTTTCTGGCATTATAATATGAAATCATTACAAGGAAAGTCATACCAAGAAATAACAATACGACAATAACAGCTATTATCAATAGTATCACTTCGTAGTTTTCGCTTGTGTACGGCATAAATAAAATGAATACGTATAAGCTGAATATAAAATAGCATTACTTGCAGGTACTATGTATCTATAAAGTGATTTATTACCAAGTTCAATATTATGCTTATGAATATATTGATATAAGCCAAGTATTACCAAAGTACTAAGTGAAAATAGTAGGTTAGCCGAATTTATCCAAAAATATGGTTCTTTTAATAAGGCCATATCTCTTTCCTCATTTCGTGCAAGATTAAGTAGCACCATGCAACTAAAGAAGATATTCAGTGACATTATCAATATTAAAGAGTATGAATTGAATGTATCTAATCCCTGCAATAAGACATAGTTGATGATAAGAAAGATTTCGAAAAAAATAGCACCAAACAAAAAAACTCTGGTTGCGAGTGTTTTGCCCATATCCAACATTTTAAAAAAAAGGCAAAGACTTAGGGGAGTAGAAATTATCAAATACAAATTATATACTTTATAATTATCCTCCCTATTTAAAATATTTGACAAGTAGTTGGCTGTTGTTTCAGTTATACACACAACTACTAATAAAGGCACAAAAAGTTCAAGCTTATTTTGCCGTAATTCTTTAGCAAATATAATTGCCATCAATAGACTTAAATACTGAAAATATTGATAATATTCGGGAAACATTTTTTAAGGTTTTAATCCACCAAGATCATATGCCGTAGAACCCAATCGGTCTTCTGAATCAATCCTATATGGAGCGAGGAAAACAGTATGCCTATTTATTCTTTTCTTATATTCAGCAGTACCTTCTGCTATGCCTTGGTTTTTTAGAAATTTTTTTGTGTATATAGCATTAATCACTCTTAACTCAATTTGAGAATTATCTCCACCTTCCGGAGGTTTAATGTCGTCTATCCATTTAAAAAGGTCCAACCCTTTAAATCTCACCTGCCACGTAATTTTCCTTTGCGGTTTTGTTCTAGAAGATGGAGTAGAATTTTCTCTTTCTGCAAATCCATATTCCCCTAATACTTTTTTATATTCAGCTATACATTCGTCAATATATGTAAAATCGACAGACCGCCCTTCGTCTTCGCCAGAAATTGCAGTTGGGGCATCTAAAATTTGTTTAATTTTTTCATTCATAATATTAATTTTTGAGGTTCTTCTCCGATAAAAATATTTTGATTTAGGGTTTTAACCCACCAAGGTCGTACGCTTTACTACCTACGATTTTTTCTACTATTACTCTAGATGGAGAGGTTACATACTGGTAAGGATATAGAAAAACAGTCAACCTATTCTTCCTATTATTATAATCGTCACTATCAGGAGGGAAATAAGCTTCTAGAAAATCCTGATTATAACGACCCAGACATATTCTTATCTCAGTGGCTCCTGATGATTGAACTTTTTTTAACCAATTCTCTAAATCCTTACTCTGAAAACGAACACCCTTTGTTAATCGACCTTTTCCATCCCTTTGAGCTGGGCTGGTATCATCTTTAATACCAAATCTGTCCATCAAATCAACATATTTTTCCAAACATCGATTTGAAAGAGCAGTATCTACTTCCTCTCCAGTATCATGCGAGAATAAAGAATCTTTAGTGGTAAAGAGTTCAAGGATTTTTAAGTTAGAAGAATCTTCAATATAACCGTGAGTAGCCTTATATGCATTAAAAACACTTAATGAATCTATTTCACAATTATTGGTTTGAACTGGATCTGTTTTACAACCAAAAAAAAACATTGAAGTTGTTATTAAACAAACCAATAAAACAAAAAGACAGTTTTTCGTTTTCATAATAAAATTTTGGGTAAGAATAAAATGAATTTACTGAATCAAAAATTCCCCAACAAACTTCTTAGAAAAATTTAATATATGTTCCCGTATTTTCACGGATTTTGTACCGTGTTTTAACGGTATTGCTTTTATATGTTTACTTCACTGCCGCCCAATGACACAACCGCACAAGTGTGCGACGCAAGTAATGCCTGTTTAATGATTTTTTGCCGGGCTAATAATGGCTGTTTTTCTCCGGGCCTTGGGGGAATTTATTTATTGTGCAGGAATTTTTTTTGGCAGGGTAAAATAGAAAGTGCTGCCCTGCCCAATTTGCGAGCTTACCCATATTTGACCATAATGGCGTTGTACAATTTTTTTACAAATAGCCAGCCCAATGCCGGTGCCGGGATAAGTAGCTTCGGTATGCAGGCGCTGGAAAACCACAAAGATTTTTTCGAAGAACTTTGACGGGATGCCGATACCATTGTCTTGCACATAGATTTCCCATGCATCAGGTTTCTCGGTACTGCCAATTTCTATTACCAATGGTTTTTTGCTTTTGTATTTAATAGCATTGCCCATCAGGTTTTGCATTAGTTGTTCTAATTGAGATTGAATACCTGTAACTTTTGGTAGTGGGTGTACCAGCAAGGTGATGTTTTGGCTTTGAATGGATGGCTCAAAAACCTGCCGTATGCTTTCTACCACCTCATTTAGATCTACCATTGCCAGCTGCTCTTTATTGGTGCCTATGCGGGAATATTCCAGCAAATCCATAATTAACTTTTTCATGCGAATGGCACCATCGGTTGCATAATAGATATACTGTTTGGCTTTTTCGTCCAGCTTATCGGCATACTGTTGTTTTAGCAATTCCATAAAACTATAAACCATTCGCAGGGGCTCCTGTAAATCGTGTGAAACAATATATCCAAAGCGCTGCAATTCTACATTTGACTCGGCAAGTTCCTGCGCCCGTTTTTCGAGTGTTTTATTTAATTCCAACAATAGATTTTCTGATGCTTTGCGTGCAGAAATATCCTGTGATGCACCGATTATTCTGATGGCTTTACCTTCCTGATTACGGATGATATACCCCCGATCGTAAACAAAGGCATAGGAGGCATCAGGCTTTAAAAACCGATATTCATTTTCCCAGTAGTTTTTTTCTTTATTGGCCAGTATTGCATTGCGGTTTCTGTTAACATCGGCCCAATCGTCTGCATGTGCATGTGCATTCCAGAATGCATCTACTTCCTCTTCACTTTGGGTAGCCCATCCCAATAGCACTTCCAGCTTACGGCCGGGCCTGAATACTTTCCCGGTTATTAAATCCCAATCCCAAATACAATCATTGGTGGCTTTTGTTAATAAATCGTACCGTTCGTTACTAAGGTGTATTTCGTATGCAGCTTTTTTACTTTCAGTAATATCTATTCCAATGCCCATCAGGCATTTATTACCATTGTATTCAATGGTATGTGAATTGATAAAATAAGGAATCTTTGTATTATGTTTGGTGAGCAATTCCACTTCAATGCCCGGCTCTTTGTTTTCAAATACTTTTTTTATCCGGTGTTTTATCCTTTCTCTTTCTTCTGCATCATAAAAATCGTAAGGCTGCATGGTACTTATTTCAGCAGCTGAATAACCGGTAACATTTTCGAAATTTTTATTCCAGCGAATAAAGTGACCTTCACTATCGTATAAATAAAAAACACCTGGTAAGCTATTGATAATATTATCCGACAATTCCTTTTCGTACCGGATTATTTTTTCGGTATTAATACGTTCAGTAATATCGGTAGCATGGCAAGCCACACCTATTATTTTATCCTCATCAACTATGGGTGTAAAATTTACCAGGCTCCAGCTTTCTGCCTTACCTTCTATTTTTGGTGAGGGATTTTCTACGGTAAAACTCTCTCCCTTAAAGGCCCGCTGGTAATTGCTTCTCCAAAAATCAACAAGTGAATGATTAAACCATTTGCTGCCTAATAAAGAATCTCCCTCCTTTAAATATACACCGCTATAAGAATGGTATTTATCAATAAAAACCTTATTGGCGGCAATTAAGGTAAAATCAGCAGCAACACTCCAGATGGTATCTTTGGTATTATTTATAAGTGCTTCTTTATTAATTCGCTCTCTTTCTTTCTCCCATTCTGCCATTAGCTTATTGCTAATATCATTTACCAGCACAAGTGTACAGGTTTGGTCATTATACTCAATTAAATGAGAAGTAATTTCCACGGTAATAAGTGTGCCATCTTTTTTATAATGTTTCCATATGCCATGGTAAACAGAGATGCCACCTTCCTTAATTCTTTCTAAATTATATATTTTTTCAACATCCTCCGGAGGCCTTATATCCTTTATGGTCATTGATAAAAACTCTTCCTTACTATATCCATAATGCCGAATGGCGGCATTATTTACCTCTACAAATTGTTTGGTGTCATAATTTACAATCCACATCGGCTGTGGACTATCCAAAAAAAGACTGCCATATTGTTCAGCAGATTTCTTTAATGCCAGCGCAGTTATTTTGCTTTCTGTAATATCTTTTTGAACAGACATTCCTCCAATAACATTGCCTTTACTATCCTTTAAAGGAAAAGCCGAACATTTTATAAAAACATCACCCTGTATAGGATTTAAAATTAAAAACTCTTCATTGATAGTAAATTCACCAGCCATTGCTTTTACAATAGGCAATTCATTGGGGGGTATAACATCCCGGGTAATGGGGTTACATATATGGTAAATATTAGACCAATCTTTTGTAGCAGAATCCTGGGGTGGCAAACCCAGCATCTTTTCCAATGCGGGGTTATACAACAATACTTCTCCATTCAAATTAACTAATGCCACACCTTCATCCATGGACTGAATCATGGTACTTAGCAAATACTCATTTTCCTGTATTTTATTGGCAGCTTCAATCTGTTCTGTTCTGTCTGCAAAAAATATCGCCACACCTTCATCTGCACTGGGATATATTCTGTATTCAATGTATTTCCCTAATAAGGGATACAACTCAGTTTTAATTAATGCCTGCCTGCTATGCATTACCAGCTCACAACTGGTTTTCAATCCCGGCATAGCCAGTGGGTCTTGATTAAACCATATCACTTTTTGTAAAAGCTCTATGGCTGGCTTATTGCCAAAATAAGCAGCTACGTTTTCATTAGCATAAATACATACCCAATTTTTATCCAGCGCTATAAACCCGTCTTTAATACTGCCTATCACATGTTGTAAAAGTTCGCTGTTGAAATGAGATTCCAGTAATAATTGGTGTAAGGCAGTTTCTTTTTCCTTACGCTCACTAATATCGGTTATCATCCAGCTGGTTCGCTTTGCATTTCGGTATTCGTCTCTAAAGTGGGAGGAAGAGTACTCGATATAAATCCATGTACCATTTTTCTTTTTAGCCATGGCTTCGCCACGTTTTGCAGTAGTAGCATTTTCCCCTTCAGGCAACAGCTCCAATTCAATAGCATTGTAATCAATAATTTCATTCCATTGCATGGCCAGTAATTCTGCTTCACTATATCCCAATAATTGGCAGAAATAAGTATTTACTTCCAGTATCCGATGGTCTTCACTCGTTAATACAAATCCGGTAATAGCATTGTCGGCAACAGATAAAAATTTATCCATAAAAAACAATCCCATTTTCTGCGCTTCCAGGCTTTCAGTAACATCTTCAATACTATGAATAATGGCTATCAAATTACCTTCTTCATCAAGTACGGGGGTATTAATGGGCTTCCAAAATCGTTCAATTAAATGGTGCGAATGGCCTTCGGGAATTTCAAAGCGCTGTACCTGCATCTCGTGCGGTAACTTATGTTCCAACACATACGCAAAAGAATGCTTAAACAATGCTACTGAAGTTTCCTTTGGGTCTTTTGGATTACTCCTGAACACTTCAAAAAAACCTTTATTTATCAGATCTTCCCTTTTGGTATGCGTGGCCTTTAAATAAGCATTGCTAATGGCTGTTACAGTAAATAATGGACTGTTTGGCTCAAGAATAATAAATAAACCTGGCAAATTATTAAAAACGGTAAGAAGATTATTTATTGCATTAATTTTCATATCCAGGTTTAGCCTTTATAAAATTACTGAATATAAATCTAAAACCATGCTTTCATTAACAATTGAATTAGCAAAATTACAATGATTTATGCGCAGGCTTAGGTACTGCTGGCATCGCCGCTTGTGTCACTCACTTGTACGTTCCAAACATATCTCAACAATTGGTGTTGGATTTCTAAAACCTTACTTAATCTTTCAATTAGCCAATTATTAGTTTATAAAAATCAACCACTTTAATCAAAAGCTTTTCGTTTGTAATTTACTCAACACCTATTTGTAACTTTATGCCTCAAAAATTATTTAATCCACATCATCACATCCTAATTGATACATGAAAATTTTAAGCTGCACCTCACCAGGCAATTTTGAATACCAAACACAGGAAACCCCTATTCTACAACCCGGCCATACTATAATTGCCATTAAACGTATAGGCATTTGTGGTACAGATTTACATGCATTCGAAGGCACACAACCCTATTTTTCATACCCCAGAATACTGGGCCACGAATTATCAGGCAATATTGTAGCCGCCAGCGATGCACCCGGTTTTTCAATTGGAGAAAAAGTTACCATCATACCCTACTTTAACTGTGGCACCTGTATTGCCTGTATAAATAATAAACCCAACTGCTGTACACAAATAAAAGTGTGCGGTGTGCATATTGATGGCGGCATGGCCGACTATTTCAGTGTACCCTCTTACTCGCTGGTACACGGAGATGATCTTAGCTATGAAGAACTTGCCCTAATTGAACCACTTGCCATTGGCGCTCATGGTATTGACAGGGCCAAAGTACAACCCGGCGAATTTGTGTTGGTGGTTGGCGCAGGCCCCATTGGACTGGGCACTATGGAATTTGCCCGCATAGCTGGCGCACAGGTAATTGCACTGGATATAAATGAAAGCCGGCTGGCATTTTGCAAAGAAAAGCTGGCTATACACCATACCATTAACGCCAAAGAAACCAATATAATGGAAGCATTGGCCACCATTACCAGCGGACAAATGCCCACGGTAGTAATTGACTGCACCGGAAACCAGCAAGCCATAAACAATGCGCTACAATACCTGGCTCATGGCGGCCGCTATGTGTTAATTGGCCTGCAAAAAGAAATGATCAGTTTTAGTCATCCTGAATTTCATAAAAGAGAGACTACTTTAATGAGCAGCAGAAATGCTACCCGCGACAACTTTAACCATGTTATTGCCTGTATAAAAAACAAACAGGTAAACCCGGCTAATTATATTACCCATACCACCCATTTTGATAATGTAAAAAATGAGTTTGCCAATTGGTTAAACCCGGCAAATGGCGTAATAAAAGCCATGATTACAATGGACAACCTTTAATTTTTGCCCCATATAGTTATGCCGTACACGTGTGCGACGCAAGTAAAGTGGCACAAAGCGTTTTGCCTGGCCAATAAATAACCGTTTTTCAATTATTGCAATGAGTAGTAAACTAATATCAATGGAGCAGGGAGATATCAATCAATCTCCTTTACGAGCCGCCTATCACCATCAATTAACTGATGCTACCAAAGCATTAATTGAAGAAGATGCCAAATACTTTTTACACCAGGCATTATCTACACCGGTAATGAACGCCCTGTCTAAAACCGAAGGTCCTTTTATTTACGATATGGAAGGCAAAGCCTATCTGGATTTGCATGGCAATGGTGTACACAATGCAGGTTTTAGTAACCCCTATGTTATCCAAAAAATAATTGAGCAGTTAAAACAATCATTGGCCTTTACACCCAGGCGTTATACCAATGTGCCCGCCATAGAACTGGCAAAAAAATTAGTGGCGGTAACACCGAAAGGATTAAACAGGGTTTTGTTTTGCCCGGGTGGCTCAGAAGCCATAGAAATGGCGGTAATGCTGGCTAAACAGGTAACAGGCAAATGGAAAACCTTATCGTTTTGGGATTCGTACCATGGCACCGGATTTCAATCGGCGGCATTGGGTGGAGAAGAACATTTTACCACTGGTCAGGGCCCCATGGTACCTGGTGCTTTTCATGTAGAGTTTCCCAATTATTACCGCAACCCCTGGCAACTTACCCATATTGACGATATTGATGAGGCCTACCTGCGGCAAATAAAAATTATTCTGCAACGCAACCCCGATATGGCGGCAGTTATTGGCGAACCCATTTCGGCCACACCAGTGGTGCCTTCGGCCAATTACTGGAAAGAAGTTCAGTCCCTTTGCCACCAATACAATATGCTGCTGATTTTTGATGAAATTATTGAAGGCTTTGGCCGCACCGGTAAAATGTTTGCCTGCGAACATTTTGTAACACCAGATGTGCTGGTATTGGGCAAAACGCTTGGCGGCGGCATAATGCCTTTTGCAGGCATTGTAACCAAAGAGCAATACAATATTTTACAACACCGCTCCATTGGCCATTTTACCCACGAAAAAAATCCCCTATGCTGCACTGCCGGACTGGCCACCATCGATTATATACAGGAACACCAACTGGTACAAAATGCTGAAACACTTGGCCAATACCTGATGGATGAATTAAAAGCCTTACAGGATACTTATCCCATCATTGGCAATATTGCCGGCAAGGGCTTTCATATTGGTATTGACCTTGTAAAAAACAAAACCACCAAAGAAAGGGCGGTACAGCAAGCAGAAGCCATCATGTATCATTGTATGCAGCAAGGGGTAGCTTTTAAAATTATTGAAGGTAATATCATTACTATGCGCCCCGCACTAACCATTACCAAAGATCACTGCAATATGATTATTGATGCATTGCGAAATGCATTTGAAAAAGTAAAATTATCCTAGCCGCCTTCGTATAAAATTATTAGCCCTGCAGTTGATTAATAATGGGACTTTACTTGCGTCGCACTCTTCGGGGCTTTTCTCTTAGCCGAGCTATGAGCCGAACGTACAAGTGTGCGACGCAACCTAAGTTGCCCAAAGAACCCAGGACGGGTACATAAAATGCATTAAGGCTCTACAGTTACAATTACCCTTTTATACCTTGTTAATGCAGGACTTCCCTTATCTGTTACTTTTAAAACAAAATGGATGGTTTGCACACTGTTTACTACAGGTGCTGTTACAGGTATATCGTATAAGTTGGGCGAATATGGTTTTAAACTTACCGTACCATTAAAGGTACCTGCTTCGCGGTATTGAAACCATAAATAACTCATAGAGTCGCCATCGGGATCTGTGGTACCAGCTGCATTTAAATGAAATTGTTCGCCAGACTTTACTGTAAACTTATCACTGGTAGCCAACTTAGGCACTGGCGGATGGTTACACTCATTAAAATTCTTTGTTGTCCATAAAATGCGCGCAGCAAAATCATTTTGAAATTCGGTGCGCCAGCGCCAGATGGTTTCCCGGTTACCTGAATATGTATTTTTATCTAATGGCGATACTACAGAATCGCTGGCATTTGTCCAGATGGGTCTGGTTTCAGGCTCATCCTTTGGCCACACATCCCGTTTAAACCTGCCAGTGTTTGAGTCTTGAAATTCGGGTAAATAATATTCATACCGGCCACCCCAGCCGCCATAATTGGGATGTTCCGGATCATTAAGTCCATTATTGATCAGATTTAAAAAAGAGGGCGTATCACCTTCCATACCATATG
This sequence comes from Limnovirga soli, assembly GCF_013106755.1. GTDB lineage: Bacteria > Bacteroidota > Bacteroidia > Chitinophagales > Chitinophagaceae > Limnovirga > Limnovirga soli. The sequence goes on along the minus strand of NZ_WHPF01000003.1, from coordinate 24,014 downwards.
CCACATCAGGGTAGGCAGCACCCAGCGGACCATGCCCCTGCTGAATATTTTTTGCCAGCCAATCTGCGGAAGTAACTTCTGTATTGGAGCCCGACATTGGAAAAGCCATACCCAGCCAGGTGGCAAAAGCGTAATTATACCCTGGCGTAACTACATAAAACACTGATGGGAAATGCTGTCTTATCCAGGGGCCGCTATCATCCTGATCGCTGATGGTATATACCCTTAATTTTTTGTATAGTTTTTCTGCTTCGGTGGCGGTTTTGGTATGCTCAATTTTCCATAGTGCCTGTGCCAAAGTATTAGGGCCACCCCATACCGAAACCCATAAGGGCCGATCATCATTTTTCTCCAAAGTTTTTATAATCCAGTTAGCACCTTCAGACTCTTTTCCTTCACCCACTGCCTGCATACCATATATTGGCAAACCCTTTTTCACCTTGAGTTTTAGTTCATCGAATGTGGGATATCCCTTTTCGTGTTTTAATAAATTGGGTTGCACTTTTTTATAGGCTTCCAGCACTGTTAAAATACTTTCGGGTGCCACCCTTGATTGCTGATGAATTGAAGTGGTTGCAATTAAACCTTCAACATCCCACTGATTGGCATATAATAAAAAACGAATCAGGGATTGTGTATCATCGGGGTCGGCCTCAATATCTGTTAACACCAGCACACGTGGCTTTTTACCCAATTGCGCAAATACGGTTGAGTTAAAAATGGATAACACCAACCCTACTACCACTAGCGTAAACTTAACTTTTTTCATGTTGTTTGGTTTATGTACCCGGCTTTTGAATAGAAATGATGCTTTACTTGCGTCGCACACTTCGGGGCTTTGTTCTTTGCTGAGCCATGAGCCAAACGTACAAGTGTGCGACGCAAGGATGTTGATTTTTTTGCTATCGCCGGGCTAATAATACCGGCACAAAAACTACCTGGCCTGATTAAACAAAGCCAGCTTTGCATACAAATCATCTAACAATAAATGGGTATCCAGCTGGGTATATACCCGTATATTTCTTCCTTTATGGTTTACTTCGTACAAACCCTGGTTATTGATCACTGGCGATGGTCGCAACACATAATTGCTTGATGAAGGATCAGCTTCGAAAGATGATTGCAAGGCGGTTAACAACACCAGCGGACTATCGCCCAAAATATAGGTTTCGCCAACATTGAAATTGTATTTGAGGCCCATCTTCATTACCCGCTCTATATTGCTGGCAAGGTATTCACCAATTTTGCCCTGGGTTTTAACTTTCAACAGCAGGGATGAATAAGGCATCATTACCTGTCGGTAGGCATTGCGGGGAATTTGCCAAATTGGAATGGTGGATGTATTAAAGATCACCTGGCCGGCGTTGAGATCGATACCCAAATTATATTCCAGGCTGGTATATCCGGGTGGTGGGGTGGCCAATGCGGCGTATTCGGGACCGCCAATCCAGATTAAAGTTAAGCGGCCGGCAATTTTTGGCTCCAGCAAAAAAGCGCTTGCCAAATCGGTTAAACCTGCACCACAAACCACATACAACGGCTGTTTGGTATCATCACGCATGGCTTCTTTAATAATGGCATTTGCGGCATCGGATGGCTGTGCGGTACTATCATTAGCTAATGCCATATTAGCACCCTGATAAACAGGAATTTGTTTACCCAGTTGCATGATGTTCAAAACTTCTTCTGCTTTCTTTTTGGCGTTGGTGGCGGTTTCTTTGGAAGGATCGAAACCATCGCCTACTTTTAAATGAGATCCAATAATGGCGCGGATTTCAACGGAGGGAGACAGCAGGTGTTGTACCAATTCGAATAAGCCATCGGGGTCGCCACCAAAATCATTATCAATGATGATGCGCATTCTTGGTTTAACAAGACTATCTGCAAAAATTTGAGCAGCTTTTTTCTGCGCATGCGTTGATTTTGAAGGCCACACAATCAAACAACAAAACAGGATGACGAGGATGCTACTACTTTTTCTCATAAGGCAAATTATTTGGAAGATGTTTAAGTATTGTCATGCACAAAGCCGTTATTTTATCGCGGCTTTTGTAATTTGGCAATGCTATCATCATCTTAAAATCAGGGGAATTTAATTCTACTAGCGGTTACACTACATATTCATCTGCAATAGCTATTGCATCGCTGATGATGGCCAAACCTTCATCAATTTGTGCTTTGGTAATAATGAGTGGCGGAGCAATAAAAATATAATTCCACCGTACAAAAGTATACATGCCCAATTCCTTTATACGGGCAGCTACTTTATTCATGATCGCCATATCGTTTGGCTTTGCATTAAACGGGGCCATAGGTTCTTTGGTGTCCCGGTTTTTTACCAACTCTATACAACCCAGTAAACCCGTATTGCGCCAATCGCCTATGGATGGATGTTTTTCTTTTAACAATGCTACCTGCTCATCCAGGTAAGCACCCATGGCAGCGGCATTTTCTATCAGGTTATCCGCTTCATAAATATTTACCACAGCATACCCGGCAGCCAGTGCAGTGGCATGTGCCGAGTAGGTAAGTCCTAACATGAGCACATTATCATCGTAATGTTTGGCAATAGTATCCGATACAATTAATGCGCCCAATGGAATATAACCACTGGTAATACCCTTGGCTGTAGCAATCATATCCGGTACCACATCATGATGGTTTACACCAAACCATTTACCTGTACGGCCAAAACCACTCATTACTTCATCGGCTATAAAAAGAATGCCATGTTTTTCGCATAAGGCTTTTACCTGTTTTAAATATCCCGGCGGATATTTGATACAACCCGACGAACCGCTTTCCCCTTCCATGATAATAGCAGCCACGGTTTCAGGGCCTTCAAACTCCAGCAAACGATCTATATGCGATACACATTCCATATGGCAGCTGCCGTATTGCTGGCCCCATGGACAACGATAACAATACGCATCTTCAATATGCACCACATTGGGCATTTGTTGTGCATCGTGTTTAATTTTACGGGGGTCACCACCCGCCGTCATTGCACCAATTGATGCGCCATGAAAAGCCCTGTAACGTGCAATAATTTTGTGCCGACCAGTATAATCCCTTGCCAGTTTAATGGCATTATCTATAGAGGTGGCGCCACAAACCGTAAACAAGGTTTTGGTAAGATTGCCGGGTGTAATCTCCGCCAGTTTTTTACCCAAATCGCCCCGCACTTTGGTAATACATGAAGGTGTAACATAACTCACTTGCTGCATTTGCGCCACTACGGCATCGGTTACCCTATTATCGGCATGGCCTATGTTTGCGTTCATTAATCCAGAAGAAAAATCTATATACCTTTTGCCGCTATAATCGTACAGATAAACACCCTCAGCATGAGATACATTTATGGGATTCAGCCCCTTTTGTTTGCTCCAGCTAAAAAGGGTGTAATCCAGGTTATCCTGTAAAATGGCATCAATTTCTTCCTGCGTTTTTGGTGCATCCTGCATCATAGTATTGCATTTAAAATGGTATTGTTATTATTATTTTTTGAGCCCGGCACTTACCTTGCTATCAAACTTTACTTGCGTCGCACTCTTGTACGCCTGTCTATGGCCCGGCTGTTGATATTATTTTTGATGGTGGCACAAATCAACCAAATTCATATGATAGCACCTGCACTAACTCATCCAGTTTACACCCGCCTCGGGGTTCCATTTTACGGTTGCTTTTTTTAGTTTTGTCCAAAAAGCAATGGAGCTTTTACCGGTAATATCCCCTACACCAAACTTACTTTCGTTCCAGCCACCAAATGAAAATGGTTCACGTGGTACAGGCACACCCACATTTACTCCAATCATACCAGCACTTGCATTTTCAATAATATACCTGGCCATACCGCCGTTTTGCGTAAATACAGATGCCGCATTACCATAAGTGTTAGCATTCTCTATAACAAGTGCTTCATCTACAGTATTGGTGCGCATAATGCTGATAACCGGGCCAAAGATTTCTTCTGTGGCTACGGCCATATCGGGGCGCACATAATCTATTACGGTTGGGCCAACATAGGTTCCCTCCTCCTTGCCTTCTACTACAGCGCCACGGCCATCTACCAGTATTTTAGCACCCTGTGCTTCGGCTTCGGTAATAAATTGTTCAATGCGGTCTTTGGATGCTTTATTAATAACGGCACCCAGGTTTTTGCCTGGAATAATTTTACGGGCTTCTTCGCAAATTTTTTCAATAATATGATCGCTATTACCAACGGCCACCATAGCCGATGCTGCCATACATCTTTGGCCTGCGCAGCCACTCATAGATGCTACCACATTTAATGCTGTCATACCAGGTATTGCATCGGGTAATACCAGCAGGTGGTTTTTGGCTCCGCCCAATGCCAGGCAACGTTTAAAATTTGCTGTAGCACGCTGGTATACAATTTTAGCCACTTTGGTAGAACCAACAAAAGAAACGGCTTCTATACCCGGATGATCGCAGATGGCTTCTACCATGGCACTATCGCCATGTACAATATTAAAAACACCATCAGGCAAGCCGGCTTCTTTTAATAGCATTGCCAGGCGGCCAACTGTTAATGGCACTTTTTCTGATGGTTTGATGATCATGCAATTGCCCAGTGCCAAAGCATTGGGAATGGTCCAGTTGGGTACCATTGCAGGGAAATTAAATGGCACAATAGAAGCCACTACACCAACAGCGGCATAGGTAGTTCTGCATTCTATGCCCCGGCTTACTTCCAGAATTTCACCTGTAACCAATTGTGGCAGTGAGCAGGCAAATTCTGTTAGTTCAATACTTTTTTCTACTTCAGCAATGGCTTCATCCATGGTTTTGCCGTTCTCTTCACAAATGAGTTGAGACAACTCATCCATATGCTGGTGTAATAAGTTTTTATACCTGAAAAACACCTGCACCCTTTCTTTAATGGGCGTTTTGCTCCACCCGGCAAATGCAGCATTGGCAGCTTTTACAGCGGCATCCATATCTGCGGCAACAGATAAAGGCACGGTGGATAACAACTCGCCATTAAGCGGAGAAGTAACTTCTAGGGAAGCTGTGGATTGGCTATGTACAAACTGACCGTTTATATAATTATTAACCGGGCTATATTTCATTATGGTGCATCTAAAATTTGAATGAATAATTTTTAAAGTACGAATAAATTTACGAGGCTTGCAAAAAAAGAAAAGCGGGCATTACAGATATTTTATAAACTGATATTTAGCGCCTTAGCTGATATGAACCACCATGAAACAAAAACTGCAGCTGAGTAGTATTACTTCAGCTGCAGTGTGCGACGCAAGTAAAGCCCAATAAGCGCTTTATTGACCGGCTACAATAAACTACTCAATTAATTTAACCACCCTGGTTAACTGTCCCTGTTTGCTTACGCCTTCAACAATTACCCGAAAGCCTTGCGTAATATCGTTATTATAAAAAGGGATTTTGATAATATGATTTTCACGTGTAGTAAGAATCATGGGGTTCCAGTATAGTGTAGAACGCAGATCTTCCTCGTCGTTACGCTGATCGAAGCTGCCATAATTGGGTGAATAGAATTCTTTTTGACCGGTATAACCGATGATTTGTTTGTAAGGCAATGAACGGCTGGGGCCATTGTTTTGCTGGCTGGAACCTCTTTGTGTATATACGGCAATGGCGCCATTGGCACCACCACCAAAACTGCCAAAGAAAGGCGGCTGAAATACTTTTATATACGCAACGGTGCTCATATTCATACTGGTTAACTGGCTAATATCAACCGGCATTTCGTCAAGGAAAAAAGAAGGTGTACCACCCCGCCAGGTTACGCCATTGGTGCCGCCAACCGTACTAGAGGCATTGATTTGCAAACCTGCTACCCTGCCCTGTAAATAGGTTAAAATATTTTGAGCGGCACGGCTGCTGGGATCGTTGGCAATATCAAACTGCGTGGCATTGCCGCCGCTAAAGAGGCCGGATGTATAAGTATCGTCTAATATTTCGAGCTTGCTTTTTGTTTTGGCTTTTACGGTAACGGCTGCAAGTGTAGCACCTTCGGCCAGCTTGGCAAGTCGGGCTTGTTCCAGCGCAAAATAACGGAGGCGGTATTCGGTAGCAGAATCCATAAAATACAAAGCCCCGTTTTTATCAAAGAATATAGGCCGGGTTGATGGCGGCATACCCACATTAAATGCCACTTCTGTTTTATCGGCCAGGTTTTGGCTGCCTGCTATACGGTAATACACTTTTGTGGTATCGAACATAATAAGATTGGGCTCGGAAAAAGTACCATCCTTTTTAAGAAAGGATTGAATGGTTTTGCGGGCACTGTCTTTGCCTTTATCCAAAATCATGAGTAATAAACCGCCGGTAGATAAATCGGAAGAAGTGGCGCCAAACACCTTGCCTGACAAAGAAAGATAGGCAGTATCGTTGGGGTATTTAATCACCGGCATTTTGCCAGCAATTACCTCATCCCATTTAATTCTGCGCCAGCCATTGGTAAGCATTACCAGGTCTAAATGCTGCTGAATGGTATCGGTGGTATCAGAAAAATAATAGGAAGGTTTATAAACCCTACCCTTCAAATCGCCGGTTAACAATAAATGTGAAATAATATCATCGCTACTGTCAATACCCAAACCCGCATCAGTTATTGAAACAGAAAGATTTGCCTGCTGTAAATCGGGCATGCTGATAACCAGTGTATTCTTGCCACGTTTATTTAGGTTAATGGCGGCAAAACCAACTTCCGGCTCCAGCAGGTAATCGTTGTTATTTACAAATACAATTCGCTCTGCAACCGCTACCCAGTTAGAATCGAATAAGGTAACCTGCAAAATGCCTGATGCCAGATCTGCGGTGGGTATTGAGCCGCCAATAATAGGTGCCACATCCAATTTTACACCCGCCATATAAACCAGGTGTTGTTGCATGGTAGCTACTACATTAAGCTTCTTAAATTTATCCGGGGCCGTTTCATTACGCTTTATTAAAAAACCAACCTTATCCTTTACTACTTTTATTTCCAGGGTTACGCCCTGGGTTTTGGCGGCCGGCAAAGCTGTTTCAAAAGCAGCACCGCTTTCATCTTTCCATTTGGCAGTATAGGTTTCGCCGGCAACCGGCTCCAGCATAAATGCACCCATACCATCGTGCTGTGTAATTAAATCGGCTACAACTTTGCCTTTGTTGTTTATAATATTGCCTTTAACGGCGCAAGGCTTGCCGGTAGGGTAAATGGCTTTAAAAGCCACTTTATTATTAATACCCATAACAGCGTCGCCACCCTCGGGGAAGAACTGTATAACAGGTTTATAGGTTGCAGGGGTAATATTGTTAGCAGCTGGTTTTAATTGTACTACTCTTATATCCCTTTCATATAAAAAAGCAGTATCAAAATTCATCATCCAGCGGGTATAGCCATGCACATGCACTGTTTTACCTGTATAAGTAGTGGGTATATCAAAACTACCTTTGGCAGATGCTTCAACAATAGGCATTATATAATGCTTTAGCACATTTCCATTGGGGTCGGTAATATCTACATAGTAATTGGTACTTATAAAAGAAGGTTCGGTACCCATCATCAGGTAGGCTTTATACCAAATGGTTTCACCGGGTGCATAAGCAGGTTTATCAAATTGCATATAAACCCGCTCCTGAGGAAAATAATTGCCGTTTTGGTCAATATTGGTTTTTACTTTTTGCTGGTCTAATACCTGCGCCTGCGCTAGAAATGGCAATAAAGCAATAAGAACAAATAAGAATTTTTGCATAGCCTGGTATTTAACTAATTGTATAGTTATTTTATTCAAATTAAGTACATCTGCGTTTTACAATAAACACCTTAACAATTTTGCAACAGAATATTTTGATCCCTGTAAATATAAGCAGGTGGTTTTCAAAATTAGCTATCTTCAAACATTCAATACTATTTTATGTACAAACTATTATGCATTGCCCTTTTTTGCACTACCAGTGTGTTGGCACAAAAAACTGACAAAGCACTGCAGGACGAACTTTACCAGCTTACCAAAGACTATCATGGCACCATCGGCATTTATGTGCAGGATTTAAAGCATAATCGCATAGCCAGTATTAATGCAGATAGCATTTTTCCTACAGCCAGTATTGTAAAAATTCCTATTCTAACCGGCATTATGCAAAAAATTGAAAGCGGGCAGTTGGACTATCATCAACGTATTACCTATACAGATTCTTTATTTTATAACGAAGGCGACGATATACTGTCTAATTTTAAACCTGGCTCCACCATTGAACTTAGCAAGGTAATGATGCTGATGATAACCATTAGCGATAATTGCGCCAGTCTTTGGTTACAGGGCCTGGCAGGTGGTGGTTTCAGAATAAACCAAATACTCGATAGCCTTGGGTTTAAAGATACCCGCGTTAACAGCCGCACCCCCGGTAGAGAAGCCAACCGCAGCCAATATGGCTGGGGACAATCCACCCCACGCGAAATGGCCAGTTTTATGCAGCGCATAGTGCAGGGCAACATACTTAGTCAGGCCTCTGGCGAAAAAATGTTGCGCATTCTTAGCCGGCAGTATTGGGATGAAGAAGCTTTATCCCAGGTGCCACCGGGCATATTCACTGCTGCAAAAAGTGGTGCAGTAGATGCCAGCCGCACCGAGGTTTTGTATGTAAACAATGCGGCTAATCCATACATTTTTAGCATTTTCACAAAAAACAATACCGATAAAAGCTGGGAATACAATAACGAAGCCTGGGTGATTACCCGTAAATTATCGGCTTTATTATGGAAACATTTTAACCCCAAAAGCACCTGGCAAGGGCCAGCCGTTTCACAATAAAATTGGGGCTAAACATGTTTTGAGCCAGGCGATTCAATAGCAATGGGGCTTTACTTGCGTCGCACACTTGTACTAAAGAATGCTATGCAACTGTAAACAGCCGATATATAGAATTGCGATGTGTAAAAGTAAAACACAGTCAAACAATACTTTTTAATGGCAAACTATGGAAACCTGTTATTTAGCCATCTTAGTTTAACAATGGTTATACTATGCTAAAGCCAATAAAACACGATACAGCTGCCAAACATAAAAAAAGCAAATCGGTAAAGTCTAATATTGCCGTACACCCATTTGTATTGGCAGCTATAATGGCAGCTGTTACCGTTGTAGTGCTTGGCATTATATTTTTATGGCTTAGTGTTGCCTAACAATACAAGTACTTAAAACAACTGCCAATAACATTGCTTACAAACTTCTATTTTAATTTCCCATTTTCTGCCGCCATTGTATCCAACCTTACAAGAGTGCGACGCAAGTAAAGCCTCAGTAATAATCTACAGCCGGGCCCATTAACATTTTTATGTTTTAACTATTTACCCTCTTCTGGGTTATATAAAACAATTAACTTACCACAGCTAATTTTTATACATGCCAAAAGCCAACACCACGCCATTAATTTCTTTTACCAATCGTGGACTGTACTGCAGCGCCGGCGATTTTTATATTGACCCCTGGCGGCCTGTAGATAAAGCGGTGATTACCCATGCCCACAGCGATCATGCAAAAAACGGGAACAAACAATATTTATGTCATCATTTTACCAAACCCTTATTAGAAGCCCGTTTGGGCAATAACCATTATCAAAGCATTGGCTGGAATGAAGTGGTACGTATTAATGGCGTAAGCATTTCCCTGCATCCGGCAGGGCATATGATTGGGTCATCGCAAATAAGGGTTTCCCACCAGGATGAAGTATGGGTAGTTAGCGGTGATTATAAAACAGAAAACGATGGTATTAGCGGCGCTTTTGAACCCATACGGTGCAATACATTTATTACTGAATCTACTTTTGGCCTGCCCATTTATAACTGGCTGCCACAACACGACATGTATACTCAAATACAACAATGGGTACAAAACAATAAAGCCAAAAAAACCACCAGTATTTTATTTGCCTATAGCCTGGGCAAAGCACAAAGGTTATTGCAGGCATTGGCTATGTTTAACGAACCCATTTACCTGCATGGCGCCATTTGGAATATGCAAATGGCATTGGCAGCAACAGGTATCGCTTTTCCGCAGGTGGAGAGAATCACACCAGAAACACTCCGCGAAAAATTAAAAGGCGCTATTGTAATTGCCCCGCCCGGAGCCGAAGGCACCAGCTGGATGAAAAAGATGGAACCCTACTCCACCGCCGTTTGCAGCGGATGGATGCAGGTGAGGGGCAATGCCCGCCGCCGTAATACCGATATGGGATTTGCACTTAGCGACCATGCCGACTGGAAAGGTTTATTAGCAGCCATTACTTCCACCGGTGCAGAAAAAGTTTTTGTTACCCATGGCTTTCAGTCGGCACTTAGCCGTTACCTGAATGAGCAGGGCATTTGGAGCGCAGAAGTAAAAACCGCCTATGGCAATGGCGAAGAGGAAAACGAAAATGCTAACTCTGCAACAGATGCCATTAACACCACTATTACCACACAGCAATAAGCAGCATGCAACAATTTTCTTTACTGGTACATACACTGGGCACGGCTACAAAAACCAATGAAAAGCTGGAGGCATTGGCCACCTATTTTACTACGGCACCGACTAAAGATAAGGTATGGGTAATTGCCTTATTTAGTGGCCGCCGCCCCAAAAGAATGGCCAGTAGCGGTGTATTGCAACAATGGTGTTGTGCGTTGGCCAGTATACCCGATTGGTTGTTTCTGGAATGTTACCATACCGCCGGCGATTTGGCCGAAACCATTGCCCTTTTGTTGCCGCCGCCCACCAATACCACCCATACCCACAAACACCTGCACGAATACCTGGAACAGATTATTGATTTACAAAAAGCTGATGAAGCCGCCAAACAGGCTTTTGTAACCCAATGCTGGCTGCAAATGAATACCGATGAACGCTTTGTTTTTAACAAACTGCTTACTGGTGGCTTTAGAATTGGCGTTTCGCAAAAAATGATGGTAAATGCATTGGCTAAAACCATGCAAATACCGGCCAGCGCCATTGCGCATCGCATTAGCGGCAACTGGAACCCTGCCACCACTACCTACGAGAATTTATTAAGTGCCGAATCTGTTACCACCGATTTTTCCAAACCCTACCCTTTTTACCTGGCATATGCCCTGGAACAAACCCCCGAAACCCTGGGCAGCCCCGAAGAATGGCAGGCCGAATGGAAATGGGATGGTATTCGCGGACAATTGATTAAACGCAATAACGAATTATTTGTATGGAGCCGGGGCGAAGAACTAATGACGGACAAATTTCCCGAATACCAGGCACTGCTGGATAAACTACCTAATGGCATAGTACTGGACGGCGAAATAATTCCCGCTATAAACGGCAAACCCTTGCCTTTTGCCATTTTACAAACACGTATAGGCCGCAAAAACATTAGCAAAAAACAATTGCAGGATGCACCCATTGCATTTTTTGCCTACGATCTGCTGGAACATGAAGCACAGGATATTAGGCATTTGCCACTGGCTCAACGCCGGCTGCTGATGGAAAACATTATTGCAAATGCACAACACCCTACCCTGCAAATATCTCCGGTAATCCCATTTACCAATTGGCAAAGCCTGGTGCAAACCCGCACACAATCCCGTGCCATGCTGGCCGAGGGCTTGATGTTAAAAAGAAAATCGGCCCCCTACCAGGTGGGTAGAAAAGTGGGCGACTGGTGGAAATGGAAAATAGATGCACTTACTATTGATGCGGTATTAATCTACGCCCAAAAAGGGCATGGCCGCCGCAGCAACCTGTATACTGATTATACTTTTGCCGTAAAAGATGGCGACAAGCTGGTAAGTTTTACCAAAGCCTACTCAGGCCTTACCGATAAAGAATTTAACGAGGTAGATGCTTTTGTTAAACGCAATGCCATAGAAAAATTTGGACCGGTAAGAACCGTAAAACCCGAGCTGGTATTTGAAATTGCCTTCGAGGGTATAGCAGCCAGCAACCGCCATAAAAGCGGTGTGGCGCTTAGGTTTCCCCGCATGCACCGGTGGCGTAAGGACAAAAAAGCCGATGAAATAAATACCCTGCAGGATTTAAAAAATCTATTGCTTACCTACGGCAAATAAGCCATCTATTCACAATCGCAGGGCCACTCTTTGCCAATATCAATTACCGTAACCACGGTAACCTCATCGCTGCAGGGGGCAAAAATAATACGCACTTTTTGCTTATCGCGGGTAAGGCCTTCTACGGCATATTTCTTTTTACAATCGGCGCCGTCCAGCTCACTTTTGGTATAATTAATTTTGCCCTCCTGTAAAATTTGCTCCACTTCGCTTTCATCAATATGTCGGCAGGCCATACGGCAACGGGCATGTTTACTATAATTAATATGCGCCGGGTTACGGTTTAAACCACGTACTACTGCGGTATTGTTATTATTAGAAGTTGTTTTCTTTTTATTACTTACTACCGGTTTTACCGTTGGGCTAACCGTAGGTGTATTACATTGTTTAATTAACAAAGCCGCCACGGCCAGTACCACCAATAGTATAAAAGGAACTGCTTTTTTCATCATGCAATAAAGATAATGGGTTGGCCAAACACCGCAAAAAAAGCTAGAGCCATTTTGTACCGGGCAATTGAACAGTTATTTGGCTTTACTTGCGTCGCACTCTTGTACGGTTATATCAATATGAAGCAGGTTGTAAAAGCCTTATTAACGCTTACCCTTTGATTACTTTTATTCTTTTATAAACTGCTTAGTAATTACCTCATTTGCGGTTTTAATATTTAGCAGGTAGTTGCCGCTTGTTAGCTGCGTTATATTTATACTGTATACCGTGCTGTTAGCGGTGGCTATTATTCTGGTGTTGCCGCTTATATCTGTTACCGTAAGTTTGGTTGTGCCTGCGGGTAAGCCCTGTATTTGCAGGTTGTTTTTGGCGGGGTTGGGGTAGAGTTGTATGGTGGGTGTAGTGTTTACTAAACTAAGTGTATTACTGTAAGTAATATTACCTGTATTGCTTACGGCTGCTACCCGGTAATTGGCAGTAGCATTGTTGGCCGCACTATAAGCTTGTATGCCACCATTGTGGTTGCTAAATATACGTGCTACCTCAGTAAATGCATTGCCATTGGTGCTGCTTTGTATGCTGTAATAATTAATCAGGTTATTGGGTTTATCCTCCCAGGTAATACCGTGGTGGTGCAGCCAGTGTTTTATTTTTACATACCATATCTTTTCCTCTTTATCTCCATTATATCTTACAAGAGCAGCACTTGTTAAGGAGGAAAAATTAGTGTTACCAGATATTAATATTTTCCCATTCTTCAATATATTAATAGTTGTTGGAAAGTCATGAGTGCTGACTTCCGTTATTGTTGTTCCACCGTTTCCATACAAAGAATCAAGAGTTCCTGAAGCATTGTAACGATTAGTGGCAAAGTATCCAAAGCCTGAAATATCATTATGATAAAAAACTGCTGTTAAAATTTTTCCATCATTTTGTATAACAACATCTTTTGCAGAAGATTGACCATCGCTATATTTAGTATTTACGACTCCCAGATTTGCAAAACTTTGATCGAGAACGCCATCTTTAGAAAATCTAACAACTGTCGCAATTTGGTCGAAAAGCCCACCGCTATTACCCGATGCTATAATCTTATCATCTTCCAGAATTCCAACACCCCATATTTCTTCCGAACTTCCATCAAGATTTGTAATAGTTTTACCCGTAGAGCCAAAACTTTCATCAATATCTCCATCTGGCAAATATCGCCCCAAATACATTTTATAATTCCCCCCAAATCCATAGTTGCCACCTACTATAATTTTTCCATCATGCTGAAATGCTGCATCACGAACATTGAAATTTTTATCTTGATCTAAAACAACTCCATCATTTCCAAATTTAGTATCTATATCTCCCGTAGGTAATAATTGATAAAAAAGTACAGCCTTAAAAGCTATTTGCCCGCAAAATAAAATTTCACCAGAAGTTTTTATAAGTATTTTATCAAAATAATCATTCCCTTGTTTTGAATCATAAATATACTTTCCCGCATCACGAAAAGTTGAATCAATAGTCCCATTTGGTTTTAATCGTACAATCAATGCATTTGTATTACCAATTGGGAAGCCAATAATTCCATTACCTGTAGCTAATATCTTTCCGTCTGATTGTATAGCAAGAGATTTAACCGTAGCAGATGAATAACCTGGAAATTTTACAATGGCCATACCATCTATTCCAAATGAAGAATCCAATATTCCATTTTCCTGATAGCGCATTATAAGAAAACCCTCATTTAAAGAATCTGAAACCTCTAAAATGCCCCGATATCCGCCTATTAAAATTTTTCCATCTGATTGTGTAGTCGATGTATAAATAAATAGACCCGCATCTTTTTGCATAGTAATTACTTTACCATTTTTACCAAAGGAGTAATCTATAGTGCCAGACTCTTGTGACAAACTGCTTAGACTGATAAATAAAAATACTATCGTATAAAAAAAACTGTTACTCATATTTTTAAATTTATTAAGAGTTTTCATGTAGTTTATAATTTATGGATTTAAAATGTCGGAGCATGAGTAATCATCCTGAGTTGCGGGGGTATAGGCTGTGCAAGAATTCAAATCATCTAATTTATTGTTAGCATTAAGAGTACAACCATGCCTATCATTTCTACATTCAACAAATTTGCTCATTTGAAATTTATTATTATTTAAATATTTAGCAACTGTTACAAAGAAGGTTGCTGCACGTCCAGCTATATAACTATTAACATCGTTTTCATTAGTATAATGTGTTCCAAACTCACTATCAAATGTAACAGCTGCGCAGCCTTGCGTGCCTGGTTGACAATCAAGTCCATGTTCCATTTGGCAATCTGTATAAAGTTCTGTAGGAATTGAAGCCCCTTTTAACATTGTGTAAATGCTTTTTGAACCAATCGTAGCTAAATCTGGGGTAGTGTAATCTCCGGGTAAAACGTAAGTTCCTCCATTTGTCAAACATCTACTTTCGCGTCCAAAATTTACATTAAATTGAGAGGGATCAACTATATCTCTTGAAAAATAAAGGGGTTCAGTATCTGGCCAAACAACATGATCTTGGTCACCGTGAAAAGAAATTACAGGAGGCCGTGAAATATTAGACAAGAAGAAGTTTGCAGGGTTATTGACTTTATTCAAAGGAATAGTTAGAGCCCCCCACATATTCAAAACACCTCGTATTTTTGGGAAAATATCAACAGTTGTGTTGCCTATATAATAATTCTGATCAATTGATCCTAAAACAGTGGATATACCTGGAAATACAACATCTAACTGTGAAGTTTGGCTTTGCTGATAGGCTGTTTGCAATGCTATTATACTACCTGCGCTTACGCCACCAATAAATATATTATTTGTATCAATTCTGTAATCACTTGCAGTTGCAAGGAGTCTTTCTCTCATTACAATGCTACGTATTGCACCTCTTATATCTTGAATTCCTCTATAAACTGCTAATTCTTGTTGAGCACTGATATACTCCAAATCTGGGAATCCTGGAACAACATTTCTGTCTGGCAAGACTCCTCTTCTGTATTCAACATTAAATACTACAAATCCACGTTTTGCTATTTCATTGCACATGTAAACAATACCAGGATTATCAATATCGCCACAATCCGAGTAAGAACCACCATGTACCATAATAACCGGTAACAATGGGCATGTTTGATAATTTGGATAATTTGTGGGATAATATACATAATACTTCAAAACAGAAGGATCTGTAAAACAAGCATCATTAGCCCCAGATACTTTACAACTCTTTTGCATTTCAAGTCCATATTGAACATCTTTAAATCCATTGGGATTAACTCCATACACAACTGCATTACTGCCATTTTTGACACCAATTGTTAAACCAGGAATAGGGTTGGTTAAATCAAATCCACAAAGCTGATTTGCAATATTGCAACTACCAATTTCATCCCACTGCGCTATTAAAGTATTTGATATTAGTAAATAAAATAAACTTGTAAAAACATATTTACAAAAACTGGAAGAATGTTTTTTCATAATAAGTGTGGGTTAGAATAGGTAGTATTATTAATAAAATAAAAATAAGATAACAAATTTGAATATGTATATTAAATTTCCAATATATAATTACCCAAAAAGTTGGAAAAATAATATCTTACAACTATTTGCATTATACTTCATTTAACGATGTTTGCTATTTTTTGTCATTCAACATACGGTATCTAACTGTACAAGAGTGCGATGCAATGATGCTGCATAGTAAGACTATAACCGGGTCCAAAATTGTTTTATTGTAACATGTTGGTTTGTGAACCGGCTACAGGCCGTTTGGCTATATTTACTTTTGCTGCCGCAAGTGTTCCATTAACTTTTTTATTTAGGCTTCCGATACATGTTGTAATGCCTGTATGGTATCGGTCATGGGTTGTATGTGTATTACCTGCAGGGATCTTGCGGCGTACCTTTTGCCTTATTATCATGCTGCCATACAAATAATTCTTTGGGGCTGACATTGAATAAATAGTGAAATAGTATGTGTCCCTGGCCTTACTTTTATTCTTTTATAAACTGCTTAGTAATTACCTCATTGGCGGTTTTAATATTTAACAGGTAGTTGCCGCTGGTTAGCTGCGCTATATTTATACTGTATACCGTGCTGTTGGTGGTGGCTATTATGCTGGTGTTGCCGCTTAAATCTGTTACCGTAAGTTTGGTGATGCCTGCGGGTAAACCCTGTATTTGCAGGTTGTTTTTGGCGGGGTTGGGGTAGAGTATTATGGTGGGTGTAGCGGTTAAAGTAAGTGTATTGCTATAGGTAATATTGCCCGTATTGCTTACTGCTGCTACCCGGTAATTGGCGGTAGCATTGTTGGCTGCTGTATAGGTTTGTATGCCCCCATAGTGGTTACTAAATATACGTGCTACTTCTGTAAAGGCATTGCCATTGGTGCTGCTTTGTATGCTGTAATAATTAATTAGGTTATTGGGTTTATCCTCCCAAGTAATGCCGTGGTGGTGCAGCCAGTGTTTTATGCGGACATATTTATTTCTGTCGGGGTCATCGCCATTGTAACGGGCTAATGCTAATTTGTATTCTGTTTCTATAAGGTTTGTTGTCATGCCAGTTACAACTGTTTTCCCATCAGGCTGCAATAGACCAGTTGCATTTGTTTCAAAACCACCAAAATCTGAAATTACTTTACCATCAATTCCAAAACTAGAATCAATATTTCCATTTTCACTATATCTAGCAAGAACAAAATCCAAGGCACCATAGCTATCTTTTTCATAACTAGTTCCAACTATTGTAATTTTATTATCAGGACTTATCAATATTGATTGAACCCTGGTATTTACGCCTTCAAAAGAAGTAATAATCATTCCGCTTTCCCCGAAACTTGCATCTAAGGTTCCATCAATATTATATCTCAAAAGTGTAATATTTTCATTGGATGCGGAAAGAGTAACCCCTGAAACACCACCTACTATTATTTTACCATCTCTTTGTAATCCGATGCTATATATCCGCTCATCGCCTCCTGGAATATCTCTTACAACTTTACCTTGATTACCAAATGATAAATCAAGTTGGCCATTAGATAAATATCTATCCATAATAAATTGAGGATGTGATAAATTTTTAAATCCGGCAAGTAAAATTTTACCATCTTTTTGAATTGCTGAGGAACGTCCAAATTCCCGGTCAAAAAAATCAGTAGTTACTGCCCCATTTACACCAAATGATAGGTCAGCTTCGCCATTACTATTAAATCTTGATACTAATAAATCGCTTGTTGTATTACCACTTAACACAATCTTATCATCGTCTTGAATAATTGTCGAGTAAATATTTTCATCGTAGCCAAAGCTTTTAATTGTTTTTCCATTGTTACCAAAAGTTGAATCCAGGCTACCATTCATTTTATACTTTGAGACCAATACATCATATTTAATATTTAGAAACCCTATTGACCCATACCCGCCAACAATAATTTTGTTATCACTTGATAAAGCAATGCCAGTAGCTAGTTCATAATCATACCCGAAATCTGTAAATACTTTACCGTTATCCCCGAATGAAGAGTCTATTTCTCCATCTTGCAAATAACGAACTATAATAAACCCGCCACTTGGCTCTGTTGTGGTATACCCACCAACACATAATATTTTTCCATCGGGCTGAAGGGTTGATGCACGCATATCAACAAAAACACCATTAAAATAAGTAATCACTTTGCCTTGTTGCCCAAATCGAGTATCTAGGCTGCCGGTTTGTGCAAAAGGATAAAAGCTTATAAATAGTAACGTAGATGTAAAAAGTGTTACAACTAGTTTTTTACAGTAAAAGTAACTTGTTATCATATTAATATTTTTTTGTTATTGTTCCCAATCAATACAGTCGAACTGATCTTGTCCTTCAACAGTTGTATAAGGGCAGGCATTTGCATTTGTTGTATCACAACCGTATCGATTATTTTTACATTCAACAAATTTGGTTATAAGTAAATTATTTAGAACATCAGTACCCATAGCACCTTGAAAGAAAGTAGCACCTCTTCCAACTATGTATACATTTACATCGTCAGAGTTTAAAAGTCCTGTACCAAAATCACTATCAAAAACACAAGCCACACAAGTGTGATCAGCATCTCTAATCTTATTCTTTGTCGATCCCCCACATAAAATACAATCATCATCAAGACCATGCATCATAGTACAGTCTAAATAAAACTCAGTGGAAATGGTCATTTCTCTGAACATATCATAAATGTTTGATGAACCAAGTTGAAATAAATCCGAATTCGCATCAGTCCCCGGCACCGTATAACTACTCGTTAATAAACAATTCGTTTCAGTGTTAAGATAACCCAACGCATTTGGAGCACTGGGAGAAAAATATACAAGCTCCCCATCAAATTGAAAAATTTGGTCGTCTTTACCGCAAAAAGATATTATTGGCGGCATGTAATCATTATTTGCAAAGAAAAGTTTTGGATTATTTTGCAGGCCTTTGGGTATCAACATAGCACCCCACATATTAAAGACACCCTTTACAATCGGTGCGAAATTTATTGTTGTGTCCCCATAATAAAAATTTTGGTTAATAGAACCTAAAGCTGCATTAATACCGGGAAAAGCTGCGTCAATCATAATTTGTTTTTGATAATAGACAGCATTCATGGCAATTACACTACCTGCACTTACTCCGCCAACAAATAGTTTGGTAGTATCTATTTGATAAGGATCGGTAGGAAAAGACTCCACATGAAATCGTTGTCGCTTTATAATACTTCGAATTGCACCACGGGCATCTTGACTTGCTCTGTATATAGCTAACATTTGTTGTGCAGTGGTATATCCGATACCTGTTGTGGGATCAGAACGAGTATCTATTAAAACACCCCTTCGATATTCAACATTAAAAACTACAAAGCCCCTCTTTGCATATTCATTTGCAAGAAAAACTATTCCAGGGTTATATAAGCTGCCGCATTCATCATAACTGCCACCATGAAAAAGAATGAGTGCGGGAAACTTACAATTATTGTAATTAATGGTGACATTTCCCTTTTTCTTTGGATAATAAACCTGATAGTAAAGTGATATTTTAGGATCTGTTTGGCAAATGGTTGAACCACCCACTCCACAACTATTTGCGCTATATCGTACATCCTTATAATCAGCAGGCATTGTAGCAAGACCATAAACTACTGTATCTACGCCTACCATAGAATCAATTGTAAATTGACTGCTTCGTAAATCAAGTGAACAGAAAGCAGACCCAAAATTGCTGCAAATATTTGCGACAATTGAACTATCCTGCGCTTTAAGATTATAACAAATGCTTATTGAAAGAATGAAGATTAAGGGCATCTTTTTCATATAGGTAGTTAAAGTTGGTGTTTTATAAAATTAGGCATAGAATTGATAAATATGTTACTAATACTAGATTAAAATTTTATATTATTTCTACTATTAATAGCCCGCTACATATGCCTTTTGGAAAAAATCTCTTGCCATTGTTGTTCGCCTGCCCAACAATAATTAAACGCAATTTTAAAATATGTATAATCTCTTCCCAAGTTTCGTGTCCTAACCTTCCAATTTCTCATTCTGCGTCGCACACTTGTGCGGTTATATCAATATGAAGCAGGTTGTAAAAGCCTTATTAACGCTTACCCTTTGATTACTTTTATTCCTTTATAAACTGCTTAGTAATTACCTCATTTGCGGTTTTAATATTTAGCAGGTAGTTGCCGCTTGTTAGCTGCGCTATATTTATACTGTATACCGTGCTGTTAGCGCTGGCTATTATTCTGGTATTGCCGGTTATATCTGTTACCCTAAGTTTTGTTGTGCCTGCGGGTAAGCCCTGTATTTGCAGGTTGTTTTTGGCGGGGTTGGGGTAGAGTTGTATGGTGGGTGTAGTGTTTACTAAACTAAGTGTATTGCTGTAAGTAATATTACCTGTATTGCTTACGGCTGCTACCCGGTAATTGGCAGTAGCATTGTTGGCCGCACTATAGGTTTGTATGCCACCATTGTGGTTACTATATATACGTGCCACCTCTGTAAAAGCCTTGCCATTGGTGCTGCTTTGTATGCTGTAATAATTAATTAAGTTATTGGGTTTATCCTCCCATGTAATGCCGTGGTGGTGCAGCCAGTGTTTTATGCGGACGTATTTGTTTTTTTCGGGGTCATCGCCATTGTAATTAGCAAATGCAAAGTATGTTTCGTTTAAAATTGTTAGAATTCCCCCGCCTAAAATGATTTTTCCATTTGCTTGCAATGTTGCATCAAAACAAGACGCACTTTTTTCAATTGCAGTATAAGTAAACCCATTTTCTCCAAACGCGGAATCTATTATGCCGCTGTCATTATAACGAACAATAAGAAATTTAGATGAATCTGATGTGAGATCATAATTACCAGCTCCTATTATTTTTCCATCATTTTGTATTAAAAATGATGAAATAGCTGATTGGTTTTCAAGATTAGTAACAACTATGCCATTCTCACCGAAAGTGTTATCAATAAATCCATTATTAGTGAACCTTACAATTGTTATATTTTCTTTTGCTTCATTGTTTAAAGTAAACCCGCCTGTTAAAATTTTTCCAGTTTTATCTATTATTAAATCGTTCATACGGCTATCCATTTTATCAAATCCTTTTTTTGTAATGCCTTCAATCCCAAAGCTTTTATCAATTTCTCCATTTTGCAAATAGCGAATCATAAGAAATTGACTGAGCCCACTTAAATAGCCAGAATTTCCTCCTAATAATATTTTTTCATCATCCTGAATAGCAATTGCTTTAATTTCAATCTCATCATCAAAGATTGTTTGAATTGTTCCTTTGTCACCAAAGCTTTCGTCTACTGCACCGTCTTTTAAAAAGCGGGTGATAAATGAGGTTGAGATGTCGTTATCGTTTTTTCTGCTCATTCCGGTTAGTAGAATTTTATCATCGGCCTGTATAGCTACGTCTCTAATAAATATTTTGTTTGAGGCTAAGCCAAAATGAAAAGTAACCATGCCATTTATTCCGAAAGAGCTATCAATAGTGCCATCAACTTGTAACCGAGCTAATCCTATTTGGGTAATTGAAGTTGGACTATAACTGCCTGCTGCAACTATTTTTCCATTTGACTGCAATTCAGCAGATACAAGGCTCTCAGTACCTAAACGAAAATCTACTAGTGTCTTACCCTTTAATCCAAAGGATGAATCTACTACACCATTTTCGAAATAACGTGCTATTAAAAAACCTCCCACATTATTGAGAAAACCGTTTCCTGCACCAATAAATCTTCCATCTTTTAATGATATTACTGACTTACAACCGCCAATATATAGATTATCCACCATTGTGCCTTTGTTTCCAAAATTTTCATTAAGTGTGCCAGCTTGTGAATAGCAAATAAAAAAAGTAAGATTAGCAAAAGCGATTAATAAAAAAGTTCTCATAAAAAAAATTTAATCAATTGTAAAATTTGAAGGACATGAATTTGATCCACAACCTGTATAATTTGGATCGCAGGGCCCACGTGTATTTTCGCATTCAATAAATAAAGTTGTCTTAGAAGGTGAATTGATAACATTATTTATTATGTCCTGAAAAAAAATACAAGACCTTTTAACCATGTATGTCTCTATAAAATCAGGGTCTGCATTACCTGTTCCGAAGTCGCTAAAGTTATCAAGACCATGCTTCATTTCGCAATCAACATTCAATTCAGTTCTTACGCCTAATGTTTTAAGAATCTTGTACATATTAGCGGTACTACCTGTAACTAAATCGACACTAGCAGCATTATTCTCCAGTGAATAAGGGCTAAAAGGTGGATTGAAAGGCAAACACCTACTTTCACTATTGTAAATTGGGCTTGTTGTCAAACTGGAAGAAAAAAATACTTGTTGTTTGAGTGTACTTGGCTTTAAAGGAAAGACTTGATCTTTCGCTCCAGCAAATGCTATCATAGGTGGGTTGTAAGTATTTCCAGCAAAAAAAGAAGATTGATTGTTAACTAAATTAAATCTTTTGGGTAAAGAAATAGCACCCCACATGCTTAAAACCCCTTTTATGTTAGGTTGGAATTCTATACTTGGTTCTCCATAATAGTAATCTGCATTTATAGAACCCATTATTTGTTGAGCTGAATAAATTCCTATAGTAGGGAAAGTTTCTGCAATCATTGCATCAGTTGTATAATAGGCAGCGTTCATTGCTGCCAATCCACCAGCGCTCATTCCCCCAATAAAAATTTGATTTTTATTAACCCTATAAAGAGAATTTTCAAAATGTTCATCCTGTCTTTTTAAAATTGTCCGAATTGCACCTCTTACATCTTGACAAGCACGGTATATTGCTAATTCTTGTTGAACAGAAGTGTATGTAGGGTCATCGAGATCTAACATTCTTCCTCTTCGGTATTCAACATTAAAAGCAATAAAGCCACGTAAAGCGAATTCCTCACACATTTTAGAAATTCCTGGTAAATTTTTATTCGAACACTCTGCATAGCCTCCTGCATGAAAAAGAATTACTGCAGGTAAATTGTATAATACAGGGCTTCCATTTACCAAAGGGTAATAAACGTCATAGCGTAATGACCCATAACCATTAAAATAAGGCTCATAAGGGTTTAAATCATTATTGTAGCAAGCATCAGGTCCAGCCTCGCATTTTATAGTAGTACCATCATCTTCAAATACTACGTCATCCATTTGGTAAGTGACATCAGTAAAGTTCGTAATAGGATCCCCTATATTTCCTTTGCCATAATATTTATTATAGCTATGCCCTATTGTAGTATTCGCATTTGGTAATTCAAAAGTTCTACTACAGTCCCAAAAACCTTGACAGTAAATGGAAGCCAAACTAAAAGGCAACGTTATAAGGAGAAGAAATAATTTAATCATAAGGTTAAAGAGTTACTGTGAAAAAAAGATACTATTAAATGAATATGAGGGGTATTACTCTTCTTTCATTCTTATCAAACTTGGTTTGGGTAAACAAATGATGTTGTAAAGTAGGAATAAAATTTACAAATTAATATTGATGCAGATTAAATTTTCATGAATATCATTTATAAATGATAGTGCTAGAGTTTTAGTAGCAGGAATAAACACATCCTTGCTATATGGCTTTTCTTGCCATTGTTGTTCGCCTGCCCAACAATAATTAAAAGCTACTATAAAAAATATGCATAATCCCTTCCCAAGGTTCGTGTCCTTACATTCCAATCTCTTATTCCTGTAATCAAGCACCCCATTTCCCAAAACACCTCAATATATTCCCCGTGATTTTTCACGCACTCCGTGATTTATCACGCCAAAAAATCGTGATAAATCACGCTATTTTTTTCAAAAAAATCTTTTTAGTTTTATTTCGTAAACCTTTTTCCCCTTCGGGGATTCACCTTTAAATAATAATACAATGGCAAGTAAATCAGAAACCGGCCATGCCGTAAACCTCGCCAATTTCAAAGTGTTAATCGATGCTTGTGGCACCTTCGGTGCAGCCTACAACCCG
>NZ_WHPF01000029.1 GCF_013106755.1 Limnovirga soli | reverse complement strand
TAAACAAGTGCACAAAACCAAAAGCATAGTATTTAAAAAAATAAAACAAAAAATACAAAACTTATTAGCCCAGCAACCGCTCAATAATTTGGCAATACTTGCGTCGCACTCTTGTACGGCTTTCTCAATGCTCAGCAAAGCGTTGCAGTACAAGTGAGTGACACAACAAATGCCCAATAGCAGCCATACAGCCGACCCCCAAAAAAATCCCGATAAATAAAACCACCTGTTGGGACAGTTTTAGCACCCTTTCGTCCTTACTTGGATTGTATGATATGGTTTTGATGTTATGTTTAGTGCGTTGTTCATTTTTTAAGCTTTCATCTGCTTAAATGGGATAGGTTTTTAATTATTCCAGTTTTTACAATAAAGCTGTTTTATGAAAACAAGGCCGTTGCTCCAATACTCCTGTGTTATCACCACTTTATTTATTTATTAAAAAAAACTTGGTATGAAGAAATTAATTCTACACTTATTCATGCTGTTGCTATTTATTCCAGCGATTGCGCAAAAAAAAGAACAGGTATTTTATTACTACAAAGGGCAAAAAGTATATTACCCTGTTTCTTACGACCGCCTTGTTGTGGGTATAAAATCCGGGCATACTTTTAACGAATTGAAAAATACCGTTGCAGCATTAATTTCAGTACCTGCAGATTCGTTGGAAGAAGGTTTTGGTGGCAAACAAATATTGGTGAAATTAGGTATTAATAAAGTGAAGGATATTACCCCTATTGTTACCAAACTAAAACAAAATACAAACCTGTTATATTCAAGGCCTGTGTTTAAAAGCCAGGACGGAAAATATAATAGCTATAGCGATGAATTTATAGTAAATCTAAAGGCATCTACCAGTATTGCCATGCTGCAAAGCCTGATGACTAAGTATAACGTTACCGTATTGAAGAAATATCCTTTTCTAGATGATATGTATATTCTGACTGCCGGGGCAAAAAATAATTATGACGGTCTTGCGATGGCTAATTTTTTTTATGAGACTGGGTTGTTTGATTACGCTGAACCAAATAAGTGTATTTACAATGCGCTTCTTACTGCGCCAAATGATCCGTTGTACAATTTGCAATGGGCGCATAAAAATACAGGCAGTGCCGAACAATACAATGGTACGCCGGATGTTGACATGAAGGTGCAGGAAGCCTGGACATTAACAATGGGCAGCCCGGATATTAAGATAGGGGTGATAGATGAGGGTGTTGATCTTACCCACCCTGATTTGCAGGCCAATCTTTTACAGGGATTTAACGGCGCTACTATGACCTCAAATCCAGGTGACGGTGCTCCTACGTCTTCCTATAACGGTCATGGCACTGCTTGCGCGGGCATTATTGCAGCCCGTGCCAACAATGGTATTGGTGTGGCTGGTGTTGCACCAAATTGTAAAATAATACCGGCTGTAATTTTTGGTGGGGATTATGGATATTATCTTGGAGATGCCGCAGTAGCAGCTAGTTTTGATTATGTAAGGCTGCAAGGGGCAGATGTAATTTCAAACTCCTGGGGTGGCGGCTCGCCAAGCAGCTCAATTGATGATGCAATACACCGCGCAGTTACACTGGGCAGAGGTGGTAAAGGTTGTATGGTGCTTTGTTCCAGTGGTAATTACAATTCCGCTGTTTCTTATCCTGCAAACAATCCAGAGGTAATTTCGGTAGGAGGTATTTCAATGTGCGGGCAAAGAAAATCTCCATCTAGTTGCGATGGTGAAGATTGGGGCGCCAATTATGGCATCGGGCTGGATGTAGTGGCTCCTTGTGTAAAAATAGCTACAACGGATATACAAGGTACTGGCGGTTATAATAATGCGGCTGGCACAGCGGGTGATTATTATAATATCTTTAATGGAACTTCCTCTGCCTGTCCTAATGCTGCAGGTGTGGCGGCGCTTATATTGTCTGCAAACAGTTCGCTTACGGTGGCTGAGGCAACACAGCTTTTGGAACTGAGCTGTACCAAGTTGCCAAATTATACTTATGAAGCCAGTAATGATATAAATGAACAGAACGGTACCTGGAATAATGAAACAGGATTTGGCAATGTAAATGCGTTTGCAGCGGTTCAATCTGCGTTGAACCCGGATTGTTCTTTACCTGTACAAATCCAGGCAACTGATCTACAATATTGTAACAAAGATATCGTATTATCCGTATTTTTTCCCATTGCAGAGGCAACCTACCAATGGCGTAGGGGCGGGGTAGTTATAGGCAGTGGCAATACATTAACAGTAAATACAGGCGGCAGCTATGATGTAGTAAAGATAAAAGGTGGCTGCACAGTTGCATCAAGCATAATCAACATTACTAACAATGTTACAGTAACAGCTTCCGCAGATGCTAATACATTCTGTAATTCTGGCGGCACTGTACTAACAGCATCGGCGTTAGTTAAAGCAACTGCTAATTATTGTTCACCTACCTATTCCAGTGGTACAAGATTAGGAGATTTTATTTCATTGGTTAGTATTGCCGGTACCACTTTAAATAATGCAACAGGCGCTTCTATAGCTCCGTTCTATACATTGTACCCGCAATCGGGTGCTACAACTGCAAGTTTATCAGGAAATACGAGTTATACCATGTCAGTAACAGGAGGCACATATAACGTTTGTTATATTCGGGGCTGGATTGATTATAACCAGGATGGTGTTTTTGATGCATCAGAAAGTATTGGTATTTCTGGAAATGTTGGGGCATCTGCATCTGGGTCAATTGTATTTACACTTCCTGCAAACATCTACAATGGCGAAACAAGGCTTCGCCTTAGGTCGAGTGATACTAATCCCGGCCCTGGAATAGAAACTCCTTGTGGTGCAACCAACTCTGGGTGGGGTGAAGCAGAAGATTATTTGATAACGATAACAGGTGGAGTGTCGCCTTTAACTTATAGTTGGACTGAAACTCCTACTGGCACAACACTTGAAAGCAATAATACTGCAGTGGTTACTGCATCAAATATTAATCAAACAACCACCTATACAGTTACTGCTACAACAGGACAAGGTTGTGTAAGTACTTCAAGTGACACGGTTACCATAAATCCGTTAATCACGTGGTACCCAGATGTTGATGGAGATGGATATGGAGATGCAAATACCTTAGTGCAGGCATGCACAGCACCTAACGGTTATGTAAGCGTTGGTGGAGATTGCAACGATCTTAATGCCTCCATACAACCCGGCGCACCAGAAGTGTGTGATGGCATAGATAACAATTGTGATGGACAAGTAGATGAAGGATTCCCTGATATCACTTATTACCGCGATGCAGATGGAGATGGTTATGGTAATCCATTAGTTACAACAACTGCCAAATGTGCTACACCAGCAGGGTATGTAACCAACAGCACAGATTGCGATGATCAAAACGCATCTGTACACCCCGGCGCACCC
>NZ_WHPF01000028.1 GCF_013106755.1 Limnovirga soli | reverse complement strand
GCCGGCACTGATACCGGTTACCAGGCCTGTATTGCTAATCGTGGCGATGCCGCTATTATCACTTAACCAGCTGCCACCAGCGGTGGCTTCACTTAGATTAATCGTATGACCAACACATACACTATCCGGGCCGGTAATTGGTGTTATTACAGGTAATGTAGAAACGGTTACCGAAGTAGAAGCTGATACACCACAACCGTTTACATCACTGATATTTACATTATACGTTCCCGAAGCGGCACCATTTACATTTAAAATAACGGGATTAGCCAACAAGGAGGAAAATCCATTTGGCCCTGTCCAGCTATAGGTGAATGGCAAAGTGCCACTTGTTATATTGGCAGTAAAAGAAAGATTACCCCCATAACAATCCGGACTGCTTACAGATATGGTTGCCGATGGATAAGGATTTACAGAAAGTTGTACACTATTGGAAACGGTTACACAGGTATTGCCAGTTAAACTTGCCACACTTGGCCCAACCATTACACGATACAAAGCTGCGTCACTATATGCAGTTGTATTTATAGAATAACTGGTAGCAGCTGTACTTGCTGTACCAATATTTGTCCAATTAGATCCACCATCAATACTTTTTTGCCATTGATAGGCGGGTTGGGTAAAAGGATTATTAACCAGACTGGCAGCAATATTTATACTACTACCCAAACAAACTGAGGAAGGTGTTGTAAATGCAGCTGTTACCTGAGGCGTACAGGCCGTAAATAAAATATCATCTAAGGCTAAGTCGTTACCACATTGGTTACCACCACCGTAATAATCAACCATCTCCAGAATAAGCGAAGTAGTATTAACAGGCAACGCAAACTGCATACCGTATTGTATCCAATTGGGTGGGCCATTTACAGGTGATAATGGCAGGTTGCCAGTAATAACTGAATCCAATACTACACCTGCCAGGTTTTTAATTTTAAAAATCACATTCCCATATACCAGGTTATTCCCACAAATAGCAGTAGTACTGCTGGTATTTACATTGGCCAGCCAGGCAGAAAAATTAAAAACCGAACCCTGGCAAAGATTATTTACCGTATCTCTAAAAAAAACCGATTTATTACTACCGGCATTTACCAGAAACATATTTCCATGAGAATTGCCGGTATGGTCACCTCCCTTTGTCCAGTCACCTTTATTGGCATTATCTACCAAAGGAGTTACAATATAATTTCCATCGGTACCAACATTGCCATATTTATATCCGGTAGAACCTGCAGGTGCAGTAGTAGTAGAGGATGAATTAGCGCTTTGCCCAAAATCTCTTGAAAAAACAGGTTGTAAGGCTGTATTTGAACACGAACCTGCCACCTGTGCAATTGCTGTAATCTGCAACTGCACAAAGGCCATAACAATACATAATATGTACTTAAAATTCCACATCTGTATTATTCAGTTTCATGAATATTTGTTTTGGTAAGCGATGCAAAAGAAAAGCTTGAATACCGGCACATAGTACCAAATAAAAACACGTTTGCAAAGTAACCCACTTATTTAGGCGTAAACGATAGAAAATACGATTTAACTAGAGTAGTACAAATGTCCGTAACCTGTAGTACAATTACTACATTCTAATTTACACATCTAATTGTATATCAATAAAATAAAAAAATAGCATTTCAAAATTTTATGCTATTGCCCTATTAAACAACACAATACAAACACTACAAAAAATTAATGCCTTAAAATAGTTACCAATAAATTGGAATTACATGATTAGAAACAAGTATTTACATGATATTAAAAGCCGCAAAGTATTGGTGCCGTACAAGAGTGCGACGCAAGGGATGCTGCCATATAATTAAATAGCCGGGACAATAATTTTATTTATTATGATCCCGGCTAATAGCTGCTATGTAGCAGTATTGCGTCGCACTCTTGTACGTTCGGTTAAATACTCAGCTAATGCATTAAGGCATATAATTAAACGCATGAATAATTACTTCAACGTCCTTACCATCAGATGGGGCTTTACCGGTAAACAGCCATAAATTCATATACACCGGCATATTGTATTTACTTACAGAAAACGGAGGTTTATTAACTGTAAAAGCAGCAAACGCATTGGTATTTGCGTTGGTAAATCCATTAAGGCTTTGATACCTTACAAAGCTGGCGGTACGCCTGAAACGATGTGTAGAGTAGGTACCATTTAAAAGCATATTCTGACTAAATGATTGGGGTGTAAAACCACTATTTCGATCATCCCAATCGGGGTAAACCGTATAGTTTAAATTAGCATTATTGGCATTACCCCAACGGGCCATTTCAATATCCATTTCATCATAACCATCGTGACCAGAATAATTAAATAAGCCCAGCACCACATTTTTATCCAGCTTGTCAATGGCCCCCTCTACCCAAAACTGGTAAGTGCCATAACCCAAAGATTGTTGTGTAGAAAGCTGTGCACAATACCATTTTCTATTTGCCGGGTTTCGTTTTATCATCAGGTGCAGGTTACCACTGGTATCTACCCATACATTATTGGCGGCAAAATAATTGGGGCCGGGCCCAATTTTACCAACTGTTGCATTGGTAACATCCCAAACACGCCCTGCAAATTGTAGAGTTGATTGTATGTTATTGGCATTGCCTGACTGCATAGCACTATGAGGCATAATGATATTTGTATTTTTAGTACAACTGAATAGTACAAGAAAGAAGATGGAAAAACAACTCTTTTTCATGTTACATTTTTTGTTTAAGAAATGATTACCTAATTAACACCACTGTTCCCTTTTTATAAATCACTTTACCATCGTAGGCAATACCTTTTACCTGCCAAACATAGGTGCCAGGCGCCTGTTTCATGCCGTTAAATATGCCATCCCAACCATTTTGCTGGTTGGTTGTATTATAAACAATTTGACCAAACCTGTTGAACACAGTGAAAAATTTAAACTCTTTTATGCCTGTTGGTATCGGTTTAAATATATCGTTCAAACCATCTTTGTTTGGCGTAAATGCTGTGGGCACAAAAATATCTGGCCCCATATATACTTTTACCACCAAATTATCTGAAGCGGTACAGCCATTTGCCGTGGTGGCTAAAACAGTATATACCTGGTCTTTATCCAGAATGGCAACCGGGTTTTGTATTAAAGGATTATCAAGTCCATAAACAGGCGACCATGAATAATTAACAAACCCAATATTGTTTATGTCTGTTGCGTTTAATTGTAGAGGTTGATTAATAGCAATAGAAGTATCCCTTCCGGCAAAAACGGTGAGTTTCGGAGTCACAACTATATTAATAGAGTCTGGCTTAGCAGATTTACAACCATTTGAATCAACAACTACAACCATGTATGATAAAGAGCTTTGAGGATGTTGCACAATTGGATTAGCAATAAATGAATTACTTAGATAAGTTGCGGGCAACCATGAATACGCTACGCCACCCGATGCATGTAATTGCACATTAGTTCCAAAACAAATAGTTGTATCAGCGCCAGCCTTTGCAACAGGAAGTGGGTTGACATAAATGGTTACAGAATCCTTTTGTATGCAAGTTCCTGTTTGCGCAATAATCGTATAGGTAGAAGTAACCGGAGGAGTTGCATAGGGGTTTAGAATTTTGGCATCGCTTAACCAGGTTTCAGGCTGCCAAATAATTGTTGTTGCATCTGAACCTGCACTTAATTGTGTTGTAGTTCCAGCACATACACTTAAGTCGGTTCCTGCATTTGCCAAAACCGAATTGATTAATCCGACATTGGTAATTGTATTACTCAAGCATCCATTTGCATCTTTTACGACAACGGTATAATTTCCTGCGTTTAACCCGGTAAATACATTATTCAATTTAAAATTAATGCCATCAATACTATATTGCAATGGTGCTGTGCCGCCGGTGGCATTCACAGTAATGCTACCGTTTACACTATTACAAGTTGCTGATGTATTAACAGCAGTTACAGTTGCGGCTCCACTATTACTTACGGTGACTGTGGTTGTGCCGATACAACCATTGGCATCTTTTACACTTACTGTATAGGTGCCTGCACCTACTCCGCTAAACACATTGCCAGCCTGGAAGGTGGTTCCATTAATGCTGTATTGTAATGGTGCTGTGCCACCAGTTGCTGTTGCAGTGATACTGCCATTGTTATTGCCACAACTCGCTGTACTGC
The DNA here is from genome assembly GCF_013106755.1 of Limnovirga soli. Classification (GTDB taxonomy): domain Bacteria; phylum Bacteroidota; class Bacteroidia; order Chitinophagales; family Chitinophagaceae; genus Limnovirga; species Limnovirga soli. Next base: position 14 of record NZ_WHPF01000028.1, on the reverse strand, counting down.
TACCTGCTGTTACC
>NZ_WHPF01000027.1 GCF_013106755.1 Limnovirga soli | reverse complement strand
GGCGCTGTAAATAAGAATGGCGGCTACCTACTCTCCCACATTTTTTTGCAGTACCATCGGCCATGGGGGACTTAACTTCTCTGTTCGGAAAGGGAAGAGGTGAACACCCCCGGTATAACCACCATAAAATCTTTGCTGTTATCTAATAGCTTTTCGCTACCATACAACCGCTTGTAATAATGTACATATTGGGATCACTCATCAATCAAATTAAATAAGGTTATATCACTAATGATATAGATAAAATTAAAGCTTACGGGCAATTAGTACTACTCGACTCAACTGTTACCAGCTTTACATCTGTAGCCTATCAACGTCATAGTCTCTGACGACCCTTAAAAGTAAACTCATCTTGTGGAAGGTTTCACGCTTAGATGCTTTCAGCGTTTATCCTTGCTGTACGTAGCTACTCGGCATTACACCTGGCGGCATAACCGATACACCAGCGGTACATACGCTCCGGTCCTCTCGTACTAAGAGCATGTCCACTCAATTTACTAACGCCCACCACAGATAGGGACCGAACTGTCTTGCGACGTTCTGAACCCAGTTCACGTGCCACTTTAATCGGCGAACAGCCGAACCCTTGGGACCTTCTCCAGCCCCAGGATGTGACGAACCGACATCGAGGTGCCAAACCTTACCGTCGATATGAGCTCTTGGGTAAGATCAGCCTGTTATCCCCGGAGTACCTTTTATCCTTTGAGCGATGACCCTTCCATACAGAATCACCGGATCACTTTAGCCAGCTTTCGCTCCTGCTCGGCGTGTTTGCCTCACAGTCAAGCACCCTTTTACTAATGCGCTCTATGTACGATTACCAACCGTACTGAGGGTACCTTTGCAAGCCTCCGTTACTTTTTAGGAGGCGACCACCCCAGTCAAACTACCCACCATGCAATGTCTCCCGTTAGGGATTAGGTTCTAAGCAACAAAAGGTTGGTATTTCAACGTTGACTCCATAATGCCTGGCGACACTACTTCATAGTCTCCCAACTATCCTACACATTTGTTGCTCAAAATCAATGCAAAGTTGTAGTGAAGGTTCACGGGGTCTTTCCGTCCCGTGGCGGGTAACCGGCATCTTCACCGATACTACAATTTCACCGGGCTCGTGGAGGAGACAGTGTTCAACTCATTAGACCATTCGTGCAGGTCGGAACTTACCCGACAAGGAATTTCGCTACCTTAGGACCGTTATAGTTACGGCCGCCGTTTACCGGGGCTTCAGTCAGAAGCTTTGGATTACTCCGAACATCCTTCCTTAACCTTCCGGCACCGGGCAGGTATCAGGCTCTATACGTCATCTTACGATTTTGCAGGGCCCTGTGTTTTTGTTAAACAGTTGGTTGAACCAATTTACTGAGACCGCATCGCTGCGGTACGCTTTATCCCGAAGTTACAGCGTCAATTTGCCTAGTTCCTTCTCCACGGCTCACCCGAGCGCCTTAGAATACTCATCCCGTCTACCTGTGTCGGTTTGCGGTACTGGCCGCTATGCTCGCTTTTCTTGGAAGCACTTTTATTACTTCGCTTCGTCCGAAGACTCCACTCAACGTACACTTCCGTCCGTACGTAGTAACCACGGCGCTCCGTCACTTTCATTGCATAGCAGGTGCTGGAATATTAACCAGCTTTCCATCAGATACCCCTTTCGGGTTTTCCTAAGGACCAGACTAACCCTGATCCGATTAACGTTGATCAGGAACCCTTAGACTTTCGGCGAAGGAGTTTTTCACTCCTTTTATCGTTACTTATGCCTACATTTTCGTTTGAAATCGCTCCAGCAATGGTAACCCATCACCTTCTACGCAGATTTCAATGCTCCCCTACCAATTGTACATGTACAATTTTAGAACTTCGGTTCATAGTTTGATGCCCGATTATTTTCCGTGCAGGATCTCTCGACCAGTGAGCTGTTACGCACTCTTTAAATGAATGGCTGCTTCCAAGCAAACATCCTGGCTGTTATTGAAATCCCACCGCGTTTGATCAACTTAACTATGTATTAGGGACCTTAGTTGCTAATCTGGGTTATTTCCCTCTCGGCCACGGACCTTAGCGCCCGCAGCCTCACTCCCGGAGATATTTACTAGCATTCGGAGTTTGTCAGGGTTTGGTAGGCGGTGAAGCCCCCTAGCCCAATCAGTAGCTCTACCTCTAGTAAACTTCTATATCCGAGGCTGTTCCTAAAAACATTTCGGGGAGAACGAGCTATCTCTCAGTTTGATTGGCCTTTCACCCCTATCCACAGGTCATCCCAAGACTTTTCAACGTCAACGGGTTCGGTCCTCCAGTGGGTGTTACCCCGCCTTCAACCTGCCCATGGATAGATCACAAAGTTTCGCGTCTGCCCCCACTGACTATTCGCCCTATTCGGACTCGCTTTCGCTTCGGCTCCGTTATTGATGAACTTAACCTCGCCAGTGAGGAGCAACTCGTAGGCTCATTATGCAAAAGGCACGCCGTCACTCATTGCTGAGCTCCGACCGCTTGTAAGCGCACGGTTTCAGGTACTATTTCACTCCCCTATTTGGGGTACTTTTCACCTTTCCCTTACGGTACTGGTTCACTATCGGTGTCTGAGGAGTATTTAGCCTTACCAGATGGTGCTGGCAGTTTCACGCAAGATTTCTCCGGTCCCGCGCTACTCAGGATACCACTCGTCCTTATTAAGGTATACTTACAGGGCTATCACCTGCTATGGCTCATCTTTCCAAATGATTCAGCTTATTAATAATTTCTAAATGTGGTCCTACAACCCTCATTCCGCACGCGGAATAAGTTTGGGCTCTTCCCTTTTCGCTCGCCACTACTCAGGGAATCATTATTATTTTCTTTTCCTCTCCCTACTTAGATGTTTCAGTTCAGGAGGTTGGCTTCCTTTCGGATAATACTGCTTCACAGTACTGGGTTGTCCCATTCGGAAATCTTCGGATATATCGCTTGTGTGCAGCTCCCCGAAGCTTATCGCAGCTTACCACGTCCTTCTTCGCCTCTCAGACCCAAGGCATTCACCATGCGCTCTTATTTGCTTTAAAAAACTTTCTGCTTCATAACTACTTAAAGTTACTTAGCTCTTATTCTCTTTTTTTGATTTTGCTTTCCCAATATGTCAAAGAACTATATCATTTTACTTACTTCTCTCTACGATTATAAATAAATGATGTTGTGATGTAAGTGGCTTTGAACCCCTTAACCGCCTTTACGGTTACATCTCTTTTAATTTTCTAAAGAACTTTTTTGTGGAGGATATCGGAGTCGAACCGATGACCCTCTGCGTGCAAGGCAGATGCTCTAGCCAACTGAGCTAACCCCCCATATGTTGTTGGAGCTATCAGCTATCAGCTATCAGCTACTAGCCACTAGCTTTATCGCTTCAAATAGTAGACCCGACCAGAGTTGAACTGGTGACCTCTACATTATCAGTGTAGCGCTCTAACCAACTGAGCTACGGGTCTGAACGGGTCTTTTTTGCTATCCAAAGAACTGCTATAAACCAATAAAATTAAAAGAATGAAAACAACAGCTAAAAAGGACGACTTTGCTCTAAAAAGGAGGTATTCCAGCCGCACCTTCCGGTACGGCTACCTTGTTACGACTTAGCCCCAGTCACCGATTTTACCCTAGGCAGCTCCTTGCGGTTACCGACTTTAGGTACACCCGGCTTCCATGGCTTGACGGGCGGTGTGTGCAAGGTCCGGGAACGTATTCACCGTAGCATTGCTGATCTACGATTACTAGCGATTCCAGCTTCATGCAGGCGAGTTGCAGCCTGCAATCCGAACTGAGAGCGCTTTTTTGGGATTAGCTCCTTGTTGCCAAGTGGCTGCCCTTTGTAGCGCCCATTGTAGCACGTGTGTAGCCCTGGGCATAAAGGCCATGATGACTTGACATCATCCCCTCCTTCCTCACGTCTTACGACGGCAGTTTCATTAGAGTTCCCAGCTTTACCTGATGGCAACTAATGATAGGGGTTGCGCTCGTTGCGGGACTTAACCCAACACCTCACGGCACGAGCTGACGACAGCCATGCAGCACCTTACCATCTGTGTATTGCTACAAAACCAGCTTTCACCGGCGGTCAAATGGCATTCTAGCCCAGGTAAGGTTCCTCGCGTATCATCGAATTAAACCACATGCTCCACCGCTTGTGCGGACCCCCGCCAATTCCTTTGAGTTTCAATCTTGCGATCGTACTTCCCAGGTGGATTACTTAATGCTTTCGCTCAGACACTGACTGTGTATCGCCAATGTCGAGTAATCATCGTTTAGGGCGTGGACTACCAGGGTATCTAATCCTGTTTGATCCCCACGCTTTCGTGCCTCAGCGTCAATATTTGCGTAGTTAGCTGCCTTCGCAATGGGTGTTCTATGTCATATCTAAGCATTTCACCGCTACATGACATATTCCGCTAACCTCCACAACATTCAAGATATATAGTATCAACGGCAGTTCCCAAGTTAAGCTCGGGGATTTCACCGCTGACTTACATACCCGCCTACGCACCCTTTAAACCCAGTGAATCCGGATAACGCTTGCACCCTCCGTATTACCGCGGCTGCTGGCACGGAGTTAGCCGGTGCTTATTCATCTGGTACCGTCAAGTGAGTTAAAAAACCCTTTTTTCGTCCCAAATAAAAGAAGTTTACAATCCAGAGGACCTTCATCCTTCACGCGGCATGGCTGGTTCAGACTTGCGTCCATTGACCAATATTCCTTACTGCTGCCTCCCGTAGGAGTCGGGCCCGTGTCTCAGTGCCCGTGTGGCTGATCATGCTCTCACATCAGCTACTGATCGTTGGCTTGGTGGGCCGTTACCCCGCCAACTACCTAATCAGCCGCACGCCCATCTTCAAGTGCCGGAGCTTTAATAAAAATGTGATGCCACATCTATATCTTATGGGGTATTAATCCAAATTTCTCTGGGCTATTCCCCGCTTGAAGGAAAGTTGCGTACGTGTTACGCACCCGTTTGCCGGTCGCCACCCATATATTGCTATACTGTGCTGCCCCACGACTTGCATGTATTAAGCCTGCCGCTAGCGTTCATCCTGAGCCAGGATCAAACTCTCCATTGTAAAAAAGTTTGTCTGACTATTAATCTCTCTCGAAATCAACGTCGGATATAATTCAATTGCTGTCTCTTCCTTACCGTAATCCTAAAATTACGTACTGTTGTTTCCAATCTTTCAAAGAACTTATTTCCTAAC
>NZ_WHPF01000026.1 GCF_013106755.1 Limnovirga soli | reverse complement strand
CTTTTTTAAACTTAGAATACGCAAGTAAAGCTGCTTAATGCTTTAATAGCCCGGCTAACAATAAAAAAACCTGTATTGAGCGCAATACAGGTTTGTATAAAAATTATAATCTTTTAATCGTTTATAAAGGGCACTTTTTCTGCTTCCCATTTTTGCCTGCCATAGCCTTGAATTACATGGCGTTCGCTATGGTAGGATGAACGCACCAGCGGGCCACTCTCTACATAATCAAAACCAAGCTGATAACCAATTTCACGCAGTTCGGCAAACTCATCGGGGTGAACAAAACGGTGTACCGGCAAATGTTTGGCAGTAGGTTGCAGATACTGGCCAAGTGTAAGTACATCTACATGTGCGGCCGCAAGGTCTTCCATAGCCTGTATAATTTCTTCTTTGGTTTCGCCAAGGCCCAGCATCATACCTGTTTTTGTACGCATACCACCTTCTTTTAAAATACGCAATACATCAATACTGCGGCGAAATTTGGCTTGTATTCTTACTTGCTTAGACAAGCGTTCTACCGTTTCTATATTATGGCTTACTACTTCTGGTGCTGCATCAATTACCCGCTGAATATTTTCGGCCTGACCCTTAAAATCGGGTATCAGGGTTTCTAAAGTAGTACCGGGGTTAAGTGCTTTTACGGCCTTAATGGTATTGTACCAAATGATGGAGCCCCCATCGCGTATTTCATCTCGGTCTACACTGGTAATTACCGCATGTTTAACCTTCATCAGGTGAATAGCTTCTGCAACACGTTGTGGTTCATCCCAATCTATAGGGTCGGGTCTGCCGGTAGCTACCGCACAAAAACCGCAGCTACGGGTACAAATATTACCCAAAATCATAAATGTGGCGGTACCCTCGCCCCAGCATTCGCCCATATTTGGGCAGTTACCACTTTCACAAATAGTATGAAGTTTATGGGTATCTACCAGTCCGCGAACATGTTTGTAACTTTCGCCAATAGGTAATTTAACCCTAAGCCAATCAGGTTTTTTTATACGGGTGGTAGCCGTATCAACAGTATTTACAACGGGAAGTTCCAGCATTTTAATAGTGTATATGCGTTTTATTAAAGTCAATGTAATTAACTAAAGCGCAGGTTTTTGGTTCACAAAAAACCAGATAAAACGCATTGATTAAAGTAAAACGCAAAAATAGGTTACTTTCTTTTTCCAAATTCAAAGGCGATATAACCGTTGAAAAAGAATTTTTTGGCAGGATTATCAACCATTATGGGCATTTCTTTGGTATAGTATTCGGCATTTACGCCTACTTCAATGGCAGATAACAGCTCTTTAAACCTGCCATAATCAAACCGAAGGGCAAGGCGGGCCTGCACACCAGGTACAAAAGAGCCTTCGCTAAAGCCTTTCCCAAAACCGGCGCCACCAGTTATGGCGGTGGGGTCTAAAAAGGTGTTGGCAGTAGCATCGGAATATTTTATATCTATAATTCCACCTGATGCGGTGTCTCTTACAGCGATATAATAAGGTTTAAGATACCCTAACGAAATACCGGCACCATAAATGGCTGATACGGCAACACCGTTTTTGTTACCCTTTCCTCCTATCAGCCTTTGCTGGCCTAAGCCGGCTTTTAAAGAATAGAAATTGTTTTGTTTACCAAAAACAAAAGGGTTACCTATCAATAAAAAGCCACCGCCAAAATCCTGACCGGTAGATACTTTTTCTTCCTTAGGGCTTTTACGCTCATCAAATTGCAACCACCATACATTGGTTTTGGTAATGGTTTTATATTTACCGTGTTCGTAAATAAATCCCCAGCCATCGGTATTTAATTTTACGCCCCAGGCGGTTTGTTTGGAAAAAACCATTGCGCCTTCTTCTTCCAGTTTTATCAGTTTATCAATCTTCTCCTTGCGTTCATTTCTCTTTATTTCTCTTGCTGATAAAGTAGTATCCTTACTATTTGTAGTGGTATTTTGAGCGAATAAAGAAACCGTAACCGGGCTAATCATCAGTAGCAAAAAAATCTTCTTTATCATGATATAATTTGTTGGTCGTAAATTTAGGCAAAATTAGTACAATGACTTCTCAAATAATTTATAAAGGTGCTTTAAGAACCGAAGCTACACATTTGCAAAGCGGCACTGCTATTGAAACAGATGCCCCATTGGATAATCAGGGTAAGGGAGAACGTTTCTCTCCTACCGATTTATTAGCCACTTCTCTAGGCAATTGTATGATTACCATTATGGGTATTAAAGCAAGAGATATGAATATTGACCTTACCGGCACCACGCTTGATATTACCAAAATAATGAAGGCCGAACCAAGACGTGTGGGTGGTATTAAAGTAGTACTCAATTTCCCTGCTCACCTGCAACTTAGCGATAAAGACAAAACCATTTTACAAAATGCAGGCTTAACATGCCCCGTAGCTAAAAGCCTTCATCCCGATCTTGAACAGGATATCAGCTTTAACTGGTAACATAGCTTAAACGGCGTTTCACAAAAAAAATTTCGTACAATCCAGGTGTTTTTTTAATATGAACACCTGTATTGTTATGTATATACCATAAGCAACAAACCTGCACCCAATAAAAAAGCGCTATCCTTTTAACTGGAAAGCGCTATATACCCAATTGTAATGCTAAAAATGTTTAGTACCTGCGGTAATGCCCGCGATACCGTGGTGTATAATAATAGGGTCTGTAATATGGCCTAACCTGTACCATTGGTCTAACAACTACAGGTGGCCTGCGATATGCCGGTCTAACCGCCACAGAGGCCGAGGTGGCGCAACCGTTAAAAGCAACAACAGCCATTATTATAACCAGTATTTTAAATATGCTTTTCATATAGGTATGACGCTGAAAAGTAAAAAGGTTTAAAGCATAAACAGAGTTTCTTCCAAAATAATTGCCAATATTAGCCGGGCATTGGTACAAATGGCATCACCGCTTGCGTCGCACACTTGTACAAAGGAAGGTTAATGGGCTTTTAACAGCCAAAAAGCTAACCAACAGATATCATAAGTAAAATGTGGTAAAATTTTATTTCCTACTAATTTAATAGGAATTGAAATAAAACTATTATTTTTGATTAAAAAACATACAATGGCATACAAAGAATATCAAATTTTAAGCGAACTGAATATTTATGAATTTACCCAAAAAGTAAATCAGCAAATGAATGAAGGCTGGCAGCCATCCGGCAATGTAAACCTGCTATTGGCCCATATTGCCAACGATTTAAAAATTGTAGAACAGGGCGATTTGGTAATTATTTATTCTCAGGCAATGGTAAGATAAATGGCTAACCCATGAAAAAGTAAAACCGGGTTTTATAAGGCCCGGTTTTTTTTCCCCTCCAGTCCAGCTTATACATACATATTGCTTTTTGTTGCCACAAAGAAAGAACCCCGAAGTGTGCGACGCAAGCGGCGATGCCCAAAGCAATACAGCCCGGCTAACAACTATTTAAAAAATTATGCACTTATTTACACCATCAGTTTGCATATTCTAAAAGCGCTAACTATATTACAGTTTCTTGTACAGGATAAAAACCAATAACACATTTTCTTGAATGGAATTATTTTTCGCGTACGATTGGCAGCGTTTAGAAACATACCAGCGTTTAAACCCCTTACAAAACGATATTGTAATTCATGAGCATAATAATTGGGTACATTTTTCATTTAAACAGGTAGATTTTTTTAATTACGCTTTTGGTGCAGATAACCAGCCTTTACTTAGAAACAACCTGGCCAATATTGAAAGCTTTTATACCAGCCGGCAAATTAACAAGTACCGCATTATTGTACCGGCAGATTGTGCTGACAGCCGCAAATTATTGCTGGCCAATCATTACAGGCCCACCTCGTGTATTGTAAAAACCAATTTTCCTTTGTACCAGCCAGTACCTGTTGATTATCTAAATGCCGTTAGCTTTATAAAAACCGATGCCAACAATATTCGGGATTTTACTGCCATTTATCTGGAAGGCTTTGAAGCCATCGGCCGCGATATTGACGAAGTTTGCAACAATTTTAAAGGATTGCTTACCATACCCGGCAATGAGTTATTCCTGATGCAAAACAAGGATGAATATGTAGGTATTGTGGTTTTATATGGCAGTAACCACCATTATTTTTTGGCTGGCGGCGCAGTAATTCCCAAACATAGAAATCAGCATTATCATAAAGCAGCACTGGCATTCAGGTTAAATAAATGCCTGCAGGATAAGGCAGTACAATCAGTAATTTCATATGCTTATGAAAATGGTATTAGCTTAGCCAATATGCAGGCCTTGCACATGACAAAAGAACGGGAATTTGACCAATATGAGCTTTGTTTATAAACTATATCAATCGCTGCTATCCAATACAGAGCATATTGCCATTACCGATGGCAATGTGCAAATCAGTTATCAGCAATTATTGCAAAAGTCGCTGGCCATTGCACAAGCAATACAAGCAAATGAATATAAAGGGGGTTGCATTGCCATTGTAGTTGAAGATGGTATAACGCATATCAGCGCCATATTGGGCATTGTATTTTCGGGCAATTATTATTTATCTGTTACAAAAGATAATCAGCATTTTTTGGCTGATCAGTCTGGCCTGCATATAAAAGCAATTATTACAGATGATGCCGGTGTTATTGCTGGTTTGGAGCAAATACCGCATTTGCAAACAGCGCAGATTTTTAATACAACAAAAGCGCCACTGGAAATACTTGCCGCTAACTATACAAATGAAATGCCTTTTTGCGCTTTTAGTACCTCGGGTAGTACGGGTAGCCCAAAAATAGTAATACATGCCGCAGAAAATATTGATAACGATACCATGCGGCAAATTGTATCGAATAATATTACTGCTGCTGACCGTATAGATTTGGTTTTCTCCTTTTCGTTTAGCGCTTCGCTGGCTTGTATTTTTCCTGCCCTCCTGGCAGGCGCCACCATTTGTATGTTTAATATAAAAAAAGAAGGCATTCACCAATTAAAACAGTTTTGGCAAAAACAATATATCAGCTTTAGCACCCTTTCTGTTTCCTCTTTCAGAACCTTATTTGCCTTACATCATTCTTTTACTGATGTTCCCCATATAAGATTTATTTCCATTGGCGCAGAACCGGTTACTGACGAGGATGTACAGCTTTTTACCCATCAATTTTTACCTGGCACCATTTTACAAATTTCCTATGCCACCACTGAAACCAGAACCATTACCGAGGTAAAAATTACCAACGGACAAAACGCCGGTAATTTCCTCACCTCGGCAGGTAAAGTGGTACAAGGCAAAGCCATTGTTATACTGGATAAGCAGGGCAATGCCTGTGCAGCAAATACAGTGGGTGAAATTGCGGTTCACTCCGCCTATATTGCCCGGGCATATGCAGGCAATGCCGCAGCCACTGCACAAGCTTTTTCAATAAACGGCAAACAAATTACTTACCATACCGGCGACATGGGTTATATCAATAACGAAGGCTATTTATTTATTACCGGCCGAAAATATTTTACCAGCAAAATCAATGGCATACAAATAAACCTCCAGTTTATTGAAAAAACCATACAACAAATTACCCATGCTACACAGGTAGCGGCCATTATTCAAACCGGTATAACGGGGGTAAAACAAATAAAAATTTACTTTCAATCGCCTCATCAGCCAGATATAGAAAAATTAAAAGAACAGCTGCGAAATCTTTTACCCGAATCGCACCTGCCACATAGTTTTACGCGTATAGATCATTTACCAGTAACCCATACCGGAAAGCTGGACAGAAAAAGCCTGGAAAAGCTGGTTTTAGGCAATGCCACTACACCAAATGCAATGGAACAACTTGGTTCAGTTGAGCAAACCATTGTGGATGTTTTTAATCAGGTGTTGGGTATACAGCACACCAGCCTAAACAGTAATTATTTTACCGATTTGGGTGGCGACTCATTAAACTGTTTTGTTTGCATTCACCAGCTAGAAAAGCAGCTAAACACGCAAATACCCAACCACGCCATTTTTACCTGCCCTACGCCCCTATTATTGGCCAAATACCTTAGTTATAACTTATTTCAAAACAGCATTACACACCAATACATTAACCAATATATTCCCGGCCGAAAAACCATTTGTTTTATTGATTTGCAAAATGCCGGCACCTACCAACATTGCTTTCAAAACAAAGCATTAGCCAGTTATAATTTATTAGTTATTGGCATCAACATTTTTGCCATTGCAGACTTTAACAATGCCCGGGCCGCCACGCAAATTATGGAGCAATGCCTTTCCGTATTATCCACCCAAAACGGGTTAATATTGGTGGGCTATAGCTTTTGGGGGTATATGGCTTTTCAGTTATCGGCCAAATTACCCAATGCGCAACTGCTGGTAATGATAGATACCCCACATTATTTTAACTATGCCCTCTATACCAACAACACAAAAACGCAAACTATTAAAAACATACTAACAACCGCCATTAGCCAAAAAAGCTGGCAGTTACCCTGGCAGGCCATTCAAATGCACAGGCAAAAAAAACGGGCTATCAACAGCCAAAAAATCAATGGCGCCAATTATAGTAATGGCATCAATTATTTGGTGCAGTATGGACACCAACTCAATACCAACACGCCCATACTGTTTATAAAAAGTCTGGAGCATATAGGCCACAAACAGCATGGCAGCAATTGGCAGCCACATAGTTCTAAAAAGTTGATACAAAAAACAATCTATTGTAATCACCAGCAATTAATGCAGCCAAAAAATGCAGCGCAAATAGTAGATCTAATCGTTCAGCAACTGCAATAAAAACAACCCCATTTTCACTTAGCAGGCTATAAGAAAAGACAAATGTATGGGCCGGGCAATGCAGCCATAATGGGCTTTACTTGCGTCGCACACTTGTACGTTCGGATTATTAAGCATCTTTTACCGTAGTGAAGACCTAAGCACATTGTTGTTGGGCAGGCGACCAACAATGGCGAAGAAGGGAAAGAATTTAGTATCCGTTATCAACAAATTCTTTAGAATGCATAATTGAATCAACCCTTTCAACACTATTTAATTTAATTGATTTTCCCATTTCACCTTTATACCAAAACTGTAGTGATGAGATTTGCTTAGGATTTCTTTTAATACTATCCTTATTATAAACATCATAGTAAACATTAATTATTGAATGTGTATTAATAGCAACCTGATTATCTTCAATAAATTCATAACCAGGTAGGCAATCTCCTTTCTTTTGCCCCAAAAAAGTAATAACCCCTATAGGTAAATCATTTATACTTGATGTATCAAGATAAGATTTTGCAAGCGTAACAAAATCATAAGGTTTCATAGACCCATTTTCATAATTTGTAATAATTAATGAAACACCATATAATCTATTCCCATCAACTTCAAATAAATCTGTAGTATAAAAAATTAGTTCTTTTTTATTATCTTTTGTACCAAATCTTATACAATTTTTCATCCACGGATTGCATGATGAAGACAATAAAAAAATCGCGATAAAAAAGTATTTATACATAATAATTTAAATTACAGGGTTCAAAAAAATTCCCAATTTTCATTCTCCGAAGCTTCCCTGCTTCCTTCTCCGCCGAGTCTCCTAAGATTTGCTCTGCGTGTGGCAGGGACTCTGCGGCTCGATAATTGCAAAGTTAAATTATGCCTTTCTTTTTAATCCCTGACGGAAATATCTTGTTCCCGGCAATGGTATTCCATTGCATGGCTTGTTGTGTCACAAACTTGTACGGTTGGGATTCTACCGGGCTTTTAATAAAGCGTACAGAATAACAACTATGTTTAATCCCCGTTATGGTAAAGGAATACTAAAAAAAGGGGAAAAAAAACCTTGGCCAAAACAAGTGTGGTTCGGTGCTCCTTCGCTTCTTGTTCGCTATCGCTTCGTGTCTTGTTCGCTTCCCACCGAAGCGGCACCGAAGCGACACCGAAGCAGGTACGAAGGAAACATAGAGAAAACACGAACAAAACACCATTTTTGGCAGCCAAATAGCTTTTGGGAAAAAAGCCGGTTTTGGGTGTAACACTACAATAAGCTTTGCTAAAAAAGTACGGTTTAAAAATTAACGCACCATCTATTTTTAAAAACGCACTTTAAAAGCATTGGTTATCAATAACGCTTTTTTTGGAATAGGTATTTAGTTCGTCTATTTTTGAGTTGGTAGCAATGTTTAGAGACTTCACGTTTATGAAAACAATCCCAGGACTTTTATTCCTTTTAATCATCGGTTGTGCAGACAACAAACCAAAGGCGGACAATCAGACTTTGGACTTTGGCTCATTTTCTATTGTGACGCCAAACGGTTGGACAAAAATTAAAGCACAAGGAGCAGACAGTTACATTGGACGAATTGCAATTGACAATACCGACACAATAGATTTTGACTTAGGTTGGTACTCAAACACGTTGACAGAATCCGAGCCGCAAATAATTGAACGCTCAATGTTAAAATATATGGATGTGCTTGACACTTCTCAATTTATTATTATTGAAAGCCGTAAAGGCATTGACCCAGACAAATTCAGGAAGAATAATATCTCGTGGGACACAATTGATGGACGCAAGGCCAAAATTGTTTATCCAATACAATCAGGTATTGGAACTACAGGTATTTACATTGACAGCTTATGGCAAGGCGGCGCTGACGTTGAAAGATTTAATTTGTATGGCGTCAATTTAAAACCAGCAAACGAAAAATTATTTCTTTTGGCTCTAAAGACAATTAAATTTCACAAGACGAAATAACACTGCTGCCAATCGAGTAAGTAAGGGGGATTTCGCCCCCTGCTACCAAAAGCGACAGAAAAATGCATTTTTTGGAAAGGCAGTTTAGTTAGGTTATTTTTGAGTTAGGAGCAAGCTTGTATGACACCAGAGCAAATTAAAAAATCAATTGACACAAACCAATTACAACTGACTAATAACTGGGACAGGTTTTCTCATTATGGGATAGTGCTTTTTTTGATTTGCATTTCCGTAATAAGTCTTTATGTAAGTTTTTCTTACATTTTAAAAGGAGGCAAGATTAACATTGACAATTGGACAATTGGTTTCTTTGTAGAACCACTAATTTTCGCCTTCTTGTTTTATAGGCTTCAAAAGAAAAGACTAAATTTTTCAAGTATAGACACAAACCTTAGTGTAGATGAAATAATAAAATTACTTGACAATTTAAGTATAGAACAAAAGTGGTCAGTTGAAACAAAAAATAGCCACATTTATTTTGCTAAAACGAATCCAAGTATTTGGTCAGGTAGTTGGGGAGAACAAATAACTATCTTGTTTGACAAAGGAAGAGTTTTAATAAACAGTATTTGTGACTTGGAGAAAAGAAGTTCTGTTGTATCAATGGGAAGGAATAGAAAAAATGTAGCATCAATAATTGACAGAATTAAAGTCAGCAGCTAGTCGAGTAAGCAAAGTGGATTTCGCCCCTGCTACCAACAGCAGCATAAGAACACATTTTTTGGAAACGCTATTTAGTTCTTCTATTTTTGAGTTAGACGCAAGTAAAAAATTCATGAAATATTTCTATTTACTATTCATTTCTTTCTTGTTCGGATTGAAGATCGACGCGCAGGCAACAAAGCCATTCAAAAAGAAACTAACTAATGAAATTGTTGTAACAGGTCTTATTGATACCGAAGTTCCAGATTATGTATTCAACATGAAATGTGAGATTAATGGAAAAGTTATTTATAAAGCAGATTCTTTAACGGAATTTGAATTTGTTCAAAAGAATTATCCAATTGTATCACAAATTGGCCCAAATAAATTTCAGTTACTTCTCGAACAGAATGAACGCCCAAATAAAAACCTGATACTCGATTTAGTTATAGAAAATTCAAAGATTGTTAGCAAAACCGTAATTCCTTCCTTTGACTCCACATTTATAAATTCAAATAATCAAAGAGTTTATTGTGGTGTTTACGACTATAATCAAGAGGACGAACATAAAAGATTCAGTTATATTCCAACTCTCTTTTTTATTAATTCAAAAAATGGACTGTCGCTTGATTCAAACACAACTATATCTTACAACAAAAAAGTGTGGGGTAAATTTTATGGCTTTACACCTAATTACAAGCTTAATTTAAAGCCGAATTACTAATTACCTGCGCCTGATATTCCATTACATCTATTGGGCTTTCGAAAAAACCACCATTAGTAAATAGTATAAGCCCCATTGATGCCTTTTGGAAAAAGGGAAATATTAAATGGTAAAAAAATAAACCCACCATCTATTTTAAAAAACGCACTATAAAAGCATTGGTTATCAATAACGCATTTTTTTTGGAAAGGCTATTTAGTTCGGCTATTTTTGAGTTAGTTTAAATTGTAAAATGACACAAGCAACTTATATAAAATTGTCATTGCTGGCTTTAATCCTTTTTATTAAATCCAATGATTTAAAATGTCAATCGATACAATCATACGTAGATATTGTAAAGCATCACCGATTATTTGTTGATTCACTTATAGACTCCTATTACTCAAATCCTGCTACTACACTCTTGCACGAAATTATTCATTACTCATGTCTTAATAACAACATTGGTTATGGAAGTGGAGGTTCTGCAGATATTTATAAAGCCCCTCAGACAAAAACAATATATCAACTTAGTTATACAAATGGTTGTGACTCAGTTATAACAGAGAGAACTTTGTATTTTATTAATAACAAAATTGTACTTGCTATCATTTCTGATAGTGCTAAAAGTGTAACAGTATATTACCGAAATGACAAATACTTGAATATAGATAATTTCAGTTTAGTATCTGAAAAGTTAGCAGATAACATTTTGGTAGACGGGTATCTAATTTTGAAAGGTTTTAAGTAGAAAACATATAGTGGGAACATTAGGCCTAGCCTTATTAGGCTTGAGAAATATTGGCTCCACAATTGATCTTCCCCTACTCTGCCGCAAGTACACACCCAAGCCCTTGCAGCCTTGGGTACTTGTACCAATATAAACCACCATTGGTAAATAGTATAAGCCCTTTTGATGCCTTTTGGAAGAAGCAGAATATTAAATAGTAAAAAAATTAACGCACCATCTATTTTAAAAGCCGGACTATAAAACCATTGGTTATCAATAGCGCCTTTTTTTTGGTAAGGCTATTTAGTTCGTCTATTTTTGAGTTGTTTGCTATTTTACTATGAAACGTTTAACAACCTGCTTTTTACTTTTTGTATTTAATGCTTGTTTTACAAATTCATTTGGTCAGCCATCTACAAATGACACATTTGAACGAGCAAAGGGATCTTTATCTATTCCATTAAGTTCTTATAAGAAAATTGTGTCCATGGATGACAGAAGACATGCTCACTTCTTTGACAGGACTGATTCTTCTTTGACATTTATAACAGATAGTGCAAGTGAGGTAAAAGCATCTT
Source organism: Limnovirga soli (assembly GCF_013106755.1). Lineage (GTDB taxonomy): Bacteria > Bacteroidota > Bacteroidia > Chitinophagales > Chitinophagaceae > Limnovirga > Limnovirga soli. The sequence continues at coordinate 3,966 of NZ_WHPF01000026.1, read as the reverse complement.
TTAAAGGAATAATTAAAGGTGTATTTGAGATAAATGGTAATTACACAATAATGACAAAGTTTGGCGACTATTTTCTCATATATAGTGGACTCTCAAAACCAAACCGAAAAGTTGGTGAAACCGTTCTTAGTGGACAAATCCTTGGAAAACTACGTAAAGAAAAGGATGATTTGGAATGTGCACTTTGGTTTTCAGTACAGAAGATGGACAAATGTTTGGACGCTTACAAATGGCTCAAACAACAAAGCAGCAAACAACAATTGCATTTCTAAAAGTATTGCTTGATTGAAGCTATGCCCACATTGTTCCTGGTCTTCCGAAGGGTGACCTGGAACTTATAATAAATACCTTTCTGTGTAAGGAGTTAATGGAGAGCATTAGAATTGTTAATGAGATTACCCTAAGTCCTGCTCCCCCACTCTACCGCAAATATGCAGCCAAGCCTTTGCAGCGTTGGGTACTTATATCATCATAAACCACCATTGGTAAATAGTATAAGCCCGTTTGATGCCTTATGGAAAAAGAGGAATATTAAACGGTAAAAAAATAAACGCACCATCTATTTAAAAAAACGCACTATAAAAGCATTGGTTATTAATAACCCATTTTATTTGGAAAGGCTATTTAGTTCGGCTATTTTTGAGTTAGTGGCAATTTACCAGACGATAATAAACATGAAAGAATTGGTCGCCTTGATAATGAATAAACATCAAGATAACGGCATTGAGGTTAATCCGCCTGCTACCATTACGGACATTGCTAATTTTGAAAGTCAAATCGGTTTTGAGTTGCCTAATGATTTTAGAGAGTTTTATTTGACTTGCAATGGTTTTGGTTGTAATGAGGACATCTTTAATATAATTCCACTTCAAGACATCAGACAACATCAACAAGACTATGGGGATAACTGGTTCTATTTTGCGGAGTATATGATTTATTCGGACATGTGGGGAATTAGACGGGCTATAACCGGACAATTTGAAATTTTTAATGGTAGCTACCCGGACAAAACAATAACAACTTCTCTGGCGGAATTTCTACAAAGATTTCTCACAGGAAACGTATTTGAGACTGGTGGACTATATGAATGGCAAAATGAAATTGGAATTAAATAACTGTCACCTGTCGAGTAAGCAAAGGGCATTTCGCCCCCTGCTAACAAACACGGCAGAAGAACACCTTTTTTGGAAAGGCTGTTTAGTTAGGTTATTTTTGAGTTGTGCATCAATTTAACAAACATTTGCGGTTAACAATTTACATATCGACAATTCTCTTTGCGGCACTTCTTTTGGGCTTCAGATTTTTGACTAATCCTGTAACCATAATTGGGCACTTAAAGAATAATTCTAAAGATAATTCTGCATTTGTTGACAGAGTTATTGTATTTGTAAAAGCTGACAATAAAATATTAGCAAAGGTTTTGACTGACGAAAAAGGTGACTTTGAAATAACCATCATTCCACAAAAAGAAAAATCGTTTGACTTTTATTGTACTGGTTTGGGCTTAGACACATTATTAATTTCATCTGTGACAACCTTTGAAAGTGACACAAACGAAATGGCATTTTATATTCCTGGACTACTTAAACGAAATGCTTTAGGCAAAGTTATTTGTCCAATATGCAAGCGAGCTGACAAGGTTTATAAAATTCAATATGGTGACGCACCAGTTATTACTCGGCATATTAGTAATACGGGTGACACAACCTATAGCCCCAAATACAAGGGGACTTATCAGGAAAGTTGTATAATCGGGCCAGCAAAATATTATTGTGACAGAGATAAAGCTAAATTTTAGCGTTCACTTTTTATCGGTGTAAAAAAAGCAAATGCACAGTCGAGTAAGCAAGGGGGCTTTCTCCCCCTGCTAACAAAAGCAGCAGAATAACACATTTTTTGGAAAGGGTATTTAGTTCGGCTATTTTTGAGTTGGCGGCAAGCTTAAAGCAGCATCCGTTTTCTAAACAATATCTTGACAGACACTTACAAAAATTGTTAGACAATCGACAATGGACAAATTAAAAGCTATACTTCTTCTGTTACTTGTTTTCATCTTGACAGTTGTTATTGCTTTCTATTTTGAAAATAATTACAGAGTGCTTGTTCGACACTTCTTTAATTTCTTTCAAGGTGCCAAAATAAAGTTTATAGCAAAAGACTTCCATTTGTTTGCAAGTCCATATATGCTTGCCGCATTCGGACTTTTTTCTGTTTCGTTGACTGTTTTATTATATGGACAAAGTAAAAGAAGACGACTAATTTATTTGAGTTTGACAATTCTGCTCTTTTTCATCACAACATTTGTGTCGACTTATATTGACAGTACAGGGTATGTTGATGAGTGTACAGCTTGTCAAGACGGAGTTAGAAGATTGCACTACAACGAAATCAACTATGACTTTCATTTTATTACAAGTTTGGTCATTGGGCTGTTGCCCTTACTTTGGACTTTTCTCAAAAAGCAAATTTCAAAAAGGCGCCAGAGAAAGCCATCCGGTATCCCACCCTAAACCACCATTGGCAAATAGTATAAGCCCCTTTGATGCCTGTTGGAAGAAGGCGAATATTAAATGGTAAAAAAATAGCCGCACCATCTATTTTAAAAAACGCACTACAAAAGCTTTGGTTATCAATAACGCATTTTTTTTGGTAAGGGTATTTAGTTCGTCTATTTTTGATTTGGTGGCAATTTTACCAGACACACTATGAACATTGACGATTACTCATTACACGACTCAAAAATATTAAGTGTAACAGAAAATACCCAAGACCATTATCTTGACTTTCTGTTAGACTTTCCAACCAATAGGGAAGACAATATTTTTGAACCAAGAACTTTAAGATTTACTGAAGTTATTTTTTACAACATTGATGAAATACCATATTTCGGACAACCTACTATTTTAACAATTGTAAATTTGGGACAAATAAAAAAAGACTTTGGAACAGAGCGAAACGACTTTAAAGTTACAAGGGCAAAAATTGAAATTCAAACAACTGCAGGAAATCGAATAATCGAATACGAAGACTGCAATTTTGTAAATCCTACAAAATAAAATAGCTTGGTACATATAGAACATAAAGACAAAAATATCATTGACATTTTTCAAAGTCGTGACGGAGTAGAAACAAAAGTCGAATTGAAAAACGGCAAACAAATTTCTATTTGGAATATTGCTTGGGGCTACGACATTGGAGACGAATTTGCTCATATCACGACAAATATTAGTCCCAATATTGACAATGCAACTATTGACTTTTTTTTCACGAACGAAATAATCAAAATATTGTCAGACGAAGAATAAAAACTGCCACCAAAATTACATTGCAGCGCTTGGGGCTCTGGAATAACGTTCTTCAACTACTTCAAATATCCCAGCATCATTTCCGGTTGTAGGAATTCTGAGCGACAGTAGAATATATCATGATCTTTTGTAACTTAGTTCAGCGTCAGTAAGCAATGGGCGTCGGAATAACATCCCCCAACCGCTTCACTGCTTTGACGTTAGCTGCAATTTTAGATAGATACTTTATGAAAAAACGTTCCTCACTTGACAAAGCACAATGGACAAATACCAGAGAAGAACAATATCGTAAAGCCTGCGATGAAATACTTTTTGTAATTAATTCTGAATTAATTATAAAAACAGACAAAGTTTATTTGAAAACTGAAAATCACGAAATCTTCCTTTTGAAAATAGACAAATCAAAATCTATGTGGTATGAGCTTTGGCTTATATTAAAATACAAAAATTGAATATCTTATTTGTTTGCAGTAGAAATAAATGGAGAATCCCAACAGGAAAGGTTAGACTCCCAAACCTATTTGCCCAGCCAAAAATATACATGCAAAAGCCCGCACTAAATAGGCGGGCTTTTGTATTTGTGTGCAAATATGGCTATCCTGCCGGTGGCGGTTCATCTGGCGGTGTACCGGAGGAGGCGGGAGAAAGTACATAATCATTG
>NZ_WHPF01000025.1 GCF_013106755.1 Limnovirga soli | reverse complement strand
GCCACCCGTTGCTATTGCTGTAATGCTGCCATTGCTATTGCCACAACTGGCTGTTATACTGCCTGCTGTTACCGTTGCAGCTCCACTATTGCTTACGGTGACGGTTGTTGTACCGATACAGCCATTGGCATCTTTTACACTTACGGTATAGGTGCCTGCACCTACTCCGCTAAACACATTGCCAGCCTGGTAGGTAGTTCCATCGATGCTGTATTGTAATGGTGCTGTGCCACCGGTTGCTGTTGCAAATAACACTGCATCAGGCGTACTACAGGAAGTGGTTGCATTATTTACTATAACTGAAGGTCCAACCAAATTAGTTACAACTAAATTTAAAGATTTTGTACATCCATTGGCATCCTTAACTATTAAAGTATAAGACCCCGCTAATATCCCTGAAAAAGTATTACTACTTTGAAAGTTCGATCCATCAATACTATATTGAAGCGGCAAGGTTCCACCTTGAGTTGCAGCAATAATACTACCATTTGCACTTTCACATGAAGCGCTAACCACTTTAGCAGTTAATTGTTGTGGGCCATTTAAATTTCCCACCAAAATTGATTTACTATTTATACATCCATTTGCATCCTTTTCTGTAATCGTATATAAACCGGAGGAGAGTGAAGAAAATGTATTAGAACCTTGAAAATTTATTCCATCAATACTAAACTGGAGGGGAGCAGTGCCACCTGAACCTGATGCAGTAATAACCCCATTACTATTATCACAAGTGGCAGAAGTTGCGTTTATAGAAAGTAAAGGAGCTGCAGTATTCGCTAAAGCAATACCGGTTGTATTGATACACCCATTCGCATCTTTTACTGTAATATTGTAAAAACCGGCAGATAGTCCAATAAAGGTATTACTGGTTTGAAAAACCAAGCCATCTACTGCATATTGATAGGGTTGTACACCATTGGCACCATTGGCAACTATGGTTCCATCGCTTCCTCCACAGGAAGCGTTAATAGTAAAAGCAGAGACCTTAGGCAACGCTGCCTTTCCAACTGTGATTGTAGCGTTATCCGAACAACCAGCTGCATCCAACACTGTAATAGTATAAACACCTGGGGCAAGGTTATCAAAAAAGTTTATACTTTGGAAAATAGTACCATCAATACTGTACCTGAGAGGTGCTTTACCACCTGATGCAAGAATTGTAATTTTTCCATTATTTGTATTACACGAAGCGGCTGTTGCATTTAATGTAAATATTGGAGCTCCAGGGTTATTGATAACTACTGAAACACCACTTGTACATCCAGTTACATCTTTAACTGTTACTGAATAAGTACCTGCAGATAGCCCGGTAAACAATCCACTTTGCTGGTAAAGCCCTCCATTAATATTAAACGACAAAGTGCCAGAACCTCCTGTACCAACAGCTGTTATTGTACCATTACTTAAACCACAAGTGCCATCTGTTTTTGAGGCTGAGACTGTTGGTCCGCCCGTATTTAAAACTGTTACCGAAATAAATGTAGTACATCCTTCCGCATCCTTAATTCCAATAATATATGTACCAGCTGAAAGTCCATTAAATGTGCCGCTCGCTTGTAAAATACCACCATTAATATTATACTTATATGGCTTTGTACCACCACTACCTACTGCAGTTATACTACCATTGCTCGTACCACAAGGTGTAGATGTTGAAGTGGCAGTAAGTGTGGGTGCACCAATATCAGGAACAGTAACAACTTTCGAACTTGTACAACCATTTGCATCCCTTACTGTAACTACATAATCACCTGGAGGAAGTTTATTAAATGTACCACTTCCCTGAAAATTCACACCATCAATGCTAAAATCAAGCGAGCCCGTCCCTCCATTGGCTGTTACCTGAATACGCCCCTCATTGTTACCGCAAAATGAAGGATCAATTTTTTTAACAACGATTTGAGGGGCCGGACCATTACCTACATTTACAATGGTAGCCGAGGTTGAATTTATACATCCATTGGCATCTTTTACTGTAACGGAATAGGTTGACGGGGTAACATTTATAAAACTCCCACTACTCTGAAAATTGACACCATCTATACTAAATTGATAAGGGACAACACCTCCTGTGGCCGTTGCATTTATGGTTCCATTATTATTATTACAATTTGCATTTGTTTTAGTTACACTTATATTGGCAGATGATATAGCACCAACAGTAATTTTTGTTTCTACTGTACATCCATTGGCATCTTTTGCAGTAACAGTGTAATTACCACTTAACAGTCCTGTAAAAACATTATTGCTTTGAAAATTTGCGCCATTTATGCTAAACTGAATTGGCGCCACCCCGCCTTTGGAAATTGCAGTAACAGTTCCATTATCTCCTGTACAAGTGGTAGATATAGAACTGGCAGTTACTGATAATCCGGAGGCATTCAGAATGTTAACCGTGGTTGACTTATAACAACCCAATGCATCTTTTACCGTTACTGTATAAATGCCTTCTGATAGGCCTGTAAAAACATAGCCCGGTTGATAACTTATTCCATCAATGCTATAGGATAATTGGCCGGTTCCTCCAGAACCTGTAATTGTTATAGTTCCGTCATTAATATTACAGGATGCAGGCGTAGCTATTGCACTTAATTGGGGGCCGGAGGTTGCGACTACAGCAATCGAGGCGGTATTTATACACCCAAAAACATCTTTTACATAAACAATATAATTTCCGGCAACTAACCCAGTAAATAAATTCCCTGCCTGAAAAATAAAACCATTTATACTATATTGAAATGGGCCTGTTCCAGTAGCAGAAGCAGTTATGGTGCCATTATTACCTACACAAGTAGCAGGGGTTGAAACAGCAGATGCAACAGGTCCGTTTGAACTACTAACAGTAGCCTGAATGCTACTGCTACATCCATTAATATCCTGTACAGTTACTGTATAAACTCCCGGAGCCAAACCACTAAATACATTGCTCGCCTGAAAAAAAACACCATCAATACTATACTGAAGTGGCGATATACCACCTGTGCCAGTGGCTGTAATGCTGCCATTAAAATTATTACAGGCAGCCGGGGTTGTAACAACAGTAACAGAAGGAACTGGAGAATTTGTTACTGTTACATTTAATGTTTTTAAACAACCATTTGCATCCTTCACATACACTGTATAACCACCAGCAGATAAATTTTCAAAGAAATTCCCTGATTGAAAATTGTTACCATCTATACTGTATTGCAAAGGCTGCCGCCCCCCTGTTCCATAGGTGGTAATGCTACCATTACTATTCCCGCAGGTAGCAGCAATTGGAGTTGCCGTTAGCTGTGGTGAAGGAAAATCAATTATATTAACACTTGATGCATTAGTACAGCCATTGGCATCTTTTACTATCAAAGTATAATTACCAGCTACAAGACCTGTAAATATCTTAGCCAATTGGTAAGTAACACCATTGATACTATACTGCAAAGGCGCCTGCCCTCCGGTGGCTGATGCAGTGATGGTGCCATTATTACCACTACAGGTAGCATCTGATTTGGTATAGGTAAGTACCGGACCATTTGAATTATTTATTGTTACAGTATCTGCACTTTTACAACCACCTCCGTCTTTTACTGTTATGATATACACACCTGCACCCATACCAGTAAACAACCCGCTTCCCTGAAAAGATACACCGTCTTTACTATAGCTATATGGGCCAATACTTCCGGAACCATTAGCTGTAATACTGCCTGTAGTATTGCCACAACTGGCATCTGTAGTTGATACAGAGATGGTTGGCCCGGGCAAAACAAAACTAATCGTAGTAAGCGAACCACTGCATGTTTGATTTACGTATACTTTAACCGTATAGTTTATTCCGGCCGACAATCCAGTAAATACACCGGTTGAATTACTGGCAATCTGTGTATTCCCATCATACAAAACATAAGTTATTGTAGAACCAACGGGCGGGGCCGGACTAATATTTACTGAGGCAGTGCCGGTACCACAATTGGCATTTACACTTAATGTATATGAGGTACTTATACACCCATAAGAAGATACATCAAATGCACCTATAAAACCATCACCACTTGCATAAATTAGTTTCTGAGATTCATTGTATGCAAGATCATATACAGAACTGTTGCTGTAACCTGGTACATTAATATCATTGGCTGCCCCATCATCAAAAGTAGCCCCGTTAAATTTGTATACTTTAATTGTTCCTTTTGTAGATCCAACAAAAATATTATTACACTCATCTGCTATAATACCACCACTCATTAAATTTATATTCGCTGGTATTGTTAGTGGTGTACCAACCGTATTTCCTGTAAGTTTATCAAAGGCCTTCAGGTTTTTGCCATCCCAATAAAAAAAATATGATGAATTTACTGCAAGTACATTGCTTGAATTGTCAATATTACTCCCCGCCAAAAAAGGACGGTTAGCAATTTCCTGTATAGCAACAAAACCAGAATATAAACTCCAGCCTATAGAACCTGCACTATAAGGCGCAGTATTTTTAAATATCTTATTACTAAGGGCCGGTGTTCCATACAATGATCCATATATGGTATACATATCATTGGTAACCGGGTCTATTACAATATCAGAAATATCCTGCGCCCAACCATCAACTCCTGTATAGGGGATACCTGTTATATTCAATGCACTAATAGTGGTAGATGGTGGAGTACAAATACCAAAATTTGTATTTGAATTGGTTCCCCCACCGGCAATTAATATCTGTGGCGAACCATTATTACAACTCCAGTACATCTTCCAGTCTTCCCTGAAATTAGGGTTGGCAGTAGTAATATAATTATCATAAATACCAGCAGTAGTTAACCGGATAATACTAAAACCATTTAAATATTCAAATCCCTGCCCCAAATAAATAGAACCCGTATTTTTCTCTACTACCCAACCACCATAATAGGTACCAAACTGCCAGCTTGGATTGGTTAAAATGCCGGAAAAAGACCATTGCAAAACACCATTGGCATCATATTTTGCAATCATATGATTGGTACCACCATCACCACCGCCGGAAACATACAAATTACCCGCATAATCAAAATCAATATCCTTTGCCTTACCGGTGTTTAAACCCACCAAATTGGACGTAGAACTTACAAAAGGGTCTATAACAATAGTTTTGGTGGTATCATACAATTCCTTGCTATAAAAGCCTACTACATTATTTTCCCTGCGAAAACTAAATTTAATTTTATGTGTGCTATCTCCCTCGTAAAAACTTATCGGCTGCGATTGCTGAAAGCCACCCACCTCAGTTAACATTTTCAAATCACCATTCGATAGTGATTTTAGCTTTTTAATATCCCCGCCAAAAAGCATTTTCACATTACTTAAATTGGCACCAGGATGTAAAGTTATATTATACTCAAAACCTGTTTTACCTGTTTTATCAAAATAAAAGGTAATATCAACACCGGGATAAAGCTCCTTGTAGGTAATTCTTTTGTAGGCCCTGGCTTTGTTTTTTAAAGTACCAAACGAAAAATAGGACTTTGAAACATCTTCTGCTATAATTTGTACATCAGGGTTTGCGTTTAGCCATTGCATGGTGGCCACACTCACCTTTTTGCTTTTTTCCTCTTCTTCCTTATCACCTTCATCTTCACGTTTTTCCAGTTTATCCCTTTCCTTTTCAGTCATTGCCTCCTGCTCCTGCTCCAGAAAAAAAATCCCCTTTTTTGTAAAAAAAACTGGCATGGCAAAACCCTGAAATCCAAACTCTATCGGCCCCATATACTGATAGGCCGCTGGCCCATCGCCATATTGACCAACATTTTCAATAAAAGATGCCTGTGTACCGAATACATCATTATTTGCAGCGGCTAACTTATTGATGGTTTTTAACTGTGCGTTAGCCGTAGCCGGCCCCAAATTAGTTTGGGCAATTACCCTAACCGTTAAAGTAAATTGTAGCAATAATAGCAGCAGCGAAAGAAAAAATGTATGGCCCTTAAAATTTCTCATGTACAAAAAATAGAATATGTTGGCCAAAAGCCCAATAAAGCAATAAGTCTCTGTAATTAGTCATTCTGGTGGGGTTAAATGTAACTATACAACCATTTTATAAACTTCGTTTGGGGTTGAATCGGCAATATTATTAGTTAAACTGGTATTTTAACAGGCAGAATAAAAACTTAAGCAAGATATAAGTAGTAAATATTGGTAGCCAAACAATTACATATATATCAGCTTTACTTGCGTCGCACTCTTGTACGTCAGGTAACATCAATCAACAAATCCTGGGGTAAAAAACAGTTTAATACTGTAGCAGCATGTTTTTAGCAGAATAATTAATAAAAACTTCAAAAGGTGATTATTTAATACACGGAACCTTAAACAAAAAAGTCTTTGAAAACATCATGTTTACAAAGACTTTTTTTAAGCGGAGAGTTAGGGATTCGAACCCCAGGACCTGTTACAGTCAACAGTTTTCAAGACTGCCGCAATCGACCGCTCTGCCAACTCTCCGGGTGCAAAATAATAGTGCCGAATGTTATCTTCCAAAAAAATTAAATGCAATACCGGTATTTTTGCTAAAATTTTTCTTGATTGAAACACCTTTCGGCCGCAAATAAATATTTCTGGAAATACCGCAAACGCTTACTAATAGGCGCTTTTTTTGTTATAGCCTCCAATTATTTTGGTGTTTTGGCTCCGGAAATTACCGGCTACATTGTTAATAAAGTTCAGCAACATTTACCCGGTGCTGCGCAGGTTAATAATAAAACCACCTATAATAGTACCGTTAATTTCTTTGTGGCCTGGGTAGAAAAATTAAATTTCACTCAGGTGGTATTGGTATGTAGTCTTACCATTTTATTGCTGGCCTTATTAAGAGGGCTTTTTATGTTTATGATGCGCCAAACGCTTATTGTAATGAGCCGGCTCATAGAATTTGACATGAAAAACGAAGTGTACAATCACTATCAGCAACTGGATGCAGGATTTTATAAAGTTAATCGTACCGGCGACCTAATGAACCGCATATCCGAGGATATCAGCCGGGTGCGCATGTACACAGGCCCGGCGGTAATGTATTTTGTAAACCTGGTTTCCTTAATTGCATTTTGCGTGGTAAATATGCTGCGAAAAGATGTTTATTTAAGCATGATGGTATTAGCCCCCTTACCTATTCTGGCTATTACCATTTATTTCGTAAATACGCTAATCCATAAAAAAAGCGAACAGGTACAAGGCGCTTTATCCGATCTAACTACCAATGCACAGGAGTCATATTCAGGCATTCGCGTAATTAAATCTTTTGTTCAGGAAAAAGCAATGCTTTATTTTTTTAAAGCCAACAGCGAAACCTATCGTAAAAATGCCATTGGTCTTGCCAAAACGGAAGCGATTTATTTCCCAAGCATGACGCTAATGGTGGGCCTAAGTACCTTGCTTACCATTTTAATTGGTGGCAATATGGCTTTGGAACACCCTGATAAAATTGGCATTATTGTAGAGTTTGTTATTTATATAAATATGCTTTCTTTCCCGGTAACTGCTATTGGTTCTGTTGCCAGCATGGTGCAAAGGGCCGCAGCATCGCAAAAAAGATTAAACGAATTTTTACAAACTACACCCAATATACAAAGTCCGGCCCCCACAGCCGCCGACACACAGCAATTGAATGGTGATATTGCATTTAATAATGTATCGTTTACCTACCAGCACACCGGCATTCAGGCACTAAAACATTTTAACCTTACCATTAAAGAAGGACAAAAAATATTGGTATTGGGGCGCACCGGAAGTGGTAAATCAACCATGGCGCAATTGCTGCTACGTTTTTTTGATGCAAATGAAGGCAATATTACCATTAACGGCAAAGACTTGCGTAATATTCCCTTACACAACTTACGCAACAATATCAGTTACGTGCCGCAGGATGTTTTTTTATTCAGTGATACGGTTGCCGGTAATATCAGTTTTGGTTTACCGCACATTGCTGATATGAATACCATCACCCATGCAGCTACCATGGCTGGCATTCACCAGGAATTATCAGATTTGCCAAACGGCTATGAAACCATGGTGGGTGAACGCGGGGTTACACTTAGCGGCGGACAAAAACAACGGCTATCCATTGCAAGGGCACTTATTAAACAGCCCCGTATAATGGTTTTTGACGATTGCCTTAGCGCCGTTGATGCCAAAACAGAGCACCTGATTATAAATAACCTGTACAAGGTGATGGAAAATAAAACAGCCATTTTAATTACCCATCGCATTTTTACAGTGCTAAACTTTGATCAGATAGTAATTATTGACGAAGGCACTATTATTGAACAGGGAACACATGCCGAACTTATGGCATTAAAAGGGTATTATGCAGAACTCTATCAAATGCAAATGAGCCAGGATAATGCTGCATAAATACATGGTTTTTTATGAAAAACTCAATTATCATTAACCATATCAGTATAATTTATATATCCAACCCTGGTTTTAAAGCCGCCATATTTTAGAAAGTACAAGAGTGCGACGCAAGCGGCGATGCCATACATTTTATTGCCCGGCTAATAATACATTTTTACAAAAAACAGGTTGAAAATTCGCCTGTTTATGCAGCTAAAATCATTTATTGGCATAGAATTTTAGAAAAAACATGAAATGATTGTTTAAAATTTTGGCAATTTGAAAACAGTACTATATTTGCGACATTAAAAGATTGGTTAACCAAAATCATTTTGAACAGTGGCTTACGAAAATAACGACAAGAAAATGGAGAGCGTTTATAGCAAACGCATTAGAGCGGGAAAAAGAAGAACTTACTTTTTTGATGTTAGGGCCACTCGTGGTAATGATTATTTTCTAACCATAACTGAAAGCCGTAAACGTTTTAATGATGATGGCTACGACAGACATAAGATATTTTTATATAAAGAAGATTTCAACAAGTTTGTAAAAGCACTTGGCGAAGCGGTTGATTATGTAAAAACCGATTTAATGCCCGATTTTGATTTTGATGCTTTTAACCATGAATACCCTGAAGGCAACGAAGAAGGTGGCGCCGTAGAAGAAACTGCACCTGAAGCAGTGGCAACTACCAGCATTGAGGAAGAAATTGCTACACCGGTAGCCAGCGATAATATTAATACTACACACTCGGAAGAAGTAGATAAATGGTAATTTATTTGTGAAAGAAATTTTAAATGGCTGTCTTTATTAGGCAGCCTTTTTTATTCTGCCCTTGAAATGGTACTTTTAATTTAAAATAGTTTTATTTAAATAGTTGTCATGAAAAACATGCTTTACCGGTTCATCATATTTGGTTTATTACTCTGCACCCAAACAAAATCAACCGGGCAATTGATTAAAGTAGACCTTGACGAAAAAATAACCAATGCACCACTAATTGTGGAAGGACGGGTTATTAACCGTAAAAGTTTCTGGAATCAGGCACATACCATGATTTATACCTCAAATAGGGTTGAAGTATATAAATTATTTAAAGGCAACACTGTACCTAAAACCATTGAAATAATTACACAGGGCGGATCTGTGGGATTGGAATATGTTGAAGCCAGCGATTTATTGCAATTAGAGAATAGCCAAACAGGCATTTTCTTTTGCGAACCAAACCGCATTAATATACGGTCTCCCTTTACTAATGCCATTTTATTTGACGTATACAGTAGCGACCAGGGCTTTTTAAGATATGATTTGCAAAAAGACGAAGCCTATGCCCCATTTGCCAATTATAAAAACATTGAGGCCGGCCTTTACACCGAGATTGAAAAAAAATGCGGTGGAACCTATAAATTAATCAACCCATCTTTTAATATTTCAGCCGCCATAAGTAAAGCCAATCAGGTGGTACAGGGCCCGGCAGGTGCGCAGGCTACCATTTCTTCTTTTGCACCTTCCACGGTGCATGCTGGTGCATTGCTGGATGCGGCCAACAATGTGCTTACCATTAACGGCAGTGGTTTTGGCAGTACCCCTTCTGGCTCGGCAGGTATACGTTTTACAGATGGCAGCCCATCAAACGCCAATATTGATTTGTTTTTTACAGTTCCCTATAAATCCTTTTATGTTATTTCATGGACGGATACCAAAATAGTAGTAAAAGTACCTGCAAGGGCGGCCACAGGTAATTTTGGCGTAGTTACCAGTAATGGATCAGTTGAATTTGCCGCCAGTCCGCTAATAGTATCTTATGCTATTTTAAATGCTACCTTTTTAAACTTAGGTGGCTACGACAGCGTATTTGCAGAAACAAGAATGGTGAATACCAATAATGCCGGCGGCTATACCATTTTATATAGTACCAATACAGCAGGTGGTGGAAAAAACTTTTTTACTTCAACCGAGAAAGAAACCTTTGCACGGGCACTTAATACATGGAAAGAGCAAGTAGGTGTAAACTTCACCGAAGGTGGTACTACTACCTTACAACAGGTAAGAACCAGTGACGATAAAAATGTAATTATGTTCGATAATGCCAACACGGGTAACCTTCCTTTACAGGCAGGTGTATTGGCCACTACTTACAATAAATTTCTGGGCTGTGTAATTGGCAATGTGGTATACGCTTCTCAAAAATCAGAGTTTGATGTAGTCATAAGAAATCCCGGGGTTTCAGTTGGCAATACCAGTTTTACAACAGGCCCCTGTTTTCCTGCCAATAATGATATTGACCTGGAAACTACCATCCTGCACGAACTGGGACATGCTATTAACCTGGGCCATATTAATGATACCTACGAAGGCAATACTGTACCAAATGTAAATGCAGCCAAGCTAATGCATTACCAGATAGTAAACTATGTTACCAGGCGTTCATTGGATAATTCGGCCTACACAGGAGGTTTATATGCCTGCCAGCAATTAAATGCAGATTATGGTGTTTGTACGGGTTTATTCGCCTCAGAAATGACGCCCCTGAATTATATTACCATTCCAAATGATGAATGTCCGCTTACATTCCCTACTGCGGCTACACCTGATGGCACTTCGGTAATATTCGATTTGGCACATGCCACCAGTAATCTAAATAAAGACCCACAGTTTACCGCAGTAAACTGTACCGGCAATGGCACTTCAGTAACCAATAATGGCTGGTATGTTTATCGCACGGCAGCTGGCACAAATAAGCTATCTCTATATATTTCAGGCTATACCACCACACCGGCATCTCAAGCTGCTTGTACAGGTCAGGGTGTTCGGGTATCAGTATACGATTTAAATACCTGCCCAGATGGCCAAAATTTTCCGGCACCCATTGCCTGTGTAATATTTACTACCAATGGGCCAATAGCTGATATTACCGGCTTGCAGGCCAACCACAATTATGTTTTATACTTCGATGGATTACGAAATACCAAAGCCAGCTTTGTTGCTACCATCAATGGTTTACCTGCCAACCCGGCTGCAGTAACTTTAACAGGCCAGTTTGTAACGCCGAATAATGAATTATCAGTGGCTGTTGCGAAGGCTGGTACTATTCAAAGCCTGGATATTGAAAGAAGTGCAGACAATATTGTATATAATCAATTAAGCAGTATTAGCCTTAATACCAACATAATTGGCACCTATAATTATGCTGATGCATCCCCGCTTTCGGGCAATAACTACTACCGTATAAAAATTACCAATACCAATAGTACGGTAGAATATTCCAATGTGTTGCTTTTATCCAATTCTGCAGGGGCATTTAATATTTTTCCCAATCCGGTGTACGATAAATTAAACATCAATTTTAATGTAGTTGCTGCCGGTGAATACCAAAGTCAGGTATTTAACATGATGGGACAATTATTGCTTACGCAAAAAGATGCATTAGGCACAGGCACTCAAACCATCAGACTGCCATTTATCAATCTGGCATCAGGCATGTATTTTATAAAGCTTTCCGATAGCGAAGGCAATATTATTACCAAACAAAAGGTATTAAAACTCATTAAATAAGCCACACAATAGAAACGGGTTATTTTTTTTGAATTATTTGTGTTCAGGCAATAGGATATCTATTTAGCATCCTTGTGTCACTCACTTGTACGCCATCACATCAGGCAGCAGGTACGTGCCAAGCCTGGCATCCCAACAATATAATCCTATGCAGGCAACTGCTGTAAAACGCCTACATTTCCCTATAAAACGGCCCATCCACTTCAAAATATACCTGTCAATGGGTATTTGCAAAACAGCATATTTTAAACAAATTTGCCTATTAATAATTTTATAAACACAGTAAATAGTATAATATGAAACAATATCTGCTGCTTTCACTGTTACTAATAACCGTTTTTTGCAAAGCCCAGTTAGTAACAACCGGTAAAATTGAAAAATTAAAAGATGCCTGGGGAGAAAGCTTTACCTACACCGGAGAAATAAAAAACAAACAACCCAACGGTATGGGTGTAGCCATTTATAGTAACGATTATGTATTGTATTATGCAGGTAGCTTTTTAAACGGCCAGTACAATGGTAAAGGCGTTTTACTCTATAAAGATGGCAGTTTCTTAAGTGGCAACTGGAAAAATGGCAAACAGGATGGCCCTGGTGCACATTTAAATAAAAGCGGCGATTTGTTTGTTGGCGGTTTTTTAGATGGCAAAAAAGAAGGTAGCGCCAAATATGTATATGGTAATAATGGTATTTTGGTGGGCAACATGAAAGCCGATGAATACGATGGCCGTTGCATTTATATACCATCTGATTTTAAAACCCTTAATGACAACATATATGTAGCCGGCAAAAAAAATGGCAGTGGTTACCAGTATGAGTTTGGAAGCAAGAAATTATTTGAAGGCACATGGAAAAATGGCGAATGGCAAAGCAGTGGCACTGCCAGTTATAATAGTTTTTTAAAACACCCCAAATTTATTGCAGAAAAAACTGATGCCCATTTACTAATGGCTGTCACCAACAGCAAAAACCTGCTGGATGATACCTCTTTTGCTTACGATTACTCCCTTAAGAAAAGATATTTTGGACGCTATAATGATGGCTTTATAAAAAGCGGCATTATCGTTAGAGACGATTCAACCAGGTTTATTGGCAACATTAATACAGATGGGGCTTATGGACAAGCTTGCCTTTTAAAAGTGGGCAAATACTTTGATGAAGGCACCTATGAAAAAGACTTTTTAACCGGCCCAAATAGCCTTAGTATTAACATAGAAAAGAAAACAGTTTACCAGGGTGCAGCAAGCAATGGCGGCGAATTTACCGGTAAAGCTTTTTTTGTAAATGCCAGTGGCGTTATTTATTATGGTGATTATAAAAAAGGCTTGTTTACAGGCCAGGGCTATAAAATTGGCACCGACGGTATTTGCATAAAAGGCACTTGGGATGATGGTAGCCTACAAACCCTTACCAGCCTAACTTCTGCTACAGGTGAAAATATAAATTTAAAGCCAGCCTCACTCTCAGACGCTTTAACCAATGCCATAAAATTTTATAATAATTATTTTTCTGCCATTGAGGGGAAAGAAAATTATGATCTTGATTGGGAAGATGTGGATGTTGCTTATTCCAGTAATTATCATTTCCCCGGCAGCACTGGCGATTATATTTTTGACGATTACGATTACTCCACTTATTACCTGGCTACTTATACATCAACAACAGATTTTACAAAAGCCAAAGCCAAATATGATGAACTTTGCAAACAGGTAAAAGCAGCAAAACTTAACTTACAAAAAGGGGTTGCTCCAGTACTTCTGGAAGGTAGTATAGAAAGTGCCACCGAAGGCGCCGAAAAAACCATCAGCAAGTTTGCAGTACCGTCTTCTATTAGCGGATATAGCACCATGCAGCTGGGTGTGGGCATTATGCAAAAGGATGATGGATACTATGAAGTATTCATTATCATAGGCGATGATTTTGGATATTTTTTTGAAGAGGATTAACCTTATATAAAGTCAATTGCCATTTTTTTGATAAATGGTACATTCCATCCGGTGCTAATATTGAATCTTTACGTGTAAAATGCCAACATGCAAACACACGTAAAGATTCAAAACACCGAAATTCTTTCCAATAACTGGTATACCCTTAAAAAAATAACCTATCAATATTTAATGCCTGATGGCAGCTGGCAAACCCAAAGCCGCGAAGCCTACGACAGGGGCAATGGTGCCACCATACTGCTGTACAATTCAGAACAAAAAACAGTAATACTTACCCGCCAGTTTAGAATGCCTACTTTTATTAATGGTAACCCAACAGGCATGCTTATAGAAGCCTGTGCAGGTTTATTGGATAAAGACAATCCCGAAGATTGCATAAAACGCGAAACCGAAGAAGAAACAGGTTATAAAATAACCCAGGTACAAAAAGTGTTTGAAGCGTATATGTCGCCCGGCTCTGTTACCGAAATCTTATACTTTTTTGTAGCTGCCTACACCAAAAATATGAAAGTACACGACGGTGGCGGGATTGAGCATGAGCAGGAAAATATTGAAGTGCTTGAACTGCCCCTGCAATCCGCCCTGCACATGATTAGTACCGGAGAAATTAAAGATGGCAAAACCATTATGTTATTGCAATATGCCCAACTGCATCAATTGGTATAAAGGCAAAAAAGTAAACAGCCTATATGTACCAGGCTTTTGATTAATTATGAAGCCCGGTTGCGTCGCACACTGCAGGGTTCTGTTCGCTATTGAGCAAAAAATTGCACCATAGTATTACTACAGCTCAAAGGCAGGCGGATAGCAGTGAATACCCCGCTGAAGGTCTGTGCGTTTGGGCTGTGGCGGAGTAGTAACGGATAGCCGCAACTACAGCTGCACCCTTATTTCCTGCCAACTGCCCCAAAATATAAAATAGTTAGCAGCCTATTTATATAAAGTTTTAGTGCCTAAATCATCTTACAAACTGATATTCATCAGGTTTTTTAGTTATATAAGATTGCAATTTGCGTTATCAAATATTTCATAAAACCTGTATTATGGAAACTGCAAACGCAACACTCCCCACCGAAAATGCTACTGTAAAAACAAAAAACACTGCCGCAATTATGGATGGCAACGAAGCCGCCGTATACATTGCTTATAAAACCAGTGAAGTATGTGCTATTTATCCCATTACACCATCTTCGGCCATGGGCGAATTTGCAGATGAATGGAGCAGCGACAACAAAACCAATATTTTTGGTGAGGTACCAAAAATTATAGAAATGCAAAGTGAAGCCGGCGCTGCCGGTGCTATACACGGTGCATTACAGGGTGGTGCCCTGGCATCTACCTTTACCTGCTCACAAGGGTTATTATTAATGATACCCAACATGTACAAAATTGCAGGTGAGTTAACCCCAACAGTGTTTCATATTGCCGCCCGTTCACTGGCTACACACGCACTTTCCATTTTTGGAGACCATAGTGATGTAATGGCAGTAAGATCTACAGGTTTTGCCATGTTGTTTGGCAATAGTCCGCAACAGGCACACGATATGGCCCTTATAGCAACCTCAGCCACCTTAAATGCCAGTATCCCATTCTTAAATATATTCGATGGCTTCCGTACTTCGCACGAATTAAATGAAGTAGAAATTTTGTCTGATGAGGTGATTACGGCCATGATTAATACAGATGCAGTGGCCCGCCACCGCAGCCGTGCACTTAACCCCGATAATCCTTTTATACGCGGTACCGCCCAAAACCCCGATGTGTATTTTCAAAGCCGTGAAGCCTGTAACCAATACCATTGGGATGTACCTGGTTATGTAGAAGCAGCCATGGAACAATTTAAACAACTTACCGGCCGTGCCTATAAACTGTTTGAATATTATGGCCATCCCGAAGCAGAGAATATCATTATCATCATGGGATCTGGTTCTGGTACTGTACACGAAACAGTAGATTATTTAAACAGCAAAGGCGAAAAAACCGGTTACCTGAATGTACACCTGTATAGGCCATTCTCAGTAAAACACTTTATTAATGCCTTACCTGCAACAGTAAAACATATTGCTGTATTAGACCGCTGTAAAGAAACAGGCGCCATTGGCGAACCATTATATATGGATGTGATCAATGCACTACATTCGGGTTGGGATCATGCAATGCCAAGTGTTATTGGCGGCCGTTATGGTTTGGCTTCCAAAGAATTTAACCCAGCCATGGTGATGGCCGTGTTTAATGAACTGAAAAAAGACAAACCGCTAAAAAGTTTCACCGTGGGTATTGAAGATGATGTTACCCATACCAGCCTTACATATGATAAAACCTTTAACCTGGAAAGCCAACACCTTTTCCGTGGTTTATTCTTTGGCTTAGGTGCAGATGGTACCGTAAGTGCCAACAAGAATACCATTAAAATTATTGGCGATGTTACCAATTACCATGTACAGGGTTATTTTGTGTACGACTCAAAAAAATCTGGCTCATTAACCGTATCGCACTTACGTTTTAGCGAAAAACAGGTACAATCCACCTATCTGGTAAATGCCGCCAATTTTGTTGCCTGTCATCACTTTCATTACCTGGAAAAATATGATATCCTAAAAGATGTGGAGCATGGAGCTACCTTCCTTTTAAATACCCCTTACCCTACTGAGGAAGTTTGGTATAACCTGCCACAAAAAATTCAGGAAGAAATAAAGGAGAAGCAATTAAAGCTTTATGCCATCAACGCATCTAAAGTAGCCAAAGAAACCGGCATGGGTTCACGTATTAATTCCATTTTACAAACCTGCTTCTTTGCTATTTCCAATGTAATTCCAAAAGAAGAAGCCATCAATTATATTAAAGGGGCCATTAAAAAAACCTATGGTCGTAAAGGGGAAGAAGTTGTAAAGAAAAATTTTGATGCGGTAGATAAAACCCTTGAAAACCTTTCTTTAATCGACTATACCAATTTCACCATTGGCAACAAAGCCATTGAACCCGCTATTTCTGGTAATGCACCGGAATTTGTACAACAGGTACTTTCCCGCATTATTGCCGGTGAAGGCGATGATTTACCGGTAAGCGCCTTCCCTGCAGATGGTACTTATCCATCTGGTACCACCAAATACGAAAAACGTAATATTGCAGATCAGGTACCCGTTTGGGATCCAAGCCTTTGTTCTCAGTGCGGTAAATGTTTCTTTGTATGTCCGCATGCTGCTATCAGGCCAAAAGTGTATAACAACGATCTGCTGGCCGATGCGCCCGGTTTCTTTAAACATACAGCCCCAATTGGTAAAGAGTTCTTTAAAGATACGGAGTCTTATACCCTGCAGGTATCAGTAGAGGATTGCACTGGTTGTAACCTTTGCGTAGAAGTTTGCCCCATAGAAAGCAAAACCGAACCCGGCCACAAAGCCATTAATATGTTCGATGTAATGCCGCTAAAAGAAACCGAAAAAGAAAACTGGGATTACTTTATCGCCCTGCCTGATTTAGACCGGGAAAGAGTGAACCGTAATACCGTAAAAGGTTCTCAGTTACTGGAACCCTTATTCGAATTCTCCGGTGCTTGCAGCGGTTGTGGCGAAACACCTTACCTTAAATTACTTACCCAATTATTTGGCGATAGAATGACGGTAGCCAACGCCACCGGTTGCTCTTCCATATTTGGCGGTAACTTACCCACTACACCCTGGAGTAAAAACAAAGAAGGCATTGGGCCAGCCTGGGCAAACTCATTATTTGAGGACAATGCAGAGTTTGGCTTAGGTATAAAACTAGCTAATGATGCTAAAAGAGCCTATGCCATATCCATCCTAAAAACATTAAAAGACGATGTAGGTACCGAGCTTGCTGAAGCCATTCTTAATAATGAGGAAGGCAGCGAAGCCGCAATTATTCAGCAGCGCAAATTGGTTACCGAATTAAAAGCCCGTTTAAAATCCATAGAAAAACCAGCAGCACAGATACTATTACAAATTGCCACCTTCCTCGAACATAAATCTATGTGGATTATTGGTGGCGATGGCTGGGCCTACGATATTGGCTTTAGCGGACTAGATCATGTGCTTTCCACAGGCGAGAACATAAATATTCTGGTGCTGGATACAGAAGTGTATTCCAATACCGGCGGACAAAAATCCAAATCCTCTCCTATTGGTGCCAGTGCTAAGTTTTCCATTAAAGGTAAAACCACCGGCAAGAAAGACCTGGCCATGCAGGCCATTGCACACGGAACCGCATTTGTTGCAGAAATTGCCATGGGTGCCAACGATGTGCATGCCCTAAAAACCATTCTGGAAGCAGAAGCTTATCCGGGTCCTTCCCTTATCATTGCCTATAGCCATTGTATTGCACATGGATATGATATGTGCCATGGCTTAGACCAGCAGGATCTGGCAGTAAAATCCGGATATTGGCCATTATTCCGCTATAACCCATTAAAAGAACAGGGCAAACGTTTTGTGCTCGACAGTAAAGATCCTTCCGTACCATTGGAAGAATTCCTGTACCACGAAAACAGGTTTGCTACTATTAAAAACAATTATCCTGAGAAAGCCCACGAATTCTTAGATCTGGCCAACGATGGCATCAAAACAAGATGGGATAGAATTCAGGCCTTAAAGTCGCTTTAGTTTTTGTAATTTTACAGGTTGGCGGGGAACTTCTTTTGGGGTTCCCCCTTTTTATGTGCATACTATAAATAAACGCTTTTTTGTACCCGGCTACAACAAAGCCATCAGCTTCGCTTGCGTCGCACTCTTGTGCGTTCGGGGCAATGGTCAGCAGGAATAATGCAATCAATTATCAGGCAGGTTTACCAAGACCCAATTTAACATCATCCTCAACTCGAATCCAAGGCTTCTGGCACGCAAGGAGAATGTTTTGCCAGGAGATGCTGAAACAAGTTCAGCATGACGATGCAGTGATTGGCTGTTTGGCTAACCGCTAGCAGCTAATGGCTATAGGCCATGTGCCTTTGGCTGTTTGGTGAATAGCAATCTGTTGCAATTAACCACAGTAGCACCACAGCTTAATGAATATTCCCTCCCGAAAACGGGCAGTTTCGTTTTCGGGTGTCTTTTTTTGGTTCTTTTTTGGACAAGCGAAGTAGCTGTCAGCTGTTAGCTTTTAGCTGTTAGCTTAAGGCATTTGATAATTGGCTGTTTGGCTAATGGCCAG
>NZ_WHPF01000024.1 GCF_013106755.1 Limnovirga soli | reverse complement strand
TAAAGCCAAATTGAATGACATAGTTTGGCTACAAAAAAATATACCACTCAATTTACAAGTTCATTTTTGCCTCATATTGCTGCAATTGCATTTCGAGTAATTGTTTATATAACTTAAACCGGTAATTACTAAGGATTTCAGCTGTTTCAATGGTAACAGTTCGAAGCATATCCAGCTCATCATTTTGAAATTGATTGCTTACAAAATAATAATAATCTTTTTCCAGAAATGAATTGACTTTTTTATGGAATATTTCATTTTCATTAGCAGACAATATACCTCCCTCAATTATTTGTAATAATGCGGTCCTTAATTTTTTCTCGTGATTATGTTTTAAAGTGCCTACCATTTTGGCTACCTGCTCGGCAGTTAGGCTGCCGGTATAGAAAGTTTGGATAAAGTTTAAAAGATCGTTGGCAATTATTACATAACTGTTGTATTGCTCATTTACTTTTTGAAGGGATAAATAAGAATCTGTTATGTTACTGCCGTATTTGGTAAACAAAGTAAAAGCTGCTTTATCTAAAATAGAAAGCGCCTGCTCTTTGTTATCTATCTCTGTTTGCAGCTGTGTCAAAATAGTGTCGCAATCTTTGCGGCTGAATTTGATGCCATCAAAATCAAAATTTGTTACATCTATTTCTTTATTCTGAATGGCTTTGATGGTATTATAATCGTTTTGGTAACTTTTAATGGTGGCCTGTAATTTGGCATTGTCCGAGGTGAATATTTCTTCAAAAGTCTTTTGTGGCTCAATATTAGCCAAACTGATTATTTCGCTAATAGGTATACTTACTACTCGGCCATCATAAAAACCATTATATGCTGCCGGGAATTCGTAGTTAACATTTTCTGTAAGTTGCCATTCTTTAAACTCAGTGGTAGTAAATATTTCGAGTTGATCTTTTGCCGGTATATTTCTATATAAATTTTCAGTTAGTAGCTGCTGTAAATTTTCTGGGTGATTAAAAATATGCCAGGCCGGGCTTTCGTTGGGAGCAATATTTAATTGTAGTTTATCCAACTCCCTTTTTCTTTCATCCAGTTGCGGATGGCTTGCCCACTGATCTTTAAAATTAACACGCGCCGAAGAAAATGAATGCACAAACTCATATGAAATAGTTGGTAATCCATTTACCAGTGGCAATTTAAATTTATCTGCCACATTATGTAATACGGCCAGCTGATTACTAAAAATATTTTCTGTTGCTTTTTTATTTTTTAATAACTCATCAGCTTTGTCCAGTGCAGTATTATAACAACTGTTGGCAACATCAATTCTGCTTAAAGCACTTACCAGGTTATTACCCCCTGAAACACTTGCGGCAACTGCATCTGCATGATATTCCATTTCTCTGCTTAGGCCCAGGTAACTTTTATTGATTACTTTATACATGGCCCGTAAAATGTATTGTATTCCCTGTGCAATTTTGATGGTAATATTCGCAAATAAAGCCAGTATACTATGCAGCCCACCCCAGGTTTGCAGGAAGGTGGTATAGCTGGTATTTTCGAATAAAATATTATAGATAACACGATTAACATTATAAGTAAAACTACCCAACTTCATACTGCGTTGGCTAAAATGTCCAAACTCATGGGCTAATACAGCTTTTAGTTCGCTCATATTAATACTGTTTACCAGGCCAAGGCCAATTTCCAGATTTTTCTTTACAGGCAAAAACATGCTCCAGAAGCTGGAATTATAAAATACACAGGCATTTACATCGGGCGAAATATAAATTTTATTGGGAAAAGGAGTTGCTGTTTCTGTAGTAAGCTGTCGTATAAAATTAAAGAGTTGAGGCTGATCTGCTTCAGTAATTTCTACGCGGCTGGGGTTTTCATTTTTTGAAACCGCAAAAATAAACTTGATTAAAAAAAACAGCACTGAAATGCCTACTGCAATCATGCCAAGGCCAGCAATAAGTACAACGAAACTGGGGAATTCCACAATAAGTACCACACCCAAATAACAGCAAACCACGGCAAGTGCAATTGCAGCTATTATTAATACTAGGTACACTATAAAAAACAATATTATGGCAATAATAACTTTTGTTACCTGCTTTTTAAATGTAGCTGATGGCTGTATAATATTGGGATCAGGCAATAAGGGAGAGGGGGGATAAATAAATTGATTCATGGATTGGGCTTGTTTATGGTACAAGATATAAAAAGCCTCTTTTGTTAAATAAGCTTCCTCATTAAAATTTAATTATTAATAGCATTAAGTGATAATTTTTATTGTTTAATGCCTGGTATTGCCGCCATTATAGCATCGTCATTCCTTTGGCAGGGTTTTGCAATTAGGTATGCCCAAAATATTATTGCTGATTGGCCCATTTCTTATATTTCCTTATCTAGCACATTGGGATTGTCTTTACCTTTTGCTATTACATTAAATAAACAAAGGGGCAAATAATGATTCCACCCATCAGAGCAATCCTTAGAACATTCCATGGCCGGTAACTGGCCATTATGTATAAAATTATGGCCTTATTATTTTCCCTTGCCTCTATATTAAAAAAATAGTTGTGCTATTAACTCATGTAGGATATGCAGAAGTAATTGCATTCAGGTAATTATTTAACAAAAACAGGCCTATCACCATTAGAGTACATTGCCAAACATAATAAAGAGGTCCTTGCTTAAGCGTTTTGTATGTACCCGGCAACAAATCATTACTAATCGTACGTTGCGTCGCACTCTTGTGCGGTGGTAATGCTATGCGGCTATTATGGAAGCGAAAAGTATCTATACTCCACCAAACCTTATCATACATTTCACATGCTTTTAATATCTCAATAAACTAGATACAGTTGTTGCTTAATGTAAGTAATTGAATACTTAGTTATCTGCAAAAAAAAATAGCGAAGCCGGTTATGCTGCTTCGCTATTAAATTATGTTTGTTGCTTTACCTGCCTGGTGAGTATAGCATCTAACCGTACAAGTGTGCGACGCAAGTAAAGCCTGATAGCAATACTATTGCCCGGCTCATCTTTTGCATTTACATACCAGGTAACCATGGCCTGCCAATACCTTCGCGGAATGGCCAGGGCACGGTTGCCAGTATAATAGCCAATGCCAGTATATACAAAATAGCACTTCGCTTGCTATTGCCCGATTTTTTTAACGATATATGGCCCACTGTAATTAACGCAATGGAAATAATCATACCCGTAATATGTTCTACTGCCCAAAAGCGTTTGGCACTGTCTTTCATAGCTTCGCCCATACCATATTGCTGTATTAAAGCAAAGCCGCTGCCACCGGCAAAGTACTGGTATAAACCAATTAATAAGGTAGCATGCGCCGCAATAAGCAACCATTTACTTAAAGCCACTTTATTGGTAACAGTAGCCGATAAAAACCGCAGAATATTTACCACCAGTAACAGTATAATTACCCAACGCAATACACTGTGCAGGATTAATAGAAAATTGTACATAGCTTTTTATTTTAAACAAATCTACAGGCAGAATGCCGGATTAAGAAATATCAATATATATATTCACCCGCTTAGGCCAGCAGCATTTACGGATTGTCTACCCAATCGGCCATAAATAAATTGGTATCTCTGGTGCCACCATTACTGCGGTTTGAAGAGAACATAATTTTTTTGCCATCGCTACTAAACATGGGGAATGCATCAAAACCTTTATCCCGGCTAATTTTTTCAAGGCCGGTACCATCCATGTTTATCAAATACATATTAAAAGGAAAGCCCCTTTTATATTCATGATTGCTGCAAAAAATAATGCGCTTGCCATCGGGTGTAAAATTGGGTGCCCAGTTGGCATTGCCCAAATGGGTAATTTGTTTTGCATTGCTGCCATCGGCATTGGCTACAAATACTTCCATTTGTGTTGGGGCTACCAGGCCCTGAGCCAGCAGGTCTTTATAATCCTTTATCTCTGCCTCAGTTTTGGGGCGGCTGGCACGCCAAACAATTTTGGTACCATCGGGGCTAAACCAGGCACCACCATCGTAGCCCAGGTCTTTGGTAACACGAATTATTTTTTTAGTGGCCATGTCCATTACATACAGGTCAAGGTCGCCATCACGCATAGAAGTAAATATCATTTTTTTGCCATCGCGGGATAATGTGGCTTCGGCATCATAACCCGGTGTGGTAGTAACACGTTCCCTTATTTTACCATCGGTGCCGGCACGAAAAATATCAAAGCTTTCATATATAGGCCAAACATAACGGTTGCCCAGTTTGGTTCGGTCTGGTACCGGTGGGCAGCTATCGCCACCTAAATAGGTAGAGGCGTATAATACTTCTTTACCATTGGGCATAAAATAACCACAGGTAGTACGTCCGCGGCCATTGCTTACCTCGTAAAAGCTAAAACTATCCTTGTCGGTAGCGGGTATACGGCCAACAAACATCCTGTCGCACATTACGCCTTCTTTTGGGTTGGTGCGTTGAAAAATAATTCGGCTATTATCAAAGCTCCAGTAGGCTTCGGCATTATCGCCACCAAAAGTTAGCTGGCGTATATTTTTAAAATGCTTTTCATCGGCATAGTGCAGTGTATCACCTGTAGTGGTTTGTGCCTGTATAAGCTGGCTGCACACCATAAACAACAACAACAAACAAGGTTGTAACATTTTTTGTAACCCGGCAGTAGATAGTAAATGCATCGTTCCTTGCGTCGCACTCTTGTGCTGGGGTAACATTATTGGGCTAAGCATATCAGCTTTTTGAGAAGTAGTGTTATAACAACAAGCAATAGAATACCGTGTATTCAAACTCATGAATAAAGATTTGTGCAAATGTAGTGTTTGCTGCAAACAATCAATTGTCAGAAAATAGTCATAATTACACCCCGTGTATTTACTTTTGCGCTATGATGAAGCCATTTATCGCCATATTATTAATACTGTTTATGTGTTATGCCTGCCAGACTGAGCAGGACAACAATAGCGCCGATGCGAATGCAAAGCGTTTTGAAGCCTATATTCAAATGCTAAGTGCGCAGGTAGCACAACATCCTGATAGTGTTGGTCTTCGCTTACAACTGGCCGCAGCTTACGATAGTGCCGGCGAATTTTCAAAAGCATTTATACAAATGGATACCTTATTGGCTAAGGATTCTGCTAACTACGGACTTTGGTATAATCTGGGCCAAATTGCTGAAGATGCAAAAGATACAGCAAAAGCCATGTTTAGTTATGATAAGGCCTTACGTATTTATCCCTCTCCAGATGCCTTGCTAAGCCTGGCCAATTTATATGCTGAGCAAAAAAATCAAAATGCCCTTATTCTTTCTCAACAGGTAAAAGATTTTGGACTAGGCAGAGAAACCGATGCCCATGCCGCCTTTATAACCGGCATCTATTATGCACGCACCGGCAACATAGAAAAAGCCCTTGCCAGCTTTGATAATTGCATTGCCAATAACTATACCTATATGGAAGCCTATATAGAAAAGGGATTGGTATATTTTGATGCACAACAATACCAGGAAGCCCTTAACATATTTGTTTTTGCGTCAACTATTAATGCGCTGGATGCAGATACTTACTATTGGCAGGGCCGCTGTTACGAGATGATGCACATAAACGATAGTGCCGCATTGCGTTATAAACAATCACTCAATCTTAGCCGCAACGATTCAGTGGTTGCTGCTGCCATACAAAGGGTAGAAAAAAAATAAAAAATCGGTTTTTCACATACAACAAAACAACATATATGCCTATAATAGCTCCTTCGTTTTTAGCCAGTAATTTTTTAAAGCTGGAAGAAGAATGTGCCATGGTACACAATAGCCCCGCAGAATGGTTTCATTTAGATGTTATGGATGGCCGCTTTGTACCCAATATCAGTTTTGGCTTGCCCATTATTGAAAATATCCGCAAAACCACCAATAAAATTTGCGATGTGCATTTAATGATACTGGACCCCGGCAATTATGCCGCCGCTTTTAAAAAAGCAGGTGCTGATAACCTTACAGTGCATATAGAAGCTTGCCCCAACCTGCATAGAAATTTACAGCAAATAAAAGAATTGGGTATGAAAGCCGGCGTAGCCGTTAACCCACACACACCCGTAAGCCTGCTAAGCGATATTTTGCACGATACAGATATTGTTTGTTTAATGAGTGTAAATCCAGGCTTTGGCGGACAAAAATTTATTCCTTACACAATCGAAAAAATAAAACAATTACGCCGCATGATTGATGAAAGAGGTTTATCTACCTTAATTGAAATTGATGGCGGTGTTACCCTGGATAATGCCGCATCTATTGTAGCTGCAGGGGCAGATGTACTGGTAGCAGGCAGCAGTGTTTTTAATGCAGCAAATCCGGTAGAAGCAATTAAGGCGTTTAAGGCTGTATAATCCCTGCAAAAGGTTAACTCATTTAAAGCTACAGGCTAAGGCCTGTAGCTTTTTTATTTTAAGGTGGTGGTGGATAAAAAAAAATTATATTTATACAAGGAGCCAACCGAAAATCCATAACAGAGTAGGCGCAGTACCCAATTGCGATAATAAGGGTAAACCAAAACTTGCAGATATGAAAAAAAACACTTTTTCGCTGCCCATTTTAGTGGTGGCATTATTGGTAATGATTTCATGCCAAAAACAAAATCAGCAAATTAGCCAGCGTGCAATATCAGTAACGGAAAGCAATGCTGCCGTTGCCTGCCAGGCCACCTATTTTCAATTAATACTAGATCCGGGCGGTATTTCATATATGTTTAAAACCCTTGGTTCGCCAACAACCGGTGGGCCGCTGCTAAGCGGTATTATCGGTAGTTATGGCGATAATGTAATTAGGGAAGCGGGTACCACTATACCTATTACGTTTGTAACCGGCATTGCATACGAACCTATTTCTGGTATAGTTACCGCTACTACTTCGCCTGCCAGTAATTATCCAAACCGCATATTGAGGTTTCCCATATCTAATCCCAGTATAGCCACGCATGTTGCCATGGTTTCATCGTGCGGAATACTGCTAAACGTAAGCGATATTGAATACAATATAACCAATGGGCGTTATTATGCCATTAACCGGGGCAGCACTGCCTTTAATAACCGTATTGTTGTAATTAACCCCGGTGCGCCAACCAATGTTGTTTGTATGCCAGCAACTGTGCCTGTAGCCAGACAATTAAGGGGTTTAACCTTTGGCTGTAATGGACAGGGTTATGTAATGCAAATGAATGGCCCCAATGGCAAAATAATCAGCTTTAATCTTGCCACAGGGGCATTGTCATTGCCAGCATGTAATTATACCGGTATCATTGCACCGGGTGCGCCTGCTGCTTCTTTCCCTGAAATGGGTTTACATTTTGATTGTTCCTGCAGTGGCCTTTTTATAACGGGTAATTTTGATCCTACAAGCGGGGCATCATTGCTTACAGATGGTATGGCTTCCTGTATTGGTGCACCATCATATGCCTCCTTAACTGGTGTAATAAAACCCACAGTTGATTTTGCACGGCCATAGTTTAAAATAGTGTTTTGTATTAATGCCCCATATTGATATGCTGCACAAGAGTGCGACGCAACAACTGTCGATAATTGTACAAATGCCGGGAACATCATCTGTATTAAAATGGTTGTATTTAACTATTTTTTTTGGAGCCCTGCAAATAGCATATATCAGCTTTACTTGCGTCGCACTCTTGTACTAAAGTAATGCTGCTGAGCCTGGCACAAATACCCAAAAAAGATACATATCAGGCATAAAAAAACCTCCGCAAATGCAGAGGTTTTTTTATGCTTAAAATAGTTAATTATTGCTTTACAAACCTAAGTGTTTGTTTGGTATTACCATTGGTAAACAGTACAATATAATTTGCTTTTGGCAGTCTGGATACATCTACACTGGTTTGTATGGCATCTTGTTGTATACTGCGTTGCAAGACCGGTTTTCCATCAAGGCTTATTACCTGTAAACTGGCACCATTAATGGCTTTCGGGTGCATCATCACCAATGTATTTGCTACAGGGTTTGGAAATACATTAATGCTAACCACCGCCTTGCCATTGAAAGATACAATACCGCTATATTTGGCTGCCCCATCATTATCAACACATTTAATACGATAATAAGCAGTACCGCTTAATAATTTTACATCAGTAACCTTATAAGTTGTTGCGCAGTTGGCGTTCTTAGCCGGTACAGTTGTAACAGCGGTAAATTGCTGTGCATCTGCACTTCTTTCTACCACAAAATGGTTTACATTAATTTCATTACAGGTTACCCAGCTTAAGCCGGCATGTCCGTTATTATCTATTACATTAAATGCAGAAATGGTTAAAGGCAATGTGCCATCGGCCCAGGAGGTAGATACTTTAATAGCATCAATAGCACATTTGGGTGTACCACCTTTTGATGCACCTGCCTGCCTTATAGCAAAGCGGCCTATATTGGTAGGTTCAGAACCTATAGAATAAACACCACTGGCCTGGGCTGACGGCTCAGTACCACTAACAGGCTCATCTACCCAAATTTTCACCACATCATTTGTTCCACCGCTAATAATTTCGTAAGAAAATGTTACCAGGTGCGTAATAGAAATAGCAAAATCGGCACTTACCCAGCTAATGGGTAAACTAACACTGGCTGTAGATGGGCAAATACCCAGGTTAAACGTGTTGGCAACAGATCCCTTGCGAATATATACCCTGCCAGAATAACTTGAACCGCTGGTACTTGGTAAATATGCCGCAAAATATTCGCCAATGGCTGAGTCGTGTGCAATAAGGTTATTCGCAGTTTCCAGGTTTATTAAGAAACTGGTATATACTGTACCACTTGTTTGCGCAGTAAAAGAAGTAAATGCATCTTCTGCTGAAGATTTTACGCTGTCCATCAAAATCTTTCCGCTGCTACCATCGGGGTTAGTATTGTAGTTGGCATAACTAAGATCACCGGCAACCACCTGTATAAAAAATGCACTGCCCGAATTAGGCGTCCATTTGCCGCCACTCACATTGGCTCCACCTGCTGAGTCAGTTAATTGTCCTACAGAATAATTAAAATCTTCTGTAAGCAAACGCTGGGCCTGTACAGCCATTGCCATCAGTACACACAAAATAATTAGGGTAAAATTTCTTAGCATATGTTTTGGTTTTCTGCAAAGTAATAGATATTTGCCTACCAACATTGTAGGCAATAATAATTTAATGCAAATCTTATGTAGGGCGTTATTTCAGGGCAATACGTATCTTCAAACCCTAATAGCTGGTAATGCTTACACATTTTAAACGTTCGGGTATTTTATTCTTTTTGCTGGGTATTTCTTTTCTATTGCAGGCACAACAAAAAAAGGCTTCTATCAGCGGTATTATTACTGATGACAATGGCAAAGCACTATCCGGGGTGGTGGTAGAAATCCTCAATGCCAGTAAAAAAGTAATTACCAACGATACTGGTTTTTTTAGCATTACTGTAATTGCCAATAAACCAATGGCCCTGGTATTTAGCTATACCGGTTTTTTAACCATCCAAAAGAATTTCTATCCCGGTACCGATGAAAAAGAATTTATAAGGCTGCAAATGCAACGCTATACCAATGAACTGCAGGCGGTTACTATTAAAGACCAACGGGAACGGCAACAGGCAGGCCTGAATGTATTAGATGCCAATAAAGCATTGCTCAACCCCTCGCCTATTGGCGGTATAGAAGGCCTCATTAAAACATTGGTAGGTAGCAATAATGAACTTTCTTCCCAATACAATGTACGTGGTGGCAGCTATGATGAAAACCTGGTGTATGTAAACGATTTTGAAGTGTATCGACCCTATCTGGTACGCAGCGGCCAGCAGGAAGGGCTTAGTTTTATAAATCCCGAACTTACTGGCAACGTAAGGTTTTATAATGGCGGTTTTCAGGCCAAATATGGCGATAAAATGAGCTCTGTGCTGGATATAACCTACCGTAAACCCACCCTTAACAGTGGCTCAGCCTATCTGGGTTTATTAGAACAAGGCCTCCACCTCGAAGGCACAGCAAACCATAAAAAGGTTACCTATTTGCTGGGGCTAAGAAACCGCAGCAACAAAAATCTGCTCAGCAGCCAGGAAACCACCGGCAATTATATTCCTTCCAGTGCCGATTGGCAATCACTCATTACCTGGCAGGTGGCCACCAAATGGCGGTTGGAAGCCATGGCCAATATCTCAGCTACCTCCTTTCGTTTTTATCCTAAAGAAAGTCAGTTAACATCAGGAGTATTTTCACCTTTATATTCCTCTTCTTTAGGACTGGATATTTTTTTTCAGGGACAGGAAAAAGACAAGTATAGTACCGGTTTTGTTGGGCTTAGCGCTATTCACCAACCCACAAGAAGCCTGCAGTTAAAATGGATGGTAAGTTATTTTAACAATAGCGAGCAGGAAAATATAGATATTACCGGCGCCTATTTATTTGGCGAACGCGATGTAAATAATGGCGGCGGTATTGTAAACCCCCTGGGCGCTGGTGTAAACCAAAACTATGCCCGCAATGCATTAGATATTGATGTGTATACCGCTGCACATAAAGGCACTCTCGATAAAGGCCGCCATTTTATCCAATGGGGTAATAGCATTGAAAGACAGTTAATTACCGATCATCAAAACGAATGGGAGTATAGGGATTCTGCCGGTTATTCCCTACCCAACCAGCCCGGCCCGCTGTCATTGTTTAGTGCGGTAAACAGTACGGCCCAATTAGGCATTACCCGCTTTAGCGGCTATGTACAAGACAATATTCGCTTTGCCGATTCTTCTGGTTTTACCATGCAGCTGGGTGCCCGTTATAATTACAATACACTTAATAAAGAGTTCCTGGTATCGCCGCGGGCAGGTCTTTCATTTAAACCGCAGTCGTGGAAAAAAGATATCGTCATCCGGGTTGCTGCCGGCGTATATGTGCAACCCCCTTTCTATCGCGAAATGCGGCGTTTTGATGGCAGCCTCAACACCGGTTTGCTGTCTCAAAAAAGCTATCAGTTAAGTGGCGGCTTCGATTATCAGTTTAGGCTGTTTCAACGCCCGGCCCGCTTTAGTACCGAGCTGTATTATAAATACATAAAAGACGCCGTGCCTTATGATATAGACAATGTAAGGCTGCGCTACTATGCCCAAAACAATGCCAAAGCTTATGCCGCCGGTATAGAAGCCCGCCTGTTTGGAGAACTGGTAAAAGATGCCGAAAGCTGGATAAGCCTTGGCCTCATGCGCACCCGGGAAAATATCAATAACGATAGCTATACCACCTACACCAATGCCAGCGGAGAAATTATTGGCCCTGCCACCATCGACAAAATACCTGCCGACAGCAGCGTTAATGCCATCGGTTGGTTGCGCCGGCCTACTGACAGGCTGGTAACATTTGGCCTATTTTTCCAGGATTATTTAAGCACCAACAAAAACATAAAAGTATATTTCAATACCATTTATGGCAGCAACCTGCCGTATAATATTCCCGGCAATGCCCGCTACCGCAATGCCCTGCAAATAGAGCCTTATATTCGGGTAGACATGGGTTTTAGCGCCCTATTGCTAACGGCGCAAAGCAACCGGCGCAGCCATTCCCCCTTTAAAAACTTTACTGATATTTGGGCAACCCTCGAAATATTTAATGTAATAGACCGTGCCAATACCATCAGCTATCAGCTGGTAAAAGATTATGGCAATAACACCTACACCATTCCCAACCGGTTAACCCCAAGGCTGCTGAATCTTAAAATTATTGCCCGTTGGTAAATGCAATTGGTAAACAGCGCAATAGCTATTATTAGCCCGGCAGCACCGCCATTGGCAACATCCTTGCGTCGCACACTTGTACGGTTAGATAGTTTGGGCAGCAGAAAATACATGTTATAATAAAATCTGGCACCAATAACCCAAAAAACAAACATCCCGTTAACTAACCTGCCAAAAATTGCATTGCCATATGCAGCCGCATCTCACTAATTAAAACGTAAATTAGCACCTTAACAAATTAAGGAGATTTGTAAATGTCAGAAGATCAAAAAAAGCAACTTGAACAACAGCTTTGGAATATAGCCAATACACTAAGGGGTAAAATGAACGCAGATGAATTTCGTGACTATATTTTGGGCTTTATTTTCTATAAATACCTTGCCGAAAAAATGGAAATTTATGCCAACAGTATTTTAAAATCTGATGACATAAAGTATAAATCCATAAACGAAAATACCAGTCAGGGCAAAGAATACATTCAGGCCATCAAAGAAGAATCTTTGGAAAAACTCGGTTATTTCTTAAAACCTGCTGAACTCTTTAGCGAAGTGGCAAAACGGGGTAATAGCGATGTAGAAGGAGAAAACAATTTCATACTACAGGATCTGCAAAAAATCCTAAATAATATTCAGTTATCTACAATGGGAACTGAAAGCGAAGAGGATTTTGACAACCTCTTTGAGGATATGGATTTAAACAGCACCAAGCTGGGTAAAACCCCCGAAGCAAGAAATGAAATTATTGCCAAAGTACTCTCACACCTTGATAAAATTGATTTCAAACTGGAGCAAACCGAATTAGATGTATTGGGCGATGCTTACGAATACCTGATAGGGCAGTTTGCCAGTGGTGCCGGTAAAAAAGCAGGCGAATTTTATACGCCACAGGAAGTAAGTAAAGTTTTGGCAAAAATTGTAACCACAGGCAAAAGCAAACTAAAATCAGTGTACGACCCTACCTGTGGCTCGGGTTCTCTGTTGTTGCGCGTGGCAAAAGAAGTAACAGAAGTAAGCAACTTTTACGGTCAGGAAATGAACCGCACCACCTATAACCTTGCCCGAATGAATATGATTTTGCATGGGGTGCATTATCGCAAGTTCAATATTAAACAGGAAGATACTTTAGAACATCCACAACACCTAGATAAACAATTCGAAGCCATTGTAGCCAATCCACCTTTTTCGGCTGAATGGAGTGCCAACCCATTGTTTACCAGCGACGACCGTTTTAGCCAATACGGTAAATTAGCCCCGGGCAGTAAAGCCGACTATGCTTTTGTGCAACACATGATTCATCATTTATCTGAAAATGGTATAATGGGTGTTGTTTTGGCTCACGGCACATTATTCAGAGGCGGGGCAGAACAGCACATTCGTAAATACTTAATTGAAGACCGAAATTATTTAGATGCAGTTATTGGTTTACCAGCCAATATATTTTACGGTACAAGTATTCCAACTTGCATAATGGTTTTCAAAAAATGCCGAGAGCAACCTGAAGATGTATTATTTATTGATGCAAGTAAATATTTCGAAAAAGTAAAAACTCAAAATGTCTTAAAGGACGAACATATTGATAAAATTATTGACACTTATCGCAATAGACTTGAAGAAATTAAGTATAGCAAAAGGATTTTGCTAAAAGAAATCATTAAAAATGATTACAACTTAAATATACCAAGATATGTAGATAGTTATAATGCTGAAATAGATATTGACATCGACAAAGTTGCGTCTGATTTAAAATCCTTGGAAAAAGAAATGAAATTAACCGATAAAATTATTCTAGATTTTTGTATTGAGCTAAAAATCGCAACACCTTTCTAAAAATGAAAAATGTAAAAAGAAGACCCAATCTAAGGTTTCCTCATTTTAAGGATGAGTGGGAAAATTATCAGTTGGGAAATTTACTGGAGTTTAAAAACGGCATAAACGCTTCAAAAGAACAATATGGGCGAGGTTACAAGTTTATTAATGTATTAGACATACTAAATAATGATTTCATAACTCACGAAAAAATAATTGGTAGTGTCGAGGTTGACGAATCAATAGCTGAAAAATTTTCTGTCAGCTACGGAGATATTTTATTCCAAAGAAGCTCTGAAACGAGAGAGGAAGTTGGTTCAGCAAATGTATATTTAGATAATTCTCAACAAGCAACTTTTGGAGGCTTTGTAATCAGAGGAAAGAAAATTGGTGAATACGACCCTATATTTCTAAATCTATTCTTAAAAACAGATTATGCAAGAAATCAGATTACCTCTAAATCAGGAGGAAGTACAAGGTACAATATTGGACAAGAAATGTTATCTTCTATTTCTCTGTTACTTCCTACTCTTGAAGAACAAAACCGTATTGCTTCTTTCTTCACCGTTTTAGACAAGAAAATTGCAGAACTAAAACAAAAGAAAAAGCTTTTAGAACAATACAAAAAAGGCATAATGCAAAAACTCTTTTCGCAAGAATTGAGATTTAAAGATGAGAATGGAAAAGAGTTTCCAAATTGGGAAACATTTAAAATTGGTGATATTGCCTCTTTGATAAAAGACGGTACACACGGCACTCACAAGGACAGCAAAGTTGGTAATTACTATTTATTAAGTGCTAAAAATGTTGTTGATGGCATTATAAAAATTGAAGAAGCTGATAGAAAGATTTCAAAAGAAGATTTCGATTCAATTTATAAAAATTACAAATTAAAGAATGATGATATTTTGCTGACAATTGTAGGAACAATAGGCAGAACAGCAATCTGGAAAGATAATATTAAAAATGTGGCGTTTCAAAGAAGTGTTGCATTTTTAAGATTTGAAAACAATTTGCCAGAATTTATCTATCAATTATTTAATCAAGAACTATTTCAATTAGAATTATTAAAAAGGCAAGTTGTTTCCGCGCAACCCGGAATCTATTTAGGAGATTTAGCCAAAATAAAAATCAACATACCGATTATTAAAGAACAGAGAAAAATTGCAGTTTTCCTTAGAACAATTGATAATAAAATAAACAGTACCGAAACTCAGATAAAGCAAACCCAACTATACAAGAGGGCTTTGTTGCAAAAAATGTTTGTGTAATATTATGATAAAAGAAACCCAATGGCTGCTAAATAGCACAAGAACCATTCTTAACCACGAAAAAGAACTGGAAAAAGTAAAAGGGGAATCGTTTAATATATTTTCTATTCTTAGAATGGAAAAGAAAGAAACGCAAACTCATACACCATTTATCGCAGCCTTACTTGATCCTAATGGTTTGCATTATAAAGGAAGCACATTTTTAGAATTGTTTTTAGAAACAATTGATTGGAAAACTATTGCCCCTAACAGTTCATTTGATTTTAAAACAGCAAGGGTTTGCACCAATAAATATATTGGCACTATTAATTTAGAGGAAGGCAAAGAATCAGGTGGTTATCTGGATATTTTTCTTTTTGATGCCAGGAATGAGAGCATAACAATTGAAAATAAAATTGACGAAAACACAGAACAAGAAAAGCAGATTCTTAGGTATAGTAAATATAACAAACAAAAAAATACAATTCTATATCTAACACCTTCAGGTAAAGTTCCCACAAATTATAGTAAGGGAACACTAGAAGAAGGAACGGACTTCTATTTAATTTCTTATAAAAAAGATATTCTGCAATGGCTAACAAAGTGCTTAAAAGAATGTGCAGAGCAGCCATTATTGCGGGAAACAATCAGGCAATATCTTATTCTCATAAAGAAAATAACTTTTACAATGGACAATCAATATGCCAAAGAATTAAACGGGTTAATGCTGCAGTATTTTGAAGAAGCATCATACATAAACGCAAATTTTAACATTGTTAAAAAAGGTGTTTGCGACAGTTTGCGAAAAACAGTTGCTGATTTATTGAGAATTGAAATGGGTGCGCAATTTAATATTTACGAAGGCGATCAAGTTAATGCAGGAGCTCAAATATGGCTTAAATACAAAGCCTATGATACTGCCAATCAATTTTTTGGTATAGAGTCGTTCAACTTAGATGGTGAAGGGTTGGATGTAGGTATTTATAGCATAAACGCTGAACCTATTAATGCTATATTTTCCTGGCCTATAAGTGAAGAGAGCTATTACTGGCCATATTACTCATCATTAGATGATTTCGAAGGGTATAGTTTACACTTTAATTCTGGCAAAATTTTGGGGAAAATTTATTCAGATGAAGATTTTAAAATTAGATTAACCACATATATTGTTAATGAAATCAAAGAATTTATTTCAAACCTTGGTCCAGAGTTATTACAATATCTTGAAAGTAAAACAATGCCTAAGCAACCCGAACAAATATTATAAGATAATATAGTTATATCAACCAAAAGGGTAAGAACAGGTTGGATGCTTTCAGTCTGTTTAAATCATTTAAAATCTATGGCTTTAAAATTTTAGCTTTAAAATGGATACAAAATTGAAAAATGCATCTATATTTGCACCAACAGTACTCGCCACGCTAAAACCTGAAAAGGTTGCGTACCAGGGCGAGTCTTTTGCTTTTATAACCCTTTCGTTAACTTAATATACCCCCTGGCGTATCTCAAATACGCTCTTAGGGGGTTTTTTATACTCAAAACAAAAGCAATTGAAATGATTTATGATAAACAAAGCTTTACCATTGAGCAACATATAAAACAGCTTCAACAAAGGGGTTTGGCCATTACTAACGAACAATTGGCCATTCATTATTTATCACATGTAAGTTATTACAGGCTTGCAGGCTATTGGTGGCCCATGCAAAGCGATAAAGAAAAGCATATTTTTAAGCCAAACAGTAAGTTTGAAGATGTAGTTGCGCTATACAATTTTGATAGGGAATTAAGAATTCTGCTTTTCGATGTAATTGAAAAAATAGAAATTAGCCTCAGAACAAAATTAATTTACCATTTATCGCATGAGTTTGACCCATGGTGGTTTCAAAACACAAACATATTTGAAAATTCAGGAGCTTTAATTGAAACCCTGGCCAGTATAAAAGAAGAAGTAGACCGTTCAAAAGATATTTTCATCAAAGAACACAAACAAAAATACAAAGACGACCTGCGATTTCCCCCCGCATGGAAAACGCTGGAACTAACCAGTTTCGGTTCCTTATCCAAGCTTTATGGTAACCTTAAAAATACCATCAATGCAAAAGATACCATCGCTAAAGAATTGGGGGCTGTAAATCATACCTACTTACCCAGTTGGCTTCAATCAATTGCACAAATAAGAAATTATTGTGCTCATCACAGTCGTTTATGGAATAAAAATTTACCCGGCGCACCCAAACTACTTTCAAAGCCTCCTTACAAATGGGTAAATGATGTACCTACTGATAACCAAAAATTGTATATACATCTTTGTATAATGAAATATTTAATTAATATTATTGCTCCTGAAAACTCGTTTTCAGTAAAGCTTATTGATTTGTTGGCAAAATACCCATCAGTTGACCCAAATGCCCTAGGTATGAAACCTGATTGGACTAACGAACCTCTTTGGAAATAAATGGCTAAACAACCCGAACAAATATTAGAAGAACAACTGGTAGCTCAACTGCAAAAGTTAGGCTATGGCTTAGTGCAATTGAAAAACGAAAAAGATTTAATTAACAACCTCAAACAGCAATTAGAAAAGCACAACAACATTCAATTCAGTAAAGCAGAATTTGAAAAAGTAGTAAACATATTAAACAAAGGCTCTGTATTTGAAAAAGCCAAAACTCTAAGAGAAAAACAACACATTGTTAGAGACAATGGTGAGGATATATACTTCGAATTTATACAAACAGAGCATTGGTGCCAAAATCAGTTTCAGGTTACCCATCAGGTAACAATGGAAGGCACTTACAAAAACCGTTATGACGTTACCCTATTGGTTAACGGTTTACCCTTGGTACAAATAGAACTTAAACGCAGAGGGCTGGAGCTTAAAGAAGCCTTCAATCAAATCAATCGTTATCAGCGTCATTCATTTGGGGCAAATGCTGCCTTGTTCCAATACCTGCAAATATTTGTCATCAGCAATGGCGTTAATACAAAATATTATGCCAATAACAGGCATCAATCTTTCAAACAAACTTTTTATTGGACAAATAAAGAAAACAAACGCCTTACCAATATTCTCAATGGGTTTACCAGCGAATTTTTAGAGCCTTGCCATATCAGTAAAATGATATGTAAATATATTGTGCTCAACGAAACCAATAAAATATTGATGGTGCTTCGTCCGTATCAGTTTTATGCAGTCGAAGCACTCATAGACAGGGTAAAGAACAGTAACAAAAATGGATATATTTGGCATACTACAGGTTCGGGCAAAACCTTAACATCGTTTAAAGCAAGTCAGATTTTAATGAACTTGCCCCAAGTAAAAAAAGTAGTGTTTGTGGTAGATAGAAAAGATTTGGATTATCAAACCAACAAAGAGTTCAACAGTTTTAGCAAAGGTTGTATCGACGGCACAGACAATACAAAACAATTGGTTCAGCAGTTTTCAAACGATACAAAACTCATAGTTACCACCATTCAAAAACTCAATACTTCCATTAGTAAAAAACAGTATTTGGGCAAAATGGAAAAACTGCAAGACGAACGTATTGTTTTCATTTTTGACGAATGCCACCGCAGTCAGTTTGGCGAAACACACAACCGCATCAAAGCATTTTTCAACAACATTCAGTTGTTCGGTTTTACTGGCACCCCAATTTTTGCCGACAATGCCGTAAAAAATGAGTTGGGTAAACGCACCACTACCGAATTATTTGGCGACTGTTTGCACAAATACGTAATTACAGATGCTATCAAAGATGAAAATGTACTGAAGTTTTCTGTTGAATATGTAGGAAGATATAAGCGCAAAGAAACCGCCACCGAAATAGATATTGAAGTTGAAGACATCGACACCAAAGAGTTGATGGAATCACCAAAACGATTAGAAAAAATTGTAGATTATATTATTGCCAACCACAACCGAAAAACACATAACAGGGATTTTACTGCAATGTTTTGTGTAAGTAGCGTGGAAACATTGATAAAATATTACGACTTCTTCCAGCGCAAAAAGCAGGAAGGCAAACACAATTTACGTATAGCAAGCATTTTTAGCTATGCCACCAATGAAGATGATCCAGATGCTAACGGATTTTTACCGGAAGAATTGTCAGTAGCAGAAGAACCTAGAGCTTTATATGGTTTGCAGGTACACAGTCGTGAAAAATTAGATGAGTTTATCGGGCATTATAACACAATGTTTGAAACTAAATTTTCAACTAAGGACAGTGAACGTTTTTACAACTATTACAACGACATTTCAAAGAAAGTAAAGGAACGAAAAATTGATATTTTACTCGTGGTAAATATGTTCCTTACTGGGTTTGATAGCCCAACGTTGAACACAATGTATGTGGACAAAAACCTAAAATATCACGGATTAATACAAGCTTATTCAAGAACCAACAGAATTTTAAACGAACAAAAATCACAAGGTAATATCATTGTTTTCCGAAACCTTAAAAATGTAACCGACCAGGCGATAACACTTTTTAGCAATAAGGAAGCAATAGATGTAATTATAATGAAGCCTTATGAAGATTATGTAAAAAAATTTAATACCGCATTTATAGAATTAATAAAAATAGCACCAACTGTAAACAGCGTAAATGATTTAAAAAGCGAAGATGATGAATTGGAATTTATCAAAGCTTTTAGAGAATTGATGCGTATTAAAAATATACTTTCTGCCTTTGCCGATTTTAAATGGGACGATTTGGCAATGGCAGAACAACTTTTTGAAGATTACAAGAGCAAATACCTTGACTTGTACGACAAAGTAAAGAGCAATCATCAAAAAGAAAAGGTTTCCATTTTGGAAGATGTGGACTTTGAGTTGGAACTGATACACCGTGATGAAATTAATGTCAATTACATAATTCAGTTACTAATAAAACTTAAAAACAGTCCTCAGAAAGATGTAAACAAAACAGAAATAGAAATATTCAATTTGCTAAATAGTGATGTGCAATTGCGTAGCAAAAGGGAATTAATAGAAAAATTCATTCAGGAAAACCTCCCGGTTTTAGAAGATACTGATGACATTCCAGAAGCATTCGATAAATTTTGGAATCAGGAACAGCAAAAAGCATTTAATCAATTGGTAAAAGACGAAAATCTATCTCCCCTTAAAACCGAAAAAATAATTGAAGATTATTTATTTGCCGAAAGAGAACCATTGAGAGATGAAGTACTGGAATTAATTGAAGGAAACAAGCCAACTGTATTGGAACGCAAGAAAATTGGCGAAAGAATTTTGAGTAAAATCCTCGCCTTTGTAGATACGTTTATAAACGGTATGCCAGGAAAATAGAAGGTACTATGCAAATAAGTGTGTAAGTACTAAACTTGCTCCGT
>NZ_WHPF01000023.1 GCF_013106755.1 Limnovirga soli | reverse complement strand
AACTTGCTCCGTAATCCATCAAACTTGCTCCGTCATGTATCAAATTATAGTAATAGTTAAATAATAATCCAACCGCACAAGAGTGCGACGCAAGTAAAGCTGCATTACAGGCCTGCTGCCGGGCCCATAATGGCCCTGCTTCTTGGTTTTTATAACACAGGCATTGCACACCTGTTCCCTAACACGTAAATACAACTTCTAAACTCTTCTTATCTTTGCCGCCTTATGGATAAGAGGAGAACCGTGGCATTTCATACATTGGGCTGTAAATTAAATTACTCAGAAACATCTACGCTTAGCCGTATGCTGGAGCAGGATGGTTTTGAGAAAAAAGATTTTGACGGCCATGCCGATGTGTATGTAATTAATACCTGCTCTGTTACCGAT
Organism: Limnovirga soli; assembly: GCF_013106755.1. Lineage (GTDB taxonomy): Bacteria > Bacteroidota > Bacteroidia > Chitinophagales > Chitinophagaceae > Limnovirga > Limnovirga soli. The sequence continues at coordinate 42,718 of NZ_WHPF01000023.1, read as the reverse complement.
AATGCCGATAAAGAATGCCGGCAACTGGTAAGAAGAATTCAACGCAAAGCACCGGAAAGTCTGGTGGTAATTACCGGTTGTTATGCCCAGCTAAAACCAAAAGAAATTGCCAGTATACCGGGGGTTGACCTGGTATTGGGTGCTGCCGAAAAATTTAACATTGGTGCCCATTTAAAAGAACTGGCCAAGGGCGACTCCACCAAAATTTCCAGCTGCGATATTGAAGACGTGAGTGGTTTTACCGCCTCCTACTCGCTAAACGACAGAACCCGCACTTTTTTAAAAGTGCAGGATGGCTGCGATTATAGCTGTACATTTTGTACCATACCCATGGCCCGTGGCAAAAGCCGCAGCGATAGTATTGCCAATGTGGTACGTAATGCCCATGAACTGGCCGCCGCCGGCGTTAAAGAAATTGTGTTAACAGGCGTAAACCTGGGCGATTTTGGCAAAGGCCCCGATGGCGCCAAACAATATGAAGAGAACTTTTTTGACCTGGTAAAGGCGTTGGATATGGTGGAAGGCATTGAGCGCTACCGCATATCGTCCATCGAGCCCAACCTGCTTACCAACGATATTATTGCTTTTGTGGCCAACAGTAAAAAGTTTATGCCGCATTTTCATATTCCCCTGCAAAGCGGCAGTAATAAAATACTGGGCTTAATGCGCCGCCGCTATAAAAGGGAATTATATACAGAAAGGGTACAACTAATTAAAACCCTGATGCCGCATTGCGCTATTGGAGTAGATGTAATTGTGGGTTTTCCCGGTGAAACGGAAGAAGATTTTATGGAGACCTTTAATTTTTTACATGGTTTGGACATTGCCTATTTACACGTATTTACCTACTCAGAAAGGGATAATACCAGGGCACTTGACATTAAACCCGTTGTACCCATTAGCGTAAGAAATGACAGAAATAAAACATTGCGTAACCTGAGTTACATGAAAATGCAGTATTTTACACAACAACATAGCGGACAAACACGCAAAGTATTGTTTGAAGGGCACGAGAAGGGCGGTATGATGGAAGGCTATACAGATAATTATATTCGCCTGTCCGTACCCTACAATGCAGCACTGGCCAATGCTATTACCGATTGGAAAATTTAACGACGCTTGCCTACAAATAAAAAACGTGTTATGAAAAAATTTCAGGCAATCATTCACTTCGAAATGGACGATGCGTTTATGGGTCTTGTTCCACCGCACCGCACTTACATTAATTACCTAATAAACAAGAATATTGTTGATAGCTATGCCGTAAGCATGGAGTCGCAAACAGTATGGATTACCATTAATGCCGAAACCAAAACCGAGGTAGACCAATACCTGGTAAAATCTCCGCTATATAAATACTGGACCTATGTAATTGAAGAATTGTTTGTGTACGATGGGCAATTATTCAGAATGCCATCATTACAAATGAACTAAGCGGGCAGCCTTATTTTATTACCCTGCCTGCACCCCTGAATTTGGGTCTCCAGTAGGCTTCATTTAAATCGCTGATAATTACGCCATTGCTTACAGAAGCATGAACAAATTTATTGTTACCCATATACACGCCTACATGCGAAATATCGCGGCGGGAGGTTTGAAAAAACACCAAATCGCCCTGTTGCAGGGCTGTTGGGTCAATGTGCATACAACTGTCGAACTGTTGCTGTGCGGTGCGGGGCAAATTAATATGGTACACGTCGGCCAGCACATTTTGCGTAAAGGCTGAGCAGTCAATACAATTTTCTGTAGATCCGCCCATGCAATATTTGGTACCCCACCAATACTCAATTTCTTTTAGCAGGTTAATATTATACAGGTCTTCTACCGGTACATCCATAATAGTAGCATATTTAAACTGCAGGCTGGATGCTGTTTCTATGTTAAAGCTGGTTTTGGGTTTGCTAAGGGTAGGTGTATAGATTTTGGCCTTGCCATTTTCGGCCACGCTGGTGCGGGCACCGCCGGGCACTACAGAAAAAGATTCCAGAAAAGTGCGGTCTGCCGGTGTTTCTTCTTTTTTGGCTGTTTTTGACGTGGCAGAATTATCTTTTGCCGTAAGGTTTTTAATTGCCTTACAGCTTACCGTCATGGTAAACAGCGTCAATAAATATGCAATACCCGTTTTTTTCATCAAGGTGTGCAATATAGTGTGCATTCATTAGCCATACAACAATGGTGCAAAAAAATCCTGTAAAAGGCAATTGATGTACCGGGCAAAAAATAGAAATGAGGCTTTACTTGCGTCGCACTCTTGTACGGTATAGCATTGGGCAGCAAAAAGGCGGATGTGGGAATTTGCGGATGTGGGGATGTGCGGATGGGGGGATGTGCGGATGTGGGGATATGGAGATGTGCAGATTTGCGTGTGCGGATGTGTGAATTAGTGTAGCATCTTTCATTTCTTACTGCTGCTACAAGGGAGGAACCCTGAACCGAGCGTGGCAAGTACTGTTGCCAATAGTACTAGTGCCGGCTACCAAAAAAATATACACATGTGGATAAATATTTAGCATTATCATGCGCTTGAAAAAGACGAAATTTGCAGCTTGCGTCTGGCCCAACGGGCAGGCAGCTTAAAGGCAAACAATTATTATATGCAGTTTTCACATTTACACGTTCATACCCAATATTCTTTATTAGATGGCGCCGCCTCTATTGAAGGACTGTATAAAAAAGCTGCCAAAGCCAATATGCCGGCATTGGCCATTACCGATCATGGTAATATGTTTGGCGTTTTTGAATTTGTAAAACAAGCCTGGAATAAAACCAAAGTAGTTGGCAAAACCGCCGATGGAAAAGATATACTGGAACCCCTGATTAAACCCATTGTTGGCTGCGAATTTTATGTAGTTAAAAACCGCCATGCCAAAACATTTACCAAAGAACAAAAAGACCAGCGCTTTCATCAGGTATTGCTGGCTAAAAATAAAATTGGGTACCAAAACCTGGTAAAACTTACCTCACTGGGTTTTATTGAAGGCATGTACAGCAAATACCCCCGTATCGATAAAGAACTGATTGAACAATATAAAGAAGGCCTTATTGCCACCACCTGCTGTATAGGTGCCTATGTACCACAAACCATTTTACACGAAGGTATAGACGCTGCTGAAATAGAATTTCAATGGTGGCTTGACCGCTTTGGTGAAGATTACTATATTGAACTACAGCGCCATAATATTAAAGAACAGGAGCTGATTAATAATACCCTGCTTGGCTTCTCAAAAAAGTACAATGTAAAAGTGATTGCCACCAATGATAGTCATTATGTAGACCAGGATGATGCCAATGCACATGATATTCTGCTCTGTATTAATACGGGTGAAAAACAATCCACACCCGGTTTTGACGATTTTGTAAACGATGAAATACAGCTAAAAAACCGCCGCTTTAAATTTCCCAATAACCAGTTCTACTTTAAAACCAAAGAAGAAATGGAAACCCTGTTTAGCGATATTCCCGTAGCGCTGGACAATACCAATGAAATTGTAGATAAAGTAGAAGTACTAAATTTAAAAAAAGATATTCTGCTGCCGGCATTTCCCATACCAGCAGCTTTTAAAACCAGTGATGATAGTAATACCAACCAATGGAATTACCTGCACCACCTTACCTACGAAGGTGCCCGCTTACGTTATAGCGAAATAACCGAGGAAGTAAGAGAACGCCTGGATTTTGAATTATTTACCATTAAAACCATGGGCTTTGCCGGTTACTTTTTAATTGTAAGCGACTTTATTAAGGCCGGCCGTAATATGGGCGTTTTTGTGGGTCCGGGCCGTGGTTCTGCAGCGGGTAGTGTGGTGGCTTATTGTATTGGTATTACTAATATAGACCCCATCAAGTACAACTTGCTGTTTGAGCGTTTTTTAAATCCGGACCGTAAATCAATGCCCGATATTGACACCGATTTTGATGATGATGGCCGCCAGAAAGTAATTGATTATGTAGTTGATAAATATGGCAAAAATCAGGTAGCCCAAATTATCACCTATGGCACCATGGCCGCCAAAATGAGTATTAAGGATGTGGCCCGTGTGATGGACTTGCCCTTAAGCGAAAGCAATGCCCTGGCCAAACTGGTACCCGATAAACCGGGCACCGATTTAAACCGTGTTTTGTCCGCCCCATATACTGCCAAAGAAGCCAAAGACGGGGAAAAATCGCTGGAAGAAAAAGAAGGTTTTGGCCCCGAGGATATTGACAATATAAAAAAGCTACGGGAAATATATCACGGCACCGATATAAGGGCACAGGTACTGGTAGAAGCCAAAAGGCTGGAAGGCTCTGTTCGTAATACCGGTATACATGCGGCAGGTATCATTATTGCGCCAACTGATCTTACCGATTTAATACCCGTTGCCATTTCAAAGGACTCTACCTTATGGGTTACCCAAATTGAAGGCAGCATTATTGAAGAATCGGGGGTTATTAAAATGGACTTCCTGGGTTTAAAAACCCTGTCTATTTTAAAAACTGCGCTGGAGCTAATCAAACAAAACCATGGTGTAGAAATAGATCTGGATACTATTCCACTGGATGATGACAAAACTTTTATGCTTTACCAGCATGGCGAAACCAATGGTACTTTCCAGTTTGAAAGTGTGGGTATGCAAAAATACCTGCGGGAATTAAAACCCGACAAATTTGGCGATCTTATTGCCATGAATGCCCTGTATCGCCCCGGGCCCATAGCTTACATCCCCAAATTTATTGCCCGTAAACATGGTCGGGAGGAAGTAAGCTACGATATTCCGGAAATGAAGGAATACCTGGAAGAAACTTATGGTATTACCGTATACCAGGAGCAGGTGATGCTATTAAGCCAAAGTATAGCCGGCTTTACCAAGGGCGATGCAGATGTTCTGCGTAAAGCCATGGGTAAAAAAGACCGCAAAACACTGGACAAGATGAAAGGCAAGTTTATGGATGGCGCTGCCACCAAAGGCTATGCAAAAGAAATTTTGGAAAAAGTGTGGACGGATTGGGAGGCATTTGCACAATATGCATTTAATAAATCTCACTCCACTTGTTATGGCTTTGTGGCTTATCAAACCGGTTATTTAAAAGCCCATTACCCCAGTGAATATATGGCGGCAGTACTTAACCATGCAGGCGCCATAGAAAAAATTACCTTCTTTATGGAGGAATGCAAACGCATGGGGTTAAAGGTATTGGGGCCAGATATTAATGAATCGCTGAAAGGCTTTGCAGTAAACAAAAAAGGCGAAATACGTTTTGGTTTAGGTGGTTTAAAAGGCGTGGGCGAAGCAGCTATTGAAAGCATTATTGAAGACCGCAATAAAAACGGACATTTCAAAGATATTTTTGATTTAATAAAACGCGTAAACCAACGTACCGTTAACAAGCGATCGATAGAAAGTTTGGTACATGCAGGCGCATTTGATTGTTTTAAAGAACTGCACCGGGCGCAATATTTCTATACCCCCAATGGCGATACGATGAATGGTATAGAACGCATTATCCGCTTTGGCAATGTATACCAAACCAATAAAAACCAAACCACCAACAGCCTGTTTGGAGATAGCGTTATGCCCGAAATTGCTGCCCCCAAATTACCTGCCTGCGAAGAATGGACACTTACCGAAAAGCTGGAATACGAAAAAGATGTAACCGGCATGTTTATGAGTGGCCACCCTTTAGACCATTACAAGTTTGAACTAAAGCATTATGGCATCATGCAGTTAAGCGATTTTAATGAGATAAAAGATTCGCCCACACTGGTAAGTGCCCATATTAACCGCAATTTCCGCATTGCCGGTTTGGTTACCGATGCGCAGCACCGGGTAACAAAAACAGGCCGCAATTTTGGTGCATTAACCATTGAAGATTTTAGTGGTAAAACCGAAATAATGTTGTGGAGCGATGATTATGTAAAATGCCAGAACTACCTGGAAAAAGGTAAAAACCTGCTTATCAACGGGTTCTTTAAAAGCCGGTATAACAGCGATCAGTTTGAGTTTAAGGTAACCAGCATGAACCTGCTGGAAGTAGCCAAACAAACCCTTACAAGGCAGGTAGATATCAGCATTTCGCCCTTGGCCATTACAAAAGAATTTGTGCAGTTTATTGAAAAAAATGTCAAGGAAAATCCCGGCAAATCAAGCCTGCGTTTTAATGTATACGAACCGGTAGAAAACCTGAAAATCACATTGTACACCTTAGACAAAGGCTTTACCATGAACGAAGAAATGGCCACCTATCTGCTAAACAACCCCGATCTGGAAGTGCATGTAGGACTGGTAGGCTAATGCTTTTCAACCAGAAAAATAGAAAATCAAAAATTGCCTTTTATGTAGCCGGCAACAGATCAATCATTAAGCTTTACTTGCCACGCTCGGTTCAGGGTTCCTCCCTTGTGGCAGCAAAAATGGCAGTAAAAAAATGATGCGTACTGCCCAAATTGCCATTCCCATAATCCCACTATCGCATAACCAAACCCACCAATTCGCCTTGTTTGCCCATCTGCACATCCCCTCATCCACCGCTGCGCATAGCTATACAGTACAAGTGTGCGACGCAAGTAAAGCATCATAGCATTACTACTGCCGGGCCCAAAAAATTTTAAAAAATATGATAGGCAATATAACTCATCAGGTAGGCCAGGGCGGTCATATAAATAAATTGTATGGTGGGCCATTTCCAACTGCGGGTTTCGCGTTTTACTACGGCAAGGGTACTCATACATTGCATGGCCAGCACATAAAACACCATTAATGACATCGCCGTAGGCAGGGTATATACTTTGGTACCATCCTCTCTAAGGGCACCATTCATTTTTTCTTTAAGCGTGCTATTGTCGTTTTCTTCTACGCTATACAGGGTAGCCATGGTGCCCACAAATACTTCTCTGGCTGCAAAGGAGGTAATAAGGGCAATGCCAATTTTCCAATCAAAACCCAATGGGGTAATAACGGGCTCGATGCTTTTACCCAATATGCCGGCATAAGAATTTTGCAATTTCTCGGAATTGTATTGCCGGGTATAAGCTGCCTGCTGTGCTTCGGTGGTGGCCTTTTGTTGTAATACGGCATAACGGGCATCCAACGCATCCATTTTGGAGGAAGGGCCATAGCTACTTAAAAACCATAGCAACAAACTAATTACAATAATAATGCGGCCTGCATCGGTAATAAAAATGCGGGCCTTTTCTATCATGGTAACACCAACATTTTTCCAGCGGGGGGCACGGTACACGGGCAGTTCCAGTATAAAGAAGCTTTTTTCAGTTAGTTTAATGGTAAATTTTAGCACATAACTTACCACCAGTGCCATAACGGTGCCCAACAGGTATAGGCCCATCATAACCAGTCCCTGCATACTTAAAAACCCAAAATAATAATGGTTGGGCACTACCAGTGCAATAAGAATGGTATAAACGGGCAGTCGGGCACTACAGCTCATTAATGGGGTTACCAAAATGGTAAGCAGGCGCTCTTTTTTATTTTCAATATTGCGTGCACTCATAATGGCAGGTACGGCACAGGCAAAACCGCTGATCATGGGCATAACACTTTTACCATTAAGACCCACTTTGCGCATCAGCTTATCACTTAAAAAGCTAATGCGGGCCATATAGCCGCTATCTTCCAGTATGGTAATAAGGCCAAACAAAATCATGATTTGTGGTACAAATACCAATACCCCGTTAACGCCAGCTACCAGTCCGTTTACCAATAAATTACTCCACCAGACGCCGGGCAAATGGCTGTTAAACCAACCGGTAAGCTGCGAAAAACTCCAGTCGATGGCATCCATTGGAAATTGTGCCAGCCAGAATATACTTTGAAATAACAGAAATAGCACCGCCAACAAAATAAGATAGCCCCAAACTCGGTGCAGTAAAAGATTGTCCAGCCGTTCAGTAAATAATTTACGTTGCAGGGGATCGGGCTCTACTACATTTTGCTGCATAATGGTTTTAATGCGGGTGTAGCGTTGCATAATTTCATCCGCCTGCGTTTTACTGGGGTTGAACTTATTGTCTATCTCAATTTGTTCTATTGAATGTTGTAGTTGGCTATTTAAAGGAAAATTTTCGTGGTTAATAAGGTAATGGATAGCCCCATAATCGCTTAACTGCGGTTGCAGCTGCTGCATTTGGGTTACTGCCTGCGGCGCCATTTCTTTATTGGGAATAAAATCGCGGCTATTGGCCGGATTAACTTGTTTGGCCGCCTGTACCAATACCTTTTTTAGCTGGGTGAGCCCTTTATTTTTACGTGGATTTACGGTTACTACCGGTACACCTAAATCGCGTTCCAGACCAGCCACATCTATTTCTATGCCTTTTTTGCTGGCCAAATCCATCATGGTTAAAGCCACCACTACAGGGCGTTTTAAATCTAATATCTGGCTGCAAAAAAGGAGGTTACGTTTTAAATTACTGGCATCTGCTACCAGCAGGGTAAGATCGTGTTTAATCTCGGGGTCGGCATCCATCATTACCTTATACGCCACCCATTCATCGGCACGGCGGGGGTACAGGCTATAAGTGCCGGGCAAATCGATAATATTGGCAACAAGGTGCTCGGAAAGCTGGCTATTACCGGTTTTTTTATCTACCGTAACACCGGGAAAGTTGCCCACTTTTTGGTTAAGGCCTGTTAATGCATTGAACAGGGAAGTTTTTCCGCTGTTTGGGTTGCCTACTAAAGCTATATGCAATTGTTGTTGAGCCAAGAATCTGATTTAGTGTGCAAAAGTAACCGCTGACAACTCCATCCCATTACGAGATTGGGAGTTAATACGCTATCGCCGCAAACAAAGGGATTTTTTTTGATAAAACAAATGATTGTGCACCAAACCTGTGCAGGTTGCCTTTTTTTGGCTTTTGCTGCCCATTGTTATGAACGTACAAGTGTGCGACGCAAGTAAAGCCTGACAATTGATTTTTTGCCGGGCCAATAAAAAAATCAGGTGTCAAAATTAAAACCCTCTAACTCCCTGAAATGGCCATTGAGCTTTATTTTATCTTTTAAATGTTCTACGCCCAACAACATGGGCAGCAGGTTTTGAATATGTCTTTTTAAATATTCGAGCCGCTGATCTTCTCTTAACAAACATTGCAGTTCGTATTCCTGCTCTAACGACAGGCCGGCATGATGCGCCACATCGTAACTGGATAGTGATTCATCGGGCTGTTTAAAATCTTTGGTAATATGCAGCAATTTATGCAATTCGCGGATGGACAAAAGCAACTGCAGCATGGTAACAGGGCGGCGGGTAGTTTGGTTTTGCAGGTGTTTTACAATGGCACCGCTAAACAGTTTATCGGGCACCTGTTTTACAATTTCGAGAATGCGGAATAAACCCAAACCCTGCACCCGGATATCCATTTTACCATCGGGGTACACTTCTACTATTTCGCTTATTTCCAGGAGGCACCCAATATCTGATACATTGCTTTTAATAACAGAAGGGATACCAAAGGGCTTTTTCTCAGCATAGCAATCGGTAATTAATTGTTTATAACGTTCTTCAAAAATATGCAGGTTTAGTATTTCGCCGGGATATACCACAATAGCCAAAGGAAAGATGGGAATAAAATTTGTCATGCTGTTATGTAAATAAAAGTGAACTTACTAAAAAGCATTAATACCATTTTTACGAAATAGAAAATACATTCGCTTTTTATTGGTAAAACAAATACAAACATAAAAACAGGAAAACAATGCATTTGCCTTTTACTAGTTCGTTGGTAATTGCCACTTATAACTGGCCCGAAGCTTTGGAAGCCTGTTTGAAATCAGTATTGCAGCAACAGCAAATGCCTGATGAGATTGTGATTGCAGATGATGGATCGGGCAATGACACCAGGCAACTGATTGCCAAATACAAGGAAATATTTACCATACCTGTGGTACATGTTTGGCACCCCGATGAAGGATTTAAACTCGCCGCCATTAGAAACAAGGCCAATGCAAAAGCAACAGGGGATTATATTATACAAATAGATGGCGACCTGTTGTTGCATAAGGATTTTGTTAAAGATCATATAGCTGCGGCAAAGCAGGGTTGTTTTATTGGTGGCAGCAGGGTAATTTTAAACCAGGCACTTTCAGCCCAATTGTTAACCAAAGAAAGCAGGGAAATAAGTCTTTTTCAAAAAGGGGTAAGCAATCATTTAAATGGCATACACAGCAGCCTGATGGGCAAAGTGCTTAGCCGACTAATACCTTCAAAAGATGCATCAGGCATAAGGGGCTGTAATATGGGTTACTGGAAAAAAGATTTTATTGCCGTGAATGGATATAATGAAGCGCAAACCGGCTGGGGACTGGAGGACACAGATTTGGTGATGCGATTTTATAACTGCGGATTGAAAAGAACCTATTTTAAATTGCGTGGTATAGTTTACCATCTTTGGCATGCCGAAAAAAGCAGGGATAATGTGACTGCCAATCATCTTATTTTACAAAAAACCATCCAGGAAAAAGCAGTGCGTTGCGAAAATGGGGTACAACAATATTTAGCTGCCAATAACCCGAATTAATTACATGAATACAACCGCCATAGATAGCCATCTGCAGCAAGCGCCACTGGTGTCGGTGGTGTTATGTACCTATAATGGGGCAGCTTTTTTGGAAGAACAAATGAATAGCCTGCTTGCTCAAACCTATCCTAACCTGGAAATAGTTATTCTGGACGATTGTTCCACCGATAACACATTGCCATTACTGGAAAAAATGGCCGCCACCAACAACCACATAATAGTATACCAAAATGAGCACAACCTGGGATACAATAAAAATTATGAGAAAGCCATTCAGCTGGCAAAGGGCGAATACATTGCTATTGCAGACCAGGATGATATTTGGGACCTGCAGAAAATAAGTTTTATGATGGAAAACTTATGGGACAACCATACGGTTGTAGTGCACTGTGCTTCAGCCCGTTTTGAAACCAACCAACCGCCCAAAATAAAATCAAGCACTTACAAAAAAGCATTTACAGGAAACGATACCAGAAGCTTTTTTTTATATAGTTTAATTAGTGGCCATAATATTATTTTCAAAAAAACATTATTGCCGCATATTTTACCTTTCCCCGATAAAATTTTTTACGATTGGTGGTTATGTGCTGCCGCTACTACGGTGGGTAAAATCAATGGCACCAATAAGGTATTGGTTTATCAAAGAATACATGCACATAATGCCACGGTTAATGTAGAAAAAACAAGTTTTTTCTACCAGCAAACCATCCACAACCTGCAGGCGTTTCTGGCTATGCCACAGTTAAATCCGGCATACGCAGTATTGGGAAAGCAATTATTGCAGGGCTTTAGCACATTAGCCAACAGGGCATTTTCATTTTCGCTTTTTGCAGGCATTGTAAAATATAGTCCGGTACTTTTTTCGCATAAAAAGCGGGCATTCCCGTGGATATCCTATATCAAGCATGCATTTATCATCAGCCATGCAAAACATAAGGTGTAATAGGATTTAATTCATTATTTTGGAGTACCATGTTAAATAGTTCACTATTGATTGCTCAGATACAGGAAGGCAATATTAAAGCACTTGCCAGGATGATTTCATTGGTTGAAAATGAAACGGGTAATTATGCGCAGGTATTAAAAGATTTACCTTTTTCTGCCACCAAAGTAACAGGCATTACCGGCCCGCCCGGTGCTGGCAAAAGCACACTGGCAGATGCCCTGATTGCTACCTGGGTGGCTGCCGGCAAAAAGGTAGGCGTACTATGTGTAGACCCCTCCTCTCCTTTTAATTTTGGTGCTTTGCTGGGCGACAGAATCCGCATGAGCGAGTGGTACAATAATCCCAATGTATTTATTCGTTCGCTGGCTTCAAGGGGTAGTATGGGTGGATTGAACCCCAAGATTATTGAGATTACGGATATTATGAAAACCGCCCTATTCGATCATATTATTATTGAAACCGTGGGTGTTGGACAAAGCGAGGTAGAGATTGCAGGTTTGGCTGATACTACAGTGGTGGTGGTAGTGCCCGAAGCAGGTGACGAAGTGCAAACCATGAAAGCCGGATTAATGGAGATTGCCGATGTTTTTGTAGTAAACAAGGCCGACAGACCCGATGCTGATACCTTTATCCGCAACCTTCGGCAAATGTTGATGCCGCTGCATGCCGGCCCCACTACCGAAGTGCCGGTATTAAAAACCATTGCCGCACAAAAGCAGGGTATTACCGAATTATATCAGGCCATTCTTACGCACCAGCAAACTGAGCATACGCACACAAAAAAAGGTTGGCTATTGGCTGAGAAAGCATATCAGCTTATACAACATAGCCGCATGAAACATATATCAAAAGCAGCACTTAAAACTGCGATAGAAGCTGCACCACCTGCCACATTTAACCTATACCGTTTTGTTGAACAATATGCCTGATGCTATTTTTTAATACAGCATTTGTTTGCCAGCTAATAACAGCTATGCAGCTTTACTTGTGTCACTCACTTGTACGCCTTGCACTTTATGCAGCAAAATAAAATGCAATACTAACAGCGCAAATACACTGTCGTAAAAAAAGCAATTCGCAGTAAACTTTTCATTGCTCAATAGCATTCCTCCAGTACAAGAGTGCGACGCAAGTAAAGCCCGGGAAGCGTAGGATTTGCATGGCTCAAAAAAAAATTACTGCCTACTATAAGCCTTGGGCAATTACAGCCTAAATGTTAATGATTTGCCTAGCGCTGGGCCATTAAAAAACAAAAGCGTATGTTTGCAGTCCACAGTATACAATAGTTACGGCAGGTTGTAAGCCGTTGTGGTATAATAAATAATTTCCCCGCTGATACAGAATATGCAACGTCTTTGCCAGCCACAGTAAAAAACATTCATGACATTTAGTAAGTTATCACTAATTGAACCTATCCTTAAAGCATTGGAAGCCGAAGGATACACTACACCCACTCCCATACAGGCACAAGCCATTCCCTTAGCACTGGAACAAAGAGATATTTTGGGTTGCGCACAAACCGGCACCGGTAAAACAGCCGCGTTTTCTATTCCAATTTTACAATTACTTTTTGCCGAAAAAGGCAGAGAAAAAGGGCCTGTAGCCATAAAAGCGTTAATACTTACGCCTACACGTGAACTGGCCATTCAAATTGACGAAAGCCTGGCCGCCTATGGCCGTTTTACAGGCCTAAAACATACCGTTATTTTTGGCGGTGTATCTCAATTGGCACAAACCAATGCCTTAAGAGCTGGCATAGATATTCTGGTGGCTACACCCGGCCGTTTACTGGATTTAATGCAACAGGGTTTTATTGACCTGCGTAATTTAAAAATATTTGTGTTAGACGAGGCCGACCGTATGCTGGATATGGGTTTTATACACGATGTAAAAAAAGTAATTCAAAAAATACCGGTTAAAAGGCAAACACTTTTCTTTTCGGCCACTATGCCGCCCGAAATTCAAAAACTGGCCAATACAATTTTGGTGCACCCGGCAAAAGTAGAAGTAACACCACCTGCCACCACAGTAGAAAAAATTGAACAGGGTGTTTATTTTGTAGAAAAACCCAACAAATTAGCGCTATTGGTGCATTTGCTGGAAGCGAATAAAATGGAAACCGTTCTGGTATTTACCCGTACCAAACATGGTGCAGATAAAGTGGTTAAAATGCTGCACAAAGAAAATATTGAAGCAGCTGCCATACATGGTAACAAATCTCAAAACGCCAGGCAAAATGCATTAAACAATTTTAAAACCGGCCATATAAGGGTATTGGTAGCTACCGATATTGCAGCGAGAGGTATTGATATTGACAGTTTGCAATTTGTAATAAATTACGAGCTGCCCAATATTCCGGAAACCTATGTACACCGCATTGGCCGTACCGGCCGTGCAGGCGCTACGGGCATGGCTTTATCTTTTTGCGATAGCGAAGAAAGACCTTATTTAAAAGATATAAATAAACTAATTGGTATAACAGTACCTGTTTTGGAGCATGGTATTTTGGCACCTGCAACAGCAATGATGCAACAACAACATGCCCCACACCCCACGGCAACCAAACAACCTATGACGGTAATAAAAAATACCAACCGTTATAAGGTACAGTATAGCCGCGGAAGAAGACAGGATTAAAACAAACGATTTTTTAATAAGGATAATGCAAACGGTAATCATTGCTGTAGCATTATCCTTTTTTTATGCGCTTATCTCTATAATAGCACCATTATTCTCAAGCATTATTTTAACTGGAAAGCCATTGGCAGCTATTTGTGTAGGGTACCAGTTTCTACCTTCGGGTACTATAATGAGTAAGGCTTCATCATCGCCAAAAACAGTAAAACCCGGGGCGGGTAATTGCTTTGTAAAATAGGGCAAACCATATGTGTGTTGTATATGATTGGCATATGCCGGCACATCATGTACAGGCAAGCCAATTTCACTGATATTAAGCAGGGAATTACTATTAAATGGCTGCGTGGATATGTTGTTCAAATGCCGGCGGGCTATACATTCCAGTATATTGCCATTATTATCTAAAAAGTAAAAAGCCTTTGCCTGCCAATCGTCAAAATTGGCAATGGTGGATGTGGGTGATACCGGTAATATGTTTACCCTTTCCTGCATATATTCCAATGCTTCCTGTAATTGGTTGCATGGAATATTGAATGCAAAATGATATACCGGCTGCTCAGTTGCAGCATGGGTAAAAATTAATTTGGTTCGCCCTGCTGCAAATGCAATTGCATTATTGGTTTGATACAATACCTGCAAACCCAATACCCTTGCATAGAAATGCAAAGTATCTGCAAGGCTGGCTGTAAATAATGTTATTTCTTGTAACTGCATCATAAAACATAACTACATTATTGCTGGTATTATTTTGCTGCGTAATGATAAGGAAGTACAAGTGAGTGACACAAGTAAAGCTGCTGCTTGTAGATAGCCAGGACACAACTATTATTCCGGCAAAATAGCATGGTAAATAATTTCCTGAATTTTTGGCCGCACATTTAATTCGCCCAGTTTACCATTGGCACCCCCCTGCGGATTTACCCTGTTGGAAAGAAAAATATAGATTAAATCTTTGGCAGGATCTGCCCATACACAAGTGCCCGTAAAACCTGTGTGGCCAAAGGTGGCAGGCGATGTACTGATACTGGGATAAGCTTCTTTTCGCATGGCATTATCTTTCTCCGGCTTGTCAAAACCCAAGCCGCGGCGACTTATATTACTATGATAGGCCGTAAAAAAACTAATCGTATTTTTATCCAGCAATTGCAGTCCGTTTAACTCCCCGCCATTTAAAAGTAGCTGGTATAATTTAGCCAGATCATAAGCGCTGCTAAACAAACCGGCATGGCCGGCCACACCACCAAACATAGCAGCACCGGGGTCGTGCACATAACCACGTAAAGACTGGTTGCGGAAAATTTTCTCCGTCTCCGTGGGCGCTATATTTTTAAGTGCGATAGTTTTTGAGGGATTAAACATAGTAGTAGCCATTTGCAGCGGCGCATAAAAAGTTTCATGCGTGTAGGCGTCTAAGGTTTTGCCGGTTATTTGCTCTACAATTTTACCCAGAAAAATAAAATCATTATCGCTGTATACATATTTATCGGAGGTACCCAGTTTGCTTTTTAAAATACGCTGGTACATGGTATCTGTCCAGTCTTTACGCAGGTACATATCTTTTGCCACAGGAATAATATAAACACTATCCGCCACTGACGCATAGATACCTTTTTTGGGTTTGCCGGTAGCCGTATCAATGGTTTCGGTATAAAAAGGAATAAAAGGGTTTAAACCTGCCTGGTGCAATAACACATTTTCCAGTGTTAAGCCTGCTTTATCCGTGCCACGCACCCAGGGCAAATAATCGCCCAGGGTTTTGGTAATATCCAGTTTGCCTTGTTCGTACAGTTTCATTACGCTAACTGTTGTGGCAGATATTTTGGTAACAGAGGCCAAATCGTACAAAGTGCCGGTGGTAACGGCTTGTGTGCTGTCGTAACTCATAAAACCATAGGCTTTATTAAATACTACCTTTCCCTTTCTGGCCACCAATACCACACAACCCGGCGTGGCATGTTTGGCAATGGCATCGTTGGCCACAGAATCAATGCCGGCAAGTGCAGCCGTGCTCATACCAACCGATTCAGGCGAGGCAAATGGCAATGCTACCGATTGCTGTGTAACACTATAGCCAAAAGGAAATGCCTCACACACACTCACCGGTAATTTACCATTGGCATTAAACCTGCCCATTAGCCAATCAAAAGCGGCATGCTGAAAAATGGCATCATCCTCATAACAAGCAATTAAATTGGGCATAGCGCATACATTCTTAACCGCATATGGATTACCAAAAACCATTGTAATAGCAGGTGCCACCTGTTGAAGATCTTTCACCAACTGAATAGCCGTTTTACTAAGTCCAAAATTATTGGCCGGGTATTTTGACAATTTATGTAAGCCAATAATTACCGTACCATACTTGCCCTGTAAACTCTGCAAAAGCAATAAAGCTTTGGCACTGTCTGCCTTATAATCAAAATAATACACATCTGCATTTAACTGGTTACGCAGGGCATTGCTAATGGTATTGCCTTCGGTTAAGCCAATACCCACATAGGCCAGGCGCTTATTGGTTTGCACAGGCACCAAACCGGGTTGTTTCATTTGTAATAAGGTAAGCGCATTTTGTGCTACTTCGGCCCTTAGTGCTGGCACGGCGGCATTTAAATCGGCAGCAATATTATCGGTGCTGATGGGTTGCACGGTATGCAAGCCCAAATGGTATTTTACCAGTAACACTTTTTTTATACGGGCGGCAATATCGTTTTTATCCAGTTGGTGTTTTTTTATGGCCAGTAAAATTTTGGCAATGCTGCCATCAATATCGCCGGGCAGACAAAGCATATCGTTACCGGCCATCAGACTTTGCAGGGCACCTTCACTATCGGGGTAATATTTGGCAACGCCTTTCATTTCCAGGGCATCGGTAAAAGAAATACCGGTATAGCCCAGCTGATGGCGCAATAAATCATTCACATTATTTTTTGATAAGCTGGTAGGCAAATGGGTGGTGGTATCAATGGCCGGAATACTTAAATGCGCCACCATAACACTACCCACACCGGCGGCAAACAGTTGTTTAAAAGGGTATAGTTCCATCGAATCTAATTGCGCCATGGTTTTATTAATCACCGGTAAATCCACATGAGAATCTACCGACACATCACCATGACCGGGAAAATGTTTGGCACAGGCCAATACGCCTTCATCCTGCAGGCCACGCATAATCATGGTGGCAAACAAAGCCACTTTGTATTTATCTTCTCCAAAAGAGCGGAAACCAATTACCGGGTTATTGGGGTTATTATTAATATCCACCACGGGTGCATAATCTACCTGTATGCCTTCCCGCTTGCATTGGGCACCCATGGCACGGCCAATACGGTAAATCAGTGCGGTATCCTGTACGGCACCCAGGGTAAGCTGATCAGGGAATTTCATTACACTATCTATCATGCGCATACCTATACCGGTTTCGCCATCAATACACATCATAATAGGGGTTTTGGCCAATTGCTGAAACCGGTTGGTAAACAGGGCCTGCTGTACGGGGTTGCCCTGGAACTGGCACAAGGCGCCAATATTGTACTTAATAATATTGGCCACCACGGCTGAGTCGTAGTATTTAGGGCCGTTGGGGGTACGTTCACTTTCCCGCATAACAATCAATTGCGCCACCCGTTGTGCTTTGGTAAGCGATTTATACACGCTATCTACCCAATGCATGGCCTGTGGTGTTTGGGCATAAAACTGTTGCGCCCTAACCACCCTACCCGCCAATATAATAACCAGCAGCAAAAAAACCTTTTTCATAAACTTGAATATTTCAACACACAAGATATTGAAATAATAATATGGAAACAGTTGGAGCCCGGCAAAAGCGCCATGTGCAGCACAGCTTGCGTCGCACTCTTGTACGGTTGGATGGTTTGGGGGGCTTTTATTGGAGGGAGGATTGAAGTGATGTACAGAGAACACAACGATACCAAAAAATAGCTATTAATAAGTACTTTAAAATAAAGTAGTAATTTACGCTAAGTAAATATTTTTAATTAAAATGGATTGATGCTATTAACAATACAAAATGTATAATACTAGTTTGTTGATTATTAACAATTTTTCAATATAAAGTATAATAGCTAATAGCATAAATCCTTGAGTTAGCAGTAATTTTATGAAGCACTTGATGCTCCCAATTTGTTTATTATTTTGCATCCTATCAGTAGGACAGAAATCTGTGGACATAGTAGTGCCTAAGGACGATGGTTCTCCTTTTAACTGGCAGACAAAGAACTTATGGCAAGGAAAAATCAACCCTATTACATCAAACTACATTGGTGATTTTAGAATACTAAAGGTTTGGACCGACAATGGCACTATCGACACCGGAGATTATTATCTAACTAATTATGCTATAACACCTAAAAGGACAGGAAATGTTAACGTTTATAGCATTCAAGAGGTTGGGAATGGCAAGAAGTATGACACAATTCAAACGAAAAACACGTTTAAAGCAATTACACCTCCTACAGTAATAGTCAAACTAAAATCAGATCACTATACAGAAGACACGATTATATCTTTCACTTTGAGTGACAGCTTAACATCAAAACCAATCAGCAAAAGATATAAAATAGGTCGCTTTTTTGAGCCAGAAATTTTAGACAATAACGGGAACTTAATTGGACACCTTAAGATGTGTAGTGGGACAGAAATCAGTTTGAATGACCCATTTCACAATGACAATGAAATAAAGTTTGAGAAAGGATACAAAATAAAGTTTGTAATTACAATTCGCGACATGAAAACAGACTTGCTCATTCCAACTGAAGAGTTTGTATACTCAATCAGGTGACCAAAACTACGGCTAACAGTGTGTTTATAAAATTGTGGCAGGACGTCAAGCATTCAACTTTCAATCGCTATTTTGCCTTTGTGGTTAATTGATCCGGAGTTTTTCAATTGCCACAACTTCATAAACACTTTTCCGTTGCCTGCAATACTAATGAGACTACTAACATGCATATTATTTGTTTTGACTTTAAACTGTTGCTCACATGGGCACATGACCCAACGACAAGTAAAAGTTGATTTAAGCGGTCAGCATTTAAAAGAAATACCTGACAGTGTTTTCCAAAATCCTCAAATCACTTATTTGGACCTGGAAAGTAGTGACGTTACATTTTATCCGCCACTTTCAGCCTTGGTTGACAATAACTCTAACGGCATTTCTGTGTCTAGTCCTGAAATAGGTTGACTAAAAATCAAACTAAAACCAGACATTAACGAGCAGTTTATTCCCCTTCCCCCCTCACTTCATCACAATCTCCTTCAACAAATCCCTTTCTTTATTAAGGTCATCGTATTGTTATTACAGGGCGGTGAGTTGTTGTTGCAGGGCTTTTTATGGCGGGTGGCGCGTATGTGTTAGGGTTGCTGGTTGTTTGGGGGCTCGAACTGGTTGGTTTGCTTTAAACGTATTCTTTTTTGTACAACTATTTAGTTCGTTTATTTTTGAGTTAGTCGCTATTTACAAACAACTAAATTATTAATCGATGCCTTTAAAAATTAATTCAAAGCATTCTTCAAGACATAATTCAATTGAAGAATTATATACGTATAAATTAAATAATTGCGAAGAATATTATTTTAAAGAAAGATATATTCGGTTAATAGACTTAACAAGACTTATCAATAGTATGTTCCCAGATACCGTCATTTGGGCATTGACCTCAATCGAAAGACTGGTACTTATGAACGAAGACGACTATAGGTCTAATTGGTATGTTATAATTGCGAATGGTAGCTCTACCGAATTCTATTTTGAATATTTAATTCCAGAAGAGAAAAGTCCTTGGGAAAACGCATATATAAAAGGGGTAGCTAAATCTCTTGATGAGGCTAAAGTCTATTTAATAAAATCCATGCATGGATGTAATGGTTGGAGTGAAAGTGAAGAACTAAAATTATACTATGAAAATCTCTGTTGATTTTTAGAAATGATATAACTTACTAAAATTGAACTAAAGTTTAAAATTCGATCTTGTTCAACTCCAAAACTTTTCCTTATTTGGTCGCCGCCCAACTAAGATTATCAACCGGATTTTCGGAAGTAAATGCCTGAAAAAAAGACACACCATTTTTTTAACCCGCACTGTATAATTAATAATTATCAATGCCATACTTTATTTGGCATGGCTGCATAGTTGGTTTATTTTTGAGTTACATGCTATTACTTTGACCATTTATAATGCCAGATAAAAATCCTGTATATAGACGAACAAGTAGAATAGGTATAATTTGTATATCTATTATTTTTATCGTTACAATCGTCTTTTCAACAATTGATATCTATTGCTATTTCTCAAAAAATTATATTATCAGTAAGACTGACCTTATTAAACTGGGGTCGTTTCATCTAAAAGACAGAGCTTACATGTATTCATCACGAAAACCTAGCAAGTCTGGCTTTGCATTTGAATCTACTAATAAACATAAATTTAGTATTTCTGCCGAACGCTTCAGTTCGATAACTGATTTAACTGAATTGACAGACACCTTATTGTATCACAACTTAGAATTTGTTGTATACACACTTAAAGACAATTTAGAGAAATATAAAGACGATAATAATTCTACTATTGAAGTTTATCAACTCTTAATTGGAGGGAAAAATTATATTGACATAGAAAATGCAAACAAAATAGCTGCTTCAAGTTTAGAAAGTAAATTATTACTTTGGTTTACGTTGTACCTTTTAGTAATAATAGGTGTTTATAAGAATAGGAAAATAATAAAAACTGACTTGGATAAATACATATTTAAAAGGACAAGATTTAACAGCCTGTACCATTAGGTTTAGCATTATTGACCTTTCCGAATATTTCCTCTATCTTGATTGACTCATCATGCAAAAGGTTGACTTAAAATCAACATAAAATTGTACTTACAAACTACTTTCCTTTTGTAGGTCATCATATTATTGTTGCAGGGTGGCGAGTGTTGTTGCAGGGCGGGTGGGGCGTATGTGTTAGGGTTGCTGGTTGTTTGGGTGCTCGAACTGGTTGGTACACTGTACCTTTCACCTTCATTGGAGTTGTCTCCAACAACCTTCGCACGCATCTACACTTTGATAAATGCTCCACAAGATTCCTGCTGCACAAGAGTGCGACGCAAGTAAAGTTGAATAGCCATTCTTATGCCGGGCCAATAATTGGACAGCAAAATAACGCTTCGTACAAGCATTGATTATCAACCGCAGACTATTTTTTGTACAACTATTTAGTTCGTTTATTTTTGAGTTGGCAGCAATGTTAACGCCCGTTTAAAATGAAAGTGAGGAAAGCAAGGGCTAGACGGCCGCATGACCGGTTTTATAAAACAATAAAGGGGATTGACTTTTACTTAAATCATCAGTTATGACAACAACACCTGAACATGATGAAAAATTTGCAAAAATGACTTTTTCATCGGTATATCCGCATTATGTTAGAAAAGTTGAGAGCAAGGGCAGGACTAAACAAGAATTGCACCAGGTGATAAAGTGGCTGACCGGATTTGATGATAAAAAAATTCAGGAGCTGATTGATGAAAAAGCGAATTTTGAAACATTCTTTAAGAGCGCAAAATTGAACCCTAATGCTCACCTGATTACAGGAGTAATTTGTGGCTATCGGATAGAAGAAATCCAAACGCCTTTAACAAAACAAGCAAGATATTTGGATAAACTGGTAGACGAATTGGCGAAAGGCAGGAAGATGGAGAAGATTTTACGACAACCGTAATTAAATACTTAAGGCACAAGTATCACCACTGCTACCAAGATGGGTATCATGCAAATGCTTCGCCATTGTTGGTCGCTGAACAACAAAGATGAACATAGGGTTTTGCGGCGGAAATTGCATGAGATACAATAAATACACTATATTTTAAAAACGCAGTAGCCAGCCATTAATTATCAACGCCAGACTTTTTTTGAGTGGTGCGCAGCCGGGATTCAGCACGCTCCTATTGGGAATTAACAACATCTAAGATGCCGATACTCAGGTTAGAAACAATTATTAATGCTGAAATTGAAATATGCTTTGATTTATCCAGAAGCATTGACCTTCATAAAATTTCGACTGCACAAACCAACGAAAAAGCAATTGCCGGAAGAGTTACCGGGCTAATTAATCTCAATGAATTTGTCACCTGGGAGGCTACACATTTCGGCATTACTCAAAAACTATCTTCACAAATAACTGCCTATCAGCGCCCCCAACACTTTAGAGATGAACAAATAAAAGGAGCTTTCAAATATATAATTCATGATCACTATTTTGAAAGCCAAAATGGCAAAACAATAATGACAGATATTTTCGATTTTGAAGCCCCATTTGGATTCATTGGCAAAATCGTTAGTAAATCAATTCTATCAAAACATCTTCAGCAATTACTTGAGAGGCGAAATACCACAATAAAGAAATTTGCAGAATCAGATAAATGGAAAAGTGTAATACCCAGTTGAAGTGTTGCGCAAAACAGTGCGTTGCAGCGATTGGAGCTGGGGAATAATGTTCTTCAACTGCAGTAAATATCTCAGCATCAGTTCCGGCTGATGAAATTCTAATCGGCAGTAGAATATATCATGATCTTTTGTAACTTAGTTGAGCGACGGAAAGCTATAGACGACTGAAGAGTATTCTGCAATCGCTTCAATACTTTTCCATTAGGCGAAATAATTATGACAAAATCTTTGACTATAATCATCCTTGTTTTGATGCTTTCCAGTTGTACCTATCAACCTATAGACAGTTATCAAAACAAGCAATTATATAATACTTCATTGTTAACAACTGTAGTTCAGGACAGTATAGATAAGTATGGATTTTCAGGGTGTTCTAAACCTTATAACTATGAAGTACAAGATTATTGTCTGAAAGCCCTTGACTCAGCATGGACTTTACTTTTGCGAAATAACAAGACAAACGAAGCAAGCAGAATCTATTCAAAAGAAAGGTTCAAAGATGCTCTTATAAACGACGGTTTTGTTGTTGACACTTCAGGAGATTGGATAACAGCAGCAAAAACAGATTTTAATGAACGCTGGCGAGCAGATTGGGGAAAAGATTCAAGCTATGTAAAACTTGTTGTTACCCGATGGTATAAAGGTTATACGTATGACTTCGTTATAGGCAGTAATAATTTTGACAAATGAGGTATGCATATCATCAGGCTAAAAAAAACTGGTTGAAAGAAATGCGAATATCAGTTTTTCACCAAAATCTAACCTGTGATGGGCAATTCAAATTTGCATTAAATACATCTATGATAGATACATTAAAAATATTGAGACAAGCTGGTTTTTTTAAACAGTTTGGTTCATTAACAGATGATGAAATTCTGGGCAAAATACTTGAAGAAAGAAAGGATGCCTTTACAAATAACATTGGCTACCCCTACGACTCAGGAAGCAATTTAAGTGATCAAGAACTTGCTTCTCAAGACACGCTTAAAGTATTGCATTTAGACCTTGAAGCAGATGTTTGCATGGAAAATCAGGTTTATACCTGGCTTTTACAGAGATTGGGCGAGATTTCAGGAAGAGATAACATCTTAACCGATGTTATTGAGGAATGGAAAAGCGAAGCAGGCCCAATAGAATTAAGGTATAAGCTTAATGGTGACGAAAAGTTTTCACAACCTCATTACTTAGACGATTGGGTTGACCAAGCTTTTATTGACACTATTTTGGAGGAAATTTCAAATGTAATCAATGAGCGTTTCCATATTTGCCTGGGACCTGAAGAGGAATGGTTTGGGCAGGATGTAACTTATATGAGGTTAACAATTGAAGAAAGAAATATTTTGGAAGAAAGACTTGGCTGGAAATTTTTTGATGACTTTCTCAATCGCATGAGAGAATAACTGTTCGCCTTCTTTGGAGTTGCCTTCGATGGCCTGTGCCTCCGCCATTGTTGGTCGCCGACCAACAATGATTGGCATCCTGCTTTTCGGAAATATTTGCATGAAAAAAACAGAAACATACTATTTTATAAAACCAGCACTTTACAAGCACAATTGTCAATGCAATAGTTTTTTGGCTTGCCTGTTAAGTTAGTCTATTTTTGGGTTGATGGTCATCACAAAGGGCCTTGCCAAATTTTCCAATAAAAATCTTTGACCAAAATATTAAACAGATGATGAAGAAGTATTTGGTGTTGATATGTCTGGTTACTTCAGTAATATTAATAACAATAGCATCCTATTTCTACCCAGGCGGCTCATTGATTGACAAAAATTCTATTGGGTTTCAATGGTCAAAAAATTTCCTAAGTAATTTATTTACCAGAAAAGCGATAAACGGTTCAGCAAACCCTGGCTGGATTTGGGCACTTATTGGAATGGCATTCCACTCGGTTGGTTATGGAATTTTTTTTATCAATATGTCAAAAAAAATCCCTTCAAAACAATGGGCAAGCATTTTAAAATATATTGGCGCTGCCAACATTATATTTATTTTCTTAATCGCAACACCCTTGCATGACCTGGGAACAATATCCATCATTTTAACATTGCTTGGTTTATTTACTATTACCATATTTTTACTACAATCAAAACTTCATTTACTAAAAGTCTGCTGTATTATTTGCTTATTAACTTATTACAGTTTCTTTACCCTATATGGTTTTGGTTATTTGGGTTTGACAGTGATCATGCAGAAAGTATATATTATTTGTTCGATGCTATTAGTTGTAGGACTAGAGTATTTTACCAAATATGAAGACTTTACACAAATTAAAGCGGGCGGACAAAAATTACAAGCAAAGAACCATTAACATCTGGTTTTGAACAATTGGTGTATAAGATTGAAGTAATCATCTGAAGTACATTTTTATGTCGCTCTTCATCGTTGGAGTTGTTTCCAACGACATTCGCGCTAATCTACGCTTTGATAAAAGCTCCACAAAATTCCGAACGCACAAGAGTGCGACGCAAGTAAAGTTGAATAGCCATTCTTTTGCCGGGCCAATAATTGAACTGGAAAATAACGCTTCGGACAAGTATTGATGATAAACCGCAGCCTTTTTTTGGCTTGGCTGTTTAGTTCGGGTATTTTTGAGTGGTGCTCATTTTATTAAACACTAAAATATTTGCATGAATACTCAAAAGGAATTACTTCGGGAAATGTTGGTTCAAAATAAGATTACTAACTCATATGCTTTGGACAGCATCACTAACGAGAATAAAAGATATAAACTGAATGGGGAAGCTGCATCTGTTGGATTTATTTACAGACATATAGGTGAAACAATGAATTTGTTTGGTTACTTTCTTGGTATTCCGTCTGACATTAAAAATACTACAATGGGTCAACAAGATACAGGAAATGACTATGCAATTGAAACAAGTAAGTTATATATTGATTCGGGGTATAAAATGCTGGAAAATGTAATTGAAAATTCGACAGACGAAGATTGGTTATTGACAATTGATACGCCATTTTTTGGAACCGTTTCCCGAATGCGTCTTTTTTCTCATGTTCTTTTTCATAACGCTCATCACGCAGGTCAAATTTCTTTGACTTTATCAAAAGGAAAACTATTTACAACCGATTGAGTTACCATAAAAGCGAATACATAAAAGCTGTTTAGCAAAATCTTTGCTTTGGGCAACGCTGCAGTAAAAGCCCAATAAAGTTATTGCCTCACAAGAGTGTTACGCAAGTAAAGCTTTATTGATTATCCGCCTGTCTGGCTACAAAAAATAGATGGTATTGTTTTTATATGGCCAGCACCTGGTAGCTGGTGGTAAATTCGTGTGTACTGCCCGGCGCTGCTAGTATTAAACCTATACCATTGTTAAATGCATCGGGCACACTGCTTAGGTTTTCTATGGCTATGCTGTTACGGTGCGGTGGCGTATAAATTTGTAAATAGGGATAGGCTGCATTGGGCATAATATTTAATTGTATGCCGGCCTGTTCATCGGTAAGGCTGCAGGCTATTTCGGTAGTATTGGCTAATACAAAACAATTGTCAAAAAATGTGTCGCCCAATAATTTTGGGGTATTGTATACATGGTATGGCTCCACCGCTCCGGTGGGAATTAACGCCTCGTTAAATACCACCATTTCTTTACTGTTAAAACCCAGTTGCAGGTTATTAACCGTAGCGCCCAAACTAAAGTAAGGGTGCCAGCCATCTGCCAGCGGAATGGCATGGTTACCAATATTGGAAACACTGGTGGTTATACTAAGTGTATGTTGCCTGCTGAGCAAATAAGTAACCGTGATAACATATTGAAACGGATATCCCTTATCGGTGCCCCGGTAATGGTATTGCAATACCACAAAAGCCTTGGTTTCATCGGCACCGGAGTGAATAATTTTATAGGGGGCATCGTACACAATACCATGTATGGCAGAGTCGCCCAAATAATGTTTTTCGATGGTGTATTGCTGGCCATCATATTGGTATACGCCTTTATTTAATCGGCATACAAATGGACTTAGTTTGGCACTTTTAAACCCATTGGTAAAATTATCCAAAGCATCCTGCGGTGAGCTGAATGCATCTACAATATTGGTACTACCCTTTGGGCCTGTAATAGTAAATGCATTTAATAAGGCGCCGGTTGCATATATGGTGGCACTGCAGGTATTGGTATTATTGGTTAAGGTGATTACCGGAAAAATATCATCGGTATTGATATGGATTAAAAATGACATGCTATGATTTTTGTGTAAGCTACATATTTCTGTTATGCAAAAAAACTCAAACGATTGCTTTTTAGCTAAAAGCTGTTTAAGGTGTATTTTTTATGGCAACGGCTATCCTGGAATCGGCAGTACCATAATATAAAAACCACTTGTTTTTAAACTGCGCAAGTCCTTCTATAAAACACACATTATTTACCTCGCCTGTTAGCTCGTAAGGTTGCTGGGGTTTTATAAAGTAGGTGTTCATGCGGCTGATGATGGCTAGCGGGTTTTGCTTATCGAATAAGACCTGCGAAGCTGCATATGTACCTTCGGGCAAGGTAGTATCGCCAATGGTTTTTATGTTTCGGCTGTTATAGAGTAAAACAATGCCCTTATCGGTAAGCAGGGCCGGCGGGCCGCTTTCTACTAAATCGGCATCAAAAAAAGTTTTACGTGTGGGTACGGCAATTTTAAGGCGACTAATATTGGCAGCGGCATAGATAGAATCGTAGCCGGCATTTTCTGTTTGATTAGTGGTTACCGGGTGCCAATGAATAAGATCGGTGGAAGTGGCGGCCCATATGTATTTATCGCCCCAATACATCCAGTATTGTCCGTTTATTTTGGTAGCTACTATTTTGCCATTGGTATAGGTTGATACTATAGCACCCGATTTGGACCATATATTTTTATAGGTACTATCGCTGCCAAAAACGGGGCCATACTTGCGCCACTGCAACAGGTCTTTGGAAGTAGCAATCATTAATCTGGCAGTATTACCATCGTAAGCGGTATAGGTAAGATAATAGAGGCCGGTACTGTCTTCTACTATGCGGGGATCTTCACAGCCGCCCTGCCATTCGTATGTTTTAAACACATCATTATCCGGATATAACACCGGGGCGGCCATACGGTTAAAATGGATACCATCCACACTCCAGGCAAAACCTATACGCGATGTGCCCGCAGGCTTGCCCACACTATCCTGTGCACGATACAACATAAAAACAGTATCGTTTCTTACTACGATGGCGGGGTTAAACACATTCTTAGCTTCCCAGCCAATTTCTTTTTGGGTAATGGGACAGTAAAATACATTGGTACCGGGTTGCATTACGGGGTTACTGCTATCGGCTTTATTAAAAGGTAGCAAAGCCCATGGATAGGCCGTTGCCAATGTATCCATATTTGCAGCTTGTGCAGCTGTATCTGTTGTACCAACATTACAGGCTGTAAACAATAAGAGGGCGGCGAAAAATATGGCAAATGTTTTCATGGTTGTATTTGTATTGTAATGGCTGCCCATTGATTAGAACGTAAAAGTGTGCGACGCAAGTTAAGCTGAAACAAGTGATAGGCCGGGTAAAAAAT
Organism: Limnovirga soli; assembly: GCF_013106755.1. Classification (GTDB taxonomy): domain Bacteria; phylum Bacteroidota; class Bacteroidia; order Chitinophagales; family Chitinophagaceae; genus Limnovirga; species Limnovirga soli. The sequence goes on along the minus strand of NZ_WHPF01000023.1, from coordinate 14,620 downwards.
ATGGCACCATTTAATAACTACCATCTGCCCCGCCTCCGCCACTACTGCCGCCGCCAAACTGCACGCCTGAGGCTTCCTGATGAGTGCCGGCATTAAAAGTTTGAGCAATAATTAATGCCTCGGCATTGCGTAATATATTTTGTTGTTTGCCCGCCGGCTCAAAAGTAAACCCTGCCCGGGGCTGCGCCAGATAACGTATTAACCAGTAACAAATAGCTATCAAAATTACACCACCAATAAACATAGCCATTTCGGGAGATAGCACATGATAATAATAACGCACAGTAAACACCGATACGGCAATTAGTACCAGTGCGGTGCGAATAAAATCTAAACGCTTTGTATAAATACCATACACCATATAAGCAGGAGGAATGATAATGGTAAACAACCAGAATAACCAACCCATGGGAATGGTATCTGTTACACCCAGTTGAAGGTGGAACATGGCATTGCTTAATTCCTTTACTACAAAATAATTACCACAGACATAAAAGCTGATACAGGCACAAATGCTTACACACTGTATGCTAAATTGGTAAAATAGCAGGCTGTCTTTTTTGGCAAGAACTTGCATGGCTGCATACAACAATGCTGCTACAATCATCATAAGCAAGGGCGCAGTAGCTTTGGCGATGGTGCCCAATTTTATATATAGCAAAAACACCAGTAAGAACAACGCAATAAAAGCCAGCACCGCCATAAAAGCATCTGTAAAACGAATACAGAACCAGCCACTTACCAATAGCCCAAACAGTGCAGCAAGAATATAGTTATTGGAATAATCATTTATTACAAACGCAACTACAAATAATACTAAGGAAAGTAACATCAGGGTATTATCAACACCCGCATTATAGTATCGGTTGTTCTTTATAAATGTTTCTACCCCCACATACAAGAAAATGGAGAGCATAAACATTAATACAATTGCTGATGCACTATCCTCTACATCAAACATCATTGCCAGTAAGCCGCCAAAAAACAAGGTGCAAATAAGCGTGAGTATACTTAACCCAATTCTTATCATAAAATTGGGCGTATATAAAGTACAGGGGTGTGCTTCAATGATGGCTGCAGCTCTTTCTTTGCTAATACAATTGCGTTCACTTACTTCTTCTACCGTATCAGCAATGGCTTTATTGTATAGATCGGTGGTATTATAGGCTGTCATGCTGCTTTAATTTTTTATTGTAATACATAAACAAACGAATCAATGCAATGCCCGATGCTATAAAATATATCATGATGAAATAGGCGATGGCATACCCGCTTACAGCAATTAAAAAATCCATGATAACATAGCTTATACCGAAATAGGCATATAACACGGTAATTACAAAAAAGTAAAAAGATTGCTCGGCCACGGCAGTAGTAAAAAAATAAAATACCACACCCAGCAATACCAAAAACCACAACAGGTATATCTGCTCAATTTGAATGATAGCCGCCAGCAAAGCAATAAATAATATATGCGCACCAAAATTTTTATAGGTAAATGCAAAGTGTGCTTTTAGCTGCTTTTTCGTAGACAGTACAGCCATAGCAATAAGTATAACCCCTAATAATATGGCGGTATAAATCAGGTAAACATTATTAAAATCATTATCAGATAGTATATTCAAGGGGCTGGCAACAATACCTGCCCAGGCCGCCAAATTGGTAATGGCCAAACTAAGTACCCCCAGGTGATCAAAATAATATGCGCTGGCAAACAATAGTACCATGGGTATAAAACTGGCCATCCCCAGCCGGCTGCCAAATACAGTATACTGGTATTGTATATAGCCAATGAAGCTTAGCAATAACAGACAGCCCAATAGCAAAATATAATCCTGCAAAACATGGGTAGTGGTTGCTTTGCCACGCACAAATCCGGCACTGGTTTTAAAGCAATATGCAAAGCAGGCGGCACAGGCCAAAGCAATTGCACTAATAATAACGGTATGGCCAATGGTGTCAATATTTTCGTATACCAAAATACCGGCGCCGGTGGTGGTTAATACAATACCCAAATACAAAAGAGTACGCAGTTCCCAATGTACCGATTTGGGGTAAGGTGCCTGTATATGTTGCAGTTCATCGGCACTAATATGACCGCTGGCAAAGAGTTTATTAAAAATGGTAAAAGACATAGCTGGTTAAATAAGTAAATGAATATAACAAGTAAAAAGCTACTATACAAAATTTAACAGCCGGGTGCAGGTACCCGGCTAATGGTTATGATGGCATCGCCGCTTGCGTCGCACTCTTGTGCGGTTGGCTGTTATGGCAGCAACATCTACAGCAATAGAGAAACATTTGATACAAGTAAAAAGCTTTATTCAAAACCAAATTACCGCGTTAGGGATTGCAACGGAAAGCCCGCAGCGCAGCGAGGACTTGCAGTGAAAAGCCCGACCCGCAGGGAACGCCCAAACAATAATTTATACCCCCGCCATGATGATTTTAGCAGCATAGCAAATTCTTTAAACTAACACCCGTTAACAGCAGCACTTAAAAGCATACATTTGTGGCCTGTACAAAAAAGAACCTATGGCCTATTTACCTGTAAATAAAGTTAGAATTGTTACCGCCGCCAGTTTATTTGATGGCCACGATGCTGCCATAAATATTATGCGCCGTATAATGCAAAGCAAGGGTGCAGAAATTATTCACCTGGGGCATAACCGCAGCGTTAAAGAAATTGTAGAAGCCGCTATTGAAGAAGATGTGCAGGGCATTGCCATTACCAGTTACCAGGGTGGCCATGTTGAGTTTTTTAAATACATGAAAGATTTGCTGGAAGAAAATGGTTGCGGCCATATAAAAATATTTGGCGGCGGCGGTGGCACTATTCTGCCCTCAGAAATACTGGAGCTGCATAAATATGGCATCACAAAAATTTACTCACCCGATGATGGTCGGCACCTTGGTTTGGAAGGAATGATTGAAGAAGTGGTGCGTAGTTGCGATTTTCCTTTACACACCGCAGTAAGCAACCAAACCAATACTTTAGGCGAAGTAAAAGATATACAAAGCATTGCCCGCGCCATAACAATTGCCGAGAACGGAGCCGGTATAGTGCAAGGCAAGGAAAGCAGCAGCACCAGCATCCCCGTTATAGGCATCACCGGTACAGGCGGTGCCGGCAAATCATCTGTTACCGATGAAATTGTACGCCGTTACCTGAATAGCTTTACCAATAAAACCATTGCCGTTATAAGTGTTGACCCTTCAAAGAAAAAAACAGGCGGCGCTTTATTGGGCGACAGAATTCGCATGAATGCCATTGCACATGGCCGCGCCTATATGCGCTCTATGGCCACCCGTGACGACAATACCGCCCTTAGCGCCCACATACCCGAAGCCATTGGCATTTGTAAAGCTGCTGGCTTTGATTGCATTATTGTAGAAAGTGCCGGTGTGGGCCAAAGCGATGCCAGCATTCTGGAATATTGCGATGTAAGTGTATATGTAATGACACCCGAATATGGTGCTGCTTCGCAACTTGAAAAAATAAATATGCTGGATTATGCTGATGTGGTTTGCATCAATAAATTTGATAAAGCCGGCGCATTGGATGCATTACACGATGTACGCAAACAATATAAACGCAACCACAATTTATTTACCGCCAAAGATGAAGACCTGCCCATTGTAGGCAGCATTGCCGCACAATTTAATGATGCCGGTATAAATGCCTTGTTTAGTAAATTAATACACACTATTACCGTTAAAACCGGCGTGCATTTTGGTGATATATTTATCAGTGCCATACAGCAGGCAACAGATAAAGCGGGATTAAGTAAATCGATGATTATTCCGCCAAAAAGGGTACGCTTTCTGGCCGAAATTGCCGATAGCAGCCGGGGCTACGATTCCCTGGTAAAAGAACAGGCAGATATTGCCTCTACCCTGTACAGGTTACACGGGGCCCTGCAATCGCTGCAAAAAGTGAATGCTGCACCAGCTGCCCTAGATGCCATTCAGCAACAAATTACGGTTACAGAAAATTTATTAACCCCGGTTAGTAAAAAATTAATTACCAAATGGCCCGAAAAAATTAAAGCCTACGAAGCCGATACTTATGAGTATAAAGTAAGGGATAAAGTGATTAGTCAGCCCATGTTTAGTACCAGCTTATCGGGTACCCGCATTTCAAAAGTGGTATTGCCAAAATACCGCGACTGGGGCGATATATTGCGCTGGCAAACCCAGGAAAATGCACCCGGCCTTTTCCCATTTACCAGTGGTGTATTTCCTTTAAAAAGAGAGGGCGAAGACCCCACCCGTATGTTTGCCGGTGAAGGCGGGCCTGAACGTACCAATAAACGCTTTCACTATGTATCGTTGGGGCAACCAGCCAAACGGTTAAGCACCGCATTTGATTCTGTAACCTTATATGGGGAAGATCCGGCCAAACGCCCTGACATTTATGGCAAGGTGGGTAATAGCGGTGTTAGCATTGCTACCGTAGACGATGCAAAAAAACTATACAGCGGTTTTGATTTGTGCGACCCCAAAACCTCAGTAAGCATGACGATAAATGGCCCGGCACCGGTGCTGCTTGCCTTTTTTATGAATGCTGCCATTGACCAGCAATGCGAGAAAAAAATTACCGAACTGGGTTTATGGGAAACCGTAAAAACTATACAGGCAAAAAAATATGCATCGGGCATTGCACCGCTGTATTATAACCCCTCCTACCCGGAACGTTTGCCCGAAGGCAATAACGGCTTAGGCTTGCAGTTACTGGGTTTAAGCGGCGATGAAGTATTACCCGCAGATATATACCAACAGGTAAAAGCACAGGCCCTTGCGCAGGTAAGGGGTACAGTACAGGCCGATATTTTAAAAGAAGACCAGGCACAAAATACCTGCATTTTTAGTACCGAGTTTGCGCTTAAATTAATGGGCGATGTACAGGAATATTTTATTGCCGAAAAAGTGCGCAATTTTTATAGTGTATCTATCAGCGGCTATCATATTGCTGAAGCAGGTGCCAACCCTATTACGCAACTCGCATTTACCTTAAGCAATGGATTTACCTATGTTGAATATTATTTAAGCCGCGGCATGCATATTGATGATTTTGCTGCCAACCTGAGTTTCTTTTTTAGCAATGGCATGGACCCAGAGTATAGCGTTATTGGCCGTGTGGCAAGGCGTATTTGGGCCAAAGCCATGAAGTATAAATACAAAGCCAATAAACGCAGCCAGCAGTTAAAATACCATATTCAAACCAGTGGCCGCAGCCTGCATGCACAGGAAATAGACTTTAACGATATTCGTACTACCTTGCAAGCTTTATATGCTATTTACGACAATTGCAATAGTCTGCATACCAATGCATACGATGAAGCTATTACCACACCAACAGAAGAAAGTGTGCGCCGCGCCATGGCCATACAGCTAATTATTAACCGCGAACTGGGCAGTGCTACTACCGAGAACTTTATTCAAGGCTCGTTTATAATAGAAGAACTTACCAATCTGGTTGAAGAAGCGGTATTAACCGAGTTTGACAGAATTACTGAACGTGGCGGCGTATTAGGCGCTATGGAACGTATGTACCAACGCAATAAAATACAGGAAGAAAGCCTGCATTACGAAATGCTGAAACATACCGGTGAATTACCCATTGTTGGCGTAAATACGTTCCTGAATAAAAAAGGCAGCCCCACCATTATACCTTCAGAAGTAATTAGAAGTACTATGGAGGAAAAAGAATTACAAATAGAAAACCTAAAGGCATTTCATACACGCAATAAAAGCCTGTCGGCAGCGGCATTGCAGCAACTGCAACACACGGCCATACAACATGGCAATTTATTTAGCGAGTTAATGGAAACCGTAAAATATTGCAGTCTTGGCCAAATAACCAATGCACTTTACGAAGTTGGCGGACAGTACCGCCGAAACATGTAATGGCTACAAAAACATTTGCGTTATAGTTAACGCAGCGCACAATTAACTATTGGGCTATACTTGCGTCGCATTCTTGTACGGTTGGTACTTTGCGCGGCTTATTATAACAGGTGAATGCCAAAATAAGCACCCAAAAAATGCTGCCAAATGTTATACAAGCACAAGAGTGCGACGCAAGTAAAGCTGCATTGCTATCAAAAGCCGGGACAATGAAAATGATAAATATTCTTGCAGTTAAAATTGATAATTTACCTGCATTTGCAAACCACTATTGGTAAGTGTGTACTCACTAAAACTGGTAATGCCTGCATTGGGATGATAGCTAATGGACAAGCCAGCCCGTTTTATATTCACACCGGTTTTTAGTACCCCATTTAACCAAAAACCTCTTGTAAATTTTATATAGGCATTGTTTTCACTTTGCGTGGTGCCGGTTAATGCCACCCGCTCAGTTTTTTCTTCATTAACGGGATAAGAGGAGAAATTGGCTGCACCACCTGCACCCACATACCATTTAACCGTTGGGCCATTATAGAGATTGTAATGTAATTGTGCCGATACCGCCACATTGATTTGCTTGAAATTGAATGCATGATTTTCGGTAGCTTCAAAATAAGTAATAGACCTGTTTGCTTTGGTGGTAAACCCCGTGGCAGAAAGTTGTGTTTGAATATACAGCTTACCAATTGCCGGATTAGTATAAATATTAGCCCCTGCACTAAGAACTGGCAATAAGGAAGCATCATTGGTTAAGCCCGCAAATATATTATTACCCGTAAGCTCAAGTTTGCCATAATTTACTCCTGCACCTATATAAAATATAACTCCCTTATTTTTTTTATACAATGGTGCAATATTTGTATTCACCTGGTGATTTATTTTACTACAGATAGCCGTTAAGTCTTTCTTTGTATAGGCAGCAGTTGCGATTAATGATTTAACCGCCTCATCATCGGGAACGGCCTGGTTTGAAATGCCAATCAGCGTAGAACGGTAGGCATAATCGTATTTAACCTGTTCGTCCTGCACATATATGGTATTTAATAATTCCAAAGGCGTATCTGCATTTTGCATTTGCAAATAGAACCTAAGTTTAACATCGTCGGTATAAGAGAAAAGCGAAACAGTTTTACCCTTTTCAATCACTTTTAAAAAAACAGTATTTACAATGCTATTGGTATCTTTTGCAGTTAAGGCACTCAAATTGGTAGTGCCTGTTGAAATTGAAACGGTATGGCTTGCAAAAGCTTCTTTACCCATTACTTCAAAGTAGCTGATATCTGCCGCTGTGTATTTTTTGGTTTGTACATTTTTTGCTGTTGCAAACTGTATGCTTAATGGGTTCTTATACCACTCCCGATAATCTATAAAACCTTTTAGAGTATCAGCACTATTTAATACTATCAGACCGGGCTGCATGTTTTTTTGGGCAAAGCTGGTATTTGCAAAAAGGCAAAGTACCAACAGGGATTTAGTTAGTTTCATAAAGTATAATATTCGCAATAATACAACTCTTCCCCAAAATAAATAATTACTGCATTTTAATTATTTAGTCTGTTTACTGATTATTTGTTTAGCAACGGTATGTAATTTTAGATCCCCGCAATATTATTTATTACAGATTAATCAAACGGGATTATGCCCAACTGCATTAATTAATAATTTTACCTACAATTATTTTTATGTCGTTCGAAACCAGCTTTATACAGGATACCGTTAAAAGATTACGCTATTACAAAGAACTAGGCGATAAAACTTTTGCGCAACTGGAAGAAAAAGATTTCTTTTTTCAACCATCGGAGGAGAGTAATAGTATTGCTATCATTGTACAACACCTGTATGGCAATATGCGCAGCCGCTTCACCAATTTTTTAACTGAAGATGGCGAAAAATCCTGGCGTGAACGTGATGCAGAGTTTGGAACAAATATCACCACAAAAGCTGCGGTAATTGCACAATGGGAAGAAGGCTGGAAAATTGTATTTACTGCCAAAGAAAACCTGCAGCCACAAGAACTAACCAATACCATTTACATAAGAACAGAACCCCTGCTGGTGTACGATGCACTACTAAGGCAACTGGCGCATTACCCATACCATATTGGGCAAATACTGTATATTGGTAAAATGATTAAAGATGCGCAATGGCAATCGTTAAGCATTGCCAAAGGGCAAAGCCAGCAGTTTAACCAGCAAATAAAACAGGGCCAATAAGCATTCAAAGCAACACCATGCAAGCTTACCAATTTTCAGTAACACCGGGCAGAACGGCAATAGCAGATGGACAAGAAATGTTATTCTTCTCCGGCTATGCTTATTTGGGTATGCACCAGATAAGTGCATTCACTCAATTGGTAAAAGAAGGTATTGACAGGTATGGTTGGATCTATCCCTCCTCCCGCATTTCTAATACACAACTCCGGCTATTTGCGCAGGCAGAAAATTTGTTAAGCAGCATTACCGGCAGTGAAGCTACCGTGCTGGTTTCCTCAGGCTTTACGGCAGGGCAGCTGGCTACCGAATTATGGCAAAACAACCTGGTAAACCTGCAGCCATCGCACCCGGCGGTACAAAGAAACAATGTACAGCTCCCCGGCATACCGCCTGCATTTGTAGCAGTAGATGCTGTAGATACACTTACCGCAAGCATTACCAATATACCCGCTTTGCTGGCAACCAATACTCCGCCCAAAATTTGCATTATCGACGACTCGCATGGTATTGGGCTAATTGGCCCCAATGGACAAGGCATTGCCGCATATACCCAAACCATCACAAACACCCAATTGGTGTACAGTTATTCCATGTCTAAAGCCTGGCAGGTAAATGCAGGAGCCATAAGTTGTAGCGCAACACTGGCTGATGCCATAAAAAAATTACCTGCCTATGCAGCCGCTACGCCCCCTTCGCCGGCATTGCTGCATGCGTTTGTACATGGGCAGGATGTATATGCAATGCAAAGAGAAAAATTGCGGCAGCTGATTGCCTATTTTCATGCAATAGTGGCCAATATACCGGGACTGCTGGTGCATAAAGAATTACCTGTAATTATTTTGCCGCATACATTTCCTGTGCACGAATTGCATAATAAGGGCATTATTATTTCCTCCTTTGCCTATCCCGATGCATCGGGTACTATTTTTAACCGGGTGGTAATAAATGCGCTGCACACTAAGGAGGATCTTGATTATTTATCCAAGGTACTACATCAATTCATTTAATTTTTTTGGGCCGGGCTAAGGAATAAGCATCGGCTTTACTTGCGTCGCTCACTTGTGCTGCAACAAGTATTGCAGCTGCTATTAATGTAATAGTTAAGCTTTGCATTTGCATTATACAGGTAATGATTGTTGCCCACAAAACAAGCTGTAGATCGCTTTATGTATGTTGTTTAATTGCCCATACAACTTGCCACAGTACAAGAGTGCGACGCAAGCGGTGCCGGGGAATAGTGCATATGCCGGGCTCAATACATGCATTAAGACAATATATACCCTAATTTTTACAAACTCTTACCAGCTTTTGGCATTGTATTAGTACATAAGGCTTTATCTTTATTTTTTGAATAATACACCGCTATTTGCTTAAAAAATTGCTGAAAATATCTAGTTGGGTACTCACAGTGGCTTTGGTGCTGGTGTTGATATTTGTACCACTGTCGCACATGTGGTCGAACAGAATTACACTAATGCTTATAGGCGTTGTATTACACGGCATTACTACCATCAGGCATGTACGCCGCAGCCTGTTGGGTTTACTGGGTTTATTACTTTTTTTGGTGCTATTACTGCAAACAGACCTGGTGCAGAATTTTATATTGCATAAGGTTACCCACCGCCTATCGGCCGATTTGCAAACCGAGGTAAAGATTAAATACATCAGCTTTTCGTTTTTTGATAAGATGGACCTGAAAGGGGTGCTGATAAAAGACCGCCAAAAAGATACCCTGTTGTATGCAGGCACCATGAAACTGCGGGTAACAGACTGGTTCTTTTTATCGGACCAGACAGACCTGAAATATATTGGCCTGGAAGATGCCAAAATAAACCTGCATCGCAAAGATTCGGTTTGGAACTATGCGTTTATTGCGGATCATTTTGCATCGCCTAAAACGGTAAAGGATTCGGTACCAAAAACCATTGCCCTTAACATTCAGAAAATAGACCTGAAGAAAGTAACTTTTATTCAGAACGATGAATGGATTGGACAGAAAATGGTGGCACGGGTAGGCAGCATGTTACTGGATGCCAAACGTACCAACCTAAACAGCAACGAATACGAAGTAAATACACTGGATATTGACCGGCCCTATTTTTTGTTAGAAGACTTTGATGGCCGCCGGCCGGATAGTTTAAGGCGTAAGCCCGACCCCAATGATACCAGCATGTATTTTAATGCCGGTGATATTTCACTTAAAATAAATACCCTTCATATAACAGATGGCACTTTTGCCAGCATAGTACGCGGCGATGTGCCAGAGAAAGGTTTATTTGACGGCGCCTACATTAAAGTAAATAAAATTAACGGGGTATTTAACCATTTTAGTTTTATAAAAGATACCATGAAGGCACAGGTGGAATTAAGTGCCGTAGAACGCAGTGGACTGGAACTAAAAAAATTAAAAGCAGATGTTAAGCTTACACCGCAAATAATGGAATTTGACCATTTGGATATTCAAACACCAGAAAGCAGGATTGGCAATTATTACGCCATGCGTTACCGGGATTTTAATGAGGATATGAAGGATTATATTAGCAAGGTAACCATGGACATCCGCATTAGAAACAGTAGTGTTAGCAGTGAAGATGTAGCTTACTTTGCCCCCGAATTAAGCGACTGGAACCGGCAGGTAGACATGAATGGAAAATTCTTTGGCACTGTTGAAGATTTTAGTGTTCAAAACCTGTTTATGCGCTCCGGCCCCGACATGTATGCCAGCGGAGAACTGGATATGAAGGGCTTACCGGATATTGATAAAACAAAGATTAGTTTAAACAGGGCCGTGGTGCAAACCAATAACAGGGAACTGGCCTTTTTGTACCCCGACATTACCAAAATAACCAGTCCTAATTTGGCAGCGCTGGGTAATATTCGCTTTTTGGGCGACTTTAATGGTACGGTACATGATTTTACCGCCAAGGGCAATATCACTACCAAGTTGGGTGGACTGTACAGCGATATCAATATGAAACTGCCTTCGAGAGGAGAACCTTCGTATGGTGGCACTTTACAAGCCAAACAATTTGATATTGGCAAATTTCTGGACGAAGCCACCCTTGGCAAAGCCAGTTTTAAAGGCACCATCGAAGGCAAAAGCTTTGCAATAGAAAGGGCTAAAACGAAGGTAAATATTGGCTTTGATTCACTAGATTTTAATGGATATACCTACCATAACCTCAATTTTGATGGCGCTGTTGAAAAAAGAAAATTTATAGGTGATTTTAAAGCCAGCGACCCCAATTTTGATTTTACCAGTAGCATCAATATTGATTTTACCGGACAGCAACCCCGCTTTAATATATTGGGAGATTTGGCCAATGCTAATTTTCAAAAACTCAATTTTACCAAAGAAAATGTTTTACTTACCGGCCTGTTCGACTTAAACTTTACCGGTAGAAATATTGATGAATTCCTGGGCTCGGCAAAAATATTGAACGCCACTTTGTTGCATGATAACGTACAACTGGACTTTGATTCTTTGTCAGTAAACGCATCCTATGATGATATCAATAAAAAAATATTAAGCGTTCAAAGCAATCAGTTTGATGCCAGCGTTACAGGGCAATACAATATCCTGGATTTACCCAATAGTTTCCAGCTGTTTTTAAACAGGTATTATCCTGCTTATATTAATGCCCCTAAAACCACGCCTAAAAACCAGCAATTTCAATTGGTATTACATACTATGGATTTTGACAAGTATGCCAATGTAATAGATCGCAGGCTATCGGGCCTGAATAATGTTGAAATCATTGGCGGTGTAAATACCAACCGGCCCGACTCTGGCCTATACATTTATGCCAATATACCACAGGTAAAATTTGATACCTACCAAATGGAAAATGCCCTTATTACAGGCCTGGGCAGTATAGATAGTTTACAACTTAACGGCACATTGGGTAATGTATACCTGAAAGATAGTTTCTATTTTCCCGGCTCAGCCTTTGACATACTTTCCAGTCAGGATCATTCCAGCGTACACATTAGTACACGTGCCAATGCCACCTTAGACGATGCCAGTTTAAATGCAGAAGTTATTACTTTGGAAGATGGTGTGCGTATCAATTTCCTGCCTTCATCCTTTGTTTTAAACACCAATAAGTGGGAACTGGATAAAGAAGGCGAACTGGTGATAAGAAAGAATTTTGCTACTGCCCGCAATGTAAAATTTACACAGGGTTTTCAGGAAATAACGGTAGAAACCGAGGAAGAAGATGGTGGCAATACCAGTAACCTGGTGGTAAAATTAAAAGATGTAAACCTCGGTGATTTTGTGCCGCTCTTTACCAAAAAACCAGCTATAGAAGGTGTTGCCAATGGCTCCGTATATCTGCAGGATTTTTATAATAAATTTCATGCTGATGCAGATATTACCGCCCGTCAATTCAGGCTGGACAATGACTCTATTGGTATTGTAAAACTAAAAGCCGCCTATAACAGCACACAGGGTAAAATAAATTGGGATGTGGTTTCAGATAACGAGAACTATACGTTTAACTCGCAGGGTTACTACAATATTAAAGATTCGGTTAGCCAGCCACTAAATACCAGCATTCATTTAAACAATACCAAAATAAACCTCATCAGTCAGTTTCTGGTGGGTCTTTTTTCTGATTTGGATGGCTATGCCACCGGCGACCTGATTATAAAAGGCAACCCCAACACTCCGCAATTGCTGGGTAAAGTGGCACTAAGAGATGCGGCCATAACGGTAGACTATACCCAGGTGCGCTACAATATAGATTCTGCCCTGTTTAATTTTAATGAAAATGGTATCGACTTTGGTCATTTTACTGTAAAGGATAAATACAAAAATACCGGCAGCGTTAGGGGCTATTTATATGAAGCAGGATTTGAAAAAATGCGTTTCGATTTTGATATGGCTACCGATAAAATGCTGCTTTTAGATACCAAGGCCAAAGACAACCAGCAATTTTATGGCAAAGCCATTGGCGAAGCTACCTTAAGCCTGAAAGGCCCTCAGGAAAATATGCGGATGAATATCACCGGTTCGGTAAATGATTCTACTCATATTTCTATTCCCACATCTACCAGTAAAGAAAGTGCCGATGCCGATTTTATCGTATTTAAAAAATATGGCGAAGATGCCGAAAAAGTAAAACCCGCTACCAATACCAAACTCAATATCGATCTTGATCTTACCGCCAATAACCAGGCGCAGATTGATATGATATTAGATGAACTAACCGGCGATATCATCAGTGCTACCGGTAATGGCCGGTTGCGCATTAATGTACCCGCCAGCGGCAACCTTACCATGAATGGCCGGTACAATATAGAAAGCGGCCGTTATAATTTTAATTTTCAATCCTTTCTGCGTAAACCTTTTGATCTTAAAAGAGAAGCGGGTAGTTATATAGAATGGACCGGAGATCCTTATAAGGCCGATATGCATGTAGACGCCCAATACACTGCCAAAAATATTGGTTTTGGAGACCTGCTTTCCAATACCGGTTACAACCTGGGCGGCACTGTTAGCGGCTATCGAGGCGATGTGTATGTGTTGGCTTCCCTCACCGGCAAACTCACCAATCCGCAAATTAAATTCGGGTTCGATTTTCCCGATAACAGCCCCATTAAAAACGACAATAACCTGAAACTATTTTTGGACAAAGTTCAAAGCGATGACAACGAAATGCTGAAACAGGTTACCTGGTTAATTGTATTTAATTCCTTTGCGCCCTATGGCGATATTGGCGGCGGTGGCGGTAATGTGGCACGCAATACAGGTATCAATACCATCTCACAAAAAATTACCGGCGAGGTAAACAAACTGGTCTCCAACCTGCTCTCAAAAATTACCGGAGATAAAAGTTTACAGTTCGATGTAAACACTTCTACCTATAGCAGTGCACAATTATATGGCAATACCTCCAGTGCGTCCAGTAACCGGTTAGACCGCCAATCCATCAATTTAAAATTAAGCCAAAGCCTGGCCAACAATAAAATCATCATCACTTTTGGTACGGGGCTCGATTTTAATATTAGCGGCTCCGCCGTACAAACGGGTAATTTTCAATGGCTGCCGGATATCTCGGTTCAATTTGTATTGTCAAGAGATAGAAAGTTGCGGGCCATTGTATTTAATAAAAGCAGCTTAGATGTAAGTACCGGCTTAATTGGCCGCCGCATCAGGCAGGGCGTAAGTATATCGTACACTTTCGATTTTCCAAAAGACGAGCCCAATGTATTAACCGCCGATACCACCCGCCCCGCTATCATAACCGACAGTACCCTGGTTAAAAAGCCCTGAAACAAAACAGCCCATTATTAGCCGGGCCATAACTCATCCATTTAGCATCCTTGCGTCGCACACTTGTACGGTTGGATTATTATTTAGCTTTTACCATAATGTAGATTTAAGCCTGCTATTTTTAGACTTATGGATGACGGAGCGAGTTTGATGAATGACGAAGCAAGTTTAATGGATGACGGAGCAAATTTGATGAATGACGGAGCAAGTTTGATGA
>NZ_WHPF01000022.1 GCF_013106755.1 Limnovirga soli | reverse complement strand
TTTACGAATGGCATGGTACTACTTACACTGAATCTGGTGATTATACATTTGAATCAATCAATGCATCAGGTTGTACCAATGTGGCTACTTTACATTTAACGGTTAATTACAGCAGCACCAGTGAAGAAACTGCAGTTGCTTGTGATAGTTACGAATGGCATGGTACTACTTATACCGAATCTGGTGATTATACATTTGAATCAATCAACGAATCAGGTTGCACCAATGTGGCTACCTTACATTTAACGGTTAATTACAGCAGCACTAGCGAAGAAACTGCAGTTGCTTGTGATAGCTACGAATGGAATGGCACTACTTACACTGAATCTGGTGATTATACATTTGAATCAACCAATGCATCAGGTTGTACCAATGTGGCTACTTTACATTTAACCATCAATCACAGCAGCACCAGCGAAGAAACTGCTGTAGCTTGTGATAGTTTCGAATGGCATGGTACTACTTATACCGAATCTGGTGATTATACATTTGAATCAATCAATGCATCAGGTTGTACCAATGTGGCTACCTTACATTTAACGGTTAATTACAGCAGCACCAGCGAAGAAACTGCAGTTGCTTGTGATAGTTACGAATGGCATGGTACTACTTACACCACTTCAGGTGATTATATATTTGAATCAATCAACGAATCAGGTTGCACCAATGTGGCTACCTTACATTTAACCATCACCAAAACTGCCACATTATCTGCTTCTGTTACTGATGTAACCTGTAATGCAGGTACCAATGGCGCTATCAATTTAACAGCTGGCGGCGGTACTGCTCCATTCACTTATGCATGGACAGGACCAAACGGTTTCACAGCTACAACAGAAGATATCAATAACCTGGCGGCAGGTAGCTATCAGGTAACTGTGTTCTCAGCAGGTACTTGCAGCAGTGCTGATACTTATACCGTTGGCCAGCCAACACCATTAGTGGTAAGCGTTTCAGCGGGTGTTATTAGCTGTAGCGGTGGTACTACTATTGTAAATGTAGATGCTACCGGCGGTACATCACCCTATAGCGGTACAGGCAGCTTTACCGTAACTGCGGGTGTATATAATTATACTGTAACCGATGCCAATGGCTGTTCAACAAGTAAATCCATTACCATTGCAGCTGGTACCGGTCATGCACCGGCCCAGCCTAAAAAGATCAATGGTCAGTTCTTTAATCTGTGTGGTGGTGGCGTATATAATTTTACCATTAATCCTGTTGCAGGTGCAACCAGTTATGTGTGGACAGTACCGGCAGGATTTAGTGTAACCAGCACTGGTACCAATGCTGTTGTTACGGTTCCTGCAACATTTACCACTACAGCAATCATTAGTGTTACTGCAAATAATGCCTGTGGTATTAGCCCGGCACAAACATTAAAAGTGTATGCAGTGGCTCCTAATCCAACAACTTCTATCAATGGACCAACTACTGTAACGGCAAATCAAAGCAATGTGATTTATCAATTGCCAAACATAGCCGGCTTTACCTATACTTGGAATGTTCCTGCAGGAGCAAGCATTACCAGCGGACAGGGTACATTTAGAATAAAAGTGAAGTTTGGAACTGCAAGCGGTAATGTTAAAGTGTTTATCAGCAATGCATGTGGTAGTTCACCAACAGGTAGTCTGGCGGTTACTGTAGCACCAGCAGCAGTAAAATCTTCTGATAATACAGATCAGGCATCTGCACTGGCACTTAGCATAAAAGCCTATCCAAACCCAACTGCTTCCATGGCCAACCTGGTATTCAGCAGTAACAAGCAGGGCGATAAATACGAGATTGTGGTAAGAGACCTGGCAGGTAAACCGGTATTTACCAAAACCGGTAATACGGTGGCAGGCAGCAATCAGGTACAAATAGACCTTAGCAAATACGCTAACGGCGTGTACATGGTATCGTTAGTGAACAATCAGGGCACGGCTACTGTTAAAATCTATAAAGAAAAATAGTTTTAGATTTCCCCGTTTAATGTTAAAGACCTGTAGCAACAGCTGCAGGTCTTTTTTTATGTAATAATATTTTTGTACCCGGCAAGGGTTTTATAATGGGCTTTAGTTGCGTCGCACACTTGGGCAGGAGTAGCAGCTATTAGCTTTTAGCTGTTAGCCAATAGCTAGTAGGCAATAGCTCATGTCTATTCTGGCGTACAAGTGTGCGACGCAAGTGAAGCTGCACAAAGCATTTGGTGTTGGGTACACAATTTGCTTTTATTCTTATATAAGTGCAGATAGTTTTTATTGAATGGAATTATTTTGTAGTGGTACTGCCCATTTGTATACCCATTTGTTCATAGGCAATATCGTTGGGTTGCCATAGCTCTATTTTGTTTTGTTCCATATCCAGTATATGCACAAATTTGCCGTAGTCAAAGCTTTCAATGCTATCTGTTATGGTTACGTTTTCTTTTTTTAATTGCTCCACCAATGCCTCCAGATTGTCTACCCGATAGTTAATCATAAAGTCTTTGGTAGAAGGGGCAAAATATTTGGTGCTTTCCTTAAAAGGGCTCCATTGGGTAAATCCTTTTTGGCTGCTGTCTGCACCCTGTCTCCATTCAAACACAGCACCATATTGATTGGTTTGAATACCCAAATGCGTTTGGTACCATTCCCTCATTTGTTTGGGGTCTTTACATTTAAAAAAAATACCGCCAATACCGGTAACTCTTTTTAATTCGGGAGTAGCATTGTTTTGCGGGGTAAGCAGCTCATTAACTGCAAAACCCGCCGTAAAGGAAGTGCTAATAATCAATACAAGTAAAATGGCTTTTTTCATTTGTTTGGTGTTTACTGATGAAGTATAGCATACATGCCGGCACTAAAGTACAAAGCTTTTTTTACCATATAACGCCCGGCCTGCAACAACCCAATTGGCAACACATGATGGTGCATGATAGTTATCGCGTAATACACAGTACTTTTAGTTTTCTAAAATTGCCATCATGAAAAAAAGCTGTTTTCTTTTTTGTGCGCTTTGCTTTGCTACCATATTGCCCGCACAGGATGTTTTTAAAGACCTGCGTGCTGCATGGCTGCAAAAAGCCGAAGACACTAAACCTGTATTAATTGAAACCACTAAACAGCCACTAACCCTGGATACACTGGTAAAAGATGCCGGTGTTTTTCAGCAATGGAAAGCAGTTCCATCGCAACCCATTGCCACTTTATACAATACCTCTTTTATAAAGCAACAAACAGCTGTGGTAGATTTTGGTGAACACCTTACCGGCTATTGCAGTTTTACAGTAGAAGAACTAAACCGGGCGGTAGATGCGCCCATACGTATCAAATTTACTTTTGGTGAAGTGCCGTCAGAACTTACTACCCCTTTTGACCCCTATACCGGCGGTTTAAGCCGTGCCTGGCTGCAGGATGAAATTATTACTATTAATGAAGTGCCGGCTACCATTACCATTCCACGCCGTTTTGCCTTCCGCTATGTAAAATTGGAATTATTGGGCAGCTCCGGTTATTCCGATTTTCGTATAAGTCAATTGTCGGTTAAAGCCACCACCTCAGTAAATACTACCCCCGCAGCACTGGCCCCCTCAACAGACGCATTGATTGCCCAAATAGACAGGGTAGGGCTTACTACCCTAAAAGAATGTATGCAAACCGTGTATGAGGATGGTCCTAAAAGAGACAGAAGATTATGGATTGGTGATTTATACCTGGAATCCCTGGCCAATATCTACTCATTTAAAAATGATGCGCTTACCAGGCACTGTTTATACCTGCTGGCCGGTCTAAGTTATAACGATGGGGTAGCACCATCCAATGTATTTGAAAGACCCAGGCCGCATCCGCAAATCAATCCTTTGTTTGATTATGCCTTGATTTATGATGTGGCCGTAAAAGAATATTTGGATGCTACCGGCGATACCCAAACCGCACAGGATTTGTGGCCCATTGTAAAACAGCAACTGGAAGTACCCAAAAAATATATTGGTGCCGATGGTATGATGGATTACCTGCGTGCCGGCAAGGAATGGTGGTTGTTCTTTGATTGGCGCAATGGCCTGGATAAACAGGCTGCTTTGCAAGGTGTAGTAATATGGGCTTATAAAAATACCTATGCTCTGGCTAAAAAACTGGGTAAAGAAAATGAAGTGGCCGACTTGCCTGCGCTGATTAAAAAAATGACTGAAGCAGCCCATAAAAACCTGTATGATAAAACTACCGGCGTATTTATTAGCGGAGAAAATAAGCAGGTTTCCTATGCTTCTCAGGCCTGGATGATATTAAGTGGCGTAGCCACACAGGCAGAAGGGGTGAAGGCTTTCACTGTGCTTCCAACCATGCAACAGGTAGTATATCCCGGTGCACCCTATTTGTATCATTATGTTATGGAAGCCATGATTCAATGCGGTATGAACAAAGCCGCCAAAGACCTGATGCTAAGCTATTGGGGCGGCATGGTACAAAAAGGCGCCGATACTTTTTGGGAAGTATACGATCCCAAAGATGATTTTTTATCGCCGTATAATTTTTTCCCGGTAAACAGTTATTGCCATGCCTGGAGTTGCACTCCGGTTTATTTCATTAGAAAATACCCTGCTATTTTTCAACAGTAAATACAGGTTGTTGGGCCCGGCCCTGGTAGCTTTTGGAGGCTTTACTTGCGTCGCACTCTTGTGCTGTAACAAGTAATGCAGCTTATACCGTAGCGAATAAAATTTAATTGTATATCACAAACGATATTATGGTAAGTTGTGATAAAATAAAAAAACATGATAGATACTTTACAAAAAACAACACTGCAAAAAATACTTCGAATAGTATTGGGTGCATTTATGGTATTGGCTGCTATTGGGCATCTTACTTTTCAGCGAGCCGAATTTCAGGCGCAGGTGCCTGATTGGCTTCCATTAAGCAAAGACCTGGTGGTTATTTTATCCGGTATTGTTGAACTGGTTTTAGGATTGAGCATGATATTCTGGAAACGCGAAAGGATACGAGTAGGTATGGCTTTGGCATTGTTTTATGTGTTGATTTATCCCGGCAATATTGCACAATATGTAAATCACACCAACGCGTTTGGGCTGGATACTGATAATGCCAGAATGATTCGCTTACTATTTCAACCTGTGTTAATATGGTGGGCTTTATGGAGTACCGGTGCGTTGAAATACCTTTTTATAAAAAAGCAATAAAAATGTTTTTTGCTGGCAAAGCAGGTTTTTTGATCAATAAAATTCTTTGGTATGCTGGCTTGTTTTTGCCATTTGCATTAAAGATAAAAGCTGCACCATTGATCCGCACGTACAAGTGTGCGACGCAAGTAAAGCTGCACTGCCATACTACAGCCGGGTACATAAAAAATAACTAAACAGGTTGGCTGCAAAAGTTTATTAGAATCAGATACTGTTATTGCTCTACTTTTAAACAACGATTATATTTTGCCATTACACCCAACACCGGGTGTACATAAAAACAACACATCATGCAAAGAAGAAAATTTATTCAGTCGGGAGCAATGGGGCTTACTGGCTTATTGCTGGCAAGGACTACCAATGCAGCATTTTTTGCCGGTAAAAAAATGCCCAATGTTGGGCTGCAATTATATACCCTTGGCGATATGATGACTACCGACCCACAGGGTACATTGGAAAAGCTGGCCGCCATTGGATATAAAGAACTGGAAAGCGCCGGCTCGCAAAAGGGCAATTTTTATGGCTATAAACCAAAGGAATTGTCGGCCATGATAAAAGCAGCTGGTATGACCTGGCGTTCGGCTCATGTAGGCGGTGCACCGTTTAATATGTCGCAGATAATGAAGATGGCCAAAACGGCGGAGGACTCGGCAAGAATTCAGAAGTATCTGGATAAGATGAAAGACCAGCCAAAATCGCTTAACCTGAAAGAGAATTATCAGGAACTGGCCGATGCAGCTGCTGAAGGCGGTATTGGTTATTTGGTTTGCTCCAGCATTCCGGTAAATACATTGGACGAAATAAAATCGGCCGTAGAAGTATTTAATAAATCGGGTGAAGCCTGTAAAAAAGTGGGTGTGCAATTTGCCTATCATAACCATACCAGTGAGTTTGATGAAATAGAAGGCCACCGCCCGTTTGATTATATTCTGGCCAATACGGAGAAGGATATGGTGAAGATGGAATTAGACCTTGCCTGGGCTACTAAGGCAAAACAAGACCCCGTAGCGCTGTTTAAAATGCATCCGGGCCGTTTCCCGCTATGGCATGTAAAAGATTTGGATAAAACTACCATGAGTCCCGCAGAAGTGGGTACCGGTATTGTTGATTTCAAAACGATTTTTGATAATGCCAAAACATCGGGGATGAAATACTATTTTGTTGAGCAGGATGGTGCGCCAAAGCCTATACAAAATGTAACCAACAGTTATAATTACCTGGATAAATTGTTACATGCATAATAGATGGCGATAGTTTTTTTAGGCTCCTTGCAAAAGGGGCCTTTTTTATTTGCTACCTGCTAGCACGTTTAGTAAAAAGAAAATGTTATTGCGTAAAAAATACGTATTGTAATATTGATGGTAAAAAGATATCTTCGGTACGGGTTTAAACAAGATTGCTTTTATTAACGCCATTTATTATGAAACATGTTCTACCATTAGCTGTACGGGCTGCTAAAAAATGCCTGCATTTGATTTGCATCCTGCTGTTTTTTACCATTGCAGCCAAGGCACAAATAAAAAAAGATACCATTAGTTATATTCAGGTACTGGATATAACCACCGGTAAAATAGATACGCTATTAGCCGTGCATCAGCACTTTGAAGCCCCTAACTGGCATCCGGATGGCTATTTATTACTAAACAGTTATGGCAAGCTATATACTTTTAATCTGGTTACTAAAAGCGTAAATCTGCTAAACACCGGTTTTGCAAATGAATGCAATAACGATCATGGTTTTTCGCCCGATAAAAAATGGTTGGCCATTAGTAACAATAACCGAAAAGACACCAGCAATAAGCCTTATCATTCGGCAGTGTATATCCTGCCGGTAACAGGTGGTGAGCCAAAGCTGTTAACAATGAAATCGCCTTCCTACTGGCATGGCTGGAGCATGGATGGAAAAACACTGGCATACTGTGCAGAGCGTAATAACAATTATGATATTTATACCATCTCTGTGGATGGCGGTGAAGAAAAGCGTTTAACTACCACCGATAGCCTGGATGACGGCCCCGATTATTCAACTGATGGAAAATATATCTACTTCAACTCTTACCGCACCAGGCATATGCAAATATGGCGTATGCATACAGATGGCAGTAACCCCGAGCAACTTACATTCGACGATAATTCCAACTGGTTTGCCCATCCTTCGCCCGACAATAAATCGATCGTGTATATTGCCTATATCACCGATGAAAAACAAAGTCACCTTTTTGGCAAACAGGTAAAACTGCGTTTAATGAATCTGGCTGATAAAACTATCAGGGATCTTACACCGGTGTTTTTTGGTGGGCAGGGTACCATTAATGTGCCCTCCTGGAGTGCCGATAGTAAAAAAATTGCTTTTGTAAGCTATTCAATTCAATAACTTAGTAACCATAAATTACATGCACCATATGTCAAATCACAACCAATCATCACGCAGAAGGTTTTTACAGCAAATAGGCGCCACCAGTTTGCTCACTGCCGCTGCACCACTCAGCAGTCTGGCAGCCAAAGAAAAAGCAGAAGAAAGAACCCTGTTTTACGAAAAGAAAATATCCGCAGGCGATAAAATTCGCCTGGGTGTAATTGGCTATGGCGTACAGGGTCATTTTGATTTGGATACCGCCTTAAAAGTGCCGGGTGTAGAACTGGCAGGTATTTGTGACCTATACACGGGCAGGCTGGTAAATGCCAAAGAAAAATTTGGTAACGACTTATTCACTACCCGCAACTATAAAGAGTTATTGGATAAAGCAGATATAGACGCTGTAATTGTAGCCACCACCGATTGCTGGCATGCACGTATTACCAAAGATGCATTGGCAAAAGGCAAAGCCGTGTATTGCGAAAAACCCATGGTGTATAAAATTAGCGAGGGGCCGGCCGTAATTGCTGCGCAGCAAAAATCAGGAAAAGTGTTACAGGTAGGCAGCCAGCGTGTAAGTAGTATTGGTTTGGCAAAAGCCAAAGAGTTATTGGCAGCCGGCGAAATTGGCAAACTAAATATGGTAAATGCGGTTTATGACAGGCAAAGTTCTATTGGTGCCTGGGAATATACCATACCCAAGGATGCCAATGCCGAAACCACCGACTGGGATAAATTTATTGAGGTAACCGGAAGGATGGAATACGATGCTAAAAAGTTTTTCTGGTGGCGTGCCTTTAAAGAAGTAGGTACCGGTGTTGCCGGCGATTTATTTATCCATTTATTAAGCGGCACCCATTTTATTACCAATTCAAAAGGCCCCGAATCTATTTATGGCACCGGACAGTTTAGTTATTGGAAAGATGGCCGTAATATGCCCGATGTAATGGCTGGCGTAATGCAATATGCCGATACTCCCGAGCATCCTGCCTTTCAATTAACATTGCAGGTAAATTTTATCAGTGGCACCGGCGGACAGGAAGTAATACGTTTTGTAGGCTCTGAAGGGGTGATGGAAGTGCAGGGTAATAGCCTTACCATCAAACATAGTTTAATGCCCGAAGCGCCGGGTTTTGGCGGCTATGATTCTTTGTTCACTTTCTCCAAAAGCATGCAGGACGAAATGCAAAAGGAATACAGTGCCAAATGGACTGATGCACAAAAGATAAGACCTAAAAAAGAAGATGTAATATTCAAAGCCCCTCCGGGTTATAGCGATCACCTGGATCATTTTACCAATTTCTTTGATGCTATCAGAACCGGTAAACCGGTGGTTGAAGATGCGGTATTTGGTTTCAGGGCGGCGGCACCTGCCTTATCCTGCAACGAAAGCTATTTTCAAAAGAAAATCATTCATTGGGATCCTGTTCAAATGAAACTGGTATAAGCGTTTTGTACAATAAAGGGCCTGCGTTGCAGGCCTTTTACTTGCAGCTAACTTCATTTGCTTTAAAAAAACATTCCCACGCAAATACAGCTACCAGCAATAATAGTAATTTGCACTATGCCAACAGGAACATTAGCCACCATACTACACACCGATATTTATTTGATAGACCAGATTTTGAAAAACCGTTATGATGCCGGAGGCACCTTATTGGATGCCGGCTGTGGCGGTGGCAGAAACCTTTCCTGGTTTGTTGAGCAGCCAAATATGGATATTTATGCCGTAGATATGGAGCAGGAACATATTCATCAGTTGCCCGTATTATATCCTTCGCTAAAAAGGGAGCAGCTTATTTGCACGCCACTGCAATCATTGCCTTTTAAAGATGCTTTTTTTGATCATATTATTTGTAGTGCCGTGTTGCATTTTGCAGAAAGTAAAACCATGTTTTTGCACATGTTTGCACAGTTAAACCGCGTATTAAAACCCGGCGGAATATTGTTTATTAGAATGGCTAGTGAAATGGGTATCGAAAACAATATTTTGCCCCTTGGCAATGGCAAATATGCTTTACCCGATGGCAGCGAAAGGTTTCTGTTAACTAGGCCGCTGTTAGAAGAACTGTTTCAGCTTTACCCGCTAACATTAATAGAGCCGGTAAAAACCACCAACGTGCAGGATCTGCGATGTATGACCACACTGGTGATGCAAAAATAATAACCACTATTAGCCTAATTATTTTTTCAAATTGTTGACCCAGCTGAAGCGCTGTAATGATGCTTTACTTGCGTCGCACTCTTGTACTTTCTCCTAGGGGGCAGCTTTTATTGTGGTAGGGTTAAAAAATACGGCACCCTGAACTAGTTCCAGGGTCTCTTAATGTGCGTTGGATGTTGTTGCCCTGAGGTATTTTCTAAGGCACAAGTAGGAAGCTCTGTAAAGGCTTGACTTGGCTGCATACTTACGCAAGCAAAGGATAATGTCTCAGTTGTATAACTCTGGAGTGACGATTATTCTAAATAAATAATCCCCGTTCCTGTCTTGATAATTAAAAAATAAAGTAGTGTTATTATCCCGATAAATTTTACAGGTTGAACTTGTTTTTACGTAATTGATAAGCGATGGCTTCATGTTATCTTTCGACAAGGTAGTGTCAACATTTACCTTGTCTGCATTGATAAATGAGTAATTAAATTGAATCTTATTGGCAGGAAGAACAACTGAATTTTCTAAACGAGTTACACTGTCAACTGTTTTCGGGCAACTTTTGTTTATTTCATCAACAAGAAGTTTGTAAGTGTCATCAAGTTTTGGTTTATTAAAAATTGCCGGAAGTGAAATAAAACAAACAACAGATACTATTGTCAATCCATAAGTTGCCCAATATGATTTTTTATTAATGCTTAATTTCATTATTGTTTCTTTCCTTAGAAATTTTACATGTTTTTGAATTGCACCTAACTCAAAATTAAACAAACTAAATAGCCTTTCCAAAAATAGTGCTCTTTTTCGGCTGCTTAAATGCTTGCAATGGGAATAGCACATTATACAATCCAACCATACAAGTGGGGCATTGTTGTGGCAAAGCAGTAAATACAAAACAAGCGACGATGCTATGAAATTCTATTGCTGGTAAAATGTTTCCATTTACTGTTTGGTAACCTTTAGATCAGTAAAGAACCCTTCTGTACCAACTTCTACCCAAAGCCCTACACTGCCAGTCTTGTCAGCACCAAGTTTTAAATCATTTACTATTAAAGCAGGTTGGTTATTATTATTTAGAAACAGTTTGGCATGTGTGCCATTTACTTCAATCCGCATGGTTATCCATTTATTCATTTCCATATCGGCATAAGATTCATAGCGCTCAGGCGCTTCTTTTCTAAGCCTGTCAAATTTATAATCTGGGTAAGAATAATATTGTATGGAATGATTGCGCCGAACCTGGTCATCTACCCTTGCATTCACCGGACGCAGATAGATGCTTTCATATTTTGTATTATTGTCGTTTATGCGGAAAGCCAGGCCAATAAAGCCTCTTGCAAAGTCGGGTGCATCTTTTAATAACCTGCTTAATACCTTTACTTCAATAATGCCATTGGTAAAATCAATATCTTTTAGTTTTATAAAGGTGGGTTCATCAACAGCTGTTATACCAGCATCTTTAATGGCTCTTATAACCGTTTTGTTTTCCATTTTAGTGATGGTTAGAAAAGCGTTTACAGGCTCGAAATTGTTTTTGTCCAGCTTAATATATTGAGCATGCAGTTGACCGGTAAAAAGTAAAAAACTGCATATCATCCAAAAAAAATATTTTGTATTCATCTGGTAATTGTATGTTGCTGGAATAATTAATTATTTAGCCGACAAGATAAATTGTTTAAGACAATCTAACACAGTTGCTGCATAAAATTACCGGAAGTACAAGTGAGTGACACAAGCGGCGATGCCATATGTACTATCGCCTGAAACAAAAAAAAATATCCATACTACTTGTATGGATATTTTGTATTTAAGCTGTAATATAAAATTCCTTAGTGCTTATAATCCTGTCGATTTTTCCATAGCCTCTGTATAGCGGGTGCCTGTTATTTCTATTTGGGCTGTAGCGGCTTCAATTTCAGCCAATTCGGCTTTTGTTAAGACAATGGCAGCTGCACCATTATTTTCTGTAAGCCTGTGTAGTTTGGTGGTGCCGGGAATAGGAACAATCCATGGTTTTTGCGCCAGTACCCAGGCTAATGCAATTTGAGCAGTAGTAGCATTTCTTTTAGCGGCAAAAGTTTGTAATAAATCTAATAAGGCTTTATTGGCAACTCGTGCTTCTTCTGTGTACCGTGGAAGAATATTGCGTATATCGCCCTCTGCAAACTTTGTGTTTACATCCATCTTGCCTGCAAGAAAACCTTTACCCAGCGGACTATAGGCTACCAATCCAATGCCCAGTTCTTCAATGGTAGGGATAATTTCTTTTTCATGTTGTCTTGTCCACAGAGAGTATTCGCTTTGCAGTGCGCTAACAGGCTGTACTGCATGCGCACGGCTTATTGTATCAGCACCAGCTTCACTCAAACCAAAGTGCTTTACTTTGCCCTCTGCTATTAAATCTTTTACTGTACCAGCCACATCTTCAATGGGCACATTCGGGTCAACGCGGTGCTGATACAGGAGGTCTATCACATCTGTTTTTAATCTTTTTAATGAAGCTTCTGTTACTGCTCTTATATGCTCAGGATGGCTGTTAACACCCGAATATTTTAGTGTTTCAGGGTCAATGCTAAAACCAAATTTTGTGGCAATTATTACTTTATCCCTATATGGTTTTAATGCTTCGCCTACCAACTCTTCATTTGTAAAAGGCCCATATACTTCGGCAGTATCAAAATAGGTAATCCCTTGCTCTACTGCGGCATGTATCAGTTGTATCATGTCATTTTTATCAGCAGCGGGGCCATAACCAAAACTCATACCCATACAGCCAAGGCCAATTGCTGAAACTTCGAGTCCGCTTTTCCCAAGTTTTCTTTTTTGCATTGCTGTATTCATGATGATAGATTTTTATGAAATAAATCTACACAGGTTTGAGCGTAGGGAATAACGAAAACGAAACAAGTAGTTACGAAATTCAAATATTCCGGAATCTTACCAGATTAAGTCGTGTGTGATTTTTTGTTTCATAATATTATTACAAAAAACTTTGTAATAAAAATTTGGTCATTTCTTTCAGACAAAGCTGCGGTGTTGAGCAATTACACAATAAATCTCCCCTTCAGTTCCTGCGGTTAAAGCGTTATCACCCTTCCGCTAATTGTGTATAGCAAAGCACAAGAATTGATGTGATAATACCTGTAACTTTCAGGTAATAGAAAGCTACCACTTACTTTTCAAATTCTATAATATGCGCCGAAGCATAAATGCTTTTATCGGGCTTTATAAATTTTACATATAGTCTGGCCCGTTTGCCGAGGTTCATACAAGTATACTTGTTGCGGATATCTTCTTCGGTATCGAGCGGCTGCAGCGAAGGGTACCATAAAAAATAGCCCGGCCTGTCGAGTAATAAACTGGGTGTGCTCCATTGTTGCGCATTATTACCCGTGCTAAGGTCTTTGTTCCTGTTAAATGAAATATATATGCTGCTGCCTGCCCAGCTAGGCCCCGTTACTTTACCCATAAGCATAACCCAGCAATTAAGGTAGTTGTTCCAGCTAACTGAAGGTCCCCAGTGAAAACCGCCTTCGGGTGACGATGCCGCACTGCCACCGCTATCAACAGCTATCTGCAGCGATGCTATAGGTTTGCCTGTACCATTCCAGGCGGCACCGAAACTGTTACCGTTCCAGCGTTGTGCTTTGCCTTGTGGATCGTCAAGGTCTTTAATGGCAATGCGTGCCACGCTGATGCATTGCCCGCTCCATTCCGTTTGTTTGTTGTAAGTGGCAGAATCGTAGGGCATTGGGTAACTGTATTCTCCAAAAAACAAATACAAATAATCTCCCGATCGCACCGCTGAAGGATCTCCAACCCCACCAGCAAAAGTGTTGGAGGTATTATATGGTTTTAGGATCATTCGTGCCTGAAGGTCTTCAATAAAGAGTCCTTTATTTACCCAATTTCGGCCGCCGTCTTCAGACTTCACAATGCCTATGCGACAAACCGCAGCAGCTGTTGCCGGGCCACGCAAACCCTGGGGCCAGAGGTGATTGATATATCCCTGCCCTGTGCTATCATTGTAAGGGAGGTTTTGCGGGTAATTTTCGTTGTGATACACTGCATACAGCGTTTTGCCACTGCGGTCTTCGTCGCTTTGATATACTGTTTCAAACCACATAGCACCATGAAACCCCGGTTGCCCAATAGGCGCTACCTCTGGCAGTTTAGGACGGCTAAACCCTTCCGCCGTTGTTGCAAATGCTTCCGGCGCATTGCTTCCATCTGCAAACATCAGTTCTTTAGCTGCACCCCACACGGTGTCTTCTCCATATTTGCCGGGAAAAATGCGAAAGGTATCGCCAATCCAGGCCTCGGCCATATTACAGTCTACAAACGAATTGAACATAACGGTATCAGCATCAAGCAGCGCAAAAGTTGATATGGCAGCTTGTTCCGTTTTTGCTTTATTACTGCAGGCGATGCTAAAAAGCAGCAGCATAGTTGTTAAAACAAACGAAACATGGGGAGTATTTTTATTCATTTGGCAGGTTTTAGTTAAAGAAAGAAGCATTGTTAATTCTGCTGTAACATATGTAAAATAATACTTCCTGTTTAATATGGGAAAGAAAAATTTGTGGTCCGGCTAAAGCTTTTGTGGCATCGGTTGTTGTTTCGTATTTATTGCTTTGCCACACAAATACCTCACTTCATCGTTCGGAAGTTGATTGGGCTTTTACCAAATCAAAGATGAAAAAAAGGCATTTGGGGATAATGCCAATAGTCGTGGAAAATAAACAGGCAAACAGTATTCATTTAAAAGAGTACATTCAGTAAAATCACCATCGCCTGGCAGATTCGCCGAAGCAGGCTGCCATTTTAAATATAAAGCGAAACAGCCTATTTGCCTTACAACGGGAAGATAATTAGGCTTATTATTATACAGTAATTTGGTTTCGGAAAAGCTTTTCCTGATACTGCTAAAAGCCTGCTGTATAGAGGCTCAAATGTATTAAACAGCTTCCACAGAAGTACAAGCGAACAGGTAAAAGAAATAACCTTTTTATAAAAGAAAATACGCTGCCAAATGCAAATAAAGTAGCAGACAATGAGCGCTATCTGTGTTCGCTTGAATATATTCAGTATACACGGATTCTTGTAAAGACAATTGAAGGTGAAACAGATTCTGTAGATATTATCGTTGTTAAAAAAGATCTCTTTAGTATTAAATATGATCTTTATGAAGATGCCACTAACTGCTTTAAAGCAAGAATGGGAAATGTAATTTTCGAAGTAAGTAAAAAAGCCCTGCCTGAAAAACCCGGTTTCCTCCTTTTATTGGTGCCGTATAACCAGCATAATCTGTGTATTGAATGTCTTTAAATCCATAATTAAACCTTAGATCTGCACCCAATGATGTATTTATTTTATAGGAAAATCCAAGGTCTATCCCTACATCAACCCGGGGATATCTTCCTGTTTGATCAAAAACACTTTTATTATACCGTACAGTAGAATTGGCAAGATAACCCAGCTCTGGCCCGAGTAGAATGGATAATTTATCGTCAGCCTTATAACAAAAGAGTATCGGCATATTTACATAGTTAAGCCTAATGGCTCCGCTATCACTTGCAAAAGGAGGATGAAATCTGTGCCCTTTACCAGCATAAAGCAATTCTGGTTGAACATAAAATCTTTTGTTTATTTTGAATTGTACAATAGCTCCTGCATTCCAACCGGCTTTATCATCCGGGCATGCATTAAGTCCTTTTGTATTGGAAATGTTTAGTCCGGCTTTAAAGCCAATGGTCTGCGAAAAAGGATACAATTGTAAATAAAGAAACAAAAAATTGGAGGAAAATTCTTTTCATAAGGAGCCATTGAATAATAATCAGTAAAAGTAAAAGAACAGATTTTTATGGAAATGCAAAAAGCACAAATGGCATACACTGGGTTTGCGGAAGATAGGTGGGTTGAAAAAAATAGGGTGGTGGGAAATATTGCTCTTTTCTCAACCTACACATCAAAGAACAATCATAAGCCGGCGGATATTTAGGTTAGCGGATGGTTGCCTGAATAAATTGGGTTGCTGTTAATGGCATTTGCGTTTGCTGATATTGCATCAGCCGTGGGTTAGTGGCAAGGGCTGCGTTGGTTAAATTATTTATGCAGCCTTTGAACATGTTTAATGGACAGTGAAATCATTTTCTTTAAAACAGCAAGATCTACATCTTCAAGCCTTTTGATATAAATACAAGCTTTGGCACTTTTATGTTTCCCTAATTTTTGCAGCAGTTCTTCTCTGTTTTCAAAACTGGAAGAAAGGTAGAGTGATATTTCATTTTTTCTGGGCGAAAATGCAACCAATGGGGCTTCAACTTCTCTGCCACTTTCATATTTGTAATGATAAGCTCCGAAACCAATGATGCTGGGTCCCCAAAGTTTGGGTTCAAATCCGGATTGCTCTTTCATTATTTCAACAAGTGCAAAACAATCCGTTTTCTTTTTTTCATCTGCAATTTGGTGTATGAAATCTACCACACTGTTATTTGTTTCAACTGTTTTAACTGTTGCTTTTGCCATGGATAAAAGTTTACAAGTTTGAGGTACAAATTGCTATTACCTAAAATTCAATTATTTAAGGGATTAGAAACTAAATTGTCTAATGAAATGAAATTGAAAATCAACAAAGGCACCTGGTAGATTTTCATTTGTTTGAATATCAATCTGGTTTGTAAATTATGACAACTAATGCTCTTTATTTACTTTTTGATACTTCCTTGCACATTTAGGAGCAAGTCGGATTGTGCGAATAATTGCATTGTAAATTAGCATTTTGTAGTAAATGATGGGCTTTTTTAATGCCTAACCTGATTCTTTTTGAGAACATTATTTTTAAAAAATTGAATAGCAACCGCAACCGACACAAGTATTGGCAAGCTGATGCTATAAACTTTAAATTTTTTCCTGATTACGATCTTGGTTATCAGGGTTTATAGGGTGTTTTAGCAAAAGATGCAGAAACTGATTTTGAATGAGTGAGATATACACTTGTATTTTTGGAATGTATAGGTTTTTTTGATTAAAAGTAAAAGTTGGTATCGGAATGAATCCAGGGGAATTATAAATTTTGAAGATGTATTTTTTTTTCCTTGCCCAATAATGGGCCGAACGTACAAGTGAGTGACACAACCGGCGATGATAGTAGCAACACTGCCGGGTAACAACAATTAATAACAGTTTTAGCTAATTACTTACACTGTAAACTATATTTGAATGTTACTGCCTTATTTGGAAATGAACAAGACATTTGACCTTCAGAAAATTGCAAGAAAAGGGTTTTAAATATAATAAGTTTGCAATAATGAAAAAAGCAATGCTGGTTCAATGGTTAATGGTTTCATGTATGCTGTTTCCTGGAATTACAGTAAGGGCACAAGATGCAAAAGTTACTGTTGCTGTGGCAGCCAATATGCAATATGCCTTAAAAACACTTAAAACCCAATTTGAAAAAGAAACAGGCATACAGGTGGAAGTAATACTTGGCTCATCTGGCAAGCTTACCCAGCAGATACAGGAAGGGGCGCCTTTTGATGTATTTATATCTGCAGATACCAAATACCCTTTAACGCTTTTTCAAAACAAGTTTGCTACCGATAGCCCTAAAGTTTATGCCAATGGTGTACTGGTTTTATGGTCAACTAAAAGCGATTTAAAACCTGAAGTAAATATGCAATTGCTTTTGATGGATAAGGTAAAAAAGATTGCTATTGCCAACCCTAAAACTGCACCTTATGGGGTAGCAGCTGTGGAAATTTTAAAACGATATAAACTGTACGATAAACTACAGAAAAAACTGGTATATGGCGAAAGTATTACCCAAACCAATCAGTTTATCATGTCTCAGTCTGCAGATATAGGGTTTACGGCCAAATCGGCTGTACTGTCTGATGAGATGTTGGGTAAAGGCACCTGGGTGGAGATAGCACACAATGGTTATTCCCCCATAGAACAGGCCGCCGTATTATTAAAGCATGGGGCCCTAAACAACAAAGAATCCTCAGAAAAATTTTATAATTTCCTGTATTCAAAAGAAGCCAAAAAAATATATGAGCGTTTTGGCTATATTGTAAAATAAACAAACGCAACTATCGTATACTGTATGATTGATTTGGAACCATTGTGGCTTACTTTACAGCTGGCAGTTGTTACTACTGCCATTCTTTTTTTTATTGGTATACCCCTGGCCAACTGGCTGGCGTATAAGAAAACAAAAGTTAAAGCAATAGTAGAAGTATTGGTAAGCATGCCATTGGTATTACCACCATCGGTAATTGGGTTTTATCTATTACTGGCTTTTAGTCCTTCGCAAAGTTTTGGTAAATTTCTGGAAACGCATTTTGATATAAGGCTGGTATTCTCCTTTCCCGGGTTGGTAATTGCCTCTGTTATTTATAGCTTGCCTTTTATGGTGCATCCTATTCAATCTGGTTTTGCTGCTGTTCCTGAAAGTTTGCGGGAAGCAGCTTATTCGCTTGGTAAAACAAAATGGCAAACCTTGATCCGGGTTTTATTGCCTAATATAAAATCCTCTTTACTATCGGCCATTGTATTAACTTTTGCACATACAATTGGTGAGTTTGGTGTGGTATTAATGATTGGGGGCAATATTCCCGGTGAAACCAAAGTAGCTTCCATTGCTATTTTTGATGAAGTAGAATCCATGAATTATGCTTCAGCCGGCACCTACGCCTTTATTTTATTTGCCACTTCTTTTATCATATTACTTAGTGTGTATCTTATTAATCACCGGCTCGATAGAATTAAATCCATATGATAAATTGTGTACTGCATAAACAATTGCACGCAGCCAATGGTGATATGCAGCTGCATGTTTCATTTAAATTGGCGCCCGGGGATTTTATAAGTATTTATGGGCCTTCAGGTGCGGGTAAAACTTCTATTATAAGAATGCTGGCCGGGTTTCTTAAACCCGATGATGGGGAAATACATTTTGAAGGCGAAACCTGGTTTAGTCACCACCAAAAAATACATCTTGCACCCCAAAAAAGAAATATCGGTTTTGTATTTCAGGATTATGCTTTGTTCCCCAATATGACTGTAAGAGAAAATTTGTTATTTGCCTTACAAAAAAATGAGCCGGTAGATATTATTGCCGAACTGATGCAGGTAACCGGTCTGGAACAGTTAAGTAACAGACAGGTGCAGGCACTTTCGGGCGGACAAAAGCAACGATTGGCACTTGCCAGGGCATTGGTACGTAAACCAAAACTATTGTTGCTTGATGAGCCCCTTTCTGCAGTAGATAATGCCATGCGGGAGAGCCTGCAGACAATACTTAAAGACATTCATATCAGGTACAACCTAACCACCGTTCTGGTAAGCCACGATATCTCTGAGATTATAAAATTAGCTAACAGAACCCTGGTGATTGAAAATGGAATTATTATCAAAGAAGGTAATCCGGCGGATATATTTTTTCCTGAAAAGCCGCATAATCAGCTGTTGGTAAACGGACAGATTACGGAAATAGTAAAGACCGAAAATGGGCAGATGGCAAGTGTTTTGCTGCCACCGCAAATAATAAAAGTTGAACTAGCTGAAAATGAGGTAGATCATTTTCAAAAAGGGGATCTAGTGCAAGTTTCGCACCAAAAGTTTAACCCGACCATAAAAAAAATTGAACCCTGAGTTATGGCAAATGCTTTGGCTTTTAGGTATGAATTTGATTAGTTTTTAAATTGTTCCAATTAGCTGCATTTGCTTATCAGATCCAGGCAAAACAGTGTACTGGAAAATGTAAAAGCCTGTTATTGTCTAAGGGCTTTTACCATGGCAGGTGTTACTGTTCCGGGTGATTTATTGCCCCAGCTATTGCGTATAAAATTCAATGCATCGGCTATTTGCAAATCATCCATATAATCCATGGCGGGCATGAGTGTATTGTATTTTTTGCCATTTACTACTATCTCATCAGATTGCCCTTTAAGCACAATGTTGATCAACTCTGCTAATGGCTTTTTTAGATAATCTGCCTTGGCCAATGGTGGATTTACATCGGGCATGCCTTCACCGTTTTCCATATGGCAATTTTGGCAGGAGAGTTCATACACCTCCTTTCCCCTCTTGATACTTTCACTAATATCCTGTGGGATAAAAGCGGTGCCAATAACAAAAATGGTGGTAATAAATAGTAAAGCTATTATTGGTTTAAACATACTGTTTGTTTTAAAAATAGATCATGTAAATTGGCTGGTTTTGTTACTATGCAGACAGAAACTGGCAGGATTGCTCCCTAATCTATACTTGTTGTTTTATTGTTCGCCAACATCCTTAGCGGGTTTGCAATGCAACAATGATGCTAAGAAACACTAGAACCTGAATCAACCTGATTAAATGCTGTAGTGTCAAAGATGTACAAATAGTAGCCCATAGCAGTTAAATACTTAGCCTTACAAGAGCAATTGCACCATACCAGAATTAGTTTCAAAACGCTATTTTAAGCTAGCTAATTTCTTGCTGCTATTGCTGAACACAACTACAACTCCTTGCTAAAAGGCTGCGTATAAAAACGCTTACCCATACTTTTATACAATGCATTTGCCACTGCAGCAAATACCGGCGGAAAAGGTGGTTCGCCCAAGCCGGTGGGGTCAATATTGTTTTCTACAAAATGTACATCAATTTTTCTGGGTGCTTCCCGCATCCTTATTATTCTGTATCGGTTAAAATTATTTTGTTCAGTAACGCCATCCTTATGTGTTAATCCCCCATACATGGCATTTCCAATACCATCCACTACCGCACCCTGCACCATATTGGTGGCCGCGTCCGGGTTTACAACAATGCCACAATCAATGGCACTGATTACCCTTTCTACATAAGGCTGACCATCTTTTTTTAGCATATCAATTACATGGGCAGCATAAGAATTATGACAAAAATAAGCTGCAACACCGCGACTATATTGTTTGTTTTCCGGGTTATTCCAACCAGATTTTTCTTTTACCAAATGTAATACACCAGCATACCTGTCAACATCATATTCATTGTTTTTACCAACAGGTTTTTCTTTTGCCCGCTGTAACAGTTCTAATCTAAAATCAATAGGGTCTTTGCCCATGGCTTCTGCCAATTCATCTAAAAATGCCTGCTCGGTTGCCCCATTAAAATTAGAACCGGGTGCACGGAATGCCCCGATAGTGATATTGGATGGAATCGCCCATCCCTCTGCAAGATAATTATCAATTGCACCAGCAGGAAACCTGTTAGGATGTACTGCATGTTCAGGAATGCCGCCACCTTTTATATGAAAGGCAATAAGGTTTTTGTTGGTATCCAATGCAGCCCGGTAAGTAACCGTATACATGGGGCGGTAAATGCCGTAAGTCATATCATCTTCCCGGCTATATACCAGTTTTACAGGGGCTTTAATTTTTTTTGAAATAAGCGCCGCTTCTGTAACAAAATGCCCATAAGCCCTTAGTCCAAAGCCGCCACCCATGCGAGCTATACGTATTTCAATTTTATCGGCAGGCAAGTTTAAAATTTTAGATATAGTAGGTTCTATCCAACCCGGCGCCTGATGAGGCCCAACCAGTAAGGCTTTTTCATCCGTAACATGGGCAAAGAAATTCATTGGCTCCATACAGTTGTGCGCCAAAAATGGTGCGGTATAGGTGCGTTCTATAATCTGTGCAGCATTCTTGAATGCCGTTTCCGAGTCACCATCTTTTCTTAATTGTTGCGCCGGTTTTTTTGCATATTCAGCCATTTGGGCTAATTGGGTGCTTGTACTTTCCAATCCGGCGGGGATAGTTACTACATTTTTACCACGAAATCCGGCAACCGTTTCTTTGGTTTCGCTAATAGGTTCCCATATTACTTTTAGCTTTTTACGTGCATTCATTACTTCCCAGGTGGTTTTACCCACTACTACCAGTAAGTCATTAAATGTTCTTGTATCAAAACCTGCCTGTTCATAGCCTTCTTCATACATTTTCATGCTAAAAACATCTGTAATGCCGGGCATTTTTAGGGTTTCGGTGGCGTCAAATGATTTTAGTTTCATCCCAAATGCACGTGGATGTTCTATCATCGCAATCAACATACCTTCCTGTGTATAATCCATTCCAAACAACGGTTTGCCGGTAACAATATTTTTGCCGGCAACATTTTTCTGGGAGTGTCGCACCACATTAAAATCCTTTGCATCTTTTAGTTTTACCACTTTGGGTATAGGAAGTGCTGCCGCAGCTGATGCAAAGCTGCCATAAGTGCCAGATTTGCCGCTTTTTTCATGATAAAGTACACCTGCCTTGGTACTTATTTCATTGGCAGGTACTCCCCAGCCTTGTGCGGCTGAGTCTATTAACATTTGACGGGCAGCAGCACCCGCTTCCCGTAGTGGTTTCCAATACATTCTTACCGAATTGCTTCCTCCGGTAAATTGTGGCCCTAATTTCACATTATCGTGAGGGCCCATTTCAACTACTACTTTTTGCCAGTCCACACCTAACTCTTCCGCCACCATCATGGGTAGCGAGGTCATTACGTTTTGCCCAAATTCCGGATTGGGATTATATATTTTAATAATATTGTCAGCCGTAATTTTTATATATCCGGTTAATTCATTCCATTGCTCGGGTAGATCCAAAGTGCCGGAGCTGCCTTTAAAGGTAAACTCAGACAGCAGCTTAAAGCTAATTAAAAGTCCACCGCCTGCCAGTACAGACGATTTTAGAAATGAACGCCTGTTTTGGGCAGTTTTATTTTTTTCCATTATTAATGCTTTGAATGGTTTGAATAGGTTTTTAGCAATAAATTATTGATGACTGGCAGCTGCTCTTACCGCTTCCTTTATTCTCACATAAGTGCCACAACGGCAAATATTGCCCGACATGGCCGCTTCTATTTGAGTATCAGTTGCATTTGGATTGGCTTTAAGTAAGGCCACAGCTGTCATTATCTGTCCGGTTTGGCAATAACCACATTGCGCCACATCGTGTTCAATCCATGCTTTTTGTACAGGATGATCCCCGTTTTCTGAAAGTCCCTCAATAGTAGTAACCGCCTTATCTCCAACAGCCGAAACGGGTAGTTGACAGGAGCGGATAGCGCTATCACCCAAATGAATAGTACAGGCACCGCATTGTGCAACACCACAACCATACTTGGTGCCAACCAGGTTAAGGTGCTCTCTGAGTACCCATAACATAGGTGTGGCAGGGTCTACATTTACCTGCTGTTTTTTACCGTTTACGTTTAATGTAAATATGGCCATATCGAAAATTTTATTAAGAAACCGTAATCAAAATAATCCTAAAATACCCCTTAGTAAAGTTGCCTGATTTTTTTGAACAATAATTGCATTAATCAAACAAAAAGCTATTTAAATCAAATAATATAACAAGACAAAGGCCATGTTGTTGCCAGCTTAGGTGTTACATGGCATCGCCGCTTGTTATGTATTTGCTGCTTTCTCACGCAAATACCTCAATTGTACTTTCTGAACATTGATGGACTTTTATTTGAAGTAAATTTCCTTTTACCATGGAGTAAATACACCAGTACTCAAAGGCACTATGTAGATGCTTACATAGGCGCATAAATTACCAACTACAACTGTATTTGTAATTCCTAAACCCAAAAATTGGATTACTGATTCTAAAAACTGAATTTATGCTTATGCCTGAATTTTATTACCAGATAAATACTTTTTGGTAAGCCATTTTCTTACTGGTATATCGTAAACTTTTAGGAATACATAGGCTAGTACTATTGAACTTATCAACAATAATAAACCCATCGGCCAGCCTTGTGCAATGGTTTTCTGATGATCTACCACCCATGCTGTATATATGTAAATTAAGGGATAATGAATGATGTACACAGGGTAGGAGATATCACCAAAAAAGCGACAGATTTTTGCCAGTAAATTATTTTGTATAGTACCACTTGCACCCAGGTAAACAACCAATGGAAAAACAAGCACAATGCTTAATGATTCATACAGGCCATTCATCCAGAAATTGTTTATATCGCTGCCTCCAACCCTTGGAATAGAAAGGATCACAATCAAGATTAAACTACACCACACAAATGTATTGCCCAGGTTTCCGGGTTTTATCAAACGCGACAGTAACATACCTGCAAGAAAGGGATAACTTAACCTGGTAAAGCCAATCCTCAACTGTTCTGCAGTTAATGACCAGCCGCCAATTAAATCGCCACGAGTACCGCTTACCCCATATTGTATTAAAACAGCAGCGGCAATGATGGTAAGTATGGCCAATACTGTTTTGGAAGTATTTCTTAACACAAGTGCATACATGATATTGGCAATGTATTCAAAGAAAAGTGTCCATGCCGGTCCGTCAAGCGGGTGCATTTCGCCCCAGCCGCGAATATCAAGTGATAGTGGTACGGGTATAAGTGTATAGCCTATCAGCATTACCAGTATCAGTTTCCAAACCGGTGTACTGCCAAGGGGAGGGAATACAATATCAGATGCACTGAAATAAAAGCAAATAGCACCAACCGTCATACCAATAATGATCATTGGGTGCAAACGAATAAGCCTGCGTTTAAAAAAGTCTTTTATACTCATATTGCTCCACCTGTCGTCATAGGCATGTGCAATAACAAAGCCGGATAACAGAAAGAAAAAATCAACTGCCAGGTAGCCATGATTGATATACATTTTGGTAGCATCCCCACCTGCAAAACTTTCCATGATGTGCATGCTAATCACCATAATGGCGGCCACGCCACGCAATCCGTCGAGTATTTTATAGTGGCTTTTTGAATCGGAGAAAACCGAGCTTACTACCTTATTATCCATGTGCAGTTGTTTACTGCAATATACATATTGGTAGCATTTTGCAATGCCCAAGGGTTGATTATTTTAAAATCTGTGTAATTATTAGACTTAGTTGGTAAAAATAATCTTGCTAAGTAAAAGATATTAACTAATAAAAAATGTGTTACTGATTTTAGGAGGTATCAGAAGTGTATATATCCTGGTATTTAACCTGGTTGTTTAAATAATATGTTGTGCAATCGCCAAATGCATAACGGCTATTGAAATAGTTTTAATAGTCAACTAACTATGTTTTTTTAAATCAACCGGATTGAAAGAAATAATGATGATACCAGCCTTTGTATGGTATGGCATCGCCACTTGTGTCACTCACTTGTACGTCCGGAAATTTGCTGGGCTTTTATCTCAGCAAAGATTGGAGCGAATGTTGTTGGTCAGGCGACCAACAATGGCGGAGAAAGCCTGGCTGCATACTTGCAACAGTGAGGGGGGAATCCCCCTTGCTTACTGGACTATGTGCCGCTATTCTTCACCAATTTTGAATTTCAATTGCCAGTATTTGCCCTTGTTGTCTTTTGTCAAAATAGAGTTTCGATAAATAAAGGAAATGTTTTCCAACAAAGTGTCTTTCTTGCCGTTTAGATAAAGCCTTTTTTTTATAACCCCATTCTTTATCTCGCAAACTTGTATCTGTTGTTCTTCGTCTGTACCAGGATTATTGATGCAAGCAAAATCTCTCATGTTTTGAGCAAATACAGGTTGTCCGATTAAAGTGTCAATAGTTCCTGTCAAACCATTAATTAGATAAAACTCTTCGCTGTTGTAGTCAGTCCTTTTTACTAATGAAAGTTTTGTCCCTTTAATGATACCTAAATAATCAAATTCATAAAAGTTCTCATCAGAATTGTCGTCTTTGAAAATTTTTGAATCTTTTCCCGAAACAGGAATTGTCAACTTACCAGCCTGTTTCTTTATTTGAGGATTTGCAATTATATAAGAGGTCTTAACGCAACTGTCAAATTGTGTTTTATTAATTTCAGTATAACGATATGAAACTCTTCTTTGACCAATAGCAGATATTGTCAGTGTCAGAAAAGCAATTATGGTTATTAGGGTCTTCATATAGTGGCACATAACGGATTAGGGCTTTGTGTTGTGGTGGGAATTAGGGAACGTCAGCCCAACCCATAACCAAAAGCCAAATTGAAAAACTAAAGATGAGCTTTGTTCGTCAGCCCACCATAACACAAAACCCATGTAAGCGGTAGTTGTGTTTACAAATTGCCCGATTCCCAATTTGTCCAATGGTTGTTGGGTTTGAGTTTAGGTTTCCAATAAGTTGTGTCCCTTGTTACTAAGATTTTGGAGATTAATTGATATGTCTCTTGACTGCTTGGCAAGTTACTTTTGTCGTAAGCACTTACAAAATGAAATTTGTCAAGTGTCATAAGTTTTGGAATGTCTTGCGGAATATGCTGTTTGATTTCATCTTCGGTTGCACTAACTAAGTCAGGGTTCGTGTCGCTGAAAAATCTAACGATCCCGCCATAGCCAATAAGACTTTTTGGATTGTCGTAGCCCCTTGGTTCAATTCCCAATGCCAAATATTTTTTTGTGTCGTGGTCGATTGTAACTTTTTTTCCGTGAATGGTTAAGTCGCTGGCATTAGGGCTAATTAGCTCAAAATCTTCCATGTCTTTGCCTTCCTTGTTTCTTATCCTTTCATATTCTTCCGAAGTTATTAAAACGATATTGCTTGCATTTGTGATGTAATTCCTTTCAGGATATTTGTCAATAGGATAGTTTATGCAATTTCCAACAAAGTCAAGTTGTATTTCCGCTCGGTCTCCACGATTTTGGTAACCACATTTTTCAAAGACAATTGCCCACCTGGTTGAGTCTGCATATAAATGAATTTTGTTACCTGCCGTTTCGCAATAACCATGTTCTAAATCAAGAAAAAAGTTGTACTTGATGTCGCCATTATTTCCTGCTGGATAGTCTTCTGCCGGTTGTCCATTAAATGCTAGGTCAAGCTTATGAAAAATATCTTTTTCAGTAAAATTCATTTTTTTGCTGTCAAATTTTAAATTGTCTTGTCGGTATGAGCAAGATGTCAACAACAGTGTTATTAAAATCAGGATTGTCCGCATACAATTACCGCTTACGCAAGGATTTATGCTATTAGACGATCTATTGAATAAAAGAAATATATTGATAATCAACAAATTAGTATTATACATTTTGTATAGTTTATAGCATCAAACTAATGTATAAAAAATTGTAATATTTGCTTTTTTGTTATTATTTGGTACGGCTTCGCATACTCAGTCACATCGTTGAGGGTGCGAATTATTGTTTGTAATGTAGCATTTTGTTATATGCAAATTGCTTTTTAAGCTTCTTTTTTTAAAGGCTATTGCTACCAATCAATTTTTCCCCCGATAATGGCGCAAGTAGGCAGGGTTGGCAATAGTTGTGTCGTACTTGTGCCCGCGATAAAGATGAGGTTTAACTGTGGTACAAGTACGCTGTGCTACCAAGCCTGGCTGCATAATTGCGCCAGTGAGGGGCGTTACTGGCTTTGTCCAATAGCTGCAACCGGTTGCTATGGTACAAGTGAGTGACACAACCGGCGATGATACAAGTTATATCGCCCGCTACATACTACTTGCATTGCTGCTAAAGGTCCTATTATTTTATACGGAACCAATCGATATCTACATATCCGCCGGTTGATTTGGTGGCATAGTTGAAGAGGCAAAATTTGTTGCCGGTGAATATTTTTAGGTTAAAAAGCATGGATAACTCATCTCCAAGGGTGGTGAAATTTTTGTTGTTGATGCTATAGGCAAAACTGGCTTTGCCTGTGCTATTTGAGGCGATGGTTTTTAGATAGATGCTAGGTTGATGGATAAGCACCGAATCGATGGTTTTTCCATTGTTTACCATAGTGATATAGTTTTGGTTATTTTGTTTTCTGATGGCAATATAGGCATAGGGATCCTGGAAGATGGCCAGTCCTGCTATATCACCCTCCTGCATATGGCTGATATCTATTTTTGTGGTAGCTGTTGTAGGTACGCTCTGGTTATAATTGGCAAAAGGCCGTTGGGTAAGCGTATTGATAGCTGTTGTAAAATTGGCAACCACTTTGGCGGTGGCTAATCTTAAATAACCGGGCCTTTTTGTTAGCGACCATTTGGTGCTATCGGGGTTATGGTTCCAGCCCCATTGCATGCCAAGGGTATTGGTATTAAATTCATCGGCAGCAGGCATTTTTTTTATGGGATATGATTTGCCCATAGTTGGTTTTTTATAGGTGGTAACGGCTTTGCCATTGATGCCAATCATGGGCCAGTTATCAACCCAGGTAATGGGTTGTAAGGAAGGGAAGCGGCCAAAAGGACCACTGTCTACAAACAAAATCGTCCACCATTCCCCGGTTTGGGTTTGAATAAGTGCACCCTGATGGATGCCATAATTGATGCCTTTTGTGGTATCGTATATCAACAGCTTTTGTTCGTAAGGGCCATAAATATTTTTTGAGCGCAGCGCTACCTGCATACCATCTAATCCGCCATAAGTGCAATACAAATAATAGTATCCATTTAGTTTGTAAACGTGGGTACCTTCCAGGCCTTTGCGAATATCACCTTTATATACCAGCGAATCGGGACCGATGGGCGCCAGGTTAGCATCTACTTCAGTAATAGAAATATTATTATACCCCTGCGCAAC
Organism: Limnovirga soli; assembly: GCF_013106755.1. Lineage (GTDB taxonomy): Bacteria > Bacteroidota > Bacteroidia > Chitinophagales > Chitinophagaceae > Limnovirga > Limnovirga soli. The sequence continues at coordinate 24,570 of NZ_WHPF01000022.1, read as the reverse complement.
ATATATTTTTCCGTTATCGTCAAAGAATAAACCGGCATCATAAAACCCCTTTGGTAGCCGGGTAATTTCCCAGGGGCCTTCGGCTTTATCTGCAGTACAAACAAAGCCACCTTCATCCAGTGTAATAAACAATAAATAAAATTTGCCATTATGGTATTTCATACTGGTGGCCCATTGACCATGACCATAACGGTTACAACTATCCAGGTTATAACATTTGCTGTAATCAAAGCGGGGCACAGCATTACTGCAATATTCCCAGTTAACCAAGTCATGCGATTTTAAAACAGTAACACCAGGAAATACAAACATGGTGGTGGTAACCATATAATAGGTGTCGCCCACCCGTATCACATCGGGGTCTGGAAAATCTGCAGGGATTAACGGATTGGTATATGTGCCTTTGCCGTTATCACTAATTTTTTTTTGAGCAGTAGCCATGGTTGTTGAAAGCAGGGCAGTTAAAAGAACGCTATATAATTTTAGTGTTTGCATATATCTTTTTTAAAACTGTCAAAAAATAATCATCCATTTTAGTGTACATAGAAAACTGTTGAGCTGTTTCTTTTGTAGCCAGGCCAATGTATGCTATGGCATCGCCTCTTGCGTCGCACACTTGTACTGCTTAATTCATGGCAACAATTTTCAATTACTGCATGTAAATGGATGTATTGGTGCATTTATTTCATCTCATACATGCCATGCTATATTTGTTGTTTTAACTGTTGCTTTATCTGGTAATACATATCATCATACGTTCAAAGCTATTCAGTAATAATATCTATTTCGGCATAGCCTGCAGCATTATTGTTTTGTATATTATGTAAGGCACTCAACTTTATATAACGTGCATTAATTGGTTTGAACATGTTGGTTTGCCAAAGCGGATTGTTTTTAATATTAGCAAACTCTCCGGAGGCTACAAGTTGCCACTGATTATTGTCGTTGGAAATATAAAATGCATAGTTGGTAACAATATCACTTGCCCACCAGTTTTGGTCGGGCAAATACCTGAAACCAGCAAGTTTTTCCGTTTGCCCCAAATCAATGATCAGGTCAACAGGTGCTGTGGTGTTTTGCTGTTGATGCCAGGAGGTGCTTTCCAAACCATCCATAATGGCATAGACATTGCTATCTGCTGTTCCCAGTATTTTCCATTGCTTTTTTGAAATATCAAAATGCTCAATAGTTACGGTGCTGCTTTTGCCTGTAACCGCATTGTATGCCATTGCTTTTACTTCAGCTTTCCCATTACCCGTTTCTATAAGCCCTGTATATCTGCCTGCATTTCTTGTTGGTATACTGCCATCCAGTGTATAAAATATGTCCGATTCAGGATCGGCTGGAATGATGCGTACTTTACCAGATTGCTCACGAATTATTATGGGTGGCGTTAAGATCTGTGGTGCCTTATATACTTCCATATTGGTAATAAGCGGACAGGCTTTTGCATCCAAAACGGTAAACCTTAATTTGGTAGAGGAAACAGTGGGAAAACGTAGAATGCGTTTATACCCGATGGTGGTTTGTTTATCGAGTAATTTCCATTCGCCTTTTACCCATGCTTCAATGCTAAAAGCTTTTACCCTTTGCCCGAGGGCTATATATTCCTGTACCAGAAATCTGTTGAAAGAAACAGCTTTTCCAAAATCAATTGTTATGGATGCCGATTTGATACTATCATCTGTTGACCAGTAACTGTTTTTATTGCCATCTGTCACTTTGCTGGCATTATAGATGGCATTTTTGCTACGTACATTCGTAGCTTTTGCTGGTGCATTTTTTGCCAGATTAATGGCAAATGCGGCTTTTACTGCATGCGCAAAATCAAGTGCTGCCTTTTCGTCCTTTTCGTTAATCAAGCCATTTGGCATAATGGGGAAATTCATCAGTAAAGTCGCATTCCTTCCAACTGAATTATAATAAATATCCATCAGTTGTGGCAATGTTTTTACTTTCCCGTCTTCTTTTGGATGATAAAACCATTCTGGTCTTATAGAGGTATTCACTTCACCCGGTACCCATGCATTGCCATTCTCCACGCCATGTCGTAGCATCTCTTCGGGCACATCTCCTGTTTTGTTTAATAGACTCCAGTTGGTTTCTCCTATATAACCAGCTTCTGTACCCACCCAACGTAAATCCGCCCTGTCGCCGCCATCATTCCAGATCACAATATTGGGTTGCAGTTCCCTGATCATTTTATAAGTGTTCGCCCAATCGTAATAAGTTTTTGCATCTATTTTTCTCGTTTCATTGGCACCACCATAATAACCTGAACCACCATTGGCACCATCAAACCAAATTTCAAAAATATCGCCGTAGTTGGTAAGTAATTCTCTTAATTGATTACGGAAGTAAGTAATATATTCAGGCTTACCATAATCTGCACTGTTTCTGTCCCATGGGGAAAGATAAATGCCGAGTTTCAGCCCATAGGCTTTACATGCATCCGACATTTCCCGTACTATGTCGCCTTTGCCATTTTTCCACGGACAGTTTTTTACAGAGTACTCAGTATACTTAGAAGGCCATAGACAAAACCCGCTGTGGTGTTTGGCAGTGATGATAATTCCTTTCATGCCAGCTTCTTTACAAATGCGTGCCCACTGCATACAATCTAACTGCGAAGGGTTAAATATGTTGGGGTCTTCATTGCCAAAACCCCAAGACATGTCCGTATAGGTGTTTACAGAAAAGTGTACAAAAGCATAATATTCCATTTGCTGCCAGCGTAACTGATTAGCTGAAGGTAAGGGGCCATAAGGCTTTGGTGCATTCACCTGTCCGTATACAATTACCCCGGGAAATATCAATATAATTAAGGCAATAAATATTTTTTTCATGTTCATCTGCTTGGTTTAAAACAATTATATCAACGATGGTATTTAGGCCTGCAAAACAATATATATGCAAGAATTGCTTTAGCCGCAAATAAGCCCTGTATTCGTTTATTGTAACGCAATAGCTCTTTAGTTATATACTACCTGATGGTAGAAACACTTACAAGGTTTTACTCATTTTGATTTTGAACACAGTAGCAATAGGATTGGCTGCACCTGCAGGTTTTTTAATGTGCAAACCCGATGTGGTTTGTTCCCATTTGATAGGGGCATTACTACCTAACATTTCAATTGAGAGGATGCGGTTTTGCATGACAGTTTTGCCAAGGCTTTTTATGATGATGTCTGCATCGGGTAGCCCCATAATTGTGACATATAATACATTGCCTTGCTGGTTAAAGCGAATATCTTTTGATGTGTATTTTGTTTTGCCTTCATTAAAACCCTGTGCATTGATAGGGTTAGCCGCCTCAGCAGACGGGCCTTCTCCAAATATTTTCCATGGATGGGTATTGAAAATACTTTCTTTGTTAATTTCCATCCATGTGGCAATTTCTTCCAGTATTTTTATTTCTTTATCATCAATAGTGCCATCGCCTTTTACGGGTATATTTAAAAGCAGGTTACCGTTTTTACTTACAACATCTATCAGCTGGTGTATTACACTTTTTGCAGATTTGTACGAGTTGTTTTCATAAATAGCGGTATTATAATGCCAGTCGCCAATACAGGAACAGGTTTGCCAATGGTCTGGCTGAATTTGATCCGGGGCACCTCTTTCTACATCCCAAACCATACATTTTTTTTGCGCATCAGTAAGTATTTTACCAAAAAGCACCGCTTCCAGATTGCCGTTATGTAAAGCCATATTACTGTTATAATAATGCGCCGCAATTTTTAAACCCGCATCGCTGATGGGATACAATGGAAGTCCGGTATCATCAAAATATAATAAGTCTGGATGAAACTGATTAATAAGGTCAATAGTACGGTTATAGAATTTGTCACAATATTCCTGAGATGGAATAGATGCCCCATTGGTCCAATCCCATTGACTATGAATGGCATAAATATTATTGCTGTTACTGCTTAAGGGATGATTTTGGGCATATAGTTCCTGAATATCTATCCCTTCCCACCATTGGCCTTTGCCATCAGCTTTGGTGAGTTTTCCATCATAAGATACTCCCTTTAAATTACCTGAGGTATCGGCATGCTGTGCGGTTTCGTACCATGTCCATGCATGTGCTGCATGCACACTTAGTCCAAATGGCAGGTTGTTTGCTTTAGCTGCATTGGCCCAGCCTGTAAGAATATCTTTATGCGGACCAACATTTACTGTATTCCATTCCTGGTATTTGCTGTCCCACATATCCACATTATCATGATGGTTTGCCATCGCAAAAAAATATTGTGCTCCGGCACGCTTATACAAGGCTACTAATTTTTCAGGATTCCAGTTTTCAGCTTTCCAGCTGTTGATGACTTCCTTAAAACCGGCCACCGAAGGATGCCCATAATGTTCAGTTTGCCATTTATATTGTCTGCTTCCGGGCTCATACATCCAACGGGCATACCAATCGCCTTGTCCAGGCTGGCACTGTGGCCCCCAGTGTGCCCAAATACCAAATTTTGCATTCGCAAACCATTCGGGTATTTTGTATTGTGATAATGATTGCCAGCTAGGCTCAAATTTTCCGGCAGCAACAGGTTCCTTTGTTGAATTGATGGTAACCAAATAACCCGTTTGTGCCAACATGCTTATTGGCAGCAGTAACAAAATAAAAATGATATGCTTTTTCATGAGTGGAAGTATTAAGTAAAAGCTGCTATGCGATGATTGAAATAAAACAAGATGTTTTTCGTCCTCCATTTTATTTACCTGTTTTTAACTCAATAATGTTAACCGAATATGGATCGATTGTTTTTGTAAAAGATGTTTTAATACCTTTTATGGTTGAAGTTACCGGAAGTATATTTTCGCGGTTCATGATGGTATTTGTATCATCGGGTTGATTCCCTTTTATTACAATCATTGTTGCTTCCGGCTCAATGGTAGCAACACATTTAAGATTGATTTTTATGTTTTGTTTTTTAGCTGATGCATTTACTATTTTTAAATAAATAATTCCGGTTGCATCATTTCTTGTGGCCGAATAAAACAGGGTGGGAGCAGAGACAGGTTTTTTACCTTCTGCACTATCAGTTTTGGAAAGTGGCTTGTTTTGAAGCGGCACGTTTTCAAATGTAGCCGGCACAATTTTATTGCCAAGATATAGATTAAATAATTTTTGCACGTAATAAGAAGGGGAACCATAACTGTTTAGCGCATCATAACCAATCAGGTCAGAATCCCACTGCCAGGCCCTTGTGCCCGTTGCTGAATCTTTACTAACGTTTACAAACAAGGGAGCATAACAGGACATGATAATTAAGTCTGAATTTCGCTCCATGCCCGTCATCCAGGCTGCATCTCCAAATGCAGCATTCAAATTTGTTGTTGGTATGCCTTCGCGGGTTGCCCATTCACCCACAAAAATTTTAGGGCCCTTTCTGTCATAGGTATCATACTGCGATGCGTTCTCCCACATATCCCAGGCGTTGCGGTAATAATGTTCATCTACTACTGCCGCTTCTTTACCTTTCACGCTCATAGAAGGGTATTGTGTTGCCGGTATGGTAGAAATACAGATTAGGTTTGGATACTTTGCCTCAATGGCTTCCCTGAATTGTTTAAACCTGCCGTCGTAGCTGTTGCTTCTGTCGAACCAGTCTTCATTGCCAATTTCCACATAGGTAAGTTTAAAGGGTGCAGGATGCCCGTCAGCAATACGTTTGGCGCCCCAGTAAGTATTGGCATCACCGGTAACATATTCAATCTCGTCCAGGGCATCATCAATATATGTCTTTAATAATGGACCCGAATCCACATGATCGCCTTGTAAAGAATAACCTGCATATAAACCTAATAACGGTTCAGCACCCATATCCTCACACCATTCCAAAAACTCAAGCAAGCCCATTCCATCAGAAGCGCGGTAGCCCCATGAGCCATTGTGCCCAGGCCTGTTTTCCAACATCCCCAAAGTTGTTTTCCAGGGAAAGGCATCTGTGATCAATGGCCCTTCTAAATAATTACCGCCAGGGAAACGCAGGAATTTTGGCTTCATATCAACCAGCATCTGCATCAGGTCCTGCCTGTTGCCATTTTCCCGATTGTTAAAGGTTGGCGGAAATAAGGAAACAAGATTAAAGTAATACAAGCCGGTGCGGTCAGTCGAAATAACAAAACGGGCATCTTTTGTGGGCTGTATATTACCGGCTGTTGTTAACGTTAATTCATACTTTTTCCAATACATACTTTTTTCAAGTTGGATGGTGCCCGATGCATATACCGTTTTCCCATCCTTGCTTTCGATTGAAACAGTAATTGGTCCGGGTGTGTTATTCGGAATATCGGCAAGTGGCGGAGTGTTAGGTTTGGGTTCCCAGGGCCAGCGAAATGGTTCGCTGCGCTCCGTACCTTTTAAATAGAATGATGCTTTGTATGCAGTAGCTGGTGTTACGGGTATTCCCCAATAACCTTCATTGGCAATACCAACCCTGCCTGAAGCTTTTTCAACAGTTAGTCTAAGGCAGGTAGTAAGTGAGCCGTTAATGGCATGCTTTCTTTCATCATAAGGAACATATTCCTCAGAGGTGGCCATCAGTTTTATGTTGGCAGTATCAGCTGCATTATCTTTTACCAGGCTCCATCCATCCGGTATTTTTTTATTGTCTTTAAAAATACGGTTGCGGATAAGCTCAGCGTATAAACCACCATCATAAGAATGGTTAATTTCTTCAGTCATTAATCCATATAACATTGGGCTAACATCAGCGCCGGGTTTGTTTATATCCAGTGTAAGTGTTGTTTGCTGGGCGTACCCACTTAAAACCGCACAACCCATAAATCCCACAACTCCCAACATTTTTTTCATAAATTTCTTTTGCATCAATAAAAATTTAAATGGTGATCCTCTTTATTATGTTACTATTCATCAATATTTTCTGCTGACTGGTACATTTTGCTTGTTCATAAGCTGCAGTAAACTTTGCCTTGCTGGTTGTAGGGCTAATTACAATTACTTAAACAATAACGGAGCAAATTCATACAAATCTTTTCGCCATACCGGCCAGGTATGTCCACCCGGGTATTCATAATAAGTATGCTTAATACCCAGCGCATCTAATTTGGCCAGCATTATCTGGCAGTTATTGTAAGCAATATCTTCTTTGCCACCCATGGCAATCCAGAATGTTTTCAGGTGGCTGTTAATGGCTGCGGTATTTTTTTGCATATAATCATATTGTTTGTCTGCCTGTTTATCCAGCATTGGTTTTATCCAGCCCGAACTAAATACACCCAGATGCGCAAACAAATCTGTATTGTTGATACCGGTGTATAATGTATGCAAGCCACCCATTGATAAACCTGCCAGTGCACGGCTTTTCGCATCGGATAATACACGGTAATTTTTTTCAACGAATGGCATAATCACCTGCTTCAATTCAGCTTCAAACATCCGCTCCGAATTTTCTATGCCTTCACTTGTAAAACCACCCAGGCCAATATTGGCATCGGGCATAACAATAAGCATGGGTGTTGCTTTTTTATCGGCAATAAGGTTATCTAAAATAAGATCTGTTTTCCCCTGTGTTGCCCATCCTGTCTGGTCTTCGCCACCACCATGCAGAATATAAAGCACCGGGTATTTTTCACTGGTGTTGGCATCATATCCTGGTGGCGTATAAATATACATGTCGCGCCATGACCGGGTTACGGTAGAATAATATTTCTTAATTCTTACATCGCCATGTGGCACCTCTGTTACTGCATAAAAATCATCTCCTTTAGCAGGTATTTCTATGCCACTTGCCATTCTGCCCATGCCATAATATGTTTGACTGGAAGGGTCTGCCAGCGCCACGCCATCTATCAGTAAAGAATAATAATGAAAGCCTTCGCTAATAATATCTGTAGTAACTGTCCAGTAACCGCCGGTGTCCTGTATCATATCATATTTCCTGCCCAAATCAATTTGGACTTTTTGTGCCTCGGGTGCTTTTATACGAAATGCTACCCGGTTATCTGGTAATAGCTGCGGATATTTGGCAGAACGCACATTAGTAGCTGCTGGTGTTCCTAAAACAGTGTATTGCGGAAATGTGGTTGCATCCACCGGCTTGAATAAAAATTGAGAGTACATATATAAGCCATTCTTCCAAACTTTAAAATCGTGTACCCCTGGCTCAATATAATAAATATGGGGTACATCATTTTTCTGTAGGTAATCATGTGTTCTTTTACTAAAACCAATTAACCCGTCAGCATCACCGCAGGAGATCCATAATAATTTCAATTGCTGTGTTGCTTTTGCTGCATCAGGTACCAGCACTTCGGGTGTTTTGGTATTTGGCGCACTGGAAAAACCACCTACCCATGCAAATTTGTCCAGGTTGCCTAAACCAAAATTGAGTGATTGCCCGCCACCCATCGACAAGCCTGCAATGGCACGATGTTCACGGTCAGTATACACCGGGTATTTCTTTTCAATATAGGGAATCAGGTCATTTAGTAAATCTTTTTCAAAATTGGCAAATGCCTGCACTTTGGCACTATCAAAAACATTGCCTATTGCACGATCGTCTTTCATGGCCCGGCCATTGGGCATTACAATAATCATGGGTTGCACTTTGCCCTGTGCATATAAATTATCCATAATCACCTGCGGAGTGCCACCGTTAAGCCATTCTTTTTCATCGCCTCCAATGCCGTGTAACAAATACAACACAGGGTATTTTATTTTTTTTGAAAAGCCGGGCGGTGTATAAATAATCGCTCTTCTTTTGGTGCCAACCGTTTTAGATTCGTAGATAATGGTGTCGATTGCTCCATGAATTATGTTTTGCTGTATCGAATCAAACCCTTTTGGCGCCTGCTTTTCAACGGGCTGTGCCATGCCATTTATGGCCAACAGCGTAACTGATAAAAGAAATAAAAATTGTTTCATAGTTGGTTGTTTTTATTGTATGAACCCGGCAATAGCACTTTTATTAAGCATCCTTGCGTCGCACTCTTGTACGTTTAGCTCCCTATTGAACAAGGCGTACAAGTGAGTGACACAAGGAACGATGATAGCAGTACCCATGCTTAGGCAATCATTAAAACTATTGTGCTGTAAACGTGTATATTTTTCCTGGTGCTGTGGCTATATCATACACAAATGTGTTACTCAATTCCGGCTGCTGAATGTTGGCTTTGGCTGAAATAATAGGTGCAGGTATTTTTTCTACCTGATAAAAACTATTGGCATTTTCTCCCACTGCTTTGTGTAATGCAATTCCATTGTTCAGCTTTATTAGGTTGGGCACCCGCAACCGCAGATTGCCACCCAGTGTAGATTTGATGATGGCTTTTACCAGACTGCCATTTTTCCATTCCAGATGTACAATTTCAAAACCACCTCTGGCACGTAAACCGCTAATACTACCATTTTTCCATACATCGGGCAAGGCAGGCAACAGGTCCAGTGTGCCATCGCTGCTTTGCAACAGCATTTCGGTAATACCCGAAGTGCAACCAAAATTGCCATCTATTTGAAAGGGCGCATGGGCATCAAATAAATTATTGTAGGTGCCACCGCCGCCTTCATTGGTACCTACTGGCGTAAGCTGGTTTTGGATGAGTTTGTAGGCATGGTTGCCATCCAGCATTTTTGCCCACCAGTTTACTTTCCATCCCATGCTCCAACCGGTTGATACATCACCACGCTGTAATAAAGTGTTTTTGGCAGCACTATATAATTCGGGTGTGCGGTAGGGCGATATTTGGTTGGATGGAAATAAGCCATACAGATGGGATATATGGCGGTGATGATCATTGGGGTCGTCTATATCATCCAGCCACTCCTGTAATTGCCCGTATTGACCAATATGCATGGGCGCCAGTCGACTGCGTAATTGTTTTAAGGTATCAATAAAGGCAGCATCTTTATGTAAAATTTGGGCGGCTTGAATTACGTTGGAGAATACATCAAACACAATCTGGTTGCTCATGGTAACACCCGCATCCAAAGAGGAACCGTCGTGGGCAGCAGGTGCATTTTCCGGCGACATATCAGGGCATAAAACCAGCCAGTGCCAGGTGGGGTGCTCTATCAAAAAGTCCGCATAAAAAAAGGCTGCACCCTTAAGTGCCGGATATACGGATGCTAAGTAGGATTGATTGCCATTGTATAAATAATGTTCCCAAAGATGCTGGCTTGTCCACCCGCCGCCATTCAACCATATACCCCAGAATGCGCCATCCACAGCGCCTGTGGTACGCCAAATATCGGTGTTGTGGTGGGCCATCCAGCCCCTGGTACCATACATGTTTTTTGCTGTTGCCTGTCCGGTAACTGCCATTTCTTCCACCAGTTTCAGAAAGGGCTGATGCAGTTCGGGAAGATTTGTTTTTTCGGCGGGCCAGTAATTCATTTCTGCATTGATATTGATGGTGTATTTGCTATCCCATGGCGGATATAGCTTATTATTCCATATGCCCTGTAGGTTGGCGGGTTGCCCGCCCGGTTGAGAGGAAGAGATTAACAAATAACGCCCATACTGATAATAGAGTGTAACCAGGTGTGGATCGTTGGTACTGGTAAAATTTTTCAATTGCTGGTCTGTAGGAATATTATTTGATGTGGCCATTCCAAGATCCAGCTTTACCCGATGGAAATATTGCTGGTATGCCGCCACATGTGCCTGCTGAATGGCAGCAAATGATTTGTTTACCGCTTTGGCTAATAAGCTGGCTGCCCGTTCATTTTCATTGCCACTGATGTCGTTGTAAGTATTAAAATTGGTGGCAATAGAAATATAGATGGTAACCTCATTTGCCTGCTTTACCAATACCGAGGTATCTGTATAAGATATACTGCCACCCGCCGTTTTAAACTGTACAATGCCTTTGTATTTCAACAGGCCTTTTACGCCTTCATGATCGATGGTGGTGCCGGAAAAATTGAGTTGTTGTGCAGCGGTTGTGTTTACGGTTACCTTAGGTTGTGGGGAAGTGTACAATGCAGTAAAGGAAATACTGCCCGGTTTACTGGCAGTTAAGTGCATCACAATTACCCCATCTGGCAAGGAGGCCAGGGTTTCACGGGTATAACTGATATCTCCAATGGTGTAAGTCGTTTTTGTGATGGCCCTGTCAATATCCAGTTCGCGGTAATAATCGCTATAATGGGTATGGCCATCAAATACCAGGTGCAGCTCACCGGCTGGTTCAAACATTTGCCCATGAGATTGTTGGCTCAGTATTACCCGGTTAGCCATTTGCTCTGCTTCTTTTTGCTTACCATCAAATATGAGTTTTCGTATAATGGCCAGTGAATCTTTTGTAAAAGGATTGTCATTCCGGTTGGGGCTTCCGCTCCAAAGGGTGTGTTCATTCAACTGAATAGTTTCTGTATCTACATTGCCATACAACATGGCACCCAACCGGCCATTGCCAATAGGTAAAGCATTTTCCCAGGTAGCACCTGCGGGAGTATTGTACCAAAGTTTTAGTGCTTGTTTTGTTTGGGCATGGCAAATAAGTGCCGGCAAAAGTATAAAGGCCAGTATACCTTTTTTCATCGTTAAAAATTATGATGCTAAAAATAAGTGTTTTATTTACAATTATTTCATGCGCCATTTATTTTTTACTGGTAAAGGGCAGGTGGATGTTTGGGTACAGGGATAGCTATTGGTCTAAATGTTAATTAGGAAGAAGCGCATCATACCCGGGAAGGCGAGGTGTTTTTATATGTGAAAGATGTAGGTTTTGGTAAACCGAAAGGTACTGGTTCAATTTATAGGTTCCTGAATTTAAGCGGGCTTAATGCTACATGCTTTTTAAAGAAATTATTAAAATGGGTGAGTTCGTTAAAACCCAGCGCATAGGCAATTTCTGATACTGACCAGGTGCTATGCTTTAGCAGCACTTTCGATTCCTGCAGTATCCGCTCCGCTATTACCTGAGAAGTAGTTTTGGCAGAAATTTCTTTTACCGCCCGGTTCAGGTGGTTTACATGTACATTCAACTGGCGGGCAAAATCGGATGCAGAACGGAGGCAAACCGAAGTATGGTTTTCATCAATGGGAAACTGCCGTTCCAATAATTCCATAAATAGGGTAGATATCCGTTGCGAAGCACTGGTTTGCTGTTTGCTGGTTTGTATGGTTGGTTGCATTTTTAGGGCAAAATGCAGCAGTTCAAATACCAGGTTACGCAACACATCGTATTTGTGAACATAATCCGATTTAATTTCTTCAAACATCTTTTTATAAATCACAATCACCTGTTTGGCTTGTGCATCGGTTAATTCAAACACATGGTTGCCGGCGGGTTGAAAAACGGCGTACTGATTTAAATCGCCAAACTGATGGAAGAAATGTTGATTAAAAATGCAATAAACCCCAGTTTTTATTTTTTCTATCTGTTCGCAGTTATAGGGTATTTGCGGATTAGAAAAATAGAGTGCCTGCTTTTTTACTGCTACCACCTGATCGGCATAGTTGATAGTAATATCACCCTCTACCAGCATAATCTTATAAAAATCCCTTCTTTTATAGGGCAGTATCCTGGGTTTGCCGGGCTCCAGTATTTCATGGTGAAACACATTGAAATGCCCGATATCGTTTTTGATATTTTCGGGGATCCAATCGAATTTGTTTTTGTAAAATTCTTCTATGGTTTCAATCGTTCTCATCTCCCACAAACTTACTGATTTCATGAGACAAGCTATTGTTTCACATAATTATTATTAAACGCATAAGTCAGGCTGGCATTCCATACAAAATTTTTCCCTGGGATGGTGGTGTGAATAATTTTATTAATAGTAGAAGAAACCGTAAACGGACAATTCTTTTTGCCGGCCGTAAGGGTAGATGTAAAATAAACACCCGCCTGTGCATCCAGTTGTAAATAATATAGTTGCGGGTTAAACCTCAAAAAATATTGATCATTTATTTTAATATGCGAAAAATTGGTATTCAGGGTAACAAAATGTGTGTTGCCTATGGTACCTGCGTCTAACCCATGAGAGTACAGATAATAAACACCCACACTAATATTTTTTGTTATGGAATACCTGGGGAAAATTTCGCTGGCCAAATACCTTCTGGTAACAGTAGTAGTGCTGGTATCTCCGTTAATCGCCAGGGGCGAAGTTTTAAAATTGAGTCCTAAATGGGCACCCACATTCATATTAAATTTACTGCCTGTAACTACTTTATAACGGCCCCAAAAAAGCATCGACCATGGTTTGCCGGCAAGTGAAAACCGAATATCCGGATCAAAACTAAGTCGTTTTTTACCCACCGAAGCATTGAACTGTACAGCAGGCTTATCCAATGAAAAGGATGGCACAATCGAAATGCCATTATTGGTTACACCTATAGCACCTGACATATGTGTAATACTTTTGGTGCTATCATTGTTTTGTGAATAGGAGCAAAAAGCAATACTTACAAAGGCCAACAACAGCAGGTGCTTTTTAATGCAATACTTCATAAAGCTTATTTAAAATATAAGCTGCAAAGCAATTCTACTTACCGGTTTTTATATAACGAAATTCAAAGCAATAGTTACGATTTTCAAACAACCCCACATCATCATGATTGTGTAAAGCCATTTTTGGGGTACCAGCTATGCCTACAGAGGAGGCTCCAGTTGTGTCACTCACTTCGTGGTTCGGGGCAATGGGCGGCAAGCGTTGTTGGGCATTTTAATATTACCCGTTTTTAGCAAATGCAAGTATAAGGCAGCAGATTTTTTTATACAGTTTGTGCAAACCGGTATAAATAGGGGGCTTTATGGCTTTTGCCATTATATTGTTTTTCCAGTCTTTCCAATACGCCCAGGCTCAGCATTTTTCGCTGAAAATTGGTGCGCACCAATTTTTTCTGGTAAACACTTTCATATAGCTTTTGTAGTTCAAGCATGGTAAATGTTTCACCCAATAAATTAAAAGCCGCTAATTTTTCGTCAAGATCCGCCTGTAATCTTTTCAATGCTTTTTGAATGATGTTATCATGGTCGTATAATACCCTGGGGAGTTTGTTGATATCAAACCATTTCACCTCCGTAAAAAAAGCTTCCGTTACTGGGTTTACTTTGGTATCATCAACCAATGCATAATAGCAAACTGAAACAAAGCGTTGCCCAAACCAATTACTGTTGGGAATAGTGCCAATCATCTTAAATGCTAATTCAACAGCCACCTTTTCATTTGAGCGACTTATATTGCCTGATGTGTAAAACTGTTCCAGATAAATATTCTGTAATTCGGTTCTTTCCTGTAAAATGCGTAAAGCTGCATCATCCAGGTCTTCTTCTTTTTTAATATATCCTCCGGGCAAAACAAAATAAGGTGTATTGCCAAAACGTAGCAGCAATACTTTTAATTTATCATGATGAAACCCGAAAATTACCGTGTCAACCGAAACCCCGGCCATATAAATATCCGGTGCGGTTTCCAGAAATTGCCTGATCCCATTTTTTAATGCCGCGTCGCTGATGATATCTATCTTAGTCATTTCAAATGCAATTTACTGTAAACTCTCTCTTCCTTTCTGTATATGAATGCGCTTTTTTCCTTAAAAAAAATAAAATTAGGCATTATTGTATCATTTTGATACAATAGATACTATATTCGTAAAATATTTTTCTGTACGCTTGTTTGCCTGAAGGATTTTTATAAGCATTTGGGATAAGATGAATTGCCTGAATAAAACATACAACTGCTCATTAAACTCAGGTCAAAATTGTTGCGGAAATTGACATAAAGTTTTTTATTTAAATACAATTGAGTCACTAATACAAATACATAAACATTCAAAATCAGGTAAAACATGAAAAAGTTAAGTTCAATTTTCTTTGCAATTTTATTTATTGCTATCTCATTTACAGCCACAGCACAATCAAAATCAGGAGCGGAGTATTTTAATGGCAAATGGAGTGTATTAATTAAGGGTTTGCCACAAGGCGATACCAAAATGATCTTTTTGCTTGAAAACCGTAACGATTCTATTGCTGGTGTAGTACAGGATACCACCGGCGGAGAGATTGCGAAAATTACGAGTGTTGAATTAAAAGACAACGAGGTAACCCTTTATTTTACTGCACAGGGTTATGATGTAAACCTGGTTTTAACCAGGAAGGATGACGACCATGCAACAGGTAGCCTAATGAGCATGTTTGATGCAGAAGCTGATCGTGTTAAAGTGCCTGTTGTTTCTAAATAAACAGGAATAGGGCAGCATTTTTGTTGCCCTATTCTATGCTTTTTTACAGCGCTATCCGGTAATTCCCTATGTATTTTGGTATTTGGGATTTTCAATATTATTCCCCGTTTCAATAATTTTTTTTAGAGAGGCAATAGTATTTATCTGTCTTAATTAGTATGGTTTACCCCGGGGTGGAATCCGGGGCAGGCTTTTGATTGCTGCTCATTCGTGTGCCAGGCGTGCAAGTGAGTTATTTGCGAGGCAAAGCAGCAAATACATAACAACCGCTGACGCCAAAATAACCACAGCTTGTACACACAAAAAATAGTATCAATATGAATCGTATGAATAAGAAAATGCTGTTTGTTTTTTTGTCATTTTGTTTTTTGATTACAACTATCAAAGTGTCTGCGCAATCGCGTATCCGCCCATTTGACGACAATTGGCGTTTTTCAAAAGATAGCGTGGTAAATGCAGACTCCCCGGGTTTTAATGATTTGACATGGAGAACCGTAAAGCTTCCCCACGATTGGAGTATAGAAGACCTGCCCAATCAAACTACCGGCAATATGATTGGTCCATTTAGCAAAAGCAGTATCGGGCAATCTGCCACTGGTTTTACAGTAGGTGGCACAGGCTGGTATAGAAAGCATTTTACCACCACAAAAGCAGATGAAAAAAAACTGTTTACCATACATTTTGATGGCGTGTATATGAACTCGGATGTTTGGTTAAATGGTCATTTGCTGGGCAATCATCCCTATGGGTATACGCCTTTTTATTATGATTTAACCCCTTATCTAAAACCTGCCGGTCAGGAAAATATATTAGCCGTTAAAGTACAAAATGAAGGAAAGAATTCCCGCTGGTACAGTGGTTCGGGCATTTACCGGCATGTATGGTTAACGGTTACAGCGCCAGTGCATGTGGCGGTATGGGGCGTACGGGTTACTACCCCTGTAGTATCTAAAAATAGTGCTACCATTCAAATACAATCAACCCTTAATAACGAACATAATATTGAAGGCAATTATAGCCTTATAACAACCATTCTTTCTCCTTCAGGTAAAACAGTTGCTCAAACGCATAAACCTTTAGTGTTTGCTGCAAATACATCAAATACAGATTCACAACATATTTTCCTATCCAACCCGCTTTTATGGTCGCTGGAAAACCCTGCATTATATAAACTGGTTACTGAAATAAAATCAGGTAACACCGTCATCGATCGTGTTGAAAACAGGTTTGGAATAAGAAGCATTCGCTTTGATGCTGCCAGTGGCTTTCTGCTAAATGGCCAACGGGTAATATTGAAAGGTGGCTGTATTCATCACGATAACGGTCCATTGGGTGCCGCCGCCATAGACCGGGCAGAAGAACGTAAAATAGAACTATTAAAACAACTGGGTTATAATGCGCTAAGGTTAAGCCACAACCCGCCATCACAACAATTACTGGATGCCTGCGACCGGCTTGGGATGCTTGTTTTAGATGAAGCCTTTGATATGTGGGAGCTATCCAAAAATCCGCAGGACTACCACTTGAATTTCGACCAGTGGTGGGAAAAGGATTTGGATGCCATTGTATTAAGAGACCGCAATCATCCTTCGGTGATTATGTGGAGCATTGGAAATGAAATTTATGAAGCACCAGATACTGCCGGCTACCGCCTGGCAAAAATGCTGGCAAACGAAGTACGCCAACTTGATGCTGCCAGACCTGTAACTGCTGGTATTGCCTACTTGCCGGGTTATACCAAAAAACCATGGGAAGATTTTGAGCCCCACCTGTTGCAACTGGACATAGATGGCTACAATTATTTTTTAGAAAATCAGTCAAAATATTTTGTTCGCGACAGTGCCACTGCCCACCGCTTTGAAACAGAGCATGCAAAGCATCCGCAAAAAACTTTTATTGTAACAGAATACACCCCACAAAGTGCGCTGGAAAATTATGAGTACTCGTTAAAAAATCCTTACTTGTTGGGCAGCTTTAAGTGGACAGCCATGGATTATATTGGCGAAGCAGGTATTGGCAGACCTATTCAGGTGCCTGCAAACAGAAAACTGCCAATTGGGCTAATCCGCATGGGTTTGTTCTACAAAGCAAGCTGGCCGGTATTTAATGCTTATTGTGGCGATTTGGATTTGATTGGTAATAAAAAAGCAGCATCTTACTATCAGGATGTAGTATGGAAAAGAAGCCCGGTAGAATTGTTGGTGCATCGCCCGATGACTGATGGTGTGCAGGAAGTAGTGGCCCCCTGGGGATTTCCTGATGAATTAACTTCATGGACATGGCCGGGGCAGGAAGGCAAAAAAATGCTTGTGCATGTATACACCAGAAGTAAGCTGGTAAAACTGGAACTCAACGGAAAAATTATTGCAGAACAAACCCTGCCGGATACCAGTATTACCGCCAGTTTTGAAATCATCTATCAGCCAGGTACACTGGTGGCCAAAAGTTATGATGGCGATAAGTTAACAGGATCAAGCACTTTGTCAACAGCAGGCAAGCCGGTGGCAATACGTTTAATTGCAGACAGAAATACCATTCACGCCACCACCAATGATCTTGCTTTTATAAGTGCAGCGATTGTAGATGAAAAGGGCAATGTAGTGCCCAATATTGATGATATAGAAATTACCTATTCGCTTACAGGTAATGCCACCATAGCAGGTGTGGGCAACGGAAGTTTTGATGATGCCTCCAGCTTTCAGCAACCTCATAAAATAGTATATCAGGGCAGAGGGTTGGCAATTGTAAGGCCTAATGGAAAAGCGGGTACCGCAACGCTTACCGCAAGTGCAAAAGGACTTAAAAATGGTGTAGTAAAGGTGGTGATCAATAGTGTACCATAGCTTTTTATGAGCCAAACTGTTAGTACTTTTCTCAGCTTTACTTGCGTCGCACTCTTGTACGTTCAGCTCAATAATAAACAATGCGTACAAGTGAGTGACACAACGATGCCAGATAGATAATCTAATGCCGGGTACAATACTATTTATTCTTTTACTATCAATTAAACATAGCAACATGTTATTTTCAAATCTTCGTAAAGGCTTACTTATTCTGTTTGTCCTTTGCTCTTCCATCACTTATGCCCAAACCAATTTGGCACAAATAAATGATGAGCTAGTAAAAAGCTTTACCATCAAAGACACTATGTTCAAAACACCTTATGTAGATATAGATGAGTGGCGGGATACACCTGTTCGTCATCATTATATACATGGCGGATTTACGGGAACAGATACCCGTTTCTCATTTTACTTTCCTGCAAAAGAAAAATACCAGGGGCACTTTTTTCAATACATCACCCCTGTACCCGACAATGAAAATCTATCTCAGGGTGCAAATGGTGAAGGTGATAAGATTGGCTTCTCTATTACAAGCGGTGCTTACTTTATAGAAAGCAATGGCGGTGGAAAATATGGTACCGGTATGCCAGGTTCTGGTATTGATGCCACTATTGGCGCTTACCGTGCGAATGCTGCCTGTGCTCAATTTTCACGGGTTGTGGCAGCTAAAATGTACAACACGAAAAATCATATTTATGGGTATGCTTTCGGTGGCAGTGGTGGAGCATACCGTACCATTGGCGGACTGGAAAATACTGATGGTGTTTGGGATGGTGCAGTACCTTATGTACTTGGCTCGCCCATGGCAATACCCAATGTATTTACGGTGCGTATACATGCTATGCGTATATTGCAGGATAAATTCCCTGAAATAGTTAATGCAATTGAACCGGGCGGTGGAGATATTTACGCCGGCCTAAATGATGAAGAAAAACAAGTATTAACAGAAGTTACCAAAATGGGTTTCCCATCTAAAGCATGGTTCGCGTACAAAACAATGGGTTTGCATGCTTTCCCTGTGCTGTATCCCGGTGTTGCAATGGCAGATGCAAAATATTTTAAAGATTTCTGGTTGGTGCCCGGTTATCTTGGTGCTGATCCTGCAAATTCAGTACACAAAGCACGTATTCAGCAAAGCAGCAAAATAAAGACAATCATAACTGCTGATCTTGCTGAGAAATTTGAATTGCCTCCTGCTGAAAATGCAGGCCAGTCCCGTGGTACAGCCGATGCTGCCTGGAAAAGTATTGGTGGGGCAGCAGGTGGTATGCCAGTAGCTTTTCAATTGGAAGATAAATTGCCGGCAGCTAATTTTTTGGGCGGTGATCTTTTCATAAAAAGTGGCGCTGCTGCTGGTAAGAAATTGTTTGTATCGAATATCTCTGGCGATAAAATAATTTTTAGCAACAGCGATATAAAAGTGCTTGCACAAATAAAAGTGGGCGATGAAGTGCTGCTCGACAATTCAGATTTTCTTGCTGCACAAACTTATCACCGGCATCAGGTACCCGGTAAAGAATATCATGTATGGGATCAGTTTCGTGATTCAACAGGTAAGTCCATTTATCCGCAGCGCCCTATGTTATTGGGGCCATTGTTTACCAAAGCAGCTTCTGGTGTATTGCCATCGGGCAAGTTTAAAGGTAAGGTAATCTTACTGGGATCTTTATGGGATAGCGAAGCCTTTCCCTGGCAGCAGGACTGGTATCGCACAAAAGTGCAGGAGTACTTTGGTGACAGCACCGATGCGCATTTAAGAATCTGGTTTACTGATCATGCTAATCATGCAGATTATGTTATACCCGGCGACCCGGGCCATCTCGTAAGCTATCTTGGAGTGCTACAACAAGCACTGCTTGATTTAAGCGCATGGGTTGAAAAAGGAATTCCTCCACCTGCAAATACCAGTTATAAATTAATCGATGGGCAAATTGTTGTGCCTGCAAATGCAGCAGAACGAAAAGGCATTCAGCCAACTGTAACAATAAAAGCAAATGGCAACGAAAGCACTGTAGTTAACATAAATAAGCCCGTTGTTTTTACTGCGTTAATAGACCTTCCGCCAAACACAGGCAAGGTAGTAAGCGCCGCATGGGATTTTGAAGGCGCAGGTACGTTTGGGGTTGAAGGGAAATTAATTGTTGATAGTAAAATAGCTTCCCGTGTAACGTTGAAGACCACTTATGCCTTTAGTAAGCCCGGAACTTATTTTCCTACGGTAAGAATAGCTTCTCAACGGCAGGGCGATAAGAAAACACCTTATACGCTCATAAAAAATCTTGGTCGTGTTAGGGTAGTGGTAAAATAATAAATAAAGGTGCAAGCTGAATTTTTTATGAGCCAAACTGTTAGTGCTTTTCTCAACTTTACTTGCGTCGCACTCTTGTACTTCCTGTTCAATATGGTGCAAGAGGTACAAGTGAGTGATACAACAGCTGATTCTTGGAGAAAAAAAACTTGAACACAAAAAAACAGGATCATTATTGAATAAATAGTTTGCAGAGCCTGCTCATTTATCCCGCAAAATGTTGATACTTTAGCAGCAACTTTTTTAAACGATTACTTTGACCAATAATGAACCAGCCGCACAAGAGTGCGACGCAAGAAAAGCTACATATATTTACTGGCCTCTGGCCCAAAAACAGTTATTAAAACCAACACAGAAACTTTAAAATCAGAATTATGAAACAATTACCTGCGGTTGTGCCAACTGCAAGAATGCTTACGATTGCATTGCTACTTTTCTTGTTTGGCAGCAGCATGTTATACGCCCAAACACAGCGTGTGCTGGTGTTTTCTAAAACAGAGGGTTTTCGCCATGCATCAATAGGTGCGGGTAAAACTGCCCTTACAAAAATGGCTGCAGAAAAAGGTTTTGCCATAGATTTTACTGAGGACGCTACAATGTTTGTAGCTGCCAACCTGAAGCAATACAAGGCAGTTCTATTTCTTAGCACTACCGGCGATGTTTTGAACGATGAACAACAGCAGGAATTTGAAAGATATATTCAAGCGGGTGGCGGCTTTTTGGGCATTCATGCTGCGGCAGATTGTGAATACAACTGGCCCTGGTATGGCAAATTGGTAGGTGCCTGGTTTTTAGACCATCCGATGCCCAACAATATTCAAAAGGGTAAATTTTATTTGGCAGATAAAAACAGTTTTGCCACCAAGGGTATGCCCGATGAATTTGAACGCACCGATGAATTTTATAGTTTTAAACAAATCGATCCATCTATACATGCATTGATAAAGATTGATGAAAGCTCTTATCAGGGTGGAAAAAACGGTGATAATCACCCAATGAGCTGGTACCACGATTTTGATGGTGGTCGTTCTTTTTATACCAATATGGGCCATACCGATGAAACATTTACTGAACCACTTTTTTTAAATCATTTGTGGGCAGGTTTGCATTATGCCATGGGTGGCGATGCACCGGCTGCATTGGATTTCACTAAAGCCAAACCTGAAGAAAATCGTTTTGCAAAAGTGGTATTGGCCGAAAAGCTAAATGAGCCCATGGAGTTAACCGTGCTAAATGATGGCCGCGTTTTATTTATTGAAAGAAAGGGCGCTGTAAAACTCTATAATACCAAAACCAAACAACTTAAAACCATTGCTACTATTGCCGTAAGCACCAAATATAAGGATAAGGATGGCAAGGAATCTGAAGCAGAAGATGGATTGCTGGGTTTGAATAAAGACCCCAATTTTGCTACCAATCACTGGATTTATTTGTACTATTCCGATCCTGCCAAGTCGCAAAATATTTTAACGCGTTATACGCTGAAGGGCGATGTACTGGATATGGCATCTAAAAAAGTAATACTGGAAGTAGCTACCCAAAGGGAACAATGCTGCCATACAGGCGGCTCCATCGCCTGGGATGGGAAAGGCAACCTGTATTTGTCAACCGGCGACAATACCAGCCCCAGGGCAACTGCGTATGCGCCAATTGATGAGCGCCAGGGAAGATCGCCATGGGATGCTCAAAAATCATCTGCCAATACCAATGACCTGCGTGGAAAAATTATCCGCATTACACCACAGCCCAATGGTACTTATACTATACCTGAGGGCAATCTTTTCCCCAAAGGCGAACCACTTACCCGACCAGAAATTTTTGTGATGGGTAATAGAAACCCATTCCGTATTTCAGTTGATAAGGCATCTGCCTTTGTATATTGGGGCGAAGTAGGGCCCGATTCAAACGATCCTGATTCATTAAAAGGTCCGGCCGCACAGGATGAAATAGGACAAGCCAGAGCCGCAGGTAATTTTGGATGGCCTTATTTTGTGGGCGATAACAAAGCATATAATCATTACGATTTTGCTACCAATACATCAGGTCCAAAATTCGACCCTGCCAAACCCGATAATAATTCACCCAATAATACGGGTAAAAAAATATTGCCACCGGCACAAAAAGCCTTTATCTGGTATCCTTACGGCGAGTCGAAAGAGTTTCCTTTAGTGGGTAATGGTGGCAGAACAGCGATGGCTGGTCCGGTGTTTCATTCCAGTGATTTTAAAAATGCTGCAGCAGCTTTTCCAAAATATTACGATGGCAAATTATTGATTTATGAATGGATGCGCGGCTGGATAATGGCCGTAACCCTGGATAAGGAGGGCAACTATGTATCTATGGAAAGATTTATGCCCAGCTACAAATTCAGCAACCCAATGGATATGGAGTTTGCCGATAATGGCGATTTATATATGCTGGAATATGGTTCAGGCTGGTTTACTGCAAATGATGATGCAAGGTTAATACGCATCGAATACAATGGCGGCAACCGTAAACCTGCTATTCAGGTAGCGGCAGATAAAATGAGTGGCGCCATTCCTTTTGCAGTAAATATTTCTTCAAAAGGTACAAAAGATGCTGATGGGGATACATTAACTTATTCCTGGAAAATCACCTCAAAAAATGGGTACACCAAAACCATCAACGGGCCCGATGCTGCACTTACCCTGGCTAAGGCGGGGGTATATAAAGCAACCTTAACGGTAAAAGACAGTAAGGGTGCCATTTCTGTTCAGTCAATGGAATTAACCGCCGGCAACGAACCTCCGGTGGTTGCATTTGATATGGGCAAAGCCAATAAAAGCTTTTATGTACCCAATCAAACCTATAACTACAAGGTAAATGTAAAAGACAAAGAAGATGGCTCTACCGCCAATGGTAAAATAAAACCGGCACAGGTAGTGGTAAGTATCGATTACCTGCCCGAAGGTTTTGATAAAGCCGAAATTATACAGGGCCACCGCACTGCAGAGCAGGCAGCGGCAGCGCCCAATGTTACCAAAGGTTTAAAACTAATTACCGCCAGTGATTGCCGGTCCTGCCATGCAGATTATAAAAAATCTATTGGTCCATCTTATTTTAATGTATCAGTAAAATACAAGGGTAGTAGTACGGCATTGGAAAAGCTTACCAAAAAAATCATTGCGGGTGGTAAGGGCGTTTGGGGCGATGTACCCATGGCGGCCCATCCACAATTATCTACTGAGGATGCTGCTGAGATGATCAAATATATCCTGAGTCTTTCGCAGCCAAAACCAAAGGTAAAATCCCTGCCTGCAGAAGGTAGCTATACCACCAAACCACCTGCCGCCGATAAAGGCCAGGGGGTATATATTTTCCGTGCAGCGTATACCGATCGTGGGGCAAATGGCCTGCCCGGTGTAAGTACCGAAGAAACCTTTACGTTGCGTAACCCAAGCATTAACCCCACCAAATATGATGAGTTGGTAGATGCAACCAAAATGAGTTTTGGTGGCAATAACTTTATAATACCTTCCAAAAATGGTAGCTATATCAGCCTTAAGCAAATTGATCTAACTGCCATCAGCAGTATACAATTTAGTGCTATGGCCCCAAAAGCACAGTTAAATGCTGAAGGCGGTGTGATTGAATTGCATATGGATGCGCCTAATGGAAAGCTGTTGGGAAAAACAGATTTTATTGGCGATGCCGGTGGCCCATTAAGTTTTAGTGGTACCCCGGTTTCATTATCTGTAACGCCTACTGAGGGGGTACACGATATTTATCTGGTATTTACCAATCCAAAAGCCAAAATGGGCGCTTCGCTGATGATTGTATTAAACACCACATTTAAAACAGCCGGGGATGGTGCTGCTACCCAAAATGCAGCGCCGGTAGTACCCAAAGTTGATTTAAATGATTTTGTAGGAAAATATACTATGACGGGATTGCCATTTCCCTTTATTGAAATAACCTTACAGGATGGAAAATTAATGATGAAAGCCGGTGAGCAGGGTGGTGCCATTACCCCAATGGAAGAGGCCGATAAATTTGATGCTGGTGGTAAAGCCACGATATTCTTTATCCGCGACGAAAAGAAAAAAGTAACCAAAATGCAAATGGAAGCCATGGGCTTTAAGTTTGATGGGGTAAAGGAATAATTATTAGCCTGGCAGTTCAATAAGAATGAAACTGCCGTTGCGTCGCACACTTGTACGGCAGTAACACGTGCAGCAAAAAGCAAATAGCGGTCTACAGCTTTTATAGCAGTAGGCCGCTATTTTATTGGAGC
>NZ_WHPF01000021.1 GCF_013106755.1 Limnovirga soli | reverse complement strand
TCGTAGTTTACTACGGGGCGTTTTTGTTTGTATAATACTACAGGATTTTTTTTTGAGCAGACATAAAAGCCGAGTAGGGATTCTGTTGTTGATGGGCAGGAGGATAGAAGTGGATACCCCGCTGAAGCTTTGTGCTGTGGCTTTGCGGCGGAGTAGTAACGGATAGCCGCATATGGGCTGACATTTAATGGCTGCAGATTGCCCATAATACATAAAAAAGCCTTGACAGCAGGAAACTACCAAGGCTTTTCTGTTAAGTGCATATTTTATTATTTTCTGCTATAATTTGGCGATTCTTTGGTTATTTCTACATCGTGTGCATGGCTTTCGCGCATTCCGGCATTGGTTATTTTTACAAAGGTGGCCTGTTGTAATGCGGCTATGGTGGGTGCACCACAGTAACCCATACCGGCTCTTAAGCCACCGGTAAATTGTGCCACCACCTCGCTAAGGCTGCCTTTGTAGGCAACGCGGCCTTCTATACCTTCGGGTACCAGTTTTTTTATGCCGTCTTCCACATCCTGAAAATACCGATCGCTACTGCCTTGCTGCATGGCACCTATACTACCCATGCCGCGATATTCTTTAAACTTACGGCCTTCGTATATAATGGTTTCGCCCGGGCTTTCTTCTACACCGGCAAATACGCTACCCATCATTACTATATTGGCACCGGCGGCAAGTGCTTTTACCATATCGCCGGTGTAACGTATACCGCCATCGGCAATTACGGGGGTGCCTTTGGCTTTTAGGGCATTGGCAGCTTCCATTATGGCGGTTAACTGTGGTACACCTGCACCTGCTACAATGCGGGTAGTACAAATGGAGCCAGGGCCAATACCTACTTTAACGGCATCTGCACCTGCGGCGGCAAGGGCTGTGGCACCTGCGGCAGTACCAATATTACCTGCTATTACCTGCAGGGATTTGAAATTCTTTTTTAACTGCTTTAGTGCATCAATTACGCCTTTGGTATGGCCATGGGCGCTATCGAGGGTTACCACATCAACCCCTACTTTTTGCAGGGCCGATGCCCTATCGAGCATGTCTTTGGTAATGCCTAATGCAGCGCCTACCAGTAATCGGCCCATAGTATCTTTACCCGCATTGGGGAAATTGCGTATTTGTAAAATATCGCGGTAGGTAATTAAGCCTATTAGTTTGCGTTGCTTGTTTACAACGGGTAGTTTTTCTATTTTATAGTTGCGCAAAATGTTTTCGGCTTTGCGCATATCGGTGCCTTCGGGGGCGGTAATCAGGTTTTCGGTTGTCATTACCGTTTTTACCTTTTTGCGTTTGTCTGTTTCGAAACGAAGATCTCGGTTGGTTAAAATACCCACGAGTGTATTGTTGGCATCTACAATAGGAATACCACCAATTTTATTTTCTTTCATTAGAATTAATGCATCGCCAATGGTGGCATCGTCGTGCAGGGTAATGGGGTCTATTATCAGTCCGCTTTCGCTACGTTTTACTTTGCGTACCTGCTCGGCCTGTTTATCGATGCTCATGTTTTTGTGCAGAATGCCAAGGCCGCCTTCTCTTGCCAATGCAATGGCCAAACTCGCTTCGGTAACGGTATCCATTGCTGCAGACAGCATGGGTACATTTAATGTAATTGATTTTGTTAGTTGCGTTTGTATGTTTACTTCGCGGGGTAATACCTGGCTGTAAGCCGGCATAAGCAATACATCATCGAAGGTTAAGCCTTCTCCAAAAAAACGTTTGTTGATTGCTGTGGTAAGTGAGGAGTTATTTCTTGTTGCCATGTGCAAAGATATAGGAGTGTATAAATTGCTTCCAAATTTTTATCTATGGCAGTAATTTTTTAAATGCATTTTTGGGCCAGGCAATAGCTTGTATATGAGGCAGTGCTTGCGTCGCACACTTGTACGGTGGGATTGTTTATTGGGCTTTTTGTAAAATGAATGCTGATTGTTTTTGCAGTGGCATGCTATTTAAATGGGTGAGATAAGGGAATTGTTACGCTGCCATTATCGTATTTAGTTTATTACATTTGCCGCATGGCCACCACACTTTCCCCTAAGGCTACTGATAAATATTTTACTTTTCAATTTGCTTTACTGTGTGTAAGTAATTTTCTTTTCTCTGGTAGTTTTTCAATGATGCTGCCTGAATTATCTGGATATATTACCAAACTGGGAGGTGCCGATTATAAGGGCTATATTATTGCATTGTTTACTTTAATGGCAGGTATCTCCAGGCCTTTTAGCGGTAAGCTTACAGATACCATTGGACGTGTACCTGTAATGATATTTGGATCGCTGGTTTGTGTGGTATGTAGTTTATTATACCCTTTACTTACCACAGTGGCGGGATTTTTATTCCTACGTTTTATACACGGATTTTCTACGGGGTTTAAACCTACCGCCACATCCGCATATGGGGCAGATGTAGTGCATGAATCCAGACGAGGCGAGGCATTGGGTGCATTGGCTGTGGGGTATACCTTGGGCATGTCAGTAGGGCCCATGGTGGGTAGTTTTATGGTGGCCAATTATTCGTATAATGCCATGTTTTATGTTTCTGCGGCATTTGCACTTGGCTCAGTAATTATATTGGTAAACATCAAAGAAACACTGGCAGCACCAAAAAAATTTGCAAGGGAGTTTATTACCATTAATAAGCACGAAGTATTTGAAACCAGTGCCATTAAACCGGCATTAATTATGTTGCTGGTAGCTTTTTCCAGCGGCTGTACCTTAACCATTGTACCCGATTTAAGCGAATGGATAGGCATTACCTATAAGGGTTTGTTTTTTGCCTGTTATACCATTAGCTCATTATTAATAAGGCTGGCTGCCAACAAAGCATCAGACCGGCATGGGCGTATAATTGTAATGGTATATGCTGCCGGCGCATTAGTGGTATCTATGGCATTATTGTCTTTTGCCCATACACCGGTTATGTTTATTATTAGTGCTGCTATTTTTGGTTTAAGTTGGGGAATGAATGGCCCCACTTTAACTGCATGGGCGGTTGACTTGTGTGCAGTGGAAAACCGTGGCAGGGCAGTGGCATCAGTATATATTGCTTTGGAAGCTGGTATTGGTTTGGGCGCACTGGTATCGGCGCATATTTATGATAATAATGCTGCCAATTTTGTATATACTTTTATTATACCTGGTATACTTTCTTTTGTTGCCATGATATTATTACTTAGCTGGAAACGTAAACCAGTAAAACCTGTTGTTTAGCTCAAATGTTGCAGTAGCATTTTTTGGGCCAATCAATATTTTGTATGGCATCTTACTTGCGTCGCACACTTGTACTTTCGGGTTATGCATCACCTTTAAACAGCCAATTTACTCAATAGCAAAATTAGGGGGACTATTTTGCTGCCATAAGTTCTGCAGTACAAGAGTGCGACGCAAGTAAAGCAGATACCTGTTATTAAGTTGGGCTAATAAAATACCTGCTATTTATTGCTGCCTACCATTATTTTTTGCGTACTAATGGTTTTGCCATCTGCTATTTTAATAAAATAAATACCTGCTGGGTAATTGTATACATTCAGCTGGGCCGTTTGCGCAAATGGGGCATAGGGTAATGATTTTTTTTGCATCAACCGCCCCAATGCATCATAGATATAGTAGGTTACTGCTGCACTGCTTTTGTAATTAATTGTTGCGGTATTATTAATAGGGTTTGGGTAAATAATAAAATAATAATTGTTATAGTTGGGTATGGTATCTACCGGAATATCGGTGGAGCAAACATCGCTGTTGTTGCATAAATCTGATTTATTAATACGAACACCTGCTATGGCATTAAATGCATCTATTTTACCCCAACCAGCAATATTGTTGGGCTGTGGCCCCCAATTGGCAGAGGCTGCATCAAAGTCGGCGGTGGATTTTATGCGTGCTATAATTTGCTCCCTGGTATCATCAGGGTATTTTTCCCATAATAATGCAGCAATACCCGCACTAATGGGGCTGGCAGCACTGGTGCCACCAAAAGCAACTGTATTGGTATCTATGATAAATTCATAATCGTAATAATTTTGAAACCTGCTTCGGGCAGCCAGTACATTTTCACCGGGAGAAATGATATCAGGTTTTATTCTGCCATCGAGGGTGGGGCCATGGCTGGTAAAATAAGTAGTGCGGCATTTTTCGTAACTATTTACCACCTGTTGTTTCATATTTACATAACATGTTCTTAGGTTATAGGCACCAGACGATAAAACAGTAAAACCATTGGTGGGAATGATGGTGCTATACTCATTATCCGTATTATGGTAAGATGGGTTATCAGGAAATGGGTTGGCCCCAAAATAATAAATAGGATGCAGGTTCCAAAACGGGTACCAAACATGCACCGTTCCTATGCCTTTGAAGATATACCGGTAAATATGTTCATCAAACACAGGGCCATTGCCTGAGGTTTGTTCGTTTGGGGTAATTATAATTTCATCATAATCATCATTGGCATGCGCTGCTGTAATGCTTAAAAATGCCGATAGCTGCCGGTTGGGTAAATAGCTGGTAAATTCAACCGGATGATCCAATTGTATTAAACTGTCAATGGATAGGTATGGCGTTTGGTAATAGGGGCTGTTCAATGTACTGTCAAAGCCCTTTGTATCTGCTTTAGATTCAGATAATGCTAACTGCAGTGTTTTGCTGTATTGCCTGGGAACACATACATACAAAGATGCTGAATAGGCCACCTTAAACATGCCAAAACTAGAATCGGCATCTATAGGAAAGCCACCCCAATGTTTCCAGTCGTTACCATTATTACCTGCAGAAACACATACCAGCACATTATTATGCAGGTTGCAAAAATTATCAATTGCTTTTTCCACCAGGGTTTTACCATCATGCGGGCCGCCATATTGAGAGCCCAAACTTATATTGATAACGCAGCGTTTATCTAATTGCTGTGCTTTATTATAGATATAGGCAATGGCATCAATAATACGGTCAGATTTTATAATGGTATCAGTAAAAGCGGTAAGGGCAACATCAACAATAGTAGCACCTGTGGCTACACCACTATTACCTGCTGCCAAACTGGTAACAGAAGTGCCATGAAATGTAGATCCAAAGCGGTTTTCCATTTCATAGCCGGTATACAAATTTCTTTTATATAACTGCGCATACCTTACCAGTGAGTCTTTTGGCCATTCGGTTCCATAATTAAAACCTTGTGGGTGTTGGCCGTTATTGTTATCCATGTTCCATAAATAACTAATACGCAGGTTGCCATCGGCATCATAAAAATCAGGATGGCTAAAATCCACACCATCATCAATAATGCCTACTAAAACATTTCGGCCGGTATAGGCTTTATCAAGGGGTGCTGCGCCCTGCAATACCTGTTCTACTGTAGTTAAACGGCGCATCACCGTATCGGCCGTTTTTTCAAATATCAGTGGAAGTTCAATTCTTTTAATCATGGGCAGGGCAGCCAAATCGAGTATTTGCGATAGTGGAATATCTGCTGTTGCCACGCTACCCATTACAGTACGTATCTGATATCCTTGTTTTCGTAAAGCGGCAGCACTTGTATTTGGTGTTGTTTCTAATTGCACAGCTACCATTTGCCGACCATTTACAATACGTAAAAATGGAGATACTGGTTTTTGTTGTGCCAGTAAAAATTTCATGCTGGCCCCCAACTTAGCATAGGCAATTTCTTTTTGCGCAATGCTTGTTGAAAACAACATTATACAGGCAACCAAAATACATACCACTTGCTTCATGCAATCATTTTGTGAGGTGACAATCAGCGCATGCATTCTGTTGCACTGTTATTGTATTATTTTATTTTTTGTGCCGGGCTTAACAATAAAAATTGGGCAGCCGTTGCGTCGCACTCTTGTACTAAAGTAATGCTACTCAGCTTACTTGTAAAAATGCAGGATTAACTATTAGCAAAGTTTATACAGTTTGCCGGGCAAGGAGCTTACAATATTTTGTAATTCAAGGCTAAGCATAGCCCCTGCAACTGCGCTGCTGGTTAAACCGCTTAATAAAAATATTTCATCAATATGAACAGTTTCTTTTGCTGATAAAAGCTGCACAATCAGCTTTTCCTCTTTTGATAGATCAATAAATAATTCCTGTTGTGCTTTTGGTTTTATTTTTCTGGGCTCCCAGCGCATGGCTTTTATAAAATCATTGGCACTGGTTAATAATTCAGCTCTTTTATGTGCAATTAAAAAATTGCAACCTGCACTTTTACTATCTGTTGTTTTTCCAGGAAAAGCAAAAACATCCCTGTTGTAATTATGGGCCAGCTCGGCTGTAATCATGCTGCCACCTTTTATGGCTGTTTCTACCACAATGGTGGCATCTGCCATGCCTGCCACTATTCTGTTACGGCGTGGAAAATTATGTTTATCTGCTTTGGTTTCTTTGCCAAACTCGGTTAATAATCCCCCTCCCGATGCTAGTATTTCTTTAGCCAGATTTTTATGTTGTGCCGGATAAATAGTATCTAACCCATGGGCCAGAACCCCAATAGTGGGTAGCTGGTTGTGTAATGCTGCTTTATGGGCAATGGCATCTATGCCATATGCCAGTCCGCTAATAATAAGTACATTTTGGGCAGCCAGTTCTTCAACAAATTTTTCGGTAATGGCTTTGCCATAATCGGTATTATTACGGGTGCCTATAATGCTGATGATTTTGGCGCTGTTTACATCTGCACTACCACGGTAATATAACATGGCGGGTGCATCAAAGCACCTGGTTAGTCGCTGCGGATAGTTGGGGTTGGTAATAAACAGGGGGGTAATTTTATATTTTTCAATAAAACTTATTTCGGCTTCTGCCCCTGAAAAATCAGTAAAAGCTTTCACTGCACTGGCCCTTACTTCGCCAATACTTTCTATGCTTTCCAGTGTTTTTTGTTTGGCTTTAAAAATGCTTTCAGCATCGCCAAAATGGTTTATTAGAACCCTGGCTTGTGCACTGCCAATATGAGGTATTTGCGTTAAGGCAATTTGATATAATAAATCGGGGGGCATTTTTCCTTAAGAAATTATGGGTATATAATTTTTTATGGTATTAAAGATAAAGTGTTTTGCCTTTTATTTTGCTGAAAAGGATTACTACAGCTGAAAGGAGCGTCGCAAGAAAAGATGCCATAAGTTCTATAGCCCACCAACAAAAATGGCTGCCTTAACAGACAGCCATTTTAAATATTAATGGTTTTTTATTTACCAAGTGCTTTGGCCATGGTGCTGCCAATATCTGCAGGGCTGGCTACCACATGTATGCCACATTCTTCCATGATTTTCATTTTTGCAGCAGCTGTATCTTCTGCACCGCCAATGATGGCACCGGCATGACCCATTCTGCGGCCCGGAGGCGCTGTTTGGCCTGCAATAAACCCAACAACTGGTTTTGTGCCGTTTGCTTTTATCCAACGGGCAGCATCTGCTTCCATGCTACCACCAATTTCACCAATCATAATTATGCCATCAGTTTCAGGATCGTTCATTAATAACTCAACCGCTTCTTTGGTAGTGGTGCCAATGATTGGGTCGCCACCAATACCTATGGCTGTGCTAATGCCCAAACCTGCTTTAACTGCCTGATCAGCAGCTTCGTAGGTAAGTGTACCAGATTTAGAAACTACACCAATACGGCCTGCTTTAAAGATAAAACCTGGCATAATACCTACTTTGGCTTCGCCTGCAGTAATTACACCAGGGCAGTTAGGGCCAATAAGGCGGGTATTTTTTTCTGATAAATAATTTTTTACGCGAACCATATCTTGTACTGGAATACCCTCAGTAATACAAACAACCAATGCAATACCCGCATCAGCGGCTTCCATAATGGCGTCTGCAGCAAATGCAGGCGGCACAAAAATGATACTAACATTAGCGTCAGTTGATTTAACTGCATCGGCCACTGTATTAAAAACGGGTTTGTCCAAATGGCTGCTACCACCTTTGCCCGGGGTTACACCGCCAACTACATTGGTGCCGTATTCTATCATTTGACTGGCATGGAAAGTGCCTTCTGTACCTGTGAATCCCTGAACAATGATTCTGGAATTTTTATTTACTAATACACTCATGGTGCTTTTGTTTTAAAGTTGCGCAAAAATAGGTGAATCTGTTTGTAGTTTGCCTTTAAAGGGATACAGATTTTTTGGCAAAGCGCATTTTTGCTTGCCAGGCCAAATATAATTGGGGCGCAATAAACTATCTGCAAATCCTTAAGTCAACCTTTGACCGGGCCTGTTTAGCGCCTCTGTTTATGTAAACTGCCTACAATACGTTAAACTACCATTAATAAAATGTCGTATATCAATATGTGGCAGCTGGAATTTATGAATAAGGCTAATTTTGCGCTTAATATGCGATTTTTTAAAAAGTATTTGTTTTTATTAGTGTGCTTTGTAACAGTATTAACAGCTGGTGCACAGGTAAAAACATTAAAAGGTATAGTATTAGACAAACAAAGCGATGAACCAATACCCTATGCTTCTGCTGTTTTTAAATTGAGTGGCAGGGGAATGCTCACAGATTCATTAGGCAATTTTGAATTCCGGTTTTCCAGCTGGCCGGTGGGTGATACCCTTGAAATAAACAATGTAGGGTATAAGCTTACCCAAATTCCTTTTACAGAGGCGCAGGATTCGGCCTTTATAACGGTGTATATAGAGGTTTTGCCACCCCAGCATGAAGCCGTGGTGAAAGTAAAATATAACCGGGCCCTTTGGTTTTGGCGTAAGATTATTGCCCATAAAGACCGTAATAATAAAAGCCAGTTTGATAATTATGGCTACGAAGTATACAATAAACTGGAACTGGATATTAATAATGTAAATAAGGATAAACTCTCAAAAAACTTTCTGTTAAAGCCCCTGAACTTTATTTTTGATTATACAGATACTACCAGTGAAAAAACGGCTTTCCTGCCTATTTACCTTACAGAAACAATTTCTGATTATTATTATCAAAAACAACCCTATAAAACCAGGGAAGTAATGAAAGCCACCAATGCCAGTGGTTTTACCAATGAAAGCTGGATGAAACAATTGGGTGCTACTTATCAAAATGTAAATGTGTATAGTAACCTGATACCGGTTTTTGACCAATCATTTATTAGCCCAATTGCCGATAATGCAGATAACTACTATAATTATAAACTGCTGGACACACAATACCTGGGTGGCAGAAGACTGGTACATTTAAAATTTAGCCCCAAACGCATTGGCGAAAATACATTTGATGGTGATTGTTGGGTAAACGACACCAGTTTTGCCATTCAAAAAATTACCATGCGCCCTTCGATGGATGTAAACATCAATTTTGTTAAAGGACTTAGCCTGATACAGGAATATAAATTGGTGAACGATACCTTATGGTTCCTGTACAAGGATAAGTTTGTTGTAGACCTGGCCCCTGTAGGCGAAAATAAACTGGGTGCCAAAGGACGTAAAACCACCACATTCAGGAATGTCATGGTAAATAGCGATACGGTGCTAAGAGAGCTGGCTAAAAGTAAAGCCAACGAGGATATTATACTGATACCTAAAACCAATAACCTGCCCGATTCTTTCTGGAATAAAAATCGTTTTGAACCACTTAATAAAAATGAGCAGGCTATTTATACCTTGCTGGATACTTTAACCAACAATAAAACCTTTTTGCGGTATAAACATACTGCCGATTTATTAACCACCGGAACCCGGGATTTGGGTAATATCCGGGTAGGCCCCTGGTTTTACTGGCTAACAGGTAACCGGTACGAAGGTACCCGTGTACGTTTCGATCTGGCAACCAATAAAGGCTTTAGCCAGCACTGGAACCTGCGTGGCTATCTGGCGTATGGCTTTACCGATCAACAATTTAAAGGCCGGGCCGAAGTGAAATACCAGTTTAGCCGACAGCCCTGGAGCTATATTTCTTTATCGTATAAAAACGACCTGGATAATGGTCAGGTTTATTACGACCAGTTGGGTAGCGATAATATTTTTGCCAGCTTTGCACGCAAAGCCAATGTGCCCTTTAAGTTTCAACGGGTAGAAGAAAGAAAAATTGAATATTTTACTGAGACATACAAAAGTTTATCAATTGATCTGGGTGCTTCCAGCAAGCAGTATACTGCTTTACTTAATTTGCCTGGCAAAGAGTTTTTCCCTTCCTCCACCGGCGATCCGTTAAATACTTTTGAAACCAGCATCCGGCTACGATACGCCTATCAGGAAAGATTCTTAGAAGATAATTTTTACCGTTCCAGTTTTGGCAGCCAATACCCAATTGTTTCTTTAAAGTATACACATGGTTTTCAGGGCGTATTAAACAGTAGCTATACATACGATAAACTCGATTTCTCGGTATCGGATTATATAAAACTGGTGCCCTACGGTAGTTTGTATTATAACTTTTTTGCGGGTAAGGTATTTGGCACTTTGCCTTATCAAATGCTTGATCATCAGCCTGGTAACGAGTGGTGGTATTATAGCCGCTACTCCTTTAACCTGATGAATCGCTTTGAATACTTAACAGATCAATATGCAGGTTTTAATATAGAACACAATGTAGGCAGTGGTTTATTCCGCTATATTCCATTAACCCGCAAACTTAAGCTACGCCAGTTTTGGGAGGCCAAAGGCATTGTAGGTAATTTAAGCGATGCCAATAAGCAATTAAATTTTGTAACCGGGGCCCCCTTTAAATCGCTTGATGGCAAATTGTACATGGAAATTGGCACGGGTATAGACAATATCTTTAAATTCTTTCGTATAGATTTTATATGGCGTGTATTACCACAGCCATTGCCTGATGTAAAACAGCAACGCTTTGGCATTTTTGCCGGGTTCAGGTTTAGCTTATAGTTTTTGGTTACCGGCCTTGGTGCTCTGGGCAGCTCTACTTGCGTCGCACACTGCAGGGTTCTGTTCTCTATTCAGCAGAATTGTAGCTCTTTATTTTGCTCCTACATTTTCAAAAGATAAATTATTTATATAGCCATAATTGCCGCCATTTTATCCGGCAGCACAAGAGTGCGACGCAAGGATGTTGCCATATTTGTTAAAGCCCGGCTCATAAAAAGCCTCCTGCCTGTTTGCGAAACAATGGTTTTAGGGCATGATTAATTTTGTTATCAGCTCATCAATGGCGGGCACTTTATAGTAGGTAGAAATAACCACCCCTTTTTTATTAAATATCGCAATAAAGGGAAATTTTTGAATATTATAATATCGCTGCACAACAAATGTTAAGCCTTCGGTACCCAATTTTATATTGGCATACTGGCCAAGCTTAAACTCGGTTTCAAATTTTTTGATGGCCGCTACAGGCGTAAACGAAATCATAACAATTTGGGTTTGCTTTAAGTCGTTAATATGGCTTATAAAACTGCTGGTAAACTCCTTGCAATGCTCGCAATCCGGATCGAAATATACCAGCATTAGGGGCATGTTTTTATTAAGATCTGCGGCTTTTAAATATTTGTTATTAGTAAGTAAAATATTAAAAGGTGGAATTCCTGTTTTTACCTGCGATTGCACAGGTATAAAAGGGCAAAACGCCAAACATAATACCACTAACCAGCCATACCTGCCAGCCTTACTTGAAATTTTCATAAAAATCTGCTGCTTTTTTTTGTGAATGTAAATAAATGATGCGGTTACTAGCCGGTTTCTGTTTTACTACATGATATCTTTTTGTATTTGGTATGCCAATAATTGCTTTTAGTGTTTATTATGCTGTAAACTGTGTAAGATTTCTTTTGTACTATTGGGTAAAATAATCGCCCAAAAATAGTAATGATGCATACAGGTATTGCAGCGCAGTTGTTAGATATATTGCCCAAAGAAAAAATAAAGGCCGATTTAATTGACAGGTATGCTTTTGCCGGAGATGCTGGGTTTTATTATTTGCTGCCCCAGGCAATTGTACAGCCAGATACTATTGATGAAATAAAGAAACTATTTGCTTTTGCTGCACAAACAAAAGTACCGCTTACATTCAGGGCTGCCGGTACCAGCTTAAGCGGGCAATCTATAACCGATGGTATTTTGGTTGATTTAAGCCGCCATTGGAAACTAATACAGCCTTTAAACAATGGTTTAAGCGTGCGGGTACAGCCGGCCGCAATTGGCGCACATGTAAACCATGCATTAAAAAAATACCAAACTAAAATTGGCCCCGATCCTGCATCTATTAGTGCTGCAATGATGGGGGGTATACTTTCTAATAATAGCAGCGGCATGTGCTGTGGGGTTGTACATAATGCCTATCACACCATGCAGTCGGTACATTTTGTATTGCCCAACGGGCATGATTACAACACCGCAGTTGCTGATGATTATACACGCTTTGCCATAGAAGATAAACCTTTACATGATGGCATATTGGCACTACAGCAACAGGTGATTGGCAGTGATGCATTGCTAAAAAAAATACGGCAGAAATATAAAATAAAAAACACCGTAGGGTATAGTTTAAATGCGTTTGCTGATCATCAGCATCCATTGGATATATTAGCCCATTTATTAATTGGTGGCGAAGGAACATTGGCATTTATTGCATCTGCTATTTTAAATACCATACCTGATAAGCCATATAAGATTACCGGACTACTATTCTTTGAAAATCCGGTGGTGGCTGCTTCTTTTATACCGGCGTTAAAATCAACGCAGGCAGAAGCGCTGGAATTAATGGACAGGCCCGCCATGGCTTCTATTGAGCACCTGGATTATTGCCCGCCCATTATACATGGGCTGCCGGCAAATGCTACTGCCATTTTATGTGAATACCAGGCTTCTTCCCCCGAAGCGCTGGAAGAGTTGTTTTTTAAAGCCAGCACTATTATACAATCCATGCCTTTAATTGGTATGGTAGATTTTACAAAAGACGCCGTTGCCCAGGGCAAGCTATGGAAAATAAGAAAAGGCATGTACCCTTCTGTTGCAGCAGTTCGCGAAAAAGGCACTACGGCTATGTTGGAAGATGTGGCCGTACCATTGGAATATTTGGGTAATGCCGTAACAGATTTGCAGCAATTGTTTGTAAAATATCAATATACCAATGCCATTATATTCGGTCATGCCAAAGAAGGTAATTTACATTTTTTAATAACACAACCAGTGAATACACCGCAAGACCTGGCCGTGTTTGAACAATTTAACGATGATCTTGCCCAACTGATTATCCATACCTACAATGGTTCTTTAAAAGCAGAGCATGGCACCGGCAGGCAAATAGCGCCTTATGTAAAAGATGAATGGGGTAGTGAAGCGTATACAATTATGCAATCGTTGAAATTGCTGGTAGATCCGGATAATATTTTAAACCCCGGAGTAATTATAAATACAGATGACAAATGCCATCTTAAAAATTTAAAAACAATGCCGGTTGTAGAAGCCGAGGTTGATAAATGTGTAGAATGTGGTTATTGCGAAAACCGTTGCCCCAGCCGGGATTATACGCTTACTCCACGCCAGCGCATACAGGTTAGAAGGGCTTTGCAACGATTAAAACAAGAAAATAATCAGCAGGAGTATGATGCGTTGGTAAAAGCCTTTCAGTTTGCCGGAATGGATACCTGTGCGGTAGATGGCATGTGTGCCACAGATTGCCCGGTGAATATTAATACCGGAGAACTCATAAAGCGATTAAGACGTGAAAATCATTCGCCTTTTTCTAATAGGATGGCCAATACAGTTGCCCGGAATTTTGGTGCCATAGAGCGGCTGGTAAAAACCGGATTGCAATTTGGTAACGGCGTTAATGCGGTTACGGCTAATAAGGGTATGGCATTTATTACGCGGACAGTAAAAAAAATAGTACCTGGTTTCCCCCTATGGATAGATTCAATTACCAGACCGGTAGCAATTAAGCCAAATGAAGTTGCCAATGCGGATATTGTTTATTTTCCTACCTGCATTACCCGGATGATGGGTGCAGACAAACAGGCTCAAAATACATTACCAGCAATTATACAATCTCTTTGCGATAAAGCTGCACTTAAAGTATTTATACCTGCCAATACAACTGGCGTTTGTTGTGGCCAATTATTTACTTCCAAAGGTTTTTCTGAGGCTTATGCTATTACCATTAATAACACAATAGCATTGTTGTGGCAGCAAACCCGTCAAGGGGCTATACCTGTGCTGGTAGATGTTACCTCCTGTACGCATTCGTTGCAACAGGCAATGCCTTTTTTAACGGAAGAAAATAAAGCCCTTTATAATAAATTACGATTTATTGATACCCTGGATTTTGCTGCTGATTATTTATTGCCCCGTTTGACATTGAAACGCAAATTGCAAAACATTGCTTTTCACCCGGTTTGTTCGGTACATAAAATGAACTTGATGCCACAGATGCAAGCTATTGGTAAAGCTTGTGCAGATCACGCCACCATACCCTTTTTGAGCAGTTGTTGTGGTATGGCTGGCGACAGGGGCTTTTATTATCCGGCGCTTACCCATGCTGCTACAAAAAGCGAGGCTGCTGAAGTAATGGAAATGCCCTACGATGGCTATTATTCCTCGGGCAAAACATGCGAAATGGCTATGACAGAAGCAACAGGCTGCAATTACCAGTCGGTATTATATTTATTAGATGCTTGTTGTTAATTTTTTTGTTCCTGGCAAAGTGCAAATAGCAGCATTACTTGCGTCGCACACTTGTACACCTGTAACAAATGGCAGCAGGACGTTTCAATTGCTAGTTAAAAACAATTCCAAAGAATTTATATAGGGCAAATATTTGCCGGGCAAAGTACCGAACCCTGCAGTGTGCGACGCAAGAAAAGCCTCATAGTATTTTTAATGCCCGGCCCATACAATATATTTATAATGGTTTAAAGCTGGCTTCCAGTAACCTGTTTTGGTTTTGGGCGGTGCTCAGGTAAATATGTAACGTATTGTCAAGTAATAAGCCAGGTGCTTTTTCGGGCCATTCTACCAAACAAAGATGACCGCTAATTAAACAATCCTCTACGCCGGCTTGTATGGCTTCCTCTTCGCTGGAGAGTCTGTACCAATCCATATGAAAAACAGTGCCGGCTGCTTGTGTTTGATATTCATTAATAATAGCAAATGTTGGGCTGCTCACCACATCTGTTGTTTGTAGCTGGCTGCATAACATATGTATAAATGTAGTTTTGCCAGCACCCATTTCACCGTGAAATGCCCATACTTTTGCATTTTTCCCATAGTGCCAAAGCGTTGCAGCGGCCTTTGAAACCTCTAACAAACTAAATTCCATTTTCATGCCTCAAAGATGAATAATTTTTGCCATTGCAATAATTAGGTGCACGCAAACAACTGTTTGTAATTGATGGTAGAATACAAATGGTGGGAAAGTATTGATAATTAATCTTTCCAAAAAGGTTGCATACCCTTAATTTTGCGCAATTCTTTAAAAATGAGTCAAACAATTTCTTCAAACGAATCTATTTCTTCTCAAAGAAAAAAGGTGATTGTTTTAGGCAGCGGGCCAAACAGAATTGGTCAAGGTATTGAATTTGATTACTGCTGCGTACATGGTTTACTGGCCATAAAAGAGTGTGGTTACGAAGCCATCATGATTAATTGTAACCCCGAAACGGTAAGTACCGATTTTGATATGGCCGATAAACTCTACTTTGAACCCGTTTACTGGGAGCATTTGTGGGAAATTATAGAATTAGAGCAACCCGAAGGCGTAATTGTACAATTAGGCGGCCAAACTGCACTTAAACTAGCCAAACGTTTACACGAAAAGGGTATTAAAATAATAGGAACCTCTTTTGATAGCATGGATATAGCCGAGGATAGGGGCCGTTTTAGTGATTTATTAAAAGAACTTGAAATTCCTTATCCCGAATATGGTACCGCATTTAATGCCGATGAAGCCATTGAAGTAGCCCAAAAAGTAGGTTTCCCTGTATTGGTTCGCCCAAGTTATGTTTTAGGCGGCCAGCGCATGCGTATTGTAATTAATGATGAAGAGCTGGAAAAAGCGGTTATTAGCCTGATAAAGCATTTACCTGATAACAAAATTTTGATAGATCATTTTCTTGACCGTTGCCAGGAAGCTGAGATTGATGGAATTTTTGATGGTGAAACCTTTCATGTAATGGGCGTAATGGAGCATATTGAGCCGGCAGGTATCCATAGCGGCGATAGCAATGCCGTATTGCCCGCCTTTAACCTTACCCCATTGGTAATTACCACCATGGAGTATTATGCAGAAAAAATTGCCCGTGCACTAAATATTAAAGGGTTAATTAATATCCAGTTTGCCATTAAAGATGGTAAAGTGTTTGTAATTGAAGCCAATCCAAGGGCCAGCCGTACCACTCCTTTTATAGCCAAAGCCTACCAAATACCTTATTTAAATATAGCTACCAAGGTTATGTTAGGCGCTGCAAAGCTTACCGAATTTACTTTTGAGAAAAAACTGCAGGGCTTTGCTATTAAAGAACCGGTTTTTAGCTTTAATAAATTCCCCAATGTAAATAAAGAACTTGGCCCCGAAATGAAGAGTACCGGAGAAGCCATCCGCTTTATTAAAGACCTTAGAGATCCTTATTTTAGAACTTTGTATAAGGAGAAGAGCATGTATTTAAGTAAATAATTAATTGTTTATACACAGAAAGCCGGTTGTTACCGGTTTTTTTGTGCCCTTAGTTTTTTGAACCGGGCAACAATGCTGCAATGGGGCACCGCTTGCGTCGCACTCTTGTACTGTATAACAATATTGGGCAAAAACAGCAGCAGTAAAAAATTTGCTAATAGTGCTTTTATGGCTTGTTAAAAAAAACTTTGCCTTTTGCTGTTTTATATATTTCATTACCTTTGCCGACTTATGCATTTTGAAGTATTGTATCCAATTGGCTTTTTACGTAACAGTTTATCCCCTTACTTGATGTGAATTCATTTGTAATTCCCTGATGATCAGGAATTTACAGTTGAAGTGTGCGACGCAAGGAACGATAAATTTTTACACCCGAAGCCGGGTACATAAGGCAAACCAAATTTTCAAAAAATTGCAATTTTTAATATGGCCATTAAAAAAGACAACCGTCCGAGACCAACTTTTTCACAAATTACGATTGGTCTTGCGTCTCCCGACAGTATTTTGGAACGCAGTTTTGGCGAAGTATTAAAGCCGGAAACTATTAACTACCGTACTTACAAACCCGAAAGAGATGGTTTGTTTTGCGAACGTATTTTTGGACCGGTGAAGGATTATGAGTGTGCTTGCGGCAAGTACAAACGTATTCGTTATAAGGGTATTGTTTGCGACCGTTGCGGGGTAGAAGTAACTGAGAAAAAGGTTCGCCGCGAACGTATGGGACACATTAAACTGGTGGTTCCTGTTGTACATATCTGGTATTTTAAGAGTTTGCCTAACAAAATTGGATACTTGCTGGGAATGAGTTCTAAAAAACTTGAAAGCATTGTATATTATGAAAGATATGCAGTTATACAGGCCGGTATTCGTGAAGACAAAGGTTTAAAATCAGGTGATTTACTTTCTGAAGAAGAATACCTGGAAATTATTGATAACCTGCCAAAGGATAATCAATACCTGTCTGATGAAGACCCAATGAAGTTTATTGCCAAAATGGGTGCTGAAGCAGTTCATGATTTATTACAACGTATAGAGCTGGATGAATTAAGCTTCTCATTACGTAATGCCGCTGCCAACGAAACTTCTCAGCAACGTAAAGCTGATGCTTTAAAGCGTTTAAGTGTTGTGGAATCTTTCCGCGATGCCAGCACAAGAATTACCAACCGCCCAGAGTGGATGGTAATGCAATA
Organism: Limnovirga soli; assembly: GCF_013106755.1. GTDB lineage: Bacteria > Bacteroidota > Bacteroidia > Chitinophagales > Chitinophagaceae > Limnovirga > Limnovirga soli. Next base: position 60,697 of record NZ_WHPF01000021.1, on the reverse strand, counting down.
TATCCCGGTTATTCCGCCAGAACTTCGCCCATTGGTGCCATTGGATGGTGGCCGTTTCGCTTCTTCTGATTTAAATGATTTATATCGTCGTGTAATTATCCGTAACAACCGTTTAAAGCGTTTGCTGGAAATTAAAGCACCGGAAGTAATCTTACGTAATGAAAAACGTATGTTACAGGAAGCGATAGACAGTTTGTTTGATAACTCACGTAAATCAAATGCTGTTAAGGCAGAAGGTGGCCGTGCTTTGAAGTCTTTGTCTGACGTACTTAAAGGTAAGCAAGGTCGTTTCCGTCAAAACTTATTGGGTAAACGTGTTGACTACTCTGGTCGTTCTGTAATTGTGGTAGGACCGGATTTGAAAATGCATGAGTGCGGTTTACCAAAAGATATGGCTGCTGAATTATTTAAGCCATTTATTATCCGTAAATTAATTGAAAGGGGTATTGTAAAAACAGTAAAATCGGCCAAGAAACTGGTTGACAGAAAAGATGCTGTTGTTTGGGATATTCTTGAAAACATATTAAAAGGTCATCCTGTAATGTTAAACAGGGCGCCTACATTGCACCGTTTATCTATTCAGGCATTTCAGCCTAAACTGGTAGAAGGTAAAGCCATTCAGTTACACCCTTTGGTAACGTCTGCGTTTAACGCCGACTTTGATGGTGACCAGATGGCGGTACACGTTCCATTAAGCAGCGCTGCTATTTTGGAAGCTCAGCTGTTAATGTTATCTGCACATAATATTCTTAACCCGCAGAATGGTACGCCAATCACCCTTCCTTCTCAGGACATGGTATTGGGCTTGTATTATATTACCAAGCCTAAAAAAACCACCGCTACCGAGAAAGTAAAAGGTGAAGGAATGGCATTCTATAGTATGGAAGAAGTGTTGATCGCCTACAATGAAGGCCGGGTAGATCTACATGCCACTATTAAGGTAAAAACCAATGTACGTGATAACGGCGTATTGGTTAAAAAACTGGTAGATACTACTGTAGGAAGGGTGTTGTTTAATCAGCACGTTCCTCAGGAAGTAGGCTATATTAATGCATTGCTTACCAAGAAAAGTTTAAGGGAGATTATTGGTGATATCATTAAAATTACCAACGTTCCTAAAACTGCCAAATTCCTGGATGATATTAAAACACTTGGTTTCCGTATGGCATTCCGTGGTGGTTTATCATTTAGTATTAATGACCTTATTATCCCGGCATTAAGAGATGAATTGCTGGATCAGGCAAAAGTGGAAGTGGATGAGGTTTGGGAAAACTATAATATGGGTCTTATTACCAATAACGAACGATATAATCAGGTAATTGATATTTGGAGCCGTGTGGATACACGTATTACCGAAACATTGATTAGGGAAATGCAGACTGATAAACAAGGGTTTAACTCTGTTTACATGATGCTTGATTCCGGTGCGCGTGGTAGTAAGCAGCAGGTTAAACAGCTGGCTGGTATCAGGGGTTTGATGGCTAAACCAAGAAAATCAGGTTCAACTGGTTCTGAGATTATCGAGAATCCTATTCTTTCCAACTTTAAAGGTGGATTGAATGTATTGGATTACTTTATCTCTACCCACGGTGCCCGTAAAGGTTTGGCTGATACCGCCCTTAAAACAGCGGATGCCGGTTATCTAACCCGTCGTTTGGTTGACGTTGCACAGGATGTGGTAATAGGTGAAGAAGATTGTGGTACATTACGTGGTATTGCTACAAGTGCACTAAAAGATAATGAAGATATTATTGAACCACTTTCTGACAGGATTGAAGGTCGTACATCATTACATAATGTGTACAACCCAATTACAGATGAACTGATAATTGAAGCTGGTTTGGAAATATCTGCTGATGTAGCCAAATACATTGAAGAATCAGGTATTGAAACTGTAGAAATTCGCTCTGTACTTACCTGCGAGTGTAAGCGTGGTGTGTGTGTGAAATGTTATGGTAAAAACCTTGCTACCGGTTATATTACACAAAAAGGTGATGCAGTAGGTATCATTGCTGCACAGTCAATTGGTGAGCCTGGTACCCAGCTAACCTTACGTACCTTCCACGTGGGTGGTGTTGCCGGTTCAGCTTCGGTTGAATCTGCATTAACTGCACGATTTGAAGGAACTATCCAATTTGATGGTTTACGTACTGTACAAACAGTAAATAATGAAGGCGATAAGGTTTCTATTGTAATTGGCCGTACTGGTGAGGTACGTATCATGGACCTTAAAAACGACCGTTTGATGATTACCAATAACGTACCTTATGGTGCAACATTGGCTGTTAAAGACGGACAGTTTGTGAAAAAAGGTGAAGTTATCTGTACATGGGATCCGTTCAACAATGTAATCATATCTGAAATAGCTGGTGCTATTAAATTTGATAATGTATTGGATGGTATTACTTACCGTGAAGAAGCTGATGAACAAACCGGCCACCGCGATAAAGTAGTTATTGAAACAAAAGATAAAACCAAAATACCAGGTTTAATTGTTGAAGGTAAGGATGTAAAAACCTATAACCTTCCAGTTGGCAGCCGCTTGATTGTAGAAGAAGGCGATGCTGTAAAAGCCGGTCAGGTTATTGCTAAAATACCTAGAACCATGCGTAAGAGCGGTGATATTACCGGTGGTTTGCCTCGTGTAACAGAATTGTTCGAGGCACGTAACCCAAGTAATCCAGCCGTAGTTTGCGAAATTGATGGTGTGGTTACTTTTGGTAATGTTAAACGTGGTAACCGCGAAATTGTAGTGGAAGCTAAAGATGGTGTTGTTAAAAAATACCTTGTTCCGCTTACACGTCAAATCCTTGTACAGGATGGCGACTTTGTAAAAGCCGGTACTCCAATGAGTGATGGCCAAACAGCACCTGCGGATATACTTGCTATTAAAGGGCCTTTCGCTGTACAGGAATATGTGGTAAATGAAATTCAGGAAGTGTATCGTTTACAAGGTGTGCGTATCAATGATAAACACATTGAAGTGATTGTTCGCCAGATGATGAAGAAAGTGGAAATTGTACACGCAGGTGATACAAGATTCCTGGAAGAAGATCTGGAAGACAGATACGACTTTAACGAAGAGAATGACCGCATATTTGATAAAAAAGTAATTACCAATCCGGGCGACAGTACCAAATTCCGCGCAGGACAAATTGTTACTGTACGTGAATTCCGCGAAGAAAACTCTGTTCTACGCCGTGCTGATAAAAAGCTGGCAGAAGTAAGAGACGCTGAACCTGCTACTGCTACACCGGTATTGTTGGGTATTACCAAAGCTTCACTCGGTGTTCAAAGCTGGATTTCAGCCGCATCATTCCAGGAAACCACTAAAGTATTAAGCTCTGCCGCTATTCAAGGTAAGGCCGACTTTATGCTGGGCTTGAAAGAAAACGTAATTACAGGTCACCTGATACCTGCAGGTACAGGACAGAAAGAATTCGAAAGCCTGATAGTTGGTAGCAAAGAAGAATATGAATTGCTGTCAACCGCAAGGGAAGCGATGAATTTTGATGACGAAGAGTAATTGAATATAAGTAATAAAAAACCGGAAGTAAAAGCTTCCGGTTTTTTTATGCCTGTATGGGAATGTTTTATTTGTTGGTGAGCTGCAGTTTTTTATGGCATCGCCACTTGCCACGCTCGGTTCATGGGTTCTGTACATTGGGCGGCTGTTGGCTTTTGCCCAGTTATATTGTACAGTACAAGTGAGTGACACAAGTAAAGCTACATCCCTTGTTCCTGTGCCGGCTAACCATTTAACCGACTTTGGTTTATTTTTGAAATACCCTTACATAGTCTACCACCATTCGTTGTGGAAATACTGTATTGGCATCGGGTGCACCGGGCCAGTTACCGCCTACTGCTATATTGAAAATAAAAAAGAATGGGTTATTAAATGGATAAGCCGCGGTTACATTGGCTTTTGTAGCGGCAAAAAACTGGGTGTCATCAATCAATATTTTGATGCTGTTTTCTTCCCAGATAAGGCTAAATACATGAAATTCCTGATCGAATGAAGCTCCAGGTAGCACATAATTGGTACCAATAGATTCGTGAAGTGTGGTGTTAGCCCCATAATGTAAGGTGCCATAAACTTTATTAGGTTCCTGGCCCAATAGTTCCATCATATCAATTTCTCCGCAAGCCGGCCAGTTTACCTGATCTATATTATTGCCCAATAACCATAATGCTGGCCATATGCCTTTGGTAGAAGGAAGCTTTGCACGAATATCTATTCGGCCATATTGAAAGGTTTTTTTGTTTTTGGTAATCATACGAGCCGATGTGTATTGGCTGCCATTATACGCCTCCTGCCTTGCTTCGATGATGAGATTTCCCTGGGAAACAAAAGCATTTTGGGTTCTGCCGGTATAATATTCCAATTCTGCATTACCCCAGCCATTGTTATTGCCAGTTTCAAAGGTCCAGTCATTTTCATTAACAGACTTTCCACTAAATTCATCCGACCATGCCAGGTGATATCCATCGTAGGTTTCTGGGGTGGTAAAACCGGTATTATCTACAGGAAAATAAGTGCCGTTTTCATTTTTTATGGTACCAGAACCCTTGCTGGTTTTAAGGGTACAATTTTGTGGGGCATCCAATTGAACATAAAAATACTGGTTAGCTTTTCGCAAACTATCTCCTAAAATGGGCACTTCAATTTTTGCTGATGTACTACCTGCTGCAATGGTAAGTGTGCCGTTGGTGGCGGTATAATCCTTGGCCGCTTCTGCGGTTCCGTTCAAAGTAGAATAATGTATACTAACATCCTTGTCGGTTTTGGCACTAAGCGATACCGTAAAACTAAAGGTTGTGCCAGCGGTAGTTCTGTCATCAGCCACACTGTTAATACTGGCGGTGGGTCCGGTAGGTGTAGGGGTACTGCCGCCACCGCCTCCTTTGCTACAGGACGATAAAAGTGCTACACATAAAAACAAAAGGCAAATTAAATGGGTTCTACATTTCATATGGCAAATACAATTAATAAAGTGAATTTGTAAATTAGTTTATTAATACGAAAACAATCTGCTGCATTAATATTTTAAGGCTAAATAAAGATTTTCCTTTCAACAAAAGGCCTTTTTTGTTGGTCGGCTGTAAAAAAAATGGCATCGCCTCTTGCCACGCTCGGTTCATGGTCCCGTTTTCATGGCATCATTAAAACAGTCATAGCGTATATAAATTGCCTATTAGAATGTTCTTAGTTCCATCCTTCAATAATACTGTATAATAGATATGGCTTTAATTCCTGAACATATAAATTGGTAAAATATTTTTCGTTATGATTTTCTTAACAATTTTTTTTTTGCTATGCAGTTAACTTCACCGCCATTTATATACCATAATACATAGTAATGAATAAGGTTTTAATTACGCTCAATATTGTTTTGGTGGCAGCAGTTGCCTTTTTATTTTACCTGCATTATAGTTATACAAATGAGGACATGCATAATAAGGCCAATGATAAAGCCGCCATACTAAACTCTTTTAAAATAGCTTATTTTGAACTGGATTCATTGCAGGACAATTATGAATATTACAAAGAGGTTAGAGATGTACTAACTAAAAAGGATCAGGAAAATGCTGATAAGCTAAACCGTATTAAAAATAGTTATCTGGCCAAACTAAAAGAGTTTCAGCAAAAAGGCCCCAACCTTAGCCAAAATGAGCAAGGAGAATACCAGCAGGTATTGATGAAATTACAAAATGATTATACTGAAACTGAGCAAACCTTAGGTCAGGAGATGCAGGCAGAAACCGCTGAAAAATTACAAGCCGTTAAATTGGCTATTCAAACCTATTTAAAGGAGTATTCAATAAATAAAGGCTATGCATATGTATTTGCCTCTAATGAAAGCGATTACCTGTATTATAAAGATACCATCAGGGATATAACCCCCGATATAGTAAAAGGCCTTAACGAAAGCTATAAAAAAACCAAGACTAAATAATCTTCAAACATATTTTATATCTTCAAACCCCGCTGAAATAACATCGGGGTTTTTTGTTAGGTAAAATCATTTTTATCAGCTATTTATAAACCAGATTAGTATGGCAGAACAGTCTTCTACATTTAAACCCAGTTTAGGCTTATGGGATGGAACCATGTTAGTGGCAGGCAGCATGATTGGGTCGGGTATTTTTATTGTAAGTGCAGATATTACCCGTAATGTAGGTAGTGCCGGCTGGTTAATAGGTGTTTGGTTAATTACTGGCTTTATGACGCTAACAGCCGCTTTGAGTTATGGGGAACTAAGTGCCATGTTTCCTAAAGCCGGTGGGCAGTATGTGTATTTAAAAGAATCTTATAATCCGCTTGTTGCCTTCTTATACGGCTGGAGTTTTTTTTCGGTTATACAAACAGGAACCATTGCAGCTGTAGGCGTTGCCTTTAGCAAGTTTGCCGCTTATTTATTACCCGTATTAAGTGAGGATAATAAGCTATTTAGTCTGCAAACCGGGGTAGATGCCTGTGGTAATGCCACTTATTTTTCGGTTAGTGCTGCGCAAATTGTTTCAATAGGTTTAATTGCTTTTCTTACCTATACCAATACGCGAGGTGTAAAAGGAAGTAAATGGATTCAAAATATATTTACGAGTACCAAACTGCTCTCTTTATTCGGACTTATTGTGGCAGGTTTTTTTGCCTTTAATGCTGATGTATGGAACGCAAACTGGCAAAATGCCTGGGTAGCTACAAAAGCAACCTTAATAGACGCCTGCAATCCATCAACAGGTTTTAATATTACACCCATTGCTGGTACGGCCTTAATGGGTGGTATTGCAGCAGCCATGGTTGGCTCGGTATTTAGCAGCGATGCCTGGAATAATGTAACATTTATTGCAGGTGAAATAAAAAATCCCCAACGCAATATTGGCCTAAGTCTTTTTTTGGGTACACTAATAGTAACTGTAATTTATGTTTCTACCAATCTCATGTATATTTCTGTGTTGCCATTAGAAACCCTGGCGCATGTTGAAAAAGACAGAATTGCGGTTGCAGCTGCCAATATAATTTTTGGTAATGCAGGTACTGTTGTAATTGCATTAATGATTATGATTTCAACGTTTGGTTGCGATAATGGCTTAATACTTTCCGGCGCAAGGGTATATTATACCATGGCCAAAGATGGAGTGTTCTTCAAAAAGGCAGGCACTCTAAATAAAAATGCTGTACCTGCATGGGCCTTATGGGCACAATGTGCAGTTGCTGCCATTCTTTGTCTTAGTGGTCGTTATGGAGATTTACTGGATATGGTATCCTTTATTGTGGTAATTTTTTACGTGCTCACTATTATTGGCATATTTATTCTAAGAAAAAAAATGCCTGATGCAGAAAGACCTTACAAAGCATTTGGCTATCCCATATTACCTGCTATTTATGTAATAATGGGTATTTCGTTTTGTGTATTGCTTATTATTTATAAACCAGAGTTTACCTGGCCGGGCTTAATAATTGCCTGCATAGGTATTCCATTATATTATATAGCAGTGGCCAGCAATAAAAAATCGAATAATACAGATACAACAGAAATTTAAAAGTGCTGCCATGTTTAATTTCGAAAAGTTATTCAACGATTTCTCCAGCCTAAAGGTGGCTGTTGTGGGGGATGTAATGTTGGATACCTATTGGTGGGGTTCGGTAGATCGTATATCCCCTGAGGCCCCTGTTCCCATTGTTGCTATGCATAAAAAAGAGCAGCGTATTGGTGGTGCAGGTAATGTGGCATTAAATACCATATCGCTGGGCGCCGAAACAACATTGTTTTCTGTAATTGGCAACGATGCTGATGCTGATATTTTATTGAGCCTATTGCAGCAAGAAAACATAGATGTTCAATTCATATTAAAAAGCAAAGAAAGAATCACCACCAATAAAATCCGAATTCTTAGCCGCAATCAACAAATGATGCGTTTGGATGCAGAAATGGTGCATGATATCACCAACGACGACGAGCTACAGCTATACAATAATTTTATTACCTATGCCCAGCAATATCAGCCTGCTTTGGTTATTTTCGAGGACTATAACAAAGGCGTATTAACACAATCGCTTATTGCAAAATTAATTGCATATTGTAAGGCAAATAATATAGTTACAACCGTAGATCCCAAACGCAAAAATTTCTTTTCCTATAAAGAGGTTGATATATTTAAACCCAACTTAAAAGAAGTAAAAGAAGCGCTCAATTTTATTTTCGATCAGGTAGAAGAACCGGTTTTAAATAATATCCACCAACAACTGCATCAGGTATTGGCGCACCAAATTTCATTCATCACTTTATCCGAAAAAGGGGTATACATTCAAAAAAATGATTTTGCCAAAATCATCCCTTCTCACATGCGCAAAATAGCCGATGTAAGCGGCGCCGGCGATACCGTTATTGCTGTAGCTTCTTTGGTATATGCCGTTACAAAAGATATTATTTTAACGGCACAAATAGCCAATCTGGCTGGCGGACTGGTTTGCGAAGATGTAGGTACCGTGGCTATTGATAAAGCCAAACTGCTGGCAGAGTGTAGCCTCCTGCATATATAGTGAAATTGATAAACAGCCTTTAATTAGCCAGGCAAAAAAGCATCATGCAACTTTACTTGCGTCGCACACTTGTGCCATAGCAACTATGGCAGCATGTAACTACAGTCAATATAGTTTCTACTTATATAATTTACAAACTGCCTGTCTTATTATTCTTGCTGGCTTCCAAAATTTTTTGGCTAATAATAGCCTTGAAATCCAGTAAAAATTCAAAAAATATTTTCACAACTACAAAAACCATAATAAAAACATTACCCAGGTTAAAGGCTAATAAAAAAGCACCGATAATCACACAAAACTGTTGTACAAATATCCTTGCATATGGCGCAAAAAGCAGGTTGTTTAATGATGCAGTTTTATAAGCACCGGTAACAAAAAAATCTTTTAAAACTGTAAAGCCATAAGCAGCCACAAAAAGCCATAATAAATTAAGTGTATCGGCTGATAAATAGTGCCCAACATTTAAAATAAAAGAGATAAGTGCAAAAGGCCCAAAACTATCCTGTCCAATACCAGAAATACTTAAAAACAAACTCATCTGTATAAAAACAAAAAAGCCATAGTGTACTATAAAAAACAGGATAAAAAAATACCCTGACACCATTGTGGATTCTCCCCCATTAGACCATGCATCTTTCTTTATAACCATCGTGGTAGCCAGCATCATAATAATATTATAGCCACCGGCAATAATACTTTCCATACAATATACCAGAAACACTTCTTTGGCATTCCAGCCGGCAAACCAAACACCCCATAAGGGTACAAGGTTAATCAGTATCCAAAAAATATCCGTAAATGTTAAACGTCTTTTAATGAATGTCTTCAAAACTTAGAATTTATTGCTGTGTAAAATATATACTTTCACCGGCTTAATATATACCCGCCAACACGTATGCAAAAATTCTCATTGGTTATTCACGGTGGTGCCGGCACTATTCTGCAACAGGATATAACTGCCGAACAGGAGAATGCCTATAAACAAGCTTTGCAATATGCATTAAATATCGGGTATGCCATTCTGCAAAATGGCGGTACGGCGGTAGATGCAGTTCATGCTGCAGTTACCGCACTGGAAGATAATATTCTTTTTAATGCAGGTTGCGGATCGGTATTTACCAAAAAAGGCGGCCACGAAATGGATGCCTCCATTATGGAGGGCAAACAATTAATGGCGGGTGCTGTTAGTGGTATTAGCAATGTGCGCAATCCCATAACACTGGCCAAAGCTGTAATGGAAAAAAGCGATCATGTATTTTTAAGTGGCGATGGGGCCAATGAGTTTGCAGTTAGCCAGGGCATTTTAATGGAGCCCGATGCCTACTTTTTTTCGCAGTTTCGGTTTAACCAATGGAAGGACATGCAACACTCAAACAACTATGCCTTAGACCATTCTAAACCAGATGCACCATTGCACGAGAAAAAGTTTGGTACAGTAGGTGCCGCCGCCTGCGATGCACAGGGCAATATTGCCGCAGCAACCAGCACCGGTGGTATGACCAATAAGCAATTTGGCCGGGTGGGCGATAGCCCTATAATTGGCAGCGGCACTTATGCCAATAACCAAACCTGCGCCATAAGCTGTACCGGCCATGGCGAGTTGTTTATAAGGGCTGTAGCCGCATACGATGTAAGCTGTTTAATGGAATATAAAAACCTTTCCTTACAAGATGCTATGCATACCGTTGTAATGGAAAAACTGGTAAAAATTGGCGGCGAAGGCGGCATGATTGGCGTAGATGCAAAAGGCAATACAGCCATGATTTTTAATAGCGAGGGCATGTACCGCGGCACTAAAAACAGCGAAGGAGAAAACCAAATAGCCATCTATAAATAAACGCTTTGCACATGAGAACTAAAAATCCCGTCCTGTTCATTCAGGCGGGATTTTGAATGTTACACCCCTAAATTTTTGTGACCAAACAGCAGAATAGGCATGAGGCTTTACTTGCGTCGCACTCTTCAGGTTTCAGCACTTTGTGCAGCAAGAGGTTGGGTTGTAATTCTATTGCCATAAGCCATTTGTTCATAAAATAATATACAGCAGAAAATAGCCGCCCCATATTCCCCTGTACAAGAGTGCGACGCAAGTAAAGCTCCATTAGTGAGCAAAAGTCTGGCTCAAAAAAAATATGGCCATGCTGCGCCTATATATTAAGATACATTCATGGGTAATTGCCTGAATGGGCATTAAAATAGTTGCTTCTTTCTACTGGCTTGCGTAATAGAATTGCTAATTTCACCCATTGAAACCGCTTACTATGAAAAAGAATATAATAACCCTTGCACTACTGATAATTTGCGTGGCAGCCGAAGCCCAGCAAATGCAAACCCCTGATATGGTATATGGCAAATTATTTACCGATGTGCAAATGAGCCGTATTTTTCCGGATAATAAAACCTTTGTGGATTGTATTCCCAAACGTAACCCAAAAGATATTGTTGCCGATTATTTGGCTGCCACCAGTAACCCGGCAATCAAATTTTCATTAAAGCTTTTTGTAGATGAAAATTTTGTGGTGCCTGCACCACCTACAGAAGGTTTTAAAACCGAAGCCAATGAAGAGGTGAAAGCGCACATTACCCGCTTATGGGATGCCCTGCAACGCAATGCAGATAAACCTGTGGCCGGCAGCTCTTTACTGCCTTTGCCCGGCGCCTATATTGTACCAGGCGGCAGGTTTAGAGAAATATATTACTGGGATTCTTATTTTACCATGCTTGGTTTGCAGGAAAGTAACCGTTACGATTTGATGGAAGACATGATTAATAATTTTGCAGCGCTAATAACCACTTATGGACATATACCCAACGGCAACAGAAGCTATTATTTAAGCCGTTCTCAACCACCTTTTTTTGCTATGATGCTGCAATTGCTGGAAGAGAAAAAGGGTACGGTGGTGTATGCATTGTATAAAAATGCCCTGCAAAAAGAATATGCCTATTGGATGGATAAAACAAGTAAAACAAAGCATGTAGTAAAAATGCCCGACGGTAGTATTCTAAACCGGTATTACGATCAGGATATCAGGCCCCGGCAGGAATCTTTTTATGAAGATTCTCTTCTTGGCATAAAAAGTGCCAACAGAAAACTATTATACAAAAACCTGAGAACCTGTGCCGAAACAGGTTGGGATTTTAGTACCCGCTGGTTTGCTGATGGAAAAAGTATGGCCAGTATTCAAACCACTAATCTTATCCCGGTAGATCTAAATTGCTTGCTTTATCAGCTGGAATTAACCTTGGGTAAAGCCAGTAAAGAAACAGGCAACCTGGTAGAGATGAATTATTATAATCAACTGGCTGCCAAGCGCAAAACGGCAATTAATAAATACTGTTATAACAAAACCCAGCATTGGTATTACGATTATAATATTACAACCAAAAGCCTTAGTAAAGAAAAGACCATTGCAGGTATACAACCTTTGTTTTTTAATGTGGCACCTGCGGCCAATGCTACAGCAATGGTAGCGGTGCTGCAAAATGATTTTGTAAAAGCCGGTGGGGTAGTTACCACTTTAAAAAATAGTGGTCAGCAATGGGATGCGCCAAATGGTTGGGCACCATTGGAGTATATGGCTATAAAAGGACTGGATAATTATGGCTTTACCACTGAAGCAAAAGATATTGCCCAGCGTTGGGTAGGCCTTAATGTAAAAGTATTTAAGAGTACCGGTAAACTTATGGAAAAGTATAATGTTACAGATACCCATCTGGATGCAGGTGGTGGCGAATACCCATCGCAGGATGGGTTTGGGTGGACCAATGGCGTACTGCTAAAATTAATGGCCACCTATAATATTAAAGAATAACACAAATGAAATATTTACGTACAGGCGGTGTTTTTTTATGGGTAATAATGATGTTGGTAAGCTGCAGTTCAAAAACATATTTGGCTGTAACCGGTACTCCATCAAAAGTGTTAGCCGATGGTACACCTGATTTTAGCGATATGCAAAATTGGGCTGCACATCCCTGGAAAAAAGATCCATCCGATAGTGTGCCAAAGCCCCTGCGTAAACAATATGCACCCGATACCAGTGTAGATGTGTTTTTTCTTTATCCTACTTCTTATCTGGATAAAGCAATGCCTTATGGATTGAATGCCCCCATAGATAATGCCGCCATCAATAATACAACTGATAATGCCAGCATATTATACCAGGCCAGTATATTTAATGCCAGCGGCAGGGTATTTGCGCCAAGATACAGGCAGGCAAACTATTATGCTTATTTTCCAACAGATACTGCAGCGGCCATTGCGGCGTTCGATCTTGCCTATCAGGATATAAAAGCGGCTTTTGCCTATTATATGGCTAATTATAATAATGGTCGCCCCATTATTATTGCATCACATAGCCAGGGCAGTACACATGCCAAACGATTATTGAAAGAGTTCTTTGATGGTACTGAATTACAACCAAAGCTGGTAGTAGCCTACCTTGCAGGCATGCCAATTGCGCCGGATTATTTGCAGCATATTAAACCCTGCACCACGCCAACAGCCACAGGTTGTATTTGTAGTTGGCGTACTTTTAAAGAGGGACATATAGATTCATTTGTTCAAAAAGAAACCTATACTGCCATTGTTACTAACCCCATTAGCTGGAACGCCGATACACCCTTGGTTTCCCGCAAAGCAAATCCTGGTGGCGTGTTACGTAATTTTAATAAAATTATTCCCGGCGTAGCCAATGCCGAAATTCATAACGGCGTTTTGTGGACGGTAAAACCACATTTCTTTGGAAACATTTTTTTCAATACCACCAATTATCATATTGCCGATTTTAATTTGTATTACCTCAGCGTACGCAACAATGCCAAACAAAGGGTAAACGCCTATTGGCACAAATAATGGTTGGCCGTGCTTCAGTTTATTAATGATGCTTTACTTGCGTCGCACACTTGTACTGCAACAACAACTGCAACAACAACACATTTGAATATTGCTATTTATAATAATAGTAGGTAGTAAAATTAGTTCCCTGATTAGTGAGTATTTCTTTTACAGGCAGGTGGGCAGAATTATACTCATACCTATGCGTTTCATCAATATAATCAGCCTCAGATGATTGTACGGAAAGTATATTATTTCTATGCAAGTAATTTATAAAGCTCAGATTTACAAAAAAGGCATACCCATATCCATCCTGAGGTAATGGATTTGTATAATTGTCGTAGGTGTAAAAAATATTGGTGGTGATAGAGGTTTTTATACCGTTTTCCTCAAAATAATTTATAAAAGCAATATGCTGTATGTTTTTACCGGCATCATAGGTGTATAAAAACTGCTGGTCTGGTATGCTATCATATTGTCTTGAGGTATCACTAAAATAATCTGTTTTGGCAGTAAGGGCATCGCCAGTGTAGGTATACGCAGCACTGTCTATAAGGGTTTGTTGTGCATTAAGCGGGTTTCTTATTTCAATGGAATATGTAAGTTGATTTTCTAAGTTGTAATAATACCTCACATAACTATTGGTAAAGACTGAACCCTGCACCTCCCTATATACACTATCAACACGCCCCAATACATCTCTATACAGACGGGTAGTAAAACTAGACATGTCAGCACTTCCTATGCCACTATTCGAAATTACCTCAATTACCCTCTTTAAACTATCATATGTATAGGTAGTTACCGAACTGTCTCCTAGTGCATTATAGGTAACTTTTCTAATTAATAAATTATTACCGGAGATAATTGGTCCGCCCTCGTAACTAAACTCTTTTTTGCATGAAAATAAGCACAAAGCCATTGCACCTAAAAAAAGCACCACTGCTTTGTTTGTAGCCGTAGATAGTTGCAGTTTGTTTGGCAATGGAGTAAATGGCATAGTAATACAGGCAAATATTTATTTATTAATGCTGCTTTTAATAAAAATAGCAATGCCCAAAACAATTTCTTTTTACCAAATGGATTATAAACCAAATTACATTTGCTCCAGCAGATAAAAAGAATATGGCGCTAAAATAAAATACTCATCATCCCGGCCAACAGTATAGGTTGTTTTACTCCAGTGGTCAAACAAAACAGTGGGTGGTATGCCATGCTCTTTTAACGCATACCAGGTTAAATAGGATGCCCTGTTTGAAAAATTATACAGGCAAAATAATTTTTTCTCATTAAGTGCCCTTATATAACCAGCTACATGAATATTGTAAATATTTAGCCAATGAATATTTTTATTATCAGCAATCATTGGCAACTGTTTACGCAGTTTAATCAGTTGCTGTGTAGCAGTAAAAATGCGCTGTTCAATGCTACCTTCAATATGTATTTGGTCGTTTTTATTCCAGTCAATTACAGGCCGGTGCATCCAGCGGTTATCATAACTTTTACCTGGATCTTCCAGGTAAGAATAATCGTTGGTATAACCAAGCTCATCCCCATAAAATAACATAGGTACACCACCTAAGAAAAAGCTAACGGCCTGCATTAGTAAAATTTTTTGCACGGCAGTATTAATAGCAGTTTCATGATTGGCTGCCAATGCTTTTTCCAGTCCGCATAAAGAAGCAAGTGAGCCACTAATACGGGCATCCTGTGTTTTAGGATTTACCGAAAAAAGCGCCCCGGTAGCCGGAGAAACCGGATGGGTGCCACCATAATATTCTTTTAGAAACTTACGGTGTTCATAGGGGTTAAAACCTGCATCGCTAATCATATAATCCTCATAACCCAAACCAATATCATCATGGCAACGGGTATAGGTAATCCACGAAGTGCCATATGGTTTTTTTAATACTTCTTCCTGTGCAGCCATTAACACCCGAACATCGCCTGTTGCCAAAGCATCCCATTGCACTGCCATTTGCGTGGCATTATAAGCAAAATCGCATTCTTTGGCGGTGGCAAGCCCTGTTCCAAAATATTTAAGAATTTCTTTGGGTGCTACAATCGCTTCTCCCAGTAATGCCATGCCGGGGGCGGCTATTTGCACACATTGTTTTATAAGTTGTAACAGGGTATGGGCTTGCGGCAAATTCTGGCAACTGGTACCAACTTCTTTCCAAATAAAGGCCGGGGCATCTATGCGCAAAATATCTATGCCCAGGTTGGCGTAGAATAATATATTGTCCAGCATCGCATTAAATACCACCGGGTTTTTGTAATTCAAATCCCACTGGTAATTATGAAAAACCGTCATTACCCATTTATTACATTCAGGCACATAAGTAAAACTACCAGGTGCGGCTTCAGGAAAAATTTCGGGCATTGCTTTTTCGTAGGCATCCGGCAAGCTGCGGTCGTCGAACATATAAAAATAATCCTGATAATTTTTATCGCCGCCTTTTGCTTTCTCTGCCCATTCATGCCTGTAACTGGTATGGTTTAACACAATGTCCACCATCAGGTACATTTGCTCTGCACTCATTTTTGCTTTTAATGTTTGCAAATCTTCCAATGTACCAAAACGATCATCCACCTTCCTGAAATTTGAAACCGCATAACCACCATCACTTTCCCCCTGCGGACTTTCGAATATGGGCATCAGGTGTAAAAAGTTTACACCCAGTTCTTTAAAATAATCCAGTTTGGCGGGCATGTTGGCCAGGTTGCCGCAAAAACGGTCAACATATAAACTCATACCTGTAATATCATTGCTTAAAAACCAAATGCCATTTTGTTGTTTTATCAAATCAGCTTTTTGTAAGGCATCAGGCCTGTTGATGTATGCCTGGCTAATAGTATTTATCAGTGCATTAAATACCTCTTCGGCCTTTTGGTGGCTGCCATATAAATCAGTATACAAAGAGCGCAATGCAGATGCATTGGCCATAAAACGTGTATAAAATAAATTGTCTTTGCCAGTAATGTCCAGCTCCATTTTAAGCAAACTTTGGTTAATGTGCTGGTGCAATGAATAATTGTACATAAATCTAAATAAGGCTTAATTAAAAATATCGTTGCTTAAATGTTTAAAAGCTTCCATAGCGCCCAAATATTCGCAGGTGCGGGCACCGGCTTTATTGGCGTTGCTGATTATTTTATGCCAGTCTGCAGCTGTAAGCGATTGTATTTGCGCAACAGAAAAATCTTTTAGCTGGTACAAGGCAGCCCCAACAAAAGCATCTCCTGCCCCGGTGGTGTCTACCGGTTGTACCGATATACTTGGTATAATGGTGGTTGTATTATTCAGGCCCAGTAAAGTACCTTCTTTACCTAATGTAATGGTAAAAACAGCAGTTGTTTTTACCAGTAAAGCTGCTACAGCCTCATCCAATGTTTGGGTGGCGGTAAGTAGCATGGCTTCCTCATCGCTTACTTTAAAAAAGTGGCAATTTTCTAAAAAATGCCAGCATTGGTTGATAAATGATGCGGTATCGTTTTTAATAAGTAAGTGCCTGTAATTGGGGTCGAAACTGATGTATATATTTTGTTTTAAGGCTTTTTGCAGCAAATGCACATAGGCTGCTTGCAAGGGGCCGGGTAAAAATGCTGTTGCCGAGCCAAAGTGAATAATAGAAACACCGCTAAGGTCTATGGCTTCTATTTCATCAGCAGTTAGTTGCCCATCTGCACCACGGTTAAAATAGAAATCGCGTTCGCCATTTTCCATCAGCGATACAAAAGCAAATGTGGTAAAGTATTGCTCATCCCTAAACACCCATTTGGTACTAACCTTAAACGATTCCATTACCTCAATCATGTGCGTACCAAAAGGGTCTATACCAACTTTAGCGGCCAGTTCTACCTCTCCGCCCAGGGCTGCAATAGCTGCCGCAACATTAGTTGGCGCACCACCGGCTTTCTTTAGAAAATTGTTGCCTTCGGTGAGGGATTTGCCTTTGTCAACACAAATCATATCTATTAAAGCTTCACCAATACATAATATTTTCATGGTTATATTTTTTATCTTTTTAGCCCAACTTATTAATCAGTATGTGGCATCCGTTGCGTCGCACTCCTGTACGTTTGGATTGTGTGGCAACTTAACTGCCAAAGGCAAATACAAAAATTTCTGTTCTTTACTACGCTTTGCTTTTTTGCCCGGTTATTATCCGAACCCTGCAGTGTGCGACGCAAGTAAAGCTTCATAATTGCACCACTGCAGGCTACCAAATATTGCCTTTTATTAATGTCCGCCGCCCATTGGTATAACAGCATCGTCGGCCACTTTTTTGCTTTTAATTAGCAGGGTTAGCAACGAGGCAATTAACAAAAAACTGGCGCTGAAATAAATGGCATTAATAGGTTCCTGGTTAAGAAAATTATTAAAAATAGCGCCAAATGTTAACGAGTAAATAAGCATGGGTATCACAATCATCATGTTAATTATACCCATATACACCCCATACCTGCTTTTTGGAATATCGTTTACAATTAACAAATAGGGTACTCCCATCATACTTGCCCAGGCAATACCAAAGCCAATTAAAGGTAAAAAAACCAGGTATTTATTGTCAATATGCGGGAACGTAAACAATGCCGCTGCCGCCATTAATAAGCAAACGCTATGTACCATTTTGGCCCCTTTTTTTCGGGCAAACCAAACGAGTACAAAGGCAGAGAGAAAGGTAATAATATTGGTCCAGCCGCTGATTAGTCCGCCCCAGCCAACAGCTTCCTGATAGGTTTTATTGGCAGCGGAACTATCGGTGGTATGAAATATAGTTTGGGCAATGGTAAGGTCCTTATAATCCCAGTAACACTTAAGCGCAAACCATTGAAACAGGTACACACAAAACAGCCGCCACATATTGGCGGGCATATCTTTAATAGCTTCAAAAATTTCTATAAAAGGGGTGGCAATGCTAATTTTTTTGCTTCTAAGTTCGGCAAGCTCTTCGGGGGTTGGTGGAATTTCAGGTGTTGTTTTATTACTCCACATTACACTGGTAATACTGCAAAAGGCGCCAAAGAAAAAGGAAGCATACACCCAATAGGGGATACCATTGCTATTTTCGGTAGTAAGAAAAGGAATTAACTGAAAAAGGAATAGCGATAAAGTGCCCAGTGTTTGTCCAAAACCGGTAAAAAAACTTTGTGCCAGAAAGCCGGTGGGTTGTTGTTCGGTGTTTAATTTATCGGCCACAAAGGCGCGGTAAGGCTCCATGGCCGTGTTATTGGCAGCATCTAAAATCCACAACAAACCAACCGCCATCCATAAAGCACTGCTAAATGGAAACAGGAATAAACAAATACTGCAAAATATGGCGCCAATAAGAAAATAGGGCTTACGGCGGCCCCAGCGCGGATGCCAGGTTTTATCGCTCATAGCGCCAATAATAGGTTGTATAAGTAAACCGGTTACGGGGCCGGCAATTTGCAACATGGGTAAATCGCCATTTTGGGCACCCAAGAATTTATAGATTGGGTTTACTGCATTTTGCTGCAGGGCAAAACTGTATTGAATACCAAAAAAGCCAACATTCATGTTGATGATTTGCCAAAATGTAAGCGAAGGTTTTGTAAATTTCATATGCCAAAAATGGTTAATGCTGTAAATTGAACAACCGTTATCTATTAAATATACTATAGTGTTACAATATATAAGAATCATTTAAGAATGAAATCAGTTATACATTTGTACCGTTTGTTTCAAACGTTTGCGGTGAACAACTTTTAGCATGATAGCAGGAATAAGAAAACAAAAACTTACATTAATAACCTGGGTATACCTTTTTTTGCTGGCATATATAGTGGCAGCACTGGTTTGGTGGTTTATTTCGCTGGAAACACAGAACCATAAAATGTTTGATTTGAAACTGGCCGAAATAAAAAAGGATGACCCCGCCTACGAACAAAAACTAGCCATTATTGCCGATGAAAGGCAAAGAAAAACTGCACAATATATTGGAGAAGGTTCTATTTTTTTGATACTTATTTTGGTAGGTGCTGTATTTGTATACAGGGCTACCCGTAAGCAAATAAAGCTATCGCAACAGCAGCAGAATTTTATGATGGCTGTAACCCATGAATTAAAAACCCCAATTGCAATAACCCAATTAAACCTGGAAACATTACAAAAAAGAAAGTTGGATGAAGCCCAGCAACAAAAGCTGTTAACAGTTGCCATACAGGAAACCAACCGCTTAAATATTCTTACCAATAATATATTAATTGCCTCCCAGCTGGAGGCGGGAAAATATAGCCTTAATAACCAGCAGGTAGATATTAGCCAATTGGTTACACAAATAGCTAATGAGTTTACATCCCGGTTTACAAAAAGATCGTTTAAAGTAGAAGTAACTCCAGGGCTTTTTGTATGGGGCGAAAATATGTTGCTGCAATTGCTGCTAAACAACCTAATTGAAAATGCTATTAAATATTCCCCAACTCCGGCGCCGGTAAGTATATCACTTAATCAGCAAAATAACCAAATTGTTTTAACCATTGCTGATGAGGGCATGGGTATTGCAGATGCAGAAAAGAAAAAAATTTTTGAAAAATTTTACCGCTCGGGCAATGAAGCTACCCGTACTACAAAAGGTACGGGATTGGGTTTATATCTTTGTAAACGCATAGTGCAAGATCACAAAGCACAAATTCTTATAAAAGATAATTTGCCGCAAGGCAGCATTTTTACCGTAATTCTGCAAAGCATATGAGTGCCGAAACAAAAGCAAGTATACTGGTAGTGGAGGATGAAGAAAATCTTCACGAAACCCTTAAATTAAATCTGGAGATTGAAGGTTATGAAGTAACCTCGGCCTTTGATGGCAATGCGGCATTAAAAGCCGTGCAAAACGAATATTTTGACCTGATTATAATGGATATTATGCTGCCGGGCATTGACGGTATTACCGTTACCGAGCATATTCGTGTGCAACAAAATGATGTGCCCATTTTAATTTTAAGTGCCCGAAACACGGGTAGCGACAGGGTTTTGGGATTAAAAAAAGGGGCTGATGATTACCTTACCAAACCCTTTAACCTGGAAGAATTGTTGTTGAGGGTAGAGAAGTTAATTGAGAAAAACAAGAAAATTCAGGTGAAGGAAACGGTGGGTGATACCTATTCTTTTGCCGGTAATACCATCGATTTTAAGGCACAGCAAGCTACCACGCATACAGGTGCATTGGTAGATTTAAGTAAAAAAGAAACCCAATTATTAAAACTGTTGATAGAAAATAAAAACGATGTGGTTACCCGCGAAAAAATACTGCAAATGGTATGGGGCTACAACGTGTACCCTACCACCCGCACTATTGATAATTTTATTTTAAGCTTTAGAAAATATTTCGAGCCAGATAGCCGCAACCCCAAACATATACACTCTGTAAGGGGTATGGGGTATAAGTTTACTGATTAATACATTTTTTTGAACCCGGCATTAGTAATACTATTTAGCAGCCGTTGCGTCGCACACTTGTGCGGTGGAATGTATTGCAGCAGTAAGCGCAGCAATGCAAAACGAATTGCCCCTTATAGTACAGAACCCTGAAGAGTGCGACGCAAGCGGCGATGCCACCTGCTATTGGCCCGGTACATAACTATTTAACTGGCAGAGAAAAATGATCTTAAATCTGGGATTTCTTTTAAATTGTTAAGTCCTGAAATGCTTAATGGTTTTGAAATAAAACAAATTACATTGGGGTTGTTATCAGCTTTTATTTTGTCTTGCGGGTTAACGCTGGAGGAAAGAATGATGATTTTTACTTCCTGCTGAAACAAAGAGAATTTGTCTGAAAAACTGTCCAGAAATTCCCATCCGTCCATCACAGGCATATTTAAATCCAGAAAAATTAAGCCGGGTAATTTTTGTTGAGGGGCAGGTAATGCATTTTGTATTTCGAAATATTCAAGGGCCAGTTCGCCGTTTTCTACTGTTATAATTTCATCGCAAAAGTTGGCCTTTTCTAAAATAATCTGGCATAATCGCAGTGTAATTGTGTCGTCATCTATGCACATTACCTTGTGTATCATAATCTAACTATTTTTAAACGAGATGGTAAATGTTGTGCCGGCATGCTCGGTACTCTCAGCTTCTATGGAACCTCCCAAGGCTGTTATTTGCGAATGTATGAGATAAAGACCAATTCCTTTATCGCTATTATTATGAAAACGCTGGTAAAGGCCAAATAATTTGTCTTTTACTTTCTCCATATCGAAACCGGAACCATTATCGTGGAAGATTAATTGTGTGGTTTTATTATTAAAGGTTGAGTAAATATGTATTTCTGGTACTCTGCCCGGGTGGGCATATTTGATGGCATTGGATATGAGGTTATTAAAAACGCTTTCCATATATGCCAGTTTAAATAATGCCTGCGGCGCCTGAGAAAAATCGGTTGTTATAATGGCGCCAGATTTTGTGATGACGCTTTCCAGCGTATTTTTTACGGTACTAAAAGTATCTGCAAAAGAGATATTTTTTACCTGTTGGGTAGTGTTTTCTTTTACAATAAGTATTTTAATCAGGTCATTTAATGTTTCGTTGAGCTGGATGGTGGATATTTTAAAACCCTTTAGTAGTTCCAGGGTGGTTTCGTCTTTTATTTTATTCATATCCAGCAATTCTGCTATGGCCATCAGGTTGGTTAATGGGGCACGCAGGTTGTGGGAGGTAATAAAGGAAAACTGTTTAAGGTCCCGGTTGTTTTGAACCAGTTCTCCAATTAAAGCGGTTCGTTCCTGTTCCTGCAGTTTTCTTTGAGAAACATCTTTAAAGTTAAGTACAACTGCATTAATAGTAGGTTCTGCCAGTTGATTATTAAAAGTAACTTCCAGCCATATATAATCCTTTTTTGAGTTATGTACCCTGAATTCCATTGTTTTAACGGTTTCGGGCTGGTGGATAATTTCGTTGAACAGGGTAACTACGTTATCAATATCATCTGGATGAACCGTTTCGTAGTTAAAATTGGTGATTTGCTGGTATTGGGTAAGTCCTAATATTCTTCTGCCCGTAGGGCTGATATCTGTAACAGTGCCATCGGTTTTTATTACACATAAGCCATCGCTGCTGTTTTCAATTAGTGCCCTGAATCTTTTTTCACTTTGTTCCAAATCGCGACGTGCTTTATTACGGGCGGTAACATCGTTAATAACCGCGAGGCGGCATTGACGGCCTTCAAAAATAAAATCGTGGGTGGTAATTTCTACCTCCATTAAAGTGCCATCCGATTTTAGGTGTTTCCATTCGCCGGTAAAGAGAATGCCTGAGGAGAACTCGGTTTTTTGGATAAATTCCCTGATACGTTCCTTTTCTGATTCGGGTCTGATATCAAGTATGCTTAATTTAAGGAATGTTTCTCTTTCGTACTGGTAAAGTTTTAATGCCGATTCGTTTACCATGATAATTTCGAAACTTTGCGGATCGTACAGGAATAATGGAATAGGGTTTTGATCGAAAAGGTATTTATAGTTTTCTTCTGATGTTTCTATTTGGTTAATAATGCTTTTTCTTTCTATGGCGTAGCTGATACTTTTAAATAGGATGGCAGGGTTTACCTCATCTTTTATTAGATAATCCTGCACTTTTAGTTTTAAGCTATCTACTGCAAAGTTTTTATCTGCATAGCCGGTAAGTACAATAACCGGGCTTTCTTTGGCAGCTTCGATGATTTCTTTTATAGAGTGCATGCCATTACTATCTGGTAATGTAAGGTCTAATAGAATAACATCATAATTGTTTATTGAGAGGTTTACAATGGCATCGGCCAGCAGAATTTCGTGAGAAACGTTTATTGTGGTATATACTTCCCTCAGGTATTCTTTTACCAGGAAGAAATCTCCTTCATTGTCTTCTACAACAAGTGCTTTTAGTGTTTTATTTTCTGTCATAGGTTGGTGTTAGGGTTAGTTGAGTAATGGTGCTTTTGTAATTGTTAGTTCAATTGGCAGGTAATAACAACAAAAAGCAGATGGTAATAAAACCCTGCATGCTTTTGTTAAGGCTATGGTGTTAAAGTAATGCATACCTGTTTGTTTTGCTGCCTTTGAATAAACGATTGCTATTTGGTTGCCTTCATTAGTTATAATTTTTTTGCCTGTTGAATAATGTATCTACAGTACAAGTGAGTGACACAAGAATGCTTAATTTATGGTTATAAGCTGGTAAACAAATACCGGCAGGTTTTTAACAGGGTAATTAAATTTTTTTGAAAATAATACTTAAGCCTGTAATACTTACCTACTTAAATGTTTATCTTTTTAAAATTACTACAATATGGTATTGATTGTATAATTAATTTTTGCCGGTTATAATTATTTAATTGGTAGGCTAAAATAAAAGGATGAACCCTTGCCGGGAGTTGAGGTAACCCATATTTTGCCATTGTACCTTTCTACGATTTTTTTGCAAATGGCCAGCCCAATACCGGTTCCGCTATAATCATCCCGGTTATGTAATCTTTGGAAAACAACGAATATTTTATCGTAAAATTTGGGGTCGAGGCCAATGCCATTGTCTTTAACACAAAACAGCCAATGATTTGGTTGCTGCTCTGCGGTAATGATAATAATGGGTGTATTGCCAGGAGGCTGGTATTTTAGCGCATTCCCCACCAGGTTTTGCAGCAGTTGGGTAAAAGCTGTTTTGCCAGCCATAATGTAGGTAGGTAGGTTTTCGGTGATAAGGGTGGCTTTATTATCATCAAAATCGTTGAAGAGTGTTTGTTTTATTTCTTCTACCACCTCGGATACATTTACTTTTTCTATTTCAAGTGCCCTGGTGCCTACCCTTGAATAGGCCAGAAGGTCTTTAATAAGCACTTTCATTCTTTCTGCCCCGTCCACAGCAAAATGAATGTATTGTTTACTGGTTTCGTCAATTTTGTTACCGTATTTTCTTTCCAGTAAATCAAGAAAGCTGGTTACCATGCGCAGTGGCTCCTGCAGATCATGTGAGGCAATATAGGCAAAAGCCTGTAAATCGGCGTTGGAAGTGGAAAGTTCATCTGCTTTTAGGGAAAGTGCCAGATTTAGTTCTTTTAACTGCTGCTCGGCCAGTTTACGTTCACTAATATCGTTAATGGCGCCAATCATTCTAATGCCCTTTTGCTGACTGTTTCTTACAATGAGCCCTTTATCGTGCACAAAAGCATAAGTGCCATCATATTTTAGGTAACGGTATTCTTTATTCCAAATATTGCCATTTCCGTTAATAGCATCATAAATGCTTTGTACTACTTCTTCCCGGTCATCGGGGTGTATATGTTCTTTCCATGAATAGGGGTAAGCATGGTCCTCGATGGTATGGCCAAATAAAGTGGTAAAGCCCTGGCCCCAGTGTTTGGTATGGCTAACCAGGTCCCAGTCCCAAATGGCATCAGAAGTGGCTTTGGAGGCCAGTTCAAATCTTTCGTTGCTTATTTCCAGAGCATTCTCTGCTTCTTTTCTATGGCTGATATCGTTGGTTATAGCCAGGTATTGATAAGGCTTGCCGTCCTCATTTAAGAAGGGTACAATGGTGGCATCCACCCAATACAGAGATCCGTCTTTGGCTTTATTTCTTATTTCGCCCCGCCATACTTTGCCTGCATTAACAGTTTGCCATAAATTTTCAAAAAAGGCTTTATCGTGGTAGCCAGAGTTGACAATGTTATGATTTTTGCCCACAACTTCTGCAGCGCTGTATTTGGAAATTTTTACAAAATTATCGTTCACCTGTAATATGGTGCCATGCTGGTCTGATATATCTACAATACAGGATTCATCCAATGCAAATTTATAATCAGATATTTCTTTAAAACTTTTTATCAGCTTTTCATCGGCTTCAATTTTATCAGTAACATCCCTAAAATTATCTACTATACCATTTACTGAGGGGTCGTGTAATAGATTGGTAATCGTATCCTCCATCCATCTCCAGGTTCCGTTTTTATGCAATATTCTAGAAGTATAGCCACGTATGGGTATTCCGGGGTTTTCAAGAACTTTTTGCCATACATCTATAACGTAGGGTATGTCTTCGGAGTGTGTAAGCGAAAACATATCCAGGTGATCGGCATCTTCTTCTTTATACCCCAATATTTTATACGCACTTGGGGAAACATATAATGGTTTTGCGTCTTCGGTAAGTATCACAACGGCATCGGCACCATTTTCAACAAGGGCCCGGTACCTTCTTTCGTTTAGTTTAATCATATGCCGGGATTTTTTTATTTCCCGGTTTGCAATTTCCTCAGCAGTAATATCACGGGCATTTACAATAAATTTATTGTTGTTGCCATATTCGTCAGAGATTGGAGTAAATACAATATCATATATACATGCCATTTCACTGGCGTATAAAAATGTATGCTTGGTATGAATGGTTTTGCCCATTTGCAAGTTTGCAAATGCATTGGCAAAAAGCTTTTGTTTTTTTGAAGGTACCAGGGCCAAAAACGATAAGCCTTTATTAAGGTTTATGTTTAAAAACCGGGCTGTTTTTATTTTAGCTGCTTTATTAAAAGTTAGAATTTCTAATTGGGTATTAATAACAAAGAATACTTCCTCTGTATTATCAAGAATAATTTCCATTTCATGATTAATCTGCTGTAATTCTATGGCCTGCTTTTTAATCAGTGAAAGATCCATTACCACATTGCCAATACATTGCTGATTACCTTTATCAGTAAAGGCTACCGTAAAAATTTCGCAGCTAAAAACTTCCCCATTTTTTTTAATTGCTTTTACTTCTCCCTTTGCTTTGCCGGTATTTGCTCTGGTGTTAATAATATCCTGCCATTCCTGCGAGTTTATATCAAACAGCTCATTAATATTTACTTGCGGCAGTTCAATGGCTGAGTAGCCAAATAATTCCAATGTGGCATCATTATTTTCAAGTATTGCTCCGGTTGAAGATTGTATAAAAAAAGCATGCATGGCATTGCCAATAATATCCCGGAATTTTTCGTTGGCTATATGTGTATTAATACTTTCGCCGTTAATTTTTGTTTCAGTTAATATTGTAATATTATAACTATTATGAGCCTGCTTTTCCAACAATTCATCCAATATAAAAACAGGTACTTTATAGCCATTTTTATGATACAATAATTGCTGTTCTTTTTGGGTAGCAGCCGGTAAAAATTTGGTAAAATAACTACCAGTTAGCTCTGCCTTACTATACCCTGAAAGAGTTGAAAAAGCTTCATTAATTGCTACAATAAATCCATCTTTATCAGTTATGCAAATACCGGCATTGGGATTATTAATTATAGCCGCTAAAATGGCATCTTTTGCTGTATTGGAAAATGTAGAAAGTAAATTTTGCAGCGCCATTCGCGCATCTTCCGATGTGCTTTTTGAAAATGCAAAATGGTTAGATTCTCTTGTGTTCATGTATATTTTTTAGTGTACCAAAGAATGGCAACCGTTTTTTGCACTAATAATTTATAGTGTCATTGTAACAGTCTTCAAATTTATAAAATTATCCCTTGCGTTCGTTGTTCAAACAATTGATTCTAGTCAGTATGAATATTTATTTGTAGCCGGGCATTATTTCAATGGGCAGCTGCTCTTGCGTCGCACACTTGTACGGCTACAACTCAATGCAGCTTTACACAAATGCATATTGCCGGAATATTATAAATTACTGGTTTTTAAACTTTTACATTCATTTACTTGACTATTGCATTTTTCCTGTTTAATTATTTAGTTAAAAATTGTAATTGTTATTAAACAATAAAATTTACTTTTATCAAATCGTTTTTGGTAAGTCTTAATTAACCATAATTAATTAAATGCTGACGAAAATCATACACACTAAATTATTTTAAAGCATTGCTGATTTTTTAAAAGGATCCCAGGCATTTGTTGTTGCGTACAATATACAATCCATTATTGCATTGCCGCCATGAAAACAGAACGATAAAGTGATTGCGACGCAAGAGTAGTTGCCATTTGTTCTATAGCTGGTATCCCCTCATTTTGGCAAAGATTTTAAAATCTAATATTTAGTCCGCAGCATTGTTGTTAACTTTCCTCATAAATTTTCGGTTATGAATCGTGTAAATATTTTTTGTTGCGTTATAGCAGCCTGTTTTTTTACATTGGTGGCAGAGGGGCAAACCAAAAAAAAGGGTCAAGCTGCACCAGTAATTCCAGTAAACAATAATACTGAGATATATACAGGTTTGCAGTGGCGTAATATTGGCCCTTTCAGAGGTGGCAGAAGTATTGCTGTTACAGGCATACCTGGCAATAATATGGTGTATTATGCCGGTACAGTAGGTGGCGGTGTTTGGAAAACTACGGATGGGGGTAATAGTTGGGATGTGGTAAGCGATACTGTATTTCATTCTTCCTCAGTGGGCGCTGTGGCGGTTGCCGCCAGTAATGTAAATGTGGTATATTCTGGTATGGGCGAAGTGGAAATGAGGGGTAATATATCTTTTGGCGATGGCGTTTACAAAAGCATTGATGCCGGTAAAACATGGCAGCATATGGGTTTAACCCAGTCTAATGCCATAGGCTCCATTGTAGTGCATCCCCAAAATCCTGATTTGGTTTATGTGGCTGCACAAGGTAAAATATGGGGACCAACTCCCAATAAGGAACGTGGCTTGTTTCGCAGTAAAGATGGTGGTAAAAGCTGGCAACAGGTATTATTTGTGGATGATACAACCGGCTGCGTTGATGTTAAAATGGATGCAATAAACCCGGCTATACTATACGCATCTATGTGGAAGGCATGGCGAACACCCTACTCATTAAGCAGCGGCGGCAAGGGTAGTGGTTTGTATAAGTCTACCGATGGTGGTGATACATGGACTTTAATCTCAGAAAATCCCGGTATGCCAAAAGGGTTAAAAGGAAAAATTATATGTACCGTATCACCGGTAAACCATAATAAGCTTTGGGCTATTGTAGAAAATGAACAGTATGGCGTATACCACTCAGAAGATGGGGGTGCTAGCTGGAGCCGGGTAAGTACATTAAATGATCTTACACAGCGGCCCTGGTATTTTAGCCAGTTATTTGCCGATACCAAAAGCGAGCATACTTTATATGTTTTAAATGTAGAGTTCTGGAAGTCTATTGATGATGGTGCCACCTGGAAAGTAGTAAATAACAGGCATGGCGATAATCACGACATGTGGATTAACCCCACCGATGCCAATAACTGGATAATGGGCGATGATGGTGGTCCGCAAATCACGTTTGATGGGGGTAAAAATTTTACGGCACAACACTTGCCAACAGCACAGTTTTACCATGTAAACCTGGATAATGAATTCCCTTATAATATTTATGGTCCGCAGCAGGATAATAGCAGCATAAAAATTAAAAGCCGCACTGCCAGTGATATTATTGCTGATAAAGACTGGCACCCTGTAGGTGGAGGTGAAGCCGGTTATATTGTTCCCGACCCTACAGATGCCGCCATAACTTATGGTGGGGAATATGATGGCTTAATGTCAACATTTAATGAGAGAACAGATCAATACCGCTGCATTTCTGTATATCCTGAGCAGAACTATGGCATTGGAGCCTCTAAATATAAATACAGGTTTAACTGGACTTATCCAATTGGATTTTCACCTCATAATCCCAAATGTTTATATGCTACCTCCAATATAGTACACCGCAGTTTTGATGGAGGCCAATCCTGGGAGGATATTAGCCCCGATCTTACCCGGCACGATACATCTACTTTACAACCCAGTGGTGGCCCCATTACACTTGATATTACCGGTACCGAAACATATGCAACCATATTTGCATTTGCAGAAAGCCCCGTAACTGCAGGCGTTTTATGGGCGGGTAGTGATGATGGACTGGTACATATAAGCACCGATAATGGTAAAAGCTGGGCGAATGTTACACCTCCTTCATTGCCTGCCTTTGCCTTGATAAGCTATGTAGAACCATCCCATTTTGATGCTGCTGTTTGTTATGTATCTGCAACCCGTTATAAAAGTGGGGATGAAAGGCCTTATATTTTAAAAACAGCAGATTATGGCAAAACATGGGTAATGCTTACCAATGGACTAGATGAGCATGTATACAACCGGTGCGTACGGGAAGATCCCACACACAAGGGTTTATTGTATGCAGGTATGGAAACCGGAATAATGATCTCTTTTGATGATGGCGCCAGCTGGCAAAGCCTGCAGTTGAATTTGCCCAATACACCTGTGCATGATATACAAATTCAAAGCAGGGAAAACGATTTGGTAATAGCCACCCATGGCCGTTCTTTCTGGATATTAGACGATCTTACTACCATTTACCAGTTAAACGATGCTGCAAAAGCAAAAGCATTTCTGTTTAAGCCAAGGGCTACCTATCGCTTTCCCGGTACCGGTGGCTCATTAGGTAATGGTGAAAGTATTCACGATGGTCAAAATCTGTCCAATGGGGTAATTTTCCGTTATTACCTGCAAACAAAACCTGCCGGTGAAATTAAGCTGGCCTTTTATACCAATAGCGGCGATAGTATAATTGCCTATTCCAACATAAAAGATTCCAAAGGCGATAATGCTGAGCCTGCCGCCGCCTTTTACGAAAACAAAAAGCAGCTAGCTGCCAATATGCTTAAAGCGGTGCCGGGAATTAATCAATTTGTTTGGAATATGCGCTACCCCGAAGCCAAAGGCGATACCAGTGCTACATTTGAAGCCAGTTTGCAAGGCCCTGTTATAGTGCCCGGTACCTATAAGGCAAAGTTTTTTGCCGATGGAGTGGTGGTAAACGAGCAGACATTTACCATCCTACGCGATCCACGCAATGCTGCCACCATCGCCGATTTGCAGGAGCAATTTGATTTAAACCTTAATATTTGCAAAAAGCTTAATCAGCTATCGGCGGGTACTGCCCAAATAAAGCAAATTACCCGGCAAATAAATGATTTTCTTGGAAGTATTACAGATTCCGCCAATGCCCAACCATTTAAACAGGAAGGCCAGCAAATAATAGCGGATATAACTGCTATAAAAGATGAGTTATTTAACGAGAAAATTCAGGCCAATGAAGATAATCTGCGTTTTCCGCTAAAGCTCGAAGAAAAACTGGCTACCATGAATTATTTGTTGCAATTAGCCGATTCAAAACCAACAAAGGGAATGTACCAGGTGTACAACGATCTAACCCAAAAAATTGATTTGCAACTACAGCACCTGCAAACCATTATTAATACCAAAATACCTGCTTTTAATAATAAGGCAAAAAGTATACAGCGTAATACAATCCATATTGATGTAGCCCCTTAATTGGTAATGTAATTTTACAAAGCAAACAGCACCTGTAGTTTTATGCAGGTGCTGTTTGCATATATTATTGGCCCATCTCTGGTTTTGCTATTTAACGCCTCTTGCCACGCTCGGTTCAGGGTTCCTCTTTTATGGCGGCAAAAAATGCAGCAAAAACAAAAAAGGCCAATATTTTCACTTTGACATTTTAAATATTTTTTTTATTTTAGTATTCGTCAGCATCAGCAATCCTATTTTGCATAAAGCCCTATGCTTCTAACGAAGTATTTTTTTATGTATAACCTTAAAAACTGATGTTATGATCAAAACAATTCTTCTCCTGGCACCCCTTGCCTTTATTGCATTTTCCGGTATTTCACAAACAGTTATTCAGCCCAAAGATGCTTCGAAATATATTGGGCAAACAGTAACGGTTTGTGGTAAAATTTATGGCGGCAAATACCTTGATGCCACAAAGAATAAACCCACTTTTATTAACATGGGTGCGGCCTACCCCAATCAACAACTAACCCTGGTTATTTGGGGCGACGATAGAAAAAATTTCACCTATGCCCCGGAAGAAAAATTTAAAAATAAAACCGTTTGCGTAACAGGCAAGATAGAAACCTTTAAAAACAAACCACAAATTGTGGTAGATAAAGAGGCGCAAATAAAAGAGCAGTAACTACGCTAATTATTGACAAGGGCATACGTGTTTTTATTTTATCTTTCCATAGTGAAAGTATTGCTACCATATTCAAATAAAAACAATCATGTCTTCAACATTGCGCAGTGCAAACTGGTTTGGTAAAAAAGGGAAAGACGGTTTTATTTATCGTGCATGGATGAAGAACCAGGGCATTCCATCTCATGAATTTAAAGGAAAACCCGTAATTGGCATTTGCAATACCTGGAGCGAACTTACCCCTTGTAATGCCCATTTCAGGGAATTGGCTGAATCTATAAAGCATGGTATTTACGAAGCAGGTGGTTTTCCTGTTGAATTTCCGGTAATGTCATTAGGCGAAACCCTAATGAAACCCACGGCCATGTTATACCGCAATCTGGTAAGTATGGATGTGGAAGAATCTATCCGTGCCAATCCATTAGACGCTGTAGTATTGCTTTGCGGTTGCGATAAAACTACACCGGCCCTGGTAATGGGTGCATGCAGCGTTAATATTCCCACTATTGTAGTTTCTGGCGGGCCCATGCTTACCGGTAAATACAAAGGGCAAAATATCGGCACATCAGATTTATGGCGTTTTGATAATGCCAATCGCTCAGGAGAAATGAGTGATGAAGAATTCGAGTTTGCCGAAGGCTGCATGGCCCGTAGCAAAGGCCATTGTGCCGTTATGGGTACAGCTTCATCCATGGCCTGTATGATAGAATCGCTGGGACTTTCTTTGCCAGGAAATGCTGCAATTCCTGCCGCTGATTCGCGCAGAAAAGTATTGGCACATATGAGCGGCCAGCGAATTGTAGCCATGGTAAATGAACAGCTAACACCGTCTCAAATTTTAAATAAACAGGCATTTGAAAACGCTATAATAACCAATGCCGCTATTGGAGGCTCTACCAATTTTGTGATTCATTTAATGGCCATTGCAGGCAGGGTAGGTGTTCCCCTGAATATGGATGATTTTGACAGGCTCTCCGCCAATATTCCATTAATTGCCAACCTGCAACCATCCGGCAAGCATTTTATGGAAGATTTGTTTTATGCCGGTGGACTGCCTGCTGTATTAAAAGAGCTGGATGTTTTTTTGCATAAGGATGTAATTACAGTAAATGGCAAAACAATGCAGCAGAATTATACAGATGCTATTTGTTATAACAGCGATGTAATTAGTACAGTTGCTGCACCCTTTAATCCACAATCCGGGGTAGTGGTGCTTAAAGGCAATTTATGCCCCGATGGTGCCGTATTAAAACCATCTGCCGCAACGCCGGCTTTGTTACAACATAGCGGTAAAGCCGTGGTATTTGAAAATATTGAAGATTATAAAGCCCGTATAGATATTGAAGACCTTGAAGTGGATGAAACCAGTATCCTGGTGTTAAAAAATGTTGGTCCAAAGGGTTATCCCGGTATGCCCGAAGTGGGTAATATGGGGCTGCCAAAAAAGCTGTTGGATAAAGGCATTACCGATATGGTGCGCATCAGCGATGGGCGTATGAGTGGTACTGGCTTTGGTACGGTGGTATTACACGTTTCTCCTGAAGCTGCAGTGGGTAGTGTGTTTGCGCTGGTGCAAAGTGGAGATATTATCCACCTTGATGTGCATGCCCGCACTTTGCAGCTACAGGTAAGCGATGAGGAATTGCAACGCAGAAAATTGATGTGGCAATCGCCGGTACAAATGGCTGCACGTGGCTATGTACAACTATATCAGCAGCATGTGCAACAGGCCCATTTAGGTGCCGATCTTGATTTTTTACAAGGCAGTTCTGGTAGTGAAGTAAGCAGGGATTCGCATTAGCCGCAATAGTGTAGTTGAGCCGGGCATTTGTTTTCATAGCATCGCCGCTTGCGTCGCACTCTTGTACGAATGGTACAAATATCAGCAGTTAATTGGGTGATTAAAATGGATCATGATGTACTTGCGAAATCAGAAAATGGCTGCTTTGCTGCGTATAGATTTGAACGCACAAGTGTGCGACGCAAGTAAAGCCGCTACATAATTTATAGCATGGCCCCAAAGCAACGCCATATAATAAAATATTGAACTTGTAGTTTGCTATATTTCTTTGATTGTTTGCCAAAATAACTATTACATGAATCAGTCTCCATTTCGTAATCAGGTGGCCGTTGTAACCGGTGCCGGAGTAGGTATAGGTTTTGAAATTGCACGTCAGCTTGCTTTGCAGGGCGCCTGTGTGGTATTAAACGATATTGATGAATCGCTGGCAAATACTGCCGCTGCAACTATTAATGCTGCGGGCGGCGTTTGCATGGCCATGCATGGCGACGCTGCTGATGTGGTTTTTATACAAACTATGGTGGCAGCAGCAGTGAAACGATATGGCGCAATTACTATTGCTGTAGCCAATGCAGGCATCACCCTGTTTGGCGATTTTTTAAGTTACGAGCCCGCTGCCTTACAACGTGTGATGAATGTGAATTTAAGTGGCAGCTTTTTTTTGGCGCAGGCTGCCGCCAAACAGATGGCAGAGCAACAGAGTGGGGGAAGTATTTTGTTTATGTCTAGCGTTACCGGACATCAGGCGCACCAACAGTTAACGGCCTATGGTATGACGAAAGCGGCATTGGAAATGCTGGCCAAAAGTTTGGTGGTAGAACTGTCTCCATTTAAAATAAGTGTAAATGCCATTGCTCCCGGTGCAACCGTTACCGAGCGTACCAGTGCCGATGTGGCTTATGATGCAACCTGGAGCCGTATCACCCCAATGGGCAGGCCTGCAACCGTGGCTGATATTGCCCATGCGGCGTTGTTTTTGGTATCGCCCTTATCTCGGCATATTACCGGCCAAAGTTTGGTGGTGGATGGTGGTTGGACATCAGTTAGCCCATCGCCTTATTGAAAAATTAGTTAGTTGAGATACAATATTATCCAATACGGTAAGTTTGTGCAAACGAGCTAACTAATGTGTTATGTTTGTTGTTGCCTATGAGAGTATTATTTATTTTACTGGTATGTTATTGCTGTGTGTGCCCCTATGTGCTTTTTGCCCAAAAAAAGCAGTACCAGTTTTCGCGTTTGGATAATACCAATGGGTTGTCTCATAATCAGGTGAATTGTATTTATAAGGATGCTACAGGATTTATATGGTTTGGCACCATGTCGGGTCTTAACCGTTTTGATGGATATGGCTTTAAAGTATTCCATCACAATATCAGAGACTCACAATCTATAGATGATGATTTTGTAAGACGTATTGCCGACGCACCGGAAAACAAAATGTTGGTGCAAACCATGAGTGGGGTAAATATTTATGACCCGATAACAGAGCATTTTATTAATGCTAAAACCTATCTTGACAAATTTGGCCTTCCCTTTTATTATTTTAAAAATGCGGTAAAAATAAAAGAGCAATATTGGTTTGCTTATGCCGATGCCGGAATTTTTAAAATTGATGCAAAAAAATCAACTACCTCATTTAAACATATACATGGCAAAGCCAATTCCATTGACAGTTCGTTTATTGAAGATATAGAGAAAGATTCCAAAAACAACCTGGTTGTTTTTCATAAAAACGGGATACTGGAACTGTTTAATACCCAAAAAAATGAAGTGGTTTATCGCACCTCAATTCCTTTGGCAGAAGCCCGTAATCAAACATATGGATACCGGATTTATGTAGACAATGATGATGATATTTGGTTATTTACGCCATCAGATAATTCAGGAGTTTTTTATGTAAATGCCAAAACAAAAAAAGTAACACATTTGTCAAGTAAAAATGGGCAGCTCAATAACGATGTGGTAAATGGGGTTGTGCAGGATAATAAGGGCAAAATTTGGATAGGTACGGATCATGGGGGTGTAAACATTATTGATAAGAAAGATTTTACCTCAGATATTATTAGTAATAGTGAAGACGATATAACCAGCCTCGCTCAAAACAGTATATACGCTTTATACAAAGATAATTTGGGTATAGTATGGGCTGGAACTTATAAAAGAGGCGTTTGTTTTTACCATGAAAGTGTATTTAAGTTTCCGCTATACAGGCATAAGTCTTCTGATATAAACAGTTTACCCTATGATGATATAAACAGATTTGTAGAGGATGCAAAGGGCAATATCTGGATTGGTTCTAATGGTGGCGGGCTGTTTTATTTTGATAGAAACAGCAATACCTATCAGATTTTCCGCCATAGCGAATTTAATAGTAATAGCATTGCCAATGATGTGGTGGTAAGCCTGTCTATAGATCATTTATCCCGTTTATGGATTGGCTATTATTTTGGAGGAATGGATTGTTATGATGGCAAAAATTTTATTCATTACCGGCATAGCGAAACCAATATCAATAGCCTTTCTGATGACCGGGTTTGGGATATTAAGGAAGATAAATCAGGTACCCTATGGATAGCTACCCTTTCCGGAGGGTTAGATAAATATAATCCCGTTACAAAACAGTTTACTCATTATAAAGCCGGTGCTGAAACAGGATTACATACAGGTTATCTATCTTCTTTACTTTTTGATGACGATAGCACATTATGGATTGCTACAGCAGATGGTATTGATGTAATGAATACGCGTACCCAAAAATTTATCCATTATGGTTCTCCCTCCCATCCGCTTAGTAATAATAATGCTACTTCTTTTTTAAAAGACCATTTGGGTAATATTTGGATTAGTACAAGGGATGGATTAAATGTGTTTGATAAAAAATCAAAAACCTTCCAATCGTTCAGTATCAATGATGGCTTGCCCGACAATACTACTTTGGATATGCTGGAGGATAAAGACCACCGAATATGGTTAAGTACGCCTAATGGATTATCATGTATTACACCAAAGCGGGACAAATCCGGCTATCATATTTCCTGTAAAAACTATAATGAGCTGGATGGTTTACAAGCCAAAACATTTAATGTAAAAGCTTCTCTTAAAACAAGCAGGGGCGAATTGCTTTTTGGCGGTAATAATGGGTTTAATTTATTTGAACCCAATGCTATTACTTTTAATACCAATCTGCCACAGGTAGCTTTTACCGGTTTTCAATTGTTTAACCGTACTGTTAATGTGGGTGATGTGCTGAATGGACATGTAATTTTATCCGAATCTATTGCCACTACAAAGCAAATTACCCTGCGCTACGATGAAAATATATTTACCCTTGAATTTGCTGCATTAAGCTTTGCCAATACTGAGAAAAACCGCTACGAATTTAAATTGGTAGGATTTGATAAAGACTGGCAACCAGGCGATAGTAAGTCAAGAAAAGTTACCTATACCAACCTCGATCCCGGCGAATATACCTTATTGGTTAAAGCTTCTAATGATGATAATATTTGGAACCAAACACCAACAGCTTTAAAAATAACGATCCTGCCACCATTTTGGAAAACACCGCTTGCTTATTTGTTGTACATGGCTGCCATTGCAGGCATATTGTTTTTGGCCAGAAAAATGATTATTGAGCGGGCAACCATGCGTTTTGCTTTAGCGCAGGAACGTAAAGAGGCACAACGAATGCATGAGCTCGATTTAATGAAAATAAAATTCTTTACCAACGTTAGTCACGAGTTTAGAACACCGCTTTCCCTAATATTAAGTCCGCTGGATAAAATTATCAGGCAGGCCACCGATTACGACGCTAAAAAGCAACTTTTACTTATACACAGAAATGCCAGGCGTTTGCTAAATCTGGTGAACCAGTTGCTCGATTTTAGAAAAATGGAAGTGCAGGAATTAAGGCTCAATCCTGTAAAAGGAGAGATTATCAAATTCATAAAAGATATTTCTTATTCCTTTACAGATATAGCGGGCAATAAACATATTCGATTCAGCTTTCATGCCTCTGTTCCTCAATTGTATACCCAATTTGATCAGGATAAAATTGAAAGAATTTTATTTAACCTGCTATCCAATGCCTTTAAGTTTACACCAGAAAATGGCAGCATTAGTGTTCAGGTAGATGCATTGGGTACAAATGCCGAAAACAGGTGTTTATTGGCCATAAAAGTAATAGATACCGGTATTGGTATACCCGCAGAAAAACATAAAGATATTTTTAACCGGTTTTTTCAACACGATTTGCCGGGTACCATTGTAAACCAGGGTAGTGGCATTGGCTTATCTATCACAAAAGAATTTGTAAAACTGCATAATGGAAATATTAGCGTAGAAAGTGAATCAGATAAAGGCAGCTGCTTTACTGTTATTATTCCCTTTGCAATACTTGCTGAAGCTGATTTACTTCAAGATAAGCAGGTATTAACACCCGAAGAAGAAACAGACCTTTTTGCTGATGATGAAACAAATGAAACAGCCACATTACCAGCAACGGTAACGCCTTCAACAGCGAATAAAAAGCCGGTTATTTTAATTGTAGAAGATAATGAAGATTTTAGGTTTTACTTAAAAGATAACCTAAAGGAATACTATACAATAGTGGAAGCAGGCAATGGCAAAGAAGGCTGGCAAAAAGTGCTGGCCATGCACCCCGAGTTGGTGATAACCGATATTGGTATGCCAATTATGAATGGTATTGAATTATGTAAAAAAATTAAGGGAGATGTGCGTACCAAACAGGTGCCTGTAATTTTGCTCACGGCCTTCTCAGGCGAAGAACAACAACTGCAAGGCCTCGAAACCGGCGCATCAGATTATATGACCAAGCCCTTTAATTTCGAAATAATGCTTTCGCGGATTAGAAACCTGTTAAGTACGCAGGCTACTTTTAAAAAAGCATTTACACGGCAGGTAGAAATAAAACCAACTGAGGTAGCTTTTGAATCCGCCGATGAAAAATTTATTCAACAGGCATTGGAGATTGTAGAAAAACATTTATCCGATACCAATTTTTCTGTAGAGGAATTAAGCCGCGAATTATTTATGAGCCGCGTATCTGTATATAAAAGAATTTTTGCGTTAACAGGTAAAACCCCCATCGAGTTTATCCGCTCCATTAGAATTACCAGAGCGGCACTTTTATTAGAGAAAAGCAATTTAACCGTGGCGCAAGTGGCCTACGAAGTGGGTTTTAACAACCCAAAATATTTTACCAAATATTTTAAAATGGCATTTAACCTTGTGCCTACTGAGTATGCTGCCGCCAAACGCAAGCAGGCAGCCGATAAAAAGAAGGAGGAATAACTGCACTGGCCAGTTTGTTTAAAATAGGAGTATTTATGTTCTAATGTTTTTATGTACCCGGCAATGGTACATCACTGGTCTTTACTTGCGTCGCACTCTTGTACTGCACCGCAATAAGCAACAAAATAATGGGCCAATTTAAAAGCAACAACTGTTTAAAGCTGCATTTTAGTCAACCGATGAAAGGATTGCGACGCAAGTAAAGATGCCATGAAAATCTGCAGCTGGTATCAGGCCAAATATTAAAATGCTGTCTAATACGGCTATCCAAAAAGCGTTTAGCAGTAAGCAGGCCCGGCTACAAAATCTAAATTGCACTAGAATTATTCGATGCAGTAACCAGTTTTAAAATCTTTTTGTATTCTGTGAGACCTTCGATTTAAAAGCCTATATCCTATGTTTTTAAACCCTTTATCCAAAGGTTCTACAGCATCAATTTAGAAGCACTGACAAGAGTAAATTCAAAGCAACCCAAAACCAAGATCATGAAAAACAAGCTTCACCAGATTGTTTCCATTTTATTATTTACGGCAGTAAGTACTACATCCTGTACAAAGGCTGTAGAAAAACCAACTACTGTAACTCCTGTTGAGCCTGTGGTGCAAGCTGCATCTACTTTTGCTGATATTAAAGTAAACTCATCTTTTGAATGGAATAATGCCCGCCAGGTTGCAGTAAACGTTGAGGGAATTGCCACTTCGGTACCTGTAAAAAATACGCTGTTCATAACTTCTGAAGATAGGAGTGAAGTATATTTTTCTGCCAATATTGCCATGAGCCAAAATAAACAAGCCGTTTTTTTATTACCCGAACATGTACGCACGGTATTAATCAGTTATGGCTCTATTCATAAAACCATACAGGTAACCGGTAACAATATTTCATTTAATTATTTGTCTAATTAATAAGCCCTAAAACTTTTGTATAAGCAATGATTTGTGTAAAAACATTTTATAAAACAGTTGGTGTATTAATGGCATCGTTTTTTGCCGTATTGCAAATACAGGCACAGGTAGCTTTGTCTAACCTTACTGCCGAGAATGGCAATAAAAACTATGATGCTGCTAATTGTTGGGGTTTTGAAGCGGTAAATTATACCAATACCAGCGGACAGGTTATAAATGGCAACTGGTCTATACGCACCGATGTGCCCACAAGTTTATCTCCGGCATCCTGTTTTGTAAAATCGCCGTTTATGAAATTATCGGCAGGCAATATTACTTTCAAAATTAAGTTTGAAGAACCTGCTAATGCTACCATAAGAAGGGTAATTGTATCATATATTCCATATTCGGCCAATGGCAACCGCAGGGAGGGCACGCTTATGCCTTTTGATTCTATCACCTATACGTATAGTGCTCAAACGCCTTTGCCTGTTACGGCTCAAAATTTGTCATTCCCCATACCCGCTGGTTTGGCCGATAATAACCAGCTCTATAAAATACAAATCAGTTTTGTGGGTAATGGTGGTACTTCTCGGTTTAATGCAGATGATTTGCATATTCCCGGTTTTTATTGGGCCGACCCCTCTAATAACTGCTATGAATTGGGGGCGCTAAACGATTCTGATCATGATGGTGTATCTGATGATTCGGATGCT
The DNA here is from genome assembly GCF_013106755.1 of Limnovirga soli. Classification (GTDB taxonomy): domain Bacteria; phylum Bacteroidota; class Bacteroidia; order Chitinophagales; family Chitinophagaceae; genus Limnovirga; species Limnovirga soli. Next base: position 20,682 of record NZ_WHPF01000021.1, on the reverse strand, counting down.
TATCCACTAGATCCAACAAAAGCATATAATAGTTTTTATCCTTCCGGTAAATCTTATGGCACATTAATGTTCGAAGACCTTTGGCCCGGCACCGGCGATTATGATTTTAACGATCTGGTAATGAATTACCGCATCATAAAAGTTACTAATGCCGATAACAAACTGGTAGAAATAAAAGCTACTTATATTGTAAAAGCCATGGGGGCCACCTTTAAAAATGGCTTTGGTATTCAGTTAGACCATATAGACCCGCTGGCAGTAACACAGGTAACCGGTGTTAAAACCAATGGTGCATCCTGGTTACAGGTATCTGCCAATGGCACCGAAGCTAATCAGCAATACGCCACGGTAATTGTGTACGATAATGTAAGCGAACATATGCCCAATCCTGGCTCAATTGGCGTAAATACTACAATGGGCAAGCCCTATGTTACCCCCGATACTGTGCAGCTAAGCATCAAGTTTAACCCCGAAAGAATGATAGACCCGGCCGATGCCAATGTAAATCCATTTCTTATTGTAAATCAGGATAGGGGCCGTGAAGTGCATATAACCAATGCGTTGCCCACTTCTAAAGCCAATGCAGCTTTATTTGGTACCGCGCAGGATAATTCAATACCCGGTATTGGTAGTTTTTATAAAAGCAAGCTAAACCTAACCTGGGTGCTGGATATACCTGAGAATGTGCCTTATATGCAGGAAAAAGTTGATATTCTGTCGGGCTTTTTAAGACTAATTCAATGGGCACAAAGCAATGGTTTAACCAATACCGACTGGTATTTAAACCTCTCTGGTTATAGAGACGATACAAAGTTTTATAAACGCTAAAACATAATTTATTCAGAGTGTGGTTTTGGTTTAAATGGTTCGTACTTAGCGGGCCATTTTTTTTGCCCCATAATGAGCCGAACCCACAAGTGTGCGACGCAACCGGGTATAATAGTACCACTGGCGTTTGGCTCAAAAATAAAAGCTTTTGGTTGTGGTTAAATGCATTATTTGGTGGTGAGCGGCAGATACAAATGGCGGCTTTACTTGCCACGCTCGGTTCAGGGTTCCTCTTTTATGGCAACAAACGGGGTGTTTTTTGAATAAAAACTGCTTGTTTTAATAAGGTAAATTTGCTTTATGGCTGCTGGTAAAACCGCCCAATCATATTCAATGTAAAATTAATCTGAATGCATATTTTTTTGAGGTAGTTAACATTTAGCACCCTTTAAATAAACATTTTATACCCTACCCTTAACATTTCGATACCTATTCATTAGCATTTGGTTACCATACAATCCACCTGGTGCCAATAATTTCAGCATGTAAAGAAAATGCCAATAATCATTTTCAAAACTGCCAAAAATCTAACCAATTGCAATGACCAAAAAAGCCAACCATATAGGGGCACGCATTTTAATTTTCTTTGGTGCTTTTCTTTGTTTATTAACTACCAAAGCATATGCTCAGGAGTTTGTAAAAACAGCTAATGGTGTAATAATTTATACTAACAATAACATATCGGGTGGTACAGGTGCCGTTAGGGTACAAATAATAAGCCCCACCATCATACGTGTAACGGCAAGCCCATCAGCAACCTTCCCAGCGGTTGAAAGTTTAATCACTAACTATAAAAATTTACCTGCAGTAAATTGGCAGGCAGATAGTATAAGCAATGCTATTATAGTAAAAACCGATTCGCTAATTGTTACTGTTCAATGTTCAACCGGTACGGTTTCATTTACCAAACCGGACGGTACGCCTGTTTTAGCTGAGCGCCCCTATAATGGCCGCCACCTGCAACCTGTTGTATTTAGCGGACAGCCATCCTGGCAAATAAACCAACTCTTTGAACTGGCGCCCAATGATGCCATTTATGGACTAGGCCAGCACCAGGATGATATGTATAATTACCGCAACCAGCAGGTAACTTTTTTCCAGAATAATACCGAAGTGGCCGTGCCCTTTCTGGTGTCCAATCATCAATATGGTATTTTATGGGATAATAATTCTATAAGCCGGGTGGGCGATACCAGGCCATTCCAATCTATTGGCAGCCTAAAACTATTTGATAAGAATAATAAGGAAGGCTGGCTTACGGCAAGTTATAGTAACAACCATAACCAATTATCGCAGGTAGCTTTTACCAAAGCAGAATCTGATATTAACTACGAGTTTTTAAATGATTCTAAATTGTTTCTCCCGGCAGACTTTGACGTAGCACATGGTGCTATTACCTGGGAAGGTGCAATTCAATCAGGCTTTACGGGTATGCATAAGTTTAGGTTTACCTATGGCGGTTATATGAAAGTATGGCTAAACGATTCTTTATTGCTGGATAGATGGCGCCAGCCCTGGAACCCAGGTGTGGCATTGCTTAATCTGCCTCTGCAACAAAACAACAAATATCAAATTCGTATTCAGTGGATTCCAGATGGGGGAGAATCTTATATCTCCGTTAAATGGTTAAATCCCGTGCCCGAAGCAGATAAAAACAGCTTTGGCTTTTCTTCAGAAGCGGGTAAACATCTGGATTATTATTTTGTATATGGCCAAAATATAGATAGCCTAATTGCCGGTTACCGTTTGCTAACGGGCAAAGCTACCATGTTGCCTTCCTGGGCGTTGGGTTTTTGGCAAAGCAGGGAGCGGTATACCTCTCAAAAGGAAATTTTACAAACTGTTGATGAGTTTAGAAAAAGAAGAATCCCGCTGGATAATATTGTGCAGGACTGGAGTTACTGGAAACAGGACGATTGGGGTAGTCAGGTATTTGATACCACGCGTTTCCCCAATGCAGATAGCATGATACAACTATTGCATCAAAAATACCATACACATTTCATGATCTCTGTATGGCCAAAATTTTATAAAAATATTGATGCTTATAATCAGTTTAACGCCAAAGGTTGGTTATACACCCGCAATATTGCCAATGGTCAAAGAGATTGGATTGGCAAAGGCTATGTATCTACATTTTACGATGCATTTAATAAAGATGCGCAAAAAGGTTTTTGGGATTTGCTTAATACCAAACTATATAACAAAGGCATTGATGCCTGGTGGATGGATGCCAGCGAGCCAGATATTCTGTCCAATGTTAGTCCACAAAAACGTAAAGAAGAAATGCAGCCCTTTGCTGCAGGGTTAGCAGAAGAATATTTAAATGCCTACCCATTAGAAAATGCCAAAGGCATTTATGAAGGTCAACGATCAGTAAATGATACCAGCAGGGTGTTTATTTTAACCCGGTCGGCCTTTGCCGGTTTGCAACGCTATGCAGCAGCTACCTGGAGTGGGGATATTGCCTCCCGTTGGGAAGATATGAAGGCGCAAATAACTGCCGGCATCAATTTTAGCATGAGTGGATTGCCTTACTGGACAATGGATATAGGCGGTTTTGCTGTAGAGCACCGCTACGAAAAACCGAATTCAAAAGACCTGGAAGAGTGGCGCGAACTTAATACCCGCTGGTATCAGTTTGGTGTATTTTGTCCTTTGTTCAGGGTGCATGGTCAATACCCCTATCGTGAAATTTATAATACGTCACCCGAGGGGCACGAAGCCTATAACAGCATGTTATATTACGATAAGCTGCGGTATGCACTTATGCCATATATCTATTCAATAGCAGGCCAAACCTATCATAATAATTACACCATTATGCGTGGCCTTGTAATGGATTTTGAAAAAGATACAGCCACTTATAATATCCACGATCAATATATGTTTGGCCCCTCGTTGTTAATAAACCCGGTATATAATTATGGGGCTAAAAGCCGTAATGTATACCTGCCTGCCGGCCAGGGTTGGTATAACTTTTATAATGGCCAGTTTTATGAAGGTGCACAAACCATTACTGCCGATGCGCCTTATGGCAGGTTGCCCTTATTTGTAAAAGAGGGTGCTATCATTCCGGTTGGGCCTGCTTTGCAGTACACCAACGAAAAACCTGCCGATACCATTACACTGTTTGTATTTACGGGTAAAGACGCCGCATTTACACTTTACGAAGATGAAAATACCAATTATAGTTACGAGCAGGGGGCCTATGCCAATATTGGTATAAACTATAGTCAGCAAAACAAAACCATTACCATACAACAGCGCCAGGGCAGTTTTAAAGGCATGCTGTCAAAACGCATATTTAGAATTGTTTGGGTAACAAAAGATAACCATACCGGCATTATCGAAAATGCAAAAGCCAAAACGTTAATTCACTATAACGGTAAGGCCATAACTGTAAGAATGAAATAGGTTTTTGGTAGCCAGCCAGGTAAAAGCAATGAGCTTTACCTGCCACGCTCGGTTCAGGGTTCGGAACAATATGGGGCAGTGGAGGAACAACAAAAGAACTGCAAAATTTGGTATCAGTTGCCATAAGGCCCAAAGTACAAGAGTGCGACGCAAGCGGCGATGCCCATTGGGCTACAGCCGGTACAACAATGTAAATGAACTATGTAGAGACATATATTTTTTATTAACCACTAATTGTTTGCTAATGACACGAACTAAATTAAAAAGAATAACAAAGTTGCTTTGCACCTTATGTGCACTGCTACTTATGTTGCCTGGTTTGTTTGCGCAAAATAATGGCGCAGCAAAACGGGTCACCGGCACCGTTAAAGACGATAAAGGTGCTGCAATTGCAGGCGTAACTGTACAGGTAAAAGATGCCAAAAATGTTACGGTTACCAATGCACAGGGTGTATTTGCATTTGATGTGCCGGCAAAAGCCGCCACCATCATTTTCTCTTATGTAGGTATGCAAAAAGTAGAAACTGCCATTACTGCCTCGGGCATTATGGAAATTACTTTGATGCCTATAACACAAAGCCTGAATGATGTGGTAGTAATTGGTTATGGCGTTACCAAAAGGGCCAATATCACCTCCTCCATTTCATCGGTAAATCAAAAGCAATTAAAAGACCTTCCCGTAGCTGGTATAGACCAGGCTTTGCAGGGAAAAGTAGCTGGTTTAAATGTGGTAAATAACAGTGGCCAGCCTGGTGGTGGCGTATCGCTAAGGGTGCGTGGTGTAACCAGTATTAACAGTAACGACCCCTTGATTGTAATTGATGGAGTACGTTTTAGAAACAGTGAAAAAACCAATGCCGGTTTTGCAGGTTTAGGCGGCTCAGACGGCCAAACAAGCAATAGCGTAATGTCAACTATCAACCCCAACGATATTGAATCAATTGATGTATTAAAAGATGCATCGGCACAAGCTATTTACGGTTCTGAAGCAGCCAACGGTGTAATATTAATTACCACCAAAAAAGGTAAATCGGGCGAAGGCAAAATTAACTACGATGTGTATTATGGCCAGCAGCAGGTATACCGTAAATTGGATTTAATGAACCTGCAGCAATTTGCTACTTATCAAAACTCTATTGTAGGCGAATTGGGCAGGGATTCTACTGAGGAATTTAAAGATCCATCCGTATTAGGTCGCGGTACCGATTGGCAGGATGCCATTTTCCAGAATGGAAATATACAGGATCATAACCTGAGTTTTTCTGGCGGCAAGGATAAAACTACTTATTATTTATCGCTAAACTATTTTGATCAGACAGGCATTTTGATTGGATCTGACTTTAACCGTTATGCCATGCGTTTTAACCTGGATAACCAATTAAAAACATGGTTAAAAGTGGGTGTTAGTTCCAATGTATCAAGAACCACACAAAATGTAACATTGGCCGATGCGGCTGAAGGCACTATTTGGTGGGGCGCTATTCAAAACCCATTAATTCCATTAAAAAATCTGGATGGCACCTGGGGTGGTGGTAATGTAATTAGCGGCTATCAATATGCTTCAGATAATCCGGTAGCAAGGGCACAATTAAGAGGTAATAAATCTATCAGTTCTCAAGTGTTTGGTAATGTGTATGCTGATTTACAATTATCAAAGAATCTTTCATTTCGTAATGAGGTTTCTTATTCAATTGGGCTTAATAATAATCAGGCAGTACAACAATCAGGCTATATTGGGCCTTCCAGCCTGCAAAGCCAGTTATTTGAATATAAAGGCAATAGCTATTATTATTCCCTCAGAAATTATTTAACCTATAATAAATATTGGGGCAAACATGGTATTAATGTAACTGCCGGTCACGAAATGCAGTATAGTTATTATGAAGGCATGAGTGGTAAAAAAGTAGATCTGCAGGCCGGTATTCCTGATTTAAATGCAGGTAACAGTGATAAAACTACCTGGGAATTAGGTGGCGGTAAAGGCGATTGGGCCGCAGAATCCTATTTTGCCAGAGGTAATTATACCTACGACAACAGGTACTCCCTTTCAGTAAGTATGAGGGCAGACGGTTCTTCTAATTTCGGGCCTACAAATCGCTGGGGTTATTTCCCAGGTGCATCTGCCGGTTGGACAATTACCAATGAAAAATTTGCAGAAAATTGGAAATCTACCTTTAGCTATTTGAAATTAAGGGTAGGTTATGGTGCAGTAGGTAATCAAAACCCTCCTGGTGGTGCTGCCCGTCCTTTTTATACAGGCGGTGTGCGCTTTTGGGCAGGTCCTGTGGGCTTTGGTTCCGGATCTAATTTCTTAACGGGTATTGCTAATCCTGATGTAACATGGGAATCGGTAGTTACACAAAATGCAGGTATTGATGTAGGTATATTAAAAGGAAAGATTGATTTAACAGTGGATGTGTATAAGAAAACCACTACTAATATGCTAATCATTGGTACTGCTGGCAGAACTGTTGGTCTTGGGGATAGCTGGGACGATTTAACCGGCCCGTTGATCAATGTGGGGCAAATGACCAATACAGGGATAGATTTAAGTATTACTACCCATAATATTACCAATAAGAATTTTACCTGGAATACCAATCTGATTTTTACACATTATAAAAATCAATTAGACAGACTGGTAACTGGTGCAGCGCTTTATGGAAAGGTTTATTATGATAATTATACCCTTACCAAAACAGTAGCATCAGATGCAGTAGGTACCTTCTATGGTTTGCAAACTGATGGCATTTTCCGTACACAGGAAGAACTGGATGCCAGTATGCCACAGTTTGGATATTCAATTGATGCAACACATACCTGGTTAGGGGATATAAGGTTCAAAGACATAAATAATGATAAGAAAATCGATGAGGGTGATATTACCAATATTGGTAGCCCATTGCCCAAATTTACTTATGGCTTAACCAATACGTTCAAGTATAAAAATTTTGATGCATCAATATTTGTCCAGGGCAGCTATGGGTCAAAAATCTACAATTTCCTTCGTTGGCAAACTGAGAAAATGGATAACCCCTATTATAACCAGTTAACCAGCGTATTGAACAGGTATACTGCGGATAATATCAATGGAGACTTACCCAGGTTTAGCAATACCAATGTAAACAACGTGTATGTATCTGACAGGTATATTGAAGATGGTTCCTATCTGCGTATTCAAAATATAACCATTGGTTATCGTATGCCGGAAAAAATTGCTAAAAAGGCAATGATGACAAGTATGCGTTTTTATGTATCTGTTCAAAACCTGTACACATTTACCAGTTACAGCGGATACGATCCCGAAGTGGGCGTATTTAACAATAATATCAGGCTACAGAATATTGATATGGGACACTATCCAAACCCACGTTCTGTAACCATTGGTGCAAATGTTGAATTTTAATTTTCAAAAATTAATACTATGAAACTGATTAAAAATAAAATGCTGGTCTCTATGCTCGTACTGGTATTAACACTGGTATCGTGCAAAAAAGATTTTCTGGATCGGCCAACCCTTGATGGAACAACCGTATCCAATTTTTATAATACTGCCGAAGAAGTAAGAGGTGCCACAAGTACCTTATACGGACTGCCCTGGTCGGGTTATGAAAACCGGGCCATGGATGCAATTGGTGATGTAATGGCAGGTAATGAATATACCGGTGGCGGTGATGATCCTCCATTCCTTAATTTTTCTTTTGCTTCCACATCCGTTCGTATTGCTGATGCCTGGAAAGTATTCTATAAAATTGGTGGCTGGACAAGCTCCTTAATTCAGGCTTTTGAGCAGAAGAAAGCACAGGGTGGTAACGCCGCTTTTCTTGACCCAGCTATTGCTGAATGTCACTTTATAAAAGGTACAGTTTATTTTTATATTGCCCGTTTATGGGGCGATGCACCCATTGTAAACGATCCCGGTGCATTGATATTATCAGGTAATACCAATGTGCCCAGGTACATAAAATCTGATGTATTACAATTTGCTTTGGAAGAACTAAAACTAGCTGAAGCCGGTTTGCCCGAAGAAGATGTGCCAGGCAGAGTAACCAAATACTCCGCTAAGGGCATGATGGCTAAATTGTACCTATATCGTAAAGATTATGATAGTGCTAAAATAAAAGCCGAAGAAGTAATTAATTCCGGCAAATACGATCTGGTACAGGATTACGGTGCCATGTTTAACTCCAGTGCCTATAATAACAATATAGAGGCAATGTTTTCTATTCAGCATCAGCTAACTGGTAATCCATGGGGTTCTGGTAATCAAAAAAATCCAGACCGTGGCCCAAGCAATCTGGCTACAGCCGAAGCTTCCATGTGGGAATTATATACTCCATCAATGGATATTAGAAATGCATTTGAATCAGGTGATATTCGCCGTAAAGGTTCTATGATGGAACATGGCTGGACAAAATCTGAATGGAAACCAACCAATTCAAGTGCTGCCTATAATTCATTTATGGCCAATGGTTATGTGTACGATACTATCCAACCTTCAGGCGAAGGTGGCCAAAAAAATGCTACCCGTGCCAATATCGCAAAATATGTGGTAGGTCCCGGAAAATCCTTTGGCGGCGAAACCGTATTGGGTATGAACTCTGGTATAAATACCATTATACTGCGTTATGCAGATGTATTGCTTATTTATGCCGAAGCAGTATTGGGTGAACAAGGTTCAACTTCAGATGCAGCTGCATTATCTGCATTTAATAAGGTACGTCAGCGGGCAGGCTTGTTGCCAAAATCATCAATTACCCTGGAAGATGTTTTACATGAGCGTCGTGTAGAGTTTGCTTTTGAAGGCGATTATTGGTTTGATATTCAACGCCAGGGTTATACCAAAGCCAAACAAATTATTGAAGCACAGGATAGAGGTACAATGGACTATCCCCAACATGTAACTTTCTCTGAGCAATATATGTTTCTGCCTATTCCCGCAGGAGAAATTTTGCAAGATCCTGAGTTGGCAAAAGAACCAGTACCTTATTATTAATATTTAATCATACACATTTATATGAACAAGATATGTAGTAAATCATTCATCAGCACATTGCTTCTGTTTGCAACACTTGCAATGGCTGTAAGTGCCTGCCAAAAAGATTCCGATGGCAGCCCTTCCGTGTCTCCGGGTAATCCTGTATCAGCCGGTATTAGTCCCGATTCTGCAGCCGGTGGTGTGGTATTAACCTTAACAGGAACTGGCCTGGGCGATATCCGTAGCGTTGTATTCTCTAATGATAGCGTACCCGCTCCATTTTTTAGTACACTAAATACTGAAACCGCCCTGGTATTCAGAGTGCCCGATACCGCATTGGGTGGACCACAAAATATTGTTTTTACCAATAGCGCAGGTAAAACCCTGGTAGTGCCTTTTAAAGTATTGGCCTATCCCGGTGTTACCACTGCTTTCCCTACCGATTTTCAGGCGGGTACCAACGTAACACTTAGCGGGAATAACCTGGATGATGTTAGCAGTGTGGTAATTGAAGGTACTAATGATCACGCCACTATTGTTTCAAAATCAAAAAAACAATTAGTGGTATCTATGCCGGCAACCAGTGTAAACAGGGGCAACCTTAGAATTACCAATGCAACCGGAGATTTGGTAACCAGTATGGAATTTGTAAACGTAGCAAATGCGGCTACGGTTTTTTCAGATCAGCTGGATAACGGTTTTCAAAACTGGGGTTGGGGTGGCGATTATAATGCCTCTGGAGATGTTACCATTACCGGTCTTTCCAGCATGAAGGCAGCTTATGACCCAGCCGGTGCCTGGGGCGGTATGCAATTGGGCGGTGGCAATATTAACCTTAGTGGGTACAAATATTTTAGCTTTTGGGCTAAAGGTGCCGATGTAGATAAAAATGTTCAGTTCTGGTTAAACTGGGGTAATGTAAAAGTAGTTACCATCAATGCCAATAAATGGACATATTATAAATATGAACTGGCTGTAGATTATCCGGGTGTTACAGATGTTAACAATGTAACCTTTCAACTTTTCGAAGCCGGTAAAACAATTTATTTCGATAATATCATGTTTTCAAAAGAGTAGTTAAGCACAAGCGGTAAGGGCTTTTTATCCCATACTTTTATAACAGGCAGTTAGAGGCAATTAATGTAGCCTGCTACAACGCAAATGTGTATACGTTTTGTTGTTGTTGCAGGCACATTTTTATACTGTTGTTTTGGTAGCCGGCTATAACAAATTAATGTAGCTTTACTTGCCACGCTCGGTTCAGGGTGCTGTTCTTTGTTCATCAGGTGAGTATTGGTTGTATAAAAAGCAGTAATTTTTGCCTTGCCTTTTGCTCAATTCAGTTGTTGTAGTAAAAGTGTGCGACGCAAGTAAAGCTCATAGTACCTGCATAGCCGGGTCAATAAATTTTCCGGAACTGTATTGTCGGTATTTTAATAACGCTATTATGATTAAATTGAATAAAACCAATGAGTAGCAAACAAATTATTTTTCCTCTGTTTTTGTGTGTAGGAATGTGCAGCCTTTTTTGGGCTTGTTCAAAAAAATCATCGGGTGGCGGTGTAGTTACCCCGGGTGGTGGCGATACTACTGTGGTAATAGAACCAGCTATCGACCCACCTTTGGCAAATACCATTGGCTTTTTTTTAGATGATTGGAAACCCCGCAGTTTTACCGCACCCGCTTATGAAGATGGTACAGTACCAGCCACTGCCAGTAATACAATTACTGTAGATGCATCGAATATTATCACAAAAATTCCATTTACCGTTTTTGGTCATAATGCGGTTTGGTGGATGGGGCCCGCCAACACTATTCCCGGTGCTGTAACCAATATAACTAACCTGCATCCTGATATTATTCGTTTCCCCGGTGGCAGCTCCAGCGATGCTTATTTCTGGAATGCAGAGCAAGGCGTTAATCCAGCCGGTGCACCCGCTACACTTGTTGATAAGGATGGTAACAAAAAAGATCCCGGTTATATTTATGGCAAAACCACTTATAACTGGCAATGCTCGTTAGACAACTATTATACCTTATTACAACAAACCGGTAATCAGGGCATTATTACCATCAACTACGCCTATGCCCGTTATGGTACCAGCGATAATCCGGTGGCTACAGCTGCACATCTTGCGGCCGATTGGGTACGATATGATAATGGCCGCACCCAATATTGGGAAATAGGTAATGAAAATTTTGGCGACTGGGAATGGGGCTATCGTATCGATCAGGCATTAAATAAAGATGGGCAACCATTGTATATTACCGGGGCCTTATACGCCCAGCATTTTCAGGTATTTGTAGATTCTATGCAGCAAGCCGCTGCCCAAATTGGCAAAAAAATATATATAGGTGCGGTAACTTTAGATGCCGAAGCTACAGAGCCATGGCAAACTACCACAGCCAAAACCTGGAACACAGGCATGATGACCGGCATAAATAATAAAGCCGATTTTTATGTGGTACACAACTACTTTACCCCATACGATCAAAATTCCAATGCGGCTACCATCTTTGCTGCCGCAACCACCATACCGCAACAAGTAATAAATTACGTTTCACAAAAATTGCAAACCAACGGTGCTGCTGTTAAACCCGTTGTAATGGACGAGTGGAATATGTGGGCAAAAGATTCCAAACAACAGGTATCAAATGTTAGTGGTGCTTTTGGCGTGTTGGTATTGGGCGAAGCCATAAAAAACAAATATGGCCTGGCCGCCCGCTGGGATTTAATGAATGGATGGAGTAATGGTAACGACCATGGTCTTTTTAGTCCCGGCGATGAGCCTGGAGTAGCCAAATGGAGCCCCCGCCCATCTTTTTATTACCTGTACCTGTTTCAAAAATTATTGGGCGATAGATTGGTAAATGCAACAGTGTCGGGTAATGCAGGTTTAAAAACCTATGCGTCTACCTATACCTCGGGGCAGGCAAATATTACTATTGTAAATACTACAGGTGCAGCCTTATCGGCAGAAATTAAACTTAAAAATTTTGCTACCGGTAGCAGGTATTACTGGTATACCCTCGAAGGTAGCAATGATAATGGCGAGTTCTCCCGCAAGGTACTCATCAATGGCAATAGTCCTTATGGTGATGCTGGTGGCCCCGCCAACTATGCCAGCCTAAAAGCCAAATCGGCAACTACAACAGGCGGTATAAAAATTACCGTACCCGCATTAGGTGCAGTTTGCATGGTAGTTGATAAAAAATAAAATAGCTGTTGGCCGGGCAATAGTGCCCGGCCCCGGCTTTACTTGCGTCGCACTCTTGTACTGCATAACCTGGCGCAACAAATTAGCTGCCATTTTGAGGTTGTCATTGTTTTTAAGTGTAATTTTGACAACCATTTAATTCCCCACCATGATACAGATAAAAAATTACCTGCTGTTGCTTTTTATAAGCTTAATAGCAGTAGTAAACAGTAATGCCCAATCCACAGTTACCCGCAGCACCAATTTTAATAACAACTGGAAATTTTACTTAGGCGAAGATAAAGATGCCCAGGGTACTGCATTTAACGATGCCGCCTGGCGAACGCTAAACCTACCCCACGATTGGAGTATAGAATTACCATTTGATAAATCAAGTCCAACTGGTACCGGCGGTGGTGCATTAAGGGGTGGAGTTGGCTGGTATAGAAAAACATTTGTATTACCCGATATGACCAAAGGCCAGCATGTATTTATAGATTTTGATGGCGTGTATTGCAATAGCGAAGTGTTTATTAATGGCCATTCATTGGGTATCAGGCCCAACGGATATATAGGTTTCAGATACGAGTTAACCCCTTATTTGCAATATGGCAATGCCAAAAATGTGCTTGCAGTAAAAGTAAATAACGATCCACAACCCAACTCACGCTGGTATAGTGGCTCAGGTATTTACAGAAATGTTTGGTTGGTAACCACCGGCAATGTTTTTGTAGACCATTGGGGTACCTATATTTCCACCCCCTTTATAGATGATAAATTTGCCAAAGTGCAAATACAAACTGCTATAAAAAATGTATCAGATAAAAAAGCAACTATTCAAATAAAACATACTATTTATGATGCTACCAATAAAGTGGTAGCTGGCTCTTCATCTGGGGCTGTACAGTTTAATATTGAGGCAGGTGGCGTTTTAAAGGATAGCATTTTTATTCCTTTGCCACATCCGCATCTATGGTCAGTAAATGATCCTTATCTGTACAAAGTAGAAACACAAATTACCCGTAATGGTAAAATAGAAGATAGGTATACAACTACTTTTGGTATACGCAGTTGTAAGTTTGATGTGAATGATGGCTTTTCTTTAAACGGCCAGCACCTTAAAATACGGGGCGTATGTATGCACCACGATTTAGGCTGTTTGGGTACTGCCATTAATACCGATGCCATTGAAAGGCAATTACGCATTTTAAAAGAAATGGGTTGTAATGCCATCAGAACCTCTCATAACCCCCCGGCACCTGAACTGCTGGAGCTTTGTGATAAAATGGGTTTTCTGGTAATGGATGAAGCTTTTGATATTTGGAAAAAGGCAAAAAATCCCTATGATTATCACCTTTCCTGGGATCAATGGCATATCAGGGATTTGCAGGATCAGGTGCAAAGAGACAGGAACCATCCTTCTGTAATTATCTGGAGTGCCGGTAACGAAATACCAGAGCAATGGGGCGATAGTACAGATAATAGTGGTACCCTGATTTCAAAAGAACTTGCTGCCACAATTCAGGCCATGGATAGTACCCGCCCCATTGTAACGGCCAACAATGAAACTGCATCCTGGAATAAATTATTAGTTTCCGGCGCATTTGATATTACCGGATATAATTACCATCACAGCGAATATGCCGATGTTTTAAAAAAATGGCCTGGTAAACCTTTTATCAGTACCGAAGCGGTATCTGCCCTTCAAACCAGGGGTTCTTATGATATGCCTTCGGATAGTATCCGCCGTTGGCCTGTTCGTTGGGATATACCACTTACTACCGGCAATGCCGATACCACCTGTAGTGCGTATGATAATTGCTCCGCCCCCTGGGGTTCTACACATGAGGAAACCATGAAAGTAGTTGAAAAATACAATCATATATCTGGCTTGTTTGTTTGGACGGGCTTTGATTATATTGGAGAACCTACACCATACGAATGGCCTGCCCGCAGCGCTTATTTTGGTATTGTAGATCTGGCCGGTTTTCCAAAAGATGTGTATTATATGTACCAGAGTGTATGGACCAATAAAACGGTTTTACATTTACTGCCACACTGGAACTGGCGTACGGGCGATACGATAGATGTTTGGGCTTATTATAGCAATGCAGACGAAGTAGAACTATACCTGAATGGTAAATCGTTGGGTATAAGAAAAAAAATGGGGGATGATTTGCATGTGGTATGGAAAACTATTTTTGAACCGGGTACATTAAAAGCAGTTAGCCGTAAAAATGGCCAAATAGTAAAAGAAGAAACCATTAAAACGGCAGGTGCACCGGCAGGTATTCAGTTGTTAACTGATAAAAAAAGCATTTCACCTGATGGTACTTCTCTTGCGTTTATTAGTGTTCAGGTGGTGGATAAGGAGGGCAATCCTGTTCCTTATGCAGCTAATGATATTCAGTTTACAGTTAGTGGAGAAGGTTTTATTGCCGGTGTAGATAATGGCAGCCAAACCAGTATGGAATCTTTTAAAGCCAATCACCGCAAAGCCTTTAATGGTAAGTGTTTGCTGGTGGTGCAATCAAAAGATAAAGCCGGCAATATTGCTATACGGGCAACCAGTAGCGGACTTGCTGCTGCCTCATTAAGTATTGGGGTGCAATAAGGCAATTGGCTGTTAAAAGCTGATTTATTTGTTGCAGCTAAAGTGTGCGACGCAAGGAACGATGCTATAATAATCGAATGCCCGGCTCCAAAAAAACTGATTTTAGATATAACTTACAGCAATAACAAAAATGCACTTGTGTATGGTAAGTGCATTTTTGTATTTGTAAATAAAATGAAGATGAATGATTTTATAGTTGCCCGCAATTGCAGCTTATTTTTTTGGCTGTTTGCTTTTCCATTCATTTAATTCTGCCAATGTAAATGCTGTTGTTCGGCCCTTACTGGCAGCACGAATTTCTTTTACATCATCAACACTTACCACTTTTTGTTTATTGCCAAAACTATTGCGGATATAACTTAGCGCCGATGCAATGTATGCATCCGTATGTTCTTCCTGCCCAGGCATTATATCAGGGTATTTTGTATTATCTACCGGTCCTTTTAAGCCATGCAAAACAATATTTATTAAACCATCTTTATCGCCATTTACCCTTGCTTCATAATGCATTTATTAGCTACATACTGTTGTAAATGTACAAGTGAGATATTTGCCTGTCAAAGTAGCAAATACAAAACAACCGTTGTTGCATAAAGATAATTAGCCGGAAACATCTATAAAATAAAATAAACAGCACCACTATTTTTTTTACCTTGGTATGAGTATGTTTTTTTATTTTTTATCTCTAATTGGTTTCACCACCATTTCCAATCTAACATTATTGCCAAATTCAAATCATCATGAGTAAAAATGCCAACAAAAGGGAAAATGCTTCCCGCCGAAAATTTCTACGCAACGGCTCCATGGCCGCTGCCAGTTTTTTTATTGTGCCGCGCCATGTATTGGGCCGTGGTTTTGTAGCACCCAGCGATAAACTAAATATTGCCGGTATTGGCGCAGGAGGTAAGGGTAAAAGCGATCTGAAAAATTTTGCCGAAAGTCCCAAAGTAAATATTGTTGCCTTGTGCGATGTAGACGACCGACAGGCAGTGGAATCCCGTAAACGCTTCCCCAAAGCCAAATACTATAAAGACTATCGCGAACTGCTGGAAAAGGAAAATAATAATATTGACGCCTGTTCTATTTCAACACCCGATCATACACATGCTGTAGCCACACTGGCAGCCATGCAATTGGGTAAACATGTATACACGCAAAAGCCGTTAACACATGATATTTACGAGTCACGCATTCTAACCCTGGCTGCAAAAAAATATAAGGTGATTACTCAAATGGGCAATCAGGGCGGCTCTGGCGATGGCGTAAGGCGAATGAAAGAGTTTGTAGATGCCGGTATGATTGGTGAAGTACACACTGTACATACCTGGACCAACAGGCCGGTTTGGCCGCAAGGCTTGCCCACCCCAACAGGAACTTTTGAAGTACCCAAAGAACTGGATTGGAACCTATGGGTTGGTCCCTCTAAAATGGTGGATTATAACCCCGCCTACCTGCCTGGTAAATGGCGTGGCTGGTGTAATTATGGCACCGGTTCGCTGGGCGATATGGCCTGTCATATAATGGATCCGGTATACCGGATATTGCCCATTGATTATCCTTCTGATTTTGAATGTAGTGTTACCAATAGCTGGGCCGGTATGTGGGATGAAGGCAATTTTGCGGATAGTTTCCCCAATTCCTCCATTATACGCTTAACCTACCCCCGCAAAGATGGTAAAGGGGTAATAAAAGTAAACTGGATGGATGGTGGCTTACTACCGCCAAGGCCCGATGAACTGCTGCCAGGTGAAGCCATGGGTAACTGGGATGGCGGCGTAATATTTGAAGGCACCAAAGGCAAGGTAATGTGCGATTGTTATGGTGCCAACCCCCGTTTGCTACCCACCCGTTTAATGATGGAGACCCTGCCGCCAGAAACCCTGCCACGTGTACCGGGTGGCGAAGATGGCCATTACCTGCAATGGGTAAATGCCTGTATTGATGGGTATGGCAAAGGGCAAACCAGCTCTCCGTTTGAATATGCAGGTCCGTTTGCAGAAAGTATATTGATAGGTAACCTCGCCATTCGCAGCTGGATGCTGAAAAACCCTTCCGCCAAAGGATGGGATGATAAATACCTGGGCCGCAAAAAACTATTGTGGGATGCAAAGAATGTAAAAGTGACCAACTTTGATGAAGCCAATCAATTTGTAAAACGCGAATACAGGGATGGCTACAGCTTAACTTTATAAAACGCTGGCAATTGTATACCTAAACAGGAAATAGTTTTTGGCCCCCGCAAAAAGTATTTCCTGTTTTATTTGCAACTATGCAACCCTTTAGGCATTTCATGAAAACAAATTATTTAATTGCCTGCATGGATGCCCGAAAAAATCCATAACTTTTACCACTAATCAAACACATTAATATTGCTTATATGAAAAATTCACGTCGTTCTTTTATTAAACAAACTGCATTGGCTGGTGCCGGTGTTATGGTAGCAAAAGCTGGATGGTCTGCACAAAGTTACAGGCGCATCATTGGCGCCAACGACAGGGTAAGGGTTGGTGTAGTGGGTTTTTCTGACAGGCACAGGGGTTCTCATATTCCCTCGTTTATGAATCACTATAAAGAATTAAATTTTGATATTGTCGCCGTTTCAGATATCTGGAAAATGCGCCGTGAACAAGGTGCTGCCATTTGGAAAGAAAAAATGGGCCACGATATTATTGTCTGCAGAAATAACGAAGAACTATACGATAAAAAACTGGCAGATGCAGTGTTTATCAGCACTGCCGATTTTCAACATGCCCTGCATACAGTAGAAGCCGTTAGGGCCGGTTGCGATGCCTACGTAGAAAAACCATTTGCCGAATCTATGGCCGATAACCGCGCTGCATTAAAAGCCGTAAATGAAACCGGAAAAATTGTACAGATTGGCTCGCAAAGAAGAAGTGGTGATAATTACCATGCAGCCGATGAATTCATAAAATCAGGCAAATTTGGCGATATAAAAATGGTGGAATTAACCTGGAATGTAAACCAGCCAGGTCGCTGGCGTAGAACCGCATTATTGCCCCAGTTAAAAGAAGAAGATACAGACTGGAAAAGATATTTACTCAACAGGCCATTTGAATCTTTTGATCCGCGCAAATACCTGGAATTTCGTTTGTTCTGGCCCTATTCTTCCGGTTTGCCCGGCCAGTGGATGAGCCATCAGATTGATACCGTGCACTGGTTTAGCGGTTTAAAACACCCAAGAAGTGTAGTAGCCAATGGCGGCATTTACATGTGGAAGGATGGACGAAAAAACTGGGATACTATCACTGCCGTATTTGACTATGGTCCAGCCGATGATCCCACCTCCGGCTTTCAGGTAACTTTTGCTTCCAGAATGGATAATGGAGAAGAAGATCCCAAAGAAATCTATTACTCCAATGGCGGCGAGTTAAACCTATCTACCAACAAGGTTTCCCCAAGAGGTGGTTTGACAAAAGATTTTGCTGCAGCCATGAATATGCAACCTAATTTATTGCCCGAATTAGATTTGTCGGCAGTAACAAAAGTGGTGGCTTCTGCCAACACCGGTGGCGATGTGCTCACCTCCAACCATGTACGTAACTGGATGGAATGTGTGCGTAGCCGTAAACAGCCCAATGCTCCTGTAGAAGCGGGTTACAGCCATTCCATTGCCAATCTTATGACAACCGCATCAGCGCATGCCGGCCAAAAAGCCACATTCGATGAAAAAACACAGGAAGTAATGGTAGGGGGTAAAATTTTCAAAGGCTAATAAATTAAAAGATGGTGTGCCCGGCAACAGAATAAAGGGCATCGTCTCTTGCGTCGCACACTTGTACGGCAACAATAAAACTGTGCTATCAACAGCAATACAATAAAAATGAAAACGGCTTATTATTCAAATAAAAAATTCCTGTGTATACGTATAAGTATTTGCGCACTGGTAATATTTGTTTCAGGCTTTGTATATGCCCAAAAAATGCAGCGTATTACAGTTGTAAACAATGTGCAGCAAAAAACGGTAGATATACTGGTGGGTAAGAATCCATTTACCAGTTTTATTTATCCCGATTCGCTGGAGAAGCCCGTGCTCTATCCAATTTATGCAGCTGATAATACCATTGTCACACGTGGCTACCCATTGGTGTCCCGTCCCAACGAGCCAACAGATCATCCCCATCATATTGGACTTTGGCTTAATTACGAAAATGTAAACGGGCTCGATTTCTGGAACAATTCCTCTGCCATTCCCAAAGAAAAAAAAGCCTCTTATGGCTGGATAAAAACCACGGCCATTACAGCCACCCAAAGCGGTACCGATGCATTGCTTTCGTACAATGCCAACTGGCAGGACATTCAAAAAAATGTCCTGCTACAGGAGTCGACTACTTTTCATTTTACCGCATATAATAACCTGCGCATTATAGACCGTATCACCACTTTAACCGCCATGCAGGATGTTACCATGCCCGATGTGAAAGATGGTTTTTTAGGATTGCGTGTAGCACACGAATTGGAATTGCCTTCCAAAGACGAAAGGGAATTTACAGATGCCAACGGCAATATTACCATTGTACAACCGGCAAATGACCATGCTGTTTCCGGCAACTATATTACCAGTCGTGGTATTACCGGCGATGCCGCCTGGAGTACCAGAGCTGAGTGGTGTATGCTCTACGGTAAAATGGGCAACGATACTATTAGTGTGGCTATTATAGATCATCCAAAAAATATTGGCTATCCCACTTATTGGCATGCCCGTGGTTATGGCTTGTTTGCCGCAAATCCATTAGGTCAGAAAATATTTAGCAAAGGCACCGAAACACTCAATTACGCATTAAAAAAGGGCGAGTCCGTAAACTTTACATTCAGGGTGGTGATTGGTGCAAACAAACAAAGGTTAACCAATGAGGAGGTAAACCAACTTGCTGCAAATTTTGCCAAAACCTACAAGTAGCAAACTCTTACTGCTATTATAAATCATCTACTCATGGTGGTTGTTCTGTTTTGCTTTTGTAAGCAAAATGCAGCAATATTTATGTCTTCCATTTAATATCAGCAGCAAGACTTTCCTGCACCCTGAATTGAACCATCTTTTTAATAAGTGCAAAGGGTAAAGGTTCGCTGTGAGGGAACTGGACAGAGCCTCTGGCAGTTGCATATTTGGTAAGTTGTGGTGCAAACGCTTCAACAGCAGATGGCGTGGGGTAAAATCCTATATGATTTTTAAAAACAGCAAACGTAACCAAAATCCTGTGGTAAGAATAGGCGGGCATACTCCATTTCAATCCTTCTTTGGCGCCAGGTGTTGCAGCAAGTATACAGGCATGTAATTGTTGCATTCTTTCCTGCAGTGCTTCCGGTGCTGCTGCTATATACGCCTCAATAGTGGCAGGTTTTTCTTTTATTTTTTTCATATGCCATCCTTTTACTAGTACCCAATAAAAATGCAATTTGAAGCTACAATTAAAACGCGATTGAAATATAGCGCTGGTAAAATTTTTATCACCATCCCACTATTTATTTTATCTGTATTTGTTAAGAATCGTATTGTATGATTATTAGCCAGGCAGCGGGTAAAATCCTGATCGCCGCTTGCGTCGCACACTTGTGCCTTCGGGGCTGTGGGCAGCAAAAAAGGGGTATTTGCAATTACCAACCAACAATAATTGCATGATATATGGCAC
>NZ_WHPF01000020.1 GCF_013106755.1 Limnovirga soli | reverse complement strand
TATGTAAAACATCTCATTACAACCAAAGGTCGCACACTTGTACGGTTAGATAGTTGTGGCAGCAAAAAAATACAGTATTGGCCATTTGTTATTTTAAACATGTATGTATTTGAAATTTTAACCCCGCTGCGCAAAGCCCTGCAGTACAAGAGTGCGACGCAAGTAAAGCCATATGCCTTTCCAAATGTCTGGCTACAAATGTGGCTTAAAAAAATTTCGGTCAATTTGTTTCCTGCAAATATCTATTGCCGACTAATTATGGCAAGCAAGTTTACTATCGGTTAAGGTAAGGCTTGCAGGCTAACCTAACAAAACACCTTCTCAAGCAGATCAAGAACAAGCAAGCAAATGCCGTTACATTTTTATGTTGACGGCATTTTTTTTGCTGCTAACGCATTGGCAACAAAACATAGCCGCTATTTTAGCGTTAAGAAAAATGGCGCTTATGCATTGGCATAACTTGTTTACCTAACTTGCAATACATGAACCGATTTTTGAAACTGATATTCACTACTGGCCTGATGGTACTAATGGGTTGTGCCAAACAATCGGCTACGGTGCAATTCCCGGCTTTAAGCGATTACCTGCCGCTGCAAACAGGGCGTGTGCTGGTGTATCGGTTAGATTCTTCTTTAATTCCGCTGGATGGCAGCGATTTGGTGGTAAAATCTTATCACGCCAAAGACAGTATTGCCGATACAATTACTGATGGCATGGGCCGCCTTACTTACAGAATGTACCGCTTTGTAACCGATACACTGGAAACCCAGCCCTGGCAAAATATTGGTACTTTTTTAATTACTGCCAATGCACAAACTGTAGAATTACTGGATGATAAAAACCGCCGTTTTGTTATTTTAACCCAACCCCTTCGGGATGGATTTACCTGGCCCGGCAATGCTTATATTGATACAAAATCTGCAACCTCGCCTTTTCAATTTATGGATGGGTGGCGTTACCAGTATACCCAGTTTAACCAGCCAATTACTTTGGATGATGCCCTGTTGGATAGTACCATCACCGTTTTGCAAAGAGATGAAATATCGCCGCCCGGGCCATTTGAACCGCAGAATTACCAGCAGCGAAATTATGCGGTGGAAATTTATGCCAAAGGCATTGGGCTGGTATACAAAGAATTTTTGCATAGTACCTGGCAACCAACCCCGCCACCTGCTAAATATGATAATGACAGTTATGGCATTAAGCTAAGCCTGATTGCTATACGATAATAAAAATAGTTACATGAAAAGTGCATTATTACTGGTGTTATGGTTGGGTATGCTGCAAACAGGTATAGCGCAGTATAGTAAAATAATTGTGCAGTTTACCGATAAACAACAAACCCCATTTACTACTAATAATCCGCAGGCATATCTTTCGCAAAAAGCCATCGACCGCAGAGCAAAACAAAATATTGTAATTGATTCTACTGATTTTCCGGTGAACCCCGGATATATTCAACAAGTATTACAACAGGGGGCAGTAAGTTATTTAAGCCAGAGCAAATGGCTAAACCAAATTTTAATTCAAAGCAGTGACGCACAGGCTATAGCAGCAATTAGCGCATTGCCATTTGTAAAAAGTGCAGCACCGGTAGCTTTACAACCAAACCGAAATACAGAAAGGCTTTTTAACCGCACTATAGAAAAAGTTAGTCCACTGCCTCTGTTACCCGTTGTAAATGGTGCCAATGAAACCGAGGATTTGCAATACGGCGCTTCGGCTGCTCAGGTATCCATACATAATGGAGGCTTTTTACATAATAAGGGTTTTACCGGCCAGGGTATCACCATTGCTGTATTGGATGCCGGTTTTTATCATTACCAAACCTTAAGTGCTTTTGACAGTATTAGAAACAATGGGCAAGTGTTGGGTGTAAAGGACTTTGTAGATTTTGATAATAGCGTGGATGAGGATGATACCCATGGCATGTACTGCCTTAGCACCATTGCCGCCAATAAACCGGGTGTAATGGTGGGCACTGCACCACATGCCAGTTTTTGGTTGTTACGCAGCGAAAACAATTTTTCAGAATACCCCATTGAAGAACATAACTGGGTGGCCACAGCAGAATTTGCTGATAGCGCCGGGGCAGATATGATTAGCTCCTCATTAGGATATTATTGGTTTGATGATGCGCAGTTTAACCATAGTTATGCGGATATTTATCAGAACAGTACCACCGTTTCCAAAGGGGCTGCTATGGCAGCGCATAAGGGTATGATTGTTACCAATAGTGCCGGCAATGAGGGGAATAACAGCTGGAAATATTTAATTTTTCCTGCCGATGCGGATAGTGTTTGCAGCGTAGGTGCTGTAAATACCAGTGGCGTAATTGCCTCTTTTAGTAGTTACGGTTACACAGGTAAAGTAAAACCCAATATTGTTTCTGTAGGGTCGGGCACCACCATTTTTGGGGTAAACGATTTGCCGGCTACAGGTAGCGGAACCTCTTTTTCTAACCCCAACATTAATGGGTTAATTGCCTGTTTGTGGCAGGCTTTTCCTGCAGTAAATAATATGGCAATATTGGATGCGGTATACAAAAGCGCCGATAAGTATTCCAATCCCGATAACCGATATGGTTACGGCCTACCTGATATGAAGAAGGCCTATACTATTTTAAAAGAACAACAGAATATTGCTTTATATGGTACCGACTGGCTGTTTGCCACACCCAACCCATTTAGCAGCCGTGTCAACATAAAATTTATTGCCCGTAAGGAGGGTAGCGTAACCATTTCGTTGATGGATGCGGGTGGCAATGCGGTACGATCTTTTGTTATGAGCGCAGAAGAACAGGAAATTTACGATACTGCTTTTACTGATGTAGCCAGCCTGCCCGGTGGCGATTATTTTGTACAATATTCGGATGGTATTAATACAAAACAGGTGGCAGTTTCAAAAACAGGTATTACGCTAAAAGACTGGCTGGTAGCGGTTCCTGTACCATTTACCACGCAATTAACGGTATATATAAAAGCGCCGGAAACCGGTTCCATTCAACTTAGAATAACGGATGCTGCCGGTAAAATTATTGAGACGGCTACATTACAGGTGCAACAGGATGCGCAATACAGTTATATGGTACGCAATGCCGGGGTTTTACCACATGGCGTGTACCTGGTGCAGTATGTGGGCAAGCAAAAAAGAGCTATTAAAGTAGTGAAATAATGCAGGTGTTTTTGTAGCCAAGCAATACCAAAGTTGGCGGCTTTACTTGCGTCGCACACTTGTACGGTATAACGGCAGGCAGCTTTTTACAGCCATATATTATTGTAAAAAAGAACCGCATTAATGTAGCTTGTTAGCTTATACATTAATGCGGTTGTATTTTTAGCCGATTAGTATTGTTGGCGTTGCAGTGAGTGACACAACAGTAGCCTCATTAATAATCTGCAGTTGGTTTCAAAAAATTATTCACCATCCCATCTTTTAAACAAAGCAGTTGCAATATGGCCACCAAAACCAAATGTATTGCTCATGGCATATTTTACTGGTTTGTTATAGGATTTACCTAAGATAAAATGGAATTTATCTGCAAAATCTGGCTCTACCTCTGTGGTATTAATGGTTGGTGGAATAATGCTTTCCTGCATGGCCTTAATACATGCTATAGCTTCTACTGCACCAGCAGCACCCAATAAGTGGCCGGTCATAGATTTGGTGCCACTAATACTTAGTTTGGTAGCATTTTTGCCAAACACCCTAAGCGCTGCTTTTAACTCGCTTACATCTCCCAATGAGGTAGAAGTAGCGTGTGCATTTAAATAATCCACTTCTGATGGTTGAATGCCTGCTTCGGCAAGGGCTTCTGTCATACCAATTACGGCACCATCACCTTCGGGGTGTGTACCTGTCATATGGTAAGCATCGGCAGCCATACCGCCACCAATCATTTCGCCATAAATGGTAGCGCCACGCTTAAGTGCACTGTCGAGGCTTTCGAGAATAATGGTACCTGCACCTTCGCCAATTACAAAACCATCTCTTTTAACATCGAATGGCATAGAAGCGCCGGCTGCATTTTCGTTATTGTGCGACAAGGCTTTGGAAGAAATAAAACCACCAACACCAGATTCGCACACAGGGGCTTCTGAACCGCCGGAGATAATCATATCTGCCTTACCCCAACGGATATAATTAAAGGCATCGATTAAGGCAGTGTTAGAAGAGGCACATGCCGTTACAGTAGCAAAATTTACCCCTCTTAAACCGTATTTGATAGAAATGATACCCGCAGCCATATTGGGGATAATCTTTGGAATAAAGAAGGGATTAAAACGGGGATTGCCATCACCTTTTGCAAATTCTACCACTTCTGATTGGTGTGTTGTCATTCCTCCTACACCACAACCCCAAATAACGCCTACACGGTCAAGGTTTAAATCGGCAAGGTTGATATTGCCATTTTTAATAGCTTCTGCCACGGAAACCAATGCATATTGGGCATATAAATCATAACGTCTTACTTCATTTTTATCAAGATGTGCATGCATGTCGAAATTTTTTATTTCGGCAGCAAACTTGGTTTTGAATTTGCTAACATCGAACCTGGTTAATGGTCCGGCACCGCTTACACCATTTTTTAGAGATTCCCAGAACTCAGCAACATTATTTCCAATTGGGGTTAGTGCGCCAATACCGGTAATTACTACTCTTTTCATAAATTAAATGCTTTTACTTATGGCACTTTTACGTTTATAACGAGTGCCCATTCGTGTTAAAATTGTGTAACAACAGGAGTGAATGCCTGCTTCATTTTCGGTCGCAAATCTACATCCATATCAATGAAGTTGCTATATTTTGCCCAAAAACTTGCAACCTTATTGGCTTTACGCCCTGTAATGATCTGATTTCCAATTAGCTATCGCTTTTTTTATATCAGTGCTTTTTAGTTGTTCTTTTGCTGCTTTTTGTGCCAGACCAACAAATTCTTCATCTGCAGCAAAGCGTAGCGCTATTATTTGAGACATTTGTAAAGCTGTATCCAAAGGCTTGCCGGTAAGTAAAAAATGGCGAAGATTCTCTTCGGCCCTTATAGCCCTGTCCTGTGCTTTTAATGCAAATACCCTGGCATAGTATGCAATTAGAATTAATGCAATGGCGGTTAAAACGGGGATAAGACCAATATAAAGCCAGCCATCTTCACCAAATACCTGAACCAGATGAATAATAGAAAGAATTAAAACAGCCAGTATAATAATAAACGTAATCATGTGGTAACCTTTTACAATACGTGCATGGTTGCCAAAATTTTGTTGCTGCATAAATATTTTTGGCAGAAAGATAAGGCATATTGCATAAACTACTTGCCTGATAAGTAAGAACCTGTTTTTACCCTTGCAGTAAATGAAGTATTTTTTTACAGTTAACCTGATTGAGGCGCTTACACAAAGCAGGTTTGTAAAAATCTTGTTAAGGAGTGCTCATATGATCAAACTGCTTATGTAATTCTTTTTTTATCTACATCCATATAAAAAACATACAATTATGAAAAAGACAATCATGGTAATGGCTGCGGTAATAATGCTTACTGCCGCAAATGCACAGGAAAATAGGGTTACGGCAAAAACCATATCAGTAAACGGATCAGCACAAATAGAAGTAGTGCCCGATGAAATTTATGTACAGGTAGACTTGCGCGAATACACCAGGAAAAATGGAGATAAAATTGATATCAACAGTATAAAAAATAATTTTCTGGCTGCCTGTAAAGCCATGGGTTTAACGGATAAGGATGTTACCGTGCAAAGCTATCAGGGTTATGATAATAATTACTGGGCCAACCGGAAGAATAAAAAGCAAAATCCCGATTTAAAAGCCAGCATTAGCTATTGGGTTAAGGTTGATAATATTAATAAACTCGATGCCCTGGTAGATAAACTGGATGATGAAGCCACACAGAATTTTTTTATTGCAAAAGCAACCTATAGTAAAATGGACGAGATTAGAAAAGAAATGAAAATAGCTGCCGTAAAAGCGGCAAAAGAAAAAGCAATTTATTTGTCGCAGGCAATAGGAGAGCAGCTGGCCGGGGCCATTACCATTAATGAGCCGGTTGAAATGAATAACTATCCGCAACCCATGTATGCTAATACGATGATGAAAGTAGCATACGATAATGCTAGCCCTGCATTAGATGTGGATTTTAAGAAAATAAAAATTCAGTTTGATGTAAATGTGGTGTTTGGGTTGCAATAGCATTTTAAAATGTATTGGCCCGGCCTTTACTAATCATGCAGCTTTACTTGCGTCGCACACTTCAGGGTTCCGGTTAAGCATCGGCAAATACAAGTGTAAGTAAAAGCAAATGGTGATACAATAAAATACTTTAAAGAGGTGGTTGAAAACCATGTTTTTTGTCCAGAATAATATTAGCCAAAGTCCATTCTACTTTTTGTGTGAATGGACTTTTTCTTACATCGCAATGGGTTTTGGTGCAAATTTTACAGGAAAAATCAAGACAGCCATCTGTGTGAACAAATGACTCAATGGCATCGCCAAAATTGTTTTTTATTAAGCCAATCAACTCGTCAATCTCGTGGTGTGCTTCGTGTACATTCATGTACCAGGGAACAGTAAGATGGCAATCAATATGAATAATACTGCCATAATTAATTACACGCAGGTTATGTAAATCAATCCAGTTATCTCTTCTGTTTTTATTCAATACCTCTACCAGTTGTTCCAGTAATTCCATATCTGCTTCATCCATAATACCTGATAATGATCTTCTGATTATTTTGTAACCATTATACATAATTACCAAACTCATAATGAGGGCTACAACTTTATCCAGCCATAATAATTGTGTAAACCACATGATAATTAAAGCAACAATAATTACCAGGGTAGACCATGTATCTATTTGTAAATGTTTGCCACTTGCCTGTAATGCAATTGATTTATTTTGTTTGCCATAACGGATACAAATAAAACCAGCCACATAGTTAAGCAATGCAGTAGCGGCAACTATGTACATGCCTGCATCCAGCTTTTGCAATGGCATGCTTTTGATAAAATTCTGTATGGTTTCATAAAGAATTAAAATACCTGCTGATATGATGAGTGCCCCTTCTGCGGCTGCAGAAATAAATTCGGCTTTGCCGTGGCCATAGGGATGTTCTTTATCCTTAGGTTTGGCAGCAATATATAAACTGTATAATCCTATTACGCCGGCAACCACATTTACAATGCTTTCCAGCGCATCAGATAATATGGCCAGAGAATGGGTTACATAATAGGCAATAATTTTAGCTACAAATAAAATAATGGATAAGAGTGTAATCCATTGTTGTATACGGAAATTTTGTTTGGCTGTTTGCAATGATAATGGTTTCTTTTTTCTGAAATTTTTTTAAGAATCTGAAGGAATATTATTACAAATACTTCATTATTATTTGCAGTTTTCAGATTTAGTTTAGTGCTTTTTTTCTTTGCTGCCATATAATCAGAACGATGCAGTGTGCGACGCAAGGAAAGCATCATTTAAGTTATAAGGCTGGGTACAAAATTACAGTTATGTTTTGGTTGCTATAAAAAAAGGTGCAAAGCCAAAAGGCATTGCACCTGATAATATATATTGTTTTGTTATATCGCTGCCTCGAAACGCTTGCTAACAAAATCCCAGTTTACCACATTCCACCAGGCATTGATATAATCTGGCCGGCGGTTTTGGTATTTTAGATAATAGGCATGTTCCCAAACATCTAAACCCAATACCGGAAAGCCTTTAAGATCGCTGATATCCATTAACGGGTTATCCTGATTTGGTGTTGAACCTATTACGAGTTTTTTATCGTTGGTTAATACCAGCCAGGCCCAGCCACTGCCAAAGCGGGTTTTGCCAGCCTCGGTAAATTGTGTTTTAAATGCTTCGATAGAATTAAAAGATTTTTCGATACTATCTTTTAGTTTGCCTTGTAAGCCGGTGCTGTTTGGTGCGGCCATAGATTGCCAGAAAAGTTCGTGATTATAATGGCCACCACCATTATTCCGCATTTTTGGAGTGTATTTTGAAATGTTCATTAATACATCCTCCAGTTTAGTGGCGCTGGTATCTACCTTTTCGGCAGTACAGGCATCGGCCAGATTTTTAGCATAAGCTGCAGCGTGTTTGGAATAATGTATTTCCATGGTCATAGCATCAATAACAGGCTCTAATGCCGTGTATTGATATGGTAATGGCTGTTGCTGAAATGGCGTGCCTGCTGCGAAATCAAAATAATTGTTTTTGGCGGCTTTTGTAATGATGGATGGCAATACGGTAAATGCAAGGCTTGCTGCAATACCGGCTTTACCTGTTGTTTTAATAAAATCGCGACGGTTGTTTTTATGATTGTTTTCCATTGTGGTTTTTTTATTGATGAGAATGATTAGTTGCTTTTATTTTTTTTAAATAGCCTGAAATAAAACTCTTTATTAAATAATTGAGAATCTCTCATGGCTTTGTAAGTTAAGAAAATTCCAAATGGTATTAAGATGATAGAGGAGAGCCACATACCTGTAAATACACTGGATTCGCCTGTTTTGGCAAATTTTTCACCAAAAGTGTTGAGCATATTAAATACTACAAAAAAGGCAATGGCAAAAATAAGTGGTGTACCCAGCCCGCCTTTTCGTATAATGGAACCTAATGGTGCGCCAATCATAAATAATACAATACACGCAAAGGATAGGGCAAATTTTCTATGCCATTCTATCCAGTGTTTACGAACCATTTCTGTTTTGCCAGAATAGTCGATGGCAGATAATTCTGCAATGCTTTTAGAGCTGCTAAGATTTGAATAAGCCCTGTCGAAAACAATTGTTTTAACAGAGTCGGGAATTAATTTTTCGAATGATTTTGCCGGCTGGATTTTTACTTTTGATGGGGCTGGCCAAACACTATCTTCATATTTGATAAAAGAGAAATAGGTAGATAATTCCCTTTTGGTTCTACGGTAAAAAGAATCTGGTACATCACCCAACGAGTCTATGGCCAGGTTAAGCTGCCGGATGCTAAGCATTTTGGGGTCGTATTTAAAAAGACTATCCTCAGTTCTGTTCATTTTAAAACTGCTGAGATCAAATTCTTTTTTGTAGCTGCTAAAACCCATCCTGATGAATTCTGTATTGGTACCATAGCGTTTACCGTTCTCCTCATAATTCCAGCCGTTGTGTAATTCAAATTCCATAAAACGTTGGTCTGGCGTAATGCGCATAATGCCGCTTTTAGCTACCATGAAGTTATCCTGCAACCCAAAATTTTTCTCGTAAATAACCACATTACGGATGGTACTATCATCCTTATCTTTTTGCCCGATTTTTATTACATAACCTTCTATCTTATCATAAAAAACACCTTCTTTGATATCAAATGCAGGCTTTTTAACAATGATATCATATTTAAGTGCATTGAGTTTTAAATTGGCAACAGGGATGATATTATTGGCAAATAAAAAGGCAACACCACTTAATATAATGGTGGTAATAAAAAGAGGCTGCATAAAGCGTATTAAGGGAATGCCGGAGGATTTGATGGCTACAAGCTCAAAGGTTTCTCCCAGGTTGCCAAAAGTCATAATGGAGGACAGCAATAAAGCTAAGGGTAATGCCAGTGGTACCCATGTAATGGCTACCAGCCCGGTAAGATAAGCCAGTGTGGGCATATCAAGCCCTTTACCTACAAGGTCATCAATATATAGCCAGAAAAACTGCATGGTTAGTACAAAAAGCGATATAAGGAAAGTGGCTAAAAAAGGGCCT
The DNA here is from genome assembly GCF_013106755.1 of Limnovirga soli. Taxonomy (GTDB): domain Bacteria; phylum Bacteroidota; class Bacteroidia; order Chitinophagales; family Chitinophagaceae; genus Limnovirga; species Limnovirga soli. The sequence continues at coordinate 69,612 of NZ_WHPF01000020.1, read as the reverse complement.
ATAAAAGAACGTAGTATTAGTATGTCGAGTTTTTTTACCACTTTGCGCTTTCTTTAAATTGAATATATGGTTACTGCAAATGTAAAGCTTTCAAAAAACGAATTGGAATTGGTTTGTGGTGCTTCGTTTATTTTAACAAAGAACAATATTATTGCCAAAGTATACCAGCTTTTTGGCGATTTACAGCCTGGTTTTGTACTAGAGAATGAACGACTGCATACATTACTGCCATCAGAGGTATTTGCACCATCACCCAAAATATATAAGGGCGAGCAATACCAGGGTTTACCTTATGTAATGCTGGATACTCCCCGTTATTTTGGAAAGGAGGGAGCTTTTGCTATCAGGTGTTTTTTCTGGTGGGGTAATTTTTTTAGCATTAGCCTGCAGTTATCTGGCAAATATGCCATGGATTATGCGGAAAAAATGATAATGCAAATGGCATCAAAACAATATGATGATTGGTATATATGCGTGAATGAGGATCATTGGCAACACCACTTTGAAGAAACCAATTTTCTGCCTTTTAATGCCGCTTCGGTAGAAGCCTACCGAAATTTGAAATCAGATCAGGTACCATTTTTTAAGATAGCCTGTAAAATTCCATTAACCAAATGGGAAGAAGCCTCTGATTTTTTTAATGACAAATACAGCTGCTTAATAGATTTGGCAACGGAGTGTATTGGTTGTTAACTGCTGCATTATTTGCTGAAGTACAAGAGTGCGACGCAAGTAATGCTGCCTTCAATTGTATTGATGGGCTAATAACAGTTATTAAAAAGAAAAAGCCATGCCTGTTTCATACAAATGAAAGGCATGGCTTTTTAATGCGATAAGGCTTGCAATTTGGATAAGGCTAACTGCCCAAACGGTGAAATAATTCTTTAACCTGATAGTCCCAAAGTTGGGTTTGGTCTTTTATTTCGTTCTTTTCAGCAAAATCTTTGATGGTAAGAATTGTTTGATTAGACACTTCAGTTTTTTCGATTCTGAATTCAAAATATTCATCCTTTCCGGCATGAAGCCATCTGTATTTGATAAATTTATCCTGTTCCTTTTCTACTACTTCTGCTTTTTCAATTGATCCGTTCCAGGAAAAAATAAAAACATGATCTCTTTCGTCTACTTTATCAGCAAACCACTCCTGCATACCTGCAGGTGTGGAAAGAAACTCATAAAGTATTGCGGGTGAGCATCTTACAGGATATTCAATAGTAAATAATTGCTTTTTTGCCATTGTGCTTTTTTTACTTCCAATAAATAGAAGGCTGCAATAATATTAAATAATTGGTAGGGTAAAAAAATTTTTAAATAAATGTGCCATAATTATACCATAATTCTAATTTCCGGGTAAATTAACTGCAGTGAAATTTAAAAATGGAATAGATACTTTTTACAAAAAAGCTGTCATAATCACCTGGCAACTTTACGTTAAAATGTGTTTGGGTTTAGGTTGATCAGGTAAAATATCTGCTTTAACGCTTACATTTACAAAGAGGTATTTTTATGGCAAAACTCATATCAATTTTTATTTCTTTTCTTTTTGTATTCTCTGTGTTTGCACAAAAAGCAGTGGTAATAAGTGATTGCACTGTACTTTATTCCATTACCGGTAGCGATGCGGGTACAAATAGCAATTTGTCAGGTGCATCCAAACAATACTATATAAAAGGCAAAATGGCCCGCACCGATATTGCTGGTCAGGGTTATAAACAAACCGTGATTGTAGACAACAGCAACGGAACAGCAGTAATTTTAAAAGAAATTGGAGCGGAGAAATATAAATCAACCTTAAATGCCGAAGAATGGAAGCAGGAAAATAAGCGCTTTGAAAATATGACACTTAGCCCTGGTAAAGAATCTAAAACAATTTTAGGCTATACTTGTCAAAAAGCTACGGCCACGCTTAAGGATGGCGGTACTTATACCATTTATTATGCCCCGGCTGTAATTCCATCTGCCAACGAAAATGCATTTCAGTTCAAAGATGTACCAGGTTTAATACTAGAATATGAAACTGTATCGTCTAATGGGATTTCAAAAATCACTTATACCGCTTATCAGGTAGACTTTAATCCCGTGCCGGCCTTAAAATTTCAAATTCCTACTGCAGGTTATCGTATCTGGAAACAGCAATAAAAGGTAATTATTTTTATGAGCCCGGCTTTTGGTTCTGTATGCATCGCCGCTTGCGTCGCACGCTGCATCGTTCCGAACGTGGAACGAGCAAAAAAAAACGGCAATCAGCCGTTTCAAATATTGTTTAGAAGTAATTAGCGAATTAATGGAGCCATTGGTGTTTTAAACTTTGGCGTTTTTACAGTGTACTTGTAAGGATATACATAGGTAGTATTGCCTTTTTCAAGCCTTATCATAGACTGTACCTGCATTTGAGTGCCATTATTCTGCTGAAAAATTTCCATGGAACCTTTATACTGGAAAGTAGCCGTTTTAAGGGAGGAAAGCGAGTATAACCTGTTGGCGGCAGACAGATTTTTTAGATCAAATTTGTTTTTATGATCATCTGTTTTACCAGTCATGGCAGCATAAGATACATTGATTATCAATGCCATAACAACGGCAACTGATAGTTTTGTATATATATGCAGACTCCTATTCATATATGTAAAAGTAAACATTTTAATATCCTTAACAAATATTTCTTTTGTTATAACGATATTTTAAAAAAAATGTTACAAAATCAAAAAAAAATTCCCAAATAAATCCTACTTTACAGAAACCTACAAATAATGCTGGAACATCACTCAAGAAATGAACAGGAAGAGTTAGATGAATTACTACGCCAGTACGAAAATCTGCGAAATGGCAAGAGCCATAGCTTTTTGGAAGAAGAGGCATTTGAACGGATAATTGACTACTTTGATGATAATGAAAACCTGTCTCAGGCATTAGAAGCTGCTGAAACAGGGTTAGAATATTTTCCATACTCCTCGCAGTTACTTATTAAAAAGGCCGACTTGCTTATTGCAACCCGCAATTATTTACAGGCACTCGATATATTAGAACAAGCCTCATTATTTGATAATAATGATATCAATATTTATATATTAAAAACAGATGCTTATCTGGCCTTAGATCAACAATCAAAGGCGGTGGATTTATTACAGGAAGCGCTTTTTATTTTTAATGGAGATGAAAAGATAGAATTACTGTTCGAGTTGGCTGATGTATATGATGACTATGAGGAATTTGATAAAGTGTTTGATTGCCTGAAAATGATACTGGAATTAGAACCGGTGAATGAAGAAGCATTATATAAAATATGTTTCTGGACAGATTTTACAGGCCGTAATGAAGAAAGTATTCGTTTGCACCAGAAAATAATTGAAGATTATCCTTATAGCGAGCTGGCCTGGTTTAACCTGGCTTCAGCCTATCAGGGACTTAAATTATACGAAAAATCAATCGATGCATATCAGTTTGCTATTGTAATTGATGAAAAATTTGATTATGCTTATCGGAACATGGGTGATGCATTTATTAGGTTAAGAAGATATAAAGAAGCGATTGAAACCCTGGAAAAAGTATTAACACTTACAAGGCCCGAAGAAGTTATTTATGAAGCAATTGGTTATTGTTATCACAGAATGGGTAAATATGCACAGGCAAGATTTAACTATCGCAAAGCTTCTCATATGAACCCCGATGATAGTAAGCTTTATTATAAAATTGCATTAACCTATATCAACGAAAACCAATGGAATAGTGCTTTAAAGCCACTTGAGCAAGCTATGCGCATACACCGGTACCTTCCGGAGTATAATCTGGCATTAGGTGAATGCTATATGAATTTGGAAAAATACAGAGAGGCAATACAGCATTTTAGTGTAGTAGTACGCAGTAAACCAAAAAATGTGAGTGGTTGGGAGTCTTTGGTTCGTTGTTTATATAAAGCAGGTTATACAGAAGAAGCTGCACGGCAATGTAAAGCTGCATTACTGGCTACAAACCATAAACCAATATTTTATTATTTGTATAGTGCCATTCTTTTTGCAGCAGCAAAACAAAAAGAAGCCCTTTTGCAGTTGGAAGAAGGATTGGCAAATGCGCCAAAACTTGTTAAAAAATTTATTGAATTAAACCCGTCCATTTTGCAAAATACCAATGTGGTAGATATGCTTGCCAGGTATAAAAAGAATCATAAAATTTAAAGCATTCATTTATAAGCCTGTAATGGTGAAAGCTGTCCTTCTATTTAACGCACGGCCTTCTTCAGTGGTGTTTTCAGCAATAGGTTTTGTTGAGCCGTAACCTTTGTAGGTAATTCTACTGGCATCAATTCCATTAGCAATTAAATAATCAGCTACGGCTTTTGCCCTTTTAGCAGAAAGTTGCAGATTGGTACTTGCTGTACCTGTATTGTCTGTATGCCCGCTTATTTCAATTTTAACCTGCATATTATCATGAAGTAATTGCAATAGTTTATTTAGTTCAATCAAGCTAATATTTTGCAAGGTTGCTGAGTTAATATCGAATTGTAAATTTTTTAAAATACCTGTTACATTCAGTTGAATAGGTTGTAAGGCAATATCTTTAATATACGTGCTATCAGGTTGCTTTTTACTTAATTCATATAAGTCGCTATAAAATAAATATCCCTTTCTGTTAACTGTAAAAGTATAGTCTTTACCTACTGGCAATGTTATAAAATAAAAACCGGTTTCATCGGTTTGAATTTTGGTTTCTGTTTGTTGGGTGCTATTATTAATTAACTCTACACTGCATGGAATGTTTTTTAAAGTAAGTGCATCTTTTACATAACCCTGCACATACAATGTTTTCGCTGGTTGTATATTTTTACGCAAGGTAAATTTGTACAAATCAAGCCCTCCGCGGCTGTCGCTGCGGTCACTTGCATAATAAGCTGTTACTGCATCAGATGCTACAAATAAACTGCCTTCATTTTCAATCGTATTAATTGGGTATCCAGCATTTTCGGGTAAACCCCATGTATTGGAACTGTCTTTTCGTAAAATATAAATATCACTCCCGCCATACCCCGGCAATCCGTTTGAGGTATAATAAAGGGTATAATTGTCAGCATGAATAAAAGGGGCAAGATCATCGCCTTTCGAGTTAATGGCTGGTCCCATGTTTTGTGGTAAGCCCCACTTACCGGCAGCGCTTCTGTAACTTACATACAAATCTTTGCCTCCAAAACCTCCGGGTCTGTTACTGCTAAAATAGAGTGTGTTTTTATCGGCACTAAGGCTTGGAGAGCTCTCCCAGTAATCTGAATTTATATTGTTGCCTAAGTTTACCGGCACACTCCAACCTTGGGGTGTGTTGTAAGAGATGTATAAATCAAAATCCCCATAACCCTTTCCTGGAAAGTTTCCGGCAAAAATTAACCATTCACCATCCTGCGAAATATTAATGCCACCTTTCGATGGTTCTATGTTTAATTGTCCGTTAATCAGTGTGGCTTTAGAAAAACCCTCCTTATTTTTTTTACTTAGAATAAAATTTTCTCTTATCCCCTCAGCTCTTCTTGTAAATACCAGGGTACTGTCGTCAATGGTAAAGGAAGGGTAATATTCAGATTGAGGGGAGTTTACACTATCACCCAAATTAATTGGCGAAAATACATAATCGGTGGTATGATTTTGTTGCTCATAACTTAATGCAAAATTATAACAGCTTCTTCTGTATTCGGCACTTTTCAAACTCTTCTCATTTAAGTTTGGAATTTGCAAAAACTGGTTAACAGCTGCCAGCGCTGCAGAAAATTTACCAAGCCCAGCAAGGTTAATAGAATAAGGAAGATTATAATATTTAAAATAGGCAGTATCAATATCACGCCCTTTTTCATAAAAATAAACACTCTTTAAATAATCCTTCAATTCCCCATATGCACCAGCCATAGATAAATACGCATCTGCAAAACGGTTATCAATTGCAATTGCTTTTTCCAGCATAGGCAAAGCCTCTTTTGTGTAGCCAAAATTTAAATTGTCCAAAGCCTTAAAATAAATGTCTAACGCTTTTTTATTTACCAAATCAGGCTGATAGTTTTGGGCATTGCCATTAGTAATTGCAAGGAGATATATTATTATTGTAAAAAGTGTTTTTTGCATATGCAAACTGTAATTTAATGCAAAGGCATTTTTTTAAAATAAAAGCCAGCATATAAAGTTAATCAGAAATGTGGGTGGACAGGAATTGCTGTAATAAAATTTACCTGTTCCAATGTTAAATTAAGTAAGTACATTTTTTAGCCATGCCAATTGCAAGCATATAACATCCGTTGCGTCGCACTCTTCAGGTGCTGGTATTTTTCGGGGCAAAAAAATTGGTTAAGGAACATCAATATATTTATGCATTTGAATACTTATTTCCCATTGCGGATGTTGCTTTATATACTCAATAATAAGTGGGGTTATTTCCTGCCTTTTGTCCCATTCTGGTTGGAGGTAAAGTTTGCAATTGGGAGAAACTTTTCCGGCATAGGATTCAGCCCAATTAAAATCAGTTTTGTTATAAATAACCACTTTTAATTCATTGGCTAAAGGCAATATTTTTGGCAATGGTGTTTTAAACTTTTTTGGCGAAAGGCATATCCAGTTCCATGAACCGCTAATGGGGTGAGAGCCGGAAGTTTCTATATTGGTTTCAAAGCCTTGTGCTTGCAGGGCACTAGTTAGTAAATCCAATTGGTGCATAAGTGGCTCGCCACCGGTAATTACAGCAAGTCTGCCTGGCATGGTGGCAGCCTCTGCAACTATGGTTGCTATGGTTTGCTGAGGGTGTTTGGCTGCATCCCAACTGTCTTTAACATCACACCAAAAACAACCAACATCGCAGCCACCAAGGCGTATAAAGTAAGCAGCTCTTCCCTGGTGAAATCCTTCACCTTGCAAGGTGTAGAATGATTCCATTACAGGTAGTGTTTGTATATGTATATTGTTGCTGGTTTGCATGAAAATGGGAATGCTGTTTACGAATAGTGCTTACTATTAAAATGATGATTGCTGCATAGCATTGTTGCTGTACAAGTGAGTGACACAACAGGTGAAAGATAGTAGTACCTCTGTTTGCTACATAATACTACTGATGTTGCTGATAAGCCTGCAATGTATTTTTAAGCAGTCCGGCAATTGTCATTAATCCAACACCTCCAGGTACAGGGGTAATGGCAGCTGCTTTTGGGGCCACTTCATCGTAGGCAACATCTCCTTTTATACGAAATCCTTTTTTGGCGGTATTATCTTCTACTCTGGTAATGCCCACATCTATAACAATAGCGCCATCTTTTACCATATTAGCTTTAACAAAGCCTGGTTTACCAAGTGCAGCTACAAGAATATCGGCTTGTAAACAGATTTCGGCAAGGTTAGGTGTATGTGAATGGCAGATGGTTACAGTGGCATTACCATATTTGGTATTACTGCTAAGTAAAATACTCATTGGGCGGCCAACAATATTACTGCGACCAATTACAACTGCATGTTTGCCTTTGGGTTGTATATTATAATGTTCCAGCATCAACATAATGCCATATGGGGTTGCCGGAATGAAGGTTTGCATGCCTTGAACCAATTTGCCGGCACTAATTGGGTGAAAGCCATCTACATCTTTGGTAGGATGTATAGCTTCAATAACTTTTTGTTCGTTAATATGGCCGGGTAAGGGTAGCTGAACCAGAATGCCATCGATATTTGCATCCGTATTTAATTCTTCAATTTTATTGAGGAGTGTAGTTTGATCAACATCCGATTCGAATCTTATCAAAGAAGATTCGATACCTACTTCTTCACAATTTTTTACTTTGCTGGCAACGTATGTTTCACTTGCTCCGTTATTACCAATAAGTATAGCGGCTAAATGAGGGATACGTTGTTTTTTTTCTACAATAAGTGCCACTTCTTGTTGCAGTTTCTCTTTTATTGCTGCTGATGCTATTTTTCCATCTAATACTAACATGGTGCAAAAATATAATTACGCTGCGTTAAAAAGGGAATAATTATCCAATTCCTCTAATCCGAAAGGCATTTTGGCTTTAATTCCGGTTAAAATTGGGGTGCCTCCATACGAATTGAGGAAATGTTAATTGGGGAAAATGGACAAGCGACTCTTATCTATGAATACAAATGAAAATGAGAAATTTAAGGCAATTAGAACATATATGAATAAATTAAATAGTGTAAGTTATTGATTTATAATTATAAATATTAATATTAATAAGTTTTTATTATTTTAATCAAAAAAAAAGCAGCATAAACTGCTATGGCTTTGTCTTAAATTCTGTTCATAAAGATTTAACAGCCGTTTTATTTTTTTTAACCATTTGTTTAGAAACCCACTATATTTGGGCGCAAAAATTTTAAAACCTATAGTCACATGAGAAAAATTGTAAGTTTCTTCATTTTGCTAATGCTATCGTCTACAATAGCATTAGCACAAACCCGTAGCATTACGGGTAAGGTTATTGATGAGAGTGGTAATCCGGTACCATTTGCCTCTGTTAAAGTAAAAGATGGCAAAACCGGTGTATCATCTGATGCAAATGGTACATTTACCATTAAAACATCTTTTGGTTCAGTATTGGTGTTTAGTTCAGTAGGGTTTGCGAACAAAGAAGTTACAATTAATTCTGAAAGTGTAACTGTATCCTTAAGCAGGTCACAGGAAACGATTTCTGAAGTTGTTGTAACTACAGCGTTTAACATTAAAAAAGACCAAAGAACTACTCCGTTTAGTACTCAGGTTATTAAATCTGAAACACTGAATTTGATTCCTCAATCAAATTTGAACGATGCCTTGGCTGGTAAAGTTGCAGGTGTTCAGTTCAGATCTCAGTCTGGAGCTAAATTAAACAGCCAATCATTTGCCCGTATTAGAGGTGGTTTATCACTGTCTGGTGATGTTGGCGCAATTTATGTTGTTGATGGTACTATCGTTGGTGATGCATACGATATCGATCCTAACAGCGTAGAAAGCTTAAACGTATTAAAAGGTGCAAACGCTACTGCCCTTTTCGGTTCACGTGCTGCTAATGGTGCAATCATCATTACCACTAAAAAAGCTGGTCAAGGTAAAACTGCAATTGATGTAAGTCAAGGTATGACTTTTGACAATGTAAGCATATTGCCAAAATTGCAAAATGAATACGCAGGTGGTGGATCAGGAAGCTTGATACCTTTTAAATATGTAGATGGAATGCCAGAATCATGGCAGTCTTTAGATGGCAAAGGTTATCCTGATTTTACTGATGATGCTAGCTGGGGTCCTAAAATGGAAGGTCAGGAATATATTCCTTGGTATGCATTGGTGCCAGGTACTAAGTATTCTGGAAAAACTGCAAGTTTAACTCCTCAACCAAATAACGTAAAAGATTTCTGGGAAAATGGCCTGAATTCTAATACCAACGTTAATTTTTACAAATCTGGCCAGGGTTATAGCACCAGATTGTCTTTCTCTAAACAATTTATCCAGGGTATTATTCCAAATTCAAAATCTGACAGAAACGTAGTTTCTACAAGTACTCAGATTGAATTAAATAAATATTTTTCTGCTGGTGTTAATATGAATTTTAACACACAGAATATTTATGGTGATTATAATGATGGATATGCTAACCAGTCTTCTGGTAACTTCGGTCAATGGAACCATAGAGATTTGGATATTAATATCATGAAAGAATTAAGAGGTTTATTAACTCCAACTGGTACATTAGCCAGCTGGAACTGGACTTCTAATCCTAATTCTTACGATCCTTCCAATCCAAATGGCTTCTTTACTGGTAACTACTGGTACAACTTCTATAGTTATCAAGATAATCTTGATCAACGTCAGAGAAGAGACAGGTTATATGGTGATGTTTATTTGAACTTTAAATTAAACAGTCACTTTAATATTAGAGGTACTGTGCGCAGAGACCAATCTAATTACTATTTTGAGAATAAAACAAAATCAATCTTAGAAAAGAGTGGTTCTCAAACAGGTACTAAAGCAGGTTTTGGTACTGGCGAACGTTATCAAAATGAAACCAACTATGAAGCTATTGCTTCTTATAACAACACATTCTTTAAAGATCTTGGTGTTAATTTATTGGCTGGTGGTAACGTATTTACCTTTATCCGTAAAGATTTAAATGCTTCAACTGTAAATGGTCTTACCATTTATGATTTATATGCTTTATCAAACTCTGTTGCATCTCCAGCTATAAGCAACTCAAGATTGGAACAGCGTATTAATTCTGTTTTCGCAAGTGGTGATATTGAGTATAAAAAATTCATCAGTGCTACTTTTGCTTTAAGGCAGGATTATGCTTCTACTTTACCTAAAAATGATAATAAATTATTTTACCCATCAGCTGGTTTAGCATTTGTTCCAAGCACATTTACAAAAGATGCATTACCATGGTTATCATTTGCTAAAGTATATGGTAGCTGGGGTAAAAAACCGCTAAGTTTAGATATTTATGCACTTGATCTTACTTATCCTTTGAATGCAAACAAATGGGGTGATAACACTTTGCAGTCTGTAAGTAACACAATTCCTTCAAGTACATTGTCTGGTGCATTGATTACCAGTTATGAAGCTGGTATCGAGTTAAGGTTCATTAAAAATAAATTGGGTGTAACAGCTAACTACTATAATGAAGTTGCTGCTGATCAACCAATCAACATACAGGTTGCCGGACAGAGTGGTTTTACAACAAAAACTATTAATGCTGCATCTGTTGAAAGACAAGGTTTTGAGTTCACTATTGATGCCAAAATTGTTAACCATAAAGACTTTACATGGTCTGTTAACAAAACAATTGGATACCTGATGAAAAACCCGGTAACCAAATTAATTGAAGGTACAACCAGAATTCAGCCTAGCGGTTGGGCCGGTGCATTCGGTTCTAGATATGCTACTGCATATCAAGTATTGGGTGAAGATTGGGGTCAGTTAATTGGTGGCGGTATGACAAAAAATGCTGACGGTAAACCATTGATCGATCCTGCTACTGGTTTATATGCTTCAGGTAACTCACAATACAATTGGGGAAATATCGTTCCTAAATTAACTGGTGGTTTCCAAAGTTTATTTACCTACAAAAATTTCATTTTAAATGTTAGTATGGATTATCAGGTTGGTGGTAAATTCTTCTCATTAACCGAAAGCTGGGGTGCATTTTCAGGCTTGCTTGATTACACAGCCGGTTTAAATGATAGAGGTAAAAATGTTAGGGCTCCATTAAGCGAAGGCGGTGGTGTTCGTGTTACAGGGGTTAGTTCTGTAGATAGCAAAACTCCAGTTGATACTTATGTTGATGGATTTACTTATTTCCACCAATTCTATAACGCTGGTATTGCAGATCCTTACATTCACGATCTTACTTTTGTTAAATTGAGAGAAGTTAGTCTTGGTTATAACATTTCAAGCGATAAACTTGGTTTCTTAAGCAATGCAGTAAAAGGTATCACTGTATCATTGGTTGCACGTAATCCTTGGTTGATTTACAGTGCTTCTAAGAACTTCGATCCATCTGAAATTTCAGGTGTGTATGGTGAAGATGGTCAGCTTCCTTCGGTTCGCTCGCTTGGATTTAATGTAAAATTCAATTTCTAATTTTCAAAAGCTAATTAATATGTTACAAACAAAATTCAAGGTATTTCTTACGGCTGTATTAGCTGTATCAATTCTTACCATTAGCTCCTGTAGTAAGGACTTTGGTAACATGAATACAAATCCTACAGTAGCGCTTACGCCTTTAACCTCTGCGCTTTTAACTCAGGTATTGAGTGGTGTAGGTAGTACTTACTCCTGGGATCAGGGTGGTATTTCTACACAGGGTGGTTTATATTGCCAGTATTTTTCTGAAACTCAGTATACTGAGGCTTCACGTTATGCCAAACCAACTACAAACTGGGATGGTTATTATGCCGGTAACTTAAAGGATCTTCAAACAATTATTGATTACAACACTGATCCAGCTACAGCTCCTATTGCTTTAGCATATGGTTCAAATGCTAATCAAATTGCTGTTGCAAGAATTATGAAAGCTTATATTTTCTGGTTCCTTACAGATACTTGGGGAGACATTCCTTACAATAGCATCTTTCAGGCAGATAATAACGGCGTAGTAGCGTATACTTCTCAGCAGGAAATTTATAATGCATTGTTCACAGAATTAGATGAGGCCGTTAAGCAATTTGATGATGGTCCTGCTATGAGCGGTGATATCCTTTTTAATAAGAATATTACTATGTGGAAAAAATTTGCTAATTCTACAAGAGCTATGATGGCTTTACGTTTAAGCAAAGTGGATGCAACAAAAGGTAAATCTGAGTTTAATGCGGCCCTGTCTGCGGATGGTGGTGTATTTGAAACTGGTGAAATGGCTAAAGTAGTATATCCAGGCGGTAACTTTAATAGCCCTGTTTACAATTATTACAATGTTACTGCCAGAAAAGACTATGCTGTTTCTGATATCGTAATAGACCAGTTATATAACAACTTTGATGACAGATATTATGTTTATGGTACCGCTGAAGGCGCAACTAATACTGCAGCCGGTGCATCTGTTGTAGGTTTCCCTTATGGTTTAACCAGAGATGAAGCTATTTCTTTCCCTAAAACAACATGGGCTAGAGTGGTTGGTACCAGCAAAACAATTTTTTCTGATGGTACAGATTTTAACGTAGCAACTTCAACTGCTTTCTTATTAACTTCTGCTGAAATTTATTTGGCAAGAGCTGAGGCAGCTGAATTGGGCTGGACTGAAGAAAGTGTAGAAGACAATTACTACGAAGGTATTGCTGAAAGTTATAAGCAATGGAAAATCTATACAGGTACCTTACAGCCAATATTTGGTGGTGCTACTATGGATGGAGATGATTATTTCTATTACATTTCTCAATCACAGATAGCTTTAGACGGTGAAACAGATTTGGAAAAAATCCAATATGAGCAATGGGTAGCAAGCTTCCCTGTTGGTTGGTTGGGTTGGGCTAACTGGAGAAGAACAGGTGTTCCTGAATTATCTCCTGCTCCAGGTTTAACTGATATTCCAAGACGTTTCCCTTATGGCCCTAATGAGTATAGCTTGAACACTGCCAACGTGAACAGCGCGGCTGGTCAATACACAGGTGGTGGTCAATCAACAGATTCTCAGTTTGGTCGTGTTTGGTGGGATGTTCAGTAATATCTCTTTCAAAAGAAATTAGTCATCACTCAATTAAAGAAAAATTATGAAAAAAATATTATCGGCTTTTTTACTTGGTGCAACCATTTTTACTGTTGGTTGTGAAAAGGAAAAGGTTTTTTATGAAACTCAGAGTGCCACTTCTAAAGTTGGTCTGGGATTTGGTACCCCCAATACAGATCCTATTGTATTAACTGTTGATGCCACTACAAGTACACTTGAAGTACCTATTAATGCTTATGTAAATGGCGGTGGAAGCGCTACTGCAACAGTTGCTGTTGATGAGTCATTAGTAGCAGCATACAATGACGCAAATGGTACTGAATTTGAAGTAATGCCAAGTGATATCTACACTATTCCAGCATCAATTGCAGTTAGCGGCGGCGAAGGTTTAGCCAATGCAACAATTGATATTCAAAAACTGCTTACCTATGGTACTCAGTTTGCTATAGCCTGCAAAATTACAGGCGCATCTGGCGGAACCAGTTATGTAATTCCTGGTAACAGCGAGATTGTAATTGTAATTAAGGTTAAAAATGCATGGGAAGGCGATTATTCAGCTAAAGGTTATTTTTTCCATCCAAGTTCTCCAAGGGCAATTGCCAGAGATAAATTCTTAGGTACCATTGACCCCAATACTACTGAAATGGAATTGGGTGACTTAGGCGGTAGTGGGTACTATTTCCATTTTGATGTGGAAGGTGCAAGTGTTGTAAACTGGCAACCTGTTGGTGCAGCGCCTGCAGTACCAGCTTCTGGCTTTATGACCTTGGACAACCCTGCTGGTATTGGAACATATCCAGGCCCTGGTGGATATACAAGCGATATTTACAACAATACTTATGATGAAGCCGGTGGTATATTCTGGTTACATTATGGTTATGGTGTTGGTTCTTCTGGACAAAATGGTTATACTCGTCAAACTTATGAGAAATTAACTATTCAATAAGTTTATAATATCTAAAAAAAGAGCTGTCAATATAATTGACAGCTCTTTTTTTATGTACCTAACTTTAATAAAAGCCCAACTATCCTTGCGTCGCACTCTTGTACTATAGAATGTATTTCTGCAGGTAAAAACTGAAGCATATGGCTTTGTATCTATAGTCCAAACTAACCCCGAACCCTGAAGTGTGCGACGCAAGCAAAGCTGATTAAAGTACTTCTAGTTGGGCTAATATAAATTGACCAATTATTTAACCCGATTTTCGCTTTATTTTGTGCTGTTAATGATAAGTTCTGGCTTATACAATTGTAATTTTTATGAAGTATTTGAGTGTAATTTTTTTGCTACTTGTTTTTATTGCTTGTGATAAAGAAAGGCAAAATAATAAGGTAACTATTGCAATAAAGGGTGCAATAGGAAAGAAAATATTCCTTTATAAAATTGGTTTTTTGGATGAACCTGATGCTTTAATAGATTCGGCTACGGTTATTGATATGGAGCATTCAATTATGTTTGGTTTTGATGGGAGCGAAGAAGGGCTTTATAAAATTAAGGTTGCTGAAAGTGCGTTTTTTTATCAATTTATAAATGATAAACCAGATATACAAATTGATATTAATAATATAAATGGTAAGTATACCATTTATAATTCACCGGCTAGCAATTCTTTAAAGGCCTTTACTGAACAGCAGGCTGCTTTGTTTGGTGCGATTAATGATGCTGAAAAGAATAATTCAAATCTACATAGGCAGCACTTAGATATTTCAAAAATTTCTCCTTTAGGCCTTGAAAAGGTAAGGGCAATTTTTGATTCTTTATATTCCAGAAGTCTGATTTATACTGATACGGTAAGCAGTGCAGCAGCTTTAATTGCAGTATATAATACTATTGATTTTGATAATCATCATGATGACTTACAGGTTTTTATTGATAAAGCATCTGAACGTTTTCCAGTTTATAAGCCTATAATGCAATTAAAAACCGAAGTTTACGCTATGTTAAGTATTTACCGGGAAGAATTTCAAATTGGAGATACCCTTCCACCTATTAATTTACCTGATGAAACTGGTCGCCTATTTTCAACAGCCGAATTACAAGGTAATTATTATCTGCTTGAATTTTGGAGTACTTATTGTGATAAGTGTGTAGCTTATAACAAGTCGATGAAGAATATATGGCAAAGCCCCTTAACTGATAGAATTAAAATGGTTAGTGTAGCACTTGATGATGAAAAGAAAATATGGTTAGATGCTATACGGAAAAATGACATTCACTGGATTCAACTAATGGATGAGAAAATGTGGCGGGGCGCAGCAGCAAATACATTGAAGTTTGACAGTATTCCATTTAACTTTCTGGTTAATCCACAAGGGATTATTATAGCCAAAGCTATTCCCGCCGATTCTTTAACCGGCGTAATTACAAAGTTTATACGGTAAGAAAATAATTACGGCAGATTGTTATAATAAGCAATGGCTCTTTTCCAGCCATCCTCGTTATTGGTATTCAGCGATTGAGATTTTATATATTTACTAACTTCATCCCATTTCGGGGCTAAAAGTTTTTCCAGATTTTTTCTGCCAACATTTACTTCCATTGCGTCTTTACCATCAGTAAGAATAAAATATTTATTCTTATCAAGAAATTTCTTTTGTTTATCATAGGGGCTTGTTTCGTAAACCTCCTCCATACTTTTTAGATGATATTGTAAAAAAATAATTTTCCCATCGGCCAGCAATTCAACAAATTTTGCGGGTTTAACCTCATTAAAATTAAAGCCGTTTACAAAACTTTTATATTTCGTGGTGTCGTTCTCGTTAATAAATAAATCAAATTGAATTATACCAGCATTGGTTATATCAAAAATTGTATCGTGATTGTTTATGTATATTTTATTAGCATAAACGTCAAATTTTAGTTTAAGGTTATTATACACTTTCATAGGTGTATAAGCCCTGCCAGTTAGCCAGTTTTCTGTAAAAAAGCCATTGCCTAATATGCCGGAATATTGATTGTCAAAAGCAACAGGCGAAGCTTTCATGTCCTCTTTGTGCAAGAGTTCATATAGGGTATAATTTAAATATTGCGCATAGTTAAACTTTGCTACAAGTAAAAATGCAAAAAAAACTAAAATCTTTTTCATGGTATTAAGTTGCTGTTTGGTGTTTAAAGGTGCTGTTTTGTATCGACAACCTTGCTTATTTTTTACCCAATTTTACTAATCACTTGTTAAATATTTTTATTTTATACCATAAGCTACACATATCACCCATATTTGTAAAAATGCCAGCTTGTTTTTTATTAAAACGCCAGCGGGCTTTATTCATTTGCTTAAATGCAGGTGTTTAAATACTTTTGGCACTTTAGTTTTTATTAAACAGGTAGTATTTATAAACCGATTTTGTATTTGGTATTATGGTTCTGGTAGTTGAAAGCTTAAATAGATAATTTTTCAGCTTCCCTTTTTCTATTTCATTATTGTAAAGTTATTTATGAAAAAATTATTTTTTGTGTTGCCGGTTTTTTTATTGGTAGTTGCTTCCTGTAAAAAATCCAGTTCATCAACAAGTCCTGCAACGTCTACCACCTATGTGCAAATACCTTTTAGCGGTTTAAACTATTTCAATAATGCCACACTAAATTTTGTAGAGGATACGCTTAAACTACAATTTAGTGTTAATGTGGTTTCCGTTTTTGCTTTGTCAGATTCTTTGGTGGTTAAAGTGGCCGTTAATGATACTAAACGTACCAATTATAACGATAGCAATACCCTGCAATACGAAGCACTTCCATCAGATGCTTATATTTTGTCAGCTACATCGGCAACTATCCCGGCAGGCGCTTCAAGTATAGAGTTTTACATCCAGTTCATAGAAGCAAAAATAGATCCTTCCAAAAATTATATGCTTCCCATTACTTTAACAGAAGCCGGAACAAAAACCATCAGCCCCGATTTAAATACGATCTATTACCATTTTATAGGAAATGAGTTATCAGGCACATACGATTTAACAGGTACCCGTAAAAACTATAATGGAGAAGTAAATTATGTTGAAGGTACAGGGGGCACAGGCATTCTCGATAGC
Source organism: Limnovirga soli (assembly GCF_013106755.1). GTDB lineage: Bacteria > Bacteroidota > Bacteroidia > Chitinophagales > Chitinophagaceae > Limnovirga > Limnovirga soli. The sequence continues at coordinate 52,421 of NZ_WHPF01000020.1, read as the reverse complement.
ACCAACGATTTATCTGCGTACAGCCCCAAAGCACTATTACCTATCAATAAAACACTGGCTTATCTCGATTATTCCAATAGTGGAGCACTGGGCTGGAAATACAAAATTACTTTTGATACACTTACTCACACCATCTCCACTATAGAACCCAATGATATATTGGCTGCTTCTATTGCACCTGGTTCATTTGTTGTGCATGCAAAAGACTATAATTCCGCAGAACATACCATGCACTTTATTACCGAGTATAAAAATACTTTAGGTTTTGGCAGGTTAGTAGAAGAGTCATTTACCAAAAAATAATGTTCTTGTCATTTATAAAAATGCCGCAATAAATTATTGCGGCATTTCTTTTTTGGGCCAGGCTTCAGTTAATAATGATGCTTTACTTGCGTCGCACACTTGTACTGCAAAGCATAGGGCGCCTGAAAAAAATTATAATTTAAAGTCCGTTTTTATTTCTGTTATTGCCTGCTGCATTACTTCGTTCACTAATTTAACCAACCCGGGAATTTGATCTGTATTGGTATTTGTTTTTGCAAACTGCTCAAGGTTTTTAATTTCTGTCATAATGCTTTCAATACAAAAGAGATTGATATTCGATTTAAGTTTATGTGCCCAGAAATAAATCATTTCAAGATTATTATCATTTAAAGCCAACACCAGGTTGTTGGTGGTTATAGGTGCATTTTCTAAAAAAACCTGTACAATAGAAAGAATAAATAGTTCGTCTGAGTTGTCAATTTCATTAAGCCTGTCAAGCTTATAAATCCTGGGTGCTGTTGTCATTGTTATTTATTATCTGTATTCCTTTGTAGTTTTAATTCATTATTATTAACCATACGGTAAATGGTAGATTTGCCAACATCAAGTATTTCAGCAACTTTAAGTACATCATATTCATTCGTGTCCAGGTAATGCTGTATTAATTGCGAGGTAAATTGTTTTAACGTTAATGTTTCAGTAACCGAATTAATTTCATTATTCATATTCGAGTTGAGCTGAATATGGGTTTCATTTATTTCTTCACCCTCACTCATAACAGATGCGAGTTCCACAACTGATTTCAATTCCCTTATATTTCCTGGAAAAGAATACAACATCAATTTTTTCTTTGCCGCAATATCCAGGCTTTTTTTGCCTAGATTATTCTCAGTACAAAACTTGTCAATAAAATGTTTGGCAATTAAAATAATATCGCTTCCCCTTTCTCTTAATGGAGGTAAATGAATAGGTAAACCCAATAACCGGTAAAATAAATCTTCCCTAAATTTTCCTTTTTTTACCTGGTCCATTAAGTTCCTGTGTGTAGCAACAATAATGCGAACATTAATCTTAAGCAATTCATTACTACCTACACGGGTAATTTCCTGTTCCTGTAAAACCCTAAGCAGTTTGGCCTGCATGCTAATATCCATTTCGCCAATTTCATCAAGAAACAAAGTGCCGTTATTTGCTTCTTCAAACTTGCCAATGCGCCTTGAAATGGCACCTGTAAAAGCGCCTTTTTCGTGCCCAAACAACTCACTCTCTAAAAGCTCTCTTGGTATAGCAGCCACGTTTACAGGAACAAAAGGTGCCTTTCGCTTATCGCTATTAAAATGTATAGCTTTTGCTACCAGGTCTTTACCAGTTCCTGTTTCGCCTGTTATTGAAACTGTAATATTTGTAGAAGCCGCCTTTTCCATTAAAGCAAAAACACTTTTTAGCGGATAGCTATTTCCAATAATCGCATTTTGAAAATTGTATTTGCTTTGTACTTCCTGCTGCAGATTGGCTACTTCCTTTTTTAAGGCAATATTTTCCCTAAGCTGGTTTATAGAAAGCCATAATCTTTCCTGCGTATCTGCATCTTTAACTATATAATCGTTTGCACCTTTTTTAAAAAGGTCAATGGCAATTTTAATATCCTCCTGACCCGATATAATAATTACTTTGGTGGCCGGACTAACCTCCTTCACCTTTGCCAGCAATTGATCTCCGTTTGAGTCTGGTAATGTATAGTCAAGTGTAACAATATCTGGCTTATCAGGTAGGGCAGCCAAAAACTCCTTTGCGGTAAAAAATTTTTTTACTTTAAAATCAGGATTTAATGATAGAAAATGGCCAAGCACAGCACTGTATACGGCATCATCTTCTACAATATAAATGGATATTGTTTCCTGTTTCATATTAGTCGGTTTTCAAACCTACATTAAAAAATTCATATTTATTCATACATATTTGGCTAACAGTTAAACAATTGCTGATTATTCTTTATCAAAACCAGGCATACCCAATTTTCATTGCCTATGAAATTTTTAACAAAAAGCAATCTTTATAATTCCATCGTAATTGTACCAACTTTTTGCTGCTTGTATTAATTATGTTGCCGATGGGCAGGCGGATAGCAGTGTATACCCCGCTGAAGCATATGTGCGATGGCGGTTCCCCCTGTAAGGGGGTTAGGGGGTGTGGCGGAGTAGTAACGGATAGCCGCAACTACTGCAAGGATTTGTACTAATGCTTTATTGCCCCTTAAGGATAAAATTACCTCTAATAACAAATTCTCATGCTCATCAGTTAAAACAATGGTACAATACAAAGTATTTGCCGTTGTTACTTTTTTTAGGGCTTTCTAACAGGTAAGATTTATTTTTGTTATTATGGAAGTAAACAAAACCATGGTAGAAAACCTGGCTCACCTATCAAGGCTTCATTTTACAGATGAGGAAAAAAATGCTTTGGAGCAGGATTTGCAAAGCATCATCTCATTTGTAGAAAAACTTGGTGAAGTTGATACAACCGGCGTACAACCGCTGCAACATATGAGTACCGAAGTAAATGTGCTTAGGGATGACATAGTGCAAGGTTCAATTACCAGGGAAGAAGCTATGCTTAATGCCCCGGCTACCGATAAAACATTTTTTAAAGTACCTAAGGTTATAAAAAAATAACTGCAGCGTAAAATAAGCATATCTAAAAATTCTAATTCATGCAATCAGTAATACATCTGGAAACCATTATAAAAACTTACTACATGGGTAGTAACTCATTAACGGTTTTAAAAGGATTATCGCTAGACATTTTCAGAAACGAATATGTAGCACTTATGGGTCCAAGTGGTAGTGGTAAAAGTACACTCATGAATATGATTGGCTGTTTAGATACGCCCACCAGCGGTACATATATTTTAAATGGCCACGATGTTAGTAAAATGACAGATGATGATTTGGCCGATGTACGAAACAAAGAAATAGGCTTTGTATTTCAGCAATTTAATTTGTTGCCAAGGCTTACTGCTGCAGAAAATGTGGCATTGCCATTGGTATATGCAGGTGTAAATAGAAAAGATAGAACAGAAAGGGCCATGATAGCTTTAGAAAAAGTTGGTCTGTCATCAAGAAGCCACCACAAACCTAACGAAATGAGTGGTGGTCAAATACAACGTGTGGCCATTGCCCGTGCGCTGGTAAACAATCCCTCCATTTTATTGGCCGATGAACCAACAGGTAACCTCGATTCTAAAACATCAGTAGAGGTAATGGAAATATTTAGCCAAATACAGGCCGCTGGTAATACAGTGGTGCTGGTAACACACGAAGAAGATATTGCAGCATATGCCAAAAGGGTAGTGCGTTTAAGAGATGGCGTTATTGAAAGCGATAATGTAAAAGAACCTACCAATGCACATGCATAGGTAAAAACATATTAGTGGAAAAGGTGGGGAGATGTTAGTCTCCCCATTTTTATTTTAGCCCCACCAGTAAGTTATTTTTGTATAAATGAAAAACTAAGTAGGGACCCGGCAACAGCAAAGCATTAGGCTTTACTTGCGTCGCACACTTGTACTGTAACGCAATATGCAGCAATAAATACATAGCATACCTGCTTAAACTTAAATAGCTTTAAACAATTCTGTGTTTTGAATGTAACAATACAGCAAAATGTATTTGCAAATAAATACAGCTCAAAAAAACAACCATGTCATTTAAAATATATACCAAAACAGGCGATACTGGTAAAACCAGTTTAATAGGCGGTACCAAAGTGCATAAAAACCATATACGCATAGAAACCTATGGCACGGTAGATGAACTTAATTCTTATATAGGGCTGGTAAGCGATTATCTCACCAATGTGCACAGCAAGCAAATGCTAAAAGAAATTCAGGACAGGCTTTTTACCATCGGTTCTTCTCTAGCCTGCGATCCTGATAAGGAGCCACTTATGAAAATCCCCGATTTAAAAGAAGCTGATGTAGTGTTATTGGAAAATGAAATGGATGCCATGAATGAAGTGCTGCCTACCATGAAATTCTTTGTATTGCCCGGCGGCCATCAGGCCATATCTACTGCCCATATAGCACGCTGTGTATGCAGAAGGGCCGAACGTTTGTGTGTAAACATACAGCAACACGATTTATTTGTAGAACCACTGGTTATAAAATACCTTAACCGCCTTAGCGATTATTTGTTTGTTTTGTCCAGATACATAGCCCATTTATTAGAAGTACCCGAAATACCCTGGAAACCCCGGGTATAACGGCCAAAACTATTGCTCCTGCAAATGAAGCTTATGAAAAAAGCGGTGCACCGCCGGGGCCATAAAAAAGCCAATATTGGTAATAAAGGCCACACCACTAAATAAGGCATAAAAAGAAGAGAACCATTTTCCGGCATCAGTTTCTATAGCCACCACCGGGCCCATTCCTGCTAAAATCATCGATGCATTATGTAATGCATCAAGCCAGGCTATATTGGCGGTATAATGATAGCCAAGTATGCCAATACCAAGGCAAATGCTCAAGATTAGTAGCATATACATAAAATTGCTACCCAATCTTTGATAATATACACTTTTGCTGGCCAGTTTTTCTCTTTTGTTCTCGTACATACAAATGCTTTTTAAGGCCTGTTAATTAAGTGGCAGTATTTGTTGCTCAATTTCATTTCTTAGGTCAGTATACATTGGCTGCCTTTGCTCAATTTCTAAATTTTTTACAAAAAATATGGCTGCATACCCCCTTACAATATCAATATATGGCCATGTGCCAAATAAGCCAGGACTGCTTACAATAGTGCTTTTTCCTTTTTCATCGGTTGCCAATACCCACTCCCCTAAAGCATAATCATACCCTTTTGCTGAAGGGGGCGTATACTTAATCATTGCCGGTTTGGTGATGGCTTGTTGCATGGTATTAATTGCATTTTCACTTAATATTCTTTTACCATTAAACATGCCCTTATTTAATAGCATACTTAAAAAATTCATATAGTCCATAGCAGTGCTTCTGCAACCGCCGCTTGGGTTAACTGCCCTTTCAAATTCTGTAGTAAAACTGCTGTTTTTCATATTTAACGGTCTAAACATTTTTTCCAGCATCAGCTTATCAAAAGGCCTTTTACTTATTACTTCCAATACCCTGGCCGCAATATTTAATCCAATGGTGCTATATCTAAACGCCACGCCTGGGTTATCCTGTATATTATGTTTGGCTGCAAAATCGTCCACTTCATCTGCCAACGATTTATAACGGCTTAATTTTATAAAGCCAGCCAGCCCTATCGGATCGCCTTCAATACCGGTTGTGTGCGATAAGCATTGCCTTATGGTAATATACCCCTTGCCATAATCTTTAAAAATGGGCAGGTATTTGCTTACATAATCGTCTAACGAGAGTTTGCCCTCATCTACAAATTGCATAACCAATGCAGCAGTTAACCATTTGCTGCAACTGGCTATTGGCGCAGGTGTTGTTGCAGTAAAATCGCCAAGGCTTTTATTGTATATAATGGCACCATTCTTATAAATTAGGGTAGCCACATTGCCACCCAACTGTTTTTGATACTGGCTCAGCTTACTATCTAGTCCGCTAAAATTGTATTGGGCTTTACCAGCCTGTAATAATAACAGGAAAACCAATACTGTACTGACTTTCATGCAGCATCTGCTTGCTTTTTGCGACATAATTTCTGTTTTCTTTACTTGGATTGCCATTTGCTCTCAATGTTTAAAGTTATTTCATAAACGGTTTACATTTCTCAGCATTGTATTTGCCGGTAGTTAAATCTATTCATAAAGGAAATTTTACAATGCCGTATGTAGCCAGCAGAATTACTACTATGCAGCTTCCGTTGTGTCACTCACTTGTACGTTCGGCACTTTATTGGGCCAAAAAAACTGGTGGTGAATATGAAAACAGGCTTTTTACTGCTGCAATATAACTGCAGTACAAGAGTGCGACGCAAGTGGGATGCTATTTTGCTGAAAGATGGGCAAACAGAATTAATTGAAAACAATCCAAAACAATTATAAAACACATTAAACAACTATAAAAAATTAATAATATGAACCTGAATAATTTCACCATTAAAGCTGCCGAAACCGTGCAACAGGCACAGCAACTGGCATTTAATGCGCAAAACCCAAATATAGAAACAGAACATCTGTTGCAGTCTTTATTGCATCAGGACGATTCTTTAATTGAATTTTTGCTAAAGAAAAATAATGTAACCATTAATCTGGTAGAAGCTAAGCTGGCCGAAGCTTTGCAAAAATTGCCAAAAACCACCAGCGAACCTGCCCAGGCTATGGGCCGGGATGCCAATAGTGTAATGCTAAGGGCAGGCGCAGTTTTAAAAACATTTGGCGATGAATTTATTACGCCGGAGCATTTACTGCTGGCTATTGTACAAGGCAATGACGGTACAGCAAAAATGCTGAAGGATGCCGGATTAACGGAAAAGGGACTTGTAGCTGCCATCAAAGAATTACGCAAGGGCGAAACCGTTAAAAGCCAAACTCAGGAAACCCAGTTTAATACCTTAAACAAGTATGCCAAAAATTTAAACGAAATGGCACGCAATGGTAAACTGGATCCCGTAATTGGCCGCGATGAAGAAATTCGCAGAACACTGCATATTTTAACCCGCCGTACAAAAAACAACCCTATATTGGTAGGCGAACCAGGTGTTGGTAAAACTGCCATTGCAGAAGGTCTAGCAATGCGTATTGTAAATGGCGATGTTCCCGAAAACCTGAAATCTAAAATTATCTATGCATTAGATATGGGCCAGCTTATTGCCGGTGCCAAATATAAAGGTGAATTTGAAGAAAGATTGAAAGGTGTGGTAAAAGAAGTGGCCGACAGCGATGGGGAAATAGTATTGTTTATCGACGAAATACACACGCTTGTTGGCGCAGGTGGTGGCGATGGGGCAATGGATGCCGCCAATATTTTAAAACCCGCTTTGGCCCGTGGCGAGCTGAGGGCCATTGGTGCAACAACTTTAAACGAATACCAGAAATTTTTTGAAAAAGATAAAGCTTTGGAACGCCGTTTTCAAAAAGTGATGATTGATGAACCTTCTATTGAAGATGCGATTTCTATTTTGCGTGGCTTAAAAGACAGGTACGAAACGCACCACCATGTTAGAATAAAAGACGATGCCATTATTGCCGCAGTAGAACTAAGCAGCCGCTATATTACCGATCGTTTTTTGCCGGATAAAGCCATTGACCTTATTGATGAAAGTGCCGCCAAGTTAAGACTGGAAATGAATTCTATGCCCGAGGAGCTGGATAAACTGGAAAGACAAATAAGGCAGCTGGAAATTGAACGTGAGGCCATTAAAAGAGAAAATGATGCAGTAAAATTGAAGGAGTTAAATACAGAAATTGCCAACTTATCAGTACAACGCGATACGTATAAAGCTAAATGGCAGGCAGAGAAAGAAATTGTTGAAAAGGTACAAAATGCCAAAGCCCATATTGAACAATTGAAGTTGCAGGCCGATCAGGCAGAAAGAAATGGAGATTATGGCGCCGTAGCAGAAATACGTTATGGTAAAATAAAAGAACAGGAAAAACTAATCAGTGATCAAACAGCTGAGCTGGATAATATTAGCGATAAGCGCATGATGAAAGAGGAAGTTGATGCAGAAGATATAGCACAAAGCATTGCCAAAGCAACTGGTATACCCGTAGCCAAAATGTTACAGGGCGAAAGGGAAAAACTGCTTAAACTGGAAGATGAATTACATAAAAAAGTGGTAGGACAGGAAGAAGCTATTACAGCAGTGGCAGATGCTATTCGACGCAGCCGTGCCGGATTGCAGGATCCTAAAAAGCCAATTGGTTCCTTTATTTTTCTGGGTACCACCGGTGTGGGTAAAACAGAACTGGCCAAGGCATTAGCAGGCTATCTTTTTGATGATGAAAGTATGATGACGCGTATAGATATGAGCGAATACCAGGAAAAACATACTGTTAGCCGTTTGGTTGGTGCACCTCCGGGATATGTGGGTTACGACGAAGGTGGCCAGCTTACAGAAGCAGTGCGCCGTAAACCATATAGTGTGGTATTATTGGATGAAATTGAAAAAGCGCATCCCGATGTGTGGAATATTCTGCTGCAGGTATTGGACGATGGCCGCTTAACCGATAATAAAGGAAGGGTAGTGAATTTTAAAAATACTATCATTATTATGACCAGTAATATAGGCAGCCATATTATACAAGAGGCCTTTGAAAATGTGGATGAAGATAATGCTGATGAGGTAACCGAAAAGGCCAAAACCGATGTAATGATTTTATTACGCCAAACAGTTAGGCCAGAGTTTTTAAACCGGGTAGATGAAATTATTATGTTCCACCCATTAATGCGTAAAGAAATAAGGGGCATTATTACCATTCAGCTAAGCCTGTTAAAAGATCTGGTAGCAGAAAGTGGTATTAAACTGACTTTTAGCGATTATGCAATTGACTATTTGGTAGAGAATGGATACGACCCTCAGTTTGGTGCAAGGCCATTAAAAAGGCTTATTCAAAAGCAAATTATTAATCAGTTAAGTAAAAAAATCCTGGCAGGCGATATCAATAAAAATGGGACTATCCTGGTAGATGTTTTTGATAATACAGTGGTTTTTAGAAACGAAGCCGCTGAAATGACAAAAGAAGCAATTTAACAACAGATAAACACCATTCAGAAAGCTAAATGCGGTCAGGTCATTTATATTCGCTATTATTGCTCTGTTCATATTACACATCTTGTGTATTTGAAAGAAACTAATCAATAAAATTCACCACTGTATTGTAACCGAAGTTGGTTACTGGTATAGAAGTACAAAGGTGTAAAAAAGGAAAAAGTATGGCATTTAAGAAAGAGATCGTAGAGATCATAGAACCTAGAGATATGTTCGTTGGCAACCCGGAAGCTCCCGTAACCCTGATGGAATTTGGTGAGTACGAAAGTGAAATTTGCGCAAATGCAAACGAAGTAGTAAAAGAATTATTAATTAAGTACGAAGGTGATATAAAGTTCAATTTTCGTCATTTTCCGTTAACCTCTATTCACCAACGCAGTTTAAAAGCAGCCGAGTCATCTGTTGCTGCAGGCCAGGTTGGTATGTTTTGGGAAATGCACAATGTGCTTTTTGCTAACCGCCGTAACCTGGGTATTACCAGTTTAAAATTACATTCAAGAGAAGCAGGTATTCAAAACAAGCATTTTCTTGATGATTTGGTAAATGCTATTTACGGCTGGCAGGTGCAGGGCGATATTAAAGAAGGCCTGCAACGCGGTGTAAAAGATGTTCCCGCCTTTTTTATAAATGGCGAGCTGCATAAGGGTGAAACAACCGTAGAATCCTTAAGCAAATCAATTGATGCAGCGCTTAAAACGGCTAAGAAAAAACCAGCCAAACAAAAAGCCTAACATATAAATAAAGGCCCCTGTAAAAAGGGGCTTTTATTTTTGTAGCCCGGCCCAGATCTATTAATTGGGCATCACTTGCGTCGCACTCTTGTACGCCCGGTTCCCTATGCAGCAAACTGTTTTTATAATAACCATACCCTGTATTCTACCTGCCGCCACAAAGCTGGAACCCTGAACCGAGCGTGGCAAGTAAAGCCCAATACTTAATCCATCAGCTGACTACAAAAAATACCACACAAAATATGCAGGTTGGCCTAGTAGATAAATTGTTGGCTGGCTAATGATTTTTACCGCAACTTTGCGCCCTTATATATGAAACAAAAGCCAATTCATAGCGCCATGCAGCCTTATCTGGAAGGGCAAATGGTTTTGATAAATAAACCACTGCGCTGGACATCGTTTGATGCCGTAAAGAAAGTGCGTATTTTAACCGGTGTAAATAAAGTAGGGCATGCCGGCACTTTAGACCCGCTGGCAACGGGATTACTTATTGTTTGCACTGGTAAGTTTACCAAAAAAATTAATGAATACATGGGTATGGAAAAAGAGTATACCGGCCACTTTACGCTGGGTGCTATAACCCCAACCTACGATTTAGAAAGCGAACCGGAAGCATTTAAACCTTTTATACACATTACCCAACAAGATCTTGAAGCTGCCACTAAACGGTTCATAGGAAATATTTTACAGGTGCCACCGGCACATTCTGCCATTAAAAAAGATGGTAAACGCTTTTACGAAATGGCCCGCAAAGGCGAAAGCTTTGTAGCAGAGCCAAGGGCAGTAACCATTGCCGCATTTGAAATTACTTCCATTGAATTACCTGTTATAGGCTTTAGAGTGATTTGCTCAACAGGTACTTATATACGCAGCCTTGCTTTTGATTTTGGTAATGCTTTAGGCACAGGCGCCTATTTAAGCAGCCTTTGCCGCACCCGAATTGGCCATTTTAATATTGCCGCTGCCCAAACACTGGAAGGTTTTGAAACAAGGATACAGGCGCTTAAATCGGCAATTTAGAAAGGCATACCAATACCTAATTGTATGGCATAATTGTTTCGTGTTGGCGGAGAGTATTTGCCTGTGGTGGGATTTTTTACACTGTATTCGTAGTTTTTCCAGGTAAAATCTGCAATGTTTAACCAGCCATTATTGGCGGAGCGTACAGGGTCTTTTAGCTTAAAGCCCATGTCTACCCGAATAAGAAAATAACTAAAATCAAATCTTATACCCGTACCCACACCAATGGCGAGGTCTTTACCCAAATTGGCTAAGGAAAATTTACTGCCCGGCGCCAGCGCATCTTCATGTAAATTCCACAGGTTACCAATATCAGTAAATAAGGCACCCCCAATTTTTACGCTGCTAAATTGTGCCAGGGTAAACCTGTATTCAGCATTTGCTTCCAGTTGCATATCGCCATATCTATCCCTAAAGCTTGAGGAAGTGTCACTCACCAGCGAAGAGCCCAAGCCCAGCAGTCGTAAGCCCCAGGCACGCATGCTGTTTGGGCCGCCGGCAATAAACTGTTTATAAAAGGGTAGGGTATTGCCAAATTTATCGGCACTGCCATAATTATACCCAATGCCGCCCATAGCCCTTAAAGCAATGGCTGATTTTTTTCGCGAAATTAATTTGCGGTATTCTGCTTCCAGTTTTATGTATTGGTAAATATTATCACGAAAGGCACTGAATCTGCCAAGCAGTGCGCCGGATTCTTCCAGTGAAACCCTTATCAAATTGGAATTGCTGCTTTTATGTTTATCGTTATAAGTTAAACTAAAACTTAACTGCTGACTAACAATTGAACCAGTATTAAAAGATGTTTTAAGAAATGGATTAACCAGAATAGCACTATCCAGCAAGGGCAATTTATCTAAGGAATACAGTTCAATGTTTAATGGGCGGTATTGCCATAATACATTTTTTTTGCGCCAGGAATATCCCCAGCCTGTTACAAACGATCTTATTCTGAAATAATCTTTTCTTTCAGAATAAGCTGCACTTAACGATAATTGGGTTTTAAGCGCATCTGTTTTACCGCTTTGTTTAATTTTAAATGGGGTAATTATCCGGGGGAAAGTATAGGTATGCGTTAATGAACTTTGTATAGTTTGTAATAAGGAATTGTTTTGGGAAAAATTAAACTCTACCCCATTGCTTAATGCGGTGGTAGATTGTATGGCCCTATGCCATACGTTTCTGTTGATATAGGTGGTATTTAATGCTAATCCAATTAAATTACCCGAGCTTAAAAAGTCTCCGGTATTGCGGCTGGCTTCCAGATTAAAACTAATGGTTTGCTTTTTTGCAGGTGTAAGAAAATAATGAAAGTCAACCGTATCGTTGTGCACAATGGTTCTATAATCTACCCTTTCCCATGCGCCCATTTGGTTAAAATTATTAAGGGTTTTATAAAAACTTTCTTCATTATACAATGCGCCAAATGGTTGAAATGTATGCTCTGATAACACCTGACTTCTAAACAATTTTTTTTTGTATAAAACACTGTAATTCTCTATGTCTGTTTGAGTTAACTGGTTACTATGGGTAATCAGGCTATCAGGGTTGCCCAATAGGCCATAGCGTTCTGTTTCGGGGTAATAATAAATATGGCCAACATGGTATTGTAAAAAATAAATAGAATCGGCCAAAGCTAAGCTGCTATCAGCCTCCATTCTGGATTGTATATCCACAATGCTGGTTGGGTTTTGTTTTCTTTTCTCTGCGGCCTGGGCAATTTTTTGGGCTTGTTCAAAAGGGTCTAATGTAATAGCCAGTAATGATAAATCTGTAGTGTCAACTTCGGCTATCAGGTTTTCGCGGCTAATAAGAAAATAGCCTTTTTGCCGGTATAATGCCACCAATCTATCCAATTCATTGGCTATTACCTGTTTTGAAAAAGGCGTTTTACCCGGTGTTATAATACTATATTTTTTAAAGTCATTCGATATGCTATCCAGATACACATTATTTAGGTGGAAGGATAAAGAATCAATGATAGTATTCTTTCCTGGGTCTATATTAATGGTAATCGTAGTTCTTATTTGGTTGTCTACCGTATCAAAAGGGAGATAGCTGGAATCCAGCCCGGGGAACTTGATATTATAATAGCCTTGTGTATTAAGATAGCCCGTCATAAATAATTTGGTACGCGAAATATTGGCTGTATCAAATACCGGTGGTTTTTTTAAAACATACCTAACTCCAAATTGCTGCACTTTGCGGGCAAATAAACTATCATCCCAGTAGGTAGAAAGTTCATTAGTTAATCTTTTCTTCTCATCTTTATCTAAATTGCCGGTAATATTGATGATGTTGTTGTATACAAAAGGTTTACCAACGGGGTAATCTTTTACAACCGTGCACGAAAACAGCAGGCAACTTAATACCAATAGTACATACAGGGTTCGTAAAAATAAAAAGGTAAATCGCATAGGTATGATCACTAAGAATGAAATCAAATATATCCAAAGTTTATACCACAAAAAAACAAGAGATGCCGAAGGATTGTTTATAGCCGAAGGGGAGAAGCTTGTTAACGAATTATTACAAAGTAATTTCCATATTCAGCAGCTGTATGCTACGGCAGATTGGGAAGCGCAAAATGCCTCCATAAACAATATCAATATTATTGAAACATTTGAGTTAGAAAAAATCAGCAATCTGGCAACTCCAAACAAAGTATTGGCTATTGTTCAACAAAGAAAAAATATTGCACTCCCTCTTGCCAAAAATACCATCACCCTTGTACTGGATGGTATACAAGATCCCGGTAATATGGGTACTATTATCCGCATTGCAGATTGGTTTGGCATACACCAAATTATTGCCAGTAACGATACAGTTGATATATATAATTCCAAAGTTGTACAATCTACCATGGGCAGTATTATTAGGGTTAACTGCTGGTATACGGCGCCGGACAATTGGTTGCAACACTGTGTCGTGCCTGTATACGGTGCTTTGCTTAATGGTGTAAACCTGCAGTCTACAGGTAAAATAAGCGAAGCTGTTTTGGTTATTGGCAACGAATCAAAAGGTATTAGACCCTATTTGTTGCCCCATATTCAGCAGGCAATAACTATCCCACGGGTGGGTGGGGCAGAGTCTTTAAATGCTGCTGTGGCCACGGGTATAATTTTATCTCATTGGGTATTATAAGATAATCAGGTGTTTTTATATTGTTAGCCCGGCTGTATACCACTGCGCAAATTCTCTTGCGTCGCACACTTGTGCTTTGGGAACATGGGTCTACTTTTTACAGCCAATACTTTTTTTAAAAAGCTGCATCTTATTCTGGCGTACAAGAGTGCGACGCAAGTATAGCTCCAATATTGTGAATAGCGCGGTCAATAAAAGAAAAGCACTGCTTTATTAATTAAAGTATGTACAAAAAAATACCCCGCTTTTGGCGGGGCAGTTTTTGTATTTGTAGTGCAATGGTTATTGCAATGCTTTAAATTCTACTCTTCTGTTTTCAGCCCTCCCTGCGGCAGTTTTGTTATCGGCAATTGGGTTTTCTATACCATGTCCGGCAGCAGAAAGTCTGCTATCCGCAATACCTTTTTTAACCAGGTAGGCTTTGGCAGCATTGGCTCTTTTTTCAGATAAAGCCAGGTTGGTAGCGGGTTTACCTGTAATATCGGTATAACCATCAATTGAAACTTTAATTTCCGGATGCTCGTTTAAAATTGTAACTAGTTTGTCTAATTCAACTGTAGCTTTTGGTAATAAAGTAGCGCTACCTGTAGCAAACTGTACGTTTTTAGAATTAAAATTATATTGCTCTAATCTTGGGCAACCATTGTTATCGGCTGGTCCGGCAACGTTAGGGCATTTATCAGCTTCATCGTTAACACCATCATTGTCCGTATCAGGTATTGGGCAGCCGCCATATCTGGCCAAACCGGCAACCTTAGGGCATTTGTCAATTTCATCATTTATGCCATCGCCATCAGTATCAGGTATTGGGCAACCGCCATATTTGGCAAGGCCGGCAACATCGGGGCATTTATCATCTTTATCTGCAATGGCATCACCATCTTTATCCGGGCAGCCTTTTAGTGCTGGTAAGCCAGCAACTGTTGGGCATGCATCTTCTGCGTCAATTACACCATCGCCATCTGTATCAGCTGGAGCTGGTGGTGGTGGGGGGGGAGGGATAAATTTAGCCGCTTCTTTTGGCCTGCTCAATGGTATATTAACACCTGCAGAATATAACAGATGATTTGTTTGAATTTGGTTTATCTGGCCTTTGTGCTCAGCCTGAATAAGAATTAAAGCTTGATTGTCGAAAGGATTGATTTGCAAACCAAAACCCATAGGTATTTGTGCATTCCATGATTTTTTGTAGTTGTTAACACCAATACCTAAAGTGGCAAATGGGTTAATTATAGCAGTTTCCTTTAATAGTTTGGCGTGAAAAGATAAATCCAAAGATTGAAAATAATTTGCTGCTGGTGTTGGGAAAGTGGAAGGTATCTTACGTATAAAAGAACCTGTATAAGTTCCTGAAACATCCAGATTTTGGGTTAAACCTTTCCAGTAATAAACGGAGAATGCTTCGTTCATTCTTTGAGATACCCTACCCCAATCGCCACTTTTAATGGTTTGTTTGAAAGTAGTGGTTTTAATTTGCTGGGGAGTTACAAAATCATTAAATCCAAAGCTAAAGCCAAGATGTGCTGGTTTTACAGGACTTTGGGCAAAACCGATAAAGGCTGTTAAAGTAAACAGCAATAATGCTAGACTTTTTTTCATGTGCATTTGTTTTTGATTGAAAATAGAATGGCTTCTACTGAAAAAATTGTGCCAGTTAACAAGCAATGTATAAATTGGCAAAAAAAGCCATCCACAAATGTACTAAGTTATTGTGGATGGCAATAAAATTCGAAAAACTTATATGTATTAAAAACGAGTACTTTTTAGATGTCAATTGCTTCGCCATAAGCCGCAGCCGTTGCTTCTTTTAACCCTTCGCTCATAGTTGGGTGCGGGTGTATAGCATTTAATATTTCGTGTGCGGTAGTTTCTAATTTACGGGCAACCACAGCTTCAGCAATCATTTCTGTTACGTTGGTACCAATCATATGGCAGCCAAGAAATTCACCATATTTGGCATCGTAAATTACTTTTACAAAACCTTCGGTTGCACCGGCAGCACTGGCTTTGCCGCTAGCCATAAATGGAAACTTACCTACTTTAATATCATAACCTGCCTCTTTGGCGGCTTTCTCAGTCATACCTACACTGGCAATTTCAGGGGTGCAATAGGTACAGCCAGGAACATTGCTGTAGTCAATAGCTTCAGGTTGGTGGGCGGTTTTCTTTTCCAGATAACCAATATACTCTGCTGCGTTTATACCTTCTTTGCTGGCTTTATGTGCAAGGGCCTGATTAGGCGTGCAATCGCCAATGGCAAAAATGCCGGGAACGTTGGTTTGGAAATATTTATCAGTTATAACACGGCCACGATCAGTTTTAATACCGTTTTCTTCAAGACCTATGTTTTCAATATTAGCAACTACCCCAACAGCACTTAACACAATATCAGCTTCCAGTGTTACTGTACTTCCGTCTTGTTTTTTAACCAGGGCTTTTACACCTGCGCCCGCAGTATCAAGGCTTTCTACAGAAGCATTTGTAAGAATATCAATGCCTTGCTTTCTATATTGCTTTTCCAGTTCTTTAGAAATATCTTCATCTTCAACAGGTACAATGCGTGGCAGGAACTCAACTATGGTTACTTTGGTACCCATGCTGTTGTAGAAGTAGGCAAACTCGGTACCAATAGCACCACTACCTACCACTATCATGCTTTTAGGTTGTTGTGGTAATACCATTGCTTCGCGGTAGCCAATTACTTTTTTGCCGTCTTGTTTAAGATTAGGCAATTCACGTGAACGGCCACCAGTTGCGATAATGATATATTTACCTTCTACTATTTTTTTAGTTCCATCTGCAGCTGTAACTTCTACCTGGCCTTTGGCTTTTACTTTGCCATAGCCCATTACTACATCAATTTTATTTTTTTTCATCAGAAACTGAACACCTTTGCTCATTTTATCAGCAACGCCACGGCTACGTTTAACTACTGCACCAAAATCGTGTTGAATATCGTTGGCGGTAATACCATAGCTGCTGCTATGTTTCATGTATTCGTATACCTGTGCACTTTTTAACAGGGCTTTTGTGGGAATACAGCCCCAGTTAAGGCAAACACCACCCAGACTTTCTTTTTCTATGATTGCTACAGAAAGCCCTAATTGTGATGCACGAATGGCGGCAGGATAACCGCCGGGTCCGCTACCGAGTACAATAATATCGTATGCCATAGTTTGTAGATTAATTAGATTATATGAACAAAAACATATTTGAGTTTGCGAAAATACTTTCAAAATGCCAAATAGCAAAGGAATGCTTAATATGGAGACTTATACCAGCGATATTATGAGTTTATTGTTTTGAATTGTTTTTTGTTGCGTATGGTACCGGAGGCACAAGTGTGCGACGCAAGTAATGGCACATAGTAATACCAGCTTATGGCCAAAAAAAAATGTATTGGGTGTTTAATATTGTTCTTTATCGTTAGGGAAATCCTTACTTTTTACATCGGTTACATATTGCTGTACGGCGGTGGTTACCTGCTCGTGCAGGTTAAGATATTGCCTTAAAAAGCGTGGCTTAAATGTGTTATTGATGCCCAGCATATCGTGCATAACCAATACCTGCCCGTCGCAATATTTACCTGCGCCAATACCAATTGTTGGGATGGAGAGGCTTTCACTTACTTCTTTGGCCAGCTGGGCGGGAATTTTTTCCAATACAATGGCAAAGCAGCCTGCCTGTTGTAACAACAGTGCGTCTTTTTTAAGTTTGCTGGCTTCTTCCTGTTCTTTGGCACGTACATTATAAGTGCCAAATTTATAGATGCTTTGGGGGGTTAAACCAAGATGGCCCATTACGGGTACACCGGCTGATACGATACTTTTAATGCTATCGAGCACTTCTTCGCCACCTTCGAGCTTTACGGCATGTGCCCCGGTTTCTTTCATGATGCGTATTGCAGAGGCTAAAGCTATTTGTGAGTTGGATTGATAGGAACCGAAGGGTAGATCTACCACTACCAGGCACCTGTTGATGCCTCGGATTACGGAGGAAGCGTGGTAAATCATATGGTCTAAAGTAATGGGTAAGGTGGTTTCGTGACCGGCCATTACATTGCTGGCGCTATCGCCCACCAATATTACATCTATACCAGCGCCGTCTATAATATGGGCAAAAGAATAATCGTAGGCTGTAAGCATGGAGATTTTTTCCCCATTGGCTTTCATTTTGGTTAAAGTAAGTGTGGTAATTTTTTTTACTTCTTTGGTTGCAGCAGACATCTGAATATTATTTAATTGAGTTTACAATAAATTGAATATGGTTCTGCGTTAGAATAAAACATATTCAGATAGGGCGCAAGGTAAGTATTCTGTAATTTTTAGGGGCGGATAACTATTTTTTTGCTTTTTTCAGATCGAGATAGAGGCTTTGAATTAATCCATCGGCCAAACCTATTTTGGGTACATAAATGATTTCTATACCTGCCCAGCGCATTACATTTATATAGATTTGAAGGGCCGGAACCAACACATCTGCGCGGTCTTCGCGCATTTTGTATATGCGTATTCTTTCTTCGAGAGTTACACTTGAGAATTCTTTATGATAATCTTTCAGTAATTCAAGGGGTAGTGGTTTACCATCTTTCTTTTTGCTTATTGAAAATACCTTGTTGATATTACCACCCGATCCAATGGCAATTAAAGGTAGTTTGCTTTTGGTATTTGTTTTAATATGCTCCCGCATTAAATCCCAATGCTTCTCGGTTACCATACCTTTTAGCAAGCGGATGGTACCAATATTGAAAGACTCTTTATATTTAAGCTTGCCATCAGCAAAAAAAGTAAGTTCGGTACTGCCGCCGCCAACATCTATGTAAAGGTAAGAGTGCTCTTTATCCAGGTTTTCGGCAATATGGTTTTCATATACATAAGAGGCTTCATCATCGCCGCTGATAATGCTTATTTCAATGCCTGTTTCCAGTTTTACTTTTCTAATTACATCGGCATTGTTGCGGGCATCGCGCATGGCACTTGTAGCACATGCTTTTAGGTGGGTAACGCCATATACATTTAACAGGTGCCCATAGGCTTTCATGGTTTGAATAATCATGCCCAGCTTATGTTTGCTTATTTCGCCCTTCTCAAATACATCAAAACCCAGCCTTAGTGGTACACGTACCAGATTGAGTTTGTTAAATTCGGGCTTTGCATTATCCTGTTCTACTACTTCTGTAATAAGCAAACGTGCCGCATTACTGCCAATATCAATTGCTGCTAACTTCACCTGCCTTCTGCATTTTATTAAATAAGTAATGGTACGTTTCTATCTGAGACCGCACTTTCTTTTTACCTGCGGAAGGTACATAGTTATTTGATAAGGCATTATCCAATATGCGGGCCTTTACATTATCTCTTAACTGAATGTGGATAATCTCTTTTAATTCCTGCCTGATACCTTCATCAGTAATAGGTACTGCGGCTTCCACCCGATGGTCCAGATTACGTACCATCCAATCTGCCGAGGAGATGTACATTTTTTCTTTACCATTATTGTGGAATATCATTACCCTGGCATGTTCCAGATACTCATCAACAATGCTAATGGCCTGCAATCTGCCTTTAAATTTCTTTTGTTCAATCATGGCGCAAAAAATGCCTCTAACCAATAATTTTATTTCTACGCCTGCTTCTGCAGCTTCGTACAGCTTATTTATGAAGGGTATATCACTTAGCGAATTTACCTTGGCTATTATAGCAGCCGGTTTACGGGCTTTGGCATGTTTTATTTCCATATTGATATGCTGCATTAGCTTTTTTCGCATATCTGTTGGGCAAACAAGCAGGGTTTTGCAAGCTCTTAAATGAATGGCATTGTGTTTTGGATCTTCAATGTATTTAAAAATGCGGTTAATATCTGCCATGATATTGCGGTTACTGGTAAGCAGGCAATGGTCGCCATATACTTTGGCAGTTTTTTCATTTAGATTGCCAGTGCTTACAAAACCATATTGTATGGTTTTAGTGCCTATCCGTTTTTTGATAACGCATAATTTGGCATGTACTTTCATTTCTGGAATGCCCAATAATACCTTTACGCCTTCCTCCTCCAGTTTCTCTTTCCATTCCAGGTTATTTTCCTCATCAAAACGGGCCCTTAGTTCCAGCATTACCACCACTTCCTTGCCATTGCGTACGGCATTAACCAGGGCATTAATTACTTTGGAATTACTGGCCAAACGGTAAGCGGTAAGTTTTATAGTAGTAACATTTGGGTCTATGGCTGCTTCGCGTAAAAGGTCTATTACCGAGTTAAAAGACTGATAAGGAAAATGTAGCATCACATCCTGTTCCATAATAACATCCGTAACCCTTAAAGAGCGTTGTAGTGCAGGATGGGTAATAGGGGCACGGCGCGTATTTTTGCTGTTAAACACATCTGGGAAATCCATGAAATGACGGTAATTATGTATTCTTCCGCCGGGAATGATATTATCTTTTCGGGAAAGGTTTAACCTTTTCATCATGTATTCCAGCAAGCCGGCATCCATTTCCTTATCGTAAACAAACCTAACGGGTTTGCCTTTGCGCCGGTTTTTTAAACCACTCTGAATTTTTTGTACAAACGAGGTGGTAATATCATTGTCAATATCCAGTTCAGCATCTTTGGTTACTTTAAATACATGGGCACTAAAATGGTCGTAGCCAAAATAAGAAAATATATAGGGCAGGTTATATCTAATCACATCCTCCAGTAAAATAATAAAATGACCATCTTTTGAGGCAGGTAATTGTACAAACCGGCCAACAATTCTGCTCGGTATTTCAATTAATGCATATTTACGATCGTAGGCTGATTCTTTTTTATGCATTACCACACCCAGATAAATACTTTTTTCCCGCAAATAAGGTAGTTGCTGCAGGCTTTCTATCATTAGCGGAATAATATTGGAACGTACCTCTTCATCAAAGAATTTTTTTACATAGGCTTTTTGCTCTTTGTTCAGGTGTTTCTCGTCTATTAAAAAAATCTTTTCCTTTTTTAGTTCCTGTAAAATGCCTTCCCAAATACGGGTAAACTCACTCTGTTGCTGCAATACAATGGATTGTATCTGGTCTAAAATCTGTTGTGGTTTTTCTTCCAGGTGCATATTGCCTTTCTTGCCGCCCAATTCAATCATTCGACGCAGTGTGGCAACCCTTACCCTAAAAAACTCATCCATATTATTGCTAAAAATGCCTAAAAAACGAATTCTTTCTTTAAGTGGTACAGTGGCATCATTGGCTTCCTGTAAAACACGCCCATTAAAACTTAGCCAGCTAATATCTCGCGGAATAAGGTTCTTCATCATAAGTTGTAACAATCTGTTTTATCAAAAATACACCAGCAAAAGATGCGTTCATGTTAAGTTTAAAGGTATTGCAATAAAGCTGGTTTTTGGTACCCGGCTATAAGATAGCTATGAGGCTTTACTTGCGTCGCACACTGCAGGGTTTGACACTTTGCCCAGCCAATTTATACTTGTTATTGGATGGAATAAGGGCCTGGTAAAACTATCTACAAAATATTATTTGAACTGCTTTTTGCTGCCACCTATTCCTTGCGTACAAGAGTGCGACGCAAGCGGTGCTGCATATGTTTATACAGCCGGGTTAATAAAAAGTATTTATAAATGCTGTATTTTTTGAATAATGCCGGTTGTAGAAACGCCCTGAATAATGGGGTTTATAACCACCCTGCCGCCATTGGCAATTACTTCTTTTGACCCAACAATTTGGTCAAGTGTGTAATCGCCGCCCTTTACCAATACATCGGGCTGCAAATGGTTGATGAGTTCCAGCGGGGTATCTTCGTTAAAAATAATTACGGCATCTACCACCAGCAAGGAAGCTAAAATCAACGACCTGGTTTGTTCGTTGTTAACTGGCCGGCCTGGGCCTTTTAGTTTTTGTACACTGGCATCGGCATTTACGCCTACAATTAATATATCGGCTTCTTTAGCAGCCTGCGATAGGGAGAATATATGGCCTTCGTGTAAAATATCAAAGCAGCCATTTGTAAAGGCAATGGTTTTGCCGGTAACCCTTGCTGCCGCTACAAAATGCTGTGCTGCCGAAAGGCTAAGTATTTTTTGCTGTATGATGTTTGTGTTGCGCATGGGCTTTGGTTTTACTATTTAATGCTATAAAAGCAATAATACCAAATGTAATTGTAAATAAGAATTGTACCATCCAAAGCAGCCAGCCAAAAGCCAAACCAATATTTTTGGTAATACTATATAATACCAGTGTTTTTTGAATAGCATATGGGTAAGCACCCAAACCACCTGGCGCAATAATAATACCCAGCGTGCCTGAAACCAATAATACCATAGCAGTACCTATGGATAAATGGGCGGTTTCAGTAAATGCAAAACAGCCCAGCCAGGTAGCCAGAATATATACCACCCATAACAAAACGGTTTGAATTATAAACAGTGGCTTATTAGGTACATGTTTTATGCTGGCCAGACCTTCTGCAATACCCCGGAAAATTTTAAAAAGAAAAAATTGCTTTTTGGAATACCGCTTTTTTAAAAAGCGATAAGCAGCAATTAGTAGCATAAAAATGCATAAATAACCCAATATAACAAGTGGACTACTATTGTTTTGCCATTTAAGTGCAACACCCTGGAATATTTCTATGGCATATGCATGTATTTGTGTGTACTCAATAAAAAAAACAATTATTGCCAAAATTGCAAAACATAACAGGTCTAAACTTCTTTCTATAATTACGGTACCCACTAATTGGGCAACTGTTACCGGGTGTTTTTTTGCAATAACGGTGCAGCGTAGCAGTTCTCCCGCCCTTGGTATAAACTGGTTGGCTGCATAGCCCAGCATAAGGCCAAACAGTAAATCTTTAAAAGGTGGTTTAGCGCCTAAAGGTGCTATTATTTGTTGCCAACGACCGGCCCTAAGGCAATTACTAATAAATAATAGTATTATTACCGGAATAACATATATATAGTTGGCATTGGTAAAAGCCAGTTGTATATCAGCTTTATCTTGTGCCGTTAACTCATGAATAGACCACCAGATAATAAAAGCGGCCAGCCCAAAAGCAAAAAGTATTTGCAACGTTTTTATAAGGATGGTCTTCATACATAAGTTAATAAACCGAATGAGCTAACAATGTGATATCTAATACAATTAAAGCTTATTGCCAGTTTTAGGGAAAACCAATGAAGGTTTAAATGTTTTGGCTTCTTCAAAATCCATAATGGCATAGGAAATTATCACCACAACATCTCCTACAGCACCTTTACGGGCAGCCGGGCCGTTTAGGCAAACGGTGCCGCTGCCTCTTTTACCTTTAATTAAATAAGTTTCCAGCCTGCTGCCATTATTTACATTTACAACCTGCACTTTTTCATTTTCAATAAAATTAGCGGCGTCCATCAGGTCTTCATCTAATGTTAAGCTGCCTACATAATGCAGGTTTGCTTCGGTAATGGTGGCACGGTGCACTTTAGATTTAAGTATTTCTATTTGCATAATGATGTAAAATTAATTAAGCCTGCGAAGTAGCATTGTAAATATTAGTTAACTAACATATTGTCTATTAGCCTAACATTCTCAAGGAAAGCAGCGGCAAGTATTACGGTTGGAATGTTAGTTTCGTAATTGTTTATTTCGTTCAGCGTTGTGGCATGGCATATGGATATATAATCAATTTTATCAAAACCTGCCTCCAATAAACTACTTATCGCATTCGACTTTAACGTGTTGATTGGCAGGGTAGTAAGATTTTTTTTGATATAGGTTAGTGCGTTAAAAATAGCAACGGCTTTTTCTAAACCATTTGCCGATAACCTTAAATTACGGCTACTTAATGCAAGTCCGTTCGCGGCTCTTTCTGTTGGAGTAATATGTAAAACCAGTGGCAGGTGGAATTCCTTTATTAACCATTGTACTACCATACATTGCTGGTAATCTTTCTGGCCCATATAAAGGTGATGTGGTTTAACAATTTCCAATAAACGATGTACTACCCGGCAAACGCCCTGAAAATGCCCGGGGCGATAAAAACCTTCAAGTAGAGTATCAAGTTTGCCTAAATTATAATGTAAGTTGGTTTCAAAACCGTTTGGGTAAATCTCTTCTACTGTTGGTAAAAACAAAATAGTGGTACCAGCCTGCTCTAACTTATAAATATCAGCTTCTAAAGTTTTTGGATATTTTTCATAATCTTTTTGATCGTTAAACTGAGCCGGGTTAACAAAAATACTAACCACCGTACAGGTATTTTGGTGGATACTTTCACTTACCAGACGCAGATGGCCTGAATGTAAAGCCCCCATTGTAGGCACAAATCCGATGCTTTTTTCACCTGAAAGGTAAGAAAGCAGAATTTTTTGCAGGGCAGCGATTTCTTTAATAATAATCATAGTGGCCGGTTGAAAATTAGGTTTAACGTATCTTCTGTGTCATTTAAAAGCAATTATGTAACTTTGCCGACTGTTTTAAAGTTTCAAGACAAATTACGGTTACGAATGTCAACAAAAAAAAGAATTTTATTTATTGCCACGGAGATGTCGCCCTATCTGGAGCTGACGGAATTTGCAGAAGTGGTGAACAAACTTGCAATAAAAAGCAACGACACAGGCCTGGAAGTAAGGTGTATTATGCCAAGATTTGGTATAATCAACGAGCGCAGGCACCGTTTGCACGAGGTTGTAAGATTATCGGGCATTAATGTTTCTGTGGATAATGATGACTACCCTTTGCAAATTAAGGTTGCATCTTTACCCAATGCCAGGTTACAGGTGTACTTTCTTGATAATGAAGATTTTTTTAAAAGGAAGTATATTTTTAACGATGAACAGGAGAAATGGTACGATGATAATGATTTGAGAACTATTTTCTTTTGTAAAGGCGCTTTAGAAACTGTTAAAAAGTTTGGATGGCCTCCTGATATTATTCATTGCAGTGGTTGGATGACCAGCCTGGTGCCATTGTATGTAAAAACTGCCTACAAACGTGAACCAGTATTTAGCCACAGCAAAATAATTTATACTATTGGTGAGAATACTTTCGAAGAAAACTTAGGTGATTCTTTTGTAGAAAGGGCTGGTATTCATACAAGTATAAAGGAAAAGGATCTGGAGCCATTTAAAGAAGCTTCCAATACTGCCATGTTCAGGGGAGGTGCTGCTTATGCAGATGCCATTACCTTTGGATCTGACAAAGTAGAGAAAAAACTGGTAACTGAATTTGCCAAAGTGAAAGGTAAAAAAGTATTACCCTTTACCGGGTGGGATACTGATTTAACAGAGTATTTAGATTTGTATAACGAGCTTGCGGCGAAGTAATTTACCTAATGAATTTATCTTTTGTGAAGAAACAGTTTGCTTTTATTTTTCTTAGTTTAGCCATACTTATAACGGCCTGTACAAAGATTATCACTACCGATATTGGTGGCGGCTTAATACCCCCCATTGATGGTGTGAATACAAAAGAAATGTACCTGGATGTGAATGCCAAAAGTCAGGCTGATACTATTACCAGGGTTACCAGAAATGATATACATATATTAGGTTATTTGAACGATCCCCTCTTTGGTAATACTACCGCTTCAATAAATGTTCAATTAAAACCAGCCAGCTTTCCATTTGTATTACCCGTAAAAAAGGATAGTATTTTTGTAGATTCAGTAGTATTGGTGCTTAATTACAAAGGCGCTTATGGCGATACTTCAAAAGATTTAAAATTAAGGGTATACAAAATATCCAACGAAGATCCGGCCGCTAATCTTAGCGCTGATTCGGCATATACTTCAAATTATTTTGTTCCCCGATTAAACGAATTAACCGAAAATGGCGCAGCTTCTACTGTTTCCATTAGCAAATTAGGCGTAGCAGATTCCACAAAAGTGTCCAAAGAGTCTATTGCTAATCAGGTAAGGGTACGTTTAAGCCCTTCTTACGGTGAGGAACTTTTGTTTAACTACGATTCAAGCAATGCATATAAAAATGATTCTTTGTTTGATAGTTATATAAAAGGCTTTCAAATTGTGCCCGAACAAACTGGTAACTCATTAATGCGCATTGCCTTAACAAGCGTAAGCAACAGTGCCGATACCAATACAAAACTGGCTATCTATTTTCATTATAAGGATAAGGATTCTGCCAATAAAATGGATACCACGGTGCGCATTTTTAAGTGTAATAGCTTAACCAGTGCCAGCACCAATTATATTGTACACCAGCGCAGTTCTGAAATTTTAAACCATTTGGCTTCCCCTGCTCAGAATGCAGATTTGGTATATGTAGATGCTAATCCGGGTATTTATGCACGTATCAGTATTCCAGGTATAAAACTGGATACCATGACCAATAAAGTAATACATCGTGCCGAGTTGATTATGGAGCAGGTGCCGAGTGATAATATTGATTCTTTCTTTACTGCCCCTAATATTATATTGGCTCCTATTGATACAGTAAGCGGCGTAATGAAAAGATTTGCTATGCCAAATGATATTCAGTTTTCTAATGGTGCCGTGGCTAACCTGTTTACATTTGGTAGCTATCCTTACAAAACATTGGATACACTTTCGGGTAAATTGGTATGGGCTTATAGCTTTGATATGTCCAGATATATCCAGGGCATTATTACCAGAGGCGAAACCGCTAAGTATGATTTTGACCTCTATGCACCAAGTTATGGTTTGTTATTATATGGTCCTGCACTTACCACGTTTGGTCAGGTGGGTACTGCTGCTAGTCCTTTAAATTATATGTCAAGTGGTAGGGTGCGTTTGGGCGGGGGTAATAACCCGGTAAACCAGCGCAAAATGCGTTTGCACATTGTATACTCCGATATAAAATAGACAACTACAGGTAATAAATAATACACCACCGGCCAATACCGGTGGTTTTTTTATGTACCTGGCTGTGGCAGGTTTGGTCAACACCGCTTGCGTCGCACACTTGTACTTCCGGTACTTTAAGCGGCAAAGAAGCATTGGAAATAAAGCATATATTTTTATGATAATTTATTGCTGCAACAGTTATACAGCACAAGAGTGCGACGCAAGCGGTGCATCATGTATATTCCTGTGCCTGGTACATAAAATAAAAGCTTATCATAAAGCCTGTTTATAAAAACTTTCATACCCTTATCTTTGCAACCTGAAAAAAAATAATTATGCCTTATTTATTTACATCTGAAAGTGTATCTGAAGGACATCCGGATAAAGTGGCTGACCAAATATCTGATGCGCTGATTGATAATTTTTTAGCGTTCGACCCAACCAGTAAAGTAGCCTGCGAAACATTGGTAACTACCGGTCAGGTGGTTTTAGCCGGTGAGGTTAAAAGCAAGGCCTACCTGGATGTACAGGAAATTGCACGTGGTGTTATACGCAAGATTGGCTATACCAAAAGCGAGTATATGTTTGAAGCCAATAGTTGTGGTATTATATCTGCCATACACGAGCAATCGCAGGATATAAATCAGGGCGTTGATAAGAAAAAGAAAGAAGAACAGGGTGCCGGAGATCAGGGTATGATGTTTGGCTATGCCACCAACGAAACCGCCGATTATATGCCTTTGGCATTAGACCTTGCCCATAAAATTTTGTTTGAACTGGCAGTATTGCGCAGGGAAAACAACGAAATAAAATATTTGCGTCCCGATGCTAAAAGCCAGGTTACCCTGGAATACGATGATAATAACAAACCTGTGCGCATAGATACCATAGTTGTATCTACCCAGCACGATGATTTTGATACCGAAGAAAGAATGCAAAAGAAAATTGCAAAGGATATTAAAACCATACTAATTCCAAGAGTACAGGCTAAATATGCCAAGTACACACACTTCTTCAATAATAAAATTAAATACCATATTAACCCAACGGGCAAGTTTGTAATTGGCGGCCCCCATGGCGATACCGGTTTAACTGGTCGTAAAATTATTGTAGATACTTATGGTGGTAAGGGTGCGCATGGTGGCGGTGCATTTAGTGGTAAAGATCCCAGCAAAGTAGACCGCAGCGCTGCGTATGCTACCAGGCATATAGCTAAAAATTTGGTTGCTGCCGGCGTGGCAGATGAGGTGCTGGTGCAGGTTTCTTATGCTATTGGCGTAGCACAACCAACCAGTATTAATGTAAAAACCTTTGGTACTGCCAAAGTAAGTTTAACCGATGGTAAAATTGGTAAAATTGTAGAAAGCATATTTGATATGCGCCCTTATTTTATTGAACAACGTTTAAAACTGCGTAACCCCATTTATAGCGAAACTGCAGCTTATGGCCATATGGGCCGCAAGCCAGAAGTAGTGGTAAAAGAATTCAAATCTCCAGAAGGTAAAATACTTAAAAAGAAAGTTGAACTATTTACCTGGGAAAAGCTGGATTATGTAAGTAAAGTAAAAGCCGCTTTTGGATTAAAATAAATTAGCCAACCAATGGTAAAACCCTTCCCATTTGAGGAAGGGTTTTTTATTTACTGGTAATACCAGCCGTAATAGTAAAAATTCCCTTTTTGGCAAATGCCTTTGTGCAGGGTATGGCTTAACATAGTAATTTTATCCTTGTTTATGCATACCATAGAACCATACTTTAACTGGCGCCATTTATATATGGCTGAAGAAGATATTCAATCGCCCTTTTATGGGCGTAGCTATAGCGAATTTGAGTTTTCTCAAACCGTATACAATTATTATATACACCCGCAATGGGACGAATTTGGTAGCCGTACCCTATACCTGAAAATATTGTTTGTAGATTATGAACTGCATTATGCCATTATAGAAATGATAGGAGAATGGAATGATGCCATCGAAAATGATATTATGACCCTAAAGCGGGATATAATAGACAAACTGGAAAATACCCATATCAGCAAGTTTATACTAATTACCGAAAACGTATTAAATTTCCATAGCGGCGATAAAGATTATTACGAAGAATGGTACGAAGAAGTTGCAGATGAAGACGGATGGATTGTTTCTTTAAACATGCCCCAATCTACCCAATACGATTTTAAAAAGCGTAAACTCAACTATTTTATTGAATTAATGGAAATAGAAAACTGGCGTATTTATAAACCAGAGCACTTGTTTCAAAAAATAGATAAAGAAATTACTGCACGTTTGCAATAATTAACCACCAGTATCATTGGCCCGGCGGCAGAATAATTATTTTGCTTTACTTGCGTCGCACTCTTGTACAATAACCTATTTGGCAGCTTTTTAATGCCAAAATAATAAACAGGCTTTTGTAAACACGCCGAAATTTTATTTGTTAACCTATTTTTAAATAGAATACTTCCTCTAAAACTTTGTTATTGTTTAAATAAGACACACATTTGTAATGGCTTAATATTTTAATGTGTAATTTTTACACGAAAACGTTTGCTAAAACATAAATTGCCAAGTATGAAAAAATATCTGATCCTGCCATTGTTGTGCTTTGTGATGGTTGCAAAAGCCCAACTACTTACCTGGACGCCCGATTTTATTAAAGAGGCATCTACTCCCATAACAATTACGGTAGACGCCAATAAAGGTAATTTAGGTTTAAAAGGCTATACCCCAACAACAGATGTCTATGTACATATTGGAGTAATTACCAATAAAAGCGCTAGCAGCACAGATTGGAAGTATTCAAAATTTACCTGGGCAACCACCAATGTACAGGCACAATGTACTTACCTGGGTAGCAATAAATGGAAATACACCATCACCGGCGGATTAAGAACCTATTTTAATATAACCGATGGTGCCGAAACCATAAAGAAAATAGCCATACTTTTTAGAAATGGGGCAGGCTCTAAGGTGCAACGCAATGCAGATGCCAGCGACATGTACATCCCGGTGTACGATAATGGCGTTTATGCAAGGTTAGATACTCCATTAAGGCAACCCACCTATGTTCCAATTCCTGAACCAATTAATAAAAGCCTCGGCGACCCACTTACCATTTCTGCAAAATCAAGTATTGCCGGTACCTTGAAACTATATCTTAATGGTACTGAGCTGGCTAGTTCAGCTACAACTTCCGTTTCAGCTAGCACGTCAATTGGGGTTTCAGGAGATCAGACTGTTGTGGCAGAAATTACCAGTGGCATAACTGTACATAGAGATACCATCAAATTTGTGGTAGCTTCTCCTGCAATTGCCGCCTTGCCTGCAGGGGCAAAAGATGGAATAAACTACGAGCCGGGAGATACCTCTGCAATACTGGTATTGTATGCGCCATTAAAAAATAATGTTTTTGTATTGGGCGATTTTAATAACTGGACTCAATCAGCTCCCTATTTAATGAACGTAACCCCCGATTTTAACAGGTATTGGATAAGAATCACACATCTAACACCTGGAACAGAATATGCGTACCAGTACTTGATAGACAATGCCATAAAAGTAGCCGACTATAATACCGAAAAAGTGCTCGACCCCAATAACGATCAGTATATTTCAACGGCAACTTACCCCAACCTTAAAGCTTACCCAACAGGCAAAACAACTGGCATTGTAAGTATTTTGCAAACCGCCAAACCAGGTTTTAACTGGCAGGTTACTAATTTCACCAGACCTGATAAAAGAAACCTGATTATTTATGAGTTATTGGTAAGGGATTTTGTGGCTGCCCAAAACTGGCAAACCATAAAAGACACTTTAAGCTATTTAAAAAGACTAGGGATCAACGCCATAGAAGTAATGCCATTTAATGAATTTGAAGGTAATAATAGCTGGGGCTATAATCCCAGTTTCTATTTTGCACCAGATAAAGCTTATGGTACCGAAACAGCCTTAAAAGAGTTTATTGATGAGTGTCATAAACAGGGAATAGCCGTAATAATGGATATGGTATTTAACCACTCTTTTGGCCAAAGTCCCATGGTTCAAATGTATTGGGATGGAACCAACAACCGCCCGGCAGCCAATAGCCCATGGTTTAATCCTGTGGCAAAGCATGCCTACAATGTTGGCTACGATATTAATCACGAAAGTGCTGCTACCAGCGATTTTGTAAACAGGGTTATAGCACATTGGTTAAATAACTATAAAATTGATGGGTTTCGCTGGGATCTGTCAAAAGGATTTACACAAAAACAAACTTGTGATAATAATGGGGCTAATTGTAATGAAGGCAATTTTGCCGCCTATGATGCTACTCGCGTAGCTATCTGGAATAAATACTACGGCTATATGCAAACTGCATCCAGCGGTACTTATTGTATTTTGGAGCATTTTGCCGATAATACCGAGGAAAAAGAACTGGCAGATAATGGTATGTTGTTATGGGGCAATAGCAACTATAATTTTATGGAAGCTACCATGGGCTATGTGCCAACTTCAGATTTTAGCTATAATATTTATAATAGTGCAGGCAGGGGTTGGACACAGCCCAATCTAGTCATGTATCCCGAAAGTCATGATGAAGAAAGGATGATGTATAAAAACGAAACCTATGGTAATACTTCCAATGGTTCCTATAATACAAAATCCGTTGCCGTAGGCACTAAACGTGTAGGTATGGCGGCGGCATTCTGGAGTATGATTCCAGGCCCTAAAATGATTTGGGAGTTTGGAGAACTGGGTTATGATTACTCAAGATGTTATTTATCTAATAATGGAGAAGGGGGCAATTGCAATACCAAAACCGATCCCAAACCAATTAAGTGGGATTATTACCAAAACGCCGACCGAAAGGCATTGTACAATGTGTATTCCAATCTGGTAAAATTGCGTACCACTTCGCAATATATCAATACGTTTACTACTGGTACCATGAATTATGCCCTTTCCTCCAGCATTAAATGGTTTAGCACCTCTTCGTCAGATCTTAGGGTAATGGTAGTGGGTAATTTTGATGTTACAGCTAAAACAGCTACGGTTACATTCCCGCAAACAGGTACCTGGTATAATTATTTGGGTACAGGAACAATAAATGTGCCTACCGTGGCCTATTCCATTACTTTACAACCGGGAGAGTATTATGTATATACCGACCGAGATGTTAAGCCCGTAGTATTGCCTGTAACTTTGTTAAGCTTTACAGCTAATAAAGCCAGTGGTACAACCGTATTGGTAAAATGGAGCACCACCAACGAGTTTGATAATAAATACTTTGAAGTACAACGCAGTGCAGATGGAGTTTCTTTTAACACCATTGGTTCAGTTAATGCTTCAATAACATCGGCACCCGTAAAAAATTATCAGTTTACTGATATTACACCTTTATCAGGCGCTGTATACTATCGCTTAAAACAGGTAGATAATAATGGCAAGGAGCACTATTCTGCAACTGTAAAAATAAATTTCGATGATAAGGCAGTTATATGGCAGGTATACCCTAATCCGGCACATAATAGTGCTGCCATAATTTCTCAGGCAAACCTCACAAAAGTGCAGGTTAAACTTGCCGATATTACCGGCAAAACAATATACCGTAGTGCAATAATAAATGCTATTAATGCAGGGCAAAAAATTGAAATTCCGGTTTCGGCCTTACCTCCAGGCGTTTATTTTATAACGCTTTCTTCGCAGGAAAATACAGTTACACAGAAACTTGTAATGCAATAAAATATTTATTTTTCTTCAAAGCCGTTGTATTTGTGCAACGGCTTTTTTTATGCAATACATGTTTATTGGTCCGGCAATTACACAAATGGCGGCAGCCGTTGCGTCGCACTCTTGTGCTTTGGGATACTTTACTCGGCTTTTTAGCAAGCGGTAGATAGTTAAAGTTGTTATTGCTGCTGCATATGCTGCCGTACAAGTGTGCGACGCAAGTAAAGCCAAATAGGCATTGCCATGTTGGGCTACAAAATGGCATAAAAAAATCCCGGTTTTTGCAAACCGGGATCGTGTAAAAAAGATTTTGTTTGTTATGCTTGTGCAGAACTTTCATCTCTTTGGTCAACCCTTCTAACAGGAGCACTGTAGCGTCTGGCACGCTGAGATTTTTTGTGCTCATCCGTACGTTTTTGTACAGCCGCTTCATGCTCTTCGTGCCACTTTTGGAATTTAACCATTGCAGTAGCTTCATCAAACAAACCGAGCTTAACGCCACGTAACAGATGTTTAAGGTACAATACACCTTTAAACGAAAGAATACGCCTTACAGTATCAGTTGGCTGGGCACCTTTATGCAACCACTCCAGGGCTTTCTGCCTGTCAAGTTGAATTGCTGCTGGAACTGCTAACGGATTGTAAGTCCCGATTTTCTGGATAAATTTACCATCACGGGGTGCACGAGCATCTGCCACAACTATAAAATAGAAGGGCCTTTTTTTACTACCATGTCTCTGTAGTCTGATTTTGACTGCCATGTTAAATAGAAATTTATAGGCTTTAAAAAAATAGGTTAACTATTAATTAAAATAGGATTGCAAAAATACAAGCTCACTTGTATTGAGCAAATTAATTTGCTTTTAAAATGTTATTATTTTACAAATAATTGACTTTATCACACTTATTGGCAAAAATTAGTAAACAGTTTTTCTTTTACCGCTTTCAAAATCCTTGAAAATAAAGGATCCCAGCTTGTCTAGCGCAGCAAAATAGGCCCTGCCATTATTGGTTTCGGTAAATTCTGTTACAAATTTTTGCAGGTAGGGGTCACTGGCAATCATAAAAGTGGTGATAGGAATTTTAAGTTTTTTACACTGTGCTGCCAGGTTAAGACACCTGTTGGTTACCTTTCTATCCAACCCAAAACTATTTTTATAATATTTGCCGCCAATTTTTAAGCAGGTGGGTTTGCCATCTGTTATCATAAAAATTTGCTTATTGGTATTCTTTCTTTTACGTAATATATCCATTGCCAATTCTAGTCCGGCAACAGTATTGGTATGATAGGGCCCCACCTGTAAATAGGGCAGGTCTTTTATTTCAACGGGCCAGGCATCGTTTCCAAAAACTACAATATCTAATGTGTCTTTGGGGTATTTGGTAGTAATTAATTCACTTAAAGCCATAGCCACTTTCTTGGCAGGTGTAATTCTATCCTCCCCATATAAAATCATGGAATGGGAAATATCTATCATTAATACGGTGGAAGTTTGAGCTTTAAAATCAGTTTCACGTATCTGTAAATCATCCTCCCGCATCGAAAAGCTTTCTACCCCATGGTTAATTTGAGCGTTTCTAATGCTTTCGGTAAAATCTATCTGTTCCATCATATCCCCAAACTGAAATGGCCTATGATCGGGGCTAATTTCATCCCCTTGCCCTGTTTTTTTGGTATTATGATCGCCCTGCCTGCTCTTCTTCAATTTGCCAAATATTTCTTCCAGGCTGCGTTTTCTGATACTTTGCTCACTCTTTGCGGTAATTACTATTTGTCCTTTATTTTCATCGTCTTTTATATAGCCATTCTCCTTTAATTCATCAATAAAATCGCCCATGCCATATTCGCTATCGGTAAGTTGGTATTGTTTATCCAGTTCGTTCATCCATTGCAGGGCTTCGCTCACGTCGCCATTGGTGTAAGTGAGTAATTGCATAAAAATATCCAGCAATTGTTCAAACTTGCTTTTTCCGGAGGAGTTTGGGTCGTATTTAATAAATCTATTTCCAATCATGTTTGTAAATTAATTAAAACAAAGTTTAGAATAAGCATGGCAATATAATTATCGTATCTCTAACAAAAATTTAATATATGTTACCTGATGCCAAAAGCATTTGAATTTTGTTATTTGCTGCACTATATAACTATTACATTATTGCAGCAATTATGTTGTGTTTTGTTCGCATGCCAATAGAAGTTTTGGTTGAATGCATGGTCATTGAACACTTGTAACGGTATTTTTGCCTCAGATACCCTTGCCTGTAAGGCCTGAATCAGAAAGTTTTACCAATTAAAATGGCTATAGCGATTGATATGATTTGACAAAAACTTTTTTTTGGGTAAAATATTTTCTTTCTAAGGGGAATTTTGAGGTAAAAATCAGGGTTTAGATAGGCTTACCCCCCAATATTTAAAGCCTTTTTGGAAAATGTTGAAAAGAGTGCGAAAATTTTCTTTTCAAAATTTTGCCAAATAAACTTTTCACTTACCTTTGCCATCCCGAAAAAAAGGGTAGTTCTTTTTTAAAAGCCACTTTAGCTCAGCTGGTAGAGCAACTGATTTGTAATCAGTAGGTCGTTGGTTCGATTCCGACAAGTGGCTCTTTTTAATATGCAAATATTAAATGGGCAGATGGCCGAGTGGTTAAAGGCGACAGACTGTAAATCTGTTCTCTCACGAGTACGTAGGTTCGAACCCTACTCTGCCCACAGTTCTTTTGATAAAGGTTCCTGATAATATTTATATTATCATCTTAATGTGGTTAATGCGGAAGTAGCTCATTTGGTAGAGCGATAGCCTTCCAAGCTATAGGTGGCGAGTTCGAGCCTCGTCTTCCGCTCTCTGTTAGTTTGGAGTTATCAGTTTGCTGATGAGTGTACATTAGTTAAATTGACAACAACAACCTGAGAACGCCGTTGTAGCTCAGGGGTAGAGCACTTCCTTGGTAGGGAAGAGGTCGTGAGTTCGATTCTCACTAACGGCTCTGATAAGCTAAATAAAGTTCTGAAAGTACAAGAGTGCGACGCAAGCGGTGATGAGGTAAGATACAAAGCAGGGCTAATATTTCTAAACTATGGTCAATGGACAGCAGTCTGTTGACTGCGATTATAAACACAAATAAAAAACGATAAAGATGTCTAAAGAGACCTTTAAGAGGGAGAAACCTCACGTAAATGTTGGCACCATTGGCCACGTTGACCATGGTAAAACAACTTTAACAGCAGCTATTACTATGATCCTTTCTAAAAAAGGTATGGGTAATATAGCTAAAAAGTATGATGAAATTGATGGTGCTCCTGAAGAAAGAGAGCGTGGTATTACTATCAATACAGCACACGTTGAATATCAAACAGCTAATCGTCACTATGCTCACGTTGACTGTCCAGGTCACGCTGACTATGTGAAGAATATGATCACTGGTGCTGCCCAAATGGACGGTGCTATTCTGGTTGTAGCTGCAACTGATGGTCCTATGCCTCAAACAAAAGAGCATATCCTGCTTGCACGCCAGGTAGGTGTACCTCAGATTGTTGTTTTCATGAACAAAGTTGACTTGGTTGATGATCCTGAATTGTTGGAATTAGTAGAAATGGAAATTCGTGAGTTATTAACTTCTTACGGTTTCGATGGCGATAATACTCCAATTATTCAAGGTTCTGCAACTGGCGCAATGGCTGAAGATCCAAAATGGGTTGCGAAAATTGAAGAATTGATGGAAGCTGTTGATACTTATATCCCTCTTCCTCCAAGACCTGTTGATATGCCATTCCTGATGAGTGTTGAGGATGTATTCTCTATCACTGGTCGTGGTACTGTTGCTACTGGTCGTATTGAGCGCGGTGTAATTAAAGTGGGTGAAGCTGTAGAGATTGTTGGTTTAATGGAAGCTCCTTTAAACTCAACTGTTACAGGTGTTGAGATGTTTAAGAAATTACTTGACCGTGGTGAAGCAGGTGATAACGCTGGTTTGTTGTTACGTGGTATTGAGAAAAAAGATATCCGTCGTGGTATGGTTATTTGTCAGCCTAAGAGCATTACTCCACACACTGAATTCAAAGGTGAAGTTTACGTATTGAGCAAAGAAGAAGGTGGTCGTCACACTCCATTCTTTAACAAATACCGTCCTCAGTTCTATTTCCGTACTACTGACGTAACTGGTGAAGTTACTTTACCAGAAGGTACTGAAATGGTAATGCCAGGTGATAACATTAACTTAAGTGTTAAGTTGATTCAGCCAATCGCAATGGAAAAAGGTTTGAAATTTGCGATTCGTGAAGGTGGTCGTACAGTAGGTGCCGGTCAGGTTACCGACATTCTTAAATAGGCTGCAGCGAGCTTTAAGCTTTTAGCTTTTAGCCGCGAGGCTTTGCAAATGAAATAACTATATTTGCAATATATACTAAAAGCTGTTCCGATACAACGGAATAGCTTTTAGCTTTCTACGGGCATGGTGCAACGGTAGCATACGGGTCTCCAAAACCTTTGATCTGGGTTCGAATCCTAGTGCCCGTGCGATGAATTTTTAGATAAAGCGATTGCAATTGGAGGCTTGTTCTTCATGACCATTCATCAAAATTGAACTAATGAACAAAGTATCAACTTATATCCGCGAAAGTTATTATGAATTAATGGAGAAAGTAACCTGGCCTACCTGGTCTCAATTGCAGCAATCTACTGCAATTGTGTTGGTTTCAACATTACTCATTATGCTAATGGTTTGGTTAATGGACACTTTGAGCAATCAGGTGTTGCAATTGATTTATTCATTTTTTAAGAGTTAAGATATGGAAGAAGCAGTTGCGCAAAGTGAATCTAAGTGGTACGTTTTAAGGGTTGTAAGCGGTAAGGAAAGAAAAGTGAAAGAATATCTGGATAAAGATATTGCCCGCAGTGGTTGGGTGGAAATTATCAGGCAGATTTTTCTTCCCATGGAGAAAGTGTACAAGGTGCAGAACGGAAAGAAAGTAATGCGTGAAAAGAATTATTTTCCTGGTTATGTGATGCTGGAAGTTGCCGATGGTAAATTAACTGATGATATTATTCACCATATCAGCAATGTATCTAATGTGATGCATTTTCTTACCGATGGTAAAGGATCAAAAGGTAATATTATTTGCCTTCGCAAGTCTGAGGTAAATAAAATGCTGGGTAAGGTAGATGAAATGAATGATCAGGGTGTAACCATTAGTGAACCATTTATTGTTGGCGAAACTATTAAGATCATTGAAGGTCCGTTTAACGATTTTAATGGTGTTATTGAAGAAGTAAACGACGAGAAAAAGAAATTGAAAGTAACCGTTAAGATATTTGGAAGATCAACCCCTGTGGAATTGAATTATATGCAGGTGGAAAAAATGGGTTAATACATACACATTATTATAAAAGCCGTTCAAATTGAACGGCTTTTTGTTTTTAGTTACTGCTGCCTTATTTGGTGCAGTACAAGAGTGCGACGCAAGTAAAGCTGATACTTAGTTTTAGCCGGGTATCCACAAAAGTTTTTTTTAAAATTTTAAAGGTAGATACCAGCTTTCTGATTATCTGGCAGCTGTACTTGCGTCGCAATCCGTTCATCTGCAGAATAACTGGCAGCAAATTTTTAATGCATTAGTTTTTGGCGCTGCCTGAAATTAAAATGGGTTGCTCAAAATCAACTGAAACAGTAGTGCCAGATTCTACCTCACGTAACTGTTCGCTGGTAAGTCTGCTTCCATCATGGCTCCAGCCGGGGGGGCCAAAAACATAATTCCATTTTTCATTAAAAGAAATGTCCTTTCTTTTAATATCAAGCCATATCTGTTTCCACTCGTGAAATAGAATATTTACCGCATTGGGCCGGTCAATATTTTTAGTTAATCCATATTGAATGGGCTGGTATTCTGCAGGCGTTAATTCTTCCTGGAAAGTGCCAAATAGTTTATCCCATATTATTAAAAACATGCCCATATTTTTATCCAGGTACCGGGCATTTGATGCATGATGCACCCTATGATGGGAGGGAGTTACCAATATGTATTCAAGCACACCCATTTTCTTAATCAACTCCGTATGTACAAAAATGCCCCAAATTTGGGTGGCAGAATACATAAAGGCAATATCAGCCGGGGAGAAACCGCAATAAGCCAGCGGTATAAAATATACAAACCTGTATAAAGGCTGGAAAACCGATGAGCGAAAACCTACTGAGAAATTCATTTTTTGAGAACTGTGATGGGTTACATGCGTGGCCCAAAAAAATCTAATCTCATGATCAAAACGGTGCAGCCAGTAATACAGAAAATCTTCGGCCAAAAGCAATAGCAGCCAATAGGTTACTCCTGTTTGCCAGCGAATGGCCGATTTGCTAAAAAACCAGGCAAGCACTGTTAAATAAACTATTCTAAAGCCAAGGTCCAATCCTGCATTTAGAAGCATCAAATATATATTACCAGCAGTATCTTTTACGGTATACAATTTTCTGTGTTGCAAATGACTTAATAAAATTTCAGTACCAATTATTATACAATAAATGGGCGTAGAAATAATCCATAACCATTGTTCTCTTAATAATTCCATAATGTGTAAAAACCAAATGTAAAGGATAAAGTATAAATGTTACTTACTTTGCAGCATACTTTACTAAAAGGAAAGTGAATAATTTGCTTTTAATATTGAATTACTATGGCAGAAGATATTTTAGATAACTGGGAAAAAAAGTCGGCAGAACACCAAAAGCAATACAAACAGTTCCTGCATAGGGCCGATAAAAATGCGGTATTAAAAAAATTACCTGATTTACATGATGCCGCATTTGAGAAAATTGATTGCCTAAACTGTGCTGCATGCTGTAAAAATTATTCTCCACGCTTTAAAACGCCAGATATAAAAAGAATCAGCAAATATTTAAAAATGCGGGAAAGCGTATTTATAGAAACCTATCTAACACTGGATAATGATGGCGATTATGTGGGCAAATCAAAACCCTGTGCATTTTTAGGGGAAGATAATGCCTGCAATATTTATGACCAACGACCTTCTGACTGCAGCCGGTTTCCTTACACCGATGAAGATGTGATTCTAAAAAGACCAGTGATCACTTTAAAAAACTCCAGCTTTTGCCCAATAGTATATTATGTTATGGAAGGGTTATTAGCAAAATAAAAGTTATAGTACGTAAGTAATAATTAGTATTCCATTTTTCTAAGGCTTGGGGCTTTAAACCATGTTATAATTACAACAAGTAAGGTCATACTTCCGCCAAAAATTACTGAGGGAATAACACCAAAAATTTTGGCAGCTACACCACTTTCAAATTGCCCAAGCTCATTGCTGGAATTAATAAACATGCTATTTACACTCAATACCCGCCCACGCATATGATCTGGTGTTTTTAATTGCAATATCGTGCCTCTTATAACAACACTTATTGCATCAACCATACCACCCACCAATAATGCAGCAAACGAAAGCCAAAAGAGTTTTGATAGCGCAAAAATTATGATGCAGGTACCAAAAGCTGCCACAGCAAAAAACAGTTTTCTACCCTGTTGTTTTTGTAAAGGGTAAATGGTAAGCATAATTACAATAATGATGGCACCTATATCAGTGGCTGCATTTAACCAGCCAAAACCAATAGCGCCCACCTGTAAAATATCTCTTGCATAAACAGGTATCATAGCAACCGCGCCGCCAAACAATACCGCAAATAAATCAAGTGATAATGCACCCAATACTTCTTTTGATTTAAACACAAAACTCAATCCTTCTTTTACACTATCCCAGGTTTTCTTTTCTCCCGGCTCATTTAAAGAGGGTAGGGCATTTAAGGTATATAACAAGAAATAAGAAACAAATATTAAACAGCATACCACCAATAGGGTATGTTCAATGCCAATTTGTGCAATTAATAAGCCACCAACAGCATGACCGGTTAAAGAGGCACTCAGCCAAACACCCTGGTTCCAGGTAATAGCATTTTGTAACACTGGTTTGGGTACAATAGCTGCCATCATAACGCCAAAAACGGGGCCGGTAAACGAGCGTATTATACCCGTGCAAAAAATAATACCATACACCATCAAAGCAATATAACTGTTGCTTATTATGCCTGTTACATATGGCGAGGAAAGAAAAAGTAAAATACAGGCACACAAAAAATATAAAACTACCCCTCTTAAAAGCAAACCCCTTTTTTCACTTTGATCAATTACATGGCCTGCATACAAAGCAAGTGAAACGGCAGGTATTACCTCTGATAAGCCAATTAATCCAATTGCCAGCGGATCGTTGGTTAGTTCATAAATCCACCAACCCACTAAGGTGCCCAGCATACGTAAACCAACAATAAATAAAAAGCGCCCTGCCAGCAGGTTGCGGTATGCTGGTATTTTTACTGATGTAAATGGATCTCTTTTTTCCTGTGTCGGTATCATATTATAGTTAAAGGTAATTATTGTTTTTTCGAAAAAGGGTTGGCAGCACAATAATAAAAGCAGGAAATAAGTAGTATGTAATTTTTAGCCGGGCAAAAATTGTCTATTAAGCATTACTTGCGTCGCACTCTTGTGCTGTAGCAAATAAGGCAGCAAAAAATATCTTTTGGAACTTATCCAGACTGTGTAGTTTATGCTGAATATTGTTATGAACGTACAAGTGAGTGACACAACTAAAGCTAAAGGAAGCTATTCAGCCAATTACAAAATCAATTCGGAACTATTATTATGGCAAAGTAAAATAATGTTGTCCATCGCTTAAATCTGCATCAAGCGCATCTAACACCACCTGTAAGTGCTTTTCGTTGGCCAAAAAATCGGCGTTGGAAGCATCAATAAAAATAGTTTTAAGGTTGTGTTGTTTTATGTAGCTGGTATAGGTTTCCTGGAGGGTAAACAGGTAATCGTCGTTAATGGATTGTTCGTAACTGCGGTTACGTTTTTTTATATTCTGCTTTAATTGATGCACCGGTGCATGCAGGTAAATAAGAATATCAGGAAATATAAGTTGCTGATGAATAATGTCGAACAGTTTTTGATACAACCTGAATTCTTCTTCGGGCAGGTTTACCTTGGCAAACAACAAACATTTGGTAAACAGATAATCGCTAACCGTAACGCTTTGAAACATGTCTTTTGTTTGCAGCATATCTTTTAACTGCTTAAACCTTTCGGCCATAAAAAACAATTCCAGCGGAAAGGCATATTGCTTCTGGTTCTCATAAAATTTGGGCAAAAAGGGATTGTCGGCAAACTCTTCCAATATTAGCCGGGCATTTAGCTTACGGCTAAGCAAGTGTGCCAGCGTGGTTTTACCTGCGCCAATATTGCCTTCTATTGTAATGAAACGATATTTCATACCAGTGTTTTTACCGCTATTGCTATATTACCCAAATTTAAGTGCTGAAATTAGTTGTTGGTTTCTATTTTATACACATTTAGGGTATCGGGGCATTCTTCTAATAGGGCGATAATAGTCTTATTAAAAACCGGATGCACCAATTCTGGGGCAATTTGCGCCATGGGAGTTAATACAAATTTGCGTAAATGCAGTCTGGGATGGGGCAGTTGTAAATGCGGCGTGTTGATAATAAGGGCGTTAAAAAAAAGGATGTCAATGTCAATGGTGCGGGGTCCCATTTTGGCCGTTCGCATACGGCCCATATTGCTCTCTATGTTTAAAAGGGCATCCATTAACACCTCCGGTGTTTGATTTGTTGCAATACATAAGGCCTGGTTAAAAAAATCGGGTTGGTCTTCTACCCCCCAGGCTGCTGTTCTATAAATATCAGAACACAGGATTATTTTACCACAATACTGTTCTATATTGCCGCGTGCAATGCCCAGGTTTTCCAGGGGGTTGCCTATATTGCCGCCTGTAAGCAGGTATGCCTTGTTCATATATTCATTTAAGCTAAAGCACCAAATATCTTTATTTTTGGTGAGCACAAAAGAGAACCATGAAGCGTTTTATAAAATTATTTTTTGCCTCCTTGCTTGCCCTGATTGTTTTAACAGTAATAATTGTTGCTTTGGGGGTATGGTTTATTAGTGCATCTATGCATCCGGAGAAGCCGGATTTAGGTGCAAAAGGGGTATTGGTACTAGATCTTAGCCTGATATATAACGAGCAGGCAAAAAACGACCCCCTAGCCTCATTTACCGGTGAAGATAATTCAGATGCCCCCGGATTATATGATGTAATTAGAATGTTGCATTATGCTAAAACAGATACAACCATAAAAGGTGTGTATATAAAAGCTGACTATAATCCCAACGGTTTTGCTACAAGCGAGGAATTACAAAAAGCCCTGCTTGATTTTAAACAAAGCAAAAAATTTATTTATGCTTATGGCGAAACCCTGGATCAAAAATCATATTACGTTTCCACTGCAGCGGATAAAGTGTACTGTCACCCCGCAGGTGGCATTGATTGGGATGGATTTTCTGTAACTTATATGTTTATGAAAGGGCTGCTGGATAAAATTGGGGTGCAGCCTCAGGTATTTTATGCTGGTAAATTTAAAAGTGCAACTGAGCCATTCCGCGTTACGGCTATGACGGATGCCAACCGCCAGCAAACCAATGAGTTTCTTAACGATTTATATAGTAACTACCTGCTTGCAGCTGCAAAAGCCAGAAATATTGATACGGCAACCTTACATGATTTGGCCAATAGAGGTGCTATAAGAACAGCCTATGATGCGGTTTCACATCATTTAATTGATGGGGTAAAATATGATGACGAAATGAAAGCCGTTTTGCTTAAAAAACTGGGTCTTAAAAAAGAAGATAAAATCAATTTTATTTCTTTAAGCAAGTATGCCAAAGCAGCAGATTTTAATAACAGCAACGCTTCAGATGAAGTGGCAATAATTTATGCGCAGGGCGATATTGTAAATGGTAAAGGAGATGATGACCAGATTGGTAGCGACGATTTTGTTGATTTGCTGAGAAAAGCCCGTTTGAATAAAGATGTAAAAGGTATCATAGTTCGGGTAAACTCTCCCGGTGGCAGCTCATTAGCAAGTGATGCCATTTGGCGGGAAATTACTTTGGCCAAAGATGAAAAACCATTGGTAGTAAGTATGGGTAATTATGCAGCTTCGGGCGGATATTATATTTCCTGCAACGCTGATTCTATTTTTGCCGATGCCACTACAATTACTGGATCTATAGGTGTATATAGTATAATTCCCAATTTTCAACCATTGTTTAACGATAAGCTGGGCCTCAACTTTGATGGCGTAAAAACAGCACCTTATGCAGATATGGGTGCCACCAACAGGCCATTAACCGAAGTGGAAAAGAGGTTTATGCAATCTTCGGTGGATTCTATTTACCAAACCTTTAAAACCCGTGTAGCCAATGGCCGCACCAAAGACCTTTCCTATATTGATAGCATAGCACAGGGCCATGTTTATACAGGTAAAAGAGCTATTCCTTTAGCGCTGGTAGATAAAATTGGCGGCTTACAGGATGCAGTTAATTGTGTAGCCCGTATGGCAAAACTGCAATCATACCAAACAAAAGAATATCCTGAGAAAAAAAGCTTTTTGCAGCAGGTGTTAAATAGCAGTCATGTAGAAGCCTCAGTAAAAGAAAATGCCATAAAAAATAAACTAGGCACTGCCCAATACAATATGTTGCTGCAGATAAATAAAATTCAGCAACTCATGCAAACACCGCAGGCCAGAATGGCTTTTGATTTGGATATTCATTAAATACCCTATATGCCTATTTTATAGAGCACTAACCCTGCTTTAAAAATTTTGCTTCCGTACTATTATGAAATAGATTTGTGCAACAATGTAAAGTATGGAAGTAAAATACAGTCAGCTTAAAGCCATGCTGGCTATCACAAAAGCAAGTTTAAGAGCCACATTTCGAAGTCCTTCTGCTGTAATTTTTAGTATTGGCTTTCCCTTAATTTTTATACTGGTATTTGGTTTTATGGGCGAGGGTAGCAGCTTTTCGGTAGATGTTGCTATGGATAAATCGGCCGATACTACCAATCCAATTTACCAGATTATAAGTCATATAAACGGGTTACATTTTGTTGATAAACCCGATAGCCTGTTAAAAGAAGACCTTGAAAAAGGCAATCTAACGGCGGTAATCAATATCACTAAAAATGCGGCTGCCAATCCGGCTTACCTCATACATCTTAAAA
This sequence comes from Limnovirga soli, assembly GCF_013106755.1. GTDB lineage: Bacteria > Bacteroidota > Bacteroidia > Chitinophagales > Chitinophagaceae > Limnovirga > Limnovirga soli. The sequence continues at coordinate 7,903 of NZ_WHPF01000020.1, read as the reverse complement.
GTTCCGAGGCAATAAAAGAACAAGACCTGCAATTGCTTCAATCTATTTTAAACTCGGTAATTGGTAATATTAATAATGCACAATTTCCCAATGCGCCAACAATTGCCAGGGTAGATGCAACGGTAGATAAAATTCCAGGCCGCGTTTACCGCCGTATCGATTTTATTTTGCCCGGTCAGTTGGGTTTTTCTCTCCTAAGCGCCGGGGTATTTGGCGTAGCATTTTTGTTTTTTAATCTGCGCCAGCAATTGGTATTAAAACGTTTTTTCGCAACCCCAATTACACGCCCCTATATTGTTTTGGGCGAAGCTATAAGCAGAGTATTGTTTCAAATGATTGCAGCGGTTATAATCATTGGTATTGGGGTGCTGGCATTTGATTTTACCCTGGTAAACGGTATTATTACTTTTATCGATTTAATGATACTCTCTTTACTTGGTTTGGTGGTGTTTATGGGCTATGGTTTTATTGTAAGTAATGTAGCCAAAAACGAAAGTACTATACCACCATTTGCCAACCTGTTCACCTTTCCGCAGTTCCTGTTATCGGGTACATTTTTTCCTATAACGGTGTTTCCTAAATGGTTACAATTTTTATGTAACCTGTTACCATTAACCCATTTTAATAATGCCATGCGGGATATTTCTTTCGAAGGCGCCAGCCTTATTAGCGAGTGGAGAGAAATTGGGATACTCGTTTTATGGGGCATTCTGCTGTATGCTATAGCCATAAAAGTATTTAAGTGGGAGTAATTTGTTGGCCAGGCCAATGCAGGCTATTTGGCTTTACTTGCGTCGCACACTTGTACTGCACCGCTTTGCTAAACGTTTAATAAATCCCATTAAAGTATTTGATTTGGCCTGTAATAAATTCTGCCGCTACCAAACCATATTGCATTGAAAAAACTTCATCTGCCTGTTATATAGTGTATATTTAAAAAGCTGAGTTAACAATCCAACCGCACAAGAGTGCGACGCAACGGCAGCCTTATTGATGTACTATTGCCGGGATAATAATTTTCTATCTTATACCTTTGAGGCTGAATTAAAAATATCAGGGTATGCGCCATTTAAAACTGCCTTTAATAAGTTTTGCTATTTTATTTTGTTTGGTTACGGGTATTGGATTATTGTTTCCGGCTACAGTGGTTGTTTCAAGGGCTACCAATATTAGCGCACCTTACGATACGGTGTACCAATATTTAAATAATGTAAACCATTGGAAAAACTGGATGGCCGGGGCCGATAGCACTACCATTACACTAAATTCTGCCAAACAGGAAGGCGCCGGTGCAGCCATTACCATTGGCACAGGCCATGTACAAATTACTAAAACCACAAGAGATTCTATTTACACCATTTGGAGCAGTCAACAGGGGCATACCCAGAACAGTGCTTTTATGTTACTGCCGGATGATGTGCATCATCAAACCGTTTTGCAATGGTATTTTAAAGAAGAAGTAGGTTGGTATCCATGGGAACGTTTCGGCACCATGGCCAACGATAAAATTCTCGGCCCTATTATGGAGCAAAGCCTGGATAAACTAAAGCGTTTATTAGAAAAATACTAGCCAATTAGTTTTTTAGCGGTGCCGGTATCAATTTGTTGCTCCCATTCTGCTACAACAATGGTGGCCACCGCATTGCCAATAAAATTGGTGATGGCCCTTGCCTCGCTCATAAAACGGTCTATACCCAATATTAATGCAACAGAAGCCACTGGTATATGTTCTACTACCGGTAAAGTAGCCGCCAGCGTAATAAAGCCGGCACCTGTAACCCCTGCGGCACCTTTTGAGGTAAGTAGTAGTACTAATAATAATGTAATTTGCTGTGTTAGGCTTAAGGGAACATCAATTGCCTGTGTAATAAATATGGCTGCCATGGTTAAATAAATACAAGTGCCATCTAAATTAAAAGAATAGCCGGTGGGCACCACCAAACCCACCACCGAATTTGAACAACCCAGTGTTTTTAGTTTTTGCATTAATGCAGGCAATGCAGTTTCTGAAGAAGAAGTACCCAGCACCACCCATAATTCTTCGCCAATAAACCGTATTAATTTAAAAATATTATACCCATAATATTTAAGCACGCTGCCAAATACTAATACAATAAACAAGAAGCAGGTAGCATAAAAGCAAAGCATTAATTTACCCAGCGAGGCCAGCGAACCAAAACCATATTTGCCCACAGTAAAACTCATGGCACCTAATGCACCAATTGGGGCCAGTTTCATAATAAAACGCATCATAGCAAAAAAGCCATCCGATAAGCTATGCAGGCCTTTTATAACCGGATCGGCTTTGGGGCCCATATGCGCCAGCCCTGTGCCAAATAATACGGCAAAAAATAATACCTGTAGCAAGTTGCCCTCCGCCAAAGCGCTAATAATGTTTTCTGGTATAATATTTAATAAGAAATCTACAAAGCCCGTATGTTCGCTTTGTTTTATATAATTATCAACACCACTGGTATCAAGCGTGGCTGGGTTTATATGCATGCCATTACCCGGTTGTACCAGGTTTACAATAAGCAAACCTATTATAAGTGCCAGGGTGGTAACTATCTCAAAATAAATCAGCGATTTAATGCCCACCCTGCCTGCGAGTTTCATATTTTCCATTCCGGCAATACCCGTAACGATGGTACAGAAAATAATGGGGGCAATCATCATTTTAATAAGCTTAATAAACCCATCGCCCAGGGGTTTTAATTGTATGGCAATGGCAGGAAAAAAAGTACCCAATGCAATTCCAATAATAACAGCTATTATAACCTGTACATATAGCGATTTAAATACATTCATAAGCAAGTTGCTTTATTGCAGCTTTAAATGTAACAAAACCAATGGTATGGGCGGCCATATCACAAATCATTTTTTAACGGGCATTATTTATTAATTTCAGAAAATTTTTTAACTATGATTCATGCTGTAAAACGTATTATACCAGCGTTTATATGTATTGCCTTAGCATTTGCCACGCCTGTTGCGGCTCAAACGGCTTCGGCCACCTATGGCAGCAATGCGGCAGTGGGTAAATATGCTGCCATTAATGGCATAAAAATATATTACGAGGTATATGGACAGGGTAAACCCATGTTATTAATTCATGGAAATGGCGGCAGTATTGCTGATATGCGTAACCAGATAGAATTTTTTTCAAAAAATTACCAGGTAATTGCTGCAGATAACCGTGCACAAGGCAAAACCAGTGATGCTCCCGGCCGTATAACCTACGAGCAAATGGCAGATGATATAAATGGTTTGCTGGATTATTTGAAAATAGACTCCGCCTATACCATTGGCTGGAGTGATGGCGGCATAATAGGTTTACTAATGGCCATTCATCATCCTGCAAAAATTAAAATGTTGGCAGTAATGGGCGCCAACCTGCAGCCCGATTCTTCTGCCGTATATCCGTGGGCAGTAAAATGGGTAGCACAAAATGCTGCACAAGCAGCGCAAATGTTGCAAAATAAGGATACCTCCCGCAATTGGGCAATAGACGCCAAACTGCTGGATTTATTGGGTAAGCAGCCCCATATTTCATTAACTGATGTAGCGAAAATTGCCGCCCCTACCCTTGTTTTAGGAGGCGATAAAGATGTAATAAAAGAAGAGCATACCATGCAGATATACCATCATATCAGCAAAAGCTGGTTATGTATTTTCCCCGGCGGTACGCATATGATGCCAGTTACAGATCCTGCACTGTTTAATGCTACGGTAGACAGGTTTTTTAGCAAACCCTACAACCGCCCCGATACCAAAACTTTTTTTGGTGTACAATAAATACAAATTATTTATTCGGCAGTTGTACCAGTGGCATCGCCGCTTGCCACGCTCGGTTCAGGGTTCAGCACTATTATGAGCAAGGCGTATTTTAGTAGTGCGTGAATAGTGAGTGGAAAGTTTTCTTTTGCGAAAAATAACCTTTTGTGCATGCAATGCAGTGTTGTTTTTTGCTGCATTAAATTCCCACCGTACAAGTGTGCGACGCAAGTAAAGCTGCCAGCTGCACTCTTGTTTGGTCCATAATTAACACATGTTAAAAATAATTTGCTTTACATAGCGCCATTTAAATTTGCGTTACTAATGAGTTTAATAAAAAAAATTATACAATACAGCTACTGTGTGTATGCCATGTTTTGTTTTGTGGTTTTAATGTTTATGGTATTGCCCTTTGTAATTATACTATCGCCCATGGGTGTGGCTGGTGGTAATGGGGTATACAGGTTATGCAATATTTGGGCCCGCTTATGGTTTGGTTGTATTGGCATAAAACACAAAGAAATTTACGAGGCGCCACACGATAGAAACAGGCAATATATTTTTACGGTTAATCATTGCTCCTACATGGATATACCGGCGCTGGTGCGTTGTATGCACCAACCTATAAGGGTATTAGGCAAATATGAAATGGTTAAATATCCGGTGTTTGGTATAATTTATAAGGCCGCTGCTATTTTGGTTGATAGAAGCAGTGCCGAGAAAAGAGCAAAAAGTGTACGTGCTCTAAAAGCCGCATTGAACCATGGGATTTCAATTTTTATTTTTCCCGAAGGAACATTTAACGAAACAGAAAATCCGCTTAAAGAATTTTATGACGGTGCTTTTCGCATCGCCATAGAAACACAAACACCCATAAAGCCAATTTTATTTATCGATACCATTAAGCGCATGCACTGGAAAAGTATATTCTCTTTGTCGCCCGGCAAAAACAGGGTAATTTTTCTGGAAGAAGTACCTGTCCACACTTACACTATGAAAGAGGTGCAGGTACTAAAGACAACCGTATACCAAATAATGGAACAGGCAATTATAAAATACAGGGCCCAATATTAAGCACATGCATAACTAAAGTTAACTTGCATCAAATTAAGCCTACAAATGCACGGTGAAGAAGTAATGGATAATGATTTGTTTACAGGTAATACACTTGCTGCGCAACTTTTTGCAGAAGTTATTATACCATTGGCTTTACCTCAGAATTATACTTGGGCCATACCAGCCCATTTACAGGAAAATGTACAACCCGGCAGCAGGGTAGAAGTACAATTAAAAAACAAAAAATATGCAGGTATAATTAAAACTTTGCACCGCCAAAAACCGGCAGCATTTGCGCCAAAAGAAGTATTGAATATACTGGATGAAGCGCCTTTGTTATTCCCAATTCAATTGCAATTTTGGAAATGGATGGCCGATTACTATATGTGTAGCGAAGGTGAAGTAATGAATGCGGCGGTACCCGCCAATTTAAAACTTTCCAGCGAAAGTATTCTTATCTGGAATGATGAACATGGGCTAGATTTTTCTGATTTAAATGGAGAAGAATTTTTGGTAGCCGAAGCATTGGAACTAAAAAAAGAATTGCGTTTAAGCGAGGTACAGCAAATATTGGATGCGGCACATGTTTACCCCATTATTAAGCGATTAATTGATAAAAACGTTTGCTACGTTTGGGAAGAACTAAAAGCAAAATATAAACCCAAAACCGAAACTTATATCATTCTGCATCCGGTATACCACAATGAAGATAAACTGGCCGATTTAATGAATAATTGGAGTAAGGGCCCCAAACAATTAGAACTATTACTGGCCTATCTCTATCTCATAAAATCCGAGGGTGAAGTAACACAGCCGGTATTGTTAAAAAAATCCGGTGCCTCCGCTGCACAGCTAAAAGGACTTATCGATAAGCAGGTTTTGATAGCCGAAAAAAGAGAAATAGGTCGCATTGCCACATTGCCCAAAAATGTTTATATAGATTTTGAATTATCGCAAGCCCAACAAACAGCATATGATGCAATTCAAATGGCTTTTATGCAAAAGCCGGTTTGTTTATTACATGGAGTTACGGCAAGCGGTAAAACACAAATTTATATCAGACTTATAGAGCAAAATCTATTAGAGGGAAAACAGGTATTGTACATGTTGCCAGAGATTGCTTTAACAACGCAAATTATCCGCCGCTTACAAAAGCATTTTGGTGGCAATATAGCTATCTACCATTCTAAATTTAATCCAAATGAAAGAGTTGAAATCTGGAATAAAGTAAAAAGCGGAGAAGCTAAAATTGTGTTGGGTGCCCGCTCAGCTTTACTACTGCCTTTTGTAAATATTGGGCTCATCATTGTGGATGAAGAGCACGATCCTTCCTACAAGCAACAGGATCCTGCGCCACGTTATCATGCGCGGGACAGTGCGGTATATCTGGCTGCATTATTCAATGCAAAAGTGCTTTTAGGCAGTGCCACACCTTCTATTGAAAGTTACAATAATGCGCAAACCGCCAAGTATTCCCTGGTTTCCTTAAACGAGCGTTTTGGAGAAGCTGAGTTACCGGCTATACAACTAATCGATCTGAAAAAAATTGAAACGGCTGATAGAAAAAAAATAATGCTTTCGCCACAATTAAAAGAAGCCATTCAATCTTCTCTTAATCAAAAAAAACAGGTGATTCTTTTTCAAAACCGCAGGGGGTATTCTCCTTATATGATTTGTAATGTATGCGGATGGATACCCCAATGTCGTAATTGCGATGTTACACTTACATTTCACAAGGCAAAAAATAAACTGGCCTGTCATTACTGCGGCACTACCTACCCCGTTATCAATACCTGCGCTGCCTGTGGCAGTCACCATTTTATTGAGAAAAATTTTGGCACCGAAAAAATTGAAGAACATATAGCAGAAACTTTTCCCACTTCCAGGGTATCAAGAATGGATTATGATAGTGTAAAAGGCAAGTATGATCATGATAACCTTATCAAATTGTTCGAGCAGCAGAAAATAGACATTTTGGTGGGTACCCAAATGGTAGTAAAAGGCCTCGATTTTGAGCACGTAAATCTTGTTGGAATCCTGGATGCAGATGGTATTCTCAACTTTACCGATTTCAGGGTAAACGAACGTGCTTACCAGTTAATGGAACAGGTAAGTGGCCGCGCCGGCCGAAAAGACAATACTGGTAAAGTACTAATTCAGGTAAGCAATATGCAGCATCCGGTACTTCAATTTGTACAACAACACAACTATCAACATCTGTACGAATTTGAAATTCAAAACCGGCGTCATTTTTTTTATCCGCCCTACTCCAGGTTAATACATATCATCTTCCGGCATAAAGAAAATCATATTGCCGAAGAAGCTGCTCATTTGCTGCAACAAGGCTTGCAGCCTGCATTTGCGGCCAATATAACAGGCCCTGCCCAACCTGTTGTACACCGTGTACGCAACCTGTTTCTATGGGAAATGTTAATCAAACTACCAAAAGACACAGCCATTATTCAACAGTGTAAAACACAGATACAGCAACAAATTATCATACTGCAATCCAATAAACGGTATCGTGGCGTAGATATAATTCCCGATATCGATCCTGTATAAATATGCCTTTTTTATTGGCCCGGCAACAGCATTACATGGCATCTTCTCTTGCGTCGCACACTTTAAGGTCCCACTTTTATGGCAGCAAAGCGAGGAAAGGCAAATACAGGCAGGCTTCATTTATATGCATTAAGGCTATAAAGGGCAATGCAAGTATTACCCTATATCTGTGCGAAATAAAGCAGGTAAAGCACCTTATAAAACTATTATCCTCTTACTGTTTTTTTAATATCTATTAACGCTTCAATAATAACAGGCAAATTTTCAATGTTATAGTAGTTGTAAAATTTTCAAATTGTTATCCAGTGTTTTCAAAACAAATTTTTTTAAAAAAATAATCATTCGCTGAAAACCTTTGCCAGAAAGGTTTTCAGCGAATCTTGTAAGCATACTCCAAAAAAATATTTCAATTAATTTCAAAAAGATTTGGTGGTATAAAATTCTTGTGTACTTTTGCAACCCCAAACGAGATAACTGGTAGAGAGGAAGAGGGATAGTGAGGGGGAAAAAA
>NZ_WHPF01000002.1 GCF_013106755.1 Limnovirga soli | reverse complement strand
CTTCGCACTCATTTACGCTTCGATAAATGCTCCACAAAATTCCGAACGCACAAGAGTGCGACGCAACGTGTGTTTTATACTTAGGTTTTGCCGGGCCAATAGTGAAATGCCTTCGCCACTGTCAGTCGCCTGACCAACAGCATCTTAAACCTTCAAATGCATTTTAAATAAAATCCCACCAAACCTCCTTTCCCAAACTTACCTCCCATAAACCCGGTTAAATTTTTTACTTTCCCCAAAGGTTTTATTATAAAAAGGCATCTTATCATATTACAAACCATTATTTGAACGAATCACATTTAATACAGCGTATTGCCCAAAAAGACGAAGCCGCCTTTAAAGAGTTGGTAGAAGCTTACCAGCACATGGTATTTAATGCCGTATTACATATTGTGCAGGATTTTCAGGAGGCTGAAGATGTGGCCCAGGAAGTATTTATTCAGGTATACCAGTCTGCTGCCGGTTTTAGGGGCGATGCCAAATTATCTACCTGGCTGTACCGTATAGCCGTTTCAAAAGCATTGGAATGGCAAAGAAAGCGTAAGGCAAAAAAGCGGGTGGGTATGTTAAAAGGCTTTTTAGGTATTGGCAATCATACCGAGGAATTGCCAACCACCTTTTATCACCCCGGTGTATTAATGGAGCAAAAAGAAAATGCGGCCTTATTACACAAAGCCATCCAGCAATTACCCGATAACCAGAAAACGGCTTTTATACTGGTTAAAGCAGAAAACCTTAGTTACGAAGAAGCCGCTGCCGTATTACAAACATCGGTGGCCGGTATTGAGGGCTTATTACACCGCGCCAAACAAAACCTTAGAAATATATTGAAACAACATTACCAATAAAGCAATTGTATGCAAACCAACAAGAACATTAACCAAATCATGAATGCTTTAGACGGTGCACAACCTGCCGAAGCACCTCCGTTTTTTTATACCCGCTTGCAGGCAAAAATGCAACAGCAGCTGGCTTATCAGCCGCCGGTATGGGTACGTTTTATTACAAGGCCGGCATTTATTATCGCCATGTTACTCCTATTTGTTACGGCAAATGGTATTGTAATTGGGCAATTAATCAATTCCGGCTCCTCACAAACAACATCCACTACACCCATGCAAAGTTTTGCCACCGAGTATAATTTGGGCGTATCATCAATTTTAGAAACCAAATAATTATACCATGAATAGCACCAATAAAAATAAATGGATGGCGATAGGCATTGTGGTGTTGCTGCTGGCCAATATTACCACGCTTACCGTTATTTGGTATATGCGTGCCGGCCAGCCTTTGCCTATTGGACCGCCACCGCCACAGAATCAAACCTTTGACTTTGTGGTAAAAGAACTGGCATTAAGCACCGAGCAGCAGGCGCAATATGCGGCGCTGCGCACCGAGCACCAACAGCAAACCAATAATATACGGTTGCAAATAAAACAGGAAAAAGATTCACTGTTTTCGCTAATTCAACAACCTGCAGTTGCTGATACTGCTATTCAGGCGCTGATTGAATTTACAGCACTTAAACAAGGCGAGTTGGATATGGCCACATTTACCCATTTTAGAAAATTAAGGGCTATTTGTACCCCAGCACAACAAATAAAATTCGATAGTATTATTGTGCAGGTAAGTCGTATGATTGGCCCGGCGGGCGGAGGAGGTAGGCCAGGCGGACCGCCACCACCACATAAACCCGGTGAAGAAAGGAGAGCAGGTGGACCACCACCACCGCCTGATAAAAATAATTAGTTCGTATAATACCTGTTTGTAGCCGGGCTAGGGTTATCAATTGAGCGTATTTGCGTCGCACACTTGTACTGTGGGTAATTAGTGGCAGCTGTAAACAGCCAGAATAGTTGCAGCGATATTAAGCAAAACCCTTGCCGCCACACCCCCGGAACGATGAAGTGCTTGCGACGCAAGAACCGATGCCATGAAAATATATAGCTGGTATTTAAAGCATTTAATTTATACCCCACATAAAAAAGCCTGCCATTAAACAAGGCAGGCTTTTTTATTGGTAAAATTAATTATGATTTTTCGCCTTCGAAATAATCTGTTTTGTATTTAAACAACACATTAAAAGTTGTAAGCGAGCCATAAATGCGGGTAATATATTGCTGCAGGTTTATCTTATCCTCATCGGTAAGCAGGTTATGGGCATTAATGCGCTGCTCCATTACACGCAGCCTATCCCTCAGCATCACAATCTTATGAAAAAAGGCATCAATGGGTATTTCTTTTTCTTTTAAACTATTGTCGCCGGGTTTTAAAATCATCACTCCGTTCTTCCATTTATCGCCCAACGAAACCACTTCTGTTACATCGCTCCATTCCCGCAAAATACGTATCAACGCATCTTCGGCCTCACTAAAACTGATATTGTATTCGGGTTCTATCCGCTCGGTAATGTCTAATGGCTGGTCTTTGCTTACCATTTTTATACCTTCTTCAATAAAGCAGATCTCGTATACTTTTTTGTGTATGCGTACTACCACGCCCACACCATAACTAACATGTTTAATTCTTGAACCTACGCCTAAGCCTTCCATTGTGCTTATTTTTTTGTTTGTATAAATGTTTACATTAATTCACTTAACTCCAGCCAGCGCAGTTCTTTTGTTTCCAGCTGACTGGTAATGGCAATCATGCGTTCGCTTATTTTATTTAGTGCTTCAAATGCCAGATTACCATTGCTCATTTGTACAGAAAGTTGTTCTTTTTCTGCTTCCAAAGCGGCAATTTCGGTTTCAAGCAATTCAAATTCCCGTTTTTCTTTAAAGCCTACTTTCTTTTTGGGTGCTGAGGCTACCGGTGCGGCAACGGTGTTGGATACGGTTGTTGTAGTAGCACCAGCTTCGGGCAGTGATTCGCCTTTGCCCTTTTTATCTTCCAGCTCTTTCCATTTATCGGCTTTCTTTTCGTTTTCTTTTAACCACATACGGTATTGTGTGTAGTTGCCGGGGAAATCCCTTACTTCGCCTTCGCCTTCAAACACAAATAAATGGTCTACCAGCCTGTCCATAAAATACCTGTCGTGTGATACAATCAGCACACAACCCTGGTAATCGGCCAGAAATTTTTCCAGTACGGCCAAGGTAGGCAAATCCAGATCATTGGTAGGCTCATCCAATATTAAAAAGTTGGGATTGGCAAATAAAACCGATAGCAATTGCAACCTTTTCTTTTCGCCACCACTAAGGCTTTGCAAATAAGTGTACTGTTTCTCCGGCGAGAACAGGAACAACTCCAGGAACTGCGCCGCACTAATGCTGCCACCCTTAGCCAATGGAAAATTCTCCGCAATATTTTTTACATATTCAATTACCCGCACATTTTCTTTTATCACCAAACCCTGTTGGGAAAAATTACCAAACACCACGGTTTCGCCTACATTTACTTTGCCGCTATCCGCCTGTTCAAGCCCCAGTAAAATATTCAGAAAGGTAGATTTGCCTACGCCGTTTTTGCCAATAATACCAATGCGTTCACCTTTATTAAAATAGTAATCAAAGCCTTTTAAAATGGCCAGATCGCCATAGCTTTTGTATACTTTTTTAAGTTCCAGAATTTTACCACCCAAACGGCTCATTTTTACTTCCAGCTGTAATTGGGCATCGGTAATTTTTTGTTTGGCCCGGGCTTCTACTTCATAAAAATTATCCTGGCGGCTCTTGCTTTTGGTGGTTCTGGCTTTTGGTTGCTTGCGCATCCATTCCAGCTCCTTGCGGTATTCGTTTTTGGCTTTATCTATGCTGGCCATTTCACTTTCTATACGGGCAGCTTTCTTCTCCATATAGTTTTCATAATCGCCACGGTACACATACATATTGCTTCTTTCCAGTTCCCATATTTCTTCGCAAACTGCATCCAGAAAATAGCGGTCGTGGGTTACCAGCAGAAGCGTAACATTTTCGCCATTTAAAAAATGTTCCAGCCACTCAATCATTTCCACATCCAGGTGATTGGTAGGTTCATCCATCATCAGCAGGGTGTGCTGGTGTTCAAAACCAATATCAATCAGGGTTTTGGCAAGGGCAACTCTTTTGCGCTGTCCGCCGCTTAAGTCGCGTACATTACCGGTTAGGTGGTGCACATTCAGGCGGGTAAGAATTTCTTTTACCTTGGCTTCAAATACCCAGGCATTCAGTTCATCCATGGCGCCCATAGCTTCTACCATGGCATCGCCATCGCCGCTTTCTTCAGCGGCTTCGTATTGGCGTATGGCAGTCATTACCGGGTGGGCAAGATGAAATATATTTTCCAGTACGGTTTTATCCTCGTCAAACTGTGGGTCTTGTTCAAACAGGGCTACGGTAACATCCTTATGTATCCATAACTTACCATTTTCCTGTACTTCTTTGCCGGCTAAAATGCGCAGCAAAGTACTTTTACCTACGCCATTGCGGGCAATAATGGCAATTTTATCGCCTTCATTCACGTGAAAAGAAATATTGTTAAACAGTGGCGTAATGCCATAACTCTTGGTTAAACCTTCGGCAGAAACATAATGCATAGCGGCAAAGATAACTTACGCAGGGCAGTTTTAAGGTAGGTTTACGGTTTTAACCGCGGCTTGTTTTGTTTTACAGCTATAAAACTGTTGGTTTAGTTGAATTAATTTATTGTAACCGGTTACCTGGATTCACCTGTTATGCGCCTGATTAACCATTTAGCTGCACCAAAACAATTGGCAATAAAAACATTCAGCAAATTATATTTTTGGTATTTTGTGCTGCTTGCCAATGCAGCATATAAACCAAACAATTGTTTTTCATTTTAACCACTGTTACCAATAATGAGCGAACAACCTCCTGCATCCACCTACAAAAAGTTAATACCGCTTCAATTGGCCGCTATTATTTTTCTTACCGTTTCCGGTGGCCCCTATGGGTTAGAGCCTTTACTAAGTTTTGCAGGTACGCATGGCGCTTTATTATTGTTGATAATTACGCCCATTGTTTGGGATATACCCACCATTTTAACCGTACTTGAATTAAATAGCATGATGCCCGTAACCGGCGGTTATTACCAATGGGTTAAAAGGGCACTCGGTTTACGTTTTGCATTTTATGAGGGTTGGTGGACCTGGCTATACACTTTTGTTGACCTGGCTATTTATCCGGTGCTATTTATCAGCTATGCCTCCTTCTTTTTCCCGGGCATTGAAGCGTATAAAATTCCGGTTTGTTTGGTAATTATCTGGTCATCGGTTGGTTTAAATATTTTGGGTATTGTACCTGTGGGTAAAACCTCACTTATATTGGGCGCACTGGTATTAATACCGTTTGTTATATTATTTGGGGTAGCCATTTCAGGTTTTAGTGGAGATTTTAGTTTGCCTTCGCCATCCCTGCAGGGACTTAGTTTTAATTCAATTGGTATGGCTTTGTATACCGTGATGTGGAATTTTCTTGGCTGGGACAATACCACCACCTATGCCGAGGAAGTGGATAAACCCATACGCACTTATATTAAATCTGCCAGCATTGCTTTTCTGCTCATCTTTGTGGTTTACTTTTTGGCTATTGTGACCGCCCAGCAATCTGGGGTAGATTATGCTACCCTAAACGATGAAGGTTTCCCGGTATTGGGTAGTATTTATGGCGGCTATTGGTTGGGCGCATTGTTATCATTAGGAGGCATGGCCAGTGCATTGGGTTTGTTTTCTGCTGTGTTATTGTCGGTTTCCAGGGTGCCGCAGGTAATGTCAGACGATGACCTGTTGCATAAAAAACTGCATACCCTGCATCCCAAATACAAAACCCCATATGTATCTATTATTGTATGCGCCTGTATTGTAAGCCTGATGATATTGTGGACTTTTGAAGAGCTGCTGATTATAGATGTAACCCTGTATGGCGCCGGTCTTTTTCTTGAATTTGTAACCCTGATTGTACTACGCATAAAAGCACCCGAAGAGCACCGGCCATTTAAAATTCCATTGAATATTACCGGTTTGTGCATCATGAGTTTATTGCCCGTAACCGTTTATTGCATTGCATTGGCGGCTGCTTTTTCTGAATCGGGTGGTACCATTGTGCCGGCATTGTTTGCGTTGGGCACCCTGCTAACTGCCGAACTGGTTTGGCAATTTATACAATGGGAAAAACAATACACTGCACGTAAAACAAAATATTGATACAGTAAAATGCTTATTGGCCCGGCCAATAACAAAGCAGGAGACTTTGTTGCGTCGCACTCTTGTACGTTCCGATACTTCACGCAACAAACCCTTTGTAATTATATAATAAGCCAATGCAATAAAAAGAGTTGAGCGTACCCTTTAATTTATTCTTTTATAAATTTAATTGAAAACTGCGCATTGGCTTGTTCTATTTTTAGCATATAATTACCCTTGTTAAGCTGTGCTATGTTCCAATTGCAGGCATTACCGGTTATTGTTGTAATGGCTTTTGTATTACCATTAAAATCAATAATTGAGAGTTTTGTTTTTTCAGCTGTGGGTAAGCCCTCAATATGTAAAGTATTTTTTACCGGATTTGGGTAAAGTTTTACTTCCTTTTCAATATAGTTTATTGAAATTGTATTTGAATATCCAATAATACCATCTGTACCTACCGCTCTAAGTCTGTAGTAGTTTGTACCATTTGTGGATTCATTATCTTCATAATTAGATTGCCCTGTATTATTGAAAATTCTAGAAATTTCTTTAAATACATTTCCATTATTACTCCGTTCAACTGCATAATATGCAATATCATTATCTCCTTTATTTTCCCAACTAAATCCATGATTATGAAGCCATTTCCGCAATCTTACATATATATCACTGTGCTGCTTTATTACATTATTATAACGTGCAAAGGCAAAATGATTTTCATTCGTAGCATTTAAAAATGAACTTCCAACTAAAATTATTTTGCCATCATCTTGCAATAATGCATCGGAACAAGTTGATGTATTTTCAATGTAAGTAACAGTTAAACCATTTGTTCCAAATGAAGAATCGAGTTCCCCATTTGAAGAATATCTGGCAACAGCAAATCCTGCATTTGAATAAAAAGGGTTTATTGAGCCTGCTGTAATTATTTTACCATCTTTCTGATATAATAATGATGAAATTGAAGTTTCGTTTTCAAATTCTGCTAAAAGTTTTCCATCAGTACTAAAAGAAGTATCAATAAGTCCATCTTTTTCAAAGCGCATTAATGCCATATTGGATTTTAGTTTACCACCAAATCCTCCAGCGATAATTTTATTTTCATCTTGTATTATTAAAGAATGTAATTCTGCACCTATCTTGTTTCCATAACCTTCCTTGCTCATTCCGCTGATTCCAAATTCGTTATCTATTACTCCGTTTTCTAGAAAGCGTACTAATATAAATTGTACCTGATTGCCCAAATAACCATAATTACCTCCGGTTATTATTTTGCCATCTTTTTGTAGGGTAACAGCTCTGTTCTCTACTTCATTATCAAACACAGTTAACGTTTTACCATTATCTCCAAAGCTATAATCCAATGTGCCGTCTTTCAGGTATCTCACCAGGAAATTTGTAAATATATCATTATCATTTTTTTGACTGTTTCCTGATATAATAATCTTATCATCTGCCTGAATTATCATACTCTTGAAAAGCTCATTTGCGCCCAAATCAGAAATAAGTAAACCTTCATTACCGAAAGAACTATCAATACTTCCATTTGTGTTATAGCGTACTAATGCAATATCAACAAGCCCTGAATTAAAAACGGTACCGCCTGCAATTATCTTTCCGTCGGTTTGAACTCCAACTGCATAACAGTGTTCAAATTTTAGAGGGAAATCTGTTATTACTCCTCCATTGGTTCCAAAAGAAGAATCAATGCTGCCATCTGAATTGTATTTTGCTACAAAAAAACCTGCTATGCCATTAAAGTAGGCATCACCCGCTGCAATTATTTTACCATCTTTGAGCAATTTTGCAGCATTAGAAACTCCCAAATAATTTTTATCTGTAACGACACCATTTTCTCCAAATGATTTGTCAAGGCTGCCAGATTGTGCTTTAATTGTATTGGTTGGCAAATAAGATGCAATTAAAAGGTAGAGTCCAAAAAGGAAGACTTTTTGTTTACGCATACCGCTTATTGTTATAGAGGGTTTCATATGTATACTTTGTTTTATTAAAGGATTTTTTACAAATTGATTTACAATAAATCAACAGGGCTTTTAGGAAGATATTGAAGAGTGCATAATGAAAATAGTATAAAATCTATTCAGATTGCGATTTATAGAGAAAATTTAATTTACCTGCGCTTTTGTTAGTTTGCCAATTGCTACGTTTGGTTGCTAACTTGTACAAAAGAAATGACAGGTTTCTTAACCCCTTTTTATTGTTTTACATTTTGGCTATAGAAAGTTGCCTTGTATACAACCGTACAAGTGTGCGACGCAAGGATGCCCAATGGTGGTACAAGTGTTGGGCTCAATAAAAATAATTAACAAAGCGCCAACCAATTGTTTAATTATTTTGTGAATCTATGAAGAGATATTTACCCAATGCCAACCTGCTTTTTAGGGTGTTTATGGTGCTAAGTTTTACCACTTGTTTTGTACTGGCCGGACAGGCACAAAAACGCATTTTGCAAGGGTATGTGCTGGATAGTATTAGCTACTCGCCATTACTTAAAGCCCATATTGTAAATACCCGTACCAATAAAACCGCCGAGGTAGGCGCGAAGGGCAGCTTTTCTATATTTGTAGCCCCCAACGATATTATATTTTTTACTGCAGATAATTACCATTTTAAACAGGTAAAATATACCACTTTGGTACCCGATACATTTTTTGTGTACCTGGCGCCACTGCCACACGAACTGGCAGCGGTGGTTGTTTCGGCAGTGGGATATACGAGGTACCAGCAGGACAGCATAAAACGCCGCCGCGATTTTTTACAGGATATGGGTACACCCAAAGCACCGGCTGCCACAAATGCCAATTCGGGTGCCGGTATTGGTATTAACCTTAACTATTTTAGCAAGGATGAAAAACGTAAGCGCCGTGCTTACGAGTTAGAAGCACAGCATGAAAAAGATGCTTATATTAAATACCGTTTTTCGGAGGAGATAGTTACTTATTATACTGGTTTTACCGGGGATACACTTAAAAAGTTTATGCTACAATACACACCAGATTACAATTGGCTGCGCACACATACCGGCGATGAGGATATACTGTATTATATTAATGATAAAATGCGTGTCTTTTTGGGTAAAAAGAATTAGCAGCACTTATTTCTTAAACCCCAATGCTTTTATATAACCCTGATTAGATACACAGTTTTCGAATTTGCAATTGTTTAAAAAGGCTTCCAGCGCCAGTTTTACTTCTCCTTTATTGGCAGGCATGGCATCACGTATTTCGCCAAAGGTAAAACGTGGTGTGTCGGCATATTGAATAACTGCTTTATAATAATCAGGTACGGAGAAAGTGATAATGCCCCTGGTATTATCCAGCTTTTTATAAGGCCAGTAATGCCAGCCTATATTATTTTTCTCCAGTGTATGGCGAAAGCCTTCTACCCACTCATCCGTATTTTCGCCGGTTTCTCCGCAATAAATCGGTACATTGTATTTATCGCGAAAATCAATATAGTCCTGTATTACAGCGGTGGTGGTATCTGTCCAGTATTTATGAAATGTGTATACCAGTTTACTGTCAAAAGGTTTACCGAATATTTTAAAATTAGAATCCCATTGTGCGCCACCTAAAAAGATAATATGGTTTTTATCTACCGTTCTTATGGCGGCAGTAATTTCTTTAAACAGTGGTTCCAGCATGGGGTTTAGCTTGGTGGTATCAGTAAAATGGGGGATGGGCTCGTTTAACAGATCGTACCCCAAAATAATGGGTTCGTTTTTATACCTGTTGGCAATGGATTTCCAAATTTGAATGGTAAGATCTCGGCTTGGTTTGTTCTCAAATAAATACGGATAACCATAGCTGTCGTCAATATTATCGCCAGTTTGTCCGCCGGGTGCACAATGCATATCCAGCATAATATAGAGATGTTCTTTTTTGCACCAGCCAATCACTTTGTCAAAAAGCGCAAATCCCCTTGCGGCACCTTCGCCACCCATATAATCTTCATTGGTAAATAGGCGGTAATTAAATGGCAGCCTGATGGAGTTCATGCCCAGGCTTTTTAAATAATGAATGTCTTCCTGTGTAATATAATTATCCAGGTATTCTTTCCAGAAAGCATTTGTAGCATCCGGACCAATCAATTCGGTAAAGCATTCATTGATCATTCTGCCCGAAGCAGTTTTATTAAACTTAAACATATAGCCTTCGGGTACCAGCCAGTTGCCCAGATTGGTGCCTGTAATTAAAAAAGGTTTACCATCGGGGTCAATTACATCCTTCCCTTTGGTGCTAATAAATTGGGCATTGGCAATAAATCCTGTAAATAAAAAGGCAAGCAATGCAATTAGTATGTTACGCATAATGA
The DNA here is from genome assembly GCF_013106755.1 of Limnovirga soli. Classification (GTDB taxonomy): domain Bacteria; phylum Bacteroidota; class Bacteroidia; order Chitinophagales; family Chitinophagaceae; genus Limnovirga; species Limnovirga soli. The sequence goes on along the minus strand of NZ_WHPF01000002.1, from coordinate 461,419 downwards.
TAATGTTGAGTGCCGTTAATCTATCGGCCGTACAAAAAAATATTGTGTTTATGGCATCCAGCTTTTTTGTAGAATGCCGGATAATTGGTTATAAGGAATAGTATAGCTAATAAGTCCCATGGCATAAGGTGTAACTTCGTATTGATTGTAGTGCATTAGTAAGCCATCTTTTGTTAAAGCATAAAACTGGGGCAGGGGCAGGCTATCGGTTTCTAGTAAAAATCCTGCATCCTGGTAAGTAGCACCCGCCGCCATATCTTGTTCTTTTCGCATAATGGAATCATTCACCCTCATCAGTAATGGCAGTGCATTGGTTTCCAGTAAATCTGCCCATTGCAATTGCTTGCCATTGTTGTTTAACGTGTATAATAAAGATACATTACTGCCATGTGCGCCGCCGGTAAACTCACTTATCTGCATTTCCATACTCAACAGCAACGGAGTGTTATACAGTATTTTAACATCAGCTGAATAATACCAGCCGTTAAAAGAGGCACTGGTATGAGATTCTGCCGTGGTGGTTACAAAACTGTCCACCTGTTGTTGTGCCGAGCTAAAATTATTAAAAGCCGTTTTTTGCAATAAAGCATTAATGCTGTCTGCCAATGCACCGCCACTTACCACCGGGTAGCTAATACTCGCTGTATACAAATCCATTGAATCTTTCACTTCGGCATTTTGCTCTGTTTTTTCAACCATTGTATAGGTGAAGGGCAAAGTATCTATCAATACAATATTGGCGCCCTCATTTTGTTGATTGCCCTGTTCACAGGCCATCAACAAAGCCATACATGCAATGGAAAAAAGCCAAAATTTCCTCATAAATATTATTGTGGTAAACCTGCTTATGAAGCGTTGCTATAATAATTTAATCTTGATATTTTTAAAACAAACCCCGCTACCATCCACACCGCTATGCGATGCCTGAAAAGCAATATGGCCTTTTTTGGTGGCACCATAACCTGGTTCGTTTTTCCATTTTCCATTGGCTACAGCCTGTTTCCAGGTATCGCTCCATAATTGGTAGTCGGCAACTTTTTGTCCATTTAACCAATGTTCTACATGGCCTTTATTTACAATAATGGTGGTTTTATTCCATTGGCCCGGTGCTTTGGCAGCTTTTACAAGAGGTGGCTGTATGGCATAAGCCGCACCTGTTTTTTGCCAGTCTTCTATTTTTTGTGGAAAATTATCATCGTCTATTAATTGGTATTCCGGGCCAGATTCATAGGGATGATCATATTCCTCGGTTGCCATATACATAATGCCACTATTGCCTAAGGGAGAAAGATTCCATTCCACCGTTAGTTCAAAATTTTCATAGGTATCGGTCGAAATAAGATCCGGGTTTTGGTCGCCGGCCGGCTTTTGGCTGCAAATGGTATTATTGGTAATATTCCATGAGCCCGGAATATTTTTATAGGTTCTCCATCCATCTAAACTGGTGCCGTTAAAAAGCAAAATCCAGCCTTCTTTTTTTTCTTTTTTGGTAAGTTGGTTATCTGTGCCGGTGGTTTTTTTACCAGGATCGGCATATACAAAACTATTGGCAACAACAAGTGTAAGGGCAGCAAATACAATAAAAGCCAGTTTTCTATTTTTCATAATGTATTGTTTTATACGGCCTTGAAGGTATGAAAATTAGTATACCAAAAATGGCTTACAACTAATTTACATAAGCTGCAAATGTTTGTGTACCCGGCTTCAGTGCAATGGTTAAGCCCGGTTGCGTCGCACTCTTGTGCTGTATTAACAATATGCGGCAATAAACAGTGTATTACATGCAGTTGGCTGAAGCGGTTTGTATTTAAAAAAGCTGCCCTTTGATACGAACGTACAAGAGTGCGACGCAAGTAAAGCCTCATGCATTTACTGCTGTTTGGTGCATAACTATTGATGTAAAGCAAATGCAGCCTCAATAGAATTTCATAAGTTCGTTGTTCTAAATTTTACTTATGAAAAGAATAATAATAGCTGTTTTGTTATTGGGCCCTTTGATGGCAATGGCACAAAACCTGATGACACCAGAATTGCTTTGGAGACTTGGCCGTGTAAGTGCTGCAGGCATTTCGAAAGATAAAAAATATGTGGTGTATAAGGTGGGCACACCTGATGTAGTAGCCAATAAAAGCAGCACAAAAACTTATATGGTTCCTGTAACAGGCGGCAACCCCATTGAAGTAAACAACACAGATACTTTATTGGAAAACGACAGAATTTCGCCCGACGGAAAGTATATTATTAGCAGCGCAGATGTTCGCTTGCAAAATGTAACCGGCGCAGATACATATGCCGATTTACCCAAAAGCAATGCATACATATACACTTCTCTTAATTACCGCCATTGGGATGAATGGGAGGATGGTAAGTTTAGCCATGTTTTTGTATCACCTTATGTAAATGGTATTGCTATGGCTGGTAAAGATATTATGATGGGAGAAGCATTTGATTGTCCGCAAAAACCCTTTGGCGGCGATGAGGATTTTATTTGGAACCCGGATAGCAAACATGTTGTGTATGTTAGTAAAAAGAAAACCGGCACCGCCTATGCAGTAAGCACAAATACAGACTTATATGTTTATGATGTGGAAGGCGGTTTTACAAAAAATATTACAGAAGACAATAAAGGTTATGATGTAAACCCGGCCTATAATAGTCGCGGTGATTTGGCTTGGTTAAGCATGAAGCGGGATGGCTACGAGGCCGATAAGCAGGATATTATTGTATGGGATGGGGTTACCAAAATGAATCTTACCCAACAATGGGATGCCATACATGTAGAAAGCTTTAAGTGGAGTGAGGATAACAGGAACATATTCTTTATAGCACCTGTTAATGGAACACTGCAATTATTTGTGGTGGCCTATCCCGGCTTAACAAAAATGCTACCAGTAATGCGCCAGCTTACAAAAGGCGATTTTGATGTGTCTGGCATAGTTGGGCAGGCAGATAATGGGGTAATTGTAACCCGTACCGACATGAATCATGCTACAGAGCTATACAACGTAAGTACAGTAGATGGCAGTATGGTACAGCTAACGCATGTAAACGATGATATTTACCGTACCCTGGCCATGTGTAAAACCGAAAGAAGATTTGTTACCACTACCGATCATAAACAAATGCTGGTTTGGGTAATTTACCCTCCGGGATTTGATAAAACAAAAAAGTACCCATCTTTACTGTATTGCCAGGGAGGGCCACAATCATCCCTAACCCAATTTTATTCTATGCGCTGGAACTTTCAGTTGATGGCTTCTAACGGGTATATTGTTATAGCACCTTGTCGCCGTGGTATGCCGGGTTTTGGTACACTTTGGAATGAACAGGTAAGTAAAGATTGGGGCGGACAGGTGATAAAAGATTATCTGAGTGCTATAGATACTATATCAAAAGAACCTTTTATTGACAAGGATAGAAGGGGTTGTGTGGGCGCCAGTTTTGGTGGATTTTCGGTATTTGCTTTGGCAGGAGCGCATAATCACCGGTTTAAAAGTTTTATTTCTCATGATGGGATATTTGATTTTAAAAGCATGTATGGCACAACAGATGAAATGTTTTTTGAGAACTGGGAAAAGGGTGGCCCTTATTGGGATAAAACCAATGCAGTTGCTCAGCGTTCTTTTGGGCAATCGCCCAGTAATTTTGTTGATAAATGGGATACACCCATTATGATTGTACAGGGTGGAAAAGATTACCGGGTACCCATTGAACAGGGGCAACAGGCTTTTCAGGCGGCACAGTTAAGGGGTATAAAAAGTAAGTTTTTGTATTTGCCCGATGAAAACCATTGGGTTTTGCACGCACAAAATGCATTGGTTTGGCAAAGAGAGTTTTATAAATGGCTAAAAGAAACCCTGTAAATTGTTAAAAAGCCTTGAAAGCGAATTTCAAGGCTTTTTTAATTTATTGCACTGCCTTGCCTGAAAGCCTTTCCTGTATTGCATTATAGCTTTTTAATATGGCCTAAATATGTAAAATACAATTTTTCGTTCAGGCATTATTCAATATTATTGCACCTGTTTTATAAAGCATATTTGCGGTATAATTGCTATGATGTATGCTTTTTGAGGCACATAGAATTGAACCTTGCAGTGTGCGACGCAAGAGCAGCTTAATAAATTTACTTATGCCGGGCTAACACAATTGCTCGATTAATTTGTATAAAAGAAACCAACACTAATATGAAAAAGGCTTTATTTATTTTTGTAATTATTTTTTCTGTTACTGCAGCCAATGCCCAATATAAGCAGTTAAATGTAAGGGGTGGTGCTACAATTTCTTCACTTTATGAAACATATACCAGCAATAAAAGTCTGGTAATTGGTGCCGAAGCCGGACTGGGTTACCGCAAAGTATCTAAACATAACTGGGGTTTTGAAACCGGCATTTATTATGCTGGTAAAGGAACTAAATTTAATAATACAGGAGTTAAAGTGCATTTGGATTATGTAGGTGCCAATGCAGATTTATTATATAATTTTCCATTAGTGCATAACAATGATTTATTGTTTGGTGCAGGCGTGTTTGTGGCCGATGCCATTGGCGGTAAATCTACCAAAGACAGCACAGGCGCCTCAGAAAAACTGGTTTTTGGCGATGACTGGACAAGATTTGATGGTGGAATTGAAGTAAGAGCCGGATTTGTAATAAACAAGACCGTTACCATTGGTGCGCATTATGGTATTGGTATTTTTAACATCCATTCCGACCTTGACCCAAGGGGCAGAAGCAATAAGGGCCGTAGTTCATCAGCTACTGTAAATGTTGAATTTAACTTGTATAAATTAATGGGTAAAAAATAAACCATTTCATAAAATATTTAACGCCTGGCTAAATGCCGGGCGTTTTTATTTGGTGTAATTTCTCTCGCCAAAAAGCAGGCTGCCTACCCTTATCATATTACTGCCATGGGCAATTGCCAGGGCATAATCACTGCTCATACCCATTGATAAAATGGATGGTTTATAATTATCGGTGTTAGGTGCTAACTGGTAATGCTGGTATAAATTATTAAGGTAAGTAAACTCTGCTGCAATTACTGTGGTATCGCTGGTAAATGAGGCCATGCCCATAAAACCCTTTATGACAATATTGTTAAGTCCGGCGTTTGGTAAATCTGCCATTGCAGTAGCCAGTTCTGCTTCGTTAAAACCAAATTTGGTTTCTTCTTTTGCAATATGAATTTGTAAAAGGCAATCAATGATGCGGTTATTTTTCTGGGCCTGTTTATTTATCTCTGTCAATAGTTTAAAACTATCTACACCATGAATCAGGTGCACAAAAGGGGCAATATATTTTACCTTATTGCTTTGCAGGTGCCCAATAAAATGCCAGCGAATATCATCCGGTAAAGCCCCTTGTTTATCAACCAATTCCTGTACATAATTTTCGCCAAAATCTCGTTGGCCCAAATGGTATAAAGCCTCAATATCTGTTGCTGGTTTTGTTTTGCTCACCGCTACCAATGTAGTGTTGGTGGCAGCAATTTCATCCCTGATGGCTTTATAGGCTTGTGTATTAATACCCAAAATATATTTTTTTGCAAAGATAAAAGCTATTCATTGCTAAAGCCATTTTACTATTGGCCCGGCCATATAATTTTATAGCAGCCCACTTGCGTCGCACTCTTGTACTGCAACAAAAAATGGAGCAAAATATTGATGTAAACCAAATGGCCATTATAACAATACATCAGCAAATTCTGATTTCTTATCAAAAACCGATTTGGCAAAAGGGCAGAGTGGTAAAATTTTTATGCCTTGTATTCTGGCAAAATCCACAGCAGCTTTTACCAGTTGGTAGCCCACATTTTTACCGCGCAAGGCATCGCTTACTTCGGTATGATCAATTATCAATTTATTCTCTGCCGGCATGGTATAAGTCATGGCTGCCAGTGGTTCATCTGCCGTACCTACATAAAACATGCCTTTGTGGCCATTTTGTTGGTGTATAATTTCCATAGTGTTAGTTTGTTTTTATACTTTAAAGAATATCTTTTTCTTATACAGAAAATAGCACATACCCCATTCCAACGCAAAAATACAGAGTGATGAAATAATGCCGGTTAATGTTTCAGGTGTATTAACCCAGCTTAATACACCACCGCTGATAGCCCTTATATAATCATTAAACCACCGGGAGGCAACAATTTCAAAAAACAAATAAATGAAAATAGAGTTCATGCCCACGATGGTAAAAAACAATAAATAATTGTGATGATTTTTCATATCAATCCACCAATAGCATACAGCCAAACCTGCCAAACACCAACCCAGTGATGCAAAGGTGAAAGAGCTGGTAGCTATTCGTTTAATGATGGGTGTAATACCCGCAAAGTCAAGTCCATAACCAATTACCAGACAACTAATACTGGCAATAACCATGATGCGTAATTTTTGGTTGCTGTTACTTAAAAAAAGTTTACCGGTAATAGCCCCTGCAATGGTATGTACTGCAGTAGGTATACAGTTGATGGCCACCCATCCACCACTATTTATTTTATTCATTAGCAACAGGTCAATATAATTGCCAAAATTATGCTGGTCAGTAAAAGGTTGGTCAAACCCGGGCACATTAGTAAAGCGGTATAAAATTTCAGTAAGCAATAATGATCCTATGCAAACCAGCATTTGTGCCTTGGTACTCCATTCAAAAATAAGAAATGCCACAAGCGTAGTAAATGACAATTGGGTAAGTACATCCCATAATTCAAAAGATAAACCGCCGGGCCTAACGGCATAGTCTAAAACTCCCCAAAAAAACAACCAGCCACAGCGTTTCAGAATTTTTTTAAAAGATGCATTCCAGCTAATGCCCTGTTGCTTTTGTTTATGTAAAGAATAGGCCATTGCTGCACCGGCCATATACATAAACCCGGGTTGTATAAGATCCCAAAAACGCAGACCGTTCCATGGGTGATGAAAAAACTGCAGAAATAATCCATTAAGCATGGTGCCTTCTGTTGCTTTAAACAAGTGTTCAAATAAACCGGTGCTTTCCATTGCCAGCAGCACCATTATAAAACCACGCATAAAGTCCAGTGATTGCAGCCTTTTCAGGCCATCTAATGTATTGTTAGTTTGTTGCATAAGAGGGATACTATTTGATGTACAAAGTAGTTTATTTCTATTGATTTTTGTACAAGCGATCACAATCGATTGCGTAAAATATTGAGGGCTGCTCAAAAAAAATTTTGTTCGTTTCATTTTTTGGTTACATATTCGCACTGCAATGCAAACAATACAATTAAATAATCATTGGTGGTGGCATACAATCCTTTTCCGGGGCTTGTAATGGCATGGCCATTATTATTCAACATATTTGAGCCCCGACTGGATTGTCGGGGTTTTTTATTTGTGCAAATACCCATTGTATTGAATAGCTGAATAGGATATCTGAACGTATAAGTGTGCGACGCAAATGGGCCTGATAGCTTTACCGGTGCCGGGCTTATATTAATTGAAATTGTACACTTACTTGTATAGTCGGGAAAAAAATATAGACTTATTATGAAGAAAATAGCCATAAAAACCACGTACAAAAAAATGCTGAGCGATGTGTATACGCCTGTAGGTATTTACCTGCGTTTGCGTGATCGTTTCAGGGATACTATTTTACTGGAAAGTACTGATAACCGTGCTGCGGAAAATAGTTTTTCTTTTATTGGTATTAATGCAATTGGCGGTATTGAAATAAGCAATTATACTCAACTGGAATTAAAATATCCCGGCATGCCGCCAGAGAAAAAATCCATTGCCCATGTAACAGATGTGCCGGGTATGTTGTGGGATTTTATGCAGGTGTTTGAGGTAGAAAAAACCGATGTAAAAGCATTGGCTGCTGCACAGGGCTTTTTTGGATACAGTAGTTATGATGCAGTGCAGTTTTTTGATACCATTCAATTAAAATCTGCTGCAGCCACTAATGCCAATGCCATTCCCTTAATGCGCTACCGCTTATATCAATATGTAATTGTGCTGAATCATTTTAAAGATGAAATGTATTTGTGCGAGAATACTATTGCAGGTATAGAAAGTGAAATAAGTGTGGTTGAATCTCTTATTAAAAGCAAGGATGTACCTGTATATCCTTTTAAACTGGCGGGTGCAGAATCTTCGAATATGACGGATGAGGATTATGTTGACATGGTGAAAAAAGGTATTCAAAGTTGTTTCAGGGGCGATGTATTTCAAATTGTGTTAAGCCGCAGGTTTCAGCAAAGCTTTACGGGAGATGAGTTTAACGTGTACCGTGCTTTGCGCAATATTAACCCTTCGCCCTATTTGTTTTATTTTGATTATGGCGATTATAAATTAATGGGCAGCAGCCCAGAGGCTCAGCTGATTATAAAAAATGGCAAAGCCATTATGCATCCCATTGCAGGCACATTTAAACGAACCGGTGATGATGTAAAAGACAAAATAATTGCCAGCGAGTTATTACAGGATGCCAAGGAAAATGCTGAACATACCATGCTGGTTGACCTTGCTCGCAACGATCTTAGCCGCACCTGTACCGGTGTAGAAGTGAGCCATTACCGTGAAGTACAATATTATTCGCATGTTATTCACCTGGTTAGCGAGGTAACGGGCAATGTTAGCGCAAATACCAATCCGTTTCAACTGCTTGCAGATACTTTTCCGGCAGGCACATTAAGTGGTGCACCCAAGTTTAAGGCAATGGCTTTGATAGATAGCTACGAGCCAACCCCACGCAGTTACTACGGTGGCTGTATTGGTTTTATAGGTTTTGACGGCAGCTGTAATCAGGCTATTATGATAAGAACTTTTTTAAGCAGAAACAATACACTCGTTTGTCAGGCAGGTGCCGGTGTGGTAGCTAAAAGTGTTCCCGAAAGCGAATTGCAGGAAGTTAATAACAAATTAGGGGCCTTAAAAAAAGCCATAACGCTGGCGCAGGAGCTTTTATAATGTTGGCCGGGCTCTAATACAAATGGCAGCCTGCTTGCGTCGCACACTTGTACTGTATAACTTATATCAACAAGCACATAATGAAAATATTAGTATTCGATAATTACGACAGTTTTACATATAACCTGGTTCATCTGGTAGAAAAAATTACCCACGAGAAAGTGGATGTTTACCGCAACGATCAGATACCGATGGAGCAAATTAATAATTACGACAAAATTATTTTATCGCCCGGCCCTGGTGTACCAGAAGAAGCTGGGTTATTGCTGCCATTAATAAAAGAATATGCCGCCACCAAATCTATACTGGGCGTATGTTTGGGGCATCAGGCCATAGGTCAGGCATTTGGTGGGGCATTAACCAATCTTACCAGTGTGTATCATGGTGTAGCCACGCCTATTAATGTTATAAAAAATGATGCTCCGTTATTTGAAGGATTACCTGCTACTATTGAAGTGGGGCGATATCATTCATGGGTGGTAAACCGTGAAGGTTTTCCCGCTGAACTGGACATTGCTGCAGAAGATGATCTTGGTTTTATCATGGCATTGCAGCATAAAACCTACGATGTACAGGGCGTACAGTTTCATCCGGAAAGTGTTTTAACACCGGCAGGTGAACAGATAATGCGTAACTGGCTTAAGAGATAAAAGCAGGCTATATAGCGATATGAACGCACAAGAGTGCGACGCAAGTAAAGCTGCAGCTTTTGCAAAAGCCCGGTAACAACAAATAACCAATTTATTAGAACGTTAGAAGTAAGCAAATAAGAACATGAAAAAAATTCTCCAATACCTTTTTGAACACAAAACTTTGTCTGCAAATGCAGCAAAAGATGTGTTGCTTAATATTAGTAAAGTCATGTACAGCGAACATGAAGTAAGTGCTTTTATTACGGTGTTTTTGATGCGTAGTATTACCATTGATGAGCTACAAGGCTTTAGGGATGCATTGCTAGAATTGTGTGTGCCAGTAGATTTGAGTGATTACGAAACCATTGATATTGTAGGTACTGGCGGCGATGGCAAAAACACCTTTAATATTTCTACATTGAGCTGTTTTATTGTGGCTGGTACTGGTCAAAAAGTAGCCAAACATGGTAACTATGGTGCTTCTTCTATAAGCGGAGCTTCTAATGTAATGGAGCAATTGGGATATAGTTTTAAGAACGATACCAGTCGCCTGCAAAAAGAAGTGGAGGAAGCCAATATATGTTTTTTACATGCGCCTTTGTTTCACCCGTCTTTAAAGGCTGTTGGCCCCATTCGCAAAAATCTGGGCATACGTACATTTTTTAATATGCTTGGGCCCATGGTAAATCCGGCTAAACCGGCGTTTCAGTTGGTGGGCGTGTATAATCTTGAAATGGCCCGCATTTATAATTACCTGCTGCAGCAATCAGGCAAGCCATTTACTATCATTCATAGTCTGGATGGTTATGACGAAATATCTCTGACCAACGATACCAAAGTAATTACCCGCGAAGGAGAACGTATTTTAACGCCCATTCAATTGGGTAAAAGACTCGTATCCGCCGAAGAAATTTATGGTGGCAATACAGTGGAAGAAGCGGCAAAGATTTTTAAAAAAATTATTAAAGGCGAAGGCAGTTGGGCACAAAATGCTGTGGTGTTGGCCAATGCAGCAATGGCATTGCATTGTACCGGTAAATACAGCACGTATGATGATGCCTATCATGCTGCCGTAGATAGCCTGGAGCAAGGTAAAGCCTATGATTGCCTGCAAAAACTGGTAGCGCTGCAATAAGCATTGTTTTAGTGTAATTGAAAAGTTAATAACAGTAATGAATATTCTTGAAACGATAGTAGCCCAAAAGCATATTGAAGTAGCCGAACGCAAAGCCGTAAAAGGGATAGATGCCTTGGAGCAGGAGCCATTTTTTGCAAGACCCACTTTATCGCTGCGCAGTTTTTTATTAGATGATACCAAAACTGGCATAATTGCCGAGTTTAAAAGAAAATCCCCATCAAAAGGGGTTATTAATGTGGTGGCAGATGTAGTTACTGTAACTGGGGCTTATAGTACGCATGGTGCATCAGGTTTGTCGGTACTAACTGATGAACTATTTTTTGGGGGCAGCACAGCAGATTTGTTGCAGGCAAGGGTACATGCCACACCCATTTTGCGTAAAGATTTTATGATTGATGCCTACCAGTTTTATGAAGCCAAAGCCATGGGTGCCGATGTGGTATTGTTAATTGCAGCCTGTTTAACCGTTAAACAGGTGCAGGAATTTGCTATTCTGGCAAAAAGCCTTGGACTGGAAGTGCTTCTGGAAATACACAATCACGAAGAGCTGGCACATATTTGTGATGAGGTAGATTTTGTTGGCGTAAACAATCGCAACCTAAAAACGTTTGAAGTAGACATTAATACTTCTTTGCAGTTGTTCCCGCATATACCGGCAAATAAACTGGCTATTGCAGAAAGTGGTATCAGTAATACCGATACAATCATAACTTTGAAGCAGGCTGGTTTCAAAGGATTTTTGATTGGCGAAAATTTTATGAAACAGCCAAACCCAACGATTGCTTTTGCTGATTTTGTTCATCAACTCCAAAGCCATTCGAAAGTTGGCTAAGGAAACAAACTGCAATCAACAATGGATGTAAACACAGGCACAGGTAATGTTATTGCAAATAAGCGTTTGCGGGTAAAAGTATGTGGCATGACAAAACCCGAACAGGTACATACACTGGACGAAATGGGTGTTGAGTTTGCCGGGTTTATCTTCTATCCAAAATCGCAGCGGTATGTATTTAAAACCATGCCGGCCACTGAAATAAAAAAGATAAAGGGCAAGATAAATAAAGTGGGTGTTTTTGTAAATGCCGATCCAGATGAAGTACTAAAAACCGTAGATGATTGTGGTTTATACCTGGTACAGTTACATGGCGATGAAAGCCCCAGGGTTTGCGAAAAAATTGCCAGCTATGTTTCCGTTATTAAAGTGTTTCGTATAAGTGAGGATGATAATATAGAATGGAAAATACGGGAATACTACGATGCCGCAGATATGTTTCTTTTTGATACCGAGGGTGCTGGTTATGGAGGTACAGGCAAAAAATTTAACTGGCAAATGCTAAAGGGTTTAAACATTCGCAAACCATTTTTTTTAAGTGGAGGCATTAGTCCGGATGATGCAGCCAATCTTCGGGCATTTCAGCAGGAGGCGGTGGCCAAAGACCTGTTTGCTCTGGATATTAACAGCAAATTTGAGATAATGCCCGGCGTAAAAGATATGTGTCTGGTTCAAAATTTTTTAACGCAATTAAAGGGATAGCAGTAGCCAGGTGTCAGGTTATTATGGCATCGCCGCTTGCGTCGCACACTTGTACTGCAGAGCAATAATCATAAGGGGGTTAAAACGAAAAGTATAATATATAAATATATAAAAAGTGCAAAAAATGCACGACCAGCACGGGTTTGAGCCGAAAACGCACATTTTTGCTATTAAAACGAAAAGTACACATTGCTACCATTTGAGGTTATTTTTTTGGCCCGCTTTGCTCCAGTATGGTTAACCTGGCTTCAAGATCAATCATTCTTGTGTACATTTCTGAAGGGCTTCTCATTTGGCGACTCATATAGGCTATTGCATACCAGACTTCCAATATATCTTCTGGTGGCACGATAATATTTGGATACTCTTCGCGGTGTTTAATATTGTCTGACTTTAAGATCAGTTTATTGTCTGTTTTAATCCTATTTAAGCACCGCTTAACTACAACTCCATCGGTGCGTGTTACTATCACATATACCCTGTCATCCCTGATTTCATTGATTTTTTCAACGAATTGCGTTACTAAAATATCCCGATCATTAAATGTTGGGTACATACTAAGCCCTTGACTTTCGAAGAGTCTAAAAGTGCCATTTGTAAACCCTGGTAACCGGTAAGTTGGCAGGGTTTGTATGAATTCTGTATCACCGTAACCAAGCAAATAACCTGCCCTGGCTTTTACGGGAACCATGACCATATTATCGTTGCCATGGCTATCTATGGTAATTACTTTGGGTATACGGCTATAGACAGCCATTTCTTCATTAAAATGGTGTTGTTGGGGCTCAACCTTACCCCAAACCTTACCTGAATCCTTACCCTTTTCGACCTTTTTTGAAGAGAATCCAGAACCGTTAAACCTTACCTCTTTCAAATCGATTTCCAATAAATTCGACAAATCAACGCTAAAATATGTGGCGATAGTGATTATTGTTGCTATATCTGGCTCACTGTGCCCCGTCTCATAATTAGAAAACGTATTTCGCTTCAAACCCAATGCTGTAGCGGCTTCATCTTGTGTAAGCTGCTTTTGTTTCCTTAAATAATTAAGGTTTGATGGAAAGAAATTTGGCATTGATTAATATTTTTTTGTCGAATAATTTGGTATTGTCGATTTTATTGGAATATATTTGTGTCCTGTAAGAAAGGACAAAAACACAGTCGATAAAAGTATGGAAAAAGTAAACACAAGAGACGTAGAAAAAGCCGCAATCATTAAAAAGACGGCCAGAATCTGTACCGTTTCAGACAGCTTAGTTCAGAAGGTAATCCGCGGTGACCGGGATAACGAGATTGTTTTAAGCACCTTCATGATCCTCAGAGATATTGACAATAGCATGGTAGAAGCGGTTAAAAAAATGCTCCCATTTGACCTACCGTACAAGGGAGTGACACAAGAAAAGCTGAATACCAAATCAATTGCCTGCTCACCAATAACAGCCAACTAATTTCCGCATGAAATATAATAGCAATAACATATTGTGTATTGAAGTTGACGACCTGGTTGCAGCCGGTTTTGTTGAGGAGAATATCCATAAGGGCGTTTGTGTTGGCTATAGCACTTTGCCAAATATGAAGGAGAATGGCCGATTATTATTCCCGTTTGATCAACTTGGCATTCGCTACAAAGAGGCCATTGAAAAGCGATTTGGCAACCCATACAACTATATGGCCAAGGCTCCACTACGTAACCTGATTCAAAAAGATATAGCTGCGGCGGCGTTTTACCTGGAATATTCGTTTGACGGTACCAAGAAATTACCCCGCCAGCCTATTGATTATGTGACGAAATATACCCAGTGTGCCAGCGTGCTTAATATGATGATTAAGGCCGAAACCGACAAGAAAGAGCTTAAGAAGTTTGCCGGAAACATGGTGAACTTTTACGATAAAATGATTGAAATTATTACCGAAGACCGCATTGATTTACCCACCACTTATATTACCCTGCGCCGTAAGATTAGCGATTATAAAGCCAATGGTTACGCCAGTTTAATTAGCAGCAAGTTTGGCAATAAGAACAGCGCCAAGATTAAAGACGAGGTTAGCGAAAGTTTGCTGCTTACCTACCTGGAGCATCACAACCAGTTTGATGACGAACAGGTTTGCAGGTTTTACAATTTAGCTGCCGTGCCAATGGGGTATAAGGCAATAGATCAAAGTACAGTTGGAGTTCACCGGCGCAAGCGCATGGCTGAAATAATGATAGGTCGCCAGGGTAACGCTAAATTTTATGACACCTATAGCACCAGTATGAAGCAACGCCGCCCAAGCTGCGCGCTGGCCCGCCTGGAGAATGACGATAACGATTTAGATATGTACTTCTGGAAAAAGGAAGTGCGAAAAGGCAAGAATTTTACCAACTACTACAAACGCGTTAAAATGATTGTGGTGGTAGACGCATTAAATGACTACCCACTTGGCTGGAGCTATGGCGAAGAGGTTAGTGTTGAACTGGTACGCGCCGCCTGGTTAGATGCAATGCATCATATAAATGAATTAACTGGTAGCTGGTATTTGCCACACCAAATTAAGAATGACCGATGGGCATTAACAGGCTTACGCCCTTTTTACCAAAGTATATGTGTTGACTATGTAGACAATACCCTTGGCAGTAAACGCAACCGATACATTGAACAAAGCTTTGGAAAAAAGTGGCATAAAGATTTGAAAGAGATTGCACTAGTAGGCTATGCAGGCCATAATATGAGCAGCCAAACCCGTATAAACCCAGATGCATTAAACAATAACCTTAAGAACGTACCCCATATAAGCGAAGCTCCAGGATACATAAGCCTTTTCATAGATAAAATACGCAACCGCAAAAACGAGAAGGGCCAAACTTTAACTGAACAATGGAAGGCCAGTTTTGCCAGCAGCGAAATTGCCCAGGAGCGCCAAATTAGCTACGCCCACATGCTGGATTTGTTTGGGGTACGCCACAGTGTTGCCAGCGCAAGAAACCCAGAGTTACCCAATAGTATTACCAAGGAAGGTGTTGTTTGCCGCCTGAATAATGAAGAGTACACTTACGATGTTCCTGATACTATTAGGCTGGATTATACCGGTGCCAATGTGCAGGTTATTTATAGCCCTTTAGATGTGAGCAGGGTGTTGGTTACTGATTATAAAAAACTGCGTTTTATTGCCAACACCACTTATATAATGCCAAGTGCAGCTGTTGATTTTACCGAAAATGATAACAAGGTTTTCTGGGCTAAAATGACAGCAAAACGCAAGCTTGTAGAATGGGTTGCAGAACAAAAAGCCAAGCGCCAGGATACGCTTAACGCTGCCGGAATTGATGCCAACGGATTACTACAGGCTGGCATATTGACTAAAGAAATTAAGCAAGAGGCCGAGGCTTACCTGCAAGCCGCAAACGGTAAAGAGCTGGCCGCTATTGAAAATAATGTGCAGCAGAATGATGCGCATTTTAACTACCAGAAAGAACGTGCAAATGTTGACTTTTTCTTAGACTAAAATTATAAATACTCCCCCACCATGACAAACGAACAAAAATTAAACATTGTAGCCGAGACTACTACTTACATGAAAGACAAAGGCCTTAGCTTAAATGAGCTATGCCGCCAAACAGGTATAAACGTTGGGTACCTAAGCCCAATGCTGCGCGGCACCTTTACCATTCCCGTTAAAGACAAGACCGTAGAGCTTGACGATAAATGGTTCTTGCAATTAGCCGCTTTTATTGGCCTGTCAATGCAAAAGACATATTGGGAAACCTTAAGCACACGCCAATTTGTGTTACAAATTGCCGCGCTTAAAAATGCCAAAGAAACCGGTAAAACGGCCATGATTATTGGCAGCACTGGTGTTGGTAAAACAAAAAACACTGATGTTTTTTGCCACAAAATGCCACTGCACACCTACCGCGTTACCGTTAGTAGCTTATATAAACTCGTTGACATTGTAACCGAGTTAACAGAATTGTTGGGCCTTGAATTTGCCAGCATCAACAGCGCACGTATACAAACCAATAGCGTTAAAATTAGGGTTGATAAGATAGTGGCCAAGCTGAAAGAAATTAAGCGCAATGGCGGCAACCCCATCATCATATTTGATGAGGGCGAAAACATGGAGATGAGCGTTTTGAAAATGCTTAAAGGTTTGTACGATGCTTTGAAAGATCACTGCGCTATTGTGGTAATTGGCACCGAGCAATTGTTGAATAAACTGCTAAACCTGCGCAAGCGCAACCGAGATGCGATACCGCAATTATACCGCCGCTTTAAAGCCGGTTTGGTAACACTCCCTGGCATAAATAAAGAGATTGATTTTGCTGTTTTTTATGACAAATACTGCATCGAAAAACCACTGCGCAACTTGCTAACAAGGATATGCGATAATTACGGAGAGTTGAACGATTACCTGGAAGCTGCCATGCGCGAAGCGGATAGAACTGGAGAGCCACTAACTGAGCAGTTATTCCGCAAAATGTTTACTGTTCCTCAATAATAAAATGGGCTGCTGTTCCCACAAACAGCAGCCCTCAAATCAAACCCGAAAATTGAAATTATGAAAAAATTATTAATTGCAATGCTAATGGCCACTGCCTTAACCAGCTGCCAAACCACAAAATTTATTTACCGGCAAACGCCGGTGGTACATGGTGCAGATACTTTCTATACCGTTACCCGCCACACCATCATTATTAGCCGCAATGGCGATACTACTTACCTAATAAAAAAATAACCCCAGCATGAACCACACACAACAACAACAGCAACAGTTTACCATCATTCAGCAGAAGGTTTGCGCGTTGCTTGCCTGGGATTGGGAAACATATAATACCCTGGTTGAAAAAACCGGCAAGCAGTATTTGCAATATTACCTGCACCGCGACCCGCAAGGTATTGATATGCTGGTAGCCAGTAAATATTACTGGAGCTGGTGGCGAACCAACTGGTACCAGCGCGATGCAGCGTTTGCATTCCAAACTGGTATTGATAGTGTAAGCAAGGATATGCGCATGCAGTTATACCTAAACCTGCACGATGCCAATACACTTGCCGCCGCTATATACCCCAACGGCCAGGTGCTTAACCACACCTATGCCACCATGATTGGGGAAGTTCTTGACAATAAAAACGATGCAGTATGAGCATGCTTTTAATGCCAGATGTGCAACCACAAATTGATGAAATAATTGCAACCGCCCGTTACAATCTTAATAAAGTAATAGGCTACCCTGTTGTAGTAGATTTTAATTATTACCTGGTTCCACTTCAGCCAGAAGCTATTCTTTACCTGGTTAGTAAAGAGTATGGTTTTACTGTAGCACAAATGCGAGGTAAATGGCGTAAAACAGAGCTTAGCGAAGCAAGGCATATGTATAGTTATATCATCAAACAACTGTTCCCTAACCGCGTAGAAAGGTTAACAGGTAAGGAATTAAACTGCGATCGTACAACAGTTCGTTATGGGGCAACGCAAATAGCTAATAAGCTGTGGGCAAAAGATGAAATAACACTTGCGCATTTTAACAGTATAAAAGAACGCTTAATCAATGAAGCTGAAACTTACATATAACGAATTCATGTGCCTGTACAACATCTTAAAACAGGGCAGCAGTTTTACCAGAGATTATGGTGGCGATATGTACCACCTATTACTTCAGTCATGCCTGGTATCGCTGCACCAAAAGTTTTATAAAAAGGCTTTTCTCAAAGAAAAAACCTACAGCATCAAAATGGAAGCACACGAAGCATTGGCATTCTGGCTATCCTATGCCGATCATGAGTTAGACCATTTCAGCTTCGAAGGCAATCTATTGCAATCCGTTCTAAACAATATTCATAAACAATTTCAATTACAATAACATGAGCCTAATAGTATGTTTCTGGCTGGTTTTAGTAGCCTTATCATTTGGTTTTTTTATCGGTGCTACCTGGCACAGCTACTTTAATAAGCCGCAACCACCACGCAAGCCTAAATACCCCAGCGCAAAACCACGTAAATAAATTTTCAATCAATAAAACAAATCAAAATGACTTACAAAATCCACACTAAAAAGGATAGCAACTGGACAGACGAAAACGGCACATCCGTACCGTTTAAAACCATCAAAAAAAGTGAGTTTGCAATTGAGCAAGCCGCTGGAAAAATAATAAAAGAGGCCGTTAAAATAAACGGCCAGCTTACACAGGCAAAGGCCAATATAAAGCAGCTGGTAAACCAGGCAATTGATGCTGTAATGTCAGACTACTCCGGCACCAAAAAAGAGTTCAAGGGCAATTATACCATTTACAATTTCGACCGCAGCGTTTGTGTAAAAGTAAAAGTAAGCCGCCCTGTAAAGTTCGATGAAATATTTATTAACCTGGCCAAAGAAAAAATAAACCAGTTTCTAAAAGATGGCATTACGGCTAAGAACGACTTTATAAAAGACATGGTAATGAGCGCCTTTGAAACCCGCAACGGCCAGTTAGATGTAGATAAAATCTTATCCCTGCGCCGCCATCGGGATCGTATAAACGATGCCAATTTTCTGGAAGCATTAGACCTTATAGACCGAGCCATCCGCAAGCCATCAACGGCCACTTATTATCAGGTATGGCTGCGGGATGATGAAGGTAAATACCAGGCTATTAAGCTGGATTTTTCAAGAATATAAACACTATTTTTTTCGGTGAATGGAGAGTAAATATAGGCGGCTGGTGTCTACCAGCTGCTAATTATAAATCACCTTTCCTTGTGTCACTCACTTGTACGTTCAAAACACTATTCAACTAACAGCCATGTACTACGAACCACATCAATGCCCAAATTGCCATGCAGTATGGCTACCAGATACTAACGAATGCCCAGCCTGTGGCTACCCCGATAATGTACCTGAAACTGATGCAGATCAGCCACCGGTAAGGGAAGATAACTGGCAACCAGACGAGCTGTATCAGCCGCTAATCAGCCCGTTTTTGTAGCAAATCAACCAAAAACCAGCCAAAAAACACCGGAGAATCGCAAGGGGTTTCGCCCTTCAGATACTGATTAAATAACCAATTAAAATACATAAAATGCAGCTTAATCAGGCATCACAGCCAAATACAGCCACACAAACGGCCACAGAAGGCCCCGCCCTGGAATTTGATAAAAAACGCATGTATATAGCCGGTAAAGTAACCGGCTTGCCATACGAGGAAGTTTACCGCAAATTCAATCATGCCGCCAATTACTTAACCACATTGGGTTTCACGGCAATAAACCCCATAAAACATGTGCCGGAAGATACGCCCTGGCAAGAAGCCATGCGCACCTGCATACGCCAGCTGGCCACCTGCGATGGTATTTACCTTTTAAGGGATTACCACCAAAGCAAAGGCGCATTGCTAGAGCATCATATTGCCTGTGCCATGGGCCTAACCATTATTCACGAATACGTTTAAACCACCACCCCAGATTATGAAACTAAACAGCGATATGTGCGATGCACTATTTTACCAGCTACCCATTAGCCTAAAGCGTAACATCATTTCGATGTTACAAGAGTATCAAAGCGCCTGCGACAAACACCCCGAATGGCCAGCCAATTTTATAGAGGGTGCCGCCATTGTTTGTGAAGAAAGCGGCGAGCTGATACGTGCAGCTCTCCAGGAGAAATACGAGAAAGGCCGGTATTACGATATGCATAAAGAAGCCATCCAAACAGGTGCCATGGCTTTACGGTTTTTGCAAAACGCACCTGCATTACCCCAACACCAATAGCCATGAGTACAAAGCACATCTTTATTAATTGCTGCAATATGCAGCGCAACATGCAGCAGGTAAATATTCGTGCATCGGTTGTGTTTAAATATAAATATGACTGGCATAAAGTAGAAGCGCTTACCAATAAACTGCATGACGAGCTGGAGCACTTGATGCATGGTTATTTTGAAGCCCTTGGCGAAATAACCACGGAAATATTAACGGATAAGGAATACAAACAAATGACGGAGAATTTATGAGCAAACAACTTACTCACTCACCGCAAAAAGGCAAGCTGGTAAACGTAACGCAGCTGCTGCAAAAAACATACGAGGTAATTAGTTGCAGCCAAAAAATGAAAGACTGTTTTGGCGAAATGCAAGACACATTTACCATGATTGTTTACGGCCCATCCGGCAATGGTAAAACCAATATGCTGGCCGATGTACTAAAGGAGTTTGGCCACCTGGGCGAAGTGCTTTATTTATCATTCGAAGAGGGGCACGGCAAAACCATACAGGATTTAATTATCCGCCATGGCCTGGATAAGATAAATATTAAGTTCCTGGACACGGAGGACTTCCCCAACTTCTACCAGCGCATGAAACGCAAGCAAAGCCCAAAGATTGTGGTTATAGACAGCTGGCAATACAGCCGCTGGACGTTTGACGATTACAAGCAACTAAAGGAATCCTTTGTTTTTGGCAAAACACCTGGCCGCCGCAAAATATTCATCTTCATTAGCCACGCCGATGGAGACGAACCCAAAGGAGCCAGCGCCAAAGAGGTAAAGTTTGATTGTAATATAAAAGTGCATGTAAAACAGTTTATTGGCTTTATTGTAAGCCGCTTTGGCAGCAAGCGCAACTACATAGTATGGGAGGAAGGCGCACGGGCTTATTGGGGCGCAAAATTTGAACAAAAGGTATACCGCACACCAGAGCCATCCAAAAAGAAAGGCAAGGCCAAAAAGCCCAAAGCCCCGCCTCCGGAGCTTCCACCACCAGAGCCGGTAACCAACATGCAAATAGCCCCGCCGGAGCAACCAGTAAAACCCGTGTTTAAAGTACCATTAAACCAATTGGAGGAGCAATACAATGAGTGACCAAATACAAGTGCCGGTGGCGTTTATGAAAAAGATCATGCAAACCTTTTACGAGTGCCGCCAAAGCCAAAAGGATTATTTCGCCAATCCAAGCCAGTACAGATTAAAAATAGCCAAACAAAAAGAAGCCGCCGCCGATGCTATTATTGACGATGCTATGCAAAATAACTACATCATACCGGTGCAAAAAGTAAATGTTGATCAATCAAAATTGTTTTCATGATACGGTATGCACAACCGCGAAAAGGTTTATTCAATTTAAACACCGAAGAGTACCACCCAAAAATTGGATGGGTGCAAAAACAGGAAGCGCTTGTTATAATTGGCGAAACTGCCTGCTCTTACACCTGCCGATATTTAACCAGCAGCATACCCTATTGGGATGAATACGGGCGTTACGAGGCACACGCCACCACAGCCGTAGGGGTGCATAAAAGCCGCTTAGTAAAATGGCTGCCAACACAAATACAACTTTTTTAATAAAATAAAATGTTCTCATGATTGAGTTAGTAGACTGGACGGAGCCTGAAAAGTACCTGCTAAATAAATACCAAAAGGATTGGCTATACTTCGCTTTGCGCGAAGCCAAACGCCGCCATGAAGAGCTGTATGGGTTTTGGCTCGTTATAAGTAAATACAAGGATAAGCTTTGGTTTATAAAAATGCAAAAAAACTGCGGGCAAACCGAGGAGGATACCATGGCAGAATTTAACAGGCGGGCAAAGCTGCTTACTCATTTAGAAAAAAGTATTGAAGAGTATGAGTTTAAATTAAAGGCCCATCAAATGGCGCAAGAGATATTGCACAAAAGCATGACCCCTTACACTGGCATCAACTTATCAAATCACAAATTAACACAACAATCATTTTTTTAAAATCACAATTATGAAACTATTAAATCTGTTTTTTAGTCTGTTTCTATGGTTTGCCAATACCATTATTTACATTTTATCATTGCCGGTAAGGCTATTTAAATTAATATATTATTTAAGGTTAAATAGCAGATGGCGTAAAGATGTTTCAGTGGATGACATTTGTTATGTAAAAGATGCAATTGGCCAAATCAGAAGGTGTAGAATAATAGCAAAATCGGCAGATGGTGAAAGCGCCTTCGTGGCATTAGGAGATTACAAAGGTTGTGTTAAAAGATGGTTTAAAATAAATCAATTATTTATTAAGTATTTAAAAGATAAAAATACAACCCATGCGAAAATTTAATGTAACAAGCCCCGCTTGGCAAGGCAATGCGGAGATTGTATTTAACAGTTACGGTTTGCTTATAAAAATCGATACAAGCCAAACCAATATGGGCGCGGATATTACCAAATCATTAAAACTACGGGTACCCGTAAACGTAGACGATATATCAATCGCTTTTACAGGCACACAGGCCACCGTAGTAGAAACTGATTTTGAAGCCACCTTTGAAATGTTCTGGCACGATTACCCCAACAAACGCAACCGGCACTTAGCGGAAGCATACTGGCCAAAAATGAGCAAAACCGAACAGGTACAAGCATGTATGACTATTGGGTTTTACCGTAAATACCTTGAACGAAATAGCTGGTGCAACCCCAAGATTGCTGATAACTGGCTTAAGAAAAAAGAATTTTTAAACGATTGGAATAAAATGTAAAACCATCACAAATATTGAAAAAATACTAATTGATATACTGGGCAAGAGCGCCTACAATACACCAGATTTTAAACTTGATGAAGATGTTAGAAAGTTGGCATGTGCAGTTCGTTATCTAACTATCCAATTGGAGGTATGTCAAAACTATATGGAAAATAAAGACATAGATTATGTGGATGGTGTCCAAAGAAATCTTATTCAAATTTTAAAAGGTGAACTACGATAAGACCACCACTAGCACCATGGAATCCACATTTATAAAGGTATGCCCAAACCCGCAATGCGATGCAGTATTTCACAACTGCCCAAAAAAGGAAACACATTGTAAAGACTGCGGTGGTAATATCATGATTATTAATACAGACACTTACTGGAAAAAATTTAGTAACAACTGGTTTCAATACGATTTTGCCACCCATGATTATTACCGGCCAGTAAAAGAAAAATAATTTTTAAACATTAAACAAATATTGTATGACAGGTATCGAATTAATTGCCCAGGAAAGACAAGAGCAAATAGAAAAACATGGCATAAGTATTAGCCAGGATGTAGTGTATAATTCAGGCTTTGAAAAACCATTAACCAAAGCAGCAGCAGCCCTTACCTGCGAAAATGGAAATACGCTTGCAGCTGAAGCCATGAGACCTTACAATTGGGATAAAGAAATTTGGCAAAAAATGATGGGCAAAACATACAAGGAACGACTTGTGATTGCCGGTGCTTTAATTGCAGCCGAGATTGATCGTGTACAGGCAATCCCGAAAGATTATAGAAATGATTTAAAATAAAAATTGAATAACATGAAAATTTACATTGCAAGTAGCTGGAAAAATCAGCATGGCGTAGAAATGCTAACAGCATTATTAAGACAAAATGGACACGAAGTTGTTTCCTGGGTAGAAAACAATTATGGCGAAAATCACAATCACGTAACAAAAGCATTCCCATTTGAAGAATGGGTAAATGGAAGTGAAGCTGTTCAGTCATTTGTTTTTGATACTGACGGTGCAACAAAGAGTGATTTGGTTATTTATTATGCACCATCTGGCAAAGATGCTTGTGCCGAATTGGGAGCCGCATGGGCAAGCAATGTGCCTATTATTGGCTTATATGCTAAAGGCGAAGATTTAGGATTGATGCGTAAAATGGTTTCAAATTGGTACAGTCGGTATACAGAAATATTAGAAGCCGTTGAAGTTATTGAAGCAAATAAAGCAATAAAGCAAATAATTCCATTACCGGCTTATGTCGGTTCTGAAAGTATGAGAATAGATAATAATCCAATTGGTTAAAATTATCTATGTCATGTCCTGGATAAAACTTGCGAACAAAAACGGAAAATATCAATACACCTATTTAGGATTTAGAGTTTATAAAACCCAGTTTGAAACAATTGCAATTAACAAACAGGGTGTAAAGTTTACCGGAAAATTGTTTGATGAGTATGTATCTAAAATTGATATCTATTACCTTGAAAATGTTGTTTATAAAAAATGAGTACCGATAAAATAACACCCCAGCACCTCAAGCAATTAAATACCCTGGTAAGTAAACGCGGCATAAGTAAAGATGATAAGGCCGTAATGGTGCAGGGGTTTAGCGATGGCCGGTGCAGCAGCAGCAAAGAGCTGTTGCAGGCCGAGGCGCTGGAAATGATAAAGCACTTGCAAACCCTGCAACCCAATGCCGCAGCTGCCGCCAAAATGAGAAACAAGGTAATTTATTATGCCCACGAAATGAACTGGCGAATTGACGGAAAAATAGATATGCCCCGCCTGGATAATTGGTGTGTTAAATATAGCTATCTTCATAAAAAGTTAGACTATTACGAGTACAAAGAGCTGCCCAGGCTTATTACTCAAATAGAATTTGTTTACAAGGATTATTTGAACAATTTGTAATGAAGCATCGCGACAGACATATGGCTAACCTTTATATTGGAGGCTTAATTGTTATAGCCTGCATAATTTACCTGGTAATTAAAAAACTGTTTTTTTAACCACAAGCATAAACCTGAAATTGTATGAAGAAAATTATGATCTTTTTTTTATTTTGTATGTTTAGTTGCAAACCTTCAGCTGAAGATTTGCAGAATGAATTGAAAGCTAAAGCAGAGCCGGTTGTTAAAAAATATATTAAATCCCTTATGGATTCGACCAATACAATCGATAGCTTTTTAATTGATAAGATTGACACACTACATAGCAATTACCTGTGTACATTGAAAAGCCTTAATTATTTGGATGATGGTGTAGCCGATTCTGCAGAATTAGAAAAGGCAATAGGGGAGTTTAGGTATTATAAAAGATTGAATGAAATATCTTACAATCAAACAATTGCGGATTTAGCTGAAGAAAAAAGACTTGAAGGATTAAAGGTATTGGCTCATAAAAATTACAATGATAGTATGGGCATACTGCTTTATGAAAAATCTTTGCATGCTGACAGTACTGATTTTTTAATGTACGTGGTTCGTTTCCACTGTAAATACAGTGATAAAAATAATGTGCAGAAAGCCATTGATACCGGAGAGATTTTTTTAACCAAAGATTTTAAAATACGGGAACGGCAAGATTTACTGGAAGAATAACAAGTTTTTTAAATTATTATTATGCCCTGCATTTTTGCGGGGCTTTTTGTTTGCGTACAAGTGAGTGACACAATTAAAGCTGATACACATTATTTGTTGAGTTAATAAGTATTTTTTTGTATGCATACAATAGATATTAAATTGCATCATACACAATGAAAGGTCGCAATTCCAATCTTATACAGCTTAGAAATGAATACCTTATAAAAAGGTATTATTACTGGTATGAGCTAGAGCGTAAACGTACCGATGATGTGTTGGATATATTGAGCGAAAAAGAAATATTTTTAGACCGAGACTACATACTTACCCTGATACGCCAGAACGGTATATTACTTAAGCAATTAAAACAAAGCAAGCCCAACGCGAAAAGATTAGAAACTTTTACTTTCTGTTACCAAAATAACCAGGGTAAAGCCACTACATATGCTTTAGAAAGCAATTAGGATTTAACGTATATAGTCGTAAGATCTGTACGTTCTAAATATACTTTGGCTGCACTATCATCTTTTGCCTGACTTACATAAACGAGTGTAAATACTTTAAGGCCATCATCCCTACGTTCAGATGATATCAATATTCTGCTTAGTGGGGTAAAGTAATCACCCTCCCACCAATGTAGCGCCTGATGTATCTTATTTATTATTTGCAGGCGCTCAAATGCCGTATCTCTTTGCGGAGCATCGTTACCATCAACTATATGATAATCTTCGTATAAATCAAGCGCCAGGCGCAATTGTATATTAACTACGCCTTGCTGGTTACCAAACCCTTCATCGGTAAATGGGATATCGGGAAAATCTACCAACACGCAGGGGAATTGTACCGGATAATGCTCGTCTGGTATTTCGAGTTGGCCAAACTCTAAATCTATCCAGCGCAGCTCTGGTACCTGTAATGCCAGGCGATCAGTTACATCTTTAAATAATTGCTCTATCATCACTTAAAAATTTTATTTATTTCGGCGGCAATAAGCCTGTTAATTTGTTTGTTTAGGTACATGCTTTGCCCCATAAACCTGCGGCGTGGCATATTCTGGTTGATGGTACGTGTATGCGCTTTTACAATGGATATACCGCTACTGGTTTGCCCAAAACGAATTCGGGTGCTTTTTTTGCCCTCTTTACGGTAAACAATGCCCGTAGTATTGCGTTTTGGGTTGATGCGTGTAAATTGCCTTACCTGTTGGGTTACCGGCCCCCTAAACCCATCGTTATGAGCCATTGCATAAGGCACATCGCTACCAATGGTTACACTGTTTGAAGTAGTATTAACAATTCTTATACTGCGCCTTAAACGGCCTGATTTTACCAATATGGCCCGCCCGCTATTATTGGGTGATTTGCCCTTTTTTTTCCAGGGTTTTTTTCTGCTGCGGGGTTTCCATGGTTCGGGATAAGTATCTATCCAGTTTTGATATTTAAAACGATCCTTACTGTATGCAACCATTAGCACACCAACCTTGTAAGGAAGCGTGGACATTGTTTGCCGTAACCTGGATGATATGATTTGAAGATCTCTCAAAGTTTTATATATTTGCAATGCAGAGCGCCATAGGCAATCTGCTCTGAGTAAAGCCAATCTTCGGATTGGCTTTACTTTTTAAGGTAATAGATCTTTTAAATTTTTCATTATTTGTGCACGGCTAAACTTTATTAATTGCTTATCCAGCATAAGCCAAACGTGCGATATGTTTTTCTTTCTGGTAGGAGACTTTAATTCGCCATATAAAGCTTGCCAAATTTCTTCTTTGTTATATCGTTTTGCATCAATAACTATTACGGGAATGTTGCATGCTTGCTTATTTGCCCCATCAATTGAATTTCTAACAAACTTTTCAATAGTTGTTAATTTGGGATCCACTTTAAAATCACCAATAGTTCCACCTATTTTAAGCTCCGGATTTTTTGCATGTGTTTCATTGGTATGAGGCCTTATGTATACTTCCTCTCCAAATTCTGCTAGTTGCCTGGATAACTGTATGTTTTGTGCCAGATCATTCTTATCTGCAAGACTGGCAACATACACATCTGCATTCATGGACTTGGTTCGGGTGATTTTGCTGTAAACATTATTTATCAGCGTTTCTGCCTGCTTTAATATTGCTGCCGGGCAATCTATATAGTACGGATGGTTTGCAGGAAAGACAAGGCCATCCTTAGCTAAATTTGTTTGAAATATTGCAGGCACATCATCCGGCGTTTGTACCTGATCTGCTCTGGTTGGCGTACCATGTAATAATTGGGTAACATCACACCTGCAATTCCATCCATTTGGCGGGTAGTAAGTATTCCAAAAACTATCGTCAACAGGACGGATTATACCATCTAAAATTTTATGTGATGGCCTTACACGGCTATCACCAACAGTATCGTATCTAAGCAATGGAGCTGCACCTTTATTTGCTTCAATATCAACCCATTTGCCTGCCATTTGTCCGGAACCGATTGCGGTTTCAAATTCGGTCGCCAAGTTACGGCCATTGTATTCCTGGTTAATTGATAAGGCATCCATTTTAAAATCTGAAAAGGTTCTTACCAGGCCATTTTTATCTTTTAAAGCAAGGCTCATGCTTTTTAACTGCTGATAATTCTTTGCTCCGGAAAAATGAAATACATTTTTTTCGAGTTGAGTAAGCATGTTATAATCCGGAGTATCATAATCCATATTCATTAGATCTGTACCAAACCCCTTAATAACTGCTTTGCGCAGCTCTTCAGCAACTAGCTTGGTCATTTCTGGGTCAATGGTGCCACTAGTAATGGATCCATCATATAACCCTTTGGCAATTCGCTCAGCTTGCTTTTGTAGTGCATCCGGTACATCGGCAGAGGCGTTTGATATTGGTAAACCACCACAATGATGGCACTGGCCGGAATAGATACTATCAAGCTGCTTTTTTCTAAATATGGGCAGTGCCCCACCATTCGTGGGGCTTAATCGAAAAAACCTTTATTGTTTACGGGAGGGAAATTGGGGTTGCTTTTTTGTTTAACACCCAGTACAGGTATTTTATATTTTTCAATAAAATAATTAGGATCCACATCAAAGTTGCTCATAATCATTTCTTCGATCTTTACCTGTTCATCCACAGTGAATTCTGTCGTTTCATCAAATACAAATTTTGCGCTTTCCCAACCTTTAAAGCCGCGCATGATCATGAATGGTATCAACTTATCATTGATAACAATTTTTAGTAGCCTGGCAAAATACTCAATAACATTTTCCTGAATCTCCAGGTGAACTTCGCCTTGGGCTTTACTGCTGCCATTATCTGTGGTCATTGTTTGGTTAACAATGGCTTTACTCATTTCGCTATTGGCCCTATCAATACGTTTATCATATACCTGGTAAGCATCACCGCGGGTAGTTTCTTTTATTTCAATGTCAGTTCCATCCGGAAACATACCCCATGCCGCAGCGCCCATTTTTTGCAACATTTCAGCTACTTCATTACGGTCTTTAGGATTGGAGCTGCTAGTTTTTCCAATACGAATGGGCATGCCGAATAATTCAGCAAACTTATCCCAAAAGGCCAACACATTTTTTTTGGCTAATGCCTGTGGCGCAATTTTATTAAACAGGCCAAGGTCTTTAGGTTTGCCAATGCCAATACACCACATATTGTAAGGTGGTAATGTATAGTCCATGCCTTGTTTCCAATGGTCGCCCTGATTTTTTACAAAAACATGATGCTCCGGTATAACATGTTCACGCTCTAATAATTCAACACAGGCAAATTTCTTTTTGCCATTGATTTCGATTATATCATCGAACTGTATAAGGCTATACCCAAAAAAAACACTATCAATTACCAGTTCACAAAAATCAATAAACCATTGGGCATCCTCCAATTGTTTATGCGTATCTGGCAAATCACTATCGTTGTTGATATCTACAACTTTAAAACGCTTTTGCAAAACCTCATTTTTAATTTGCCCAATAACGCCGGTAAGATGGTTGTCAATTTCAATATCACGGTATACGGCCAGCAGATCTACCCTGTTGGGATATTCAATTGAGATAGCCCTTTGCCAAGCTGACCTCCATTTAGCAATATCCTGCTTTGTTAAAAATTTGGTTTGTTCTACCAGTTCGAATAATACCTTCTTGAGTTCTGAAGATTTAGTATTACGCTCAGCAAGAAAATTTGCCCAATATTGTTTTTGGGTATCAATAGCCTCTTCTTTTTTTGAAAAGCCTAATAACTGTTTTAAGCCCATGATATTAAATTGAATATTAAAAAATGGTTTAGTAGCTGGTGCCTAGTGCTTCATCGCTGCCCCATTGCATTGCCTGGCCACCACCGGTGGTACCTGGTATTTCCGTTGCTGGTTCTACAGGTAATGGCAATCCTTCAGGATTAATTTTACCTGCTTGTATTTTTTCAAGGGTTTCAATAGCGCGTTCAAACTCACTTGTAACAACTTCAGTTAACTTTCTTGGATTGTGCGCCAGGTATAAATAGTAGGTGCAAAGTGTTAAGCAGATGCGCAAAATATATTTATGACGCTCATCGCCTTCTTTATTGAAAATATTTGCAGTATCATACCGGCCATTTAAGTATGCCTTTACCTCATCTGTACTACGATCTGCGATATTGGTTATAATGGTATCATCGCCTTTGGTAAGCGCATCAAGAATATCAACATATATATTCGATGAAAAATCCTGTTTGGTTATATAAGACATAAAAAATTATTTATTTGTTAAACCAAATTCAAGAACGTACATGTCCTGAATATCATAAGAAAGCGGCTCTACGTTATGATTAGCATCAATAACACTTACAATTGTATTGCTAAGGCTAATACTAGTGCAACCTTTATTTTTAAAATAGGCAATTGTTTTTGGAAATAACTGGTCAATCTCAATTAGCGTTTCTGGATTTTTTTTTATTGTCTGCATCATAAAGGTGATTATTTATTACCAGCGGTTTGGATTTTCATCATACCCCAGCATTGGTTTAAATTTTTGTTTAAATGTTTTTTTATTCATTTTCTCATTGGCTCCTTCGTCTGCATCCGGCGCATCATCATTTATGGGGCTACCTTTTTCAAAGCCCATATATTGCAAATAACCTGTTTGCATGTCAGGGCTTTTGCGCTTAGCTTCATTCCAAATAACATGGCCGCGCTCATACATGGGTGTCATAGCTTCAATACGTGCAAATTTTTCCGGCTTCTGGCGTTTATCCCCGCGAATTGGTAAATAGTAACCTCTAAGTTCTGCCTCCTCTTCGAAGTCCTGAAAAAATTGATCTTGTAAAAAAACATCTTCCATCCACCAATCAATATTTGCTCTAAGCTCTGATGGTATTGATTCGTATAAATCATACATCCATTTAACAGCCTGGGTAATTGTAGTTTGGCGTACATAGGCATCAATTAGATATCGCTTAATGCCTTTTCTACCCCAAAACCTTATAGCCTTATAATCATTGCTGGTACTGCTTTTATAGGAAGGGTCAAAATAAACTACCATGCAATCCATTTCTTTTAATGCTGGCACTTTATCCCACTGGATCCACTCTGCTTTAAAACGTTTACCCTTTATAACATATTTATGGAAATATTCCCGTAGGGCCATAATACTTCCAATCAAATTAAATCTGCGGTGTAGCGCTTCTTTGGTAAATTTCTGATGCCAGGTAGGATTACCTTCTAACGTTCCATCAGTTGTAGCATAAACCAGTGAATGATGTAATCCTTTTCTTTTTGGATCACCTTCCTCCACATCGCCTACTATATGGGCTAATACCTGCTTTGGATGAAACCGGTTGCCCACCATTATAAACCGGCTTTGTCTAATATCTAATGCGCCATAAAATGCACCAAGCAACCACTCAACCACTTTAATAACCCTGCTTTGGTTATTTACAATTTCGTCATCATCTATATCGTCTGATATACCCATGTTAGGGCGCTTGCCTTTATAACGAATACCTCTGGGGCTTTGTCCGCGTCCCAGGGCAATAAAGAATACATTTTGGTTTGTTACAAAATTTCCCAGTTCCCAGCTTCCTTCGTTATACATTTCTCCAAAATCTTCAATCAGGCGTTGGTTATACTGCAACTCAGCTTGTATGTCGCTCAATAATCTTATAGCTGCATCCTGGCTTTTGCTGGTAAGAATTAAGCCATCCAGTTCGCCATTTATATAAAGCCATAATGGCAAAATGATAGTGCAGTGCACACTTTTCGCATGCTCACGGGGCCATTCTGCCACGCCAAAAAAGTTCTTATCCCTTTTTACTTTATATGCAAAATCATTATGGAAGTCTGCATTTAAAATTGGCTTACCGGTTTCTTTGTCAAAGCAATAGTGCGGGAAATATTCACTGGTAAAATATTGATAATCTTTTTTGGCCAGCGCTTTTCTTTTTTCACTGGCAATACGATTCAACGCAGTATTTACTGCTGTCATTTCCTGAACATATTTGCAATGTTCCTGCCAACGTTGTATAGCATCTTTTAACTCACTCATCCCGCAGTCATTCTTAAGGTGATATAATCGTTCTGGAGTTTGTTAATTATTTTAATTGTGTCCAGGGTTAAATTCTTATCATCATTCATCCGTTGAAGTAAGTACCGGTTGAAATTCTGAAACGTTTCGGCGTTGTAAATAACATTGTTCTTTTTGTCCAATTTTTCTATTGAATTGGTCATTTTGATCAACTGATCAGCTAGCGCACCAAAATTGCTATCAGCTCCATCAGCTACAGCCTGATCCAGCATTACATTAATGTTGGTTAGCAGCTTATTCACAAGCTCATCGCGGCTAATGGTTTTTGCCGAACGCTTTTTCTCCCACATGCCTTCTTGCTTCCAACTGCTAATTGTTTTAGGCGTTACACCAACTGATTCAGCTATTACGTTCTGGTCTTCAAAGTCCATAAACATAATTTCAGCAATCAGCTTTTTGGCTTCCATCTCTTTCTTGTTTAACCGCCCCTTTTTATCATTGGTTATTTTAGCCATTACCGCTTGTATTTACTATATGCAAACTTACCCAGCTATATAGGCCATTACGAATTACAGTTTTATGGTAACGATTTTAAACCCTATGGTAACGGTTATAATTACTATGATAAAATGCTTATTTGCAGCAGCTTTTTTGCCAGTCTAAGTTTGTGTTTCAATAGTGGCAACACAACAAAAAATAAGATGAAAAAAAAGTTTTGGATTGTTAACCAGGTAAACAGTTTTACAGCAGAAATACTGTTGTACGGCTTTATTGGTGAATACGAGGCCATTGATGATGCGGCCTTTATTACCGACCTGCGAACACTTGAAAATACTTTTTCAACTATTAACATACGCGTTAACTGTGGAGGCGGTGACGTGTACAAAGGCCTTACCATATTTAATGCTATACGCAATAGCAAAGCCTCAATTAATGGGTTTGTTGATGGTATTGCTGCCAGTATGGGCGCTGTTATTATTGCGGCTTGTACAAATGTACAAATGAGTAAATATGCCAGATATATGACTCATCGTGTTACTGGCTATAATGGAGGCAATGCGGATGACATGCGCAACTTTGCTGATCAGCTTGATCAACTGGAAAATATTATTGCTGAAATTATTGCTAAGCGTACCGGATTAACCGCGGCTGACGCCAAAACTAAATACATAACCAACCAGGACAGGTGGATTGGTGCAGACCAGGCGTTACAGGAAAAGATTATTGACGGCATTTATGATGCAGAACCTATTGCATTGCCAGCCACTGAGAATAATGCACAGCAGCTATTCAATGCCTATCATAAAATTTTCAACATTTCTTCTTTACAAAAAACAGAAAACATGAAATCTATAGCTCTTTTATTGGGCCTTGCTGAAAATGCCACAGAGCAGGAAGTATCAGCGGCCATATCAGCTTTGATTACAGCCAAATCAAAAGCAGAAAATGCAATTGAGGCTGCTAATAAGCAAAAGGTGAAAGCCCTGGTTGATGGTGCTATCCAATGCAAACAACTTACAGAAAGCGACCGCCCTTCATTTGAAGCAATGGCATTGGTAAATTATGATAATACAGCCGCTGTAATTGCAAAAATTCCAGTGTCAAGGAAGCCTACTGAAATTATTAATGGTAAAAATCCGGATGTACCTGGGGCTGATGATACAGCTGAAGTTGATAGCTGGGATAAAATGATGGCTAAAGGTGAAAATTTTGTAAAAGAGTTTAAGAAAACAAATGCCGCCCAATATGCGCAGTTTTATAAAACCAATTACGGCAGGGATTTGCCAGTTGTAGAATAGTATTATTTAGCTAAAATTCAAATCTACCAGGATGGCCAACGAACAGGATATTGATTTGCAAAAATTAAGTCAGCGCGAATTGCTAATCCTGGTGTATACAAAAGTTGAAGCATTAGAAAATACAAGCAAGGAGCAAACAAATAAGCAAAATAGTACCGATATAGAACTTGCAATTTTAAAAACAAAGCTTCAGGTTTGGTCGGGTATTATAGGCTTTTGCACGGGCATAATAAGCAGCGTATTGGTTTACGTAATTACCAAAGTAATGGACAAATAAAACCATGGAATTATTACTTGATAGAGATGTAAGAACTACCGACAGTACAACCGGAAAGTTATACATCAATGGTAAGTTTGAATGTTTCATTCTTGAAGATCAGGACAGGGAGCTATCTCAATCAAATTCAATTGAGCAGATAGTAAAATCCAAGGTTGCTGGGAAAACAGCAATACCCGCTGGCCGATATAAGGTAATTATCAATCAAAGCGCAAGATTTAAAACACTCTTACCATTATTGCTCAATGTTCCTGGGTTTTCTGGAATTAGAATTCATCCTGGTAATACACCTGCGGATACAGAAGGTTGTTTGTTGCCAGGCATAAGCAGGCAGTCAAATAAAGTAATAGGAAGCCGAATTGCATTTAGCAAACTATTTTCAAAAATGCAAAACGCCAATTTACAAAACGAGGAAATATTTATCACCATACAATCATAATCATGTTACAAATATTACAAGATCATTGGGCACAAATACTAGCGGCAGGTATTACAATAGCTGAAGTTATTGTAAGGGCTACCCCTACAAAAAAAGATAATTCCATTTTAAATGTTATTAAATCTTTTGTAGATGCCATCCTACCAAATAAACAAACTGGCGGCGGCACTCATCCTTAGTAGTGCCATCGCCCCGCCCCAAAAAATGTTACATCAACCCCAGCAGCAAAAATTAAAAAGTTTTAAAAAGTAAAACAATTCAAAAATGAAATCTTTAAAAGCCGTATTAAGCGTAGTATTTGCATTGCTGTTTGCAATGTTTTTCGGCAACCTGTTTGCTGATTATGTAGGTGTTAGTCCATTGTTGCCAACTCTAGCAATCGTTGCATTTTCGTTCGCTGCTGGTGCAACCAGATATAATGATGGCGCATTAAGAGATGGCGTATACACAGAAATTTGGTTGGGTGAATTAGTTAAACGTTTCAGGTTTAAACGCGAATGGCTTAGCCTTATACCCAGGTATGATAATGCCGTAAAGAATAAAGTAATTCACCTGGTTGACGTAGGCGCAGATCCTGAAGTATATATTGATCTTGTAATTGATGCAGAAAATCCGGTACCTACTACTACAAGAACAGATAGCGATATCCCAATTAGCCTTAACCGTTACGATAGTGCTAATACTATGATCAGCTTAACTGAGTTAAGGGCTATCAGTTACGATAAAATGGGCTTAACATTAGATCTGCACATGAATAGCATTGCAGATAAAGCTGCCCGCCGCGCAGCTTGGAATTTGGCAGCAACTACTGCTGGCAATATCATCCCTACTACCGGTGCATCTGATGGTAGAACTGTTGCGAAAAAACGTTTAACACCAGATGATTTGGTAAACCTCGGCGAAATTGTTTCAACCTCCTTTCAGGAAGGTGGACCTGATTGGCCAGAAGGTGAAGGTGTTGCTGTATTAGATCACCGCCATATTGCAGATATGCAAAAACTGGATGAGAAATTTGACCGTCAGTGGAAAAATGCCCAAACAGGTGAACTATTCCCTTATTGCGGATGGAAGATTATGAAATTTAATAATAACGCTAAATACACATTTGGAGCTGGTGTATATACCCGCAAAGCGTTCGATGCTGCTGCCGATGCTGCTAACGATCTGCACTCATCCTTATTCTTCTTGCCTCAGCGTGCTTTTGCTGCTGCTGATAATACACCAGAAATGTTTTATCGTATGGCATCACAAGACCCTGAATTGAGATCTAACACTGTTGGCTTCCGTCATTGGAACATTATTGCCAAGAAAAAAGTAGATGGCTTCTATAGCCTGGTATCTCCTAAAATAGCATAATACTGCTGGGGTGATAAATGGGGTGGCGGCTGGCCGGTGTGAAGCTGGCTGTCATCTCTTTTTGCCCGGCAATTCAATCCCTATTAAACCAAGTTGTGTCACTCACTTGTACTGTATAAGTTAACTCAAAAAAAAGCACATGAAAAAGCTTGTAAAATCAGATCTCATTGATAATGCAAATCGTCTAATGAAAGCCCATAAAGCACAAGAGATATTTGCAACCCAGGATGGCAACTTTTTTTTAAAAGAACACCAGGCAATTACTCACAACAACACGCTAACTACTGTTGATGATGTGTATGAGGTAATCCCATTTAAATCCGATGAGGCTGAGGCTAATGCAGCAACTGATTCAGACATAAAGCCTGCTACCGATAAAAAACCCGCTGCCGATAAAAAACCCGCTGCCGATAAAAAGCCGGCAACCGTTAAAAAAGAAAAGCCGGCACCTGTAAAAAAGCAGCAACCAGCTGCCCCGTCTGCTGCGACAGATGCAGAAAAGGTATAAGAGCTAAACGGTAAAGCGCAATAAACAAATATTACAAACTGTAAACGTTAGTATAAAATGGGCTCATTAAGCTTCAATAAACAGAACAATCGCCTTAAAAGAAAATTGACAGGCGAAGACCATTATGTGGCACTAGTATTTTATAGCAACAACTTGCCAGGCAATGCTTTGCCATCCGGTGGTTTCTACGAAAATGAGCGCATAAAGCTAATAGCCAATCCAGATGCAGCTATTGCAGCGGGTATTACACCCGATAGCGGTCTGGTAATTTTCAGGATGATGTATTACCATATTGCAGAGGTATTTCGTGTCAACCCAAATGCAATATTGTATGTAGCTGTTTATCCGGAGCCTGTTGGGGAGCTTACATTTGAAGAGCTTAGCCTGGTACGCACTTTTGCCAATGGCAAAATTCGCAAGATGGGTGTATGGACTAAAAAGGCATATGTTGAAGGCCACCTGGCATTATTGCAAGCCCAATACGATGCAGCATTTAGTGTAATTGCACCATTCGAAATTTTCTACGGCCCTAATTTTTACAATACTGCTGAGGAGGATTTGCCCGATTTATCAGCGGCTACGGCACCCAATGTACACATATTGGTAGCCCAGGATGGCGGCGCATTAGGAGCGGCTTTA
This sequence comes from Limnovirga soli, assembly GCF_013106755.1. Taxonomy (GTDB): domain Bacteria; phylum Bacteroidota; class Bacteroidia; order Chitinophagales; family Chitinophagaceae; genus Limnovirga; species Limnovirga soli. Next base: position 424,663 of record NZ_WHPF01000002.1, on the reverse strand, counting down.
TTTGCTGATGCGGAAATTTATTCAATTGGTATAATCGGTATGACGCTAGGTGCACTATCTCTTGCAAAAGTGCATGAAAACATTGGCTGGGTAGAAAAGTTTAATATGGCCGTTGATGGTGGCGAAATGGATGTGCCTGCCTTAAGCAATGGTGTATTAATAAATACCCTGGCTGATAATATTATTAAAAATGCCGGTACCCTGGATAGCAGACGGTTGATGTTTATTAAAAAATACCCTGCCGTAACAGGTAGTTATTATAACGATACACATGGGGCCTGTGTTGCCACCAGCGACTTTGCTTATGCTGAAGACAATATCACCATAGATAAAGCCATACGTGGCATTTATGCCCGTGTAGTTCCCTTTACTAACGGCCCTGTTTTACTTGACAAAACAACAGGGCAACTACCTCCGGAGTACATCAATGTATTACAATTAGAAGCTTCAAAAAGCCTGGAGGAGATGGAAAAGGCCGGTGAGCTAAGTGGCTATGAAGTAACTATTGATCCTAACCAGGATGTAAATAGCACCAGCCAAATTGTAATAAATGTAAGCAATTCAAAAATTGGTGTTAGCCGTAACCTTATTATCAATATTGGTTATTAGTAGCCCCGTTTTAAGTTTTGGTTGATAAAAAGTAATTGATCATTTATTAAAAAAAATAGAGATGCCTGCAAACGAAATTCCCCTGATTAATGGTAAAGCCTATGCCTGGGCTAATGTAAGCTTTATGCTTGCTAATGCGCCTGTAATTGGTATTACTGCCATAGATTATGATGATATGGAAGGCAAGAAAAACGGCTATGGTAGCGGCAAATGGCCTATTGACAGGGCAGAGGGTAATTATGAAGCAAAGGCCAGTATTACCCTTAAGGCCAATGAGCTAGAGGCGTTAACAGATAAAGCGCCAAATGGCAGATTACAAAATTTTGGTGTGTTTGAAATAATTGTAAGTTTTCTGGTAGGCACTACGCGCCGTACCCACAAGATCCGCAATTGTGAATTTACCGGCAATAAGCGAACAATGAAACAAGGCGACACTGAAATTGCCAGCGATATGGAGTTAATTATATCGCACATTGATTGGGTATAAACACTGATTAAGTAACGCTTAAATAATAATTGAATGACCACCCCAGCAGCAACAACAGAAGAGGAATATTTAATTGAATATGAAAAGCAGCAGCAGAAAGATAAGCAGCTGTTAGATGAAGTGGTGCAACGCCATAAGGTTACTAAGGCCTATCAAATTAAAGTTCCCATTGGAGAGTCTACTACAGAGTTTGCTTATGGATATATACGATACCCTAACAGGATTGATATTTCTATAGCCATGACATTGAAAGATACAGATCCATTAAAAGGTAAAGAAATTGTTTTAAGAAATAGTTGGCTGGAAGGCGATATGCGCATATTGGATGATGATGAACTTTTCTTGCGTGCCACAACCGTACTTGACGATATTCTTGCTGTACGAAGGGCTATTCTAAAAAAAAATTGGACGAATGGGGGGTAAATGAATTATCCACCGAAGATCTAATAAGAAAGCGAAATACATTAATGCGAATAGCCCTGCATATCAGTAATCCGGAAGAACTTGATGATGATACCTGGGCGCAACGATGGACTGAGCTGGTATGGGCAAGCAGGGCAGGATTTCTACCATTTAAATTGGATTAAGCAATGAACCAATCTGTATCATTTACAGCATATTTACGCGATGAATACAGCAAGAATTTTGATAAGCTTGCTGGGAAGAGCGATGCTGCAATTAAACAGATTGACAGAGACCTGGCAAAACTTGCCAATACCGGTAAAACCGCAGCAAGAAGTATTGAGGAGATAGATAAACGTATACAACTTTTATCCAGGGTAAAGAAATTAACCATAGATACAAGTGCAATACGCCATGCCAATGATGAAATAAAATCCCTTGGAAAAGAAAAGGCAAAATTGGAAGGAGCTGACACAGGAAGTGGCGGCTTTTTGGGTTTAAAGCAGGGTACCGGATTTGCAATAGCGGCGGGAATTACAGCCATAGGTTTTGCAATTGATAAGGTAGGCCCAAAGGCATTGGAGGCAACAGCGAAATATCAGAAATATCAAGCTGTATTAGCAAATTCATTTGGCAGTACCATTAAAGCTCAGTCTGCCATGAGTGATATAGTAGGCTTTGCATCAAAAACGCCATATCAGGTAGATGAACTTACCCAGGCTTATGTTAGACTAAGAAATAGGGGCATGAGCCCAACCTTAGACACATTAACACAAATTGGAGATTTAGCAGCAAGCCAAGGGAAAGACTTTTTACAGGTAACTGAGGCTTTGCTGGATGCCCCGCAGAAACAATTTATCCGTTTACAAGAAGCTTTAGGTGTAGATGTACAAACGCTTAAGGGTGGAAAATTAAAGTTTACTGGATTAGGCCAGACTAAAATAATTAAGGATGATCCTGTAGAAATTCAAAAAACCGTGCTTGAGTTTGGAAAGCTGAATGGGATTATGGGGAGCATGGCAGCTATAAGCAAAACCACCGGAGGCCAGGTAAGTAATCTTGAAGATAATTATGATCTTTTATATAAAGCTATTGGCGATAGGTTTAAACCAGAAATTGACAGTAGCATAGGATCCCTAAACAGTTTTATTGGCAGTATAAGAGAATTTGTAGAAATACCTGTTGAAGTAAAGCTACAACAACAAATTGATGGATTGCATGCACTTGAAATAGAGTTAACCAGTTCAAATACTTCTCAACAACGGCGGAAAGATATACTTGATGAAATTCAGCGCGATTACCCATCTGTATTAGATGGTATTGATAAAGAGGCTGTGAACTACGATAAGCTGGCAGGTAATATAAACAAGGTAGTTGATGCATTGCAGAGTAAGCAAATTGCAGAAAGTATAACTAAGGATAATGCAGATCTGCTATCAAACTTTACCATGTTTGACCAGCGCAGAAAGGAGATGAAAGCTGAAATGTCGGCAATAATTGGCCAGGTGAGCGACCCAAGATTATTACAGCCAGAAAGAACCTTTGAAAACAAAGCAAATTTAGCCCAACGCATACTTGAAGACAGGTTTAAAGCTGGTACTAACAGAGCTGGAGATGATAAGTTATTGAGCCGGTTAAAACAAAGTAAAGTATTAAGCCAAAATGCTGAAGATTTTGTAAAGTTCAATGCTGAGAAAGTTGCCGGTGTACAAAAGCAGATTGCCGATGGGCAGAAAATATATAGTGATTTACTTGGCGGCAATACCAATGATGCAGGTAATAAGATAAACGAGTTAAAAGCAAAATTGGCCCAGGCTAAAACCAAAGATGAAAAGGTGGCTATTCAGCAGCAAATTGATGCTTTGGGTGGTGGTAGTAAAGTTACAGGTGGCACGAATACAGGCAGCACTGGTTCTGGTGTAAAAAGTGATCCATCCATAAGTGGTAGCAGCCGGATTACCAATTTGCAAATAAATATTCAAAGCCTTTTAAGTGGGGGTGTAAACATATACAGTGCTTCAGTAAAAGAGGGTGCTTCTAAAATGAAAGATCATGTAATTGAAGCCCTGGTAACAAGTGTTAATGATGCAAATTTAGCCGTAGCCAATTGAGTAATACAGGAACCATATTAGAAGCAGTAAACGCTGGCATTGAAAATGTGCCAAAGCTTATAACCGGCGATGTTACCCCACAAAGCCTTTTAAACCGTTATCAGTTTACCCTACAGGCCTTTGGCATGGATAAGGTTAGGGCTAAAATTTACAATGCAGGTAAAGCATTGCAGCCTACAGAAAATAAGAACACTTACCAGCCTAATGAAATTGCGGATACTGAATTTGCCATGACAACTAATGCAAGCGGCAAAGCCTTGATTAGTGCGCTTGGTACGCCTGTGTTTTGTGATATGATTTTAATGAGCCAGGATGGTACACAGCAGCTGCAATTATTATGGGTATTGGCAGATGTAGCCATGACCAGAAATATTGTAAAAACAACCATTAATGGCCGCAATGGCACAGTAAAAGAATATATAAGCAATGGAGATTATATAGTTACGCTTCGTGGGGCTTTTAGCAGCACGTTTACCAGAACTTATCCAAAAGCACAAGTTGAGCAATTAGTGAAGCTGTGTGAGTTGCCAGAGCCATTGAAAGTAGTTAGTGAGTATTTGCTACTGTTTAATATTCATAACCTGGTAGTTGAAGATTATAGTATGGGGCAAATTGAGGGAACGCCCAATTTGCAAAGATTTGAAATTAAATGCAGTAGTGATGAGCCATTAATATTACGCAAAAAACAGAATGTTTAAAGTAGATACATATATACAGATTGGAGATTATGAGTTTGAATACTGTGTTGATGTAGATATTGTTAACACTATAGATTCTTTGACAGATACATGTAGCATAACAATACCAAGAAAATTAAATTGGAATGGTGCTAACATAGCGCTAGGTGATGACCCCATTATAAAACGAAAGGACAAAGTGGTAGTGATGGCTGGCTATGATGGTAACCTTACCACTGAATTTATAGGCTATATAAAAGATATTAAGCCTGGGGTTCCAGTAAAAATTGAATGTGAGGATAGTATGTTATTGCTGAAAACAGATGTTGTAACGAAAAGCTACAGATCTGCAACACTTAAACAGGTGCTTACTGATATTTTACCAACTGACATGAAGTTTGTAGGTGCTGATATTGTGTTAGGGCCCTACAGATTTACAAATGTGAGTGCTGCGAAAGTTCTGGAAGATTTAAGGCAGCGTTTCGGCATTTACAGCTATTTCAGATTGATTACAGATAACGGTATTACCTCATCTGTATTATACAGTGGCTTGGCATATTGGACTGACCATGTTAGCCAGGCAGTTTTTGAATTTGGGTATGACATTATTAATCCGGAAGATCTGGTTTATAAAAGGGAGGAAGATATTTTATTAAAAGTGAAAGCTGTTGGTATTATGCCGGATAATACCAGGATTGAAGTTGAAGTAGGCGATAGTAATGGCGAAGAAAGAAGTGTGAATTATTATAATGTAGATAAGGCAACGCTGAAACTACGAGCAGAACAGGATTTAGCCAGGTTTAAATATACAGGGTACCGAGGAAGCATTACCACACTTGGGGAACCTAGTATACAGAAAGGAGACCGGGTGCAGCTGATAGGTAATAAATACTACCCTGATGGTAATTACCTGGTAAAGAAGATTACCAAACAAATTGGCGTAACAAGAGGCATTAAACAAATAATAGAACCCGAAAGCATTGTTAACACTAAAAGAGATAATACAAACACTGGCGCATAATGGCGATGAGGTTTATGGCGCTATTTGCACTGTTAAAAGTATTACCGGAATGCAATGTGATTGTAGCCCAATTAATGGGGCAGCGGATATTTTGGATGTACGTTTAGTAGCCGATGAAAGTGAAGAAAAGTTTGTTCTTGTGCCAGCTGTTGGCAGTATTGTTATAGTTGAATTTTTAACAAGGGAGGCGGCTTATATAAGCATGGTAAGCAAAGTAAGCGAAGTACTTTATAAAATAGGTGATGTTTTTTACAGTGCTACCAGTGAAGGTTTTCTGCTTGCTAAAGGAGATGATACGTTAAAGAAAATACTTACTAAGATTATAGAATCGCAAAAGCAAATAACTGTATTGTATGGCAATAATCCTGATTATGTTAAGCTTACTGAGGCGCAAACTGAAGTAAATAATTTATTACGATAATGGCACTAGATAAAGACATACTTGGAACTGATTTATACAATGAATTATCAGTGTTTAACAATAAGAATATTGATGAGCTGGGGGATATAGAGGATAAACGCTTGCTTTTCTGTAAAAAAATTGCTGAAGTGTTTATTGAACATTTGAAAGCTAATGTGGAAATAAATATACCTGGCACCGGCCTTATTGCACCTGGTGGAGCTGTAACCGGAAATAGTACAACTGGAACAATTAATTAATTATGGCAGTAGCTACCGATTTTTTACTTGATGAAGCTGGCGATTTGCTGATAGAAAACGGAGACTTTGTTTTTGGTGAAAGTGATATGCAGCATATTCAATTAATACTTGCGTTAGAGCCTGGAGAATTGAAAGAAAGCCCATTAACCGGCGTAGGTATTAAAAAGCAAATAAACGGCAGCTTTGACGGCGCTGTGCGCAGAGAAATAAAACTTCAATTAGAGGCTGATGGGTATAGTACCACCAATCTTGTAATAACACCTGAAAATATAACCATTGATGCCACACGCAATAGTTAAAGACAGACAGAACTTATTAGATGTGGCCCTGATTGGCCATGGTGATGCAGGTAGTGTATTTGCGATGGCAATGCTAAATGGAATAAGTATTACCGATGATATACCATCCGGAACATTTGTTGAGCTTTCTGATATATCAAATGCAAGTATTGTAAATGGATTAATTGCCAGAGGCGCTAGGCCCGCTACAGCCATACAATTTAATGAGTTTGCCTTATTGGGTAATGCTGCGGTATATAGTGTGCGACCAAATTTTACAGATGCAGATAAAGTATTTGTTGCAGATAAGCAGAATTTACTAGATGTACAGGTTTTAACTACCGGCGATTTATCTGGACTATTTACAATGGCATTGCTTAATGGGATTGGTATAACAGACGATATAAGCAGTGGACAGAAATTAACCAAAGCAGTAGCATTTGATGCAGATGTTGTTAATGTTTTAAATGAAAGAAAGGCAAGACCGGCCACAGCTATTGAGCCTGGCATTGAAGTATTGGAGGGGATTGACTATTGGGCGATTGATGTTGATTTTGTAGTTCAATAGCCGAATGGCGTACAGAACGTACAAGAGTGCGACGCAAGCGGCTTTGCACAAAGATTTTAAGTTGGTTTAATAACGCATTTTAATTATAAAAAATGGCAAGAACGGTAGATGAAATAAAGCAATTAATTACAGATACCTACGTGGCTAATATGGCTACGATTGGGTATGAAATTAACCCCACTACCTGGAGTAAGGTGAATTTGCAACGAAATTTTATTTATGTGGTTGCTTTTTGCATGTTTGCCCTTGAAACTCTTTTTGATATTTTAGTTAGTGATACAGACACCAAACTACAAGAGAAAAATATATTGAATAAATATGGCTACAGGGATTTGCTGTTAAATTTTCAATATGGATTCCCCACAAAATTTGAAAGCTCGGAGTTTGATAATACCGGATATACTGATGCTGAAATTGCAGATAGTAAAGTAATTAAGCATGCGGCAGTAATTAAACAGATTAATGCCTATGGCCGTGTATTATTAAAATTTAAAGTTGCCGGTAGTACTGATGGAACTGACCGAGTAGAGTTAGATCCGGAAATAATTGCAGCGCTTACAGCATACCTGGATATGGCTGCTTACGCTGGTGATCACTGGGAGGTTACCACAGGCCCAGCTGATAAAATTAAAACAAAGTTCAAAATTAAGTACGACCCACTACTTATAACTCCCACAGGGGATAGGATTGGTGGTGAGGCTCTTGTAATACGTAATGCAGCAAAAAGCTTTTTGGTAGATGGGATGAAGTTTGCCAACACTTATGTACCTACTTATCATACTGATTGGATGCAAGCTGTTAAAGGTGTTACTGATGCTCAAATGATTAGTTGCAGTGCTACTTATGGATTGCTGGATTATACAGTGGTAAATGATAAATATGTACCTGATGCCGGTTACCTGAAGTATTACGATGATACAGACCTTGAAATTGAATTAGTACCTAACGACATTGAATAATGAGCAACGAAAATATTTATATAATTAATTGGGATAAGCTTGCTACGTGGCTGGTACCGGTAGACTTGCGGCAAAACAAGTTGCTGGCATTTGTAAAAGCCCTGGTTAGCCCTGTAAAGGATTTATATAACCGCTTTATTGATTATAAAAATGAAGTTGATTATACCATAAGCATTACACCGCAAGTAGTGCATTTGCAACGTGGCCTAAATGATAGGTTTGATATTGCCGACCGCAGAATAAGAATTTTACCGGCCACTGAGTACAATGCTATTTTGCTAGCCCTTGCAGAGGAAAATAAACCTAAGCTTCTTGGTACAAAAGCTGAAGCCGTACAAATGAAATTGCCTTTAAAAAGTGAAACACTTGCATATGCTTACGATTTTGTAATTGAAGTACCCACCGCCATTGTATTTAATATAGATGAGATGAAGGCCTTTGTTAATAAGTACAAGATGGAAAGCAAAAATTATAATATAAAAATTGTTTAACTACCATGAATAAGCAACTCGACTTTTCTAATCTTGGCTTACTTTTTACCTATCAGGATACACTTGCATTTATGCAGGATGCCTATACGAAGCCAATGGATGCAATTGCCAATTTTATTGGTCAAAAAATTATTATTGGTGGTTTGGCTGATTTGGGTGGTGGAAATGTAAGTGATGGCTTTGCTGTGTTGGATGGTGTTATTTACCCAGTTATTGGTGGTGCTGTTGCTGATTACCTTTTTATTGAAAACACCGTTAGCAACGAACAATATGACGATGGGATTGAAAAGCCTTTTTACTCAAACAAGGTTTTAAAGTTTACTGCCGTTGCCCTGGATAATTATGCTTATGCAGAATTTAAAAGGCTACCCTACAATAGCCAGGATATAAATACCGCATTAAATACCATAAAAACCCTGTTTAAAAATATTGCCGTAGAAAGTGCCGTAATACTTAGCGGATGCGAAGTTAGCGGTGTTGGTGGTGGCAGTTGCACAATTGCAGCAGGTATAGTTTTAATGGATGGTGAATATATTGCCACTGGTGCCTATACAGGCGCTTACCCCGTTTACCTTAAACCAGATGCCAGCTTTGTAACCGTTTTGCCCGGCAGCGGTAACTATATAAAATTTGATCCTCATACTAGCCAGCGATATGCAGATGTGTTGCGCCGCACTATTAACAATAGCGGAAGTGTTATTTGGCATAAAGTATTATCAGACCGCTTTGATATTGGTACCGGACTTGGGAAATGGGAGTGGTTGGGTTGGAAGATTTGTGACGATATGCGCAGCCGTGTTGCCATTGGTTATGACAGACGTACTGTTGACCCTGGAGATGGCATTTGGGATATTAATTATAATACCGTAGGGAATGTTGGTACACAGCAAAAATTAAAAACAATTCTGCAAACAAACCTACCTCATATAAAAATTGATGTGCCAATACCTACTAATAAAACCAGTGAAACGGATACCGGCAGCGGTAAGATAGTTTGCGGTAATGATGCCAATGAGCCAGTTGCGGGCCCAACATTGCAAACAGATTATTTGGGCGATGGTACCGGCTTAGATATTAGAAACCCTTACAGGGTATTACTGGCGCTTGAAAGAATATAATTAGTGGGCAGCTGGCCAGGCATTAAGCCAGGTTGTGTCACTCACTTGTACACCATAACATGGATTAACAATGCCAATACAATCAGATAATACTTTAAAAGCATGGTTTGAAAGGTTAGACCGTCCAACTCAGGCGCAATTCTGGGATTTAATTGATAGCAAATGGAATAAGAACGATTTAATTCCCATTGCCAAAATTGATGGCCTTACAGATATACTTAATCAATTAGGTGCTGTAGCCCCAAGCTTTAATAGTGCTGTTGATGTTGAAAAATTAATTCCCGCAGATAGTGTGTTGGCGATGGTATTGATAGTGCCACAAGCCGGTACCGATGTAACAATTAATATAGGTACAACAAATGGTGGTGCAGAAATTAGTGAAGTAGAAATATTGGTAAGCTATGCAGATCCGCAACCTATTGTACTTAACCGCTATTTTAAAATTGAAACTACTATTTACATAACAGGCATAACCAGTTTGTGCAAATTTAAATTGATATACAAATGAGAAAATTAATAATTGCCATTGCAGCGATCTTATTATTTACCCAGGCGAAAACCCAAACCATTACCAATTGGATGGTGGCCAGAGATAGTTTACGAGTTGGTAGTACCTGGTATAAAACTTTGGTGAGCGATAGTTACATAAGTAACGATACATTGTATATAGTAAAAGCAGGCGTTAAATATTTTTATGTTATACCCACTGGCAGTAGCGACTGTCCAATTAGCTTTGACGATATAGACGGAACGCCTGCAAACAATGCCGCTTTGAGTGCAGCGTTGCTAACAAAGCAAGATTTAATTGCACCCGCTAATAATTACATTGATACACAATTTTATTATTTCAATGGGTACAAAAGTTACAAGTTATTGGCTCCGGATGTAAGGATTGCTATGGATGCAACTTACGATCCAGTAAGTAAATTCATGACTTATGGAAGTAAGTCAAATCAAATATTAAATCTTAAAAATATTGGCAATCTTGACACGATCAACATTTTTGGAGGCGTATACAGGTATAATGTTTCAACTACAGGAACCAAGCCTGGAATAAGTACAGGCGGTACTGTTTACATGTATACCCAATCAGATTTAAATTATCATGATGGAACAAACAGGGTAAGCCAATTTGCGATAGACAATAATGGGCAAATGTGGGCTAGAACTTATAATGCCGGATGGGGCAGTTGGATTAGCCCTGCTTACTCAACAGACCTTGCGAGTTACCTACCCCTAACAGGCGGCACCATAAATGGCTATGTTTCCATGGTGCATAAGAGTGCTACGCCATCTACGCCATCTGCGGGCACCAGTACTTACTATGTTGATAACCTCGGCTATTTTAGATTTTATACGGCAACCGGCAATTACTGGAGAATTGATACTACCGGTATGGGTACCTCCAATTTAACGTTTAAAATCGCAAATGCAACCGTTCAGGGAAATACATTCAATGGCGCAAATCAGTTAGTTCAACTAAATAGTAGCGGTTATTTTCAAGCACTTGATGCACGAAACCTAATAAATATATCACCTACTACTGGATTAGCAGTTGGTGCGGGTACGCCATTGCAACAACTTAGAATTAATGGCGCAGGTACAGCATGGGAATTATTTACACCTACCAGCGGTGCTTCTACTAGCGGCACATCTATTTTAAAGGGGAACGGTTCAGGTGGTTTTAGTAACGCAACGCCAGGTACAGATTATTTAACGGATAACAGCTCCAATACCCTAACTAATAAAACTATTGGGGTTACACAATTGAATGGCAACGCCAATTCAATTGCTGTTAACAATACTTCATCTACAGCTAATTACACAGAGGTTTCATTTTATGGTGTAGATAATCAAACATATACCCAAACGCCTACATGGGATGGAACAACTCCTTCTGGAACTATTGCAAATACCTATAGTTGGGATAGGCTTAGGAATAAAGTAACGCTTCAACTAAATCTTACTTATACAACTGCTGGTGTTACAAATACCAATGTAGTATGCCCCTTGCCATCTGATATGCCTGCACCAAAAGAGCCATCTCAATTAACAGCGGTCAGCTCAATATTATGTTATGGCACAGGAGGCCTTAGCACTACAAATACGAACGCGGTAGCTAATAACTGCAAGGTTTATATAAGAAAAAATGCAGCAGGAACAGGATATGAATTAGTGGCTGCTGCATCAGCTTCTCTAAATGCAAGGGTAGCCCATATTGATATATTCTATTTCACTAACTAAAAAAATACAAGATGAAAATCAGGAATTTATATTTAGCAATTACAGTAGCAACTATAGGCGTAGCTATATTGTCTTCAAAGGATTACAAAATTAGTAGCTATAGTTTGCCGCCTGTATCTGCCCCAAATTTAACAGGCGATACATTCGGAGCCTGGGGCTACCTCAATGTAGATGTTACCAATGGCATTGCGCTATATAACAATTACGATATCAAAGGCATTCATTTCACTATAACATCAAATCAATTAAGGCCAACATTGGCCGGTGCATTTAATTGGCCAATACTTGATAGCGTAGTGTCAAGAGCTGCAACTTTAGGTTACTTTGTTGGTATTCAAGTTCAATATGGCCCCGATGTTACTGCTGAATTATTAGACGGAACGCACATTGATACTTTTTATACAAATAGAGGATTTGGCCCCGAGGGCCCTTACCCTGATTATTTTAGCTCCATCTATAAGAACTATTATTATCAAACCCAGGATTCGGTTATTAACCATATTGCAGCATATACCTCAACTATAAAAAATAAGGTTCTTTATTTTCAATCTTCAGAAGGAAGCACGGGTGATACAGGCCCGTATAAGGGAGTTCCTTATAATACTGCTGATACCATAGGTGATGCCAGATGGACTTTTGAATGGAAATATCCTGCATGGGATAGTTTGGTATCCTTTATTTCAACATCATCTTACCCATCAATTAGATTGATGATCAACACTGGTAACGATGGAAGCGATTTGAGTTATGTTAGAGATAGATTCCCGCTTGTTTGGATTAAGGAAGGCACTTTATCGCACGATATCGGATTCGATTGCGAGTATACTTATTATACAAGAAATAGCCCTACCAGTCGTGGTGAGGTTCAGGGATACATGCTAAATTCTGCTGTAAATAAGAATAAGGAAGGATTTGCCCTGATGTGCAGCGCCCTTACTGGTGGACTATCAATGATAAATTTGCCTCAAGGCTGGATGAATAATGTGCACTCCTCAACACAGTCAGCAGCAGATCCCCGCCTGATAAACTTTTTCAACAAATACACAAACGACTCTAGTAAGTATGGTTTTATTATGCCTGCTGATAGGCCCGCATTTGATGATAAAACACGATTTCCGGAAACTGTTTTTGGGACAATTGCGGCGCCTGGTGACTCTACAAAGGCATTAAATACACGACTATATACATTGCAGGATAGTAGTTATAATGCTGAATATAGAGATTATCGAAGTGTGAAAGTAACCGCTAAATATGTGAGTTGGGATAGAGTATTAGGCATAAGAACTCAATTCCCGTTATTAGGATTCGTAAAAAGCAATGCGAATGCACCAGCTGGTGATGATGCAAATAGTTATTATGATGACTTTACTGTTGATGGATATCCTTGTTATCAAAAGAACATGAATTTGGTAGACCCATACAGCAACATTGAAGGAGGTGCCAGAATTGGCCCCGATAGTTCGATGCTTGGCCGATGGGCTGCGAGGGGAACACTGCTTGTAAATTTGTCTAATAATTTAAATAGTGGCAGCACAAATAATGTAGAGTTCAAGATTAGCTATTTTGACGATGGAACCGGCAGTATTACGGTAAAGATACCTGGGAGATGCCTTGAAACAACTATTCAAACAATTACCTTAACAAATACAGATCAATGGAAGACCGCAACATTTACCCGCAGTGGGTTTGTGTTTAGGGAAAATTCGTGGGATGTAAAAATAGGTAGTGGCTCTAATTGGGTAGGCTTAATAGAATTCAATAATCTATCTAAGTAACTTTTTACAGATTTATTTGGGTTAAACAAGAATATAACAACTTTTTTAATATTCAATAACTGAGAAAAATGAGCAAAAAAACTCAGTTATGAAAATACAATTAAAGACACCCATTACTTACTACGGAGGCAAACAACGCATGTTGCCTTATCTTTTAGAAAAAAAGCCAGAGAGTTATACCCTGTATAATGAGCCATTTTGCGGAGGCGCTGCATTCTTTTTTGCTTTGCCTCCGGCCAGTGTTGAAGTTTTGAACGACACCAATAAGGAGCTGATTAATTTTTACAGGGTAATTCAAACTCGTTTTACTGAGGTTGAAAAGATGATCTCAGTTACATTGCATAGCAGGGCCTTGCACCGCGATGCCAGTGTGGTGTATAATAATCCTCATTTATTTGACGAAGTAAAACGAGCCTGGGCATTATGGGTACTAAGTGCTCAAAGCTTTAGCGCCATGCTGGATGGCAGCTGGGGTTATGATAAGCAGGAAAATAGAACCAGCAAACTATTACAGACCAGGAAAGACCGATTCACCTTTGAATTAGCTGAAAGGTTACAAAATGTACAGTTAGAATGTAGCGATGCGATTTACATTATAGAAAGCAGAGATACCCCTACTAGCTTCCATTACGTTGACCCGCCATACATTGGCAGCGATTGCGGCCATTACGATGGGTACACTGATGATGACTTTGAAAGGTTGCTCCAATCCCTAAGCAGGGTTAAGGGTAAGTTTCTATTAAGTAGCTATCCTGGTAAGCTTTTAAATAAGTATGCAGCAAAACATGGCTGGCACATGTGGAGTGTTGAGCAGAAAGTAAGCGTAAACGCCAAGTCGGGCTATTTAAAGCGCAAGGTTGAAGTATTGACGGCCAACTACCCAATATAAAAAAATAAGCCCCGCAAGGGGCTTTATTAGTTAAAAGAGGCCGGAGCTGCAAAATGCGACGCCAATCAACAAAATGCTCAGTCACCTGTTGCTCCGGCTTTATTTTGAGAAAAATGAGCCGAAACGTGGACAGTGATTGAGCTTTATTATTTGTTGATTGGCAAGGCAAATGTAGTGTTTAATTGGCAGTAAAAAGGCTCTTAAACGGGTTTTATGCAACTGATTAAATATGTACTTTTCGTTTTTATTTTATATACTTTTGGTTTTTGCGCCCTTAATCAGCAAATACCAATGATCAATATACAACATGCCACCGAAGCAGATTTGCCGCAAATACTCAGCATTTACAATGATGCTATTTTGCATACAACGGCGGTGTACGATTACGAACCACATACGATAGAAATGCGTACCGAATGGTTTAAAGAAAAACGAAAACATGCATTTGCGGTATTTGTGGCAGAAGAAAACGGGGTAATCCTGGGCTTTAGTACTCTTGGGCATTTCAGAACATGGGAAGGGTATAAGTTTACGGTTGAAAATGCGGTGTATGTAAAAGCAGATAGTCGTGGCAAAGGCATTGGCAAACTATTATTAAAACCCCTAATCGATAATGCAAAAGCATTGCGTTATCATACCATTATGGCAGGTATTGATGCCACCAACGAAGCCAGTATAGCGTTACACAAACAGTTTGGTTTTGAACAGGTAGCGTATATGAAAGAAGTAGGGTATAAATTTAACCGATGGCTTGATTTGGTGTTTATGCAGTTGATGGTATAATTGCTGCTAAAAGTATCCAACCGTACAAGTGTGCGACGCAAGTAAAGCTTGAATATTAACAAAAAGATGGGCTCATAATTTAATAGAACATGACAACAACAGCAACATTTCAGCAACCCGATGTGCAGGGCTATTACGGTAATTTTGGCGGTGCCTATATACCGGAAATGCTCTATCGCAATGTAGAAGACCTGCGTACAAAATACCTGGACATAATGCACGAAACCAGTTTCCAAAAAGAGTTTCGCGACTTGTTAAAAGATTATGTGGGCAGGCCAACACCCTTGTTTTTAGCGCAGCGTTTAAGTAATCTGCACCATACCAACATTTACTTAAAGCGGGAAGATCTTTGCCATACCGGCGCACATAAAATTAATAATGCCATTGGCCAGGTGTTACTGGCACAACGCCTTGGCAAAAAACGAATTATTGCCGAAACGGGTGCTGGTCAGCATGGAGTAGCCACAGCCACGGTTTGTGCCCTGAAAGGTATTGAGTGCATTGTTTATATGGGTGTAAAAGATATTGAGCGTCAAGCCCCCAATGTAGCCCGCATGAAAATGCTGGGCGCCAAAGTAGTACCTGCTACCAGTGGCAGCCAAACCCTGAAAGATGCTACCAATGAAGCTATAAGAGATTGGATTAATAACCCTATAGATACCCATTACATTATAGGTAGTGTAGTAGGCCCGCACCCTTATCCTGATATGGTTGCGCGGTTTCAAAGCGTAATAAGTGAAGAAATACGCTGGCAGTTAAAAGAGCATACCGGCAGCGAATTACCTACACATGTAATGGCCTGTGTGGGTGGTGGCAGCAATGCCGCCGGTGCATTCTATCATTTTTTAGATGAATTATCGGTACAACTGTTGGCAGTAGAAGCTGCCGGCCATGGGGTAAACAGCGGTATGAGTGCTGCTACTACGCAATTGGGTAAATCAGGCGTATTACATGGCAGTAAAAGTTTGGTAATGCAAACTGATGATGGCCAGGTGGTAGAACCGCATAGCATTTCTGCTGGGTTAGACTATCCGGGTATTGGACCATTGCATGCACATTTATTTGAAAGTGGCCGTGGTACTTTTTTAAGTGCTACCGATGATGATGCACTTACTGCAGCTTTTGAACTGTCTAAACTGGAAGGTATTATTCCGGCACTGGAAACTGCACATGCACTTTCTGCCTTGCACCAAATAAAATGGACTGAAAAAGATGTGGTGGTATTGTGTTTAAGTGGCAGGGGCGATAAAGACCTGGCCACCTATATGAAAGCCATGTAGCGTATTGGCTTTGCAAAAAGCATAATTGAAATAATGATTACCACTAACAGTTAAGGTGGAATATTAAAATGGAAAAACAAATTCAATGAGTCGTTTACAAACACTATTTGCACAAAAAAATAAGGGTATATTAAACGTGTATTGTACTGCAGGATATCCGCAATTGGATAGCACTATTCCTGTGATGCATGCCTTGCAGCAATCTGGTGCTGATTTAATAGAACTTGGCATGCCATACAGCGATCCTTTAGCTGATGGGCCTGTAATTCAAGCCAGCAGTCTGCAAGCCATTGATAATGGAATGACACTGGTAGTATTATTTCAGCAATTACAGCATTTCAGGGACACCATTACTGTTCCGGTTATTTTAATGGGTTATATGAATACAGCCCTGCAATATGGCTTTGAACGTTTTTGTGCCGATGCCGCCGCAGCGGGTATTGATGGCCTTATATTGCCCGATTTGCCACCCTACGAGTTTGAAACAGAATTTGGTGCTATCATAAAAAAATACGGATTAGATTTTATATTTCTGGTTACACCCGAAACGGCACCAGAAAGAATTCAGCAATTAGATGCATTAAGTACCGGCTTTATTTATGCAGTATCTTCTTCGTCTATTACAGGTAGCGATAAAGATTTTTCGCCTGTAGAAGCCTATTTACAACGGTTACAGGAGATGCAGTTGCGTAATCCAATTTTGGTTGGATTTGGTATTAAAGACAAATACACTTTTGATATGGCCTGTAACTATGCAAATGGTGCTATTATTGGAAGTGCCTATATAAAAGCCATCGCCCAAACAGATACTATTGAAGCCACTACAAAAGCATTTATTGATGGAATCAGGTCTTAACAGCACACCAATCACAACTAACCAGCGACTGGTAATTGTAAAATACAATGCCGGCAATATTCAAAGTGTATTGTATGCATTGGAGCGTATTGGCGTAGAAGCTTTGGTAACCGACGATCATGCACAAATAAAAGCTGCTGATAAAGTCATTTTTCCCGGTGTAGGTGAGGCCAGCAGCGCCATGCGTTATCTAAACGAACGCGGACTAAGCGATGTGCTAAAACAGCTTACACAACCCGTATTGGGTATTTGTTTGGGTATGCAGTTGATGTGCAGGCATTCCGAAGAAAATGATACCACTTGTCTGGGTATTTTCGACGAGCCGGTAAAACAGTTCAAACCCTTAGATGCCACTATTAAAGTGCCACAAATTGGCTGGAACAATATTTATCAGCTTAAAACAAATTTGTTTGCGCACTTAAAAGAAGAAAGCTATTGCTATTTTGTGCATGGGTATTATGCTGCAACCGGTGGGCACACCATTGCCACTACCGATTATGTACATCCTTACAGTGCCGCATTGCACAAAAATAATTTTTATGGGGTGCAGTTTCATCCCGAGAAAAGTGCTACAGTGGGGGAGCAGATACTCAAAAATTTTATATCACTTATTTAATAACAATTGATTTATTGAACCAGGCTGTAGTAAGTAAATCAGGCATCCTTGCGTCGCACTCTTGTACGTTTGGTATGCTACTGGGCAATATGGGTTCTTGTATGTTTAATAAAATTGTTTATGCAAATTATACCTGCCATTGATATTATTGACGGTAAATGTGTGCGCCTAACACAGGGCGATTATGCGCAAAAGAAAATCTATAACGAGCATCCGCTTGAAATAGCCTTACAATTTCAGGATGCAGGCTTGCAAAGATTGCACCTGGTTGATTTGGATGGGGCTAAAGCCGGTGCAGTTAAAAACTGGAAAGTACTGGAAACAATTGCTACCAAAACCAATTTAATTATTGATTTTGGCGGTGGCATAAAAAAGGAAGAAGATGTAAAGATTGTTTTAAACTCTGGTGCTGCATGGGCCACCATTGGCAGCCTTGCTGTAAAAGATGAAACTTTATTTGTGCAATGGCTGCTTACCTATGGTGCTGAAAAATTCTTATTAGGGGCAGATGTAAAGAATGAGAAAATTGCCATAGGCGGCTGGCTGGAAACCACCGATATCTGGATTTATGATTTTATAGAAAAATACATGCAACATGGTATACAACAATTGTTTTGTACCGATGTAAGCAAGGATGGCAAACTGGAAGGACCATCTGTTGATTTGTATAAAAATATTATTACCCAGTTCCCCAACTTGCAATTTATTGCCAGTGGTGGGGTAAGTAACCTGCAGGATTTGGAAGAATTGGCGCTTATAGGCTGTAGTGGCGCCATTGTGGGTAAAGCCATTTATGAAGGCCGTATTAGTTTGCCAGAACTAATGAAAGTTAATAACTAAATACAACACCAAAGCCGCATATGATAATAGAAAATTTCTGGATGTTTGCTTTAACAGCATTGCTGTTAAACATCACCCCCGGTAATGATATGTTATATGTGGCGGCCCGCAGCACATCTCAGGGTAGCAGGGCAGGTATTATATCGGCATTGGGTATTATGGCGGGTTGTATGGTGCATATTTTTGCAGCCATGGCTGGTTTATCGGCCATTATTGCCCAATCGGCACTGGCTTTTGATATCATTAAATATATGGGTGCTGCCTATTTGTTCTATTTGGGTATTCGTTCTTTGCTAAGCAAAAAAAAGGCACTAGAAGTGAATACGCATATTCAGCCGCTATCATACAAAAGAATATTTTGGCAGGGTGTATTAACCAATGTACTTAACCCAAAAGTTGCTTTATTTTTTTTGGCTTTTTTACCACAGTTTATTCATGTGGCAGCGGGTAATACGGCCTGGCAAATTTTATTTTTAGGCACCTGGTTTAATGTAGGAGGTACATTGGTTAATATGGTGGTAGCTGTTTTATTTGGCAGGGTAGGTGCCTGGTTTAGTAAATCGGCCACCATTGTTCAATGGCAGGAGAGAATTACCGGGGTATTGTTAATTGGCCTTGGTATAAAAGTGGCTATGAGTAGCAATAAATAATGCATCCTTTGTTGCCACTGGTTTTGCAGCACAAGTGTGCGACGCAAGTAAAGCTGCATAATATACCTAAGCTGGGTACATAAAAACCTTAGTTGCTTTTATAACAGCATTATTGAATGGTATTTTAAACTGATTTAATATGAGTAGTGTAGCAGTAAATATAGATAGAGGCCTTACCAAACGCATAATTCCCTGCCTGGATATAAAGGATGGCCGCACGGTAAAAGGTACCAATTTTGTGGATTTGAGGGATGCCGGTGACCCTGTAGAATTAGGTGCTTTTTATGCCCAGCAAGGGGCAGACGAACTGGTGTTTCTGGATATTACCGCCACAGTAGAGAAAAGAAAAACCCTTAGCGAACTGGTGAATAAAATTTCGCACCATATCAATATCCCGTTTACGGTGGGTGGTGGCATAGTTTCGGTGGAGGATGTTAGTGTGTTATTGCAAAATGGTGCGGATAAAATATCAGTAAACTCTGCGGCTTTTAAGAGGCCTGCCCTAATTCGTGAACTGGAAAAGGATTTTGGTAGTCAGTGTGTAGTGCTGGCCATTGATACAAAAAAAGAAGCCGATGGCGAATGGTATGTTTACCTGAATGGCGGCCGTGTAAAAACAGATACTCGTTGTATAGATTGGGCCAAAGAGGCAGTTGACTTAGGTGCCGGTGAAATATTGTTAACCTCAATGAACCATGATGGTACCAAACAGGGCTTTGCACTGGATATTACCAAAACCCTTTCTGCGATATTACCCGTCCCAGTAATTGCGAGCGGTGGCGGTGGTAACATGCAACACTTTGTAGATGTGTTTAACGAAGGTGCTGCAGATGCCGCCCTTGCAGCCAGTATTTTTCATTTCAAAGAAATAGCCATACCCGATTTAAAAAATTACCTGCACCAGCAACATATTAAAGTGCGCATTTAATATGATTTCTTCTTAATTACTAAATACACCTTAATTGTGTAGCATATAAATTTAGTAGACTTTTCATCTACATAAAATCACTTACTTAAAAATTGTAAATGCTATTGCATTTGCAGAAATCTTTGCTTTTTTGGGCATAAAAAGCCTGATTATGAAGGTTTTGTTAGCAATGTATTAACAATTGAAGCTTTTTGCAGCCTGTAAAAAGCAGATAAAAAAAGATGAAAAAATTTTTTGCTTTTGTGGAATGTTTTTTTCTACATTTGTTCCAGTTTTTTAAGGGTTTAGGGTTGAAAAAAGGGGCTATGGTTCTCCACTGCCCCTCTTTTATTTTATACACCCGTACAAGCTTCCTCCTTTATCAAATAGTTTATCAATTCTTTTTTCAACAGCACTGTCTTTTTCTACTGGTGGCGCATGATGCGGTTTTATTCTGGCGTCTATTACCAATGGGCCATTACAACCCCAATGTTTGTTATTATAAAAACTATCAATGCCGAATATATCATTGGCAGGGTTAGCCCGGGTAAAACTTACCCATAAAAAATTGCTCATGCTGGCTGCAGTAAATTTGCTGTCGTCGCAAATAATTATCAGGGGCAGGTTTTGTAAGTCGCCAATATGATTTTGAAGTTGGTTATTTAATTCCTGCATTTGGGCAACGGCGGTATCATAGTTGGTAAATGCGGCAGCACTAAGGCAAATAACACCTGGCATCACCAAATAGGGTGAAGTAAAATAGTGCAGATTTTGCAATTGCTCCGGCACCGTGGTGCAAAGTGATCTTTGAATTGCGCCATAAGCAGCAAATACCACCTTACTACCCTGATTGATACCGGTACCCGAATAGTCCAACGTGTCAATAGAAGTATTGGTATAAAAATGTACATCTCTGGCAAGGTTTATTCTTTCCAGTACAAAGGCAAGAAAAGCGGGCACATTGCTTGCCGAAATTTGATTGGTATCATCAGCAGTTATAAATAAAAACTTGGCCAAACTTAATTGTCCGGTGCCCAAAATATGGTTGGCAATGGTTAATAATTCGGCTGGCTGTTGGGCGGGCAAATAAGGTGTATAACGTTCACTACCCACCGCCAGTAACAGCGGGTGTACCCCCGCAGCATCAACGGCATGTACTTCTTTTAAACCGGGTATTTCCTGTTGTATGGCGCTACCGGTAATGGCATGTATCAGTTCGCCAAAACTGGTATCTTCCTGTGGTGGGCGACCCACTACGGTAAATGGCCAAATAGCATTATCCCTGGCATACACTTTATGCACCCGCATTAAAGGAAAGGGGTGTTGCAAACTATAATACCCCAGGTGATCTCCAAATGGCCCTTCGGGTTTATTCTCTCCCGGGTACACTTCTCCGGTAATTACAAAATCGGCATCGGTGCTAATGCCAAATCCATCTTGATAACAATACCTGAAACGCCTGCCACCCAGTACACCGGCAAAAGTCATTTCGCTCATGCCTTCGGGCAAAGGCATAACGGCGGCCAGAGAATGGGAGGGTGGCCCGCCGGCAAAGATGCTTACTTTTAAAGGTTGGCCTGCTTTATTGGCCTTGGTTTGGTGTACCCCAATACCCCTGTGTAACTGATAATGCAAGCCTATTTCTTTATTGGGAATATACTCATTGCCCGAAAGTTGAATTCGGTACATACCCAGGTTGGCATGCATAATACCGGGCTGTTCAATATCTTCGGTATATACCTGTGGTAAAGTAACAAATGCACCTCCATCCATTGGCCAGTGCTGTATTTGTGGAATATCGCTGATGTTTATTTCGTTGGCCAGTACTGGTTTTGACATGGGGTTTTTTAAAGGCAAAGCTTTTATAGCAGCAAAACCTGCCTGCATATTCTGTAGGGGATGTTTTAAAGCTGCAGCCGGATTATTCTTTAATGCAATTAATTGTTTTACCAATGTAAGTGTATCCCTGAAAATAAATTCGCTTCTTTTTAAAGTGCCAAAAATATTCGAAGCGGCCCTGTATTTACTGCCTTTTACCTGTTCAAATAATAAAGCGGGACCACCGGCTTCGTGCACCCTTAAATGAATAGCGGCCATTTCCAAAAAAGGGTCAACGGGTTCTTTAATACGTACCAGTTCGCCTTGCTTTTCCAAATCTGTTAAACAAGCTGCTAAAGAAGAATATGCCATGGCTATAAAACAATTAATTAGTGCAAAGGTTGCAGGTTTGCGGCATAGATTGTTATAAAATTTTTGTACCCGGCAATAGCGCATATGGCATCGCCACTTGCGTCGCACTCTTGTACGGTTGGGGCAATGGTCGGCAGCTAATAAGAAAGGTGCATAGCTATTTAAACTTACAGGTGCAAAAAGCGGCTTCTTTCCGGTTACAATTTCGTTGCAACCTATATATTTTTTTGCAGCTGCCACTAAACCCGAGCTTTGACACTGCCCCACGATTAAAAATTCATATCTAATTAAGTGCCTTATTTCAACCCATGTAAATACAGGTAAATGGCTTTTAGCTCATCATCGGTAAAAGTGAGGGCTCTCCAGGGCATATAGTCTGTTAATTGTTTGCCTTCGGGTGTATTGCCGGTGCGCAGCGCAGTAATAAAATCAGTGTCTTTCCAGTTGCCCACATTGCCGGTGGAGCTAATGTTTGGTATAGGTGGTTCATTATCTCCATGTGGCGGATTACCCTTCATTTGCGCCCCGTGGCAACCCTGACAGCTGGTGGTTAGGTATTCGCCATATGCTGCAGTAACAGCAGGTAGTACCGTATCTTTATACACCGCATTATGATCTATTATTTCTGCCGGAAACAATTGAAATTTGTCTAAGTAAACCAAAACCCTTGTTAATGGTGTTATTGACTTTGCGGGCACCATTTTATCTACCGGCGGCTCTTGTTTTAAAAAGCAAATAAGGGCTGCCATGTCATGGTTAGAAATATTGCATACTTCGTTGGATGGCATAAACCAGACAGATTTATTATCCTTTCCCAAACCATGGCGCAGGGCACGTACCCAATCTTCATCAGTATAATGTATACCACCTTTGCCGCTGGTTAAATTGGCGGTAGCCAATATTCCTAAAGGTGATGTTTCATCAAAAAAAACAATACCCCCTGCAAGATTTTGACCATGGCAGCCAAGGCAACCCCGGTTCTCTGCAATATGTTTGCCTTCGTTATAACTTACACTGTCAGTAGGTATTACCAATTTATCCAGTTTAACATCGTACACTTTATTGATGCGTGCCTCAGTATTAAAATACGCAACTGCATAGAACACTAATACAATTACCAGCAGACTGCCAATGGTAATACCCGTCCACTTAAGAATTTTTTTTAGCATAACGTTTTGTTGTTGAAATTGAAAATTGATTTTTTTTATGAGCCAAACTTTGACTTTTTATGGTGTCTTCGTTGCGTCGCACTCTTGTACGGGTGTATCTTTTATTATCTTTTACCGAAGCGGGGTGTGTACGGTAATTGGTAATACCATAATGACAATATTTTCCAGTTTACCAGCACTATCCAGCTAATATTCCATAGTAACAATATTCTTTGCATAAGCCCCCTGAACGAAGGCGGACTCATAAAGAAAATGATAAATAACGCAAGGCTTACAGCGCCAAAAATCCAGGATAATTTTGCTATGCTGTTCCATTTTTTCTTACCCCTGAAATCAAAACCCCAGGAGATCATTGCAATGCCTAAATTTAATAATGCAACAAGTGCAGAAAGGCCGTGAATTAAGCCGGTGGATGTAGGCGGGTTTCCCGGAATATCTGTTGGGAATATTGCTAAAAGAAAAGCCCCAACACAAAAAATACCTAAGGTTATTACACTTGTTTTTGATGCCTTAACAATCCTTGTTAATGCAAGCAGCAGTAATGATACGCCTGTTGCAAGTGATAAAAATGCGGTCGTCATAAGCCAGCTATAATCACCAACAGCATATTCACTAACAAAACAAGACATGATATTTTTATCGGGTCGTATTACATGAAGAATAATAACTATTGCCAAAAACAGTATAGTTCCGCAAAGGCTTATTAGTGGAATGGCTCTATTATATTTCATAAAATCTTAAGTCGCTCGTTTTTTGTTTTAGGTGATTTCAACAGGCTTTTTTTATTTAACTGAATAGGTCATTGTACTTTACAAGATATTTTTCTGCAATAAAATTCAGTTCTTGCAGGGCATTCTAAAAACGATATTTAGCCAGTGGTCATATTTATGAGTGAACAACAGGCATTACTTGGCAAACATTAAGTATCCATTACTTTTTACCATTTACTCAAGAAACTGGTTGCTCACCACTGCATTTAGGTAATACAGCTGGCTTTAATTATTTTTAAAACTTACACGCACTTTTATGCAGCGGATAATATGGCTAATATCTTTTTTACTGGTGGCTATGGTGCAGCTTTCTTTTGCACAGGATACCATTGTGCTAAACGGCGAACCCAACTGGAAAACCAGCCTGGATATTGCCGACAAAAGTTTGTTTTACGAAGAACCCGCCAGCAATAAAACCTTATCATTTGAAGAAGCAAAAAAACAGGCATTTGTGCCATTTACCCAGGACTACCGGCACGCTGTCTTATCAGAAAGGCCCCTTATTATACAATGGTTTACTTTTACCATACACAATACATCGACAACAGATACATTGCGTTTGCGGGTTATGTTAGCCCCACATTACTTTATCCGTTTGTATAACAGTGATACCATTATTGCACGTAGTGGTGCCTATGAAACAACAGCGCCTGCCTTTCAAGGTTTGCCTTTAATGGTTTCGCCGCAGGGTACCAATACATTTTGGGTAAGAACAGAAGACCGCCAAAACCAGTTTGTGCCACCCACCATTGCATTAGAAACTGATTATACTTTTATGGCAAAAGCCGCCAGCGGTATTTTTACTGACAGGTATCTTTTTCTTTTACTGGCAGCTATGGCTGGTTGTCTCTTTTTTATATCGTTGTATGCTATGTACCAGTTTTATCTATACCGGGATATTGCCTTTCTATGGTATATAGCCTATACTATTTCCTCGCTAATAACTTGTTTGTTTTGGATAGATATCCGTCATTCGCTCGGATTATTTCCTGCATTAGTGCACGATATAATGCTCTCTGTATTTCTTTTCCTTGTACCTGCCATGTATAGCCTTTTTATTGGGAGCATGCTACAGTTGCCTGTTCATTTTAAAAAGGGTTGGGTAATAGTAAAAGTGCTGGTAGGTATTGCTTTTATTCAAATGCTAATAGAATTTACTACAGTAAGAACCGGCTGGTTTTTGTTTAACCCCAATTACTACGGGTACTTTATATCTATAATACCCGTTGCTATCCTACATATTGTTTTATTGATTTTAACGGCAAAAAGTAAATCGCCTATAAAATGGTTCTTGTTTAGTGGTTTAATCAGTTTGCTTTTTTTGTGGTGCCTGCCTATGACAAGGCTTTTCTTTCTTCTGCCATATGCCAGTCCTGAGTTTTTTATGATCATCATTTTTGTGCCGGCCTTTCTCTTATTGGGTTTAACCATTGAAGCCATTTTCTTTTCTTTTGCGCTTTCGTACCGCAGTAAACTGGTTTTGATAGAAAAAAATAACATGCAGCATGAGCACGCCCTGCAATTAGAAGCTGCCCTACAAAAAAGAACACTAGAGCTGGAAGAACAAAGCAAACTGGTAGAAGCGCAAAAGATAGCGCAGGTGCATGCTGCATTCGAACAAAAGATAGCCGAAACGGAAATGACGGCACTTCGTGCACAAATGAACCCGCACTTTATTTTTAACTGCCTTAATTCTATCAAACTCTATACACTGGAAAATGATTCTTCCACCGCCTCAGAATATCTAACCATTTTTTCGCAGCTTATCAGACTGGTATTAGAAAACTCACATTCAGAAAAAGTAACGCTAAAAAAAGAGCTGGAAACACTTCAATTATACATTCAGTTGGAAGCCATGCGGTTTAAAAATAAAATTCAATATCAAATTCAGGTGGCGGAAAGTATAGACCAGGAGTATATTGAAATACCCCCCTTGTTATTGCAGCCTTATGTTGAAAATGCCATCTGGCATGGGCTAATGCACAAAAAATTAGGGGGTAGTATTGTAGTTGATGTTACACATCCTTCAGAACATTTGCTGCATATTGAAATAACAGATGATGGTATTGGCCGGGCATTGGCAGCGGAGTATAAAAGCAAATCTGCCACCCGGCAAAAGTCCTTTGGTTTAAAAATGACATCAGACCGTATCCATATCATTAACCAGTTATACCAGATACAGGCCAATGTAAAAATAAACGACCTGAAAGATTGCCTGAACAATGCCACCGGTACAAAAGTGATCATTCAAATACCCGTATAGAAAATTATATGCTTAAAGCAATTATTATAGATGATGAACCAGATTGTGTACGGTTACTGGCATTACAGTTAAAAATGTATTGTCCGCAGGTAGTGGTGGCAGCCGAATGTACCGAAAGTGAGGATGGCCTGATTAAAATAAAAGAGCTGCAACCTGATATGGTATTCCTGGATATTGAAATGCCCGTAATGAATGGTTTTCAGTTACTGGAAAAAGCAGGGCCTATACATTTTAGCCTGGTGTTTGTAACGGCTTATGATAAATTTGCTGTAAAAGCTTTTCGTTTTAGTGCGCTGGATTATTTGCTAAAACCCATTGATGGTAAAGACCTGAAAGCCGCAGTAGAAAAAGCCGAACAACGCAGGTGGCCCGAAAAACAGCAGCTGAGTTTACTTAAACAACAAATGCAAGGAGGTACAAAAACATTCCCCGATAAAATAGCACTCCCTTACCAGAACGGGGTAACATTTGCAGAAGTAAAACATATTATTTATTGCGAGTCAGATAATAACTATACCCGTTTTTACATGGTAGATGGCCATCAGCATACCGTAGCCAAAACACTTGGCGATATACAGGAAGTGTTGGAAGAAAGAAATTTTTTACGCGTACACCGCCAATATTTGGTGAACCTAGATCATATAAAAAAATATGTACGAGGCGAGGGCAATTACCTTATCCTTTCAAACAATCAACATATACCCGTTGCCCGCAACCAGAAAGAAAGGCTGATAGAAAAGTTTGGCTGGTTATAAATTAAGCAACTCCTTTTATTTCAATATTTTATTTTGTACCCGGCAATAGCAGGTATGGCATCGCCGCTTGCGTCGCACACTTCAGCGTTTGGATTATATGTGGAGCTTTTACTACAGCGGATAATGGAGATTGGGATTTGAATAAAGAGATTTTGGCTATTTTTGAGTTAGCTGCCATAAATGCAACACCCTACATGACAACAACTTTTCGACTTTTGGTAATTGCGACATTTTTCTTTTTGTATAGCTGCAAGTCTAGAACTGACTTTGCCAAAAACTATAACAATTCAAACGAAGTTGCTTTTAATTTAATTAAACAATGCGTTGACACAATGATTAACATAAATCCTTCATTTAATACAAAAAACTATGTTCTAGACTTAAGTATAATTGATACTTTAAACAAACAAGGAGTAGACAGTTTTCTTCAAATTAAAAATTCTAACAGCCCGACAACATTAGATGACTCAACTATGATTTTTGAAAATGGCGAACCATCAAGATTTCATATGCAGCAAAGCATGATAATAAAGATCAGGACAATAACTTATAAAAGTGACAAAGTTGCGTTGGTGACAGCAAGTAAAATTAAATCAACAGACGAAATTATCGACGCAACAATAGAATTGGTAAGATATTCAGACGGTTATAAAATCAATAGTTTACAAATTACAAAGTGACGTTTTACAGAAGCCTCGCCGATGTTTGTCGCCTGACCAACATCGTTCGCTTTAATCTACGCAACAATAAAAGCCCAATTCATAATCCGTACAAGAGTGCGACGCAAGAAAAGGGGAGAAAAGATGTAGAGATTGGCTACAAAAAACCCCGCTATTCGCAGGGCTTTTTTATTTTAATTGGTGGGTGGTGGCGGCGTGGGTGGCGTTGCCGGACTGCTGTCTATTACATAATCGTTGTATTTGGCTTCGTCTGTATCCTGGTAAAGGCTTTTGCCAATATTGCACAGGCGGCTGAATTCGGCAAACAGTTCGTTGCCGGCATTAATCCTTGTTTCGGCAGCAATATCCCGTGTTTTTATGGCATCGTCCTGTACATCTATCAGGGTGTCGAAATTTGCAGTGGCATCGTTTAATGCAGTAAGTACCTCTGCCGTAAGGCCATTTGCCTGCATGGCTGCCTGTTGGGCGGTACCCACCCTAAATACACGTTTGCCAAGGCGATGCAAATCGTTGTCGGTCATTTCGTCCATGCCTTCAAAGCCAAAACTGCGGTAAATGCCTTTGCCGTCAAATTTATCGTCTGCCATGCCTCTTATAGCGCGTATCTGCGCTTTAAGTACGGTGGCGGCGGCATCTTTGTTTTCGGTGGCGGTAGTTTTTTGGCCAAGCAATTCTTCATCGGTGGGTAAATTGTCAAATGCTTCGTTTTTAGCAGCAAGCGCATCCAGGGTGGCGGTTATTACGCCACGTTTGTTAAAGTCTGTAATGTCGCGGGTAATACTAAGGATCAGGCTGTCAACTCTTTGTTTAAGGTCTGCGTCGGTAAAGTTGTAGTTTCGGATTGGGGGATTTTTTGACATAGTAGTTTTGTTTTTGGGTGAAAGATTTAATTGTATTTCTAATGTACAAATGCTTTTTTATTTGTAAAAAAAACGGGTGCAAATTTTTTTCAGCCATCTTAAGGCAAAACTGCCCTTGCAAGGGCAAAAGATAAAAAGGGGGCTCCCTTACCAAAAAAAGCGCCTTTAGATGTTTGGGCAGCCTTTACCGAAGCCAAAAAAGGGCGTTACAAAAACCCGAGTGGGGCTTCCAAAGACTTAAATGGATGACAAGTAGACAGAAAAGGGGCTTCAAAAGCAGTAAAAGGAGCTCCCGAAGCACCAAATGGAGCCAGTTTGACGGTTTTGGGGGTGCTTTATGGTTAAAGGCTGTTTGGGCCCTTGCTGCGGTTATACCCCGCCGCGGTTGGTCGCCTGACCAACCGACTTTGCTTTAATCTACCCCCAATTAAAGCTGCATGGCATTACAGAAAGCACAAGAGTGCGACGCAAGAAAAGCTGTATTGTCATTTTTTGCCAGGTAAAAAATGCTGGTTCTCTACTTTTTATTCCGCAAACCAATGCCATTATTGGATTTGTGTCCAACAATGGCACTGGCAACAGCAAAGGAAAACAAAGGCAACAATTGCTTTATTGCTTCACCAGCTTCTTTACAATCATTCCATTTTGTGATGGAATTTGAATCAGGTATACGCCAGCCATAAGTGAAGCCACATTAAATTGCACTGTATGATAGCTTTTGCCTGATTGTACATTTTTTTGCATTAATATCCTGCCTGAGAAATCGGTAAGCATAACTTTTTGTGTACCCTGAACCCTTGCTGCTATAGTTATCGTTACATTATTAGTAGCCGGGTTTGGATACACTGAGACATCGGTTGCTGCTGCCTGCGATGTGCTTCTGCAAAACTGGCCGCAATTAATAGCAGTAAAGGTTTGTACCGCAGAATAGCCCGAGACTAGCCCATTGTTACAAATAGTTTGTACCTGCCATTGAATTATATGCCCCGGAATAAGCGATATATTAATACTGGTGCCACTGCTAACATTAATGGTGGTGGTAATGCCTGTATTTAAATCTGTATACGTTAGGTTATAACTAAGCGCACATGTACCTGGCGCCCACGAAAAAATAGTTTGGCCGCATTGTGTACCGCTTCCGCAGGTGGTTGTAAGATTTACAGGAGCAGAGCAGGTGCCACAGCAGGTAGTATCTACAGTAACTGTGATAGTTTTTGTAGTACTGCAGCCCAATACATCTGTTATTACCACCTGGTATGTTGTTGTGGCAGTTGGGTGCGCCCCGGTTATATTACAGGTAGGGCAATTAATAGTTGCAGAGGGAGTCCATTGGTAGGAATAAGGTGGTGCGCCGCCAAAACCATTTGAATAAAGTATTACACTATCACCCTTGCAGATGGTAAATTTAGAAACATCAATAGTACCCTGAACATTACATGGCTGGCAGTTGGGCGGCACCTGGCTAAACATGGCATTACATAGAAAAGTATTTGCCGGAAAAGCAGCTGGATTATAGGCACATGCCAGACCCACTAAATTGGGGCTGTTAACTGAAACAATACTTGTGGTATTATAAACACCGCCATACATTTTGCCATCTGGGCCCAGTCTTAAAGCCCAGGGTAAGTTGGGGTTAGACGAAGAAAATACATCAAACCTGGATGCAATGGTTGCACTTATAGTAGGTAACAGCTGGAACTGTTTAATAGAAGTGGCACCACCAACAGAAGTTACATAGAGCAATTTGCTGTTTGGTGAAAAAGTGCCGCAATAAGCGGCAGGTAATACCTTTTTGGGGTTAGTGGAAGAGTTTTGTTGTAATGTTACAACACTACTAATTACGCCTGTAGCATTATTAAAAAAGCCAGTTTCAACGGTGGTATTATTTGTTACGGGCAAGCCGCCAAATGCACTACAGATCCTTTTCCCATCGGGTGAAATGGTGATGCAACCATATCGGTTATTTCCAGATGCCGGGTATTTCATAATGCCCTTTGAAATAACAGGCGTAGTATTTAATCCCGCAGATGTTAAGTTGTAAGCAACGTAAAGGTTACTAGTGCCTGAACCAACCCCTTTTTGATGAGAAATTATCCAGTAACCGCCCCTGCCATCGCAGGTTGCGGTAAGCTGTTCTATACATGCGCCATTAAGTGAGGAAAGGGGTGTAGTAAGTGTGTTTGAGCTGGTGCTCCATACAGAATGGCCAAGGCCAAAACCACTGCCCGGCCAACCTTCAACAGTAAAAATATAATAGTCAGTTGTTGATCCTGGTTTTAATAAGATAAGGCCACTTTGCGCTGCAGAAATACCCGAAGCTGTGCCCACTGTTGCCAATATAGTACCGGCTGCATTGTATAAAAAGAACCCGTTTGTTTGCAAAAGCAAATTTCCTGAAACATCATCAATAGTGCCGCTACCTTCAAACATACCAACTGAACTGGCAATGGTAAGTGGCCCGGGGAATTGAAGGTTTACATTGCCCGATTTAAAATTTCGCTGGCTCTGTGCAATGAATGTGGTTAACAGCAGGCACAGCATTATAAGCATACGTAATACTTTCATATGTTTTAGTTTTAGCGGTTAAATTGTAAAGACTTTTTTTATAACTGTTTACTTTAGTAATTAGTAAGAATTTGTTTGTGCCAGGGCAGCATATCATTAATGAACTTTACTTGCGTCGCACTCTTGTACTTCCTTATATCTATGGCTCATGTTGCAGAAAATGGCTCTCGTTAGATTTATTACCGTACTATTTGACTTTTAAGATAGCATTAAAAATTAAACTAAACTATTTTACCTGTCGCTTTGGGTGTTTGTACTTTATTATTTGGCTTCCACACCATGGGTTAACTACATCTAAGTTGTATAAGAAAAAATATACGCTTCAGTAAAGCTCAACATATAATCTGAACGTACAAGAGTGCGACGCAAGTAAAGCTGAACTGGCATATTTGGTTAGGCTAATAATTATAATGTGAATGTATTTTAGCCCAATAATTTGGCAGAAGCATATCGTTATTTTTGAATTACTTTTTTTTGAAAAACAATAATTATTAACTTCAAAGCACAGGCGATTTTATGGAATGGTAATATGAAGAATGTGAAAATATAAATAGTACAAGGCCTTCTGGGAAGAATATATTTATGGGCCAAACTGGATTTAGCATGTATAACTTGGTAAATGATATTTTATATGAATATTCAACAACAAATAAAGGAATACATAGCATCTCAACCCGAACAAAAGCGTGCTGATTTGGAAGCGTTGCATAAACGCTTGCTTGAGTTAATGCCAGCAGCCAAACTTTGGTTTTTGGATGGCAAAGATGATAAGGGTAAAATTGTTGCTAATCCTAATATTGGATATGGACTTCAAACATTACAATATGCTGATGGGAAAAGCAAACCGTTTTATCAAATTGGTATAAGCGCCAACACAACTGGTATTTCAGTGTATATAATGGGTTTTGAGGACAAAAACTATTTGCCAGATACCTATGGGAAAACAATAGGTAAGGCAAGCGTGACTGGCTATTGCATTAAGTTCAAAAAATTGAGAGATATCAATTTTGACATACTTGAAGGTGCCATAAAAGACGGAATTGAACATACGAAATAGCTGGTAACCTAAATTGCTGATGCAATTATGGAGATTGCTTTAATTGTTTCAGCATTTGAATACAATTTTTAATAATTAAACAGGAAAAGATGAAAATACTATCGATTTTGATGCTAACAATCTTTGCCCTTGGTGCTTTTGGGCAGGATAAATACAATTATGTTCATTTCAATAAATTAACAGAAGTGGTAGGCACAGATTATGTAATAGCCTCCATTGAAAATTGGGGTAAAATGTTTGATACTAAAAGCAGGTATCTGTTGTTTATAAATACAAAAACGGGGCAAACCAGTCAGGTAGACTTCCCAAATGATGGTTATATAGAGAAAGTTGAACAGATAAAAATAGACAGTTTAGGTATTAACTTAATGATTGTAGCGGCACAAACAGTTAATTTGGATAACAAAAATGGTATTGGTTGGGCCGACCCTCAGCAAATCATTGTATTGTCCACTGATGGAAAGGAGAGAACCCAATTGACAGATAATAAGTTTTTCTGCCGCAATTGGATAGTTAATCAACATACCGGAAACATTGTAATTACCGGACATTACGACACCAATAATAATAACAAATACGATAAGACAGATAAAAATGAAATTCAGGTTTACGATTTAAAAACACTAAAGCAAATTAGCAAAATTTGATAGTAAACTCAGTGTATAACAGTCTATTTACTGTTAAGTATCTAAAGATTTGAATATGTATTTAATCATATCTTCATTGCCATTTAGCTTATACCAGTAGCTATATTTAAAAGTATTTCCATCATCCATAAACAGCATAAACAATGTATAATGGTGTAGTTAAGTTTTTTAATGCAACAAAAGGATTTGGTTTCATAGTAGATACTAGCACTAATGAAGAAATTTTTGTTCATGTAAGTGGTCTGGTAGATAATATTAGGGAAGGCGACACCGTTACATTTGAGAAGGAAATGGGAAAAAGGGGGCCAACGGCTACTAATGTTAAACTAGCATAGTTATTCCTGCCTGAAGGATAATGTGAGGTTTCTATAGTGGGAAGACTGTACCATAATATTTATTTACTCCTATCCCAAAAAAGCCCAATATATAATCCAACCGCACAAGAGTGCGACGCAAGCGGTGCTGAAAAATGGACTGGCAGCCGAGTTCATTACTTTATTTATGGTGGTGTTGGCTTTTGGTTAAATTGTACTTAAAGCAAATAAGGTATTAGTCAAAGTAAGTTTTTCATTGCAGCTTTTGTTGTAAATTACCCATATGAAAAACTTATTTATATGAAATCACTATCAGAAACCTGGTTTGCAGATGGCTATATAGATTTTGAGCTAAAAAAATACACTTTACTGGCTTATTTAAAAGAGGTGAATGCCTGTTTTAATGAGAACAAGCTGTACCCTCAGCTGGCAGATATTATTTTTCATTACAATAATATTACTGCGTTTAGAGAAAATAAGAAATACCTGCAGGAGCAGTTTCCTAAAAAATTTACAGGAGTGCAATTACAACAATTACAATTGTTGTATCAGCAAATGATTGAGGATGATGAACTGATGACCGAACTGGAAGATATTATTCAATATGCTGCAGCTAAAATGAAGTTTACCATATCAAGCGGTACAGAAATTTATGAGTTTGTAGAGGATAAAATGAGCATTAATCCCATCGGTTTAATACCATTGGAATTAAATGAAGGCTACTTTTTTTTAAGTGAAACAGAGAAAAAAGATACCCGTGTATATTATTACCGGTTAAGCATTTTTGAAAAGCACAACGAAAAATACAGGAGCATTAAAACGGAATTTATTAATACATGGGTAAGGGGTTTTTCCAATACCTACGAAAGTATAAAATTAGACCTTATCCGTAACCGTGCTGGCTTGCCAAATCCTGCAGTATATGCTATTGAGTCTGGCCTGCATTTTCCGGTAGAGGAAACTTTGTTACCTGTTGCAAAAAGAAGTTTGGTTAGGTATATTTCGGGTAATAAAAGCTAGATGCTACATGCAAAAATTACTATTTACTGCTTTGCTTTTTTTTATAATCGTATCCTGTTATGCAGGGAATAATTATTTTATTAGTGCGGCAGGCAATGACAACAATGATGGTTTAACCCCGCAGCATTCCTGGAGATCCTTAGGCAAAATAAATAGTATGCAATTTACTCCAGGCGATACTGTATTGCTGGAAGGTGGTACTGTTTTTAATGGCGAAATATTATTAGACAGTTTAGATAGTGGAACACCTGAAAAGCCTGTTGTAATTAGTGCGTATGGAAATGGGCATGCAATTATTAACGCTGAAAATGCCACCGGTTTTCTTGGTTATAATACCTCTTATATTTATTTGCAGCATTTAGAATTTAGAGGATCCGGGGTGGATTTTAATAATGGTGCCGGTATTCATTTTTATTCCGACAAAAAAGACAGACAATGTGAGGGAATAAGGGTTGAAAATTGCACTGTAAAAGGTTTTAAACAGGAAGGTGTTTTATTTAGCTGCGCAGAAGGAGAGGAAGTTAAAGGATTTAACAATGTAAAAATTAGCAACTGTGTAGCGAGCAATAATGGGCAGGCAGGCATAAGTTCTTATGGCGGGCAAACTCTTTTTCATCATACCAATTTTATCATTAGTAATTGTAAAGCTTTTAATAACCGGGGTATTATTGGTAAAACAGATAATCACTCCGGCAATGGTATAGTAATGGGTGGTGTTGCCAACCTTTTAATTGAACATTGCTTAGCCTATGAAAATGGCGCAGATAACCGCTGTACAGCAGGCGGGCCGGTAGGGATTTGGGTATGGCTTTGTAAAAACGCTATTATACAATATTGCGAGTCGCATCATAATCATGCAGGATTAAATAAGGATGGTGGTGGTTTTGATATTGATGGCGGATCATCCAATTGCATAATACAATATTGCTACTCACACGATAACGAAGGTGCCGGATATTTACTGGCCGAATATGGTGCATTATTGCCTTTTACCAATAATACTATCCGGTTTAATGTAAGTGTTAACGATGGTCGTAAAAATAGTTATGGCGGTATAGCTGTTTGGGGTGCAGCCAAAAATTATGAGGTTACAAATACTTTTGTGTATAACAATACGGTTTATTGCGATGATGCAAATTTGATAAATGGAACGCCCAGTGGATTATATACCATGGGGCATGAATTTAAAAAAGTGGTGGTAGCCAATAATATTTTTGCATCTGGCGGTAAGGCCCTTGCTATGTATATTGACGATGCGATTGATACCAGCCAGCTGTATTTGGTATCTAATAATTATTTTTTCAAAAGTGGTCAGGCTTTTGTAAAAACCAGCATCAATGCATTAGAACCTGTTGTTACATGGCTCTCCAATCAACATGGGCAGGAAAGTGTGGCTGGTCTTTCAAAAAATGTACAACTTGATCCCGGGTTTAAAATAGGAAAATCTAATCTGTACAATAAAGATCAATTTATTACTGATATTAAAAGTAAACTTTTAAAACAGGGAATTTCCCTATCAGCCATGTATGGTGTGGATATGCCTGTCAAAGATTTTCTAGGTAAGCCTATTGGGCCTCATAATGTTTTTATTGGCGCTACACATTAATTGAAATACATTTTTTGAGCCAGGCAATCCAATATAAATGCGGCTTTACTTGCGTCGTACACTTGTACAGTGGTAATGCTATTGGGCTTTTAACAGCCCGCAAAAACAACAAAACATGATTGCTGCCTCAAAGGAGGAACCCTGAACCGAGCGTGGCAAGAAAAGCTACATGATTAATCTGTAGTTGGTTAACAACAATCAGGCATCGGGTAATACTGGTTGCGGTTTTTGTTTTATCAGCCGCCTCATTTGCAACAGTACCGCTATTAAAATAAAGGCAAACCCAATATAAAAATAATGGCTTAAATATTTGTTTTCGTGGTAAACCGCAAATGCCAATATAATGCCATATACCGGCTCCAATGTAAGCGTTAGGTTTACCGTAAATGCACTTACTTTATGTAATGCGCCTATATATAAAATAAAGGTAAGTACAGTACAAAAACAGGCCAGTATGGTAAGCCAAAGCCAATCCCACTGCTGTGGTATTTGTATGGGCGAGTGTAATAACCAGTTGTATAATGGCATAAGCATTGTTAAGCCTAAAAAGCCGCCGGTTAACTGGTATAATGTTATTGCCTGCGGGGTATAACCGCCTACTATTTTTTTATTCATTACCGACACCACCACCGTAGCTACTGATGATAAAAGACCAATATAAATACCTATTGAAAATTGCAGATTGGTAAAATAAATAATGGTAATACCGGCCAGCGCAAAAGTGCCCAATAATATTTCTCGTAAATCAATTTTTCTTTTAAAAAATAGTGGTTCAATAATGGCGGAGAAAAGCCCCGTTGTTGCTAAACAGGTTAAGGCAATAGATACGTTGGCGTATTTAATGCTGCCATAAAATAATAACCAGTGAATGGAGAGAATGGTGCCAATGCCTGCAATTTTTACAAAGCTGCGCGTATTTATTCTTTCAATTTTACCGGTTAGGTAGAAATACACCCATAGCGTAATAGCGGTAATTAACATACGCCACCAAACCAGCCAACCCTCGTTTAGGGAAATAAGCCTGCCCAGTACACCGGTAAAGCCCCATAAAAAAACCGCAGTATGTAAACGTATGAGTGCTGCTTTCATGTGATGCAAAGAAACTATAACAGAAAGGTTTGTAAAAAACTATTTCTGCTCAGCAGCTACATCGCTGGTAAAAAAAGTGCTTGTTGCAGGGTTTTTTATCCGCACTGTTTGATGATAATCTTTAAACCAACTGTTCCATTGTATTTTTAAAACGCCCAGTACACCTTCTTTTAAAATGCCTTTGCTCATTTTACTAACACCCACCTTTCTGTCTTTAAAAACAATAGGCACTTCTTTTATAATAAAGCCCAGTTTCCAGGCGGCAAACTTCATTTCAATTTGAAAAGCATAGCCCACAAATTTTATGGCATCCAGGTTTATATTTTCCAGTGTAGCCCTTTTATAGCAAAGAAAACCGGCAGTAGGGTCTTTAACTTTCATGCCGGTAATAATACGTGTATACAGGGCCCCGCCTTTAGAATAAATATGGCGGTCAAGTGGCCAGTTTTCTATTTGCCCACCCGGCACATACCTGCTGCCAACAGCTACATCGGCGCCATCATATTTACAGGCATTATACAAACGTTCCAGATCTTGTGGATTGTGAGAAAAATCGGCATCCATTTCAAATATAAAATCATAGGCATTGGTAATTGCCCATTTAAACCCGTGAATATACGCGGTACCCAAACCATGTTTTCCTTGTCTTTCCTCTAAAAAAAGCTGGTTCTTATAGGTGGGAAACAATGATTTTACAATGGCAGCAGTGCCATCGGGAGAATTATCGTCAATAACCAAAATATGATAACCTTGCTGTAAATCAAATACGGCCTTAATAATTTCGGCAATATTTTCCTTTTCGTTGTAAGTAGGTATAATAACTAGCTTTTCCAAAATATGGCTTGTGATGAGTGCCGAAATTACACTAATAAATCTATGCGCAAAATTCCGGCAATGCTAAACATAGTTTCTTAATTTCAATTAGGCTTTTTTTAACAGCGAGCGGTTAAATATCTCAGTAAGCTTTTGCTTGGTATTAATCGCAAAATCACCCCGCATCATCCAGTCGTAATATTGGGGTTCGGCTTTTAAAACCTCTGTAACCGCTTTGCCTTTATGTTTGCCAAAATTAAAAATCTCTATACCATCAACCTTTATAAAACGACGTGCAAAATCAACAATATCATCTTCTCCGGTAAACTTAACAATGCTTTCTACTGTGTTGCCTAAGGCAGGGTATCGCTCTACCTGTGCTTCCAACACTTCCCAGGTAGCCGTTGCATCAGCTTCTGCACTATGCGCTTCCTCCAACGATTTTCCGCAATAGAATTTATAAGCTGCGCTTAACGTTCTTTGCTCCATTTGATGAAATACCTTTTGTGCATCCACCATTTTACGGCCATCAATAGAAAAGTCCATGCCGGCACGTGAAAATTCTTCAATTAATAATGGCACATCAAATCGGTTACTATTATAACCACCCATATCACAATTGTCCATAAATTGCTTTAATTCATTGGCTACCTGTTTAAAAGTAGGGGCGTCTTTAACCATCTCATCAGTTATGCCATGAACATCGCTGGCATTTTTGGGTATGGGCATTTGCGGGTTTATTAACTTGCGTTTTACCAGCTTACTACCATCGGGCATAATTTTTACGATAGCTATTTCTACAATTTTATCATTACTAATGCTTATGCCGGTGGTTTCCAGATCAATAAAAGCAAGCGGACGCTGCAACTCAAGTTTCATTACAAAAAATTTAGCCCAATAATGGCGGTGTTAAAGAAAAATTATATGCGTCAAAGATAATGGTTAGGCCTTTGCCATTATAAAAATGGGTATCAATGTGTATAATCAGTAGCTAAAGGCGACTGGTTTACCCGGCTTTTGAAGTTTTATTTGGCTTCCTTTGCGTCGCACTCTTGTACGTTCTGTTGTATTGGCAGCATAAAAGGTTTGGTATAAATCTGCCTATACACCTTAAAATATGCTTTCAAATAGAATATTTTTTAATTAGAACACAACATTAAGGCAGGTTTTTGAGTTTTATCGTAAATTTGTGTGTCCATATCCTTAAAATAACCAATATAAACATCGAATCATGAAAAAATCGATCTTAGTCATTTTATTTGTTAGCCTTATGGCAGCCATGTTCTCTTCCTGCTTTGAAAGCAGAAAGGGCTCTAATTGCCCCTCACACGATAAAAACTATTTCAGAAGATAAGCCTATTCCTTTATTCTTATGTTACAATGGATTGCGCTTACCGAGCAGCAGCAAATAGATGATATTAAAACCAAATCTGCTATTACCCCGCAGGTAGTATTTAAACACAGTACGCGCTGTAATATTAGTAGCGTTGCCTTAAAGCGTTTAGAAAATGCGGGTAATTTACCCAATGCAGATTATTATTACCTGGATTTAATCAAATACCGGCACCTGTCTGATGCCATAGCCCATACTTTTGATGTATACCACGAATCTCCTCAAATTCTGGTTATAAAAAACGGTGAGTGTGTATATGATGAAAGCCATCTAGGCATTGATACCTATGAGCTTACCGATCAGGTAGTGGCTGTGCAATAACCTTTTTTGCTGCATAGAATTGTTGCCGTACAAGAGTGCGACGCAAGTAAAGCCCGGGCAGAACCTGCTGCAGGGTTAACATTGTTTATTCTTATTAATAACTTTATTTGGTCTAATTTTATTAGAAATTATTGTATTATGATAATTACTGTATTTGGCTCAACAGGGCAGGTGGGTAAACGTATTGTGCAAATGGCATTGGGCCAGGGCCATAAAGTAAGGGCTTTTAGCCGCGATATAACTAAGTTAATTGATGCGGATAATCATAACGAAATGCTGGAAGCAGTGCAGGGTTATGTGTTTGATGAGCAGGATGTTTTTGATGCAGTAAATGGCAGCGATGCTGTTTTATCCGCACTTGGCGGAAATTTTAAAAATATTGATCAAACCCGCAGTTTGGGCATGAAAAATATAGTTGCGCAAATGGAGAAAGCGGGTGTAAAAAGAATCCTATCGGTAGGTGGCATGGGCTTATTGGATGACGAAACCTATACATATCGTTTCTTAAGTCCGGATTATCCTGCAGTGTTTAAAGAAGTAGGTGCCGAACATTTTGCAGCTTTTGAATACCTGCAGCAATCATCACTTAACTGGACAGTAATGTGCCCGCCGGATATTAAAGATGCAGATGTAACTGTTGAATATATTACCAGTGTAAATGTTAAACCAGAGCCGTTTAAAAATGGCATTAATGCAGGCGATATTGCCGACTTTATGTTGAAAAATATTAGCACTAATGAGTACCTTTACCAACGTATAGGCATTTGCTCAAAATAGTGGTTGTGACAAAAGTTACAACCAATGCAAAACCTAAATAGGAGTTTTGCAAGAAATAACCATGATGACTGCAGGATATATAGCATCCATTCTTATTGGTATTTCGCTGGGACTTATTGGTGGCGGCGGCTCTATATTAACAATCCCTGTTTTAGTCTACCTTTTTGGTGTACCGCCATTAGTAGCAACCGGATACTCCTTATTTATTGTAGGCTCTACCAGTTTGGTAGGTGCTATAAAAAATTACAGGGCGGGGTTAGTAAATTTAAAAACAGCTATTTACTTCAGTATAGCATCAACCATTACCGTACTTGTTACCCGAAAATTTTTACTGCATCATATTCCCGATAATTTATTTACGCTGGGTGGTTTTTTATTTACCAAGTCTTTGCTTACTATGATATTATTTGCCGTAGTAATGTTATTGGCCGCCACAAAAATGATTATCGCAGCGCCTCCGATTGAAACAAACACTCAAAACATATTACCCTCAAAAGGCAAAACCATCCTTATTGGAATTGGTATTGGATTACTTACAGGTTTATTGGGTGCCGGCGGCGGATTTCTTATTATACCTGCCTTAATTTTTTTGTTTAAACTACCAGTAAAAGATGCCATCGGAACCTCCTTAATGATCATTGCTATCAACAGTTTAATAGGCTTTACCGGCGATATTTATCATACATCTGTTAACTGGCCATTATTATTGCCCATAACAACTGTTGCTGTAGCGGGTATTTTTATTGGCAGTAAACTAGGGGAAAAAATACAGGGCGAAAACCTTAAAAAAGGTTTTGGCTGGTTTGTGCTGGTAATGGGTATCTATATCATTATAAAAGAAATTACCTCTCTATATATGTAAATTATTATTGGCCAGGCATTAGCGCAATATGTGGCTTTACTTGCGTCGCACACTTGTACTACAGGCTCAAAAGGCAACAAAAATTCTATAGTATAGTGTTGGTAAGTTTCAACTAATATTATTTGTTTTTCCTTGTGTGATATTTGTCATTTACCAAGTAAAAACAACACCTCATTTTTGCATTCTCAAATACATTGTTATGAAAATTGAACAAATTTATACCGGTTGCCTTGCACAGGGTGCTTATTATATAGAAAGTAACGGCGAAGCCGCTATTGTAGATCCTCTGCGCGAAATTGCCCCATATATTGAAAGAGCTGCCAATAACAATGCGCAAATAAAATATGTATTGGAAACCCATTTTCATGCAGATTTTGTTAGTGGGCATTTAGATCTGGCAAAAGCAACCGGCGCCACTATTGTATATGGACCAACTGCCAAACCCAATTTCGCAGCCCATGTGGCAACAGATGGGGAATGGTTAACATTAGGGGATATAAAAATTAAAGTGTTACATACACCCGGCCATACCATGGAAAGCTCCTGCTATTTATTATTTGATAAAAAGCAACAACCCACAGCTTTATTCAGCGGTGATACCCTCTTTATTGGCGATGTAGGCCGCCCCGATCTTGCCCAAAAAGCTGCAAACATGACACAGGAAGAATTAGCCGGTTTGCTATTCGATTCCTTGCGTAATCAAATTATGCCTTTGCCCAATAATGTAATCGTTTATCCTGCACATGGCGCCGGTAGTGCTTGTGGTAAAAATATGAGTAAAGAAACCACTGATACGCTTGGCCATCAAAAAACAAGCAATTATGCCCTTCGGCCAAATATGAGCCGTGAAGAGTTTATACATGAAGTAACCAATGGATTAATAGCTCCACCTGCCTATTTCCCACTAAATGTAATGATGAACAAACAGGGCTACGATAGTATAGATGAGGTATTAAAAAGAGGCAAAATTGCTTTGTCGCCCCAGGCATTTGATGCCGCCGCCAACGAAACCGGTGCGCTGATTTTAGATACCCGAAATACTGCTGATTTTGCAAAAGCATATATTCCCAACTCCATAAATATCGGCATTGATGGCAATTTTGCACCCTGGGTAGGCGCATTAATTCCCGATATAAAACAACAGCTTTTATTGGTGGCCGATGATGGCCGCGAAGAAGAAGTAATAACCCGTTTGGCAAGGGTAGGTTATGATTATGCTATTGGCTTTTTAAAAGGAGGCATACAGGCCTGGAAAAATGCAGGAAAAGAAACAGATCAAATCAATTCAATCGATGCAAATGCTTTGGCATTATTGCAGCAGCTGCAACCCAATATCAGCATAATAGACGTTCGTAAAAAAAGCGAGTACGATAGCGAACATCTTATTGGCGCCACCAATGCCCCGCTTGATTTTATTAATGATAGCATGTTGTTGTTAGATAAAAAAGCAACCCATTATATTCATTGTGCCAGCGGCTATCGTTCAGTAATATTTACTTCCATTTTAAAAGCCCGGGGATTTGAACATCTGGTAAACATAGAAGGTGGCTTTAAAGCCCTTAAAGAATCTAATATGTTTGCGGTAACTGATTATGTTTGCCCATCTACTTTATTATAAAAAAACAAATTGCTATATCACCCGGCGCATATAAGTGCCGGGTTTTGTTTGTATAGTTGTTACTATTACTTTTACACAATACCATATCACATTTTTAAGTGTGTTTTGGGCGTTACCCTTCGGGTCGGGCTTTTCGCTGCAAGTCCTCATAAAGCTACGTTTCACTGCGCTTTATTCCGGGCTTTCCGCTGCAATCCCTAACGCAGGGGCAATAAGTACAATTGTAAAACAAAATAGAACTATGCAGTTTCAGCAATGGATTAGTCAGCCCTGGCCCTGGTATATTTCCGGACCATTAATAGGCTTAATGGTGCCTGTATTATTATTGTTGGGTAATAAACATTTTGGCATTTCTTCTTCTTTAAGGCATATATGTGCAGCTTGTTTGCCGGCTAAAATTCCCTTTTTTCAATACAACTGGAAAAAAGAAATATGGAACCTGGTGTTTGTAACAGGTGTTTTTTTAGGTGGCTTTATTGCTGCTACCTGGTTAAATAATGCGCAACCTGTGGCAATAAATCCTGCACTGGCAAAAGAATTAAGCGGTTATGGTATCACCAATTACAGCAATCTAAC
This sequence comes from Limnovirga soli, assembly GCF_013106755.1. Taxonomy (GTDB): domain Bacteria; phylum Bacteroidota; class Bacteroidia; order Chitinophagales; family Chitinophagaceae; genus Limnovirga; species Limnovirga soli. The sequence continues at coordinate 381,097 of NZ_WHPF01000002.1, read as the reverse complement.
GCCGGTTGATATTTTTAACTGGGCCAACCTGTTTACCATAAAGGGTTTTATTATTATGGTTATGGGTGGTTTTATGGTGGGTTTTGGCACCCGTTATGCTGGCGGCTGCACATCCGGCCATGCAATTATGGGGTTAAGCAACCTGCAACTATCCTCACTTATTGCCACTATTTGCTTTATGGCGGGTGGCTTTGTTATGGCTAATTATATTCTTCCATTTATTCTAACATTATAATATGTCTTCTATAAAAACAAGCACTACCACCGAACAAAATACAGATTTTGAAGTACGTTCATTAGACACCATGTGTATTAACGATTCGGCACTGCAACATCCATGGTGGTATAATATTAAATACCTTATTGCCGGTATATTATTTGGTATCTTACTGGTAAAAGCCGAGGTAGTTTCCTGGTTTCGAATACAGGAGATGTTTAGGTTGCAAAGCTTTCATATGTATGGGGTAATTGGGTCGGCGGTAATGGTGGGCGCCATTTCTGTATATATTATTAAACGCTTTAAAATAAAAACCATCCATGGCGAAGCCATTGATTTAACGGGTAAAAAATTTAATAAAGGGCAAATATATGGTGGCCTTATTTTTGGTTTTGGATGGGCTTTAACCGGTGCCTGCCCGGGCCCATTGTTTGCTTTAATTGGTAATGGAGCAACTGTTGTAATTGTTGTGTTGTTAAGTTCCATTGCCGGTACATGGGTATATGGTTTGGTAAGAGATAAATTACCGCATTAAATATATCAGGATAATATAAAATATACTACGCAATATTTCAGTTGCCACAAAGGAGGAACCCTGAAGTGTGCGACGCAAGTAAAGTTGCTTTATTGCTTAAAAGTTGGGCCCATAAAAAAAGACCTGGTAGCAGGTCTTTTAATTTTTTTAAAACAGTCCATATAATGTGGCATCTATTTTTGAGATAATTTCTCCAAGGTCTTCATCTTTTTCCGGGAAATTATTTTTGTCTACATCTATAATCAGCAATGGGCCTTCTTTATATCCTTCTATAAATTTATTGTACAGCTCATTTAGTTTTTTAATATAGTCAAGCCTTATATTTTCTTCATATTCGCGGCCACGTTTTTGAATTTGCCCTACCAGGGTTGGCACAGATGCTTTTAAATATATCAATAAATCCGGCGGCTGCACCATTGATTGCAGGGTTTGAAAAAAATGATAATAATTATCAAAATCCCTTTTGCTCATTAGCCCCATATCGTGCAGATTTGGTGCAAAAATATTGGCGTCTTCGTAAATGGTTCTGTCCTGTATAATGGTTTCGGTACCTCGTTGTATTTCCAGTAATTGGTTAAGCCTACTGTTTAAAAAGTAGATCTGCAGATTAAAACTCCAGCGGGGCATATCCTCATAAAAATCCATCAGGTAGGGGTTATGGTCAACATCCTCAAACTGGGGTATCCATTTATAATGTTTACTTAGTAGTTCTGTTAAGGTTGTTTTACCTGCTCCTATATTTCCTGCAACGGCTATATGCTTGGGTTTCTTTGACTTGGCCATATTAATTCTGCGGTTTTCTATTTTTTTTTTGAAGTTAAGTTTTTACCACTTCAAATTGGATTTTAAATGCAAGAAATATTTAAGCAATACTATTGTTTAAATATAATTAACGCCCACTGCCTTTCTAACTTCCAGTAGGGTAGCGGCTGCACTGGCCCTGGCTTTTTCGGCACCCGCTTTTATAATACCCGATAAATAGGCATGATCGTTTTGAATAGCAAAAGCTTTATCCCTTATTGGAGCCATAAATTGTACCATATCTTCGGCCAATTGCTTTTTCATATCGCCATAACGAATGACGCAGTTGTTAAAATCGGCTTCAAATTTTTCTATAACCTGTTTTTCGCTTACCAAATGCATCAGGCCAAACAGGTTTTCAATATAATCAGGCTTTTCAGCATTGGGGGTGGTGGGGCCACTATCGGTTTTGGCCTTCATAATTTTTTTACGAATCAGGTCATTATCATCAGCCAGGTAAAGCGTGTTCATATGGTTTTCGCTCTTACTCATTTTGCCATTACCATCCAGGCTCATTATTTTAATAAGATCGTTTCCATAATTAAATGCCTGTGGAATGGGGAAAACCTCACCATAGCGATGGTTAAAACGTTCGGCAAAATTGCGGCACATTTCCAGGTGCTGTTCCTGATCTTTACCCACCGGTACTTTAAGGGCACGATGTATTAGAATATCGGCACTTTGTAAAACAGGGTAAGTAAGCAATCCGGCATTTACATTTTCTGGGTTGGCCCTAACTTTATCTTTGAAAGTGGTGGTTTTTTCTAATTCCCCCTTATAAGCCATCATGTTCAGATACAGGTATAATTCTGCAATTTCGGGCACATCGCTTTGAATAAACAATACGCATTTTTCCGGGTCAAGACCGCTGGCTATTAGCTCAGACAAAAGCCTGAGTACATTATGTTTAAGCTCTTTTGTATCGGGGTGGGTTGTAAGGCTATGCCAGTCCACCACACAAAAATAACAGTCAAACTCGTGCTGCATTTGCACCCAATTATTCACGGCACCGAAATAATTACCCAGGTGTAAAAAACCGGTAGGCCTTATGCCACTTAAAACAACCTCTTTCTTCATAAGTGGGCGAAGATAAAATAATGCAGGGTGATTGAGGATGAGATTGCTTATTTTTTTTGAGCCGGGCTGTAGTATTGCTATTTAGCACCGCTTGCGTCGCACACTGCATCGTTTGGAACAGGTTTGGGCTTTTGGATATATAGAATTATTATACTCTTGCTGCCTTCTTGTTGGTGTACAAGAGTGCGACGCAAGTAGAGCACCTGCTTAGGATTGGCCTGGCCCAAAAACATTAAATTGCTGGTAAAACAGCCTGTAAAAAGGTACTAACGCATCATGCCATCAACACTTATTTTACCCGGACCACAAAACAATAAGGTAATAAATGCAGTAAGGTAAATGATAGATAGCTCCATTTCGCCCCATGGACTGTTTTTGTAGTAGGAGAAAATGGCTACACATAAAAATATGATAAGGGGAATACAGGCTAAGCGCGTAAACAAACCCAATATGATAAACAGGCTGCAAAAAACCTCAGCAAAAATGGCCAGGATTAAGGAAAACCTGGAACCTATGCCCATAAAATTGTAAAATTTGGCTTGCATGGTTGAAAAGTTCATCAGCATATCCATACCATGTTTTAGCAACATCAATAAGCCAAAACTTAACCTTAATAACAGCATTGAAAAATTAAATGCACCGTTGCTGTAATGTATAGACAATATTTTTTTCATAGAAAATGTATTAAAGATGGCCTTTTATTGGAATTATGTGCAAGCTATTGTTTATAACCGGCTTTTATTGTTTGCAAAATATAATTTTTATAGATGTAAATGTTTTGTTAGTAAAAGAAAAATAGGGCCATTTTTTGTTTATCCACAAATGGTGGAACAGTCTTTGCTTTGCTACCCAAGCATGTTACCTTTAGCCCGCTTTTGCGTTTTATTAAGAATAGGAAAAAAATATTTAAGTAATTAATACGTTCAACAAACTATGAATTTATACTTGAAGAAAATAAGCATACTCAGCCTTCTTGCTTTGTCGGCCTTTTTTTCGCAGGCGCAGTACACAAAAGCAAATGATGATCCTGATGCCGATTTTAAACTGGCAAAAGAATTATACCAGAAAGAACAGTTTAGTTTGGCCTACCCATTATTTAAGCAATTGTATGTGAACAATAAATACAATAGCAGTATACCCATTACTATACAGTCTGAGGCCCGCTATTATTCAATAGTTTGCGGTTTAACCTTAAAAGATGCTACAGCTGAGCAGGATGCCTTAGAGTATGTAGCATTAGAACATAACGAGCCAAGGGTAGAAATGATGAGTTACCACCTGGGTGAATATTATTATTCCAAAAAGAATTTTACTGATGCGGCTACCTATTATGAGCAAACTGCTTTTGACAACCTGAGTAACAGCGAAATTGCCAACATGAAATTTCATCAGGGCTATGCATATTTTACCATGCAAAGGTTAAATGAAGCTAAACCATTATTTGATGCCATACGCCAAATTCCTACAGATCCCAATTATACAGATGCCAACTATTATTATGGTTTTATAGCTTTTGGTGAAAAGCGGTATACAGATGCATTAAATGCATTTAAATTAACCCAGGATAAACCTGCTTATAAAGGAATTGTACCCTATTATATCACTGAAATTTATTATTACAGTGGCGAGAAGGATAAAGCACTTGAATATGGCGAAGCTGCTTTGCAAAAGGGTGGTCAGTTTTATGACCTGCAATTAAGGCAAATTATAGGGCATATTTATTTTGAAAAGAAAAATTTTGCCAAAGCACTTCCCTTCATTGAAGCATTTGTTACCAATACAGAGAAGGTAAACAGGGAGGATTTGTACGAATTATCTTACTGTTATTATCAGGCAAAACAATATACAAAGGCGGTTGCGGGGTTTAAAGAATTGGGTGGCAAGCAGGATTCGCTGGCCCAAAACAGCATGTACCTGCTGGCCGATGCCTACCTTGAATTGGGGCAAAAGCCAAGTGCCAGAAGCGCATTTTTATTTTGCGCATTGAACGTAAGTAATAGCGCACAAAAAGAAATTTCCAGGTTTAATTATGGTAAACTTTCCTATGAATTAGGGTTTACCGATATTGCCTTAACTGAATTGAAGGATTTTATTGCTGTATATCCAAAATCGGTATATAACAGCGAAGCAAAAGATTTATTGGTAAACGTACTGGCCAATACAAATAATTATAAGGAAGCTTTAGATATGGTGGGTAAAATGCCTGCCAAAACAGAGACTGTAAAAAGGGTATATCCCAAAATATTATACGGGCATGCGGTTGAATTAATAAACGATCAACAAATAGCGGAAGCGGATGATTTATTGAATCAGATTTTTACGGCAGATTATAATGCGGCTCAATTACCCTATACTAATTTTTGGAAGGGGGAAATAGCTTTCCGGAATAATGAGTTTGATTCTGCCATTTATTATTTGGGTAACTATATGCGTAACCCGGCAAATTACGGAGAGGTAAATATTACTAATGCTCGATATACGCTGGGTTATAGTGCATTGAGACAGGAAGATTATGTAAATGCCTTGAAGTATTTTGAGCAAATTTCTACCAGCATAACCACAAATGCAAAGCCTGTAGAATTGGATGCTTATACAAAGAGTGCCGATTGCTATTTTATGCAAAAGAAATTTAGTAAGGCATTACAGATGTATGATAACATTATAAACAATAATCTGGCTCAGGCAGATTATGCTTTATATCAAAAAGCTATTATTGCGGGTGCTGGAAGTAAATACACAGAGAAGATTAGTTTGCTTCAATCAATTAGTGCCAGATTCCCTAATTCTGTAATGGTGCCAGATGCTAATATGGAAGTGGCCAATACTTATCTGGCAAATGAGCAATATGAGGCCGCAGTAACACCATTGAATGCTGTATTAAAAAATAAAAATGCGGTTGCTTTACAACCACAGGCATTCTTAAAATTGGGTATTGCTTATTTTAATCAGAATAATAATACAGAAGCATTAAATAATTTCAAAAAACTAATCTCTGGCTATCCAAATTCTGCCGAAAGTGATGATGCCGTTGATTATGTGAGAAACATTTTTGTTGAAAGCCAGCGCACAGCAGAGTTTGTAAGTTTTATGCGACAAAATGGCAAAGATGTAAGTTATTCTGAAGAAGATTCTTTAACCTATGTAGGGGCCAATATAGCCTATGCTTCAAAGGCATATGATAATGCCATCACGGGTTTATCGGGTTATTTAAAACAATTCCCTTCTGGTAAATATGCGGTGGATGCCAATTACCAATTGGCTGAAATTTATAACAACAGAAAAGACTTTGCAAAGGCATTTGGCTACTACGCTACTGTTGCAGAAAAAGCACCCAATAAATATGCAGAATCGGGTGTTTTGCAGGCTGCCAGGATTGCCTATTTTGAACAAAAAGATTATAATAAAGCTGAGCAATATTTTAACCAGCTAAAAGTGTTGGCTGTAAGCGCCGAAAATAAACTGGAAGCCATGCGGGGTTTATTGCGTTGCCAGTTTAAACTGGCACAGTGGACAGAAGGTGTGGCTAATGCAAAAGATCTTTTGCAACAAAAAGGGATAGCAACCGATGATAAGATGATGGCCAATATGGTTATTGCAAAAAACAGTCAGAATAATAGTGAACTGTTTGAAGCAATGGCTGCATATAAAACCGTAATAGATTTGGGTAAATCGGAATATGGTGCAGAAGCCAGATACAGAATTGCCGAAATACTATTGCAGCAAAACCGTTTTCCTGAGGCGGAAAAGGCCGGATTTGATGTAATAAATAAAGCAGGTTCATACGATTATTGGATTACCAAAGCCTATATTTTATTGGGAGATGTATATTTTAAACAGGCTGATTATTTTAATGCAGAAGCCACTTTGAAAAGTGTGGTAGATAATGCATCGTCACCCGATTTACAAAAAGAGGCTCAACAAAAACTGGCAATGGTACAGGATGAAAAATTGAAGAATAGTAAAGTGAGTCAGTAAATCTTTTTACCCCTTGGTATTGCATTAATATCCAGGACTAAGAGATAAAGCAAGATAGCAAAACAGGTTTTAAACAATATTGCATAGCCCTGATTAAATATCTGGGAAAATTAGCAATAACGAAATATTACAGCATGAAACGACTTATTATCATAATGGTTTTACTGGTACTGGTAGCTAATGTTTTTGCACAGCAAAAGAAGTCAAAGAAAAAGGCAGCCAAAGCTAAAACAGAAACAGCCGTGGTTAAAAAAGATACCCTGCCACAGCGTACTGTTACGGTTACCTCTGCTTTTCAACCTAATTTAAAAACAACTGCTAAAGTTAACTTTAGTGCAGCTACACCTTCTCCTGATACTGCCAGTCCAAAGCTGGTGTATAACGTGCCTGCACAAAACATTACTTTCAGTTATCTGTCACCGGCATTAAAGCCTTTGGCCGAAAACATTGATACAGGAATTCATTGGCAAAACAGGAGCTTTATAAAAGCGGGCTATGGTAATTATACCACTCCCTATCTGCAAATTGGTGCTTCTATGGGTGATGGAATCAGGTCTGTAGTAAACATTAAGGGGCGTTATACTTCCTCTAAAAGCAGCGTTCCATTTCAGCAGTTTAGTAAAATGAATATTGATGGTACCGGCATTTTTAATAGTTCCAATAATAAAAGCGAATGGACGGCAAACGTACTGTATGATAATAATACCCAGTACCAATATGGATTTTTGCCCGATACGCTTGTATTTACCAAAGATGACTTAAGGCAACGGTTTACCACTTTCGGCGGTAGCATTGCCTTACGCAATAAGCAACAAAACCCTGCTGGTATTAATTATAATCCGGCCATTACACTCAATAATTTTAGTGATAACCATGGTAGCACAGAAAGTAATTTAATTATAAGTGCGCCCATGTCTAAAACCTTTGGTAAAATTTTCGCATTCAATCTTGGTCTAACGGCTGACATTACAACTTACAAAAGTGATAGTGCAGGTACAGTAAATAATAATTTATATAGTTTAACACCTGCCTTGCAATTTAAAACGCCTAACGTTAAAGTAATTGCAGGCGTTTCGCCAACCTGGGATAATGAGGTGCTTTCATTTTTGCCAAACATCACAGCAGAAGCAAAAATTAAAAACGATAAATTCATACTGGTGGCTGGCTGGGTTGGCCGCTTTAATAAAACCAATTATCAATACCTCGCCTCTTTAAATCCCTGGTTACAACAACCTAAATTTTTATTAAATACCAGGATAAAAGAACAATATGCAGGGTTTAAAGGTTCCGCAGGCAAGCATGTTACTTATAATGCAAAAGTTAGTTATCTGCAGTTTAGCAATCAGCCGTTGTTTGTAAATGATACCATTACCGGCAAATCGTTTCAGGTGGTTAACGAGGCGCAAATGAATGCACTCAGGGTGCATGGCGAAATTGGTTATACCCTCCAGGAAAAATTGTCTTTGCTGGCTGGTGTTACTTTTAACCAGTATAGTAGTTTGCAGGATAATGAAAAAGCATGGGGACTATTACCTATTGAATTAAATGGCTCACTTAAATGGCAGGTTGTAAAAGATTTTCTGGTTAAAAGTGATATTTATTTTTGGGATGGTGCCCAATACCGCAATAAAAGTTTAGGCAGCCAAAAATTAAAACCTGCAGCAGATTTAAATGTGGGGGTAGAGTTCACCATTCTACCTAATCTTAATGGTTGGGTACAAATGAACAATCTGCTTAACAACAAATACCAGCGCTGGAACCAATATGAGGCACTTGGCTTTAACGTATTGGCAGGTGTGGTTTTTTCATTTGGTGATATAAAAACTAAAATAGCCCAGCTTAAATAGGCTAAAGTTTTTTGTAGCCAGGCAAAAGCACTTTTCTGTATCGTTCCTTGCGTCGCACACTTGTACCACATATCTTTGGGCGGCAAATACAATTGATATACCTGATTAAAAATTTGTAATTTTCAGGGTAACTGTTACAATACACACATGCATCAATATTGTCTTTCATATCTTTCCCTGTATAAAAACCTGGTATTGCCGGGTTTGGGGTCATTTACAGTAGAACATAAACCGGCATCGCTGCAATTTGCGGATAAAACGATAGATGCACCCTCCAAAGCCATTGCGTTTGTACCTTCCAATTCATTGTACGACTCTGGTTTGGTAAGATATATAGCTTCCTGCACAGGGCTAACCATTGATGAAATTACTGAGCAGTTTTCTGCTTTTATAAACGATATGCAGGCGCAACTAAACAGCGGACTTGTATTTGTGCTGCATGGCATTGGTTCCTTATCCAAACAAAATGAAGTAGTTCAATTTAAACCATTGGCTGCATCCGGTTTGTTTTTTGCACCAATGGCTGCTCAAAAAGTAATCAGGCAAAATGCCATTCACCAGGTTAGGGTAGGCGAGGAGGACAAAACCTCGGCCGAAATGCATACCCAGCTAGGCATTGTAAGCGATACAGCATTAACTGAGGATGGATTAACAGATGATGATGCTCCCCCAAAAGAAAAATGGCTGCAACATGCGCTTATACTGGCCGCTATTGGCATAGCAATTATAGCCTTATATTTTTTTACCAGATAGTTGTATTTGCTGCCAGTTTTGTTGCCGTACAAGAGTGCGACGCAAGAATGCCTCATGCTTAGGCGTACCTCTGGCCAATACTTTAATTACTGCACTTTTAATTGTTTGTAAGCCGGTATACCGGGTATCTTAAATGCGCCGGCTCGTAATAAGGGGAATGTGTATATACAAAATACAACTGTGCATCAGCCGATGCGGCAAATGTTTTATCCGCTTGTTTCTTTTCCTCCAGCTGTTGTTTTATTTCGGGATGTTGTTCTAAAAAAGATGCAGCTACATCTTCCCACCTATAATTACTGTAGCCTTCTTTTTGTTGTAATACGGCATCAAAGAAATTCCATCTAAAAAAACTGTCATCACTTAAAGGTTCCAGCACTTCCATTAAATAGGCATCTCCAGGCTGACCAGTATAAACCAGCAAATCGCCTTTTAAAAAATGAATGCTATCTTTTTTGGTGCTTAATTGAATATCATAGTTGGGATGATGTTTTTCGTAGGGTTTTGAGTAAGATTTATAGTTGTCGATATGGTAATATTCTACCAGAATAGTTGTGTCTTTTTTCAGCGTTTGCATCGCAATGCCATTAAGCCTAAGCAAGTCAAGCGCCTTATGCCAGCCTTTTGGAATAATATAGGCCTTTGGCTTGTTAACCATAACTGTGGGTTGAAAATAGTCGTATAACCGCACTGGTAATTCAAAAGGTTTTTCGTGATTATAAAATAATCGTTTAAAACCCGTAACGGCACTAATGGCCGAATCGGCTGCGTACCCTTTAAATTTGATGATATCAAATTTGGAGGTATCTGCTTTCCAGTTATACCCAAAACTTTGTTGCCGCATTACTTCGCTTATGGCCGTTTTACGGTTTGTAATTATATCGTTTGCATACAAAGAGGTTTTTTCTAAAAAGGTGGTTAATAAGGCATAGGTACTTTTAACCCTGTCGGCAAATGGCTTTAGCATATGCGTTTCGGGCATAAAAGCCATGGTTTGAAATAAGGCCGCATAGCCGCTGCTATAACGCGGAGGATCGTAAAAAGCTTCCCAGCCTTTGCCGGGGTTACCTTCTTCAAAATTTACATAGGGGCACATTGGCCAGTTTTTGGCATCCATCCCTGCAAAAAGGGCAGGTTCAAAAGTATTATGCAAAAAACTGCCAATAGCACCACCTAATTTATTATGCTGAGTGGTTAGCAGGGTCATGGTATGCTGGTAATCTGCACCATCACTTACATGATTGTCAACCAAAATATCCGGATTCATCCAATGAAAAATTCGGGCAAAAGCAACAGCTTCTTTGGTATCTGATTTAATAAAATCCCTGTTCAGGTCAAGGTTTTGTGAATTACCCCTAAAGCCATACAATTCAGGCCCTTGCTGGTTTACCCTTGAAAAAGGGCTACGGTTTAAACTGCCACCAATATTGTAAACGGGTATTATACCTATTACTACATTGTCGGGTGCTTTTATAGTTCCATTGGTTAGGTCTCGCAGTAATAACATGCTGGCATCAATACCATCGGGTTCCCCGGGATGGATGCCATTGTTTATTAAAATTACCACCTTGTTTTGGTTATGCCATTGTACTGGATTGAATTGCCCGTTTTTGCTAAAAAGCACTAAATGCAGCGGTTCGCCGGCATCAGTGGCATCGAATAATTTTATTTGAACTGTAGGATAAAGCGCATCTAAATCCTTATAAAATTTGATGCATTCAAAGTAGTCACTGCTTTGTTTTCCGTTACTTTTTTCAAAGGTGATCGCGTTTTTCTGGGAAAAACAGGTAATAGAAAAAAGAAGAATAATGTTAAACAAAATTTTTTTCATAAATTGTCCTATCAATTTTAGATGAAGATAATGGAAAACAACTACAGGATATTAATTGCAGAAGACGAACCCAAACTTAGTCAGGTTATTCAGGAAGAGCTGATACGTCAGGGCTATCAGGCCGATGTAGCTTATGATGGCGCAGTTGCAGAAAAATTATTTAGCCAGCATCCATATTCAATAGTATTGCTGGATATCAATCTACCCTATAAAAACGGGCTTGCTTTGTGCAAGGAATTTCGGCAGCAAAATAGTAAAGTGCCTATTATCATGTTAACCGCTTTGGGTGAATTACAGGATAAGGTAGATGCTTTTTCGCTTGGTGCGGATGACTATATTGTAAAGCCATTTCACTTTGATGAACTTTTTGCCAGGATTAAAGTGTTTTTGAAAAGAGCAGAATCCGGCACTATAGAAACTGATAAAATTGTGGTGGCTGATTTGGTAATTGACATGAATAACAAAACGGTTACCCGTAATGAAAAGAATATAAACCTTACCGCTAAAGAGTTTGCCTTACTGGTACTGCTTTCCCGTAACAAAGGAAAAGTAATACCCAAACAGGAAATTATGCAAAAGGTATGGGACCTGAGTTTCGATACAGGAACCAATACCATTGAAGTATATATCAGTTTTCTGCGCAATAAAATTGATAAACCTTATGAAACCAAACTTATTCATACAAAACCCGGATTTGGTTATTATGTAAGGGAGGCCCCGCTGTCATGAGTGTTAGGTTAAGGTTTGTTTTAACGCTTACTTTGGTGGTATCTTTAATCCTCCTTAGTTCATTTTTTATCATATACACTTTATATGCCCATTCCCGGGAGCAAGACTTTAATAAAAGGCTTTGGGCGCATGCATATAGCGAGTATATGCACTATTTTTCTATTGAAGAATCTGATAGTGCAATAGAAGCCAAGCTAAAAAACTTCTTACCAGGTGAGCCTATCAATTACCAGTTTTTTATTGTTAGCCCTTCTTTTCAATTAATCAGGCCAAAACCTACTGAAACCAAGGTAAAAATTGATACCAGTCTACTTATTAAAATAAAGGAGAAAAAAATGTACTCATTTACCAGAGGTGTAAATGAGGGTGTTGGCCTGTATTTAAATAAGCAGGGACAAGAATATTTTGTTATTGCAACTGCTTATGATAAATATGGCTTGTCCAGACTTAATACACTTAAGTTTATCATGATTTTTGTTGCATTGGGTAGTATTTTAACTATTGGCTTATTCGCATTCTTTTATGTAATTATAATATCCCGACCACTGGTAAACCTTAGTGCCCAAATGCGCCGTATTACCGAAACCAATCTTAAGCAAAGGGTAAATGTGGGTAAGGGTAATATTAAGAATAATGAAATTGTACAAATTGCCTCCAATTTTAATGATATGCTCGACAGATTGGAGCGGGCATTTCAAATACAGAAGAATTTTGTACACCACGCTTCCCATGAGTTGCGTACGCCATTGGCTACTATGATGGCCCAAACCGAATCTGCTTTAAGAAGAGATCAAACTGCAGAAGAATATAAAAAAGTACTGGAATCTTTAAAGGAAGATCAGCAGGAAATGATAGATCTGGCCAATTCACTATTGTTATTATCCCAATACGAAACAGTAAGGTACTCGCCAGATTGGCCATTGGTGCGTATAGACGAACTGGTGTACGATTCAATTGCAGCTGTTCAAAAAACATTGCCCGATTTAAACGCCAATTTCGATTTTATCAATGCCCCGGATAATGAAGATTATCTGGCTATAAATGGCAACGAAACCTTGCTAAAATCGGCCTTTAGAAATTTAATAAAAAATGCCTATAAATATTCTGCCAGTAAAGAAGTGCGGATAGCGCTGGAAACCCATGCCCATCGTATACATATACATTTTGATAATGATGGGCCCGTAATGAAACCAAAAGAAACACCCCATTTATTCCTGCCATTTTTCAGGGGCGAGAATTCACAAAAACAAAAAGGTTTTGGTTTGGGTTTGCCTATTGTAAAACGCATTATTGAGTTACACCGCGGCATTATTGAGTATCATGCTTTAGACGAAAATACCAACCGTTTTTCCATTATGTTTATACGACCATAATATATAGCTGCCACAGGGCTGGAACCCTGAACCGAGCGTGGCAAGAGCAGCTGCATCTTAATCTATAGCCGGCTACATAAAAATCTAGTAGCATAATTGGGCGTTACCCTAACGGGTCGGGCTTTGCGCTGGAAGTCCTCGCTGCGCTGCGGGCTTTCCGCTGCAATCCCTAACGCAGTAAAAGCAGTTTCAAATTGCTAATATGCGCATTAAATAATAATATTGCTGGCATGATAGCTCCCATAATACTCGCCTCTCAGTCGCCACGCCGCAAGCAATTATTAGAATGGGCCGAAGTGCCATTTACTATTGTCATTCAATCAACCGATGAAAGTTTTCCGGCCACCATGCCACCTGAAGAAGTACCTGTATATATTGCCACTAATAAAGCTATAGCCGTTCAGGCAATGGTAGGTAACCAAGTACCTGTACTGGCAGCTGATACCGTGGTGGTATTGGGTAATACTATTATTAATAAACCCACAAACAGAGAAGATGCTATCCGCATTTTATCTTCTTTGTCTGGCCAAAAACACCGGGTTATTACCGGCGTGGTTATTATGAGTGCCACTAAAACAATCTCTTTCGCTGATATTACTGAAGTGGAATTTCATTCGCTTACCGGGGAGCAGATTATTTTTTATGTAGATAAATATGCACCTTATGATAAAGCGGGTGCCTATGCCATTCAGGAATGGATTGGCGTTGTGGGTATAAAATCAATTAACGGAGATTTTTATAATGTTATGGGTTTACCCGTAAGCCGCGTTGTGCAGGCTTTACAGGAATTGTAATTATAATTGGGCCTTTTAAGCTAAAGAAATTATTGTTTTTATTAACTTGAAATGGCAAACATTAGCATTACAACCCTAACAGTACGGCTATGAACGAAAAATTATTACAATTTATATGGCAGTTTCAATACTTTAATAAGCAGCAGCTTGTTACAATTGATGGCAACCCCATAGCCATTATGCAGCATGGTACCATTAATCATAATCAGGGCCCCGATTTTCTTTCTGCACGCATAAAAATTGATAATACCATTTGGGCCGGCAATATAGAATTGCACGTAAAATCGTCTGATTGGATAACGCATAAACATGCGGCAGACGTTAATTATAATAATGTAATACTACATGTAGTTTGGCAGCACGATATGGCAGTGCAGGACGCTTATAAAAATAATATTGCTACCATAGAATTAGAACCACTTGTTCCCAAAATACTGTTACAGCAATACCAACAATTGATGGAAACACCCATGGTGGTGCCCTGTTATCATCAGTTGCCTGTGTTAAGTGAAATGGGTTGGCTGGCCTGGAAAGAACGTTTGCTGGTGGAAAGATTGCAAAGAAAATCTGCAGTAGTATTGGCATTGCTACAACAATCCAATAACCATTGGGAGGAGGTTTTTTGGTGGCAACTGGCCAAAAACTTTGGGGCAAAAGTAAATGCCGATCATTTTCAGCAAATGGCAGCCAGTTTGCCTGTAAACGTTTTAGCCAAACATAAAAACCAGGTAATTCAACTGGAAGCTTTGTTAATGGGGCAGGCAGGTTTATTAAAAGGCGATTTTACTGATGATTATCCTAAGTTATTACAAAGGGAATATCGCTTTCTGTCAGCAAAATTTGGCTTAACGGCTTTGCCAAAATCACCAGATTTTCTACGAATGCGGCCAGCAAATTTTCCAACTATCAGGCTGGCCCAATTGGCCATGCTGGTTTATAAAAGCAATCATTTGTTTTCAAAAGTGCTTGAGATAGATACCATGGTAGCATTAAAACATTTACTGGATATTACTGCCAACGACTATTGGCATTACCACTATGTTTTTGATGAATCTACCGCCTTTAAACCCAAAACTTTGGGAGCAGAAATGATGAATAACATTATTATCAATACCATAGTGCCTGTGTTGTTTGCCTATGGGATGCACCATAAAGAGCAGATGTATAAAGACAGGGCTATACAGTTTTTAACCTGGCTTAAGCCAGAGGAAAATGCTATTACCAAACAATGGAAGGCAAAACAAGTGGGCAACACCAATGCCTTCGACTCGCAGGCACTTATTGAGTTAAAAAATAACTATTGTAAATACAAGCATTGCTTAAGCTGCGCAGTTGGAAATGCCATTTTGCGTAAAGGGTAATTTTAGCTGTATAAAGCTGTTTAGTACAAGAGTGCCCCGTATCAATTCCGGGGTAAACTGTGCAGGTAAAGGCGAATATTGTTGCTACAGCCGGGTACACAGTAAAGGCATTCGGCAGCAATCTCTATTTAAATATGTTAACTTCGCGGCTTTATTTATTATTATGAAGATTGATTTTAAAAAATATGCCGATGGACTTGTGCCGGCAATTATACAGGATT
Source organism: Limnovirga soli (assembly GCF_013106755.1). Taxonomy (GTDB): domain Bacteria; phylum Bacteroidota; class Bacteroidia; order Chitinophagales; family Chitinophagaceae; genus Limnovirga; species Limnovirga soli. The sequence goes on along the minus strand of NZ_WHPF01000002.1, from coordinate 365,586 downwards.
TTGATACAGAAAAAGTATTGATGCTGGGGTTTATGAACGAAGAGGCTTTGCATAAAACTGAATCAACCGGAAAAGTTACTTTTTTTAGCAGAAGCAAAAACAGACTTTGGACAAAAGGTGAAGAGAGTGGTAACTTTCTGGAATTAAAAACCATGGCAGTTGATTGTGATAATGATACGCTGCTGATTAAAGTGCATCCACTGGGCCCGGTTTGCCACACAGGGGCTGATACCTGCTGGAGCGAAACCAACCACGACAGTAATTTTCTACTCTATCTGGAAGAAATAATCAACCTGCGCCGTAAAGCCACGCCGGATAGTTCCTATGTAGCTTCCTTGTTTGCCAAAGGCATCAATAAAATTGCACAAAAAGTTGGGGAAGAAGCCGTAGAACTGGTTATTGAAGCAAAAGATAATAATGAATCACTTTTTTTAAACGAAGCGGCCGACTTGCTTTTTCATTATTTAATTTTACTTAACGCTAAAGGTCATAATTTGCAAGAGGTGCTTACTATATTGCAGCAACGCCATTCAAAAAAATAATATGAGATTTTCTGTTTTCTTTTTGTTTACCTGTTTTTTAAGTACTGCTGCTTTTGCGCAGCCAGACAGTACCAGCGCATTTGTAATTAACGGTCATATAAACGGCCTTGCTGAAGAAAGTGTGGTGTACCTGGCCGGAAATAACGAAGCCGATACCATTGCTGCAACAACAGCGCATAATGGCAATTTCAGGTTAACCGGAAAATTAAATAATGCAGATGGCAGAATGCTGATTTTATCCAGCATACAAAGAAGGCTGTTTTTATTTATGGGTAATGATCAAATTACCATTTCGGCCTCAACTGCAGATTTACAGGATGTTACTATAACAGGCTCATCAAGCCATGCAGATTACGAAGAGTTTTTATACGAAATAAAGCCCTTAAGCGATTTTGTAAATTATTACCGTACCCAAATGCAACAGGCAGGCACAAAATCTGCACAGGATTCTTTTGCCATCATGCTAAATACCTCGTATAACATTTACCAAACCAGTATCGACCGTTTTTTAAGCCGCCGCAATAGTTCGCCGGTAGCTTCCTTAATACTGGCGTATAGTTACGATATGGATCCTAATAAAGACGCTAAACTGCTGGAAAAACGCTTTAACATTTTACAGTCTGCCGCAACTACCAGCCGTTATGCCAGTGGTATAAAGCAGGTAATTGAAAGCGCAAAAGTAGGTGCAGTTGGTACACAGGCCATGGATTTTACCCAAACAGATACCATTGGTAAACAGGTGAGTCTTGCACAGTTTAAAGGAAAATATGTACTCATCGATTTTTGGGCCAGCTGGTGTGGCCCCTGCCGCAAAGAAAACCCCAATGTAGTATCGGCGTATAACCAATTTAAAAATAAAAATTTTACCATTATTGGTGTATCTCTCGATCAGGATAAAAATAGTTGGCTACAGGCAATACATAAAGACCAGTTAACCTGGACACATATTAGCGATTTGCAATATTTTAGTAATGCAGTGGCACAATTATATCGTGTACAATCTATCCCAAAGAATTTTTTAATTGATCCCAACGGCACCATTATAGCCAGAGATTTGCGTGGGCCGGCATTGTTGGCAGCTTTGCAACAATTTGTAAAATAAGTGTAATGTATTTTGGGCGTTGCCCTTTGGGCCCGGGCTTTTCGCTACAAGTCCTCACGTCGCTGCGCTTCGTTGCGGGCTTTCCGCTGCAATCCCTAACGCAACAGCCATTTTATAAAGCTGCATAGTATTACTACAGTACAAGAGTGCGACGGAAGTAAAGTTAACTATTGAGATTTCGCCTGGCTACAAATATTACCTTGTGTAAAGGCACAAAAAAAGCACACAGTAAAACCGTGTGCTTTTTTTAGTACAGTAATGGTTATTATTGATTAATGTCTTTACCAACTTTTAATGTATCTATCATAGTTTGTACACTAACCTTATTACCAGGGTCTGGTGCCTGTGGCAATGCTGCTATAGCATATTTTAGTGCTTCTTTATAATTTCCAATAGCCGAAAAACCACGTGCCATACCCATATTGGTGGTAAAAGTATTGGGGTATTTATAAAAATTGGCTTTGAAAATATCAAAAGCTTCTTTGCTTCTTTTTTGTAAAAGCAGTTGTCTGCCGTAGTTGTGCACCTGGTTCATATTACCCAATGGCAAGGCTTCTTTCATAATGGCATCTGCCTCTGGGCCGCGGTTAAGCTTTGTTAAAATACCGGCCTTGGTAGAAAGTGTTTGAAAATTTTTCTCACCAATAAATTCGGCACTAATGGCATAATCTGCCCACACTAAACCTTCTTCCAGGTTGGTATTATTATCTGCGCAAAATTGTGCAGCCTGCTGCCAGGCAGCGGAGGTAAAGCCCTTGTCGGACCTGAGTTCCCGGCGGAAGGAAGCCATTTGTGTAGCAATATAATCTACTGAAACGGTAAAAGGTATTTTCCATTTTTCCCAATAAAGGGCAATTACGGCGCTATTATCTGTTTCCTGCTCAAACTGGTATTGCAGCCATTCCTGGCTGGTATTTTGGATAACGGGTTTTACTGTAACGCGAAGTACATCTTCTTTGTCGTTATAAAAGAAACTGCCCCAGCTGGTATTGTTTTTCGAGAAAATTAGGGTGCATTCATCAGCACCGGCAGCTATAAAAAAAGCATATTTACCTGCAGGCAATGGTTTGCCTTCAATGGTTACATCATCAGTAAATTCTATAGTAGTATTTTCGTTGGCGCCTGCTCTCCATGGTGCAGCTTTGCTGGTGCCAAAACCAAGATCGGTAAAGCCATAAGCAACCAGTTCACCCCAAATTTTGCCTTCACGGCCTTTAACTGCTGGTCTGTCGTAATGTATGGTTACATCGGTAATACCAATTCGTTCACCCACCATGGCTTTTTTATTGCCACCATTGGGGGTGGTGCTAAGTTGTGCTTGCACCAATTGGCCAATAGCAACGGCTGCAAATAATAGTAGTGCTTTTCTCATAAAGTTTATTTTGATGGCTTAAACTACAAAATCAACCATAAAACAGGGTGTTAAATTTTATAAATATGCTTGCCAGTTATATAAATGGTTTATTGTAGCTGCCTTTTATACATTTGAACCGTGTTTTCATAACCAAGATAAATGGCATCGCATACCAGGGCATGACCAATAGAAACCTCATCCAGCCAGGGAATTTGTTGCTTAAAAAATTGCAGGTTTTGCAGGTCAAGGTCGTGGCCGGCATTTAAGCCCAGGCCCAGTGCTTTTGCTTTTTGGGCTGCGGCAATATAGGGCGCAATAGCGGACTGTTTATTAGTGGCAAAACCTGTTGCATAACTTTCGGTATATAATTCTATTCTATCAGTTCCGGTTAATGCGGCTCCTTCTACCATTTCTACCACAGGGTCTACAAAAATAGAAACCCTTATGCCGGCAGCTTTAAATACGGCTATAATTTCGGTAAGGTAGGCTTTATGCTCAATGGTATTCCATCCGTGGTTGCTGGTTATTTGGCCTAATGCATCCGGCACCAATGTTACCTGATGTGGTTTGGCTGCCAGTACAAGATCAACAAATTTTTGTTCGGTGCAATTGCCTTCAATATTAAACTCTGTAGTAATAATGGGTACAATATCAAATACATCCTGGTAGCGTATATGGCGTTCATCGGGGCGTGGATGAACGGTAACACCGTCTGCCCCAAAACGCTGTGCATCAATAGCGGCTTGTACTACACTTGGGTTATTGCCACCACGGCTATTACGTAAAGTGGCGAATTTGTTGATATTAACGCTCAGTTTTGTCATGCTAGTTATATAAGAAATCTATGTTTTTATTAATGTTGGCATTTTCGAATAAACGAATGCTGCGCAACAGCAAACTTACAAAGAAGCCCGGTGATATTATTTTTTGTGCAATGGCTGCTATCTGCGTATCTAATGTTACAATATAATTTTCCTGCTGGTTTAATGGAATGGCAGATAATGCAAGTGCATTAGTCCACGCAGCTTTGCGGGCAATGGTAATGCTAAAATTTATAACTGCTTTTTCCTGCCTGATATTGTTTAAAAATTTCATTGGCCAGCTGATGCTTTCCAGGTCATTTTGTACTTCGCCGGTGAGGTTGCTGATGATATCGTTGATTTTATTAAAATCGTTTGCCAATGCTTGTAAATCTCCACCTTTACTTATTTCTGCAGCGGCAATTCCCAAATCCAAATTTATATGTGCATTGATGCCCAGTAGCAAATGCTGTAAAACAATACATTGGTTGGAAGCAGCGGCATCAAAAGCTTTTTGCCAGGCGGCTGTAGGTTTTTGCCCGCTTGTATAGGCGGTATAGGCAGCCAGGTAGCGATTGGCAAAACATACATCCAGTTTTTCCATACGCGGGCCGTCCTCAAATAAGTTGTTTTCTATGCCTGACTGCACGGCGATGGTCATATTGCGGTAAAGGCAGGCAAAATAGCCCAGCCTTGAAGATGATTTGCGACAATCTGCTATGATACTATCGAGTTGCTGTATAACTTCTATTATGGAGTTGGCCTTCATAGATGATTTTTTAACTATTGCCTTCAAAAATAGAAAACAGTAATAACACTACTGCGAAAATTATATATCAAAGGCAGGCGCTGCCATATATGAGGAACCCTGAACCGAGCGTGGCAAGCGGCGATGCCATGAAAACTATTGCCTGCCACCAAATATTTCCTAATTATTTTTTACGCGATATTTTATAAAAGGATAGCCTTATTTTAGCTGCCATAAACAATAGTAATATGAGCATTACAATTAGTAAACTACAGCATATTGGCATACCAGTTACCAATTTACAAGTATCTGAAGCTTTTTATAAAAGCCTTGGTTTTGAAAATGTAATGGGTACCAGTTTTGAATTTAATGGCGATACCGGGCATGTGGCCATGATGCAGCAAAATGATATGATTATTGAATTGTATGAAATGCCGGCGAATGAATTGGAAGCCATTAGAAACCGCACCAACGGACATATTGACCATATTGCTTTTGACACTGATGATGTTGATGCTTGTTTTGCCACTATGCAATCAGCAGGTTTTAGGATTGTTGAAAAGGAGCCCGTATACCTGGCGTTTTGGAAAAATGGCACCCGGTTTTTTAATATACTTGGCCCCGATGGGGAAAGACTGGAGTTTAACCAGATACTCTAAACCAAATACGGGTGTGTTTAGCGGTATTTTCTATATCATATCTACAATTTTGCAGGTATAATTCTACAAAGCTACCAGGGTTGTTTTAGTACTTTTATGTTGTTCAACCATATTAGAAGCATGGGTGTAACCCTACTTAAAAATACCGTTGAAAACAGTTATGAAGCACCCTATCCTTTCAAAAAATACCCTAATGGCTTTGCTGTTAATGATGGCTGCAAGTAGTCAGGCACAAAGTTATCATGCATTAAATGGCTCGCCCTATGCCGGTGTAAATGCCATGTTTGTAAACCCTGCTGCCACAGTTAATTCGGCGTATAAATGGGATGTAAATCTGTTATCCATACAAGAAGTATTAAGCAATACCGGTTTTGTGGTAAACAATATGTCGTTAACGGATTATTCGCAGGCCAGTGCTGCTATTACCAGCGGATTTAAAACAAGATCATTACAAGGCAATTTTGACGGCACTTTATTAAATGCCAGGTTTAACATTAACAGTAAATCTGCTATTGCATTTGGAATCAGGGGCCGGTGTTTGGTAAATGCCAAAGCCGAACCATTTGTATTTACTGATTCTATTGCCGATGTGCCCGATTTTTTAAAAGCAAATAAAGGCACCAATTACCTGCAGGGTTATGGCACCCATAGTGGCTGGCTGGAGCTGAACCTAAACTATTCCCGGGTTATTCAGCAAAGTGATAACGACCGCTTTACCATTGGTTTAACCGCAGGGTATACCAAGGCTTTATCCGGGTTAAATGCCAATGCCTACCAGTTAAATTATATGGATATTATAGACCCTAATGGCAACCCCGATTATGCGGCTACCGGTGGCTCCATAAAAGCAGCATATTCTTCTAATTATGCGTTGCTTGACGAGAATAAAAGTATAGGCGATAACCTGAAAGCCTTTTATAAAAACACCCATTCTTCTATTAACCTTAATGTGGGTTTTGAATATCTGTTTAGAAAGGGATCTGCCTATGAAGAAGAAGCACTAAATGCAGAAAATTATGAATGGAAAATTGGGGTAAGCATTATGGATATTGGTAAAAATATTTTTACCCCGGCAGATGGTTCTTTTAAAGCATCCAATCCAACTTCGCAGGCTACCAGTTCTGCGTTAACCTCCTCAAATAATAATGTGTCTTCCATCAGAGGTTTACGCAATACGTTATCTACATATGTAAATACCATCGATTCCCTTACCTCCAATTTTGTTATTGCCAATCCTACCCGAATGGTAATGAGTGTTGATAAAAACCTGGGCAATCACTTTTATGTAAACACACAATTAAACATCAATTTCTTTTCTACCCAACCATGGGATGCTATAAAAACAAGGGAAATAAACCTGCTAACCGTTACCCCACGCTGGGAAACCCGCCAACTGGGCATTTACTTTCCTGTGCAATACAATACACAGGGGCAATTATGGGTAGGTGGTGCCTTAAAACTAGGCCCATTGCTGTTGGGACTGCATAATTTAGACATGTTTAATTGGTTAAAAACCGGTACCCAAACCTATAATGGTGGCGGTTACCTGTTACTCAATATTCATCCGTTTAAGCCCAAAACAAAAGATGCAGTTAATTGCCCTAAAAGCACCATATAAATTGTGTACCCGGCTTTAGAAACATCATGCAGCTTTACTTGCGTCGCACTCTTGTGCTGATAGATAATATGGCAGCAGGATAGAACAGGGTAAGGTAGCGAAACAACAATGTCTAATAATAATAAAAAAATCCCGCTACATGGTAACGGGATTTTTCTATTTTCAGTTTAGAAGCTAAGATTTTCTGAACATAATCTTTGCTTCTTCAAAAGCAGCAGCTGCATCCAGCATCTTTAAAAGCTCTGGCCATTTTTCTGCCTTTTCAAATGCATTTTTATACACTTTCGTTACAGTTATTTTTACGTTTGCTCCATCTAGTTTTGCAGTAGTTATAAAGCTGCCTGTTGAATTATCGAGACTTGTATTGAGTTTGTCAAGTCCTTCTGCTGTATAGCCCTTTGGTACAGGAATAGACAAATTGTATTGAGATGTTCTGGCATTGGGCATATATATATCCACCTTTCTGTCGCGCTGATCGGCCTTTATTTTTAATTGCTCACCAATCATTTTACCCGCATCTAAAATAAAATTATTGCCGGCTTTTTTTACCCATGCATTTACCGTGAACTGCGTATTAAATTTAAAAGCAGGCTTTGTTTCAAAAATACCTGACTGCTCTATTTTGCAACCCAATAGCTCCTCCGGCTTTACATTAAACTGATCTTCTATTTCAGCTTTAAAGTTTTCCTTCCATTGTTTACGGGCTTCTTCAAAAGCATGTTCGTATTCTTCAACAATTTTTTTACCTTTTCTGCTGTCTTTTAATTCCTCGTAGAAAGATTCTTCAATACCCATTCCTTTGCGCTCTTCCTCGTAAAAATCCTCAAACAAACTTAACTGCTGCTGATAATCGAGGCGCAATAATCCAGTGATGGTAGCTTTGCGGTCTACTTTTATTTTTTGTGGATTTGCGGGGTCAAAATAATAAACAAGGTCTTCTGTATGCACATTTTTAGCGGCAGGTGTGTAGTTGGTAGAATAACTGCCTTTCTCTGCTTTTGAATTACCCAGCCCCAAATGGAAATCAAGTGTGGTAGCTTGTTGCCCTTCCAGGTAATAAGGAATAACATCTGGGGAATCGAATACAGATATGGCAGTGAAAATATGATTGTCTTCAGTAAGCAGGGCAAGAGACAGGTCGCTCATAGACATCACTTCAGCCGCTTTGGGCCCATATTTCGATGGGATTAATACAAATTTGGAGCCGATTCCAAACTCCTTAAACAATGCTTCCAGCAATGCTAAAAATACCATATCGCTTGGCGAACTGTAATTACGTTTTTTATCTACCGCAGCAACTGTTTCCTTATCTGGTTCAAGAAAAAAATGGTGCCGGGTAGCATAGTACAATGCGGTTGAATTATCTTTTACTTTACCACCGCCATTGGCTTCAAGATAGGACTGAGCTATTTTCTTAAGCTTATTGTCGTAGATTTCAACTTCATGGCGCAAACTAACTACATAATTTTTCAACGTTGCTTTGTAATCCTCTACCACTTCCTCTGCATCAAGATTCTTATATATAATCCCTGGTTTTCGGGCATTCATATAATTTGCGCCTAATCCTTTATAACCCATTACCATGTGAAACCTTAGCAAAGGGGTTTGTCTATATGCAGAAGTCCAAAGGTTTGAGGGAAAAGGAGGGATATTAGTTTTTTCTGCATCCAGGATAATATCATTCTCCTCATTTCTGGTTTCTTTAAAATCTGGAGCACCGTTCATAGCCCTGAATTCAACGGATAATTTTTTACTTGCTTCTACATGAACAGAATAGTGCATGATAGGGTTTTCATCTGCAAATACAAAATTTTCAAAATCAAGTGTGCTGCCACCATTATAAAATTCTACTGTTTGAATAAAATAATCCAGCATATCACCAATCTGCAATTCAGAAACAGCCAGCTTTCCTTTTTTATCCTTATTGGTGTTATTTGTAAGTATAATTTCATCGGGATTAATCTCCTTCATGGTGCCATCTGCTTTTATAACCCTTACTCCCAGAAAAGTAGTCAGCTTGTTATTATAACGTTGTGCAAATTTCTGAAAGCTTATTTCTGAATATTCTTCCAGCGCAGCGGCATCATTAATTTTTACCAGTTCACGTGTAGTATGGGTATAGGTAAGATCTCTTAGGGGTAGTAAACCAAAGCCTATCCATTTAATCTTTGATTTGGTAAGACCAGTAACTTCTTCATATTTAGCTAATACAACTTTAGAATATTTGGCATATTCAGCGGGTACATTTCTTTCCCCGAAAGCTTTTATATTAAGCCCCCATACATATTTACGTACTTCTTCAGCCTGTTTACGGTAATCTGCTTCATTTAGCTGGGCATTTGAATGCTGCGATATAAGTATGCATACTAACAGCAATGTTAACACAACAACTCTTCTCATAATAGTGGGGTTATCGTTTTTTTAATGTTATTTGTTCGTTGTAAAAATTATTCAATTTTGCATTGTCTGCATTCCAGGTGTTGAACTGGTTTACTTTAATAAGTGGGTTTAGTATCATCAATTCCTTTTTATACACCAGTTTATTCCCGTTAAGCGCATACCTAAGGTCAAAACTATAAGTGCTGTTTTTTATTTCCAGCGGTTTGGGAAGTTCTGCAACTGTAAAGCCATCCGGTAATTGCAGTTCAGTAATATTGCTAATATGAAATTTGTACGGCATCAAATAATCCTGTTTACGGGCTGTATCTATATTCAAACCACCAAACTCTTTTTTTATGTCTACATCAATATATTTTTCATCGCCAAATTCTGTAACGGCATTGGCATATTGCAGGTCGTATTTTATTGAAAGGTCCTTATTCCAATCCTGCAGCCCATCTGTTTTTATATTGTCAATCTTATAATTATTGTTATTGTCACCCAGGTATTGAACCAATGCCGCATCCCTATTCTGTTGTGTGATACTGTTTAACTGAAATAGCATGTATTCTTTACTTTCTCCTTTGTAATTTAGTTCAACATTACCGGTAATAGCTGCTGCCTCAATTTTCAAAACCTGTTTAACGGTTTGTGTGTTTTGAGTGCCCGCAGGTACGGGAATTTTCTCAAGAATATATTTAGCGCCATCTTCAATAAGCACCTGCCTGCCTTGAATGCGTTCTGCATATTCACCATAGCCAATATACTTTTCTGTAGCGTCAAGAAATGAGAATTTCCCATTCAATTTCAATGCGCAGATCATATGGTTATCTACAGCCAGTGATGGTGTTGAATAATCGTAAGCAATATGATTGGTGCCAATCCAGCAAAGCCTTGCATCATATCCCAGCACCTTCAGCATTTCTGTAGTAAGGTTTGCCATGCCTTTACAATCACCATATTTACGCCTGTATACTTCCTGTGCTTTTTCCGGTTTAAAACCTGCAATGCCATCTTCAAATGCTATATAGCGGATATTTGCCTGCATCCAGCTATACACCGCCTGAATTTTTTCTGCGTCGGTCTTTTTGTCCTTTACTATTTCATTTACTTTATCCTTAAAAGTGGCCGGGTCATTACCAATTTGCTTAACCAATGACTTATACCAGTTGTATTGCTCCTGCAGGTTTTTAAAATAAGTAGTTGCAGGCAGCCCTTCGGGCTGTGCAGATTTTGTCATAATCAGCAGGTGCGGATAAATATAAGATGGACCAGGGGCATAATTATTATTTTTTCGGGCTCCGATATTTTTAGCGGTATAACTATAAATGGTGGCATCAGCATTTTGCTCAATATTTTTTGTAATACCTTTTGCCGGAAAATTAAATTCCTTTATTTCAATATTCACCCACTTCGGTACCTTAAATACCAACTGCATATTTTCAACAGTATACATCTCGCTGAAATAAACAGAAGTAAGATATCGGGGGTCATTTAGTGTTTTTTCAACAGCTACCTGGCTTTCACTGTTCTTCTTTTCAAGGGGCAGCTCCAGATAGCAGATACGTGCATCAGAGTAAAAAATATCGTTTACGGAGTAATAGCTGTAAGCAGGTTTTATATCTTTTGATTTGTCGCCGTTAACATAAACAGTTACGTTTTCTATGCTAGTATTATCATCATAGAACTCAACAAAAGGAATATTGGTTCTGTAGCCATTGCATTTATAAGTGGTAGTAATTTTTTCTTTCACCAGTACCGGTGAGTTAACCGTACCTTTTACAAACTCATAAGTTGCAGATTTGTCCGAGATGGAAATATTATTGCTTTCAGTTTGTGCAAAGTTTACATTGGGTACCAAAACGCACATAAGAATCCATGGGTAAAGGGCAGAAAATGCTTTCTTCATAATTGAGAGTTTCAAACACTTGCAATATAATCACTTTAAAAAAACAGCCAATAAAATATGATTAAGAGTTTTGTTGCCCGTCAAATAATCTTATGGCATCGCCTCTTGCGTCGCACTCTTGTACGTTCCGGTTATATGGCAGCATAAGCTGGCCAATGGAGTAGGTAAGGGGAAATTTAGGTAAACTAACCCACAGTGGCGCAACAGTTTATTCAAATCAAATGCTGCTTTGCCTTTTTCTATTATTATTTAAGCTCTGCAAGGATTAGCTTTTTCTGCTTAAAGGTATTCTTCATTGCTTTTTCTCTAACTGCAGCATCATCGCTGTTAATCAGGTCAAAATATTCAACGGGTACAACCTGCCACGATAAACCATATTTGTCTTTACACCACCCACAAGATCCTTCTTCTCCTCCGTTGGCAGTCAATGCATTCCAATAATAATCTACTTCCGCCTGGTCTTTGCAATTAATCACAAACGAAACCGATTCATTAAACTTGAAGTATGGGCCAGCAGCCAAAATACTCAATTCTATATCACCGATATCTATAATCGCAGTTTCAAAACTGTCTTGACCGGCCTGTCCTTTTTCCTGAGGTGGATTTTTATATTGGTGAAATTCCTTTAGTTGGCCATCTTTAAAGATTGAAAGATAATAATCAGCAACTGCCTTTGCATCTTTGTCCACCCAAAGAGAAGGTGTTATTTTATGCTTAATCGAATCAAGTTTTTTTGGTACAGTTGCGGTGCTAATCGTATCTGTATTACTGTTATTGGTATCATGCTGTTCAGCATTATCACAACCCATTAAATTCGCTATCATTACTGCTGCAAAAAATGTAGTTATTTTCTTTTTCATTGCTTTATATGTTAGAAAGTGTTCAATTTAAAAGCTACTGTTACCGCACTGCCATTGGAAGCACGGTTAGCATACCAATAAAGGTAGGAATGATTAGGTTTGCAAAGGCTAAAGTACGCAAGATTGCAATGGCTTGGCTGCACACTTCTACCAGAATGAGTGCTGTTGGTTAGGCGACCAACAGAGGCACAGAATTAATGCACATAGTTGAAGCGTCGGCCCAAAAGCAAAGCCTGGATTTGTAATTAGCTTAAGTTTGTTTGTCCTGCCATGTTTGCGAAAAACTTTTTGTTGTGAGCCCTTTGCTAATCAATAGTCTTGTGCGTCTGATTCCCAGAAAAGAAGGAAATACAGTTACCTATAACAATTCCAGCATAAAGACTAATAAACATAAGAAAAGATGTTGGGGTGATTATGTAAAAAAATAAAACATAAGTTAAGGCCAAAGGGATTGCAATTCCCCAAGAAATAAAGCTTGCTATAAATTTCTCTATGGTTGACTTATTAGGCTCTGAACTCCATTCCTTAAATGACTTTCCACGATTTTCAATAATGCCCATAATGATTAAAGAAAAGAAAAATATTACACCTGTTCCAAGACAAATCCAAAAAAAAGGAATTTCAATTTTATAAACAGTTAGTATAAATTTCAGTCCAGTCATTACTGAAATAAATAGTACTTGAAACAAGGTTATTTTATAAGCGGCTAGAAGAAATCTTTTCATTAATAAACTTTCAATTAGTACTCAAATGTACTATAACTCAAAATAGACGAACTCAATAGCTTTTCCAAAGAATTGCAGCTTTTCCCACAGCTGCAGGTTTACATACATTCTCACAGCGTATTATTTGTTGCTTAGATAAAAGCCCAATTAATAATCTAAACGTACAAGTGAGTGACACAACGATGTTGCATAGAATTACAAAAGCCCTGTTAACAAAAAGCCACATGGGTATTATGGCTTGGTGCAAACAACAGGAAACAAAATGCATATTTATGATTCTGCTTTGAGCGAAAAGGCTGTCCATATGGCACCCAATAAATCTATAATACCCAGCGGAAGAATTTCTTTAGGCATTTGCCCAGAAAGAAATAAAACCAATATGCCAATAAAAAAGAGAATGCGTAAATAAATAGAAGCTTTGATGAGGGGCTTTACATTGTTTCGGCCACTGAGGATATCATAACTTCCAATAATAATTACCAAAAGTCCAATGGCTCTTGCCCAACCGGTTGAAATTTCTGGTAATTTAAGAAGCGCCATAAAATTGTCGGGGATAACGCAAATGGTGATACCTGTCAACAAAACATAAAACCCAAAATAGTAGAGAGACTTAGCAGATTTTGTCATGATATGATTGTTAAGTGATTAAGTGGGTGCAGAAAAGTATGTGCTAATTCGAAAATAACGGAACTAAATGGCGTTTCCAAAAATAACTGCTTCCCTTGCCGCTGTTGGTTTCCTGACAAGCAGCTGCCGCATTAATTGTTGCTTAGATTAAAGTCCAAAAATGTACTGAACGCATAATTGAGGTATTTGTATGACAAAGCAGCAAATACGTAGCAAGCGGCACTTCCATGCATTACTATTGCCGGTTACCTGAGATTGGTTTTAAAATTTGCCGGGTAATACCTGGTTAAGCATGGCTTTATAACCCTCTACATCTTTGGAATCTTTTAATATGGCCAGATTGCTATTGCTAAGGATGGTATAAGTGTATTTATCTGCCGTTAACCATGGCAAAATACGACTGCTGGTAATCGGCTTTGTTTTGTCAACATAATCTATAGCCGCCTCCGCATCATTAAACGGACCGATGAGTACCAGATTATAATTATCATCTAATTTAAGCGGGCTTATTTCCAGTTTTTGCCCGGCTGCAGTGGTTTGGTTATACCGGGTAAATGCATTTTTGGCCTCGTTAATATAAACTGGAGCTACTTTGTTTAAAAGTATTACCACATATTGCGGGTCGTTGGCATTGAATAAATAACGGGATACGTTGTTCACTTTTGAAGTAGTGTCTACCTTGGTATTGGCCAGTTGGGTAATAGGTTTTGAAACGGTGGTTTCTCTTTTTATCTCAGTTTTTTCTATAGTGGTATTTACGGCGGTAAGGTCTACCACGGGCAAGGAGGTTTCCTTATCGTTTCGCGTAATTTGCAGATTGGTTAGGTAATCTTCAATTTCCTGCCGTCGGTTTAGTACATCAATCATGGTACTTGCTTTTTCGGCAAGGGGAGAATCGCCATATAGCTCAGATAAATTGTTTAATACTTCAATGGCGGTGCTGTCTTCTTTTTTGGAAACATAATAAATGGCCTCTATATACAATAACTGCGGCGACCTATAAGATTTGCCATAAGTACTGTCTGCATTGGCTTTGGCTTGTACGGCTGCTTCAAAATTACCCTCCAGGAAAAGGTTATAAATTTGGTTGTATGCCTTGGTAGCCGGATCGTTTACATTCTCTTTTACCGTTACCACCGCTTTGGGATTATTGATTTTTGCAGTGTACTGGCCTTTGGCATATTTGCCGTTTAAGAGCGCCAACACCGAGTCGGCAGATTTGGTGCGCCCCATTTTATTATAACAGTAATACAGGCTAAATAAGGCCTGCTCTGCATTGCCATTGGCCGGAAAAGTTTGCATCAGCGTTTCGTAAGCAGTAATGGCCGATGGATAATCTTCCAGCTTATTTTGAAAAGCCTGACCATTTGTAAACAGGGCCTCAATTATTTTATCGTTCGAGGCATTTAATTGCTCCTCAGTTATGGGTAAATTTGCCAATAATGACTCAAAGGTAATTTCACCGTTCTCATCCGTATTTGGCGCTGGTTTGCCACCTGCTGCCACAGTTTGGTCATCACCATTGTCATTAGCATCCTGACTATCAGTGGCGGTATTTTGTGCATCTACAGCTGCCTGGCGGCGCCAATTATCGGTATTGGGCCGGTTGCCCCATTTTTGCTTAAACTCCGAATAGCCGGTACCTTTTAGCGACTGGTTATTAAAATACCAATCGGCACCTGTAGCTGTATTAAAAATGTTTACTTGTGTTTGCTGTTGAATGGCTGGGTTTACAAAAGGAACATCAGGTTCTTCTTTCAACCCCTGTTGTTTACGCAGAAAACGCACGGTTTTCTTTATTAATGCATCCCGCTGGTCTTTGGGTAAAAGGGCAGTATGTTGCAGACTATCTTGTTCGTGTAAGGTTTGCAGGTTAGCTGCAATAATGGTGAGGGCCTCCTGCCGCTGGCTGAAACGGGCTTTATCTTTTTCATCTTTCAAATCGGCCAGGCTAACACTGTCGTAATTGTTTTTGGCATTGGCATAATCCTGACTATCGTAATTAATATCGGCCAGCAACATAAAAGAAAGGCTTCTTTGTTCCGGATTATCCTCATTAAAATTCAGGATGCTTTTTTTAAGTGCAGCAACCGCACCTGTATTGTTTTTGGCTTCCAGCTCAACCTGTGCAATGGCATAATAAATAATATCCCTGTTAGACAGATATTTATCGCGGTGGGCCATTTTATACAGGTTATCCAGTTTTTCTTTAAGCAGGTTGCTACTGCTATCTTTAAAAGCCTTAATGCTATTTAGATTGGCATTCACTTCCAAAATGGGATCGGTAGTATGTGAAGCACTTTTGTTATACCAAAAAACCGCCTGATCATTATTCCCCGTTAGCTGAAATAATTGGGCAGCCAAAAATTCCATACGGGCCCTTTCCTGTTTGCTGGTGGCATTATCTAAAGAGGAAATAATGTGATTAGCAGCACTATCATACAAATTGGTTTTATAAAACCAGTAAGCCTGCGTTTCGTTTAATTCGGCTTTTAGGCGGGCAGGAAAAATGGGATCGTTTTTAAGTATTTCAATAATGCCTGCCGCTTCGCCCATATGATCGGTGGCTATATAATTTTTGGCCTGCCATAAAAGCGCATCATTACGGCTGGGTGGGGTAGCAAATATTTTTTGGGGTAAACTGTTCTTTTCTTTGGTGGCAATAGAAAAAGAGCCATTGGTATTGGCGGCACTGCTGCCAATTGGAATATCATAGCCACCTTCTTCCTTAGGGGCAAATGCATAATTGATGTAGCGAAATACCTGGCTGGCAGAATCAAAATCTTTACGATAAAAATAGGCTTTGCCCATTAGCAGATACATATTATCAACCCAATCGCTGCGCAAATCGTGTAATAAAATGCCGGCATTGGTTTTATAAATAACCGAATCTATTTCGCTGTTGGTAGATGTTTCTTCCAGCGTATAATTGTAAAAGGGTAGTAGACGGGTATAATCATCTATAAAATTCTTCTTGGCTTCGGCTACAATATTGTTGAGTATGTTATTGGCGTTAAAATAATAGTTGTAATGCGTAAAGGCATTTTGGGTAAGCTTTTTAGGGAAACTGAATTTTTTATCGCCCGATTTTTCCGAAGTCAATGTTCTGTTTTCATATTTTTCCGGCTTTTTTATATCAATGGTAGTGCCGGGTTGCCCCAGTGCCTCTGTTGAAACTATAAAAAAAAGCAGTAAAAACACCGTATATAACGCAACATATTTCATTCAGTAAAAATTCTGTTATACTAACTCGAAAAAGGAAAAAATATTTTTAAAAATACAGTTATTTTTTAATGAGCCTTGTATTAAAGCCATTATACAGCAATTCGGTTCTTTACTTGGTATAAAAGCTTAAAGCCAATATTGGGCCGGGCATTGGCTCTTATCGCGGCTTTACTTGCGTCGCACTCTTGTACTTCCGGTACTTTAAGCAGCTTATAACAAGGTTTAATCCTTAAAATGCTACCTAAATAGGTTCACCATCAGTTGCTGTGAGTGCTTTAAATGCTTTATACAAAATACCTCTTAAATCGCTATTATTTTTATTTTCAATGATGCGGCCATCAATTTCGTAAACAGGAGTTAACTCGCCCATGGTGCCGGTAATAAATACTTCATCTGCATTGTAAAACTCGCTGATAGATATATTTCTTTCAATTGCCTTTATACCCAGTGTTTCTGCCAATACCAGCACTGTTTCGCGGGTAATACCTGTTAAACAGGCATCTGCATGGGGTGTAAGCAAGGTGCCTTTTTTAACCATAAAAATATTGCAGTCGTTGGTTTCAGAAACAAAGCCAAGATTATCCAACATAATAGCTGCATCGGCCCCACAATAATTGGCTTCTATTTTTGCCAGAATATTATTTAATAAATTATTGTGGTGAATTTTAGAATCAAGGTGCATAGGAGAGTTACGGCGCATATGCGAGGTAATCAGTTTAATGCCTTTTGCATTATCAAATACCGGTGGTTTAAATTCTGCCAGCACAATCAGGCAAGATCCTTTTTGATTTAAACGCGGATCCATTCCCGAGGTAACTTTTTCACCGCGGGTAAGGGTTAAACGTATATGTGTATCAGTAAACATGCTATTGGCAGCCAGTGTTTGCTTGATGGCATCTTTTATATAGGTTTTATCCGGAATATCAGTAAACGCAAGCGTTTTAGCCGATGCATGTAAACGGTCAATATGATTATCCAGTTTAAATATTTTGCCATCGTATACCCTCAGGCCTTCCCAAACGGCATCGCCACCTTGTACTGAACTATCGAATACCGATACTTTGGCTTCGTTGCGGTGGTAAAGTTTTCCGCCAACAAATACCTGGATATTTTCATTTTTTGGATTGTATGGTTGTTGCATAATAACTAAGAATTAAGCTTTTATAGAATGTTGAAATAATTGATCGTAATATTTTTTACTTGCCATGTATAAAGGCTCCAGATATGCCGGCAATTCGCGGCTGCTGGTTGCCTGCTTTTCAAATCCTGTAGATTGATGCACATTCTGGTACCAGTATTTTGCCCAAATGCCATCCTCTTTTTTAGGGCCGGCGGGCCATGTAAGCATTTCGGTATAAAAAGGAATCTCCAGCGCTTCGCAAAGGCTGCCAAGTACTTTTACGGGGTTTTGTAGCATTTCGTTCGAATCTAATACCACACAATGCTGGTTATTGGCTTTTAGCTGATTATACAAATGCCATTGTTTTTCAATACCAATATCCTGCATGGTTACATCGGGTCTTACCTGTGCATAAGAGCTGATAATTTGTTTGGGATTGCGTATAAAAATAATGTTCTTCATTTGCCCCAAAAAAGTTTCATCAACTTGCATCAGGTGATGCGTCATTTGCTTAAAAAATAAAACCGGAGCATCATAATCGGCCAGCATAATTTCCTTTACTACCTTATTGCCATCGTTTTCCTGCGATGCCAGTATTTCATTATTGCCGGGATGTATAATGCGGGTTACGCGTAGGTAATGAGCATATAGTGGCTCGTCAAATGCAATGGTATCGGGCCTTTGCGCAAAGGAATACATCATGGCGGTAGATATATTTCTTGGACTGCTCCATAAACAAATTCTGGTGTTTGGCATATGATAACTTTAAAAGTTCACAATGTTTTTAAATAGGGGGTTACAAATGTAAGCAGCCTATACCAAATAAAACGCCTTGCTGCCATGAAAGTGGAACCCTGAACCGAGCGTGGCAAGTAAAGCTGCATTAATTATCAACTGCAGGCTACCAAAAAAAAGAAAATGATAATAAAGAATTAATCAAATATTATTTTGTACCTGTATTTTTTTGAGCCCGGTTTTGGTAGTACTATTGAGCTGCACTTGCGTCGCACTCTTGTACGTTTGGTAATGCTATGCAGCTTTTAAAATACAAACACGGCAACTATTTTCTGCGCAGGCTGATGATAGAACCACTCCACATATATCCCACAAAAAAGATGAAATATAAAATGCCTGATAGCATGGCATCATCTTTATTGATAAATAATAAGGCAAGTGTAATAGCACCAAGAAATAACATGATATGCGCCACTGTTTGCCGACCACCACCCTTAAACCAACGTATGGGAAAATCAATAAAGCTAAAGGGGATAGCAAAAGAGCAAGCCAGTAAACCCGCATAAATAAAGGTTTTATCTACAAAGGCGCCTGTAATCATAAGTGCAATACCGGCCAAAAGTGTAATACCAACGGCCCGTGCACTGCTTTTCTCGGCTTCGGTTAATGCCAGCTTGCCATGTGATGAACTTAATAAATACAGGTTGGCCAGTGAACTACCCAGCCAGGAGCTAAGCACAAACAACAAATAAATACATACAATACCGCCGCTGATATATTTCCACCACTCCGGAGAATTTTTACCTGCCCAGGAAGTTGCCTGTACAACGCCCCATAAACCAAAAATCATTATAAGTCTGGTATTACGGTTTTGGTGGTTTAGCCAAAGGCTGTATTGTAAAATCCACCGGTAAAAAGGCAATTTAGATTTAAGTGATGATTTATAACCTTCTTTGGCGCTATTGTTATTAGGGTTAATGCGCAGTGCTTCTTTAAAATGATCGAAAGCTTCTTTGTGTTTACCTTTTTCCAGATAATGCCAGCCATAATTGATATGGGTATAATCGTCTTCGGGGTTAATACTCAACGCCTCGTTGATGGTTTCATAGGCTTCTTCTTTTTTGTTTAACCTAAACAGCGCCGTACTGCGGGCATTAAGGCAGGAAATATCTTCAGCGTTTACATTCAATCCCTGATTGGCTGCATACAAAGCATCTGCATAGTTTCTTTCTGCAATAAGAATATTGGAGAGCAGTGAAAAATACCCTGCATTATAAGGGTATAAAGCAATGGCCTGCTCCAGGAATTTTTTTGCGTTGGGAATATTGTTTTTTCTATACCAGCAAAATGCCAGTAAATAATGCACATAATCGTCATCGGGTACAATGCCAATACATTGCTCAAACAGGGTAAGTGCTTCATCGTAGCGGCGTGTATCTAACCTGCAATGGCCTATGATCTGTAAGGCATCTGAGTCATTTGGATTATCCCGTAAAACAATGCCAGCCTGATCTTCAGCATCTTTATATCTTTTTTGATACAATAAAAGACGGGCCCTTTCTATATGTTGCTGTTTGCCTAAATCGCTCATGTTATGGTTTAATCACTTCTCACAAAACGTTCAAAATGGGGTATTATTTCTTAATATTCATGTACTGTAAAATCTCATCGTATAGGCCCGTTTCATTGGCATACAATGCATAGTTACGTGCCGTACTAAACCATTCGCTGGTTGTGGCTTTATGTTGCTTTACCGCTTTTACAATGTCTTTTTGTGTAATAGGCTGTAAGCTGCCTTTGGCAAAAGATTCTTCCAGTTTGCTTTCGGTTGCAATATCAATCAAGGCTTTTAAATCGGCGCCGGAATAGCCATTGGTTAGTTTGGCAATATCGCCGGCATCAATTTTTTCTACAGGTTTTTCTTTTAGCAGGCTTTCCAGTATTTCTTTCCGGCTGGTTTCATCTGGCGGTGACACAAATATTACCCTGTCGAAACGGCCTGGGCGGCGAAATGCACTATCTACGCTCCATGGGGCATTTGTGGCAGCCAGGACCAACACACCATCATTATTGTCTTTCACCCCATCTAGTTCTGCCAGGAACTGGTTAATAATTTGCCGCATAGAGCTTTGGCGCATATCACTTCTGCTGGCGCCGAGGGCATCTACCTCATCAATAAACAATACACAGGGAGTATTTTTACGGGCTACTTTAAATACTTCGTGCAGGTTTTTCTCGCTATTGCCCATCCACATATCTAAAATATCGTGCAAGCCAATGGTAATAAAGCGGGCATCAATTTCACCGGCTGTTGCTTTGGCTATAAAAGTTTTGCCACAGCCGGGAGGGCCATACATTAAAATACCTCCACCTATTTTTTTACCGAATGCTTTATAAAGCTCAGGGTTTTTGAGTGGTTGTATTATTTTTAATGCTATTTCATTTTTAAGTTTTTGCATGCCACCCACATCACTAAATTTTGTAGTGGGTTTTTCCATAAAATAGTTACCTGTAGTGGATAGCTCTTCCAACAGGCTATCTGCATCCATGCCGGTTTCAACTCCTGTCATTCTTAAGGCACCATCAATTTCTGTATCACGAAATTGTGGTTGTTCCTGCAATGCCAAAGCATAAATTTCTTTGGCCTGGGCAATATCGTTTTGCTGCAAAAGACAACGCACCATTTTAATTTTTGCATCAAAATCCAACGCATGTTGCTGTTGTAATTGCTCGAATAAAATGATAGCGGCCGAGTATTTTTTTTGCAGGATATATACTTCTGCCAAACCTGCCAATGCCTTGATATTGCCATGTTCACGTTTAAGAATCTCGGCATATTCTACGGCTGCTTCGGCGGGCATTTGTTGCTGCATCAGCATTACTGCAAGGTGAAGGCGCAGGGGAGTATTGTCGGGAGATATGCTAACAGCCTGTTTTAATTGCTCTATAATTTCATTCATACTTACTACTGTAATTAAAATGGCAAAGTAAGGAAGATTGGTGTATGAAAAATGTGAAATAATGAATAGAGGTGCTATTTTATGTATTTTAAAAAATGGGATGTTTTGTATCTAATAAAATCACCCACCTATTTTCTTTGCCATACCTGAAAACTATAAGCATAAGCATGTTTCTCATCTTTTTCAAAATCCTGATGGGAGCTAAGCGACCAAATATTTTCATCGATAACAGGGAAAAAAGTATCTGCATCCTCAAATATGGCATGCACACGGGTGATTACCATCTTTGTGGCTACAGGCATGGCTGCAGCATAAATTTCGCCACCACCCAATACCATCAGCTCTTTGTAATCGTGGCTTTGGGCAAGGGCAATGGCCGCTTCAAGACTGTTTACAACGGTAATGCCTGGTGCCGTAAAATCCTGCTGGCGGGTAATTATTATATTAAAACGGCCATTTAACGGACTATTACCCAGAGATACATAAGTTTTTCTGCCCATCACCACCGGCATAGCCCAGGTAGTGTTTTTAAAAAATTTAAGGTCGTTGGGTAAATGCCATAATAACTGGTTGTTTTTACCAATGGCATTGTTTTCAGATGCAGCTACTACCAGAGTAATAATCATACAGGTTATGCTAATTTTTTAAAACGGGTGACGAATGAATGCAATCTGTTAAACCGCCACTTTGCCTTTTATGGCCGGGTGGCATTGGTAGTTTTCCAAAGTAAAATCCTCATATGCAAATCCAAAAATATCTGTAACTGCAGGATTAATTTTCATAGTGGGTAATGGAAATGGAGTACGGCTTAATTGCAGTTGAACCTGCTCCATATGATTACTGTATATATGTACATCACCAAATGTGTGTACAAAATCTCCGGCTGCTAATCCGCATACCTGTGCAATCATCATGGTTAGCAAAGCATAAGAGGCAATATTGAAGGGTACACCTAAAAACACATCGGCACTGCGTTGGTACAACTGGCAACTAAGTTTACCATCCGCCACATAAAATTGAAACATGGTATGGCAGGGCATTAATGCCATTTGTGGCAATTCTGCAACATTCCAGGCGCTTACCAATATTCTTCTGCTGTCGGGAGATTTTTTTATCAGTTGTATCGCCTCGCTAATCTGGTCAATTACTGTTCCATCGGCTCCTTGCCAGCTGCGCCATTGTTTACCATATACAGGCCCCAATTCTCCATTGGCATCAGCCCATTCATCCCATATAGATACATTGTGTTCTTTTAAATATCGGATATTGGTTTCACCTTTTAAAAACCAAAGCAATTCATAAATAATGCTTTTCATATGCACTTTCTTGGTAGTAACCAGCGGGAAACCTTCCTGCAAATTAAAGCGCATCTGATACCCAAAATAGCTGGTAGTGCCTGTACCGGTTCTGTCAGTTTTTACACTGCCATTATCTAAAATATGTTGTAGTAAATCCTGGTATTGTTGCATGCCTGCAAGGTAGATAAAAACTATAATGCTTTCGGCAATTAAGCATGGCTGTGGGGAATATGTGAATTTAAATACTATAAGCTTTCAGGCCCAAATATTTAAGCAAAAGGCAATAATTTATCAAGCTAAACAAGCTTTGGCAGCGGTGGTAATCTTTATCCCTTTCTTCCAACATTATCAGATATAAAATATCCAGTTTGCGCCTTATTTTTCATAATGTTATTGAAAAAGCTAATAATCTTGTCGGCCCTGAATTTTTGGCTATATACGCCATGGCCTCCTTTAGGGTCTATATAGGCTGTGGCCGAAACGCCCAGCGCCATAAGCCGGTTATATAAAGGCTTTGCCCCATAATTCATAGGGTAATTATTGCAGCTATAAAAATGTCCAATATTACAGGGAATAAACTTATCTTTTTCCCCATGAAAGAAAATGGTTGGCACCGCATTGGCAGCGGTAATTAAATCTGGTGTATTTAATGCACCCCACATGCAGGCGATACCTTTTATTTTAAAACCGCCGGTATAATTATTATCACCTCCGTTTAAGGGGCCCAAACTTTTACTTACCGCAGGAAAAATGGAATCTGTAACCTGCTGACTATAATATTGCAACCCCAAACTACTTACAGCGCCAGCGCTTGAGCCCGACACAAATACCCAGCTGGTATCAATGCCATATTTATCGGCATTACTCATTAAAAAGCGCATGGCGGCATGAGCATCCTGTTGTGCACGATAAAAGGCTTTAATAGCATCTGTAGAATCTGCATCGCAGGGGTTATCTGCATTTTTGGGCCAGCCTAGCCTGTAATTAATACTGGCTACTATATAGCCATTTACAGCCATCATTTCGCAAAAAGACTGTGTAGTTTTTTTGTCGCCTACTTCATAGCCACCCCCATGTATAAATAAAATAAATGGATGTTTATTGGTGGCGGAACTTCCTTTAGGCTGATATATATCCAATGCCAGCGAGTCAAATTTGCCTTTATAATCGGTATTGCCGCCATAATTTATATCGGTAATGGTAGTACCATCAAAACTATCAAAGCGGTTCTCAAATGCATCAATTTTTTTCTCCTTACAATTACTGAAAAATAAAATAACAATTGTGCCTGTAAGTAAAAACGGGTAATAAAATTTCATAATATCCTTTTGCTGTTATATAGGCCAAACGGGTTGTATAATTGGGTATTTTGATGGGTGCAAAAATAAATGGTTTAATACGTTAAATAGCTATTTGTGATGGGCGGCATTATAAACTGCCAGTAAATACTGTTAATTCTTTGAACCAGGCATTTTAAGTTGATGGAGCATTACTTGCGTCGCACTCTTGTACTGTAGTAATCCTGTTCAGCTTGAATGGATAATGAGAGGGGTTTTCCGTCAATAAAAAAGCCCCCGGAAAGGAAGCAATATTAAATAAATATTATTATTATTTTCTTCGTTCCAATTCCTTATTCAACAGTGATAATTCACGGCCTGTTTGCCCGCTTACACTGGTATTTTCCTGTGCACGGCGCATCAAATAAGGGATTACATCTTTTAACGGACCAAAAGGAACATATTTGCTTACACTATAACCAGCTTTAGACAAATTAAAAGTGATATGATCACTCATGCCATATAGTTGCGAAAAATGGATATGAGGATGATCTTTGGGTAAATTATTTTCAGCCATTAACTGAGCTGCATATGTATTGCTTTCTTCATTGTGTGATGCTACAATACAGGCAATTTCATTTACATTATCAATACAATACTTGATGGCCGTATTATAATCCCTGTCTGTGCTTTCTTTATCAGGCTGTATCGGCGATGGTAAACCATGCTCCATGGCATAATTTCTTTCCTTTTCCATATAGGCACCGCGAACCAGTTTGATGGCCATTTTAAATTGCTTTTGTTTGGCAATACGATGGCTCATTTTTAAAAATTGCAACCTGTCGTGGCGATACAATTGAATGGTATTATATACAATAGGTTTCTCCTTATTAAAGATCGACATCATGTCTATCACCAATCTATCTACGGGATCCTGAATCCAGCTTTCTTCTGCGTCTATTAATACACCAATGCCTTTTTCTGCAGCTGCTTCACAAATA
This sequence comes from Limnovirga soli, assembly GCF_013106755.1. Classification (GTDB taxonomy): domain Bacteria; phylum Bacteroidota; class Bacteroidia; order Chitinophagales; family Chitinophagaceae; genus Limnovirga; species Limnovirga soli. Next base: position 340,647 of record NZ_WHPF01000002.1, on the reverse strand, counting down.
CGATACATGCGGTCGTACACACGGTCTCTTTCTTCCAGCTCTTCTTCATGATCGTGTATACCACTGCGTAAACGCGGTGCTACATTCAGTATTTCCAGTAAACCAAATCTGGCAATACCCGTTACTTTAACGCTGATAAAAGGAATTTTTGGCTGGGTAGCTGCGTAGTTAATTACCTTAATAAATTCATCAGTTGCATGATCAAAACTTTCTTCGTCCTCTTTACCTTCTACACCATAATCCAATATTACCTGCACATTATAACGTGCCAACGTATTGCAAACGGTTTTGGTTTCATCCAGTGATTCGCCACCTACAAATTGATTGAAAATGGTTTTGCGGATAATATTTTTTACAGGTAAACCTGTTTTTAATACAAATGGAGTTAAGCGGGTACCCAATGCTACCAACCATGGATAGTGCATGGAATGTAAAAGTAATCTGGCACTTTTCAGTTCTTTGTCAGATTTATAGGCGAAAGCAGTCTCGGTGTTGTCAAAAGATAATTCCATACTAACAGTCATTCATGTTGCGAATATCGTACCTCTATATAAAATTAAAAAATAATCATGTAAACAAATGTGTAAAACCTTGAAAATAAATAAACAATTGCAGTTTAGCCCGAAATATGCGTGTTGGATTTTACCGTTGCATGCCTGTATATATTATTCATTGCCCTACTGGCTGTTAGCAACAGTTGCATATGGTTATAACCGTACAAGAGTGCGACGCAAGTAAAGCTGCTGCTTTTACCTGGCTGGGTTAACAAAAAAATAACTATGCCATATTTAGTTGAAAAAGCTAAGCCTCTATTATCTTCTCATGCCAGGCATTTTGCCAGTAGGCATTTTGTTCATCATTTTCATCATTTGCTTCATTTGGTCAAACTGCTTCATAAAAGCATTTACTTCATCGATGGTTTTGCCGGCACCTTTGGCAATTCTTTGTCTTCGGCCCTGACTGATCACATCAGGATTGGCCCTTTCAAAAGGCGTCATGGAGCTAATCATGGCTTCAACACCTTTAAATGCATCGTCGCTGATATCAATATCTTTCATGGCTTTGCCCATACCGGGTATCATACCCAACAGGTCTTTGATATTACCCATTTTTTTGATCTGCTGCAATTGCTCCATAAAATCCTGAAAATCGAACTGGTTTTTACGGATTTTCTTTTCCAGTTTTCTGGCTTCGGCTTCATCAAATTGTGCCTGTGCTTTTTCTACCAGGGTGGTAATATCACCCATACCTAAAATACGCTGGGCCATACGATCGGGGTAGAAAACATCCAGTGTATCCAGCTTTTCGCCACTACTTACAAACTTGATAGGTTTATCAACAATATACTTAATAGAAAGCGCTGCACCACCGCGGGTATCACCATCCAGTTTGGTTAAAACCACGCCACTGAAATCCAGCTTTTCATTAAAGGCTTTGGCGGTGTTTACGGCATCCTGGCCGGTCATACTATCTACAACAAACAGTATTTCATGTGGCTGAACGGCAGCTTTAATACCGGCCACCTCGTTCATCATTACCTCATCAATGGCTAAACGGCCAGCCGTATCTATAATTACAACATTGCGGTTTTTGCTTTTTGCTTCTTTAATGGCATTTTGAACAATTTCAATGGCATTGGTATTTTCCCTTTCGCTGTACACATCTACGCCAATTTGTTCGCCCAATACCATTAATTGGTCAATGGCCGCCGGGCGATAAATATCTGCTGCTACCAGCAAAGGTGTTTTTGCCTTTTTTGTTTTAAGGTAATTGGCCAGTTTACCGCTAAAAGTGGTTTTACCACTACCTTGTAAGCCAGCAATTAATATAATGGCCGGGTTGCCGGTAATATTAAAAACCGCTTCGTTGCCGCCCATTAGCTCGGTTAATTCATCCTGCACAATTTTAACCATTAACTGGCCCGGACTAATAGAGTTAATTACCTTGCTGCCAACGGCTTTGTCTTTTACTTTATCAGTAAATTCTTTGGCAATTTTATAGTTTACGTCGGCGTCTATCAATGCACGGCGAATGTCTTTAATGGTATTGGCAATATTTAAGTCCGTAACTCTGGCTTCGCCTTTAATATTTTTAAATGCGGTTTCTAACCGTTCAGTAAGATTATTAAACATATACCGGTATATTATTTTTTACTATTCCTGTTATTTGGGTTGCAAATATAAGTGTTAGAATTTGATGCACCGCTGCCGATTATTGGCCCTGGCTACCTATAACAAAACAAAAGTAGGGTATATGAAAGCCATTTGTTTCAACGAACAATTGTAGATTTGCCGCCCTTATGGCAAACGAGCAAAACCAAATGCAATTACAGGTAGGAGTGGGGTATAAAGCCATTCTAAAAATTGCTATGCCTATAGCTGCTGCCATATTGGTACCGCAAGTAAATTTTATTACCAATAATATATTTCTTGGTGCTTTAGGCGAGCAACAGCTGGCACTCGCTGGCATTACGGGGGTATATTATTTAATTTTTGCTGTATTGGGTTTTGGGTTAAACAGCGGCGTACAAGCCCTTATTGCCCGCCGGGCCGGTGAAAACCGTATTGATGAAATAGGTAATTTATTTAATCAGGGTATACGAATTACGGTGGTGTTTGCCGCTCTGGGTATTTTTATAACTTATGCCATTGCACCATCTATTTTAAGGCTGTCTTTACATAACGAAACCAATGTACAGATGGCGGTAAGTTTTTTAAGCATACGCATATGGGGGTTGCCATTTTTGTACCAATACCAAATGCGGAATGCTTTATTGGTGGGTACCAATCAAAGCCGCTTTTTAATAATTGCAACCATTGCTGAAACCGTTACCAATATTGTGTTGGATTATGTACTTATTTATGGCCATTTTGGTTTTCCGGCTATGGGTTTTAATGGTGCCGCAGTGGCATCTATTGCGGCCGAGATAACAGGTGTGGTGGTAATGCTTGCCGTAATGCATAGCCGGGGTATCAATAAACAATTACAGTTATATAAAAAGTTTACTTACGATGCGGTCAATACTAAACTGATACTGGTACAATCCTTTCCCATTATGCTGCAATATGTATTAAGTGTTTGTAGCTGGGAGTTCTTTTATATTCTTGTTGAACATCATGGCGAAAGACAACTGGCTATTTCCAATACCATGCGCAATATTTTTGGTTTATTTGGCTGCGCCAGCTGGGCATTTGCATCGGCTACCAATGCCATGGTAAGCAATGTAATAGGGCAGGGTTTGTATAAAGAAGTAATTGGGCTTATTGTAAAAATCATGAAATTAAGCACTGGCTTTGCGCTGGCTATTTTTATCATCCTCAATATTTTTGCGCCTTATCTATTTAGTATTTACGGACAAGGTGATGAATTTATTAGGGAATCCATTCCCGTTGTAAGGGTTGTATCACTGGCTTTAATTATCATGTCGGCTTCTACCGTTTGGTTAAATGCTGTAATTGGTACTGGCAATACCCGCATAAATTTGTTTATTGAAATTGGCGCCATTATACTCTACTGTATTTACGCCTATACAGTGCTTGAAACCTTACAAGGCTCGCTGGCTGCCGGATGGATGGCTGAATGGATTTATTGGTTTGCTATGCTTATTCCCTCATTTATTTATATGAAAAGCGGTATTTGGAAGGGAAAAAAGATATAAAAGATTTTCGGACTATCCCAACCGGATATTTTTTGATAATAAATTGGTAATATATGCGCATTGTCGCAGGTTTTACTATCTTTAATCTGGAAACACCCAAAACCTAATCCAATATGTTGTTTAATTCCGGCTCAAAAATGAGTAGTACCCTGAAGTGTGCGACGCAAGTAAAGTTGACAGCACCAGACGATGTTAGGCTAACCAAAAAAAATCCACTACCAGAAAAGCTAAATTGAAACCCATATTTATTATTTACAATAACATGTAAAAGCCATTGGTATTATGCAATATTTTGTGTAAACATCAGTTTCTTTTGCTAACCCTGTAACCCTTATGCAAACTTGTATCAAAAAAAACACCAAGACCAGTGAAAAAGCCAGCTTTTTTACTTTTTTAAAGATTTTAAAAAAACCTAGTATGCTAACTACAAATTTGTTAAACACCAACCAAAAAGCAGCCATGATATTTGGCCTCAACGCTAAAAAACAAGGTTCCGAACGTAAATTAAAAACGGGCACCATCAAACCCGTTGTATTAACCCAACCCAAAACCAAGGTATTCAACCTGTATGAAGATATTTCAGAAGACCATCTGCTGGCATTAGTATGTGACTTAAGCTAATCTCATTCCTTGCCTGTTGAGTTAGATTATTTTGAGCCAAACTTTAGTTTAGCTATGGGGCATTCTTGCGTCGCACACTTGTACGGCCGGTAATGCTATGCAGCTGGTAAAGGCAAATTATTCACCAAAAAGCTGAGAAGGCTTATTCAGGTCAAAATTTATAAAAATCACCCGAAAACATTTGGGTGATTTTTTGTTTATTTATCTGGGTTCAATTTAAAATTGCTAAAATTTTATTCTAAAACGTAATTCAATATTACATAATCCTTAAAACCTGTTACCAGCCATCTTTTACTAAATTTCTTGTTGTTAATTTGTAGGCTTTGAGATATTCCATTTCCTGTTTAACCAATAACAATTATGTGGAATAAATTTATTATGCCGTACAGAAGAAGATCCATTGAAACGAGCAACATGAATGTAAACGATATAAAATACACAATCACTACACGGTTATTGCAGTTGCTGCTTCTTGTTTTATGTGCTTCAATCTCTTTTAAAACGGCCAATGCCCAGTTTAACACAGGTGCCATTGCAATTGATGGGGCGGCAGATGCGGCATACATTACCAGTGGTTTATATAGTGTAGCCTGGGATAATACATATTTATATATTAATTATACGGGTGGCGCAAATTCAACCGATCCTGTTGTAGCATATTTTGATATTAACCCAGCTGTGCCAGTTGCTGGCGGTGGAACTGCAGGGGCAAATGGCAACCCTATTGGAGTAACTTATAATTCTATCACACCAACTTTGCCTTTTTTAGCCGATTTTATGATTTATTGGCAAGGAACTGGAAGTGCTGTTGAATGGAGAAAAACTGATATAGCCGGTGCTTGGTCTGCCGCTACCGCATTTGCACCTGGAGATAGATTTATTGGCACTCCTAACAGAGAAATAAGAATTGCATGGACAAATATGGGACTCGCCGGCAGACCCACTTCTTTTAATTGGTTGGTTGCTGCTACTTCTATTATAGCGCCAAGAAATACTTATAATGCTTTACCTTCTTTTAACCCGGGAGGTTCTGTAACATTTACGGGAACAACTCCTTTAGATAATTATTATTTCTCTGTTACCAATACAGCACAAGGCACAGCAGTAAGTCCATTTTCACAAATTAGTTACGAAAGCAGGGCAACAGCCACTTTTGCACAAGCGGCAACCACTCTCTGGGATTATACCGTTGAAGGTGCTTCAACTACAAATACTTTTTCGCCTACAGGTACTATTACTTTAAATAATGCATTATTCATAGCCATTTCAAATACTTTTCTGGTGGGTACAGGCGCTTCCAGAAATTTAACATTGGGCACAACTGCCACACAAACCCCTTCAATAACCTGTAATGGCGCATTAACACCCAATAGTGGTACAGGCATTTTAAATATTACCGCAGCTTTTGGCACTACTACCATTAGTGGGTCAGCGGCCAATACAGCATTTAAAATAGGTAACCTAACTGTAAATAAGAAGGCAACAGTGCAAGCCCCGGCAACCGGTACGGTAGACCTTGGTTGGGATGGCACAAATAATACCACCTTTAATGTGGCAAGTGGGGGTATATTAAATTTTGTAAATGCAGGTGGAGGGGTAATTAATGTAACCACTTCCAGTACAAGATGCCAGGTTTCTAATAAAGGGACAATGACATTTAATTCACTGTCTAATATAACGCCAACCATCTTAAAGCCGCTGGATAACTCTAAAGTAAGCATCATTTCAGTAAAAGGAAATTTTTCAAATACAGGTAGTTTTCAAAGTGCGCCTACAGTAAATGCAAGTTTAGATGTTATCATGAATGGCACGGCTGCACAAACTTTATCAGCAGAATTATACCAGAATTTAACCATTGCCAATACGGCTGCCAATGTAACAGTGGTTGCCGGTTCACTTGGTTTTTTGCAGATTGCAAATACCAGGGTTCTTACCATTAATCCAACTGCCCGGTTGGATTTAGGTACATTTAAAATCAATATTTCAAGTGCAACAGCTTCCGTAAGTGGTTTTTTAAGAAGTGCAAATACTGCTAATAATACTTTTACAACAAGCTCAGCTGCTAGTTTTGTTTTCACGAGTACCGGAACCTATGAGCATAATATGAATGCTGGTACCATACCTGCTGTGACCTGGAATACAGGCTCCACTTGTTTAATAATGGGGGCAACTGCTAATAGTCCGGTAGCTGCTAGTTTAAACCAAACCTTTAGCAATTTTACCTGGAATTGCCCATCTCAAAATGCTACCATAAATCTTACAGGAAATCTTACAACAGTTAATGGCAATTTATCTGTCTTAAATACAGGTACTGCGCCTAACGGTTTAAGGCTTACAAACAATTCTTTCACAATGGCACTAGGTGGAGATTTAATAGTTTCTGCTGCAACTGGTATCTCAAGTATTTTAGATTTAATAGGAGGTGCAGGTAATACAGCCACCCTAAACATTGGTGGAAACATAAGTCTTACAAATACGGGTGGAACGGTTACTTTATCAAAATCAAGCGGAAGTGCCAATATAAATTTCACAAAAACTACCGGTACACAAACTTTTACACAGACGAATGCTACCATAAAGGATAATATTGGCTGGAATGTTGGTAACGGTGCAACAGTTGCAGATACTTTACAATTACTTACAAATGTAGATCTTGGTACAGGTACGGGCACATTTACTGTTTTGGCAAATTCAGCAGTAGATTTCCAAACTTTTACCTTAAGCGGTAGCGGGCCATTTACAGCAAACACCAGTGCTTCACTTATATCTGCTAATACAGATGGGGGCGGAGCTTTTACCACAAGCGGTGCAACTGGCAGCATAAGAACTTCCGGTACCAGAACCTATACCAATACCGGCGTTAGTTATGCTTTTACTGGTAGTACAGCACAGGTGGCAGGTAATGCAGTGGGCGCAGCTAGTATAAATAATTTTACCATTAATAACAGCGTTGGTGTAACACTAACCAATAACATAAATATCACAGGCAATCTTACCCTCACCAATGGTAAAATAACTACTAATACCAAAACGGTAACGCTGGCCAATAGTGCAACAGGGTCAGCCAATAGTTATATAATAGCAGATGCAACGGGTACAGTTACCATGACGGGCATTACTACAGCCAAAACAATACCTGTTGGTACAGCAAGTTCTTATGCGCCACTTATTATTACCAGTGCAAGCAGTGCCAGTTATACGGTTTTTGTTAATACCACCCTGCCTTGTGCCTCGGTTAATCCAACTTTAAATTTTGCCTGGAATATCAATTCCACAGCAGCACCGGCTTCTGTTACTTTTCAGTGGAATAGTGCTGACCAAAATAGCGGCTTTATCACCAATGGTATTTGTGAGCTAAACAGGTATACATCTGCTTGTCCATACACTACTACTACATTAACAGCAGCAACTGGCAGTGGCCCTTATAAAGTTAAAGCGAATACTGGTTTTACTTCAGGTGCTAATACATATGTAATTGGAACCGATCCTTTAGCAACAAGTATAACTACACCGGCGGCTTCTTTTGGGCCTTTTTGTAATACGGCTACCAACAATATTAGTTTGGCGTATACCAGCACCGGAACATTTGCAGGCAATTATTTTGTTCAAATTTCAGATGCTGCTGGTGTGTTTACTGCTGTAACAACAGGTGCAACCATTATTAGCAGCGGCACCACCGTTTCTCCTATTACGGCTACTATTCCTGCTGGTTTACTTGCTGGTACAGGGTATAGGGTAAGGGTAATTAATGATAATCCTGCCACATTCAGCGGAAATGATAATGGTACTGATATCGTTATAAATAGTGCTGTGGCCATTGGTGCCAATCCTTCTACCGTAACAGTTACATCCCCTGCCGGGGCGAACTTTGCCGTAGCCAATATAACAGGAGCGGTAACAGGATATCAATGGCAGGTTTCAACAGATGGTGGTTTTAACTGGAGTAATATTTCAGGTGGCGTGTATACCGGTGAAACAACAGCTGCGCTTGCAATTAGCAGTTCAACAGGGTTAAATGGCAATCAATATCGCTGTGTGATAACAGGTTCCTGTAGTAGTGCTACCTCATCAGGTGCAACTTTAGTTGTTAATACCGCCAGCCCTATTTGGTCAAATACCATCACAGGCACTACCCCAAATACTTCTAACCCCTATACAGATAATGATATAACGGTAGCCAATATTACCGTATCCGGTATTGGTAGGGGTGATGCAACCACTGTAGGTGCAGATGCCAATGACCGGTATAATGCCAATAACTGGAATGTTTCTTCTTTTGATGCTAACAAATATTTTGAGTTTACACTAACCCCCAATAGCGGTTATAAAATAGATTTTACCAACCTGGTATATACTGCCCAGGCTTCTGCTACCGGGCCAACCAATTTTTCATTCAGGTCTTCAGCTGATGGATATGTAAATGATATAGCTACCACAACGCTTACAACAGGAGATGTGTTTGGTTTAAGTGCAGCTTCTTTTCAAGGGGTTACAACTGCTATTACTTTCCGGTTATATGCTTGGGGCGCCAGTAGTGCTGCAGGCACTTTTAGCGTAAATGATTTTATATTTAACGGGTCGGTTAGTGTTACCTGTACATTGCCCAACGCCGTTATTGCAAATGGTAATGTAACCCCTCAAATCACTACAATCAGCCAATCTGGATTTGCTGCTAACTGGGCTGCCGCAGCAGGTAATACCGATTATAAACTGGATGTAAGTACGTCAGCTACATTTACAACCACTGGTTCAAATGCTACTGATTTGTTTATATCAGAATATGTAGAAGGATCTAGTTTTAATAAGTATATTGAAATATATAATGGTACTGGAGCTACTGTTAATTTGGCGAATTACAAATTACAATTGTATTCTAATGGTAGCAGCACGGTCACAAATGAAGTAACGTTAAGTGGTAATTTAAACAATGGCAGTACTATTGTTTATGCAAATACAAGTGCAACTAAATATTTGGGTACTGTGCAAACGAGTTCTGCAATTAATCAGGTTATTAACTATAACGGGGATGATGCAGTTGCTTTATATAAAATATCAACAAACGCATTTGTAGATATTTTTGGCAGAATTGGAGAAGATCCCGGAGCGTCATGGACATCAGGATCGTTTTCAACGCTGGATAAAACCTTGGTAAGAAATGCCAATGTTACCGGTGGTATTACCACCAACCCCACAGCTGGTTTCCCTACTTTAGCTACAGAATGGACGCAATTTGCAACGGATAATGTTGCCAATTTGGGTAGCCACACCTACAATGGTGGCAGTGTGCCATCTTTTGTTACCGGCTATAACAATTTATCAATTGCCGGCACAGCCACTGCCAGCCAAATTGTTTGTGGTTTATCTGATGCAACTACTTATTATTACAGGGTAAGGGCTACCAGTACTTGCGGTACCAGTGGTAATTCAAATGTGGTTGCTTTAACTACAGGTGCTGCTGCAACCTATGTATGGGCAGGTACCACTGATGCAGATTGGAATACTGCTACCAACTGGACGGCATGCGGCATTCCGGTAACCAGTAAAAATATTACCATACCACTCACTACCAATAAGCCAGTATTACCAGTTGCAAATAGTAATAACATAACTATCGATAGTATTGATCTGGCAACAAACGCCACTTTAGCATTATCAACCAATATTAATAACACGTTTACCATCAATGGAAAAATTAGTGGCGGAGGAAAATTTATAGGTTCAGCAAATGCAAACCTTACCATTGGAGGTACCAATAAAAGTACTCCTGCGGGTACCTTAGCTTTTAGCAGTTATCCGGCATCACTAAATAACCTTACGCTCGACAGAACAATGAGCGTAAATAATTATGCACTTTTATTAGGTGGCGATCTTACCACTAATAGCGTCACTTTTAATAATGGTATTCTGGCTATTGGCAATAATTTATTGTCAACCACCAGTACTAATGGTAGCGCTGCGGCGGTAAGTGCATGGGTATCGGGAACAGACAGTGTTGCTTTGCGCCAAAGCTTCGTGGCCTTATGCGATGGAAGCGGCAACCCCATTACTACTAAAGATGGTACAAAGGGTTTTAGGATAAACAGTGTGGGAAATGTTGAGAAGTTTTTACCGGTAGGATATAATTTTACTTCAAGTCCCAACCGCATCAGTCTTAAAAATGATGGTACTGCAGATAATTATACCATAACTATGTTTAAAGGCGATATTGGAGGCACGCCCTTGCCACGTGTAAACCGTATCTGGCATGTGGTAGAAGGTACCGCCGGCGGCAGCAATGTAAGCATGAAACTATTCTTCTTAAAAAGATTGGGTACCTACCAAAGTGTACAGGATGAGGTAGAGGATGGTTTTGTATGGACTGACGCCCGTTTATTACACCGTATTGTGGATGCTACAACAGGCGGTTTTGCCAATACTTCTGGTGGCGGTACCAATGGCGCCAACGACATATTTAATTTTACTTCCAATGGCAACAATACCGAAATTTTTGCTGCCTATACGTTTGGAAATAGTGGCGACAATACAGGTGCACAATTAGCCAATGGTATTACAGATTTTAGTGGCCTGGCCAATTTCTCTGTTGCCAATAGCGGCACTATTATTTTACCTGTAAATTTTGTACAGGTAAAAGCCTGGCAACTGGGAACACAGGTAAAAATAGAATGGAAGGTAGGCGCTGAAATTAATACCAATCATTACGAAATAGAAAGGGCAGGCGATGGTATAAATTTCAACACTATTTTAACTGTAAGAGCCAATGGCAGCAGTAATTATCAGTCAACTGATGCCTTGCCATTAGCGGCTGCCAACTATTACCGCATAAAAGCCGTTGATAAAGATGGGTATATTATACAGAGTCAGATAGTGCTTGTAAAAACGGGCAATTTGCTGGCAGGTATTGCTATATATCCTAATCCAGTAAAACAACGCATTGCCATGGTACAGTTTACCAATATGCCGGCAGCTACATATACTCTGGTGGTGTTTGGCGTAAATGGGGTCAGGTTATTGCAAACCCAAATAGTGCATACTGGCGGTGGCGCTGCTTATCCGCTGGTATTGCCTTCCACCTGGGCCCATGGAATATACCAATTGTATATGGTGGGTAATAATTATCATAACACCCAAAAAATAGTAGTAGAATAAGCAGGTAAAAATGCAGTTATTGGCCAGGCAACAGCTATGCTATCAGGCATTCTTGCATCGCACACTTGTACGGCTAAAAGGTAGCTGGGCAACCAAAATGGCATCTAAAAAATCTTCTGGTTAATATTGGCTGTTTACGGTTGCATATAGTGTTACAGCACAAGTGTGCGACGCAAGTAAGTCATATTACAGTAATGCGGCTGGGCCCAATATCTATATTAATACTGGCTAAAAAGTTGTTGTTTCCACTATTTAGGGGATTAGTTTTTACTTAAATTATTGACTAAAAAGCCTTTACATTAATTTATTATTGTATTTATTTTATATTTTTGTTTATTCTTCTGGTGCCATAAGTATAAAACATCAGTTTGAGTTACATATGTTAGATAACCCTCTATCCTTAAAAAAACCAACAGGTTATTCCTGTTTTAATGCGTTGCCTATGAAAAACGTATTATTTTTCTGTACGTTATTTTCATTCATTTTTTTTGCAAATTCAGTTTATGCCGGGTCTTTAGGCAAAACAAAAGGGATTCATTCATCGGCCAACACAGATAGTGAAATAATTGAAAATGCAGCACCATTCGCCAATCCCATTACTGTAACTGCAACAGGTGGTACATTAAATGCTACCTACGCAACTTTGTTGGATGCGATTAATGCCATTATGGCTGGCACGCATACTGGCACTGTTACCTGTACTGTAACGGATGGTTGGGCTGAAACTGCACCAGCAGGGGGGTACACAATTTTTGGACTTTTCTATGCAACTTTAAATATTAAAAAATCGGGTGCTGGCGCAAACCCTACTTTTACTGCCAGTGCAGGTCAAACGGCAGGCAGTTTAACTGATGCAGTTTTTAAATTGGTTGGTGCTTCAAATGTAACTATTGATGGTTTTACCATTAAGGAAAATGCAGCAAATACAACCCTTACCGGTTCAAATAATATGACTGAATTTGGTATTGCCCTGCTTGAATCGGATTTGTTGACATTTGGGTTGGCAGGTTCACAAAATAATACCATAAAGAATTGTACAATTTCGCTTAATCGTAATTATTTAAATAGTTATGGTATTTATAGTAATGTAGTGCATACCAGTGCCAGTATATCTACTTCAGTTATTTATTTGTTTCCAGGTGCGGGTAATGCCAACAGTAATAATAAAATTTATAGCAATAATATCAGCAATGTAAATACGGCGATTGTATTTGTTGGTTCAAGTACCAGTTCCACCTATCAGGATATTGGCAACGATATTGGAGGCAGTTCTGCTGCAACAGCCAATACGATTACCAATTGGGGTAACGATACAAAAAGTTCAATTCCCTTAAATGTAACAGGTACGGTGGCAGCTATATATGCCAATCATCAGCAGGGTATCAATATTTCTTATAATACTATTACAAGTGCCAGTTTAAGTACATCGGCGGCTACCAGGGCTATTTATCAAAATTATAGCACAATATCACCCTCCTCTGGTAGTTTTACCAATACCATTAGTAATAATACACTTACTGTTACTACCAGCGTCAGTCCTACATTTGAAGTAATCAGAACGGAGCAATTGTCCTCCATCAGTGGTGTTACTTTTAATATTACCAATAATACCATTACCGGTTGCAGTACCGCCGGTAATTTTACGGGTATTGTTAATACTTCAGCCCCGGGTACGCTTAATATGAATAGTAATACTATTAAAAATATTACTATGAGCGGCGCTACTTCAGCTTTCACAGGTTTTTCCAATTCAGGTAACTGCGCTACAGCTATTAATATCAATAGCAATAATATTGGTGTTGCGGGTGCAGGTGGCAATATTAGTTTTAGTGTTGCCAGTACTGGTGCATTTACCGGTTTTAGTAATACAGGTGGTGGTGCTGCGGCGGCATTATCCATTCAAACTAACAATATTAACCGCTTGTCTGATATTACCGCTGCTTCCTCATCACATACCTATATTTTAAACAGTGCTTCTACCTTATCTCAAAATATCAGTAGTAATGCTTTTAATCTTTTAGATGTAAATACCACCGGCAATATCATTTTCATATCGAATAATGGTGTTACCCTTACTTCATCTGGTACACAAACCGTTAGTAATAATAGTATTGGTACTTCATACAGAAAAAGAGGGGCTGGAGGGTCTATAACTTTATATATCAGCGCCTCCGGTACATCTGCTATTGGTAGTACAATTACACATTCGGGTAATAACTTCAGTAATATTACGCTGGCAAGTGGTACATCGCAAATGCTGGGCTGGAGTAGCACAGATGCATCAGGTACAGCAGGCCCTACCAGAACCATTACCAACAATACTTTTAGTAACTGGATTAATTGTAATACCACTGATGTATTGATTGTTAGTAAAAGCACGGCTGCTACCGTAACCGGAAATACCATCAGCAGTATTTCTGCTTCCGGAAATATTACCGCTTTTTCCTGTAGCAATGGTGCAGTTGATTTTTCCAGCAATAATATCAATACCCTGGTAACTACCGGTACCAATATTACTGCAGTAAATGTGGGCCAGCTAACTGGTTTTACGAGTGCCAAAAATAAAATATACGATTTACAGGCAACCAATGCGGCAGGTACAGTATATGGCTATGCTATTGGTAATATTACCAACAGTATCACCTTGTCCAATAATTATATTGGTAATTTACTTGCTCCTTCTTCGGCTAATGAAGCTATCCGTGCATTTAATATCAGTGCCAGTAATGGCGGTGCAACGGTTAATCTATATAGTAACACGGTGTATTTAAATGCCAGCTCAAGCGGCGCCAATTTTGGCAGCAGTGGGGTATATCATACAACCAATGCTTCTGCTAATAACGGTGCATTAAATATGCGTAACAATATTATTGTAAACACATCTACCGCTACAGGTACCGGTGTTACAGCAGCATATAGACGCAGTAGTACCGATCTTACCAATTACAATGCAAACAGCAATAATAACCTATTGTATGCAGGTGCTGCCAGTGCTACCAATTTGTTGTTTTATGATGGAACCAACGCCGATCAAACCATCGATACTTACCTGGAAAGAGTATATCCAAGGGATAATGCCACTATTACCGAAGCTCCAAATTTTTTAAGTGCCAATGGTGCAAATGCCAATTTTCTGCATATTAGCACTTTAATACCTACACAAATAGAAAGTGGTGGTGCCAATATCAGCGGCGTAACTACTGATTATGACGGTGATACAAGAAATGCTAGTACGCCTGATATTGGTGCAGATGAATTTGCCGGTTTGGGGGTGCCTTTTGCAACCATTGCAGGTGGTAGCAGTACCGAACCGCTTACCATCTCATCGCTGATAACCACCCAGGCCGGGGCTGTATTGAATTTTGATATTCAGGTTACAGATGATGGTTACAGGGTTGGCGGGGGTGATGATGTGCTGCCCACACAATTCTCTAAACTTAGTTTTTTACAGGGAACAGGAAATGATATTGCTGACTGGACACAGGCCATTGCGGGAGCAGAACTTTCCGATGGTATTAATACACCGGTTACCGCCACAATAAAAACCACCAGCATTGTTTTCTCAGGCATTTCCACCACAAGTGGCAGTTTGGGTTATATTGCTGATGAAGCCAATAAAACCTATATCCTGAAAATATGGTTGAAAACCTCACTGGGTGGTACTTTACCTGCTACAATTGATGGATTGAATTTTGCGTTTAAGGTAGACCGTACCAATTTTGTAACACCATCTTTTGGGGTATCTACACAGTTTAGAACTGGGGCAGGTGTAACTGAATCCGGCCCAAACAATAATGCAGTAGATGTGGCTGCCACTAACTTGTTTTTTGTAACCCAACCTTCCAATACGCAGGCTACAGTGGTAATGTCTCCTGCCGTAACAGTGCAGGCAGCTGATGTAAATGGTAACCGGGATTTAAATAATACTGCATTAATTACTTTATCGCTGGATGGCTCCAGTTGTAATGGTATTCAAAATAATACAGCTACCGCTGTGGCCGGTTTGGCTACCTTCTCCAATATTACCTTATCGGTTTTTGAAAGCAATGTTACACTAACTGCCACTGCATCGCCTTTAACCGCTGCAACAAGTAATTTGTTTGATATTTTGAGCACTGCTTCAAATACAACCATTACGCTGGCAAAATGGAATTTTGATGACCAAAATGCAACCGTAGACGTTAATACAGTCGCTAATGCGAGTAAAGTAATAAGTACTGTTGGTGGTACAAGTGCGATTGGATATACGCTTGCTGGCGCTACTGGTTTTTCTGCCTCGGCCACTTCCTGGGGTTCTGGAAATGGTGTAAAATACTGGCAAATTGACATTTCAACTCTCAATTATAATACATTAAAAATTTATTCAAAGCAAAGATCTACATCTTCTAATGGTCCACGCGATTTTAGACTTGAATACAAAGTAGGTTCAGGTGGAACCTGGACAGCAGTAACCGGCGGTACTATTACAGTTGCTGATAATTTTACATCTGGTGTTTTGTCAAATCTTGCTTTACCAGTGGCTTGTGAGAATCAATCACAAGTTTTTTTACGTTGGATAATGACATCCAATACCTCTGTTAGCGGTGGATCTATTACTAGTGGTGGTTCAAGCAGAATTGATGATATTATTGTAACTGGTTTAAGCAGCAGTTTAATTGCCGGACTATATTATAAAACCAATGGCAGCGGTAAATTTGAGAGCGGTTGCACCTGGTTATCTTCCGTAGATAATAGTTCTTTCCAACAGGCTTCTGCCGCACCGGATAATACGGCTGCCAGTATTACTATTTTAAACGGTCATACTGTAACTATAAATAATCCAGTTAGTCTGGATGAGTTAACCATTAATTTAGGAGGCACTCTTGTTTTGGCCAATACCACGCTTACTTTAAATGATGGTACAGGTACTGATTTGGTGGTAAATGGTACTTTTAAAGATAGTGCCGCTTCTGGTAAAGGCGTTACATTTAGTACTTCAACCTGGAGTTTGGGTAGTAATGGCACATTTATAAAATGCCGCAATTCTTCTTCAACAGGGTATAGGGATAATTACGAAACGGGCATGGCCAATATACCCTCCACTTCTAATTGGATTATACGTTATAGCGGTGCTGGGGATGTTAGTTTTACCACAGTAGGCGGAACTGTTTACCCCAATCTTACCGTAGAAAGCAGCAATGGCGCCTGGTCGCCAGGTGCTACCAGTCGATTTACGGGCAGTACCGGGTTTGCTACTGTAAAGGGCAATTTTGATATTGGTGGTACTGGTACTGGAACGGTTACCATTACCAACGATAATACCAATGCTACCCCCATGCAAATTGTAGGTAACCTGATCGTACGCAGCGGCAATACTTTGAATAATAGTGCCACAGTAGGTACGGCAGGTACTGGTTTTGAAGTAAAGGGCAATGTGCAGGTTGATGGCACTTTTAACCTGAATGGTGGCGGAACAGATAGTTTAATTCTTAGCCGTAATGGGGTGCAGGATATTTCAGGTACAGGTACTATTAATTTAAATAACCTGCACATTAAAAACTCAGGCGCCGGTGTTACCTTAAGCCGTAATCTGGCTGTAGATAAAGTACTTAAGCTGGAATCCGGCATATTGAGTATACAATCTAATACCCTTGGCATTAATGGTACATTAACTACGGTTTCTGGTTCGCTGGCAAGTACTTCTTCTTCAAATATTACCATTGGGGGTACTGGTACCAGTACTGGTATTGGTACGCTGGTGTTTAACAGTTATCCGGCTACCTTAAATAATCTTACGCTCAACAGAACCATGAGTGCAGGCATAAAAACACATTCCGTTTTACTCGGTGGTAACCTTACTACCAATAGCCTTACTTTTAATAACGGTATTCTGGCTATTGGTAATAATCTATTGTCAACTACCAGTACCAATGGCACAGCTGCAGCTGTAAACGTTTGGGCTGCAGGTACGGATAGTACCTCTCTGCGACAAAGCTTTGTGGCGTTATGCGATGGCAGTGGCAACCCTATTACTACTACAGATGGCTCAACAGGCTTTAGGGTAAACAATTTAGGCTCCACCGAAGTGTTTTTACCTGTGGGTTACAATTTTGTAACCAGCCCCAACCGTATTAGTTTAAAGAATAATGGCACAGCCGATAACTATACCATCACTATGTTTAAAGGTGATATTGGCGGTACGCCATTACCGCGTGTAAACCTTATCTGGCATGTGGTAGAAGGTACCGCAGGCGGCAGTCAGGTAAGTATGAAATTATTCTTCTTAAAAAGATTGGGTATCTATCAAACTGCACAAGATGAAGTAGAAGATGGTTTTGTGTGGACTGACGCCCGTTTATTACACCGTATTGTAAGCTTATCCAATGGCGGTTTTGCCAATACTTCAGGCGGGGGAACCAATGGTGCCAATGATATATTCAACTTTACCGGTAGCGCCAATAATACCGAAGTTTTTGCAGCCTATACTTTTGGCAACAGTGGCGATAATACTACCAATCAAACTGCCAATGGTATTACCGATTTTAGCGGACTGGCCAATTTCTCGGTTGCAAATAGTGGTACCATTATTTTACCCGTAAATTTTGTACAGGTAAAAGCCTGGCAACTAGGTACACAGGTAAAAATAGAATGGAAGGTTGGCACTGAAATTAATACCGATCATTACGAAGTAGAAAGGGCTGGCAATGGTATCAATTTCAACACTATTGCAAATGTAAAAGCCAATGGCAGCAGTACTTATCAGTCAACTGATGCGTTGCCATTAGCGGCTGCCAACTATTACCGCATAAAAGCCGTTGATAAAGATGGTCATATTATTCAAAGCCAGATAGTGCTTGTAAAAACTGGCAATTTGCCGTCAGGCATTGCGGTATATCCAAATCCGGTAAAACAGCGCATTGCCATGGTACAGTTTACCAATATGCCGGCAGCTACATACACTCTGGTAGTGTATGGCGTAAATGGGACCAGGTTATTGCAAACACAAATAGCACATACAGGTGGTGCCGCAGCTTATCCGCTGGTATTGCCTGCCACATGGGCCAATGGTATTTACCAATTGCATGTGGTGGGTAATAATTATCATAACACCCAAAAAATAGTAGTAGAATAAGCTGGCAAAAATGCAGTTATTGGCCGGGCAAAAGCAATGCTATTAGGCATTCTTGCGTCGCACACTTGTACGGCAGTAATTCAGCCGGGCAAATAGAATAGTATCTAAGAAAATCTTCAGATAGATATTGGCTGTTTACAGCTGCATTTAGCGTTAGAGCACAAGTGTGCGACGCAAGTAAAGATGCCATTGCCATTTTTAGCCGGGCTAATAATAATTACAATGAATAATGGTAGATAATTCCAAAAGCAGCAGGTATTTTAGCGCAACCTGTCTACACTTTTAATTAATTTTTGGTCGGCATAAATACCACGTGCAGCCAGTAATAACAATAGGGGGCAAGCAAAAACCACTACGGAAGTTAAGGCAAATGCGCCACTGGTATAATTTTCCAAAGCCAGAAAATAAAATACAATTTCTACGATGCTTACACCCAGATTGGCGAGGGTAAGTTTAAGCTGTAATGGTCTGTTTTTGTATAAAAAAATATTTACCAGCGATAAAGTGCCACTGATGACTGTAAGAATAAGAATAAACATTTCGGTTTGGCCGGTGAAAAAAACAGGCGGTACGGTAGCCACATAAAAATTGGTTTGCAACGAAATAAAGGCAAAAGCAGCTGCCAGCAATAACCACACTGTTTGAATTCTTTGTAACATATATACGGTTTTCTGTTGGTAAATATCGGTAAAAATAAACTAGAACTAACAGTTTTGGCAAGGGCTTAATGAAATCTTTTTCAGCAAATTCTATTAAGGCCAATTGCTGCACCATTTATTGTTTTGTATTGCCAGCCCAAAAAATGGGCTGCAGGCTGGCGCCATTTTTTTTGTAACATTGCAGATTAATATGTTGCAGATGGTGCAAAAATCTTTTAGTATTTATAATAGTGATTTAACAGATTGCACACTGTTTATAGAAACAGGTAATGATTATATTGCCTGCTGGTGCAATAATGCTGCTGGCAGTATGGAAGCATTTGAGTTATTTGATTTTGATGCTGTTACCGCTGCAACAGATTTTAATGAACTATATAAAAATGTAAAGCTTTATTCCCGCTTATTAACCAGTGGTTTTAGCAAGGTACATTGTATTTGGGGGCATGCGCAATGTACTTTTATACCTGAAACGGTTTATACCAGGTCTTCTTTGGCCGAGTATGGCTACCTGTTGTTTGGTGTACAGCAACCACATACTTTATTGGTGGAGAAAATAAAAGATATGGTGGTATTGTCTACCATTCCTCAAATTGCCAGAATGGAATATGATGAGCATTTTGAAGTGGATTCTCATAGCCATGCTTATATGGGTATATTAACAAGACTGGGCATTACCGGTACAGGAATTCAGGTGTTTTTTTATAAAAGCAATGTGTTGGTACTGGCTGTTAAGAATAGCCAGCTTTTATTAATGCAACAGTTTGCCTATCAAACCCCGGATGATGTGTTGTATAATATTTTAAATGTTTGTGCAACGCAAAATCTGCCATTGGAAACTACACAGATTACTGCTGCGGGTTTTATAACAACCGATTCTTCCATGTACGAAAAATTGTATGCTTACCTGCCTAAATTATCGATAGCTGTGGTGCCGGAAAATCGTTTTTCCTCAGCAGAATTTTTAGCGTATCCATTGCATTATTTTGCATCATTTTGTTAAGCTGAATCATGAGAATTATATCAGGGAAATATGGGGGGCGGCGAATTAGTCCGCCGGCAAAAATGCCTTATACCAGGCCAACAACCGATATTGCAAAAGAGGGCCTTTTTAATATTCTGCAAAGCCGATTTGTTTTTGAGGATGCCAAAACATTGGATTTGTTTGGGGGCACCGGTTGTATAAGTTATGAAGTGGCATCCCGGGGAGCGGCAGATTTAACCATTGTTGAAAAGGATACTGTAATGCATGGGTTTATAAAAAAGAATATAGACATGCTGGGTGTGGAAAACTGTAAAGTATTAAAGATGGATGTATTTGGTTATCTGCTTTCCTGCACCGAACAATTTGATTTTATTTTTGCCGGACCACCTTATGCCTTAAATACGATTGATGATTTGCCAGCCATTATTGTATCTAAAAAATTAATTGCCGAAGATGGCTTTTTTGTATTGGAGCACACTCCAAGAAATAATTATGAGAAAGCTCCCGGTTTTAGCTTTATGCGTAATTATGGTACTACTGTTTTTTCTTTTTTTACTGCTGAATAATTTGAAATAAATAACGATGACATCAATTCCGATTTTTATTACTGGCACGGGTACCGATGTGGGTAAAACACTGGCATCGGCGATTATTACCGAGGCATTGGAAGCTGATTACTGGAAGCCTGTTCAGGCTGGTTTTGATAATGGTACGGATGCCTTTAAGGTGAAATCTTTAATAAGCAATAGCAAGTCTGTTATACATGGGGAAGCATATGAACTGATATTACCCGCATCGCCGCATATAGCTGCCCGTGAGGAAGATACCAAGATAAATCTGGATGTGATTACCAATAAGTTTAAGGAATTTAAATCGGATAATCCATTCATTGTAATAGAGGGCGCAGGAGGTATAATGGTACCACTAAATGAGAAGGAGTTTATTATAGATTTAATACAACAACTACATGCTAAAGTGGTGTTGGTGAGCCGCAATTACCTGGGTAGTATTAATCACTCCCTTTTAACAGCAGCCTTGTGTAAGCAACGACAATTACCGGTGGTAGGTTGGTTGTTTAACGATCATTATATGAATTACGAAAAGGAGATTGTGGATTGGTCGGGCTATCCTGAAATTGGTTGCATACCATTTATGGAAGAAATAACAAGGGCTTTTGTACGGGAAGAAGCACTTAAATTAAAACCCAGATTGCTGGAGTTGTTATGATTAAAAAAGATGTCAGGAAATTATATAAAGAGAAACGCAATAGCCTAAGCGACAAAGAAAAGCTGAAACTGGATGATTTATTACTTATTCAGTTTCAGCAGTTTTATTTTGATGAAACCCGGCATTTACTTACTTATTGGCCAATGGCACATATGCAGGAACCCAATACCCACCTGTTTTCCGGTTATATGCGACATATGGTACCGGGATTAGAAATTTGTTATCCCCTAACAGATTTTGGCAGGGGTACAATGGAAGCCATTGCCGTAAATGAGGATACTGTATATACAACTTCGTCACTTCATATTACCGAGCCAAAAGAAGGCATACCAGTTGCACCTTATCTGATTGATGTTGTTTTTGTGCCTTTGCTCGCGGTGGATATACAAGGTTATCGTGTTGGTTATGGCAAAGGTTTTTATGATAAATATCTGGCTAATTGCCGTTCAGATATTATCAAAATTGGGTTTAGCTATTTTGACCCGATTGAAATAATTGAAGACAAAGATGCATTTGATGTACCTTTAAATTATTGTGTAACTCCACAGCAACTGTATGAATTTTAATAGTTTCTTTCTTAAATCTTTCAGGGTATTGTTATTGCCGTTTGCCTTATTGTATGGTGCTGTAATCATTATTCGTAACTGGTTATATAATCAGGAAAAATTTCGTTCCGCCAATTTTAGTTTTCCGCTTATATGTGTGGGTAATTTAGTGGTGGGCGGTACCGGTAAATCGCCCATGGTAGAATACCTGGTAGAATTATTACAACCGCATTTTAATATTGCCACACTTAGCCGAGGCTATAAACGTAAAACCAAGGGCTATGCATTGGCTAAAGAAAATACCACAGCCATTGAAATAGGCGATGAACCTATGCAATTTCACCTTAAATATCCGGATTTACCTGTGGCTGTAGGAGAGGAGCGGATAGTGGCAATACCACAATTATTACATGACCGACCACAAACACAGGCTATTATTCTGGATGATGCATTTCAACATAGGGAGATTGCGGCGGGGTTTAATATTTTACTTACGCAATATGGCGATTTGTATACCAGTGATTTTTTTATGCCTACCGGGGATTTGCGTGACCAGCGCTCCTCGGCAAAAAGAGCACAGATGATTGTGGTTACCAAATGTCCGCCAGATCTTTCTGTGGAAGAAAAAAATAAAATACGGAAGGAGTTGCACCCACACCAGTTTCAGGAAGTGTTTTTTACAGCTATTGAATATGGAAAGCCTTATCATATCATCACAAAGGAACTGAAAGCCATTACCCAGGAAGAGGAAGTGTTGCTGGTATGCGGTATTGCAAACCCCAGGCCATTAAAACAGTATTTATCTGAGCAGGCAGCTACTTATTACCAGATTGATTATAGTGACCATCATATTTTCCGTATTGATGATTTAAAGGAAATAAAAAAGCGTTTCACTGCCATTACTGCCACGCAAAAAATGATTGTTACCACAGAAAAAGATGCGGTGCGTTTAATAAAGTTTAGTGAAGAACTGGCTGAAATGCCCATTTATGCATTGCCCATACAACACCGGTTTTTATTTGATGAGGCACATTTGTTTAATAAAGGGGTAATAGATTTTATCAGCGATTTTAAAGGCCCACAAGTAATTGTTCAATCGCCGTTTAACGAAGAACAATCTGCTTAAAACTGCGGGGTAGCAGTGCTTATATAATGGCGCTTTGTTTTGCTGCCATCAAATACTGCAGTACAAGAGTGCGACGCAAGTAAAGCCCAATGATGCGTAAAATGACGGGCCAAAAAAAGCATTTTCACTTGTTTTGAGTGAACTGTTTAATTTTAAAAATTGTAGAAAAACACCCAATAAAAAATAGAAAAGATGAGTAAGAGTAAGGGTAAAAGCAAACCAAAACACAAACATAAATCTGCCGAACTTGTACAGAAAGGTACATTGGATATTACCCGCAGCGGCATGGGTTATGTAGTAATAACAGGCGGTACCGGTGATGTATTGGTACGCCCAGGCGATTTTAATAATGCGCTTCATGGCGATACCGTGCGGGTAAAAATTGTAAAGGAAAACCTGAGTACAGGCAAAAAAGAAGGCCGCATAACCGAAGTAATTTCCCGCCGGCAAACAGAGTTTGTTGGTACGCTACAAATAAGCACCAATTTTGCTTTTTTTGTTCCGGACACAGATAAACCCATGCCCGATTTATTTATTCCCCTGGAAAATTTAAAGGGCGCCAAACATAAGGACAAAGTAATTGTGCGGCTGGTAAAATGGGATAAGGGGGATAAGAAACCCGTAGGCGAAGTGGTAGGGGTAATGAAGGCCGAAGATGTGAATGATATGGCTATGAAAGAATTACTTACCGAAAGTGGGTTTCCCCTTTCGTTTAGTGATGATGTGCTGGAAGAAAGTGCCCGCCTGCCAGATACCATCAGTCCGGTAGAAATTGCATCGAGAAAAGACTTCAGGGATATACTCACTTTTACCATTGACCCTGTTGATGCCAAAGATTTTGATGACGCCATTTCAATACGTTTACTAAAAAATGGGTTATACGAAATTGGGGTACACATAGCAGATGTAAGTCATTATGTAGAGCCCGATACCAAATTGGATGAGGAAGCTTATAAGCGGGCCACCTCAGTGTATTTGCCAGATAGGGTAAACCCCATGTTGCCGGAGCATATTTCGAATGTACTATGTTCGCTTAGGCCTCATGAAGACAAGCTGACTTTCTCGGCAGTGTTTCAAATGGATGTAAAGGGTAAGGTAAAGCAATACTGGCTGGGTAAAACCATTATTCACAGTAAGCACCGTTATACTTACGAAGATGTGCAAAGTATTATAGAAGGCAGTGAAGGCCCCTACAGTGACGAGATTTTACTGCTAAACCGTATAGCCCAAACCCTGCGCAAGCAAAGGTTTGACAAGGGTGCTATCAATTTTTCCTCTCAGGAAGTAAGGTTTACACTTGATGAAAAAGGCAAACCTACAGGCATTGTGGTAAAAGAAAGCAAAGAGGCTCACCAGCTGATTGAAGAGTTTATGTTATTGGCCAACAGAACTGTGGCCGAAAATGTATCAAAGGTAAAACAGAATAAAAGCCCGGTGCCTTTCCCGTATAGGGTGCACGACACACCGGATGAGAAAAAGCTGGATCCATTTATCATTTTTGCCAAAAAATATGGCCATGTATTTGATACCAGCTCCCCCGAGAATATTGCCAGCAGCTTTAATACCATGCTGGCCGATGTAAAAGGTAAACCCGAGCAGCATGTGCTGGAACAATTGGGTATACGCACCATGGCAAAAGCTGCTTATACCACAGAAAATATTGGCCACTACGGACTTGGTTTTGAGCATTATTGCCATTTTACTTCACCCATTCGCCGTTATCCTGATGTACAGGTGCACCGCATATTGCAGTCATGCCTGATGGATAAACCGCTGGTTGACAAAAAGCTGGAAGAGAAATGTAAACATACCAGCGAAAGGGAACGAGCCGCCATGGAATGTGAACGTGCCGGCAATAAATACAAGCAGGTGGAATTTATGAAAAATTACCTGGGCGAAGTATTTGAGGGCGTCATCAGCGGTGTATCGAATTTTGGTTTTTGGGTAGAAACCGTTGCGCATAAATGCGAAGGTTTGGTTAGCATTACCAGCCTAAGCGATTTTGATGATTTTAGATCTGTTGAAGGCGAATATTGTTTAACGGGCCGCCGCAGTGGCCGCACTTTTCGCATGGGTGATAAAGTATTTATACGTGTTGTAGCTGCCAACCTGGATAAACGACAGTTAGATTACGAATGGGTGTTACAGTCTGCTAAAACCGAGGAGGATGAAAAGCCCAAACGTGGCAGGATGAAAAAGAAATAAACGCATAGTGTTTTTGTTTTTTAGCCAAACAACAACAATTGGTGCAGCTTAACTTGCGTCGCACACTTGTGCGGCAACAATACTATTCGGCAAAAAAGCAATATAGTAGTTTCGTTTATGTAAATTTATGGTAGCTGTCTCCTTGCATTAAATAATCATTGCTGATATATGATAAAGAAATACCCCGCTATTATTTGCCTCATGGTAATTATCCTGTTTACACAGACAGGTTTATATGCCCAAACAAAAAAGGATTCCTTATTTGCAGGTGTTGAACGTATTGATCCTGCTTTCGATGCCATGATAACAAATAAATTTTCTTTTGAAGTTGCCGGCGAAGGTTTCGACTGGTGTGAGGGCCCGGTTTGGGTAGCCGATAAAGAAATGCTTTTATTTAGTGATATACCCAAAAACACCGTGTATAAATGGACGCCCAAAAAAGGTATTGAGGTATATCTAAAACCATCAGGCTATACCAGCACCAAACCACGCGGTGGTGAAATGGGGTCGAATGGATTGCTGTTAAATAAAAAGGGCCAATTGATACTGGCACAGGATGGCGACAGGAGGGTAGCCCTGATGAATGCGCCCATACAGGCCCCAAAACCCAATTTTATTACACTGGCCAATAATTATAAAGGCAAAAGATTCGATAGCCCAAATGATATGGCTTTGCGCAGCAACGGCGATATTTATTTTACTGATCCTCCTTATGGACTTGAATTTTATATTGATGATACAGCTAAAGATGCGCCTTATCAGGGTGTATATAAACTGGCGGTTGATGGCACAGTAACCTTATTAACAGATACCATTAACCGGCCCAACGGAATTGGTATTTTACCGGGCGATACTACCATCCTTATCTCCAATTCAGAATCAGAAAAAGCAATATGGTATGCTTACGATTTGGATAAGAATGGTTTATTTACCAACCCCCATATTTTTTATGATGCCTCTGCCATTGCCATGGAAAAAGGTGGCGGACCAGATGGTTTTAAAGTAGATTCAAAAGGCAATGTATACAGCAGTGGCCCCGAAGGCATTTGGATATTTGATAAAACCGGTAAAGTGCTGGGTAAAATAAAAATAAATGGCCGGGTATCCAATTGTGCATTGGCCTATAATGAAACCGTATTATTTGTTACAGCAGATGATTACCTGCTAAAAATAAGGCTGCGCTAAAACTTGTATAACAGTTTTTATAAGAATTTCTTTAACTCATTTTCTATTAAACTACAGGGTACAAACATGGGTTTGCTGGTAATGTTTATGTCAAAATGCGTGTTGTTTATACTATAATTGCCTTCGATTTTACCAGCCATGGTAGATAGGGTAAATGAACCTGAATCATCATTACCTGCAAAGCTGCCGCCGGCATTTTCAATGGCTGTTTTGGCTTTATTTACCATTATGCTTGCCGGTTGCGACAGTGTAAAAGAAAAATTACAATCAGACATATAAATTGTTTTTAAAGTTGAATAGTATTGTTGCCGTACAAGAGTGCGACGCAAGTACAGCTGCATCATCTTGTTTTGCCTGGTTCAACAAAAAAAATTAATCTTCCTGGGTAAGTTGAATACCAGCTTTGGCAAAAGCTATTTTTTGTTGTTTATATAAAGTGCCAATAGTCATTTTAAACACTTTTTTGCTCATGCCAAAGAAAGTATAAATTTCTTCAGGATCACTTTTATCGTGAAAAGGCAGATAGCCATTGTGCTCTTTTAGCAGGCGGATGATTTTATCAGTTTCTTCTTCCACCCGCTGGTAGCCGGGTTTGCCTGGCATTACATCAATTTTATTATCGGGTCGGATGGTTTTAATATATCCGGTTAATTTATCGCCGGGTTTAAGGTCTTTAAACACTGCGCTAAAATGAATAAGTCCAATATGTTTGTTGTTGATTATTACCACATAACCTAAATCGCTGCGGCGTTGAACAACAAGGTCTACCAGTTCCATTTCCTTAACGGTAAGCACTTCATTGCTAAACTGGGCATTAATTTTTTCGGTTGCAGCCACACGGCCGGTTTGCTTATCAATATAAATGCGTACCAGGTATTGGCCGCCAATATGCATGCCCGTTAGTTGCTGCGATTTTGGTACAAAAATATCTTTCATCAAACCCCAGTCAAGAAAAGCGCCTTGTGGGGTAACATCCACACATTTTAATTGCACCACATCATCTACAATGCCATATGGTTCCTGTGTGGTGGCAATAATGCGGTTGTCTGAATCGTGGTATAAAAAAACTTTTATGGCATCACCCACAGCAAGGTTGGCAGGCATAAAACGTTTGGGTAATAAAATGCCTTCGGCACCATCATCAAGATAAGCACCAAAATCTACAAAGCGTAAAACGGTAAGGGTATTGTATACGCCAATATTAATTAAGTTCTCTGTCATAAGGCGCAAAGGTAATGCAATGCGTTTAGCTTAAGCAGTTTGCTCGGTTGGATGAATTACAATTATTTGCCGGGCCATAAAAGTCTATTTAGCATGGTTGTGTCACTCACTTGTACTGCAACGCATTATGCAGCTTTTAAATGCCTCAAATAAAACAAAAGGGATGAATAGGTAAGCCCTAAAATAGTTTGTATTTTGTGTTAGCTAAATAATTAATATGAGAAAGCTTTGTATCCTGTTATTGTTGGTACCCTTGTTTATACAAGCGCAATCTGGTACCAGTATCGAAGAGAAGGCCAAAAGAATGACAGCTTATAAGGGCTTTTTTAATTTTTATTGGGATGATAGTACGGGTAAAATATGGCTACAGATAGATAAACTGGATTCGGAAATTTTATACCAAACCTCATTGCCAGCCGGTCTCGGCTCTAATGATGTAGGACTGGATCGAGGTATTATGGGCACTACTTATATTGTTACATTTAGCAAAGTTGGCAATAAAATATTGATGAAGGAACCCAATTTTGCCTACCGAGCCGTTAGTGGCGATGCAGCTGAAAAAAGGGCCGTAGAACAATCATTTGCACAATCAGTAATCTGGGGTTTTACTATTGCCGCTTCATCCAATGGTGCTTATCTGGTTGATGCTACCGATTTTTTATGCCGGGATGCATTGCAAATCACCAGTAAATTACAGGCCGCAAAACAAGGCAACTATTTTCTGGATGCTTCCAGAACTGCGATGTACCTGCCACGCACGAAAAATTTTCCATTAAATACAGAGTTTGAATCTACTGTTACTTTTCAAATAAAAGATGGCAGGCCAGGCGCTTTTGTAAATGCCGTAACCCCTGTGCCCGAAGCTATTACATTACGCATACACCATTCTTTTGTGCAGTTACCTGATAATAATTATATACCCCGTTTATACGATGCCCGTTCGCCTTTTATTACCAATAGCTATTTTGACTATAGTACACCGGTAGCATCACCTATTCAAAAGAATTTTATTATTCGTCACCGGCTACAGAAAAAAGATCCGCTGGCGGCAAGAAGTGAAGCCATTAAACCCATTGTTTATTATTTGGATAATGGTACACCGGAACCTATCCGCAGCGCATTAATGGAAGGCGCCAGTTGGTGGAATCAGGCTTTTGAAGCGGCTGGGTTTATCAATGCTTTTCAGGTAAAAATATTGCCTGATAGTGCCGACCCAATGGATTTAAGGTATAATATGATTAATTGGGTGCACCGCTCCACGCGTGGTTGGTCGTTTGGAGATGCAGTGGTTGATCCAAGAACTGGGGAGATTATTAAAGGCAATGTATCCCTGGGATCATTAAGGGTTAGACAGGATTATTTAATTGCTCAGGGTTTACTGGCGCCATTTGATACTGATAGTTTACCAAAAGATGATGCTATGCTTCAAATGGCCTTAGCCCGTTTAAAACAATTGGCTGCACATGAAGTGGGGCATACTTTAGGGCTAATGCATAACTATATTGCCAGTGCCGAAGGCATGGCCAGTGTGATGGATTATCCCCACCCCATGGTGAAATTGACAGGAGATAATAAGATTACCTTGGCAGATGCATATGATAACAAAATAGGAGCGTGGGATAAGGTGAGTATTCGGTACGGCTATGCTGAATTTGTTGCCGGTACGGATGAGGCCACTGCATTAAATAAGATATTGGTGGATGCTGCCAATAGCGGACTTAGTTTTATTTCTGATCGTGATGCACGGGATGCAGGCGGGTTACACCCGAATGCACATTTATGGGATAATGGCACAGACCCGGTTACCGGCTTAAAGGATGTAATGAAAATAAGAGCAGTTGCCATGAATAATTTTGGATTAAATAATATCCAAAAAGGCACTCCCCTTGCTATGCTGGAAGATGTGCTGGTGCCAGTGTATTTAATGCATCGCTACCAGGTTGAAGCGGCTACCAAGGTGGTTGGCGGAATGTATTATACTTATGCGATTAAGGGTGATGGACAAATGGTGACTAAAACAGTGACCAAAGAGCAACAGCAACAGGCACTTAATGCTATTATTGAATGTATTGATCCAGCATTTTTATCAATACCTGAGTCGGTTACCAAATTAATTCCACCAAGGCCTGCAGGTTATGATTATACCCGTGAGCTGTTTAACCGCAGGACCGGTCTGGCATTTGACCCTCTGGCAGCTGCTGAAACAGCGGCGGATTTACCCTTATCTTTTTTATTTAATACCAGTCGGTTAAACAGAATGGTGCAGCAAAAAGAAACGGGATCCGGTTTGGGCGCTGATGAAATGATAAAAACCTTAATTGCCAAAACCTGGAAGGCCCCAAGGTTAAAGGGAATGGCAGGAATGATACAAAAGCAAAATGAGCAAATCTTACTTACCTATTTATTGGCTACCAGTATTAATAATGATGCTTCATTTGCTACAAAGGCAGCTATGCAATTTGCTATTGAAAATATCAATGAATATGCAAAAGCCCAGCTAAAAACAAATACAGATGTGGTATATAAAGGATACTTGCAATTAACCATGGAAAGAATTAAAGCACCAGAAGATGCCAAACCAACGACGCATGAAGCCCCACCTCCGGGTTCGCCAATTGGTTGTTTTGATGGTGATTATTAAGCATTGCATTTATTCTGCTGCCATGAAAGAGGAACCTTGAACCGAGCGTGGCAAGTAAAGCTGCTTTTTGTAATTAGTTGAT
Source organism: Limnovirga soli (assembly GCF_013106755.1). GTDB lineage: Bacteria > Bacteroidota > Bacteroidia > Chitinophagales > Chitinophagaceae > Limnovirga > Limnovirga soli. The sequence goes on along the minus strand of NZ_WHPF01000002.1, from coordinate 310,238 downwards.
AACAAAACATGGTATATATAATTTGTTATTGATATTGCTGATTTTAAGCCGCTATTTGCCCTAAAAAAGCTATTTTCAAAAAAAAGTATTTATGAAAACAATAACTGCGCTTTGCTTTATTTTAATTTTCTTATTTGCCTGTAATACTACTACTAACGAAGTAAAAGTGGTAGATACTAATACTTATATTGTACCTGAAGACAGTGCGATAGCCGAAGCTGTAAAAGATGCCTACAGAGCCATTTCGTTTGAGCATGATTCGGTACCTTCAAAACCATCTATTGCTGCAAGGTTTATACCTCAGGCTACTTTAATAAATTTTAGAAGTGATACCATGCAAACAACTGGTATTGATGATTTTATTGATTTTTACGAGGGCTTTGTGAAGAGCAGCCAAATACACTTATTTTACGAGGAAGAGCTATATGGTAAAACGGAGCGTTTTGGCAATATTGCCCATCGTATTAGTACATATATTACCTATATAAATACCAAAGACTCTGCCAGCGAAAGAGGTGTAAACAGCTTTCAATTAATAAAAACACCTGCGGGATGGAAAGTGAGTTCTATTATTTGGGACGTGGAAAAACCAGATTTGCGCATCCCTGATTATTACCTGCCAGCTAAATAATTATTTACCTCTTTTGCGAACAATTGCTGCACCGGTAGTATAATTTAGGCTGTTAATTATATTGGCCGGGTGCAACCTGTTTAAACCAGATATCAGCCATTTTAACTGAGGCTGAATAATGGTACCTGTAAGTGTGATATTGCCGTTTTTAACAGTGGCATGAACCCCTTTAAATCGTTTCAACACACTGTCAACCGCTATTTGGAGGGTACTGTCAGTTAATGCGGCAGTTGACGGGGCAATTGGTATAACGGTTATGGTTGCGCTATCAATTACTGCTTTTACCCCTTCAATGCCAGCAATAATATTATTGCCATCCAGTCTGGCAGTTTCATCTGCATAGTTACCTTTTAGTAAAACGCTTCCGTCATTTACTGAAGCGCTAATATCTGCCAATGATTGATTGGATTGTATGGCAGCATTTACACTTTGTTGTATGGTGCTATCGCTTATGCCACATGAAATGAACATACAACTAATTACTAAATAGGAGCTTAATAATCGTAATGCTTTCATTGTACAATATTTCAATAATAATGGTTATCCTATTTGCTTTTCCAAAGTCATTATTTGCTCAAATAAAGCTTCGTATTGATTGTTAGCCTGATCTATCTTTTGTTTGATGGCTTTATGATCAGCTTCAATTTGCGCAAATTTATTACGGTCGGCATAGTTGGCCGGGTTAGCCAATTCTGCTTCTATACTGCTTTTGGTTTTGTTTTGTTGCTCTATCTGTTCTTCCAGTTTACTAAACTGTCTTTGCAGTTTTTCCAATTCCTTTTTTTGTTCTCTGGTGGCATTGGTAACCTGCTGTTGAGGTTTAACAACTGCTACAGGTTTTTCTTTTTCTTTCTCTTCTTTTGCCTGTTGACTGGCTTGTGCTTTTTCTTCTTTTTCCCTGCGTTCTTTCCATTCTACCCATTCTTCGTAGCCGCCCTTAAACACTTTAATTTCATGGTCAACAATTTCCCAAATGGTATTTGCCGTTTTGGAGATAAAAAAGCGGTCGTGGCTTACTAATACGGAAGTGCCTTCATATTTATTCAAAGCCTCTGCCAAAAGCTCAACACTATGCATATCCAGGTGATTGGTAGGTTCATCCAGCATTAAAAAATTGCCTTTACCGGTAATTACTTTTGCCAGGGCCACCCTTGCTTTTTCACCCCCACTTAATATGCGTATTTTCTTATCAACATCATCACCCGAGAACAAAAAACAACCCATTAAAGAACGCAACTCCATTTCGGTTTTGCCACTGCCGCATTCTTTCATTTCATCCAAAATAGTATTGTTTATATTCAGGGCTTCTAACTGGTGCTGGGCATAAAAGCTTTCATCCACATTATGCCCCCAAATTCTTTCACCTTCAAATGGTTCGCTACCAACAATCATTCTAAGCAGCGTAGACTTCCCTTTACCGTTAGCACCAATCAGGGCAATTTTATCACCACGGTTTATCTCTGCCTCTGCATTTTCCAAAATGGTATTGCTGCCAAATTTCTTGGTAGCATCTTTAATGGTGGCAATAATTTTTCCGGGTTGTTTATCTACCTTAAAACTAATACGCAGGTTGGGACGCTCTATTTCTACCTGTTCAATTCGGTCGATCTTATCCAGCCTTTTCATGGCGCTTTGGGCGGCTGCCGCTTTACTTGCTTTGGCTTTAAAGCGTTCTATAAAACGCTCCTGCTGTCTTATATAATCCTGCTGGTTTTCAAATGCCCTTTGCTGCATTTCAACCCGCAACTCTTTTTCTGTGGCGTAATAATCATAGTTTCCACTGTAAATGTGGAGCTCCTGTTGGTACACTTCCACTATTTTATTTACCATCCGGTTTAAGAAATATTTATCATGGCTCACAATCACTACGCTACCCTTGTAATGCAATAAATATTTCTCCAGCCATTCAATAGACGGAAGATCCAGGTGATTCGTAGGTTCATCCAATAATAAAACATCTGGTTGCTGCAATATCATTTTGGCCAGCAATACACGCATACGCCATCCACCACTAAATTCTTTATAAGGTCTGGTAAGATCAGCATTTAAAAAGCCAAGGCCCTGTAATACTTCCTCGGTTTTATGGTGAATATTATATCCACCCAATACTTCCAGTTCGTGTAACTTATCGCTATAGGCGTGCAATAAGGCTTCTTCTTCTCCTTCACCGGTAAAACTGGGGTGCTCCATTTGCTTACCCAGTTCCTCAATTTCTTTTTCCAATTGTTTTACCTGTTCAAAAGCACCCATGGCTACTTCCAATATAGAATCGTTGGTATCAAAACTCAACAAATCCTGATGCAAATAGCCAATGGTGGTTTCCCTGCTTTTATCAACGGTACCTGCAGAGGGCTGGTATTCGCCCACCAATAATTTTAAAATGGTTGATTTTCCAGTTCCATTATAACCTATTAAACCTACCCTGTCGCCAGGTAAAATATGCCAGGTAGCATTTTCTATAATTACCCTTGCCCCAAATTCAAACGTTACATTATTTAGTCCTATTAACATCTTTTTATTTTATTGCTGCGCAAAACTAATAGAAACATTAAAAGTATCAGCATTCAATTTCAAGGTTCAAAAGGTTTTAAGGGTTTATTTATTAAGCCGGCTGCAAATCTTTGGTCATCGCTCCTTGTTTTGTATTTGCTGCTTCGCCACTCAAATACCTCACTTGTGCGTTCTGTTTTCATTGCAACAATTCACTTATAAAATTGGGCTAAATGATGAGCATAATCATCCATAGGGCAATATCACAATCAAATGATTCATTAAAAAAATAAAAAAAGCTCCATATTACATTGAATATGAAGCTACTTTAAGTAGGTCCGATTTAGAAATTTAAAAAACTAACCGGCCATATCTTAAATCCCAATCATCATTTTTTCTGTAGAAACACCTGTTGAAACGGCTTCTCCATTGGTTAACTGTAGCACACTACCCTTGTTGTCGTAGGTTACAATATAGGTAACAATCAGCTTTTCTTTATTGTCTATTACCCCGGGTATTTTAACTTTTTCGTTAAATGCTGCATTTAAACGGGGATAGTTTTGTAATTCTATGGTATCAAAAGTTTTGTTCCATACTATAGTTTTTTTGTCGCCTCTTACTTTGGTAACCACCACATTTACAGTTGCTTTAGCATCGGCATAAGCGGCTGAAGTGTAGTTATTCTCAGGTGCTATTGATAAACTAATTTCTTTATTCATCATTTTATTGGGTTTTACGTAATCCCAAATTTGGTCGTGATACACTACAACTGTCATTATTAAAACTAGAATAGTGCTTATAATTGGCTTTTTCATAACGCCTCCCTTTATTTTTAGTACTTTATGTTAATTATTACATGTCAAAAGTAGGTACTTTGTAATGCATAGTATCATATGAAATTATAAACGGTAATTAGATAGGGATGAGTGGAGAATTATAAAAAAATAGGCTAATCGGCGTTTGTATTACATAGCTGCCATGGAAGAGGAACCCCGAACCGAGCGTGGCAAGTAAAGCCTCATTTGTATTTTATAGCTGATAACATAATGGTTTTACCCTCCTCATAAGGGAAAAAGTAAATTTTTATCCTCATATCTGTTCATTTGTACACGCACCACCAAAAGAGGTTATTTTTGCGCCGCATTAAAAGATTTATCATGGCAGGAATGACGGAACAGCTACAGCAACTTAAAAGCAAACTGAACGGAGATTTGTTTTTTGATACTACCATGCGCACACTATACGCCACTGATGCTTCGGCTTACCGGGAAATGCCTTTGGCAGTAGCCATACCCAAAACCATACAAGACCTAAAAACTTTAATTGCTTTTGCAAAAACAGCACATACATCTATTATTCCACGAACTGCTGGTACATCTTTAGCCGGTCAGGTGGTGGGTAACGGTATTATTGTAGATGTATCTAAACATTTTACCCAAATTTTAGAAATTAATGCCGAAGAGCATTGGGTGCGTGTACAACCTGGTGTAATTAGAGATGAACTGAATATGTTTTTAAAACCATATGGTTTTTTATTTGGCCCTGAAACTTCCACAGCCAACCGCGCCATGATTGGCGGCATGGTGGGCAATAATTCCTGTGGCTCCAATTCGGTTGTGTATAGAAGTACCAGGGAACACCTGCTGGAAGTAACAGCTATATTAAGTGATGGCAGCGATGCCGTATTTAAGTCGCTAAGTTTGGATGAATTTCATGCCAAATGTGAAGGTGATACCCTGGAAGCACATATTTATCGTAATACCCGCAGGTTATTGGGTAATTATGAAAATCAAACGGAGATTAGAAGTCAGTTCCCCAAAAAATCTGTTGAGCGCCGAAATACCGGTTATGCGGTTGATGTATTACTTGAATCAGCCCCATTTACGGCCGGCGAGGAAGATTTTAACTTTTGCAAATTAATTGCCGGATCAGAAGGTACGCTGGCATTTATAACAGAAATAAAACTGCACATTAACCCATTGCCCCCAAAAGAAACCGGGTTGTTGTGTGTGCATTTTAATAGCATTGATGAATCGCTAAGGGCTAACTTGATTGCTATGGAGTTTAAACCCAGCGCCAGTGAATTGATTGACCACTATATTTTGGAATGTACCAAAGAAAATAAGGAACAGGTAAAAAATCGTTTTTTTGTACAAGGCGATCCCGGAGCTATCCTGGTAATTGAATTTTGCAGGGATACCAGGGCTGAAATTGAAATAATAGCCCATCAGGTAGAAACAGCTATGCGCAATGCAGGACTGGGATACCATTTTCCTTTGCTTTTTGGAGCTGATACCAAAAAAATATGGACATTAAGGAAAGCAGGTCTTGGCCTGCTTAGTAATTTGCCGGGTGATGAAAAAGCCGTACCGGTAATTGAAGATACTGCTGTAGATGTGCATGACCTGCCTGCTTATATCCGCGACTTTAATGAGATTTTGAAAAAGCATAACCTGTATTCAGTACATTATGCGCATGCCGGTTCTGGGGAATTGCATTTACGGCCCATTATTAATTTAAAAACCGAGGAAGGTAACCGCCTGTTTAGAACCATTGCAGAAGAAATAGCCACACTGGTAAAAAAATACAATGGCTCTTTAAGTGGCGAACATGGCGATGGTCGTTTACGTGGCGAGTTTATTGAACAAATGGTAGGTAAAAAGAATTACCAGCTGCTCAAGGAAATAAAACAAACCTGGGATCCCGGGCATATTTTTAATCCCAATAAGATTGTAGATACGCCGCCCATGAATACCATGTTGCGTTATACACCTGGTCAGCAAACACCGGCTTTTAAAAGTATATTCAGGTTTAATAATCAGGACGTGCTGCAACATGCAGAGCAATGTAATGGCTCTGGTGATTGCCGCAAAACGGCTTTGTCTGGCGGCACCATGTGTCCTTCATTCATGGCTACGCGTAATGAGAAAGACACTACCCGTGCCAGGGCCAATATTTTGCGTGAGTTTTTAACGCATTCTGACAAGCTTAACCGTTTTGACCATAAAGAAATTTATGAAGTGATGGACTTGTGCCTTAGTTGTAAGGGGTGTAAATCAGAATGTCCGTCCAACGTAGATGTTGCCAAATTAAAAGCTGAATTTATGCAACATTACTATGATGCCAATGGCGTACCATTCCGGTCAAGGTTAATTGCCAATTTTAGTGCATCGGCCAAATTGGGTAGTCTTGTACCCGGTTTATACAATTTTGCAGTAAAAAATAAGTTTACCGGTAGCTTGATAAAACGCTTATCTGGTTTCGCTGTAGCACGTTCTATGCCTTCATTATATACAACTACATTAAGAAGCTGGTATAAAAATCATTTTCCGGCTAAAATAAATACCGGTAAAAAACTCTATTTATTTTGCGATGAGTTTACCAATTACAACGATACAGCCATTGGTATAAAAGCAATTAGTTTGCTGGAAAACCTGGGTTACGAAGTAGTTATACCCAAACATCTGGAAAGTGGAAGAACCTGGTTGTCAAAAGGTTTGATTAGAGATGCGCAAAAAATTATTAATAAAAATATTGAATTATTAAGTGAATTAATTTCTGCCGAAACACCATTAATTGGTATTGAACCATCTGCAATACTTAGTTTCAGGGATGAATATATAGATCTTGCCAGTGATGAAAATTTGCTGGCTGCCCGTGAAATGAGTAAACATGTTTTTTTAATTGATGAATTTATAGCTGCAGAAATAGCCAATGGGCATATTGATAAAAGCAGATTTACCAAGGAGAAAAAGCTGATACAGTTACACGGTCATTGTCAGCAAAAATCTTTATCCTCTGTTGCGCCTTCGGTAGCTATACTTTCACTGCCTGAGTACTATACAGTGGAAACTATTCCTTCAGGTTGTTGTGGAATGGCGGGCTCATTTGGTTTTGAAAAAGAGCACTACGATTTATCCATGAAAATAGGAGAACTGGTTTTATTCCCCACTGTTCGTAAACAGGAAGCAGATACTATTATTGCAGCACCCGGCACCAGTTGCCGTCATCAGGTAAAAGATGGTACGGGCCGTAAGGCATTGCATCCTGTAGAAATTTTATACGACGCGTTAATAAAATAAAAGCATGCATTTTTCAAAGGCTTACTTAGGTAAGCTTTTTTTAGCACTAAAGTTTATGCTTATTCTTTTGAGCCGATCTTTTGAATTTTAATGTGATATTCTTGCGTCGCACCCTTGTACACCATCACTTTATGCAGCTTAAAATACCATAACAAGTTTGCCAAATTTAAATTTTGGTTGTACGCTTACCGGGTTAATTTGGTAAAAGCTCAATAGTAATCCAACTGTACAAGTGTGCGACGCAAGTAAAGCCTGGTGTAGGCTTATATGCCGGGCTAATAAAAAATATAAGTTTGGTCTTGAAGCTAATACTTATGCTATACCTCACATTGCCTGGAGCTCTTGTTTTACGCCATTTACTCCTTGTCTTTTATCAAAATCCAGTTGGCATCTGCTTTTTCAATCAATTTTTCTTTATTTGGCATCCATGATTTTTGTACGTCTTTGTTGTAATTAAAATACAATTTACCATTTACAATAGTCCATGTGTTTACCTGGGTAGGTGCTTTGTGACCTTCTGCTGTGCCATAAGCGCAATAACCGCCATACTGGGGTGCATACTTATCCGGATTAGTTTTAAAAGCATTTAAATGCTCCCTGGTACTAAAATGCCAGATGGCATTGTTCCAGTTATAGGCAAGTGTATCAACTCCAGGTACCGGTTTGCTATCGGTAAAAAAAGCAACCACATCATATCCACCTATAGCAATGCCGTTAGGGGTAAAAATGGCAGATTTTTGAGCCAGCAAACAATTGTTGGTTATAATAAAGGCGAATAGCAGTAAGTAAAATTTTTTCATTTTTATTTTTATATCCAATACGCACAACCAATCAAAGCCTTACAAAAATTATCATGGTTAAAGTGATTAAGTTTATCAACCTTACTAGTATTTTTAATTTATTGGCCAGGTAATTTATATTTATACCTCAACATTTATACCTCCTGCTATATGAATGATACAAACAACAATACAAGTGTAGTAATAAGGCTTTTGGAAAAAGATGATGCCGCAGCCTTATACAGTTACCTTACACATCTGTCCGCCGAAAGTAAATCCCGCTTTGGCCCACATGCATTTGATAAAATAACGATTGATACTATTTGCTCAAGCCTATCTAATGATATACTCAGGTTTATAGCGCTGGACAATGAACAAAATATTGTGGCTTATATGCTTATTAAACAAGGTATGCAGGAAGGTGAGCGTATGCGGTATGTTGCTAATGGTATTTATCTGGACGAGGCTCTAGCATGCACTTATGCGCCATCCGTAGCAGATGTCTGGCAAAATGCAGGTCTTGGTACAACTATGTTTAATTTTATTAAAAACTTTGTATCAAAAGAAGGTAAAAAGTACATGATTTTATGGGGTGGGGTGCAGGCTACCAATAGCAGGGCGGTGCATTTTTATAAAAAGCATCATTTTATACCTGTGGCAAATTTTTGGTACGATGATAAAGAAAATATTGACATGTATTTGACTTTATGATTAGCAATTGAATTTAACCTGGATATAAAAATTTGAATGGCTATTGCTTCATTTATGTATTTTGCAATGGGTAAATATTTAACATCATTCAATTTGTTCTATGCCTAAAAACATCATCTACCACATTACTACCAAAGAGGAATGGACTATTGCATTAGCCGATGGCATTTACAAAGCGGCATCACTTGATAAGGAAGGATTTATACATTGCTGTACACAAGAGCAAGTGCCAGGTGTGTTGGTACGTTATTTTAACGGTAAAAAGCAATTGCTGGCCTTATCTATTGACGCCGATAAAATTCTTGCACCCATACAATACGAGTTTTCTTCATCTTTAAACGAAACCTTTCCGCATATTTATGGGGCCATTAATATAGAATCTGTGTTGGCTATTGCAGAAATATAGCATCTCTTTTAAAACAGGCATATGAATATTAAACATGCTTTACTGGAGGATAAAACGCAGAGTCGTGCCAAAGCCATATTGGTTGCAGAATATGCCTGTACCAGCAAAGCAAATTTTAAACAGCTAATGCAATGCTTTCTGGCCAATAATTATCGCTTATCTCAACGGGCTGCATGGGCTGTTTGCTGGGCTGCCAAGCGCAATTCTTTAATGATAGAACCTTACCTGCCACAATTGGTTGCACAACTTACCAATAGTCAGGTGCATGCGGCTGTAATAAGAAATAGTGTGCGTGTGCTGGAAGATATGAACATACCTGAAAACCTGCATGGCGATTTAATGAATGCCTGTTTTGCGTTGGTAGAAGCTCACGATACACCCGCTGCCATTAAAGCATTTGCCTTAACCAACCTGTACAACCTTACAAAATTTTACCCGGAAATTAGCCGTGAACTAAGGCTGATAATTGAAGAACGTTTTGAAAATGAAACACCTGCCTTTAGAAGCCGTGGTAAAAAAATATTAAAGCAATTGCCTAAAGTTTAAATGTTTTTTTGAGCCCAACTAAAGATTATCTATGAGGCATTCTTGCGTCGCACACTTGTACTGCAACAATTAATGGCAGCAATACTTGTAAACCATAAAATAAGTATAGCAAATTGCATGATGCTATATATGAGAAACCCAGAACCGAGCCCCGAAATAATCGGGGTAAACTATGGCAAGTAAAGCTTAATGCTTGTTATGGTGCCGGTATAATAAATATTGGTTGTACATTTTTACGGGTGATACATAAAAAAAGGATTTCGACCTTGAGGTGAAATCCTTCTTAAACATGAATACAATTATATTTAGTCAAGCAAATTAAAAACGTGCTTATTAGACTCTTTTAGTTTGGGCAATGTTTCACTAATATTAGCGGCAATACTTTCTCTTTGTTCATACAGCTTTTCAAAAGTTTGCAAAATACTATCGGTATTAGAGCCTTTATCCTCCAACACAAAGTCCTGCAGGTTAAATAGTTTAAACAATTCCCTGTATTTGTGCGACCAACTTATAGCCATACATGGAATGCCAAGACTTAGAGCAAACACCAGGCTATGAAAACGGGAGGCAATAAGCAAATCGGTTTCTTTAATAATGGCTTTAATTTCTTCTGCAGAATAATAACCCTCAAAGAAATGACAATTGGTTTTATCTTCTACTGCCTGATAGATGGTTTTACTTAAAAACTGATCGTCTTTATTATCTCCGCCACCAGGTCTTATTTCGTTGGGTACCAGCAAAATTTCAAATCGTTTACCCAATTCTTTTATGATGGTGCAAAATGCCTGCACATATTCGTTATTGGCACCTGTGCCTTTCATACGTTCGTAAATACGCATGTTAGGGGAGATGCTAACGGTTAGCCTGTCAGGATTAAGCTGAATGCCATTGCGGGCCAGAATTTCTTTACCACTTATTGCTGGAATAGGGAAGTGGAAAGCTATGTCGCAGGCTAATGGAATATCTTCTAGTTTTTGTTGTAAAAGGTTAGCAACAAATTTGCGGGAAACATCATCTCGTGTAAAATAGGCATCAGCACTTTTAATCATGCTTCTGCAATTGGCTGCCACTTTTGGTTCTTTAAAATCGCCCCATGCCTGAGGCATAAATATATATTTGGCATTATTCTTTTTACAGAAATGAATAATCTTAATAGTTTCCAATGGCTGTATATAGCCACGCTTGTCGCCATACGCAAATCCGCTTACGTCAACAGCTGCTACCAGATTTTGAATTTTTTCAATATCGCCCATGGGGCTATAGTCGGCATATGGTTTGGATGCCCCACCTAAAGTTGTTTTAAGTTTATTGATCACTTTATCAGCCAGATTTTTTACCTTTTTAACTGTAGGTGGTGTTGTGTCGGTAATGGGAATAAAGCCCTGACGTGTAGCAATTTCTCTTTCTTCAGGATGACAAATACAATATACCTGGGCGTTAGGATGCCTTTCCAGAATTTTAAACCTTACAGTTTTTAGCATTGCTTCAGCGCCTTTGTTGATGAAGTTGCCACCTACGAGTAAATAAGATGATTGTTGCATGACGTGTAAATTGTGTTGTTAGGATAGAGGTGAATTGGTTTAACTATTTTTTCTTTTTATTAAGTATTGTTTTGGCAAGGTCTACCACACTTTTCAATTGTTTTCTTGTAGAAGGAAAAAGCATCCAGCCTGCAAGATATAAAACTGCAAATAGGAAGAACGGAATAATAATTTGTATTAATGGGTTATAATCTTTCAAATACACAGATGAAAAATAGGCTGCCACACCACCTACTACTGCAAAAGAAAAGGAAGGCACAGAGGTAGTAAAGAAATCGCTAACCTGTATGGGTGTATTTTTAAAGCAATAGAATAAGGATGGAACCAGTATGGAATAATTGGATATTGCATAAGCGATGGCTATACCAGAAATACCCCATTGAACACCAACAAAGAATGCAATTACTGTGCTCACTGTATTCCAAAGTCCCCACATAAAATACCTTTTGGACTGGCCTGAAGAGATTAATATCATACCCCTTGTACTGGCAATAGGCTGAATAAGCGCTGTAATAGCCAGTAATTGAAATATGGAAGAGGCGCTTGTCCAGTTAGGGCCAAGTAATACCAGAATAATTGGTTGTGAGCATACAAAAAGAAATACTACTACCGGCAAAGAGAAAAAGGACAAGAGGAATAAATATTCGCGGTAATATTTTCTATATTTTTCAGGCTGATTAAACAGCGAACTCATTGCAGGTGTACCTACTGCATTTAAAGGATCTCTTAGCTGGCTTATAGGTAACATCAGTAACTGGTATGCCTTGTTGTACAAGCCCAGGGCCTGAGCGCCAATATATTTACCAATAAGGATATTATCCAGGTTCCTGGAAAAATAATTCATCATATTAAAGCCCGTAACACCTGCACCAAAATTTACATATTCTTTTATGCCTTTATCCATCTTAATAAAACTGGGCCTCCAGTCGCAATAAACCCATAATAAAATTGCCTGAACAAAAGCACTGATAAGGTTTATGGAAACTATTGCCCAATAACCAAAGTTTAAATATGCCAGCAACAAGCCCATTACTATGCTAATGAATGATGCAATAACTGTAATGGTTGCCAGTTCTTTAAACTTCATTTGGCGGTTTAACAGGGCAGAGTGTTGTGTAGAAGCGCCACCAAACAATGCTATAGCCGCATAAACAAATGTGATAGATAAAAGCCTGGGTTCTTTGTAAAAAGAAACAAGCAAAGGACCAAGCCCTAATACAATTAAACCCAATACAATGCTAATGGAAAAATTTAACCAGAATACCATACTTACTTCTTTCTGATTAATATGTTCCTTTTGTATTATGGCTTGGGCCAGACCAAGATCCTTAAAAATAAGTACAAAGCCGGTGAATGAAGTTACCATGGCTACTATACCATAATCTTCTGGTAATAACAACCTTGCCAATAGTACGGTAGAGCCGATGTTTAATACAAAAGAAACTATCTGTGCACCAACAGTGTTGATACCGCCGGATATGGATTTTTTGCGTAAATCAGTTTCACCATGATTGCGGTTAAACCATTTATCGTGAATTACTGATATAGTGGGTGACTGTATCAATTTCCGGAGTTGAAGATGAGTAATTGGTCTGGTGTTTTTTTCTGTGAATAGGGGATACCTCCATCTGGATCAGCATAGCCTATACCTATTAACATCATTGGTCTTTCATCTTCTGATAATGGAATAATTTTTTCCATTTGTTGTTCTATAAATTCAATATCAGGCCAGTTGATTGGCACAGAGCTAAGTCCTAATGTTTCCAATGCAAACATTAAACTCATAGAAGCCAGGCCACCATCAATATAAATTACATGGCGGTCTCTTTCGCTTAAATAAGCACTTAAACGACCTACTACAACAGCAAATACCGGAATGTTTTTATAATTAGCCCTGATGCCCATGGGTATGGCACCTACTTTATTCTTTAAGTCTTCCTGATCAAATATTCTGAATTCAAATGGTTGTCTGTTACAGGCACTGGGAGAAAGGGTGGCAATGGCACAAGCTTTTTCAATAAGTTCTTTTGGTACGGCTTTATCCTGATACCATCTTACCGAACGTCTTTGAATAGCCAGTTGCATAAAATCATCATAGGTAATATTGCTTTTTACAGCCGCTGAGCGTTTATAAGGAACAAAATTTACCGGAGATGCTTCAAACTTTATCTGGTGTTGGGTTGATTGGAAAACTTCTTTAGCCTGTTTTACGACTGGTACTTCTTTTACCACGCTAAAATATTTTTGTAGCACATTGGCTGCCCAGCTTAAAAGTCCATCATCTACATCTTTATTTGTTCCTTTTTCACCGGATAGGACTTTGTAGGTTGTAGCTACGCTTAGAATATAGTCAAGGGCAAATACATCCCTTCTGTTTTTCATAATAAGGCCTTTTTCCAAACGGTGTACCTGTCTGCGTAAATTAAAAGCATTAGGTGCTCCTTCCTTAATGGCCTGCAAATGCATGTATTTGCCGTTTAATACTTTTTGGTGCTCTCTTGAGAAATCACTGGAGAAAAGAAAGTAATAGAGGTCGGCGAGTTTGCGGTGTTTTCTTACTATAGGTAACAGAATATTGTTCTGTACGTATATTTTTATATCATATAATGACATAATGGTGAATTTAGTTTTATGATTAGGATACGATGATTATTAATGAAACTGAAAAAAAGTAATTAGCTTTTCAGGTAAGTTGTCATGAAGAATATTGGTTTGTTTTTGGGTTACGGAATATTGATTTTTAATTTGATACAGCTTGCTTTGTTTAAGCTAACCTGCTTTTTAAAATTACTACAATTTAATCTTAACTGTTGTAATATTTAGCATCTTTTTTTAAGTTTTATTCAAATTACTTCAGCAAGTTGGCGATTTTATTTTACTAGTCTTGTAGTATTATTATAGATTTTGTTGTCATGTATAAATTGTATATCTAGGATCTTTCATCTTTTGTTTTAAGTAAATTTTCTTTGATAGTTTCTTTTGTTGCCATGAAAGAGGAACGATGAACCGAGCGTGGCAAGAGAAGATGCAGTTTGTATCATAAGCCGACCCACAAAAAAACTCTATATTTTGTTTGATAAATAATTTGGTTTATATTATAAACTACTTTATTTTTGATCTATCAAATTATAACAATGAATCAGTTCGCTATATTTTTTACCCTATTTTTCTTCACCATTAGTTCTTTTGCCCAGGTTACCATTTCGGGTAAAGTAAAAGATGGCAGGGGCAGACCCTTGATTGGTGCGGCCATTAGTTTAAAGGATTCTTATGATGGCGCTATTGCAGATTCATTGGGCAATTTTTCTTTTGTTACCACAGAAAAGGGATCTTTTTTGCTTACAATTACCAATGTGGGGTATAAAGGATTTGAGAAAACAATTGTGTTGGATAAGTTACCCATTGTTATTGAAGCTGAATTAAAAGAACAGTTAGATGAACTAAAAGCCGTAACAGTAATGGCTGGAGCTTTTGCCGCCGGAGATAATAAAAGAGCAGCCACTGTACTAAGTTCTATGGATGTGTTAACGGTTGGCGGTGCCAATGCGGATATCACATCGGCAGTTAAAACCCTGCCCGGTGCCCAACAAATAGGAGAGCAGGAAGGTCTTTTTGTACGTGGTGGTGCCGGTTACGAAACCAAACAGTTTATTGATGGCACTTTGGTAAATAATGCCTTTTTTAGCAGTACACCAGATATTGCCTCCCGTGGCCGCTTTTCTCCGCTTTTATTTAAGGGTACTGTTTTTAGTACAGGTGGCTATTCTGCTTTATATGGGCAGGCTTTGTCTTCTGCCTTAATATTAGAGTCTATTGATTTACCTGAGAAAACTGCCGTTAACGCATCTATTTCACCTATTATATTGGGTGCTGGATTTCAGGAACTGGCAAAAGATAAAAAGTCTTCTTTCGGGTTTAATTATACATATGTAAACCTGTCAACCTATTTTAATATTGTTAAGCAAAGACCGGATTATTTTAAAATTCCTGTGTTTCATAATGCCGATGCAAATCTGCGTTTTAAAACAAAGGGTGGTGGTATTATAAAATATTATACCACATTTACTTACAGCGATCTGGGTTTAAGAAGACCTGATATTGATAGTCTTTCTCTTAAAGATGCTTTTGCATTACACAACCTTAACTGGTACAATAATTTAAGCTGGAGAGAAAACCTGGGCAAAGGCTGGAAAATGAACCTGGGCTTAAGTTATAGCACTAATAAGGATGATATTAGTCAGCAATTACAAAACGCAGATAATGTGCAACAGTTTATAGCAGATTATCCCTACAATACAAAAAACTTTACCTTAGGCAGTCGACAGGATTTATCGCAAATCAGGGCTGTTTTTGAGAAAAAATTATTTGGAATCTCCACTGTACGTTTTGGTAGTGAATACTGGTATGCCGTAAATACCAGTACCTATAATAGCGGTACACCCATTCAGTTAAAAGATAATTATCAGGCAGTATTTGCCGAAACAGATATATTCATCACCAATGCACTTGCAGCTAAAGTTGGTGGCCGTTTCGAACATTCCTCTATTATTAATAAATTAAATCTGGCACCTCGTTTATCCCTGGCTTATAAAGTTGGTAAAGGGGCACAGGTTTCAGCCGCTTACGGTGAATTTTACCAAAAGCCCGAGAATACGCAACTGTTTTTTACCACCAATCTGGGTTATACAAAAGCCACTCATTATATAGTAAACTACCAAAGAACTGTAACGGATAGAATTTTTAGAATAGAAGCATTTTATAAAGAGTACAATGATTTGGTAAAATCCATACCTATTAATAATGGCTTGTTTAATTATAACAACAATGGTTTTGGTTATGCAAAGGGTATTGAGCTGTTTTGGAGAGATAAAAAGAGTATCAAAAACTTTGATTACTGGATTAGTTATTCCTACCTCGATACCAAAAGAGATTATCTCAATTTTCCTAATGAGTTAACGCCCAATTTTGCAGCCAAACACACAGCATCATTTGTAATGAAACGATTTTTTGTGGACATCAAAACCGGGTTTAATTTAACCTATAACTACGCCACAGGAAGGCCATACTATAACTTTCAATACAATAACAACAGCGGTAAATATACCGTTGCAGATAAAGGCCAAACCAAAGATTATCATAACCTGGGCTTTAGTATGAACTATGTGCCCAGTATAGGTAAAACCAATGCCAAAACATTTTGGGTACTGGTGGCCAGTGTTACCAATGTATTGGGCAGCAACCAGGTGTATGGGTATAATTATTCTTATAACGGGTTAATAAAAGAAGCGGTAACACCACCGGCCAAGAGGTTTTATTTTATAGGTGTATTTCTTAGCTGGGGTGTTGACAGAACGCAGGATGCTATTAATAATAATTTATAGTATTGGCCCAGCAGTAAACAGTAATCTGGCTTTACTTGCGTCGCGCACTTGTACGGCAACAAATAAGGCAACAAAAATGTAAAAATTTAAAACAAACCATAAAACAAAAAATAACAATGAAAAAGTTACTACTATCCGCAGCCATTTTTTGTACCATCGCTGTACAAGCACAAAGCGACAAGTTTGCAGGTGCCATGGAAAAAACATTAACCCAATTAGGCGCAGCCAAAACTACTGCCGAACTAAAAGCCGTATCTGCAGCTTTTGAAAGAATAGGCGAAGCAGAAAAAACACAATGGTTGCCCTATTATTATGCCGGGCTTGCATTAACCAATCTTGGATGGATGGATCAATCTATAGATAAGGATGCAAATGGCGATAAAGTAAAAGAATTATGCGATAAAGCAGAAGCAATTGAACCCAACAGCGAAATAAGCACATTACGCAATATGGCTGCCACCCAACAAATGATGGTAGACCCGCAAAGCCGCTGGCAAACATATGGTATGGAAGCAGGTGCAGCCCTTGAAAAAGGTATAAAGCTTGATCCCACCAACCCAAGATTATATTACCTACAAGGCATGAGCGTTTTTAATACTCCTGAACAATTTGGTGGTGGTAAAGAAAAGGCCAAACCACTATTTGCCAAAGCGGTGGAATTATTTAAAGCTGCACAAGTAAAACCATTATACCCAAGCTGGGGTCAAAAACAAGCGGAAGATATGTTGGCACAGTGTAATTAATATAAAAACAAACCAAACAAATAATAAGCATGCAGCAGTTGTTTAATATACTTATCATTATACATATAGCCGGTGGAACGCTTGGGCTAATTGCCGGAACTATTGCAGCTGCAGTAGTAAAAGGCAAAAAAATACATATTCTTGCCGGCAGGTTGTTTACTACAGGTATGTTGGCAGCTGCTGTATCTGCTTTAATCATTAGTAATTTACCTGATCATAATAATATTTTCCTGTTTGCAGTTGGTGGCTTTACCTTTTATATGGTTACAACCGCCTGGCGCATTATTGCTGTAAATAAGAATAAAAATGCTGAAAAGGTTTTTACGCCAATAGATTACCTGCTATTCATTTTCGGACTTGGCTTTGCCTTGTTTCTTATATATTTAGCAGCGACAGGTATTATTACAGGCAATACATTTAATATTGTACCTGGTGTGTTTGGCTTAATATGCTTAAGTTTTGTTTGGAAAGATTATCAACTGCTATCTGGTAAAAGTAGGGTAAAACAAGTGTGGTTATATAACCATATTACCAGAATGATGGGGGCGATGATAGCTTCTTACACCGCATTTCTGGTGGTAAATGTGCAAATTGATATGCAATGGATTTTATGGCTACTACCCACCTTAATTGGCAGTATTTTAATTACAAAGTTTGTGCGTAAATATGTGCCTAAAAAACTAGCGGGATAGAGACTAATTTTTATTTTTCTGTATGCTTTTTGCGGCATATGGTTATGCTGTACAAGAGTGCGACGCAAGTTAAGTTGCCTTATATTTTGTAATTGGGTTAATAATCATTTTTTATAAAATTACACATGCCTAATAAAGAAAAAACACTTTCTCCACAAGAAAGTTTAGCGCTCATTCAATCCATGATTGAATCTACCAGGCATTCAATGAGTGACAAAAGCCAGTATTTCCTTTTATGGGGTTGGGCGGTAATGATTGGTTGCATGTTGCAATATTTTTTAAAAGTAATAATCAATTATCCGCAACATTATTATGCCTGGTTTATAACATTTGTTGCACTTGCCATTCAATTAATACTTAGCATTAAAGAGAAAAAAAATGAAAGGGTAAAAACCTTTATAGGTGCAGCACATATGTATTTATGGACGGCTTTAGGACTTTCTTTTTTTGCATTGGGTTTTATTTTTTCAAAACTAGGATGGCAGTATTGCTATCCTTTTTACATTATATTATATGGGGTAGGTACTTATGTTTCTGGCTCTTTAATCAAGTTTAAACCACTAATTATTGGTGGTATGCTTACTTTTCCTATAGCTATTGCTACGCCTTATTTTAATTTTGATACACAAATATTAATGCTGGCATTGGCTATATTGGTAAGTTATATTATTCCAGGCCATTTATTACGTAAACAATATCGCAAATAATTGCTCTATGCCCGAACAAAAATCTTTAACAGAACAGGAAAGCCTGCGCATAATTGCAGAAATGATGCAGAAGGTTAAAAGCGATTATTATGAAACCGGCGTAGGCGCATTATTATGGGGTGCCGTGGTTGGTTTTTGTAGTTTGTTTACTTTTTTGCGTTTATATTTTAAATGGGATATTGATATAGATATTTGGATGCTTACCCTTTTTGCTATAGTGCCTCAGGTTTGGATTTCTATTAAAGAATCCAGGGCCCGTAAGGCAAAACTTAGAGATGATAATGCTGTAAATACCGTATGGATCATTTTCGCTGTAACCATGTTCTGTCTTACGTTTTATCAAAATATAGCTTCAACCACTGCCGCAGATTTATTGGCCGATCAGCATATAGCCTTAATGCAAAAAAATACAATTACCGGCGAAATAACACCTATCACACCATTTATACCAAGTATTTCATCCTTGTTTTTAATGGTGTATGCCATGCCAACTATGATTACCGGACTTATACGAAAGTTTAAGCCAATGATTATTGGTGGCATCATTTGTTATATCTGTTTTGTTGTTTCCTGTTTTACTTCGGGCATGTTCGATATGTTATTATCGTCCATTGCAGCAATAAGTTGCTGGTTAATCCCGGGTTTAATTTTGCAAAAGCGCTATAGAAAATCCAGATCAGGCAATGTTTAAAGAATTAGATCCCATATTACATTCACAACTGCGCCTGGCAGTAATGAGCCTTCTTATCAGTGTAAAGGAGGCTGATTTTATTTTTATAAAAGAAAAAACCAATGCCACTGCGGGTAATTTAAGTGTTCAGGTGCAAAAATTAAAAGAAGCCGGTTATATAGAAGTTACCAAAGTTTTCAGAGATAATTATCCAAATACCACCTGTAAAATTACCCCCGAAGGTGTTAATGCATTTGAAGCTTATGTAAAAGTATTGCAGGAGTATCTTCAAATAAAACAGCCCTGATTTTTATTGGCCCAACTAATTGCAGGTATTTGGCTTTACTTGCGTCGCACACTTGTACTACAACAAGTATAGCAGCATTAATAAACAGGAAGCAATAAATAAGCATTGAAAATAGAAACAATTTACGAATGTATATCCTAGAAAAGACTACTCACTCCCAGTAAAAGAGCAAGCCATATCAGTCCCTTAATTAAAAAGAAAAGGAACCCAATAATACCAAAACGCTTTAAAAAAGCTTTTACCTTATCATTCATACCAATAGCATTACAACTTTGCCCCACAAAAATATAGTTTTTTAAAATAAAGGGGTTACGAATACCGTAATCTGCCTCCTTGTTATTGGCAATAGATTAAATGGTGAATCACTTTTATGCTGCATTTTTCTTTATCTTGTTGCAAAAAATATGGCACAGGTAATACGTTGGGGAATATTGGGTTGTGGCAAAATTGCCCGGAAATTTGCATCAGATCTGCAATTGGTAAATGATGCACAATTGGTGTCAATAGCATCACGTAACCCTGAGAACGGACAGGCTTTTGCAGCAGATTTTTCGGTAAAAAACATTCATACCACTTACGAAGCTTTGGCTACCGATAATGAAGTAGATGTAATTTATATTGCCACCCCGCATAACCTGCACTTTGAAAATACCATGCTTTGCCTGCAACATCGAAAAGCAGTTTTGTGCGAAAAGCCTTTTGCCATAAATGCCCGCCAATCTGCACAAATGATTGCACTTGCTCAACAGCAAAATGTGTTTTTAATGGAGGCATTATGGTCTAAATTTTTACCACATTATCAAATGTTACAGCAGTATTTACAGCAAGGCCGGCTGGGTAAAATAATGAGTGTGCTTATAAATTTTGGTTTTAAACCGGTACCACCTTATGCCCCCAGAATTTTTGAACCTTCCCTTGCCGGCGGCACCATGATGGATATTGGTATTTATAATGTTTTTTTCGCATTAAGCGTATTAGGCAAACCCGATATGATTGATGCTGTGATGACACCTGCTTACACCGGTGTTGATGAGCAATGTGCCGTAACCTTCCGGTATAATAATGGCGCTATTGCACAACTGTTTTCCAGTTTTTCTTCTAACCTTTCTACTGAGGCGGATATAAATGGTACAGAAGGCCGCATTCACCTTTCCAACAGGTTTTATGCCCCCGGTAATAATTTTGAATATTACAGTAATAATACAGAGGGGCGCGAACTAATTCCTATTGAAAAGGAGGCTGGCTTTGGCTACCAGTATGAAGCAAGACATGTTGGCGATTGCCTGCGTAAAGGCTTAACCGAAAGCCCCATTATGGGCTTTGCAGATACCATGTTATTAATTGAAACCCTGGATGCAATAAGGGCTAAGGCCGGAATAGTTTATGACGCGGACAAAATTTAGGATTGTTTTCTGATGCCATGAAAGTGGAACTTTGAACCGAGCGTGGCAAGTAAAGCCTCAATTAAGTAAAATTGCTTGTAACATAAAAATTATACTTAGATGTTTGATTATATAATTGTTGGTGCGGGTTCTGCAGGTTGTGTGCTTGCCAACAGATTATCTGAAGAAAGTACTGTTCAGGTTTTATTAATTGAAGCAGGTGCGCCTGATAAAAAACTAGAAATACAGATTCCCGGCGCCTATTCAAAACTTAATCATTCAAGTGTGGACTGGGGCTTTTATACCCAACCTCAGGAGCACGTAAATAATAGAAAAATTTATATACCGCGTGGTAAAACACTTGGTGGCAGCAGTGCAACAAATGCCATGGCATATGTTAGGGGTAATAAGGAAGATTTTAATGAATGGTTAGCATTGGGTAACCCGGGTTGGGGCTATGAGGATGTGTTGCCTTATTTTATTAAAAGCGAGCATAATGAACAGTTTTTAGGAAAATATCATGGCACCAATGGCCCTTTGAATGTTACTCATGCACAGGTGCCATCGGGCATTGGAGAATATTTTATAGAAGCCTGTACCCAAAACGGCATTGTTCGAAATGATGATTATAATGGCGCTGAACAGTTTGGCGCCTCAATGCTGCAGTTTACCATTAAAAATAACAAACGGCATAGTACTGCAGCTGCATTTTTAAAACCAGTTTTGTCAAGACCAAACTTAAAAATATTAACCAATACCACGGTTAAACGTATTGTTATTGAAAATGGAAAGGCCACTGGTGTGGAAATAATTTCAGGCAAATCTGTAGAAATTTTACCCTGTAAAAAGGAAGTGCTGTTGTCAGCCGGTGCCATACAATCACCACAATTATTATTGTTATCGGGTATTGGTGACGAAAATGAGTTATCAGCTGCAGGTATTAAAACTGAAATTCATTTACCCGGAGTAGGTAAAAATTTGCAGGATCATTTATGGTGCGGCGTAAGTTGTCTTTCCTCAAAACCAACAGGGAACAGTGTGTTAAAGCCACTAAATATGGCGAAGGCATTAGTGCAATATATGTTATTTAAAAAGGGCCCTTTATGCAATAGTCCTTTGGAAGCGAATGCATTTGTGGCTAGTAATAATTCACTCACCCGACCAGACATTCAATTTCATTTTTTGCCCTTACATATTGGGAACGATTATTCAACTGATATGTATGATTTGGCTACTTTCCCCAAATCAGATGGCTTTAGTATTATGTGTATTTTATTAAGGCCACAAAGCCAAGGATATATTACTATAAAAAGCAACAATCCAACGGAAGCGCCCATTATCCAGCCCAGGTTTTTGTCGGCCTCTAATGATTTGGAAATATTATTGACTGCCCTAAAAAAAGCCATGGATATTCTGGAAGCACCGGCTTTGGCTGATTGCAGGGAAGGAGGTTTGTATTTTCCCACCAGAGAATTTACCGATGATGCCTTAAAGCAGCATATCTTAAAAAGTGCAGAAACACTATATCATCCTGTAGGTACCTGCAAAATGGGTATTGATGAAAATGCTGTTGTAAATCATCAGTTACAAGTTAACGGGATTAAAGGCCTAAGGGTGGTGGATGCATCCATAATGCCCACCATTGTTTCGGGTAATACCAATGCAGCAGTAATTATGATTGCGGAAAAAGCAGCAGATATGATTAAGCAAACAAATTATTAAATGATGTAACCAGCTATTCTTATTATGGCATCTTCGTTGTGTCACTCACTTGTACTTTAGCCATCATGGCAGCAAAATATAATATGCTTAAATAGAAAAAAGGCCCGCAATCTTTAGCAGGCCTTTTTAAATAAACGCTATTGTATTTTATGTATTAATGATAAATAAATGCTGATTCTCTGTAACCGGATTTATCTGTGTACCAATCAGGAAAAGAAACACCACCAGATCTTGCCCAATCAAGGAATTTGCTGTACGCTTTGTCAATTCCCTTAGATTCAATTGGGTAATTAAATGTTTCTGCATAACTCATGGCATAAGGCCAGTTTTTGGTACTTAAGTAATACACATTGGCATTTGGATTGGTTTTATCCTGTCCTGTTTTGAACAGCTGTGTATTTGCCAAACTGGTAGGTTTTTGTCCAGGTAAATGCACTTCATAACCTCTTTTTTGATCTGCAATCAAGAATGGATTATAAGGTGCTGAGCCTAATTCTGCAGCTGTTAACGGTGTAGTAAATCTTATGAATACCCTTGTTGTATCGCCATATCTTTTTGCGGCACCTGCATAAGTATTAATTATACCTGCATCAGGGAAGATAGCTTTTGTATTATCAAATGGAATAAATACAGCATATGTTTGTCCTGCCTCAGTACCATTTGAACTTTTTGTTATCATATTACCATTGGTTTTTTGTCCGGTAATTGATGAGATTTTAGATGGTAAAATTGGCAGCTGCACACCAAAACCATTTTGGAAACTGGCGCCAACAGCTCTTACTGCATATTCACCATACATTTCAACAGTTTTATTTAGACCATTATTAATGTATTTGTATCTATAACCCAGTACTAAATCATTCAAATCATAATCACCAACAGATGGCCATAAATCTTCAAAATTTAAAGTACCCCAGTTGCTTTCAGAAGGATAATATTGTATGTATGCTCTTTCTGGATCAGTTGGGAATTTGTCGTATGTGTCATTTACACCATCATTATCTGTATCAACAGGCTGATCAACTGGATTAACATTTTCCCTTGAAATAGCTTCAACTGGGTTAGAAGTGGCATAAAACAATAGGTCATTAAAATCATCATCAGAACCACCAGTGCTTCTGGTTAAATCTTCAAATCCAATCACAAATAATTCGTTAATATCATCATAAAGAAGAACGGTATGTCTTTTATGATTGGCGTCTTCATTCGCATTGAGATTGTCATCAGCAAAAAACTTTGTGGCACTTGTGTTTACCAATCTTGTACCTCCGTTCCAGGCATTTTGAAAAATTACAAAGCCAATAGAAGTACCTGCTGGAATTCGGCCTAATAAAATTTTATCACCAGATCTCATGTTTCCACCAGACCCGCTTAATGAAGCATTAGGAATAGCAATTTTAACTTCACCAATATCATTTACTGATGCAGGAGGTGTGTTGGTTGGGTAAGTATAAAACCCTAAGGAATTTTGATATCCTGCACCTTCTGATACAAATGTGATCCAAACATCAGACAATGCAGTGATATTCAAATTGGTTTCCGCACTGCCGGTAAGATAATCGGGGTGATAAGTTGGAACTGGTCTTTGTTCAGGCAAAGATGCATTTAGAAAACTTAGTAATTGTGCTGATACAACATCTGAAGGTGTAACTAAATTGTTTGGCCTTCCACTATTGTCATATCCTCCAAGATAAGAATAACTAATACTTTGGGTAAAATTAGGCCCTGTAAATACCGGAAAAAAAGTATTGCTATGGTGATAATCACTTTCGTCAGCTTTATTAGCTTTTAAAATATTACCACTGAAGCCAGAACTGCCACCAATTGTACAAGTTAAATTCTGGCCGGTAACATATGCTTTAGCATAACTTATTAAACCAATATAAGAGGGGTCTACATAAAATGTATCCATATAGGCGGGTAAATCTACTGAGCCTCTTATATAACCATTTATATCGCTAACTGCTGTAAATACTGGTCCATCCTTGGAAGCAGTATCTGTGCCATAAACATTAACAAGAACACCAGGTATTGGCTTGTCATCATTCGTCAACAGTCTAACATCAATATTTACCGTTTTAGAAGTTGCAAACGTAAAGTTGTTTGGAGCAATAGTACTGTCGGTTGGGCTAGGGGGTGGAGGATCCACTGTTACATCTTTCGTTTTTGAGCAGGATATGCTTAACAACATAAAAGCACATGCTACTACTGAAGGGATAAGGATTTTCATCTTTTTTAGTTTTTTGTAGGTATTGGAAAACATAAAAGTAAAGCGCACTTCGAAATTGTAATTATTCTTGCTTAACTTTTTTTTAAGTTTTTTTAAATTTTTCTTTAATGGATTGGGCGTTCCGGCAAAAGGAGCAAATTTAAAATAACCAATTACTTAATAATCAATCACTTAGTAATGCCAGTTTCACCCCATTTACAACTTTGGGAATAGTAGTTTTTGGAAACCTGGTAAAATGCCCTTACGTTAGGGGTATAAAAAAAGCTACCAAAATGGTAGCTCTTTTTTATAAATTGATAAATAATTACTTATTTAATTACCTGAAACTTACCTGTTTCTAAAATTTTACCATTCTTATCTCTTAATTGAAAGATATAGATGCCCCTGTAAAATTCATTGCCTAGTGTAATGGTAATTTTACTGGTGGCTAATGGTAATTCAGAAACTTTTTTACCGGTAAAGCTATAAATCTGTAAAGTATTTGATTTATCCACCTCAGCAGAAAATTCGAAATTTATTACCGATACTGCAGGGTTAGGATAGCATTTTACAATTTTAACCTGATAATCAAATGGAGAAGGATGGTAAGCAGCAAATATCAAAGAAGTACTCATCACCAGTAATAAGGCGAAGAGGGTTTTTCTTAAAAATGATATTTGTACAATTTTATTCATCTGCGTACGTTGTGTAAAATTAGAATGCCTTCCTCATATTACCAAAATCAATTTTATAAAAAACAAATTATTATTATACCAAATTGGCTAAAGTTGCGTTAATAGCATCAAAATTGGGCACTTCGCCGGCATTCTCCAATACCTCGGCATATTGCACAACTCCTTCTTTATCAATAACAAATGCTGACCGTTTAGATACACCTTTCATCCATCCAATAAAACTTTCATAAATGCTACCATAGGCGGTAGACACTTCTTTGTTAAAATCGCTTAATAAATCAAAATTCAGGTGTTGCTCTTCTTTAAACTTGGCCAAGGTAAAAGGCGAGTCAACCGAAATACCATACACTTTTGCATTGGCGCTGTTAAAAGCAACAATATTATCTCTTACATTGCACAGCTCTTTAGTACACACACCTGTAAACGCCTGAGGGAAAAATAATAATAAAACATTGCTTCCTTTTTGTGCAGAAAGTGTAATCTCTTTTCTCTCTTCATTGTGTAGCGTAAAATCCGGTGCTATTTGTCCTTTTTCAATTGTCATAATGTTGGTTTTAATTTTTGCAAAATTCAAGTTTTATAACCAATTTTTGATGTAATTGTTTATTAAAAACTATAATTCCTGTTTGGACAAATAGTTTATGTACCAGACAGTATAACATAAAGCAACATTACTTGCGTCGCACTCTTGTACTGTTGGATTAAATATCAGCAAATCACAACTATAGGATATTGGCTTTTGAAATTAATTTCTTTTAGTTTGTTTTTTTTGATGCCATATATGCTGCAGCACAAGAGTGCGACGCAAGAAAAGCTTATTCCTGAATAAATGACTGGCTAAAAAAAGTCTAAATCCCATCTTTGTTCGGCTCAGGAATTTACCATCGCACCTCATAACAGCCCATGATGTAACCGTATTTTAAAATTAGCATAAAAAAAATGCAGGCTTACATTGCTTACATGTAAAACCTGCATTTTAATTAAGTTTCTAACTATTAAAAAGGGGCTGTTAATTAGCTATATTTTCCAGTCACCGCGCATAGGTTGGTTAATATAGCTATTGGCTTCGGCATCATCAACAAATAATTGTGTTTTTGGGTCAAATTTTAATGACCGGTTTAGTTGCCAGGCAATTTTACCCATATTAACAATAGTGCAGCTTCGGTATCCATTCTCTTCATTTAGCGCAAATTTTTTACGTTGTTTAACCGCTTCAACAAAATCAGTTACCTGTGGTTCAGAATCAGGGAAACTGGCCAGTTTCTTTTCCAGATCGGGAATATCAGATTTAAATTCTGGATATAATTTACCATTAGGGCCTTCAATATAAGCTGCATTCACATCTTTGTTTTCGCCATCTAAAATTATTTTACATCCATCAGCATATGTATATTCAATACGGTTAAAAGTGCTTACTGCATCTTTATCCTGCACAGGTGCATCAATTTCAACCGAAATAGGACTTTCATTATCCTTGCCCAAAATATATTGTATAGGGTCTATATAGTGTTGGCCCATATCGCCAAGTCCTCCGCCATCATAATCCCAATAACCCCTAAAAGTTTGATGTACCCTATGTGGATTATATGGTTTAAAAGGAGCAGGGCCCAGCCAGCGGTCATAATCCAATTCTGCCGGAACTGGTAATGTTTCCAGATTGGTTTTGCCAATCCAGTAGAATTTCCAATCAAAGCCGGTGGCTTTATTAACGGTAACTTTTAAAGGCCAGCCCAACATACCAGTTTGTACCAGTTTTTTGATAGGTGCTACAGTTGTTTTCATACCATAGAATTCATCATTAAATCTAAACCAGGTATTTAATCTGAATATGCGTTGGTGCTGCTGTACTACTTCCATTAAACGTTTGCCTTCGCCAATCGTGCGGGTCATTGGTTTTTCGCACCAAATATCTTTACCTGCACGGGCTGCATCGGCAGCAATTATACCATGCCAGTGGGGTGGGGTGGCAATATGTACAATGTCTACCTCGGGCAGGGCAATTAATTCGCGATGATCGGTAAATAATTTTACATCGTTATTCAGCATGGCAGCTGCTTCTTTTAGGTGGTTGGTATCCACATCGCAAATTGCCACCACACGGGTACCCGCATAATCAAAATGATTACGGCCCATACCACCCACACCAATAACAGCTTTGGTTAACTGATCGCTGGGTGCAATAAAACCCCTGCCCAATACATGCCTGGGCACAATGGTAAATGCAGCAACGGTACCTAATGAATTTTTTAAAAATGATCTTCTCGATTTTGAAAAATGAGCTGCCATCAAAATAATTTTTAAATGATAAACTAATACAATGCTTTAGCTGGTAAAATAAGCAATTTTTATATGCTGTAATGCTTAACGCATTATAATCACTGGAATTTTTTTGGGTACAGGTTTTTGGTACCTGTTTAGAGTACTTAAATAATTTTGATCTGCAATTTATAGCCCCGAACGCACAAGTGAGGTATTTGTATAGCAAATCAGCAAATACAAAAAAAGCAGCGATGCCATGAAAACCTATTGACGGCCTACAAATAACTTATTTTGTTTCTACCGTAACATAAGTGGCTTTGCGTGGTAACCATACCTGCATTTGCCCTTTGCCCCGATTGGCCCAGGCATAATAGGGGATGGCGGTAATTGTTTTTTTTATGGATTCAATTCCATCACCGTTGGCAGTGGGTAGTAAAATGGTGGCGGTAGTTTGTATGGTTACAACACCGTTTAATAAAGCCGAATTGTAACTGCTGGTAAGCACTGCCTCATCTGGTAAAATAAGGTTCATTGCTTTGCCTCCATTATCTGCATGTTCTATACAATATACCAATGGGCCGCGTTCCAGGGCTGTACGATTACGGTCGTCTTTTACATCGTTAATGGCAATGATGCGTTTTACTTCCATTGGTAAATGCAGTTGAACAACATCACCTTTTTTCCACTCACGGTTAATAACAGCATACCCATTTTGCAGGGTATAGCTAGCCGGCACATTATTTACGGTGATGGTAAAATTGGTATTGCCATTGGTAAGATATTGATAGGTACTGCCAGGTACAGGTTGGTTTTGCGCCCAACCTGGTATGCGCAACATAAGTGCACATGTTGTTTTTTTATCTGGATTAATAAGTAAGCTAATATCGCCATCCCATGGATAATTAGTTTGTTGTTCAATAGCGATATTGGTATTGTTAACAGCCACATTTGTTTTGCTACCTACATATAGGTTTACCCAAATTGTATTGGCAGAGCTGGTATAAATATAATTACCCAACGAAGCAATTAGCCGTGCAATATTAGAAGGGCAACAGGCAGTACCAAACCATTCACGCCTTTCGTTATTACCGGTGGATGCCAATGTATTGCCATAGAAAAAATGATCGCCGCTAAGTGAAAGGCCATCTAGGGCACCATTATAAAGGCTACGTTCCAGCACATCAATATATTTGCCATCTCCGGTTAACAGGTTCATGCGCTGGTTCCAGAAAACCATTCCTACTGATGCACATGTTTCGCAATAGGCATGATCGTTGGGCAGGTCATAATCTACTGAAAAGCCTTCATTGCTGCCACTACTGCCAATACCGCCTGTAATGTACATGTTGCGGTATACCACATCTTCCCAAACACTTTTCATGGCTGTCATGTAAGCTGTATCGTTGGTAGCACTTGCCACATCGGCAACGCCGGTGTACAGGTACATGGCCCTAACCGCATGGCCTGTAATTTCCCGGGTGTCTTTTACCGTTGTCTTATCCTGTGCATAGGCAGTGTCTTTCCAGTCTGTCCAGGTATATCCTTTGGCATAGCCATGGCCACGTTCTTCCAGTAGCCAATGGCTTAGCTGCAGGTATTTTACATCATTGGTTACATGATACAATTTTACCAAGGCCAGCTCCAGTTCTTCATGCCCCGTAACCCAATGGCGTTTATTTGGGCCAAAAACACTGTCGAAATAATTGGCAAATCGTATGGCCACATCCAGCAATTTTCTTTTACCGGTAGATTGATAATATGCCACAGCAGCTTCAATTAAATGACCGCCATTATAATCCTCATGCATGCTCATATCTGTCCAACGCAGATTAAGATCTGTAAGCGTATAATAGGTATTTAAATAACCATCGGGTAATTGCGCTGCTGCAATTTTGTCAATCCATTCATCTGCTCTTTTTTCAAGCGAAGCGTCCGGGTGATTGGTTAATGAGTAGGCAATAGCTTCCAATGCTTTAAATACATCAGAATCATCAAAGAAAATACCTTCATGTTGTTCCCCTTTTTTGCGGGCCACTTTTTCAAAGTTGCGCAGCCTGGGTGTTTTAACTTCTGTTTGATCTACACAAACAGTAATAGTAACCAAGGCCACTTTTTCAATACGCGGTTTCCAGAATGCATCTGTAATAGTTACCCCAGAAAACGGTACAGCTGTTATTTGCGGGAACAACGATTGGGCCTGAATTACAGCACTATAGCTTAACACTATAAAAGTAAAAATGGCTGGTTTTAAATATTGCATGGTTTACATAATATAATAGCGAAATAAAATTGTTAGCCAGACTGTATCACCAATATGAGGCAGCCGTTGCGTCGCACTCTTGTGCGGCTGAATGTTAAAGCAGCAAAACCTAATTCATTTTTATTTTAATCATGGTAAACGAGTGTGCAGGAAATGTATATTGCAAACTATTACCTGAAACGTTAATTGATTTTTCTTTTGTTTTTACTTTTTGTTCGCTAACCGTATTCTCGTCCATTATATCAGGAGAATTAATTTCGTACACCATTGCTTTATTTGACAAATTGCCAAACTGGTTAGTGATACTGGTAGTAATTCCTTTATCCAAATGGCGGTTAACCACATTAATCATCAATTCTTTGGTGGTATCATTATAAACTGTAGAAACATCCAAATATGGCACATCTTTATCATTGTTTTTATAGCTGGCACATTCTACAAAAGAGGCAATGGAATTACCCTTGCAATTTTCTGCAAACAATTGTAGCGGATAAAAGGTTGTCTGGTACCAAAGCGTATCATGTGTAACCATCATTGGTGCAATAACATTTACCAACTGGGCCAGATTGGCCATTTTTACAATTTGCGCATTGCGTATAAAGCAGTTTAAATAACTGGCAATTACCAATGCATCCTGCATATTATAATGTTCTTCCAGCTTTTGCTCATTCCAGGCACGGTACCAAACATTATACTCATCAAATGCTATATAAATAGGATGATCAATTTTATTCTTAAGCGTAGCTTCCTTTATAAGTCCTTCTGTGATTTTAATTACATTTTCGGCAAAAATGGTTGATGCCATAAATTTATAATGGTCTTTATCATGATTGCCCACATAATTATGCAGCGAAATATAATCAACATAACCGCCAAGTGAATTTAATACGGTACGGTTCCAGTCTGTCCAACCGCTACCATAATTGCTTGACCCCGAAGCGATAAGTTTTATTTTATCATCACTCCATTTCATTAGTTTGGCTGCTTCAAGGGCAAATTTGCTGTAATCTTCTGCATTTTTATGCCCCATTTGCCAGGGCCCGTCAATCTCATTTCCAAGACCCCAGTATTGTACATTATATGGTTCAGGATGACCGTTGGCTGCCCTTAAATCAGAATAATATAAACCAGTGGGGGCATTACAATATTCCACCCAGTTTCTTGCTTCGTCTAAGCTGCCGGTACCCAGGTTTACACATATATAAGGGGCAACTTTAGCCGCCTTACTCCAGGCTAAAAATTCATCTGTACCCACCTGATTGCTTTCGGTATCGCCCCATGCAAGGTCTTTTCTTTTTGGCCGATTTGCCTTATTACCAATGCCATCCATCCAATGGTATCCTGATGCAAAATTGCCACCGGGCCAACGTACCAGACTAACACCCATTTCTTTGGTAGCATTTAGCACATCTGTTCTAAAACCCTGGTTATCGGCTTTCGCTGAGCCGGGTTCGTACAGACCGCCATATATACAACGACCCAAATGCTCGGTAAAATTGCCGTATAAATTCTCGTCAATTCCTCCAATTTTTCTTTCAATGTCCACTTTTATGCGGGCAGTAAGGTTTTGAGACAGTAAAAAGTTATTACAGAAAATTAATAACAACAGCGATAGAACTAAGTGTTTCATGTTAATTGGTTTATGCATCGTTTATTGTTAAAGTAACACTTATTTTTTTGCACCATAAAATTATTTTTCACATTTCATTATCAATACTTTAAGCATAAACCTGACCTAAATAGGCGTTATTAATAAATTAAAAGGAAACCAGTAAATGCAAATGATTTCCTAAAGCCCTTATTTATTTTAAACCGCCGATTACGTTTTGCATCTACAGTTTATACTACTAAGTAGATTACAATAACTTAAAATAAAATATTATGATACTGATGCATTCACCATTTTCAAAGTCTTTCACAGAACAACAGAGAGACCGTATTTTTGAAAAATTGCATGGCACAAAAACCAGGGTAGCCAATATATATATTCCAAATCAAAAAACTGCAGCAACCCGCAATCCAGGCTATTCTGCAAATTTGGCAAAGCGGATTTCACCATTCCTGCTTCTTACAGGATTATTGATACTTGTTTACCCTTTTTTATTGGTGTTGGGTAAAACACCTTTTCATTCTGAATGGTGGGGTTTTGGTGCATTAATGCTTACCCTTATTTATGTGGTTTTGTTCGATTTTGCCATATGGAATTATTTTAAAGGCAAAAAAGTAAATCGTATCTGGATAATTGAGCTAATTTTAGCTACAGCTATTCTTTACTTTTTACTATAAATATGCATATAGAACATATAGCCATTTGGTGCAATAATCTGGAGCTGATGAAAGATTTCTATTGCACTTATTTTAATGCAATTGCCAGTACAAAATACTTTAATCCAAATAAGCAATTCACTTCTTATTTTTTGCAGTTTCAGCAAGGCGCCAGATTAGAATTAATGCAAATGCCCGGTGTGGCTAATAACGTAAACAATCCATTAATGCCCTACAGGTGCATTATTCATATAGCTATTTCTGTGGGTTCAAAAGAAAAGGTAGATGCTTTAACGGCGCAATTGCGTAGCGATGGGGTAATTATTATTGGCGAGCCAAGAACCATCGGAGATGGCTATTACGAATCTGTGATAGCCGATCCTGAACAAAATCTTATAGAAATTACCGAATAATATGTTGTTTGTTTTGAGCCAGGCTTTTACATAGGCATTTGGCTTTTCTTGCGTCGCACTCTTGTACGCCGGGAACAATTGGCGGCAGATGATTGGTATAATAATTAGATAGGCAAATAGCTGAGTTTAAATTAACTCTGAAGTATTGTATTAGCTGCCACAAAGCCAGAACCCTGAACCGAGCGTGGCAAGTAAAGTTTCATTATTTATCTGTAGCTGGCTACCAAAAAATGTATTTATTCTTTCTCGTTATAACATTTACGGCAACGAGGTTCATAGGTATCTTTTTCGCCCAATAACACCTGACCTGCCTGAGCGGTTTTACGGTAAGAAATACTGGCGATATTGCCACATTTTACACAAATGGCGTGCAACTTGGTGATATAATCTGCAATGGCCAATAACTGTGGCATAGGGCCAAAGGGTTTGCCCAGATAATCCATATCCAGTCCGGCAACAATAACCCTTGTGCCACGAGCGGCAAGGGTTTCGCACACATGCATAATTTCTGCATCAAAAAACTGGGCTTCGTCAATACCAACCACATCTACACCGGTGGCCATCAAAAGAATGGTTTGGGAATTATCGATGGGGGTAGACTGAATGGCATTGGCATCGTGACTTACCACTTGAGTTTCATTGTACCTGATATCTATGGCAGGTTTAAAAATTTCTACTTTAAGGTTAGCAATTTTTGCCCGTTTTAAACGGCGGATCAGTTCCTCGGTTTTACCGCTAAACATGGAGCCGCAAACCACTTCTATCCATCCTC
Organism: Limnovirga soli; assembly: GCF_013106755.1. Lineage (GTDB taxonomy): Bacteria > Bacteroidota > Bacteroidia > Chitinophagales > Chitinophagaceae > Limnovirga > Limnovirga soli. The sequence continues at coordinate 276,575 of NZ_WHPF01000002.1, read as the reverse complement.
TTCTTTCGCCTGTAATGCTGGGTTCTATAAACATTGTGTAAAACTTAAGTACATGTAAAATAAAAGCTTGTATTTTTATATTGTAACCACAAAATGATTTTAGTGGATAACTTTTATGATGCCTTTACAACCAAATGTATCAACTACAATGGAAAAAGCAGGAGTTTTAATAGAACGTTTACAGGAACAATACAAGGATAATGCGGATGCTGCTACCTTAAGAATTACTGCAGAAATGCTGCTGGAAGAGTTACAGTTATTACAAAAACAAGCTTTGTTTGCTGGAAAAAATGTGGCAGTGATTATGCCGGAATATAACAGGTTGCATTTAACCGAGCCAGTAATTGCCGCCCCGGCTAACCCGCCAGTTAAAGATATTATGCCTGTTGCACCCTTAACACCGACACCTGAAATACAAAAAGAAATACCGGTTACACTACAAAACCCGGTTTTTGCACCTTATATGCCACCTGCTAACCCAACTATGGCAGCACAACAGCCTTTGTTAAACGAATTACCCACATTTGCCTACCAGCAGAAAGAGATTTTTGAATTGAATGATGTTATTTCAACTTCCTACAAAGAAGAAATGCTGAATGATAAGCTAAAAACCGAAGCCAATGAGCTGGGCAATAAATTAAAAGAAACCCCCATAAGAGATTTAAGAAAAGCCATTGGTATAAATGACCGCTTTTTATTTATTAATGATTTGTTTAGAGGCGATGAAGATATGTATGAACGCAGCCTGAAAACCATTAATGCCTTTAGTATTTTGCCCGAAGCAGAATATTGGATACAGCGCGAATTAAAAGTAAAACTGGGTTGGCCAGAAACCAGTGAAGCGGTTAAGGTATTTGATCAGTTGGTGAGAAGGCGTTTTTCCTGAATAAATTGTATTACCCTGTTGGTGGCGCCCGCCTGTTCTTTTACAAAATTACCTGCGCTATTGGCTGCCGCGGTATAAGCATTTTTATCTTGTAATAATTCATTAAAGGTTTGTTCCAGTTCAATTGCATCTATTACGGTGAAAGCGCCGCCTTTTTCAATTAAGGCACGGGCTTCTATAAACTTATCATATACAGGCCCAAAAATCACTGGTTTATAATAAACGGCGGCTTCCAATACATTATGCACACCATCGCCGCCAAAACCACCACCTATATAACAAAGCGTTGCTGTTGAATAAAGCATTTTTAACATGCCTATATTGTCAATTATAATGGTATTGATATTATTGGGTATTGCATCGGATTTTACTATTGCTGAATAAAGTACAGCATTTTTGAAAAGTGCTGTACATTCCTTTAACCGTATGGATTCTATATTATGCGGGGCAATTATAAAACGGTAATCCTGATGGGCATTGGCATAATGACAAAGTTCCTCTTCATCCTCCAGCCAGGTACTACCAGCCACAATTACAGTTTTATTTTTACAAAATTCATCTATGATGGGAAATTGAAAATAATGTTGGGCAATACTTAATACCCTGTCGAAACGGGTATCACCGGCAACACTTACCTGATTATTAATTCCGATGGTATTTAATAGTTGCACGGAACTGGAATGCTGTACAAACAAATGGGTAAAAAAGCCAAGCATTTGCCTGTGAAAAGCACCATATGATTTAAAAAAGGGTTGTGATGATCTGAATATGCCTGATACCAGCAAAAGCGGTGTATTTCTTTGTTTTACTGCTTGTAAATAATAAAACCAAAACTCATATTTAATAAATATTACCAGCGATGGTTTTACCAGATCTAAAAATCTTTTAGCATTTGCTTTGCTATCAATTGGTAAATAAAAAATATAATCGGCCTGATGATAATTTTTTTCCGCCTCGTAGCCCGAAGGAGAAAAAAAGGTAAGCACAATTGTATAGGCAGGGTATTGTTGTTTAATTGCTTCAATAACCGGACGGCCTTGTTCAAATTCGCCTAAGGAGGCGCAGTGTACCCAAATGGTGGGCTTATTATTGCCTTTTAGGGTAGCAGCAATATGGTTAAAAATGTTTTTACGGCCCTTTACCCAAAGCGCAGCTTTTTTATTAAATAATGCAGCCAGTTGTGCAGCAACAGGATATAACCTGATAAACAATATGTAGAAAAATTTACCCATACTTAAATGCAAAGAAAATACTTTATGGCTAACCAACTGTTATGTATTAGTAGTAGTAGCTATAAATTCTGCAGCACAAGAGTGCGACGCAAGTAAAGCCGGAATTTTAACTGCTGTTAGGTACATGAAAAAAGGAAGCTAAACTTCCTTTGGTGTTTTTTGGTTAGATATATATGGAGTATCGATATTAAATGCTGATCATTATTTTATTATTATTGGCCGTTTTACTTAATACAGTGCCGTTTTGCATTTGCAACTCGGTTCCCTGTGCGTTGTAAATAAGCGTATAGGTAACTTCGAGGTGCTCTTTGCTATTGCTGATGCCATTTACCGTAATGGTTTTAGACAATGCATTTTGCACATCCGGATATTGATTAAGCGCCCTTGCATCGATGGTTTGCTGCCAAACTGAAGTACGTTTACTGCCAGTTACTTTTTCCACCAGAATATTGATTTTTGCTGATGCCGTATTATATGCGGCGGCTGTATAATCGCTGCCCTTATATACCTGAAACGAAATGCTTTGATTTTCTGTTTGGTTGTTGCTGATGGTTGCTTTTATAGGATTATATATTAACACTACTATGAGTGCAATTATACAACCTGTTATATACTTTTTCATTGTTGTTGTTTACTTTCATAATGCAAATTTCAGTGGCAATTTGGTTAATGAAATTACAATGGCTGATGAGCGGTAAGGAGATGCAGATAACAGGTTTTAAAAAATGATAGCGTTATAAAAGCCTTATAGGGTATATGTTTCAGCTAAATAAGCTTGTACGCTTATGATTCAGTACTTGTATGTTTTTGTAACAAATTGCTGGTAAAACAGGTATTATAGAATTTGCCGGGCCTTTATTTCCAGGTATTTATTAAGGGCATTTACGGTTAATTGCTGCGGGGCAGTTAAAATGGTTAAAATACCACTTTGGTTTAGTTCTTTTACAATTTGCCTTTTTTCAAAAGCAAAATTTTCGGCTACGGTTTTGGTATATACTTCCTCCAGATTATTACTTTCTTTAGCTATAAATTTTACCAACTCTGTATTCTCAAAAAATACAGTAATTAATAAATGGTTTTCGGCAATTTTCTTTAGATAAGGTAATTGTCTGCGCATGCCTGTTAGCGATTCAAAATTGGTAAATAGCAATACCAAACTGCGCTGTGTTATTTTACGGCGTAAATGAATATACAACCTTTCATAATCGCTTTCCAAATACCGGGTTTTCTGGTTGTATAAGGTATCCAGTATATATTGCATTTGCGATGCCTTTTTCTCAGCTGGTAAAAAGGAACTGATTGTTTCAGCAAAAGTAATTAGTCCGGCTTTATCCTGTTTACCCAGTGCCACATTGCTTAATACCAACGAGGTGTTAATGGCATAATCCAGCAAACTCAGTCCTTCAAAAGGCATTTTCATTACACGGCCTTTATCAATTACACAATATAATTGCTGACTTTTTTCATCAGCATAATTGTTTATCATTAACTGGCCTTTACGTGCTGTGGCTTTCCAGTTAATGGTACGGTAATCATCGCCTGCTACATATTCTTTTATTTGTTCAAATTCCATACTTTGGCCAATACGCCTTACTTTTTTAACGCCCACTTCGCTAAGGCGGTTACTCATGGCCATTAACTGGTATTTGCGCATTTGCAGATACGAAGGGTATACCGGAACATTTTTTGGATTGCCCATAATATATCTTCTGCTAAAAATGCCATTTGTGGTATTAACATAAATATTTATTACCCCAAATTCGTACAAACCCCTTTTTACAGGCCTTAACTGGTAGCGCAAAATGGTATTTGCATTTTTTTCCATCGATAAGGCAAATAAAATATCTCTTTTTTGAAACTGATGTGGAATTTCATCAATTACCTGCAGCTTAACGGTAAAGGGATAATTATTTTCCAGGTCAATTCTAATGGTATTATCATCACCATTGCTTAAACGTTCGGCCATAGACCTTACCGCAAAAATGCCGTTGGAGGTGCTGTACAACAACAGGTATTCGTACACCAAAAAAAGCAGCGCTGCACTGGAAATAAAGTAGGGTATATTACCCAAAACAGGCAAAAAGAACCTAAATACAAAAAGCATAATACAGCCAATTAGCAATGCATAAAAATATTGTGTTGCATATAGGCTGCCGATATATTTATTGTAAAATGCTTTCAATACCGTGTTGTTTTATTGCTGATAAACAAGAATTGTATTTTCTACTGTAAGATTAATTTGTTTTTGCAAAACAGGCAAATACATTTTTCACAAACCTTCATAGTAAAAGTGGTTGAGAAGCATTTTGAGCCCAACAATAAAACATGCATTAAGCTTCACTTGCGTCGCACTCTTGTGCGTTTGGTTATTATGGCAGCTGTAAACAGCCAGTTTTATTGTATTAAAAAGTTGCCCAAAATTCCCCAGGTACAAGTGTGCGACGCAAGTAAAGCCGAAGTAGGTTGTATCGCCGGGCCAATAAATACCATTGCCTAATACCCGGCTTTGTATTTGTTTATTTCCTGTAATAAAATGGCGTTTATATTGGTTTTGGCACCCGCCAACAGGTAAATTTTTGTACCTATTTCCCTTGAATAGGGATTGGTGTTTTCGCCTACCAGCGAAACCCTGGTAAACAAGGGAATTTCCTGTTTTCTTTCGGGGTCATCGTCATCGGCATTCTGAATTAGAATTACGTTTATAATGGGTTTATCAAGTGGTATCCAGTTTATATAATCGGCATTTAAAGAAACTGCATTGATGTTTTTAAAGGTGGAATAATAATTAATGGCACCAGCCTGCCCATAATTATCGCATAAAACCAATGTGTTGGCTTTGTTGGGTATGTTTGTATAAACACTATCTACTTTTTTTGCCAATTCACTCCAGCCAATCATATCTGCAAAATCCTGGGGTAAATTATGGTCTTTCCCATCCTCCCAGCGTAATAGGCCAAAATCCTTGTACCGCTGACTGTTTTGCTCAATTTCCTGTGGACTTTTATAGGGAAAAGCAACCGAGATGAAGAATGTGCCTAAACACAATATCCAAATAAAGGCAAATGGCTGTAATATTCTTTTCCATCCATTAGTTAGTAAATGTGAGGTATACACGGTGCCAAAAGCAATTAGCACCGGGTATAAACCTGCAGCATAATAACTTTTAGCATGGAAAAAAATAAAAAGTAAAATGGTAAATAAATAGCTCCAGAAAATAACCCGGTATTTTTTAAATGGTTCATAAACAAAAAATGCCATGAATCCACATAAGATAAATGGCATGGCCACTAAAAAATAAATAAACTGGTCTTTTAAAAATGCTGAGGTGTTCACATTTACCAATTGGGTGCGTTCCAGTTCCTTCAACTGCGAAATAGTAGGAAAATCATTTTGAAACTGCCAGATAATATTGGGCAGTACAATAAAAAAGGCTATAGCCAGACTTATAAAGAATTTCTTTTGCCACAATATATTTCTATGCGGTGTTAGTAATAAGGCCGGCAATAAACCCAGGATGAGAAAAACAATATTGTATTTGCTTAAAATACCAAAACCAATGGCCAATGCAGCCCCGAAAAACCAATTGGTATTATTGGTATGTATATACTGTATAAGGGTATAGTATAAAAAAGTCCAAAAGAAAATATCCAGCGAGTTGGGTTGATATAATATGTTAATCCGCAACATAACCGATAATAATACCGCCAATAAACCCAGTGTTAACGCAAATAAATTACCCTTTAGTAAATCAATAATCTTCCAAACCAATAGCATGGTTAAAGCCCCAAATAAGGCAGGAAAAAATTTAACCCAAAAAACGCCTTTACCCAATAACTGAATAATGTACGATATCCATGAAGTTACTGGCGGAACAGAAATATATCCCCAGGCCAGGTGTTTACCCTGATCAAGTTGCAGAAATTCATCGCGTTGCAAATCATAAGCCGGACTAATTAAATTGTACTGAAGTATAAACTTGGCAAGTATAAAACCCAGTAAAATAAATGTCTTTTTTTTCATAGATACACATCTTCCAATAAATATAGGTTGTATTGGCAAAAAGCCAAATACCACACATCATTTATTATTGGAAAGCGTCTGATTGCCAGTAGAGGCAATACGATGTAAAAAATGGTGGCAGCCAAAACTGCACACCACTTTATTTGCTACATTTAAGCAAAACCCATCTCTTTATAGTTAAAACTGTAAAGGCGGCCCTACTACCTGCATATCGTGTTGGGCAAAAATGGCGGCGCCTTCTGCGGGAGTTGGTGCTTGTTTAAGTCCACCTAATTGCCTGAAAAAGTCTTCCATTTTACCAGATGGTTGAAATAAGAAAAACATTTTACCCGTTTCAGTTAATTGTGCAAATGCATGAGGTACTTTTCTGGGTAAAAAAATGGTATCGCCGGCACCTAATTTGTGTTGTTCATCACCCACCTGAAATAAAAATTCACCTGCAGTTACAAAAAATATTTCATCCTGATTTGGGTGCACATGAAGTGGCGGACCTCCCTTTTCATTACCGGTATATTCAAAAATGGTTAAATCACCCTCGGTATCTTTTGAAGATACTTTAATATCGTTTGGATTTTTACCACCCAGCAGTGTTTTTTCTCCAAACCTGCTTTCATTTGCTTTTATTACAAAGCCTTTAGCGGGGCGTTCGGCACTGGCATTCCCCTTTGCCATAGCAAGTGTCGGCAAACTGGCAGCAGTTGCTAAAATAAATTTTCTTCTTTGCATGATTATTTGTTTTGGTATTTACCATACAAATTTGAAGAGATGTAAAGAATGGTTGGTGGTATAAAAACGACATTTTAATAAGTATCTGCTTCTCCAAAATTTCTTTCAGGAGAGGCCATATCCAGCAAATGAAATTGATTGGGTGTTTGCAGCGTAAACTCTTTATATTCTTTTACCAAATGCTGGTAATCGTGATACCCGCAATGTATAGCTATGGTGAGCCAATCCCTGTCAGGGAAAGTGTTTTTCATTCTAAAAGCGTTTTCAAATCTAACCACGCGGTTAAAATATTTTGGCGATACGCCCATTCTCTCAATAAACTTTCTTTCGTATTGCCGAACACTCAGGTACGATGCTTTGGCCAGCCAGTCTATGGATACACATTGTTTTGATTGTAAAATCAAATTGCTGGTAATATCCAAATGATGATGTGGTTTCTTGGAATTGCCAGCTAGGTTTTTTAAAAATACTTCCACCACCTTTACCATTTCCTGATGCGATTGGGCATCATTCAATTTGTCATTAATTTCCTTAATATCCTTGCTAAAAATGGTTTCGGCATCAATATAATTGTTGGTGAGTTCATCAGAAGGTATGCCTGTAAGCCGGTATAAAGCGCCTGGCATAAACACCACCTGAAATACCAAAAAGTCTTTTCCAACGTAGCGGTTGCTAACCTCATGTTGCTGTCCAATTAATACTGTTTTTAAACGGGCTATCTTTTTGTTGCTACCTGTATATTCCACACTTTCCGTATCCCTTGGGTAAAAGCTAAGGCAATGTTCAGGCTTAGGCGGGTAAGGTTTGTAGGGAATAATTTCAATGTTGTTAAAGGTAAAATGCACAATGCGATAGGCCCGAATAAATTCAGCCAAAGCAATAGAAGGTGCAAATTCTGATAGTACCATTGTTAAGCGTAAAAAATTGTACAGCTAAATAAATAGCCTGTATTAAATATACAAAACTCATTATTGTAAAAGCTACTATTTACATTGTTTTTCGGCAGTATATCAATTGGCAGCGTCTGTTGTGTCACTCACTTGTACTTTAGGTACACTATGCAACACAAAAAAGGGAGTAAACTATTTAATAGATTGACACAGTTTTAAAACTATATTTATTATTTGTAAACAATAAAGCTATATGAACAAAATACAGTGGGGTATGATAGGCTGTGGCAATGTAACTGAGGTTAAAAGCGGACCAGCTTTTAGCAAAGTGGCCCATTCTGCATTGATGGCAGTAATGGGTAGAAATGCCATTAAAGCAGCCGATTATGCCCAACGCCATGGCATACCCAAATGGTACGACAATGTGGATGATTTAATACACGATCCGCAGGTAAATGCAGTGTATATAGCCACGCCACCAGATGTGCATTTGTACTATGCCGAAAAAGCCATGCGTGCCGGTAAGCCGGTATATATTGAAAAGCCAATGGCACGTACCGCAGCAGAATGTGCCGCCATTAATTCAATTAGTAAGGAAACCGGTGTACCAGTATTTGTAGCTTATTACCGCAGAACCCTGCCTTATTTTGTGAAGCTGAAAGCATTGATTGATGCAAAACTGATAGGAGAGGTTCGCTTAATAAATATTCAATTACACTGGCAACCTTACGATGAGGAAACAGGCCCTAATGCCATGCCCCGTTGGCGGGTATCCCCTGAAATATCCGGGGGAGGCCATTTTCATGATCTGGCTTCGCATCAGTTTGATTTTCTGGAATACGCTTTTGGACCAATAAAATTGGCAAAAGGTATTTGCAGCAATCAGGCAGGTTTATATAAAGCGGATGATATTGTAACCGCCAGTTTTGAATTTGAATCGGGTATACTGGGTACAGGCAGCTGGTGTTTTACGGTAAATAAGGAACAAAGGGTAGATGAAGCCGTAATTATAGGGTCGAACGGACGAATTTGCTTTTCGTTTTTTGAAAAGTATTCCATTAGGGTAGAAACAGCTGACCATACGGAAGAATTTATTCTACCTTATCCACAGCACGTACAACAACCTTTAATAGAAACCATTGTGCAGCAACTTCGGGGAGAAGGTATCTGCCCTAGCACTGGTATCACAGGCGCCCGGGCCAATCAAATTATGGATTGGATTACGGGGATATAAATAAGTTAGGTTTAAAATGGCTGTTTACATTTGCTTGGAATTACTGCAGTACAAGTGTGCGACGCAAGTAAAGCTGCACCGCTATTCTTTGCCCGGCTCCAAAAAAAATCCATAGCAAAATTGGAGTTCTATTTTGTGAATTGATATTATATGCTGAAATTGGTATTTCTTTAAAACAAACTATTCAAACCAACTCTCATGAATTGCTTTAAGCCAAAATCATCTTTTGTTCTGTTTATACTTTGTCTTGTATTTGCTGCTTGTAATAATGGCAGCGAAAAAGCTGTAACAATTGATGATACACTTCCCAAAATACCAGTACCCATCTCTCAACCATTAATCAGCAGCATTTATACTGCAGATCCATCTGCCCATGTGTTTGATGGAAAAATTTATATTTATCCTTCTCACGATATTGATGCAGGTATTCCGGAAAATGATAAGGGCGATCATTTTGCTATGAGGGATTATCATATTCTTTCCATGAATAGTATTAATGGTAAGATTACCGACAATGGTGTTGCCCTGGATATAAAAGATATTCCATGGGCCGGCAGACAGCTTTGGGCGCCGGATGCAGCATTTAATAATGGCAAATATTACCTGTATTTTCCGGTGAAGGACAAATCGGATATTTTTAGAATTGGCGTAGCAACAAGTACCAATCCTGCCGGGCCTTTTAAAGCAGAACCCTTACCTATAAAGGGTAGTTATAGTATTGACCCTTCCGTTTTTAAAGATAATGACGGTAAATATTATATGTATTTTGGTGGTATTTGGGGCGGTCAGCTACAAAGATGGCAAACCGGCAAATACGATTCTACCGCCAAAGATGAACCAAGTGGCGAAACACCTGCCTTAACCGCTAAAGTGGCCCGTTTAAGTAATAATATGCTTGAATTTGACGAAGAGGTAAAAAATGTAGTAATACTGGGTGCTGATGGAAAACCCATTCCTGCCAGCGACCATAACAAGAGGTTTTTTGAAGCCTCCTGGATGTATAAATATAATGGCAAATACTATTTTACATACTCCACCGGTGATACACATTTTATTTGTTATGCAACCGGTACAAGTCCTTATGGGCCCTTTACCTATCAGGGTGTTGTGCTAAATCCGGTGCAAGGTTGGACAAATCATCAATCTATTGTACAATTTAACGATAAATGGTACCTGTTTTATCACGATGTACAGCTATCGGGTAAAACACATTTACGCAATATAAAAGTTACTGAATTAAATTACCGCCCTGATGGCAGTATCATCACCATCGATGCTTACAAAAAAGAATAAGTTGGGTAGTGCACTATTGGCAATTTATTTCTTAAAACTATACAAATAAGGCGCTTTGTGTGCCTTGCCTGAATAGTGCTTTTCGTGCCGTTTTAACAAATCAAGCCCAAGAATTTTTCTTTGGAAACTGGTGCGTCTTAATTGTTCACCAAGAATGGCTTCATATACATTCTGTAATTCCCGCATGGTAAACTGTGCAGGCAATAAGTTCATGCCAACCAATTTCTGGTCAATATTGGCACGTAGGGTTTGCAATGCTTTGTTTACAATATCGTGGTGGTCTAATATCAGTTCAGGTAAACTATCCAGGTCGTACCAGGTACAGGAATCTGATAATGCATCCGGCGTTGGAACCACATTGGCATAATTAATTAAGGCGTAGTAAGTAACCGAAATAAACCGGTCAAGCAGCCAATGGCTATCGGTAACGGTATGTCCGTTGGCTTCCAATATTGTTTTAAGAATTTCAGGTTTATGGCGGGTAGTATCGCCAAAAACATAGCATTGTTCCAAATAAATATGATCCAGCCCCGTTCTTTCTTTTAAACCCCTGCGTACTGCATCATTCAGGTTTTCCTCTCTTTTTACAAAACCACCGGGCAAGGCAAAAAAACCGGTATTATGGTATTCCATCAACAATATTTTTAGTTTGGCACCAGAAAAACCAAATACCACAGAATCAAAGGCAATATTGCTCAAATAACCAGTGCCCTGAATATCATTTGCTTCATTCTTCTTTTTATGCGCCATGCCAATTTTTTAATCGTTCCTCAAATTTAATCAGTTAGAATCAAAAATGTTTTTTATTATTGTCTCACAATGAGACAATAATAACTCAATTCTTTCCACATGAAAAAAATCAAATTATTTTTAGTACTTACTACTATGTTTTTTACAGCCACTGCGCAAACCAATTATTATTTTCCTGTACAAACAAAAATTCAAAATGGTATTATAGAAGGTAACTACGATACCAAAGAAGGGTTGCAACTGTATTTTGGTATTCCCTTTGCAAAACCACCCATTGGTAATTTACGCTGGAAAGCACCACAACCCCCTGATAACTGGAAAGGTGTATTGGCCACCAAAAAGTTTGGCCCACGTCCCGTGCAGGGTATTGTATTTGGTGATATGAATTCAAGGTCAGACGGACTTAGCGAAGATTGCCTATACCTAAATGTATGGACGCCTGCCAAACACGATACCAAGGGTCTGCCTGTTTTGGTTTATTTCTATGGTGGAGGATTTGTAGCTGGTGATGCTTCGGAACCAAGATATGATGGAGCCAGTATGGCCAAACAAGGTATTGTTGCCGTTACCGTAAATTACCGCCTCAATATTTTTGGCTTTTTTGCTCATCCTGAATTAAGCGCCGAGTCATCTTATAAAGGCTCAGGAAATTATGGTTTGCTTGACCAAAATGCGGCTTTACAATGGGTACAAAAGAATATAGCTGCTTTTGGTGGCGACCCTGCTAAAGTTACCATTGCAGGAGAATCTGCAGGCTCTATTTCTGTTACCGCGCAAATGGCTTCTCCTTTATCAAAAGGTTTGTTTGCCGGTGCCATTGGCGAAAGTGGGGCTTCCATTAATCCCACCTTGTCTCCTGTACCTCTGGCAGAAGCAGAGAAAACAGGTGCAGATTTTGCTAAAAATGCCGGTGCACCATCCATTGCACAATTAAGGGCTATGAGCACCCTACAGATTTATGAAATGTATGACGCGTCCAAACGCTTTGGTTTCCCTACGGTAATTGATGGTTATTTTTATACTAAAACAGTTCCTGAAACATTTAATGCCGGTGAACAATCTATGGTGCCACTTTTATTGGGCTGGAACTCTGCCGAAATACCCGGAATATCCTTTACCCAAGGCCCTTTTACCGATGAGAATTATGTAAAAAAAGTAAAGGAAGCCTATCCCAATAACTTCGAAGAAGTGCTGCAATTATATCCGCACAGCTCTCCTAAAGAAATTGAATTATCCGCAACAGCTTTGGCTTCCGACAGGTTTATAGCCTATAGCACCTGGAAGTGGTTCGATCTGCATCGCAAAAACAGCAATCAGCCGGTATATCGGTATATGTTCTCTCAAATAAGGCCACCATTAACGGATAATAGTATTACACAGGGACTTGCCGGCGGCACCGTAAAAAAAGATGCAAATACTTTTAAAATGCCCGAGCCGGTAGGCGCATCGCATGCATCAGAAATTGAATATTGCATGGGCAATTTGCACCTGATAAAAGATTATAATTGGACAGAAGACGACTATCAAGCTTCTAATACCATGTTTGCTTATTTTGCCAATTTTATTAAAACCGGCAATCCTAATGGTAAAGACCTGGCCAATTGGCCGGCGGCAGATAAAACAGCTAGCAATCCGGATGTGATGGTAATTAGTGCTAATTCCAAAGCCGAAAAAGCTGGCAATGATGCCCGTTATATTTTCTTAGACAAAGCCTTTGGTAACAACAAATAAAACCATTTGTTACCCGGCTGAGAATGCTATTTGCAGCTGCTCTTGCGTCGCACTCTTGTACGCCAACAACAAAATGAACAGTAAGAAGCAGGTCACTAGCTATTAGCCTTTAGCCAGCAGCCAATTAGATTGAATGCCGCTTTGAAATGGTGATATTATTATCGAATAGATTTTCCATACAAAACAAGAAAGCCGTCATGCCAATTAATTACAGCATGGCGGCTATTTTTATTGCATCCTCATGCTGAATTTTTTTAAGCAAATACTGCATTTATATGCTGTACTCGAATCAGTATCTCCTGGCAAAACACCTGCCACATAAACTAAAAAAAGTACCAGGTATAGGGTGATTGGTAAATTGTAAATTCAACCATACACTTAATTTACTGCATTATAGTTTGATGCCCATTGCCCCGAACGTATAAGAGTGCGACGCAAGCGGTGATGCCATTTGTGCTATTGTTGGGCTTCAAAAATGGGTTATCTATTGGCGGTTAGAGGTGTTGGCGCAAAAAGGGAAATAAAGGTTGGCGTATTGCTGGAATTCCCTGGCCACGCTTATTACTCCATGAGAGATGTTGAATGGAATAGGCTACTTATAAAAATGCAGGCATATTTTATTAAATAGCAGCCTTTATTACAGGCAGGTAGCAGTTGCGGCTATGAGCCTTGATATCTCTTTAGATCTGGCAGCTTCATCCATGTCATTAGTAATAAAACCATTTTTTGCATCTCTCAACTCGGCTTTTATAATGTCACATTTGGCAAACAAAAACATCATGCTGGTTCTTGTTTGGGTGAGGGTAGGGCTTGATAAGAGCGTGTAGGATGATAGGTTTTTGAAATACACAACCTGGCGTTTTGGGTCGATATCAGCTCCCCATTGGTATAGGCCAAATTCCGGCTTGCCCTCCAATAATCTTATACAACAGAATGGTTGGGTTTTTCCATCGGCATATTGCAGTTGCTTAATTAAATATACAACACTGTCAATCTCGATGGAATGAATGATCATGGTATTCAGCTTTATTTTCTGACTTGTTTTTTGATATTTCCCCGGCGATTTTTCTACTTTCTCGTACAGGGTAATGGTGATCATGTCTTTATTCGGCTCATTTAGTTTTATCTCAATATCGCCTGCATATTCACCCATCGCCGATTTTACTTTACCAAAATGTGTTTCGCCTTTTGCGGCATAGGAACCAATGCTTATGTTTATGGCTAGTGTAAATAGAATGATTAAACGCATTGTCCTCATTTTTTTTAGCGGTTATTTCATATAAAATTCGGATAAGCATTGTAGAAATATATCAGTGCCAAAGGGTATTTTTTGAAAATAACTTACATTAGAAATGAAGCGTGTGCAATAGCCTTATTCAAATTAAACACATAAGAAAAGGAATTACCAAATGAGGCAGTAATAAAAAAATCTGTTGAAGATACCAGTCTGGTGAGACAAACAAATCTTCTAAGCCGTTGTTGGTCGCCTGACAAAACAACGATTCGCTTCGACCTGCGCAATGGTATAAGCTGCATTGTATTAACAATGTACAAGAGTGCGACACAAGTGGCTACGCCATTTGTGCTATTGTTGAGCTACAAGAATGCGTTATTTATTTGCTTTTAGAGGTGTTGACGCAAAAAGGCAAATAGGGGTTGCCGTATGGACGGCACATCGAACATGGTACCATAGTGCGGAGCATTGGGTACAATTATTAATTGGTTGGGTACCGCCTGTAAACCTAGCCATGCACTTAATAATTTGGATTGTGTATTGGGTACGGATAAATCCTTTTCGCCCTGCACAATAAAGAAGGGCGGATCTTTTTTATCGATATAATTTACGGGACTGGCTTGTTGTGCCAAATCAGGCCGGCTAATAGGAGAGGCGCCCAATAATATTTCTATGGGGCTAAGAATATTGTCCTCAGTAGTATCTGCATTGGCTGCCATCATTAACAGATGGGAGGGGCCATAAAAATCTAGTACGGCTTTTATAGTAAATTTGGGTTTGTTGCCGTTGGCGTAAAAATTGGCCACAGCATTATTGTTGGATAAACCCAGTAACGAAGCCAGGTGCCCACCTGCGGAAAAACCAATCAGCGCAATGCGGTTTTTATCAATATGATAGTTGGCGGCATGTTGGTATAAATAATCAATGGCCTGGTTGCAATCCTGTATTTGTGCGGGGAAAACTGCACTGGTACTAAACCGGTAATCGATGGAAGCTAGGGCATAGCCACTGTCGATAAATGCCTTAACGGTATTGGTCATATAACCCATATCGGCATATTTATCGTTCATCATCCAGGCGCCGCCGTGTATCCAAACAATAAGTGGCAGGTTGCTGGTGGTATTGGCAGGCAGGTAAATATCCAGTAAATGTTTTTGCAAGGTATCGCCGGCATAGGCAATATTGCTATAGGTAACCGTATTAGCAGGGAATATACCTTGTACCGGGCTTTTTTGCGCCTGTGCAATTTGTAAAAAACTACAACATAGGATAAATACACTGGTTAATGGCAATCGCTTTTTCATGGAATTAAGTTACGGATATTTTGTTTTGCTGTTGTTGTTTTTAAGCTAGCGGCATTTATGTGGGAATAGAGTGGGTAATATTAAAGTAGATTGGTTTGCTTGTTTGTATTTGCATTTTTTGTTGAATAGCGCTTTATAGCACAAGAGTGCGACGCAAGAGAAGCTGCAGTTAGTATCTATAGCCGGGTACCAAAACCAATAATGGCTTATACTTGTTGGAATGGCCATTCCTTATTATACCTGGCTTTTACCATAAAGGCAATAATACCAAGACTTATAATAAATAGGGCCAGGCGAATCATATCGAATGTGGTGGAGTAGAAAATACAAATCCATAATACCATGGCCACAATAACCGGGATGGGAAATAAGGGCATTTTCCATTTAAAGAAATTGCGCCTTTTTTGTTTGCTGAGTAATAATAAGCCAATGCCTTGTCCAACGAATTGTATAAGTATGCGCATGGCAAGAATGGCGCTGATGACATCGCTGATTCTAAAAAGCAGGCTGAATACAAATGCCACACTGCCTAAAAATAATAAAGAGATATAGGGGAAATGTTTGGTGGGATGCAGCTTTGCAAAAATGCTAAAAAATGCACCATCTTTTGCAGCGGCATAAGGTATACGACTATACCCCAATGTGGCTGAAAATACCGAAGCAAATGCCACCCATAATACCAATGCAGTAACAATAGTTGCAGCTATCGGGCCGGCCAAAGCCTGCACATAATCGCTTACTACAAAGGGGCTTTTTATAATGGTTTCCAAGGGTAATACAGACGCTACACTGATGTTCATAAATAAATATAACAGTGCAATACCTGCCACTGATATAAACATGCTTTTGGGAATATTTTTTTCGGGGTTAATTATTTCGCCACCCAGGTGGCAAACATTATAATACCCAAGGTAACTATACATAGTTTTTACACTGGCAAAACCCAGTGCGGCAGCAAAAGCAGAATTGACTTCTAATCCATCGTTTATATGTTTTACAGGTTCAAGAAATTGGCCGTGGTAAAAGCCGCCAAATATGATGCAAGCCATGGTAATTAAAACCCCTAACCATAGAAATACACTGATTTTACCAATGGTTTCAATTTTGCGGTAAAGTAGTAGCACAATTAAAATAACTACGCTGCCGCTTACCAATTTGCGCTGTATTTCATCCAGGGGTAAAATATAAGTAAAGTATTGTGCAAAACCTATGGCAGCAGAGGCAATTACCAGTGGGGCTTGTATCATGGTTTGCCATACGAAAAGAAAACTCATTAGTTTGCCCCATTTTGGGCCAAAGCCTTCTTTTAAAAAATTATAGCTGCCACCCGCAAGCGGGAAAGTGGCGCCAAGTTCACTCCAAATCATGGCATCGATAAATGATAGAAAAGCACCCGCTATCCAGGCATATAAAAACCAGGGGCCATTCATTTTTTCTACTACTACACTTAATACGATAAAGGGGCCGATGCCCACCATATCTGTCATATTTATAGCGGTAGCCTGTAGTAAACTTATTTTTCTATCTAATATTATTTTGCTCATGCTTGAATACAATAATAGTATTTCTTTGCTATAATCTTAAATTGAAGATAATATGCAAATTCATAAAGTAAGCTGGATGCACCAGGCAAATATTTATGAGGTGAATATACGACAGTACACCCGTGAGGGAACTTTTGCAGCATTTGCTACCCATTTACCCAGGTTAAAAGATATGGGTGTTGAAATAATCTGGCTGATGCCAATTACACCCATTAGTATAGAGGGCAGGCTGGGTGCTTTAGGTAGTTATTATGCATGTAGCAGTTATACAGACATTAACCCGGAATATGGCACATTGGATGATTTCAGGAAATTGGTAGAAGCCGCACATGCATTAGACATGAAGCTGATTATTGACTGGGTAGCCAACCATACAGGTATTGATCATCATTGGACAAAAGAACACCCTGAATATTATGTGCTGGATTCGGAAGGTAATTTTACCGAACGCAATGGATGGAAAGATGTAATTGACCTTAATTATAATAATGCAGCCATGCGTATGGCTTTAATTGAAGCCATGCAGTTTTGGGTTAGGGAATACAAAATTGATGGTTTTAGATGCGATATGGCCCATTTGGTGCCCCTTGATTTTTGGATTACCGCCAGAAATAGTTGCGATAGTTTACAACCACTTTTTTGGCTGGCTGAATGTGAGGATGAAACCTATCATGAAGTATACGATGTAAGTTATGCCTGGGAATGGATGCATTTAAGTGAAAAACTGGCTAAGCAAATTGCATCAGTACAACAGCTAAAAGATGTGGTTACAAAATACCAACACTATCCATTTGAAGGTAAGAAGCTGTATTTTACATCCAACCACGATGAAAATAGCTGGAACGGAACCGAATATGAAAAATATGGCCGTTTTGCAAAAGCCTATGCCGTATTAAGTTGCACCCTGCCTGGTTTACCATTGATATACAGCGGTCAGGAATTGCCCAATAACAGGCGGTTAAAATTCTTTGATAAGGACGAAATTATTTGGCATGAGCAACCTGAACTGCACAATTTTTATCAGGTATTACTTGGGTTAAGAAAAAAATCGGCTGCGTATACCAAAGAAGCTTTTTTTGATTTTTTGTATACCAGCGAAGACCAGCATATAATGGCTTATTTACTTCATGCCGGTGATGACAAGGTTTTGGTGGTTGCAAATTTGTCAGTGAATGATAAAGTGCATGTGAAAGTACAGCATGGGGTTTTACAGGGAAAGTATAAGAGTGTTTTTTCGGGTTTGGACTATGTGCTGGAGAATGAAGCGGCATTTGAATTACAAAGTGCAGAGTACCTGGTGTTGAGTACGGTTAATTAATGTAATTTGTTACTGCTGCAAATGATTCTGTAGTACAAGAGTGCGACGCAAGTAATGCTGCTAATTGTTGCTTTGCCGGGCCAAAAAGAATTATTCTTCTAGGAGTTAAATAATAAAAAACCCGTTCTATTTGAACGGGTTTTTTGCTTTAAAATTTACAACTATTTATCATTACTATCACCGCTATCGCTAAGGTTTAGCGGGTAGCCATAAGTACCTTCGTATCCAGGATAGATACCTTCTAATCTAACTGTACCCTGTGCATTGGAAAGAATAGCTTTCAGGTCATCTAGGTTATTTACTTCCTGACCATCAACACTGGTAATTACAAATCCTTCCTGCATTCTTGTATTTTTCAATAAACCTTTACCAATACTTTTTACCAAAACACCACCGGTAATTTCGTTTTTCTTGGCAGTAGCTTTATCTACGGTTTCTAAATCGGCTTTTAGTTTATCTAAAACACTTTCCTGTTTTACTGCTTCGTAATTGCCGGATTTGTTTTTAAGAGACAATGATACATTGCTTTCCTTACCATTACGAACATAGGTTACAGTTACTTTATCACCTGGTTTGTAGCGGGCAACCTGCTCTTGTAGCTCTGGGCCGCTATTTACTTCCACACCATTTATTTTGGTAATAAAATCACCCTTTTCAATACCAGACTGTTTAGCAGCACCATCATCTGCAACGCCATTTATAAATACCCCGGCGCCATCTTTTATACCCAGTTCTTTTTTCTTTTCTTCCGGAAGATTATCTGGAGGGTAAGAGATACCGATATAAGCTCTTTGTACAGTACCAAACTTCATTAAATCGCTAACAATCTTTTTAACAATATTAACCGGTATGGCATAAGAATAACCAGCATAAGAACCTGTAGGAGAGGCGATAGCCGAATTGATACCAATTAACTCGCCGCTTGTATTTATTAATGCACCACCACTATTGCCTGGGTTAACGGCAGCATCTGTTTGAATAAAAGATTCAATAGGTCTGTCGCCTTTATTAATTCCAATTGAACGTGCTTTGGCGCTTACGATACCAGCTGTAACGGTTACATCCAGGTTAAGCGGATAACCAACTGCTAACACCCATTGACCCAGCTTCACATCATCGCTATTGCCATAAGCCAGAAAGGGTAAATTAGTGCCTTCAATTTTAATAACAGCCAAATCACTATTAGGATCAGTAGCCACTACGGTTCCTTTATATGTTTTGCGGGTAGTAGTAGTTACGGCAATTTCATCGGCACCCTCTACTACGTGGTTATTTGTTACTATATAACCATCGTTGCTAATTAACACACCGCTACCGCTGGCTCTTTGTTCCGGAATAACATTACTGCGTGGGCCACCAAAAAAATTAGAGAAGGGATCATCATCCCCAAATAAGTCTGAAAAAGGACTATTATTTCTTGGTAAATTGTTACTTAGCTTCTTTTCTTTGGTACGGGTTTTAATATGCACCACAGCAGGGGTTGCAGCGGTAGATGCCGCGGTAAAATCAACCGGCCCACCTGCACTATTGCCTTTTTCAAAAAAACCGGCATAGTTAACAGGTAATTTGCCATCCTGTTGCATTGATAAAGCATTCTGGGAGTTCATCCATGTACCATAACCCCAAACACTTAATAAAGCTGTAGAGGCGCTGATTGCAACTACCAATAAAATGTTTTTGAGTTTCATCGTCATATCTGTTTTTTATTTTTTAAAGATCTACACAAACTGTGTTCCTTTCTGACAACAAAGAAACAAAGCTGTTTAATCGTCAGTTCATAATGTTTTCCTTTTAACAATAAATTGACGAAAGCCATCGTACATCTGTCATTTTTTCCTACATATTTCAAAACCAACCGGGGAAAAAATTATAATACCAGCTGCAGATCAAAATAGGCAGCTTTACTTGCGTCGCAATCCTTTCATCGGTTGGTTAATAATTAAGCTAAAGCTATTACAGCTTTTTACAAAAAGGCATTTAATGTGTATTAATATTACTTAAAAATTCCATGGTATCAATACCATCTGCATAATCAAATAAGGAAGGTATCTGCGCTTTACCAAAATCGGTATAGCCATGCCCAACAATACACTGCACTTCATTAGCCACGGGTAAATATGGTTCAATTTCCTTAATATCGGTGTAAAACTCATAATGCACCTGACTTACGGGAGAAAATACAGACTTATTCTCGGTTAAAATAAGACTTTCATTACTCATGTAATATTTAAGATTCATCAACAATAAAGTAAGGTGATAATCAAAATTGTCTTTGTACTTGTGCATATCCATAAAATGGCCAAATTTGCTGCAGGCCGCTAACAAGGGCTTAAAATCGTAACCAACGGGCACGAGTATTTTGGTTACATTTCTGCACCCAAGTCCAAAATAAAATTGAATATCATTGGCCAATAGGTCAAGTTGTTCTGCCGTTTCTTCACCTGTTAAAATGGCAATCGAAGTTCTGTTACGGCGAATAATATGCGGGTATTTCCCAAAATAATATTCAAAATACCTGCCCGAATTATTGCTTCCTGTGGCAATATAAGCATCACAGCCCTTTAAATTATCGGCAAAAGAAATCTGGTTTTGAACAGTAATATTCCATTCATACATTTTTTGAACGAGGTGTTTTATCAGCACTTCGTCTTTTGTAGATGTTTTAATTACCGCCTGATGCCCGGATACAAATACACAAAGCATATCATGAAAACCAACCAGGGGTATATTTCCTGCCATTACAATCCCTACAGTTTTACTATCAGCCATTTTTGCCAGGGAGGGGTAATTAGCTGCCCAGGCTTCGAGTTTAGACCTGTTTAAAAATTCATTGGCAATGTTTGTAATGGCCATTTGGATGAATTCCTGTGTAAACCAGGCATTTTGAATTTCGGCTTTGCATTTTATTTCTTTTAATATGTCATCGTCAGATTGCAGATATTCACCTAAATGAACCATTAAATTGATACGTTCCTGTAAATCCATAAATTTTTTTTAAAAAACTACAAAGTATTTTTGGCAATAAAGTTGAAGTTAAGCAACTTCGAACCAACAAAATTATGTTACTATGGCTATTAAAATAACAGAAGAATGCATCAACTGCGGCGCCTGTGAGCCCGAGTGTCCAAACAATGCAATTTATGAAGGTGGTGTTGAGTGGGCAATCTCAGATGGCACTACCGTAAAAGGCTCTTTTACATTGTTAGACGGTTCAGTTGTTAGTACCGATGAGCGGTTTGAACCAATTAGTGTAGATACTTATTATATTACCCCCAACAAATGCACGGAATGTCAGGGTTTTCATGAAGAACCTCAATGTGCTGCTGTTTGCCCTGTAGACTGCTGCGTACCAGATGAAATGTATACAGAAACAGTTGAACAACTAATGGGAAAGAAAGAAAAATTGCACATTTAATTTTTTATTTTTTTCTTGTATGGTATGCAATGTTGCATTACCTTTAATAAGTAATACCAGTTACCCAAAAGGTAGCTTTAAATGGCGGGTGATATGTTCCGCAACAAGAGGTGAAGGCTAATTTCCTTCACCTCTTCTTTTTTTGTAATTCCTTAGCCGCAGGTTGTTAATGCGTACAAGAGTGCGACGCAAGAAAAGCTGAATGCTGCATCAGTTGCCCGGCCAATAATATTTTGAAATATTTACCATAGAACTTTTTGCAAACCTGTTTTACTGTTGATTATTTTTATTTCTTTGCCACTATAAAATATTCTGCAAACACATGAAGAAAGTAATTGCCCTGGTTACCGGCGGTTATAGCGGCGAGGCTGAAATAAGCTATAAAAGTGCTGTAACGGTGAATAATAATATTGACAGGGAAAAATATATAGTTTATACCATAGATATTAGAAAAGATGGCTGGTTTTACAAGCAGTCCAATGGACAGGAATCTTTGGTGGATTTAAATGATTTTTCTATTACCGAGGCCGATAAAAAAATATATTTTGATGCAGCCTTAATGTGTATACATGGCAACCCGGGAGAAGACGGTAAACTGCAGGGTTATTTTGATATGCTTAATATACCCTATACCAGCTGCGACGCTGCCACATCTGCCATTACATTTAATAAAAGATATACTGTTGCGGTAGCCGCAGTAAGTGGTATACATGTAGCAAAGTCGGTTCTATTGTTTAAGGACAGGTATACCAATGCCGCAGATATAATTAGCACACTACAATTTCCCATATTTGTAAAACCCAATAATGGCGGTTCCAGCATTGGCATGTCTAAAGTAAATAAGCCAACCGATGATGTGGAAGCGGCCATTCAAAAAGCATTTAGGGAAGATACCCAGGTATTGGTAGAAGAATTTATTGAGGGCCGAGAACTTACTATTGGCGTTTTTAAAACAGGTGGTAATATTATTACCTTGCCTATGACAGAAATTATAAGTAAGAATGATTTCTTTGATTTTGAAGCCAAGTATAAAGGTGCCAGTGATGAAATTACACCCGCCGATGTTAGTGAATCAATTGCGGAAAAAATAAGAACAGCAGCCAAAACAATTTACAGTGTATTTAATTGTAAAGGCATTGTTAGAATAGATTTTATTTATAATGAAGCAGCTTGCGCACCTTATATGCTGGAAATAAATACGGTACCCGGCCAAAGTGAAGCAAGCCTTGTACCTCAGCAGGTAAAGGCAATGGGCTGGACCCTAATGCAATTTTATTCGGCTGTAATCGAGGAAGCTTTTGTTTAATAAACCTCAAAAGAATTTAAAATTTATTAGTGGGTTTTGTTACTTAACCCTTACTTTGCTTACATCAAATTTTAGCCAGTGTTTAAGTTTATAACCAGTAAATCTCTTCTTGTAAACCTGTTGGTAATGTTGCTGGCAGTATTACTGATTATTTTCCTGTTTTTTGCTTTTCTGGGTATTATAACCAATCATGGTGACACCCAAAAAGTGCCTTATATAGTGGGAATGAGTTATGATGAAGCCGTAAAAACCCTGGAAGCTGCAGGCCTGGAAACCGGTATACAGGATTCCATTTATGCCGATACGGCAAAAGCATTGCAGGTATTACGCCAATCACCAGATGCCGATGCGGAAGTAAAGGCCGGCAGAACCATCTATTTAACCATTAATAGGGCTGTACCGCCTCAGGTTGATATGCCCGATTTGCGGGGTTTTTCTGTTAATAGTGCTGAATTATACTTGCAAAGTCTGGGACTTAAAATGGGGCGTTTAACCTATGTGCCAGATATTGCCCGAAATGCGGTAAAAGACCAGATGGTTGGTGGTAAAAGTATTGCACCCGGCACTAAAATAAATATGGGCAGTCTTATTGATCTGGTTATAGGTAATGGCCTTGGCGCTGAAGAAATGGATGTGCCGGATTTAACTGGTATGACCGTAGAAGAGGCACGTAATTTTTTAAACAATAACAATTTGGAAATGGGTGCCTTAATTACTATTGAACCTATTTCTGATACCGCCGCTGCATATATTGTACATCAAAAGCCAAGCCCTTTTGCCGATTTGATTAATATTGGTGACTCGGCAGGCCCGTCAATAAATAGAATAAGACCAGGTGATATTATTGATGTTTGGATAAGCAATAAACCACCCACTAAAGATTCTATTAATCCTTAGTATTTTACATTTCAACAATAGATTATGCAAACTATAACTGCAGAACAATTAAAGCAAAGACTTGATAGCGGAGAAAAAATTAACCTGCTTGATGTGCGTGAAAATCATGAAAGGGCAGAGTTTAATATTGGCGGAATTCATATTCCTCTAGGTGCTATTCAAACAATGCAATTAGACGATATTGAAGACCTTAAAAACGAGAAATTGATTGTGTATTGCCGCAGTGGTAACAGAAGTGGTATGGCTGCTTTATTTCTTGAACAGGTTGGTTTTACCAATACTATAAATCTGGTAGGTGGCATGCTAAACTGGCAGGATAAATTTGGCAAATAATTGCTAATTATGGTGCCGGCTGTGTTGCATGTGGCATCGCCGCTTGTCGTGTATTTGCTGCTTTGTCACACAAATACCTCACTGTAGGGTTCGGAACTATAGTCAGCAAAAAGAACCTGTTGTATACACACTAATTTGCTGCATAATTTGCTTCAGTACAAGAGTGCGACGCAAGTAAAGCCAAATAGATAATATCTTGCCTGGCTAAAAAATAGATACATTATTAAAAAAGGGAATTGCTGATCAATTCCCTTTTTCTTTTTGTATTTCACTCAGTTTTGGTCTAAGCCTTACTTTACTTTTATTAAAAATATTTTGACCGTGGTTAATCCCTTTACGAATTTCTTTTTGTCTTTCAACCGGCATATCAATTGTTTCCTTACAGGCTGCACTGCAGCAACCCTGATAAGTTGCAGCACAATCGGCGCATTGAATAAATAACAAATGGCAGCCATTATTGGCGCAATTGGTATGGGTATCGCAAGGTTTGCCGCATTGATGGCAATGCGCAATTACATCCTGTGTAATACGTTCTCCAAGTCTGTTATCAAATACAAAGTTTTTGCCCAGAAATTTACTATCAAGTGCTTTATCTTTTATTTGCTTAGCGTAGTTTATAATACCGCCTTCCAGATGAAAAACATTTTTAAAACCTTTGTGCAACATGTAGGCGCTGGCTTTTTCGCATCTAATGCCACCTGTGCAGTACATTATAATGTTTTTATCTTCATTGCCTTGCAGCATATCCACCGCCATGGGTAGCTGGTCTCTAAAAGTATCAGAGGGTACTTCCAATGCTTTTACAAAATGGCCTACTTCATACTCGTAATGATTGCGCATATCAACCACAATGGTCGAAGGGTCTTCCAGTAAGGTATTCATGCTTTCAGCATCAACATATTTACCTTTTTGGTGCATATTAAATAAGGGATCATCAATACCATCCGCCACAATTTTTTCGCGTACTTTAACTTTTAATACCCAGAATGATTTTCCATCATCATCTACTGCAATATTTAATCTAAGTCCATTTAATGGTTCAATGGAATAAAGGAAAACTTTAAATGCCTCAAAGTTGTTTTCAGGCACACTAATTTGTGAGTTGATACCCTCATTTGCTACATATATTCTTCCGAATACCTGTAATAGCTGCAGGTGTTTATACAAATAATCTCTAAATTCTTTGGGGTTAACAATCTCGAAATAGCTGTAAAAGCTGATGGTAATACGATGGATAGTTTCCTCCATGAGGCGTTGTTTTAATTCCTCATTAGAAACACGGTTGTGTAATAATGCCATATTTTTTTGATTTACAGACATTTATTGGAATAGCAACGTGCTAAATATAAATGTTCCAAAGTTTTAAATGGACCCGGTTATATATCGGGCAAAATCTGTGTAAAAATACATTATGTTTTAATCCCGTTTTAATACCTCAATTAAAATGAATATAAAACTTATCTAATGGTAGCTACACAAATAAGCATAATGTTATCTTCAATTATAATCTGGTCTATGACAAGAGAATTTAGTGAAAGTGAAATAAGATATCTTAAAAAACTAGCTGATTTCAAAGATATTTTTCTATATGATGCCCGCCATTTCGACTCAAGCAGAGCCCGAAAAAGTCATGATATTAAGTTAATTCTATCCATTGAATTGTTTATAGAGATATTTTGTCAGAACGATTTTGCTGATACTGATTATAGTATTATACAAAATGAATCAAGGGAATTTGAATCGGCTGATAAATGGATCAATCAAATTGGTATTGAAACCATTTTGAAAGGGTTAACCTATATTATTTGGAGTAATAAAATTGAAGAAGGTTATTTTTTAAAGAAAATAAAAGATAAACTGGTATATAAATACCTATCTCGTTTAAGTAATATACTGCATGAAAGGGCAAACGGGCCTGTAATGGTAAATGGAAACAAAGTATTTTTTATACCCGATGTAATAGAAAAAACAGCACCAACCTACATTAACAAATAATTTTTTGTGAAACATAGCATTAATAAAAAAAGCACATTTCGTGCTTTTTTTATTTACGGGCAAAGCTGCCTGTTAATGCTGCAAATGCAGAAATTAAACCACCTATAAAAGCACTGATAAATATCAGTAAAACAGACGAATTGCCTAACTGAAAAATGGCAGCTACTTTCTGTGAAAGTATGTGATCGTTATTTATATCCAAAATATAGGCCTGTATTGCCCACAATAAAAAAACACCCGCAAAGCCTGTTGCAAATGATTTGATAGATTTTTGTGGAATTATAATTGCTACTGTACAGGAGGTGAAAACAAATGTCCACCAAGGTAAAAAAAGAACTATTGCATAGCCTAACAATGCAGTAAGTAATATAGATACAAACAGTTTCATGATAATATTTTTATAGTTTATTAAAACTCATTTTTCCTTTGTTGTTTATTTGCTGTTGCATTTCTGTTTCTGTGGCAAACAACAATTTATAGTATTTGGCTGCAAGCCAATCATTAATAAAACTATCATAATACTTACTACCCGGGTTACCTACCTGACCGCCGGGGTATATGCCATATGCATTGGTTTTATCAGTTAACTCTACTACCATTCTCCAACTGGGCCCGTGGTCTTTTGTTAGTGCATCAATACTATTTTTTCCACCACCCGAAACCAGGTTTAACCTGCTTAAAGAAGGTATTTTAAGCAAATGTTGAATCATAGTGCCTTTATAAGTGCTCCAGTCTAACTTATTTTCCTTTTCCAACTCTGTAAAGCGGCTCACTGCTTTTTTAAACGAAATATTTATATCATCTGCTACAGATTCTATTTGCGGTGTGTTTATATTATCCGCAAAAATATAGGCCGAATCTTTATTAATGCCATCTGCCAAAGTATTTTCACTGGGCCAAATAAGCGGTAATGTTGATTGGTCAAACTCATCTTTATAAGTAACAGTCATTAAGCTATCCCACCAAACCTGGAAAATAGTTGGGCCTTTTTCGCCTGGATTATTTTCAAGATTCCAGTTTTCTAAGATATTTAGGTAGCTTTTTTCTTTTTCTGATAACTGTCTTGTATCCATATTTTTCAATAGTATGGGCCGGGCTATTTCAGCAAACACATTGTAATTACTGGTTTGCATATGTTCCATATCCGAAGCAGAAATTTGTTCCATGCCGTTTAACAGGCGGTTAATAATATACCCTCTGTACACCGGATAATTTCTGTCAAGATAATAAGGATAAGATGTATCATAAGGCATTTGATTAGCACTACTTACAAAACCTCTTATAGGATTATGCATGGTAATATTGGCACTATCGGGAATAAAACCTCTCCATGCAAAGGTGCTATCAGTACCCGGCATTATAAAATCCCCCTGTCCCTTCCATTTGGCAGGAAACTGCCCTTGCTGCCTGATGGCGATATCTCCATTTTTAGTAGCAAATATCATATTTTGGCCAGGGCATTGATAGGTGGCAATTGCTGCTTCATAATCATCATAATTTGTAGCATGATCCAGTAAATAAAAAGTCTTTAATTCGTTACTGGCATCGTGGGCTTTCCAGCGGCAGGCATATGCCTTTTTGCTGTTTAGCTTATCAGGATAATATTGATCGTACATTACCGGGCCCCAAATAGTCATGGCAATATGTTCGGTATCGCTTTGTCCGCCCTTTACTTTTATAATTTCATCCCTGAAACTTGTTTTTTGCCAGCTGCCATTATACAGGTATTCCTTCATGGATTTATCCTTAAAGGTTATTTCGTAATAATCCCGTACATCTCTGCCTGCATTGGTAAAACCCCAGGCACAGTTATCATTAAATCCAATAATAACGGTTGGCGAACCAGGGAATGTAGCACCATAAGCACTAAAGCCAGGTACGGTAATTTGCATTTCATACCAAATAGAGGGCAGGTTTAAACCAAGATGCGGATCATTACAAAGTATTGGTCTGCCACTTTTTGTTTTAGAACCGGCCACCGCCCAGTTATTACTTCCATTTTCCGGGTTAGGTTTTATAATTGTATCTGCCGGGGCTGCTGTTTGCTTAAACTGCTGGTAAGCACTGTCTGCAGCAGGAGGCTGCATATTTATGCCTGCGGGTGCAAATGCAGTGCCTTTGGGAATTATGGGATCCAAAGAATCCTCGCCATAAGGATACAATGCATCAAATTGTGCTTTGGTAAAAATGGATTTTGCATTTGTTTTCTCGAAATCCTGCTCATAACCCGCAAGGTCAAACGACATGTATTTTAAAAACAAAGCTGTTTTCATATTTGTCCAGAGTTCCGGCTGATAATCAAGCAATTTATATTCCAGTGGGTAGCTGCTTTCATCCAAAGTGTTTATATAGGCATTTATTCCAGCTGTATAGGCATCTAAAGTAGCATGTATGGCAGGGTCTGCCTCCATTGCTTTAAGCGAGTTTTCCGCACCATATACCATTCCCAAACGCCTGAAGAATTTGTCTATTTTAATAAAACTGGTACCATTGGCACTGTCGCCCATTATTTCACTTAACCGGCCGCCGGCTGCATATATTTGAAACTCCATTTGCCATAACCTGAATTTCGCATGCAGATAGCCTTGTATAAAAAAGGCATCATGCTCATTATCGGCATAAATATGCGGCACCATCCGGTCATCCAAATACACATTGGCTTTGCCTTGCAAACCGGTAAAAGAAAGGTTTTCGTTAAACGACGCATCTACCGCCTCGGCATTTTGCCAAAAGCCTTTTTGCGGAGATAAAAAATAGCCAAGTCTTGGCGTTTTAGCTTTGCCCGTATCAATCTGCTGATTGGTGCCTACCACCAATAAAGTAGTTAATGCGGCGCAAATCATAAAAGGAGTAATTCTCATATGCTGCAATTAAAGCCTGAAAGTAACAAATAAACCTATATAAAATGGCCAATCGAACAGCTATTATAATGGGTAGCATATAATTAAAAACTATGAGCCAGGCATTAGCGCTGTTGGCAGCAGCCGTTGCGTCGCACTCTTGTACGTCTGGTACTTTAAGCAGCAAATAAATATTCTTTTTTTTACTATTTTATATTAAGCAAATAATGCTATTTCTTCAAAGTAGAAAGGATTTTAAACAATTTTCCCCAGCTTAAAAACATGCCATAGTTTTGCTGCCATAAAAACGGAACGATGAACGTAATGCGACGCAAGAGGCGATGCCATTACATTTGCTGCAGGTTTAATAATAATGTATTATGGAAACAAATGCCGAAGCACAAAGAAATATTCTGGGCTTGCAATTACCAACCGATCCGCGTTGGGTAGATCTGGCAGGTATTTCTATGCAGGAAATTTTGACCGATCATGCTTATTGTGAGCAAAAGGCGGCTACTACCTGTATATCGCTGATACAACGATATTCTTCCTATGATAAAATGGTGAACGAGCTGGCACCCATTGTAACTGAAGAGTGGGGCCATTTCAGATTGGTATTGCAGGAGTTGAAAAAACGCCAACTTGTGTTGGGCAAACAACGTAAAGATGAATACGTTAATCAATTAATTGCGTTTCAGGTAAAAGGAGGGAGTGTGGAAGACAGGTTTTTAGATCAGATGTTAACCATGGCATTAATTGAGGCACGCAGTTGTGAGCGGTTTAAACGCCTTAGCGAAGGTTTGCCTGATGCTTATATGCGTAATTTTTACCGTAGATTTATGGAAAGCGAAGCCGGCCATTATGCCTTGTTTATTGAGTTGGCAGAATTCTATGTAAATAAAGAAAAAGTGCGAAACCGCTGGAAAGAATGGCTGGAATATGAAGCCAATGTTATAAATAATC
Source organism: Limnovirga soli (assembly GCF_013106755.1). Taxonomy (GTDB): domain Bacteria; phylum Bacteroidota; class Bacteroidia; order Chitinophagales; family Chitinophagaceae; genus Limnovirga; species Limnovirga soli. Next base: position 246,664 of record NZ_WHPF01000002.1, on the reverse strand, counting down.
TGGAAGTAAGGGGCGACAGGATACACTGATTTTTGTAAGTACGCATTGCTTATTTTTACACATAGATAAATTTAAGAATATGGTTGCTGCATTAAGAAAAAAGTTTAATGAAAGCTTTAGTGCTGAAAAATATGAGGCCTACGTAAAAGAATTGCAAAGCCTGCATCCCGGTTCACTTGATTTCAGGATTGCTGAAACACCGGTTTTTGTTGATAAAGCATTTACTGATAAAATGATTTCGGCCTGCGAAAGCATTGTAGATGTGATAACACAGTATAATTTTAAAACACTTACAGCACATGCCATACCTGCAGATATAAAAGTGCCGGCAGAAAATGAACATACCCATTTTATTGCCTTTGATTTTGGCATTTGTGAAAATGAAAGTGGGGGATTAGAGCCACAGCTAATAGAAATGCAGGGTTTTCCTACTTTGTTTGCCTACCAGATTTTTCACACTGAAATGACGCGTAAACATTTTGATATTCCTGAGCATTATGATGCTTATTTGGGCGGGTTTGACAAAGCATCTTATCTGGAATTATTAAAGGAAATTATTATTAAGGATGTAGCAGCTGAAAATGCGATTTTACTTGAAATTTTGCCCCATCAGCAAAAAACAAGGATAGATTTTTATTGTACCAATGATTATCTGGGTATTCCTATTGTATGTTTAACTGAATTGATAAAGGAAGGCAATCAGCTTTTTTACGAAAAAGACGGCAGAAAAATTCAGGTAAAACGCATTTATAACCGGGTTATTTTTGATGATTTACAACAGCAATCTGCCGAAATACAGGAAAAAGGTTATATACTTTTTGAAAATCTGGATGTAGAATGGGTGCCACATCCTAACTGGTTTTATCGAATCAGTAAATTTACACTACCTTATATTCAACATCCCTATGTGCCCGAAACAAAGTTTTTGAGCGATATAAAGCAAATGCCTGCTGATTTGGAAAACTACGTATTAAAACCATTGTTTTCATTTGCAGGGCAGGGGGTGGTGATTGATGTTACAGCTGCTGATATTGAAAAAGTTACAGACCCACATAACTGGATACTGCAGCGCAAAGTAAAGTATGCAGATGTTATAGAAACCCCGGATATACCTGCCAAAGCAGAAATAAGAATTTTTTATTTTTGGAAAGAAGGTGAAAAAAGACCCGTACCCACCATGAATCTAGGACGTTTAAGCAAAGGAAAAATGATTGGTGTAAGGTATAATAAAGATAAAGAATGGGTTGGCGGTACAGTTAATTTTTTTGAGAAATAATATAGTGGAACTATTTTCGGAACAAATCCTTTTCTCAATATTGGGGAAAGGATTTGTTTTTTTGAAATGCACAAAAGCACATAACAATGGCGGTTTCATCCATTAGGTTTGGAATAATAGGTTGTGGCAGAATAGCCCAGCGGCATGCTGAACAAATTAAAATATTTGGGCATCTTACTGCTGTATGTGATATGTTGCCTGAGAAGGCAGATGCTTTGGCTCATCAATATAGTTGTTCTGCATATTATACTGTAGAAGCATTTCTTACTTCCGCCGCCAATATTGATGTGGTTGTGGTTTGCACGCCAAATGGTTTACATGCGGCGCATAGTATTGCTGCTTTACAAGCAGGCTGCCATGTGCTTTGCGAAAAACCTATGGCCATTAATACCCCCAATTGTGTTAATATGATAGCAGCGGCCAGACAGGCCGGCAAAAAATTAATGATAGTCAAACAAAACAGGTTTAACCCGCCAGTGGCAGCTGTATACCTATTATTACAACAGAATTTGTTAGGTAAAATTTATAGTATACAACTAAATTGTTTCTGGAACCGGAATGAAGATTACTATCAAACCTGGAAAGGAACCAAAGAACTTGATGGCGGTACATTATTTACCCAGTTCAGCCATTTTATTGATTTGCTGTATTGGATGTTTGGAGATGTTAAGCATATTCAGGCCATCACTACCAATTCTGCTCATACTAACAGCATTGCTTTTGAGGATACAGGTATTGTAAATCTGGTTTTTGAAAGTGGCCTAATAGGTGGCATTCATTATACGGTTAACAGCCATCAGCAAAACATGGAAGGTTCTCTTACCATTTTTGCCGAAAATGGTACCATAAAAATTGGTGGACAGTATTTAAATACATTGGAATACCAGCGTTTAACAAATATTACTATACCCGATTTACCCCAAAGTAAAGCGGCCAATCAATATGGCACCTATACGGGTTCTATGAGCAATCATGATAAAGTTTATGAAAACCTAATAGAAGTGCTAACCAATAATGCCCCCATGTATACCTTGCCCGAAGAAGGATTAAAAACCGTAGAAATAATAGAACGCATTTACCAGGCAGCGAATACAATCTAATTAATCCATTGGTAATATCCTCGAAATTTCCGGGCCAATATATTCAGGGATGCGATGCTTTTCAAATACATTCAGTCTGCGGGTGCTTTCCCTGATTTCTTCCATAAAAGCCAGCTGCGGATCTGTTATAGCAAGTTTTTTAAGCGAATTGGAAGCTATAAAAAAATAATCTCTTGGGGCTTTGCAAAAGAAAAAAGTACTTAGTATTTGCCTTTCAATAGCAAAAGAAGAGAATGGTTTATTCTTCAGGGTATTCCAATACTTAATAACCCTAATAGAAGGTTTTATTAATTGATTATTTAGATTATCCTTGTTATTAAGCTGGGTTTTTAATGCTTTAGGTGAGGTGAGAATCCATTTTGAAGCCGGATCATCCTGTGGCGCCGGTATTCTAACCTTATCTTTTGAAATATAAATAGCAGGCACTAACTCAAATGTATAATTATCCAATCTTATAGATGCGGTAGGATGATCTTTATAAATGGTTGCTTGTTTATTATAGCGCAGGCAAAAATCATGTATTCTATTCATATAAGCATTGGGCTGAAACCCCTTTTGCTTAAAAACAATGATGATATTTACATCTGCATCCTTATCCTGTTGTATAAACGTACCATTTTCATAAGATCCAAAAACATTTACTTCCACCAAATTATCCTGAAACATCCCCCATATTCTTTCTTTTAAAAAGCGGATACATTCATCTATCCGTTCTACAACGGGTGTTTGCGGCAGTAAAAAATTATCAAGATTAGTAAGATAAGTATCAGTATCCACAAACATAGTGTGCACGGTTCGTTTATTATATGTATTTTTTAACGGTTATAACGCATATTTTCCTGTAGAAATTAAACCGGCTATTAACCTTTTTTAATTAGTGCAGGTAAATAAAGGTTAATTGCTTAACCCTGTTATAATTTTCAAACGATGCCATAGGTTGTGAATACCAAAAATCAAAATGCTTATTGGCAGAATGCGATATAAAAATAACGCCTCTTAGCACTGGTAACGGATTATGATTTTTAGTAGTTGAAATATTTTCGAAATGTATGCATAACTGTTTAAACCAAAGTCAAAATGCATTTATATTATTCGTATAACTACTATTATTTAATAATAATTTAAGCATGTGTCATCAGGAAAAGAATTTTTGGTACCCAAATGTCCAGGTAACTAAAAACCTGGATACATTTTGTGAACAAACAATCTTTTATATACTCAGCTTTACTTGTGTCACTCACTGCAAGGTTCTGTTATATACTCAGCAATGAAATGTTGCCTTTTTTAGCCCAAACATATTCTGCAGTACAAGTGTGCGACGCAAGTAAAGTTTAATAGTATTTCTATAGTCGGGCTAAAAGATATTAGTCGTTATACCATGCCGCGTATGCATCATTTGTTTCATACAACAATAGCGACTTTAGATGTACTTCTTTTGGCAAGTGTTCCTGCAAGGTATTGCGTATAAAAATCAATAAATTCTCAGCTGTTGGCTCAGCAGGAAACAGCATCAGGTTATTGTGGCTATTACTTGCGGGGTTGTTTGCTATAAACTCGCCGGATAATAATAAGGCATGATCAAATTGCTGTATAATATGCTGTTGTACTATTTTTTTAAGCGCTTTAAAATCCATAATAAATCCTGGTGCAGGCAAATAGTTTTGCTGTGTATGATAACCACTTACTGTAACATGCAAAATATAAGAGTGTCCATGAATATGTTTGCAAGGGCCATCGTATCCATGTATAGCATGTGCCATTTCGAACCTGAAAATCTTTGTTATCTGCATCATCTAAACTTGTGTTTATTGCTGTTAGTTTCTAAAACGCGCAAAGATGTTGTTTATAAAAATTTGAAACCATAATATAGCTCAGCCTTTAACATGATACTTATCATGTATTGAAATGCAGGTTTAAAAAACTTTGCAGCCTTACAAAAAAGACTGTACTGGCAAACAGCATTATTATTAAACTTTTTTATGGCCAATAAAACCATTGAATTATTATCACCCGCTGGCTCGTTTGATTGCATACAGGCCGCAATTAATGCGGGTGCAGATGCTATTTATTTTGGGGTAGAGCAACTTAATATGCGTACGCGTTCGTCCAATGGGTTTTCACTTGCAGATATAGAGGAAGTGTCAACACTTTGCCATAGTAATGGCATTAAAGCTTACCTCACCTTAAATACGGTAATGTACGATCATGATATGCAGTTATTAAAAGCCATTTTGCAACAGGTAAAACTGCACCATATTGATGCTGTAATTGCTGCCGATTTTGCTGTGATGGAATATTGTTCGCAGTTACAAATTCCGTTGCATATTTCTACGCAGGCAAATATTAGCAATATAGCAGCTGTGCAGTTTTTTGCCCGTATGGCCGATGTAGTGGTATTAGCCAGGGAACTTACCCTTAGGCAAATAACACAAATAACCCGGGATATTGAAAGACGTAATATTCTTGGTGTTTCCGGCAAACCTTTGGAGGTGGAAATTTTTGTTCATGGTGCTTTATGTATGGCCATTTCGGGCAAGTGTTACCTAAGCTTGCATACACAAAATGCTGCAGCCAACCGTGGTGCATGCGTACAAAACTGTCGCCGGTCTTATATAGTAACAGATGCAGAAACCAATGAACAATTGGTAATAGATAACGAATACATTATGTCGCCCAAAGACTTGTGTACAATCGGTGTTTTGGATCAGGTAGTAAACAGTGGTGTTCAGGTTTTAAAAATTGAAGGCCGTAGTAAGGGTGCCGATTATGTATATACTGTTACAAAATGCTATAAAGAAGCCTTGGAAGCTATTGCCAATGGCACTTACAATGCCGCTAGTATTGCCCAATGGGAAACCATGTTAGCTACGGTATATAATCGTGGGTTTTGGGAAGGTTATTATTTGGGACAGGAAATGGGAGAATGGACAAAAAGCCCGGGATCGGCAGCAACAGAAAAAAAAGTGTATATAGGTAAAGGAAGCCGATATTATCCTAATATTCAGGTAGGTGAATTTGATATTGAAGCCGGGACGTTGCAACCTGGTGATACCATCATGGTTAGCGGACAGGCACATGGTATGTTTAAGGAAACACTGCACCAGTTAACCGTAAATGGCAACCATGCAATTATTGCAGAAAAAGGAGATAAGCTAACATTCCCCATTACTACCAAAGTAGCTGTAACTGATAAATTGTATAAAATAACCAAAGCCTAGAATGAGTAAAATTATTCATTACCGTAATAAATGCATTGGTTGTGGAATTTGTCAGCAACAGCAGCCCACACTTTGGCGTATGTCTAAGAAAGATGGGAAAGCTACTTTAATACAAGCAATTGAAAAGAAAGGTATTTATCAAATAGCCATACCAACGCATTTGCTTGAATTAACAATTAATGTGGCAAAAGCATGCCCGGTAAACATAATAAAAATTGTATGAACCCAAATATTATAAGTTTTTTGCAAAAGCAAACTGTAGCCAGTATTTGTACTACCGATACAGCTGCTAACCCTTATTGTTTCAATTGCTTTTATGCGTTTGACGCAGCAAATTATTTACTTATTTATAAAACCCACAATGATACAAACCATGCAACATTAATGTTGGCCCAAAAAATGGCTGCCGGAACTATTTTGCCTAATAAAATAAACCCTTTGCTATTAAAGGGGGTACAATGGCAGGGAGAAGTATTACCACAATCAAGTGTACTTATTCAACAGGCCGCTACTATTTATCACAAAGCATATCCTTTTGCTTTAGCTATGTCGGGTACTATTTGGGCCATAGCGTTAACACAAATAAAAATGACGGATAACAGCAAAGGTTTTGGTGCCAAATTAACCTGGAATAAAATTGATTGATAGGTATTTGAGTGTCGAAGCAGCAGATACAAAACAAGAGGTGATGCGATAAAAATATATTGCTGGATTACAAATTTTCCTGAGCCAGTTGTTTAATGGTATTCACAAGAATATTCCAGCTATATTTCTGTTTTTCGTATCGCAGGCCAGGTAAAAAATAATCTGTGCCAAGTTGGTATAAACGCAAAATATGTTTGGCAATATCTTCTGCATGGGGTTCACAAACTAATCCGGCTTTGCCATCTGGTACCAAATCTGGCAATCCGCCAACATTAGTAACCAACATGGGTTTTTCAAAATGATAGGCGAGGGGAGTTACCCCACTTTGGGTAGCATTCCGATATGGTTGAATAACAAAATCGGCCGCACATAAATAAAATTTCACCTGGTCTTCTGCAATAAAATCCGCATTTATAATAAGATCTTCTCTAATTCCAGCTGCGTCAATTTGTTGCTGATAGATTTGCTCGTCATCATAAAATTCGCCGGCAATCATCAGCTTAATGTTTTCTAATGCAGCTTGCTGTTTTAAGATATGTATAGCTTCAATTAAAATATCCAAACCCTTGTATTTGCGTATAAACCCAAAAAACAAAATAATTTTTTGATCAGGATGAATACCCAACTGTTTACGGGCTTGAGCTACAGGTATTATACTGCCAAAATGATCAAACAAAGGATGTACAGTTTGAACAATGGATTTATGGGTAAACGTAGCCAGGTCGTTTTTTACTTTGGTGCTAAGCGCTATGAAAGCGTCCATTGCACTGGCAAAATAGTAGGTAAATGCATTATCGCCAGGGCGTTTTTCGTGAGGGATGGCATTGTGTGCAATACAAATTATTTTGGTTGTTGAATTTCGTTTGGCAATTCGGGCTATTGTACCCAATGCCGGCCCCATTAATGGCAGCCAATAGGCAAATACTATTACATCAGCATTTTCCTTTTGCAATTGCTTGCCTACACTTATCCATTTAAGTGGATTAATAGAATTGATACAAACCTTTATGTCAAGTGGCTTGTTTAACGGCTCAGTAGTATATTGTGTTTTACCTGGAAATAAAAATCCTGGATACTGATAGGAAAATGTATAAATAGATGTTTGAATCCCCTGTTCAATACATTCCAACGCAAGCCTCTCGTTAAAGGAAGCAATACCTCCACGTATGGGATGTGCCTGACCAATGATGATCAATTTTTTCATTTTTTCCAAGGTGCTATTGATCTAAACCCAGTTTTTCCTCTATTAGATAGGTATTTCTTTCAGTAGAATTTCGGCCAACTAATTCTGCAATAAAACCGGTTAGAAATAATTGCATACCTATAACCATTATAGCCAATGCTATATAAAAACCAGGTTTATTGGTTAGCCCATAGTCTTCAATCAGAAATTTTGAAAGAATAAGGTATATGCTGATACCAAAACCTAATAAAAAGCAAAGTGTGCCATATAAACCAAAAAAGTGCATGGGCTTTTTGCCAAAACGGCCAACAAAATTAAGGCTCAGTAAATCCAAAAAGCCATTGATAAAGCGGTTAAGACCAAATTTGGTAATACCATATTTTCTGGCCCTATGTTCAACTACTTTTTCTCCAATTTTTCTAAAGCCGGCTAGTTTGGCTAGCACAGGTATGTACCGGTGCATTTCGCCATATACTTCCACACTTTTGATGACTTTGAAACGGTATGCTTTCAATCCGCAGTTAAAATCATGTAGCGGAATTCCCGACGTTCTTCTGGCTGCCGCATTAAATAATTTGGATGGCAGATTTTTGGTAAGCGCATTATCATATCGTTTCTTTTTCCAGCCGCTTACCAAATCAAAACCTTCCTGCATAATCATATTATGTAAGGCTGGAATTTCGTCCGGCGAATCCTGCATATCGGCATCCATGGTAATAACAACATTTCCTTTTGCTGCTTTAAACCCTTCGTTTAATGCGGCAGATTTGCCATAATTACGCTGAAATTTTATGCCTTTTATCTGGGAATTCCCTTTTGCAAGTTGTTGAATAACTTCCCAGCTATTATCAGTACTGCCATCATCAACCAGAATTATCTCATAGCTAAGCTTATTGGCTGTAACCACACGGGTAATCCATTCTGATAACTCTGTAAGCGATTCATCCTCATTAAAAAGGGGAATAACGATGGAAACGTCCATTTTATACAATTACATTTGAGGTTGACCAAAAGGGTCTTGCGGATTTTTCTTAGCTACCGCAGCGCCAATTAAAGCAGATATTGCACCCAATATTGCAAACATTACCAATATGCCTCCAACAGCAAATGGAACAAAGTAATTGCGGGTCATTGACAATGCTGTTTGAATGTTTTCTTCAGTAAGGTCTTTGTTGTTGGCCATTTCAGCCCGCATCATTTCAATGGATTTATCAATGATATCAGGGAAGATAAATTTTACTGATACAAAAGTGTACACTGCCAGTGTAGCTGCCACAAAAGCGGTTATTTTAAAACCATGGGCAAATACATTACCAAATGTTACATTTCCTTTCATTTGCTGGGCATACACAATACAGCCCCATATTATTCCGCCCATTAACACGAGGTATTGTAAATAACCCAATGTTTTATTGGTGTATTGATTGGTGAAATAAAGTACTAAACCTATTACAATCAGGATTAAAGAGATAATTAATCCTTTCTCAACTGGGGTGGCAATTTTTTGTTCCATAATGATGATGAGTTATTTGTTCAAAACTAAGTTTCCTTTGGCATATATACCAATTACTTTTCCACTTAAATCTGCACCTATAAAAGGTGTGTTGATAGATTTACTTTTTATATCCTCTTTATTTAAAACAAAGCCGGCTTGCTGGTTAAAAATAGTTAATTCAGCTTTTTGGCCCTGGGAAATGGTGGCATTTGGCAGACTAAAAATTGTTCGTGCATTTACACTAAACAAATTGGCAATCCTTTCAGGTGTAATGCCTGGTAATACGGTTTGCAGGGCACTATATGCTGTTTGTAAACCGGTTATACCATATTTAGCATATTCAAATTCGCATATTTTGCTATCCCATTCATGCGGTAAATGATGGCTGGCAATACAATCTACTGTTCCATCCAAAACAAATTCGCGTAAAGCCAACATATCAGTTCTGCTGCGTAGCGGCGGACTAACTTTTAAATTGGTGTCATATCCGGCAAGATCCTCGTCGCAGAAAAACAGGTGATATGGCGTTACTGAACAGGTTACCTGTAAACCCGCCTCTTTTGCCCTTTTTATATATTCCAGCGATTTGGGAGAACTAACTCCAGAAAAGTGCAGTTTAGAATCAGCATAACGGGCAAGTTTAATATCCCGGGCCACTATAATTTCTTCTGCCATGGCGGGGATACCTGGTAAACCCAATCTGGTAGATACTATGCCTTCGTGCATTAAACCAAATTGGCCAATACTTTTATCTACCGGTAACTGTATAATAACACCGTTAAATGCCTTTACATACTGAAGCGCTTTTACCATTAAGCCGGCAGATTGAAGCGCATTAATCCCATCGCTAAATGCTGCGGCACCGCTGGCATACATATCATACATTTCTGCCAACTCTTTTCCCTCACAATTTTTTGTAACAGCCCCAAGGGGTTGAACATGTATTGGCAGGTTATTAGCTTTTTGCGTTATATATTCTACCTGCGATTTATTATGTACTACCGGATTGGTATTGGGTAAGGTAAAAATATGCGTATATCCACCTGCAGCAGCAGCATCAACTGCAGTAGAAAGGGTTTCTTTAAACTCCAAACCGGGGTCGCAGCAATGGGTAAAAATATCTACCCAACCCGGCGAAACACAGTTGCCTTCAAGATGATATACAGTAGCATTGGGTTCGTCAATAACATCTTCAATTTGTTGAATAATGCCATTGGTAATAAGAATATCTTTTACAGAACCATTGTAAGGTGAGCCCTGCTCAGCAATTGTTACCTGCTTCAATAAAATATTCATGAGCGAGAAGTAAAATTTGGCGAATATATATTGAATTTTGGTAAAAGCCTTTACATTTGCAACCCGTTTATGTAAATAATGCATAATTACGGGTGGTGGCGCAGCCCGGTAGCGCACTTGCATGGGGTGCAAGGGGTCGCTGGTTCGAATCCAGTCCACCCGACATAAAATGTAAAATACAATGCCTGTAATTTTTACAGGCATTGTTGCATTTATGCATTTCTAATTACCTGCTAAGATTGTATACAGCCAGCAATTACAGTAAAGGAAGAAACAGCTTTCTGCCTGATAGCTTTTTTAAATTTTGAACCCGGCTTACCCTAAAAATAAAGCTTTACTTGCGTCGCACTCTTGTGCCATAGTAATGCTATGCAGCAATGTATTTGTTTTCTATTATAGCAATGAATTGGTTTTACTGTTGCCATTATAGCTGAACGTACAATTGTGCGACGCAACGGCACTTGCATTACCTTACAGGTGCCGGGTACATTAAAACATATATCTACAATCCTTTCCCAATAGTATTTTAGGTTGGTATTTGAATGAAGTTTTGAAGTATCTGTTATTGTTATTTACCAAAATGCTTTTGGACAGGTATCTGCATATTTATTATTTAGCAAAAAACCTAGAATAAACTCGTGGGTGTTTTTGGTGTAGGTACTTAGGGAAGAGGTGGAGTAATCATAAGAGTAACTTATATTAAAAAAATTAAGCACATTAATACCCAGCATGGCCGCAAAACCATCTTTATAACGATAACTTGCTCCCGTCCATAACAAATCATTATATTGAAGTTTAAGATTCAATTCAGGCTGAATGGCCAACGGTTGAATATATTTAAGCATTATTGAAGAAGTGAGATTAAAGTTTTCGTTTAACAAAAACCTGTACCCCGCTGTTGCAAATAGATGCGGTACCATTTTACCTGTTTGGGTTGTGATAATATTGTTTGAAAAATCTATTCGGGAGGGAATTAATTGCTGTGCTGAAAGCCCGATAAAATAATCAGAAGAATAAAGATAAAGGCCTGCATTAAAATCAAGCTTTGTGGTATTGATAAGGTTACTGGTATACACTACGGGATCTACGGTAGTATTAAATTCCAATTTAGATGCATCAAGGCCAAACCTCGTAAGCCCCACACCCATACCGGCCGCCAAATTTGTGCGGGGAGATATACCAATATGATAAGCATATGTGGCATATGCGCCAACGTTACTTAATGGGCCAGTAACATCTTTTATAAATTGTATTCCAATGCCATGGTGTGGCTCGGCAGCAGTGTAATTATCCCAGTATGCATTCCCTCTTGGATTTTCGCCCGGCACTCTAAAAGAAGTTGCAGTAGTTCGGTAATCCTTTTTTGCAATTGGCCCCTGAATAGAAATATAACTGGTAACAGGTGCACCATCCAAACCTGTCCATTGCTGGCGGTGACTAACTTTTACATCAATGTAATTTTCTATACCTGTTAGTGCCGGATTAATAATATACTGATTGAGGATATACTGCGTATAGTGCGCTTTTTGTTGACAATTTCCGGTTGAAACATGTAAACAGAATATAAGTAAAGTGCTAAAGTATTTCATAAAAGCAATCTTTTTATCTTAATAATGCTATCCAACCTGTATAATGTAATGGAATGCTTGTTTTAAGATCAATGATATAATAATAGGTTCCAACAGGTAATAATTTGCCATTGTATCTTCCATCCCAAGCATTGGTATAGCCAGTACTGCGAAATACAATTTGGCCCCACCTGTTAAATACTGAAATACTTGCACTTGTATAGGTATTTAATTGTAAGATGCTCCATGTATCGTTTATGCCATCATTGTTTGGAGAAAATGTATTGGGGATGCTTATTTTTTTATATACTTTTACCCTTACCTGATCAGAGGTTGTGCCACATCCGTTGGAAGAACTAACAAAAAATGTATACGTTGTATCAAAGGCAGGCGCTACAACAGGAGTTAAGCTTGCAGATTCTGTAATATTGTATTCAGGTTCCCAGTTATAGGTGCCATTTGCCACAGTTACAGAGCCGTTTAATGTAACGGAGGTACCTTCAATCATATATTTATCAGTACCAGCATTTGCAATTGGTTTTTTCCAAACATTTATTATAACAGTGTCTTTACTGCTACACTGCCCATTACTTACAGTTAAGGTATAGATAGTAGTATCTGCCGGTGTGGCAACAGGTGTGGCGATAAGTGCATTAGAAAGTGTTTCTGCAGGTGACCATAAAAAGCTACTACCCGAACCCACACCATTTAAGGTAACCGAGTTGCCCTCGCAGATAGCACTTGAGTTCCCTGCATCCACGGTTGGGCTGCCATCTACATCCACCAATAAAGTATCAGTATTTGTACAGCCGGCACTTGTTTTAACTTTAACAATATAATTACCATTATTTGCGGCTATTAAACCATTAATTACAGGGTTCTGAACTGCGCTACTAAAATTGTTCGGGCCTGTCCATGTAAAAGTGCTTGTATTATCGCCGGTAACATAAAGTTTCAATGTATCGCCATAACAGGTTGGGGAATTATCAGTTGCTGTAATGGCAGGATTTGTATGTATTGTATAACTTACCGCATTGGAAACAATCCTGCAATTGGCCGATAAGATATTAGTACCACTTGCTACCGCTAATCGGTATAAATAAACAGCAACAGCAGTTAAAGTACCTGAATAGTAAGTGGAAGTTGCACCCAGAATATCCTGCCATGTACTACCATTATCTTTACTAACCTGCCATTGATAAGCAGGGTTGTTATACCCGCTGGAAACATTTGCCGATAAGGTAAAAGTAGCAATAGTGCCATCGCATACCTCTTTTGAAGTTCCACCACCCACAAATTCTGTAGCAACAGATGGGCCACATGCCCTAAAAGCAATATCGTCAAGTGCAATATCGTTGCCGGGCATTGCACTGGGTGCAATATTTAATATAGTGATAACTACCTCAGAACTGGTGCCTGTGGTAAAGTAAAACCCATATTGGTGCCAGGTAGCAGATGAGGATTGTACAATACTTCCCGTTGAGTAGGTACCTAATTCTGTACCCGTGGTAGTATTAATTCTAAATGTAACATTAGGATGGTATTGATCAGTTCCAGCTGATGGGTTCATTATATTTATTAACCAGGCAGAAAATTCGTAAGTGGTGCCCGGACATAAACCTATTACCGTTTTTGTATAAAAAATACCTTCAGAAGCCAGCTTGGCCGAATTTACTACCATCATATATCCATTGGTGTTTCCTGTATGATCTTTGGTAACATGCCATGCATTGCCCTTTAAACCTGAGGTTGTATTGGCTATGGTATACACACCTTCTCCTAGTTCACCTGATGACGAATAAGTGTAGGCAGTTACTGATGACCCTAATGCTGCTCCACGACCAGTACCTGCCCCAAAATTGATGCTAACTATCGGGTCTCCCAAACTGCCGGTGCATAATTGTGCCTGTGCATATTGTCCCCAAAACAGCATGGAGCTTAACAAAAGCCAACTGCATTTTTTATCCCTTATCAGCATACAATAACCTTCTGCTTTTTATTTTAAAAAATTTATGTTACGGGCTCAATCACTTTTTTAGGCAACAGTTGCGTCGCACTCTTGTACTATATCATTTTAGGCAGCTTTTAGCAAGAAAAACCACTAATTCTTTACTCTATTTTGGTAAGAAACAATTACTTCAATTGGTTGCCTTATTTATTGCTGCAACTTTTATGGTGTACAAGTGTGCGACGCAACGGATGCTGCATTCTTCCTTGATGCAGGTAAAACAGGTATTATTCAAACACACTGTTATAAACTGGTTCAATTCACCTAAAGTTGATTTGCGCCGGCAATCAAATTGATTATGTATAATAATTGTAAATAGTAAAAGAGAGAGGAGGAGCATGTGCTAATAATTGCAACTGTTGGCGTTAATACTGAAACCGTATTAGACAGTGATTGTTAGTAGATTTCCCTGTTTATATTTTAAGTTTAACCGCATTTCTGTTTTGAAAATAATAATTTGTACCTGTGTAGGTAATGGTATAATCATATTTGCATATACCGGTAACTTTTTGATAGCTCCAAATTCTAATCCTACTAGGCAAAACTGAAAGCATAAATTGAAATTTCATAACTTAATTTATATGGTTAAAAAAATTAAGTAGAGTTATTACATGATAATTTAGATTATGTTGTTTATAAAAAATCCTTCTAACAAATGTAGATTAGTGGTTATTTCATTGTAAAGCTTTTTCGACTAATACACCTTTTCTGTAGACCAATATTGCGCAGTTTACATTTCATTAACTTTTAAAATTTGTAAGGTGTACTAATTTGTTTTTCTCAGGAGATGTAATTAGCAAGTTGGTAGGTAAAATGTTTGGTTTTATCTAATTTTTCATTGGCAGCATCTACATTGTTTTATTATTACAATAATGAAACAAATGAATCGAACATACCAGAAGCTGAAATTGATTGTTTTACATTTTGCAGCATGGGTGGGTATACTTTCAATTGTGATTTTACTTTTTTATAGCGCCAATAAAAATAACTCAGGTACTGCCTATCCTGATTTGAAAATCTATCAGCATCTTTCAATAACTGTTTTTACACTAGCAGTTGTTTTTTATGTATACTATTACCTTTTAATTCCACGTTTGCTTTATTTAAAGCGCTTTATTGTGTTTGTATTGATATCCTTATTGCAGGCTGCCCTTTTTGTAGAGGGTATGAATCTTTATTTTAAATACATGAACAAACCCGGGATATTAACCAATGTCCAGATTAGACCGCCGGACATGCGGCCACCTCCACCATCAAAAAATGGAATTCCTTTAAATGCACCGGGTAATTTGGGTATTCATCCACCTCCTATAGATTTTCCAGCGGGGGCAAACAGATCACCAATGCTGCCATATTCGGTAACACTTCTCCCTTTTTTGATGGTTATCACAGCCAGCATTGCCTTAAAATATATTAATGATGGAGATTATAGGGAAAGCCAGTTAAAGGAGCAAAAAATGGCTGCTTTAAGTTCTGAACTGCAATTTTTAAAATCACAAATCAGCCCACACTTTCTATTTAATGTGCTTAACAATTTAACATATCATGCACGCAAAAACACCGAAATGCTGGAACCCTCACTTCAAAAATTATCCTCTTTATTGCGATATATGTTATATGATACCAATGAGGAAAAAGTATTACTTGATAAGGAAATAAAATACCTGGAAGATTATGTTGGTCTGCGGGAAATCAGACACCAGGATGTAAAAATAACCACTAATTTCTTTAATGATTATGATAATTTACAAATTGCGCCAATGCTACTGATTCCTTTTGTGGAAAATGCATTTAAACATGCCAGCGGGTTTATTGACGGGGATAGGTTTATAGTAATTGAACTCCTGACTAATCATCAGTATTTAACCTTTAGTGTAACAAATAAATATACACAAAACAAAATAGAGCCAATTGACAATGCTTCGGGTATTGGCCTGGCTAATGTAAAAAAAAGACTTGAGCTACTTTATCCGGCAAATCATTATTTATCAATCCAAAAAGGTGAAGAGGTGTTTAGTATTTTTTTACAGATAAAATTATCTTATTCATAAAATATTTACCCAATAATGAAAATATCCTGCATGGCTGTTGATGACGAAAAAATTGCCCTAGATTTATTGGCTGATAATATTAAAAGGGTTCCTTATCTTAACCTTATTGCCAGCTGTAAAAATGCCATGGATGCAGCAGAGGTTTTAAAACAGGTTAAAATTGATATTCTTTTTATAGATATTCAAATGCCCGGTATTAGTGGGCTACAATTTGTAAAATCTCTGGTACCAAAACCTCTGGTTATTTTTGTTACTGCTTTTGAAAACTATGCATTAAATGCATTTAATGTGGATGCCATTGATTACCTGGTAAAACCAGTGGTATTTGAACGTTTTTTGCAAGCCACCAATAAAGCATTATTATTTTTTGGAGCCAGCAAACCGAGCAATGGATTTGAACGACAAGAAACTGAATTTATTTTTATAAATGTAGAGTACCAACTGGTAAAACTGGTACTGGCAGATTTGTTATATATAGAAGGATTAAAGGATTACATAAAAATTTTTATACGAGGTACAGACAGGCCTTTACTTACCAGACTTACTTTAAAAAGCCTTGAGGATTTACTACCTACCTCCAAATTTATTAGAACACACCGCTCGTATATTGTGCCTATTGCCTCTATCCAAATCATTACCAAGGATTCCCTGATTTTACATAATAACCAGCTGGAATTACCAATTGGTGATGCTTACCGGGATAATATAAATTTATTAGCAGGCCGATACATTTAAGCACAAATATTATATTATTTAAAAAGCTTTTAATACCAGCAACATATCCCTGATTGGGCATTCTTGCGTCGCAATCCTTTCATCTTTTACCTAAATATGAGGCCTTTATTAAACAGTGCCCTTTCAACATTTTATAAAAGGTAATAACCTGTTGCCTCACTATATACAGTACAAGTGTGCGACGCAAGCAGGCTATATGCTTATTCCATAGCCTGGCTAATAACTATTTACTCCACTATCCATTCATGTATTCCAGTTGCATTATCAACCGGCAATTGAACTTCCAGTTTTAAAGCTGTAGTGGTAACTGGTTTAAATTGTACACTATTATAGGCATCTTTTGCAATTTCATAACTGCTTGTGTTGGTAACGGGTATCCATTCGCCATTGCTTTTATAATATATTTTCCAGGCTGCGGGTATACGGCAACCACCCCATGGGCCATCATCGTACCAATACACTTTGCAGGATGATACGGTGTGAGTTGTATCAAAATCGTAAGCCACCCATTCGATGGTATTTTGCTTTGGCCACCAATGAAAATAGGGAATGCTCTGATCTTTAGAATCGGCAGGCTCAAACTGATCGTTCAAAGCCAATATGCTTCTTGATTTGATAGAAGCCGTAACCTTGCTGGTATAGGCAATGGTGGGAGCGGGTTTTGGCCGGGCTGCGGCTTGTGTATATGGAATCCATACTTCCATTTCTCCTGGCCCACGGTTATCCCAGGCATAGTAGGGTATAGCAGTTATGTTTTGTTTGCTGCTTATAAGCGTATTACTGTTTAGCTGGCGTTTGGTACCCTGGCCCTGCATGGTAATTACATTTATACCATTCAGCATGTTTGCCTTATAGCTTACCTGTAAGGGGGCGTTTTTCTCTACCACAATATTTTGAACCATGCTGTCTTTATTGTCCATCCCTTCCAAACAATACATAACCGGGCCATACTGAATGGCAAAACGGCCAATATCAGCTTTTACGTTTTCATTGGCAAAAATACGTTGGGCCTGCATGGGAAATTCGAAAGTTAGTTTATCGGCTTTCTTCCATGTACGGTTAATAACAGCATAGCCCTTTTCAATAGAATAGGTAATTGGTTTACCATTTAAATAGATGATAACTGCTTGTTTTTGCGCATTGGTAGTATACAGTTTACCCGGAACAGGATTGGCATTCACCCATCCGGGAATCCTGATATGTAAGGCAAAAGCACTTGAGTTTTCTGGGTTTATTTGCAATGCTACTTTGCCATTCCAGGGATAATTGGTTGTTTCGGTAACCTGTATTTTCCCTGAGGTTAATTGTATGGTACTGCTATTGCTCATAAACAGGTTTACAAAAAGATCGTTTTTGTTTTGGGCAAACACATAACCTGGAACAGAGGGTAAAAACCTGGTCATATTTGAAATACAGCAAGCACAGGAAAACCAAGGACTGCGGTCGTGCTGACCAACCGAAGCCAATGGATTGGGATAAAAGAAATGTGTTCCATCCAATGCCATTCCCGAAAGTAATCCATTATAAAGTGTTCGTTCCAAAACATCAATATACTTGGCATCGCCATGTAACAGAAACATGCGGTTATTCCAATAAACATTTGCTATGGCAGCGCAGGTTTCAGCATAAGCACTCATGTTGGGCAGTTCGTATGCTTCTCCAAAAGCCTCGCCGGCATTGGTAGCCCCAATACCACCGGTGATATATAATTTTTTAGTTACAACATCCTCCCAAATGGCATCAATAGCTTTTAAATAGGAGGAATCTCCTGTTAGTGCTGCAACATCAGCCATTCCACTGTACATATAGGCAGCACGTACTGCGTGGCCAACGGCTTCGGTTTGGTCAACCACTTTTTTATTTGCCTGATTGTACGATTCTCCTTTGGGGCCACGGATATCCAAAAAGAATTTGGCCAGGTCAAGGTATTTTTTGTTGCCTGTAATACGATATAATTTAGCCAATCCAATTTCTACAATTTGGTGCCCGGGATAAATCTCCACTTTGCCATATCCAAAATCATTACATAACAGGTCAGCATTTTTTAAGGCAATATTTAGCAAATTGGTTTTGCCGGTTGCGTTATAGTGGGCAAACGCAGCTTCAAATAAATGGCCTGCATTATATAATTCATGGCTAAGTACTGAATCGTTAATCCAGCGCTTTTCGCCAACCCATTCATGTTGTACCAGTGGTTTAATGGTTCTAAATGTATACAGGTATCCGTCAGGCTCTTGGGCTGCGGCAATGATATCAATAAGAGAGTCGAGATAGAGTGCAAGCCTGGGATTGGGTTCTACCTGCAAGGCATAGGAGGCACCTTCAATCCATTTATACACATCTGTATCATCAAAAGTAAAATCAGAACAAAGTTTATTTTCCCTTTTACCGGCAGCTGCTAAAAAATTATTAATTCTGCCATGCTGCCTGCACATTTGCAAAATATAAGGAATGGTGATCTCTGCATTGATTTTCATTTTAGGTTTCCAGAAATTATCATTCACAGCTACCTGGGTAAAAGGAACAGGTTGTATAGGATAATCTTTTTGCTGGGCATATAATGACAATGAACTTAATGTCACAGCCGCAATTAAAAATAGTTGCTTCATATTATTGAATACTTATTTTGACGTATTGATTAATTGGCTAAAATCACCCTTAATTATTTTGGCGCCATATACCGGACCCGCAGCATTGTTTTTTCGGGGAACTAATTTTATCCGGATACTGCTTTTAGAATTTGATAATGCCAGGTCAATAGGGTAGGGTATTTCATAAAATTTACTTTCTTTATATTTATTGAGGTCTTCTGTACCAATCAATACATCATTTGCATAAATGTCAAAAGTTCTGCCGCGATTATCCATTCCCCAATAAGTTAGCAACAGGGTGTTTTGCAAATTATTATCCACTTTCATGTTAAAGGCAATAAAACCGCTATCATCTGCAATACGCCAGTTTCTGTTATGTTCGTATCCTGTACTTGTTTTTTCAGCTATCAGGTCATGATCTCTTTCAGGCTGCATTTCTCCTAATCTTAGCACATCAACTGTTTGCAGGTCAAGCAATTTTTGCCTGCTTTTTTCTGCTTCATATAATTTTTGCTGAACCATCCATTGTTCAGGCGTAAAAACATCCCAATACACCGTATAATATTCATCAGCAGTTTTATTAAAAGGTATAAGTGCCATTTGCTTATCCATTACTGTTGATTTGGAAATAAATGAGATGTCCTTTTTTCCAGTTGCATTTTCAAGCCATTTGTTTGGATTGGCTTCATTGGTAACAAATACAGGTATATCAATCGGGTTTGGTTCTTTATCTCCAAATAATCCTGCCAATAACACAGGACCATAATAAATTGCCTTTCGCCCATCATTATCAGGCATGGATTGAGAATATAAATCAAGTGCAGTTTGTAATTCTATTTTATCATTATTGGCCCATTGTCTGCTTAATATCAGGTACCCTGTACTATCCAAAATGGGTTGTTGAAGCTTACCATTTACTTTTAATGTCACTGTTTTTGCCCAGGCTGGCTTACGAATACGTAAAGGAAATTTAATAGCTTTTTTTGTGTTTATAGTTATAGTTGTAAAATCATTAAGCGGTAATGAGGTTTCCATTTTAAGGGTAATATCCTGCTCTTTCCAGGTTAGTATCGATGGTATAAACAGGTTTATAAATAAACTGCCATCATTACCCCGTGCATAAATATTAGAGCCATATTTCACGTGGTTTTCCATTCCTGTGCCTACACAGCAGGTAAACGTATTGTATTCGTCACTATATTCTTTTTTCCCACCCATTCTCAATGATACAAAATAGGTTGTCATACCAGTTTGGTGGTTCTGAGATGCAAGAATATGATTATACAAGGCTTTTTCATAGTAGTCCATCAATGTTGCAGATGGTGCCGTAGCAAACAATTCGCCTGTTAACTTTAGCATATTGTAAGTATTACAGGTTTCAGTAGTATTGTCTGTTAGCTTATTGTTTAATTTATCGGGTTCACTTAAGTACTCGTAGTTACTATTACCACCAGTAGCATAAGAATGATGTTGTACAATAGTTTGCCAGAAAAATTGGGCAATATTATTGTCTTTTACATCTCCTGTTAACTGGTAACGTCGGGCACTGCCTATTACTTTAGGAATTTGGGTATTTGAATGTTTCCCTGGTAAAATGTCTTTTTGAATGGCCAATGAATCCATAATTACCCTATCATAAAATTTATACGAAAGATCGAGGTATTTCTTTTCACCTGTTATGGCATAGGTATTCACCAGTGCATCGTTCATTCCTCCATATTCAGTGATTAACATTTTTTGAAACAAAGAATCGTTCAGCTTTCGGGTAATATGGGCTGTCCAATCAGCAATTCCCATATTTATTGCCAAAGCCTTTTCGTTATGCGCGTATAAATAAGCATCTAATAGTCCACCCATAATTTTATGTACGGTGTACCAGGGTGACCAAGCGCCATTTAAATCAAAACCACGGGATTTAATAAAGCCATTTTCTACGCTCTGCCAAAGACTATCTTCATTGGGAATAGCCCCAATATAGCCAGTTTTTCTTGCTTTCTGACATTCGTCCAATTCGGATACTATATAGTTTATCCTGCTTAAAAAATCTTTATTGCCTGATGCAGCATAATGCAACGATAAGGCTGATAAATAATGCCCCAGTGTATGCCCCGCCAAACCAGATGATTCCCATCCACCATACCTTTCGCCCTTTGCAATTAAGCCAGCATGTGTTCTAAAATCAGCCAATAACCGGTCTGGATCTATCTTTAATAAATATTGTACATCCGCTTTTTCAGCCTCGGTAAATAAACTGGGTAATAAGTTAACATCCTTCAATCTAAAAGCATAGGCTTTTATTGCAGTCACCGGTTTTACTTTCATTCTGCTATCATTCCATTCAGGGGTATAAGTTTGTGCCTCAACCACACAAAAACATATGCTACATAACACCAACAGTATGATTCTCATTTATTCCAATTTATTTTATTTACAGGTATTACAGTAAGTGCATAAAGTTGCTCAATTATTTTTGAATTACCTGTTTGTTACCACAAAAAATATAGTTATTTATCTAAGAATAATAGCGGCTGTTAGTAAAGTCAATAAAAAAATCCTGTAGATATTTTACTACACCAATCCCATATTTTTAACTGCTTAAATAATAGCATATTACTATAAGCCGGCTTATATCTCGGCATTAATTTTACAAGGTTAATGGTGAAATGCCATCTACCCTAAAATCCTAACCTATGTATACCCTTATTATTCACGACAAGGATGCTATGATCGACAATCCTTCCTTTCCACATGATTTGAATGAAAAAACCGAAACGGTTATCAGTGCAGCTAATTTAGCCGAAGCGGAAGAGCTATGCAAAGCTATCAGGTTCGATAAAGTTTTCTTTTGTTACGATATCCCCAATAAAGAAGCCATTGAAATTATCTATAAAGAATTTCAATTAAACTATAAAGTAAAAGTGTATTCACTGGCTGGCATTATACGCCACCATAAACCCAAGGTAGAAGAGAAAATGCAGGAGCCCAAACTACACGCAGTATTTCTTAAAGAAACCAAAGACAATAACAGTAAGCTTTTCCTTAATTAAATTTATTAGCCAGACTTCAATTAAATAGCAACTTTACTTGCGTCGCACACTTGTACACCTACACAACAGGCAACAAAAAAACAGCATTAAACCTTCCACAAATAAAAACTGCCTGTAAAAACAGGCAGTCTTCATTTAAAGTGTTCTCAAGGTTGTTATTGTTTCACTACTTTTTTCGTTATTATATTTTCTCCATTTTTTATTTGTAATAAATATATTCCAGTTGGTAAGGTTGCCACATCAATGGTTGAAATTGAAAAACCATTGTTATATACTTTATTCTTTTGCAATACAATCTTTCCTTCTGTGTTTACCAAAGTAAAATTATATTCTCCCGCCAACTGATTATTAAATTCCAGCGTTACAATACTTCTTGCCGGGTTGGGGTACAATTTAATATCCCTGTTATTATTTAGAACTTTACTACTTATATTTTCACTATTAGGAGCAGCAGCTACTATACCATTACAGATAATTGCAGCATCATTACAGGTATTACTATTGCTGTAATTAAATGAGGCCCAAACTAATGGTAAAGCTGTACCAGTTGGGTTGTTTCTGTTATTACGAATGGCCTGACTAAGAAATATCGGCGTATTAGAAGGTAATATACCTGGGCAAATATTGCATGTACGGCCATTATAATCGGTTCTCATCATATGAGAATCACTAAAAGTGGGGTTTAAAGAATCTCTTTCAGATGAAAAATAGGCTAGCCCATCACCTGGAATTAAATCCTGATTATCAATACCAAAGCCTACATTATAATTCATTCGGTTATACCTATACCAATTAAGTCCAAGACCTGCCTGTGTAGTTCTGTACATCATTTCATAAATGCCATTGTTGATAACAACCGGGCCAGCAAGATAATATTGGTTGCCGGGTACCTGAACAAGATCGTAACATCTGCTGCTATATATATTTGCACCATTTACTGCCCTAAGTATATTTTGAGAAATAACTGCACCATTTGCTATGTTTAATTGTGCAAACAGCATATGAGAAGTTACTGGAGCAACTGCTGCAAAATTGGTAAAACCACCAATAGCCAGGGTACCAGTTGCAGAAAATCTTACTGCCTGAAATTCATCATCGGTAAAAGCATTATAAGTGCTACTCCAAATTACACCTCCATTTTGTGTTAATGCAAAAGCAAGTCCATCAATACCATTAGCTCCCACTGGGTTATCCTGCATGGTACCTACTACATATATCAATCCGGTAGGGCCTTCGCATAACTGTTTTGCTATACATACCGCAGAATTAAACTGGCCACCACCCGGGTCAAAATTATAACGGCGTGCCCATAAAATAGTACCATCTACCAGCACCCTGGCAACAAAACAATCCGTAAACGCATTACCCCGTTGAGATTGGCCACACATAATCCATGTGGGTTGGCCATTTACTACTACTACAGATTTACGAATGCACCAGGCAATATCGGTAGATTGATCCAGATCTATACGACGGGCACTGATGACATTGCCCAAATCATCTAAGCGGGTAAACAAAATATCGCTGGTACCCGCAATACCTGTTGCTTCTGTTAATGGGTTATTTGTTACTGCACCTACAGCTACATATCCGCCAGTGCCTTGTTTGTTATCTACCTCTGCAATACTGTTACCACTGGCATTATACCACCTGTTACCAATGCTTGCAAATTGATGTGCCACATTGCTAAATAATGTTAAGCCCAAAGTGCCAATACTTGTAAAACGCAGCCTGTCGCAGGTATTGTCTGGCACAGGCAAGGCAGGGTTGTTATAAGAAGTGCCAATACCCACATTGTAAAAATTTTGAGAAAAGTTAATATAATTAACCCTGGAAATTAGTCCGCTGTTAAAGCGCTCATCACGCAGTTTTGGCACTGCATAATTTAGGTTATAACGTTGCTGAAAGTATTGTGCCTGTAATGCATTTAAAAAAAACAGGCAGCAAATTGTAAGTAATTTTTTCATAATTAAACATTTTAAAGTAGTGAATGATTTTATACCACAAATGTCTCCTGTAATACAAGGGGCTGCAATACCACTTTAATGTGTTTAAATATCCCATTTTCAATATTTTGTACCATAATCATGGTACAAGCACCAATTTGGGCAATAATTCTTGAACCAGCTGTCCATTAATGCCCGGCCTGGTTGTGTCACTCACTTGTACTGCAACGGCATGGCAACTGATAGTTTGATATAGCCTGGTGTGTTTAAAAATCTTATAATAATTGATTTGTATTTGGAAAGCTGCAATTGGTTATACAGCACAAGAGTGCGACGCAAGCGGTGCTGCACTACCTACCTGAGCCGGGTTAATAATGAATTACAAACTGCGGTTTGGGTAAATTTTTGCAATTGCCTCCTGAGCAGAATGAACATGGAGTTTCTCGTAGATGCGCTTTATATGTGTGCGAACGGTTTCTATAGAAATGGTGAGTTCTGCGGCAATCATTTTGTAACTAAAACCCTGCATTAATAGTTGCAGAATTTGCTGCTCGCGGCTGGCGAGTTTATCAATATCGTTACTTCGGGCAGGTGTTTTGGGGAATAAAGCCAAAATTTTACGGGCAACTGCAGGGGTAATAGGAGCCCCACCTTCGTGTACTTCTTTTATGGCTTCTATAACTTTAGCAGGTGGCGATTTTTTTAATAGATATCCATTGGCCCCGTTACAAATGGCCTGAAAAATATTTTCATTATCATCAAAAACGGTAAACATAAGTACCTGCGTATTAGGGCTGTTGCCGCGTATAATGCGCAAGCCTTCTAACCCATTGGTGCCGGGCATATTAATATCCATTATCACTACATCTGGCTGAAATTTGGTAAGGTGGGTGGCAATTTGGTTGCAATTTTCAAATGCACCAAGCAAGTTATACTCCTCGGTGCCATTTATTAAAATACACAGGGTTTCCCTGAAAGCAAAATCGTCTTCGTATATCAGAACATTTATCATGCAGGTTGTAAAGATAATATACCCCGCCAAAATTTTATGCTGTTTATGCCATACCAATGGTAAGTATCACCTGGGTGCCTTTGCCAATGCCCGTTTTATATTCAAGTCTACCCTTTAAACTGGTAGCCCTTGCCTGCATATTACGCAATCCATTACCAGAAGTTATGATGTCCGGATTAAATCCATTACCATTATCTGCTACTGTTGTAATAATGTTACGGCCATTACGCTCAATGGTAATAGCGGCCTGCGTGCAATTGGCATATTTGGTTAAATTGTTGATGGCTTCTTTGTATATAAGAAAATAATCTTTGCGCATTTGCATGGGCAATCTAAGGTCACCTATATCTTCGGCTACCTTGAATGTAAATGCAATATCTTTTATCTCCAGCATTTCAACGGCATATTCCCTCATACGGATCAGCATATTATTAAAGCGGTCGTTATCAGGATTTACCGACCAAACGATATCATCCATCAAATCAATCATTCTTTTAGAAGTGTCGCCAATACGGGAAAATATTTCATCAGGTTTTAGATGAGCTGTTGTTTTTCCATCCTGGGCAATATTGCTAAGCATGGCAATACTGCTTAATGCAGAGCCAACATCGTCGTGAAGATCTTTTGCAATACTGCTTCGTAATTTATATAACTGTAATACCTGCTTTAATCTAACCCTATAAATTATGTAAGCCAGTAAACAGCATGTAATGCTGCAAAGGGCATAAAACCACCAGGTTTGCCACCATGGTGGTGAAATTATCACCTCAATAGTTGTTAATCTATTATTCCACAGCCCATCATTATTGGCACCCTTAACTTTAAAAGTATAATGGCCTGGCTTAATATCCGTATAGCTTGCAATACGCAGATTGCCAGAATAATTCCAGCTATGATCTACACCTTCCAGCATATAAGCATACTGGTTATTGGAAGTATTTGTATAATTAAGCGCAGCAAATTCAAAAGAGAAAAAATTTTGATTATAAGGCAGTATTAATTGTTGCTTTTGCTGGTAATTTGAAACTATTGAAGTATCTCCCAGTTCCTCAATGTTTTTATTGAATACTTTAACCTGAGTTATTACTACCGGTGGTATATAGGTATTTGGCCGAATGGCAGCCGGGTTAAAATAAACCAAACCATTATTGGTGCCAAAATATAGTATACCCTTGCTATCTGATGCTACACTATTAGTAACAAACTGATCAGTAACAAGTCCATCTTTTGCTGTATACACATAAAAATGCTTTTGAGTGGGATTGTATTTGGTTAATCCATGATTGGTAGCAATCCAAATTTTACCAGCAAGGTCTTCTATCACACTTCTAATGCCGTCATCAGACAGACCATTTCTGGTTGAAAAACGAACAACACTATCTCTACCCCCAAAAAAACAGTTTAATCCTTCTTTGGTACCCACCCAAATATTTCCTCTGCTGTCTTTTAGCATAGAAGTAATATTATAATTGCTTAATCCGGTAACTGCGTTATAGGTAGTATAGGATTTGACAATTTGTTTATGGTGTATAACCTGTATGCCATTATCGGTACCACACCAAATACTGCCATCAGGATTTGAAATTATTGATCTGATGGTATACTCAGGTAAAATAGCAGCAGAATTGTTTATATACAAGGGTTCTAAAAGATTGTTCTGCCTATTATACCTGCAAAGCCCTTTGTAGGTGCCAATTAAAATATTGCCCCTATTATCTTCACCAAAAGCATATACATTATTGCTGGGTAAGGAAGTATATTTTGCTTGATTAATACAAATCCAACCCGATTTATACTGCATTTTGGCAGATGCAGGTACCACAAAAAAACCACCCGACATAGTGCCAATATACAAATCGCCACTTTTACTTGTAAACATGGTATTTATCTGATCAAATCCACTTGAAGCCAATACGGGAGAAATGATTTGTTGTGACCAGTTATTGTTTTGGTCGCAGTTTAATACATTAAGAGTATCTGTATCTGAGGCTAGCCATAGCCTGTTTTGGTTGTCAGTGGCAATAGCAAGAATAAACCTGTTTGCGGTAATAAAATGCGATAAAGCATAGCTATCATTAAATATTTCTTTTGCAGGTATATATTTAGATACCCCTTTTGATGTGCCAATCCAGATTAACCCAGCCCTATCCTGGTACAGGCAATAAACATTGGAAGATGCCAGACTACCCGTATTTTGGGAAGCATGCACATATGTGGTTGTTTGAAAAGTGTTTTTATTGTTAATAGGGGCGCATTTAACCAACCCCAAATCATTTAAAGCCAGCCAGCAATTGCCCTTAATATCTGTTATGGCATCATTTATTATCCATTCTTCTTTGGCATTGTTGGAAACGAAAGGCAATAAATGCTTTACAGTGATTTTTTTGGTTGCCGGATTATAATTTACTTTATCCAACATCGCATAACCAGCTATCAAAACAGCACCATCTTTGCCAACAGATATGCGGTTTACATTGTTATTGCTGATACTGTTTGCATCTGTATTACTATGGATAAACCTATAAAAATTCCCAATTTGGGGGTCTAATATATTTAAGCCATTTGTGGTACCTATCCATCCAAAACCCTGCTTATCAAACACAATTGAAAAAACCTCATTGGCAGCAATACTACTGGTATCGGATGCTGCATTTTGGAAATGGATAAAGGTATATTTTCCATTATTTATCTCCAGCTTATCTAGTCCACCCCCATAAGTACCTATCCAAAGTTGGCCCTTAGTGTCTTTTGCCAGAGCAAAAATCTGATTGGAGGAAATAGAATTAATATTGGTACTATCATGTAAAAAAACATCAAAGCGGTTATTAACCGCATTGTAACGGCAAAGTCCATTATTGGTACCAACCCAAATATCACCGTTTACATCCGAACAAAGTGCATATACTGCATTGCCGGCAAGAGAATGGTTATCCCCGGTTTGGTGCCTGTAAACATGGCAATTATATCCATCGTATCGCGTAAGACCTTCTTCTGATCCAAACCACATAAAACCTTTGCTATCCTGCGTTATAGCGTTTACAACCCTATCGGGTAAACCCTGTTCATATGTAATATTCTCAAACTTAAAAATTGAAGATTGTGCTGTTGCATTAATACAACAAAACAAGCCAAACAAGTAAAAAACTAGTAATGGTAATTGGCGCTGCAGGTTTGAAATAAAATTCAATGTGAACCTAATTTTAATGCTTCAATTATTTATTCCTCGGCAAATGCAATTGCCCCATCTGCAGAAGTAAAACCCGAACTGGTATATGGAATATAATCAACAAAACGCCTGTTTGTATTTATTACACAAAACTTTTTTGGACAACAGGCACGTAGCGGACAAGGGTAGCAATATCCGGCTGCATACCAATTTACAAACCCAACACTTGCACTGGATGGAGAGGCTAAGGCCAAACCCGTACCTCTTGCCACATCGCAACCCAGCATTCCATTTAATAGGTACACCGTATCACTGGTAAAACTATTCAACACCCTTAACAGGTCCTGTTTCGAATACATACCACCTTCGTAGTTTTTGGTACCAAGAGAATCTATCATAAATTTCTTAAGGTTACTAAGACTGATGGAGTAACCTGTACTGCTTGCAGCAGCGGTGCTATTGGCAATAGCAGTTTCATTTGGATTATTCATGCTGCCAAAAAAAATAAATGCACTAATTGCCAGTATTGCAACAAAATTTTGTTGAAGGCCTTTGTAAAATTGCTTTTTCATACAGTTTTTTTATAAAAATATAGATAATTATTTCAACTATAAACACTTATGAAGTAATTAAACAATTTAAGATAAGCCACTTATGCCCAATTATTTACAAAAGCAATGTATGGGTTTACCCAACAAATCATTTCATGGCCTCCTGCTTGCGTCGTACACTTGTACTTCCGGTACCTGTAGCAGCAATATTATCTACCCGAATTTGCTGCCATGAAAGTGGAACCCTGAACCGAGCGTGGCAAGTAAAGCTTATTAGTATTTTAAAAGTTGGGTACATAAACCAAATTGTATTGATTAATGCCTGCTTTATAATGACCCAACTAGTTTTTTACCAATTTCAAATTTCGGATATCCTTACCGGTATTTAATTCTATCATATAAACGCCACTTATATAATTACCCATATCTAACTGCAGTGAATTTACGCCAGTTACAACAATTCCATCCAGCTTCCCTACAATTACACCCGAAGCATTGGTAATACTTATTTGGAACTTATTGCCTGCAACACTGCTATTAAAATAAAGATTGGTAATTTGTTGTGCAGGGTTTGGGATTATATAAAAGCTTTTTAAACTAATTGTAACATCTGCCTTATTGGCGTGGACCATCACTGCTGAGTGATTTACAAAAGTTGTATTTAGGTTATGCATGATGGCTGTATTGCTTTGTTGCAATTTGGTATTGTTATAAATAACCTGTTTGCAATCATTGCATAGTGTGCTTTTATAGAAGTGAGAAAGCCTGTTATAAAAAAATGAATCAAGCCCCTCATATACTTCACCATGGCTAATGCCTGGTTGATAATCCAATTCATAGCAACCACCCAAATGATCTAACCTTTTGGTAATATCTGAAGAGCCTGAGGTTGGAGCAAAATATACACATCCATAGGGATTACCGGTAGCAAATGGAATTACATCATCCAAAGTTCCCTGAAACATGGCCACCGGAATAATGTTCTCAGCCGAAATAAAACTGGTATCTGTTACCCCACCAGCCACAGAGCCAATAGATTTAATTGAAAATGTATTGGTAAGATTATTTGAACTGCGTGTTAAACTACCTAGTCTGGCAGTAGTGCCAGGGAAAGTTTGATTAAATGCTGCTTCGCTAACAAACTGTGTAAATAAACATATAATGGCTCCAGCACTTCTGCCATACATAAATATGTTGTTTTTATCAATTTTATAGGTATTGGCATTATTTACCAGGTACCTTATAGCGGCATGCGTATCCTGTAAACTTCTATAGGCGGCATCTGGTAAACTGTTATTATCCGGCGTACAGGTTTGCTCCCAACCAAGACGGTAGTTTATACTGGCACAAACAAAACCTTTTCGGGCAAAATATTGGGCTTCTGTTTGCATAGAAACCGCTGTTCCACCAACAAAACCACCACCATGTACCAACACAATTAAGGGACGTTTTTTAAATGGATCAGCTGCATTGTCAGGATAATAAACTGTAAGGTTTAAATTACCAGTAACACCATTCCAGTCAGTGTTTCGGCCATAATTCACATTTGCTGTTCTAATCTGATTGTCCTGAAAAAAATCAGTCGTATCAAACCTAAGTGTATTACAATATTTTGCTTTGGCTATATCCTGTGCCAAAGCGTTCACCTGAAGCAGTAACATTACCAATAACAAGTATATAAAAACAGAAATTTTTTTATTGGCATATGCCAATAGTTTAAGGGTAAACATGATGGTTGGTTTATTAAATTAAAAAACTAAATGATTGGATAGAAAATCGGTTTAGAAAATAAGTGGAAAACCTGAATGAGTTAGGGGGGATGATAATCTTTCACAGTTCTACAGCACATGCAAGGTACTATTAATAAAAACAGTGTTGTATTATATTATGGTCTTTAAAGGGTATTTACCTGCTTTATTTTTTTAGCCAGGCAATGCTTCATTGTGGCGGCATTTCTTGCGTCGCACTCTTGTACTTCCGGAATATGTATCAGCTGTTTTTTATGGTAATAATTTGCTGCCATAAAAGTGGAACCCTGAACCGAGCGTGGCAAGTAAAGCTTAATTATTAATACGCTGCCCGTACAATAGCATGTATTTTAATTCCGGATCAGTTGCACTGTAGAATAACTTTAGGGAGCATTTTATCGTAAGATAGTAATAGTACCTTTTCGGGTATAGTTTGTACCCTTGAAAACAAATTTTGCAAACCAGACATAAGTGGCTGCGCTTTGCGGTTCTTTACCAAATACGGTACCATCCCATTTAGTTCCAGGAGTTTTGCTTTGAAATACCAGTTTGCCAAACCGGTTATACACATTCATCTCATAATTACTGATGGCATTTATATTCCCGATAGGGCCAAAATTGTCGTTCAATCCGTCATGATTTGGCGTGAATCCAGAGGGGAAATAAATATCACCACAATCGGCTACAATATTTATGGAAGCATTTGCAGTACAGCCATTTTGGTCGGTTACATTTACTGTATAAAGCCCTTCGGTAATAGCAGAAAATGAAGGGGATATTGAATTATCCTGCCACAAATAGCTGATAAAACTGCCTGGATAAAGATGAATAATATCTCCTGAACAAATGGTAGTATCATTCCCCAATGTGATACTGAGTGTGTTTGTTTTTGAAATAGTTTCGGATGCATTTGCCATACAGTTATTTGCATCATTTACAGTAAGCTGATAAGTACCAGCAGCCAGATTATTAAGGTTAGGGGAGTTGCTATTTATAGGTAACCACTGGTATTGGTATGGCTGGGTGCCACCAGTAATATTGCTAATAATACTACCATCCTGCGCATCGCAATTTTCGGCCGTAGAAATTAAATTTATACCAATGGGTAAAGGTTCATTTATGGTAATACTTTGTTGTACTGTACAATTGTCTGCATCGTTAATATGAATGGTATAAATACCTGCAGAAAGATTGGTAATGGTATTGCCACTAAAATTTTCTCCTAGATTATTATCCCAATTTACCAAATATGGTAGATTACCTCCGGATATAACTGCATTCGCTGTGCCAGTTTTGGTAGCTGCACAAAGCGCATCGGTTGCAGATAGTTGTACTGTAATTCCCTGTGAAGGGGCTATATCAATAGAATCATTTTTAGTACAGCCATTCTGATCTGTAATTAACACAATATATTTCCCTGCTGCCAACGCGGTTAGTGTATTTGAATTAACATTACCTGGCGTCCATTGATATTGATATGGAGCCAAACCACCTTGTACATCGAGTTGAATAGTGCCATTATTATTCCCACAACTGGTAGCAGTTCCGGTAATGGTACTGGTAATAGTAGCGGAGGCGGTAACGATCGCATTGGAATTGGAAACACAACCATTTCCGTCTAAAACAGTCAGCGTATAATTTCCGGCTGAAAGGTTTAATTCAGTTGCGTTCTTCCCCCCGGAAGGTGACCATGAGTAACTATAAGGAGCAGTTCCCCCACCTACAGTTGCGATAGCTGAACCATTGCCCTTATTGCAGGTTTCCGGTGTGGTGGTTATACCAATATTTATTGCAGCAGGCTGAATAATTGAAATAGAATCAATTGCGCTGCAAATACTGGCATCCTGCACCTGGATAATATATTTTCCTGCTGGCAGGTTGGTGATATTGTTGCCTGAAAAAGTAGACACACCATTTGACCATTGAATGGTATAGGGTTGTACTCCGCCTGTTATTACAGCCTGTGCGGCACCGGTATTGTTTTCAAAACAGCTTAAATCTGTTTTCGATAATTGTATGCTCACACCAGAAGTTCCTGAAACAATGGCTGAATCAATTTTTGTGCATCCGTTTGCATCAGTAACCAACACTATATATTTACCTGCCACCAAATTATTGATAGTTGGTGTTGTAAAATTACCCGGTGTCCATAAATACTGATAGTTACCTGTACCACCACTTACACTAACTGATGCACTACCCTGATTGGTTCCACAAGGTGTATTTTGAATATTTAAGTTTGTTTGTAATGGTAATGGTTCTGTTAAGGTAAACTGCGTACTGTCTTTACACCCGGTTTGATCTGTTGCAATTACTTTATAATTACCCGCAACAAGGCTACTGGCAGTGTTGCCAGCTCCACCAAAAGGTAACCAATCATAGATATAAGGTGTAGTACCACCAGTTACATTTACGGTAGCAGATCCATTATTACCACCAGCACAAGTTATATTACTGAGGTTAGTAACCGTAATGGCAAGAGTACCTGGATTATTTGCAACAGTAGTATTAATTGTTTTTTGGCAATTATTATTATCTGTTACCAAAATGGTATAATCGCCTGCAAATAAATGATCCGCAATATTAGAGGTACTTACATTCGGTGACCATTGATAGGTATAAGGAAACACCCCTCCACTCACATCAAGTGTAATACTACCATTATTGCTGCCGCAACTGGCATTACTGTTTACCACAGTATAACTTACAGGCAATGGTTCTGTTAAGGTAATATTGGCATTGGCAGCACATCCACTTAATCCAGACACAGTAACTATATAATTCCCAGCCCCTAAATTTCTGGCTGTATCTGTGTTTTGTACCGGACTTGTATTCCAGCTATAGATAAATTGTGAGCCACCTCCGCTAAAACTTACATAGGCCGCACCAGTTTTATCAGCATTACATAATACCGGCTGCAAAATTTTAGCGGTAATACTGTTGATTATTTCAAAGTTGGTTTCTATATAGGTAGAGGAGCCGTTATCTGGCCCGGTTACCGTTAAACTCACAAAATAATCACCCGCCAATGCATAGGTGTGAGAAGGATTAGGCAGGGTAGAGGTATTACTTGAGCCAGATGAAGGATCACCAAAATTCCACAAATAACTAACCGGGCAAGGTGTAGAGGTGCTTGTAAAATTAATGGTATTATTGTTTACACAGGAATAGGTAAAAGATGCATCATTAGATGGTGCTTCACCAATAGTAAAATCATCAATGGCAAATCCATCAAAACTGTTGCATGATGAGCCTGAAGCAAATACAAATCTAAAGCTAACACTGGTTTTACCTGCCAATAATGGCAATGTGTGCTGGGCCAATACCCATTTACCACTGCCGTTCCCAACCACACAACCACCACTGCCACTTTGATTGGTGCCCGACCATGCATTGGCATCATTCAAAAATTTTATTGAACTGGCATTATACCAGTTCTCGTTAAGACAATTTTTAGTATCACTTAAGCTTCCTAATAATTGCCAGGAAGTACCATTATTGATAGAATATTCAATATTTGCGCCATCGTATTGGCCTTCGGTATCCCAAAAAACATAAAATTTTATATAAGGGTGTTGAATATTGGAGAGATTAAAGCAAGGCGTTTTTAGCCAACTGTTTTGTCCACTGTTATATGCCACTTTGTTAAGTCCGCCCGTAATCCAGCATTTAGACCCGGTAGCAGCTTTATTAATGGTAGATTTTATTGGTATTCCCCAAGCCCAATCACTGTTGGTTCCCCCGGATGTCCATCCGCCATTGGAACTTTCAAATCCTTCATTGTACGGAAAACTATTAATGGTGGAGGAACATTGAGCATGAATTTGTAATGGGCAAATGGCAAAAAATACCAAAACAGCTATAATACTTTTAAAAATGTATGTTCTTAATATAGATGGTAAAGTAAGCTTCATGGTTTCTCTACGCAATATTAAATTAGAATGCTTAAACCATTATGATTTAGTAAATGAATTTTAAAACATCTCTACAACATTTTATACGCAAATAATATTGGGATGTTAATACAACGCAGTGCTTCGGAGAATAGTATAAAAAAAGATAGTCTCTATAAGGAGACTATCTTTGTGACCCGGATTGGATTCAAACCAATGACCCACAGCTTAGAAGGCTGTTGCTCTATTCAACTGAGCTACCGGGCCTCTGAGGCGGCAAATGTAAATTTTAATTAGTTTGCACCCAAACAGAACTTTAAAAATATGGATGTAAAAATAGAATCTGAATGGAAACAAGTACTTTCTGATGAGTTTTCCAAACCATATTTTAAACAAATTGCCCATTATTTAAAGACTGAAAAAGCACAAAAGAAAATTATTTACCCGCCGGGTAACTTCATTTTTAATGCATTTGACAAAACCCCGTTTAGTAAAATTAAAGTAGTTATTCTTGGGCAAGATCCCTATCATGGTGCCGGGCAGGCACATGGATTATCCTTTTCTGTTCAGGATGGAATTGCTTTGCCGCCATCTTTACAAAACATTTTTAAAGAGCTGCAATCCGATACCGGCATACCAATATCTCCGGTTGGAAATCTGACCAAATGGGCAAATCAAGGGGTGTTTTTATTAAATGCATCCTTATCTGTAAGGGCATCAGAACCAATGAGCCATGCAAAAATTGGTTGGGCTGAATTTACAGATGCTGTTATAAAAGCAATTTCACAGCATAAAAAAGGGATTATATTTTTACTTTGGGGCAAATTTGCTCAGGAAAAGCAATATTTAATAGATGCCAGTAAACATTTTATACTTAAAGCAGCGCATCCATCGCCTTTAAGTGCGCATAATGGCTTTTTTGGTTGCAGGCATTTTAGTAAAACAAATGAATTACTTATTAAACAGGGTACACATCCAATAGATTGGAATCCACAATAAGAAAACAGGTATTACATGAAACTATTTAAAGAAATTTTTGGTAGAATTTGGGCTTTATATGGGCTATTGTTATTTGTAAGCACAATGATTATTGCAGATCTTTTCTACCTTATTTGTTATATTCTAAAAGAACCCTATAAAGCCAGGTTTCACAGGCAAATTTCAAGGGTATGGATGACTTTTTATCTTTATATGATTGCCAGTCCGGTAAAAGTTAAGGGTGCGGAACATTTTGCAAAAGACAGAAATTTTGTGGTGGTATGTAACCATAATAGCCTGATGGATATTCCATTAACTACCCCTTTTATGCCCCGGCCAAACAAAACCATTGGTAAAACCAGTTTTGCATACATCCCGTTGGTAAATGTATTTTATATAATTGGCAGCATTCTGGTAGATAGAAAAAGCACCAAAAGCCGTTTAGAAAGTTATATAAAAATGAAAAAAGTACTTTCCAGCGGTTTTGATATGGTCATTTACCCGGAAGGCACCCGCAACAGATCGGATGATCCGCTTAAACCTTTTTATGACGGAGCTTTTAAACTAGCCATTGATACTGGCAAAGCCGTGATACCAGCCTTGCTTTTTAATACCAAAAAAGTATTACCCATCAACAAACCATTTTATTTATATCCGCATAAAATGGAAATGCATTTTTTACCACCTGTAGAAAGCGATGGTTTAACCGCCAAAGAATTAAAAGAAAAGGTATTTAACATTATGTGGAATTACTATGCAGCCAATAGTTAAATCCAATTTTTAGATATTTTTTATGTATCAAGCTGTATATCTTTTGGTAATCGCCGCTTGCCACGCTCGGTTCAGGGTTCCACATCTATGGCATCTAAAACACAATCATATGGGTTTAACCTAATTATTAAAAACAAAATATAGACCTTATAGTATTGAATACCAA
Source organism: Limnovirga soli (assembly GCF_013106755.1). Lineage (GTDB taxonomy): Bacteria > Bacteroidota > Bacteroidia > Chitinophagales > Chitinophagaceae > Limnovirga > Limnovirga soli. The sequence goes on along the minus strand of NZ_WHPF01000002.1, from coordinate 210,220 downwards.
TATCTTGCATTTTTATTCAGCTACCTATTTATTCAGCTGCTGCCAGGCTGCGGGATTGCAGCGGAAAGCCCACAGCGAACGATAGTGAGCGAGGACTTGCAGCGTAAAGCCCGGGCAAATGCAGCATAAATTGTCTACAGCCTAAAGCCCCCTGTTTAAATCAATCTAACCATTTCCATACATAATTAAAAGCTTTTGAACCTCAATAGGGTAATACCTATAAAAGCTTGTTAACACTGTGGATAAAAGCCTGTAAAAAACAGATGTTTTTTGCTGTATTTCAAGCCTAAAAAGGTAAATTTGCCACCCTTGCCAAAAACGAGATTAGAGGATCATTTAATAATTTTATGGAAGAAAATTTAATACCGGAGCAAACCAGTGACAACGATAGGATAATTCAGGTAAATATTGAGGAGCAAATGAAAACCGCTTATATAGATTACTCTATGAGCGTAATTGTTGGACGAGCACTACCTGACGTTAGAGACGGCTTTAAACCAGTACACAGGCGTGTATTGTTTGGAATGCGGGAATTAGCAAACTACAGTAACAGAGCTTATAAAAAATCGGCCCGTATTGTTGGTGAAGTAATGGGTAAATATCACCCGCATGGCGATGCCAGTATTTACGATACACTGGTACGTATGGCGCAGGATTGGAATATGCGTTATACAATGGTAGACGGACAGGGTAATTTTGGTAACCAGGATGGTGACCCACCGGCAGCCATGCGTTATACGGAGGTAAGGCTGCAGAAGTTTTCTGAAGCCATGTTGGAAGATATTGAAAAAGAAACCGTTGATTTTCAGCTGAATTTTGACGATTCTTTGGAAGAACCTACAGTTTTGCCAACTAGAATTCCCCAGCTATTGGTAAATGGAAGTAGTGGTATTGCTGTTGGTATGGCAACTAATATGATGCCCCACAACTTAAGCGAGGTTATCGATGGCTGTGTGGCATATATTGAGGATAAAGAAATAACAATTGACGATCTTATAAAGTATGTAAAAGCACCGGATTTCCCTACAGGTGGAATTATTTTTGGGATGGAAGGTGTTAAACAAGGTTTGCTAACGGGAAGGGGAAGAGTGGTTTTACGTGGTAAATGCCATATTGATACCAAGCCTAGCGGTAGAGAACAAATCATTATTACCGAGGTGCCCTATCAGGTTAACCGCGATATGTTAACAGATAAGATTGGGCAATTGGTAAATGATAAGGTAATTGAAGGTATTGCTCATGTGAACAACGAAAGTAACCAGCGCGAAGGTACCCGAATTGTAATTGACCTTAAGCGTGATGGTGTTGCCAATGTATTGGTTAACCAATTATATAAATACACCGAATTACAAACCAGCTACGGCATCAACAATGTAGCATTAGTAAAAGGCCGTCCCCGTATCTTAAATGTGCGGGATTTAATTGTTGAATTTGTTGATTTTAGAATGGAAGTGGTAACAAGAAGAGCCATTTTTGAGTTAAAGAAAGCAAAAGAAAAGGCCCATATTTTAGAAGGTTATCTTATTGCATTAGACCATTTGGATGAAGTAATTAGATTAATTAGAAATTCAGCAACCCCTGATATAGCAAAAGAAAGCCTGATAAATGCTGGCTGGGGTATTGATGAAATACAAGCCAAAGCCATTCTGGAATTAAGGTTGCAGCGCCTTACCGGAATGGAACGTGATAAAATTAAAGCTGAGTTTGATGAATTAATGAAACTAATTACGCATTTACAGGAACTGCTTGATAGCGAGCCTTTGCGTTATGAGTTGATTAAGACCGAGTTACTGGAAATAAAAGAAAAATTTGGCGATGTAAGGAAAACTGAAATTCAATACATGGCCAATGAAATGCGTATTGAAGATCTTATTGAAGAAGAAGATGTTATCATTACTATTTCACATTTAGGGTATATTAAAAGAACTTCGGCAACTGAATATCGCCAGCAAAGAAGAGGTGGAAGAGGAGCAATTGGTAGTAAAACAAGGGAAGAAGATTATGTAGAACATTTATTTGTAGCTTCTACCCACGATTCTATGATGTTCTTTACCCAACAGGGTCGTTGCTACTGGTTAAAAGTGCATGAAATACCTGAAGGGGATAAGCAAAGTAAGGGTCGTGCCATTCAAAATTTGATTCAATTGCCTGGTGACGATAAAGTAAGGGCAATTATAGATGTAAAGAAATTAGATGATAAAGAGTATATCAATAGTCATTATATCATCTTATGTACAAAGAAAGGAACCATCAAAAAAACCTTGCTGGAAGAATTTAGTCGACCAAGAGCCAATGGTGTAAATGCCATAAATATTGTAGAAGGGGATGAGTTGCTGGAAGCAAGAATGACAGATGGTAATTGCGAGATTATGTTGGCCATTAAAAGCGGAAGAGCCATCAGATTCCCTGAAGATAAGGTGCGTCCAACAGGCCGAGGTGCCATAGGTGTTTCGGGTATTGAAGTTGATGGGGAAAATGATGAAGTAATTGGCATGATATGTGTTAAAAAAGATGATGCTGAAAAAACTGTATTAGTAGTTAGTGAAAAAGGATATGGCAAAAGAACCCTGGTGGAAGATTACCGGATTACCAACAGGGGAGGAAAAGGAGTAAAAACCATTAATGTTACAGATAAGACAGGTAATTTGATTGGCTTACTGGATGTGGATGGCAAAGAAGATCTGATTATTACCTGCAAATCTGGTATTACCCTTAGAACTGCGGTTTCCAGTATTAAAGAAGCGGGCAGAGCAACACAGGGTGTAAGACTAATAAGACTTGATGAAACGGATGAAATTGCGGCAATATCAAAAATTCAGGAACAGGAAGAAGACCTGATTGAAGCTGAAAACACAGAAGAAAACAGTAATATTGAAGCACAAAGTACTGATACAACAACTTCTTCAACTGAAGCCGGAGACGCTGCTGAAGATAATAATGATCAGGATATTACAGATCCAACAAATAACCAATTATAAATTGCACATCATGAAAAAAGTATGCCTGGCCATTTTACTTTCTGCAGTATGTTTATTCTCTAAGGCGCAGAACTACAATGCATTAGTGATCGATTACAGCACTGGTAAATTTGACGATGCTAAGAAAGAAGTAGATAAACTATTAACTGAAGGCAAATTAAAAGACAAAGCTGAAACCTATTTGTGGAAGGTTAAAGTTTACGCCGAAATTTATGCAGATAGTGCTTTAACCAAAAAATATACTACTGCAGGAACCGATGCTTTAGCAGCTTTGGACGTATATGTTACTAAAGAACCAGATTTGAAATTGCTTAAAGAAGATGGCTCCAGGGCAATTAGCCTTTTATATGGCATTTCTTTTAATAATGGAAGAAGCTATTTTCAGGCAAGCGACTGGAATAATGCATACGCTAGTTTTAGCTTTTGCCAGAATGTAAGTGAATTTATAGGTAAAAATGGATTAAGTGCTACAGGAAAATATACCATTGACACTACTGTGGTTCTCTATACTGCCTATGCTGCTCAAAATGCAGGTAAACAAGATGATGCAGTAAAAAGATATAAAGCACTTGCCGATTGGAAAATTAATGACGCGGATTATATTGACATTTATAAATTCATTCTGAATTATGAAACAGATAAAAAGAATGAAGCAGAATTTAATAAATACCTGGCCGTTGCAAGAGAAGCGCATCCTAAACAATTATCCTTGTGGAATCAATTTGCTATGAATTATCAAACTACCAATTCCAGTTTAATGGAAATTGTAGCGAAATATAAAGCAGATGATGCCGCAGGTAAATTAAAGGAAGATGATTATGTAACTTTTGCTGAGTCATTTGCATCTCCAGACAAGGCCCAACAAAATGCGCTGGATAGCACACAGCAAGTAAATTTAAAAATGGCTGCTGCTGATGCTTTTGCAAAAGCATTTAATTTAAATAATGCAGAAGGACTTTATGCTTTTAATACCGGCGTATTATACTATAGTACTTTTACAACCTTAGATGACAGGTTTTATAATTATACTGGTCAGTCGGCTGAATTAAAGGCAAAGCGTGATGCCATTGTTAAAGAACAACAAGAAATAGCTGCAAAATCTATCGAGTGGTTAGAGAAGGGATACTCTGTTTTAAAAGCAAAAACAGATAGAAATAAAGCTGAAAGTAATAGCTTAAACAGATCGGTAGATTATCTGGCTAATATATTTGCCTGGAAACGAGAAAAAAGTAAAGGTGTAAATCCTAAAGATTTTGATGCATTTGATGCTAAATACAAATTATACGACAGCGAACACGATAAATATAAGAACTAAGGAATCTATTTATATTCTAAAACCGTTGCTGACTTAACAGCAACGGTTTTTTTATTTAGATATAGAATGGAATGAGGTACTTGGGTTTAAATAAAAGAGTTTCTAAATACCTACTTAACATAATGTTAATTATAGGCTAATAATATTCTTTTAATTTAGGTAGCCATAAATACATTATTAATTAGGCTCCGCTTGCCACGCTCGGTTCAGGGTTCCACATTTCTGGCATCAGAAAATCAATTCTAAATTTGTGTATCATATCTTGCACACTTAATGATCAGCTTACAAAACATAACGGTTACACAGTTTAGAAACTATTTATATAACTCATTTACATTTAATGAACGAATAATCGGTATCTATGGTAACAATGGTACAGGTAAAACCAATTTATTAGACGCCATTCACTATTTATGTTTTACAAAAAGCTATTTCTCAAAGCCAGATACCCAAAGTACATTTCAACAATTGAAAGGATTTAGAATTGAAGGTTCCTTTACTAAGCACGAAGAAAGCAGGAACGTAATCTGCATTTTACGTGAAAATAACCGAAAAGAATTGCAGATCAATGATGAAGTATATAAGAAATTCTCCAGCCATATTGGGCAGTATCCGGTAGTATTTGTGGCTCCAGACGATATTCAACTTATAACCGAAGGCAGTGAAGCCAGAAGGAATTTTATCGATACAATTCTTTCACAATTATTTCCAGATTATCTGCAATATTTAATTGCCTACAGAAAAATACTTGATCAAAGAAATAGCCTGCTAAAAACAGCCGCTGAAAGAAATTATCTAGACGAAACACTGATGAGCATTTTAGATGATCAGTTAATTGCTTCTGGCAACGAAATATTTGATTATCGTAAAACCTTTATGGCCAGTTTTATTCCACTCATTATCAAAGAATATCAACATATAACAAATGATGATGATGCTATAAGTATAGAATACATAAGTCCGCTTCAGCAAAAAGCTTTCACAGAAATACTTTCCGAAAACAAACAGAAAGATCTTTATCTCCAAAGAACCAGTAGCGGTATACACAAGGATGATATTGAAATACAAATGCACCAATTGCCATTTAAAACTATGGCCTCCCAGGGGCAGCGTAAAAGCTTATTATTTGCATTGAAATTGGCAGAATATAGCTACTTGAAATCCAAAAAAGGTTTTGCTCCTCTCCTGTTATTGGATGATGTTTTTGAAAAGCTGGATGCACAACGTATGTTTAATCTGATGCACCGTGTTTGTGTAACCGAAAATGGCCAGGTCTTTATAACTGACACGCATCAGGAAAGATTATCCGGTACATTTAAATCGTTAAATATACCATATCAATTAATTGGTTTATAATACTTTATATAGATTATTACACTATAATTTAAAATAAATATGAAATATACTGCCTTTGCCTACTTCACTCTCCGCATCAACCTTTCCTCCAGTTGCATCTACTATTTTTTTAATTAGGTATAATCCTAAACCCTGGCCCTCAATATCCTGATGAATTCGCTTATACATGGTAAATACATTGCCTATTTGTTCTTTGGGTATACCAAGACCATTATCACTAATACTTAGCAGTACAAAGCCATCTTTAATTAGGGTACTAATTTCAATTTGTATAGTACGTTCAGCTGATCTGAATTTTATAGCGTTATTAATCAGATTGTATAATATACTTCTCAGGTTCTTTCTGGAGAACCTGATAGCATCAACATCAAAATGGGTAGTTATAATGGCATTAGAATTGTTTATGGTACTTTGAATGCTCAATTTTATTTCATCTATTAATTGTAACAAATTGATTGGCAACGAATCTATTCCCTGACTTTCAATTTTACCAACTACAGCCAAATCACGGATTAATGATTTAAATTTCACCACTGAAGTCTGCATTAAGGCATGATATTGATTTATTTCGGGGGTAAAAGCGGCTTTATGTTCATCCAGCATTGAAATAATCTGTTCAATATTATTTAATGGTCCTAATAAATCATGAGAAGCTGTATATACAAAATTGTCCAAATCGGCATTTATAGTAGTAAGTGTTTTATTTGTATTATCTAATTCTTTTTGAACATGCTTTAACTGAGTAATATCGTTAAATGTTATTATGGCACCATCAATAGAATTGTTCTTTTCTCTTATATACGGCATAGTTTTCATTTGGTACCAATTGCCATTTATGGCTTCAACCTCTTTGGTAATGGTATTACCTTTCTCTATAACTTCCTTTGCATCTGCTTCTAGTGTTTGATTCGTTAAATTGGAAGAAATATTGGTGATTGGCCTGCCCAAATCAGTATCTAACAAATTAAAATGCTTTACAGCACTAGGTGAAAATTTTATGAGTGCTAATTTTTTGCTTAGAAAAAGTTGACCATTTTCATTGCTCCTGAAATAATTATTTAAATCATCATTTAACTCAGATAGCTCGTTAATTTTTGATTGATACTCTGCGTTTATAGAATGTAATTCTTCATTTACAGATTGCATTTCCTCGCTAGTACTCTGCATTTCCTGATTGGTAGAAAGCAACTCTTCATTAAAAGATTGCATGTTTTCATTGGTAGCATCTAATTTTTCATAAGCATTCTGTAAATTAATCCTGGTTTGGTTTAATTCCTCCTCCAGGTTATTTATGTGCTCACTTGCGTACAATTTTTCATCAAAGGCCTGACCTTCATTCTTAAATGCTTCATTTAAAGAACTGTCATTAAAAAGAACAAGTTTTAAATCAAGTTCATTCCTTTCATCTTTAAATGGAATTACAGTTATATTAACCAGCGTTTCATCATTATTAAACGGAATGGAAATGCCATTAATTTCTACTTTTTTATTTGTTTTTACAACCTGTCTGCAGGCATTTTTATAAGCAAGGGACAGGTTTTTCGGCAACAATTCAATAAGATCAAAATTGAACATTTTAGGTAATAAATATTTTGACGTGTCTCCAAAAGATTGTACTACCCGGTTATCTTCATCAACACAAACTCCTACATTGCCCATTTCATGCATCAGGGCATCATTTAAAACCTTATTTAACCCATCATTCCTTTTTTTACCAGTTTTTTGTTTAATCAACTCTGCAGGAATCACAGAATTGCCGGACAATACTGGCGGTGAAAAAACATCAAAGTTCACATTGCGTTGCGCTTCCAGCATTTTATAAATTTTCCACTTCTTATTTACTTCTTCAATAAATGGGCTTTGTTCAACAATATTTTCACTGGGTCCAAGCAACAAATAGCCATCTTTTTTAAGTCCAAATTGAAGCATAGTCAACAATTTTTTTTGCAGGTTTTGGTTTAAATAAATTAGCAGGTTTCTACAACTTATTAAATCCATATTGCAATATGGCGGATTTTTTACCAAATCATGGTTAGCAAAAATGAGCATTTTACGTATGACTTCACTTATCTTATAACCATTTTCCTGCTTTGTAAAAAAACTGTTTAGCCTTTCAGTTGACACATTTTTACTAATACTATTCTCGTAGAATCCAGTTTTAGCAAAAGAAAGTGCATTATTATCAAGGTCTGTTGCAAATATTTTAATGTCGGTAGTCTTGTTTGCTTTATCCAATGCTTCCTTAAATAATATTGCCATAGAGTAAGCTTCTTCACCGGTAGCGCAACCGGCTATCCAAATTTTTATTTCATCATCATTTGTTTTGTCTTTTATAATATCTGGTATCACTGATGATTCCACAAAATCAAATGCTTCCTTGTCTCTAAAGAAGGCTGTTACACTAATTAAAAAATCCTGCGTTAAAGCCTTAACCTCTGTGTCATCTGCTTTTAATAAATCAAGATAGGATTCCAAATTTTTTAAGCTTTTAGTTGCAGCTCGCCTTTTGATTCTGCGCAAAATGGTAGATGGCTTATAATCGGAAAAATCAATAGGATAATGCTCTTTTATAAAATCAACGATGTCTTTTCTTATCTTTTCTTCAGCTTCATTTATTGTAATATTTTCCTTTAAGTTTTCTTTTCGCCTCACATATTCTTCAATAATTGCAGGCATTTTTGCTGGCTCAACAATATAGTCTACCAAACCAGTTTTAATGGCATTGGCAGGCATTTCGCTGTATTCAGCAGTTGCCGGGTCGCTTACCAACACCATACCACCTTCCAGTTTTATTGTTTCAATTCCCTTGGTACCATCTGTCCCTGTACCAGAAAGAAGCACCCCAATAGCTTTATTTCCCATATCATCCGCCAAGGAATTAAAAAACGTATTGATGGTAAGATGAGGAGTTCCGGTTTTTTGCTTTTCAGTTAACAATAACCTTCCATTGTTTATTGTCATGTAATTGGTGCTTGGAATCACATATACCTTGTTTACTTCCACCACCATATTTTCTGTTGCTTCTAAAACCTGTAACTTACTGTGATTGGTGACCAAATTTGCCATTACACTTTTATAGTCAGCCGATAAATGTTGGATAATTACGTAAGAAACCCCATCCAAAGGTGTGTGGTCAAAAAAAGAATTAATTTCCTGAAGGCCTCCCGCAGAAGCACCTATCGCAATTATAAACTGTGATGGTATGGGCACAACATTAGTTCCATTATTAATCATTGGTTGGGTTCATCATAGGTTTAAATCGCGGTAAAGAGAGTATTTAATCTCTGGGGGGTATATTAAAGGTAGATTTTAATTATTAGTAATGGCGTGTTTATGTGTATTATGTAACAATTGCAATTATTAGCCTTGCAGTAATACTACTATTATACATTCTTGCGTCGCACACTTGTACGCCAGTAATACTATTCAGCCAATAGATACTATTCTACGTTTCTTTATCAGTTTTTATTGGCGCTTTTATGCCAAGTTATTTGCTACAGTACAAGTGTGCGACGCAAGTAAAGCTGCCATACAATAAAGTAGCTTGGCTCCACACCAAATACAACATTCTCTTCCAAGCGCATTTCATATATAATGTAAAAAGCCCTTGCAAAAATTGCAAGGGCTTTTACTATTTAAAATTCATCAACAAATTATTTCACTTCTTCAAACTCAGCATCAGTAACTGTTTCAGAACCGGCATCAGTACTTGCGCCAGCATCAGCGGCACCTGGTTGTGCACCACCCGCAGCAGCCTGTGCCTTGTAAATTTCTTCACTGGCCGCTGTCCATGCAGTATTCATTGCTTCCATCGCTACATCAACGGCAGCTACATCCTGGCTCTTATGCGCTTCTTTTAAATTGTTTAGCGCAGTTTCGATTGGTGCTTTTTTGTCAGCAGGTATTTTATCGCCAAACTCTTTAAATTGCTTTTCTGTCTGGAAAATCATACTATCAGCCTGGTTAAGCTTTTCAACTTTTTCACGGGCCAGTTTATCCTCTGCTTCATGTGCTTTGGCTTCGGCCTTCATTTTCTCTACTTCTTCCTTGCTTAAGCCACTGCCTGCTTCAATTCGAATTTTTTGTTCTTTGCCGGTGCCTTTGTCTTTAGCACTTACATGTATCATACCATTGGCATCAATATCAAAAGTTACTTCAATTTGTGGTACGCCACGTGGTGCCGGCGGTATGCCATCCAGGTTAAACACACCCAAACTTTTATTTTGATTAGCCATTGGTCTTTCGCCCTGCAATACGTGAATTTGTACGCCTGGCTGGTTATCGCTGGCGGTAGAATACACTTCTGTTTTTTTGGTTGGAATGGTAGTATTTGATTGTATCATGGTTGTCATAATACCACCCATTGTTTCTATACCTAAACCTAATGGGGTAACATCCAGTAACAACACATCTTTTACCTCACCTGTTAAAACGCCACCTTGTATACCTGCACCAATTGCTACCACTTCATCAGGGTTAACGCTCTTGTTTGGTTTTTTACCAAAGAATTTTTCAACAATCTCCTGCACCTTTGGTATACGTGAAGAACCACCTACCAATATAACTTCATCAATTTGAGAAGTGCTGTAACCTGCATCTTTCAATGCTATTTCGCAAGGTTTTAAACACCTGGCAAAAAGTTTATCTGCCAATGCTTCAAATTTTGCTCTTGTTAATTTTAAAACAAGGTGTTTAGGAACACCATCAATAGCAGTGATATATGGCAGGTTTATTTCAGTTTCGCTGGAAGAACTTAATTCTACTTTAGCTTTTTCTGCAGCTTCTTTTAAACGCTGTAAAGCCATTGGGTCTTTACGCAGGTCTACATTTTCCTGTTGCTTAAATTCATCTGCCAACCAGTCCATAATTACTTTATCAAAGTCATCACCACCAAGATGGGTGTCACCATTGGTAGATTTTACTTCAAAAACACCATCCCCAAGGTCCAGTATAGATATATCAAATGTACCGCCACCAAGGTCAAATACAGCGATTTTTTGATCGGCATGTTTTTTATCCAAACCATAAGCCAATGCAGCAGCAGTAGGCTCGTTCACAATACGACGTACGGTTAAACCGGCAATTTCACCGGCTTCTTTAGTAGCCTGACGTTGCGCATCATTAAAATAAGCAGGTACAGTAATAACTGCTTCGGTAACTTCCTGGCCCAAATAATCTTCAGCTGTTTTTTTCATTTTCTGCAAAATCATTGCAGAAATTTCTTGTGGTGTATATAAACGGCCATCAATATCAACACGAACGGTATTATTGTCACCTTTGGCTACTTTATAGCTCCAATGGCTTATTTCTTCAGTTACTTCATCAAACCTGCGGCCCATAAAGCGTTTTACGCTGGATATGGTATTTTGTGAGTTGGTAATGGCCTGGCGTTTAGCCGGATCACCTACTTTACGTTCGCCATTTTTAAGAAACGCTACCACAGATGGCGTAGTACGACGTCCTTCATCATTGGCAATTACTACCGGCTCATTGCCTTCCATTACAGATACGCAACTGTTGGTAGTTCCAAGATCAATTCCTATTATCTTTCCCATAGTATTTATTTTCTTTAATGGTTAGTATTCAAAATTTTACAAGTTTCCTTGTTCAATCATTATGCCATGACAGGAAAAGGTGAAAAATTGTCATAATAGCAAAATTTCACCTGTTTTAGTGGTACTTTTTAGCAGTTATTAGCCGGCATTTGTGTTATCATGGCATCGCCTCTTGTGTCACTCACTTCAAATTTCTTCTTTCATGGCAGCAAAATTTGCTATTGCGGATGGGATTAAATGATACTTATCATCTAATTGCTTAGTATTTTTAAAAGAAAAATGGCCTTATCAACCGCTCAGAAATTAAAGATCAAAGCAGGTGAAACCATTCTCTGCCTGAATGCACCAGCAGATTTTAAACAAAAACTGTCCCCTTTACCTGAAACGGTGCTTGTTACAGATGATAGAGGTAAAAAATATAATCAGGTACATTGGTTTGTTTTAAACAAAGCCGCTTTTGATAAGGAATTGGAATACGTATTGACATTAGTAAACCAGCATATAGTTTGTTGGATATATTACCCAAAGGGAAGTTCTAAATTGCAAACCGATTTAACGCGGGATAAAGGCTGGGATAATTTATTAAAGCATGAAAATACCTTAACCTGGCTCAGCCTTATTTCTTTTGACGAAACCTGGAGTGCCTTTGGTTTTAGGAGAAAAAATGCAGATGATGCTATAAAACAGACAGCACCCAAACAAAGGGAAATTGAACATTATATTGATGCAGCTACAAAAACTATAACACCGCCCCAGGATCTGTTGGATTTATTAAATAAAAACAAAAGTGCAGCAACATTTTTTAATACGCTATCATTTACCAACAAAAAAGAATATGTAGAGTGGATTGTTACTGCCAAAAAAGCGGAAACGCGTTATGAGCGATTAAATGAAACTATAAAGCGCTTACAATTACAATGGAAAAATCCCAGAAATATTTAATGTTCACAAGCATTTTGCCAGTTTTGGTTTAGCTCAAATTTGGTATCGCTTTTACCCTTACTCTATACAGTACAGAAGGTTTGTATGGTACTCCAATGGTACTCCATAAATGATGCTGTTGCTCTAAATTTAATGAGTAATGTTCAACAATTATTTGTTGAAGTGTGTCTGGTATATTTGGGTTTGTTTCCCGGCTAAATATGGGTTGATGCTGAAAAAAGCTTACGCTAGATCCTAAACATTTAAGTGCATCACCATATGCTGGTTGGTGGAAGGATAGTAATACATACAAATTGAGATTGGTTGCTACACCATTATTATTTTCCGGGTTATTACTGGTTTGAAGGGTAGGCAATTTTTCCTCGCCAATATTTACCAAAGTTAGTTGGCCGAAATTATTGTGTGCATTGCTTTCGGCAGCCGAAGCAACCTGGCCAATTTTAATTGAAACAGGTATTTCTGTATTGTTGGTTATGTGATGAATATATTTTTCTATTTCTTTTGCAAGAAATTCTACTGTTTCAAAAATCATATTTTACCTTTTAAACATGTAATTAAAAATCCAACCTGATGCATTAGCTCCATAAAGTTATACAGTACAAGAGTGCGACGCAAGTAAAGCCAACTATTTGTTCTAGTGCAAGGCTACCAGTTATTGGTATTAATAAAAAAGCCGCATATAGGTTACGCAGCTTTTTAGGTAAAACTGTTTACGATTGTTTTTATTTTCTTTTTGCTTTTTCCCAGGTTACTTTTTGCTCGGCAAATGCATATCGCTTTATTCCTGCCAACACAGCATAATTCATTACGCAAAAATAATAGGGTATAAACAAGGCTTTAATGCGGATATTTCTTTTTTCAAAAGTAAGCCCAATTATTGCCAGGGCATAAAATAGTATTTGTCCTGCCAGTAAAACCATGTATAACCACTCGCCTGTTTGCCAAACAATTATTGCATTGATAATAACGGCGGCAATCATTAAAAATGGGGTGATTGTCCACCTTAACACGCGGTGACTGATATATTGAAATGTAAGCACAAAATTATGAAATGGATTTAGCAGACTTTTTAACCTTACTACAGATTGTATGCCGCCGGCAGCAATTCTAATTTTTCGTTTTAGTTCTTCAGAAATGCTGGCAGAGGATGTTTCCAAGGCAAATGCATCAGGCTCGTACACGATGCGGTACCCTTTTTCGGCAATACGCAGGGAAATCATAAAATCGTCTAACACGGTATCGGGCGGTACAGGTATATATAAATCGCGGCGGATACTAAATAGTTCACCCGCAGCTCCAACAACGGAATACAATTCTGAATCCCATTTTTTCAAAGCAGATTCGTATTTCCAGTAAAAACCTTCACCTGCAGTAGCATCGGCAGTTTCATCTATTTGTACTCGTTTTTCACCAGCCACTGCTCCAACTGTTCTATCCTGATAATGCCGGGCAATATTAATAAGGGCTTCTTTGTTTAAAAAGGTATTGGCATCGGTAAAAATTACAATTTCGGTATGCACTTCATTCATAGCGCGGTGCATTGCATGAATTTTACCCCTGCGTTCGGGTGAATGCATCAATGAAATGCCTTCGTGTTTTTTAATTATTTCAGGCGATTCATCGGTAGAACCATCGGTTACAAAAAGGAAATTGATTTTCCCATCGGGGTAAACAAGTTCTTTTGTATTTTTTATTTTTTCCTCCAGGATGGATGCTTCATTAAATACAGCAATGATTAGCGTACAGGTAGGAAGATTGGTTAAATCAAAATTGCTATTTCGTTTTCCTTTAATTATTCTTCTTATTCTAACCAGGGCATATAAAAAAATGCCATAGCCAACATAAGTATAAAAAATAATAAACAGGAAAATCCAGAATGTAATTTTCATATTGTACAGATTTAAAGGATGAAACGGTTTTTGGGATGGTAGGTTATGGATTAAATTTTTAGTAACATAAAACTAAATAATTTTTGTGTATGAACTTAATTTATAGGTAATTATTTATAAAAAAAATGCATTATTTTATTGATTGTCAGCATTTTGTAGAATTAATTCTATATAAAAACTTTCATGATACTACAGTTTAAATACAATAGCTGGTTTTTACTTTTACATATTAAAACAAGCGGCCTATTTTATTAAATAAAATGAGTAATATCATGATGTTTATCGTTTAAACGCATTAATTTTAGAATAATAATCAGTACCAATAAATCCATTACCTATGCCACATTATTATAATTCAACTTCAATTCAACAATTATTTTGCAATTGCTATATATGCAGTAATGGCATTAATTTACGATAAGCTAATAGTGTAGGCCATAATAAGGCCCATTGTTGAGAAGCAACAATACTATAATAATTTATTTTCATCCAAATACCCGTCATGACAAACATTCCACCAAAAGTTTCTATTATAACCATCAACTTTAATGGCACTGCAGTAACGGCAGCATTATTGGCTTCACTGCAAAAAATAAGCTATCCTTCCATTGAAGTAATAGTGGTTGATAATAGTAACAAAGAACCCGGCTACCAGTTACCCATAGATTATCCCTGGATAAAATATATAAATACAGGTGAGAATCTTGGTTTTGCAGGTGGTAATAATAAAGGTATTGAAGCCGCTACCGGCGATTATTTGTTTTTACTAAATAACGATACGGAAGTAGCACCAGATTTTCTTGAACCCCTGGTTAACAGAATGGAATCAGATAAGCAAATTGGCGTTATCTGCCCTAAAATTCTTTATTATGATGAGCCTGATACCATTCAATTTGCAGGCTTTTCTCCTATAAGTCCCATAACCGGCCGTGGGTTTTCCATTGGCTATTTAGAAAAAGATAAAGGGCAACATGATACTGCCATGCCTACTTCCAGAGCGCATGGTGCAGCCATGATGTTTTCACGTGCTGCTTTTGATAAAGTAGGCTTAATGGCAGAGTTATTCTTTCTTTATTATGAAGAAATGGATTACTGCGAAAGATTTAAAAGAGCTGGTTATACAATATGGTACGAACCTGCCAGTAAAGTTTGGCATAAAGAATCTATTAGCACCGGCAAAGGTTCTACACTTAAAACCTATTATTATAGCCGTAACAGATTACTGTATTTAAGAAGAAATACATTTGGTATACAAAAGCTACTGATGTATCTGTATTATTTCTGTATTGCCGTTCCCAAAAACTTGATTGGCTATATATTAAAAGCAGATTGGAATCACCTGAAAGCTTTTTGGAAAGGGCTTATCTGGAATTTTAGTAACACCAGTAAAGACAAGCACGATAAATAAATAGTACAAATTTTATTTACCTTAAAAATCCTCCTTTATGAAAATCGGTATAGAAGCGCAACGTATTTACAGGAAAAAAAAGCACGGAATGGATATTGTAATTCTGGAAGTACTGCGCCACTTACAGCAAATGCAAACCCCGCATGATTATTATGTGTATGTACAACCCGATGAAGATAGTAATGCACTTGTGAATAGCAGCCATATGCATATTCAGGTAAAAGGGCCGGCCTCCTACCCTGTTTGGGAACAAAATATGCTTCCAAAAGCCTGCAAAGAAGATAAAGTTAATCTATTGCATTGCACCAGTAATACTGCTCCCATATCAACTAAATTGCCCTTGGTAGTTACCATTCATGATATTATTTATTTGGAAAAATGGATGATTAAAGAAGGTACCTATTATCAACGTTTTGGTAACCTTTATCGCAGGTGGAATGTGCCACGTATTGCCAAAAAAGCGCAAACCATTATCACTGTAAGCGATTATGAACGTCAGCGGATTATTGAAGGTTTACATATTCCTGAAAACAGGGTTAAAACAGTATATAATGCCTGTGGCAGCCATTTTACACCAGAAAAAAATGAGGCTGAATTGCTTGCATTTAAGCAAAAAATGAATTTGCCCGACCGCTTTGTTCTTTTTTTAGGCAATACCGACCCTAAAAAAAATCTCCCTAACGTGATGAAAGCTTTGGGCTTACTGCATGCAAAAGGGCAACTTGATTTTACGCTGGTAATGCCAGATTTTGGCAGAGATCATTTATTGGCCATGTTAAAAGCGCAGAATAACGAGCACCTCATCAACCATATCATGCTAACAGGGTATATTCCAAATAAGGAATTACCAAATCTATACCGACTGGCGCAAATGTTTTTATACCCTTCTTTAAGAGAAAGTTTTGGTATTCCAATCCTGGAGGCCATGGCTTGCGGTATACCTGTCATCACCAGCAATACTTCGGCAATGCCAGAAGTGGCTGGCGAAGGCGCCTTATTGATAGACCCCACACAACCTGATGATATTGCCGCAACCATATTAAATGTATTACAAAACGAATCGTTGCGCAATCAAACTATAGCTTATGGCATTAACCGGGCGGCTATGTTTTCCTGGCAAAAAACGGCACAGCAGGTACTTGATATTTATGAAGCTGTTTAAACCCATTTTTTAGGTCAGCAGCATAACAATTAACAAGCTTCGTTGTGTCACTCACTTGTACACCAGTAATGCTATGCAGCAAATTGGTTTGAAACTGGCATTATGGTGTAAAGTAAAATGGTCCCACACCTTTTACACCAGGCTGGCATATAAAGCAATTACCACTTAGGGGATATTTCTCCATTATATCAGCCGATAAACCAACGCTTGCTGTAGTAATAAAAAGGGCATCGAGATTTTCACCTCCAAAAGCACATGAAGTAACCTGTGGTGCAGGCACATCAATGGTTTGGAGCAATTCTCCTGTATTTGGATTGTATCGTTTAACGGCATATCCACCCCATTGTGCAACCCATAACATGCCTTCATTGTCAATACACATTCCATCCGGAGATCCTTCATTAGCTGGTATATGTATTACTGTCCTATCAAATTTAATGGTGCCATTTGCTGCATTAAATTTAAAAGCGTCTACTCTTTGTGTAGGAGAATCAATAAAATAAAACCTACTGTCATCTGCAGTCCAATCCATACCATTTGATATGCCTAAACCGGTAAGTTGTTTTGTAATATTTTTACCCTCCAGCACAAACAAACTACCCACCGGCTGATTACCATATATATGCATGGTGCCCACCCATAATCGGCCTTTACTATCGCACTTGCCATCATTTGCGCGGTTCATTTTGTTTTCGGCATCGAGAGGAGCGATTGTTTTAAATGTTCCGTTTGATAGATTAAATAAAACAATTGACCCGTGTAGGGCAATTACCAGTTCCTCATTATTAATTATAGCGATAGTACCAATACGTACGGGCATTTGCCAGTTTTGCACGTTTTGGGTTAAAATATTATATTCCTGTAATAACTGCCCTTCAATATCCACCCAAAAAAAACTGTTCCGGCCTTTATGCCATACGGGCCCCTCGCCTAAAAAATTATTACATGCCACAGCCATCTCAGCATTCATAAAACTATTCTAATTGGTTATAAAATAAATGTAATTGCTTTTGCTTACAATTTTGTTTTGGAGCTAAGAAAAGATGATAAATTACTTGTTTGCCGCTGTTAGTGCTGCCGTACAAGTGTGCGACGCAAGTAAAGCTGAATAGCAGACTTCAGTTTGGTTAATAATAATAGTTTTGACTTTTTGCAGATTATTTAAACAAATAATAATCATCACTGATGGTTTCATTTTCCATTGCAGGGAAAGCCAATTCGGGAGTGGCATTGTTAATGGTAAAATAAAAATTACTGCCTGTACCCAACTTGCTTTCTACCCAAATTTTACCATTATTCTTCTCAATAAAATCTTTGCAGATTACCAGGCCTAATCCTGTGCCCTGTTCGCCCATTGTACCTTTGGTAGTAAAAACGGTTGTTTTAAAAAGATTGCGCAGGTTTTCTTCTTTTATACCGGCACCAGTATCGGCCACACAAATTGTGGTGTTTGATGCATCAATTACCGCACTGATGGTAATGGAATCACCATTTTTGCAGAATTTAATAGCATTACCAATCAGGTTTCTTAATACAAAATCAATCATATCCTTATCGGCAGATACGGTTGTTTGGTCGTTTATTTTATTGATAAGGTTGATGCCTTTTTCTTCGGCTTGTTTTTCAAAAAGATTAAGCTTATCTAATATAATGGCATGCAGGTTAAAGTTGATACGGTTAATGGTTTCCCCCTGCATTTGGGTTCTTGACCAGTATAAAAGATTTTCGAGCAATCCGGATACATAACCAATATTCTTGGATAAAACCGGAAGCATTATTTTCAGGTCATCATCAGAAAGTATACCCGTATCGTTCATATTCAGCACTTTCATTAAATTGGAAACGGGGCTTCTTAGATCGTGTGAAATGATAGAGAAGAGTTTATCTTTTAATTTATTGAGGGCAATTAATTCATCAGCCTGTTTCTTTAATTTTTCAGCAGCCAATCTATGTTCGGTAATATCTCTGAACAAAAGGATAACACCGGTATAGAGGTAATTTTTCTCAAAAAGTTGTGTGATACTTACTTCAAAATATTTGGTTTCGTTATTGTCCTTAAGAGCCATTTCAATTTTATCGTTAATCATACTGTTAACCGATTTAACCAAATTTGGCTGGTTCGGAAACAGTTGAGAAAATACCATTCCAACTACCTGCGAAGACCGTCCGGATAACATTTTCTTCATTTCGGTATTTACATCCACCACCCTTAAATGAGCATCTAAAACCAATAATCCCTCCTGCATGGAATTAATTACTTTTTCTCTGGCAAATGGCGCTATATCAAATAACCGGTACCTCAATAAGCCCAAACAAATAACAAAAGCTGTAATAATAAATCCAAATGGAGTAATATCAATGGAATCAACTGGTAAAACCCTCAGGTGGTATAATATATTGGCAATCCAGGGGGCCATTACTGCTATAAACAAAATCATACTTTGATGTTTATAAATAGCGTCAGCCTTTTTATAATTATCAAACAAAAAATAGATACCTAAAGCCAGCAAAGCGTAAAAGTAAACCGTGTGTACTATATACCATGGTCCAGGCTCCGCTTTAAAAAGAGGAAACCTAAAGCTGCTGTCTAATTCATTTCCTGAATAAAAAAATTGGTGATATTTGTTTGTCCAAACCATTATAAGTGTAACAAACGGCACAATAAAAATGGCACCCAACCTGCTTTTATTTAGCCATAGATTTCTTCCTGTATATTTTAAAATAAAAATAATCCAGGTGGCAGGTAAAAAAGCAATACCAATATACTCCAGGCTATTCCAGAAAACCATTAATTTAAGGTCTTGACAACTTAACTCCATGCCATAACATAAAGCCCAAATGGCAATTGAAAGCAGCAGATAGCTAAACCATTTTACAGCAGAACCTTTTCTTTTAAGAATTAATGCAGCCATCAGGGCTGTACCAAACCCTGAAATAAGCAGTATATTAGAGAAAATGTTGAATTGATAATTCATATCAAATTGTGGGCATTAATGCCAAAAAATCCGGTACAGCTTTTTTTAATAGTTAAATGGCTTATTTAAAACCGGCATTCCATTAACCGGTCTATTCTATTTATAACATAAAATACAAGAATTTTATTTTAAAAATTACACCTGAATTATACCAGTTAAAGCTTTGAAATAAAGCATTAAATTTGAATAATCCAAATGTAAGAACCGTTTTACCATCCTCCAAACTCCTTTATCCACCTGTTTTACAGATAAAAATCAATTCATATAAATCTCCTTATTTCTTAAATGTTTGGTGAAAAATTGTTTTGTTTGTTTATGCGCTTATGCTTTGTTGTTTCTTAACAAAACCTCCAACGCTTATCTTTGTTAAAATGGACATCAATTGCACTACATATGAACTGGAGGTATTACACAAAATAGCCGATGCGGCAGATGCACTTAAACTTCCTTGTTACCTTATTGGCGGCTTTGTACGTGATAAAATTATTGGCAGACCAACTAAGGATGCCGATATCGTTTGCATTGGAGATGGTATTGAATTGGCCCATAAAGTAGCTTCATCTTTTAGTCCAAAACCTTATGTGGCATTTTTTAAAAATTTTGGAACAGCCCAAATTAAAATACCCACCCCATCATCAGAAGGTAGCGATACGTTAAACCATCTGCAATTATTCGAAATTGAGTTTGTTGGTGCCCGTAAAGAAAGTTATCAGCAAACCAGCCGCAAGCCAATGGTAGCGCCGGGTAACCTTACCGATGACCAAAACCGCCGCGATTTTACTATCAATGCCTTGGCAATAAGTTTAAATAAACATGATTTTGGCCAACTTCTAGATCCCTTTAATGGTTTAAAAGCCATTCAGAAAGGTATTATAGAAACGCCACTGGCACCCGATGAAACCTTTAGCGATGATCCTTTACGCATGATGCGGGCCATACGCTTTGCCGCGCAACTTAATTTTACCATTACCCCGGCAACATTCGAAGCCATTAAGGCAAACGCTAATCGTATTAAAATCGTTTCTCAGGAAAGAATTACCGATGAACTCAATAAAATTGTATTAAGTACCAAACCTTCCATCGGGTTTGATTTGCTTAGTAAAAGTGGATTATTGCAACTTATTTTTCCTCAAATGATGTTGTTACATGGCGCCGAAAATGTAGAAGGCATGGGCCATAAAGATAATTTTTACCATACCCTACAGGTACTGGATAATATTGCCGCCCACACCAACGATCTATGGTTGCGCTGGGCAGCCATATTGCACGATATTGCCAAACCCCAAACCAAAAAATTTGAACAGGGGCATGGCTTTACCTTTCATGGCCACGAAGTTGTTGGTGCCAGAATGGTGCCTAAAATATTTTCCCGTTTAAAATTACCCTTGAACGAAAAAATGCGGCTGGTGCAAAAATTGGTTGAACTGCATTTGCGTCCAATAAGTCTTACTAAGGAAAATATTACCGATAGTGCAGTAAGGCGTTTATTATTCGATGCAGGTGAAAACATTGATGATCTCATGTTGCTTTGCCATGCTGATATTACCAGCAAAAACAAACACAAAGTAAAAAAATACCAACAAAATTTCGAGCTGGTACGTATGCGTATGGCCGAAGTAGAAGCTAAAGATCATTTGCGTAACTGGCAGCCCCCAATTACCGGCGAACTTATTATGGCAACCTTTAACCTTACCCCCAGCCGGGAAGTAGGTATTATAAAAGATGCCATTCGCGAAGCCATATTAGATGGCATTATTCCCAATCATTTTGATGCTGCCCACACTTTTATGTTGCAAAAAGCAGCAATGCTTAACCTCTACCCTGTGCAACAGCCATAAAATACAAATTTGTTAGTCAGCACCAAATGATATGGCATCACCTCTTGCCACGCTCGGTTCAGGGTTCCGTTTTTATGGCGGCAAAATATAACTTATCAAAAAACAACCAAAACTGGTTTGCATACCAAAATAAGTTGCCTGCATTATTGTTTGCTTTTGCTAAAAAAGCCTTTTAATAATCCTTAACTGGTGTGTGCGATTGCCGGTGATGGTACTTACAATGCCCAACGTATCTATTAAATCGGTATGTACAAAGCCTGACGCATGAATAATCTGCTGGCTGCTTAATAATATACCTACATGGATAATTTCCCCCTGTTCGTTATCAAAAAAAGCCAAATCTCCAGGTTGTGCCTGTTGCAAAAAATCAACTGGCTTTCCCTCATTTACCTGAGCCCTGGCGGCTCTGGGTAAAAAAATGCCCATTAATTTAAATACCTGTTGTACAAAACCACTGCAATCTGCCCCAAAATTGCTTTTGCCGCCCCATAAATAAGGCGTATTTATATACGCCAATACTATTTGTACTGCGCGGGTAACAGTAGCTTCCATTTCATTAATGGGGCAATAATGCGTTTGGCTGTAATTGAAAACAATATTATCCAATCCAAAATCCTGATATACCGGCGAGCCTATAGGTAAGGGCACAACCGTACTATTTAAAATGGCAACAGCATTAGCATTTACAGTAAAGCCTTTTAAAATGGGCATATCATTTTCAGGCATAACCAACACCTGATTTTGCATACACCATCCTTCATAACCATCATTTTCACATTTAACCAAAAAGAAATCCCTGGTAGTTTCCAGAATGGTTGCCTGCTCACCAAATAATAGCTGGCTGGTCATTTCCGATTTGTAGGATGGGCTAGCCCATAGCGGACAAACAGCTGCTATGCTAATAATTTTTTGCATATACAAATGTGAGGATTAGTTATGGAATTTAGAAAATCCTGCATCCTGATAAAGTAAAATATTTACTTTACAGCGTGAAGAAAAACTCATATTCACATATTAGCGATAGCGAACTGTTGGAAAAATTCTATGCAGAACATAATAACCAGTGGCTGGGTGTTTTGCTGGAACGCTATACCTTGCTTTTGCTGGGTGTGTGTATGAAATATTTAAAAAATGAAGAGCTGGCAAAAGATGCCGTACAGCAAATATTTTTGAAGGTTATTGCAGAACTGCAGAAGTATAAGGTAGAATATTTTAAAAGCTGGGTATACATGGTAGCCCGTAACCATTGCTTTATGCAGTTGCGTGATAAAACCAGGAAGTTTACCCGTGAAATTACCGATGCTGTGCAATTAGCGGATGAAACCATTCACACCAGCCTGCATATTGAGCAAGACCATTTATTAGCACAGGTGTCAAACTCGCTGGATGAACTGAATAATGAACAAAAAACATGTGTAACTTTATTTTACCTGCAACATAAAAGCTACCAGGAAATTACAGACGCTACGGGTTATAGTTTATTGCAGGTTAAAAGTTATATTCAAAATGGTAAACGTAACCTGAAAATGCTTGTTGAAAAAAAGATGAAACACTAAATGGAAGACCTGACCAATATATTACATGAGGATGATGAACTGAATGAGGAGCAGTTAATGAAATATCTTACCGGCGATATTTCAAATGAAGAATTACATGCCATAGAAAAGCAAATGGCTGATTCTGATTTTATAAACGATGCGGTGGAAGGCTTACAGGCTTTCTCATCTGGCCGGAACCTGGATGATACAGTTAGCCAATTAAATAAGACCCTACAAAAACAATTGGATCAACAAAAATCGAAAAAAGATAAACGGGCAATAAAAAATCTTTCATGGATTATTATTGCTGTAATAATTATACTGGTGCTTTGTGTGCTGGCTTTTACAATTATTAAGTTACAACAGGAAGTCCAACAAAAGCAAAAAAATACGGTTTGGCAATCTACCCAATCTACTGTCGGGTAAGGCGCTGAATTATTGTGGCGTGTTGTGGAAATTCCGCTGAAAGCGTTTCGCATTTTGCTAATTCAAAATCTTCGAAATTAAAACCGGGTGCAACGGTACATCCTGCCAAACTAAATGAAGTTGTGGCAGCCGGTTCACTGGCAAACCAACAACCTGCCGGTACAACAAATTGAAATGTTTCGCCTTGCTGTATGTTTTTACCCAGTTGTATTGTTTCTAATGTACCAGTTGTGTGTAATACATGCACCAATAAGGTTTGACCTTCATAAAAATGCCAGCATTCATCACTTTTAATGCGGTGGAATGCTGAGAAATTGCCTTGCTCTAACAAAAAATAAATAGCTGTGGAGAAAAACCTATTACCTGTAAACCTTGCGGGTAATGCCTGCTGTTGTATTTCTTCGGCAGCACAGTAGGTTTGGCTGTAGTAACCACCTTCGGGGTGTATTTTAAATTGATAATGTTGAATATAATCGGCAGCACTAAGCATGGTATTATTTGGCTGTTTTGCTGAGTAGTATTACTATAGTACAAGAGTGCGACGCAAGCGGTGTTGCCATAAAAACGAGCGCCGGGTACATAAAAAAAACGAGGAAATTGGTATTTCCCCGTTTTCATATGATTTTACATTTATTTTTTATCGGCAGTGGCTGCTTTGTTGGCAGTTTGGCTCCACTCTAAACTAATGGCTGATTTTTCCAGTTTTATATAACTACCCGGACTTACTTCCAGGTTAATAGTACCATCATCGTTTACTTTGTTTACAATACCGTGAATACCGGCAATGGTTACCACTTTATCGCCTTTGGCCAGATCTTCAATATATTTCTTTTGGTCTTTTGCCTTTTTTGCCTGAGGACGAATCATAAATAACCAGAATACCAATATAATGGCTCCCATCATAATAAAAGTAGGTATTGGCGATTGCTCTCCACCTTGAGGAGGTGCCATTAAAAAAAATGTGTTCATCAGATTCATATTGTTTTGTTTTATAAAAATGTGCAGATTTGATTGTTAACCCTTTTTTGCAGTAGTGTCTCTGGCCAGCGACGGATCTAATACCGTACCGGTAAAAAACAATTGCGGTGAAGGATTGGTTGTATTGGTTTGAACAGTGATTGATTTTCTAATTTGCCCAACAATGCCATGGTTGCTATCGTAAGAAGCATCTATCTCGCCGCTGCCACCAGGTGCAATAGCTTCCTTGGTATACTCAGCAACAGTGCAGCCACAGCCGGGGCGTACATAATAAATAAACATGGGCTTGGTGCCAGTGTTTTTGCATTTAAACACTATATGTACTTTCTGGCCTTTGGTTATGGTACCAAAATCTATTAAAGTATCTGTCCATTGTACCTGTGTAAAATTGGCAGAATCTATACCCACATTGGCTGAAGGCGTATTGCTCGTATTAGTTTCATCACAAGAAGCCAGTGAAAAAACAGCGATTACCGAAAACAACAAAATGAGCTTTTGCATTATGTTAGATTTTTTGGGAATGTGCAAATGTAATAGTTTCCGTTTATGCTTTTCTTTTGAACTCAATTTTATGAATCTTGTTCTCAGCAAGCAGTTCTTTATGCAGGCTATCTAAAATACCATTTACAAACTGGCCACTTTGCGGCGTACTGTATTCTTTAGCAAGATCAATATATTCGTTAATAGTAACTTTTGGTGGTATGGTTTCGAAATATAATAATTCGCAAACACCCATTTGCATTAGAATCATATCCAATACAGCGATACGCTCACTATCCCAGTTTTTTAGTTTGGGTTTAATTAATTCAATAGCATATTCGCCTTTATTGGTAACCGTTAACAAAAGGTCTTTGGCAAATTTTGTTTTTTCATCTCCAATAAGATCTTGTAAATTATAGCCACCGGGTTTTTGCAGGTAATGCAGCATTAACTGATCCATCATTTCACTGTCGTCATCCCAGTTAGAAAAATGTTCTTCAAGGTGCTCAATAAAATTTTCGTCGGGCAGCATCAGGTCGGTAAAAATATATTGTAATAAGGCTTTTTCTTCCTTTTTATCGCGACTTTGTTCAGCAATATATTGTTTATATAAATCTGTTTCAACCAGTTTATTATACACTTTCTTCACCTGCTCTTTGGTATCTTCAAAGGGTATGGTTCTGGCGGATTTTTCTCTTTTAAAAGAATCGCTTTCTAAAATAGCCCATAGTAGCTGGTTACCAGCCAGTTTGGTATTAACATTCTTGTCCGCATCCGAAGGCAGGTTTTTATTGGCCCTAAGTATGGCATCTGTTTCTGCGTAACGGGCTACTTCTGTAATAAAATAAAGCAGGTATACAAATAAATTACTGCATTGGTCTAATAGCTTATGTAAATTCTTAACCGGATCAACCATGGCCGGCGTACCTTCTAAAGTTTGTTGTGCATACAGCTCCTGCATCACTTTAACACGAATATTTCTTCTACTAATCATTGCGGGAAAGAACTTTTTTTGAGGCTGCGAAGATAGGGGTAAAACCCATACCAGCCTTTCATAAAATTGCAATAAAGCTGTTAATAGCTATATAAGAATTATGTATCAGACTGTGGATTAATGATTCAACTGGTGTTGTGTCACTCACTTGTACGCCAACAATCCTAATCATCAAACTTAATTAGGCATTGCATACAAGGTAACAAGTAACAACTATAAAACCCCCTTTGTACTCGGCAAATAATTACTTAGCGGATCTCTTTTTACAGCCATGCGTATCGCCTTGGCAAATGCTTTGAATATAGCTTCAATTTTATGGTGCTCATTATCGCCCCGGCATTCTATATTAATATTGCATTTGGCTGCATCACTAAACGATTTAAAGAA
Source organism: Limnovirga soli (assembly GCF_013106755.1). GTDB lineage: Bacteria > Bacteroidota > Bacteroidia > Chitinophagales > Chitinophagaceae > Limnovirga > Limnovirga soli. The sequence continues at coordinate 183,999 of NZ_WHPF01000002.1, read as the reverse complement.
GTGATAAAACATTTCGGTGGGCATTTCACCAATTTTTTCGCGTTTAAATTCGGCATTCCAAAACAGCCAGTTACGGCCACCAAAATCAATCACCACTTTGGCATCTGCTTCATCCATTGGTAATGCAAAACCATAGCGCTCCATACCGCGTTTATCTATCAGTACCTTGGCAAATGCTTCACCTAATGCAATGCCTGTATCTTCAATGGTATGGTGTTCATCAATATGTAAATCGCCTTTTGCGTTAATGGTTAAATCCATTTTACCGTGGCGGGCTATCTGATCTAACATATGATCAAAAAAGCCAAGCCCGGTATGTATATTGGCTTTACCGCTGCCATCAATGTTTAGGTCTATTTTTATCTGGGTTTCGTTGGTATTGCGTTCGTGTACTACTGTACGTAAACCCAGTTTTAAAAAGCTATATATATCACTCCATTGGGTAGTTTCCAGTGCTACAGTATCGGCACGCAATTCGGTTGCTTTATCTTTTATTTCACCACCACCCAAAGAAGGGTCATTATTTAGCCAAATGCCTTTACAACCCAGGTTTTTGGCCAGTTGTATATCTGTAATTCTATCTCCAATTACAAAGGAGTTTTGCAAATCATAATCAGGATTATTGATAAACTTTGTTAGCATGCCTGTATTTGGTTTACGGGTGGGTGCATTGTCTATGGCAAATGTTTTATCAATATATACTTCTTTAAAATAAATGCCCTCCCCTTCCAAACTACGCATTACCAGGTTGTGCAATGGCCAGAAAGTATCTTCGGGAAAAGCACTTGTACCCAAACCATCCTGATTGGTCACCATAATTAATTCGTAATCCAGTTCACGGGCAATTTTGCTCATGAACTCAAACATATTTGGGTAAAAGCTAAGTTTGGCAAAATCATCTAACTGATAGGTAGGTGGCGCTTCGTTTATGAGCGTTCCATCACGGTCGATAAATAAAACACGTTTTGCTGCGTAGTTGGTTGCTTGATTGCTCATGCCGGTTGTTGGTTATTGTTGGTATGGTTTTGCCGGTTATTGTTAGCTGCCACACCAGACAACCGCACAAGTGTGCGACGCAAGTGAAGCATAATAGTTGCACAACAGCCGGGCTAATAATTTATTTGATGCCAGCCCTGATGGCTTTAACATCTGCGGGGCTGATGGCGCTATATTTATTGCCAAAGCTTCCCCGGATAAAAGTTAATACATCTGCTATTTGCTGATCGGTTAAATAATTTTGTGCAGGCATATTGTTTGAATAGAATTTGCCATCAATTTCTATTTTATCGGTTGTGCCCTGTAATACCCAGCTTATAATTTTTTTCTTATCTCCACTTACAAAAGAAGAATTGATAAGTGAGGGATTTAATTTGGGTACGCCAGCCCCATCGTCCTGATGGCAGGTTAGGCAATAATCGGTATAAAGTTGTTTACCCCTGGTAAAAGACGGCCCATTGTTTTGGGCTGTAACACAATAGGTGGCAGCAGTTACCACCAAAGCGAAAATGAGTTTTTTTATCATAAAGGGCTATTGTGCCTTGTAAGTTATTTTATAAATGGTGCCGCCAGAATCGTCGCATACGTACAAGGCGCCATCGGGGCCTTGTGCCAAACCACATGGACGATGTTTGGCTTTACCCGGAGAAATATATGCCGGGCCGCCTGCAAAATTATCAGCAAAAATTTCCCAATTATCAGTTGGTTTACCATCTTTAAATGGTACAAAAGCTACCAGATAGCCTTTTTGTGGTTCAGGTGACCTGTTCCATGAACCATGAAAGGCAATAAAAGCACCGTTTTTATATTTTTCGGGGAACATGCTGCCAGTATAAAACAATAAATCGTTTGGTGCCATATGTGCCGGAAAAGCAGCAGCTGGTGCTTTGTAGTTTTCTGTTGGCTCCTTTTTGCCATCGCCGCCATACTCCGGAGAAAGAATTTTTTTCTTTTGGAATGGATCGTAATACATGTATGGCCAACCGCAGTTATCTCCTTGTTTTAACTCGTACATACATTCGGCGGGTAACTCAGCGCTTTGTTTGGTATCATACATATCCGGATAAAGATCGTGTAATCCGTCGCGGCCATGTTGCATTACAAAAAGGCTGTTGGTATTGGTATTCCATCTTAAACCCACTACATTTCTTAAACCGGTGGCATAACGGGTACCATCTGAATAAGTTTGATTGAGTTTATTGGCACTAAATTTCCAGATACCACCTGCAGAATCCAGAATTGGGCAAGGCATCATGCCTTTTGATCCTTTTGTTCTGTCTTTCTCCTGACAAGAATTGGAGTAGGCTCCAATATTTACATAAATATTGCCTTCATTATCAAAAGTAAATGACTTTGCCTCGTGCTGATGGCGGTTAATTAAACCGAAAATTACGGTTTCTGGTTCTTTGGGATTGAGTACATTACCAGCTGCATCAACCTTAAACCGAAATACATCGTTATCGGAGGAAGCATATAAGTAGCCATTGTGTAAGCCAATCCCCGTTCCTGTAAATGCACCAAAACCTGTTTTTATTTCTGCCCTGCCATCTCCATTGGCATCAGTTAATTCATAAATGGCGGCACCTTTTAATTGAGCAGATAATTTTACATATACTTTTCCGGATGGCGCTACAATAAGGTGGCGGGCTTCGCCCAAACTATCTGCAAACCTTACTGCAGTAAAACCAACCGGCAATACGATTGAAGCATCCTCATTAGCTGTTACTGGTGCCGCATTTTTGTTTTCCAGGGTATCATTGCAATTTGCCAGCAAGTTAGCACTGAAGCAAAATGTAAGAATGAAGCACAGAATTGACGGTTGTTTAAGTTTCATACACTGCGATTTTTAAATAAATGTAATTTATAACAATAAGATTAAGCACTTGTTGTAATATTTAACCATTGGGCTATGGCATCTACCAGATCTGTATTTTCCTGCTCGGTGCCAATGGTAATTCGCAGGCATTCTTCGCACAATTTTACATTGCTACGGTCTCTTACCACTATACCTTTGGTTAACAGAAAATCGTATAATTTTCGGGCATCTTTTATTTTAACCAATAAAAAATTGGCATCAGAAGGAAATACTTTTTCTACGGTGGGTATGGTGGATAACACTTCTGCCAGTGCAATGCGCATATCTACCAATTCAGTGATCATATCATTTACTTGGCCAACTTCTTCCAGTGCCTTCAATGCAAGCTCCTGCGTGGCCTGATTGATATTGTAAGGCGGTTTTACCTTGTTTAAAATTTCGATGATGGCTGCTGAAGCAAATGCCATTCCCAAACGTAAACCTGCCAAACCCCAGGCTTTACTAAAAGTTTGCAGTACTACCAGATTGGGATAATCTACCAGCTCCTGAATAAATGTTTTTTGACGGGCAAAATTGATATAAGCTTCATCTATTACCACAATACCTTTGAAATTATTGAGCACCATTTCAATATCGGCCCGGTTGAATGAATTACCTGTCGGATTATTGGGTGAGCAAATCCAAATGAGCTTTGTATTGGCATCGGCCAATTGTTCTATATGGATGAGGTCCAGTTCAAAATTTTCAAGCAATGGGGCTTTTCTAATGGCTATATCGTTAATATTGGCGCTTACTTCATACATGCCATAAGTTGGCGGACAAATAATAACATTGTCTTTACCTGGATTACAAAAACTGCGGAACAGCAGGTCAATACATTCATCGCTGCCATTGCCTAAGAATATATGTTCTGGTGCGATGCCTTTGATGGTGCTTAACACCTGTTTTATTTGTTGTTGATGCGGATCGGGATACCGGTTATACCATTTGGTGAGTGGAGAACCCAGGCTATTCTCATTCGCATCAAGAAATACTTTGGCGTCTCCGCTAAACTCGTCACGTGCTGATGAATATGGCACCAGCTTTTTTATATTTTCTCTAACCAGATTATCAATATTAAAGCTCATAAATTCTATTTATTCGGCGTTATACTTTATGTTTTAAAGCTGCCCCTTAACCTGCAGCACAAGTGTGCGACGCAAGTAAAGCCAATTATGTGATTAACTGCCGGGCTCATTATTTTCTATTTCCTGCAAACGCAGTGTTACAGCATTGGCATGTGCCTGCAGCCCCTCGGCATTGGCCATTAATTCTACAGTTGCACCTATTTGCTGTAAACCTTGCCTGCTAAGTTTTTGATAAGTGATTTTTTTAGTAAAACTATCTACACTTACGCCACTATAAGCCCGGGCAAATCCATTGGTTGGCAAGGTATGATTGGTACCACTGGCATAATCGCCCACACTTTCGGGTGAGTAGTTACCTAAAAAAACAGAACCTGCATTAATAATTTCCTCTCCAATTTCTTCAGCATTATTACAGGAAATAATAAGGTGTTCTGCCGCATAAGCATTTACCATATCGATAGCTTCGGCAATAGTAGGTACCAGTATGGCTTTACTATTGGCCAATGCCTGTTCGGCAATTTGCTTACGTGGTAAAACAGCTAATTGACTGTTTAACTGGCTTTCCACCTCCTGAATTAGTCTTTCTGAAACTGAAACCAGTAAAACCTGGCTATCAATACCATGCTCGGCCTGAGATAATAAATCAGCCGCCACAAATGCGGCATTGGCTGTATCATCGGCCAACACACAAACTTCACTTGGGCCGGCTGGCATATCTATGGCAATACCCTGCTGTTGTATTAATTGTTTGGCACAGGTTACATATTGATTGCCCGGGCCAAATATTTTATAAACCTGAGGTATAGTTGCGGTACCATAAGCCATGGCCCCAATGGCTTGTACACCACCAATTTTACATATTTGCGTTACCCCTACCAATTTTGCCGCATACAAAATGGCGGGATGCAGTTTGCCCTCTTTATCCGGCGGGGAACATAAAATAATATCGCGGCAACCTGCCAGTTGTGCAGGAATACCCAGCATTAGAATGGTGGAAAATAAAGGAGCCGTGCCACCAGGTATATACAATCCCACTTTTTCTATGCCTACTGATTTACGCCAGCATTCAATACCGGGCATGGTTTCTACCTTTGTTGGTGCTGATAATTGCTGGCGGTGAAATAGCCGAATATTATCAGCAGCCAATTGAATGGCCTGTTTTAACTGCGGAGATAATAATTGTGCAGCTGTTTCCATTTCGGCTTTACTAACTATATTGTTGGGCAGGTTAATGCCATCAAACAAGTGGGTATAGTGTTGAACGGCAACATCCCCTTGTTGTTTAATATCAGTCAAAACAGCTTTTACTTTTTCCTGCAAGGCAACTGCATTAAAAGAAGGGCGCTCTAAAAGACCTGGCCATGTTTCTTTCAACGGATATTTTATCAGTTTCATATGCGGCTACTCACTAGGTTAAATAATCATTTTTTCAATAGGCACTACCAAAATGCCCTGGGCACCGGCCAGCTTTAGCTTTTCAATAATTTCCCAAAATTCATTTTCATTTAATACACTGTGTACACTGCTCCAACCTGCTTCTGCCAAAGGCAGTACGGTGGGGCTCTTCATACCGGGTAATAATGAAATGATTTCTTCCAGATGATCGTTTGGTGCATTTAGCAAAATATATTTATTGTTTTTTGCTTTTTTAACTGCCTTTATTCTAAACAGTAATTTATCCAGTAGCACTTGTTGGTCGCTACCCAGTACTTTGTTTTTTATAAGCACAGCCTGCGATTGTAGAATGGTTTCTGCCTCTACCAAACCATTCATAAATAAAGTAGAGCCGCTGCTTACCAAATCACATATGGCATCTGCCAAACCAATTCCGGGGGCAATTTCAACGCTGCCGCTAATCTCATGAATTTCTGCCTGTATACCCTGCTTATCCAGGAATTGCTGTAAAATAACCGGGTAGCTGGTGGCTATTTTTTTGCCTTGTAAAAAACGGGCATCTTCGTATTTTTCATGGCGCCGGGTAGCCAGTGATAAACGGCATTTACCAAAACCTAAATGCTCTACTACTTCGGCTTTTTTATTTTTTTCGTATACCACATTTTCACCAACAAAACCAATATGTGCAACCCCATCTTCTACATATTGTGGAATATCATCATCACGTAAAAAATATACTTCCATAGGGAAATTGCTGGCTTCGCTTTTTAGTTTGTTAACGCCATTGCTAATATCAATACCACACTCTTTTAGTAACTTAATAGAATCATCGTGTAACCTGCCCGATTTTTGAATAGCTACTTTTAATTTTTGTTCCATATCCTTTGTTTGTAGAAGCAGTTTACTTCTGTTAGTGCAAAAAAAAAGACTTACAAGTGTAAGCCTTTAAATGTTTTTATGATTGAATGCACAAAACAACACCGGCCTACCAGTTAGGTAAGTAAAGATGATGATGTATGTGCATTGTTATTTTCATGTCGCAAAAGTAAGCGATGAAATTATTCTACCAAATTTTTATTCCTGTTATTCTTCAAATGCTTTTGGGCCAGGCTGAATTCCATTGGTTTGGCTTTACTTGCGTCGCACTCTTGTACGCCTGAATATATATGCTGCTTTTAAAAGCCAATTGCTAATACATAATGTTGCAAAACATTGTGCAGTACAAGTGTGCGACGCAAGAATGATGACTAGTGTTAGAAATGCCGGGCACAAAAAAAGGGCCACTTTAGCAGCCCTTTATGTTTTAAAAAGTAGTACTAATGCACCATTAACATGGGTTTGTACATTAATTGATTGCGGATGCTAAAAATGCTGCCACACGATTGGGAAAGAAAATCGTTCAGGTCTTCGGCCCTGCGTAGCAAATCGTTGTACACATATAATTTTGGATTAGATGATGGTCTTAGTGCCGGGTCTTTTACCGTCATGCTATCATTGTTGTTGTTATAATCAAAATCAATGGCATCAAGACCTTTGGTGCCGGTTAAAAATCCGGATAGTGTAGTTTCCTTACCATAAAATACCGGATTTAGGTGCCAAAACCGGGTTTGCGTTTCCCCTGCATGGCAACCCGAACAGGCATTTAAGCTAATTACATGACGTGCCTCTGCATTTCTTATATATGCAGGTGAATTACGATCATCAGGTACGCCATCCCAATGAAAAGGGTAAGGCGGCTCTCCTACCGGAATGCCACCAATAATTTTGGTTTTGCCACCCAGCATTGGGGAATCCAGATAAGTAACCGGTATTTTAAGGTTATTATTGATGATATCCTTTTGGTTATTGTTTACATAATCAGCAAATCTTCTTACATCCGCATTATCCACTTTAACATTATACCTGTCCGCAGCAGCATTCTCTACCGGTGCTAAAACAAAAGTGTGGGTAACCGGACTAAGTACAAATTGCCTGAACTCACCAACAATTGGGGTTAGGTTAGATGTTAAAGCCTGATCGTTACTACGCAAATGTTTTAAACTGCTTTGGTTTACATTATTGCGGTTGGTGCCACAAAAGGTAAACTGGTTGGTAATTTTTTCCAAAGCTGCATTGTAGGCTGTGCTTCCCACCGTATAGTTTTTAAGATCGTACCATTGTTGTGCCCATGCATGTAGAGAATCGCAATTATTTGGCTTATTGATGATGTATTCAAAGGAAAGGGTATAATCCTTACTATCAGTACAATCACTTCTTAATAATGTAAAAACAAAACGGGCTTCTCCGGCAGGTTGTCCATTTTCTATTGAACGCTGGTCAAAACGGTTTACAATGCCCAATAATTTAAAGGGAGCAGAACTAAGGTCTAACTGTCCTTTGGGATATCCTGCGGCTACGCTTCTCTCTAACCAGGGATTGGTTAAAACCCTTGCCAGCAATGGCCTGGCAGCAATGGTATCGCCATTAACTACCTGTGGAACAGACCAATTATCCAGCCATTTTAAAATAAAATCTGAGGTTTGCTTATCTGTAGCAGGTTTTTTAGGATTGGTAGTGGCCAATTGCCGCATAAGTTGTTGAAATGTCCAGGCACCATTGGGATTACCTACTTTATGACAGGGGTCCCAGGTGCGAGTGGGGTCCTCTACCACAGAAAGTGCAGTTAGAAAAAGACTATGCGATTTAATATCATCAATAACACTTGTTTCGGCAGCATTAAGACCGGCAATAGATACTTTTTGAAATGCATCAAACTTTTTCAGGTCAAAACCCCTGATATCATCTGCACCATCTACAATCGACCTATTTTTAAATTGTACATATTTAAAGGATGACTGTTGTATTTCTTTATCCAGACCAATGGCCGTTTCTCTGAAAGAAGGCACATCTGTACTTATTTTAGCCGTAAATAATCCATCTCCAGCAATTGCGTCTTCAGCAATTCCATCATCTTTTAATAAAATATCTATCCCATTTTGATGCAGCGTAATAAAAGGAGCTTGATACATTTCTTTATTGTAAAAAGCCATTAATAGTAAATGACTGTTATCTCCTGCAATTTTTTGCACAAGTACATCCTCTGCAGCGGGTAAGTTTTTGTTGCCATAAGGGCCAAAACCAAGTGGAACATTATCCATTAATAAAGCAGCAAACTGGTCTTCGGTATAAACATTGGAAAGTTTGTCTTCATTTATCAACTGTACTTTATTTAATGAGGTGCCGGGATGTTTTATCAGCTTATCCCAGGATACCAAAAGCAAGGAGGATACAAAAAATGATAGAACGATGAGGTGATTTCTAGTTAGTTTCATTGAGGTTGATTTGAGGTACTTATATAAATAAATATAGAAATATAAAATGTGAGTGGCACCAAATAGCTGGTGACTATTTAAAAAATTAAGGCATTTTAAATACAAGGGCTTTTTGAAGATTTTAAGCATAAAATATATCGTATTGACATTCAATAAGAAGCACCAAATTGTGTAACTGATATTGAGAATTTATTAAAGCAAGCTTAAACAAAATAGGAGATTATGTACGAAAGCAATAAATATTTTATATTCAGCAGGCACTAGAAAAGCATCACAAAATGAAAATCATCCATTTTATTCTTGCCCTTTTTACCAGTACTTTTTTCTTTGGTGCGGTTAATGCACAAGTCTCAATTACCAGTCAACAAACTGTTGGTGGCAATGCAGATGATAAATTGTCGTGCCTGTTGTTTACCAATGATGGAGGCACTTTGGCAGCAGGCTTTTCATCCTCAGGCATATCAGGGGAAAAGACTGAAAACAGCAGAGGTAGTGCAGATTATTGGGTAGTAAAAAGAAGTAAAACAGGTCTTATTCAATGGGATAAAACTATTGGCGGCAGCCTTTCTGATCAACTTATTACCGCCATACAAACCTTAGATAGCGGATACTTGCTAGCCGGTGTTAGTCAGTCTGGTAAAACGGGTGATAAAACCGATACTTCCCGCGGAGGTACAGATTTTTGGATTATTAAACTTAGAAAAAATGGCAATATAGCCTGGCAAAAAACCTTTGGAGGTAAGGAGGATGACGAATGCCGGTCCGTACAACAAACCGCTGATGGCGGTTATATTTTGGGCGGTCATTCCCGGTCGGATATATCCGGTGATAAATCTGAAAACAGCAAAGGCGGTTCAGATTTCTGGCTAATAAAAACAGATAAAAATGGCAATAAAATTTGGGATAGAACCTTTGGAGGCAATGATTACGATGGCATAAGTTCCCTGCAACAAACAGGAGATGGTGGGTATATTTTAGGTGGCAAATCCGATTCAAATATTTCGGGCGAAAAATCCCAAAATAGCAAAGGCGGTTTTGATTATTGGTTAGTAAAAGTGAACAACAATGGCAACATAATATGGGATAAAACCATTGGCGGTAATGCTGCAGATAATTTTAAATATCTGCAAATAACAAAAGACAAAGGCTATATATTAGGTGGTTTTTCTGCTTCCAATATTTCCGGTGATAAAACAGAGAATAGCAGGGGTGCCAATGATTATTGGGTGGTAAAATTAGATAGCCTTGCAAACATACAATGGGATAAGACTATCGGAGGAAACGCAGATGAGCAATTTTATGCCTTACAGCAAACACTCGATCTTGGGTATATCCTGGCCGGCTATTCCCGCTCACCCATCTCCGGCGAAAAATCGGAATCAGGTAAGGGTCTGGATGATTATTGGCTAGTAAAATTAGACCGTAATGGTAATTTTAATTGGGATAAAACCATTGGAGGTTCACTCAACGATGATCTTACATCGGTAAAAGAAATAAAAAGAAATCAGTTTATTCTCGGCGGATTTTCAGGCTCCGGCATTTCATTTGATAAAACTGAAAGCTCAAGGGGTTTAACTGATTATTGGATAGTAAATATCCTTTATACCAGCCCTGCTGCAAGCAATACCATCAGCCAAATGCCAATCAACATACAAGTAAACAACGAAATGCAGATTTACCCCAATCCGGCAAAAAACCAGTTGTTCATTTCCTCAAAAACCGCAGCCGCATTTACGCTTTATTCCAATATGGGTAAAGCTTTACAAACAAATAAATCAGCCCGGCAACAGGTATTTAATGTAAATACCTACCCTAATGGCATTTATTATATTAAAAAAAATCAAACCGGGGCAACAAAAACATTTATCATTCAGCGGTAATGGTTTTCAATTTTCACTGGGTTACCAATGGTGAGGTGTATTATTTGGTCAGCTAAGCCTATTAATGAAGCATTCTTGCGTCGCACTCTTGTACATTGGTAATCCTATTCAGCAAAAAAAGCCAATCATCAGATTAACTTTTGTCCTTCTGATAATAATACCAATAGCTATCTGTCTGTTACTTCCAAAATTAAAAATTTCAGGTAATTGGTATTTTCAAGTCCCCAAACAATAGGATGATCGCTGGCCTGTGCTTTAAAAACAACCTGCTTAATTTTTTTACGGGCATCTTTGGCAGCCATATCAATCATTTGCAAAAACGCATCGGGCTGTACCAGATTAGTGCAGCTCGAGGTAACCAAAAAGCCGCCATTTCTAAGCAGTTTCATTCCACGCAAATTAATTTCTTTATAGCCCGTAATTGCTTTTTGAATATGTTCACGGCTTTTGGTAAATGCCGGTGGATCTAACATTACCATATCGTATTGGCGTCCTTCCTTACTCCAGTTTTTAAGTGCATCAAAAGCATTCATAGCTTCAAAATGGCAAATATGATCCAGCTTATTTAGTTGTGCATTTCTATTGGCCTGCGCCACTGCATTTTCAGAAATATCCAAACCCAATACCGATTTGGCACCATAATGTGCCGCATGAATTTCAAAAGTACCGGTATAGGTAAATGCGCCCAATACTTCTGCCCCTTTTGCGATGGATGCTATTGCTCTTCTGTTATCTCTTTGGTCCAGAAAATACCCCGTTTTTTGCCCATTTACAATGTCTACATGAAATTGTAATCCATTTTCATTAATGATGATATTTGTATCAAATGGTGCCGACAGAAATCCTTTTTGTTGTTGCATGCCTTCCAGCTCACGTACGGGCACATCGTTGCGCTCATATATGCCTTTGGGAGAAAATATCTGCTCCAATGCTTTTACAATGGCGGGTTTCCAAACATCCATGCCCAATGCCATGGTTTGTATTACAAAATAATCGTTGAACTTATCAATAATCAATGAGGGCATATCATCTGCCTCTCCAAATATCAGTCGGCAATTTTCTGTGTAACCAATTTTTTGCCGGTAGGCCCAGGCTTGTTGAATGCGGTTATAAAAAAAGGCATCGTTAATTTCTTCCTTTTTACGGGTAAGCAGGCGAACGGCAATTTGCGATTTTGGATTGTAATAACCCCTGCCTGCAAATTTATTGTCGTGATAATAAACATCTACAATTTCGCCAGGTGCAGCTTCACCTTCAATACGGTTTATTTCGTTTCCAAATACCCATGGATGGCCATTGGCAATACGTTGTGCAATTTTACGATTCAGCAACACTTTTGTCATGCTGCAAAGATAATGGGCTCAATTGCTTAGTTGCCCATAATTTACTTGTTGTAAAAGAGGAGGTATCTCACCGGAATTTGTTGCCATATTTGTTGCAGTACAAGAGTGCGACGCAAGGATGCTACATTATTTGGGAAAGTTTGGCTCAAAAGGAAATACCTAATTTGAATTGGGCGACTGCCAATTTTTCCTTTTACTTTGCCTTGGCAGTAAATTTGCCCACAAAGGATTATAATTTTTTACCATGGAAAATAAAGAAATGAACAGCCAGGAACAAGAGCAAACTGTAGAAACGGCTGAATATTCAATAAATGCTGACGAAAGTGCAGCAGGCACCACGCATTTAAATGAGCCCGTTCAAACCGAAAACGAAATGGAAAAGTTACAGGAAGAGCTGAACGAGCAAAAGGATAAGTTTATACGCTTGTATGCAGAGTTTGACAATTTTCGCCGCCGTACGGCCAAAGAAAGGCTGGAACTTAGCCAAACTGCAGGCAAAGAAGTTATTAGTGCTTTACTGGATGTTTTGGATGATTGTGAACGTGCTGAGAAAACATTACCCAATGCTACAGACCTTGAACAGGTTAAAGCGGGTAGTCAATTAATATTCAACAAGTTTCGTAACACATTGCAATCCAAAGGTTTAAAAGCTATGGAAAGTATTTCGAAAGAATTTGATGTAGAAAAACACGAAGCCATTACCGAAGTACCAGCCCCAACCCCGGAAATGGTAGGCAAGGTAATTGACGAAGTACAAAAAGGATATTATTTAAACGATAAGTTGATTCGTTTTGCAAAAGTAGTGGTGGGTAAATAATAGCTGCTATCCACTTCAAGCCGGTTGCTGCACACTGGCCAGAAGCAAAATTTATGGCAGCAAAAGCTAAAGAGAAGAAAAAGCAATATGGCAAAAAGAGATTATTATGAAATTTTAGGCGTAAGCAAATCATCAACGGCCGATGAAATTAAAAAAGCATACCGCAAAGTAGCTATGCAATTTCACCCCGACCGTAACCCTGGTGATAAAGCTGCCGAAGATAAATTTAAAGAAGCTGCTGAAGCTTACGAAGTGTTAAGCGATGCAGATAAACGTGCCAAATACGACCGTTACGGGCATCAGGCATTTGGTCCGGGCACCAGTGGCGGTGGATTTCACCCGGGCAATGGCAATATGGAAGACATATTTAGCCAGTTTGGTGATATTTTTGGGGATGATGTTTTTGGTAATTTCTTTGGCGGTGGTGGTGGCGGCAGGCGTAGCAGTGGTGGTAGCCGCAGCCGTGGGGTACGTGGCAGTAATTTGCGTATTAAACTCAAGCTTAGCTTTGAAGAAGCTGCCCGTGGTGTAAGTAAAACCATTAAGGTAAAAAAATATGTGGGCTGTACTACCTGTGGTGGTAATGGCGCTAAAGATAAAAGTAGTATACAAACCTGTGGTACCTGTGGTGGCAGTGGACAGGTAAGAAAGGTTACCAATACTTTTTTGGGCCAAATGCAAACTGTGAGCGCCTGCCCTACCTGTAATGGGGAAGGTACAACCGTTACCAGTAAGTGTACTTCTTGTAAAGGGGAAGGTCGGGTATATGGTGAGGAAATGGTAACTGTAGATATACCTGCAGGTGTACAGGAAGGCATGCAGTTAAGCCTTAGCGGCAAGGGTAATGCCGGCGAACGAGGCGGTGCCCCTGGCGATTTAATTATACTGGTGGAGGAAGAAGCACATAAGGAATTACAAAGAGAAGGTCTAAATGTAGCCTACGAACTACACCTCTCCTTCCCTGATGCGGTATTTGGTACATCGGTAGAAGTGCCAACTATTGATGGAAGGGCTAAAATTAAAATACCACCAGGTACACAAAGCGGTAAAATATTCAGGTTAAAAGGCAAGGGTTTCCCTGATGTAAATGGGTATGCCAAAGGTGATCAATTGATACATGTAAGTATTTGGACACCACAGCATGTTACAGCAGAAGAAAAGGAAACATTGGAGAAACTAAATAATAGCGCCAATTTTAAACCGCAACCCGGCAAGAGTGAGAAATCGTTTTTTGAAAGGGTAAAGGAGGTTTTTAATTAACAGTACCAGCTTTAAAAGTAAGAAATAAGGCCCTGCAATTTTGCAGGGCTTTTTTATGTACCCAACTGTACACCAATATTGTTGCTTTACTTGCGTCGCACTCTTGTACAGCAAATAGTATTGCAACAAAACATGTACTTGCTGAATAGTATATCCGAACGTACAAGTGAGTGACACAACATTAGCTTAATAATGTACTACTGCCGGTATAAAAGCATTAATAGTTAAATAGGCTTTAGACAACGTATTACCCTAAAACATTTTATAAAAATGAGGTGTATTGGCAACAATTACAGGGCTTAGTTGCCATAAGATAAATACATTTTTAGTGTATTGTTTGATAAGTTGCCATTGTGAAAGCGGATTTTTTAACCGCAACAGGTGATGGAAAAAACTGCAAACAAAAAACAATGGAATTTCGAAAGTAAAAACAAGTAGGTGCACTAAAAACCAGCCAACGCCAAACTGTTTACGAATGCGCACATGGTTTGATACCATTAATTGCAAGCCTTTTTTATCGTAGAGGTTAAAGTAACCTTTATCGGCACTATTGGTAGCGCTATTTATAGATTCACCTTGCAGGTGGGTGGTAAATAAATCGCCAAATACCATTAATATACCGTATTTACCCAGGCGGCTGCACCATTCTATTTCTTCTGCATAGAGAAAAAAGTCTTCATCCAATAAACCAGCTTTGTCAATAGCAGTTTGTTTTACCATTAAAAAAGCGCCATTTATCCAATCGGCCTTTTCTGCAATACCGGCCCGTTGCACATTGGTTTTTTTAACATTTGCTGCAAAGGCAATTTTTCGTAAAAAAGCACCTAAATATGGTAATGGTAAAAGATGATTTAGTCCACCTTTCATAAAAAAATTACCGGTAATCTGTGGACTGCCATCGGGATTTAATAACTGAACGGCTGCTGCAATACATTCTTGGTTTTGCTGCATGCGTAGCATGCAATTTTCAATGGCATCGTCAATAATTAAGGTATCTGGATTTAATAACAATACCATTGAAGTCTTTGCCTGGCGGATACCCTGATTATTAGCACGGGCAAAACCGGCATTATATCCCATATCAATCCAATGCACCATCGGAAATTGAGCTGTAATCAATTGTCTGCTATGATCCTGTGAGTGATTATCCACAATAATCCATTCATATTGTTGCGCTGAAGCAAACTTAAATGCACTGCTTAGACAATCAATAATATAATTGGCGCTGCGATAATTTACTATGACAATGGATAATTGCAAAATGAACTTATCTGTTTAATAGATATTAGAATGTTCAAATATAAACGAGAATGGCCGTTTTTTAAAAACGGCCATTTATAATGGAAAGAGATTTACGTCTATTTATATTTAATTACCAGTTTAGGCCTTAGAGCCGGATTGGTTGCTTCTGATGTGGAAAATTCAAGAATTCTGTAAGCTGTTTCATCAACCAGTCGTATACAAAACCCATAATTGTTACCAGTTTGAACCATGGTTTGTACCAATTTTGTTACATCTACTGAAGTATTATAATTCCATTGACTGGTAGATGGGGGAATGGTATCTTGATTCTTTTCAGTTATAGCTGGTTTATTATTCCAGGTGATGTTAGATTGATTCCAATTACCTCCTACTACTCTTTGTATCAAACAAGCATTCTCAGGATTTGAAGAACCGGGAAAATAAGAATTGCCTGCTGGAAAAGACAAAGAGCTTGATTCACCATATAAATAAAGAATAGCAGATGTAATTTTTGAGGTGGCAGGTACTTTATTTAGGCTATCAAACTTTATATAAGATCGTTGTGTGGCTAATTGGCCGAAGTAATAAAATTTAGAACTTATTAATTCATGCAGATAATTCAAATTGCCATTACCATCATTGGGGTCATTATCAATCTTACTTACATAGGTATCCTGACCGTCAGTTACACCCGGCTTAAGGGTTAGCTTATTTGCACCTGCAACCATTTCAAGTAAAACAGATGATTCCTCATTTACAGCACTAACACTAGTAGCATAATTTTCTGCCGCCTCCTTTTTACAACTATTTAGCAATGCAACCAGGATGCTCACAAAAACTAGCAAACTAAAATATGTGGAATTTTTTTTCATCATTAAAGTTTTAGTAAAGGTAAAAATGATAATTCAAAAGCACTATTAAGCCTAGGTTATAATCTTTCTTAACCTAAAATGAATCTTATATAAGAAATACCCATAGCTAATTTAGACAAAACCCCAGTTTTCAAAACAAAGTCCGGCATGCTGTTTAAATCAGCCACCATTTTTATAATTACAGTTGGCCAGGGTTTATCTACCTCGCTGGTTAATTGGGCAGTTTGGCGAATATGCATATTTCTTAAAAGCCGCCACCAGGCATCATATACCCAAATATTTTTAAGTCGCTGACTGCCATATTTTTCTAATAACAAATACCCTTCGGGTAATTCTACCGCAGGGTTTTGAAAACAATAATTGGTAACCTGGGTTTCGCTGATGCCTACATTTACCAGCACTTTATCTATATAGCAAAAATTCTTTTCCTGCAACAACAGCCTTACATAAAAATCCATATCCACCCGCCATTTCATGCGTTCATCGTATTGTTCGGTTATACTCCTGTGTAATAGAGTTACACTCGGCGGGCCCACCACATTATAGGCCAGCAGGGTCATGGGCTCCTTAATGATTCTTTTCTTCCAGCTATGCTGTAAATGCATTACTTGTGCATGCGATTTTTCGTTAACTCTGTTGGCATAAGCGCTAAAAATAAAATGCTTGCCGGTGGCAATATGATTAACAAATACCTGTAAACTATTCTCTTCTGCAAACCAATCATCATCATGTATCAGTTTAATCCATTCTCCTTTGGCTTTGGAAATACCTACATTCCAGTTAGCAGGGGTGCCTTTGGCAGGTTGGTTTTTAAAATATACAATGGGCAGTATGGCTGAATAGGTAAGTAGCAATTGTTCAACGCTATCATCGGGGCTATCATCGGTAACTACTACTTCAAAGTCCCGAAAAGTTTGCATTGTAATAGAATCCAATAACCTTTTCAGGTAATCAACTCTTTTATAGGCCGGTATACAAATAGATATTAAGGGCATAAACTGCTGAATTACTTTCTGGCAACCAATACCAGGTGGTGCGGTGTTGCTATTTGTGAATGTACTACGGTAAATGCTAAGTGTTGCACCATTTGTGACAAAACTTCAATACTATATACATGGTGGTGTACGCATCTGTTGGTAAAATTATCTACTGTTCTTGCTTTTAATTCAGCTAAACTTTGCACTCCATTGTCCATGCTCAAATCATGCAAAGCATACACTTCCTCAAAATGGGTGGTGTCGTGTTCATCTATTTGTTGGGCATAATCATTTAGAATATGTTCAAAGCTGGTATAGGGCCTTTTATGGTCAAAAGTGTGGTTTTTATCGGGCAATACAAGTATCAACAATCCGCCTGGCTTTATTACCCGATACCATCCCTCTAATGCCAACAATGGGTTAGCTACATGTTCCAAACTATGACAGCTAAGTAAAAAATCATATTTATCATTTGCAATAGCATCCAGATTGCTGGCTTCGGCAATGTATTGAAACCCTTTTTTATCCGGTGTATAGGCATAATTCAATCCTTGTTTAATGGAACCTTCCCAAACAGTTTCGTTACTAAAATTTACGCCATCTATCTGTTTGGCAAATAAATACACCGGGCAATAACTTTTCAGTGCAAAAAAGCCGCTGGGTCCGCCAATTTCCAGCCCTGTTTTCCCTTTTAAAGTATTGGCAATACGTACTAAGGCACGTTTTTGTGGCTTAATAATAAAAGAGATAACAGTGGTTATTAACGCTGAAATATTCATATCATTGCGAAAATTAAGTGTGCAAAAGTAACTTTATCTGTTATGGAAATATAATTTTTTGTACCCGGCATTTATTCTGTTTTCAACACCGCTTGCGTCGCACTCTTGTGCTGCAACAAGTGTAGCAGCAAAAAAGCAGGCAAATAACACAAAAATTAATAAAGCCACCTAAAAAAAGCAAACCATATTTAAGTAATGAAGATAGCGGGCATCGTAATATTATATCATCCTGAAGCCACAGTAATACAATATGTACAAACCTATCTATCCATTGTAGACGTTTTATATATAAGCGATAACACTCCCGAAATAAATCCACAACTGGCAAATGCCCTGCAGCAAATCCCCAAAGTGCAATACCTGCACGATGGCAACAATATGGGTATTGCTTATCGTTTAAACCAGGCTGCCAAGCTGGCTATTGCAGCAGGTTACGAATGGCTGTTAACAATGGATCAGGATTCCTATTTTGAGCCCAATGTGGCGGAACAATATATGCATTGTGTTGCAGGCAATATACAAAAGAATTCCACCGCCATGTTTGGCATAACTATGTTGGAAAAGCCAAAACAATCAATTGATTGTATGCCCCGGCAGGTAACAGAACTTATCACATCGGGTAGTTTGGTAAACCTGCCAATATGTATTGCAAACGGTGGTTTTGATGAACAACTGTTTATAGATCTGGTAGATCATGAGTATTGCTACCGCTGCAAAAGCAAGGGTTATGGTATAATCCAGTTTGACAATATTTTTTTATGCCATTCTATTGGTGTTGCCATAGCAGCAAGATCTGTAGCAACCGGGCAACGAAGCACCAGAAGTCTACATTCCCCCGTGCGTTTATATTATATGCTGCGTAATTACTGGTATGTACACAAAAAATACCCGACAGGTTTTGATAAGGAATTAAGCCAGCAGAAAAAAAGTATTCAGGTGCGCATTAAAAATTATTTTCTTTATGGCAAACAAAAAGCACAATTAGCCAGCTACCTTTTAAAGGCTTATATAGATTATAGAAAGGGAAGAATGGGGAAAATAAATAAATAGGATAGATTTTTGAATAAACTTTAAAGATAAGTTTGCAGTTATAACAAAAGCAATAGAAACAATATAACAAAATAGTTAATGGAATCACTTAGAGACATATTTGAAAGCCTTGATGACAAATTGATACATAAATGGGATCACTATATAGAAGTTTATGAAACCTATTTTGAGAAATACCGCAATAAAGAAGTACATGTACTTGAAATTGGTGTTTCACAAGGCGGTTCAATTGAACTTTGGAAAAGATATTTTGGTGATAAATTACATTTATACGGTGTAGATATTAACCCAAGATGCAAAGAATTAGAAGAAGATGGTGTAAAAATTTTCATAGGAGAACAGGAAGACAAGAATTTTTTATCAGAACTTAAATCCAGTATTCCTAAACTGGATATCTTAATTGATGATGGCGGGCATACAATGATTCAACAAATTGTAACTTTTGAGGAAATGTATGAGCATGTTAAGGAAGATGGCATTTATTTATGCGAAGACACACATACTTCTTATATGTATGCTTACCATGGAGGAATTAAAAAAAGTTCATCTTTTATCGAGTACAGCAAGAATTTTATTGATTTTATCCACGCATGGCATTCTGAAAGTAAAAGTGTTTTTGATATAAATTATTTTACCAAATCTGCTTATGCTGTTCACTTTTATACCGGAATTGTAGTGGTGGAGAAAAAGCCAATGCAGGCTCCAAAAGATATACAAAGAGGAAATTTAACTGTTGGATATGTTGAATATCATGCGCAAAAAAAGCAAACTCTTTGGTTTAAAATTCAATGGAAATTAAAAAAGATATTCAATAAAGAATAAAAGACTGGTTTAACATTTTTAAAATAATCCCTAATTATATTTTTCTTAATTCGAAATACTCAATTAATAATAAGGTTTAGATTACTATTTTCGTATTCTAAACCAAAAAATCATGAAATTATTCTTCAAACCCGCTCTGGCAATTATTGCCCTAACAACTCTATTCGCCTGTAATAAAGAAGTTATTAATCAAAATTCAGCTATTGCAAGTTTATCACAAGATGATGCCCGGTCTTGTGTAAATGGAACATGGCTAGGAAATTACGCAACACCTGGTTTGCCTTTTTTATCAATTACTGACTCAGTTTTTATTAATGATGGTGTTGCAAAATTAACCACTTCTCCATGGAGCTATTTTTACTCAGCTATTGAGTTACCGATTTCAAAATGTCATCAATTTAGTGGCGATAGTGCTAAACTGGTTGTTTACTTAAAAAACCCAACCGGCACTTCGCTTTCTGTTTACCCCTTTGATGTAACATTGAGATTATATGGTTCTAAAGATACTGCCGAAGTATATTTTCTTGGTGATTTGCAGCAATATACAAGCCTGCATGTTGGTAATATAGGTATTACAAACAGTCCGCAATTGATACACACTTTTGAAGATTGGACAGAAGTTACCTTAGAAGCAAAAAATAAAAGGTTGACTGTTTATCTAAATGGGGTTCCTGTACAACAGGTTGTTTATAAAGGCAATAAAATCGGACTTCTTAAAAGTATCAATATAGGATTTAAGGGTGCAGGTACAGTAGATTGGGTTAAACTATACAATAGTAATACCAACACTCAATTGATGCAGGAAGATTTCAATGTGAATATGCAATCTTCAGTAAATTGGTTTTAAGAACTTAATTATTTTTTATAAGCTGTAATCAAAAGATTACAGCTTTTTTTATGTAATTAACTGGAATTTCTTTTACAAATGCGCAATTTTGTATGATGAAGACTATCAGCATTATTATTATTTCATACAACAGGCTGAATGATACAATTGATTTATTAAATGATATAGCAGTTCTAAATAATCCGGAATTGCTGAGTGAGGTAATTATATTGAATAATAAATCCAGCGATGATTATAGTGCGATTAATTCTTTTATAGAACGGTATCCTAAGGCGCCGTTTAAATTAATTGAAGCACCCGAAAACCTTGGTGTTTCCCGAGGTAGAAATTATGCATCTGGTTTTGCAACAGGTGATATTTATTTTTATATAGACGATGATGTTTGCCTAAAAGATATAAATACACTTTCCAAAATCATAACTGCATTTAATTCAAATAGTAAGCAGGAAAGACCTACGGGTGTTGTTAGTTTTAAAGTTAGATATTTTGACACCTTGGCCATTCAAGTTACTGCATTTCCTCACAAGCAGTATGAAAAATATAAAGATAAGCATCGTTTTTTTACCTCCTATTACGCTGGATGTGCACATGCTAAAACAAAGGAAGCATGGTTAAAAGCAGGCCCCTATCCTACTGATTTTTTTTACGGAATGGAAGAATATGATTTTAGTTATAGGGTATTGGATGCTGGTTTTAGTATAGAATATAATGACACATTTGAAGTATTGCATAAAGAATCGCCCTTAGGTAGGAATACCAAATTGGAAAAGTTGAGTATGATGTGGTTAAATAAAAGCAAAGTTGCCTGGAGATATTTGCCTACTGTATATTTTTATTCAACGGCCTTTATGTGGAGCCTGGAATTTCTTAAAAAATCTGGCTTCAATTGGAATACCTATTTCAGAACCTTGAAAAAGATTATTTCAATACCAGGCAATGAAAAGCGATACACTATTCAAGAGTCTACACTAACCTATTTAAAAGATGTGGAGGCCAGACTTTGGTTTTAATTCATATCTTCTTTAAATGAGTCTTTCAAAGATGCCATGAAAGAAGAACCCTGAACCGAGCGTGGCAAGAGCAGATGCATTAATGTTATGGTGCCGGCCACCAAATGAATTACTTGATTAAAATGATGGAACCTTTTCTGTAAATATCACCACAAATGCTGGTGGCTTTTATTTGATATACAAATGTTCCGGCCGGCTGTGGAACTCCTTTATAGGTTCCATCCCAACAATTGCTTGCATTGGTACTATGAAATAATAATTGTCCCCAACGATTATAAATATTCATTTCCAGCCGGCTAAGATTGCCCCAGCTTTTTACACCAAAACAATCATTAAGTCCATCGCCATTTGGTGTAAAGGCCGTTGGCAACAAATAACCATTTTGCACATTGCCGATGATTACTTTTACCTGAATAGAATCTGTGATTACACAACCATTGGCACCGGTTAACTGCAAATAATAAGTAGTGGTTTGAGAAGGTGTGGCCACCGGATTGGCGATAGTGGAATTACTTAATGTGGCTGCCGGACTCCAGTTATACAAAGCACCACCAGTAGCATTTAGCCTGGATTGGCCAACTATGCAATCCACATCGTTTGATTTTGTGATAGTATATACCGGTTTGGGACTAGTTGTAATATTAGTAAATACTGAGTCGGTTACATTACAGGTTGTATTGGTTATAATTACTTTATACAAAGTTGGCTGAGAAGGGAAAACCATGGTTTGCGCACTGCCGGGTGTAAGGGCTGAGGCTGTAGGGAACCAATTGTATATATCTCCTCCAGATGCGGAAAGCAAAACACTATCACCTATACAGAGGTTTGCATTTGCGGGATTTACAGCAAATACAGGTTTTGGTAAAACGCTTATTAAGACACTGTCTGTATTATTACAGCCATTTATACCGGTAACCGTTAAATGGTACAAGGTAGTTTGTAAAGGCGATGCTACAGGATTGGCAATTTGGGCATTGTTAAGTGAGCCTGCAGGTAACCAGCTAAAACTATTTGCCTGTGGCGCCAGGGCATTTAGGGTTACTGAGTTTCCATTACAGGTGGTTGTGTCGTTAGATACCTGAATGGTTGGTAATGGATTTATATTGATATTAACTGTATCTGTAGCTGAACATTTGGCATTATTTAAGGTGGTAACAATATATTTTGTATTAGCAATTGGTGAGGCTAATGGGTTGGCGATATTTGGGTTAGACAAACCGGTAGAAGGGCTCCACTGATAGGTATTTCCTGTACCATTGGCCAATAAGGAGATGGTGGTACCAAAACAAATGGCTGTATCGCCAATTGTTGTTAGTGTTGGCAAAGGTGCCAGGTTTACAAAAAAAGTATCCGTATCGGTACAGCCATGAATGTCAGTAACTTTTATAGTATAGAAACTGGTATCCAGGGGAAATGATACAGGATTGGAAATATTGTTGGCAGAAAGTGTTTGGGATGATTCCCAGTTATAAATATTTATATTATTACCAGTTGCATGTAACTGTATACTGCTACCTGCGCAAATAGTAGTATCGTTATTAATAGTAAGGTTAATTGCAGGAAATGCATTGATTTGGATGGTATCTTTTGCCACACAGCCATTTGAATTAGTTACCAATACGGTATAGGTTTTGCCCGCAGCGGCATTGTAAAACTGGTTATTATTACCATCCTGCCAATTAAAATCAGCCCCTGCATTTTCTGCATTTAATAAAATACTGTCTGTTTCACAAAGGGTAGTATCATTGCCCAAATTAACTGTAGGTGATGCAATACTATTTACCTGTATGCTATCCCGGCTTGTGCAACCATAATTGCTATTATCAACCCAGTATAACCCGGGGGTTTTAATGATAATATTGCTGGCTGTACTTCCTGTATTCCAAACATGAGAAGCGGCAGCGTTAGCAGTGATTTGAATACTATCACCCACACAAAAAGCTGTATCTATAATAGCTGCTTTTGCAGGAGGGCCTATCACAACAATACTTTTGCAAATAGAAGTTTGGGTTGGCAAACCTTCATTTACCATTAGGTTAATATTATAGGTACCCGGGCTTGAATATTGCACCTGAGGTGGCAATGAATCAGTTGAATTTGCAATACTGGCATTGGTACAGCCTGGAAATTTGAGTCTGGTAATAGTATTATTACTGGCATTGGTTATAAAACTATACAGGTCTGCACCTACCCTGAATAATTTAGAAATGGAATGAGGAAAACTCAAATTTCCGATATTTCCTAATGAGGTAAGCGTTGGTGCAGAAGAAAGATTATTATGAAAATCCAGTTGCACAATATCGTTGTAGGCACTGTTACCATTAACAGCAAAACCGATTATCTGATCACAGAATTGCATAATAGTAATATCTCTGGGGCTTTTTAACGAACCATTTAAAATGCCCAAATTATTTGCAACGGGACTGTTAAGTAAAGAGGCGCCAAAATCCAACCTTGTAATGGTACCATTATCATTTGTTATAAAAAGGTACCAATTGCCCTGATTATTAATAGCGTAAATACCCGTTGGATATTGCAAATCACCCAAATTACCCAAATTTTGGGCAGTTGGTGTATTTTCAAAACTATTGGAAAAATTAAATCGGGTGATGGTATTGTTTTCAGCATTGGTAGTAAACCCATACCAAATATCATTATCTTTAAAAACATGTAAATCAATTGGTTGTGACATATCTCCAAGATTACCCCAATCTCTTGCAATCGGTGAGTTATTGGTAATATCTGTGCCAAAAGCAATTTTCAGAATTCTGGGGGTACTGCCCGACTGCTGCCAACCACCCACAATGATTGCATACCAGTTACCTTCATTTTGCACTACCTGAATACCCTCAGCCCCAGTTGTAACCGGAATAATACCGCCAAAATTGCCAAGATCTACAGTTGTTGGAATATTTAGTAAGCTATTACCAAAGTCCAGCCGTATAAGTTTACCGGGATTATGATTAATCAAAAAGCCATAATAGTTATTATTTACCAAAACATAGTCCATAAAAACGGGAGTAGATAATAGCCCGTCTATATTACCCAAGTTAGTACCCTCGGGTATTTGCTTAATATCTGCCGTACAGAAATTCCAAAAGAAACTATTTCCACCCGTAGTGGTATTATTAATTGTTATAGGTGTATTAATACATACGGTATCCGGAATTGTAAATTCTGCGGTTACAGTGGTGTCAGGTTGAATAATAGTTCCGCAGGAGTCAAGTATAAAACTTACACATTCAGGATTATTTTTATTGATGGTTGCAAAATTATTTAATTGTCCATCCCATTGACTGTTACCTTGTTTATTCTTCAAATCATCAAACACATAGTATGCAAGTAATCCATTCTGAGTTGTTGGATTGGGAAGGGAGCTATTAGCATATTGTTTTATTTGATTTTGGCTACGAGCTTTATTCCAGATTCTTACTTCATTAATAAATCCGGTAAAATCTACTGGCAAATTATTAGGTGGATATGCTGTTGTTCCAAATGTTGTAGGCCAATCATTTGTTATCATGTTACCAGTACAAGGTGTTTCGCTCATTAAAAATCCATTCCTATAGAATTTCAGTTTCTTTCCATTATAAACTAAAGCAACATGATAGGTTTTATTTAAGTCAATATCACAAATATCTGGAGTTCGAAAATAGCCATCTGTTGTAGTAATTTCTGCTGTATTTGGCCTTAATAAGTAATTTACATCTTTGGGATCAAGATGTTTAGAAACAATATCACCTGCATATATTTCATTAGGTGTAGTATATGGAATAGTTCTATTAAATAAGGCTTCTATAGTAACCTCATTTCCCGTAATATCTAAATCACCAATAGTAACACTACTTTTTGTACCATTTAAATAAAGCCAATTATTAATACAACCCGATAATGTACTTTCATTAACAGAATCCTTCGAGCTTGAATTAATATTTAATTGTTTAATAGTTGATTTAGTTAGCTGCGCATGCAGGCTTAAGTTCAAAACTCCAAAAAAAATTAGCAGGAAGGCTTTTGTTATCTTTTGGCACATAGGTTTAACGGGCATTAAGTTTTTACAATATTACTTAACGGCCCATTAAATTGAGCATACTACAAAAAATTTAATGCAGATTATAACTTCCCCAACATCTCCAAAAACAAATCCAGTCCTTTTAGCTTTTCAGGTGTTAACCGGTACGAAATATTTTGGGTAAAATAGGTACGCACATCGTACAATGGGTAGTTAATTTCTTTTATTACAGCGTCAATCTCCGCCATCCCTAAAGCATTGGCGCTGTTAAAAGCCTCGATAAAAGTATCAGGCAGTGGTTTATTGGCTACCCAGGCGGCAAACACAAATGGCAAACCTGTCATGGCTTTCCAGCTGCCAGCCAAATCATACATATAACGGGTTTTATTGCGGTGCGCCAATGCCCTGTCGCCAATAATTATAGCAGCAGTTGTACCCTTTATTTGAGCAATAAAATCTGTACCGGCCGGGGTAAAAATGGGGTTTAGTTTCCAGTATTGTTGCAATAAAATGCGGGCCAGGTTAACTGATGTGCGGCTTTGATAATCCAAAATCACCTCCTCAATTTCTTCTACCGGCACATCGCTAAATAAACCAACACTGGCTACATTGCCTTCGGCACCAATGCAAAAATCGCTTATAATTTGGGCGTTGTTTATTTTGGGTATAATGGCTACAGGTACCAAACCAATATCGATCCTGCCATCCATCAACATATTGGCAATATTGGCCGGGTAATCTTCAATCAGTTCAATCTGTTGCATTAATATGGCCGATTGGCGTATACCATATAATAAAGGCCGGGTATTTAAATAACTAACGGCGCCAACTTTTATTTGCTCCAACATCCATTCTTCGTTTAAATTATGCCATAAATGCAGCAAAAAGCCTATAAAATTGCAAGATTATGTCTTACTCAGGTTGGTTTCTACTACTTTTGCGTGCAAAGAAAATGGATTTTTTTTGAACCCGGCTTAAAGTGTTTTATGGCAGCTGTACTTGCGTCGCACACTTGTACAACAGAATAAAATTGGGCAAAAGGCAATGGCAACAATAAATGGGGTAACTAAATTATCATTCCCATTCTATTTAGCCGCCATAAAAGAGGAACTTTGAACCGAGCGTGGCAAGTAAAGCATCATTATTGATCTTTTGCCTGGTACAAAAAAACAATATCAAATTAACCAACTAATAAACAATGGAGCTTAACAGTTTATCTGCTATTTCACCCATCGACGGAAGGTACCGCAAACAGGTAGCGCAATTAGACGAATTCTTTTCAGAATATGCGTTAATGAAATACCGTGTTATTGTAGAAGTGTCGTATTTTTTGTTCTTAAACGAAAAACGTTTTTTTAAATTAAGTGCCAAAGCCCGGCAACAACTGCAACAGGTGGCCGAGAACTTTAGCATTGATAATGCAAAGCAAATAAAAACCATTGAAGCCACTACCAACCACGATGTTAAGGCAGTGGAATATTTTTTAAAACAGGAACTGGAAAAAGCAGGCGCCGTTGATGCTAAAGAATGGATACACTTTGGATTAACCTCTCAGGATATAAATAATACAGCCATACCACTTAGCTGGAAACATTGTATGGAACATGAATACCTGCCAGCATTAATGAACCTGCAATTAAAACTACAGCAATTGGCAAACGACTGGAAAGCCATACCAATGCTGGCCCGTACACATGGTCAACCGGCATCGCCAACTAAACTGGGTAAAGAAATAATGGTATTTGTTGAGCGTTTAGAAAATCAGGTACAACTGTTTTCCTTTATACCATATGCCGCCAAATTTGGCGGAGCTACCGGTAATTTTAATGCCCATCATGTTGCTTTTCCAAAGAAAGACTGGATAAGTTTGGCTAATGAATTTGTAGATAATGTGCTTGGTTTACAACGGTTACAGTTTACTACGCAAATTGAACATTACGATAATATTGCTGCGCATTTTGATGCCATAAAACGCATCAATAATATTCTAATAAATCTATGCCGCGATATTTGGACATATATAAGCATGGATTATTTTAAACAAAAAACCCGTAAGGGCGAAGTGGGTAGCAGTGCCATGCCACATAAGGTAAACCCGATTGATTTTGAAAATGCAGAAGGTAACCTGGGAATGGCCAATGCCTTGCTGGAACATTTATCGTCTAAATTACCGGTAAGCCGTTTACAGAGAGACCTTACTGATTCTACCGTATTAAGAAACCTGGGTGTACCTGTGGCACATACTTTAATTGCCTTAAAATCTTTAGAAAAAGGCTTAGGTAAACTGGTATTAAACGAAGCCAAATTAAAACAGGATTTGGAAGATAACTGGGCGGTGGTTGCAGAAGCAATTCAAACTATTTTAAGAAGGGAAAATTATCCCAACCCATACGAAGCATTAAAGGATTTAACCCGAGGCAAAAATGTAATTACCAAAGCCGATATCCATCAGTTTATAACAGGTTTAAAAATAAGTGCCGTTTTGAAAAAGGAGTTAAAAGCCATTACACCCCATAATTATACAGGTATTAGTCCGCTGGTATAATATTTACATATCTTAATTCCAACAGGTTTAGGGCATTAGCTGCTAAACCTGTTATATTTTTATGGGTTAGGTGAATTACTTCATCGTACCAAAGCGGTACTACCGGCAGTGGATTCAATGTATTTAAAGTCTAGAAAAGATTACCAAACATTTTTGGGGCACCAGTCGCCATAGTTATTACCTAACAAAAAGCCAATTAGAAATTCGTGTGTACCATTACTAACCGTATTTAATCTTGAATTGGTGATATCGTATGAATAGCCAATATTAATGCTATTGCTGATATTTACACCAATCATAGCGGCAAATCCGTCCTTGGGGCGAATAGACCCACCTACCCATAATAAATCCCGGTATTGAAATTTTGCGTTTACATCTACACTCAAAGGAACCGGGTTTACATATTTTGCCGTAATGGAAGGTAAAAAACTGATATCCTCTCCTAACATAAATTTATAACCTGCCTGCAGGAAAATATGTGGTACCAATTTTCCTCCAATTACTGTAATACTGTCGCCACCCAATTTTCCTGTGTTAAAACCCACTTTCTCTGGTACAATTTGCTGCAACGACAAGCCAGTAAACCATCTGGCATTATACACCCAAACACCCAGACTTATATCAGGCCTAATGGTATTTATTAAGGAGTTGCTACCAACCACCGGATCTACCGGATAAGCAGTACCAAAATCCAATTCGGTGGTTTTAAGACTAAGATTTTGAATTCCAATAGAAGCACCGGCGCTGATACTGGTGCGCTCATTTAATGGCAAATGATAAGCATATGTTCCGGTTAGGGCGAATCTATTTAGCGGTCCGGTTCTATCATTCAAAAATGTAAGGCCAATGCCATGATGGGGGTCGGTTGATTGATAACCTTCCATATAAGTACGACCCCTTGGGTTTTCTCCTTCTGGCCTAATGCTGGTAGCATTTTCCCTTGACATAGTATTTTTAGATAGCGGCCCCTGAATAGTAAGATAGCTGGTAACAGGTGCACCATCAAGACCAACCCATTGTTCCCTATGACTGGCTTTTACATCCCAATAATTTTCTATTCCCGCTATGGCAGGATTGATGATGAAGTTATTTAAAATATACTGGGTATAATATGGTCTTTGCTGTGCAAAGGAATAAGTTATACAAGAAATAAATAAATATGTGAGGGCAAACGCTCTGAATTTCATTGTGCTAAAATTAGTATTTACCCGTTAAATGGAATAAATTTTATTGGCTTGTTTTATAAACGGGAATGAATAGTGCTTTGTTGCATATAGTTTGCACTTGAGGGCCCAAGATTAAATATCATATCCAAAATTGACAGATTTGGTTGAAAACCAATTTTATCGATAAAAACCTGTGGGTAGATAATAGGCGACTCATCAGCCTGAAAATTTTTTGGCAACCAACGGTCTGTAAAATTAACAGCTTCAATCTCATTTTCATCGCTGTTGTTTATTACATGAATTTGAGATTCCATTTTCAGTATCCCTTTTAACCATGACAATACAGCCAGGTTAAATTCGAAAAGATAATCGTACCGGTTTGTAAAAAATGGCTCCAGCTGATATTGGTAATACTCAAAATATGGCGACCTGTTGTAACAGGAAGTTATGGTGCGCCAGTGGTTTTGTTGCCAGTTTTCACGATAACTGATTTTTACCTCCTTAAAAGGGGTTCGTTGGTTTCTGCCTTTTTCAACAGGTACCGATAAAGAAATTATGCCATTACTGCCAGCAACAACATATCTATTACGAAAACTCATTTTTTTATACTCATCACATGAATATAAAGTTATATATGAATATTGAAACGAATATTTAAACCAATTAATCATTGGAAATAATTGATTTTCAATTATTAATGTCATTTTATATTTTTTAATCAGTTTCTATTTTGATATGAAGAATTATGGCAATTTAATTACAAATATTAGGTATTTTATTTGATCATATTATGTTCATTAAATACTGTATTTAATTATATATCAATCATTTAAATAACTTTAGTAATTACTAAAGTTAGTAGCTTCATATTGTTGGCTACTTGAAAACTAAAATCTAAAATTTATAGCAATAAAATTAAGCCAATAAACAATAAGATGCTTAAGCTTATTTCTAAACTTCTTATTTTGCAATAAAATGTGTTTATGAAAATAATTACCCCTGTCCTACTGCTAATGCTATTAACCTTAAGTTGTAAAAAGCCTCAAAGTTTTGAATACAGGGATTTGAAGAATTTTAAAATTGACAGTCTGGGGTTTGCCAAATCAAATATTAGTATGGATCTGGTATACTTTAACCCGAATAATTTTGGTGTTGATTTAAGGCATGTTGATTGTGATATATATATTGATCATAACTATTTAGGCAAATATGTTTTGGATACAACCATGCATATTACTAAAAAGTCAGAGTTTGCTATTCCTTCAAAAATGCAAATTGACATGAAGAACTTATTTAAGAACACGTTTAATACGCTTATTTCGAATGAAGTGCTGCTGGAGGCAAAAGGAAATACCCGGGTTGGTAAAGGCGGGATTTTTATAACGGTGCCATTTTCATATTCGGGCAGGCACTCTTTTAGTATGTTCAAATAAAAGACTATCCGCCCCAATTTAGGCAGTGTAAGAGCCGCTTATAGTTGTTGTAGTGCAAGTGTGCGACGCAAGTAAAGCTTTCTTAATAATCTACAGTTGGGCTACAAATAAAAATGCAGGTCTATAAAAGACCTGCATTTTTTATACCTAATAGATTAAAACTATTTTTTTGCAGTAGCCCACTCAATAAGAATGTCTGCTACTTCAGGTCTTGAGAATTCAGCTGGTGGACGTTCGCCATTACCCAGCATTTCACGCACTTTAGTACCGCTTAAGGAAACCTGAGTTGCATTTTCAGGAGCAGTTTTGCTGCTGGCCATACCATTGGTTTCTTTACAGAAGAAAGTGTTTTCGAATTTCAGGATTTGCATTCCCATTGCCGGGCCTACTTTATCCATAATAACCTGTGCATCGTAAGTACCATAATAAGTACCAACACCAGCATGGTCGCGACCAATGATCATATGTGTACAACCATAATTCTTGCGAATTAAAGTGTGGTTAATGGCTTCACGTGGTCCTGCATAACGCATAGCAGTAGGCAATACGCTTAATTTGGTATTTTTTGGATTAAAATAACCAGCAATTAGGGCCTCGTAGCAACGCATACGGGTATCTGCCGGAATATCATCGCTTTTGGTTTCACCAACAATTGGGTGAATTAAAGCACCATCCACTATTTCCTGTGCACATTTAATTAAATATTCGTGTGCACGGTGTATTGGGTTACGTGTTTGGAAAGCTACGATGGTATTCCAGCCACGCTTTTCAAATTCAGCACGGGTTTCGGATGGATCTAAGAAATACTTAGCATCAATATCATCGTGACGAACCGGGCGGTTAACCATTTCCAATGGTCCGGCAATAAACCTGTTACCGCCACGCATAATAGCTGCAACACCTGGGTGTTTATCTTCGGTGGTACCAAAACATTTTTGCGCAAAATTAGAAAGATCCAGTTCAAATTTTTCATCTACGGTCATAATAGCCAATACATGTCCTTCTTTGTTAAGAAGTGCAATTTCCTGACCTTCAGACAAATTATCATATTGATCACCAGCTGGCAAAGGAATGGGAATACCCCAGGCAAGGCCATTGGTTAATGTCATATTTTCAATAGCAGATTCACAATCAGCTTTACCCATAAAGCCGGTGATTGGGCTAAATGCGCCAACTGCAATCATTTCAATATCAGCACCATAACGATCTTCGATAGTAAGGTTAAAAATGCTTTTTGCTTTTGCTTCCAGTTCATCTTTGCGGGCACCGGTTGCAATTCTGTTTATCAATACACCACCATGAGGTTGAATCATTGTAATAAATTTTATTAAGTTGAGTATTTAAATGAATTAGGCTTTTGTAATATAACCATGCTCTTCCAGGTAGCTTAAAACTACTTCAGCACTTTCGTCCAGTGTTTGGCCACCGGTATCTACTGATAATTCAGCTTTTTCAGGTGCTTCATAAGGATCGCTGATACCAGTAAAATTTTTAATTTCACCAGCACGGGCTTTTTTGTATAAACCTTTTGTATCGCGGGTTTCGCACACTTCAAGAGAAGCAGCTACATATATTTCAACAAATTCACCTTCTTTCATAATAGAGCGAACCATTTCGCGGTCTTCGCGGTAAGGAGAAACAAAAGCTGTAGAAACCAGAACACCGGCATCAACAAATAATTTTGCTACTTCCCCAATTCTGCGGATATTTTCTTTACGGTCATCAGCGGTAAAGCCTAAACCTTTATTTAAACCCATACGCACGTTATCTCCATCCAGAACGTAGGTATTATATCCACGCTCAAACAATTTCTCTTCAACTTTATTGGCCAGGGTAGATTTACCTGCACCAGAAAGTCCTGTGTACCATAAAATTGCACTCTTATGGCCATTTTTACGATGGCGGTCTTCTTTGGTTATTGTAGCATTATGCCACACGATGTTCTTAACAACTTCCATAATTGGTATTTGTTTGGTTACTAAATTTTGGACGAAGATACTTTAACTTTTTTTAAAATTTTGGCCTAAATTAACAATTACCTTTAAATCTATATTATTTATGGGAATTTTAATATCCGATAGGAATTAGTCAAGTTTTTTTCTATAACCATATGTTTATCAAATACATAACACAACTCATCGTCTGTTGTGTCACTCACTTGTAGGTTCTTCTTTTATGGCAACATATTATAATGTAACAATTTAAGGCATCCAGCTTTAAGCACTTTCTACCATTTAATTTTACCACATTTATTAGAACATACCTTTACTACAGGGTAAAAAACGCAAACTTATATTATGTGATCAGCATAAAAACTAACACTAGTAAGCAGAAAATCAATAGTTTATGCTAACTAAAATAAAAACTTCAGTAACCAATATTACCTATTTAGTGTTGAATTTTACTGAATGGCCGAGATTGTGATAAAACAGCTGAATAAATTAAATAGCTTGCTAATCATTACTCAAACATGTATTAAAAATTGCCAGTATGACTACATTAACATTTAGCATGCAAAATGAAGAGATTTCCATTTTGCAGCAATTCGAACAAAAAAGGCTGCTTAAGTCTGTACATAATTCAAGGTATTTCCGCAACAAAACACGTCGTAATTTACTTTTCTTTGTTTTTTCGTATTTTACTTTTGTTGGTTTAATTGCTTATTTTCTCTTGCAGTAATTATAAAATTGTCAGCCGTTTGCAAGCCTAAATCTTTTGCCACAAAAGGCAATACTCTCCCCTTAAAAACATTCATCCAATATTTAACCCTTTATTTTTTTCTTGACTTGAAAATGCTATTTCTGCAGATTTACTTTGCTGCTATATATGTTTGCGTACAAGAGTGCGACGCAAGTAAAGCCGCCATTTTTGTAAAGCCGGGCCAAAAAATATAGCCCTGCTTGTTGGGTATTAAACATTATCGCAGTTACCACTTGGCTTAAATTCCTCTGATTCACCCACCTGGAGTTGTATAAAATATATTTTTTGTAATATAAAACAGATACTGGTTAGCTGGCTGTATGACTATTGTCATGTTTTTAAAAGGGGCTTTCCTAGAACTTTACCGCTCACATATTACTATCTAATATTAAATTATTATTTGCGCAGCATGAGTACAGCAACACACCACAGTTTTCATATTCCAGTTATGGGCCTAGGTTTTACGATTGATACACCTTTAAAAGTAGCCCGATTTGGTATTTCATCAGTAGTTTCTATTGTAGAGGATGAACTGATTGAACAAATGAGAGAATTACATGCCAATAGAAATAATATTGCTTTTACACCAATACCTGCCACCGAAGACGATTATAGAGCTAAAAGAATAAAATCCTATTTAGATTTATTAAACCTGCTGGTAAAAAGGCAAGTAACTATTTTACAGGAAGAATTATTTACTGCCAATTCAGAAATTACAAAATATTTTGAGTTATTACCCGAAACCAGTAGTATAAAGCAAGATTACCTTCAAATGCTGGAAACAGAAGATGGTAATGAGAAAATATTGATGCAAAATGAGCTTAGACAAGAAATAAAAGCTGGCTCTATTGATGTTAATATTATGAGTAAGCTTGATAAAAATAATTATACAAAAGATGGTGAAATGTTACCCAAAGAGTACTCTGATGCATTGGCGGCATTAAGAGGCTTTGCAACCAGCACACTGGAATCATCTGTTGTATTTTCTGCAGGGTACAATCCCAGGTTGTATGCTTATGCTGAACAATTTGAAGATTTTTTCCCTGACCGAAATAATTATTTGAAGAAAAAGATCATTTTAAAAGTTAGTGATTACAGGTCGGCATTAACACAAGGCAAAATTTTGGCTAAAAAAGGATTATGGGTATCAGAATTTAGAATAGAATCCGGACTTAATTGTGGTGGCCATGCATTTGCGACAGATGGTTTATTACTGGGCCCTATTTTGGAGGAATTTAAACAAAACCGGGATGCCTTAGCCAGCGAATTGATGCAACTTTGCAATGCAGCTTTAGTTGCAAAGGAAAGGCCATCATTTACCACACAACCCAAATTAAGGGTAACAGTACAAGGTGGTATTGGCACTGCAGATGAAAACACATTTTTACTGAACTATTATAATGCAGATTCAACAGGTTGGGGTAGCCCATTTTTACTGGTGCCTGAAGCAACAAACCTGGATAATACCACTTTGCATGAACTGGCCAATGCAAAAAAAGAAGATTATTATATCAGTCATGCTTCTCCCTTAGGTGTTCCGTTTAATAATTTTAGAAAAAGTTCTTCTCATTTACAGGTGGCAGAAAGAATTGAAAAAGGCCGACCAGGCAGCCCCTGCTATAAAAAATACCTGGTTAGCAATACAGAATTTACTGAAATACCTATTTGTACTGCGTCAAGGCAATACCTGCACCTAAAAATAAAACAACTGGAAGCAGAACAATTACCGGCAGACATGTACAAGCAGCAATTAGATTCCTTAACAGAAAAAGATTGTTTGTGTGAAGGTTTAGGCGCTCCTGCCCTGCTTAAAGAGAATGTGATGCCAATGCATAAACTTACAGCAGTATTGGTTTGCCCCGGCCCGAACCTGGCCTATTTTTCAGGCGTTTTTTCTTTGAGACAAATGATAGATCACATATATGGCAGGGTTAATTTATTAAATGCTGAAAAACGGTCAAATATGTTTGTAAACGAATTGCAGCTATACATTGATTATTTTACCAAAGAAATTAATACCTGTTCCGAAAATATAAATGCTGCTAAAAGCCGCTATTTTAAAACCTTTCAATCTAACCTGTTGCAGGGTATTGAATATTATAAAAAACTTACTCCTTTTGTTAAGGAAAATGCAGAAAAATATATGCAGCAATTAAAAACAGAGTTAAATGCCATGGAGCAAACCATTATGTGTTTAACTATTCCTGCTCCAGCTGTTGCTGCCGTGCCTGCATAGGTATTTGAATTAGCTGCATTACCGTTTGCAGAATAGGTATTGTAAAATCGGCTAATGGTGGCAGATGCTGCGAAAACAAAGGCATTTATCTGGAAGAGTTACAGCAAAGGCTAATTCTTTTTCCGCTCAATATTTCAACAACTTTTGAAGGCGGAGTTGTCGATCCATCCACTGTGGCAGGTGGCGAATACCTGTATCCTTTTATGGCGAGTATGGCTATTCAGGTTTTTTCGATGCTACAAATGATGATGGCGTAATAGAAAAAACGGACAATGCATTAGCATTGCCCGAATAAAGTTATCAGACTGGATAAGCCGGAAGGGAAAGCACATCATTGATATGGCCATGATTTTAGCGCCGCCTACATTAGCATAGGTAATCCAATTGAAACTTTACAAATTCCAATGCAAGAAGTTGGCGTTCCGGCCTTTTCAGCAAAAGCCGGGTATTTTTGGCGGACATCAGTTAGCTGGAATACCTGTTTACAGTGCTGCAAACCAACATTACTTAAGCAGGCCTGTCCATATTTTATGGTACCCATCCATGCAGCCATTGCATACGGCAGAAGATATTGCCAATAAAAATACCTGTCTGCGTTTAGGTAAAAAAACAAGGCTATTTGAAAAAACATTGTACCTGCCAAGGATGAATACTACTTTGTACATATTATCGAGTTTACAAAATAGCCTGTTTTTAAATGAATTTTTTTAGCCTGGCTGCACATCAATGGTATGCTTTTCTTGCGTCGCACTATTGTACTTCAAACCAATGGGCAACAATTAATGGCTATTAAAACAAGCCTACTTCCCCATCGGCAGTAACTTCCAAAATAATTCTAATGCCATTATTATGCATTCCAAGGTAATAGCAAATTGTGCCATCGGCATTTATTATTTTAATACAATCTACCAATTTGTACTCGGGAAAAGTATAGTTAGTGGTAATAGTTTTAATGGCATTCTTGGGTAGTTTGTCGAAAGCAAAGTTTTTACTGGTAGCAAGGTATTCACCATCGGCGGAGTAAAAATGCTCAATCAGTTCGCCTTTTGAAATAACAACCTGTTTAATTACATTCATATTCCTGCCAATGTGCACCAATCCATTATCGTTACTTTTAGTAGTAATTTTGGCTTTACTGTTATCGTCTTTGGTGTTTTTGGCATAAACGGCGGTAGCTATACACATTAACATTACGGGTAATAAAATGATCTTTTTCATACAGTTGATTTTTTAAATTATTTTAAAATTTGTTACTAATGCATATTGCAATTCAGTGCCAAAAAAAATAATATTGTAAATCAATCTTTTAGAGAAAACCAACCCATAATAAGTGTACGATTTTAGAACACTCACTGTACAAAATTGTAACAGATGATGTAAATTTGCAGTACTACTTTATTATAAACAGAATTGCAACAATTAGTTTGGTTTATTTTTTAAAAAAACACAAAATAGGCTATGCAATAAATTTAATTTTTATACAATTTCTTAAAAACTCAACTTTAAAAATCAACGGTACCTTATGAAATTATTTGATGAATTATTCAAACCTGCTGAAACGCATATTGCTTCGTATTCCCCATTTACAGTTCAGGAAGCATATATGGCCATTTTTTATTCTATTTTACATGCAGATGAAGACTGGGGTGAAAAAGAATTTAAAGCGCTGGATGCTATCCTGATGCGCTTACGCGTATTTGAAGACGAAAACATAAACTTTTACATTGCAGAAGTAAAAGAGCAATACCTCAAATATGGCGCAATTCCGCTAATTAACGGTGGTTTACATCTGATAAGTCAGCGATTAAAGCCTCAATTATTTTGTCTTTGTGCTGAACTGGTATTGGCAAATGAAAGTATTACCCACAAAGAACAAAAAATATTGGAATACCTGGCTGATGCGTCCAATATTTCTGAGGAGCTTGCTCAAAAAATAATAGAAGTTACCCTATTACGCATGATGAATTAGAAAAACAATTCAGGTACAAAACGGACAAAAAAAAGCAATCATACAATGATTGCTTTTTTTATTAGTTTATTAAAGGAGAATTAAATATTTATTACACTGTTTTCTGTTCCAAACTCGTTGATGGCTTTTGCATCAGCTTCTGGTTCATTTATCCAGAGTGTTTCATTTACACGGTATTTAAATTCGTGGCTGGTGTTTTTAGGAAGTGAAACATCACAACTAAAACTGCCATCTTTTTTCTTACTCATTACTATTGAGTTTTGCCAATCACTGTTTAAACCAAGTATTTCAACAGTTTCTGCATTTTCAACTTCAAAAGTGAATTTTACTTTGCAATAGTCTTTTGTTTTGTAGTAAGTTTTTTGTATCATTTGTAAAGATTAAAATTAATATACGGTTATTAATACCGGATTTCGTAAAAGGTAACCCTTGGCCTTGATGTAACGGTGTCCAAGCATTATTCATACCCCCTTGTTTTAGGGTAGTAATAATGAAATAATTCTACAATAGGCTTCGTGTTTGAAGCTTAATTTTGCAGGCGCCAAAAAAATATCTTTACGCGTATAGAAGATGCCTTTACAACAGAACCCTGAAGTGTGCGACGCAAGTGAAGATGAAAAAAGATATTTGGCCCGGCATATAAAAATATTAACAGCATATTGGCTATAAACAACTGATTACAAGCACTTAATTGTATTTAATGGCTATTTAAACATCTGTTACAATCTACGTTAACGCAAATACTACGATATAAATATTGTAACTTGCTAATAGATGAAATGAAGAAGGTTTAATTTTTTGAGAAATGGAAAATACGGATTTACTTACCGAAGAAAAATTGCTAAACGGGCAGTTACAACTTTCAGAATATGATGTTGATTATTCTGTATCAAATACCTATCTGCAAAATCTTTCCAAACTGGCAGCAAGTATCGCCGGCACTGAAATTTCATTTATTAATTTATTAGACTCCTATACGCAATGGACAATTTCTAATTATGGATTTCCATTAACCCAAATGCCCGTAGAAGATTCTGTTTGTCAGTATACCATAAGGCAGGAACAACTGGAAGTAAAAAACCTGGCGCTGGATGATAGATTTAGTAATAAAGATTATGTAACTGGTTACCCCAAACTTAAATATTATTTTGGCATACCATTACAAACGGAGGAAGGCAATAATATTGGCGCCTT
This sequence comes from Limnovirga soli, assembly GCF_013106755.1. Classification (GTDB taxonomy): domain Bacteria; phylum Bacteroidota; class Bacteroidia; order Chitinophagales; family Chitinophagaceae; genus Limnovirga; species Limnovirga soli. The sequence continues at coordinate 145,200 of NZ_WHPF01000002.1, read as the reverse complement.
GTGTGTATTAGATAAAGGAGATGTGGAATTAACCAACGAAAAAGTTCTTCAGCTAAAAGCTATAGCCAATGAAATAGTAAGTCGTTTGAAAATTGAACATCAAATGAGCTTATTAAAAGACAAAATTACCACTTCAGAAAAAGTACAAAAAAAGCTGGCGCATGATATTCGTGGCCCTATTGGCGGCGTAATTGGATTATCTCAATTAATTTTAAGAAAAGCAGAAAATATAACCCGGGAACAAATTACCCAATATGTAAGTTTAATAGAAAAAAGCAGTACATCACTTATAGATTTGGTAAATGAAATTCTTAATACTGATAATAATGTAATTAAAATTGCGACTACAGATGAATTGAATGTTTTTAATTTATCCATTTTAAGGGAAAAGCTATTAAGGTTGTATACCCCACAGGCTATTTTAAAAAACATTGAATATCATGTTCAAATAACCGATGGTAATGCAGAAGCAGGATTTAGTAAAAGCAAAGTACTTCAAATTGCGGGCAATGTAATTTCCAATGCTATTAAATTTACCCCGCATTTTGGTAAAGTACTGGTTGAGTTACAATTACAGGATGAGCCTCATTTTAATGTTTTACAAATTAATATAACCGATTCCGGTGTTGGACTTACAAAAGATAATATAAAGGAATTAATGGAAGGAGCATCTGTTAGCCAAACAGGAACCAGTGGCGAAAAGGGTTTTGGGCTTGGGCTGAATATTGTAAAACATCTCATAGACTCGCTGCATGGCACCATTAACATCAATTCAACCCCAGGAAAAGGAACAGCGTTCGAAATTAAACTACCCCAGAAAAAGTTGTAGTAATATTATTCCTCCTCTTTGTAAAATTCAATTAAACCACCCATATAAGCTTCATTCCAGCCTTCCACAATATCATCAAACGCCTCATCGGGTATATTGGTATGTAATAATTCCAGGGAAGTGCCCTTTTTATTTTCATGTAATATAATGGTTACAATAGATTCTTCCGGCTGATCACCAAAATACCATTGCTGCACAATTTTTTTATTTTCTTCAAAAGAAATGTTTTTCCCTTCAATGCTGTCTTCCCACAAAGCAAATTCACTACCGGGTATGGTACTCATAATTGCCTTTTCACCAGTCCACAATTGAATGGTGGCTGCATTGGTTAAAGCCTGATAAACCAAAACTGGTTCAGCGGGTATTTGAAAATATTTCTTAAAATTTTTCATATTATATCACTTTCAATAATTGGTAATTAAGGCGCAATTTTTTAAAATATTTGGAGCCTGGCCTGAAACAATAATTAAGCTTACTTGCGTCGCACTCTTGTACTGCAACAATGCTATTCAACAAAACAGTGCAAATACAAAATGTAAACAGGTGCAATGTACAAATCATTTACCCTTCTACTACATATTGCCCCTAAACAGCACTAAAAAACAAGCATTTAGACATAAAGTGCTGTACCATAGCTTTCAAATTCTGTAGAACTTGTACTACAAATAAATTATAGAAACTGCTACTTATAATGTGTAGTTGTTTTTTTTACTTTACTGTGTTCAAGGATTTGTTCGCTGTATGTCTTAATCCACAACCCCAAGAGTATGAATATTCTGATTATTGAAAACGAGTTTCAAACCACCAGAGGAGATGTAGACAAACTATTACAACTCAATAATGGCGACGATTATATTAAACTAGCCGGCCTTTACGAAGGTATTAATCTGGTAAAAATCATCAAGTTCGATCTTATTGTATTTAATTTTTTTCTAACTGATGATGAGGCAAATGATATCGTAAATGAAATGTACAAAATTCCTTATGAAGCATCCGTTTTCTCTTTAAACAGTTTATCTCAGGATAATAGTTTACCCAATATTTTACACAATCTGTACAAAACACATGTTATAGACGAAAAACCAACCCAATCCTATTTTTCAGACATCTATTTTACTGGCAATATTGTGTTAACTAATTAAATATTCCAATTCCTATAAAAAGCCTTGCTAACCCATTATTATTCTAACCACTCATTACATAATAATTTGTTTATTAATAAATGAGAAATTGCTAACCTGGAAAAACACCATTTTTCCCTTTCCTTTTAAAACAAAACTGTTCTTATCAGCCATTGTATTATTTTAGCACCAAATAATACAGCAAATGGCAACTAAAATTACCGTAAACAATAATGGTTCGCTTAAAATAGATGGCGATTTCGAAATTGTAGATAAGAATGGAAATACGTATGATTTGGCTGGAAGAACCATTGTATCTCTTTGCAGATGCGGCCTTTCAAAAAACAAACCTTTCTGCGATGGCGCACACAAAGGAAATTTTGATCATGAAGCCATTGCATTTGGTTTACCACCCAAAAAAACCGAATAAATCGTAAAAAACACATCCACCCATAAAAAAGTACCTTCAAAAAAGGTACTTTTTTTTATTTGGTGTGGCTGGTATTATTCTGTTGGGAAAATCGACTTGCGGATACTATCATCCAGCACATTCAACTGACTATTCTTTTTAATAATAAACTTCTTCTCGGTTCTGTTTTCTGCAATAATATTAATTTGCTTTTTACCATATCCATTTTCAAGTACCAAACTAATACTATCTCCACGGTGTTTATTTTTTAAAATATTACTAAACTCCAGGCCATTAACATGTATGCCATCTGCAGTAACTATTGTATCGTTTGTGCTAACACCCAATCTCCATGCTGGTGAATTGGCTGCCACTCCTGTTACATATAACTTGTTTTCCTTTTCCTGTAATGTTATACCTGTATATAAATTTTCAGGATATTTTGGTTCGATGCTTAACGATAGGCCAGCATAGGCAAAGTACTTTTTATAATCTGGTTGCTTTACTGTGGCTGCATATTCAAAAACCTCGTTCAGGCTGCTACCGGCAGTGGCTTCGCACACCTGTTTAAATTCATCATCAGTAAACCCTCTTTTTAGCTGTTGATAATATTTCTGGTATAATGTAGTCATAACATCATCCAACGATCGTTTATTGCCACTGGAATGCCTTATAGCAGCATCTAACATAAAACCAAGTACACAACCTTTATCGTAATAGGAAATTTGTGTATTATTGGCATTATCACCACGCGCAAAAAACTGTATCCAGGTATCAAAGCTGGCTTGTGTAGCAGATTGTATTAAATGACCCGGCACATTTTCATAGGCTTCCAAATTCCTGGTAATCTGGTCTAAGCAATCGCTCATATTTAATAACCCGCAGCGATTTAACACCAGGTATTCATAGTAAACTGTAATTCCTTCTGATACCCATAGCATGTTGGTATAATTCTCCTTATCATAATCAAATGGCCCTAATGCAATTGGTCTAATACATTTTATGTTGTACAAATGAAAGTATTCATGAGCCAAAAAACTCATCCAGCGCTTATACCCTTCCGTATCATTTGGATTATACACTGTACCACTGGAAAATACAGCAGTAGAATTACGGTGCTCCAGACCACCACGGCCATCACCCATAATTAAAAAAGTATAATGTTTATAGGGAATATCATGCACCACATCAGATGCGGCAGATACCATGGCTGTAAGGTCTTTTAAAAAGCTTTCCTTTGAAAACTTCTCGGGTTGCATTAATGCCACTTCATGGGTAATACCTTTAACTGTAAATGACCATACCGTATGATTACCTGCTAAAATGGGACAATCGTACAATTCATCAAAATTGTTGGCATAAAAGGTATTGGCTTTATTTTTTACCGGCTCTAAGCCTGTAGAAATACTTTTCCAACCATTAGCAGGTTGTATTTCTACAATGGCATTCTGTTGTAGTTGTTTATCAATATACATCAGTAAACCAGCTGGTGGAATATAAGCATGGGCTTCATCCAAATAAGGATCTGCAACAGAGTGGTTAAAGGCATACATATCATAACTTACCACAATGCCAGCAGTTGTATTACCGGTAACATTCCAGCTGTTCTTACTCGTTTTTTTCCATGCCAGGCTTTTGCCATTTGCATCAAATGCTTTAAAGTTAACCAGGTTTTTTGCATAGTTCTCCAACCAGTAATAGCCGGGCGTCCACGATGGTAATTTAAACAAGGTATTGGACTGCTTCAGGTTATTAACTTTAAATTCCACATGAAAATAATGGGTAGTTGGTTGTGGCATAGAAACCAAAAAATGCATATTGCTTTGTTGCGCAATAGCACCAAAATGCCAACAAAAAACTGTTACCAACACAATTAGCAGGGCCTTACACAAAGATTTTTTCATAGTAAATAAGTTGCAGTATAAAGAGTTGCACAAATGTAAAAGATTTGTGTATGCTGCTGTAAACTATGTTCCCGGCAATATAATTACTATGAGGCTTTACTTGCGTCGCACTCTTGTACTGTAAAGCTTTATGCAGCTATGAATACACAGTTTCTATATAATTAATCTTAAATACAAGAACACTAAAAGCTGCCAATGGCCCCGAACGTACAAGAGTGCGACGCAAGTTCAGCTGCCATAATTGTTAGCGTTTGGCTCAAAATAAAAAAGGGTTAACCCAAACTACCGGGTTAACCCTATCACATAAAAACAACTAAACTATTGTATTACTACTGTTGATGCCATTTTTGTGGCAGCGCCTTTTAATTGCAGGTAATAAGTACCCGGACGTAATCCAGGTTTTGAAATATTGATACAGTTACTGCCGGAGGTTCCGGTAAACTTGCCAGATAAAATGGTTTGTCCGTTAAGCGTTAACAGGTTATAGGTTAAATTATCTGACTGGTTTAACTGAAAGCAAAATTTAAATAATCCGTTTGATGGGTTTGGTGCTACCAATATTTTGCCTGACTGCAAATTAGTAACCAATGGGTTTTCTTCCTTACTAAAATATAGATTACTAAGCGCTAAATCAAAACCTTGCAAACTTACCCCATCTTTTGACTGGATAGTAAAGAAAATAGAAGTAAGATCATCTGGTTTAAAGGCTGTTTTATCTGTATTGGTAAACTCGTTTAAACTAAGTATGTACTCTGTTTGATCAGGAGAAATGGTGATTAATTTTCTATACTGGTTATCAAATTCTTTAATACCATTTTTTATCAGCGCCACTTCTACTACTTCGTTTCCTTTGGCGTTAAAGCGCAGGGTTTTAAAAGCACTAAGATCAACAGGCATTGCACTGCCTCGTAAGAATTTAAAGGCGCTTACATAGTAATTGGTTGAGCCTTTTAAATCTATATTACGCATCACCTTATAATCGGCAGCATTAACATTTGACAGGTCTCCACTTTGGATATCAAACTTATTAATGGTTGCTCGGTCATGATCGTATTCCAGTCCCCAGGCACCATCTGCCAGATATACAATATCTTCAATATTATCATTAACAGATAATACCAGCGTAGCGTCATATGCATCTGCAATAGGTACAGTAATAGCACTTATGGCATTGGGTGCAATGGTATAATTTAAATAGGATGTTGCTGGCACAGCATCTTCTGTAGCTGTTTTTATAAACCTTACAGCACAGGAACTGGCATTTGTATTATTTAAAACATTAAGCGTTATGTTTCCATTGTTTACTGTGCCTCTGGTAAAATAGGCTTTAGGGCTTCTAAGGCTGTTATTTAATTGTTCAACCGGATAGGTATTATTCAGGTTATTTATGATATCTTCTACCAACTGCTGGGTATAGTAAGTATTGTTAGACCATACCTGAAAATTATAGAACTTATCATCTGGTGCATATTGCTCGGGCAGCCATTGGGTTTGTAAGGAGAACACATTGCGTTCGCTATTAATGCTTGCAGAAAATACAACCGCATATTCCAAAGCACCATCATCCTGTTTTAAAAGGAACCTGTTAAATTTATAACCATTGTATTCCACACTATCAATACGTAAAATGCTGGCGCCTTTAAGTCTGTCGCAAATGGCTTTTGTATGATCATAAGCCCTTTCATTTGTTTCCAATGCCAGTACCACAGCTTTTGTTTCTGTTTCCTGTACAAAGTCTACGGATACAACATTAACCGCATTGGTAATTGTTTCCAGGTCTGTTGGAGAGGTTGCATAACCAGTAACACCATCGGCAAGTGCTACAGGTACAAACTGATCAAGACTAATGGTTTTCACACCACCTGGCCCAGGTATTATATTGTTATTCTTTTGCTTATTGGCAAATAAGGGCAAATGCGAATAATCACTTAAGTCGGGTCTCAGGTTTTTAATTTTTTGAGCATTTCTGGCAGCCACTTTTTCGGCAATGCCGCGTTTGCTTTCCAGGCCTCCATCGCCGCCACCGCTAACACTGGTATCAGGCGGTGCAATGATGATGATGCTATCACTTTTAACTGCTTCAAATGGGGTAACCTGTACTTTAAATATTACATCATTAAAATCATGATCGCAATTAACAAGGTCTCTTTTTACATCTTCAAAGCCTAGGGCAAAAGCTTTTTCGGCAGTATCTTTTAAGATTATGGTATGCCTTTTTAATGAGGAGTCTGCTTCAGGGTTAAAATTGGGGTTTGAGTATAATCTCCACAAACCATTCACCACTGTACTATTAGTGGCATTAAAACCATTGGCTATTAAAAACCAGGCAATACCGGTACCCGCTTTAAAACGTCCCAGGTAAACCTTATCACCGGCAACCAATCCGCCACCAAAACCAATTTTAGATACATTGGGGAAAATAATAGTGATATTACTTGCTGCTGGTGCAGTTTTAGGAGGGGTATTCATGTCGTAAGTATAAAAACCCAGTACATTTTTATAACCAGCCCCCTCATCAATAAAAGATACCCATACATCAGCATCTTTAACCAATTTAATTTCTGTTTCTGTGCCCTTATTGATGTAATCAGGATGATATTTTGGTACGGGATAAGACTCAGGAAGAGAGTTTTTTACACTTTTTAGAAAAGAGGGAGTAAATACATCACCTGTTTTTTCCAGATAATTGGGTACACCATCACTGTTAAAAGTGCCGAGGTAAGTATATTGCGCTTTTGCATTATTATTACACAACAACATGCATAAAATAATGGCAAAACCAAATAAAACCCCGTGGGTAAAATTTGTTTTCATGATAGGATAGTTTATTTTTTATGTGGTTACTCTCCTTGCGAAGAATATACCTGTAAAAATACCTATACATGAAAAAATAATAAATAGTATACTGTATGTTTAAGGTGTAGTAACTATTCTACAATGCTTACTACACTTATGTTTCAAACCCTAAAACATCCAAAAGCCAGATTAAACCAATTGGCAATTTATCGGTATTTTTTTGCTGCCATACATTCCCGGCGTACAAGAGTGCGACGCAAGTAAAGCCAAACTACTGTATCAATTGCCTGGCTAATAAATGCATTTGCTTACACTGAAGCTTTAACGCTTATTTTTGCTTGATAAATATTTTCATTTGAGCGATACAGTATTTTTATTTACGCCACCTTTTACGCAACTTAATACGCCATACCCTGCTACGGCTTATTTAAAGGGCTTTCTTAATACCAAAAACATTAAAGCCTACCAGGCCGATCTTGGAATAGAAGTAACACTGGCTTTGTTTTGCAAAGAAGGCTTAATCAATTTGTTTGCTCAATTAGGCAATAACACCAGTCATTTTAGTGAAAATATTCAACGCATTATTGCGTTGCAAAACGATTATATTCAAAGCATTGATGCCGTCATGCTTTTTTTGCAGGGCAAAAATCCTACCCTTGCCCACCTGATTTGCAAACGTAGTTTTTTGCCTGAAGCCAGTCGTTTTAAACAGCTGGATGATCTGGTTTGGGCTTTTGGAACCATGGGAACGCAGGATAAAGCCAAACACCTGGCCACCATGTATCTGGAAGACCTGAGCGATTTGATTATGGAAACGGTTGACCCGCATTTTGGGTTTAGCCGTTATGCAGAAAAACTGGCCCGCAGCGCCAATAGTTTTGACGAGCTGTATAATACCCTGCAACAGGGCAAAACCTATATAGATGGTTTATTGCTGACAATACTGGAACAACGTATGCAAATGGTGCAGCCTATATTGGTGGCCATTTCGGTTCCTTTCCCCGGTAATGTGTATGCCGCACTACGTTGCGGACAATGGATAAAGCAACGCTACCCAAACACCAAAGTGGCATTGGGTGGTGGTTTTGCCAATACTGAACTGCGGTCTCTACAGGATAAAAGGGTATTTGAATTTGTAGATTTTATTACCCTGGATGACGGAGAAGCACCCATAGAAAATCTGGTGCATTATATTCAAGGCACTAAAAATATTGAGGAGCTAAAACGCACATTTACTTTATTAAATGGTGTGGTAACCTATATAAACAATGCCTCCTGCACCGATTATAAACAAGGGCAGGTGGGCACGCCAGACTACAGTGATTTTTTATTGGATAAATATATATCTGCCATTGAGATTATTAACCCCATGCATAGCTTATGGAGCGATGGCCGCTGGAATAAGTTAACTATGGCACATGGGTGTTATTGGGGCAAATGTACCTTCTGTGATATTTCGTTGGATTATATAAAACTCTATGAACCGGTAGCTGCAAATCTTTTATGCAACCGCATGGAAGAAATGATGGCGCAAACAGGCCAAAATGGTTTTCACTTTGTGGATGAAGCCGCTCCACCGGCATTAATGCGGGCACTGGCCATTGAAATTATTCGCCGAAAATTGGTGGTAAGCTGGTGGACGAATATTCGTTTTGAAAAAAGCTTTACACGTGATCTTTGCTTTTTACTTAAAGCTGCTGGTTGCATTGGGGTATCAGGTGGTTTAGAAGTAGCTTCAGACCGTTTGCTTGAACTAATACAAAAAGGCATTACTGTTGCGCAAGTGGCAAGGGTAAACAAACATTTTACCCAGGCTGGAATTATGGTGCACGCCTATTTAATGTATGGCTTCCCCACTCAAACAGCACAGGAAACCATTGACTCGCTTGAAATGGTAAGGCAAATGTTTAAGGCTGGCATTTTACAATCTGCTTTTTGGCACCTGTTTACCATGACAGCGCATAGCCCTGTAGGTTTGGCACCAGAAAAATACAAGGTAAAAAAATTACAAAACGCTATTGGTAGTTTTGCTAATAATGATATTCCCCATGAAGACCCCGGTGGTGCAGATCATGAAAGCTTTGCTTTTGGGCTTAAAAAATCTTTGCTAAATTTTATGCACGGGGCTTTTTTAGACGAGCCCTTACATAAATGGTTTGAACATAAAGTGCCTAAAACCAGCATTGCGCCAGATTATATTGTACAAGCCATAGAAGAGGAAATATATAGCCAGCCCAACACAGGCACCAAAATAGTTTTTATTGGCCATCCCCCGCATCTATTGCCTTTTACCAAAAGTAAAAAAGGCCAAAGCTGGCCTATGATGGAACTATTGTTTACAACCAAACAGGAAACTTTATCAATAAAAGTAAGTGAGGAACAAGGCCTTTGGCTGGCGCAAATATTGGAACGCGTCTCCATAAAAAACCCACAATTATTAACCTGGCAGGAAGTAAAAACCAGTTACGAAAAGACCGGCATGGAAGACTTTGAATTATTCTGGGATAACAAACCCATAAACACACTCTATAAAGCCGGGCTATTACAATTATAAGAATGTCTTTTGTACCAGTCAGCAGATTAAATAATGAAGCTGCTCTTGCGTCGCACTCTTGTACGTTTAGAACAATGGTGAGCAAATGTTGGGCAAATCACTTTAGATTTTACCATTTTGCTGCAATACATGAGGAACGTTGAATTGAGGTATTTGCGCGGCAATGCAACAAATACGCAACAAGCGGCGATGCCATAAAAATCATTTGACGGCTACCAAAAAATTATCCGGGTATATATGCCAGTCTACCCAATTTACGCAGGGCATATAAAATGGTAGTTACATGCATGGATTGTACAATTTTTTGTTCATCCAGCAACTGCAATAATTCTCCCATGGTAACTTCAAATACCTGAATTTCTTCATTGGCATCCAGTTGTTGCTCAGCCACTTTTTTTCCACCTGTTGCCAGATACATATGCATTAGATTGTTGTTGGTAGATGGGTTTGGAGAAGTTTCACCAAGGTGAATTACATTATCAAAAACATAACCCGTTTCTTCTAATAATTCGCGCCGCATTCCAGCTTCGGGTGATGCATCTGAATCATCAATACAACCGCCGGGAAGTTCAATACAGGTAACGCCCAGTGCATGGCGATACTGTTTTACCAATATTATTTTACCATCTTCGGTAATAGGTAAAGCAGTGGCCCATTCCGGAAATTCAAACACATAATAAGGGTATACTTCATTCCCATCGGGTTTTGTACAACGGTCTTTACGTACCGTAAGCCAGGTTTCCTGATACAAATATTCTTTGGAAACGGTTTTCCAGCTTAAGTTGCTCATAAGGTATAATTTGGATATTGTTTAAACAAAGCACTACCAACTATTTCTTTCTCTCAAATGCAGGATATGTTTTACATGGTGTTTACCATGCCAGGCATACATGCCCAACAGGTGCCATAAGCTCATATTTATTTTATGCTCGGGATGAAAAACGGTACGCTCCCACTGTTCCTCGCTAAGATCTTTAATAGCAATTACCCAACGCTGGTGTAATGCATGTAAAATAGTTAGCGATATATTGATGGGTAATTGTTCAACATCTGGCAGGTTGGCCCAGGCCTTTTCATCATAAGGTTTTATGGCGGGGTTTATTTCGGTAATACCCAATTTAAACCTTATATAGGCATTCATATGGCTATCAGCTACGTGATGCACTAATTGTTTTACTGTCCACCCACCATCGCGGTAAGGTGTTTGCAACTGGTGTTCATCCAGGTTTTGGATCGCCATTTCCAGATCTTCGGGCAGAAATTTTATATCCAGCAACCATTTCTCTTTTTGTTCGTGCGAAAAAGGCAATGGGGCATATTTGCCAATCGGGTAACGTAAATCATCTGTCATTGCAATACTATTTTGGGTAATAATAAATCGGTTAAAACCATTTTAATCATCTCTCCATTCCTTACCGGTAAGGTGAATAAAAACATCTTCCAGGCTGGCATTTTTCAGCTGCTTGGGTCGTTCAAAACCGGTAGCCACCAGGTCATCAATTAATTTATCGGGCGATGCCATGGAGATAATTTTACCGCTGTCCATTATAGCTACCCTATCGCAAAGTATTTCTGCCTCATCCATATAATGGGTGGTAATTATTACAGTTGCGCCACGCTGGCGCAGGCCTTTTATCAAATCCCACAAATTTCTCCTTGCCTGAGGATCAAGGCCGGTAGTGGGTTCATCCAGAAAAATAATTTTTGGGTTATTGATTAAAGTAGTGGCAATGGAAAAACGCTGTCTTTGTCCGCCACTTAACTCTTTTACCTTGCTATTAGCCTTATCCCGCAAATTCACTGAATCGAGTAATTCCATTGCATCCACCGTTCTATTATAAAGGCCTGAGAACAGTTGAATTAGTTCAGTTAGTTTTAAATTGGGATAATAGCCGGAGGTTTGTAATTGCACCCCAATAATTTTTTTAATATCGTTAGGGTTTTTATCCAAATCTAAACCATCCACTATAATAGTTCCGCTGGTTTTCTCCCTAAGAGTTTCTATAATTTCCAGGGTGGTAGATTTGCCTGCACCATTTGGGCCAAGTAAACCAAAAATCTCCCCTTCCATTACATCAAAGCTGATATTTTTAACTGCTTCAAAACTGCCATAGCTTTTCACCAAATTATTAACTGATATAATTACCTTGCTCATAATGCTGAATAAGATTATAAAGATAGTTCCATTTTAATATCGGCTGTTTCAAAATGAGAATCAGTTACCGGAATATGCATAAAACCATACCGCTCATATAATCCAATTGCCGTGGTAAGTTTACTATTAGAGAACAATATTATCTTTTTTGTGCCGATGTTTTTTGCGGCTGCAATACACCTGTCAATCAATAACCGGCTAATTCCCCTTCCCCTAAAAGCAGGAATAACCGTCATTTTAACCAACTCCACACAGTCCTCACCCTCTTTTACAATTGCCGCTGTGCCCACAACAGTGTCATTTTCCATAGCTAAAAAAATAGCACCGCCTTTATCTATGATCATGGTACCTGGGTTTTCCAAAACGGCAATATCATGCGATTCCAGTAACCCATATTCATTGAGCCAGCTGGTATTAATATCCCTAAAAGCATCATGAAATGCTTCAGTATAAGGTCTAATTGAAATCTCCATAGCTTTTATGCTGATTTACCTACATTATTTCCCCGTAAAACTACAACCTGTCAGTTATATATATCAATAAATTATAGTGTGTAAAACAAGTAGGTTAATTAGTACAAAAGCATAATACAGAATATATATCTTTAAAAAAAAAATACATGCAGGTTATACTTTCTGTAAACTTTACATCATTATTAAATACCAGTTTTCAAATTATTAATCCCCCTGTTTTACCTGTAGAAGGCGATGTATTCGATTGCGAATGGAAAGACTTTATAGAAGATACTTCCATAGTGCAAACCCTGGAAGACAATGCAGATTGTATTTGGATAGTAAATGTTATTAGTAAACACTATTATAAAGACAAGGTAATTCTCACTATTACACTAGTAGAATCTTCCAATTACAAACAGCGGTAGTGTAAAGCATTTTTTGACCTATAATATACACCAAATAGCAAATCAATTTTTATAAACCCGGCTTAAGCGCACTGATGAAGCATCCTTGCGTCGCATTACGTTCATCTGCTGTAACTATTATTGAGCTAAAAAATGCCCTTAAGTAAGCTGGTTGTTAAAAATTGCTCAACGGGTTTTGCGTTATAAAAGACTTCATGTAGGTTTGCCGCAATATAAACTGTATGAAGAAAATTAACTGGGCAAAAATATACCCCCACCTTATTGCCATTGCCGTTTTCCTAATTATTGCCGTAATATATTGTAAGCCTGCATTGGAAGGCAAAGTATTGCAACAAAGTGATATGCTACACTGGAAAGGTATGGCCCAATCATCTTTCGAGTACAAAGAAAAACATGGTGATTTCCCCTTGTGGATTAATAGCATGTTTGGTGGTATGCCTGGCTATACAGTCGCCATTGGTGGCGGTACTCCCATTGCATTAGGTTATTTGCACTATATATGTACCTTGTTTTTACCTGCTCCATTTAGTTATTTCTTCCTCTTATGCATTTCATTTTATTTTCTTACACAGGTATTTAGGGTAGATTACCGTATTGGTATACTGGCCGCACTGGGTTATGCGTATGCTTCTTTTAGTCCTATAATTGTAGCAGTGGGCCATGTTACACAGGTACTGGCTTTGGGATATGTGCCAGCTGTATTAGGTGCTTATTTTTTAGTATTTCAAAAAAAGTATTGGGCCGGCGCTGCATTAAGTGCCGTATTTACCACCCTGCTTATAGGAATGAACCACCCTCAAATTACTTATTACTTTATTATAGTAACAATTTTTGCAGTAATAGCTTATACCATTCAATGGCTTAAGCAAAAAGACTTTAAGCATATTTTTTTAACCGCGGGCATATTATTGTTTGCAGGCATGGTGGGTGTATTCTGCAATATGGTGCCTCTGGCTACCACCTACGACTATTCTAAAGCTACTTTAAGGGGTGGTACAGCATTAGATACTACTACCAGCAACCTTAAACCAAGCGATGGATTGGATATTAATTATGCATTTGGCTGGAGCTATGGTAAAGCCGAAACCTTTTCGTTGCTGGTTCCCAATATTTATGGCGGCGTTTCCGGTGGTGGCGCATTTGGAGCAAATTCTAATCTGGCAAAAACCTTTGTGGCCAAAGGTGGCCCCGAAGACCAGGCTGCTCAGTTTGCCGCACAATTCCCGGGCTATTGGGGCGATCAGCCTTTTACCTCAGGTCCGGTATACCTGGGCGCGGTAATTTGTTTGCTGTTTATTCTAGGCCTGGTTTACTTAAAAGGTATTGATAAATGGTGGATAGCCGCTGTATGCTTCCTCGCAATTTTAATGGCCTGGGGTAAAAACCTGGAAGCTTTTAATAGTTTCCTGTTTAATTATCTTCCATTATATAATAAGTTCAGGGTACCAACCATGACATTGGTAATTCCCCAATTATTATTCCCATTATTAGCCGGCATTACATTACAACAACTGCTGTTTAACGAGACAAATAAAACAGTTGCACAGGAAAAATTAAAGATAGGCGGCTACGCAGTATTAGGTGTTTTTGCAGTAGTTGGTATCCTGTATATCAGTATGGATTACAAAGGCGCCAACGATGAGAATCTGAATAACATGCTTAACCAAATGACAGGAGGTAATGCTGACGCTACTAAAAGTTTTTATAACGCTGTGCTGGCAGACAGACAATCTCTCTTTGGCAGCGATATATTGCGTACCCTGTTTTTTGCAGGTGCGGCTTATTTGCTATTATGGGTATTTTTAAAGAATAAACTAAAAACAGTTTATGTTCTTACAGGTATATTATTACTAAGTTCTATCGATTTATTGGCCGAAGGAAGACGGTACTTAAATAACGACAGTTTCTTCGAATCATCAGAAGTGGATGAAAGTTATTTCACTCCCACCCAGGCCGATCTTGAAATTAAAAAAGATACCGGTTATTATCGTGTATTCAACTTAACCCAGGATTATTTTAACGATGCGCTTACCTCCTACTTCCATAATTCAGTGGGTGGTTATAGCCCGGCAAAATTAAGTATTGTAGAAGATCTGCTTAATTTCCAGCTTAGAAAACAGCCGTTAAATATCCAGGTATTAAACATGCTAAATACCAGGTATGTAATTGTACCTGGTCAGCAGCAAAATGGCCCGCCCATGGTACAACAAAACCCTGGTGCATTGGGCGCCTGTTGGTTTGTAAAAGTTATTAACTTTAAACAAACCCCATTAGAAGCCATGAAGGCGCTGGATACATTAAACCCAAAGGATACAGCCATAGTAGAAACTGCCTATAAAGCTGCAGTGCCATTTATGCCGGTAGCAGATTCTACTGCCACCATTAGTCTTATTAAAAACGATAATGATATTGTTACTTATAAAAGCACATCAGCCGCAAATCAGTTTGCTGTGTTTAGCGAAATTTTTTACGATCGGGGCTGGAAAGCTTATATAGATGATAAGGAAACGCCCATCGTAAAAACCAATTATGTGCTAAGAGGTTTGGCTGTGCCAGCGGGTACCCACAATATTCGTTTCGAATTTAAGCCAGACTCCTTTTACCAAAGTGAAAAATTTGCAGTGATTGGCTCTGCACTTGGATGGCTGGTTATTATATTGGCCCTTGTACAATGGTATAGAAAAAAACCTGCTACGGTATAAATCTTTTTTCAATTCTTATAAAAAAGCTGTCTGTAAAGGCAGCTTTTTTTTGTTACCGGCTACCGTTCAATTATTGAGCTGCACTTGCCACGCTCGGTTCGGGGTTCCCCTTTCATGGCAGCAATAAAAAAAATAGAATAGTGTCAATACCTAAAGGTTAGCATATTTTTTATTACTAGTTTCAGGTAGTTGAATTTGATATTTGTTGCTCTAACAATGCTTAGCCATTAATAAATATCTGAGAAGCACTTTAAACACCTTAACCATTTAATTCACTAACATTTAAATAGTATCAGTACCAGCAACATCCACATTAAGTAATCAGGATTTTGTGGCTCCAAAATAATTTTATACTGGTTATTTATCTGCTGTTATGGCTGTTTAATGCAGCATTTAGTATCTGCCGTACAAGTGTGCGACGCAAGTAAAGCTTCATAGTTATTGATTTGCCGGGCTTCAAAAAAATGCATTTACAATATTTGGTTTTACACAGTATCACTTTTTTATTGACTTACATTTGTATAAACATCTACTAGTGAAAAAAGTGCTGATTATTGATGATGAAGAAAAACTGAGAACCCTTTTAAGCAGGATTATTGGTTTGGAAGGTTTTGAAGTAGTACAGGCACAGGATTGCAAAACTGCCCTAAAAAAACTGGAGCAACATGATATTGATATTGCCTTATGTGATGTTAAACTACCCGATGGCAATGGCGTTGAACTGGTAGCTACCATTAAAAAGAAATTCCCGGCTGTTGAGGTAATATTATTAACTGCTTATGGCAATATTCCTGATGGAGTGCAAGCCATTAAAAACGGCGCATTTGATTATATAACCAAAGGCGATGATAATAACCGAATAATTCCATTGCTAAACCGGGCATTGGAAAAAGCCTCGTTGGCTAAACGGGTACAGCAATTGGAAAAACAATTAATTCATAAATACTCGTTTAATAATATTATTGGCAACTCAAAACAAATAAAGCAAGCCATAGAACTGGCCCGCAAAGTGGCAGCTACTGATACAACTGTATTATTAACCGGTGAGACCGGCACCGGCAAAGAAGTTTTTGCGCAAGCCATTCATCTGGAAAGCAATAGGGCAAACAACCATTTTGTTGCCATTAACTGTGCCGCCTTTAGCAAAGACCTGTTAGAAAGTGAATTATTTGGCCATAAAGCCGGTGCTTTTACCAGTGCAGTAAAAGACCAGAAAGGCTTATTTGAAGAAGCCAATAAAGGCACGCTATTTCTTGATGAAATAGGCGAAATGGCACCCGACCTGCAAACCAAATTATTAAGGGTACTGGAAACAGGCACTTTTTTGCAGGTGGGTGATACCAAACCCACTAAAGTAGATGTGCGCATTATTGCTGCCACCAATAGGGATCTTAAACAGGAAATTGCCGCAGGCCATTTTAGGGAAGATTTGTTTTACCGCATATCTGTTTTTGCCATTCAGCTGCCGGCATTGCGGGAAAGAATAGTAGACATACCGTTACTGGTAAATTATTTTGTTGCCAGCTATGCCCTAAAAGCCAATAAAAAAATTGAAATAATTGAGCCAACATTTATACAATTATTGCAACAGCATCACTGGAATGGCAATATCAGGGAACTAAAAAATGTTATTGAAAGGAGCATCATTTTATGTAACAGCAATACACTTAGTGTGGATTTGCTGCCAGGCGAAATGCAACAATACAATTTGGGTGAAACCAACAACAAACAACTTTCTGCCTTTGATCTTGCCAGCGCCGAAAAACTACATATTCTAAAAGTATTAAACCATACCAGGGGCAACAAAACCGAAACTGCCAAATTGCTCAATATTGCTTTAACAACCTTATATCGTAAGCTGGAAGAATATAAAATACAATAACCCTTTTAAAACGCTATGGTGCACCCTTTCAAAATGAAAGGGTTTTTTATTGCCCCTAAAAACCCAAAAAACCTGAAACCCAATACAGATAAGCTTCTTACCCCTACAGGCCTTAATTGGTGCACTTATTGAAACCACCAGATATTACCAATTCATTACAATGAAAAAGCAAACTGAAGCTGTTTACTACTTCTTAAAACCATTTATATGATGCTGATACTACTAATCACCGCAGGTATAGCCTGCTTTATACTGTTTTACCGGGCCATTAGCTACTTCGAAAAAATATAACACTATGCTTATTTTATTCATCATCGCCATTGCAGTATTTGCTTACATGTGCTATGTACTGCTGCACCCAGAAAAGTTTTAAACCATGAACACAGAATTAACCGGAATTATTTTAATGTATTTGCTGCTGCTGGTAACAGCTATTCCATTAGGCTGGTACATTGGTAAAGTATTCAGCAATGAAAAAACATGGCTGGATGGTATTTTTAATCCGCTTGACAAATTATTCTTTAAGGTAGGCGGCATCAACACAACCAAAGAAATGAACTGGAAACAACATTTACTGGCTTTACTTACCATTAATTTGTTTTGGTTTCTAATAGCCATGTTTGTATTAACCAATATGAGTTGGCTGCCTTTAAACCCAGATGCCAATCCCTCTATGAGTGCCGACCTTGCCTTTAATACAACGGTAAGTTTTATTTCAAATACCAATCTGCAGCACTATTCAGGTGAAACCGGCATGTCGTACCTGGGGCAATTGGTGTTAATGCTATTTCAGTTTATTAGTGCAGGTTGCGGTATGGCTATTTGTGCCATGGTATTTTTTGCCATGAAGGATAAATCCACCGGCAATCCTGTCAATTTCTATGTATTGTTTGTAAAAAGCTGTACCCGAATATTATTTCCATTGGCGTTATTGCTGGCGCTTGTATTTGTACTAAATGGTATGCCAATGACTTTTGAAGGAAAAGATACCATTACCACTTTACAAGGCGATACGGTGCATGTAAGCCGGGGCCCGGTTGCCGCATTTGTAGCCATTAAACAAATTGGCACCAATGGTGGCGGTTTCTTTGGTCCCAATTCCGCACACCCGTTTGAGAATCCCAGTTATTTCACCAATATCATTGAAACGGTGTCTATTTTACTAATCCCAATTGCTATGATATTTGCCCTGGGATATATTTTAAAAAGAAAACGGTTGGCATATACCATATTTGGTGTTATGACGATTGGCTTTTTTCTTTTGCTAATCCCAACCATTTTCAATGAAATAAAAGGCAATCCGGCCATTATGCAAATGGGTATAAACCAAAACCTGGGGAGTATGGAGGGTAAAGAAATCAGGTTTGGTTCGGCGGCTTCTGCATATTGGGCCATTAACACCACAGTTACCAGCAATGGTTCTGTAAATGCTATGCACGATAGCTTAACGCCACTCTCCGGCATGTTTGCCATGTTGGGAATGATGGTAAACGCCTTTTTTGGCGGTGTGGGCGTAGGCTTTTTAAATTTCTATATTTTCATTATTCTGGCTGTATTTATAAGTGGATTAATGGTTGGGCGTACACCAGAATTTTTAGGCAAAAAAATTGAAGCCCGTGAAATGAAAATTGCCATGATCATTGCATTGCTGCATCCCTTACTTATTTTAACGGGTACAGCAATTAGCAGTTTCCTGTATGCAGGCAACCCTACTGCCTATGCGGGATGGTTAAATAATCCAGGCTATCACGGCTTTAGCGAAATGTTGTACGAGTTTAGCTCTTCCAGCGCCAATAACGGCAGTGGTTTTGAAGGCCTTGGCGATAATTCCCCATTCTGGAATATTGCCTGCGGAATAGTAATGTTGCTGGCCCGTTACCTGCCAATTATAGGCCCGGTAGCCATTGCGGGTATTTTATCAAACAAAAAATACATCCCCGAAAGCGCTGGCACACTTAAAACAGATACCGCAACTTTTGGATTAATGGTATTTGCTGTAATTGCAATTGTGGCTGCATTATCCTTTTTCCCTGCCTTGGCATTGGGGCCAATAGCAGAGCATTTTATGTTAAAACCATAATACTTATTATTAGCCGGGCAACCAATATACAATCGGGCTTTACTTGCGTCGCACACTTGTACGGCAATAAATAATTCACCAATAAACAGCCCAAAACAAACCTGTTTGTTTACTGCTAAATACCAATTAGCAATCAAAAAAGCAATATCATGTCAACAAAATCAAACAATAATAAACTCTTCGACGGCACCTTAATACAACAGGCCCTACGCGAATCATTTATTAAACTCAATCCCAAAAAAATGGTCCGTAATCCGGTAATGTTTACCGTTTGGGTTGGCACCCTGGTAATGGCAGGCGTATGTATTTGGATATTAACCGGCGAAAAAAGCCAGGGCAGTATTGCCTACAACCTTATTGTAACCGCGGTACTTTTTATAACGCTTTTATTTGCCAATTTTGCCGAAGCCATCGCAGAGGCAAGAGGCAAAGCACAGGCTGATAGTTTACGAAAAACCAGAGAAGACACACCAGCCAAATTAATACAGCCAGTTGGGGAAATGTTTGTAAATGAGGTAAAAATCATCTCCTCATCCCAACTTAAAAAAGGGGATATATTTTTGTGCGAAGCCGGCGATATTATCCCATCAGACGGTGAAATTGTAGAAGGCCTTGCCACCATAGATGAAAGCGCAATTACCGGCGAAAGTGCTCCCGTGATAAGAGAATCAGGCGGCGATAAAAGTAGTGTTACAGGCGGCACCAAAGTATTATCAGATAAAATAAAAGTAATTGTAACTACCGAACAGGGCGAAAGCTTTTTAGATAAAATGATTGCCCTTGTAGAAGGAGCCAGCCGCCAAAAAACACCCAACGAAATTGCTTTAACTATTCTGCTGGCTGGTTTTACCTTGGTATTTATAATAGTTACCGTTACCCTAAAACCTTTTGCTGATTATGCCCAAACACCCATTACTATTGCCGCCTTTATTTCTTTATTTGTGTGTTTAATTCCAACCACAATTGGTGGTTTGCTTTCTGCTATTGGTATCGCTGGTATGGATAGGGCATTGCGTGCCAATGTAATTACCAAAAGTGGTAAAGCAGTTGAAACTGCAGGTGATATAGATGTATTGTTGTTAGATAAAACCGGAACTATTACCATTGGTAACAGAAAAGCTACTAATTTTTATGCGGCCAACGGGGTGGATGAAAAGCATTTTATACAATGCACCGTACTTAGTTCTATGGCTGATGATACCCCCGAAGGAAAATCGATTATTGAACTGGCTGGCATTAACCCTTTAAGTTTTACTATTAATCATCCAAGATTCATCAAATTCACTGCAGAAACAAGAAGCTCGGGTATTGATTTTGATACTACCCGTATACGCAAAGGCGCAGCAGACGCCATTCGCAGGCTGGCAGAGCGGGAAGGAAATATATTCCCATCTGAAATTGATGAAAGGGTAAAACTTATCTCAAGCAATGGTGGCACCCCGTTGGTAGTAGCAGAAAACGAAAAAGTTATTGGTGTAATAGAATTACAGGATATCATTAAACCTGGTATTAGTGAGCGTTTTGAACGCCTTAGAAAAATGGGTATTAAAACCGTAATGGTAACGGGCGACAACCCGTTAACAGCCAAATACATTGCTGCCAAAGCAGGTGTAGACGATTTTATTGCCGAAGCTAAACCGGAAGATAAAATGAATTATATACGCAAAGAACAATCAGAAGGCAAACTGGTAGCCATGATGGGTGATGGTACGAACGATGCCCCTGCACTGGCCCAGGCCGATGTTGGTGTAGCCATGAACAGTGGCACACAGGCTGCCAAAGAAGCTGGCAATATGGTTGACCTGGATAATGATCCCACCAAACTAATTGAAGTGGTAGAAATAGGCAAACAGCTACTAATGACAAGAGGTACGCTCACTACTTTTAGCATTGCCAACGATGTGGCTAAATATTTTGCTATTGTACCGGCCCTGTTTATTACTTCCATACCAGCATTGCAGGGTATGAATATTATGCAGCTGCACAGTCCGGAAAGTGCTATACTCTCAGCCGTTATTTTTAATGCCATTATTATTCCTTTATTAATACCATTGGCATTAAAGGGTGTAGCTTATAAACCAATTGGAGCTTCTGCATTATTACGCCGCAATTTGCTTATTTATGGCTTGGGTGGTGTACTTATTCCTTTTATTGGTATTAAATTAATTGATTTGTTTGTTTCTATATTTTTCTAAATTTCTATAACATGAAAACGCATATTTTTCCAGCCATCAGGCTTACGGCTATCTGTTTTATTTTTTTCTGCGGCTTGTATACGCTTATTGTGTGGGGCTTTGCTCAATTAGTTCCCAATAAGGGTAAGGGGGAAACGTTTACCGCAAACAATAAAACTTACTATACCAATATTGCACAAAAGTTTAATCAGGATAAATATTTCTGGTCAAGACCTTCTGCGGTAGATTATAATGCAGCCGGTGCAGGCGGTAGTAATAAAGGCCCGTCTAACCCTGATTATCTGGCACAGGTACAGGCAAGAATTGATAGTTTTATGGTACATAATCCTGGCATTAAAAAAGCAGATATTCCGGCGGATATTGTTACGGCAAGCGGTAGTGGTTTAGACCCGGATATTTCTATACAGGCCGCAAAAGCACAAGCGCAAAGAATTGCTTCCATAAGGCAAATACCTGTAACTGCAATTGAGGAGGTAATTACTAAAAATACCAAACAACCTTTACTGGGTTTATTTGGTCCGGCGAGTATAAATGTTTTGCAGTTAAACCTGGCATTAGATGCATTGGCTAACAATAAATAGTATATTCTTTGGGGCCAAACAATTGCACATTAATGTAGCATTCTTGCGTCGCACTCTTGTACGTTCTGTTCCTTATGCAGCAGCCAATGTTTGTTTGTAGCGCAACAGAAATGTAGGCCTTATTTTTTGTTAGAGGTTTTAAAGAAGAAGCAATGAAATGGTACGTATTTGTTTTAAAGCTGAATGTGTATGTTGCCATATAATCCAACAGCACAAGAGTGCGACGCAAGCGGCGATGCCATAGCATAACTGCAGTCGGGCTCATAAAAAGGCCAATATAAAAGCAATAAATCATATTAATGCATCCCAATGGATAAGGATCAAACAGCACAAAAATTTCTGGACCTGATAAAAAAATCGAGGCGCGGAAAATTTAAGATCTATATAGGCATGAGTGCGGGTGTGGGTAAAACCTATCGCATGCTGCAGGAAGCACATGCGCTGTTGCGTAATGGTATAGATATTAAGATTGGCTATATTGAAACCCATAACCGCAAAGAAACACATGCCCTATTAGATGGTTTGCCTGTAATACCGAGGAGACATTTGTTTTACAAGGGAAAATCATTAGACGAATTGGACGTACCCGCCGTAATAAATTTAAGACCCGAAGTGGTGATTATAGATGAGCTGGCACATACCAATATTGAAGGCAGCAAAAACGAAAAGCGCTGGCAGGATGTAATGGAAATTTTAGAAGCTGGTATTAATGTGATTAGTGCGGTTAACATTCAGCATATTGAAAGCCTTAACCAGGAAGTAAAAAACATAACCGGTATAGAAGTAAAGGAACGAATTCCTGATAGCGTAATAGCACAAGCGGATGAAGTGGTAAATATAGATCTTACGGCAGATGAACTGATTACCAGGCTTAAAGAAGGCCATATTTACGATGCTGCCAAAATAGAAATGGCGCTGCAAAATTTTTTTAAAAGCGATCATATTCTGCAACTACGAGAGCTGGCGCTAAAAGAAGTAGCCTCGCAGGTAGTGCGAAAAGTAGAAACAGAAATTACCAAAATACATGCAGTAAAGCACGAACATTTTTTAGCCTGTATAAGCTCTAATGACGCCACAGCAAAAACAGTAATAAGAAAAACTGCCAGGCTTGCTAATTATTATAACAGTAACTGGTATGTGTTATATGTACAAACACCTGATGAGAGCAGCGATAAAATTGCATTGGATAAACAAAGGCACCTGATTAATAACTTTAAACTGGCCACACAGCTGGGTGCAGAAATAATTAAAGTAGCCAATAAACGTGTAGCCAAAGCCATTATTGAACAGGCTGAGTTGAAGAATATAACTACAATATGTGTTGGGAAACCGCATTTAAACCTCTTCAACATAATATTGGCAACCAATGTATTTAAAGAATTACTTAAAAAACTATCTTCAAGTCATATTGATCTTGTAATACTTTCTTAAATGAACATCAAAGCAAAATTAAACCTGGGAATTGGTGTATTGTTTAGCCTGATACTTATATTGGGTATTGTTAGTACCGCCTATATTAATGCATTAAAGGCAGACACGGAAAACATACTTACTGCCAATTATAACTCAATGGAGTATTGCAGAAATATGCTGATAAACCTGGAAGATAAAACCGATAGTTTGCACAAACCTTTTATTGATAATCTTTACAAACAACAACACAATATTACCGAGAAAGGAGAAAAAGAAATAACTGATCAGCTTAGTAATTCATTTGCCGAATGGCTTTCCAATCAACAAGACAGTGCCATGCTGCCCTTTATACGTTCGTCTATTTTTACCTTAATAGATATGAATATGCAGGCATTGCAACTTAAAAGTGAAATGGCCAAACACACAGCAGAAACAGCTACTTTCTGGATTGCTCTTTGCGGCTGTATTTGCTTCTTAATTGCATTTACGCTGCTTATAAACCTACCTGCTACCATAGCCAATCCCATTAAAGAACTCACAGAAAGCATAAAGCAAATTGCAGCCGGAAATTATTCAAGCCGCGTACATTTTGAAACACATGACGAATTTGGCGACCTGGCATTATCGTTTAATACAATGGCACAAAAGCTGGAAGAATACAATCACAGCAATCTGGCCATATTAATGATGGAGAAAAAACGCATTGAAACCTTGATTAATAATATGCACGACCCTGTTGTTGGTTTAGATGAAAACAAAAAAATGATTTTTGCAAATGAGGAAGCTGCAAAAATAATAGGGTTAAGGCAACAGCAAATTATTGGCAAATCGGCTGTAGAATTATCGGTAAGTAACGACCTGATAAGATCCCTTATCCAAGACCTTATGCCTGTTGCGGGAAACAGGGAAAATACCTTACCGCAAAAGCCAACCATATCCATTTATGCCGATGGCAAGGAAAGTTATTTTGAAAAAGAAACCCATACTATTAGTATAATACCAACGGGCGAATCAATGCTTAAAAGCATGGGTACAGTAATTATTTTAAGAAATGTAACCAGTTACAAAGAGCTGGATTTTGCAAAGACAAAATTTATAGCCACAGTTTCTCATGAATTTAAAACACCTATTGCTTCTATAAAAATGAGCCTGCAGTTATTGGAAAATGATCAAATTGGTCATTTAAATGAGGAACAAAAACATTTGGTAAACAGTATAACCGATGACACCAACCGGTTATTAAAAATCACAGGTGAGCTCTTGCATATGACTCAGGCGGAAACAGGTAATATTCAACTATCAGTTGAGCCGGCCATAGCAACAAACATTGTGCAATATGCCATTGATGCCAATAAAATGCAGGCTGAACAAAAAAAAATTTCCATACAACTAAATGCAAAACACAATCTGCCAAAAGTTTTGGCAGATACAGATAAAACCACCTGGGTATTAACCAATCTTATTTCAAATGCCATCCGGTATTCCTATGAAAATGCCGTTATTAATATTGACATTTCTGTAGTAAATAAATGGGTACATTTTGCCGTAAAAGATACCGGGAATGGTATACCACCGCAATACCTGGAAAAATTATTTGACCGGTATTTTCAGGTACCGGGAAGTAAGAAAGGAGGTACCGGTTTAGGTTTGGCTATTTGCAAAGAATTTATAGAAGCACAGGGTGGACAAATTCTCGTTGAAAGCGATTATGGGGCAGGTAGTACATTTACAGTAATACTTCAAATGGCAGCTGAGTAATTGTATACCCAATTGTTTATTGCTTACCGGTGATGGCTGTATTTACTATACGCCCATGTTCCAGTTGAAGCACATGGGTAATACATTCAGGTAATTCATGCTGATAATGACTTACATAAATAAGCGTTTTATTATACTTTAAACAAATATCGTTTACCAATTGAATATAGGTTTGCGCAGTGGCACTGTCAATTCCCTGGCAGGGTTCATCTAATATAAGTAGTGGTGGATTTTTTATTAGCGCCCTTATTAATAATATTAGTCTTTGCTGGCCATTTGATAAAAACCCAAATAATTTATTCTGCAAGTAGGTTAATCCTGTTATTTCAAACCATTGTTGTACCAAATGAGTTTGCGTTTCCTCCAATTTTCTAAACAAGCCAATGGTATCAAAAATACCTGAAGCAACCACCTGAAAACAAGTGAGATCGTAGGCAAAATATTGATGCATTTCAGGAGATACATAACCCGTTTTTTGTTTTATTTCCCAGATGGTCTCTCCCCTGCCCTTTCGCTTATCGAATAAATAAATTTCATTCGCAAATGCCTGCGGATTATCTCCATTGATTAAACTGATTAGAGTTGATTTTCCCGAACCATTGGGCCCGCTTATTTGCCAGCATTCGCCCTTATTTACCTGGCAGTTAATTTGTTGCAGTATGGGCTTGTGATGATAACTGATATTGACATTCACCATTTTAACCGCAATTTCAAAATCTGCTGTTGGGCTTTTATACACATCGGGCAAATGTTGCCATTGAAAACGATTAATTTGATTTGATTGTAAAGTATCAGATAATTGCTCTTTTGTAATATCTTCCTTTAATACCGGTGTTGCTAGTATGCCATTTTTTAAAAATGCTACGTGGGTAATGCAATCCGGCCATTCGCTGTTACTACAGGCATAAATAATACCGGTACCCTGTTGACTTAATTGTAAAAGAATGGTATTTAGTACCTGTCTTGCTGTAGTGTCTAATCCGGTAAAAGGACTATCCAATAAAAGCCAGTTTGCTTTTCGCAAAAGCGCTTCAGCTAATTGTAGTTTTTTATGTTCACCATTGGATAATTGTATTAAGCGGGTATTTAATAATGATTGTAAACCCAGTTGCGATGCAATTGTTGAAATAGCACCTGAATCTGTAGTTATTTGCTGTAATGCCTCGAGTAGGGTTATGGCATCATCGGAATGTTCGGAATTAAATCGTTGCTGATAATAAAAAGTATCAGTATTAGAAAGATTTTTAAACTTATGTTGTGCGGCTAAATATACAATGTTTGGCTGCTGATGGTTTACTGGTGTAAAGCTGATATTGCCCTGGTGTACCAATTTACCTGCAAGGGCCTGCAACAGCGTTGTCTTGCCACTGCCACCTGCACCCACAATAGCAACACATTGCTGCGGGTAAACATTAAAAGAAACCTTATTGAGTATTGTTTGCCCTGCCAGTTGTATAGAAACATTACTAACTTCTAAAACAGGTTCTTGCATATGCCGGATTTTGACGATGAAAATTGAAACATTTTGAGTGGCAATGTAATAACAAAAGCCAGTAAATCTATTGTTATTCTTATAAAGCTATGCTGCCATAAAAACAGAAAGCACAAGAGTGCGACGCAAGCGGCGATACCATTTGCTAAACAGCCGGGTACATACAATTAAAACTGCTGTGGCAAATTATTTAACTGGTATTGTTTGGGGGTTATACCTTCTATAGACTTAAACATCCGTACAAAATAATTTAGATCGCTAAAACCACATTCATAGCATACTGCGGTAACGCTCATATATGGGTTTTTAAGCAGGTTTTTGGCTTTTTTTATGCGTTCCTGCGCAATATATTCCAAAGGACTGATGCCATATTCTCTTTTAAACATGCGGTAAAAAGTGGCTTTGCTCATACAAGCCTGTGCACTTAAATGGGCTACTTCTATTTTCTCGTTGATATTGGCTTTTATATAACCCGTAATAAATGAAAGCGGGTTATTGGAATTTATATCGGCTTCATCGGCTAGGCTAAGGTGTTGGGTTTGTATAATCCGAACAATAAGTTCCTGCAAAGCCAGATCGGCAAGGATATCTTTCCCAATGCCAGAATCGCTACAAATAGAAGTGAGTTTATTGATTGTTTGGGCCAGTTCAATATTGTTTAAAAAATGATAATGGTTGCTATGAAATTGCCAGTATTCAGTGGAACTTCTGGGATAGCGCTCATTTAAAAACTGTAAGGTTTGCTGTATTTTATTATTATCTATAGTTAGTGCAATGCATTGGGTAGGTGTTTGTGCAGAGGCTTCGGGGAAGTCAATTTGCATGGTTACATAAGCCGGCACCAAAACTGTTTCGCCGGGTATGTAATCAAAACCTGGCTTATCAAAAAGATGCATAATTTTTTTCCCGCGCAGCATGCTGGTAACCACAAAATCGGTAAAGGTAAGTGGCACCAATGTAGAGTGCTGGTGGGTTTCATAAATATTTAGTTCGCAATTAGCCAGTGTATAGGCATTGCGGTTTTCCACCAATGTTTTTAATGATTTCTCCGGAGAGATGGCAAAAGTATTTAAAGGATACCTTTTTGGCATGCAATGGCAATTATTCGTTAAGGAATGAAATTAGCACAAATACCTATAACTAAAATGAGAATATTATGCTATTAATTGAGTCGATTCTGCTATTATTTCTTCCAAAATCATTCAAACTTGTTGCTCTTATTTACAAACAAATAAAAAACATGACAACGATTGCACAAAGGCCGTCTTTTAAAGACAAGTACGACAATTTTATTGGTGGCAAATTTGTACCACCTGTAAAGGGTGAATATTTTGATAACCTCTCCCCCATTGATGGCAAAGTATTTACCAAAGCCGCCCGTTCGGGCAAAGAAGACATTGAGCTGGCATTAGATGCCGCTTATGCCGCTTTTCCTTCATGGAGTAATTCCTCTGCTGCTTTTCGTAGCAATATCCTGTTAAGAATTGCACAGGTAATTGAGGATAACCTGGAATACCTGGCCATTGTAGAAACTATTGACAATGGTAAAGCCATCCGCGAAACACGTGCAGCAGATTTACCTTTATGTGTTGACCATTTCCGCTATTTTGCTGGTGTTATACGCGCAGATGAAAGTACGGTTTCTGAGCTGGATGCCAATACCGTTAGTATTAACCTGCAAGAGCCATTAGGTGTTGTTGGGCAAATTATTCCATGGAATTTTCCATTATTAATGGCTACCTGGAAAATAGCACCGGCATTGGCCGCAGGCTGCTGTACCGTGGTAAAACCAGCTGAACAAACCCCTACTTCTATCATTTGCCTGATGGAGTTAATTGCTGATATTTTACCTGCGGGTGTATTAAATGTGGTAACAGGTTTTGGCCCCGAAGCAGGCAAGCCACTGGCCACCTCATCACGGGTAGCTAAAGTAGCATTCACCGGTGAAACTACTACCGGCCGGTTAATTATGCAATATGCCTCAGAAAACCTGATACCTGTTACTATGGAGTTGGGTGGTAAATCGCCAAATATCTTCTTTGAATCAGTGGGTGCGGAAGATGATGCATTTTTTGACAAAGCAGTTGAAGGCGCTGTATTGTTTGCCTTAAACCAGGGTGAGGTTTGTACCTGTCCATCCCGTTTATTGGTACACGAAAACATTTACGATAAATTTATTGAGCGTGTTATTGAGCGCACCAAAGCCATTAAAATGGGCCACCCACTTGATGGCAACACCATGATGGGCGCACAGGCATCAAACGACCAATACGAGAAAATATTATCGTATATTGATATTGGCAGACAGGAAGGTGCAGAAGTATTGTGCGGTGGCGGTGTTTCTACCATGGAAGGCGAAGTAGAAAAGGGTTACTATATTCAACCAACCATTATTAAGGGCCATAATAAAATGCGTGTATTTCAGGAAGAAATTTTTGGCCCGGTAGTTTGCGTTACCACATTTAAAACTACCGAAGAAGCCATTGCCATTGCCAACGACACACTTTATGGTTTAGGTGCCGGTGTTTGGACAAGGGATGCACATGAATTATATCAGGTACCACGTGCTATAAAAGCCGGCCGTGTTTGGGTAAATTCTTACCATGCTTACCCTGCACATGCTCCATTTGGCGGGTATAAAAAATCTGGTTTTGGACGTGAAACACATAAAATGATGTTGAGTCATTACCGCCAAACCAAAAACATGCTTATTTCTTACGACAAGAACAAACTGGGTTTCTTTTAACCCGCAATTGTATACATACACTTCAAAACCTTCGTACATTAGTGCGAAGGTTTTTTAACTTTTTTACATATGATACCCAGAGTAGTTATCACCCCGGCAGCGGCCGATGTTGTGGCGCAATTAAAACAACGTTTTGGCCCATTAATGTTTCACCAAAGTGGCGGTTGTTGCGATGGTTCGCAACCCATGTGTTTTGAAAAAGGCGACTTTAAAACCGGCGGCAGCGATGTGTGTATTGGCGAGGTTGAAGATTGTAGTTTTTATATGGCCAAAGATCAGTTTGCTTATTGGCAATACTGCCAGCTAACGCTTGATATTACCAAAGGGCGGGGCTCCAGTTTTTCTTTAGAAATCCCCATGGGTCTGCGTTTCATTATCCACTCCCGTATTTTTAATGAGGAAGAACTACCGCAACTAACCGAGGTGATAGATTGTGGAGATTAAGTACTAATAGCCAGAGTAAAGCACTTTATTCAACTTTACTTGCGTCGCACTCTTGTACGTTCTGGGCTGTGGGCAGCTTAAAATAATGGGCATAATGGAAACTGTATTTATTGTAGGCAAACTAAATTCTTGCATACAACCAATTGGCAAAATCTGCTATAGAATAAAACAATTCATCCGGCTCAAGCGCTAATAATTTTTCTGGCTCTGCTGTGCCTGCCCAGGCAGCTGCAACTACTGGTATACCTACTTTTCTACTGGCAATAATATCGCTGGGGGCATCACCCACATAAATAATTTGTTCTTTGGGTATTGGTGACAATAATTGGGTAATTTTCTCAATACCTGCAGGTTTGCAAGGGCCTGCGGCATTTCCTGTTTCAATAAATTCAAAATAATGGGTTAGTGCAAATTGTTGCAAAGAAATGGCAGTGCTATATTTTCCTTTACCAGTAACCATGGCTATGCGTATTGGCCTTGATTGCAGGGTAGATAAAATTGTTGGTATCCCCTCAAAAGCTGTAGGGCACAGGGTATGCATTTCTTCATACAAACGTAAATAATCTGCAATACCTTTTTCATAATGTTGCGGTGCCAATGCCATGATGGTACCTTCTTCTGATGGCCCAAATGTGGCCATAATTTCCTCATCGCTGAGAGTATGTTGTACAAGTGGTTCTACTGCCTGCCTGAAAGCTGCCACACAAAGTGGCAATGTATTGGCAATGGTTCCATCCAAATCAAAAATAACCGCTTTTATTGTTTGCATAAATTTCTGAGTACTTTATTGATTTACTTCTATTGCGTTTTTGTTTATACCCAGCATGTTTTATCTGGTATGAAATTATCATTTTAAATTGCCTTAAAACGTTTGTATAATTTCAAAAATATCCAACTCCTTTTTTTGAATAATTCGATTTATTAATTCTTTTGTTCCTCCAATAAAAGTAAATGGCAAATCGTAATCGGACACAATAATCCATTCCTTACAATCTGGATAAATTACAGAAGGGGTATTTTTAATATCTGTTTTATTTGGAAGGTCACCAAATGTAGTAATAAGGCCGCGATAGATGATATCAGTTTCAATTTTTACTGTTTTTATCAATTCAAAATAACAGTTAATCAACAAGTCTCCATAAAGATTTTTAATCTCACTTAAAATATATTGCAGTGCCTCAGTTTCGCAATCCCCTGAACCTGGGAACCAAAAATAATCTGGCCATGGTTTTAACAAGAGTTCTTTATTAATTTCAATATGGGTTTTATAGGCTGTACTTAACTCAAAATTTTTTTTATTTAAGCTAAAAAACGCTTGCCATGTAAGGCTTTTGAAATCATTGTCATCCATTTCATACTCTGCAATTACAACTCCTGCATCAACTTTTTCTTTGGCATCCCAATTTATCCAAAAAGGATGAAGCACTATCGCATATGCTTCAAAAATTTGAGGAACACAGGTAAATAAAAAATAGCTGAAAGCATTATCATCAGTGGGTTTTATTGCACCATATTGCAATTGATTCTTGAATTGGGATGCAATCCAATCAGGTAATAAATTACTGGTTCTTTTCATTAATCCGCATTGATATTAGTATCATATGTTTTGCTAATATAGGTTTTAAATTGGGAATATATGCTCTTTACACCAAGCAGTAATGCACACAAAAAAACACCGCAAAAGCGGTGTTTTTTTATAAGAAACCCTGAGTTAATAACGGCTTTTTTTGAACATGGCCCCGAACCCTGCAGTGTGCGACGCAAGTGACGATGCCATTTGCTATTGCGCTGGGCTCAAAACTTGTACTATTGCATGCCCTGCATAGCATCCTGTGTACCAGAGCTATTCATGTTTTTACGTTTGAATAAATTCACATCCATTTTGCCAAAACGGTAGGAGAAATTTAAACGAAACATTTGTGGGTCGCGAATACGGTTATAGTTTTGAATAAAGTATTCGCTTTGAGAAAACTGGTTGGTATAACGTGTTTTAAAGATATCATTTACACTAAGTGATACGGAAGCCACATCGTTTTTAAGAAAGGTTTTTTTGATGGCAATATCCATACCCCAATACGCTTTTATATACCCCTGAGAAGCACTTTGTGCCTGACCAAAACCCGGAGGTCCGCCCATACCACCGCCACCTGTATTGGCAGGTAAATTAGATTTTGACTGGTAAATGGCGGTTAACTGCATGGTAAACTTAGCAGGCAGTTTAAAGTTACTGTTGAACTTGCCAAACCAGCTCCACAAAGCATCCTGTGAGGTACCGTTGATATTATCGGTGTTAATTTTTGAGTTGTAAATATTTACGTTGGTAGAAATATCCCACCACTTAGTTAAGTAGTTGGTGGAAGTTAATTCTGCACCCGCTGCATAACTTGAATTGGCGTTTATATAGGTATTCACCAAAATATCGCTTCCGGTTAAAGGATCCGTTTCCTGATTTAAATAACGGGTAATTAAATTTGTTTTATGCCTGTAATAAACTGAAGCTAAAAAGGTGTTATTGCCTTTAAAGGTTTTGAGGTAAGACATTTCGTAAGACTGGGTAAATTCCGGTACCAGATCGGGGTTGCCTTTGGTAATATTCAGCTTATCAGTATAATCAATAAATGGAATGGTTTGGAAAAAGTTAGGTCTGTTAATACGTCTGGTATAACTTACCTGTAACTCCTGTTTATTTTTTAACTTCTGGCTTAAGAATACAGATGGAAATAAACTAATAGGGTAATTATTACTAAACTTTACGCCTGTATTGGTAAGTGTGCCATCGTAATTAGAACTCTCAGCCCGTAAACCTAGTTTATAGCCAAAGTCTTTAATAGAACTGGATACAGTTGCATAGGCCGCATACACATTATCTGTGTTTTTGTAATTGCTGGTGGCAGAAGGTACTAATACATACTCATCTGCAGTTTTGTCAAAAACATAATTGTATTGGTTATTGGTACGGCTGCGTATCGCTACACGTGCACCTGTTTCCAATTTTGCATTTTTGGCAAATGGCTTTGTATAATCTGTTTGAAAAGTAAAGTTTTTATCGCTGCCATCTCCAAGTACTTTTTGTAAATCGGTACCCACAATTGTACCATGTGTAGTGGTTAAATAATTGGTGGTATACAAAGAATTGTTTACGTTTTTACCGCCAAAATAGTTGATATCAGCAGTTAACTCCTCCCCGGTTTTGGTAAACAATTGTTTCATGCCAAACACCAGCCCTTTACCATCAAACTGGCGGTGACCAGTAGTTAACCTTTCGCTGTAAGTAGAAATTTTACCACTGTTAAATAAACTATCAGAGGTAATATCAATAATTTCATTAGGATCAAACTCACCATGTACCCTTATACCTGATAATGATAAGGTGGTTTTATTGGTTATAAAATAATCCAGGCCAAGTTTACCAAACATAAAGCCGCCCTTGGTTTTATTAAAGTTATCCTGTGTAACCGAAGTTTCTGGTGTATCTAATAAATTCACCCTGTCTGTTGTACCATAAGTGCGGCCGCGGTTTTGGTTAAACATCATACTGGCAGACAGGTTTAGTTTTCCCTGACGTACACTAAAATCACCACCACCATTCATGGCGCCCCATTTATCAACCCCCACCCTCACATTACCATTATAACCGGTTTTGCGGTTTTTCTTCAGCACAATATTTAAAATACCTGCGCCACCGCCAGATGCATCGTATTTGGCTGATGGATTGGTAATTACCTCTACACTTTCAATTGCATCGGCGGGAATTTGTTCCAATGTAAGTGTTGTAGGCCTGCCATCAATAAAAATGGTAGGACTGCTATTACGAATTGAAACATTACCATCAATATCTACATTCACCGATGGTACATTGCGCATCACATCCAATGCTGTTCCACCTGCACTTACAATATTCTTTTCTACGTTAAATACTTTTTTATCAATATCCAAACGCATTAAAGGCGTTGTAGATTTAACGGTAACACCTGCAAGTTCTTTAGCATCGCTTTTTAATTTAATTTTTCCAAGGTCTTTTTCTGCTAAGGACATTCCTCCCATCATGGCAGACATATCACCACCTGCAGGAGGCCCACCGGCTGGTTTTGCAGCCGTAGGGTCCATTTTAGGCATAAAGGAAATAGTTTGGTCTAAGGCTAAATAACCGGTAGCGGTAATTTTCATTTTAAGCATACCAAACATGGGTAATTCTTCAAAATTAAATTCCCCATTGGCCTTGGTAATAAATGCTTTAAGCAATACATCTTTTTTCTTTTTAGCAACACTGTCATATTTATTTTGAAGTAACACTACAGATACATCAGCAATAGGCTTGCCTGCAGTATCTACAATTTTACCAAATACATGGCCCATGTTAGGAATAGCTTTGGCATTAGCGCCTCCCGGCATACCGGGAAATTGTGCATTTACGGTAAAAGCGGTTAACACCGTAAAAAGGAAAAAGAATAATTGTTTCATTACTATTTATATAATTTCTGTAAAACTAATACCTGAAAAATTATAATTATAACAAATGAGACAAGCAGAAAAAATTCTGCGACGAAAGAAAGAATATAGTTATAAGTGGTAAATCAAAAAATGAAACAACACTTTAATTGAAAATTCACGATTAATGCAATACAAACAGGTACACTTATATTATTACCAAATTTTATTAACCCTGCTAAAACCCTTATGCAGCTTTGCTTGCGTCGCACTCTTGTACTATAACAATACTATGCAGCAATTAACAATAACCAATAATAAAACAACTATCACAACATCATTCAAATAAGAATACTTAAAGCCAACGCACAAAAAACCCTCTGTAAAAACAGAAGGCCTAAACGGCCTTTTATTGCCGCTTATGAGACTATTTTATAGCTCTTAATTATTGCTGCAAAACTAATTACGAAAATATGTAACCAGGTATAAAAGCGATGAAACTGGAAAATGTTGAGACTTTTTTTACACAATCGAAAATTATAAATCAAATCAGTACCCTAAACTGTGTTACGGCCGGTTAAAAAAGTTAATGCATCACGGTAACTTTCGCCAACGGGCAATTCCAGATCATGAATAAAAACAGTATTTTTCATTACTGCAGTTATGCTTGCAGAGGAAACGATATAGGATTTGTGAATACGAATAAAATCAGTTTTTGGCAATTGGTCTTCCATACTCTTCATACTCATCCTGGTAATTACAGGTTTTGCCGGAGGTACCAGATGTATTTTAATATAGTCCTTTAAACCTTCAATCCAGGTAATATCAGCAAAAACAACTTTTACCAGTTTGTATTCTACATTTACAAAAAAATAATCTGGCTTTACTTCGGCTGTAACGGTTTCTTTACCTTTTTGTTTTAATTGAAAAATATCCCATGCTTTATTGCAACCCTTTATAAAACGTTCCAGAGAAACAGGCTTTACCATATAATCTGTAACATCCAGGTTAAAGCCCTGCAAAGCATATTTTTCGTAAGCTGTAATTAAAATAAACATGGGCTTTACAGCCAGACTTTGTATAAACTGTAAACCAGTTAGCCCTGGCATTTGGATATCAAGAAAAACAAGGTCAATTTCCTGTTCCTGTAATATTTTCATGGCTTCCAATGGATTGCTGCAGGATGCAACTAATTGCAGGTAGGGTACTTTACTTATATTATCCTCAAGTAATTCCAGGGCAAGCGGTTCATCGTCTATGGCCATACATCTAAGCATCAATGTAAATTTAATTGAAGTGAAATGGTAAACCAACCATCATTTTTATTGATAAGCAAAGTATGATTTTTGCCATATAATAAACTTAGCCGTCTTTCCACATTGGTTAATCCAATACCTGAAGTTTTATCTTTCTCCTCCTCAGCAGACGGGTTGAATTTATTGCGAACAGTAAAATACAACATATCGTTTTTGGCCCTTAACTCAATATCTATTTGGGCATTCTCTACTAAACCTGTACCATGTTTAAAGGCGTTTTCTACAAATGGTATAAGCAGCATAGGTTCAATATCGTAGGTGCCATCCAATTCTTTTAAGGAGGCATTAACGCAAACCTTATTACCAAATCGCTGTTGCTGCAAATCAATATAGCTTTGAAGGTACTCGGTTTCTTTTTCCAATGGTACCATGTCTTCATCAGTTTCGTACAACATATAGCGCATTAAAGAAGAAAGCTTGATTAAGGAAGGTTCCAGCTGATCAGATTGCTTCCGGGCTAATGCTACCATATTATTTAATACATTAAACATGAAATGCGGACTTACCTGAGACCGAAGAAATAAAAGCTCTGTTTTTAAATTTTCATTTTCCTTATCCTGCATCAACTTATCGGATTGTATCTTGTCGAGTATCATTCGGTATGCAGTACTACCCGCCAAAATAAACAAATAAGGAAAAGTATTATAAACAAAGAAATTGGGAATGCTGTAGGGGGAATGTCTTACCAGTAAATTAAAAAAAATATTGTTTATAACTGATATAACAAACAATAGCAGCAATTGTAGTATAATATAAACCCAGTATTTATGCTTGGTGAGGAATCGGGGGAAAAGTACCAGGGAATTAAGGTAAAAAAAACCTATCCAGATACAGCTTGTTACCATGTAAAACATAATAAACCCATCGTTTGGCGGAGGCTTATGCGGATCGTTACTGGAAGTGCGCATAAGAAATGGTAGCGTAAATATAACTGCCCAGGTGATTGTATGCAGCAATACAACTACCCACTTTTTATTGTACCATACAGGTTTCATAACACCAAAGTAATGAGATTTTTTATTTTTTAGTCGGCATTTTAAAACATTGCGACCAACACCTGATTATCATATACCAATAGTGGCCAGATATTAATTTTTGTATATAAGTGGTATGCTTTAGCAGCTGCATATTGTACTGAACGTACAAGAGTGCGACGCAAGTAAAGCTGCATACAGGTACCAATGCCGGGTATAAAACAAAAAACCTCCCGCAAAAGCAGGAGGTTTAAATAGATGCTATTGGTAATTTAACCTAAATAGGCTTTTAATGCATTGCTATAACGTGCTTTTTGTAAGCGCTTAATAGCTCTTTCTTTAATTTGACGAATACGTTCTTTGGTAAGATCGTATTTCATACCAATTTGCTCGATGGTAACGCCATTTTCGCCATCTAGTCCAAAATAGGCATTTACAATTTCTGCTTCGCGTGGGCTTAATGATTTTAATACCCTGCGAATTTCTTCACGTAATGAGTCTTTCATCACATCGTCATCGGTATCATCACCACCTTCCAGCAAATCACCCATGGCTACATCTTCTGCTTCGTGCACAGGTGCATCCAGCGAAGTATGACGGGTATTACTTTGGAAAATGTTGTTGATTTCGGTTTCGCTCATTTCCAGAATGTCTGCCAGTTCCTCGGTAGATGGTTCCCGCTCATGCTCCTGTTCAAATGCCATATAGGCTTTATTGGCTTTGTTGTAGGTACCAATTTTGTTTTGAGGTAAGCGAACCAATCTGCCTTGTTCGGCCAATGCCTGTAAAATGGACTGGCGAATCCACCATACAGCGTAAGAAATAAATTTGAAGCCCTTTGTCTCATCAAAGCGTTGTGCCGCCTTAATAAGGCCGAGATTTCCCTCGTTGATAAGATCACTTAGGCTAAGACCCTGATGTTGGTACTGCTTGGCAACAGATACCACAAAACGTAAATTGGCTTGCACCAATTTGTCAAGCGCTCTTTGATCACCCATTTTGATACGCTGTGCCAGTGTTGTTTCCTCTTCGGGAGTGATCATTGGAATTTTTGAAATTTCCTGCAGATACTTTTCTACGGCTTGCGAGTCACGATTAGTGATCTGTGTAGCGATTTTGAGTTGCCTCATATTGGATAATTACTATTTACTTGTTATTAAGACAGATTTTTGGTTGAAACAAATACAAACTAATTGTTATTCTTTATAAAAATAAAAATTAGCTGGCAAAAGTACTAATTTTTCTGCTAAGGATTTAAGAATTGTGTAAAAATGACGCTTTGATGGTAATAAGTGTTATTTATACACTACATTTTATACTCTATTTCTTATTTAAACGGCTGTTTAACAAGTAGTTAATGCCAATTTGATTTTCAAAATTGCCCATAAAAACCACAATTCCTATGCAGCAGGCATTAACAATTCTTAGTCTATTCTGCTTAATTGTATAATTTTACGGCTATGAATGTGATGTATGGACATACCTCAACAAACCCGTTTGAAGAAGAAGATATTGCGGTATTAACAGAAGTACAGCTTCCGTATAACCTTATTGTTTGGAATGATGAGGTAAATACTTTTGATCATGTAATTGAAACGCTGATTGAAGTATGCGACCATACACCAGAACAGGCAGAACAGTGTACCCTTATCATTCATTTTAAAGGTAAATGCGCTGTAAAAAATGGTGATTACCAAACTTTAAAGCCTTTAAGGGAAGCCATTTCTGAAAGAGGTATTGGCGCCACTATAGAACAATCCAAGTAATTTAATTTGCCCTCCGATTAAAGATAAACATGGCAATCCATATTTTAACAGAGCAGTTATGGTTCCCCCCGGTGGAAGATGCTGAAGAGGATGGGTTGTTGGCTGTAGGAGGCAACCTTTCCAAAGAACGCTTATTACTGGCTTATAAAAGTGGTATTTTCCCCTGGTTTGAAGAGAAAGTTCCTTTGTGGTGGTGCCCCGATCCCAGGTTTGTTTTATACCCTAAGCACCTTAAAGTAAGCAAAAGCATGCAGCAATTGTTTAAAAAGCAGGCTTTCGATTTTCGGATTAATACTGCATTTTCAGCAGTAATTCAACATTGTAAATCTACATTGAGACCGGGCCAATATGGCACCTGGATTACCAACGAGGTGGAAAATGCATACAATAACCTACACAAAGCTGGCTATGCGCATAGTGCCGAAGTTTGGCAAAATAACCAGTTGGTGGGTGGCTTATATGGTATAAAAATGGGTAAGGTTTTTTTTGGTGAAAGTATGTTTAGCCTGGTAAGCAATGCCAGCAAATACGCATTTATTAGCTATGTAAATCAATTGGTTACTGAAGGTATAGCATTAATAGATTGCCAGATATATACACCTCACCTGGAAAGTTTGGGGGCTACTATGATTAGCCGGGATTATTTTATGCTCTTATTGGATAAATACATGGTGTAAGCCGGCTGTAGATAATTATGGCATCGCCGCTTGCCACGCTCGGTTCAGGGTTCCGGGTATATGGCAGCATGTAGCACCATTTATGTTATTACCAAAACTGCTGCTTTATCATCCTGACGTACAAGTGTGCGACGCAAGTAAAACCGATGTAGCATCCGTAGCCGGGCTAATACCCTATTTACAACCTTCTTTTCTGCGGGTATCAATCAGATATTGAATTTTCCAGCTGCCATTTATTTTTACCAATTGATAAGAATCTACCCCGCAATGGCTAAACTGGCCTTTATAATAGAACTGATAGGGTGTCCAGGCAATAGCCAGATTACAATCAATTTTTATAAGATCAAAAGTTATACGCTCATCTGCAGCATCTTTGGGTAGCTGACTAATTGTTTTTGCAAAATCTTTAACTGATTCGTTTTCAATAGTTACATTCCCATTTTTCACTGCCACACCTTGCAAAATGGCACTATCCGCAAAGCATTGCATCAAAGTATTACCATCACCAGCTTTCATTGCAGCAAACATAGTATTGATAACTGCTTTTACCGATTCTTCGTCGGATTGTGCTTTTGATATTACTGAGAATACCAGCATAAACGAGCATAAGCAAATAACAATTTTTGGCATACCTTAATTTTTATTGAAATTAATTAGTTTAAATACAGTATCACAACCGCTTATAAAAAAAGCCGCTAAATAAATGTAGCGGCTTTTAAGTACATAAAAATAAATTATCGCATATAGCCCAAAATTTTAAGCATGCTTTGTGCAGTTTGCTCTTTGGCATATACCCAATCTACCAGTTTGCCGGTTTTGTCGTGGCCAACTATAATATGTTGAGGAGATGGTATAAGACAGTGTTTAATACCGCCATACCCACTAATCTGATCCTGGTAAGCACCCGTATGAAAGAAACCTACATAAAGCGTTTCCTTGTCGTTGGCAGTGGAGTAACCATTGGGCTGTTGACCGTTTAACCCTCCGGACTCTGTGGTTAATTTTGGCAAAAACACCTCATTTATATGTTCTTCAGAATCGTAATAATCATGGCTATCACAGGTAATGCCTCCCAGCACCACCCGTTGGTATTCATTCCCCCACTTATTTATGGGCAGCATCAGGAACTTTTCGCCAATTCCCCATGTATCGGGCAGGGTGGTAATAAATGATGAATCAATCATATACCATATTTCCCTGTCGTTCTGTACTTTTTGGCCAATTACACTGTAAATATGGGCCATGCTCTCCCCTACGGTAAAGCTGCCAAATTCAGTATAAATATTGGGCATAGGTACATTGGCTCTTTTACATCCCTTCTTTATATTACCAACAATTTCATTAATCATAAACTGGTAATCGTATTCAAAACCCAGTGAATGTTTAATGGGGAAACCACCGCCAATATTGATAGAATCCAGCTCTGGACAAATCTTTTTTAACTGGCAGTAGAGGTTAATAATTTTATTTAATTCACTCCAGTAATAAATATCATCCTTAATACCCTTATTAAGAAAAATATGCAGCATTTTTAGCTGAAACTTATGTTCAAAACCTTCAATTTGGTCTACATAAAACTCCAGTATATCTTTTGCCCTGATACCTAAGCGGGAGGTATAAAAAGGAAAGTTGGGTTCTTCTTCTGCTGCAATACGGATACCTAATTTAAAAGGGTGTTTAACACTTCTTTTATATGCTTCCAGTTCCTGAATATTATCCAGAATAGGAATAACGTTTTTAAAGCCGGTATTAATCAGTTTTGCAATGCGGGAGGTATAGCTTTTTTGCTTGTAGCCATTACAAATGATAAATGTATCTTTTGTAATCTTACGGCGCTGGTACAGTTTATTAATTATTTCAATATCGTAAGCATAAGAGGTTTCCAGATGAATCTCATGCTTTAATGCCTCTTCTACTATGAAAGAGAAATGTGAGCTTTTAGTACAGTAACAATAAAAATATTTACCCTCATACTTATGTTTCTTAAAAGCATTGGCAAACATGGTCTTGGCCTTATTAATTTGCTTACCAATTTTGGGCAAATAAGTAAGCTTCATGGGAGTACCATATTTCTCAATCAGATCTTTTAAATTCAGGTCGTTGAATTCAAGGTATCCATTGTCTCCCAAATCAAAACCATCCTGGGGGAAGTGAAATGTTTGTTTCACCAGACCGGTATAGGTATTATTCATTCTTTACGAAGGCATTTTTTGAATAAAAAAATTTTTGCAAAAGTAGCTTATTGCAATAATAATAGCAGAAAAAAAAGAAGCTGTGCAGCTTTCTATAGAAAATAATATAATTCCTTAACCTTCAACCATTACTGAGGGCGGAATAATGCTTTCAAACATTGTTGCCACTGGCTTAAACATCTGCTATAAGACATAAAAAAAAAGAGCCGGACACATTGTATCCGGCTCTTTTTGCAATAAAAACTTCAACTATTTAACTGAATTAACCAATGCAGTAAAGCTGGTAGGCTCATTCATAGCCAAATCAGCAAGCATTTTACGGTTAACTTCAATACCTTTTTTGTTTAGTTTATCAATAAACTCGCTATAAGTCATTCCTTCATTTCTTACAGCAGCGTTAATACGTGCAATCCACAACTGGCGGTATTCACGTTTTTTCAACTTACGGCCAACATAGCTGTAAGTCATACCTTTTTCTACAATATTCTTGGCAACGGTATAAACGTTTTTACGTTTACCATAATAACCTTTGGCCTGGTTAAGTATCTTTTTTCTTCTGGCCCTTGATGCTACGGCATTTTTTGAACGAGGCATAGTTAATTTTTTTAAATTCCGGTATGGGTGGCGTTTACTACCTTTTCCGAAATGATTTGTAAATTAATGTTAATCAATTCTTTCAGGAAAGTGGTTTATTTCAAACGTAATAAACGCATTACAAAATCCTTATTTGGCGCTGCAACGCTGCCTTTAATACGCATGGCACGTTTACGCTTTTTAGATTTTTTGGTAAGAATGTGACGTTTAAATGCTTTCTGAAAGGTGATTTCTCCTGTTCCTGTCACCTTAAAACGCTTCTTGGCGCTTGAGTTTGTTTTAACTTTTGGCATTATATAATCTGTTTAAGATTACTCCCTACTGGCGGCACTGCACTGGCAGCACACTTGATTAGGCCTTGTGGGAAAATTGGGCGGCAAAAGTAAGGGTTTAAATAATAACAACCAAACGCATATTTCAAATTATAAAAGGCGGTAGGGTAACCAGCTATATAGCCTTTGGCATCGGCGCTTGCCACGCACGGTTTATCGTTCCTTTTTCATAGCGGCATTTTATTGCCTATTCCTATTGTAAATTCGAATGCCCACTGCCCTGGTGCAGCACACTTAGCTGCATTACTGTTGCAATACTCACCGCCCTTTGTTTGGCCAAATTTGCTTTTTCCCCTTCAAATAATTCATCTACTGTTTGGGTAAATAACATTAGCCATTTGGCAAAATGATCCTGATTTAATGGCGATTTTTTATGTAACTGATTATGGGGTGTCATTGGATTTCCATTATAGCTGCCGGTAAAAAACAGCACGTTCTCCCAAAAATCATACATTACGGGCAGGTGTTTTTCCCAATTTATTTCTACCACTTCTAAAAACAAATAACCAATAACGGCATCCTTTTTTACTTTTTGATAAA
Organism: Limnovirga soli; assembly: GCF_013106755.1. GTDB lineage: Bacteria > Bacteroidota > Bacteroidia > Chitinophagales > Chitinophagaceae > Limnovirga > Limnovirga soli. Next base: position 102,440 of record NZ_WHPF01000002.1, on the reverse strand, counting down.
AACTGTTTACCAATACAATAATATCTTCCCTGTTCTCAATATCTTTTTTCATAGTAATATTTTATACCTAAACCATAAAGCCCTTTTAAAAATATTGCCCAATAGCATTACTGCAGTACAAGAGTGCGACGCAAGTAAAGCTTAATCCGCGTACCAAGGCCAGGTTCATAAAAAAAGCCGGCATTAATAACCGGCTTAAGATAATTTATGTTTACCAGGTTCTTTCCAAATCCCAGGCTTCAAATTCTTTAGCTACCGCGGTTAAAAACGATGCACCTAAGCTACCATCTACTATACGATGATCATAACTTAGCGACAGGTACATCATATGCCTGATGCCAATGGTATCACCCTGTTCTGTTTCAATAACCACGGGCCTTTTCTTTATAGCACCTACAGCCATAATTGCCACCTGCGGCTGATTGATAATAGGCGTACCCATTAAACTGCCAAAGGTACCTACATTGGTAAGTGTGAAAGTGCCGCCATTGGTATCATCTGGTTTTAGCTTGTTATTACGGGCACTTTCGGCAAGACTGTTTACTGATTTACTTAAACCTACCAGGTTTAAATAATCGGCATTGCGTATTACAGGCACAATAAGATTTCCACTTGGCAAAGCAGTTGCCATGCCAATATTGATATCTTTTTTAATAATAATCCTATCCCCATCCAATGAACTATTAATCAGCGGGAAACGCTTAATAACCCTAGTAAGACAATCAATAAATATGGGGGTAAACGTTATTTTGGTATTCTCTCTTTTTTCAAATTCCTTTTTCACTTTTTCCCTCCACAATACCATATTGGTAACATCTGCTTCGGCAAAACTGGTAACATGCGGACTAGTTTGCTTGCTATCTACCATATGTTTGGCAATCAGCTTACGCATACGATCCATTTCAATAATCTCTACATTGCTGCCTGTATAATCCGTAAGTGGTTTTACCGAAGGAGCAGGTGCTGTAGCCGGAGCAATTACAGGGGCTTCTGTTTTTGGTAATTCTGCGATTGGCGCATCCGCTACAGCCACCACTACTGGTGCAATAATTGGTTGCTTTCCAGCTTTTTTATCTTCAATATATTGTAAAATATCCCTTTTAGTTACACGCCCTTCGTTGCCTGTACCCGGCATATTTTCCAGTTCAGACATACTTATGCCTTCACTATTGGCAATATTTAAAACCAGTGGAGAGTAAAACCGGTTGCCATTTGATGGGCCAGCATTTACCACGGTTTCTACCGGCACATATGGCAAAGCTTCAGCAGCTGCGGCAGCAGCTACTTCAACAACAGTACTTTCAGTTATAACAGCAGCAGAGGCTGTTTCAATACGGGCAATAGCAGCACCAACAGGTACCACATCATTTACATTAAACAAAACTTCCTGTAATGTACCGGCATAGGTGCTGGGCACTTCACTGTCTACTTTATCAGTAGCAATTTCCAAAATAGTTTCGTCCAACTTCACCGCATCACCCGGTTTTTTATGCCATTTTAAAATGGTGGCTTCCATAATACTTTCACCAAGTTTGGGCATTATCAGGTCAACAAGAGCCATGCTGATTTACATTTTATGATTAATAAACCTCTTCAACAATCCGGGATATATGTTTGCCCGGCAAATCCTATAAATTGAACACCGCTTGCGTCGCACTCTTGTGCGCTATAACACTGTGCAGCCAACACAGTAAAGCATTTAAAGTTACTTATAACAAATGGCAGCAATTTTTTAGATGCCAAAGGTAATAAATCAGGCCGTATCATTTTTAAGAATGAATAACCTTAAAAGATTCAGCGCATTTATTGCCGTTAATTCAATATTTCGCTCCCTGCTAAAACGGAAATGCAATTTTTTGGTTTCAACATGCCATTTATTTCCCACTGCCACCCAAACGGTACCAACAGGTTTTTCTTCAGTGCCACCATCGGGACCCATAATACCAGAAACTGCTATACCATAATCGGTTTGCATTAAATTTAGTGCACCCTGCAGCATTTCTATCACTGTTTGTTCGCTTACGGCACCATTTATTTCAAGTGTATTGCTGTTAACTTTTAATACATTTTGTTTTACGGTATTATCATAACTCACCACCGATCCTTTAAAATAGGCCGATGCACCTGGCAACGCCGTTATTAAATGGGCAATATACCCACCCGTGCAGCTTTCAGCAGTGGTAACCGATTTACCCTTTGCCTTTAATAATCGCCCTACAATCTCGTTCATGGCAATATCTTCATCGGCAGCAACAAATTCCTGAACTAACATTTTCAAGGCGGTAAATTGCTGTTCCAATAATGCATCTACCGTTTGCCTCTCTGCTCCATGAGCAGTTAAACGCAGCCTAACCATGCCATAATTGGGTAAATAGGCCAGCTTTACATTTTCGGGTAACACTTCCTCAAACGATTGTATCATATCTGCCAGGTAGGACTCTCCTACCCCAACAGTCAGCAAAGTGCTGTGGCCAATATAAGGCAGCTTAAACCGCTCTTTTAAAAGGGAAAAAATATGATCCGACATCAAGCCCTTCATTTCATGTGGTACGCCGGGTAAACTAAAAAAAAGTTTACCATTTTTCTCAAACTGCATACCGGGTGCTGTGCCTCTTTCATTTTTTAGCACGGTACAAACATCGGGTACTTCGGCCTGTTTTTTATTTCTATCCAGCAAGGGCATGGGGCGCTTAAACACGTGTTCAAATAAATAAGTTACATGTTCCAGCGTAGGCAAATCCATTACCATGGTACCCCCAAAATATGTACACAATAAAGGTTTGGTAATATCGTCGGCAGTTGGGCCAAGTCCACCAGTGATGAAAATAATATCTGAACGTAAAGCTTCCTCATCCAATGCCTGCCAAATATCCTCCCAAACATCTCCTACGGCAATTCTATGCTGCACCCAAACACCAATCTTATTCAATTCCTGCGCCATCCAGGCGCTATTGGTATCAATTACCTGTCCAATCAATAACTCATCTCCAATCGTAATAATGGATGCTGTAATTTTTGTCATATATACAAAGGGCATTTAAACAGTAGGCAAGCTGCTTTAAAACATTGGCTTTTTGCTGTGGTTGCCTTACTTATTTTTGTGCAAGGTAATTGATGAATATGAAAAGAATAAGTACGTTTTTTTTGTTTTGCGGTATAATTACGGCAAAAGCACAAACCATACCGCAGCAGTTGGCCAATGCCATCCAAAAAATGGAGCAACATCCGCAGTTTGCGCATGCTACTATTAGCCTGTACGTGGTGGAAAGCAATACCAATAAAATAATTTACGCCCATAACGAGCAAACCGGTCTGGCACCTGCCAGCACCCAAAAAATATTCACTTCCATAGCGGCCTATGAGCTATTGGGCAAGGGTTATGCCTATAATACCCCGGTAAGTTTTACGGGCAATATCAACAATGGGGTATTGCATGGCAACCTTATGCTAAAAGGCATGGGCGACCCAACCCTGGGTAGCTGGCGTTACCCGCAAACCAACAGGGAAGCTATCGTTGCATTAATAAAAACCTATTTAGCCAGGCAAAATATTCGCCAGATAGATGGTGATATTATCATAAGCAATGGCAGCTTTGCCTACCAGCCCTTACCAGGCGGCTGGATATGGGACGATATTGGTAATTATTATGGTGCCGGTAGCTATGGCTTTAACTGGAACGAAAACCAATACGATCTTTTGTTACAACCCGGCAAAAAGGTGGGCGATGTCGTTGCCATTACAGGTACAAATCCTGCGGTGGCAAATTTTACGATCAACAACCATTTAAGTACAGGTAAAGCCGGCAGCGGCGATCATGGGTATATATATCTTGCGCCCTATACCAATACTGGTTTTGTTACCGGTACTGTACCAGCAGGTGTTGTGCAATTTACCCTATCCGGCGCCTTGCCCAATCCGGCTTTGCAGGCGGGTAATGAATTAAAGGAATACTTTATAGCCCATAATATGCCAATTACCGGCAATGTGCAGGTAGTAAATAGTACCGACTCAACAGGCCCCAATATTGGTTATTTAACCTCCCCCCGGTTGGATAGTATGATGTACTTCTTCCTCCAAAAAAGCATCAATCTCTATGGCGAAGCCTTTATTAAAACCATGGCCGCCCAACAAACGGGTGAAGGCTCAACCGAAAACGGCGTTAAGCTATTACAAAATTTCTGGCAGGCCCGGGGTATAGATGCTTATGCCCTGCATATGCAGGATGGCTGTGGGTTATCGCCGCAAAACAGGGTTACCACTTATGCCATGGTAAGTGCCATGCAATATGCCCGCAACAAGGATTGGTTTAATAGCTTTTATGCCGCACTACCCTTGTATAACGGCACCAAAATGAAGAGTGGTACCATTGGCGGGGCCAAGGCATTTACCGGTTATCAAACGGCAAAGAATGGTACGGTGTATACTTTTGCTTTTATCATTAATAATTATAATGATGCGGCAGGATCTGTTGTGCCCCAAATGTTTAAGGTGCTGGATATACTAAAGTAAACCCCGACTACTCCTTTATTGGTTTGTAAAAAAAGGTACCAGTTTTTCTTTCATGGCAGGTGGAATAACTGTTTTTCTGCGGGTTTGTGCATCCAGATAATATAATACTACACGGCCTGCCGCCAGTAATTTGCCTTCCTCATTATATACATCCTGAAAAAACTCGCAGCGGTGGTCTTCGGGCAATTCGCGGAGGGTGGTTTTTACGGTAAGCAGGTCATCATAAGTTGCCGGGCGAAGGTATTTTATATGCAATTCTACCACGGGCATTATTACACCCGCCGTTTCCATATCCTTATACGAATATCCCAGCTGGCGTATGCTTTCTACCCTGCCCACTTCAAAATATTGAGCGTAATTACCATAATATACCACATTCATCTGGTCGGTTTCGGCGTAGCGTACACGTATTTGCGTTGTAGATTCGTACATATTGTTTTCTGCTTTGTAATGCCAACGAAGATAAAAGTAAATAGCTGTAAAATGTAGCTACCATTTGTTGGCCGGGCAAAGAATATGCATGGGGCTTTTCTTGCGTCGCACTCTTGTGCTTTCTGTAATGCAATTCAGCTTTTATTGATGGGGAGATTAAAGCGAAGGGCGGTTGGTCAGGCGACCAACAGCGTCGCAGCAATACCCATGTTGGGCGTTCGTTTTTAGTCACCAACTTCCTTTAAAGGAAAGAAAGTAAATTCTTGTTTATCAGTAATATAGAGAAATTCATGGTGCTTTTTATTTAACTTAGTTGGTTTAAAGTCGATTAAATACCATGAGTTAGGCTTAAGTATTCTTGGATATACGTCAAATATTTGTTGATATGAATTGTCACTTTTATTCCTTTCTGAAACTGTCCCGATGTATTTATACTCTTTGATGCTAATATCAAATAGCCCCCATATTGAATCGTTTATCCATTCATAGCCTTTATTTGGTTTGTCGAAAAAAAGTAAGTTGCTTAATTTTTCACTCTGAGCAAAGTCTGATTTTCTTCGCAAAACAAAACTCTCTTTTAGAGAAAAAATACGTGGAAGTTTATTTTCAGAAAAACTGTCCACTTTAAGCTCGTCAATTTGAATCCCGTTTTCAATATTGAAAGAGGTTTCCAAGAAGTTGTTTGTCATTATAACCTTATAATTATTTTTCGATTTACAGGAAGGTGTAAAAAGAATAATGATCGAGACTGTTATAATTAAAGTATTTTTCATATAAAATGACGCCCAACTCAAAAATAGGCAAAAGTCTTTCTATTCAAACCCAAATCCCCATTATCCACTTCCTAAAAACTCCACTAACTACTACCGTAAAACGGGTGCAACGGAATATGCATTGGGCTTTGCTTGCGTCACACTATTGTACTGTTGGATTATGAATTGGGCTTTTATTGTTGCTTAGATTAAAGCGTACGATATTGGTCAGGCGACCAATATCGGCGAGCAATGTTGCCAATGCGCATATTAGCCGCACACATTTCTACCAGAGCTTTCCGTCGTACATTTTCTTGTTATCAAAATCCCAGTCCATGAAAAAGCCAGCTTTCAAATTTTTATGTTTTGTTTTGATTTCTTCTCTGGTTACTTTGGGAATATTTATTGATAAGTCGAACCGTTCTAAACTTGTCATTTTTAAAATGCTTTCGTATGAATTGTCAATTACTGAAGCTGATGACAAGTCTAGATGTTTTAATTTATTTAAAGTCTCAAATGGTTTTAAGCTTTTAAGCCTTAAATTTCTTGATGCAAATGTGTCGCCACAAAGCTCAAGTCCAATCAACTGTGTCATATTGCCTAATATTTCATAGTTCTCAATTTTAAAGCAATTGTCAATTGATAAAATCGTCAGCATTTTTAATGACAGTAAAGGGGAAATATCTTTAAGTCGGCTGAACGAGCATATTTTCAAATTTTTAAGCTTTGTTAAGGATTTAATATTGGAAATATCTTCAACATTTGAAGTCCAAAACATAAGCCTTTCCAGGTTTTTCATTTTGCAAATTGCGTCAAAGAAATCTTGCTTCACTCTGTGTCTTACTGAAAGTACTTTGATATTGTCAAGCGTTGGCAAAAGTTGTATCCATTTATCTTCAATCTCTTGCCGTTGTTTTTGTGTCTTGCCAGGCAAATCCATTGCTAAAGTTACAATTTGTAATTCGGTTGTGTTGGAGACAGCATCGGTTATTTCTTGTACGTTTAAATAATTGGGTTCTGTTCCCTTACCTTGATAGAATTGATGAAGTTTGTAACGGTCAGTCATAATGTTGGGGATAACGGGCCTTGGCTTGGCGTTCAGTGTGGGGTAGAAAGTTCTACTGCTCAAATTTAGTACAAAAGTTCATCGAAAGTACAATTGCTGAACCTAGTACCAAAGCCACACTGACGTCAAGCCGCTGTTAGCGGTTCGTTGTTTATTTCTTAAGTCAATTCAATAACGATTTTAATCTTATAATTTTTTTCAACAAGTCAATAGGTAAAGCCTTGTCGTGAGGAAAATGTAAACTGTCCTTAGCTTTTTTTGCTCTATAGACTAAAATTTCATCTTCTATTTCTGTCAGCCCATAAACAGGATAAAAGCCAATATGTTTTTTGTACGCAGCAAAGTATAAATGATATTTACCAACTTTATAAGCTGGCATTTTATAGCGAATACTTTCTTCGGTGTCTGCTAATACTTCAAAAAATAGTTCTCGCATAATTTTAAGTCTTGATTGAATTTCAGGCTCAAACCGTGATATATAATTTTCAACTTCGTTCATTGTTCTTTATTTCTGGTCTTTAATAATATAAGTCCAAGTACCGCCTAACGTCAATTTTGGTTTTTTACTAAATATTTTCCCGTGTCGTTTTAATTCAACTGTGTCCTTGTTGTCAATAATAAAAACTTGTCCATAAGTTGGGGCTGATGCAAGAAAACGACTTTCAATTGTCGCACTATAATTTGCCTTTAAATTGAATGAGTATGTCATAGCTATTGTGTCCCAAGATAATCGTGGAACTACAAAAGGATGCTGATAATTCTCAGCCTTATTCAAATCATAAGTTTTTATTGAATCCCGAATTCCAAAACTATATTGAATATCTCCTGGAAATTTAAAATTGGCTGGATAGATAACTTTTATTCTTTTTTCAGTTTCTGTCTTGTTAGTTATTGCAAGCCCAATACCCGGGTCGCAAGAAGTAAAGCTAATTGCTATAAGAACAAATAATAGGATTGTCTTTTTTGCCATTTTGAAGGATGTTATTTAGGCTTGCCGCTACCCCAAAAATAGCCAAAAGTCTTTCTATTCAAACCAAATCCTCATTATCCACTTCCCTAAAAGCTCCATTAACTACTACCGTACAATTGCTCATGAACCATCGGTACACACAGGCACATGAAGGATAACGGTCAGACGGCTTTGAGCCGTCAGACCGATATTGCCATCTTCGCTTTGCCGATCATTGTTACTTCAGAGGAAGTGTGCGACGCAACACCGATGCCCAAATAACCTCCTGCCCGGCTCATAAAACTCCCGCCACTACCAACAGCAATTTACCATGCCAAGCACAAAAACTTAATAATTTCAACCGCAGCAAGGCCCCAAACAGCCTTTAGCCATAAAGAAGCCCCAAAACCGTCAAACTGGCTCCATTTGGTGCTTCGGGAGCTCCTTTTAGTGCTTTTGAAGCCCCTTTTCTGTCTTCTTGTCATCAATTTTAGTCTTCCGGAGCCCCACTCAGGTGCTTTTAGCGCCTTTTTTTGGCTTCGGGAAACGCTGCCCAAACTGCTAAAGCAGCTTTTTTTGGTTTGGGAGCCCCTTTTTTATCTGTTGCCCTTGCAAGGGCAGCTTTGCCTTAAGATGGCAGAAAAAAAATTTTAGCCCGTTTTTTTACAAATAAAAAAGCATTTGTACATTAGAAATACAATTAATCTTTCAACCAAAAACAAAACTACTATGTCAAAAAATCCCCCAATCCGAAACTACAACTTTACCGATGCAGACCTTAAACAAAGAGTTGACAGCCTTATCCTTAGTATTACACGCGACATTACAGACTTTAACAAACGTGGCGTAATCACCGCAACCCTGGATGCGCTTGCTGCTAAAAACGAAGCATTTGACAATTTACCCACCGACGAGGAATTGCTTGGCCAAAAAACTACCGCCACCGAAAACAAAGATGCCGCCGCCACCGTACTTAAAGCGCAAATACGCTCAATAAGAGGCATGGCAGACGATAAATTTAATGGCAAAGGCATTTACCGCAGTTTTGGCTTTGAAGGCATGGACGAAATGACCGACAACGATTTGCATCGCCTTGGCAAACGTGTATTTAGGGTGGGCACCGCCCAACAGGCAGCCATGCAGGCAAATGGCCTTACGGCAGAGGTACTTAACGCATTAAAAGATGCCACTGCTACATTCGACAACCTGATAGATGTACAGGACGATGCCATAAAAACACGGGATATTGCCGCCGAAACAAGGATTAATGCCGGCAACGAACTGTTTGCCGAATTCAGCCGACTGTGCAATATTGGCAAAAGCCTTTACCAGGATACAGACGAAGCCAAGTACAACGATTATGTAATAGACAGCAGTCCGGCGACGCCACCTACGCCACCACCACCCACTAATTAAAATAAAAAAGCCCTGCGAATAGCGGGGTTTTTTGTAGCCAATCTGTATATCTTTTTTTAGCTTTTCTTGCGTCGCACTCTTGTGCTTTCTGTAATGCTATGCAGCTTTTATGGGTGGGTAGATAAAAGTGAGGGAGGTTGGTTAGGGGGCTAAAGGTGGGGGGAAATAAAACGTTGAGCATATGTTCGTCGCCCCGCCATATTGCCAAACCGCCTGTTCTGTGAAGTTCTATTTCGGAACCTTTTGTCCATTCGAGTTAAATATGGCACAAGGATAGATTAAGCCGTATTCTTTATTGTCATTAAAATCAGAACGTTTAAAATTTAATGCAGTCAAATTGTCCATAATGTACAACAACACTGTATTGTCAGGCAAAAGAAACCAAATGGAACTGCTGTTGGTTGCATCGTTTATTTCAAAAAAGATTGCCTTTTCAATATAACTTTTGTCAAACCTGTAGTTGCATCCGCAGTCATTCTGCTGTGATGTTTTAATTGATTGGTCTATGTCGAACGTCATTTTAATATTATTTTTCTCAGACCACCTTAAACTTTCTACCCACTTGTCGTGCCTTGCCCAAGTTGTTGGGTTTTTGTTTACACTTTCAATATTATAATCGTTAATTCCTTTGTTGTTAAAATAGTAAATGTCAAGCCTAGATGTTGGATTTGCTTTTAAATAATCTGATATAAATTTTACGGATTGAATTCTGTTTACATAGTTGGTGTAATCATTTTTTATGCTGTCTCTGGAATAAATTGTGTTGCCGTATTTTGAAGCTAAAAAGACAAGACTTACATTGTCATACATTAAATTGTTTTTCAACACAATCTTCATTGTCTTAGGTTCATCCCATATATATCTGCCTCTTCCGTAAACTTCTTCAAATGAAACAACGCTAAAATCGCTTTTCAATTCGTTAATTTCATTCTGGTACGAATATGCCGATAACTTATACAAAGAAGCCATATTATTGTCAATAATCTTGTTAACCAAATATTTTTGCAACTTTTCTCCTTTGAGGGGTGCCTTTAATTTTTCTTTGGTTGAAAGAATGTCTTTGAGTTTTGTTTCAATATTAAAATTATAGAGTGTGTCGCCTGATTGATTTAACCAAGGCATTTTATAACCCCAAACATACTTTCTTGATTTTATTTCATTCGAGATTATCCCATTGTTATAGAATTTGATTAGGTATTCATTTTTATATCTGTGGTGCATTGTATAACCTTGACCACTTAATAGTAAGTCGTTTAGTTCTTCATTGTAGAAAGACAAATCTGTAAGTTTCTTAAAAATGAATTCTTTTTGTTGCTCATTCCAATCAATTCTATTTCTGTCCGAATAGAGACTAAGTAAATTTGCAGGATTGCTTTTTATCCAATTAGTGTCAAGCTCATATTTTGCTAGAGAATTATTTGTGTTACCTGGGTTTGTCAACTCGTTGAGCAACTCAAGAATTTTTGATTTAGCTATTCTGTCATCATTTAAGAAATACTTTTTGCCGTCAAGAATAATTGGGAAGTTGTCTGTGTGGTAAATATTGTCGCTGTCAGAGAAGTTATTAACGTAAGTATTGATGGTAATGACAACACTGTCAGGCGGTGTCTGTCCAACTGCTGAAAGAGAGGTCAATAATAGTATGATTGTTAGAATTCGCAAGTTCTCAAAGAATTACACTCAATTCAAATATATGCGAAAATTGCCATTAAAAGTAGCGTATATATACCCCTAAAAGCTGCATATACGCAAGTGCAATAACTACCCAAGGTAATTGCTGCATTACTTGTTATAGCAAAAGATTGCGACGCAAGGGAAGTTGAATAATTGTATGTATTTTGATTAATTACTGCTTGCAATAGATTCGAAAACTGCCTTTCTGAAATCCTCATTATTTTTTATTTGAAGTAAAAATAAATTCATTTCGTGTTGCCAACATGGTTCTTTAAGACCCATAATAACTTTGCCAACGGTAGTTTTTTTGATCAGGCATCCCTGAGTATCTATCACTTCTGAAGAATCATTTTTCAAAAGCTCTTTTATTTGTTCCAATTGATCACTTTTATTCAGATATAAACCCATGTAAGAAAATACGCGTATAGCTCCATGTCCATTTTTTGCTAACCCAACCATTTCGTCATTGGTGATTATTGAAAAAAGGCAAGTGACTCGATAAAATTGAATTGAATAAACTGGAATAATTGATGCAGAATAAATTGAAACAGAGGGGTCGTGAGCTATTTGTTGAATTAGGTAATTAACTGTATCAGACCGGCTATTTAAGTGAATATTGTCCTGCGCTCTTAACAATAGTGTTATGCAACAAAACATTATGGTTATTGTGTATTTCATTTTGGAAATATCTGAGTCTTATAACGCACAACGTTTTGCGGCCTTGCGTCCGTTTTTTTGCTAAGTCCAAGTTATGCATTTGAGCGTTACTGCGCAAAAAAATGGCGCAAGACCGCTGTTACCACGTCGTTTTTTGTCCGCAGTTAGCTTGCCGAGGTCCATTTTTGAAAGTGTCCGCAATTTAGTTGTCGTTTGGTCGATTTACGATTTCATACTTCGTATATCGAAATACTCTTGATTTGTCGGGCCACTCGTAAGATGAAAAATCTTTTGGAAAGCCTTTTGATTTGTAAAACTGTCCTGTGAATTTAACGACAGTCATATTGAATGAAATAGAGTCGGCTAACTTTAAAGAGTCGTTTGCGGGCTCTATAAAAATACTTAAGTCAGCAAGAGTGTCACCAGAGTCATGATATTTTCTAATGTCGTCCAATGTTGCCCAATTTGCACAGTCGCAACCCCAAGCTATATAAGAAAGTTCAATTGTCTGAGTTTTTTCGTCCAAGTGATTTGTCGAACACGAAACCAAACTAATTGTCAAAACTAATGTCAGGATGAGTCTCATGGTGGTCAAAATGGGTGGTAACTCAAATATATGCGAAACTTGCCTATAAAAGTAACGTATATATACCCCAATCAGCTACATATACGCAAGTTCAATAAAAACCCAAGGTAATAGCTGCAAGGCCGTTGGTCAGGCGCTCAACCGCGGGGGTGGATTTTTTAATAGATAAATTAGGTCTATGAAAATGTCATCATTATTGGTTTTCAAAATTATTTTATAATGAAGATTTTTTTCATCAAGATATTTAATTGAAATGGAATATGAAGAATCGAGAATTGAATGGGAATTGAATTTATAGGATATTACTGAATTTGTATTAGTAGAAAAGAAATTCGGTTTGCCCTCCAGGAAATTTTGTTGATATTGAATATTAATTGATCCATTTTCAATCAGGATTTTTTGAATGTAATTATCCGTTTTAAAATAAAAAATGAGAGATAAAATTAAAACCATAATTAATAATAAAGTAAGCATAGGAAAAATCGAATCATCTTTATGGAGTATAAATTGTAAACCACCCCAAAACAAAGTGTATGTAATGGGGTATGAAAATTTGTCTTTTAATATGTATTTGGTCATTTTTTTCAAATTAAGCCTTGTTTATTTGTGTAAATACTGTTGTATCCTTCGCTGATTTTGCACCCTACTAGCAGGGCTTTATGCAGGCTGGGTAATAGAATTCAGTCTGCCGAAAACCGCTACTGATTGAAAATATACAATTGAGTTTAAGAACTAAAGTTGAGATTCATTTTCCTGAACGAACCGCAGCTTGGATTTGCAATTAGCTGATATTGCATTGTCATACACAACATGCACAAAACCAAATGTTAGCTATCGTTTTTTTCTAGATGTCGTTTAAAAATCCATTTCACTCTTGATGAATTGTTTGGCAAGTGGTCTGTACAAAAGTTGCCTTCGCAAAATCCCAGTGTCCAGCCTGATGGCAATTTATAATAATAACCCCAGCCTGGCTCTTTAGTCAAATCTTCTTGAATGTTTTTTGGCAGTTCAGAAAACTTTGTTCCAACTTTATAACCTTCGGATGTCTGAAAGGCTTTGTCATTGGTGGCCAAATAAATTGTGTCGTTGCCACTTGTTACTAAGTCAAATTTGCAATCATTAATTTTTATAGTCGTGTATGGCGACATTTGTCCGCTTGATACCAAAGTCATTTTGCCAAGTGAAATGTTTGGCAGGGTGTCAAGCGCAAATTTAGTCTTGTTGATTTTAGCTGTGTCAGTTTTTCTTTTAGTGTCTAAATATATAGTCCTTGAAATTTCTGCCTTTGAAGTGTCTACCGACAGCGTTTTACCTTGTCCAGCGTCATTGCAAGAGCAAACTAAAAATATCAGAGTAGCAAATAGAACGAATAGTCTCATAAAATGTAAGCTAACGTTTTGCAGCTTGGCGAAGAAGCGGATTTCGAAGCACCAGACTGTCTGCCAGCACTGAACTTGATTCACAGCACAGAGCTTCATTTAAGCACTGAACCCGCTTTTTTGCCAAACGCCTGTTAGCGGTTCGGCTTTTATTTGTCGAATAGTTTTTCAAGTCCATTCACCCTGTTTTTAGTCAGCAAGTCAACAATTTCGTTTTGTAACCTAATTATTTCAAACTTTTCTAAATTATTTTGTTCAATAGAATTGTCTAGTTTTATAAATGTGCTTTTCAGAGTGTCAATTAAGTTGTCATCATTTACGTTTGCAGTTAATAGTTTTGTTTTTGCTTTTTGGAAGATTTCACGTCCTTCTTTAAGTGTCATATGGTTTGGTCCGCTTTCATTATTCTCTTCAAAGTCATCTATTCCATCGTCTTCCCAAAAACATATCGCACAAATGTCAAACGAATCCCTTTCGTCCAAAGTCAAGTAACCACAAACAGGACAAGAGTTCTTTAAAATGTCTTCGCTCTTAAGATCAGTTCTTTGTCTGCCGATTTTTAATGCAAAGTTTTTCTGAAAAAAGTCTCTTCGCTGATTGAAATTGTCGATATACTTTTCTTTGTCTTTCATTTCTGGGTTGTCTCTTAAGCTGACCGCTAACTCAAATATATACGAAACTTGCCAATAAAAGTAGCGTAAATATACCCCCTATTTACTGGATATACGCAAGCGCAATAACTACCCAAAGTAATAGCTGCATTACTTGTTACAGTACATGAGTGCGACGCAAGAGAAGTTGAATAATGAATAAATGCATGGCTAATACCGCCTGTCCAACTTGCATAAAACCCCATGCTACAGGCCGTTTGCAGTATTGCACTTTGCCTATACCTGTTTGAGATGCCAACCTGTAAATGGTTTTACTGTTGCGCAGTTTGGCCCGCCATCTTTGCCAGTTCCGGGAACAATTGCCTGCAGTATTGAATTGCCAGATAATGCATCTATATCTTTCCAGCTAATTCCAGATAAAGGAACTTTAAGTCGCCGGGACCAAATTGTGTCAAATTGGCCAGCAGTTTTTCCAATGTCAATGTATACAAATTTGCTATCTGCAGGGCCCTGAACAAAACTCCCTGCGAATTTTGGAAAGGCATCTATTGATTTATCACCTTTTACCTTGACTGAAAACGTAAAAGACAAATCATTGGATGTAGCCATTTGCTTTTGAATTGTTTCGTAATTGCTGCCAGATCCCTTTTGCAAACCAAAAACTACTTTTGGCGTGGGCTTGATAAGCATTATTTGGAGTGTTATTTCTGAGTCCATCGTTTTGTAAATGAAGTTTATTTAATTGGTATAATGTTTTTGGGCCTGGTGTTCGGGTGGTTTTTGGTGCACAAAACATGCTGCCGCACTGAATTTGAATGAAAGTATACAACCCCAGGTTTGCACTTCACCTCGCCTGACGCAAAAACCGTGATAGCGGGTTGTTGTTTTTCTTCGCTTATGTTTACATGCTATCTATTTGTATGTCTCCCGCTCTAAATGACCATTCCATATGTTTGTCAAGGTCTTGCCTTAACAGCATATTCAATTGTGCTGTATGGTGTTGGGTATGTCTCATATTGTAAAGTAAAATCTCTAAAATAGGATAATTCATATCATTTGGTTCATCTCCTTCTTTAAATCTTTCTTTTAGATTTTCTTCCGTTAAAGATTCAATAAGTAGCCTACATTTTTCACGACTTTGTTTAAGGTAGTCCACAATTTCTTGCTTGCTATAAATTTTATCTGGAATTAAATCATCAATAGCTTCTTTTGGTCTGTCTTTCTGTTCCTTTTGAGTAAAAGGAAGTGAAGGAAAAAAATCTTTTGGCGGTATGGTTAAATAGTAGTCAAGAAATATTGTGCTGTGAAAAGCGATATAATAAAATCTCAGATTTTGTTCAAAATAGTTATCGGGGCAATTTAAAACCACATTGATAAGCATATCAATGCTTGCTCCAAATTGGTTCCACACTATTTTTTTTGTTGATTTGTCCATACTCTGTCATTTTAAATTGCTGATGTTGTTATTTTGCAATACCCGCTAACAATATACAGATTTTCGATGGGAGGGCTTTTCACCCCAACCGTTATTGCAGATCGCAAAACTTTTGGCTATCAATAAATTGATTGAGGAAAGCAAAACCCCGTCTATTGCAAGGGTGCTGTTAGCGTTTCGTGCTTCATTTATGGTTGTCATTTTGTGTCGACCTGAAACCAGGGATAAATAAATTTGTCCGATGGTTGTAAGGTCTTTGCCAAACTGTCCCTATTCCAATTAATGTCTTGGTATTTGTATCTTTCAAAAAGCAGGTTGTATGCTGATTGGTGAAAACCAAGTCGTCTTAAAGTTTCAAAGTTATGTGTGGCTAGTTGTTTGATTAAGCTGTCAGTTTGATAGTCAATTTGCAAAAGTTGTAATAACGTGTCGTTTACTACAGATGCATTTGCGTCCTGCGAAGCAAGTCCTGCACTGATTGCCGAATTTATATCTTTGATAATAATGTAAACAACACTGTCATTTTTTTCCGCTTTTCGTCTTTGCCAAAACTCTCTGTAATACTTTCCTTGAATGTAGGTCTGGTTGTAAGTAAGTTCAAGGCTATCAAGCAATTGTTTACCTGGTCGGTTAATATAGATGTCTTGAATGATAAGTGGGTTATCATGAAGTAAATGGCCAGGAATGAGTTTTGTGTAACCAAACTTTTTAAAAGTTTCGTGAATTGTTAAAAGGTTTTCAGGTTTTCTAATCCACTTATTTGTCAACCAGTCGCCATTGCGTAACTCGAAAAAAGTTGGTTCGCTTTCAATATACTTTTTCCTGTCGTCAGTTGTCGGGTTGCAACTGGACAGCAGTAAAAAAAGACCTGTAAATATGCTTCTTGTTGTTTTCATAGCATGAACGCTAAGGTTGGTAGCTTTGAGCAGATGTGGAATTTTCCAACCTTCCACCCGGAACCGCAGTTGATTTTTTTTATTTGAAGTTAAAAACTAAAGCTGAAGATTAGTGATGCAGTTGGCAGAAATATTTTTATCCAGCCACCATTGCCCAAAACCGTTTGTTGCGGGTAGTTTATGGAGGATTATAATTCGCTATAAATAAGCACACCATCCGTTTTTATTTCAGCGATGTGTTTGGTTTTTGAAGCAGGGTCTAACGGTGTCCAATGTGAAATTGCAAGCAATTCAATTTTTTTACCAACAAGTTTTTCTTTGAGTACTTCAACTGAATAGCCGTAGTCAATTGCTCTGTTGATGTAATAATAATTATTGCTATTCTTTAGCTTAACTACAATATCCCCTTCGCCATCACCTTTTGAAACTTCTGAAACCACGTCTGAATATTTAATGCAATTACTTAGTGACGCTTTTGGTAATGGTTTTAAAGCAAGAAATGCAAACGCTAAAAAGAAGACCGTTAATAATACAAAAGAAATATTTCTGACTTTGAGCGATTTTACTGTCATAATATAGAAAATTTAGCGTGTTACAAAAAATAGGCTATAACGTTTTTCGGCTTGGCGAAGGGCGGGATTTTCAGCACAAAAGTTAGTTCGGAGAACTGAACTTTCGGTTAGCACAAAACTGTCAAGCGGAGACGAAACCCCGCCTATTGCCAATGTGCTGTTATAGCCTATTTTTCTTGTCAGTCTATTGAGTAAAGTTGTCCCCATGTGCCCATTTTCATATCTTTTTTAAACTCTTCACCAATTTCATATTTTCTGTAAACTTCAAAGTCCTTCAGTTTCTTGTCGTACGAACTTATAAATTTTATTCTATGTCTGAGTCTGCCCCACTTAGTAGTACTTTCTGAATAGTCAACAACTGTCCCAACAACTAAAACATCTTTTGATTGTCCACAATATGCGTTTGTTGTCACGATAGTTGAAACTGTCATGCCTACTAAAATAGCTGAAACTATTCCCGTCAAAGTTACTGTAGTGAAAAGGTCTTGAAATACTACTTTTACTTTCGAGTTTGTCTTTGGATTTAGTTGTCTCAAATATTTTACATAAACTATAATAGACCCAATAGCCGATAATAAAACAATTGGAATAAAAAAATTATGGTAAATGAGTTTCAATGATGTCAGTGACTCGAAGTATTTTATCTTAAAAAACGGAAACGAAATATAACATGCTATAAGCACCATAATTCCAATTGTCTTTGTTGTCGAGCTTAATTTCATTTCTATTATGTGTCGTATCCTAAAATTGGCTATAACGTTTTGGCGGTTGGCGAAGAAGCGGTTTTAGAAGCACTAAACTTTCTTTCAGCACTGAACTTGATACGAAGCACAAAACTTCATTTAAGCACTGAACCCGCTTTTTTGCAAAACGCCTGTTACCAGTAGTTGTTTTTCGTTCGTTAGTCATCAAGTCCATATTTTTCTGTGTAATTTTCTCTTTCTTTAAAGTATCCAGTTTGTTTGTCGTAAAGAAACACAAATTCTACAGGAATTTTCTTGAATGGGTTGTCAACCGAATAAGTTATGGTCTTCCCGTTTATTGTTTCGCTGTCAAACCAGTCTCCATTTTTTGATTGTCCTTGAATAAGCACAATTGTTCCGTAAAATGAAATGTCATTGTAACCATCATTGTTGAAGTCTTTTACTTTTAAAGTCAACTCGTTTGGTTCGTAAATTCTATTGTCTTGATGAGCGTCATAAGTTCTAATGGCGTAGTCAAAATAACCTTCATAAACATTTTCTAATGTGTCTGCCGAAAATTTATAAAGTTCGTGTCCACCGTTTCCCTTGGAAGTTCCAGTAACTATAAGTAAAAACGGATTTTCATTTTTAAAAATCTCAACAAATTCAAATCGTTGTCCCGATAAAGTTTTTACAAGTTTACCGTCTTTCGTTATGAGTATTTGATATTTCCACGGAAAGGCTGCACCAGAACCGTCACGGTAGTCATACTCAATAAAAAACAAATCATTGTCAGAACCATAAATTTTCACTTTCTTAAATGTCGTGATTTTCTCGTTTGCCTTTTGAAATGAACTTTCGTCAACTTCAAGCTCGAAAATTTGTCGTAGGTCAGCTATGAATTTGGTCGTGTCTTTAATTGTCGGAAAGCCGGCAACTTGTTTAAATATTGTATCAGTTATTTGAGTTTCTGTCACAGTTGATTTTTCGTCTTTTGGTGTCTGTTTGTTAGAGCAACCAAAAGTCGTCAAAGTCAAGATTATCAACGTGAGTAGTGTTTTCATACAATTACTGGCAACTCAAATATATACGAAACTTGCCAATAATAGTAGCGTATATTTACCTCTAAAAGCTGGATATACGCAAGTGAAATAGCTACCCAAGGTAAAAGTTGCATTACTTGTTACAGCACAAGAGTGCGACGCAAGAGAAGTTGCATAGTGCTGGTTTGCAGGGCTACAAATATGGCTGCTTTATTTGCTTGAAGTTGATTTCTTAATTCTTTATTAAGGCATTCATAATAAGCAAATAGTAATAGTGTAAAAATCTGTAATACCTTTCAACCAAATGCTTATTATGAAAATTTCTGCTGCTGTACTTATTTGTTTAATAATTTGTTGCACCACAAGTAGGGCAAAAGCTCAAACCTTTTCAGCAAGCATAAAAGGTGCTACCCTTTTTTATGATGTTACAATGGCAAAGAATAATGACTATTTTTTTTCTTCTACCGTACAGATTGGTGCTACATTTAAGTATCATATTTTTTGCAGCAGGTTGGATAAATCAGGTATACCCAAATGGCAGAAAATATTTACTACCAACTATTATTATCCACAAGTAAAAATGCTTGGTACAGCAGATAATGGAGTGCTAATTTTTATAAAAGACCGTGTTGATTCTACCAACCTGAATTATGGTCTACTTATTAAATGTAATGGCGATGGCGATGTGCAATGGGCCAAAAGATTTCAGGTAAAAGACAACCAATTTATTTACCCCGTGCATATGCAGGAAACCTCATCAGGTGATTTTGCGTTGCTATATGATACAAAAATTGACGATATTTTTGCCAATAATAAACCTCAAATATCCATTTTTAGCAGGGCGGGTGATTTGATTTTTCAAACCGGACTGGGCAACCTTGGTTTTGTTGGCAGGGGAGACAGTTATTATTCCTCTGTATTTTCCATAACGAAAAAGGGGGACTTTTTAGTAGGGGGAACTCACAATTATGTTGATTTTGAAAATTCTTCAAACACCAATCTTATTAAGATAAACAGGGATGGTGCGGTATCGCTAAGGGAAGTTGCAACGGAGGGTTTATACGATTCGGGCTGGCCGCTGGAGGTAACAGAAAAAAACGGCAAAATAACTATGCTGGGTGGGTACAGCGCATATACCGGCTCTTCAACGGGTTATAAAAATTTATATACTTATGCCACAATTAATGACAGTGCTACCATCGCCGACACCAAAATGATAGATTATGACCCGCTGGTATTACAAAAAATGGTAAACGACGGTGTTATAAAGTTTCCTTCCTATGGTTTTGGCACTTTAATTCAAAAAGGCAAAAGTCTAGCCACAGCTACCAGATTAACTGATGGATATGAGATTAGAAAATACGATTCTATTGGGAGGATTTGCCCTATATACGAATTACCTCAGATTAACCTTGCGGCAACAAATATACAATTTGAGGTTTTAAAGCTGCATGTAAACAAAAGAATTGATACCATTGTTTCCCTGGTTGATTATATTGTACCTGTAAGAGATACAACTTTGTTTGTTGTAAACTGCAATGATGCTGTTGCACAAGCAGCAATAACGCAAAACATTGTTGGAAAAAGCATTGCGCTTACACTTTATCCCAACCCAACAATGGACTTTACAATATTGCAATTACCTATTGAGGTTACTTCAAGTGTTTCAGTTGACCTATTATCATTAGATGGCAGGATTGTTTATGCTTTCAAGGAAACATTAATGGCGGGCAGTTACACAAGGCGCATTAATACGGCAGATTTAACCACTGGCCTTTATTTTGTACGCGTTACTATAAACGGTAAACAGCAAGTGCTTAAGCTTATTAAATAAAAGACTACCACTTGCAGGTACAAGTGATGTAAACTACCATATTCGCTTAGAAATTCGCTATGGTAAAAGCTGAAATGCTTGCAGCAGCACAAGAGTGCGACGCAAGAAAAGCTGAATATTGATGGTTTGCCTGGCTACAAATATGGCTGCTTTATTTGTTTAAGTTTATGGCATTGGGTAAAAACAAGCATGCCTGCATGCGGCAGCGTATTGGTTGCCGGCAATAGCAATTTTAGCTGATTAAGGAAACAGCGATTGCCTATGTATTACCATTGTGGGAGCCTGCAGTACGATCAAATGCATCATTATTTTTCGTTTACCTTTTGGTAATCCTCGTTTAAAACTGGTTGCAACCAGGTTACCTGCACATCTTCCTCGTAATTGGTGATAGCAATATGCACCATTTTATGTGTAGCCGTTGCGCCATGCCAATGCTCGGTGTTTTCGGGAATATTTACCACGTCGCCTTTGGTTATTGGTTGTGCCAGCTTTCCTTTTTCCTGATAAAAGCCATTGCCCTCAATTACAATTAACACCTGCCCTTTTGGATGCGTGTGCCAAACAGTTCTTGCATTGGGTAAGAATGTTACACAGCCTACTGAAAATTGATTGTTTTTGTCTTTTGCCACCAAAGGTGTTAGAAAAGCATTTCCGGTAAACCACTCGTTTGGTAGTTGCTGTCCCTGGGGGAATATTTGGTTTGTTTCCATAAATTTCAATTTAAATAGTAGAGGCATCTATTACATAACGGTACCGGGCTTCTTTATTGACAACTTTTTTCCAGGCATCGTTAATTTCGTTGGCTTTAATGATTTGTATTTGCGGATAGATATTATTTTCGGCACAATAGTCCATTACCTCCTGTGTTTCGGGAATACCACCAATTAATGAACCGTTGAAGTTAACGCGGTTAAAAATCATGTTGAAATTATTGATGGTGAGTTCTCCGTTAATTGGTTGCCCCACCTGTGTGAAATAGCCGTAAGGTTTTACACAGGAAATATAGTTTGACATATCATACGCATAGGGAACTGTGGAAATAATATAATCTAATTTGCCAAACCAGGGCTTCAATTTTTCTGTGGCATCTACCACAATTACCTGTTTTGCGCCAAATGCCATGATATCGTTTACTTTTGAAGGAGAGGTAGTAAAAGCATATACTTCTGCCCCTTTTGAAACTGCTAATTTGATTGCCATATGCCCCAAACCACCTATGCCAACCACGCCGACCTTATCGCCCTTTTTTACTTTTAATTTCATTAATGGAGAATAAGTGGTGATACCTGCACAAAGCAAAGGTGCTGCATATTGCAATTGCATGCTGGCGGGAATTTTAATTGCAAAATACTCTGTTACCACTATGTTATTGGCATAACCGCCTTGCGTAATTCCTGTTGGCGATGTTTTTTCCGGTGAGCCGTAAGTGCCTACCATTCCTGTTGTTTCGCAATGGTGCTCTTCACCGTTTTTGCAGCTTTCGCACTGCATACAACTATTTACCATACAGCCTACACCTGCTTTATCACCCACTTTAAATTTAATTACTTCTTTGCCAACGGCAGTGACTATGCCGGCAATTTCGTGACCCGGTACCTGCGGATATTGTTGTTTCCCCCAATGCCCTTTGATGGTGTGTATGTCTGAATGACAAATGCCTGAATATTTTATTTCAATCAAAATATCATTATCGCCAATTGGCCGGCGTTCAAAATTCCATAATGCCATATTTCCCAGTTCGTCATTCCCGGCATAGCCTTTTGATTTTATATTAGTGCCCATAGAGTTTGCTGTTTTTGAGGTGGAAAATAGCTTTGTAGTTGAAGTAAGCATAAGGCCTGCACCTAATAATGCAGATTTTTGTATGAAATTTTTTCTGGTGGTGTTTTTCGGTGTTTGTTTCATGTTGATTGATTTAAACTGGTTAACTTATAAATGGTATTGCTATTTATTTTGCCATGCTGCTTAATACATCTCTGGCTATTTGTGCCTGCTGCTTGCCAATATGTGTTTCAATTATAGAAAAGATTTGTATTAATTGTGCTTGCGAAAGGCCGATATTGAGCCCTACTGCCAGGTGAAACTGCAGCTGGGGCGCAGTACCACCCATAGCTGAAAGCACTGAAATAGTTGCTAATTCACGCTGTTGATGGGTAAGTACATCCCGACTGAAGATATCTGCAAACAAATGTTCTTTTAAAAATGTATCAATGATTGGCGCAAAGGCATTGGCTCCCGTTTTTGGCCCCTTTTCTTCCTGGCCGGTAAGCGTTTGCAAAGTTTGCTTTCCAGTGTTGTATTTGTTTGCTTCATAAGGTATGGGTGAAGCATCCTCGCCTTCCACATCTATTTTTCCTTTTGCCTTTCTTTCTTCTATGAGAATCATAAAAGTGTTGATACCATTAAGGCTGCGTGGAAAACCGCAATAAGCATATAGCTGTACCAATACTTCTTTTATTTCATTAATAGTTAATCCAGCATCTAGCCCCTGATTTAATTGGGTTTTTAAATGGGGGATATCTCCCACGGCGGTTAATGCGGCAATGCTTACTATACATTGTTGCTGTACATTTAAAGGATGGCTTTCGTTTATATTATTTTGTGCATTCATTGAATTGGTGTTTAGTATTAGAAGAATCAAAAGGGAAAGCTTTAAAAAGTTGGTTTTGGCTTGCATAGTTTTTGTTTTCTTTTTAAAGTTTATTTTTAGTTAGCGTTTTAATCAGCCTCAAAAGTTATTGTAACATTTGCTGCACCCAACGCTTTAGATAAACCTGTGGAATTTTCAATTCGACCTATTCGTGTATAGCTGTAAGAGGTTGAAAAAGATTTGTAGAACAGCACCAAAATGTTTGATCCATATAACATTATATCTCCGGTTTGGATGGTTCCGGGATTTACTCCGTTATTGGGAAGGTTTTCGGGTAATTCAACATACTTTTCATTTCCATTCAACTCTTTCATTTTGAGCGTTATAGGTAATTTTGCTTTGAAGGCTTTTACTGTTGCATTGTTGTTTAATATGGCAGTAAAAACAGCATCGCCAATTATAATTTTCATGCTAGTAGTATCTATGTTTATTGTGTTATCAGGATAATGTATTTTGTTATTTTCATTAGTTGTAGTACAAGCAAACAGTTGAATGCAGCTTATACTCAATAAAAAAGCGAAGGTGATTTTCATTTTACATTTTTTTATTATTTACACAGCTGATGCATTTTGAGGTGCAACAAATAAGATGATAATAGATAGCACCAATTAAAAAGGTGTAATTATAAAAGGTATATTATTGACCCACTTTCCTTTTCTTAAAGCAGGTATTGCATTAAAAGCTATACTTTACAAAATGGCTTTTACAATACCATTTATAAAACGGATTTAATCTGCAAAAATACCGACGACAATACTACTAACTATAATGAATATCAAACCAATCATTAAGGATATCAAACCTCTTGTACCCGTAATGACTTTGGATTAGTACCTGTGTGTTTTTTGAAGAAGTTATTAAAATAGGTAGGATATTCAAAGCCAAGTGCATAAGCAATATCAGCAATGTTCCAATCGGTATGCTGCAACAATGCTTTTGCTTCGGTGATAATTCTCTCTGATATATGGGTAGTAGTAGGTTTACCTGTAATTTCCTTTACAGCGCGATTTAGGTAATTAGCATGCACATTCATGTTTTTTGCAAAATCCTGTGCTGTTTTTAACTGAAGTGGCTTTTGTGTGTCTTCAATAGGAAATTGCCTTTCTAACAATTCGAGG
This sequence comes from Limnovirga soli, assembly GCF_013106755.1. GTDB lineage: Bacteria > Bacteroidota > Bacteroidia > Chitinophagales > Chitinophagaceae > Limnovirga > Limnovirga soli. Next base: position 78,178 of record NZ_WHPF01000002.1, on the reverse strand, counting down.
AAAACAGCAGTAATTCTGGATGAAGCGTTTCTGTGCTGGTCAAAATTTTCGGAAGGTTGCAGTTTTAGGGCTTCGTGAATAATTAAATTAATATAATTACGAATGAGGTCGTCTTTATACACATAATCAGTTTGTTGTTCCTCTATCATTTTTATGAAAATTGTACTTAAAAAATCCCTTTGCTGCTCTGTGATATTTAAGATGGGGGTGCCGCCAATTTTAAATAGAGGTGAATTTTGCAGGCTTTCTGAACGTTCTGATTTTAAAAACGCTTCAGAAAACAAGCAAGTATATCCAATATAGCTTGTTGAAACAGTTTCCCAGGAATAAGGGATGTGTGGGTTTCCAAAAAACAAAACAGTGCCCTGGGCATCAAAACTTTTGTCGGCGTAGTGAATAATACTTTTCCCTGTAGTTAGACAAATTTTATAAAAGTCCTTGCGGCTATAAATACGTGTAGCATTAGCATCACTTTCTATTTGGAACACATTAAAACCTTTTAGCTTTAGGTCATTATTGAAGGCTGAAACGGAACGTATATTATTGTTATGCATTACATAAAGTTATGAATTTCAAACCTTAGCTGCAAGTTATGTTCCTGTATACCAAGTGCTGGACATCTATTGATATTTATATAAAAGAGAGGCATATTTGGTTTTGTGCTTTTGGTATTTCGGTAAAAGCTGCATTACTTGTTACAGCACAAGAGTGCGACGCAAGAGAAGTTGAATATTGTTGGTTTGCCGGGCTACAAATAGGGCTGCTTTCTTTGGCTGGGTTTATGGAATTGGGAATGGGTAAAAATACCAATGCCACTTTGCGGTAGCGTTTTGGGCTTTTGCAAAGTGGCATGGGTGAATGCGGAATATTATTAGTCAATTTTTTTGATATTACCGCTGCCGGCAATTTCCTGTTTTACGCTGGCATTGCCTTTATAAAACACATCACCACTACCGGCAATGTGAATGTCGAGCACATTTTCGGCAAATACCCTTGCATTGCCGCTGCCGGCAATATGAATTTCTACATTTTCGCTTTTTAAATTTTCGGCTTTATAACTGCCTACGCCGGCAATTTCTAATTTGGTATCTTTTGTTTCGCCTGAAAGCGTGATATTACCGGTGCCGGCAATATTAGCTTTTACCTCCGGGGTGTTGATATCGAGGGTAATATCGCCGCTGCCAGCAATTTCTACTGAAAGATTGTCCCTGCCGGAGAATTTTCCCTGACCGGTTACATTACCACTTCCGGCCACCGCTACAGATTGTAGCTTTTTGGTGGTAACAATTACTTTGATTTTGTTATCGGAGGAAAGATTGTAGTATTCTTTGGGGCGTATTTCGAGGTGCCCGTCTTTATCTTCTGTAACAATATAAGGCAATAGGTTTTCATCGGCTTCTACGATTACACCGGATACATCACCCTGGATGATCTGGATATCGAAATCGCCATAGGTTTCAATATGGTCGGTATTGCTTACCTCTCTTTTTTCGTTGGCAATATGGCCATTGCCATGCACCGTTTTGTTTAAGATGTTATTACAAGACGCCAGGGTAACGATGGCTACCCCCAGGAACAGATAGATTTTTCTCATGTTGATTGCAGTTTTGGTAGTGGAAAATTATAGAAATGTTGTGAAACGATGGCAGTTAAGTTCTTTAAGCGGACAAAATCCAATTTAACCGCAACATTTTAAAATTCTATTACCTTCGCAGCAATTTTACAGCCTGAACACCAGGCATTTTACTAAACATTTTACACCTAGTTATGACTGAAAAAATACTTATTCTCGACTTTGGCAGCCAATATACCCAATTAATAGCCCGTGCAGTTAGAGAAGCAAATGTATTTTGTGAGATTATTCCCTATCATAAACCCTTTGTTTCAGACAGCAGTTTAAAGGGAATTATACTTAGCGGTTCGCCTTTTAGCGTGAATGAAGAGAAAGCACCGATGGTGGATATTGCGACTCTTATTAGCCAATTACCTGTTTTGGGTGTTTGTTATGGCGCACAACTTACGGCAAAATTGTTTGGGGGAAGGGTTGACAAATCGAACAAAAGAGAATATGGCCGAGCTAAAATGAACAGACAGACCACTGATGCGCTTTTTGAAGGTGTGGCCGAAGATTCTCAGGTTTGGATGAGCCATAGTGATTCTATTACCCAATTGCCTGAAGGATTTGAGTTGCTGGCTACAACGGATAGTATACCGGTGGCTGCTTTTAAAAAATCGGGCAGTGAAACACAGCCTTTATATGGGTTGCAATTTCATCCGGAAGTGTATCATTCGGTGGAAGGCAAGAAAATCATCAGCAATTTTTTGGTAAATATTTGTGGTTGTAAGCAAGACTGGACACCTGCTTCTTTTGTTCACGAAACAGTGGAACAACTAAAAAAGCAAATTGGTGATGCCCATGTGATAATGGCATTAAGTGGTGGTGTAGACAGTACGGTTGCCGCTACCCTGATTAGTAAGGCGATTGGCAATAGATTACATGGCATTTTTGTTGACAACGGCGTATTGCGTAAAAATGAATTTGAGCAGGTTTTAGATACCTATAAACAATTAGACCTGAATGTTAAGGGCATAGATGCCAAGCAATTATTTTATGATAAGTTAAAAGGCCAGTCTGACCCGGAAACCAAACGCAAAATTATTGGTGGATTGTTTATAGATGTATTTCATGAAGAATCGAAAAAAGTGAGTGGTGTGAAATTTTTAGGACAAGGTACTATTTACCCGGATGTGATTGAAAGTGTAAGTGTGCATGGACCATCGCAAACGATAAAATCGCACCACAATGTGGGTGGTTTACCCGATATTATGCACCTGGAACTGGTAGAACCTTTGCGGTTCTTATTTAAAGACGAAGTAAGAAAAGTAGGCAGGGAATTGGGTATTCCGGCAGAAATGATTGACAGGCATCCTTTCCCGGGCCCGGGACTTGCCATTCGTATATTAGGTGATATTACCGAAGAAAAGGTAAAACTATTACAAGACGCTGACCATATTTACATACAGGGATTAAAGGATGCGGGGCTATATAGTAAGGTTTGGCAGGCAGGTACCATTTTATTGCCGGTAAAAAGTGTAGGTGTAATGGGTGATGAAAGAACTTATGAGTTTACGGTGGCATTACGTGCAGTAACATCAGTAGATGGGATGACAGCGGATTGGGCACACCTGCCCTATGAGTTTTTGGCTGATATGAGTAGCAGTATTATAAACAATGTAAGAGGCATTAACCGCGTGGTATATGATATTAGCAGTAAGCCACCGGCAACCATAGAATGGGAATAAAAGCAACAAAACCTATTCTGGCAATATAATTGTATACCTATTATACCATTGCAAAAAATGCGGATGGAATAACTTTTACAATGAAAAGAAGAACTTATATCTACCTGCGCTATTGTTTACTGATAAACCTTGCTATTTTACTATTTGGCAGTAAGGTTTTTGCGCAAGACAATAATAGCGGGGTAAAAAAGGTGGTTATTCTGGCACCATTATATCTGGATTCTGCATTTGACGATAACGGCTACAAATTGGGGAGTACCAATATTCCTAAAATGTATTTACCGGGGCTGGATTTTTACAATGGGGCTATGATGGCTGTTGACTCATTGCAAAAGGAAGGTATTGAGATGGAAGTGTGGGTGTTTGATACCAAGAAAACTGGAACAACTCCTTTACAATTATCACAGGAAGTAGAAGCGGTACATAGCGAGTTGATTATTGCTTCTTTTACCAATTCAGTTGAGCAAAAGGTATTTGCGGAATTTGCTTTTAACCATAATATTCCATTGGTTTCGGCTACTTACCCCAATGACAATTATATAAGTGCCAATCCGTTTTTTTTGATGATAAACAGTTCGCTGAAAACGCATGTTGAAGCGATGTATAAATACCTGCAACGCGCTTACCCGGTAGCAAAATATGTGTATGTGACCAGAAAGGGTATATTGGAAGATAAGATTCAATCCATGTTTACAGAAGCTGGTAAAAAGACCTACCCTATTAATTATAAATCAATTTTAATGCCGGATGATTTTACGGCAGCACAACTATTACCTTTATTGGATAGCACCAAACAGAATGTTATTATCTGTGGCAGTCTGGATGAAAAATTTGGCAACTTATTGCTTAAAAACCTGGAAAGCGCCAACAGCTATCCTTGCACCGTAATGGGGATGCCTACCTGGGATGGTTTAAAGCCTGCTTTTAGGAATGCCAATGATAAAATGGAAATAATTTACTCTACTCCCTATCAATTTAATAAAGCAGATATAGCCATTGTGAATATTACAGATAAATATAAATCTACATTTTTTGCAAGGCCTACTGACATGGTGTTTAAGGGATTTGAGAATATGTACCATTTTAGTAAGTTACTGGTAAAATACAATGGGGATATACTGAATAACCTTTCTGATATTTCTTTTAGAATTTCTAATAATTATCGATTTGAGCCGGTAAAACTGAGCATTACCTCGCAGGTGCCGGATTATATTGAGAATAAAAAGCTCTATTTTATTCACGTGGCAAAGGGCGTGGTAAAATCTGTTAATTGATTTTAGAAAAAGGCTCCTGCCGAATAGCAATTCCGGTGTACAAGAGTGCGACGCAAGTAAAGTTTAATTGATGTAACTACTGCCTGGCCAATAAAAAAAATCTGGCAAAAAGGGTTAACGCATATCACTTTCTACGGGAATGGGAAGATACAGGCCCAGTGGTTTGAAGTATTTTTGCTGAACAGTATTATAAAACCATATTACATCGCTTATATTGGCGTGGCCGTGGATATCAGCCAATTTAAAAATGAGCAGGTACATTAGGCCTGCTCCATCACGGTTGATAATTTTATCGTTTAATTTTTTCCATTTCTCCAGACCAGGTATAATGCCTGCTTCTTTATATTGGCGGTAGAGGCCGTAGGAAATATCGTGTTGTTCTATACACCAGTACATACGTTGCTTTTCGTCTTCAGGCAATCCGGCATACTGGCCAAATATTTCCATAGCGGCATAAACACTTACAATGGAATGCCTTTTAATTACCAGCTTTTGATTAAGGGGATGGATGATGTGCAGCATTTTATCGTGCTGGGTTTTACCAATATCGTGTAAAAGCGCTACGAGCAGCAATTCCTTTTTAACGGTTTCCTTATCCAGCCGGAGGTCTTCCAAGGCGCAAAAAAGTTCAGCAAAAAAGCCATAATTGGTTTGGGCAAAAATTGCTTCAATATTTTCTGCTACAGCCAGTAAATGATCAGTTAGCATAATACCGCTCATATTACTGTAATGGCTATCTATACAGCAGCTTGCTTTATGCCACCAGCCCGATTTTTTTACCATATCAATTAAATCCAACATCATCAAAATTCCCCGTTATGCTATTTATTTATTGTAAACCTGCAATATACTATACTAATATTATAGACTGACTGAAGTATACAATAAAAGCTTGCACTGGTAACAAATATTGCCATCTAAAATTACAGGAAAGGTATGGCCATAATATGACCAATGATAGCAATAAGTATGATGGGCGTCATTTTAAAAGGTTCCAGGTGAGAATACATTTATACTTCAAAAATATAAACGCTATGCAAACATTAGAAATAACCCCAGCCGCAGAAGAATTACTGCTGGAGGATGCGCCTCATCAATTCGTATTTTCATTTCATGAAGGAAACGGTAAAAACAAACAACTTTTAGGTGGTAAAGGTGCCAACCTGTGCGAAATGACACAAATTGGCCTGAATGTACCTCCGGGGTTTGTTATTTCAACTGAAGCCTGCTTAACTTATTTGGCCAGTGCTGACAAATCTTTGCCAGCTGGAGTAATTGATCAGGTGGTAGAAAATATGAAAGCAGTTGAAATTGCTACCGGCAAAAAATTTGGGGATGCTGAAAACCCATTGCTGGTATCTGTACGTTCTGGTTCTGCGCTTTCTATGCCTGGTATGATGGATACTATTTTAAATCTGGGTCTTAATGAAGATACCCTTCAGGGATTATTGAACCATACAAAAAATGAAAGATTTGTTTTTGATGCCTATCGCCGTTTTATTCAATTATTTGGCAAGGTGGCATTAGGTGTACCCGATGCAAAATTTGACGAAGTATTTGAAGCCCAAAAACATAAAGCTGGCGTTAAAGTAGATATTGGCCTGAGCGCTGCTGATTTAAAAGAAATTAGCCGATTATTTTTACAGGTTGTAAAAGATGTAACCGGCAAACCTTTCCCTACAGATGTTTATGAACAACTGGAAATAGCTATTAAAGCGGTGTTTAACTCATGGACAGGCAAACGTGCTGTTGACTATAGAAGAGAGTTTAATATCACCCCTCAAATGGCAAATGGTACTGCAGTAAATGTGGTTGCCATGGTATTTGGTAATATGGGTAATGATAGTGCTACCGGTGTTGCTTTTACCCGTGACCCAGGTACCGGTGAAAATATTTTCTTTGGAGAATATCTGGTAAATGCACAGGGCGAAGACGTGGTGGCCGGTATTCGCACCCCAAAAGCCGTGATTGAATTAAAAACAGAAATGCCTTCCCTTTATCAGCAACTGGAAGAATTAAGAAGCAAACTGGAAACACATTATAAAGAAGTACAGGACTTTGAGTTTACTATTGAAAAAGGCGTTCTGTATTGCCTGCAAACCAGAAATGGTAAAATGAATGCAACAGCCATGGTACGTACATCCGTAGAAATGGCTAAAGATAATATCTTATCTAAAAACGAAGCTTTGTTGCGTATTAAACCGGATATGCTGGAGCAATTATTGCACCCTCGTTTAGATTCCCTGCATAAATCTATACCATTGGCACAGGGCTTACCTGCATCGCCAGGTGCTGCATCTGGTGTTTGCGTTTTTGATGCAGACAGAGCAGAACTTTTAGGCCGTGCCGTAGAAAAAGTAATATTGGTGAGGGAGGAAACAAAACCAGAAGACATTCACGGATTCTTTGCCTCTCAGGGTATTTTAACCAGCCGTGGTGGTAAAACTTCACATGCAGCAGTTGTTGCCAGGGGCATGGGTAAACCATGTGTGGCTGGCGCAGAAGGTATTGAAGTGGATGTAAAACTACGCCAGGCCCGTATTGGCGAAAAAACCTTACACGAAGGAGATTATATTACCATTGATGGCGGTACCGGCTATGTATATCAGGGTGTAATTCCTACCGTTGACCCAACTTTTAGCGATGAACTTAAATTGTTGCTTACCTGGGCAGATGAGGTTGCCAAATTAAAAGTGTTTGCCAATGCAGATGATCCTGATGCAGCTAAAAAAGCCCTTACTTATGGCGCAATGGGTATTGGCCTTTGCCGCACAGAACGCATGTTTAATGCCTCTGAACGTTTACCAATAGTGGTTGAAATGATATTGGCCAATACCGAAGAAGAAAGAAAAGCCGCATTGGATAAATTGTTGCCAATACAAAGACAGGATTTTAAAGATATTTTGCTGGCAATGGCACCAAGACCTGTTACTATTCGTTTATTGGATCCGCCAATACATGAATTTTTACCTGGCGAAGACGAATTGAAAGAAGAATTAATACACTTGCGCCATTTAAAAGATACTGCAGCCGGTGTATCTAATCTTACCAATAGCTTGCGTTTATTACATGCGGAAAACAGTATGGGAGCCCTAACTGCATTTCCATTTAACGATAAAGGCGTGGAACTGATTGACCAGGCCATAGTGAAAAAAGAGCAAATGCTTAAAAAAGTGCATGAGCTGCATGAGGTAAACCCAATGCTGGGTCACAGGGGTGTAAGGCTTGGTTTAACCTTCCCCGAAATTTACAAAATGCAAATAAGGGCAGTACTGGAAGCCACTGCAGAATGCCAGAAAGTACATATTGATGTGCGCCCCGAAATTATGGTGCCACAGGTTTGTACTGCAGAAGAACTGGTGCGTGTAAAAGCCTATGTAGAAGAAATAAAAGCCGAAGTGCAGGCACAACATAATGTTACCCCTGTATTTAAATTTGGCACCATGATAGAAGTAGTTAGGGCTTGCATGGAAGCCGGCGAACTGGCCAAAGAAGCTGCTTTCTTCTCTTTTGGTACAAACGATCTTACACAAGCTACTTTCTCTTTCTCCAGAGAAGATGCTGAAAATAAATTCCTGCCATTGTATGCTGAGAAAAATATCCTGCATGACAATCCTTTTGAAGTACTGGATACCAATGGCGTAGGTAAATTAATGAAAGTGGCCGTTGAATGGGGCCGCAAAGAAAAACCTGATTTAAAAATTGGTATCTGCGGCGAACATGGTGGTCAGCCAGATTCTATCCGCTTCTGCCATCAATTGGGTTTAAATTATGTTTCCTGTTCAGGCCCACGTGTACCTGTTGCCAGGTTAGCAGCTGCACATGCTTCATTGGGCGAAGCCAAAAACGCTTCTCTCTAATAACCTGAGGATAACCATAACAACCGTATTACCAATCAGCAATGATGGTAATACGGTTTTTTGTTGCCAGATATTGAATCAATGGCATCGCTGTTTGTTGCGTATTTGCTGCTTTGCCACGCAAACGCCCCACTTGTACCTTCGGGGCAAAGGGGCGGCAGTTTAAGAATAAATATTAGTTTTATTTATCAATTATTACATTCAAATACCAGGTATTCCATGGCTGTTTGGCGAATAGTATTACTACAGCACAAGTGTGCGACGCAAGTAAAGATGCCCAATGACTTATTGCCTGGCACATAAAAATGTATTTACTATCTGCAATTGCTGTTTTAATGGTGCTATCTGCCTATTTTTGAGGCATGGGCAAATTTCTTGACTTTCATGGAGCATCCATTTATTATCGCATAGAAGGCAGCGGGCCCGACGTGGTATTAATTCATGGCTTTGGTGAGGACGGAGATATTTGGCAACATCAAATTGCTTTTTTAAGCGCCCATTGCAGGCTTATTATACCCGATTTACCGGGAAGCGGCACATCAGTTTTACCTGAGGACAGCACCGCAGCCAACGAAACAGGCTATTTCACAGCTATTATTGCGGCTATTTTACAAGCAGAAAAAATTAACACTTGTGTTGTCTTAGGCCACAGCATGGGTGGTTATATTGCATTGGATTTTGCAAAAAAGCACCGCGATATGCTCACCGGTTTTGGCTTACTGCATTCTACCGCATTTGCCGATAGTGCAGAGAAAAAACTAAACCGCCAAAAAGGTATCGAACTGATTGAAAGCTATGGCAGCTATTCGTTTCTAAAAAATACGATCCCTAATTTATTTGCAGATACTTATAAAAAACAACATGCTGATAGCGTGGCTACATTGATAGAAAAGGGAAATAATTTTAGTAAAAAAGCGTTACAGCATTATTATACAGCTATGATGAACAGGCCCGACAATACCGAAGTTTTGCGAAACAACGAATTGCCGGTTTTATTTGTCATTGGTACCAACGATGTGGCAGCACCTATGCAGGATTTATTACAACAGGTGCATTTACCAAAAATGGCCTATGTAACCATTTTGGAAAATTGTGGTCATATGGGTATGTTGGAATCAACCGAAACTTTTAACAAAGCCCTGCTAGCTTTTATTACCGGCATTAATTAAGGGAATGAAAAAATATTTATTACTGATACTGGTTTATTGTTGTGTTCTTGATGTAAAAGCCACCCATATTTCGGGTGGGGAATTGTATTATGAATATATTGGCCCCGGCGATTTACCCAATACTGATAAGTATAAAATTATCATGTTACTTTATCGGGATTGCAACTCTATTGGTGCAGAATTAAATAGCGAATCGGTAAATATTGGGATTTATCTGGCCTCGAATGGAGTTAGACAGTATTCATTGCATTTAAACAAAGAATGGGTATCTCAGGATCCGCCGGTAATTCAAAACAGCCCAAATGCTGTACCCTGTATAATTGGAGATAAAGCAGTTTGTTTTCAATATGGGCGTTTTAGCAATATCATAGATTTGGCCAGAAATCCTGATGGTTATCTGCTTTCCTGGATAAGATATAGCAGACAGTTTTTATCGAATGTGGACTATACTGCTTACCCCGAAAGATCCATCGGGGCAACATTTACCACCAGTATTCCCGGGGAGGGAGAAATTGGAACTGGTACAAATAACTCGGCTAAGTTTAGTGAAGGAGATACCGCATTGGTTTGCGCCAATAGAAATTTTACTATTGACTATAGTGCTAAAGACAAGGACGGCGATTCGCTGGTGTATTATTTTTGCTCAGCTTATGTTGGGGGCGATAGTACACAACCCAACCCTCCCCCACCAAATTTTATTGACTTAAATGATGTAGTATATAAGGTCCCCTATTCAGGCGGCAGCCCATTGGGGCCTGGTGTTACTATTGACAGAAAAACCGGTCTTATTTCTGGTAAAGCCCCCGCTGATCCGGGAAAATATGTAGTAAATGTTTGTTGCGAAGAATGGAGAAATGGGTTAAGACTAAACATACATCATAAGGACTTTATTTTAAAAGTAGGTAGCTGCGATATACCGGAAGCAATACTTAAACCAAGTTATATTACCTGTGATGGGTTTAACCTGATATTTACCAATACCTCTACTTCGGGGCTTATTAATTCCTATTACTGGGATTTTGGAGATACTACCAGCAATGCCGACACTTCATTATTACCCGAGCCATCTTTTTCTTATAAAGATTCAGGTACCTACTTTGTAAAATTGGTTGTAAATAAGGGAGAAAAATGTTCAGATTCTACTATTGCAAAAGCTTTGGTTTACCCTGGATTTATTCCTGATTTTGAAGTAACCGGCAGCTGTGCCTTAAACCCATTTACATTTAGGGATTTAACTACCTCCCAATATGGCGTGGTTGATTCCTGGTTCTGGGATTTTGGTGATGTTGGTACACTGGCAGATACCAGCAAACTAAAAACACCGGTGTACAAATATTCCTCGCCTCAAACGGCGGATGTGACCCTAATGGTAACCAATAGCAAAGGCTGCCTGGATACATTGGTCAAAACCATCGTTATAGCAGATAAACCCGATGTTATACTGCCTTTCAGGGATACACTTATTTGTATAATTGATACTTTGCAGCTTCATGCATCTTCCACATCCAGTTCAGCAGTATTCTCCTGGACGCCCAATATAAATATTGACAGAACTACAGTGGCAGACCCACTGGTATCTCCTCCATCTACAACCACTTATTTTGTTACGGTAAACGATAAAGGGTGTATTAATACCGATTCAATTATTGTAAATGTAGTTTCAGCTGTACAGCTAACCATAGGCAACGATTCTACTATTTGCCTTACAGATAGTATTCAATTAAAGCCCCAAACCAATGCACTCTATTTTGCCTGGAGCCCCGGCACTAATTTCAGGGATAGTACAGAAGCCCAACCATTTATATTACCAACAGCCGCCACAACCTATCAACTAACGGCATCAATTGGTAAGTGTACCGCATTGGATAGTATCAAAATAAGTGTTGTGCCTTATCCCAAAGCCAGTGCCGGTGTAGATACCAGCATCTGTTTTGGTAAAACAACCCTATTACAGGCCAATATAACAGGTTCGCAATTTAGCTGGTCGCCCACCAATTCTTTACTTAACGAAAACACATTAACGCCAACAGCTGGCCCGCAGGCAACAACAAGCTATATACTTACCGTTACAGATGTTTTGGGTTGCCCCAAACCCAGCTTTGATACGATTGTGGTAAACGTGATTCCTAAAATACTGGCATTTGCAGGTAACGATACGGCAATAGTAGCCAACCAACCTTTACAACTTAACGCTACTGGCGGCACAGTATATAACTGGAGTCCAATAACTGGGTTAAGTAACCCCAATATTAGCAATCCCATTGCCATATTGGGCCCTGAAAGAGATACCATAACTTATTTTGTAAATGTGGGTACTTCAGTTGGTTGTAATGCAACAGATAATATTAAGGTAACCATTTTCAAAACACTACCGCAGTTGTTTATACCCAGCGCATTTACCCCAAATAACGACAGGTTAAACGATATATTAACCCCCAAAGTAGTGGGTATGCAAAAATTCAACTATTTCAAAGTGTTTAACCGTTGGGGGGTGCTTATGTTTAGCACGTCGGAACAGGGCAAAGGTTGGGACGGCATGTATGGCGGTATAAAACAAGCCAGCGGTACCTATGTTTACATGGCTCAGGCCGTTGATTATTCAGGTAAACTCATCAACCAAAAAGGTACGGTAGTATTAATAAGATAAGCTAGTATTAACCCGGCAATAGTACAAATGGCAACGCCACTTGCGTCGCACTCTTGTACGTTCAGGTGTTATGGCAGCAAGTAAAACAGGCTTACTAAAAATGTAATACGGATGATTTTAAAAACTGTAATCTTTCCTAAGATAGAGCCCAATAAATAATCCAACAGTACAAGAGTGCGACGCAAGTACAGCCGACATTTATGATACTGCTTGTATCACACAATTGCATTTTGCTTTAAATTTTTTTAGCCTGAGAACTGGTGTTTTTTTACATAGGCATTCCAGGCTATTTCCCAAAAATATTCCACCCGGTTTTCCCATGCATTAACGGAGGCGGCTTGTAGCCTTTGTTGCTTTATGGCAGCACTATTATTGTGTATGGCCTGTTGTATATTCTGCAAAAACACATCATGATTATCAGACAAATAAATATGTTCTTCAAAAGAGGCAATATCGGCTGAAAAATTGGTGGTAACAACTGACATGCCAGCACCCAGGTATTCATTTATTTTTAGCGGATAAATACCCCTTGTTAAGCCATTACATTTAAAAGGTATTATGGCACAATCAAAATACTGCAAATAAGCCGGCAATTGATCCAGTTTTTTGGGGCCGGTAAATACAATATTTGAGATGGCATCCAGGTTAATATCGGTATTTTCCTTGTCTTGCCTTGGGCCAACCAATACGATGGTTTTATCGGGATTGGCATTGGCAATTTTTACCAGTAATTCATAATCTATACGCTGGCAAACTGCACCGGTGTAGCCAATAATGGGTGTGGTAATTGCCTGCAACTCAGTTGGTTTTGGCAGCACTTTTTCAATGGCTGTTTTAAACAAGGTAATATCCCCTCCATTGGGGAAGTATTTAACCTCTTTACCAGCTAAAGCACTTATATTTTTACATAGCTCAGTAGAGGTTGCCATAGCCATATCGTAATGTTGCACACATTCGGTTTCACGGTAAATACCATGCCGGCGGGTGTATTCATTTATTTCTCCAATGGCATCCCTGCTATGGTAAACGCTTAGCGCCGGTTGCAGGAAGCTATTGATATTTGACAGAAAAGTGGGGTTAAACGAATTAATAAACAAGTAATTGCTGATACCATTCTCGGCAACAATTTTTTTAACCAGGCTGGCAATTTGCCTGCTGTTATAATTACTACCGGCATTGTACAACATACCGGGAGATAAAAAATTAATCGGTATAGTTGGCTTTGGTGTAGAACCCTTTAAATAATCTGGTTGTCCGGGTACCTGTACCAAATAATCTTTGCCCCACAACAAGGCATTCATTCTTCTTTTTACGGTAGGTTGTTTTCTTTCCCGCCAAACATCTGGCCAGGTATAGGGATAGTCTATATAATATACAGGATTGTTTCTGCTAAAAACCTTTGCCAGTGCAAGTGAGGCAGAAGAAATATCGCCATCCCATCTTGACATGGTAGTGATGAATACGGGCAGTTTTTCAAAAGTGGATTTATCTAACATGAAATATGTTTTAGCGTTGAATAAGTAAGCAACTGCTGACCTATAATTTTTTTATGTCTTTTTTGCTTAATTGCTTTTTGGCTTTAATTCGAAAGCCGGCAATTAGGCCCACCACTAAAAAGATTAAACAAGGCAATGCTACTGTTCCCCAGGGCATAAAAATTTGTTTAGTGTTCTACCTCTTCGTGAGGTGTATGAATAAATTGTTTCCGGGCCTGCCCAATATGCAACATTGCTTTAAACATAGAAAACAAAGCAGAAGGAATTTGCAAAAAGGCATTTACCAAATTGCGGTTATACCAGGCAGCAGGTATGCCCATTAATAATGCCCAGGCCAATGCTACAAATAATATTATGGTAAACACCAATAATGATGGCGCTAACAACCAGGTAACCACCAGCCATATCAGCAGCAGTAATACGAGCATTACCCTAGGCAAAACATAGGTTTGAAATACCTTATTAAAAAAGGCAATATTGCCTTTAAATAGTTGTACCCAACCTTCGGCAAAATATTTTTCCAGAAACTCTACCTGCATGGCCAGCCAACGACTTCTTTGTTTACTGAATACTTCTGATTTGGCAACTTTTTCATCGTAAACAAATGATTGATCCAAAAAGGCAATATCAATTTTCTGACGCATTAACCGGAATTCCATTTCCTTATCCTCCCCTGCTGTTTCGCCCATATTTTCCAATAGCTGCAAAAACAAAGGCCACTCAAATGCCATACCACTGCCAATTAATGCAGATGGTAACCCAACAGCTACGTGGCCACGGCGGAAAATATGGTTATTAATTTCTTCGGTGCAGGCATCCAGCAAAGCAAAAGGTGTTTGAAAGTTTTTAGCGGTTCTATGCCCTTGCACCACACGGTAACCAGCTTCAAAAGCATTGTTTACTGCATGTAAAAATCCTTGCGACATGCGGTTATCTGCATCCAGAATTACCACAATATCAACCGGGTTTTCCTGGGTAGCTTCAATGGCTTTTTGAATGGCTTTACCTTTGGTGCTTTTTTCAAAACTTACTTCTACCACTTTTATGGGTAATGCTCTTAATGTTGCCAATGTGGCTGCAGAAAAAGAATCGGCGATGATGACCACTTCAAATTTATCTGTAGGATAGTTTTGTGTAACAGCCTCTCTTGCTGTGGTAATTATTACCGCATCTTCTTTATAACCAGGAACAAAAATGCGAATTGTACGTATTTTTTGTGCTGCCGGAAAAACCCTTTTTTTAGCTAGTTTGCCAGCCAGTGAAAAAAACAGCAGATATATTACCTGAATAGTGATATAAGCCGTTACAATGTAAATAACAATGCTTAAGATGGATGTAAGGATGTTCATAGAGCGATGTTTAACATTAGGATTGAAGATATTGGTTTGGATATATATATAAACTTACATAAAAACGCTGATCTAAACTATGATTTGGTTTGGTTTTTCAATTAATTTTTATTGCATTTATACTTCATTTATTCAAGTTATGATACCAGCTTTATAACAAATGGCATCATCGTTGCGTCGCAATCACTTTATCTGTATAACATATGGCACCAGGCAAAGTCATAAACCAGCAACATACTACCTGATAAAAACGTAATTGGCTGCATAGTATTGCAGGTGTACAAGTGTGCGACGCAAGAAAAGCTGCATTTATGTTTTTTTGTCTGGTTAATAATTGGTTTTAAAATCTATTGCGCCCCATTTTAATTAGGTTAACAATTTTATTTCTTCATCAGCTGAGGTTTTTTTTGGCACCAGAGGTGTATCCCAACGGGTACTTAACCACAATAAAGGCCAGCTGGTATACGTAACAATGGAAGTAGGCATTTGATTAATTACCTCGTTGCCATAACTACATAACAATACCCCGGCAAAACCTGCACATAGGGCCGCCAGTTTGTTTTGTAAAACAGGATCCCGGGTGTTCCATACTATTCCAACCGATTTACCTAAAATATACATCATCATACTAAGCCAGATAACCAGGCCAATGATGCCATACTCTGCCCATACTTTTACAAAATAGCTATCAGGCGGAATACTGTTGATGGGTATTTTTTTATTGTATTTTATACCCCATATGCCAATGGTACCAATTCCATAACCAAAGGGTTTTGTACTCAAATAATTTTTTAAACGCTCCTGGTTAACCAAACGTACTTTCAAAGAAGGATTATCGGGGTTTAAGGCCGATCTAAGCCTTTGAATTTGCCCATTACCACTACCAATTGAAGTGTATTTTAAGCCACCATAAAACATTGCACCAATTACACCTCCAATTATAAGGATATTAATTTTTTTACTTAAAATCAGAAATACAAAACCGCCACCCAGTAAGCCAAACAATGCACCTCTTGTACCAGAGATAAGCATTCCATATAAAATAATAAAACCCGATATTAGGTAAAAGATTTTCATTTTTGTGGGGTGAGGTCCCACAGCCAGAATAATACACATTAATGCCATGATAGCCTGCGCAGCACCAAATTGGCCGGCATCCGTATAAAATGAGAAAACCCTTAGTTTACCAAATAATATATGTGTACGTTTGGCACCGGCGTCCAGCCAGGCCCTTTCTGCATCGCTTACGCCAATGTAAAGTTGTTTTATGCCGTACAAAGCAGAAATAAGAGAAATGATAATGACGAGGTGAAAGAAGAAATCAAGATCGGATTTCTTGTTAAATACCATAAATGCGAGTGGTACAGAAAGTACCCAGTACAATGTTGTAGAACGCATTTCATAAATCCATCCATCAATACTGGGCCGTTCGGGGTTTCCAATTTCCAAAACTGTTAATAAGAACCATGCAACGGAGATAAAAACCAAATCGTTTTTTAAATGCCGGAACCTGAATTTTTCCCCCCTGTGAAATATAAGTGCCAGCCAGGTTAATATCATCAACCCATCCTGACCCAAACCAAATGGCACTCCATCAAACTGCCGGGCCAAACCGGCCTGCATATAACAAAAAATTATGGTGGCAATATAACCCGCTTTGGGATAAGAGAAAACCAATACTACAAACCCAACAATAAAAGGTAACAACATTAAAACTGATGCTATAGTGATACCCTTTACTGCAATAAGCCAGCCCAGGTATACCGCTAAAAGTGAGCCACATACCAGCCAGTAAAAATTTATTTTACGTTCATTTACTGTATAAAATAAATCGTCTTTCATTCCCTTATTCACCAGTAATTACCTGACTTTTTTTAATGCTTTGCGGTTACCAAATTCGAATTTTACTATTTTTTTGAAATAGTTTCTTAAAATATTACGGCTTTTGGGTACTTCACCAATAAATTCCTCAGCGAAATCTACACTAACGCCGTTTAAAATAAGCATTGGCTTGGTTTGCGAAGATTTCGAAAATGAGGTTAATAAATCTTCATCGAGTTTTATCCAGATTCTGTTGGCACGGCAAATTAAAAATGCCTGATGTAATGTGGGACAGCTACCTGGTTGAATAATAGCATCTTCCAGTGCGGGAAATTCATAAAAAACGATATCGGTGCCGGGTTTGGCAGAAGGCATATTATTTTTTTGCCATGGTATAATTTCGACAGCATATTGCAAAGATTCAAGTTGTTGCTTAAATAATTCGACAATATAGCTTTTACCTTCCTTTTTTTGGATGCTTATAATACCGATATTGTATGGTTTATCTTTAAGGTCTATTGTGGTAAGTAATTGTTGTACAAGACGCAGATTAGATTTCTCCAAATAGGTTGATGAAGAACTAAGCAAAGGATAAATACCTAACACCGGTAATTTTATTATTTTGTAGGCACGATAAGCGTCTCTTACGGTTTTATTGGCTAAGGCTTTGGCCAATACAAATGCCAGTACAAAGAAAAATCCTACCATAAATCCGGCAATTACCAAAATCATTCTTTTGGAAGCATCGGGATTTAAAGGTAGAAAAGGCGGGTCTACGATAGTAAGTTTAGAAGTAAGTTCGTTGTTTTGTTGTGCAAGTCTTGCAAGACTTAAACCGTGCAATAATTCAAGGTATTCATTTTCAAATACACTTATTTGTCGTTCAATTTTTTTTAGTTGGGCGCCTAATGGAGCAAATTTTTTGTATTCATCCTCAAACTCCTGTTTGCGCTTATCCATTACGGTTAAGCGGGCTTTGCTTTCTTCATAGGCCATGGTTGTTTTAAGCCATTCATCCAATACATCTTTAGTAGGTATTCCGTTTGGCGTATTTGTTTCTGCATTTAGGTTTGTTATGGAAGTTTTTAAATTTTGCCCAATTCTGGTTGCTACAAGCCTTAGGCTATCTAATAAATTTTTATTGCTACCTGAAGAATCTTTAGACAAAACTTCAACTACAGCAATTTTATTATAAATATCAGATAATTGCTTACGTTGATTAAGGATTTCTGCACCATATATTGATTGATACATTCTGCCTTTGATACTTTCATTCACTGTATTTAAAGCTGTACCCTGGGCTTTAGAATCCATTTCAAGATTATGGTTCAAAGCATATAAGTCCTCTCTTTCGCCTGCTACGGCTTTTGTTTGTTCATAATAGTTAATGATATCATTATTTACATGAAATTTTAGAAATTCCTGCTCTGTAGAGTCAAGCCTTTGGTAAGATTTATGTGTTTCATTTTCAAAGTAGGCTACAACTGATTCGGTTTGCCCTTCACGCAAAAGCCTTTGTTTTTGCATAAATACTTCAATAAGCAAATCGAGGGTATGCTTACAAATAGCTGCATCATTTGTAGAATAAGAAATTTTAATAAGATCGCTATTGCTTACGCGCATTGCTTTAATATTCTGCAACGCGTTAACAGAATAAAATGGATTGGTAGAATTTACCAGTTTGTAAATAATATTATTACCAATATTTTCATTGTTATTATAATATTGATAAACGGCTTCTCTGGTTTCTTTTAAGGTTGGTTTTACTACGATATTACGAACACTATCTGATACAGATTTTTTGAGACTTTGATAACTATCCCATTCAAGGTATTCAGGATCATGCTTTTTAAGCAATAAGTTCTGTGCCAACAGATTAATGGCCACCATTTTCTTAGTTTCCCGGGAATTGATAATTGAAATAAGATTATCAAATGCGGTACTGGTGTTCCAAAAATCTGCCTTACTGCTACCACTCAAATTATAACCTGAAGCAATACCTGTATAGATAACGGTTTCGGATGCATATACCTTAACCTCATGTCTTGTTAAATAATAAATAGTGCCAGCCAATATACCAGGCAACAATATTAACCATTTGAGGTTTTTATAAATAAGTTTTAAAAAGTATATAAGCGTCATTTCCCTTTTGTAATTAGATTGGATAAATTAACACCTGCGTAGGCTTCCAGCTGCATGTAAACCGTTTGAAAACTATTAGTACTTGTTTCAAACTCCACAATTGATTTTGTATAAACTTCAGATACTTTGGCTAATTGTTCTACCGTAATTTGACCTTGCAAAAATTGCTTTTCGGCAATATTGTAATTGATTTCTGAAATTTGCTTATTCTGACTTGCCGCTGCAATTAACCTGTGTGAAAGCTTGAACTGCTGATAAAGCCTGATTACATCCTGTCTAATTAGGAAAATCGTATTATCCTTTTCGGCAGTTGCCATGTTTAATTGAGATTGCGTGGCACTAATAATATTTTTTCTGTTCAAGATATCCGAAACAGGTAACCTAAGGCCAACACCTACATTATAAAAACTTGTTTGCTGGGTTGTTAAATCTCCGGCGTTTAAGGCTGATATATTAGTACCATAACTGTAACTTGATAAAAGTTGCAACCCATTAAAAATTAAATTTTTGCTGGTTTTAAGCGTAGCATTGCTATACTCCACCTTATTTTGATATAATCTTAATTGAGGTGAATACCTAATAGCTGAATCTATTAATTTAGGAAGTATTTCATCTGTTGCAAGTACTTTATCAAGTAATGAATCTAATGAAACCGATTGTGCTTTTACTTTTAAGGTACCAACCATAAAAAACAGGAATACAGCTATTATACAAATACATCTACATTTCATGTTAAACATTTTCACTTTGAAATAGTGCAGGTATGGTTCTTAGAATTAATTTAATATCATATGACAAACTATGATTTTGCGCATAGGTATTATCCAGCATTAATCTTTCTTCTTCGGACATTTCGCCTTTTTTACCCCTTTTTTCTACCTGCCAAAGACCTGTTATACCTGCAGGCGCAATAAATCGCTGCGCATATTTATCAGTGGTAAGCAATTCTGCCTCATAAAGAGGTAATGGCCTGTTTCCAACAATGCTCATATCACCTCTAAGTACATTAACCAATTGCGGCAATTCGTCCATGCTGGTATTTCTAATAATTTTACCAACTTTTGTAATACGTGGATCGTCTTTAATTTTTATGAAGGCAGATCCTGCGGCAGACTTTTTGATTGAATTATAGACTTTTTCGCACCAGGAGTTATTGTCAGAAAATAAAGCCCTTTGACAAGGTGTTCCCATGCGCTTACAATCATCGCATAACAATGGAACGCCGGCACTATTATCTTCCACAGCTTCTGCAGGTGAATTGTTATATTGGTTAAGGTGTTTCAAATCTTTTAACCGCTTATCTGCATTTACATACATTGAACGGAATTTATAAAACTTAAACACCTTATAACCGGTACCTACGCGTAAAGAATAATAGAAAACAGGGCCTCTTGATTCCAGTTTAAGCGCAATAATTACAATGAGTAATATGGGTGAAAGGCACAATAAGGCCAATGTTGCAAAAAAGATATCGAATAACCTTTTATTTAAAGGTAATTTATATGGTGCTCTTTTAAGTTTATTTGAGCTACGGTTTAATGCTACCCAGTTATTTACTACAAATCTTAAACGCGTTTCAAGGGAATCTAATTTAAAAGGATTGCAAAACACATCTGCAACGCCTGCCTTTAAAGCAATACGGAGTAAATTTTCATTTACAAGATCTGTAACCAGAATAAAGGGGACATTTGGAAAATCTTTGCTTAAAAGTGTTTGATATAATGCTGTACCTGAAGCGCCCATCATTTCTCCTTTTGAAATAATAGCGAGAATATTGAGTTTGTATTTATGCCAGTTAGTGCTTAAATCAATTCCATTAACAAAGTTGAGAAATAAGAAACCATCCGCAGCAAAGCGTGGAGAAAGATTTGAAAGCAAATCAGGAGCATTAATAACTGCTATGACCGGTTTTTCACCGGCAGAAGAATATATGCTTTCCATCTTGATTAGTTTAGGGTTATTTTGCCAGATCTTTTCAATATAATCTTAATTCTTGCTTCAAGTTCGCGTGGATTGAATGGCTTTACAATAAAATCGTCTGCTCCTGCTTCAAGGCATTTGATTCTTGTTTCTGTATTATCTACCCCTGATAAAATGACAACAGGTATTGAGTTAAAAAAACCACTGCTTTTGATTTGTTCAAGAAACTGCATCCCTCCAAGATTGGGGGTATTAAGATCAGTAATAATAATATCAGGAATATGCCCTTCCTGTAAATAAGTTAAAGCATCCATTCCATCGCTGAAAACCATGGTTGTAAAATTCTCGCTTAAACATTGGCTAATGATACCTTGCATGTACAAATCATCTTCGATAATTAGTGTTGATGGAAGATTGATAGGGGTTGGACTCATAAAATAGGATTTTTGTGTAAATTAATTAAAAAATTGGTACTTACTATTGATTGTTTAAATATGTTTCCTGATTGTTTATTTTTTGCAGTTTTTTCTGTTGATTTTTTGTATGCAGTACAAGTGTGCGACGCAAGCATGTTTAATTAATATTTAAAAGCCCGGCACATACAAATTGCCTGCTTTGTATTTGTTGATGTTAGAATGAATTATCCTCCAACTGTTTTTCTAAATCGATGATTATTTTTGAAAGAATATCATCCAACTTTTGAATAATGGCATTAAACTGATCTTGTGTGTTAGCGGACAGATCATATTTCTCGAGTAACAAAATATCTTCCTTTACAGATGTTACTGACAGGTTACCCAGTGATGGCTTTATTTTGTGCGCTGTTGATTTTATTTTATCAAAATCGCCATTTTGTTGTCCATTTTTGATTTCCTGTAAGGCCAGTTTGGCCTCTTTGATAAAGATGTTTAGCATTTTTGCTATAAAATCTTTATTTCCGCGGCTGATACTTTTTAGGTTTTCTAAACTATACAGCGGCTCCTGCAAGGGTGTGCTTTCTAAGTTTTCCATGGTAATAGTTGTGTTTTTTATACCAAGCCATTTGGCTATGGTTTGTACGAGAATATCTTCGTCGAAAGGTTTTGAAAGGAAATCGTTCATGCCAACTTCAAGGCATTTTTGCTGTTCGCCTTCGATTGCGTTGGCTGTTAATGCAATAATTGGGATTGTAGCAGAGATTTCTTTGCGGATACGCCTGGTTGCTTCTATACCATCCATTACCGGCATACGCATATCCATTAGCACAATATCATATCTGTCGTTTTTAAATGCATCAAGGGCTTCCTGTCCGTTAATGGCTTCGTCTACAATGGCACCATGTTGTTTTAGTACTATGGTTGCCACTATTCTGTTCATCTCATTATCTTCAACCAGTAATATATGTTTATTGAATAATGACTTGGGATTTATTTTATTTTCTCCTTTTTTAGGTACATCAGTTGATACACCTTTTTGGAATGGAATATTGATACTTATAACCGTTCCTTCATCTTTTTTACTAAATACCTTTATTTGACCATTCATCAGTTCAATTAATTCTTTGGCAATACTCATTCCCAGGCCTGTACCGGAATATTTATTTTGATTATCATCATTTTCCTGCATGAATTTATTGAAAAGCCTTTTTTGAAAATCCTCACTCATCCCAATACCTGTATCGGTTACTACAATTTCAATCAATTGATCTGTGGTGGTATTTTTTAATACAGTACAGCGGATACCGATACTACCATGATCGGTAAATTTTACTGAATTACCCAATAGGTTAATAAGAATTTGATTTATTCTATGAGGATCTCCTAAAAGTATGGGAGCGATATTGGAATCTAATTGAATACTAAGGTCTAGCCCTTTTTCTTCTGCCTTATTTGAAACAATTTGAAAGGCTTTATCTATTACATCAGAAAGGGTAAATCCAATTTTTTCTAAATTAAATTTACCTGCTTCTATTTTTGAGAAGTCCAGGATATCGTTGATGATAACCAATAGATTGGAAGCGGCATTATTGATAGAACTGAGATAAAATCTTTGCTGCCCATCGAGAACTGATTTTTCCATCTGCCTTCCTAAGCCCAGAATGGCATTCATCGGAGTTCTGATTTCATGACTCATATTTGCCAGAAACACCTCTTTTGCCTTACTGGATTGCTCGGCCATTTGTTTGGCATTTCTTAAATCCTGTTCCAGTTCTTTTTGCTGCGTGATGTCTAAACAAATACCGATAGAACCTTTTACTTCTCCGTTACTGGCCAGAATTGGGGCAACACTTACCAACCACCACCGGGGCTCTCCTCTTTTATTTTTTGTTACAAATTCATATAATTCAGAAAGCTCACCGCTTTTTAAATACATTTTTTGCCTGATAAATCTTCTGCTTTGGCCTCCTGCAAAAACATTGTACAATTTTTTCCCCAGAAGTTCATCCATATTAAAGCCACTCATTTTGCACAAATTTTCATTTGCAAAAATGATGGTGGAATCGTTGTCTAATTCAACCATTCCGAGATTCATATTTTCGATGATACTTCTATATTTTTCTTCACCGCTTTTTATTACTTCTTCAACTTTTTTCCTTTCAGTAATATCTTGCGAAAATCCAATAATATAGGGTAAAATATCTGGCTCTTTAACCTTATAATTCTGAAACAAAAGATATAAAGTATGGCCAGATTTATTTAAAACAGAGAAAACACCATTAACGCTATCGGATTTATCAAATGCATCCAGGTAATGTTCTTTGAATTGTACCTTATCTGCATCGGGCATAAAATCACAAATATTTTTGCCTAACATTTCTCCCTCTGAATATCCCAATGATTTGCATATGGCAGGATTAACTGTTAGAAGAATTCCATTAAGATCGTGGGTACAAATGAGGGCCTGGCTAAAATTAAACAAGTCTCTATACCGCTTTTCACTTAGTGATATTTTTTCCTCTATCAATTTGCGATCGGTAATGTTTACACCATAACCAATCATCATTTTAAGCTGTTTAAATTCATCAAAAATGGGATACATTTTCCTAAGATGATACTGTGGCTTACCATCCTTACCTATTAACATCTCTTCCCATTCTTTCTGCACCCCTGCTTCTTTAACACTGTTGAATAAGGCCCGTCTTTCTTCTGCAACCTTCATTGGTTTATTTCTTTCAATACAAAACTCCTCATCTCTTTTACCAACAATCCATTTACGTATTTCAGGACTACTTATTGCAACCGGATTAACAAACAGATATTCATGCTTTTCATTAAATACTGCAATATCTGCAGGAATAGAATTTAAAACATCTTCATAGAATTTTCTTTGTATTTCCAGTTTTCTCTCCCCTATCATCTTTTGAGAAACATCTGAGTACTTCCAAAGATGTCCTCTGTATCTTTTCTCTATAAAAATGGGTACGTAATCTAGTTCATATACCTTTCCACTTTTTAATTCAAAATGAAGATTTGAGGCAATTTGTTTTTCGCTAACCAGTTTATTGATAGTTTGCTCAAAAAAATCAGCATCTTTAAACAGTATTTTGCTGTGCCTTATCGCTGCAACGCAATCCATTCCTACCAAAGATTCGGCAGAAGCAGGGATTTCAAACATTTTACAAAATGTATTATTTGTAAGCACAACTGTGCGCTTTTCGTCTTCTACCAATAATCCATCCTGAAGACTATAGATAAGATTTGAAAGCCTGTTAGCGGTAGTAACCAACTCTTCCTGAATTTTTTTCTGGCTGGTAATATCTGTATGAGTTCCAATAATTTTTAATGGTTCTCCGGAAGAAGACTTTTCAATTACTACCCCTCTGTCTAAAATCCAGGAGATAGAACCGTTCTTATGAATCATCCGATATTCCATTTTATGATGATCCTGCTTACAAGCTTTATATTTTAAATCACTTTCCTCCAACATCCACCGATCATCTTTATGTACACTACTCCACCACAAATCAATATTATTTCTGAATTCAGTGTAAGAATATCCTAATAATTGCTCAATGGTATTAGAAAAATATGTTTCGCCTGTTTTAAAGTCATGTTCCCAAACATTATCTCCGATTTTTTCCAGTGCTATCCTGAAACGATTATTGTATTCAACTGTTTTTTGTATTGCTTCTTTTTCGGCAGATATATCCTCTATAATTGAAAAGAATTCATTATCAATTTCATTATCCTTTACAATAATTTGCGTGTTTACCCTAGCCCAAAAATTTGAGCCATCTTTTTTACGATGAATTAATTCAAGTTCAAAATTGCTGTCACTGGATAATTGGTTTAAAAACAATTCAGCAACAGAAGGCTCCTTATTGGTTGCATCGCAAAAGTTAATAATGTTTTTACCTAGTATTTCATCGCTACTAAATCCCGTTTGCCTTATATAACTTTCATTAGCATAACGAATAGTTCCATGCTTATCAATAAAAATAACTCCATTTTTATTTGCACTTGCCACCAAAGAAATTCGCTTTAGTTCAAATTCAGCTTTTTTCTGCTGAGTGATATCCCTGCCATATATATTAAAGTAGTTTTCTGAGCTAATAAATTTTATTACGAATAAATAAGTTTTACCATTTACTGAGGCCTCCAATCCATTCAAATTGGCCTCTGTTCCTGTTTGCAGAATAATCTTTTTCCAAAAGGCCGCTTTGGTATATTTTACTCCTTCATAAATAAAATAATCAAGGCTATCTGATGCGGGATTTGATTCAATAATTTCCCCATCAGCATTTACTCTTAAAATTGGGTCTGGATCCTGTAAGGGAAATAAGGCGAGTTGCTTTATTTCGTTATTAACCTTCTTTAATTCATTTTTTTGAATATTGACTGTGAATAACAGCTCCTTTAACTCACTTGAGTTTATTTCCTGATTTTTTAAAACATGCAATAAATCTATTAAAGGGTCACTGTAAGAAAAATCGTGGATAGATAAATTATTTTCCAATAATTGTTCCATGGTGCTAAACCAGGGAGAACCTATTATTAATAATTGTTTGGTTTCTTCTATATATTCAATCTGTCCACGTATTGAAATTTTGTTGCCGTTATTTGCCTGCAGAACCAATAATTGAGCAACCAATGATTGTAGAATACCGAAGTTAATTTCTGATATTAATGGTCGTATTATTGTAAAATGATTTATGAATGGTTCATTCCTAATGCCAGGCATTAATTTTTCCAGACTTTTGCCCATACGCTCTAATTCCAGATTCTCATTTAAAAGAATATAGAAAGGATAAAGTCTGTTAAATTGTTCAATATTAAATTTCAGCTCATTTTTCATATAATCAACCTTCCGATAGAATTTACCAGCCTATTTTAAATATTTCATGATCATCACCTAAAGTTCTGTTTTTTAACAACTGAATATCTACCGTTGTTTCATACATTTTGGCCAAACCCTGAAGAATACCTTTTACAAATTCCTGCAGCCCTTCTCTTTTTGAGTAATAATGCAGCCAAACACCATTCTCTTCAATATTTGTAATCTTAAACTCAGGTGGTGTTAATCTTGGATAAATTAGCATAACCCTATTATGAAAATTAGGCAGATTTAAAATAAATTCCTTCAAACTTGCACCGCCTGCCTGCATTAAACCACTATACTTTTCTTTGGCAGTTCTTAAAACCCACCATTCCCCAAAAGATAATAAAACATCTTGTACAGGGATTTTCATTTCATTGGCAATTGTTTTTGCCAATACATAAGTAACACCATCATCATATGGTTCATTGCTTATAAAAAAATCTATATCAATACCTGATTTTTCTAAAATCAAATTCCATTTTTCAATACCATAATTCTCCACTATCATTTCCTGTATTGCCTTATTTACAATTCCATACATAATAGATAGATTTAATTTTAATCAGTTAACCATTATCTTCAAAATCTCAAACTACAATTTCATGATTTTGAATCATTTTATAAATCGTTGACTTACCTATATCTAATTTATCTGCCACCTTTAGCACATTATTATCGTATTTCTTCAAAAAATGCTGAATAATATGGCAAGTATAATCTTTCAAAGTTTTTTCTTCAGACATCAGGTCATCTGTGTTGGTGGAAGTGGTTAAAAGAATATCTTCGGCTTCAATTTCTTTTCCATTACTCATAACTGCAGCCAAATCAATCAAAGCCTTTAATTCCCTGATATTACCTGGAAATTTATAACCCACTAATTTTTCCTTGGCAGAGGGAGAAAGGTTAATAGCCGACAGTTTATTTTCTTTACAAAACTCATCCAGAAAAAATTTAGCCAACAATAAAATATCAGAGCCTCTTTCTCTTAAAGGTGGCAATTCAATTGGCAAGCCGATTATTCTATAATACAAATCTTCTCTAAAATGGCCCTTTTTTACTTCATCAGCAAGGTTTTTGTGCGTAGCTACAATAATTCTTACATCTAATTTTACTTTCTCATTTCCTCCTACCCTGGTAAGCTCTCTTTCCTGTAAAACACGCAATAATTTGCTTTGCAGACTTAGATCTAATTCGGCAACCTCGTCTAAGCATAAAGTGCCTCCGTTGGCCTCTTCAAATTTACCAATTTTGCGTTGCACAGCACCTGTAAATGAGCCCTTTTCATGTCCAAATAATTCGCTTTCTATTAATTCTCTTGGTATAGCAGCCATGTTCACCGCAACAAAGGGCTTTTTCTTACGCTCAGAGTTAAAATGTATGGCTTTAGCTACCAATTCCTTACCAGTTCCGGTTTCCCCAGTAACAGATACATTAATGTTTGTAGGAATAGCTTTCTCTATTAGCGTAAATACCTTTTTTATAGCTACACTATTACCTTTAATATAATTAGCCAGGTTATATTTATGTCCCAGCTCTTCTCTTAAATTCTGGATTTCCTTTCTAAGGCTTTGATTTTCTTTTATTTTAATTACAGCATTCCACAACAATTCTTTTGTAGCTTCATTTTTAACAATGTAGTCGGTAACACCTAATTTTAAAAGATTTACAGCTGTAGAAACATCTTCCTGAGCACTAATAATGATTACCGGAATTTCGGCATGTATTTTTCTGAATTTTTTAAAGAGTTCTGTACCTGTAGTATCAGGCAATGAGTAATCCAGGATTAAAATATCCGGGTTTTTGGCAATATCGGCAATAAAGCTTTTACCGCTATTATATAGGGAGATGGTAAATTGTGGATTTAATGATAAATAATGCTTTAACATCTCTCCATACCATTCATTATCTTCTACAATAAATATGGTCGAGTTTTCCATAAGGTGGATTTACTGCCAAATTATGGAAAAAGTATTAAAAAGTGTAAAATAAACCTTAAAAATACATTAAAACATTAATTTTTATAACATTTCATTAACAAATTATTTTAGAGACAGGAAGGATATCTAAAAAACAAAATATCGAGAAAGGCAGGTATTTTGAAACAAGCTTAAGCAAATTATGCAGCTTTACTTGCCACGCTCGGTTCATCGTTCCTCTTTTATGGCAACAAATAAAAGACGTTTACGATTTGCTTTTTCTAACAGCTACATTAATAACAAACAGATGAAAGGATTGCGACGCAAGGAAGATGCCATATAAAACAATTGCTGGTATCTATATTTTCTTTAGGCAGCATTTTTAGGGCGGAAATGAGGAATAAGTTGTGATATAGGGTATTAATAGAACTAATTATTAACTAAAGTATTTATATGTTGTATCTTATCCAGCACTATTTTAATATTCTTTAATTCATTTTCTCCTTTTGAAATGTATTCAAAAGCGCCAAGTTCATAGGATGAATTTATTATTGTATTATCCTGATGCCCTGAAATGACAACCGCATAGATTCCTGGATTTTTCTTCTTTACTTCTTTTACAACAGATAGCCCATCCATGGGCAACATCATATAATCCGTAAATACAATATCGGGTGATTTATGCAAGCCATTGATGCAATCAACACCATTGGTAAATGTAAACACATCTTTATAACCCATATTATGCAAATGCTTTTCATAGATACCCAAACAAAAAGGATCATCATCCACAACAAAAATGGTAATATTCTCTTTAACCATACACTAATTTTGCTTTATTAAAACAATCATGATGCCAAATATTAAATAGTTGATAATCAACATTTTAATAATTTCATGTCATTTATTTTTTCCATAAAATAGAAAAAATATACAAAATGGAAATGTTTTTTAAAGGAAGATGGGTATAATTTACCAAAATGGCAAACAAGTAATTTACTAAATTAATGCATTTTCTTTTAAAGTAAATGTTGCACTAAACCCAATATGATTTGCAATTTTAACTAAAATTAAGGTTGATCATTACCAACCGGTGTTACAACAAAATACCCCTTGAAAATCAAGGGGTATTTTTGTGCCCGGGACTGGATTCGAACCAGCACATCCTTGCGAACGCTGCGACCTGAACACAGTGCGTCTACCAATTTCGCCACCCGGGCTTCCGGTTATTTAAAACAGGATTGCAAATATAGAGCAGGAATTGAGTTTTCAAAAAACGTTTTTACACTACCAATAAACTGCAGCCCCTCATATCACTATTATCTACCCTGCCAATCACTTCAAAACTTCCATCTTCATATACAATACCTGCATCGTCTGTTGCAATAAAAGAGCAACTATTAATATTGGCTAAGTCAATAATATTCAAGACCCCCCTACCGGCATTTTTAACTACCAAAGGATCCTCTTCATCCCTAACCAATACTTTCATCCAGGGTGGACAATAGAAACGGCCATCAGTTTTTGCATAGGCCTGACTTAATAATTCCGTCATACCATATTCGGAATGAACAGCAGGAACACCCAACCTTTCTATTAAAAAAGCATGCACTTCCTGCCTGGTGAGCTCTTTTCTACGGCCCTTCATTCCTCCTGTATCCATTACAATAGTATTCTGCAGGGCAAGCGAATACTTTTCAGCAAAATCAAGTAACCCAAAGGTTACCCCAATTAATAAAGTTTTTATTTTTTTTTGTTCCAATGTTTGCAAAACCTGGTATAGGGTATCAAACTCATTTAAGTAAAAACCACTTTCTTTTTTTCCTGATGTTTTGATAAAATTATCCACCATTGCCACCAACGATGAATGCTGACGTTCTAAATAAGATGGTAAAAGGCCAATTATACACCACTCATTAATATTACCATAGAAGTTTTCAAAAGCCTGTGTAAAACTTCTAGTGTATACAGCAATATCTTTTACATAATGCCTGCTGGTTGTTAAAGCAGTTGTACCGCTGCTTTCAAAAACAGTTTCAGCATCAAATTGTGTGGTGGTAACCTGATGCGTTTTAAAAAACGAGATTGGCAAAAAACGGATTGATGAAAGAATATCCTTTGCTGCAATATTTGGTTTTAAATAATCGTTCCATTGTTTAAACAGGGCATTGTTGGCATACTGGTAATTAAACACATCAGCTGCTTTAATGTTAAATGCAACGTTATCATCAAAAATATTGTTAACAATTGACTGGTAGTTCATCAAGTGTTGCCTTGTTTTGTATAAATTTGAATCGAAAGTAACAACAAATGAAGACAAAAATATGTATAGTAACGGTATTAACCTTTTGTTTGGCAGCATGTACCAAAACAGAATTCAATACTAAACCAACATTGGAATTTAAAAGTTCCAATTCATTGGTATTTCAAAGAGGTCAACTGGTGGAGTTTGTACTAAAATTCACTGATAAAGAAGGCGATATTCAAAATAATTTATACATAGAAGAAGTTACCAAAGATGAAAGCTGTCCTGATAATAATTTCAATACCAACGAAACTATTCCGGTAAGCGTACCTCAAACTGCTAACTCAGAAGGGGAAATTCTTGTAAAATATTATTATGGCATCAACGATCCTAATGCTATTATTCCAACATTACCCGGCCCCAAATGCCAACGCAACGATACCTGTGTATTTCGCTTTGCACTGGTAGATAAAGCCAGCAACTCCAGCGATACCATTTCTTCGCCCCAGTTAGTTTTTGTATATTAGTTAAAAATGACTGTTGTTTAAAAAGCTTGCTCAATCTGTTTTTTATGGCAATTATTTTTATGGTTGCTGCACAGTTGCTTTAGCATTGGAAGTGGCTATGCAAATGCAATTACCATTTAACTCCTGGCCATTTTATGTTGATCTGTATTGTGTAACAGTTTTGTTTTACACATATGCGTATATGCAGGAAAATAAAGGCCAGCATATAAACAGCCGCAATAGCTGGTATCGCAATCATCAGAAATTAACAAGGGTTTCTCAAATTATTATGCTTGTTGTTAGCACGGCAATAAGTTTTTACCTGTTACTACAAAATTATTCAGCCCTAATATCTATACCTGTAATTGAATACCTGCCTATCATTATAACTGTAATTGTTGCCCTTGCTTATTATGGTATACCACTGGGTGGCCAAAATATCATCAATACCAGGCAATCTGGTTGGTTTAAACCATTTGTAATAGGCTTTGTATGGGCCATTATGGTTACCTATGTACCTATTATCTGGTATCAGGTAGAGTATAATAGCTTTATAGAATTTAACAGGGTAAACTTCTGGCTTTGTTTTAAAAATTTTATGTTCATTAGCGAGCTGGCCATTTTATTTGATATAAAAGATTATGCTGCCGATCATAACCGCAAACTCCAAACATTTGTAGTACGTGTTGGCTTGCGTAAAACCATTTTTTATATCATTATTCCCTTAACTATTATGGGGCTTATATCGCTATTTATTTTTGCGTCTCTGCTCAAATTCCCATTGCTACGTATCGCCATTAACAGCATACCTTTTTTATTGTTAATAATTGTAGCCCTTAGTTTGAAGCGCAGAAAGCCCATAATCTATTATCTTGCAGTTATTGATGGACTGATGCTGATAAAAGCTTTCTGCGGCATTTTGGCCGCTATTTTGGTAAGGCAATAAGTTGGAAACAAGCTATAAAATATATGGCATCGCCGCTTGTGTCACTCACTGCATCGTTCTGGTTTTATGGCAGCTGATTTTATTATAGGCTAAACTGTATAATTTTATCCAGCCTGCAAACACTAAATCTATTGCTGCCTGCTGATAAGGAAGTACAAGAGTGCGACGCAAGTAAAGCATCATTAGTTTATCCATTGTTGGGCAACACATATTTACGATTTTAAAAATACATGCTATGGCAAAAGAGAAAAAGACAAAAACCGCAAAAGAAAAACCATTATTAACGGATGCATCGCTAAATTTTTTAAAAGCCTATATAGATAACCCATCTCCTGTTGGATTTGAAAGTGGGGGACAAAAATTATGGCTCGAGTACCTGAAACCATATATTGATACACATTTTACCGATCCATATGGCACCGCAGTTGGGGTAATTAATCCTACAGAAACTTTTAAGGTTGTAATAGAAGCGCATGCGGATGAAATAAGCTGGTTTGTAAATTATATTACTGATAGCGGACTTATTTATTTGAAGCGTAATGGCGGTGTAGACCATCAGGTTGCCCCAGCAAAAAGGGTAATTATACATGGTAAAAAGGGCCCGGTAAAAGCTGTATTTGGCTGGCCGGCAATACATACCCGCTTTGGTGGTGGCGATAAAGAAAACCAGCCTAAAGTTGAAAATCTTTGGTTGGATTGTGGTGGCAGAACCAAAAAAGAAGTGGAAGCATTGGGCATACATGTAGGTGCAGTGGTAACCTATGAAGATGGTTTTGAAGAACTGGCACACGATTATTATATAGGCCGTGCATTTGACAACCGTATTGGCGGTTTTATGATTGCCGAAGTGGCCCGTCTTTTACACGAGCATAAGAAAAAACTGCCTTTTGCCTTATACATTGTAAATGCCGTGCAGGAAGAAATTGGCTTGCGTGGTGCAGAAATGATTGCACGCAGGATAAAACCCGATGTAGCCATTATTACGGATGTTACACACGATACACAAACCCCAATGATTAATAAGATGATAGAAGGTGATGTTGCCTGTGGCAAAGGCCCATCACTGGCATATGGACCTGCCATTCATAACAAATTATTGCATCTGGTAGAAGATGTGGCAGAAAAACAAAAAATTGCTATTCAAATGCGGGCCCTAAGCCGCAGCACAGGCACCGATACCGATAGTTTTGCTTATGCCAACGATGGTTGCCCATCGGTATTAATCTCTATTCCATTACGCTATATGCATACACCTGTGGAAATGCTGCATAAAAAAGATGTGGAAGACACGATTAAATTAATGTACGAAACCTTGCTGGCATTAAGCCCAAAAACTAATCTGAGTTATTTCCAATAAGAATACCGGTAATTCTGTATATAAGTTTTGTAACATTGTGTTCTGCCTGCAAGGGCAGAACACTTTTTATATGTACCTGCAACAACTATATCGCCATAATAAATGGATGTTTGTTGCCCTCATTGTTTTTATGATGGGGCAGTTACTTAACAATTTAAGGCAGGACATTGCTATATCGCCTTTATATAGCTATGGCATGTATTCAGAAAAAATGTATCCGCAAAGCAATTATACTGTTTGCAAAATAGTAGTGAATGGTAAAACCTTACAGGCAAAAGATTTTACACCGCAACAATGGGATAATATTACCCTGCCTATATTAAGATACTCCCAACAGCAGGTATGGAATAAACAATTATGGCAGCAGGATATTCACAGGCTTATGCCATTTGCTGATAGCAACAGGTTTACCAATAACCTTTACTTGCAGGATTTTGAGGCATGGTATAAAACCTATTTGGCGCATCAATTAAGCCAACCGATAAATAGTTTGCGGGCTACCCTAATTGCTACCCCAATTAAACAAATCACCAATTCACCTTATAATCATCATTCAGATTGAAACCAAATTTTCAATATAAGGTGCTTGGGTGGTATTGCATTATTTTCTATGCCTTAATGGTATATAAATGGACCAATGGATTGTTTATGTATCAATTGCATCCTGTATTTTTCTATACCAGGCAAGATCTAACCACCTGGCTAATTATGCAAACAGGTATACACCAATGGCTTTTACATAATAGTGCTGGTAATATTTTATTTGATAGCTTTTTTTATAGTATGCCAATGCTTGTTTTGCTGGCCAAAAAATACCAACCTGCCAAATCATGGATTTTAGCGCTAGCAATGCTTTTTATAAACTGGATATATATACAGTGTTATACCCTTTACCCATCCAATTCAATTGAAGCCCATATCGCCTGGCTGCTATTTCCTGTTGTGTTTATAACAAATAGTGAAGAACAATTTGAGCTGCTATATCGGGGCATTCGGTATTTTTTTCTATATTTTTTTATGTCGGCAGGTGTTTGGAAACTAGCTCAAGGGGGTGTTTTCAACCCTTTGCAAATGAGCGGCATACTGTTATACCAGCACCACGACATGTTGATAAACTCGCCCCAATATTGGCAAACCAACTTTTATAACTTTTTGCTGCAGTACCAATATTGGGGGTACGCATTATATATAGCTGCCACTGCACTGGAACTTTTCTTTATAGTTGGCTTTTTTACTTCCAAATATGATAAACTGTTGACAGCGTTGTTTATTATTTTTTTGATTAGCGATTACTTGATTATGCGCATTTCATATGTGGAGGTATTGCCATTGCTGCTGCCATTATTATATAAACCAGCTGCAGCCTCTCAATTAACACCTGTTGAAAACCCTTAAATAGCATTTTTTTAAAATGCTTACTTTTGCAGAGCATGAGAGATAATATGACTGTACGTATTGCAATTCTTGATTTATACGAAGGTGTTGAAAACCAGGGGATGCGTTGTTTGCGTGAAATTGTAAACCAATGGGGCGAATACAACCAGTATACAGTACAATTAGATGAATTTGATGTGCGCAGGGCGCAGGCAATTCCCGATCTTTCCTACGATATTTATATTTCCAGCGGCGGACCTGGCTCACCAATAGAAAGTGAGGGAGAAGCATGGGACAATAAATTCATGCAATGGATAGAACAGGTGGAAGCATGGAATCAAAAAACGACTAATTTCCCTAAAAAACATATTTTCTTTATTTGCCATAGCTTTCAACTGGCTTGCAGGCATTATAAAATTGCGAATGTTTGTAAAAGAAAATCTACTTCATTCGGTGTTTTTCCCATTCATCCATTACAATACAATCAGCCGGAAGAAGTCTTCGAAGGTCTGCAAGATCCTTTTTACGCTGTAGATAGCCGTGATTACCAGGTAATTGAACCAAATCATAAACGTATTAGACAATTAGGCGCCAGTTTGTTGGCTATTGAAAAAGACAGGCCACATGTTCCCTATGAAAGAGCCATTATGGCCATACGGTTTAACGATTGGTTTATAGGTACCCAATTTCATCCCGAGGCAGATGCAATTGGTATGAGCATGTACCTGCAACGCGAAGACAAAAAGAAAACCGTTATAGAAAATCATGGTGAAGCCAAATGGAAAAGCATGATTGATCACCTAAACGACCCGGGCAAAATACGCTATACCTATAGCCACGTACTACCCAATTTTTTAAATGTAGCGGCCGGAGAGCTGATAGAAAGTTAAACTACTCAATTTTATTGTCATCAAATTTTGTTAACCAGCAGTGAAAACCTGTGGCTTAGCCGCTTGTTACCTATTTACTGCTTTGCCACACAAATACTTCACTTATACGTTCCTTTTTTATGGCAGCAAAATGATATATGCCATAAGCGCTGATAAGTTACAAAATTGGATGCCATCATTTCCGCTGTACAAGTGTGCGACGCAAGTAAAGCTGATTTGTTGGTTTAGCTGGGCCCAAAAAATTGTATTTGAAATGCTTAACTGGCAAAATAATTTAACTCTTTTGTAAAATCGAGCCAGGGGTTTTGCTCTTGCAGCAGCTGGGTTCGTTGCAATTGGGTTTTCAAAAATTGTTTATGTTGCTGCGATGCCGGGTTGAAGGGCTTATGCTGCATAGCCATGGCTATTTTTCTAATTTCTTCCATTTGTGTAATAGTGGCATTATTAAAACAACACTCTGCAAACTTTTCCAGTACAAACTGTGTAGCAGCATAATTTGGATGAGCAAGATCTATATCGTAAAACCGATAATCACGAAGCACATCTACTACCAACTCGTAAGCAGGAAAATAATACAACCTGCTAAACTTATTTACCAGGTGATGCACGGCTTCTATTAACCTGGCTTTACTGCGGTTATTGTCTATCACGCCATCACGTAAATGCCTAACCGGGCTAATGGTAAAAATTATTTTTATTTTCTTATTAAAATGGAACAACTGGTGTATGGTGGTATCCAAAGCTGTAACTGTTTCCTCAATGCTGTTTAAATGCTTTATAAACTGCGTAGCGGGTACTTTATGGCAATTGGAAACCGGCATTAAATCTTGCGCCAATTTATAACTAAACGATGACCCAAGTGTAATAATTAACCAATCTGCCTTTTGCAAAAATGCATGTGCCTGTTGTTGCGAAGCATTAATCATAGCCAAACAGGTAGCCTGATCCGGATGAGAAAAACGGCTATGGTATTGCCAGCAATGCCAGCTTTCGTTATGGTAAAACAAATCATCCGCCGTGTATTGCCTGTTTTCAATATAGGATAATATGCTACGGCAAACACTGGGCGTATCAAACAAAATACCATTGGGGTTTTGCAATACATTAAACTTTACATCCATCAGGTGATTACCAATATGCTCGGTAAAGCAAGACCCGGTAAGCAACAGATTGTCCTTATACGTTATAGGTTGATCTAACGGTTTTATAGTAATTGGTGCAAAGAATTGCATTAGCTAAATATTTGAGATGATAAAACTTTACTTTTTTCAAAGACGGACTCTTCTATGGCAATGGGTATTTGCTGTTGTTTAAAATAGTCTATCATAAAACTGGTATCCATATTACCTATTAAATCGTTTTGTGCCATTGGGCAACCACCAATACCACCAATAGCGCCATCAAAACGCTGGCATCCGGCATCAAGTGCTGCCTGTAATTTTGCGGCCCGGTTGCTTTGAGCAGAATGCAGGTGTACGCCAAACTCAATTTGCGGGTATTTTGGTATTAATACTTCTAATGCCTGTTTTACCTGATCAGCCGTGGCCAACCCTACCGTATCTGCCAAAGAAATAATACCAATTCCCATTTGCGCCATTACAGCTGCCCAGTCAAGTAAAACGGTTTCATTGTAGGTATCGCCATAAGGATTGCCAAACCCCATGCTTAAATATATAACAAGCTGCTTTTGGTGCGTAGTACAAAGTTGCTGAATGGCTGCTACCCTTTCCATGCTGTCCTGCATGGTACTATTGGTATTGCGCAACTGAAATGTTGGCGAAATAGAAAAGGGGAAACCCAGGTAATTAATACTGTTAAATGCCATAGCAGCCTCTGCACCGCGCAAATTTGCTACAATGGTTAATAATTTGGTGTGGGTATCTGCTGTATTTATTAGCGATAATACTTCGGCCGTATCGGCCATTTGCGGAATGGCTTTTGGTGAAACAAAACTACCCATATCAAGCGTGTCAAAACCTACCCGTAATAAACTGTTTATATACGCAACCTTAACAGCCGTAGGTATTTGCTTTGGCCAACCCTGCATGGCATCACGGGGACATTCGATAATTTTTATTGGCTTCATATACATGCATTGGTATTGTGTTGACCCGGCTGCAGGTTATATTAATAGCTTTACTTGCGTCGCACACTTGTACGTTCCGATTTATTACGCTGCAAACATTTTACTTTACTACAAACAACAATTTCTTACCAAACGCATAAGCTGCGCAGTATTACTGCAGTATAAGAGTGCGACGCAACGGATGATTAATTGAAACACATATGCCCGGCTAACCTATGGCATTATATTTTACGTTGTTTCATGGCTTCGTACAAAATCATACCTGTAGCCACAGAAACATTTAATGAATCGAAACTACCTACCATGGGAATAGAGAACTGATCATCAGCCGCCTTACTCATATAGGATTGAACGCCTTTTTCTTCGTTACCCATTACAATACAGCAGGGTGTTGTGAGTTCAATATCGTAAATACGTTTTGGCGCCTGCATTTCACTGGTGTACACATTAATACCGTTCAGGTGCAATGTATCCAGTGCTTTTAGCAAACTGTTTACGCGGCAAACCTGTATTTGCTCCAAAGCACCTGCACTTGTTTTTACGGCATCTTCGTTTAAAGCACCTACACCTTTATCGGGAATTATGATTGCCTGCACACCACAGCAAACTGCAGTACGTGCAATAGCACCAATATTTCTAACATCGGTAACTCCATCCAGCATAATAAATAATGCAGTTTCGCCTTTATCGTTTACCCAATCAATCACCTGCTGCAAATCCTGGTAAACAACACTTGATTTATAGGCAATAACCCCCTGATGTAATACATTGGTAAGGCTATTGAGTTTTTCGTTTGGCACGTACTGTACTGGTACATTTTTAGCCGCAGCCAGTTGCCTTATTTCGTTAATGGCATCTCCCGACGCATTTTTAAACAACAACACCTTATCAAGGGTTTGATCACTTTTCAAAGCCTCTACTACCGGGTTTCTGCCGGCAATTATATTTTTCTTTGATTGAAACATAAGAATGCGAAAATAAAAAAGTCCTGCCGTATGGCAGGACTTTATATTTTTTAAATAGGTTATTACTCTATAATTATCTTTTTGGTGTATTGTTCCTTGCCGGCTGCGCTGGTTAATTTAAGTACATAAAAGCCTTTGGCAATGTTTGCAGGTAAAGCCACTTGTACATTTCCGGTAGCATTGGTAGCCATATTTTTATTAAAAACCACCGTACCGGCAGCATTTAGTAATTGTATGGTTTTATTACCCGGTTGCATTTTATCAAAACTTAGTGAAATAGTTTTATTTACAACAGGATTGGGATATACGTTGATGCTGGCTTTTGCGGTTGTCTCATTTTTTGAGGTTACCAGATGCTCAAAAGCAAAATGGCCGCTTGCCAGGTCGGAAGCATTGTAAACAGATTCCACCTGATTAGCTAAGGGGGCAGCCTGCAAATTAGATAGGTTAACACTATAATAATGGTCTGATTTTGTGGCAGAACCAATAATCACATTTCCTTCGGCATCAACAGCAGCAGCATTTATCAGGTAATCCTGAGGTATATTTTTAATTTGTCCCATAAAACTTGCTACCATTGCCGATGGGTTAAATTTAAAAATATTTCCCCGCATGCTGATGATATACAAATTACCAAATGCATCGGCAATCATATCACCTCCCCAGCTGGTGCATTTGTTTTGAATGGAAATGGATGTATTTTTCCGGTCATCCAGAATGGAGCCAAGATCAACAATATTTGTACTTTTTCCTGATGAAAAACGAATTAGATGGCTGCCATCATTGGTTAAGGCATAGCCATAACCGTCTGCACCAAAACACATCCTGGTAATAACGGTGGCATCAACATCAGTATTAATAAATGATTTTAATGCATTATTACGCACATAATACACCTGATTGGTGCCTGATTCAAAATCAAAATACCTTAATTCATTGCTGTGCATTGGCGTAAAAAACAGTCGATTGGTTTTTGCATCAAATGCACTGGCGGCTACCATGGTTTCTGTAGGTGCGGTAACCAAATCATTTACAACTGAAGAATTACTGTTTTGGACCTCTGGTACAATCAGGTTTCCATCGTTATTCACCTGTAACCGGTTGCCTGTAGCCGCATCAACAATAGCAATATTGTTTTTGGGCTCATAAATGGTTCGCAACTCTTTACCAGTGGAAAGATCAATTTCCCTGATTACCGTCCACGAAATATTGTCTTTTGAAGTACCGGTAATAGCATACGCGGTATTTTTTTGCGCACACAAGGGTGCACAGGCAGAAAGGAGCATGCCTAACAGCATACTCTTTTGCAGAGTAAGGGGGTTCATAAAGTGTACAATTTTGGTATTACAAATAAAAGGTGATTAAAAGTAAACCTTCTATATTAGAAATGTGGGAAATATGGGGCTATACCCCGCGAACAAAGAGTTAATTTATGGGTATTTTAAGGTTCAGGGTACAATAAAAAGAAATATCAAACCACTTTGGGGATTTTATACATAGCCAAACTAAAATTTTATATAATTATAAGCACTGTCATTGGCTAATTTACCGGTTTCGTGTAGGTTTGCTTTATGACACAACTTACCATAAGCCAACGCGGCCATAATATGCCTGCTTCTCCTATCAGGAAGCTGGTACCCTACGCAGAAGCAGCTAAAAAAAGAGGCATACAGGTATACCATTTAAACATTGGCCAACCTGATATTGAAACACCCAAAATGGTTTTGGATGCGGTAAGAAATTCAGATTTTAAAATACTTGAATACAGCCATAGCGCCGGCAATGAAAGCTACCGCAAAAAACTGGTACAGTATTACCAAAAAGTGGGGATTGATATTACCCCCAATCAAATTATTATAACCACAGGTGGTAGTGAAGCTATTTTATTTGGCTTTATGGCCTGCCTCGATCCCGGTGATGAAGTAATTATTCCCGAGCCATTTTACGCTAACTATAATGGTTTTGCAGTAAGTGCCGGCATTAAAGTAGTGCCCATTACCTCCTATATTGAAAATGGTTTTGCCCTGCCGCCTATTGCCGACTTTGAAAAAGCCATTACACCCCGCACAAAAGCCATTGTAATTTGCAATCCCAATAATCCCACAGGCTATTTGTATAGTCAGGACGAAATGGAAACCCTGCGTCAGATTATCTTAAAACATAATCTGTATTTATTTGCGGATGAAGCCTATCGTGAATTTTGCTATGAAGGCACTCATTTCAGTGCCATGCAATTGGCAGGTGTGGAAGATAATGTGGTGTTAATGGATACCATTAGTAAGCGGTATAGCTGTTGCGGCGGACGCATTGGCGCCTTTATTACCCGTAATAAAGACCTTTACAATGCCGCCATGAAATTTGCACAGGCAAGACTTAGTCCACCCAGTTTTGCCCAAATTGCCGGCGAAGCCGCCATCGATTTGCCGGACGATTATTTTAATATCACAAAAGCAGAGTATAAAAGCCGCAGAGACCTGATTGTAAAAAGGCTAAATGCCATGCCAAATGTATTTTGTCCAAATCCGGGTGGTGCTTTTTATGCTATAGCCAAATTGCCTATTGATGATGCAGATAGCTTTTGCCAATGGCTGCTGGAATCTTTCGAATATAATAAACAAACCGTAATGCTGGCTCCGGCTACCGGTTTTTATGGTACATCGGGCTTAGGTAAGCAGGAAGTTAGGCTGGCCTACGTACTTAATTTAAGCGCTATAAACAGTGCTATGGATTGTTTGGAAAAAGCACTTCAGGTGTATCCGGGACGTAAAGTATAGTTGTAATACCAGCTAAAGCAGTGATGGCATCGCCTGTTGCGTCGCAAGCACTTCATCGTTCTGTTTTTATGGCAGCAGGTAGTTTATTACTTACAACATGGATGGTGTAAATTAGTGCTATACCTTCTTATTCAACTATTTATGGGTGTAAAATAATTGAGTAGTATTTTTGCCCCGCATGGTTACTGCAGCTGCAGTGTGCGACGCAAGAGGCGATGCACAGCAATCCTGCTGCCGGGTACATAAATAATAAAAATGATCTACAGAAGCAGGGCCCCCCTACGTATTGGTTTGGCTGGTGGCGGTACAGATGTTAGTCCGTACAGCAATACTTTTGGCGGTGCCATTTTAAATGCCACCATTGCTCATTATGCCCATGCTACTATCGAACCCATCACAGAAAATGGCATCATCCTAAAGGCTTTTGATCTTAAACAGGAAAAGCGTTACGAGTGGGCCAGCCAATTACCCATTAACGGCAAATTAGATCTTTTAAAAGGGGTGTATAACCGTATCCAAAAAGATTATGGTTTACCCCTCACTAATTTTTGTTTAAGTACCTATGTTGATGCACCGGCCGGCAGTGGATTAGGCACATCGTCTACCCTTGTGGTGGCCATTATTGGTGCTTTTGCCGAAATGCTAAAACTGCCTTTAGGTGAATATGATATTGCCCATTATGCCTACGATATCGAACGCAACGACCTGGGGCTGGAAGGCGGCCGGCAAGACCAATATGCTGCCACATTTGGAGGTGTGAATTTTATGGAGTTTAGTAATGCAGATAATGTTATAGTAAATCCATTACGTATAAAACAGGAATACCTGAACGAACTGGAACACAATCTGGTACTATATTATACGGATAAAACCAGGGAGTCGGCCAATATAATCAGAGAGCAGCAGCAAAATGTGTTAAACAATAACAATGTTTCTATAGCCGCCATGCACCAGCTAAAGGAGCAGGCACACATGATGAAGGAAGCCTTGTTAAAAGGCCGTTTACACGAAATTGGTGAAGTGCTGGATTTTGGCTTTGAACAAAAAAGAAAAATGGCCACTCATATCAGCAATTCTTTTATTGAAGATATTTATGAGGCTGCCAAAAAAGCGGGTGCAACAGGAGGCAAAATAAGTGGAGCCGGTGGCGGCGGATTTATGATATTCTATTGCCCCGGCAATACCCGATATAAGGTAATAGATAGTTTAAATAATTTTGGCGGCGAAGTAAAACCTTATCGTTTTACCAAACACGGATTAATCAGCTGGTCAACCGCCTCTTAAATTAAAAATAAAAACAACAATATCTTTTAAAATACAAATTGTGAGCCCGGCGCCAGTAAGAACATGCAGCCCACTTGCGTCGCACACTTGTACAAACTGAATAGGTGGCAGTAATAAAATCACATGAGGTAAAAACCACCCTCAAAATATTAAAATGAACCAAACAATAAAAAATATTATTCAGGCTTCCGTAACAGTAAAACAAGACATACTGGGAAATGAGGCTATGATAAAAAATATTGAATCAGTAGTAAATACCATTGCCAACGCATTTGCCAATGGCAATAAAGTATTGTTTTGCGGTAATGGTGGCAGTGCTGCAGATGCCCAACATCTGGCTGCCGAATTCTCAGGCCGTTTTTATAAAAACCGTAAGGCCTTACCTGCCGAAGCTTTGCACTGCAATACCTCCTATTTAACCGCAGTAGCCAACGATTATAGCTTTGATGTAATTTACTCCCGCCTCGTAGATGGCATTGGCCAAAGTGGCGATGTATTGATTGGATTAACCACCTCCGGCAACTCCACCAATATCATACAAGCATTTGAAACAGCGCAATCCAAAAACATGGTTACAGTTGGATTTACTGGCGCCACGGGTG
This sequence comes from Limnovirga soli, assembly GCF_013106755.1. GTDB lineage: Bacteria > Bacteroidota > Bacteroidia > Chitinophagales > Chitinophagaceae > Limnovirga > Limnovirga soli. Next base: position 34,954 of record NZ_WHPF01000002.1, on the reverse strand, counting down.
GTAAAATAAAAGACATCAGTCATTTTCTGTTCAATGTACCATCTACCGATACACCCCGTATTCAGGAAAGCCATATCATGATTGGCCATATTATTTGTGAACTGGTAGAAGCCCAATTATTTGCATAACCAATAGCTTATGCAGCAAGTTGCAGAAAATAAATCCTCATCTTCCACCACCGGCGTTAGGGAAGCAATTATTCTGGCTGGTGGTGCCGGCACCCGTTTGCTGCCGGTAATGCAGCATCTGCCTAAATGCCTGGCCCCAATAAATCACCAACCATTTTTACACTACCTGCTTGGTTATTTAGAAAAACAGGGCATTCAACATTGTATTTTGGCTTTGGGTTATTTACATCATATGGTTCAGGAATATATTGCCAATTCCAAATACAATATGCATTTTAGTTTTAGTATTGAGGATAGTCCATTGGGCACCGGTGGAGCATTAAAGCAGGCATTAGCAAAAGCAAATACAGAGCAGGTATTGGTGGTAAATGGCGATACTTTATTTTTTGTAAACACATTGTTATTGCTGCAACAACATACTAGCCATAAAGCCCAATGCACGGTGGCACTTAAACCAATGCAACATACCAGCCGTTATGGTGTGGTAGGTATGAATGATAAAAACATCATAACCAATTTTAGTGAAAAGAAATACTATACAAATGCCTTAATCAATGGTGGGCTGTACGTGATAGAAAAATCTTCATGGCAGGATTTGGTATTGCCAACCGCCTTTTCATTTGAAAAAGATTATCTTGAAAAGCATCTATATAACAATACTATTGCTGGGTATATAGAAGACGCCTATTTTATTGATATTGGCATACCTGAAGATTTGGAAAGGGCGCAAAATGATTTTAAGAACATGTAACAATTGATATGATACCATTTTCAACCATTGATAAAAGCTGGACTTTATTTTTAGATCGTGATGGCGTTATTAACCGGGAAATTCAAGGCCTATATGTAACCAATGTCTCTGAATTTTTTTTCTACGAAGGCACTTTGGAAGCACTGCGCATTTGCAATAACCTATTTGGCAAAATAGTGATTGTTACCAATCAAAAAGGAGTTAGCAAGGGGTTAATGACACTGGATGACCTGCACAATATTCATACAGAAATGATGCAGGCTATAACCCAGTCGGGTGGCAGAATAGACCAAATATATTTTTGTACCGATATGGATGACAAAAGCCCGAACCGCAAACCACAGCATGGCATGGCTTTACAGGCACAGGCAGATTTTCCTGAAATAGATTTTTCAAAAAGTATTATAGCTGGTAATAAATTATCCGATATGCAGTTTGGTCGCAATGCAGGTATGGCAACTGTTTTTATAGCGAGCACCAATCCCGAAACAGCCTACCCGCATGCATTAATTGATGACCGTTACAATAGCTTATTAGATTTAGCAAAGGCATTTGAACAATAAAAAAATCATAAATTATTCATTTTAAACAATAAGCGAACCTCATTTCCGTAAAGGCTACTAACTTGTTACCATCAAATATGAAACAACTGATTTTATTTTTATTGGCAATCATTACTCTCAGGACTAATGCGCAGCATATTAATGCAACGCAATTTGAACAAATGCGCAATGCAGAAGACAGCATGAAACCATTTGCCAATCAAATGATTTTTGCACCAGAAACATCTACCCGATTTTTTGCAGATAGTGTTTTTATACGATCATTGGTAAAAGTCTTAAAAAACAGCAATTCCTTCTACTACCCTTTCGATTCTATTAAAACAGTTTCAAAAATATATGCGCCCGATAGCAGTTTTCGCATTTTTACCTGGCAAATAGAAAAAGATGAAAGCTATTACCGTCAATATGGCGCCATTCAAATGCGCACTGCGGATGGCTCGTTAAAACTATTTCCGCTAACGGATCAAAGTGATTTTTCAGCAACGCCAACGGATGGGGTGCGCACCAACAAAAACTGGATTGGCGCCATTTATTATGGCATTGTTCAAAAAGAATTTGCGGGCAAACAATACTACACGTTATTTGGTTTTGATGATAACGACTTGTTTAGTACCCGCAAATGGCTGGAGGTGTTAACTTTTAACGAAAAAAATGAACCCCTGTTTGGTGGCCCCTATTTTGAATACGAAAACGATACCATCAAGCCTGACCAACCCGTTTCCCGTTTTTGCCTTGAGTTTAAAAAAGATGCCCGTTCAAGATTGGTATTTGATAAAGAATTAGACCTTATCATTTTCGATCATCTTATCAGCGAATCAAATGAATTGGATAAAAAATTTACGCTTATCCCCGATGGTGATTATGAAGGTTTTAAATGGGCCAATGGTAAGTGGCAACATGTAAATAAAGTATTTAGCGAGCAGCCCCTGCAAAACGGCCAATTCCCCATGCCTGTGCCATTGTTAGACGATAATGGCAATCCTAAAAATCAATAAACCAAAAGCCATAATAATACCAACAGCAGGTTTTCATAGCATCGCCTCTTGCGTCGCAATCACTTTATCGTTCGGGGTTTTGGGCAGCTAATCCAAAGATTTAACTGCAATACTATAAGTAAATATCGCAAGTAGCTTCTGTTCAACTAATACATATTATTCACTTCAGACAAACAATTTTTGTAAGCAATTACATTTCCGCTGCATAAAGTGCTGAAAGTACAAGTGTGCGACGCAACAGGTGCATCAAGCATATTCTTTTGTTTGCCCCCCCGAATTGATTCAACAACAAAATGTACCCTTAGCTTTTTACATAATCACTTACCGAAGTTAGTTTAATGGGGGAAATTTTTAGTGCCTCTGTCATATCAATTTCACTTCCGTTTGCAACGCCTAACATTAAACCAGCAAAGGATTCACTGAGTGGGTCCTGGGCTGCTGCTTTTTGTACTTTTATTGCTTCTTCAGGTACAAATTGAAGTTCAAATTTTTTGCCAATGCTTGCCTCAAAAATATGCACCGCCTCAAGCGGACTTAAAGCCTGTGGCCCACCTAATTCAATAATTTTATTATTAGCCAGAGGGTTATGTAAAGAGTTTACAGCAAAAGCCGCTACATCTTTAATAGCTATCCAGGACACTTTGTTGTTACCTTCTCCATATATAGTGGCTTTGGCGTTGGGGTAATCGAACCCAAGAGCGGGGCCCAGCCATACTTCCATAAAACAAGTGGGTTGAAATATGGTATAATTTAAACCACTTTTGGCAAGATGCCTTTCTACTTTTCGCTTAGCTGTTTGCAGCGGCCATTCACCCGCCATGGCGCAAAATGAAATAAATATAAATTGATTTATACCCGCATGTATTGCAGCATCAATCAGATTGGTTTGGCCTTCATCATCTACGGTTTGAATAGAATCACCTTCTTGTCTTGATAAGGTGGAAGAAACCGTTGAAATAATTGCCGAAACGCCCTTCAAAGCATTTACTAAAGATTGTTTATTCTTTAGGTCTCCTTCAATTGTTTCAACACCCAATTCTTTTAAGTGCGCAACCTTATTTGCATCTGATGTGGCACGCACAAATCCTTTTACACGCATATTTTCTGCTGTTAACTGACGACAAATTTCCCTGCCTAGAAATCCGGTAGCTCCGGCTACAAGTATTGTTGAAGAATCGTTTGAGTTGCTCATGTTGTTTTGATTTTTAAGTAAGCGATTGCATTAATGCAATCGCTTACTTTATTAAGTATCCGATAATTTACATTTACTCTTTTACCACTTTAATTTGCTGCATTTTGATTCCATCATAATAGCGCAGCAGGTAAATGCCAGATGCATATTTTCCAATTGTAATGGTTTGGGTATTATCAGTAACTTTTTGTTTTAATAAACTTCGGCCACTTAAATCTGTAAGTTCTATGAAGTTTGAATTTCCTGCTGATAGACCTGAAATGATTACCTGATCTTTTGCAGGATTTGGAGAAACCTTTAAAGAAATATTCGTTGCTACAGCAGCATCGGATGTTGTACTGTTTGAAGCAATTGCAGCTACATCATCGTTTTTAATAGTACCAACGCCAAGGTTATCTGCAATGGTTGCATTTACAGGTGCGGTAAGCAATACTTTTATCTTTTCATTTGGCTCAACTTGTTTATCACCATTAATAGTTATACTGATAGTTTTACTTGTTTGCCCTGGATTGAATTTTACTTTGCCGCTCTTAGCAACATAATCCGAGCCTGCGGTGGCGGTGCTGTCAGCTGTAGAATAATTAACGGTTACGGTGCTTGTACTTGCACTGCTTAATGAAACCTTGAATTTTGCCAGCGTTGTGCCACTATTGCCTTCGGTAATTCTTTTGTCTGCAATGGATATAACCGGCTGGCATATGTTTACCAGTTCAAAGGTATCAGACGTTGCCGGGCCGATTAAACCTGAGCAGCCGCTTGCATCAGCAATGCTTATTAATTTATAATTTGTGGTTGCTGTTGGTGAAACAGAAAATGCAGCAGTAACATTTGACCCGGTGACAAAGACCCTGTTAGTGACATAAGTTGAAACTCCATCAAAATAGGATATATCGAAATAGGTATTTGATGGCGAAGCGCCGGTAATATTTACTGCAAGGTTTGTGCTTTCCCCAGGGCATATGGTAGATGGATATCCTGGCTCAATGTCAAGCGATGCAAAATAACTTGGGCAGCTAGGAACACAACTGGTACCACTAGCCACGCCACCCTGCGATATCCAGTTTGAGGATGAACCATTGAGTGAAAAATTATTCACTGCGCCATTTTGACCATTTCCGCTGGCATCATTCAAGGTAGTTTCTCCGGTATTATCTGCTGATGCAATACCCTGATTAAAATGATAGTTTGCCAGCAATCCAGGTGTGCCGGCCGGTAATTCACAATGCATGCTGGCCTGTATTTCTGCCTGGGTTTTCATCACATTCCAGATTCTAACTTCATCAATGTCAGCATTGCCATAACGAACACCCTGACCAGTCCATCCGCCAATACTAAGAGGTACTGCAGTATTATTTCCCATTACTCCTGTTTCTGTTCCAGATCCATCAAGCACTCCGTTAAGATATAGCTGGTGGCCTCCTGAACTATACACAATGGCTATATGATTCCATCCGTTGGCGGGAGAAGTGGAACCTGTTATGGCATTTGAAATTGCATTGTAAGGTTTCCAAACGATTGTTGCAGTCTTAGGATCAGGACCACTTAATGCTATTATTTGATTGGAGAATTCAAAGTCAGACTGCCTTGATAAAACAGGACCAAAATTTGGTAATGAGCCATCAGCTCCATCCTGATTACTTCCATTCCATTTAACCCACATTTCAATAGTTCCTGATTGTAAATCGTTAAGCCCACCGCCTCCTGAAACGCCTACATAATCATCTATTCCGTCAAATCTTAATGCAGCTCCCGGAGACGCGCAGTTTGTATTATAACTTGCTGTAATATCTTTGCCCGCACTCCAATTTGCATTCATATATGCAGCATCATCCACCTGAATGCAGTAAAGAGAAGGATTGTCAATTAAATCAAATCCTACAAGATTGCTGTTGTTGCCATTCTTGATATTCACTGTAGTTAATAAGGGATTATTCTCACAATATACCTGTGTAAGCTGAGGATTGGCAGATAAATCTAAATCAGTTAATTGATTGCCATGGCATATCAAAGTGTTAAGTAAGGAACAGGCTGAAAGGTTTAAACTTGCAATGGCGTTTGCCTGACAGTTTAAATTAGTAAGTAAGGGGCAGGAGGATACATCCAGGCTGGTTAAATGACCTTGTGTACAAGCTACGAAAGTCAAGTTAGCATTAGCATGCAAATCAATGTCTGGAATATTGGTATTACTGAATTCTAAATAACTTAATGCAGGGTTTTGAGTAAGATCAAGGTTGCTTAATGGATTAAATCCACAGGTTAAGCTTGTTAATAAATGGTTTGATGAAACAATTAAAGCCGTAAGTAGATTATCACTGCAGGCTAAACTCACAAGTTGAGCATTTGATGATACCTGTAAAGTACTTATTTGATTTTGACTGCAATCCAAAGTTTGTAGTAATGGGTTGTTTGAAATATCCAGGGTGGTTAGTTGATTTGTATTGCATGTCAAGCCAATTAATAAAGAATTATTAGAAAGATCTATAGTGTTGATTAATTTATTCTGACCACAAAATAGATTTACTAATTGCCCGCAATTTGAAACATTTAAATTGACTATTTGATTATTGCTGCAATTCAATTGTGTAAGAGCGGTATTGGCAGAAACATCTAAATTGATTATTTGATTGTCGGAGCAATCAAGATAATCCAGAACGTTGCTGAGTGGTATGTTTAAATTGGTAAGCTGATTACCCTGGCATTGTAAGTTCTGGAGATTTATACATGCAGACGCATCCAGGCTTGTAATTTGATTATTGTTGCAATACAAAGCAGTAATTCCGGTAAATGCTTCAATGCCCGTTAAGTCGCTTATGCTCTGGTTACTTACATCCAGTGTTCCTGTAAAAGCCATTGCCTCTGAAACCTGTATTGCTCCATCGCCATCAGTATTAATATCAGGGTTGGTAACCAATGCAGCCAAAAAATTTGCATCAGGTATATTTACATTGTACGCATTATTACTGCAAATTGCGTTATAACTGGCTGAGGCATCTTTTTTTGTACCCCAGTTTGCATCCATATAGGCAGGATCATCTACCTGAATGCAGGTCAGTAAAGGATTTCCTAACGCATAAAAATTGGTAAGCTGTGTATTGTGCCCATTTTTAATATTTAAATTGGCAAGCTTCGAATTTAACCCACAGTTAAAAAATGCGAAAGTTATATTATGAGAAACATCAAGACTGGTTATCAAAGTATTCTGGCAAAGAAAAAAAGTAAATATTGTATTAGCCGGCACATTAATAGTAGCTAACGGACAATTATAACAATAGAAATTATCTAAAAGGCTATTTAATGAAAGATCCAGGCTGGTTACCTGGCAATCTGAAATACGAATATTGGTAAGTTTTGTATTATGGGTAAGATCAATTACAGAAACATTATTAAATTCACAGTCAAAACCCGTGGCATTAATAAATGCTTCTACGCCAGTTAAATTATTAATCCCTAAACCGCCACCAATAGTTCCCGTATAGGCTTCGGCTTCTGTGGTCTGTATTTCGCCATCTAAATTGGTATTAATAGCTGTATTGGCAACCAAACTTGCTTTAAAAGTTGCATCAGGGATATTTACATTCTGTGCTTGTACACAATGTACTGATAAGAATGAGGCGATTAAAAGAATGATTAAGTAATAATGCTTTTTCATATTGTACAATTTTGTTTGCCTACTCTGTATTCCGGTTTTCGGCTTCGCCGGTTTTGGTTTATTGGGGGGATAGATTAGTTTTTGTTTTGGTAATTTCTTCTATACAAACCTACATTCAACATCAACGCAAGACAATCGGGGAAAACGGTGGTTTTTAGAAATACCGGAAAACAGTGAGTTTTATATATGCCCACCTTCTTCAGGCTTTTTAAAAACCATCTTTTAGCCGGGCATAAGTATTTCTATTACACTTTTCTTGCGTCGCACACTTGTACAGGCTGATTATAAATTAGGCTTTCAACAGCCGCTGCACATTGCCATTATTTGCTTACACACAGGCACAAGAATTTACCTTAGCCACTTTTGCAGCTTATTTAATTTGCCTGTTTTTATTTGCTGAATAATGTGATAAACGTACAAGAGTGCGACGCAACGGCAGGCAAAATACGATTCCAAGTTTGGCACATATTTTCCCAGAAGATGTAAAAAAAAAAGGTTGTCTTTAAAAAGACAACCTTTCCTGTTACTCAATTAGTTACCCGATCCAGATGCCCTTCTTTGGTAAGCACAAATTCATCACTGTTTGAGTAAACACGCCCCGCCGCAACTATTTGCCCACCGAAAATGCCATTACTTTTCATTTCCATTTTAAAATAACCGGCCGGGTGATCGTATTGAAGCGATTCACCATAGGAAAGATTACCTTCCATAAGGCCTACAAAATACATGGCATCTTCCCTGTTAAATGTGCGCCAGAACACTGTTCCGTTTTCATACTTTGATGTGATTTTCATAAATGACTTTTTTAATAATTAAGTGTTTAAATACAACACAAACCTACTGCTGTAAATAACAAAAGTCAATCGGGGGAAATAGTGGTTTTTAGAAATACCGGAAAAATGGTATTTATTAACGAAGTGATTTTTGTATGCTGCACCATGTTTATTTTTATAACTCTTTAAAAAAATTATTAAACCCAAAACAAAATTTTATGAACAAAGTATTTCCTGTAATTAGTATTTTATTATTGATTGCCGCCGGATATGAACTTTTGAAAATAAATACCCTTACTGAAGAAAATAACAATCTGAAGGAACAAGTTGTAAAAGCAGCAAAAAACGGCTGCGATGTATGTAAAGACTCGACGTCATACCCGGCCTTTAATTACCTGGAGGTAAAAACGATAAAGGATATGGCAAAACTTTACCAGGGGCCATTAAATTTAAGAAGGCTAGTAACCCAAAGTAATGGCAACAATGTAGATGATGCAAATTCTATCTGGTTCCCGCTTGATGCACTGAAACAGTTTATATGGGAAATACAGAAAGATACTTGTGGAAAAGCCTGCGATGGCGTGCCCCTGGAGTTGGGAGTAAGGATTTATTATGCAAGGTATCCAAAGGTAGATTCGGTCGATGTTTCGGGGAAAGAGGTATATCCCGATTTAAACAATATTGTAAGTTCGGAATATGAAAATATGCATACCGCTTTTTTGATACCGACTTATGATTCATCAGGCTACCAGAAAGATTTTGACCCGAGATATTTTGACCCGAAAAATAGATGTTCTTTTACCACGATAAATCCGGATGCATGGCCCGCTGCCAAGAGGATATTAGTGCTGGCACCCTCAAATTACACAGCAAAAAACCACGGAGGCCTTTGCCCGCCGCTTACCAATTGCAAGGGTTCTGCTTTTTAGCAATTAAGAGCAATAAAAGTTTTTCTAAAATATAGACGATGACCGGATCCACTCTTGTATTATTCACCAAATGGCTGGTAGCTGCAGAAGCCCTTGCTGCTATATCCGGAATTCTTACATGGAAAAAGTGGAAAGATTGTTATTTAAAATGGCTGCCTTTTTATCTTGCTGTAATCAGTGTTCTTGAAATAGTTAACCGTACACTGGAGCATTATAGTAAATTCGATACAGCCAATGTAATTACCGGGGTCGAAGTTATATTTGAAGTGTTTTTTATCAACTGGTTTTTTTATAAAACACTCGCCACAAATAAACATAAGATAATAATAGCCGGCTGCACTTTTTATACCATTTCGTGTATTTTTGAGAGAACTTTTTTTATTGATACAGGTTATTATTTCGCATCACTTTCCTATACTGTGGGCAATCTTTTTATTTTGATTTACCTGATACTTTTTTTTATAGAACTGGTAAACTCAGATAAATTATTAAACTTTAAAAAGCTTACTGTATTTTGGATAGCGCTTGGCATGCTGATGTTTTATCTGGGTACTTTTCCTTTCTACGGATTGTATAATGAACTTGCAAAAGATCTTAATCTGTTTGTGCCTTTGGCCTGGATTTCCACTTCTTTAAACTATAGTATGTACCTCCTTTTTACAATTGCATTTATATGGGGCAAACCGCAATAATTATATATATCGTTATAAGTACCATCATTTTTCTGGTGTTTATTACAGGGTTATTCCTGTTTATTTTTCAATACAGAAAGCGGCAAATTATGCATGAGAATGAGAAGCAGTTACTCGCCATGAACTATATCATCCAGGGCCAGGAAGCAGAACGAAGCCGTATGGCCAAAGACTTACACGATGGGCTGGGCGGTATGTTGAGCGGCATAAAATTAAATTTATCATCTATGAAAGGGAACATGATTATTCAGGAAACAGATGCGCAACTGTTTACTAAATCTATAACACAGTTGGATAATGCCATTGCAGAAATGCGCCGTGTGGCACATAATATGATGCCTGAAGCTTTACTGAAATTTGGTTTAGGAGAAGCCATACAAGATTACTGCGACAGCATTAATGAAAGCAACACGGTAAAAATGAAATACACGCAGCTGGGGTTGCAGCAACCTTTAGAAAAATCAACTGAAGTAATTCTTTATCGTATAGTACAAGAACTTTGCAACAATGCCATAAAACATGCAGCATCCAAAAATATTTTTATCCAATTAACCATACATGAGCGCGGCATAACACTTACAGTAGAAGATGATGGTAAAGGTTTTGATTCAACGCAAGTATCAACTTTAAAAGGAGCAGGCTTACAAAATGTACAATCAAGAGTTGATTATTTAAAAGGCGTTTTAAATATTGAATCAGAAGCAGGTAAAGGCACATCAGTTAATATAGAAATACTTGGAAACGTCTAATAATTTAATAAAGTGAATGAAAAGCAGATTTTATTTTTTGATACAAACGACTGTATTTTATGGCAACATAGTTGCGTCGCAATCACTTTATCTGCAGATCATTTGGCAGCAATTGAAGCCTTTTTAAGTTGGTGTTTTAAAAGCTTAATACATGATCCGAACAATGAATGTAATGCGACGCAACGAAGCTTAATCATAATATAAAAAGCTGGTAACAAAAGTTATTTAAACAAAAACAAATAAAAATTTAAAACATGTACAAACAGCATTTAATTAATAACATTGAAAAAGAAATAAATATTTGCCGCAGGCTATATACAAAAATCCCGACTGATGGAATGAACTATGCACCGGGTGAGGGAGTAAGAAGTATCCTTGAATTATTGCAGTACTTAAGTATAGCCGGAACATTTATGCCCGATTATTGGCTGAATAAAAATGAAACCGATTTTGGAGCATTTTACGGATTAAAAATTGCTACTTCCAAAACCATGCCTCATGAACAATTTTCAACTGTTATGGATGAGCAAATAATAATTATAAAAAGTCTTTTTAGCCAAATAAGTGAGGACGATTTGCTTCACAAAGAAGTAACTTATCCATGGAGTGGCGAAAAGGCACCTTTAGGAGAAGCGATCATTGCTACAAGCATTAAATGGCTTGCCGCATATAAGCTGCAGCTTTTTTTATACATAAAACTAAGTGGAAATAAGCAATTAGCTACTGCTGATGCATGGGCACTTACTGATTTGTCGTTATAATACTTAATTAAGGTTGCTATGGATGATTCTATTGATGCTCAGGTGCTGAAAGATAAAATTGACCAGCTTAATAAACAGGCATGGGAGAACAGGGTAAATGATTCTACTGGAGCACATACCCTGAGTAATGAAGCTATTGAGCTTTCAGAAGGCATTGACTATGTAAAAGGAAAAGCAGAAGGCTACCGAACTTTTGCATTTAGCCTTATACGTTTGTCAAAGCATCATGAAGCACTTGAGTATTGTAAAAAGGCGCTGGTATTATTTGAATTTCTCAATGACCTTAACGGGCAAGCGTCGATATATATTTATTTTGGCATCATTCAACGCTATTGGGGGGAATATAGTACTTCGTTAGAGTTGATTTCTAAATCCCTAAAATTAACACAACAAACCGGGAACAAAGAAAACGAAACACTCATTTATTATCATTTAGGCGTAACCTATAAATATTTAGGCGATTATGAAAGTGCCTTGAATTATTTATTACAAAGCTTGTCTGTAAGCCAGTCTCAATCTATTAATTATTGGGCTAACCCTTATTGTTTAAATCAAATTGGCCTCATTTATTTTGAGACAGAAGACTTTGCCAATGCGCTGAAATATTACCAGCAAAGCCTTCCAGTTACACAGAATACTGGTGACAAATGGGGAGAAGCTGGTAGCCTTGATAATATTGGCTTTTGCCATTTCAAAATGAAGCATTTTGAAAATGCGATTGAGTTTTGTTCGCAGGCTTTATCCATTTCCAAAGTCATAGATGATAAAAAAGGGCAAAGTAATGCGCTTTTTCATTTGGGAAATATATACAAGGAGGCCGGGGATTATAATAAAGCTTCAGAATATTCTAACAGTTGTATAATTATCCGCAGGGAAATTGGTGACAAGAAAGGAGAAGCAGAAATATTATTATTTCTGGCAGATCTATGTGTAAAGGAAAATTCTAAGGAGCAAACGCCACAACAGGTATTTGAGTTACTAAACAAAGCCCTGCAAATGGGTGAAGAAATTAAAGCTGTAGATATGCTTGCTAAAATTCATTTAGGATATTATGAAGCCTGTAAACATTTCAACCGTTACCAGGAAGCGATTACACATATAGAAAAATATATGAGCCTTTCTAAAAAAATTGACAGTGATGCAATCAATGAAAAGATTAAAAATCTCGATATTTCATTAAAAGCCGCAGAAACAGATAAAAAATTGGTACAAACATTACTCGAAAACCAAAAGATTGTAGAGGTAGAAAGAACCCGTATCGCAAAAGACCTGCATGATGGTTTGGGTGGTTTGTTATCAGGTATAAAATTAACCTTAAGCAGCATGAAAGGCAACGTGGTAGTATCGGGTGAAAATGCCAATACTTTTAATAGAGCTATCAACCAGCTTGATAATACAATTGTGGAAATGAGAAGAGTCGCACACAGTATGATGCCAGAAGCGCTATTAAAATTTGGCCTCTCCGAAGCTATTGAAGATTATTGCGATGGTATAAATGAAAGCAACAGGGTAAAAATGAAATTCACGCAATTGGGATTACAACAGAATTTGGAAAAATCAACTGAAGTGATTCTTTATCGCATAATCCAGGAACTAAGTAATAATGCCATTAAACATGCACAATCGGAAAATATTTTTATACAACTTGCAAGTCATGAACTCGGCATAACACTTACTGTTGAAGATGATGGTCAGGGTTTTGATGCCCTTCACCTTTCTACCTTTAAAGGTGATGGCTTAAAAAACGTACAATCAAGGGTGGATTATTTAAAGGGAAATTTTGAAATACAATCATCGCCCGGCAAAGGCAGTTCGTTTACCATTGAAATACCTGTTTAATATGAATAAAACATCAGTTAATATATTGGTGGTTGACGACCACAGTATGGTAATAGAAGGAATGAAAGCCATTCTTTCTCATATTGCTAAAGTAACATTGGTGGCCACCGCCTGCAATGCTTTTGAAGCTATTGCAGCTTTAAGAAATCATCCCGTTGATGTTGCCTTTCTTGATATTAATATGCCTGATATAAGCGGTATAGAATTGTGTATAAAAATAAAAAAAGATTTTCCCGCTGTGCATGTGTTGGCGCTGAGCACATTTAAACAACGCAGTTATGTATCGCAAATGATTGCCAATGGTGCATCGGGATATTTATTAAAAAGTGCCGGTAAAGAAGAAATAGAAGAAGCAATACAAGCTGTCGTTGCCGGTAAAATGTTTTTTAGTATAGACATCAATAACACCTCCCCCGAACCACCGGCGGATGATGAGCCACCCACACTTACCCGCCGCGAAAAAGAAATATTGGAACTTATTGCAGAAGGCATGACCAATAACGAAATAGCAGAGAAAATATTTGTAAGTCCATATACTGTAGACACGCACCGCAAAAACCTCTTATCAAAATTTGAGGTAAATAATACCGCCATGCTCATTAAAAAAGCTGCGGGCTATCGCATGTTGTAAATAGTATTAAAACATTTTTTGTACCGGTCTATAAAATTACAATTAAGCTTTTCTTGCGTCGCACTCTTGTGCTGCAGCATTACTATGGAGCAAAACACCAAACAGCCAAGAAAAGAACCTTACGTTTAATGGCTGCGGGATTGAAGTGGAAAGCCCGCAACGAACGCAGTGAGTGAGGACTTGCAACGTAAAGCCCGTATTAAAGCTGCCATTTGTTTAATGCTGAAAGCCCCAAAAATACTTGTATTTATTTATGCGCTTTATGCAATAAAGAGGCTGCTTCTGCATCCAGATAAATAGTAAACCCGGGATGATTACGTAATAGGCTGGCAGGTACAGCAGTAGAAATTTCGCCTTCTAATACCTGCTTTACAATAGCCGCTTTTTTACTACCGCTAACCACCAGCGATACATATTTAGCTTCCATTAAATTGGCAATGCCCAGCGTTAGTCCTTGCGTTAATGTACGAGCCTCTTTAAAATATTTTTGCCCGGTTTGAGCTGTAAGTGGGTCAATATCTGCAATATGAGTACGTATATGGGCGGGTGTATGTGGCTCATTCATACCAATATGGCCATTTAATCCCAGGCCAATTATGGCCACCTGTATTTGCTGGTGTAACAACATAAAGGTTTCTATTCTATCACATTCCAAATCAGCATTGGGTTGCCGGCCATCAAAGAAACATAAACGGCCACCACTTACATGTAAGGGTTGAAAAAGCTGTTGCTCCAGGTGGTACCTGCAACTGCCTTCATCATTTTCATTCATGCCCATCCATTCGTCTAGACCAACAAAGTACCAATCGCTGGTATCTAAGCGGTTTTCTTTATACAAGCGAACAAATTCTTTGTAAATACCTGTGGGGGAATCGCCGGAGGCGGTGCATATTAATGGGTTTTCAATAAGGTTCATTTTACCAATAATATCGTTGGCGGCCAATACGGACAATTGATCGTAGGTATCTGCAATTACAATTTTCATGATAGCAAATTACAATAAAAAGAAAAATCTATTTGGATTGATTTTTTAAAAGAATATCACAAAAACCTGATTACTCATGCACCAATTGCCTGGCCAGCAATTCTTCCACCATTTTTTCCCTTTGTTTTAGTGTGCCGGTAAGTTTATCCCAGGCCAGGTTAAAGTCTTTTTGCACTTCTATGTCCTGAGACAGGTACACCTGTTTTTGGGAGAGTGAGTCCTTAATTATTTCCAAATCATGCCATAGACCAATGGTTTCCTGTAGTTTATGGAAATAAGAAAAATTGGAGTCTTCTTTTTCCTCATGGTGCTGTACCCAGTTGTAGGCGTATATTCTTTGCTTAATCAGCTTTCGCAGTTCGTGCCATTCCGTTTGGGGCAGGTTTTTACGGCAAAGCTTTTCTACACTGGCATTCAGACTTACAAAATATTGCTCTGCTAAAATTTCGTTGGTACTGTGCACGTAATTTGATACCGATTCTATCACTTCCTTACAATCACCCTTTAGCTGCTCGGTTTTTTTTCTAAACTCATCAATCATGTGCACCAGCTTTTCTCTGGGATAATAGATTTGTGTGATGGTATTATATTGATATTTCTGCAGCCAGGCATCCAAAATTTGTGCTTCACGCACATAACCTGCATCCTGAAAAATATTGCGTAAAAGGTTTGAAGGCTTTTTTAGTTTTTGTTTGGGGTAAATATTGTGCAGGAATTTGATAATGGCCCTTAGTTTCTTCATCTCCACCCTTAAGTCGTGCAGCGATACTTCATCGCCATTCAGCTCAAAATCGTGCAGGTGATTAAAAAGATTTTTAACTCTTAAAGCAAAATATTTTTCTAAAGGCGTTTGCATATTATGCTTGATTAAAGGTTAATTGTACACCTTCTTCAAAACTAACGGGATTGTAACCAAGAATATCCCTTGCTTTATCAATAAAAACCCCCGATTGCTTTGCCCGAATAACTGTTTCTTTAAATGTATCAGAGGTAACTTTTTCAATAAGTGCTGCATCCAGCCCTAAAACTTTTGCCACAGCCATGGCCATGTCATATGGAGAAACAATATCTTTTCCGGCCAAATGAAATACACCAGATGCCTTTTTGCGTATGATAGTTTCTATTCCCCTGCAAATATCTACTACAAAACCTGGGGTTCTTTGCTGATCGCTAACCACTTTTATGGGCTTTTGCTGCGCTAAATTGTTTTTTACCCAATGCAAAAAACTTGGTCGCATACCTTCCAATACCGGCCCATAGATAAACACGGGCCGAACAATGGTATACAATAAACCGCTTTCCTTTATTTTTTGTTCGGCCATTAGCTTGCTTTGGCCATAAAAATTTAGCGGGTTGGGCGTATCATCCTCTTTATGCGGGCCATTTTCGCCAAAAATAAAATCGGTGGAAGTAAAAATGAAATGGGTTTGAGTACCCGCACAGGCAGCCAACAGGTTTTCGGTAGCCGATACGTTTTGTAGTATACAGGCGGCTTTATCCTGTTCACATTCATCAGGCTTACTGTTAGCGGCGGTATGTATTATTACATCCGGTTGAATTTCATCTATTAGCTGGTTTACAGCCGATGCATCAGTAAGGTCAATAGTATAATAAGGAAAATCCTGAGTGGCAGGAATACGGTTTATGCCACGGCTACAGGCTATAACAGAAAAACCCTGCTGAGATAAATACAGCAGTAAGTGTACACCCAAAAAACCATTGGCACCTGTAACCAGTATTTTCATACCGCCAATTTAATAAGCAAATGGCAATATTGCAGAATTAATACAAAATTCACACATTGTTAATATTCACCGCCATCCTCAGATGATCCAAATTCATCTCCGCCATCTGTAGATTCCCCATCATCGCCTTCATCTGTATCTGACTCACCTTCTTCTTTAAAACCATCGGCACCTGCAACCAAATCGTATTTCTCCTCAATATCAGCAAATTTGCTACCCAATAAACTACGGGTACCATATTGCTGCGGGCCAATACCTTCGGTACGGGTGATGGCAGGATATGTAAGGCGACTGCTTTCTTCTTTACTTACATTTATCAGTTCTACCAGAAACACCCAATTTTTTACAAAATCGTATTGGTATATAAATTTTTGATTGGTATCGCGTATTTCGCTGCCAATGGTCACTTCCTGCATCAGTAAAGGCTCGGCTTTATAGGGTTTATCATATTTTTCAAGTGATATTTCCCTGCCACGCAGCCAATTATCGTTGCTACGGTAAAAAGTAGCCTGGTGCTTACTGTCAAATTCATAAGCTTTTAGTATGGCGCCATGCAAATCAGCAAAAGATTGGGTATGCTTAATTACCACATCCCTGTACACTGCATCATCCTCTTCCAGATATATTCTAAACTTTAAAACTGCCATTCATGTTTAATTTCAATGTATAAAACTGCAACAACTAATAAACAGTTGCTTTTGAACCGCTGCAATTTAACCAATGTTCAAATATTACTATTAAAAAATAATACAGTTAACCCTTGCCCTATACAAATATCACATTGCAGGCCAATGAAACCAGACCGCATTAATGTATAGTTATTGTAAGCAGCCATTTTGTAACCAGCTATTTTTTAATAATTGGGCTTTACTTGCCACGCTCGGTTCAGGGTTCCTCCTTTGTGGCGGCAGATTAATTTGGGTTTAAAACAACATTAGCTCCACAATGGCAGGAACGTACAAGAGTGCGACGCAAGCGGCGATGCCATAGGTATCAACAGCCGGGTAAATAAAACAAACACAGTCCTTTTAGGTGATTACCAAAAAACTATTGGCTGGATTTGGCGTTGTTAGCAGTTTATATATTAACTTTTGCCCTATTAAAATTCTGTCTTATGAAAACAGGTATTGTTAGCTGCAGTTTGTTGTTGTTTGGTTTTTTAGTGTTTCAATCTTGTAATTCGGGCAAGCAAATATTGCAAACTGCCGGTACAACATTTATCAACGGAGATGCATTACCCGATGCGCCGGAACTGGCAGCCAGAGGCGAGTACACCGTTGGTGTGCGCAATTTTGAATTGGTAAACAAAAATCAGGTAGACATTTTACACTCCAAAAACGGCGTAGACCCGCTATACGACCGCCATTTACAAGTAGAAGTTTGGTATCCGGCAAATGCAGCCGGCAAAAAAGAATTGGTTACCTATAATAGCACCTTAGGATTATGGAATGATACGGCACGCCCCTTAATACCATTTAGTTTTTTGGGAAGGGCTGTGCGTGATGCCGCACCTGTAGAAACCGCTGGCAAATTTCCTTTGGTAATTGTATCGCATGGGTATCCGGGTTCCAGGTTGCTTTTAACTTATTTAACGGAGAATTTGGCATCAAAAGGCTATATAGTGGTGGCCATTGACCATACTGAATCTACTTATACAGACAGGGCTGGTTTTCAAAGCACTTTACTAAACAGGGCAAAAGATATTTTATTTGTGCTGAATGAAATGGACAGCCTTAGCCAAGCCGGCACCAACCATTTTTTAGCTGGCATTACCGATGCCAAAAATACGGCATTGATTGGGTATTCAATGGGGGGTTATGGTGTTTTAAATGCAGCAGGCGCAGGCTATAGCGCCAAACTGGATTCCAGTTTTGGGGTAATGACGGGTGGCAGCAAAGCTATTGAAGTACGCACTACCAATAATGTAGCCTTTAACGCTTCTTATGATACTAGAATAAAAGCTGTAGTAGCATTTGCACCATGGGGTATGCAACGCGGTGTTTGGGATGCAGCAGGTTTACAAGGTTTGCATGTACCAATATTATTTATTGCGGGTAGTCAGGATGATGTATCTGGTTACGAAGAAGGCATTAAAGCTATTTATACAGGTGCCTTAAATGCAAACAGGTATTTGTTAACCTATATTAATGCAAGACATAATGTGGCACCCAATCCACCACCTGCAGCAGCTTTACAACCGGGCGTAAATTTTAATGAATACTATCATTATGCCGAGCCATCGTGGAACGAGCACAGGATTAACAATATTAACCAGCATTTTGTAACTGCATTTATTGGAGGCATTTTACAAAAAAAGGATTATGGCAAGTATTTGGATGTGCAGCCAAATTCAAACGAAAAAACCTGGACAGGGTTTAAGAACCGAAGCTCTACCGGATTGGAATTATTACATGCTTTGCCCAAATTATTTATATCAGAATAAATAATACGGTCATATTCAAAGCAGGATTTGAATATTGTATTAGGTAATTATTTGTTGATAACACACAGACAATTGAACCATGGCAAAACAATGAGCACTAAACTGTGTTAATTAAAAAAATGATTACAAAAGTGCTTAAAATCAGGGGTTAACTAGTTTATGCTGGAGTGGGATATACGTTCTGTGGTTTTATCAATAGCTGCTTTACAGGCAATAATCATTAGTACATTACTATTGATAAGAAACTATAAAGAAAAGCGGATTTCAGACAAATTTCTGGTGCTCTTTTTACTGGCAATTTCGGCTACAATGAGTGAGCATATTGCCGGATGGCTTGGTTTATATGAAGGCCAGCGACTTACATTTTTTCCGTTTGGTGATACATTTTTATTTGCGCCGCTTGCTTACTTGTATGTAAAAAGTATAACTAATAATGCTTTTAAATGGACAACAGCGGAATGGATTCATTTCATACCTGGCATTATTTATTTTGGTGTTCATTTTATTGTGTGGGCCTATCCGGTAGAAGAAAAATTAAGGATTATCAATCAACTAGGTGAGTATAAATGGTTTACTATTGAAGGATATTGCAATGCCGCCTTTTTTACATATTACCTCTATAAAATAATTAACCATTACACTGCCTACCTAAAATGGTTACCTAACGAATTTTCCAATATTGACAAATTACATTTAAACTGGATCAGGAACTTTATTGTACTACTGGGTTTATACTATGTTGTTTTTATTGGGTTTAGTATTCTTAGTTTAATTGTGTGGTATAATTATGATATTGGTTTTTGGCAATATTTCGTTTTAGCCATTATTATTTATTATACCAGTATAACCGGCTATTCTTACACCAGGCAATACAATATTGCTTTTCAATTGCACAAGGAGAATGAAGTTTTCTTAACACAGGAAAAAAATAATCCAGATACTTTGTATTTACCCGAAGAAAAAACAATAAATAATAGTGCAACGGATCAAAATAAACCTCAAGTTATTTCCACATCAGATGAAGCATTACTGGAGCCTGTTAAAGTTTTATTATTAGAACATCTCTTAACCCAAAAGCCCTATCTGGATGCGGAACTTAGTTTAAGTGAGCTGGCAAATCAGTTAAATAAACCTGCTTACATTATTACACAGGTAATTAATTTAAAGTTGGGTAAGAACTTCAATGACCTGATTAATGGCTATAGGGTAAATGCAGTAATAGAAAAGCTGAAAAACAACGAACAGAAAGCCCAGACATTATTGGCAATTGCTTATGATTGTGGCTTTAACAGCAAAGCAACTTTTAACAGGGCATTTAAAAAGGCTACGAATATTAGTCCCAAAGAATTCATTAAAACAATTTGAAAGGTTATTATAAACTGAATTTTGTTTTTTGAGCCGGTTACTATTTAATTGAGTCCAACTTAGATTGTCTCAAATTTCAATTGAGGCTTTTATAAACCAAGCCAGACCGAAATTCGCTTCATCAATTCACCAAAAACAGGAACAAATTGTTTCTTAAAATGAAAAAAATTATGAAAAAGATGATTGCGGTTATTACAACTATTTTTGCACTTAGCGGATGTAGCCTTTTTTCCAGTTTAACTTCTAACACCATAATTAGCCCTAATAACAGTTTTGTATTAGGTAATAATGAACATGGTTCGTTTAAAGTGAAACTCAAAAACGTATCTGCAAATGACCTGGAAGTGTATGAAGCGCCTATTGATGGGGGTAAACATTCCGGTCAAACAGTAAAACCTGGCGAAACGGTTACCGTAAGTGTTGACAGAAATACTGCATTGGTAATTAATAATTCGAATAAGGATACCGCATCGGTAGACCTGAAAGTAACCGGAGATGTTGGTTTAAGTATGGGCTATAAAAACCAATAGTATGGTTTACAATTGGGATTATTAATACCACAAAATGTTTTTTATGCTGCCACTTAGTCGAACGCACAAGTGAGTGACACAAGAAAAGCCTGATAGCATTTCTACAGCTGGCAAACACATAATTACTATAAAACAAAAACAGCCTGCAATTTGCAAGCTGTTTTTTATTGTTGGTGTTGTATTAATTTCTGCCGGCTTTGATACGGTTTTGCTCGTCTTCAGCACTACTTTGGCGGCGTTGTTGTTGTATGGCTTTACCCTTGCTAAAGCGATAACTAAAGCTAAGATTTACCACCCGGTTGTCCCACTCGTTGTGAATAGTTACATCTATATTCTGGTATTTGCTGTAGCCATTGAACTGCTGAATATCCAGAAAGTCTCTCACATTTAATTTGATGGTGCCCTTGCTTTTTAAAACAGATTTTGATATCCCCATATTTACCACACCCATTGGCTTGGATATTACGGTACCTTCTACCATTTTACTGCGGTAAAACCCACTTAACTCCATGCCCCATCCTTTGTTAAATTTAAACTGGTTAGAGATGTTGGTAGTAAAACCATAACCATCTACTTTAATATTACCATTGTTTACATACCCTTCAAAAGCATTGTGGTTAGCTTGTGCGTAGATATTGGTTGTCCACCATTTGGTAACCGGGAAACCAGCATTTACACTAAGGGTAAAACTTTCTTGTTTTGCGATATTACTTTGTCTTACAAATGTGGTAAAAGTGCTGTCGTTTTGTTCTAATACCTGTTGAATAATATCGTTTATATTGTTATAGGCCAATGTAGTTGTTAAGAAACCTTTATATGTATGCGATATTTCAATATTATGGCTAAACTGCGGACTTAAATAGGGATTACCTACCTGGTAAGTGTATTTATCCAGAAAATAATAGAAAGGGTTTAAATCGCCGTAATCTGGTCTTTCTATTCTTCTGCCATAACTTAATGCAAACTGATTTTTATCGCTTAAAGTATAGCCCAGATAAGCGGTAGGGAAAAGCTGTGTGTATTCTCTTTTAAATGTTTCGCCAGTGGTTAACTGGTTACCGGTAGCATTTGTATTTTCTACGCGCAAGCCAGCCTGGGCACTCCATTTTTTATTAAGCTGCTTACTAAAATTGGTATACCCGGCATTGATATTTTCTTTATACACAAAATGATTGGAGCGACCTTCATCTACCACCCATTGGCCATTTACCAGATTATCATATTGGGCATTGTTATCGGTTTTTACAAAACTGGTTTTAACGCCTGCTTCAAATTTTATTTGCCCTTTTAAGGTTTTTAAGAAGTCAAATTTGCCGCTATAAATATTTATTGCACCTGGTAAATTACCACGCAAGGTTTCATCTGGCTGTACTTTGCCACCAGCTTCGTTAAAGAAATAGTTGTTGAATAACTGGTTGCTGCTGGAATTATAATGAATATAATCAAGATCGCCGGTTAACTCTGTGCCCAAGGTATCAAACACATGACGCATATTAAAGTTGGTGCCATAATTTTTCCACTCATCGTTAGAAGCACTTTTACTAAGTGTTACAGATTGTAATTGATTGGCAGCATTGGTAATATTAGTGATGTTGGTGCTATTAAAATCGCTTGGACTTAGCGCTCCATTCACTACTACACCCAATGTGGTGTTTTTGCTTACAAAATAATCTGCACCCATTTTATAATTGTGCGACTGGCTTTCGGGGCTCATATCGGTACGCTGGGTAAATACAGATGATAATGCACCTGTTTGCTGATCTCTGAAATTGCGGGTTAACTCCAACTGCTGTGCACCCTTATTGTACGAATAGCTATAGTTACCAAA
Source organism: Limnovirga soli (assembly GCF_013106755.1). Classification (GTDB taxonomy): domain Bacteria; phylum Bacteroidota; class Bacteroidia; order Chitinophagales; family Chitinophagaceae; genus Limnovirga; species Limnovirga soli. The sequence goes on along the minus strand of NZ_WHPF01000002.1, from coordinate 12,406 downwards.
TAGATTTACTTTACCCGAACGGTAATTAAGGTTAACACTTTCATTTGCTTTTGGATGAATACCCATGCCGCCACCAATATTAACACTGCCGTTAAAGCCCTTGGTTTTGGTTTTCTTTGTTTTGATATTAATGATACCTGAATTACCGGCTGCATCATATTTTGCAGGCGGATTGGTCATTATTTCTATTTGATCTAAATTGGCACTTGGTGTGTTTTTAAGAAAATTTGCCAGATCAGCTGCACTTAAATAGGTGGGTTTACCATCCATTAAAATCAATACACCTTGTTTGCCTTTGAGACTAACATTACCATCTTTATCTACAGTTACGCCGGGGGCTTTTTCCAACACTTCCAATGCCGTTAAACCAACATTGGTAACAGATGCTTCTACATTAAGTATGGTACGGTCTAACTTTTGTTCTATAAATGGTTTTTTACTTACTACAATTACACCGCTAAGTTGCTGCGCAGCCATTTCCAGTGAAATAGGTTTAACCTGATAGCCAGGATTGGCTTGGGATAACTCAAATATTTCACTATAATATTTTTTAAAGCCTACTAATTCAACGGCAATCAGAAAACTACCATTCTCTGGTTGATCAAGTAAAAAACTACCTTCTTTGGAAGTAATACCAGATTTAATGAAAGAGGAATCTTTTGCCTTAAGCAACATAACGGTTGCCGACTCCACAGCTTTTTGTGAGGCAAATACGCTTCCGCTGATATTTGACCCAACCACATTTTGGGCAAATGAATTTAATGATATAGCTGCCAGGCCCATGGCAGTAAAAAGGGATAAAACTTGTTTCATAATCAGTTATTTATAATTTTAGTACTGTTGTTTTAATATTACAGAACAAAAATAGGTACTATGCTATGCAAAGTATACTAGTATAACATAGATGGAGGCTATAACTGATAAGTGGTAAATCTTTATGATGAAAAACAATAATACTTGTTTACAAAGAATTGTTGAGGAAGTAGTAGGATTAAAAACAAACAAGAATTCGCTAGGATAAAATACTTAGTGTATTGATTATCAATGAATAATAGATAATTATTACTAATCTTTTTTTTCGAGGTGATAAATGCCAGTAAAAAATGGCAGGCAGTAACTGATACCCCCTAATGGTATAGAAGGCAAAAAAGCAACACATTAATGCTGCTGTATTGCTATTGCTTAATAGAATTAGTACCGCACAAGAGTGCGACGCAAGTAAATTTGCTGCTTATTGTATAGCCGGGCTCATAAATTATACTTAGCCAGCAGCAGGTTTTTGCTTTGATGCATAGATTTTTGGAGCGTAGATATACAAAACAACCCCTGCAATTACCAGTAGACTGGAAATTAACTCAGCCTGTGTGGGATGGAAACCAAAAATATCATACTCCGTATTTACCCTGATTTTCTCTATAAAAAAGCGTTCAATGCCATTTAAAATAAGGTAAACGGCAAACAACCTGCCGGTTGTAGTAAAACGCTTTCTTACCGACCAAAGTAATAGAAAGAGTATAAAACAGATGATGATTTCATACAAAGGTGTTGGATACACCGGTGCGGGAAGATGATTACAATAATCGCCCCAATCGCAATTCATCATAGGAACACCTTCGCTGTTAACGTTATGCGGATAATCGTACGACCATAAAATATCCGGCAACCAGCTGTATGGGTTTACATGCGGATTATAAATACCCCAGTCGCCGTCACCGGCTACCTGGCAACCAATACGGCCCATGGAATAAGACAATAATAACACGGGAGCAGTTGTATCAGCCACACGAATAAAGCTGATATTATTCTTATGGAAATAATACCATAGTGCAAGTATTGCTACAATTAAACCACCATAAAATGTTAACCCGCTTGGCGATAAAAGATTACCTATGGGATCTTTTATAAACCTGTCCCAGTTTTCCAGGTTATCAAATATTTTAGCGCCCACAAAACCACCGGCAGCAGATATTATGGTTATATCTCCTACCCTGTCGCTTGGCCAGATGCGCAGTGTTCTTGTTTCTGGTTTAGCCAGCTTTTCTTTATTTTTTTCCCACCATTTTAACCCCGCAAAAAAAAGAGCCAGCAAAATACCGGCACCCCAATTGCCCTCTTTAGAAAATATAAATGCCTGTGGGTTTTCTAATGCACCCTCTGTAATAAATACACCAATAATTTTAAAACCAAGTGTAAAACCTAAAAAAGCATTTACCAACAAATCGGCCATACTTGCCGGTTTACCAATGGTAATAGTTGTTTCGTTAAAAGTAAATACACCTAGTTTTTCCCGTCTTTTTAATTCTTTACCCAGCAGCCATGCAGAAACCAGAAAAGCAATTGCTACAAAAAAGCCAAAAGAATTTACCACTTTTAAAAAAGGTAAATCAACATTAAACAGGTCTTTAAATATGTAGTATAAATTTGGATACATGGGCTGTATAAATTTGAAGTTTGCAATGATAAACAAAAGAAACCGATGTTACAATTTGCGAATCATAAATTTGAATCAATATTGAAATTGAGAATACAGGCTATGTACCCGGCTGTAGTTGAAGCAGCAACCTTACTTGCGTCGCACACTTGTACGGCAGGATGATGACTCTGCATTTAACTAATCCATAATTACCTGTCAGGTTGTAGAGGTACCAGTATTTTCCAATTCGCGTAAATGCTGCCACAAGGCAGGAACCCTGAACCGAGCGTGGCAAGTAAAGCCTCATAAAAAAACAATAGCCGGTAACATAAAAAAAACAAATTTGGGAAAGCATATAAAAAAACAAACCCCCTTAAGACTAAGGAGGTTTTTATTTACTAACCCATCCATGAACAACTGCTTGCGCATGGTTTCGTTTAACTGCTAACAATAGGTTTCGAAAGCAGTAATAAGATTTCTTGCAATAACCTGTGCCGGCCTACCTTCAATTTGATGACGCTCTACCATATGCACCAATGCACCATCCTTAAATAAAGCAATAGCAGGTGATGAAGGAGGATAAGGCAACAAATGTTCTCTTATCATTTTTATTGCATCAACATCAAAGCCTGCAAAACTGGTGGTTAACCTGTCGGGCCTTTTTGTTGTATTGTTTACAGCCATAACTACACCAGGTCTTGCACTACCTGCGGCACATCCACATACTGAATTTACCATTACCAATGTGGTTCCTTCACTTTTCAAAGTACTAATAACCTCATCAGGCGTTAACAACTCTTCAAAACCGTTGTCAGTAAGTTCCGCCTTCATGGGTATCACAATCTCTTCTGGATACATCTTTTTCCTCCGTTTTTGAAATGAACTACAAATTTATAGGAAAAGTTGTAATGGAGAAAAAAAGGATACAAATCAGCCATCTTGTCACTAATGCACAAGCAAATAAGCCATAATGACCGCATTCATGACTGTAGATTGCCAAAAAAGTACCTAAAAACCCATTTATGGGCAATGGTATAGCATTTGAAAAGGTTGTATAAGTAAAATTTAAAACACAAAAATTTAATAGTATGACACTTACAAAACACAATTACCGCCATTTCAACAACCTGTTCGACGAATTATTAACCAGAACAGCATTTAGCAACGAAACCGGATTAACCAATCCGCCGGTAAATATTCATGAAACAAATGAAGCCTATCATTTAGAAGTGGTGGCACCCGGATTAAACAAAGAAGACATTAAAGTAAACTTTGTAAAAGGAATCCTCACCATTAGTTACGAGAAAAAACAAACAGAAGAACAAAAGGATTACAAAACACATCGCAGAGAATTTGCATTCAAAAGTTTTGCCCGCAGCTTTACTGTTGATGACAAAGTAAATGCGGAGAACATTCAGGCAAAATACAACAATGGCATTTTACATTTATTGCTTCCTAAAAAAGAAGAAGTAAAAACTGCGCCTAAAGAAATTACCATTTTATAAGTAGTACCGTTGATCGTTGGTTTTTGGTTGTAAAAGGCTGTTCTGCAAAGAGCAGCCTTTTTGCATTACTATATTTCTGTATAAACTTTACTTACAGATTGGTTTATTTTGCATACCAATTATGCTGCAGGCTACCATACAACAATACAAAAATGCTTATAGTGGATTAACACCAAAAACATGGTATTTATCACTGGTAATGCTTATTAACCGAAGCGGCACCATGGTAGTGCCTTTTATGACCATTTATTGTACACAATCCTTAGGATTTAGCATAACTCAGGCTGGGATTATTATGGGTTTGTTTGGCTTGGGTGCCATTGTTGGCGCCTATGCCGGTGGAATTATTACTGATAAATTTGGCTTCTACCCTTTGCAGGTAGGTGCATTACTAAGTGGCGGCGCCATGTTTATTATAACAGGTTATTTACAAAGCTTTTATTCCCTGGCCATTGGTACATTTATATTAAGCCTTTGCAATGAATCTTTCAGACCCGCTAATGCAACAGCGATTGCCTATTATTGCAACCTCAGCAACAGAACAAGATCTTACTCTTTAAACCGGTTGGCCATCAACCTGGGTTGGGCAGTAGGTGGTGCCATTGGCGGATTTCTTGCCTCCATCAATTACCATTTATTATTTTGGGTTGATGGCTGCACTAATATTGCAGCAGCATTGTTACTGGTACGTTTATTACCTTATGTAAAATCTGGTTCAAAACATAGTACTCAAAAGCACAACATGGTGAAGCAATCTGCCTATAAAGACAAAATATACCTTGCCTTTATTGCACTAACCGTTTTATTTGCCGCCTGCTTTTTCCAGTTATTCACCATTTTACCGGTAATGTACAAAACACAATGGCATTTAAGTGAGCAATTCATTGGGTTATTAATGGCTTTAAACGGGTTAATCATTGTAGCCATAGAAATGGTGCTGGTATTTACATTGGAAGGCAAAAAACCCTTAACCACTTATATAAGAACAGGTGTCTTATTAATTGGCGCCGGCTATGCCTTACTAAATATTTTTCCTATAAGCGGTTGGGCCGCCATTGCCTGCATCAGCATCATGACCATTGGAGAAATATTATCTATGCCCTTTATGAATTCATTCTGGATAAAACGCACTACCGAATCCAATCGTGGCCAATATGCTGCTATGTATACCATCGCCTGGAGCATTGCACAAATAACCGGTCCCACAGGTGGCAGCTTTATTGCAGACAAATACAGTTTCACTACATTATGCTGGGTATTAGCTGTAATTTGTTTAATAACAAGTGCAGGCTTTTTCTTGCTGGGCACACAAATAAACCGCAACGAAAATAAAATTGCAGCGTAATTTTACATAAAGATTTTACTTGAAAAATACTTTTAAACTTATACGCTGGCTTGCTGTAATCTGTCTTATCATATGTTGTGGTACGGCCGGGTTTATGTTAATAGAGCATTATAATTTTCTTAATGCTTTATACATGACCATTATTACCGTAACTACCATCGGCTATACCGAGGTACATCCTCTAAGCGATGATGGCAAAATCTTCAATATCATCCTTATCATTTTATCGTTTTCTACTTTTACCTATGCCCTGGCAAAGCTTACCCAATTATTTGCCAGTGGTGAATTACAAAAATATTTTAAAACCCGTCAACTCATGCAGGCCATCAACAAACTCAACAACCATGTAATTATATGTGGATTTGGCAGAAACGGACAACAAGCTGCGCATACTTTAAAAGCCCATAAACAAAACTTTGTAGTAATAGAAAACAGCCTTCACAATATCAATACCTGGCTGGCCGAAGATGCAAACCTTAATTATGTACATGCCGATGCTACTGAAGATGAAGCACTCATAAAAGCAGGTATCGAAAGGGCAAAAGCGCTTATCATTACATTACCGGCCGATGCAGATAATGTGTTTATTGTTTTGTCTGCCCGCTCTTTAAACGAACACCTTCAAATCATCAGCAGGGCTTCCAGCCCCGGCTCTATGATTAAACTAAAAAAAGCTGGCGCCAACAGTATTATTATGCCCGATAAAATTGGCGGCAAACATATGGCTACCCTTGTTTCCAAACCAGATGTAGTAGAGTTTATCGACTTTCTCTCAGGCGAAGAAGGCGAAAGTATTAATATAGAAGCCATAGCTTACGAAATGATGCCTGAAGACCTGCGTAATAAAACACTTAAAGAAATAATGGACTGGAAAAAAACCGGCGTAAACTGTATTGGCGTTAAAAATACCGATGGCAAATTCCTCATCAATCCACCAAAAGATACCCTTATTACCCAGGGTATGAAAGTAATAGTGCTAGGTACCCAGCAACAAATTATCAATATGAAATTAAATGTAGATCAGGCATAAATTTCAGTAATTTTTTAACCAGCTGCCAATTAAGGCAGCATCGTTCCTTGTGTCACTCACTTGTACGCCATATCTTTATGCAGCAAACAAAACAACTCATTTGTAAATGGCATTATTAAAACGCATCAATCCATTTTTAAAAAGCAATAACGATACAGGTTTTAGTACCAGCACCTCAATAGTGGGAGGCCGTTTTATAAATAAAGATGGCAGTTTCAATGTTAGAAAAGATGGCATACCTTTTTGGAAACGCATTAGTATTTATCATACCATGCTAAACATGCCACGCTGGAAATTCATTACTGTTGTTGTAGTATTCTTTCATTTAATCAATCTTTTATATACCAGTATATATTTATTAATTGGCCCACAGCAATTTACAGGCATGATTTCCGGAACAGAACTACAGGTATTTAAAGAGTTGTATTTTTTTAGTACAGAAACATTTACCACCGTAGGTTATGGCCGTGTTAATCCGGTTGGTGATGCAGCCAATCTGGTAGCATCTATTGAAGCTATGACAGGCTTTTTATCTTTTGCCATAGCAACCGGTTTAATTTATGGAAGATTTTCAAAACCCAAAGCCTATCTTCTATTTAGCGAACATGCACTTATCAGCCCTTATCAGGAAAAAACCGCACTTATGCTAAGGCTGGCACCTTATAAAGATGACCATACTCTTACCTCTGTAGAAGTTACTGTAAACATTGGTATGCAGGTACAGGAAAATGAAAAACCGGTATATAAATTTTACACCTTACCATTGGAAAGAAAACATGTAGATAGTTTGCCCATGAGCTGGACAGTGGTACATCCCATTGATGAACATAGCCCATTATATGAATTAAGTGTAGATGATATTAAATTGGCCGACCTGGAAATATATGTTTCCATAAGGGGTTTCGACGATGTGTACTCCAATATCGTTTTACAAAGAACCTCTTACACCTATGAGGAAATTATTTATAATGCCAAATTCACCATCATGTCAAAAGAAAGCGAGGATGGCAATACCACCATACTGGAATTGGATAAATTAAATGAGTATAGAAAATTATAAGAAATAAACCAGCATTAGAATTTTACACATTTCACCTGGTCTAAAGTAGAATTACGCACTTTAAGAAACCCTTTATAGGAAGCGGTAATTTCTACGCCGCCCCTGGAGTTGGACACGGCTTTTAATTTAGAATAGTTTACATCATAGCTAACCCCAACACTCATGTGTTGAAAATCCAATTTTACCACAGGTATTATGGCATCATTCCAACGTACAAAACTACCAATATAAAAAGTTACAGGCTCTTCATCTGTATAATATTCAGTTACATCAAAGCCATACATTAAACCACCCAGAATTTGCCTGTTGCCATTCTGTGTAAAATAATCGGCAAAAGCTATAATTCTGTTGGTATAGGAAACGGGGGCATTAATACCTACATTAAAAGAATATTTGGGTTGTATAAAACTGGCATCATCACTAATTACAGATTTTATTTTTGGCTTTGCAAAATGCGACATGGAAGCAGCCACATAAAAATGGCCTTCCTGCCCAACAGCAGCACTATAACATAAACCCGCCGTCATATCCCAATAAGAATATCCGGCAGATTTTATTATTTGTGCGGTAGCATTGGTGGCATTGTATTCCCCACCCTGAAACTGATCTCCAAAAGAAAGGGCAGCCGCATTAAATGCAGATTTTACAGGCCCACCCATAAAAGCTGCTGATAAATAAGAATTGTTATAACCACCTAATGATTTATGAAAATTAATCGCTGGCAAAATTTGTGTGCGTTTTAAACTAATATCGCCGGCATCGTCTACCATCATCTGCGATCCAAATGTTACATCATCATAATCATTCACAGGAATTTTATATTCAATGCTAAGCGCAGTAGTTCTAAAGGGCGTGGTAACACTGGCCCATTGGTTTCTGTAGGCAGATGAAACCCTAACATCGCCTGTAAACACACCTGCCAATGCGGGGTTGCGTTGCAGTGGCTGTTCGTAAAACTGAGAAAAAGTAAGGTCTTGTGTATTGCCCCATAAAAAAGACACTACACCTGCCAAAAGCAGCAGTAACCGTGTAAATATCTTTTTCATAAAAAAAGTTTTAAAACATTCAAAACACATACACCTTACACCAATAAGGTATAAGGCACATCTCCGTGTATTTGAAGTTTGGGTTAGGGGGTTATAAAAAAGATTTCAACCAAATGCATAAAACCAACGCATCAGATGTAAACAGCGGCAATACTTACTTCAGTATTTAAAGGTTTAGGTCTTAGGTTGATTTTACCGGATTTTTCTATGCTCTCCAACACGCATCCCATTTAAGCGGGATATCAAACACACCAGTTCACAATGTAAAATTGCTTAAACCAATTAACAAGCTATGTAGAATGCAATTACTAATGCATGTAGTTGATTTACTACAATACATACAAAAGAAAAATAATTGGCAGTGAAATAGATTTTTTGGGCCAGGCAGAGGTACAAAAATGAAGCTTTACTTGCGTCGCACACTTGTGCAACAGAATAGCCATCGGCTGTTGGCTAATAGCTAATGGTTAACAGCTAAAAGCCCATTCCTGTTCAGAAAGTGCAAGAGTGCGACGCAAGTAAAGACAAATAGATAATCTGTTGTTTGGTCAACAAAATACCCTGCCTACACAAAAGGAGTAATTATTTAATAACTGCTGAATTGCCTTTAAATACGGAGAGTGAGCCATTGTAACAGTACACTTCGCAAACCCAAACAAATACTTCTGGTGGTGCCGGTTTACCGCGTACGGTGCCATCCCAACCATAGGCAGGATCGCCGGGTGAGAAATTGGTTTTCTCAAATACCAGTTCGCCCCAACGGTTAAATACCCTAAAGCTTTTTACAGATTGAATGCCCTTGCCCTGCACCATTAGTTTATCGTTTATTCCATCGCCATCGGGCGTAAATGCGTTGGGCAAAAATACAGATGCATTGGGGCAGAAAGTTTTTATACAAAGTGTATCGGCAACTACGCATCCATACACATCTGTTACGCTACATTTTATACAAACTTCTTTACCTGGCTTATAAGTTGGTGATGGGCAATTATAGCAACTCAAACCATCGGCACCACTCCAGCTCCAGCTAACTATTGGATTGGTAGTCACCGGTTTAAAAGTAAATATATTGCCGGCCTGCATAATAGTATCGCTACCAATTTGTAGTATACCAGGTTTACCTACTACCACTGTCATGGAAGCAGTATCGGCAAAGCAATTAAAATTATCGCGGCCAATTACAGTGTACGTAGTGGTAGCATCTGGTTTGGCAATTACCTGCGCAGCTGTACTGCTATTAAGTGAATTGGAGGGGAACCAGGAATAATTGGTTGCACCATTGGCAGATAATTTTATTTGAGTGCCAATACAAATAGAATCGCCTTTGGTAGCAGACATAACAAATGGCTGCACCACTTTTAAATTGGTGGTTTGTACCTGACTACAACCAAATTCATTATATCCAATTAGAGAGTAAGTAGTATTGCTTGTTGGACTAACTTTTATAAAGCTATCTTCTTTATTAATGATATTATTATCCTGGTCTTTCCAAATGTATTTCATGGCACCTTCGGCTTGAATAATAGCGCTGCTACCCAAACAAATATTGGCAGGGTTGGTAATTGCAATAACCGGTGCAGGATGTATGGCAATAAATTTATAGGCAGAATCTAAACATTTATTAACCGTAGATACCGTAAGCTGAATGGGATAAATACCTGCAGTAAAGGATTGGAATGCAGCAATAGAATCGGTAGAAATAGTACTATCATTCAGGTTCCACATCCTGGCAACAATTGAATCCATTGATTCTTCGTGAGATTCCAAATTAATAAGTGTTTGCTGGCAAGCTTCGGCCATTCCCTGGATATTAACTTTAGGATATTGGAATATTTTAACAGGTACTGCTACAGTATGCGTATCCACACAACCGGCAATACTTTGCGCCATAATAGTTACAGGATAAGTGCCCTCTTTTGTAAACGAAGTGGTTAGTTGTTGTTTATCCTGGTAAGCAATATCATTAATTTTCCAGTTAACATTTGTAAGGCCCAAATAAGACTTGCTTTTATCAGTAAATGTTAAATAAGTTATACCGCAATTAAAAAGCGCATCGTACTTAAAGTCTGCATGAACGGTATCAATTTTAATAGTATCGGAAGCAATTAATTTCACCACACAACCAAAGTTGCCATACAATTCAACCTTTGGAAGATAATAGCCTTCGGTATTATAGGTATGATACACGGTAGTGCCATTAGAAAGCAGTGTCTCACCATCGCCAAATGTCCATTTAACCGAATCTGTATTTGCAAATTGAATATTGAATTGAACAGCCGAACCTTTACAATACATACCGCCTTTATAATTGATATTACCGGTTGGTGCAATTGCAGTAACAATTGCGGTATCTACCAGTTTACATCCGCCGGCAGTTGTTGCAAGCATGCTTATCTGGTAAACACCATTTTGGGTAAATGTATAATTGGTTGAATCGCCGGTTGCCATGTATCCGTTACTAAAACGCCATAATGTTTGCACCACCGGCACGCTCCTGTTTACAAACGTAATTGTCTCTGGTAAGCAATGAATAATGGTATCAGGCAAATTCATTTTCCCTGGAATGGTGGAAATTATAGTTACTGGTTTTGTAATACTATCCATACAAAAGCCAATATCATTTTTAAGTATTGCCAAGAGCTGAACAGCATAATTGCCAGCATTATGATAGCTGTAAACCGGGTTTATTTGGGTAGAAGTTAATCCATCCCCAAAATTCCAGGTATAAGCAGTAGCCGTGTCGGTTAGATTTTGGAATTGCAAGGAATCTCCAATACAACCATTTAGCATATTGTATTTAAAGTTAGCTTTAGGTTTATCGTTGATATATACATTTCTATAAATAATTGTATCACTGCAAATGCCTGAGATGATTGCGGTAATAAGATACTTACCAGGATTGCTATAATTGTGTTGTATGGAATCAGCAGAAGATATCAATTGTTTTCCATCACCAAAGTCCCATTTAATTTGATTGGCCCCGGTAGTTTGATTAATAATTGTTGCTGTATAAGGTTTACCACATACAGCACTATCTTTTAATGCAATATTCACTTTAACACTATTAGGAAAAGTTTTAACCGGATTGATGAGAGAATCGATACCACACACATTTTCACCTGTTAGTTTTGAATTATAGACTCTTTCAAATCCCTGAGTATAGATATGATTAATTTCGTTAAAACTGGTAAAGGAGGTATCGGTTTCGTCACCAAAATTCAATGCATATTTGTTTACTAACCCTATTGATTTGTTTTGAAATACAACCATCATAGGAGAACAATTATTAAGCGGCACTACCGTATAGTTAATAAGTGCTTTACTCTTAACTGTAACTATTTTTTGGATACGAATTGTATCACATTCGTTAAAGGCTGTAAGTTGAATAGTATATGTGGTATCTAATCTGTTTACGCTACCGTTAAAAGAAACAGGATCGGGCTGAATCCTTGTTGATGTAGTACCATTTCCAAAATCCCAACTAAAGGAATAGTTATTAGCATCTGGAGTTAGGTTGCCTAAACTGATTTTTAATGGCGCACATCCAATTGTATCGCTTATTGAAAACGCTGGCATTGGTTTGTGATTCACATTCATCGTTTTCACAATACTGCTACTTACACATCCCCCATTACCAATAGCAATCAGTGTAACAATCAAGGAATCTACATTAGGCTGTATTTGATATTTAGGAAAATAGTATCCTTCATCAATCAATACACCATTCACTAGCCACAGATATGTCATTCCATTTTGTACAGGAGTTGCAAGCTTAACAAAAGAACTATCAATATAGGAGGATGCAGAATAACACACTACATTGTTTAATATGCTAAAGTCAACATTCGGGATTGCGTTTATAACAATTAATTTACTTACACTATCACTACAGCCTGATGCATTGATCACCGTATAACTGATGCGCACCGTGCCGGAACTGATGCCGGTTACCATACCTCCGCTGGTAATGGTGGCGATGCCGCTATTATTACTTAACCAGCTGCCGC
>NZ_WHPF01000019.1 GCF_013106755.1 Limnovirga soli | reverse complement strand
CTTGTACCATCATAAACCACCATTGGTAAATAGTTTAAGCCCCTTTGATGCCTGTTGGAAGAATGGGAATATTAAATGGTAAAAAAATAAACGCACCATCTATTTTAAAAAACGCACTATAAAAGCATTGGGTATCAATAACGCAGTTTTTTTGGAAAGGCTATTTAGTTCGGCTATTTTTGAGTTGGGCGTCACTTTAAACTGTCCATATGCCGAGACGAAGAAACTTAAACGGAATTCCTCATAATATCACACGAAGCTTTTTTGGGACAGAACGCTATTGGAATTGTGGATATATGGGTGATTGGTTATTAAAAGCAGCAAGACGATTGAGTTTGAAAGAAGCGTCTTTAAATGTTATGGACGCAACTTTTTATCCTGAACAATTAAACTTGCATCCTTTGACAGTTAATGCTAAGACTTTAAAAACAATAATTGACAAAGAACTTTTAGTAAATGGTTTTGACAAAGACTTCTTTGTTGAAGCAAAAATTGATTTCAAATTTCCAGACCCAACCATTTATAGAACGACAATTTATTGCTTTCCATATTTGGTAGACAAAGAAGGCAAAATATACAAGACAAAACGTATTATTGAAGAAGGACTTGAAGATGACTTTGACCCATTTAACGAATTGAATGTATTCCCAAAAAGTAAGGCAACTTTTATAGACAAATTGAAACGATTGTTTGGTTGACAACTTTTGAACTTGATAATTGCAATTTATTTTTTTCGTTCGGTACGAATGCCACCCCAAACCACCATTGGTAAATAGTATAAGCCCCTTTTATACCTTTTGGAAGAAAGGGAATATTAAATGGTAAAAAAATAAACGCACCATCTATTTTAAAAAACGAACTATAAAAGCATGGGTTATCAATAACACATTTTTTTTGGAAAGGGTATTTAGTTCGGTTATTTTTGAATTGGATGTTATTTTAACGGAACTATATCATGAAGTTCAACTTATTCAAACGAAATACTAGTAACATGATTAAGCCTTCGACAAAAGTCTATAGAAAGCAAATAATCGAAGGGTTTTCAATTCCTGCAATTATTCATAATATTAATTACTTTTTTGTGGACTTAGACGTTTATGAAAATGGTCGAGTTCACTGCTGGAACTTTGAGGATTTCGAACATTTTAAGAAAGATGTGCAACGAGGATGGGTTGTCTTAAACATTCCGGACAATAATGACATTTCAATTCACGGTTTAGGTAGTTGGACAATTGAAAATGGAAGTTGGTTATTTAATAAAAAGACATTTATTGACTATGTACAACGTTTAATTAAAGAACTCAACCCAAGTTTGGAAAACATCTTCAAGTATAAAGAGAAAAAAGTAAATGGCATCACAGTTGGCGAAAACGGGGGTGGGATAATTTATAAAGAGAAAAAAAAGACGCCTAATAGTTTTTTCTCGGAAAAAGTAAATGGCCAAAGTATAAACTTATTCTATAAGACAACTGCTAATTTTCATTTAATAAAAGTCAACCTTTTTGCTGACGGCACATTGCAGCTTTCACGACTTGAAAATCCGATTGATTTGAGTATTGAAGAATTTGAAAAACTTATAATTGAGAATAATTTAGTAACCGAAATTCCAATTGGCTCCACTGTTTATATTTATGGCCTTGGAGAATTTTCAATTAAAAAAATGTTTTATAATGCAAACATTCAAGACAAACTTTTAGAAATAAAAGATATTCAAAGACAGTTAAAAGGCGAGCCTACCACAATAGAAATCTGTAGGCAAGCACATGAAAAATATTTAAAGAATCCAACACTGGAAAATAAAGAACAATTGAGAGTCGCTTACGAAAATGTACCTGACCATCAAAAAATTTATGTGGGTGACATGGACACAAAAGATATTGAAGTAAGAATGATAATTTACGGTGAACAAGAAATTCAAAATTGGTCACATTACATATTAGCAAAAGAAATGGGTGAAGAATTGCCTACAATTACAGTTCCGAAACCCATAGATGAAAAAAACAACAGCTAACACGGGTATCTTGCAAAAGCAGGGCTGAAGGAAAAACAATCGGCGGTAAATCGCTAATAAACTTCGGTTCGGGCAGGCACAGCAACAATCAGCAGCAAACGTTTTTTTCCCTGCTGCCGTCTTCCTCATTCTGCCGCAAGTATTCACCCAAGCCATAGCAGCGTTGGGTACTTATCCCATCCCAAACCACTTTCGTAAATAGTATAAGCCTCTTAGATGCCTTTTGGAAGAAGCAGAATATTAAATAGTAAAAAAATTAACGCACCATCTATTTTAAAAAACGCACTATAAAAGCATTGTTTATCAATAACGCATTTTTTTTGGAAAGGCTATTTAGTTCGGTTATTTTTGAGTTACCTGAAAGCGTAAAAGACCGTAATGACCGAAAAAATTAAGGATATAGTAACACAAATTGACCGAGAAATTCGGAAGGAAAAGTCGTTTGACTTTCACGTAATTAGTTACGACGGTTGTAGGTTGACAATTGCAGGCAGTACGGACTTAACATATTATCACAAGCTGGAAATAATATTTGATGACGTGTTTTTTGTTTCGGGAGTTTTCGGTGGTTGGCATTCAGACACTGAACGTGTAGTTTTTTCGCTGCCTGACAATGAAAAAGATTTAAATCAAAAGTTTGAAATTGAACAAGGCTACGAATTGTTTATATTCAAAGCGGACGATTACAAAAACGACTTTATTATTGCTGCAAAAACTCTTTCTTTCAATACTGACACTGTTTTTTATTATGACAGAAGAGACTTGAAGGAAAATGAAAGGATTTCTTAACATGTAAAAAGAACTGTCTGAAATAAACTGAATCAAAATCTTAGCAACTTGACGAAAGATAAAAGGTAATCTATGCGAAAAGGAACGCCAGCAGGTAACAGTATGTTTATAAAATTATGGCTTCGCCTTTGTTGGTCGCCTGACCAACAAAGAATTTTCGCCTTTCCCTGCTGCCGTCCCCGCCAACAGCTTTCGCTTTAATCTTCACTTCGGTAAAGCTGCGTACACCATCCAAACGCACAAGAGTGCGACGCAAGTAAAGCTGCTTTCTGCTATTGTGCCGGGCCCATAATGGCTGTATACAACCCATTTTTTAAGCTTAACAACACAATATGGCTGCTTTGTTGCATATTCTTTAGATTTGCACACATAATTATGACAGAGATATTGATCATTTTCGCCCTGATTTTATTAAATGGTGTTTTTGCTATGGCAGAAATAGCATTGGTCTCGGCAAGAAAAGCAAGATTAGAAGCCCAGGCAAACAAAGGCGATGCCAAAGCTAAAGAAGCCCTTGAACTGGCTACACACCCCGAAAAATTTATTTCTACCACCCAAATTGGTATTACGCTTATCGGTATTTTAAACGGTATTTTTTCCGGCGATACCCTTACCAGGGAACTGGCCACTTATTTTAGTGGTTTTGCCATATTAGAACCATACAGCGGGGCCATTGCCACTACCGTAGTGGTAATTTTAATTACTTATTTTTCGCTGGTATTGGGCGAGTTGGTGCCTAAACGCATTGGGTTGAATAACCCCGAAGGTATTGCCAAAAGTTTGGCAGCGCCTATGCGTATGGTTACCAGGCTTACCTACCCATTTATTTGGTTGCTTACCAAATCGAGCAATATTATAGTACAACTTTTTAAGCTAAAAGGCAACGATAACCAGGTTACAGAAGAAGAAATTAAAGCCATTATAAGCGAGGGCACCGAACAAGGCACTATTGAAGAAACCGAACAGGAAATTATAGAAAGGGTGTTTCACCTGGGCGATAGAAATATTACCTCGCTAATGACACACCGTAGCGATATTGTTTGGCTGGATATGAACAGTACCGTGGCAGATATTAAAACCACTGCCGATGATAATATCCACTCCGTATACCCCGTTTGCGATAAGGATGTAGACCATGTAAAAGGCGTAATTACCCTAAAAGATATTTTTAGGGCCAGCAAAGAAACCCAGTTGAAGGACCTTATGCGGGCCGCCACCTATGTACCAGAAAATAATACGGCCTACCATTTATTAGAGAAGTTTAAACTTACCAAAACACATTATGCATTTATTGTGGATGAGTATGGTACCTTACAGGGCATTATTACCTTAAACGATATTTTGGAAGCTATTGTGGGCGATATTTCGGAACCACACGAAGAGGATTATGAAATTATAAAACGGGATGATGGCAGCTACCTGATTGATGCCCAACTACCCTATTATGATTTTCTGCGCTATTTTGATAAAACAGAATGGATTGACGAAGGTGAACAGGAAGAGTTTGATACACTGGCCGGTTTTATACTACACCACCTGGAACGCATACCCGCCACCGGAGATAAAATGAAATGGCGCGGCTTTGAGTTTGAAATAATTGATATGGATAATCACCGTATTGATAAACTGCTGATACAAATTCCAGAAGAGCTGCGCAAACAATTAGAAGACGAATAAGGCACTGCTTTTAGGATAATCCAGCTTATCGCTTTGTTCATTGCTGTTTACTTTTAGGTGCATCAGGTTTATTTGCTTGTCACTGTAATCGTGCAAAATAGTATTCTCTACACTAATTTTTTGTACGGCAGCAATATTATCTACTTCAAAATAGGTCCAAATGCTTTCGCTTTGCTGCTCATAACCCACATATGCAAGGGTTACCCGCCTTCCATTTACCATTAGTTGCAGGTGTTGTTGCAGGTATTCTTTTACAAACCCATTCATTTGCTGGGCATTGGCAGGGTGCAGTATATCAATTTTTGTTTCGGGATGGTTTTTGCGAATGGTATTTTCAAAATCATCGGTAAAAATGCGTACGCTTATTTCCAGCGATTTTTCTTTATTGTTATAATTCACATCCGTCATAGACACAAAAAACGGGTGAAACATTCCTGTGCAGGCTATCAACAGCCATTGGTACAACATATTTGCCATTTAGCTAACTTTATTTTACTGGCACAAAAGTGCAGTTTAATTTGTAGGCTTTCATCAATTAAGCGTTAAAATCTTATTTTAGTGCTTATAATTATCTGGCCACCAATAGCTGCAGCACATGAGTGATTTTAGTATTTTCTTTCCAATGGGCATTGAACATATCACAGACCTTTCAGGAATAGATCATATACTATTTATTGCCGCACTTTGTTTACGCTATATTTATACCGACTGGAAAAAGCTACTGATACTTGTTACCGCTTTTACCATTGGCCATTCTGTTACCCTGGCATTAAGCACGTTGGATATTATTCGCTTTTCGCAACCCTTTACTGAGTTGTGTATTGCCATTACCATTTTAATTACCGCCATTAATAACTGCTTTGTAAAGGATTTCAGGTTTAACGCCAAATACCCTACCATTTATTTCTTTGCTTTGTTTTTTGGATTAATACATGGGCTGGGTTTTAGCACCTTATTAAAAAACATGCTGGGTAAAGACCAAACTATTGTATGGCAATTGCTTAGCTTTAATGTGGGTTTAGAAGTTGGCCAGCTAATAATTGTTAGTGGGGTTTTGCTTATATCTTATTTAATAGTTAGTTTGCTTAAAATAAACAGAACCAGTTATCTAGTATTTGTAAGCGGCGGTATTGCAGCCCTGGCCCTAGAAATGGCCTTGCAGCGTATACCGGATGTATACCCGTAGCCGTTTTTTTGTTTATTGGGCTGCAGTTCAGGCATTAGGCATCGTTGTGTCACTCACTTGTACGGCAACGCTGTGTGCAGCTTTTAGCTGTTAGCCTTTAGCTATTAGCTAACAGCCAATGGCTAATAGCTATTCTGCAGTACAGGTTTCGGGTTCAACATTGCATGTAAATAACATAGCACTTTTAGTAAACAACATTGCATATTTTTTTAGTATTAAACACATATACACATGAGAAAACTGCTTTTTTCCCTTACAGCATTAGGCTTGTTTTGTATGGCCCAGGCGCAAAACATACAAAACAACCCGGGCGCTAATCACGGCAACAAGTTTGAGCAATTGGGTACTATTTTGCCTACGCCCAACGAATACAGAACCGCCAGCGGTGCACCAGGCCCCAAATACTGGCAACAAAGATGCGATTACGACATTAAGTGTACGCTGGATGAAGTAAACCTGAAATTAAAAGGTAGCGAAACCGTAACCTACATTAACAACTCACCCGATGTGTTAACCTATTTATGGTTACAGCTGGATGAAAACCAGCATAGCACCGTTAACAATGCCGGCTACCAAACCAGCTCGTCGCTTAGTACCAATGTAAATATTAGCACGCTGGATAATATGGAGGAGCAAAAAACAGATAATGGCTATGGCGATATCATTACCAAACTTACTGATGCCACCGGCAAAGCACTAAAATATACCGTTAACAAAACCATGATGCGGGTTGAGTTGCCGGCTGCCTTAAAACCAGGCCAGCAATTTATTTTTAACCTGGACTGGAATTATAAAATACCCGACCGTGGTGGTAAATTCCAAAGCAGCCGTGGTGGATTTGAATTTTTTCCTGAGGATGGCAACTATCTTTTTACCATGTCTCAATGGTATCCGCGCCTATGCGTGTACAGCGATTTTCAGGGCTGGCAAAATCACCAGTTTACCGGTAGCGGCGAGTTTGCATTAACTTTTGGCAACTTTAAAGTACAAATGACGGTACCTGCAGACCATGTAGTAGGTGGTACAGGTGAATGTCAAAACTATGCACAGGTATTGGATGCTACCCATTTTGCCCGCTGGCAAAAAGCACAAACTGCCAAAGAACCTTTACAAATATTTACTTTGGATGAAGCTAAAAAAGCAGAAACCCAAAAAAGTACCGCTACCAAAACATGGGTATTTAAAGCCAATATGGTACGCGACTTTGCCTGGACATCATCACGCAAATTTATTTGGGATGCCATGCCTGCTTTGGTTGAGGGTAAAAAAGTAATGTGTATGAGTTTTTATGGTAAAGAAGCATATGGTTTATATAGCAAATATTCTACTAAAGCCGTAGCACATACCATAAAATCCTATTCTAAGTTTACTATTCCTTATCCTTACCCTGTAGCGCAAAGCGTAGAAGCCAGTAATGGTATGGAGTACCCCATGATTTGTTTCAACTTTGGAAGAACTGAAAAGGATGGCACTTATAGCGAAGCCACCAAAAATGGTATGCTGGGTGTAATTATACACGAGGTTGGCCATAACTTCTTCCCCATGATTGTAAACAGCGATGAAAGACAATGGACATGGATGGATGAAGGTTTAAATACTTTTTGTGAATACCTGGCTGAGGAACTTTGGGATAACAAATTCCCTTCCCGCCGCGGACCGGCATTTACTATTGTTGATTATATGAAGATGCCTAAGGACCAATTAGAGCCTATTATGACCAATAGCGAGAATATTATTCAGTTTGGTCCAAATGCCTATTCAAAACCGGCAACGGGTTTAAATATTTTACGTGAAACCGTAATGGGCCGTGAAATGTTTGATTATGCCTTTAAAACCTATGCGCAACGCTGGGCTTTTAAACACCCTACGCCGGCAGATTTATTCCGCACAATGGAAGATGCCAGTGGCGAGGATTTGGATTGGTTTTGGAGAGGCTGGTTCTATAGCATTGATGCCTGCGATATTGCTGTTGACAGTGTAAAAGCAGCCAAACTGGATATTAATGGAGTTGTAAAACCAATGATGCCATTTGGTATGGGCAGACAAAATGCTGATGGCTCAAGAAATATTGACAAACCCGCTGTAAACAGTTTTGATGATATTTCTAAAATTAGAAACAGGGAAGATAAGGGCATACAGTTTTTAACAGATGTTGATACTAGTTTAAGGGATTTTTACTGGAGATATGACCGTGGCCTTGAAAAGTATGATTCAGCAACTACATTCAAATTAACGCCAACCCCATTGGAAACATTGGATGATGCCACCAAACAAAAATATGCCAACAAATTCCTGTACGAGATTTCCTTCTCTAATAAAGGTGGTTTGGTTATGCCGGTTATAGTAGAATTTACATTTACTGATGGCACCAAAGAAGTAGACAGAATTCCAGCTCAAATATGGCGCAAGAACGAAAAAAATATAACCAAGGTATTTTTAAAAGATAAAGAAGTAGCATCTATTCTGCTTGACCCGCTAAGAGAAACAGCAGATATAGACCTTAACAATAACAAATGGCCAAAAATTGAAACTGTTAGCAATTTCAATTTGTTTAAAACCAAACAGGCTGCACGTGGGCAATCGCAGGGTTTAAACCCTATGCAGAATGCGAATAAAAACAAATAGCATCAACGCATAAAAAAAGAGCTTCGGTTATTCCGGAGCTCTTTTTTTATATAATCAACTATAGTATACACATCAATCTTCAAAGTCAACTACCGTAAACTGCTGTTCCATTGCAAGGGAATGTTGATTGCACATGGCTATAAATTGTGGGCCATAGCGGGCATACAGGCCTGCTATATTTTCTACTCTCTCCTGCAAGCTATTGCCCGGGAATAATGCGGTTTTTATTTTTTGCACCTGATCTTGTTCTGTTGCAAATTTTCTTTTTTCAGCCCGCAGCATTTTCTTTTGCAGTTGCGCTAAATGCTTTTCGGTTTTGGTATATAAGGCCAGCACATGCTGTTCCAGGGTTTTATCCACCTTTCCGGCAAGTTGGTGTAGCTGATTGTACACCATTTTAATTTGCGCCATTTCCTGCTGCAGGGAAATGGTATTGGTTGATTGCGCTGCCACAATTTGATTCATTATCTCAAATTCCGGTTTAAAAATATCTGTTGTAGCAAGTGACAGCGCGTTTATTTTATTTTGCCATTTTTGTGGTATATACAAAAAGGAATTTCTTAAAATAAGCACCGGATAAGGCACAGCCACTGCTTCAAAAACAGCTTTTAATTCCAGCCAATAAGCAAGTTCGCCTCCACCGCCAATAAAAGCAATATTGGGTAAAATCGTTTCCTGAAAAACACCTCTTAAAATCACATTGGCGCTAAAACGTTCCGGATGCTCCTGCAGTTCCTGCAATATAGTTTCCTGTGAAAAGCTTAGCGCTAATGCTGCAATTACAAACTGGTTATCTACAATCTCTATACGCTCTCTTTTATTGTTGATGAGGTAAAACAAATTCAGTTCCCTGCCTGCTGCCTGCACTTTATACAAGGCATCCAGTTTTTCCAGGGTAGGGCTTACCGCCTTATTGGAAAAGCGGGTGGTTAGTTCTTTTTCAACCACACTATGAAATAACTGTTTCAGTTCAGGGTTATCGGGAATAATAACCAATAAGCCATAGGCGCCAAATAATGCATTAACCAATGCCAATGTGGCTTGTTGAATGGTGGTGCCCGGCTGATACACTTTGCGAAACAGTTCAATAATTTCGTTGCCAAATGGCAATACGCCCAATTGGCCCTGCATGGCATCTATAAGGCTAATAAAAGATTTATCTACCTGCATACGGCCAACAGCACCGGTTTGGTTGGTTTGCCAGCGATAAGTGATGCCATCAATTTGTATACTGCCCAACTCATCTAAATCGGCATCTTCGCTACCCATATAATATACCGGCACAAAATGATAATGAGGCATTTGTGCGGATAATGCTGCAGCCAGTTTTATAGCATGCAAAATTTTATACATAAAAAAAAGAGGGCCTGTAAATATATTGGGTTGGTGTGCTGTGGTAATGGTGAACGTGTTGGCGCTGCGTAAATGTTGAATATTTTCTGCCACTTTGGGGTTAATATCAATTGGGTGATATTGCGTTTCCAAAGCTTTTACCAATACATCCCTTTGTTGGGGGAATTGTTGCCTGGCAGTAATAGCATCCTGAATACCTTTAATATTTACCTGATGCTGGTAAAATGGCTGTAATGCCGGGGCACCGCTAATATAATCTGTTGCCAGTTTTGAAAAATATCCCGTTTGTTCATATGATACATGCGTACAATTAGATTCCATGAAATAGTATTAGCAGGGTAAAATTATGTGTTGGCAAGTTATAACGAATCTTTGTTGTATATACAACCATTCAACAAACTTTCACATTTCGAAAGCAGCAATGCCTGGTTTTACTGCTTTATTTTCGGCATGTCTGTTGGTGATGGCTATTTACAAACTTTACAAATGTACATGTTGGCTGCAATGCAACAGGTTAACCGGAGGCGGCTTATGCTTTTAATTCATAAAGTAACTACCTATTTTAAAAACAGCTGCGTAAAGCGCCGAAAGTACAAGCGTGCGACGCAAGCAAAGCTTAATCTATAGTTTTTTGCCTGACCAAACATTACACTATTGCCAAAAGCCTATTTGGCGTTTAGGTTAACGGTTTTGCGTTCAATTCTTTTTTGGTAATTGGTTCCCTGAAAAATGCGGTGTACATATACGCCAGCCACATGTATGGCATCGGCATCTAATTCGCCGGGGGCTACCAGTTCTTCTACTTCGGCAATGGTAATGGTGCCGGCTTTAGCCATTGAGGTAGAAAAATTGCGTGTTGTTTTACGAAACTGCAGGTTGCCCAATGTATCACCTTTCCATGCTTTTACCATGGCAAAATCGGCATGCATAGCATACTCCATTAAGTGCATTTTGCCATTAAATGCTTTTACTTCTTTGCCCTGGGCTATTTCGGTACCGTAACCGGCCGGGGTATAAAATGCGGGAATACCCATGCCGGCCATTTGTATTCGTGTAGCTAAAGTGCCTTGCGGTATCAGCTCTACCTCCAGTTCTCCGGAGAGCAGTTGCCGCTCAAATTCGGCATTTTCGCCAACATAGCTGCTCATCATTTTTTTTATTTGCCGGGTATGTAATAGCAGTCCGAGGCCAAAATCGTCTACCCCGGCATTATTACTGATACAGGTTAAACCGCTAACTTTTTTTTCTACCAGCGCATTTATACAGTTTTCGGGAATGCCACATAGCCCAAAACCGCCAAGCATAATGGTATTATTATCCCTTACATCAAAAATGGCTGCTGCGGCATTGGCAAATACTTTATTCATATGTGAGAGGTTAGAATAACAAAATTACCTTAGTTATGCGAATGAGTTGACAACCAAATGCAGCTATTTATTGTAGCCTGTTAAACATGTCCATACGCCTGCGATTGGAATAATTACTTACAGAATCGAGTAGTATTTTATTTTTATCGGGGTGGGATTCATAATAATGGTAGCTATTGTAAAATTCGTCTTTGGTGATGTTGTGAATGGCAAACACCTGTAAAAAAAGCTCTTTAGAACGTTTTGCCATTTTTGCGGTATCGGTAGTAAAATTATTTTGCGCCATTTCTCCGGCACGGATCATATCCCACATAATCACTTTCATTTTATCTATGCCAATAATATCTCCGGGTATATCATTATCGGAAGAGCAGGCAGCAAAACTTATAATAGCAAGCAGGAGGATAAATGGTTTCATAATTTATTTTAATTCGGCCCTGTATTTTGCTGAGTTACTGATATCAATTTTTGAGAGGGCTTCTATGGCTTTGGATTTTGTGGAGGGATCGGCCTTTTTAAATATCCCAATAATTTCATCGCTACGCCCCTGCAAAAAGAATTGCAGGATCATGGTATTGGGGTTTTCCTGGTTAAAATCCTGCCATTGATTTAATACATTTAATACATTAATTCTTGCAGTTGCCTGATCGCTGTACAGCATATCCAATCCGGTACGATAATAGCCATAGAAGATATCGTGCAGCTGGTTGAATTTGGTATTATTTAAATTATTGGCTAACCAGTAACGATTACGTACCCCATCAAAAATTTTCCATCCGGTAATGCTTTTGTCTTCCGGTGCATTGGTTACAATATTTTGTGCCTTTTTAAAATATTCTTCCCCACCCTTTGCACTAAATGAATCATAGTCAAGACCCAATATTATATAAACATAATAAGCAAATACGGCTGTTAAATTACCTACCAATGGCTCTGAGCCACTTACACGGCTTTCATTAAATTCTATTGGCTGAAATTCCTGGTATTTAAAAGTAAGATCTACATCCTGATAGTTAACCAATGGACTTTGGTAAGAGGCATTATATACCGGCCTTCCTACCTGCACAGTTAGCGCTGCCTTATAAATATTATCATCCGTTACGCTTTGCAGGTTTAAAAGGAAATTGCATTGTAGTTTTTCCTGTGGTTGAAATACATCTTTTGTCCATTTTCTGCTATTGAGAAAATTGGTAAGCTGGGTTTGCAAAGTGGTAAATACATTCTTATTTACTGTACTTCCTATTTGTTGTGAGAGTACGGTAACTTTTGCCTGTAACTCTTGTGCATTAGCATTATTGTACAATAAGCTGCCAAGCAAAATAAGCAAAACCGAATATTTCTTACCCATGTATTTTATTAATAATTAGATGAATAATTTCGCCGGCAATATCTTTTTTTGATGCCAGTGCTATTGGATAGTTATTTCCATTTCTATCAAATATGGTAACCTTATTGGTATCAAAACCAAAACCTGCATTTGCATCCCGAAGCGAATTTAATACAATCATATCGGCGTTTTTTGATTCCAGTTTGCCAATAGCATATGCATTTTCGTTATTGGTTTCCAATGCAAAACCTACCAATAACTGATTATCACGTTTTACTGCGCCCATTGCTTTTAGAATATCTTTTGTTTTGGTTAGTTCTATCACAATGGCTTCACCCGCTTTTTTTATTTTTTCATCTGCAACTACTGTTGGCGTATAGTCGGCCACTGCTGCACTCATTACGGCAATATCGCAACTTGTAAACCGGGACATGCAATTATTGTACATAGCTGCTGCATCAGTAACGGCTATCAGCTCTATGCCCTTATATTGTATGCTTTGGGCAGTAGGCCCGGTAACCAGACAAACTTTTGCGCCCTGCAAATAAAAGGCTTCTGCCAGCGCAAAACCCATTTTACCAGAAGAGTGATTGCCTATAAAACGTACAGGATCTATTGCCTCGTATGTAGGGCCCGCAGTAATTAATACTTTTTTGCCATTTAAAGCCGTACCCCTGAAAAAATGGGTAATGAGATACTCCACAATAGTTTCTGGTTCTGCCATACGGCCCTCGCCAATTAAACCGCTTGCCAGCTCTCCGTTTTCTACAGGGATGATGGTATTTCCATATGATTCCAGCAAGGCAATATTTCTTTTTGTAGCGGCATGATGCCACATATCTTCATCCATTGCAGGCGATACTACCACCGGGCAGGTGGCAGATAAATACACGGCCAGTAATAAACTATCGCATTGGCCATTGGCCATTTTAGACAGGGTATTGCAACTTAAAGGGGCAATAAGCATAACATCGGCCCAACGGCCCAGCATTACATGGTTTGCCCAGGTATCTTCCTCAAAAAGGCCTTCCAGCACTTTATTGCCAGATAAGGTAGATAGCACCAGCGGCGAAACAAAATTCCTGGCACTTTCTGTCATTATTATTTTTACTTCGGCACCGGCTTTTACCAATAGCCTAAGCAATAAAATAGATTTATATGCAGCAATGCTACCCGTTATTCCCAATAATATTTTTTTGCCTTTTAGCATAAGTAAATACTAATTTAAAATAGGTTTCTATCTGTTAACAATAAAGTTTCGCCTTTTATAAACTGCCTCTAAAGTAGGCATTTACCAGAAATTGGCTTATAGTATAAAGTTAATTTCTTTACAGGCAAATATGCACTACATACGATTTGAATATATGTTACTTACAATTCGGAAATTATTAGCCGGGCAGTTGTACTTAATGTGGCTTTACTTGCGTCGCACACTTGTGCTTTCTGAACCTGAATAAGCTTTTAGCAGGTAGCCATTAGTTATTAGCTAACAGCCAATGGATATGCTGCAGTAAAAGAGTGCGACGCAAGTAAAGTTTAATTCCTGTTCCTGTGCCGGGCTCATAAAAAAACAAAAAGCGGCAGTGGGTACTGTCGCCTTTACATATTAGATGAGTAACAACTATCTGAAAAGATCGTCTTCGTTGTTATTACGGTAGTAAATTTTGTTTTCCATAAACTCCTGTGTGGCAAGTATGGATGGATTGGGCATTTTTTCGTAGGCCCTTGAAATTTCTATTTGTTCTTTGTTTTCATGAATTTCTTCCAGGCTATCGGTATGTGTTGCAAACTCTTCCAGTTTGTTATGCAATTCTTCTTTTAAAGAAATATTTATCTGGTTTGCCCTTTTGGCAATTACAGCAATAGAAGCATAAAGGTTGCCCGTAGGTGCTTTTATTTCAGCAAGGTGTTTAGCTTCAATTACGTTGCTGGTATTACCGCTTAGGTGTTTCCTTAATTTGTTCATTTTGCAATTTTTTAATACTTGTTTCTGATAATGATTGAAAATTTTTAATCTCGCCAATCAGCTTACTGTCTGCAAACCTGTCGTTAAATTCTCTACATTCTGCAATTACCTTTTCAAAACGTTCGGTTTGTTTGTCCAGTATACTTTCTTCGGCATATTTATAATAGGCTTTTACTGAAGCCAGCTTATATTCATCGCTTTTGTCAGAGTCGGGATAATCTTCATTTAAAGCAGCAAAAGCAACAGCAGCTGATTTAAACCGGCCCAAATCGTAATATAACTGGGCACTTTTAAATTCTTTCAGCTCCAGTTTTTTGCGGCATTGATCAATGATATCGGTTGCATCTTTTACCCTTGACGACTCCGGATGTGTATTTACAAATGCCTGCATCAATGATATTGTTTTTGATGTAGGGGTTTGATCCAGATCTACTTTGGGCGACTGTTTAAAATAACAGTAGCAACGCATATAATCGCACTCTTCTACCTTTGTGCTGTTAGGAAAATTTTCTGTAAATGTTTTAAATAAGCTCTCGGCATTTACAAAATCCTTTTGGTTATAGGCACAGTAGGTATATTTATAAAACATATCCTCGTACTTATCTGACCCTTTATAAAAAGGCATAATATCTTCAAAAACCTGTTGGGCCTGGTTGTATTTTTTTTGAACATACAACTGCTCGGCCATTTTGAGTTTATACTCATTATCCTTACTTTTCAGCACTTTACCTAACTTAGAAGTGCAGGAAGCAAAGAGTAACGACACCAAAACAATCTGTAAGAAAATTTTCATAAAAGTGTGCAAAGTTATGTAATTGCGGCAAATTATAGCATAGAAAATTGCAAAAGCAGATAATGCAGTTAATTAAATTATAAAAAGGCTTTTACACGCCTGTTTTGCCATTTAGGGCAGCAAAATTGATTTATGGTAAAAAGAAACATGTTTTGAATGTAAATTAAAACAATGAAACAGACTGTTATTAGTCTATTTTTGCAATCCCAAAATAAAAAAAATGAAAAAAATTTATTTATTCTTATTGGTATTATTGGGCTTTTCTGGTGTAATTAATGCCCAAAACGATCCAAACGCTAAAAAAGTATTGGATGGTGTTAGCAACAAACTAAAGACATTAAAGGGTGTAAATGCCAATTTTTCTTACACCACCAAAGACAGAAATAATGTAGCCAAAGGATCGGTTAAAGGCCTGATTAGTATAAAAGGACAGAAATACTATATAAAACAAGGCACTACCGAAATTTTTTGTAATGGTGCCAAAGTGTGGAATTTTAATGGCGAGGATGAAGTAACCGTTGCCGATGTAGACAATGAGGACAATAAAACGCTTTCTCCGCAAAAACTACTTACCAATTTTTACGATCAGGATTTTACCTATAAACTGGTTTCCAGCAAAGGCAGTTTTCATGAGATATTAATGATACCCACGGACAAACGTAAAAACTTTAAACAGGTTACCATTTTTATTGATAAAGCCAAAAGCCTTATTGCAAAAGCCAATGTGGTGGATAAAAGCGATAACACCATTGGTTTTACCTTATCCAATATTGTTACCAATGTTGTTATACCCGACACCAAATTTATGTTTGATGCGGCTAAACATCCGGGTGTAGAAGTGGTTAACCAATAAAATAATTACTATTTATACGCAAAGCCCTTTACGGGGCTTTTTTTATGCTTACAGGTTTGTAATGCTTTTGGGCTCTAAAAAAGCTGCCTAAGGTTATAAACGTACAAGAGTGCGACGCAACGGATGACCAATAGTATTGAATTGCCGGGTACATAAAAAACAAAATCTGCGCAGCCATTGCATCATTTGATAGGCATGGCTATAGATGTAAACCAACAGGGCTGCCAATTAACAACTAACTTGCGACTTATTATATACTTATGACTTTTGAAGAATTAAACTTAAACAGGCCTTTACTTACCGCTTTAGACGAGTTGGGTTATAAGCATCCTACCACCATTCAACACAGGGTTTTTCCAATTGTTATGTCGGGCAGGGATGTATGTGGTATTGCACAAACAGGTACCGGTAAAACCTTTGCCTACCTGTTGCCCTGTATAAGACAATGGAAATTTACCAAACAAAAAGACCCCCAGATACTTATTGTAGTGCCTACAAGGGAACTGGTGGCACAGGTTGTAAAAGCAGTAAAAGACTTAACCCCCTATATGAGCCTGATTGTTACGGGCGTATATGGCGGGGTAAATATTAATACCCAGAAAATTGAACTGGAAAAAGGGGTTGATATATTGGTAGCCACCCCTGGCAGACTATACGATTTGGCCATGAGTGGCGCTTTTAAAACTAAATCGATAAAAAAACTGGTAATTGATGAGGTAGACGAAATGTTGAATCTGGGTTTTCGTACCCAATTAAAAAACATCCTTGATTTATTGCCACCGAAAAGGCAAAACCTAATGTTTTCTGCCACAATTACCGGGGATGTAGAAGCCCTGATAGACGTATATTTTAACGACCCCATTAGAGTGGAAGCCGCCCCAACAGGCACGCCTTTAGAGAACATTATTCAAACCGGTTATGCAGTACCTAATTTTTATACAAAGGTTAATTTGCTGGAATTGCTGCTAAGCGAAGATGCTTCCATGACCAAAGTATTGGTATTTGCCGCCACTAAGGCGCTGGCCGACCAGCTGTACGAACAACTGGAAACCAAATATCCCGGCAATTGTGGGGTTATACATTCCAATAAAGAACAAAATCACCGTTTTAATACCGTAAAGCAATTTCAGGAAGGTAATTACCGCTTTATTATAGCCACAGATATTGTGGCAAGAGGTATAGATATAGCCAAGGTAAGTCATGTTATAAACTTTGATACACCCGATGTACCGGAGAATTATATACACCGCATTGGCCGTACCGGCAGGGCAGATAAAAAAGGTATCTCCATCACTTTTATTACCGAAAAAGAAATGCCTTTACTGGCAAATATTGAAAGCCTGATGAAATACCAGGTGCCCATGGCCGCATTGCCTGCCAACCTTGCCATATCAACTGAGTTAACCGAGGACGAACAGCCCAAAGTGTACATGAAGACCATGTTGGTAAAGCCGCCTAAAAAATCAGAGGCCGGACCGGCATTTCACGAAAAATCGGCTAAAAACAGCAAGAGCAATGTAAAAGTCTCCAGAAAAGATAAGATGATGAAAAAGTATGGCAAACCCTATAAAAGAGGGCAAAAGAAATAAGTGGCCATTATTTTTATGTACCCGGCAGTTGATGATGCATTCAGCATCCGTTGCGTCGCACTCTTGTACTGCAACGCAGTATTGTGCAAATAAACTGCCTTAATACTTTTCAATTAAATCAAGTGCCTGTTCTTCTATATCAACATTTTTAGCAGCAAACCCAATTTTACGGCTGCTAAAAAATAAAAGTATCCATGCCAATACAACACAGGAAGCCATAATACCCGTTAAAGGCATGGCATTATGTGGGGTAAATAAACCCACAGCAGCAGATGCCAGCGCCCCCATTCCCATTTGTATAGCGCCCATTAAAGCAGATGCACTACCTGCATGCCTGGTAAAAGGTGCCATAGACAATGCCGATGAATTGGGAAAATTAAATCCCTGACAACTGAGGTAAATAAAAATCAACCCGATAGTGCTATACAAATTTAGCCAACCCAAGGCAGTAGCCGCAAAAAGAAACATGCCTGCTAAAGTTTGAATGGTTAATGTTAACTGTACAATTTGCTGACTGCTATATTTTTTCAATAACCAATTATTAAGCTGGCTGCTGGTTATTAAACCTGCGGCAATTAAAGCAAATATGCCACCATAGGCCTGCTCGCTGGTGCCAAAATATTCCATAAAAACATAAGGCGAGCCTGCCAGGTAAGCAAATAAACCGGCAGAGGAAATGGCACCCGTTATAGCATAAGTAAAAAACTGCGGTTGCTGTAAAACAATCCTAAAACTGGCCAAAATTGTAGCAGGTTGTAAAGAATAATCCGGATCTGGTTGTTTGCTTTCGGGTAAGCCGGCTACCACCGCAATAATAAGCAAAACGCCCAAAATAGTTAATAAAATAAAAATACTGTGCCAGCCATAATGGGTAACCATATAGCTGCCGGCCGTAGGTGCAATTATGGGCGATACACCCAAAATAAGAATCATGTAAGAAAATATTTTAGCACTTTCTTGTACCGGGAACAAATCCCTTATAATGGCCCGGGGCGCTACCATACTTACACAACCGCCAACCGCCTGTAAAAAACGTAATACTATTAGCAATTGCACAGATTGGGTAAATACACAGCCAATGGTAGCCAGCACATATAATACCATGCCTGTATATAAAGGTCTTTTTCTTCCATACCTGTCTAATAATGGACCGCATAATACCTGGCCAATGCAAACCCCAATAAAAAAACTGGATAAAGAATAAGAAACAGTTTCTATAGAGGTATTCAGGTCTTTTGCAATGGCAGGAAAACCGGGCAAATACATATCAATAGAAAAAGGGGCAATGGCCGATAAAAAACCTAATATCAGAATTATAATGGTTCTGTTGTTTGCATTCATATTAATAGGCAGTAGTGGTAAGCCGTAAAAATAGATGCTTTATATAAGCGGGCAATAAATAAAGCAGGTTGATTTTATTTTCTATGATTACTGCTGTAGCCTATTCAACTCAAAAATGGGCGGACAAATACAGTCAATCGAGTTGCATAAAAATACCATTGAGCGAATAAAGCGTAAAAACCATTAACCTAAAATATCAATTAATCTTGTGGCCTATCGTTTAAGTATTGGGGGATGGCAAAAAATAAACAAGGGTTTCAATTGCTTGAAACCCTTGTTTTTATTGTGTGGGAGTTGACGGGATCGAACCGCCGACCCTCTGCTTGTAAGTCCGAGTTTACCCTCATTTCCTGCCTTCCTTTGTTTTCATTTGTTTCATAATTAATTGATTATCAATAATTATTTTTCTTTTGTTTTCCTTTGTTGCTACATTGTTTAGTATTATTTAGTATCTTTATGGTCGCATTTTTGGTCGCATTTACTAAATTATCTTATCATGACTGAGCAAAAAGTAACCGTTAGTTTCTATCTCGAAAAGACGAAACCTAACAATGAAGGCAAGTGTTTAATTAAAATGGTGGTGTATTGCAACCCATCTAAAAAACGATATACTACAAACTGCCATGCAACAGTTTCCGAGTGGGAAAAAATCAACAGTTCTAATCTCAGAGATAAGGAATTAAAAGACATCAAAAACAACCTTGATGCTAAACGCATCAAAGCCGAAAAAATAATTGAGCAGATTGACCCGTTCTCATTTGTAGCTTTTGAGGAAGCATATTTCAGTAATACGGTAACTAGAAAAAATACTTCTTTACAACACTGGTTCGATGATTACATTACAACACTTCACACCAAAGGCAGTGTTGGCACCGCCATTGGGTACAGAACAACTATTAATTCAATCAATGGATTCAAAACAGGCTTGCATTTGCAAGATATTACTCCAACGCTTTTAGAAAACTATGAAGCTCATTTACTAAAAGATGATAAATCCAATACTACCATTAGTATTTATGTAAGGCAATTAAGAGCCATCATTAACCAGGCAATTGCCGCAGGGGTATTTCCCCAGGAACGTTATCCTTTTAAAAAGTATGAAATCCCATCTGGAAGAAATGTAAAAAAAGCACTTACGGCAAATGATCTTAAAAAGCTGCTAAAACACAAACCAAAGAAAGAGGATGAAAAAAAAGCCTTAGATTTTTGGATTTTATCCTACCTATGTAGCGGTATCAATTTTGCCGATATTATAGAGTTAAAGCCTGCAAATATTGAAGGGGACTACCTGCATTTTATTAGAGCAAAAACGAAGAACACAAAGAAAAAAGATTTACGTCCAATCCGTGTGGGCTTGCATCCAAGAGCATTAACCATCATAAAGAAATGGAGAAACAAGGATAGCAGCAATCCTTACTTGTTCCCCGTACTTGAACCTGGTCTAAAACCAATCACGGTAAAGCACCGGTGTCAGCGCTTCATTAAATGGGTAAATAAAAGGATGGAGTTAATACGGCTCGATCTGAAAATAGAGCAAAAGGTAGGCACGTACGCAGCCAGGCACTCATTCTCGACCGTAATGAAAAGAAAAGGTGTTTCAACCGAGTTTATTAAAGAATCACTGGGCCATAGTTCGGTAGCAGTTACCGAAAATTATTTGGACAGTTTTACCGATGATGTGAAATTGGAGTACACTAACCTTTTAACCAAATTGTAATGGAAATAAAAATTTTCAATAACATCCTGTTTGGCAGTTTAAAACCGTGGCTTATAGATGCCGGCAGTACAAAGCTGTTTGCAGAAAATCTTAAACATGCCGGTTCAAAAATTGCTATAACAGAATTTGAGCTTGTGCAACAATTAAAAACTTTGTTGCAGGGCAAAGCAGATTTAATTGCCTGGTTAAACCAGCAGCCGGCCGATAAAAATATGGTTTTACTGGAGCCCTATTATTTCACAGACCTGCCAGCTTTTAACGATACACTGAGCAAATACTATAGCCAGGTTATTGGGTTAGAAGCAAAACGTGTTTTCAACCGTTTTAAAGCTTATTCAGAAACCCTTGACAATCAAATAGACATTATTTACAATACAAACATTCTTTTATCCAGCATTAAAACGCTCCTCAAACAAACCATTGAGGAAATTGAGGACAGAGGATTTGAGGAAAAATCCGATAAAAGCAATAGCCTTGTACCTTTCACACTACAATATTTAAAACACAACTTAACTGTTTTATTTCTTAGCATCCAGGCAATTAATGAAGAACATCTGGAACAAATTTTCACCCCGGAGGATTTTCACTTGTTAGAGTTGGAGCAACCACTCAGTACAATGCAGGAAATTCACTTTATGTTACCTGATCCCATCGAGCAAACTCAATCCAAATCCAAACCCAAAAAATTAACTTTCGGCTACAAAGGCGATGAAGCCAGACTGAAAAAAGTTATCATTGAATTAACCAATCAAATTCAATTGGTAGATAGGACATTTTCAAAAGCTGAAGATTTATCCAATTTGCTTATTTCAAAAAATATCGTACCAAATACTCCTGTAATTCATATTGGTTGTGAAACAACTCAATTCAGATTTATACTGGAAAAACTAAAATTGCACTTTCACAATCTAACGTTTTCAACAGTTGGCAATTCTAGCTTATTTAAGTCAAAAAATGACACCATTATTAGCTCACAATTATTGTTCTCTAGTAAATTGGCCAATTACAAAAATGAAGACGAAATCACTGAAATAATAGCCAAACTCAAATAAAAAGGTTGAGTTCATTGAGTTAAAAGGTTGAGGTATCAATACCTCAACCTTTTTGTTTTTAAGTCGAAGTTTCTTGCACTCAAAATAAAAATATTTTAAGATGCTAAACGAAACATTAATTCTCGACAAGCTCTCCCTTATAGCAGATAAGCTGGATGAGCAAAACAGGCTGCAAAAAAATGTGTTGAACTTCAACGAAGCCTGTAAACACATCGATGCAAGTCCTTCGCACTTGTACAAACTCACAAGTACAAGACGCATTCCCCACTTCTGCCCGGAAGGCAAAAAGCTGTTCTTTAAAAGAGATGAATTAGATAATTGGTTGCAGCGTAACCGCCAGTCAACCAAAGATGAAATTGCCGAACAGGTTAACCAGGAACTGGCCAGCCAAAAACGCAAAAAATAATTCCCTCAAAAAAGAAACGCTAAAATGGCAACAGCAACAATATTTAAAAACTTTACTATTCCGGTAGAAAATAAATCACTCTTACTAATAGCTAAAGATATTGCATCCGATAAGTACAAAGCAGAGGTAGAAGAAATTCGCCAACTGAATGCCGATGGCAAAACAGAAGAAGCGGGCAATAAGAAAAAGAAATTGTTAGCCTTCACTCCGTCCGCTGTATTCAGCGAGAAAAGGCAAATGCCTTTCCTTACAATGTACAGCGGCTTTGTGCATCTTGATTTTGACAAGCTCACGCCTGACCAGTTGGAAGCAGCTTACAAAGTAATTGCCGAAATCCCTTACACCTTCTTATGCTTTATCAGCCCCAGCGGCAATGGGCTCAAAGTGTTCATTGAGGTAAATACGGAAATTGAACACCACGACATTGCCTATCTACAGGTGCAGAAGCATTACGAAGATGCAATAAGATTAAAAGCAGACCCAAGCTGCAAAGATGTTACCAGGCTTTGCTTTGTCAGCCACCATCCGCAATTGTATAAAAACATTGAAAATAGAAAGTTCATTGTGGACCTGCCGGATACCGCGGCACCAGTAACCCCAGTTAATGTTCCGCCGGTTGCCCCAATTACATCATCAGAAGATACCGAAGCGGAAGACTTAAACACAGCTTTCATATTTCAACAACAAATTCTTTTCACTAATCAAAAATTAAGTTATGATAACGGAAATCGTAATAACTATTTGTATCTATTGGCTTCTAATTGTAATCGGGTTGGTTTATCACAATCCGATACTGCAGTTCTATGTACACAGCATTTTGACCTATCTGAAGGAGAAATTAAAGCTGCCGTAACCAGCGCCTACAAACACCACTTGGGCGAACATAAAAAGTTTCAATCCAAAGCAATAGCAGCGCTCAATGACGAACAACAAGAGGAAATACAAATGCCAACCCTACCGGATGATATTTTTAACACTATCCCGGATTATTTGCAACAAATTACAAACGTAGCAACCACTAAGGAAGAAAGAGATATTTTGTTATTAGGATCATTGGTTACGTTAAGTGTAGCCTTGCCCAAAATAGTTGGTAAGTATGGAGACAACCCGGTAAACACCAACCTGTTTATTTTCATTTCTGCAAAAGCTTCAGGTGGCAAAGGCATTTTAATCCATTGCAGGAAGTTGGTAGAGCCAATTCACAATGCTTTAAGAGACCAGGCTAAATTATTAAAGAAGCAGTTCGATGCAGAAATGCTCGATTACAACGCCAATAAAGGCAAAGACAGCACCATTGAAAAGCCCGAGAAGCCACCTCAAAAAATGCTGTTCATTCCGGCCAATAACAGTTCAACCGGCTTCTTTGAACTATTGAATGATAGTGATGCAAGAGGCATCATTTTTGAAACCGAAGCCGATACGCTCTCTAAATCTTTCAAGTCCGATTATGGCGATTACAGTGATGGTTTTCGCAATGCCTTCCAGCATGAGCCACATTCATTTTATCGCCGTACGGATAAAGAATATGTAGAAATAAAACGCCCTTGTTTATCAGTAATGCTATCAGGCACCCCACGCCAAATAAATACACTCATACCCAATGCAGAAAATGGTCTGTTCAGCAGATTTATGTTCTATGTAATGAATATGAAGCTGGTTTGGAAAGATGTATTTGCTTCTAAGACCGAGGAAGGATTAGATGTACACTTTGGGAAACTCGGCAATCAGTTCTATAGCCTATACCAAACCCTCCAGTCCTCACCCGAAATCCAGTTTACACTTACACCCAATCAGCAAGCCCAATTCAACCAATACTTCCAGCAAATACAGGTGTATTACTACACCATACATCAGGAAGATTACATTGCATCCGTACGCCGATTAGGCTTAATAGCCTTCCGTATAATGATGATTTTTTCAGCACTAAGAATGATGGAGGATGGCGATATTCCAGCAACACTTACTTGCAGCGATATTGATTTCGATAATACCCTTAAAATGATAGCTGTTCTTATCAAACACAGCAGCTATGTGTACAATCAAATTGCACAGGAAGCACATCAGGCAAAACCAAAAAACCGTAAAGAACAATTCCTGGAAAGCCTGCCAAAAAACTTCAACCGCCAAACTTATGTGGCCATTGGGTTAAAACTCGGCATCCCAGATAAAACAGCGCAACGCTACATCAAAGAATTTGTAACTGCAGAAATCATTCAAACCCCATCCCATGATTGTTATATGTACCCAACTTCACAGCTTCCAAATCAACCAACAGGTTGAGGATTTGAGGATATAAGGAATAACTGCCTTTATTTTCTATCCTCCGTCAACTATTACCTATCAATTTCCGCTTTACCTTCAAGGATCGAGACATACTTTCACATAGAGTCTATCGAAATGCCCAAATCCTCATTTCCTCACTTACTCACCTTCATAGTCAAACTATCTTCATACAGCTTGTATATTAAAGTAAGCTCAAAGCCTTACTTCTTTCCTTTGTTTGTCATATTATATTCTTACATTTGTTTTTGTTTAGTCAAAGTATAACTTTACTATCATGAGCAAAAAATCATTACAGATACAACAGCTTAATAGCAAAATGCTGGCTTTCGCTAGTTTACAAAAGGTAGCGCCCCCACCAACCGGATGGATAAAAGCCATTCGTAACGCTATTGGTATGAGTATGTTGCAATTGGGGAAAAAGCTATCTATTACCAAACAAAGTGTGCAGGATATTGAACGCCGGGAAAAAGACGGCTCCATTTCCTTAAAGGCATTACGGGAGGCGGCAAGGGCCCTCGATATGCAATTGATATATGGCTTTGTGCCAAACGATGGTAGTTTGGAGGCATTGATAGACCGCAAAGCAACAGAACTGGCTAAGCAGATTGTGCAGCGTACTTCCAACAGCATGAAACTGGAAGACCAGGAAAACTCAAAACAGCGTATTGAAAAAGCAATTGAAGAAAGGGCAACCATCATTAAAAACGAAATGCCTAAAACCTTATGGGATTAGACCTTGATTATATAGATGGGCAAACACCGCTGGATGAAGATGAAAAAGAAGGCTTGCTTATAAAAACAATTGCAACCCGTGGCGAGTTGGATGAGTTTGAGCAACAGAATATAGAACAGGCTGTGTTGTGGTCACTGAACCGTTCCTTTAAAGCAGAGGCTGTTTTTACGGAAGGTTTTATACGTGGATTGCACAAGCGTATGTATAATAATGTTTGGGCATGGGCTGGTGAGTTTCGTAAAACAAATAAAAACATTGGGGTAGATAAATGGCAGATACCAACCGACCTGAGAAACTTGCTCGACGATAGTAAGTTTTGGTATGCCAATAACACGTACAGCCCCGATGAACTAACCATCCGTTTCAAACACCGGTTGGTAAGCATTCATTGTTTCCCAAATGGCAATGGGCGGCATAGCCGGTTAATGGCCGATATTGTGATTGAGAAAATATTTAAGCAACCGGTTTATACTTGGGGTGCAGCCAATCTGGTAAAGCAGGGAAATAGCAGAATGGATTATCTTAATGCAATAAAAGCAGCAGACAAAGGAGATATTCAACCATTAATAAATTTTGCAAGAGCATAAACAATAAAATAAGATGATCAAAGACATTATACAACAAAACGACAACACCACACCGAACAGCAAGCAATTGGCTGTACTAAAAGAGAATTTCCCTGCTTGTTTTAAAGCCGATGGCTCTTTTGACATCGAACGTTTTAAGACGGAAATATCGGCTACATCCAATCTGGTACAGGAAGGTTATGAACTAAAGTTTTTGGGCAAAAGTTATGCAAAGCTTTTAGCAAGTACAGAGACCACCACAGTTATTCAGCCCAACGAAAACCACAACAGCCTGCCGGAAAATGCCAACAGCGAAAACATTTATATAAGTGGTGATAACCTGGATGGGTTAAAACATTTATTAAAATCCTACAATGAACAAATTAAATGTATTTACATAGATCCGCCTTACAATACAGGGTCGGATGGTTTCGTATATTTCGACAATTTCAATTACAACAAAGAGGCCTTACAGGAAAAACTGAGTGTGAGCGAAGAAGAAGCTGAACGTATTTTGAACCTTACCAAGCGGGGCTCTGCTTCACATAGTGCATGGCTCATGTTTATGTACAGCCGCCTGCTACTGACAAGAGATTTATTGAAAAATGATGGAGTAATTTTTATTTCGATTGACGACAATGAGCAAGCTAACCTGAAACTCCTTTGCGATGATGTGTTTGGGGAGGAGAATTTAATTGCACAAATAGTTATTCAATCAAATAAGAGAGGCCAAACGTATAAGCAATTAGCAAAAACGCATGAATATTTATTAGTTTATGTAAGGTCTGAAAGCTCTATAATAAATGAGTTAAAAAAAGAAATAAGTGGATCAACCAAGACTGACGATGTTGGGGATTATTCTGAAAGAGAACTAAGAAATAGAAATCCAAAATATGGTCGGTTCAATCGTCCAAATTTGTTTTATCCAATATACATAAACCCATCAATTATCGATGCAAATGGCTATTCTCCAACTTCACTTGAAAAAGGCAGTGATTATTCTATAGAAGTACTTCCATTAAATAGCGAGGGTTCAGAAAGCTGCTGGCGTTGGGGTACTAAAAAGTTTTTAAAAAATTCCGAAGCAAATACGATGCTCAGCAATGTTGTTGGAAGAATAAAAACAACAGGTGAATATGGGATTTATGAAAAATATAGAAAAGGTACTTACAAAGCGAAAACGATTTGGTTTGACGACATTGAAATTGTTGATGACGAAGAAAATGACGAAGATGAAATATGGGATGAAACAGGCGTGATTACTGAGCAAGGTTCTACAGAATTAAGAAAGTATGAAATGGGTGATGTGTTCGATTTTCCTAAGCCAACCTATTTATTAAAAAAAGTATTGAGCTTAGGTTCAGCCTTAGATTCAGTTTGCTTAGATTTTTTCTCAGGTTCAGGATCATTTGCGGAAGCAGTATTAAGTTTAAACTCTTCTTATGGTTCGAGAAAGTTTATTTCAATCCAGTTGCCAGAAAACTTAGATAATAAACTTGCTTCAACCTCTGCAAGTGATAAAGCAAAAATTCAAAAAGTAATAGAATTTTTGGACGCAAATAATTATCCTCATAGTTTGGATTACATCGGAATTGAACGCATCAAACGAGCAGCAGCCAAAATAAAAAAGGAACACCCGGATAAAGCACTTGACTTAGGTTTTAAGCACTACATACTTTCCGAGCCCAATCAAAATACTTTAGATAAACTGGAAAGTTTTTATAAGGCAGGGCTATTGGCCGACACCAGCATTTTAGATGATTTTGGCAAGCCCACCATTTTGGCTACCTGGCTTAATGCCGATGGATATGGCCTCACCCATACCGCTGAAGCGGTAGATTTAGCTGGTTACACCGCTTACTATTGTCAAAAACATCTGTATCTGATTGACCCAGGATTTACACTGGAAAGCATGAAAGCCCTACTAAGTAAATACGATGCAGAAGGGCACTTCAATCCTGAGAATCTGGTATTGTTTGGTTATAGCTTTCCTGATTGGAGTATCAATGAAATGATAGAGAAAAACCTTCGCATCCTTAACGATGGAGAGAAGAATTTAAAAATAAACTTCACCGTAAGGTACTAACAGCTATGGAACTGATATTAAAAAATGATTTGCCCCATCAAGTAAAAGCATACACGGCCATAGCCAATGTGCTGAGTGCGGGCTTGATACAGAAGAACAGCCTGTATTATCAAAATCCTACGCTGCTTTTGGATAGGCAGACCCTGATGACCAATATGACCCAGGTACAAAAAGACAATGCTATTCCGGCTGAGTACAAAACACTCAATGAAATAGGCAGCTATCTGAATCTGGATATTAAGATGGAAACTGGTACCGGTAAAACCTATGTGTACACTGCTGCCATGTTTGAGCTGCACAAGCGTTATGGTATTAATAAGTTTATAGTAGCTGTGCCTACACTCGCCATAAAAGCAGGAGCCAAGCAGTTTATGCAAGATGGCTATACCAAAAGGCATTTCAAAGACCAATGTGGCTATGGAACAGAATTGGATGTGTTGGTGCTGGAAGCTACAAAAAAGAAAAAAGGCAAGAACTATTTCCCCGGTGTGGTGAGAGAGTTTGTAGCAGGTAGTAGCCAGAATGCCAATAAAATTTATGTGCTGCTCACCAACATGAGTTTATTGGGTGGCACTTCAAAATTACTGACTGATACCTACGATTACGGAGTTGAAGGTTTTTATAAACCCATAGAAGGTATTAAGGCTACAAAACCTTTTGTAATTATTGATGAACCGCATCGTTTCAGCAAAACGCAAAAAGCATACGAGTTTATCGAAAAAAATATTTGTCCTCAAACAATCATTCGCTTTGGTGCAACCTTCCCTGAAATAGAAACAGGCAGAGGCAGAAATAAAATAAAGCGGAAAGATTATCATAACCTGTTGTATGATTTAAACTCTTTTCAGGCATTTAACCAAAATCTGATTAAGGGCATTGCCAAAGAACATTTCGAGCCGGTAAGCCAGAAGCAGGATAAGGTAAAAATCATGGGCGTGCAGAGCAAAACATCTGTACGTTTTAATCTCATTCAAAAAGAAGGACCAACCAAATCTTTTGAATTACAGAAAGGTGATAGTTTGGGTATGATTGCCCCTGAGTTGGAGGGTATTGTTATAGATGGCATAACTACCAGCACGGTAGAATTGTCGAATGGTCAGGTTAAATCCACTGGCGAAGAATTTAGTACTGACATTTATTCTACTTCTTATCAGGAAAGCATGATCCGGCTTGCATTGGAACGACACTTAGAAACAGAACGAATTAATTTCGGCAGAAACAATAAGATAAAGACGCTGGCTCTCTTTTTTATTGATGACATTTATTCTTATCGTGTAAATGAGGGCCAGGAAAAGCAACCCTATCTCAAAGAATCTTTTGAAAGATTGCTTTCTGAAAATATTGATGCAGTAATTCCTAAACTCACGGAGCAGGAAAATGAATACAAGGAATACTTATTAGCTTCTAAAGCGGATTTGAATGCTACCCATGCAGGATACTTTTCACAGGACAATAGTAGTTCAGATGAAGCCATTGCACAGGAAGTACAGGAAATTTTATATGAGAAGAAAAAACTACTTGCAATAAAAGATGAAGAGGGAAACTTTAGCACCCGCAGGTTTTTGTTTTCTAAGTGGACTTTAAAAGAAGGGTGGGATAATCCTAATGTGTTCACGATTGCAAAGCTACGGAGTAGTGGCAGTGAAAATAGCAAGATTCAGGAAGTAGGCAGGGGTTTACGTTTGCCGGTTGATGAATTTGGTAATCGAATTTCCAATGAGGATTTTAAACTCAACTATGTTATTGATTTTACCGAAGCAGACTTTGCACAAAAGTTGGTGAATGAAATAAAT
The DNA here is from genome assembly GCF_013106755.1 of Limnovirga soli. GTDB lineage: Bacteria > Bacteroidota > Bacteroidia > Chitinophagales > Chitinophagaceae > Limnovirga > Limnovirga soli. The sequence continues at coordinate 60,612 of NZ_WHPF01000019.1, read as the reverse complement.
GCAGACTTACCGCAAGGCTTTGCCATTACAGATGAAATGATTGCCGAGGTGGCTTTAAAACGAAATTTGGATACTGACGATCTTTTTGTAGAGTTACTCAGCAAAAAATTTATTGACCGTAACAAAAATATCAAAGCTGAGAACAGCGATAAGTTCTTTGAGGAGTACCCTGAGTTTACTGTTGGCTTGCAAAAAGGCAAGGTAGAAGACCGCAATAAAAAGAAAGAAAAGAAAATCAAAATCCGTAAAGCAGTATATGCTGAACTGAAAACCCTTTGGGAAGAAATAAACAGCAAATACATTCTGCATTATGAAAGAATTGAACAGGAGAACTTTCTTTTTAATGAGTTACTGGGTTTGCTCAGGAATGGTGTTTTTTCTGACACCTACATCATCAGCAGGCGGGAAGAATTAAATACAACTGGTACTAAAGCAACCATAAATGAAGATACCGGGGTGCAGTATAAGATCAATAAGCCTTTACGATATAATGATTTTTTAAAGCGTATCAATCGACAAACGAACCTGTCTATTCAATTGCTTCATGCAGTTTTGTCTGAGTATGCTAAAGTAAACAATGTTCAAGCCGAAAGAATAAATGAGCAAAGTGCGGCCAATTTCGTAAAACTGTTTCAGGATTGGAAGATAGAAAAATTGAGTGGTAGGTTCAGTTACTCCAAAGCTAATCTTCCCGTTAAAGCAACCGCACTAACTTTTTCAGATGGTACACCGAGATCTGAAATTACTCAGGGAGTTATAGGGACAAAGTTTATTGACGGTACTCCGTCTGCAAAATACCTGTATGATGTATATGCCTTTGATTCACCGTTGGAAAAGGAAAATCTGTTAGTAGATGGTATTCAAGAAATTATTGTTTATGGTAAAATACCCAGAAGCAGTATTGCAATTCCTACTATCACAGGTCAGTCATACAGCCCCGATTTTATGTATGTTGTAAAGAAGGATAATGGCGAAAAGATTCTGAATGTAATTGTGGAAACAAAAGATGTTGAGAATCAGACTTCTCTTAGAGGAATTGAACAAGCCAAGATTGATTGTGCAAAGGTTTTCTTTAATCAATTGACAATTGATGGTTATAAAGTTGAGTTTAAAACACAATTGAATAATAAGAAGATCAAACAGATTATTGATGAAGTTTTAATTTAATCAAATGATAAAGTATGCAGCAAAACCTACTACTCAACATCATTCCTTTCAACCCACCTGTACATCAGGTAACCTTTGCCTTTTACAAAGAGTACAAAGAAGGCTACTGCTCCTTTTATGTAGAAGAAGATATGACTGGCTTGCTCGATGGTAAAATGACATTGCTGGAACGGGCAGATTTTCCCTGGCTCTATACAGATTTTCAGCAACCACAAGAAGGAGCTTTGGTGCTGGATATAGACCTTACAATACATACAGATTTTGCAGCACACTACTACCGGCATTTAATTTTCAACCATTTCAAAAACGGCGTGGCACATATCATGCACCGCAATTTCACCAAAGAAGTGGAAGTATGGTTTTTAAACGAAGTCAGCAATTCTGTAAAATACAATGTGTACAGCCAATATACTTTAAAAGTGCAGCACAACAAAGTAAGCAATGGTCCAGAACTGGTGATTGCTTATGATGGTACTACAAAAGTGTACAAGCAAAGTGTAAAGGAAATGGTAGGCTTCGATACGGCTAAATTTAACTGGATGAACTGCAACGGTATTCTGCACAGATGGAAATACCTGCCAGATGAACATAAACTAAACCTTCATAAAGTCTTCCCGGTTGTAAGCAATACATTAAAGCCGGAACTGGGCATCAGGTTCGACATCCCAGATCTTACAAACCGCTACCCAAAATATTATAAAGAAATTACAGGGTTCTATACAAAGTATCTGGATGATGAAACATTCAGAAAAATAATACCACTTGTTAAAACTGGTTTTGTAACAAGAACAATAGATCAATTTGAAGTAATCAGTGGCGATTCTAATAAACTACAGTTTGGAAAAGGCATTGGAAAAGAGCCTAAATTAGATTTAAAACGATTAGGCCCATGCAGACCGGTTCCGCCTCCTAATAATGTAAAATTCTTTTTTATTTACATGCTGGCGGATAAACCTTTAATGGAAAAACTGAAAGGCTATTTTTTGAAAGGCTATAAATACCATCCCAACATGCAGGATTTTATACATCAAACATTTTCATTTGATGAAAGCCTTGATATCTGTTTTGAAAGTACAGACACTGCAGTTAAAACAATTTGGGAAAGCATTAAAGACCGCACAAAGCAGCCCGATACAAAATACTTTGCTGTTTACATAAGCCCGGTTGCCAAGTTTGAACCTGATTATGAACGCAGACGGATTTATTACCGGGTAAAAGAAATGCTGCTTACACACAGCTATCTTTCACAGGTAATATTTAAAGAGAACATTACTAAAGATGCTTTTAATTATTTTTTGCCCAACATACAAATTGCCATTTTAGCAAAGCTTGGTGGCATACCCTGGCGGCTTAACCGGCAGCCAAATGATGAATTAATTGTAGGCATTGGGGCGTTTTATTCACATACCCATAAGTCAAAGTACGTTGGTTCAGCCTCCTGTTTCAATAATGAAGGTGAGTTTAAAGGTTTTGATTGTTTCGGTAGTGGAGATACAATAAGTCTGGCCGGTTCCATCCGAAAGGCAGTCCAAACATTTCTGAATACACACCCCCAGGCCAGCCGGTTAATAATACATTTCTATAAACTAATCAGTAAAAAAGAGCTCAAGCCGATTTTAGATACCCTTTACAATAGTCTTAATTTAACAATTCCGGTAATAGTGGTAACCATTAATAAAACCGCCAGCAAAGAATTACTTGCCTTCGATACAGAAAGCGCAGGGCTAATGCCTTACAGCGGCACATATATTAATGTAGGTGAAAGAGAATACCTCTTGTTCAATAATACCCGGTACGATGAAAACTCAAAACCAACACCCAAAGAGTATCACTTTCCTGTTAAAATAAAATTGACTTCCACCCATTTAGAACTGCTGGAAGAAAAAGAGTTGGTTGATTTATTGATTGATCAGGTATATCAATTCAGTCGTATGTACTGGAAAAGTGTAAGCCAACAAAATTTGCCGGTAACCTTGGCTTACCCCGAAATGGTGGCGGAGGTTTTTCCATACTTTAAGTACGATAGGCTGCCGGATTTTGGTAAGGAAACTCTTTGGTTTTTATAGTTACACTACAAAACCTCTTTCAATACCGCTTAATATTGCAATCTTTGCAACCATGTAGCAAGCTTCAGCTTTTAAGTAATTGTTTATATCTTTGTGCCAATGAAGTTATTCACTTTTTTATTGGCAGTTATGGTATTTGCACTTAGTTGCGTTCCATGCATGGACGGTGCATTCACTGCAAATGACAATAAAGCAAAGGCTGAAATTTCAAAATCTTCCGAACAAAAGAATCATACAGATGCAGACAACTGCTCACCCTTTTGTGCCTGCAATTGCTGCACCGGATTCACCTTGGCCTTTAATACTTACAAATTAGTTCATCCTGTTTTAAATGAAGTTGACAAGGCTTCAATACATCTCCCTGCAAAAATCACAAGTATTGCCCTTCCCATTTGGCAACCTCCCCAGTTAGGTTAATCTTTTTAATGATTTTTTTATTGCCTGACATAGCTATGTCCTGTCAGGCAGCATTTATTAACCTGACTAATATTTAGTATGATCAATAAAATAATAAATTTTTCGGTACACAATAAATTAATTACGGGTTTTCTTTTGGGAATTTTCATGCTTTGGGGTATTTATTCTTTTACTCAGCTAAGTGTGGATGCCTTGCCCGATGTTACCAATAACCAGGTGCAGGTAATCACCAACAGCCCCAACCTTGCTACTCAGGAAGTGGAGCAGTTTATTACCACACCATTAGAATTAGAATTTAAATCGTTGCAGGGTTTGGTGGAATTACGAAGTACCAGCCGCAGCGGCTTATCTGTGATCACCATTGTATTTAAAGACAATATGCCATTGAATATTACAAGGCAATTGGTAGCTGAAAAGATCAAAGTTGCACAGGAAAATATTCCAAAAGAATATGGCCAGCCCGATCTAATACCCCCCACCACAGGTTTAGGTGAAATCTATCAGTATGTCATCGCTCCAAAAAGGGGGTATGAAGACAAGTTTACTTCAATGGATCTGCGGACAGTGCAGGACTGGATTGTAAAGCGGCAGCTTTTAGGCACTTCAGGTGTAGTAGATGTCAGCAGTTTTGGCGGCAAATTAAAACAATACGAAGTAAGCGTAAAGCCAGAACGTTTGGCTGCGATGAACCTCACTCTGCTGGATGTATATACTGCCCTGCAAAAAAATAATTCCAATACAGGCGGCAGTTATATTGACAAAGGCCCCAACGTTTATTTTATCCGGGGCGAAGGCTTGATTGAAAAACTAAGCGATATCAGCAATATTGTTGTGTCCAATACAAAAGGTATTCCAGTATTGGTAAAAGATATTGGCACTGTTGATTTTGGATTTGCTCCTCGTTACGGGGCACTCACAAGAAACGGCAAGGGCGAAACCGTTGGCGGTGTAGTCCTGATGCAGAAAGGCGAAAATGCGGTAAGGGTTATTAAGCGGGTAAAAGAACGGATGGCAACCATTGAAAAATATTTGCCCGAAGGGTTAAGCATTGATGTCTTTGTGGACAGAACAAAATTAATAGAAAGGGCAACACATACAGTAAGCACCAATTTATTAGAAGGTGCATTGATTGTGATATTCGTCTTGGTACTTTTCCTGGGTAATTTCAGGGCAGGTTTAATAGTCGCAAGTGTTATCCCATTATCAATGCTTTTTGCGGTGGCTGTCATGAACATGTTTGGTGTAAGTGCAAACCTGATGAGTATGGGTGCTTTGGATTTTGGATTGATTGTAGATGGTGCCGTTATCATCGTAGAAAGTTTAACGCATAAATTTTTTCAGGATTTTAGAGGTCAGAAATTGTCACAAATAAAAATGGATGAAGAAGTAACAAAAGGCAGCAGTAAGATCATGACAAGTGCGGTTTTTGGACAGATCATTATCCTGATAGTATACATTCCCATTTTTGCATTAAGCGGTATTGAAGGAAAAATGTTTATGCCAATGGCACAAACGGTAAGCTTTGCAATCATAGGGGCAATGATTTTATCTATTACTTATGTACCGCTTGTTAGCAGTCTTTTCCTTAATAAAAAAATAGCTGGCAAAGAAAACATTACGGATAAAGCAATGAAATGGTTAACAGGAAGATACCAGCCATTTTTACAAAGAATAATCACACACAGGATACCGGTATTAATGGCGGCAGTGGCATTGTTTATTGGTTCCCTGTTTGTATTTAACTCCCTCGGTGGCGAGTTTATTCCCGAATTAGACGAAGGTGATTTTGCTGTTAACTACGCTATCAGGCAAGGCAGCAGTTTGCCCCAGTCAATTGAAACCAGCACACATTTAGAAAGCATTGCCATGCAATTTCCCGAAGTAAAAGAAGTGGTAAGCAAGATAGGCAGCAGCGAAATACCTACCGATCCGATGCCTATTGAAAGCGGTGATGTGATGATCGTTTTAAAAGATAAAAAAGATTGGACAAGTGCAAAAAACAAAGAGGAATTAGCGGAAAAGATGAATGAAAAAATGAGTGTCATTCCCGGTGTAAACTTAACCTTTGAGCAACCCATTCAAATGCGTTTTAATGAACTGATTGCTGGAGTTAAATCAGATATTGCAATAAAAGTTTTCGGCAGCGATTTGGAAGTATTGTTTGCAAAAGGAAATGAAATAAGCAAGTTAATAAAAAATATACCAGGTCTTACCGATGTTAAAGTGGAGCAAATTGTTGGTATGCCTCAATTAGTGGTAAAATACAACCGCAGTAAAATTGCACAATATGGTTTAAACATTAGTGATGTAAATGCTACGCTTAACACAGCTTATGCTGGCGGCTATGCGGGTGTGATTTACGAAGGAGAAAAGAAATTTGATCTGGTGGTTCGTATAACCAAAGACCCAAACACTGATGCAGATATTTTAAAAGCATTATTGATACCCTTACCCACCGGCAGGCAAATACCATTAAGCGAAATTGCCGATGTAACTTTTAAAGCAAGTCCTGCACAAATAAGTCGTGAAGATGCAGAACGCAGAATAGTGGTGGAAGCCAACACAAGAGGCAGGGATGTAGAATCTGTAGTTAAAGACATTCAGCAAACCCTCGATGCAAAAATAAAATTACCTGAAGGCTATTACATTACGTATGGTGGTCAGTTTCAAAACTTGCAAGAAGCAAAAGGACGGCTGCAATTAGCTGTGCCGGTTTCACTGTTACTTATTTTCTTTTTGCTATTCTTAACCTTCCGTTCAGCAAAAGAAGCCATTATTATATTCTCTGCAATTCCTTTAGCGGCAATTGGTGGCATTCTGGCTTTATGGCTTAGAGGAATGAATTTTAGCATTTCAGCAGGTGTTGGTTTTATTGCTTTGTTTGGCGTGGCGGTTTTAAACGGCATAGTCTTGATCAGTTATTACAACCGCTTAAAAGAAGAAGGCGAAGATGATATAACGAAAAGAATTTTGAAAGGAAGTTCAGCCCGTTTAAGACCAGTATTAGCAACAGCTGCCGTGGCATCCCTGGGCTTTTTGCCAATGGCTTTTAGCATGAGTGCCGGTGCAGAAGTTCAAAAACCTTTGGCAACTGTTGTTATCGGCGGCTTGTTTTCCTCCACAATCTTAACACTGTTTGTATTGCCTGTTTTATACAGTTTATTTTATTTAAAAAGAAAAAAGAAGATGAAAGTAAATACAACGGCAATCACTTTGTTTTTGATAATGTTTTCAGTGCTGGGTTTTAATGCGAACGCTCAATCACCAAAATTAACTTTACAAAACGCATTGGAAATTGCAACTAAAAATTACCCCACCATTCAACAGGCATCTTTACAAACCCAGCAGCAAAAGGCACTCACGGGCACAGCCACAATATTAGACCCTTTCAATATTAATACTGCTTTTGGACAAATAAATAGTAATGTAATTGATTATAATGTAGGCGTGGCGCAGGGGTTTAAATTACCCAACGCTTATAAAGCAGAGAAAAATTTATTGAGCCAAAATGTAGCCGTTGCACAATCTTACGAAGCGGTTACAAAAAGCGAATTGTTACGAAATGTTTCCAACGCTTATTACAATTGGCTCTACAGTTGGCAACAATATAATTTGTTGTTGCAAACTGATAGCATTTTTGCCGACTATGAAAAATATGCAAACAAAAAGTACCAGGTCGGCGAAAGTAATAAGTTGGAAAAGATCAATGCTACACTTCAGCGCAAAGATTTGATGCTGCAATTGGCACATGCCCAAACACAGGTAAGTTTTTATTTGGCCGATCTGCAAAAATGGTTGCGTACAAACCAGCAATACCAGGCACCTGAAGAATTTACTTCTTTTCCTGAAATAAATTTAAGCGACAGCAATTTGGTAAATAAACATCCGGTGTTGCAATTTTTACAGCAGCAGCTTGTAGCAAAAGAATTAGCTATTAAAGCTGAAAAAGCAAAAGGGCAGCCATCTTTTAACCTGGGGGTAAATGCACAAAGTTTAGACAGGCAAAGGCAATTTTATTATGGCAGCGTAGGTGTCAACATTCCAATTTTTAAAAATGGCGTAAAGGCCCGTACGCAGGCAGCAAGATTTGAGACTGAAATTGCAAAAAAGGAATTGGATAAATCACAGCAGGAAATAACCACGCTTTTTTTACAGCAAAATCAATTGCAGCAGCAAAGTTTACAACAATTAAGATACTATCAAACTGAAGGTTTGCCAATGGCTGAAAGTATTATCAACGCAGCACAACGCAGTTACAAAGCAGGCGATATCGGTTATATTGAATACATCCAAAACATAAAAGATGCCATCAGAATAAAAACTGAATATTTAGTTGCAGTCAATAATTACAATCAAACCATTATCCAGTTAAATTATTTGCTTAATCGCTAAAAACTTCAATGCAAATTTTGCGAAAAACACTATTAAAAAACAGAAACATGAAAGTCTCAAAAATAAAATCTTATTCCATAGCAACATATCTTTTGCCTTTTGTCTTTGGCCTTATGCTCTTTATTACATCTTGCAAAAACAAAGCAACCGAAGCCAACGCAGAACCCTCTGCAAAAGATAGCACTGCAAAAAAGGAAGCAACTACCGTTACAGAAGTAGAGCTTACAGACGATCAGATAAAAGCCATTGGTTTACAAATCGGCAGCATAGAGCAGCGCAATTTAAAATCTACTTTAAAGGTTAACGGCAAACTAACCTTGCCACCGCAGAACCAGGCACAGGTAAGCATATTAACTGGTGGTATTGTAAAGAGCATAAATGTAACCGAAGGCACCTTTGTTAAGCAGGGGCAAACACTGGCAACCATTGTAAACAACGAGGTAATACAATTGCAACAGGATTATTTAGAAAACAAATCCCAGCTGGTTTATCTGCAAGCAGAATTTAAACGCCAAACTGATCTCCAGGAAGATCGTATAAATGCAACAAAAACTTTGCAGCAGGTACAAAACGAATTAAGCATGGCACAAGCAAAACAAAAAGGCCTGCAAACCAAATTGCAGTTGCAGGGTATCAATTATACAAAAATTAGCACAACTAATTTTACCAACCGTATTGCAGTTACAGCACCCATCAGCGGCTTTGTACATCATATCAATTTAACAATGGGAAAATTTGCTGACGCAAATACTATCTTATTTGATATAGTTGACAATCGCTTTTTGCATTTGGATCTAACGCTGTTTGAAAAAGATATAGCCAGAGTTAAAGTTGGCAACAAAGTAATGTTTACAGATGCTAACGATGTATCACACGTTCATCCGGCAACCATATTTGCATTAAACAAATCATTTGAAGACAACCAGCAGGCCATTATTGCTCATGCAAAAATCGAAGAACAAACTGAAACATTATTGCCGGGCATGTATGTGGAGGCAAGGATACAGATTGATAATTATAAGGCCAATGCCCTGCCGGATGATGCAGTTGTAAGCAATGGTGATGAACATTATATTTATTTGGAAACAAAAAAGAACCATTACAAACAAATTCCGGTCACTAAAGGTGTAAGCGATATAGGCTTTACCGAAATATTACCTTTGGTAGAAATTCCTGCAAATGCAAAAGTGGTAATTAAAGGAGCTTATTATTTATTATCACAGCTTACAAAAGGAAGCGGGGAAGAGTAGTAGCAAACTATCAACATACAAAAAACTTCAGCAGTCTATCTACAAAATAAAATACTATGAGCAACGAACTTGAAAACATGCTTATTGCAAAACAAATTACTCCAACTCCAATGAGGGTAATGGTTTTGGAATACATTCTAAATCAAACGACTGCAATAAGTTTGAATGATTTGGAAAACGAATTTCAACATTCAGATAGGATCACAATTTATCGAACTGTTAAGACCTTTGAAGAAAAAGGGTTGATCCATGACATTAGAGATGGCAATGAGGGAACCAAATATGCTTTATGTGATAAGGATTGCACATCAGGCGTGCATTACGATATGCACCTTCATTTCTATTGCACTAGCTGCAAAGAGTTAATGTGTTTGCCAAAAGAAGACATGCCTGTAATAAAGCTACCAGATAGTTTTCAATTACAGGAAGTGAGTTTTGTAGCAAGGGGTATTTGTGACACCTGCAGCAACAATGCAATTCAGTTGCACTGAGTTTAGAATAGTTTTGTAAAATTATTCAAACATTAAAACAAAAATTATGGATCACGAACAACCATCACACCATCATACAGGGCATAAGCACGAAGCGCTTATTCAACAGCTGTTGGCTTGCTCAACAACTTGCGAAAGCTGCGGTGCATCATGTCTTGCTGAACAAGATGTAACACCTATGGCACATTGCATTGAACTAAACAGGGATTGTGCAGAAGTTTGCTCATTGGCGGCTAAACTGTTAATTAGGGAAAGCGAATTTTCACATGAGTTTTTAGCTTTTTGCGAAAAGATTTGCCGCCATTGTGCCGAGGAATGCAGTAAGCATGAACATGAACATTGTAAAAAATGTGCAGTCGAATGCATCAAATGTGCAGAAGCATGCCATGCCCATCATCATGGCAATATTGTGCTGAATTAATTGTAATGTAGTATGTATTAACTGAAAAAGCTGGTACATACTTAATTTTAAATTTTTCTTAAAAAATTAAAATATGAAACTTAATTGTTGGAAATGTATAGTAATGCTTTCAGGCATTTTGGCATTAATAAGTACAATGTAAAATCAGTATGTATAGCATCATTACAGGCAGTTTGATTATCAGCTTACTTCATGCGATAATACCCAATCATTGGCTGCCTGTATTAGCTATTGGCAAAAAAGATAACTGGTCTTTACAGGAAGTAACCAGGGTAACATTTATTTCTGGGTTGGCACATGCTTTAAGTACTGTTGCAATAGGTATTATTTTAGGTTTGTTAGGGTTACAGCTTGCTAGTAAAATTGAGTACTTTACTCATTTTATTGCACCTGCAATTTTAATTTTAATTGGTACATTTTTTATTTATCAGCATCACCGGCACAAGCACTTTCATTTACACAATACTCCTGAACCATCACTTCCTAAAAATAAAATTATAGGGGCCTTGGTAATAGCTATGTTCTTGTCGCCATGTATGGAGATAGAAGCCTATTTTTTATTAGCAGGTGCAAAAGGGGTTTGGGCATTGATAAGTATAGCAGTGTTATACCTGGTTATATCAGTTTCGGGAATGGTATTGTGGGTAAGGCTTGCCTACAAAGAAATACTAAAATTAAATTGGCATACAATTGAACATAAGTCGGGTATAATTACCGGATGGACTTTAGTAATAACAGGCATTATATCATTTTTTCTTTCTTAATTAATTTATATGGCACAGGAATGTTGCAACACAGACGAAAAAGACAATACAAAAAAAGTCGCTGCTGTAGGCGATAATACTAAGCATGAACACAATGAGGGTGAGGAACATAATCACGATGATGCTCATGCCGATGATGACGGGCACAATCACGGCGGACAGGAATCCGATGGCTGGCAGAGCCATTGGCCTTTACTGTCTTCTCTTGCTATATTATTGGTAATGATGGTAATGGAATTTGGATTTAAATTTAAGCCGGCATTTCCGGTTGACTTAATTATTTACATACTTGCTTATTTACTTGCAGGCTATAATGTGCTGAAGCTTGCTTTTATAAAAGCTAAACGCTTAGACTTTTTTAATGAATTCTTTTTAATGAGTGTTGCAACTATCGGTGCTTTTAGTATTGGCTCTTATAGTGAAGGTGTAGCAGTAATGGTTTTCTATTCTATTGGCGAGTGGTTCCAGGATTCAGCAGTGAGTAAAGCAAAGAGAAGTATAAAAGCCCTGTTAGATATACGGCCTGATGAAGTAACCGTTTTAAGAAATGGAACAACGCAGGTTATTCATCCCAACGAAATTCTGGTAGATGAAATTATACAGGTAAAGGCAGGTGAAAAAGTGGCATTGGACGGCGAGTTAAATTCAGATGCCGGTACATTCAATACAGCAGCTCTTACAGGCGAAAGCAAGCCCGATACAAAACGCAAGGGTGAGCAGGTATTGGCAGGAATGATAAATCTTGATAAAGTTTCAGAGATAAAAGTAAAATCCCTTTTTAAAGATAGTAAGCTGAGCAAGATTTTAGAAATGGTGCAGGATGCTACTGCAAGAAAATCTCAAACTCAATTATTTATTAGCCGCTTTGCAAAAATATATACACCTATAGTTTTTGCGCTTGCAGTAGCTGTTTGTTTAGTTCCATACTTTTTTATCGACCCCTACATCTTCAACGTGTGGTTTTATAGAGCATTGGTATTTTTAGTAATTAGTTGCCCATGTGCTTTGGTGGTGTCAATACCGTTAGGATATTTTGGTGGAATAGGATTGGCTTCAAAAAATGGGATCTTGTTTAAAGGCTCTAATTTTTTAGATGTGGTTACAAAAGTGAACGTGGTAGTGATGGATAAAACAGGTACACTTACCAAAGGGGTTTTTAAAGTTCAGGAAGTAGTAACAAAAGATATTGATAAAGATGAATTGATTAAAATCACAGCAGCATTGGAAAGTAACTCAACACATCCCATTGCAAAAGCGGTGGTTGAATATGCTGGGGATGCTGCAAAAAGCCTGAAAGCAGAAAATGTTGAAGAAGTATCAGGGCATGGTTTGAAAGGTACGGTTGATGGAAAGAATGTTTTGGCAGGCAATGTAAAATTGTTGAAGAAATTTAATATTGAATACCCTGCTGAAATTGATAACCTTGTTGACACGGTGGTAGTAATTGCTGTGAACGATAAATATGCAGGTTATATCACTATTGCCGATGAAATAAAAGAAGATGCAAAGCAGGCCATTGAGGAAATGCACAAACTGAATATTAAGACCGTAATGTTATCCGGCGATAAGCAGGTGGTAGTTTCAAAAGTGGCACAGTTACTAAGTATTGATAATGCTTATGGTGATTTATTGCCGGAAGGAAAAGTAGAAAAAGTACAGGCATTAAAAAATGAAGGAATGCACATTGCCTTTATAGGTGATGGCGTAAATGATGCGCCTGTTGTAGCATTGGCAGATGCAGGTATTGCAATGGGTGGCTTGGGCAGCGATGCAACAATTGAAACAGCAGATATTGTTATTCAAAATGACCAACCTTCAAAAATTGTCACAGCAATTAAAATTGGTAAAATCACAAGACAAATTGTTTGGCAGAACATCACCATTGCTATGGTGGTAAAAGTGATTGTATTAATTCTGGGAGCCGGAGGTATTGCTACTTTATGGGAAGCTGTTATTGCTGACGTGGGGGTAGCATTATTGGCAATTTTAAATGCAGTTAGAATACAAAAGGTAAAGGTTTAGTGCATTTTTTCACAGATTGCACCTAATTCTATAATTTTATTAAAATAAGATAATATGAAAGTCTATTGGAAGATGCCCCACTCTTTAAAACCTTTTTTTTATCAGGAATTGAACGATTTCCGTAACGAATTAAATCAAGGAAATTTAAGCGAAGCATGGAGGAAACTTGAAAGGGCTCATGTTATCGGTCAACAGTGGTTTGTAGAACATACCTATGTGCATTGGGTAATGCTACAGTTTGGTATTAAAATTAAAAGTCGTAAAGAAATTTTAGGACAAATACCCCGTCTATTAATAGGTGGGGTAAAGTCATTTGTAGGAAAAATTCCTGTGGGCAATACTGGCGGTGCGAATGTTCCTCCATTAAAAAGGATGGAGATACCAGAAGATTTACGAACAATACTTGCTAAAGCAGAGTAATCAAAACCCGAAATTGAACAACCTTCCAGAGCCATACAAAGCATATAGCTACCCATACACACAAGGCTAAGGTTTCGCAGCCAAATGCTTCAAGCCAACCGTTAACCCTACTGCTCAAGCTCACGCCGCCTCACTCATTCATTTCGTTGCACTACATTCATTCGTTCATCGTTGTCAGCTATCTGCCGGGCTTTCCACTCATGGAGTCCTCTAACCCAAACAGTATTCAGATTCAATTACAAACAAAGCAGGCAGAAAGATTTGCTTGGCAATCCAGCTTCAAGAATCGGAGCAATTCAAATTGGTTTCTCAACCTATTTTTTAACTAGCTTGCTAATCCTATAGTCTTTTGATACCAGCTTCAGTGTTTCATAGCAGCATCGTTGTGTCACAATCCTTTCATCGTCCGGTTATCGATTTGGCTTTTTATACATCTAATGCTTCCAGGCCACCTTCTTCATTTCACTCGTTTCGTTCCGTGAACTCCACTTCACTTCGTTCCATTCATTCAGGTAGCCTTTTAGCAAGAATTAGTACGCTCCGGTAGGCACTCCTGCAGCAGCCCAAAGCCACCGCACAAGCTTGGGAAGGGCAGCTGCAAGCCAGCGCACCCATACTCCCTATGCATTCCGTTTCATATAAAATAATTGCTCCGATTGAATCCCATTCTCCGAGAAATTATCAACAACAAATATTCCACTAAGTTACGGCCAGCCAAAAAAAAACACAAATAAACCAGGCCAATCAAGTCGGCTCAGCACCAGCTTACCAGCTCTCTTTTTTTTATTTTTTTAACTTCAGTTTGGTATCTAAAAAGTGTACTTGTAAAAAAATAAAAATAAGGCTCCAGCAAAGATCTTGAACAGAAGTGCTATGGTTTTTATTTGGTTTTTTATTTGGACGTTGGCCGTGGTGATGCTACATATTTATTTCTTCATTTTTTAAATTGTATGTTATGTATCACTTAATCTTCAGTTCGCCTATTCTGCAAATTTGGCAATCTACTAATGGCTGGCGTGTCAATGTCATCCGTGGTAATTTTAGTTCCCGTACCCGTTATCCTGCTCCTGGTTCTAAGCGTTGGTATGCCATGCTTCCTTAGTATTAGCCCTTCGGGGCTTTTTTTATGACACTCAAAGTTTTACTGCTAAGCCCAAAGGCGGCTAAGCAGTAAAACAAATACAGCCTGCCATTGCAGCTTATTTTTTTAAAGCCAGCACGATGTCCAACGCTTTTAAAAAAATAAGCAGCAATCAACCAACGCTTCTTTATATGGTGGCTTACGCCTTTCTATTTATTGCACCTCCACTCCGTTCTGGTGCAAAGTATCTTGGGCTAAGTTGTCTGCGGTTGCAGCAGCCCACGCAATAAAAACCACGCCAATAAGGCTTCGCCGTCATTGTCATGGTTTTGCCATCCCTTCGCTGCCCCGCAGTCCGTCGGCTATTTTATTATTTTTTAGTATTGGTGGCTTCGCCTTTCTGTAGTGTAAAAAATAATAAAGCCTCCTCCTCATTTGTAGCCCGGTCGCTACGGCGGTTTTCCCATGCACAAAAGCCAACGCAAAAACCGCCTGCTCCCTATGCGCCCCCTGCTGTTGGCTTGCTGCACTGGCACAGCCCTATCCATTGCTTTTTGTGTGATTCCCCTGCTTATAGCTTCGCTATGCTATACCACACAAAAAAGCAGCCACGTTGAGTTGCGGGCTTCATGGCTTACCCCTCGCCGTTCCGCTTCGCTACACTTTTAAGTCGGGGTAAGCCATTCCCGCCCTCACCCAGCAAGCCAAAGGCGCAGGTGGGGTCGCAGGTCAGCAGTGAAAGCAGGAAGTCAGCAGTGGATTTTTCATTAACAACAAAATACAGGAATACAAAAGACAGAAATACAAATACAGAAAAACAAATACAGCTATTTGTTTCAGTTGATGAAATGACAACCGAAACAAATCCAAAAAAATAAAGTAAAAAAAAGTCCGCAAAAATAGCAATGCAGGCCAGCGCACAAAACCCAAATAAAAAAAGCAAAAGACAGCCGCCATAAACACAGCCCAGCCGCACAATTTTTTGTCATGGTTTTTTTACCAAAAAACCACGCCAAAAAGCCATCATTTATGCGGCTTCTGCTTTTGTTTTTTTTAGCTGCATTGCTAATTCATCAGCTTTCTTTTTTTTCCTTTTTTCTTTTGGAAAATATTTTAAACAAAAAAACAATTACAATGAGCAACGCAAACGACCACATTCAGACAGGCAACGGTTCAGAAAATTTCTATTGTCATCGTCCATCACTCATGCTTTACACAAATGGTGTAAAAGACATGGCAGAAGCCTGCCAGGCTTATTGGCTGATTGATTTAATCATCAGTCACCAATGCAAAAAAGCAGTCAATCTCGAAAGGTTCCAGGTATGGGAATTAAAGAGGGAAAAGGCAGACAAGTTTTTTGTAAAAGCCACAGATGGCAACAACAATCCGGTAGCAAGCCAGAAAATCCCCTTCAGCGATTTTCCTTATGATCTTGCCACCATCTGGCTCGTAGATGGCTGCCTGATGTTACCAACTGAATACTAGCCGAAACAAAGGCGGGCATTCGTGTCCGCTTTTTTACATCCTTCACAGACCTGGTGAATGAGACAGCCTTTGCAAATGTGTTTTTTATTAAGCAAAATAGCTACGGCAGCCCGCTACACAGCCCTGACTAAAAAAACCAAAAGACTACGGCATAAACACAGCCCCGGCGCACAGCCCCATCTTTTATTCCGTTTCCTTTTGGTTTTTTATCTGCCTTCGCTGAGAGATGCTTATAAAAATTCACATTATGCAAAAGCAGCTTCGTATCATCACCAATCGTCGTTTGGCAGTTTGTCCTGTCAGCAGTCATTTATTTGCAGTTCCGCCTGTTCCGCAGGTAGCCTTCAGCAGGCATTTTCGTCGGCGCTCAGTTTATTATCGTCCATTAGTAAGCTGTTCCGTCTATCGGCTTGCTTCAGGCTGGTTCCTCTGGTGCTTTCCATCAGGCCGCCGTCAGCTTTGTGCATTGCCCTTTTAGGGGCTTTGCCTTTAGGGTGTCCCCTCGGGTAGGGTACATCCTTTTTTTATCCCGACAAAATCCTTATCTATAGGGCACAAAAAAAAGCCTCAGAAAACCTGAGACTTTTCAAAGCCTTCAAAAGGCTTAAATTAATTGAAATTAAACACCATTTACTTTTACCAATGATAAGGCGTTGTAAGATCCGTTTTTCAATGAATATTTAACTCCGTTTACTTCTTGGTAAAATTCAATTCCCAAAGCCAGAAACAGAGGATTTGTGCTATTTGCAGTAACTGTATTTGAAAGGTTGATCACTGCGGTAGCAATGGTGTCCAGGGGCATTTGTGCAGTCTCATTTGTATCAACTTCAAAAGTTTCATTCTCAAAATCAACCGCCGCCCCGGCAGACGTTAATTTAAAATGAGTGCTTCCGCCTGGTGCAGCTACCATATTAATTGGAATGAAAGAAGCTACATCCACATTAAGGGTTCCGGCCACTCTGTCTATTACTGCTGTAAACGGTGCAAATAAGGTTGTTCCTAATTTACTACGAATGTTAAATTCAAAACCTTCCAAAAGCTCTGCTTCCCCATCAATAACATTACGTTTACCACGAACACTGGTAACATCAGCCTGCAATACTTTTACCATTTCCTGAGTAAGGCGTCCCACCATCCTGCCATCCGCAACATTTTGCAATAAACCTCTTATGGCGGTACGCAACATTTTACCAGCCTTGCCGGCCCTTCCAAATTCTTCACCGTTTTCACGGGTCCTTTGAAAATTAGGATCATTAGCAATACGGTCGGCAGACACACCACCTTTTTCTCTTGCCAAATATCCATCTTGTGATTTGTAGAAGGTAATATCTCCAATAGTACCGTCTAATTTAATAATTCCTTTTTGCCTTGCCATTGTAAAAAATTTATTGGGTTAATAATTTGTTTCAAATTTGCTGTTTTATCAGCGTTCGTAAACAAAATTATAACTGCTGCAAAGCCTTTGCAAATGTGGCCGGTCGTCCGTTCCGATTAGTCCACATTATTCCAACAAACACAGTTTTACCGTCTTCAAAAAAGAGTTATATTTGCTCTATATAATTCATATCAAAGGCATACCCTAAGTATGGATAGTGTATTAAAAGTTATTTGATTAATGAATAGACTGTGTATTTATCCAAAGGACATTATGGTAATCACAGGCAGAAGCGATAGGTACGGCAGAAATCTTATTAAGAAGATCAAGCATCATTTAAACAAGCTACAACACCAGGTTGTAACTGTTGATGAGTTCTGTCAGTATATGGGTTTGCAATCTGATATTGTTATAAAACAATTGAAGTAATTAACCATCAAAAATCGTTGTAAGCTATGATCAGGCTTTCAACTCTCTACACTCAATTTTTTGTTTTCTCTTACTTATTTCTTGTTATCTTTTCTTGTACCATTATATGGTCGCATTTTTGGTCGCAAAATAAAAAAGCAGCTATGATATAAATCATAACTGCTTGATTATCAGGTGGGAGTTGACGGGTTCGAACCGCCGACCCTCTGCTTGTAAGGCAGATGCTCTAAACCAGCTGAGCTAAACTCCCTCTTTTTTTTAATTGGAGTGCAAAGATAGGGTTGTGAGTTTTTCTACCAAATTTTTTTAAGAATTTTTCTGTAAAAAAATTATCTTCCTTCCTCATCATCATCCTCTTCTTCATAAAAAGCATCTGCATTATTAAAGTATATTTTGCGCCATTCCGATGCCGGTTTATCGCCCAATAACTCTATAATATCAAATATAGCATCTGCTTTTTTCTTCCATTCAGACTTTATATCTTCCTGATACTTTACCACAAACATGGCTGCATCAGTAACAACTTTTATTTGTATCAGTGTAATAGGATCATTCTCTTTTTCCTGAATAAGGTAATAACATCCTGGTTCTAACAATGCATACGAAAACATTTTCATCCTCCTCTTTTATCAAATTATACGGTATACAATAGCGCAATTATCAAAAGTAATAGTTAAGCCATTAACGGCCAACTATTCATGTACCCCATCATTAGTATTTACTTTATTTTATGAACCCAACAAATCAATGCTATTCAGCATCCGTTGCGTCGCACTCTTGTACTATAGTAAATCCATTGGCTGTTGGCTTAAAGCTTATTCAGGTTCAGAAAGTACAAGTGTGCGACGCAAGAGACGATGCCATACCAACAAATGACCGATCCATCATTTTAGTTAAATAAAAATGCCGGCAAATAAACAGTATTATTTGCCGGCATACTATATGTGTGGCAACAATTAAATATTAAAAGCAGTATCAATAATTTCTTCCTGCTCCTGCTTATGTACTTTATTATAACCCGTTGCAGTGGCAGCACTTGGGTTACGGCTAATAATGCCAAAATTAATGGTGTTCAAATTCATTTTTAGAAAAGAAGCTGCACCCATATTTAATGGCTCTTCCTGTACCCAAAACCAGGTTGCCTTATTGTATTTTTTGTTCAAGGCTTCCAGCTGCTGATAAGGCAACGGATAAATTTGTTCCAGCCTTACAATGGCAGTATCCTGCGTATTTAGTTTTTGCCTTCTTTCAGCCAGGTCGAAATACAATTTACCAGAACACATAAGCACTTTTTTAATTAGGCTTGCATCGGTAACTGTATCGTCATCCAAAATTTCTTTAAAGCCGCCATTAATAAACTCGCTCATATGGCTATAACTGCCCGGATGACGCAAATTGGCTTTAGGCGAAAAATTAATTAATGGCTTACGAAACTGCCAGGCCAATTGCCTGCGTAATGCATGAAACAAGTTGGCCGCTGTAGTTATATTGGTAACAACCATGTTTAACTCTGCGCAGGCTTGTAAAAAGCGCTCCATGCGGGCACTGCTATGTTCCGGGCCTTGCCCTTCGTAACCGTGTGGCAATAATAAGGTAATGCCATTCATACGGTTCCATTTTTGCTCACCACCACTTATAAACTGATCGATCATGGTTTGGGCACCATTACAAAAATCGCCAAACTGGGCTTCCCATAAAACCAATGCATTGGGGTTTGCCAAAGCATATCCATATTCAAAACCCAATACACCATATTCACTTAACAGCGAATTATAAATTCTAAAGTGCCCTTTAGCACCATCTATTCTACTTAACCTGTTATAATACGAATCAGTATTTTCATCTCTTAATACTGCATGACGGTGAGAGAAAGTGCCTCTTTTAACGTCCTGTCCGCTCATACGCACATCGCTGCCGTTTAGCAATAAACTGGAGTAAGCCATTAATTCTCCGGTAGCCCAGTCAACCTTTGTTTCTGTTTGAAACAATTTTATTTTTTCCTGGATAATTTTCTCCACTTTTTTAAGCGGGGCAAAATCAGCAGGCCACACCATGATAGCATCAAATATTTTTCTAAAATCTGCTTCTGAGATGGCAGTGGCAGGAGATTTTTCAAAATCTGCCTGAACAGCCCTTCTTAAGCTTTTCCAGGCCAGTTCCGGTGGCTGATAAGTGTATGTCAATGGTTTTTGTTTCACCTCGTCAAGACGGTCCTGCAGGCTGGCCCAGAACTCTTTTTCCATTTCTTTGGCCAGTTCACGTGCATCGGGTTCTCCGTTTTGCAACAAGAACTGTGTATATACCTCCCTTGGGTTTTGGTGTTTCTCAATTAGTGAGTATAACTGTGGTTGAGTAAACTTAGGATCATCTCCTTCATTATGGCCATGACGGCGGTAACAAACCATATCTACAAAAATATCTGCATTAAAGGTTTGCCTGTACCGGGTAGCAATTTCAACGCATTTTACCACTGCTTCTGCATCATCGCCATTCACATGCAATACAGGGGCCTGTATTGCTGCTGCCAGCGAGGTACAATAATCTGAGCTTCTTGCATCGTCAAAATCTGTTGTAAAACCAATCTGGTTATTAATAACAAAATGTATGGTGCCGCCTGTGCTATAGCCATCCAAATCGCTCATTTGCAGTACTTCATAAACAATACCTTGCCCGGCAACAGAAGCATCGCCATGTATCAGAATCGGTAAAATTTTATCGAAATCACTGGTATACATTACATCTGCCTTTGCCCTTGAAAAGCCCAGCACTACAGGATCAACGGCTTCCAGGTGGGAAGGGTTGGGCATTAATTTAAGATGCATTTTTTGCCCTTTGGAAGATGCTACCTCACTACCATAACCCATATGGTATTTTACATCCCCACTACCCATGGTTTGGTCTAATTTGGCAGTGCCTTCAAATTCGCTGAAAATCTGCTCATAGGTTTTACCCATGATATTTGCCAATATATTCAAGCGGCCACGATGGGCCATACCTATCACCACTTCATGTACATCATGTTCTGCAGCGGTATTTATGATAGCATCCAGGGCAGCAATGGTAGTTTCCCCGCCCTCCAATGAAAACCTTTTTTGGCCAATATATTTGGTGTGCAGGAACTTTTCGAACATAACACCCTGATTCAACTTCTCCAGAATGCGCTTCTTTTTATCAAGAGAAAGCGGTGTTGAAAAATTAACCTCCATTTCTTTGGTTATCCAATCAACACGTTCCTGTTCGCTAATATATTTAAACTCGATACCAACATGATTTGCATAACAATCCTGCAAATGTTGCACTATGGTGCGCAAAGTAGCTGTGCCCAGACCTATCAGGTTGCCCGCATTAAAAGTTGTATCCAAATCGGCATCAGAAAGGCCAAAGAAGCCCAAATCAAGGTTGGCACCGCGGTCTTTACGGGTGCGGATAGGATTGGTTTTAGCAATAAGATGGCCCTTATTACGGTATCCCAGTATTAAACGATATACCCTAATTTCTCTCATCCAATCAATAATTGGTGCTGAACTATGGTCTGTAGTGGCAACACCGCCATTTACAGCAGCAGCATTATTGGCTACTGCAAAATCAAATCCTTCGAAGAATTTTTTCATATCCGCATCTATACTTGAGGGATCTTTTACAAAATCCTGGTATAAGCTTTCTATAAATGCGGGGTGAGAATTAGTGATATACGAAAAGTCTTTCATCCATTTAATTTTAATAAGTTACACATGGCCAGGGTGCAAATATCGTTGATTGCATTGTAAAAAAAGATATTTGTAGAGCGTATGTAGATCAAAATATTCATAAAAAAGCCAGAAATAAATTTTATTTTCCTGTAAAATTTTTCAATTCAATCTTATATCCCTACTTTTGCCGTCCGAAAAAAAAAGAATATGGCAAATCATAAAGCTACCAAAAAAGATACTCGTCAGGCTTCTAAACGCAGAGACAGAAACCGTTACTATGGTAAAACTACCCGTAATGCTATCCGTGATCTGAAAGCTACTGAGAAAGATGAGAAAACTTATGGTGAATCATTGCCGAATGTAATTTCAATGATTGACAAGCTGGCTAAGAAAGGCATTATCCATAAAAATAAAGCCGCAAACTTAAAAAGTAAACTTTCTAAGAAAGTAGCTGTTAAAGCTTAATTTCTTATTGCACTTATTTATAATAAGCTGCGTTAGCAATAACGTGGCTTTTTTTGTATATGGTGTACCAATACGAAGCAGCTACCCTATTTTTTGCAGATATTCAGCATATTTATAGATGAATTTTATTATTATTTTTTGTACAGGATGGCTCGTTAGCTTTTTAGGGCAATTGCCCCTGGGCTCTATGAGCATTACTTCTACGCAAATAGCCGTACAGGAAAACTTTACCAATGCCTGGAAATATTCGATAGGCGTTGCAGTGGTTGAAATAATCTATTTAAGACTTACACTTTCCGGGGTAGACTGGATTATGCAACACCAGCTATTTTTTACAATTCTGGGATGGCTAACAGTAGTTGTATTTTTAGTGTTAGGCTATTTTAGTTTTATGACAGCCCGCAAACAACATAAAGAATCTAAAGCACTGCTTCTTGAAAATAATATTAACCGATTTATTTTGGGTATTAGTATGAGTGCCTTAAACCCGGCTCAAATTCCATTTTGGTTTATTTGGAGTTCTTACTTACTTAATAATGGGGTGCTTCACTCAAATTTTACTGATTTTAATATTTTTACCATTGGTTGCGGTACAGGTACAATTAGTGGATTAGCCCTTTATATGTACGGAGGAAATTGGCTTATAACCAAATTAAACACCAGCAATAAAACCTTAAACTACATCATGGGTGGTATTTTTATACTTGCTGCACTTATTCAATTATACCGCATGCTGGGGCAAAAATTTATTTAGAATTGCTACTTTTATCATTATTGGATTATTGAACAATGCCCTTTGGGGCAGCTAGGTTTTATCCGTTGATTGTATTTGAATACAAACTACTATACCTGTAGTTTTATCATTTTCTTTGTTTGGTTGGTAACTTTACTCCTGTCATCAATGCGATACCCAACAACCCAGATAATCTTCTTATCCGATTCCAATACCCACACTTGTTCCTTTTCAGTTGCTGATAATTTCTGGTCGATAAAAAAACGCGACAATTTTTTCTTTTTCTGCATGCCTAATGGATAAAAATAATCTCCCTGCTTCCATTTACGCAATAATAAAGGATAACTAATTTTATCAGCGTCTAATAGTGCTGTGTCATTATCAGATGTAATTGAGCTAGTTGTTTTATTTAAATGATCAATAGTCAATTGTCCGCTACCATATACCACTTTTGAGGCATTCCGTTCAACTACGATTATAGTATTATCAATATTTTGTACGGGGGCTATTATAAGCCAATTGCGGTTTCTGATTATTCTATAAGATGTGGACAAAATACTGCTACCGTTATCTGCTGTACATAATTTTCTTACTTCATTTACCTGCTGTGCATTAAATCCGAAAGGTTTAAATATTTCCCATACAACCGCATTAAATGGCACTGTTTGCAATAGCTTCAAAATGGGGATATGCACTTCTGCATTTTTATACTCCAGCAATTTCTTTTTATGTAAATCAATGGCTTGTTGATACAATATCTCCGCTTCTTTAAAGCGATCAATATTATGCAACAAGTTATCTTCTACCTGCGGGTACACTTCTTTTATGGAGGGTATTAATCCTAACCGAAAATAATTGCGGGTATATTTATCCAGTGCATTTGAACTGTCTTCCACCCAACTTAAATGATGTACTTTGGCATACTCAAGTATATCTTCCCGCTTGGCAAAAAGTAATGGTCTGATGATACGATTTTGCTGGGGTGGAATGCCATGTAAGCCATTAATACCAGTGCCCCTGAAAAAATGCATCAGAAGGGTTTCAATATTATCGTTTGCATGGTGTGCCGTTACAAGATAGGTATCCCTGTTTTCTTCTACCAGTTCAGCAAACCAACTGTACCGAATGGTGCGTGCAGTTTCCTGAATTGATTTTTTTTCACTGGCAGCTATTTGAGCTGTACTGAAACGCCGCAGGTGCAATTTTTTTTGATATTGAATGGCCAGTGACTGAACAAATGCCTCATCTCTTTCGCTTTCCTCTGCCCTAAGCTGAAAATTACAGTGCGCCAACTCCAAGTTATAACCGGAAGCCGCCAGGAGGTGCAATAATACAACACTATCTACCCCACCGCTTATTGCGAGCACCAACATGTTATTTTGAACAGCTATTTGTGGAAACTGCTGCTGCATGTGATTTTTAAATTGCACTAACAGGTTACTCATACTTTTCTTTTTGCTGCACATTGATATGAACGTACAAGAGTGCGACGCAACAGTTGTTTAATTAATAATTTGCTGATGGGCCAATAGCTTTTGGTTTAAATAATAAATGCTGCGCATTACACAGCATTTACCTAAATATAAAACGAATATGCATTTACGCCTTACGCGTTTCTTTTGCCCAGGTATCTTTTAATGTAACGGTTCTGTTAAACACTAATTTTTCAGCCGTTGAATCTTTATCCAGGCAAAAATATCCCTTACGCAAAAACTGATAACGTTCCTGTAAATCTGATTGCAAAAGTGCCGGTTCTGCATAGGCGTTTTGTATTACCTGCAACGAATCCGGGTTAATATTATCTTTAAAATCGCCTTCTTCTGCCGCCACGTTTTCTGAGCGGAACAAACGATCATATAAACGGACTTCTACATTTACAGCATGTTTGGCACTTACCCAATGTAATGTACCTTTTACATTGATGCCCGAAGTATCACTACCACTTTTACTTTCGGGTATATAGGTGCATTCCAGCGCTGTTACATTACCGTTTTCGTCTTTAATTACTGTATCGCATTTAATGATATATGCACTTTTCAAACGCACCATTGCACCCGGGGCTAACCTGAAATATTTTTTGGGTGCCACTTCCATAAAGTCATCGCGTTCAATAAACAATTCTTTTGTAAATGGCAGGTGACGATAGGTTTTTTCAGCAGCTTCGGGATTATCTTCAGTTGGGAAAAGTTCTTCTGTATCAGGGTAATTGGTAATAATAATTTTAAGCGGGTCAAAAACCACCATGCGGCGCTGGGCCACCCTGTTAAGATGTTCCCTTACACAAAACTCCAATAAGCCAACATCAATCAGATTATCTCTTTTGGCAATTCCTATCCTGTCGCAAAATTCACGAATACTTTCGGGAGTAAATCCTCTTCTGCGCAAACCACTAATAGTTGGCATGCGGGGATCATCCCAACCGGTTACATGATTTTCGTTTACCAGTTGCAGCAGTTTGCGTTTGCTCATCACGGTATAGGTCATGTTTAAACGTGCAAACTCGTATTGGCGTGAGGGGAAAATGCCTAATTGTTCAATACACCATTCGTACAATGGGCGATGTGGAATAAATTCCAGCGTACATATAGAATGGGTAATATTTTCAATTGAATCGCTTTGGCCATGTGCAAAATCGTACATAGGATAAATACACCAATCATTGGCAGTGCGGTGATGATGGGCATGTTTTATACGATACAACAATGGATCTCTCATGTGCATATTAGGTGCACTCATATCAATTTTTGCACGCAATACTTTTTCGCCATCTGCATATTTTCCGGCACGCATATCAGCAAATAATTGCAGGTTTTCCTCAACAGTACGGCTGCGAAACTTGTTTTCAATCCCTGGTTGTGTAGGTGAACCCTTTTCTGCAGCTATTTGTTCGCTGCTGCTATCATCCACATATGCCAGTCCTTTCTTAATAAGGGTTACTGCATAGGCAAATAATTGCTCAAAATAATCACTGGCATATAATTCTTTAGTCCAGTTAAAACCCAACCATTTAATATCTTCCTTAATACTGTCTACATATTCCGTTTCTTCAGTTACAGGATTTGTATCATCAAACCTTAGGTTAGTACCGCCACCATATTTTATTGCCAAACCAAAATTCAGGCAAATACTTTTGGCATGACCAATATGCAGGTAGCCATTAGGCTCTGGCGGGAAACGGGTTAGAATACTACTGTGTTTGCCCGATCTAAGATCCTCTTCAATTATTTCTTCAATAAAATTTAAACTTTTCTCCTCACTCATATACAATCTGTTGTAGGTACACAAAAATAAGGAATCAGCCGCAACTGTTTACCACTATTGCACCCTTTAACCTGTTATAACTTATAGAAAAAACAATTATGTAACGGGCATTTGTTACAAATTAGGCTGTACTTGCGTCGCACTCTTGTGCTTTCTGCCATATGGCAGCAAATGAGAAGAACATAAACTGAGCGGAAAACGGGACTCGAACCCGCGGCCTTTAGTTTGGGAAACTAATGCTCTACCAACTGAGCTATTTCCGCATTTTTTTTGACTAATATACCAAATCTTCATAAGCGGCCTGCAATTCATTGTAGGCATGGTTATCACCGGCAGCTTTGGCCGCATCCATTCCCTTTTTATACCATTGAACAGCTAAATCAACTTCCTCCATCCTTTCCAGCAGTTTTGATAAATGATAATATGAACCAATATAATCGGGCGAAACTTGCAAAATTTCTTCAAAAATATTTCTGGCACGGGTATCCTCGCCTATTTTAATATATTCCAGAGCCAATGCATGTTGTAGAAAATTATCATTAGGAGAACTTTCTAAAAATGACAAAATTTTTGCTATCCTATCCATACAACAAATGTAAGATTTTAAAAAATGCTGCATGCCCCAGTACTCCTTAGTTGCAAGTTTTAATTAAAATACTAACGATTGTTATTTTAATTTTACAGACATTTGCCCTGTTAACGATAAAAAGCGCTTATTGCCATTTTTTATAAAAGCTTGACAATCAATAACATTAGCTATTATTTCGGTTTTTGGCACGTTAATTGAAGATTTTGGCTAGTTTAAAAAAGGAACCAGGTTTCGTTGAGAAATTCCATATTGGAAAGAGGTGAAATAGAAAAAACCTGGTGCCGCATTTAATTAGAATATGAAGACTTCATACGCTATTTTTTTACTGCTTTGCTTCTTACTTAGCACAGATGTACAATCTGATGCTACTATTTATTATTCAGCAGCAAAACCATTCACAGCAAATCCACACGAGGCTTTCACTAATTCTGACAGTGCTAATAATACCAAAAATGATAGTGCTAAAATACCGGCCTTCGACAGCATAAATATCAATTTTAAAGGCAAAAAAATTAAGGGAATAGCCAGCTTTTATAATAAATCATTCGAAGGCTCTAAAACTGCTACAGGACAAATTTTTAGAAATGAAAAATATACCGGGGCCAGCAACAATTTTAAATTAAATAGCTGGGTAAGGGTAACCAATCTAAAAAGTGGTCTTTCAGTAATAGTTATTGTTAACGACAGAATGCACCCTAAAATGGCTAAAAAAGGCAGGGTTATCGATCTTACCACCACAGCAGCCAAACAAATTGGTCTTACTAAAGGCACAGGTTTACTAAAAGTACAAGTAGAACAGGTACCTGTTGGCACATTGGAATAAAACATTCACTATATTTTTATAAAAAAAGAGCCTTTATAAAGGCTCTTTTTTTTGTTGGCGGTGCTACCAAACTGTTACAATACAGTAAAGTAGAAAACGCCTAAATATGTTTCACAATGCGTGCAAATAAAATATTTGCCTAATTCAGTCGCAGTTTATAATCCAGGATACAAATACGTTCTGCAATTAATTTACAGGTAAGCTCGTCCATTTTATCGATGGTTGAAAAAATACTGTCTGAAGTTACAGATTGTTGGCTTAAGGGAAAATTTTTGGCAATGTTACCATATATAAAATTCCAGTCTTCTTTCAGGTCAGTATCAAAATCCTTTTCTGATAAAGAATAAATAATGGAGAATGCATTACTAATACGTTCTTTTATTGCACCAGTATTAGATGCTAACAATAATACAGCAGTACAAATTTTGTCTTTAGTGTAGTTATACTTTTCCATTTAACTAGAATATTGGTGTTTAGAATGTTTTATTTGTTTTTCATAAGATGGTAGGATGGTTTAGATAATAAATTTCTATAATCGAAGATATAATAAGATCATAATCTACCGAATTTGCTTTTCCCCAAAATTTTACTAATTTTCCACAAGGGCTCATCACAAATGCAAAACCAGATTTCTACATATCTCCTTTCAAACTGTAACAATAATCATACCTATGACGACAAATCCTATTTCTTTTTGCTTTAAGCAACGTATTTCTACATTTGTTTCTCAACAAGCATTATGATTAGGACTAAATATTTTAACATTCTTTCGACTATAATTGCAGGCATTGGTTTAATCTTTACCGGTTGCGCCACCAGAACCTATTATGTTAGCCCCTTGTATGGCAGCAGCAACAGCTACCGTACTTTACCTATGAAAACCGATGGTGCAAAAAGTCAGTTATATGTAAACGGCGCATTTACTATGGGAAGCACCAATGAAGACAACAGGGATCAATTCTACAATTTACAGGGAAATGTTTATAATGCCCATCAATTTGGTGCATTTAAAGCGTGGTATGGGGGTGGCATTACGCTAGGCAATTACCGCATTAAAAAATTTGACAGCGCAGCTTATAATCCACTATTTGATAGTGCCTATATTAATAATAATGCCGGCAATAAATCATTTGGCAGTGCTAACCTAAATGCAGGTGTGGTAGTTACTATCCCCATCAGCAATCAAACAGAATGGCGGATTTTAGGCGTTTCTGCATCCTTACAAAATGAATTTGGTAAATATCTGAGCTTTAGGCAAAATATTAAAAACAATAATATTGAAGTAACCGGTATTGCCCCAAACAGCCTGTTAGGCACAGTTGGCCTTAGCAGCGAGCTGGCTTTTGGTTTTACAGAGGGTTCGTTTTGTATTCAAGCCCAGGCCAATTACTTATTGGGTAAAAATTATAAAGACATTTACCATGACACCAACCCAGGTGCATCGGTTAAAAGATATGCCTATTTAAGTGGAAATGCGGCATTAACAGTTCGGGATATTACCGGTTTTGCCCAAATTAATATTGGCGAACGCATGATGAATTTTCAAACCGGTATTAATTACCGAATTAGCAAAAAATCGAAAAAGTAAAACGGTTTTATTTGAATTATTTGCTGGGTTTGCTGCCATAAATGAGGAACGTACAAGTGTGCGACGCAAGTTTAGCTGCCAATAGCCATTGTGCCGGGTACCAAAGAAAATACTTTACATAAAAAATGCCGACCAGATAGTCAGCATTTTTTTATAGCTAGCAATTTTCCAGTGCCTGCGTAATATCGTTAATAATATCATCCACAAATTCAAGACCTACAGATATTCTTATTAAACCGGGTGTAATACCTACTGATTGTCTTTCAGCCTCACTTAGTTTAGAGTGTGTAGTGCTGGCCGGATGCGAAGCAATACTTCTTGTATCGCCCAGGTTGGCTGTCATAGAAAGCATTTTAAGGCTATTTAAAAATGCTTTGCCGCTTTCTATACCACCTTTTAGTTCAAAACAAACTATGCCACCACCTGCTTTCATTTGGTTAATGGCAATCTGGTATTGCGGATGGCTGGGTAGAAAAGGATATTTTACCCATGATATTTTGTTGTTAGCTTCCAATGCTGTAGCCACTTTTAAAGCATTCTCGCAATGGCGCTGCATACGTACATCCAGTGTTTCAAGGCTTTTACTTAGCACCCATGCGTTAAACGGACTTAAAGAAGGACCTGTGTTTCTACAGAATAAATAAATTTCTTTTATAAGATCGGCCCGGCCTACCACCACGCCGCCTAATACCCGGCCTTGTCCATCAATCCACTTGGTAGCAGAATGTACTACCAGGTGTGCGCCATAAGCAATTGGGTTTTGTAATAAAGGGGTGGCGAAACAGTTATCTACATTAAGTATAATATTATGTTTTGCTGCAAAAGCACCGGCCCAAGCTAAATCAATAATTTCCAGCTGGGGGTTGGTAGGTGTTTCCAGATAAATCATTTTGGTATTGGGCTGCACGGCATTTTCCCATGCTGCTTTATCATTGGCGGGCACCAATGTACAGGCAATACCATATTTGGGTAAAAATTTGGTAACAATGGTAAAGGTGCTACCAAAAACTGAGCTACAGCACAATAAATGATCGCCTTGTTTTAACAGGGCAAACATAGATCCAAATACAGCCGCCATGCCGGTGGCAGCCGCAAAACCCGCTTCTGCGCCTTCCAATGCTACCATTTTTTCTACAAACTCATCTACATTGGGGTTGCTAAAACGGCTGTAAATATTATCATCATTTTCATCAGCAAATGCACCACGCATATCATCTGCTGCTTCAAAAGTAAAACTACTGGTTACAAATAATGGTGTGGAATGTTCCATTTGAAAACTGCGCGGTGTTTGTATACGTACCGCTTTAGTCAATGGATGCAAATCTTTATTTTGCTCGCTCATTTTATAAAACTTGGTTGTTTATAGCTACGGGTGTACAAATGTGTTCCAAACAATATGGCAGCCACTTTTTACCAGTGTTGCACTAACTGAGCAATATTTTTCCATAGACAATTCTACGGCACGTTGTGCTTTGCCAGCTTCTACGTCGCCATATATGTGAAACTCAAGCTCAATCTCTACCCAAAGCGAAGGTTCTTTACCCGCTTCACGTTCGCCCTTAATTACCATTTTATAATCCCTAACTTCCTGGCGTTGCTTTTTTAATATGCTAATTACATCAATGGCACTGCAACCACCCAAACCCATTAAAAGCATTTGCATGGGGCGTACACCAAAATTTTCGCCACCATGTTCGGGGCTGGTATCCATGCGAACGGTATGACCATTGGCATCGGTGGCTTCAAAGCCATAATCGCCTTGTTTACGGGAAAGATTCACTGTTATCATATAGAAAATTTAACGAGCGACGAAGTTATTTCATTTTACAATATCAATTGTTAGCATTGGTAGATGTGCGGCTATTAAAGCGTAGCAATATTGTTGGGCCAGGCAATAGCAATACATCTAGCTTTACTTGCGTCGCACTCTTGTACAGTAGCAAATAACGATGCAATTATGTTTGTACTGTTTACTGCATCATTATATTTAGTATAGCTGCCCATTGCCCTGAACGCACAAGTGAGGTAATTGCGTGGCAAAGCAGCAAATACCCAACAAGCGGTGATGCCATTTGTACAATAGCCGGTAACAAAAACTGCCAATTAAGGCAAAATCGTGGGTGATTGTTTATCATGAATTTTGGCTGCCCAGGCTTCCAGTTTTACCACAAACTCTTCCAGGTTAATGGGTTTGGAGATATAATCATTCATACCAGCCTGAAGGCATTTTTCCTTATCGCCTTGCATGGCGTTGGCTGTCATGGCTACAATAAATGGTTGTTTAGGCAGTTCTTTTCTTATAAGGCCGGTTGCTTCAAAGCCATCCATTTCGGGCATTTGAATATCCATAAAAATAATATCGTAATCCGTTTCTTTGGCTTTGGTTACTGCCTGTACACCGGTTTCGGCGATATCAACAGTATAGCCTTCGTTAAGAAATGTTTGTTCTGCCACCAGCTGGTTAAACATATCATCTTCAGCCAATAAAATACGTAATGGATATTTGATGGATAGTTTCTGTACCACATCAGGTTGCAACATTATAGTTTGAGCAGGTATAGACTTGCTGGTATTTCTAAAAACATTTAGGATAGATGTACCCAGTGTATGTTGTTTAATGGGTTTGCTTAATACCGATACAAATAAACGGGAGAAGGTATTATAGCTGTCATCACCCAAAGAGCTTAATAAAACGATGGGCACTAAGGGGTATTTGGTTTTAAAATGCTGGGCAAATTCTACCCCATTCATTTCTGGCATTTTCATATCAGTTAATACCAAATCAAAAGCTGGCTGCATTGCAGCAATTTCTAATGCTTCTCTGCCGCTTTGCGCTGCAACCGGAATTAACTTCCATTCTTTTAACTGATCGCTAAGTATGTTTAGGTTTTGTATATTATCGTCAATAATAAGTATGCGCTTGCCATTAAGGCTGGCCATATTACTATTCACATAGGTTTTTACTGATTGCACACTGGTTTTAGCAATAATATTAAATGTAAAAGCTGATCCTTTATCTACTTCGCTTATCACATGTATATTTCCACCCATTAATGTTACCAGTTTCTGGCTGATAATAAGTCCAAGCCCCGTACCACCATATTTACGGGTTGTTGATGAATCTACCTGAGAGAAGGCTTTAAACAAACGTGATAATTT
The DNA here is from genome assembly GCF_013106755.1 of Limnovirga soli. GTDB lineage: Bacteria > Bacteroidota > Bacteroidia > Chitinophagales > Chitinophagaceae > Limnovirga > Limnovirga soli. The sequence continues at coordinate 28,525 of NZ_WHPF01000019.1, read as the reverse complement.
ATCATCGGGTATACCAATGCCGGTATCACGTACTTCAAAACCCAAATCAAGTTCACCATCTGTAACTAAATTATTACAATGAACCCCCACAAATATTTCTCCTTTTTTGGTAAACTTGATAGCATTGCTTACCAGGTTTAGTAATATCTGGCGCAACCGAAGTCTGTCTCCCGTAATAGAAACGGGCACATTATAATCAATTTGATAAACAAGGTCTAATCCAATTTTAGAAGCTTTTTCTGCAAAAACATCCATCACTTCTTCAATACATTCCCTTAAATCAAAATTGTGGTATTCCAGCTCCATATTTCCTGATTCTATTTTAGAAAAATCAAGAATATCATTAATAACGTTTAACAGGTTTTCTCCGCAAACCCGAATCACATCAGCATACCCCTTTTGTTCACTGGTAAGTTCAGTTTTTGAAAGCAGAGACGTCATGCCAATTACGCCATTCATGGGTGTTCTTAATTCGTGGCTCATAGTAGCCAGAAAAATGCTTTTTGCCTTATTGGCATTCTCTGCTTCGCGGCGGGCTTTCTTTTCTTCTTCGGTGGATAATTGAAGCTGGTGGGTTTTTTCTGCCACCAGTTGTTGTAGCTTTTGCTGACGCAGTTGAATAGCATTCATTCTTATACGGTAAACCGTAAATATACTGCCTGCCACCATTAACAAAGTAAGCATTTTAAACCACCAGGTTAACCAGAATGGTGGTGTAATATTTATAAGTAAAGTGATGGTTTTATTTGTATTTTGGCCTTCGGCGTTTTGTGCTGTTACAGTAAAAACGTAAGATCCGGGATCCAGGTTGGTATAAGAAACGCTGTTCTTATCTTCCAACTGGTAAGGCTTTTTATCAAAACCCATTAATTGACAAAGATATTTTTTTGTTTCCCCTGCCCCAAAATTGAGTGAGGCAAATTCTATAGAAAAGCCTTCTATATTGTAAGGAAGATTTACAGTATCCGCGGTGTCAAAAAAAGTCTTTGAAAAAGTTGCTCCCGTTTGTTTTTGCATCTTTTCCAATTCTCTGTTGAATATGGAAAATCCGGTAAATGCAAGTGGAGAAGTATAAGTAGAATATTTAATCTTATCCGGGTTAAATGCATTAAATCCATTTACCCCTCCAAAATAAAACACACCATTACTACTTTTGCAAAAAGCATTTTCTTTAAATTCATAAGATTGTATACCATCTATGATTCTGAAATTCTTAAACCCGGTTTCATTAATATTAAAACGGGAAATACCTTTTCCGGTGCTTATCCAAAGGTTGTAATTATCATCTTCTAAAATGCCAAAAATTACATTATTTGGCAATCCATTTTCGGTTGTAAAAGTGGCAAAATTATCCTTATCGGCATTATAAAGGGCCAGTCCGGCTTCAGTAGCAATCCAAATTTTGTTTTTACTATCCTTAAATATAGTATATGTACTATTGCTTGGCAAGCTCCCTACTGCTGAGGTATGTAAATATTGCTTAAACAAACCAGTACTTTTTGTAAAAACATTAATGCCACCTCCATTTGTACTTATCCATAAGTGACCTTCGCCATCGTCAAAAACATTATGAATTTTAAAACTGTTAATCCCATTTTTTTCATTTTGGTTTAACCGGTAACTTGTAAAAGAATTGGAGGCTGGGTTATATTTGTTCAAACCGCCTCCATAGGTTGCTACCCAAATTTCGCCATCATTATCCTGATATATATTCCAGGCATTATTACTGCTTAAACTATTAGGATCGCCGGGTATATTTTTAAAATGCCTATAGGTATTTTTTTTAGGGTTAAAAACAGTAATGCCGTCTCCCCATGTACCTATCCATAAGTTCTGGGATTTATCGCACATTACAGACAATATATAATTACCGCAAATAGAATTGTTTTTATTAGGCAGATGTTTGTAACGGGTAAAAGTATTTGTATTAGGGTTAAAACAATTCAACCCACCACCATCGGTACCAATCCAAATATTTTTTTCACCATCTTCTGCTATAGAAAGTACCTGATTGCTGCTTAAGCTGTTGGCCGATGCATTGTGCTTAAAGTGAGCAAAAATATTATCATCCGGTATAAAATTTACCCCTCCCGCAAAAGTGCCTACCCATATGCTGCCATCTTCACTTTTACAAATAGAATACACAGAATTATTACTTAAGCTGGTATTATCTACTTCATCATACAGATAATTTTCCATTTTGCCAGTTAAGGGGTCCCATAGTATCAAACCTTCATTTTCGGTGCCTATCCATAATCTATGGCTATTGTCTTCATTAATGGCATACACATAATTTCCAAAAACGCCTGCAGCTTGTTTAAATTGATTTTTGTAATGTATAAACCTTCCTGTTGTTTCATCAAATCTATCCAACCCTCCGCCATTGGTACCTACCCAAATTCTATTGTCACTATCCTGAAAAAGAGAATAAACATCGTTAAACGCAATTGAATTTTCATTACCAGCATCATGCTTAAAATGCCTGAAAAGTTTTGCCTTAATATCAAATACATTTAATCCGCCATGTGATGTTGCAATCCATAATAGACCCTTATTATCCTGCATAATAGATTGAACAAAATTATCGCTTATACTTTTTGCATTTGTTTCGCTGTGTTTAAACTGTATAAATCTATTTTGTGCCCTGTCAAATAAAAGCAACCCATTTGCCTCAGTGCCAATCCAGATATTACCATCCCTGTCTTCATATACCGTGTTCAAAAAATCGCTTGGCAAACCGCCGGATATAGATGCATCAAATTTATACCTGGTAAATTTTCCGGTATTTTTGTTAAAGCAATTTAATCCGCCACCCCAGGTACTAATCCAAAGTTCACCCGTTTTACTTTCTATTATTTTTGTAATGTAATTGTTACTGATACTTGTAGAGTCCTTTGTATCATTTTTGTATACGGTAAATTTATATCCATCATACTTATTTAATCCATCACGGGTACCAAACCACATAAAACCCTGCTTATCCTGTATAATTGTTAAGGCGTTGCTTTGAGATAATCCATTTTCAGTTTGTAAATGCTGAAACTTAACAGATGGCTGCTGAGAAAGAATGGCCGTAGAGATAAGGGACAAACACAGTATTATATAAAACTGTTTTGTTAACATGGTACTTATTGGATTTCGTTGCAATTTAAGCAGTATTTATATCAGTTTCACTTCAACAAAAAAATGAGTACCAGCTACTACAGCCTTTGTGGTATTATTTCTACAAAACCAGCATTTCAACCCATTTCAACCTCAAAAAAGCGAACAACCGGCAGTTTAATTGCCTTCATATTTGTAAAAACCAAGGCCATTTTTTCCTCGCTATGCGTTATCTTCGCCATCCAAATACATTTAAAACCTAAAGCAATCAACATTATGGCAAAATATTCCGCCGGTGTATTATTTGGTGAAGAATTAGAAGCATTATATAACGATGCAAGAGAAAATAAATTTGCAATACCAGCAGTAAACGTAATTGGCACCGATTCTATTAACGCAGTTTTGGAAACAGCTGCCAAAGTAAATTCCCCGGTTATTATTCAGTTTAGCAATGGCGGCGCACAGTTCTGTGCTGGTAAGGGCATGCCTAACGATAATTTACAAGCCAATATCATCGGTGCTATCAGTGGTGCTATGCATGTGCACAATGTAGCAGCCTACTATGGTGTACCTGTTGTATTGCATACCGATCATGCTGCAAAAAAATGGTTACCCTGGATAGATGGTTTATTAACTGCCGGCGAAGATTATAAAGCTAAAAACGGCAAACCATTGTTCAGTTCTCATATGCTTGATTTAAGCGAAGAACCCCTGCACGAAAACATTGAAATTTCTGCTGAATATTTCAAACGCATCAATGCATTGGGTATGAGCATTGAAGTAGAATTAGGCGTAACAGGTGGCGAAGAAGATGGAGTTGATAATTCTGGTGTTGAAAATTCTAAGCTATACACGCAACCACATGAAGTTGCTGATACTTACGATGCATTAAGCAAAATAGGCAGCCGCTTTACCATTGCTGCTGCATTTGGTAATGTACATGGTGTTTATAGCCCGGGCAATGTAGAATTAAGACCCGATATTCTTAAAAACAGTCAGGAATACCTGGCCGAAAAATTAGGTTTGGCAGCAGTTGCAAAACCACTTTATTTCGTATTCCACGGTGGTAGCGGTTCTCCCAAAGAACAAATTCACGAAACACTCAATTACGGTGTAATAAAAATGAATATCGATACCGATATGCAATGGGCATTCTGGGAAGGTATTCTTAATTTCTACAAAAAGAACGAAGCTTATCTTCAGGCACAATTGGGTAACCCCGAAGGCGCCGAAAAACCAAACAAAAAGTTCTATGACCCAAGGGTTTGGTTAAGAAAAGGACAAGACAATTTTGTAAAACGCCTTGAAGAAGCATTTACCGATCTTAACTGTATTGGACGTAATGCCTAATATCAGTTTGTAATCAGCTATAAACCATTGGGCATCGCCACTTGTTGTGTATTTGCTGCTTTGCTACGCAATTATCTCACTCGTACATCCCGGTTTTATAGCATCAGTTACGAAACAATTTATATATAAAAAGGAGCACTTTCTGGTGTTCCTTTTTTATATGTATATCTCCTGCTCATCCCGCTTTCCTTGTATAAACTGCATCAACTCAAAAAAGTATTGCCCCGCCTGCAACATACGGCTTCCATACCAGCTAAACATTTCACCATCTACGATCAAAATAGCGGGCACTTTTTTTCCGGCATCTTTAAAAAAGGATTTAATAAAATGCGTATGTTTTGCTTTAAAAGGAAAAGGTTCAGAAGAAAGCAATATTAACTCAACACCTTTATCTGCAAGAGTATCCAAAGAAACTACGGGATACCTTGTTTCGTTTTCAAAAACATTGTATAAACCGCAATGTTGTAGCATATCATGTATAAAGGTATCGCCACCTATGGTCATAAAAGGTTCATTCCAAATTAAATAAGCTACAGGAATTGCCAACCTTGGTTTTTCTATTCTTTTAAACGCAATTGTTATTGCATCAACCAACGATATAGCTGCCTGCTCTTTTCCGGTTATTGAACCAATAGTTTTAATCATTTCCAATGCAGAAGGCATATCCGATACATTACTAATCCAAACCGGGTATTGCATAGCTAATGCCTCTATTTGAAACTGCAAGTTCTCCTCTTTATTGGCTATTATTAAATCAGGTTGTAAGGAGGTAATGGTGGCAATATCCAATTGTTTGGTACCTCCTACCCTTTGCTTACTATTAAACCAATCCTGTGGATGAACACAAAATTTTGTAATGCCTACCACTTGCTCTTCAATACCTAAATAATGCAACAATTCTGTTTGAGATGGCACTACAGAAACAATGCGCTTTGGAGGAATAATAGGAATGCTTACAGACCTGCCCAATTGATCAGTAAATATTTGCATTGGTAAATATAAGATTGAATTAATTGCAGTGCTTTAATCAATTAACAGTTAGAGCATACAGTAATAAAAAAAATAAAAATCCCTATTTGGAGTTTGCAATTAGTCTTGCCTTTCAAAAGTTTGTGTACTGAATCCAAATTTTACGCATCTAATATGCAGTTGGTAATGAATACAAATAATATGGAAAATCGAATTAAAAGTTTTGGAGTAAATCGTTTAAAAGCAATTCGCAAAAATTAATTAATAGGCATTGCTGCATTTTTGATGATTTTCTTGTTGCAGTACAAGAGTGCGACGCAAGTAAAGCTCGGTCTTATAGGTTATTGCCCGGTCCAAAAAAAGCCGCAACACTGATGGCGTTGCGGCTGTAAATATGAATATGCTTTTATTGCAATTCCCAGGCAAGTGCACTTGCCCCCAAAATGGCAGCGTCTGACTCTTTTAAATGGCTCACCAAAATTTTTACTTTATTCTGGAATATCTGTATCACATTGGCTTCCATATGCTCCCGGGTAGGCTTTAGAATTAAGTCGCCGGCCTTGGTTAAACCGCCAAATAAAATAATTGCTTCGGGGCTGCTAAACATTACGGCATTTGCCAATGCCATGCCCAGAATTTTACCGGTATATTCAAAAATTTCCATGGCCAGTTCATCACCGGCACTGGCAGCTTCAAATACTTTTTTTGAATCTATTTCATCGGGATTTAAACTACGCAACATGCTGGGTTTATCGGTATTATTCAACAACTCTAAAGTGGTAAGCCTAACACCAGTGGCAGATGCATAACTTTCTAAAGACCCTCTTTTTCCAGTGCCTTCATGCATACGTCCATCGGGAATAATAATGGAGTGCCCAAGCTCACCTGCAAAGCCATCGTGGCCGTAAATAAGTTTGCCATTGGCAACTATACCGCTACCTACACCAGTACCAAGGGTAATCATGATAAAATCTTTCATACCCTGTGCCGCACCATACATCATTTCGCCCAACGCAGCAGCATTTGCATCGTTGGTTAACACAACAGGTAGCTTAAATTTATCTTCAATTAGTTTTGCCAGTGGTATAATACCTTTCCAGGGTAAATTTGGTGCATATTCAACCGTACCTGTATAATAGTTGCCATTGGGGGCGCCTACTCCAATTCCTTTCATACGGCCAACGCCACCTGCTTTTTCAATCAACTCGCTTAAAGCCTTATGCAGCTCTTCGATAAAGGTTTCTACTTCAGCATGTTTTTTTGTTGAAATTTCTCCAGAAAACAATACGTTTCCAACGCGGTCTACAATACCAAATTTGGTACCGGTACCGCCTATGTCAATACCAATAACAAGTGCGTCTAATGAGGCTTTAGTTGTTGCCATAACGTATAAGAATAAATAAAAATATAAGTTTTAAAATTTTGTGCTTGTATTACAAACAAGTTCAGATGTATATTAATGTCCTCCACCGGCAATTTGTGCATCAAAATCTAAGCCCTGTGCTTTTAGCACACTTCTTAATTTAACTGCCAACAAGGCAAGTAAGCCAAAACATACTGCTGCAAGCAGGTAAGAATTATGCATTCCAATGGATGGCGTATCGCCTAAAGAACCTTGTAATGGTGGTATAACAGCCCCACCCAAAATCATCATAATTAAGAAGGCAGAACCCTGACTGGTATATTTTCCTAAACCACCAACGCCTAATGAGAATATACAAGGCCACATTACTGAACAACACATGCCTCCAAACATAAATGCATATACCGAAACTAAACCATTTGAAAATACACCTACCATCATAGAAACTGCTGCTAATAAAGACACCGTTACCAACGTTTTAACTGGCTTTTCCTGTCCATAAAAGAAAGCAGCAATACCAACTGCAACACAGGCAGCATAAGGAAGTAAATCTCCAATATCATTACCATATAAATGATTTACAAATAGTATAACTCCAAATGCAACATATGGAACAATGATAGTAGCAATGGTTTTCCCGGTTTTTGATAAATTAAATACGCCTATTGCACCGGTCCAGCGACCAATCATTAGGCTGCCCCAGTAAATAGTAACGTATTTGGAAATTTTACTCTCATCAAGGCCCAGATCAGTTAAGTAGCCGGGTGTTTTAAGTAAAGCACCAAAATTATTATCTATGGTAACTTCCACACCTACGTAAATAAAAATGGCAAGCATACCATAAATTAACTGAGGGTATTTCATAGCGCCCCAGCCATCGTTATTTTTTACAGCACTGTTATTAGAATAGAACAAAACAAGCACTACCACCAATAAGGTAAGTAATAACAAAGGCGTTTTCTCTATGTTGGTAAACTGGCCAATAAGGATAATAACAAGAATTAAACCCGTCATGGTTAGCAAAGACGCAGAAGCTTTTTTGGAAGCTTCAAATTTCGCGTCATTTTTACCATCAGGCAGTTTTGAGAAAGCAAAAAATATGGCCACAATAGCAAAAACAGCTGCTACAATTAAATACAGGTTATTTACATTGGTAACGGTAACATTTACATTGGCGCTGGTGGCAGTACCAAATAAAAATACGCTAACAATAATTGGCCCCAGCGTAGTACCTAAAGAGTTTACACCACCAGCCAAATTAAGCCTGTGAGAACCCGTAGCCGGATCGCCCAGAGAAATGGCAAATGGCTGTGCTGAAGTTTGTTGCAGCGAAAAACCCAATGCGATTATAAAGAATGAAAGAAGTATCAATGGAAAAGATTCTGCATTGGCAGAAGGTATAATGGCCAATGCCCCAACCACAGAAATAAGCAAACCATAAATAATACCCTTTTTATACCCAATTTTATTAAGTATATCATAACCTACCAGACTGGAAATTAAATACAATAAAAGAGAACCTATAAAGTAGGCACAATAAAACGATGAACCTATCAGCTGCGACTCAAACTGAGATAGTTGAAAATGCGTTTTACAAAACGGAATAAATATACTGTTACTGGCAGCAATAAATCCCCAAAAGAAAAAAACCATTACCAGGGTAGCCAGTGCACCGGTATTGGTTTTAATGGGTGTATTGTTATTGCTTTGCGAAGCGGCGATAGTCTGACTCATTCAATCGTATTATTTGGAGGTTATTAAATAGGCTGTAAAGTAAATACATTTTACATTTTTAAAAATTTTAAATCTTTGGTACATATTTAATAAATTCATGGTTAAATTGTGAGCCGTCAAAAAAATCTCCCTCTTCAATGGAAATAATACACGTTAGTGCAGAATGCTATCCAGTTGCCAAAGCCGGAGGGCTTGGCGATGTTGTTGGTGCCCTTCCTAAATATCAAACCAGTATGGGGCATAGCGCCAAAGTGGTAATGCCCATGTATAAAACAAAATTTTTATACCAGCATGAATGGGTTATCGACTTTAAAGGCCGTACTAATCTGGGTGATAAATGGTTTGAGTTTACTGTTATAAAAGAAAAGCACAACACATTAGGCTTTGATCTTTACCTGATAGATATTAACGGATTATTGGACAGGGAAAGCGTTTACGGTTATAGCGACGATACCGAACGATTTACCTCTTTTCAAATTGCTGTAATTAACTGGATGTGTAGCTGGCAACATAAACCCGATGTAATTCATTGCCACGACCACCATACCGGCCTTATTCCATTTATGGTTAGGTATTGTTACGATTATAACAAACTGGCAGATGTACCTACTGTATTCACCATTCATAATGCCCAATACCAGGGCTGGATGGGATGGGACAAAAGCAGCTATATACCTCGTTGGGATACCTGGAAAAGAGGTTTGTTAGAATGGGGCAATTCTATTAATCCTTTGGCTTCTGCAGTAAAAAATGCCTGGCTGGTTACTACAGTAAGCCATAGTTATTTGGATGAGCTTCGCGAAAATTCCAATGGACTGGAAGCACTTTTTGAATATGAAAAAGGCAAATGCATAGGCATTCTAAATGGCATAGATGCCGATGTATGGAGCCCTGAAACCGATGCTTATATAGATGATCACTACACAACAAAAGATGTAGATAAAGGCAAAGCAGCTAATAAAGCCATCCTTTGCGAACGATTTAATTTAGATCCTGCAAAACCTTTATTTATTTTCATTGGCCGCCTGGTTGGCGAAAAAGCCGCAGATGTGCTACCCGATGCATTCCTTTCGGCACTGTATAACCACCCTGAAGAAATTAGCATCCTGGTTTTAGGAAGTGGAGACCCGCATGTAGAATGGCAGTTAAGCCAGCTTACCAATAGTTTCCCGGGTAAATACAATACCATGATTGGCTATAACGAAAAGCTAAGTCACCAAATGTATGCCGGGGCCGATTTTCTGTTAATGCCCAGCCGTGTAGAGCCTTGCGGTCTTAACCAAATGTATTCTATGCAATACGGCACCGTACCCGTGGTACGCAGCACCGGAGGTTTAAAAGACACCGTGGTAGATATGGGCGATTATCAGGGTTGGGGCATCCGTTTTAACCACGCTTCGGTGGGCGATATCAGCTATTCCATAGACCGCGCTATTGACCTGTATTACAATAAACCAGAACATTTAACCTGGATGCGTAAAAGAATGATGATGATAGATAATAGCTGGGAAAATGCAGTGCAACAATACATTAATGCATACAGCTCTTTAAAATAATTACCCGTGAATGTTTCAGGTAAGTATTTGTAAACCGGCAGCAGATAAACTATGAAGCTTTACTTGCCACGCTCGGTTCAGGGTTCTTCTTTTATGGCGGCTAAACAAAATGCAAAAATTGAACAATAATCATGTATTTTCCGTTGCACAAAGTACAGAACGATGAACGGATTGCGACGCAAGTGCTGATGCCCAAAGCATCTTTTGCTGGTATTAAAAAACAAGGAAAAATTTGGCTAAAAATAAATTAGTAGAAAAGTATTTCTTATTTATCTTGTTTAAAATTTAAAATTTCTATATTACAGTTTAAATTCTCATTTATATGTTTTCCCTATCAAAATCAGTTGTGTCAGTTATTCTTGGCGGAGGTGCCGGCAGCAGGTTGTACCCATTAACAGCTGCACGTTCTAAACCAGCAGTACCTATTGCAGGTAAATACCGTTTGGTGGATATTCCCATCAGCAATTGTATTAATTCCAGCATCAACAGAATTTTTGTACTTACCCAGTTTAACTCAGCTTCGCTAAATAAGCATATAAAAAATACCTACCACTTTAGTGCTTTCAGCACCGGCTTTGTAGATATTCTGGCAGCTGAACAAACACCAGATAATCCGGGTTGGTACCAGGGTACTGCCGATGCTGTACGCCAGTGTTTACGACATATTGCCAATAATGATTATGAATATGTACTTATTTTAAGCGGTGATCAGCTATACCAGATGGACTTTGCAGCCATGATAAATGAACACAGGGCAAAAGGTGCGGATATTTCTATTGCCACCATACCAGTTGGCGACAGGGAAGCACCTGAATTTGGTATTTTAAAATCTGATGAAAACAACCTGATTACCAGCTTTATTGAAAAACCTAAAAAAGAAATTTTAGGTGAGTGGGTAAGCGATACCGGACATGAAATGCAGCGCCAGGGCCGCAACTATTTAGCATCTATGGGTATTTATATTTTCAACCGTAGTTTACTGGACTCTTTGTTAAAAGATGAATATCCGTCTGCAACAGATTTTGGTAAAGAAATTATGCCAAACTCTATCTTGAAATACAAGGTAGCCAGCTATCAATATGATGGATATTGGACAGATATTGGAAACATTTATTCTTTCTTTGAGGCCAATATTGCCTTAACAGATGATATTCCTGCCTTTAATTTATTTGATAATTCTAAAACCATTTTTACCCGTTCAAGAATGCTGCCTCCGGGTAAAATCAGTGGCACCACGCTGGAAAGAACAGTAGTATCAGAAGGATGTATCATTTTTGCCAGCCGCATAGAAAGTAGTGTAATTGGTATACGTGCACGGGTGGGCCATGGCACTACCATTGTAAGCAGTTATTTAATGGGTAATGATTATTACGAAACCCTGCCGCAAATGGAAGCCAATGCACAAAAAGGTATTCCTAAAGTAGGTATTGGTGAGAGATGCTATATTAAAAATGCCATAGTTGATAAAAACTGCCGCATAGGTAATGATGTGCGTATAAATGGCGGACCGCATTTAGAAAACACAGACCATACTTTATACACCGTAAAAGAAGGTATTGTAGTAATTAAAAAAGGCGCCATTTTACCTGATGGCTTTGTAATATAACTTTCTAAAAAAACATTCCCCATAAAGGAATGTTTTTTTAAACATTTTTTCTTGTCGTGTATTTTTTACATATTTAATTTAAACGATTGTTATGGCCATATCAAACACAAGCAATGCTACGTCCAGTAATATAAAACCCAAACTTAACTTCTGGCAAATATGGAATATTAGCTTTGGCTTTCTGGGTGTTCAAATAGGATATTCTCTCCAAAACGCTAATACCAGCCGCATTCTTAGCGCCATTGGGGCAGATCCGCATCACCTAAGTTTATTCTGGCTGGCAGCACCATTGGCCGGCTTTTTTGTACAACCTATTGTAGGTCTCTCCAGCGATAAAACCTGGACAAGGCTTGGCCGTAGAATACCATTTATTTTAGGCGGTTCTATTGTATCGGCATTGGCTATGTTTTTTATGCCCAACTCCGAGCATTTTGCAGAGTTGCTACCTCCATTATTTTTTGGTGCCACCATGTTATTATTAATGGATACCTCCTTTAATGTAACCATGCAGCCATTCAGGGCATTGGTAAGTGATATGGTGCCCGATAGCCAGCGCAATAAAGGTTATGCCATACAAAGCTTTCTGATTAATGCAGGTGCAGTTGTTGGCTCTCTATTGCCATTTTTTCTAACGTGGATTGGTGTAGCCAACGAACCCGGGCCTGGCGAAAAAGTTGCACCAACCGTAATTTGGGCATTTTATTTTGGCGGCGGCGCATTATTGTTAAGTGTATTATGGACGTCTTTTAGAACAAAAGAATATCCGCCAAACGATTATGCCCGTTATAACAATATTGAAGCCGGCAACACCGAAAGAGTATCCTTTTTAACCTTGCTAAAAAATGTACCACCCACCATGATGCAATTGGCGGTTACACAATTTTTCTCCTGGTTTTCTTTATTTCTAATGTGGGTATATACTACTCAAGCTATTGCCCAAAGCATTTGGCACACCTCCGACCCTGCTTCGCAGGCATTTAACGAGGCCGGTAACTGGACAGGGGTAATTTTTGCTGCCTACAGTGTATTTGCCGCCTTGTACTCATTGGCTTTAACCAAACTGGCCGATAAATTCGGAAGAAAAAACATTTACATGCTTTCGCTAATTGCCGGCGGTATTGGCCTGGTATCATTGATGTATATTACTGATAAAAATATGCTGTTCATACCCATGATAGGTGTGGGTATTGCATGGGCAGCTATTCTAGCCTTGCCTTATGCCATTCTTTCGTCTACATTGCCGCCAAAACAAACCGGCGTTTACATGGGTATATTCAATGCCACTATTACGTTACCGCAAATTGCTGCAGGTTTATTGGGCGGATTTGTATTAAGCCTTGCAGACGAAAAAGCCATTAATGTGGTAGCAATTGCCGGTGTATCTATGATAATTGCCGGTGTAATGGCCAAACTGGTGATTAAAACAAAGGAGTAAATATTCAATTTTATGTACCGGGCTGCAGCCTCCTACTGCATCGCCTCTTGCGTCGCACACTTGTGCTACATCAATTATGGCAGCAGGTGTTTGTACAAAATATATCTGTGCTTACTTTTTGTATTGAAAAGCTGCATACAGTACCTAACGCACAAGTGTGCGACGCAAGTAAAGCATCATACCAATTCCAACGCCCGGCCAATAAAGACATTCATTTTAAATTATGGTAGCCATGAAAAAGAAATTATGTATCGCCACTTTTATTAGTATTTTTTGGGTAGGTTTTTCATTTGCACAATATGCTGATGTTTACCCAACGAATTGGTGGGTAGGAATGAAGAATAACAAAGTACAGTTGCTAATAAAAAGTGCGGATAGTAGCTTATATAAAAGTGTGGTAACCATTAAATATCCGGGCATAACCCTTGGCAAAGTATCCACATTTGAAAATGGTAAATACCTGGCGGTGGATATAACCATTGGGGCTACTGCAAAACCCGGTAATGTAAAAATTAATTTGAATAATAATGGCGCTACCAATACCATCAGCTGGCCACTGGCCGCCAGGCGAAAAGGCAACGGCAGCAGCTTTGCGCAAGGCGTTACATCAGCAGATTTTATTTATCTGCTTATGCCCGACCGTTTTAGTAATGGCAATACAGGTAACGACCGCATTGCAGGCATGAGGGATCAATCGCTAAGCAGGGATTCGTTATTCACCAGGCATGGGGGAGATTTGCAGGGGGTAATAAACCATTTGGATTATTTGCAAAGTTTGGGGGTAACCACATTATGGATGACTCCTGTTTTGGAGAACGACAGAACAGAACGTACCGAACATGGCTATGGCTTTACTGATCAATATAAAATTGATGCCCGCCTTGGCGGTGCAGATGCGTATAAATCTCTAAGCGATGCATTGCATCAGCGTGGGATGAAATTAATTCAGGATGCTGTATATAACCATGTTGATATTGATCATTTTCTGGTGAAAGAACCACCTTCAAAAGATTGGCTTCATCAATGGCCAAATTATACTGGTACCAACTATAAAGACCAACCCATTTTTGACCCCTATGGGGCCGCTGCAGACAAAAAAATTACCACTGATGGCTGGTTTACCCCTTTGATGCCGGATGTAAATCAAGGCAACCCATTTATGGCTAATTTTTTAATACAAAATGCTATTTGGAGTGTAGAAACTTTTGGGGTGGACGGCTGGCGTATTGATACCTATTTGTATAACGATCTTGGTTTTATGAATAAATGCAATAAAGCGCTAATGGACGAATACCCGAAAATTACCATGTTTGGAGAAACCTGGGTACATGGCACCGTATCACAGGCCTATATGGTTGACAATACCATGAAATTGCCTTTTAAAAGTAACCTGCAGGGTGTTACCGATTTTCAAACCAACCTGTATGGTATAATACCGGCACTAACCCAGAATTTTGGCTGGACAGAGGGCGTGAACAAACTATATACCACGCTTGCCAACGATATTGTGTATACCAACCCCATGCGCAATGTAAATTTTCTTGACAATCATGATTTGAGCCGCTTTTTCTCAATAGTAGGGGAAAATGTAGAAAAACAAAAAACCGGTATTATGTGGCTTTTTACCTGCCGGGGCATTCCACAAATGTACTATGGCACTGAAATATTAATGAAAGGTTTTACCAATCCGGATGGATGGGTTAGGCTTGATTTCCCAGGTGGTTGGCAGGGAGATAGTAAAAATGCCTTTACTGGTCAGGGATTGACTGATGATGAAAAATCAGTTCAAGAGTTGGTTAAAACATTGGGCAATTACCGCAAACATGCAAGTGCTTTGCAAACAGGCAAAATGATGCAATATGTACCTCAGGATGGCTTGTATGTGTATTTTAGATACGATGCACAACAAACCATAATGTGTATAATGAATACCGACCAAAAGGATAGGGCTATTGATTTTACAAAATATGCAGAACGTACCAACGGATTTAGTAAAGCCGAAAGCGTTGTAAGTAATAATAAATACAGCACCAAAGATCAGCCCGTTATACCTGCCAATAGTATGTGGGTATTAGAGCTTAAGCAATAAAATTTACTAATGATAGATTAGGCAGATGAAACCAGTTGTTTGCTGCCGGTTGAACAGTAAGTACAAGTGTGCGACGCAAGTAAAGCTAAATGGAATAATCAAAGCCGGGCTACAAAAATAATAAGATTACCAGCCGCTGGCTAATACGTCGGCGAGGTGCATTACCTGCATATTGGTTTCTTTGCCTTTCATATAGCCATCTATATGCATCAGGCAACTCATATCGGTACTGATGATGATGCCGGCATTGGTATTGGCTGCATTGGTAACTTTTTGATCGGCCATGGCAATGCTGATGGGTTCGAATTTTACTGCGAAAGTACCCCCAAAACCGCAGCAGGTTTCTACATCATTCATTTCGGTTAATTGCAATCCTGCAACTTTGGCAAGTAATTTACGAGGTTCTTGTTTTATGCCACATTCACGCAAGGCAGCACAACTATCGTGATAAGTGGCATGGGCGTTTAGCACTGCACCAAAATCGTCTACCCCAAGTACATTAATCAAGAATTCAGAGAACTCGAACAAACGGTTATTTAGATCTTTTACCTCGTTATGTACGGATGAATTATCGAATAACTTACTATAATAATTGCGCACAAAACCCACACAGCTGGCGCTGGGTGCTACAATATAATCAGTACCACTAAAATCTTTTATAAACTTGCTGCACACATCTTTTGCCTCGCCCCTGAAACCGGCATTAAAAGCTGGTTGTCCGCAACAGGTTTGATTGGCATTATAATTTACAATGCAACCCGCTTTCTGCAACACTTTAACCATATTAAACCCCACCCGCGGAAACAACTGATCGATAAAACAGGGGATGAAAATCTGTACATATACAGGCTCTCCAGGCACTATGGGTTTTGGCTGATTGTTCATTTTCTTAGCTTCTTGTTTAATGCAATCATTTTAATGGCGGTAATGGCTGCTTCTTCGCCTTTATGGCCATGTACGCCACCCACTCTTTCCATTGCCTGCTCCTCGGTATTTACGGTTAACACACCAAAAATTACGGGAACATCCAGCAGCATATTTAAAGATAATACCCCATCGGTAACGGTTTTACATACATAGTCAAAATGAGGTGTATCGCCACGTATTACCGTACCAAAAGCTATAAAAGCATCGGCTGGTTGGCCATTGCCCTCGTTATAGGCTTTCACAATAAAGGGTATTTCTACAGCGCCGGGTACAGTTATTACTTTATAACCAACCCCTGTTTCTTTAAATACTTTTACTGCACCTGCTTGTAGTTTATTTACAATTGCTGCATTCCATTCTGTTTTTACAATAACTACAAAGGCATCCTTTAGTTTGGGGATGCCTTTGTTTAATGCGGTATTACCTTTTGTTGCCATTACTATTTTGTAGTGAAATCGTTAGGTTCTATACTTAAACGGTAAATATATTTATCAGCCAAACGGCCCTTATCTGTATCGGGGAATTTATCTTTTAATTGTTTGTACAATTCAACAGCTTCGGTGGTTTTACCGGTTACTTCCAGCTTCAAAGCAGCTCTGTACAAAAATTCAGAAGCATTTACAGCATCATCTTCAAATGTAGTGGCCGCTTTTTTATAATTGGCTACAGCATCATCATTTTTATTTAGTTCGGCATATGCATCACCAAGGCAACCATAAGCCATCATTTGTATTTGCTTAGAATCTGTTGAAAAATCGCTTAGGTATTTAACGGCGTTATTAAAATCGCCGGTGCGTAAATAGCAAACACCTGCATAGTACTTTGCCAGATTACCGCTTTTGGTACCTCCGAAATTATTAATAACATATAAAAAACCTTTGCTGCTGGCATCGCCATTTAGTGCAACTACCAAAGAGTCTTTTGCAAAGTTGGCCTCTGCTTTATAAATAGCATCGGCAGCCTGTTCTTCCTGTGGGGCAACAACCATATTTTGGTAAGCATACCATCCTCCTATTACCACAATCACAGCGCCGATGGCAATTAATACCTGCTTTTGATATTTTTTCCAAAAAGCTTCCAGCTTCATCATTACATCATCGTTATCTGCCTGATGTGCTACATTCTTATCGCTCATACTTGTAAATTGAAATTTTGATTATTGGCTAATAGCCAACACTTTTTAATCGGTTATAAATGGATAATTCTGATCTACATAAACATCTTTCAATACTTCATCATCATCAGGCCATGGACTTTCTTCGGCAAATTTTACACTTTCATCCACCACGCCAGCCAAACGTTGATCAATAGCAGCAATTTCTTCATCGGTAGCAAATCCATTGTCTTTGATGGTTTTTAATACCATGCTAATAGGATCCCTTTCCTTGTATTCTTCTACTTCTTCTTTGGTACGGTATTTTTGAGGATCGGATATGGAGTGACCCTTGTACCTGTATGTTTTCATTTCCAATAAAGTTGGTCCGCCGTTTTCCCTGGCACGTTTTACCGCACGGGCTACAGCATCGTGTACTGCTTCTGCACTCATGCCATCCACTTTATCACCTGGCATATCATATGCATCTGCCAGTTTATAAATATCAATAACGTTAGATGTTCTTTCAATTGAAGTACCCATTGCGTAATTGTTATTTTCGCAAATAAAAATTACGGGTAATTTCCATGTCATGGCCAGGTTAAAGCTTTCGTGCAAAATACCCTGACGGGCAGCACCATCTCCAAAATAACATAGTACTACATTATCAGTACCCTTATACTGTTCGGCAAAAGCTAATCCGGTACCGGTACCAATTTGTGCACCAACAATACCATGCCCGCCATAAAAAAAGTGTTCTTTACTAAAAAAGTGCATACTACCACCCTTTCCTTTGGCACAACCTGTAGCTTTTCCATACAATTCAGCCATACAGGCATCGGCACTTACGCCTTTTGCCAAAGCCAAACCATGATCGCGGTACGCAGTAATAAAAGGATCTTCCTGACGGGTGGCGGTCATACAACCGGCAGCAATTGCTTCCTGGCCCACATATGCATGAAAAAAGCCCCTTATTTTGCCGGCCATTTTATACATTTCTTCAGCTTTCAACTCAAACTGGCGTATAAACTGCATCAGCTCATACCAGTACAAATAGGTTTCTTTGGAAAATTTTGTTGCCACGTATTATAAAATTTGAGGGGCAAATATATAACAATGTCACAATTAGCAAAGCGGCATTTCTAAACAGGCTGGCATATTTTGTTAATTGCTGCCACAATGTTGCCAAATTGCCCCATACCCCATTTATTTTCATTTACTGTTTAAAAACCTTTTTTGAGTGCTTTACAAACAATATCTTGCCCTACCATTATTCACCAACATCCGGCAAAATGACTGATACTTACCTGCACCACGAGGATCATATAGAAAGTTCTGATCTGTTAAAAGACATTGTTATTGGCATGAGCGATGGACTAACCGTACCTTTTGCACTGGCAGCGGGTTTAAGCGGCGCTGTAGACAGTACATCGGTTATTGTAATTGCCGGTATTGCAGAAATTGCCGCAGGCTCTATTGCCATGGGTTTAGGTGGCTTTTTGGCAGGCCAAACCGAGCAGGACCACTATAATAGTGAGCTTAAAAAAGAATATTGGGAAGTAGATAATATTCCCCAAAAAGAGCAGGAAGAAGTGCGCATTTTTTTCAGGGAGCTGGGCTTAAGCAGCGAAGTGCAGGAAAAAGCAGTGATAGAATTAACCCGCGATAAAGATGTTTGGGTAAAATTTATGATGAAACACGAGTTGGGCCTTGATGAACCAGACCCAAAAAGAGCTGGCAAAAGCGCCTTTAATATTGGTATTTCGTATGCGCTGGGCGGTTTAGTGCCCCTTTCGCCCTATTTTTTTATTGCCGATTCTATTGAAGCCCTGAAAGTATCGGTAGGCATAACCCTGGTATGCCTTTTTATATTTGGTTATTTTAAAAGCAAATTAACCGGCGTAAACCCTTTAACCGGCGGACTTAAAGTGATGCTGATTGGTGCAAGCGCTGCAGCTGCTGCCTTTATTATTGCAAAATTAATTGAGGGGTAAAGCTATTGGCCAGGCAATAGATAAATTTTGGGGCTTTTCTTGCGTCGCACACTTGTGCGGCTGGTAATACTAGGCAGCTTGTAAATACAGGCCTGAATTTGGCACAAAAATTAAGTCATTTGCAAATTGAATATCATTGGCAAAGGCCTGCCCTTTTTGAAGTACAACCCCTTCTTATGGCTAAGTATATTTTAATAAAAATTATGTAGTTTAAACAATAAATTGCAACCAGTAATTATTGCGCCATTTTCGTTTTCCCTTTTTTGCTGCGAAAAGATATACAGTACAAGAGTGCGACGCAACCGGGTTTAATATCGGTACATATGTTGGGTACATTGTTACAAAAACCAAAACTAAAGTTAATCCATGCTACTACAAACCCTTAAAAAGTTTGCCTGTTGTATTATACTTACACTATTTATTTTCATAGGTAAAGTTTATAGCCAGGCACCCGCAAATGATGACTGCAGCAATGCAATAAGCATTAGCATACCCGGCAATGGTTTTAGCTTAGGTACATTTTCATCCTCGAATATTGATATATCCAATGCAACTGTACAAACCGATGAAAATTTTGCACCAGCTATTTTTGTAGCCGGCCAAAACAAAAAATCTGTGTGGTATAAATTTTCTATCCCTACAACACGCAGTGTTAAAGTTACGCTAGGCCAACCTGGTGTTGGCATTGCGGCCGGTGATGTGGGTTTTGCTATTTATAAAACCACCAATTGCCTTCCATCGCTTACAGAAATAAGTACCAAGTTTACGCCTAACCCCTTGTTTGGCGACTCGTACCATCCTTGCGTAGACCAGGGAGAATATTTGGTACAGGTGTCGTCTAAAACCTCTGCCAACGGATTATTATTTATAAAAATTGAATTAGGAGAACCCTCACCAGCATTATACGATAAACCAGCCACAGCACAGCAATTGGGTAATTTATCGGCCTATGAAATAACTGCCGGAGAGTTTGAAGTTAGCTGCCAGAGTATTGATGATGCCAATGAAAATTGTTTGCCCGAAACTTCCTTTAAAGATTTTACCAAAAGCACCTGGCATACATTTACCACACCCAACAGCTTTGACTATCTGGCATTTTTATTGGGTGCTGTAGACCCTTATGCTTATTACAATCCAAATTTTGTGGTTGGGTACCGCCTTTACGAAGGTGATGCTGTTAATAGCCCTTTAAGTGCATTGGTGCAAATAGGGGGTTGTGACAGTTTGGTAACGAATGGGTATTATCCTGACAGGAAGATGTATAAATGTGGCGAATTAAAAACCAATACCACCTATACGGTACAATTACTGTATCATAGAGATTTTGCTAAAACGATACGGATAGCGGTTGCCTGGGATGGTGGCACGCCAACCAATGCACCCGAACCATTAGCCAGTATGACAAGCCCGAATAATATGGGAACCTTATTATACAGCGCTAATGGCACCCAAAATCAGGCAACAGATAATTTTAGTTGCAACAGCAAACATAGTGAACATAGTTGCCCCAAATCGATGCCTGTAAATGGAATAAAATACAGTAACGGTAATAATTACAATTTAAGTACTTTCTTTTATTTTACGCTTGCTACTACCAGTAGTGTAAGTTTAACATTAAGCTCCAGTTGTTATACAGGTTACGGCAGGCTGTATAAACAAACACTCACCAACAACTGTAATGATTTGGATACGGCCAATATTATTTCGAATTTTTATTATAACACCAGTATTAATTGTTTAGAACCTGGCAATTATGTGTTACAGGCCATGGGTGTTGATACAACAGCCGCTAAAACAAGTTTATCCTATTACAGCTTACAAACTAGTCCTATTAACTATTATTGTATTGCAGGATCGTTAGGTTCACAGGTAACGGCCATTATTAATGTAAGCAATACAAAAAATGAGAATAATTTCTCACTTAGCTCACCGGGTAAATTTGGTAAAATAAATGCAGATTTAAACGGTGACATGCAGCCGTTTGTTCCTTATACCTATTATTCATCCATACCAGATACATTTGGCTGCGCTAATACGGTAACACCAAAAGATCCTGATTTATGCCCAGACCGGGATAAGTCATCCTATAATGAATTTAAAGTAAATGATAGTGCGATAATCTATTTCCCCTATTTCAATTATTATTCAAAACTATATAAAGGTGATGCCGATGCATTGGCAACCGCACAAAACGTACATAGTTTTGGAGAAACCATACAAGGATTGGAGCCCAATTCAAACTGCTTATACTCTAATGGCAGTTATACGCAAAATGCCTGCGTGGTACCAGGCACCTACACATTAGTTGGATTTGGCACATATGTAGGCAGAGTATCTACTTTTAATGATTTAAGTATACGTACGCCCCAATCAAAGCATGCCAGCCCTGCCACAGCCCAGGATATGGGTGATTTATGGGAAGTGGGAAAAACAACCGGCTATCTGATTGCAAGCGACATT
Organism: Limnovirga soli; assembly: GCF_013106755.1. Taxonomy (GTDB): domain Bacteria; phylum Bacteroidota; class Bacteroidia; order Chitinophagales; family Chitinophagaceae; genus Limnovirga; species Limnovirga soli. Next base: position 6,847 of record NZ_WHPF01000019.1, on the reverse strand, counting down.
GATACTTTCACCTGCCGGGATAATGAAGTGGTAATTGATGGTGTATCTCCCTGCAATGGAGGGTCTGGGACGAGAAACAAATTAATTTACCGGCAATTTTATTTAAGCAGCCCTGCCAGCGTAAATATCTCCACCTACAACTATGCTTATGGTGGTTATTATGGTTTGCTAAGTTTATTTAAAGGAAAAGCCACAGATGGATTATCTGCACTTACTACGATGGGGAGCAAATGGACCTGTTTTTCTAACGCCTATAACATAGGGCAATGTGATGTATTGCCTGCAGGCTGGTATACGGTAGTTAGTTATGGCTTTGGCCCCACCTACGAAAACCCTTTAAAAAACTTATATGCAGGTAGCAATTATTCTGAAGTTGGACAAGCCAGCAGGTTTTTTATTTCACTTGGCACTGCCTGTGCAGAACCTACCTTTAACAGGCCATATAAAGCATCAATAGATACCGCCACCAAAAAACCTTATTTAATTGAGTGGGGAGCACAATCAGCCAGTACAGCGGCCTATCCAGTTACTTCCCAAAAATATACGCTTATTTCAGAGCATTTTAACTGTACACAGGATACTGCGTTTATTAAACAGAATATGGTGTCCTGTAATAGCACAAATGTAAAAGTAGCCTTCTATGTTTTTAAAACCACTCAGGAATCATATCTAACTATTGATGGCATTGATAATGGTTTATGGACAACCGTATATCCTTTTGATGTAAGAACGGCAGACTCATCCAAATTACTTACCGATGCACCCCTGCAGCCCTGCATGAATAAAAAAGCAAGCATTGAATTAAACAAATTACAACCAGGAACCTATACGCTGGTATTTTTTGCTCCTGATTATTATACCTGCAATACTGTTACACCTACAATTTATATTGATCAGGTTGGGTATAGCCGTTTTGACCATGCGGCAAACGCTTATGATTTTGGTAGCGTTCCACCAGATAGTGTATGGCATAATGGTAAGGTTGGAGATATCAATCCATTAAACAGTTCACGTGCCCCCAGTAATGATTTCTTCTATGCCACTACCGGTGCAGAGGAAAACGATGCTACCTCAGCGGCACAATGCTTATCCCTCTATAATAAAAATATTTACGCTTCAGGAAATGACATTGTATTACATCCAGACAATATTACGGCTCCGGATAGTTACATTATTGACAGACGAAATTTATGGTACACATTTACTGTAAATGAACCTGGAAATGTTCGGATTCAGGTTCAAAATAAAACACCCGGAAAAACCCACCAATATCCTTTTGCTATATTCAAAAGTGATGTAGATGGAAATTTACCCTTTAGTCAGGTAGTTACAGATGGATTAACCGATTCTACCCTTACGCAAGGGTTGAGTTTTATTACCTCGAATATTTATATATATTATTACTATTGTTATGGCTCTAGTGAAGTAGGGTTTTATGTTGACCCTTGCGACTTCAAGCCTACGCGATACTATGTTTTAGTAGAAAACAGAAACCCTTATGCATTTGATGATATACATGCAATGAATCCCAATAGTCAGGTGGAGGTATCTGTTCTACTTGATTCTGCCAGTGCAATCAGGCCTAAGTTTGATCATTTTAGCCAGGCAAATGATATGGGCGAGGTAAACAGTGGCAAAAAGAAAGGAGAAACAGATAATCTTAGTTGTGCCACAAAGGATGCAACAGATCCTCTTTATGCCTATACCAATTGCCAGAAAACACTGTGGTATAAATTCACCACAACAACAACAGGCTTAATACGCTACGCATCATTCTTTAAAAATGGGTACAATTATTATTACGATAAAATTCAGCTATTCAGGCAAATAAAACCCAATGACTCAACCTCAAATGGTTTACTGCATTTACCCTACACCACCATTTATTATGACAATGGCTATTGGGCACAACAATGCATAACACCTGGCACCTACTATATTTTACTACCTGGTTGCGATGCCGTAAATGAAGATATTTACCCAGAAATTGATATCATTCCACAGGCCGGTGATTTTTGCAGTGCGCCAGCTATTGTTCAATTAAATGGCGCCACTTCTGTTTCAGCAACACTTATTCCCGATTGCCATACCATTGGTACAGATTATGGAGAATTTGGTACCAATCTTACCTGCCCCCCGGGATTGGCAACCAATTTATACAAAACCTCCTGGTTTAGAATGGATATTGGCGGCGCAGATACACTGGATGTTACAGCCTATCTTGTTGAAAACACCAATGCCGCTTCTACAGATATCAAGTACAGGTTAATGACGGGTGATTGCGGTGCCATGCAGGAACAAAGTTGTGTGGAAGATGCCCTTACTCAAAATACCTACCAATGCTTATTGCCAGGTCAGCAATATTATGTGCAGGTATTTACGCCAATTTCTAAAAGTGGTTACAGTGTTACCGGCACTATCGACTTAAAATTATCCGCTATAAAACACGTAGATAGTTGTGCGCCACCACCAAAATGTTTGGCAAATGTGAATTTCATTCCTCAGTTTGATTGCAAAACAGATACTGCTGTGCGGTTTATCAACTATTCCACTTATGGTACCTCCATAAAATATAAATGGGATTTCAATAATAACAATGATACCTCCACGGATGTATCCCCCAATTACTTTTTCCCGCCACTGGCAGACGCAAAAACATATAATGTAACCTTAAATATTGAGAATAATACCTGTGGTGCAAGAGATTCTATTACTATACCGGTAACGGTACCTGGCAGACCCTATTTGTATCTTGGCAATGATATTACTAATTGTAATTACGATTCATCTATACTGCTTAATGCTACTTCATTTGCCGGTGCTACTTATACCTGGCAGGACGGTTCAACCAATCCTACATTTAACGCTACCGCAAAAGGTAATAACAGGTATACAGTTACAGTTAACTATAATAATTGTATTATAAAAGACACCATTAATATTTTCAATAACCCGGTGCAGAAAAATGCCAGTAAAGACCTTATTTTCTGCAATGCCGATTCTGTGTATATCAATGCCGCCACAGGACCTTTTTATTATAATGCACAATATAATTACCCAACTTATTTATGGAATACAGGTGTTACCAGTGCTTCTATTTATGCCAAAACAACAGATACCTATTGGGTAGATAAAACCTTAAATGGTTGTACAGTAAGAGATACTTTTAATGTGGCAGGTGCTACCGAATTTAAGCCCCTGGGCAATGACACGGCTTTTTGCTTTTCAAAAGGCGGTACCACATTAAATGCTACAGTACCAAATGCAAACTCCTATGTTTGGCAGGATGGTTTATCTTATTCTGCCCAGTACACTATCACTAAACCAGGTCAATATTGGGTGGCTATTAACTATGCAGGTTGTACCATAAGGGATACCATTGCCGTAACAGATGCTACACCTATTAAGCCGGTGATAACCGGCACATTACAATTCTGTAGTGGTGATTCTGCACTTATCAACACAGGTAGTGGTTACATTTCTTATTTGTGGAGTAATGGCGATACCGCACAATCCATTTATGTAAAATCTCCCGGCCAATACACTGTAACAGCAGATGATGGTAATGGTTGCACATCAGCCTCCTCACCTGTTACTGTATTAGAAAACAGCAAACCGGTTCCATCTATTTCAGGCAGTAATTATATCTGTTATGGCGATTCAACTACGCTTACCAGTAGCAGCACCTTTAGTACGTACACATGGAGCAATGGAACTACCGCAAAATCAACTATTGCTAAAACAGCAGGTCAGGTAGACCTTACCGTAACTGACAATAATGGGTGTATTGGCAAAACCAATATCGACATTATGGTAAGTCAGCCAGCCACCAACAATTCACTTAGCACCACCATTTGCAAGGGTAGTAACTACCAATTACCATCAGGCAAAATTGTATTTAGCACAGGCTTGTATAAAGACACTGTTTATTCTGTAAGGGGCTGTGACAGCTTGATTACGAATGTAAACCTTAGTGTATTTGCACCTGTTACCAAATCAGTTAGTGCTATTATTTGTGCCGGCCAGCAATTTCTTTTACCATCGGGGGCCAGTGTAAGTGGCAGTGGTATTTATAAAGACACTATCCGGAACAATAATGGCTGCGATAGTATTATTACTACTGTAACCCTGGGCGTAACCACACCGGTTAGTACAGTTCAAAATGCCACCATTTGTGCCGGACAGAACTTCACCCTTCCTTCCGGTATAGTTGTAACCAATAGTGGTGTGTACCAAAGTATTTTACAAAACATAGCGGGTTGCGATAGTATTATCATCAACACTACACTTTCTGTAACCAATCCAATCAACAATACGCTTACGGCCTCTATTTGTCTGGGTAGTAATTATACTTTACCATCTGGTAAAACAGTAAATATCACCGGAACTTATGCTGATACCATTAGAACAGTTTTAGGTTGCGATAGCCTGCGTACCAACCTTATACTTACCGTTTTTGCCAAAACCATCAACAACGCTACAGCAGCCATTTGTGCAGGGCAAACCTATACGTTACCCTCTGGTAAAACAGTTAGCACATCGGGCTTATATAAAGACACACTTAGAAATAGCACCGGTTGCGATAGTATCATCAATAATATTCAATTAAATGTACAAAGTGTAAGTGCCAATGCTTCTAATGCCAATATTTGCTTCGGGCAATCCTATGCTTTACCTTCGGGTAAACTAATTAGCAGCACTGGAATTTATAAAGACACGCTGAGAAATAGCCTTGGTTGCGACAGCCTTATTACTACCGTTAACCTCGCGGTAACAACACCTGTAAACAATACACTAACAGCCTCCATCTGTCAGGGTAGTAATTATACTTTGCCATCGGGCAAAACAGTAAATGCTTCAGGCACTTATGCTGATACCATCAGAACAGTTTTGGGTTGCGATAGCCTGCGCACCAACCTTACACTTACCGTTTTTGCCAAAACCATCAACAACGCTACAGCAGCCATTTGTGCAGGGCAAACCTATATGTTACCATCCGGTAAAACAGTTAGCACATCGAGCTTATATAAAGACACACTTAGAAACAGCACTGGTTGCGATAGTATTATCAACAATATTCAGTTAAGTGTACAAAGTGTAAGTGCTGCGGCAGCTAATGCCAATATTTGCTTCGGGCAATCCTATATGTTGCCCTCTGGAAAATTAATCAGTAGCACTGGTATTTATAAAGATACCCTAAGAAATAGCCTGGGTTGCGATAGCCTAATTACCACCGTTAACCTGGCAGTGTTATCGCCCATCGCACAGGTTTTAACGCCTGCCATTTGCTTTGGCAGTAACTATATTTTACCCTCAGGTAAAACAATTACTTCGGCTGGCAATTACCAGGATACGGTGCATTCCAGAAATGGTTGCGATAGTATTATTTCTACCATCAACCTGTCAGTATATACAGTAAATACCACAAACAATAGTGCCACTATTTGTTTTGGGTCGGCCTATACCCTGCCCTCAGGTAAAACAGTTAATCAAACAGGCATATTTGCTGATACGCTTAAAAACAAAGCAGGTTGCGATAGCCTTATCACCAATATCAACCTGCAGGTAAAAAATCCCGCAATCATCAATACCATCAATGGTTCAATTTGTGGTAATCAAACCTATACCCTACCATGGGGTGTAACTGTTAGTGTTGCCGGTTTATATAGCGATACGGTTCGCTCTACACTTGGTTGCGATAGTATTATTACCAATGTCACCATCAAAAACGAAATATTATCCTTTGGTATACAACCGGCAACGGCAGCTGTTTGCGCCGGAGATACCTTACAGCTCACCGCCTATGGTGGCGATACCTATCAATGGCTGGCAACAAATAATATTACTTCAACCAATACCGCCGTTACACAGGTGTTTCCTTTAACACCTACTACCTACCAGGTAATAGTAACCAATCTGGCCTGCAATATTGCCCAAACGGTATCTATAAATGTGGGCATATTACCCAAGCCGGTAGTAAGCATAATAAAATCTAACGATGTAGATTGTGTTATAGGCACTGCCAAACTTACGGCGGCGGGTGGTGTAAACTATGCATGGTCGCCCACCACTTCTATCAGCAATGCCAGGATTGCAGCGCCAACGGTAACACCATCTGTTACTACAACCTATATGGTTACGGTTACTTCAGCGCAGGGTTGTGTGGCGCAGGATAGCATACAGGTAAAAGTAAATCCAGGCAACCCGGAGAATGGTTATCTGGTACCTTCGGCCTTTACACCAAATAACGATGGTACCAACGATTGCTTTAGTGTAAAAAAATGGGGCTATGTAACCGATTTCAAACTATCGGTGTACGACAGATGGGGCAACCAGTTATTTACCACTACCGATATCAACAACTGTTGGGATGGCACCTACAAGGGTATGCTAAAAGAGCCTGGCACCTATATTTATCAGGTAAGTGCCAAAGCCATTTGCGGTTATGTATATCGCAAAGGCACCCTCGTTTTAATACGCTAAAATACCATTCATGAGCCCAGCCAAAGTACAAGCGTGCAACTTTACTTGCGTCGCACACTTGTACGGTTGGATTACATATTGGGCTTTTAATAATTGAAACAATAGGGCCTATTATTCGAGGGCAGTTTCATGAGGGAAAATTATCATCGGTACATTTTATTGCTGATTTAGCATTTACGGTAACACAGTCTATTTCCATTTATCTGAACCAAAAAATGCATGTATACTATTTCTTAACCTTCCCTAAATATAAAAGCTGCCATATTGAAGAAAGCACAAGTGTGCGACCTTTGGTTGTAAGGAGATGTTTTACATAGAATAAAGCTATTATTATTACATGGGGGTGCAGGGGGTGTAAATAACA
>NZ_WHPF01000018.1 GCF_013106755.1 Limnovirga soli | reverse complement strand
GACTTTATTGCAAATATGCCTGAATTGGTGTGTTGGGTAGTGTGGGCAAAGAACTGGATGCTTACTTATGTGTAGCATGTTCAATAGGGTGGGACCTAAAGAGCAGGGCTTTATGCTGTGCTAGTATACTGTGTTCCGTCAGCCGACAACTTAAGCCTATTGAAAAACTGAAGTTGAAGTTATATTCTTTTGTTGAGATTTATTCGTACAGCCCAAACCACAGCTGATAGCGATAAAAAGATAAGGATATAATTGTCAGCCAGCATAGCAATAAACCCCATTTTAGTTCAGCCATATTGTTACGTGTCAGAGGACTCTGTTATGTCAATTTGAACTCCAATTGATTTTGCAAATGCAACTACATTTCCGGATGTGTCGCTAGATAATTTATCTTTTATTATTTCTTTGAAGTCTTGCGCTTCTTCATTGGCTGAACTGATAATGGCAGGCATTTTCTCTTGATTATTTAATAAGATTTGAAAACATTCATTATCACGAATAACGTCGGATGTAAATATAGTTCGAAGAGATGATTGATTATTTTCTAAGTCAGCATACTTAAATAACCAATCTCCAAAAAAATTAAAAAGAGGAACTGTCATGCAGTTCGCCATACAAACGGAATCACGAACGGTATTGAATGCTCCTTTTAAGCTTCTACCTTGTTCTTCTAATTTATTAATTAACTTCCCAATTACGGCCTTATCAGGAATAGGTAAATTAGCTACTGCTATTTCTTTTAAAACATCTTTTATTGCTTCAAATGAATTCGTAGAATATTTATAATTTATAATTAAGCTCACTTCAATTTCGTATGAACTCAAGTCTTTAAAAGCCTCTTTCCAATCGTCTTCAGTTAATGCATTGAAGTTTTCTATTACAGTTTCTATGCAATGTGTACAGATAGAAAAATCTTCATTTATAGAGTGTTCAAAAAAGAATGGAGAAGCAGTCTTCTTTATATTATCCCTTGTGATACCCTTTATAAAGAACGATTGCCAAGCATTTAATCTTTTCAATAGTATTTTAGGCTCAATCTCTCCAAACTCACATATTTCCCTAAAATTTGAAACCAATTTTTCAATTACTGCCCTAGAAGTACCTACTGATTGAATTGTAAGGCTTTTTGCAACCTCCTTAAAAAGTGGATGAGTGCCAAAAGTTTTAAGGCCTAGTAAAATATTGCCATAGTTTAAATAATACTCTAACCTATTGGAAATATTTTCAACTAAGTCTTCATTTTTACTTTGTAAAATGTCGTCAAAAGAACTTGCATATGACGGATGAAAGGCTTCTAATTTTGCAATTCTCATTGCAATCAAATCGTAATAAAATTCCTCTTCGGCAGTAGAATTATTGAATAAAGTGTAAATATATGAGTCATCAAGTATTTCCTTAAGCGGCTTTTCCTTACTCACCTCTTTATATCTGGTATACAAAATGCCCATTACTTCTTTGTCATTATTAGGGGCATTTGCTTGAATCAACTCTTCAAGTCTTTTTGTAAAGGAGGCAAATGTATATTCATTTATTAGATAGGGGATATACTCAATTTCTTTAAGTTTCGGAATTTCCAAAGCAATCAAGTAGTCGTTAAGTTCCTTCTGGTTAGTTTTGATTTTATACTTGGCATATCCTGATTTGGCCTTGTCAATAAAAGGTATAAAATCCCGAATTGATGTTTGCTTAGTATTTAGTTCTGAAAAGACTTTTATTGAATCTTTAAATTTATTATCTATCGAATTGATGCTATCAAAATAATTTATAGCAGAAAAATCAGAGTCTGCAACAAGTTCATTCAATATTATTTTGAGATACTCTTCTTGATTTGAAATTTTTGAAAGTAAAATAATTTGAAATTCGCTTATTTGAGATTTCTTACGTGGTTCTATTTTTTTATACAAGCAATTCCAAATAATATCGGTCTGATATTTATATCCTATTTGTTCATCCTTTAAATCATTCAAAGCTAATATTGCATTCTCATAATTTGTAACATCTGTAATTGCATTTTCAAGAACATAATAGAATTCTGGAATTGAACTTATTTTTTTTAATACATCTACATCATTATTATTCAATGCACGTTTTATTCTGTCAGTAAATACAATCTGGATTGCTTTTTCAGGCTCAACCTGATAAAAAAGTGCAGCAATAAATTTTGGCATTTCTTCATCGGTTTCGTATAAGAATGATAGGCCCTTTAAGAAACTGGGTTTTATAATTTCATCAATAGGATTTTTTACAATTGAATTTTTGCCTAAAATGAATAATGCGATATAGTTAATAGGAACTGAATCTTTTGTAGTAAGCTTAATAGAAACAAATTCATTAATAAATGCTATTATTTTTCGTGGTGTAATTTCTTCACTCAGCAAATCGAAAATTTGCAAAATGTTATTGTTATTGCTTAGTGAATCATCTTCGCCAAAAGCAACTTTCCATTGTGTTGTAAAATAATTTTTCCAGTCTGAAAGAATAGGCGGGGAAACTCTGTAGACGACATTAAATGTTTTATTTATAAAGTCATCTCCATATTGTTTTTTATCACTGTCCTCAGATTTAAAAGCTAATTTGATATGCTCTCTGTCAAAGGGAACAATTACTTTAATATTAACATAAGAATTTTCACAAAAGAAAACATGAATTGAAGACCATAGTTCTTGAACCTTCTTTTGAGGAAGTCTATCCATGTTATCAAAAACAAGAATTAAATTTTTACCAGAAAGATCTTTTGATATATCCGACATCCAAATCCTAAATTTTCTAACTGAAGGCTCATCTTCAGAAATCATCTCATACTTAGTTTCTTCTTCAACTTTGTTTTGATATTCTAGAAATAATCTAGTAAAAGAATTTTTGCTTTATGCTTCCATGTTTCACTTGAAAGAAGTAATAAATAAATAGTCCTGCAACTGAGAGTAATGGTATTGATAAAACCAATAAACTCCAATAATAATTTGTGATTTTGTCTGCCAATGATTTAAAAACTGGAGTAATTAAAATTGACAATGCAATTACAATTATTCCAATGCTCATTTTTGGAACTCTTTTACTTTCTGTTTCTTTTGTCTTTGATAGAAGTTTTTTTAGTTTTAATTCCCAAACATCTTTAACTAAATGTTCCTGTGTCAAGTTTTCTGTTAGCTCTTCCAAAAATGACCTTCTTTGCAAGTCTTCTTGATGCCCCCAAGAATCGTAAATAAAGAAATGATAGCCTTCGGGAGTTAGAATATTTTCAACTTGTTTAACTAAGTTTGATTTACCTGAACCCCAACCTCCATCTATACCAATGATATTGCAATTCTTTTCTGTTTTAATTATGTTACAAATATTTGAGGCAATTTTTTGTTGTGCTTTGCCTTCAAATAAATCTTCACCACATGGGGAATTATTTATAAACTGAGGGTAGTCATTTGTTGCTGCCATAAATGATTATTTAAAAAAGTGTGCTGAGTAAAGTTAAATTTAGTTTAAGGTTTCTGAGATCGAAAATGGTTGCAGGTAACGAAAAAGCTTGGCGTTGTTGGGGAAATATAATTCCGTCAGCCCCAGTAGTGCAAAACCCCATGTTCAATGTTATAAGTCGAAGCTGTAGCCCGATTTGTCAAGCCATTTTATAATATGCTCCGATGATAAGAAGTAACCTCTGTCAACGTCACCGCTAATAAGCATACCACACCACGAATAACCTTCTGAATCATTTGAACATATCCATGCACCTGAATCCCCAGCTCTTACAGGCAAAGCATTCGCATATTGCTCTGTCCCTAAAATTTTAAATGGAATACTTCTTAACTCAATTAAATTAGTGAAACAAGCATATTGTGAAATTGAATCCTGCTCATACGCAATCTTGTATGAAACGCATAAGCCTCCAATTATTAGTTGCTTTCTTTCGTTTGTAGTCCGACCATTAAACTCAACTTTCATTCCTTGGTTTATGTCCTTAAACTCTTTTAGTTTATTTATTTTACCTAATTCGTGTATTCTGAATTCACAATTTTCCGAATTATCTATTTGTATTAAAGTAACGTCCATATTTCCTATACTACTTTCAGGACTACATGGTGATTGGAAGGGGCAAAAATTCAAATCACTGGAAAATAGTACCTTTCCAATCTCTCTGCTTTTTGACGAATCATATTTTGCAGGTTGAAAAACTGATTGATTGTTTGATGATACCACATGAGCACAAGTTAGTCCATAAACATTACCATTTTTATCGTTTAGGAATCCTCCCAATGTTCCAAAAGATTTTTCATTATTTGAACTAATGCTCACACCACCAACTAAAGGATTATGTACCTTTTGAGAATTCAAAAATATGTTTCTCCCTCTTCGTTCAATTAGAACTCTAAAGTTTTCATCATCTCTAAATTGATAAATAATTTCTTCAAATAATTCAATTTTTGCATCATTAAAAACGCTTATAATAACTTCTAAGGGTCTAAAATTAAATTCCTTAAACATTAATGGAAGGGATTCTTTAAATCTTTCAAAATCACGGAAGGTACTAATGTTCGGTATTGTATATTCCGAATCACTTTGAAAAGGAAATTGAAAAAAAATTCCATCAGGAAGTTCTCTGAAGAAGTGCCTATGGAAATCGAAAAATCTATAAATAATATCTTTGAAAATATCGGATGGATAACGTTTGTGAATTTCATAAATTGAAAAGAAATTATTAGAAAAACGTATAACCGTTCCTTGGTGTCCTGGCGTTTCAGCAACAATATTGAAAAGCCTTTTAATCCTTTCATTTTCTCGTATAAAGTCTAAAAAGAATTGCATAGCTATTTGTTTAATGGTGTAACAGCACTAATTAAGCTAAATGCAACAAGTACAATTGAGGCTATTGCTTGGTCGAAAATGTTTGGTGAAATCGTTGCTAACAATTGTTTACCTGTTGTAACGTAAGCCCAAACTAAAAAAGCAATTGTCGAAAGAATTAAATGGTTTCTTTTAGGCTTGTCAGCTTCAGCAACATTGTTAAGATAGAAAGGAGTCAATATGAGTCCTAATGCAAAAACAACCCAAGCTGTGATATTTTGAGCGTGTATGTTTTTTACAGAACCTACAAATCCTATCATGGTTAAATAACCTCCAATTATTTCGCTTGGTATTAACCTTGCAACTTTATTGAGGTAATCGTTGAAGTTTTGTCCCTCCCCAGCAAATGCTTTTGGTTGAGTTAAGTCAAGCTGCTTTTCGTAAAATAGCCGTCCCATATGTTAAGGTTTTAGTAACTGGTGAATAATATCGCACAACGAAAAAGGTATTGCTGCAGTTGGGGAATAGACCAACTGTAGGCCCGGAACTGAAGCTAAATAAATAACTAAAAGCCGAAGTTAAGAACTAATGACCGGTAAAATTCCGTACGCTGAAGCTAAAGCGTGGATATCCACTACTGCTGATTGTTCTTCCGTCCGGCCCCAATTCCAGCAATACTTTTGTTGGCGGTTCGTGCTTTTCTAAAAATTTCCAACCGTTAAAAACTTACACAAGTTTTAAATTATTACCACTAAATTGGCTGTCCAAGATAGTTTGAGGTACGTTACTAAAATATTCCTTGGGTAAAGAAATCGGTTTGCCAGCATTACCAATATTAACTTCATGCGTAGTACCATCGTCCATTATTATTTCAAGTTTATATTCATTTTGCAACTCCCTTGCAATATGTTCTATGTTCTTATTTTGTCTTGTTTGCTCAACATTAACGGAATGCCATGCCCAAACTTCGACGTGAAAATCCACTTGCTTTGTCTCCCAAATACCATCGAATGAACCATTATTTTTTTGTATTTGTAAGACCGTTTCTTTATTAAAGAAATTTATCCTGACCCCATTCTTAATCATATAAAATGAGTTTATTGCCTTTGGAAACTTTATGTGTACTGTTGGATAGAAAGTCGTTGTGAATGTGCCAAAATCGGAATCATGCTTTTCTTGATCCGCTTTAGTGTTATTACTCCATGTCAATGGAAGAATAAAAGGCAAAACAACTACATCAGAATAATTCAAAACTGAAACTGTATTTATTTTTATAACACAATCATTTTCCGTTTTTGCATTTATACATAGTTTGAATTGTTTTAAAATTAAATTTCTTTGGGCTTCTAACTCCATTAATTTTTGCTGAATGATTTCTTTGGAATTTTCCTTAAAGTCGGCCCTGTTCCACACTTTATTTAATTCAGATAATTCCTCATGATTTACCAAATTCTCGAATGCCAAATTGCTTAATTTAATACATGATTCATCTATAACACTATTAAGCTCTATTGCATCAATGAACTCAGAATAAAATTTACTGTTTGAAATTTCGAAAATATCAGAAATTTGTCTTGTATTATAGACCATTATTGGAGAACTTTCTCTATTTTCTGCTGAAATATTTCCAAGAATATCTTTAATTTTCTCCTTAATAACAGGCATATTTCCTGGCTCAGTATCAATAATTTCAGATAATTTAGGCTCAAGTTTCGTAGTTCCTATACCAGACTGATAGCCATAAACACCTATCGTAAGTGATTCATTTTTTTGTTTATATTCACTTTCAAAGTCTATATTAACATTACCAGTTGTCCAACTGACTTCGAGCTTAGCTCTCACACTTTCTTTTTGTTCAACTGATATACAATTGAATGAATAGATAAGTGTTACATTGTTTCCCCGCTGTAAACTTGTAACAACTTCATTACCAACAACTCTTTGAAATTCAATTATTGTTTTGTTCTTAGTTGATGTCTTCCAAAATTGCTTTCCTTTATCAGAAAATTCTAAAACACCATTTACATTTTCTGGGATATATAATTTCTTTGCATTGAAAACATAAATTATATTTTTTTCATTAAAATGAACTTCCTTTTCCCAGTCCAGCGAAGCACTTGCATTTGTTAAACCAAATTTTGCTTCAACCTTTATATCAAGAGATAATTTTTTGTATAATTCTTCCCTTGTTGTGACTTCTTCAATTTGAAACTCTACTTCAGCACCAATATTCTTATTATCTGTCGAAAATGACTTCCATTCTAAATAGCCGTTTGTTGATTTATCCTCGAATGGTCTTCTAGAGTCTATTGGAAAGCCAAGTTTTGCCGTTGTTTTAGGGTGGTAATTGTAAGATGCCATATTTTTAAATTTAGTTATTATTAATTAAAGTTTTACAACAAGTGTATAAATGAATAAATTATTTAATTGATATTTATGAAAAGTCAGTTTGAGGCCAACGAACAGGTATTGCTGCATATGTGGAATTCATTGTTCGTCCAGCCCGGAACCGCTGCCCAATAAAGATTTAAAGGTATAAGTTAAGAATTAGCTGCCTAGCAGAATTCCTTCAATCTCCATTCGCCGGCAATACTTTTGTTGGTGGCAGTAAATTACGATTGAAGGTTTAAAAAGGTAAATCATCTACTTTATCTTCGACTTTAGGTTCTACTTCAAATTTCGCATTCAAATCATTTTGTATTCTGGTTTCAATATTTGTTTTTATTAATTCGATAGCCGACCTAATTGCCGACTCATCTGCGATTTTAACCTCATTAAATATCCATTTTATTTCTTTCGTGTTCAAATTTTTATTTTCCCAACTCTCGTCGATATAGTTAGTAACAAAATAGAAGAATCTTATGTGTTTTTTAGATATTAAAAATACAGTGTTGCATTGATAGCTTGCAAGGTTTGGGTAAAGACTATTCACCTCAATAGAGATAGCCTTAAAAGGGAGTTCAAATTTTAAATCAAATCCACTCAGTGTTGTATATTCTTCACCCGTTTCATAATCAACTCTAGTTTCATAAACTAATTTCGCAAAAAAATCATTTTTATTATCCTTTAACCAATTACCGATAACTCTGGTATTCGGAATTGTTTTGTATTCCTGCAAGAAATTAATTTCGAGTTTATACAATTCGGCATAATCTATTGAAAGAGAAATTCTCTCAAATTCTTTTCTAATAAATTCGACTGCCTGAAGAGCTCCTTCTTTGTTCACGTATTCCTTGGCGTCTAATTTAACTAGATCTGCTAATTTTAATGGCGCATCCTTCGACTCTGTATCAGAAACAGTTGAAGCGTTAAAGGAGTTAAGATACTCCCTTAGTTCTGTCGAAAAACTGCAAAATTTCTCTGTCAAATCAGCTTGGATTACAAAAAATGGTGTTTGGTCTTGGTTGTCAGAGAATTCATCAGATATTACATCAATAATGTCTTTATACCTTATTTCTTTTGTCTTATGTTCTTTTAACGCCTTAATAAAACTATATGTAAAAAAACTTAGCTTCCCATTTTGAAAAGAGGATTGATTATTCAATGATGAATTAAGAAAATAACAATTATTGAATCCCTTTTTGCTGTCATTAAAGTACTTATTTAAAACATTGCCTTCCTTAATGTAAGTAGTTCCTGATTGGCAAGCGTCAATCACCTTTATTACAAGGTCAGGAGAAAGTGTTCTTACTAAATCATCTATTTCTGTGTTTTGTAAGGATGTTTGATTTTTCTTTTTAGCATCAAAGTCAGAAAGCACATAGTAGAATTCTTCATTTGAAAACTCTCCATGTCCTGAATAATAAAAGAATAATTCATTAATCACAGTACCCTTATTGTTCAGAATAAAATTGCTTAAAAGCTCTTTTGTTTTCGCACTACTTTCATTGTTATTTATGTATAGAATTTCATCGTACTTATCCGTCTTTTTTAAAATTTGATTAATCGCATCCGCATCATTTTTGCAACCTGGTAGGTTATTATTCGAGTTAGAATAGACGCTTACTCCAATTATTACAGCTATGTTCATATTGTATGTTTAGTTAAATGTTTACGATTTTATTGCCACCAACTCAAGGATTTATCCTATTAGACGATCTACTGTATAATGGAAAGCTATTGAAAATCAACAAACTGGTATTATGCATTTTGTATTGCTTATAGCATCCATCTAATTTATAAAAAATTGCAATATGTTTTGTTTTGTTATTATTTGGTACCGCCTAGCACTCTCTGTTACAGGGATGAGGGTGCGAATTATTGATTTGTAAATTAGTATTTTGTTGCCAACAAGCAGCTATTTAAAGGGCTTTTTTTAAAAACAGGGGAATAGCACAAAGGCTGTAGATTAGCATGCAAATGCATCAGGCAAACATATGGCCCCTGCTGCCCAAAGTACCCAACCGTACAAGCCTGCGACACTGAAACAAGTTCAGTGCAGGCTGCCACGCTTTTTTAAAGATGCCATGAAAGCGGAACCTTGAACCGAGCGTGGCAAGCGGCGATGCCATTGTTGTTGTGGCCGGGCTAATACTGCACTATGTCTTTTATGGTTTGCCTGCTATTTAATGATGCGCAAACAGAAGGGGTATTTATACAATTTGCCTTCGCTGGCACGTATGGTGGCTACAATAACCAATACGGCGTAAATTAGGCCGGCCGCCCACATAAATAAAATACCTATTACCGATACCAGCAAGCCTATAAAAATAATAATGATGGTTATTTGAAAATTGAGCGATTCTTTGGCATGCGCTGCTACAAAGTGCGACTCATCTTTTTTTACCAGGTAAATAATGAGGGGTGCCAGTAATGGCGCAATAAACGTAAGCACATGCGATAAGAGGGCTAATGTTTTTTCGTCGCTGGTGGGGGTGTATCCCGGCGGCATATCGGTACCAAGGTATGAGTTTGTTGACATGGCAGTTGGTTTTAGTGAAGATAATTAAACCCTGCCATTTGCCGTATAAACAATTAATGAATTATATACCGCTTATAACGAATTATTACCGGGGTATTACTACCGCCTGGTGCATTAGCTGCAGAAAGCGATGCATGGCATCCATATTTTTTATATCATCGGCAATTAGCAGAAAGTTAACGGCTACCTGTTTTAGCCTTGCTTTGTTGGTGCCGGTTTGCAGGTATTGCAATACGTTTTTAAATACGGCAGATTCGAAATAGGGCGAATCGTTTTTATTGATAAAATAACAGCGCAGGGTTTCCTGCTTTAAACTCATTTTCTCGAAACCCAATGCTACTGCCAGTTTACGGCAACGCAGTGTGGTAAACAGGTCTTCTACCGGTTTGGGCATGGGACCAAAACGGTCTATCATTTCTGTATGGAAAAGTACCAGCTCTTCTTCGTTTTCGCAATTATCTAAACGGGTATATAGCGATAGCCTTTCGGTAATACTTTCTACATAGCTATCGGGTATTAGAATTTCCAAATCGGTATCGATGGTGCAATCGCTTACAAAATCGTCCTGCTTGCTTATTTCTTCTTTAAACAGTTCTTTAAACGAGGTGCGTTTTAGTTCGCGGATGGCTTCGTCGAGAATTTTCTGGTACATTTCAAAACCAATTTCGGCCATAAAACCACTTTGCTCGCCACCCAGCATATTACCGGCGCCACGTATATCCAGGTCTCGCATGGCAATTTGAAAACCACTGCCCAAATCGCTGAATTGTTCCAGCGTTTGTAAACGTTTGCGGCTATCGGTAGGCAAACTGCTCATGGGCGGTGCCAGCAAATAACAAAATGCTTTTCTATTGCTACGCCCTACCCTGCCCCGCAATTGATGCAGATCGCTTAATCCAAAATGGTGGGCATTATTTATGATGATGGTATTTACATTGGCAATATCTACCCCGCTTTCTACAATATTGGTGCATACCAGCACATCGTATTTTTTGTCAATAAAATCAAGGATGCGTTCTTCCAGTTCGTGGCCTTCTAACTGGCCGTGGGCATGGCCAATACTCAAATCCGGACAAAGGCCCTGTATCATAGCAGCCATTTCGGCGAGTCCCAATACACGGTTATGTATAAAGAACACTTGTCCGCCACGTTCTGTTTCGTAGTAAATGGCTTCGCGAATAAAATCGTCGTTAAACACCCTTACTTCTGTTTGTATGGGTTGCCTGTTGGGTGGTGGTGTATTGATGATACTTAAATCACGGGCACCCATTAAAGAGAATTGCAACGTACGCGGAATGGGTGTAGCCGTTAGGGTTAAAGAGTCTACATTGGTTTTAAGGGTTTTTAGTTTTTCCTTATGGCCAACGCCAAATTTTTGCTCTTCATCAATAATTAAAATACCCAAATCTTTAAACTTCACTTCCTTACCCAAAATGCCATGGGTGCCAATAATGATATCTATTTTACCTTCCTGCAGGCGTTGTAAGGTTTCCTTTTTTTCTTTGGCAGATTTAAAGCGGTTGATATAATCTACCGTTACTGGGAAATCCTTTAACCTGTCTTTAAATGTTTTATAGTGCTGAAAAGCCAGAATGGTGGTGGGTACCAAAACTGCAGCCTGCTTTCCATCCACACAGCTTTTAAATGCTGCCCGGATAGCAATTTCGGTTTTGCCAAAACCTACATCGCCGCAAACCAGCCTGTCCATAGGGCTGGCACTTTCCATATCTTTTTTTACATCGGCTGTGGCTTTGCTTTGATCTGGCGTGTCTTCGTAAATAAAAGATGCTTCCAGTTCAGTTTGCATATAATTATCCGGCGTATGGGCAAAGCCTTGTTGGGCTTTACGCTGGGCATATAGTTTTATAAGGTCGAACGCAATTTCTTTAACCTTAGCCTTGGTTTTTTCTTTTAACCTGTTCCAAACATCGCTGCCCAGTTTGTTTATTTTGGGCAGGGTACCTTCTTTACCGGTGTATTTGGATATTTTATGCAGGGAGTTAATATTTACATAGAGTATATCACTGTCTTTATAAATAATCCTTACGGCTTCCTGCATTTTGCCATTTACTTCCAGTTTTTGCAAACCGCTGTAGGTACCCACACCATGGTCAATATGGGTAACATAATCGCCGGGTTGCAGGTCTCGCAGGGTTTTAAGGGTAAGCGCCTTATTTTTATTATAGGCCTGTTTTACCCTGTATTTATGGTAACGTTGAAAAATCTGGTGATCGGTATAACAAACCACTTTCAGGTCTTCATCAATAAACCCTTCGTGTATAGAAGTAGGCACCGGCACAAATTGTATCTCGGTTTTTAAATCGGCAAAAATGCTGTTTAGCCTTTCTAACTGGCGGGCTTGCTCCGCAAAAATGTATATACTGTATTTGGCGTTTTCGTGTGCTTTTAAGTCCTTAATTAACAAATCGAACTGGCGGTTAAAAGAAGGTTGTGTTTTGGTATTAAAGCCTATTTCAACATTGGCCAAATGGGCTTTATACCCAAATTCTACCACATGCCTGGGCTGTAATTGCTGTTCAATGGTGGCGGCTTTTACAAAATCATCCCATTTTACTTCTTTTACTATGCGGGTATCTTCATCCTCATCGGCCTGCTGCATTTTAAAGCCATCGGCCAGCAAAGCCATAAAACCTTCCAGGTCTTCTTCCTGTACCTGAATTTTCTCCTTAATTACATCCCAGTCTTTTAGCCATACCACTGTATTTTCCTGCAAAAAATCCAGTAGCGATACTTTTTCGCCGCTATCAAACTGGGTTTCTATATTGGGTATAATATTTACCTGTAGCAGTTTACGCTCACTTAACTGGGTTTCCGGATCAAAAATTCTAATGCTGTCTACCTCGTTTCCAAATAGTTCTACGCGGTAGGGTTTTTCATTACCGTATGAGTAAATATCCAAAATGCCGCCACGTAAGGCAAATTGCCCTGGCTCGTACACAAAATCTGTTCGTTCAAAACCATACATTACAAATAACTCCATCAGGTTATCCGGGTTAATGGTTTCGTTTACTTTTATGCTAATAATATTGCCGGTAAGTGTTTTAGACAGTACTACTTTTTCAAACAAGGCTTCGGGATAAGTGACTATAATTTTTTTATTGCCGCCGGCTGCCAAACGGGTAAGCATTTCTGTACGCAGCATTACATGCGAGGAGTTGAGCAGCTTAAAATTTTTACGGTTTTTAAACGAGGCCGGAAAATAAAAAAGGTCTAATGCACTGGTAAGGTTCTCTAATGTGTTATGAAAATAGGCAGCTTCCTCGGCATCGTTCATTACCACCAGGTGGTTTAATTCTGCGCAGTTGGGGTGCATAAACACACTGCTAACCACAAATTCTGCACTGCTACCCAATAAATGTTGCAAAAAAATCTTTTGGGGTTGGGCAAAAGAAAGCTTGTCCGCCAGTTGAAAAAGGCGGGGAGATTTAATATACTGATCCTGCAACACACTTAAGTTCATTTGCGCCGCAAAGATAAACGCAAATAAGCCGATACCAATTTTTGTTGTACTAATTAGCAAATAAATACAGGAATGGTAGCCGGCAGCAGGGCTTTGGGCATCGCCTGTTGTGTCACTCACTTGTACCCCATCACTATAAGCAGCTAAGCATAAAAAAATTACGCCTCGCTTTATTGCAGCGGCATTTACCGACTGGCATTATTCCACAGCCGAAGGGCAGGCGGATAGTAGTGGATACCCCGCTGAAGCCAGTGTGCAGGGCTTTGTGGCGGAGTAGTAACGGATAGCCGCAACTTTGGCTGGTACATTTGCTATACTACACTGCCCCAATTGTTGCATTAAAAAAATACGCGTTTGCAGCCCAATGGAATAACATAACTTTTTATACAGATTTCAATACGGCTTAATCAACTATTTTTGCCAGCTAATTACAGGATATGCCAAATAGAAAAATACAACCCGCTATTGTTGACGCCATAGATTTTGATTTACAGTTAAAGCCCTGCGCCTTATTTACACTGGATAACGGTGTACAGGTATACGCAGTAGATGCCGGCGAAACCGATGTATTACAAATAGAATGGGTATTTTATGCTGGCAATTTTTATGAGCATAAAAATATTGTAGCAGGCACCACCAATTTTATGCTTAAAAATGGCACACACAGTAAAAATGCATTTGCCATTAACGAGCATTTTGAATATTATGGCGCTTATCTTAACCGTGCCTGTTATAATGAAACCGCTACTATTACACTTCACTGTTTAAATAAGCATTTGCCGGTATTGTTACCTGCT
Source organism: Limnovirga soli (assembly GCF_013106755.1). Classification (GTDB taxonomy): domain Bacteria; phylum Bacteroidota; class Bacteroidia; order Chitinophagales; family Chitinophagaceae; genus Limnovirga; species Limnovirga soli. The sequence goes on along the minus strand of NZ_WHPF01000018.1, from coordinate 77,760 downwards.
GTTGCAGAGCTGATTACGGATAGTATTTTCCCTGAAGAAGAACTGGCTATTTATAAACAAAACCAACAGCAAAAATTAACGGTTAAATTAAAAAAGGCAGACTTTATTGCCAGCCGCACCATTGATACTTTGTTATATGGCATTCAGCACCCATATGGTATTTACACCTCGCATGATGATTATAAAGCGTTGGAAAGGGATGAGTTGGTTGCGTTTTACCAACAGTTTTATACCAAAGGAAAATGCGTTTTATTTGTGGGTGGCAAATTGCCTTCCAACCTGGAACAACAACTGAATACCAGTTTTGGCAATTTGCCATTAAACAGTACCGCATTACCAGCCGTAAACCCCGTGGCTATACCGGCAACCGAAAAAAAGCACCATCTTATAAACGACGAAAATGGGGTGCAATCATCCATTAGAATAGCAAGGCCATTCCCCAACAGGCATCACCCCGATTTTATGAAAGTGCAGGTATTGAATACCATTTTTGGCGGTTTTTTTGGTTCGCGGTTAATGAGCAATATCAGGGAGGATAAGGGCTATACCTATGGTATACATAGTTTTATACAAAACCATATTCAGCAAACATCCTGGATGGTAAGCACTGAGGCGGGAAGAGATGTATGTGATGCCACCATTAAAGAAGTATATTTTGAAATGGAGCGTTTACGCAATGAGCCTGTACCACAGGAAGAGCTGGAACTGGTGCGCAATTTTATGATTGGCTCTATTTTGGGCGATTTAGATGGCCCTTTCCAGATTATTGGACGCTGGAAAAACTATGTATTAAATAATCTTACAGATGCCTATTTTTATAAGAGCATAGACACCATTAAACATATTACTTCCGCGGAGATACAAGCATTGGCAATAAAATATTTACAACCAGACGCATTTTACGAGCTAACCGTAATTTAAACATCATGACAAACTTTTTAGGTAAAATACTGATAACTGCACTGGCAGCATTAATTGCAGCATATCTGCTGCCCGGGGTAAATATAGATTCGAGTATAACGGCTGTGTTAGTGGCTGTGGTACTGGCTTTATTAAACAGTTTTGTAAAGCCCTTGCTTATAATATTAACCATCCCCATTACCATAGTTACCCTAGGCTTGTTTCTGATAGTGATAAATGTATTTATGATACAGATAGCTGCCAATATTGTAGATGGCTTTCAGGTACAAAACTGGTGGTATGCTTTGTTATTTAGCTTTTTATTATCGGTGGTTACCTCGTTGTTAGAAAGCCTTATTAATAAAAGTACTGGTAACAATAGTAATAATAACAACAATTAAAAACCCGCTTTAAAGCGGGTTTTAGCAAGAGTTTTATTTTTTCCTGGCATCAATTTCTTTACTAAGCGCAGCAAAAATTTCATCAATACTTCCTTCGCCGGGTATCATAACTACTTTATCGCTTTGCCTGTAATAATCTGCTACAGAGGATGTTTTGGTATTGTACTCCGTTATTCTGGAACGAATAATGGTTTCATTGGTATCATCACTGCGGCCGCTGGTTAAACCGCGGTTTAACAACCTTTTTACCAGTTCTTCTTCGCTTACCTGTAAAGCAAGGAACACACCTATTTCACTATTTTTAAGTTTCAACAGTTTATCCAAAGCTTCGGCCTGTGCTGTGGTGCGAGGAAAACCATCAAATAAAAACCCTTTTACCTCGGGGTTTGCATCCAGGGCAGCACTTATCATCCCAATTACAACAGCATCGGGTACCAGCTGGCCTTTATCCATCAGGCTTTTGGCTTCCAGGCCCAATGGGGTTTTATTGGCAATCTCGTTTCTTAACAAATCTCCGGTACTTAAATGCTTAAGACCATACGATGCTATTAACTTTTCGCTTTGTGTACCTTTACCGCTACCCGGAGGGCCAAACAGGATAATATGAAACATAGTGCTGCTCAATTTGTGTTACCCGCAAATATAAGGTCTGCACTTTACATTTCCTTTAACAAAACCAATCTTCATTTGAAATACGTATATGTAAGGGAACTTTTAATTGAACGTATTTATAAAAAAGTTGTTATATTAGAAAAGACCGCAATAAGAACACATTATGAAATTTACATTTTTTTACAGCGTGCTTATACTTTGCACCTTATCCGTGCAGGGTTGTTATTCTCAAAACAATAAATCAGTAAAACAATCAGTTATGGATAGTTCCACTAAGAAAAAAAATCCGGTGTATTCAAACACCGATTCCACTAAAGTTGTATTAGCCGATGAGGAGTGGAAAAAAATCCTTTCACCGGAAGTGTACAATGTTGCCCGGCAAAAAGGAACAGAAAGACCCTATACCAGCGCATTTGAGCACTCCACAGAAATTGGTACTTATTATTGCGCCGTTTGTGGTAATGCCCTTTTTAAAAGTGATACAAAATTTGAAAGTGGTTGCGGCTGGCCCAGTTTTTATGAACCTATTAGCAAAGGTTCTATTATATATGCCAAGGATAATACATATGGAATGAGCCGAACAGAAGTGATGTGTGGCCGGTGCAAATCGCACTTAGGTCATGTGTTTGACGATGGTCCGCCACCAACCGGATTACGTTATTGTATTAATGGTGTAGTACTGGATTTTACAAAAGCACAGGAAGCAGAAAAGAAATATAACACAGAAAATAACAAATAGCGAGGTTTGGTTTTGATGATGAAACAGGGCTGTTCTTCTTTTTTGAAGGGCAGCCCCTTTTATTAAATTAATACCGGCACAGAATGTACTGCGGCACTCATTTCTTTTATTAAACCGGCATCTTTTTCAATTGCATTACCAACCACTATAATATCTGCTCCGGCTTTGCAATTGCGGTAGGCTTTTTCAGGGTCGGTAATACCGCCACCAACAATAAGTGGAGCTTCAATATGGGCCGATACCCTTTCAATCATATGTTCGGTAATTGCTTTTTTGGCACCACTGCCAGCATCCATATATACTAATTTCATACCCAGCATTTCGCCAGCCATGGCGGTACACATGGCAATTTCATTTTTATCTGCTGGTATAGGCGAAGCATTGGAAATATAAGAAACCGTTGTTGGTGCACCCCCATCAATTACCATATAACCGGTGGGTATAATTTCAAGTCCGCTTTGTTTTACAAATGGCGCACTTATTACATGCTGACCTATTAATAATTCAGGGTTACGGCCAGAAATAAGGGAAAGATAAAGCAGGGCATCAGCATATTTGCTTATTTGAGAAGGTGCCCCGGGAAAAAGCAATACCGGAATATTACAGGAAGCTTTTATTTGCTGTATACATTCATCCAGATTATTTGATATCACCAAACTGCCGCCTACAAAAAAATAATCCACCCCGGCTTCTACCGAAAGCGTTATCAGCTTTTCTAATTTAACCGCATCTACTTTATCCGGATCAATCAGCACCGTGAACGACTTACGCCCTGCGCCTTTTCTATCGGTTAACTGATTATATATTTTTTGCTTCATGCCTTAGATTAATGGTGCTTATTGCAAAAATGCAAAAAAATCGCTGTTCGGCAACAAATTTCTGCTATGTGCAATACAAGGTTTTAATTTAATTAGTGGCACTGCAATTTACCCTAAAAATTGTAAACTCTGCTATTTTAGGCGCAATCATACAGCCAGGTTTAAAATTTGGTTTGGTATAATATGCAATAGCCTATATAAAAAATCACTGGTTATTTATACTTTAAATAGGATTAAAGCCAAAGAATACCCCGGCTTATGGCTAATTTTGCTAAACTATATCTATACAATGCTGCTTCATGTACATCCGCAAGATCCCAACCCCCGCCATGTAAAAACCATTATTGAGTGTTTACAGGATGGTGGAGTAATTATTTACCCTACAGATACCATTTATGGTTTAGGTTGCGATATTTTCCAGCACAAAGCCATTGAGCGCATTAGTCGCATTAAAAATATTGACGCAGCCAAAGCACAACTTAGTTTTGTTTGTTACGATCTTAGCGATCTTAGCAAATACACCAAAAGCATATCTACCCCCCTGTATCGTATTTTAAAAAGCTATTTACCCGGCGCCTATACTTTTATTTTACCTGCCAGTAAAGAAGTACCTAAAATTTTACAAAGCAAAAAAAGTACCATCGGTTTGCGTATACCCGATAATAATATTGCCCGTACCATTGTAAACGGTTTAAATCACCCCATTTTATCTGCCTCATTACCCGGCGATATGGTGGAAGAATATACAGACCCTGATTTGATATACGAAAATTTTAAAAACCTGGTTGATATTGTTGTGGATGGCGGCATTGGCGGAATGATACCTTCTACCATAATCGATTGCACAAAAGACAGTTATGAGGTGCTGCGCTTAGGCGCTGGCGTTTGGGAGGAAGATTAATATTTTGAGCCAGGCAATAGAACAGCAGGCAACTTTACTTTCGTCGCACACTTGTACTGCAGCAATATAGCAGCAAAACTAATTTTTACCCTATGCTATTTACCCAATGGCAATACCAGTTGTTTGGGTAAAATATTAAAGCTTAACCGGTGATAAGGGGTTACACCAAATTGTTCAATGGCATTTCTATGGGTAAGCGTTCCATAACCTTTATTCTTTTTCCAATCGTAAACAGGATAGCTTTCGTGTAATTGCAGCATATAGGCATCCCGGTAGGTTTTTGCTAATATACTGGCGGCAGCAATACTGGCATATTTACCATCGCCCTGAATAATACAATAATGCGGCAGGTTATTATATGGCACAAAACGATTGCCATCTATTAATAATATTTCAGGTACTATTTCCAGATCAGCAATTGCCAGGTGCATGGCTTTAAATGAGGCTTTTAAGATATTTATTCGGTCTATTTCTACATTATCTACCATGGCTACGCTAAAGGCCATTGCATTTTGCTCAATAAAAGTTTTTAATATTTGACGGTTGGTGGCAGTTACTTTTTTGCTATCGTTTAATAATGGATGATAAAAATTATCGGGCAAAATAACTGCTGCTGCAAATACAGGTCCGGCATAACAACCCCGGCCGGCCTCATCGCAGCCGGCTTCTATTAGCCCTTGTTGATAAAATGGTTGCAGCATAGCATTGTGATGATGCAATTAACTACATTTTTTTATATTCCTTTATCAAAATACACTTGCTGCCATGTATGCCAATAACTTTGCAGCGGTGTTTTCAATACAGGTATTTGGCATTGCCTGTATTTGCGTTAGGGATTGCAGCGAAAAGCCCGCAGCCACGACAGTGGCGAGGACTTACAGCGGAAAGCCCGGCCCGCAAGGGAACGCCCAACACAATAATACATTTTATAGCAAATAATTTTTTTTAAACAAAGTATATATGGACACGGCTAAACAGCAGCGGATTATTGGCAACTGGTTATTAGTGGGCGTGGCAATGCTGGTAATACAGGTAGTATTGGGGGGCGTTACCAGGCTTACAGGTTCGGGGCTTTCTATAACAGAATGGGAACCCCTGATGGGTGCACTGCCACCATTAACAGAAGCAGCATGGCAAAAGGCTTTTGAAGGCTACAAACAAATTGCGCAGTTTAAATATCTAAACAGTGCTTTTGAATTGGGTGATTTTAAAATGATATTTTTTTGGGAATGGTTTCACCGCCTGTGGGCACGCCTGATGGGCGTGGTATTTCTGTTGCCATTTTTGTATTTTTTATTGAAGGGCTATTTTAAAAAATGGATGATTACGCCTTTAATTATGTTGTTTGTATTAGGCGGCATGCAGGGCCTTATTGGCTGGATAATGGTTAAAAGCGGACTTAATGATGAAAACCTGTATGTAAGCCATTACCGCCTGGCCATTCATTTTATGGCTGCCATGCTATTAATTGGTTACACCTTAGTTTTTGCTTTGAGTGTAAAAATTCCAGCATCTGCTAAAATCAAAAACAGCTCCTTAAAAAAATATGCCGTAGCCATAACAGCGCTTGTATGTGTGCAATTGGTATATGGTTGCTTTATGGCGGGCTTAAAAGCTGCCAATATCGCACCTACATGGCCTACTATTAATGGCTCTATAATACCTAATCCGCTGTTTAAAGATGGCTTTACCGAAAGTATTTTACACAATACCATAACAATACATTTTATACACCGTACACTGGCCTACCTGCTTTTTATTTTGGTAATAGCCTGGTGGGTAAAAGCCCGTAAAGAAAGTAGTTCGGCCCTATTTAATAAGTCCCGTAATTACCCTTTTATACTGGTTTTATTACAAGTGGTATTGGGCATTGCCACCGTACTTAGCAGCAGTACCATGGTGGCAGGGCATTTTGGCGTATTTGAATGGCTGGCAGAATTACATCAGCTAACGGGTATGTTATTGCTGCTTTCATTTATAGCGGTTATTTATATACTAACGCCATCTGCTGAAGGGTAATTTAACGGAATCAACAGCCAATAAAATGACAGATAATAATAAGGCTGCAATAAAATTTTGTATTAACTTTTGACCGGTAAACAACATTGCACTGCTTACTGCTTAATTGTTAATTACATGAAAAAATACCTGACTGGCGTTTTTTATTCTTTACCCATACAACTATTATTATTGCATTTTAGGCGGTATCAGGTATTGCTTATATTCTGGTACCTGCTGTTTGCCATTGTAGGCGGGGCATTACTTGAATCTTATGGCGCCAATTCGCTTTATCTGGCACCGGAGTATTTGGGTAATGTAGATGCATTAAGCACTTCGCTGGTAGGTTTTTCTATTGGGGTGTTTATAATGACATGGAATATCTCCACCTTTATTGTACACACCAAACATATTCGCTTTTTAGCCACCACTGCACAACCCTTTTTAAAATATTGCATTAATAACAGCATTATACCTATTGTATTTTTATGCTTCTATTTTTATTGTGCCTTTGACTATGATTTAAACGAAGAATTAATTACCCGAATTGATATTTTATGGATGACACTGGGTTTTGCCGGTGGCTTTGCTATAAGCATCCTTATTTCTTTTATATATTTTTTTAGTGCTGATAAATCTATCTACCGCAAAATGGGCAGTATTATGCAAAATGCCAACCTGCAATACGCCCTTGCGGATAAAAAACCGGTTACCATTAACAACAAATACGATATACGCATCGACTGGTTTTTAAGTGCCCGCCTGGGTTTGCGTAAACCCAGAAATGTACAACACTATAGCCAGGAGTTTTTTGACAGCATTTTTAAACGCCATCATATTGCAGCTGTCCTGGCCATTTTAATTGCTTTTGTTTTATTGCTAACCATTGGTTTTTTCTCAGACTATAAAACATTTCAAATACCTGCTGCGGCCAGCATTACCGTTTTTTTTGCCATTTTAATTGCGGTGGAAACAGCATTTACCTTGTTTCTTGGCAACTGGGTTTTTCCAATGCTGATTGTATTATATGTTACTGTAAACTGGATGTACCACGAAAACATCATCGATCCACGCAACAAAGCATTTGGGCTTAACTACAATAACGAAAGCGAAAGACCTTACTATAACAAGGATTCTATCATACAACTTGCTTCGCCTGCCAATAAAGAAGCTGATAAAAAAGTATTTCTGCAAATGCTGGAAAACTGGAAACAAAAACAGGCAACCGATAAGCCCGTACTGTTTATAATTAACAGTAGCGGTGGTGGTACCCGCAGCGCTACTTTTACCCTGAATGTTTTGCAAAAACTGGATAGCGTTACCAATGGCCGCCTAATGCCCCATACCTTTCTTATCAATGGCGCATCAGGTGGCATGCTGGGCGCCGCCTATTTCAGGGAATTATATTGGCAAAAACTACAACACGATTCTATTAACCTGCAAAACAAACAATACACCAATAATATTGCAGGCGATTTACTAAACCCGCTATTCAGTTCCCTAATTTCCCGCGACCTGGCCGGACCGGTAAGAACTTTTGAATCGGGTGGATATACTTATACCCGTGACCGCGCCTATGCTTTTGAGCAAAAACTAAATGTAAATACGGATGGTATTTTGAACAAAAAATTACGCGACTATAAAAAAGCAGAAGAAAGCGCCACCATACCCATTATATTTTTTAATTCTACCATTACACGGGATGGAAGGGAAATGGTAATTAGCACACATCCTGCCCGTTTTTTAATGCAACCCATTGTTGATAGCGAACACAACAGCATTTCAGATCCCGACCTGATTGATTATACCTCGTTTTTTGCCAAACAAAATCCGCTTAACCTGCGTATGCTAACGGCTTTGCGCATGAATGCCACCTTCCCCTATGTATTACCCAATGTATGGTTGCCCACCAAACCTGTAATTGATGTAATGGATGCAGGCCTGCGGGATAATTTTGGCCAGGAAACCACCTTGCGTTTTTTAGATAATTTTAAAGACTGGTTGCAACAAAATACCAGTAAAGTGGTGCTTATTCAAATTCGCGACAGGCAAATGGGCGATTGGGAAAAACCCTATCAGCCAAACAGCATTATCAGCTCTTTTACCAAGCCATTTTTTATACTACAAAACAACTGGTATAAAATGCAGGATTATTTTCAAACAGATCAGCTGAATTTTATGGCCAAAACCTTTGGACCCCAATTTTATAAAATATCTTTTCAATATGTGCCCTCCAACGAAGCATCATCAGCAGCACTTAGTTTTCATTTAACGGCCACAGAAAAAAAAGATATAGAAAATGCATTGGCAAATCCTTTTAATCAGCAATCGTTTAATACCATTGCGGGGCTGGTAGAATAATTATATTTTTTGTTGCCGGCAGTATAACCATAGGCAACTTTACTTGCGTCGCATTACATTTATCCTTCGGGTCTGTGGGCAGCTGCAGGTTGCCCCATAACCAGTGCTACTAACCCAATACTTCCTGCAAAACATACAGGCTTTTCAGTTCGCCAAAACCTTCAATATGGAGGGAAAGGTATTGCAGGTATACATCCAATAATTCTCTTCTTACCAGTCTGTTCAACGCAATATTTTCCAGATCGTTATAAAACAAAATATTATTAATGGCAGAGGTGGCCTCTGCCAGTTCTCCGGTAACATAATACACATGCATGGGAATTTCGGCTGCAAACCCACCGGCCTGTAAATCCAATACAGGCGTGTCATGGCTAAATGCTCCCTGAATACTAAAACCCAATTCTGCCGTAAGATCCAAGGTAAAATACAAGGGAAGATTGGCCGTTAATGTGTCATTGCCTTTGTCTAATTGCTGCAGGGTATCTTCAATAATATAAAACAATTCGGGGTTGGCTTCGGGCTGTTTAAGGCAATGCAACAGCAATTCTATAATATATTGTGCGGCTGCATTTTTTACCACATGAAACAGCGTATGCTGGTACAAATAACTCCACTGGTATTCTTTTATAAACTGCAGGTTCTTTAACTCGTTATGATACACTTCCATTTGCAAAATGGCGCCGGGTTGAAAATAACTGGCTTTACCTGCAGATTTTTTTGAAGATTGTCTTACTCCTTTTACAATATAGGTTTGAACACCAAACAGCTCAGTATATACCGTGGTAATAATACTGGTTTCACCATATTTTACGGTTTTTAAAACAATGCCTTTGGTGCGGTGTGTCATGCTATTGCCAAGCTGCTGTTGAATTGTAAAGTTAATTTAAATTAAGCGGCTGTTTATAAAAGCTGCACATCGCACAGAACGTACAGGTGTGCGACGCAACCGGGTTTAACAGCATTACCTTTGCCAGGCACACAAAAAGCTTTGGTTAATTTATAACAGTAACCATATAATTATACATAAGCATTGTACATTTAATAACTGAAACAATTGATTATGAAACATTTTTGCATGGCCCTGGTTTTATTTGTAAGCCTTCAGGCCGGGGCACAACAGGTGGCTAACCGTATACAATTACCCAATGGCTGGAGTTTAAGCCCCGTTGGCAATAGCCTGCCTTTGGGCGATTTACCATTGAATATTGCAGTATCGTCCAGCAAAAAATTAATTGCAGTTACCAATAACGGCCAAAGTACCCAAAGCATACAATTAATTGATGCGGTACATCATACCATACTGGATAATATAGAAATTCCAAAATCGTGGCTGGGCCTGCAATTTAGCAGCGATGATAAATATTTATACGCGTCGGGCGGAAATGATAACCGTATTATGCAATATGCCATTGTACATAATAAGCTACAGGCAAAAGATAGTATCTCGCTGGGCGAGCCATGGCCGGTAAAAATATCCCCTGCCGGCATAGCTGTAGATGATGCCAAACAATTGATGTATGTGGTTACAAAAGAAAATAACAGTTTGTATATTATAAGCCTTCGCTCTAAAAAAACCTTACAGGTAATCCCATTGGGTGCAGAAGCTTTTACCTGTATTTTAAACGCAGCAAAAACCAATTTATATATTTCTTTATGGGGTGGCGATAAAGTACTGGTGTTTAATACGCTGCAACAAAAAATTACCGGCTCTGTTCCGGTGGGAGATAACCCAAATGACATGTGTTTATCTAAAAGCGGACAATACCTCTATGTTGCCAATGCCAATGATAACAGCGTATCGGTAATAGATCTAAAAAAACTAAGGGTAACCGAAACACTAAATGCAGCCTTATATGCCAAAGCTATTCCCGGTTCTACTACAAATAGCGTGGCCTTAAGCGCAGATAACAAAACACTCTATATTGCCAATGCAGATAATAATTGTCTGGCGGTATATGATGTAAGTATACCAGGCAGCAGTAAAAGCAAAGGATTTATTCCAGTAGGCTGGTATCCTACCTGTGTGCGTGTTGTTGGTAATACGGTGTATGTAGCCAATGGCAAAGGTTTTACCTCAATGCCCAATCGCTATGGCCCCAATCCTTATGATGATGGAACAGATATGGGTTTTCAAAAAGGAGATACCAAACACGAAGTGGAATATATTGGCGGTTTATTCAAGGGTACATTAAGTTATTTTCCTAATCCAACAGCTGAGCAGCTGGGTAATTATTCCCGTTTGGTGTACAATAACACGCCCTATAATAAAACAGCAGAATTATTGGCCGCAGGCGAACCTGGTAACCCCATACCAATGAAAATTGGCGATGCATCCCCCATAAAACATGTGTTTTATATTATTAAAGAAAACCGCACTTACGATCAGGTGCTTGGCGATATGCCCGAAGGCAATGGTGATACCAGCCTTTGTTTATTTGGTGAAAAAATTACCCCCAACCTCCATGCTATTTCAAGAGAATTTGTACTGCTGGATAATTTTTATGTAGATGCCGAGGTAAGTGCCGATGGGCATAACTGGAGCATGGGCGGCTATGCCAACGATTACCTGGAAAAAACATGGCCCACCAGCTATGGTGGCCGTGGAGGTAATTACGATGCCGAAGGTAACCGCGCCATTGCCAATAATAAAGGCGGCTTTATTTGGGAACACTGTGCCCGTGCCGGCATTAGTTACCGCACTTATGGCGAATTTGCTGATGATTATAAACCCAATCTGCCCATTTTAAAAAATCATTTTTGCACTTACTATACCAGCTGGGATCAAACCGTACGGGACACCACCCGTGTAGGCCAGTGGAAACGTGACTTTGATTCTCTGGTGGCCGCCAATGCCCTGCCCCAGTTAAATACATTACGCATTATTAACGACCATACCGAAGGCCTTAGCAAGGGGCGCCCAACACCATTTGCCCACTGCGCCGATAACGACCTTGCCATTGGCATGTTTATAGAATATTTAAGTAAAAGCCCTGTTTGGAAAGAAAGTGTAGTATTTGTTTTGGAAGATGATGCACAGGATGGCCCCGACCATGTAGATGCACATCGTAGTACCGCATACGTTGCCGGACCATTTGTAAAAAGAGGTTTTGTAGACCATACCATGTATAGTACCACTTCTATGCTACGTACTATGGAGCTTATTTTGGGTATGCCACCTATGAGCCAATATGATGCGGCAGCGGTACCTATGTGGCGCTGTTTTACCGCTACGCCCAACTATAGCGCTTTTACTGCCAAACCATTGCAATGGGATATTAATGAGAAAAACACCAAAGAAAATGCCTGGCAGCGCAAAAGCGAAACCTTTGATTTTACCAAAGAAGACCGCATACCCGACAGGGAATTTACCGAAGTAATATGGAAAGCCGTAAAAGGCGAAAATGCAGTAGTGCCGGCACCTAAAAGGGCCGCATTTGTACAGTTAAGCAATAAGAAAGACGATGACGATTAATTGGCACTTAACACTGGTACAAAGCCCGGCGTTCCTTGTGTCACTCACTTGTACTTTCGGATAATAATGCAGCTATATATCAATACGCCGAAACACATTTTACAGCACAAGTGTGCGACGCAAGTAAAGTCCATTCGGTTGTACTGCCGGCTACAAAAAAGGCTGTTTAATCTGCCTTTTGCACCGCAGTTCTTGGCGAAATACCATTCTCGTTAAACGCTTCTATTTGAAAATAATAGGACCTGTCTTTTTCCAGTGCCTTTAAATAATACTCATTATTGCCGTATACCATTACGCTGTTGTATAGTTTATCCGGTGCTTCGCCAAAATAAATGGTATAACCTGTTGCCAGCTCGTTTACCTGCCATTTAAACCAAACATTGCGGCGTTCGCTATCGCCACGCAGGGGAATAAAATTTTTAACCGTATCGGGTTTTGCGCCGTGCGCATTTCCAAACACCCTGAAACCGCTAATAGCAAATTTTCCACCCGGCATATGTATGTTTTCCAACTTAAGGTAGCGGGCTTCTGATGGCTGGGTTAACTCAATATAATCATGAGGTACATCGGTTTTGTTATTACTTTTATCTACCAGCAGTTTCCAGGTTTTACCATCGGCCGACGCATAAATTTTATACTGATGATAAATATCCAGCTGCTTGCCCATAAAAGGCGCATCCTGATCAGCATAATTAATTTGTATAGCCCGTATGGTGCTGGTGCTGCCCAAATCTGTTATCATCCATTCGCCTTTATTGCCGGTGGCGGCACTCCAGTAGGTTTTTAAATTTTCATCAACCGCATTATTGGCTGCAAAGCCACCAAGGGTAGAAGAAACGGATACCGGTTTATTATAGTTTAGCATCATCCATCCGGTAAAGCTGTTATGTATCGGGGTTTGTTGTTCCCCTTTGCCGGGCAGGTAATAAGGATAATCGCCATAGGCGGTATTGCAATATAAAATATCATCTTTATCAAAACCTGCGGGCCAAATACCCAGCCTTCTTTCAAAATTGTTTTTTACTCCAATAGCAATAGTGCTAATATGCCACCAGTTACCATATGTATCCTGGTAAGTAGCCCCATGGCCCGCACCCCTTGCAAAGCCACCGGGCTTGTAAGAATAAGGGTTGTGCGATTGATACGAAAATGGCCCCAGTGGATGGTCGCTAACATACACCCCATCACCATAACCACTAAACTCAGTGCCCGGTGCACCATACTGTAAGTAATATTTGCCATTGTGTTTATCCATTTCACTGCCTTCAATAAACGGTTTAAGAAAAGTATTGTCGTTAAACTCCCCAAAACGTTCCCAGCCATGAATATCTTCATGCAGGTGCAATAGTTCTATCCGTTCTCCGATAGGTTCAAAAGTGCGTGCATCAATTTCCTGGCCATAGGTAGGATAGGTATTGCTTGATCCAAAATAGATATACATTCGCCCATCATCATCTAAAAACAAACCCGGATCCCAGGCGCCCACTTTAAAACTATCTACGGCTTCTTTCCATTCATCTTTTGTGGGATTGGTACTCATCCATAGCGGAAAATCCTTTGTATAGGTAGAGCCTATCACCATCAGGGTATCGCCTTTGGCCAATACAGCCGGCGCACACAATTCATCATATACATGATGATAGGGTTTTAAAAATTTACGCGGTACAAAATACCATTGCAGCATATCGCTGCTATACCAATAACCCCACTGATTGGTAGAGAACAAATAATAGTTGCCCTTAAACATTGTAATAACTGGGTCGGCAGTTGCGCGGTGCTTACCCTGTTCAGAAAAATTGGGAATTGGGCAATACCCATAATCGAGATTAATAGGATTACAAAACGTTTTTTGCTGCGCCATACTGGCCGTTTGCAATAAAACAAAGGCAAAAACAATCAATAATATTTTCATAGCAATGCATTTCAATGTAAACAGACAGGTAACTGCCAACTTTCTACTAAAGTACATATAAAACAGTATTGGCCCGGCAATACCTAATCATGAGGCTTTACTTGCGTCGCACGCTTGTACGGCTAAATACTATGCGCAGCAAAAACTAGAAAACCACAAAACATCTTCCTAATTCATGTGCCCAAATAAATGAATTATTTACCAACGCCAATAACCGTTAAACGCCGCTTACAAGGCAATTTAACAGGTCTACCATAAATGGCATTTTTATGCTGCATTTTTATTTATTGTTGCGGTATTAATTAATATGCCATGGTTAGCACATTTACCAGCAGCAAATTCAAATTCTGGTCATTTATTTCTATGGTGTTATTGGTATTTGTACACGGCTACAATTTGCAGGAGCGTTATCTGCAACCCTGGACATTACCCCATGAAAATGTAACTTTTACCAGCTTTACACAATATTTTCTGGCTAATGGCCTTTTCCGTTTTCGTATACCCATGTTATTTGTTATTTCAGGCTATCTTTTTGCATTGCATGATTACAGGCCATACAAAGACACCATCAAAAAAAGAGTAAAAACCATTTTGTTGCCTTACCTAACCTGGAGTGCCATCGGCATACTGATGGTTTATCTTGCAGAAAATAATAGCTACTGCAAAGAACTGATTGCCAATTCTCACTTACTACAGATTGATAACACACGATTGCTGTTGCACGATTATACCTGGTACGAAGTAACAGCCCGCTGGTTATTTGCACCTGTGCCTTACCAGTTATGGTTTTTGAGGGTATTGTTTATATACAACCTTGCCTATCCATTTTTAAAAAGGTGGGTGACAAACAAAAGGGCTTCATATATTTTTTTTAGCATCGCCATACTTTTATGGCTGGGCACTTTTGGCATGGTGTTTTTTGAAGGTGAAGGGCTGCTGTTTTTTTCTTTAGGAATTTGGTTGCAAAAAAATAGTTTCAATATCGAAACTCCCGGCAAGTGGCTCTCACCTAAAATATGGGGGCTTGTATTTGTCTTGCTTTCGATAATCAAAACATGGCTGGCATTTAATGGAGAAATGTATGTTGGCAATAGTATTTACTTCCTGTTAACCATTTTGCATAAAATGGTAATTGTATCTGGCCTGGTAACCGCATGGTTTGGTGGAAATACATTAGTAAGCTGGAGCATGCGCCACCATTGGTTTATTTGGCTATCCAGTTTTTCATTTATCATATATGCCTTACATGCCCCATGGGTAGCGCTGGCCATTAATCCTTGTCTTGATTTATTTAAAGATTATAACACAGCCCGCATGTTAAGTTTCATTATTTTGCCGATGGCCATAATAGGTGTATGTATTGGTATTGGATATCTGCTTAGAAAAATATTTCCAAATACCTATTCATTTCTTACAGGTGGCAGGGGAATCTAAGCACTTAATTATTTTTATCTTAAAAAAAATAGCCATACACATCTGCAGCAATTTAATTTCTGCAACAAAGCAGCATATTTTGGTCTGGCAATTTCAACATAACGCAAAAAAAACTCATCTACCCTATAAGTTTTAAAATCATCTGCTGGTTTTTCTAAATTTTATATACTTAGTCAACACTTTGATTTTTTTGGCATTTTTTTATTTGTTAAACGGCAGTTTTACATGAGGTAAACTTTCTTACATTTAATCCCTGCTTAGAAAAAAGTGGTGGTATAATAGCATACAAAAATGAATTTGTACAATAAGAATAACACCAGCTTTTTAAAGCAGATACATTAATTGGCTTTTTAAATTTTATAAATACACAACATGAAAAAACAGTTACTCGCATTGGCTTTTTTGGCCTGCTTCTCAGCAGCAGATGCGCAAAAAGGTTTGCTTCCATTAATGAAAGGAGAAAAAGGTGTTGCTAAACAATTCACAGCATTTAGTGCTAAAGATCAGGTAGCTTTTAACCCTAAAACCGCTAAAGCTATTTTGGGTGTAGACCCCAAATCTGATCTGGTTTTGTATTCAACAGAAAAAGATAACCTGGGTGTTACACATTACCGTTTTTATCAAACCTATGGTGGTATACGCATTGAAAGCACCATGCTTATCGCCCATGTTAAGGATGGCAAACTCGTTTCAGCAAGTGCAGCCTTGATTACTGATTTCGCTCCATCTTTAGCAGCAAGTCTTTCAACTGCTGCAATTGCAGATAAAGATGCAGTTCAAAAAGCCATTACACATGTTGGTGCTTCCAGCTATGCATGGCAGGATGCCGATATGGAAAACAGTATTAAAGAACAAACAGGTAAAGCAGATGCCAGTTATTTTCCTAAAGCAACTAAAGTATGGTATAATGCAGGTAACGATTTAAACCCATCTGCTCTTCATCTGGCATATAAAGTAGATATATACGCACAGGAACCCTTTACCAGCCGCGCCTATTATTTTGTAGATGCAGCTTCTGGTACTATTTTGGGCCATAAAGATATTCTGCAAACTACTGATGCAGTAGGTACCGCCACTACGGTGTATAGCGGCAATCAAACCATCCATTCCGATCAAACAGGCGTGAATGCCTTTAGGTTAAGGGATTATACCCGTGGTAATGGTATTATTACCCGCAAAGCCAAAGGACAGGTTGACTTTACCAATACTTCTGCCAACTGGACCACATTAGCCTTACCCGATCAAAATGGATTGGATGCACATTATGGTGTTGAAATGACCTACGATTATTACAAAGTAAATTTCAACCGTAATTCACTTGATAACAATGGTATTGCTTTATACAGCAACGTAAATAAAAAAGGGTTTTTATATAAGGATAATGCCAGCTGGGATGGTAATGCTATGAATTATGGCATACGCTCTGGTGGTTCACAAAAAGGCGTTACCGGTATTGATGTTACCGGCCACGAGTTAACACATGGTGTTACACAATATACCTGTAACCTGGTTTACAGCGGCGAATCCGGAGGTATGAACGAAAGCCTTAGCGATATCATGGGTAAATCTGTTCAATTCTGGGCTAAACCAGCTGATAAAGACTGGCGCCTGAGTAACGATATGGCATGGTTTATTCGCGATATGAGTAACCCTAATGCCTATAGCCAACCAGATACCTATGGTGGTACATTTTGGAAATCAAATGCTGATGTACATATATTAAGCGGCGTAGGAAACTATATGTTCTACCTGTTGGTGGATGGTGGTAGCGGAACAAACGATCTTGGCAATAGCTTTACAGTTTCAGGTTTGGGCCTTTCAAAAGCAGACCAGATTATTTACCGTTCTCAAACAGTTTATCTGGTGCCAACATCTAACTATGCCGCATGGCGTACTGCTGCCATTAGTGCTGCTACAGATTTATATGGTGCCGCTTCAAACGAAGTTGCGCAGGTTAAAAATGCGTTTTATGCCGTAGGTATTGGCACAGCCGCATTTGCAGGTAGCAATCCAACTGAGCTGGCACAAAATATTACCATGTATCCTAACCCAGTTAACGGTACAACTTCTACAGTGAAATTTACTTTAAAAGAAGCTGGTAATATCACACTTAAAGTGTTCGATCGCTCAGGCAATGTACAGCAAACTTATGCGCTGGGTAACAGACTGGCTGGTAATCAATCCTATACATTATCAAAAACTGCACAGCTTACTACCGGTGATTATTATATAACCATAGAACATAATGGCGCTTTGGCAGGCCGTTTAAAATTTGTGGTATTAAAATAAAATAACCTCAAATGCTTTCAAAAAAGCCCTTCATGTTGAAGGGCTTTTTTTATGTATGCAGTTATAGAAAAATTATTAACCCAACAGCAGGTTATCATGCAGCTTTTCTTGCGTCGCACTCTTGTACTGTTAGCTGTTATGCAGCAGGTATGTAAGTTTAATCAACACTTTCCGGCTGTTGCTGCTGCCCTATTTGTTGCCGCATAAGTGTGCGACGCAAGTAAAGCCGAAATTGGTATTGTAGCCGGGCTCATAAAAAAAATGCCGTGGCTATTTCACCAACGGCAATGTATGAGAGGCTGACCAAAGTATTTTTATGCTGAATGAATGTAATATAAATTACCGAGTTTCCCCGTTTTAACTACCACTTTTTTACCAACATATTACAACTGGTCTATATAAATCATATTCAGGTAACCACCGTCATGCTGTTTATTTCACCTCCTGCAGTTCTACCAAACGGTTATAAATACCGCCTTTGGCAATCAGTTCATCGTGTGTACCACGTTCGGCTATTTCGCCTTTTTGTAATACAATAATTTCATCGGCATGGCGCACGGTACTAAGGCGGTGGGCAATTACAATAGAGGTTCTGTCCTGCATTAAATGGTTAATGGCATCCTGCACCAGTCGCTCACTCTCCGTATCCAGCGATGAAGTAGCTTCATCTAAAATTAAAATGGGTGGGTTTTTTAATACAGCCCTGGCAATGGTTAAACGCTGTCTTTCTCCTCCGCTTAATTTACTGCCCCTGTCGCCAATATTGGTTTGGTAACTATCTTCTTTGTTAATAATAAAACTATGCGCATTGGCAATACGGGCAGCATCGGCAATTTCTTTTTCGGTAGCATTTTCTTTACCCAAAGCAATATTATTGGCAATGGTATCATTAAACAAAATAGGCTCCTGGGTAACTATGCCCATTAATTCGCGTAGCTGCCTAAGAGAGTAATCTTTAATATTCACCCCATCAATTAATAATTCGCCGCTGCTTACATCATGAAAACGTGGTACTAGATCGGCCAGAGTACTTTTACCGGCGCCACTGCTGCCTACCAACGCCACTGTTTTGCCCTTACCAACAGTAAGGTTTATGTTTTTTAGAATTACAAAATCATCGTAGGCAAAACCAACATTTTTAAATTCGATGGAATGATTAAAACTATTTACACTTTTACCATTGGGGTTATCGTGTACGGTAACCGGTGCGTTTAAAACTTCCTCAATACGTGCAATGGCAGCCGTACCTTTTTGCATATTGGAAAAAGAGGTAGAAAGTGTTTTTGCCGGGTTAATAATATTGTAGAACAAAGCCAGGTAGGTAATAAAAGCCGAAGCTTCCATTATATGGTTATCTAACACCAGTATTCCACCAAAATACAAAATGCCACAAAAAATAGATACTCCTAAAAACTCACTCATGGGCGAAGCCATATCCCTGCGATAGCCAATTTTATTTTTGGCAATCAGCAATGAGTTATTGATATTAAAAAATTTGCCTCTCAGAATATTTTCTACGTTAAATGCTTTTATCACCCGCAATCCACCCAGGGTTTCATCCAGTATAGAAACCGATTCGCCATATTTCTCCGCCACTTCCAACGATTGCTTTTTAAGCGACCGGGTAATGCGGCCAATAATAAAACCCATTACCGGTATTAGCAACAACACAAAAATGGTTAACTGCACACTTAGTACCAGTAATGTAACCAGATTAATCACTATGGTTAACGGGTCTCTTACCCAACCTTCCAGCGTACCTACTACGGATGTTTCTACCTCGCCAAGATCGTTGGTAACACGGCTCATTAAGTCGCCCTTTCTTTTCTCAGTAAAATAGCCAATAGGCAATTGCAGAATTTTATCATAAATCTCGGCCCTAATGGTATTGGCTACTGCATTTTTAATGGGGTTCAGAATATAATAAGAAAGATATAGAAACAGGTTTTTAAAAAATATGGATAACATAATAATTACACAGATATAGGCCAAAGCCTTAATCTTCCCTGTTTCGGGAGTAGAGGAGCTGTTTATTATGCCCAGCAGGTATTCCCTGATATATTGCAATACCGGATTGCCATTATTTAAAACCAGGTTAGAGGTTTCTCCCGACCCCTTAAAAATCAGGTCTAAGAAAGGCATTAGCATACCCACTGATATAATGGAGAAAAGCACAGAGAATAAAATGAAAATAAAGTACAGGATAATTTTACGCTTATACTCCTTCAGGTACCTGAAAATGCGGGCATATTTCTTCATAAACTATCTAAAATTAAGCGGTATCACAACAAAATTGGTGCTGCTAACCGCAATCATGCTAATTTTACAGCCTGTAAAGGTACAAATATGACAGAAGGAAAACGTCAGAAACAAGTGGCAAGCGTAATTCAGGAGCAAATGAATGATATATTCAGGCGCCTTTCCCTGAATATGATTAATGGTGGAATGGTTTCTATTTCAAATGTTAAAATAACCCCCGACCTGCTGGAAGCTAGAATATACCTCAGCTTCTTTAAAGTGGATGACATAGATGCAGCCATGAAAAAAATTGACGGTAAGTCATGGGAAATAAAAAGAGAACTGGCAGATAGGGTTAAAAACCAACTGCGCCGCATACCTGTATTAACCTTTTATCTGGACGATACGCTGGACCATGTATTTAAAATGGAAGCACTTTTCGAACAAATAAAAAGCGGCAAAACACCAGGCACTACCTAAACAAGCTGTTTATTTACATTTTCAGGTAATCTATTATTTATTGGCCGGGCAACAAAACAGGTGGCATCACCGCTTGCGTCGCACACTTGTGCGGTCGAATATGCAGCATCTGATAGAAATTCATTTATTGTATTGTCAACCTTTACAACCCATGCAATTATTAAAGGTTATTTTTTACGGGCAATCAATACCAAATGCACTTCGCTTTTTCCTGCAATTTTTGGGTAGTTAATCTTAATTAGTTGCAACAAATCAAATCTGTTTTCAATTAGCACTTTTCTTAAAAAAGTTTCATCATAGTAATAAACAAAAGTCTGGTCGCCGGTGCTGGCTGTTTGATAACCCGATGCACTATAATCCCCTTCGATAGTACTAAAATATAAGTATCCACCCTTGTTAAGTAAATTACTGCAATCCTTTATCAGTTTACTACCATCTTGTTTGTTCAGATAGGGCAAACAAAACCCGCAAACAATCCCATTAAAATTATTGGCAATGGTATCAATATTCCGGCAATCCATTACCATGCAATTAACGGTGGGGTTATTGCGGCTGGCCAGCTCAACCATATTAGGTGCTACATCAATGGCAGTTATGTCAAAATCCGGCCGCTTACCAAGTAAATACCTGGTAATGTTTCCGGGGCCGCAACCAATCTCTAAAATACCGGAATTCGTTTGCGTAATGTATTGGCAAAACATATCATAGGTCTGGTTGTACAAGTCTATATCCATAAACTTGTCCTCATATAGTTTGGCCAATTTATTCCAGGTATTCCATGTTTGCTGATAACGATCCATAATTACCTATTTACATTGCATTACTAAGATAATTTAACCGCACCTATTTATCGGCTATACAATACTGTTTTATCAATTTGCACCAACAAATCATCCACCCTAATACACCAATTCAAATTTGATAAGCTTTTGTAGCAATCAATACCATTCAGCACATCAAATCCCGCTATTTTTGTTTTCTATCAAAAAAGGCTATCATGCAAAGGCGAAAATTTCTTAAAACCGGCACTGCCATTGGTGCAGCAGGTGTATGGCCATTCAATTACTCCATGGCAAATCCTGTAGAAAATAACACTGCCAATCTCCGCGATTATTGGGTAAACATGTTAACTAAAATAAGCCTGCCGGTATTAACATCCCTTAGTCAGGGCAAACTAAAAACCCAGATGCCGGTAGAAGCAAAAGCAGATGCACTCCCCGGCCGTAAACAGGTTACCTACCTGGAAGCCCTAGGCAGAACCCTGGCCGGACTAGCTCCCTGGCTGGAGCTTGGACCCGACAGCAGTGCTGAAGGACAACTTAGAAAAAAATACATCGCACTGGCAACAGCATCTATTAAAAATGCTGTCAACCCCAACTCCCCCGATTTTATGAATTTTACCCAGCAGGGCCAGCCATTGGTGGATGCAGCTTTTCTCTCCCATGCCTTGCTAAGGGCGCCCCGCCAGTTATGGGGCAATCTGGACACTACTACTCAACAGCAATTGGTTGCAGCTTTACAAAATACCCGCAGCATAACACCACCCCAAAACAACTGGCTATTATTTGCAGCAATGGTAGAAACCGCCTTGCTACAATTCACCGGCAAATATAAGGCCGACCCTATAAATTATGCACTAACAAAACATGAAACATGGTATAAAGGCGATGGTGTTTATGGCGACGGTGCCGAACTGGCATTTGATTACTATAACAGCTTTGTAATACAACCTATGTTGCTGGATATTTCTGCCACATTGCAGCTAACCAATCCTACCTATAAAGATTCCCTGGCCTTGTACACAAAACGTGCTCAACGCTATGCCGAAATAATGGAACGCCTCATTTCCCCCGAAGGGGCCTTCCCACCTGTTGGCAGGTCTATTGCCTATCGTTGTGGAGCATTTCAATTATTGGCACAGCTGGCATTACAACATTTGTTACCCGCCAGTTTACCACCCCCGCAAATACGTTCTGCACTTACCGCACTTATAAAAAGAAGTATGGAAGCACCCGGCACTTTTGATGAGCATGGCTGGTTATCCATTGGCTTTTGCGGCCACCAGCCAGATATCGGAGAATCCTATATTTCAACCGGTAGCCTATACCTCTGCAGCGTAGCATTTCTGCCATTAGGCCTTCCGGCAACAGATGATTTTTGGACTAAACCTTTTACTGAATGGACCAGCCTTAAAGCCTATTCAGGTAAAAGTTTTGGGATTGACCATGCATTAAAATCCTGATTAATAGTTGTCAGTTTATTGGCCCGGCAATTGAATAATAATGATGCTTTACTTGCGTCGCACTCTTGTGCTTTTATACCATTATTCAACTTTTAGCAAAGCGTTTTATCAGGCAGATTCCTGCTTTTCCATGTATGAATTACCTAACGCGATATTTGTAATTCCCTGCACACCTAATTGCCACACCAAACTTTTAATGCAAGGTAAATCTGGTACTCCCAAAGCATAAAACAACTTTATAAAGCGTGTTTTATTTACCAGGCTTTACATCAGGAGTTTTGGTATCAGGTATATTTAAAACCGGCGGTTTAACAACCACACCCGAACGTATAAATTTCGTGTCGGCAGGGGTAGTATTACCTGCCATTGTTGCAAAATCAAATAAAAGCTCTATCGAAGCTTTAGCAATTTGGTTTTCAGCACCATCTTCATGAAAACCGGTTGATGCAATAAAAATATTCGTAAGCGATATTTCCAATATTACCTTTTTTAAATCGGGCCCTAAAAACTGAAGGGATCCATTTCTACCCTCCTTCTGCTGAACTTTTACAAAATCGGTTAACCATTTTTGCCAGCCTTCGTCTTCCATTTCAGCTTCTGCAATTTGAATTTGCAAGGATTTAAATTCAATAAAATCAAGTATATCAGTTGCAGATATATTTTCCACTGTATGCGGACAAACTGTTAATGCAGAAATTTTAGATATCCGGCTCGTGGGCACATTGTCAATAGCCAGCCTAAAATTTGAAGCAATAAATCGTGTTTCATTTTTTGGGGCGGAAATTGCTATTCTTGAATTATTACCCAGTGTCATATCAATATGTGCTGGCTGAAATGTAATAGTAGCATTTCCTGCGTTCTTCGAAGTTGCATCTAAAGATGGAAAACTAATTTGCTTAATCTTACAATTTCCCAGTTCAAAAGATTGTACAAGTTTACTGTTTGCTTCCAGCCTGAAAATGGTTGTAAAAACAGTAGTTAAATTACCCTTCATTACCCCATCGAATAGCTGACGTGCAGGTTCCTGCAAAGGCATAGATAGTGTAAGCGTTACTTCATTAAATTCAAGTGCCTGAATTCTATTCTTTTTAAAAACACCATCCGTGCTATCTACTTCTGTAATTGATTTGGTGTGTAATCCACTAAAATCTTTCAATGGTATTGGAGTTCCATTATTGTATTGCAAGGCATAAGTTGCGTTGGTTTCTGTACGTACAACTGGCATATGGCAGGATTTTTATTAGGTGTAGATAATAAACGAATATAAACTAATAAAACAATCCTGTAAAATACAAGAAGCACTCTGCAACTTGTGCTTATTCCCACAAAACTTTTAGCCAATTATAAAAGGCATTTCAATAATTAACAGTAATCAAAAATTAGCTTACAGGCAAATTCCACCCCTTATTTATGTTAATCAGCAATATCCTTCTTATTGAATAAATAACCTGGCATGCCCATACTCAACCCTCATCAGATCAAGCCTATTTATCAGTTTCATCTGTGGCACTGGTGCGTAGTTGCACATCAGCATAACCGCTGCTCTTATAGCCTTCGGTTTCCATAATTTGATAATCCCAAATATGCCCCAGGTACATACCATATTTTCTCCATGCCGCTACATGATTGGCAAATGTTACCGTACCCCGGCTTCGTTTGGTGCTACGCACACTCCAGTACTGGTAAAAAGTAGCTGTACCAGCAATTGAAGGCTGATTAATACGTAGTGTTTTGTAAATACGGTAGGTACCACCATCTGTATCAACTGTACCAAGTTCGGTGGCACCGGGGGGCGTCCACTCACCATAATTTTCTACCACGTAATATTCTATTAAAGCATCTTTGGTCCAGCCATATACAGCCAAAAAGCCATTACTTCCGCCGTTGAATGTGGCTTTATAAGTAATTTTTCTATCCTCCTTACCGGTACGCCAGCCTTTGCCGGCAGTAAGATTGCCAATATTGGTCCATTGGATGGTATAGCGGCCTTTAGGTTCCAGTGTCATAGATGCCGTGCCACTCGAATGATCATTCCAAAACGAATAATAATAGCCATCATGAAAGCCGGTTGTGTTGCGCGTTAAAGATTGCGCCGCAACGCCCTGCAAGTAGCCTGTAAACAATAATACAATGGTTAGTTTATACAGCACAATTTCAATTTTATAGGTAAACCTTTCAGCCGCAATAGGCCAGGTATAATACAATGAAGTTAATTACAAAAAGGGAGGTAGCAGTTGGCTTTTAGCTGCTAGCTAAAGACAAATAAATATAGGCAGTTTGGCTAAAAGCTAACAGCTAGTGGCTAATGGCCAGATTTAATCAGCTGTTTGCCGAATAACGCTCTGCTGCAATGCACCACAGTAGTACAACAGCAAAAATGGCTGTTAGCTGTTGGCTATTAGCTGCTAGATAAAGACAAATAAATATAGGCAGTTTGGCTAAAGGCTAACAGCTAGTGGCTAAAGGCCAAATTAAATAAGTTGTTTGCCGAAAAACGCTCTGCTGCAATGCACCACAGTAGTACAACAGCAAAAATGGCTGTTAGCTGTTGGCTATTAGCTGCTAGCTAAAGACAAATAAATATTGG
The DNA here is from genome assembly GCF_013106755.1 of Limnovirga soli. Taxonomy (GTDB): domain Bacteria; phylum Bacteroidota; class Bacteroidia; order Chitinophagales; family Chitinophagaceae; genus Limnovirga; species Limnovirga soli. The sequence continues at coordinate 52,376 of NZ_WHPF01000018.1, read as the reverse complement.
CTGTTTGGCTAATGGCTAACAGCTAGTGGCTAAAGGCCAAATTAAATCGATTGTTTGCGGAATACCTCTCTGCTGCAATTCACCACAGTAGTACAACAGCTTAATACATATTCCACCCCGAAAACGGGCAGTTTCGTTTTCGGTTGTCCTTTTTTGGTTCTTTTTTGGACAAGCAAAAAAGAATAAGCACCTGCACTTGATGCGTGCAGCAATGGTATAGAAAATGTTGGAGGGGATGCCAACAAAAGAATAAACTTTTATTGATTGTACTCATTTATCTGCTGCCCAAAGTACCTGTCGCACAAGAGTGCGACGCAAGTAAAGCCGATCTGTGTAGAATAGACGGGTACATAATAAAAAAACCGCCTCTTTTAGGAGACGGTTTTATGTTATAAGCGGTTAGTTATGGCTGGTTAACTGCAACCCATACTGTTGCCGCAGTTGAGGCATTTATAGCAAGTGCCGCTGCGCAAAGTAATATGGCCGCATACATTACAAGCCGGTGCATCGCTCTGCATATTTTTGGCTGCTGCATTTACTGCATCCAAACCACTTTCCTGGTGCAGGGCAGCTTTTTGTACCGCCTTTTGTGGCTGTGGCGCCGGTGAAGCATTTACCCTTACATTGCTTAAAGCTGGTCTGCCTAAGATAGTTACATCACTAGGATCGCCCAGGTTACCAATTTCGGGCTTGTCTATCACATGTACCAGATCGGTACGGCCCAGGTATTCATATGCCAATGCGCGGAATATAAAGTCTACAATAGAAGTAGTGGTTTTAATATTCGGATGGTCTACCATACCAGCCGGCTCGAACTTGGTGAACACAAATTTTTCTACAAATTCTTCTAATGGAACACCATATTGTAAACCAACAGAAATAGAGATGGCAAAACAGTTAATCAAACTGCGTAAGGTAGAACCTTCTTTGGCCAGATCGATAAATATTTCACCCAGGGTACCATCGTTAAATTCGCCGGTGCGCAGGAAGAGTACCTGACCGCCAACCCTTGCTTTTTGTGTAAAGCCACGGCGTTTGGCCGGTAATGATTTTCTTTCTACTATTTTAGATAACTGGCGTTTTAAGGAGGTATCGCTGCTTTCCTGCATGCGTTTCTGCATTTCATCCAGCAAGTCTTCTACACTTAGTTTGGCCAAATCTACAATGGTAGATTCTTCCTGCAACAATGGAGCTGCTGCAGTGGTAGTTTCTTCTTCTTTTGTTTCTTCGGTCTTTTTCTTTTTATCGGACTTGTTGCTTAGTGGCTGAGACATTTTAGAACCATCGCGATACAATGCATTTGCTTTTAATCCCATTTTCCAGCTTAACAGGTAACAATCTGCAATTTCTTCTACAGTTGCTTCGTGTGGCAGGTTAATGGTTTTAGAGATAGCGCCACTTAAGAATGGCTGACAGGCGGCCATCATTTTTATATGACCATAGGCATGGATAAAGCGCTGACCTTTTTTACCACATTTGTTGGCACAATCAAATACTGACAAATGCTCGTCTTTCAGGTAAGGTGCACCTTCTACTGTCATGGTACCACAGATATAATCGTTGGCGGCATCAATCTGATCTTCGGTAAAGCCTAAAGCATCTAATAAGTCAAAGCTCCAGTCGTTGTATTGGGCGGCGGTAAAACCAAGTCTTTCCAAACAAGCTTCGCCTAAAGAGTATTTGTTAAAGATGAAACCAATTTCAAATGCAGCTTTGGCGGCATCGTTTAGTTTCTTGATATCTTCCGGTAAAAACCCTTTTTCTTTTAAAGTAGTTGGATTGATGAACGGAGCCCCTTCGAAACTGGCAGCACCTACTGCATAGTTAATAATGGCATCCATTTCTTTCTGGCTATAACCCAGATTTTTTAAGGCTGCCGGTACACTTTGGTTAATGATTTTGAAATAACCACCACCAGAAAGTTTCTTAAATTTCACCAGTGCAAAATCGGGTTCTACGCCGGTGGTATCGCAATCCATTACCAGGCCAATAGTACCAGTAGGGGCAATAACGGTGGTTTGCGCATTGCGGTAACCATATTTTTCACCCATTTGTACGGCATCATCCCAGGCTTTAGTAGCGGCCCTTAATAAATCATCGGGGCAATATTTGGCGTTAATACCAATTGGTTTTACACTCAAACCTTCATAAGCTTCGTTGGCATCATAGGCAGCAGCGCGGTGGTTGCGCATTACACGCAGCATATCGGCTTTATTTTCCTCGTAACGGGCAAACGGGCCATGAACGGCAGCCAGCTCAGCAGAGGTTTTGTAGGCAATACCCGTCATTACCGCAGTAATGGCGCCGGCAATACCACGGGCTTCTTCGCTATCGTAAGCAATACCGCTTACCATTAATACGGTACCCAAATTGGCAAAACCTAAACCCAATGTTCTGTAATCGTATGATAATTGAGCTACTTCTTTTGAAGGAAACTGCGCCATTAATACAGAAATTTCCAACACTACTGTCCATAAACGGCAGGTATATTCAAAGCCTTCAATATCCAGTTTATTGGTATCAGTATCAAAGAACTTCATCAGGTTGGCACTGGCCAGGTTACAAGCGGTATTATCCAGGAACATATACTCGCTGCAAGGGTTAGAAGCATTAATTCTTCCACCTTGTGGGCAGGTATGCCATTCGTTAATGGTAGTATCGTATTGGGTACCGGGATCAGCACAACGCCAAGCAGCATAAGAAATCTGGTTCCACACTTCACGTGCAGGAATAGTTTTCATTACACGGCCATCAGTTCTTGCTTTTAATTCCCAGTTGCCATCTTCTTCCAATGCTTTAAAAAACTCATTGGAAATACGTACAGAGTTATTTGAGTTTTGGCCAGATACGGTTAAATAAGCTTCCCCTTCGTAATGAGAATCGTAACCAGCGGCAATTAATGCGCCTACTTTTTTCTCTTCTTCTACTTTCCAGTTAATAAATTTCAGAATCTCCGGATGGTCTATATCCAAACAAACCATTTTGGCAGCCCGGCGGGTAGTTCCACCACTTTTAATAGCACCGGCGGCACGGTCGCCAATTTTTAAGAAACTCATTAATCCACTGGAAGTACCACCGCCACTTAACTTTTCACCTTCGCCACGAATTTGGGAAAAGTTGGTACCAACGCCAGAACCATATTTAAAAATACGGGCTTCGCGGGTCCACAAATCCATAATACCACCTTCGTTTACTAAATCATCATGCACACTTAAAATAAAGCAGGCATGTGGTTGAGGACGCTCATAGGCATTAGATGATTTTTTTAATACACCATCTACTGCATCCACAAAATAGTGGCCCTGTGGTTTACCGGTAATGCCATAGCTTTCGTGTAAACCTGTATTAAACCATTGCGGACTGTTAGGCACGCAACTTTGATTTAGAATGCTGTAAGCCAGCTCATCGTAAAATATTTCAGCATCTTTTTCTGAAGCAAAATAGCCATAACGTTCGCCCCATACTCTCCAGCAATTGGCCATACGGTGTGCTACCTGTTTTACTGAAGTTTCGCGGCCTAAGCTACCATCTGCCTGTGGTACACCAGCTTTACGAAAATATTTCTGTGCCAGAATATCTGTAGCAATCTGGCTCCATTGTTTGGGCACTTCTACATTATTCATTTCAAACACCACTTCGCCACTTGGGTTGCGAATGATGCTGGTACGATAATCGTACTCAAACAGGTCGAAGGCGGTTTGGCCTTCCTTGGTGAAACGGCGTTGAAATTCCAGGCCTTTATTGGGTTGCTTAGTCATATAGAGCTATTTATTTATTTAGTTGTGAAAAAGGTGTTTTGCTTTGTTACCAAATTGTAAAGCAGTAGACGAAAATATCTTTATGTAACGAGAAAACAACAGCAGAGATATTAACAGCATGTGGAAAATGAAAGCCTGCATTTTCATACATCATAGCGCCATTGCATTTGCACGATTATCCACAAAAAATGGCAGAAAGTGCATAAAAAAAGAAAGAAAAAATCCCGAAAATGAGTAACTGTATACTTTACAACTGAAAATGCGGGTAAATGCCCTGTAATAGCAGGTTTATCAGCTATTTTTTGCCTAAAAAACAGGCTAAAATTTGGTAGTCGGCATGTGAATAAGTGGCATCGCCGCTTGCCACGCTCGGTTCAGGGTTCCGGCTTTGTGGCGGCAAAATACAGCTACCGTGTTAATAGCTAAATACCTGTTACCGGCGCTGAATGGCTGCGGGATTGCAGTGTATAGCCCGCAACGAACGCAGTGAGTGAGGACTAGTAACGGAAAGCCCGTATTATTGCTGCCAACCGTACTATTGCCAACAGCCCCAAAAAATAAGTATTAAACGATTATAAGTATTTGGCGGCCCTTTCCAGGTCTTCGGGGGTATCTATTTCTACGCCCATATAATCTACCACCACCATTTTTAGGGGAATGCCATGTTCCAGATAACGCAGGCATTCTATTTTCTCGGCGGCTTCCAAGGGTGTCATGGGCCAATTGGTAAAATGTAGCAATGCCTGTTTACGAAAAGCATATACGCCAATATGTTCATAATAGGTAACAGGCAGCTCTTTATTACGCGGGTAAGGAATTACCGAACGACTAAACATTAGCGAATTGAAGTGCATATCTACCGCCACTTTAACGTAGTTGGGGTCGTTAATAAACTGCGGATTGGTTAATACCTGCATTAGGCTGGCCACTTGTACATTTTGGCCTTGCGGCCCTTCGAAAACCTGCAGCAATTGTTGTATGGGAGCGGCTTTTACAAAGGGTTCATCGCCCTGTACATTTACCACAATATCTACTTCCATATCTGCAACTGCCTCGGCAATACGGTCGCTACCGCTTTCATGGGCTTTTTTGCTCATTACTGCTTTGCCGCCATGGCTGGTTATTTCATTGAAAATAATATCGCTGTCGGTAACCACCACCACCTCATCGAATAAGCCGGTGGCCACGGTATTATCGTAGGTATGCCTGATTACAGGTTTTGTGCCCAGCATTTGCATTAGTTTGGCCGGAAAACGGGTAGCTGCATAGCGTGCAGGTATAAATGCAACCTTTTTCATGAGCAAATTATTTGTGCAAAGATGTGTGGAGATTTTTAAAAACTAAGTGCATTTGTAATACGCTTCAATTCAATTTCGGCCGATTTTGCTGCAAAATTTAAATTTACCAGCCGATAGCCTTCTGCTTCAAAGCTTTGCTGCGCCTGTTTTACATCAATAATAGTGGCTTGCTTTAATTGAAATTTTTGCAACACCAGATCGAGCAATTGTTTGGATAAGCTATAGTTCTGCTGTTGTGTTTGCAGTTGCTGTATGGCATTTTGGTAGGCCTGAAATGTTTTAACGGCAATATTGGTATTATCGCGTACCAGCAACTCTTTTTGCAGCTGCGCATTGCGTGTGGCTATGGCAGCGGTTTGCTGCTGCCTTTTGGCAATAGAACCATTATAAATGGGCACAGATAAGTTGATGCTGGCAAACGGACCATAGCTTTGATTTAGCAGGTTAAAGCCTGCTGTGCTGCTGGAACGGCCATAATTATATCCACTGTTAAACCGCAGGGATGGGTAGCGCTGTGCTACAGTTTCCTTTTCTATCAGCGAATTAATGCGTATTTGTTCATCGGCGGCAGCAATGGTGGGGTTATTGGCAATACCGCTTAAAATGGTTGATTGCTGTAAACCGGTTTCTACCAGTATGGTATCACTAATATTAATAAGTGAATCGGCTTTTAATTGCAGTGAGGTAAGCAAATCGGCTTTTGACTGATCGATGACCAATTGCTGGCTTTGCTGTGTTTGTACCAGCGCATTTAAATCGAGCTGCGACTGGAAAAGATCTGCATTATTGGCCAGGCCTACCTGCTGCCTGGTTTGCACTACTGATAACCGCTGTTGTGCGGCTGCCAATGAACCCTCGATGGTTTTTAGATAACCTTGCTGGCGCACTACTTCATAATACTGCGTCATTACCTGCGCAATGGTATTTTGAATTTGTGCATTTAATAAAAGCTGGCTCTGCTGTTGCAATTGTTCTAACCTTTGTTTGGTACTTACTACACGCATGCCATTGTATAGGAGAATGCCTGCAGTTACGCCTGCATTAAGGCTGTTGCCTGTTACCCCAGATTTATTGATATTGGTACCATTGGATAACTTTTGATTTAGGCTGGTTAATTGCTCGTTATCAGAAGCAGTACCGGTGATAAGTGGCAATCCGCCGGCTACGCCATAGTTGTTATTGATGGTACTGATTTCAACATTGTTTTTGGCCAGCTGAATATCGTAACTGTTTTTAAGGGCAATATTGATTGCATCCTTTAAGCTGAGGGCTTGTTGCGCCTGCGCTAAAGAGGCGATAAAACATAAAAAAATAAAAACCTTTTTCATTATATGGATATAATTTCTTTTACAACAATATGTTTTGCTGCAGGGCATTCTGTTGTACAAGAGTGCGACGCAACGGATGTTTAATGTATATACTTTTGCCTGGTTAACAACTAACCGTTTATTCTGTTATTGACGTTTCTTTTACTTTGTGTTTACCGGAGAAATAGGTGTATACGGCCGGTATTACAAATAATGTTAGCACCAATGAAAACAGGATACCGCCCACAATTACAATACCCAAAGGTATACGGCTGGTAGCAGATGCACCAAGGCTTAATGCAATTGGCAAAGCACCTAAGGAGGTGGCAAGGCTCGTCATTAAAATTGGCCTTAAACGTTGAGTAGCTGCTTCTAACACTGCCTCTGCTTTGGGTAAACCAAATTCCCTTTTTTTGTTGGCAAATTCTACTATAAGGATACCGTTTTTTGTAACCAACCCAATTAGCATAATCATACCAATTTGAGAGAAAATATTAAGTGTTTGATCGAAAATATACAAACTTAATAAGGCACCTGCCAGCGCTAGCGGCACAGTAATCATGATAGTAAAAGGATCTATAAAACTTTCGAACTGGGCTGCGAGTACCAGGTATATTAACAATAATGCCAGTCCAAATGCAAAAGCGGTATTGGAAGAACTTTCTACATAATCCCTGGATGGGCCACTTAATGAGGTTTGAAAGCTTTCATCGAGCAATTTATCGCCAATCGCCTGCATGGCTTTTACGCCATCGCCAATGGTTTTGCCCTCGGCTAGTGAAGCGGAAACAGTAGCCGCTTTAAAACGATTATAGTGGAATAATGTAGGCGGATTACTATTTTCCTCCAGTTTGGTTACTGCGGATAAGGGAATATTTTCTCCGCGGCTATTGCGCACATATAGGCGGTCAATATCGGCGGGTGTAGAACGGTCGTCGCGTGCAACTTGCCCAATTACCTGGTATTGTTTACCATTCATGATAAAATAAGCCAGCCTGCGGCCGCTAAAAGCAGATTGTATGGCAGAGGCCACATCAGTAGTAGACAGGCCAAGGTCTTTGGCTTTAATACGATCGATGGTGAGCTGCAGCTCCGGTTTATTAAATTTAAGGTTAACATCAACACTTTGGAAAGTGGGCTCTTTGCGGGCTTCTTCTACAAATTTGGGCACTATCTCTTTTAATTTATCAAAATCCAGGTTTTGTAAAATGAATTGTACGGGCAATGCACCACGTGAACCAAGACCAACAGAAATGGTTTGTTCCTGTATGGCAAATACCCTAACATCGTTAAACCGCGCCATTTTCTTGGTTAGGTCCATCGCAATTTCGTTCTGGGTTCTGGTTCGTTGGTCAGCGGGTATAAGGCCCACCCTGCCAAAACCTGAGTTAACGCCGGTACCACTAAAACCAGGTGTAGCAGCAAAGGCAAAAGATCTTTCGGGCACAGAATCGTATAAAAAATCTACCAGCTTATCGGATGATTGTATCATCTTATCATAGCTGGTACCTTCGGGTGCTGTTAAAGAAAAACGAACGCTGTTGCGGTCTTCCATAGGGGCAATTTCGCTTTGCAGGTTGGTGTAGGTATACCAGATGATGCCAACGCAAGCCAATACAATTACCCATGCCATCCAGCGCAATTTCATAAAACCCTTCAGCAGCTTTTTATACCCGTTTTCCATACCGGCGAAAAAGGGTTCTGTTTTTACATATAACCAGCCATGACTGGCATTTTTCCTATTTAAATACACATTAAGTACCGGGGTTATGGTTAAGGATACGAATGCAGAAATTAATACTGCACCAGCTACCACAATACCAAATTCCCTAAACAGGCTACCCACAAACCCCTGTAAAAATATTACCGGCAAAAACACAACTGCCAGCGTTATAGAAGTAGATATTACGGCAAAGAATATTTCCTTACTTCCCTCCAATGCAGCTTTGCGTATGGGCAAACCTGCTTCCATTTTTCTAAAAATATTCTCAGTTACCACAATACCATCATCTACCACCAATCCTGTAGCCAACACAATTCCCAATAAGGTTAATATGTTTACCGAGAAACCGGCAACATACATAATAAAGAAAGTAGCAATTAATGAAATAGGGATATCTATCAACGGCCTTAGGGCAATCAGCAGGTTTCTAAAGAAAAACAGGATTACCAACACTACCAAACTAAAGGAAATTAATAGAGTTTCTTCCACCTCTGTTATAGATTGCCTTACCAGCCTGGTATTATCGATTGTAACATTTAATTCAATGTCAGATTTATTGGTCTTTTTAATTTCATCCAGCCGTTTATAAAATTCATCCGCAATTTTTATGTAATTGGCGCCGGGTTGCGGACTTATTGCCAAACCTACGGCACTAACCCCATTATACTTCCATGCCTGTTCGTAGTTTTCGGGGCCAAGCTCTACATTGGCCACATCGCTTAAGCGAACAATACCGGTGGCACCTTCCTTAATAATCAAATCCCTGAACTGCTGTTCTGTTGTTAGCCGGCCCAGGGTTTTTATGGTAAGCTCTGTATTATTACCATAAATTTTGCCGGCAGGTATTTCTACATTTTCTTTATTTAATGCCTCACTTATATCGGTAAAAGAAACATTAAAGGCGTTCATTTTATCGGGTATTAGCCAAAGACGCATGGCATATCTTTTCTGCCCCAATATATTTACACCACTTACTTCGTTAATGGTTTGAAACCTTTGTTGTAATACATTTTCTGCATAATCACTCAATTCTAACAGGCTTTTGGTAGGGCTTTGTACCGCCAGCATTAAAATAAAGTCGCTGCTGGCATCTGCCTTACTTACAACGGGTGGTGCATCAATATCCTGTGGTAAATTGCCCTGTGCCTGTCCTACTTTATCGCGTACATCATTGGCGGCAGTTTCCAGGTTTACATCCAAATTAAATTCAACAGTAATATTACTGGCGCCCACCTGGCTTGATGATGTTATGCTTTTTACACCCGGTATACCATTAATCTGCTTTTCCAAAGGCTCAGTAATCTGGCTTTCAATTACATCGGCATTGGCACCCACATAACTGGTACGTACGGTTATAATTGGCGGGTCTATTGCAGGGTAATCCCTTACAGCCAAAAAAGTATAACCCACCACACCAAACAGCATGATCAACAGGTTCATTACTGTTGCCAAAACCGGTCGCTTGAGCGATAATTCTGAAATATTCATTGTACAATTAATATGGCTAATTTGCCATTATACTGCTATGATAAAATTATTTTTGGGCCCGGCCCTTACTCCTTTGGCTGCTTTACTTGCGTCGCACTCTTGTACGGCAACAATACTATTCAGCTATACTAATAAAGGCTAATTGGCAATATCTTTTAATTGCTTTACTGCTTTCACTTTCACCGGCTTATCAGGCCTTGCAAACAATACACCAGATACCACTACCGAATCTCCGGCACTTATACCACTGGTTATTTCTACCACACCTGCCTGGCGAACCCCGGTTTCAACATTTACAAATGCCGCATTGCCATTTTTTACAACCACCAACTTTTTGTTACGTGCATCGGGTATAATGGCATTGGCCGGTACCATAATACTACTTACATTTTTTGCTGAAGCATTAATATACACTTTTGCAAAAGTGCCGGGACTGGGGTTGCCGCTTTGCAACATTGCCCTTACCATTACGTTACGGGTAGCCGCATCAATCTGTGGCTCTGTAGCTACTATAATTGCTTTATGGTGTACTTTATCGCCATCAAAACCAACATCTATCTGGCCGCCTTTTTTTATAAGGCTGCCGTAGGAGGATGGCACCGTAAAATCTATTTTTAGTTTATTTACCTGCTGAATGGTGGTAATAATATCCGCTGAGGTAACATAGGCCCCAATACTAATTTTACGCAAACCCACAATACCACTAAAAGGTGCTTTTACCACCGTTTTTGTTATTAAAGCATTTAACCTGTTTACCTCAGATTGCTGACTGGTTATTTCATTTACCGCGGCATCATAATCGGCCTGGTTTACGCCATTTACATCCAATAGCTTTTTTAGTCTTTGTTCGGTTGTTTTGGCTAGGGCCAGCTGTGCGGTGGCTTTGCTTAGCTGCGCCTGTAAATCGGCATCATAAATACGGGCTATTACCGTGCCTTCGTTTATATAATTGCCTTCTGGCACCTGCAGGTATACTACCCTGCCATTGGTTTCGGGATGCAGCTCTACAAATTCATTGGCTACCACGGTACCATTTACCTCTATACTATTGGAAATGCTGGTATTTTGTGCAATAATTACATCTACCATTGGTGCCGGCTGTGCAGGGGGTGTTTGCTGCTCTGCTTTTTTATTGCTACAGGAACTTATTACCAGCACAGATGCAAGCACCAGCATACAGGATATATTCCTTCTTTTATATAAAAACATGTATTGACTTTTAAATAGAATGTTAGAAAAAACAAATTTAGGCAACCTTTATCTTAAGCTTTGAAAATTATAGCATTATTATAATTATTGCAATTCTTTTACATCAATATTGGATAAGTTGATACGAATAGGTAAAAAAATGCGACAACATGTTTGGATTTTTGTATTCTTTCATCTTTCGTTGCAATTGTTCACATATAATTCTGTTGCCATATATGTGGAACCCTGAAGTGCTTGCGACGCAAGCGGCGATGCCATAATAGCCTGTAGCTGGTATTATACTTTACTTGCATTATTGTATGTTAGGGCACTAGCAATTTTTTAAAAGCAATACTATCGCCATTAAACACGTTAAAATCTACCGGTGCAGGTATGCCACTTACTTTTCCATTGCTGCTATGTTGCCAAAACTGCCATACCCGGTTTACGCGTGGTTGGTTATATTCGAAATAGTGCGCTACCCATAAGGGATATTGGTTAAATGCTTTGCCCAGGTAGTTGTTATAAAAATCTGCCCCTGAATAAATAATGGGTTTTACATGATAGGCTTTTTCTACTTCGGCCAGGCAGGTTTTTAAACGTTGGCGCATTAGCGTTGCCGAAACACCATAGAGTTGCTCTACATCAATTACGGGCGGCAAATCGCCATGGCTTAGTTTTACATGTTGAATAAACTGTTTTGCCTGCTGTTTACCATCTTTAGTGGCTATAAAAAAATGATATGCCCCACGGGTAATATGTTGGTCTTTTGCCTGTTGCCAGTTGCGGTTAAATTGCTTATCGGTATTGCTGGTGCCTTCTGTAGCTTTTATAAAAACAAAAGCAAGGGAAATGTCCTCGTCTTTCATTTGCTTTACCGATGGCCAGTAAATGTATTGCTGGTAATAACTTACATCTATGCCATGAATGGGATATCCAACCGGCAATGGAATATTGTACCCATCGTATTGTGTAAACCTGGCTTTATTTTGTTGTTGCACCTGCCACCAGTACATTACCAGCAAACAGGCTGCAAGTAAAAGCAATAGCAGCATTGGCATTACCCACCATTTAAATTTTCTTTTTTTCTTACGTACCATTCTATTGCAGCAATTATATAATAAAAAATGATTGCCTGTTGCAGGCAATCATTTTTTACCAATGCAGGTTACTATTTTATTTTTTTATTACGTTATAACTATTTGTTTTATTGTTGGCAATAACCTTTAATACATAATTACCTGGCAATAAATGAGCTGGTGTTTGTAGTGTATAGGTATGCTGTACATTTTGCTGCGCTGTAGTGGAAAACATTAATTGACCCGCATTATCAAACAATTGGAACAGAAGTTTTTTAGCATCACTATCATTTACCATTACACTTAACCTGTTGGTAAACGGATTTGGCGAAACACTAATTTGCAACAGGTTGTCGGCTTTTGCCAAAGGAGCTTGTTTAATAGCTTTATTGTTTTTACTGATAAGATAGTTTTCGGGATCTATTAAAACGGTATCTGCTTTAAATCCAATATTGTCAATTACTATTTGGTTATTGATAGTATGTTGTACAATAATGGTTTTTTGCTGGGTAGCATTTTTAAAAGTTAAGGCCAGTGGCACCTGAAAAAAAGATACCGAGGGATGCGAAGTAACCTGACTGATATTAATATTGGCCTGGTTTAATCCGTTCTGGCTCCATTTTACCGTAAAGGAGGGATAGCCCTGCCCCTGATACCATTGGTTAAAAAAGTACGTAAGGTTTAACCCGCTTACGGCTTCTAAATGATGCTGTAAATTGGCTGTACGGGCAAAATTGTATTTTAGCTGGGGATCTTCTAAATAATTACGCAAGGCGGTAAAAAACAAACTGTCTCCCATGGTAAAACGCAGCATACGCAATAAAAATGCGCCCTTATCATAGGAAAGGCGGCCATCAAAAATTCTGTTGATGTTGGTGGTATCATCTACCTTAACCGATCCGCCGGGTTGAGATACAATATAATCAAGGTTTGCCTTTATATTTATTTTGTTTTGTGCCGGATTATAGTTTTCGGTGTACAAAAAGTCGGCACAAAAAGTAGCAAAACCTTCGTTTAACCAAATATCTTCCCAACTGCCGCAGGTTATTTTATCGCCAAACCACTGGTGGGCCAGCTCATGTGTTTGTAAATTTTCGCCATAACCAATTACATAAGAGTTGGTTTGATGCTCCATACCTCCACCCCAACCAAATTGAGTTTGGCCATATTTTTCTTTAGCAAAAGGATATAAAGTAAAGGTGTTGCTAAACAGTTGTAAACCATTTAATACGGGTGTTATAGCAGCATGAAAGGAAGCAGAATCCTCAGGATAAATATTTGAAATAACAGGCATTTGGGTATTGCCCAATTGTACAAAATCTGTAGCCGTAGTATAATTGGTAACAGCTAAAGCTACCAGATAAGAGGCAATTGGGTACCTGTGTTTAAAATAGGATGTTGCATTTTTACCCTGTTTAGCTACACTTTGCAACATACCATTGCTCGAAGCCTTGTATTTGCCGGGGTGTGTGATATAAATGTCAATGCTATCGGCTTTATCATCCAACCCATTGCGGCATGGCCACCAATCGCTGGCACCATAGGGCTCACTTAATGTCCATAACACAGGTTTGGAATTGTGTGTTGATTGTATAAAAGAACCAAAGCCGCCACCCACAGGGGCTCCCTGATAATAGAAAGTAATTGAATCCTTTTTACCTGCCCCATAGGTTTTGGGTAATTGAACGGTTACGGTTGCATTGCCGCTACGCACAAAATTTAATTTCTTTTTGCGCATATATACACTGTCTACCCTTAATGCGTCAGACAAATCAAAAACTAGGTTGTTAGTAGCATTTGTAATGGTAAAAGAAGGCGAAACCTTGCCGCTGATATAATAAACCGCCGGGTCAATCGTCCACTCGCACTTATAATAGTAAACGTTATAATTATTCGATGCCAGAGTTAGTGAAACAGGTTTAAACCTTTTCTCTTTGGCCAGTTTTTCCATGGCGGCAATGGTGTTAACTTCTTTGCAAACCTGCTCTTGTGCCAAAATTTGCCCGGTTAGTACCGTTAATAAAAATCCGGATAGTAATTTTTTCATGCCTCTAGCTTTTATATGTAATAGATTAATCATTATTTAAGCAACAAGTTTTAATAAAATCAATTTTTATTGGCCAAACACCAGGTTATTTAAAGGAGCTTTACTTGCGTCGCACACTTGTACGCCTGTCTTGCTACTCAACAAAATACAAGCGCTTACTTTTTTTATACAACCCATTTCGGCTATAAGCCAATGCAGTGCAGTGTTCCGCTAATTTAAGGTTTACAAAAAAGCAATTTGCAACACTATATATTTCACTTTTTTTGCCAGGCCAGCTGGTGCTATAAACGCAAGATAGCAAACGTATATAAAAAAGATACTTTGGATTGATTAGCGGTATGCATTTAATTTTACACATATATGCCTTACTTTAATTTAAATGATACCATCAATCTTTTTAGCAAGTTTACCATAAGGCGGTTATGGAATGCGGCTAAAGTATACAGCAGTTACCAGCTTAGTAAACTGTTGCGCACACCTAAGCAATGGGGGTATCCTATTTCTATTTCTTTTGAACCTACTACCTCCTGCAACCTGCGCTGCCCTGAGTGCCCAAGTGGTTTACGGGAATTTACCAGGCCAACTGGTATGCTGCAGAAGAATTTTTTTAAAGAAACCATCAACGATATACACCGGGAGTTGCTTTATCTTATTTTCTATTTTCAGGGGGAACCTTTTTTAAACCCCGATTTTTTAGAAATGGTACAATATGCCAGCAAAAAAGGCATTTATACTGCTACCTCTACCAATGCGCATTATTTAACTGATGAAAAAGCCAAACAAACCGTAGAAAGTGGTTTAGACCGTTTAATTATTTCAATAGATGGCACCACACAGGATGTTTACCAGCAGTACCGTGTAGGCGGCAAACTGGAAAAGGTACTGGAAGGTGCCCGCAATATTGTTAAGTGGAAAAAGCAACTGAATAGTAAAACCCCTTTTGTCTTTTTTCAGTTTTTGGTGGTAAAACCCAACGAACACCAGATTGATGCTATTAAGCAACTGGCAAAAGAAATTGGTGTAGACCAGGTTAGGTTTAAAACAGCACAGGTTTACGATTATGAAAACGACCCCAATAACCTCATTCCAAGCATTGATAAATACAGCCGTTATAAAAAAGATAGCACCGGCAAAATGAATATTAAAAGCGGGTTGAGTAACCATTGCTGGAAATTATGGCATGCCAATGTTATTACCTGGGATGGACTAGTAGTACCCTGCTGTTTTGATAAGGATGCCATGCACCAACTGGGCAATTTAAAAACACAATCTTTTAAAGAAACCTGGCATAACGATAACTATAAACAGTTTCGACGCGAATTAATGACGAGCCGCAAGAATATTGATATTTGTGCCAATTGCAGTGAAGGCTTAACCGTATGGGAAGATTAGCCGGGCTGTTTGCTTTGGCTTTTGCTGCATATGGTTGCATGCGTACAAGAGTGCGACGCAAGGATGTTTAATAGCGTTGCACTTGCCGGGCACATAATTGATATAAAAATTACCGGAATTAAGCGTTACACTTATCACATTGTCCACTCATTACCAGATCGGTTTGTTTGGTAATAAACCCTTCGGGCACCTGCACATTGGGAATACTGATATGCTCAAGGCAATAAGTAACTCCACAATCGTCGCAAATAAAATGCACGTGATTATCGTGGTGGTGGCCCTGCGAGCAATTGTCTTTACACAATGCATAAAGCACTGAGTTATCGGCCGTTGGAATGGTATGTACAATACCCTTTTCTACAAAGGTTTGCAGGGTACGGTAAATGGTAACACGGTCGAACTGTTCACTTGTTTTTTTCTCAATATCGGCATGCGCCAATGCTGATTTACTGCTGCGAAAAAGCTCCAGAATACTGGTTCTGCTATCGGTAACACTTAGCTGATTACGCTTTAATATTTCTGCTATTTCAGTTTTCATTATTGCGGATTATTGCTAAATAAATTATTGGAAAAACTACTGCTGCCTGCTTTTTCGGCCAGAAGGGTTTTTATATCTGCTTTTAACTTATCAAGGTCTTCCTGTTTAAGGCCATCATAAACGCCGCCCCTTACATCTCCGTTTTTATCTACCAGGGCAAAAAACTGGGTATGTAAAAACTGGTCTTCAATTTTTTCTACACTATTTTTTGGATCGTCAAGCAAATAGCTAATGCGGGCCTGATTGTATAAACTGTCTTTACGGCCGGTTAAAAACACCCATTTGGCAGTGTTCACCTGCAGCGAGTCTGCATAATGCTTTAGCACCACAGCAGAATCTCTTTCGGGGTCGCAGGTATGAGAAATGATCATAAAATCGGGTTCATCTTTAAAAGCATTGTAAATGGTATGCATATTATTATTCATTCTGGGGCAAATTCCCTTGCAGGTTGTAAAAAAATAATTAACCACGCATACTTTTCCCTGCATTTCCCTTTCAGAAAAATGCCCACCATCCTGTGTAACAAATGTAAACGGCTTTACAAAACTAATGGACGGCGATTTAGCCTGCCATTTATCAGTTCCCCAAAACACAACTACCAAAAAAAGTATCACCAACACCACAAAAAATATACTATATCCAATCAATTTCTTTTTCATGCTATGCCTTTAACAGGTTGTATAAACTAACAACCGAATTGGTGCAAAGTTATATCACTCATCAACTATTTAACACATTATTCCATATTGAAGTTTATTTTGCAACAAAGTTGCAAAGTGTTATATTTGCCGCCCGTTATGATAAAACAAAAGATAAATTGGGATGCATTGGGTATTACGGCTTCGCTGGCCTGTGCCATACATTGTGCCATTTTGCCTTTAGTACTTACTTCATTACCCATATTTGGTATAAACATTATTGATAATTTCTCGTTTGAAGTAATAATGATTTTCCTGGCATTTTGTATTGGGGCCTATTCATTATATCATGGCTGGAAAAAACATCATCACCGCACGCAACCTATCATCATGTTTACCGTGGGTATATTGTTGCTGCTGGCCAAACAAATCTGGCATCAGTACCAGTTTTATTTTCTTGTTCCTGCAGTATTGCTTATCATCACTGCACATATTACCAATTACCGTTCCTGCAGGGTACACAATCATGCCCATGAAGACGACTGCGATCATTAACACTTGCTGCTATATGGTTGTAGATAGTTTATGCCTTTATTTTTGGTAGCCGGCTGTAGCGCTTGTATCAGGCTTTACTTGCCACGCTCGGTTCATCGTTCCGGTTAAATGGCATCAAATTATTTAGTGCACCTCACATAATTCATCCCAACGGGTAGTATATCGGGGGCTGCGCAGTTCCTGCCTCATTTTCCAATCACGGGTAGTACCTGATGAGGCAAATTTCAACATATCGTTTCGCATACTAAAATTGATATTGTCCATCATGCTCATTAGCATACGGTTATTGTTTTGGGCCGCAGGAACAAACAAATTACCCTGCAGCATTTCATCGGCTACAATGCCACTTAGTGTAACGCCGGCTTTTTTATACAGCCGGCCTTTTTCATAAATTTTTTCTACCAATACCAGGGCCGCTTTAATTAATTCGTTGGTATTGGAGGTGGCATGTGGTAGTATAACAGAGGCATGAATATTTGGACCATGACTAAAACGTTCACCGGGTTTTACATCTGCCCTATATACCACAAATACGCTGATGGTGGAAGCTGCGCCATTTTGCCGGCGCAGCTTCTCAGCAGCTCTTGATGTATAGGTGGCAACGGCTTCTTTAATATCTTTTATGGCTGTAACGGGTGTACCAAACATGCGGGTGGTGGCAATCATTTTTTTTTGCGTAAGTGCTTCTTCCATAAAAATGGCCTGCTCTCCCTTAAGCTCCTTAATTAAACGTATACCCACAACACCACCCATATTTTTATTGGCCCATTCCTGTGGCATATGGCTTAGCTGGTAAGCATCATCAATGCCAAATGTGTGCAACTTATTGGCATATTGCCGGCCCACACCCCAAATATCGTCTACAGCGGTTAGGCTAAGTGCTTCGTTTATTTGTGCTCTCGTATCAAGTACCATTACTCCCTGGCTTTGTGTTTTATTTTTTTTCGCCAGGCGGTTAGCCACCTTGCTTAATACCTTGGTGGGTGCTATGCCCACTGTTACCGCAACGCCTGTCCACATTTCTACTGTTTCCTTAATATGCTTACCAAGCTGGTATAATTGCTCGTAGGGTACTGCATCCAAATCAAGAAAAGCTTCGTCTACAGAATATACTTCTACATTGGCTGCACCTACTATTTGCCGTAATGTTTCCATTACCCGCCAGCTCAGGTCGCCATATAAATTATAGTTGGAAGAAAAAGTGGCTACCTGGTATTTTTCTATTAATGGCTTTGCTTTAAAATAGGGACCAGCCATTTCAACTCCCAGCTTTTTGGCTTCATCGGTTCTTGAAATAATACAGCCATCATTATTACTGAGTACAACAACAGGTTTATCATGTAATGCTGGTCTAAAAACACGTTCGCAACTACAATAAAAGCTATTACAATCTACAATAGCTTTAAATGCTTTGCGTGCAGATTTTGCCGCAGCCATTTCAGGTATTTGCTCCATAGCCAAATCTATTGTACTGTCTAAAACCATTTCTAATGCCTGTTACTATTTTGATATGTTTTGCTGTATTGTTTTTGCTGAGCCATATATCAACCGTACAAGAGTGCGACGCAACCGGGATTCATAGTATTAATACTGTTGGGTAAATAAAATGTATACTTCTTACTAAATTTTGCCTATAGGTTTATTGCGGCGGGTATAATTCACCCTGCTTTGCCAATACCGGTATTTGTTGAAAAGGAATTTCCATAACGGTTTGGTACCCTTTTTCATTTTCCCCGCGTTTTAATAAAAGCATTTTGCTGGCAATAAACCGACCCGAAAAATGCTGGTGCCTGTATTGTAGCCATGCTTTTTCGTACTGCCATGGCAATAGTTTACGGGCAATTGCTATATAGGGCTCTGTTATAAAATGCGGTTTATTATCGTTATCTATTTTTAAGAGCGATTGGGCTGTGCGCAGTATTGCAACAGCATCCATAATAGCTGGTTTACTGGTAATTTGTAAATAGATAGTATGCGAGGGGAAACTGCCAAAGTCATTCAATTCAATTTTAAATGGTGCCATAGTCATGCCACAGGAGTGTAGCCGGCGAATAATGCGCGGCTCCATCATTTCGTACTGTTTAAACCTTACCAATGTTATATATGGCTTTGCCCATTGTGCCGCAGGACAATCGTAATTGGCACCAAACGCCGTTTTTATTTCCATAATGCTGGTCCATAGTGCTTCGTTGGGTGGCAAAACCAACATATAATCGCATACGCGGTAACCGGGTAATGCCAATAATTCGTTTTCCATAGTTGTGTATTGCTTTTGAAATATTAAAAATCAATTACCCAATAACCTGAATACCTGTACCTGCTTATATGCATCGTATTGGTGTTGCCGCCTTAGCAATACCAGCTCCTTTACAGGAAAATTGGCATAGAATGTTTTTTGCGAATACTCAAATATGGCTTTATCGTATACCTGCTGTTGCAACCTGCGGGCAATGGTAAGGTAAGGATGGCTTATGAGTTGGGCAGGAGGACAGTCATTGCTTTGAATATATTGGGTTATAACTTTTAACGCAGCAGCCAGCTCTTTAAATGGTTCATGATCCTGCACCCTTGCATATACGGTATGCGGTGGAATGCCACTAAAATTATTCAGCGTAACCATAAAGCTTTTTTGTGTATGCAGTATCCGCTGCATATAACGCAAAAGGGTATCTTCCATGGCTTCTTTAGCAAAAAAATTTGCTACTGTAATATGCGGTTTTGTTTTAATAGCCAGCTTTTCTTTATAAACATCATAGAAAAGCTGTTTCTCCTGCGTAATCTGGTTGTGCACCTCGTCTGCCGGATGCACTACCAGCAAATACTCATACATCTGCTGCATGGTAAACCCTAATGTAGGTGCTAATGTCAACTCGCTTTGCATATTTATCTATTTAATAATTAAGGTGCATAAAAATATTTCGCATCCAGCACATAAAGATAAATATTTTAGTTTTATTTTACTAAACTATTTAGCCATTTAATATTAAAAAATATGCAAGAAGATATCATGTACAAAGCGGCCTATAACGGCTCTAAACAATTTACCCAACAGGATGTAACTAACGCCAATGCTACCGGTTTTGGCGCTGCAGCTGATGATTATATGGAACGGGGCATAGACCTGAATGAGCAGCTTATCTTAAATAAACCCGCCACATTTTTCTTTCGAATGAATGGCGAAGCCATGACCGGTGCAGGCATTTTTAACGGGGATGTGCTGATTGTGGACCGAAGTATAAAAGCTGCAAATGGAAAAATAGTAGTAGCCGCCATTAACGGAGATTTGGTAGTTCGCCGTTACCAGCAAAGTTTTAACCACTTATCGCTCATCGCCGAAAATCCCAAATATGCCAATATCGAACTCTCAGAGTTTAGTGAATACAGGGCCTGGGGTGTTGTAACCTGTGTAATACATGTGTTTGAACAAAGTTTATTTATGACCAATCAGGCAGTGACAAAAAAAGCAAAAGATCCTGATAAGCGCATCCGTTATTAGCACTGCAATGGCAACTACCCAATTAGTTATATTGGTAATATGTTGTTAGCCGGCAACAGATTAATTATTGGGCTTTTCTTGCCACGCTCGGTTCAAAGTTCAGGCCTTGAGGCGGCTATAGAAATGGGGCGCATCTTGCTTATGGTATAAAACATCATCCTGCATAAACTAACTAAATGAAGAATATTAACGACAATCCCAATGCCAAACCAAAACCCGGTAAAACCAGAGATGAAAACGGGCAGTACCTGCAGGGCCGCGGCGCACAAATTAATACCAAAAACCGCTTTCTGTTACACGAAACAACAAAAGAACACATAGAAGGTATAGACGATTGGACCGAACCCAACCCTGCCACTCAATACCTTGAGCAAAATGCTAAAAGTATAGTAAACAAAGTAGAAAGCCCAGATGTAGGTATGTTCTATAGCATGAACCCCTACCAGGGTTGTGAGCATGGTTGCATTTATTGCTATGCCCGAAATGTGCATGAATACTGGGGTTATAGTGCCGGACTAGATTTTGAAAGAAAAATAATTGTAAAGAAAAATGCTCCAGACCTGTTACGTAAATTTTTAATGCACCCTAAATGGCAATGTATGCCCATATCCTTAAGCGGTAACACAGATTGCTACCAACCTGCTGAGCAAAAGTTTGCATTAACAAGGCAATTACTGGAAGTGTGCCTGGCTTTTAACCAGCCCGTAGGTATGATTACCAAAAATGCAGGTATGCTGCGGGATAAAGATATTCTTAAAAAATTGGCAGCTAAAAACCTGATAAGCATACTGGTATCCATTACCTCTTTTAACGAGGACCTGCGGCGGGTGATGGAACCCAGAACTACAACAGCACTACAACGTCTTCGTATCATAAAAGAACTAAGTAATGAAGGGGTGCGTATGGGTGTAATGCTGGGGCCCATGATACCGGGATTAAACGAACATGAAATGCAACGCATTATGAAGGCAGCCAGCGAACATGGCGCCACATTTTCTGCCTATACCTTTATTCGATTAAATGGTGCTGTTAAAATTATGTTTCATGATTGGCTGTATAAAAACTTCCCCGACAGGGCCGATAAGGTTTGGCACCTGATTGAAAGCGGGCATGGCGGACAGGTAAATGATAGCCGATGGGGACTGCGCATGCGGGGTGAAGGCCCAATTAGTGAATTGGTAAAACAGCAGTTTGTAAAATATAATAAACTGTATGGCCTAAATGCAGAACGTTGGGGATTGGATACCAGCCAGTTTAAAAGACCCGGCGAACAAGGAAAATTATTTTAGATCAATAAAAGTTATACCCTTGCTGCATAAAGTATCTGCAGTACAAGAGAGCGACGCAAGTAAAGTACCCTGCCTTTTCTATTGCCGGGCTACCAAAGAACAGATTGGCTTTAAAAATCTATACCGCTCCATTTTTTCTTGGTATCGCCATATTTTTTGAAATCGAACTGGTAGAGTTTACCGGGGCGGTGTGGCACATCGTCTTCGTATAAACCAGTGTCGATTAAAAAGTCCATAGCAAAAAATTTCTTTCTGAAATTTCTGCGGTCCATTTTTCTATCAAGGATGGCTTCGTATAAATTTTGTAATTCGCGCAGGGAAAATTTCTCGGGTAAAAGGTTAAAACCCAGTGGATGTTCCTGTATACGTTTTTGCAGCCAGGCATAACACTCATTCAGAATTTCATGGTGATCAAAAGCCATATCCTTGATGGTTTTTACACTATGCCAGTGTAATTCATTATCCATTTTTTTTAGCTGGTGGTGCTCAATATTTAGTAAAGAACAATAAGCTACCGTAAGTACCCTGCCACCGGGGTGGCGGTTGGGTTTACTAAAGGTTTTTACCTGTTCCAGATATACATCATCCATGCCGGTTCTTTCGCGTAATACGCGATAGGCTGAATCGTCAAGTATTTCGTTATCATCGGCAAAATCGCCCAATAGTGACCATTTATCCTTAAACAGTTCAAGGTCACTTCTAATGAGCAATACTTTTAATTCATTTTCATCAAAGCCAAAAATTACACAGTCTACCGTTATAGGAACACGGGGATAGGATTCCACAAGTTTTCTGGCGTCTTTAATTAATCCTTCCTGTTTTAATTGTAAATCAGTTGTCACAATAAAATCTTTTTCATGATGGCAAAAACCGAAAGCCCGGTAAATAGTAATTGATATTAGGCATCAACTATTTAGCCCGAAAATATACATAATCAGCATTGTGTACAAATAACACTTTGAAATTTTGCCTGAAAATATGCCAAAGTGGTTTTCTCCTATAACTTTACGGGGTACAAATTTAAATATGTTTACTACAGCATTAACCAAAGAATTGCAGGCAACTACTACCCTTTTGCTGCAACAACAACAAGTATCAATTAATGAAATAGATGCATTACGCCAAGTTTTGCGCCTGCATGAATACCGTTATTATGTATTGAACGATCCCCTGATTGCGGATGCAGAATACGATCAATTGTACAAACACTTAACTACTTTGGAAGCAGCTAACCCTGCGTTGGTAAGCCCTGATTCGCCTACCCAACGGGTAGGTAATAGCCTAAACGAGGCTTTTAATACGGTACAACACCTGGTGCCCATGCTTAGTTTAAACAACAGCTATAATGCAGATGATTTATATGATTTTGACCGAAAAGCCCGGGAATTAACTGGTATAGACCTTATTGAATATTGCGTAGAACCCAAATTTGATGGCGCCAGTATTTCGCTGATTTATGAGAATGATGTGTTTACCCGGGGTGCAACCAGGGGAAACGGCGTAGAAGGCGAAGATATTACCACCAATATTAAGCAGATCAAATCAATACCATTATCAGCGCCCTTTTCTGCCTATGGGTTGCAGCAGGTAGAAATAAGGGGTGAAATAATTATGACAAAAGCCGTATTTCAACAATACAACGAGGCATTGGCAGAACAAGGTTTACCGCCATTGGCCAATCCACGTAATGCAGCCAGCGGCAGCTTAAGACAAAAAGACCCCAAGCAGGTTGCCAAAAGAAACCTGGATGCTTTTTTATACCACATAAGTTTTTATACTGAGAACGAGCACGTTGCTGTAGACCCCGAAAAATTAGCCCTGCTGCAAAAACATGCAGGCACGCTGGAATTATTGTGGCAGTGCGGCTTTCGCAGCCCGCAAAAAGAAAAACTGGTGCTAACAGGTATTGATGAAGTAATACAACATGTACAGGATTTTGAAGCCATGCGGGATACCCTGCCCTATGAAATTGATGGCATGGTAATAAAAGTAAATGATTTTGCCCTGCAGGATAAAATGGGCATGACCACCCACCACCCGCGCTGGGCTATTGCCTTTAAATTTAAAGCCAGGCAGGCTACTACTAAATTAAGAGCCGTTGAATTTCAGGTGGGTAGAACCGGGGCAATAACACCGGTTGCCAAATTAGACCCGGTAGGTATTGGTGGCGTTACGGTTTCCAGTATTTCTATACATAATGAAGACTATATTAAAGAAAAAGACCTTAATATAGGTGATACTGTTTTAATTGAAAGGGCCGGCGATGTTATACCACAAATAGTAAAATCCTTGCCCGATATTAGAAATGGCAGTGAAACACCTATTATTTTCCCTCGTAACTGCCCGGTATGTAACAGCGAGCTGGCTAAAGAAGATACAGAAGCCGTATGGCGTTGTATTAATATTGAATGCCCTGCACAGGTGGCAGAACGCATAATACATTTTGTAAGTAAGGATGCCATGGATATAAAAAACTTTGGCGAAGCCAATGTGCGCAAGTTTTTTGAACTGGGCTTATTATCTGATATTCCCGGCATTTACACATTAAACTTTGATGCCATTGGGCAACTGGAAGGTTTTGGCAAAAAAAGCATTGATAATATACAGGCCGCCATAGCCGCTTCCAAACAACAGCCATTATACCGGCTTATTTATGCTTTGGGCATACGCTATGTGGGCGAAACCACTGCCAAAACATTGGCCAATGCCGTTGAAAACATTTTTGAATTTACCCAAAAAACCGAGGAAGAATTGCAGCAAATGGAAGATGTTGGTGTAAAAGTGGCCCAAAGTATTTACCGGTTTTTTCAAAATGCGCAAAATATTGATATGCTGCACCAATTGCAGGCTTTGGGTTTGCAATTGCACAATACCAAGCGGGAAGCAGTGGCAAGCGGCGCCCTGCAAGGGCAAACCTTTTTGTTTACAGGTACGCTGGCAAAACTAAAACGCAGCGATGCCGAAGCCATGGCCGAAGCAAATGGTGGTAAAATTGTAAGTGGCGTTAGCAGTAAATTAAATTACCTGGTAGTGGGCGAAGATGCGGGCAGCAAACTGGAAAAAGCCAAAAAAATTAATACCGTAAAAATTATTAGCGAAGACGAATTTTTAGCACTTATTGGCGTATAGCCATTTTTTGGACCAGACTTTTAAAGTGCTATTTACCTGCCGTTGCGTCGCACACTGGAGCGTTTAGCCCATTATTGGGCAAAAGGGTCAGTAGTGCTAAATAAAGAACAAGTGTTTGTTTATTTGTGCGGCACAGAACTTTAAAATTTAGTATCCTGCTTTAAATATCGGAAAGAAGGTTGTTTCTTTGCAGCGCAAATACCCGAAAGTACAAGAGTGCGACGCAAGCGGCGATGCCATCTTACTCAACTGCCGGGCCCAACAAATAACAACCAATATTTAAAAATCATAAACAACAACGAATATGAGCTACATAGAACTAATTCATGCCAGGCAAATTCTTGACAGTCGTGGAAACCCTACTATTGAAGTAGATGTGTTAACTGAGAATGGTCATTTAGGCCGTGCAGCAGTACCAAGTGGTGCCAGTACCGGTATTCACGAAGCAGTAGAATTACGCGATGGCGATAAAGCTGTTTACGTAGGTAAAGGCGTTTTAAAAGCAGTTTCGAATGTAAATGATATTATTGCCGATCAACTGATTGGATGGAATGTTTGCGATCAGGCAGGCATTGACAAAAAATTAATTGAGCTGGATGGTACCGATAATAAAGGCAAATTGGGTGCTAATGCCCTGTTGGCTGTTTCTATGGCAGTTTCAAAGGCTGCTGCATTGGAAAGCAACCTGCCTTTATACCGTTATTTAGGCGGCGTAAATGCAACCGTTTTACCCGTGCCTTTAATGAACATTCTAAATGGCGGTGCCCATGCCGATAACAAGATTGATTATCAGGAATTTATGATTGTACCAGTAGGTGCAAGCAGTTTTAGCGAAGGCTTACGCTGGGGTGTAGAAGTATTTCACCACCTGAAATCGGTTTTGAAAAAGAAAGGCTTTAGCACCAATGTTGGCGACGAAGGCGGTTTTGCCCCAGATATACAAAGCAACGAAGAAGCTATTGAAACAGTTTTATTGGCTATTGAAGCAGCCGGTTATAAAGTAGGTGAGCAAATTGCCATTGCTTTGGATGCTGCCAGCAGTGAAATGTATAAGGATGGCAAATATATTTTCCATAAAAGCGATGGTAAAGTACTTACCAGCGATGAAATGGTTGCTTACTGGACAGAATGGGTAAATAAATATCCTATTGTTTCTATTGAAGATGGTATGGCCGAAGAAGATTGGGATGGCTGGAAAAAATTAACTGATGCCATTGGCCATAAAGTACAACTGGTAGGCGATGATTTGTTTGTTACCAATACCAAAATATTAAAACGTGGTATTGATACAGGCGTAGCCAACAGCATCTTAATTAAAGTAAACCAGATTGGTACTGTAACCGAAACTATCAACGCGGTTCAAATGGCACAAAATGCTGGTTATACCACCATTATGAGCCACCGTAGTGGTGAAACAGAAGATACAACCATTGCAGATCTTGCTGTTGCTTTAAATTGTGGCCAGATTAAAACAGGTAGCGCCAGCCGTACAGACCGTATGGCCAAATACAACCAGCTAATTCGTATTGAAGAAGCACTGGGTACCAATGGCGTTTTTCCAAATGGTAAAAGCCTTTTTAGCAAATAGGATATAAAAAAAATAATATAAATCGTTGGCCGTTTTAGTATTTTTACTAAGGTCAACGATTTTTTTATGCCTGTTATCCGCAAAATACTTCAGCTGATTAGTAATAAATACCTGGTAGCAATACTTGTTTTTGCTGTGGTGGTATTAATTACAGACCATAATAACATATTTGAGCAATGGCAACGTAAGCAAGAGCTACAAGAGCTACAAAACAAAAAAGCCTACTACGAACAGGAAATTGCAAAAACCAAAAAAGAAATATCAGATTTAAGCAATAACACCGCAGCGCTGGAAAAATATGCCCGTGAAAAATATTTTATGAAAAAAGATAACGAGGATATTTTTATTACCGTACCAGATAGTACCGGTGTTAAAAATTAGCAACTAATACAATATACCGTAAAGCAGGGCGTTTAAATAGCGGTATCCTATGAAACATCAAAGTGGTAATGTATTTTATTTACAAATTACAAATGCTTTCATATGGCTAATTCTACAATTGAAGACCTGGTACTTTTTATGTATAACGAATCAAATAACTCGCACAGAGCCGCAGTAGAACTGGAATTACAGCAAAGCTGGGCCTTAAAGGAAAAATACAGTGTATTAAAAGAATCTGCCAGGCGCATCAACAATATGCCATTGCAATCTCCGCGCAGGCAAACCATCAATGCTATCATGCAATATGCTATGCAAACGGCTAAAATAACTTCCTGATTAATAGGGTATAGTTTGTTTTCTTAAGGTACATTCGTTGCAGTTTACGCATATTTCTATGACACGCAAAGAACGCTACCAGCAGGTACTTTCCTATTTTCAGCAAAACATGCCCGTTGCAGAAACGGAATTAATGTACGATAATCCATATCAATTATTGGTATCGGTTATACTATCCGCCCAATGTACCGATAAGCGGGTAAACCTTACCACCCCGGCCATTTTTAACCAATACCCCACCCCGCAATTATTGGCGCAAGCCAGTTTCGAAGAATTGTTTCCCCTCATAAAAAGTATTTCTTACCCCAACAATAAAACCAAACATTTAATTGGCATGGCCAATATGCTGGTAAATACATTCAACGGCCAGGTACCTATGACCGTGGATGAACTGGTACAACTTCCTGGTGTTGGGCGTAAAACAGCCAATGTAATTACATCGGTAATAGATGCCCAGCCTAATATGGCCGTAGATACCCATGTGTTTAGGGTAGCTGCCAGGCTGGGTTTAACCATAAAAGCCACCACCCCGCTGGCAGCCGAAAAACAACTTATACAATACATACCTAAAGAGCTGGTGCATATAGCACACCATTGGCTAATATTACATGGCCGATACACCTGTTTGGCCCGTAACCCCAAATGCGATAGCTGTGCTTTGCAAACCATGTGCGCCTATTTTCAAAAACAGCAAAAAAAACAGCCAAAGGCATAATACAAATTTTTAGCCCGGCTTAACAAATACCTGTCAACTTTACTTGCGTCGCACACTTGTACAACATAACTTTATGCAGCCAATACAACAGTGAATAACAAACCAATTGTGCATAAGGCATAATAAAAATTAGGTGATTTCTATTTTCAAAAAATTATTACAACATGAACAAAAAATTGCTTGTCTTTTCTCTTGCATTTCCGCTAGCATTAAGTAGCATTGCCCAACAAAAAAACTGGGACAGCCTGGCCAAAGAGGCCGCTAAAACTGAGGTGTGGACACCCGTACCACCCGTAGTTACTCCAGGCGCCACACCAATGGACGCCCCATCAGATGCCATTATTTTATTCGATGGTAAAAATCTGGATCAATGGGTATCAGTAAACGATCATTCAAAACCGGCTGGCTGGAAAGTGGCCAATGGCATTATTACAGTAGATAAAAGCACCGGCAATATAGAAACCAAACAAAGTTTTATGGATTACCAGCTGCACCTGGAATGGCGTGTACCCGAAGTAATCCATGGCGAAGGACAGGCCCGTGGTAATAGCGGTATTTTTCTGGCATCTACAGGCCCCGGTGATGAAGGCTATGAAATTCAGATACTGGATTGTTACAACAATAAAACCTATACCAATGGGCAAACCGGTTCGGTGTATAAAGAAACAATCCCTTTGGCCAATGCCTGTAAAAAACCAGGCGAATGGCAGGTGTATGATATAATTTGGACGGCCCCCCGGTTTAATGAGGATGGTACTGTAAAATCACCTGGCAGGGTAACTGTAATGCATAATGGTGTTTTATTGCAAAACAATGTAACCATTAATGGAGTTACCGCCTGGATTGGAGCTCACACTTACAAAAAACACGGACCAAGCCCCATTAAACTGCAATCTCACGGAGATCCCAGTGAGCCTATTAGTTTTAGAAACATTTGGGTAAGACCTTTATAATTTTTTTATACATTTAAAACGGTTGAAACTTCTAAAGTATTCAACCGTTTTTTTATTTTACCATTTATTACAACAACATGAAATGTAAACTTGTACTAACCGCCGCCGCCTGCATTGGCATGGCACCCGTTTTTGCCCAAAATTCCAGGGGAGATAGCTTGGCCAGGGAAGCTGCTAAAACAGAAGTATGGACACCGGTACCTGCCATTGTTACACCCGGTATTACCCCACAGGATGCCCCATCTGATGCAATTGTGCTTTTTAATGGCACCAACAGCGAAATGTGGGAAACCACCAAGGGCGGTCCGGCAAAGTTTTTGATAAAAGACAATGCTATGACTGTTGTTAAAGGCAGTGGAAGTGTTAAAACAAAAATGCAGTTTACCGATTTCCAATTACATATTGAATGGAAGGAACCATTACCTGTTATAAACAGTGGACAAAGCCGCGGCAACAGTGGTATTTTTATGCAGGAACAATACGAACTGCAGGTGCTGGATAACTACGACAATACTACCTACCCCAATGGGCAGTGTGGTGCTATTTATAAAGAATCTATACCATTGGTAAATGCATGCCGTAAACCGGGAGAATGGCAATGTTATGATGTGATATGGACAGCTCCCCGATTTAATACAGATGGCAGCCTGCTTTCACCGGCAAGGGTTACGGTTTTACAAAACGGTATATTGATTCAAAATAATTTTTCGGTGCTGGGGCCTACAGACTGGATTGGCAGGGCGCCGTATTCGGCACATGGCGCAAAGTCGATTATGTTGCAGGATCATGGCGATGATGGCAACCCGGTAAGTTTTAGAAATATTTGGGTAAGACCTTTATAATTATTGATAGATGATTGGCAAATGGATGAAAGTAAATTTTCAGCCATTTGTGTTTTAGGGATGGGTAAAGAATAGGCTGTATTTGCAGAACAGTGCTATACCGCACAAGAGTGCGACGCAACGGATGCCATATACCTGTACCAAAGCCGGGTACATACAGCTATTGATTTTCTTTAAAACTTTTTGCAGGCTGCAACAGATCGAAACAATCTTTTATAATTTCAAAGTTAAGTTCTTCTGCAGTTTCTACCGGCTCACCATCTATATGTAAAGGCGCCAGCCGATGGTTGCGTACTTTAATGGAGGGAACCTGAAAATATAAAATATTTTTTTGGGCAATATCATCTACCAGTTGTTGCAATTTATTGTTGCCGCGCATTTGTCTTAAAATGGCAAATGGCAGTTTTGCCTTATTCATTTTTTGTACTATTACCACATCCAGCAAACCATCGTTTAATACGGCCTGGGGTGCAATGGTTACATGGTTACCAAATTGGTTGCCATTGGCAATGCTGATGAAAAAAGCATCGGTGAAAAAAGAAAATTCGGGCAGCACCACTTCAAACTGGTAGGGTTGAGCTTTGAAGAAATTGATAAGGCTTTGTTGTGTGTAAGTTAATAAACCACGCCTGGCTTTGGTGGCAAAATCGTGTGCTACTTTAGCATCGAAACCAATGCCGGTTAGCATACAAGAGAACCTGTTGTTTACGCGAAATGCATCTACTTTGCCTGAATGGCCCTGTACAATAATGTCGATTGCTTTTTGCATATTGGCAGGTATAGCAGCTGCATAGGCAAAGCCATTGCCACTACCCAATGGAATAACCCCAAACCTTACCGGCTCCCGGTGCAATGCATGCACTACCTGGTTAACAGATCCATCGCCTCCAATGATTACCACATCGG
Organism: Limnovirga soli; assembly: GCF_013106755.1. Classification (GTDB taxonomy): domain Bacteria; phylum Bacteroidota; class Bacteroidia; order Chitinophagales; family Chitinophagaceae; genus Limnovirga; species Limnovirga soli. The sequence continues at coordinate 21,730 of NZ_WHPF01000018.1, read as the reverse complement.
TTATTTGCTCTTCGTGTATTTTTTGTTTTAACAAGGTATAATTGCCATTGGCATGGGTGGGCATTATTTCAAAATGCAATCCTTCTTTTTGGCAGGTATGTTCAACAGCTTTTAATACAATATCTTTTTTGGCTGTTCCAGATATTGGATTAACCAGAAATACTATTTTTCTCATTGCAGGGAATAAAAATGTTACAGCACAATCGTTTCGCAAATCTAATAAACACTATCTTGAATAAAAATAAACAGTTTAATGATGGAACAACTTCAATCTGCCGCCGAAGAGTGGAGCTTTCTCAAAAAATTAGGATTTCGCTTCTTTTTTACCTTGTTTGTGCTTTTTGTTTTGTTTTATCCCAATGGCTTCTTTCCCTATTTTGATTATTTGTTTGAAATTTATATTCAGCCTTTCCGTTCACTTATTCCATGGATAGGCACTCATATTTTACATACTACCAATGAAGCTGCTGCACACCCCACCGGCAGTGGCGATACCTTATACGATTGGGTAACTTTGTTTTTTATAAGCATGCTATCTGTTGCGGTTACAATTGTGTGGAGCATAGTACCAACCAACCGCAAAAATTATAATGTATTATATTATTGGTTAACTGTTTTAGTGCGCTATTATTTGGCCTTTACCATGTTAACCTATGGATTTTACAAAGTATTCAAACTGCAATTTCCTTTTCCTTCATCAGGCACATTAATGGAGCCCTATGGCAATTCGTCGCCCATGAGACTGGCATGGACCTTTATGGGTTTCTCTAAAGGCTATAATTATTTTACTGGTTTTGGTGAAGTTTTTAGCGGTGTTTTTCTACTCTTCAGGCGTACCAAAACCATGGGTGCGTTATTATCTTTAGTGGTTGCCGCCAATGTAATGGCTATTAATTATTGCTTTGATGTACCGGTAAAATTATTGTCTACCACTTTGGTGGTGATGTCATTATTTCTATTAGCCAAAGACCTGCAAAGATTATTGCAGTTTCTGGTACTTAATACCACTGCGGCACCTGCAGATATTGCCACCCCAACCTTTAAAAAACCATGGATAAACAAAGCATTGGTGGTTGTAAAATATGGCACTATACTGTTTATTTTTGTCACCTATATTTATCAGGGTTCAGAAGCCCTTAGCCAATATGGAGATGATGCCCCAAAACCTGCTCTGTATGGCATCTACACCACAGAGCAATTTGTAAAAAACAAAGATACACTTACACCTTTGGCAACCGATTCTCTATACTGGCATAAGCTGATTGTAGGCAGCTATGGTTATGCCACAGTAATGGCAATGAATGATAGCTTGCATGCCTATGTATTTGAAACCGATACAGCCGCCAAAAAAATAACCATGTATACTGATGCTGATACTACAAATAAATCCATTTTGCAATATAGCCAGATGAACAATACCCTTCAGTTAAATGGTATATGGCAACATGATACAGTGAGCATAAAAATGCAGCAATTTCCATTACAAAATTTCAGGCTAATCAACCGTGGATTTCATTGGGTTAGCGAGTATCCATTTAATAAATAATTATTGGCCCGGCGTACCAACATGTATTAAGCTTTACTTGCTACGCTCGGTTCATCGTTCGCCTCAATTGGCAGCAAAAAATGCAGTAACTTACCTGTAAAATAGCTACAGGAAAACTTGTTTAAACAAGGCAGTTTTTTTACAATACCGGCGTAAATCATAAAACGTATTGTTTAAAACCTATAACTTACAACGCATAATTTGCTGCCATGTATTTCGATAGAAAAAATCTTACCAACGAAGCACTGCTTGATATTTATAAAAGGCTGCTATTACCCAGGCTTATCGAGGAAAAAATGCTCATCTTACTTAGGCAGGGCAAAATAAGCAAATGGTTTAGTGGTATTGGCCAGGAAGCCATTTCAGTAGGTTGTACCTATGCGCTTGATAGCGATGAATGGATAATGCCCCTGCACCGCAATTTGGGTGTTTTTACAGGGCGCAATATGCCTTTACACAAATTATTTATGCAGTGGCAGGGCAATAAAGAAGGTTATAGCAAAGGGCGAGAAAGAAGCTTCCATTTTGGCAGTAAAGAGCACCATATTTGCGGCATGATATCACATCTGGGCCCGCAACTGGCTATTGCAGATGGCGTAGCGCTGGCACAAACCTTACAACAACAGCCCAAAGTAGCCATGGCTTTTACCGGCGATGGCGGCACCAGCGAAGGCGACTTTCACGAAGCACTTAATGTAGCAGCCGTTTGGGATTTACCCGTAATTTTTATCATAGAAAACAATGGGTATGGCTTAAGTACCCCCACCAACGAACAATACCGTTGCGAAAGCCTGGTGCAACGTGCAAAAGGTTATGGCATGGAAGGCGTACGTATAGACGGCAATAATATACTGGAAGTAATAGATTCTATCAAAGGCATTAGGGAGTATTGTATTAGAGAACAAAAGCCATACCTGGTAGAGTGTACCACTTTCCGCATGCGGGGTCACGAAGAAGCCAGTGGCACCAAATATGTTCCTTCTGCCCTAATGGAAGAATGGGCCCAAAAAGATCCTTTGCAAAATTTCGAGGAATATTTACTTTCTCAACAATTGCTTACCCAAACAGCTATTGAAGAGCAAAAAGAATCCATCAGGCAATTGATAGAAGCCGAATTACAAATTGCTTTTACTGCGGATGATATTGTACCCGATACCAACGAAGAATTACAGGATGTGTATGCCCCCGTACCTGCCCAAACAGGTATTACCATTATCAATAACAGTTTACCAATAAATATCATAGAAAATGCACCGGAAAAAAGGATGATTGATGCCATTAAAGACGGGCTTTTTCAAAGCATGTTGCAACACCCCAATCTTATTTTAATGGGCCAGGATATTGCAGAATATGGCGGCGCTTTTAAAATTACTGAAGGATTTCTTACTGCCTTTGGCAAACAAAGGGTACGCAACACTCCCTTATGCGAAAGTGCTATACTGGGTACAGCACTTGGCCTTAGCCTTGCCGGATTTAAAAGCATGATGGAAATGCAATTTGCCGATTTTGTAACCGTAGGTTTTAACCAAATTATCAATAACCTGGCAAAAATGCATTACCGCTGGGGCCAACAGGCAGATGTGGTGGTTCGAATGCCTACAGGTGCAGGCGTTGGCGCAGGGCCATTTCACTCACAAAGCAACGAAGCCTGGTTTGTACATACACCCGGGTTAAAAGTAGTATATCCATCCAGCCCCATAGATGCCAAAGGCTTATTAATAGCCGCCATTAATGATCCTAACCCGGTTCTGTTTTTTGAACATAAGGCCTTGTACCGTAGTGTTAGTGGCCCGGTACCCAACGACTATTACACAATAGAAATAGGCAAAGCAAAACAAGTACAGGCAGGTACTGATATAAGTATCATTACCTATGGCGCCGGTGTACATTGGGCCGTAGAATATGCTACTCAATACCCGCAAATAAGCATTGACATTCTCGATCTTAGAACCTTGTTGCCCCTGGATTATGACGCTATTAAAGCTACAGTGGCACGTACGGGCAAAGTATTAGTATTTCATGAAGACAATTTAACCGGCGGTATAGGTGCAGAAATTGCCGCATGGATAAGCCAGCATTGCTTTGAATTATTAGATGCACCGGTAATACGTTGCGCTTCTTTAGATACGCCAATTCCTTTTAATATAGCGCTGGAAAAAAACTATTTGGCCAAAGCCCGTTTACACGAAAACATACAACAATTATTGGCATATTAAACCCAGTTGAAAGCTTTTTATTAGCCCTGCTATAAATATTATTGCAGCTTTACTTGCGTCGCACTCTTGTGCGGTGGAATAAATGGCAGCATTGTAAGCGTTGTTTAAAAGAAAAACATGTTTTAACAAACGTACACAATACTTACGCCTGCTAAAACATGTAATTTAATTTTGCCGCCATAAAAGAGGAACCCTGAACCGAGCGTGGCAAGTAAAGCCCAATGCCTGTACTTCAGCTTAGTTCAAAATCCTGTATTTAAAAACAAAAATCACCTTCGGCAATCATTTTATCTGCAATCCTTCTCCGGGCTGCTTTGCTGTTAAATGCATCTACTTTGGTAAAACGTTTCAGGCCAATATGCATCATGCGTAATTCATCGCCATCGGCAAATGCATTCAGGGCATCTTTACCATTTTTGTTAATGCGGTCTGCGGCATCATATAAGAAAGTATGCATAATATCAGTCTGCAAAGCAGTAGCAGCTTCACCGTTACGTTCAGTAAGTTTTATCACCCTTAACAAAGCACTTTCTGCCAGGTAAGTATCTATTGACATGTCGGCAATATTCATCAGAATTTCCTGTTCTTTATCCAGGTTCATCATCAGCTTTTGTACAGCAGCACCGGCTACCATTATAATGGCTTTTTTAAAGTTGGCAATATATTTTTTCTCTTTCGCAAATGGGGTATCGTCATCGTTGCCAAAATCGGGTATGCTCATTAGCTCTTTGCTTACAGCCATGGCAGGCCCCATTAGGTTTAGTGTACCTTTCATAGCACGTTTTAGCATCATGTCTACGGTAAGTAAACGGTTAATTTCGTTAGTACCCTCGTAAATACGGTTAATACGGCTATCGCGGTAGGCGCGGCTAATTTCATATTCATCACTAAACCCGTTGCCACCATGTATTTGAACACCTTCGTCTACTACATAATCCAGCACTTCACTACCATATATTTTTAGTAAAGCACATTCAATGGCATATTCTTCAGCTGCTCCCAGATAGGCTTTTTCAAAACTTAAACCCTGTGCTTTAAGCTCTTCTTCTTTTTCGTCAATCATTTTACCGGTGCGGTACATACCGGCATCTCCAACCCATAATAAAACAGCCATTTGTGCCAGCTTATGTTTAATGGCTCCAAAATTGGCAATAGGGGTTTTAAACTGCTCACGGGTAATAGCATACTTTACTGATTGTGCAGCGGCAGCTTTAGCGCCACCCAGTGTAGCAGCACACAATTTATAACGGCCTGTATTTAGGGTATTAAATGCAATAATATGGCCACGGCCAATTTCGCCCAATACATTTTCTACCGGCACTTTACAATCCTGGAAATATAACTGAACCGTTGAGGAACCTTTGATACCCATTTTATGTTCTTCGGGGCCGCGGGTAAATCCTTCGGTATCACGTTCTACAATAAATGCGGTAAACTTATCGCCATCTATTTTGGCAAAAACAGTATAAATATCGGCAAAGCCACCATTGGTTATCCAGCATTTCTGACCGTTTAATATATAGTGCTTACCATCTGAACTTAGCGTAGCCGTGGTTTTAGCACCCAGGGCATCGCTGCCGCTATTAGGTTCTGTTAAACCATAGGCGCCAGTCCACTCACCCGAAATAAGTTTGGGTATATATTTATTGCGTTGTGCTTCGTTGCCAAAATATAAAATGGGCATGGTACCAATACCGGTATGCGCAGTAAAGGCAACACAAAAAGAATAGCCTTTTCCAAAGTTTTCGTTGATAATGGTAGAAGTAATCAGGTCTTTACCCAGTCCACCATATTGCTCGGGAACACTAGCACCCACCAAACCCAGTTCTGCCGCTTTAGCCAGTGTAGAGTGCATAAGGCCCGGCTCCATTTTTTCAATACGGTCAATTACGGGTATTACCTCCGTATCAATAAACTGGCGGCTCATGTCGTTAATCATTACATACTCCTCAGAAAAATCTTCAGGTATATAAATGTCCTGGGAATTTGTTTCTTTAATCAGCCATTCCCCGCCTTTTAAAGCTGTGTGTGGTAGTGTTGCAGCACTCATGGGTTATTTTTTTGAAATTTGATAAATAATATAATGGCAAGTAGTTTATAAATACAGTACTTGTTGCTTATTTGTTTAGGTTGTCGTACACCTGATTTAATACCTTTTTCACCGTTTCTATTTCCTCTTTGGTAACATTACTTAATGCTTCATCCATGGTTTGGTTGGCCAGCTCTATGGTAATATCCTGTAAGGCTTTGGCCTGATCGGTTAAGCAAATAATATTTACCCGCCTGTCTGTTTTAGAAGCGATCCGTTTTACCAGCTGTTGCTTTTCCAAATTGTCTAATAGCCTGGTAATGCTGGGCTTATCTCTGAATGTACGGTTACATAACTCCTGCTGACTTAACGCATCTTCCAGCCATAAATGGTATAAAATACTCCATTGTTCAATAGTAATATCCAAACTGGCATCCCTGAAATGCTTTTGCAAACGCCGGGCCACTGCACTACTGGCCATTCCGTTGATTACACTATAAATTTCACCTCTTTTAAAATAGTTGTTGGACATATAGTTAGTTATGCAACTAATTTCAAAATTCAACTATCTTTACCAATCTACCAACAATACGGGGTTAAAATATTCTAATATTTATAAAATATTGCTGGCTATGCAAATGCATTTTCTACAGCATAAAAACTCATTGATACAGTATACGATTTGGGGCCATGGCCCCAAATGTCTGTTATGCCTGCATGGTTTTGGGCAAGATGGCAGCAGTTTTAATTTCCTGGAAAAAGAACTTGCCTCGCAATTTACATGTATTGCCATCGATATCCCCTTTCATGGTAATACCCAATGGCAGGAAGGTATAAACATACACCCCGCCGAGTTTTGGGAAGTACTGGCAACTATTGCAGCAAAACACCACCCAACCAATTTTATACAAGATCCTGTTTCCATTCTTGCCTATAGCCTGGGTGGAAGACTGGCATTACATTTATTACAATTGTACCCTACCCAAATAAAGCAACTGGTATTATTGGCGCCAGATGGGTTAAAGGTTAATTTCTGGTACCGCCTGGGTACACAAACCCAATGGGGAAATGCCTTGTTTAAATATACCATGCAATATCCTAATTGGTTTATTGCTATTGTAACGGTGGGCCGAAAAACAGGCATACTTAATAAAAGCATTACCAAATTTGTACATGCGCATATGGACGACCCTACCATTCGCACACAATTATATCAACGGTGGACTGCCCTGCGCCATTTTGCACCCAAACAAAAAAAGATTAAACAGCTTATACAGCAGTACCAAATTCCGGTAAATATCCTTTATGGCAGTTATGATAGGATTATTGTACCCAAAAGAAGCAAATACCTGCAACAACAAAACAATCTGGTAAGTATCACCATCATTGAAGGCGGGCATGATTTATTAAAACCAAGATTTGCCACTGCTATTGGCGCATTATTCTCTCAGTAATTTAAACTTTATTTGCAGTTATGTGGCCCTTCATTTCCATATTTGCAATTTGTATCACCATTGTATATTGTATACTGCTACTTACTTATTATAGTTGGTTTAAAAAGCTGGCTATGTTTACACCTGCGGCCAATACCACTGCGGTTAACAGGTTTAGCATAATTATTCCGGCAAGAAATGAGGCCGCCAATATTGGTGTCTGTTTAAACTCCATTTTACAAAACCAGTACCCAACCGCTCTTTTTGAAATAATCGTAATAGACGATTTTTCTACCGATAACACCGCTGAAATAGTGCAACAGCTAATGCAACTGCACCAAAATATCCAGCTAATTCAATTAAAAAATATTGTTGATTACCCTATTAATTCCTACAAAAAAAAATCAATAGAAACTGCCATTGGTTACAGCAAACACGACTGGATAATTACTACCGATGCAGATTGCATAGTTAGCCCGCAATGGCTCGCCTTATTTGATGCCTATATACAAAAGAGCAATGCTGTTTTTATAGCAGCCCCAGTACAATTTATACAAGAACGCAGCTTTATCTCAGTGTTTCAAAGCCTTGATTTTATTAGCTTACAGGGTATAACAGCAGCATCGGTAAGTGCCGGTTTTCATAGTATGTGCAACGGTGCTAACCTTGCTTATACCAAAGCCGCTTTTTATGCAGTAAATGGTTTTGTCGGCGTTGATACCATTGCCAGCGGCGATGATATGCTGCTGATGCATAAAATACAATTGGCCTATCCCAATGGCATTGGCTACCTGTTTAACCAAAAAGCCATTGTAGCCACCCAGCCCATGCCCAACTGGATATCCTTTATCAACCAACGCATTCGCTGGGCAAGCAAAGCCACCAGCTATACCGATAAAAAAATATTCCTTGTGTTGCTATTGGTGTACCTGGTTAACCTCATGCTTTTGTTATTGCCTTTGCTAGCTATTTGGCACCAAAGTTTCTTACCTGTTTTTGGTTATTTATTATTGGCAAAAACGGCCTGCGAATTATTCTTTCTGCTACCGGTTGCCCGCTTTTTTAATGCCCAATCTTTACTCAGGTGGTTTCCGGCTATGCAACCATTTCATATAGTATATACCGTTATATCCGGATGGTTGGGTAAGTTTGGCAAATATGAATGGAAAGGCCGGCAAGTGCAATAATACAGTGCATGAGCCGTGCAATTGTGCATCTATTTGGCTTTACTTGCGTCGCACTCTTGTACGGTTAGCAACAATGGCAGCAGGAAAGGCAGATTGGAGGAGGGGAGAATTTGCGGATGTGCGGATTTGAGAATGGGAGGATGTGCGGTTGGGAGTAGGAATTTGTAGATTGCTTTTTGTTCTTATCCGCTTTTATTATTTTGGTCATTTTACAGCTTACTAATATCCCTTTTTGCTGCTATAAATGAGGAACCCTGAACCGAACGTGGCAAGAGCCGATGCCATAATTGCCATACGCTGGTAACATAATTGTATTTATCCAACACACTTGCTGCCTGTCTGCCAAACAAAGAAATTAGTTAAGAATAAAAGCCCTTATTACATTTGCTGTTGAAACAGAACTATTTATTATGAAAAAACTTTTGCTGATTATTGCAATGGTACCTGCGCTTTGTTTTGCTCAAACCAAAAAACAAAAAAAGGCACAACTTAAGGCAGATAAAATAACGCTAACCAACCTTCAAACCAATATCCAATACCTTGCCGATGATAAGCTGGAAGGCCGCCGTGCCGGCACTCCGGGCGAATTGCTGGCCATGCAATATATAAGTGCTCAGTTTGCCAAAATTGGTTTAGCACCAAAGGGCGCAGATGGCTATATTCAGGAGTTTGATATTGATGAAGGCCGTCAATTTACAGCCGATAACAATAGCTTCTCGGTAAACGATAAGCAACTGGAATTGAAAAAAGATTTTTTCCCCTTATCCTATTCAGGCAATGGTACCGCTGCAGGCTTTGTATCTACCGCATTACAGGAAAAAGCAGAACCCTGGTTTTTTGATGTTAAAGATGTAGTGGAAGAAAACAAAGGCAATCCGCATTTTGACATTAATACCATTTTACTGGCCAGCGCCAAACATGCCATGGAAAAAGGCGGCAAGGCCTTAATTGTTTTTAACAGCGCCCATAGTGTTGATAATATTCAGTTCAATAAAAACGATGCTACCGCCGCAGTAACCATCCCCATAATTTATATTACCGCCGATGGTTTAAAGAAATTCTTTGACGATGAAACAGATACCTACGAAGTAAAGCTTACAGTTACCCTTACACATCCCATCCGTAAAGCAAGAAACGTAGTAGGTTTCTTAAATTTTAATGCGCCTACCACCATCATTGTTGGTGCGCATTACGATCACCTGGGTTATGGCGAAGATGGCAATAGTCTGGATGGTCTGGGACAAATACACAATGGCGCCGATGATAATGCCAGTGGTACTGCCGCCATGATTGAAATGGCCAGGATATTACAAAAAACACCCGCCCACAATAACAACTATTTATTTATAGCTTTTTCTGCCGAAGAACTGGGCTTATTTGGCTCTAAACACTGGCTGGAAAAACCCAGTGTAAATATTGTTCCCAATTATATGTTGAATATGGATATGGTGGGCCGTTATGATACTACCCATAAATTAACGGTGGGTGGTTATGGCACATCACCGGTTTGGGGTACCGTTTTTAATAACATTCATAATACCAACCTGATTATTAAATTTGATAGCAGCGGCTCTGGCCCAAGCGACCATGCATCTTTTTACAGAAAAGATATTCCGGTGCTTTTCTTTTTTACCAACAGCCATAGCGATTACCATAAAGCCAGCGACGACTGGGATAAAATTAATTATGCCGGCGAAGTACAAATTGTAAACCTGATTAATACCATTATAGAAGCTACCGATGCAAAAGGTAAATTGCCATTTACAAAAACCAGAGATCAGGAAGCCCGTTCGGTAGCCTTACCCGTTACCCTGGGTGTTATACCAGATTATGGCTTTAGCGGCACAGGCATGCGTATAGACGGCGTTAGTAAGGGCAAAGCAGCAGAACGTGCCGGCTTACAGGCAGGCGATATTTTATTACAGCTGGGCGATTATAAATTTGTTGATGTGCAATCTTACATGCAGGCTTTACAGCACTTTAAAAAAGGTGATTCATCTGTATTGAAAATAAAACGCGCAGATAAAGAGATGGAGTTTAACATCCAGTTTTAACCATGAAGCTTAAGTTAGATATTGATGCATTAAACGAAGACTTCTTTGAAGATGCATTTTTATTGGGCATTATTGTAACTGCCAAAAGTTACCGGTTTTGCTGGCAGGTAAATAATGTATTGGGCTATAATTTCAGGTTAAACACAGATATTAATATAGAAATTCAAAAAAAAGGGCGTCGCTATTTTTTCCCGGTATACCAGCATACAGAAAGCGTAACAGATATTAACCACTATATTTACCACAATCAGTACGATGGGGAATACCTGCTGCCAGAGTTTAAACATATGGATTTTCTATGGCTGGTAAAAGGGGGTGTACCACCTTATAATTACGCCCAGCAAATAATACAAAGTGTTAAGCAAATTAATGGTGTACAACTGGTGGCAGAGTTAACCAACGAAAAAATAAAAACCAAAGGTAATCTTGTTTTTTAGCGGTGTTACTGTAACCTGCCATTGGGCGAACAAGAGCTTGTTTTAATTTGTTAGATTAAAAAAACTATTATGCATGCAAAAAAAATACCTGCCAAAGGCAACTGGGCAGAAAAGAAGAATACCTTATACGCAAAGTTTACTTTCAATAACTTCTCAGAAGCATTTGCTTTTATGACCAGGGTAGCCATAGAAGCAGAGAAAATGAACCATCATCCTCTTTGGAAAAATGTATACAATAAGGTAGAAATATGGCTAAACACACACGATGCTGGCGATATTATTACCGCCAAAGATTATAAACTGGCCAAAAGAATAGATAGCCTGTTATAATGCTCTCAATACTTGCAACAGTGTTTTTATTGCAATAAAATCGCCTTTTTTCTGTACCAGCATCATATCACAATAAACAATTAATACCCGGCTTATGCCTGTTTGGCTTAAGTTTCGTTGCTTTGTATAATAATTATATCTATGAATTCAAATGCTACTATACATGTAAACTCCGAACTGGGAACGCTAAAGCGTTTGCTGGTGCATAGCCCCGATGGCGGTATAGGAAAAGTAGTACCCGGTAAATTTAAAGAATGGCTGTACGATGATACAGTACACATCAGCCAGATGCGCAGGGAATATAACGAGTATGTAAAACTACTCCTGTACTTTCTTGACCCGGAAAAAATTCCATATATCACCGAGTTTGAAAAAAAGCAGGCACACAAAAAACAGCCTGACTGTTATAAGCCACACCATCCCGATTATTTTAACAGCGATAAAGTAATTGATACACAATATCTGCTGGCGCAGGTGCTTAAAAACGAAACCATCAAACAACGCATTGTATCTGCTGTATGTGCCTGGGAGGGCTGTAGTTTTGCTACAGAACGCATGCTCGATGCCATTCAGGACCCCTACGAACTGGCTAAAGTATTAATTAGCGGCGTATTGCATATTGCCGATAATAATGCCAACGATTTTGTATTTGCACCTTTGCCCAATTTTATATTTACACGTGATATTAGTATCGTCATCAACGATCATATTTTATTAAGCAATGCCGCCACCCCTGCCAGGGAAAGAGAAAGCATGCTAATGAAGTATATCACCTATTATCACCTATATAAAAACAATCCCGAAAAAGTAATCGAGATATCAGAATCAAGCGATTTCTTTTTACTCGAACAAAGCGAACAGCAGGTGTTTAAAACATCGGTAGAAGGTGGCGATGTGATGATGATTGCCCCCAACCATTTATTAATTGGCTGCAGCGAAAGAACCACCCCCAGCGCCGTTGATGAAATCATTCATAAAATATTTGCCAATAACCAAACCGGTATAGAAAAAATATCTGTGGTAAAAATACCCAAGCAACGTGCCATGATGCATATTGATACCGTATTTACACAGGTACGCAAAAACACCTGGGTGCTCTTTGGCCGCTTTTCCGAAAAAGTAATGCAGCAAAAAAATGCTACCCAATACGCTTACTACCTGCACCTGATGGAAAAAGAAGACATGCCCGATCTGGAAAATATAGAGGTACTACGTTTCTATAAACCTTTACAACAAGCCTATCATCCCGGTACCAATTACCAACTCGATATCCGTGATAAAATTCAGGGGCTCGAATCCTTATTGCACAATATCAGTATCGAAGACTATGGCGTGGCGCCCGAAGACGTAACCATTATTTACAGCGGCAACAATGTTTTTCCATACGATGAACGCGAACAATGGACAGACTCCTGTAACTTGCTGGCCCTTAAAGAAGGCGTTGTAGTTGGGTACGACCGTAACGATGAAACTATGAAAGCCTTTCAGGCGGCCGGTTTTAACGTAATCAAGGTCACAGATTTATTACAAAAATTTCAAAACAAAGAGTTAACCCCTGCACAGGTACAAAACACATTAATTGTACTGCCCTCTGCAGAATTATCAAGAGCAAGAGGTGGCGCACATTGTATGAGCATGCCACTGCTCAGAGAAAATATTTAGTGTATGAGTAAAATAGCTTCCACCATATTAATGATACGTCCGGCAAGTTTTGGGTATAATGCAGAAACCGCTGCCAACAATGTTTTTCAATCCAAATCTGCCTCACTTACCCAACAACAGGTGCAGGAAAAAGCCGTTGAAGAATTCGATAATTTTATTGATACCTTACGCAAAAAGAAAATTGAAGTACTGGTAGTGCAGGATACACCCCTGCCCAAAAAACCCGATGCGCTTTTCCCCAACAACTGGTTTTGCACCTTACAGGATGGCACTGTAGCCGTATTTCCCATGTATGCCGCCAACAGGCGTATTGAAAAAAGAGACGACCTGCTGCAAATGCTGGCCGATAATTATAAAGTAAAAGACGTAGAAGACTGGAGCGAGTACGAAGCCGAACATCTTTTTCTGGAAGGCACCGGCAGCATGATTATAGACCATGAATACAAAATTATTTATGCCTGTATTTCTGCACGTACCAACAAAGCCGTGCTCGAAAAATTCGCCTTTGCACACGGCTACAAAGCAATGCTCTTTCATTCAAAAGACGAAACCGGTACCGATGTATACCATACCAACGTAATCATGCATTTGGGCGAAAGCTATGCCATCATTTGTATGGAGTCTATCCCCGAAGAAATAGAACGCATAGCCCTATCGCAACTACTGCAAAGCACCGGGCACGAAATTATACCCATCACCATGCAACAGGTACATGCATATGCAGGCAATATGTTACAGGTAAAAAACGAAAAAGGCAAAAACTTTACCATCCTCAGCCGTTCGGCCTATATATCATTAACCCGTGAGCAAAAACAAATACTACAGCACCACACCACTTTATTACCCATCGATATTAAAACCATCGAAACCATTGGCGGCGGCAGTGTACGTTGTATGATGGCCGAAATATTTTTAGAGAAAAAAGACTAACAGGCTCCAGGCAAAAAATAAATAATCAGCATTACTTGCGTCGCACTCTTGTGCGCCGGGTAATGCTATGCAGCTTGTACCAAAGCGAATAAAATGGCTATAGAAGTCTCATCCTACATTTTTATCCATTTTGCTATTCTGTCAAATAACGAAGGATTAGGATTCTCATTGGTGTATTCTTGTTAGTCTCTGTTGTAATACGAGTCCTTAACTTCTTTTGTATGCAAGTTTATTTCAAACAGAAATGGTTCTTTGTCTCGTTGATAATGCCAATATTTTGCATAAAGTCTATTGTCTTTTATTTCAATCAATTTTAAGTCGTCAAAATAACACTTGTCAAATAAAACAGATATATTTCCATCTAAATCTAAATATTGTAAGTCATACCCACCTGAAAAATAAATTATGCTTTGGTCGTCATTTAGAATTGCGGATGTTGTGTCTGAAATTTCTTGTTTGTTTAGTAATAGCTTAGTTGAAATGTCAATTAGAAAACTTTGCCCGCCTGCGACAACAAAAGCTTTCTCCCTTTTGTCAAGGTTGATAATGAAAGTTCCGTTGCCGTCCCAACCTTGTTGAAATGAGCCAACCCAATCTTCATATTCTATATCAGTAAACTTTACCCAAAGGCAGTTTGGTGAAATTGTTCCGAAGTGTTTTTCTGGGTATTGCCCCGAAGTTGGTCTGTGTATAAATTCTGCAAACATTTGTCATGAATATTATGTCGAACGAGATGCCGTTTAAGCTTGCCCTCAACTCAAAAATAGACGAACTTAATAGCCGTACCAAAAAAATCAGCTACGGCTAATCAATGCTTGTATAGTGCGCTTTTTTCGCAGCTGTTAGCCTTTTTACTAGCAGCTATAAGCATAAAAACAAAAAATATAAAACACCAAACCAAAAGCAAACAAAACTTCCAATACCCCAAGCACAGGGGGAGGCGTTGGCCCGGACCAATGCGCGGAGCGTTCATGTGGTCCTTGATTTTTCTTTGGTTACTTTCTTTGCATCAAGGCAAAGAAAGTGACAAACACTGTATAAAATACAACCTGGAAATGCAGTGCGCTATTAATTTTTACAACTTCAAAAAGCCAGAATTTTAATTGGGAAATCGATTCTATGTATTTGTCTCATCATGAAACGTGTCTGTTCTTTTTTGCTTGTCCAAAAAAGAACCAAAAAAAGACACCCGAAAACGAAACTGCCCGTTTTCGGGGGGGAAATAGTCATTAAGCTTTTGTGCTACTGTGGTGAAGTGCAGCAGATCGATATTCGCTAAACAGCCAATGAAAAGCAAAAGGTGGAAAAGATGAAAAAAAGTGAAACTGAATTTCCAAATCCACTTGCACCGGGGGAGGCGTTGGCCCGGACCAATGGGCGGAGCGTTCATGTGGTCCTTGATTTTTCTTTGGTTACTTTCTTTGCATCAAGACAAAGAAAGTGACAAACATCGCAAAGAAACCATTTATTTTTACAAAAGCATCTATCGCTGCTATTTTTCGATGCTGTTGGCTGGGACGCCAACATAGGCTGGTATTGAAACCAACAGAAGTAGGAAACTTTTTTTATGAAACCAATACAAATAATTGCTTTTACTACATTGGTATATTGTATACTATATAGTAATACAATCTATGGGAAATATAAAAATTCAAATAGCTTGTATCAAGCAGACACTTCTATAAAATTTTACTATAGAAATATCCAGGAAGATTATCTAGACACATTAAGTACAAAAAAAGTAACTAATTTATTTGGCAAATGGATAATTAGTTCGATTGCCAAAACCGGAAGTAGTCCAAAAAAAGAAAATGAAATAAAACTACAAATTGGCAAGGAGTTGTATTTTGATTCTACCAATTTCAACTTTGAATTTTTTGATAGCCCAATCAGAGTTCATCAGCCCACTTATAAACTTAATTTCATTAATACTTTAGAGGAGATGAACCTGAAAACGACTACTTTCTTTTATGGGTACCGCCCATGCAGAAAAAATGTATCTCTACTTAATATTTCAAATAAAATATATTTTGAAATAATTACATTTAATGAAATGGCTTACTTTTTTGAAGGCAGGATATACTTTTTAAACAAAAAAGATAACTGATTTGCGCAGCTGTCTGAGTCCCCGCGAACAGCCTTAAATGCTGCCGCAGGAATGAAGTATTTTTTAGCTGCTGTTGGCGTCCCCGCCAACAGCCTTCAATGATTGGGCAGGAATCAAGTATTTTATATAAATTACCATTACAAAAGTAAACCGCTTGGACACTGCCTTGTACTAGGCCATTTTCGCAGTTGTTTGCGGAACGCCAACAACACCCTTTAAGAGATCCACAAATGGTATTTTAGGCAATTGAAAATTTTAAACTTAGGTAATATGATTAGGAATATAACTATATTTTTCGCCCTTTTGTGTTTATGTTCTTGTAGAGATATAAATGAAAATAGAAATATCATAGTTTTTAAAGACAATATCGACACAGTTCAAAATGCACTATTACATCTTCAAATATTATTAGATAGTTTGCCCCATGTACCTGAAGACGCTAGTTTTTTACCACATTATGTCTTGCAGGAAGACTATTTGTATATAAACAATTTTAAAAAACATAAAATATCTGATACCTTAAAAATCCCAAGATTGTCTAAAGAGTCAAGTAAAACTTTTATGCAGCTTATATTATTTTTAGATGAGAATTTCATTTCTAGTGCAAATAAACCTATAAATTCAAAGACTTGGTTTTTTAGTTATCGTCAATTATATAACGAAGAATATGATTATATCAGAGAAATCGTGGTGTGTAGTGAAAAAAACGATACTTTAAATCTTTCACTTGACAATCAAATATTGGATAGGCAAAAAGACATTTTGCTTATGGCCCCCAAAAATGCAATAATTGATTTGAAATAATTCTTTTTCGCTGCTTATGGCGGCGCTGCCACAAGCCTTAAATGCTGGCAAAGGAATAAAGTATTTTATGTAATTTACCATTACAAACGTAAACAGCAGAGTAACTGCCTTGCACAACGCTATTAGTAGTAACCGCAGCGGAAAAGGAAATCATAAAAATGGTCATAAAAAATTGTTTGATAATTATTTTTTTAAGTATAACAATCAGCAATTATAGTTATGCACAAAATAGCTTTAGAGTTAAGTCATTAGAGGGAGATGATTGTATTATAAGAGTCAATCCCGAATATACCAATAACAAAATCAGCATTACTTTCAATTCTGATTCCATTTGTATTCCTGATTTTACTGATATAGTGGGAGATGTTCAGGTTTACGGCAGGTTCCTTAAAATTACTTATTCATTAAAAGGTGGTTCTGGAATAAAAATACGTCGCACACTTTTATTGTGTATAAATAATAAACATCTTTATACAGCTATGCATTTTTTATCTGAATATAAGGAGAGTCTGGATAAAGCATATAACACAGTTGCGGATTCATTGCATTTATTTGAAGAATACCGGCACTATAGTGTTAATTTTTACAATATAAATGATAATAGTTTAGGATTAGAAATCCACGATCAAAATAAATCCCAGCAAGATTCTACTCGAACTTATACCTATGATACTACAATCAGTTTGAAATTTGATAAAAATCATATGGCTTTCATTAACGATTATGAAATCTTATCTGGCGACTTTAATGTAAATAAATCGCCTAGTGAAGAATACAAAAAGTCTATAAATGGAAATTTTCCGATATTAAAAATTGTTGATATTAAATACTATTTAATTGACGGCATTTGGTTTGAACAAGGCAACCACAATGTCTTGTTCCAATATTCCTATAATTGTAAATAATTCTTCGCTGCTGCTGGTGCAGGAATCAAGTATTTCTTGTAAATTACCATTACTAATATAAACCGAATAGTTACTGCCTCGCATAATGCAATTATTATTAAACGCTGCGGAAAAGGAAAAAAATAAACTATTATGCAATTAGGCAATTACAAACCAATTTACATGGTGCTTTTATTAATGAGCAGTATCCTTTGCTCTAACACGGGATGCAAAAATAAGCAGTATGGTGAGCAAGAAATATTATTTTATTATCGGGATATAGGGAATAATAATGGATATAAGACTTATGGTGATTATTTAGTAGTAACCAATTATATAAATAAATCCATCACAATAAGGCAGTTTGCAAATATTGCCCAACAATATATTGATACTATTAAATCAGATTTACCAGTAAGTGCGATAACTTTTGTTGGAAAGAAGCCGGGAGGTAAATTGCCGGCAGGGAATTGGGATACTTATATGAAACAAAAAAAGTATTTTGTAGTAGGAATAGATTTTAATAATAGCCTTTCTAAAAATGCAAATCAAAAACCAGAAATAAGCTCAATATCAATCAGCTGGAATGAAAAATGGAAGATGTACATTCAGCAATCAGAGATAGATTCTTTGTTAAATGTAAAAGAACCGGTAGATACCGGATTTTAAAAAAGAACATTTTCCAGCAGTTGGCACCCCCGCCAGCAACAGCCAGGTGCGGACATCAACAGCAGCAAGAAAAAATGAAATTGCAATGATGAGAAAAATGCTTTGTTTAATTGTTTTGGCCGCATGGGTGGGTAGTTGCCAGTCGGATACTTATGAAGAAATAAGTGGTGAATATTATTTTTATGAAGAAGGCGTTCATCAAAATGTGATAGAAAAAGATGGTTTAGATTATTACGGAAAACTTATACCCTGTGAAATTCTTTCTTATGATTATAATAAGGAGTATATAATTGCAGCCCAAAAACCAGTATTGCCCTGTTTCGAGGGAGAATTTGCTGCTACCATACATTACCCACCAAATAAGGATTCAATTTATTACTGGATAATTTCTCATGAGCAAAACCTTTTGGTTGGGCCATTAACCAAAGAAGAATTTGAATTAAAACGGATGGAACTAAAAGTGCCTAAAAATTTGAAAATAAGTTTACCTTAAAAAAATTGATGCTGTTTGCGGCCGCCTTAACAGCCTTCAATACTGGTGCAGGAATCAAGTATCTTCAATCAGCAATGGCAAACAATCAAAATCGTCCAAAAAAGTTTCAAATCAAAAAAAATTCATGAGAAATAGGTTTATTTATTGTTGCTTTTTCTTGAATTCTTGTATTATGGATCGTGCAGAAAAAATAGTAACTATTGATAATATTTCAAATCGGAATCTTACAGTGATGTATGGAGGAGATACGGTAAATGATACCATATTGTTTTATGGACAGAAATATTCCATAAATAAACAAAAATTAATAGATATCTATGGAGAGCCCCCTGTGCTGAAAAAGGAAAACAAACTTCACATTTTTATATTCGATGAAGACTCTGTTTATGAATATATCAAATCTAAAAAGGTTGAAGGTATATTCAAAGGGTCTTTCTTAAAAGACATAAGCATTAATGGGTTAGATTTGAAAAAAACGGATACAATCCATTTTTCAAATTCAGAAGTAAGGTAGATTTTTACTTATGCCGTTTCGCTGGTATTGGCGTCCCAGCGAACCGCAGCAGAAATTTAATTTAGCAAACGAAATTCGATGGGTTGTCTTTTTCTATATCTGGCATTACCTCCATTTTGAACAGCTGGCGTCCACATTGAATGCTGAATTAATCTAACTGCTTCTTCATCTAAACTTGGATATACTGAATGGACTATAGTAATATTGGATAGACTTCCGTCTTTTTCTACTACAAATTCAACCATAACCGTCCCTTCTATTTTTTGCTGTTTAGCATCTTTAGGATACTTTAAATATTTATTTAAATACATTTTCCAATTTCCGTCACCACCAGAAAATTTCGGAGGTATTTGCACATTTTTCACTGTTACCGAATCTATGTATCCGTAAATCGTCGTGTCTGTTTGAGCTTTACTATTAATAAAGAAAAATAAGGAAGTAAAAAATAATATATATTTCATAGCGTAATGTCGATGTGGATGTTCCTTTGTTTATTGAATATATGAATAAAAAAATGAACCAGAGATTAAACGACTCTTGTTGATTGCAACCAAATCAAAAATAGACGAACTAAATAGCCATACCAAAAAAATCAGCTACTACTAATCAATGCTTGCATAGTCCGCTTTTTTCGCAGCTGTTAGCCTTCATCTACCAGCCATAAGAATGACAACAAAAAGTATAAAAGACGAACCCAAAAGGAAACAAAACTTCCAACACCACCTGCACAGGGGGAGGCGTGAGCAAGGACCAATGCGCGGAGCGTTCATGTGGGCCTTAATTCTTCTTTGGTTACTTTCTTTGTATCAAGACAAAGAAAGTGACAAATGCCAACAATTAACCATTTAGGTTTACAAAAACATTTTTCGCTGTTATTGAAGTATGTACTTTTCGTGTAAATTCTACCATCCACTATTGTCTGTTGTAATACCTATTCTATAAATGCAGTCTTTACTAAGTGCGGTGTCTTTAATCAAATAAAAGCTGTCATGATTATCAAAATCAGTGAGGCGCCAATAGAGAACATGACATTCTAAAACATTGTTTTTTCGTTCCGTAAAATTAATTCGAAGAGAAAGATTAGCAGGTCTTTTTTCTTTACAAATCTTTATTTCAGGTTTGCCAACCAATGTCCATAGACAGTCTACCTTAGATGATAGATAGGGTGGTATTTTTTTTATATCATAGTAATCATTTCCGTCAAAAAACGCATAGCAGGTTTCATTAGCCAATTCTTTTGTCTCCTTGCCACCCCCTTCAATTATTGTAACATAAGTTGTTTTGTTTTTGTAATTAATAATTGTGTCCAGATTAGAAAGCAAAATTTGGGCTAAAGAATCGTATTTAGAAAAATCAGTCAATATTTGTTTATCCCACTTCACAGTTTTGAAAACATCCTCTTTTTCCTCCTTTGAAGGTTCATACGGGACTAGTAGGAAGCAGGAATTGAATACAGTCATTATTAAAATACAACAGTAAAAGGTTTTTATTCTAAATAAATATGAATTGGCTGAAATCATACAATACAAATATAGTCGCATTACCCAATAAATATTTTCGCTGGCATTGGCGTCCCCGCCAACAACCTTCAATGCTTGGCAGGAATCAAGCATTTCACCTAATTTACCATTATACACCTAAACCTTAGAGACACTGCTTTCCACTTTGTTGCCGATTGTTCATTCGTCCCCCCTGCTATTGCAAATACTTTTGTGGTGCATTCGTTATTGCAATGCATGTAAATTTCTTAACTGAAAATTTGTGTCCAATATATGTCTTTGAACAAGCTTTTCTATTGTGTCAGTGATAGCTGTTGTACTTATATACAGTAACACATTCTTCGAATGCAACCCGTCTCCGTATAATTGAACACGAATGTCTGTTGCGTCATAAATGCCTTGCTTTATATATTCATCCTTTAATGTATCATAAGAAAGGGATGTCAAAAACTGATAGATCTTGACACTTTCCTTTTTAGTCAATGCTCTTGAATATAAATCTTCCATTTTTTTCTCAACCACATTTTTATTCACCTTCAAAAGAATCGAATCTTGAGTCAAACAATATTTGGTAGAGTAACCCCAAGATGAATATTCCACAGAAATAAAAAATGATTTTCGCATTTCTGTCTGACAGCGAAGTGATAAGCAGCATATAAACAATAAAAGTAAAACCTTTGTTAGTCGCATTGTTTAGAAGTTGATAATGACACACAACTCAAAAATAGACGAACTAAATAGCCGTACCAAAAAAATCAGCTATTGATAATCAATGCTTGTTTAGTGCGCTTTTTTCGGAACTGTTATCCTTTTTGCTAGCAGCTATAAGCACAACAAAAAAAATATAAAACACCAAACCAAAAGAAAACAAAACTTCCAATACCCAATACACAGGGGGAGGCGTTGGCCCGGACCAATGCGCGGAGCGTTCATGTG
>NZ_WHPF01000017.1 GCF_013106755.1 Limnovirga soli | reverse complement strand
CCTCCATCGCAATCGTTGTCTAAGCCATCGCATAATTCGGGTGCGCCGGGGTGCACGGATGCATTTTGATCGTCGCAATCTAAATTATTGATTACGGTGTTTTGAGGTTGGAAACATCTTGCCTGAACAGGATTATTAGCACTGCCATATCCATCGCCATCTACATCAAAGTAGTAGGTAATAAGCGGGAAACCTTCATCAACTTGACCATCGCAATTGTTGTCTATCCCATCACACACTTCTGTTGCACCGGGGTTGATAGATGCATCATTATCATTACACTCCGGTCCATTGGTTGTTAAACTATACCCAGTAGGAATTGTTGCTCCGTAGCATATTTCCTCTTTGATATCATTTCCATAGATGTCGGTTCTGTTATAACCATCTCCGTCTGCATCGGTATAGAAATTGCCATTGCGCCATTTGCTGTTATCCAAAGGAGCACAATCATCGACATCAGGCGTGCCATCAGCATCGTCATCTGTATCTACACAATCAGCAATAGCATCACTATCGGTATCAGTAAAACCTTCATCGGTTTGACCGTTGCAATTGTTATCAATGCCATCGCAAACTTCGGTTGCACCCGGATTAATGGCTGCACCACCAATTGGATTATCGTTGCAATCTCCGGGAAGCCCTGTCAAACTGTAACCAATGCCAGGGCTAGTACAGGCTTGTGTGCTGCTTACATAATAGCCATCACCATCTGCATCAAGGTACCAGGTGGGCGGGTCGGTTACTGTGATAGTTGGAGTGCCGCTGTTTCCCGTTCCGGCAGTTAGGTTAGCATCGGTAACGGATATGAGAGAATAAGTGGTATTTATAGTGGGTGATACGGGAATATCAGTACCGCTTATATAACCGGGTACGGAAAAGCTGTTGGTGCCATCGGAATAAACAACCGTGTAAGGCGCAGTACCGCCGGTAATGGTTACCACTAAATTAGCGGTTGCTCCTTTGCAAATGGAAGAGGTTCCGTTTACACTAAGAACCGATGCGGTTGCCCCTGAAGGTGCCACATATTCATAAGCACCCATGTCAGCAGGGTTGGCCACAGTAAGCAGGCGTACAACACCACGCTGGTCGTTGGCAGGCGCCAGGGCATTGTTACCGGCATTTAAGGCAGGGCTACCGGTAAGCAATGCGTGGGTTTTGGTATTACCACCATTATCCGCTAATAGGCCAAGTTGTGGGTTGATGGGCGAGGCTGTGCTGCCTACCTGGTCGCCGGGTCCGTTAAATGTCCAGTTGAGGGGAGCATTTACATTGCCAAAAATGTTATTTCCCAGCGAATTAAGATTAGCATATCCAGACGGCGGAAAGTAAGGTTGACGGGGGAAATAATAATCGCCGGTGGAGCCTCCACCATATTCGTCGTCGGGCCCGATATTGCCCGCCAGTATGCTGTTTTGAATGGTGAAAGTGCCTTGCGGTGTGCCTGTTTCAACTGAGCGTTCGTTGTAAATGCCGCCAAAGTTGCGGGTAATGGTACAGAAATTAATAACCACTTCGCCCTGGCCGCCCAAAAAGAGGCCGCCACCGTCGTAACCATAATTTCCATTACCGCTAATGGTGCTGTTGGTAAGGCGCAAAATGGCATCTCCCAAGTTCATTATAGCGCCGGTGGGGTTATCATTAAACGTAGATCCTGTAATAATAGCCGTACCTGTATTGTACATGCCACCGCCAGGGAGGCCGTAATTTCCCGACACGGTGGAGTTTTCCATATACATCGTTCCGCCCATATTGGCAATACCACCACCATATGCGGAAGATTCAAGTTGGTCGGATTCAAATGTGCACTTGTTGTCCTTTATATGCGTATTGCGCACGGTAAGGATGCCGGAATTGAAAATACCAGCGCCCTTGCCATAATTGAGGCAACAACCCCAAATTTGGTTGTCGGCAATTACACAACCTTCCAGCGTAAGCTGCCCCTTGTTGTAAATACCCGCGCCATCAATAATAGGTTCGTCGTAGTTCTGGTATGCCTCATTATATCCACCACTAATGGTAAGGTTACGGATAGTAGCCGTTACGTTTTCTACCCAAAATACCCTCCTGGTTTTTTTCGGCTCCGGCACGGCTTCCACATCCAGCAGACCGGCGCCCGGGCCATTGATGGTCAGGTTTTTATTGATAACCAGGTGCTGCCCACTGGTAAGGATTATTTTGCCCGTAATGCCACCTGCAAAAGTGATAGTGCTGCCCGGGCAGGCATCCAGTATTGCCTGTCGCAGGCTGCCGGGGCCTGCATCTGCATTGTTGGTTACTACCGGGTTTGTTATACAGGTTGCGCAATATACAATTACCCCATACAAGTCGTCATTATTGGTTGCACTATTCGGATCATCCGCTGCGCTGTTGTTGATATAAGTCACGCCACACCCAACAACACTTGGGTCATTGGTTGTGCCCGGCGCTACATAATTGCCATTATCCGCTTTATTAAAAATGAAGAGCGCTCCGCCGTAGCCTTTGCCATTGTTGGCGCCCGTACCACCAGTAGCTGTGTTGCCATCAAAAGTAACGCCTTGCAACGTGAGCTTGCCGCTGGTAACGAAAATGGCACCACCAAAGCCGGCGCCGCCGCCGCCTACACTGGAACTGCCAGCACCGCCAAAACCGCTAAAACCGCCGATACCGCCGAAGCCACCGGCGCCGCCGCCGCCGCCGAAGCCACCGAAGCCTTCACCACCACCACCGCCACCGCCGAAGCCACCATAGCCGAAGCTTCTCAGAGGTGTGAAGGCGC
This sequence comes from Limnovirga soli, assembly GCF_013106755.1. Taxonomy (GTDB): domain Bacteria; phylum Bacteroidota; class Bacteroidia; order Chitinophagales; family Chitinophagaceae; genus Limnovirga; species Limnovirga soli. Next base: position 93,076 of record NZ_WHPF01000017.1, on the reverse strand, counting down.
CGCCACCGCCGAAACTGCCAAAGCCGCCTACGTCGCCGTAAATACCGCCACCACCGCCGAAACCAGGGATGTCGGCACCGACGCCACCGACGCCGCCACCGTAAACGCCGCCGTTGCCGAAAATGGCTATTCCACCATTGGCACCTGCAGTAGACCCACTCGCGTTAGTCACACTGCCTCCTGCACCGTCTCCATTGCCCAATACGCCGCCACCGCCGCCGCCGCCGCCACCGCTGCCACCAAGGCCACCACCGCCGAGGCTGGCACCGCCACCACTGCCGCCGATTGCTCTATTGTTTTTCAGTATTACATTGACGAGGCGCAGATCTATACTGCCACTCAGAAGGTTATTATTATTACCAGGGTCTTGCCTTCCTTCATGCATGAAGATAGCCCCGCCTGCGCCCATGCCACCACCAGATCCGTCGCCACCTTTGGCGTAACCGTCGGCGAGCGTGAGGTTTTGGATGGTAATCGTGCCGTTTTGAATCCAGAAGATGCGGGAAGCATTGCCACCGCTGATGGTGAGGTTGGGGGCACCCGAGCCACTAATGGTCAGGTCGCTGGTAATCACCAAAAAAGGACTGATTATGGTGATGGTTTGGTTAGCAAGTGTATTACTGAAGTCAATAACATCTGCTCCTGCATTGTTATTGGCATTGTCAATGGCTTGCCGCAGTGAACCTGCTCCTGCATTGTTTACGTTCGTTACTGTGTAAGTAGTGGCATTAACCCGCAGTAGTGCAAGAGCAAAAATGGCCACTAATAATGTAAATTTTTTTTTCATAATGCTTATTTAAAACGGTTATGGAACTGTGTTCCAATAGCAACAGTCAGCTTGTGTATTTAGCACAATAACAGATTGCCCGATAAACATAATACCTAATACCATTGAAACCTTTCGGGTAAGGACGAAAGGGTGCTAAAATTGTCCGAACAGGGGGTTTTATTTATCGGGATTTTTTTGGGAGCCAGCTGTTTGGCTATTATTGAGCGTTTGTTGTGTCACTCACTTGTATCACAACGCTTTGCTGAGCATGGAGACAGCTGTACAAGAGTGCGACGCAAGTATAGCCTAATTATTAATGGGTTGCCAGGCTAATAAGCTTTGTTTTTATGGCTATATTTTTTGATGATTTTGCTACTGCACCTATGCCTTTGTAAAACAGCAAAGGGCAGCTTTAATAGCCGCCCTTTTGCTTATAGTGTACTTGTTTAATTACTTCGAACTCAGCAAGGGTTTGTATACCAATAATTCAGTCCAGCGCAATTGCACTATATCTGAATAGTTTTTTAACCAGGTGTCATAAGCACCAACACCGTTAGCTGCATCGAACCTTTCGGGCATTGGTTTACGGTAATCGCTGGCCAATTCTTTTAAACCATTTTTTAAACGGGTAACGGTTATAAATCCGGGTTCGCCGGAAGATACAATTGAATAAACTGCCACAGATTGGCCATCGGCCATCCACACCTTTTGCAATTTTTGAATAAGGGCTTTTATATCAATAATCTTCCCGGGGTTTGCCGTCATGTGTGTGATCACAATTTTGTCAGCATAATCGGTTAATTGAACGGTACTTAAATCTGCCTGGAAATCGTAATATCCCCTTTGCCCGCGACCTTCGGTAAGTGGCATTACATTTTTATCCCAGTCGGCAGTATGTTCGGCACTAATGTCGGCGCGGCCATCTAAGGTTGCCCATGTAGTTGGTCCTTCAGTTACCATGTATCCGCCGGCATCGGGGCCCGATTGTATAGCCCATACACGCCAGGTAACATCACCTGTATGGTATTTTTGTGCATGGTTGGCCAGGGCTTTTTCAAACTCAATAATTTTATCGTTTTTAGCAAATAAGCGATTGGATGAAACGACTGTTTTGGTTTGTGCCATTCCTATTACAGGAAGCGATAAAAGCAGGAAGAGGAATTTTTTCATTTTAAATTTTTTGAAAGTGAAACAATTGGGCAGATCAGGTAATCGAATAATGACATAGATATCATTCAACTTTGAACGGAGTATAAATGAGTATATCTTCTGTCAAAAAATTAAGCGACGAATGAACTGCCATAAATAATGACCTGGTAAACATATTATCAAAACAATATCCGTTAATCTGGTATGGGACGAAAGGGTGCCAAAACTGTCCGAACAGGGGGTTTTATTTATCGGTTTTTTTGGAGAGCCAGCTGTTTGGCTACTATTGAGCGTTTGTTGTGTCACTCACTGCGGTGTTCGGGGCAATGGTCGGCAGGAATAGATTGGCAGTATTGAGTGAGTTGGCAAAAACCTATTGGATACCAGCAAAATAATAAATGCACTTTAAAATTACAGTTCAGTATTAGCCGAATTTTTTGGTATGACTATAGGGTTCGTCTATTTTTGATTTGTTTGCTATACTGCCAAAGCCCAAACTAACCAACAAGAATAAATGAACATAGGAATTTACACATACGGAACAAGAGGAGATTTGCAACCATACGTGGCGCTGGCACTCGGGCTTATAGACAAAGGGCATCAGGTGACCATTTCAGCAACTGAAGATTTTAAAGAATTTGTTGAGGGATTTGACATTCCATTTCAACCGCTTTTTGGAAACGCTGAAACGATGATGAATTCAACCGAAGGGCAAGCCATTCTTAAATCTGAGTACCCCATAAAATTAATGAAGTATTATTTTAAAGTACTTCACGATACGAGAGAACCTCTTAGGAAAAGTTATTTCAATGCTATTAGCAAAGTAGATTTTATCATTGCCAATGCAATGACACTTCCTATAGTGAGTGCCATTGCAGAAAAGCAAAACAAGAAAATAGCACTTACCTATTTTATGCCACCAGTTGTGCCAACAAAAGAATTTCCATTAGGCGACTTTGACTTTTTACACTTTTCGTGGTACAACAAATTAACCTATAAAATAGCACAGGCATTTTTTTGGAAGTTCGTAAAAAAAGACACCAATGAATATCGCAGAGAATTAGGGCTTCCAATTTTAACTGAAAACCTTATTAGACATGTAGACAAACAAAAAGTTTTAGATTTATATTGTATAAGCCCGGCACTTATTTCGCAACCCAAAGACTGGGAAGCTCATCACAAAATATCTGGTTTTTTAACTGTGCCAGCCCAAAAAAGAGAAGCACATTTTTTGGACAAAACTTCTGCTGAACTGAGCGATTGGCTATCGCAAGGCAGCAAACCGGTTTATATTGGCTTTGGAAGTAATGGTGTTGGAAACACCGAAAAATTTACAAGTATTATATCAGCGGTTTTAGAAAAAACAAATGAAAGGATTTTGTTCTGCACAGGCTGGTCTTTGTTTAATGAATTACCAATACATAAAAACCTTTTTGTAACCAAATATGTGAATCATGAAACAGTTTTGCCAAAATGTAAAGTTGGGGTTTTTCATGGTGGTGCGGGGACATTGGCGGCAATGCTGCGCAACAATTTACCTATGGTAATAATATCTTTTTATACTGATCAACCAACATGGGGGAAAATCGTAGAGCACAAAAATATAGGCATACATATACCCGCTAAAAAATTAACAGCAGATAAACTAATTGCTGCCATTCAACTAGCGAAGGCAGATGAAATAAAAAAATGTGTGTTGTATGTAGGAGAAATAATCAGAAATGAAAAAGGCCTTGAAAACGCGGTAACAGCAATTGAAAATTACTTTATCGAAGGATAAAAACACAGTCTACCCTGGCCTTAAAAGTGCATATTACTAATAGCTGTATTTTTGGGTAAGGCCAGGATGTTCATTTACTTTTAAGATATTGTCTAAAGCATGCGTCACCTCATTAAAATCATAGCCGTTATTTTTTTGCCTTCATGTATGGACGGGACGCATATGAATACAATTGAAACCTTTCCGGAGAATTCAACATTGGAAACAATGACATTAAAAGATAGTTTAGGAACTATTTCATTTTCTATACCTGAACGCTTTGACACTTCGTTCTATTGGACAAATCATTCGGACTGCGGAAAACCTTGTGACCATGAGCTATACAGGTATCAGCCAAAGTCATTTCCCATATTTATGGAAACTGGTTTTTATTATGATATTCCAGATATTCCAATTAACCAATTCACCATAATCCATTCAAGTTACTTTCCATTTCAGGATGGCGATACATCCAGAAATTTAGTGAGACATGAGCACTTCAAAAAAAGGCTTTCCTTTGACGAATACAATGGAACAATTCGTTCCGATACTATAGAGAAGTTTGGAGGCAGGTATTTTTCAATTGTTTACTTAACTGGTTTTGATAGGGAAAAGCAAAAATATTTTGCCAAGATTGCTGCATTGACAACGATAAAAAACAATGAAATTGAGTTTCATTACGATATCAAAACAAAAGACACTATTAATTTAAATGACTTTTATCAAAACTCAATACGATTCCTAAGAACAGTTCGTATGAGCAAAGGAGTATAATCGGGTCCACAATTGAAATTTCAATTAGTGCTCTTTCCGGACTCTTATGTGAACGGATCAAATTATTGGATTTTTTGTCAAGGCCAGGATGTTCGTCTATATTTAAGTGGTATGTCATACTAAACGTACTCTTATGATGACAAAAGTATCAGGATTTATTTTTGGGGTTTGCTTTATTTTTTCATCGGCTTGTGGGCAGGCTCCAAATTTTATTCTTACCAGCGACCAAAATAATAAGTGGATCGACAGCTTAAAAACATTGCCACTTGAGCAACAATTAGCGGCAATAAATATTCGCCTTCTCATTGACACTAATATTTACGTTAGGCAATTTTACAATGATAGAATTAGGATTTCCGATAGTTTAGGAAACAGAGTTTACGGGGATGGGAAACCATCATTAGTAGTTGGAGGTTATTTTATGATAATTGACAATGGAACAAAAAATGGTCAAATAATAAAATTGACAAAGCTCTTGACTGCGCATTACATTAAAGAAGTTGGTTTATTAAGTAGCAATAATCCAAAAACATTAGCACTTTATGGAACCAAAGGGCTTCATGGAATAATTTTCTTGACTATGACGAAGAAAAAATATCTAAGAAAATTTCAGAGACTGAATCTAAAGTCCAACGGATACAGGTATACTTAATAAAGTACTATAATACGGCATACAACAAAAATATTTTGGCAACCCGATTGTACGAGGCAATTCCGGGAGTAAGTTCTTTTTCAGCTTTTGTTCCGGGAATACAATACTTCTCTGTTAAGCGTATGCAATTTTATCATTGCCACGGTTGGCAGCATCAGTTCCGACAGACACAGAAGCTATTCCCGGGCAAAGTAAATAACGGTTGGTTAGCGGTAAGGCTAAAAAAGCAATAAAAAACAAAACAACAATGATTGACATTTTAGACAGAACAAAATTGTTTGAGATTTTAAGCAAACTTCAGGCAGACAACAAACCAGCGTTTGGGGCAATGACCCCACAACATATGGTAGAGCATATAACTTTTGCAGTACGTTTCTCAAACGGAAAAGAACCTCAACAACATAATTATTCAATTGAAAAAGAGCAACAAATCAAGGCATTTGTTATTGGAACTGACAAGGATATGCCAATAGGTTTTAAATCCCCAGTTTTGCCTTCAGAAGGACTTCCACAACTTAAATATTCTAATTTGACCGAGGCTATTGACAAACTCAAAACTGAATTACATGACTTTGACAATTATTTTATGCATCATCAATTAGACAAACCTATTAATCCGACAATGGGTGAACTAAATTATCAGGAATGGGTAAGGTTTCATACCAGACATTTTACGCATCACTTCAGACAATTCAATTTGCTTTAATGTTTGCAAGAACAAATGCATTTACATTGAAAACTAAAAGACAAAATCCCTTTTGCAATTCAACTCAAGTAATGATTGTATTTGGCATACTTAAATATGACACATTCTTTAGTTTGTAGTCTGCAAATCGTCGAGTAAACAAAGGCGATTTTACCACCCAACCTTCTTCCTCGTCTGCTTTGACCTATACAAATGCTTTTACTATAATTTCCGCTTTGGTAAAAGCCCAATAGCCAATCTGAAAGTACAAGAGTGCGACGCAAGTAAAGCCATATAGTTGTTCTTATGTCTGGCTACAAATAAATAAATAGATTAAATAGTAGGATTTTTTACTTGGCGTAATAAGGAATTTCATCGATAGGATGATCTTCTTTTTGCTGCCAGAAAGCAAGGGTTACCACATGTCCCTGAGGTGCTTTTAGCATTCTGCCAAATATGGCATTGATTGGGTTAAACGTAACATCGGTAACACCAACCGTAAATGTTTCGGGAGCAGGCGGCAATGGCGCTGCCTCAGCATCTTTTACAGGTGCGGCTTTGGGGGCAGGGCTGGGCACCACCACCACCGTATAGCGGTTATAATATAATATATTTTGCAAAAAAGCTGCTCTTGCAGCACTGGCATTTTTTTCAACAATTGCACATTTAACGCCATCCAGTTCTTCAAATTCGTGATTTTTATTAATTGCCATAATATGTAATTATAATAGCTGCGTTAATATTGTTTAAAAGCCCGTACTAAGGTTATAAATATACTCGTACACCACACTGGCTAATCCGCTAAGTACCATACCGGCAATACAAATAACGATAGCCAATTTAGCATACACACCAAAAGTAATTTTGGGTACCGGGCTTGCATTGGCATCCATAAACAAGGCTTTTACCAGGTTTAAATAATAGTATAATGATACAATCATATTAAGCGCTGCAATAGTAATTAACCAATAGTTTTGTTTTGCAGCGCCTGCCATAATTAAAAAGAATTTTCCAAAAAAACCTGCTGTTGGCGGTACACCTGCCAACGAAAACAAGGCAATGGCTAGCACCCATGCCAATACCGGATTAGTAGCATGAAAGCCTTTGTAATCGGTAATATCTTCTTTACCGGTTTGGGCACTTACCAGGGCTACCACGCCAAAAGCAGCAAGGTTGGTAAATACATATACCAGCACAAAATACACTGCAGAAGCCGTACCTGCCTGCGAGCTGCCGGATATACCAATTAATATAAAGCCCATTTGCGCAATGGAAGAAAAAGCCAGCATACGTTTTATATTCTGCTGCCTTAATGCAAACAGGTTACCAATAACCATGGTGAGTACACTAAGCAGGAAGAGCATATGATACCATGTATCGGCCAGGGGTTTAAATACAGTATATAATACAGAAGCAAACACAAAAATAAATGCCCCTTTTGATACAACTGACAAAAAGGATGTAACAGGAACGGGAGCCCCTTCGTACACATCTGCCGTCCATAAATGAAAGGGCACCACAGAAATTTTAAATGCAAAACCAGCAAATAATAATACAAAAGCAAACACCTGTAAATTACTGCCATTGAGCAGTGCAGGCAATTGCGCAAAACCCAGGGTACCTGTTGTACCATACATTAAAGAAATACCAAACAATAATAAGCCGGAAGAAAAAGCCGAAGACATAATCAGTTTCATGGCGGCTTCAGAAGATTTTCTTTTTTCCAGATCAAAATTTGCCAATGCAGCCAATGGGATGGTGGCCAGCTCTAATCCCAGATAAAACATTAACAGGTTAGCGCCGCTAATCATAAAAAACATACCCATTAAACTGGATAATAATAACAGATAAAACTCTATTACATGTTTATGGGTTCTCAACCATGCTTCAGCCTGCAGTGAAACGATAAAAATACCCAGGTTTAGAATAGATTTTTGCAATACGATTAAAGCATTGGTATGGAACATATCGCCAAACATGCCGCCATCTTTATTATAAAAAAAGCCAGCCACCAGATTAATGAATAACAAAATATTGGCAAGCCTTATAATGGAGGCGTTTGAAAGCTCTGCAGTACCTACTTTAATAAATAGCAATACAAAAAAGATTACTGCAGGCAGCAATTCAAATTTCATCAGTATAAAAAAATCGTTCAACATAGTCTCAGTTTAAAGCGTAAGGCAAAGTATACTTTACCGGCAGCCATTTATTTCTTCAATATAGTTGCAGCAACGGGTGCTATTAACTGGTTAAGCCAAAAAGGTGCAATACCAATTGCCACAATACCTGCTATTAAGATAATAGCTGCTAATTTCTCGTACCAGCCAGCATCGGTAAGCGCATTATAATGTTCATCGGTAACAGGTCCCATTACTGTACTGCCTACGGCCCTTAAAATGTACACCGCAGTTACCACAATGGAAGCACAAGCCAGAATGGTTGCCAGGCGGTACAAAGTATCCGGGTTTTGCCATGAGCCCATAAACACCGTCATTTCCGCTACAAAACCACTAAAGCCGGGCAAACCCAATGAGCATAAACCGGCTATCACAAATACAGTAGAAATAAAAGGCATAATTTTTAACAAGCCACCCAACTGGGCAACCATACGGGTATGGGTTCTACTATAGATCATGCCAATGGCAGCAAAGAAAAGGGCTGTCATTAATCCATGAGATACCATTTGCATCACCGCCCCGGTAATTGAAGTTTCGGTTAACATTCCAATACCCAATAACACAAAACCACAATGGCTTACAGAGGAATAAGCATTAATGTATTTCAAATCCTTCTGCATCATCGTAGCAAAGGCGCCATAAATAATGGCTATGGTAGATAACAAAATAATAATCCATGAGTAAGCATGTGCGGCATCAGGCATTAAAAAAGTAGCTACCCGTAAACAGCCATAACCACCCAGTTTCATAGATATACCCGCCAAAAACATAGATGCTGCGGTGGGTGCAGAGGAGTGCCCATCCGGCACCCAGGTATGAAAAGGGAACAATGCTGTAAATATGCCAAAGCCTACAAAAGCAAATGGGAAAAATATCATTTGTGCCTCTACAGGAATATGCATTTGGGCAATCTGCATTAAATCGAACGAGTGGGCGCCGCTGGTATCTGCAGTATTAAAATACAAACCCATCAATCCTACAAATACCAGTGCCGAGCCTGCCATTAACATCAATGCCAGTTTCATAGCACTGTATTCTTTTTTGCCGCTACCCCAAACACCAATTAGCATAAACTTGGGTATTACTGCAATTTCCAAAAAGAAAAACAGGGTAAAAACATCCAGCGACATAAAAAACCCATACGCTCCAATGCTTAAGAAAATCAATAAAAAGAAAAATGTTTTGTACTGCATGTCCATTTTCCAGGATACCAGCACTGCTGATAACACCACAAATGAAGTAAGCATAATCATTGCTACAGAAATGCCATCCACACCTGTATGAAAATTAATATGCAATGGCGCAAACCAGCTAAGGTTGTTTTCAAATAACATGGGGGCGGTATTACCGGCACTGCGTTGCTGCCAAAAAGCAAACAACAATATAAATGCCAGCACCATTTGCAGCAAGGCACCGCCAAATGCAATCATCCTAACCTGTTTCAGGTTGTTCCCCAGCAACAGCGCAAATGCGGTTATCGTGGGCAATATCAGTAACCAATATAAGTTCATGTTGTATACTTCATTTAAGGTTATGAGCCAAACTAAAAACAAAACCGGGCTTTACTTGCGTCGCACTCTTGTACGGTTGGTAATGCTATGCAGCAAAGCCATATCCAAACATTACCACCAGTAAATAATTAAAATAGTAAGCGTTACAATGCCGCCAAAAAAGTACAATGCATACTGCTGTACTTTACCTGATTGCAAGCCTTTTATTAAACCAGCAAAAGCGGCAGTTACAGATGCCATTGCATTCATTAATCCATCTACAATATGTTTGTCAAACCAGGCTGCGGGCCTGCCAATAAGATTAAATATAATTTTCTTTGTAACAAAGGCATATACTTCATCAATATAAAATTTACGATAGGCAGCATGGTATAAGCCACCGAGTGCAAGTGCAATTTTTGCAGGTGTTTCATTTGCCTTTTTATATAAACGCATGGCCAGTAAAATGCCTGCCGCTGCCAGCAAAACCGGTGCTGCTGAAAAGGCAATATCTATATGGGTTTCCAATGGCATACCATCTGCAGTAACCAATGAAGAAAATGGAACAAAACCAGCCAGCAAAGCAAGGGCGCCTAAAATAATCAATGGCAATTTCATTGCCCAAGGCCCTTCACCATGGCTATCATGTACCTCTGTATCTTTCTGCCAGAAAATAGAAAAGTATAGTCTGAACATATAAAAAGCGGTTAGTCCAGAGGTTAATAATGCCACTCCATACACAAGCGTGTTGGCATGAAATGCTGATAATAATATTTCCTCCTTACTAAAAAATCCGGCGAATGGCGGTATACCAGCAATAGCAAAACAAGCAATTAAAAAACTTATATGCGTAATGGGCATTAATTTACGCAATCCACCCATATCATTCATATCGTTACTATGCACCAAATGAATTACCGCGCCGGCACCAAGGAATAATAATGATTTGAAAAATGCATGGGTAAATAAATGAAACATGGCTGCCATATAACCCAAACCATTTTCTCCGCCATAACCAGATACCCCAAGTGCAAACATCATAAAGCCAATTTGCGACATGGTAGAATAGGCCAGCACACGTTTAATATCTGTTTGGGTACAGGCAATAATGGCAGCAAATAATGCAGAAAATGCACCAACATAAGTTACTACTGTAAGGGCAGCTCCGTCAAAAGAAAATATGGGGAATAAACGGGCAACCAGATACACGCCTGCCACTACCATGGTAGCAGCATGTATTAAAGCAGATACCGGTGTTGGGCCTTCCATTGCATCTGGCAACCATACATGCAGGGGGAACATGGCAGACTTACCTGCGCCACCCATAAACACCAGCGTTAAGCCCCAGGTTAATGCCGATACACCCAAAAATGTGCTGCTGGCTGATGAGGCAAATTGTGTACTGTTTGCATCTGTCAGTCTTTGAATCAGGGTTTGAAAATCCAATGTTTCGGCATGAAATGCCAAAATTAATATACCTATTAAAAAGCCTAGATCGGCGAAACGGGTTACAATAAATGCTTTTTTGGCTGCAGAAACTGCAGAAGGTTTTTGAAAATAATAACCAATTAACAAGTAGGATGAAACCCCTACCAGCTCCCAAAACATATAGGTTTGAAAAATATTGGTGGATATTACCAGCCCCAACATAGAAAATGTAAACAGTGATAAATAGGCATAATAGGTAGCATAGCGCTCCTCTCCTTTCATATAACCCAAACTAAACACATGCACCATTAAGGATACAAATGTTACTACTACCATCATCATAACAGAAATAGGATCTATGATGATGCCTAAATTAATAGACAGCGAAGGGGTAAACTGTAACCAATTATATTGCATGGCAATAATTGGCTGATATACATTATCTATTTTACCGGCAACAAAAAAATATTCATAGGCAATGTATGCGGATAATACCGCTGAAACCAACAATGCGGCCGTACCAATAATGCCGGCTGCATTTTTAATATATTTTCTGCCAAATAAACCCAGCAGTATAGAACTTGCCAAAGGCAGCAGCGGAACCAACGCTATGTTTATATTATTGAACATGGCTATTTCTTTTTACCCGATATTGTTATTAATAAACTTTTCTTTTTTGCTGCATAGCATTACTGCTATACAAGAGTGCGACGCAACGGATGCTGATGTAAAATACCTACGCCCGGCACATCCCTGTTTTTATTGCGAATTACCATTTCATTTCTGTAGCGTCTTCCACATCTATTGAGTGATGACTTCTGTACAAATTAATGATAATAGCGATGGCTACTGCCGCTTCGGCAGCTGCAATGGTTATTATAAAAATGGTAAAGAATACACCGTCCAGATTTTCGGGAAACAGGTATTTGTTGAATGCAACAAAATTGATGTTTACGCTATTAAGCATTAGCTCTACGGCCATTAACATGGTAATCATATTACGCCGGGTAAATAAACCATACATACCTATAAAAAATAAAGCCGTGCTTACAAAAAGAATATGTGTTAATGGTATTTCGCTCATAATTGTTCCTGTTTTGTTTTCATGGCAATAACAATACAACCTATCATAGCTGCCAGCAGCAATATGCTTACCAGCTCGAATGGCAATATAAATCCGTGCTCGCCGGTACTTAAAAGTTGTGTACCTATATTGGCTACATTCACATCTACAATGGAAGTACTGTTAGTGGCAAAACTGTTATGCGATATTAATAACCAAACCAGCGCAAAGCCTATAACGGTGGCGACGGCTGAAAATAACTGCCTTACCAGTATAGGTTTCTGCATTTCCTTGCCTGATTTTTGGGTAAGAAAAATGGAGAAGATAATAAGTACTACTATACCACCTACATATACTACTATCTGTACGGCAGCAATAAAATTCATTTCAAGCAGAAAGTATAAGCCGGCTATGCCTATTAGTGAAAATAGCAGCCATATGGCAGCCCTGAATATTTTTCTGGTAGTTACGGCCAAAATGCCCGTACCCAGTATAAAAGCTGCGATGATGTAAAATATTATAACTGATGCACTCATTATTCTACGCCCTCCCTAATTTTTGATCCAGGTTGATTTAATTTCTTGATAAGCTTACTTCTGTCTGTAACACTATGTTCAAATGTTTGTGCCATGGTAATTGCACCAGTAGGGCATGCTTCCACGCATAAATTACACATGGTACATAGTTCAAGGTGATATACAAATGTGTCGATGGCTTTTTTCTTTTTGCCTTCGGGTGTAACATCAAATTTGGTAATGATTTTAATAGTTGCATTGGGGCAGGCCAGTTCGCAGGCAGTGCAGCCGGTGCAGGCATGTTCGTTATTCTCATCATGTTTCATTACAACTTCGCCCCTAAAACGTTCTGATAAAACAAGTGTGTCCTTATTATCAGGATATTCCTGTGTAATAATTTCTTTGTGATGCGTAAAATAATAGCCGGTGCGGTTCATACCGGTTAGTAGTGATTTTACAGCACCATATACTTCCTTTATATAATCAACTATGAACATAATTTTAGTTTACAGTTTTTGCTTTTGTTACATTCTAATGCAAGTACTTACTTTAAAAATACCAGCCCATAATAGCCATTAATGTCATTAGTAATAAATTAAACATACTAATGGGTAACAGGTATTTCCACTCCAGATTTAATAACTGATCAATGCGCAAACGCGGGAAAGTCCACCTGAACCACATGATCAAAAAAATCAAAAAGAACACCTTTCCAAAAAACCATACAGACGATGGGATAAAATCCATCACATGGTTAAATGCCTCCCAGTTGCCTATATGAAATGGCATCCAGCCGCCCAGAAATAAAATGGCGCCAATACTACATACAATAAAAATATTTACATACTCTGCCAGAAAAAATAAGGCAAACCGCATTCCCGAATATTCAGTATGAAAACCAGCAGTTAATTCACTCTCGGCTTCGGCAAGGTCAAAAGGTGCCCGGTTGGTTTCGGCAGTAACAGCAATTATAAAAATCACAAAAGAAATGATGGCAGGTATATGACCTTTAAAAATCCACCAGCCATCTTGTTGCGAGTTTACAATATCAGATAATTGCAAACTACCCGTAAGCACCACAATAGAAAGTACGGCCAGTCCGGCACTTAGTTCATAACTAACAATCTGCGCACCACTGCGCATGGCACCCAGTAAAGAATATTTATTATTGCTCGACCATCCGGCCATTAAAATACCAATTACCGATAAGGAGGAAACAGCAGTAACATATAACACGCCAATATTAATATCCCACATTTGAAAATTGCGTGCAAAAGGTATTGGTGCCAGTATTAACATGGCAACAATCATTACAACAAATGGCGCCAGGTTAAATAGAAATTTATCTGCACCATCAGGTACAAGTCCCTCTTTTAAAACCAGCTTTAAGGTATCGGCCATGGTTTGCATTGAGCCCTTAAAACCAACACGGTTAGGGCCAAGTCTTATTTGCATATAGGCCGATACTTTGCGTTCCATAAAAACAAGTACCAAACCCAATACGGCGAATAAACCAATTACACAAACCACCACAATGGCAAACTCTATTAATAAAGCAATGGTAGGGTTGAAAGTACTGTTCAACCAACTGTAAATTGCATCTGTTATTCCTTCCAAGCTAAACATAGGCTCAATCCGTCAGGGATTCATTTATGTAATAAAAAAATATCCAAATTCATATGTTGCAGGCAGTGCATCTTTATGCATCGTTCTTTGTGTCACTCACTTGTACGCCAACAATGCTATGCAGCAAACCTTATCTGTCAATATCCGGAATTACAAGGTCCAAAGTACCCATTATAGCAACCAGGTCACCTAATTTATATCCTTTGCTCATATGATTTAAAGCAGATAAATTAGAGAATCCCGGAGACCTGTATTTAACCCTGTAAGGTGTTGTACCACCTTCACTTATCAGGTATACACCCAACTCTCCCCGTGCAGTTTCTACCCTGCTATAAAACTCTCCTTTAGGTAATTTAAGTACAGCTTTGGTTTTTGCCTGAAAATCACCTTCAGGTATATTATCAATCAATTGTTCAATAATAGAGAGTGATTGGCGCATTTCTTTAAAACGTACGAGGTATCGGGCAAAACAATCACCGCCTGTTTCCAATATTTCTTCAAAATTCAAACTTCCATATATTTCGTAGGGATATAGTTTTCTTATATCACAACTTACACCACTACCTCTTGCAGCCGGGCCGCTAACCCCATAAGAAATGGCATCTTCTTTACTCAGTAGGCCTATGCCTTTCATGCGGTTCTGGAAAATAATATTTCCGGTTACCATTTCATCGTACTCATCAATTTTTGATTTGAAGAGTGTAATAAATTCCTTCACCTTCCGCTGAAAATTTGGATGCAAATCAATCATTACGCCGCCTGGGCATATATAGTTCATGGTTAACCTGGCACCGCAGGTTTCTTCCATTATTTCATTTATCGCTTCCCGTTCCCTGAAGGCGTGAAAGAACGGCGTAAGTGCGCCTACGTCCATAGCCATAGCCCCCCACCATAACTGATGTGATGCCAGGCGGGTAAGTTCATCCATTAACACCCTAATTACCTGCGCACGGGCCGGCACTTCTATTTGTAAACCCTTTTCTACTGTTAAAGCACAGGCATGGTTATTAATGTGAGAGGAAAGATAATCCATACGGCTGGTTACATAAATAAACTGCCTGTAGGTAAGGCTCTCACTCATTTTCTCTATAGAACGGTGAATATATCCAAGGTGTGGCTCAACATTTTTAATGGTTTCCCCGTTAAGTGTAAGCACCAGGTGCAATACACCGTGGGTTGCAGGATGTTGCGGACCAACATTGATCACTAAATCGCCTTCGGTTGTTGTGCCTACTTCTTCGAACATAGAGAACCTCCTGTATCCTTTTTGAAAGGAAAAAATATTGGTTAATCGTTACTTTTCTAAAACTTACTGGCAAGCTATATTTTGCTGAGGCCTTGTTACAGTACAAGTGTGCGACGCAAGCGGTGCTTAATTTTTGCATCAAAGCCTGGCTAATATTACCTTTTAATGTATTACAACTTAATCATGTTTATAGGATCTTCATAATCTTTACGCAATGGCCAGCCTTTCCAATCATCTGTTAAAAACAACCTGCGCAAACCCGGATGGCCTGTAAAAATGATCCCAAATAAATCATATGCCTCCAACTCATGAAACTCTGCAGTGCGCCATATATCTGAAACAGTGTCAATCTCCGGATTGTCGCGGTTTACTTTGGCCTTTACTACTACGGTATGCCTTTGCGTTGTGGAACTTAGGTGATATACTATATTAAAATGCGTTTTCCAATCTACACCGGAAAGGCAAAAAAGATAATCAAAATCTAAACCGGCGGTTTGGCGCAAAGCAGTAAGTAATGGCTTAATTGCCACAGCATCTGTAGTAATGGTGAGCCATTCGGCACCTGTTTCAAATTGTGTATCTGGTATTAATGCGGTAATGGTTTCCTGTAATGCTTCATTCGTCATGTGTGCTAACCATTTATGATGTTCATATCCTTATCAATCTTTATTTGCTCCCTTGTACCACCGCTTTTTATTTTTTCCTGTAATGTAAGCATGGCGTGTATTAGTGCTTCGGGCCTTGGCGGACAACCGGCTATATACACATCAACAGGAATTACATGGTCGGCCCCTTTTACTACGGAATAAGTGTTATAGAAAAAAGGCCCTCCGCTGGTAGCACAGGCCCCCATGGCAATTACATATTTGGGATCGGCCATTTGATCGTATAAACGCTTTAATACCGGAGCCATTTTATTTACAATTGTACCTGCTATAATAATTACATCGGCCTGACGTGGGGTAGCCCTTGCTACTTCAAAACCAAATCTTGACCAATCGTATTTAGCAGAAGCGGTAGACATCATTTCTATGGCGCAGCAACTGGTACCAAATACCAGTGGCCATAAAGAATTGGACCTTGCCCAATTAATTACTTCGTCTAATTTACTGATAAGCACACCACCACCTTCTGTTGGATGCACCTGACCGGGGAATGGCACCTGTGTAGTTGCAGTTAATTCCATTTCAATGCTCCTTTTTTATGTGCATATAAAAATCCCATAAATAATATAAATAGAAACACAATGATTTCGCCAAATGCAGCAAAGCCAATTTGCTTAACTACTACTGCCCATGGATATAAAAAAACCAATTCAACATCGAAGATGAGGAATATAAGTGCAAATAAATAATAACCTACATTAAACTGGTTCCAGGGACTGCCTTCTGTGGGTATACCACATTCGTAAGCCTGACCCTTTTGCGGGTTTTTAGAACCCTTTACAAGTATTTTGGCAACCATTATACCACCTGCAGAAAAAGCGATGGCAGCGAAGATGAGAACGAGTAAGGAAGATACACCCATTTGAATCGTTTGTGAGCACTAATTTAGCAACTATTAGATTAGTGAACAATGATTTTACTCATATTGTGGGTATTTATTTTATCATGTGTTTATAAGTGTGCGCTTCGCTATTTTTACCGGTTAAATTATTGCTCGTCAATTCATACAAAAACATAAAGTATAAAAGCATTTTTGGCGAGGTAAATAATTCTTGTTGCACTTTAATTGCTTTGGCAATTTGTATCTGCATTTGACGGGAGGAAGCTTTTACAATAGAATAATGTTTGTGCCGCATACTGTTATGCAGCACAAGTGTGCGACGCAAGTAAAGCCTGATTATGCCATATAGCCTGGCTAAAAAATGGCTTACTTAATTTCTTTATCGATTCGCTTGGTACCGCTGTACATTTCGTATTCCAACAGCCGGCAATCGATGGTTGCATTAAAATATTCTATGCGCCTGCTGGGTTTAAGTCGAATTTTTTTTGCCAGTTCCAGGTTACCCGTAAAAATATAACCGGTATACCCCATACATTTATTTTTGAGAAAATCGCCCATACGGGCATAGGTCATTTCCAGTTCGCTAATATCGCCCAAGCGTTCGCCATATTCCGGGTTAAACATTACTACGCCACCTGCCTGCGGCGGCACATTAGTAAGTTCAAAATCGCATACTTCAAATTGTATCAAATGCGCCACACCCGCTACCTCGGCATTTATTTTTGAAACTTTAATAGCTTCTGCACTTAAATCGGACGCAATTATAGTTAGCCCTGGCACCTCCTTAATTTGTTGTGTCAATACAGCTTTACGGTTTTCATACATGGCCGGCTGGTAGCCTGTAATATGCATAAAGGCATAATTATTTCGTAATAAACCCGGTACCCGGTTAGTGGCTATTAATGCAGCTTCTATGGCTAATGTGCCAGAACCACACATGGGATTAATAAATGGCGATTGCCGGTTCCATTTTGTGGCTAAAATAGTAGAAGCGGCCAGCACTTCCAGCATGGGGGCTTTACCCGGCAATTTGCGATAGCCATGTTTGGCCAGCGTTTCGCCAGAGGTATCCAAAAATATTTCTGCTTCTTCATTTTTCCAGAAAAGATATACTACTGCACCTGACAATGCAGCACCTGTTGAAGGGCGGGTATTTACCTGGTTACGCATACGGTCTACAATGGCATCTTTTACCCGCAAATTGGCAAATAATTCGGTACGAATGGTGGGATGATACACATTACTGGTTACGGAAAAATATCCCTCAGGGGCTATTATGGTTTCCCAGGGAAGGCTTACCAGATTATTATACAATTCATCGGGGTTATTGCAGGTAAAGCTTTTTAATGCATACATTACCTGACTGGCGCAACGTAATTGCAGGTTAAGTGTTATACAATCTTCTACCGTTCCAAATAATTCAACACCGGTAGGGAATGCCCTCACAATGGCAAAACCAAGTGCTTTTACTTCAGTTTGCAAAGTAGGACTAAGCCATTTATGGCAGGTAATAATTATACGGCGTTGTGTGGTAAAAACTTGCATGCCGCAAACTTAGCTTTTATTAGCTGTAAATTTTTGATATTATACCGGCAAACAACCCGGGCCAATGGGGTCGAAAGTTTTATAGGTCAAAATAAACTCCTGATGCCCCAGCGATTCAGAGCAGGTTTTTTCTCCGCCAGCAACTGCTTGTATTAAGGTAAAAATCTCATTACCTACATCATCCAGACTAGCTTTATTAAATAAGATTTTACCTGCATCAATATCCATATCATCCTGCATGCGTTCATAGGTTTCGGGGTTGGCGCATATCTTTATTACAGGTGCAATTGCCGAGCCAACTACAGAACCGCGACCAGTAGTAAATAATATCATGTGCGAACCACTGGCTATCATTTCTACAATTTCTGCATTATCACTAATATTAGGGAATCCAAACCTTGGTTCGCCATCAGGTACTACATCCATCAGGTATAAACCCGGTTTATTGGGAATATCACCAGGCTTAATTAAGCCTGAAATGGGTGAGTTACCACTTTTACAATAAGCCCCCATGGACTTTTCTTCAATTGTAGTTAAGCCCCCATCTGCATTGCCTGGTGCAAAACTGCCATGGCCCATAATGGTATAATATTTAGCCGCTTTCTCAACTGATTTTCGTAGTTCTTCGCTAAGTGCAGGCGTAATGGCCCGTTGGCTCATGATGGCTTCTAAACCAATCATTTCACCGGTTTCTTCAAAAATGGCAATACCATTATTAGCTACCAGTGTATCAAAAGCTTTACCTACTGCAGGGTTGGCGGTTATGCCACTGGTAGCATCGCTGCCGCCACAAACGGTGCCTACAATTAAATCGCTCACCTGCAGGTTAACTACTTCTACATTTGCAATGGTTTGCATGGCTTCTTCTACCCAGGCTATTCCTTCGGCAATGGCTTTGCGGGTGCCACCTTTTTGCTGTATGCCTACCAAATGCGCAGGCCGGCCAGATGCAGCAACATTTTCCAGCAAACGGTTACGGTTAAAACTTTCGCAGCCCAATGATACCAGTAAAGCGCCGCCTACATTGGGGTGCGTGCATAGAGCATTCATCATTCTATCGGCATAGGCATTGGGATAACAGCCTGGAAAACCAATAAGATGTACTTGCTGCCCTCTAAAATGACTGCTAATTTCTCTGGCCACATGATGGGCACATTCTACCAGATAGGCCACCACAATTACATTTCTTATGCCTTTACGACCATCTTTACGCAGATAGCCTTTTAACTGACTATTATTTTGCATGAATAAATTCTTTAGCTAAGGTATAGGTTGCTATATAATCGCTTTTCATATTATGCAGATGCACATGATCGCCGGGATGTAACTGATTTAGTGCAGAACCAATGGGAACCCCATATTTATAAATTATGGCACCAGCTGCTATACTGGTTGATGCAATTTTATGCCCAAGACCTATTGTTTTATCAAAAACTATTGCAATACCATTTATCGTTTCCTCATCTCCCGGCAATATGGTTTGCCGCACTATCAACACATTATCGTTTGGATGTATCTGTATCAGCTTACTCATAAGCTATTAGTAAATTAATTTATTAACTACTTCTTTTTCTAAAGATAAAACTATTCATCATGTTATAAATCACATTGATAAAGTAGCCGGATAATAATTGTTTTTGTATTGATAATGGGTAAATTTTTACTATATGTATGCCTTAAATGGTACATAATAATAAAAATTTTACTGATTGGCTTTTAAGCTTTTGCTATAATTTGGTAGCCAGCTGTTGATTACAAATTTTACTTTACTTGCCACGCTCGGTTCAGGGTTCTGTTATCATGGCAGCTATAATGTAAAGCAGGTTCGCACCAAAGAGTTGGCAATGTGTACCCGCAATAAAAAACTAAATGTTATTTCCCAATCTGCTTTATGCACCATTTAACTGCAGATGTATATTCCAACCGTACAAGAGTGCGACGCAAGTAAAGCCCCATGCTTTGTTCTTTTGCCGGGCTACAAATACTTGTAAACAATATAAAAGCATAAAAAAGCCCTCCCCTTGCGGAGAAGGCTTAGCTTTAATTTGCTCTAGGTTATTGCTTTACAGTTGTGCTTTGAGTAGCCAGAATATCGTTCACAATATTTACGGTTTCGTTAATATAAATATCGCCCTGAACACTTTTTAACCATTGCTGGTAGCGTTCGCCTTTGGGTTTATCGGGATTATGATAAAACTTATTATTATCAGCAGCAGCAGGTTGCATATCTATGGGCTTTTTAAGTTTTGATACCGCTTCATCCTGATTAACCGTTGATTTTATTAAAGCCTGCTGCTTTTTATAGGCTGTAATGTTAAGGTTGTATTCCCTTTCTATATTATTACTTAGCCAGTTGGTATTGTTTTTAATAATGCCAAAGGAGGTATTGCTTTTTATACGGTCATCTGCTTTTACTTTTATCTCAGCCAGGT
The DNA here is from genome assembly GCF_013106755.1 of Limnovirga soli. Classification (GTDB taxonomy): domain Bacteria; phylum Bacteroidota; class Bacteroidia; order Chitinophagales; family Chitinophagaceae; genus Limnovirga; species Limnovirga soli. The sequence continues at coordinate 72,260 of NZ_WHPF01000017.1, read as the reverse complement.
TTACTGCATTGGCAGGATATTCATATTTAGCCTGAGGAATCTGATCCCAACTTAAAGCAGATGGATTGTCTTTTTCACGAAACTTGAGGTATTCATAGGTATCGGGCAAAATAATATCGGGTGTAACACCATTTAATTGTGTAGAGCCACCATTAATACGGTAGAATTTCTCGAAAGTAAGTTTTAGCGCACCAAATTCGGTTTGTCCACTAAATACATCCAGTGGTTTACCCAATGGCAATTGTTTTTGCACGGTGCCTTTGCCGTAAGTAGAGGTACTACCTACAATTACACCCCTTTTATAATCCTGTATGGCTGCAGCAAATATTTCAGAGGCAGAAGCACTTAATTCGTTTACCATAACGGTTAATGGACCATCATATAATACAGAAGGATCCGTATCGCTAAGGGTAGCTGGTTTTCCATCCCTGTCTTTTACCTGTACTACCGGGCCGCTTTTTATAAATAAGCCTACCATTTGTACAACTTCGTATAAAGAGCCACCGCCATTGTTTCTAAGATCTAGAATAATACCGGCAACATTTTCACTTTTTAGTTTTTTTATTTCGGCCGCAACATCTGCTGAGCAGCGATTACCATCTGCCCTTTCAAAGTCGGCATAAAACTCTGGCAGAAAAATATAGCCAATTTTTTTATCGCCATCGTTAATTACGGCACTGCGTGCAAAAGTTTCATCCTGCACAATTTCGTCTCTTATTATGGTAACTACTTCCATCGTACCATCCCCCTTTTTAAAGGTAATTCTCACTTCAGAGCCTTTGGTACCACGTATCAGTTTTACAGCATCAGTAACAGCGTAACCGGTAACATCAACAGGTGTAGCACTGCCTTGTGCCACTTTTACTATAATATCGTTTACCTGCACTTTCTGGCTTTTCCAGGCAGGGCTACCGGTAATAAGGCTGGCTATTTTAATATTACCATCTTCTTCTTTTAACTGCGCACCAATGCCATAAAAACGGCCACTCATTTCTTCATCAAAAGCTCTTTTTTCTACCGGGGCGAAATACGCGGTATGCGGATCCATCAAATCTGTAATGGTATTTACAAAAGTGCTGAACTGCATATTATCGTCAAATACCAGTTTAAGGCGGTTATAGTTACGATCCAGTGCTGCAAGCACTTTTGTTCTGGCTTGCTGCTCCAGCTCAGCATCAGTTTTGTCTACCGAAGTGTCTTTACCATTGCTTTTTTCGCGTTGTTGCTGTAAGTCAATAAAGCGTTCCAATGTCATAAACTTGGTACGTTTACGCCATAGTTCTTTACGGGCAGCTTCATTGGCGGCATAATCAAGTTTATCGCCATCCAGCTGTGCAACTTCCTGCACATTAAAATCAAAAGGCTGCGCTAATACTTCTTTATAGATGCTCATTGCATCAACAATCCGTTTAAGATAAATACCACCAACCGTTGGGTAAAACTGTATAGCAGCATTGCCCTTTATTTCATCATCAATGGTAGTTTGAAATTTTGAAAAGGCAGTAATATCGGCCTGTAAAAACAGGTTTTTATCAGGGTCCAGATCATCAATATATTTTTTAAATACGGCTTTTGAAAAAGCATCGTCAATGGCTTTAGGGCTATAATGCTTTGCTTCCAGTATATTCCCTATGGCACTTAATAATTTTTGCTGTTTGGCATATTCATCGGTATCACTGTTTGTAACGGCAGTATCCGTTCCTCTAAAAGCCCAGAATGCAGCACCAAATAACACAATCAGCACAACAGGCCATACTTCGCGTTTCATCATAAATTGTAAAATTTTAAAAGGCATATCTCAAAAATATATGAAATAACTGTGTTTAATAAACCGCAGATATATATTAACAAAGGTTTTCTACTAACGGTTTTGCGTAAAATAAAAATAAGCAGCAATTGTTATAATTAGGTTTTATTTTTTAAACCCTGGCAATTTCTTCAATAAAGCTATTTGTTAAAGCCGGCAGGCACTTATTTCATTATGCTTGTAAAACCCTTACCCACATTTGGTTGTAGCGCTATTGTGGAAAGAAATACCCAAACAATTACAATAATGTTTTGGTGGGTTAATGTATTTTTTTATTTTTGCCGCCTCATTCGGCAAAACCGTTTGATACGGAGGCTATAGCTCAGTCGGTTAGAGCGTCAGTTTGTGGCACTGAAGGCCGTGGGTTCGAGACCCATTAGCCTCCCCAATAAAACCTTGCAAGTGTAGTAGCCTGCAGGGTTTTTTTATTGTTCTTATTAATAAGCAATGCATTTTGGGCGTTACCCTTCGGGTCGGGCTTTTCACTGCAAGTCCTCGCCCAGCCTTTGGCGTGGCTGCGGGCTTTCCGTTACAATCCCTAACGCTTTGCATAAAAACAGTACTGCAGTACTGATAAACAATATATATGAGCCCTTTACTTTTTATATTACCTGTTTCTACTGCCATTGGCTGCTGGCTTATTTGTAAGCTTTGTATTTGGTTTTTGTATAAACCAGTACAACCCATCCATTTTTTAGGCTTCACCATTCAGGGCATTATTCCAGGTATGCAGCAGCAAATGGCCACACAATTAGCCCATACAATTGCTACCGCATTTAACAACAGCCCAATTCTACAGAAAAAACTTACCAGCCCGCAAACACTGGAAAAAGCAATGCCACTGATAGAAAAACACATTGATGATTTTCTGCATATCAAACTAAAAGAGGCCATTCCTGTTATAAGCATGTTTGTTGGCGATAGTATTTTGACACAGCTTAGGGCATTATTTCTGGAGGAGTTAAAAACGCTTTTCCCCACCGTAATGGCTGCCTTTATTGAAAATATACAACAACAACATGATATAGAAGCTGAAATTGCCGGCAGATTAATAGCAATTCCGACGGAAGACATTAGCAATTGGGTACAGCAACAATTTGGCAGACACTTTAACAAATTAGCACTGTTGTTTTTTACAGGCGGTTTGGTACTTGGCTTTATTGAGTATTTATTTGTTGTTGCTTTGGCTGTTTAGCTGCCACAAAGGGTGAACCCTGAACCGAGCGTGGCAAGCAAAGCAGTATTAGTAAACAAAAGCCGGCTAACAAAGAGAAGATATATGTCGCCACATTTTTTGGATTGGTATATTTTGTTCCATCTGGCGCCTTAACCCATTTTAATTTTACATTTTAAATTACCGAAATGAAAAACATATACATATTACTCGCAGTGTTTCTTAACAGCACACTTGCTATTGCACAAATGCCAGGTGGCAATTTTAGTAAAGCCGGCGGACAAAATTTAAACATGGGCCATTTTTATGGCAAAATTGTAGACAGTAAAACAAATAAAGGTGTTGAAGGTGCCACCGTACAACTTACTACAACAAAATTTGACACCCTAACCAAAAAAGTAAAACCATTTATTGCCGCCACCATACTTACCGCCAATAACGGTGATTTTAGCGCAGACAACCTGCCTGTTATGGGTAATTATAAATTGCGCATAACAAATATTGGCTATAAGGACAAGGATACCACCATATCATTTGGGTTAAAAATGGGTGGCGGACAAGGCACTGCAGCAGGTAACCAAAGCGACAGAATGCAGCAGATGATGAACATGATTGACAAAGATTTAGGCAATATAAAAATAGAACAAAGCGAAAATACCCTGGCTGGGGTTACTGTTACATCTGCCCCAAAACCATTTTTTGAAATGGGCGTTGACCGTAAAATTTTTAATGTGGACAAGAATATTGTGAGTACCGGACAAACAGCTACTGAGCTGATGAAACAAATACCATCGCTAAATGTAGATATTGATGGTAATGTAACCTTGCGTAATGCAGCCCCCACCCTTTTCGTAGATGGCAGGCCTACTACCCTAACGCTTGACCAGATACCAGCTGACATTATTGATAAAGTTGAATTGATTACCAACCCATCTGCCAAATACGATGCATCGGGTGGTAATGCAGGTATTTTAAATATTGTTCTAAAGAAAAACAAGAAAACAGGTTACAATGGCGGTATAAGAATGGGTGTTGATTCAAGGGGTAAAATAAATACCGGGGTGGATATTAATGTGCGGCAGAATAAAATCAATTTTTTCCTGAGCGGTAACTATAACCAGCGAAAATCGCTCTCCACCTCTGAAATAAACAGGCAAAACTTTATAAGTCCCAGCAGTAATATTATTCAAACCAGCGATGCTACCAGCGAAGGGTATTTTGGTTTCTTCCGTGGTGGACTTGATTATTTTGTTGACAACAGAAATACCATTACGGTGGCGGCCAGCTACAACCGGGGCCAGTTTAATACAGATGAAACACAATTAATAGATTCCACGGTAAATGAGGTATTTCAAACCAAAAGTGAGCGTTTGGCTACCAGTGTTAGAAACTTTAGAAACCTTGGCTCTCAGCTTAGTTTTAAACACAATTTTGCTAAAAACGGTCACGATATATCGGCTGATGTAAATTATAATTACAGCAAAAACGATAATTATGGCACTTACAATACGGATTATTTTACTGAGCAAAACAGTTCAAAATATCCATCGCTTTTGCAACAGAGCATAGGTTCGGGTTATAATAAGTTTTTAACAATACAAACCGACTATGAAAACCCGATTAATGATAACTCAAAATTAGAATTGGGTGCCAGGGCTGCTTTGAGAAAATTTGAAAACATCAACGATCAATATGTGTATAGCTATTCTACCGGTGATTATGTTTTATTACCTACCATAAGCAGTAAATATAAATTTACTGATCAGGTGTTTGCAGCCTATGGAACATATAGCATCAAAACCAAAAAAATGAGCTATCAGTTTGGTTTAAGGGCCGAAAGCTCTAATTATGATGGCACGCTGTTAGGTAAGGATTCCTCTTTTAAAGTCTCTTTTCCTTTAAGCCTTTTCCCCAGCACCTTTATTACTTACAAAATTGATGATAAGCAAGACCTTCAGGTAAATTATTCCCGCAGAATTAACAGGCCTAACTTTTTCCAATTATTACCATTTATAGATAATAGCGATCCATTAAATATCAGCGTAGGTAACCCCGGTTTAAAGCCAGAATTTACCAATGCCTTTGAGTTAAACTATAACAACGCCTATAAAAAAGGTGCAAATTTTCTGGTATCGGCTTATTATAAACGCACTACCAACCTGATTACCAATTTTATTTACCGCGACGAAAACCCAGATACATCCATTAACAAATCAGACAGTGTGTATTTTGTAACCTATATTAATGCCCAAAGCAGCCGTTCTTTTGGATTGGAGTTTACCAATAAAATTACGCTGGCTAAAATGTGGGATCTTACCGTAAACCTTAACCTGTTTAATGCCAAAATAAATGGTGGCGATGCGCAAAACCAAATATCATCCGAACGCTGGAGCTGGTTTACCAAAATAAACAACAACTTTAAGTTGCCTAAAAATTATTCCATTCAATTATCAGGCGATTATCAGGCTAAAACGGTATTGCCTACCAATTCCGGCGGCGGCCGTGGTGGTATGGGTGGCGGTTTCTTTGGAGGCTCTATCAACTCTGCACAAGGCTATATTAACCCCCGTTACAGTTTTGATATTGCTGTAAAAAAAGACTGGACCTGGAAAAACGGACAAAGTGCCTCACTTACACTTAGCATGAACGACTTTTTAAGAACACAAATTTCCAGCAGTTATTCTGAGTCTGACTTTTTTACACAAACCAGCAAAAGAAGAAGAGATCCACAGGTATTAAGGCTCAACTTCAACTACCGTTTTGGCAAGTTCGATGCCAGCTTATTTAAACGCAAAAGCACTAAATCTGATGCCAGCGGCGCAGCAGATATGATGCAATAACATATAAACACATTAAAAAGGCCGCAATTTTCATTGCGGCCTTTTTTGTATCTATTATTTTGTTTGCGGCTTTATAAATTTTAAAGAGCGTTTATCTTTTTTTATAGCCAAAATTTATACCGGCACTTATTAAAAAATTCCGGTTCTGAATTTTTAGCGCTTCCTGTGGGGCAATATCGCTTATGCCATATTCGTACATGGCCGCAACGGTAAAGCGTGATGAAAGTGTACACATCAGCCCGGTTTTCAGACCCAGGTCAAACTGAATAAAATCATCTGAGGTGGATGTACCAAAATTAAACCTGGTATTGGTACTTGTGCCATTCGTTAACTTCAGCTGTTGCTCGCCATTTAATGCGTAGGCTAAATAAGGTCCAACACAAAAATCAACAAAGCTGCCTTTTCTTCTGTTTTTACCAAAGCCAATACTGGCCAATGCATCTCCTTGTAAATAAGTAATTCTGTTATCGGCTTGTAATTGGCCCTGGCCAGATAGATTTTTATTAATAGCTCCCTTTTGTGTATAATTCATAGCCAAATGAACACCCAGGCTCATAGTGTTGTTAGCACCGGGCTCATCAGAATATACGGATAACATCAGGGCACCAGAAAATCCCGGATAAGCATCCCGGGAATCAGATGTTCCGTTTAATGCATAGGTATATTTAGGCATAGAAAAACCACCCAATAACCTAAAAGTTGCAGCGCTAACCTGTGCCCGGGCAATATTTGCTGCACATAACACCAATAAAAACATCAACAATTTTCTCATAAATTATTTTTTATAAAAGAACATTGTTTAGCATTCTATGGCAATACCATTTACAGGGTATTTGTATCGGAGTAAAACAATCGCATTAATTTGTAGCAATCTATTCTGCCGTACAAGAGTGCGACGCAAGTAAAGCCAAATCTGTATTCAACAGCCGGGCTAACAAATTGTATTTACATGCTATTGTGTAACCTTAATTAAGTAAAAACAAAAGCTACATTTGCAGTAACTGTAATTTTAGCAGCCATTATGGGCCCAGCCCAGGTACAAGTAGCAGCAACACTTGCGTCGCACTCTTGTACGGTTGCTAATGCTATGCAGCAGATAAATAAACACAAGTTATGCAGGCATATATTGTAGATGGAATAAGAACAGCAATTGGCAGTTTTGGCGGCAGTTTATCTACCGTTAGGGCCGATGATTTGGCGGCATTGGCCATTCAGCAACTGGCTGCCAAACAACCCAATATTCCATTAGATAAAATAGACGATGTAATACTGGGCTGTGTAAACCAGGCCGGCGACGATAACCGCAATGTGGCACGCATGTCGTTGCTGCTGGCTGGCTTGCCCTACACCGTGCCCGGCGAAACGGTAAACCGTTTATGCGCATCGGGTATGTCGGCAGTAATACAGGCGGCAAGGGCTATACAATGTAATGATGCTGATATTATTATGGCCGGTGGTGTAGAAAACATGACCCGAGGGCCCTGGGTAATGTCAAAAGCCAGTAAGGCATTTGGTAACGATACACAACTGTTCGACAGTAGCTTTGGCTGGCGTTTTGTAAATCCATTAATGCATAGCCTGTATGGCACCGATGCCATGGGTGTAACTGCAGAAAACTTGGCTGAGATGTATAATATCAGCCGTACAGATCAGGACCAATTTGCCTTTAACAGCCAGATGAAAGCCGCTGCCGCACAGGCCGCTGGCAGATTTGCCATGGAAATTACTCCTGTAGAAATTTTAAAAAGCAAATCAGAAAAAAGCCTGTTTGTGCAGGATGAGTTTATAAAACCTGCCACCAATGTGCAACAACTGGCTCAGTTAAAAGCTGCATTTAAAAAAGAAAATGGCACTGTTACAGCCGGCAACTCCTCTGGCCTTAACGATGGTGCAGCTGCTGTTTATATAGCATCTGAACAGGCTTTACATGATTATCAGCTTAAGCCTCTGGCAAGAATTGTATCATCGGCGGTGGTGGGTGTAGAACCAAGAATAATGGGTATTGGGCCGGTTACAGGCACACAAAAAGCGCTTGCAAAAGCCGCACTTACCTTGGATGATATGGATATTATTGAATTAAACGAAGCGTTTGCGGCGCAGTCGCTGGCATGCATCAGGGCATTTGAACTGGCAGATGATGATAACAGAATTAATCCCAATGGTGGTGCTATTGCACTTGGCCATCCTTTGGGAATGACGGGTGCCCGCCTAATTTATACGGCTGCACTGGAATTACAGCAACAGCAAAAAAAATATGCTTTGGCAACTATGTGTATTGGGGTGGGACAAGGGTATGCCGTTATTTTAGAAAGGGTATAAAACAGCAGGAATGTACTATATAATTAGAGCAACCATGGCTTTATGGCTACTAAGATAAAGAAGATTTATCCCTTGTTTGACAGGTCATTTTATTCATTGCCAATTCTTTTGAAACAATGTGGCAAAAGGCATTTTTACAACGCAAAAACGTATTGTGAAATATTCTATACCCGAACCTGATTATTATTGTATTTTTCTGTATCTTTCCCAACTTTATCAGATATAATTATATTCTTAAGTATGGCGAATAAGTTTAAAACGGGAGATGTGATTACCTTAAAAACCGGAAGTCATACAATGACAGTAAAAGGAAATGCTTTTAAAAGAAGTGCCGGCATCAATGAATCAATACCAGACAGATATGAATGTGTTTGGTATGATGGCAAAAAACAACAAACTGCCGTTTTTCAGGAAGACTTACTTAAATTAGCACAATAATTTTTCTGATAAGATTGCATTAAATCCAATTCTAATTCTATATGACAGATTCAGAAAAAGCAGAAATCGTTGCCCGTGCAAAACCAATGCGCCTGCTTATCAGTAAACTAGGTTTAACCGGCGTGGAAGTAAAAGAGCGTAATAAAATCCTCAATAAACACAAGGCTTTTGTTTACCGTAACTATGATGGAGGATTTAGATCAGCCAATGTATACCAGTTAGGCAATGAGTACTTTTGTAGTTTATACAAACCACCATCCGGCCGATAATAGGGTATGTTTTGTAGATTTGTATTAATTTTTACCGTACCATACCGCCGTACCAATTACAATCCTTGGCAACTTAGTACCGAAGTGCCAGTTTCAATTTTTGCGATATAGGCTTTTAACTGTTGCTGCATGGTATTCTTGTAAGCAATAGTGGTATTGGCAATTAATGCATCCACTGCATCTTCGGCCACCAGGTTAATGGTGCAACCACCAAAACCGGCACCCATCATACGGGCACCAATTACGGCCGGGTTATCTTTTACGACATTTACCAAAAAGTCAAGCTCAGGGCAGCTTACTTCATATAATTTACTCAATCCTTCGTGAGTTTCAAACATACGCTGGCCAAAAGCCTGCATATTCATAGCTTCAAGGTCCTGACAGGCATTTAACAGTCGCTCATTTTCCTCGACCACATATTTACAACGTTGGTACACCAATGCATCTTTGGGTAAAACATGGGCATCCAACATGGCTAATGTTGCATCCCTTAAGCTTTTCACCTGTGGTTCATGTTCCTGCATCCAGGCTACACCTTGTTCGCATTGCAGTCGGCGTTCGTTATAAGCCGAAGAACCCAGCGAGTGTTTTACCTGTGTATCCAGCAATACTATTTTAATGCCATCCATGGCAAAAGGTTCGTATACATATTCCAGGGAGCGGCAATCCAGTTTTATAACATGGTTTCTTTTGCCAAATACACTGGCAAACTGATCCATAATGCCACATTGTACACCGGCAAATTCATGCTCGGCTTTTTGGGCCATTTTAACCAGTGTTAACTTATCTAACCCTACTTTAAAATGTTTATCCAACGCCATACCCATGGCACATTCTACTGCGGCTGAAGAAGACAAACCAGCCCCAATAGGAATATCAGCCGTTAAAGCAGCATCAAAACCACCCATTACCACACCGGCATTTTTAAATTGCAGTACAATACCCAGCATATAATTGGGCCAGGAGGCCTTGGTAGATTTTTCAATATTATCTATATGGGTGGTATAGCTATCATTTAAATCAATAGAAAACAGGTGAATGGCTTTATCGGTACGGGGTGTTAGGGCAATATAAGCCGCTTTATCAATTGCAGCAGGTAAAACATAGCCATTATTATAGTCAGTATGTTCGCCAATCAGGTTAATACGGCCTGGCGATCTTGTAATTACAGTGGAGGGCAACCTATATGCATTAAGTACTTCCGGAATGCTGAAGTCTTCAGAGGCAACAAATGCTGGCATAATAAAGATGGCTGTTTAAATGGTTATTGCTCGCTATAGAAAAAGGTACCAAGTGCAAATAAATATCATTTAGACAATAATTCGGGGTATAAGCATTCAAAATAAAATTAATTTTAAAAATACCCCCTTCAAAATGCAGGCTGGTTTGTGTTTCGTAGTAGGTATGTTGACCCCAGCTATCCTACCAATGGCATCGCCGCTTGCGTCGCACACTTGTACGGTTGGATGGTGCCATGGGCTTTTAGCAAGGCAGGGATGGAATTGGGGGGTGTTGGCAAAGGGACAAATAGCGGCGGAGGACTTTATTTTGGCTAAAGCCAATGCAATTCTAATTTTTTACTCAGTTTGCAAAAGCCAAATGCAATGATAACTGATGCATATTTTGACTAAAACTAAAAATTGATAAATGAAGAAATATTGCCTCAATTAATTTCTATCCGGAAATAAAATTTATTGCCGTCAGCTTTAGCTGACTGGAAATGAATTGGGAAAAATTGACAAATGGCTTTATCCCAAAAAGTTAAAAATCATAGGAAAAAGCTGGGATTAGAAAAGAAGTAAGTTTTCATGCATTACGCAATTTTTTTGCGATTTATTTGTTGGAAAAAGGTATTTCTGTTATTTACATACATGACATGTTGGGCCATTTTAGCATTATTACCACAGAAATGTATTTGCATGTGGCTAAAATGCAATTGGTAAATATTACAAGCCCTTTTGATGACTTATGGAAGAAAGGGAATATTAATGGTAAAAAAAAATTGAGGCACTATCTAGTTGAAAAAACGCACAATAAAAGTATTGATTATCAATAACATTTTTTCGGAAAAGCTTTTAGTTCGTCTATTTTTGAGTTATCTACAACTCAATTAGCGACCCGTTTCCATAACCAAGCATCCAATTCTACGCCAACTCTACTCATTATTTTGAAGTCACATCATGTTGAAAACTTTCGTGGACAATATTTGTCCATTAAAAAATAGTTATTTAGCTTTGTACAAAATTAGTCCAAGATGGCGACGAATAAAATTAGCGTAACGACATTGGGAGAAAAGCTTAGAGTTCTTCGTGAGGAGGCGGAACTTTCCTTGAGAGAAGTTGCAAGCGAAATTGGAATCGACACTTCACTCTTAGCAAAGATTGAACGTAACGAAAGACAAGCAACAAAAGAACAAATAAAACAAATGGCTTTATTCTTCAAGGTAAGTGAAAGGCAACTTGTGAAAGAATTTTTAAGCGACCAATTCGCTTACAAAATGATTGAAGAAGAAGCCGACCTTGACACTTTAAAAGTTGCAGAAGCAAAAGTTGAATATTACAAAACCAAATATAAAAAATGAGGGAAGAAGAAATAAATCAACTAAGTTTTTTTGACACGAAAGTTAACAAAAACAGCTACAAAGAAATTTGCTCGAAAATTTCCGACGAGGAAAGCTTGTCACCAGACGACTTTGGAAAAGCAATCAAAAAATGGGCAACAAAAAATCTTGATAAATCAATCAACATTGTTGCTTTGTTTTCAGGTGCAGGTGGTCTTGACATTGGCTTTTCCGACACGGGTTTTTCTTTAGTTGAATCAGTAGAACTTGAAGAAAAGTTTGTGCAAACAATGATGCACAACCAAATGATAGGAAAATATTTTGCTGATGCAAATATTACATGCAAGGATATTAGACAATACGAACCAAATATCGCTACTCCTATTGATTTTATTATTGGAGGGCCCCCTTGCCAATCTTTTTCAGCAGCAGGACGAAGAGCAGCAGGAGTAGCAGGAACAAAAGATAATAGAGGAAATTTATTTGAAGAGTATGTAAGAGTTTTAGAAAAACTAAAACCTAAAGGGTTTCTTTTTGAAAATGTCTACGGATTGCTTGGAGCAGAAAAAGGGGAATCTATAAAAAAGATTGTAGCAGCATTTAAAGAAATTGGTTACAACATTTCATATCGTATTTTGGATGCAGCGGACTATGGAGTACCCCAACATCGTGAAAGAATTATTCTCGTAGGTTCAAAAGGAAATCTTTTCAAATTTCCAAAACCAACACATGGTCCAGATTCGCATGACGAGTTTCCTCACTACTCCGCACATCAAGCAATCTTAAATGTTGACAAGCCTGACAACGACAAACTTCCTTTAATCAATGGTAGGTTCGGACATTTACTTGAGGAAGTTCCCACTGGACTGAATTACAGTTTCTTCACTGAAAAAATGGGTCATCCAAACCCAATCTTTGCATGGCGGTCAAAGTTCTCTGACTTTCTTTACAAAGCTGACCCGATAAAGCCAATAAGAACTTTAAAAGCTTCAGGGGGGCAATATACTGGACCTTTTCATTGGGAGAACAGGCATTTCACAATTGAAGAATTGAAACGGCTACAAACATTTCCTGATGACTACAAAATACTTGGTAATAGAGCTATTGCTAGTAAACAAATCGGAAATTCAGTTCCACCACAATTTGCAAGAATGTTAGCGTTGAGTGTTCTGAATCAGTTTTTCAATGTTAATTTACCATTTGAGTTTAACTACTTAGAAGAAGTTGAAAAGCTTTCCTTCAGAAAATTGAAAAGTGAAAAAACAGACCACTATTTTCAGAAAGCAGCTGCTGCAATAGACAGCCGGAAAGAGAATCCCAAAAAAGAAATTGTAAATAAAATTTATAAAGTTGAGTTGACAAATAACTTCAAAATAAAAAGCAACCCGAAATCAGAAGTCGAAGTAAGGTTTAAAGCAGCAAATAAAAAGTGGAATTTTGAACTGAACAGAAATGAAAATGCAAAGGAGCTTTATAGAATTGAATTAAGAAAAATTAAGAATTCACCTTTATTTCTTTCAGTCAATGAAGTTCAATTAATTTCAAATAGTAGCATTTTAACCGACTATACTGTTCTTTGGAAAGTGTTTGAGCAAGCATTAGCAGAGAATCATATTAAAGCTGACTTAATTCAGCTTTTCGGTTATTACCAATACTCAAATGATATTGTATTTTCATTTACAAAAGCTGAAAACGAAATTACGGGGAATGTTTGGAAAGTGCTTGAACTCATCCTTGCCGACAATTCAATCGGACAGATTAAAAACATAAATCAATTTGCGACAAGCTATGATATCAGTAAAAGTAATTTACTAACATGTTTTTATGAATTGCGTAAAATTGGATTTGAAATTAGAAATAGCAATACGAACCCAGAAATTTCTGAAAACGAATATTTAATCCCTTATCGATTTCCATCTCTGAATCATTTTAGCGTTCAACTTAAAAAATCATTACAAGCACATGGATAAAGAACAAAAAAAAGAACCAGTTTTATACATCTATTCAGACAGAAGTATTTTAGTAAACGAGGATGGCATGGAATACCAATTTCCAGAAGGCAAAACTTCTGATGAGGCAAAAAAGCGGCTTGCTGTAATCAAGAAGGCATTAGAAGATGGGTTTCTTGAAAACATAATTACCGAATGCAAAGACCCAAAAGTAATAATAGAGGAAATAAACCCAGAACAAATAGCTGTAATTGAATCGCTAGTTAATTCCGTAACAAGTGAAGTTGGAAGAGCAATAGTTGGCTTAACTATTTTACAATTGACTGTAAAATCAATTATTCCCAACCAATCAATTAGATTACACAAAGGAAGTACAGGCGCCGATTTTTCATGGAAGGAAGGAGTGCCTATGAGAGTTCTTGATAAAAATTATATTACTCCAGTTTTGAGGAAACACAACCTTTTAAAGTTGAATGCTGATGGATTTATGATGACGAGAAGTTTAGCGGAGAATTATCCTTATTCAAAACTGTACAAAGCTGCTATTCGAGGTGCTAGACAGGAATGGTTGGAAATTACTGATTCAGTTGAAACGGGAAAGCTTGATGCAGTAAATGCATTGAAACAGCTTGTAATTTTTCTAAACAATAAATCAGAAGCTTTTCTTAAACTCACAGACAAAACCCTGGAAACTCTAAAAGTATTTTTGGAAAAGAAACCATCTTTCAAAAATTGTTATTTGACCATTACAAAGTTCATTGAGAGTTCGACATATTCGGCTAGAATGTTTGAAGTTGCAATGCACTCGCTATTTCAAGTTTTGGAAGAAGAAAAATGTTTAAGTGGCTTTCTCAAACCTCTTTCACAAATGCGTTCTGCGAACAAGAAACACGGTAATATTGGTGACATTGAACTTACTGCTACACATGGAAATATGGATATAATAGAGTCGTGGGATGCAAAATATGGCAAGACATATTTAAGAGATGAATTGGAAGAACTAAATGACAAATTAAAAACACACCCTCAAACTGCTCTTGTTGGATTCGTTACAGACCAGAAGCCAAATCTTAAACCCGAAATTCAAAGCCGCCTTGAAGAACTTAAGCTAATTCACGAAACCGAAATTCAAATACTTGAATTTGGAGAGTGGGTTGATTATGAGATTAAGAATTATGCACTCGACCCAGACAAAGTTGGTGAAAGGTGGATGATTGCAATTGCTGAATCGATTTGTCAATTAAGAAGAGACATCGCACCAATTGACGAACCGACTACAGAATGGGTTGAGACGTTTGCAAAATGTATCACTTAAAGGAGTCGCTATAGAAGAGCAGCAGATAATAGGAGGTTTGGCGAATAGTGGAGCGTGACGGAACTCATATTGCAACTTCAGTACGAGTCAAATCTTGAGAGTTAACTGAACTTCAACCTCCTCGTTTTACTATTTTGCTGCATACAATACCAGCGCATTTCGGCTTTGTTGTCTGTTTTTAGGCCTGCGGTATTGCCTGGTTTACCTTTACAATAATGCGTCTATAGCGATTTGTTCATTTGCCATAGTTAACGCAATCAAGGTAATAACATCCAACGCACAGCAAGAGACCCTTCAACAAGTTAAGGGTGTCGGCAAGGTAAACCATTTAAAGCGAACATGTTTCAGCATCTGCTGCCATACTATTCAATGCACACCATGAGGCCGTGCAAAAAGCTAGTTGTGAAAGTGAAATGGCTTTGATTTAGGCCCTGGACAAGCTGCACAAAGCACCGAACCCACAAGAGTGTGACGCAAGCGGCGGTGCCCAATGGGTAAATGCAGGGCTAATAAAGGAACTGGGCGAAATGAAAAAGTAGATCTACAACAAACTAAATATGTGCCCATTTTGGGGTTTGAGTTTCACCAACAGTGGTAGAGAAATGTATCAAATTTCTATAATACATTTTTTTGATAAGGCTATTTGGTTCGTCTTTTTTTGATTAATAGCAAATGGTAGAAAAACTCTAAAAGAAAAACAATCACAAAAAATATAAACTATGCCAAAAAGTACCGAAAATGCTGAGGGCGCTACATGGCCTTTACCAAAATTCAGATTTGAAGTTGATCTTGGAGATGAATTAAAAGGGATATCATTTCAGGAAGTATCGGGCATGGATGTGGAGAGTCAAATTATTGAATATCGTAACAGCAATACACCGCTTTTCTCCTCACAAAAAATGCCAGGTATTGCCAAATTTGGGAACGTTACAATGAAAAGAGGTGTCTTTGTAAATGACAATAGTTTTTGGGATTGGCACTCACAATTTAAAATGAATTCGATAAAAAGAAGAACGATAGTAATTAAATTGTTAGATGAGGACGGTAATATAACCATGCAATGGACATTAAGCAATGCCTGGCCTACAAAAATCACGAGCACGGATTTAAAATCTGACGCGAATGAAATTGCTATAGATACGATTGAGATTGCGCATGAGCAGCTAATTATTTCAAATGGGAAATAATTAGGATCGAAGTATAAATTTTCTTAAATCATTGGCTTCAGTGGAGTAAGCAAGGGGTATTTCGCTCCTTTAATCACCCATCAGGTGGAGAACTCATTTTTTGGGAAAAGGTATTTAATTCGGCTATTTTCGGATTAGTGGCAAGATTTGCAGAACCAGATAAACTCCATAAATTTTAACCAATAATAAAATATGATAATCAAATATTTTCTAACACTGACATTTTTAATTGCGCTACTTAGCGTAAAAGCACAAACAAATCCTGTAAGAATAAACCCAAATATAGTTTTGCCAAAAGACAGTATTGAAAGCAAACTTTTGATTTCAACATTGAATGAGTTTTTAAATGCTGCTCAAAAACCAAACGATGAAAATAAATTAGTTTTAGAGACCGAAAAAGTAGAAACATTTATTTTGCTTGACGAGGTAAACAATATAGAAAAAAGTGAGAAATATAAAGATGATTACTTCTATAAGCCATATTTGACAAATGTTGTAGCATTGAAAGAAAATCAATATCTCTTGCAAGTATCGTATATTGGAACATTCGAAAACTTATCATATTTGAGAACAAGTTTTGAATTTATTGCTCACAAAATAAATAATACCTTTCAATATTCTTCCCCACTACTCAGGAACACTAAAAATTGGAAAATTGAAAAAGCAGGAAACAATGTTTTCCATTATCAAACTACCATCAACAAAGAGAAAGTTAAAGAATTCAATAAATTGGCTACTTCTTTTGACTTGAAACTAAAGGCAACTAATAAAATAACTGACTATTATTGTACTGATAATATTATTGAACTACAAAAATTAATTGGGGTTGATTATAAGTCTGATTACAATGGAAGAATACAAAGTGTTTGGAGCTCTTCATTAGGAGACAAAAAGCTAATTGTTTTAGGCAACAATAACTCAAGTTTTAACGAATTTGACCCACACGACTTATGGCACGAAAGATTAAGCTTGGTTATTTCACGAAGTCAGGTGAATAAGCCAGTGGATGAAGGTTGTGCTTATATTTATGGGGGAAGCTGGGGTTTGAGCTGGCAAGAAATCTTCAAAGCATTTAAAGAACAAATTGCAAGTAATAAAAATACAAATTGGACTGAAATAAAAGAAACGCCAATTTCTTTTAAGACAGGAAATTACCCAAATTCAGCCGACAATATTGTAAACGCTTTGTTGGTGAAGAAAATAGAAAAAGAAAAAGGGTTTGAAGGCGTTTGGGAATTATTAACCTGTGGAAAATTTGAAAAAGGAAACGAAAAATATTATACAACACTTGAAAAATTGACAGGAATTACAAAAGCAAATTATAACGACAAAATTTGGGAACTTATAAACAGCGAGAAATAAATCTGCCAAATGTCTAGTAAACAAGGGAGATTTCGCACCGCTGCATCCTAAAGTGGGAGTAGAACTCATTTTTTGAGAAAGGGTATTTAGTTCGGCTATTTATGAGTTAGCATCAATTTTATGAAACCACTAATAATCATATCCTTCATTGTTTTGTTACTCGCCGGATGTACAGAAACAAAATCGAATATTCCCTGGTATATGAAAACCTTTAACGAAAAAGGTCTCGATAAAAAATACCAGTTAGACAGTTTTTTAAAACCATCTTTTATAGAAGCCGACTTCAATGGAGACGGTACAATAGACATCGCACTAAGTATTAGTGAAAAATCAACCAATAAAAAAGGTATTCTATTAATACATAATAGCTCAAATGCATTTTATGTTTTTGGTGCGGGCACAAATTTTGGTAATGGTGGAAAAGATTTCAACTGGATAGACAATTGGGAGCTTTACAAAGAAAAAACAGTTTTTGAAACACAATTTGACCACGAAACAGGAGACATTATTGGTGGCAAAGAGATATTATTAGCACACACTGGAATAATGGCAGCACAATATGAAGATGGCGCCCCAATCGCAGGTGGTATTATATACTGGACAGGAAAAAACTATATCTGGATACACCAAGGCGAGTAAAAAAACTGCTGCCAATGTTACGCCTTCAAGTAATTATTAGGGGAAACACAAACTCCGTTGTTCCAGGTCTTCCAAAGGGTGACCTGGAACTTATAATAAATACCTTTCTGTGAAAGGAGTTAACTGGGAGCATTAACATTGTAAATAGGATTATAATACAATAGCATATTGATTTTAATGCTGCTAGTACGTCCCTTTTTAAAAGGGTATTTATTTACAGTTCAGGATGCCTATTGGAACATCCTTAACAACGTAGGAACTTCAAACACCAAAAACGCCTTAATTCATGATTATTAATCAAAAAGATTTTTACAAATTAATCGATTCAATTTTAAGCCCACTAGGGTTCATAAAAAAAAAGGAAACATGGTATTTGCATACAGATGATTGTATCTGTTTTTTTGCTGCAGCTAAATCTCCCTATGGAGGGTATTATGGACATGTTATGGGGTGTTTTTTAAAAGAAATATATGAAGGTGAAGACGAATTTCCTAAATATTACAAATACAATTTGATTTACAGCATTAGTGATTTGGCTCAAAAAGACTTGGTTAAAAAAGCTTTTGATTTAGAAAATAATGAGTTTGTCAAAGGTGAAAGAGAAACCATCATTGAAGATCTAATTGTAAATTATGCATTACCTTTTTTAAATAGTATCAAAACAAAGTCAGGAATAAAAATTGCAATAAATGAATATACGGGTTTGAAATATGGGATGGATTTAAAAATAAAAAATGCGCTTTCAATTGAAGATTAGATTACACACTTCCGTTGTTTCCTTCTCCGCAAAGTCTTCTTAAATAGCTTTGTGTGCGGAAGGGACGCTGCGGTTCGTTGGCCCTGATTTCCCTATTCTTGCGTAAGTATGCTGCTAAGTGTTTGCAGTGAAGCGTACCATTGCCTTAGCAAACGCATTTCCGGTAACAAGTTCCAACGCACACAAGGAGACCCTGCAACAAATTAGTTGTGAGGATGCAATGGCTTTAGTTTATGCCTTGGAAAAGCTGCATAAAGCCCCGAACGTACAAGAGTGCGACGCAAGCGGCGATGCCCAATGGGTATATGCCGGGCTAATAAATTTGCTGCTGTTTTTGTTTGCCTGATTAGTTTACGGAGAGGGTATGCGCTTCGTCGGTATTTTTAAAACCGGTGAGTAAATAGAGGTTGAAATAACGCACAGCGGCCTGCTCCCGTGTTATTTGAAAGCTATGTAATAAACGCACGGTGGAGAAATAGGGCAAATAAGTATCGGGCATGGGGATCATGTAATTGCTGGGCACGATGCAAAGGGCGCTATCGCCCAATTTTAAATTGTTACGCTGCTGGTTTAACCATACGTATTGGTGCAAATCGGTAAAATTACCTACGCCAATTACCTGCATTTGGTTGGTGCGGGCAATATAATAATCTATATGGGCGGCGGGATACCATTTGTTGCAAACAATGGTGCGGTTGGCGGGTATTTGGGGCTGTACGGCGGGCTGATTGATATAATTGCGAATACTATCGCCCATGGGTTGCCAGCCGTAGAGGTCGAGGGTAAAATCGCCATCGCCCAATATGTTTTTATTTTTACTGCCAATAGTACCCGGATAATAAGAGATAAACAAAAAGCCTGCACTTATTACAAACATGATACAGCCTGTAGCATATTTTACAAATTTGGGTACTACACAGGCGGCAGTAGATTTAACATCGAGATAGGCGGCTGCAATAAACTGGAGGGTAATAAAGCCGGGGCCACTCCAATGTGGTAAAACGGAATTAAACATAGCCGCAGCTGTTACTGTAATGATGATTGGCAGTGATAAAAATAAGAGCATGGATGTTATACCGGCCGATAATAATTGTTGCTTACGGATATAGATGATGGCCAGGATGATGACAATAAAGTTTAATGGATTATTGTATGCAATTTGGCCGGTGATGGCCTGTATAAAACTGTCTTTATCGAAACTGATGGTGTGTACCGCCACCCGCTGGCTGTGGTACAGCCAGGTTATAAAATTGTTTTGCCAGTTCCAAATAAATATTGGGCTTATTACGGCTGCTGTAATTATTGCCGATAGGTAGAGACCTTTTTGCATTAATAATTGCCGGTTGTATACGAGTATATATAAACCCGCCCCAAGCCATAAAAATATACCGTGCACTTTGCACATAATGCATAAGCCGGTGCACAGCCCCCACAATACCCATGTTGTTAGGGAGGGCATTGCTTTATTGGTTTGGGGTACAAATGCTAAGGCCAGCCTGATACATAGTAACCAGAAAACTACCTGTGGACTATCGGGCAGGATAAATAAACCGGCAATTACAGAGCTGTACACACAGGTGTTGTATAGCAGTGCTGCAAACCAGCCGGTTCTTTCGTTACGGATTTTGGTACCTATGGAATAACTAAGCCAGGTACCGGCGGCCGCACCCAATATGGCACCGAGACGCAGAAAAATTTCCTGTTGAAAATGAAGGTTAAGCGTAGTTAACCTTAGAAGCAGGGCAATGATGGGCGGATGATCGAAATAATTCATTTGGAGGTGTAAAGCGTAGGTCCAATAATACACTTCGTCGTTACCCAACTCGAGATAATTGGCTATAAAAAGCCTGATAAGCATTGTTAGAAAGATGAGAATGAGTACCCGCTTTTTATAGATCATTTTCAGGAATGAAAATTGAAAAAATAATTTGTTGTAAAGTTCCAGGCAAATACACAAATAATGGCAAGTGCTTTGGCCAGGTAAAAATGCACTTTGTATTTCTCATGAAAAAGAAATAGTAATGCACTGTTTAATGCCAACCCAATTAAAGCAAATACAAAGAATTTTACAAAATCCAATTGCATATTGGTTGAGGAGGCGTTAAACGTCCAAATATAATTAATATAAAAATTATTGATAGCGGCTACCACGAAGCCCATAATGTTGGCAATATATTTATTTATTGTAAGTTTTTCTTTGAGTACCCAGGTAATGGCAAAATCGAGCACCATACCCGTTAGGCCAACAATACCAAACCTGAATATTTTAATCAATACTTCCATGGATATCTGTGCTGCTAAAATTTCTTAATACTAACTGAGTAATTTTTTAAATAATGGCAAATATTAAGAATATTAGGTTGTTAATAACAGAATGGGGATATATTATTAAAACTTATACGTAGCAATAGAAAAATTGTACTTCTTAACCGTTTTTTGAAGGCTGTAAACATTTGAAAAAGGGGTTTGTGTTTGGTTTTTGGAAGCGGGACAAGAGACAGGCCGGGAAATAATAAATACCAAATAAATAAAAAATCTCTCTATCTTAATATAAAATTTGCATAGGCAAATTATTCTTGTTCAAACCAAACAACAATGAACGTAAGGAAATTTTATGGGGTTCTTTTGTTATTTATTACCCTTTCTGCATTGGCTGATATGCCAGGTAATCACAGGCGTCAGGATATAAGGGTTGTATTTTCCAATATCTCGGCTTTAGGTAATTATACCCTTCATGTAAAGGATTTTGATACCGATTCAGTAATTACTAAAGACACTTTGTATACCATTTATGCCAGTCAGGGTTTACCACATGAAATAATTATTTACGCCAGTTTGGGTACAGTTTTTACCGATAGTATTTTTCTGAGTGAAGTGGAACAGGAGAATTTAGGAATTGCTTTTACAGGCATTGCAGATAACAAATTACTGTATACTACCACACGAACATCGCTTGCCGGTGATAATGAAAACGCAGGTAAAGGGAAGGATGGTATTACCAAATCGGTGCGCCAATTCTGGAAAAGAAATGAAATACTAATAGGTATAAGTCTGGTGGCCGTACTTATTTTAGTGGTTTACTTTTTTTGGCGGAAAAAGAAAACCAGTATTGGCCATATTGAATAAGCCGCTGCATGCAAATTTTACAATACCTGCTGTATACACTTTTACTGGAACTGCCTATTGTGGTATGGATATACAGGACTGAATGGAAAACCGCACTGTTTACCGATACTTTACTTAATTTATTTACCTGGCCTTTGTTTACGGTATTATTTGATAATACTGGCCTACCCTTGTGGCTGCTTGAACTGGGCGTTTTTATAATGGAGGCGATTGTATTACAATTGTTCTTTAGTGCCAATGTTTGGAAAGCCTGGGTGGCTTCGCTACTTGCCAACGGTTGCAGTTTGGGGGTTGGTTTATTGATAACCGGTAATTCATTGTTTTAAAACAGCAGGATGCAGACAGATAAAAAAATTATTTATTCCTGGGCCATAGCGCATGGCATTAACGATTGGGTGGCTGGCTTTATGCTTGCCTACGCTTCTAATACTATGCAAAATACCCAAATTGTAACAGCATTGATATTATATGCCCTATTGGCTTTTGGCGGGCAATTACCCATTGGCATGTGGCTGGATAAAAACAAAAATTTAAAAGCTTTTGGTATCAATGCGTTGCTATTATTAATTGGGGCCTGTGCCCTGTTTTTTATACAACCCCTGCTGGCTATTTGCGTGGCGGGCATTGCATCGGCACTTTTACATGTAACGGGTGGTTGTATTTGCCTGATGCTGCATAAAAATAAATTTTCATTATTGGGCATTTTTACTGCCCCTGGTGTAGCAGGTCTTGCCATTGGTGGCTTTTGCGGGTCGCTACCTGTTTACAGTATTTTAATTCCAATGCTTTTGGTGATTGGCTTATTGGTAATCATCATAAAAAATGGGTTTCCGGTTTATAAAGTAACCGCTTCACAAAATAATATACCCGATAGCCATGATATGATAATGATACTTCTATTGTTTATGATGTGTTTGCGTTCATTTTTGTTTGACTTACTAAATGGGTTTGCCATTAATTACCCTTATGGTTTATTGGTTGCCGGACTAAGTGCATTTACCGGCAAATGGATTGGTGGTTTTATGGCTGATGCCATTGGATGGAAAAAATGGTTGTTATTTAGTTTACCAGCAGCATTTATATTATTGCAAATTGGTCATAATAATGTACTGGCATTTGGGTTTGGGGTAGCTTGTTTACAAAGCTCTGTGCCGGTTACCCTGCAATTATTATATAGCAGTGCCCCGCAATATCCCGCTACTGCTGCGGCATTAAGTTTAGGAACTATTATTGCCATATCGGGGCTTCCTTTATATGCTTCGGAAAATTTACAACATGTATTTGCGCATAACAGGATAGCTTATTCAGGCATTGGTTTGGTATCCATTATTGGAATACTGGCTGCACTTGCATGGTATTTTTTTATTAGTCGAAAATGGGTAAAAACCGCTGCCTGATAATAAATAATTGCATTTACAACTTTACAGCCATTATCTGCAGCCTATAGATTTGCTGTACAAGAGTGCGACGCAAGTATGTCCCATTAATAATCAATTGCCCGGTACAATAACTATTGCAAAATGGTTTTAGCCACGGTAATGTTTTGCTGAATAATAAATTCGCCTCCCTGATTGGTAGCATGTTTTAATGGCAAGGCTCGATGCATATGAATATTAATTTCTATTGGCCCTTTACTTAGGGTATTTAATTGGGCAATGGGAATTTGTATTTTATTATTCCTTATTTCTTCCTGAATTTCTATATCTGCGGTAGCAGAAGCAGTATCGGAGATGGACACGGAAATTTCATCGTTGCGAGCTGCGCCTGAGAACTGCAAAATGGCCAATGAATCAGTAGTTACAACAGCGGGTATTGGCGTTATGCAATTTATTTTGCTAAAGCTAAAATTCTCTGTATGGGTTTTGCCATTTATATCTGTAAACACTATTTGATGGGACCCGTTAAAATCATTTACACCAAAACGCACCAAATAAAAAGCACCAAAGGCTGTAGAGCTATCTACCTCTATGATTTTTTCGTCTATGGCAATATTACTGGGCTTGCTTAAAATAAGTGTGGTGCCATTTTCGCCGGCAAAACGAAACTGCATAAAACAGTTAACACTATCATCACCTTCATCGTAATTAATATTATAACTGCTGAATATCGTTTCGGGATTTACATCTTTACTAAAACCAATTTCGTTACTGGTACAGGATACAGACATGAAAGCAGCAGGTATAATTAGCCACATAAGTTGTTTAAACAATTTCATACAAGCATTTTTTGTTAATACCAGGGGAGTTAAAAAGTTAGTTAAGAAATACATAAATAAAAAAAGCTGCCTTTCAAGCAGCTTTAATTCTTTAGGTTACTATATTTTATTTCACAGGAAATTTTTTAAACAAAGCAGGTACTATTATATCTACAGCCGTTTTAAGTGTTGGCAAAGCTGCTTCATCATGCTTATAGGTATAAGAAGTTCTCCAAACAACATTCTTTGTAGCAGCGTCAATCATGTCAATAATTAATGCACCTTCTCTAAAAGTACTTACTTCCATTTTTCCTTTGTAAATGACGGGGCGGTTATCTGAACTAAAATAATAAATGCGGGCATTATTATCAAAAGCCGGGGTATACACTTCGGGCTTATACACCAACTGAGATTGCTGATTGGTTTCGTATTTCCTGTTCATCACCATAGTGTATTTAAAATAACAATCCGGATGTATTGAATCTTTTACCAGTCGTTTTTTCTCTATCTGGTAAATCCCTGCTTGTGCCAGGTATTGTTCAAACAATTGCTTATTCACCATTTTGGCGTATGATGTATCATCGGTTGGCAACAGAGCATATGTTTTGTATTTTGAAAAATCAGTGCCTGCTTCTGTTTCCGTTGCAAACATTTTGGTGCCGGGGCTACAAGCCACATAGAAAAGAGCCATTAAAATTGCCGTAAGTATTAATCTCATATTACAAATTAAAGAAGTTTAGTTCACTTAAAAAACTTTGCCATTACCACCTATAATAGAACCTTAATTATTAAAATGAAGTATTTGTTAACCAGCTGCAATAGTATGGGCATCACCGCTTGCCACGCTCGGTTCGGGGTTCCGCTTCCATGGCATCAAACCTGTACTTAACCAATAAAAAACAGCTATAAAATAATTAAGGTCTCTTGGATTTTTGTTGTGCAATAAAAATTTCCATTTGTGCCAGGGAAAAACTGCTCAGGTTTTGTGCTTTTGTAATGCCGGCTTTTTGGGCAGCAAGTACCCCATAATGAATATCCTTGTACCCTTCAATAGTATGCGCATCGGGGTCAATAGAAATCATTACTCCCTTTTCCGTGCAGTAATCTATCCAGCGCCAATCTATATCCAATCGTTTGGGATGTGCATTTAATTCAATAACCACCGCATTGGCGGCACATGCGTCAATAATTTTTTTATGATCAACCGGGTATCCGTTTCTGCTTAATAACAGGCGCCCGGTCATATGGCCCAAAATGGAAGTATAGGGATTTTCAATGGCGGCCAGTAAACGCATCATGGCTTTATCTTCTTTCATCTTCAAATTCGAATGTACAGATGCTATTACCAGATCAAAGCTGCTTAAAACCGAATTATGATAATCCAGGCTGCCATCATTCAGTATATCTGATTCAATACTCTTAAACACCTTAAATGGAGCATATTTGGCGTTTAAAGCATCTATCTCCTCGTGTTGTGCAATAATTCTTTCTTCATACAAGCCATTGGCGTAAAAAGCCGATTTAGAGTGATCGCTGATAACAAGATATTGTAACCCCTTTTGTTTAGCTGCTACAATCATTTCTTCAATGCTATTCGATCCATCACTCCATTTGCTATGGCTGTGAATAATGCCTGCTATATCTGCATCCTGTATCACCACCGGAAGGTTATTTTTTACGGCTGATGATACAATTGCCGCAGTTTCCCGTAAATAGGCTGGAATAAATGGTACACCAGCATTCTCAAAAATTGCTGCTTCACTTTCATATTCACCTGCAAACGGGAATCTTTGTTTCCAGGTATCCAGAAAAAGATCACTGCAGGAGTTTTCAAACACTGTTTGATAAAATATTTCAGGTGGTACATGTTTAAATACAAGTAAGAGATTCTCTTTGCCTTTTGCCTGTGTTAGGTTAGCAGCTAATTTTTCTATAGTATAAGTTTCATCTTTAGCCAAATAGGTGGTCAGCACTTCCTGTTCAACAGTAGTTACCCACACCAGTTGGTCAATAGTTTCCATATGCCTTATAAAATCACCCGCTAAAGCAAATTTTGCTGCAGGAAACTGCTGTTGCAATATTAGTTGTGCATTCTCTGCATATTGTTCTACCTGTTGATATAAATAACTGCCTATATTATTTAAGAAGTATTCAATGGCCTCTTTTATATTTTGCTGGGTTTTTTCTCCAAATCCTTTGTATAATAATAACCGGTTTTCATTACAGGCGTATAATAGCTCGCCCAAACTTTCAATCTCCAGATCTTTCCAGATGACAGCAATTTTTTTGGGACCAAGGCCTTTAATAGAAAGCATATCCAAAATCCCAGAAGGTGTTTTAGATAGGTACTCATTTAATAATGATAGCTGGCCTGTGCTGATTTGTTCTATAATTTTTTTGCCTATAGCTTCTCCTACCCCTTTAATGGCAAATATTCTCTCCTCGCTTAATGTTGCTAATTCAATGGGTAATTTTTCAATGGCAAATGCTGCAGATGAATACGATTTTGATTTAAAACTATTCTCGCCATGTATATCCATCAGTTTGGCCAGCAAAGAAAAATTATCAGCAATGGTATAGTTATCCATAAACTATGTTTTGTCTAAAAATAAAAAGTCCCGGTAAATTACCGGGACTCAATTTTATTGTGCTGTAAAGCCTAAGATTATTTCTTAGCGGCTTTCTTTGGAGCAGCTTTTGCAGCAGCCTTTTTAGGAGCAGCAGCTTTTTTAGGAGCAGCGGCTTTCTTTGGAGCAGCAGCCTTTTTAGGAGCAGCAGCTTTTTTAGGTGCAGCAGCTTTAGCGGCTTTTTTTGGAGCAGCAGCTTTCTTAGGAGCAGCAGCTTTTTTCGGAGCAGCGGCTTTCTTAGGAGCAGCAGCTTTTTTTGGAGCAGCTTTTTTAGCAGCTTTTTTTGCAGTTGCCATGTTCTTTTAAATTTAAATGGTTAGTAAATATGCCATAAAAATAAAAAAACTTTATGATAACTGCCAAAAAAATAAAATCTATGCAGTTACTTCTACTGGAACAACAGAAACAGTAGACCTGTTTAATCTTCCTTTTTTGAATTGAACAGTACCATCAGTTAATGCAAATAATGTAAAATCTCTTCCCACTCCTACATTAGTACCGGGATGATATACAGTTCCTCTCTGGCGTAAAATAACATTACCAGCGATGGCAGGTTGACCACCAAATATTTTAACACCAAGACGCTTGCTCTGTGAGTCACGTCCATTCTTTACACTACCTTCACCTTTTTTGTGTGCCATAAAAAATGATTATCTAAATGTGATTATGATTTATTTATTATACAAATACCTTATTAAAAAACATGCATACTATGCAATGCTTTCAATTTTGATTTGTGTATACTGAGTTCTGTGACCGGTTTTTTTGCGAAAACCTTTCCTTCTTTTCATTTTGAAAGCAATCACCTTATCACCTTTAACAAGGTCATTTACAATTTCAGCGGTTACAACTGCTGTTACATCTTTGCCGGCTGTTAATACACCGTCATTGTCAACAAGCAACACATCACTGAATTCTACTTTATCTCCAGTCTTACCTGCGATATGAGGAACATACAAACTATCTCCGGTTTGTACTTTAAACTGCTGGCCCGCTATTTTTACAACTGCTAACATAACTTTAAAAAATTAGGACGGCGAAGGTAGGAGTTTTACTTTAATTTGTTACATCTCCCAACAAATTTCTTTTAAGATTCTATATCTTACTGCCAATTCTTTTGCAAAATTAAGATTTCTATGCCGCAGAACTGGCAGGGTAGTACTATTTTTGACACCCTGTTTATACTTTCAATATGAATTTAAAATCGCTATTAGCCCGTCCGTTTGCCAATTATATATATAATAAGATAGCCAAAGGCATGGAAACTGCCGTGGCAGATCAGCAACACATTTTAAAAAGTCTGATAAAATCGGCCATCAATACCGATTTTGGTAAAGACCACGGCTTTAGTAATATCCATAATTACGAAGACTTTAAAAAACAGGTTCCAATACGAGATTATGAGCTGTTAAAGCCCTATATCGAAAAAATAAAGGAGGGCCGCCATAATGTTTTATGGAAGGGTAAACCCATCTATTTTGCCAAAACAAGTGGTACAACCAGCGGGGTAAAATACATTCCAATAACAAAAGAATCTATTCCCAATCACATCAATTCTGCCCGCGATGCCTTATTATGCTATCTGGCACAAACAGGTAATTATGCCTTTACACAAGGCAAAATGATTTTTTTAAGTGGCTCACCCGAACTGGATCGTATTGCCGGTATACCCACCGGCCGCCTTAGCGGCATTGTAAATCACCACGTTCCAAAATACCTGCGGGGCAACCAATTACCCAGTTATCAAACCAATTGTATTGAGGAATGGGAAGCCAAACTGGATAAAATAGTTGAGGAAACCTACCATCAGAATATGACTTTGATAAGTGGTATTCCGCCGTGGATGCAAATGTATTTTGACCGGTTAATGGAAAAATCTGGCAAAAAAGTAGGTGAACTATTCCCCAATTTTAACCTGATGGTGCAAGGCGGTGTAAATTTTGAACCCTATAAAGCCAAAATATTTGAAAGCATTGGCCGTAAAATAGATAGCATTGAGCTTTTCCCGGCAAGCGAAGGCTTTTTTGCCTTTCAGGATAGCCAAACCGAACCGGGATTACTGCTTAACACCAACTCGGGTATTTTCTTTGAATTTATTCCGGCAACAGAAATATTTAACGAAAACCCGACCCGACTTTCACTGGAAGAAGTGAAAATTGGCGAAAACTATGCCCTTATCATTAATAATAATGCCGGATTATGGGGCTATAACCTGGGCGATACCATCAAATTTGTATCTACATCTCCCTACCGTATTATTGTTAGCGGCCGTATCAAACATTTTATTTCTGCCTTTGGCGAACATGTAATTGGAGAAGAAGTGGAAGCTGCCCTGCTTAAAACCGCCAACGAAGAAAACATTAAAATAGTAGAATTTACTGTTGCCCCCATGGTGCAGCAAAACAATGAAAAAAGCTATCACGAATGGTTTATCGAGTTCGAAAACCTGCCTGCTAATATAGATGCCTTTAAACAAAAGGTAGACAATAACCTAAGGGCTAAAAACGTGTATTACGATGACCTTATTACCGGCAATATTTTACAGGAACTTAAAATAACACAAATACGCAAAAACGGGTTTATAGATTATATGAAATCTATTGGCAAGCTGGGCGGACAAAACAAATTACCCCGCTTAAGTAACGACAGAACCATTGCCAATGCACTGGCGCCATATATTACGCAGGTGTAATGCATTATTAGCCAGGCAGTTGAAAATATCATTTGGCTTTACTTGCGTCGCACACTTCAACGGCAACAATACTATGGGGCTATTTTTAAAAAGGCTGTTTGTTGCCGGGCAGCGAACAGAACCCCGCCATGTGCGACGCAACGGATGCCTTATTCATAATCAGCAGCCAGGCTCAACAAAAAAGAAAAACAAATTTTAATTTGAAATCTTATTAATAACAATTTCATGAAACGGAAAACTACCAATTCACTTTTAGCCAAGTGGGTATTTCTGTTACCTTTACCAACATTGTAAAAAAAGACTAACCATAAAAAGCATGTCTCAACTAAAACGAATTGCCATATTTGGCTCAACAGGTTCAATAGGCACACAGGCACTGGAGGTGATAGAAGCTCACGCCGATAAATTTTCGGTAGAAATACTTACGGCGCATACCAACGATACTTTACTGATAGCGCAAGCCCTGAAATTTAACCCCAATATGGTAGTAATTGGGGATGAAAAAAAATATCAGTCGGTAAAAGAAGCCCTTTCTAAAACCCATGTAAAGGTTTTTGCCGGCGAAGAAGCCCTGGAAGAAGTAGCTTCTATGGATTGCTATGATATTATGATTGCCGCCATTGTTGGGTTTGCAGGTTTAAAATCTACCCTAAGCGCAATAGAAAATGGCAAAACCATTGCATTGGCTAATAAGGAAACACTGGTAGTAGCCGGCGATATTGTAATGAAAAAAGCGGCTGAAAACAAAGCAGCCATTATTCCTGTGGATAGTGAGCACTCAGCCATATTTCAATGTCTGGTTGGCGAAGGCCGCAATAAAATTGAAAAAGTAATACTTACCGCCAGCGGTGGACCATTTCTGGGTAAAAAGCCCAATTTTTTGGTAAATGTAAAAAGAGATCATGCCCTGCAACACCCTAATTGGACCATGGGCGCCAAAATAACCATCGATTCTGCCACCCTAATGAATAAAGGGCTGGAAATGATTGAAGCCAAATGGTTGTTTAACCTGCAGCCTGAACAGGTGCAGGTGGTTATTCACCCGCAAAGCATTATACACAGTATGGTGCAGTTTGAAGATGGCAGCATAAAAGCCCAAATGGGTTTGCCCGATATGAAGCTTCCCATTCAATATGCACTGGCGTATCCACAACGCATTAGCAGTAAATTTCCCCGGTACGATTTTAAAAAACCCGGCACACTGGGTTTTGAGGAGCCCGACTATAAAACATTTCGCAACCTGGCATTGGCCATTGATGCCTTACAAAAAGGTGGTAATATGCCCTGTATTTTAAATGCCGCCAACGAAATTGCCGTATTTGCCTTTTTACGCAACCGTATTGGCTTTTTAGATATTACCGAAATGGTAGAACGTACCATGAATAAAATACCTTTTATAGCCAAACCAACGCTGGAACAATACTTTGAAAGCGATGGCGAGGCACGTAACTTCGCAGCCACTTTAATACAGATGTAGGTGTTAAAAATTAGTAACTAATTTGTTTTTGCCCCTAACCTTTGTATCATTGTACAAGTTTACAGGCGGTTTTACATTGCAAAAAACCAACTGTATTAAAAATTTGAAAATCAAATAATATGCTTTTAGCGATTGACTGGGCCGGTGTTGGAATTAAAACTTTACAATTTATTCTTTCTTTCTCCATATTGGTAACCCTGCACGAGCTGGGCCATTTTCTTACAGCCCGCTGGTTTAAGTGCCGCGTAGAAAAATTCTATCTTTTCTTTAACCCCTGGTTTAGCATTTGGAAAAAAAGTATTGGCGAAACAGAATATGGTTTAGGCTGGGTACCTTTTGGCGGCTATGTTAAAATTAGCGGCATGATTGACGAAAGCATGGATAAAGAACAACTAAAACTCCCTGCACAACCCTACGAATTTAGAAGCAAACCCGCCTGGCAGCGTTTAATTATTATGCTTGGCGGTGTTACCGTAAATGTATTGCTGGCCTTTTTTATATATGCCATGATGTTATGGCAATGGGGCGATTCATATATACCTACCAATAAAATGACCTATGGCATTACCGCCGATTCTTTGGCACAAAGCATAGGCTTAAAAGATGGCGATAAAATTTTAACCGTTGATGGTCAATACATAGATCGCTTTTCAAAAATTCCCCTGGCAGTTGTACTGCATGGAGCAAAAAGTTTTGAGGTAGACCGTGATGGTAAAAAATTAAATATTGCCATCCCTGAAGACTTTGCAGGTAAATTAATTACTTACCGCGATATTAGTTTTATTGGTTTGCGCATGCCATTCACAGGCATCGATGCTGTTGGCGATACCTCCATTGCCAAAAAGGCCGGACTGGCTAAAAACGATAGAATCATTGCCATTAACAACAATACTGTCACTTATTTTAATGATTTCAAGAAAGTTATTTCGGCCAATAAAGGCAAGCAGGTAAATATTGCCTATGTGCGTAATACCGATACCCTGCAAACTGCATTAACAGTACCATTAACCGGTATGATTGGCATTGCGAATAAAGATCCAAAAACCATGTTTCAGGTAACTGAAATCAGTTATGGTTTCTTCGAATCTTTTCCTGCAGGTGTTATAAAAGGTTTGGAAACCCTTACCTCCTATTGGTTACAGTTAAAACTATTGGTAAGTGGTAAGGTAAATGCCAGTGAATCATTGGGTAGTGTAATCAGCATTGGCAATATGTTTTCTTCATATTGGGATTGGGCTAATTTCTGGGCATTAACCGCCTTCTTTTCCGTAGCCCTTGCCATAATGAACCTCTTGCCTATTCCAGGTCTTGATGGCGGGCATGCACTGTTTACTTTGGTTGAAATGATCAGTGGCCGTAAACCCAGCGATAAATTTATGGAATACGCACAAATGGGTGGCATGATACTGTTACTTAGCCTTATGGCTTTTGCACTTGGTCTCGATTTCTGGAGATTATTCAAATAAAACATACAGGCTAATAACAGTACAGTTGTTATTAGCCTGGCTTTATACCAATTTTCTGCTTCACTTGCGTCGCACTCTTGTACGTTCGGTAATGCTATGCAGCAGAAAATGCCTTTTAGGTATAACTACAACTGTATCCCAATTTTCTTCATAAGTACAGAAGCATTCATACTGGTACAAATACCTTCTTTAAGCTTATAATCAAAATACAATTCTTCATTAGCCACCTGAACATCAAAATGGTAATTGCTAATCGCCTCCCGATAATTTGTTTGCATAGAAGCCAGTTCCACATCATGCGTAGCAATTATGGCCACTGCATTGTCTTTTATTAATTGGGTTATTAAAGCTTTTGACCCGGTGTAGCGGTCTAAAGAATTGGTGCCCCGCAGCATTTCATCCAAAAGTATAAACACCTTTTCGCCGGCATTTACCGCCTCAATAATTCCTTTCAGTTTTTTTAATTCTGCATAAAATGTAGAAGTATTTTCTGCCAGGTTATCGGCAATGCGCATGCTACTCATAATACGTACCACACTTATAGTAAAACGGGTGGCACAAACAGGCGCACCCATTAAAGCCAATACTGCATTTACACCTACGCTTCTTAAAAAAGTGCTTTTGCCACCCATATTAGAACCGGTAATTAAATGTATTTTCCCAATTCCATTTATGCCAAAACTATTGTTCACCCTTCTATCTTTCATAATTAATGGATGCCCCAAATCAACTGCTTCTACTTCAAAATGGTGGTCGGCAATGCGGGCAAAGCACCAATCGGGCTCATTAAAAGACAAGCAGGCCAGGCTATTTAATACTTCCAGCTGGGCTATGGCCGCAAACCAGGCAGGAATGGCCCCACTATTCTCCTTTTTCCACCGGTTAAGGGCCAGCAATTGCCTTAAATCCCACAATAAAAATGTATTCAAAAAGAAAAATGCAAAAACATTTAACCTAACATCAAAGCGGTTTAATACCTGCACCAGGTAATGAATGGAGGTGGCTGGTTTCTCGCCCTGTTGGTTTTTTACAGATTGCTGTATTTGCTGTAAATAAGCCGCATTCCACTGCTCTTTTTCTATATGCTGCAATTGCCTGTATATAGTTGTTACCTGCTTCACCACACCCGATAAAAGTCCATAAGTGCCATGAATTGTTTTGCTTAGCCTGAAAGCAAATAAATAACAGGCAAATAATACCAGCGAAAAAACACCCCCATCTAGGATATCTACTAAATACAGCAGTAATGCCGTAAACGGTATCACCGGGAAAACAAGTACAATTATTTTCCAGTAATCCTGTTTAAACAAATAAGGCTGCTGTAACCATAAAACAATTCTTTTTTCTGTTTGGGTAGTAAGTGGACTTGCTAATCCAAAAGCCTGTAATTGCTGGCGCCATGATATATGAGGTGTTAGTTCTTTTACCGCCTGCTGCACCTCTTGTATTTTTTCTTTGGGCATAGCAGCCAATAAATTTGAAGCTAATAATTGCTGCCCTTGTTGTGCACTGCAACGGTTGATGTATTGATAAATGGAGGCTTTCCCAAAAATATCCAGATCGTTGGCATAGGCATGTAATTCGGGCAAATAAATAGCCCCATCGAAACGGTGATAATATTCACCGGCAAGAATTTGCAATTCTTCCTGATTAATAGCCAGTAAAATTTCGGTATTGGCAATGGCAGCTTTTGTATCTGCATCCCTTGATAAAATAAATAAAAACGATGCTATTCCTGTTATACCTACAGCTATTATTAACCAAAGGGCGCTATCGATATTTATATAAATGGCAATTGAGGTGAATACAACTATTGCAAAACGAAGCCAGCCAATTTGGCTGCGCTTTTGCTGCAATTGTTTTAGTAGTTCTGTATACTTTTCAATGTGCTGTTGGTATATAGTTGCTGGTGATACTTTGCTGTTCATGGGGATGAAGCTACATAAAACATCAATTAGAAATTTATTGGCAAATAGTTTTATACATTTGCCAACTGTTTTGCACAGTAAAGTTCTTTGATGATTAATTGTGTACAGGCTGTTTACAGCTGCATAGCATTGTTGCCGTACAAGTGTGCGACGCAAGGATGTTAAATAGATTTGCAATAGCCGGGTACAAAAAAATTCTACTTCTTAACACGTATTACGTAAAACTTATTGGGGCTGTACTGGTTTTGACAGCATAGGTTACGGTAGGTGTAAGCATGCAGTGCGTTGGGTAATTAGCACTTTAATCTGAATATTCAAATCTCAAATGGCAATACTCAGTATGCCATGGCTGCCTAATCAGTGATTAAGTAGTCATTAGGGCCGCCGCGCAGGTTAGCCTGTTTCCATGCGCCGCCGCCGACTCAAAACAAACACAGGATGCTGCTGCAGAAGGCTGTGACTGTAGCAAAAGACTATTCAGCTAAGCGTTTAATTGGTTTGTTCGTTTCCTGTTAAGCGCCGACAAGCAATAATGAAATAAGCATGTAGAAAGCTTATGGTGATTGTGTTTGGACAGGGGTTCGATTCCCCTCAGCTCCACAAAAAATGCTTGCATAATTTTATGCGGGCATTTTTATTTTTAGTGCGTTATCAAAACATACATAGAATAACAAATTTCTGTTGTGCAATAATTCCCGGTCCTTTACTCACCAGAATTAACTTAACTTATTGTATTTCAATATTTTTGATATATAAAAAATCTTGTTTTACTTCTACTTCATTGATAATTTTGTTTCTCATAAATGATTAAATTTATTAGGATAAATATTAGCATACTTTACTATCTGAAAAAGCAAAAAAATTACACATTAGGTTTGGTAAAATATGCCATATTGGGTTTGGCACAACAAGTATTTGTTTCAAAGTATTTAATCAATTTACCCAGTGAGAAAGATTTGAAGATGATTATTGATAATGAAAAAGAGAAATGGTAACAATATTTATAACCCTATCTATCCAATTTTTACAAACATTTGGTTAGATATTTAATTAGCAAATTGTCAAAATGATTTCACGTGAACATACTTATAAAATATTAATTTAAACTTTAAAATTCAGCAGCTTAGTCTCGTGATTTTGATTTAATCGAAAAGTCAATCACCTATTTCCGAAAATTAATCATCTGCCATTGTTATTTATGCAAGGGAGGTCCAAATAGTTGCATATTATTCAATTTCAAATTTTTATAACTGTTTATGTCCTTCATTTCCCGGGAGGTAGATTTTAGTAATCGGAACTTGCCCGGATATTTTATAGTCCAGGCATGCTTTTTTATAAACTATTTCGAAACTTTCAATTGGATAATGTTTGATGAATTACTTAAAATTCAAAAACGATATTTCACAATTAAAAGTAACTCCTCCAATTTCAATATGTCAGCATTTGAAACTGAAAGAGCAAATAAAGTACCTAATTCAATATCCGAATTAATTCCTCTACACAGGTTTAACTCATCTACTCTTGAAAGATTTACAGCACTGGAAGTACTATGTAGCGGATCTGCAACATTAATTGTGAAATCCGTCGGATTATCTTCTACTTTAGCTACAAACATTATACTCTCTATCTCCAACATAGTATCAAATGATTGTACCATGTAGGGCAATCTTGATTTATCAATAGTCAAATCAATCGTTCCATTCATTTTCAAAAGATGCCACTCGTTAGGCAGATCATGTTTCATGTTGATAGAAATATGCAAACCATTTTGATTTAAACCTTGTTTGATTGCGGCTAATTGGTCTTTAAGTAGAATATTCGACAAGTCTTTAAAACCAGAACCACCTTCCCTTGCAATGTATTTTACATGAACAATAACATCTGAAATTGTATTGTAATCAAACTGTTTTATTTCCGTTGGAAGTTCCAATCTCCAACTACTTATTGCACCAGTGTTTTCAAAGGGTAAATAGCGTTCGTCTCTAAAGTTTAATTCAAATATGCCACTATCATTTTGAGCATTGCTGGTTGCAATGGATTGAATTGCTCCAATATTATAAATAAAACGTTCATCATTGGCAGGGTCTTCTGCATAGCCAGTTGTTGCTGCATTATCAGGGTTTGTATTTTTCCTGTATCGGTTATTTACCAACGATAGTTTAGCACTAACTGATGTATATGGGCCTGCAATACATGGAAGGCTTATACTTACGGATTTTAACCGTCTGAAATATTGACCTGGATGATCCATATCATAAAGTACTTCAGGTATTTCAAAATCGCAAATACCAGTTGCTCGAAGTCTTACCAAAGCCAATGGGTCAAGTAATGCAAGTGACACATGTTTGATAATTTCGAATTCTCTTTTGTTTTTATCCAGATAACCTGCTTCCATACGTTTTATGTCGTGAATCAAATGGTCAGCAGACTGTAATCCTTTCTTCATGCTATCCCAATAACCGTATGATATATAAGAGTCATCATTGCCCAATTCAAAACGATAACAACGTTCTGCTTTTTTGGAAAAGTCATGGGCTAGTTGGTATGATTTAAAATACACAGCACTTATTTGCCCGATCATCCAATCGTACAATTCCTTGTTAGTGAATTTAGAACGCATGAAGTCGTCGGTTTTCTTAGCGTTATCAATTTGCAATTCATGATTTATTAAGTCACTCTCCGCAATTTCTTTACGAATTTCAGCTGCAGTAATTTGTTTGTCAATAAACGCTATTTCTTTTGAGGCAAGGCGTTCCTGAAGCTGCCACTCATCATTACGCCTTTGGTAATTAGCAATTGTAGAAACACCTCCTGCAATTCTATCTATAACCTGAGAACCCAATAATATTGATTTTGCAAATGAACTAATGGAATTTGATATTTGCTCTCCACCAGTAACTTTGGAAACGGTTACGGGGGAACCAAAGGCTCCTGAAATACCTATGTTAATATCAGGTATTAGTGCGGTGCTTCCAGCAGCCATTTCCATTACTGAACCAATTGTATATGCGTAACCTGAAAT
The DNA here is from genome assembly GCF_013106755.1 of Limnovirga soli. Taxonomy (GTDB): domain Bacteria; phylum Bacteroidota; class Bacteroidia; order Chitinophagales; family Chitinophagaceae; genus Limnovirga; species Limnovirga soli. Next base: position 35,112 of record NZ_WHPF01000017.1, on the reverse strand, counting down.
CACGTTCAAACCTAAGGATGTGATTTCTCCAACATTCATAAACTCAATTTCATTATAATATTGCTGCCTCTCCTCGGTAACTTTCTTAGTCCGTTTTAAGACTTCAATTTGTTCTTTTGATTCAAGTATCTGGAGTCTTTTAATGTCTTTAACAGCATTCAATACATTTATTTCTAGTTCGCTTCTAAGCAAGGTTAAAGCTTCGGCATCTTTCTTTTCTAATGCCTGAAGCAATGAGCTTCCTAGGCCTCTTACCTCCTGGGCAAGTTCTGTTGCCTTTTGTGACAATATATTAAAACGATAATAAGGAGTTGGTGCATTTAATCCTGCAATTACAGATGATAAATTCAAACCTGAAGCGGCGGCACGAACTAACATGCCCGGATCAATCGGTGGAGCAAATAATGCTAAACTTCTTTCTACGCCATCAATATTTTGGCAATGCCTGATTTTAAATAACCGATCTGCCACCCGATCCCAATATTCAAACATTTTTTCATTGGCAGGAATACAAAAATAAAGAAGAGCTAAGTTTACAGGAGATGAAGGCAATTCATTACCACTTTCAGGCAACAGGGATAAGTCTGGAAGAATATTTTCTAATTCTATCAACGCATTGCCAAAACTATCCAGTTTAGCTTCAATTTGATTATAGGTTTCATACGGTTGTTTAATAACAGCAGGAATAATTTTTGGCTTTGGTCCCAATAAATTATCCGCTAAAATGTACATCTGCGTTGCCTGTGCAATGGATTCCATAGTGTCTTGTCTAAACAAGTAATCTCCCCATTCGGTGAGGTTATCAATATATTTCATCAACAAAGCTTTCTGATAAGCCACTGGACGAAAACGGGCAATTACATCTGGTCTAAACGGTTTGTTTCTCCATTCCTCTATTGCAAATTCTAATTCTTTAATAGTAGGATTGGATAATTCTGCTGTTGCATACATCAATGAATCAATACGCTGACTTACATAGTCAGTTTCCTGATTGAGATAAAAGGGTTTAGTTACCCAATATTTTTGTACACCGTTTCCAGGTAATGCACCTGTAGGATTGAACATATAATGAAACCAGGACAATGCTTCTTCAAAGCGTTGGTTCTTGGTAAGACTGCCAGCAATATGAAGCGGTACCCTGAAAAATAAATCCCAGTTATATGCACTGTAGCTTCCATCACTATTAAAATCAATATCTTCAATAGTATAGCTTAATGTTTCTGTTCCATCCGGATTTTTTACGAATGTTTGAGGGACAATTTGCACATTGGGATTGTAATAGGATTTAAAATCAAAATTTGTTTTTTGCATCTGTGTGTCCCTTTTCATCAAAGACGGAATACCAGATTTATACAAAATACTTCGCAAGGCACATACTAAAGGATGGTACATATTCTTAAATTGCTCACCATATTTCAGCGGTTCATCTTCGATCAATTCATTTAAAAATTCATCAACCTTTGGGTCACCACTTTTACCTATAAAAAGATTTAAGAAAAAATCCATATCCGCATACTTACTTAGCTCCTTTAATATATCTTGAAAAGCTGCATCAGTCAGGATATATTTAACTGCAGTAGCTGTATCCGCAGGATGATTATTCTGAAATTCAAATGTCATTTTTTTAAACCAATTGGTAATATCACCTATTAATTGAAAAACATTCGATGCAGTTCTTTTTTCACTATCATTCAAAGTGTATGTTTTAGAAAATTCACCCGCATCCTTTTCCTTTTTATAGAAACCTGGAATAATTACATAGGAATGCTTACTGTCTTCTTTGAAGTATGGTAGCAAAGTACCCAATGGGATTTTGAAATTATTTGCTTTATCATCACGTTTTCCAGAATTAATGATCAATTGAAAAAACTGAAACATCAAAGCAATCAAATCAATACTTGTGAATTGATGAGGATAGGATAAACGGAATGTTCCAGGTGTTTGAGCAAGTATTTTAGTATAATAATTGCCGCTTAGAAGGGCATGAATATTTAAAGAAGACAAATCATTTCCAGCAATCAAATCCATTTCTTTGTAACGCTGTTCAATCAGTTTTGTATCAAGGAATTTGGGTACGAAGTTTAGTGTATATGGTTTGGGAGATGCTAACTCAGGGTATCCTTTGCAACCAGCTATGTCAAATGCTCCAGCAACTATTGTATTATATTGATAATGGACACTATCAGAACTTAGATTCACATATATTCCTTGTTCATTAAAAACTACTATTTGATCAACCGATTCATTATAAAAGAATTTAAACCCCTCTATCGATACCGTGTTTTTGGAATAAGGTTCTGGATCGGGCGGGGTTTTGATGAATTCCTTGGAAACTCTCTTTGGCTGCCATTTTTTATTGCTTAATTCGCTAATTGCTAGTTGAATCTTTAATTTTATTTCTGGCTTATCTATTTTTACCCTTGTCCCTTGATCATTACTCGAAGGAATTTTTGAAGTTTGGTTAGGATTTGCTTCCTCACTAAACATAGGCCAAGCCAAATGCAATCTATTGTTTCGCATAAATGCCAACAAATGATTACCCGTAATGTCCAACTCCACTTTTTCCCAAGGGCTCCAGTATCGTTCGTTTTCAAAACGCCTGTAATAGTAAATGGAAGGTTCACCACCTTTGGTGCGGGCAAATACATGCATATTTCTTGTAGGCACGTCGTACCAGGTAGCCATTACTTCCAGAAAAGCAATGTTGTCTAACTTCTCAAGATATTTTTTGATGGCTTCCTCTGCAGTATCATTGGTCAATTCATTTTGCTGAATTTCATTAATGAACTCTGTCAAAAGATAAGTTTTATCATCGGTCAATGTAACATCATACCAGTTTTCTGGATATAAGAAAACTTTGCGGTTGGCTTCCCATACCCTGTAATTCTTCATCCATTTCCATTGGTTCCAGTTAGGGTCATCATCTACATTTGCAATGGCATCACGTTCCAATCCCATTAAACAACGTTGCACAAAAAGTTGGATGCTATTATGAGCCTGAACGATTCTTGAAGATGGCATGCAAGCCTCCATTTCCACATCAACCAAAAAATACTCATACAAATCATTCTCATCCTTCATTTCTGGCTTGGTAGCCATTAAATACGCAACCAAAGCGTTTCGTTTTTGAGGACGAATCCTATCCATGACTTCTTTTAAAGTGCTAAGCCATGTGTCTTCATCATAGCGTGATTTTAATGTTGCCCGCAAATCACTTACCTCATTTGCAGTAAGAATCGGGTTGATGTATCTTTTTATTTGAGCAACGGTTGCACCAATTTTTCTGGTAAAATCCGCACACTCAAATACTCTTCTCCAAGTTTCTGAATTTTTATAATTGCTTATATCGAAAGCTGCGAAAAGATGAGCATCAATTGCATCCAAATCTTCTTTTGTATAGTCGGTCAATAAAGCCAGGGTATTTAGGAATTCATCCCTATTGGCTGAAGCTCCGGGTAAAACAATCTCAGCAATTGTAAAATAACTAATTGGCCTCTCTGCGTCTGAAGGATTTACAACAGGAGTGAATTGTTTTGAATAAGAAACTGTGGTTAAAAATTCTAAATACTTTGAAAAAGTAATAGCCGTTTGTCCTGATTCATAAGGAATGCTGTCAAACTCCAGCCAACTCAAAGCTGCGTTAGCATTATTTTTAAAATACCATTCAACTTCTGTGTTGCTTAATTTAAACGCATTTAACAAAGCAAACATTTTATGCAATAACCTAATGGATGCATATTGTTTTGGATAATTAGCAGGAGTTATTGCGTTGTCAAAACTGTCTATAAGTAACACAGAAGCAAAATCTGTTCCCGGAGTAAGTTGTTTGAGTTGGGCAAACTGTAGAACTATTCTAATTAAAGACAAATCTATCTTAAAACTAATAGATATTGATTGCTCCAAGACCACCTGTTTTCCTTTTGCGATTTGGAAATCGGAAATGGAATCAAATAATGCTTGCACTAAATTCTTTTGCTCATTACTAGCATCTACCCCATTGGCCAATGCATCCAGTGCATCAATAGCAATGTTAATGTTGGTTCTAATGATGGCTTTATCAAACTTAGTATCAATAATTGTTTTAATTCCTGCAGCATCAATTACATCCGTCAATTCTTTATCAAGCAACTTAACTATTGTTTTAACATCTCCTTCTTCAACATTTTCTAATTGGGATAAAACATTAATCAACGTTTCCTTCTGCTCTTCTGCCGAAAGCTTGTTATCAAATTTTGACTTCTGCTCCTCATTAATTTTTTCGTATTCGAGTTTTATCTTACCCAACAACTCTTCAATTTTTGTAACTTTTATTTCCCGGTCGCTGAGGTTTTCGGCTTCATGGTTTAATATGAACCTGACATCAATCGCCTTTAAAGGTGATTTTTTAAAATCATCTACGACTGTCAGAAATTCTATAGTTTTATCAGGACCATCTGAAATATCTATTCCGCTTAGTTTCTGAATTATTGCAAAGTCCTCTGCTTTTAATTTGAGTATTTTTATCAGACGTGAAGCAGCAAAAAGAAAACTTAAATTAGAGAACGTTAGCTTACCATCAGGAAGTAATGGCGTGATGAATTCCAAATCTGTTTGTTTCAATTGAAGGCAGGTAGCTATATAGCCATTGTAGGTACTCAACAATTGCGATCCATTTACTTTTATGGGAAATAGACCCTCATCCAGTATTCCATTTTTTGCTTTGTTAAGAAACACTTGATAGTAAAGTGGTTTTAGTCCATCTTCTTGTAATACTAAATTGGGTAATTCTCCAAAACATCCGATTAATTCTTCTATTTTAATATTTGCCTTCTCTGAAATTTCTTTCAACTGAGCCGCTTTTATAAGGCAAGCATCATTTAGATTTCCTGCTCCAAGATTCCCTTGTGAAATGATTTCATTCAAAGTTTCATACTTCCATCCGGTTTTCTTTTGTAATCGAAGGAAACGATGGATTCTATCCAAAGCATCCAAATCTAAATGGGCGATTTCTTTTGTTGCGGTATCGCAGGATAAATCATTGTGTTTGATAAATAGATTCCCGTTCTTATCTATGAATTTCAGTTTCAATAACAAGTCCAATTCCTTGTACGTAAGTCCGGTTCTATCAAGAAAGTGATCAACCTGTTTTAAATGGTGTACTACATTGCCGGTAGCTGGAACATTCCAAAATGTTTGTTGAGCAGCATTGTCATTGGGTACCGGAGTGAGGGTAATTAATTTTCTTTCCGCATCGGTTAAACCCAATCTTTCAGCGGCAATACTTTCATCAGATGGGATGGCAGCACTTTGAAAAGCTTTCATCAAATCAGCTCTGTTTACATCAAAGCGACTGAGGTATGCTTTGGCTTCTGTGTGTTGTAAATCAAAAGGAAGCTTAAAGGCAAAGGATTTATTTCTCAATTCATCGTAGGCACCAACATTTACATATTCCGGTGCTGCATCCAACTCTGCTGCTGTACCAAAAGTTTGCCGCAAACGAAATACTTTGTAGTTATTCCCTCCAGTATTTTCAATTTTGCAAACAAGACTTTTATCTCTAAGGTAATGCTGTCGAGATGTTGAAGATTCTGTTTCAAAAATCAAAGCATCAGCAGTTACTTTAAGGCCAGCAGTTGTTAAGGTAATTAGCAAGTCATTCGATATCTTGCCTTTCAAAGCGTCTGCCCCATCTGAAAGCACACCTGAATAACTGATACCAGTATCTGGCGCAACTGCTTCCTCTAATATTTCACACACCAAATCAATGTACTTTACAGGCGTGTTGGCATTGGCACAACCAAGATCAATTTCACCTAATTCCGGTCTTCTTGTAAACAACACACTTTTTGCATTGTTGGCAACTACCATTCGCTTATCTAAAAATTGCAAAATCTCTACTAAGTAAGCAGCCGGACTATACACCGAACGGCAATGTTCGCACTCGCAGGTATCAACGAGTTTGAAAAGCGATTTCAGATTCGGGAAATCTTTGCTTACAGCTTCTAATTTTTTTGCTAAAGTGGTGGTTTCAAAAGATGCAATATCCATCACACTCATACTATCCTGCAGGTCGCCTACCATCAGTATGGCAGCGGTATGTTTGGTTTCTGCCTTGCGGTAAATTTCTTTGGCTTCTTTTTCTTCAATCCCCGCTTTAAATGCCACTTCTTTTACAAACCGGGTTTCACCAATAGCAACAATACTCTGCGATGAGTGGATATTTTGACTCCTCAAAGCCATTGTTTTGCTATAATTCGGCACTAATTTAAAAACCCGTTGAACAGACTTTATTTCTTCATTAATAACCTCTTTATCCTTCGTGGCAATCTTCTTTTCTTTTAGAAATAAATCTACATTATGTTTCATTAAATCAAAATCCTCGTGCTTGTTGAAAAATGAAACAATTATATCCTGATTTTTTACCACTGGTTTTTTGGCTCTTTCCAATTGTGCGGCAAAAGCCATCGTTGGAAATTCTTTTTCCATTTTCCTCACCATTGCCGAGGCATATGTGCTGATAAGCTGTTTGTCCTTTAAATCAGGTCTTGCTTTGGTAATTTCTGCAACCCATTCCCCCTTATTTAGTTTAGCCAGTTTTCTTACATCTTCAGGTTTTTTAAGCCCTTTTGATTTGGCTATTTGAGGAATTATTTCATTGCCGAAACCAAAAAATTTTCCCATTTCAATAGAAGTCTTTCCATCTTTTTCTTTCTCCTTTGTTGCATAAAAAGCAGGATCGGTTACTTTATCAAAAAAAGTATTCAGGTCATTCTTGTTTTCAGTAAATAATTCTTGAACCTCTTCCAGCTTTCCTTCTTTAAAAAAGTTGGTGAGCAGGTTAATTGCTTTTTTAGGGTGTTCGTTTTTATAATATGCTGTTGCTTTTTCTTTGTATTGAGAAAGGATTTCCAGGTTGCGTTTAACGTTTTTTGCTTCTGTCGGTGAAACAATTTTTTCTTCTATAGCAATTTTTATATCGGCTTCAATTTTTTTGCGGTCAGCAATGGCTGCATCGTATAACAGGGTTATATCTTCCACACCAATACCTATTGAGAGCCTTGCATGCAGGTTATTTGCAAAATCGTTATGGAGTAAAGTATTCTTACGAAACAAGGCATAAAAGAAGGCAGCATCTATTTTTGACAATTTTTGTAATCGATAGGCAACAACCAAATGCTCAATCTTTTCAGCAGCCACTTCCAGTTCCTTTGAAAGAAAAGTAATATCCCGGTGTTCTTTATTTTCCTGCAAATCGGCAATGGCAACTTTATTGGCCAGAAAGGAAATTTGTTTCACCAGAAAGTCAAATTCTACCACCTCCTTTGGCAAAGCTTGCCCTATAATTATATTAATTTCTTCTCTATCAGAAGCGTTGAACCGCACTTCATCCATATTAGATTTAAAGAGTTCTGTGCCTTTTTCTTTGGTAAAAAGTTTTACAGCAATATCCGCTTCCATTTTTCCACGACCACTAAGCTGCTCATGCGTCCATTGAAGTTCGTATTTACCTTCTTTACTCGTAAATGTATCAGCCAGTGCCTGCCACTCACGCATATCTACATCATAAATGACAACTTTGAGGTTTGCCAATGGCCTGCCGTTGCTATCCGTTACTTTACCGAGAACAGTGTTGGGATTTTGGTGCTTGAGTGTTGTTGCCATGATATTTATCTTTTAAAGTTTTATTCAATTATTTAATGATAATGTGCGTATGCGTTAGGCGGTTACTACGATCAAAAGACCAGTACATATTTTACTTCGGCATCTTTTATTATTTATTTGTTCTTGTGAACGATACAATACATAGCTTGATACAAGCTACAATAATTAATGGCATCGTTCCTTGCGTCGCAATCCTTTCATCGGCATAACCTATGGCATCATTTGCAACAGCCGGTGCCAATACAGTAAATAAACTTATCCTACACCAAAGCTGCTACTCAGCCCATCAAAGAAAAAGACGATGCAGTGTGCGACGCAACCAAAGCCAAATTATTGATCTGCGGTTTGGTACAAAAATATCTCCCGTCTTTCTTATCCAGTCGTTGTTGGTGCCAACAGCGTAAAGATGATTAGCTACTAAGTAATTATCCTTCATTAACCGTTTGCTCCCATTTGCCATGCCCCTCGTTCCATATCTGTATCATGCGTTCAGAAAATATGCGAAGGCTTTCTTCTGCTGAAATATTATAATACCTGCCTGCCTGTTGATTGAATAAAAATTTCTCCGCCTGCAGTTGTTGCCCGGTTGTTCTTGAATTGATCCAGATCCTTTGTGCACTGGAAGCGCCGAGAAAAGCAACGGCAACTGTTGCCGCCGCACTTACAACGGGTAATATCCATTGCGGAAAATTGGTTGGGTAAATAACCTGCAATGATGAAACGATGGTGGTAAATGCCGCCAACACAATGCTGCTGTATTTATAGAAATGGAAATTTGTTTTGGCCCTATCGGCTTTTGAATCAAAATGATTGAGCAGCCTGTTAAATTCTGCATTAACAAGCATCGTTTTTTCATCCTGGGTCAGCGCAGTATTCAATAAGTAAACACTTGTTGGTTTTTTATCTGGCATTTATCTTTTATTTTAATATTCGGTTCTTGCATATTACCTATTCTACAATGGCACAAGATGCCAACCTATATTTCATTTGCCTCGCTCTTGCGCCAGTTTGGGAATTGATTTCCTTTTCCTATTTCAACTTTTATTAATCCTGTTAATCCTCTTATTCCAAAAATCCTGATTCCGACAATAGCAGCATCATCGGTAAAATATTTCCAGAGGGAGAGTTTGGCTTCGGTTTGTGTGGTATCATTTGGCATTTTTCTGGTTTTATTGTTTGTGTAAATAGTTGTAGTTTTCATTGTGGACACAAGCGGACCTTGCCCCAATTGGGAGTACATTTGAACACATTGATAAGCATTACTGTTTCCATGAATAAGGAGAATAATTGGGGTCATCCTCATTCTTAAAAGTATTATTATAACTTTTCTCGGGATTCATTCCTTCAAACATTCGCTTTTCAATATCTGTCAAATGTTCCTCCACATAATAATCAGTTATAGTAGACGCAGCTTTGTAACCATCACCTACTATTCCAACTGGATTTACTTCAACATTAACAGAGCCTCCTACACCAACTACCAATTGAAATTTTAGTTTGATTCCTTTTTTCGCGCTAAAGTCTGTAGCAAATGAGCCTTTAAGCCCAGTTTCAAATGAACCCGAAAGTTTTAAATTCTCTACTCCAATGGATGATTGTAGGCTTGCTGCTGTAAATCCAACTGATGCTCCTAAATCTATTGCATCAGGTGATATTTTTAATCCAGATGTAAAACTAACTGAAAGCGCTTGAAACCTTAAATCAAAGTGATCAGTATCAATAATTGATTGATCAATAATTGAACGTCTATAATTAAATAACTCTAATTCCATTCCTGTTTTTTTTTCGCTTTTGAAATATTCACCAGGTTTCTTGCTATCATATATTAAAGATCTCCATTCTGGTCTAATTCGAAAACGAAATCCACTTCGCCAACCATCACGGCCTGCTATTGATATATTTTGGTTTTGGGTTACTTCTAAATCTGATTGTGTTAAATTATTTAAAGTAGATTTAAGGCCTAAGTCAGTAGAAACAGATATATCTGATGATTTAAATTGATCAGTAGCCGTTTGATCAGAAGCTTTTGATTTGCGTCTGAAAACTGATGCTACGGGGGCGGAAGCTTCTTCAGGCTCAATACTATATCCTTCGTAGGTTTCCGATGAATTATACCGTGGTTCAGGATCAACTGAAGCTCTGCTTTGTCTTGGTCTATCAATTGAATAGGTTTGCCCAATCTCATCATCATGCACAATAACTGATTCGTCTTCCGTTCCGGAAGTATCACAAGAAATTAATACTCTATTCTGAACATATCGGAAGCTATTCAATCCTCCGCCAATCCCAATAGGGTCCGCACTCAACCAACGCCCCAGCCAATTCAAATAATACCTGGCAATATGGTAAGCCATACCGCTTTCTTCATCCCTTTCCATTCCGGTATAGCGGTAACGTTTGGCCGCTGCTTTAATATCACTGTTGGTAGCGCTAAAACTAGTAGTGCCATAAGGGTGGTATTCTTCGTAAGAGATGGTAACGGCGTTTTCATTTAATTCTAAAGAAGAGGAGCCAAGGTGGTTGCCATAAATAAAACGTATCACTTGTTGCTCTTCAAAATCATCTGTAATCACTGGTGTTTCCACCATAGCAATCCTGCTTTTATCATCCATCAAATGCAGGGTGTCTGTTTGCTTTACTGTATCACCTGCACTATTTTTTATTCTAAATACTTCCACTGCACCCAAATACAAACGTTCTTCTTTCAAACCATTTTTTTCAATTACTTTTCTTATTCTTTGTCCGCCTCCGTCATATACATAAAAGGCTTTGCCGCCGCCGCCCAAATCAATTTGTTCCAACTGGTCTTTGTAATTCCATACCATGCCCATCAAATGCGGCAGGTTCAGCATATTGCCCTGTATGTCGTGTGTGTAACGGGTTGTGGTATCGGCAATTTGTGTTTGCAGCAGTTGGTTGTTTTTTATAGTGGTGGCATCAATGCTTAGTTCATTGCGGTGGGCATCGTTGTTATTGTACCAATATTTTCTGGTGTAGTCTCCGTCTTTAGCTCTATGTTGCATTTTTAGAATATTACCTACAGCATCGTACAAATATTGCTGGGTGTATTTTCGTAGTGCATTTACATTAGTTGGAGAAGTTTCCAGTTGAAAAGGAAAATTTCTGTTGTTGTCGCGGTTGTTTTCGTTTACTTTATTTTGACCTATATGCTCTCTGCCACTGGCATATACTAACTGGTAAATGGCATCATACTCATAATTATTTTCTGGTTTTATTTCCTGCCCGTTGTAAAAAACAGTTGGTTGTGCATTATCTTTTATAAAACTAATATTGCCAACCGGGTCGTATGTATAGCGCAGGTCTTGTAAAATATTTGTGCCATTGTTGCTTGTAGTTAGCAAGCGCAACAGGCGGAAGGTTTTGTTATCGTAGGTATATCTGGTAAGGGAATTGTTGCCATAGTAAATAGTTTCTCTTTGCCCCTTGGCATCGTAATATATATTGGTAACAAAAACGGTTGCGTCAACATTGCCTCTTAAATGTGCGTTCATACCATCCAAAACCCCGGCTTCATTATAAACAGGCAGCATCACAGATGCAGGTATAACTTCTGTATGTGGTGTGCGTATTTGTAAAGGCCTGTTCAGCGCATCAAATTCACCGGAGGAAATAAATATTTCATCCTCCATTTCAATGACTGCAATAGTTGTCCAATCGGGAATTGTTTTGTAATCTTTACATAACTGCCTGGAGCTTTCTAAAGGGTTTCCTTTAAAATCAAGTTTTCTAACTCTTGTAATTCCGGCACTGTCGTATTGAACAGGAGATGAGCCAATGAAATTTAAGTTTTGTTGCGCTAATAATTCCGCAGGGTTTAAATCTTTTGTGTCAATATATTCCTGTCTTCCTGTAATTATGGTATTGCCTTCATTGATCAGCAAGGAAGTCAGCGGTCTGTGCAGTTCATCATAAGTAGTTGCAAACTCATGTCCCTTTGCATCCCAGGCATATACAGGCTTGCCCATGCAGTCGTTCAGCATCCATTTTTCGCCTGCATCCATACTGTTTTGATACAACATGTTTCCCAGCATGTCATATTTATAAGCCATTACCGTATTGCCCGCGGCATCAATTACTTTTCGCAGGTTACTTTCCATATCCAGTACTGCAAGGCTGGTATAAAATTCTTCTATGATTGTATTGCTGCCAAAGTCCTTTCTCTTGTTATGTGCAATAGTACTGCATGGCCTGCCAAATGTATCCAGGTGAATGGTTGCCGGTGTGTTGAAATGCAATGCTGCTTTTTGTGCCGCATCTTTTTCTTTAACCGAATCTTTCAAAACATCATCTATTAAATTATTTATCCGGTCAGTGTACCATTTGCTTTCCATCACAGTATCATTGGCATCATAGGTCAACTGCTTCCAACTGTCAAATTCCACTTTGGAAAAAGTATTATCCGGCATTTCGGTTTTGATCAATCGTCCCGCCGCATCGTAATACATGATGGGTGTTACCCCTGTTTCCACGAGTTCTTTAACATCTTCATACCCGTTTGTTACCGAAAAATAGGGTTCGTATTGTTTTACCGGGTTGCCTTTATTATTCAGGATAGTTCTACCATTGCCGACCCAGCGGAGCTGTACTGGATTACTTGTTGAAGTATCAACGTTTTCAACTGTTACAATATCATCTGGTTGAATAGTTACTTTTTTTGCTACGCCAGGTTCTGCCTGCACTTTTTTCATCAACACTTGCCCAAGCCCGTTTGAATATTCAAAACCAAGCTGCAGTTTACTCTCAGGATTTAATGCTGCTTCATCTTTTCTAAAGTGTGTTTCTCTCACAATGGAAGAAACAACAGCAGGTTTGCCTGTGTTTTGGTACACCTCAAAATCGTACACAAAACGGGCAGAGGCATGCTGCAATAATTGTTTTGCTTTTTGGTGCAGGGTTACTGAATCATCAATGCCATTACCTAACTCAGGCACATTAAAAAATTCTTGAATCAAATCTTTTTCAGTCTGTTCAGTAAATTCAGTTAATCCGTCCAAATCATCGGCTTGATCTCCTTTTCCAAAAACAGCCATGGCTTTTACTAAACCCAATTCATCTGCAATGGTTTCTGAAATATTGTTGTTGGCATCCCTCATCCGCTGAGGCGAAAGGGTACGAAAATTAAAGACATCAACAGTAACTTTATTTTCAAGCGCATCTTCTGTTTGTTCTGCAAATAGAAAATAATTGCTATAGTATCTTACTTTGGTAGTGGAGCCAAAAGGATCGGTATATGAAAGCGGCAGATAAAAACGGTTTTGTGCATCTGCAGCTGTTTCAGTGTCCTGTATAAATTGTGTAGTACCTGAACGTATCCACCAATTATTATCGCCTTCGCTATGAATGAATTTACTTTCAGTTAGAAGACCATCATTTACTTTATCACCATAAATATCTGTAAGCAATTCAGGTGTAAACGCCAACTGAAAACTTTCGTAAGGCATTGCCAGCGATTGTAATTGGTGCAATGGCAAAATATTTACCAAGTCATTATTGCGGTAATTAATGCGAACCTGTTCAATCAATCTTTTTTGGGGAATGCCATCTGTTGGTTCTGTGTTTACCTGTTGATAGGGAACTTCATTTGCGAGATCGAGAATATTTTCAAAATCATTCATTGAGTAAAATGAACCTGTTTTACCCACACCTTTTAATTCAAATGTTTTTGTTGCAGCAGGCAAACGCAAACGATAAGCTTCCTCATTTACTACATCATTTGTAAACTCGTTTTGCGTATAACTGATAATTGTTTTAGCTTGTTCCTGTTGCACAGCTTCAGGCATTGATACATCTGCAATAAGCCTTGGATATACTATTGCTGCTGATTCCAATACATTGCCATATTCATCCAATTTAATATTCAGGCTATGTGCAATTCTTGGATCTTCAGTATTTCTTTCATAGCTATAACTAATGGCCTCACTTTCTTTTACTGTAAAAACAGCGAACTTGTTTTTGCCTTTGGGTTGCAACAATTCAATTAAACAATTATGTGTAGAAACAGTATAAGGAGTAAGTTCTTTTTTTCTTGCCTCATCGGTATTACCAAATTTAATGGCATCCCTGGCAAACACTTCAGAGCGTAGCCCCATTCCCTTGCAGGCTCTTAGTGCTTCCCGCCATTCCTGGGCAGAAAGATGGCTAATTATTGTTGGGTCTATCCCTGATGCGGCAACCAATCTTGCATCGGGTAGGGCAACTTCATGGTGGGTTACAACAAAACCTTGCCTTTGCATTTCTTCATACCAATAATCTTTGGCAAACTGATTGAGTATTTTATCTTTATGCAAAAAAGCTCCTGTATGGTTCCATGTTTTAGAAACAACAGGTTCTTGATGTAAAGTAGCATCGGTAATATTTGTTGCGCCACTCTTTTGCCAATGCTCAAATATTTCCGCATCTATTTGTTCCACCATGCCAAACCCTCTGAACTCTTTTTCTGCATGATCGAAATAGCCATGATGGTATTTGTATTCACTCACAAATTTGTAGCCCGATATTTTATCTTCTGTTGTAGTTTTTGAAATACAATGAACAGGGAAATGCAATTTTGTAACCCATGGTTTTCCTGCTAATTTATCTTCTATATAAAATTTTGTTGAAGCTGTGTATTCAAAGTAAGTCTCCTTACCCAAATTATTTTTATAAGAAACCATGATATGGGGCTTCTTACTTTTCATGAGGTCAATGTATTTGATAGAGGCAGTTGCATCTTTTTGCAAGGCAGAAGACCATACGATACAAGCCACACCATTACCCAATAAATCGGCAACCGTAACCATTGCTTCACTGTCAATGGCCGGAAATGAATTTATTTCAAATACTTCCCCGCTGAAACTGTTGCCGCTCAGATTCATCCAGCAGGTGAATTTGTTTTTGCCGAGGTAAATAATATCTGTTGTACCTGAGCCATCAATATCTGCCAGCCTGATGTACGATGGATTAAAAGTATCAGGATGATCAAAGATGGGAGCATTGTTCATTGCCACTTTTGCACCAAATTTTCCATATCCAAGATTGGGCCAGTAGCATACTTCACCATTGCGGATGCGTACAATATCTGTCATTCCTCCAGCGCTCATATCAGCCAGAAAAACAGTTTGCTTTAGGTCAGCAAAAACAACATGCGGTCCTTTTTCCTCATCAAAAGGCTTAACTGTTTTTTGAACAGTCTCGTAACCATTTTTGCCTGATGAAGGGTACCATGAAAAAACATGGTCTTCTGAAATTAAAATATCCGGTTTGCCATCACCATTTAAATCAAGCATTCTTGTATTGGAATCACCTAAATTAATATTCGGCAGATTTTTAAAATATTGAAATGGCTGCCATTCATTATCCTCATCCAGTTCAAAATACCCTTTGGGTTCATTTGCAAAATTCACCAGTTGTTTACCACCATCGGCATTCAAATCAGCCCACTGCAACTGGCTGCCCAGACCGGCAAACGTAGGTTTGGGTGTAACCAATTTTGCCCGTTCAAATTTTCCACCACCCAGGTTATGTTTATAATACCAACCGTTGGCTTGCTCCGTAAGCATACCAGATAAACCCTCGTTAAATAAATCTGTAAACTGGTACCCAGCGCCATCAAGCCCTGATGGTGCATGGATCAATTCTTCTGCTGCAATTGTGTTTACTTCACTGTTCCATTCATGCTTTTGATATTGAAATTCAACAGCAGGAAAGTTTTTGCTGCTATAGGTGCCATCTTCTTTTTTGATATACCCAAAAGAAGTAACTGATTTTAAAAATGTAAAATCTTTTTGGGTGGCTGTATCATATTCTAAATTAACCGACCTTACCAGCCCATCATATTCACCAGTTCCATTAAAATGATGCAACAACAAAACCCTTTTGCAAAGCCTTGTTGTCCTTATTTCAAAACCGGCTTTGTAATCGGAGAAAGCATCGGTACGAAAATCCCAGTATTTGAATGTATCAACTGCATCACCAGTTTGCAATGTACCATAATCAAACACAGTTTCAAACAGGTAATCTGCTGTTCCCGGAAAATCATCTTCAATTTTTTTATACGGTGTTTTATTGCCGTATAAAATTTTATCAGGGTAAATATTTGTGTAAGTGAGTCGACCGTTTTGAAAACGGTTTTTATGATGCAGCAGAGACTTGTCAAAACCAATTTCATCTTCGCTTTTGTAAATGTATTGGCAGCAATTTCCTTTATCATCAAATACAAATTCAGGCAACCATTCAAATATTTTTTTATTATCAGCAGGGTTAGCCACCACAGCATTGTTGGTCCAACCAAAAAGGCTGGTAACATTATCCCTGGTAATAATGCGCCATTTAATTATCCCGGTTAGCTTTTCTGTCCATCGTTCTATCCTTGCAAAAAGCCCCTCAATACGTGGCCTGTAAAAGCGTATACTGTGCAATCCATCTGCAGCAGTTTTTTCATTAATGACATAATCCCCGTTTCCATCTATTGAAAAACTGCCATCAGTTTCTTTTTTAAATTCCGGCACCAGGTCCTCTGCTTCTGAAAAAAGAAAAGTATCTGAATCAATGCTATCAAAATATTGAGGTAATCCTTTATCGGTTTTTCTTTTGATAGAAGGCAAACTAATATTCCAGCCTAAACCAAAAATGCTGTTTCCTGCACCTGAATTATAAGAAAGCGAAAGTGAAGGCGAAGCACCTCTTGCAGGAGAAAAGGGGAGTGGAATAGAAAAGGAGGCGGTACCGTTTACTGCATTTACAGAAAATTTTTCATCAATACCTTTTATTGCACCGCCGCCTTTGGGCAAAGAAATGGAGGGTACATCAATTGCATTTGATTTGGTTTTTCCTCCATCAGTTTTTAGGAATTGAGAATTTCCTGATGTAGAATCGCCCATTGCGGAGTCTGATGACCCGCTGACAGAGTTAGCCTGCATATTATAATTTGTGTGAAATTATTTTGGTAGCAAAAAATAAATTCCTGGTAAACGGATTAATAAAATAAATATAATATTAATTTTTAAGATATGCAATTTCCTTTTTTGTACTTATTAACATAGGTAGTATTATCCAGTTTTAAAGATTATTCGGATATTGCGGCTTTCAACCTCCCCCCAAAAAGTCTTTTCACCTCCATCTTTGCCAGGTAATAATTATTCATCACCTGCATTTGGGTAACATTGGATACAACAGGAATGTCTTTGTATTTGCTCAATTACTCATTCAGTTTATCAGCACCATTAAAAATCTCTGCATGAAACATCTTAAGCTAAATTTTCTCATCCGACTTATCAGCGCCTAAGTCAACATGTTCACCCGAAGAAAGAACCCTAATTCTGGACGGAGTAAGGCGTTGTCCAATTGCTTGGTCATAAATGTAAAAGGAAGTTAGATGACTATAGATATATTCGATATAATCCTTCTTACAGGCATTATATTAGGAGTACTATTTAGCTTGATAATGTAATAAAAATGAGTCGTTCTTTATGAAAAATTATACGCAAGGGCTAATTTTTCCTATATTTCAGGTATAGCTTTGAAGCTAAAAAGCATTAAAAAATCTTAGTGAATTATTCGGTAAGTAATTTTTACAACTCTTTAAAATTACCGATTTTTTAGGGGGGGGGGTATTGGAGGGTTCGATTCCCCTCAGCTACACTGAAAGGGAATGGTGTTTTACCATTCCCTTTCATTTATTCCATCCGGAACTATTTGCATTTTTTAAAAGTATCAAATTTGAATTTCTATACAATTCTCAATCAAATTTGAGTTAATAGGGCCTTACTTCCTATTTGATAAGTAGAAGTTGATTACTATTAAGACCAAAAAATAGACACTTGCGTTTTTGTTGTCTTTTATAGAAAAGCCTTTCACATAATTAATAATAGTTTGATTGGTAAATGCATTTAAAAATTCAAATTGGGTTGCGATCTTTATTCCCATTTTAATTCTGCAGTTATTTTATTGTTGAAAAATTTTGGGTTCATTGCTGAAGTACAGATTTTCCTTTCCCTCAAAAATGTTTTTCAATCACATTTATTGATTCATCGGGCAGAAAAGTTATCTATAAGCGGTTAAGAGCAAATAAGGTTTGCCCAATATTATTCATTGTATTTGTCATTATCTTTACGATGAAAAATAAGGCTAATTTTCAATTATTTTTAAAGCCGAAGAAAGACATTAGTGATTTTGATGGTTGTAATATTTTTAATTGGCCAGTCTATATTTTCTGAACATTAAGCCGAAACTATTTATACATGACAATTATAATTATTCTACTGGGTTTTGCTTTTGGTTTCTTTTTGCAATATTCAAAAGTAAACACCTTCAATACCATTTCAAAAATGGCTATACTAGAAGACTTTACTGTGGTAAAAACAATTGCTACAGCTATAGGTATTGGCGCCATTTTGCTAAGCATTGAAATAAGTTTTGGACTTGCCAGTTATCACATTAAGCCTTTTATTGTTGGAGGTATTGTTGTTGGTGGTTTTGTTTTTGGTGTTGGGATGTCGATTTTAGGGTACTGTCCGGGTACAATGCCGGTATCATTAGGACAGGGATCTATTGATGCCCTAGCAGGAATGCTGGGTGGTTTTGTTGCATCTTTTGCATTTACAGTTTTAAACCCTTATTTACAAAATCTGCTTGGACCTGATTTAGGAAAATTGTCGCTGATATTTAATATGGATCAAACTTCTGCATTGCACTTTCTTTTTGTGTTTCTAATTGGCACCTTATTTATAGCCATTTCATTCTGGCTTAATAAGGTTGAAAAGAAGAAAGATTTTAAATGGTTTTATTCTGCATTGGGTATCTCTGTAGTAGCTAGTATTATTTTTGCAGTATCAGACAGGGGTTTAGGTGCTTCAACTTTTTATCCTTACATCGCCGACATAATAACTGGCACTACAGATAATGACTATTTTATAAAGCACGTAGAAAAATCAGGATCTTATGAGATGATTTTTTTAATGGGTGCCTTTCTCTCCGGACTTATCTTTTCGCTGATAAAAAAGGAATTCAAATTAAAGATTGTACATGAAAATTGGGCGAGATTTAAAGGTAATTCGAACATTAAGCGACTTATTTGGGCCTTTATCGGAGGTTTTATTTTACTCTTTGGTGCCAGACTAGCAAGTGGTTGCACTAGCGGGCACATAATTTCAGGAGGCATGCAACTGGCGGTGAGTAGCTTGGTTTTTGCTGTTTTTGTTTTTGCTGGTTTCTTACTTACAGGAAAGTTGTTTTACAAAAAATAACACTTTTAATAAAAGGGAAGAAAAACTGTAAAACGGTAATGCGCCTACACAAGTTGCCTCAATTTATTAAATAATACAAAAACAAGATTCCAAATTAAAACAATGTTCTATCTGAAAAAATGAATGCAGCTAAAACAGTATTAATATGTATGTAGCTTTATTTATTGCCAGGAGTGTTTTTGAAAGTATTGGTATTTTCAAATAAATTCAGGTAGTGTGAGAAATGTATAACACAAATATTAATTGCAAATAATTATAGGCGATGCAATTACGACTTGAATTAATTAAAGCACTTTAAATAAATCATTAAAGCAACTGCTTAAAGTGGTATTTTAAGTGTAAACATTGCACCCATTTAAATTCAATTTAGATACATCTTTCTATTTTTCATAACCCTATTTTAAACACAGTTATATCCAAATCAGGGTTGAATTTAAGTTTACCATTTAGGAACTATATTTTCAAAATTGTATGCGGGCATTTTTATTAGAGGCCGGCATAACGGCTTTTCAGTAAATTTTTCATAAACAGGTTCACCTCCCATTGATCGGCAATGGGTTGGCGGGTAAAGGGCAATAATGCCTGATAAGGTGGCGCACCAAACTCGGGGGTAATGGTAAAAATTTCGGCCCCCTGTTTTTGCTTTATGTTAATTAAAGTATCCCACCAATGCAAGTGAATATCCAATGCTTCTTTTTGTTCTGGTGCCCGAGGGTCTATTACCTGTGCGCTTTGGGTATGACCCACTCTGGCATGCAAATGATCGGTATGTTGCATGGCCAGTGCTACTGCTGCTGACTGATCATGCAAAAAAGTTTCTGCCACATTGCACCAGTGCGATATATCGAGTGTGATACGAATATGTGGGTATTGCATTAAATACTGCTGTGTAATATGGGCGGCAAAGCTCCACTTACCGCGATGTGTTTCGTGTACTATAGGTATTCCCGTTTCCGTTGCAATTTCGCCGGCAGTATTTATTAATGCCATATTCTGCAATACAGAAAAATAATCCTTACCCGTTTGAGAATTTATAAACAGGGGCTTTAGCAAAGCCAGGTGCTGCATATATTGCTGGAATGTATTTTTATGCAGGTCAAAATCTGGCGCTACAGTTTGCCAGTGCTGGGCTATAAGCAATAAATTATGTTTACGTAATCCATCCTGCAGCAATTGTATATCCTGGCTGGTGGCATCTAAGGCTATACTCATTTCCACCCCGTCATATCCATCGGCTTTGGCACGGGCAAAAAACTCGTCTAATGGCAAATGGGCATAGCCCCATTGCGGACAAAAAAATAATAATTTCATACGATGTGTTTTTGTTGCATAGCATATCAGCAGTACAAGTGTGCGACGCAAGTAAAGCCTGTAGCTGATTTAATGCCGGGTCCAAAATAATTCATCTGCATTATTCGCCGGAAACATAACTGGGATAACCCAATTTTGCATACAGCTTTGATAGTCGGTGCGCATGTTCATCATAAGCGCTCTCGAATAAGGTTACCGCCTTATCATTACCTACCAATGCACCACTGCTTAATACTTTAGGTGGTTTACCTGCCATTGTTAATAAACGGGCTACCTCGGCCTTTATGCAATTTACCAGCATTACTCCGCCCACAGTAGAACCGGGTGACACGGGAGTTTCCAGCCCATCAATATGCACCATGGCATCTCCCAACGGCGCCCCGGTATCAAGTATAATATCAGAGAAATCGCCCAGCTTTTTTCCATCTGCCCTTTTACTGGTTGAGCCTGCGGCATGCGCTTTGGTAATAATACTTACTACTTTCACCCCCTGCAGCTGTAACAATTCAGCCATTTCTATTGGGGCAATATTGCAGCCGCTGGAAGAAATAATCAATGCCGTATCAGCTGGACTAATATCAAAATTGCGCAATATTCTGTTGGCAAGTCCGGGTACATTTTCCAGAAACATGGCTTGTCTTTGGCCATTGGCACCCACCACATTATTGTGATAGGTTAAAGACAATTCTACAATAGGATTAAAACCGGGAAAAGAGCCATAACGGGGCCACATTTCTTCTACCATTATTCTGCTATGTCCAGATCCAAACAAATGCACCATACGGCCTGTCAGTATGGTTTGTGCAAACAAAGTGGCCGCCTCTTGTATTTGCGCCTGCTGGGCTTCAACCACATTGGCAATGGCACGGCATTTTTCTATATAGGTTTCTATTACATTCATATGCTCAATATTGTTATTTATTTGATTGTTTATGCTCAAGTGCAAACAATGCAGCTCCCATGGCTCCCGCCATTTCGCCTTGTGTAGCCTGTACAATCTGTATTTTATTGCCGGCAGGGCGCCATTCATACACATCCATAAATGCCGCCAATGGAGTAAATAATGCCTCACCCGCTTCAGCAATGCCGCCACCTATTATAATTATTTGGGGAGAGAGCATATTGCTTAACGATACTACCCCCAAAGCCAAAGACCGCACCGATTGTAACCAGACCCACTGCGCAAATGGGTTAGCGGCTGCAACATCCTGTAACAATGCCTGTGTGGAATCGTATTTACCCATAGAACGTTTTACTATGGAGCAATTGCCAATGGATTCTTCCAGGCTACCAGGCGTACCCGTAATACCAGGTTCACCCAAACTGTGAATTGCCATATGCCCAATATGTCCTGCTTTTTGAAAATGCCCGGTATAGGGCTTTCCATCTATTAAAATGGCACCACCCACACCTGTACCTAATGTAAGCATTACTGCATGTTTAGCATTTTTGGCTGCACCCATTTTATGCTCAGCCAATAAGGCGGCTACCGCATCATTCAATACCCAGGTGGGCATATTAAACACATTGGCCCAAACCAATTGTTCCAGGCCTTGCAAACGACCTGGCATAAACGCAATGGCGGTATTATTTTCATTGGCTAAACCTGGCGCAGAAACACCTATAACTATTTCGTGGGCAGGTGTAAATTGCTGAACCAATGCTTTAACCGCATTGGTTACACGCTGTTGCCAGCTTTCTGCATCTCCATCATTGGTGGGTAATATTGATTGATGCAAAATAGTTCCATCAGCCGCCAGGGCTATGTTTTTAATGCGTGTTCCCCCAAGATCTATTCCCAATGCAACTAGTGCCATGTTATGGTAGTTTAATATTGACCTTCACTAATGCTCCAGCCACCATCTACAGTTATTGTTTGTCCGGTAGTAAATACAGATTGGTCGCTCATAAAATAACAAGCCAGTCCATCCAGGTCTTCGGGTTGGCCTATTCGGCCACCATCTAAAGGTTGTTTGGTTTTTATAAAATGCATAATGGCCGCATCATTGGCCGCACGTGCTGCCATGGGCGTTTCTACCAATGCCGGCACCAATACATTTATACGAATATTATGGTTTGCATAATAGGCGGCTATGGATTTACTAAACCCTATTAATGCAGACTTTGCCGCCGCATAAGCATGTGTAATAAAATATCCAGGCGAAGGCGAACTACCCAATACCGAACCAAGGTTTAAAATAGTACCCGCAGTAGACTGTTTTAGAAATTGCTGTACAGCCGCCTGATTGGATAACATCACAGAAGTAAGATTAAGCTGCAAAGTTTTTTGCCATCCTTCCATTGTAAGTTCGTGCAGGGGGCCATCGCCAAATTTTCTGCCACTGCCGCCGGCCACATGGTATAATCCATCAAAGCCGCCAAACAGTTCAATACATTTTTCTATGGCATTTTTGGCAGTACCTTCTTCTGTAGCATCACCGGTAATGATATGTGCCTGACTTCCTAAAATTGAGGCAGCAATAATGACAGATTCGGTGTTGCGGCCAACACAAATAACCGAAGCACCATTTTTAATAAATGCTTTGGCAGCTGCAATACCCATACCAGTTGTACCGCCAATAATTACAATTTTTTTTCCCTGTAGCATATGCTAACTTTTTACAGCAAATGAATTTGCGGCTACAACTTATACAATTTCAGCAAATTATGGTTTTCCTTTTTTTATGAGCCAGGCAATTGATTGCTATGGCAACTTTACTTGCGTCGCACTCTTGTGCGGTAGAATAGCCATCGGCGGTTAGCTAAAAGCTTAATCAGGTTCAGAAAGTACAAGAGTGCGACGCAAGAGCAGCTTCATTATTTATCTGCAGCCGGGTTCACCCCTTTCTATTTCTTTTTTAGTGATGCCAAATAGCCTAGCAAATTAGCCATATCCTGTGTTGACATGGATTCGTACAATCCCGTCGTCATCATAGATTCTTTTAATTGGGTAAGCGTTTTTACGTCGGCTGTTTTAATTTGCCTGCGGCCACCGCCAGGGAATTTAATATCAATATCGGTTTCGGTTTTGCTGGCAATTACCCCGGTAAGGGTAGATCCATCTTTCATGATCAACTCCCACCCTTCGTACCCAAAACCAATCCCTGCAGAAGGATGCACAATGGCATCCAGCAAACCTTCTTTGGGTAATTTGCTGCCAATTTCGCCAAGCTTTGGACCAAAATCGTATCCGCTATTATTTATCTGATGACATACGGCACAGGTATTTGTAAAGATATTTTTACCAGCTGCTATGTCGGCAGTTAAGGCTTCTACTTCCTGTATGGATGGGGCTTTTTTAGCGGTTTTATTTTTAACATCATCGGGCAAATAGCTGGCGGCTTCGCTGCGAATATTACCGCGCCATGCGCCATTTACACTGGCTACAACGTAGGGTATTAACGAAGCCGGTACTTTTTTCTGTTTTAGTATTTCCAATACCCTTTCTTCACCACTCCAGCTTTTGCCAATACTACTGGCTGCGGTTTGCCTAAGCACAGTATCGTAAGCATTACTTAAAGCTATCTGCTGAATAATATCAATAGATGCCTTACTACCCACACCTGAAAGTGCCGCCATTAAATGCTGCTGACACATAGTGTCTTTGGCATTAAATACATCCATTAACAGTTTGGTTCCTCCCAGCTCAATTAATAAACCGGCGGCATTTTTACCCACCGATTCATCCGGCTTATTTATTGCGAGCTGCAGCAAATTATTATTTTCTGCTTTTACCTTATAACGGGTTACCAGTTCAATATATTCATCAGTGCCATTTAGAGATGCTAATACCTGTTGCAATGCTTTTTGTGCTACAGCAGATTGCATTACGGATTTTATATCCAGTGCGTGCAAAATCACTTTATTCAATGCCACATCAGCTGTTGCGCTATGGTCAATCATCTGAAGTAACAAACTGGATTTTAGTGGGCCGCTATTAAAATCAAAGGCCCTGAAATAACGCAACCTTTGCTGTAAGGGCACCGCAGCATTTGCAGCCAGTTTTGCCAAATAAGGCACGGCTTTTTCGCTACGGGCACGCCAAATAATATCGGTACCTGCTTTTGTTTGTAAAGGATCACCTGTTACCTTAATATAGGCATCTAAAAAACTGTCCCACTGTTCATCTGCACCTATACCCAATGCTTCCAGATACCAGCGGTCTTTACCATCGTATGCGGTGGCAAGCTTGGTCCACAAAGCAGGTGCTTCCATAGCTTTGTTGTGATGCAGGGCAATGGCGCATTCCCTGCGTACCTGTGCTGAGGTATCGCTAATAAGGCTGCTTACCACGCCTATTACATTGGCATTTAATTCACGTGCAGCACGTATGGCCATTATTCGGATATTGGGATTGCCATCTTTGATGGCTTGCTGTATATACTTTTCCGCATTGGCTTTGGGCAATTTAACCAGGGCCCAGAAAGCCCTTGCACGCATACGGGAATCGCTGCCGGTTACCCAGCTGGTTTCAAGTGCAGGTATTGCGGCTACTCCCATTTGGGATAATGCAGTAAATGCATGGTATCTAACAGAAAGATTGGGGTTTTGTAAGGCGCGTACCAGCCCTTCTGCAGTATTATAATCCTGTTTGGGTATGGTATAGGCAGTGCCCTTTGGAGCAACCCGGTAAATACGGCCACGCACCTGATCACCAGCCTGGTGACCACCCACACCGGGGTCGTACCAATCGGCAATAATTAAAGAACCATCTGGTGCCACACAAATATCTGCGGGGCGAAACCACTGATCCTGTTCATTTTTAAGGATATTAGATATAGTGGCAGTATACCCTGCTCCGCTATTTTGTACGGGATAAGACCTTACTACATTAGGGCCGGGATCGCAATGAATCATTTGTCCATAATACTGTGCAGGCAGCAAATTACCTTCATATATTACCATGCCTGTAGGCGAGCCGGCTCCCGTTTGCAATAAGTTGGGCATGGTACCTGGATCGTTCAAATGCCAATGCCTAAAAGGAATAGAATCTTCAATATTGGTTCTATTGGCCTGCCAGTAAGCGCCTGTTAATGCATCTGTATATCCATAGCTGCCATATTCCATAACAAAGTTGATACGGGTACCTTTATTACCATCATCATCATTATCGCTTTGCCATAATGTTCCATAACTATCTACGGCCACCTCGTAAGGGTTTCTAAAATTTTGTCCAAGACATTCTACATTAGACCCATCTACATTACACCTGAACACCATACCCTCTTTGTATTTTTTAGGGCCAATCACATCACCATCCTGATCTAATACATCTTTACCATTTTTATCTTTTAGGGTTTTGCCGGCATTGCCCATATTAAAATACAATTTTCCATCAGCACCAAATGTAAATGCATGTACTCCATGGTCGTGCTGTTCGCCATCAATTCCACTAAATAATACTGCTTTGCGGTCGGCTTTATCATCGCCATCATCGTCATAAAAAATCCAGATATAGGGGCTTTGAGAAACAATGGCTTTATTACCCAACACACAAATTCCCAATGGTGCATTTAGTTCCGGCCCCTGATAAAACACTTTAGCCGTATCAGCTTTACCATCGCCATTATTATCCTCAATAATCATAATGCGGTCGCCGAGGGCATTGGTTGGGTTGCCATTAATATCCGGACGATAATTATAGGCTTCTGTAACCCATACACGGCCACGTTCATCCACATCAATATTGGTGGGATTTTGCAGCATGGGCTCGGTAGCCATGGCGGTTACTTCCAGCCCATCGGCAACGGTTAATGTTTTTAGTGCATTTTCTGGCAAATGCTTTTGTGCTTCTGTAGCAGAATCCGTAGTTACAGCCGTGTTGTTGCCGGGTTGTGTATTACATGCCAGCAGCATAGCAAATAAACCAGGTAACCAAAAGTGGTTGCGAATAAACTGAGATGGTGTGATTGGAAATTGTATCATACAGCGTTAATTGTTAAACAGACATTTAAAGCTAATCTAAGCAAAGCATATATAGTAAAAAAATAATTTGCCGATATAGCATAAATCGTATGCAAATACAGTAATTCTTATTAGCCCGGCTGTGAAAGCACAGGGCAGCATCCGTTGCGTCGCACACTTGAGGGTTCTTTTGTAGGGGGAGCAGTATTAAAAATTATTAACAAACAAAAACACCAAACTGCCTAATATATTAAACTAAAAGGTTAAGCATGTCAATAAAAAAAATCAGTTTCGTTAACAACCTAATCCTACCAATTCAACTACCTATCTTACCATAATACTGATGATCAGAAAAATATAATACAATCATTTTTCCCTTATAAAGAAATGGATAATAAAGTTCGTACTTGCCATCGTAAGCGCTAAACAATGGCTCCCTAAATTGTTTTGTAAACACCTCCAGCAAATATGCTTTTTCGTCTTTGGAAGTAGGAAATAAATAAGATTTTTTATCCGGCAGCACCGTATCTTTTTCGGCATTGTACGCCACACCAAATTTCAGAAACACTTTTGTGTTTTCTACTGTATCAGCTACTACAATTGCAATAGATGGAAAATTTTCATCTATTTCGGATAGTAACCTAATTGCGTTATTAGTTTTGCTTAAATATTGGAGATTATAAATATAATCCGATAGTTGCTGCACCTTTTCCGGATTATCCTGAATAAGCTCTTTAGCAGAACTAATTAAAAAAGCTTTCTTTTGATTTGCTGTTAATTTGTCGCCGGCATATAAAAAAGCAAAAATTAAAGGGAAGCTCAACGCAAAAGCAAATATTACCGGTTTTTTATGCCTTGAAACAGAAGGAGGCTCTGTGTCTGCATTATGTTTATTGGCAATGCGGGTAAGATTAAGCATAATGTTTATCATTAATGCTCCACTCATCAAAGACAGTATGCCAATAACACTTGCATAAAAAGTATCAGTTATGTTTCGTTCAAAAACCTTGAATCCAAATACTTCCATACTTATATATACAAATACCCAGTATAGCAATAATAAAATTGATATAATACCTATAATATTACAAAGCCTGATAATTGATTTTTGGTTCATGAGTTGATTTTTTTATGAATATAATCCATTCCAGATGTATAATAAAAAGGCAAAACAGGAATATTGTAAGTGTTTGATTTTTCTAAGATTTGTAAGGATAAATAAATAGAGATGTGCTGTACAAGAGTGCGACGCAAGTAAAGCCTAATTATGTTACTCAAGCCTGGCCAATAAAAGTAATTTATCAACCGCGGTTTGGTTAATAGCATTCTTAAGACAGAGATAGCTTCTCAGGAGTTCGGTTTTATTTGCTATTTTTAGCGCTGCACAGCATACGGCTAATACCAAAACATGATTTCTGAAACCAGTCAAACCAATTTTTTGGAAGCATATTTTAATAACCAGCAATCCTATAATCATCTCTTTGGAGCCAATGTTAGCCTGCAGGAACATTGGAAAACTTTTTTTACTTCGTTTGCTCATTTAGGCCAGGAAGAAATTATGAACCGCAGTCAGGATATGATGCGGTTTTTAAAGGAAAATGGCGTTACCTATAATATTTACGACGACCCCAGCGGACTAAACCGCCCCTGGAAACTGGATATTATTCCATTCCTGATTAGTAAGGAAGAGTGGGGCATTATTGAAAGCGGACTGGTGCAACGTGCTACTTTATTTGACCTGATTTTAAAAGATGTGTATGGCAGCCAGCACCTGATTAAAGAGGGTATTTTACCTATGGAGATTGTTTACAATCACCACGGTTTTTTAAGGGAGTGTTGCGGCATTCAATTACCCGGCAAACATAATCTGGTAGTATACGCTGCCGATATGGCCCGCAGCAATAACGGTAAAATTTGGGTATTGAACGATAGGACCCAGGCACCCTCCGGCTCGGGCTATGCATTAGAAAACCGCCTGGCTATGGCCCGCATTGTACCTGAACTATTTGATGGTTTAAAAGTAAGGCGACTATCACCTTATTACAATGCCATGCGTAAGGCTTTAACCGCTATGGCACCTCACCAAAAAGAACAACCCCGCATTGTAATACTTACACCTGGCCCCAGCAACGAAACCTATTTTGAGCACTCATTTCTTTCTTCGCACCTGGGTTTTACCCTTGTACAAGGAGATGACCTGATGGTAAAAGATAATATTGTTTGGCTTAAAACCCTGGGCGGACTGGAGCAGGTAGATGTTATTGTACGCAGGGTAGACGATGAATATTGCGACCCGCTGGAATTAAAAGAAGATTCTCAATTGGGAGTACCGGGTTTATTGCAAGCTGTTCGTAGTGGCAATGTAAGTATTGCCAATCCACTGGGTAGCAGTGTAGTAGAAAACCCCGGACTAATGCCTTTCTTACCTGCCATTGCAAAACGCCTGCTGGGGGCAGAATTAAAACTGCCCAATATTGCATCGTGGTGGTGCGGGCAGCCAAAGGAATTAAAATATGTACTGGATCATTTACATACCCTGGTAATAAAACGCATTTTCAGAGAATCGAATAAAAGAACCTCGGTAGATGCAACCTTGTTAACTGCCAGCGGCCTGGCATCACTTAAGGCACAAATTATAGCGCAGCCACATTTGTATGTAGGGCAAGAGAAGGTAGACTTCTCCTCTACCCCAGCTTTGGTAAACGGGCAAATGGAGCCTTGCCATGCTTTGTTCAGAAGTTTTGCTATTAGCGATAATGGCAGTTATACCGCCATGAATGGCGGACTTACACGCACTTCATTGGATAAGGACAATATCATCATCTCGAACCAATTGGGTGGATTTAGCAAGGATACCTGGATATTATCAGGCGATGAAAGCAATACCTGGGCTGTTAAAAAAGAACAGGAATATGTACAGGATCCGGGCCCCGCAGATAAAACGGAAGTTCTGCCCAGCCGAACAGCCGAAAATCTGTTTTGGGTTGGCCGGTATGCAGAACGTGTATTGGGCAATGCCCGTTTTCAACGCACGGTAATGCAGTTTGTGGAGGAAGCCAATAAAGCATTTATTGACAATGACCTTAGCTTGAAGCAATGCCTGCTATCCTCATTAACGGCCTATACACATACCTTCCCAGGTTTTATTGGTGCCAATGCCGATAAAAAAATTCAGGACCCCTGGAAAGAACTGGGCGATATTTTATTTGATGAAAACCGGGAAGGTAGCTTAAGCTACAATATTGCCTTTTTTACAAGGGCGGTGCATGCAGTAAGAGACCATTGGTCTACCGATACCTGGCGGGTGTTGCGCGAAATGGAAGAAAACTGGCAACTGGCCATACATGCCAAACATAAGGGCCATTATAAAATGCTGAATGCAGTTGATAGTCTGATTACTTCTATGATGGCCTTTATTAGCCTTAACAGGGAAAGTATTTCACGCGAACAGGGCTGGACATTATTAGACACCGGCCGTAAAATTGAACAAAGCCTGCTGCTGGTTTCTATGCTAACTGCAACCATGGCTACACAACAGGATGATCAGGTGGCTTATATTTTACAGGAAGCTATTTTAAAAAGCAACGAATGCCTGGTTAACTACCGGTTTAAATACCGTGCTCATATTACGTTGCCACTGGTGTTAGACCTTATGTTGTTAGACCCCAATAATCCGCGTTCGCTAATTTACCAGATAGAACGGTTAAAAGCCTATGTATCTGCCCTGCCAAAAATAAATAGTGGCCATGCATTGGCAGAGCATGAACGCCTGGCATGGGAAGCATTTACCATGCTTAAAACTGCCGACAAAGACGCACTTTGCCTGGCAGACGAACAACAGCAGAACAGTAATCTGCTGCATTTTTTAACAAGGATGAATAATTTGCTGAATAATATTTCCAATGTAGTGTCTAAAACCTATTTTAAACACGCACAAACCCAGCAACAGTTATTCAGATCGGGAAATATGTAACCATGCTTTACCAAATTACACATACCACACAATATACCTATCACCAGGCGGTAAGTCTTTGCCATAATGTGGCAAAATTGCAGTTGCGCAATACCGGCAGCCAGGTTTGTAAACACACCGAAATAAATATTACACCACAGCCCGATATAAAGTTTGCCTACGAAGATTTCTTTGGCAATAAAGTAACCTATTTTGCCATACAAAGGGAGCATAAGCTGTTAACCGTAACCGTTTTATCTCAGGTAGAAAAAAAATTACCAACAAGTGCAACCTTACATTTTTATGCAGGTACTAAGTGGGAAGACATTCAAAAAGTTATACTGGAACCCGGCAACGATAATTTTGATGCACGCCAGTACATACCGCAAACAGATATGACCCTTACTACGCCGGAGATTTTGCAATACACCCTGCAATCTTTTACCCCCGGCCGGGCCATGTTTGAGGCTACCAAAGAACTCATGCAGCGCATTTATACCGATTTTGATTTTAAACCCGGTTTTACCACAGTAGCTACACCGCTATCGGTGGTTATGAAAGAACGCAAAGGTGTTTGCCAGGATTTTGCGCACCTGGCCATTGCCTGCATCCGCTCAGTTGGTTTGCCGGCACGTTATGTAAGCGGCTACCTGGAAACCCTGCCACCCAAAGGCAAAGAAAAATTAGTGGGTGTAGATGCATCCCATGCCTGGTTTGCCGTGTATATACCCAATGCCGGATGGATAGACTTTGACCCCACAAATAATGTTTTACCGGCAGACCAGCACATAACCATTGGCTGGGGCCGTGACTATGCAGATATTGCGCCATTAAAAGGGGTAATTTTAAGCAGCGGGCCGCACCAGCTAAAAGTATCGGTTGATGTACGCAGAATGGGATAAAACCATTTTTAGCCGGGCAATTGAATAACCATTAAGCCTGCTTGCGTCGCACTCTTGTACATTCTGCAACAGTGGCGGCAAAGAATATTACCGGCTGATGATTAAAAACAAAGCCCATTACCATAATTTGATTAGTTTAGCCTTTCAACTATAACACAATTCAATTTTAATATCATGGCCAAAGCAAAAAAAACAAAAACGCCTAAGAAAGCTGCACCAGCATCGGGAATGGTAGTTAAAAGTACCGCGCCGGGCACCTATGCCAAAGCATCGTCTTTTATTGCCAATAAAAACTTTTCTTCGGCCAAAAAAGGCGGTATTACCAGCACACCCAGAAAAGCAAAATAGCCTTTGCGATAAAGGCTATTGTAGCTGAGTATTTATTTTAAAAAAAATCTGTTGTTGGCTGTTGAATAGCTGCCATTAAAACAGAACCCTGAACCGAGCGTGGCAAGCGGCGATGCCATTATAGCTTATGCCGGTAACAAAAACTATTTCTTTTTCTTAGCCCACAGCTGCCGCATATCTAATGTATAAGGATATTCTTTGTTTACTTCAATATCGGGCACATCGGTTTTAAATGGCAGTCTGTCTTGCGTAATATAATGCTCCACCACAGAAAACCAGGGGCGTGGCCGCAGGGTTTCCTGTGTATGCCCATGATCCCAAAAACGGCTAATTCGGCGGCTTTCGGCCTCGTAAGCATTTATGGGGAAGGTATCGTAGCTTCTGCCACCAGGGTGGGAAACATGATAGGTACAACCACCAATACTTCTGCTGTTCCAGCTATCTACAATATCAAAAACAAGTGGCGTATCTACCCCAATGGTTGGGTGCAATGCAGATGGCGGTTGCCATGCACGGTAGCGTATACCACAAACATATTCTCCTTTGGTTGTAGTTTCTTTAACCGGTACACGGTTGCCATTGCAAAGCAATACAAACCTGTCGGCATTAAAACCTTTAAGCGTTACCTGCACTTTTTCCAGGGAAGAATCTACAAAACGGGCAGTGCCGGTACTGCTCATTTCTTCGCCAAGCACATGCCAGGGTTCAATACCCATGCGTATTTCCATATCTATGCCCTGAATTTTCACCGTGCCATAGTGAGGGAAACGGAATTCGAAATAGGCATCAAACCAACTCATTTGAAATGGATAGCCGGCTTCGTTTAAATCGCTTACAACTTCTTTTATATCCTCGTGTACATAATAGGGCAACATAAATTTATCGTGCAACTGTGTGCCCCAGCGTACCAAATTATGCGTGTATGGTTTTTTCCAGAATTTAGCTATTAACCCGCGTAGCAACAGCATTTGTAATAAGCTCATTTGCTTATGGGGTGGCATATCAAAAGCACGAAACTCCAGAATACCCAGCCTGCCCGAAGAAGAATCGGGCGAATACATTTTATCAATGCAAAATTCTGAGCG
This sequence comes from Limnovirga soli, assembly GCF_013106755.1. Taxonomy (GTDB): domain Bacteria; phylum Bacteroidota; class Bacteroidia; order Chitinophagales; family Chitinophagaceae; genus Limnovirga; species Limnovirga soli. Next base: position 2,726 of record NZ_WHPF01000017.1, on the reverse strand, counting down.
GTGGGTATTACCGGTAATATCGGTTAATAAATGCCGGAAAATCCTATCCACCAACCAAAATGGCACATAACCTTCTCCTGTATCCGGTACTTGTGAAAAAGCTATTTCCAGCTCGTACAGTTTTTCATCGCGGCCTTCATCCACCCTTGGTGCCTGACTGGTAGGCCCAATAAATGAACCTGAGAACAGATAGGATAATCCGGGATGGTGCTGCCAATAGGTTATTAAGCTGCGCAGCAAATCGGGGCGGCGTAATAATGGGCTATCTGCCGGCGATGCGGCACCTATTGTAATATGGTTACCACCACCAGTACCGGTATGTCGGCCATCCAGCATAAATTTCTCTGTGCCCAGTCTGGATAAATAAGCCTGCTCGTACAAAGTATTGGTATTATGTAATAATTCTTTCCAGCTATTGGCGGGATGGATATTTACTTCAATTACCCCGGGATCTGGTGAAACCACCAATCGCTCCATACGGTAATCGCGGGGTGGCTCGTACCCTTCTATGCGCACCGGAATTTGTAGTTGTACAGCTGTAGCTTCAATGGATGCGATGATATCAAGATAATGTTCCAGGTATTCCATGGGCGGAATAAAAATATAAATAATGCCATCCCTTGCTTCAACGCATAAAGCCGTTTTAATCGTTTGTACCTCGAAGGTGATATTCTCCTCAGCTTTTTCTTCTTCTGTTTCCTTAATCTGGGTTGGCTTTTTTATTTTTTTTGCCTCCCCGCCCAACTCAACCGCCTCCTCTGTTTTTGCTTGAAACCTGGGTGGTGCCGGATGTTCGTACACCATACCATACCTTCCAGCAATAGATTCATGAAAATGATCTAAGGCAGGTAAGGCTTCAAACAAACTACGCTCAACCTGTTGAGGTGCAGCTGCTTTTGCCACTACCGGCAATGATTCTAATGGCAACCTTAATCCGATTGGGGAGTTACCCGGCATTAAAAACAAATACTCCCTGTTAAGCTGCCATTTACAACTTAGCCATTTATTGTTCCAGTAATTCCATTGTACCGGCAAAACATAGCCAATGGGATTGCCAAGGCCTTTATCCAGTAATTGGGCTAAGGTTCTGCGCTCTATACTGTCTTTTAAATTTGCTTTTAATGGGTCTATATTTATGGGTGTTTTGCCTTCACTCCATAAAAAAAAGAATGCATCTTCATAGGCGGCACTAATATTATCTGTACTTACCGCCAGGCGTTTCGCCAATTCTTCCATGATGGCTTTCGCATCTTCATGGGTATAAATTCGTTCAGTTTTTTCGTGGGCAATTAAATCCAGGTTACGCCAAATGGGGTATCCATCTTTGCGCCAGTATAAACCATATTGCCAACGGGGCAAGGGCTCGCCCGGATACCATTTACCCTGCCCATAATGTATCATTCCAGTGGGGCCAAATTGTTCCCGCAGCCGAAAAATCAGGTCGTGGGATAGCTCTCGTTTTTCTTTACCATCTGCTGCCGTATTCCATTGGGCCGACTCCATATCATCAATAGAAACAAAAGTGGGTTCGCCACCCATGGTTAAGCGCACATCGCCTGCTGCCAGGTCTTCATCAATTTTAAAACCAAGGGCTTCAATGGCGGCCCATTGCTCCTCAGTATAGGGTTTGGTTACCCTTGGATCTTCGTGAATACGGGTAACACTATTATCAAATTCAAAAGTAACTTCTGCTTTATCGCTGGCACCTACTACCGGTGCTGCGCTGGCATAATGCGGGGTGCAAGCCAATGGTATATGGCCTTCGCCGGCAAACAAGCCTGATGTTGGGTCAAGCCCAATCCAGCCTGCACCGGGTATATACACTTCCGTCCAGGCATGTAAATCAGTAAAATCTGCTTCGGGGCCAGAGGGACCGTCCAACGATTTTATATCAGCAGTTAATTGTACCAGATAGCCCGATACAAAGCGGGCTGCCAGCCCCAGCTGTCTTAAAATTTGCACCAATAACCAGGCAGAATCGCGGCAGGAGCCCAATGCACGGCCCAATGTTTCCTCCGGAGTTTGTACTCCCGGTTCCATGCGGATGGTGTAGGCAATATCTTTATTTAGTTGCTGGTTGATGGCCACCAAAAAATCGTTAATATTCTTTTTGCTTTTGTCCAGAACCTGCAGCCAATTGGTTAATAATGGGCCGGCTGCTTCCTTTTCCAGATAAGGAATTAATTCTTTTTGTAATTGGGTGCTATAGGTAAAAGGAAAATTTTCTGCATATTCCTCCACAAAAAAATCGAAAGGGTTGATCACTTCCATGCGGGCAATTACTTCCACATCAATACATAATTCGGTGGTTTTTTCAGGAAAAACTACCCTTGCCTGGTAATTGCCAAAAGGATCTTGCTGCCAGTTCATAAAATGATCCTTAGGCGTAATTTTTAGCGAATAGGCTTCTATGGGTGTGCGGGAATGCACAGCAGGACGTAAACGAAAAATATGGGGCGATAAACTTACCGCCCTATCGTAATGATACGTTGTTTTGTGTTTAATAGCTACACGTATTGCCATAATTACTTTATTAAGTGTTGATGGCAAACAATCGTCGGAGTAGATAAAATTAAAGCAAATTTTGTGGCAGGCAATTTTTGTTTTGCAGTTAATCACTTTTATTGGCCGTGCTATTGGTAGCAATGGCATCGCCGCTTGCGTCGCACTCTTGTACGTTCCGCACCTGATTTGGCTTTTATTAAAAAGCCGATGGCTATTCTAGT
>NZ_WHPF01000016.1 GCF_013106755.1 Limnovirga soli | reverse complement strand
TATCTTGATGCGTGTAACAATCATAATTGGTTTGCGTTTGCAAATGGCTTTGGGACAGCCTACAACAAATTGCACTGTGGCAAAATGTTATGCCAAGGGATGCTGAAACGAGTTCAGCATGACGAGGCAGTGGGTGAATTTTATTCTGGCTCTATTGTTACAGCAGATGTGTTTTGCCAGGAAATGCTGAAACAAGATCAGCATGACGAAGCAGTAATTGGCTGTTTGGCTATTGGCTAAAGGCTAACAGCTAATGGCTAATAGCCAAATGCATTACCCTTAAAACAATATACGTTATTAAACTGCCGCTATGAAACCCGAACCCTGAACCGAGCGTGGCAAGTAAAGCCTCATTATATAACCCATTGCCGGCTACATAAATTGCTTTATTGTATACAGAATTGAAGCTGCATATTTATACATTCTCTTACTTTTGCGCAAATCTTGCAAGATGAACTTGATTAAAGAATTACAATGGCGTGGTTTAATACAGGATATAATGCCTGGCACAGAGGAACAATTGACAAAAGAAATGACATCGGGCTATATTGGTTTTGACCCTACCGCCGACAGTTTGCATATTGGTAGTCTGGTACCTATTTTATTATTGGTTCATTTACAAAAAGCCGGTCATAAACCTTTTGCTCTGGTAGGTGGTGCAACCGGTATGGTGGGCGACCCTAGTGGTAAAAGCGAAGAACGTAACCTGCTTAGCGAAGATATTCTGGCTAAAAATCAGGCCGGTGTTAAAAAACAACTGGAAAAATTTCTTGATTTTGACCAATCGAAACCCAATGCAGCCGTAATGGTGAATAATTACGACTGGTTTAAAGAAATGAGCTTTTTACATTTTATACGCGATGTGGGCAAACATATTACCGTTAATTATATGATGGCTAAAGACAGTGTAAAAAAGCGCATTGAGGGCGAAACGGGCATTAGTTTTACTGAATTTACTTATCAATTAATACAGGGATACGATTTTTACTGGTTATATGCCAACCATAATTGCAAATTACAAATGGGCGGCAGCGACCAGTGGGGTAATATTACCACCGGTACTGAACTGGTGCGCCGTAAAGCCGGTGGCGAAGCTTTTGCCTTTACCTGTCCTTTATTAACCAAGGCTGATGGGGGGAAATTTGGCAAATCGGAGAAAGGCAATATTTGGCTGGATGGGGAGAAAACCTCGCCCTATTTGTTTTACCAGTTTTGGTTAAATGCAGCAGATGAGGATGCCAAAAAATGGATTAAAATTTTTACGTTTATACCTGCAACTGATATTGAAACTTTGATTGCCAGCCATGAAGCAGATGCTGCCCAGCGTTTACTGCAAAAAAGACTGGCTAAAGAAATAACCGTGTTTGTACATGGTGAGGAGGAATACCTGAAAGCACTGGCTACTACCGAAAAACTATTTGCCAATCAAAATGCACCCGCAGAAAGCCTTAGCGCCGAGGACCTGGAACAAATGGAAGGTGTGGTTAAATGTAATTTTTCCAGAGCAACCATTGAAGCAGGTATTGATTTGATTAGCTTTTTGGCCGATACCGGCATTATGCCCAGTAAGGGCGAGGCTAAAAAGATGGTGCAAAATGGCGGCATAAGCATTAACCGTAAAAAAGCCGATAACCTGCAAATGCCTGTTACCATTGATTTGTTACTGCATAACACCTATATTCTGGTTCAAAAAGGAAAGAAAAATTATTACCTGGTTACGGTAGCTTAATGGGTGGTTGCGGTAAATTTTCCGCAACGGAATGTGTATTAGATGGTGCTAAACTGGTGCAGAACAGTAGGGCAAAAAAATAGGTTTGTGAAAAAATGGAATGTACTTTTATATCATAATAAACAGCTAAAGTATCTAACAAATCAACACATTATTTTGATAATAAAAAATCGGTAAAACGATAGATATTTTTGAAAAATGTAATGATAGAAGGAAACTAAGCGTTTAGAGGAACTGATAAAGCCACCGGAGATGCTAGCATATCCGTTAAAGCTAAAGTCTGAAGTAATGAGGACCGGCAAAAATGAAACAAGTTTTTCAGGGCAGTAAAGTAACTCACAAAAGCATCGGGTTAGTATGGGTAATGTGTAAAAGCAGTATCAATACATAACTTGATGCTTTTTTATTTGTATCAGGTTGCTATACTTTTGCTGTAAAGCAGTACAATAATGAAGATTTATTTTCTTTCTGGTTTGGGGGCAGATAAAACAGTTTTTCAGTTTTTAGATACCCCCTATTACGAACCGGTATTTATTGATTGGATGCCACCCTGCCAAAATGAATCTTTACCGGCTTATGCAAAAAGATTACAGGAAAGCTTTATTCCCAACGATAGTATTGTAATTGGCCTTTCATTTGGTGGTATGCTGGCAACAGAAATGGCAAAGCTGCATCCAACTTTAAAAACCATTCTTATTTCCAGCGCTAAAACCAGCAAAGAAATACCGGGGTTTTATCAGTTGGGTAAATACCTGCCCATTCATCAGGCAGCACCGGGTGCATTACATAAGTGGTTTATGTTACGCTCCAAATGGTTATTTGGTTTAAAAGATCCGGCTTCAATTGACATTTATGAAACCCTTATAAAAAATAGTGATCCTGTTTTTAACCGCTGGGCCATTAATGCATTACTTAACTGGAATAATAGTGTTGTACCAGACAATTTGGTGCATATTCATGGCACCCACGATAAAATATTACCCTATAAAAATGTATGTTGTAATTACACCATCAAAAAAGGAGAACACCTGATGGTGATGGATAAAGCCGGGGAAGTATCAACCATTATACGACAAGTATTGAAGGAAAAATTTAGCCTGCCAAATGCTTTTTCATAAGCCAGTCCCACTGCTCATCCTGGCCCAGCACAAAAACATGCTCACCAAAAATTTCAAATCCCTGCCGTTGGTAAAATGCAATGGCTTTTTCATTCTGTTTCCAAACACCCAGCCAAATAACCTGTTTTTGCTGTTCGGCAGCAAATAATAAGGCATATGCTATTAAGGCATATCCAATGCCTTTACCGTGAAAGGTTTTATCTGTATAAATGCGCTCAACTTCTATAGACTGGTAGGCTTCTAATTCCAAAGGCTGATGAGAGGTACGCAGCTTTATATAGCCCGCAATAACATTATCTACTTTAGCAAAAAAGAAAAAGCTGTCAGCAGCATTTAGCTCATCCATTAACACCGTTTCGCTAAAATGGGTGGCAACATGGTTAGCCATATCTTCAGCAGTATTATAGGCCGCATAAGTATCAGTAAAGGTGCTGATACTTAGTTGCTGGAGAACTGCAATATCATCTATGGTAACCCTGCTAATAATAACCGGCCCCATTATTTCTGCAATAATTTAGGGTCAATATTACAAGGTTTTCCCTTCTGTGGGCCACCGCCTTCTTCTTTTCTTTTGCAAATGGGGGGCAACATATTATAGGCTTCAGGAACCGCTTTTGTACTATCCGCATCATACCCTGCATTATTCAAAGAAGTGCGTATATAATCGAGTGTAATGCGGTCAGGATAATACTGCACCCGCATATTGGCTGCACCCAGGTTAATCATGGTTTTAATAATACCTGCATCGCCGTTGGGCCCCTTCTCCTGTAGCAAATAGGCTTCCAGGTTTTCTTTACACACCCAGCATTTCATTTGAGGTAAACTAATAGTAACCCACACTGGTTTTTGCTGCATTACCTGGCTATGGGCAATATTGCCTGCAATAACCAATAACAATATGATTAATCCCTTTTTCATGTAGTATATTTTTATATTGAACCCAACTATATCGCTATCCTGTAGCCTGCTTGCGTCGCACTCTTGTACTGCAAAATGTATGGCAGCAGTTATAACAGCCTAAATACCAGTCCACCCCGCCGGATCTGTACGCCATTGCATCAACACATTCTCCAAATCGGCGGTAATAATATTTTTCTCTACTGCCAGCTCAATCATGGCACTATAATTTGTAAGCGAAATAAACCGGCAGTTTTTTTCTGCAAAAGCTTCTGTGGCTTTATCAAAACCATAATTAAAAATAGATACCATACCAATTACCTCTACACCAGCATTGCGCAATACATCTACTACCTGCAGGCTGCTTTTACCTGTAGAAATAAGATCCTCAATTACCACTACTTTTTGACCGGGCTCATAAGCCCCTTCAATCTGATTGCCCATGCCATGTTCTTTTGGTTTTGGCCTAACATAGGCAAAAGGCAATTTTAACTGGTCTGCCGCCATTGCACCCCAGGCAATACCTGCAGTTGCCACCCCTGCCAACAATTCAGCTTCGGGGAATTGTTCAAATATAACATTGCACAATTCGCTCTTTACAAAATCGCGTATATAGGGGAATGATAATACTTTTCTGTTATCGCAATAAATAGGGCTTTTCCAACCGCTGGCCCAGGTAAAGGGTGCTTGCGGACTTAATTTTACTGCACCTGTTTGTAATAATTTCTCTGCTACTGCCTTCTCGTTAGAACTCGTCATAATATTGTCTTTAATAATGCAGCTAAAGTAATATCTATTTGTGATTATCAGTCCCCGGCAATTATAAAAAGTTCATAAACTATATTGCTTCCAGTAATTTTGTTTGCACAAATGAAGGTACTCATGAAAAAAATAATTGCAGCAGGCGGTTTGGTTACCAATAAAAAAGGCGAATTGTTGATGATTTTCAGACGAGGCAAATGGGATTTACCAAAAGGCAAACTGGATGAAGGTGAAACCATAGCTGAATGTGCATTAAGAGAAGTAGGTGAAGAAACCGGTGTTTGGCAATTGCAATTGGGCCCTTTACTGGGCATCACTTACCATGAATATTTTGATACCTATATACAACAGGATGTTATAAAAGAATCGCACTGGTACCTGATGCAAACCACCGGAGATGAAACTTTGGTACCCCAAACCGAGGAAGACATTGAGCAGATTATGTGGGCGGATGACAATCAAATTAACGAATGCCTGCACAACACCTATAAAAACATTACAGAAATTATTAGCCTGTATAAAAGCAAATAACCCTGTTACTATTTTCTTTTTAGAATAGATACGGTTAAACGCGATACACATACCAATTTATTATTGGCATCATCCTGAATATGAATATCCCACACATGTGTACTGGCGCCAATATGTATAGGTGTGCAGGTGCCTGTTACAGTACCGCTGCGTACCCCACGTACATGATTGGCATTTATTTCTATGCCAACACTAATAAATTTTTCATGATCAATAACCATGGCAGATGCCACACTACCCAAAGTTTCTGCCAGCACTGCAGAAGCACCGCCATGTAATAATCCATAAGGCTGATGGGTACGATGATCTACCGGCATGGTAGCTTTTATAAAATCCGGGCCTATTTCGGTAAACAAAATGCCAAGATGGTCGCCCATATTATTCTTACCTAATTGCTGCAAATTTGCCAGTGCAATGTTTTTATTAAACCAGATAGAAGTAGACAAGACTATTTATTTTTTAAAGTATTAATAACGGCCTGTGGTAAAAATGGAGATGCATCGCCATGGTGTTTTAGAATATCCCGCACAATGGTAGATGCTACAGAACTATATTGTGGTTCACCGGTAAGGAATACGGTTTCAATATTTCTATCCAGCATGCGGTTGGCGTCGGCAATGGTTTTTTCGTATTCAAAATCGCTCACAAAACGAATGCCTCTTAATATAAAATTGGCGCCTATAGTTTTGCAAAAGTCTACAGTTAATCCGTCATAACTTTTTACATCTACTTTGGGTTCATTTATATAAATTTCTCTAAACCATTGCAGGCGTTGTGCTTCGGGAAACATGGGTGCTTTTGAGGAATTCATTCCAATGCCTACCACAATTTTATCAAACAAAGGCAATGCCCTGTTGATGATATCGGTATGGCCCAGTGTTACAGGATCGAATGTACCCGGGAAAAGACAAATTCTTTGTTGCATGTTTATGAATGCTGGTTTACCGTTTACCAACGGCATGAATAATAGTATTGGCTGTTGCGTTAGGGATTGCAGCGTGAAGCCCGCAGCCACGCCCCGTGGCGAGGACTTGCAGCGTAAAGCCCGACCCGTAAGGGTAACGCCCTGCTACCCTGCCGTTTTAGCCCTTATTGGCATACAGCAAATACGCTGTAATATACAGATTGGTTATTGTTTTAAAAAAAATACCCACTCGCAAATGAATGGGCATTGTATAATTAAAATGTTATGGTTATGGTGTACGCGGACTAAGCAGGTATAAGGCTGCCATACGCACTGCTACCCCATTTTCTACCTGATTAAGAATAATAGAATGCGGACCATCTGCCACATCGCTATCTAATTCTACGCCCCTGTTAATGGGGCCCGGGTGCATAATTACAATTTCTTTATTTAGTTTTTCCAGCATGCTGCGTTTTATGCCATAGGCCAGGTTATACTCTCTTAATGAAGAGAACAGCGGTTGATTTTGACGTTCCAGCTGTATACGTAACACATTAGCTACATCGCACCATTGAAGGGCCTCGTTTACATTATAAGTTACCCTAATGCCAAATGCTTCTACTATATGCTTTGGAATTAATGTGGGCGGTCCAGCCACCATTACTTCGGCACCCATTTTATTTAGCAGATAAATATTGCTTAGAGCCACCCTGCTATGCATTATATCGCCAATGATGGCAACTTTTAAGCCTTCAAGCGTTTCCTTTTTTTCCAGCATAGAAAATGCATCCAGTAAAGCTTGTGTGGGATGTTCGTTAATACCATCACCGGCATTTACTATAGCTGCAGGAATATGTTTGGCAAGAAAATGCGGTGCGCCGCTGGCACTATGGCGTAACACCACCATATCCACCTTCATACTTAGAATATTATTTACCGTATCAAGCAGTGTTTCGCCTTTTGCTACCGATGAGGCGCTGGAAGTAAAATTAAGTGAATCGGCTCCCAGCCTTTTTTCGGCCAGCTCAAAAGACATCCTGGTACGGGTAGAATTTTCGAAGAAAAGGTTTACAATGGTAATATCTCTTAAAGAAGGAACCTTTTTAACTGGTCTCTGTAATACTTCCTTAAATTGTTTTGCTGTAGAAAGAAGTAGTTCAATATCCTCTTTCGTAAGGTCTTTAATACCCAGCAAATGTGGAGTAGTAAGTTTCATTAAAAAGCGAAGTTAATAGATAGTTTTAGTTTATGCAACCGCTTTTTATTTTTCATGTCTCTAATGTGAATATCTTTTGGCTAGCTATTCTCAAAACAAATGGAGAAGGGTAGCAAATTGGGCGTTGCCCTTTGGGCCGGGCTTTCCACTACAAGTCCTCGCCACGGGGCGTGGCTGTGGGCTTTACGCTGCAATCCCTAACGCAAAAAGCATTATACCAGCACCACTTCGTCTACACCAAAATTTTCTTTCCAGTGTACAAATACTTTTTGTGAGTAAAAGGTATCAATGGTGCGCCCAACATAATCTGCATGTATGGGCAATTCCCGGTTAAACCTGCGGTCTATTAACACACACAATTCAACTTTTGATGGCCGGCCAAAATCGTTAAGCGCATCTAAAGCGGCACGAATGGTACGTCCGGTCCACAACACATCATCAATAATAATTACGTTTTTATTTTCTATGCTAAAGGGTATATTGGTGGTATTTGCAAACTTAATTTCCCTTCTTACATCATCACGGTAAAAGGTAATATCCAGCTTGCCGTAAGCAATTTTTTCAGGGGCTTCCAGTAATACCAGTTCGTTTACAATTCTATCGCTTAAAAAAATACCTCTGGGTTGCATGCCAATAATCACCGTATTTTCAAGGTCAAGATGTTTCTCAAGAATCTGGTGTGCCAGTCTTTTAATGCTTAATGCCAGTTCCTGTTCAGTTAAAATAGATTTCAATGCCAACAATTTGGCACTAAAATAATTCATTCAACTGCATAAACAAAAAACCCTGCCTAAAGCAGGGTAAATTTTATGCTATTTTTTTACTATTTAGTATACCGGCATTAATTCCATCGTATTTGTAATTACATGCCCATCTTTTTTTGCAGCCTTTTCAGTCATTATCTGTTCAATATTCACCGGGAATTGCAATAACAATTTTTCTTCCAGCAAATCGGCAAAGGTTTCAAAATATACAATCACATCTTCTCTTACATTTCTCTTTAACCACCTAAAGCCGCCCGGTAAATGGTTAAGTACTTCCCTGTCGTCAAGGTATTCCAGGTGGTGAATATCAGAAGTGGTTAAACCCAGTTGCTCCAGTTTATGCACCAATAAACTAAAAGGTGCATCTGTTACACCACAATATTCTTCGGCAATTTCTGTCCATTCGCCAATGCCAGTATGTGCATATTGCAAAATCTCTTCTTTGCTAAGTAAGGTAACCACTTGCAAAAGATTGCCACAATTACAACTTCCGTGGTTGCCCCATGCATAAGCAGCCCCATTTTTTAAACGCCCGGCTGTTTTGCGAAGCGCATCTATTAAATCGATACCTGGTTTTGCCATAATATAAAATGATTACTATTTAAATAAACCAAAGCCAGATAAAATAGTTCACTTTTTAACCACTGAAAAAAGCAAATAACAGGTATTATTCTTTTTTCCAGTTCTATTTTATCTATGGTTTAGTTAAATTAATCAAAGTTGAAAATACAGGCACATATTGTTGAAGAAAAATCATCATATTTACGCCTCATTTATATACATTTTGGTTGTTATGCTAAAAGGAATGGCCCTTTTGTGAAAATATATATCTGCGTTAGGGATTGCAGCGGATAGCCCGCAGCGCAGCGAGGACTTGTAGCGTAAAGCCCGGGCCCAAGGGGCAACGCCCAATACCATAATAAAACTACCTTTTATTAGGCTTATTTTTTGATTAGAGGAATGGATGGGAAGATTACGATGAACATTTGGCATAAAATTGAAACAGCGTACATAAAAGCTATAAATTGCAATTTCTAAGCATTGTTATGAAAAAATCTGTATTGATACTCTGGCGTTTATTTTTCATTGGTATCGGGCTTTTTATTCTGTTGATTGTACTGGCAAATTTTGGTGTTTTTGGCAGCATGCCATCTATTGACGAATTGCAAAATCCATCAGGATCGCAAAGTAGCCAGGTATATGCAGATGATGGCACCCTGATGGGTAAATATTATTTGCAGGACAGGGTGAATGTAACCTATAAAGATATTAGCAAGTACGTTATAAATGCCCTTGTAGCCACTGAAGACAAGCGTTTTTACGACCATAATGGTATTGACCCAAGATCCTTAGCCCGGGCCGTATTTGCATTAGGCTCTCAGGGCGGCGCCAGCACCATATCTATGCAAACAGCAAAGAACCTTTTTACTGATGACCCCAGTAATAATATAGTGGTTCGTATGATTCAAAAACTAAAAGAATCTATTATTGCCATTAAGCTGGAACGCAATTTTACCAAAGAAGAAATACTTACGCTTTATCTAAATACAGTGGCTTTTAGCGATAATGTTTTTGGCATTAGAAATGCGGCTAAAACATTTTTTCAAAAAGAGCCCGATAGAATTAGCATTGAAGAAGCAGCTGTACTAGTGGGTATGGTTAATGCACCCAGTGCCTATAACCCCAGAACCTATCCTAAAAGAGCATTGGATAGAAGAAACCTGGTACTTGACCGTATGGCAGAAAGCTTATTTATTACTGCCCCCGAAGCGGCAGATTTAAAGAATAAGCCTATAAAACTCAACTACAAAAAGCTGGATGAAACAGCTGGCCTTGCCCCATATTTTAGAATGATTTTGGGCGAAGAATTGAAAAAATGGTGTAAAGAACATAAAAAACAGGATGGTGAGAACTATAATCTGTATAAGGATGGATTAAAAATTTATACCACCATTAACCCCAGAATGCAGTTATATGCTGAAGAAGCCGTAGCTAAGCATATGGCCTATATGCAGCAAATACTTAACAGTCAGCGTAATATTAAAGATGGTTCTGTTTGGAAGGGATATGAAAATGTGTTAGAATCAGCCATGAAACAAACAGACCGCTGGAAAAACATGAAAAAAGAGGGAATTGCAGATGATGACATCAAGAAATCCTTTTACATAAAAACCAAAATGAAGGTATTTGCCTGGAACAATAACCGTTCTAAGGATACTACCATGACCCCCTACGACTCTATTAAATACCACCGCCAAATGTTACAGGCAGGTTTTATGGCCATGGATCCATTAAGCGGAGAAGTAAAAGCCTGGGTAGGTGGAATAGATTTTAAAACATTTAAATACGATCACGTAAATATCAATACCAAAAGGCAGGTAGGTTCTACCATTAAACCTTTGTTATACAGTTTAGCTATAGAAGATGCTGGTTTTACCCCCAATACCATGGTAGAAGATGTACAGCAAAATTTTAATGGTTACGGACTGGTGCCTGCAACTGATAAAACCTGTACCGGCCAAACCATGCCAATGGCACAGGCTTTGGCGCAATCCCGTAACTGTGCTACCGCCTATATCATGAAACAATTAGGCTCAGAAGGGAATGATGGGGCCAAACGCTTTGTTGAATTTTTAAAAAATTGCGATATCAAAGCCAAAGTTGATCCCTACCCTTCTATTGCATTGGGCGCAGCTGAAATTTCGTTAATAGAAATGATACAGGCTTACAGCATGTTCCCCGGCCGTGGCTTTAATGTAAAACCCATGTACATTACCCATATTGAAGATAAAAATGGTAATATCCTGCAAACATTTATTCCGCAACGTAAGGATGTAATCAGTGATGTTACTGCTTATTCAGTGATAAAAATGATGGAAGGTGTGATGCAATTTGGAACCGGCCACAGCATTTGGAATTATGGCGTTAGCGGCGAAATTGCGGGCAAAACAGGTACCACCAACGATAATAGTGATGCCTGGTTTATGGGCTATACCCCACAACTTTTATGTGGCGTTTGGGCAGGTTGCGATGATAGATTTATCCGCTTTGCCAATACCGCTGTAGGCCAGGGTGCTTCTGCAGCCCTGCCGGTATTTGGATATTTTTATAACAAAGCATCCAACGATAAAAATCTGCCGCTTGATATGTCTTCCACCTTTGCAAAACCAGACGTTATGCAATCAGATATCAGCTACGATTGGATAAACGGAGTACCACAGGAACTAGGCGCCGAAGGAGATGATATTGGCAATGGCAATGCTGCCGATTATGGTGGTGATTCTTTACCCGAAATAAAAGCAGAGGACATAGTGCCCGAAAGTGAAATTCCATTATTAACAGATACAGCCAAAAAAAGAAAGCCTGCTGCCCCGTTAAACGGCACACAGCCCAAAGCAATTATGCCCAAAAAGGAAACTGGCATAAACAGAAGATAATGTTTATGTAACCGGCACTAAAGCTATTATTTGGCTTTACTTGCCACGCTCGGTTCATCGTTCGGTTTTCATGGCAACAAAATTCAATAACACTCCTATAAAAACAAATACTTGTATGAAAAAATATTGCCTCGCAGTAGACCTCAAAAATGATCAAAAACTCATTGCCGAATATGAAGACTGGCATAAAAAAGTATGGCCCGAAATAATAGAAAGCATTCATCAATCAGGTATTGTATCTATGGAAATATACCGTGTTGGTAACAGGCTTTTTATGATTATGAAAACAACAGCCGATTTTTCATTTGAACAAAAAGCTGCAATGGATGCGGCCAACTCAAAAGTGCAGGAATGGGAGCAGTTAATGTGGAATTATCAGCAATCACTTCCCTTTGCCAAACCCGGAGAAAAGTGGGTATTAATGGAAAATATATTTTCAATATAAATCACCAGCTCAATTACTATAAAACAATTTTAAAAATGTTAAGTCTTTCAAACAAAAATGCGGTAATCACTGGTGGTGGAAGTGGTATTGGCAAAGCAGTTTGTTTATTATTTGCACAACAGGGCGCAGTAGTGTATGTAACAGATATTAGCGAAGCAAATGCCCAAAACACAGTAGATGAAATTACTGCCAACGGTGGTAAAGGATTTGTGGCTGCCTGCGATGTAAGCAATCAGCAAAAAGTAGTTGACAGCTTTGCGCAAATAGGTCGTATTGATATTCTGGTAAACAGTGCAGGCGTATCTCATATAGGCAAAGCCGATAATACCAGCGAAGCAGATTTTGACAGGATTTACAATGTAAACGTAAAAGGTTTGTATAACTGTTTATTTGCTGCTATTCCGATGATGCAAAAACAGGGTGGCGGGGTAATTCTAAATCTTTCCTCAGTTGCAGCAGTAGTGGGATTATCAGACAGGTTTGCTTATTCTATGAGTAAAGGAGCCGTGTATGCCATGACAATGAGTGTGGCAAAGGATTATATAAAAGATAATATTCGCTGCAACTGTATTTCTCCAGGTAGGGTACATACGCCATTTGTAGATAATTTTCTGGCAAAAAACTATCCAGGTAAAGAGCAGGAAATGTTTGAGAAATTATCCAAAACCCAGCCCATAGGCCGTATGGGGAAACCCGATGAAATAGCCACACTTATATTATTTTTATGCAGCGATGAAGCTGGCTTTATTACAGGTTCTGATTACCCGATAGACGGAGGCTTTATAAAACTAAACAGTTAATAAATAAGAGTTCAATCAAAATATAATCATGAAACTAATAAGATACACTGAAAATAACCGGCAAAAAACTGGTGTTATCATCAACAACGCTATGTTTAGCACAGAGCAATTTGGGGAAGACTATACTGAAAACTTTTTTGAAACAAACGGACTACAAAGATTGGATGCGTTTATTGAAAGTAATAAGGAAAGTCTGATGCCTTTACCGGATGATATTACCCTGGCTTGCCCTGTTGCAAGGCCATCAAAGATTGTTTGTATTGGTTTAAATTATGCCGATCATGCAAAAGAAACCGGCGCAGCCACCCCCAGCGAGCCGATTATATTTTTAAAATCAACCACGGCTGTATGTGGCCCCAACGATAATATAGTAATTCCACGCAATTCAGTAAAAACAGATTGGGAGGTTGAACTGGCAGTAATTATTGGCACCAAAGCCAGTTATGTTACAGAAGAAACTGCCATGGATTATGTAGCTGGCTATTGTTTACACAATGATGTAAGTGAAAGGGCTTTTCAGCTTGAGCGAAATGGCACATGGGATAAAGGGAAAGGATGCGATACCTTCGCTCCTCTTGGCCCCTTTATGGCTACTAAAGACGAAATTGCTGATGTAGATAACTTAAGGCTTTGGCTTACCGTTAATGGCAAAAAGATGCAGGATGGCACTACTGCTAATCTGATATTTAAAATTCCTCATCTGGTTTCCTATGTTAGCCAGTTTATGACACTTTTACCCGGAGATATTATTTCAACCGGTACACCTGCCGGTGTAGGTCTGGGCTTTAACCCTCCCGTTTACCTGAAACCCGGAGATATTGTTGAATTAGGTATTGATGGCCTTGGCACCTCCAAACAACAGGTGGTAGCTTATCAATAATTTTTTATAAAAAAGTTGGTCCCTTTTAAACCTGGGCTCAAATAAAACATCCAAGAAAAAATAAATTGAATAATGAAAAAAATAATCGTTTTAGCAACCTGTTTGTTAATGATCACATTGGTTTCGAATGCCCAAACTACTACTGATACCACAAAGAAGGATAAGGTGAAATCTCGTATCGGTAATATGGACACCACACGCAAACAAAACCTTAAAGATAAAGGTCTAACTAAAGAGAATTTAAAAGACCTTGATTTAAGTAAAGATCAGGCTACCCAATTAGAGAAAATTAAAAATGAAACCAGGCAGGAAAAAGAAAAAATTAAAAACGATAATTCCCTAACTGAGGAGCAGAAAAAAGAAAAACTAAAAGCTGCCGAAGAAAATTTTAAAAATAAATCTGGTGCCGTTCTTACAAAAGAACAAAGGCAAAAGATTAAAGATAAAAAAGGCAATAAAAAGGGAACAGGCGGAGGAAAATAATACGCTTTTGCCAATTTAAACTTTTTATAAAAAGGGGCTTTACAAAGCATTTTGTTAGCCCCTTTTCATTTTTAGCCATTTCATAATAGTGCCTGGCTTGTATGATATCATTTGTTATTCGCATTTTGAGCGATTGATACTATACTTTATACTTCAATTGATGCCACAACAGTGGAACGATGAAGTGATTGCGACGCAAGAGGTGATGCCAAAAGCGTTGAAGCTTGTATTGCAATAAAACTGGCACAAAAAAAGCGCTCATCTGAGATGAACGCTTTATGCTTTCCGGGATAATTATTTTAAGCTACGGCTTGTTTTACCAGAGCAGCCGCTTCGCTAAGCAATATGGCTGATTGCACTTTTAAACCGCTTTCATCAATTAATTTTTTAGCTTCGGTAGCGTTGGTACCCTGCAGCCTTACAATGATTGGGATATTGATATTACCCAATTTTCCGTAAGCTTCAATTACACCAGCTGCAACACGATCGCAACGAACGATACCACCAAATATATTGATCAGAATAGCTTTTACGTTTGGATCTTTCATGATGATTCTAAAACCGGCTTCTACCGTTTGCGCATTGGCTGTACCACCTACGTCTAAGAAATTGGCAGGCTCTCCACCACTTAACTTAATCATATCCATGGTTGCCATTGCCAGTCCAGCACCATTTACCATGCAACCCACATTACCATCTAATTTTACAAAATTTAAATTGTATTGGCCTGCTTCAACTTCCGTTGGATCTTCTTCAGTTACATCCCTCATTGCTGCCAAATCGTTATGGCGCATTAAGGCATTTTCATCAAGATTCATTTTACAGTCAACCGCAATAATTTTCTCGTCGCTGGTTTTAAACAATGGGTTAATTTCCAGCATACTGCAATCTAAACCTACATATGCATTGTATAAGTTGGTTACAAATTTTACACAGTTTTTAAAAGCTTCGCCTGTTAAGCCAAAATTGAAAGCAATTTTTCTAGCCTGAAAACCTTGTAAAGTGCCACCTGGGTGAACCCATTCTTTAAATATTTTTTCAGGAGTAGAATGTGCTACTTCTTCAATATCCATACCACCTTCGGTACTGTACATAATTACATTACGGCCTTTGGTACGGTCTAACAAAATGGAGAGGTATAATTCTTTAACAGGGTTTGGACCAGGATAATATACATCCTGTGCAATAAGTATTTTATTAACTATTTTACCGGCAGCGCCTGTTTGAATAGTAATTAATTTATGGCCCAATATATTTTTTGCTACATTACTTACATCTTCAATGCTTTTGGCCACAACAACACCTCGTTGTTCTGTACCTTCAATTTTACCTTTTCCACGGCCACCTGCATGTATTTGTGCCTTAATAACGGCAAAATTGTTACCAGTTTGCGTTTTTATTTGACGGTAAGCTTCTTCGGCTGCCATTACAGTGTCTACAGCAATGCCTTCCTGCACAGGAACATTGTATTTTTTCAACAGTTCTTTTGCCTGATATTCGTGAAGATTCATAGTTAAAAATTTGTGTGGCGAAGATAAGGGAAAACAGCTTGCACCCCATATAAAAATGATGTTGTTTTTGTGGATTTTTGCAGATTAAATACCTGCAAAACTGGTAAAGAACCAACCAATTTGCCAGTTATTCTATTCCATTTTATGTGTAGTTACATAACTGTTTTACATTTTTAAAAACCAACTTTGCCCAAATTTTGTAACTTGCAATTCTTCAAAATAAAACATATGAATAAACTTACCATTATTGCCGCGTTTTTGTTTTTATCGCTTTACACAAATGCCCAGCCACCCAATGTTGCAGCAGATAAGGGTGCTACCTTTGGTGAAATTATAAACCCAGACAATGCCGTTTCTGTAGAGCAGGCCATTGCAGATGTACAAAAAAAAGAGGGAGAAAAAACCGCTGTTAAAATAAAAGGGACAGTAACCAGTGTTTGCGAAGACATGGGCTGCTGGCTTACCATTAAATCGCCAAAGGGTGATATGACTATTAAAATGAAAGACCATGCATTTTTTGTACCACTGGTACTAAAAGGCAAGGAAATTATATTGGATGGTATTGCAGAAGAAAAGATAACTTCTGTATCTCAACTACGCCATTACGCAGCAGATGCCGGCAAAAGCAAGGAAGAAATAAACGCTATCACCGAGGCAAAAAAAGAAATTACCATTAGCGCTAAAGGCATATTGGTTTTGTAGTTGTACAAAATCATATTACACAAAAAAGGAAGCTTCTGGCTTCCTTTTTTTATATCACACATTTGTTTTGGTCTGAATATAATCCCGCCATTTATCTACCACCCTTATAATATCTGAAGGCAAAGGGCTTTCAAAAAACATTTCCTTGTTGGTAACCGGGTGTATAAAACCCAGTGTTTTAGCATGTAATGCACAACGCGGACATACGGCAAAACAATTATCTACAAACTGTTTATAACGGGTATAAATGGTGCCTTTTAAAATTCTGTCGCCGCCATATTCCAAATCATTAAACAAAGTATGCCCAATATGTTTCATATGTACCCTAATCTGGTGGGTACGGCCAGTTTCTAACCTGCACTCAACTAAGGTTACATAATTAAACCGCTCCAATACACTATAATGGGTTATAGCATGCTTACCCGTTTCACCTTCCGGATAGGCATCAAAAATTTTTCTAAACCGCTGGTGGCGGGCAATATGTGCTACAATTGTACCTTCTTCTTCTTCCACATTACCCCAAACCAATGCCACATATTTTCTGGAAACAGTATGGTTAAAAAACTGTTTGGCCAAATGGGCTGCGGCTTCGGCTGTTTTAGCACAAACCAGCAAACCGGTGGTATTTTTATCTATACGGTGTACCAATCCATAACGAGGTAGGGTTTCCTCGTCTAAATTTGGATTTTGCTGCAGCAAATGGTAGGCAATACCATTTAATAAAGTGCCCGAATAATTACCCACACCCGGGTGTACCACCATATTCTTGGGTTTATTTAACACCATTATCGCGTCATCCTCATATACAATATCCAGCGGAACAGGTTCCGGTTTTACCTCCTCCGATATTGGATTGCTAAGGCTTAATACTACAATTTCATCCAGCGGCCTTACCTTATAATTATTCTTAACACTTTTACCATTAACAGTTATAAAGCAGGCTTCTATGGCTTGCTGTATTTTATTACGGGTAACATTGGTCATATGCTCCTGCACCCATTTATCAATACGCAGGGGTTCCTGGCCTTTATCAATGGTAAAGGATTTTCGCTCGTATAATTCTTCGGTATTTTCTTCTATTTGAATATCACGTTCTTCAAGCATGTTGGTAATTTTTTGGGGCCTGGCAATGGCACTGGAAGCAGCTTTACTTGCGTCGCACACTTCAACTATAGCAAAATAGCAGCCGTAAACAGCCGCCTGCAAAAATAAGGATGCTTTGCTTACTTTACATTAGATTATACTTTATTCCCCTGTATTATGATGCCATGAAAGTGGAACCGTGAACGTAATGCGACGCAAGCGGCGATGCTATATAATACAAAAGCCGGTATCATAACATTACAGTTTTTGCATTCTGCCTTAACCCTATGGCATTTTATGAAACAGTTTTATTGAAATACATTTGCAGCCTATGAGTATTCAGGTGCAGTTTCAGGATTTAGGTAAGCGTGGGTATGAAGAGGTATGGAATTACCAGGAAAGCCTGTTGCAACAAGGTGTTAAGGTGAAGCAACAGGATGGTACACCCGGCCATTTTTTATTATTTACCGAGCATGAAGCAGTGTATACTTTGGGCAAAAACGGCAAACCCGAACATGTACTGATAAATGATACCGAAAGGGCCGAAAAAGGCGTTGAATACTTTCACATAAACAGGGGTGGCGATATTACTTTTCATGGGCCGGGGCAATTGGTTGGCTACCCAATTTTTGATCTTGACCAGTTTAAACCAGATCTTGGCTGGTACCTTAGAAGTTTAGAAGAAGTAATTATTGCTACTATGGCCGGCTACGGCATTAAGGGCGAACGCAGCCATGGCGAAACTGGTGTTTGGATTGAACCCGACCAACCCGCAAAAGCCAGAAAAATTTGTGCTATGGGCATCCGTTGCAGTCGCTGGATTACCATGCATGGCTTTGCACTTAATGTAAATACAGATCTTTCTTATTTTAATTATATTGTGCCCTGTGGCATTCAAAACAAAAAAGTAACCTCTCTGGAACAAGAACTTGGCCGTATCGTAGATATGGAAGAAGTAAAAGAAAAGGTGAAATATAACTTTGAACAGGTATTTGGCATTCAGTTGCAATAGCTTACCGCAAATCTTTTTGCAGCAGTATTTTATTACGTTCTATCAGCTTCTCGTTTTCATACAGTTCAAACTTAAACCAGCCGGCGTGTATAAAATCGGTTTTATCAATAGTGATGGCAGTATCGCTGATATTATTGATACTAAATAATTTTTTACCGTCCAGTTCGTAAAAAACCACTTTGTATTTCTTGCTAGCGGCATCGGGCAGGTTTAATTTTACAAACCCATTTTGATTGATTAATACAAATATGGAAGGCGTATAAATACTGGCAGGATCAAATGGTTTTAACTGTACCTCATTTTGGCCCAAGACCAGCAAAGTGTCCTTTCGCTTATTTACTGAATCTCTGAATTTCTTATACACGCTATACTCTAATTGGGTAAATAAGCTATCCGCTTTATAAATAGATATTATTCTTGGAGGATCTGGTTTTTTAACTGGTATTTCTGCGTTTACAACCTGCATTTCCTTTTTTTCTACAAACTGTAATGTGTCCTTATTTTCGTTGTCTACTTTATTGGTTTGCGTTACTGGCGGCAATATATCGCCAGCTATTTTAGGAGCTGAAAACATAAACTGATTACTATCCAAAATATAAAAAATGCGATAAAACATTTTATATGGAAAGCTTTGTACATAAATAAAACCATTTTGCGGCAATTGCGGCGACTCTGTAGAAAATATTGTTCTGTAACCTTTTAAACTATCTTTTGAAGCCTGTACATTTAATTGAATACAGCGGTTACCAAAATTATTTACCCAGGAAATCCTTACCTTATTTTTTCCAAGGTTTTCTGCATTAAAATCAGGCAATATTGTTTGAGCTTGCCCCAAACCAGCAAAAAATAGCGGAAAAATAAATACCAGAGAAAATCGCCTCATCATCAAAAAAATTGTGTGCAAATATAGTTGTACAATCCAAATTAAAACAATAGAACACCGGGTGGTAACGAAAGATTGCCCTGTAAACCACCACTATGTATCATTAGCACACGGCTACCAGGTGTAATGGTATTATTTCGGATAAGTGTTTCTGCAGCAAAAAAGGTTTTGGAAGTATATACAATATCAGTAGGTAATTGATGCGCCTGCCAAATGGTATTCATATAAGCTATTAATGCAGGTGGATGTTTGGCATAACCGCCAAAATGATAATCATGAAGAATGGAATATTGCTTTTGCTGATCTTCCTTTTCCAATAATTGATCCAGTTCATTCTCCAAAGCCCTATTTGCCTTCATTACACTTATGCCTAATACTAATTGGGTAGCAGTGGCACTTTTAATTATGCCTGCCAACATGGTACCCGTGCCAACAGCACAAATGATATGTGAGTATTGATTGAGGTTTGGGCAATAATCCAATATAGTGGCAGCACCTCGGGCACCTTGTTTTCCATAGCCACCTTCATGTATAATATAAGTATCAGATAACTGTTTTACAATGGCTTTGTTTTTATAGTCTTCCCTGCTAACAAATTGCAATTGCATGCCAAACGATTGGGCATATACTAAGGTAGAAGATAATACGGCTGGCCTTTCTCCCCTTATAATACCTGTACAAGCCAGTCCCAATTGCTTACATGCACAAGCGGTGGCAATAATATGATTTGAATATGCTCCGCCAAAAGTGGTAATATGCTTACTGCCAGCTGATAATGCTTCCTCCAAATAATACCGCAGCTTAAACCATTTATTGCCACTAATTACAGGATGCAATACATCGGTTCGTAAAATATCAAGACAAACATCCTGGTCTTTTAGCCATTTAGCCTCGATGGTTTGTATAAATATTTTATCAAGTTCTATTACATCTACCATAGAGTTAAAATAATTTATTAATATTGGGGTGAGTAACAAATTGTTAGCTCTTAAACTTAAAAAATACCAATATGCAACCTACTCTAGTTATCCTGGCGGCCGGTATGGCCAGCCGCTACGGAAGCATGAAACAAATTCAGGGCTTTGGGCCTTCCGGAGAAACCATCATGGATTATTCAATTTACGACGCCATTGCTGCAGGCTTTAAAAAAGTAGTATTCATCATTCGTGAAGACTTTGCTGAAAATTTTAAAGCCATTTTCGAACCTAAGTTAAAAGGTAAAATTGAAACAGCCTATGTTTACCAGCAACTAAATTCATTTACCGGCGACAGGGTTATACCTGCAGACAGGGTTAAACCCTGGGGAACAGCTCATGCCGTTTTATGTACCAAAGGAACCGTAAACGAACCATTTGCTGTAATAAATGCAGATGATTTTTATGGCAAAGATGCTTATGTAAAAGCATACGATTTTCTTATAAATAAATGTACCGATACCAATTTTGCTGTATTGGGTTACGAACTGGCCAATACACTTAGTGAACACGGCAGTGTTAGCCGCGGCGTTATAGCTATTAACGATAAAAATGAAATGGTGGGTATAGACGAAAGACTAAAAATATTTACTCAGGGCGATGAAATAGTATATGAAGAAGATGAAAAACTTACTCCTTTACCTACATCCACCAAAGTAAGTATGAATTTCTTTTGCTTCTCCCCCGCCTACATCAATATGTGCTTTGATGAGTTTGGTAAATTCCTGGATACCAGTATGGAGAATTTAAAATCAGAATTTTTAATTCCACGTATGGCCGACCATTATATAAAAGCAGGTTTGGGTGTAATTGAAATTGTACCTACCAGTGCTAAATGGTTTGGTGTTACCTATAAAGAAGATGCTCCAATAGTACAAGCCAGCGTAAATGCACTGGTAGATAGTGGTGCATATCCATCTAATTTATGGGCTTAATGTATATTAATTTTGTACCCGGCTGTGGATATTAAATGCAGCTTTACTTGCGTCGCACACTTGTACGGTATAGCAATAAAGCAGCTGAATAAACAGCCATTCAAAAATGAGTATAAAATTAAAAGTAGTACAATATTTTAGTTAAAGGGAGATTGTTTAAACCAGTCTCCCTTTTTTATTGCTGCAAAAAATTCTGCTGCACAAGTGTGCGACGCAAGTAAAGCCCGATATCGGTTTTATGCCTGGCTAATAAAAATCATGTTTAACAAATACCAAATAAAAAAACCCGCCTAAGGCGGGTTTTAGTAAAATGTTATAGTGTACTATTTTTGGTTGTATGCCTTTACAAGAAACACACAATCTTCTACTTCTTTAATTTGATCAACCCTGCTTTTTCCTTTTAGGCTGGTTGTGGTTGGCATTTTAATTTTCTGCACTGCGGTATCTGATTCTTTTAATTCATCTACCAGTTTGTAAATACCTTTTGATTTGATGGCGAATACAACACCATCAGCCGTGTTAAGTTTTGTACTTAAAATACCTACAATTTCTCCGTTTTTATTAAAAACAGGGCCACCGGAGTTACCAGGATTAGCGCTTAATGAAATCTGGCAACTGCTGGTATCACCATCGTTACCGGTTGCAGAACTTAAGTAACCCATATTATAAACAATCTGTTCACGTGGGTAACCAAGGGTAAATATTTCCTCGCCCAAATCAATTGCTGACTTTCTAATGCTATAAGGCAAATTAGAAACCGTTTTATATTCCTCGTCTTCAATTTTAAGAATTGCTATATCGCTTTCAACATCTATATTGATAATGCGGGCATTGAATTCTTCACCTTTATTATTAATTACTACAGCGCCGGAACCTTTTAAAACGTGGGCATTGGTAACAAGATAGCCTTTACCGTCAATTAAGAATGCAGAACCGCTGGAAGTTACTTCAACGTTCTTTGGTATTTTAGAATCAACCTCGTTTAATTTGGCACCAAAAGCTTTTTGGTTGGCAATAACCTTAGTTAAAACCCCATTTAATTGTTGAATTTGGCTATTATTGGGAGCGGGAGCTAATAAGTTAATCAAGCCAGATATAATAATAGCGGTAATACCTGCAATTGAAGCGGCTATAGCAGTTACCCTTTTGTACTTATTCCACATTTGCAATACTTTACCGCGGCCGGTTATTTCACCACCTTCGTAAATATCGCCTTTGTCCAAAAGTCTTTCATGTGCCGCATTCAAAGCATGTTTCAAATTGCGATGTTCAGAAACACCTTCAATTTGCATTAGAAACAATTTATGCTCAACCACCATCTGATCAATTTCAGGGGTATTTTTGCGCAATTGTTCAAAGTAAGCCTTCTCCTCTGCCAGCATACTACCGTTCAGGTAGCGTTCAATCGCCTCTAGTAAAAGTATATCTTCCATTAATCTCCTATATTATATTGGGCAAAAAATAATTTTTTCAAACGCATCAGGCACTTGTATTTCTGGTTTTTGGCATTGTCCGCATTGGTATAGCCAAATTCAGCAGAAATTTCCGTCATACCTTTTTTATGTATATAATAAGATTCTAATAAACTTTTACAAGGCTCGCCCAAACTGCCAAGGGCTCTTTCCATAATAGCAAAATCGGCATTTCTTTTTTCATGAAATTCCAAATCGTCTTCAACTGCAACCGTTTCTTCAAGCGCTTCGCTTTGAGAAATATACCTGCCCATATGCTGTAACTTTTTAAGCCAAAGCCTTCTGCAAATGGAATATAGGTATGTTTTTATCTGGCAGGTTAATACAAATGATTCGCTTTTTGCCTTCTCGTACAATGCAATCATAGCTTCCTGAAAAATATCTCTGGCATCATCGTATGAACCATTATTATTCAGAATAAAAGACTGAACCATATTAAAATTTTCTTTATATATGGTGTCAATAGCTTTTGATTCGTTGTTAACAAGACCTCTCAATAAAATTTGTTCGTTGATCTCCTGTTTCACTTGCTTAGTTTTAATACCGTTCCGGGTATAAAAGTAACCCAAAAGCATTTCAAAAAATTTTTCAAAAAAAAACTTTTATACAGGGGTTACCTTTTTAAAGTATGGGTATTAATAACAAATTCACTCACAAAAAATTTAAAAATGAAAAAATTATTATTCGTTTTAGCGCTTGGCGCTTTCGCTGCTTGCGGTTCTGGTTCTACTGAAGCTACTGCTACTGATACAACTGCTGTAACTGTTGATACTGCTGCTGCTCCAGCTGTTGATACTGCTGCTCCAGCTGTTGATACTGCTGCTGCTGCTGTTGATACTGCCGCTGCTGCAAAATAATTTATTCTAAACTACAGTGAACATGATTTGAGGTGAGATGCTTGCTCTCGTTTAGTAGTTTACAACTTTTTCATATGGCAAGCAATCGTTAGAGGCCGTTCCGTTTCCACGGAAGGGCTTTTTTATTTTTTATAATCCCCTGCCAGTTAGTTAAACTGTTTGATTTTAACATTTTAACCTGGAAAAAATTAAACTAACAGTAGTTTATTTCTGCTATAATTATTTGGATAGGCGCATAAACTATATACATTTGCGCTGTGATAACAAATATCAAATACAACTTTTATTACTATTTCTACTTTTATTATATAAAAGCAGGCCGGGTTGTATTTGCAAAAATCTAATAAAATTTTTAAGCATAGAATCCCGGTCTTTTTGACCGGGATTTTTTTTGACTATTACTAACCCCTTTAAAAAGCTAAAATTATTGTCTATGAAACCTGAACAGTATTTACAACCGGTAAACGAAGCAAGCCCAAGAATTTCTATCCAGGGATGTGAAGGAAGTTTCCATCAAATGGCGGCCCAGCAATATTTTGGGAAAAATGTGGCCATTATTCCCTGTATGACTTTTAAGGAAGTAGTAGATATTGCTTCCAATGAAACCTTAAGTGAAGGTGGTATTATGGCTATAGAAAACTCTATTGCCGGCAGTATACTTCCCAATTATAATTTACTCAGGAAGAGTGAGCTGAAAGTGATTGGCGAGATTACGCTTAAAATAGAACAGCACCTGATGGTTAACCCTGGTGTTAAACTGGAAGATATACATGAAGTACATTCCCACCCAATGGCTTTACAACAATGTCTAAAGTTTCTAGATGCCCAAAACTGGAAATTGGTTGAATCTGAAGATACTGCTGCCAGTGCAAGAAGTGTACATAAATACAAAAGCAAACATATTGCGGCCATAGGGAGCAAACTGGCTGCTGAAATTTTTGAGCTGGATATTATTGCGCCCAATATTCATACTCTTAAAAATAACTATACGCGGTTTTTGATATTACAACCAAAAGAGAAGATTGAAAAAATTACTGATGCCAATAAGGCATCTATCACGTTTCATACCAATCATTCAATGGGCATTTTGGCTAAAGTACTTACCCGTATTGCCGAGTTTAATATCAATCTATGTAAACTTCAAAGTTATCCAATAGCACAAAAAGATTTCGCTTATGGTTTTCATGCCGATTTGGAATTTGAAACAAAAGAAAGTTTTTATGCCATGTTGGAAGGAATAAAACCTCTTACAGAAGAAGTAAATATCATTGGCATTTATAAAAAAGGAAATACCTGGAATTTATAAAAATTGGGAAACAGCGTTACAATGGTTACAGCTAAAAGACTTAACGGAATTGGCGAATATTATTTCTCTACCAAACTTAGAGAAATTGACGAACTGAACAAACAAGGCAAGCAAATCATCAATTTGGGTATTGGCAGCCCCGATCTTCCACCTCACCCGGATGTGGTTAAAGTTTTACAGGAAGAAAGTGCCAAACCTAATGTACATGCTTACCAAAATTATAAAGGTTCTCCCCTCTTACGCAATGCTTTTGCACAATGGTACCAAACCTGGTATCAGGTAGAATTAAATGCAGACACGGAGATTTTACCCCTTATTGGTAGTAAGGAAGGTATTATGCATATCTGCATGACTTATTTAAATGAGGGAGATGAAGTGTTGCTGCCAAATCCCGGTTACCCAACGTACAGAAGTGCTGTAACCCTTGCCGGAGGTACCTGTGTGGATTACGAATTAAAAGAGGAGCTACAATATTTTCCCGATTTTGAAGCTCTTGAAACAACCGACCTGTCTAAAGTAAAGCTAATGTGGGTTAACTATCCTCAAATGCCTACTGGCCAATTGCCAACGAAACAGTTATTTGAGCAATTGGTAGCTTTTGGTAAAAAACATAATATTCTAATTTGCCATGATAATCCGTATAGTTTTATTCTAAACGATACACCCAGGAGTTTAATGAGTGTAGCCGGTGCAAAAGATATAGCTATAGAACTTAATTCACTCAGCAAATCTCAGAACATGGCAGGTTGGAGGGTAGGTATGCTTTGTGGCGCAAAAGAAAGAATTGATGAAATAATTCGCTTTAAAAGTAATATGGACAGCGGGATGTTTTTGCCAGTTCAACTGGCAGCAGCAAAAGCCTTAAGCCTTGGTAAAGAATGGTATACAAGTGTTAATGCAATTTATAAACAAAGAAGAGAGAAGGTGTATCAATTACTGGATTTGCTTCATTGCAAATATTCAAAAAATCAGGCAGGCATGTTTATGTGGGCCTCGATACCCGATAATTATGCAGATGGTTATACCTTAAGCGATGATGTTTTATACAAAGCCAATGTATTTATTACGCCAGGTGGCATTTTTGGTTCGGCTGGTAATAAATATATTAGAATAAGTTTATGTGGTTCTGTAGAAAAATTTCAGGAAGCCATTGAGCGGATACAGGCAGCACAATTATAATTTATACGCATATTTCTAAATTACGCAGGATGCAGCAGGATAATAAAAAGGATGTTTTTGCAAAAGACAATGGTGGCTTTACGCTGTGCATTGTTGGGGTGGGTTTAATCAGCGGTTCCTTTGCACTTTCTTTAAAAGATAAAGGGTTTGCCAAACATGTAATTGGGGTAAGTAAAACAAAAGCCAGCGAAGAAAAGGCATTGGACTTGGGTATTATTGACGAAGCGTTGCCTTTAGAAGAAGCTATTGCTAAAAGCGATTTAATTTATATCGCCATCCCTGTTGACGCCACAGTACCTGTTTCCATCAACATACTGAATTTAATTGATGAACATCATATAGTGGCCGATGCAGGTGGCACCAAGCATGCACTTTGTAAAGCAATAGAAATGCATCCTAAGAGGGCAAGGTATGTTGCTACCCACCCTATGTGGGGTACGGAGTTTAGCGGACCAGAAGCCGCAGTACACAACGGTTTCAGCGGAAGATCCTGTGTTATTTGTGAGAAAGAAAAAAGCGATACAGATGCTGTAGCTGTAGTAGAAAATATTTATACAACTCTGGGCATGAACCTGGTATATATGCAGGCCGAAGCACACGATATACATGCTGCCTACATTAGCCATATATCTCATATCACCTCGTTTTCGCTGGCAAATACGGTGCTGGAAAAAGAAAAAGAAGAAGATGCTATTTTTCAACTGGCAGGTGGCGGTTTCGAAAGTACGGTTAGGTTGGCTAAAAGTAGTCCGGCCACATGGGTGCCCATTTTTAAGCAAAACCGCGAAAACCTGCTGGATGTTTTAAACGAGCATATTACGCAGCTGCGCAAATTCAAGGCTTGTTTGGAAAAAGAGAATTACGATTATTTGTACGAGTTAATAGCCAATGCCAATAAAATAGAAAAAGTGCTGAATGGATAATTACAAATTTGGTGACCAGCTATGGAATAATTATAGGGCTTTACTTGCCACGCTCGGTTCAGGGTTCCACTTTCATGGCAACTGTTTACGGTAGTTATGGCTGCCATAAAGCCCGAACGTACAAGTGAGTGACACAACAAAAGCCGCACAAAGTGTTGCAGCTTAGAACATAAATAACAAACAAAATGCAGCAAAGCCCTTTTATAAAAGTACCTTTGCCGCAAATTTTAATAAAGAATGATAACATTTGAAGAACTGGGTTTAGAAGAGAGACTGATAAAAGCTATCAGTGAGTTGGGGTATGTGAACCCAACTACGATCCAGGAAAAAGCAATCCCCGTGCTGTTGAGTGGCACAAAGGATTTTATTGGTTTAGCTCAAACAGGTACCGGTAAAACCGCAGCATTTGGTTTACCCTTATTACAGGTTATTGATGAAGCAGCAAAACACCCGCAGGCACTGGTGGTTTGCCCCACCCGTGAACTATGCATGCAGATAGTAAACGAAATTGAATTGTTTAAAAAACATATTCATGCCATTAATGTAGTTGCCGTTTATGGCGGTGCATCTATTGGTACCCAAATCAGAGATTTGAGAAGAGGTGTACAAATTGTAGTAGCAACACCCGGCCGTTTAATTGATTTAATTGAACGCAAAGCCATTAACCTGGAACAAATAAGTTATGTGGTGCTGGATGAGGCAGATGAAATGCTAAACATGGGCTTTCAGGAAGACATAGAGTTTATTTTGCAAAACACGCCTAAAAGGGAAAGCACCTGGTTATTTAGTGCCACTATGCCTCCTGAAATTCGCAGGGTTAGCAAAAAATACATGAAAGAGCCTATTGAAATAACAGTAGGTAAAGCCAATACTACCAACAAAAACATCGATCATCAATACTATGTAACCGCAGCACACCAACGGTATGAAGTATTAAAACGTTTGATAGATTTTAATCCGGGTATTTATGGTATCATTTTTACCCGCACTAAAATTGACGCCCAAAATATTGCAGAAAAACTTACCCGTGAAGGGTATGATATTGATGCCTTGCATGGAGATTTAACCCAGCAGCAGCGTGATAAAGTAATGGGCCAGTTTCGTGATAAAAGTTTGCAATTACTTATTGCCACCGATGTTGCCGCCCGTGGTATTGACGTACAAGGTATTACCCATGTAATTAACTACGAATTACCCGATGATATGGAAGTGTACACCCACCGCAGTGGTCGTACAGGCCGTGCAGGCAATCTGGGAATATGTATGAGTATTGTACACAGCCGTGAAGTGGGCAGGTTAAGACAAATTGAACGAATTGTACAAACACAGTTTAACCGTTTAGATATACCAAGTGGAAAAGATGTTTGCCGCAAACAGTTTTCTTCGTTTATGGATAAACTATTGGAGCAGGATATTAGTCATGGTGATTATGAAACCTACCTGCCCATGCTGGAAGAAAAATTTAAAGATATTACCAAAGAAGAAGTATTACAAAGAGTGGCTGCTACTGAGTTTGACCGCTTTTTAAAGTACTATGAAAATGCTGGCGACCTTAATTTACGCGAAGATAAAAGAGACCGCAGAGAAAGGTTCGACCCAAGAAACGATCGTGGTGCCAATGAGCCCCGTGGCCGTAACGACAGGGATAGCAGAAGCAGCAGAAACTTTGGAAAAGAAGGTGGTGGAGATTATATGCGCCTATTTGTTAACCTGGGTACCAAAGACGGTTTTTATAAAGCCAGTTTTATGCAGTTTATTCTTGACATGAGCGAATTAAGAAAGGAATCGCTTGGTAAAATTGACATGAAAGAAATGAACAGCTGGGTGGAGGTAGACCGCGGTGCCGCCAATCAAATGATACGCTCATTGGATGGTAAAAATTTTAAAGGCAGGCGCATAAGAATGAATGATGCCAATAGCAGATAATCTGCCCGGCAATAATAAAATGGTATAACGTTTTACTTATTAAATATGGAACAAGCAATCACACAACACAAACCAATTGAGGAAGTATTATTAAAACGTCCTCTTATCATCAGTGGCCCCTGCAGTGCCGAAACAGAAGAGCAGGTATTTCAGACAGCCGTACGTTTAGCAGAAACCGGCAAAGTAGATGTTATGCGTGCAGGTATATGGAAACCCCGTACCCGCCCCGGAAGTTTTGAAGGCATTGGAACCAAAGGTTTACCCTGGTTACAACAGGCCCGTAAAGCAACAGGCATTCCGGTTGCAGTAGAAGTAGCAACGGCCAAACAGGTAGAAGATGCATTGCACTTTGGTGTTGATGTGCTTTGGATTGGTGCCCGTACCACAGTTAACCCATTTAGTGTGCAGGATATTGCTGATGCATTACGTGGTGTTGATGTTCCGGTTTTAATTAAAAACCCCATAAACCCCGATCTTGAATTATGGATTGGCGCGGTAGAACGCGTTGCAAAAGCAGGTATTAAAACCATTGGTTTAATACACCGCGGTTTTAGCTCTTATGGCAATACCGAATACCGTAATGCCCCCATGTGGCACCTGGCTATTGAAATGAAACGCCGTAACCCCGGTATGATGATGATTAACGATCCATCGCATATTTGTGGCCGCAGAGATATATTACAGGATGTTGCGCAAACTGCTATCGATTTGGATTTTGATGGTTTAATCATCGAAAGTCATATTGATCCTGATATGGCCTGGAGCGACGCAAAACAACAAATTACTCCTGAACGGTTAGGCGAAATGTTAAGCGCTATTCGTTGGAGAAAAGAAGATGTTGCGTCAGAAGAATACCATATTAATCTGGAAAAACTGCGCCAGCAAATTAACCACTTAGATGATGAATTGATGCAAATCATTGGTCAGCGTATGAAAGTGGCTGAAAAAATTGGTCAGTACAAAAAAGATAATAATATCACTATCCTTCAAACCAATCGTTGGAACGAGATATTGGAAAGAGCGTTTAACACAGGTGATAAAATGGGCTTAAGCAAAGAATTTGTTACCAAATATTTCGATGCTATGCACATGGAAAGTATCAATCACCAAAACAAGATCATGAATTCCTAGAATACAATTACAAGTGTGCAAAGGCAAAAGTATTGGCCCGGCAATTAATCAGTTATCGGCTCTACTTGCGTCGCACACTTGTACTTTCAGGTTCTTTACGCAGCATTTCCCATTATTATTGCCATTCCAGAAAACCGCATGAAGCAAATAGAACTATCATTCAGCAATAGCAGCACTACATTTTTGTTTAATGCCAGCTTTGCAGCAGTTACCACATTTACAGCTATAGACAATACGGTTATTATTACCGATGAAAATGTTTTTAATAAACATAAAAGAACCTTCAAAGGCTGGCAAACAATTGTTTTACCCGCCGGCGAACAATTTAAGAATCAAGCCACAATAGATAATATTATTAACCAACTTATTAGCCTTGGCGCCAATAGAAAAACATTTCTGGTAGGCGTAGGTGGTGGAGTGGTTACTGATATTACCGGCTATGTGGCAGGTATTTATATGCGGGGACTTAGTTTTGGTTTTGTGCCTACTTCTATACTGGCCATGGTAGATGCTTCTATTGGTGGCAAAAACGGGATTGATGTTGGACTGTACAAAAATATGGTTGGGCTTATTCGCCAACCTGCTTTTTTATTGTACGACTATAGTCTACTCTCCTCTTTACCACGTGCAGAATGGATTAATGGTTTTGCTGAAATTATTAAACATGCAGCCATTAAAGATGCAGCCATGTTTCGTATGCTGGAACAACATAAACTAATCGATTTTAAGAAAGACACTAAACTGCTGGACAAACTTATACAACGCAATGCTTTGCTAAAAGCCAAGGTGGTGCAGGAAGATGAATTTGAACAGGGTGATAGAAAACTGCTAAACTTTGGACATACTTTTGGTCATGCTATTGAGAACAGTTATCAACTACCGCACGGGCATGCTGTAACAATAGGTATGATTGTGGCTGCAGTATTCTCAGAAGTATATAAAAAATTTGCTGATACGCCCAGGTTAACCAAGCTAATACAACAATATGGTTTGCCTGTATACCAGGCCTTTAATGCCAAAAAAGTATTGGCCGTAATGCAGTCTGACAAGAAGAAAGTGAAAGACGAAATGCACTATGTTTTACTTGCTAAAATTGGTAAAGCAGTGGTGCAAACAATACCAGTAAGCGATATTGAGAAAATGGTATTGCAACTGGCAAAAAATAAAGCATAATAAATATTTTAAACTTATTGTTTTAAAAGCTCAATAGCGTACCAACCGTACAAGAGTGCGACGCAAGTAAAGCTGCATTGCTATACCATTGCCGGGCTAAAAAACTGTATTTAACCATCATGCAAGTAACTGTACAACCATCTGTTATAAAGGGAAATATTGTGGCCCCGGCTTCTAAAAGTTCTATGCAAAGGGCTTGTGCGGCGGCATTGGTAAGAAAAGGAAAAAGTATTATTTATAACCCCGGCATTTCTAATGATGATAAAGCTGCATTGCAGGTGATAGAAGCATTAGGCGCCACTGTTTTATCTGGCAGCGATGGCAGCATTATTATTAACAGCAACGGCGTAAATGCCGCAGGTAGCCAGGTAAATAACGGAGAGAGTGGTTTAGGTATACGTATGTTTGCTCCCATTGTTGCATTAAATAATAAAACAATGGTAATTAATGGGGAAGGCAGTTTGCTTACCCGCCCCATGGATTTTTTTGATAGCATTTTTCCGCAGTTGGGTATTACCATTAGCTCTAACAATGGGAAATTGCCATTAGTAGTAACCGGGCCATTACAACCACGCAATATTATTATAGACGGATCGCTAAGCTCGCAGTTTTTAACTGGTTTATTAATGGCTTATGCGGCGGCAGGCGCAAGCGATGTAAGCATTGAAGTGATTAACCTAAAAAGCAAGCCCTATGTAGATCTTACTTTAAAAGTGATGCATGACTTTGCGCTACCTGTTCCTAAAAACAATAACTATACTTCCTTTTATTTTCCGGCAAATGCATTTGCCGCTGAAAATGATACTACCATAACTTATACTGTTGAAAGCGACTGGAGCGGTGGCGCTTTTTTATTAGTTGCAGGTGCCATTGCAGGTAATATTACCGTAAAAGGTTTAGACCCACAATCTACTCAGGCAGATAAGGCCTGTTTACAGGCATTGATTGATTGCAAAGCCAATATTTCCATACAGGATTCACAAATAGAAATTGGTCCGGGGAAATTAACTGCATTTCATTTTGATGCCAACGATTGCCCTGATCTTTTTCCTCCATTGGCAGCGCTGGCCGCTTGTTGCGAGGGAACATCTGTAATTGAAGGCGTTCACCGTTTAACACATAAAGAAAGTAACCGGGCATTAACCATACAGGATGAACTTGGGAAAATGGGCATTAGTGTTGAATTACAAGACAATCTGATGCTGATAAAAGGTGGCCCTTTAAAAGGGGCTCATACCCATTCCAGACACGACCACCGTATTGCCATGATGTGTGCTGTGGCAGGTTTAAGAGCTGATGGCCCCACTATTATAGATGATGCACAGGCAGTAGGAAAATCATATCCTAACTTTTTTGAGCATATACAAGAATTAGGTGCTATAGTAGCAACAACTGCCTAACCTATTGTAATTTTACAAACGCCATGTATATTTAAAACAACGCTGAGGAGGGATTTTTATGAATGCATTTGGTCGCATATTTAGGGTACATATTTTTGGAGAATCTCATGGAGAAAGTGCAGGTATTAATATTGATGGTGTACCCGCAGGTTTGCCCTTATGCGTAGAAGATTTTCTTGAAGATATTGAGCGCCGCAAAGGTGGCACCCAAAAAGGCACCACCCCCAGGCAGGAAAGCGATCTCCCAATTTTTAAAAGCGGCATTTTTAATAATATCACTACCGGAGCGCCGATTACTATTCTTTTCGAAAATAATAATACCCGCAGCGGCGATTACCAAAAACAACGTGCTGTGCCCCGCCCGGGCCATGCAGATTTTGTGGCCCATCATAAATTTGGTGGTTTTGAAGATTACAGGGGTGGCGGCCATTTTAGTGGCAGGCTTACAGTTTGTCTGGTAGCGGCTGGTGTAATTGCAAAAAAATTACTGCAGCATATTAAAGTAAAAGCTACCATTTTGGAAATTGGTGGCGAAACCGACCTTGAAAAAGGTTTACAAAAAGCGATTGACCAAAAAGACAGTATTGGCGGTATAGTAGAATGTAGGGTAAATGGTTTACCAATAGGCCTTGGTGAGCCTTTTTTTGATAGTGCAGAATCATTATTGGCACATGCGGCATTTGCCATACCGGCAGTAAGAGGTATTGAGTTTGGTACCGGCTTTGCCGCGGCACGTATGTTTGGTGTAGAACATAACGATGCAATTATTAATGCCAATGGTAAAACAACTACGAATCATGCAGGTGGTATTGTTGGTGGGATTACAAATGGCAACGAATTAGTATATCGTATTGCTATTAAACCTACTTCTTCAACTCCAAAAGAACAGCAAACCTTAAATTGGGAAACCAATGAAATTGAAGGTTTTTCAGTAAAAGGCCGCCACGATTTATGTATTGCATTAAGGGTGCCCGTAGTACTGGAAGCTGTAACTGCCATAGTACTTGCCGACCTAATGTTACTGGAACAACATATTCCACGGATATACAACAGTAAGGCATAACGGGAACTATGCCGGTTTTCTACATATTAATCTTTTAACCTAACCATACATTTTAGATCTTTTGCATTAAGATACCATTCTATGCAATAGCCTTTTGGGTCTATGTTTGGGTGTGCCAGCAGTTTTGTAAAAGTTTCGGCGATGAGGGGCAAATACTGCATAAAATCCGGTATATCTGCATAAACGTAATTGCCCCTTTTTAGGACTATCTGCTCAAGATTTAATAATGCAGCCTCTTTTTCATTTAATACTTCTGCAGCTGCCTTGTACATAATGGCTCCGTTTTCGGGGCGGGATAAGCCAAAATATTTTCTGCCTGCAACAAAAGGCACAATGCTTTGCAGTTTATTATGTGCATCCATAACTCCGGTTGGAAATGCAGTTGCACTCACACAGATTAAAGGCAAATCTTTTTCAATAGGAATCGTTTCCATTCAAGTGTTTTTACAAACTTATAATTTTCATATCAAACCAAAACACTGCGGCAGTATAGCTTTTTATTTATTGCCAGGAAATTAATATTGATGCCTGCAATAGTATTTCAATGCAACAGCTCTTGTTACTTATTTCCTGCTTTGCCACACAAAAACCTCACTTGTACGTTCCGCCAAATTGCAGCTACTTATTTTAAAATACGGCCTGGTTAACTAAACCTACAAAAAATGTTGGGATGCCAATGCTTAAGATTTTATTACTATTTACATTATTGAAAAATACTAAACAGGTATTAGATGAAGTAGATTCCTGGCGCACAAGTGTGCGACGCAAGTAAAGCTGCCTTATAGATATTGCCCGGCTAATGATGTCTTTTCCTTTAGTCAAAAAACAGGTAAATCATAAAATTTTGTTATCGTGAAAGGTTTTGTAAGGCTATGCGTATTAGCATGAAAATATACTAAATGAAAAAAATACTTACTCTTGGATTTACGCTATTATGCCTGTCATCATTAAGCTTTGCGCAGGATGCCAGCGCATTGCGTAAAAAACAATTTAACCTGGAAAATGGTGTAGCTATTCAAAGTTACGACCCGGTGGCTTACTTTACTGTAAATAAGGCTGTAAAAGGCAAGAAAGAATTTGCGGCATCTTATCAGGGCGTACTTTATTATTTTGCCAATGCTGCAGACAAGGATTTGTTTTTAAAAGCACCCACCAAATATGAACCTGAATATGGTGGCTGGTGTGCTTATGCCATGGGTGCAAAGGGTGAAAAAGTAGAAATAGACCCCGAAACTTTTAAAATTACCAATGGCAAATTATTTCTGTTTTATAACAAGTACCTAACCAATACCCTTAAAAGCTGGAACAAAGACGAAACCAATTTACACACCAAGGCTGATGCCAACTGGACAACCATTTTTCACTAATCAATCATCATAAATACCAAACCAACATGACACTGAATTTGCGCACTATTGGCATCTGGATATTACGTTTACTGGCTGCCGCTATTATGTTACAAACATTGTATTTTAAGTTTACCGCACACCCACAATCTGTAAAATTATTTACAGAGTTAGGTCTTGAACCCTATGGTAGAATAGGAATCGGTATTATGGAACTGATTGCATCTATTTTAATACTATACCCCAAAACCACTGGCATTGGCGCTGTATTGGGGATTGGGTTAATGAGCGGGGCTATTTTCTTTCACCTTACTGTATTGGGAATTGTATTTGACGGTGATGCAATACTGTTTACTTATGCGGTTATAGTATTTGCTTGTTGTGCCGCACTTGCATTTATTTATCTGAAAGACATATTGAAACTATTACCATTTAAACTAAAAAAAGAATGAGGAACTTAACTGTATTGTTTATTAGTTTTCTCTGTGTTAGCAGTACCGGTTTTGCACAAAAAACTGATACGCTAACACATCATAGAGAATTTATTGATTTTGGTGGAACCATTGGAAATGATCAGGGATCTGTTTCCGCAGCGTACACATACAATTGGAAATTGGGTGAAAAAAGAAAACTTGAGTTAGGTTTGGGTGCAAGATATACTGGTTATTTTGGTAAAAAGAAAGACTATATCACCGCTCCTGCCTCCTTGGCAAGAACCACCAGCTTTCCTTTTGTGATTGTTTTTGCAGGTCAGCGGGAAGAAAATTTTGATACGCTTACGGTACAGCGGCCTTTTGTAAATAGCTTGAATATTACGTTTAACCTGGGGTATGCGCTTGGACCAAAATGGTATGCAGGAACCAATATTGATGTGATTGGGTATTCTTTTGGACCTTCAACCAATGCTGTTTTTAAAAGTAATGGAAATACAACGACTGAGCCTAAATCTAAGGTGGTGCCTTTTAATTTATTGCTTACCGGTGACAATGACAGAGGATCTTTAAATTCCGAATTTTTTGTTTCCTATAAAATAAGTGAAAGATGCAGTATAAAGGGTATATATCAATTTCTTTTTACCGAGTATACCAGTACCACTGTACAACAAATTGCACCAGATGGCAGTAGCAATAACCGTTTTAGAAACAAAGCAAACAATTTTGGGATTGGAATTAGTTATTCATTGAAATAAATTTAATTGAATTCATTTCAACTTTCAGGCCTGTTAGGTTAAAATCTTTCACGAAAAAAATCCGTATATGTTTCAAAATAAAAGTTATTTATTTATGCGCTTCATAGCCACTTTAAGTATAGCAGTTATTATAATAGTTTTAATTAACGGCTGTACAAAACAGAATGATACACCCCAAATGCCTGTCAATGAAATGATTGATACAAGTGAAAATGGGGGAAATACCATAATGCCCGTGTTTAGCGGTCAATTTGAGAAAGGAAATGAAGGTACTGTTGGCGGAATTGCTTCTATTTATCTTATTAACAATAAATATCAATTGGAATTGAAAGATTTTTCAGTAACCAATGGTCCGGATTTACATGTTTATTTATCCAAAGAAATTGATGCCATACATTTTATTGATTTGGGTAAATTAAAATCAACCAATGGCATGCAGGTGTATGATATACCCAATGCACCTGATTTTAATGAATATACTTACGCCCTAATTTATTGCCAACAATACAGTGTATTATTCGGATCTGCCCCTTTAAAATAACAAGTATGAATTATTTACACAGGTTATGGATCATGTTTATGCCTCTAACTTTCGTGGGCTATGTAAATGGGCAGCATTTTATACCAGTAGATGATAAATCTACCATTGAATTTGTAATTAAGAATTTTGGGTTTACTACAAAAGGAACATTCATTGGTTTATCTGGCAGTATAAATTTTGACCAGGCTACTTTATCTGAGTCTAATTTTTTGGTAACTATAAATGCAGCCAGCATTAATACGGGTATAAAAGCCAGGGATAATCACTTAATTAAAGAGGAATATTTTAATGTTAAAAAGTACCCGGTTATTCAATTTACATCTGTAAAAATTGAGGCTGGCAAAGAAAAAAACAGTTATAATGTTACAGGTAATCTATTTATAAAAGGTGTGAATAAACAAATTCAATTTCCTTTTACGGCCATAGAAGATACAGGCTATATAATATTTAAAGGCAGTTTCCTATTAAATAGAAAAGATTTTGGCATCGGGGGTAGTAGTATTTCACTATCAGACAATCTTACGGTAAACCTGACAGTATTTGCCAAAAAATTATAATCATTTACCATTTATAGAAAAACAGTATTAATCAGATTGTTTCAACAAAATAATAAATAATTTAGAAATTGTAAAACCAAACACATGCACATTCAAACAGCCATATATTCCGTTTTTGAACAATTAAAAGAAGCACTTGAACAAGTAACCCCGGAGGAATATCATGCAAGGTGTAAAGCTTTGTCCAATGCTACAATTGGCCAGCATACCAGACATATTATTGAGTTATTTATGGAGTTGCATAAAGGTTATGAAACCGGTACAGTAAATTACGAAAACCGCAAAAGAGATATTGCCATTGAAACAGATAAAATACTGGCTATTGCACTATTGGCAGACATTTCTAAAAACATAGAAAAGGCTGACAAAGCATTGGTATTACATAGTAATTATAGCATTGAAAGCGAATATGCTATTACAGTACATACCAATTATTACAGGGAGCTTATTTATAATCTGGAGCATACCGTTCACCACATGGCGTTGATTAGGGTAGCAATTAACACTTTAACCAATTTAACTCTACCCGAAGGATTTGGAGTAGCCACATCTACCATAAAATACCGAAAGCAATGTGCACAGTAACTTTTATAGCTCATAATAATAGCTACTATATCACTTCCAACAGGGATGAACAACTTGCCCGAAAAGATGCTATTGCACCACAACTATATGAATACAATGGGGCCTCGCTGATTTATCCTAAAGATGGGGAGGCAGGTGGAAGCTGGGTTGCACTTCACAAAAATGGGAATGTGGCCGTTTTACTAAACGGTGGCTTTGTAAAACATATTCCCCAACCACCCTATGCAGCCAGCCGGGGTATTATTTTGCTGGAAATTATTAGTAACCCGCACCCGTTAAATGCATTTAATACCATTCATTTAACGGATATTGAACCATTTACATTGGTGCTTTATATGCAAAAGTCTTTATTTGAATGCCGCTGGGATGGTCATAAAAAATTTGCAATAGCATTAGATAAACAGGAACCTCATATCTGGTCTTCAGCCACCTTATACGAGCCAGCAGTTATTGCAAAAAGAAAAGAATGGTTTGGTACATGGCTTTTGCAAACACCCAACCCTACACAACAAGAAATCCTGGATTTTCACCGGTTTGCAGGTGATGGAGACATAACCAACAGCCTGTTAATGAACAGAAATAACCAATTAAGCACCGTAAGTATTACCAGTATTGCCATACACAACCAACAGGCCACAATGCAATACCTGGATTTAAAACAAAATAAGCACACAACACAGCAAATGCATTTACTAAATACTATAATGCAACCAGGCTAATTGCTGGTAGAATATGGCAAAGCAATAAATGATTAATACAGGCTATTGGGTTTTATTGTTTATTCTTGTAAAATACCAAATAGTATAACCTGGAATTACATGCAGCCAAATTATCTTCCCTATGCAGATATTAGTTTATTGCCCCGGTACGAGTGGCAGCAGATAAATGATGTCTTTCATGAGTTGCAATCAGCTTACGAAATTGAATTTGATTTTCCCCAGGGTGGTTGCCAGCAAAGAGCACAAATAATGAGCATGCTGCTGCAAAAAAAATTCACCATTGCACATGCAAAAATATGGTTGTTTGCGCCTGCGGCATTGTATCTAAATGATGACCGTATGTTATTTGCATCAGACAAAAAATGCCTATCTGAAGGTAATATGTTTGAATGGAGCTATCACGTAGCACCAATTGTACGTGTGCAATTAAATGATGATATACATTCAATGGTAATAGATCCTTCCATTAATAAAGATGCGCCTATGTATTTACTGGATTGGTTTGCAGCAATTGGAAACAGCACCACCGGACAATATAGTTTTTTATGGCCCGATAAATACTTTTTCAATAGCAGTTATCTTACCAACAACCGAAATGAGGTTACCATGATTTTTGATGGCACTTTTTTCGATTTTGAAAACCCGGCCAAAGACAATTTAATTGTAGAAAAAGGACTTGCAATACACGATATGGTAAAGGAAATTTACCAAAGCTATATTTTGCCGCTTATTCATAATAACAACCCCGAAGATGCCGCTATGCTTAGCGATATGAAAGCCATTTTTGGTAATGCTACTGCACTCGATATGCTGTTCTCTCAAAACATAAGCGCCTACACAAATAACACTTCGCAACGGTATGTGCAAACGCAATACAATCAAATTTTTATGGAGGCTAAAAACATTTTCAATACCCGCTTGGCGCACTGGACACATTTTATAAACACCTTGCTGTAGCAGCATTACAGGCAAAATACCTTTTATAAGCCTGGCTATATAAAAGCATTTGGCATTCTTGCGTCGCACTCTTGTACGGCAACAAATAATTCAGCTTTTACACAACAAAAAGGCCTTTATAAAAGTTGCAATTGCAATACTATTTTACAGCAAAAGTTTTATCTATTCTGCTGCCTACAAAATAACCAACCAGTATACCCAAAATGGCGCCACCAATAATCCAAATAAGGTCTTTACCACCTGCATAAGTACCAATAGCAAGGCCAAATACTCCAAATATGATGGCCATTAAAACGGAGGCACTTCTTTTAGCTTTCGCGGTACCAGCTGCTGGTGCATGATGTTGTTGTGCATGATGATGATGCTTATTTCTTTGACGGCTATGTGGCATACAATTGTTTTAATGCAAAAGTTACAAACTATCTGCGAATATTTTATGACCATACTCATACCAGCAAAAATTATCACTCAAATACTATTTATATTTTCATCTGCCGCATATGTACAAATTAGCTTTACTAACAATTGACAA
This sequence comes from Limnovirga soli, assembly GCF_013106755.1. Taxonomy (GTDB): domain Bacteria; phylum Bacteroidota; class Bacteroidia; order Chitinophagales; family Chitinophagaceae; genus Limnovirga; species Limnovirga soli. Next base: position 75,043 of record NZ_WHPF01000016.1, on the reverse strand, counting down.
ACGTTGCATGAATAGTGCTGTAATAAGTAAAAAAAGAAATAACCAAATAATTACACATTTTTGCTGTTAAACCTTACAAATTAAACATGAATACAAAACTGATAATGACGTTAAGCGCCGTATGCCTGGCTGCTGCCGGTGTAGCTTTTACTTTTTTGCCTCAGGAGATCATGCAATACACACAACTGCAAGCCAATCATCCATTATTTTTTTTAATACAGGTGTTGGGTGCCATGTACTTTGCTTTTGCCATGTTAAACTGGATGACCAGAACAGCCCTGATTGGCGGCATTTATAACAAACCCATTGCTTTGGCCAATTTTTTGCACTTTTTTATTGCAGGAATGGCAATAGATAAAATATTGCTGGCCAATAGTGAACAACCCCTTTTATTATGGATATCCGGTATTGTATATACCCTGTTTGCCATTGCATTCGGACTTATTTTCTTTCGTAATCCTGCAGCATTAAAAAAGTAGCAAACAAAAAAAAACCCGTAAGCTTTGCTTACAGGTTTCTATAATTAAACTGCTAAAAATTAAAGGTTTTTCCAGGAGAATATTTTTTGTCCGGGCTGTTGGTTCTTTGTGCATCGGCTCTTGCGTCGCACACTTGTACTGTTGGCCCAATAATGATCAGAAAGTACAAGAGTGCGACGCAAGTAAAGCCTGGCTTTATACCTAGGCCGGTTACATACAAATAGAATTAGTAATTCGGGTTTTGAATAAGTACGCCCTTACTTTCGTCTATTATTTGCTGTGGAATTGGCATATAATAGTTTTTAGGTTTTGTAAACGTACGTGCCGGTATTACCACCGCACCTTCGTAAGGCGGCAATGGCGAAGCGGTTTTTGGCTGACCAACAATATTCTGAATGTTAATAATGCCAGCCTTATCCCAACGCAACAAATCGAAGAAACGGATATTTTCTCCACCCAATTCTACGCGGCGCTCATGAATTAACTCCGGCATACCAGCACCACTAATGGTGGGCAAACCTGCACGCTGGCGAATAGCGTTTATTTGAGCATCGCCAGCACCAGCACCAGTCTGGCGGATTTTAGCCTCTGCTACCACCAGATAAATATCAGCGGTACGAAGAATGGGCTGTTTTAAATCGCCATCCAGGTTACCAGAGCCATCCGGGTTATACGCGGTATATTTTCTTAAACAATAACCGGTAGTTAATGCATTGCTTGGCAACATGCGGCCTGTAGACTGGCCTTGCATACCCGCAAACATTTGGTAAGCATCTTTATCGGTTATTTCAATTTTGGTGGTTTGGTTGGGGATAGAATCTCCTACTGCAAGCAAGGTGGCGCTTTTGCGTGGGTCGTTTGGTTCAAACTCTTCGGCAAAATTTTCTGTGGGGTGGTGAAAGCCCCATCCATTCCAGGCACGGGCAGTAAAATAAATGTTGATAGGAGAATTGTTGTAGTTATTCTTATTCCAAACAGCAAATAAAATCTCAGAGTTATCTTCCTGTTTACCCAAAGTAAAATTATCTGCATAATTTGGCGCCAGAGCATAATTGGCGTTATTTATTACTTTTTCGCCATATTCCTGTGCCTTATCCATCTTATCCCAGAAAAGATATAATTTGGAAAGTAATCCCCAGGCAGCCCCCTTACTAACCCGGCCCTTATCTTCCGGGCCATAGGTTTCTGGTAACAAATCTGCTGCTTTTAGTAAATCAGATTCAATTAGTGCAGCAACTTCTTCAACAGTAGATTTTGGAACATTATAGTTACCGTTAAGCACATTATCTTCTACAATTATAGGTACTTCACCAAAGATCTGGTAAAGTGTCCAATAGCCATGGGCACGTAAAAAATAGGCTTCCCCTAAGGAGCGGTTTCTAATGCTTTCGTCCATTACCGGTACTTTGGGCACATAAATAATGGCGTTATTTGCACGACCAATTTGTTCGTAGGCCCAGCCCCAGGTTGGGCGTAACTGGTAGGTACTTGGGTTTGCCGTAAACCTTTCTATTTCCCAAAAATCTGAGTGGTCTCCATCAACTGAAATATCATCAGATGCATCTTCAAATGCATAGAGATTGTGGCCCACGCCTTCTTCCTGAGTAAGTACATTGTATATACCGGTTATACCAGCCAATACATCGCTCTGATTACGCCAGTAATTACCAGTGGTATAAGAACCTACAGGGGCTACAGCCAATGGTTCCTTAATACAGCCGGCTGCAATAACAAAGCTGAAAAATATAATAATTATTGAAACATATTTTCTTTGCATAGTTGTAAAATTTTTGGTCTAAAAGTTAAGCGTTGCCCCAATGGTGAATGTTCTAACTGCAGGATATTGAGCTACATCCACACCTCTTTGCTTGTTACCATCGGTATAACCCAGTTCAGGAGTATAACCGCTATAACCTGTTAAAATAAAGGCATTATAACAGCTTACATAAAAGCGGGTATCAGGCATGGCAGCTTTGGCTATATTCCATTTAGACAAAGTATATCCTATTGAAATATTTTTCAATGCCAGGTAATCACCTTTTTCAATCCATAAATCAGAAGAACGATAGTTTTGATTAGTATTTGCCCTGGTTAAGCGTGGTATGCTATTACTGGTACCTTCACCATGCCATCTGTTCATTGATTCCTGATAGAGGTTAAAAACCTGGGTAGCATCCAGGCCAGCCATACGGTCGGCATTGTACAATTCAAAACCAAATGCACCGGCAAAAGAAAAACTAAGATCAAAACCTTTATAGGAAGCACTACCATTAATACCCAATACCACACCGGGATTAGGGTTACCCAGGTTAACCCTGTCGTTATCGTTAATAATGCCATCGCCGTTTTGATCTACAAATTTTACATCGCCGGGTTGAATACTACCTTTATTTGGATCATTGGCTATATTAGCAGCCTTATCAATTTCTGACTGGTTTTGGTATAAGCCAGCGGTTTGAAAGCCATAATAGGAAGATATGGGCTGACCTTCATATGTACGCGATGTTTCTAAAGATTCTCGGCCATACAAAACTGAACCAATATAATCAGCTTTGGTACCATAGAGATAAGTAACCTTATTCTTGATAAAAGAAGCATTTGCACCAATAGAATAACCCAAATTGCCTACTTTATTCTGGTAGGTAAGATCAAGTTCAATACCACGGTTATTTAACGTACCCAGGTTTTGATAAGGAATGGTGATGTTACCGCTGCCATAGGATAAGGAACTGTTAGCTCCATAGTTTTCAACCAGTGAATAAGGAATCAACATACCTTTTGTATCCTTATTAAAATAGGTAAGTGTACCGGTTAAATGGTTTTTCAGCAGACCAAATTCAAGACTTACATTGGTCATTTCAGCTCTTTCCCAGGTGATATTTGGATTAGATAAACTAACTACATAAGAACCATCATATACATTACCATTTGTACCAAAACTATACTGGGTACCACCACCGCCGCTTCTGATAATAGCCAGATATTGGAAATCGGAAATATTTTGATTACCCAATTGCCCCCAACCGCCAGTAAGTTTAAGCGTGGTTAGAAAAGTAATATTGTCTTTAAAAAAAGATTCATCAGATATACGCCATCCTGCTGAGAATGCCGGGAAATAACCCCATTGTTTACCGGGAGGGAACTTACTTGAACCATCTGCACGCATGGTGGCAGTAAGCAGATATTTACCCAAATAAGAATAGTTTCCTCTTACAAAATAAGATTGCAAACCTGCATAAGGCCTATTGTTTCCATTACCACCTGAGAATTGATTGGCACTGCTGCCATTATCCAGAATTCTATGGTCATCAGCAGGATCAGCATAACCCCTGCGCTGAGCGAAAAAATAGTTTCCGGCAAAAGTTTGAGCAGAATACCCAGCAGTCAAACCAATATTGTGGCTCTTTTTGATTTGGGTATTGTAGGTCAAAAATATCTCCTGTAACCAGGAAGTAGATTCGCTATGAGATTGGGTTAATGTAGCCAAAGAGTTTACCCTTGTTTGATTTGGCGTTGCTATATCAAATGAATAATTATCATTCAATGTTTGATCAAATGCATAATTTACTTTAAGCATTAATCCTTTTATCAAATCCAGTTCACCGTATACATTCGCTAACACACGTCTGCTGGTATTATCCCTATCGGTGGTAGCAGCGGTGAAAACAGGGTTATTAATATCGCCCAGTTCATTATCGGCTTTTGAGCTACCCCAAGTACCATCATCATTAAATACCGGGATGGCAGGATTGAAACGAAGAGCACTCCAAACTAAACCGGCCTGAGTAGACCTTGTATCAGGCGCATTGCCACTGGAGTAGGAATAAAGAAAATTTTCACCAACTCTTATTCTGTTACCCAATTTATGTTCTGAGTTGAGAGAGGTACTTACCCTCTTAAAAAATGAGTTTACAATTATACCCTTATCATCAAAGTAGTTGGCTGAAATACTATACCTGGATTTGGCATTTCCCCCACGCATGGCAATATCAGCATTGTTGGTAGTGCCTGTGCCATACAGGGCATCCTGCCAATCAGTACGTTGCGTTGCGTAATAGGAATCGTTCCAAATGGCCGGAACCGGTGAACCATCATTTGCAAATTCTTCTTTCTTTAATTCTACCAATTGTGGGGCGGTAAGTAAATCAAGCGTTTTGGTTACATTAGAATTACCTGTGTAAATGTTTACAGTAGTTTTCATCTGGTCTCCAAAACTGCCTTTTTTGGTGGTTATCAGTACAACCCCATTAGCGGCACGAGTACCATAAATGGCAGAGGAAGATGCATCTTTTAATACCTCTATTGAAGCAATATCGTTGGGGTTTACATCATTTAAACTACCAGCTGGAACGCCGTCAATAACAATTAACGGGTCAGAATTGTTAATGGTACCGGTACCACGAATTCTTATACTGGGTACGCTACCAGGAGCACCATCGGTACGTACAATATCTACGCCGGATGCCCTACCCTGCAATGCCTGAGCGGAGTTACTAACAGGCAGGTTTTTAAAATCATCTCCTTTTACACTACTAATGGTACCTGTAACATCTTTTTTACGTTGTGTACCATAACCAACTACTACAACATCTTTTAACGCGTTAGCTGTTGAAACCAGTGTAATGGCGAAATCAGTTTTGCCTGTAATTTTTACCATCTGGGTTTGATAACCAACAATAGAAAATTCCAGTTCTGAAGTACCTACAGGAACCGAAATTTTAAATTTGCCAGTCGCATCGGTAATTGATACTACACCTGATTTGGGTGCAGTTACATTAACACTTTGTAACTTATTTCCATCGGGATCTGTTACTACGCCCGTTAGTACTGTTTGCGCATAGAGAAAGTTAGTGCAAAGCAGTAGCAATAAAACCATTAACAAGTTTTTTGTACATCTCATAAAGCAATTGGTTTTAATAAAAGTTAAAAAAATCAGCCATTTTCATGGTTACCATTTAGGATTAATTGATTAGTTTTTGAGGTAAGATTGTAACTATATAGAACGGTTTTCATTTTTGTTTAGATTAATAAATAACAGTAATACTGCTTAAACAATACTTATACTTAAAATTATTCAATACAATGCCTTTCTGCAGCCTAATGATAAGCTACAGTACAAGTGTGCGACGCAAGGAAAACCCAATAAAGCTTACAAGCCCGGCTAATAATGGCTGTTGACTTTTAGAATTTTAAAGTGGCAGGCAGGTATTTATCTATTAATTCCTGATAATATGGTTTTAACTCTTTCCAGTTGGGCGGAGTTGGATTTTTGGAATACAAATCATAAGGATTAAACAAGTCTACCCATTTAAACATTTTATGATCCTGTTCATTCATTAAATGAGAATAAGCATTTTCACGGTGTTGTGCATAAAAGGAATGATATCGCAACATATACAAACCCTCCATGGGTATATAATCCTTCATCATTTGATACACATATTCATCGTGGCCCCAAGACATGGTAACGTTATCTAAACCGCAATTTGGCTTATATACGCCATATTTGGTATTGTATTGCGGGTTATTATAATCGGGGTTGTTTACAAAATATTCGGGGTAAACAATTTTATCTGAGTAAGCGCAACCAACAGGAAAAGTATCGCCAACTACCGCCCATTGTGGCTCTCCAAATAGACATAATACTTTACCCATATCGTGAAATAATCCTACCAGCACCATCCATTCCGGATGCCCATCCCTGCGGATAGCTTCGGACGTTTGTAACAAGTGCTGAAACTGATCCATATCAGAATCGGGATCTGAATCATCCACCAGCTCATTTAAAAAATCAAATGCATTCCACACCGGCATTTCTTTTTTATTGAATTGCAGAAACTCCCTGGTTTTTTCGGTTACAAAATCAAATGTTTGATAGGTATGATTAAGACGGTAAAATTCACGTACTGTATCGCGTACAGGCGTATCATAATTCCTGTATTCTTCCACTTTTTTGTTTTGTACAATTTTTTCAGGATCCGGATAGCGGGCCAAAATATCCTCTTCCCATTCATGTAAAGAAGAGAGTGGATTTGCTGCATTTTCTGGTAAAATGGTACTCATTTTATGTGGTATTTATATTTGCTAAACAATCGTATTACAACAAAAAAAAATTTACTTTCACCTCATTATCTGCATCTTCATTAAAATCACTACCCGAAAATGCAGACTTATTATGGTTTTTAGTACTATAACCAAACATTTATTTACGTAAACGTTTTCGTAATAAATTTTTAATATGCTTTTATGCGGGTAACTATTAAAACATTGGCCAAGGCATTAAATCTTTCTACGGCCACTGTTTCCAAAGCATTGAACGATAGTTATGAAATTAGTAACGATACCAAACAAAGGGTAAAAGCCCTGGCAAGGGAATTACATTATGTACCCGATTTAAATGCCAGCAGCCTGAGAAGTGGCCGTAGTAAAACCATCGCTGTTATTATCCCCGAAGTGGCAGATAGTTTTTTTTCGCAGGCGATAAATGGCATCGAATCGGTTGCCCAGGAAAAAGGATACCATGTACTTTTTTATCTAACCCACGAAAGCCTGGCAAAGGAACAGGCGATTCTACAGGATTTTCAAAGCGGCAGGGTTGATGGCGTGCTGATATCAGTTACAGCCGAAACCCATAATGCAGCACATATTAAAGCACTTGAATCCAAAAAAATTCCGGTAGTATTTTTCGACCGTATTTGCGACGAAATGGAAACCGCCAAAATTATTACAGATGATTATGAAAGTGGATATAAGGCCACCCAACACCTGATAGATTGTGGTTGCCGGCAAATTGCATTATTGTCCATCAGTGAAAATTTGTCCATCAGCAACCAACGTATGGAGGGGTATAAAAAAGCGCTGGCAGATAATCAACTTCCATTTAATGCTGCTAATATTATTTATTGTGCCAACGATGAGAGCTATAACTTTTGCCTTATTAAAAATTTAATGGTACAAGCCAACAGACCTGATGGTATTATTGCAACTGTAGAAAAATTATCTGGCAGTATTTACTTTGTATGCAGAGAATTGCATCTGCAAATACCAACGCAGGTAAAAGTAATAGGCTTCTCCAACCTGCAGTCTGCATGGTTGCTAAATCCACCATTAACCACCATTACACAACCTGCATTTAATATGGGCAAAGCCGCTGCTGTGGCGTTGTTCAAAGCATTAAATAAAAAAAATTATTCCCCCAAAAACGAAATTTTAGTCATTCCGTCTTCACTGGAAATTAGAAATTCTACAGTAATTTAATTCATTATGTAGCCGGGCTTTTTTTATCAGTTCAACTTTACTTGCGTCGCACACTTGTACTGCATAACCAGTAGCTGCATAAAATACTAATGAAGTATAGAAAACAGCCCCCAATATTACCTGTGCATTTGCACTACCTGCACTGCACTATTATTTTTAGCCGCAAGCAATAAAGTTTGTCCATTTACATTAACCGTAATTAAATTACGCACATCTCCACCTATATTTAAACCCGTTTTATTATAAAAAACCGGTGTAAAATCGCCTTTGCCATTGCCCTTTAAAAAAAGACCGATACTGGCATCCAGCGGACCAATGTTTACCCTAAACGGATAATAATTACCTGCCATAACAATGTCTATATTTCCATCATTGTCCACATCTGCAGTCACCAAACCATTGGCAGCACTCATTTGGGCTGCTTCCGGCAAAGCTTTAATAGTAAATTTTCTATTTCCATCATTACGCAAATACACTGTAGAAGTAGTTTTAATAGCAACTGATTTTGCAGCTGCCAGCTGTTCTTTGTTAAAAATATCGGTTAACTGTGCATCAGCAAATGTGGCATATTGCAAAAACTTTTTTTGTATTGAGGGAATCTGGTCTGCCATTTCATCTTTTGAAAAATATGGGAAGCTTTTGCCATGGTTATAATAACAAAGTATAGGATCAATTGTACCATTACCATAAAAATCAGCGTATGTAATCGTAATAGGACTTTCATTAGCAGCCTTAAGTTGGGTGTTATTACCCAAATTACCAATTACAAGGTCGGTATCACCATCATTATCAAAATCGTTTGCCAGTATGCGGCACCACCAGCCATCCGTTTCATTTAAATGGTATGCCTCTGTTGCATTTTTTAATTTGCCTTTATTATTTTCAAATAAGGTAATGGGCATAAATTCACCTACAACTATCAAATCTTCCCACCCATCTTTATTTATATCAATCCATAATGCATCGGTAACCATGCCCGGGCTATTAAGGCTTGTATCTTGCTGCTGCATATCCCTTTCAAATCTTATCTGCCCGGGCTTGCTTATATTCTTAAGCATGTAGCTGGGCGGCGCTTCAGGAAACAATCCTGGCATTATTTTACCACCAACAAATAAATCGGGTAATCCATCATGGTTATAATCAGCAGTGCGAACACATGCACCACTAACATATTCAACCGGTAATGCATTTGCAGAAATATGGTAATTGCCAGTACCATCATTTTCAAAAAACTTGTCCTGATAATTTTTATTATTTAAAAAATAATCTGCACCGCCACTCACCAGATATAAATCAGCATCTCCATCCATATCTGCATCAAAAAACAGGGCATCAGTATTGGTAAAACTTTTGTTTCCATTCCACGGCTGGCTGGCGGCAGGTATAAACGTTCCTTGTTTTGTTTGCAAATACAACACACTTTCCTGCCCTGCCGATGTGCCAATAAAAACATCCTCAAGCCCATCTGCATTTACATCAGCCCTTGCTAGGCAAGGCCCTGTTTTTGAAAGCTGATATGGCAATAAAGGAGAAATCTTAAAATCCACAAACGAAGATTGCTTATGTATAAAATCTATTCCGGATTTTTTGGTAACATCTTCAAATAAGACCGGTAATCGCACGTTTGCAATCTCTTTTACCTCAGGCAATAAAGCATTATTTTGCGCTATCGTTATTAAAGTATTGGCGCCAATATTTTTCAGCAAAGATTGTTTGCCTCCTGGCCATACTACCCTTATCATTTCAATAATGCTATCTGCCCCCAAACCAATATGCATCACGGGGTCAATGGATGATTGAAAACCACGGGTAATATACTCCTCCTGTAGCTGTTGGGTATGCGCTGTTTGAACATATACTTTTGCCCCAATGCCAAGCGTATTTTTACCTTCACCCTTTAACCTTATTTTTAAATAATGTGCCTGGTTATTTGCTTCTGTATTGTTTCTGTATACTGTGGCTTGATCATTAAGGTTATTGATGATTAGATCCAGGTCACCATCATTATCTAAATCAGCATAAGCAGACCCATTACTAATACTAAGTTTATCTATTCCCCAATGCTCACCAACATTATTAAATCCAAGGTTATGGTTATTTTGAAACAAATAATTATTCAACTTGGTAGAAGGCATTTTTTTTATCAACTCCCACATTTCTTCTTTGGTGCCTGTTGTATTGGTAAGATGTGCGGTATAACCAGATGTATATTTTACAAAATCCATATTGGTAATATCTTTAAAAATACCGTTTGAAATAAACAGGTCTTTCCACCCATCATTATCAAAATCAGCAAATAATGGCGCCCAGCTCCAGTCGGTATTAGATACCCCTGCCAACTGTCCTATTTCGCTAAATATAGGTGCTCCGCTACTATCAACCCCATTGTTTAATTGAAGTGTATTGCGCATTTGTTGGCTATGAAAACCGGCATTTAAACGCATGCTGTACTTGTCATAAGTATCCGCACCTTTTAGCAATTTCTGCCTGTGATTATCCTCAGGCAGCATATCCATTACTATTATATCTGGCAATTCGTCGTTATTAAAATCTGCAATATCGCTGCCCATTGCAAATTCAGAAATATGTTTTGCCGATTTTGAAAGCACTTCCCTAAAAGTTCCATCATTGTTATTCAGATACAAAAAATCACGTTCATCGTAATCGTTGGTTACATAAATATCACTCCAGCCATCATTATTTATATCACTAATGGCAACACTTAAACCAAAATTTAAGCCACTGCCATCAATATGTGCAGGTACACTTATATCAGTAAAAAATCCATCGTCATTTCTATACAGGCGGTTACCAAATTTGGGGTGTCTGGTTGCTCTTAATTGTACAGTATTAAAATCGGGGTTGTAAAACATATCTGCATGGTTTACCATAAACATGTCAAGATCCCCATCATTGTCCATGTCAAAAAAAGCAGCCGTGGTGGTATAAGTGCCTGCAGCATCCAGTCCGTATTTTTTTGCACTCTCCGTAAAATGTGGTATCCCATTTTGTACACCGTTATTAATATATAATTCATTGGCTCTTTCTGCATCTGTTCCAGGCCCGGAGTAGCAAACATATATATCCAGTAATCCATCGCCATTTACATCAGCCATTACCACACCTGTTTTCCATTTGTTGCGCCCTTGCATGCCAGTACTTTCTGTTATATCCTCAAAGCTAAAATTGCCCTTGTTTAAATAAAGTTTATTAGATATCATGTTTCCCGTAAATATAATATCTGCCAGTCCATCGTTATTTACATCTCCCACAGCTACGCCGCCACCATTGTATAAATATTCATAAGTAAGAATATTATAATCAGCGTCTTCTATTATTTCATTGCTAAATTGGATATTGGTTTTTGAGGCTGGCATCTCTGTAAAAACAGTTGCTCCATTTTCCCCGGTACAGGAATAATTGCTAACAAGTATTATCAGTAAGCATATTCTAACAACAATTAATCTCATAGTAAACTAATAAAGCAATAAATATAAATGCAATTTGGAAATAGCAACGATGCATTTTACAGAGAAAGTAAAAGGCTTTTACTCAGGTACCGTTAAATCATAAATAAAAAGAGCAGATGCTTAATGTGTTATAATACCAGCTGCAAATGGCCTGGCAACATCCTTGCGTCGCAATCCTTTCATCGCCAGGTTAAGCATTAAGCTTTTTAAAGAGGTGAAATTATGGCGCACAGTAATGCAGCATTAATTTAAGTTGTTCCAGGTTAGAGAAGTTTACCTTATTATCCTTTACATATTTTGTAATATTTACATCAGGAAAAAGCAACATGAAGTTTTTTTTATCTGCCTTAAAAAAATGGTTAAACCCATCACTTAAATAATATGAATCCATTTCCTCAAACATCACATCCTTATTCACCTGTAAATGGTAAATCTGGCTGTTATTGGTAATTGTACCATAGGTAGTAATAGATGATGAACCCGAAGCGGCATCGTAACCTCCACGTGTTTTATCAGCCATTTGCACCATTTGCTGCCTGATGGCCAGTTTATAATTGCCCTTTTTATACACTTGCCTTACAAAGAATTTATCAAAATAAAACACCATGGAATCAATGGCTACAGAGGTGAGCAATACCGGTTCCGCAACAGCCAGTGTATCGCCTTTTTCGCCAATAAAATGCATTTCATCCAATAAAAAATTATAGTTAAGCTGCTGTGTGGTGGTGGTACCATTTCTAAAAAAAACTGTGCCGCTTTTAAATAAGGGCAAAACATACATGGCTTCTACAGGTAATACCTGATTGGGTATTTCGCCCACTTTTACAGGGTAGGCTTTTGATTTTTGTGCCGCAACAGGTGCATATATACCGTAAATAGTGGCAATAAGTAGTATCAGTATTTTCATTGGTGCTATATTAACGGCAACTTACAATTTTTATAGCATTATACAGTATGCGATGGGATATGAGGTTAAAATAGCTGCGTACAGAGCTAAACGTACAAGAGTGCGACGCAAGTAGGCTGCCATTATTGCTGGCGCCGGGCCAATAATACTTTAGGCTAAAAAATTATTGATTGTAAAAGAACCGGGAGCGGTTAATTTTTAGATCGCGTAAAATGCCGGATTTGGGATTGAGAGTTATACTGAAGGACCTGTATAAACCCACCGGAGTAACATTGATGGCCAATTGCCAGCAGTGCATTTCGCGGGTTATAAACATGGTTAGCGATTGTATTTTGGAGGTTTTAAAATCGTAATATCCGCCGCCGCCAACTTTCCATTTGGGTGTTAAACTAAAATCGCCATTAATATTCAGATTACTGTTTATCTGTGTTAAATAGTCTTTTAAATTAGGGGAAAGTGTACGGTAAAAACTTAATGAGAAAGACAACTGCACATTCCAGGGAATATTAAAATCTACAAACTCAGATGGGTTTTGGCGTACATATTCCAATTGCGCCAATTGCTCATCGGGTGTTAGGGTTTCATCGGGTGAAATGCGGTCCTCGGTTTTCTTGTCATCTTTGGACTTACTTTTTAATGAGGTTGAAATAGCAAGACTTCCATTGGTGAAGCGGCCCACTTTACCATCCTTCCAAAGCAACCGGTTAACCCGACGGCCAAGGCTATCGATATTATATGGATCGATAGAAGCGCTACCTGTTATATTTACTTTTCCAAACAAAGTACTGCGCAAGCTCATACTAAACGGGCTCCACTGCAAGGTGTCGGCAAGATAGTTGTAACCACTGGTGATACTTAAACCATCCAATAATTTTACTTTTTTGGTAGCGGTGGCGGCGGTGTCTTTTTTATCCTTCACCTTCATCTCGAGCAAATTATCTATACCAAAACTTAATCCGCCAAACTTACCCGGACTAAAAGCCCCAATTACACCGCCTTCCAGCTCGGAGAAGCGATAGGTATTACCTAAAGTATCTATTTGTACGGTGGAATAGTATTTACTAACTAAATCAGGCTTATAGTTAAATGAAACAAATGGCTTCACCTCGTGGCGTATGGCTTTTATGCCTTTTGATTTGGGGAAGTTAACTGTTCCAAAAATTCTGGTATTAAAGGAAAGGCTAAAACTCATTTCACGGGCAGTGTTAAAGCCTTTCAAAATAGAGGTATCCACTTTTTTGGCATCGGGGTTCCAGGTACGCATAATACGCTGGCCATACCATCTTTCCCCATAAGACACACTGGGCGACAAAATAAATGGCCCTAAAGGTGGCAATGATAAGGTAATGGGTACACGGTGTTCTACACCCCATTGGGCGGTATCAAGCAGGTTTTTAAAGTTGAAGGCTGAGTCGTAAAAAGAAAATTGGTTTAATAAGGTACCGTTATAGGAAACCCCCAGCTTCTCGTACCATTTTTGAGCGCCTACAATTTCTTTACGCTGGAAAGGGTAAATAGTTGTGGCACTAAAGCTTACCGTAGGTAGCCTTATATTTATTAAACCTGAATTATTATTCTGGTCGTGGTTGCCCGCAACACTTAAATTATACTTGCCCTGGTCCCATATTTTGTTCCAGGTAATAGAACTGCTTAACTGATTTTGGAAATTCTGGTATGAATTATTGGGTATATACTGGTTAAACTTGGTGCTACCGGCTCTTACATTGGCTGAGAATGTAGTACCCGGCCTGGCCCGTGTATCAGTAGAATGTGTCCAGGTAATAAAAAAGCCGGACGTTTCTGTAAACTCAGATTTTGAAATGGTTCCGCTATTCAGAATTTTTGTTTTTTGCAATGCCAGGTTTAAGTTACCCCTGTATTTGTATCGTTTAAAATACTCTGGTTGAATATTTAGGTTCCAGCCACCATAACTGTAAATATTACTGCGCACGGTAATATCCCAATTATCGTTGAGAACTTTATAATAGCCAAGCCCTTCCAAACCCAAACCAAAATCCTGATTGGAGGCAAACTGTGGTGGCAGCAAGCCCGAATGCCTTCCCCTGTTTAAAGGAAAAATACCAAAAGGAATGGCCAATGGTAAAGGAACCCCTTCTACTTCAAAATTAGCAGGGCCCGATACCGCAATCTTATTATTGATGATCTTTATTTTCCTTGCCCTGAAATCGAAATGGGGTGTATCCAGGTTACAGGTGGTAAACGTAGTGCGATAACCAAATGCTACTTCCTTATCTACTTTTTTTAACCGCTGTGCCTGTACATAAATATCATCTTCTTTATAAAATGTATTCAGGGTTAACCCTCTTTGGGTTTTCATGTTAAAAAAAATGGTGTCGCTTATAGATTCTGAACCAGCTTGTACCAATTTGGGTTTATTTAAAGCGCCCTGCGCAGTATCCACACCGCCAAATGCCTTAATCATTTGGTTGGCCTGCGTGTACTCAATTGTATTGGCATCTAATTTAAGATCCTGGTATTGGGTGCTGGCCTTGCCATATAAATAAAAGTTACGGGTAGACATAATTAATACCCCTGAATCTTCGGCATTATATTGCACCTGCGCTGCCAGCGAATCCTGAGAAAAGCTAAGGGTATCTATTGTAATAACTTTTGCCGAATCATTTAAGGAGGTAATAGAACTATCAACTATTTTTTTGTTGGTAGTATCTTTTAATACGGATGTATCAGCTTTATTGGTAATGATTGTATCTTGCGTAAGAGCAATAGCAGTTCTTGATTTTACTTTGGGTTGGGCAGTATCAGCTTCAGTTGTTAATACTTTGACAAAAGGCAAAAAGTTTTTATCCTTTGCCTGTATATCAAACGTTATTGCCGTAAATAGCAATATGGCAAGCCCCAAAAAAATGTAAATTATATTAGATTTGCAACGTTTGACCATAAGTACCGGGCAAAAATAGGGCTTAATGCATAAATGATTTGTGAAGAATACGTTTAATGAACTATAAATATGTTGAAAAAAATATTTTTTGCTGCAACAGTAATCACTTGTTTATCAATAATCTCTTCTTTTACCTATGTAACAGAAATACCTTTTCAAAAGCAAGGTATTAAAACAATTGTTATTGATGCCGGCCATGGCGGAGAAGATGGTGGTGCCAAAGGGGCTTACTCATGGGAAAAAGACCTTACACTAGCCATTGCGCTTAAATTACAGCAAACCTTACAGGATGCCATGCCCGATGTAAATGTGGTTATGACAAGAACCACCGATGTGTTCGACCCACCACCTGTAAAAGCCAATAAAGCCAATAATGCCAAAGGCGATTTATTTATTTCTATTCACTGCGATGCGGCACCCGCACAAAAACACAGTGAGTTAATTGGCTATAAAACCCAAACCTATTATACGGGTAAAGGCAAAAACAAAAAGAAACATACCCGCAAAGTACCTCAATACCGCACATGGACAACCCCAAGCCCTGCCAAAGGTGCATCTACTTATATTTGGGCGGTACATAAAAACGATGATAAGGAACTGGCCATGCGTGAAAACGAATCATTATATATTGATAGTACCATGTACGCACAGGTAAGCGATTTTGACCCCGATTCTCCCGAAAAACGAATTTTATATGCTTTAAAAACACAGCAATATTTTCAGCGCAGTGCAAGTTTGGCATTAACGGTAGAAGAAGAATTTGCCAGCATTGGCCGCTCAGTTAGAGAGGCATTGCAAAGACAGGTAGGAATTTGGGTATTACAAGCCACCGCCATGCCAAGCGTATTGGTAGAAACCGGGTATATAACCAATGCCGAAGAAGAAGACTATCTTAATAGCGAGAAAGGCCAACAGGAAACTGCCGACGTAATTGTAAAAGCCTTAAAGCGTTACAGGTATTCACTCGAGCATCCTAAAACCCAGGAATAACAAGGCCGGGTAACACATTTTACAAAACTTTATCAACCACCTTTTACATAACCATTAGTTTTGTGCCCGCAATTATGGCACTTAATATTAATATTGCATAATATTGGTATTATATAGTTCTTTGTTATTACATGGTATGCGTTAGGGATTGAAGCGGAAAGCCCGCAGCGCAGCGAGGACTTGCAGCGTAAAGCCCGACCCGAAAGGGTAACGCCAAAAAATAAGAAAAAAGCATTTTTAGGAGCCCGGCAAAAGCACTTATGGCATCGCCTCTTGCGTCGCACACTTGTACTGCAACAACACCATGCAACAATAAAGAACAAACACTAAAAAAATGTATTGTGAAAATAAATAACGAAACAAAAATTGGCGCACTAACCGCTGTAGCCATTACCTTTTTAATATTGGGTTTTAATTTTTTAAAAGGCCGCAGCCTGTTTAAAACCGGCACTTTTATTTACGCCAAATACAGCGACACGAAGAAATTAATGCCATCGAATCCGGTATTTATTAACGGCTTTCAAATAGGCAGTGTATACGATATTGTAGCGGCAGATAACAATATAAGCTCAGTTGTTGTTGGCGTAAAACTAAATGGCGACTACCTGATTCCTGATAACTCGGTTGCGGTTATTGAATCCTCTCCGCTTGGTTCTCCCGCCATTGTTATTACCACAGGTAACAGCACAAAATATATTAACAACGGAGACACCATTACTACCTCGAACAATTCGGGTTTACTGGGTGAATTATCTGGTAAAATTACACCAGTGGCAGATCAGCTAAAAGCTACGCTGGCTTCGCTGGATACGGTGTTAAGAAATATAAATACGGTATTGGATCCCAATACAAAAGGCAATTTGCAAAGTGTTATTGGTAATTTAAATAAGGTAACAGCCAGTTTGGTGGTATCGGCAGCGGCATTGCCATCTATGCTAAATGAGCAATCAGGTACCTTATCAAAATCACTGGAAAATGTAAACAGCTTTACCAAAAACCTGGCGGATAATAATGAGAAAATCACAAATATGATGAGTAACATTGAAAAAACGACCGACAATCTTTCCAAAGCCGATATTGATGGCGCAGTTAACAGCCTGAAAGGTACTGTTGAAAAACTAAATGATATTATGGCCAAAGTAAATTCAACAGATGGCACTTTAGGCGCTTTGATAAACGATAAACAATTCTACAACAACATTAACAATACCATACGCAGTGCCAATGTGCTTATGGACGATCTTCGTGCCCACCCGAAACGTTATGTAAATATTTCTGTTTTTGGTAAAAAAGATAAAGGCGGCTATCTGGTAGAGCCTTTGCCTTTAACAGATTCTACCAAAACACTTAAGTAATAATGAAAGGCATATATACATTGCGTTTTATAGTTTGCATAGTATTGTTTTGTTTTGGCTTTACAGCTGCACAGGCACAACAGCCCGTACCTGTTACCGCTAAAGATAGTATTGCTGCCATCAGACAAATAATTATTATACATGCAGACAGATTAGGTTTTCTGGATAAAGACTCCCTTAATAAATTTCAAACACTGGCAGGTAAAGTAGCAGTGCAGCAAGAAACTTCTTTATTTTATTGTGATAGTGCCTCTATAAATACGGTGACCAATGTTTTAGAATCCTTTGGCCATGTACACATTAACGATAATGACAGTCTGCAGATTTACTCAGATTATCTTAAATATTTAGGCAAGGAAAAAAAAGCTAAACTTACCGGCAACGTAAAACTTACAGATGGTAAAGGTATACTTACCACTTCGCAGCTGGATTATGATATGCTTACAAAAATTGGTGTTTACACTACAGGAGGTAAAGTAGTAAACGATAAAACTACCCTAACCAGCAAAGAAGCTTTTTATTATGAAGAAACCCGGGATGTATATTTCAAGAAAAACGTTGTTTTGGTTAACCCTGATTACACCATAAAAACAGACACATTGGTATATAATACCTATACCGGTATTTCTACATTTGTGTCCCCTACTTATATTACATCGGATAGTGGCAGAAAGAAAATATATACTACCGATGGTTATTACGATACCAAAAATAAAAAAGCCTATTTTGGTAAAAGACCAGAAATCCAGGATGGCAGCACTATATTAATTGCTGATGATGTGGCTAATGACGACTCAACCGGTTTTGGTGAAGCCCGTGGCCGTGTGGTGTATAAAGACACCGTACAAAATATTACCCTGCTGGCAAACCATTTAAACACCAACAGAAAGGATGGTTCTTTTCTTGCTACCGAAAAACCGGTGATGATTATAAAACAAGAGAATGATTCCATTTTTATTGCGGCAGATACCATGTATTCTGCCAAATTATCCACACTGCGCAAATCAAGGGTAGTGCCATTTATTTTGGATAATCCAATTGTAAAGGATTCTTCCCGTTCAACAGATTCTCTACATATAAAAGATTCAGCATCAGAAAACAAAACGGATAGTTCCGACCGTTTTTTTGAAGCTTATTATCATGTACGCATTTACTCTGATTCGTTACAGGCTGTGGGCGACAGTTTATTTTATAGCGCTGAAGATTCTGTTTTCCGTTTATTTAAAGATCCTGTGGTATGGGCAAGAGACAACCAGATTACCGGTGATACCATTTATCTGTATACAGAAAATAAAAAGCCCAAACGATTATTTGTATTTGAAAATGCGTTGGCTATTAGCAAAGTGGGGCAATTGTATTATAACCAGATAAAAGGCCGTACTATCAATGGTGATTTTACCAATGGAGATATACACCATTTAAGGGCCAAAGGCAACTCGGAAAGTATTTATTATGGCCAGGATGATTATAATAAATTTATTGGCGTAAACAAAGCTTCATCAGACATTATTGATATGTATTTTGAATCTAAAAAACCAGAACGGGTAGTTTTTAGAAGTAACCTGCAGGGCATTACTTATCCTATGCGCCAGGTAAACCATGAAGAAATAAGATTGCGTGGTTTTAAATGGCTGGATGAAAAAAGGCCAAAAACCAAGTACTCACTTTTTGAAGATCAATAGCTGCTACTGGTTATGCAGCACAAGAGTGCGACGCAAGTAAAGCCACCTATTGCGGTATTGCAGGGTGCAAAAAATTAAGCCCTAATAATAGTTACAGTCCCATTTTGCCAACGAATTATGGAAGATGGCTGTTGTGGTGTATTATCCTGCTGACGGTATTGTACCACATAATCAACACCCTGTTTTATGGCTTCATTAATTTCGGCAAATACAGTTGCAGCGGGCATTCCACTAATATTGGCCGAAGTACTTACCAATGGCTTTCTAAAACGTTTAATCAGGTGTTTGCAAAATTCATCCTTACAAATACGCAAAGCAACTGAGCCATCGGCAGCCAATACATTGGAGGCAATATCCAGTGCATGGTCATAAATAACGGTGGTGGGTTTTTGCTGTTCATCCAAATAATCAAACAAAGCCAAATCGGGAGCAGCTATATACTGCAATACCTCTCTTTCGGATGCCACCAATACCACAAAACTTTTATCATCGGGCCTTTGCTTTAATGCAATAATTTTTTCAACTGCAGCTTCGTTGGTGGCATCGCAACCAATACCCCACACCGTATCGGTTGGATAAAGAATAATACCACCTGCGTGTAAATGTGCCAAACAGGCTTCAATATCTGTACTAAAATCAATCATAATTAAATTTGTTTATATACCTGCATTACGGCTTCGGCGCAGGCCGCTTGTGTAAACCGTTGCGCATATTGCCAGCCGGTTGCTATGGATTGCTGGCGCAAAGCATCATCTTCTGCTACCTGTAACATAACAGCTGCTAATTCATTTTGGTTGAAGGGGTCAATATAAAATGCACCGGGCCCTCCAGCTTCGGGCAAACAGGATATATTACTTGTAATTACTGGAATCTTACTCCATAATGCCTCTAAAACCGGAATACCAAATCCTTCAAAAATGGAGGGATAAATCATTGCCGATGCCTGTTGGTAAATGGCAGGAAAATCTGCCGCTGTGCGGTAACCGGGAATATTTTTTATGCTTTCCTCATCCGACAATAATCGAATACTATTTTCTAATCCATTTTGCTTTATATATGCAAGCACTTCTTTTTTATAAGCGCCGCCCTCTCCTATCACCAGTAATGGATAAGGTAATTTTTTACCAAGTAATTGTATGGCCTTACAAATGGTTAATAAATTTTTACGCTCAATAATAGAGCCCACATACAAATAAAAATGATCAGGTAAGCGGTATAATTGTTTAATCCGCTGCTTTTCGGCTTCATCTACAGTAAAGCCAAATGCAGCATGGCAACTCTGGTAACACACTTCTATTTTTTGCCCGGGTATTTTATAAAATTGAATAATATCCTGCTTGGTTTGTTCACTTATAGCAATAATTCGGTTGGCATGTTTACATGCATTGCTAAACTTACTTCTGTAAATCTGCACATCAATGGGGTTATACTGTTTTGGATAACGCTCAAAAATCAGATCGTGAATGGTTACTACCGTGCCAATACCCGTACGCTCAATACCTACCGGTATCTCATGGCTTAACCCATGGTACAATTCAATATGCTGTTGCTGTAAATCTTTTTTTACCCAGCTGCTTCTCCATAAACTGGTAAAAATGGTGGAAGGAAAATGCTGCGGACTAACCACATGCACATTTTTATAAGCAGCAGTATTAAACCGGTCAGAAATTTTTGGGGTACATAAAAAGTATTCATTTTCAGGATAATTGCCTGCAAGCGAACTGATCAGGGTTCGGCTATAATGGCCTAAACCAGTTCCGTTATTATATGCCCGTTTTGCATCAAATGCAATATTCATGCTGCCCGCTTTTATTGGTGAAGATGCGCTAATATCCATTGCAAAAATGCAAATAAAAATGCACATCCCTATTGTGCAAAAATAGTTTCAGTCAACCGCTTTTATACATAATGTTTATGTTTGCAAAAAAACGAAGCGCAATGGATCTAAAGAATCTTATTAACGAAGCATGGAGTAACCGTGAGTTATTAAAAGACGAAACCTATAGCAATGCAGTACGTGCAGTTATTGAAGAAGTGGATAAAGGCCGCCTTCGTACCGCAGCCCCAACCGAAAATGGCTGGGTGGTGAATGAATGGGTTAAACAAGCTATTCTTATGTATTTTGGCATTCAGCAAATGCAAACCTGGACCATTGAACCGTTTGAGTTTTACGATAAAATGCTGCTTAAAAGCAATTACAAAGAATTGGGTGTACGTGCCGTACCACATGCAGTGGCACGCTATGGCGCATATCTTGCCAAAAATGTAGTGCTTATGCCCAGCTATGTAAATATTGGCGCCTATGTAGATGAAGGCACCATGGTTGATACTTGGGCCACTGTAGGCAGTTGCGCACAAATTGGCAAAGGCGTTCACCTTAGCGGTGGCGTAGGCATTGGCGGTGTACTAGAACCACTGCAGGCTACCCCCGTTATTATTGAAGATGGATGTTTTATTGGCAGCCGCTGCATAGTTGTGGAAGGTGTAATTGTTGAAAAAGAAGCAGTACTGGGAGCCAATGTGGTGCTTACCCAATCCACCAAAATCATTGATGTAAGCGGGCCATCACCTATTGAATATAAAGGCCGTGTACCGGCAAGAAGTGTAGTTATTCCTGGCACTTATAATAAAGATTTTGCAGCCGGTTCATTCGGGGTAAGCTGTGCGTTAATTATTGGACAACGCAAACCTAGCACCGATCTTAAAACAAGTCTGAACGATGCATTGAGAGATTTTAATGTAAGCGTTTAAATAGGATTAAATCGTACATTTTATGTACCAGGCCTAAGTAATACTATTCAGCTTTACTTGCGTCGCACTCTTGTACGTTCATCGCTGCCAGCAGCTTAACAACAGCCAACAGCACTTCATTATCCATATATTTTTTGAATGTCAGATGCCAAACAAAAAAATTATCTGGTTGGGTTTATAATAACCTTTGTGGGATCTGTATTATTCTCCACCAAAGCTATTATCATAAAAAAAGCATTCGCCGATTTGGCTATACCAGCCTTATCATTGCTAACGCTGCGAATGCTTTTTTCCACGCCTTTTTATGTTGGTGCTGCTTTTTTCAACAATAATAAAAAAGATAATATTGCCTTAACCCGCAAAGAGTGGATTCTCATCAGCGTTACAGGTATACTGGGTTATTATATTAGCAGCCTGCTAGATTTTGTAGGATTACAATATGTGTCCGCCGGCATGGAAAGGCTGATTTTATTTTTGTACCCCACATTTGTAGTATTAATAAATGCCGCCTGGTTTAAACAAAAAATAAACCGCCAGCAACAGTTGGCCTTATTAATAACCTATGTTGGTATTGGCCTGGCCTTCTTTGGCGAATTGCATTTCGATAATTCCACCCCTAATTTTTTATGGGGCTGTTTTCTTATTTTTCTATGTGCAGTTACCTATTCTTGCTATCTGGTTAGCAGCGGACAATTAATACCTAAAATAGGCGCTTCTAAGTTTACCACTTATGCTATGCTAACGGCAACTGCTGGTATATTTACCCATTTCCTCATCACATCCTCTTTTAGCAGTATTGTGTGGAGTAAAGAACTATTGCAATATGTTATTTTGCTGGCCATTGCTGCTACTGTTATTCCCTCCTTTATGCTGAGCTATGGCATAAAAAAAATTGGCTCTAACAATTCTGCCGTAGTAACCAGTATTGGGCCGGTATCAACCATTATACAGGCACATATATTTTTGGGCGAACCTATTGTGGCCACACAAATTATAGGCACCATACTGGTATTAACAGGCATTTTTGTAATTAGCTGGCAAAAAAATACACCCGGTTTACCTTCGGAATAAAATCCCCTGCATTTTCACCGATATTTTAACCGGCTTTACCTACGCTTTTGGCATAACAACCTATTCTGCCTTTTCAGCAAAACAGGCTTTATATAGTTTTGAGTCATCAATCAAAACAAAAACTACAATACAATGGAACAGCAACAAGAAACTCAACTAACAAAAAACAATAATAACCGTGTTTGGACCGGACTTTTCCTAATTGCCGTGGGTATACTATTATTTGCCGATAAATTAAATATTGGATTGCCTTCCTGGGTATTATCATGGCAAATGCTTTTAATAGGTATTGGCGTACTAAAAGGCTTTCAAAGCAATTTTAAAGGTGGCAGCTGGCTTATACTGATAGCGGTAGGCGGTATTTTTTTATGGGATGATATGGTAACAGATATAAACCTGCATATGTATTTTGTACCAATTGCAGTAATTGCAGTGGGTTTAATATTTATTACCCGCCCCAAACATAGCTGGAAAAGAGATGATAACTGGCGTAAAATGCGTCATTCCTGGAAAGGCTATAACCCTACAATGGGTACTTCCAGCTCATTTGCCAGCACTGATGAGGGCGAGTATATTGAAGTGAATTCGGTATTTGGCGGAGCCAATAAAATCATAGTGTCAAAGAATTTTAAAGGAGGTGAAATAAACTGCTTTATGGGTGGTGCACAAGTTGACCTTTCGCAGGCTGACATTCAAGGAACTGTGGTATTGGAAGCCAATCAGGTATTTGGTGGCACCAAACTGGTGGTACCTCCACACTGGGATGTAAAAACTGAAATTACCGCTGTTTTTGGTGGCGTAGAAGATAAAAGACCCGTAGTTGCTACCCGCGTAGACCCCAATAAAATATTGATTTTAAAAGGCAACACCATTTTTGGCGGATTGGAAATTACCAGCTTTGGATAAACAAATGGCGTAGGGTATTTACCAAATGAATATCCTACTCCATTTAAAAAGTTGCCATGTAAGAGGAACCTTGAACCGAGCGTGGCAAGTAAAGCTTCATTATTATTGATACAGCCGGTAACAAAAAGCAATAAATTTTTATTTAACCATTTACTTATTTCTGATACCAAATAAATTAACCAATATGCAAAACTGGTATTTAGCCAAACTTGTTTTCCGCATTGCCAGCCCCGATGGAGGCAATACTACTCAGTTTGATGAACAGTTGCGTGTAATACAGGCAGAAGATGAGTTACACGCTTTTTATAAAGCCCGTTTACTGGGCGAGAAAGAACAGGACCACCATACAAAAGCAAATAATAAACCTTTATACTGGAAATTTATTGATGTTAGTGAACTGCATATTTTTAATCAGCTGATTGATGGTGCTGAAATGTTTTCTACCATTCATGAAGAAAATGATGCTGTAAAATATATGCAACATACCATGAGAAAAGCTACATTTATTTTGGAAAGCAGTATTTGCAAATCAGTTCCATTAAACTAAACATCTTTTGGCCAACAATATTTTATCTGACGCTAAGTTTAAAATCGCCTTTAGCATTTGGTGGATTATTTGGGCCATTATTATGTTGGCGATACTGGTAAATACCGGTTTGCCTTTTAGCGTTGCCACCATTACCGATAGCATTTTTAGCAATGCCTTATTAGCAGGCTGCTGTTTGCTGATAAGCAATAACATGCAATACTACTTACCGCGTGATGAAAAATACTGGTATATCCTGGTAATTAGTCTTAGCCTTAGCGGAGGCTGGTTGTTGCTTACAAAGATGGGGTTTAGTTTTTTGTTTAGTGGCAATGCGGCATATATACACATGCTACAAAACTCTTACACCCTGCGGTTTGCCATGGGATTTTTATTAATTGGCAGTATGGCTATTTTAAGTGTATTGTGGTACACGCAGCAGGAGCAGCAAAATACCATTAACCGCAAAAACGATGCAGCCAGGCTGGCAAAAGAAGCCGAATTATTTAAACTAAGGCAGCAATTACAGCCACATTTTTTGTTCAACAGCCTTAATTCAATAAGCGCATTAACAGGTACGCAGCCAGAGAAGGCCAGGCATATGATACAACAGCTTTCAGATTTTTTAAGAGGTACCCTGCGGCGCGATGATCAGCAATGGAGCACCCTTACCGAGGAACTGGAATACCTGCAATTATACCTGGATATTGAAAAAGTGCGGTTTGGGTACCGTCTGCAAACAGCCATACAGTGCAATGAGGAGGCTTTAACACAAAAATTACCTGCCTTGCTTTTACAGCCGGTGGTAGAAAATGCCATTAAATTTGGTTTATACGATACTGTAGGCGAAGTATTAATTACCATAGAAGCCCAACGGCTAAATGATATTTTGGAAATAAAAGTAACCAACCCTTTTGATGAAGAAACAACCACCCCTTTACAGGGTACCGGTTTTGGTCTGGCATCTATTAAAAGAAGATTGTTTTTGTTATTTGCCAGGCAAGACCTGTTGCAAACCACCATTGAACATAATAATTTTATAACCACTATTATAATACCGCAACCGGCATGATGAAAGCCCTGATTATTGATGATGAGCCATTGGCAAGAAGCATTGTAAAAGAATACCTGTTACAGCACCCAGATATTGAACTGGTACAGGAATGTAATGATGGTTTTGAAGGACTAAAAGCTATTCAGCAGCACCAGCCTGATTTGATTTTTTTGGATATTCAAATGCCTAAAATAAATGGATTTGAAATGCTGGAACTGATTGATAATCCTCCTGCAGTAATATTTACCACAGCTTTTGAAGAATATGCCATTAAAGCATTTGAAACCCATGCGGTAGATTATTTACTAAAGCCTTTTAGTGCTGATAGGTTTAACAAAGCCCTGCAAAAAATTGCCGCTGTACAAAAAAGCAGCAGCGATGAAAAACTAAAAGCAGTGGTAGAAACCGCCGCAGCTACTGGCATACAAAGCAACCGCATTGTTGTAAAAGATGGCGGTAAAATAAAAATTATACCTGTACACCAGGTGCAGTACCTGGAAGCTGCAGATGACTATGTAAAAATTATTGCAGGCGATGGTATATTTCTAAAAAAGAAAACCATGCAGTTTTTTGAAGAAAGCCTGCAACTCTATCAATTTGCCAGGGTACACCGTTCTTATATTATTAATACACAACTCATAACGCGTATAGACCCACACGAAAGGGAAAGCCATCTTGTATTATTAAGCACAGGTGTACGCATACCCGTAAGTAAAGCAGGTTATTTAAAGCTAAAAGAAATACTGGGCCTGTAGCCATGTGGAAAAAAAGCAGCAAAAATCTATAATTTGGTTTTGTAACTATAACCAGTACCCCTATTTTTGCAATCCGCTTGGGGAATTAGCTCAGTTGGCTAGAGCGCTTGCATGGCATGCAAGAGGTCGTCGGTTCGACCCCGATATTCTCCACAAGCTTTAAGCCCCGCAAGGGGCTTTTTTAATTTTAGTTGTTTTACAATCACCTTCTGCAATATTTGGTTACCGGCAGTAGTATTTTATAGCATCGCCTGTTGTGTCACTCACTTCGGGGTTCATAACAATATGCTGCTTAAAACAATGGAATACAAGAACTGATTTACCCAAAAATATACTGTTCAAAAAAAGCACAGGTTTGAATTGATTTTTTTAGAAGAAAACTCCTATTTTTGCCGCCCGTTTGGCGAGGTAGCTCAGTTGGTTAGAGCGCAGGATTCATAACCCTGAGGTGATGGGTTCAATTCCCATCCTCGCTACATAAAAGAAAATCTCTCTGTTAAAGAGGGATTTTTTTGTTTTACATGCTTTAGCGCTGGTTCAAAAAACCTGCCAGCAGCATTAATAATCATGTGCATAATTTAATGCAAAAAGCCATTTATTTATTTGCCTGTACAATGGTAAACGCTTTACTTTTACGCCATGGCACAATTACTGGCATTAGGCGATGCATTAAAACAGTTTCTGGATAAAAGCAAGCTAAAAAACGGAATTCGTTCTGCACAGATAGAAAGTGTTTGGGCTGATATAATGGGCAAAACCATTGCCAAACACACCGATAAGATAGAAATAATAAACCAGACCCTGTTTATACAAACCGCTGTGGGCCCGCTTAAAGAGGAACTGGTTTATCAAAAAGAGAAAATTATAGAAAGAATTAATGAAGTAATGGGTGAAAATGTAATTAAGCAAATTGTAATCCGCTGATTTGCTTCAGAATCGCCTTCCCTGCTGCATTATATTCAACAGTACAAGAGTGCGACGCAAGGTAAGCATCATTTATTGATACTGCCTGGCTAATAACCAATTTAAAAAAACACATGTACTGCTAATAAAATTTCAACGACTTATCTTCCATGGCTTTTTTCATAGCCGCAGAACTTTGCTCATTTTGTAAAATGGCTTCACGCATTAAATCGTGGATGGTAATAACGCCTTTAAAATCAAGTCCATCAAATACGGGTAAATAACGCGATTTTGAAGCATTCATGATAACCATACATTCTTCGGGCGTATTATTAATGCCAATTATAGGTAAATCCCTGGTCATGATTTCTTTTACAACCGTAGTGGCAGAATGCTTGTTTTCCAGAATTACCTTATGGGTATAATCTCTCTCTGAAACTATGCCCATATACTGTGCATTTTCTGTAACAATAAGATAACTGATATTCTTGCTCTTCATGGTATGAATGGCATCTAGTACAGTTGCTTCGGCATCAATAAAATTAAAATGTGGCCCTTTTTGTAATAATACATCTCTTATTGTACGCATAAATTGGTATTTACTTTGGTTATTTACTATGTTAATATTAAAAATTCAGTTGTAAAAAAAGCATGATTTTCATCAATGGGGCCACATATATTTATTTAATATACCCTTACCCGTGGGTCTATAATAAGATACAGTTTATGGGCCAAAATGTTTAACAGTACAAAAAAGCGTTATTCCCTAAAAGCTTATTTTTTATTTTGGTAAGCATCACGCTAACCTATATGCATTAATGCAAGGTTTAGGCCTACAAGTACCCATTAATGATTATTTTGTATAATAAATTACCTAATAATTTATTATGGCTGGTTATGAAAAATACCTTTTTCAACTACTTGCCAATAGCATTTGTAAAAGCTTCAATATCCAAATAGCTGTTTTTGGCTTTTACTTCTGCAGCATTCATATAAAAATAAGTGGGGTTAACCCTTGCGGCTGTTTTTATTACAGTACCATCACAAACAAGAATAGTTATTTTGCTATTGTTGCCAAACATTTCAATAGCTTTTTCTTTGGCAGATGTAACAATAAAAAAGGGGGTTGATTTGGCCGACAAATCATTTAACAATTTATCAAAATCGGCATTATGCCATGCTTCACTATTAGAAAAATCGTTTATCCATAGCATTACATAGGCGTGAGATTGTGTTAGAATGGTTTCTGTAGTATCAGCCCCACTAAGCGCATTTAATGCAAACTCCTGAATTTTTGGTTCAACCCCCTTTTTAACTAGTTTTTGAGAACGGTCTACAAACTCATAGGTAGAATCAAGGTCTGCCGGCAAATTATCTGCTTTGTAATCGATGGTTTGTCCGTTATGCTTATAAGTAAATACCACATCATAAATATCTCCCATACCATCAGGAGCTTCCATATTGGCCAAAATATTGTCTCCTACCTTATAAGGCAGGCAATCCCTGAATGGAAGATGATGTAATACATAGGATTGCATCCATGATACCGAGGCCACACAAACCAATAATAACACCACAGGTAATGGACTGGTAAATGCCGCATGAATATGTTTCGTATTTATAAAAAGGAACAATATTAATACCAGTAAAATCACATCTTTTATAAAAGATGTTTGAGCGGTAAGGGGAAGACAATCACCAAAACAACCACAGGTCTTAATATTACCCGACAAATAGGCATAGCCTGTTAAAAAGGTAAAAAATATAATCAGCAGTAATAATAGCCAGCTAAACAAACGCATGCGCCAGCCAATAATTACGGCTACGCCGGCCAACACTTCAAACACATTCATTATTAATGAAAAAGCCAAAGCCACCCCATTCAGGCTTTCCAGGTGAAACACTTCAAAAAACTCCTGCATCTTGTAACTTAAGCCCAGAGGGTCGTTGGCTTTTACCAGGCCAGAAAAAATAAACAATATACCCACCACCCAGCGAACAATAACCAGCATATTCTTTTTCATAGTAATTATATTTTATGGGCGTTAATGTCTGCCCTCTTCAATTAAAATCAGCGCAAATACGGCGTAGTTTATAATATCCACATAATTGGCATCTATCCCTTCGCTAATAAGGGTTTTACCATCGTTGGCCAGTATTTGTTTTATACGCAACAGTTTTACTAAAATAAGATCTGCAAAGCTTTCCTGACTCATTTCCCGCCAGGCTTCACCATAATCATGGTTTTTATCGCTCATTATTCTTTTTGCAAATTGCACCTGTTCATCAAATAATACAGCAGCCGCATCGGCTGGCAAATCTTCTACCACGGGTTTATTTAACTGTAATTGAATAAGCCCAATTACGGCATAATTCAAAATACCCTTAAACTCACTTTTAATATCATCTCCAACTTTTTGAGATTTCAATTCCTGTATGGTTCTAATGCGCAGTGCTTTAATAAAAATCTGGTCAACAACAGAAATGGTGCGCAGCACCCGCCATGAAGTGCCATAATCCTTTGTTTTCTTTATAAAAATATCCCTGCCGGCCGCAACAGCCGCATCATATTGTTCATTTGTATGTTGCATATTATGCATTGCTTTTAATACGGTAATATGTACCAGGCTTTTTGTTCAATTGGCAGCACCGCTTGCGTCGCACTCTTGTACCCTATAAGTTGGTGCAGCCATGCAAGAACCCGTTTTTACAAAATCAAATGCCTGCCGGTTTCTTTTAAAAAAACGTTCGTACTATTACGTCAAAAATAACGCAAAGCCAACAATGTTTACAATAAACTGCAGAGGAAGGTTACTAACATTCCATACACCCATAGTAATGGGTATCATCAATGCTACACCAGACTCGTTTTATAGCAATAGCCGTAAACCGGCCATTGAGGAGGCAGTGCAACAGGCAGGTTTAATGCTGGAACAAGGCGCCACAATATTAGACATCGGCGGACAAAGCACCCGCCCCGGCAGCGAGCAAATTGGCGCTGAAGCAGAATCAGCACGTGTTTACCCCATTATTGAAGCCATAAGCAAACACTTTCCACAGGCCTTTATTTCGGTAGATACCTATCATGCCAGCGTAGCTGTAAATGCTGTTAATGCCGGCGCACATATGGTAAACGATATTAGCGGTGGTAGTTTCGATGCAGAAATGTTGCCTACAGTGGCCAATTTAAAAGTACCGTATATATGCATGCACATAAAAGGCTCCCCTCAAAACATGCATTCCAATCCATTGTATGAGGATGTGAGCCTTGAATTATTGGATTATTTTATACAAAAAATAGATGCCTGCACAAAAGCTGGCATAAACGATATAATTATAGACCCCGGTTTTGGCTTTAGTAAAACCATTGCACATAATTTTAGCTTATTAAAACACCTGCAAGCCTTTAGTATATTACAAAAGCCTTTGCTGCTGGGCATTTCACGCAAGTCTACCATTTATAAAACATTGGGCATTACTGCCGGCGAAGCATTAAACGGCACTACTGTTTTACATACCATTGGTTTATTAAACGGAGCAAACATTTTGCGGGTACACGATGTAAAGGAAGCCATGGAAGCCATACAACTAATTCAGGTGTATAACGATGCTGCAAGATAGAACTGTATTATGCCTTTTCGCCTTGCTTGTATTCTCAAAAGTGCGGTAATAGGCAACCGTACAAGTGTGCGACGCAAGTAAAGCTCAATGGCCCTATATTGCCCGGCCAATAAAAAAAGTAAATCTGCTTTGGGTTTAACTATTTATATTGCAGCAGAAATACAAAATATGCACTTTTTAAGTTTACATCTGGATTTTCTCGATCACCGAACCATCTAATCTCAGGTTAAGGCAGTACTAACTACTGCCCTATTTCTATTTGTATTTTATTCCATTTACACCAATAACAATTGAATTGATATGCTTACGCAACACCTTTCGCAGCAAGCTGCGCATTACCTGCATTTAGAAGAAAAATATGGCGCCCATAATTATCACCCATTACCCGTGGTTTTAAACCGTGGTGAAGGTGTTTTTTTATGGGATGTAGACGGCAAAAAATATTACGATTTTCTAAGCGGCTATTCCGCTGTAAATCAGGGCCATTGCCACCCACGTATCATTAAGGCATTGGTAGAACAGGCACAAAAACTTACCCTTACCTCCCGGGCATTTCACAGCGATTTACTGGGCGAGTACGAGCAATATATTACCAGTTATTTTGGCTACGATAAGGTATTGCCCATGAATACCGGTGTTGAAGGCGGCGAAACTGCCATTAAACTGGCACGCCGCTGGGCTTATGATAAAAAAGGTGTTCCCGAAAACCAGGCAACAGTAATTTTTGCCGAAGGTAATTTTTGGGGCCGTACTATGGCGGCTATTTCTTCTTCTACAGACCCCAGTAGCTACAAGGGGTTCGGACCATTTATGCCTGGCTTTAACCTGGTGCCTTACAACGATTTGGAAGCATTGGAAAAAGCATTGACGGCCAACCCAAATGTGGCTGCTTTTATGGTAGAACCTATACAAGGCGAAGCAGGTGTAGTGGTACCACACGATGGTTATCTGGCCGGCGTTAGAGCCCTTTGCACCCGTTATAATGTATTGTTTATTGCCGATGAAATTCAAACTGGTTTGGCGCGTACCGGCAAAATGCTGGCATGCGACCATGAAGGTGTTAGACCCGATATCCTGATTTTAGGTAAGGCCTTAAGCGGTGGCGTATT
The DNA here is from genome assembly GCF_013106755.1 of Limnovirga soli. Lineage (GTDB taxonomy): Bacteria > Bacteroidota > Bacteroidia > Chitinophagales > Chitinophagaceae > Limnovirga > Limnovirga soli. The sequence goes on along the minus strand of NZ_WHPF01000016.1, from coordinate 43,287 downwards.
ACCTGTAAGTGCAGTGCTGGCAGATGATGATATTATGCTGAATATAAAACCGGGCGAACATGGAAGTACCTATGGTGGCAATCCACTGGCATGTGCCGTGGCAATGGAAGCATTGCAGGTGCTAAAAGACGAACAAATGGCTGAAAATGCGGAAGTTATGGGCGCTTATTTAAGAAACTCTTTAGAAGCACTTCAATCACCTTATATACAGTTGGTTAGGGGGCGTGGATTATTAAATGCAATTGTAATTAATCATTCTAATCCTGAAGCAGCTTGGGATTACTGTTTGGCACTTAAGGACAATGGACTACTTGCCAAGCCTACCCATGGCGACAAAATACGATTTGCCCCGCCGTTGTTAATTAACAAAACGCAAATTGACGAATGCGTGCAAATCATTAGTGCCTCTTTTAAAGCACTGGATTAACCAGATCATCCCGCTACAAAAGAGTAGCGGGATTTTTTTTATGTACCCGGCAATAAATAAGTATGGGGCTTTACTTGCGTCGCACACTTGTGCTGCAAAGCTATAAGCAACAAAAAGCCCATATATGCGAATCATGTAACCTATTAATTTAATTATGTAACACTTATACCTAAAACTGTTACCACCTTTGTATAGCAACATATTACTACTACAAATGAAAAACGAAAAAGGTCAGGCAGAACTGGAAAAATCAAAAACGCATATTATTGTAGAAATTATTGAATATGTGCCCAATGCAGTGGTAAGTAAAACCATCATCAAAAAAACAACAGGCAATATCACTATATCTTCTTTTGACGAGGGTGAGGAACTGGCAGAAAAAACCTCTCCATTTGATAATTATATTCAAATCATCGATGGCACTGCTGATGTAATCATCAACAATAAAACCTACAAACTTAAACTGGGTGAAGGTATTATTATACCCGCACATGCTTCGCATTGTTTTAATGCAAATAAGCAATTTAAAATGATTTCAACAGTTATTAAAAGCGGTTATGAGGACTAAAATGTACTCATAAATTTCATACCATATAGCCCCATTTTACCCAGGCCTGAAATTTTAATTTCCCGCTCGGGGGAAAATCTATATTTTTATATCCCAATCATCCTAAACTACAAAAACCATGAAAAAGCTATTTATCAATGGCATTCTCCTAACTACAATTTTCTTTGTTCTGGCAATAGCACTATATAGCTGCCAAAAAAATGTATCGCCCAATAATCAGGTATCTGCAGCAGGTAAACAAGCTGTTGTACTGTATTTAAACGATGATCCATCGCTTTTCTTTACTAAAGTTCTGGTAGATATCCGCTATGTAGAGGTAAAAGTAGATACCTCCACCTCAAATATTGATCCCAATTATGAGGAAGACGAGAACGGCGATGACGACCATAGTAGCAGCGATAATTACGGGCAGTGGGATACATTAACCATTATACCTGGTGTATACGATTTACTTCAGCTAAGAAATGGAGTAGACACTTTATTGGCCAACGGCTTTGTTTGGCAGGGTCGTATCACCAAGGTAAGATTTACCCTGGGTACTAATAATGCTGTGTACATTGACAGCACTCATTTTTACCCAATCAATATATGCGACAATAGCCCCTATGCCTATGTTGGTGTTGAATTAAATTCCCTGGATACCACCCATGAGGGACATATGGAATTACATATAGATTTTGATGTAGCCAAATCAATTCAAATGGAAGGCCTTAGTTTTTGCATCAGGCCGGAACTGAGGGCATATTCACAAAATACAACAGGTGCAATTGAAGGCAAGGTTTTCCCCAAAGAGGCAAAACCAGTTGTAAAAGTTTGCAGGGGTTTAGATACGCTGTATGCTACTCCATTTGAAAATGGCGAATATAAAATTACTGGTATAAAAGAAGGTGCTTATACGGTAGTTTACCATACAGCCTTGCCTTATTTTGATACCACCATTTACAATGTGCCCATACATCCCGGTTTAGAAACCAAAATGCCCGAAATACATTTAAGACGGTAACAGGCAATGATTTATTTAATGGAAGGCATCAACCTTTTCATTAATTCCTGATTTTGCAATTGGCTGTTAAAAGCTGAGTTATAGGCTGCAGTACAAGTGTGCGACGCAAGGAAAGTTACCTTGAAAATATGTTGCCTGGTTCCAAAAAAATAAATTGAAAAAAATGGGATAAAGTAAAGAAAATACCTGCGTATTTTGAAATAAAAAAAGCCGGCAAAATCTGTTGCCGGCTTTTTTATTGGTCTATTCAACTAAATTAATCAAGTTTCAAAACGGCTAAAAAAGCCTCTTGCGGTACTTCTACATTACCAATTTGGCGCATACGCTTTTTACCTTCTTTTTGTTTTTCTAATAATTTACGTTTACGGCTAATATCACCACCATAACATTTGGCGGTAACATCCTTACGCATGGCACTGATATTTTCCCTGGCAATAACTTTTGCACCAATTGCAGCCTGTATGGCAATCTGGAATTGTTGCTTTGGCAACAGTTCTTTTAGCTTTTCACAAAGCTTACGGCCAAAATCGGCTGCACGGCCGCGGTGAATTAAAGCACTTAAAGCATCCACTTTTTCGTTATTCAACAGTATATCCATTTTTACAATATCTGCATCCCGGTATCCAATTGGGCTATAATCAAACGAAGCATAGCCACGCGTTTGGCTTTTCAGTTTATCATAAAAATCAAATACGATCTCGGTTAATGGCATTTCAAATACCAATTCAACCCTTGTTGGTGTAAGATAACTTTGGTTAATAAGTATACCACGTTTACCCAGGCAAAGCGTCATAATATTACCTATATAATCAGGAAGTGTTATAATCTGCGCTCTGATAAAAGGTTCTTCAATCCTGCTAAGTTTGGTAGGATCGGGCATTTCTGTAGGATTATTCACTGTCAACTTATCACCCTTTGAAGAATAGGCAATAAAGCTAACGTTGGGTACTGTGGTAATTACGGTTTGGTTAAACTCACGTTCCAGTCTTTCCTGGATAATCTCCATGTGCAGTAAGCCAAGGAAACCGCAACGGAAACCAAAGCCTAATGCCTGAGATGTTTCCAGTTCAAAAGTAAGAGACGCATCATTTAACTGTAATTTCTCCATGCAATCCCTTAGTTCTTCAAACTCATCGGTATTTACCGGGAAAATACCTGCAAAAACCATTGGTTTTACTTCTTCAAACCCTTTTATCATGGGTGCAGGGTTGTTAGCCAGCGTAATGGTATCACCAACTTTTACTTCCTTAGCCACTTTAATACCGGTAATAATATAGCCCACATCTCCACACTTTACTTCCTGTTTGGGCGTCATAGTTAATTTTAACACCCCAACTTCGTCTGCAAAATATTCCTGACCGGTAGAAACAAACTGAATCTTATCTCCTTTTTTAAGACTTCCATTTAAAATACGGTAATACACCAGAATTCCCCTGAAACTGTTAAACACACTGTCAAAAATCAATGCCTGAAGTGGCCCGGTTTCATCACCTTTTGGAGAAGGAATACGCTCTATAATGGCAGTAAGTATTTCTTCAATGCCAATACCCGATTTTCCACTGGCTAATAAAATTTCCTCCGGCTTACAGCCTATCAGCTCAACAATCTGGTCTGTAACCTCGGGAATCATTGCCCCTTCCATATCAATCTTATTAATAACCGGAATAATTTCCAGGTTATTATCTATGGCCAGATAAAGATTACTAATGGTCTGAGCCTGAATTCCTTGTGATGCATCTACCAGCAGTAAAGCACCCTCACAGGCAGCTAAAGCCCTACTTACCTCATAACTAAAGTCAACATGGCCCGGAGTATCAATCAGGTTTAGTACATACTCTTGTCCCTTATGCTTATAATTAATTTGAATCGCGTGGCTTTTAATGGTAATGCCTTTTTCCCTTTCCAGGTCCATATCATCCAACACCTGGTTCATCATATCCCTTTCGCCAATGGTTTTGGTATGTTCCAATAACCTGTCAGCCAAAGTACTCTTACCGTGATCAATATGCGCAATAATGCAAAAATTCCTGATATGCTTCATAATGCGGCAAAGATAATGTTTGCATCATCTCTTTGTACAGTTTTAGTTTTATCTTACAAAAGCAGCATTTTTTTTAGGGTAAACATCCTATATTGCTAATTTTAACGCGTTCGTGTTTCAATTTTAACCGCTACCAAAACAAAAGAATGGATCAAATTTTTGAATTATTATTTAGTGCCATGCCATTTATACATGCGCTGGCAATATTGGCTGTACTATTGAAGTTTATACTGGTTATAGATAAAAAGGGGTTTAGTTTTGTAAGCATTTTTGTAAGCTTTTTTAGGATATACACCCATTCTGATTTTGTGATGACACAACAGGCCAGCAGAAAAAAATACATGCGCCGCAATAATATTATTAACTGTTATTTATACGCCTGGCTTTTTATTACCATTATTATGATGCTGATTCTTCAAAAACCTTTTTAGCAGGCTGCAAGCGTTGGTAAACAAGCAAAAATTCGTTAGCTATTTGGTCGCAATTATATAAGGCTGCAGCTTCATTGGCTATTAAGGCTCGGTTAAACACTTCATAATGGTCTATAATATGTAATAGTTTTTTATATAAATCTTCCGAGTCTCCTGCTGCAACCAAATATCCATTTTTATTATGTACAGCTTCTGCCACACCACCCGCCGTACTGCTTATAACAGGCAATCCGCAACACAAAGCCTCCACCACAACACAAGGGAAATTTTCGTGATCACTAAATAAGATAAATGCATCGGACTGCTTCATTTGTTCAGCTACCTGGGTATAAGTTATTTCTCCTGTAAAATGTACTTTGTCCTGCAGACCTTTTGCGGCTGCATTATCAATTAAATCAGTGCCTGCAGGACCGCAAAATACACACTCCCAATCTGCAGCTGTGCGTTTTAATAAAGCCAGTGCATCTAAAATACCTGTTACATTTTTTTGACTGCTCATGGATGATACATGCAAAAACCTGAAAGGAGTATGCAAATCTTCACCACTGTAATTAAAAACAGCTGTATCAACCAGATTATGAATGGTGATAACCTCTTTCAAATTAAAAAGGGAAGCCAATTTTTTACCAATGGTTGCCGACACATTGGTTACCAGTGCTGCATTAGCAAATACCCTTTTAGTATTTGAGCGGTAAAAATAGCTGCGGGTAAAAAAATTATCAGGCGCCGCCATTTCATAATGCGAAGCCTGTTCAGAAACCACGTAGGGTATATTTTCTTTTTTCAAAAGTTCCAGTGCCATAAAACCAGCTTTCATAGGTACATGCACATGTACAAAAGCGGGTTTGCCAAATTGTTGTTTGTATTGTTGCCAGGCTTTTCTATAACATTTTTTATAGGCCAGCTGATACCGGATTTTATCCACTACCGAAATGCCCCTTGGTGTAAAAGCAAACTCATAAATATACTCGGTAAGCATGCCTTTTTTATTAATTACACAATTATCTTTTGCAATAAAAGTATTTGCCCCCAATTGCAATACGTGCACTACATCAACAGGTAAATGGGCAGCAACGGCAATAGCATGACGTTGAATAAAATCACCATTTACCGGTTCGTATTTGTTGGGGTACCAACTGGCTAGCCAAAGTACACGTTGCATCATAATTGTAATTGCAATAATAACAATATTTATGAGGTCATCAGTTAGTTTTCATGGCATCGCCGCTTGCCACGCTCGGTTCAGGGTTCCACTTTTATGGCAACAATTAAAAACAACTGCTTTATCCTATTTACCTTTTACAGCAATTACAATACTCCAAAGTAATTTAAATCTGGAAACCATTTTTAAAAAGCTGCATATAGTTACTGTAGTACAAGAGTGCGACGCAAGTAAAGCATCATAATATAATTCTTAGCCAGGCTAACAAACTTTTAAAATGTACAGCTATACTATTTTATTCAGAGGGGTTTTTTGTATTAAAAAAAGCCAGCAGCCAGTTATAGTCAGATTTACGCCACCTGAAAAAATCAAAAAGGTTAACGGCATAATCTTTATAAAAAATAAATAGCGGCCAGGCCATATTTACGGCATAGCCAACTGTACTAACTGCCGCAGCGGCAATAATACCATAACGGGGAACAAAAAAATAATCTCCAATAACCACTACCACCAACGCAATAATGGCCCCCTGCACATTTACATTTACTTTGCCTTTACCCGAAAAATAGGCAGACAATAAGTTTAATACCGAGAGAAAAAAGATACCAGGAATTAACACAATAAATGGCCCTTGCATTTTATTAAAGGTTTCGCCAAACAAACCTGTAAACAACCATTTACCCGCCACAATTACTACCAGCAAAATACCTAAAAACAGTTGCGAAAACAGCCTCGATATCACCATTAAAGATTGGTTTAGTTTCTCTCTGTCTATACCACTGGCCGTTCTTGGGAATATAACACTGGCAATAATTTGCGGAATAATCAACAGCATTTGTCCCAGCTTGGATACCTGTATATAATTCCCCAAATCAGCCGAAGTACACACAGGGCTATTATTTACAAACAAATAATCTATACGATACACCAGAAAAAAAACCAGATTTGCCAGCAGGGCTAAAAAAGAATAACGAAAAATCATTTTTAGCTCGCTCCCGCTGGGAAAGTTGAAACGGAATGATTTTCTTTTTGTAAAAATATAAGCCGCCAGTAAGGATATACCCTGTACCATAAAAACAAAAAAATATTGCCAAAGCGTAATAGCAGCATCTTTTAATTCTGGCGCCACCGTATTTTTTGGAATAATGATGATGAATAAAATATTCCAGCAGGTAAGCAGGCAATTAGGGATAAAGAAATTATTTTCAGCATAAAATAATGCCGTACAGCAATTGGTAATAAATAAGCCTGCCAAATAGAACAAAGCAATAGCATAATATTCCCTTACCGGCAATACAAGGGTTTTTGCCATGTTATGTATATAATAAAACATGCCTGCCATGGCAATTGCTGCCAGTATTATTGTCCATGCAATGGTAAACCAAACCAATTTATCAACGGCAATCATTTTATTAGAGGCAAAATAGGTAATACCGGCATCGAAGCTAAAGCCAATAACTACCAGTGAGAAGGAAAAAATATTGGAAATATAATACACCCAACCGGCACCTGATGCCTGCAGGTATCTGGATAAAAATACATTTACCAATAAGAGTGTAAAAAAGAACGAACCACGCCATAGTAAACTTTGCAGTAGTATTTTTTTTAGACTCATGGTGTTGAAAATGTTATTGAATCAGTGTTCCAATCTACGCTATTTAAACTAGTAGGAGCAGATGCTGCTACTCCCAAAATTTCACAGGATAATTAATACAACTGGTTGCCGCAAGATCGGTTAACCGGCCTTCAAGAGCTGAAAACTGCTGAACCGATAATAATTTTTCCGTTTCAGGAAACAGGGTCCTTTCTTCAAACCTGATATGCTCCTCCAGTAATGCGGCAAAATCTTCCAGCAAATACATATCCGCAAAACCATCTTCAATACTATGTATATAGGCCCTTAAGGCAGCATGTTCATTTAATAATTGCCTTATTAATGCGGGATCAAATGCAGTGGTTTGTAGCAGGGGAATTAAAACAGTTTCTTCTTCCTCAAAATGTTGCTGCAGGTTTGTTTGCCAATAATGTAAAATAAAAGCAGCCATTACATCAGTAGCGGCTGCTTTTTTTATTCCTTTATTCAATAATAAAGCCATCAGCAAGCCATTATGGTGTTCCCGCGATAATGGCTGCAATTGCGGATGTCTTTTCATTTTTGATGTTTATGGGTAATGCGAATCAAATTTGCCCGGTGCTATTTTAAGCTATTGATGATGGCAACAAATTCGTCGGCAATTAACGATGCGCCACCTACTAAACCACCATCTACATCGGGCTGAGAAAAAATTTCTTTGGCATTGGATGCTTTTACACTGCCACCATATAAAATAGAAATATTATCTGCCACCGATGCGCCATATTTACCTGCTAAAACTGCACGTAAATGGGCATGCATTTCCTGCGCTTGTTCGCTGCTGGCAGTTTTACCGGTACCAATTGCCCATATTGGCTCGTAGGCAATAACTACTTTTTGTATTTGTTCTGCTGACAAATGAAACAGAGATTCTTCCAGCTGGATGGCTACATATTCGTTTTGGGTACCCGCCTCTCGTATGGCCAGGGCTTCTCCGCAACAAAAAATAGGCGTGCAATTATATTCAAGTACAATATTTACTTTATCTGCCAGCATTTGGTTGCTTTCGTTAAAATACTCCCGGCGCTCAGAATGGCCCAAAACCACTACCTGTATACCCAATGACTGCAGCATTTCTACAGAGGTTTCGCCGGTATAGGCGCCACTTTTTTTAGTATAGCAGTTTTGAGCTGCAATAAATACATTGTCTTTACCAGCCATTTTTGCCTGCGCCATAGCCAAATAAGGGAAAGGCACTGCAAATACGGCTTGTTGGTGTGCACTTAAATGATGGGGTTTAGCAATAATGTCGTTTAACAACTGCTCGCCTTGTTGTATGGTTAAATTCATTTTCCAGTTGGCGGCTGCTATTTGTTTTCTCATAACTGTTGGTTGTATTAAAATTTAAGATTGGTCAAAGATATGTTGCAGCATCATAGTTTCCTCGTGGGTAATCTCCTGATCTTTCATAATTTTCCAGTTATTAATATCCTGGAAGGCTTTATACAGCTCATATTTGGAGGCCGCTGCCGAGCCCCAAACAAAATCAGGTATATATTTAGGTAAAAGTCCATAGCCAAATACATTACTGCACACCCCAATAACAGAGCCCGTATTAATGGAGGAATTAATGGCTACCCGGCTGTAATCGCCCATAATTACCCCGCATTTTACATCCACCGGAATATAGCTGTTATGGTATTTGTTCCACATGTTTACAATACCTGCCGTATTTTTTACATTGCTATTGGTGGTGCCGGCACCCAGATTACACCAGCTACCAATTACGGCATCGCCCAAATAACCATCATGGGCTTTATTGCTATAGCCCTGCATTACCACATTTTTAATCTCTCCTCCTGCCACACACCCAGGGCCAAAAGTGCTGGCACCATAAATTTTGGCACCCATTTTTATAACGGCACCTTCCAGCAAAACCATTGGACCGCGAATAATGGCCCCCTCCAGCACTTTTGCATTTTTGCCTATATAAACAGGACCGCTTTCGGCATTAATAATACAAAAGTTAAGTTGAGCGCCTTCTTCTAAAAAAATATTTTCGGGGTTATTATATTGGTTGCCGGCGGGTAATGGCTGGCTTGCCCTGCCATTGGTAAGCAACGCAAAGTCTTCCCTAATAAAGCTATCATTCCATTGAAAAATTTGCCAGGGATACACAAGTCTTTTCACCTGTGCAATGGTGGCAACCTTTGTAAATTTTTCTATCAAATCTGCGGCAGGAAAATATTGCTTTACAAAAGCGGTTTTGGCCGCCACCAGTCCATTGGCATCTTTAATGCCCTCATTTGGTGCAAGGGCAAGTATGGCCGCCACCAGGGCCTCATCGGGCAAAATAGTAGCATCAATCCAAATATGCTCTTCCTGCGGAATAGGCTCATATAAAGGCGCTAAAAAATCTTCGGTATGTAAGTAGGCTTTTTCCCCGGTAAGTTTTTCCCATCTTTCCTTAATGGTAAAAATACCCATGCGTAATTGCGCAACGGCACAACAGCTATTCAGTGGATACAGCTTATTCCGGTCTTCTCTATCGTATAAAACTATGCTCATGTTTATTCACAATTTGTAAAGGTATTGTTACAAAGAAAATAATTACAAAATAATCTGACGCCATTTCTTTTATTTTGCCCGCAACAACATAACAAATTAACTGTGATACGTTCTATATATTCTATTTTTATTTTCTGTATTCTTTGCTCCTGTAATCAAACAACACAAAAAAACAATACCGGCACGGTAGTACAAGCCCCCACTGCAGACACTATTTTCAGACCTTTAACCGAAACCGAAAAAAAGAAATACCACGATGCCATAGCCGACTATTACACTACCCATTTCGACCGTGGGTTTAATGGCAGTTTGCTGGTAGCCAAAAACGGGGAAATTTTGTTTGAAGCCTACAAAGGCACCTACAATTTTGCCACCGGCGAACCCATCACAGATCATACCCCCTTTCATCTGGCATCTATTTCCAAAACATTTACGGCCATGACGGTGCTAAAGCTGTGGGAACAAGGCAAAATATCTTTAGACGATAGCCTGCAAAAATTCTTCCCTGCTTTGCCTTATAAAGGCATTACGGTAAAAATGCTCTTAAACCATAGAAGCGGTTTGCCCAATTATTTGTATTTCATGGATTCTATCTGGAATAAAAAGCAAAAAGCCACCAACGAAGACGTACTCAACTTTATGATAGTGCATAAACCCAGGGCCGATGCCATGCCCAATCGCAGCTATCATTACTGTAATACCAATTATCTGTTACTGGCTTTAATTATTGAGCAAACAACCCGGCAAAGCTTCCCTACCTATATGAAAGACAGTATTTTTAACCCCCTTGGGCTAAAAGACAGTTATGTATTCTCCATAAAAGACACGGCCAGCTACAATCCCACCTATTCTGTTACCAAGCCTTTTCCAATGGACCATCTGGATTGTACCTACGGCGATAAAAATGTATACAGCACTGTAAAAGACCTGTACATGTGGGACAAGGTTTTATACACCAACAATTTTCTAAAACAGTCTACCATACAAATGGCTTTTTTGCCCTACAGCAACGAAAAAAGGTCTATGCATAACTATGGTTTAGGCTGGCATTTATTTTTTAATAAATCCGATAGCATTATTTACCACAACGGCAAATGGCATGGCAGCAATACTGCCTTTACCCGCTTAATAAAAGACAGTGCCACTATTATTATGCTGGGCAACAAACTAAATAACAATATTTATCGCTCCAGAGAAATGGGCAGTGTATTTACCGGCAAAGAAGACGATAACCAGCTGGAGCAATAAAACCACACCATATCAAATAATAAAAGCCATGCGGGCAAGTGTGGCTTTTTTGTTACCGGCTGTTGTACTGCTATGTAGCATCCTTGTGTCACTCACTTGTACGGTTGGATATGCTATTGGGCATTTATAAAATCAACAACTGAAAAATCATTTATTAACCATGCTACAACCATCGGGATGAGCACTCATTTTTTTGGAAAGGCTATTGAGTTCGTATATTTTTGAGTTGCGCCTCACTTAAATTAAAACCTTGAAACACTCAATACGATTTTTATTAACTGTTCCATTTATACTAGTTACCTTCTTCTATTTACACATTAGTTTGGATGACGATGGTTGTTCAGGTTTGATGGATTTGTTTTTTGGAGCCTTATTTATTACTCTGTTTGCTGTTTCCATTTGGCTTGCATTCCGAGCAATATATCCCAAACGAGAACTTAATAAAAGAATACCTGAGCCAATTAGTTTGACAATAACTTTGTTAACACTTGCCATATTAATAGTTGGTAAAATATTCGGACAAGACTTTAAAGGCAGCACCTGGATTTATGCAGAAGCAAATACAGGCAAATTAGAGACACAGGCTTTAACACTCCGGGAAAATGGAACGTTCAAGGTTGAATTGGGGCATGTAGACTTTAGTTGCTATTTTTCAGGGCATTACCAAACACATGGAGATACCGTTGTTTTAGATAAAGATGTTATTGCGCAAACAAACTCTTTATTGACTGTTACCTATTTATTGAGGGACACGTTGATAATACCAATAAAGGGCTCAGATAAAGACAGCTCAAAATTTAGTGAGTTTGTTATTCAATCAAAAGAATAAGTGCCGCAGCGGGTTGCGGCTAAAATGTTTTGCTGGACTCCAACCTTTTCTCTTTCATCTATGGCTGTATAAAAGCCCAGCCATAACCCAACCGTAGAAGTGTGCGACGCAAGTAAAGCTTAATTTTCTTGCTGCTGCCTGGCTAATAATATTACTGATTTTTTGGAGAAACCGGTTGGCAGATTGCCACCGGGAAAAGAAAAAAAAGTGGCAGGCTAATTACATCGCACCGCTACAACCGTCTACTCTTGCTGCATTCCTGCCCTGGGAGGGTTCAACAGGAGCTGGTCGTGTAAGACCTGCCGCTGCAAATATAAGCCGAGATTTTTAATAGCAAATTCTTTCTTTATAAACCTTTTAGAAAAGTGCGTGAATTGATGGAAGTGGCCCCCAGCAATTCATCAGCCCGGCCAGACAGGGAACGGTAATAGACCAGTACGGTGTAGGTGTTTTGCGCTTCCCAATAATCGCCCTCGGTATAGGCCGTTTCAATGGGGGCATTTTTTACCCTTTTATCCTTGGTTACATACTGATAATTATAATAGCCCTGCTTTAAAAACAAGGTTTTCTCATACACGCCTTTGGTGGCATTATAGGTTAGGCGGGTAGAATCGTTGGCTATATTACCGGCCATTTCGCCCATGATATATACGTCTTTATCCATAAATGGCTGATTGCCACTGGGAACATAGGTAAAATGCACATGGCCGTAATCTCCCTGCCACCAGGGGTTATTGGCATCGGTACAATTTACTTCAAACATACCATCGTAATCCTGCAGCATTAAAATACGGTCGCGGCTACGGTCTAGATCTGGTTTCAGGTACACATCTACCGGTATGGAATCTTTGTCAATATGGTCTATGCGCTCACTTAAAAACCGAAAGCTTTTCAAGTTTAGCCAGCGGTATTCTTTGCCGGCAGGGAAAAGAAAATCCTGCTCGCCATTGTATTCATAATTATTGCCACGCATAAAAACTGGTTGTTTGCCGGTTATGGCATTATCCCATTTATAGTTTTGTAATACCACTACCTTCAACTGCTGCTGTGGGTTAAATATGTTTAAGCTGGTAACATTAATGGTAAACTGTACTTTTTGGTGGGTGCGCACTGCCGCTGAATTATAGGGTTGTTTTATAGTTACGCCAATAGGTACGGAATTATTCACCACCAGCATACGGCGGGTAAATGCCAGTTTACTGGTATCTCCATTTAAAAACACTTTTAACATATAATTGCCGGCCTTTGATGGCATGGAGTTTTTAACGGGAAACATGGCCTGATAATGGATATATTTTACATTGGCTATGGATGAAATGCGGTATTGGTTTAAACGGTTTTGTAAAAAGCCATCTATATAATCCATTTCGCTAAGTTCAACGGGCTTCCAGTCTGCATTACACAATTGATAGGTGTAACTATAATTTTTAATGGTGGTGCCCAGCTCATCAAAATGCAATTCCAGGGAATTGGTACTACCCAGTGTGATGATGGGATAACCCATTTGATTACCATATTGAAAAAGCTTGATGCCAGCTATACCCGGCATATAGGTTTTATCGGGCTGCAATTGTGCACCGGCCAATAGATTTAACCATACTAATGATAGCGTAAAAAAAAGCTTTTTCATAATTGCAATTTATAGTAAAGGGCGCAATTTTACTGGCAAATAAAACTAGCAGGTGGGGTTTGCAATTTTTACTTCCCATTTTAAAGCTGCCCAAAGTATTTAACCGTACAAGAGTGCGACGCAAGTAAAGCCCAACTACCCCATATTGACGGGCCAATAAAAAACCTTTTGTACAACTCAATTTTGCAGGCTTGTTTACAGCTTGTAGCTTTACCGCTAATACCATGAATGTATCACAGTTTATAGCTAAAAGGGTTGCTTTTAATAGTCAACGTACTTTTTCAAGGTTTATTATTCGCATTGCCACCACTGCAACAGCGTTAAGTGTGGCTGCCATGATACTTACCATGGCTTTTGTAAATGGGTTTCAGCAAGCTATTAGCCAAAAAGTATTTGATTTTTGGGGCCACTTGCATGTGCAACAATACGAGGCCGACAAATCTATTGTAGCCGAAGAAACTCCATTGCAATTAAATGATACGGTGGTACAGGTATTAAACAGTATGCCAGGCATTGCACATATACAACCCTTTGCTACCAAATCTGTAGTACTGGAATACAACAAAGACATTGAGGGTGTTTTGTTCAAAGGCATTGATAGTAGTTATGATTTTAACCACCTGCAGTCTTTTTTAAAAGAAGGCAGCTGGATAGATTTTAAAGACTCGCTATATAGCCGGCAGATTATGATATCGCAGCCCATTGCCAAATCGCTGCAAATAAAGGTAAACGACACCATTCATGTGTATTTTATCTCCAGAGAAACGGCCAGTTCCAGTGTTAAAAGCCTGGTAGTGAAAGGCATTTATAATACCGGCATTGAAGAGTTTGATAAAGCCTTTGCCATTGGCGACATAAGGCTTTTACGCCGGCAAAATAACTGGCAGCATAACGAAATTGGCGGCTACGAAGTATTTTTAAACGACTATACCGAAATAGATAGTGTAAACGAAGCCTTGTACAATGGCCCCAACCCTTTACCAGGTGCCTGGGTGAGTAAATCTATTAAAGATATTTACCCTTTTATTTTTGACTGGCTAAGCATACAGGATGTAAACAGAAATGTGATATTTATTGTAATGGCCATAATTGCCATCATAAACCTGATAACCTGTCTGCTGATTTTAGTTTTGGAACGTACCAGAATGGTGGGCATTTTAAAATCTATTGGCACCAGCGACTGGCATATTCAACGTATATTTTTATACCATGCCACCATTATTTCCTGTACTGGTATTGGTATAGGATTTTTGGTGGGTATTGGCATTGCGCTATTACAGCAATACACCGGTTTTATCAGGTTAGATGAAACCGCCTACTATGTATCTGTAGCACCCGTAAATATTATTTGGTGGGAGGTTTTTGCCGTTTGTGGGTTAACGCTGGTAGTATGCTTCTTATCCTTGATATTGCCTACCATATTTGTAAGAAGTATACAACCTGTAAAAGCCATCCAGTTTAGATAAACAGATTATTATCTTAAGATTTCATATTCGTAAACTGTAGTGGCATTCCTAAATTGGCGGCGCGGCAGGCAGCCATTACGTCTTGCAGGTCATCAATTTTTTTGCCGGTTACACGTACAATATCATCCATTATTGCGGCCTGCACTTTAAGGCCTGAGTCTTTTATGATTTTTACTATTTTTTTGGCATCTTCCTGTTTAAAGCCATTTCTAACAGGTACATCTTTTTTTACGGTTTTACCACTGGGGTAGGCATCCTTGCTAAAATCAAATGCATTGGCATCAATGCCCTGCTTTACGCCACGGCTAATAATAATATCTATTACCTGTTTCATTTTCATATCACTTTCCACATCCAGTTTAATCAGGTAATCCTTTTTGTTCAGCTCAATGGAAACGGGTGAGTTTTTAAAATCAAACCGATTAGCTATTTCTTTTTTAACCGTATTAATCGCGTTGTCTAATGTTTGCAGGTCTACTGTGCTGGCAATATCAAAAGAAGGCATATGGAAATTGTTTTAGAGGATACAATATACATTCAAAAAGGCAAAATTAAAACAGAATTATGGTTTTGCGCTGCAAAGAATTATATTATTTAGCAGGCTGTATTACAGTTATTAAACATCGTTGTGTCACTCACTTGTACTGCACCGCCATGGCCAGCATGTAAATTAAGTTATAGCCAAACAAAAAGCCCCGGTAGAAACCAGGGCCGGTATTATAATGCACATGAGAAAGGTATACAACAGCTATTGTAATAATAATTTTAATACTGCTAAATTGAGGGCAACCTCATTAACACAAATGCCAAATATGGATAAATGGAATTTTTTATGTTTTACCGGATACCGTTTATCCACCACAAATGACCAACGGAAAATACCCGTGTTGAATGAAAAAAGATCTGTTGTAACAACAATTGCCAAAAGCCATTTACATTCGCTTACATTCTTAAATACTTCCGTTGAAAGTAACTGGTAAAAGAAATATTCAAATTATGGTGGCGGGTATATGCTTTGCCATTTTATGGGCATCAGCATCTGCAGCAACAAAAATTGGACTGGCATACACGCAGCCTTTTGTAATTGCTGTGCCAAGGTTTTTTTTAGCTGGCGCTATCATTTTATTTTTTGCGCATATTGTATTAAAGAAGGAATTGCCACAACGCCAACAATGGAAACAATTGGCCATTTATGGCTTTTTAAATATTAGTACCTACCTGGGGCTATATGTATTGGCAATGCAAGAGGTATCGGCAGGATTGGGTTCTTTGTCGGTGGCCACCAATCCTGTTTTTATAAGTTTAATAAGTGCTATATGGTTTAAGGAGAAGATACATATTTCCATTATTCTAAGTCTGCTGCTTTGTTTTACCGGGGTGGTTATTGCTGCCTATCCCCTGTTGCAAAACAGTTTTGCAACGCCGTTGGGTTTAGCACTATTGCTTATCAGCATGTTTTGCTACTCAGCGGGAGCCATTTATTTTTCTAAATGTAACTGGGGTAATTTACACATACTTACTATTAATGGCTGGCAAACTATTTTAGGTGGTGTGTTTCTGTTGCCCTTTGTTCTTTATTTTTATAACGATGCGCAAAATAGTTTTACACTCTCCTGGGTGGGTTGTGTATTATGGCTGGCTATTCCGGTATCTATTGGCGCGGTGCAGCTTTGGTTGTATTTGTTAAAAGACAATCCGGTTACAGCTGCGTTCTGGTTATTTCTTTGTCCGGTTTTTGGTTTTGTAATTGCAGCTATTGTAATGCACGAACCCATTAGTTTGTATACCCTGGCAGGTGTACTTTTTGTAATTGCAGGCTTATATATTGTACAACAACAAAAGAAAAAAAACTAATCGTTTTATGGCTGTTTATTTGCTGCCATGGAAACAGAACCCCGAAGTGTGCGACGCAAGTAAAGCCCCATTTATTGCCTTTGACCGGCCAATAATTGTATAAAAAAAGCACCGGCTACTGCCAGTGCTTTGGAGATTTTTTGCAGGCTGCTAATAACCCCAGCCTTTCATAATATCGTAATCTTCTTTAGCACAATCTATAGGTGTTTTGCCCTGGTAAGATTCCTGCTCCACAACAAAGTGAATGGTACCACCAGATTTTCTGCCAATATCAATTACTTCTTTTACCGGCACAATGCCTTTACCAAGGATGGTGCTTTCGTATTTTTCTTCTCCGCTACTGGCTTTAATTTCGTCTTTCACATGCATTAGTTCAAAACGGCCGGGATATTTGGTTACGGCTTCCAAAGCGGTTGCACCTCCATTGTACAGGTTACCAATATCCAGCTGTTGCGCTACCAATGAAGGATCTGTGTTTTGCATAATAATATCCCACACCAGCGTGCCATTTAATTTTTGGCTAAATTCAAAATCGTGGTTATGATACCCGAATTTCATACCATATTTTTTACATAGTTCGCCGCTTTTATTAAACACTTCCATATAGCGTTTCATGTCGTCGTAATTTTGCCTGTAGGTTTGATCTAACCACGGGCTAATTACATATTGCTGGCCAACAATAGCCGCATCCAATACGGTATTTTTCCAGGCATCGGTAAACTCATTTTTATTGGCATCCCAATGTTTGGTACCCATAACTGTATGACCACTTAACATTTTAAGGCCCATATCGTCCAGCACTTTTTTAAACTCGGGTGCTGTACGCCCATAAAATTTTCGATCAATATAATTGGCATGTTCTACATATTTATACCCCATATTAGCCAACTTTTGTAAAGTACCCATGGGGTCTTTCATCATGTCTTCCCGAACGGAATACAATTGAATACTCAGGTATTCTTTTCGTTTAAAAGCTGCAAAAATGTAGTTTGATAACAGAGCAGAACCAGCCACCGCCATAGCACCGGCTTTTAAGAATGATCTTCTGGATGTAGACATATAATTTTTATTGTGGATAAAGAATAAAACATGAAGTATAATTACCAGCATGCATCGTTGCTACGAATTTAAGCGATTATAAAAGTATAACCGGCATAAAGTATAGATAAATT
This sequence comes from Limnovirga soli, assembly GCF_013106755.1. GTDB lineage: Bacteria > Bacteroidota > Bacteroidia > Chitinophagales > Chitinophagaceae > Limnovirga > Limnovirga soli. The sequence continues at coordinate 25,315 of NZ_WHPF01000016.1, read as the reverse complement.
TAAAATCAATTTCAATTTTGCAAACGCCGGTAATAACCTGTTACAATTTTAACCCATATAACGCATAAATTAACCTGTGTTATACAAAGGATTGTCTGGTTCTAAAATCTCTGTAGTACCTTTACAATTCATTTTGTATTATGCGTAACCTCATCTTTTCGCTGGTAATATGCTCCTTACTGGCATGTAATAAATCCAATAGTCAGCCAGGCAACCCGGTAACACCTCCGGTAACCAACACCTATACCTTCATCAGGGGTTTAGACCTTTCATTTACTCCCGAAATTGCCAGCTACAATATTTCATATAAGGACAATGGCACTACCAAAGACATACTTACTATTGCCAAAAGCAAAGGTATTAACACTATCAGGCTACGTTTATGGAACAACCCGGCCACGGCACATTCTTCCCTTACTGAAATAATGGCTTATGCCAAACAAATAAAAGCAGCCGGCTTACAGTTTTGGCTGGACTTCCATTATTCTGATACCTGGGCCGACCCCGGCGCACAATCAAAACCAGCTGCCTGGAACGGGCTAAACTTTACCACCCTGCAGGATAGCTTATACAATTATACCAAAGCAGTGCTGCTACAATTACAACAAAATAATGTTACCCCCGACTATGTAGAAACGGGCAACGAAATAAACAGTGGTTTTTTATGGAATGAGGGTAAGATTATGAGCGCCACTGATGCCAACTGGGGAAATTTTATCCTATTGTTAAAACAAGCCATAAAAGCAACCAGAGAAGTTGCACCAAACGCAAAAATCATAATTCATATTGCCGGGTACGATTATGCCCAGCAATACTATACCAATTTGCAAAATGCACAAACAGATTATGATATTATTGGCCTCTCCTATTATCCCTGGTGGCATGGTAAAGACCTTAATGCGCTTGAACAAAACATTAAAACCATCAGTACTACTTTCAAAAAACCGGTATTAATAGCAGAAACTGCCTATCCATTCACCTTTGGCTATAATGATTATACCAATAATATTGCAGGCAGTGCAGATAAAGCCATCGATGCTTACCCCGGCACACCCATTGGTCAGGCGCAATTTATTACCACACTGGTTGGCGCTGTAAAAAAGGCAGTTACCAATAATAATTTCGGTGTTTGCTATTGGGCGCCAGATTGGGTGGCATTTAAAGGCAGCACAGCTACTGATGGCTCGCCATGGGAAAACCTATCCCTGTTCGACTTTAACAATAATGCACTACAGGCGCTTGACTCTTTAGGTAAGCACTAAAAAAATCCAAAAAAACCTTTACTGGCAATTTAATCAGGTATGGCTAACTTGTAAGTGAGGCTATTTTTTTAGCCAGGCCAGGCAGTACTATTGAGCATCCGTTGCGTCGCACACTGCAGGGTTCATATCCTTACCCGGCAATAAGAAACCAAACAGCCGCCGAATAGCTGTATCTTTAAGAAAAACAAACATGCCTACTTATGAATCTCTCGTAGATGCTATAGCCAATCTAAAGCAACGAGGTTACACCACCGATTTTAATATTGCATTTGATACACTTAAATGTACCAATACAGGCAGCTGTCTGGCACCATCCCAATTTGAAATTACAGAACATTACCGCTTTGAAGGTAACAGCAACCCAGACGACTCCTCTGTAATTTATGCCATCGAATCAATAGATGGCACCATGAAAGGCATACTTGTAAATGCATATGGCGTTTATGGCGATAGCATGAGCAATGATATGCTGGCAAAATTGTCCGTACATCATGAATAAAACTGCGATTATTTCCCGTACCGTATGGGTATTATCGCTGGTAAGCTTGTGTACCGATATTGCCAGTGAAATGCTTTACCCGGTTATGCCGGTTTACCTTAAAGAAATTGGCTTTTCCATTGCAGCAATTGGTATACTGGAAGGTATTGCCGAAGCTGTTGCAGGTTTAAGTAAAGGTTATTTTGGTACCTGGAGTGATAATACAGGCAAGCGCATGCCCTTTGTACGCTGGGGCTATGGTCTTAGTGCCATTAGTAAACCCATGATGGCATTGCTCACCTACCCCTGGTGGATATTTATCGCAAGGGTTGTAGACAGAACAGGCAAGGGTTTACGTACCGGTGCCCGGGATGCAATTCTGGTACAAGAATCCACTCCTTCCACCAAAGCCCGGGTATTTGGATTTCACAGGGCATTAGATACTACAGGTGCATTATTGGGGCCTTCCTTATCCTTGCTATTTTTATACTATGCGCCACAACAATACAGGCAACTCTTTTTATGGGCATTTATTCCGGGTATAATTGCCGTTGCCTTAACGTTTTTAATGAAAGATACCGGTGCAAAAAGTCAGGTAAAAAAGCAATGGCCCTCCTTTAAGTCATTTTATCAGTATTGGTTACAATCACCTTCCGCCTATAAACGCCTAACGGGTGCTTTACTAGTTTTTGCATTATTCAATAGCAGCGATACCCTGCTTTTATTAAAAATGAAAGAAACCGGACTAAGTGATACCGCTTTAATTGGCGTTTATATTTTTTACAATGGCATTTACGCCATTTTATCCTACCCATTAGCCAGCATTGCCGATAAAATTGGAGCAAAAAAAATATTGATTGCGGGGATGGTTTTATTTAGTATTGTATATGCTGGTATGGGCATTGGCGGTAATATTATTTGGTACCTCCTATTATTTTTACTTTACGGCGCATATGCGGCAGCAACTGAAGGCGTTTCAAAAGCCTGGATTGCTTCAATTGTACCCAAAGAAAATACAGCAGCTGCCCTTGGTACTTTTAGTGGATTTCAAAGTATTGCTGCTTTTTTGGCCAGCAGTATTGCTGGCCTTATATGGGTTATCCTGGGTGCATCGTTTACATTTATTTTATCTGCAGTTGTTAGCTTGCTGGTTGTTATTTACATTTACCGTAAAACAACATAATCATGTTACACCGCCGCCGATTTTTGCAATTAGGCTCAGCTGGCCTATCTGCTATTTCTTTACTTTCTTTTAAAAAAGCAACGCCTGCCGGCAGAAAACCAATTGTTATTTCTACCTGGGATGCTGGCATAAATGCCAATAAAGCGGCCTGGCAGGTTTTACGTAATGGCGGCAGGGCTTTGGATGCCGTAGAACAAGGCGTGATGGTTACAGAGGCAGAACAAAGTTGCTGTGTTGGCCTAGGCGCCAACCCCGACAGGGATGGCTTTGTTACCCTTGATGCCTGTATTATGGATGAACATTTTAATTGTGGTAGCGTAGCTGCATTAGAGCGCATAAAACACCCCATCTCTGTAGCTAGAAGGGTAATGGAGAAAACCCCGCATGTAATGCTTGTTGGGCAAGGTGCCCAACAATTTGCAGTAAGCGAAGGATTCCCTTTGGAAGCACAAAAATTATCGGACGATGCAGCAAAAGAATATAAAAAATGGCTGGAAAAATCTGAATACAAACCGGTTATTAATGTTGAACGCACCAAAGGACAAAGTGCTTTTGCACCAAATAAACTTTCTAATGGCGATTGGAACCATGATACAATAGGTATGGTGGCAATGGATGCCAATGGTAACCTTAGCGGAAGTTGTACGACCAGTGGAATGGGTTTTAAAATGCGTGGCAGGCTGGGCGACTCCCCCATTATTGGTGCCGGCTTATATGTGGACAATGAAATTGGGGCAGCTACGGCTACAGGTCAGGGGGAGGATGTAATACGTATTGCAGGCACACACTTGGTGGTAGAATTAATGCGCCAGGGACTTTCACCCGAACAGGCCTGCAAGACTGCCGTTGAAAGAATAATTAAAATAAAAGGTGCCAAAGCAAAAGATATTCAGGTAGGGTTTATTGCCATAAATAAAAAAGGGGAACACGGTGCCTATTGCATTCAAAAAGGATTTAATTATGCAGTGTGTTATGCAGATGACCACAATGAATTGATTGATGGTAAATTCATTTTATAAATAAGAAGTCCATTATTCAAATAGCACCTATTTCTTTATTAAAACAGCAAACTATATTTCGGTTATGTATTTGCGCTGTTGGTGTTTTTCTTTTTAACCAATAACACCAGTTATAATTTTTTATCATTCATTCAAATAATTCTGTAATGGCATTATTAGAAATTGCTGTATTTAATATTCAGTCGGCACTTATGGCTGCAGCGGCAGGGGCAGACAGACTGGAATTATGCGACAGTCCTGCAGATGGTGGCACCACAGCTTCTTATGGCACACTTAAATTGATAAGGGAGAAAATAAACATTCCTGTATTCCCAATTATAAGACCGCATGGTGGTGATTTTTGTTATACTGATGAAGAATATAGTGTTATTAAAAAAGATTTGCTTTTATGCAAGGAGCTTGGCTTTGAAGGTGCAGTTGTTGGCATATTAAAAAAGGATGGCAGCATAAATATGGCGCAAACAAAGGCATTGGTAGAAATGGCCTATCCAATGGAAATAACTTTTCACCGTGCCTTTGACAGGGCAAGAGCACCTTTGGAAGCATTGGAAGATATCATTTGTTGTGGATGCTCACGTATATTAACAAGCGGGCAGGTACCCAATGCCTTTGATGGAAAGGAACTGATTAAAACGCTTATTACACAAGCCGCAGACAGAATTATCATTATGCCCGGTAGTGGTGTTAGAAGCAATAATATTCAGGCGTTGGCTGCATTTACAGGTGCAACAGAACTACACTCTTCAGCCAGAAAAAGCAGTAAAGGTTCTATGGAATTTATTCAGGGGGGCATGAAAGAAAGTATTGAAAACATAGTGGTAGATGAACATGAAATACAACTAATGAAGAAGGAGATAGAAACTAATCTTGGTTGAAAATAAATTAAACCTGCTATTGCTGCATAGCATTACTGCAGTACAAGAGTGCGACGCAAGAAAGTTGAAGGATGCGAAACTGCCGAATACCAAAAAGAAAAAACTATTACAAAAAATAAGCGCTCCAGCTATTAACTGAAGCGCTTGTGATCTGGCTGGGACTCGAACCCAGGACCCATACATTAAAAGTGTATTGCTCTACCAACTGAGCTACCAAATCGTTGTATTGTTAAACAATACGCTTACCCTTTTTTGTAATTGGGAGTGCAAAAATAGTCCAAAAGCTGATTATGCCAAATTTTTATGCAAAAAAATTTATTTTAGTTAGATAACAGGTTATCAACATCACAACATTTTACTGTTTACATTTGCCATATAAAAATAAAATATGTCTTTCTTCAATAATAAAGTGGTAGTTGTAACAGGCGGATCTGATGGTATAGGCAGGGCATTGGTAGATGCATTATTAGAAAAAGGTGCACGTGTTGCAACCTGTGGCCGTAATCACGATAAACTATATCAATTACAAACCAACTATGCCGGCCAGCCCTTATTTATTTATACTGCCGATGTAAGCAGGGAAATTGATTGCGACAACTTTATTAAAGAAACCGTAAAGCATTACGGCACTATTGATATATTGATTAACAATGCAGGCATTTCTATGCGGGCCTTGTTTAACGAAACAGATTTAGAAACACTAAGAAGGGTAATGGATACCAATTTTTGGGGTACGGTTTATTGCACAAAATTTGCATTGCCCTATATTACAAAACAAAAAGGAACTGTTACAGGCGTTTCTTCTATTGCCGGTTACAGGGGTTTGCCGGGCAGAACCGGTTATTCTTCTTCTAAGTTTGCCATTAATGGATTTTTTGAAGCGCTAAGAACCGAGATGCTGGAATCTGGCGTAAATATTATGTGGGTATGCCCGGGGTTTACCACATCTAATATTCGCAATGCAGCTTTAACAAAAGATGCCAGCGCACAGGGATCTTCTCCAATGGATGAAGGGGCTATGATGAGTGCCGAAGAATGTGCCGCACAAATAATGGATGCCATAGAAAAAAGAAAAAGAACACATGTATTTACCATGAACGATAAACGAACTGTTTTTCTAAATAAATTAATCCCATCTATTACAGATAAACTGGTTAGAAAATTCTTCTATAAAAATGGAGAACTGGTAAAGTAATTGCATCATCTTTGTATTAATATTCCCCATGCCTGCAATTACACTTTCTTCAGATATTGGTCAGATAGATTTTATAACCGGCGCAATAAAGGGCCAGCTAATTGGCGCAGTACCGGGATGTATTCCTGTTGATATTTCCCATCAGCTCTCCCCGGTTAATCACCAGCAAAATGCCTATATCTGTAAAAATGCGTATGCACATTTTCCCAAAGGCTCCTTTCATTTAATACTGATTAACTTTTTTGAGAAAGTACCCTCGCATGTGTTGTTTACTGAGTTGAACCAACAATATATTATTTGCCCCGACAATGGCTTAATTACCATGATTGCCGGCGGAAGACCAGCATCAGTGTATGCCATTAGTACCAATACCAATGGCAAAGGCACTTTATTGGCCTGCACACATGCCATTGCACAGGCCATTCAACATGTACATAGTGGCGGCGCTATACAGGATATTGCCAGCATTGCCATGCAGATAGAAGAAAAATATCCCATGCGTTCTTCTGTTGGGCCAGACTGGGTAGACAGCCAGATAATTTTTATCGACAATTTTGAAAACGTGGTATTAAATATAACCAAAACCGAGTTTGAAGAAATAAGAAGAAACCGGGGTTTTAGAATTGAGCTGATGCACAAAAAAGATTATATAGATACCATCAGCGATAATTACAGTACCGTTCCACCCGGTGAAAGTATGGCCTGGTTTAACTCCGCCAATTACCTGGAAATAGCCATAAACAAAGGCAATGTGGCCGGTTTTTTTGGATTAAAAGACTTCTCAAAAGACGCTACTATTTCCCAAAACCGCCTCTCCTATCAAAGCATCAGAATTTATTTTTATTAAAAGCAGCCACGGTTTTCTTTTCGCAAAACCCGGGCAAAGCTGCCATAGTTATGCAGCACAAGTGTGCGACGCAAGTAAAGCTGAACAGGCCACATTTGCCGGGCTCAAAAAAATAATGTAAGCATAATACCTTATATGTTTAGCAACCTTTTGGGGAGCCGGGCAAAAGATTTTTATGGCATCATTTCTTGCGTCGCACACTTGTACTGTTGAAAACAATTGAGCTTTTAACAGCCAATACAACCCACAACAAAACTGATTACCTACTACATGTAAAGAATTGCTTTACATTCTATTGCACATGCTATCCACAGGTTCAACAAACGATAGTTATTCTAAAGGTTACACCGTAACTTTGCGCATCTTTTTAAGCGGTTAACCCCATCTTTATGAATTTATTTGATCAGCAATCCTCAGAATTTAAGCAAAGACATATTGGCCCCAACGAAGCAGATACCGCAGCCATGCTGGCTACTATTGGTGTTACTAACATGGAAACGCTTATTGGCAATACAGTACCGGCAGCCATTCGTATGCAACATGCATTAAACCTGCCACCCGCCATTAGCGAAAATGAATACCTGCAATTAATTCGTGAAATGGGTTCGCGTAATAAATTATTTAAAAACTATATTGGCCAGGGTTATTACGATACCATTACCCCCAGCGTTATTTTGCGCAATATTTTTGAAAACCCGGGTTGGTATACCCAATATACTCCGTACCAGGCCGAAATCTCGCAGGGCCGTTTAGAAAGCCTGCTTAATTTTCAAACCATGGTTAGCGATTTAACCGCTTTACCTATTGCCAATGCATCCTTATTAGATGAAGCTACCGCGGCCGCAGAAGCTGTAGCCATGATATTTCACCATGTGAACAAAGGAGCTACCATCGATAAACCCAAACTCTTTATTGATGAAGCCATTTTTCCTCAAACCATAGATGTTATCATTACCCGCTCAGCCCCTATTGGTGTTGAACTGGTATTTGGCAATTATACCAACGCCACTATTGACGATAGTTTTTTTGGTGCTATTATTCAATACCCCAATAACCTGGGCAGTATAGAAGATTATAGCCGTTTTATTGAAACCGTTCACGCTGTAAATGGTTATGTAATAATGGCTACAGATTTATTGGCACTCACCCTGTTAACACCTCCCGGTGAATTGGGTGCGGATGTAGCTATTGGCTCTGCACAACGTTTTGGTGTACCATTGGGTTTTGGTGGTCCGCATGCAGCATTTTTCTCAGCAAAAGATGAATTTAAACGCAGCCTGCCGGGCAGAATTATTGGCGTAAGCATCGATGCCCAGGGCAACCGTGCCCTGCGTATGGCTTTACAAACCAGAGAACAACATATTAAACGCGAAAAAGCCACTTCCAATATTTGTACAGCACAGGCATTACTCGCCAATATGGCGGCTATGTATGCCGTATACCATGGCCCCGATGGCTTAAAAAATATTGCCTTACGCATCGCCATGCTGGCCCAGGCCGCGGCAGATGCTATTGTTCATAGAGGATGTAGTCTGGTATCTAATAAATTCTTCGACACCTTTGTAGTAAAAGCTACCGATATAGCCCCAATTAAGGCAAAAGCTGAACGCCAGCAAATTAACCTGCGCTATATTGATGCCAGCCATATTGGTATTTCTATTGACGAAACAACAGGTATTAAAGATTTGTACGACCTGATTAACTGTTTTGAAAACGATACAGACCCCGTTGCATTTGATATACAGCAGGATGGTACTTTGTTACATATACCAGCAGGATTATTAAGAACATCCGCTTATTTAACGCATCCGGTGTTTAATATGCACCGTAGCGAAAGCCAGATGATGCGCTATATTAAACAACTGGAAAATAAAGACCTTTCCTTAAACACTTCCATGATTTCTTTGGGCAGCTGCACCATGAAATTAAATGCAGCTACCGAAATGATTCCTTTAAGCTGGAGCAATTGGAGCAAAATGCACCCATTTGCACCGCTTGATCAAACTGCCGGCTATCAGCAAATGATTCAGGAGTTAAGCGCCTACCTGTGCGAGATAACCGCATTCGATGCCTGCAGTCTGCAACCCAATAGCGGCGCACAGGGCGAATATGCCGGCTTATTAACCATTAAAGCCTACCACGAAAGCCGTGGCGATACCCACCGCAAAATAATGCTGATACCAATTTCGGCCCATGGCACCAACCCTGCCAGTGCGGTAATGGCAGGCATGAAAGTGGTAGTGGTAAAAGCCCTGGAAAACGGATATATTGATGTACAGGATCTTAAAGAAAAAGCCGCCTTGCATGCCGATAATCTTGCCGGTATTATGATTACATACCCAAGTACTTATGGGGTGTACGAGGAAACCGTAAAAGATATTACCGATATTATACACGCATATGGCGGGCAGGTATATATGGATGGCGCCAATATGAATGCACAGGTAGGTTTAACAGCACCCGGCCTTATTGGAGCCGATGTTTGTCACCTTAATCTGCATAAAACATTTGCTATCCCACATGGTGGTGGTGGCCCTGGCATGGGCCCAATTTGTGTGGCAGCGCATTTGGCACCATTTTTACCAAAACATGTTATTGAAACAACGGAAAACGCCTCACACAAAGGATTTCAGGCGGTATCGGCGGCGCAATATGGCTCTGCTTCTATCCTGTTAATTTCTTATGGTTATATCAGAATGCTGGGAGCAGCAGGTGTTAAAGCAGCTACAGAATATGCCATTCTAAATGCCAATTATATGCGTGCCCGTTTAGATGGTGCTTACGATATTCTTTACACCAACCACAATGGCCAGTGTGCGCATGAATTTATTGTAGACCTACGTCCATTTAAAAAAACGGCCGAAATTGAGGCAGAAGATGTGGCCAAGCGCTTAATTGATTATGGTTTTCATGCACCAACCATGAGTTTCCCGGTACCGGGCACTATTATGATAGAGCCTACTGAAAGTGAGGACAAAGAAGAACTAGACCGTTTTTGCGATGCCCTTCTTAGCATAAGGGAAGAAATAAAAGCCATTGAAGATGGTCTTGCCGATAAAAAGGATAATGCATTAAAAAATGCCCCTCATACACAGGCACTGGTGTGTAACGATGCATGGAACCATAGTTATACCCGCCAGCAGGCAGCGTTTCCATTGTACTATGTAACGCTAAATAAATTCTGGCCTTCTGTAGCCAGGGTAAATAATACCCATGGCGATAGAAACCTCATCTGCACCTGCGAGCCCGTAAGTGCATACGAAGATGCTACGGTATAAAGCCAAACTAAATACATTGCAACAACAGCCGGTAATTTTATGTTACCGGCTGTTGTTTTATATGGCATCGCCGCTTGTGTCACTCACTTGTACGTTCGGGGCTATTGGGGGCAGGCCGTGAATGGTGGGTGGTGAATGGTGAGTGGTGAGTGGTGAGTGAAAAAGGGTAAAATATATGCCAAAGACAAATAATTTGAGTTTCTAAGTTGTTGCAATAAAAGTAATGATGAAGCATAGCCAATTTTTTTGGCGAGGCTGTATTGTTCCTCTATTTTTGAATTGTCTGAAACTTTAATTACGCTTATGCGAACATTCTTTATATTATTAATATTAGTAAGTTTTCTAACTTCATTTAAACCAGGTGAACCTATAGATTTTAGCAAAAATCTAAAAAGCAGGTCACAACATGCTTAGTTAGACAATCACTAACAGAAGGCAAAAAACAATTCATCAAAATCTGCTGTAAACAAATCAACTGAACAATTATGTTGTTAAATATCATCTCAGGAATTGTTTTATCAATAGTTGCATTATTCACTTACATGCATTTCAAACAGAAATATATAAAAGCTAGGCAAAGAGAAGATTTTAATAGAATATTTGGGGATTGGAAAAGTTCTTTACCGACTCTTGAATTCGGTTCAAGCTATGGCTGGGGTACATTTACAGTGACATTTTTAAAGAAACAAGATTTAGATTTTGCAATGAGAAACAAATTGACAGAGGAATTTAAAAACTGTATTCAATCATATTATGGTTCAAGGTTTAGAGTTGATGATGCAGTCAGATTTAGGTATTTAGAAAACGAATAAAATGTATAAAATAAATCTGCTGCTAGTCTAGTAAATTTTTATCCATAATTTTCAATCTGACTCATATCACAACGTCATCCTTCCTCTACAGAATATAAATAGCTGCATCATGATATAACAGTAAAAGTGTGCGACGCAACGGATGCTTCATGCTTATTCTATTGCCGGGCTCATACTATTTATACAGATATTGTAGAGTACTGGTTTCGCCAGTTTATTAACAAGATTTAAATGGGCTTTTGGTATTGGGTTAAAAATAAATCTTCATCTTTGAGGCATTACAGTATTTATAACGATTCTTTTACAATAAAGGGAATGGTTAATGCATTATGCATTTGTTAATTAGTGTATATGAAAATGTATCGCCTCCTCAGGAATAATAAAGAAACCGGCCCCTACTCTGCCGAAGAGCTGATAAAAACCGGTTTTAAAAAATACGATCTTATTTGGCTGGATGGTAAAAGTGCGGCCTGGCGTTATCCCGGCGAACTACCTGAGTTTGCCCAACATGCCCCCATCATTGAAGAACAACCTTTTGACAGGTTTTATAAAAAGCCGGTTATTAGCACCACCGCACCTATTGAAATGGCGGCTATAGTTACACCCGTTATTGCGGAAATACCTGCTACTATAAAAAAAGAGAAACCGCGCATAAGAATAAAAGCTGATAGTGCCAGGATTGAAGTACCCATAATGCCTGTAGCTACAGAAGTAGAAGAGTCCAAAAAGGTAGCTGCACCAAAAGCAGCATCAACAGCAACACCGGATACATTACCTGCATGGAATGATGTTTGGCTTAATTGGGAACAGGAAAAACAATCAGTCGGCGGTGCTAAACCTCAGCCCCAAAAATTAAAAACTCCAATGATTGAGTCTGAAACTGAAACTGTATTTCTAAACACATTATCAACCAGTACACCAACTTTAAAAAAAGCTCATTTTTTAACCAGTAATACCGGACTTACCATTATGCTATTAGTGATTATTGCCGGTATTGGCTTTTGGATGCACAACAGTTGGAGCGATTCAAGTGCCAATAGCACTCATAATACAACAGTGGATAATGTTGCCCCAAATATTGCAGCCAATACTGATACCATTCAAATTATTTCTGACCCTGCAGCAACCGCCACAAACAACGAACAGGTACAAACCATATTGCCGGATGTGCCGGAAAACAAACCGGCAGCTGAACAATCAACTGCGGAAAAACCCAATAGTTTTGTAGTTACTGCGGTAAAAAATACTGAAAACCCAGTTTCAAAGCCAGCAGCTGTTAAACCGCAAATAAAACCGGCTGCCTTACCTGCTGTTAACAGCAAAACAGTTGTAGCCAATACCATTCAGCAACCCGTAATCAAACAGGTAAAAACACCTGCGCAGGAAGTAAATGCAGCTTTACCTAAAAAAGAAACGGCACCTGTAAATGATGGCGGTATTAAAAGCATTGGCCACTATATTCATGTGGATGCCAATATTCCATATGCTAATGAAGCTACAGGTATTAATTATACTATAGAAAACACCAGTGATATTCCACTGGAACTGGTGATGATAGATTTGCAATACTATGATATTGCCGGCCACTATATTAAAGGCGAAACCTTATACCTGCGCAATGTAGATGCAGGTGAAAAGGTAAATGCCAAAGCGCCGGATAATGCCAAAGCGGCCACTGTACGCTACAAAGTATCAATGATTAGCTCAGAGAAAAAGAACCTCTATCTTATTGCTGACTAAGTTTTTTATTGGCCTTTTACAAAGGCATACATATTTATCCATAAACACATTCCGCTTTACATAAAAGCTATTGTACTTTTGCACCAGGGTTTTAACTGGCAATAAAAATTGGGTGTATACTTTATTGTACGCCTTTTTGTGCCGATTAGCATTGTTGCCGTTGCAGTGTGCGACGCAAGAAAAGCTAAATGGCTAATCAAATGTCGGGTACCCATACAGCATTTAACTTTTACATGTTTACCATATGAATAAGACAAAACATATTGTATTGTTTGGCGCCGGCAAATCGGCCACGGTGTTAATTGAATATTTAAAAAACCAGGCTACTGAAAATAATTGGCAACTTACGGTGGCAGATAGTAATTTGGAAGCAGCAAAAGCAAAAGTAGGTGAACATGCGCTGGCTACTGCCGTTGCCATTAATATTGAAGATGCCGCAGCCCGTAAAGCCCTGGTGGCGCAGGCGGATGTGGTAATATCTATGATGCCGCATGCTTTGCATTATTTAATTGCATTGGATTGTTTGGAATTGAACAAACATTTACTTACCGCATCATATGTAAGTGAAGACATACAAGCATTGGCCTCCAGCATTAAAGAAAAAAACCTGCTTTTTCTTTGCGAAATGGGACTTGACCCCGGCATTGACCATATGAGTGCCATGCAAATTTTTGATACCATAAAAAAAGCCGGTGGAAAAATTACCTCATTTAAATCTCACTGCGGCGGGCTGGTTGCACCGGAAAGCGATGATAATCCATGGCACTATAAAATTAGCTGGAACCCACGCAATATTATACTGGCAGGTAAAGCCGGCGCAGTGTATAAAGAAAACGGGCAAATAGTAGATTTAAAATATGAAGCTTTGTTTAACCCTACTAAAAAAGTGGCATTACCCAATGGTGATGCATATGCCTACTACCCTAACAGAGACTCGCTGGGGTATATTGATTTATATAAATTACCCGATGTTGCTACATTTATAAGAACCACTTTGAGACATCCGGATTTTTCATTTGGATGGAAAAATATTATTGACCTGCACCTAACTGATGAAACGCCCAGCTATGAAACAGATGGACTAACTGTAGCTGCATTTTTTAAAGCACATTTTAAAAAATATGGTTTTGGCGATTGGTTAAACGAAATGTTGAAAAGCAGACTTGATTATGCCAGGGAAATGATGGAAAAGCTAATGGTTTTAATGAATGAAGATAAATCGGCCGCTGAAGAAGGGTTAATAAGCGAAGATGAAATGATGTTTATAAACGATAAAGGCGCTTTAACAACAGTAGATATTGATGATGTAAGAAATAATGCAGCCGCCTCCGTTGCAGATAAAATGCACGAAGCCAATCTCAGCATGAAACAGTTGTTTTTTCTGGGGCTGGATGATGAAACCCTTATAAATAAAGGCTTATGCAGCGCTGCTGATGTGTTACAATTTATACTGGAAAAAAAGCTGGCCCTTAAGCCTGAAGACAAGGACATGATTGTGATGCTTCACGAAATTGAATATGTATTAAATGAAAAGATACACACCATAAAAAGCAGTCTGGTGGTAAAAGGCGACGATAGCTTACACACAGCCATGGCTAAAACCGTGGGACTGCCTTTGGGTATTGCCGCCACACTTATTTTAAAGGGCAGTTTGCAGGAAACAGGTTTACATATTCCCGTAACTGCTGCCATTTACGAACCCGTATTAGCAGCATTACAACAACAGGGAATTATTTTTGAAGAACTTGAAACCCAGTAAAATGCCATGTATGGTACCGGCAATTGCTCATTAATGTAGCTTTACTTGCCACGCTCGGTTCAGGGTTCCCCCTTTGTGGCTGCAAAATAAAAAAGAGGGCCTACTGTGTAAGTAGGTCCTCTTTCAAAATATATACAATCAGGTAATTAAAATTAATTAGGCCCTTCCCATTTGTTTAAGAAACGAAATGTGCGACCATACTGCCTGGTGCATTCTGCGGTATTCCACGTATTTAACACCATATTCTTCACAAGCCTGTTTAATAATCTTACTTATTTGTGGGTAATGAATATGAGAAATTTTAGGGAACAAATGATGTTCTATCTGAAAATTCAACCCACCCACAAACCAGGAAATAAACCTATTTCTTGTAGAAAAATTTGCCGTTGTTTTTAATTGGTGAATAGCCCACTCATCATCCAGCTTGCCGGTAAGTGAATCTGGCATAGGAAACTCGGTATCTTCAACAGTATGCGCCAATTGAAAAACAATACTTAATGTAAAACCAGCCACAACTGAGAATATCAGAAAACCAATGATCCATGAAGTAAAACCAACACTAATAATAGGTATGATAATAAACAAGGAATAGTGTAACAATTTAAAACCCCAGAAAGAAATATGATCTTTCGTATTCATTTTCTTTAGAGGTGTTTCGCCAACTTTGCCTGAAAAATATTTCTGGTAATCACTCAGCAAGCTCCAGTATAAATGCAGGATGCAATAAAAAATCCAAAAATAATAATGCTGGAATTTATGCATTTTATACCGCTTTTGGGTAGGTGCCATTCTTAAGAAAGGCTTTGCATCAATATCATCATCTATTCCATCAATATTGGTATAGGCATGGTGAATAACATTGTGTTTAATATTCCACATAAAATGGCTGGCACCTAACACTTCAGCAGTAATAGCTGCGCCTTTGTTCACAAAGCCGTATTTACTAAAACTACCATGACCGCCATCGTGCATTACATTAAAGCCAATAGCTGCAGTTAGTGCACCTAATAAAGCACTTAGCAAAATAGCCCATGGTGTAGATGGTGTAAAAAATACCAATACAATATAAATAATAGATAGTGATACTATTAAAAAAGCAGCTTTGCTAAACAAGCGTATACCCCCGGTGGTAGATTTACCGGTACGCTCAAAATAATCATTAATCCTGTTTTTCAATTCTACGTGAAAAGATTGATCAGGACGGGCGAATTTCGGAGTATGCATGAGAAAAAATGTTTTATCAAACCTTTTAATGAAGGGCAAATGTCGCTATTAATATTGATTTTAAGTTCATGAGTTTAATCATTAGCCTAAAATTAGCATTAGAAGCCTTAGGTAGTTTCCTGTATAAAAGCATCAAAATCAGTAATTCCCAGCATTTTGGTGCTAATATAACCTTCGGCGTACTTCACGCCTATGCGCTTACCCAGCAATAAAGCCCTTGATTTAATAGTATCCAAAAAATCGGGGTTAGAGATATAGGTTTCAGGCTCGCTTGTATCAGTTGTATTAAATTGGGTAGTATAACAAAGAACAGCAGCTATCTTTTGATCGTGATAAGCCGAAATATCAAACACAAAATCAGGTTTTAAGTACCTGTCCTGTATATAATGAAATACAAATTTGGGCCGCCAGGCTTCCTGAGCTACCCCAGCTGCTGTTGTAATTATTTTTCTTAAACCGGATAAAAATGCTGCATCAGATACTAATTTCGAGCTACGGCCATGATCAGGATGACGGTCTTCCGGGGCATTACATAGTACAATTTCGGGTTGGTATTTTCTTATTACTTCAATAACCTTATGAATATTGTCTTCATTGTATTCAAAAAACCCATCCGCCATACCCAGGTTTTCCCTGGCATACAGGCCCATTACTTTGGCAGCATTGGCTGCTTCTATTTTGCGGGTCTCGGCTGTACCCCTGGTGCCAAGTTCTCCCCTTGTTAAATCAACCACAGCTACTTTTTTACCTGCAGCTACTGAGGCAATCAGGGTACCGGCACAACCCAGCTCAACATCATCAGGATGTACACCAAATGCCAGAATATCAACTTTCATGCGCAATAATTATTAAGTGCCGCAAGTTACTGCTAATATGCAGATTGATTGGAGTAAAATTGAGAAAAGGAAAAGCTATCAATTGGGCAAAGCAGGTTGGAGAAATTTGTTTTGCTTATCTTCTAACACCATACATGGCTTCCACATCGCGTACTATCATTTCCATGGCTTTATCATCGCCATTAGGGTTGTAATCCTGCCTTAGGTTGCTGCCAAACAGCAAAGCTACCGTTTGCCAGAAAGCCGCGTTAAAATGGCCTTTATAACTATCAATTATTTCGTAACAATTATTACCGGTTTGCCTGTTAATCAGCTTCATTAATACTTTGCCCTGGTAAACCGATAGCTGTGTAAGTTTATCTGCAAATTCTTTTTTTAAATCCTTTTCCCGGGCAAGAATTATGGCTTTTCGCTTACCCTTATCTGTAACATTTACCAGTTTGGCATTAATTTCATTCATCACTTTAGAGGCAGATATGGCATAAGGGTAAGTAACATATACTGCATTACGCAATCTTGTCCATTCAGCATATTGCTTTTTCCACTTGCCGTATAATTTAGATTTTATTGAAAAGGGGTCTAACCAGGCGCAGGGAATAGTATCGCCATTGGCTTCTATACAGGCATCTACCCTAATGGTATCATAAATGCCATGGCCATTTTGTGCAGCTGCTTTCTGTGGTAAAAACACAGCTATTGCCGCAATGCCTATAAAACAAATGATATGGTTTAAACGATGCATGAATAATAAAAATAAAACAATCTGTTGCTATTTAATGCTGCATATACGTTAAAAGTAACCTTTGCCAATTGCCATAAGCCAGCAGGAAAATCTTAAAATAATGCCAAATAAAAATTAATCAAATAAAGAAACACTTTTCCGTGGCTTAATGTGCATTAAACGGTATAAAATAATATTAATTGTACAAGTGTTTAATCGGCATTACATCATTACCATGCTACAGATGGAGATAAAAATACATTTTTGTAGCCCGGCTGAAGTATATAAATGAGACCTTGCTTGCCACGCTCGGTTCAAGGTTCCACTTTTATGGCAGCATATTTAAAAAGCAAGTATTATCGGCATAAATCGTAAAAACTGGTAGCAATTACCATTAAAATGCAAATCACATAAAGCTTGCTGATATAAATTATACAGCACAAGTGTGCGACGCAAGTAAAGCCCATTTTTGCACAAAAGCCGGGCTAATAATGGTATTAAATAGCGGATAGTTTGTTCTTATTCATTCTTTGCGCCATGCTCATTAGGAAGCCTACTACCATTACAACAATGCCAATCCAAACAAGTACAATAAAAGGAAATTTATACACTTTAAGCGTCATTAAATCGTTCAGGTTCTGTGTTTCCTTTATACCAATCTGAAAAATGCCGTTTTTATCATCGGTAATTTTATCGAATTTAATAATAAGGCTTTGCGCAATTACGCTATCAGGTAGGTTTCTAAAACTGGTTGAAGCCGCATTAATAGCAAATCCAGGCTGTACGGTATACTTTCTACCCTCTTTTGAAATCACTGTGATATCCAGCATAACAGGTGTTTCACCTGGCTCTGTAGTCCTTTTAAAATCGGGAGGGTTTACTACAATTTTATTCAGTACAATCATCCCGTTGGAATAGAAAGTAGTATCGCCTGCTTTTACCTGGCGCGGTACAAATTGAGCCGTATCGGGCTTTTCACTTAAGCCACTCCAGGTGGTGATATAAGCAAAAATATCGTTGGTTAAATAGTGTTTTTTATCGGGATTGGGTGCAAAACCCATTTGTCCTTTATTGTTTTTTAGCACATCCGGGTACAGGTAAAACTCTTCCGAGCCATCTTTGGGCTCGAGTTTTAATTCAAAGTATTTTTTCCTGTCAAAACCGTTAGAAGTATCACGGGTATAGGTAATATCATATTTACCCATATCAGTTTTTATGCCCTTGAATAAGGTAATATTTTCGGCGGGGTCTTCATTTTTTGTTTTCTCAAATACATTAATACCAGTAGTATTTTGGCTTAACACTTCCTGCTTGCTGGAGGAAATTAACACCCCAAACAGAAATAATGCAAAACCCACATGGGCAACAGAAGCACCTGCAAATCTCAGTTTTCCTTTTACGCCTACCCAAATGTAAATAGCATTGGCTATTACTGCATAAGTAGCTGCAAAAATGCCCACATGTATGGCAGCGAGAAATCCAACACCTTTTGAAGTGTAATCAATATTACCAAAAATGGAAATACTTAAACTTATTACCAGACTAATTATGGTAGGCCACATTAATTTTTTAAAGAAATAGCTTTTAGGGGTGTCTTTATATTTAAAATATTGTGTTACTGCAGTTAGCACACCAATGATGATTGCAATAAAAATTTGCACCTGGTTATGCGCAAATTTTGCATCCTCGGGGGGAGCGATATTGGTACCAAAAATTTTATTAAATACTGGTGTAGAGGTTTTTGCAGAAATTACGATGGCTGATAAAAACAAAACCAATGAACCAATAAACATCCAAAACTCCCGGCTATAGGTAGACTCTTCTTTGTAAATGGTGGGTATATCTTTACGACGTATAAAGAATAACACAAATGCAGGTATCAGAAATACAAATAAAAATGATAATAATTGCACATTCATATCTGCACCTGTAAATGCATGTACAGAGGTATCGCCCAAAATGCCGCTTCTTGTTAAGAAAGTAGAATAGAGCACAAAACAGAAGGATAAAATATAAAACACATAGGTGCTTTTTAAAGAATATCCGGTGCTTTTATAAATAAGATTCATGTGCAAGCCGGCCACTAAAATTAACCAGGGCACCAATGAGGCATTTTCTACAGGATCCCAGGCCCAATAGCCACCAAAACTTAAACTTTCATAAGCCCAGGCTGCTCCCATCATAATTCCAGTACCAAGTATCGCTGCAGAAAAACTGGTCCAAGAAATGGAGGCGGTTGTCCAGGTATGGTCTTTATTCATTAAACCCGCATAAGCAAAACCAAAAGGGATAATAGTAGAGGCAAAACCCAAAAACAACACCGGCGGATGTATTACCATCCAGTAATTCTGTAATAAACTATTTAAATCATTCCCTTCTTTTATTCTGGGGAAAGAAAGGTAATCGGGGTTAGAGAAAAGGGGCATATCAGGCATCTGGTCTCTAAACAATATAAAGGGGTTACTACCTATTTTGGTTCCAAAAACGTAAATACCCAATAACATGGTTGCCAGGCAAAATTGCGCAAAGCTTACCACTGTCATTACAGGAGCTTCCCATTTTTTTTCACGCCAAATAAAAAACCAACCCAGCACACAATGCCAAAAACTCCATAGCATAAAACTACCTTCCTGGCCTTCCCAAAAACTGGCTAATAAATATTCTGGTTGTAATGACCGGGATGAATGATCCCATGCATAATAATATTCGTGGTAATGGTTTGAAATAATTATATAAAGCAACAAAAAAACGGTAAGTACCGAAATAGTTTCTACCAAAAATGCATACCTGGCCATGCGTAACCAGCTTTTTTTATCATCTGGCAAATTGGCCTTATTGGATTTAAAATAAGCAATGGTGGCAAGTAAAGAAGCTACAAGAGAAAGCAAGGCAAAAAAATGGCCTAACTGGCCGGGCAATAAATGTTCACCAATATAATTCATTTCAGGATTTTACTTTTTCAGAAAACACATTAAGATTTGGCCGAGTCGGCATATTCGTAGGTCGCATTCAAATTTTGCTTGGTTGCATTGGCATCTTTATATTTAGATGGGCATCTTAATAAAATATCTTTACATTCAAAATGATCACCAACCACACTGCCTTTAAGTACCAGGCGTTCACTTTTCTCCATATCAGTTGGTTTGGTGTTATGATACACCACTTTTATAGAATTGCCTAAGGTATCCAAAGCTGTAAATTCAAGATAATTTGGGTTTTTAACAGGATCATATTCAAGGGGTTGGGTTTTATCCATTTTCGCTACCAATGTAACGGCTTTACCTGGCTTTTCTTTTGCTACAGCTATGGTATCATAACTGGTAACATCGCCCATAAAGCTTATTAATACAGCAATTGCAACCGCAATAAGCACCAAAGAAACAATGTGCATTTTTTTCATTCTAGTAATTTTCGTTGTAAAGGTAGTTTAAAATCGTTTTTTATCTAATACAGTTTAATGCTTCAATCGTTAAAGATTTCAAAACTAGTACAAATAGTAGCTGTATTTTTTTTGTGACCATCTATTTGCTGCTATTAAGCTTTACTTGCCACGCTCGGTTCAGGGTTCCTCTTTCATGGCAGCTGAAAAAGCCTGATTCTTAACCACATTTATACAATTTGGTTATTGGTATAAATACCTGTTTTCTGCTGCCCAAAGAACCGGATGTACAAGAGTGCGACGCAAGTAAAGCCAAATATTTGTAATTAGTCTGGCTACAAAAACTAATGACTGTTGTATTAAAATATCCATCAGTTTTTGCATCGTTAAACAAAAATAAAGCACATGACTTATCTTCGCCAATATGATTGACCTACGATCCGATACAGTTACCCAACCTACAGCGGGTATGCTGGATGCTATGATGAAAGCCAAACTGGGCGACGATGTTTTTGGAGAAGACCCCACTATCAATGAACTGGAAAACAAAGTTGCTTCAATGTTTGCAATGGAGGCTGCCCTGTTTTGCCCAAGTGGTACAATGACCAACCAAATAGGCATAAAATGCCATACACAGCCCGGCGATGAAGTAATTTGCGATGCGCTTTCTCATGTGTATTTATACGAAGGTGGAGGCATTGCAGCAAATGCAGGATCGAGCGTGAAATTATTGCAGGGCACCAACGGACGAATTAATGCGACAATGGTAACAAATGCAATTAATAACCCTTCGGATGTGCATAAGCCCCTTAGCAAATTGGTTTCTTTGGAAAATACAGCCAACCGTGGTGGCGGTGCCTGTTATGATTTTAATAGCTTTTTAGAAATAAAGGATGTGTGTGATACCCACCAACTAAAATTACATTTAGATGGTGCCCGCATATTTAATGCAATAATTGCCAAACAGGAAAATACAGCTGCTTATGGTGAGGTTTTTGATAGCATTTCTGTTTGCTTAAGTAAGGGTTTAGGTGCACCGGTAGGTAGTGTTTTACTGGGTACCAGTTCATTTATTCAAAAGGCAAGAAGGGTAAGAAAATTATTTGGAGGCGGAATGCGGCAGGCCGGTGTGTTGGCTGCTGCAGGCATTTATGCATTGGATAATCATATTGAGCGGTTGGCCACAGATCATTTGCATGCAAAGGCATTGGCTACAGCACTAGTTGCCAAAGACTTTGTTGGCAAAATCTTACCAGTAGAAACCAATATTGTTATTTTTGAAGTAAATGGTAGATTTTCGGCTGCCTCCCTTTCAGCCAAACTAAAAGAAATGGGGATTCTGGCGATTGCTATGTCTGCTACACAAGTAAGATTTGTTACTCACTTAGATGTAAATGACAGACAAATTGAAGAAACAATTTCAATTTTACAGAAATTATAAACTATTCATTTAACTAAATACAATATCTACAATGTTTCCAAGAATTAACCCCACAACCACACAAGCATGGCTTCTTCTGAAAAAACATCATCAGGAAGAAATGCAGAGAACACAAATGAATACGCTTTTCCAGCAAGACAAGGAAAGGTTTAACTCGTTCTCTTTACGTTTTAAGGATATATTGTTTGACTATTCAAAAAATATAATCACCCCAAAAACGGTTCAGCTTTTACAGCAACTTGCAAAAGAATGTAATGTAAAAGAGGCTATAGAAGCCATGTTTACAGGTGAAATAATAAATGAAACTGAAAACAGGCAGGTATTGCACACGGCCTTACGCAATTTTTCGGGTAATCCCGTAATGGTTGCTGGCAAAGATGTAATGCCAGATGTGCAAAAAGTGTTGGCCCAAATGAAATCATTCTGTGCAGAAATACATAATGGAAACTGGAAAGGATATAGCGGAAAACCAATAAAATATATTGTAAACATTGGTATTGGCGGTAGTGATTTAGGGCCACTAATGGTAACTGAAGCATTAAAACCATACTGGGTTAAAGGAATACAAACTTATTTTGTTAGTAATGTAGACGGCACCCATATAGCAGAAACCTTAAAGAAGGTTACGGCTGATGAAACACTGTTTCTGATTGCATCAAAAACTTTTACCACCCAGGAAACGATGACCAATGCACTTACTGCCCGTTCGTGGTTTTTAGCAACTGCAAAAGATGAAGCACATGTGGCCAAACATTTTGCAGCGTTAAGTACAAACGAAAAAGCGGTAAAAGAATTTGGAATAGATACCAAAAACATGTTTGAATTTTGGGATTGGGTTGGAGGTAGATATTCATTATGGAGTGCCATTGGTTTATCCATAGCATTAACAATTGGCTATAACAATTTTGAAGAAATTTTACAGGGTGCCTATGCTGTTGATACTTATTTTAGAACTGAAAGTTTTGATAAAAACATACCTGTATTGATGGCATTGCTGGGTGTTTGGTATACCAACTTCTATGGTTCTCAAACAGAAGCTATTCTACCTTATGATCAATATATGCATCGTTTTGCAGCGTATTTTCAGCAAGGAAATATGGAAAGCAATGGAAAATATGTGGATCGTAATGGTGATGAAGTACATTATGCAACCGGTCCGGTTATTTGGGGTGAACCAGGCACCAATGGGCAACATGCATTTTATCAATTAATTCATCAGGGAACCGTTTTAATTCCATGCGATTTTATTGCTCCTGCTATAAGCCATAATCCAATTGGTGATCATCATGTAAAATTATTGAGCAATTTCTTTGCACAAACAGAAGCGCTGATGACAGGGAAGGGTGAGACTGAAGTAAAAGCTGAATTAGAAAAGGCGGGCAAAACAACTGAGGAAATAAAGAAGCTGCTTCCGTTTAAAGTTTTTCAGGGGAATAGACCTACCAATTCATTCATGATAAAATCTATTACGCCAGATGTTTTGGGCAGCCTGATTGCCATGTACGAACATAAAATTTTTGTTCAGGGCGTGATATGGAATATTTTTAGTTTCGACCAATGGGGTGTTGAGTTGGGTAAACAATTAGCCAATAAAATTTTACCTGAATTAGAAAATGATGTTAACATCGAGTCGCACGATTCTTCTACCAACGGTTTAATAAATGCATTTAAAGCTTTTAGAAAAGGCTAGTAATAAAAAGAGGGAGTAAATTTATTTTACGCCCTCTTTTTATTGATTATCTCAAGTTGATTTATTTGCTACAGTACAAGAGTGCGACGGAAGAAAAGCTGTATTCATGCACTATTGCCAGGCTAATACAATTTAGTTAACTTGTATTAATGCGGCTGCCTTTTTTGCTTTATCTCTTAACGCCTCCACATCCGTACCAATAATATCATTTGTCAAAACCACCCCCATTCTTCTATTAGGTCTGGTTGCAGGTTTACCAAATATTTTCACATCGGTTTTGGGTTCATTTAACACCAGTTCTATACCGCTAAAAACAGGATAACTTGTATTGGTATCATTTGCCAACACTACCGCACTTGCGCCATAACGCAATAATTCAATTTCAGGTATGGGTAATCCCAAAAATGCACGTACATGTAATTCAAATTCATTTAGAGATTGTGTGCCTGCAAGCGTGACCATACCAGTATCATGTGGCCGCGGACTAAGCTCAGAAAAATATACGCCATTTTTTGTACTAAGAAAAAATTCTATACCCCAAATGCCATATCCCCCCAAAGCATGAGTGATCTTTCTTGAAATTTCTTTTGCCTCTAGTAAAAATTCATCCTGCATAATATGGGGTTGCCAGCTTTCCTGATAATCTCCCCGCTCCTGCACATGCCCTATCGGTTCACAGAAAATAGTTTCCCCATTTTTTTGAGTAATAGTTAACAACGTAATTTCGGCATCAAATTCGATAAATTCTTCAATAATTACTTCTTTAATATCTCCCCTTGAGTTTTGCATGGCATATTCAAAAACATAATTTGCATTCTGCATATCCCGGAGTACATTTTGGCCTTTGCCACTGGATGACATTAAAGGTTTAACTACACATGGTAAACCAATACTTTGAATACCTTCTAAAAATAAGGGTAAACTATCTGCATACACATAACGTGCAGTTTTAACACCAAGTTCTTTACTAGCCAAGTCACGAATCAACTTTCTATTCATGGTAAAGTTGGCAGCCCTGGCACTAGGGGTAATCTGAATACCACTGGCCTCAAAATTGTAAAACAACTCAGTTCTAATAGCTTCTACCTCTGGTACAATAATATCAGGTTTGTGTTTTGCAACTACCTCACTAAGTGCTATTCCATCCAACATATTAATTACTTCAAAACCATCCGCAACCTGCATAGCTGGTGCGCCCAAATAATTGTCCACTGCAATTACTGTTTGTCCTAAACGTTTTAAGGCTATCACCAGCTCTTTACCAAGTTCTCCACTACCTAATAATAATACGTTCTTATGCATGATGTAGATTATGTAAATAAAGATATCAAATTGTACCTGTACAAATATTTATGAGCCAAACTAACAGCATAAAGCAGCTTTACTTGCGTCGCACTCTTGTACTGCAACATATAGATCGGCAGTTTAGCGGTAAAAATATATTGAATAATTATATAAATAAATGCAAGGGGTACCAAATGCTATGCAACAAAAATAGAAAAGGGCAACAAAATAAGGGCTATGCGAAAAATCCTGGAGTATTAAACAAACAAAAGCGCCCCGTAGTAAACTACGG
>NZ_WHPF01000015.1 GCF_013106755.1 Limnovirga soli | reverse complement strand
GTTTGGGTTGTATATGCAGCTTTTTGTACAATAAATGTTTTGGCGTAGCATAAACACAAAAGGGCAGCCTGTTACAAACGGCTGCCCTTTTTATATACTGGGTTTTACAAAATTCGGGGCTTAATTATTTACCAACATAAGTACCGTCAGACAAGTAGCTGGCAGTCATGGTTTCGCCATTATAAATAAATTTAACCTGATAAAAAGTATGGTCTTTCCATGTCCAGCGAATGGTAGTAGCGCCGGGGTACATGGCGTTATAGGAAGCCAATACCGGTGGTGGTACATATCTGGCCGTTTTACGGGTTTCTATGGTAACTTTTTCTACTGCACTTTGGTATTGATTGGCAGATACTGCGCTAACGCTTACTAACAGAACTAGTGCGAAAATGATTTTTTTCATAACTTTTGTTTGACTTTTAAAATATGTTTATGGGGAATAATGTTTTTATTGTGCCCATTTATACATAGTTGCAGCCAAAAGCAATAATGTAACCAGCCGCCGTTTTTTATTTTTAATTTTTATACAATAACAACTACCTAGGCTGTATCTATAAATTTATTTGGTAAAATCTGGGATTGCCTTTTTGGTTTTTTAGCTGCACAAAGTACTCAACCGTACAAGTGTGCGACGCAACGGCTGCCCAATAAATGATTTGTTGCCGGGCCCACAAAAAAATGCTTTCCGGTTTATACATATGGTCCCGGAAAGCATTTTCTTATTGTACAATTTATAATGCTACTGTAAAGTTTTTCAGAAGCTCGGGAAGTCCTCCATCGGCCTGCCCTTCGATTGCAAAAATGGAGCGATCTGTGCATTGAATATTGCAGTTAAAATTCCCAAATTCGTTGGTGTGGCCTGTTCCAAAGGGCAGCGCTGTACCACCGGTAACAGATACGCCTACAGCAATACCATCGATTGGGGTGCCGCTATTATTATCGATCTTAAGCAGCACATTTATTTTCAGCAACCGTTCCTGACCGTTAGTTATGCCTGCATCAAAATTGGTATTTATGAGTAAAGACAGGTTTAAATTTGACTGGATAATATCAGGCGAAAAGCCATCGTTGGCTCCGTCAAAACCCAATAGCTGTGCATTGCCTGCAATATCAAATGATAAGCGTACCTGCTTAATATCATTATTTTGTTTTGCCCTGTCAATTGCATTATTCAGGGAAGTAAACATGGCTTGTTTGGCGAGGCCCAATCCTTCGGTTCTTTCGTTTATCAAAGCATCATCTATGCCTGTTGCTTCTGCTTTTGCCATCCAGCTTAGCAGCTTTTTGAGTTCAGGTTTTAATTTTTCAAAATCTGAGGCGGCAGCAGGGATAGCTGGTTTGATATTTTTGTTATAATCATCTTTCATCAACTGCACTATTTTCTGCTCATCGCTTGTTGATAAAGCACCTGCCGGAGAAGCTGCTGCATTATTTAATATATCGTCTATTTGTTTTGATTCGGGAACTGCAGTAACCACCCTATCCCGTTCGTTAGATGAAGCCCCTGAAGTAGGTGACGGTAGTGAAATGGGGGCTGATGAAGATGTAGTTCCAGTTATTTTATCCAGCACTTTTTGCTGGTTAGGGGCTGTAGTTCTTAGGAATGATTCAGGGGAAATGCCACTATCCAAACCAGGTGTGGATTGTTGAGTATCCAATGATTTGGCTGCATTTAAGGCGGCACCTCCGCCTGAGATAGTATTGGTAGCAGGTGTTGGCAATGGTGGCAAGCCCAACAGCATAGGAGCAAGTGATGCAGCAATTTTTGCCATTTCTACCTGGAAATTGGCGAATGTGGCCATGTTGGCGCCTGCCTGATTACCTGCAGCAATAGCGCCGGTAGAAGATGCATTTAATGCACTTTGGGCAAGGGCGGATGTTTGTGCAATACCGCTCATGTCACGGAATAAATTAGCCGCAGTAATGGCCTGCAATACGCCCTGCATGCCGGTTGGGTCTGGTAACGCCTGTGGGGCCTGAATGCTTAATACGGAAGGGTTTAGGTTACCAGTGGTTGGAGCACCATCTACCTGGTGCTGGCCTGCTTGTATGGCTGCAATTTCCGGTGCGGCAAAAGGTATTGGGGAATCCTGCCAGTTCCAGAAGCGGGTCATATCTAATTTTTCTGCAGAGTTAAAGCGACCGAGGACTGCTTCACCGAAAATACCATCGGTGGGTAAAGCTACTTTTTGACGGCTTATTTCTTCTTTATCAATATTGTCTTCTTGCCATTTTATCCATTTAGTATCTTCATTGTCATGAAATATAAATGCTAAACAATTTCCCATAACTGCAATGGGTTTGGGGTCAATATATTCAGTAAGGCTTACCTCTCTTTTAGTAGCAGATCCGGCTCCGACTGTTACTTTATAGGGGCTTAATTGCATAGATAGAAAATTGGGATCCATATTCATCCAGATCTGTTGGCTATAGTAGAGTGCATCCTCGTTTAAGAGGACCCCGAGTTCATTAGTTTTTACAGTTGACTTAAACTTTAAAAGTTCAATTTTGCTTGTATCTGGCGGTATAAGAAAATCAATAGGCATAAAAGCATAAAAGTTACCGCTAACATTAAAATTGAAATTTATAGTAGCGCCAAATTGGGTATGAGATTGCTTACATTCCACATTTATAGAAGCAACAGAGCTTAATGCTATTGGTTCTGGGATAGCCGGATTAATTCCATTTTTGTTATAATTGGTTCCTATATTATTTTTTGTAATCGCTATAATACTGCCATCCTCCTTAACAATATTTATCTTCTCAATCATTTCGTCTCCTATTCCACCCATCCCATCAACATTTACCAAAGAGGAATTTGAAGACATTTTCCATTTAGAATTTTCATGATGATCTGCTGTTACAAGATTTGGCTGAAAGTCTGTTACAAGCCCGGTATTTACACTGAAACTAAGAAATGCTCCCTTACGTGAATTCTGATCATTAATTCTATTATGAATTGCCTTAAGGCGTAATAGCTTACTAGCCTTATCATCAGCGGCAGGCGGCAGTTCTATGCTTTCATAAATATGCTTCGCTACCTGTTCAACATTCACGAAGCTGTTTGTAGTAAAAATTAAATCTTTTATATACTGCGAACGGGCGGTGTTATACAAAACTGACTTAAACTTATTGATTACTCTTTCATCAATAAAGTTTATAATATCCATCGGTACAAAAATGCAACGCTTATATCTGTCAATTTGTAATTCGGTAGTAAAAGACTGCACCACCTGCCAGTATTGTATGGTAAGTGCATGCATGTGATTGTAATTCGTAATACTTCGGGTTGTTATGGTTTCAGATTCAGACTGTGATACTTCTGAAACAATAGAAGAGCGTTTATTTCTTGAGGAAAATGAATTTTGCTGTGTTGAGTTATTAATGTTTTGCTGCATAGAAGAAGAAATATCCCTTTGCCCCGCAGTGGCAGAAACAGAACTTGCAGCAGTGGTATTTAAAGAACCACTTACAGTTCCTCCTGTAAGCACCGGGCCAACCATTCCCCCACCAGCTACTGCAATATTACTAGATGTGCTGATGCTTCCTGTCATAGAAGTTCCAGCCTGTATTTCTGATGCAGTTGCACCAGCAACTTCTGCAATGGCCCTCTTTTGTGTTTGCGAGTTTTCTAACTCTTCTTTCTGAGTTACAATTTCTGCTGTTGTACCTGTCGTTTTACGTTGCCAGTCAATAACAGCAATCTTTGTACTTTCTCCGGGTGCCAGTGCAATACTTTTTATCAGGCTACCCAAGGTAATTCCTTGTGCAAACCAGCTTTGCTTAAATGTAAGGATGGCTCCGAAACCAGGCTCATCATACCCCATACTTCTGTCATCATAGTTCAAACTTACTCTTCCGCTTAAGGGTTGAAGGGCTGCTCTTCTTTTTGGAGCATCCGTCATTACCACAGTATCATAATACACCACTTCTACCGGGTATTCGCCCATTTTGGGTACTAATTCCTGTGGAGCTTCGGGATCGGCAGGTGCTGCTTTTGACGTAATAATAGCAGTTTGGACCGGAACTGTTGCTGGTTCATTTTTGGTTGTTGAACTGTTTGAAGCTGTATTTATACCGAGGTGTTCATTTACAATTATTCTAGCAGCGTAATAGGGTTGCCATTTGGCGAGGTCTTCTATTTTTTTAAATCCAAAATCGCTTTTTAATAAGCCGGCTATAGCATTGCCAATACCAGTAAGTATGGCAGGCTCACGAAACTTTAATTCAGTTAGTGTACCTAATATGTTTTTTTCATCCACCATATCATCCGGCAGTAAACCAGCTTTTGCTTTTAGGTCTTTATTACTGATGCTGGTGATGTATCGGGCATTTTGAAAAATATCTGAAAGACCGAGATCGTATAGGTTATTTATTTTTAAATGTTTAAGCGTGTTTGCCTGCTTTTCTGATACATCAGCTAATACTGATGGGCTCTTTTCTAATAAATCGCCTAACGGAATACTTAGAAATTCTTTCTTAACGAGTTTTTGTAATTCTTTCTTGTCCATAGAGTGGTGTTTATAGTGTGATAGTCGATAGATGAGATAATAGAGGCAACAGATTTAAACAACTATTTTTAGCTTTTTTGCCCGGTATTGGTATGCTGTACAAGTGTGCGACGCAAGCGGTGTTGCCAGTTGCTTTGCAGCCAGGTACATACTTATACGATGAAATGGTTATTGTAATACCATTGTTTTGGTATCAATTAATTGCCCATTCATGATAAGGCTATAGCGGTAGGTACCTGCAGCCAGTTGCGCCGTTTGCAGATTTACCTGTCCTTTACCCCTGGCGGTTAACGTAATTTGTTTTATCAATTTTCCATCTGAGGTGCTTATTTGCAAATAGGCTGTTGTTGCCTGCTGCGGTAGAAAATATTGAATGGTTGTTTGTGCTTTAAATGGATTTGGTGCATTTTGATAAAGTACAGCATTGTTGGGCTGTGTTGCGGGGGAAGATAAAACAACTGTTTGTTGAGGTATTGCCGTATTGGTATTTACAAGGAGGAGTTGTTCAATTTTATCCAACCTGTTTTTAAGTTCTTTGTTCGCAGAGGATAATGCATCATTTTCTGCTGATAGCTCCTGTACAGCTTTTACCAATGGCACAACAAAATCGCTGTAGCGCAGGCCCCAGGTGCTTTTACTGTCGTCTTCGGGTTTATCAATTCCACTAAAATCATATCCAACACTTTTTGCTGCTTTGTCTACATCCTGTGCAAGAAAGCCGGAATAACGTTTCTTAAGTTGTGCAGCTTTTGCTTTTTGTACATCAGCATTTGCTTTGTCTTCTGTGGTTTCTTTTATGCCCCAGAAATTATCAATGCTGTTTACATTATAGTTGTAAGAAACAGGTTTAAGTTTTTTAATAAAATCAAGGCCGTGGGTTTCTTCTTTAATGTTTTGTTTAAAACGGCCATCGCTAAAGGTGGTATAGCTTACCTGTCCACCAATGGAGGTAACAGCCGTATTGCCGAAACGAATTTTGTTACTTGCATCAGTAATAGCGCCATTACCAACAGCGGTAGCATTGGTTAAATTTCCAACTGATACATTGGCACTGCGGCCAATGGCGGTGTTATTGCTGCCGGTAGCATTTATATTAAGTGCATTAACACCAATAGCTGTATTATTGGCTCCTGTGGTATTGGCTATTATTGCATTGGTACCTATGCCAACATTAGATATACCAGTAGTATTATTTACCAGTGCACTGGTACCAAATGCAGTATTAAAATTACCGGTATTGTTAAGTAAAGCATTGTAGCCGGTTGCTGTATTTTCCTGGCCGGTAATGTTTGCAAACAAAGCTTTTGAGCCTACAGCTGTATTAAATCCATTGCCCCCGTTTTGGTTAAGCATGGCAGAGTCTCCAATGGCTACTAAATTATTGCCTGTTTGATTATTGCGAAGCGCATTAATGCCAGTTGCAACATTTGAAAAACCGGTTGTGTTGTTTAGCAAAGCACCGATGCCGTTTGCAACATTGAATGAACCAGTTGAGTTTGAAACCAATGCACTGCTACCAATTGCGACATTAGAGGAGCCGGTTGTATTTGAAAGCATAGTACTGTTGCCAATTGCAGTATTGGATGAACCTGTAGTGTTTAAAAACAAAGCACTATTACCATTGGCAACATTGCTAGATCCTGTGGTGTTTAAAAACATGGCATTGCTGCCATTTGCAACGTTGGATTGCCCAGTGGTATTTGAAAACATTGCATTAAAGCCGGTTGCAGTATTTCTACTGCCGGAAGTATTTGCAAACAGGGCCTTTGAGCCTAGTGCAGTATTTTGCCCAGCACCTCCGTTTTGATTATATAAGGCAGAATCGCCAATAGCTACCAGGTTACTACCTGTTTGATTATCGTGAAGCGCACTAATGCCAGCTGTAACATTTGAAAAACCTGTGGTGTTTGAAAACATGGCATCTCTGCCATTTGCAACATTGTTTGAACCTGTAGTGTTTAAAACCAAAGTACTAGCGCCATTTGCAACATTGTTTGAACCTGTAGTGTTAGAAAACAAAGTACTATTCCCAATCGCAGTATTGGATAAACCTGTGCTGTTTGATAACATTGCATTGCTTCCAATGGCTACATTCGCTGATCCTGTGGTGTTTGCGACCAATGAATTACTGCCATATGCAACATTGTTAGAACCGGTGGTATTTAAGAACATGGCATTATAGCCAGCTGCAGTATTTCGGAAGCCGCTGGTATTTGTAAATAGGGCTTTTGAGCCTAGGGCAGTATTTCTGCTAGAACCACTGTTTTGATTAAATAAAGCAGAATCGCCAATGGCTACCTGGTTGCTTCCTTCTGTATTAAATCTTAACGCGCTGGTGCCAATGGCTACATTAGAGAAACCGGATATGTTTTCCCCCAATGCATTATTGCCATAGGCAACATTATTTGAACCCGTGGTGTTTGAAGTTAATGCACTTGTGCCATGTGCAATATTATCGTTTCCAGAGATATTTTCATATAAGGCACTATTGCCGTTGGCAATATTGCCTGTACCAATGGTATTGGCACTTAATGCGTTAACTCCAATAGCAATATTTGCAAATCCGGTGGTGTTTGAATATAATGCACGTGCACCGTTTGCAACGTTATATGCACCTGTTGTATTTTTAAATAATGCATTATCTCCAATAGCAACGTTTCCATATCCTGTAATATTTGATGCAAGGGTATTTATGCCATTTGCCACATTCTCCCTACCTGTTGTATTTGCGCTTAATGCATTACTACCGGTTGCTGTATTATTTTCACCTGTAGTGTTTGAGGCTAATGCATTATAACCATTGGCTACATTACCAAATCCGGTGCTGTTTGCAAATAGTGTATGAAAACCAGTTGCAGTATTAAAGGAGCCGGTAGTATTAGCAAACAATGCTGATGCTCCAAATGCTGTATTCAAATCGCCTCCAATTCCATTCCCTCTTCCAATTGTGATTCCGTTGATTCTAGCGTCACCATTAACAATTTCCAACTTTGCCTGTGGGGTAGTAGTACCAATACCCACGTTGCCGGCAGTATAAGAAATATTATCTGTACCAGTTGCCCATTGAGAACCTGTAAGTGTTGAGGCTATAGTAAAATTGGGATAAGCGCCACCTATGTTAATACCTGTGCCAGGGTTTAATACTACAATTTGATCTGGCGCTATATTGGCAACAGTGTTACCGCTGATGTTTATGCCATTTCCTGCAATATAAGGGGTAAAAGCAGTTGTTTGCGTACTGCCATCTGCAAATTTTACATTGTACAAATGCACATCTTTATAACGTAAAGACGCAGCCCCAAGACTGATTGTATTGGTTACATTGGGTAGCAGATCAACATTTAATGCCGTGGGTGCAATAAGATTACTTAAACTTTTATCTGCTCCATTACTAGCTCCGCTACCAGTTAAAGAAACCCAGGCGGTGCCGTTATAGCCCTGAAAGTCTCCATTGGCCCAACGTATATTACCAGCCACGGCGCTGTTGCTGTTGCCCACCCTTACGCCACCGGTAAATACGCCATTACCATCATCGGCACCAACGTAAAAAGAAGGAGCAGCTGCATTGTTTCTAAACTCGTACCGCACATTTGTTTGATTAAAATACAAACCATAATTGGGGTTACCAGCAAATGCAAAGGCATACTGATTACCGCCTACACGGTATTGGCTGCTGCCATTAAACGAGAGGTTACCGGTTGCACTATCTATATTGAGATAGTTGGCATTGGAGAAGCCAAATCTGGCGCCACCTTTTACCTGTAGCGTTGCTGATGGATTTGTGGTGTATATGCCAGCCCTGCCTGCGGGAGGAAAAATATTTTGTGCATTAATTTGGTTTACGGTTATCAACAAAAGGAGCGGAAGGCAAATTTTGTATTTCATTTAAATTGATTTTTAGGTATATTTTCTTAATTAATATATTATTAGGTTTAAAGGCTCCATTGCTACAATCATCCCCAGTTGTCTAGATTTTTCCGGTTGAAATAGGACTGACTTTTACACAGTGGCAATAATGATCAAATCGAAATGATTCAATGGAATGTCACATATTGCAGTTGTTAGGTACAGCAGATAAGAATACCATTGGCAGCCATTTATTTTATGAGCACCATTGTTTTGGTGTCAATTAATTTGCCATCCACAATTAATGAATAACGATAAGTACCTGCGGCCAGTTCTGAGGTTTGCAAATTCAACTGGCCATTGTTTTTTGCAGATAGATTAATCAACTTAACTATTTTACCATCTGCGGCAGTAATATTTATTACAGCCTGTTTTGATTGCTGAGGCACCTGGTACCTGATAACTGTATAGTTATTGAAAGGGTTAGGAATGTTCTGCGATAGCGATGCATCTATGCTGCTTAATACGGCCTGCTGTGTTGTTGTGTTTTCAGGCATTGCGTTGCTGTTTGCTGTAATCATTCTTTTTATTTCTTCTATCTGCTGCTGTAAATAATCGTTTTGTTTAGATAGTTCATCATTCTTTTTGAATAGTTCATCATTTTGTTTTGATAGCTCCTGTACTGCATTTACCAATGGCACAACAAAATCGCTGTAGCGCAGGCCCCAGGTACTTTTACTGTCGTCTTCGGGTTTATCAATTCCACTAAAATCGTATCCAACACTTTGTGCAGCTTTGTCTACATCCTGTGCAAGAAAGCCGGTGTATCTTTTCTTAAGTTGTACAGCTTTTGCTTTTTGTACATCAGCATTTGCTTTGTCTTCTGTGCTTTCTTTTATGCCCCAGAAATTATCAATGCTGTTTACGTTATAGTTATAAGAAACAGGTTTAAGTTTTTTAATAAAATCAAGTCCGTGGGTTTCTTCTTTAATGTTTTGTTTAAAACGCCCATCACTGAAAGTGGTATAGCTTACTTGTCCACCAATTGAGGTAACTGCCGTATTGCCGAAGCGAATTTTGTTACTTGCATCAGTAATGGCGCCATTACCAACAGCTGTAGCATTGGTTAAATTTCCAACAGATACATTGGCACTGCGGCCAATGGCGGTGTTATTGCTGCCGGTGGCATTTATATTAAGTGCATTAACACCAATAGCTGTATTATTGCCTCCTGTGCTATTGGCTATTATTGCATTGGTACCTATGCCAACATTAGATATACCAGTAGTATTATTTACCAGCGCATTGGTACCAAATGCAGTATTAAAATTACCGGTATTGTTAAGTAAGGCATTGTAGCCGGTTGCTGTATTTTCCTGGCCTGTAATGTTTGCAAACAAAGCTTTTGAGCCTACTGCTGTATTAAACCCATTGCCCCCGTTTTGGTTAAGCAAGGCAGAGTCTCCAATAGCTACTAAATTACTGCCTGTTTGATTACTGAGGAGGGAATTAATGCCATATGCAACATTTGAAAAACCGGTTGTGTTTGAAAATAATGCACCGCTGCCAGTGGCAACATTGGAATAACCAGTTGAATTTGAAGCCAATGAACCACTACCGTTTGCAACATTAAAGTAGCCAGTTGAGTTTGAAAACAATGCATCCTTGCCGTTTGCGACATTTGAATGTCCGGTGGTATTTGATTCCAATGCACCGCTGCCGGTTGCAACGTTGAAAACACCTATAGTGTTTGAAAACAAAGCATTGTAACCATTTGCAACATTGAGAAAACCTGTAGTGTTAGAAAACATTGCATTAAAGCCGGTTGCAGTATTTCTACTGCCGGAAGTATTTGCAAACAGGGACTTTGAGCCTAATGCTATATTTTGCCCAGCACCGCCGCTTTGATTATATAAGGCAGAATCGCCAATGGCTACCTGGTTATTACCTGTGGTATTGCTTCGCAAAGCATCAACACCAATAGCCACATTTGAACGGCCAGATGAATTACTAAATAATGCCGCTACCCCAAATGCTACATTTGTATTGCCGGTTGTATTAAAACTGAGCGCATTAACCCCAAATGCACTATTGGACTTGCCCGTTGTGTTTTCAAAAAGCGCACCTACTCCTACAGCGGCATTACTACTCCCAGTAGAATTTTTAAACAAGGCGGCGTACCCGTTTGCAGTATTATTGGAGCCTGAACTATTTAATTGCATGGCGGCAAAACCTGTTGCAGTATTAAAGGAGCCTGTAGTGTTGGAAACCAAGGCAGTTACGCCAAATGCTGTATTCAAATTACCTCCAATTCCATTCCCTCTTCCAATTGTGATTCCGTTTATTTTAGCGTCACCATTAACAATTTCCAACTTTGCCTGCGGGGTAGTAGTACCAATACCCACGTTGCCAACAGTATAAGAAATATTGTCTGTACCAGTTGCCCATTGAGAACCTGTAAGTGTGGAGGCTATTGTAAAATTGGGGTAAGTACCACCTACACTAATACCTGTGCCAGGGTTTAATACTACAGTTTGATCTGGCGCTGTATTAGCAATGGAATTACTGCTTATACTAATGCCGTCTCCTGCATTATAGGGCGTAAAGGCAGTAGTTTGCGTTGTGCCATTGGAAAACTTAAGATTAAACAAATGCACATCTTCATATCGAAAAGTAGTAGAACCAAGACTGATTGTATTGGTTGCGTTGGGTAACAGATCAACATTTAATGCGGTGGGTGCTATAAGATTACCTAAACTTTTATCTGCTCCATTACTGGCTCCGCTACCAGTTAAAGAAACCCAGGCGGTGCCATTATAGCCCTGGAAGTCTCCATTGGCCCAACGAATATTACCAGCCACGGCACTGTTGCTGTTGCCTACCCTTACCCCACCTGTAAATACACCATTGCCATCATCTGCTCCTACATAAAAAGATGGTGCAGCCGCATTGTTCCTGAACTCGTATCGCACATTTGTTTGATTGAAATACAAACCATAATTGGGGTTGCCTGAAAAAGCAAATGCATACTGGTTACCACCTACACGGTACTGGCTACTACCATTAAATGAGAGGTTACCTGTTGCACTATCTATATTAATATAGTTAGCATTGCTGGCGCCAAACCTGGCTCCACCTTTTACCTGTAGCGTTGCTGATGGATTAGTAGTGTAGATACCAGCCCTGCCTGCTGCTGGAAAAATATTTTGTGCTTTACTCTGTTGTACAGTTAATAACAACAGTAGAGGAAGCCATATTTTGTATTTCATTATAAGTGATTTTGTATGCATTTTGTTATTTACCTTCTTTTGCTGGCTATATTGCTACTGGCATAGATTAATGTTTGTGATTTTCTTAAACAAAAGCACCCTTCTATAACCTGTTATTATCATAGGTAAAGTAAACTTGTAGCTTGAGCTTTGATTCTGAAGTACAAGTGTGCGACGCAAGTAAAGCTGCCATTGGATCTACTGCCTGGCTAAAACTTTTTTATTGCTTTAAAATTTTTATTGATTTGTAAGCTCCACCATTGGTATAAGTTAGCAAATAAATACCTGCACTTAAATGGGCAATATTTACAGTTGTACTGCCGCGGCCAATGGATTGTTGAAGCATAATTCTACCTTGTAAATCAGTGATTACTATGCTATTTTTATCAGTATTGAAACCTGATATTTGAAGTATGTCTTTTGCAGGATTTGGTGAAATTCTTACACCGATATTTTTTAAATCATCAACCCCATTTGATACAATTGCAAAAGCCGCATCGTCATTTCGAATGATACCCAGTGCTGTATCAGCTGCGCCCAGTATGGTGTTTACCGGATTGCTAAGGATTACATTAAACTGTTCGTTGGGTTCTGGTGTTATATCTCCCAATACGCTGATGGCGATGTTTTTTCTTACCTGACCGGGACTAAATCTTAGTACTTTATTTATAGGTACATAGTCGCTACCTGCGGTGGCAGTTATATTTGCTGTTTTATAGCGCACTGAAATTGTACTGTCATAAGGGCGGTTTAGTGTTACTGTAAACTTCATGTCTGTGGTATCTGTATTGTCCTCGGCTAAACTTTTATTGGCTATAGAAATGGTAGGTATTACGGTTCCAATACTACCTAAGATATACTCCGCATTATCACCGGTAAGTGTAAATGTATTAGATGTTAGGTTTTGCGTAGCTGAAGTAATACCCCAAACCGAAGCCGCATTATCGGATCTGCTAAATAAGCGCATGGTAGGCTCTGTGGCAATGAAAGGGTTGCCGGTATAATTGTATACTGTAGTAATTTGAGGGCTGTTGATATTAGCGGTGAATACACCGAAATACCTATTGTTATTACCCACACCTTCTATGCCATTGGTGGTATTCGGTTGTTCGTCTACGCGAAATAGATGCACGCCTGCAGTACCAGAATAAGTTCCTGAGTTTACTGCTATTGATAAATTATCCTGAGCAGGAAAAGAAAGGCTAGTGGATGGCAATCCAGTTGTTACATAATTATTAGCGCTAGCATTGCCAATTGGTGCAGCGCTAGTTACCCTTGCAAGTCCATTGATAAGCGTGCCGTTATTATTATTGGCAGTTGCGTCAAATACAGTTGTACTAGTGCTTTCATCAAAATTATAGTAGGCAGTAAGTGTACTGAATAAGGCATCGTTATTGGGCATTTTCCGACACATTCGTTCACGTATTTGCGTTTGGCTAAGGGCTATATTCCAAATACGTACCTCATCAATTATAGCATTTGGAAATTCTGATATCCCGCCATATTGCTTGCCAATCAATGTTGTGGTTCCGGCAGCACTAATTGCATAATTAGAGATTGATGAAACAAGTATGCCATTCATGTATAAAAAGCCATTGGTGGCGGACTTTACAACACAGAGATGCGTCCATTTATTCAGGGGCATTAAAATACCGGTGTTTTGCCAGGTGTCACCTAATCTTATGATTCCCGTTAAATTGGTAGTACCAATATAAAATGCATCTCCACTTGCACCCTGAGAAATAAATTCACGAAAGCCCTCTGTATTATTCCTGTTAAATACCCAAAGGTCAACAGTAAAGTCTCCGGTAGTTGGAACAGCATAGGCATTTATTGTTACATGGTCGTCTACCCCATCAAAGTTTAAGGCATTGCCGCTACCAGGTAAGTTTTGCGACTGTGCATTTAATGCAAGGCTTAGATATAAGCCTGCAGTTAAGAATAATACTTTTTTCATAAATTCTGTTTGTTTTGGTTTGAAAAAAAGAGGGTATATAAAACTATCAGCAGGTTAGCAACGGGGCAATAACTTAATGTATCTATACAGTTTTGTAATACATGAGCAATCGTTTTCGCAGCTGTTGGCGTCCCGCCAACGGCCTTCGCTTCTATAAAGCCCAATAGAATTATCCCAAAGTACAAGAGTGCGACGCAACGTAGATGCTGTAAGTAATACAGCCGGTTACATATAAATACGTCCCGGCTGTATTTTACATTTTTATTCTTTTATAAACTTTATTGTTTTATAGGTATTGTGCTCTGCATACCGTAGCATATATAAGCCGGGTGTAAGTGTTGAAATATTTACAGGTGCATTGTTGCTTACATTTTGTTTCAACAATACCCTACCTTGTAAATCCATCACTTGTATTAGTGTGCCTACGGTTAACCCCGTTATATGTAACTGGTCTTTTGCAGGATTTGGTGAAATTCTTACACCGATATTTTTTAATTCATCAACAGATGTTGATGTGATTGCAAAAGCCACATCATCATTTCGAATAATACCTAATGCAGTGTCAGCTGCGCCCAGTATGGTGTTTACGGGATTGCTAAGGATTACATTAAACTGTTCGTTGGGTTCTGGTATTATATCTCCCAATACACTGATGGTGATATTTTTTCTTACCTGACCGGGACTAAATCTTAGCACTTTATTTGCCGGCAGATAGTCGCTACCTGCGGTGGCAGTTATATTTGCTGTTTTATAGCGTACAGAAACAGTGCTATCGTAAGGGTGGTTCAATGTTACAGCAAATTTCATATCTGTAGTATCGCTGTTACCCTCAGTTATACTTTTATTAGCTATAGAAACAGTAGGTATACAGGTTTCGTCAATCAGCCCGTCGCCATCATCATCTATGTTGTTGCAGACTTCAAAATTATTATACAGATCATTTACCTGTGCAGCCGTTAAAGCAGTGTTGTAAATTTTCACTTCGTCAATGGAACCGTTCATAGGAAAAGCAAGGCTATTGTTTTCAAGTGCGGCGCCAAAAAACATAACATTGTTATCATAGGGTATTGCACCAGAGTATTCAGATGTATTCACCAAAATGCCGTTTATGTACAACTTCAACTGTCCACTAACGGGGTCTGCCGTCGCGGCAACATGAATCCATGTATTTATTGATAAAGGTGTTGTTACCTGTGCGAAATCGCCACAGGATGTAGTTCTTGAAATCCATGTAGAATAATCAGCGTTTAGTGCTCCAAAATGCCAGGAATCGTTAATGCAAGGCGACAAAGGTTTATCTATGAAGGTTTGCAACCCAGAGTTGTTATTAAGGAATATCCAGGCGGCAATAGTTATGCTTGCAGGATGTAGCAATACATTGTCTGCAACTTCTACACGGTTTGCGGTATTGCCGTTAAATGATATTGCGCTGTTTGCATTGCCAAACCTATCGGTTGTAAAAACAGGAGCACCTATAATACTGCCATTCAAGTTGTTGCCGCTTACATCGTTGGCATTGCCATTAAAAGGATAAAAAGCAACTGGAGTTTGTGCAAAAATCAACTGGTTTAGAAATAATCCTGCAGTTAAGAGTAATACTTTTTTCATAAATTCTGTTTGTTTTGGTTTGAAGAAAGGGGTTTATAAAACTACTTGCAGGTTAGCAACGGCACTATAGCTAGATGTAGCCATAGATTGATAGCGCGGCACTTGGTATTTTTACGAACAAACATATTGTGCTTTTATAGCCACAGCAATAGGTATTTATCCCTATAAATTTTTTATGATGCATTTTAACTACACCTTATTAAGTCCGGTGAAAGAGGAAGATCTCCGGTTAACTTTTGGTGCTTCCCGGATTGTATCGGTGTCTGAGGATCCCATTGCCTTATTTGCACCTACCATTACACATTTTAAAAAACTGGCTATTGGCAATTACTTTTGGTTTATTGCAGACCCTGTACAATGGGTGGTGCATGCAGCAGGTGGTATGCTGGAACAAATGACAGGCATAAAAGAAAGGGAGCTTGTTGGTAGTTCTCCGGAATTAATTTTCAAACACACACATCCGGAAGACCTTACACATATGTTTGCGTTTAGTACCTATTGGGTTAATTATTTTACCAATCTATCAATGGAGCGAAAACCCCATGTTCACGCAACAGTTTATTTACGTTTTAAAAATGCGGCAGGTATATATAGATGGGTAATGGTGCAATACGCAGATACATTGTTGGATACCGATGGGCGAATAAATTATGGGCTTACTCTACTTACGGATATTTCGCATATTAAAAAGGATGGAATGGCTATGATGAGTATTCTTGATACATCAGATGATAGCTGCCAGCAGTTTCTTTGTTTGGATGGCGGAAATTTATCTAAATCTAATGAGGATTTGCCTAAAATTTCGCCACGTGAATTGGAAGTGTTGCGTTATCTGGCTGCAGGCTATAGCAGTAAACAAATAGCCGGTGAGTTTAATATAGCCATTAAAACTATTGATAATCACCGGCAGAATTTATTGCATAAAACCAATACAAAGTCTACAGGCGAGCTGGTTGCTTACGGTATAAATAATGGGTTTATTTAACTACAACTTTTTTATAAAGTAAAAGGAGTATTTAAATAGGAGTAGATGCTGTTTCGGTTATCAAATGCCTACAATAGCTGTAACCAAAAATACATTTGTATTGGGCTGTTTAATAAGCTGCCCTGCCTGATGCAGCACAAGAGTGCGACGCAAGAAATGCTGCCAGATGATTTATGCCCGGTCCAACAACTTATACCAATTTATTTTTGTGTGCCATTGCTACTGCCTCGCCAAGTGAATGTACCTGAAGTTTTTCGTAGATTTTTTTTACATGATTATTTACCGTGAAATAGCTAATGCCCATTTGATCGGCAATCATTTTATAACTAAGGCCTTTTGACAGATGTTTTAATACTTCGGTTTCTTTGAGGGTAAGGTGATAATTGTTAGGTTGTGCTTGTGTACTAAAATAGCGCATTACTTTTAAGGCAATAGAAGGGCTCATACTGGCGCCACCATTCATTACTTCATCAATACTTTGTGATAGCTGTACTATTGAGGCGTTTTTTAAAATATAGCCTTCTGCCCCTGCCTGTATGGCTGCAAAAACTTTATCATCATCATCAAATGCGGTTTGCATTATTATTTTTATATGGGGGTAATTTTTTTTGACCTGTAGTACCCCGCTAATGCCATCTGTTTCAGGCATTTCAATATCCATGAGAATTAAATCGGGTTCAGCGGATTGTATATTGGTAAGAATATGGGTACAGTTTTCAAAGCCACCGGCAAAAAATAAACCCGGCGATAATTGCAAAAACGCCTCCAGGCTTTCGCGCCTTGCTTTATTATCATCATATACCGATACTCGTACCATATAACAAAAATAGAAGTATATAATTTAAAGGGTATGGCTAATTGTAGCTATAGGAAATGTACAATCAATAGTAACCCCACTGCCTGGAATGGATTGTATACTGCAACCCCCATTTAATTGCCGGCAACGCCGTTGTATATTATTTAGGCCGTTACCTGGTATTGTATTTTCTGTATGATACCCTATACCATTATCACTAATAGTAAGTAATAAGGTTTCATTTTGCCGGGTGAGCACTACAGTGGCTGTTGTTGCATGGCTGTATTTTGCAATATTGTTCATGGCTTCTTTGGCAATTAACAATATGTTTCTGCGTACCTGCGGACGTATAATTTTCTTGCTTAGTGTTTCATCTATATTAAACTCACATTCAATATTTTTTGCAGCCAGTAATTCGTTACTATAGTTTTTAAGCCTTGCTGTAAATGAATGTTTTTCCTCATCGGGGGGCTTCATACTCCATATGATATCGCCCATTCTTGTCATTAATTCTTTAGACTGCACAGTTATTTTTGCCACCATGTCTTTACTTGCCTCAGGCTGTGTAAACCATACCTGCTGGGCAAGATCACCATAAATATGCATACTGCTAAGGGTGGCGCCAATATCATCGTGCAGGTCGGCAATAATACGTTCCCTTTCCTGTGCCACAGCGTTTTGTTTGTCCAGTTGCCTTTTAAGCCTTAACCTGTTTAAATAAATGGTAAATAATACCAGCAATACCACTAATAGCCCTGCCAATAAATAATTA
Source organism: Limnovirga soli (assembly GCF_013106755.1). Taxonomy (GTDB): domain Bacteria; phylum Bacteroidota; class Bacteroidia; order Chitinophagales; family Chitinophagaceae; genus Limnovirga; species Limnovirga soli. The sequence goes on along the minus strand of NZ_WHPF01000015.1, from coordinate 142,184 downwards.
ATAGTTTCTCTTTTTTTTATTAAATCCTGGTTTAAATTATTTGTAAAATTAAGTGCAGCAATTGACTGATCTTTTTCCTTTACTTTATTAATTATGTAAAGGTTGTTACTGGCTTCCAGGTTTTTTAAATTGAGTAAACTATCGCTGCATTTTTCTTTTTTCTGCAGGTATAATACGGCGCTTTCAAATTGATTTTGTTGAATGGATATGTCTGCCAAAAGCTGGTAACAATCTATTGCCTGTTTCAGATTATTATTGCGGTAAGCCCATTCTAAAGTACTATCGCAAAACTGTTTGGCTGCTGTAATGTTTCCCTTTTTAAAATTGATTGTTGCCAACCTTATATAGGCGGCATCTAATTTATAATATTCACTGCTACTATAAAATAAACCAATTGCTTTTTGATAATAGAAATAAGCGCTATCCGCATTGCCTTTGTGGCTGTGTATATCTCCCATATCAAGATATGCGTATGCATACACGTGGCAATAATCGCTTGTGTCTGGTTCAGTAAAAAGCTTTGTGTAAAAAATGGGTGTTGCTTTTGCATATTCTTTTTGGTCTATATACAAATTAGCTAATGCTTCCAGGCTTTGTAATAATGGGCATCTGGTTGGCTGATTAGCAGCTCTTTGAACAGCCAGCTGATAATACTCCGCCGATTTTTCATACTGGTGCTGCTCCTGGAAAATACTGCCCAGTGCGGCTGCAGTATATACGCCTTGATCTCTTAAAATTTTTTCAGTGGCAATTGCATACAAACTGTCGGCTATTGAAAAATACAGAATGGTATTTTCCATTTCGCCCAGCTGATTATAGATCCTTGCTTTTGTTTGATAGTAATTTGGCAATAGCCTTTTATTGCTTATTTTATTTAAAGCTTCCATACACTTAGCGGAGAAATAAAGTGCACTATCATAATTGGATTTGGTAAGATAAATATTGGCCAGCAGGTCGTTGGCATTTATAATATCATTGCTATCAGTTGCAGCGCCTGTTTTGCTGATGTATAATTGCAGTAACTGTATGGCTGCGGGTAATTCTCTTTTAAACCATTTTGCTTCACCTGCGGTAAAAATGGAACTATAGTTTGCATTTTGTTGTGCCTGTAAATTTTTACCGGTACAAAATAGCAGTGCAAATAAAAGAAATGTGATATACCGTTTGCCATTAAACATATGCATAGTAAAATGTGTATGAATTTATAAAATATATACTATTACAGCATTTTGATTGTATTGGGCCGGGCAACAAATTACTATGGCATCTTTACTTGCGTCGCACACTTGTACTGTAGCAAATAATGGGGCTTTTAACAGCCGGTTTAATTAAAATACAACATATAGGGCAGGTAATTTCAGCCTTTGTTACCAGTATGCCTTAGCGGTATAAAATATTTTTCTTTTGTTTGCTGCACAAAGTATCTAACTGTACAAGTGTGCGACGCAACGGCAGCTATATTTATTACCTGTTGCCGGGTAAATAATTCTACATAGTAGCCTAAGGCTATTTATTTTTTTGTACCGCTTTTTGCATTGGACTAACCCCTTCAGTTTGGCCAAAAGCCTGCGATTTTTCCCTGTAAATAGTAAATCGGGAAGGGGCAGATAATTTGGGCCAGTTATTATTGGTTTCGTCTATATCGGCAGTTTCTTTCATGGGGTCAATTTGTATAGATGCCACTTCTTTAACGGTGATAAACACTTTGCTTACTGCATTTTCATTTTTGCGCCATACCTGTGCAGGAATGTGGTTTAGCGCTTTTGTACCATCAGTAAAAGTAAATTCAACAATAATGGGCATTACCAAACCACCTTTATTGCTAAAGCTTAACTGGTACAGGTATTTGTTGGCGAACTGCTGTTTTTCGGCTGCGGTAATATCTTCCAGTACCGGGGTGGCTTTATAGCTAAAATTAGCATCGTAAGGCTCCAGTCCGCGGTCGTACTTCCAGTAAAAATCACGCAGGCTGGTATCCTTGTCTGTTAAGAACTGTATATTTTTATCAGTACGGTTTCTTATTTTAGAAATATCTTCAAATGCATGCACTATGGGGGCATCTATTTTTTTCATACCCATGCTGTTTACTTCGGGATCGTTATACAGGATTTTGGTTTTGGCAGTTGCATCTAACTTGAAGGCTTTAACGCTGTCTAAAGCAATATCGCAGGGGTCTATACTATAAAACCAGCCACGCCAAAACCAGTCTAAATCCTCGGCACTGGCATCTTCCATGGTTCTGAATAAATCTGCTGGTGTTGGGTGTTTAAATGCCCAGCGCTGGGCGTATTTTTTAAATGCAAAATCAAATAGTTGCCGGCCCATAACGGTTTCGCGCAGTATGTTTAATGCAGTGGCGGGTTTGGCATAGGCATTGGGGCCAAATTGGGCTATGTTTTCGCTATTGGTCATAATGGGCTCCAGCTCGCTTTTAGGCAATTTCATATAATCTGTTATCAGAAATGCGGGGCCGCGTTTGGTAGCATAACGGTTATCATATAATTCCTCGGTAAGGTATTGGCAAAAGCTGTTAAGGCCTTCATCCATCCAGCTCCATTGTCTTTCATCGCTGTTCACCACCATGGGGAAAAAGTTATGGCCTACTTCGTGTATTACTACCATTACCATCCAGTTTTTGGTGGCTTCGCTGTAGGTGCCGTCTTTTTCTGTGCGGCCGGGGTTAAAGCAAATCATGGGGTATTCCATTCCATTGGCAGCTTCTACACTTTGTGCTACCGGGTAAGGGTATGGAATGGTAAAATGAGAATAGGTTTTTATAGTATGCGCCACCAGTTTGGTAGAAAATTTACTATACAGGTTATAGGCTTCTTTACCATAAAAACTCATGCACATTACTTTCTTGCCTTCTACAAAAGCGGGCATTGCATCCCAAATAAATTTACGGGAGGATGTCCACGCAAAATCACGCACCATATTGGCTTTGAATATCCATGTTTTTGTAGCAGTGCTTTTTTGCATTTCTGCTTTTTGTGCATCGGCCAGTGTTACAATTTGCAAGGGCTCTGTAGCTTTTTGTGCCTGCTGCCAGCGGCTATATTGGGTTGGACTAAGCACTTGTTGGTAATTACTGCATTCGCCGGTTGCGCCAACAATATGATCGGCAGGCACCGTCATTTCTACGGTAAAATTGCCAAAAGTAAGGGCAAACTCTCCGCGGCCGGTAAACTGGTGGTTTTGCCAGCCCTGAAAATCGCTGTAAACACAAAGCCTGGGATACCATTGGGCAATAGTAAAAAGGGCATTGCCATCTTCTGAAAAATATTCATACCCACCCCTGGTTCCTGCAAAATGGTTTATTCTTTCTGGTATTCGGTAATGCCAGTCTATTTTTAATACTATGGTAGCACCGGGTTTCATCGGTACATCCAAATCAATACGCATCATGGTTTTATTAATAATATAATTCAGTGGCTTACCGGTTGCATCAGTGAGTTTTGTAATAATATCACCATATCCGTTATCAGTTTGTTGTTCTTCAATTTTTTCCAGTTGTGCCATGGCCATATCGCTGGATAATATGGCAGTATCTTCATAACCTGCATTGTTAACAGAGCTATGTTCGTTCTCGTCCAGCTGAATCCACAAATAGTCCAGCTTGTCAGGAGAATTATTATAGTAAGTAATTGTTTCAGATCCTGTTAAAACCAGTTTATTTTCATCCAGCTTACATTTTATATTGTAATCAGCTCTTTGCTGCCAGTATTTATCGCCGGGTGCGCCGCTGGCGGTACGGTATTCATTTGGCGTAGGTAATATGGTACCCAACTGTTCAAATTTATTACCATGGTTAGAGCCCGGATTGTTTTGAATATTTTGAGCCACAGCATGTAAAGTGGTGATACAAAGCAGCAATAAGAGTGTATATTTCATACAATAATTTATAAGAATAAATGAAGTTTGGAAGTTAACTAAAAAAAGAATGCCATTGAGGTGCGGTGGAATAGTTCAACTGCAGGTAATAGGCTTTGAGGAAAATTGATTTATTTTTACACCTATTAAGGTTTACCACTTTATACAATAACCAATGGCAATATCAAAAGATCCCCTGCATGGCATTACTTTAGAAAATATTGTAAAAACCCTGGTGGCACATTTTGGATGGAATGAACTGGGCAGCATTATTAATATCAACTGTTTTAACAGCAATCCCAGTATTAAATCCAGCCTAACCTTTTTGCGCAAAACGCCATGGGCCCGTAAAAAAGTGGAAGATCTCTATATCTCCATTCTGCCCTATAACAACAATTAATCCGCCAATGGTTTTACCATGATGTTTTTAAAATAAACAATGCTCTTTGGGTCGTGGCCTTGTAAGGCAAAAGTGCCGCTTGAAATAACCCTTTGTACATCATCGGGGTCGCGTTGCACATTGTCGGGCTCAGTATAATCCACAACTGTTTTATCATTAATTTTTATAATAACCCTTTTGCCTTCTACTTTAATATACTCGGTATACCATTCATTATCTTTTACATACACTTCCTTTACATCCTGAATGCCATAAAGGCTGCCTGTTCTTCTCCAGTCGCCATGAGAATTATTTACCTGTACTTCATATCCTTTTTCGGGCCAGCTGCTTTCCTGATACACTGTATGAAAATAAATACCCGAATTTGAGCCAGGCATGGTTTTAACATCAGCCTTAAATTCAAAATTTTTAAACATATGGTTTTTTACCTCGCCATCATAAAATAAATGCGCCGTTGAGCCATGCACAATTATCATCCCGCTATCTACTGAGAATGTAGCAGCGTTACTACCCACTTTCCAGTCTTTAAGCGATTTCCCATCAAATAAAGAAATCCAACCTTGTTTACCTGCCGGTTTTGCCGAGGATAAAAAGATAAGGCAGGTAACTATCCCTGCCAGCAACAGTATTTTTTTCATACACATTATTTAGCGTTCGTTCAATCTTATTTACCTTATGAAGCTACTGCTTTAGCAGGATTTAATGTAGAAAAAACCAGCTGCGGGCTTTAATTGTATTTTTTGAGGCAATGAAAGCCTATTTAGGCCAAATTTTACAGGTGTTGTGTTTTTTATGTAGCAAACTGCAGGTTAAGAATCAGGCTTTACTTGCCACGCTCGGTTCAGGGTTCCTCCCTTGTGGCATCAAAATACAGTTGTATTTAAGCACAAAACCGTAGAAGGTATTAGCATAATAAATATATAAAACCAATGGTTACAACCTCATTCATGGCTGCTACTATAATATGTACCGGTTGAACAAAGGCTTATAACAAGTAACTGTTCTCCGAAAAAAAATTAAACAAACAACAAAAAAAATTTTATGAAAAAAGTTATCCTGGCCGCCGCTTTACTAATTACTATGAGTTCTTCATTTGCAGCAAACTATACTTCAGCAAATGCTGCTGCAACACTTATTCAAGCCGGACGTCCTAATACAACTATTCCACAGGCTTGTGTTAATTCATATAATGCCATGTATCCGGGTGCAACTACGCTTAAATGGGCCAGAAAAGGCGAAGGCGTTTATCAGGTTACTTTTCTGTATGGTGGTGAAAAAATGACAGCAAGGTATTCATACGATGGTACCTACCTGGGAAAATAAATTTTTCCGTTTTTAGTTAAATGATGATGAAAAAGTCCATGGCAATAATTTGCCATGGACTTTTTCATCATTGGTGGGTTAAGTGTAATCTGATTGATTAAGATGTGCTGTTAGAATACATCTCAAAGAAAAATGATCAAATTTTTTAGAACAGTGGTTACATTCTTCATTTTGGTAGCTACTATAATATGTACCGGTTGAACAAAGGCTTACAGCGAGTAACTGTTCTCCGAAAAAAAATTAAACAAACAAACAAAAAAATTTTTATGAAAAAAGTTATCCTGGCCGCCGCTTTACTAATTACCATGAGTTCTTCATTTGCAGCAAACTATACTTCAGCAAATGCTGCTGCAACACTTATTCAAGCCGGACGTCCTAATACAACTATTCCACAGGCATGTGTTGATTCTTATAACGCTATGTATCCTGGCGCAACTACACTTAAATGGGCAAGAAAAGGCGAAGGCGTTTATCAGGTTACTTTTCTGTATGGTGGTGTTAAAATGACAGCAAGGTATTCATACGATGGTACCTACCTGGGAAAATAGAATATTTCAATTTATTTGATAGTACAATAGTCTATGGTGAATAATACACCATAGACTATTTTGTTATCGCATATTACCGTTTGGAATTATTTGTAACCGCTATTGTATTGTCTGGCAATTTTTGATTTGAAAGGAAATATGAGAAATTGTATAGGTAATCGGCAGATTTAAATTGGTGAACCTGTTTGTTGTAAACAGCTGAGGGGCAGAAAGCTGTACAAGTGTGCGACGCAACGGCTGCCTAAGTACATTCTGTTGCCTGGCTAATACTTCCTAATCCCTTACAAAAGCTTGGTGTATACCAGATATAAACATTTTTCTTAATTTTTATGTTTGGTAAAATAATTTTTTTACCAAAGGCAACCTTTGTACACAAATACAGGTTTGCTATAATATAAGATTTGCAAACTGAATTTTTTTGATATCATTTGAAAGAACTATCAGCTATATTAAAAGGATGTGCTGCAAACGAAGCTGCAAGCCAAAAGCTATTGTATGAGCAATATCTGGGCTATGCATTAAAGATTGCACTTCGTTATGTTGGAACCTATGATAATGCTGCCAATGCTGCAAATGATGCTTTTATAAAAATATTCAGGAGTATAGCAAAATTTGAAATTAGAAACTCGGAGGCACTGGAGCCTATGTTACTGGGCTGGATGCGCAGAATTATTATTAACGTATCCATAGACTATGTACGCAAAGAAAGTTTAACAATTGGATTTACCGGCCTGGACGATGCAGAATGGTTACAAGCAGATACCACAAAGGATGGAGATAATCAATTGATGTATAAAGAATTGGTGGGATTAATTAAAAAATTAAGCCCTGCATACAGGGTAGTATTTAACCTGCATGTAATTGATGGGTATTCTCACCAGGAAATTGCAAGAATGCTGGGCATTTCGGCTGGTACTTCAAAGTCTAATTTGTCAAAAGCCAAGGCATTTTTACAAAAATTTCTGATTAAAGATCAAAAAGGTAATATTTTATGTTTTACCTGAACCACGATAATATGGACGATTTGTTTCGGGAAGCCGCTGAAAATCTTCAGCCGGAAACTGATGCTGCCTACGACTGGAACAGGATAGAACAGGCATTGCACGAATCTTCCGATGATGGAGCAGCTTTTATACCCGAAAAAAAGAAAAAGCGCCGCTTTATTTTCTGGTATCTGCTGTTTATTCCATTGGGCTGGTTAGGGCATTATGAGTGGACCCAAAATTTTGGTAATGCACCGGCACCGCAGCACCGCATTAAACCAGGTGTACAGGATAAAGCCATGGAGGATAAAAGACCCGAAATAGCGCATTCAAAGGCTCAAAACATTGGGGCATCTGTTGCAACCAATACAAAGCAAATAGGCAATACCTATACAACACAACAAAAGCAATTAACTGAGGTAAGTAATAATAACAATGTTGGCAGTTTTGCCAATATGCTGTCTGCTGCCAATGGCAGCGCAGTATATGCGGCATCAGAAAATGAAATTGGACTAATTACTACACCAACCTTGCCTGTAAACAATGAGAATGCAGATAAAATTGCACTTAATACAATGTTGAATGCTCCTGCATCTCCATTATCAGAGGAAAAAAGCATTGCTTCTTTTGAACGTACAGATAGTGTAGCAATTACACCAGCCATAAAAAAGAACACAAATAGCATTGAACCACCTGCCGCACCCTTGGCTAAAGCAGCAAAAAAAACGATTTCAGTAAATAAAAAGCAATCGGGCTTTTATGTGGGAGTATTATTTGCACCAGACCTGAGTTTTATTAAAATGCAGCGCACTTCTACGGTGGGTACCTCGTATGGAATAATTGGCGGGTACCAAATAAATAATAAGTGGAGCGTTGAAACCGGGTATTTATTTGACAAAAAAAATTACTATACCAAAGGCGCCTATTTTGATAAAAGCAATGTGCCCTATCTTATAAATAAAGACATTGTATCGGTTGATGGCAAATGCGAAATGACGGAAGTGCCATTAAATGTGCGGTATACGGTTGGCGAAACTAAAAAAGGAAGATGGCTGGCAAATATGGGTACATCAGCCTATTTTATGAAAGAAGAATATTATGGGTATATCTTGAATATAAATGGCCAAAATCAATTTAGGGATCGCACTTATTACCCATCATCCAACAAACTTTTTGCAGTATTGAATATAGGTGGCGGATACGAAAGAAAAATAGGCAGCAGTTTTAATGTAAGGGCCGAGCCTTACTTAAAAATTGCACTGGGAGGTATAGGCACAGGAAATTTACCTATGTCTGGCACGGGTATAAATATTAGTATCACAAAATCTTTTCGCTGATTATGATTTGTTTGTAACCAATTGTTACAACAAACCTGCAAAAGCGATTATAAATAAATACACCAACATACAAATTATTACAAGTGGCCATAATTCAAAGCAGGCCATTAGAATAATGGTATGGGTATCAAACAACAAGACTGGCTGTTGCACATATTTTAAAACACAAATAAAACATTACTATGGAAAGGAGAGATTTTTTTAATTCGTTTGGTACAGCTGCATTAGTGGCAGGCATATCCGGTGTTGCTGCTTCATGTTCAAAATCATCTGGCACACCCTCAGGTGGAACTACTGGTGGCAACGCATTAATTACGGCTGATTTATCTTCAGAACTTGCTTCTATTGGCAGTGCAAAACAGGGTGGAGGTGCCATTCTTATTCGTACTGGTGCAGGTAATACCGTTAGCGATTTTTCAGCGCTTAGCCTTACCTGTACACACCAGGGTTGTACAGTAGCTTACGATCAGTCAAGCTCACAATTTGCTTGCCCCTGCCATGGCAGCGAGTTTACTTCTACAGGTGCCGTATTGCAAGGTCCGGCAGCCACCGCATTGGCTAAATTTAAAATTACTATTAACGGTAATACCATTACAGTAGGATAAGTTTAAGTAACGGTTCCTGTTTTATAGGTTGTGTGGAAGCGCCTTAAGCCGGAATAAAATCCTTCCTTAAAGGATTTTCTAAGCGTTACAGTTGTTGCAGTTTCAAACCCCGGGGGCCAAAACGCCCCTCGGGGTTTTTTATGCAATTCATTTTATAACCTATGACAGTACATAAATTCCCGAAAATTATAGCTATGATATGTGTGGGTCAACTTCAGTTTTTTATGGCATCGCCGCTTGCCACGCTCGTTTCGGGGTGCTGGTTTTATGGCGGCAAAATGTAGTTTTGTGGTATAAAATGGCTGTTATTTGCTGCCATAAAAGTGGAACGATAAAGTGCTTGCGACGCAACAGCCGATGCCATAAAAATATACTGCTGGTATTTACATTTTACCCTAATATCATTGCATGATATTATGCCTGCTGTGGAATAACCGATAATAGTTTAGTAAGCTGATTGGATACGCCAGTAATATGTTGCGGTATGCCTGCTATGCGTAATAGCGGGTATTTTTTTTGCGTATTTGTATACAACGTAAATACGGTTAGGGGTGTTTTACTTTTTGAGGTGGAATAGCTAATACGTTCAATACCCGACACCGGAATATTAATATGCTTACTGCCGCTAATGGATTGCTGAACCATTTCTACCCCCGTTGATGTGATGGTTATTTCAACCATATTTTTTTTGGTAAAACCATATAATGCAACCAGCACTACACCAGTAATAATTACATATATCCAACCCATGGGAATATAGGCGCCAATTTGCTGTAATACAAGCCAGGTTAGCATTATAAGCCCAATTGGTAAGGCGCGGGTAATAATAAAATTAAACCTTTCTCCAACGGCACCCAATGCAATTTGCAAACGGCTATCATCATCTGTAATAACCATATATGGTTCGTAAATATTCATTAATTGTACATCTGGTTTGTTGGTGATGAATAAGGTTACAGGTTTATATCCACTTCATTATCCCAGTTGGGTTTTATGGTTAATTTGCGTGGAATACGCTGTACCTTTTCAGGTTGTTTTCGGGCATCAAAATTTCCAGCATCCCATACACCATTTTTATTGTCATCATATAAAAGCCTTAATTCATATTCTCCCGGCTCAAATAATTTTGCGCTCCAATCTGCACCTGTAAGTATTACTGATTGGTAAATTTTATTCTCCAGCATTAATTGCAGCACCGGGTTTTTGTCAAGATTCAGGTTATTAAAATGCAATCGAACACTACCATACTGGCTTTCTCTTTTAGAAACAAATTTGATGGTATCGTTTTTACTAAGTGTAATGCCGGCACTATCTGCAAAAGATTCTTTTTGAATTACCAGAATAAATGGTTCATTCTCCGGCCATTTATATTGCAGCGAGAATTTTTTAAACGAAGTATCTTTTATAAAACTATAACCACTTAGAGGCTTATAATTGGTATCGCTTAGTATAATTTTTGCAGAATCAAATACAGTAACTTTTCTGCTTAACAGCATGCTTAAAGGGGTAAGCAGGCCTTGTTCGTTTTTATCAATATCGGTACTTAATTTCAGGCGTTTGTCCTCTTCTTTGGCATTCTTTTTATCGTTATTATTACTTGATGAAACACTTGGTTTTGGTTTAGCCTTCTCTTGCTGGTAGGCAAATAACTGAACGCTATCCTTGTAATTGTTTACATCAATGGTGGTATCAAAAAAGGCAAATATTTTGGTACTATCGTCATATCGTTTTGAATAATCGTTGGGCACTACATAAATAGCAAATGTATCTTTTGGAAGGTATTTAAATGTAAAATGGCCGCTGCTGTCTAAATGGGTAAAAAATTCTGGTTTGTTTTTCTTAACAGCACTATCTGTCAGGTTGGTATATAATAAAACCAGCAGGGTAGAATCTGTTTCGCCAGTTTCTGCCAGTGTAACCTTACCCGAAATTGTGCCGCTGGACAATTCTTTTCCGGTAGAAAAAACATAGGTAAAATGCCTTAGTTTATTCCCCTCATTTACATCTTTAATGGCATTGCCAAAGTTGATATAATAAGTGGTATTGGGCTTAAGCGAGTCTTTAAGCTTTACGGTAACATTTTTTAATTTGCCTTCTACAATGGGCATAAAATCAGGGTTGGGCGATACTACCAGTTCATCATTAATCTTATCATCCAGCAATACATATTCTTCAAAAGTGAAAACTATTTTATTGCCTGTAAAATTTAGCGTAGAATCTTTGGGTAATACACTAATCAATACCGGTGGTAAAGAATCTTTTGGGCCACCTGTAGGTGGAATGATATTGGCACAACCCGTATTAAATTGTACAAAAACTACCGCCAGCAAGCCGGCCAGTAAAATGGCTGATACCCTCTTCATGTATTCGTTTTAATAATTCAAGGTGCAAACATAATGGCTTTATATGGTTTAGATTCCTAACAATCCCCTAAAACAATTTAAGCCGATAGCTTTTATGTGCCAAACCAAATGCTGATATCAGCTTTACTTGCGTCGCACTCTTGTACGCCTGGGCCATTGCGCAGCATTTTTACACTTCATCCTCTTCTTCCTGTATTTCGTGCAGGGCTATGGCCAGGTTATTTGTTTTTACAAAATTGCACCAATGGCAGTCGGGCTTTCCGCAGCCAGTATAAAAATCACGTGATTGGATTTTTTCCCACACACTGCTAATCTGATGTTTTACAGTGGTAATATCCTCAGGTTTGATTACCAGTTTTTTGCGTTGGTATTCTTTCTTTTTATCGGGTTCAATAAAATCAAATTCACTGCTTACTACCTGCCAGTCTTTTTGTCCGTAATTATCTACCAGAATTTTATAAAAAACAGCCTGACGCCAATAATCACCACCATCAGGTGCTTTATCATTGGGTGGCAGCAATTTATCTTTTGCATTATCTACATTACCCGTTTTATAATCAACCACGTTTACCTGTTTTCCGTCAAATTCCAGCTTATCCAGTTTGCCCTTTAAAGGCACATTGTTTACTGTAACATTACGTATGTTGCGTTCTACCGCTACAATACGGTTCCAGCTGCCCAGGTATTTTTCGTAATAGTTGCTTAATACTTCCTGCCCATATTCCAGCCGGCGGGCAAATTGTTCTTTTGTAAAACTTTCGCGGTGGCGGTGCAGGTACCATTCAAAATCGCTGATAAATTCCTGTTTGGCAGGAAAAACATTATTGGCCAGTTGCATTTTGGTAAACAGTTTTTCCAACGCATAATGCACTGCCGATCCAAACTCCGTTGCCTCATTTTTTGGCGAGGGTATACGAATCAGGTTTTTATAATAAAACTCCAGCGGGCATTTCAGGTAATTGTTTAATGCCGTTACATTCATTACAAATTTATCCAGCATGTTATGGATAAAATCTTCCTCAATCCGGGCAATTTCAGGTGCAATTATATTGGCTATTTCCAATGCCTGAAATTCTGCTATATCTTCTGCTGGCAGATTAACTTTTGTAAATGATAATGGCTGTTGTTGCTGTATTTCGGCAATAAACATCGAGGGCTCCATTTCCTTACCATCGTTTTTAAACTGACTGTAAGAAATATGCAATTGTATTTCTGCACGTGTTAAGGCTACATAAAATAAGCGGCGTAATTCCTCAATTTCGGCCTGTTTTGGCTGGCTGGTAAAAATAGTATCAGGGAAACTATATCCACCACCTGGTTTGCGCTTTTTTTCCCAAAAGGCAGCATTGCAACCGGCCACAAAAACATAGGCAAACTCTAACCCTTTGCTGCCATGTGCAGTAAGCAGGTTTACACCTTTATCGCTGCCACTTACTTCTACCAATGGTAAAGAAAGGTTTTCCTTTTGCATCAGCTCAATAATATTTACCAACTGCTGCAGCGTTAAAAAGGGGTTGCGGCGGGTTTCTTCTTTTACAAAATCAAATAAGGCCGTAAGTACTTTAAGCAACCATAATTTCTCATCACGCTGCATTATCTGGTTTAATATACCCACCTGCTGAATAATTTGCTCAAACAGCATTTGCAGGGTGGTATTGGGTACGGCACCCACCAGATTTTCAATAATTAGACTCGCCTTTTTTAATTGAGGGTGTACACCCTGTGCAAAAAGATCCCTGGGGGGCTGATTGCTTTTATCAACCAATATTTTGCGTATAGAGGTTTTTTTATCGCTAAACTGGGTGGCCGCCACTTCAATACTGGTTTTGGCAATTTCAATGGGCGGAATGGCAAACCAATCAAAATGCAATAACTCAAACAGCATTTCATCGCCACCAAAGGGAGTATCATGTTCGGCTGCCAGATACCGCAATAGCAATATTATCTTTTGTGCCAATGGTATTTCTAAAATATTCAGGTTGCGTTTACTGTATACCGGTATATTACGCAATTTGCAATATTTGGCCAGCTCCTCGCCATACTTGTTTTCTTTATAAATAATGCCAATACTACCCGGTGCTATGCCTTTTTGTAATAGGGCTTCAACCTGTAGTGTAATGCCAATTAATTCCTGCCGCTGCGTTTCGTATTGAAAAATTTGAGGTTGGTTGGTAAGTTGGTTAATACTAGTATTGGCAGCTTCCAGCTCTTTTGATAATCCTTCTATCTGCCTAACCAGTCGTTCTTCATTATTATCAATTAATATTTTAGAAACATCCAGAATTGGTTGGGTGGAGCGGTAATTACTGGTAAGTACCACAGTTAACAAATGCTGCTGAAACCGATTGGCAAAGGCCAGCATATTTTCTACATTGGCACCCTGAAAACGGTAAATGCTCTGATCATCATCGCCCACTACAAAAACATTGGGTTTATCCCAATAGCTAATTAATTGTTGTACCAGTTGGTTTTGCGTACCACTGGTATCCTGATACTCATCAACCAACACATATAAAAACTGCTCCTGATAACGTGTAAGCAAATGCGGGTTTTGGGCAAAAGCGGTAATTACCCAATTAATCATATCATCAAAATCGTAACGGTTTTTTCTGCGCATCAATTGTTGAAAACGGTCAAACTCATTAACTGCTGCACGCAGTTTTTCCATTTTCTCAGTTTCTTCGTCTACCTTATTTTGTTTTAAATCGCCGGCTTTAAATTGTTTATAGGCTTTTTTATAAATAAACTCGTCACGGGTAGTGATATCCTGCAAATAGGTATCAATGCTGTTATTAATCAACTCAGGTGTCCAGCCTTCCCTTTTCATGGTACTAAACAAAGACTGCAGGTTATTTATTTCAAAATACACATCCCCCCGATACCGTTTTAATGGATGATTTTTAGGAAAGGCATCAATCAATTCCTTAAAGTATTCAATCCTTTCCAGGTCAGATACAGGGTCCATGGCGGTTTTCTCAAACAACTGTAAATTTTCCTGTATAATATCGTTACAAAATGCATGAAACGTATATAAGTTCACCTTGTAGGCATCAGCACCAATAAATTGTAAAAGCCTTTTACGCATGGCCACCACACCTGCATCAGTATAGGTAAGGCAAAGAATGTTCTCGGGTTTTGAATCTGTCTCCAGTAATATTTTGCCTATGCGGGCACTTAGAATTTGGGTTTTACCGGTTCCCGGACCAGCAATAACCATCACAGGGCCTTCAATAGTGTCTACTGCCAGTTTTTGTCTGGCGTTCAGGCGGTCATAAATCTGTTGGTATTTATCGGTTTGCAATGCGTTTGCCATGTTTCAAAGATAGTGCTAAGTGCCAATTGTTTGTGTTACCGGCATGGGTAACATTGTGCAGCATCCTTGTGTCACTCACTTGTACGGCTGGTAATACTATGCAGCTGTTTTAAAATACAAAAATTGGTGAAACGGCATATTAATCAGCCGTAATTATCCGGCCTTAATAATATCGTTTATAATGCTTAGATGATGGGCAGTATGAATTTGCAGAAACTTTATGGTATCCTTTAACCTAAGATGACCAAAAAAAGGATGATTAAAATATTGATCTGCCTGACAGGTTGCAAGGCTGTTTATTTTTTCTTTGGTAAGTTGAATGTGCTGTTGTAGGCTGCCTTCAGTAAAGGTATTGGGTTGCACTGCAGCCGGTGCTTTTGCCCTGCCTCTTGGTATCTTTTTGGTGGTAAAAACAATAAGTTTTGGCAATTTAAACTTCCATTTATATTTAGTTGTATCAGACCGGTGTAATTGATCAATAATAGCATTGATGGTTAATAAACTATGTTCTATATGCCAGCCTACCGGCGATGCTGATATAGCAGCTACTCCAAGGCCTGCCTGCGGAATTTTTTGTGCTAAGTTTGCTACAAGTGTATCTAATGATGGCATATTTTTTTATATAAAGTAACAGGAAATTTACACTAAATAAGTAAGATTTTCAGTTGTTTACCCCATATTTTATCATGTATTAATTGATGATAGGTGCCCTGGAGTACAAGTGTGCGACGCAAGTAATGCCTGATGATTGTTCTTTGCCCGGCCCATAAAAAAGCCCCGCAATGTGTATTTGCAGGGCAATTATTATATGATTGTACGTTTAGTTATTTAGCATTAAAGGCATTACCAGCATTAATACATCTTCATTATCGCCCTGCTCGGTTGGTTTTATAATACCGGCTTTGGTGGGGGTAGAAAGTTCTACTTTAACTTCAGCAGAATCGGCCACACCCAGCATTTCAATTAAAAACTTGGCGTTAAAAGCAATTTGTAAATCTTCACCATCGTACTGGCAGTTCATGCGTTCGTTGCCTTCAAAGCTAAAGTCAACATCCTGCGCTGCAAGTTGTAATTCGCTGCCGCTGATATTTAGTGCAACCTGATTGGTGCTCTTATTACTAAATACACTAACGCGGCGCAAGGCATTTTGAAAATCTTGTTTGTTTACCACCAGTTTATACGGGTTGTCGGTAGGTATTACTACTTTATAATCGGGGAAACGGGCATCTATTAACCTACATACCAGTTGTGTTGAGCCATGGGTTACAAAAAGATGGTTGCTGTTATAGCTAATGCTAAGCTCATCCTCGTTATTAGGCAAGGCATTTTTTAACAGGTTTAACGGCTTTTTGGGCACAATAAAACTGTCTGTTTTGGGGCAGGTAACATCGGTTCTTTTATAACGTACCAGGCGGTGTGCATCGGTAGCTACAAACTGAAGCGCTTCTTTTTTTAGTTCGAAGAAAACACCTGTCATTGCAGGGCGCAAATCATCGCTGCTTACGGCAAATAAGGTATTATTAATGGCAGTTACCAATGCAGTACTGCTCATGGTAAAAGTATTGGTATCATCGGCCACCGGTTCTTTTGGAAAGTTATCGGGGTTTTCGCCCATTACTTTGTATTTACCATTATCGCTGGTAATTTCTACTGCATAGTTCTTGTCTATATTAAAGCTAAGTGGTTGATCGGCAATGTTTTTTAAAGAATCGATCAATATTTTGGCAGGTATACAAACTTTGCCATTTTCTTTACTTTCTACATCCATTTGAACCCGCATAACGGTTTCTAAGTCAGTGGCAATTATATTTAGTTTTTTGCCATCTATGTCGAATAAGAAATCTTCCAGTATTGGTAAAACCGTATTGGCATTAATTACACCACTAATCTGTTGCAGGTGTTTAAGGAGTGAGGAAGCGGAAACTATGAATTTCATAATGCGTAAATGTTATTAATGTATTGCAACAAACCTACTGTAAAATAACTATATAATGCAAGAGGTATTTTTATTACAGCTACTTATTAACAGGCATATGTTAATTATGCGGCTAAAATTAATTGTGCAGGGTTTGTAATACCTGGCTAAACATGTCTTTATATACTGGTTTAATCAGGTAATCTTTAACCAAACTAATTTGTTTTGATCTTGACATATCGTTTTTATCAACCGAGGAGCTCACCAGATATATGGTAATTTTTTTGGATAACATATCTTCAATATTGCGGAAAGAATCCAGAAACTGCCAGCCATCCATTACCGGCATATTAATGTCGAGAAAAATAATATCAGGCAAAGCGGTAGTACTTTGCATTAGGGTGGTTAAATGTTCAATGGCATCACGGCCATGGTTACATACTTTTACCTCACCCGCTAATCCGGTTGCTTCTATGGTTTTTCTTGCAGCAAACTGGTAAACCTGATCATCGTCTACAAGAAGAATATTATATTGGCTGGGATTCATTTTTGTTTGTTTAGTCTCAGAAAGAGTAAATTACGAAATTTTAAAAAGCAGATTCACATTATTTATTAAGACATTGTAAAGATACCAAAGTGCCTGTAGACATACCACCCACCATTGCAGCCAAAATAAAGCAATTCTGTGCTTATCAGGAAAGAAGCCATCAGGAGGTAAAAGAAAAACTATACGGTATGGGTTTATATAAAAGTCAGGTAGAACCCATGCTTAGTATTCTTATTGAAGAAAACTACCTGAACGAGGAACGTTTTGCTACCCAGTTTGCCGGTGGCAGGTTTAGAATAAAAAACTGGGGTAAAACCAAAATAAAATATGAGCTGCAACTTAAAAAAGTAAGTACTGCCAATATAAAACTGGCTTTAAGCCAAATAAACGAAGATGATTATTTGGCCACAGCCCATAAGCTGGCTGCAAAAAAATGGGCACTATTACAAAAAGACCCTGTTCATCAACGCATGTATAAAACACAGCAATACCTGTTACAAAAGGGCTTTGAAAGCGCCATTGCTAAGCAGGCTGCCGATAAAGCTGCTGCCAACACAACATCATAATCCAACTATCTGTTACCTTCGCAAAAAAAATCTTTATGGCACAGTTCCGCAATTTTAAAATGGTTAGCTATGTGGTATATGGCAGGGGCAGTTTTAACCAGTTAGATGAGATACTGGCACCACAACGCAAAGCGGGTGCCCCCATGATATTTTTAATAGACCATTTTTTTACAGGTCATGCTTTACTAAATAGAATTCCGTTAAGGGGCAACGATAAAATTATTTTTGCCGATGTAACACATGAACCAAAAACAACCTATGTAGATGCATTGGCCAGACAACTAAAAGAAGAGTTTGGCACTATTAGCGGCATTATAGGTATTGGTGGCGGTTCAGCAATGGATCTTGCCAAAGCAGTTGCTTTAATGATGAATAACCCCGGCTCTTCGGCCGATTATCAGGGTTGGGATTTGGTAAAATATGCAGGTGTGTATAAAGCCGGTATACCTACATTAAGCGGTACCGGTGCTGAGGTAAGCCGCACAACCGTATTAACCGGCCCTACCAAAAAATTGGGTATGAACAGCGATTTTACCCCCTTTGATCAAATAGTATTAGACCCCGAATTATGTGCCGATGTTCCAGCTAACCAACGGTTTTATACGGGCATGGATTGTTATATACATTGTATTGAAAGTTTACAAGGCACTTTTTTAAACGAGTTTAGCAAAAGCTATGGCGAAAAAGCCCTTGATATTTGCCGCCATATATTTCTTGAAAAAGATGTTTGGGATGCAGAAAGTGACGATAAATTAATGATGGCCAGCTATGCAGGTGGAATGAGCATTGCTTACAGTCAGGTAGGTGTGGCGCATGCCGTAAGTTATGGTTTAAGTTATTTGCTGGGTACAAAACACGGAATTGGCAATTGTATAGTAATGAACCATTTGGATGAATATTATCCCGAAGGCGCCGCCGAATTTAAACGCATGGTAGAAAAGGGGGGATACGAAATACCCACCGGCATTTGTAACGGACTTACAGATGAGCAGTTTAATGCCATGATCAATGTTTCGCTGGGTATGAAACCTTTATGGGAAAATGCACTGGGCAAAAACTGGGAAACTATTATGACCCGCGAAAAATTAAGGGCACTTTACGAAAAGCTATAAAAAGACCTGTTTAATTTTCTTAATACATTTTTTGTAGCCGGCTGTAGTTAAATTATGTGGCTTTACTTGCCACGCTAGGTTCGGGGTTCCACTTTCATGGCGGCAGGAATTTGGGCAGTTATTGGTAAATTCCTGCTGCCCCATAATCAACCGTACAAGAGTGCGACGCAAGAGGCGATGCCCAATGTTTTACAGTTGGGCTAATAACCCATAAAAGCTTTTGAGATTAAGATTGTTTGTTTACACTACCCAGCACAAACATAGCACTGGTGGTGGGGTTTATACTGCCGCCTTTGGGTTCAAGCGTAATAGCAAATGCGGAGGCACCTTCTATAGATTTTAGTTTGCAAAGACCATCGGTACAATCACCAATTAAACCGGCATCAACAGGTTTGCCATTAACAATGGCCCAAAGCTGGTATTGCTTATCCTGTGGTACCTTATCCATTTTTGTTGATAGAAAGTAAACGTCGTGTGAAGTACTGTTCCAGTATACAGTAGCGTGGTTATTTTCTTTGCCTGGTAAACCATTTAATGCAACAAGGGTGTATGCGGGGTTTTGTACAATATCCATACTTTGCTGCAATAAATTCAGCCTGGTTTGGTAAGCGCCATTACTGGCTTGCAGCGAATTTTTCTCCGTTAAAAGCGCCTCGTATTTTGTATTGGTATTTTGGTAATTGCTGTATAAATAAAAATTAAGTATGGCGCTGGCTACCAATAAAATAACCGCGGCTGCGGCAGCAAATTTCCAGTAACCTGCAGCAGGTTGTATGCTGATGTTATCATTTGCATTTGTTGTGGGCAATGTAAAAATAGCGGCTGGTTGTTTAACTGCAAATTCGCCAGCCAGTTGCTGCATCAGGTTTTCTTTTACAGCAGGCGGTGGGGTAATGGCACCTGCCATGGCCTGTTGCTCTATTACAAGTGCAAATGCATCTACGGCGGCTTTTATTTCGGGATATTGAGTACACAATAATTCCAGCTCGGCTATTTCTTCCGGGCTGGCCACACCTAAAATGTAGCTTTCAATAATACCGCTTTCTATATATGCTCTTGTATCCACTTTAATTTTTAACCAATTCTCTTAGTTGTAATAATGCGTTTCTTAGCCGGGTTTTTACCGTACCCAAGGGAATATTTAGCATTTTGGAGATTTCATCCTGCGTATATCCTTCAAAATAAGAAAGCTCAACAAGTATTTTGTATTCGTCTTTTAAAGAGTGTACTACTTTGCGTAATCCTATCTTATCTGTATTGGTAACGGTAGTACCGGCATTAGCATATACGTTTTCTGTTAGCTCCCGGTTTTGTTGGCTGTTATTATAGCTTTTACTGCGTAAAACATCAATTGATGCATTGCGTGCAATATTCATCATCCAGGTAAATAAGCGGCCTTTTGTTGCATCATACAGGGCTACCTGCCGCCATATTTTAACAAATACCTCCTGTAAAACATCGCTGGCTAATTCTCTGTCGGGTATAATTGCCAATACAATATTGAATAATGCCCCTGAATAATTATCGTATAAATAACCAAATGCAGATTGGTCCCGTTCTTTTAACAAGAGCACCAATTCTGTTTCGGTATATTTTATTGTATCTGGCATTTTATAGCGGAAACTGTTAATAGGTTAGCTTTCAGGTTATATTATTTTACCTGCACAACAAAGTACAGCCATTTGGCTTATAACAAAAGATTTTGCCAATGGTTTATTCACCTGGCATTCAACATTGCCATTCTTATCCAACTAATTGCTCGTAAGCTGCAGCATCCATCAGGCCATCAATATCGGCTATATCAGCTACTGCCAATTTAATCATCCAACCTTCTCCATAGGGGTCAGTGTTTACCAGATCTGGTTGTTTATTCAAGGTGGCGTTTACTTCCAGTACAGTGCCGCTTACAGGTAAAAAAAGATCACTTACTGTTTTTACAGCTTCTACGGTGCCAAATACTTCATCTTTTTGTAAGGCGTTACCTACTGTGGCAATATCTACATATACAATATCACCTAATTCCTGTTGGGCAAAATGGGTAATACCAACAAGGGCAATATTTTCAGATTCAATCCTGATCCACTCGTGGTCTTTGGTATATTTTACATTAGAAGGGAAGCTCATTTGATTATGTTTAGATTACAAATATGAATTAAAAATTTTGATAAACCGCAAATGCTAGTTAAGCATTTTCATTTTAAAACGTACGTTTTGTAACGGCCTGTCGCTGCCATCTTTTGGTAATGCTGCAATTTTATCAATTACCTCAAGGCCTTTGGTTACTTCTCCAAAAACGGTATAATTCTGGTCGAGAAATGGTACACCGCCAATGGTTTTATAAATATTTCTTTGTGCGGTGGTATAGGTGAAAGCAGGGTCACTACTGCGAATATTACATTCTACCTGGTTAATTTCAATATCGGTGCATTTTTTACCCTGTACAATATAAAACTGGCAATTACTGCTGGCTTTTTCAGGGTTGTTATCCCTTGCAGCGGCCAAAACACCTTTTTTATGAATCAGCTTGGTATTAAACTCCTGTGGTATTCTGCCACCAGGCGCATCACCAGCTCCCAGCATTTGTCCATCGGGGGCATATTTGCTATCGGGGTCTCCACCCTGAATCATAAACTCCTGAATAATTCTGTGAAACAACAAACTGTCAAAAAACCCAGCTTTTACTTTACTTATAAAATTATCGCGGTGCTGTGGTGTTTCGTTGTACAGCTTAATAATCATCGTTCCATAATCGGTAGTTACCTGTACCAGTCTTTCTTTTACAATGGGCGCAACTTTCTGCCCAGTGGCGGGCTTAGGTTTTACTACAGGTTTGTTTTGCGCATGGGCAAAATTTAATAAAAGAAGTGCGGCTAATAAAAAAAATGATTGCTTCATGAATTTGTTTTTAGAATCCTTGTTTATCGAAGTAAAGTAAAATATGGTCTTTTAAAAAATTTTCCTGTTCTATCAATCCGTTTACGGGTAGTTCATTAATTTGTTTAAAATGTGGCCAACCTTCTTCATCGTGGCCTTCCAATACATAAAAGCCGCTTTGTGCCAGTAAGGTACATACGGCTACATGCATCATATCCTGCTTTTGTTCTTTGGTAATTTTTTGAGGCATAAAATTGGTTTCCTGCAAACCAATTAAAAAAAGGATGCCTTCCATATCGGGCTTTTTGCCAAATTGTGCCAACAATTTAGCTTCTAATTGCCACCAGCGCTGCTGCAAATCATCTGTCACATTCATCATGCCGCAAATGTAAGACAAGTGTATTGGTATGTACCCTGCCGGCTATTAACTTTTTTCGTTAATGGTAATGCGGGCATTACTGTAATTGTTTTTGGCAGTAGCCAATACTTTTGTAGAACCAGGCTTTTTTAAATTTTTTGCTTTACACCTGTTATTTGGTTACCCAAAATTGTTGCCATATATTTTGGTGTACAAGAGTGCGACGCAAGTAAAGCCCACTGCCGGTTACCCATGCCGGGCCCATAAAAATAGCCTTGTTATATGCGCTTAATACTTACAACTTATACCTTTGCCGCAAATTGATGTTATTATGTTACAGGTGAATGTGCTGCGCACAAAAACAGATTGGGTTAAAGAAAGGCTGGCCATTAGAAATTTTAAACAGCCCGAATTGGTAGATGCTATTATTGCATTGGATGATGAACGTAAAAAACTTCAAGCTGCTTTCGATCTTTCGCAATCTAAAATAAACAGTGCTTCTAAAGATATTGGAAAACTAATGGCACAAGGCGATAAAGCCGGCGCCGAAGCCCTTAAAGCCGAAGTAGCAGTTAACAAAACCGAGGTTGCCTCACTTACCGCCAGCATGACGGAAGTAGAAAAAAGGCTGCAGGAAACGCTGGTGCAATTGCCAAATCTGCCCAACGAACAAGTGCCTGCCGGTAAAACACCGGAAGATAATGAAGTGGTTAGGGAAGGTGGCGTAAAACCCACTTTGTACGCCGGCGCCAAACCGCATTGGGATTTGATAAAGGAATTAAAACTGGTTGACTTTGAAACAGGTGCTAAAATTACCGGTAGTGGTTTTCCGCTCTATACGGGTAAAGGGGCCAGGTTACAACGTAGCCTGATACAATATTTTCTGGATTATAATACGGCTGCGGGTTATTACGAATATATTCCGCCATTTATGGTGAACGAAGCCAGTGCTTATGCCACCGGTCAGTTACCCGATAAAGAGGGGCAAATGTATCATGCCACAGAAGATAATTTTTACCTGATACCCACTGCCGAAGTACCTGTTACCAATATTTACAGAGATACCATTGTAAAAGAAAGCGATTTGCCCATTAGAATGACGGCTTATTCACCCTGCTTTCGCAGGGAAGCTGGCAGCTTTGGTAAAGAGGTACGTGGCTTAAACAGGGTACACCAGTTTGAGAAAATTGAAATTATACAAATTGTACACCCCGATAACAGTTATCAGGCACTGGATGATATGATTCTTCATGTAGAAAAGCTGTTACAATCATTGGAATTACCTTATCGCATTTTACGTTTATGTGGCGGCGATATGGGCTTTACCAGCGCCATTACCTACGATTTTGAAGTATATAGCGCAGCACAGGAGCGCTGGCTGGAAGTAAGCAGTGTAAGTAATTTTGAAAGCTTTCAAACCAACAGGTTAAAATGCAGGTTTAAAGATGCCGATGGTAAAATGCAATTAACCCATTCGCTCAATGGCAGTTCGCTGGCATTGCCCCGCATTTTTGCCAGTTTGATAGAAAATAATCAAACCGAAGCGGGTATAAATATTCCTGCTGCTTTGCAGCCATATTTTGGGGCGGCAATCATTAATTAAGAAAAATGTTCACCTTTATGAAGCCTGTTGCCAGAACAGGCTTTTTTTATGTTGGTACTAAGCTGTAGGTTAATAATATAGCGCCGCTTGCCACGCTCGGTTCAGAGTTCCACCTTTGTGGCAGCATAAAAATTAATAAAATCATAAGCCGTATTAATCAATGCTTTATAAAATTTAAAGTACCCTTGCATTGCATTTAGATAATTTTTTACAACCAATAAGATGAACAACTTAAACCCCCAAACCGCCCACACCAATTTTTATTATTTGCGTAGCATTACAAATAGCCTACTGGTAATACTGGCATTACAATTAACTGTTGGCTGCAACAAAAGCAATAGTTTAACCAATATTCATACAGCCGCCAACAATGTAAATGCCCTTCAGGCAAGTACAAAGCCCAATATTATTCTAATACTTGGCGATGATGTAGGCTATGAAGTGCCCACTGTTAACGGTGGCCAATCGTATACAACACCCAATTTAGATAAAATGGCACAGGATGGGATGCGATTTACACAGGTACGCAGTTCACCGCTTTGTTCTCCAAGCAGGGTTAGCCTATTAACCGGCAAATACAATTTTAGAAATTATACCGTTTGGGGTGTAATGGATACTACCAATCGTACCATTGCCAATATGCTACAGGATCAGGGGTATAGTACCCTGGTATCTGGTAAATGGCAATTGGATGGCGGAGATGCTTCTATCAAAAAATTTGGGTTTGACGATTATATGATTTATAACCCTTTTGCATATGATGGAGAAGGCAAAGGCTCACGATATAAAGATCCTTCTATTTATAAAGATGGCGCTGTAATTCCCCGCCAGCAAACTGCCGGATTATATGGTGAAGATATGTTTGAGAGTTATGCCGAGACTTTTATAGATCAGCATCTTAATACGCCATTTTTTATTTATTATACACAGGTATTAACCCACGACCCATTTTCGCCAACGCCCTTAGACCCTGAATTTGCAGGCTGGGATTCAAAAGCCGGTATTTCTGATCCAAAATTTTATCCTTCTATGGCAAAATATATGGATATAAAAATTGGACAAATTATCAATAAGGTAAAAAGTGCAGGTTTGGCCAATAACACCATCATTTTTTATGTGGGCGATAATGGTACCAGCACCCAAATTACTTCCCGTTTTATGGGTCAGGATTACCAGGGTGGCAAAACCCAAAGCACCGAAGCTGGAACACATGTACCTATGTTTGCTCTTTGGCCTGGTAAAATTGCAGCTGGTAGTATTAACCGCGATATGATCAATTTCACCGACTTTTTGCCCACTATTGCCGGTATTGCAAATATTCCGGTACCTGCCAATTATGGCACACTGGATGGTATTAGCTTTTATCCGCGTTTGCTGGGCCAGGCTGGCACTCCAAGAAGCTGGACATTTAACCATTACCAGCCTGAAGTAAAAGGTGGCGCCTCAAATACTTTAAAACGGTGGACACAGGATACAACCTATAAACAATATGATGGTGGAAAATTCTATAATATTATCCTTGATCCTAAGGAATTATCACCCATAAAATCAGCGCAGATGACTGCTGCTGAAAAGAAGATTTCCAAAAATTTTAAAGCAATTATGTCAACATTAAAATAATTATACTTTATCTGAGAATGGGCCCGGGAATTATTGTTCCCGGGCTTTTTTTTACATTCTGTAAAAGCACCTAAGCGGATTAGTGTTGTAGAAAATCTGTTATCTTTAATTGGGTAATAGATATTTGCGTTAGGGATTGTAGTGAAAAGCCCGCAACGAAGCGCAGCGAAGTGAGGACTTGCAACGTAAAGCCCGGCCTCCGGCAACGCCCCTTTATTTGTTACTTCTATACGCCTTTAAATTTTAAAGTATGAAACCATTGCTAAAACGTATTGGAATTTGGGTATTGGTATTTTTTGTGTTGTTTAATGTATTGTGCGCTTTTCAGGCCTATCATTTTACCCGCTTTTACGATAATGTACCCCATAAAAATGCAGCCGATATGGGCTTTTTTGAAAAAACCGGTGCTGTGTTATTAGGAGTGCCCATGGCTAAAAGCAAAGTGGTGGATTCGCTTAGCGTACCACATACAAGTATTGTATTAACTACGAGTGACGGTTTTAAAATTGCCGGCTGGAAATTAGTACACGACAAAACTGATACTGCCAATGTTGCCAGAGGAACTGTAATTATGTTTCATGGCCATGGCAGTTGCCGCAGCGGTATAATACCCGAAGCCACTGCATTTTATAATATGGGCTGGAATGTGTTAATGATAGATTTTCGCTCTCATGGCGAAAGTGAGGGTAATGTATGTTCCATTGGTATTAATGAAGTAAGGGATGTAAAAGCTGCCTATGATACCGTTGTTGCCGGAGGAGAGAAAAAAATAGTGTTATGGGGTATATCTATGGGGGCGGCTACCATTAGCAAAGCCATGCATGATTATGCTGATATACAACCCGAAAAAGTAATTCTGGAAATGCCTTTTGGCACTATGTTAGAGGCTGCAGAAGGACTGGTAAGAAATATGCATTTGCCCGATGAGCCATTGGCAGTTGAACTAACTTTTTGGGGAAGTGTAGAAACGGGTATGTGGTCGTTTGGTAATAAACCACAGGAATATGTAAAAGCCATACATTGTCCGGTTTTATTGCAAAGAGGCGAAAAGGATATAAGGGTAACAGCAGCCGAAACAGCAGCCATTTATGATAATCTGGGCAGTGCCCAAAAAACTTTTGTGTCTTATGAAGGGTTGGGGCATATTAGCCTGTATCAACATGCTACTGAAAAATGGATGCAAACGGTAACCAATTTCTTAAAACCATGATGCTAAGGCCTTATAGTTACTTTTGTGCCTAGTGTAATTATACGGTATAATTCTTCTACATCCTGATTGCGCAGGCTTATACAACCCTGTGTCCAGTTCTGGTATTGATCAATCGTATAATCTTCATGTGGCCAAACACCATGAATGCCAATTGCGCCACCAATATTGGCTTTAGCAGGTATTTGCCCCAGTTGTTTACGGTAATTAAATTTTACATAGCTTTCTTTGGTGGGGTAATCAAGCATCATAAACCTATTCCATTTTTCATGTACCCTTTTATTGATGATGGTAAAAGTACCCTCGGGTGTTTTGCGGTCGCCTTCCATCATTTTATCACCCAAATCGTTATTGCCAAATACCACAGGATAAGTTACCAGCCAGCCTTCGGCATCGTATACCGATAATTCATAATCGCTTTTATCAATAATTACATAATAGGTAGGCAAGGAGTTATTTACGCTAATAAAAGAGGTACAAACAAACAAAATAATAGCACAGGTAAAAATGCCGCTACACCACTTCATAGTTAATAATTTAGCTTGAGTAATAACTAGTTGAAGTAAAATTTATAAATATGCGGCTACTGTTTTAAATGACATTCACAATAAATAATGAATAATCGAAAATTGAAACAATTTTTCAATTACCTGCTAAACTGTTAAGTTTATTAAACGTTCTATCTTCATAAAAATTATAGCACATGAAAAAAATCTTATTCCTGCTGTTTGGGGTATTGGCAATAATTACCACACAGGCTCAGGTGTTTAAGTCAAGTGAGCCGCTGGTACATACATTTTCTATTGTGGCCCGCGACTCTGCTACAGGCGATATGGCGGTGGGCGTACAAAGCCATTGGTTTAGTGTAGGCTCCGAAGTGCCCTGGGGCGAAGCAGGAGTTGGTGTGGTAGCTACCCAATCTTTTATTGATAAGTCGTACGGCCCCAAAGCATTGGCTTTATTAAAAATTGGATATACCGCCCGGCAGGCATTAGATAGTTTATTAAAAGCCGATGCTGGCCGTGAAGTAAGACAGGTTGGCATAATAGACAGTAAGGGAAATGTGGCAGGCCATACGGGTAAAAATTGTATTCAATATGCATCAGATATACAGGGCGATAATTTTAGTGTGCAAAGCAATATGATGTTAAACAATACAGTGTGTACCAGCATGGCTGCTGCCTTTAAAGCCAGTTATGGCAAGCCTTTGGCCGAGAGGGTACTGGCTGCTTTAGATGCTGCCCAAACTGCCGGCGGCGATATTCGTGGTATGCAGGCAGCGGCACTTATTGTGGTGCCCGGTAAGCCCAATAACCAGCCCTGGAACGATAAATCAGTAGATGTGCGGGTAGACGATAACCCGCAACCACTAAAAGAATTACGCCGCCTGTACAATTTGTATATTGCTTACCAGCATATGAATAAGGGTGATCTTGCCACCGAAACCAACGATATGGTAACAGCCATGAACGAGTACAGGGCTGCCATGAAAATGTTTCCGGCCAATGTAGAAATGCAATACTGGACAGCTATTACCCTTGCCAATAATAACCGTGTAGCTGAAGCATTACCCATGCTTAAAAAAATATTTGCATCTGATAAAAACTGGAAAGAACTTACCAAACGATTACCGTCAGTAGGTTTGCTTACCGTAAAGGATAGCGATCTTAAAAAAATTATGGCTTTATAAGTTAAATTACCGGTAGTGCATTTGCGCTGCCGGTAATTTATGTATCTATAACAAAATTTATTTTATTAGCCAGGCTTTAAATCAGATATGAGGCTTTACTTGCGTCGCACTCTTGTACGGATGCACCTTATTGAGCAATGATTTTATAAAAGCTTAACTATTTAGTATTGCTGCCATGAATGAGGAACCCTGAAGTGTGCGACGCAAGTAACGTTGCCACTGGCTTTTAGCAGGGTCAATTATTGCAGTTTATACATGTTTAATTAAAGCGGATAGCACTGCCCAATAATCCACCCAAACCAATGCGAATACCTACTTGTCCGTTTTTGCCATTTAAATAAGAAGAAACCACATCTACCCTGAAGACTTTTAAAATATTTTCAATGCCGCCAAAAACTTCTACATAATTATTACTGCTGTTTACATAAAATGCATTGGCACCAGCCACAAGATTCCAGTTTAAACGACGGAACAAGGGAATTTTATTGGTAAATAATCCATTAAAATGATGTTCAATGTTAGCAGTTGCATAAAATGAAGCGGTGGTACTATTGGCATAATAGGGCGCCAGCTGAAAGCTATTTAGGTACTCACTTGCCAGCAGTAACTGGTTGCCGTTGAAATGCTGGTAATCCTGTATAAATACCTGTTTGTTATTCAGAAATCCACCCATGCTAATGCGGTAACTAAGTTTGCCTTTCAGTTTAAAATTCATGTCATCCCAAAAGGAAAATTTCCATTTGTCAAAGTCGGCATCACTGCCCAGCAAACCGTTAATACCTTTCTGGTATTCTAATGCAAATGTTGGGTATTTAGAACCCAGTGGAATACGGTTTTTGGGGAATTGCATATACCGTTGCCCCGGCTGATATTGAAGTTGCATCGTAGCTATAACTGCCTGATGAGGTATAAAGGGCGCATTCAGTTTTTCAAAAGGGTAATTTGGAGTAAATACCTTGTTGTTTTTTGAAAATGAATAATCCGTAGTATTAGCAAGAGGAATGCGGTCTTCGTATAATAAACTGGCATTTAGCCGAATATCGTTATCGAAACGTTTTTTAAAGGTGAATGAGGCAAAATTATTTTCATAGGTTTTCATATAATTTTCCCTGCCAAATAAGGTGTAAACGCTGTTTAGTAAGGGGCTGATTGGATTGCTGTTATTGAATTGTGATACTCTTTTACCACCTTCAATTAAAAAGCTGTTTCTGCTATTGGAAGCTTCCTCATCTGTTTGCACACTTCGGCCATTAAACGCCAATGTGGCCCAGGCATTTAAATGCGAATTGCTTAACCCGTAACGTATATGTGGGGTAAAAGCAATTTGTTGCCTGGTTGCCAACACCCTTTGCTGAATGGTGCCTGCTACATTTATAACCAGTCCTTCTGCTGTATTATATTGCAGGTTTTTTAATAGGGGCTCCCAGGTAAAACTAACAGGTTTTTTGGGGTGGTAATTACTGCGGGTATAACCTGTCCATAAAATTTTGCCAACTTTAATGGTACCCTGTGCTTTGCGCATAGAGTCAATATAGGTTTTTGAAAAGGCGGAATCTTTTTTTAACTGGTAAATACTGTCTTTTGTGGCGTAATCTTTCGCTTCTTCAGGTTCCAATTGTACCGGCCTTATAGAATCCCAATACGCTTTTGTTTTTTTATTAACGGCTGTGTCATATTTTACCAGCACCTTATTAAAATACTTTTTGGTAAACTGTGGGGTAAGCTCATACTTATTATACACATTTAAAAAAGTACCTACCGCATCAACCCCCAATTGGTTAAATGTAAAATAGACTACCTGATCTTTTGTTCGCCAAATATCATTGCCTACGGGTACATGAATTTGTTTAATGTTTAAGGTGTCCAGTATTTCTAATTGGGCAGTTTTGGTTAACTGCAAATCCAGGCTATATATGCGCCAGTCGCCCTCAGTAATATTAATCGTTCCCGAAAAAAGTGGTTCAAATTTGCGGCGTGGAATAACTTCAATTTTATTGATGGCCAGGCCATCTTCATAAAAAGTACCCAGGTATTTAAACCTGTAATAATTCATGGCAGCATCGGCAATGGGTGATACATAGCCACGCGGACTAAATTGCGCCGTTAAAACGTTTACATTTTCTTTATAAAAATTAATAAACGATGGAAAATTAAAGCCAAAACCATTTGAACCACTTTCCCTGCCTGATACAACTTCCAGTTTAGTTTGGTCGGGTTTTTTATAAGCTATTTTGGTAATGGATTCAGACAAAAATAAGATGCCTTTCCCCGCAGAATCAAGACCACTTTCCTTTTTGTCTTTGTCTTCTATTTTTTGCCCCATAAAGCGTTTGGGCAGTTTGCGGGTTTTAATTAGGGTTTTTATATAAGCTTCGCAGGTAAAGGAATCCAGCGGATCTCTATAGGTTGGTTTCTTTTTAATGGCATTGCGAATAATTTCATATGCTGGGTCTTCGCCGCCACTTTTTACAATTACTTCTTTCATGGTAGTTTGTTGGGCAGATAGTACAAAGTTTAGCTGCAAATCTGCCTCGCTAACTACAATGGTTTTTTCCATTCTTGCAAAGCCAATATATTGGCAAACAATGGTATATTCTCCTTTTGATAATTGTAAAAAATAAGCACCTTCATTGTTGGCAGTGGTGCCTTTGCTGGTGCCCTTTATTAAGAGTGAAGCATAGGCCAGGCTATTGCCATTCTCATCAGTAATTTTACCAAATACCCTGCCCGCAAAAACGTTGACAGACAAGGCGCAAAAAAGTAAACAACAAGCAGTGCGTAAAAATAAAGCCATATGGTGTTTTATTAGATGAGTGCAACGAAAGTAACAGTGTAAAGGTTACAGAAATGCAAATATTGATGGGTGTAGTCTGGTGAATAGCACCTTAGGTATAACTAAAACATAGATTGGTTAAATAGAATAACCTTGTTGCAATAAATAGGTGCACACTATCTGCAAAAAAACAGTTGTGTTTTAGGGTAGGTAAATAAATGCCCGGAAAAAGTGAAGAAAAGAATGCATTGATTCAATACAATTACCTGGGCCTGAAAATAAGGCAAGCAGGCTTTAAGCCGGTGTTTTTATGATACCTATGGCCATACAGACCCAGCCTGCAATAAAGCAAAGGCCACCAATTGGGGTAATAGCCCCCAGCCATTTCATACTTTCATTGCCATTAATTAAAAAATAGGTAAGCAGGTATAGCGAGCCACAAAAAATCAGCATACCTATTATAAATAACCGGCCACTCCATAACATCCAGCTATTTGAAAAATACTGCATTAACATGCCGGTGGCCAATAAAGCAAATACATGATAAAACTGATATTTTACTGCAGTTTCGTAAATGCCTGTAGTATATTCTGTTAGTTTGTCTTTAAGGGCATGTGCTCCAAAAGCGCCTAAAGCCACTGTGCAGGCACCCAACAGGGCCGCAATTATTATAAAAGATCGGTTCATATTATGCTATTATGTTTGTAAAGCTACGTTCTGAAATATCAGGCCCTTTAAAATGATAGGTAGCCTGCGCATAGAAAGGTTTTCTTTCTTCCAGTTTTTTGGTAAGAAATGTCTCGAGTGCATCATCTGAAAGGCTGGCTATTAATGGGCGGTGTTCTTTTTCAGCCTGCAGGCGTTGTACCAAAATAGGGATAGGTTCATCAATCCAAATGGTAACACCATGTGCATTCATCCATTGCATATTATCATTAAAGCAGGGGGTGCCACCACCGGTGGCAAGTACAAAGCTTTTCTTTTGGATAAAGTTGTGTAACATTTTTGTTTCTGCTTTTCTAAAGTAGGCTTCACCATCTTCGGCAAAAATTTCTGCAATGGTTTTTTCTTCCATGGTTTCCACCAAAAAATCAAGATCGTAGGCACCACATTTTATCTTTTTGGCTAATTTCTTACACCAAAAACTTTTCCCTGTTCCCATCATGCCAATTAAGAAAATACGGGAATGTGTGGATGTGTTGTCTATAGAATTATTTGATGTGCCTTTGTTCAATTAGGGAAATTTTAAACAATTTATTTTAATGAATAATCACAATTTTTTTTTGCCTAATAATGTTATCAACAGTACAAGTGTGCGACGCAAGTAAAGCCGGTGATAGCTTTTTAGCCTGGCAAATAATAGCAAGTTCATTATTTAAACGCATTCAAACCGGTAATATCCATACCTGTAATCAACAGGTGAATATCGTGTGTGCCTTCGTAGGTAATTACACTTTCCAGGTTCATCATATGGCGCATAATGCTATATTCGCCGGTTATGCCCATGCCACCTAACATCTGTCGTGCATCGCGGGCAATATTGGTGGCAATTTCGCAACTATTTCTTTTTGCCATACTAACCTGTGCAGGGGTAGCCCTGCCTTCGCTCATTAATACACCCAGGCGCCATACCAATAACTGGCCTTTGGTAATTTCGGTAATCATTTCCGCCAGTTTTTTCTGCTGTAGCTGAAAACCGCCAATTGCCCTTCCAAATTGATAACGCTCCTGGCTATACCGCAATGCGGTATCGTAGCAATCCATAGCAGCACCCAGGGTACCCCAGGCAATGCCATAACGGGCTTTTGATAAACAACCCAATGGGCCTTTTAAGCCTTGTACATTGGGCAAAATATTTTCTTTTGGCACTTTTACATTGTCAAAAACCAGCTCACCTGTGGCGCTGGCACGCAAGCTCCATTTACCATGTGTGGTAGGGGTTGAAAATCCTTCCATGCCTCTTTCAACAATAACACCGCGTACAATACCAGCCTCGTCTTTGGCCCACACCACGGCTACCTGAGCAAATGGTGCGTTGCTAATCCACATTTTTGCACCATTTAATATAACATGGTCACCGGCATCTTTAATATTGGTAAGCATACTGCTGGGGTCGCTGCCGTGGTTTGGCTCGGTTAGTCCAAAACAGCCCAGCCATTCGCCGCTGGCCAGTTTGGGTAAATATTTATGACGTTGGGCTTCATTGCCATAGGCATAAATTGGGTACATTACCAATGAGCCTTGTACACTAGCGGTGGAGCGTACACCACTATCGCCACGTTCCAGCTCCTGCATCATTAATCCATAGCTAATATAATCTAGCCCGCCGCCGCCATATTCTGCAGGCACTGTTGGTCCAAAGCATCCCAATTCACCCATTTGGCGTACAATATGTTGCGGAAACTCGGCACGTTGTGCATAGTCTTCTATAATGGGCGAAATTTCTTTCTTCACATAATTACGTACTGCATCTCTAATCATTAAATGCTCTTCGGTAAGCAATTCATCCAGCAGGTAATAGTCTGGCGATTGAAATAAATCTGTTCTGGCAGCCATAGCAAAAGTGTATTAAAGTGTTAATTGCGTTTAAGAACGGTACAGGCAGCTCGTTATTTTTTTGAGCCGGGCAATATAGCCATTTGGGGGCTTTACTTGCGTCGCACTCTTGTGCTGCAACAATACTGGCAGCAATGCCAGCATGATGAAGTATACGTTCCTAACACATGTTCGCAAAATTATAAGTCTGCCGGCAACCACCAATGTTTTGTTGTATTTTTATTTGAACTAAAAGTCATCATATGCAAAAAACAATCCTGTTCATTTTATGGTGTATACCGGCCAGCCTGTTTGCCCAAACAAAAGATACTACTCAACAGGCAAAACCATTTGAGCCTATTCAGTTGTATTTTGTAATGTTGGTAAAGGGGAATAACCGTACGCAGGATTCAGTAACTGCTGCAAAAATTCAGGATGGACATATGGCCAATATTACCCGTTTGGTTAAAGAAGGCAAAATGCTGATAGCTGGTCCTTTTTTGGATGATACCGATTGGCGGGGCATTTTTATAATGAAATGCGCCTCCAAAGAAGAATGCGAAAAACTAATGCAAACTGACCCAGCCATTGAAGCCGGCCGGTTAGCTGCCGAAATTCACCCATGGATGACGGGAAAAAATTGCCTGTTTCAATAAATCATCAATTCATTAGCCCCATTAAATGTTGCATATGACCAAACACCATTTTAGCCTGCTTGCATTGGGCGATTCCTATACCATTGGCGAAGCAGTACCATTGCATCAAAGCTTTCCTTACCAGGCCATTCAGTTACTGCGGCAAAAGGGGCTGCATTTTTATGCACCTGAAATAATTGCCCAAACCGGTTTTACCACTTTTGAACTGGCCGAACAAATTTTGCATACAAAACTGAATGACCAATATGATTTTGTAACCCTGCTTATTGGTGTAAACAACCAATACCGGGGTTTGCCGGTTAAGGAATATAAACAGGATGTTGAGTTTTTGTTGCATAAGGCCATACATTTTGCAGCAGTAAAAACAGAACGGGTGCTGGTACTTTCTATACCAGACTGGGGGGTTACTCCATTTGCCCAACAACTTAAAAAACCAAATATTAGTAAAGAAATAGATGCGTTTAACGCCCATAATGCTGCTATTGCCAAACAATATGGGGTACATTATATTAACATAACCCAGCATAGCCGGGCCATAGAGGGCGATAGTAGTTTCCTGGCAGCAGATGGCCTGCATTATTCAGGTAAAACTTATGCCTACTGGGCAGCCGAAGTAGCGGATAGGATAGCAGCAATTATTAAACAGTGATAAGGATAGCAATTGTATGATTAGCACCATAAAGTGCAGAACGCACAAGAGTGCGACGCAAGCAAAGCCATATTGTTGTACCTAAGTTGGGTCAATCATATACTTACATAGGCAGGTATTGGCCCATTTCGGTTTGATATTGTTGCGCAATTTCTTTGGCTTCGGTGGCAAAATTTTCGCCAGAGCTGGCATAAATAATAGCCCTGCTGGCATTTACAAGCAGGCCGCATTGCTGGTTTAAACCATATTTGCTTACTTCTTCCAGGCTGCCGCCCTGAAAACCAACACCCGGTACCAGTAAAAAATGATCGGGGATAATTTGCCTGATAATGGCTAACTCGGTTGCTTGCGTAGCGCCCACCACAAACATAAGGTTGTTGGGGTTGCCCCATTGCGCAACAGTTTGTAACACTTTTTGATAAAGCAACTGATTGCCGGTGGATTGTAACTCAAAATCGGCAGCGCCTTTGTTGCTGGTTAGCCCTAAAACAATGGTCCATTTATGCTCATATTCCAAAAAAGGGCGTATGCTGTCCTCGCCCATATAGGGCGCTACAGTAATGGCATCAAATGGTAATGTTTCGAAAAAGGCTTTGGCGTATTGCGAAGAAGTGTTGCCAATGTCACCACGTTTGGCATCGGCAATTTTTAGATGGGTATCGGGAATATACTGTACAGTTTCTTCCATGGCTGCCCAGCCTTTAAGGCCCATGGCTTCGTAGAAGGCGGTATTTATTTTATAACTAACACAATGATCTTTGGTAGCATCTATAATGGCTTTGTTAAACGCAACTATAGCATTGGGATGATTTTTTAGGTGGTTGGGTATTTTGGTAAGATCTGTATCTAACCCTACACATAAAAAGGAACGCTTTTCCTGTATTTGTTTTACCAGCTGATTACGGTTCATGGTGCAAAGTTAACTGGTTTTAAAAAATGTTTGGGCATGGCTTGCCGCCGGTCATATTTTTTTGATAACAATTGTTTTATTTAATGGTAGATATTACCTTGGAGAACTAATTGGAATAGAATTAAAAAACAAGATTTATATGCCGAACCTGATAAAAAAAATTGTGTTGTTGTGTTTTGTATTTGCAGGGTCTCAACTATTTGCCCAAAATTATACAGCTACCTGGGGTGATGATACCAAAATGAGGAAAAGTACGGTAGATATGGATCTTATACATGCTGATAATAGCGGTGTATATTTTCTGGAAGGTGAAATGCGGGTGAAGAGTTATTTTGTAATTGGCGCAACGCTTAAAACGGCCTACAAGCTGGTAAAATTTGATAAGAACTTCACAAAATTATATGAGAAGGATTATGGGAAAGACCTGAAAGATGTTTCTTTTAACAGTATGCAGCCGTTAAAAAATACACTTTATGTTTTTGCCAGCCATTACGACAAAAGGGAAAATTATTTTCATTTATATGGATCTGCAATTGATGGAAGTACGGGAGAATTAACTGGCCAATTAAAAGAATTGGGTTCCTGGTACCTGGAATCGGATAGGGATGATGTTGATTTTATTGTAAAGCCTACACCCGACTCCACCAGATGGATGGTAATTACCAGCGTTAAGGCACATGATAATGCTACCAATTTACTGGATGTAACTGTATTTGATGATAAATTAAATAAGAAACTTGGCTGTAACATTAAAATAAAAGACGATCCTGCCACCTACTCGCTGGAAGATATTGTACCTACTGTTGATGGCAAGTTTTTAATACTGGCCAAAAAATTTGAAATGGTGCCCACTAAAAGAAAAAAGCAAATACCCGTATTTAAAAAATACCTGTTAGCCAAGTATAATACCAAAGGTGTTAAAGAAGCCGATTTTGATTTTGATACACAGGGTACCTTTACCATTGGAGGCAAAATAATAAGCCTGCCCAACGGGCAGATTTTACTGGCCGGATTTTATAGTAATGCCAGTGATAAAAAATTATTGAATGGCATTTACATTAATAAGATAGATGTAGCAAGTGGCAAAATGGTGCAGAGTTCGATGAAAGAAATTTCGAAAGATATGATTAGTAATATACCTGATGAGCCACTGGAGGATGACGATGATGATGATAAGGCAAAAAATAAGAAAAGCAAAAAGGATGATGATGAGGATGACCCTGTATTTAATAATAGTTATAAAATACGATCGGTAGATTATTCACCTGCTACCAACGATATTTGGATTACGGCAGAATCGTATCAATTTAAACATACCTATTATACAACTTTTGACTATGATCCGGTAACACATATGTCAAGATCCAGAAGTGTTTCTACCTATACATTTACCAATAGCGATTTAATGGTGATCAGCACCTCTACTGATGGGCAAATACATAATGTATTTAATATACCTAAAAAACAGGTGGAGCAAATAAGAACCAGTTCTAGTGGCCCGGGTATGGGTATTTCTTTCAGCTATGATTATGGGGGCATGTTTGCCTCCGGAGGCAGTTACCCTTATTATTCATCTGTAGTTACGGCTATGAATAATAATAAGCTGATTGTATTTTTTAATGATAAAACGGATAATGCCAATGTAAAGGATTATACGAGTATAAAACAGGTAAAAGCTATTAATAACAGTTTTAAAAATACAGCTTTATATGCAGTGTCTTTAGATCTTGCCAATGGAGCTATTACACGCAAACAGGTTATTACAAACGATGATAAAGTTATTTGTATGCCGCGTTTTGCCTTTGTGGCAGGCAATAATGTATACCTGCCCGCAAGTCATATTAAGGCCCTGGCCAGAACAGATATGCGTATGGGTAAAATTGCCATACAATAACATAATTACAAACATGGTTACCAGGAACAAACTAAAAACAGCCATTATAAGTAATGGCTGTTTTTATTAATTGAATGCAAAGAGTTTTTTTCAAAGGTGTAATCTATTATTAAATTATCTGCTGCATTCAATTGTTGCCGTACAAGTGTGCGACGCAAGTAAAGCTTAATTGATAGCTTTAGCCTGGCTCAAAACCTGTTGGCAAAAAATAAACTATGCAGGGTATTTAACTTTCATACGTGTACCGTTCAAAACAAATGATGCCTGATAAACAACTGCACCATGTTCTCTTTCTACCTGCCATTGTACGTTAGTAGCAGTTGGGTAATCTGCATTAAACTGGGCGATGATATCAGCCGGTACCTGAGAAGCCGGGATATGCTTTCCTTTTGGTGCAAACATAGCTGGTTTAACTGCCAATAAACTCTGAGTACCTGCGAATGTGGCGCCTGCAACTAATAATGAAGCGGCTAACAAAATTTTTTTCATGCTTTTTATTTTTTTGAAATTTTACAAAATGGGTTTCGTTGGCGTTGTTTTTATGCTTTCTCAACCCTTACATATATCTGTTGCCGCTGATAATCTTAATGTAACCATTTTTTTAAAATATTTTTTTAGCGGGTTCAAATACACCATCCGTGCCATTATTTTATCAATTTGAAGCAATACTGAAATTTATGAACGCTATTTATTTAACTTACCTGTTTAAACCATAAAACTTGCAATATGAAAAGAATTGTTTTTGCCAGTATTTGCTGTATAATGGCAGCCTGTTTAACCCAATGTAACAGCGGCCAACCTGCAAACAACACTACTGATACTACTGCTGCAGATACCCTGGGTAGCACGGCCAATTTTAAAATAGGCATTCAAATGTGGACCTTTAACAAATTCACATTTACCCAGGCTTTAGATAAGGTAGATAGTGCCGGCATTAAAAATATAGAAGCCTTCTGGGGCCAAACCCTTGGTGGCGATATGAAAGGCGAATTTGGTATTGGCATGTCGCCCGATACCCGCAACCAGTTAAAACAATTACTCCAATCTAAAGGCATAAGCATTACTGCCATGGGTGTTATTGCACCAGATAATAATGCCGATTGGCTAAAGGCTTTTGAACTGGCCAAAGAATTTGGTTTAAGCTATATTACAGCAGAGCCCACAAAAGCACAATGGGACTATATAGATAGCCTGGCCGGAGCTTTTAGTATTAAAGTAGCCATACACGATCATCCAATCCCCAGCCACTACTGGAGCCCCGACTCGGTGCTGGAAGCCAGTAACGGGCACCCAAATATTGGTTCATGTGCCGATATTGGCCACTGGGCACGTAATGGCCTGGATCCTGTGGAGTGTTTAAAAAAATTAGAAGGCCATGTATATGGTGTACACTTTAAAGATGTGGTTACTTTTAATAAGGTAGATGCTGCCGATACAGTAGTTGGCAAAGGCGTTATAAATATTGCGGCAGTTTTACAAGAGCTAAAACGTCAGCAATTTAGCGGAATGTTATCCATAGAACACGAATCAAATTGGGATCATAACCTGCCTGATGTAATTGAGATCATACAATTTTATAACGACCAGTTAGGGAAATTAAAATAAATATTTTGTTACCGGCAGTAGCACAAGCAGCAGCTTTACTTGCCACGCTCGGTTCATCGTTCCGGTACTTTGGGCAGCAAAATAAACTGTATATAGAACAGGTATGAAAAAAGCAGTATTGTTTATCTGTATCGTGTTTACAATCATCGTGCATGCACAGGTACAAAAAGCGCACAATTTATCGTTTAATACACTTGCCACCCGTTGGGATGAAGCCATTCCAACGGGCAATGGCATGCTGGGTGCATTGGTATGGCAAAAAGAGGGTAAGCTGCGCATTAGCTTAGACAGGGCCGATTTGTGGGATGAAAGAAAAGCCTTTAACATAGCTAGCCTAAACTTTAAATGGGTACAACAACAGGTACATAATAATACTTACGATACTGTACAAAAACTGGGCGATGAACCCTACGA
Organism: Limnovirga soli; assembly: GCF_013106755.1. GTDB lineage: Bacteria > Bacteroidota > Bacteroidia > Chitinophagales > Chitinophagaceae > Limnovirga > Limnovirga soli. Next base: position 102,514 of record NZ_WHPF01000015.1, on the reverse strand, counting down.
AGCATCACCTTATCCTACCAAAATACCTGCAGGTGCAATAGAATTTAATATTGCGGCACTGGGTAAAATATCCAATGTTGAATTAAACATTACCAATGCTTTGTGTACCGTAACCTTTGCCAATGGGGTAGTTTTTAACCAATATATACATGCTACTAAAAATACCGGCTATTTTAGTTTTGAACATTTACCGGGCAATGTAATACTGCCACAATTAATTATACCAGCTTATAATAATGGTGAAACAGGCATACAGGGTAATAGTGTAGAAGGCCAGGGTTTACAGCAATTAGGCTATGCCAAAGGCACGGTTACCCAAAAAGGCAATAGTATTTTGTACCATCAGCCAACCACAAAAAATCGCTATTATGAAATATTGGTACAATGGCAACAATTAAGTGGTAACCGCTATATTGGTCAATGGACTATTACAGACAATACACCAGCCTATTTACCCACATTAAATAGCACTGCAAAAGAGCCTACAGGCTGGGATCAACATGCCGGTTGGTGGAAAAAATTCTGGCAACAATCATCTGTGCAACTGCCTGATACAATGCTGGAAAAACAGTATTACCTGGAAATGTATAAACTGGGTTGTGTAAGCCGCAAAGGTGCACCAGCCATTACCCTGCAAGCTATTTGGACTGCCGATAACGGTAACCTGCCACCCTGGAAAGGCGATTTTCATAACGACTTAAATACACAGTTGAGCTATTGGCCCTGCTACACAGGCAATCATTTAACCGAGGCGGCCGTATATACCGATTGGTTATGGCGTATTAAGGCTGAAAATAAAAAGTTCACTCAACAATATTTTGGAGTACCTGGCCTGGCTGTACCTGGTGTAACTACTTTAAATGGGGTGGCTATGGGGGGATGGATACAATATTCATTATCACCATCTACCGCTTCATGGCTGGCACAGCATTTTTACTGGCAATGGAAATATTCAATGGATAATGATTTTCTCGTGCAGAAAGCCTACCCCTATTTGCATGAAGCGGCTGTTTTTATTGAACATATTACTTATCTGGAAAACGGCCAAAGGCAAATTGCTTTAAGCTCCAGCCCGGAATACCACGATAATAGCATAAATGCCTGGTTTACCCATTATACCAACTACGATCTTAGCCTGTACAAATTTGCCCTTAGCGCAGCTGCCGAAGTAGCAACTGCATTACATAAAAATACTGAAGCACAACATTGGCAAGTACTGCTAGACCAGCTGCCCCAATTTGATGTAAATGAAACAGGGCTTACCATTGCCCCCGGGCAAAATCTGGACGAATCGCACCGCCACCATGCACAGCTGATGGCTATTTACCCATTGGCACAACTAAATGCCGATGATAATGCGCAAAAAAAGATCATCGATGCTTCCTTACAACAACTGCAGGCAAAGGGTACCCGCAACTGGTGTGGTTACTCATTTAGCTGGGCTGCATGTATTTATGCCCGAGCAAAACAGGCCGATAGCGCCGTAAAGCAATTGCAAATTTTTGCCAGCAATTTTTGTTCGCCAAATAGTTTTCATTTAAATGGAGACCAAAAGGGGGGCGAACATTCCAGCTTTACCTACAGGCCATTTACGCTGGAAGGTAATTTTGCATTTGCACAGGGAGTGCACGAATTATTATTACAAAGTAAACAGCAATATATTGATGTTTTCCCCGCAATTCCTGCCAGCTGGAAAGATGTTTCCTTCACAAACCTGCGTGTCGAAGGTGCATTTATTATTAGTGCCGCAAAAGAAAACGGGGTAGCTGCTAATGTAAAAATATTTGCTGAAAAGGGAGGCGTTTTACATATAAAACTGCCGTTTGCTACATGGGTAATTGATAAGCCAAACCGCCTGCAGCATGTTACAGTAAAGAACGGAATTGTTACCCTAACCATGCAAAAAGGCCAAACCATAATTTTTACAAACGGATACGAATAAATGGAATAGTTGTACTTTTAAACTGTTACTTAGCTTAAGTTAACTGAATAACCTGTACAAATTAGCGCCTGTGCGCATGCATATTTCATGGAAAACAACTATAAGGCGGCCAAAAGAATTTTATTCCTTGTGCTTATTGGGTGGATGCTGATATTAACCAAATTCATCCTCTTTAAGGAGTCTGTTAATTACTACAAACATTATTTTTCTGCACAAAGTTTTAGAGATCATGCAACCAAAGAAGCTTTGAAATACGCCAACACAGTGCCGTTTAAAACTATTACAGAAACATTTACTTCGCACAATAAATCAATGACATATAAGGTATTAAACCTTGGTGGTAATATATTGGGTTTTATACCACTCGGATTGGTTTTCCCCATTCTGTTTATGGCATTGCGCTCATTTGTTAAAACAATTATCGCGGTACTTTTTGTTAGCCTTATTTTCGAGCTGATACAGCGGTACACCGGCCTCGGTATTTTTGATGTGGACGACCTTTTACTAAACCTTACCGGCGGCATTGCAGGTTATATATTGTATAAGGTAATAAGGCCTGTTTTAAAATCCCAATCAAAAATTGGCAAATTTGAATAACCTAACTGAACCCATTTTAAATTCTTTTTTTAGCCAGTCCAATAGCATATATATGGCTTTACTTGCGTCGCACTTTTGTGCTGTAGGCTATGTAGCAGCAGTAAAGCAATTAAATCGTATATCATTTTCAGGCCAGCTTTTTGCCGCCATAAAACCAGAACCCCGAAGTGTGCGACGCAAGTAAAGCTGCTGCTTGTATACAGCCAGGCCAATAACTATTGCCTTATTATTTCTATTGAATTAAAAATGGTATTATCGCCATTAATATAACTTATGCTAACATCGCAACTATGCGGTAGTTGGTGAGTAAAAATTGCATCTTTAAGTATAATTGTTTTAATAATCCATTTGCCGCTGTTATTGCATTGTACCTGGTAAGCTTGCTTTTTTGTACCCGCAAAATAGTTTAATGCCCAGCTTCCTTTTCCCTTATCTAAATAAATCACTTTTATAAGCACAGGTTGCGCAAGGGTGTTGCCACTAAAGAAATTTTTGTCTAAGGCAAATAACATCTCTGTCATGCCATTACTGGCATCAAAACCACGAGCAAACCTGCCGTATGGGGCATCTGCAGGGCCTACCCGCCAATAACCACGGCTGGTTGTATTGGGTGAGTATTGCACCAGAAACCTGTAATAATTATCGGGCAGCAGGTTTACCCCAATATCGTTTATAACCATATTGGCTTCCCGGTTTTTTTGATAATTGGTTAATTGGCCAGGTTCTTTTTCTTTACGGCTTTTCTTCTTCTCCTTATCTGGGTTTTGTTTACCGGTGTTGCGGCCCTGGCGGTTGGGGCTTTTGCCTTTCTTTTTGGGCTTTTGTATCTCCGGTTTTTGCATATTGGTGGTATCGCTGTCTTCAGCAATATTACCGCGTTGTGCACCATAGGGGGCATACTCAGCCAGTATTTTTTCTATCCTTTGCGGGGACAGATAATTATTTCTTATATCTGATAAGCGAATGCCCTGATCTGCTTCTTCTATGGATACATCCTGTTCTTTTTTACTCTTTCTATCCATTTCCTTATTATACTGTTCTTTTTTGTCGGGGTCTATCAACGGGCCATATTTTGATTCGGGAAATCTGTTAAGGTCTGCTGCATCCAGCGCATCTTTTAACACACAAAATGCACCCGGCGAAGTGGCTGCCACTTTATGCCCCGCATAGAAATTAAAGAAATTAAAACTTACTGTATCTGCTGGGTTTTTAATGTATTTGGGCGATGTATTAAATATATCCAGCCCAAAATGCAAACATGAGCTGATTAGGGCATACATATTCCAGCTTTCGTTGGTGTTAAACCATTTACCGCTAACGGTAATTTCTCCACGGGTGCGGTTGGCGCTGCTATCTTGTTGTATGTTGGCATCCAGTTTTTGTAGCCTATTGTAATATTCCTGCTCGCCATTAAACTGGTAGGTATGTGAAATATTGCCGGCTTTCATCCAAACATTGGGCATATTGGCCATAAGCCAATTAAAATAGCGCCCATCGTTGCCCTGGTTTACCAGCAGGTTAATGCGTGGAGTGGCTGTTTGGCAAACCTGGTACATGTATGTCCAAACTTCTTTTTTAAAATGGGTCCAATCTTCTTCGGAAATATTGTATTTGTCGTTAATTGGCCGGCCTTTGTAGGGGGTAATATCGCCGGTGCTGCCTTCGGCACTCATCCACATTACAATATTATTTCTTTGGGCCGCAGGTAGGCCATGAATATGTTCTGCGGTTTTTTTAAGCATATTAAAGTAACGCTCTTTATAAACCGGGCTTAGGTAATAGGGAAAATCGGCTTCTTTTTTACGGGTATCTGTACTTACTTTAGGAACGCCGTAAGCATATAGCCAATCAGGTGCATGTGGCCCAGCCCAAATCATAAACCCTATGGCGAGGTGATATGTGGTGGCATATTGTACCTGCTCGTCGAAAGCGGCCCAGGCAAAACTATCTTTTGCGGGTTCTATTTCTTTCCATTGTCTTATAATATACCATCCTTTAAAAAAGGGGTATTCGGCTGCATTCACATGGCTAAGTTCTCCACCGCCCCAAACCCCGTACAAATTTTTTGGAGGCAAAATGGAATCATCTTTTGTGGTGGTTTGCCGGGAATAGGCAGGCAGTGGTTGGGTGATAGCTATTTTTTCCGTATCGGCTATTGGGGTGTTGTTGTTGGGCCCTGAACAAAATGTTAGGCTACAAGAGAGTAACGTTAGCAGGGTGAATAATGTAAAAGGTGACCCTGTTTTATATTTTGTTTGCATAGCTGTTTTTGTTTGGTGTTTATAAACATGCCTATTTCGGCATCTTAAAGGTAAACCGCTAACCGGTTTATTTCGTTAATAAGCAGGGTTAAGTAATGTAGGTATTTTTTTGTTGCATTTACATACAGCCGTACAAGTGAGTGACACAACCGGGCTACATACTTGTACCAATGCTGGCTACAAAATAGATACTTGGTAATAGCAAAATGCCTTATAAGTACTATAACCATTTTACCAAATCAGGATAATGGCTTATTAATGAACTGTTTGTTGAACTGTATATAATATTTACAGCAGTTTTATGTTATTATAATTAATCGCAATAAAAATAAATTATAATGCCTATTTTTATTTCCATTATTCCTAACATCCATTATTGTATTTTTCTATGAAAACAGAAAATAGCTATAGAACTTATTGTAAAACTACCTCTATACAAGCGGTAATTTATAGCTTATTAATGATGGCACCTTAAACCCCTTACTGAATGGTATTTAATTCATTGGCTTTTGTTGCCTTTTTTATAGTTGTAACTTTGCTTTTTTTTGTATTGCCACATAAATACAGATGGGGTTTGCTATTGGCTGCCAGCTGCTATTTTTATATGTATTTTTTGCCCGTTTATATTTTAATACTGGGTTTTACAGTAGTGGTAGATTATTTTGCAGGCATTTATATTGCTAAATCAACCGGTTACCAAAGAAGGCTTTTTTTAACCATGAGTCTTATTGCCAATATTGGCGTACTGGCTTTTTTTAAATACTACAATTTTTTAAACCATAATATTAGTTTGCTATTGGATGGTTTTGGGTATAAAGACCCTATTCCTCATTTAGAAATTCTGCTGCCGGTTGGATTAACTTTTCACACATTTCAGGCCATGAGTTATACTATTGAAGTGTATCGCGGCCATCAAAAACCGGAAAAGCATTTTGGTATTTATGCCTTGTATGTAATGTTTTATCCGCAATTGGTGGCGGGCCCTATAGAAAGGCCACAAAACATTATCCACCAGTTTTATGAAGAAAAGCACTTTGAATATAACCGTGTGGTTTGTGGCTTACGATTAATGTTATGGGGTTTTGTAAAAAAGCTGGTGGTGGCAGACAGGGTGGCTATTTATGTAGATGCTGTGTATAATAATTCCCATTACCACAGTGGTATAAGTATGATTGTGGCCACCTGTTTATTTGGGTTTCAGATATATTGCGATTTCTCAGGATATTCTGATATTGCCATAGGGGCCGCCAGGGTAATGGGTTACGATCTTATGACTAATTTCAGGCGCCCCATGCTTATTTCAAAAAGCTTTCAGGAAGTATGGCAACGCTGGCATATATCCTTAACCACCTGGTTTAGAGATTATCTTTATTTCTCCATGGGTGGCAGCAGAAAAGGGTTGGTTATCAGCATGTTTAACCTGGTATTTGTATTTGCCATAAGTGGTTTATGGCATGGGGCCAATTATACTTTTATTGTTTGGGGCTTACTAAATGGCCTTTTTCTGGTGTTTGAAAGAATCTTAAACCCACTGCTTAAAAAAATACACGCCTTACTGGGCAAAACGGCCAATTTTTTTAGAATATTAGGTGTTTACTTTTTTGTAAGTACCACTATTACCTTTTTTAGGGCACAAACTTTAGACGATGCATGGTATATAACCAAATCTATGTTTACCCTAAAAACAGGTGGTTTTTACAGGGGCGAACCGCCAACAGCATTTAGTTATTCCATTTTTGCTGTGCTGCTTTTGGTAATTGTAGAACATGTACAGGAGTTTTACCCCAACGTAAAAATTATCAATAATTCCAATATAGTCATTAGGTATGCGGCTTATGTATTTTTACTAACGCTTTTAATTTCAATTGGCGTTTTTAATGGAGGGCAGTTTATTTATTTTCAGTTTTAAAAACTAATAATAGGGTGGGCGTTTCCCCGCTTTGGGCGGGGCCGGGCTTTCCGCTGCAAGTCCTCATACCGCCGAAGGCGGTATTCCGGGCTTTTCACTGCAATCCCTAACGCAATAACAAATGCATGTTTATCAATTAAATACTAATAAAAATATTTTCATATTGCAAATATCTAAATATATAATCCTTTTATCTGTTAATAATTGATAATCAGCTATTTAAAAAATAAAATACGTAATTAAAGGCATTCAAACAGCATAAAATCATTCCAAAAATCATCGATAACAAATCATTAAGATGGCCTTATCTCTAAATTTTTGTTGATTTTTTGTCTATTATTGTAATCTTATATAAGAAAAACTCCTACTCAATGGTATTCAACTCGCTAATTTTTGTTGCTTTCTTTATCATTGTTACATCGCTGTTTTTTATTTTACCGCATAAATACAGGTGGGGCTTATTACTGGCAGCCAGTTGTTATTTCTATATGTATTTTCTGCCGGTATACATCCTTATCCTGGGCTTTACTATTGTAGTGGATTATTTTGCCGGTATTTACATTGCCCAAAGTGAGGGTAAAAAGCGAAAGCTTTTTCTTGTTTTAAGCCTTATTGCCAATATAGGCGTACTGGCGTTTTTTAAATATTATAATTTCTTAAACCATAATATTACGCTGGTATTGGGCGAGTTTAGCTACCAAAACCCCATCCCCCATTTGGATATTTTATTACCTGTAGGGTTATCTTTCCATACTTTTCAGGCCATGAGTTATACCATTGAGGTTTACCGCGGCCATCAAAAACCCGAAAAGCATTTTGGTATCTATGCCTTATATGTAATGTTTTACCCACAGTTGGTGGCGGGCCCCATCGAGCGGCCACAAAATATTCTGCACCAATTTTATGAAGAAAAACAATTTAACTACGATAGGGTTGTTCAGGGCCTTCGTATCATGTTATGGGGGTTTGTAAAAAAATTAATTGTTGCAGACAGGGTGGGTATATATGTAGATGCAGTATACAATAATGCTCATTATCATAGTGGTATAAGCATGATGATGGCCACTTTCTTCTTTGCCTTTCAGGTATATTGCGATTTCTCAGGCTATTCAGATATTGCCATAGGTGCAGCCAAAGTAATGGGCTACGATTTAATGACCAACTTCAGGCGCCCTCTGTTTAACTCAAAAAGCATACAGGAACTTTGGCAACGCTGGCATATTTCTTTAACCACCTGGTTTAGAGATTATCTTTATTTCTCACTTGGTGGTAGTAGAAAAGGGGTAATTGTGAGTCTTTTAAATCTCGTAATTGTATTTGCCGTAAGCGGTTTATGGCATGGTGCCAACTATACTTTTATTATCTGGGGTTTATTAAATGGTTTGTATATAGCAATAGAGCGTTTATTAAATCCTGCTTTGCGTAAACTGCATAAACTATTAGGTGTTACATCTAATTTCTTTCGTAAAATAAGCGTATTCTTTATTGTATTGGTAACTGCTATCTTTTTTAGAGCTGCCAATGTAGATGATGCTTTTTACATAGTAAAATCAATATTCACCATTAAACCAGGTGGTTTTTATAAAGGAGAGCCCCCAACTGCCTTTAACTATTCCTTATTCGCAGTAGCCTTACTGATAATTGTAGAACATATTCAGGAAAACTATCCCGATTTCAGGGTTATCAACAATAATAATGTAGTAATACGCTATACAGCCTATGTATTGCTAATGACATTGTTATTATCCATAGGTGTATTTAATGGCGGTCAGTTCATTTACTTCCAGTTTTAAAATTAGCATATGAAGGCACAGTATTTAAAATTTGCAAAAAAACTCATTATCCTCCTGGCCATTATGTTTGTGGTAGACAGGGGTTTGGGTTCCATCATTCAATACTATTTTGAAAACGAACCCCTTGGCGATGCTGCAGCATTTGCACATGCCATCAATAACCCAACCGAAGATGTATTAATCTATGGCAGCTCACGTGCCGTGCATACATACGATACCAAAATTATTACAGATTCTTTGGGTCTTAGTGCCTATAATTGCGGTCGTAATGGCTCTAATGTAGTGTATGGCTCTGCTATTTTACCCGGTGCACTCGAAGGCAGCCATAAGCCAAAGTTGATCATTATTGATATTGTATCAAAAGAAATTGCCTGGCGCTCTAATAAAGATGGCGGCGATGTATTGGCCAGTATGATATTACCCTATGTACTTACCAACGAGCATTTTGAAGAACTGGCAATGGATCTGTTCCCTAAGGAATTATACAAAGCCAAAGTATCAAAACTGTACGCCTACAATTCACAGGTTTTATCTATTATAAGAAACTATTCCAGAAAAGACAATGATAATATCAATGGCTATCAACCTTTGCCTGGTAGTAAAATCATTAATCCGCCACAGGAGTATACTGCCGATAGAGATGGTATAGACGAATTTTCTAAAGAAAGGTTAGAATATTTTATAAAAACCGTTCAGGATAATCATATTCCATTGGTTGCCGTCCTGTCTCCCATGTATACAAAACCATTCGAAGACAACGAATCAATACGCGTATGCAAACAGGTTTTTGCCGAGCATAATATTGAATTGTGGGATTATGCTTCAGACCCCAAATATGTACAAAAAGACTTATTCTACGATGTAAACCACCTTAATACCAAAGGGGCCGAAATGTTTACACGGGAAATAATGTCAAGAATTAAACAGGAAGGTATTCTTAAACAATAGCTTCATTCTCAAACTTAAGAGAGGGCCGGGTGTAATACCCGGCTTTTTTATTGTATTACATTTATTGTACCTGGCAGTGGTACTTTATTAAGCTTTACTTGCGTCGCACACTTGTACGCCATCCATATGGCATCAAAAAATACAATTGCTTTTGTTCATTTATGCAAGTTTTGTACATTTAATCTGCAACAAAACAGGTATTTGTCTGCCACTCATTGCCACAAAGTTACCTGCCATTAAAATTTAAATTCAAATGTATGCTTGCCATTAAGCCAACCAATGTAGATGAATATATTGCCGCATTTCCTAATGAAACCCAGATAGTTTTACAACAAGTAAGGGCGGCAATACAAAAAGCAGCACCGCAGGCTACCGAAGTAATCAGTTATCAAATGCCTGCCTATAAGGGTAATGGCATACTGGTTTATTTTGCAGGCTATAAAAATCATATAGGTTTTTACCCCACAGCACTGGGTATTGCCGCATTTAAAGATGAATTATCCGTGTATAAAGGCGCAAAAGGCTCGGTACAATTTCCACTAAACCAACCCATGCCATTAAAACTTATTACAAAAATTGTTCAATTCAGGGTAAAAGATGATGCAGCCAAAACCAAAAAGAAAGCCCCAACCAAATAGCAGGCGTTGTTTTTGCAATATTACCGGTAGCATTTTACAGGCTACCTGCTGCCATAAAAGAGGAACCCTGAACTGTGCGACGCAAGCGGCGATGCTATACCTATCTTTGCCGGGCTAATAAAAGAAATAAATATCATTCTTAAGTTTTTTATAATTTTCGGTTACATAGGCCAATTTTACTTCGACATATAAATGTTAACAATATGCAGGTTGTACGGGATTACACAGACCAGGATTTAGTAGCTGCACTAAAAGATGAGCGGAAAACAGACGATGCTATCAGGTTTATTTACAGACAATACTATGGGTTGCTTGAAAATTACGTGATAAATAACAGTGGATCGGCAGATGATGCAGCTGACATGATACAGGAAACCATTTTGGCTTTTATTGAAATTATTCATAAAGATGCCTACCGCGGCGAGGCCAGCGTAAAATCTTTCTTGTACACTATAACCCGCAACCTGTGGCTATCTGAACTTAGAAAAAGAAGCAGTGCAGATACCAGGAACAAGAACTTTGAAACAGCTAAAGATCAGGTAGAAGATGGTATGGTACAACACCTTATAACAAGGGAATACTACCAGCAAATACAAGATCTTTTTGAAAAACTGGGAGATAAATGCAAACAATTGCTAATGCTGGTGTACTACGAAGATCTGCCCATGAAAGATATAGTGGCCCAAATGCCCGATTATCAAAACGAGCAGGTACTGCGTAACAAAAAGTACAAATGCATGAAACAACTGGAACAACTGATAAATGAAAACAAGGATTTAAAAACTCAATTTAAAAACGCCCTGAAGAATGCAAGATAATTTTACAAACGAGACCAATATTGAACAACTGAATATGTTTATGGACGGCGATATGCCGGCCGCAGAACTTACACAGCTGGAACAATTGATAGCCGCCAATGTTAATTTGCAAGACAGGTTAGAAAACCTGCAATTGGCAAAATCTGCTATAAAGTCGCTGGGCATGCAACAAAGAATAAAAGCCCTGCATACAGAATATATGGCCACTACCAAAGCAACCGCTACTGTAATTAAGCCAAATTTTGGTAGTACAGTTAGTAAGGTATTTCGTATTGCTGCGGTGTTTGTAGTGGTATTGCTAACCTATGGCATATACCAGTTTAGCACTACCAATACCAATAATGTATTCAACGATAATTACATGGCTTACCAACTTCCTGTAAATCGCGGTGCCGAAACCATAGCTACAATTGATGGCTTATACCAATCAAATAATTATACTGCAGTAATTGCCAACTTTACTGCCAATAATAACAAACAGCAAAAAGATTATTTTCTGGCAGCATTGTCCTATTTGCAAACAGATAATGCGGCAAAAGCCATAGAAAACTTTAGCACACTGCAACAGCTAAACAGCAAAAGCAACGATAAATATTTTGCAGATGAAACAGATTATTACCTGGCAATGGCCTATATAAAAGCAGGTAATATAACAGCAGCAAAAAAGCAACTGGATATTATAAAGGGTAACAAACAACACCTGTTTTATCAAAAAGCCAGCGAAATAAGCCCACTAACTTTAACCATGCTTACCTGGAAACAATAAAAGATGAATGGCAGATACAGGCTGTATCTTTTCATGGTATCGCCGCTTGCGTCGCAATCACTTCAGGGTTCCTCTTTTATGGCATCTTAAAAAAGGTTTATTTCCGGTGTTTACGTACAAAATATAAAATACCTATGGCGGCTGCAAAAATTGCTGCTGCCATTACCCACCAAATCAATGCATTGGAAGCAGGCTGTACATCGCCAATAAATACCAAATGGCTCCAATAAGCAGCCGGGTGAAACTGGCTCATAGCAGCATCATTTAATAAATCTATTTTAGCCTGTTGTAAAGCCCTGGCATATGTATACCCTTTATTGGTATAATGATAAAAACGGGTACTTAAATAGGCGGTAGATTTATCTTCAGCTTTCCATAACGAAGTAATAATATTCTGGCAACCCGCATAGGCAAAAGCCCTGGTTAAACTTAATGCACCTTCGCTTTGAGATATTTTACCACTGCCCGTTTCGCAGGCACTTAAAAAAACAAGATGCGTATTGGGTAATTGCAGGTTATACAGTTCATGTGCAAATAGTTTGAACGCAGTATCATTATTATTGGATGGGTAAAAAGCTATATAAGAATCGGCCGGATTGCTAAAATTAACAACGGCATGTGTAGCCAAATGCAAAACAGAGGCATTATTTACCCGATTTAAAAAGTTAGCACGTGTTGCATTGCTGTTTGTTAATCTGTCATTTACACTAAAAACAGCAATCTCCTCAGCCGAAGAAGGCAGGGCTGCATAGCCATGCAGGTTATTTTTAGCATTAGCAAACGGCGCTAATGCCAAACTATTGGTGGTGTTAGCTATTTGTTTATCCAAATGCAAAAAAGGCAGTGCAAACTGGTAGGTTACGGCATAATGCGATACCAGATATTCATGGTCCGGACCAATAAATGCCTCAAAGGGAATATTAATCAACTGCTGGTCCGGAATAATTATCAGGTTTTCAATACCTGACATAATTGGAACTAGGGGTTCTATTAAAGCATTATACAAATGCGTGCCCGATATTTTTGAGGCATCATTTTTACCCGCCACATGTTCCGTTAAACTTTCAGAGAATAATGCTAATTGTGTTTGCAGGGCACCAGCCTGTGGCAGCTTAATACAGTTAATGGTAGTTTGTTTAATAACAAAAGCCAGCAGAGTATCATTTGTTCTAAAATAGCAAATGGCCGCAGTATTTTTATCAAGAATATTTTGTTGTATAGCTGTAATGTTAAGGCTATCTGCAGCAAATTTCTGTTCGTAGTACGCAGGATAATCCTTGTACTTATTCATTATACGGTTAAGCAATAATTCTGCGCTATTAACTTGCGATGCAATAGTTTGTTGTGTGGCAGAATCTGTTTCTTGTGCCATCTGCCTTTTTAACCTTGATAGGGAAAGCCGGGTATTTTTTTCCTCTTGTAATAAGGTATCAGGCAAACCTGCATATTGCCTTATATTATTTTCATTTAAACTAATGGCCAGTGCTGCAGCCCGGCTTTTGCTTATCCATTGCAGTGCAAGTTCAGTTAACACAATATCATTGCCCGATTGCATAATAAATGCCACAGCGTTTTTATAGGCATTAAAAACCTTATCGGCCATAAACAAACGGGCTTCATCGTTATCTATGGATTTTTTTATGTAATCAGCCAGATTAAAAGCAGATTGAAATGTTTGTATAGCTGCCTCAGCATATTTACCGGAATGATGAAGCTGGTAGAGTTGCGCAAAGCAATTGGCTTTGGCAATTAATGCTTCAAATAAATCATAACTCGCAAAATCGCCAATATAGCTGGCAGGATTGGCATACACGCTGGTATCAGAAAAATTTGAGTGCAGCTGTATCATTGCTTTTTGAAAATAGGCCAATGCGGCTTCTGGTTGCTGCAATTGCAGTAAAAGTTTGCCGTTTAATAAACAGGTAGTACCAAAATAAATACTCCTGGCGCCTTTGCTGTTATCTGTAAATATTTGTTCAGCCAATAACAAATATTGTTTGGCTGCATCGGTATTATGCAGTTGTAAATAGGCTTCTGCCAAAGAGTTATTATAAGCTATTGCATATTGGCCATTTACATCCTTGATTTGTTTAAGAAAAAATAATGCACTATCAGGTTGTTGTTTTGCTATATAAATTCTGGCAAGGTTGTTTAATAAAGGTGTTTTATTGCCGGTATTGTTTAATAAAGAATTATACACCCCAATGGCAGCATCGTAATTGCCTGTAAGCCGCAAAGCCGAAGCGATATTCATCGTCATGGCAAAAATGGCTTCCCTTAATTCGGGCCGGGTTTGTTTGGTAATTTCCAATGCCTTACTAAAATAATTGCTGCTTTGTTTATAATTGCCAGCTTCGCTATAGAGTGCCCCAAGAGAATTGTATAAATCGCCGGCAAGGCCTGCATTGGGATATTGGTCAATTACATTTTCGGCCCTGGTATAATAAAAAACTGAAGAATCGAATAAGCCAACAGAATAGTGCACATTACCGATAGAAAGGTATAAACGGAATGTAATAGAATCAGAAAGCTGATAAGATTTTTGTATTTGAATGGCTTTATAAAAATGCTGCAATATTTCTGCAGTACTGTTACCCAAACCCTGTTGCAGTATGCCAATTCGTTCCTGGCAGTTAAAGAGCATTATAGCATGTGTTGCATTTTCTTTGAGGCCTTTCGCAACAGCTGTAAAATAGCTTAAGGCAAGCGAATCATTATACTCGCCATTAATGCCCGAAAATAGACTATCAGCTTTATTAAATTTATTGATAAAGCCTTTATCTATATCAGCAGTTTGGCTGTGCGGTTGTATTAACAACGTACAACTTATCAGCACAAATAGTATATACCTCTTTTTACTCATTTGTTATGCACTATAAAAATAATAAGAAACAAACGCTATGCGCTATAAATTACACGAGTGTTTATTTTATTGATAATAGTACCCACTATAATTAATTACAGCGCAGTTTTATTTGCCGGGCAATATTCTTGTGTACAAGTGTGCGACGCAAGTAAAGCTGAACCATGTTTTACTGCCTGGTACAAAAACTACTATCCTTATTTACGCTACTGATTTATGGAACCCATCATTGCTTCGGGGTAGCGTAACCCACTGGCTATATTTTTTGGTGCAATGGCATTGATGGCCGCCATTTCTGCGGCAGTAAAATGTATGTCCAGTGCGCCAATATTTTCTTCCAGGTATTTTATTCTTTTGGTGCCGGGAATAGGAAATACGTGGGGATAGGTAGCCATTACCCAAGCCAATGCCAGCTGAGAGGCGGTGCAGTTTTTGGCTGCTGCCAGCTGCTGAATCTTATTTACAAGATCCAGGTTTTTTTGAAAATTTTCTCCCTGGAAACGCGGTGATAATCTACGATAATCATCTGGTGCAAAATCGTTAACGGTTTTAATTTCTCCGGTTAAAAAGCCACGGCCTAAGGGGCTGTAGGCAACAAAGGCAATACCCAGTTCTTCGGAGGTGTTAATGATATCATCTTCTGGTTCGCGGCTCCATAAAGAGTATTCGGTTTGTAAGGCGGTAATTGGATGAACGGCATGTGCTTTACGTAATGTAGCTGATGATACTTCTGATAAACCAATGCCTTTTATTTTACCTTGTTGCACCAGTTGTGCCATAGCGCCAACTGTTTCTTCAATTGGTGTTGCAGGATCTTTGCGGTGCAGATAGTATAAGTCTATTACATCTGTACCTAATCTTTTAAGACTAGCTTCGCAGGAGGCGAATACATATTCCGGCTTGCCATTCAAACCCCTGAGTTGTGCATTGGCAGGGTCTCTTACAATGCCAAATTTGGTGGCCAGAGTAATTTTATTTCTGTGGCTTTTAATGGCTTTGCCCACCAATACTTCGTTCTTATGTGGTCCGTAGGCATCGGCAGTGTCAAAAAAAGTAATGCCTAGGTCAATTGCCCGGTGGATGGTATTGATAGAAGTTGTTTCATCGGTAGCGCCGTAAAATTCACTCATACCCATACAGCCCAGTCCGAGTGCAGAAGCGGTTAATCCTTGTTTACCCAATGGTTTTGTTTGCATGGTATTTTTTTATGTAATGTAATGCAGAAAGTGTGGTTTTACTAACTAATGGATGGGTTTACTATATTTACCCTTATTTCACAAAACTGAAATTTTTGCTTGAGATTATCCATCATCATAGTAAATTATAATGTTAAATATTTTTTAGAGCAATGTCTGTGTGCAGTTGTAAAAGGCATTGCAACTATTGATGCAGAAGTATGGGTGGTTGATAATAACTCAACTGATGGCAGCATAGCCTACCTGCAACCAAAATACCCGCAGGTTCATTTTATAGCTAACACCATTAATATGGGTTTTGGAAAAGCCAATAATTTGGCATTAGCACAGTGTACAGGAGAAATGGTTTTGTTTTTAAACCCCGATACCATTATTGCGGAAGATACTTTACAGTTATGTTTTGATTTTTTTATGGCAAAACCCACTGTTGGTGCGTTAGGCGTAAAGATGCTGGATGGTAGCGGGCATTTCTTACCCGAGAGTAAAAGGGCTTTTCCTGCACCCGGGGTTGCTTTTTTTAAAATGTGCGGATTAGCACAAATTTTCCCAAAGTCTTCCATTTTTAACAGGTATGCTTTGGGCCATCTTATGGAAGATGGCATTCATAAAGTAGATGTTTTGTGCGGCGCTTTTATGATGGTGCGCAAAACGGTACTGGATAAAGTTGGTGCATTTGACGAGGCTTTTTTTATGTATGGGGAAGATATAGACCTGAGTTATAGAATACAGCAAAGCGGAGCAGAGGTATTTTATTTGGGTAATACCAGTATCATTCATTTTAAAGGGGAAAGTGCACGCAAAGGTAAATTGAATTATGTGCGCATTTTTTATCAGGCCATGGTTGTATTTGTAAATAAACATTATACCGGGGCTTTCGCCTTTATAATGCAATTCCTATTAAAGGCCGGTATTTACAGCAGGGCTTTGCTAAGTTTAATCATGGCCCCGGTAAGGCTTTTCACCAATACCCTTCGAAGCAGCAGAAATGAAATGCAAACCAATTATATGCTGGTAGGAGATAAAACCTGCACGGCTAATGCCGCCAATATTTTAAGGCAATACCATTCAAATGCAAGTTTTCAGTCTATTGAAACCCTAGATAAACTGCCAACTAACAATGAAATAATCGTTTTATGTACAGGGGGTTTAACTTATTCAGCAGCCATTGAATGCCTTGCAAAGCAAAAGAAAGCTGGTTTGTTTTTGTGGCATGGTGCCGCAACCAGCAGTATTGTTGGCAGTCAGCACGGTAAAAGCACAGGTATAGTGTATAACGCCACCTAATTTATTATATCCGTAAATAGAATAACAATAAATTAGGGTAGCAATGCAGGTAATAAGGCTAAAAACTAATGACTGTTCTATAATTTTATTAAGCGGTATACAAACTAATTGCTTTTAACGTAGTTTCGTTTTTTATTAAACGCTTATAAAATGCCATTATTTGACATACAGTTACCAAATAGTGTTGCAAAAGCGCTACGATTGCCTACAAACGATCTTCGCTGGCAACAGTTGCGTGTTTTAAAAAAATTGCTACGCAAAGCCAGATTTACCGAGTTTGGTCAGCATTTTAAATTCGACGAAATTTTAATGAGCAAACATCCCGGAAAAAAATTCCAGGATATGGTGCCTATATATAATTATAACCGCATTTATACTGAATGGTGGCATAAAACCCTGGAAGGCAAACCAGATATTTGTTGGCCGGGTAAAATAAAATACTATGCACTAAGCAGTGGCACCAGCGAATCTTCAAGTAAATACATTCCCATTACCAGCGATTTATTAAAAGGCAACCGCTATGTTATGATAAAGCAGTTGCTTAGTTTGCGTAATTACCACGATATTCCCATCCGTTCAATAGGCAAAGGTTGGCTAATGATTGGAGGCAGTACGGCATTACAAAAAGGCGCCGGATACTATTCCGGGGATTTAAGTGGCATTACTGCAAAAAAAGCCCCTTTTTGGTTTCAACCGTTTTATAAGCCAGGCAAAAAAATTGCTAAAGAAAAAGATTGGGAGAAAAAGCTGGAAGAAATTGTTGAACATGCTCCTCATTGGGATATTGGTTTTGTAGTAGGCGTGCCAGCCTGGATACAAATGTGTATGGAAAAGATTATTGAGCGCTATCAACTCAACACTATACACGATATTTGGCCAGACCTCGATTTTTTTGTGCATGGCGGCGTAAGCTTCGAACCTTATAAAAAAGGCTTTGAAAAATTGCTGGGTAAACCCATTACTTATATAGAAACCTATCTGGCCAGCGAAGGTTTTATTGCTTATCAGGATAGGCAGCATGCCACCGGTATGCGGCTGGTTACCAACGAGCATATATTTCACGAGTTTGTACCCTTCGATTATAAAAATTTCGACGATAATGGAGATTTGGTAGCCAACCCCGAAACTTTAATGATACATGAAGTAGAGGAGGGTAAAGATTATGCACTGTTAATCAGCACCAGCGCCGGCACCTGGCGCTATCTTATTGGCGATACCATTAAGTTTACCGATAAAGAGCGTTGCGAAATAGTCATCACCGGCCGTACCAAACATTTTCTAAGTCTGGTTGGCGAGCACCTGAGTGTGGATAATATGAACAAAGCCATACAAATAGTAAGCAACGAAATGAATGTGTGTATACCCGAGTATACCGTAGTAGGCAAACCGCATGGCACATTCTTTGCCCACCATTGGTATGTAGCCAGCGATGATGCCATTAATGCAGAGACCCTGCGCGTTAAAATAGACGAAAAGCTAAAAGAAATAAACGATGATTACGCTGTAGAAAGAAACAGTGCATTACAACAGGTATTTCTGGATGTTTTACCAGAAGAACGTTTCATGGAGTTTATGCGGTTAAAAGGCAAAATTGGCGGCCAGCACAAATTTCCCCGTGTATTAAAAGGCCGCATGTTAGAAGACTGGAATAAATTTTTAAAAGGAGAACTTATTTAAATTCCCCTAATTAAAAGGCAGCGCCTGGGCAAATACAATGGGCGTTGCCCTTAAGGGCCGGGCTTTCCGTTGCAAGTCCTCACTCACTGCGTTCGCTGCGGGCTTTTCACTGCAATCCCTAACGCAACAGCCAAAAGCAGCTAAACATTTTACAACATTGTTATAGCAAAGTGAATTTTGATTTTTTATTTACCCGCTTCTGTTCAAAAATTACCCATCCATACTTTTATTTTTTTCACAACATGTAATTGCCTTAAATTCATGCCACTAATTTATTCTTTCATTTCTAACGAGCATTTTATTCCATGAACAACAACAAAAAATCAGGAAGCAATTCACGCAGAAATTTTATTAAAAATGCCGGAGCAGCCATGGCAGGTTTTTATATTGTACCACGCCATGTATTGGGTCGTGGTTTTGTTGCACCCAGCGATAAACTGGTTATTGCAGGTATTGGCGCAGGAGGTAAAGGTGAAAGTGATTTGTGGAATTTTTATAAAAGTGGAAAGGCCGAAATTGGTTTTCTATGCGATGTAGACGACAGGCAATCTGTAGCCAGCCGTAAAAATTATCCCAAAGCAAAATATTATACCGATTTCAGGGAAATGCTGGCCAAAGAAGGTAAATCAATTGATGCAGTTTCTGTATCTACACCAGATCATACACACGCAGTTGCCGCCATGGCAGCCATGCAGCTAAACAAGCATGTATACGTGCAAAAGCCACTAACACACGATATTTACGAAGCCCGTATGCTTACACAGGCAGCACACCGGTATAAAGTAGTAACCCAAATGGGTAACCAGGGTAGTAGTGGTGATGGCGTAAGGCAATTACAGGATTGGTATAATGCCGGCATTATAGGTGATGTACATACTATTTATTGTTATACCGATAGACCAATTTGGCCGCAAGGCGTAGCAAGGCCTACCACGTCATCGCCTATACCTAAAGAACTTAATTTTGATTTATGGCTGGGTACAGCACCGCAAAGAGATTATTTTGATGCCATGCTACCATTTAATTGGCGCGGCTGGTGGGATTATGGTACCGGCGCATTGGGCGATATGGCTTGCCATATTATGGCACCCGCATTTGCCGTTTTGGGCTTAGGTTACCCGGTGGCAGCAGAATGCAGCGTGGCTACAAAATATATTCAAAACTGGCAAAAGGGCTATTTCCCTGAGAGTGGGCCTATTGCTTCTCATATTATTCTCACATTCCAGCGTCCTAATGGCAAAGAGCTAAAATTGCATTGGATGGATGGTGGTATACAACCAGAAAGGCCAGCCGAACTTGGTCCAAACGAAGAAATGGGTGATGGTGGTAATGGGGCTATTTTCCTTGGTAGCAAGGGCAATATGATGTGTGGTACATATGGTATTAACCCTCAATTATTACCTACATCGCGTACCAAAGAAACAGTAGTGCCACAAACTATAGCCCGTGTACCGGGAGGTGATGAAGGCCACTATGCTGCCTGGGTAGAAGCTGCAATGGCAGGCTATGGCAGTGATAAAGCTAAAAACCTGAGTTCACATTTTGATATTGCTGGTCCATTAACAGAGAGCGTATTAATGGGTAACCTGGCTATTCGCAGTTATGATATTAAGAAGAAGGCAAAAAATGGTGAATTTGATTATCCGGGCCGTAATATTAAATTGCTGTGGGATGGTCCGAATATGAAGATTACCAATTTTGAAGATGCCAACCAGTTTGTAAAACGTACTTACCGTGAAGGCTGGAGCCTTGGTGTTTAAATATATATATTAGTGATAGAAGCCATACCAGCATTATGTTGGTATGGCTTTTTTATTTGATTTTATCGTCAATTACAGCATTCTTAACTAATAGCATTTTTAATTATTTAGTTTTATTGATACGCACTTACCTGCCTTTTTTGCGTTAGGGATTGCAGTGAAAAGCCCGCAGCGAACGCAGTGAGCGAGGACTTGCAACGGAAAGCCCGGCCCTCAAGGGCAACGCCCATTGAGAGTTAATTTGGGTAAATTATTTTGTAAATTTTAAGCAAATCAATTGCAGTAAACTTGTTTAAATTGATGCCAAATACTTTAAATGGGCAAAAGCCGGGTATTTTGTTAATTTTGCCCACTTTAATATACCGGGTATATGCAGGAGTTAATAGAAAAAATTGATAAAAGCCGTTTACCAAAGCATGTGGCCATTATTATGGATGGCAACGGGCGTTGGGCCAAAGAAAAGGGCCAGGATAGGTTATATGGCCATTTTCATGGGGTTGAAAGTGTAAGAAACATAGTTGAGGGCGCTGTAGAATTAGGGTTGGAATACCTTACGCTTTATGCATTTAGTACCGAAAACTGGGATAGGCCTGCACATGAGGTAAGTGGATTAATGGAGCTTTTGGTAGAAAATATGAAAAAAGAAGCGCCTGTTTTGAAGAAAAACAATATCAGGTTACGTGTAATTGGAGATACTGAAATGCTTCCAGAACATGCCCGTAATGGATTGGCCGAGGTATTAGCAGAAACCAAGGATAATAATGGCATGAACCTGATAATGGCCTTAAGCTATAGCAGCCGCTGGGAATTGGTAAATGCCGTTAAAAAAATTGGTATAGATGTGGCAGCCGGAAAAATTAACCCGGAAACTATTAACAATGAAACGCTGGAAGCTTATTTGTCTACCAGTGATTTTCCTGATCCTGAGTTGATGATACGTACCAGCGGTGAGTTTAGGATTAGCAATTTCTTGTTGTATCAACTGGCGTATGCTGAACTTTATTTTACTGATGTTCGCTGGCCGGACTTTAGAAAAAAGAATTTATATGAGGCCATTATTGACTTTCAGGGCAGGGAAAGAAGATTTGGTAAAACCAGCGACCAGCTGTTACATACAGGTGTTAGCCATTAAATGTAGATGTAAACAGTTCGTTTTAACAAACAGTTCTGATACAATTCTGAATAATACTTTTAATTTGCCCCACTTAAACATAAATGTTGCTTCAAAAGCTTTGTAGCTTAAGAAATAACAATCAAATTATCACCCGGATGCAGCGATTTTACAGATACTTAGCGTTTATTTCGTTTACGTTTATAGGTTTTGGTGTTAAAGCGCAGGTGCTTATTAGAAATAATAACACTGCTGATACTACTGTACAACCTGTTACTTCCCTGGATGCAGACCTGCTGAATATTTTTAACCAGAAAACACCTCAGAAATATAAGGTAGGCGGTGTAAAGATTACCGGTAATAAATATTTTGACGAAGCTTTGCTATTGTCAGTATCCGGCATTACAATAGGGGATGAAATTACCATACCCGGTGCTGATAATTTTTCGAAAGCCATTGGTAAACTATGGTCTCAAAATTATTTTAGTGATGTAGCTATTTATATTACCAAACTGGAAGGGAACAATATTTATCTGGAAATAAGTGTAACTGAACGTCCAAGGTTATCAAAATATGTATTTAAAGGGGTAAACAAATCCGAAGCGGATGATTTGGGGCCAAAAACAAGTTTGATAATTGGGAGGGTGGTGACTGAGAATATGAAGAGAACCGCTATTGATGCGGTAAACCGTTTTTATTTTGACAAAGGGTTTAGAAATGTAAAAACACGAATTGATATTAAAAAAGATACCTCTTTTGAGAATTCGGTTATTCTTGATTTATATGTAACAAAGGGTAATAAGGTAAAAATTGATGAGATTAGTTTTATTGATAATACGGTAAATGACCTTAAGCTAAAAAAACAGATGAAGGGTACCAAAGAGAAAACCCGTCTTACCCTTTTCCCAACAAGGGATTCTTTAGGTTTTGCAAGGCCGGAAGCATACAGTTTTAGTGAATATTTACAGGATAAGGGCTATTTGTCATACACAAAATCAAAAAAGCTGGTTGACCCTTATATACGCCTTAAACTGCTAACTTCAGCTAAATTCAATGATAAGAAGTACGAAGAAGACAAAGAGAAAATAATTAATTATTACAACTCACTTGGTTACCGTGATGCCAATATTGTAAAAGATACATTGTACAATACTGCCAAGGGTAATATGAACATCAATATTAAACTGGAAGAAGGGCATAAATACTATTTTGGCAATATAGTATGGCGCGGTGCCACAAAATATCCTGATTCTTTACTTACAGCAGTTTTAGGTATTCATAAAGGAGATACTTATAACCTTGATTTATTAAATAAAAAATTAGGTAAAAATGTAGCTCCCGAGGGAGGTGATATTAGTGGCCTTTATATGGATGATGGGTATTTATTTTTTCAGGTAGACCCTATTGAAACAGCTGTTTACGAAGATACCATTGATTTTGAAATACATATAAGAGAGGGCTCACAGGCAACCTTTAAGAATATCAGAATTACCGGTAACGATCGTACCAAAGAATATGTTATACGCAGGGAATTGAGAACATTGCCGGGTGAAAAGTTCAGCCGTACAGATGTTATCCGTTCTCAAAGAGAGATTGCCAACCTAAGTTTTTTCGATCAGGAAAAAATTACCCCCACTATTGTACCCAATCCAGATGATGGAACTGTTGACGTTACCTGGGGTGTAGTTGAGAAATCTAGTGACCAGCTGGAACTAAGTGCTGGTTTTGGTGGAGGTATTGGTTTAACAGGAACCCTGGGCGTATCGTTTAATAATTTCTCAATTAGAAATATTCTGCACAAAGAGGCATGGGATCCTTTGCCGGTAGGCGATGGACAAAAATTAAGTATTCGTATGCAAAGTAATGGACGTGCCTACCGCTCCTACAATGTATCGTTCACCGAACCATGGTTAGGTGGCAAAAAGCGTAATACACTTACTGTAAGTTTATACGATACAAAATTTGCCAATGCCTATAATCCTTATACTGGCCAATATGAGCGTCAGGCGGCAGATACATCCTTTTTTAAAACAACGGGTTTTTCGCTTGGTTTTCAAAAGCAGTTAAAATGGCCGGATGATTATTTTTCAATGGGTGTAAGTGCCAACTATGCCAGATATACGTTAAAGAACTATGCCATTGACCGTAGTTTGGCACTAAAAGATGGTTCTTTGTTTAGAAACGGGTATTCTAATAATATCAACCTGAAATTTACGATGAGCAGGTACTCTTTGGATCAGCAGATATTTCCAAGAAGTGGTTCTAACCTTTCATTAAGTGTAGCGGTTACCCCTCCATTCTCGCTAATAGATAAAAACCTGGTAAATGCAGAAAACCCTTATAAATTAATTGAATACCATAAGTGGCGCTTTACAGGTGAATGGTATTTACCTATTGGTAAGCCCAAAGGTGAGGAGCACAATAAACAATTTGTGCTAAAACTGGCAGCTAAGTTTGGTTATCTTGGTAAATACAATAACGATTTAAATACATCTCCGTTTGAACGTTTTCAGGTGGGTGATGCAGGTTTAAGTAATAACTATGCTTTATTAGGATATGATATTGTGGCACATCGTGGATATCCTGTATATCAAACGTCTGATCCACGGGTAAATCCAGATCAGCAGGGCGCTTCGCAGTATTTTACCATGTTTAATAAATATACTATGGAATTGCGTTATCCGTTTAGTACCAGTGCAAGCAGTACTATTTATGGATTAACCTTTTTTGAAGCAGCCAATGGATGGTATTCTTTTAAAGATTATAATCCATTCCAGTTAAGAAGATCAGTTGGGGTAGGTATGCGTTTCTTCCTGCCTATGTTTGGTTTACTTGGCTTTGATTATGGTGTTGGTCTTGACCGTTATGGTGCTGGTTCTTCACTTAAAGATGCATCAAGGTTTACCTTTATGCTGGGCTTTGAACCGGATTGATGAATTTTAAATTGCCATACTTTAAATTTTAACATATGAAAAAGATTTTGTTTTCATTGCTGGCTTTTATGCTGTTTGCCGCTGGTTTACAGGCACAACGTTATGCTGTAATTGATACAAAATATATTTTAAGCAAAATACCCGATTACCAGGACGCTGATAAAAAACTGCAACTGGTAAGCGAACAATGGCAAAAAGAAATTGACGATAAACAGGCTATATTAGATAAAATGTATAAAGACTATGATGCAGAGCAATTTATGTTAAGCGATGAGCTGAAGAAGAAAAGAGAGGATGAATTGTTTAATAAAGAAAAGGAAATACGCGATTTACAAAAAAAGCGATTTGGCTATCAGGGAGATTTGTTTAAAGAAAGAGAAAAGCTGGTAAAGCCTTTACAGGATAAAGTTTACAACGCAGTACAAAAAATTGCAGTAGCAAGAAGTTACGATTTTATACTTGATAAAAGTGAAGGAATTACCGTTATATTTGCCGACCCCAAATTAGATAAAAGCGACGATGTGCTGCGTGAATTGGGGGTTAAATAAACAGTCATCAAAAAATCAATTAATAATTCAACAGAAAAAACATGAAAAAAGTTTTCTTTTCTCTGCTGGCACTTATCGCTGTTTTGTTTTCGGGCGAAACTGCACAGGCGCAGCAATTCAAAGTGGGCGTATTTGACCTTGATCTAATGGTACAGGCAATGCCCGGTTACCGCGAAGTAGACAGTCTTTTAAATATTTATAATACAGATTCTTTAGGTGCTGAATACGAAATCTATCAATCAGAATACAAACGTTTGGATAGCACCTATAAAGTAGACTCTGCCCTGGTAGCTGCAGGTAAAAAATCTAAAGCTTTGTTGGATTATACTGATGGCGAACGCCGTAAAATGGCCATGAACCTGGTATACTGGCAGCAAATTGCACAGCAAAAATCTGATAACAAAAAAGGCCAGCTGGCACAACCACTATACGAAATAGTGGCCGCTGCCTATAAAAAAGTATTGGATGCCCGTAAATACACGCTTATTCTAAAACCACAAACCTACGAACTGGGTTTTGCGATTGATAACATCTTTATATCTGTAGCAAAAGAGCTTAAATTAACCGATTTGCCACAGCAATTAATTTATATGGGAGATGATCCTGATGCAGCAAAAGCGCCCCCTGCCAAAGCGCCAGCTGCCGGTGCAGCCAAGCCCAAAACAAATTAATTTGTAACAACAAACTAATTAAAAGCCACGTAAAACTTTGCGTGGCTTTTTTATTTTATAGCCCGGCAACAGGGCATAATGGCAACGCTGCTTGCGTCGCACACTTCAGGGTTCTTCCTTTGTGGCAACAAAAAATAGGTTATGGCAAAAAGGCAGGTGCCTTGTTTAACAGCATGCGAATTATGCCAGAATATTATATAAAGTAAAAATAATATAACAATAATAAATAATGTAGCCGGCCGCTGCCTTGCTGAGAATTGTACAGAAAGTACAAGAGTGCGACGCAAGTAAAGCTGCCATACCAAATGGGCCAGGTATATAACAGTTTTATAGCTGTAAAGGCTTAAATATTATATTTATGTCTTAACTGGATATGGTTTTTTTTAATAAATACTAAATAGGTACAGTAATCATTTACTTTTAACTTTACACCGTTGGCGATATTTCAACTTTATTAATATAACCAGAATACCTAATATGAAAACACTATATCTTCTGGCTGTATGTATATGTATAAGTAGCACTGTGTTTTGTGCCAATACAGATACAGGTAATGATAATAACCTTATTGGTGTAGTAAGAGATGCTATTACAAAAAAGCCCCTTCAGGACGTAACAATTTTTGCTAAAAGCAATGCTTTTAGTACCGAACAGAAACTTACTACCGATGAAAATGGGCAGTTTATTATACCATTGGCAACAGTTGGTATGTATACCTTACGTTTTGAAAAGGATAATTATATAATTGTAGAAAAAAAGAATTTCGGCTTTAAGAAAAACGCCGGAAAGTTAATAATAGAGCTAACCGAAGAAGAAGAAACAAATGAAGATCACCATACCTGGTTGTTTAAATTTGATTTTATTTAACCATTAAATTGTAATTATATTATTTACATCTGAAGATTAATAATTGCTATTCAAAGCAGCTAAGTTTTAATAAGCCACTATAAATTATTGATTTTTTTTAAGTCTCTTTTAAGTTATAGTCGCTTTAAAATTAGGGTAAGTGGTTATTTACAGAGACTGCTTTAATGAATTAATTATCACACACTTAAATTTGCTTAAATAGATGTATTATGATATAGTTTAGTTTGAATTTCTTTTTTGGACTGAACAAAATCGACTTTACATTTGCATACATTAATAAAAACCAACATTAACTCAATGAAAATTCTGAAATCCCTGAGAAGCTCAATACTGTTATCAGTAGCAGCCATGCTGTTTATAGCCGGTTTCATGTCTTCTTGCACCACCCCAAGAATTGCCATCCTGAAAGATATACCAGAAGGTAGTAATGTAAATTACGTTCCATTATCATCCTTTTCTTCTCCTGTAGTAAGAACAGATGATATCCTTAATATTATTGTTCAAACACTTGATGTACAAGCCAACAGTATTTTAAATCAAGGTAATTTGCCTGTAAACTCTGGAGCGGTTACAGGAAGTACCACCCAACAGGCAACTGTTTCGGGCTATTTGGTAAGTAAAGATGGTACCATTAGAATGCCCTATATAGGTGCTGTACATGTAAAAGGCTTAACTACAGAGCAGGTAAGAGATACCATTACATCAAAAATATCTTTCTACTTTAAAGAGCCGGTTGTAAATGTGCGTTTTGCAAACTTTAAAGTTACTGTATTAGGTGAGGTTAAAAATCCTTCCACCTTTTTGGTGCCTAACGAAAAACCTAGCATTATTGATGCCTTAGGTTTGGCTGGCGACTTAACCATTTTTGGCAAAAGAGAAAATGTAATGCTTATCAGGGATAATGAGGGTCAAAAAGAAATTACCCGCTTAAACCTGGATAGTTCAAAAACCATCAGCTCTCCGTATTTCTATCTTCGCCCTAATGATGTGGTATATGTAGAAGCATCAGAATCTAAAGTACTTAGCACAGATGCATATAGAAATAGAAATTTCGCTCTTATTGCAGCTGGTTTATCATTCCTTACTGTGTTAACTGCAAGGTTACTGTTTAAATAAATTTATATAATTGATTACGGTGATAATGCCGTTACTAAACACGTTCAAAAAAAATTATTAGCAGAATGGAAAGCAATAATAAAAAGGTGATTGATAATGCTGGAATCAGCAGTTATACTAATCAAACTGATGGATTTGATTTTAAATATGTAGTAGCAAAAGTAGTGGGTAACTGGAAAGGTTTTGCGCTGTCTCTGGTACTTTGCCTTGCATTTGGTATTTTATATATTCTGTTTGGTATACCCACTTTTACTATTACTGCACGGGTAATGGTAAATGGTGACAACGCCAATAAAATACAAAGTGGTGTTTCTGAGTCTGATATCTTAAGCAAACTAGGTGTTTTTTCTCAGCAGAACGATGTAAATAATGAATTGGTAGCAATTCACTCCCGTACTTTAATTGAGCAGGCCATTCATGATTTACAAATGAATGTTTCTTACTGGGCGCAGGGTGAAATAAGGTTTGCAGAAGTGTATAAGCGCTCACCCTTCTTTATTGATTTATTGGAGTTAAAGGGTGGCTTGGAAAATCCTCTTGCATGGGATGTACGTATAGATAAGGATAAAGTAAAATTTATTGATGATTATACTGACACATCTTTTGTACAAACCTGGGGCGATACAGTAAAATTGAGGTATTGTACATTTGTATTAAAGCAAAATCCAGAGGTTACAGTACGCAATCCCAATTTGCCATTAGGTCTTAGGATAGCCCCTTTTGATGCAACTTTTTTTACCTATAATGAAAGTTTACTTGCCTTTCTATCGGCATTGTCAACTACCTCAATGGATATTACATTTGATGCATCAGTACCAAAGAAGGGGGAAGATTTTGTAAATTATTTGATAAGCCTATATGTAAAGTCCAAAATTGATGCCAGCAATATGGTAGCTGATAGCACCGTATCGTTTATTGATGAAAGAATACAAATGGTGGCACGTGAGTTAAGCAATGTGGAAGGCAGCATACAAAAATTCCAGCAGTCTAATAGCATTACAGATATCAATGCATTGTCATCTGCATTAATAGGTCAAAAAAGTGATGCAGGTAAAGAGCTATCTGCACAGGAAGTACAAATTCAATGGGTACAGGATTTGGAAGCTGTTTTGCAGGATGACAAACGCCCTATGCCTACAGTTTCTCCAATTACCGATCAGGCTTATATTCAGTTAGTGGAAAAATACAATAACCTGCAACAGCAAAGACAATTATTGTTAACCAATAACACTGAGCAGAATCCACAGGTTAAAGCAGTAGATGGTCAGCTTGCACAAATAAGAAATAACCTGGTTAAAACTCTGGTTACCTACAGACAGGGTCTGGTGGTTAAACGCGATGACCTGGCTAAACAAAACTCAAGCGTACAGGCCGCAATTCAAAAAATGCCGGTACAACAAAGGCAGTATCTTGAATCTTCAAGAAGACAGGATGTATTACAGCAATTATATGTGTATTTACTTACTGTACGTGAACAAACTGCAGTAACAAAATCAAACAATATTGCCCCTGTAAGAATATTAGATGTTGCCAAAGCTGGAGTTTACCCTTGGTGGCCAAATAAATTGATTGTAATTATTGGTAGCATATTCCTTGGATTATTAATACCTTCTCTTGTTATATTAATTAACGAGTTAACCAATAATAAAGTAACTACCCCTGCTGATATTGTTGAATCAACAAGCGCACCTTTAATTGCTGAAATAAGTGAAACAAAATCAAGTAATAAAGTAGTAGTTACCAAAGAATCCCGTACCGCAGTAGCTGAGCAGTTTAGAACGTTGCGTACCAACCTATTGTTTAGGTTATCAGGTACTGATCAGAAAGTGATAATGATAACTTCAACCGTAAGTGGCGAAGGCAAATCTTTTATAACACTTAATCTGGCTGCAGCTATGGCTTTATCAGGTAAAAAAGTGTTACTGGTAGATATGGAATTAAGAAAAGCACAACTTACAAAAGATCTGGGTTTACAGGATCATACCGGTATTGCAGATTACCTGGAAAGAAGTGCCTTCCTGAATGATGTTATTCAACCTTCAGGTATTAATGAAAACCTTTGGGTGCTTTCATCAGGCGAATTGGAATCTAACCCTTCTGAAACATTGTTGAATGATAAAATGGGTGCATTCTTTGATGAGATGAAACGTAAGTTTGATTACATTATTCTTGATACCCCTCCTGCAGCTATAGTTACTGATGCACAGGTAATTGGACGTTATGCTGATGTTACCTTATATATTGTAAGACAAAAAGTAACGTACAAAAAACATATAGATGTTATTGAAGATCTTAAACAAAATAACAAACTAAAAAACATCAGTGTTATACTAAACGATGTTAAACTGGTACCGGGTTATAATCAGGGTTATGGTTTCGGGTACAGATTTGATGAAGACTTCGGTTATTATACACAAGAAGATGTAACGGAAAAGAAATCCTTTTTCAAAAGGCTTTTCCCTGAAGGATAATTCTAAAAAGTTAACATAATAAAGGGCTGGGAAACCAGCCCTTTCCTGTAAAAAACCACCGAAACTTAACATGGAAAACATTTCTAAACCACTGATTATTTTTGGCTCAGGGAGGTCTGGAACAACCATCATTTCCGAAATTGTATTCAGGCACGAAAGTCTGGCCTGGCCATCTAATTACCAGCAGGGTTTCCCTTCCATACCCCAGGTAAACCTGTTAAGAAGCCTGTTTGAAAATAAATTATGGCGCCTGCATGGCCAAAAGCCACAACTCAATAAGGTTTCTGCCTTAAATAAAATATTGTTTAAACCGGCCGAAGCCTATGCATTTTGGGAGTATTTAACTGGTCCATCCATAGATTTCTCCAGAGGCTTTTTGGTAAACGAAAGGCCTACCGATAGTGATATTAAAAAAATCCGAAAGGCATTTAATAAGCTGGTTAGCTACCAGTTTAAAAAGCGGCTGGCTTTTAAAATTACCGGCCCCTCAAGGGTGGGTTATTTAACCAGCATTTTCCCCGATGCCGTATTTGTAAATATTGTTAGAGATCCTTTACCCACTATCAACTCCTGGTTAAATGTAGAGTTTTGGCAGGATAAGGGCAAAAGCCAATTATGGTGGACAGGCGCCTACACCCCCAAAGAAATGGAGTGGGCAACAGCAAATAGTAATGAGCCAGAATTGCTGGCTGCATTGCAATACAAAAAATTAATGGATGTTACCGCTGCAGAAATGAAAGGTAAAGAAGCTCAATTCCTAACCATCCGGTACGAGGATTTTGTGGCAAATCCATCAGCTACCATTAATAATATACTGTCATTTGCGGGCCTCGAAAGCTCTCCCATGATAGATGAATACATGGCAGGTATAAAAATTTATAACCAAAATAAACAGGGTGCTGATAACAGTGGTGTTAATACATCTACTGCATTAACAGACATATTAAATGGAGAGTTTGCTTTTTAATTGTCTGTACCAGGGTCCTGTGCAATTATTTAGCTTTACTTGCGTCGCACTCTTGTACGGTTATAACTTTATTAGGCAAATAGTTTACTGCATGTAAATGATGCATTACTTGTTGCAGCACAAGAGTGCGACGCAAGTAAAGCCTGACATTGAACTATTGATTGGCTAAAAAATATAAACCCATAAATAGCAATTTAAATAAGCAAAACCATACTAATTTTTATATACAAAAAGACATTGAATTAAATGGTAAATAAGCAAAAACTGGTAAAATCGGGTATGTGGCAATTTGCCAACACATTTGTAATTATTGTTTCGCAAATTGTTTGTAATGCCATTATTGCCAGGTATGTTACTAAAAAGGAATTTGGTATAATGGCCATTACCAATGCCTTTGTAAATTTTGCCAGCTTTTTCTCAGAAGCAGGTATGGGTGATGCTTTAATGCAACGCAAGGATGTAGAACCACAGCATAAAAATGCTGCATTATTTTTTAGTTTACTGGTTAGTGTTGTAATGTATTTAATAATGTATGCTACTGCTCCATTTATTGCTAACTGGTACAATCAACCTGAATTAACCGATGTATTAAAAGTGCTTGGGTTAAGTTTCATCTTTTTATCGCTTGGCTCATCTTCACTAAATCTTTTACAAAAAGAATTTAAATTTAAGCAGGTATTTTTTAGCGATAGTTTAAGCCTGTTATTATCTAATATATTGGGTGTGATACTGGCAATGAAAGGCTATGGCGTGTGGTCGCTGGTGTACTCTATATTGTTTTATAATATAGCCCGCCTTATAATGGTTTGGATAATGGAACCAATTCCTGTTTTTCTGGGGGCCACTCTGCGCCACTGGAAAGACCTGTTTAATTATGGTGTTGGTTTAACCCTGATAAGAATTTACAATTTTGTAAGTGGTTTTGGTATAATGCTGGAAATTGGTAAACTGGTGCCTATTGCAGCACTCGGTACATTTGAACGTTCGTACCGTATATCTAATATACCAGTAAGATATTTAGGGGATATGATACAAAAGGTAATGATGCCTTTTATGGTAAAAATTAACGACGAAGAAGAAAAGCTATATGCATTCTTTTCCCGTGGTTTATCTTTTTCCAATGCCTTATTATTGCCTATTAGCTTTTTTTGTATTGTATTTTGCAAACCAATAGTACTGCTTTTATTAGGTACAAAATGGCTAAGTGCTGTTTTACCTATGCAGATTTTATTTTTCTCACTTCCATTTAGAATTACCACAAAAGTTTCAGATGCATTAATGCGTGCAAAAAACCTTGTGTTTAAAAATGCCAACCGAAAATTGCAGTATGTAATTGTGCTTTGTATTGCAGTTTATATTGGTAGTTTCTGGGATTTGAAAGGTATTTCTATAGGCGTAACCTTATCGGCTGTGTTTAGCTATATTACTATGTTAATTACTATACGTAGTAAAGTGTTTAAAAAAGGCTGGGCTACGTTAATAATACAGCCATTTAAAAATGGGGCGCTTTTAACGGTAGTATCGGTAGCACCTTCTTACTTAATATACTGGTTGTTATTGCAGGTTATTGATAATGAAATTATTGCATTTGGTGTATTATGTACTTTATTGGGAGCTTTCTTTTCTTTGGTATTTTTTAAAATGCCTTCATTATTAGGAAGTGATTTTGTAGCTCTACGTAAAGAGTTGATGAAAATGAAGAATAAGAAGGGAAAAAATGGAAAGGGAAAAGGGGGTGGAGGCCGCAAAAGGCGGATGCAAATGGAAGAAGGAGAAATATTACCGGAAGTTGATGAAACCCTTACTGCTTCTGCTTCCAATGCAAATGAAGAATTAAACGGATAAAACATAGTGCATGACCAAGTTTATCATTTTTACTACGCCCCGTACAGGATCTACTTTATTGATTAAATCATTGGATACGCATCCGGAAATTTTGTGTGCCGGTGAAGTTTTTTTCTTTAAAGGCGACATATACCATACAGAGTATAAATATAAATTTTGGCGTTTACCAGTAATTGGTAACAAACTAAATTATGTTATCAACTACCCTAAAATCTATTTAACCCTGTCTGGTTTTTTGAATAAATTTTTTGCTTCCAGAAATGATGGTATTACTGCCCGGGGATTTAAGTTAATGCATTTTCAAACCTATTATACACCAGGTATTTTTAGTTATTTGAAAAAGAATGATGTAAAAGTGATAGTACTGATACGCAAGAATAGTTTGCGTAATACATTATCTGATTTAAGAGCCCGCTCTACGAAAGTATATCACAACGAATCTGGTGTAAAAACTGATGCTATACCTAAGTTTAAAATAGATTTGAACGAATTGGGTAATAAAATGCAGCAAATTGAAGGTTTTAACAAACAACTGGAAAATGCATCAGCTGGCTTAAATAGAAAAATTGTGTATTACGAGGATTTTGAAAATTGGGATAACACCATTGCAGACTTGCAGGATTATCTTAATGTTACCCAAATGAAAATTGAACCGGTATCTAAAAAATTGAACCCTGGCAAATTGGAAGATATGGTAGAGAATTACAAGGAAATGAAAGACTGGTTGCTGGCCAGGGGCTATGAAAAATATCTAGATTAAAACATATATTTTACCGAATAGTAAACTTAAAGAGCATGTATCCGAATTTTATCATTATAGGTCCGCCAAAATGTGCATCAACATCTTTACACTTTTATTTGGGCCAACATCCGCAGGTGTTTACGGCAAAAGTTAAAGAAACAAGGTTTTTTAGTTTGCATTATAGCAAAGGAATGGAATATTATGCCAAAAATTTTGAAGATGCCGGCAATGCAAAAGCCATTGGCGAAGCTACACCCAGCTATAGTTTTTTGCCATTTGTAGCAGACAGAATTAAAACCCATTTCCCGGACATCAAACTGGTTTTGTGTTTTAGAAACCCATTAGACAGGGCATTTTCCAGCTGGTTAATGCAAAAAGGTATGGGTAAAGAATTATTACCATTTAGAGAAGCTATAGATGTAAACCTTGCGCAAATGAAATATGTTACGCTGGAAGGTGAGGAAGGGGAGAAAACATGGACAAATGCAACAGGCAATTTTAGTACTGATGAAAAAAGATTACGTACTTATGTGCAGGGTGGCATGTTTGCAGAAATATTGAACTCTTATTATAAACGATTTGCACCCTCACAGATAAAAGTGGTTTTATTGGATGACCTGAAAAACGATTTTGATGGTACCATGAGCAGTTTATTTTCTTTTCTTGGCGTAGATGATAGCTTTATAGTACCCAATAAAGAAATAGTAAACTTTCATTTTGATAGAAAGGCAAATAAAATTACCAATAAGTTATTTGGAATTAAAGGCACCCGTTACCTGATTGATATTACTCCAAAATTTATCAAAGACAGGTTAAAAAAATCGTGGAAAACCAAAGAACCGCCAAGACTTGGTATGGAAGACAGGCTTTATCTTTGGGATATTTATAAAGAAGATATAGCAGAATTGGAAAAAATCATGGGTAGAAGTTTTGCCAGTTGGAATCCCACTATTGCTAAGGAGAAAAAGGGTTAACTGCGCATACAAACAACAGTCTCTTTTTATAATATGTACTTTGTTGATGAACATATTTAACAAGGCACTTTTAATAAATTGTTATGAATACGGATATTAAAATAAAAGACCTCTGGTACTGGACAGCAAACTTTGCATTATTGGGTTCTGCTTTTCTTTCCATGTACCTGAATAACGCATATCCTATGCTGGCAGTAGCATTGCCACTAATCATGCTCGATAGGGCTTATATAGTGCCAGTATTGTTGTTTATTGCTTGTATAGAAGGGTCTTTTAAAACTGAAGATTCTTCCTCGCAGGCAGAATCTACAGCCATTATGCTGGCAGCACCCTTCTTTGCCTATGATTATCTTCAACGGAATGGTAAAATGGTGCCCTTTAAATTTGTGATGATTTTTCTGGGTTTTGGTGTTTTTATTATTGTTGGTATAATGACATTTAATATGCACCATGAAATCATAGAATTTCTGTTACCGTTAATGGGTAAAAAGGGATTGTCTGGTATGTACCTTAAAATGATCATGAAGGCAATAAAGCTCTGTTTCTTTTTTCTATACCTGAAAGTGCTAATCAATCATCGTAAAGATGTATTATACAGAGCACTTACCTTGATTAAAGATATGGCCCCCTATTTAACAATTTTGGTGCTAATGAATATGCTATTATTTGGCTCTGTTTCTTCAAAATATGAAACGCTTCACTTTGGAGAATCGCACCACGGAGACTTTTCAGCCAACATGAATGCGCTGGGTGTATTTTTATATATATCCATTTTTGATGTTAAAACAGGATGGTACAAAAGAATTATAAATCTGGCTGCACTAGGGTGCCTGTTATATATCATTATGAACCTGGCTTCCAGAAACGGGTTATTAAATTTTATCGTATTAGGCATGCTTGGTGGTATGCTTGGTCTTTGGAACCGAAATTGGGGTTTTAAATTAACGATAGTGGTTACGGCAATGTTTGCTGTTGGTGTTGCGGCTTATTTATTTAAAGATTCGCCTACCGTTGAACGTTTTATTGATATGACAGAAGCGGGTGGTGGTGACAGGTTAAACTACTGGGCCGCAGGTATTGCTGCATTGCATGAAGATCCTATTTTTGGATTAGGTGGTGATGAATCAGCCTCCATTTTTGCGGTTAGTAAATATGCACCGGGTATTGATGACCACGTTATGCACAACACTTTTGTGGAGTATGCGGTAGAGTATGGGTATGTAGGCTTTTTATTTTTTATGACTGTCGTCTGTACTATTCTGTACCATGCCTATAAGAATTTTATGTTTGCCATCAAGTATAATGATATTCTATTGGCTGCACCAAGTATCAGTTATTTTATTTCCATATTTGCGGGCTTGTTTATTAGTCGTGTTTGGGAGTCAACACTTTGGTATAATATGATTTTGGTTTTTGGCATTTATATATTGTATCGTATGCCTGTAGAGCAGGCCATGAAAAACCGGAAAATATCTTATATACATGGTTTGCCCGATCCAATGGAGGATCCAAGCCTGGCCTATATACCTACAAATATGTAAGCATCTCAATTATTAATATGGCATAATAACTATGAGTAATTTTTTGTTGAAACATAAACACCTGATTGAAAAACCAATTATCATTTTCGGTACAGGCCGTTCGGGCACTACCGTAATATCTGATATTATTTTTCGTCACGAAGACCTGGCCTGGCATTCAAATTATCAGGAGCTGTTGCCCAAATCTGCAGCTATTAATTACCTGCGTCGTGTGTTTGATAATAGCATGTGGCATATTATTGGGATGAACACTCAAAACAACAAATCACTTATTAATCAGCTATATTTCAGGCCTATAGAACGTTATGATTTTTGGGAAGCCATTACCGGCCCCAGAATAGATTTTTCCAGAGGCTTTTTATTAAATGAACGAGCTACCGAAGAAGAAGCCAACCGCATGCGCATTCACTTTGCAAAAATGGTAAAATACCAAAACCGCAAAAGGCTGGCTTTTAAACTTACCGGCCCGGCCCGTATGGAATATTTGTCCAGCATTTTTCCTGATGCCGTGTTTGTGCAAATTAACAGGGAACCAGTTTCTACCGTTCGCTCCTGGCTGGAAATTCATTGGAGCAATCAAATCACCGATCAGCTTTGGTGGACGGGCGCCTACAGCGATGCCGAATTGGCCGAAGCTAAATCTCTGTCACACGATCAGGCTTTATTTGCAGCCTACCAGTATAAAAAAATAATGGAAGCTACGGCCTACGAAACCAAAAAACTGCATGCCAATGTTTATGCAGCCAATTACGAGGATTTTGTAAAACAGCCCAGGCAGTTTATTGCAGATATGATGCAGGCTGTTGGCCTTGCATCATCAAAATTTGTGGATGATTTTATGGATAAAATTTCTGTTCAAAACAGAAATAACCGTGCAGCTGCATCTGCCAAAACAGAGATGAGCGAAGAAACAAAAAAGCGTATTCTGGAAATTGTAAACGGCTAGCCAAACACACCTGCTGCTGTACTTGCTGGCGTACAAGAGTGCGACGCAAGTAAAGCCCGGTAAAATGGTACAGCCTGGCTAACTTAATTATAAACTGCTTATATAAACAACCTTATAGCATATGAGTGACTCGCCAATTAAATATGAAGAATTGCTGCAAAAGCCGATCATTATTTTTGGCAGTGGCCGCTCCGGCACCACTATTATTTCTGAAATTATTTTTCAGCACGAGCAATTAGCCTGGCATAATAATTACCAGGAATTATTTACCCATTCGGCCGCCATTAATTACCTGCGCCGCTTTTTTGATAACAAATGGTGGCGCCTGATTAAGTTTTGGACCTTTGTGGGTAACAGCAAAAACACCCGCCAAAAATGGGGTAATTTTTTAAATCTCCTTATTTTTAATCCTATTGAGCGTTATGCTTTTTGGGAATATATTACCGGTAAAAGAATAGATTTTTCGCGTGGATTTTTGTTGGGCGAAAAAGCAACTGCCGAAGAGAAAAAAACCATACGTACCCACCTTGCCAAACAGGTAAAATACCAGGGCAGGCAAAGGTTGATTATTAAGTTTACCGGCCCTGCAAGGCTGGAATATTTAACCAGTATATTTCCCGATGCTATTTTTATAAGTATTGCCCGTGAACCCATTGCCACTGTGCGTTCCTGGTTACAGGTTGGTTTTTGGCAAACCAAGGGTATTAACCGTTTATGGTGGGTAGGTGCCTATACAAAAGAAGAAGAAACCGAGGCAGAAAAGCTGTATCACGACCCCGCTTTAATTACTGCCTTTCAATACCGCAAACTAATGGAAACCACCGAAATGGAAATTAAAAAAACCGGTGTACCCATTTTAGAAACCCGCTACGAGGAATTTGTAAAAGACCCCAAAGCACTGGTGAAAAAAATACTCGATTTTGCAGGTTTGCCAGCATCGCAAAATGTAGATAAATACATAGAAGAAATGGTAGTAAGTAACCGCAATGTGGTTAGCTCAAAAAAATTGGTGTTTAGCAACGAAACAAAGCAACGCATTCTTGAAATTGTAGCGCCATATACCAATTAAACAAAAGTAAAACGTATTAGCCCGGCCGCATATGCAATGGCAGCTTTACTTGCGTCGCACTCTTGTACGGCAACAAGTAAATGCGGCAAAATAGCACAGCACAATGGAAACAACAAACACAGCAACAAACGGTAAAATAAAAGTAGCACATGTAATACGCGTATTTAGCTATGGCGGCGCCGAAGTATTATTACGTGAATTTTTTGCGCAACGGGAGTTTAAAGAGCAAATTATTTCTGATGTGTTTGTGCTCGATCATAAAAAGCTGGGTTTAAAGGATGAAGTAGCACCCAATATCCGCAACTTCTTTTATTACCGTATTACTACCCCTGCTTTTCTGTTTCAATACATTCAGTTTTTACGTGATATTGCCAAAGGCCAATACGATGTAGTGCATATGCACTTACCAGTTGCCGGCTGGATGGGCATTGTAGCAAAATTGTTTTGCCGCAAAACCAAATTTATTTACAGCGAACATAACCTGGTAAACTTTTACGATAAATACAATTATTACCTGAGTGGTTTAACCTATGGTTTTTTTGATTGCCTGATTTATGTATCAGAAGAAGTAGGCGAAGTAGTGCGTAAATACCGCAAGGGCTGGTTTTTTAAAACCCAAAAGGAAATCACTATTTTAAACGGCATAGATACCAATAAATTTTACTGTAACCACCGTATGCAATTGCAGCCGGCACAAACTTTAACGGTAGGTTTAGTGGCCAGGTTTCGTCCGCAAAAACGGGTAGACAGGTGGGTGGAAGTTGCAGCAGCAATACATAAAAAAAATCCGGCCATACAATTTATCATGGTAGGCGATGGCCCTGATGATGATATGCTGCGCCAAAAAATTACTGAATACAAACTGGATGGTATTATACAATTACCCGGCAAACTAAACGATACATTAAGCGTTTACAAGCAAATTGATATTTTTTTGCTTACCAGCGATTTTGAAGGTTTACCACTCGCATTATTAGAAGCCATGAGTTGCGGCTGTATACCTGTTGTAAGCAATGTGGGCGGTATTAAGCAATTAGATTTTGGTGGGGTAGGTTACAAGTTTGATGGCTTTAACCCCGAAGCAATTGCAGATGAAGTAGTAGCATACACCCAAAACCCGGAAAGCTATTTTACCCAAAGCAGCAAAGCCCGTGAATTTGTAATTAAGTATTACTCTTTAACCAAACAGGTAAACGAGATTATTGATTTGTATAGAGGAATGATGGGTAAATAAGATCTCAACATTCTTGTTGAAGTTTAATAGTCAGGGCTGATTGATTTGAAAGAAGAGGAGGAAGATGGATAATTTTTTGTACAGCATTGTCTAATTGTATTTATAGAAACGTGCAGATACAAAAGTAATCATCAACCAATTTTATCTGATAACCTTAAAAAGCTATTGGTTAATCAGCCTCTTCAAGCATTTGCTTAGTCTTTCCCAGATAATCTTAGCTCAGCCGCCATGCACCCCGAACCCTGCAGTGTGCGACGCAAGTACAGCCCAATAAAGCTGTACAGTCGGGCTCAAAATAAATAGCAGATAATTTACGGGTAACCATTTATAGAATAGTTGCGAACAATCTCTGTGTATTTATTGTACTTTGTAAAAAATTATTTGGTATGCGCAATACATCCAGCTGGTGGATTATTTTAATTGTAATGCTATTGATAGATTGCTATGTGTTTATGGCTCTGCGCACAGTATCGCAAAACAGTTCTGAGAAAATGAAATGGACCATCTATTCCATTTACTGGTCCATATCTGCCATTGGCATTATTACCATTGCATTGTTCCCGTTTGTACAATTTTTTCAAACCAATATTGCGTTTAGAAATTATGTGTTTGCCATTTTGGTGGGGTTGTTTTTTGCCAAAATCATTGGTAGTGTTTTTTTCCTGGTAGATGATATTCGCCGCGGCAGCATGTGGCTTATGGCAAAGTTGTTCCCCGGCACCGGTGCCAATTTTGCACAGGAAGGAGCCATTACCCGTAGTGTGTTTTTAAGCTGGCTGGGTATTGCCTTAGGTGGTGGACTTTTTTCTACTTTGCTATATGGTTTTTCTAATAAATATAATTACCAGGTTAAAAAAGTTAAGCTGGCATTTAACAACCTGCCGGCAGCTTTTAAAGGGTTTAAAATTGTACATATTAGTGATATACATAGCGGTAGCTTTAACGATAAGGCCGCCGTTCAAAAAGGGGTTGATTTGGTGCTGGCACAAAACCCCGATATTATTTTATTTACCGGAGACCTGGTAAACGACCGTTCCACCGAGATGCAGCAATATATGGATGTATTTAGCCGGCTTAAAGCACCTATGGGTGTATTTAGTACCCTGGGTAATCACGATTATGGCGATTATGTTGCATGGCCTACCCCGGCTGAAAAAGCAAAAAATCTGGAAGACCTTAAAACCGTGCATGCCAATTTGGGCTGGCGTTTGCTAATGAACGAACATGTGGCGCTGGAAAAAGACAATGCACAAATTGCGTTATTAGGAATAGAAAACTGGAGTGCATTTGGCAATTTTCCCAAATATGGTAAAATGAAGGAAGCCTATGCCGGCACCGAAAAATACCCTTTTAAAATATTAATGAGCCACGATCCCAGCCATTGGGATGCAGAAGTTCGCCCACATTACAGCGATATTGATATTATGCTAAGCGGCCATACCCATGGCATGCAGTTTGGCCTGGAAAACCCCTATTTTAAATGGAGCCCCGTACAATGGTTTTATAAAGAATGGGCCGGACTATACCAAAGCGGCAATCAAAAATTATATGTAAACCGGGGCTATGGCTTTATAGGTTACCCCGGCCGCGTTGGTATTATGCCCGAAATAACGGTGATAGAACTGGCTTAATTTTTAGGGCATGCAATTGTTTGTAGCCCGGCATAAGTAACACTTTTGGGCTTTACTTGCGTCGCACACTTTTGCGGCTGATAATGCTATGCAGCTAATCCTTATTTCTATTCTTTTGTAAACTGTTTGCTTACCACCAATTCTTTACTCCCCGGTGTGTAGGTATAAAAGCCTTCGCCATTTTTTGCGCCCAGTTTACCGGCAGTAACCATATTTACCAAAAGGGGGCATGGCGCATATTTGGTATTGCCAAAGCCATTGTATAAAACGTTTAAAATGCTCAGGCATACATCCAGCCCAATAAAATCTGCTAATTGTAAAGGTCCCATGGGGTGGGCCATACCCAGTTTCATGATGGTATCTATTTCTGTAACGCCTGCAATGCCTTCGTATAAGCTGTAAATCGCTTCATTAATCATGGGCATTAGAATTTTATTGGCAATAAAACCGGGGTAATCGTTTACCACGCAGGGTACTTTGTTTAATTGTGTACTTAGGGCAAAAATGGTATCGGTTACAGTTTTGCTGGTAGCATAGCCGTTAATAATTTCTACCAGTTTCATTACTGGTACGGGGTTCATAAAATGCATACCAATCACCTGTTCCGGTCTTTTAGTTGCCGCTGCTATTTTTGTTATGGAAATAGACGATGTATTAGAAGCCAAAATGCAATCTGCCGGGGCAGCTTCATCCAGCTGTTTAAATATTTGCAGTTTAAGGTCTATATTTTCTGTAGCCGCTTCTACCACCAGCTGGGCTTCTTTTACACCGCTGGTAATATGGGTATTGGTATTTATTAAAGCCAATGCCTGTTGTTGTTGTTCTGCAGTTAAAGTGCCTTTTGCCACCTGCCTGTCAAAATTTTTGGTAATGGTGGCTACAGCCTTTTCCAGTTGAGCTGCATTTACATCAATTAATGTAACACTAAAACCATATTGGGCAAATACATGGGCAATACCATTACCCATGGTGCCGGCACCTATAACTGCAATGTTTTTAAGCATATCAGTACTATTTTTATTTGTGGCTACAAATGTAAACCAAGCTAACGGTTGTTAAGTTTGACGCGGAGATTATTTTACCGGATTTCTAAACTGCCTGTTATGCAGTTATTGTGTACAATTATGATGGCTGTTTGCCCATATTTATCCTGCAGCACAAGTGTGCGACGCAAGTAAAGCCGCATTTAGCAAATCAGCCAGGTACAACCACTAATTCTTTTTCTTAAAATCGCCGCGTTTCCATGCCTGTATAAACTCGGCCCAGGCCATGGGGTTAAAAATGTTTTGTGGCGGCACCTGCCCTTGGTAGGTATATTTTTGTGCAGTGGCCCGCATTTGTGCGCTAACGGCTTCTCTGCCATCGGCGGGCAAGGCTGCAATTAAGGCACGGCGTGTAGCTTCGCTGGTATTTTGACGGGCAATTTCAAACGCATCTGCAGGCACATACGTATTCACAAAATCGCGTTCAAACTGAGACCGGGAAGGCCTTGGTCTTAATATGGTGGCTGGCAAATAGGCCGTATCAGTAACCATTAACTGTATAATACTGTACTGGTTACTATTTAAATTACGCGGAATAGTAATGAGTTTGTCTTTAAAACCAACACAGGAAAAGCGGATAACATCACCCTTCAGCACCACAATTGAAAATACACCTTGCCCATTGGTAAATGTGCCCCTAAGTTTATCTTCTACAATTACACTGGCTGATGGGATGGCATCCAGACTATCGGCCGTCATTACCACACCATATAATTGAATTACAGAATCCTGCTGCGTATTTTGTGCATGGGCCGTTGCCGCGAAGAAGAGTATAAAGAAAAAAACGCTGTAT
Organism: Limnovirga soli; assembly: GCF_013106755.1. Taxonomy (GTDB): domain Bacteria; phylum Bacteroidota; class Bacteroidia; order Chitinophagales; family Chitinophagaceae; genus Limnovirga; species Limnovirga soli. Next base: position 59,560 of record NZ_WHPF01000015.1, on the reverse strand, counting down.
TGTAACAATTGCTTCATGCAGTAAAGGCTTTTTAAAAGTAACTTGCTGCACTAACAGCAATATTATTCAAACAAAATAACCCCATTGGGGATTAATTTTGCAACAAAATAATTCTTTTTAACAAAATAATGTGTGATGACAGAAGCAGATATTTTAAAGGCGCTTAGTAATGTACAGGAGCCAGACCTGGGTAAAGACCTGGTAACCTTGAACATGGTAAAAGATATTGTAATAGATGGTGATGATGTTGCTTTTACAGTAATTCTTACCACCCCGGCCTGCCCAATGAAGGATATGATGCAAACGGCCTGCATTAATGCGGTGCGTATACTGGTTAATAAAAATGCGAATGTTACCGTACATTTTACCTCAAATACCAGCAGCAACCGTAAAGATGCCCAAAGTGTTTTACCCGGGGTAAAAAATATTATTGCAGTGGTAAGCGGCAAGGGTGGTGTAGGTAAAAGTACCATAGCCGCTAACCTGGCACTGGCTTTTGCAAAGGGCGGCGCCAGCGTAGGTTTAATGGATGCTGATATTTATGGCCCCAGTGTACCCATTATGTTTGGCGTTCGTGGAGAGCGACCCATGATGAAAGACGTTAATGGCAAAGGCATGATTATGCCGTTGGAACGTTATGGCATTAAACTAATGAGTATTGGCTTATTGGTGGATGAAAAAAATGCCGTTGTTTGGCGTGGACCCATGGCCAGCAGCGCCATTCGCCAGTTTGTAACTGATGTGGATTGGGGCAACCTTGATTACCTGGTAATAGACATGCCTCCCGGCACCGGCGATATTCATTTAACGCTAATGCAAACCGTACCCGTTACAGGTGTGGTAATTGTAACCACCCCGCAAAACGTAGCACTTGCTGATGCCAAAAAAGGTATTGCCATGTTTGGCCAGGCGCAAATAAATGTGCCCATTATAGGATTGGTTGAAAATATGGCATACTTCACTCCGGCCGAGCTGCCCAATAATAAATATTACCTGTTTGGTAAAGATGGCGGTAAACGCCTTGCCGATGAATACGATCTGCCATTTCTGGGCCAGATACCATTGGTACAAAGCATACGAGAAGGCGGCGACGCCGGTGTGCCAGCCATGGTAGGCGATGACCCCATTAGCAAAAAAGCACTGGAAGATTTTGCTGGGCTGGCTGCACGTAATATTGCCGTACGTAATGCCAATATGGCCAGTACTAAAGTGATAGAAATGGAAACCAATTAATACCAAGTTTTGGCCCCGGCTTTTGATAAATAATGGGGCTACTCTTGCGTCGCACTCTTGTACGGTTAGCACTATGGGCAGCACAAGGCAATTAGTATTTGCTTTGTATTTTACCAGTTGCCATTTAATCTGCAGTACAAGAGTGCGACGCAAGTAAAACTGCAGCAGGTGCTGCAGCCGGGCTAATACAATAATGCGTTTATTGGGAAAGCTTATTTTTAAAAATGGTAAAAATGGCCTTTATCATTTTCCTAATTATAAAAGCCATCAATAAACCGCCAATGCCCCCGCCGGCTGCTCCTGTTAACAAAGCATTGACAGGGGTAATACTAAAGTTAAATATATCTTTTGCCAGCAACAGTGCGCCACTACCCAATACTGCACCACCCAGCACACATATAATTATCAGCAAAGTTGTAAATCCGGCACTAATAGATTTTTTATATAAACCCACCAATACAGCACTTGAAATAATACCGGCGCCAATAAAAACTGCTATCATAAGCAATACCAATGCCGCTGCAAAAGCCCCAATAATAGCTGCCCCAACCATTGCGCACATAAAAGCAGTACCGATGAACAACAAAAAAATATTAAACTCATCATCCGGTTCAGGTATCGCATCCACTGGCTTTTGTACAAGCGTTGTATCTGCAGCATGATGGCTGGCAGTATCCACTATTATCTGTGCCTTACTTTGTTGGGTACTTATGACTAATAAAATTACTAAGCTGATCAGGGGAATAATTTTCACTATAATTTTTGTATTGGTATTTGTTTAATGATACTAATGTACGGCAATAAAATTACCTTCATATTATGTACCATACTCCTTATTTTAAAGCGGCCGATAATGAAGATGTATTGGCTTTTATGCAGGCACATCCCTTTATATTATTATGTGGCACAGATACATTGGGCAAACCTGTTGCCACTCATGTGCCCGTGTTAATTGAAGAACGGGATGGTGTGCTATACCTACAGGCACATATTATGCGCAAGCAACAGCATACCAGGGCGTTTGAAAATAACCCCAATGTATTGGCAGTGTTTCAGGGGGCGCATACCTATGTAAGCGCCAGTTGGTATCAGCATCCGCAAACTGCCAGCACCTGGAATTATCAGGCCGTGCATGCCAGTGGCCAGCTGCGCTTTTTAAACGAAGAGGGATTACTTACCCTATTGGCAAAACTTACCCGCCATTTTGAAAATGAAGCCAATTCCCCCGCATTGGTAGAAAAAATGGAAGATACCTACCTGCAACAAATGATGAAAGCGATTGTGGGTTTTGAAATTGAAATTACTGCCCTGGAACATGTGTTTAAACTAAGCCAGAACCGTGATGAAAAAACCTATGATAATATTATTAACCAACTGGAAACACAGGGTACCGATGCCAAAGAAATTGCTGCTAACATGCAGCAACAAAAACACCAAATATTTCCCAAATGAAAAACTTAGTTGCCTTTTGTGCCATCATAACCATTATGAGCTGCCATTCACATATTAACCCATCTTATACAGCTTTATCGGGCAGCTTTGATAAAGAAGGTCACCGGGGCTGCCGGGGATTGATGCCTGAGAATACCATAGCTGCCTACCTGCATGCTATAGACCTTGGCGTAACTACCATTGAAATGGATGCCATTATTAGTGCAGATGGGGCCGTAGTAATGAGCCATGAACCTTTTTTTAACCACGAGATTACTACAAAACCGGATGGCAGTTTTGTATCACAGGCCGAAGAGAAAAGCCTGAACCTGTACAAAATGAATTATGCGGAAATAAAAACATTTGATGTGGGTTTAAAGCCGCACCCACGATTTCCGCAACAACAAAAACTAGCAGCCATTAAGCCTTTACTTACCGCTGTAATTGATAGCGTAGAAGCTTATACTACCTCAACAGGAAAGTCGCCGGTTCAATACAATATAGAAACCAAATGCCTGCCCGAAACAGATGATATTTTTCACCCAAAACCTGCCGTATTTGTAGAAAAAATTATGACAATTGTGCTGGAGAAGCATATTGAAAGCAGGGTTATTATTCAATCTTTTGATATTCGCTCCCTGCAATACCTGCATCAGCATTATCCCACTATTAAAACAACCTTATTAATTGAGGATACTGATACAAAATCATTTGCACTTCAGCTAAAAGACCTTGGTTTTATACCCACTATTTATAGTCCGGCATACCAACTGGTAACGCCATTGCTGGTAAAGCAATGCCATGATACCGGTATACAAATAATTCCATGGACGGTGAATGATGCCACCGAAATAGCCCGTTTGCGTAATATTGGTGTAGATGGTATTATCAGCGATTATCCCAATCTATTTAATCAACCGCTTAAATAAGCAGTCATATGAATATTTCCTTATCAGGTAAAACCGCATTAATCTGTGGCAGCACACAAGGTATCGGTTTAGCTACCGCCATAGAACTGGCGGGTATGGGCGCCAACTGTATTTTAATGGCACGTAATACAGCTGCCTTGGAACAGGCCATAACATTACTGCCTGCAAGCGAAGGCCAGCAGCATGGCTACCTGGTGGCCGATTTTAGCAAGCCTGCCGAGGTAAATACTGTAATACAAGCCCTGGTGCAGCATACTACAGTGCATATCCTCATTAACAATACTGGCGGTCCTGCAGCAGGCCCAATTATAGAAGCCAGTGAAGAAGCATTTCTGCATGCCTTTAATCAGCACCTTATCTGTAATCACTTATTGGTAAAAGCTGTAACGCCCGGTATGAAACAGGATGCTTATGGCCGGGTTATCAATATCATTTCCACTTCGGTAAAAATTCCTTTAAATAACCTGGGTGTGTCAAATACCATTCGCGGTGCGGTTGCCTCCTGGGCCAAAACAATGGCCAACGAGTTGGGGCAGTACAATATCACCGTAAACAATGTATTACCCGGTTTTACCAGTACCAAAAGGTTAGATAGCCTGGTGTTAACTATTGCCGCAGCCAAACATGCTACCAAAGAAGAAGTAACCGCAGCAATGGTTGCCGAAGTGCCCATGAAACGTTTTGGTGATGCCGCAGAAATTGCTGCTGTTGCTGCATTTCTGGCTTCACCTGCCGCATCGTACGTAAATGGTGCCAGTATACCTGTAGATGGCGGCAGAACAGGAAGCATATAGCTATTTATTAGCCCGGCAAATGAATAACTATAATACATCCTTGCGTCGCACTCTTGTACTGCATAACATCATGCAGCTGTTAAATACAAATCTATTAATGTGCTGATTTAATTCTAACATATGCAATTTCAAAACAGCTTGTCTTTTGCACAATCACTCGATGCGGCAGATGCTTTGGCACCCTACCGTGGGCAGTTTTATTTTCCGCAACATAATGACCGTGATGTGATTTATTTCTGCGGTAACTCCCTGGGTTTGCAGCCAAAAAACGTAGCTGCAGCAATAGAAATTGAATTGGCCACCTGGCGTAATCTGGCTATAGAGGGTTATTTTAAAGGTCCCCATCCATGGCTGCATTACCACGAATTTTTGCGTGGCTCACTAGCACAAATTGTTGGCGCTAAACCCGAGGAAATTACGGTTATGAATGCGCTAACCGTAAACCTGCATTTGATGATGTTGAGTTTTTACCAACCAACCGCACAACGCTATAAAATCATCATGGAAGCAGGCGCCTTCCCTTCTGATCAATATGCAATAGAAACCCAGGTAAAACACCATGGATTTAGGCCTGATGACGCCATTATAGAAATTGCCCCCCGACCCGGCGAAAAACTAATAAGTCAGGAAGATATTTTAACGGCAATTGAAGCCAATAGTACCAGTCTGGCAATGGTGGTTTTTGGGGGTATTAATTATTATACCGGCCAATTATTTAATATAGAAGCCATTACCGCCGCTGCCCATAAAGCCGGCGCCATTGCTGGCTGGGATTTGGCACATGTTACCGGTAATGTACCCACCCAATTACATCAATGGAATGTTGATTTTGCGGTTTGGTGCAGCTACAAATATTTAAATGCAGGTCCGGGTGCAGCCGCAGGGGTTTTTGTACATGAGCATTATGCCCAACAAACCCAATTGCCCCGCCTGGCCGGTTGGTGGGGCAACGATGAAAGCACCCGTTTTAAAATGGAAAAGGGCTTTTTTGCCAAACCCAATGCCAGTGGCTGGAACCTGAGCACAACACCCGTTTTTAATATGGTAGCGCTAAAAGCCTCCCTTCAATTATTTGATGCGGCTGGCATGCAAAATTTGCGTAACAAAAGTATGCTGCTCACCAACTTTCTTGCTTACTTATTAGAACCTTTGCAGAAAAATATATTCAGCATTATTACCCCTGATAATGAGGCAGAAAGGGGTGCACAGCTTTGCCTGTTTTTTACTAAAAAGGGTCGAGCAGTGTATGAGGCTTTATTGGCAAATGGCATTGTAGTAGATTACCGTGAACCTGGTGTAATTCGTATTGCACCTACGCCACTCTATTGTTCTTTTACTGATGTGTATGAGTGTGTACAGATTATGCAGCAGGTTTTGCAAAATACGGGGGAGGAATAGTTGCCAGGCAGTAGCAAGCACATTTGGCTTTACTTGCGTCGCACACTTGTGCTGTAGAATGCCAATTCAACCAAATATGGACTACCTACCAGCAAATGCGGATATTTATGCCGGTAATCAGGTGGGTATTAATTTTCTAATACCTGTTTTAAGGTAGCCAACCCCTTTTCTAAATCTTTACCCAGCATTTTTTCGAATACACTTTTAAAAATAGTCATGGGGAATTTAGTTGGCCCATAAAAACGCCATTGTACGGTGGTTGATTGGCTATTGGTTGCAGTAATAAGAAAACCTGAATAAGCGGTATTTTTCATTGGTCTCAAAAACTGCAATTTATAATCAATGCTTTTACCTTCCTCCATTTTAATAATTTCCTGTTCGCCAGCGCCAACATTTTTATTGGTGGCACTATCCCATCTGTAAATAAAACCCACTTGCCCGTCAGAGCCTTCGTATTCTTTTTTCATGGAAGGGTCCAACATATTCCAGGTGCTGAAATAATCCTGGTTTTTTGTGAGCTTAAGATAGGCATATACCTGATCTGCAGGTTTTTGTATGGTAATCTCCTTTACAATATTCATTTCTTTTTTGGCAAGCAGGTGTGCTATAAACACAACTAGTATGATGGCTGCAAGTATAATTAGTATGGTCGTCATAATATGCTAATGTACAGTTTTTCAATAAAAAGCAGGTAGCGAATTCCATGGAATTGCCTTCCGGAGAACGGTTCCTCATTTTAGTATTCCAGGATGCTTTATGCTTTAATAACAATCCTTTTCCTGGCAAACACAGCATACTTAAGCTTACTTTATTAAAGCTGAAAAGCATTATGCCGTACAAGAGTGCGACGCAAGTAAAGCTTAATAGATTTAAAATGACGGGTTCATAAACAATTTTAATATAAGGCAGGTAGCAGGATTTTTTTTAGGTACTGGTTACATTCTGCATTTTGGTGGCAACAGAGTTAAGAGCCGGTTTATTTAGCGTAAATGGCTTATTAACAAACCAAAAAATGATACAAAACATGAAAAAACAATCCCTGCTGATGGCAGCCGTAGTAATGGTAGCATTACTATCCTGCAACAAAGAAGTACAAACCTTACCGGTTACTGCACCGTTACAATCTACCACTACTGCTAATGCACTGCAAGAAGTAAATGATAACGATTATGACAATGATGGCCTTGAGAACGAGGTAGCTGATGCCGATGATGATAATGATGGCATTGATGATGTAGCCGATATTGATGATGATAACGATGGCGTACAGGATTTTAGAGATGGTGATGATGACAATGATGGTTTGGATGATAACATGGATATTGACCATGACAATTCTAAAGGTGGTATTGGCGATAACGATAGTGACGACGATGGCATATTGAACAGCAAAGACAAGGATGACGACAATGATGGCGTTGGTGATGCAAATGACCTTGATGATGATAACGATGGCATTAATGACGATGTGGATAGCGATGATGATAACGACGGCATTAACGATGGCTTTGACAGCAATAACGATAATGATGAAGATAACGATGGTGTATCTAACAAAGAAGATAAGGATGATGACAATGACGGTTTATCTGACGACGTAGATACGGATGATGACAATGACGGAGTTACCGATGATTTGGATAAAGATGATGATAACGATGGTATTGGTGATAGACTTGATACTGAGAACGACAGCGATTTTGATAACGATGGTATGGAAAATGAATTAGGTGATAGCGATGATGATAATGATGGCCTAAATGATGCCAACGATATTGATGATGATAACGATGGTATTTTAGATACTGATGATGCAGATGATGACAATGATGGCATGAACGATAATTTTGACAGCGACCATAACTCTATTAATGGCGGTGATGGGGATAACGATTTGGATGATGATGGTATAAACAATAATCTGGATAAGGATGATGATGGCGATAGAATTGCTGATAAATCTGATCTGGATGATGATAATGATGGTATTAATGATGATGTAGATACCGATGATGATAATGATGGTATTTCTGATACATTAGACGACAATAGTGATAATGATTTTGATAATGACGATATGGGTAATGATGTGGATACCGATGATGATAACGATGGTGTTAGCGATGATCTTGATGCTGACGATGACAATGATGGTGTACTTGATGTTGATGATAAAGACGATGATAATGATGGTGTAGGTGATACAGCCGATGATAGTGGCCATCATGGTGGCGGTGGAAATGGTGGCGGTGGAAACGGCGGCGGCGGTAACGGTGGCGGTGGCAACGGCGGCGGTGAAATTGGTGGCTAGTCTTTTGTTTGGTTCTTATACAATGTAAGGGTTGCCCTTTCCAGGGCAACCCTATTTTACCCAAAACAATAAAATACTTGTTCAGCCATCAATTTTTCCTTTTCAGGGTATCTTAAGCAGCTTAAAAGAATTAAGGAATTACTTTTACACACCTTAAATTCAATTTTAGCACTTAAAACCTTAAAAATTATCCATAAAATTATTTGTATGAGATTATCTAATTGTTTTGCCATAATTGCATTTGCACTGGTATTTGGTGCATCCTGCAGTAAAGAAACTACCAGTCAGGAATTAAACGCTTTGGCTGCACAGGCCGCACAGCAATCTACCGGTTTGGCATTAAGTGTATGCGACCAGTTTGCTTATCCCGATTCAGTATTTTACCCCAATGATGCATTAGAAACCTATATTATCAACCCTGTAAATCCACTAACTGGTACTTTTGGTGTTTTCCCTAGCGAAATGCGTATAAATAAACGTACCGGCGCCTTTGATATCAACGAAAGTGAAACCGGACTTAGATATATGATATGGTTTGTAGCAGCAGGCACCACAGATACCTGTAAAAAATATATTACCATTTCTGGTGTAAATTATCTGGATAGCATTTACGAAACAAAGAAAACAGGCACAGCAGCACCTGTTTATAATGCCAATACTTCACTTGCCGTTGGCGATAACAATGGCACCACCGAATTTGATGATGGTCCGGATGATGATGATGGCGACGGCCTTGCTGATGAACCATTGCCAGGTTTAGAACTTGCTTCTCAAGGCGTGGCAATAGATAAAGCCACCGGTAATATAGATCTTAAGCAAACCCTTGCCAATGGTGCACTGGGTGTAAATCCTTTATCCGGCACTTTTAAAGATTTTGTTTTAAACTACCGCGTGTCTGATAAAAGCTCAAAATCCCTAAATAAAATGGCTTTGCGCTTATATTACTACCACACCAGGGCAGAAATACCAGCCAGTCTTAAAAGGCAAATGAAAATAAAGCAATCCGAAGTATTAATTAACCAGGAACTTGCCCCAACACCGGCCCCTATAATTGGAGCCGTAAATACCAGTATTACCCCTGCTACCAATAAAGCCAACGAGGTAAAATGCAGGCCTCCTTATATTATTATAGTACAATAAATAATTAATCTATTATATTTTAAAAGCAGCTCTATAGCTGCTTTTTTTATTTTGTTACCAGGCAATAGTACTGCTATTTTTCATCCGTTGCGTCGCACACTTGTGCTTTCAGGTTGGTATATCAGCAGTTAAAAAGCAATGATTACATTAATAATATTGTCAAATTTTTTATTGAGCGTGGCTTATACAATACCCAAATCAGTATCATCTGTGCTTGCTAATTCTGTGTTGCGAAGTTGTTTTAAAAGCTTTAATTTATCGCTTTTTTAGAAAGTTGCAGTTTTCTTTTCGCCACTAATTGGTTTTAACTTTATCTGCTAACTGTTTAGGTGCCACTGTGCAATAGGCTGTGGTTAGTGCATCAATAAATAGGTCATTGTGTACCTTACTTAGTTCAATAAGGGTCCAGCCTTGTTTACCCCATTTATTGTTTACCGCATAAATAATGGTGTTATCTGCCGCCGAAAAAACATTCTGGTCAATTTCGTTTAGTTTTATACAGGCTCTGTTTAATTTCTCATCATAGGTAGCAAAGATTTTCTGCTTTACCCTAAATGAAATTTTTTCAAAATGAGGTTCCTCTGTTGCTTCGGGAAAAGAAAGTGCTAATTTTCTAAATGCATTTATTGAAACCATATGCAGTAATGTTTTTTATAATTTCAAAGGTATAGAAAATGAAAATTAGCTAATTTATATGCAATTACTCCTCCTATAATTTTTGTTATATTAAGGAGTTTTATAGAAATGAACTGGCATGTTTTAGCTGCCTATAGATTTGCAGCACAAGTGTGCGACGCAAGTAAAGCTGCTATAATTGTTGTTGTCGGGCTAAAAAACTATGTAGCCAAATTGCGCTTATATTTTAAATAACCTTTTAATGGCAGGTACTATGTTACCGTGAGCGTTGATAGAAAATTATTGGCTTGCTGGTGAATTGATTTTCTTTTATTGTCATCCCATTTATCAAAGGTTTTTACCAACATACCCAGCCTTGGATTTTGAAGAAAAAAATGGCGATGTTTATCTAAGAAGCGCCAAAATAATGCATCCCAGATTGCCTGCCAGTCTCCTTTGGGGTAGTCGCTCATTTTCATTAGATAATTACTTCCGCTTATATATGGCTTGGTGGCCATAAGCCCACCATCGGCAAACTGACTCATGCCGTACACATTTGGTACCATTACCCAATCGTAGGCATCAATAAATAACTCCATAAACCAACGGTAAACTTCGTTGGGATCAAACTCGCATAATAGCATAAAGTTGCCCAACACCATTAGTCGTTCAATATGATGACAATAACCAGTTGCCAATACCTTACTAATGGTTTCGTCTATGGGTAAAATACCTGTTGTTCCTTTATAAAAGCTGGCTGGTATTTTTCGGGTAAAGCCCCAAAAATTACTGGCTCTTTCTGCGGTGCCTTTGGTAATATATACGCCTCTAATAAACTCCCGCCATCCAATAATTTGCCGTATAAAGCCTTCTAATGAATTGATGGGAATGCAATTGGTATTTGCTGTTTGCAATATAATAGTGGTTACTTGTTGCGGAGTAAGCATACCTATATTTAACAGCGGACTAAGTAAGCTATGGTGTATCAATATCTCTTTTTGCAAAATGGCATCCTCATAATCTCCAAATGCTGCCAAACGGGTTTGTACAAATGTGTACAGCCATTGTTTGCTCTCCTCAAATCCAATGGGGTATTGTATGGCATCTCCAATTATTCCAACATTATTTGGAAAGTATTGATTGGTATAGGCTATAGCTTCTAAATAATAGTTATTCGTTGCGGGCAGGTTAAATTTAATTACAGCCTTACCCTTAGGATACTTTTTTCGGTTCTCTTCATCAAAACTCCATTGCCCGCCAACCGGTTTTCCAACTGCATCAATTAATATTTTTCTGTTTATTCTTTCCTGCTTATAAAATTCAGTTTGAAAAAACTTCTTTTTATGGGGTTTAAAAAATGCCGACAATGTTTCGCGGGTATTTAAAAACATAGGAGATTCCAATATCCTTAACTGTATGTTTAATTTTTGGCAGCTTTTACTTATTCTTTTTAATAGCCAATCATCTACCGGATCAATAATAGTAATAGCACTTATACCTGTTTGTTGCAAATTTGCCAATAATAATCTTATATCAGCTAGTGCCTCGTGAGCCTGTATATATTGTACTGAGCATCCTTTGCTGCATAAATAGTTTTCATAGTATTTCATACTGGCCCGCTGAAAAGCTATTTTTTGCTTGTGAAAATTATACTGCCTGAAAAATAAAAATTCCTCCACCAGGCAGAAGTTTCCGGTCTCAGAAAAAAGCGGACTATCCTCAAATAGCTGGTGTGGGAAAATGATATTCACTTTTTGCATTTTTATTACACCCTATTTTTTTGATGATTGAATTGTTTTTGGATGGTACCTATTGGAACCTTAATACAACTCCTTTTTGCATTTTTTCCAATATGCAAAAAACGATGGATATGCACCTTTTACGTTTGTGAGCCAGGCACGGGCATCTTCATGCCCGGCGTACTTGTTTAGCGGGTGTTCCTTAAAATAAATTGCTCCTGGTACTATCGCCTTTAAATCGGCAAATTCGGCTACCCAAATTTGTATATCAGGGATATTCTCTTTTGCCAATGCCATACAAAATGCAATACTCTTTTCTGAAACGGGATATTTTTTAAAAACAGAAGGTTCGAGCAATAATATTCTGTTTGCATTATCCTCATTTCGCCAGGTTGGGTCAAGGTTATAAAAATTATAAATCAAAGTTGGCAATTCAGGTTTAATAACTGGCGCAACTGTTTGCGGCAATGGCGTAGTAAAAATGGGCGAAATGGTATTATTTAATAATTCAGGAATAGCTAACTGACCAAACTGCTCATAATCTACATCCAGTATTGTTTGGCGCTGATTGGTATAGCAGTACTTATTTATATTTTCCTGATTGGCATAGTATAATTTATTGCTGTTGGCACCGCAAACCCATTGCCAGCTAAGGGCGTTACTAGCCCAGTCGGCGTCCAGCAAATGATAGTACATCCAATGCGCCGGTATTTTCCAGTGGCACCTGGCAACATTGCAGGCCATAGAGGCAATATACATTCTAATATGGTTGTGTATATAACCGTTTGAATACAGGGCTTCAATACCATTGTCAATAGCCGTAATGCCTGTGCTGGCTTGTACAATATTCGCAGGTATACCCCATCTTTCAGATTTTGGTTGTGTATGTTTCAGATCCTCATCAATACGGTTGCCATAGCTAATCCAAAGTTGTTGCCAATAATCTCTCCATGCCAGTTCCTGTATAAATTTTTCTATAGTATTTGGTGCAAAACCAGCGCTTACAACAGTTTCCAATACCTGCCGGGTGCTAATAACACCCCTTGAAATATAAGGCGATAAATAAGTAACAGCGCCATCAATATAATTTCTGCTGCCGGCATATCGAATCACATCCGCCGCCTCAATTTTTTCTAATATCTTTTTATAGCTCGTTTCAACAATCATCTCTTGGCTATTTTATTCATGCTAATGGTTCTTTGTCTGTTGCATTTAAACCGTAACATTCCGGCAACAGCTTTATTGGCATGTTTAACGCCCACCCCCGATGAAACCCTTTTGCGCCAGCGTTTAAAACCGCTACTGGTAAGTTGTTTGCGCATAAGTTTTTCCACTTCACCCTGCGAAATGCCAAACTGTGCTTTTATGGCATCAAAAGTGGTTCTGTCTTCCCATGCCATTTCTACAATCCTATCTTTTTCTATATCACTAAATGCATTCAGGTCTACTTTTTTCATCTCATTGTTATTTTCTTATAGCGCTGTTAATCGGGTAGCAGGTGTTGCCTTACAAGAACAGTAATTGCAGTAATTTGTTTAACCGGCTGGGGGTATACAATGCAGACTTTATGTAAGTATTCAATACGAAATAAATTTTTTGGGACCCGGCAATGGAAACTATTTGGGGCTTTACTTGCGTCGCACTCTTGTACGGTTGGATACTTTGGGCGGCCGGACCAAACAGGTAATAAGGAAAGCCTGTAAAGTGGCTTGTACGGTTCTACCATCATTGCCAATTAATACTATTTTGTTTACATTAGCTATATGTGCATTTTATCTTATGGCAATTATAAAAGCATGGAACATGAAACAGTTTAATTCCAAAGTGGGGCTTGAGTTGTTGCTGCCCATATCAGTATTTTTTGGTTTTTTACTCTATGAAGCTATTGTAGATTTTAGCTGGAGTGCATTAATCATAACAACTGCAGTTATTGCTTTTTTTGGATATTTAATTCTTTCAACTAAATATATCATCAGCAAAGATGTATTGGAAATTAAATGCGGCTTTTTAGTCAACCAATTTATTAATATTCACCAGATTCAAAGTGTAAAGGAGGTAAAGGATATTTTCTCAGCACCTGCCACATCTATTTACAGACTGGAAATAAAATACAACCAAACAGATAGTATTACCATTTCTCCAAAAAATAAGCTTGCTTTTATCCAGGAATTGCTAAAGATTAATCCGGCTATTGAAATTCTAACCCAATAAAATAACTGCCAGTAAATGCTTTTCTGGTATAATAGAATTGGCAGTGCCTGATATTAATTTCACCTCACCTGCACTTTATTAAAAGCTGCATAGCATTACCCACTGTACAAGAGTGCGACGCAAGTAAAGCCGCCATTAATTGTGTTGCCGGTAACAACAGTTTTAACATAAAACAACAATGCCGGCAAATATTTAAAATGCCGGCATTGTATTAAATAAATGCGTTACTATTTTATTACAATCATTTGTTTACTGCCAATTATTTTACCATCGGCAAAGATAGAATAACTGTAAGTGCCTGATGCTAATGCAGACGCATCAATTTGTACAGATCCTTTTGCAGCACCGCTAATATTTATTTGTTTTAAAGTACTACCGTTTTTATCTGTAATAACCATTTTGGCAATTTGATATTTAGCAGGAAGTGTATAATTAATGCGGGTAACATTGGTAAATGGGTTAGGTACATTTTGGTCAATTGTTGCGTTGGTTACTGCTACCAGTGCATTTGCATTTTCAGAAATGGTGTTTACGGGTGTAGCGGCAGTAAGTTTATTGATAAGCTGTTCCAGTGCACCAATTTTTGCCTGCTGTTGTTGAATAGTCTTATCCTGTTCCTGCATTGCTTTTATAATAACAGGTATCAGTTCTGTATAATTTACTGATTTAAAATCTATTGTTTCATTGTTTACTGGCTCATTTTTGTTAATAGCTGCATTATTTGGTGCAACTGCATCACGTGTGTTAAACTGATTGTCTTTAACAAGATCAGGCAACACCTGTTCAAGCTCTTGTGCAATCAAACCATAATGTTTGCCCTGTGGCAAATTCATCTTTGCAAAATTTCCATCATTTCTAAATTCATAATGTTTGGGTTGCAGGCGGTTAATAATATCCATTGCGTTGGTAACATCTTCAATATTTTTTTTCAATTTGGCATCAGAACTTGAGTAAACACCTGTGGTATAAACATCTCCAGCAAAATATCCTGCAAACCAACCAGTGCCAGATGATACATAAATACCCCTGTAATTAGTGGAAGTAAATTTGCCGGCATAACCACCAGTTAAACTGGTGCCATTGCTAACGCCAAACACGCCCACACCCGAGGTGCTGCGCCCATACACGCCAATGGCCTGGTTATTATCATTGCCATATACACCAGCAAAACCATCTCCGGTAGTACCGGTAACACCATAACCTGTATTGCTATAGCCAGTTACGCCGTTGCCCGATGAAGCATCGTAACCGTAAACACCAGCACCATTTATCGCAGAGCCATATACTCCGGTACCTGCTTCACTGCTTGCACCTTCTACTGCCCTGGTGTTAGACTTTGACACTGCTTTTAATACAGAACCTGTTGATAGGCTATTACTGTTCTCTACATAGATGGCCGGGTTATTGCCAGTTTTTACACTGTAAAAAGCATAATTGTTAATTGGGTCTGTAACATTAATGCCATTATAGGTAGAAGAAGCATTTACATTTAATGCAAAAGTGCTGTTTATACCGCCCCTAACACCAACATTACCATTTATGGCATCGATGTTAAAAAGGCCAACCCCGGCTGTATTGCGAAACTCGAAGCGCACATTTGTTTTATTAAAAAACAAACCGGCATTCGCAGAGGAAGCTGATCGAAAAGCATATTGGTTATCTGCCACTTTGTAGCCAGCAGTGCCTGTAAAGAGAAGATTGCCCGATGCATCAAAGCTGCCATAATTAACAGTTGTTCCAAAACGCGATGCGCCTATTACCTGTAATGGGGCAGCGGGTAATAATGTACCAATACCTACATTACCTGCTGCAGGAAATGTATTTTGGGCATTTGAGTGTAATGTGCATAATGCATAAATGGCTGTGGTAAGCAAAAGTTTTGTTTTCATGGTGATTTTTTTTGAAGAAACGGTGAGTTGATTTGTTTTGTAAATGTCTAAGACATATCAGCGAGTATGATTGGTAGTTTAACAGATGCCATGTATTAATTAACGGAATGGGGTTTCTATCGGGATTTCTTTTTTTGGGCCAGATTGCAGTACTGCAATTAAGCGGTGTTGCGTCGCACACTTGTACGTTCATCAAAAAATGGGCAATGTAAGGCAGCATTTATTTTATTTAGACCTGATAATATTCATTTCCCTTTTTATGTTGCCGATAAGATTGCTACAGCATAAGTGTGCGACGCAACGGATGCCAAATTGTTACCCCCCCCTGCCGGGCCAATAAATGTATTTGAAAAATAAATTTTGCGATTTTAGAATGCTTTTTATCTTTGCATTAACCAAATGGTTAAACTAAACGGATATTAGGTTGAAAGATTTAACAGCAGAACAAAGAATTTTAGCAGCAGCCAAGAAAGTGTTTATGGAAAAAGGCCTTTCTGGTGCCCGCATGCAGGATATTGCCAATGAAGCAGGCATTAATAAAGCCCTGGTACATTATTATTTTCGCTGTAAGGAAAAGTTGTTTGAAGTTATTTTTAAAGAGGCCGCTTCAAAACTGTTCCCACGAATTGTGGCCATTGTAAACGAGGAGATACCGCTATTTGATAAGATCCGGAATTTTACCAGACAATACCTGGAAGTAGTGATTGAAAACCCCTACCTGCCTATGTTTGTGCTAAATGAGATGCATAAACAGCCCCATGCTTTTCACGCAAAAATGTTTGGTAATAACCCGCCGGATTTTAGTAAACTGGCCCGGCAAATTGACGAGGAATACCAGCAGGGTATTATCAAAGCCGTTAACCCGGCACACCTGATTATGAATATGATGTCTATGTGTGTATTTCCTTTTATTGGTAAACCCATGATACAGGAAGTAATGAAAATTGATGACCTGCAGTTTCGTTATTTAATGGAGCAACGGAAAACAGAAATTGCCAACTTTATTATTGATTCAATAAAAAAATAAATTTTTTTATGGCTGAATTAACTAAACGGTTAAATAAAATGGTTAAGCTTATTGCTCTGATTTTACTTTTTACAGGCAGCAAGGCTTTTACACAACCACTTAAGGAATTAACCCTGCAACAGGCTTATGATTTTGCCCGTGCCAATTATCCCTTACTACAACAAAAAGACCTGATTAATAAATCGGCCTTTCTTACCATTGAAAATATAAGTACCGCTTTTTTACCACAGGTTACCGTTAGTGGTCAGGCTACCTACCAATCGGAAGTAACCAAAATTCCCATTTCGCTCCCCGGCTTTAGTATCGACCCATTAAGCCGAGACCAATACAAACTAATGGCAGATATTAACCAGCTTTTATACGATGGTGGTGTTACCAAAACGCAGAAAGATATTCAACAGGTGAACAGTCTGGTCGAACAGCAAAAAACTGAAGTGGAACTTTATAAATTAAAAGACCGTATTAACCAGCTTTTCTTAGGCGTATTGCTGCTGGAAGAACAAAAAAAACAAACCCTGCTACAACGCAACGATGTGCAATTGGGACTGAATAAAGTAACTGCACAGGTAGCTAATGGCACTGCCTTTAAAACAAATAAACTGGTACTGGAAGCAGAGTTATTAAAAAACGATGCCCGGCAGATAGAACTGGATGCCAACCGCAAAGCCCTGTTGGATGTATTGCAATATTTTACCAATAAAAATTTTTGGGGTGATATTCATTTAATACTACCCACACTGGGTACAGCATATACAGATAGTGTAGAACGTCCCGAACTACAGTTATATGCCTTACAGGATAGCCTGCTTACAGTACAAAATAAACTCATTAGTGCCCGAAATAAGCCCAAAACCAGCGCATTTGTACAAGGTGGCTATGGCCGCCCCGGATTAAACCAATTGATGAATGATTTTAATTTTTACTATATCGGCGGTATTAAGCTTAGCTGGTCGCTGGGTAGTTTATATACTACAAAACGAGACCGCCAAATTATCGCCGTAAGCCACCAGACGGTTGCTGTACAAAAAGACCTGTTTACCCTAAACACCGATACACAACTGGCACAACAGGGTAATGAAGTAGAAAAACTGGAACAGCTGATAACGGTAGACAATAAAATAATTACCGTTAGGGAAGCTGTTATGCAGGCCAGTAATGGTCAGCTGGAAAACGGTGTAATTACCGCCAACGATTATTTACGCGAAGTAAATGCTGCCGACCAGGCAAGGCAAAACCTGGTAACTCATCAATTACAATTAACGCAAGCAAAATTGGGCTATTTAAATATTTTAGGAAAACTATAAACCGCTATACAATGAAAAAATGGTGCTATCTATTTATAACAGCAATTGCTTTTACCGCCTGCAATAGCAATACAGGCAAGGCAGATGCATCTGGCACATTTGAAGCAGATGAAGTGATTGTATCTTCAGAAATTGCCGGGCGAATTATACAAATGGATGTGAAAGAAGGCGATACCATGTCCAAAGGCCGCCTTGCAGCTGTAATAGATGCTGCCAACCTTAGCCTGCAAAAACAACAGGTAGAAGCCAGCATTGATGCGCTGCATAATAAAACCAGCGACGCCAGTCCGCAGGTGCAATTGCTGCAAGACCAGATAGCAGTACAAAAAGTACAAATGGCCAATTTGCAAAAAGAAAAAGCCCGTACTGAAAACCTGATAAAAGCCGATGCCGCCACCACCAAACAACTGGACGATATCAGCAACCAGATAGATATGCTAAACAGGCAAATTGCGGTAACTGAGCAGCAGATAAAAGTACAGCTAAACAATACCAGCACGCAAAATAGAAGTATATTAAGCGAGCAGCCGGCACTGGAAAAAAGAGCCGCTCAAATTGCAGATCAACTGGAAAGATCCACCGTGATTAACCCCATTAGTGGTACAGTGCTTACCAAATATGCGGAGGCCGGCGAGGTAACTGCACCTGGCAAGGCGTTGTATAAAATTGCTAACCTCAGCGAAATTAAACTAAGGGCCTATATCACCGGCGATCAGTTAAGCCAGCTTAAACTACAGCAAGCAGTAACCGTTCAGGTAGATGATGGCGCCAAAGCTTTTAAAACCTATAAGGGTACAATAAGCTGGATTTCCAGTAAGGCAGAGTTTACCCCTAAAACCATTCAAACCAAAGACGAAAGGGCCAATTTGGTATATGCCATAAAAATAAATGTACCCAACGATGGCACTTTAAAAATAGGCATGTACGGCGAGGTGCTTTTTACACAGCACAAATAGTATGGGCCTGGCATTGGTATTTCAATCAGGCAGCCCTTGCGTCGCACTCTTGTACTGCAGCAAGTATGGCAACAACGCAAAGGCACGCAGGTAAATTTTAAACAAACAGTATGGAAGCCGTTATAGTTAATAATTTAATAAAAACATACCCGGCCGAAAAGAAATCTGTGGTAAAGGCGTTAAATGATATCTCCTTCAAAGTTAATGCAGGAGAGCTTTTTGGCGTAATTGGTCCGGATGGTGCCGGCAAATCTACTTTATTCAGAATATTAACCACGCTGTTACTGGCCGATAGCGGCACTGCATTTGTGGATGGATTTGATGTAGTAAAGGACTATAAGGAAATCAGAAAAAGAGTAGGTTATATGCCCGGTAAATTTTCTTTATACCAGGATTTATCAGTAGAAGAAAACCTGGATTTTTTTGCTACCATTTTTAATACCAGCATCCGCGAAAATTATGACCTGATTAAAGATATATATGTACAGATAGCGCCTTTTAAAACAAGGCGGGCCGGCAAACTATCTGGCGGTATGAAACAAAAGCTGGCATTGTGTTGCGCGTTAATTCACCGCCCATCGGTACTGTTTTTAGATGAGCCAACTACCGGTGTGGATGCAGTTTCCCGAAAGGAGTTTTGGGAAATGCTGCAACAGTTAAAAAAGCAGGGCATTACCATATTGGTTAGCACCCCTTATATGGATGAAGCCAGCTTGTGCGATAGGGTGGCGCTGCTGCAAAATGGTGCCATACTTTCAATAGATAAGCCCACTGTCATTACAGCGCAGTTTAACAACACATTACTGGCCGTAAAAGCAGATAATATGTTTGGCCTATTGCAGGTGTTAAGGGAAAGTGGTTTGGCGGCCAACAGTTATCCGTTTGGAGAGTATCACCACGTGGTAATGAAGGATAATATAAGCATAGAGGAGTTAGGCAACTATCTTAACCAAAAAGGTTGTACAACAGTTAACATACAAAAGGCCAATGCCAATATTGAAGACTGTTTTATAGCATTAATGCGAAATGAATAAATCAATATAAATATGAGACTCACCTACAAACAATTCAGGCAGGTAATGAACCTTTCATTGAACATTCCACCAAAAAGTATTAAAAAATCGTCGTCTTTATATAATGACCTGCATATTGCCGATTGGGAGCTGGACCTGTTGGCCAATCATGTAGAAAGAGCGTTTTTAATTAGTGTAAACGATCAGGAGTGGCATAGCAACCAAACCGTAAACGATTTGGTAAAAACCATAGAAAGCCGCATGGCAAAAGCATAAAAAAAATGACAAACGGGAAAGTGATAACCGCCAATAAGCTTACCAAAAAATTTGGTGATTTTATTGCCACCAATGCCATCAGCTTTGAAGTAAGCAAGGGCGAAATTTTTGGCTTTCTGGGTGCCAATGGTGCCGGCAAAACTACAGCCATGCGTATGTTATGCGGACTAAGCCTGCCCACTTCCGGCGAAGCTACTGTTGCGGGATATGATGTGTATACTTCGCCCGATAAAATAAAGCAAAGCATTGGCTATATGAGCCAGAAATTTTCTTTGTACGAAGATCTTACCGTAAAAGAAAATATGCGGTTTTACGGCGGTATTTATGGCTTAAGCGATGAACGCATTAAACAAAAAACGCAGGATGTGTTGCAGCAACTGCATATGGAAGCATCTCAAAACAAACTGGTAAAATCATTACCACTTGGCTGGAAACAAAAACTGGCTTTTTCGGTAGCTATTTTTCACGAACCTGCCATTGTATTTTTAGATGAACCAACAGGTGGCGTAGACCCGGTTACCCGGCGGGAATTTTGGGAAATGATTTATGCCGCAGCCCAAAATGGTACCACCGTTTTTGTTACCACACACTATATGGATGAGGCCGAATATTGTAACCGCGTTTCTATAATGGTAGATGGTAAAATTGAAGCATTGGATACACCTATAAATTTAAAAAAACAGTTCAATGCAAATTCCATGGACGAAGTGTTTTTGCAGCTGGCCCGTAAAGCAGTAAGGCAGGCAGATTAATATATTTTTTTGGGCCCTGCAAGATGTTAGCTATTGATCGTTCCTTGCGTCGCACACTTGTGCTTCGGTTCTTTTTGCAGCTGGGAGAGGTGAGGATTGAGAGGTGAATGGTGAGAGGTGAATGGTGAGTAGGTAGATATGTGAGATGAAATTTGTTTGCATTTGCTTTTGCTGCCATTGTATAGGAACGCACAAGTGTGCGACGCAAGTAAAGCTGCAGCTGGTTAATATGTTCGGCTAATAATGAAATATTATAGTACCAAAACCACCCATTGGGTATACTGCTGATGAAACAATTTTTAAGTTTTGTAAAAAAGGAATGCTTTCATATATGGAGGGATAAACGCACCCTGTTTATACTGTTTGGTATGCCCATTGTACAAATTGTTTTATTTGGTTTTGCCCTTACCAACGAAGTAAAAAATTCGCAGATTGGTATATTGGATATGAGCAGGGATGAAGCCAGTATTACACTGGCCAACCGCATTAATGCCAGTCGTTATTTTGATCTGGTAACCAACCTGCAAAGCAATACCGAAATTGATGCCGCATTTAGAAAGGGCGATATAAAAATGGCCATTGTTTTTCCCGAACATTTCAGGGAATCGCTGCTGCATACCAATACGGCGCAAATACAACTCATCACCGATGCATCTGACCCAAATACCGCCACCACACTGTCTAATTATGCCAGTGCCATTATTGGCGATTATCAGGACGAAATTATGGGGCAAAATAAACTGCCCTATACCATAACCACACAGGTACGTATGCTGTATAATCCACAGCTTAAAGGTGCGTATAATTTTGTGCCCGGCGTAATGGCATTAATATTAATGCTGGTATGCACCATGATGACATCTATTGCCATTGTAAAAGAAAAAGAAATGGGCACTATGGAAGTTTTATTGGTATCGCCTTTAAAACCCATTATGGTAATTATTGCCAAAGCAGTGCCTTATTTACTGTTAAGCATTATCAATATCATTAGCATATTATTGTTAAGTGTGTACCTGCTGGATGTGCCTATTGCCGGCAGCATTGTGTTATTATTTGCAGCCAGTATTTTATTTATCATCACTTCTTTATCGCTGGGTTTATTAATATCGTCTTTTACCAATACGCAGCAAACGGCCATGCTTATTTCTTTAATGGGTTTATTTATGCCCACCATTATATTCAGTGGCTTTATGTTTCCTATAGAAAATATGCCATTGCCTATGCAGGTTATTTCTAATGCCATACCGGCCAAATGGTTTTATTATATTGTAAAATCGGTCATGATTAAAGGTTTGGGCGTTGAAGCCATATGGCACGAGCTATTAATTTTAACCAGTATGACAGTGGTATTGTTAACCATTAGTATTAAAAAATACAATATCAGGTTATCGCAATAAATTAAAATATAGCACCATGCGCACACTAAAATTTTTATTGCAAAAAGAATTCAGGCAAATATTCCGCGATCCTTCTATCATAAGGATGATTCTGGTAATGCCTGTAATACAATTAATACTATTACCACTGGCTGCTAATTTTGAGGTAAAGAATATTCACCTGGCTATTGTAGACCATGATCATAGCAGTTATACCCGGCAAATGATTAATAAAATCACTGCATCCGGCTATTTTCAATTGGTAGGGGTTAACAGCAATTATACCGATGCCATGCATCTGGTAGAAAAAGATGAAGCTGATATAATACTGGAAATACCTGCACAGTTTGAACGTACCCTTGTTAAAGAAAGTGAAGCCCCGGTATTTATGGCCGTAAATGCCATTAATGGCACCAAAGCCAATCTTGGTGCAGCATACCTGCAAAATATTATCCGCAATTATAACCAGGATGTAAGACTGCAATGGTTGCAAATGCCCCATTTAAACGATCAGCCGCGCATAGAAATTACTACCGCCTCCTGGTATAACCCGCACATGAGTTACCAGTTATTTATGGTACCCGGCATTTTGGCTGTATTGCTCACCATGGTAGGTGCATTTATGACATCGCTAAACATTGTAAAAGAAAAAGAGATTGGCACCATTGAACAAGTAAATGTAACGCCCATTAAAAAATACCATTTTATATTGGGTAAACTTATTCCTTTTTGGATACTGGGTTTGATAGTACTCACCCTGGGCATGCTGGTAGCCAGAATAGTTTATGGCATAACACCCTATGGTAATATGGTTACCATTTATGTATTTGCCATGGTGTATTTGCTGGCTGTGCTGGGTCTGGGTTTGCTGGTATCTACCTATGCCAACACACAACAGCAAAGTATGTTAATTGCCTTTTTTCTCATGATGATTTTTGTATTACTGGGTGGTTTATATACCTCTATCGATAGTATGCCCGATTGGGCAAAAACCATTACCAAATTTAATCCCGTAGCTTATTTTATTTCGGTAATACGCATGGTGGTAATTAAGGGTAGCACCCTTGCCGATATTAGCCGGCAACTGCTAACCGTTGCAGGGTTTGCCATTTTTTTAAATGGATGGGCCGTGCTTAATTATAAAAAACGCATGTAATACAATACTGTTTATTAGCCCGGCAATAAGAATGCTATTGGGCTTTACTTGCGTCGCACACTTGTACGCCAGGGAATGCGATGCAGCTTTTAAACATGACGTAGCATTGTATTTATAAATTCAAAGTTAATATACCAGCAAATTAAAGCTTAAGTGCTGCACTTGCTTTTGCTATTAAAAATGTATCAAAGCCACTTTTCTCCAAATAATTAAAATCCTCTTTTATACTTTCTTTTTCAGCAGACTGGTTATTAAGCCCTGTGGCGATAAATTCGTTATACAATAAAATTGCTTTGTCATATTCGTTTTTAAATAAATGGCAATGAGCAAGATGCTTTATTACACTGTTATCATTTGGCTCAATTGTTTTAGCTCTGTTTAAAAATAAAATCGCTGTATCATATCTTTTGGTTGCTAATAAGTGCCAGCCAAAAGCATTTAATTCTCCTTCATTGGCTTTAAGCGTGTCTATTTTTACAACTTTTGTAGCTGCCGGATATTCAGTGCCGTTTACTTTTATTGAATAGCCGGTTATATTGCCGGCACTATCCGCTATAAATGATTTTTCACTTGCGAATTCCATATTTATAAAATCCTTGTTTGAGGTAAAATACATCCTGCAGTTTTGATTATCTGCCCAATACAGTAAACCATCTTTATCCTTGGTTATTTCAGCAAGCTTGCCATCGTACAAATAAATCCCCGGGTAATTTTGGCTAATTGTTTCAGGTACCTGCATGGTGTTTATGTTTTTTATCTTGTCAAAACCTTTCCAATTGTAAACTGCAGCCACGCTATTTAATAATTCCAAAATAATATTTCCATCATCAGAATTTACAAATATTACAACCCCATTTCCACCTTCAACGCTTCCATAATATAAACCCCTGTATCCCTCATTTCCTGCATCATGAAAAAAATATTTTTCGCCATTTCTTTCGCCTATAAAAGCACCCATTGTTGCAGAATTATCTATATAGGGCGTTAATTGTAAACTTGCCATTTCCTTATTTAAAACCTTTGAAGATTTGCCCTGATAGGCTAATTGGGTTTCGATTAGATAATTAGATAGTTCGGTTGGGGTGGTCCATAAACCCAATGGAGCTTGTTCGGGGTACACACGAAATGTTGCCGCTACCTTTTCGCCCTCTTTTGTATATCCTACTGCTATTTTTTTAAGTTGTTCTTTGGTTGGTGGCGCTGTTGAATAAAAACTGTTAAGCATGCCCAATGGTTTCAACACACTGTCATACATATATTTTTCATAAGGTTGATGGGTTATATCGGTAATAATGAGTTGGGAAATGATGGTGCCCCCGCCTGAATATTGAAATGCTACACCGGGTTCAAATAAAGAACGAACGGGGGGAGTATTGGCAGGTGCTTCACCATCTAAAATTTGGGGAATGGTAGGTATCTTGTTTTTGGTATCGTAGCCAGGAAAACCACCATAAACAGATAAACCAGCAGTATGGCTTAGCAAATTGGCAATAGTAATTTTTTTACCCTGCGATAAACTGTCATATGGAAATTGCCAGGATTGTAAATATTCATTTATGTCCTTCGAAAGATCCAGTTTATTATCCTGAACCAATCTTAATACACCAGCTGCATTTAATGATTTGCTAATAGAACCTGGTTTAAATAAAGTGGCATTTGTTACCGGCCGTTTTTCTTTTTCATCAGCCCAGCCATAACCCTTAGCCCATAGCAAGGTATAGTTTTGTACAACAGCTATACTTACCCCTTTAATATTATAATGTTTCATTCTGTCCTGCAGGTTATAAGGCTTCCCGTCTATTATAATTCTTCCTGCAAGGTTATTTTCAACCTGTTTTATCTGGGCTTGTATTGCATTTGAATAAGTTGTTTGTGCACTTAATTGGGTAAGGCAATAAAGCAGACTTACTGTTAGGAATATTCTTTTCATATTTAATTGATAATTGCTGGTATAGTCCAGATGAAACATTAAAAGCTACGCAACTTTGAAAATTTGTATCTGTAGTTGAAACTGATGAATACAATAAAACTAAATTAAACCAGCTTGTAAAGGGGGTATAAAATGTAAAAAAGCGTAAAAAGATTGTAAATGCGGAGTAAACGTTGGTTATTACATTATTTTGTGCATATGAAGACGTTTTATCTGGTCGGTTTTTGCATTTTATTAGTTATTGGCTTTTCATCAGCCATAACCTCTATTAAACAGGAGAAGGCGGTTTCTGATGCGCATATTGAAATTGTACTTCGTGAAATTGGTCATAAACTATTGCTTCATGCCAAAGACTCTGTTTCAAGAGTGTTGCCGGTACAACGACTAAACGATAATACTTATCAGATATCCTTTCAAAACAACCTCGTATTTATTCCTGATACCTTAATCTGTTTGGTTCAAACAGCATTGGAGAAGTATCATTTACCGATGGAATACATGGTTAATGTAAAAGATTGCCAGCAAAAGCAAACCATTTTTGCGTATGAGATTAACAAAACAACAGGTAATTTATTACCCTGCACAGGTCGTAAACAACAGGCTGGTTGTTATCTTATTCAGATTAGTTTTTTAGAGACTGATTATTTTAATTTCTATTATTTGTTCTTGCTTATTCCATTGGGATTTTTGGCTTTTTATATAAGTGGCAGGCTAAAGCAAAAACAATTGAAAACACCATTGATACATGATTATGCATTTTTACAATTAGGCGGCTATATGTTTTATGCAGATAAGCAACTGCTAAGTTTCGATAATAAAACGATTAGTCTTTCTGTTAATGAAACAAAAGCGTTAAAAATATTTGCTGCAAATCCAAATCAAATCATTGAAAGAGAAATGCTGATGAAGGAAATCTGGGAAAATGAAGGCATTATGGTTATAAGCAGAAATGTTGATGTTTTGGTTTCTAAATTGCGTAAAAAATTAATTGATGATAATGCCATTAAAATTATAAATATTCATGGCAGGGGTTACAAATTTGTGATTGACTAGTTATCCTAACTATATTACAATAGGTAACGGAGTATAATACCTGGTGTTATAATTTCCTTATTTGCACTTCTCTGCTGCCCAAAGGTCTCAACCGTACAAGTGTGCGACGCAAGTAAGTTGCCCATAGTTGCTTTGCCGGGTCAATACAAAGGCTATTTACAAAATATCTTTTGAGGATGATATATCAGATAATCTGTTGCTGCCTTTTCATTTGTGATGCGTTATGGCTGATTAGGTTGATGCAATTAACGTTAAAGTTGGAGTTATTTTTTACAGGGATACATATTTTTTATGTAAAATATGCCATCAAATATATTGGCCCATGTGTTTTTAAAACTGTTATGGCCTAGTCCCTTTAAAAAGAATTTTTCATTTTCGGCACTGTACGTATTCCGGTAGTTGCTAAGGTTAACAAAAGCATAATTGAATTGGTTGTTTATCCAGGTTTCAAAGCCATTAGGTCTTGGTTGTTGGATAGTGTAATTTTTATATCCCAACCGGCCTGCAATTCCGCTGTAGGAGGTAAATGCAATGATATAGGTGCTGTTTAGCATGGCTGTATCCCGTGTAAAAAAACTTCCCATTGTTGTTAAACTTTTGGCTGGAATGCCAGATGCTGTGTCGGTATATTTTGCAATATGATAATTGGCTGCCCAAACAATTATTTTTTCGTTTGCATATTTATGTTGTGCCAGCCATTTTAAATTCAAAGCCATTTGGGCATCTCTGGTATTTCTTGCGAGTTTATATCCGTTTTGCGAAGCTGTAAAACTTAGATTTTCCTGTACAAGGTTGTTTATAACCATTTGCCAATAGCTATTTGATTCTAATCGTGTAGCAGCTTGTTGCTGTATATCTGCCAGGTATTTCGTGCAATTTGCATAAAGCATGTTATCTTTTGGTGGTGCAAAATACCAGTTTGGCAAAGCCTTCAACAGGGGTAAAATTTCAGTTGTATAATTTTCATTTTTGGTGATAGGAAAATTAGCCGATCTAAGCACACTATCTAATTTTGCTACCAGGTTGTTGGAAGAATAATTTAGTATCATTTGATTATCAAAACCAGTTACAATCAGCGGGCTTTTTGTGTTATAGGTATTTGGAATATAACTGCTAAAAAGGGGTTGGCAGGTATTACAACCAGTCCAAATAGGAAAAACATTTTTATGTATAAACGTATCTACAGATTGGGGTGTTTTTGTTAGGGTATCCCAGCCAAAGTTTAACCCAAAAAAATCACTTTCAAATGCCAATACATTAAAACCCAAATGCTCATGCAAATATTTTATTAGTCGGGTTTTAGCTAAAAACGTGGGGGCATCTCCATGGTCTTGTTCTCCAAGCATTACAATTCTGGCGTTACCTATGGCATTTGCAATTATGGCAAGGTCGGCATCGCTGGTAGCATTTGGGTCAATGCTATTTATTTCTGCTGTATGTAGTTGCACATAGTTTTTTATAAATTCCTGTGCAGGTGCACACAATGCACAGCAGCAAATAACTGAAAGTAGAAACAATTGTCGCATGAAAAGTAAATTACTACAATCAGGTAGTAATAAGCAATAAATGTTTACTAAAAATGTTGCGGCAAATTTACTTAAGTGAAATATTGGTTTGTTATACTATCAACTGGTAATGCTGCTGGAAGTCGATATTTTAAGCCTGCCAAATAAGTGGGAAGGAATAACAACACTAGCTTTTATGGGCCAATTTATAAAATAGTGTTTATATATAGCTCCAGGCTACTTTTAAGTAAACCTGGAACTAATGTGTATTATTGTTTTACAGGATAGTACCCTATTTTTTATCATATTCTAAAATATCGCCGGGCTGGCAATCCAATGCTTTACAAATGGCTTCCAGTGTACTAAAGCGAATGGCTTTGGCCTTACCGGTTTTTAAAATAGAAAGGTTAGACAAGGTAAGATCCACCTTTTCAGAAAGTTCGTTTAGCGAAATTTTTCGCTTGGCCATCATCACATCCAGGTTTACTATTATTGCCATAATTATATTGTTAAATCGTTTTCTTTTTGAATTTCCACACCTCTTTTAAATACCTGTGCTATTACCAGCAAGGTAATGCCCATAAATAGCCAAACATCTGCACCGCCTAAGCGTAAGGTTTGCAAATCAGGCATAGCTATACCTTTTGAAATAAGCCATTTTGTATAGTTAGCGCCCCAATAACAAAAAATACCAATGCCAATTGACAGGTAGGCCATGTTGGCAATAAAACGTTCTATTTCTTTATTAAATGGTTGGGCCAGGTTTAGCTTTTTATCGTGTAAAATTTTTACAATCAAGTAAAAAAGAAAGGCTTGCATTACAGCCACAATACTCATTAGCACGGTTTCGGTAAGAAAATAGCCTGCATCAAAAGCATGTAGGCCCGATAAATCTATTTCTTGCCAATAAATGTTTGCACTTTCCGGCTTTATAACCAGTGTAAAAATTGCGTTAAATATAATTACACCGGCTTCAATACACAGGCCAATAAAAATTATCCAGGATACCACATATAGTACCTTTAAAAAGATTGTTGATTGTTTTGTCATGATGATTTCTATTTAATTTGATAAAACAAAAATAATAAATATTTATTGATAAACAATAAATTTATATTATTAAATAATACTTAATTAAAATAGTATACAACAGGCATACCTGTTTAAAAGGCAATAATGATTGGCCCGGCCAAATAACTGTATGTGGCTTTACTTGCGTCGCACACTTGTACGGCTGGTAATGCTATTCAGCTTTTATGAAAATAAAATTGAAATGATTTTTTGGCTGTAAAATCCTATGTTCCACCAAATGGTAATGTAAATATGCCAACGGCAAGATGCATCCAGATGAACAATAGTATTATTAAAAGGATTACTACAAGAACAATTCTTTGCCAAGGCTGCCTTATATTTCTTATAATAAAATCAACTATAAGACCAGTGCTAAACAGTAAAGCACCAGCAATAGCAAAATCTAATAGATCCCATTTTACTTCATTGGTAAATAGCATGGCTATTAATGGAATTAACAATAAAGCAACTACTATAATTAAAATGACTGCGAGCCTTTTTTGCGCATTGAATGTAGAATATGGTTGTAAAACTAGAAATATACACACACTTTTGACAATTAGTATTTAAACAGCAAATTACTGTTCATTTAACAACATCCAGGAGGTGCCAAATTTGTCGCGCAGCATGGCAAAGCGGTTGGCAAAAAATGTTTTTTCCATAGGCATAAAAATTTGCCCATCGCTGGAAAGAAGCCGATAAACTTCTTCGGCTTTCTCAGGTGTATCAAATCTAAGGGTAAGGTAAGCACTGCGCATTGGTTCGGCATTTGGTACATCGGCGCCCCTAACCTGTGTACCGCCAATATCAATGATTGCATGCATAATAGGGCTATTCCATTCTTTGGGGAAATTGGCTGGCGGAGTTTGGTGTGGCATCATCATGGTAATTTTACCACCCAGTATTTGCTCGTACCACCTGAATGCGGCCTCGCAATGGCCCGGATAGTTAATATACATGTCCAACTGTATGGATGGTGCTGTTTTCATATTTGGTAGTTGTATTTCAAATATACCCGTAATACCCAATAATTTAAAAAATATAGGGCCGCTTATTTAGGGTAATGTGGCCATGTTTTGCGGCTTAACTAAAACATGGTTTCTTTGAAAACGGTGATGATTGCTTTCCTTGTATCATACAATACCTACAAAAACGGTAACCCACTTTTTTACCTGTGTTACAACAGGCTGTTTTGTTAGCTGCCCAATGTATTTAACCGTACAAGTGTGCGACGCAAGTGGGCTGCCCATGGTTGTTTTGCAGGGCCCATACACCGGATTTAGCGTAATACCATTTGCCTGTCGGCATCTAAACGTACCAGAATAAAAATTAATACTGTAAACGTTAATAAAGAAGAACCGCCGTAACTAATTAATGGCAGCGGTATACCAATAATGGGGAATAAGCCAATAGTCATGCACACATTTACTGTAATATGGAAAAACAATATGCTGGCGATGGAATAAGCATAAACGCGGCTAAAAGCACTGCGTTGCCGCTCTGCAATCATAATAATGCGCATCAGCAAAAACAGATAAATTAAAAGAAATAGAAAGCAACCCGTAAAACCAAATGCCTCGCCCAGGGAAGTAAAAATAAAATCGGTATGTTGTTCGGGTACATACTTGCCACGGGTTTGGGTACCTTTTAAAAAACCTTTACCCAATAAGCCCCCGGAGCCAATGGCAATTTTACTTTGACGTACATTATAATCATCGGGTTTTTTTGCCGGTTTGGCGCCGGCTTCCAGGTTTTGAGCGCTTTTGTTTTGGCTGCAATCGTAATCTTTGCCTACTGCACTATATATACGCTGGCTTTGGTAGCACTCAAACACATTATTAAAAATATAGGGCACCGCAAAACGCTGTATACCTACTGAAAGCGCCCAAATGGCTACAATAAATAACAAAATACGTTTACTGCGTTTTATTTGCCAACGCATAAAGTAGATAGTAATTGCAGCAATTACGGTAAGAATAATGGCCAGCAAATCAGGATCTACAATTAAGGTGGCCACTACCAGCGCACCAAAAGAAAAACCGGTTACCAGTAATTCGCCGGGTAAGCCCTCACGGTACATTACTATAAAAAAACTAAGATAGGCCAGGGCCAAACCGGTTTCGTGCTGTAATACCGAAAGTATGGCCGGCGATAATGCAATAGCTGCCGCAATAATTTGCGATTTGGTTTTGCTAAAATCGGTATCCAGGCGAGACAGGTATTTGGATAATGCGAGTGCCGTAAAAATTTTACATAATTCTGCCGGCTGCAGGTTAAAGCCACCGCCCATTGGTATCCAGCTCTTAGAGCCGTTAATATCTTTGCCCAGTACAAAAGTGGCCAGCATTAACAGTATACCAAACATGTAAAACAGGTTGGCAAATGCTGTATAGAGTTTACTATCACTTAGCAGTATAAATATGGCTACCACTACAGAAATACCAGTAAATAATAATTGTTTACTATAGTTGGTATTAAACGAAAAAAAGGAGGCGATGGTAAATTTATCGGGATTATATTCTACCATAAAAATGCACAAAATGCCAATAGCCACCAATAAGGCGTATAATATGATGATCGTGCTATCAACTCCCCTTGAAATAGAATTTTGCGAAGAATTACTAGTCATTACGTGTTACTTGATTTTTTTTAAAGGCTTTTCTTCCGGTTTCATAAATGGCGATTTCATTTTCATGCTGTCATAATCACCGCTATCATTGTCTTGTCTGTTTGGCTCTGCTTCGGGGTCGAAAGTGTGCTTTTTATTATCAGTAGTATTTTCGAAGGTGGGGGCTTTATCGGCATCCAGCTGTTTGGCCAGTTTAGCGAGTTTAATAGAATCTTTTACTATATACCAATGCTTTATAGCAGCGGGGATAAGATCGGCCTGAGAAATCCTGTCTACCTCTGGCATGCGTTTGGCAGAAATAGTATCATTCAGGTATTTTTCTATCATCAAAGAAGCAATAGGTGCCGCCCAGGTAGAACCAAAGCCTGCATTTTCTACTACCACTGCTATAGCAATTTTAGGGTTATCCTTTGGTGCAAAAGCAACAAAGAGCGAGTGGTTTTTGCCATGCGGGTTTTGAGCCGTACCGGTTTTGGCGCAAATATCAATACCATCTATTCTTGCTCCAACGGCAGTACCTGAAACAGTTACATCCAGCATAGCCAGTTGCACCGCATCAAAATCTTCGGTAGAAATATTGGTTACTTTATGTTTTACGCGGTATTTGCCCAGGTAAGTAGTATCCTCAATAGTTTCATTTTCTATACTGTCTACAAAATGGGGCACATAATAATACCCCTTATTGGCAATAAAACACATGGTATTGGCCAGTTGCAGTGGGGTGGCCAGCATCCTGTCCTGCCCAATGCCCAGGGTTAAAATATTACAGCTATTCCAGCGGCTGCCACCAAAGTCGCGGTTATATTTGGCAGTATCTGGTATATTACCTTTGTCTTCGCTGGGCAGGTCAATATTTAATTTTACACCTAGGCCAAAGGCATTCATATACTCCTTCCATTTTAAATAACCTTGCTGGGTATTGGCAAAAGCCGGGTTATCAATCGCCATCCTGAAAACATTTGAAAAATACGAATTACAGGAATGCGATAATGCCAGTCTTAATGATGCGGCATGGCCAGCATCATGGTGTTCGCATTTAACCGGGCGGCCACAGGAATTGTAAGAACCGCCACAGGGATAGCCATAAGCTGGGGTAATTAACCCCTCATCCAACGCTACTAATGCACCCAGTGGCTTAAATGTAGAGCCGGGTGGATATTGCCCTTTAATAGCGCGGTTTAACAATGGACGGGCAGTATCTAATACCAGGCGGCCATAATTTTTTCTGCGCTCAGAGCCGGTTAACTCGTTGGGGTTGTAGGTTGGACTGGTAGCCATGGCCAGGATACCACCTGTTTTGGGGTTAATGGCTACTGCACTACCAATTTTATTACCCAATAATTTTTCGGCCAGTTGCTGCAAATCAACATCCATGCTGGTATACAGGTTACGGCCGGCAACGGCGGCAGTATCAAAAGCACCATTTTCGTAAGAGCCCTGTATGCGGTTTTTGTTATCGCGGATGGAGCGCTTAACTCCGCGCTGGCCCATTAACACTTTCTCGTAGGTATTTTCTAAACCGGTAATGCCGGCATAATCCCCCATTTGATACCCATCTTCCTTATGCCTGCGTAAATAGGCGGTATCTACCTCGCCCACATAACCCAATACGTTACCGGCTGCATTATAAGGGTAACTTCTTACCGGCCGCTCCTGCAATACAAAGCCGGGAAAACGATACATATTTTCATTAAGCCGGGCATATACATCCTGAGACACCAGGGGGGCAAAAGCACTGGGTTTATAACTGGTATTTTTAATAATGGCCGTAACCATGCGCTTTTTATATTCGGCCGTATCAATACCCAAAATAGCGCACATGGTGGCAGTATCGCTGCCTTTGGTAGCGTTTGGGGTAACCATCAGGTCGTACATAATGGTGTTTTCTAAAATGGCCCTGCGCTTACGGTCAAAAATAATACCCCTGTCGGGGTAAACCACTTTTCTAAAAATGGCATTGTTTTCGGCCTGAATTTTATATTCTGATGAAAATAATTGTAAATGCAACAGCTGTCCTGTAATAACCAGAAAAATAGCTACAAAAATCAATTGAATCACCCTGCTTCTGCTCTGATTGTATACCGGCATATATGTATTATAGTAAAATAAAAATCGATGTAAAATATGTGCAAAGTTTATGATTGTTTAAAAACATATGTGCAATGTTTTCAAAATATTTCTTTAAAGATTTTTTGGGCCCCGCCAATCAAAAACTTCGCAGTGCAAGGTATTGTTTTTGTACCCGGCAAAACAGTAAAAATATAGCTGCCGTTGCGTCGCACTCTTGTACGGCAGAATGATATGGCAACAAACTATTTTTTTAGGAAGGGGCAAGCAACGTTCCCAAACTGCTGCCACAAGGGGTGAACGCTGCAGTGAGTGACACAACAGGCGATGCCATTACCACCTTAGCCGGCTACCAAACCCTATTTACAAATGAAGTTTAATTAACTGAAACAATGTTTTTGTTAATCCACAGCTTAATTTATGGCGGCCAGGTAATATGTTTATGTAAATTGCTGTATTCTATATGGTGAAATACCTACTGCCAATATCAATTTTACTATTCCTTACTATAGGCCATCACTGCATGGCCCAATCTTTTAACCCCGGAAATATTGATGGAGATAGCTGGGCCAAAGTGTTGGAGCAAAAAAAAGGTACTATATCTGTTTTATGGAATGAAATTGACCCCTTTATTTACCGCACCAACCGCGGGAAAACTATGGCAGGTGTAGAATATGAAATTATGGAATCTTTTGTGGCCTATATACGCAAAAGATACAATGTAACCCTGGCAGTAAACTGGGTAGATGCCAATAATTTTGAAAATATTTATCCCTTTATAGCCAAAACCAACAGGAAAGGCATTTTTGGCTGGTCGTATTTCTCAATCACTAATGAGCGTAAAAAAGAAGTACAGTTTACCCCCGCCTATATGCCCGATGTGAATATTATTGTAACCAATATTCAACAGCCCTTATATGCCAGTCCACAGGATTTTATTACCCATTTAGCCGGGCAGCAGGCGTTTACTACCATTTCTACAACCATGGAAAAGGATGTGCAGGATCTTAAAAATACATACTACTCCGCCTTACCCATACATTATGTGGGCAACGATTATGAAGTAATGCAACGTGTTTCAGAAACGCCACGAGCTTTTGGTTATGTGCCCTTATCTATTTATGTAAAGGCCCTGGAGAAAGGCTTTAAAGTAAAACGGCAGCTGGTGCTATCGGCCCGTAGGGAAGGGTTTGCCGGCATTTATCCCATAAACAGCGATTGGGCAGCGCCGGTGAATGAGTATTTTAATAGTAAAGAATTTGCTTTATATGCAGGGCGGGTTATAAAAAGCTACCTGGGCAGCGATATTAGCAGCCTTATTTTTAAAGCATCATTACCAGATAGTTTGCGTACAGCCCAAAGCGATAATGAATTGCTAAGTATTGAGAAAGATATTGTATCTAAAAACCTGATTGAAGCAGCACTGGATGCTGAACGACAAAATACCATTCAAAATGCAGTAATTGCCACTATTGTGGTGGCGATTATTTTTATTGTGGTTTTGTATGGCAGGTCGGCATCCAAACAACGTTCAGCGGTTTTATTGCAGCAGCGCAATAATATTATTCTGCAACAAAAAAGCGAAATTGAGTTAATGAATAAAAAACTGGAGATGAAAGTGCTGCTGGCGCAAATAAATCCCCATTTGGTATTTAATTCATTAAATGCCATACAGTATTTTGTAAGCCTGAACGATAAAAAAAATGCCACCCTGTATATCAGTAATTTTTCCAGATATTTAAGGCAGATACTGGCCAATCTAAACTCGCTTACTACCACGCTGGAAAAAGAGGTTAAACTGCTTAGCCAATACCTGGAGCTGGAACAACTAAGATTTGAAAATAAATTTGATTTTAGTATTCACCCGCTGCCAGCGGCGGCAGACAGGCTGATTGAAATACCTTCCATGCTGATTTATCCTTTTGTAGAAACTGCATTATACCAGCATGTGCTGATAAAAAAATCAGGAAGAGGGAATATTGCCATACATTTTGATAAATACACTCATGGAATTATAGTAACCATTACTGATAATGGAGAAGGCGGCAAAGCCACCGAAAGTTTTTTAGCGCAGCGCACCGGCGATGAATTTATTGCCAGTTTAAAAAATGTAATGGCACATATAGATTTGATTAATTATGAAAGTGAAGATAAAATAACCATTACCCAAAACGAGGGAGTTGATGGCTGCACTGTTATCATTAAAATTCCATTGGTGGCCCTGCAAAATGAAATGCCCATTTAAAAAGGCACTGCAAGATGTTGCCTTTAAAGTTCTATAGTACTTTGAATTGGACAGGTGATTGGTGTTGAATTTACAATAGGTATTACGTTATTTTATAGCTAATTGGTATGCAAAAGGCAAGGGAAAATAGTATTGGTACATTCTGGCAAAACATTTCGGCCATTGGCCTGGATAGAAATGTAAAGTCGGATATGCGAAAGAAGATTATTCTTTCCAACCGCTTTGCTGTGTATGGCTTTGTGTTCAATTTTATCAATAGTTTTATCTATATCAATATACCCACAGTATTTGTTATTTGCATAGTGGCCATTACCATTTATTCCAGTGCATTGCTTGCCAATTATTATCATTGGTATAATGCCTCCCGTCTTATAATTATAATAACAGCGCCCCTGCTTTGTCTTATTGTGCCGGGTTTAATATCGCAGGGCATTATTTTCAATACCAAATTTATTTTACTGGCCACCATTTTGGCACCCATATTATTATACCAGTTAACTGAATGGTATAAAATGCTTACTGGCGCTTTATGGATTGCTACCTGCTTTATTAGCTACGATTATATTACCCTGCGAATACCCCGCTTACCCGGGATAAAATTTGATAGCAATTACGATTCACCCTTCCTTGTTATTTTTAGTGGTATTGCAGCCATGGTATTTTTCTTTATGGCATTTGTTTATGTAATGAACCTGAATAATGCAAATGAAAAAAGCCTTGCCGAAAGTTTAGAAAGCAGCAAAGAACAAAACATAATAATTGAAGAAAAAAATGAGGAATTGTTGGCCCAATATAAAGCCATTGCCAACCAGCAGGAGAAAATTAAAGCCATGAACCAGGCTTTAAAGGCGCAGGCATTAAAGGCGCAGATGGACCCGCACTTTATGTTTAATGTATTAAACTCCATTCAACATTTTATACTGGAAAATAATGCCGAAGCTGCACTGGGTTATATGTCAAAATTTTCAAGGCTTACCCGGCAGGTGTTGGAAAACTCAGTAAACGAAACCGTATTAATTGCCGATGAGCTAAAAGCACTTACCTATTACATAGAACTGGAAAAACTGCGCTTTGACAATCATTTTAATTTTACCATAGAAGCAGATGAACAAATAGATATTCAAAACACAGAAATTCCTTCTATGCTGTTACAACCCTATGTAGAAAATGCTATTTTACATGGACTAAGGCATAAAGCCAGTGGTGGATTATTGCAAATAATTCTTTTATACCAGTATGGTTTTATACTTTGTATTATACAGGATAATGGGATAGGCCGGTTAGCTGCAGCAGCTTTAAAAGATAAACAGTCAAAAGCGCATATTTCCCGGGCAACCGATACCAATATAAGCCGTATAGCCTTGTTGCAAAGCGGCGCCCATATTGTTACCATCGATCTTTCAAATGAAGATGGCAGCCCTAAAGGCACCCGGGTAGAAATAAAAATTCCTATAAACGATTAAACACCACTTATGTATACAGCCATAATAGCAGAAGATGAAATGCACAGCCGCGAACTTTTAAAAAATATGGTGGCTATTTATTGCAAAGATATTACCGTTGTGGCCACTGCCGGATCAGTAGAAGAAGGGGTGCTTGCCATAAAAGAACATAAACCCGATCTTGTATTTCTGGATATTGAAATGCAAACCGGTACCGGCTTTGATTTACTGCAACAATTTAACAACCCGGCATTTGATGTAATTTTTACCACTGCCTACGATCATTACGCTGTAAAAGCCATTAAATTTAGTGCTGTAGATTATTTGTTAAAACCCATTGATGCCGAAGAACTAAAAGAAGCTACCGATAAATTTATACTCAAGCGCAAAAGCAATCTTGGCTCGCAGGCACTGCAATCGCTGCTGCAGAATTTACGCAAACCTGCACAGGTACCCCAAAGTATTACGCTCTCTACATCTGATGGATTGGAATTTATTGCCCTGCCCGATATTGTGCATATAGAAGCCAACGGTCCCTACAGTATTTTTAACCTAAAGCATGATAAAAAAATAATGGTAAGCAAAAACCTGAAAGAATATGAAGGACTGCTTTGCGATTTTCATTTTATGCGCATTCACAATTCGCATATTATAAATTTGAACGAAGTAAAAAAAATGCTAAAAACCGATGGCGGTTATGCAGTAATGAGCAATGGTGCCCAGTTAATTATTTCGCCTAAAAAGAAAGATGAATTTCTAAAACAAATGGCAGCCACCAACCTAAGCAGTTAGCATAACCAGGGCATAAAAATATAACAGTAAAACCAGTTTTATGAACCCGGCAAGGTGCAGAAAGCATCGTTCCTTGCGTCGCACACTTCAGCGGCGGTAATGCTGGCCGGGCAAAGCAGCGGGCATGCATCAAAACAGTACAATAACTGTATCAAAACCGTACACTTTTACAATAGCATTAATTATAACTAATTGCTTTTCAGTATACATATTGATTGGCATGTAATTGTAAAGTACTATAATACCCCATTTTGTATGGCTGTTTGTATTTTATCTGTTGCATAGCATTGGTACAGCACAAGAGTGCGACGCAAGAACAGATGCCAGCAGCCTTACAGCCGGGAACCAAAATAATTACTTACTAAAACAATGCTATGTTTAAAAACTATTTTACAGTAGCCCTGCGCAACCTGAAACGCAATACTACTTTCTCTGTTATAAATATAGCAGGCCTGGCTTTTGGGCTGGCAGTGTTTTTACTGATTATGGAATTTGTTGCCGGCGAATGGAGTGCCAACCGGTTTCAAAAAAATTACGATACTCTATACCGTCTGGCTACTACCGATAAAAACAATAATACCGGCTATTATATTGCTCCTGGTTTTGCACCTGCCATTACCACCAAAATACCCGGCGTACAAGCCGTGGTGCGTGTGGCCGATGGCATTGGCGATGGAGTTTTAACAGCCACAGGTGCAAATGGCAATAGCAGCACCCAAAAGAATTTTAGAGAGAATAATGTGTTGTATGTGGAGGGTAATTTTTTAGAAGTGTTTAGTTTTCCGCTGGCAGATGGCAGTACATCTTTGGCAACACCACAAACGATGGCCATCAGTGAAAATATGGCCATGAAGTTATTTGGTACTGTACAGGCAGCCGGCAGAACGGTTATTATGAGCAACCAGTTTGGTAATACCCCTTATACGGTAAAGGGGGTATTTAAAAACATGCCACAAACCTCAGATATTCAGGCGCAGGTTTTATTAAGTATTCATACACTGGAGAATGCCGCTAACCGCGATGATAATAACTGGGCCGACCCGTCCACCACCGAATCTGGTTTTACCAATATTTATGTGCAACTGGGCAGCAATGCCAATGCCGCTGCGGTTGCCGGCGGTATTACCAATACAATGCACCGCATAAATAGCAATACCGCAGAACAAAATGCTTATCTGCAACCTTTTAGCAACCTGCATCTGGGGCCGGATTTTAGTTATCCCTATCAAACCTATGGTAGTTTAAAACTAGTGGTGCTATTGCTTTCTGTAGCCGTTTTAATACTGATTATCGCCTGGGTAAACTATATTAATTTATCCACTGTACAATCATTTACACGGGCCAAAGAAACCGGCGTAAGAAAAGTTTTGGGCGCCAGCCGCTGGCAGCTAAGTTTTCAATATTTATCCGAAACGGCAATTATAACCATTGTGGCTGCATTAATGGCCATTGTGCTGGTACAGTTATTACAACCGGTATTTAATGGCTTTGCGGGTAAAGAGTTATCGCTGGCTATGTTAAATCAGGGTTGGTTTTGGCTGGCAGGTGTGGGCTTTATTATTGTTGGTGCCATATTAGCGGGTGGCTATGTATCTTTTGTGCTTAGTGGGTACAGTCCTATTACAGCAATAAGGGGTAAAATTGCCAATAGTGTAAAGGGCATTGTATTAAGAAAAGGCCTGGTGGTATTTCAGTTTAGCATTTCTATTATTTTTATTATTGCCACCCTTATTTTATACCAGCAACTGGAATACATGAAAACCAGCAACCTGGGTATAAACCTGCAGCATTTACTGGTAATAAAAGGGCCAACCGTATCCAGTGAGAATCAGGCGGCGCTTAATATGGCTTTTAAAGACAAGCTGGCGCAAACACCCTTTATTTCCAAATTTTCGGCCTCGAATAATGTACCGGGTGTGGGATATAATTTTTCTGCTGCAGGCATTACCAAACTAAACCCACAAAAAGGAGATGATAAGAAAAACTATTTCATGTTTATATCAGACGAGCATTTCTTTGATACTTATGCCATCAACTTTTCACAGGGCCATAGTTTTACAGCCAATGAAGCAGCAACCGGGTGGAGTAATGCCGGCAAAGTAATTATAAATGAAAAAGCGGCTGCCCAACTGGGTTTTGCCCACAATGAAAATATAGTTGGCAAAAAAATTCTATGGGGCAAAGAATATGAAATTGCAGGGGTGGTAAAAGATTATCATCATTTATCTATGCACCAACCCATTGAACCTGTTATTTACCTGCCTTCGGTATCGTTTGTATATTTTACTATTCAAACAGATGGGAGTAATATGCAGGCAAAAATAAGCTCGCTGGAAAGCATGTATAAGACATATTTCCCCGGTAACCCCTTTGAATATTTTTTTGCTGATGATACCTATAATGCACAGTTTAGTGCCGAGCAGCAATTAGGCAACCTGTGCATTGCTGCTGCTGTGTTGGCCATTTGCATTGCCTGTATGGGCTTATTGGGATTGGCAGCTTTTACCGCCAAACAGAGAATAAAAGAAATAGGTATACGCAAGGTACTGGGTGCAAGTGTTTTTAGCATTACCCAATTATTATCAAAAGATTTTTTACAACTGGTAGGTATTGCCGCGGTAATTGCTTTTCCTTTGGCCTGGTGGGCTATGTATACCTGGCTGCAGGATTTTGCTTACCGCATAAGTATTAGCTGGTGGGTATTTGCCATTGCAGGTGCCACCGCCCTTTGTATAGCGTTGTTAACTGTGAGTTTCCAGGCAATAAAAGCTGCTTTGGCAAACCCTGTTAATAGTTTAAGAAGTGAATAGCTGTAGCATATTTTTTCAACATTAGAAAAACAAAGTACATGATAACATTAAATCATTTGTCCAAATGGGTAACCGTGGGTGGCATAAGAACTTTTCTGCTAAAAGATATCAACCTTACCATTGGCGAGGGGGAATTTATATCCATTATGGGGCCTTCGGGTTCGGGTAAATCTACCTTGCTGAATATATTAGGTATGTTGGATGGTTTTGATGAGGGTGAATATCTTTTCTTAAATGAACAGGTGCATACACTAAAAGAAAAACACCGGTCGCAATTGTATAAGGATCATATTGGATTTGTTTTTCAGGCCTACCACCTTATTGATGAATTAACGGTGTATGAAAATATTGAAACGCCCTTACTGTACAAGAGCATAAAAACCAGTGAGCGCCAGGCCATGGTAGCTGATATGTTAGACAGGTTTCAGATGGTTGGCAAAAAGAACCTGTTTCCTTCGCAGCTTTCTGGCGGACAGCAACAGCTGGTGGGCATTGCCCGTGCTTTAATTACCAAGCCAAAATTAATTTTGGCCGATGAGCCAACCGGTAATTTAAACAGCAAGCAGGGCGAAGAAATTATGGAACTTTTTACCCAATTAAATAAAGAAGATGGCGTAAGTATTATACAGGTAACACACAATGAAAAAAATGCTGCCTATGGTAAACGTATTGTGCATTTGCTGGATGGCAGGATTGAGAAAATTGAAGGATGATGGGGAGGTGGGAATGGGCGGATGTGCGGATGTGAAGATGGGCGGATGTGAAGATGTGGGGAAGCGTTGATGTGCGGTTGAATTTTTTGTTGCCACTAGGTATGGTGCACAAGTGAGTGACACAACGGGAGCCGGGCATTGGTATTTAGCTGGCTTACCAAAGCCTCTGAAATAGATTATAAAACTGATTATTTACAATACAATTTTAGAACAGCAGAAATAAGGGCATTATGAAAAAATTTTTTGGCATTGCAGTACTGGTAGGTGGGTTGTTTATACAACAGGTTTATGCGCAGGATAGCGCCACCGGCAACCATTTATTAACCTTGCAGCAGTGTGTTGAAACAGCCATAAAAAACAATGCAGCCGTTAACCGCGCCGGCTTTCAGTCAGAAAGCAATGAAGTTAATTTACAGCAGGCAAAAGGCAACAGGTTGCCATTTGTAAATGGCGCCATTTATCATGGTATAAACCAGGGCCGTAGTATCGATCCGTTTAGTAATGGGTATATTAACCAGAATATCAGCTTTGCCAATTATGGCTTAAATGCCAGCATTAGCGTTTGGAATGGTGCCGCCATTCGCAATAGTATACAACAAAACCTGCTTACGTTTGAAGCCGGTAAAATGGATTGGCAGCAGGAGAAAGATAATATTACCATCAATGTTATACTGGCCTATTTAAGCGTATTAAATAACCAGGAATTGCTGAATGCCTCCATAAAACAGGTAGCAGTTACCCGCCAGCAGGCAGAACGTTTAGACCTGTTAAATAAAGATGGTGCCATTGCACCTGCTACTTATTACGATGTTAAGGGCCAGTTAGCCAGCGATGAAATAAATGTGGTAAATAACCGCAATACCCTGGCCTCTTCTAAACTGGATTTGGCGCAGCATATGAATATTGCCTATGATAAAAATATGGAGCTGCAGAAAATAAACGAATCGCTTACTCCCGTATTATACGATGCTACTGTTGACATGATTTACGAACAGGCATTACTGCAATTGGCATTTGTAAAAGCTGCCGATCTAAGAAAACAAAGTGCAGCTAGTGGCGTAAAAGCTGCAAAAGGATTATTAACGCCTACACTTAGCCTGAACGGCTCTTTAGGTACCAATTATTCCAGTGCCGCATCATTGCAAAAATTACTGAGTACTACCGAAGCACAAACAGATAGTTATGTGTTGAATGGGGCCAGTAAATTACCAGTTATTGCCCCGCAGGGAAATTATGAAACCCAGAAAATTACCTATGGCAATCAGTGGACCAATAACTTTAATTCTAGTATTAGTCTTTCTT
Source organism: Limnovirga soli (assembly GCF_013106755.1). Classification (GTDB taxonomy): domain Bacteria; phylum Bacteroidota; class Bacteroidia; order Chitinophagales; family Chitinophagaceae; genus Limnovirga; species Limnovirga soli. The sequence continues at coordinate 16,451 of NZ_WHPF01000015.1, read as the reverse complement.
TGCAAATACCTATACTTAACGGATTACAGGCTAAAAGCCGTTTAAAGCAGGCTAAGATTACCGAGAAGCAAACTACGTTTGAAGCCAATACCACCAAAATACAGCTAAGGCAAAATATAGAGCAGGCTTATTTAAATATGTCTGCGGCATTAGACAGGTATACACAATTGCAAATGCAGGTACAGGATTTTACAGAATCCTTCCGTTCGGCTGAGGTTCGTTTTAATGCAGGGGCTGCTACAGTTGTAGACTATATTATTGCCAAAAACAATATGGACCGCGCCACTATTAACTTAATTGCCGCTAAATACGATTATGTACTAAGAACCAAAGTACTTGATTTTTACCAGGGTAAATTAAGTTACTAATTTATTGCTTGGCTTTACAAACTACCATAAAAAAGCACCAGACTTTCTTGAAGTGTGGTGCTTTATTTTTTTACGATACATCCGTAAATTATTTACCGTTTGCTATTTCCAGTAACTCTTTATCCGGACTATTTTTTAACTCACAGGTAGTATCAAAAATCATGGTAGCGCCATTCTCTGGGGAATATGCCGGCCATTTGGGTAAGCCTTTAGCGTTAGGGTTACCGGTGGTAGCAAAATTAATCCATGCCTGGCTCATTTTAGCTGCCAGTGTATAAGCGTCTTTTCCGCCACCTGTCATTTGCTGGCATAGTTGAATATTATTAAACTGAAAAGGCAAATCAATACAATGCATGGCTTTATAAATGCCATCATTTACCGGAGATTGCCAGGTAAATAAGTACATATAAACAGGCGCAGTGCCGGTAGTAGCTTTTAAATTGGCTTGCCTGATGGAAGCTGGTCTGAAAGTAAGGTCTAGATCTGTGTAATCTGATGGTTTAACCGTATTAGGATATGCTTTTAATACCGCAGCCATAAAGGCATCGGCTTTATCGCCATATTTTTTTTGCAGGTTGGCTTTTGCCTGGTCCATATTAATATCCCTGGTACCGGGCATAAAAGGTGTAAACTCGTTTTTGGTAGATCCTACCAGTAAAGGAATATTCGCAGCCAAAGCTGTGGCGGCAGCATCTGTTGGGTGATAAGGCAATACCATACCATCCAAAATGGGGCCCCAGCCTAAACCAAAACCTGCCACAGGTTTACCCTGTGCCTTTAAGGCTTCCTGTACTTTTGCCAATGCTTTTTTACCGGCTGCATTTAAACGCTCGTAAGAAATTTTTTGCAGCGAATCTACCTGGTCGGGTTGCAGGTTAAGTTCCTGTAATAAAGCGGCACCTATCTGCTTTGATAAAGCTGGATCCATAAAATCGGTTATATAACTCCCGCTTTGAACAATGGCTTTATTAAACAGGCCTTTGGCCGATGGGGCATTCATTAAACAGGTTACTTTACCACCACCACCACTTTGTCCAAAAATGGTAACATTATCAGGGTCGCCGCCAAATTGGGCAATATTTTGTTTTACCCATTCCAGGGCTGCAATCAAATCCATCAGTCCGGCATTGGCAGATGATTTGTATTTATCGCCATAGGCCGAAAGGTCTAAAAAGCCCAGTATGTTTAACCGGTGGTTTACTGATACCACTACCACATCTCCTTTTTTGGTAAGACTTTCTCCATCGTAAGAAGGCAATTCAATGGAAGAGCCGGCAGTAAAGCCACCACCATGTAGCCAAACCATTACCGGGCGTTTTTTGGTGGCATTAATTTGTTGTGTCCAAACATTCAGGCTAAGGCAATTTTCGTTGGTATAACCCCAGTTATGGTTAAACGGAAACTCAAATTCATCATTGGTAGTAGTGGTAGGGTCGGTTGGGCAAACAGGTCCATAAGTCATAGAGCTGCGAATGCCCTGCCAGGGCGTGGGTTTTGCGGGCGCCATAAACCGCTGTGCCTGTGCATAGGGAATGCCCTTGTAGGTATAAATACCATCGTGAATATAGCCTTTTACCTTACCGCTTTCGGTTTGTACAATCGCTAATTCTTTACCGGCACTAATGCCACTGCCATTATTTTGTGCAACAGACAAAATGGGTAATGCAGCAAACGCCAGTAACACCATAAATGATGTAATTTTTTTCATATGTGTTCGTTGTTGTGTTAAGAAGCAGAAAGGTAAAACAAACTATGTTTAGTACAATACTTTGCGATGAAACTGAAAAAGAAAGCTACCAACTGCTAAACCTAAACCAAACTATTTCCAGTACCGGTAAGCTATTCGGTATTTTAAGTTGATAACAGATTTTTCTAACCCGCCAATAGTGCTTCTATGGGGCAGTACTTGCGTCGCACTCTTGTGCGGTTGGATACTTTATTGGGCTTTTATGAGAGCGTAGATAAAAGTAATTAACAGAGAATACCATCAAAACAAAAAATAGTTCTTAATACGTACTTTAAAATAAAGTATTAATTTACCTTACATAAACTTGTTTAATTAAAACATATTGATGCTATTAACAATACAAAATGTATAATACCAGTTGGTTGATTATCAATGGGTTTCTATTGTATAAAATATCGGTTAATAGTATAAATCCAAGAGTTAGCAGTAACCCAAACAAACACCACGATAAATTGAGCTAGTTTATAGTCAATCATAGTGCTTCAATAGATAGCTTTCTATTACTGTGTCAAAAATATTCTCTTCGACCACTACTTGTTTGAAAATATCTATCTGAATTTCTGCATCGAGTTTGGTTTCATTCATTGCCTGTGCATCGGCAATATAAAATTGCCACCCAATAAGATCAATTCTATCTTGATAATCATACAATAATTTCGCAAGTTCCAATGATGATGCTTTTAAAAGTGCAGCCCAACTGTCAAAGTTTGCGATTTTTGCAATGATATGCTGGGCATTCATAAGGCTGAAATTCTCTTCGTCGATATTAAAGTCCGAGACAATCATTTCTATATCAAAATACTTTGACTTGTATGCGTATAGATAATCTTTAATTACTGCGTCAAAAACTGGAGTTTTTGTCTTAAAATCTCTGTGTAGATTTTTTGCTTGGAGTTTGAAATAATCAATAGTGTTCATAACATAATCCTTTATTTCAAAGATTATTATCCTGGAGATTTGCGTTCGTATACTTTGGTCGGATAATAAGCTCTGAAGGTTATATTATCTTGTTATTGGTTGATAAAATCTTTGCACGAACGAGCAGGCATACCAAAAACACCTTTACAAATATAGAAGTTTTATTCAGAATGTCTGCTGCTAATTCTAATTTTTTTCACTTGTTTAAAATGAATGGGCTACTGCTGACATTGGGTTTGCTGCAAGGCTGGCTGGACATTGGAGCAATGGTCATTTTATCGCTATTGTGCTTCACCTGGGCTGGACAAACATCGCTGGGCTTTTGTTTGTAAACTTGTACTTTTATATCTTTAATCAGCAGCGGTTCCGGGCAGAACGAGCAATGTATTCCAGGCTTGCTGCAAGCCCTGCCCGTTATGCGGCATTTTATGAAGACCCGACACACTATATTAATTCTATTAGCTTTTTTATTTGCAAGCTGTAATCTCTCAGACAACAAAACTGGAGTAAAGAAGGACTTTTATAATTCTATTGCTGACTGGGACATAAAATACGTTCCAATTATTCCACCTTTTCGGGCATCAAGTACATACCCAGGACAATGGGTAATAAATGGTTCTCAGGAGATATTACATTTAGGTAAAAACAGAGGTGGTGACATACCAGTAAATTCTTTTGGTGTTTCAAAAAACTACATATATGGTAAGACTGAAAATGGACAATGGTTTCTTTTTAATATCAATTCTTTAGTTTACTCAGAGTACTCAACCGATACCGAACTTTATAAGATATTAAACCTTTTTAAGTTAGGCAAAAATCAAATTGAAAGCTGCGACAAATATTTTCAACAACTAAGTGATAACAAAAGATGTTATTGGTATCCAAAAGTTGGTGAAGAGTATCAAAAATTTGAAGATAAGCTACCTGATAAGGTGTATACAGTTTTGGTTGACGGAAAAGAAAAGGCGACAGACTTTAAAGTTAAAGAAACAATCCAAAAATCAGTAAGTAAGTTATACTATTTCACTGTTCGGTATGACAATGAAAGAAATGACCTGTTTTATGTTTCATTTGATTATTCACCGCCTCAACTAATTGACAAGAATAAAATTTACACAGCATATTGTGAAGACAATGTGTTTTTAGACATTTCAATTTATACACCTTTTCCCGTTGGACAAAGCAAAGGAATTGACGAAAAAGACAGAATAGTATTGTCAAAGCAAATTGAACTGAAATAAAAACGACCGCCTAACATTGGGTTTGCTGCAATGCTGGCAGACGAATAAATTCTCATCTTTTGTTTGCCTATCGGCTGCGGTTACGGACAGACCAAATACTATTTTGCTTTTTGGGTCATATCGTTTAATAATTACCTGCTATACTGAAACCTATTTCGTCCCAAATATTTACTATATTTGGGACGAAATAAAAGGTAATGGCACGACCAATAGTAACAAATACAGTTATTGAAGCGCTTAAAAAACTGCAAAAGGGAACTATTCTTTTTGTAGATGACTTTTTGGATTTTGGTAATCCGGAAAGTGTAAAGAAAGCATTGTACAGGATGGAAGAAAAAGGCTTGCTTATTCGTTTGGCTCATGGCATTTACTTATACCCGAAGACAGACAAAGCTTTGGGAGTATTATATCCTTCAGCAGAAGAAATAGCTATTGCAATTGCAAAAAGAGATAGGGCAAGGATTATTCCTACAGGCATTCAGGCATTAAATAAATTGGGGCTGTCAACCCAAATTCCGTTAAAGGTTGTTTTCTTAACCGATGGAGCAGCAAGAAGTATTAAAATAGGAAAGCGAACAATCACCTTTAAGAAAACAAGTCCAAAAAATTTATTGGCTAAAGGTGAAATAAGTGGGCTCGCTATTCAAGCATTAAAAAGTATAGGGCAGCATAAAATTGAAGATGAAGTCTTAATAAGGCTACTCACTATCCTTAAAAAAGAAAAAAAAGAAAATATCCTACATGATGCCAAACTTGCACCAGCCTGGATAAATAAAATACTAACGGGTGCTGCAAAATAATATGAATACAGATTGGCTAAAAATATCGAAAGAAAGACGAATTGAAATTCTCAATCAAGCCAGTAATATTACTGGACTACCTGCTATTGCAATTGAAAAAGATTGGTGGGTAACAGTAGCATTAAAGGCTTCCTTTGAATTGAAGTATTCTACAAGTATTGTTTTCAAAGGAGGCACTTCGTTAAGCAAAGGTTGGAATCTGATAGAAAGATTTTCAGAAGATATTGATTTGGCGATAGACAGGAAATTCTTTGGTTTTGAAGGCGACATCACTAAAAGCCAAATCAAAAATTTAAGAAAAATATCCTGCGAATTTATCTCCACCACTTTCTTAGACGATTTAACGAAGCTGTTTACCGAATGGAATGTAATTGATGAATGCAAATTAAATGCTCAGCCAATTACAGATTCAGATAAGGACCCACAGGTAATTGAAATTCATTACAATTCTGTCTTCGACAAATCTGATTATTTACCACAGAGAGTTTTAATAGAAGTAAGTTCCCGTTCAATGATGGAGCCAAGTGAAAACCGAGCAATAAATTCAATCCTTAGTGCTGCATTTCCTAATCAAGATTTTGCAACCGGGCCTTTTAGTATTTCGACCGTTTTGCCACAAAAAACTTTTTTAGAGAAGATATTTTTATTGCATGAAGAGTTTTTGCAGCACACTTCAAAAATCCGTATTGACAGGTTATCAAGACACCTTTATGACTTAGAAAAATTAATGGATACAGACCATGGAAAGGCTGCAATCAAAGACACGGAATTATATAATGGCATAGTGACACACAGAGAAAAATTCAATCCACTTCGAGGGCTTGACTATGCTAACCACCTTCCAGGTAAAATAAAGATTATTCCGCCAGACACAGTAATAAAAGAGTGGGAAAAAGATTATCAGGCTATGACACAGAATATGATTTACGGCGACCCATTAAATTTTAACAACCTGCTAAAGAGGATTCAGGAATTGCAAGAAAGAATAAATGCCATGATTCTTTAACCCAGCACCAAAGCAAGCACATTTGCAAGGCACACAAAGCCGACACACAAAAGCCAACCTTGCAAAAGAGCCAACAAGCCAACGCACCAAGACAAACTAAAATGGACAGACAACAACACGACAGAAAAGAAGAGCGTAGTGCTAACAGCAGTTTTGCAAAAAAAGCAGGTTCAGTGGTTAATGGAACATTCTGCCTCGCATCAAATTTTGTGATATGTTGACAGTTTGGTGCTCCGAAATCGCCAACTTCTTAAACCCCACAAAGCATTTCATATAACTTTCCCCAACAAACTTTAATATGCACTTCAACCAATCTCAAATTGATAGACTTGTTGCCTTTAAACAAAAAGATAAGTTCTCGGCAAAGGCCTGGAACGATAGAGGTTTACACCCTTCAAGGAGCGAATTATGCGAACAGCTAAACGGGTTGTTTAATTCCTGTGCCGACAATTTAATCGATGCTGTTAACGCCAACGCTACCGCCAAACAATTAAAAGCTGTTTTAAAAAAAGCACTGTCAACATGCAATAAACCAGACTACGACACAGAGGAAAAAGAATTTATTGGTGATCTGTTTCTGGAGTTGGCAGCCATTATACATATTGACTTTACATCCAATTTAAACAAGTGGTTGTATGGCCCGGTGTTAGCCACATTATTTAAAATTAAAAATGCCCTAAACCCCGAAAAAATAATTAAAACCATACAACACCCATGCACAAATTGCGGCACAACACTTGAAACCTATATAATGCGAAAGGAGTTGGGTATACCTGAATATGGTTGGTATTTGGTGAGATGTAACAATTGCAAAGAATTGAACCTGCTTGCCTGTGGGCCAGATATTAAAGAAATAAAATTTGGTAATTACGAGTATGTAGAAACACTAAACAAAACTGATTACACTTCTTACGAACAAGCAGTGGTAAGACTTGAGCAAATAAAATTTTTTAGAAAATAGATATGTATTTTAAAATTAGGGCCACCTGCAACAACTAATCCATAAAATAGCTTTGATGAAGTAGGCCAGATCAACAATTCCCTTTTCATTTTACTTTAATAAAAGCTACACAGCATTACCAACCGTACAAGTGTGCGACGCAAGCGGCGATGCCTTGTATAATCACAAGCCGGCCCAAAAAATATTTAAAATACATCCATCAACTGCAGACCCGTTCAGTGGCATAAATTTCCTGTTGGGGTTAACCGGCAATGCGCTATCAAAGGCTTAAGCCTACCTTTCGGCTAATAACCATAATCAAACAAAATGAAAAGATTTGTATCTCTTTTATCCATTACTGCAGCTATATGTTTTGGGCCAAACACAATGGCGCAAACTATTTATAGCAACACTTCAGCCAGTTTATTTTACAATCCTGCAACAGTAAATACCACCACGGGTACACCCATTATTTATCTGGATGATGTAAACATTCCAACAGCGCTAATGGGCACTACCGACTCGCTGGATGTTACTGGAATTACTTTTGCCTTTGGCAAATATGGCAGGCAAATACCGCTTTGGGTTAACTTCTATTACTCGCAGGTTAATGCCAGTGCCACCAACCTTAACAGGCTATGTACTTACCCACCAAAACCTATTGATTCTTTAAATGCATATGGCCGTGGTGTATTTGGCAATTTGTTTAAAACCTATGGCGATAGTGTACACACGTTGTTTAGGGTTAAAACAGTAAAAGATGTACTGGTACGTGGCTATAATACCTTTTTTGCCGGTATGAGTTTTTCAATTGCCAGCGATAGCCTTATTGGTGGTTATACCCATGGGCCACTTTATACCATTGGTGGTACAGCGCAAAGCAGCAATACCGCACTCACCTGGTATTATGATGGCACAAAGGGTGGTAAAGTAAACAAGGTAAATGGTCAGCCCGGTGCATTTTATTTGGTGGTATGGGGTAAGCCAACCGGCTCTGCCATGCAGCCTGTACCTGTAATGGTAAGTAACCAGACGCAATCCATTGCAGCCAATGCCAATGCTGTTAAATGGAGTGTTTATCCTAACCCGGTTAACAGCAATAGTCAGTTACAATTGCAATTGCCCGCAGCCACCAAAGTACAGGTGGAAATATATGCTGCCAATGGCAATTTGGTTAGTCGTATTAATAAAGGCATATTACCCGCAGGCAATAACCAGATTGCTTTAAATATGGGCAATGCTGCCAGTGGCGTATATCTTATTAAAATGATGGTTGGCAATACACTTTATACAAAAGCCATTTACAAATAGCTTACTAATTTTCAATTGAACCAACCAGGTTTTTGTTGTTTTGCATGCCCGTTATTGTAGCTTTGTTTTATGCGATGGATATTTTTTGCATTAGCGTACACAGCCACCATAACGGGCATGTTATTTTCAACAGCCAGCAACCGTAGAATTGAAATTGACGGGTATGCTCAAGGCACTACCTACCATATAACTTATTATGCGGCCGATAGTTTGGTAACAAGGCGGCAGATAGATAGCATATTACAACGAATTGATAGCTCATTGTCTTTATACAAACCCTATTCGCTTATTACACAGTTTAATAGGGCAGCCAGGGGCATAGCTGCCGATGAGCACCTGGTAAATGTATATAATGCATCAATGGCTACCTATAAGGCCACCAGTGGTTTGTTTGATATTACAGTTGCTCCATTGGTACAAGCCTGGGGTTTTGGCGCCCAAAAAACAAATACTTTGCCCGATAGCACTGTCATACACCAAATAATGCCCTGCATAGGAAGCAATAAATTATTATTACAGGGCCAGTTTATTGGCAAACAATTACCCTGTATACAAATGGATATGAATGGCATTGCACAGGGCTATAGTGTAGATGTGGTAGCCAATTTTTTACAGCAGCAGGGCATAACCAACTATATAGTAGAAATTGGCGGCGAACTGCGCATTAAAGGCCATAAACCCAATGGCGATAAAATGAAAATTGGTATAGAAGCACCTCCCGATAATGATACTGCCGCCGAAACCATGCAGCTAATACTGGCATTGGATAGCGGGGCCATTACTACCTCGGGCAACTACCGCAAATATTATGAGAGTGGAGGCAAAAAAATTTCGCATCTTATAGATCCCCGCACCGGTTATTCCATACAAAACGAAATGATTAGTGTTACCGTTTATGCAACCGATGCTACCACTGCTGATGCATACGACAATGCGCTAATGGTAATGGGCCGCGATAGTGCCCTGCATTTTACCGAGCAACATAAAAACCTGGCCGCCTATATTATTTACCGCAAACCCAATGGTGACGTTGCCGATACCGCCAGCACGGCTTTTTATGCCCTAATGCACCACTAAATACAGGATTTTGTACCCAGCTGTTGATACAGGAATGTAGCTTCCCTTGCGTCGCACTCTTGTACAGCAGTAATGCTACGCAGCAGATTAATACCTTGTAGATTTCACCACCAACTAAGTTGCTAATAGGTAAGGCATTATCTTTTTATAAAGGCGAAGGGGCCGTACTTTTAATGGTTGTAATCAATACCCATATTCCAAAATATAAAACTCAGCTTATCAGTAATTTCTTCAATGGTTTTAGAAGTAGGTTTACCTGCACCATGGCCCGCATTGCTTTCTATTCTAATTAGAGTGGCATTATTGCAGGATTGTGCTGCCTGTAAACCTGCCGCAAATTTAAATGAGTGTGCAGGCACCACCCGGTCATCATGATCGGCGGTGGTTACCATGGTGGCAGGGTAACAGGTACCCGGCCGCAGGTTTTGTACCGGAGAATATTTGTACAGGTAATCAAACATTTCCTTGCTATCATCTGCGGTGCCATAATCGTATGCCCAGCCTGCGCCGGCAGTAAATTTATGATAGCGCAGCATATCCATAACGCCCACCGCCGGAAGGCAAACGCGAAATAACTCGGGTCTTTGTGTCATACAGGCTCCAACCAGTAAACCTCCATTGCTCCCCCCGGAAATGGCAAGGTATGCCGGACTGGTATATTGTTCTTTAATTAAATATTCAGCAGCGGCTATAAAATCGTTAAATACATTTTGTTTTTGCATTTTGGTGCCGGCAATATGCCAGGCATCGCCATACTCGCCACCGCCACGTAAATTGGCAACGGCATACACGCCGCCATTCTCCATAAACACTAGATTAGATACACTAAATGCTGGCGTAAGGCTAACACCAAAACCGCCATAACCATATAGTTGGGTGGGGTTTTTCCCGTTTAATACCGTACCTTTTTTACAGGTGATAATCATAGGTATTTTAGTGCCATCGGCAGATGGATACATTACCTGCCGGCTTTCATAATCTGCAGCATTAAACTGCACATTGGATTTTTTATATACTACTGATGTTGCTTTGGCAATATCGTAGCTAAAAATAGTGGGCGGATATATATAGCTGGTAAAACTAAAATACAGCTGGTGCTCGGTTTTTTTACCGCTAAAACCGCTGGCAGTACCTAAGCCGGGTAATGGTATTTCTTTTTCTTTGGTACCATCCAGGTTGTATTGAATTACCAGGGAAACTGCATCTTTAAGGTATTGGGCAAATAGTTTACCCCCGCAGGTAGTCACTGATAATGGAAAGGCTGTCTCGGCTATCAGTTCTTTCCAATGGTTAGGTGTTGGTGTGGCTGCCGGTGCAATAACCAGTTTTTTATTGGGTGCATTTTCATTGGTAAGTATGTATAATAAATCCTGGTTGGCATAAACCACATAGGGTTCGGTAGCATAACCTGTTACTATGGGTACTATAGGCGCATCTTTTTTAACCAGCGATTTAATATATAACTCATTGCCATAAGTAGCTTCGGCAGCAGTAATTACCAGCCATTCCTGATTTTCGGTTACATAGGCGCCAATATAACGGCGCGGAGTAAGCGCACCCCCAAATATCAGCACATCATCCGATTGTTTGGTGCCCAGTTGATGATACATCAGTTTGTGCTGGCTGGTAAGTCCGCTAAGAATACTGCCGTCGGCAGGTTTATCGTAAGTGCTATAATAAAACCCCTGGTTACCTGCCCACGCTATACCGCTAAATTTTACTTCCAGTGTATCATCAAGCAGTTGTTTAGTGGTAGTGTTAATCACCATCAGTTTATTCCAATCGCTGCCACCAATGCTAATAGTATATGCCGCCAGCGAACCATCATGGGTAAATTCTATGCCAGATAAGGCAATGGTGCCATCTGTTGAGAAAGTGTTAGGGTCAAGAAAGACTTCAGGGGTGCCTGCTTCTGTTTGACGGTATAAAACTGCCTGGTTTTGCAGGCCATTGTTTTTGTAGAAATAGGTAAAAGCGCCCTCTGTAAACGGGGCAGAGAACCTTTCATAATTCCATAATTGGGTTAACCTGTTTTTTATTTTATCCCTAAAAGGAATTTTATTTAAATAGGCCTGTGTAACTGTATTTTGTTCTTGTACCCAGACTTTGGTATCTGCAGCAGTATCGTTTTCCAGCCAGCGGTAGGGGTCGGCGACTGTTGTACCAAAAAAGTCATCTGTTTGGTTTACTTTTTTTGTTGCAGGATAGTTGCCGGTAAATGCAGCTTGTTGTTGGGCATATGTATTCATATAAAAAAGAACCAATAGTAAAGGCAGTACCTTTTTCATGGCTGTAAATTTAGTATTTAAACAATACTGCAATATAAGCCCCGGTACCAAAAAAACCAGTTATTGTTATACGATATTATTGCGAATGGCTTTTGAAATGGCTTCTGTGGCGGAATGTACCTGCAATTTTTTGTAAATGCGTTTTATATACATGTTTACGGTGGTATAAGTCATGTCAGTAGTATCGGCAATCATTTTATAACTAAGGCCATTTACCAGATGGTTTAAAATGGTACGTTCCTGTTCGTTTAACTCAAAAACTTCTTTTACATTTTTGGGTTGCTCCTTGCATTTTGCCAGCACTTTTTTGGCTACGGTGGCTGTCATGGGGGCACCACCTTCCATTACTTCTTTAATGCCTTCGATAATTTTTGCGGTGGGTGTTGTTTTAAGAAAATACCCATCAGCGCCGGCTTCGATAGCTGCAAATATTTTATCGGTATCATCAAAAACAGTTTGCATGATTATCTTAACATCAGGATACTGTTTACGTATCATCTTCACGCCCTCAATACCACTCATGTCTGGCATGTCTATATCCATTAATATTACGTCGGGCTGGGTATTCACAATATCGTCCCACACATTAAGGCAATCTTTGAAAATGCCTGTGCATGCCATTTCTGATTGAATATTAATCAATATTTTCAGGCTTTCACGCCGGTCTTTATTATCGTCATATACAATTACTTTTATTGCCATTTTGTAAAATTATATTTTAGCTGACATTTTTTATTGTCCTAATATTAGTATTGCGTTTTTTCTGCTGAATACACTTGTTGCTGCACAAGAGTGCGACGCAACGAATGCTTCATGAAGGATTTACTGCCGGGTTAATTAGTGTTTAACCAATAAAATTTAAACGTTTTTTTATATAGGAAACTGGAGTGAAATTTCTGTTCCTTTTCCTGGTGCTGATTTTATATTGACAGCACCTTTTAGATCTTTACTTCTTCTTTTTATGTTGATCAGTCCATTGCCTTCCTTGTAATCCAACAGGTTAAAACCGATACCATCGTCTTTAAGTGTAAATAAAATATAATTGTTTAATAGGTGAACGGTGATCCATACATTGGTTGGTTGTGCATATTTCACTGCATTGTTTAAGGCCTCTTTAAAAATGAGGTAGAAATTTTTACGATCGTTCATGGAGAGTTTAAGATCGCTCAATCTTTCATCTGCCTCAAAGTGAAACTGGCGGTTTTGTGTTTCGAGTATTTCGTATGCATAAGATTTCATACGAAGTAAAATATTGTCGAAGCGGTCGTTTTTGGGGTTGATACTCCATACAATATCACTCATAGCTACCAAAGTATTACGGGAGCTGGTGCTAATTCTGCCGGCGATAAGTTTTAGTTCCTCATCCTGTTCACGTTCTTCGATGATATCGCTGTAAACAGTGATACTGCTAAGAGTTGAGCCAATCTCGTCGTGCAGATCACTTGCAATTTTGTTGCGCATGTTAAGCAGTTGCAAAGATTGGTATAACCTGAAACGATAGGTAGCATATAAAGCACCTGCAACAATCAATGCCACCAAACTTAGGAACCACCAGGTTCTGTACCATGGCGGTGTTATAATAATGGTTAACGAGGTGCCATGTTCGTTCCATACACCATCACTGTTGCTGCCTGTTACCTGAAATACATAAGTGCCCGGATCCAGGTTTGTAAAAGTAACCGTGTTACTGGTGCCATTATCAACCCATTCCTTGTTAAAACCCTGTAGTTTGTATTTATAATGTTTTTTTTCGGGGCTGGTAAATTGCAACAGGGCAAACTCAAGGCTAATTACATTCTTTGCATATGGTAATGTTATGCTTTGCGTGTACTGAATGGGTTTGTTAATTAGAGAACTGTCTTTTTTGTAGTCGATGGGCTTGTTAAAAAGATTTAGCCCCGTAATAAAAATGTTGTTGGCAGAAAGTGCTGAATTTAATAGGTCTGCGGGTTTGAACCAAACAATGCCATTAACACCACCGAAAAACATTTCGCCTGATTTTGTTTTTAGAAATTGGCCTCTCTCAAATTCATTGCCGGGCAGTCCGTCTTCAGTAGTAAAATTTCTAAAACTTTTTTGCTGTGTGTTGAAACAGCTGATGCCTTTGTTGGTACTCATCCAGAGATTGCCAAAATCATCATTCAGGATACCAAATACGGTGTTATTAGGAAGGCCATCTTTATCGCTGTATCTGATGCATTTTCCTGTTTGTTTGTCGAATCTGTTAAAGCCGCGGCCATTAGTGCCAATCCACAAATACTTGTTTGGTTGCTTTGGATCTGCACAAATAGAGAAAATATAGTCACCGCTTATGGAAGTTGTGTCGGATGTATTGTTTTTATATATTTTCCATTGCTTCCTGGGCTCATCAAACCTGAACAAACCCTGATTGGTGCCAAACCAAAAAATACCGTCAACATCTTGCCAATGGGTAAAATAAAATATATCCCTGTCAACTTGTTTTTCGGGTAGAGGCAATATATATATTGCTTTTGGTTTTCCGGTATTTGCATCTGCAACCTCAAACCTGCAATTTTTGTCGGCGCCATATATTAGTTGCCATAGATTATTGCCGGCATCTGTAAATGCAGATAGCTGATACCTGCCATTTCCAAAAACTTCGTCGGGTACAAGATCAGTGTGGTCTTCAATTTTACCGGTAAGCACATTATATTTCAACAGGTTAATCGCTTTCCAGAATATACGTTTTGAAGGGCGGGGAGTTGCTGTATCGTAATACCGGTTTAATTTTTCGAATTTTTCTCTATTTGTTGCCCTAAACCAGATGTTTCCTTTTTCATCTGCACTCAATACGGTTGGGCGTAGCCATTTCCCGGCCAGTAATTGCGGTGTAATTGCTGGTTGTTGCGTTCTGTCTTTAGGATTTATTATATAGGATTGAGTGCCATCGAAACAATACACATTGCCTACATTATCTTCATTAAAGATGGATTCATCTGCAAGGGGTTTGCCAATGCCAAATAATTCTCTCCTGCTATTGTATTTATAAAGTCCATGGCCTATATCGCCCACCCATAATATCCCATCCCTGTCTTTGTAATTTGCAAAACTGGTAAAATGACCGTTGGGGTCGGTCTTGGCTACATTGTATCTTTTAAACTGTAGGGTACGTGGATTAAAAGAAAGGCAATTAAGCTTATCAAAAAACAAAATTTCTTCATCATTCACAAAAACCGGGTAATACCAGTAAAAATTATCAGCCAACTGACTGTATTCGCCAAAGCTTTTCTGATAAATAACTTTGTTTTGGGCTTTGCTATAAACGGAAAGTGTTGATATACCTATAAATACAATGCTATCGCCATTTCCTATCGGATAAAAATGATAGATAGTTTGGTTTTTATCCATCCCAAATAAAGGCGCTTTCATATAATCCACTTTCCATTGTTTACTGCCCGCTTGTGGTTTCATTATCATTACAGAATCCTTCCAGGCCATGAAGATGCTGTTATCTGGCATCCACTTTATCCAGAATACGCCAAATTCATCAATTAGATTTTTTCCGGTAATATTGGAAAGGCTGTGAAAACTAAATTCCTGTTTGATACTGGCTTTACCAGTACTAATAACGTTTTGAATGGCTATATTACTAATGTCGTACACACAATAATCAGTACCAAACAGCATCCACATTTTATTTCCCCGGCATTCAATTGCCCTTATTTCATCTGCTGATTGTTTGGTAATTGTTCCAGGATTCACAGGATAAAAGCGCTCCTGCTTTGTATCAAATAAAAACAGTCCTTTGGTTAAGGTACCAATCCAGATATTGCCATGATCATCCTGCTCAATTTGTTGAATGTCATTGTCAGGTAATGAAAATGTATCATCAGGGTTATACCGGTAAACCTTCATGTGGTAGCCGTCATATCTGTCAAGGCCATCCTGTGTGGCAAACCACATAAAGCCTTCATTATCCTGTAAAATATCCTGCAACGTGCCTTGTGATAAACCGTATTCTGCGGTTAGTTTCTCAAAAACTGGATACACCTGTTTGGCATCAATTTGCGCAAACGAGCTGGCCGCATTTAACATGCAGCATGCTACTACAATCAATAAAGTAATTGCGTTACGCATATCGGCTAAAGTATGCTATAAGTTTTATTATTTTAAAATAAATGAGTTGCAATTATGGTGTCCCCGGCATCTGTATTTCATAGCAGCTAAGTTGCGTCGCACTCTTGTGCGCCATAACCTTTGGCAGCAGCTTACATAGTTGTCAAAAATTTACCCTATCCTTTCATCTTTCGCATGTCCTCCATATCTAACAAGCGTGAAATATAATCAGATCATTTTATTACAAGGTATAACTCCTAAAATTAGTACAAGCGCTTACTATATTTAGGAGTTGCATATACTAAGTTTAGTACAAAATCAACCCTTCTTTTTGGTGGAGATTTGTGTCACGGATAAAATCAAAAACCAAAAATCACTTTATGAAAAAGATTTCGTTTGCTCTTTTGTTTCTTGCAGTAGCTCACTTCACTGCCAATGCACAAACAAATACATTTCCAACAACAGGCAATGTAGGCATAGGTACATTGGCGCCTGCATCAGCATTGGAAGTAGTGGGCACCAGTAAACTTGGTGGCGCTGCAAATAGCATTAGTGTAGATGCTAATGGTAACCTTTTGTTTAATGGTACAGCTGCATATAAGGTAGGTGGTAACAAATACGCTTTTCAATATAGCGGCAATACCAATTATGGTTTATTTTTTAGCCAAACCAACGTTA
>NZ_WHPF01000014.1 GCF_013106755.1 Limnovirga soli | reverse complement strand
TTACAACATTTTAAATTCTTCTCAAAATTGTTCCTTTTTTAAAATTACCCAACGGTAACCCGCTTCCCCTGTCCTTCGCTACCCCACTTCTTTCCACCAATTTGCAGTACACACATAAACCAGTATGTACTCAACCGGCTACGCAGGCTTAACAACTATGCAAAAAGGCCTACCCTTCGAGGGTGGTTTTTGCAAATGGTGGTATACACCCAGGGAGCATATTGCCGCATGGCCAACTATCGATCCTGTTACACAATACTTAAGTTCCGAGCCTACCCTTGCCACCGGCAAAGTTTGGTATGGCCCCGTATACGTACCCAATACACAAATTGGGTTCGAGGAACCCATCAAACGCAATGCCGCTGGTTTATTCTACAATCAAAAACTATCCGGCTATCAACCGGGCGATGATCCTGCTGCACGCATAACCCGCAGCAATATGCCCTACCATCAATATGTGGTAATAGGCCAGCAACGGGCAGGTGGTTTTTTCCTGGTATTGGGCAATCAGCAAAGCGGCCTTCGGTTCGATCCTGAATTTACCACCGGCCCGGGTGTAGCCAAACCAGCCGGCAATAGTTACACCTTAACAAAGCAAAGCCACAACCCCGCATTGCCGCTGTTAATGTTCAGCCAAAGCCCATTAGAGCCCCCACCCATCATAGAAACAAATACCAACAATGTGGAAATCATAACATTCAACACAGAACTGGAAAAAACCTTTGAATGGACGGCCCTGCGCCTTTCCAAATTCGGGCAATTCCCCACCATACAGGTATGGCAAACCGGCGATGTGGCAGAGCCCATCATCATCACCGTACCCATTAATGTAGATGCTGCCCCACCCGATAATACCCAATTCACCATATTTACCCCGGGCGTACCGGGTTTCATTGTAATAAAATAAAAAGCTATGCCCAAAACCTTAAAAACAAGTATTAACCCGGCAACAGCACTGCATAGCAGCTTTACTTGCGTCGCACTCTTGTGCGTTCGCCTAAGTAGCAGCTTAAAAGCCAGTACCAAAGCCCTTGCCACCCTATTATTAGCCTTCGCCATCACCAATGCAGCCAGCGCACAGGTAACCTATATTTATGGGGATACCACTAAAATCAAAGCCCGTGGCACCGGCAATAACGAGTTACAAATCTTCAATGCCACCCGCAGCGTAGAAGGCTTTCTGTACAATACCGGTGGCGGCTTAACCAAGTTTAAACCCGCCATTGATACGGCAATTGCTCTAAACGATTCTACCGTTCGTTTCTCCCGTGGCAGTGCATATTTCGATATTACTATTCACTCCACCATCGGCGGCACCTCAACAAGTGGTTGGAGCATCACCGGTAATGCAGGCACAACAGCAGGTACCAATTTCATCGGCACAACAGATGCGCAAAGCCTGTACTTCAAAGTAAACAACGTAGTATCTGGATGGTTAGATGCCATTGGCACCAACACATCTTTTGGCGTAGATGCACTCACCAGCATAGGCAGTGCAGGCGCTAACACCGCCATAGGCCACGAAGTACTACACAACAACAGCACAGGCATACAAAATACAGGGTTAGGTTACCAGGCATTAATGGCCACCACCAGTGGCGATTATAATACCGCCCTCGGCTCCTATGCCCTAACAGGTATAACAACCGCCACACATAACACCGCAGTAGGTGTATTTAGCTTAAGCAGCTTAAGTACAGGCGCAGCGTACGCCAACAACACCGGCATAGGCTACAATGCAGGTTACGGAATGATCAGCAGCGACTACGGCACTTACCTTGGCTACAAAGCCACCGGCAGCAACGACCTAAACAGCGCAACCGCCATAGGTGCCTACGCCAAAGCCGAGCAAAGCAATAGCCTTATATTAGGTAGTGTAAACGGTAAAAATGGCGCAACCCAAACGGTACGTGTTGGTATAGGCACCACACAGCCATCCACAACCTTGCACCTGGTAGGTGATCTACGTATACAAACCGGTGGCGAAGCCTCCGGAAAAGTATTAACCAGCGATGCCGATGGTAATGCCAATTGGAATTACCCAAATGCCGGATGGTCCTTAGAAGGTAATGCAGGTACCAATCCTTCAACCAATTTTCTGGGGACAACAGATGCACAGAGTTTATTATTTAAAGCCAACAGTATTCTTGCCGGGCAAATTGATTTAGATCATACCAATACTTCATTTGGCTATCAATCCTTATTAAATAATACCAGCGGTACCAGCAATGTTGCATTTGGCGATCAGAGTTTAAAAAGCAATAGTTCAGGTACAGATAATGTGGCAATTGGCCATGCAACTTTATATAGCAATACAACTGTTAATGGTAATGTAGGTATTGGTTCTCAAACCTTATTCAACAATGTAACAGGCACAGGGCTAACAGCAATAGGCGCTTACTCTTTATTAAACAGCTTAGGCAATAATAATATAGCTATTGGCCAATCAGCTTTGCCAACGGTGGTAAATAGTACCGGAAATATTGCTATTGGTAATAATACCGATGTTGTAAGCGACGTGATTACAGATGCTATTTTAATTGGCCATGGTGCAAAGGCAGGTGTAAGCAACTCCATTATTTTGGGCGATACCGGAACAGTAAAAAAGGTGGGTATTGGCACGGGTTACCCTTCAGCTAATTTTCATGTAAAAGGTAGTTTAAGATTTGCCACTGGCAATGAAGCTGCAGGCAAAGTATTAACAAGTGATGTAGATGGAAATGCAGATTGGGCTGATGCTCCAAGTGGCACAAATATTTATAATAGCGATGGAACGTTGACAGGAAATAGAATTTTGGATGGAGACAGCCATAATTTGACAATGCAGAATTTAGATGCCATTACCTTGAAATCTGCAACTGATTTGCTTTTGCATTCAGGCAATACAGATATAGGCAACCCAGACGATGCAACCTACTCAGGTTCATTAAATATCAAAACGCAATATCTGGGTATAAGTTCTGCAAATTTTGAAATGACAGCTTTAGAAGCAGGCGATTATGATGGAAGTTTGCCAAAAGCTAGGCTACAATTTTCGCCTAGTGCATACGGTTATGGATCTGATGCTGATATTTATTTAGGTCCGCGATATGCAAGTCAGGATATAGCATTTACACAAGATTACCCTTTTACATGGACAGATGTAGCCGCAAAAAATATTACTGAGCTTTTAATAAATGATGCAGGCACCGCAAGCGGAGGCCATTTTTTAAGTGGTTACGATGAAGATGCAAGAGGTTACGAACCATCAGCATTATTGCACTTAAATGCAACAGATAAAGGTTTTTTAATACCTCGCATGACAACAGCCCAGCGTGATGCCATCAGTAGCCCGGCAAATGCGCTAATGATTTACAATACTACAACAGAAGCATTTGAATATTATACTGGTCTCACATGGACAGCTATAGGTAGCACCACAGAAACCGAACCCCTATTTACCGCCAGCGATGCAGCCGGTATAAGCAGCAGCGATATAACCAACTGGAACGGTAAACTAAACATAAGCGATACCTCTTCAATGCTTAGCCCTTATGCAAGAACAACATCCGTAGCAATTAAATTAAGTATATCAGACACTTCCAGTATGTTAAGCCCTTACGAACGTGCAGCACATGCTACTGCAACTTTTGCAGTAAAGCCGAGTGGAAGTAGTATTTTAAAAGCAAATGGAAGTGGCGGTTTTACCAATGCAACTGCCGGCACAGATTATGTGAGCCCATCAAGTACTGAAACACTTACAAATAAAAGTATAAGTGGCAGCGCCAACACACTTTCAAATATTCCGGAGAGTGCAATTACCCAATACACTAAAACGCATTATGGCACTAGTTTTAATACTACCAATACAATTGGGGCAAGCACTACAAATTACCTGGCAATTCAAGCAAGTGGTGCTACCAATGCCACAGAAAATAACAGACTTTGGGTAGTACCTGAATCAGGCACACTTAGAAATTTATACGTAGCCATTGCATCTACACAGCCTGCAAGTGGAAGTCTTGTTTTTACGATAAGAAAAGGCACAGTTGGTAGTTTAACCGACCAGTCATTTACATTAACAATAGCAGCAGGAAGTACGGCTGGGGTATATAGTAATACATCTTCTACGCTTTCTGTAACTGCAGGTGATATTCTTAGTTACAAAATAGTAAATAATGCAACTGCAACCAGTGCAGGTATTGTAGTAACCTCTATTATTTTAACCAATTAATAATTATTTCTATGCCACTAATTACTTTAGAAAGTTTATCAATCACTCCTGCTCTACTAATAGATATGCCAAATATCATATTGGCTAACACCGAGTACAAGCGCAAAATGAAAGTACTAAAATTGGAATTTAATCCGGCACAGAAAATCGTTAAGGTAGATACTGTTATTGATCTGTTTAACCTGAATGATGAGCCAATAGATTACAGTGTAAACAACTATGCCAAGCCAATTAATTACAGCGTAAATGCTACTAATAACGCGATTTGCAATGCAGTAACCGGTGCTCACATTTGTTACCTGAACGAATTGGGTGATGATACGCTGGAGCAAAGCCCGGCATATGGCATTAACTATATGTACTCGTTTGATTTCTTTTATGCTATGGCAGCTGGTTCGCCTGTAATTATCAATGCAACAATAACTCAATTTTTAATGCCACACATTTTAGCAGGTGATTGCGATTAGCCCCCACAGCCCCAAACGCATAAGTGAGCGACGCAAGCGGCGATGCCATAAGAACCCACTGATCGGTTAATAAACCTTTAAATAAAAACAATGAAAAAACTCATCTTTATGTTGCTGCTTACGGTTAGCCTGGCAGCAACGGCACAAACCAATTTTGGAGTATTAGTAAATAGCAGTGGTAATTTTAATACCACAGATAAAGCCCTAATGGCCCAGCAATTGGGTGTACCATTTGTACGCGAAAACATTATTCTAAACCAGTTTAACGGCACAGAAAAAAGCTTTGATATTTATGAAAGCTATGGTTTTAAATTTTTGTGTAACCTTAACTGGATGGCTGGTGTAAACACCTTCCCCAATATGTCCGCATATACCGCCGCCCTGGAAGATGTTGCCAATAGCAAATACGGCAATTGCCCGGTGTACATTCTACAAAACGAAGAATTAAACCCAAATTTTAACAAGTTTACGGCTGCTCAATATGTACAAATGCTGCAAGCCGCAGCCGGTGTAATGCACCCGCATGGTTTAAAAATTGCCAATGGTGGCATATATGGCACACCCATGTATCAGCTTACTTACAAATTTTTACACGATACCTACGGCGTTGCCGTAGCAGATGAATTTGCCACAAATGCAAAGCTTACCACCAGCCAAAAAAAGCAGGCAATTGGTACACCAAGCACCAAAATGAAAGACATGCAAACGGTAATTGATGGCGTAAAACAATACTGCGATTTTATTAATGTTCACCACTATATTGATCCTAAAAAAGGCATCACCTCGCAGACCGTTTGGCCGCAAGTAAAAAGCTATTTGGAAATGTACACGGGCAAACCCTGCATTACCAACGAAACCTGCATACGCAACAGCGATGATAGCAGCTATGTATCCGCCACGGTAAACACCTTTAAAACTACCAATACATTTTATTGCAGTTGGTTTAGTGGCGATAGTAATATGGCCGGTGCCCGAAGCCTTTTTAACCTAGATAAAACTATACGTGCCAGCGGCATTGCATTTACAGAAACTACCAAATAAAAAAGGGGCAGTGGTAGGCCATAAGCATGTAGTCATGTAACAGCACAAATCAGCATAAAAAACACAACGGGTTTACACTGCCCTTTCACTGTCCTTTATCACCTGCATGAATCAGATAAAATTTGTATCACAATAAAAAGAACATCAAAATTTTCACCATGAAAAAATTATTTGCAATTGCCTTATTATTAAGCTTTACGTTGGCGTTTAGCCTAACGGCTACAACCAGCCATGCACAGTTAATTAAAACTGTTACGCTAAGTAAAAGCTCACTAAGCAGCACTGATACTGCTTATGTTGTAGTAAGCCCGGATGCCAGCTATGTAAGCCTTGAATTAAAAGCAGTAAAAACCAGTGGCACACCCGCAGGCAAGGGATACGTATATGGCATTTTTCCGGATGGTACCAACTCTACAAAACTGGATAGTTTAACGGTAACCAATGTAGCAACAGATCAAACACTACTATTTGCAATACCGGCAAGGATAAATTATAAAGCCTATAAAATACAGTTTGTAAGTAGCGGCGGTGTATGGGTGCCAACTCTATATTCACTCAGGCGAAGTTGATTAGACTAATCACTGTCCTTTCACAGGCATATGTAATAGATCAATTTTACACTATGAGTTTCAAAAAGGTATCGGCAATATTACGAGGTAACTGGCTAATAGATAAAGGTTGGGCGCAAAGCCACATGCCTTTAGTACATAGCTTTTTACAAGGCAATGCACAAGCCGGTGCCCTTATTATGGGCAGTAGCGAAAATGATGATGAGGAGGAAGATGATAGCCCTGAATTAGTACCCAGCACAGTAAATGTGTACGAGGTTTGCCCACGTACCAAAGTGGCTGAAATACCTTTTGGCGCTATTGCTAATGTAGATATTGTTGGCCCCATGATGAAAGATGGCGATTGGTGCAGCTGGGGCATGTGCGATTATGCTATTCTGATGGATGCTTTAAGAGAAGCACCCAATGTTGCCGCAGTGATCATTGACATAGATAGCCCTGGTGGGCAGGTAGATGGCACCGCTACATTAGGCGATGCCATTCGCAATTGTACTACAGTTAAACCTGTTGTTGGATTTATAGATGATGGCATGAGTGCCAGTGCAGCATATTGGTGCATTAGCCAATGTACTGAAGTATATGTAGGCCAGCCAACTGATGAAGTAGGCAGCATAGGTGTATACTGCACTATTGCTGATTGGAACGCTTATTATGCCAGCTTGGGATTACCTGTTACAGATGTATACAGCACTTTAAGCGAAGATAAAAATGCTACTTATAAAGAAGCCATAAAAGGCAACGAGGCACCGCTACAGGAAAAGCTTGACTTTATAGCCAATGCCTTTATTGATGCAGTAAAACAAGGCCGTGCTGGTAAAATAAAAGGCACAGATTGGGCAACCGGTAAAATGTATTACGCACAGGATGCGCTTGCCTTAGGCCTTATTGATGGCGTAAAGAATTATACTCAATTGGTACAACGTACCAACTCCCTCATTAAAATTTATCAATTTAAATCGATACCAATGGCATTTAATAAAATGTTGGAAATAGCACAGGCTGAATCCTTTGCTGTTACAGATGAAGGCTTTGCAATGAGCGAAGAAAACCTAAACCGCATTGAAGCTGCTTTAACTACAGCCGAAACCAATGCCGCCGCTGTTACCGCTTTAACTGCTGCCAATCAACAGCTAACCGCAGATGTGGAAGCCAATGGTGGACAGTTAATCAAGGCAACAGAAGATCTTGCTGCAGCCAACACATTAAACGTGCAGTTGCAGGAAGAAATTGCCACTTTAAAACAAGCAGCCATTGTAAGCGGTACCACCATTGCAACCCTAACCGGCAAGGTAGAAGCCCTTGAAAAAGGCGATGGTAAAAAAGGCTTTACCGGTGCAGATAGTGAGAAGGATGATATTGATACTGAAGATGTAGAAGATGCCAGTTCAATGGCTTTCCAAAGAGAACTCTTCAGCAAAGTATAGCTTCAACCCTAAACTTTTTTTTACAAACAAACAATCATAAAATAAACCCATAACCCATTAAAATTCTTAAAACATGTCAATAGTAGTAACAGATGTGGTAAGCCAGTTTGGTAGCTATTACAAAGCTGGTGGCGACAATTTCTTAACATTGAGAAACGCTATTTATCAGGCATCTCAAACAGCAGCATATTTTCAGTTGCGCCCAACTGAAGATACTCAATGGCGTGGAACATATTCTTCTTTAAACAGGGTGGTACAGCCTTATCAAAAAGCCTTTACCCCTATTGGTACCTTAACTTTTAAGCCTAACAAGTTCGACTTGTTTAAGCTTAAAATAGATCTTCAGGAAACTCCTGACGATCTGGAAGCTACCTACCTTGGTTTCTTAACATCAGTACCTGATGCAGACCGTGCCAACTGGCCATTTGTACGCTGGTGGTTAATGAACCATGTAATGCCAAAGAAAGATGAAGACCTGGACTTAAATGAGTACTTCGATGGTGTACATGCTGATCCAACACCTGGTACTGCAGGCGATGTAAGTACTGCTATGGATGGTTTGAAAAAAATCATCAAAGGCTATAATACGGATAGCCGTACCAATTTAGGTAATGGCCCAATTGTTACCGGTGCAGCTGCCGCAGATGCCGCAGATTTCTGTACTCAGGTAGAAGATTTTGCCGCATCTATGCCGCATGTATTTCGCAAAAAGATTGACTTCATCTTTATGAGCGCTGATCTTGAATTGCGTTACAAGCAAGGCAAGCGTGCAAAATACAATATGAATTATGCCCAGGCACCTGATTTGATTACTGTAGAAGATTTCCCTAACATGAAAGTGGTAGGTCTGGAATCTCATGGCAGCAGCGAATTAATGTGGGCCACCATTGCCGCAAACCGTATTCGCCCAATGAAGAAAGCTTCTTTGGCTGATACCATGCAGGTAAAACAATACGCTCCGCGTGTGGTAAGTGCCTACACAGATTGGTGGGAAGTATTAAACTTCGAAGTACCGGAGTTTATCTTCCATAACGATCAGGATTTAGCTTAACAGCAGTTCTCCCATTCATACATAACCCTGCTGCTTCGTGCAGCGGGGTTTAAATAAAAATCATTCCACATCACAAAAATATTTTTATGGCAAAGAAAACCATAGAGGAGGAATTACAGGAAGCACTTGGAAACTTGGCCCAGGCTAATGAGCAATTAGGCATAGCAAATGCCAAATTGGAAGCTGCCAATAGTGCTTTCGAAGCATTAACTGCAAAGTCAGCTGATGTAGAAAAATCCAATGAGGAATTAGCTGCCAAACTACAGGAAGCATTGGCCATTAACGATGACCTGCAGAGCGAAATTGAAAAGCTTACTGCAACACCTGCTAATGCCCCAGCCAAAGAAAAAGCCCCAATAAAAGCCGGTGATTTTTCTTTTGAACTGGATGGTGCCAAATACGGTTTTAAATGGCCGGTCGTAACGCTTAACAAGCAACGTGTAACTGCGGAGGATATTTGCAGTAACGTGGAATTGCAAAAGCAACTGGTAGCTGCCAACAGCAGCATGTTAATTGCATTATAAGCCTGCTAAACACAGGTAAAACATACACCTTAAACGCTTAAAAAAACTACAATGTCAAACCTTTATAAGGCTTACGGAAAAGGAGATGTAAAAAATGCTGATGGTGGTTACAAACCCCTCATCAAATTTGCACCAATTGATACCTTTTTAACCATCGCTCCAACCGTTGGTACCACAGCGCTGGGCGATACTAAGAAAATCAGCACAGCACATACTTTTGGTGTAGATGATGGTTTTATTGATTTGCTGTGTAAACAACATTCAGTAACTGCCAAATCGACCACCATTGGCGATGATGGCGCCAGCAGCCTGCAACATACTTTTGAAGGTGAAATAATTGGAGATGGAGCTGTACTAATGGAAGAATTGGAAAAGCAATTAAATGATCAATGTATGTATCTGGTAAAAGATGCAGATTGCATTAATGCTACTGATTACGTACAGTTTGGCGATGACTGTGTGCAGCCAACCATTAAGCTGGAATTTGATGGTAAAACCACCAAAGACGGTCTTAAAAAGGTATATAAAATTACCGGTACCATTATTGGCCATAAGTATTTTTATAGCGGTGCAGTAACTGATAAGCCTGCTGAGTAAACCCAATTTAAAAACAGGTAAATAAAATACCCATGGTACAATTTAATAACAATCTGGTAGCTGCCAAATACGAGGCTGTATTTGATAAAGACAAAAACATTACCCTGCCAGGTAAGTTTAGTGGAAAGTTAAGCAATATAACTCCCGAAGTGGCAGAGCTTTTAATACAAACTGGCGATAACCAGATAAAACTAAAAGCCGCTCCAGCACCAAAACCTGAACCAGGTAAAAAAGAAAAAGAAGATCCTAAAAATTAAGTGTGAGTTGTAAAAATGAAAGCCCCGAACGCTGCATGCGTAGCGGGGCTTTTTTATACCAGTTGCACCTATCCATTATACATTCTTGCGTCGCACTCTTGTACGTTCACCTAAAGCCCAACAAAATATGTTTGAACAAAAAGACATAGAAGCCCTTAATACCGATGTTGAAATTTGGGCAGATAATACGCAGCAAAAAGTTGTAGACCAAATTAATGCCCTATACATAAAACACTACCCCTATTCCACAAACCCGGTACCATTAAGCAAAGCCATAAGAAATACCGTAAGCAAGAAAAACGGGTTAGCCAGTCGTATTGGTTATAAAATGCCAAAAAGTGGTGTATTTCTACACAAAGGCGTAAGCCGTGGCCATGGCATAAATAACCCACGCACGGCTAAAGAATTCATTGACCCCGTAATAGATGCCAATATTGATGAATTAAGAGATATAGTGGCCGATGGCCAAGGCACCCTAATTATTAATGCCCTAAAAATCAAATAGCAAATGGGTAACATTAGCAGCAAAACGGTAAGTATATATATTGATCAAACCGCAGCGGTAACTGCATTAGAAAATTTACAGTTTAAAGCAGATGGCTTTAGCAAAAAAATTGAAAATGCCCGTAAGGAACAGGAGAAACTTAAAAAGCAAATTGAAGATACCAGTGCTGCCGGTGGCAGCATTACCAAACTACAGGAGCGCTATGACCAGCTGAGCACTAAAGTTAATGGCTATAATAAAACACTTCGCGAAACTGCAGAAGCTCAAAAGAAAATTCAAGATAGTATTGATAAGGGCCTTCGACCCTCATTTACCCAACAGGAAAGATTGGTAAATGCCTTACGTAATCAGCTAAGGCAAATGAGTGAAGATGCACCCGGATATGCAGAAAAGTTTAAAAAATTCAGAGAATCATCTGCCGAGTTAGACCGTATGAAAACCGCCATTAATGGCGTAGATAAAGCCCAAAGCAATTGGTTTCAGCAAGCAAAAACCGTGGCGTTTGGTGTATTAATTGGAAATACAGTTCAAGCAGCAGTCGCTGCAATTGGCAGCTATTTATCTGGTATTGTAAGTGGCAATGCCAAACTAAGTGATAGCTTGGCAGATGTACAAAAAACTACCGGCTTAACTGCCGCGCAGGTAGCCAGTTTAAATAGCCAGTTAGGTAAAATAGATACCCGTACAAGCACTGCCAATTTAAGAGAAATTGCTATTGGCCTGGGGCAAATAGGCGAAGCTGCCACCGCTGCCAATGTTGCGGCCATTGATAAAATTGTAGTGGCCCTGGGTGATGAATTTGGTGGTGGTGCCAAAGAAATTACCACTACCTTAAGTGTACTTCGTAACAACTTACAGGATATAAAAACCGGTGATTATGGCACCGATGTTGCCAATATTGGTAATGCCTTAAACGTATTGGGTGCAAATGGTTTGGCAACGGCTCCAGTTGTAGTGGATATTGCCAACCGAATGGCTGGTGTTGCCGGCACATTTAAATTAAGCAGTGGCGAAATATTGGGTACTGCAGCAACTTTTCAAGAATTGGGTATTGAGGTTGAGCGTGGCTCTACTGCCTTTACCAAAATACTGCAAAAAATTGCGGTTGAACCAGAGAAGTTTGCCAAGGTAGCAGGCGTACCTATAAAAGAATTTACCAACCTGGTTAATACCAATATGCTACAAGCATTTAGCAAGGTAGCAGAAGGTGCAGGTAAAGCAGGCAGCAGCAATGTGGCTTTTGCCAGAATATTAAAAGAGCTTGATGCTGATGGCACTGGTGCCGGTGAGGTATTGAGTAAGCTGAGTAAAAATCAGGAGCTATTAACCAGCAAGGTAAGCCTTGCCAGCGAAGCACTTACCAACCAAAACAGCTTAACGCAGGAGTTTAATTTAAAGAACGAAAACCTTGCGGCCAACTTAGAAAAGCTGGGTAAAATTATCAATTCATTATTTGCCAATAGTGTACTTTCAAATATACTGGCAAGTATTACCGGTAGTTTGGTAGATATGGCTAGCAGTACCAAAACTGCCACTGAACGTTTTGATGAACAGCAGACCAGCGTAAATAACCTGGAGAAAAATATAAACCCATTGCTGGACAGGTACGATACCCTTAAATCAAAAACCAATTTAAATGCCACCGAGCAGGGCGAATTAAAAAAGATCATCGCCAGTGTTACTTCTATCCTACCATCTGCAGCCAGTGAGTTTGATAAATATGGCAACGTAATTGCCATCAATACCGGAAGGGTCCGTGAATTTATTGATGCAGAAAAAGCCCGTTTAAAAGTCACCAATGCCTCTGCTATTCAGGAAAATAACAGCAAACTTTCAGAGATTGAACAAAGGTTGGCTATAACCAAAAAGCAGATTGATCAAATTGCGAATACAGGGTCATTCCTGGTTACTGTAAAGGAGTCCGGTGATGGTAAAACTGGTGGCACCACATTCCAAAGAAAAGCAACCGAGGCAGAAATAAAACAAAAGCAGGATTTATACCGGGAATTATTATCGCAGCAGTTAGGTTATAGTGCTGAGGTAAAGCGGTTGAACGGTGATCAGTTGCAGGAGCAGATAGATGCAGCAAAAAAATCTACTGAGGAACAATTAAAAAACCAACAAAAAGCAGATGCAGCTTCACTATCTCAAACAATAGAAGGCAATGCTAAAAAAGATCAGGAACTGGAAAAAGCTTTATCCCGTTTAAAAGCCCTTTCCGAAGAATTTAGCAAACTCTCTCAATCAGATTATGCATATGCTTTTCAACAGATCTTCCAGCAAAAGGC
This sequence comes from Limnovirga soli, assembly GCF_013106755.1. Taxonomy (GTDB): domain Bacteria; phylum Bacteroidota; class Bacteroidia; order Chitinophagales; family Chitinophagaceae; genus Limnovirga; species Limnovirga soli. The sequence continues at coordinate 159,362 of NZ_WHPF01000014.1, read as the reverse complement.
AGAAGATGAAAAACTATTCAGAGAAAAGTTTGCAGGTGAAGCGCTTACCAAAGCCTTAGACCAACTACAAAAAACCACCGAGCAGAAGATAATTGACCTTAACGAAAAGCTAGGTAGCAAAGCAAAGGATAACCCGGTAGTGGTAGATGTGGTGCCTGAAATACAGGAGGAAGATATTGCCCTGTTAAAAGCATCGATGGGAAGGTTCTTAAAGTCGCTCAGCGAAGATGAACGCAATGCCGCAGCGAAACGTGCCTTAGCATTACTAAACGGCAACCGCAAAGAAAAACTAAATGCCACTATAGGTAATTTGGATGCAGCCGAACAGAAAGAATTAAGCAATACTGAATTACTTGAAAGTGAAAAGGAAGTAATCCGAGAAAAATACAGGCATCAACGCAGCCAGGCAGAACAGGAATCATTAAATGAGGAACTGGATAACATCAGTAATGCCCTCAGTTATTTTCAGGAAGCGGTAAATATTGCAGATAAGTTTAACCAGGCAAAAACCAGTAAAGAAAATTCTGCTTTATACAAACAGCTTAAAAGCAATGATGTAGAAAAGCAAGCATATAAAAAATTACTCGATACCAAACTAATTACCCAGCAGCAATACAATCAGCAGATAGATAGGCTGGATAAAGATGCAGACGCCAAAAAAGAAGCCTTACAAAAAAAGCAGTTTGAAAGGCAAAAGAAACTGGAATTAATTAATGCCGGTATCAATGGTGCCCAGGCCGTACTTGCTACCATCAAACAATTTGGCGCACCCATACCGCCCAACTTTGCAGGTATAGCAGCTTTTGCATTTACATTGGCCACCGTTGGTGCAGAAATAGCGACCATAGCTTCAAAAAAATATGCATTGGGTGGTAAATTAGAAGGCCCCAGCCACGAGGCAAACGGAATAAAAAGGAATGTAAATGGCCGTCATGTAGAATTTGAAGGCGATGAGGGCGTAATTAAAAAAAGTGCCATGCGCAGTAACCGCATGTACACGGTTACCGGTACACCCAGCCAAATTACAAGCAGCTTAAACGGTATGTATGGCGGTGTAACCTGGGATACAAGCGCCATCGTTACCCCCAGCTATAAACGCCGCCCCTACCAGGCGGTAGATTATAGCCGCATCAATAGCAGCTACAGCAATTTAAAATTTGCCGAAGGTGGTATTACTCCCGGTACCAATGGCAACGGTGGCAATGGGCAGCCGGTAATCATTAATAACAGCGATGAGGAAACAAAAGCACTTATGCGGGCCGTACTAAAAAGGTTAGAAAATCCAGTAGCGCCATACGTGAATTTCAAATTAACTAAACTGGAAGATGCCCAAAGCCAAAAGGCAAGAATTCAAAACAACGCTGGTTTTCATTGATTAAAATTTTGTTTAATACTATCGCCATAATTGTATTTAATTACTAAACAAATAAGATTTTAGTAAATTAAGCGCTCAAATCAAACCCGAAGACTACCATGGAATTAGTGAAGTACCTGAAGAGAAGCGATGGCCCTGAACACAGGAATACTATTGCAACTTTAGTAAAAGAACTAACACCACTGTTTGACAAAAAGCCGGACAAAATCACAAGTGAATTTGTCTTATTATCTGTCTGGCAGTTCGATGAAGACAATGATTTGGCTTCCTCTATTTCTTTTATTGAACAACTAACCCTAACCCTTACGTATCAATTAGCAAACGAACATGATCTGCCTATGAGAAATCAGATTATGAAGCAAATTGAAAAACTAAAAAAACTGCAGCAACTGTTAACTGTATTGTATGGTTGCTGCTAATACAACGCAATGCTGCCCTTTTGGGTAGCATTTTTTGTTTGTATATAATAAAACTTTCGCTAACTTCATAACTCAAAAGTGAGCCACACGTAAAACTGCCAACCGTTATGGATAAAGAATCTGTACATAAATTAATCAATCATGATGGCATTACAGTTGTTTACCGCAAAAAGCCGCCAGTATTTACTGCACAAATAAATACAAGTACTTTTGCTTTAACCAATATTCTTTTTCTGGAACCTATTGAGGAAGGTAAAAAGGAAGCACTATACAAAAAAGCCATCGCCTTTACCAAACACTACTTACGCACCCACAATGACAACAAACGAAGCCTTTGAGCAAATGATTAATACCCGTGGAATTTTTCGTATATTGGGTTTAACTAAAGGTACAGTAGGTAAAATGCGCAGCGACATGCGTGCCGGGCTAAACAATATTTCTTTGGATAAGAAAATTGCGCACCTGCAAAAGGCTGGTTATATTATTAAGCAGGAAATGAAATGGGCGGAAAAAGGGAATACGCAACACGAATAAAACCAATATAAAAATTATTAAGATGGAAAATATATCCTCCATAAAACATCCGGACTATGGATTTAATGTAGATGAAATTGCTTCCATCTTAATTCAAAAGAAAGGGCAGGATGGTGCATTATTATTTTGCGATGAATTGATTGCTAAAAAAAATGAGGAGATTAAAGAATTGATGTTAGATAGCAGTATCTTGGTAACGTCCTTGCTAAATAAAATATATTTCTATAGCCTGGTTAGAAATAGGGTGGAAAAAGGATTTGAATAAATAAATTTCTAATATATTGTAACCATTATCCTTTTTGGTATAGTTATTGCATGAAAGTTAATGGTTTTTAACAGTCAGCCAAATTACTATTTATTATCACCCCAAATTAGTAAGCTATGCCAATAATGCATATACTTTTAATCTCATTTCCAAGTTGTAACAATCCAATATATTACCTTAAAAAAAGTATATAAATCCCTTATTATATTATATAAGCGGTTTGTTTTTTACTTTTTTATTTAGTCTTGCAAATCTATTTAATATAATCGCAATCAATAGCAGCCATTATAACTATCCAATGGTATACGCATTCAAACAAAATATAGACCCCTATCCCAGCAATTGCTTGTTTGATTTAAAGCTAATAGTATTGAATGTTTTAGCCTCAGTAAAAAAAATATTTAGTGATACAACCTTACTCTCTGGATTTATTGATTATGTAAACAAAGACCTTAATAGGCTGCGCAATAGGGTTGAATTTATAAAAAGTATAATCCCCCAAATCCAGAAGGAAGAACTTGCAAATGATTACATAACTATTGAAAAGGCAATAAAAAAATTCAATAAAATTTACGCCTCTTTCGAGAAGTCCAATTTTTTTGATAATGAAGAAAATAAAAAATTATCACAAGGTATTTTGGAAGATTTGTACAGTGTAGAAAACCATTTAAGACATATCCTTTTTAATGAAAATCCAATTCCTGCTTCAGATAAAGAATTGCATAGAATTGCATCCATAATTTCTTTTAAGTCATTATCAAAGCATTCAAAACCATATGCCATATAATCAAAGAGATGTTGTTTATTTAACTGATCCGGTAAGCTCGCCTAAAGGGCAAAAAATTACTCATCCGGTTTTAATTATCAGTAAAAATAAATCAAGTGGGTACGAAAACCATTATACTGGTGTAATGCTATCGTCAACACTGCATAAAGACCGGTATACATTTTCTTGTGACGATACTATGTTTGAAGGAAGTTTAAAGCCCAATTCTCAAATACGTACTTATTTAATTTATTCATTTCATGAATCGGACATAAATATGGTATGCAACAAAATGAAACCTTTTCATTTTAAATTGCTGCTTGAGGAAATTAAAAATACCATATTTATATTTGAATAGCTTTAAAATACATCAAAACCAATCCTAAGGGATTAATGTAAACCCTGTTATGCATAGCATGATGGGGTTTTCTATAGACAGTTGAATAATATTCCCCCGCACAAGAGTGCGACGCAAGTAAAGCTCCAACCCCATTCCCCTGCCCGGCAAAAAAATAATCTTCAATTTCTGCTATCCGCACAATTGTAAAATCGGTTTACACTGTCCTTTACCCGCCCGTATATGAAAGGTATTTTGCATGTGCAATGATACCGGAAACAATTACACTAAAACAAATGGTGCAGGCGATGGATACGGGCCAAACTTTTAGTATTGGCTTTAGAACCTGCAATACCCAATTGAATACAGGTGGCGAGTGGCTGGAATATAAGGAAGCTTACAAAGAAAAAGCCCCCACCCATAATGGTATTGCCAGCGGCGGCCCCATGGAAACCAGCCGCCATAAACGTAACCCCAAACATTGGCAAAACAGTACCCGCAACATAACCATACTGCCCGATGGCAATTTGGTTAAAATTCATTTGCGGCTGGTGCGCCGCTTTAACAATAAAGTAGTAATGTAAATGAGTAATAACGTAATTATAAAAGACGGTATTGGTTATGGTGTTACTACCAAAGCGGCCTTCTATACAGATGCAGTAACCGATAAAAAGAAATTTACCACCGGCAAACCTGGTCCTGAACTAATTAGCAGCGAATGGAGCTTATGGGGCGATAACAATATGGAGCCCATTGCCATTGCCGATGATATTAAACATTGCGGCGTACTAAGTGCAGCGGTACAAACCGAAAGCCGACTTGCCATGGGCCGTGGCATTGATGCTTACCTGCTGATGGATAAGGATGTAGATGGCACTGAACATTTGGAATGGGTTAGTGATAGTGAGATAAATGATTTTCTGGAAGCCAACGACAGCTTTACGCATGGCTATCTAAACCATTATAATATGCTGGGCTATGGCTGGGGAGCCACACAGTTAATGTTAAACGGTGCCCGTAACCGCATTAACCGCATTAAAGCCACAGATATTGCCATGGCCAGGCTGCAAAAGAAAGATACCAGTGGCAATATAAATAATATGTACCTGTGTGGCGATTGGAGTTTAGCCCCTACCACTGCAGATGGCGATAAGGTTAAAAAAGTGCCATTGCTGATAGAAGGCTATGAGCATGATCAACTGGTACAATCGGGCAGTGGCTATGAGTTTGCCATGTTACACCGCATTTTAATTAATGGCCATAACTACTACCCTCAACCCCTGCACCGCAGCGCCAAAGCCTGGGTAGATATTACCCGCAGCGTACCGAGTATTAAAAACGCCATTAACAAAAACCAGATGACGGTTAAATACCTCATCATAGTATCGGAAACCTATTTTAAAAGGGTACACCGCAAATGGGATAGTTATAGTCCGGAAAAGCGGCAGGAAATAATTGATACCAAGTACAACGAGGTAAACGAATTTTTGATGGGCGAGGAAAAAAGCGGCAAAAGTATAATGGCCGGCCGCTACTATGATGTATTAAGCCAAAGCATGGTAGATGATATTACCATTACCGTATTAGACGATAAAATGAAGGATGGCAAAATGCTGCCAGATAGTGCAGCTGCCGATAAACAGATATTATTCAGCATGTTTTTTAACCCTGCAATTTGGGGTGGTAACTTATTAGGGGATGGTGCCAGCGGTGGTGCAGGTAGTGGCAGCGATATTCGCGAAGCCACTCTTGTACTGCTCATGCTGCTTAATCCAGAAAGGCAAAACAACCTGAAGGTGTATAACCTGATTAAACGTTTTAACAGCTGGGACACCCGTTTGCAAACATCCAGACAAATATTCCCGGTTAGTGGTACAGGTGCAGCCCGAACCATAACCCCAAGGCTGGTATTCAGGTACAGCAGCAGCGTCTTAACCACATTAGACACAGGCGGTAGCACACAGCCATTAACTATATAACCATGGCATTAATTACAGACATAAATACAGTTAGGGCCAACGGCGTAAAGGTTATGTTTATTAATAACGACAGTCAGTTGGCCGATATGGAAGCCGGTGAGCTGCGTTTTATTGAACCAGTATTGGGCAGTAACCTGTACAACCGTTTGGTGGCAACCCCTACCAATGCCACATTTACCACCCTGCTAAAAAAAGTACGGGCAGCATTGGCGCCTTTGGCTTACTGGCTTGATTTGCCCAATATTCAAAGCCAAATAACCGACCGTGGTGCAGGTACATTTAGCAGCGATAATATGCAACCCCTGCACCATTGGGAGTTTGAAGCCCTGCGGGATGCACTGGAAGATAAGGGCTGCTTTGCGCTGGAAAACCTGTTGGCATATTTATATGCCAATACTAGCACACTCAACTGGCAAATGCCCGGAAAGTTTGATATTATTTTTAAAACAGGTGAGGAGTTTAGCAATTACTATGTGTTAGAGCAGCCGCACCGCTGCTTCAAAGATTTACGCCCCTGGATAAAGCAGGTAGAAAACATGTACCTAAAGCCCACCATTGGCGATGATTTTTATACGGAGTTAAAAAACAAAACTGCCCCCACTGAAGAGGATAAAATTGCCATTGAATTAATAAAAAATGCAGTGGCCAATTACACCATAAAAACCGCAGTAGAAAAAATGCCAGTTAAGCTAAGCAGCAACGGTTTTTATACAAGATTGGGCAGTGGCGGCACCAGTAATTTGGTTAAGCCAGATGAGAAACAAAGCGACAATAGCGACAGGTTAATGATTCGTGATAGTGCGGAAAAAGATGGTGATCGATACCTGTTAAGGCTAAAAGAATACCTGGACACAAATGCAAGCGATACCATTTTTGCCAGCTACAAAACAAGCAGCTATTATGTGGCACCTGTTGATCCAAGTTTGGTAGTAAACCCAAACACCACCAGGGGTGGCATATATGGTTTTTAGCCAGGCAGAAGAATAAATGTTAGGCTTTACTTGCGTCGCACACTTGTACTATAACAAATAACTCAACCATAAAAAATTACCATAACCAAAGCCCAAAAATTCACGTATGGACAATGTAACAGGCACCGCCATTTCAGAAGCTTTTAAATACGATTTCCTCATTGGTATTTTAACCGTGCTGCTCTTCCTATGTATTGTAGGCATGGTAATGATGTGGAAATATATGACCAACAGCTTTACCAAAGTAGTTGGGGAATTTAATCAAAGCCTTAGCGAGTTCACCGGCATGCTGCACGAAATAAAAGGATCTATTAACTCAAGAAAATAATTATGACCAAAGAAGCATTTATACAAGCCTACCTGCCACATGCTGTACAAACACAGCAAAAAACCGGTATTAGTGCCATTGCCATTTTAGTACAGGCAGCATGGGAAAGTGGCTGGGGCAAATTTGCACCAGGTAATATGTTTTTTGGCGTAAAAGATACCGATGGCATAAATGGCAATGAGCAGCTATTAACTACAACAGAATATAGCAGCCGGGTAGATGCCAAATTTGCCAATATTATTAAAGTAGAACCAGTGGTAAGAAATGGCAAAAAGCTATACAAGTATACCATCAAAGCCTATTTTAGAAAGTATGCTACACCAGAGGAATGCTTTACCGATCATGCCAATTTTATTATTAACAATCCACGCTACGCAAAAGCATTGGCAGTAAAAGCAAACCCTGTACAATTTATTGAAGCCATTGCTGCAGCCGGTTATGCAACAGATCCTAATTACGCCACCAATTTAAAACAGCTGATTGCCAGCGTTGAAAAAATTATACAAACCCAAACCAATCAACCTTAAACATTCAACCCTAAACCCTTTTAATTATGTGGGACAGATTAAGTAAAGTAATGGTACAAAATGCAATAGCCGTAATAGTTATTATCGGCTGTCTGGTAATAGTTGTAATTGGCTGCTACCACGAGTACCCAAAAGAAAACCAACAGGTAATAAACAAGTTTTTCGATATGTGCCTGGTGGGCGTTATCGGATGGCTTTTTACCCAAAGCAAAACAAAAAATCAATCATGATACAATTAAGTAACCACAAGCATTTTTTTACTACTGCAGCAGTGTACACTATTTTTTTAATAGTGGTTACCGTAATTCTGCTGGTAGATAGCTGCCATCATATTGAGATGGCCAAGGATGATGCGCAGATAGAAAAAATAAAAGAAACACCTGTTACCCGCTACACCGATGTAAACGGCAATCATCATGCAGAAAAACAGGTAGTGGTGGCAGATATTACCACCGTTAAAGCGCATTACCAGGCTATTATTGATAGCCTGTTGGGGGTTATACGTACCAAACCAAAAAACATTAAAGCCATTATAAAAGCCGGCACCATTACACAGGGAACTTTTACCCCTGAATTTGATTACGGACAAAGCGATATTGGTAAACCATTCAGTGATCATACCATGACACTGGAAGCTTTAATTCCAAAAACAGATTCCAATAAACGGGAGTACACCATGCCTATTGATGCATGGAAAGGCAACACCACCCCGTTGTATATTGATACGGATACCACGTTATCTATCCATTTTGAAGATAAATGGCTTACCATTAATGGCAGTTTAACAGATAAGCCCTGGACGTATAGCATACGTGATAGCCTAACTTTTGTAAGCTACTATAAAAAGAAAGGGCTGTTTAAAAAACAGTTGGTATTAAACGCCTACAGCGCCAACCCCAATACCACCATCACCGGGTTAACGGCCATTGATATTGCCCAGCCCAAACCCAAACGCTTTGGCATTGGATTACAGGCAGGCTATTACTATACAGGCAAAGCATTTGTACCAGCGGCCGGCATTGGCATCACTTATAATATCATCAGGTTTTGATTGAACTGAAATACGATAAAACAAAAACCATACTGCTTGCGGAAAAAGATGATTTAACCAGCAAGCAGTTTATTGCATTGGCCGATGTGCTAAATGCCCAATACAATGATATTGCCATATCGCTGGATAAAGCTTTGTTTGCGCTTTACAGCAAAAGCCTGCTGCGTTTTCTGCTTACCCCGCCTGATATTCGCCAGCGCTGCTATGAACATATTGGATGGGTATTTGAAAAGCTAAGCATCACCAAACAGTTAATACCACAGTACCGGCACAGGTTTACCACGCTCTACGGTCCGGCAAGTGATTTTGATAATTTAAGGCTTAGTGAATTTCACCATAGCGAACATGCTTACCATAAAATAATCCATTCTGAAACAATGGAAGATGAACTGGAAGCATTGAACGAACTGGTGGCCGTTCTTTACCGAGAACCCAAACCCAATTATGATGTACAACGGAATAGCGATGGCGATTGCCGTAAACCATTTAAACCGGCTGATACCGATTACTATATAAAAAAAGTAGCCCGCTGGCCCCTGGTTGTAAAGCAGGCCATACTTATTTGGTACGACAGCTGCCGCGAAGATCTTCGGGATAGTTACCCTGAAGCATTTAAAAGTAGTGGAACAGAAACCACCGGAGATTATTATGAAGGTTTATTCGGATTAATCAGAAGCCTAAGCGGTAACAAGTATGGCACTTTTCAGGATACAGAAAACCTATTTGTACACAATGCCTTTATGGAAATAGTGGCCAGTATTGAAGAGGAAGAAAAACTAAAACGCATGTATGGCAAACAACAATAATTACGGTTTATCCGGGTTGGGTTTTATAACACCCAACAGCGGCAGTTTTTTAGCATTAGCGCCAAGTGTAAAAAGCTGGCGTTTTCGTTTTAGCTGGGCTGATATTGAAACGGCTGAGGATGTATTTGATTTCACGTACATGCAGCAGCAGTTTGAATATGCCACGCAAAACAACTGGCCAATTTGGTTTAGTGTTACAGTGGGGCCCATTGCCAATACACCAGCCTATTTATTAACAGCACCATACAATGTACCTGTAGTAGAAACTACTTCAGGCGAATACCCGTATTACCTAAACAGCGATTTTATTGCCCGTTACGATAATATGCTGGCGCAGGTTAGCCTGTTTTTGCAAAGCCTGCCAGATAATATAAAAAACAATATTGTTCGCTGGCAAGCCAGCGAAGGAAAAACCGGTGATACAGACCCTTACGCAGGTACCATCACCAATGCCTATATTGATGGTGCACCAGTTGGCGATGCCAGCGTGTATGAAATTCTGGATGAAGACTGGCAAAACCGTAAGCGGGATATTTGGTATAATTTAAACCTTAACCTGGCAGCCAATTTACCCGGCATACAATTGCTGATAAACCCAGGTAACGATTTGCAAAATCTTGCCTATGTAAATAACAATTACCCCAATGCCAATATAAAAACCGGAGACCCAACACATAGCTATGGCATACCGTTTGAAAAATACCTAACCACTTATCTGCAACCATTTAGAGAAGGCGCAGGCGAAACCAAACGCATTGGTGGCGAGTTTGAACAAACATTAGGGCTTGCATGGTTTCAGGAATCGTATAAGCAAAACCTGTTTGCATTATTGTGCAGCGCCTTACACCAGGGTATTGATATTGTAAACATTGCAGCGGGCAATAGTTATACTATGTTGGGTAATGATGGCAGTGCCTACGAGTTTTTTAATAAACATGCCGGCATACGCAGCGCCGCCGATGGGCTGGGCTTTTGTGCCTTTAGGCAGGTGATTGATGTGAATGATGCTACTACCTATGGCATTGAATACGGGGTAATTATTGACCCTGCATTAACCGCCAATTTTACTGCAGCCATTGATAATATCATAGCACAAGGCTACCCAGCTGAGCAGGAGCAGTTTTATATTACCAATAAAACCATTGAGTATTTAAACCCTGCCCGTATAGCTGCACTAAGGGCAGCCTACCCCGATGCGGCATATCATACCATTAGTAATGATGCTGATCAGGATGCATATAATCAGGATTTTGGTGTAGACATGATACCCGGTAACTATTGCCGCTACCTTACGCAATACGATGCAGAGGGAACCAGTAAAGGTTATTGGCGTGTAGGCCCAACGGGTGGTTATCTTGGCCGCTTTGCCCGTGGCTTTGATGTGGTTAATGAGAAAACCGCCATTTTCCTAATAGCAGATACGGATTTGGTGAGTAGTAATTTTTATACCGTAACCATTCAGGTGGCGGTTTTTGATGATGGCAATAATATTTGGGAACTCCGCTATTTTAATGGCAATGCACAGGCAGTTGCCGCCACCATGACCAATACCAATACCGGTGAATGGTTAATACATAGCTTTACGATAACGGATTTTTATGGTGGTAACCAGTTAACCAATGGTGCAGATATTATTTTAACTGATGCCAGCGGCCACAATACCATATTTGGTTTTGTAGAACTGCAGGTGCAGCAGCAAAATATTCCCACCAATACAGTGCCCGATGGTGCCTACAAAAAACGCAGCGACTATTTTAAAAACATAGCCAACAGTAGCCGGGTAGTTGCGCATAACAGGCCGGTGAGTGTGGGCAGCACCGATTTGCGTAAAAGCTTCCACCGCATAAATGATGAAGATGAACTGAATGCAGCCTGTGCCAATTGGGCGCATTTCCCCTGCGTGGTGCATTTAGATTATAGCATGCGGTTTAAAGAAACCGGCAGTTTCCCCGGTAACCGGTTGGTAAATGATAGCCTGATGTTTTTGGCAAAGATTGACATGGATGCCTACGCCAATAACCTGGCAGATGGCATTGAAGCCGCCTATAACGAAGCAGAGCGGGCAATGAATTTGTATATCAGCTTTATGGAAAATGATTATGAAACCAATGGCAGCTGTGGCGGGCTATTTTATTTTGATGAGGGCAAAATTACCGTTAGTAAGATTGGTCCGGTAAACGATAACCTGTTTGGCTGGGTATTGCAAATGCAGGACGAAGCCCCGGCAAAGGAATTGCTATACAATGATGAAGATTGGTATTAATGCATTATTAGCCCGGCAGGGGAATAACCATGAAGCTTTACTTGCGTCGCACTCTTGTACGGTTTGATTATAAATGAGCAAATAGTAAAAATTGGCAAAAATTAAATCATTAAAAAATGGAAAAACCAAAAAATTGCACCGATGTAAAATGTATGCAATTGGGTTGCAAAAACGGAGCATCACATAAAGTTGGTGAGCAAAATATTTGGGACAAAGAAACTGAAAGTGAACAGCACGAACAGTTTAATCAAAGGCATGAATTGACAACTTATTTGTGCGACGAACATTTTAATAAGTTGATGGAAAGGGAAGAATATTATGGAGATGTATTAAAATACAAATCACCAGATTCATCATTAGATGGATGCCCATTTAATTATTGTGATAGCAACCCGAAATGTGAAGGCAAATGCAGGTATGCTTAATTTATTCTTTCGCCAGAAATTTAGCAAATACACCTGTCCTATGCAATTGGCTGTAAAAAGCTGATTTTTAGGTGAACGCACAAGAGTGCGACGCAAGCAGGATGCCCTTTGATTATTGGTTTGGCTAAAAATATTTTTTATGACATTAGATGAACGCCCATATAGTTATTGCTATAGCAAAAATGAAATCAGGTACGTATTTACACTGGCTGATTTAAGCAGGGTTGATTTGTTGCTTCAGGTAAAAATTATGTATGCCGAAATGGGCAGTAGCAGCTTTACCGAACTGATTACCCTGCCATTGATACCCAATGCAGATGGTAAGATTTATTTTTATCTGCAGTCGTACTTAAACAGCCTGGTAAATGCAGTATCGCCCATACCTGCCACCACTATTACCAATGCCAACGATAGTTGTCGACAGTTTTATATTGAATACCGCGAAGTAGATGCCGATAATTTGGACAGGGAATTTGTTACCACTGAAAGTGATCATGTTTGTGTGGTGATTAAGGGCGGCATTGAGTATCATAAAAGCAGCCGCAACAATATTTTTATCAACTATATTGAAAGCGATAAACCCTTTTTAACCTGGCAACCCACCAACCGCTTTATTTATGCAAATGAATTGGTATACCTGAGTTTTTTAAATTTTGATGAAGCCGGCTTTATTGTAAAAATTGATATGGTGGGCGTTAGCGGTGCAGCAACGAGTTACTCATTAAACTACAATGAGGAAACGGGCTTTTTGTATCACTTGTTTTTACAGCCTTATGATTTGGAATTGGAAAGCCTGCTGGGTGAGCCCATTTATTATTTTAATGTAACCATTACCGATGTAGCAGGCACCACCGATAAAGTAAATGCTTACCGCTTTTATATTGAGTACCGCCCGGTATATGATAGTTATGATTTGGTGTATACCAACAGCCTTGGCGGCGCCGATGGAGTGCGGGTAATGGGCGAAACCAATATTAATTACGAAAAAAGCAGCGATGCGGTTAATACCGGCATTGATGTAAATGAATGGAACAGTAACCGCAGAAAAGCCAAAAACAGCACCACCAATATTCTGCTACAGCGTAACTACAAAGGTGATATTGGTCTGATACGTACCAAGGAACAGCAGGAAGCTTTTATGGATATACTGGCCAGCAAAAATATAAACATGGTTATTGATACCCGTATGATTCCGGTAAATAGTATACAGAAGGGGCAGCAATTGGGCAACCGGCTGGATGATCTGTTTAGTTTTCCGCTGGAATGGCAGTTGGCCGAGCAGAACGAGGTATTTACCCCGAGTTATAAAACATTTGGTTTAGGTAGCCTATAAAACTACAGACGCATGTACAAAATAAAGTACCAAAATGAATTTTTTGATATTGCCCCTGATGAGAGCATAGAGATTGAAAGGAAAAGCCCTTTGTTTATTGTGGATGATATTATTATGGAGAATAGTACACCCATCAGTTTCGTTTACACCGATAAGAACTGCCGTTTATTGGGGCAGTATTTTTTTGATATTACGGTTAAAGCAATTAAGAAAATTGCCGTTGAGCTTTACGATGATGATAGTTTTGACAGCAATTGCACCCTGGTAGTTGAGAGTGCCGGCATGGACAGAATGTTTAATGAAAAAAGCAGTGCCAGCGGTTATTTGCTAATTGGCATCAGCAATTTTTACAGTACTATACAAAACAAAAAACTTACTGAACTTTTTTTAGATGGTGCCCGCAGCTTTACGTTTACCACATGGGATGCAGCGGATAGCAGTGGCGGCTTTATGCAGCATTTTCAGGATACATGGGATGGTACTTATGATTATGTAATTGCCCCATGCCGTAATGAGTTTTGGAATGGCATTACTGATGATGTGTACAGCAGCGGTTACATGAATGAAATTGATGAAAATGGTAATCTGAAAGCCGAACAGGATATTGTGCCATTTATAAAACTGGCTTATGTGCTGGAAAAGATTTTTACTGAAAATAACTGGCAGGTAGATTTTACCGGTCTAAATGATACGCAATGGCAAAAGCTGCTATTGTTTTGCGTTAAAGCCATTATTACCAGAACCAGCAGTTATGATATATTTAGCCCTACAGTAGTAACCTCCATACCAGTAGACTCATTAAGTTTTACGCTGAATAATTTTATGCCTGCGGATTACACCTGCAGTGATTTTATTGTGCAGATATGCAAACGCTATGCATGGGTGCCCATTTTTGATATTAATACCAACAGCTGCCGGTTTATTGCTTTAAAAGAAATGAAGAATAAACCGCGTAAGGACTGGACAAGATATGCCCTTTCTACCATTGAAAGCACAGTAAACGGTGAGGCGGTTGTTTTTGGTTTTAAAAACAATTTTGACGGCAACGACAATTTTGTGAGCAGTCCGGATTTTGAAAACTGGAACATTGGCAGTGCGGTATACTCCAAAGCAGATCTACCAGATATTTACGGCTTTACCGGTTTTGACAGTGTGCAGGATAATACATTGGTATACGTGTTTGCAGAAAATAAATATTACCATGTGGTTTATGAAAGTGGTAGCCGCCAATGGGTGGTTTTTGCCGATAATATTTACGATGAAACCAAAGACACAGTAACCAACAGCTTTGAAACCAAGTGCACTACCCTGCCTGTTTACAATACTTTATACCGCACCTTAAGCGGTATTGATTATTATGCATTACTGCCTTATTGCGAGCAGAGCCGTTATGAGAAAGCCGGTTTAAGAACCCTGCTTTATCATGGCATGGTAGATGAAACCAAATTGGATGGTACTGCAGGCCCCAAGCAATACCCATACATGAGCAGTATACATATACCGCCCACGGGCACACCTGCATTAACCTGGAGCAATGTGTACCGCCATAAATATGGCGATGATGATTTTGGGTTAATTAAATATTGGTGGCAGGATTGGATGAACATGATAAGCGGCCCCGAAGATGCTGCCAAACAGCAGTTTTTATTACCAGCCTACGAGCTGGCAAAATTCCAATGGGATGATAAGGTATTGGTAAACAATGTTGAGTACCTGTTTAGAAGCTATGTAAAAAAGCCCATGCAGGATGGCCATGTTTTAATTGAAGCCACTATGCAACGACTGGTATATGGCCAGCAGATTGAAGTGCCTGTTGAGGGTGGCGGTACCATTTACCTGCGACTTGAAGTAGAAATACTAGGCACTGAGCAAACCTTTGATTATTATAGCGGCGGTAACCATACCTATTACACCCATGTTACCAATGCAAATGTATTTGTGCGTGGATATATCGATGCAGCGTGCACCGTAAGGATAAGCCTAACCAACCTGTTATTTAAATACAGGGTTGTTACTACATTGGGCGGTGGATTGTACACATCTGTAAATAGCACCTATTTGCTAAATGGTTATGAGGTAAATATTATACCTGGTATGTTTAGGTTTATTGATTATACCGTGGTGTATACCTGGACGAGTGGCAGCCCGCCACCCAATGGCCATTATGTAATTACTTATGAATTAATTGCGGATGCGGCATATACAATTATACTGTAAGTAGTATATTTGTACTGCCCACGTTACTTATTGCATATACGATCTATAACCTCTCCTGGAGATGAACTTCCGGGTTGAGGTAATTCCGGCTGTAAAAGGTTATGGAATTCGTTGCGTGAGTAGCGTGGGCGCCTCAACCTCTTTTTTATGAGTGAAAATACTACGCCCCCAGCGCCTACCCCACAGCTTAACGCATTAAATGTTTTCTGCAGTTTGTATGCACCCGCTTCAGAAAATAATTTTACCGACACATTTACGAGTTTAGCCATTCAACATATGGTAGAAAAGCATACCGGTATTGATTTAATGCTTATGGAATTGCATGAAATGATGCAACAAATGCATTATGAATATCTTATGATTGATGATGAATTTGTATGGATAGTAAAAAGAGATGAGGCCGCGTGATAAATCACGGGGTGCGTGATTTATCACAGGAAAAATGGCGTGATAAATCACGTTGTTTTGTATTTAACTGATTAATATTTTTGCAAAACAGATTACCATTTACCCGATTGATAACAATAAACCTAACCTTATGCCTAACCTTAATATTGGCTTGTGGAGTGCTGTTTTTTTGGCATTAATAATTTTTGTATGTGGAATTATTTTGGGTTGCATGATAATATCTATGTACAACGATCATGTAAGGAAACGGGATTTAAAAGAGTTGGAAGACAAATTATAAACACATTTACTTGGGGCATAGTTATAGATAGCCCGGGTATTTTAATACAAGGGCGTTATTTAAAAATTTGGTTTCTGCTTTCTGTCATAGATGGTTTTTTGAGGTTAAGCCCATGCATTGGTTATGCGTGGGCTTTTTTGTACCGTGCAGTATGATGCGCATGGGGCTTTACTTGTGTCTCACTCTTAGGCTGGGGTAACAATACTCAGCTATTAATGAATAAGTTTTTATTATCTTAACACTTTAAAAAATACAAATGAAACAAGTTTTATTCACGATTAGTTTTTTGGTTATTGTAAGTTGCTCGATTGCGCAGGTAAAAAAAAGTGATTTTAAAGGTTTATTAAGTGCACATTGTACAAAGGCAAGGTTAGAATATGATTTATCAATTGAGGTAGAGGATGTAGATGATATGGCAGTAACCAGTAACTTTTATATGGTAACTTTCCCATTGTTGGTTGATTCTACATCAAACCCAATTATTAAGAAAAACAGTGCGGCAATAAAGAAGTTTATGAAAAATTTAGTTTTTTTTGGTGATTCAAAGGAAGGGTATTTTCTTTCTGACCATAATAAATTGCCATTTATAGTTTTGAAGAAAGAAACGGGAGAAAGTGTATTGATTTTAAATGCTTTGAAGTCGGATGATATTCTAAATACACTAAAATTAACTGCTAAAGAACGTGCTGCAAAAGAAGCTGAAGCATGGATTTTACCTGCATTAAATGAAATTCCTGATGATTTGGACAAATTAGGTCTCAAAACAATTGGCATTAATATAGTATATGCATCCAAGGATTTTAGTGATGATTCTTATGGAGCAACAAAAGCTGAAAATCTGGTAGTATTGGCCCCTATTATTCAGGTAAAAAAATACAAGAACGGTGATATTACTGAAAACCAATTATTGAAATTATCAGAAGCTTATATGTGCAGCAGAGAAGTTGGTAATGAATTAAAGAAAATTGATTTAGTCATTCAATAAATATTTTTATTTTTAAGTGAACAACAGGCCTGTGTATTTTGATGCATGGGCCTTTTTTGTTGCCCTAAGTTATGGTGTACAAGAGTGCGACGCAAGCGGTGTTTAATGGGTGTGCGGTCGTTTGGCCAATACTGTCCTTTGCCGTTGGGTTTACTGTGCGGACATTGCGGTATGGAAATGATTGAACGCTGGTTGAAGGGCAGCAGAAATTTTATCATCGGCAAAACGCTATACCTGCGCTATGGGCAGGATGGTGCATTGAAAAAAGCCCTAACGGGTGCGGAAACCCCTGCCTTAAAAGTTAAGTTATTGCAAGCCATGCAAGCCCTTTGTGCTGCTGGTGAAAAAACCCCTGCCCCAACTACCGATAAGGGCGAGAAGATGCCCGATGCCCCCAACGATAGCATTTTACAGAGTATAACTGAAGATTGGAAAGCGAAGTATGCAAAAATGAAGTATCTGCAGTATGAGTTGGATAAATACGGTAGCGATAACAGCGATGCTACCAGGAGCACTTGCCATGAAATTTGCAAGCAAATTCTGGCACTTGAAAAAGAGATTAACGCACTGTGGGATAAACGGGATTACTACATTGAAAACGGAACTGTACCAGATGTTAAAACCGATGATTTTACCATTCCTGAAGACCCGTTTAAGCATGCCAAGCTAATTGATAATTTGACCAAATATGTACGGCGTTACAGGTTGATTTGCAGCAAAGAGCCGGGCAATAGCAATGCGGCCGCATTGTTGAAGAAATACCAGGATCAATTAAATATATGCCATGGCAAGAAGGATTGATTTTAATCTGTTTGCCAAACCGGCAGCAGCTACCAATAGCAGCAGCATTATGCCCGAGCAGCTAACTACGGTTATGAGTGATAGCCTTAAACTGGCTGATACCATTAACAATATTGCCCCGGGCTGCTGTGCATTTTGGGTGAGTGATGGAGAATGGAGCATGCACCAAATGCTTATGGCTATTTTGGATAAGACCGGCCCTGCCGAAGTGTACATGAGCACCTATGCCATGAGTGAAACACCGGCACGTATAATTGCTCAACTGGTGGATGAAAAGGTTATTATCGATTTGTATTGTGTGCTGGATAACCGGGTAGATGTACGCACTGCCGGCAGTTTGCAAATTATTAAAGCCATGGCCACTAAATACGCGATGGTGGATACGCATGCAAAAGTTACCGTTATTATAAATGCCCAATGGAAAATTGCTGTAGTTGGCAGTGCCAATTATACAGAGAATAAACGCTATGAAAGTGGTGTAGTGGTTTGCGATGATGCGATTGCAGACCAACAGATTAAATGGATTAAACAAGCATTAGCCGATGGAAGATCTTAACCTTTTGGATGCCATTAAACGTTTAAGCGCTGCGGGGTATACTCCGGAGCAAACTGCATTTAGGCTTGGGCTGGATAAAGATGATTTTAACAGAAGGCTTTCGGTTGGTGAAGACGAATGGAGTGTGGCCTATTTTACCGGGTTTAATAGCATTGAACTGGTAATAAGGGAGAGCGTATTTAATTTGGCGGCAAGCGGTAGCAGTCCGGCACAAACATTAGCAGTAAAAATTTTAGAAGATACCCGTAAAACCTTACGTAAAGATGGAATTGGCGAAAACGAGATTTAGTGATACCAACAGGGATGATATTGTTCGCTATCTGGAAGCAGGCGGCAACAATAATACCGAAGGTTTGATATTGAGTGATAAGCAAATGGAGCTTTACCATCGCTGGCAGTTTGCTGCTGAAAAAATACGGGAGCAAAAATATAAGCGGGAACAAATTTCCCAATTTATTATTGGTGCTTATGGTGTTAGTCGTGATACTGCTTACCGGGATATTGTAAATGCTGAATATGTATTTGCTGCCAGTTACCCGTTGAATAAGCAATTCCTGATCCAGAACAGAATTGAGTTTTTGCAGAAGAAAATTAATGATGCTTTTATTGATAAAGATTATGCCAGTGCTGCCAAACTGGAAAAGGAATTGCGGGAGTATATTGATATGTACCCTGAGAGTAAGCCGATAAGGGCGCCTAAAACCATCAACTTTATTATACAGAATAATTTAATTGTTACTCAATTAACTGCAGACCAAGCTTTTGCTGAAGCAGAAGTGGTAATTAAAGAATTGGAGGGCAAAGATGAATTCTGATAGTATTGAAGTAACCCTTCATGATAGCCAGGCATTAATACAAATTATTAATGCCAACGTTACTTATGCTGCATGGCAAAGGGGTGGCGGTAAAACAGGTGGTGGTATGGGCCCACGCATACAACGGTTAAGTGAAGTGATGCCACGCAGCCAGATTCTTTTATTTAGCGATACATATAAACGATTGAAGGAAAGGATTGTGCCCAATATTATTTTCTTTCTGGAAAAGAAGTTTGGATGGGTAGAAGGTATTGACTATGTAAAATACAAACGCCCTCCGGAGCATTGGGCAAAGCCATTGATACCATTGGATATATTTGAAAATGTTATCAGCTGCAGTAATGGATGTGCATTTTGTTTGGTTAGCCTGGCAGTTGAAGGTAGCGGCAATGCCTTTAATGCACAGGCGGCAATTGGTGATGAGGTTAAGTATTGCGATGAAGATAAAATAAACAGTGAGGTATTGCCGGCATTGCGTGGTGCAGAAGAATATTTTGGTCATTTGCCTGAGTACCTGAGTGTATGGATGTTTACGGATAAGTACGGCCCGAAAGTAAAATGGTTTTTGCGCAAGAAAAAGCTGATGAACGAGAAGGCTGTTGAAATGGTATATGTGATGCAGATGCAGATTCTTTTATGGAAACAGGAGATGCAGCAATATACCAGCACCAAAACGATCTATGAGTATAAAAATAAAATAGATGCTTACGAGGATAAGCTGAGGCGACTTAGAAAGAACCTGGTTTACTTTAGTGATATGAAACCCTTTGAGAACAAAGCCACGCTGGGTGAGTTCTTTTTTAAACGTGCCAGGCGAATATCGAGAAGTGAGTATGAGTTTAATGTATCGTTCCTCAACCATGATCCTGATAAGGTAGAGCATGCTTACTACCCTACTTTTACCAAATTAAATAAGTACAAGAGTACCAATGATTATAACCCAACCCTACCCTTTATTGGGGCAATGGATTACAATTTCAGGATTAGTCCGTTACCTGTAGCGCAGGTAAGTAAACTACCTAACTCAATTTTTGAAACGGTAAACGTGATTGATTATATCTGGGAGCTGGCGCCCAATGGAATTGAAGATACAGTAAAGGGGTTTTGTGAGAAGTACAAGCATCACCAGAATAAAGAATTCCATTACGTGTATGATCATACGGCCATAGGTAGGTCGCCAAGTAAAACAACCTTCCGCGATATATTTATAAATGCGTTCCCCGATGATTGGGATGTGATAGAACATCCGATAGGTAAAGCACCGGAACATGATACTAAGTTTGACAATTTTAAAATATGGTTGGCCAAGAGTGGGCAACATGCGATAAGAGTTAATGAGCTTACGTGTGATACGTTGATAAAAGCGATAGAGCAAACGAAAGCAGAGATTCAAGGTAATGTTACAAAGAAGGATAAGAAGAGTGAGAAGAATCCAAACTTCCCAGCAGAAGAAAGTACGCATGGGCCAGATGCATTTGATACGATAGTGTGGTGGGTATTTGAGTTTGATGGAGTGCATACATTATCAGATGGCTCAGATTTTATGAAAACAAATTAGGGCGTTGCTCACCTTCGGATGAGCCGGGCTTTCCGTTCCAAGTCCTCGCTTCGCTGTGGGCTTTCCACTTCTATCCCTAACGCAAGCAACAATTCAAACGTTATTGCATAACGCTACAATTGTTGCAACAGCCAACGTTAAATAATCATCTCCCGCACTACACCTCACCCGGCATGCCTGGGTGAGGTTCCATTTGTTAGATGTTATTAAACTAATACAATAAGGACATCTTTTATCGCATTGCTATATTGCTTTTGTCCATTCATTCACTGCGTTCATTTCTGTCTCAAATCAACTCAACAATGCTAATAGTAACAGCACTTTGGTTTTCAACCAAACAGCTGTATAAGGGCGGTCTTATGCCTCAATACTTCGGCATAAGGGGGCTGTCCGCTCGTAAACTCGCTCATAAGGGGGGCTTTTCGCCATATAGCGCACCACGGAGCGTAATAGGGCGCACTGTGGAGCGCCATATATCTATGAAAGCCATTGTCCGCACACCTGAACTTTAGGACACGCCGTGCAACTCCGTTGGGGTTCAGACGAATTTTATTTAAAAATTCGCTGAAACACTTGATTTTATTGGGTTTCCTGTTTAAAAAATAATACAAAACTTTTTACCTTAAAGTTTGTATATATTAAAACCTTTTAGTAAATTAGTGTATTATTAAAACGGTGAGACACACCGCAAAAACTGTCCGATTTTTATGTCTATTATTAAAGACACTCCGACCAATGGCGCAACCAAAGATGTTAAGCCAGCAGCAGCCCCAAAACAAGAGCAACCAAAAGCCCCCGAGCAAAAGCCCGAACTAAGCAATTTTGGAGTGCCCGCCCCCGCTAAAACCCCGAGCATTGAAGACCGCATGAACAAATTTCACGCCCTTGGCAAATTGTTAGAACGCAGGGAAAAAATTAGTGATGCAGTTGACAGCCTTTCAGATTTTTACATTAGCCCTTCAGGGGATAGTTGCAACGTTCGCCTAACAGATAGCAAAGGCAAAACCTTTGCCATCTCACACCCTATTGTAATAGGCGAAATAGTGGCAATGGCTAAAGCCAAATTATTGGCTGAACTGGCTACCATCGATAACGATTTTAATTTTAATTTCTAACCAAACCCCCACCAATGCAGCTGCATAATGCAGCTGCATTTTTTTACCTCACTACAACTTTTTAATTAAAAATTTATGGCACACAATATTAACCGCAACGCAATTACAGGAATGGACAGCTTTTTTTCAGTTAAAGAAAAAGCTTGGCACGGATTAGGGCAAATAGTTGAAAACTACCCCACCAGCGCAGAGGCAATTAAATTGGCAGGACTGGATTACAACGTAGTTAAAAAAGACCTGTTTACAGATAGTCAAAAAGTACCCAACTTTTTTGCCACAGTTCGAGAAGACACCGCCCAAATTTTGGGCATAGTTGGCGCAAAGTACCAGGTGGTACAAAATGAAACTGCCTTTACATTTTTCGATAACCTGGTGAGCGATGGCAGCGGCATAAAATACGAAACTGCAGGAGCTTTGGGCAACGGTGAGCGCATCTTTATTACCGCTAAAATGCCCGATGTTATTCGCGTTGGTCGTAATGATGATATAGAAAAATACATTTTTCTTACTACTTCGCACGATGGCAGCGGCTCAATTATGGCAGCATTTACACCCATTCGCATAGTATGTAACAATACCTTAAACATGGCGCTAAGAAACCACAGCAATGCAGTATTTATAAAGCATACAGCCAACGCAGCTGAGAAGTTAACCGAAGCCGCCCGTATTATTGCAATATCTGATAATATTACCGACCAGCTAACCACCCTATTTAACAAATGGGCTAAAACCCGTATAACCGATGAGCAGTTAAAAAAATTGGTACAGCTTGCCATGGCACCAAACAAAGAAGTATTTCAGGCAATAGTAACAGAAAATGCTGCTTTCGAATTTAGCAGCCAGTTTGTTGATACCGTTGATGATGTATTAAGCTATGCATTTGCCAGCCCAACCCAACAAATGGAAACAACGGCAGGCACTTTGTTTGGCGCATACAACGCCATAACAGGCTATTATCAAAATGTGAAAGACTATAAAAATGCCGATGCAAAGCTAAATTCTATCCTGTATGGTACAGGGTTAGTCCGCACTAAAAAAGCCTTTGAAATATGCAGTAAATACAGCGATTTTTTGAACTAACCTGAAACCCACATATTAAGCTTTACTTGCGTCGCACACTTGTGCAGCACCAAAAAGCCCGGCATTGCCCGGGCTACTTTCTTTTTTACTGCGCTTCGCTCACTCCCTCATGCTTCAGTCGTTCGCTCAGCTTGTTAAAAGAAAGTAGCAAAGAAAAAAAGTTATTTTCAGAGGATAATAATTAATTGCAGCATACAAGATGCTGATTTTCTGCTAAAACAGCTAAACGAGTTAGAAATAATTATATATGATATTGATTACCCAAATGGCAAGTATGTGCTCTACATTAATTAAGAACAGTCGCGACATCTCTGCATCACTAATTGCTTCAATCTCATCAATTATTTTCTCTGATAGTACATAAGGATACAAGTATTTTTTAATGTTGTTGCGTACAACCCCTGTGCATTTGCTGATTGATTTTACTCGTTTTTAGGGGGTCAATTTGCACTGGCGGTAGGGGGTCAGTTTACGCTGGTATTAAGGGGTTAATTTGACTGGATTTTCTCCTGATGTTCTATCGACCGTGACTGTAAGCCATTATCCTTTTTGCGTTCCCGTGTCATTGTCTGTTTAGATTTGTGTAATATCTTCTTAAATTTTCTGTTTGAAATTTTCCACCTGACCCATTACTTGATCGAACACTTCATCATTGTGTTGCGGTGGATAACCATTATTTATCAAACAAAAGAATATTTTTTGATTCAAGTCTGCTTTTACATTGGTATTGTTAAGCCAGTCCGTAAACGATGATTGCACATCAATCAACTCTTTAATTTTTTGAGCTAAAACTTTACATTTATCGTTTATAATTAAACTACCCACCTTTTTATCTACACCAAACTCAAAGTTATACTTGTCTCGTAGATGCATAAGTATATCATAGAAAGCTTTTTCCTCAAAAGTTAACCCCAGTTTTCTAAAACTATCTTTGTCTTCTCCTAATTTTGAGAGTATATCCAATGCCTGTTGAGTGGCATTTCTGATAATTGAATTTACCGCCTCTGTTTGTGTTTCTGTGGCTTCTGAAGAAGATAAACTTTCCCTTCTATTGTGGTATTCATCAAGTGTTTTCTTAAGTAACTCTTCATATTTCTCAGCTGCTATTTTGTTTGTATCCTTGTACTCTTTAATCGATTTACGAAGCATCTTAATCAAGACTTCAAGTTTGGTAGCTGGTAATTTTATGTTTTCCAATTGTTCAACAAACTCTGGACTAAAAATGCTTTCTTCTACATCGGTTTGTAGAATACTTACAACAGAATTACATTTCAACGCCTCAGCAACCATTTTTTCAACGGCACTATTCATACTTTCTGTATCGTGTTTTTCACCAGAAGTTTTTCTGATATAAGATGCTACCGCCATAAGGCACTGCGATAACGAGAGTTGCTCATTAGTAAGCACATTTGATGGCTGACAAATGTCATATGCAGTTCTCAATCGCTTCACGTGAGCTAGGAAGAATGTCTTAACGCTAACGGTTTTGGGTTTTTCCCTTTCATTGCTAAGATTTAGCTGCTCTGTCAAAGTGATTATGTAGTCGGCAGCCGATGACAGGCACTCTAATCTATCCAAAGGACTCGTTTTTGGACCAGTAAATGGTGTGATGTCAAAACCGACAAATACTTCTTTGAGTATTTTCAACTCAATAATTAGAGCCTCTAAGGCTTGTTGAACATCATCTTCACTCGGGCCAAATGTTTCTCCTCCAAACTTACGCATTGCCTCCATCATATTATCGCGAATACCTATGTAGTCAATAATATATCCGAACTCTTTGCCTGTATACTTTCGGTTTACACGACTAATTGTTTGAATAAGACTCTGTTTTTGAAGTGGCTTGTCGTTGTATAGATAAGTTAGAGAAGGAACATCGAAGCCAGTAATCCACATATCAACAACAATAACAATGCGGAAATTAGAATGGTCCGTTTTGAATGCATCATCTAACTTTTTACTGCGGGCTTTATCCCCTATGTAGGTATACATATCCGCTGGATCATCTTTACCACGTGTAGCAACCATTGCTATAGTAGGCATTGGAGAAAGTTCTTTAAACTCATCAGAAGTTAATTTACTATCGTCAGGAGATTTCCTTTCTTCGAACCATTGAGGCTTTTGTTCTCTAAACTTTTGGAGTAATCTGTAGGCAATTTTTCGCTTGCTGGCTACAATCATTGCTTTTTGTACTACATCGGGTTTGTTTTCGCAAGCATTTGAGTAGTGTTCTATAATATCTTTTGCAAGGCGACCTAAACGGTCTTCATCACCAAGAATTACTTCCATTGCACTCATTGCTGTTTTGCTGGCAGCCACATCATCTTCTGTTGCACCATCATCAGCGCATTGCTTATAGTACGCGTCTATCTCTTTTACTTTTTCGCTATCGAGCGTAACATTTGCTATGCGAGGTATATATTTTAATTCAACTGTAATATCATCTTCAACAGATTGTTGCATTGTGTATCTGTCCACAACCTCACCAAAAACTTGAATAGTCTCATCGATAGGAGTGCCAGTAAAACCAACAAAAGTAGCATTGGGAAATGCACTACGTAGATGCTCAGCATAAGGCTTTGTTATGAATGCTCCGATAGGTGTATCATCTATGCTTATGCTTTCTGTTTTTTTATCTTTTATTTTTAACTGCGAATTCAAACGTACTTGACTGCGATGTGCCTCGTCAGAAAAGCATATAATGTTTTTGCGGGTATTCAGTTCGCCTATCTCTTCGCAGAATTTTTGGATGGTACAAATAAAGAAACCGCCAGACTCTCTGATGGATAGTTCAGTTTTAAGATCTCTTCTATCAGCAATTATTTTGGCTGCACCCAACGATAAAAAATCTTCTGAACGTAGGAATAATTTACCTGCTTGTGTTTGCAGGTCATCTCTATCAACAATCATCACAATGGTAGGGGAGCCAAGCTCCTCACAACGTAAGGATAGCTGACGAGCCAAAAACATCATTGTATAGGTTTTACCACAACCAGTTGCTCCAAAGTATGTTCCACCTTTTCTATTGTTTGCAGCGTGTGCTTTTAGTACACTCTCCTTAAGCATTCTGGTAGCAAAAAATTGAGGGTAGCGACACACTACCTCTTCATCTTTGTCGTATTTTTTGTCAGGGAAATAAACGAAGTCCCGAATAATTTCTAAAAAGCGATTGGGCTCGTACACTCCTGCAACAATGGTTCTAACCTGGTCGCTACCTCGCTTTGCAGACTCGTCCTCATTATTTACTTTCTTCCACGCATAGTAGTGATTGTAGGGTGTGTAACTTGTACCAAGTTTTGTATTGTTTACCGTGGCATCGCTAATACAAGAGAGTACAGAATAACGTAAAAGATGTGGTATATCTCTTTTATATCGATTATGAATTTGGTCATATGCATTTGCTATTGTTGCATTGAAGTCGATTGGGTTTTTAAGTTCGAAGATACATAGCGGAATACCATTAACGAAGAGTAATACATCGGGTATGCGTTTATCGTCTTTCAGTCCATATCCTACTTCGAATTGATTTACACAGCGATAAATATTGTTACTATTTTCAGCCTCAAAATCGACAAACTCGATATCAAATGTTTTTCCATCTTGATTGCGTGTATAACGAAATCCATCACGCACAAGGTAGTAGGTGTTACGAAGTAACTCGAAATGGGTTTGACCACTTACATAGCGCAAGCGGTTAGTAATTTCTTCAATATCACTCTTCTTTAAATCGGTATAACGTTGCTCAAGATAATCGGTTAAATCATTTACAAGTAATACTTCACGATTGTTGCGAGCTATACTGCCCCCGTGTTTGTACTCCCAACCTTGCTGAACAAGCAGGTCGATAAGGGCTTCTTCATAATCGCTTTCGTAATATTTACCTTTCATATAATCATTCATTTTACTATCCATTTATGGCTCTTTGCACCAATGCAGGACAGAGGTTTTTCATTTTTTCACGAGCATCGTTTGCAATCTTTTTTGCCTCTTCGGCACAATTATATATATCTACAATTGCTTGTTGTACCTCAGGTGGTGGAAGCGGAATAAGAACTTTACATAATTCGCTCCAGTCAAAAGTTTCTCTGGCACTGCCCCAAGAGTTAAAAATTGCATATCTATCAAACTCTTCCCCTCTGAAAATTAGATGCAAGAACCCAATATTTAATTTAGACTCATCTTTAGAACGAATAACTTTATTGACTTGGGTAACAACATAAGTCTCGTTAGTCATATTAAGTGCATTTGCAAAACATTTCTCATTCTTAGTAGTTTGCACATATGACAAATGATTTGGTGGAACTAATTTGTAGCCCTCTAATTCATCTTTATTGACTTTTGCACCAGTTTCTTTGAACTCCTTGGTTACAGATACACTTTTTACAGCTTTTATTTTCTTATCAGAGTTTCTTTTATCATACTCCTCTATATACCCCCCAAGTTCAACTTCAGGGTGCTTTTTTTTGCAATCTACAATATAGGCCTGACAAGCCTCGGTGAGTGGTTTGATTAAGGCTTCGTTTTGTTCTGCCAATGCCTTTAATCCATTATACGTATCAACTAATTCCTGCTGAATCTCAATATCGGGTAGTGGTATTTGAATGCGACAAAACTCACTCCAATCAAATGTTTCTCTGGCACTTCCCCACGAATTAAAGCGAGATAAACGATCAAACTCAGAACGGCTTAAAAATAAATACAGGTATTCTGGTAATAATTTCTTTGTATCAATTGAGCGAAACGTTGTATAAATTGAAGAAATCAGAACAGGTTTATTAGTTGTGTTTAACCCCAACGCAATTTTGTCACCTCTTCGAGAGGTGTCTGATACATATGCAAATTCATCTCTATGAACCACTTTATAGGATGTCAAAGAGACTCCGTCTAAATTTGCTTTTGTTGGGATAAACTTTTTTTCTGTGCTTATTCCTTGAATATCATCAAGTGTATATTCTTCATCATTATTTCTTTCATCGCAAAGCTCAATATAGTCTCCCAAACGAACCAAGTTAGTATCCTCTTTATTAACACTCATAACCAAGTTGCTTAAGGGCGTTACGTAATGTTTCATCGTTTTGTTTTTGACAATTCAATAGCCTCGAAACGGTCGTTGCTGTTTCTGTCAATACTTGATGATAGTCGATGGTGGTGTCACGGTCCACGAACTCGATATATCGGCTTGGAACAAGCGAATAACCATTCTTATCTAACTCTTCAAAGCCAACAGAACGATATGTTTCGGGTTCGGCATAATTTGTTCCATCCGTACCCTCGCTTTGCCACTTGAAATAAATTTGTGCTGCTTTTTTAATTTGGTCGGCTTTCAGTTCCACTTTCTTTTTCTGCTCACCCTTTACCGGGTTTTCAGTCCACTGGCGTAAGTCCATAAACAGAATTTCTTTTTGTCTGTTACGCAATTTGCGACCATGCCACATTCCACCCTTTTTATTCTCGTTCAATATCCAAAGCGTTACAGATATATCGGTAGTATAGAACAGTTCACGGGGTACTACGATAATGGCCTCAATTTTATCATTTTCAATTAGCTTTTTCCGAATTGCTACAGCATCACCATCACCCAAAGCACCATTAGCAAGTAAGAAACCTGCTAAGCCCTTACCAGCCTTCAACTTCGATAGCATATGCAAAATCCAAGCATAGTTGGCATTGCCTTCAGGTGGCACTGAATAGTCTGCCCAGCGTCTATCTTTACTCATTGATATATCATACCATTTCTTTAGATTAAATGGAGGATTTGCCATAATAAAGTCGAATGTCAACCCTTTGTGCAAATCATTGGAAAATGTATCGGCATTTTGCTCTCCAAGGTGATGTGAGATACCACGCATAGCAAGATTCATTTTGGCAAGCCGATATGTTGCTGGGTCTCTCTCCTGTCCATACACGTTCACCATTTTAATATCACCTTGTTTTGCCTCAACATACTTTGCACACTGAATAAACATACCGCCCGAACCACAGCAAGGGTCATAAAGCGTTCCATCATAGGGCTCAATAAAAGCGGCTATCAACTCAACTATATCGTGAGGTGTATAAAATTCGCCTTCCTCTTTAGTTGCATTCACTGCAAAAGACTTTAGGAAGTACTCATACACACGACCAATCAAATCTTTCTCTTCGCCAAAGGTTTTATGCGAAATTTTATTCACCTCGTCAACAACTTTCTTAATAACGTTAGCTTCAAGGTTAATTTGAGTAAACAAACCGATACGTATGCAGCCTTTCAAGGCTTCACCACTATTCTCAAGTTCCTGAATAGCATCATCAAGTGAGGCATTTAATTTTGAAGAAGGTTGGTCTATAATCATCGACCAACGTGCTTTTTCAGGTACAAAGGCTATTCCTTTATAACGACTTGGGCTATTTAGGAATGATTTTATTACTTCTTCATCAGTAATGCCATTGTTGAGACATTCTTGTCTCATTTCACTCTGTGTATTTTCAAACTTCTCGCCAATAAATCGCAAGAATATCAGCGTTAAAAGCAAGTCACGTTTGTCCATTAACGAAGCATTACTTCGTAAATATTCCCTGCAATTAAATAGAATGGATTCTAAATTGAGTGTATCTGTTGTTTTTTGTTTCTTGGCCATATTAAATTATTCATTTCAATTTTATGATTTCCGTGTCAGGATGTCGCTGTCTTTTTACACTTGCTGCCTACGTCGAGAATTAACGCAAGGGGGGGGATATTAGCATTCCGTCTGCCCACTGGTCAAGCCCATTTAGTTGCGCTTTTAATAAAGTTAGCGAAAAAGCAAATTAGAAAATGTCAAGCCGATAACCAATGTACAATACACACAGCCGAAGTTTGAACGTCAAGCCCTGCTTGCACAAAACCCCATGGTACCAGCTGGCATTCGTGTAAGCCGCTGTCACTGTCCGTTGTGAGTGATTTTCAACATTTCCCAACCATACCTTTTGTTTGCAATTGTCATACAGTCAACAAAGGCAATCCGTGTTTTAAGAAAACTGTATTTGCCGTCAACCATATAATCGTCATACTTTTTTAGTTTAATAAGTTCTGATAAAATAATTCTAATTTTTTTGGAACCGATGTCCTTAACTATTGAATTAAAGTCTGCTTCGACGGACAGCGTATGTCCATAATTTTCAAGTATGTCGTCAGCATATTGGTCGTTTAAAAGACCTTGAATTGCCAACGCCCAAACAAGGTTTCTGGCATAGCGAACAAAGAAATATTTATTTTCGCCTCTGCTTTCGATTTCTTTGATAATGGCATTTAGTCTAAATTGAACTTTGTACGAAATAATGATTTTCCTTGTGTCGGCTTTTATAAAATCAGGTCTAAATGTTTTCTCATATAAGGTGTCCGTTTCAAATACTTTCCCAATTTCTGAAACCTTGTCAATTTCACCTTGTATTGCTAAAAATGTTTGAGCCAGTTTTTTTATTTTGATTTCTTTATGGTGTTCAATTCCTAATTCTTCAAGGTCAGAATCTCGTAGGTTAGCAAAAGAATTTTCTTGTCTTTCATAGAATATTCCGTCATTACGAAACTTGTCATCAAATTCAAGTTGTATTAAATCGTTTGCTCTTAAATTCCAGGATTCGACAGGATTTTGTTTATTATTTGAAATTGTTACTTGAGTTACAAACTCCTGTGTACCGTTTGTAATTATTTTTCCGATTACTTCAATTTGTTTTAAAGTTTCTTCGTATTCTGAAAAGTTTGGTTGCTTTTGAATGTCTTCGACAAACCGAGATAGTGTTGTAATTGTCTGTGCTCCATTTAACACACGAGGTTCAACTATTTTAGTTGTTCCGTTTTCAGATTCTAATTTTTCAGCAAATAGTGTTATTCCATTATGATGGAATGTAAAATATTCAGGACTGATTTTTTTATTTAGTACAATGTCTTTGAGTGATTTTTTAATTGCTTGATTTGGTGCTAAATCAGCTTCAAGTCCTGCACGGATATTCTTTTCAAATAGACGTTGTTTCATATCTACGAACATTCTGTAAAGGTCGTAAAGGCTTATGAAACCTAAATGAAGCATTTCGTTACCCGATGCTTTTTTTACAGACTGTGCTTTAAATGCAATGTTGTATTGGAAAGTTTTTTTAGTTCTTGATGTTTGATTTATTTTTTTTGTTTCATTTGAGATATACTGAATTGTCAACGTTATTTCATTGCTGTTAAAGTAGCTGTCTATAAAATGCTTTTTAGATTCCAGTTCCTCCCTTAAACTTTCTAATACTCTGCTTCCTTCTGCCTTTTCAGGTTCGCCATTGAATACAAAGCATATATAAACCTTGTTGATTATGTCCTTATATTCTTGTAATTCGAGTTTGAGTTTTGGAACAACTTTATTTATAAATGAGTCGGTATAAGGGTCGCCAAAAATTCGTTCAACTCCGTGTTTGATTAGCCTTTTATAAGTTTCTTTAAATAATTCATAATTGTCGCTCCACTTGAACTGATACAAATAAAGATTTTTGGCTTCTTTGTCAATATAGTAGCCGTCAATACCATAATCGTTATTTCCAAAAGCACAATTGTCTAAAATAGATTCGATTGGTCTTTCAAACTTATCAGAAATATATATTGGAGTAAAGTAATCTTCTTTTAGTCCGCCGTATTTTGATTTTAAAAGATTGTGGGTTTCTGTCAACCTGTCCAGTGTTATTGCCATTTGTGAAGTTGGTTTTGTCTGTACCTTTAAATTATTAGATTGGTTGTTTTTTGTTTACCGGTAACGTTCCGGGGCTTAGCGAAGTTGGGGATTTTATAACTGTCCGCCCAGAACCGATACTGAATTTATAATTAAATTTTGAAGTTGCGTACAAATGCCCGGTGATGTTGTGTCCGCCCGAACCAATGATGATAATGATAAAATGTTGAAGCTATGTTTGTCCAGCCCCAATTTTGCTAAACCACCTGTTGTAGGCAGTTTTGATGTCTATTGTATTTTTTCCTTGTCAAAACCAAAGGCGTCTGCTTTAACTACTAACTTATAGAAAGAAACTTCAGGAAGTGTTTGTTTTGATGCGGCGATTATTTCGTTTTGTGTTTCTTCACTTGTATTTAGTCCAAAAATGATTTCTTCAACAGCGTCTGCAGGAAATGTATTTACTCTATTTCTATAGAAACCCACACCCACTGTTAAAAACCTTAATTCTTGTTCAGATTGCCACTTTGTTGATTTTCTGAAAAGTTCTTTTTCAAGCAATCCAGAGTTGTCACCCATTATATGATAATCTAAAGGTGTGTCATTATAATCTACAAGTCCAACTGCACAATTTAAAACTCTTGCTAATTTTACTGTGTTGAAGCCGATTGCAAAACCGTTATGATTGTTTCCATAATGAGCCCACATTGGTTCATTGTCAAATGCCGAACAGAAACTAAGCACACCAATAGTGTCATATCTTGAACTGTCAAGGACGTAGTCCATTCTATTCTTTTTAAAATAGGTGACTGGGTCTTGGATAATAGATTGCAATCTTATTTCCACTTCTTGCTCTAATTCTTCATCAGATAAGTCAGGTCGTATTGATTTGCCTGAGTCTCTAATTCTTTTCCGTGCTACTTCCACATCAAAGTTGGGTACAACAAAATTGTAAGGAGGTCTCACATCATACGGGTCATTCAAAGTATGCGGTTGTGCAAAGTATAGCTCTTGCTGTGTTATAATTGTTTTATGAAAATCATTTTCCCAGTCTCTGTACTTATAAATTATTGGAGGTGTTTTTTCTGAAATTTCCTTTGCAATTTCTTCAAAGTTGTTATAAACTGTCATAATAATTGGTTTTATGTCCTGCCGTTCTTTAAAATATTAGAGTGTGTCTGCAAATTGCCTACAACTCAAGGATTGATGATATTATTTGTTATAATATATAATTTAAACACATTGATAATCAACAAACTGTTATTATACATTTTGTATTGTTTATAGCATCAATCTAATTAATTAAAATAGCTACAAAGCAGTTTAACAAATTTATATATCCTGGTAATACAAAAAAGCGTGATTTATCACGCAGTTTGGTCTGTGATAAATCACGCACCCCGTGATTTATCACGTTTTTGGCTAAGGTTTATAGCAATTTAAATTTGTGGCACGATTTTATTTTTAAAATGGGCTGTTTTGCCTTTGTAATAGCCCAATAATAATCCCACCGCACAAGTGTGCGACGCAAGTAAAGCCAAATGCTTATTCAAGTGCCTGGCTAAAAATTTCTATAATGTAAATTGCTGCAGTTAATAAAATAGGCGCCGAGTTTACGGTTGTACCGTTCCATTATGGCGCTGCTCCTGTGGCGGTTTTGCATTTGCTGCCATTTATAACCCATGCTTGCGGTTCGGAGTTCATCTGCATCAATTCTTAAGTATCGCTCCTGATAGCTAGTTAATTCTATCAAGTGCCCGATTTATTCCAGCTTTAATCATATTACCATATCC
This sequence comes from Limnovirga soli, assembly GCF_013106755.1. Lineage (GTDB taxonomy): Bacteria > Bacteroidota > Bacteroidia > Chitinophagales > Chitinophagaceae > Limnovirga > Limnovirga soli. The sequence goes on along the minus strand of NZ_WHPF01000014.1, from coordinate 125,721 downwards.
ATTGTCAGGAAGATAAGTTGAAAAAGAGAAAGCTGCCTTGTAATTGATTTTTGCATTTTCAAAATCACTTAGGTCTTCATAGCATTTTCCAATGTTCAAATAAAGAGAGGGCAAAGTTTCTTTAATGCTATCATCGTTAATTTTTAAAGCATGTTTTAATGCCGTATTGTCCCAATTTAATTTATCCAAAATGCTTTTTTGTTGTCGAGCCATATAATGTGCAGCAGTAAATTTTTCAAAGTCAGTTGAAGCAAAATTCCATGCTTCTTCAAACCGATTGTTGGCTTCTATTAATTTGCCTTGTCCTTCCAGTTCCATGCCTGCAGCACAAAGTTGCACAACCTTATTGTCTTGATTAAATTCCATTGATGCTTGAATATATTTCTGCCTTAATTGTCAAATATCGGTTTACCTCGTAGGGTCTCTTTACAATGACCGCTAACCCAAACGGATTGGCGACCAGTTTGCATTTGAAAATCCTCAGCCCGTAACCGCTGCTAAATTTATAAATATAAATTCATTGTTTATTCGTTTGCTCGGCTTTATTCGTCGGCTGGATCTGAAGACGATCAGCGAATAAAAAATTGAGAATATATTCGTCGCCCCGCCATATTGTCAAACCGATTTTTACCGGTTGCTTTGGTTTTTCAGGTCGTCAAATTTTATGTAATTATATTCTGGTGTACATTTTAGAAGTTGGTCTAAAATCGAAATATGTCCTGCTCCAAATAAAACTAAAATTCTGTCATTTGATGAAGTTGTAATTCGTTGAATATTTCTGAAAATTCGCAAATTTCGGTCATACCAATAAGTGGCTAATGCGTCTGCACCATTGTATTTTCCGTTTTTAAATTCTCCCGATAAATAATATCCATAATCACGCAAAAATCTTTTCTGGGAATTAAAATACTTGAAATACTCAAACAGTGGTACTTTTAAATTCTGCTCTGTTTCGTACTCAATCCATTTTTTGTAAGTAGGAATAGCCTTAAAAGAATAGTCCTTGAATATTTCGTCGATATATGGTTTAATTACAGTTGAATCTTTTGATTCGCTTAAATCGTCAGCAATTGTGCTTGCATCAACACAGTAAACTGTATCTAACTTGAATCTATCCATAAGTCTAAATGCTATTTGCTGAATTTCGTCTCGTCCTAATTCTTTTTTCCCTGTTTTATACATTCTATACTTTTCCATTGCATTCCATTGTACAGGAGCTTCAATACAAATTTTAGTTGGCCTAAATATGGCTATATAATCTAACAGTTTTTGTAATTCCTTCTGTTTTTGTTCTGATAAAATATCAATTTGTTTTGACTTGTCCACTTTATTTGCGTCTAAATTTGGATATTCAAAATGAAAAGAACCTAAAAGAAATATTTTAGGTAAGCTGTCAACTCCTTTTGGAATTAAAAAATCATCTGGGTCTTTAATTTTTTGTGCTTGTAAAAAAAATGAAGTCAGTAAAAAACCTACTAATAGAAATTGAGTTCTAAAATTTGTCATATTATATTTTTTTGTGAGTAGTCTGAATTTTCGGTAAAATTACAGATAACGAACCAGTATTGCCGCAGATGGGATATTTAATGCTGTGTCTGCCCACAACTGCAGCCTAATAATAATTTAAAAGTACAAGTTAACAGCTATTTGCCGAACAGAATTCCGTCAAGCTCGGATGCAGTACAGTAGCGATTTTGTCTCGTCCTAAAATTAGTTGACTCGTTAATTCATATAAATTATTTTCCTTAGGAAAAATTCCGTGATTTTTTAAATTGTCAATAATTTGAACAATTTGATTTTTTAAATCTTGTAGAGTCATAATTATAATGGTGGTGAAATATTACGCCCAACGAACATGGCTTTATGCAGGTTGGGAATTAGAATTCCGTCTGCCCTGGCCGCTGCTGATTGTAAATATTTTGTTGAAATTAAAACTAATGCTCAATATTGTTTGTCCAGCCGTAACCAATGCCCGCCTTTGCAATTGACTGAAATTAGTTTCTCAAGCCTAACTTGCATAAAACCCCATGTTGTAGGCAGTTTATTCATATTTTCTCATGCTATTTCTAATTTGGTGCATTTGATTTCTTAACTCTGTGTCAGCTATTTTATATTCTTCGCCAACTTTTTTCATTGCTTGGTCTAAATTATTTTCTGCATCGATATAAATTTGATAGGCCTCAGCTTCTTGATTACCACCGATATTTCTTAAATATTGATCATGTGTAAACTCTACATTTTCTGTATATGGAGCTAACATATTTAGGCTATCATAAAAATGTGTCAAAATTTGATTTGAAGTGAAGTTTGATTGTAAATCAAAATATAGTCCTATTGCGTTGGATAAAGCTAGAGATGAACTATTTGCCAAAGCGATTTTGTCGTCGATTTGCTTTAAAAAATTATTTGTTAAGTCTTGCCCAACATTCGAATCGCTCTCCCTATAACGACTATATAAAATACTTAATTGGTTTAGCGCTTCAGAAAAATGCGAGTATTGCATTATAGCAGCTTCAGCTGCTTGTAATTTTTTTGAGAAAAATTGTTTTTTTAATTCAAAGGAAAATTCATTTTTCTGTTGTACAATCTCCAAAAATTTCGTGATTATTACTGTCATGGTTGACCCAACTAAACCACCCAAAATTCCGATTAGTTCTCCACTCATATTTTAAATTTAGTAGTAACGTCGATGAAATCGCCTACAACTCAAAGATTGATGCTATTAATTGATATAATCCAAAATTTAAAACCATTGATAATCACCAAAGTGTTATTATACATTTTGTATTGTTTATAGCAGCAATCTAATAAAGTAAAATAGTTTGAAATCCCTACCACAAATTTATATATCCTGGTAACACAAAAAAGCGTGATTTATCACGCGGTTTGGTCTGTGATAAATCACGCACCCCGTGATTTATCACGTTTTTGGCTAAGGTTTATAGCAATATGAATTTGTGGCACGATTTTATTTTAAAAATCTGCTTTTTTGCCTTTGTAAAAGCCGAGTAATAATCCAACCGCACAAGTGTGCGACGCAAGTAAAGCCACATGCTTATTCCCCTGCTTGGCTAAAAATCTCTAAAATGTAAATTGCTACAGTTAATAAAATAGGCGCCCAGTTTACGGTTGTAGCGTTCCGTCATGGCGCTGCTGCTGTGGCGGTTTTGCATTTGCTGCCACTTAAGATCTATATTGTCTTTGTTGTTTAACAAGTAATCAATATTACCGGTATGTTTAAGGGCGTACATATCTTTTGTAATGCCCATTCCATTCTTAACAGTGTCAAGCCATCGGGCGGTGGCACGTTGGCGGTTAAGCTTTGTTTTGCCGGGCATAAAACCGGTACTATCGCCACTAAAAATGTAATAATTGCCGGGGTAATTTTGCAGGTTAATACTGGCCAGCAGCTTTTTTAGCGGCGGCACAATTTGCACGTAAGCACCCTGTTTATTTTTAGTTTCGCCCTTTGGGAAACGAATAATGTTTTGCTGCAAATCAATATCAGCAATTTTTAAACGGGCAATTTCGGCAGGCCGAGCCCATGCAAAATAGATCATGCCGAGAAATACAATAAAAGGCTGCTGCCCTTCGCGCAGGTTATGTAAAATAATATCTAACTCCTTACTACTAATAGGTTCAAAACGTTCCACCTTGGTAGGCTTCTGCGTTTTTTTCATGCGATCAATATTATCAAACGGGTTTAGCAAACACCACTTTTTTACTTTGATGGCATGTTTCCAAATGGCCGTAAAATAACTTAGCGAAGAATTGATGGTTTTAACGGATAGGTCCAACTCCTTATCCATATACACCCGGTAATCATCGGCCTGCTGCTCAGTAAAATCTTGCATAGAAAATGATTCCAGGTTGTGGGCTTCTACAAACTTTTTAAACCGGTTAAGTTGCTCGTTCAAAGTATCAATCTTGTATTTGGATGCACTGGCGGTTAAATCTCTAATTATCAATTGCAGTTGGTCAAGCACTGGTGGCATTTCCTGTTTATCCTTTTCAATTGCCGTATAGGGGCTCCAACCACTTTGCAGCTTTTTGTTCATGAACTTCACAAACTCGTTGCCGTAAGCAAGTCTATCTTGTAAATTGGGGATGCGATTGATGTTAAAACGCTCTTTAAATCGTTGGTAGGTATCGGTGGTACCGGGCTTTAGGTAGTAATATTCAATGTACCATTCCTTTGAAAGGTCTCCTTTGGCGAAGTAAAGCTTGGCTTTTTTAAATAAAAAAGAAGTCATGGGTACTTGATTTTTGAATTGTTCAATTAGTCCATAACTTCTTTCTTTTGCCCGACTTTTCGCCCGACTTTTTTTATCGGCATAGCGTAAGTCGTTGGTTTTCAACGGTTTATTTTGTAGAGCGTACGGGAATCGAACCCGTGATTCCTCCGTGAAAGGGAGGTGTCTTAACCCCTTGACCAACGCTCCATTAAGAAAACAAGGTTAAACCTTGATATCCTTTTTTGTTTTGGGAGTGCAAAAATAGGCGAGTGAAATTAACTGGCAAAACTTTTTTTATTTTTTATTCTATTCTTACCTGCAAAGCATTGTATTACCCGTTTAAAAATAATCCCTTTCCTATGCTTCTTTATTTATTATAATCAATGTAGCCTTTTAGGCCTATCTGTTTAAGATTCAACTATTCAACAAAAAAATATGTGGCGAAATGAAGTAAAAAGGGCTAAAAAATCCTGCGTTTCAAACGAGGATTTCAATTAATAATGAAAAAATATCATAAAAAATCTACCGAATCATTGTAAATTCGCGAAGTTTTTAAAAACTTAAATAAATAAAACATGAGCACAGTAAAAGTTGCGATCAACGGTTTCGGACGTATCGGCCGTTTGGTTTATCGTCAAATCTACAACATGGAAGGTATTGATGTGGTTGCAATTAACGATTTAACCAGTCCTAAAGTATTAGCACATTTATTAAAATATGATAGTGCCCAAGGCCGTTTCGATGCTACCGTTACCGCTACTGAAGATTCAATCGTTGTAAACGGAGATACCGTTAAAATATATGCACAAAGAGATCCTGCACAAATTCCATGGGGCGCCCATGAAGTTGATGTAGTAATCGAAAGCACAGGTTTCTTTACCGATAAAGCAAAAGCAGAAGCACATATTACTGCAGGTGCCAAACGTGTAGTTATATCTGCACCAGCAACAGGTGATCTTAAAACAGTTGTATACAATGTAAACCACAACATTTTAGATGGCAGCGAAACCATCATCAGCTGTGCATCTTGTACAACCAACTGTTTGGCTCCAATGGCTAAAGTGTTAAACGACAGCTATGGTATCGTTACTGGTATTATGACTACCATTCACGCTTACACCAACGACCAAAACACATTAGATGCACCGCATCCAAAAGGCGATCTTCGCCGTGCACGTGCAGCGGCAGCCAATATTGTTCCTAACTCAACAGGTGCAGCAAAAGCCATTGGTCTTGTATTACCAGAATTAAAGGGCAAACTGGATGGTAGCGCACAACGTGTACCAACCATCACTGGTTCTTTAACTGAATTAACTTCTATCCTTTCTAAAAAAGTAACCGTAGAAGAAATCAACGCAGCCATGCAGGCCGCCAGCACAGAAAGCTTTGGTTATACCGAAGATGAAATTGTAAGCAGCGATATTATTGGCACACACTTCGGTTCTTTGTTCGATGCAACACAAACCAAAGTATTAACCGTTGGCGATACACAACTGGTTAAAACAGTAAGCTGGTACGATAATGAAATGAGCTATGTAAGTCAACTGGTACGTACTGTAAAGTTCTTCGCCGGTTTAATTACAAAGTAATTTTTTAGCCAGGGGTAAAGCACAGCTATGTAGCTTTACTTGCGTCGCACACTTGTACTTACAAAACACTGCGCAGCAAAGCGCTAAGTATAAAAGAATAAAAGCCGCAGTGGAAACGCTGTGGCTTTATTTTTTAAGGTAAATTATCAACCATTCATTCAATTGAACCAAACTTATTACCATGATCACATTTGCAGACCACAATTTCGCCGGACAAAAAGCACTGGTACGGGTAGATTTTAATGTACCGCTGGATAAACAAACCCTGGCTATTACTGATGATACCAGAATGACTGCCGCATTACCCACCATCAAAAAAATACTTGCCGATGGCGGAAGTGTAATTCTAATGAGTCACCTGGGCCGCCCCAAAGGTGGACCGGAAGATAAATATTCATTAAAACATATTGTAGCCCATTTAAGCGAATTACTACCTGGCACCAGCGTAATATTTGCCAACGATTGTATCGGTGAGCAAGCATATGAATTTGCTGCAGCGCTGCAACCAGGTCAGGTATTATTATTAGAAAACCTGCGCTTTTATAAAGAAGAAGAAAAAGGCGAAGAAGCTTTTGCACAAAAATTATCAAAACTCGGCGATATTTATATCAATGATGCATTTGGTACAGCACATAGGGCACACGCTTCCACTGCCGTAATAGCGCAATATTTCAGCAGCGATAAAAAAGGCTTTGGCTTATTAATGAATAGCGAAGTAGCCAGTGCAGAAAAAGTTTTACATCAGGCCGAAAAACCTTTCACAGCTATCATTGGTGGTGCCAAAGTTTCTGACAAGATTCTCATTATCGAAAACCTGTTGGAAAGAGCCACAGATATTATTATTGGTGGTGGCATGGCTTATACATTTATGAAAGCCCGTGGTGGTAAAATTGGCAATTCACTTTGTGAAGAAGACCGTTTGGACACAGCCAAAGAATTATTACAAAAAGCCCTGGATAAAAATGTAAGTATACATTTGCCCGAAGATTCTGTAATTGCCGATAAGTTCGCAGCAGATGCTGATACCAAAGTATGTATGAGTGATGCCATACCAGATGGCTGGATGGGTTTAGACATTGGCCCAAAAGCTGCCGGCATATTCTCTGAAGTAATTCGCCGCTCAAAAACTATTTTATGGAACGGTCCAATGGGCGTTTTTGAAATGGAAAAATTCCAGGCTGGTACAAAAGCGGTGGCAGTTGCCATTGCAGAAGCAACAGGCAATGGTGCCTTTTCGCTGGTAGGTGGCGGCGATAGCGTTTCTGCCGTTAACCAATTTGGCTTTAATGATAAAGTAAGCTATGTTAGCACCGGCGGTGGTGCCATGCTGGAATATTTTGAAGGCAAAGAATTACCAGGTATTGCTGCTGTAAAGGCATAAAACTAATATCTAAATCATTAAATGCATAAAACTGAGGTGTAATAAGTGGGGTTATATGCCATTTTTGATTGAATAATACGGTAAACCATATTACCACAAAAGCCACCGAATTTACCGGTGGCTTTTGTTTTATGCTATATTGTCATATTTCATTTTCGTGGTGTACGATTTGATGTATATTTATTCAATAAAACAGATAAAGATCATGAAAACTAAAAACCTTGCATTAATAGTTATTGTTGCTTTAATAGTTGTACTGGGCGGTTGTGGCTGCAGCAGTTATAACGGGCTAGTAAAAGGAGATCAGGATGTAAAACAGGTATGGGGAAATGTAGAAACCAATTACCAACGCCGTACAGATTTGTATAGCAGCGTTATTAAAACCATTGAAGGTTCGGCCAATTTTGAAAAATCTACTTTAAAAGAAGTAATGGAAGCCAGGGCAAAAGCCACCAGTGTTACAGTTGACATTAACGATCCCGAATCTCTGGCAAAATACCAGGCAGCACAGGGACAGTTACAAAGTGCATTTGGCCGTTTAATGGCAGTTGCAGAAGCTTATCCTGATTTAAAAACTACCAAATCTTTTCAGGATTTTCAGGTTCAGATTGAAGGAACTGAAAACCGTATAAATCGTGCACGCCAGGATTATAACCAATCTGTAAACGGGTATAACCTAAGTGTAAAAACTTTCCCTAACAGCATTTTTGCAGGTATTTTTCACTTTACTGAAAAACCATACTATAAAGCAGATGCAGGTAGCGAAAAAGCACCGGATATTGAGTTTAACATCAAATAACCTACAACACCAAGATGTTTTCACTATTTAAGAAAAAAGCAGTTGATCTTTTATCGCAGGCAGAAAAAGAGTTGATTTTGCAGGCAATACAGGCAACAGAAAAAGCAACCAGCGGAGAAGTGCGTGTTTATATTGAAACAAATTGCACTTATGTAGATGCCATGGACAGGGCAGTTGAGTTATTTTATAACCTGCAAATGGATAAAACAGTGTACCGCAATGCCACGCTGGTATATGTTGCCTTAAAAGATAAACAACTGGCTGTTTTTGGCGATGAAGGTATTTATGCTAAAACAGGCAAAGAATTTTGGCATGAGGCGGTAGCACATATGTTACAGCATTTTAATAAAAGCGATTATGCCAGAGGCATTTCGGCAGTAGTTACAGAAATTGGTGCAGCGCTGGCCCACCATTTCCCCTACGATGCAGCTACCGACAAAAATGAATTGCCTGATGAGATTGTTTTTGGAAAATAATCAAAATAAATGCTGCCCGTTTGGGCAGCATTTTTCTATATGACCATGAAAAAAATATTACTCTTTTTAATAGTTAGCACAGTTGCCATTAACTCATGGTCACAGGATGTATTACCCAAACCAAACCCGCAACGTTTGGTTACTGATGCCGGCGAGGTGCTTTCACCTGAGCAGGAAGCGATTCTAGAGGAAAGATTGGTGGCATTAGACGATAGTACCGGAAACCAGATTGCTATTGTAACCATACCAACACTTAATGGATATGATGTGGCTGATTATGCCAATAAATTATTTAGGGACTGGGGTATTGGCGGCAGCAAACATGATAATGGTGTATTAATATTAGTTGCAGTAGAAGATCACAAAATAAGAATTGAAGTTGGTTATGGACTGGAAGGTGCCATACCTGATATTACGGCTAAAAGCATTATAGATAACGATCTTACCCCCAACTTTAAAGCCGAAAATTATTACCGTGGATTTGATGAAGCCATTACCTCCTTAGGTAAAGCAGCTGCCGGGGAATATAGCGAAGCCCGTTCTCGTGAAAATAACGATAGTGGCGGCGGATCAATATTTACATTTTTGATTGTGGTGGCTGTAGTAATCATGTTGGTATCCCGTGGTGGCGGTGGTGGACGTGGTGGTGGTATGATGAGCCGCAGAGGATATGGTAATTTACTGCTTCCATTTTTATTAAGTGGCGGTGGCCGCGGTGGTGGCGGTGGATTTGGCGGCGGCGGTGGCGGTGGCTTCGGTGGATTTGGCGGCGGCAGTAGCGGTGGCGGTGGCGCAAGCGGTGGCTGGTAAAGCTGCATTTTAGCTAACAATATTTTTTAAAGGGCAATGGAATTTAACCATTGCCCTTTAATAAAGCTGCATAACCCAAACCCTTTTGCTGAATAGCATTACCATACGTACAAGAGTGCGACGCAAGTAAAGCTGAAGCTATTGTTTAGCCGGCCTAATAAATATGCTAAATTTACTCCAACTCCACTGCTGCAAAAACATCCAGAGATTTACCTTTTACAAGAATATGTTGTGTTGCATTATGCAGTTCTTTCTGCAGCTGCTTGATTTTATTTTCCCGAAACTTGATATCTTCCTCATTTGCTGATTTATGGATCTTGTTTTCGTGAAATTTAATTTTAACGTGTATCATTTGCGTTAATATTTCAATGGCTTCCTGAGCTGTAAAGTGCCCATTTATTAATTGTATTATCATGGTATTTTATTATTGGCCCTGCCCTAATGAGAAGGCATCAATGTTATTAAATGAGTAAAGATTTTCAGTTTTAATAGTATCTATATTATTGGCAATGGCACTGCTTAGCAATTGAATAATATGCTCGGGGAAAATGCTTTTGCCAACCACTGGTTTATACCTGCAGCGCCAATGATCGGTACAAAAAGTTTCTTCAAAACCTTCGGGCCACACTTTGATACCACGATTTGTAATCATGGTTAATTTAATAGCATTGGTTTCCATTTGTTGCATGATTGAGGCCAGCGTAGCCGGGTTGGTGCCAGACCAATGTACAAATACATCCACCCCCTTTAATTCCTTTTTAGCGGCTGGCTTGCGTTTATAGGCAGGTAGTTGCAAAACATGTTCTTTCTCGTAAGAAACCGGTTTAAAGGAATGTGGTGTTTTACCAAGATTATTTATTACAGCCTGCGCAAACTCTTTGGTACCTAGTTTTTGCAGGCTTACCCCTTCTTTATAAATATCGTTTGTATGTAACCCTTTTTCAATCGTTGTTAACCATGCATTTTGTATTTTTTCGGCTACCTCACTTTGTCCAATATGGTTTAGCATCATAATAGCGCCTTGCAGTAAACCAGAGGGGTTGGCCCTGTTTTGTCCGGCCATTTTGGGGGCAGACCCATGGATGGCTTCGAACATGGCGCAGGATTCACCAATATTTGCAGAACCAGCCAAACCCACTGAGCCAGTAATTTGTGCTGCTACATCAGAGAGTACATCACCATATAAATTGGGCATTACAATAACATCAAACATTTCGGGTGTATCGGCCATTTTTGCTGCACCAATATCTATAATCCAATGTTCATTTGCAATTTCCGGATACTCAACAGCAATCTCATCAAACACCTTATGAAACAATCCATCTGTTTGTTTCATTATATTATCTTTTGTAAAACAGGTTACTTTTTTTCTACCATATTGCCTGGCATATTCAAAAGCATATCGTACTATTTTCTCGCAACCTGGTCTGCTAATAAGTTTTAAACATTGCACTACTTCATCTGTTTGCTGGTGCTCTATTCCTGCATATAAATCCTCCTCGTTCTCCCTGATAATTACAATATCCATTTGCGGATGTTTTGTTTTTACAAATGGGTGAAGGCTAACACAGGGCCTTATATTGGCATATAGCCCCAAAAATTTTCGGGTGGTTACATTCAGGCTTTTGTACCCTCCTCCTTGCGGAGTGGTAATGGGGGCTTTCAAAAAAATCCGGTTGCGGCGAATAATATCCCAGGCATCCTTGGCAATACCAGCTGTATTACCTGCCAGATACACCTGCTCTCCTACCTGTATTTCTTCTACCTCAATTTGTGCGCCTGCAGCAAACATAATTTGAAGGGTAGCATCCATAATTTCCGGACCTATCCCATCCCCTTTTGCAACTGTAATTTTTGTCATATATGCGTGTTTAAATATTTGATGCCGCAAAATTGAGCAAGCCAAAGCATATATTTTTATTTAACTTTATAATGACTATCATAAAATATATTTATGAACTACACTTTACATCAGCTACAGATTTTTTTAAAAATCACTCAAACACAAAGCATTACAAAGGCTGCGGAAGACCTGCACCTTACACAGCCGGCCGTTTCTATTCAGCTTAAAAACTTCCAGGATCAATTTGAAATTCCATTGATAAACATAATAGGACGGCGCATTTTTATTACCGATTTTGGGAGGGAAATTGCAGTAGCAGCAGAAAATATTTTAAATGAAGTATATGCCATCAATTACAAAACAATGGCGCATAAAGGGCAGCTTACCGGGCGACTAAAAATTTCTATTGTTTCAACAGGGCAATATATTATGCCTTATTTCTTATCCGATTTTTTGCAGCAGCATACCGGGATAGAATTAATGCTGGATGTGACCAATAAAGCAAAAGTGCTGGAGAGTTTAAAAAACAACGAGGTAGACTTTTCGCTGGTGTCTGTGTTGCCCGAACAATTGCCCATTGATAAAATTACATTGATGGATAACAAATTATTCCTGGTGAATAATAAAAACACGAGTTTTAATACTAAAGCCTACGATAAAAATTTTCTGGAAACACTGCCCCTTATTTACCGGGAGCCGGGTTCTGGAACCCGTTATGTTATGGAGCAATTTATTGAACAGAATAATTTATCAGTGCGCAAAAAAATGGAACTCACCTCTAATGAAGCGGTTAAACAGGCAGTAATTGCGGGCCTTGGATGCTCTATCATGCCATTGATTGGTATAAAAAACGAGATTACAAATGGCGACCTGCAAATTATACCGGTAAAGGGTTTGCCCATCATTTCCAAATGGAATATTATCTGGATGAAGAGTAAAAATTTCTCGCCTGTTTCAACTTCATTTTTAAAGTATTTAGAGGAAGAAAAAGACAGGATTATGCTGGAAAAATTTGATTGGATAAAATAAAAATTATAAAAAATGGTGATACCAACTGTAGTATTTTATGGCATCGACTGTTGCGTCGCAATCCTTTCATCTGCAGATTAAATATTGAGCAAAAAACATGTATTACTACCAAATTTGCTGCAATGCATTCTGGAGTAAAAGTGTGCGACGCAAGTAAAGCCTAATTTATGCAATTAGCCAGGTACATTACACAGGAAAATTTAACAAACACACCAAAAAATTTGCAGTATTTTACAAATGATATGCATAGGAAAATGAAGATATTATTACTGGCAACGGGATTATTTATTTGCCACCGTGTACAGGCCCAAACCATTGACAGGATTGAATTTCACTTGTATACGGATAGTTTAAAAAAGGTTGTTCACAACTACATAAACGTAGATGCAACATTATCAAACGGGAAATATTTACCGCTTACCCAAAAGGAGCTTATTTTTTGGAGTAATACGGGCAAGTTTATAAATAACGATTTGATTATTGACTCAAGTTATAAAGGAGACTCTGTAATAATAAAAGCCACACTTAAAAACAATACTTCTATAAGCGCCCTTATTACCGTATTTATAAAAAAAATACCTGATGACTCCATTTTAAAAACTGAAGCAGAAATACTGCAGGAAATAAGGAAGAATAAAAAGAACAAACCATAATTTATTGTTGATATACCAATTCACCATCAATATAAGTGGATTGTACGGAGAAAGTTTCATTGACGGCTAAATGACCCGTAAGTGCTTTGTCGAGAATGATAAAATCAGCCTTTTTACCAGTCTCTAAACTACCATTCAAATGATCAGTACCATTAGCTTTGGCAGCACCCAATGTATATGCATATATTGCTTCCTGAAGGGTAATTTGTTCTCCATTGCCCAATGTATTACCTGCAATATCATTTCTGTGTAATGCAGCAATTATGCCGGTAACCGGGTTAAAGTCTTTTACCACAGGTGCATCGCTGGATAATGCCAGATTTACGCCGGCATCCAGTACAGACCTGTATGGATAACAACGATCTAATCTTTCTTTTTCCAGATACATGGCAAAATTTTTGCCTAGCTCTTTTAGAAATATACTTTGCGATACACAATGAATTTGCATGGCCTGCATTTGCTGCAAATCGGTTACAGAAGGTAATCCCAGGTGTTCTATACGCAAGCTCCTATGCCCTTCATTATACAATTGTTTATATACTGCCAATACCACCTCAATTGCCCTGTCGCCTATGGCATGTGTACCAATACCAAAACCTTTAATGACTGCTTCTTTGGCAAGTGGATAAAAAAAATCTTCTGTTAAACGAAGAACGCCAAGAGAATCGCTGTTCTTATATGGTTTATTCATGGCAGCTGTCATACCGCTAAGGCCACCATCCGCAAAAAACTTTACTGTATTCACCTGTAATTTTTCACTGTTGTATAGTTCAGGAACAGGCAAAATTTCACTGGCACCATCCGGCACGCGAATTGGCATGGCATTAATGCGAACAAGTAATTTTTGCGCTGCCGCCATTTGATAATAGGTGGCTAATAAATCGGGCATTACTGCCGGATCTGTTGCAGCCGTAATACCATAACTGATAAGTTCATTTTGGGCAGCTTCTACCATTAGCGCATAATCATCTGCAGTATAGGCAGGAATATGTTGGGTAATTAATCCTAAAGCAGTTTCGGTAAAAATGCCATTTAAGCTACCGTTGGCTTGTAACCGCATTTCGCCGCCAACCGGAATGGCAGATTGATTGGTAACCCCAGCTAATGCTATTGCAGCTGAATTGGCTACGCCAATATGAGCACAGGTGCGTATTACCCATAATGGCCTGTTGGGTACCACTTTATCAAGATCTTCTTTTGTGGGCATGCGGCCCTCTTTCATATTCGCCTCATTAAAGCCACGGGCCTGAATCCAGCTATTTCCAGGGTTTTGTTGTACAAAATCAGAAATCCGATCCTGCATTTCCACAATGGAGGAAACACCACGAAGATCAAGGAGAAATGTTTTTAAGTTACCTACTTTCCAAATGTGAATATGGGCATCTATAAACCCTGGCAATATCGTGTTACCCTTGGCATCTACAACTATTGTATTTGATTGCTGTAAGGGCAGTATATCATCAGCATTACCTATTGCTGTAATGCTGCCGTTTTCTACAGCAAATGCATTTGCAACAGGCTGTTGCGTGTTTTGGGTGAGTACCTGTGCATTATATACAATTAGTTGTGCCACAAAATGCTATTATACTGTTTTGGAAAAATGATGGCATACCATGGTAAAACCTTTGTTTAAATAAAGGCGATGGGCATCAAAACGGGTGTAACCTGAGTCGAGTGTAACGGCGGTATAATTTCTTTTACGTGCTTCTTCGCAAACAAAATCTATTAGCATGCCAGCAAAGCCATGGCCCCGCTCTTCGGGAAGTGTGCTTAAATCATCAATATAATAATGTTTGCCATTATACAAATATTGCTGATATCTGTACCCTACTACTGATGCTGCTTTACCATTGTTTTCAATAAATGCCAGTATATACCCTTCCTGCATCATTTCTTTTACAAGGGGTAAAAAATTTGCTGTCTGCAGATGAGGACGAAGTACCAACATTACGTCCAGACATTTTTCTATATCTGCATCTGTTTTTGCTATTTGAACCTGCATGAAAACCTGTATTAATTGCTGATAATATATCCAGGCCCTGAAGTGTGCGACGCAAGTAAAGTTGCATTAGCTTTCTACTGCCGGGCCCATTATTTATTTACTTCTTTTTGCATGTGCCCTTTGAATGGCGGCTTCCAATACTGCCAATCCTTCGTGCAGTTGATCGTCGTTCATTACAATTGGGGGCAGCAGGCGAATACAATTGCTATATAAGCCGGCACGTATTAGAATAATACCATGTTGTACGGCATCTTTTAGTACTTCCATAGCCAGTTCAATATCGGGCTCTTTGGTGGTTTTATCTTTTACAAATTCTACCAGGCACATGGCACCTATGCCACGTACATCGCCAACAAGGGCATATTTTTCTTTCCATGCATCAAGTGTAGTTTTTATAAGCGCACCAACGTGTGTAGCTTGTGCAAGAAACTCTGGAGTGCTTAATATTTTCAACGCTTCTATGGCGGCAACGGCGGCAACGGGGCTACCTCCGTAGGTGCCACCCACACCACCCAAATGTGTGCAGTCCATAATTTCTGCTTTACCTACTACTGCGCTTACTGGCATACCTGCGCCCATTGATTTGGCGATGGTCATCATATCGGGCACTACGCCGGTATGCTCTATGGCAAATAGTTTACCGGTGCGGCCACTGCCGCTTTGAATTTCATCGGCAATCATTACAATGCCGTATTTATCACACAGTTCGCGAATTTTTTGGATAAATGGTGCAGGCATTTGTATAAAACCGCCTTCCCCTAAAACGGGTTCTATAATAAATGCGGCTACTGCTTCTGGGTCTACCTGGGCTATAAATGCATGCTCCAGATTACTGATACACCAATTGAGGTATTGCTCTTCAGTCATACCCGCAGGGGTACGATAAAGATTGGGCACCGGCAACCGATAAATATCGCTCACAAATGAGCCAAAACCCTTTTTAAATAAACTGTATTTACTGGTTAAGGAAAGTGTAAGCATACTACGGCCATGATATGCCCCTTCGAAACAAATAATGGCCGGCCTTTTGGTATAATATTTTGCCAGCATAATAGCATTTTCTACCGCTTCGGTACCGGTATTGGCCAATAAGGTTTTTTTAGGGAAATCACCCGGAGTTAACCTGTTTAGCATTTCTGCCAATTCGATATATGGTTCAAAAGTGGTAACCAGCGAACAGGTATGAATGTATTTATCCAGTTGGTCTTTTATGGCGTTTACTACTGTTTCCGGTCGGTGCCCCACATTAATCATTCCAATACCACCGGCAAAGTCGAGCAGTTGATTACCATCTACGTCCCAAACCAGTGCACCTTCTGCTTTTTCTACTACCACTTCTGTTGATTTGGCAAGGCCCTTTGGTGTGGCTGCTGCCCTACGTTCCAGCATTAAGGCACCCTTAGGGCCAGGTATTGCTGTTTTTAATTGAATGTAAGCCATGATCGTTATTTATATTTTTAGTGTGTTTATATATTTTTATCAACCGGTAAAACAATGATAGCGCCTGCATTGCCACAGGTAGGATCGTTCAGATAATCTTTCATTAAACCCCTTATTTCGAACCCTATTTTTTCCTGCACAGAAACGGTAGGATCGAACAATTCGTGCGACTTTACTTTATCGTAATAGGCTTCTATGGTCATGTAAGCACTTTGTTTGGCATAACCATTTAACATGCCCACCGTCATTTGCCCTTTTAGGTTTAACTGTTTACAGGTAAAATGTCTTGCCCTATATAATGCTTTGGCAATGCCCAGGTTGCGGTATTGGGGATGTACACTTACATCCATACCATATAACCATTCTCCATTTGGTTCGTGGGTAGTAAACCAGCCACCGCCCATAATTTCAAAAAAGCTGTGGTGCTCAATTATATCCGGATTAAAATGGTACCGGATAGAACTGGTTGCGCCAATTATTTTTTCGCCATCTGTAGCTACAAATTGTCCTTCAGGAAAAATATTTACATGTTGCCTGTATTGTGGTGCATGTAAAATCTCATCTTCCTGTAAATCGGGGAAAACGATATACTGCAGCTGCTCCAACGCATCAGCATGAGATTGTTGCATGGGCACAATACTTATTCCTGATGGCAAAATTTCTGAATAATTCATATCTGCGTTCAAATACAATTTTGTAATAGTTACCGGCTGTTTTTGCCGCCACTTGTTTTACAGTACAAGAGTGCGACGCAAGCGGTGCTTAATTATGTTATTTAGTCCGGCTAATACTGACCTTTTTACTTTAATAAACAGTATAGCCAAAAATAATATAGGCAATACAGCTTAGTGCAAAAGCCAGAAAAGCATAGGGCAATTGAGCCAATCCATTATCTAAATTACTATTCTCTGTGCTTTGCGATGTTAAAACGGTAGCATCGCCATATAAACAGGCATTGGCACCAAATACACCGGCACTTACCACGGCCCCGCAACAAACCAACACATTACCCCCCAGATGCTGCGCCAACGGCACTACAATGGGTATTGCCACTGCATATAAACCCCAGGAAGATCCGGTAGTTACAGAAATTGTTGACAAGGAGAAAAACACGGCAAAAGGCAACCATTGTTTACTAACATAGGGCGATACTGCATTTAACACATATTGCGTTAAGCCCATTTTATCATTTACATCTTTCAACACATAACTCATCATTAAAATAGCCAGGGCATATACCATACTGTTAAAACCGCTAAAAACCGTTTCGCTTAACTGGTGAAATGTGCCCAGTTTAATAATCAGGTAATAAATAAAGGTAAAAGCAACAGCAATCATTACGCCTTTTAAGGCATCTATATCAAACCAAATGGTGGCGGCCAGTGCAACGGCCATGGGTAGAATAAAATAGATAACTTTTGATTCTTTCTTTGGGTTTAATAAGGTAATATCCAATACACCCGACATGGTTAAACTGCTGCCAAATAAATTACCGGTGGTTTCGGCGCGTTCGTTGGCTTTTTTCATTTTACCAAACCAGGGAAAAACGCCATAAATAAACAATGGTATTAGCAACACACTTATATAACCATAGGCTACAAAAGGAATCATTTTCCAATAAGTGGCTAGTCCCTGACCAGTAGCGGCTACATGCGTTGTTTCGAGTATTGACCCAATAAAAATTGTCCAGGTAGAAATAGGTGCAATTACACTCCATGGGGGTGCAGTGGTGTTTACAATATAGGCCAGTGTTTCTCTGGGTACTTTATAGGCATCAGTAATTTTGCGCATAGAAAGGCCAACAGCCAATGCACTTAAATAATCGTCTAAAAAAATAACCAAACCCAATAACCAGGCACCCATTAAAGCTCCTTTTTTCGAGCGGATTCTTTGCAGTGCCCAATCGCCAAATTTTAATGTACCACCGCTTCGCACCATTAAACCAATCAGCGAACCATACAGACCGCAAACAAGAATTACCCAAACTGAGCCACCGGAAGAGGAATCTCCAATTACACGCATGGTAGATTCAACAAAATCAGTAAAAAAATTGGTTTGATTATGCGTTGCAATTATTACAAACCCCACCAAACACCCAATCAGCAAGGGCTCGAAAGAGGTACGCATAACAATGGCAAGTACAATTACTACCAGGGGCGGTATCAAAGCAAGGGCGCCGTAATCCATGTAATTCTAAATTGGTTTGTTGGTGAACATAATTATTGCACAATCAATTTTTTGTAGCCCATCATGGCAAGGCTATTTGGCTTTACTTGCGTCGCACTCTTGTGCGGCAACAATACTATGCAGCAAAACAGCCATACCACTTATAAAGATCCAAAACTTATCAGCTTCTTCTCCATGTATTCATATAAACCTTCGCTGCCACTTTCATGTCCAATACCACTTTGCTTCCACCCGCCAAACGGGGCTTCGGTACCATGTGGTGCCCATTCGTTAATACCTACCATTCCAAATTCAAGTGCTTCTGCAAAAAAGAATGCATCGTTTATATTATTCGTCCAAACATAAGATGACAACCCATAGGGCGTACTATTGGCCCATTCCACCACTTCGTTCTTCGATTCCCATTTAATTACAGGCATAACAGGCCCAAATATTTCCTTATTTACGGCTGCTGATTGCGCATCGATATCTGTTAACATGGTAGGTGGTACAAACCAGCCTTTATTATTTGGTATTGTTCCCTCAGCAGCTGTAGCACCGGCATTTTTTGCATCTGCAATAATTTGCAATACCTGCTGTTGCTGGCGCTGATTAATTAATGGACCCATATTACTGTCAGCATCCCAGCCAAAACCCACTTTTATATTGCGAATGGTTTCACTTGCAATTTTTACAAACTGGTCGTAAACAGCAGCATGCACAAAATAGCGTTGCGGGGCAATACAAACCTGTCCGGCATTGCGCAGTTTTGCAATTACTGATGATTTGGCCAGTGCTTCAATATGTACATCAGGCGTTATAATTACCGGCGCATTACCACCCAGTTCCAAGGAAAGTTTGGTATTGGTTTGCGAGGCGCCATCCATTAATAATTTGCCTACCCGGGTACTACCTGTAAAGCTTATTTTTTTAACAATGGGGTTGGATAAAAATTCGGCCCCTATTGCTGCAGCATCACCGTTAAGGTTGTTTATTACACCGGCAGGCAGACCTGCTTCTGCCAAAGCTTTTACCAGGTTATTGGTGGTGCGTGGCGTAAACTCAGAGCCCTTGGTAACCAGGGTACAACCCGCAGCCAATGCTGCAGCCCATGCCCTTGCCGGATTATAGGCAGGAAAATTCCAGGCTGTTATAACACCTACAACACCCATTGCTTGCCAAATGGTCAGGGAGCGTTTATCGTTACGTGCGGTGGGGATGGTTTGCCCATAAGCCCGTTTGGCTTCCTCGGCATACCATTCAAATAAATTGGCAGCCACGGCCCATTCTCCTCGGGCTTCGGCCATGGGCTTACCACTTTCAAGCACCGTATCATGGGCATATTGATCTATATTGGCACGCATAATATCAGCCGCTTTTTTAATGATGGCAGAACGCTGGTACACATTGGTTTTACTCCATCCTTTAAAAGCGGCTTCTGCTGCTTCTATGGCGTTAATACAATCGACTGTATTACCCCATGTTAAGGTATCAATTTGCTCTTCTGTTGCGGGGCTAATCAGCGGTTCTGTTAGTCCGGATTGCGCCGTTACATAAACGCCATTTATATAGTTCAGAATCATGGTTTACATTTTTATAGATTACCTAAATCTTTGTCATGTTTTAATTTAACCCAAGGCTGTTTTGGCTGACTATGGTTTTACAGTACAAGTGTGCGACGCAAGTAAAGCCGGGTATTATTTCTTTGCCTGGCCAATACAATTAAGCCAGTTCTTCAATTACAGATTCCAAAATATCCAGGCCTTTGTTTAACAGAGTTTCCTCAATTACCAACGGACTTAAAATTCTTATAACATTGCCATTAACACCGGCACTAATTATTACTAAACCTCTTTCGGCACAGGTATTCATAATTTTAGTGGTAAGTGCAGCATCGGGTTGCAGGTAGTCGCCGTTTTTAACCAGCTCAAATGCAAGCATGGCGCCCAATCCACGCACTTCACCTATGATTTGCGGAAACTGATTTTGCCATTTTTCGAAACGGGCCCTAACAATATTGCCCACTTTTGTACCCAGTTCATTAATATTAATCTGCTGCATATATTGGATAGTGGCCAGCGAAGCAGCACAACAAATAGGATTGCCTGCATAAGTACCTCCAATGGTACTTGGCGCTGCTGCATCCATTATGTGTGCCTTACCCATTACAGCTGCAATTGGCACCCCGCTACCCATGGACTTAGCCCAGGTTGAAATATCGGGTATTACATTATAATGTTCATAGGCCGCCCATTTGCCGGTGCGACCAAAGCCACTTTGTACTTCATCAAAAATCAGCAGGATGCCAGTTTCATCGCAAAGGCGCCTGAGTTGTTGGATGTACGATTTTGGGGCCACAAAAAAACCACCTTCGCCCTGTACAATTTCTATAATGATGGCGGCAACATCCTCGGCACGTACATTGGTTTTAAAAAAATCTTTTAGCCTGCGTATTTCCTGTTCCGCAAATGCTTCTTCAGAAATGGTTTGCACGGCTTTACGGTATACCGGAAAATCTATGCGGTATACTTCAGGGGCAAAAGGGCCGCAGCCTGCTTTATAATTTACTTTAGAGGTAAGTGTCATTCCCATCATGGTACGGCCATGAAAGCCAC
The DNA here is from genome assembly GCF_013106755.1 of Limnovirga soli. Classification (GTDB taxonomy): domain Bacteria; phylum Bacteroidota; class Bacteroidia; order Chitinophagales; family Chitinophagaceae; genus Limnovirga; species Limnovirga soli. Next base: position 104,683 of record NZ_WHPF01000014.1, on the reverse strand, counting down.
CGCTAAATGCAATCACCGCCTGTCTTTTTGTTGCCTGACGTGCAATTTTAACTGCATTCTCTACGGCTTCTGCACCACTGTTTAAGAACATCACTTTGGTAGCATCACCATGAGGCAGTATTTCTACCAGCTTTTCTGCCAGTGCTAGGTATTCTTCATAAATAGCCACATTAAAACTGCTGTGTATGAGTTTCTCCGCCTGTTTTTGTATGGCTTCAACCACCGGTGGCGGACAATGCCCCGCGTTTAATACACCTATACCTCCAGCAAAATCAATTAACTCTTTTCCATCTGCATCAATCATAATGGCACCATGTGCATATTGTACCGAGGATGGATTAAAAATGCCCAATCCGTTTGGCACAACCGCTTTTCTGCGTTGATATAATTCGTCTTTCTTAGAAATTAGTGCTGCAATTTGTTCCATATAGCAAGTATTTTATAATAAATTCAATTTGTCTATAAAGCTTGGCCCTGCCAACATCCTAACTGATATAAACAGTTTTCAGGTTCATAAATTCTTTTATACCAAAAGAAGAAAGCTCTCGTCCATAACCGGATTTTTTTATGCCTCCAAAAGGATACCTTGCATCGGATTTTACCATGGCGTTGATAAACACGCCACCTGCATTTATTTCTCCGGCCATATGTTCCGCTTTGGCAATATCTGCCGTCCAGATAGAAGCGCCCAAACCATATCGGGAATCATTGGCAATAGCAATAGCATCTGCTTCATCTTTTGATTCCACAATACAGGCCATTGGACCAAAAGCTTCCTCATCATAAGCGGGCATGCCTTTATGTACATGAGTTAACAAAGCGGGATTAACATTACAACCATTACGTTCGCCACCCGAAATTAGTATAGCCCCATTTGCTATCGAGCCTTTTAACTGACTTTCAATTTTCTCTGCCAGGTCAATTCTTGCCATTGGTCCGGTAGTGATATTTTCATCAAAAGGATTGCCTTGTTTTAATGCAGCTATTTGTAATTGTAACTGATGTAAAAAAGCATCTTTGGCTTTGCCAACGGTAATAAAACGTTTGGCAGCTATACAACTTTGTCCGGCATTCTGCATTCTTGATAAAGTTGCTACTTGTGCTGCTTTTTCCATATCGGCATCTTCCAGAATAATCAGCGGATCGCTGCCACCCAGTTCTAATACTGATTTTTTAATGGCTTTACCCGCCAATGCACCAACCTGCGAGCCTGCAAATTCACTACCAGTTAAAGTAATGCCCTGTACAATATCATGATCTATAATGTTTGGAATAATATCTACATCCACTATCAGTGTTTGAAAAACTCCCTTTGGAAAACCAGCTTCAATAAAAATATCCTGAATGGCCAGTGCAACACCACACACATTTGGCGCATGTTTTAATAATGCCACATTGCCTGCCATTAAATAGGGCGCTGCAAAACGAAACACCTGCCAAAAAGGAAAATTCCAGGGCATGATTGCGAGCACAGCACCTATGGGATCGTATCGTACATAACTATTGGCTGCATCAGAAAGCATATTAACTGGCTGTAAAAACATGGCAGCATTTTCTGCAAAATAGCGACAGGCACCAGCACATTTCTCTACCTCGCCTTTTGCCTCTTTAAAAGTTTTACCCATTTCATAGGTAATTAAACGGGCAAAATCATCACTCTTTTTAAGCAATATATCTGCAACTGTTTGCATCAAACCGGCACGACACTCAAAGCTGGTACGGCGCCAATGCGCAAACGCTTTTGATGACAATGTTAAACAATCATCCACTTCGGAGGCAGACATTACAGTATATTCTGCAATCTGCTCTCCGGTGAATGGAAATATGGATTTAAAAACGGGTATCATTCTATGGGTTTTGTGCTTTTTCAGCTATTTGCAATCGTTACGGTATCATCAATTTTTATGAAGCCAGCATTTAGTTATTTGGGCATCTGCGCTTGCCACGCTCGGTTCAAGGTTCCGGTTGCATGGCAGCAAAGACCTAATACAAGTGCGTCGTATTTAATATCCCGGATTTTGCGTTACCAACGAATTAGTAGCACTTATTTCGCGTTGCGGTATTGGCATGATGGGGTTTACACCTTCGCCCAGGTATTCGTCTACCTTACCTAAACGTACCAGATCAAATAAGCGGTGGCCTTCAAAATTTAATTCAGCCCTGCGTTCATCTAATACAGCGGTAATAAAAGCACCTTCGCCGGCAACATCTTCGTTGGTTAATTCTGTCATACCTCTTGCTTCTCTTATTGTATTTAGATCGGCAAGGCCATCAACGCTACCCAATGCTTCTGCACGTATCAGGTACATTTCAGCCAGGCGGATAATGTATGCCGAATTATCCTTTGCTGTTTCGCCACGGTACTTTTGGGAACGGCCATCGGGTTCAATACTAACATCGTTGTTTATAAAATCAACCAGAGCGCTACGTTGATCATCGGGACGGCTTTCAAAGAACGTATTCAAATCTGCATTGGCTAAAAAGGTAACATCAGAACGTAGGGCATCATCTCTTAAATAGGTAGCCCCATTAAAAAAGCTGGTATTTTGCGGATCGAATTTTAATTCAAACACACTTTCTTCTGTAAGCTTATTGGTATATATTTTTTGAAAATCGGCTGCATCAAATAAGGCATAATTATTATCGTTTATTACTTCTGTAGCATAATCTGCAGCTTGCTGCATATCGCCATGATACAGGTATACCCTGGCCAGTAATGCATTGGTAGCTGCCAAAGAGGCATATTGATTACCCTGATAGGAGTTAAACAAAGATTTTGCCTTTAACAAATCAGTAAAAATTTGCTGATAGGATTGTTCTACGGTACTGCGAGCCACAGATTGCGCTGGCGCATCGGTATTGGTTACAATAGAAATACCATAGGCCGAGGATTTATCCCAATGCTCGCCCCAGAAACGAAGCAAATCAAAATTGGCAAGTGAGCGGATAAATAAGGCTTCTGCCAATGTGTTATCGTGTTCTTCTGATGAAAGATTGGGCACAATATCTATATTATTGATTACTTTATTGGCAACATAAATGGTGCTGTAAATAGCATTATAATTTTGCTGAATATATATATTGGTTGGGCTAACAGTTCTTCCGGCCAGATCGTTTAAATCAATTAAATCGTAACCGCCGGTTGAACCATTATCGGTATAACTTTCTGCCACCAACTGATAATAGCCCCCGTAATAATTTCTATCCTGCAGGCTGCTGTACATGCCTATACGTGCATTACGTAATCCATCCACAGAAGTAAAAACAGTGTTATCATCCACCTCGTTGGGAGATACCACATCGAGTATTTTTTTGCAGGAAGTTTGTGCAAGGCTGCTTAGAATAAGCAGCAGCAGACTCCATTTACGGATGAGGTATTTAGTATTTTGAACTGCTATCATAATATATTATTTGTAGTGTTGTAATTTGTTTGTGTTTCTTTTTTGCTGCCCTACCAGACGAACGTACAAGTGTGCGACGCAAGGAAGCTTTATAGCCTAACTATTGCCGGGCCAATTATTGTTTTAAAAATTTAAGTTTACCCCAAATGTGATAGTGCGTGCCTGCGGATAAGCTGCATAATCTACACCGGCAGTTTGTTCAGCATCGCCACCATTGGAGCTTACTTCGGGGTCGAACCCATAATAATTGGTTAACACAAAAAGGTTTTGCACCTGTGCATACACCCTTAACGAAGAGAATACCTTACGGCTTTTTGGCCTGATATTGTAACCCAGATTTACCGTTCTGATACGGAAAAAAGAGGCGTCTTCAATAAACTGTGATGAGTTTTGCAGGTAATTCTGGAAAATGAGTGAAGCCCTTGGAATATCGGTTTTATCTCCCGGATTTTTCCAGCGGTTGTTTACAATAGCTGCATTGTTGGCATATACCTGATACAGGTCTCCATTTTCGTCCCAACCCTGATCGCTCCAGCCCAGTGTTTGGTATGTGGCGCGGATAAGGTTATACACTTTGCTACCTACACTAAACTGTGTGGCAATAGACATATCCCAGTTTTTGTAACGGAAATCGTTGGTAAGTCCGCCAAAAAAATCTGGCGTTGCTTTGCCTAAAACGCGGCTATCGGCATCATCTATTACACCATCTTTATTCAGGTCGTTATAGATAGGGTCGCCGGTTTGAGGGTCTACCCCATCGTATTGAATACCCCAGAAAGAACCTACTGCTTCTCCTACTTTTAAAATATGGGTTGGGAATAAATCGGTATAGGCATTTATGAGTTCATTATCTGAATACAGGGATTTGATACGGTTTTTAATAAAGCTGATATTGAAGGAGGCATTCCAGTTAAAGTCTTTTTTCTTAATTACATAGGCATTTAATGAAAACTCAACACCGCTGTTTTCTACATTACCTGAATTGATGGTAAGTGAGGAGAACCCTGATGTGGCGGGTAATACAGCATTGGCCAGCAATTTGGTTCTGTTACCTTTAAAATACTCTACCGACCCACTGAATTTACCTTTAGCAATTTCAAAATCGGCACCTATATTAAACATTTTATTGCGTTGCCAGGTAAGATCGTTATTACCCAGATTTCGCGGACGTAAACCCGCATAACCATCATAACGGCCGGGTGACCAATAGCTGAGGTATTGAAAATTACCAATTTCCTGATCGCCGGTTAAACCATAACTGGCCCTTATTTTAAGATTGGTTAGCCATTTGGAATGATCGAGAAATGCTTCTCTGGTTAATACCCAACCTGCAGAAACAGCCGGGAATACACCCCAGCGGCCGGAAGGATTAAAACGGGAGGAACCATCATAACGGGCACTGGCAGAAAGCAGGTATTTAGAATCATAACTATAATTGGCACGGGCAAGAAATGAAACCAATCCCCAACCCGTGTTTATATCACTGGCAGCCGTTATAGAAGAGGCACTGGAAATATTCTGTAACCCGCTACCAGCAGGAAAACCCTGCCCACGGATAGAGGAAGCATTTATTTTGGAAGACTGCACACTAAAACCACCCAGTACGGTAAGACTGTTTTTCTCTTTAAATGTATTTTGATAGGTTAATGTATTCTCGTTAATCCATGTAGTATTGCGGAACAACCCTTTAATAGCTTTACCTCCAACTGCCACACCATCTGTGGTAGAAGGGTCAAAAAATTGATCATCATTAATATTGGAATAATCGGTACTAAAGGAGCTTCTGAATTTAAGATTGTTTACCACATCTACATCAGCAAATACGGTTCCTATAAAACGGTAGCTGGAAGTGTAGGCAGTTATTTTTTTGGCCGACTTTACCGGATTATCACTTAACCAGCTAGCCTGGTATTCTGTGTAATCGCTAAAGCTGCCATCCTCGTTATACACCGGTTCTAATGGAGATGCGCCAATGGCATTGGTAACAATACCTGTATAGGCATTATCATTAAAGCTTCTGTGATTACGGGAATAGGTAAAGCTGGCGCTGGCGCCAATAGAAACCCGCTCACTTACTTTATTATCGAGATTTATTCTAAATGAGCCTCTTTTATAAGAGTTTTCTATTACAGTTCCTTGCTGATCAAAATAATTGCCGGCAATGAAAAACCTGGTTTTATCATTACCACCACGGGCAGATAATTGAATATTGCTTATTGGTGCTGTATGAAAAATTTCGTTTAGCCAATTGGTGTTTACACCCGTATTCCATGAGGATGGCAGTGGGTTGGTAAGAATACGGGAATCAAAATCATCGCCAAATAAAGATGGATCCTGCTGGTATAATGTATAGTCCTGGGCACGGGCATCTTCTGTAAGTGCAACAAAATCAGCACTGCTTAAAAAGGGAATTACCCTTGCCACATTTTGCACGCCTGTATAACTATTAAAGCTAAAATCTGTTTTACCCGATTTACCCCGCTTGGTGGTAATTAGTACCACACCATTTGCAGCACGAGCCCCATAAATAGAAGCTGAAGAAGCATCTTTTAATACTTCTAAGGATTCAATATCATCCGGGTTTATATCGGCAATTGAGCTAATGTTCTGCCCCTGCCCTACTACTTCACCATCGGTATTATAAGAAGTGGCTAATGATGAATTACTTTCACTTATCATCGGCACGCCATCAACTACATATAAGGGATTACTGGAACCACGTACACTTACCAGCAAGCCTGCCCCTGGCGTACCCGAAGGGGTGGTAACCAGGATACCTGCTACCTTACCTTGTATACTTTGAGCAATATTTACTACCGGCTGGTCTTTAAAATCCTTATTACGGACAGATGAAATGGCCCCGGTAATATCGCTTTTCTTTTGTTTAATATAGCCGGTTAACACCACATCATTCAATACACTTACTGATTCTTCGAGCTGTACACTTAAGTTGGCAGCGGCGCCGTTAAATGCCAGTTCTTTGATGCTGTACCCAACGGTAGAAAAAACTAATACACCAGAAGCTTCTTTAGTTTTTAGTGAAAATGTTCCATCAGCATCGGATAAGGCAGCTGCTTTTGATTTGCCTTTTACCACAATACTTACACCGGGCAATGGCAAACCATCCTTACCCGTTATTTTCCCTTTTACAGTTATTTCTGCGGTTTGGGCATGGCTATGCATAGCCGTAGCCGTAAACAAAAACAGTACAAATGCCATCAGTAATTTCTTACCATTCATAAGCGTTGGTTTTATGTTTGTTACTTACTAAAACAATTATTTCACCCACAGATCTTTTACCAGGTCAAGATCGGGTTGGGCTATTTTAAATACTTTGAGATACATATTGGTTTCTGTTTCAAATACCCCTTCCAATGGATGAATGCGCTCCATTAATTCAATCAGGTGGTTATTATCACGGCACTGTACATTCAATTCCAGATCGTATTTGCCAGAAATCATGGCTAAAAAACTTACTTCGGGGAATAGGGATAATTTTTCTGCAGCTTCCTGTATAAGCTTGGCAGGTTTTACTGAAATAAAAATTCTTGCGTAGGCATGAAACCCCACTTTATTGGGGTCTATTCTGCCAATAATTTGTACTGTATTATCTTCCAATAATTTGGCCATACGGTTACGTATGGTACCAATAGAAACATCCAGATTTTTAGCAATTATGGTTAACGACATGCCGCCATCCTGCTGTAATTCACGTAAAATAAGGAAATCCAGTTCGTCCATTATTATTGCATTAAATTACAAATACTGTATAAAAACGCTTTAAAATTACATTTTTTGCATTAATAATGCAATTTTTTATAATTTTTTAATAAAGCCAAGATATGGTTTAATTAAAAAACATACTGTTTAATAAAATCGTTAGAAATAAAGGCAGTTAAAATATGGCAGGTAAAACAATTATTTAAATGGGCAACTTTACAGCCGGCAATGCTGCTTATTCCTATAAAAAACATAAATAAATTTTGGTACCCGGCTACAGATTAAGCAGCAACTTTACTTGCGTCGCACTCTTGTGCGCTTGGCAAATAATTGGGCACCGGCTGGCAGACTAAGATAGTATATAAAAATAATATTTGGGAAAGGTTATTGGTATTTTCTGCTGGGCAGCATTACTACAGTACAATTGTGCGACGCAACCGGGCTTCATAGCAGTGCAACTGCCAGGCTCATAAATAATAAAACTGTTTTGTTATTGGTGTTTAAGAATGGCTTCCAGTAAATCTTCGGGCTCAAATGGTTTTAATACAATATCGTTGGCTCCACAATCTCTGATTTTGGTATTATCGTCGCCCTGGCTACTGGCCGTTAAGGCAATAATGGGGACCTTGCTGCCAGATGATCTTATTTTAATGGTGGCCTGATACCCATCCAGTACCGGCATATGTAAATCCATCAAAATCATTTTATGTTGCTGGGGATTAAACATGTCTAAAGCCAGCTGCCCATTTTCGGCCACATCAACAGTTGCTCCCCAGTTTTCTAAAAAATTAAGTGCTACCATTACATTAAATTCATTGTCTTCTACCAATAGCATGTGGTAGCCGGTTAGCGGGGTTTTGTTTACCAGTTCTTTTATATTAAGCTCGGTTTTTTCATCTAAAATAGGCGCATCGGTTAAATAGGTTTGGGTAAAATAAAAACTAGAGCCCTGGCCAGGTATACTTTTTAATTCGAGTTTGCTACCCTGCATTTCTACCAGATTTTTGCAAATAGATAAACCAAGTCCGGTACCCCCAAAAACCCTTGTTGTTGTAGAATCGGCCTGTGTAAATTGTTCAAAAATAGCAGCTTGTTTTTCTGGCGAAATACCAATACCCGTATCTGTTACGCTGATGGTGATAGTTATGGTTTCATTTGTTTTTTCTTTTACTTCCAGCGCTACAGTAACGCTTCCTTGTTCGGTAAATTTAATGGCATTATGCACCAGATTAGAGATAATCTGTGTTATGCGGGTAGGATCAAGTATGATAGTAACATCCAGTTTGGGATCTTTTTTTAATTGCAGGTCTACTCCCTGGTCAAGCGCAAAAACATTAAAGCCCCTAACTATATTTTCTGCGATCATGTTAAGGTTGCTGGGTATTGCCTCGAATTTTATTTTACCGGCTTCAATTTTATTATAGTCAAGAATATCGTTAACGATAGACAATAGGTTTTTGGCAGAGAACAACATTACTTCCAGTTCTTTTTTCTGATCTTCCCTCGGGTCTTTTTTTAGTAATAAATGCGTCATGCCAATTACGCCATTTAAAGGGGTTCTAATTTCATGAGACATGATAGACAGAAACTCGGATTTAGCCTGCAACGCTTTCTCAGCCTGCACGGTAGCCATTTTTAAACTATGCGCAAAGCGATAAGAGAGAATAAGCGATTGTAAAAAGAAATAAGTAATATAACCCAGCAATATGGCTGAGGAATAAGTACCTAAAATATCAAAATAATGAAGGTTGATTGTAATAAAAACACTAATCATTATTAGAATACTGGCAAGCGAGGCAAATGCGCCAGTTCGCTTATTTTTTGCGGCAATAGTATATACATAAAGGGCATATGCCATATATATAAATACAAGTATTAAAAAATAATTGATGAACTGGGTAAATATATAAGGTGTAAAAATGAGTGTTGTTAATACAAAGAAAAATCCAATTGCAACCATTATATGAATGATGGCTTTGTTGGTATCCTCAGGATATAAATGCCTGGTATAACTTAAAAAGAAAATCGCAGAAAAGTATAAAGACAAATATTCCAGATGAATGGTAAACCACCAGGGTAAATTGGGTAAAAAAACATGCAGGGAATATGGATCTGATCCCACAATTCTATAACTATACACCATACAGAAAAGCGAAAAATATAATATTGCTTTATCGTGCTTACCATACAGGAATAACCCAAAAAAGAATAAACCACCCATAAACAGGCAGCCGGTAAGCAAAAAATCCAGCGATATTGATTTTGTTTGATTACCCATTAGTTCCTGTACATTACCAATTTTTATTGGATTTGCCGGCCCGCCTTTATAATGATTAAAATTGGCAATTTGTAAAACAAGATCTAGAGTATCAGTATTTTCTGGCAATGGTTTTACAATATTATTCCAATGAGGTGTATTGGTAGTTTTACTGGTGCCGGGGTTACCATCATTGGCAAATACAACACCGTTTACAAATAACTTATAACAGGAGTAGACATCTTGTAAATCAAGAGCCAGTGCAGGGTGATTTTTTGGCAAAATTACCCTGGTAGCATAGGTGGCATAGCCTACTGGGGTAATAATAGGTTGTTTCGTATGCAAATTGTTCCATAGCTCAGGGAAATTGACATATTCACCTTTTTGATGTTCGATGGATGCAGGGGTAAGCAGTTGATTCCAATAAAATTTCCATTCTCCGTTTAATTGGGTAACCGAATCGGTGAAATTAAAGCTGCTTAAGTTTATTTGACCTTTAACTGCAACGGCACTAGCAACAGGTAGTTGGGCAAAAACATTGCGGGTTACAAAAAACAGGACAAAAAATAGAATATAAGGGTATCTGCTTTTCAAGGTAAAGTTAGATTATCATACAAATTACTACTTTTTAATATTCAATTCTTAATCTGTATACTGGATTTTTAGATTTTTTATATGAATGGTGCTGGTATCTTCTGTAGTGTCTTTGCCGGTAATTGTGGTGAATTAATAACCTATATAACCATTCAATGCTTAAACAATAACAAATGTTAGCAAAATAAAAGCATAAGAAATTGGGGCTCAATGGGTAAACGTGGGCTAATTCGCCTACATTTGCCGCACTAAAATATAGGTGTGTTTGACACAATTTGCCCACCTGCTGTTTAAGTTATGAATGTAAAAAATGTACGTCTTGAAGTAATGCAGTTCCTGGAAAAAGATATGGAAGGAATTGTAAATGAGTTTCTTAAAACACCTGAAATTAACTGGCAGCCTAGTGATTTGTTGCCAGAGAGTACCAGTGAGAATTTTAGCGAGGATATAAAAGAATTGCAGGCCCAATGCCGTGAGCTTCCCTACGATTATCTCGCTGTTTTAGTTGGAGACGTTATTACCGAAGAAGCATTACCCACTTACGAAACCTGGCTTACTGATATTGAAGGCATCGATAAACTTAAACCCGAAGGCTGGAGCCGTTGGATGCGTTTATGGACAGCAGAGGAAAACCGCCATGGAGACTTACTGAACAAATACCTATACCTAAGCGGCCGTATTAATATGCGCCAAATGGAAATAAGTACCCAATACTTAATTGCCGATGGTATGCAAATTGGTGCTGCAAGGGACCCATACAGAAACTTTGTATACACCTCTTTTCAGGAGTTGGCTACCAATATTTCTCACCGCCGAACAGCTACGCTGGCCAAACAATATGGCAATAATCAATTGTCTAAAATATGCGGCGTTATTGCCTCAGACGAAATGCGCCATGCCAAGGCATACAAAAGTTTCATTAGCAAAATATTTGAGATAGATCCCAGCGAAATGATGCTGGCTTTTGAAGATATGATGCGTAAAAAAATTGTAATGCCTGCCCATTTTTTAAGGCAAAGCGGCGAAAAAATTGGTTCTGCTTTTACTCATTTTAGCGATGCAGCACAAAGGCTGGGCGTTTATACTACTATTGATTATACCGACATTATGGATTCGTTGATTGTAGATTGGAAAATTGCAGACATTACCGGTATTAACGATGCTGCAGAAAAAGCCAGAGATTACCTGATGGCATTACCCGACAGGTTTAGAAAAGTGGCCGAACGTAATTTAAAAGCGCCAATACCTTACGAGTTTAACTGGATAAAATAAAAATACCAAAGCTGCTTTTGCAGCTTTTTTTATGCCATTATGCACCAATGGTTATCAAGGAAATACCATTTTTGGTAGTCGGCAAAGAAGCTTTATGCAGCTGCTCTTGCCACGCTCGGTTCAGGGTTCCTCTTTCATGGCGGCAAAATATATGGAGTGAATGTATTTTTATACGCCATAAGTAATTGTATAAAGGCCATTTTATCCGCATTACTTATTGCTGCCATTACAACAGAACGTACAAGAGTGCGACGCAAGCGGCGATGCCCAAAGTGTTTAAGTTGGGTGCATAAAAATTATTGTGCATATTCGCACTAAATAAAAACCAGAGTTATGCAATTGCCGCCAAATATTACCAAGTTTACCATTAGGGTTTATGGTATTTTACAAGACAATGAACAACGTGTACTGGTAAGCGATGAATATATTCGCGGAGATTATTTTACCAAGTTTCCCGGCGGTGGTATGGAATTAGGCGAAGGTACCCGTGACTGCCTGAAAAGGGAATTTATGGAAGAAACCGGGTTGGATGTAACGGTTGGTGCACATATATATACCACCGATTATTTTCAGGTGTCGGCGTTTAAAAATACCGATCAGATTGTATCTATCTATTATTTTGTACAGCCCAATAATATGGAAGCCCTTGCTGGTTTACCCATAAAAACAACACCATTTGATTTTACACCCGCCCAGGTGGCCGATCCTATGGGCCAGAGCGAAGTGTTGCGCTGGCTTAGCTGGAACGAGTTTACTGCCAATGCAGTATCGTTACCTATTGATAAAATTGTAGTAAACATGCTAAAGACAGCAACAGTATAGCTAACCTGCTGTAGGTATATTTACTAATTCATCCTCTTCCTGCCCCATGGCCGCCAGTTTCATTTTGCGGGCAGTATCGTTACCTACATATTTTTCTATCTGCTTTTCTACCAGGTAAATAACCGGTGTTAATACAATGGCCATAATAAACTTATAGCAATAATTCATCATGCCAATAGCCAGTACCTGCGGCCAACTCCAGTTATTACCTAATTTAAATGCTATGATAAGCACAATATAACTATCTACCAGTTGTGATACCAGCGTTGAGCCGGTGGCCCTTAACCATATCTTTTTTTCACCGGTTATTTTTTTTATTTTATGAAAAACGGTTACGTCTACAATCTGGCTTACTAAAAATGCTACCAGGCTGCCAAGTATAATCCACATGCCCTGTCCAAAAATTCCATTATATGCATCCTGCATATTGGGTATGCCACTATCTGTTTTGGTTCCAATCCAAAAATCTGCCGGTGGAATGTGTATGCTGGAATAAAACATAACAAAAGCATAAGTAATAAGTATAACAGCGGTATAGCTAATACGGCGAACGGCTTTGGGGCCAAAATACTCATTCACAATATCCGTCATAATAAACTCAATAGGCCATAGCAATACGCCGCAGGTAAGGTTAAAAGCTAAACCGCTTTGCCCAAAAAGCGTAAAGTTGGCAGGTGCAAAACCCAACAATTTCTCCAGGGAGAATATTTTGCCGCCAATACATTCCGCAATTAGCGCATTGGCCACAAAAAACGCGGTAAAACCAAGGAAAAGCTTGGTGGGTTTGTCTTTTAGAATATTATGTATCATATGTTATATAGCGTGAAATATGATTTGTACAATAATGAATATAAATGCAGAGGCGCGCAGCCAGGAAGGCGTAGCCGATTTTTTTCGGTTTAACAACAAAATCGCTTCCCATATGTTCACAATTACATTAAGCAAAAATGAAACAACAAATCCCAGGATAATAATATAGCTCTGCAACTCTTTGCTGCTGATGAAATTTTGCGAATACATAATTATCACGCAAACAAGAAAAAGCAGGTTACATAAAAAAGCCATTCTTTGTAATAAAACCAGCAGGCGCATTGTTTTTTTTCGTAAAATAATCAATATTTATAATGTTGAAATAAAAACATGTATTTGCAGGTCCATTTGTTTTAGGGTAACATTTGTTAATTGCCATGCGCTGCATCGTTTTATAAAAAATTGAGGCATGGCTGGTAAAAATATCAACGCAATGTGTAAGTAAATTAGTTCCCTTTACTGTTATCTTTGTTTAAACATGACTATTGATTGATTTCAAAATATTTGTATGAAAGTTTTTAAGTTTGGTGGTGCAAGTGTAAGTAGTATTGAGCGTATAGAAAATTTAAGAAACCTGCTACAAGGTTTTGATGGAGACCAGTTGATGATTATTATTTCTGCCATGGGTAAAACCACCAATGCCCTTGAAAAAGTAACAGAAGCTTTTTTTGCTGGTAATACAAAGGAAGCCCTGCACCTTTTCGACGGCATTAAAAAACAACATTTAACCACGGCTAAATATATATTGGTAACCCATTTTAATGCTTGCCTGGCCCAACTGAACGATTTTTTTACCGAGGTAGAATGGCTGTTGCACGATAAACCGGTACGGGAATTTGATTATTATTATGATCAGATTGTTTGTATGGGCGAATTGTTTAGCACCTGTATTATTAGCCATTACTTAAACGAATTCAAGGTGTACAATAGCTGGCTTGATGTACGGGATATAATCAGAACCGATGATAATTTTAGGGATGCTACTATTGATTGGGAATACTCCGCCGCCAAAGTAACTGCAATGCAACAAAGCTGGCAACCGGCTATGGGTACTCCAAATCAAAAAGAAAATCCATTAATTCGTATTACCCAGGGGTTTATTGGATCTACTGATGAAAATGAAAGTACCACACTTGGGCGTGAAGGCAGTGATTTTACGGCAGCCATTTTTGCCAATTTATTAAATGCCGAAAGCTTAACCATTTGGAAAGATGTGGAAGGCGTAATGAGTGCCGACCCCAAACAGTTTGCAGATGCACAACTAATTAATGAACTGAGTTTTGATGAAGTAATTGAAATGGCCTACTATGGTGCACAGGTAATACATCCAAAAACAATCAAGCCCCTGCAGAATAAAGGCATTCCCCTGCATGTGAAATGCTTTTTGGATGCTGGTTTACCCGGCACTACTATTTATAAAAAGCAGGTAAAAAATTTACCACCGATTGTTATCATCAAACAAAATCAGGCCTTAATACATTTACATAGTCAGGATTTTTCCTTTGTTGGCGAGAAGCCCATGAGTCTTTTATACGAAATTTTTGGTCATAGAAAAATAAGGCCAACACTTATACAAACAGGTGCCATTAGTGTACAAATTTGTTTGGATGATAAAGCCGAGAAAATAGATCAACTGGCGGCAGATGCCGGTAGCATTTTTGATATTCAGGTAGAGAAAGGCTTAAGTTTGCTCACCATCCGTCACTTTAATATCGATTTGCTCAATACTATGCTTACAGGCAAAGAAGTGGTTTTAAGGCAACAAACAAAAGATACCGTACAGGTGTTATACCGCTAAAATGGCAGAGGTATTATTTACTGATGTAATTTATTAACGCTTTATTGCCTGTGTAATGCTGTATATTCACTTCACTGGTAAATAATATTATTGTCAACTGTTTATACTATAAATAAAAATTTAAATCTTAATACTGTCAATTACGTTAAAAACAAAAATTAAAGCCATGAAAAAAGTATTTATGCTTACAGCATTTACTGCTGTACTTTTTAGCACTTTTAGTGCCTGTGCACAAGATGATAAATCTAAAAGGCCAAGTCCACCCGCAATTGCCACTCAAACCATTGCCAGTGGTGCAACTATTACCATCAATTATAGCCAGCCAGCATTAAAAGGCAGGGTAATTGGTAAAGATATAGAACCTAAAGATGGTCAAATTTGGCGTGCAGGTGCAAATGAAGCCACTGTGTTTGAGGTAAATAAAGCTATAATGGTAGAAGGCAAAGCATTGCCCGCCGGCAAATATGCTTTTTTCACTATTGCTAATGGCAACGAGTGGACCCTTATCTTCAATAAAACCTGGGATACCTGGGGCGCTTACGATTACGATAAAAACAAAGCCAACGATGCTTTGCAGGTTAAAGTTAAAGCAGGTACCAGCGCTACTTCTGTAGAAAGACTAACCTATACCATCAGCAAAGCTGGTAAAGTAAGCCTTAACTGGGCAACCTTGCAGGTAGATTTTAATGTAAAATAATTTGTATATCATACTTTGAAAGGGGAGTTCTGTATTACAGAATTCCCTTTTTTATGTCCACCCAATAAAACCTTTACACTTATATATTGTAATAAGTAGGCAATTATTTTGTAACCCGGCTTTTGTGCACTAATCGGCTTTACTTGCGTCGCACTCTTCAGGGCCAGCAACACATTCGGCTGCAGGTTTTGTTTCAATCGGGTTCTACATTTTCTATAATAACTATGGTACAAGCATATAATTTTTTAGCATCATGGCAACTCTTCCCCGAAAAATGCAATTACGAGTTTGAAGCTGCCCCTAAATCTGGTTTTTATAAAATTGAAAGTATTGGCAACGGCACGCAACTATCCATCAGCATCAACTGGATATCCTTAGATAATCAGGCTTTTTACAGCCAATATGTTACCATACCCGATGGTAATCCTCACCTATTTGAAAATAATGTATTGGCAGATGTTTTGGTTACCACAATTGTAAATGCTTCCCTCATTAGCTCCCAATTTATTAAAGACGATAAAGTGGTATTGGAAGTACAGCATTCAATAGAACCTAACGGCTATTTAAAAGTTACGCAAAAAGGCTTTACACCAGACCATAATGCATTTACCAATGTGCAGTTATACCACAAACAATTAAGTGTGCTGCCTTATGCATCCTCTGTAGGTAGTGTAGCCATCAAACCCACTGAAGAAGGCTTGATAAAACATAATGCCTTACTTGCCATGGAAGAGCAAACCAATATGCACCTGGATCAAATAAAGCAACAGATTGAATTACTGGCCCGCCAGGCACAGGAAATTCGTAAGCGTAAAGAATTATCCTTAATGGTGTATCAAAGCAAGCTAAGTTTTCAACCCGTTATTGGTCAAACCTATCACTTGTACGAAAAGCACGACAATTCCTATCTGCTTTCCCTTATAAGTCCTGCAGAATGGGGTAGCAACAGCCCCTTTAAAAACTTTATAGCATCTGTAAAACTCCTTGCCGATCATACCTGGACCGAAATTGCCTAAACTAAATAAATATAGCTCTAAAGAACTATATTCATATATTATAGTATATTTATACTATTTTTTACAATTATAGTATATTTATACTATTTTTATTATAAATTTTCACATGTCACAAAACAAAGCAGTTGCAATAACCGGCGATATAATAGGCTCATCCACCCTGAATGCAACACAAAAAACGTTAATGAATGCTACTATTGATGCATTTTCAACAGAGCAGTCTGCCTTATGGCCCGATTGGCAGTTCCAGCAATACAGGGGCGATAGCGTGCAGGCCCTGCTTACCAATAACCGTTCACAGGCATTACGCGTTGCTTTATTATTACAAACCAAACTAATTGGTAATGGCATCCGGTTAAGGGCTGCAGTAGGTGTTGGTGAAATTAGCTTTATGGGTAAAGATCTCATAACATCCGATGGTACAGCCTTGCAGCTATCCGGTACCTGGCTGGATCAAATTAAAAAGCAAAAAGAAGAAATAGCCATTACCGGTAGCCAACCCGCATTTGCGGCCGAATGGCAGGTGCATAGCGTTTCACTCAATTATTTTTTACAAAAAATTACGGTGCCTCAGGCACAGGCCCTGTACCTGCACTTACAAAATAAACGGCAGGACGAAATAGCCAATTTATTAAATATCTCACAGCCAAGTGTGCACCAACGGCTACAGGCAGCAGGCGCATTTATATTTACTACAATTGTAGCACGTTTTGAAACAAGTGATGCATTAGTTTGATATTTTTATAACATGCTAGTTTTATACCAATGGATATTTGCACACTTAATGGCCGATTTTGCATTGCAAACCAGGGCAATGGTACAACACAAAAAAAGGTGGATGGCAAAATCCTGGCTATTATACCTGCACTGTCTGTTACATGGGGCATTGGTATACCTTTTTTCGCCCGATAAAACCAATTGGGTAATACCTGTAGCGGTAACCGTTTCTCACTATGCAATAGACCTCTGGAAACTACACCGTAAAGAAAGCCCCGTTGATTTTATTACAGATCAGCTTTTACATCTAAGTGTTTTAATAACCCTTTGGATACTTTATTACCAGCCACTACCGGGTTGGTGTATAGCGCAATTAAATACCATATTACAAAACAGCCGCTTGTGGATTATACTGGCAGGTTATATGTTTATCATTTTCCCCTTGTCTTTTATACTGGGTTTTGCAACAGCCAAATGGCGTAACCAGGTAGAACCCGATATAACCCGATCCGTAACCAGCCTAAGCGAAGCCGGAAAATGGATTGGTATTTTTGAAAGAATACTCGTATTTACCTTTGTAATTAATAATCATATGGAAGCCATTGGCTTTCTAATAGCCGCAAAATCCATACTACGGTTTACAGATATGAAGGGTAATAATATCCGCAAAGAAGCAGAATATGTTTTAATTGGCACTTTAATGAGCTTTACCTGTTCCATTATAACCGGCTTGCTAATAAATGCATTAAGCGCCTGAGGAAAATAAAGCACTAAAGAATTGGTTAGCCAGGCAAATAAACAGGCAGCTGACTTTACTTACACAGTTTACCCCAAACTTGATCCGGGGCACACTTATACAGTTGGTTAAAATGCAATCGGAATACATGTTTTACAAACCGCCCTCTCCCCTCCCGCCCAACATACCGAAAACTGAACCGGGTATGGCAAGGTGTTCAAAATTATTTAGCTGTTACATGTATAATAAAATTGCATGAATACATATTGGGCCCGGCAATTGGTTATCATGGCATCGCCGCTTGCGTCGCACTCTTGTGCGGTTAGATTATATATGCAGCTTTAGCTAACTCAAGTGAATAGGGAAGCAGGTGCTGTTGGTCAGGCTAAAAACATGGGTATAGAGAACACTTACCAAAGAGATATCATGTGCAGATGTTGAACAACATTCGCACTTATTCTCAAACTCTTCAACAGTGGCAGCATAATTTGTTATGTAATTGTTATAGAAAAAAATAAGTTCAACTACTTCTCTATTTCTATGTTCCATTAATCAAAATAAATATTATGAAATTAATTAATCGTCTTGTTTTATTTCTTGCGGTTGCATCTTTTACCGCAGGTACAGTTTCTGCACAAACAAAAGCTGATGTTGTTGATATCGCTATCAGCTCAAAAGCACACACAACCTTAGTAGCTGCTGTAAAGGCTGCAGGATTGGTTGAAACACTTAAAGGTGCAGGGCCGTTCACAGTTTTTGCTCCCACAAATGATGCGTTCGAAAAACTGCCGGCAGGCACCGTAGAAACTTTGCTTAAGCCAGAAAACAAAGCAATGTTGGCGGGTATCCTTACCTATCACGTTGTAGCAGGTAAACTCGATGCAAAAGCAGTATTGGCAGCAATTAAAAATGGCGGTGGCGAAGTTGTACTTACTACAGTAGCAGGTGGTAAACTAACTGCTTCCCTGGAGAATGGCAAGGTTATTTTAACCGACGAAAAAGGGGGAAAAGCAACTGTAACAGCAACCGATTTAAAAGGAACCAATGGTATTGTGCATGTAATTGACAGCGTTTTATTACCTAAATAAATTCTGCTAAATTAAAAAGAACGGCAGTAGTGTTTACTACTGCTGTTCTTTTATTACACTTGTCGTGATTTTTTGCCCCCTTCATCACTAAAACGTTAAACATAGAAAAAAGCTGCTGGTGATTATTTAAAAAAGTTATTGTTACTACAAAGTACATCCAAAATTTTTTGCTGCTGTTTGCGTCCCCGCCAACTACTACCGAAATGTGCAGTGTGGCTTTGATAAAAGATGATGAGTACCCCAAACTCCGTTGTTCAAGATGTGCCGAAGGGCATCTTGAACCTGAATAATTGCCCTTTTGCAAAGGGATTAAGAAATACAATCACATTCTGCCGCAAATATCCTATTTAAAAAACGCACTATAAAAACATTGATTTTCAATAACCCATTTTTTTGGTAAGGCTATTTAGTTCGTCTATTTTTGAGTTGGTGGCAATGGCCAAACCGACTCTAAAAATTGAAAGATGAGACAAGCAACAAAAGACATTTTATTAAAAACAAAACTGCATCTTGACAGTCTAAGCAATCAACTAATTGCCGAACTTACGAAAATCATCGAAGGAGATTGGGGGCTTAGTAAATCAACTCATATTGGCAAAGTCGACTTGTTGGAAATTGAAGTATTTATTGACGGGTACAGATTAGGATTGTATCCTATGGACAGTTCATCAAATCAACTCGGTTACAGAAGTTTGTTAAAAGAAGAATATCCCAATGGGTTACTAATTGACGAGGAATTAAATCCAAACTTAGACCAGTATGATTTTCAAAATGAAGATGACAATCAAGATTTAGATGAATTTGAAAAAGCTCAAAAGGAAATTTTTGTAGAATGGTTCAAAAGTGGTTGGAATAAAACTGACAATCGTAGACTAAGTATACCAATTTATCTAAAATTTCATGACACCGATGATTCATTTGAGTTAAAAATGAATAAGTGAGCGAATTAAAAATAAAGTAGTCTAAACAACTGCAACTCCTTTGTACAAGATGTTCCGAATGTATCTTGTACCTGAATAAATGGCCTTTCACAAAGGGAATAAAAAAGAAAACGGGGGAAGGTTACACAATCCTTTCCTTCTCCAAGGAGTCACATACCAAAAGCTTTGTGTGCGGGAGGTGTAACCTACCCCGTTATTGGAAAACCAAATGCTGTTATTGTAAATAAGTAGCTGTGCAACATATTGACTATTCTGCAGGTGGCATGCCCCCAATTTATACGAATAAAAAACAAAAAAAACAAAAATCCAGGCCCTTCGCGTGATAAATCACGCCAAAACCGCGTGATAAATCACGTTGTTTTTTTAAAATAAATAGTTGAAGTTTGTTTTATCAAAATTTCAACCGTGCCAAAAGCATATAACCTACTCCAATTATCCTACACACAAAAACCGATGGAAAATCTTTTTAAACCGGATGTAAACTCATATGCAAAAAGAAAATTCACACTTTAAAATTAAAAACAACAATAGGGTTATAAAAAAATAGTAAACACCGCAGCAAGACTTTCCGGCACTACAAAGACTCAAAACCATCTACAGTTCAGGATGCCCGTTGGAACATCCCTAAAAAACGTAGAAAGCAGGTGTTTCTGTTAGCAATGACGGTAAATCAAAAAGTGTAGAAACTTGGATAACTGCTGCCCAAAAAATTAACAACTCACAAATCACAAAATCACTTTTCTTCAACATAAAATGGTAATTATGGAAAATAAGAGATTAATACAGGCAATACCCACTCTTATCCTTTCAGGAATTTTAATTAATACTTGGATTATAATATTAAGGACGGATTATTTTGCTACAATAAAGCACCAGATTGGTTTATCGCTATTTTTGTTAATCGTAGCTCTTTATTTTTATAAGTTTAAATATGGAATAATTTTAACCGGATTCTTTTTATCATTGGCAACATTCAATGCTATTGCAATATTTCCTGATATAATATCATCATCATATTTCATTAAAATTGGTAATACAGAAATCTCAACGCCTTCTATTGAATGGAAATCATTTTTATTATTATTTTTATTTTTTGTTTGTTCAGGAGGATATTTGATTAGTCTATACTCTGAGTATAAAAATAAAATAAATAAATAAGCTATTAAAAATAATTAGATTAAGACAGCGCTATTTTTTGTATTTCATTATTTTAATCTTCTTTAAAAATTAAAAAGTTCTGATTTTCTCTAATAATTAAATACATGTTGCTTTTATTATTAGCCACCCTACTATAAATGTTTTAAAAATTAGAGGCAATGCACTTAAATGAAATTAATTTTTAAACAGATGTTAAATACTAGATGCATATGTTAGTTTCTCTCCTATATTTAATAATTATAAAGGTTTGGCTTATTGCGTTGTATACTAATACTAAAGTTGACTGAATTAATCTTCACTTCTTCCTAATACTTTTATTTTCTCCGCAGAGTTTCCTAAAATAGGTATGTGTGTGGCAGGGACTCTGCGGATCGTTGGCCCTGATATAAATTTCCAATACCTAATAATAAGATTATACCTGCTGCCTTGCTGCGTTAACCTGGCCAATATGTATAAATTCTCCAATCTGATCATCAAGTTTTTGCCAGTAAGAAAAACCATACAGGAGAAAGATGGGGGTTTACTTTATTACATTTACCTGCACTGGTTGGCTGCCATTATTTATTATTGCCAATGGATATAGATTAGTTTATCAATGGCTTGATATGTTGCAACCATCCAAACATTGTATTGTTGGTTACGTAATCATGCCGCATCATATACATGCTATTATTGCCTTTAGTAATACCAGTAATAGCATCATTAGTAATAAGAAAAGTTTTCTAGCCGATGATCTGGTAAAAGAATTGGAGCAAAATAATTAGCAAACCCTGCTCCTTTCTCCACACCACAAAACACACCCGTTTACCCTCCGCAAAACAGTACCAACACACCCAACAACCTTTCTCCAAACGGGGACAACACCCCCTTTTTATTACCCCTGCTGATAGAAAAACATGAGCTGTTACAACAGCTACAAATCTGCGACCGCACCCTCCGTAACTGGCAAAATAAAAAAGCATTGCCTTTTATTAGTGTAGGTAACAGGGTGTATTTTACCCAGCCCGATCTGCAGCAATTCCTCTATAGCCACCGGGTATGTAAACAACCAGTGCAGCAGGAAAAAAAGAAAAAAGGCAGGTAGGTTTTCCTGGTTACAGGGGCCGGTACAACCATCCAGCTTTACTTGCCACAGTTTACCCCGATAAATTCGGGGCTCGGTTCATCGTTCCAATGGTATGGCAGCTGTAGTTAGGCCATGCCTGTAGGTATGGGTAAGAACCGGCAGCACCGGGATGTTACCCCCTTGCTGCTAACTACCGTATAGGTACCTTTTAGGGCCATAATAGCCTTTAGCAAAAATAAAATCATGCCAGTTTTGCTAATTGCTACAATGTTTAGCCAAAAACGTGATAAATCACGGGCAGCGTGATTTATCACACCAAAAAATGCGTGATAAATCACGTTGTTTTTAATAGTAGGGTACTATACATTTGAAGCATACTTGTCAGTATACGCTTATGCACCCCAACAAAATTTTAATGGTAGGAATGGTGAAGGCAAAAGCTGGAATGATTAATAAAATCGTAGCAGTACACAATTGCATGTTTAAATAAAGGGAAATGCTGGTTGGCTGTTAATAACAGGGCTTGCAACATAGTGTAGGCGGAAAATAGGAATAGTACATGATAAAAAAAGGTTAGTTGCTGATGTGACTGACAGTGGCAGCGCCGTATTTAGCTGGAATACATTATATCCTAAATGCAAAACAGCAGATTTATGACAACCTGAAAATATATTTTACTAAAATGCTTTATTAACCTCAAAATTAAGCCTTTACAAATTTGCAGCAATATGTGTATTAGCTTGAAGGCCTAATAATAAATGAAATGTAAATTAATTAGGCTTTGTATAAACCTGAAACTTAACCTTGCAAATCCTTATTAAACTTAATTAATGAAAATAATAGAAAAAAGCTTAAGCCATGAAAACATGCCGTGCCATCAACAGGTTTCAGGTAAACTTTAAACAAACAATTTAAAGCCTCTTTTAGCGATCTCTTTTTTGAATCTTTTCTTTAAAATAAAATGTTCAATATATTGCACCGTGTGTCTACTAATTTCCTTAGCTTCATAATTCAAAAGCGGGGGCAACGCTATACAAACTGCACATGAATAATGACAACACAATTGAACAAGGCACTTCAAGTAGGTGACAAAGTAACTTTTGACAACAGCCAAATAGAATTTTTCAAAGCCGAAACCAACAGCGATGATAAAGCGGTAAGGCAATATCAGCAATTAGTATTAGGCGGTATAAATCAGGTAGGTGTGGTTAAAGAGTTAGATGGTAATTTAACTACAGTCTCTTATCCTGATGGCTGGGATTTACCAGTACCCACAAAGTACCTTATTGTGTTACCGGTAGAATAGTAAGCTTATTTTTAAATGGCATTGAATATTTATGAATAAAAAGTCCAGGCCTTCAGAGCAATATATTCAGGAAAACCGGGAAGTGATTGGTAAGCAAATCCGGACATTCCGGGAAAATAAAGGTTTTAGTCAGGATGAACTAGCAGAGATAATGGAAGTAAACCGTTCCACTATTTCAAAAGTTGAAACCGGAAAATTTGCAATTACTATAGATTATCTGGTAAAGTTTGCCTGGTACCTGGACTTTGATATTTCGGTACTGGAAAAAAAAGGCAAGTAGTATGGCTGATGTTCATACAAAGGAGGTCAGAAGCTATAATATGAGCCAAATCCGGTCAAAGAACACAAAGCCGGAATTAATAGTTCGTAAATATTTATTTGCAAAGGGATTTAGATACAGGCTGCACACTAAAGATCTACCCGGCAAGCCGGATATAGTGCTGCCAAAGTATAAAACCGTCATATTTGTTCATGGTTGTTTTTGGCATGGACATGAAGGGTGTAAATATTTTGTTGTACCTAAAACCAAAACAGAATGGTGGTTAAATAAAATTGCCAGAAACAAACAACTGGACAATGACCATATTAACAAATTAAGAGCAGATAAGTGGAATGTAATTACCCTTTTTGAGTGTAAGTTAAAAAGAGCAAATATTGATTCAACTTTAAAGACTCTCATTAAAAAATTGAATAAAATACTAACAAAATGATTACCAAAATAGAAACGGCTGAAGATGTAAAGGCATTTGCGAAACAGTTAATTACAGAGGGTGTTAGTTTTCACCCGGATGATGATTTTAATGACTATGTAAATTTGGAAGAAAGCATACCAACTTATTCAAAAGAAGAAGCTGATGTAAGAAATGGCTTAATGAATAAGTGCTTTGAAGTTTGTGAAAAAGAAGGTATTGATATTTATGATGTAGCGCTTGAAGTATCATTAATTGAAACAGAAATGGATAAATTTATCCCTCTCCCATCACAAACTTATCCTGAGAATAACTAAGATGAATTTTATAGACCTTTTTGCTGGCGCAGGTGGGCTTTCTGAAGGATTTACGAGAGCAGGGTTTAAACCAATTGTCCATGTTGAAATGGATGAAGCGGCATGTTTTACATTAAAAACAAGGGCGGCATATCATTATTTTAAGGACATTGATAAAAACATCTATAAAGATTACCTAAAGGGTAAGATTAAAAGAGAAGATCTTTACAAGGACCTTCCAGATGAAATATTAAACAGTATAATAAATCTTTCGATTGGACCAGAATATAATGAAAGAATTCATCGTCGCATACAGCAACAACTTCAAAATCAAGCAGTTGATCTTATAATTGGAGGCCCTCCATGCCAGGCATATTCACTTGTTGGTAGAGCAAGATCCCAAAATGGAATGAAAGGCGACCCTCGTAATTTTTTATATGTACAATATGCACAATATTTAGAAAAGTATAAACCAAAATTGTTCGTTTTTGAAAATGTTATTGGTCTAAAATCTGCAAATAAAGGTGGATACCTAAAAAATATGGAAGCTCTTTTTTTGAAGAAAGGTTACAAAATGCATCTTTTTACTGTTGAAGCAGACAATTTCGGAGTCTTACAAAAAAGAAAAAGAATCGTTATTATTGGTTGGAAAGATGATTTTATACCCAATCTTCCCGATTTAGAAGCTATCAGAACACGATCGCCTTATAAAGTAAAAAATATATTTAACGATTTGCCAAAACTACAAGCAGGTGAAGGAAGGGATAAATCACAATTATATAGAACAAAGTCAAATATTTATTTGGATAATTATAATATTCGTAATAGTCTAAAAATTTTGACACAACATGTTGCTAGGCCACATACAATTCAGGATAAAAAAATATACAAGATAGTTGTTGATACATGGAACCAAAAAGGCGAGCGATTAAACTACAACGATTTGGATACGTCATTAAAAACCCATTCTAATAGGCATTCATTTGTTGATCGGTTTAAAATTGTAGCTGATAATTTAAATTATTCTCAGACTATAGTTGCACATATTTGTAAAGATGGTCATTATTATATTCATCCTGATATTGAACAGAATAGATCAATTTCGGTTAGAGAAGCGGCCAGACTGCAATCATTCCCTGATGATTATTACTTTGAAGGTGTAAAAGAAGCGAAAAACAGAACCGCCGCATTTAAACAGATAGGAAACGCAGTTCCCCCCCTAATGTCTTATGAGATTGCAAGAGAACTTCTGAGGTCGTTATAGAATTCACAGGCTCATTAATAGTAGAGAAATATACAAATCTTAAATTGGGCTAAAGTGTTTGGCTGTTGAACTCTGCAAAAACTATTGGAGACAGTAAAAAGCCGTATTTGTAATTATCATTATTCATAAATCAATTATAAATGGAGGCGGAAAATAATCCTCAAGTTGATAAAGCAGAAGTATATAACAATGCAGTTACTGAAGATGCGGATCCCGATCCTGAGTTCCTGATTAAATCAATCGCAGAACAAGGGTATACCCTTGCTACATCTCTATCAGATCTAATAGACAATTCAATTGCGGCCAAAGCTAATAAAATTGAAATTGTAGTTGGATTTGACAGTGAACCTTTTAAATTGTTTCTTGCCGATAATGGTAATGGGATGACTGAGAAAGAATTAAAAATCAACATGCAGTTTCCCAGTAGTTCCCCCGCAAGTAAAAGGATCGGTTCTGATTTGGGAAGATTTGGTCTCGGGATGAAGACAGCATCGTTTTCGCAGACTAGGCGTTTTACCGTTTTGTCAAGGAAGAAAGGAGCGACTGTATACGCAGGACGAACTTGGGATGTTGATTATCTCACCACAAAGAAAAAATGGAAAATACTTGTAACAACAGAAAAGGAAATAAATGCATTAATTGATGAGTACCGGTTTCTGAGCGAGAATTTTATGAAGACATTTGATGACTTCATTCCTAATACAATTGTTGTCTGGCAGGGGCTATACAAATATGAACAGTTCCTTTCCCAGGAAAATAAAAAACATGCCGTCCAGCAGGAACTTAATGAAATTACAAATGAATATCTCTCAGTTGTATTTCACAGGTTTATGCAGAAGACAAATACCCCTCTTATGATTAGGGTAAATAATCAGAGAGTTGAGCCATTTGATCCCTTCCCAAAAGCTGAGCTGGATTTCCGAGCTATAGAACCCAAACATAAAATTATTAAATCAGACTCGTTGAGTCTGACAGGTTTTGTTCTTCCAGCTAGGAGTCTCAAAGAATCAAAAAACGGTATATCTATATGGACTACTTGTTCCAAAAGCCTTATGGATATGGAAGGGATTTATGTATATCGATCAGATCGGCTAATAAGATTTGGTGGCTGGAACGGAATCATAAAAAAAACACCAAGGCTTCAACTAGCTAGGCTTATGGTGGAAGTTGGTAACGGTATTGATGATATTATCCATCTCAATGTTTCAAAATCCCAGATAACTATTCCTTATGAAACAAAGCAGGCACTTCTCAAATGTCTGGCAGAGCTTAAGCTGGAGGCAGAAAAGGAGTATCTAAGTACTACAATTACCGATGAAAGGGTAAGACTGGCAGACCATAATAATTTTCAAATTTTTATAAAACAGTCAACTAATAAAGGTAGCCTGATCAGACTAAACGAAAATTTCCCTCTTCTTAGCGATCTTCGCTCTCGTTTGAAAAAGTCTGAAAACATGCAGCTATCAGTTTTATTCAGGGTGTTTCATACTGCGATAAATAAAATGAAATTCGGAGATGATTATCCTTCCATTAAATCTATAATTGACGAAGGAGAAAATTCTGAAGGAGAAAATCTCTATGCAATCAGAGATTTGATTACAGCCGGTATGGCAAAAGAAGAAATAATTAAACATTTTCTGCCTCTTATAGGATATGAAATCAATGATCTCCCACAAAGCATTAAACATCTGCTGAGCCATGAACAGTAACAGAAAATATATCGACAAACTAGTCGAATTTATTGACTCAAAGTCCGCTGAAAAAAAGGATGTCGGTGAGCATTTAACTGAAAACTATCTGCGGGCTGGGGAATTCAGAGAAGAAGCATTTGCAACACTGAAAGCACTGTGCACAATATTCAGATATCCGATTCCTTTGAGTGGTGACTTTGAATTACTGCTTTCAGTTGCTGTAAGCGAATACATTTCTACGAACCCTATAGTAGTTGAGGCAAGCAGTTCACTAGTTGGCGATCAGACCAAAAAAACCTGGCTTACTGAACATCGGTTCAACGACATTAAGTGGAACTATACAGACCGTTATTTCAATTACCTGCAGGCAAACGGGCGATCAGAGAAAATTATAGAAGAGACCTTTAATTCAAGCAGAAGAATTGTTGAAAAGCTTGCAGATCCAAAATCCACCGAAGAGGTTTTTGTGAAAGGACTGGTGGTTGGTAGTGTCCAATCAGGTAAAACAGCAAATTTTAACGCAGTAATCAATCGTGCAATAGATTCAGGGTATGGGTTAATTATAGTGCTTGCAGGTATAATGGAAGACCTTCGCAGTCAGACCCAGTCGAGGATTGAAAAAGAAGTTTCCGGAACTGGCACAGCAGAAGGAGTGGGCAGCAAACACCCATTTGGAGAGATGGGAGATGCTTCTGTTCACCAGGTAGTGATGCCAACTTCGGTAAAACATGATTTTAAAAAGACAATCAAAGAAGCTGATTTCTCTCTTTACAACAAAAACATTCTTGTCTGTAAGAAAAATACAGGAGTCCTTAAAAATCTAATTCTCTGGCTAGATGAACATTTTGTCGGTAAAAGAGATCAGCACGATATTCCCCTGCTCATTATAGACGATGAAGCTGACAACGCCTCGTTAAACAATATGGGGAGTCTTGGTAAGGAATATGCAAATAAAGTTAACGGATACATTAGGGCCCTGCTTGGTCTTTTTACACGAAAATCATACCTAGGTTATACCGCAACTCCTTTTGCAAATGTTTTACAAGATAGAAATGAGACCCCTGAGACAAAATGGGAAGTTCCATTTAAAAAAGATGGTGTTTCAATTTCGAAAGAATTTGAAATGGTGGGAAGTATATTTCCGGAAGATTTTATCGAGCTGCTTTTCCCACCTACTAATTATATAGGAGCAAAACATTTTTTTGAAACCAGAATTGAAGATATCAGGAAAATTGAACCGCTAATTCCTGAGCCGGTAACTGATTTTACAGATTCATTTCCTGTCAGGGTAAACAGGATCGACGGCAACTGCTTTCCGGCAACTGCATCTGATACTAGATTTCCCAAAGCCGGAAAAGATGATCCCTTTCCTATGAAACTTCCGGATTCTCTGAAAGAGGCTATTCAATGTTTCATCATAGCGACTGCAATTAGGCTCAGCCGCAGGACTGTGATGATAAGTTCAAAGATGTTTAACCCTCATAATTCTATGCTGATACACGTTTCCCGGTTTACTGCATGGCAGATTCGGACAAAGATACTTGTGGAAGATTATGTTAAAAATGAACTTGTTGTAAAATTGAACAACGATCTTCCCAATTCACTTGGATCAATTTACCAGGAATTTGAAAGAACATGGAATAAGTATTATGCTCATGTCATCGAAAATATTAAAACCTACCTGCCCGAAGGGTATGAAGATCCGTTTCTCATATCAAAGAATTTCGCTAATGATATTAAACCACTGTTGGTTGAGGCAGTATCCAATATTGATATCAAAGCGATCAACAGTGAGACAAAGGAATCATTATCATATGCGTCAGGCACAGAGAAAAAATATATAGCAATCGGGGGTAACAGACTCTCCAGGGGTTTCACTCTTGAGGGATTAACAATAAATTATTTTATAAGAACAACTGATTATGCAGATACACTGCTTCAGATGGGCCGGTGGTTTGGTTATCGCCCCGGTTATCTTGACTGCTGCAAGCTGTTCACCACCCGTGATAGTATTAATAAGTTTGACCTAACTACTTCAACCATTGAAGAGCTAGAAGAGGAATTCAAAATCATGGAGAAGCGAAAAGCCACACCACGGCAGTTTGTACTAAGAGTGAAAACCCATCCCCGGGTACTGAAAATTACTCGTGCCTCCATTTTAAAGGGAACTGTTGAGGAAAAAGTAGACTTCAGTGAAAGTGTTATTCAATCTACCCAGTTTATTATGGAAAAGGAAAGGATAGAGAAGGCATGGAAGGCATTTACCGGTTTGGCTGAAACAATCAAATGGAGAAACGTAAATGGTTTTTTTATTTACAAAACTGATGTAAAAGGACTTATGAGATTTATCAATCTTGATAATTCATTTAAAAATTTCGAGGTTCAGTGTCTTCCTGAATGGTTGAGGCTTTGTAATGAGGAAGGAAAAATGAAGAACTGGACAATTGCTGTAAAAACAAATCAATCGACCACAAATCCTGAATTAACGGACAGTGTGAAAATATTCGGAGATATAATGAATCTCACAGTTAGGCGCGGTCCTGTAAAAGGTACCGATGCATGGGATTCTCTGATCAATAATGATGTGTTTAAAGTATCAGGGAAAAGTGCACAGTTGGTTGCTGCAGGCGAAGACTTTTCAATCACATTGTCTGGTCCAGAAAAGAAGGTCGCAGAAGAAGAATTCAGAAAACAAAAAATAGATAAATGGTTAAAAGTGCCTGGGCTTCATGATTTAAAAAAGCTAGAAAAAGATGCTCAGAAGACTACTATACCTGAAAGAGCATACAGACAAGCTATGGATGAGAATGATGGAATTTTATTGATTTATCTTGTTTCATTAGAAAAAATATTTGAAAACGGAGATACTGAGTCTGATGCTGGTCTGAAGGAATACTTGCAAAAGCATGGGTTTGACACCAAAGTACCAGTTGTAGGTTTTGCTTTGGGATTTCCAAAAGTCTCGGGTGATATTGGCGGTAGTTATATAAGAGGCGACTTTAATATTGATACACAGGAAAATGAAGAGGAATTTGATGAAAATCTTATAAAGGAAGATGAATAAATAATTTATGGAATATTCTGATATTGAAAAAAAATGGTCACGTATTTCCCTTGCTGCAGATGAAAACTATTCTTCTCTTCAACTTGCAGCTGATATCAGCGTGCGTCTATTGATTGCTTATGACAGAAAAATGAAACGTTGTCTGATTCTTAGTATGTTGAATGCTGAGAGCCTTGATTTTGTAAACAATCTACGAGAACATATTTCATTTCAGTATTTCGATCAGTCCGGACATGTTATTGTTACTCTTATTGATGATAGATTTAGAGAGCAGTTCAATGCCTTTATTTATTCCGCTTACTTAAACTTGAAGCCAATAACCATCGTAAAAGACGCAGCATTGATACTTGCAAAAACATATCATAAATGGAGTGATTTTTTCAGTGAAATAATCATTTCAAGTCTGTCAACCGAAGAAGTAATGGGATTGTGGGGAGAACTTTTTTACTTAAAAAGAAAAATGGACAACACGAAAGCCGAATTGCTTAATGATCATCTTAAATGTTGGGTTGGACCATTTGGGAAAACCCACGACTTTGAATTCCCAGATTCAGATACAGAAATTAAAACAAAGGTTGAAGAAATCTCCTATGTGAATATTTCGAGCGAATTTCAGCTAGATACAGTAAACGGTAAACCTCTTTTGCTGCATGTAATATCGGTTAACAAAAATACCTATTATGGAATCACATTAGGTATAATTGTCAGGGATATATATGAAATGATAAGTTCAAAACTTGGCGATGTCTCTTTATTTCTCAAGGCTCTTTCCAGAGCCGGACTGCCATGGCAAGACATTGATAAATATAATGAGCACAGTTTTTCTGTCAGAGTTGAGACAACATATGATTGTCTAAATACGAGGTTCCCGAAGATTATAAGAGCCAATTTGGCTAGTGAAATTTCAAATGTAAAATATAGACTGAATCTTGATAGTCTTTCTGATTTTATAACTGATAAAGTTAAACACTAATGGAGATTGATGAATTCTTCAAATACAGGAGCGAACTCCTTACCGAAGCACAAGACGAAACTGGTTTTTTTTCTGCATCTGGTTTTCTGAACACAATACTTCCCGCTATACTTGATTCAAAACTAATTGAATCCGAGGATTATAATGAGGCATTTTATTCCTTTCCGGATAGCTCCCTAAGGCTGCTAGGATATTCAGTTAACGAATCCGGGGAAAGATTGATACTGTATCTTGTAAATGAAGAAACACTCACAGAGAAAAATACAGACAATTTAAGGGTTTCACAGAAGGCAGTTTACGAAATGCAATTTAACAAAGCCCAGAAATTTGTTCTGTCTGCAATTAAAGGTGATCTATCAAACGAACTTCAGGAAACAGACGGAGTAAATTTCTTGGTTAATCAGCTATCTTCTGATGCAGGTCTTGATGAATTCGACATGGTCGAATTTTTTCTGATAACTGCAACCGCCACTGTAGAAACTCGCGGAACAGAAATGTTATCAAAACAAATTCTTTTTGAGGAAGATTCTGTTAAAGTAAGGTTCAAAAGGGACAAGCTTAAAATGGAAAAGAATATTGGGCTTGTGAAACAAGTAGTTGATCTAAATTTTTTGTACAGCATTCATGTTTCACAAGGGAACAGGATTCCGCTGCTTGTTGAGTTTGAAAAAAAATACCATCAAAAAATAGAGGCAATCAAAGCGGCGGATGAAAGGTTTTTTGAATCTTATCTCTGCGTTTTGTCAGGATCTTTGCTTGCTGATCTATACAAAGACAGCGGTTCGAGGATGCTTGAAAAGAATGTTCGTTCTTTTCTGTCGTTTACTAAAAACAGCGTTAATTCGGGCATTAAAAAAACGATTCGGGAAGAGCCTGAGAAATTCTTAGCTTATAACAATGGACTTACAATTACAGCCACAGGTAAAGAAATAAAAGAAGAAAATGGTAAGTTTTTCATTACATCTCTTACCGATTTTCAGATAGTTAATGGTGGGCAAACTACTGCTACAATTTTTTTTTCACGAAAGGAAGGATTGGATGTCGGTGGAATAAAAATTATGGCTAAAATAAATATAGCCAAGCAGGCAACTGAAGACGAACTTGATGAACTTATTGCAAATATAAGCACCAACTCTAATGCACAGAATCGCGTTTCAAAGGTAGACCTGAAGGCGAGAAGCAAAGCGATGGTAAAACTCAAGTCGCTTAGTGGAAGCGTTTTAACACCAAAAGGACAACGGTGGTTCTTTGAACGTGCTAAAGGAGAGCTTGCTACTATGATCAGGAGATCTGGAAGTAAGGATGCACTTAAAAAATATCCGAAGGAAAGACAATTTACCAAAGAAGATCTTGCGAAATATTATACAGCGTGGGGCGACTCACCCTATAAAGTAAAAAAAGGTGGGGAGAAGGTATTCAGAGAGTTCATTGAGGAAATTTCTGGTGAGGGAAAATCAAAAGCTGTCGAAATTGACAGGTTGTTTTATGAAAATGTCATTGCCAGAATAATAATGTTCAGGGGCATGGAAAAGATATATGCTTCGGCAAAAATAGGAAATCTTAGAGCTGCTGTCATTCCTTATTCTATTTCTGTGATATTTAACTGTACAGATGGTTCAGGTAATGAAAGATATTTCAATTTTGAGAAGATCTGGATCGAAGAAAAGTTAAGCCAGAACTTGAGTGAGTATCTTCTTGAACTTATGAAGTTGATGAACACGCTTATTAAAAAATATGCTACAAGTGATGACCCGAGTGAAAACTCAAAAACAAAAGATCTGTGGGAGCGTGTTCGAGAATGTGATGAATTATCTTGTTTTGTTTCTTCCGATGATACAAAAAAGATAGTTAAAGCATATACAATGGACAAGCAGGAATATAAAACCAGAATAGCGAAGTACCAAAAAAAAGAAGCTGACTTCATGCTGGTTCAGGAGAATATTTATATACAGAATAATGGTGCATTATTCTACCAGAAATTACGTGATCAGTATCATAATTTTACGCCCTTAGAAAAAGAAAATCTTGAGAAGATAATCGATTCAGTGTATAAACACAGGGATATTAGTATGGACCTCGTTGAAGCAGAAAGGGGAATTATCAATAAAATGATCGCTTATCAACCTGATATCCTGGATGCTGTTACGGTAAATAATGACAGTATATTTCAGTCAACTCTTGATCTCATAATTAATAGGTATAATGCGGCTGCATCGGATAAAAAAAATATTATTGCAGAGTTTAATTTGCTAAAAACTGAAGCAGAGGAAAAAAGTATTAAAAATCCAGCTGTTTGGTTGGAAATTGGAGAACAACTGTCAAATGGCACTTCACCTACATTCCAACAAGTGTATGTGGCTTCATCATTACTCAGTGGCACAAAACAGGCTGCGCCTGCAGGGGTGGCTCTTTTACCTTTGAATACGGAACTGATGCGACGAATGATTGAGTGGGCAGGTATTAAAAAAGCACTTACCAATGGCGAGCTAAATTATATTTCCGACTATACATTTGGATTAAAAATACTTACGCCATTCCATGAGGCTAATATCAGAAGGCATCTTGATACATTGATAAAAAAAGGGTTTAAAATATAGATTTAAGCTTTACTTGCTGAATTTATTCTCCGCAAGGCGTCCTCTCAGAAAATAAAAAAATCTTCCTTCTCCACAGTTTTTATGTTTGAAATCCGCAAATGAATATTCATTCTCCGCAGGGTGACCAGGAACTAATAATAAATACCTATCTGTAGAAGGAGAAAATAGGGATAATTAAAATTGTAAATGGGTTTAATATAAAACAGAATATTGATTTTAACAGCGCTAGTTCATCCCTTAATAAAAGGGTAAATATCTATATAGTTTATGATGCCAGTTGGAACATACTTATAAACGTAACCATATGATAATTTCCTTCTCCGCAGAGTCCCTTCCATGAGCTGTCCATTTGAGGAGAGGCTATGGAGAAGGGAAATTTTATTGTTGATATTACTACCACCGAGCCGCAGTGTTCCTGCCATGCGCTGGCCTTGTTGTGGAGAGGCTGCGGATAAGGAATAGATGATTCAGGGTTAGACGATATGGGTTATGATTCGAAATGTAGTAAATACAGATTAAGCGTATCTAAGACCGATTTAAAGTCAAAAAAAGAAGTTCTTAAGAGTTTAATTTTAAAAGCGTTTGAAACCTATAATGCGTAAATAAATTTGTCTTTATAAATATTATTTTAATTGATGGCAGAGTTCCTAAATACCTACCTAAACGCTTTCTCAAAACTAAAGCGTGCCACCAAAAACGGCATCAAAGCCCCACACAAACCAATACTATTATTAGCCATCATAAAATCCATAGAACTTGGTGAGATAAAGAATAACAAAATTTACATCACACCGGAACTGGTAGCACGATTTAAAGATTATTGGAAATGGCTGGTCCGGGAATCTTTTTTCAGTCCAAACTTTTCGTTACCGTTTTTCCACCTTACAAATGATTATACCCGAAATCGGTTGGATAGATTTTGGCATTTACAAACCTATTTCGGAAAAGAAATTTTACTAACCAGTTCACATTCCATAAGGAGCTTTTCTCAATTGCAGGAATCTGTTCAATATGGTTATTTCGATGATAGGCTGTTTTCATTATTATCGAATCATGATTCCCGTCAGATCGTCTCTCGTTTTTTGTTAGAACATTATTTCTCTGGTCAAAAATTGTACGATAATAGGTCTGATTTGTTTGAATCGGTTACTAAGCAAATACTTCACGATTCCCCTGTGGAATATCTGCACGTTATTGAAAGGGCAGATGAAGAAGAAGTGTTTATCAGAAGTGGTGTATTTAAGAAAGTAGTTCCGCGTATTTACGATTATACCTGTTGTATTTCCGGGCTGCGAATTGTGTCCGGTTACGATATTCAAATGGTAGATGCCTGTCACATAATTCCGTTCGCAAATTCCCATAACGATACGATCAGCAATGGAATTTCGTTGTGCCCTAATCTACATCGTGCGTTTGATCGTGGACTGGTAAGTATTGATTGTTACTATCGTGTTCTCGTGGCCGAAAATTTTGTGGAATCTTCTCACGAAAATGGAATAAAAGCATACCAAGGAAAGCGAATCATTTTACCAGATGAGGAATCTTATCGTCCTGCAGTGGAAAATTTGGATTGGCATCGGGTAAATATTTTCAAATCCAAAGCGCAACATTAATAAAAAAGTCCTAATAAGGAATCTCCCTTCTCCGCAGAGTCTCCTAAAATAGTCATGTGTGCGCCAGGGACTCTACGGTTCGTTGGCCCGTTATAACTTTCAAATAACTAATAGTAAGAATATACCTGCTGCCTTTCTGCTTTAACTTGGGTAATATGCATACTTTATTCAGGATGATTTATCTTAGTAAACAAGATATAGGATTAAAAGCCTCAATGAGTTAACCTATTTTAGTACATGACTGTATTCCAACTTTAAAATAAATCTGCCAATAATGAAAAAATATCTGCCATCTAAATGGATCAAGTTAGGCTCCGTTATAATAATTCTCATTTTGCTAGTTCTTCTATTCAAGACTATCTATTCATATATTGACAGTTATTTTGAGGTGCCAGATAATGGGTCACTTATTCCGAATCTAAATGATCCAGATAAATTTGTTAAGTATGGTTATCCGGAAATTAAATCTCTTTCGATTCAATTTTTGACTTTAGTTACAGCAATTCTTGTTTTTTCAATTACATTTTCTGAAAAGATTATCAACTATAACCAAACAAAAAATTCTATTCGGTTAACGCTAACTTTAGGTTGGGCTTTTTTAATTTTTGCAATTGTAACTAACGGAATTGGCCTAGCATATAATGCTTTTGCGTTATCAATATCGCTAGTAGATTTAAACATCAACCAAACCGATAGTCTTAAAATTGCTGGAAGCTTCAATCCCATAATATCAAGTAGTAATTCAGTAAACTCAAGTATAGCTAATTCAGAACATAAAATTGTAAGTGCAGAATTTTATGAACCGGCTTTTCAATCTCTCAAAGCAATACTTATGAGTGGTGTCTTTTTTGTCTCAGGACTAATATGTATACTTATAGCTGGAGTTGTTTCAATATTCCAAAGAACAAAAACTTCTTCCTAACCTTACCTTATGTGTTTTTCTTATCCAAATCTTCCTCTAATTAAGCATATTAGGTGGCATACTATACCAATAAAGGAAAGCTACATAGCATTACCCACCGTACAAGCGTGCGACGCAAAAGCAGCCAAATAGTAGTTACCTGGTTGAGCTAATAATACCTTCTCCAAAGCGTCCCTGCCATGCGCTGGCTTTTTGAGGAGACTATGCGGAAATGGGAAAGGAGGTAATGAAATTGATTTAAAGGGTGGTTAAATCCTATTTTAGCTATAACTACCCCCAAGCCGAAAATTCCTTACTGAATTACGTAGATTATTTTCTCCCTTCCGTTAGTTTCTTATTTTATTGTTATTTATCTATATCTTTTTGTATTTTGTTAAAACAAAATTGGAAAATAATGGCTCGAATATTTTTTGTTCTCTTTTTACTATTTCATGGTGCCTTGAAAGCACAGGATAAATATAAATCACTTTTGAAAGTTTATAACCAAAAACTAGATACAGTGGACCTGTTGCTACAAAAGCGAAATGAAACATCTGCTCTAAATATAATTTCACAGTATAATGGCATCTACCAAAAATTGATTGAAATTGATACTGTTGCAGCAAAGCCATTATTCATCGAAAATATTCGAACATTTGATATTTTTATCGACTTATTAAAAAATGAAACTACCACAAACAAAGTATTAAATGTTAGTGTAAAATCTTTGGAACAAAATGCTGCATGGTATAACCAAGCATTAATAAACCCTGGCCTCGAAAGTTGTCCTCAATGCTTTCTGATACGTAAAGTTCGAGTTATAGTGCTTCGTAGAGTAAATGATCAAAAACTAGATACAGTGAAATGTGCTTTGGTTGATTTTAGAAAAGTGTTACTTAACAATACAATTCTTAATGAAGGACACATGACTTCGTTTCCTTGTCCTGAGTATGAACGTACCTTATCTACAGGGCCAAAATATTATTTCGTCGTTTCCCAAAATGGCAATGATGAAGTTTTTGAAAAATCAATAAATATTGGAAATGCATTAACTGACATTCAAGATATAACGTTGATTTTACAGCGCAAGTAAATTTACAAAAATGAAAGATTTTAAAGTTGAAATCGAAACAGTCATTCAATTTGCAATTGGACTAACACAATTGGTCGGAATATTTGTAGTCAAGCCATCTTTATTTGACCAATATAACCATGGTGCCCAATTCTTAGCTGGGGATCCTGGTATTTATTTTATGGTTCTGATTTCCGTTGGTTTTATTTTATTCAGTTTAACCTATAATAAATCCATTCACACCAAATTCTGGGTTGGCGGTATGCTTTCTGCCATGGTGCTCTTTACTTATTTCATAATTGATTACAATTCTAATCTCCGGGAAAAAACATTTTTAGCTGTTTCGGCAACAGGCCCTGAACCAATCCGTATCATAAAGGGGAATAATTATAGCGCCGAGCTAAAGAAAAACTGCCCACTTTTGATTTCAGGAATGCCCGTTAAAGAACTTGAAGTAATCCAACAATGTTCTAATATCACAGACTGGAATGAAATAGACAAGATTTGGCCCAAAGAAGAAATAGAAAGTAATTCAAATAGATTATTGGCAAATTATTACTTCTGCCTTTTGTTAGGAGGGATATCACTAATTTGCGGAGTACAGGCAATTAAATGTTTAAGAAATAAAGTTTAAAATGAATAAATTATTATTTTTCTTTTTGCCCTTGATTTTTTTTTGTAAAAATGGTCTATCACAAAGCTTAATTAAAGCAGATCAGCTTTACAATTTAAATGAAAGCGATCCTATTGATAAAATGATTCTTGCTGAATCCGCCAACCTGGATTCTTTAGTGGTACCTACAAGAGTATGGCTGAGCGACCAAATATCAACGCAGTTTGATCCTCTTTTTGGTGTTATTATTAATAAACAGCATGTACTTAAACTTGCAAAAAAAAATAACATTGGAGATATAAGTAATGTTTTCAGACTTATTTTAACTCATGAGAAAATGCATGCCCTCCAATCAATAAGGCTTACCTATATAGGGAGTTCTTACCAGCTACTTACGACTGAAGAGAAGCAAATTTTGGAATGCCAAGCCGATATGTGTGCTGGCTATCTTTTTTTGTTTCCCATTATAAAACAATATTCAGAGCTACTTACTAAATCTTTTTTATACACTTACCGGAATTCAAAGTTGTCAGGTGGAAATACGTTCCCTATCCCTGATTTTTCATATGCAGATTCAATACTGACGTTTACTTCTCTTCAACGCAACTATGACGGGCTTCAACTCTTTTTTGATATTGGTGAGAGTGATGGTGTGTTTGGTACTCATCCTAATCCAATTAATAGAAAAACGGCTTTTGAAATGGGATTAAATGCCTTTCAACTTTCCGCAATCCAAATTCCACTCCCTCCTTCATTGTCTAACAAAATATCGCCACAAGAATGGAAATACCTAAATGATATCTATAAATCCATTTTAGCTACTTTGGGAATTCTGCCTCAGCATATTCAGCCACAGGGTTTTTTTGAGTTATGGAGCCAGCATATAGCTAAAAAAATAATTCATCTTTCTAACAAAGCATCTACAAATATTTTATTTACAATTGAAAAAAGTAAATGGGATACCTCAATTAATAATAGTTTCAATTATTATACGATTAAGGCAAGTAATGACAATCCAGATTCCATGGAAATTGATATGGACGTAATGACCAAACTTGTGGACAGAATAAAAAGTGATGACCCTATAAAAAGTAAGATAACAGTTGCAAACCACTACAAATTCACACTCCCCCCAAACGGTACCTACACCATAAATGATTCAATAATGTGGATACCCGGCACTGATTCCACAATGCCAAGGGTAGTATACCCCGGTGATGAAGGATCGCTTTATATTGTATATCCATCAAGCCTCAAAGTGATAAATTCTTACAAACCCTCTGGCTATTTACTCCATTCCAATCCAGCGCTTAGTGACATTTCTTCGGCTAATGAAAAACTGTTACGGCTACTACCCCTTATACAAAGAGAATTTAATTTGAATGATGCAAACAAATTCAAAGATGGAGCTGGTATTATCTGGAATAAATCACTTCAAATACAGTACAATGCTTTTATTAGTGGCGAACATTTCTTACTTTACATGCCTGTATCAACCAAGGGAAAACCATTCATATCCAAGGTAATCAACTCTTTCAACACATTTTCAGAAGCTTTGGATGCATATGATAATTTCAAAAAGGAGCTATTGGAATTAGGAGATAATTATACGTTATATGAAGAACAATATCAAAACAAAAATAGCAGGTATACAGAAATATTAAATGCAGACAAGAAAAGCATTTATTCTTTGAGCATTACAAAAGAATATCTGGTCTATAAGCTTTATATTGAAGTTATTAAATAACAATAATTTACAAGCAGGAATTAAAAAAAATCCTTTTTCCCTTCTTCCTTCTCCGCAGCGTCTCCTGCAATTAGCTTTGTGTGCGGCAGGGCCTCTGCGGATCGTTGGCCCGATAGTATTTTCCACTAACAAATAATAATAATTCTTCTTTCTTCGTAGCGTCACCTAAAAATAGCATTGTGTGCAGCAGATTATGCAGAGAAAAAAGCTGCATAGCATTACCCACCGTACAAGTGTGCGACGCAAGGATGTTTAATAAAAGTACCAATGCCTGGCCAAAAAATACCGATTCAATTTTATTACTACCATAGATGAGTGGGCACTTTACACCTTGCACCATAAATACCCCATATACGCTACACCAGTGAACTAAAATATAGTTGCTAACAAGATTGTACATTTAATAATTTACATTCGTATAATGCGCCAAAGAGCGCAGTGTAATAGTAATTGCCGAAATGTACAATATTGAATTAAGCCGCCATATGATAAAAAGATACTTGCACAAATTAATAACCGCATGTACAATTGCAGGTGTACTTATTAGCTGTAATAACGAACCCAAAGTGCCATTAGACCTTGTTAAACCTGCATTATATGTACCCGATGATTTGGAGGTAAGCCTATGGGCAGAAACGCCGATGCTGTATAACCCCACCAATATGGATGTGGATGCAAAGGGCAGGATATGGATTACAGAAGCTGTTAATTATCGCAATTACAATAATGACTCTACTCAATTTTTTCATCATCCAAAGGGCGACAGGGTGATGATACTGGAGGATACGAACCATGATGGAAAAGCAGATAAATCAACTGTATTTGTGGAAGATGAAGACCTGCTGTCGCCAGTTGGCATTGCAGTAATAGGGAATAAAGTAATTGTTTCCTGCTCACCCAATTTGATTGTGTATACTGATGTGAACGGCGATGACAAACCAGATAAAAAAGAGATTTTATTAACCGGTTTTGGAGGTAAAGATCACGACCATTCACTACATGCGGTGTATGCCGGGCCTGATGGCAACTGGTATTTTAATACCGGCAACGCCGGCCCCCATATTGTAAAAGATAAGGCTGGCTTTACACTTCGTTCGGGAAGTATTTATGCAGGTGGATCGCCCTATAATAACAGCAACCAGGGCAATATGAAAAGTGATGATGGTAAGGTTTGGGTGGGTGGTTTGGCTTTGCGTATACAACCTGATGGCAGTGGTTTAAAAGTAATGGCGCATAACTTTAGGAACTCTTATGAAGTAATCCCCGACTCCTACGGTAACCTTTGGCAAAATGATAATGACGACCAGGTAGTAACCTGTAGAACTACATGGCTAATGGAAGGTGGAAATGCCGGTTATTTTAGTAATGACGGAACACGTTACTGGCAGGCAGATCAACGACCAGGTCAGGATATTTTTAATGCGCACTGGCACCAGGATGACCCCGGTACCATGCCCGCCGGCGACAGAACAGGGGCAGGCGCACCAACGGGAATTGTGATGAATGAAACTGATGCCTTGGGTAAACAATACCTTGGCATGCTGTTGAGTGCAGATGCTGGTAGAAATACAATTTTTGCATACAACCCGGTTTTAAAACAATCAGGGTTTGATCTTGGAAAGAGAACCAACCTAATTACTTCCCTGGCAGCAGATAATGCGGCTTATGTATGGAACGATTCTGCCCAAAATAATGATAAAGACAAGTGGTTTCGCCCAAGCGATGTAACCATTGGCACCGATGGCGCTATTTATGTTGCCGACTGGTACGATCCTGTAGTAGGTGGCCACCAGATGAAGGATACAAAAGGCTATGGTCGAATTTACCGCATTACCCCAAAAAATAAACAGCTGATAGCCCCTCAAATTGATTTGAATACCATGGAGGGGCAGTTACTTGCCTTTAAAAGCCCCGCCATTAATGTACGTAACCTGGGCTTCGAAAAAATAAAACAACAGGGTGATATTGCAGTGCCTGCAGTTAAAGCATTGTTGAACGATCCCAATCCTTTTATTGCAGCAAGAGCTGTATGGTTACTGGCGCAATTAGGCGAAATGGGAAAAGAAGCAACCGAACATATTTTAAATGATGCTAACCCGCAATTAAGGGCCACCGCATACAAAGCTTTGCGTGTGGTTGTTCCCGATATGTTGCCATATGCTATAAAAATGGCAACAGACCCTTCTGCTTTTGTAAGAAGGGAAGTTGCTGTTTCATTAACGGATTTACCCTATAATAAAACAAAGGATATTTTGCTGGCGCTTATTAAAGGATATGATGGTGAAGACAGGTGGTATGTTGAAACAGTAGGTTCCGCTTTACGGGGGCATGAGTCAGACATTTATCCCGAAATTAAAAACCTATTTGCAAAAGACCTGCCTGCAACTGCCTGGAATAAACAGATGGCCACTCTTGCGTGGAGGTTGCATCCTGCTGAGGCTGTAAATGATTTTAGCATGAGGGCTAATGATTCATTGCTTTCGCCAAAAGAAAAACAGGCAGCTTTAACCGCATTGGCCTTTATCAACACTACATCTGCTGCCAATGCAATGGTTGCACTTTCAACATCCACCATGAAAGATGTTGCCGAAGAAGCTACTTATTGGCTATCGTTTCGGCAAAGTAATGACTGGTACAAATTACTCAACTGGAACAAAATAGACATTAACACTGCCTATCAAAGAAAGCTTGCCCAGATGAAGGTTAAAAAACAAATTATTTTAGATGAGCATCAATCTTTAGATGAGCGCAAATGGCGGTTGCAGGAAATGGCCGCAGATTCTCTTGGCGGGCAGTTGCTCATTGGTCTTGCTGCCGAAAATAAATTGCCCAAACAATTATTGGCTTTTACTGAAGAAAATATTTTTAAAAATCCTGACCCTGCGGTGCGTGTACAGGCAAGCAATTATTTTAAAAGGCCGGGTGCAAATAAAACTTATTCTATTGATGCTATTGCCAAACTGTCCGCGGATATCACACGTGGTAAAACCATTTTCACCACGCATTGCGCATCCTGCCACAAAGTTGGTACGGAAGGCAACAGTATTGGCCCGGAGTTAACAGGCATCGGTAAAAAATTTGGTAAACCCGCATTGCTCGATGCGATTATTAATCCCAGTGCCGCCATTGTTTTTGGTTACGAACCATGGTTGGTAAATACAACTGATGGCGAATCGGTTTATGGGTTCCTGCTATCCCAAAGCAAGCAAACCATCATTGTAAAAGATATCAGCGGCCAAAAGCATATTATTCCTGTAAATAAAATAAAATCAAAACAAAAGCAAGATCAAAGCCTCATGCCCGATCCCATCAATAATGGATTAACCGGGCAAGACCTGGCAGATATAACAACGTTCTTACTGGCACAAAAAAACATCGAACTCCATTAAAATCATTCCTTCTCCGCAGAGTCTCCTAAATTAGGCATGTGTGCGGCAGGGACTCTGCGGATCGTTGACCCAATATTATTTTCCTCTAACTTATAATGAGATTATAACTGCTACCATTTTGCTTTAACCCGGCCAAGATGCATACATATTCTACAACCCTATTAAAAAGGCTATGCCAATAAGAAAAACCATACCTGAGAAAGATGGGGTTTACTTTGTTACATTCACCTGCACAGGTTGGTTGCCTTTATTTAGTATTACCAATGGTTATAGATTTGTTTACCAATGGTTTGATGTTTTACAGGCTTCCAAACATCACATTGTTGGTTATGTAATCATGCCGAATCACTTACATGCCGTTATTGCATTTAGTAATACCGGCAAAACAATCAATAGCATCATTAGTAATGGGAAAAGATTTTTAGCCTATGATATGGTAAAAGAATTGGAGCAAAATAATCAGCTAACCCTTCTACAGAAATTGGCAAGCCGGGTAAATAATACGGATATAAACAGGAATAAACTGCACGAAGTATTTGAACCCTCCTTCGATTGGAAAGAATGCCGAACAGTTCCATTCATAATTCAAAAGCTGGATTATATGCACTGGAATCCCTGCAAATCAGTGCCCAAACTGGCAGCCATCCCTGAGGACTATGCGCATAGCTCAGCCAGATTCTATTTAACTGGTCATCATGCCGCCTATACGGTAACAAGCTATATGGATTTAAATGATATCGATTTAACGGGTGGCTAAATTCTATTGTTGATATAACTACCCCCGAGCCGCAGAGTCCCTGCTCTGCGCTGGCCTTTTTGAGGAGACTCTGCGGAGAAGAGAGAAGGGAAATTCTATTGTTGATATTACTACCTCCGAGCCGCAGAGTCCCTGCTTTGCGCTGGCCTTTTTGAGGAGACTCTGCGGAGAAAGGAAAGGAAGCTATTCTGCTGTTGTTCCTGCTCCGCAGCGTCTCCTACAATTAGCTTTGTGTGCGGCAGGGACTCTGCGGATTGTTTGCCCGATATTAATTCGGGTAACAATTTACCAATATAACAAACGCAGCTTTTTTATTTTAACCTGTTTTGCTGCCATTAGCGTCCCTGCTAAGAAATAACCAAATGCGCAGTGTTGCTTTAATAAAAGATGATGAGCACCCCAAACGTACAAGTGTGCGACGCAAGTAAAGCCTAATACATGCTATTTAGTTGGGCTTATAATCTCACATTTTGTATAATTTCTTCCTTCTCCGCAGAGTCTCCTTGGGTAGCTTTGTGTGCAGCAGGGACTCTGCGGCTCGTTGGCACTGATATTAATTCGGGTAACAATTTACCAATATAAAAAACGCAGCTTTTTATTTTAACGTGTTTTGCTGCCATTAGTGTACTTGCTAAGAAATAACCAAATGCGCAGTGTTACTTTGATAAAAGCTGATAAGCACCCCAAACGTACAA
Source organism: Limnovirga soli (assembly GCF_013106755.1). Taxonomy (GTDB): domain Bacteria; phylum Bacteroidota; class Bacteroidia; order Chitinophagales; family Chitinophagaceae; genus Limnovirga; species Limnovirga soli. The sequence goes on along the minus strand of NZ_WHPF01000014.1, from coordinate 59,923 downwards.
GTGTGCGACGCAAGTAAAGCCTAATACATGCTATTTAGTTGGGCTAATAATCTCACATCTTGTATAATTTCTTTGGTATAATGCCTTTTGGTAACTCCTGAACAATATTGTAACTGGTTCGTTTATGTTGAGATTAGTTGTCATTTTAATTGAACAATGAACTTTACCAAACAGCCATGAATAAAATTTTATTTTCCCTCTTTATTGTATTGTCATCATTAGCCTACGGGCAAACCAATAAATATGACGAAGTATTAAATTATTACAATGCTAAAAAGAATTTTAATGGGGTAGCTTTAGTGGCTACAAATGGGAAAATTGATTATTTGCGTGCAATAGGCATCTCGAACAGACAAACAGGTACCAACTTTACCATTAACGCTAAGTTTAAAATTGCTTCCATTACCAAAGCCTTTACTGCCGTTTTGATTGTACAACTTTACCAGGAAGGAAAAATTGATTTAAAAGCACCATTTGGTATTTATTATCCCAACTATAAAGGGGAAGCAAAAACAACAGTTACCATTGAAAACCTGCTTACTTACAGTTCCGGGATTCCAAATGATGCTGAAAGCCTTGAAATGAAATCTTATCAGCTACCCTTAAAAATTGATGATTATATTGATACTTATTGCAGTGGCAATTTGGTAGATACGCCAGGTACAAAAAGTAATTATAGTAATACGGAGTATATTATTTTGACCAAAATAATTGAAATTGTTACCAATAAGCCATTTGGCACTGTATTAAAAGAGAAAATATTACAGCCGCTAAAAATGGAAAATTCTGGTATGCTTTTTTCAAAGGACATTGTTGCGGGTCTTTCAAATGCATATACGATTGATGATAGTTCACAAACAATTACTAATGATGCACCCTATTTTATAGAAAACTTTTATGGTGCTGGTTCTATGTATTCGACCATTGAGGATTTATTAAAGTTTGACGAAGGAATTTTTAATAATAGATTACTAAATAAGTCTAATACAGCATTGCTGTTAGCACCCAATAAAAATTTAAATGATGTGGCTTTTGGCGTTTGGTATGCTAGTGGATATGGCACTTTTAGTAAGCCATTCATTTACCGTACAGGTGGCATTTTAGGCGCTTGTTCAAATTGGATACATACTATAGATGACAAGAAAAGCATTATTGTATTTAACAACACAAACGGGACTAACCTATATGAAATGTCGGAACAATTGTATTTAGTAAATCAGGGAAAAGCACCCGACGCCATAATGCCCCAATAATACACTGGAAACCAAAAGTGCCCTGTTGGTTTGAAAGATGAATAATACCCTGAACATACAAGTATGCAACGGATCTGGTCTTTGGTAATCTATGCAGATAAAGCCAAATAGCAGCTATTTAGCTGGGTTAATCATTTTCCGTTTTGTAGCTGGTATTAAGTCGGTTGCAATTTGGAACATCCTGAATAATGTATCGGATAAATGCTTATTTTTTTCTCTATCTACTTTTGTTGGGGCAAGTGATCAGGTATTTGACTTTTTGTAGTTAACTTCAAATGCAATTTATGTTGGGCTTTTGTTGTGGGCAGGACGAACATATATACCATCACAATGGCAAGCCATAAAATAAAAAGCAATTCTCCAAACTAATACCTTTCAATTTTACACTACAAGTATGACACGTACACTAAAAAGCGCTGGAAAATTGTCCATCTTATCGTGCACCTTATTGCTATTATCTATTACCGTAATGGCTCAGGATGGTACCATCTATCCATTAAAAGCACCTGCCGAACCAAATGCAATACTGCTTGGTACAGGAGGTGTAGATAATCAGCCGGCAGCTGAGTCCTGGTTTCGCCAGTGGGGCGACCCTATGGCACGTAATATTACCATAGCAACATTGACGCCTTTTCTCCCAGCACCGGGTAAGGGAAATGGTGCGGCTGTAATTGTAGCACCCGGTGGTGGGTTCCGGTGGCTTTCTATGGGTAACGAAGGCTGGGAAGTGGCACAGGCACTTGCAGACAAAGGCATTGCCGCCTTTGTGCTTAAATACAGGCTGTACCCGACACCAGAATCACTTGATGAATTTACTGCATGGATGAATCGCCCACGCCCAACACCTCCGGCATCTTCCGATAGCTCAAAAACTGCAACAGCACCAAGACCACCGCAAATGGATCTATCTAATCAATTAGCGGATGCCGAGGCAGCCTACGCCATGATTCTGAGAAGAGCAAATGAGTGGGGTGTTGATACCACCAGAATCGGTATGATTGGCTTTTCGGCCGGTGCGGGTCTTACTATGTATTCAACACTGCACTCAACAACGATGAAACTGGCTTTTATAGGACCAATTTATGGGGGTATGGGAGCGGTAGAAGTACCAAAGAATGCGCCTCCTATGTTCAATGTAATTGCGTCTGATGATTTTCTTTTTGGTGGTCAGTTTGGTGTGGTTGAATCCTGGTATAAAAGTGGAACACCTGTTGAGTTTCACCTATACCAAAATGGCGGTCATGGCTTTGGTCTGGGAAACCCCGACAGAACTAGTAATGGCTGGTTTGACACCTTTATACACTGGATGGATGTTAACCGCTTTCTAAAGGCCAAATCCAAATAAAGTAATAATGGTTTTTCCCGGCAGCGTTAGCCAGAGTTAAATTTTATGTGGCAGACTGTGGAGGGAGAAGTAGCTGCATAGCATTACTCACAGCACAAGAGTGCGACGCAAGTAAAGCCCAGTAGTAGCTATTTTGTTGGGTGCAAAACCAGCTATACATTTCTTTCTGGAGTAACATGATCCCTGGTGTTCCATTCCTTCAGGCTGTAGCATTTGCTGCGATGGTGCACAGATAGAAATACAATGCTTTAATTAGACAGTATGCCTACTTTCGTGAATGATTTAATATTTATTTCGATCATTATGAAAGACCTAGTGCAGTCGCCCCCACAAATACAAGCTGTTTCCAGTTTTGAAGACCTTGTTTCAACACCATTTCAGGGCATTATAAATGCGATTTGCTGGAACCGCACCCTCACTTGCGATTTTAAGGAAATAGTAAATAAGATAGACCTTAACGAGAATATAGTGGTATTGGATGTAGCAGCGCTTTACGCACTTGATTTAAGTAAAGCAGGACAACTTGCCAGAGATATATTGTTACAGGATATGGCATTACTTACAGCCCATGGTGCGGCACCCATACTTAACCTGATCAGGTGTTATGAGCAGGATGATGCTTTCCCATTTTTTCCAACCGATGTATATTCTTTTCATGTAGACCGCTCACCGGTACCTACCGATACTTTTTTATGCACTTACTATGGTGCGCCCAGTGAGCTATTACCCAATGCACAAACCCAGCAAAAAGTACTTGTTCCCGAAATAAGGGAAGCACTTAAACAACTATACGATGGCGCAGAAGAGGATTTTGAAGCATTTTTAAGTGAGCATTTCTTTGACCTCCATTATCAGGCTTTACCCGGAGCTGAGCCCATTAGCCTGGGGCTTGGCCATTTATGGCGATTGGCAATTGATCATCCTGGACTTCAGGTGCCGCCCTGTGTGCACCGTGCCCCAAGGGAAGTAGCTGGTGAACCCAGGTTATTGTTGATTTGCTGAGGAGCGATGCAGAAGGGCTGCAATGTGGAAATTTGCCATTAGCTGTTAGCCTTTAGCCAAATAGCCGATCATTTTTAGCTAGCAGCTAATAGCCAGCAGCAAACAGCTTTCCTGCTTTCCAAAAAAGAACCAAAAAAAGACACCCGAAAACGAAACTGCCCGTTTTCGGGGTGGAATAAGCATATGGCTTTTGAACTACTGTGGTGAATTGCTGCAAATCGCTATTCACCAAACAACAATTGAATAAAAGCTTAAGGTGAAAAAGACCAAATCAAAAGCAAACAAAACTTCCAAACTCATTGGCACTGAAGGAGGCGTGAGCAAGGACCAATGCGCGGAGCGTTCATGTGGTCCTTGAAATGCGCAGCATTCATGAACACCAAAATAGACAATAAAAAAGAAGTGAATATTTTTCTTTGTGCGCAACCTCCCATTCCGGTTGCCTTTCTTTTCATCAAGGCAAAGAAAGTGACAAACACTGCAAAGAATCCATTTAAAAAAATATAACAACACCTGTTTCAATGCCTAAAACCAAGCAACCTACGATAGTACTATTTACACGCATCAAGATCAGGTGCTTGTTCTTTTTTGCTTGTCCAAAAAAGAACCAAAAAAAGACACCCGAAAACGAAACTGCCCGTTTTCGGGGTGGAATAAGCATATGGCTTTTGTACTACTGTGGTGAATTGCTGCAAATCGCTATTCACCAAACAACAATTGAATAAAAGCTTAAGGTGAAAAAGACTAAATCAAAAGCAAACAAAACTTCCAAACTCATTGGCACTGAAGGAGGCGTGAGCAAGGACCAATGCGCGGAGCGTTCATGTGGTCCTTGAAATTCGCAGCATTCATGAACACCAAAATAGACAATAAAAAAGAAGTGAATATTTTTCTTTGTGCGCAACCTCCCATTCCGGTTGCCTTTCTTTGCATCAAGGCAAAGAAAGTAACAAACACTGCATAAAAAAGAATTTGGAAATGCATTGCGTTTCTGTTTTTAATTTTCTAAAAGTTAGCATTTAAAAAAGAGCTAAACAATTTTATGCATTAGTCTCATCATAAAGCGTGTCTGTTCTTTTTTGCTTGTCCAAAAAAGAACCAAAAAAGGACACCCGAAAACGAAACTGCCCGTTTTCGGGGTGGAATAAGCATATGGCTTTTGTACTACTGTGGTGAATTACAGCAGATCGGTATTCGGCAAACAGCCATTGAATTTGGCTATTAGCCATTAGCTATTAGCCAAACAGCCAATTATTTTTAGCTAGCAGCTAATAGCCAGCAGCTAAAAGCCTTCTAATTAAGCGTAGTATCATCTGCAAAACAATCATCAGGCGGTTAACTCCTCATAGGCGGCGGTAAGGGGGCGTTCTATGCCGGCGCCCTTCCATTCTTCAGCGCCGGGGATAATGGTTATTTTTAGTATTTCTTCTTTTGATTTTCCTGATTGGATGGCTGTTGCTACATAGGTTAATGTTTTGTCCAGATAATTACGGAAGGCTTTGATATCTTCTGCATTGCCGGTTACTTCATAGCCTTCGGCAGCATGACCAAATACATAGATGGTTTTTTTATTAAAAGTAGCCAGGGCTTTGTCTAACACCGTTATCCAGCTTTTCATACTGGCGCCGGCACTTCTGTCAACAAATGGATGGCGGCGGTTAAATGCCAGATCGCCCATATGCACAATATTTTCTTTTTCAAATTGAATAAGGGCATCTCCATTGGTATGGCCGGCACCAAAATAATGCAGGCATATTTTTTCTTTACCCGTTTTCTGGCACCAGGTAGTTCCAAAAACCTGGTCTGGATATAACTGTTTGTCTTCTGTATTTTTTTCTTTTGCTACCCGCTGCTGATTGGCTTTACTGTTTTCGTGCGCCAGCACATTTTCTACTAAGCCTTTAAAAGCAATATTGCCGCTGCTATGATCGCCGTGATGATGCGTATTGATAAGTAATTTGAAGGATAAAGCTGATTGCTTTTTTAGTTCCTCAATTAAGTGGGTAGACTGCTCGGGAAATTGGGAATCTACCACGATAATGCCTTCTTTATTAAAGGAAAAAAGAATGGTGCCGCCCTTCTCGGTAAAGATGCCTGTTTCGGTGGTAAGCATTTTTATTTTCCAGGCAGGCTGCTGAAAAATGGCTGCTATTAACTGTTGTTTAGATAATAGCAATGCACCCGTTGCCAGTGTTGTATTACGAAGAAATGTTTTGCGGTTCATAGTGTAGTTTTTATGTTGTTATGCAAGATGATTAAAGATACAAAGTACAAGTGTGCGACGCAAATGGGATGCTATGCAATACCAATGCCGGGCCCCTAAAAAATGACGCCTCCTTTTTTTAACTGATGGTGATTTATTGGAATAGCAACAGTTATCAGGCAGCCTTTATGGGTTTAAACTCAAAATAAATATGGGTGCCGTTTGTTATTTCTTCCCGCATGGAGCCGCTTAATTGCTGGGTGAGTAATGATACCAACTGCCCGCCAAAACCGGTGCCATGCGTGATGCCTGATTTGCCAATGCCATTGTCGGACACTTCGAGGTGCAATGCGCCATTGGTTTGCTTTTGTAGTTTTATCATCACTTTACCGGGATGCCCTTGCGGGAATGCATATTTGAGGGTATTGGTTAATAGTTCGTTTACAATTAAACCGAGTGGTACAGCTGTATCAATATCAACATCTATCCGATCCATTGCACATTCAATGGTTACCCTTTTTTCAGCGCCAAAAGAATCTAAAATGCTTTCGCTTAGGTTGATAAAATAATCCTTCATTTCTATGGCACCCAGGTTGGTGCCCTGGTACAATTTCTGGTGTACAATGCCGATGGATTGTACACGGTTCTGTCCTTCAAGCATAGCTTCCCTGGTATTTTCGTCTTGTACCTGGTTACTTTGAAGAGCCAGCAGGCTACTTACTACTTCCAGGTTATTTTTTACGCGGTGGTGAATTTCTTTTAATAACAATTCATTCTCTGCATTTCTTACTAGCAGGGATGCCTGGGTAGTATTGAGTTCCTGCACTGTTCTTTCTATTTTATCGTTTTTGTCTTGCAATGACAGGTTTACTTTTTGTTTGTTACGATTGTTGCGATAAAGAATAATTGAAATTACAAGTGCACTTAAGAACAGGCCGGCAGTGGTATTAAAACGCAACTGATCCTGGGCAGATTTTTCAGCTAAATGCAAATCATCAACACGTTGCTTTTCTTTAATTTCGAGTTGTTTTACCTGCCTGGTTTTTTCAACGTTTGTAACAGTATCATATGCTGCTGTTGATATCTTAAGATAAGTATATGCTTTTGCAGGGTCAGTTTTCTCAAAAAATAGCGACAGTAAATTGGATGAATTTGCTATTACAAGATAGTTTTTTAGTTGAGTTGCATTATGGAGTGCCAGGCCTGCATATTTTTTAGTAGAATCTGGTTTGTTTGCGTTAAAATAAATAGTAGCCAATTCATTTTCTACTTCATTTGCAAAAAAGATTTCATTGGTTTTTTTTGTAGCATCCAGGGCTTGCATTCCGTAACTAACGGCTTCATCATATTTTTTAAGTTTGCTGTTAACCCGCGCTAATATTAGCATTGGGTAATCTTCCTGGAAAGGAAAATAGCGTTTTGAATAGTCAAGCGTTTCCAGGGCGAAATGTTTGGAAGAATCCAGGTTGTTTTGTCTTTCATGTTCCTGTGCCAACAGGAACATTGCACTCCATTGCGTAAAATTATCTGCCTGTTTTATATTTGGATGATAGTATGCTATTTGCGCCCACTTAAGTGCTTCTTTATCATCTCCTAATTTCTGGTAAAGTAAGCCCATCATATTTATTCCAAATATTTCCCGTACAGGGGCATATTTTTTACTTAAATCCATAGATGCATAAGCTGTACTAAAACCTTTTTCAAATGAAGAAGTAATGGCATAAGAGAATGAAAGAGCTTCCAAACATTCCAGCTCTCCTATTGGGAATTTTATTTTTCTCGCTAAGTCGAGGCCCTTATTGCCCATCTCTACAGATTTGCTTGTATTGCTAAGTGTATTACCGCGGCTAAGCAAATAAAAAGCATGCACCTCGTTTGAATCTTGTTTATTAAGTGCTATTATATATTGCAAACTATCCATAGCATGTTGCTCCATAAAAACAGGTTGTGCTTTTAGAAGGGAGGCAATAAATAAAAATGCCAGCGAAACCAGCATTTTCTTTTTATCTACAGCTATTTTTTTTACAAAAAGATGAACACAACAATACATAGTTTTAGTTTTATACGTAGCTGGCTTATTCAAAATTGAGGGAGATTATATTGTTATTAAACTAGGTACAGTGCAGGTTTTAGCTGGATAATAGATGCTTACCAACTAAATTTTCGCTGTTGTAGTCTTCAACCACTTTAATCGTTATGTGGAAGGTAATGATTTTATATTGGCCGATATACTTATTGTTTTTTATTTATAAAAGTCGCTTATGTGGTTATTCTTTCCTACAACTTTTAAAAGCTTCCTTCGCCGCAACGGCTCTATAGAAAGTCCATGTTTATCTAATGAGGCGTTGCGGTTTGGTTACCTATTTACAATCCTCACTGGCAAATCCCCCAACCTTTCCCTACATATTAATTAGCTGTTTTTATAAAGCGCGTACTTAAAACACAAGCAGTTTGCATATTGCTCCATTTATAGCTAACAGTACAAGTGTGCGACGCAAATGGGATGCTATACCATACCAATGCCGGGCTCAAAATAAATCCCGATACTCAAAGCAGGTAGTTATGCATCAACTTGTAATCAGAAAATGATTAGCCAGGCTATAGTACCTATGGCAACTCCGTTGCGTCGCACATTTGTACTCAGGTAATTGATCTCTGCTTTCTACAGCCATTGTATGCCGTTGTTAAATACTTTGCTTTCAATGAATATGGCAAGCAAGGGTTTTACCAAACTATCATTATAAGGTTTGCATGCGTTGCATTAATTGCTCACGCATACCTGTTCCAAGCGGTATGGTTTTTTTGGCTAAAATCACCTGGTTTTCGGTTACTTCATCTACCTGGCCAATATTGATAAGAAAAGAGCGATGAATACGCATAAATAATTGCATGTTAAGTTTTTCTTCTATGCTTTTTAACGTGATGGATAATAGGTAATCCTTATTAAGCGTAAAAACATGGCTATAGTTGCGGTCGGCTTCTATGTATAAAATATCTGCCAGCATAATTTTTATCATCTTCTCCTTATACCGCACAAAAATTCGGTCGCTTAAAATAAAGGGCTGTTCTTCTCCTTCGGTCTTTGGTTCGGTGGGTTGACTTTGTTCATTTTCAGCCATACGGCTAATGGTAAGTTCAATAGCCCTTTGCAGATCGAGCTGTTTAAAAGGTTTGGCAATAAAAGCATAGGGCCTGGTTGCCTTGGCTTTATTAAAAGTGGCATCATCCGAATTGGCGGTTAGGTAAATCACCGGAATATGGCCATATTGCTGTAATTGGGTAGCCGTTTCAATACCATCTAATTTGCCTTTCAGGTTAATGTCAAGCAATACAATATCGGGTTTATTATCTGCCACATGCAAAATGGCTTCTTCGCCGCGGGGCAAAATGCCCGTTACCTCGTAGCCAAGATTGGTAAGCTGCATAGAAATTTTTGCCCCGATGATCATTTCATCTTCTACCACCAGTATTTTAATTAAGGTACCCATTAACGCAGGTTTCTGTTTTTAAAGTGAATAGTTTTTGAAGTGATTTTATTAGGTTAACCGTTATTCGCCCTGCCAATTGGGGCGCCAATAAACTTACAAATTCTGTTTCAATTGCAATAACTTTTGTACAGGCATTATGTTTATGGCTATACGCATAGTTTAAATTCCCATGCTGATTGGGAGTTAAAGCAAAAAGATCAGCAAACTGGCTTTTAACCGCAATAGCAATTAATACAACCCCAATTAAATAAACGCAAAGTCGCTTTGGTGGCTGCAATCGCATGAAATAAGCACTTTAATTTTTGTTATAAAAAGCACAGTATTGCTTTTAGGTGAAGATAGTAGAATTGAATGGCATTTTGGGATAGCCTTTATTTGTATTTGATTGTAGCTCTGCCTGTTATGTGCGTGGCGCTTTTTTTGAGCGATGGTAAACAGTTAACATTCTGTCTGTAACAGCTACAAAAAATCGGTTATCTTTATTCAAACTCTTTTTTTATGCGTATTCCTTTTTTGATGCTATCCATTTTGATGGTATGTACCTCCGGTGCACAAAAACTTACTTCCGGTGGGGTGCTAAAGCCCGAACAGGCCATTATGGATATCAGGCATTATACCATTGTGCTGGATATAGATACTGCAGCGCAAAGCATCAGTGGTTATACCAGTATTGATATTGTGCTCTCCCAGTCAACCCCGCTATTATTATTTGACCTGATGAACGACCTGCAGGTGAGTAAAATATGGATTAACAACAAACCAACCAATTTTACCCATGCCAATGCCTTGATCCGTATTACCCCTGCCGAAGCCTTGCCCGCCGGTAAAGCAGTGGTTAAAATACAGTATGCAGGTAAACCACATATAGCCGTTCGCCCACCATGGGATGATGGCTTTACCTGGACACATGATTCACTGGGACATACCTGGATAGCCATTACCGCAGAAGGTACCGGTGGTAAAATATATTTCCCCTGTAAAGATCATCCTTCCGACGAGCCGGATGCAGGGGTAGACATGATGATCACCGTACCCAAAAACCTGGTAGTTGCCGGCCCCGGTGTATTGCAAACCGTGAAGCAAAAAGGCAATAAGGCAACTTATTTCTGGAAAACCAATTATGGCATTAATAATTACAGCATTGTGTTTAATGCCGGCGATTATAAGGTGGTTAGCCGGGATTATACTACCATTAATGGCAATAAAGTACCCATGCAATTTTATGTGCTTAGTTACCATACCGCTTATGCGGCCTATCATTTGGAATTACTGGCACAAATGGCGGCTGTAAAAGAAAAATATTTTGGCGAATATCCCTGGGTAAAAGAAAAAATTGGCATAGTAGAAACACCACACCTGGGCATGGAGCACCAAAGCATGAATGCCTATGGCAACCATTTTAAATACACAAAGGTAAACGGCAAGGATTTTGACTGGCTAATGAACCATGAGTTTGGCCACGAGTGGTGGGGCAATAAAGTAACGGCCAAAGACTGGGCCGATTACTGGATACATGAAGGCATTGGTTCTTATGGCGATGCACTATATATCAGGGATGCCGAAGGCGAACAGGCCTATATCAATTATTTTAAAGACAATGTTTTTGGTATTAAAAACACCACGCCCATTGTGCAGGGTACCAATATAGATGAAGAGTCGGCCTATATTGGCGACATCTATTCCAAGGGGGCTTTTTTTATGCATACGCTGCGCTATGTAATTGGCGATAGCATTTTCTTTCCCACCTTAAAGCAACTTGCAACCGATCCCAAATACACCTACAATAATTTAGCCACCACCGATGATGTGGAGCAATTATTTTCAACTGCTGCGGGGTATAGTGTAAAGCCCTTATTTGATTTTTATTTGCGCACCATACAAAAGCTGGAGATACATGTTAAGGCATCTAAGAAAAATGAATACGAAATCATGCTGGCGCAAACTGATATGGTGTTGCCGGTTGATATTGTTACCGATAAAGGCACGCAAAGAATGCTGGTTGGTAAAACCCCAATCACTATAAAAAGCAGCACCACCCCGCAAATAGACCCAGATGGGTATTATTTAAAACGGGTAGTATTTGAATAGATTTTTTTGTACTTAGCTGTAGTGCATTTGGCATCACCGCTTGTGTCACTCACTTGTACGGTTGGGGTGCAAATCATCTTTTAACAAAGCAACACTGCGCATTTCGTTATCCGTTGGCGGGGATGCTAATGGCTGCAGGCAAATAACAAAACTTGTTAAGGAATTGCTTATGCATAATAAAGCAAAACATATTTTTCAAATTGTTGATTACCTGATTATAGGGTTTAAAATTTTTTGTTTTATTTACGTTGCAGTTGAATTTGTTTTTAGTACTTCCGCCATGGGCAAAAACATGTATAGCTATTTTGGTATACCGTATTCTGTGTATGCCATTATTCAAATCATCCGGTTGTTTAGAAGGAAAATGATACTGGTAGTTTTAGTGGAGATGGTTATTAATATTTGCAGTCTTGCCATATTTAGTGTTAATCATATCTATTTCCTGATACTTACAACTCTTAGTTTTATGATTCTTTTTTTTAGTTATCGAAAAGCAGATGGGAATTAACTATGGCACAGACACTCTGCGCAGTAATGGCTTAGCCGAATAGGCTATTTGGGTAATAGTTACTTGAAACTAATATCAGTGCCAACGAGCCGCAGAGTCCCTGCCGCACACAAAGCTTTTGGTAGCTGACTCCGCAGAGAAGGAAATGCAGATACTGATTTTGCAGTTATGAAATCAAGTTTATTAAATTCAACTGATGTAATATGGATAATTATGAATCACTAATTAATCCTTGCCTTTTTTCATTATCAGATCTAAAGTTTTATTTAAAAATATAAACGACGCCAATATTGAAAGTGTACCTACAATACAATATTTTAAATTGTCATAATAATGGTAGATGGTTAAATAACCTCCTTCATCCACTCGAAAGTCTCTTATTTTAACCGGATAATTCATTATAAAATATAGCCCAATAGCTATCAGCATTACCATAGGTAATAAGTAAATAAATAGAAGATTTTTGTATTTCATTGTAAAGCCTGTTTAAGAATCGAAAACGCTTTCGGCACCCTTGCAATTGGTCACCTGGCAAAATGGAAATGCTTGTACCCCTTCAGCCTATGTACCAGGAATTTGCGCAAATGAAGGTTGCTGAGCATACAAATCCTGGTTGAAAGTACAGGGGTTTTATTTGGACTTATTAACTATATATTCAATGGTTAATTGATAAGATAAAAAGCAAATAATAACCCAAATGCCTATATAAAACCCAAACCTCACATACTAATATCGCGAAAACTTCTCAAATTAACATTACGGCTTTCAGTAAATAATCCAATATAGTATATCCTTTCTTCATTAACTACGGGCACTCCCAAAAAAATGATGCATATAAAGCCAATAAGTGCTATGAGTAAAAAGGCAGATTTGATTGACATTTGATACGATTTAAGTTCTTATTATAAGCATGCATGATACATTTTATATAATGTGGAAAAGCTAAGGTTCAAGGTATTGCAAGTATGTATTTAGTTGGTTGGCGTTTTTAATATAAACTCTTTTCTTAACAACAACTATAAGTGTACTTATTGCACTAAGCAGCAGAAAAAGTAAATGATTAGAGCCATACATAAATGCAAAAACAACATTTAATATCATCTCCACAAAAAGCAGGGCAAGCAAATTGCTATAGAGTAATCTGCCTATATTGATAACCCCATATACTACAATTGGAATTAACAGATGCAGGTAAACATTTTTAATTTCTTTTGACGAAGCGTCCTGGTACCGTAAAAATAATGTGACTAATACCGCCAATTTATATTGGATGATTAACAGGTCGGCCAGTTTTAAAATAGTGTACCAGATGGGCACCAGTATTTTATTATTAGCTTGGGGCATGGTCTATTTTTTTGGGGATTTAAATTTCATATGGCTTGTAACAGCAGATAATTGATTGCCTTATTATTTGCATTTGTTAAAGCTCAATAAAGTATCTAACTGTGCAGGAATGCAACGCAAATAAAGCTACGTAGAAAATCAAAAGAGAGAAAAAAATAAAATCATTGTTTTTATTTTTCTCAAGACAATCATATGACCGATCAGCATTTGTATAATATATATACGCCAACCTGATCATTTATTCGGGGCAGGATTGAGATATGGTGAAACAATATATTTACCCTTTCTTTAAGGACCGGATGAAATGAAAAACCAAACCAAGCACCATCATAATTACCCCGGAGATTTGAACAACAACCGGATTTAAAAAAATGAGTGAAAAACCAAAAATAATCAGATAGGCATCCCGACCCTGCTTTTCAAAAATATACATGGCAGCATTTACTATAAATGAAGTAAGGGCAAGATAAGAAAAGGATGACTTTGTAAATACCGTAGAAAGAATTATACCTTCATCCTGATCTAAAACATTGGTTGCTGAAATGGCCGAAGTAATAATACAAAACATGGCAATTGCATAGATGAACTGCGGTATTATTACATTATTTTTTATCATTGTTATAATTTTTTTGTAAGAGAAAATTGAGTGTATGATGTTATTTGGAAAGTGGAAGTTGATGTCGATGAGACAATTCCTTTATTAAGGTAGTTTATCGAATAAGTATGTACAACAGTTGCACTATAAACATAGCCAGTAACAGTTATTGAGGTGCTTGCAGAAGGGTTATTATATGATCCAGTATTTGTATGTGTTTGATTTTCAATATTTATAGCTGCATTTGCTGTTCCCGAGGTTGTACCTGAAATATTTACGCCTATCTTCTTTGCTTCATCCAATGAAAGGTTATATGAAACACTACCAGATTCGGTTTTTTGCAAAACAGTAACGCCTTCAAGGGTTGCATTTCCTTTAAATTTAGCTCCAATATATGTGATGGTCATTTTATCATCAGCAATAGGAAAACGTTGAGGCACAGGTATTTCAATCGAAGAATTTCCATTTTCATTTAAAGCTAAATTTGATTGAATCATATTCCCAATTTCATTGGTAGTTTTTGCTGTGAATGTACCCTTTTGACCTAAATTATTACTTGCTACCATTTCATTTAATTTCTGTTTTGCCTCTTCAGTTGCTTGGGCTTTTCCTTTTCCTGGGTCAATTGCCGTTGCTCCATTTGGCACCTCTTTACCATCCACTTTAGTTTGATTTTTTTCATTAGGATCTTTGAAACTCATTCCATCTGGATCTAATAAACGAATCGGATTGTTAGCGCAGTATACATATGAAGACCACCTTCTATACTTTTCTGCCAACGGATCAATACACATCCATCTTCCAACTTGGTTATCATACATCCGTGCACCGTAATCATACCATTCCAATCCGCTACCGTCACTAAACTCTTTTCTTTGCTCTTCCTTATTATTGTATTTGTATTTGTTGTCTATACCATCAGCCATAGCCTTACAGCTTATCCCACTCATTGCCATCCCAAACGGATAATAATCCGTAGTTTCCAAAAGGGGCCCCCGCGCATGCGTTACCTGCAAATTATCAAAGAACACATTTACATTTTGTGTTTCGTTACTTACGTAAATATACAAATATCCGCTCTTGGTTATTTGCCTGCCCGTAATATTATGTGTTGTAAAAACATTATCTCCACCCACTTGTTCAAAATAACTGTTTTTTCCATCATTTGTTAGCACCGGGTTCAGCTGTTCATCCAGCAGCACTAAGTTAATATAGGCTTTTGGCTTGCCTGGTAATGTACCCGCATCCCTGTAGGTTAAAAAATTGCCAACATTTGAGTTTAGTACTGTGCCTGCAATTTGTGGCTGCAGAATCTTATTTCCGCTTACTCCGGGTACACTATTTATCAACGCATTTACAATATCAGTTAATGGGCTAGAATTACCAGTTGGGGTAATTCCATTTAATTTGTACCAACTGTTTACCCTTACATTTACTTTGTCGCCAGCCATCACTTTCAGTAAAATGTTAGAACCAGTTTTATTTTCACCTACGGCACCACTAAGCTTTTGTATAAAATCATTTGGCTTGGTGTAGGTATCTGTGGGGTATCCTGGTATACTGCTTTTTATAACCCGGCCATTATCTAATCCGCTATAATATAATTTCTCAGTTGGAAGCGGGGTTGTTTCCAAAGATGCAACCATATAAGCATCAGTTTGCTGTTCATCAGTTAAAACTACCCTGGTATTGCCTAAATGATCTTTCAGAAAATAATCATATACGAAAGCTGTTGCAGGCTGTCCACTTATTACTGAAAATTTAGGCCTTATCCGCCCTTCCTCTTGACCAAAAAACTGTAATACACTATTCTCATATACAAAACTACCAAGGTAAGCTGTATTGGTTTGCTTAGATGTATTACCGTTTGCTATAGAAGCCAATTCATTCACCCGCTTTTCTAATTTGTTACCTGTGGCATCATAGATATATGTAATGCTTCCCTTTGCCGATCCATCATCGTTTTTTACGGTGATTTGCCAGGGCAGATTAAGAAAATTATAGGTAATAGCTCCACCACTTGTCTGGTCGATACCAGTATTACCATTTAGCCTTTTGTTTAAGTCTGTAATCATGTTGCCATTCAAATCATACCCGTAGTCATCAGCGGTGGTATTCTTATTGGTAAAATCCCCAAGATGATTATCTGTTGTACCAGTAGCATCGTTTACTGCTCTTAACTTATTACCAATGCCTCCGTTTTGATAAGTATAGTTCAGGTTATCAATTTGCGGACTGGCATTTAGCAGCAATCCCCACTGCTGCATTTGTTTTATATTACCATTCTCATCATAAGCAGATGAAGCAGAATTTCCATCTCCCATCTTTACACTAAAATCTATCGTAAAACCGGCATTCCCCGGGTCAGTATTTGCCCAAGTAGGGCTGCTGCCACTCCCAAAATTTTGTTTAAAATCTGCCTTCAATAAACGATTGGCTGCATCATAGCCATAACCATAAGCCCTTTCTTTTCCGTCCCCTCCATTTACCCAGCGAGAACCGCCAATATTGCCATTGTACTGGTTATTGCTAAAGCCCCAGTCATAACTCAAATCCATACCAAACCATTTGTTGTTCTGGATATTCACCTGCGAACTGGTAGGTTTACTGCCATAACTCCAGTTGATTCCTTTTAACCAGCCACGGATATTATAAGCATAGCTCTGATCCTCCATCGCCGTATTATCGACAGCTGTTTTTTGACCAACTTGTTTGCGCTTGATTTGTCCTGTTGCGTCATAGTCAAACCTGCTGATAAGCCTTTTGGTAGATACATCATCATTAATTTGCTTAGTAATAGTCTTTAACCGTCCAGCAGCATCATAATCCATATTTGTTTTCACACGTAGGTTGTTTGTATTACCAGATGCATTGTTATGAACTAAGTAATTACAAACAACTTTATTAATAAAATTATATCGGTTGGTTACCACATCTGTTCCACCCTTATAATTACCAGCACTTACCTGTATTACCCTGCCTTTGTCATCATAAAAATTCACTGTTTCCAGCCATGCGCCCTTTGTGAGGTCTGTGGCATTTTCTATTACCCTGACTTTTGAACTGGTGACCATTCCTTTCACCTGCACACTTGCTTGCGTCGGCAAAGCCTCAGCGTATGTATTGGCCCCTTGATCTAATTTGCTATTATTGCTGTTGTCGTAGGTTTTGGCAGTATTGCTGTAATTGTCATAATTAGTAATGGTCAATACTGTAAAGGTGGAACCTGTGGGTAAAGGGTTATCACTTATCGTAACGGAATTACTAAAGCCTGCACCGGTACTGCCACTGATGAGAGTAGAAAATGCTGCACCGGTTTCACTGATAAACCCATTTTCAAAAAATATGTTTGTAGTTGCCTGGTAGATTGATATTCCCGGCTGCCTGTTTGCTAAATAGAGATTTTTTTCTGCTACTGTAGGATTATTTCCAGTAACAGATTGATTACTTTCATTAAAACTACCAGTATTGGCCGTTACCCAAGCTTGTAAACTGGTTGCTCCACTACTATAGGTTAACACCCCTGTTTGTATAGGTCTGCTTAGTCCATCATAAATAGTTCCCATCCATTGGTTTTTGACACGCATATTGGCATCTTGTACAAATACCAGCCTGTCGTTCTGATCATACACCATATATACCCAGCCTGCTCCGGGCACTTTTTTAGCAATCATCCGCTGGCGGTCGTCGTATTCATAACGGAAACATAATTCATTAACTAGTGCTGAAGTCAATGTCCAATTCCCTGCACTAATCATTTGTGCTACAGCTTTTGGTGGAATTACAAACCTTAACCTGCCAAGATCGTCATATACATAGAAAGTACATAGCCAATTGGTATATGGAGCAGCACCGTTAACTGTACCTATTTGTACTTTGTTTAGTACCGTATTCCCCTGGTTATCCTTATATTCAATTACCTGATTATTGTGTTCATCGATACTCACGGTTTCGGATAGCTGGCCCGCTGCATATGTTGTTATGCTGGTAGGGATATTGGTAGTAATGTCATTATTGATATATGTAAGCAATGAATAAGTAATATCCCATGCACGCACAAGATCGTTGCCGTCATTTACAAAATACTGCTGCTGGACGCCCTTATTATTTCCTGCCCAACTATTGCCTGATGCCATAGTTTTCAAAACCCTGTTTAAAGGTGAGGCTTCATACTGTACCATGCTGTAATAAATTTTTTCATTGGTATAGGCAGGTTGCTCGCTGGTGTATGTTGTTCCGTAAAAAGTACTTTGTTCCCCAAAAGGGTCTGCTTTAAAGGTTCCGTCAGTACCAGTAGAAGTATATGGTAAAAATTTATACTGTTCCCTGCAATATGCATCATAAACCACCGGAGCAACAATATCTTTTCCTGAAGGTGACGCCTGCCAGCCAACGGTTTGCAGCGGCCTGCCCAACCCATCAACATATTGCGTTGTATGTGCTACTTCCGCCGCTGTTCTTGAATTGGAGTATACATCTGTTTCGAGCATATAGGGTTGCTGCGGATCAAATGACCGGATAAGGCTTAGTGGTATACCTGTAGCATAAGCACCCGGTTTGTTAACAGTTACTCCACCCCCTAAAGCCGATGCCTGATTGGCTGTAGTAGGTATATTGGCCTGTGCCTTTACTGGATACGGATTTGCCAGACAACCTGCCATTAGCAATAGTAAAAGCCTTCGGGTATGAAGTATCTTCATAATCTTACTTAATTAATAGTGATACATGGTTTGGTCTGCCTGCTTTTATTGATGGTTTTTTAGTTTACCAATCGCTGCCTGCATATCTTTTAATACCGCCTGCTGCTCATTTAGCAACTTCGCCTGTTGGTCAATAAGTTCCTGCTGGGCCAGTTGCTTTTTATGTTGATCAATCAGGTAGAGCGTTAATTCTTCGATTTTTTTTAATAGTAGTATCTGATTTTCACCCAGGCTCACACCATTTTTTTGCATTTCTTCAGCACTGGCTATTTCTGGCAGATGATGATTGCTATTTATAAAATCTTCTACCTGACTTAGAGTTGCAAGCTTATATGACTGATCAAATACATAATCTGCTCCGTTTGTATTAACTACCACCTGATTAGATCTTATTATGCCGTTCACATCCAACATATAGGTACTGTTTGCCTGTGTAGATTTTCCAATCAATACATTACCATTTCCTAGAATAGTCATTCTTTCTATCAGATTAGCATAAGTATTTGTGCCAGTATTTTGAACCAGAAATGCCAACCTGGGGTTTAATGGAGATGGAGAACTTTGTGTGTATATATTTCGGATTGAGCTACCATTAAAATTTCCTGCACCAAGGTTGTCGATAGTGATTTCTGAAAATCCATTTGCTGCAGCAGTGTTACTAGATACACTCAGTTTTCCTGGAGGTGCTGAATTGCCGATTCCAATATTACCTAAAGCGTTAATGGATAATGCTAACAATGGAGTATTATATCCATACTCTGTATAAAAACGAAATCCTGTTGTGTTGACTGTTTCTTTTTGAGCAGATATTGCTGCACCGTAATGATTGGCAAAACCAAACCCCAATCTGGTTTCACCAGATGAGTGTGTTGAATTATAGTTTGTATTTCTTAGGAGCGCAACAAGCTGGGAACTGCCACCGACAGTTGTTCCCGCAGCATTAATCTCAAGCGCTGTTAAAGGAGTTAGGGTTCCTATTCCCGCATTCCCAGTTGCTGGAAATTTGTTAGTTTGCCCCATAATTATAGTGGTTAAAATTAAATTTAGCGCGGTTAAAGAAATTATTTTTTTGAGGATATTTACCTTAATGTTATTATGCATCTTCAATAATTTTAATTGTATTAATATAAAAGTCTGATTTATGTTTTTTATATTTTCTGTTTGATATTTATCCCTTTAGAAATTATTAAACTCTCATTCGTTGTTGAATAATAATTTCATTACCTGTTAAAAGCTTATGCCAACTTATATCAAAAAGAAACGGTATTAAGAAAAGGGGCTTGCGGAAAAATGTTTTGAAGTACAAGTGTGCGACCCAAGAATGTTTCATGTTGATTCTGTAGCTTGTCTCATAAATTATTAATTTTTAAGTATAGTACAGGAGCATTTTTTTAAAATTCTTATTCTGCCGGTTCATTATTTATTAGAAATTGAATCAAATCCTTTTCAAAAATATTCTGCCTGCTGAGGCTTGCATATAACAATCCCTTTTTGCTAATAATAAAAAGCTGCCCTGCTTCAGTTATATCATTATCTACGTGTCCATTTTCACTTTGGGTAGTTATCCATTTCATAAGTATATGCTGATTAGAGGTGGGCTTTTTTTTTGCAAAACCAGTATCAGTGATTGAAAAACTTAAATTTAGTGTATCAAGTAAAAGCTTCCTCATGTTTTCAATATTGGCCGGGTAGCCAAAATCTAAACAAGGAACAGCAATTATTTTAATATTTTCTGTATCTGTTTTGTACAATGAATCAAGAGATAGCAATACATCTCTGTCAGGATTTGATGCATCAAATTCTACTACCACTAAATGTTTATTCTGGTAATCAGACATATTAATCAGGATATTGTCAATGCTTTTAAACTGGAGATCAAAAATATTTACAGCACTGGATGGCATTAAAGGATGTAGTAGAAAAATATACAATAAAAGAAAAATAGCTTTGCTCATTTTCAGAAATTTTAATGTTGGTTTGAAACTGATATGATTCCGCAGGTTGAACAAATCGTTGGCATGTCGACATAATTAAATGTGTGTATGTTGTTTTGAATATAACTATACACCTGATAACTATACAAAAATGAACCGTTTGTTGGAGTTATTGTTACATCGTAAGGTCCTCCCTGCATTATTTGGCCAATAATTGTTTGGGTTGTAACATTTGCAGCTAAAGAAAAAGTGTATGTTGTTCCTGATGGCATATGCTTAAATACAGCAACCATTGAAGTAGGAGTAGAATTGGTATACTTTAGATTAATCATTGGTGGTATAGTACAAGTGCCATTTGCATTTGCATAATTTTGACCATTCGCAACAATGTCTTCTAATGCTTTTTGATCAGCATCGGCCTGGCTTATAAAAGAGTAATATTTATTCGCATTAACATTGTATGTAATGGAACTGCCATTATAATATGTGGGGGAGCAATCTTTTTTTGTAAACACCTGAGATTTAGCAACATTGTAAAAAATATTTCCGTCACAATTTGTAGGCTGACCTGCATAGTTATAGCAAAATTGTTTAATGATATTCTTATTCTGATCTCTGATGAGGCTTAGCCTATGAAGTCCGTCATATTCATAATAGGAGATTCTGTTGTTGATATCACACTGGCTGGTAATACCACCAAAAGCATCGTAGGTATAGGTAGTCATCTGCGCGTCAGCAGGATATAATCTAACTTCATCTATTGCCCCAGTCCCTGTAATTGCTAAAGTATTTAATGATGCCGTTGTTTTTTGTTCATAATAAGTCCATGCTCCTACAGTAATACCAGTTGTATTAATGGTTGAGCCGCCACCTGTAATATTGTAAATACCATTTTTACTCCAATATGAAATTGTATATGATTTGCCTATGGTCACGACTTTTGAAAGTGGAGCTGAGGTAGTAAGATTATAATATTTATTACCGGTTGGAGGATAGGGTGTTGAGGTAACATTAGTAATTAGGCCAGTAAAATTATTCCAATTTCCCTTGCCATCTGATTCAAAGGAGGTTGATGCAACCTGGTCACTTGTAGCTTTTATTACCTGAGCTACAGGGTACTGATTGTTATAGTCGTAAACAAAAGCAGATGGTGCATGATTAGCTTGTGTAAACTGAAGGATATTGTAATTATTATCGTAAGTGTCAAAGCTAATCATTTGCCTATATCGGTTATCCTGAGTGGTAGAGTTGCCACTAATTGTGTATGGTTGAAAATTTGTAACTGGAGAGGCTACAGCTAACTGGTATTGCTTATCTAACCCTAAAACATTTTGGTTTAAAAAACGGTACTTACTTAATTGAGCTCCGATAACATAACCTGTAGAAGAACCCGAATAATATAAACTGTCCCTTTTTTCAATTACAGTCCCGAGCATATTTTTTCCTATCAAG
Organism: Limnovirga soli; assembly: GCF_013106755.1. GTDB lineage: Bacteria > Bacteroidota > Bacteroidia > Chitinophagales > Chitinophagaceae > Limnovirga > Limnovirga soli. The sequence continues at coordinate 38,011 of NZ_WHPF01000014.1, read as the reverse complement.
CTGTCAAGAATTGTGTTTCCTGTAATATTTCCCGAGGTAATGTAATCTTGTGGATATTTCATAAATGCCACATGAGTGTTTAATTTACTGTCTGTAGTTTGGTTCCTTGTTAGTTGGAAATGTTTGGGATTATCATAAAAGTTATAAGATTTTGTAACAATTATTTTGTTTATATCATTTTGGTCAAAAATTTTTTCCACTGTCGAGTCGAAAAGTATTTTCTCAGAACTGATAGCAGGATAAAAGCAAGTAATCAAAGGTGTTGTAAGTGAATCAATACCTAAAGGGCAACCAGAATTTGATCTGACAGCATTTATTATATCCCAATAAAAATTATATTTTGGGGCATTATATAAAATGCGGTTTGTGCTATGATAATAGTAATTACTTTCAGAAACCTTACTATAAACTTTACCTATTTTTTTAAAATTTGTTTTTGATTTTGAAAGTCCATTCAAATTATTGGGTAAATTGCTTACACCGGGTAAACGAAATCCACCATAACTAAATGAAGTGTCTGAGCTGTTGAAAAAAGTGTAGACCGTTTTACCGTTATCATCATTGTTTGAAGGATCAATTGTATATTCTATAACCTGATCATATCCAACAATGTTTCCGGAAGACATACTTGTAAATCCTGAGAAATTGCTTGAATAACGGCTAAGATTCCGGCAAAGAAATTGATTGGAAGGTTGTGGAGGATTGCTGATTGTTATAATAACAGGTTCATAACGTGCATAAGAAATATACCCCATTAACCTGCCATAGGAATAGTTTTCACTCGTACCATCTGCATTTCTATCCTGCTGATAGCCGTAATCATAAGTTCTTTTTTTTGCCAGCGTTCCACTTGCAGCATAATCAGCGATGGACTTAATTCTTAGACCGCCTGCCATCATGATCGTTTTCGTTTTGTATTCCGGTATCAAATAAGTAAATGTGGCCGTAATATCCAAAAAACCCGAAGAGATATTAATTTTTGGATCAATGTAGCCAGTCCAGCTATAAGTGGTTGCTGATTCGATAGTTATAGGAATAGCCATAGAATAGACTGTTCCGGAACAGTTCCCGCCGTTCATTGTTCCGCTGCATTGTAAACCGCTATTCGAAATATCCGTTGTATTGTTCTGAAATACAAAATTTATTTTGCCATATCCTAAAGCATTGTGGTAATAGTTCAAACTGTCACTTTTCGCCGCCCGGAAAGAAACAGTGAGGTTCGCATTTGAAACAAGATTAGATGTTAGATAAATATCTGAAAAATCAATGGTACCGGTATATGTCCCGTTATTGTTTACATTTACCTGTACCACTTTGCTAATTGTCTTTACATATTCAAAATCCTTACAACCGGATAATCCTTTGGAACTGTCATAGTCGTAATAATTGGGATCATATTCAAGTACAGTAAATCCACCTGTAGGGTAATTAACCTGTTTTAAAACGAAGGCTTTCATAAAAGCTGAATCGGCTTCCCTGTCTGCTCCCGTCAGATTAATATATTGTGCTGTATTAATATTACCACTATAGTTATCGCCAATATTGATTATCCCTGTAAAAGGTGCTGTGAACCCTTTTGCAAAATCTCCGTTTATAGCATTTGATTTTCCATTAAAATAACCCCAGTGATCTACGCTGGAATAATGTTTTCCAAGCAAATTTTGAAGTGTTGCAGGCATATTATATGTAAAAAAATACGGTGGCAAAACTGTATTCCCGGAAAGTTCTTTTACACTGTCAAGTCTGAGCCTTTTGAATTCCAGCTCATCGGAAGCGGTATTATTGAAATAACTATAATAAAGCCTGTGTTCTTTCAGATAGAGGAGCGACCCTGATTGGTCTTTGCTGTAGACTTTTACCGTGTTTAATTTTTTACCATTTTGCAAATCAGTCCTGATTGCATCGTACTCAAATTTTATCTGTCCATTTGCCCAATCAATATTATCCAATGTTTTATTAAGATAAGTTTGAGCAACATCATTGGTATAAATTGATCCGTCAAACCCAGTGCACCCAGTACGGAATGTTTCATGGCCTATACCTTTAACAGTTGTCCAGGTATTATCGCTTGAATAATTAAACATGACGCTGTCTTTTTGCTGGGTTACTATTTTAGAAAGCAACCATGAACTTTTCGTAAAACCGCCAATACCTGTAGCTGGTTGGGAAAGCTCAATATCTAAGAAATAAAATTTATTACCATGGTCGTCTGTTATTGCAAACCAAGCACCGTTCGGTGCATATTCAACCTTTAAGTTTTCCTGCTTTTGTAATACTACTTTTCCATCCCTTGCAATTATGAACTTGCCACTTCCGCCTGGAAAATTAAAAGTGTACTGATCCGGCTCCATATCTTGAGATACAGTCCCGGTATTGAAAACAGGGAAAAAATTGTAGTTGCTTTCAGCCGAATATACCGTGTACCTGCAGCCGAAATCGTAACCATATAAACCCATACCAATCGGGGTATAGCTCATAGGATTCTGAAGACCATTACCAAATTGCTCAAGTGCAGTGGACACAGTGTGATATACCATTTTTCCCTTAACTTCTGGAACACTGCTAGCCCCAAGATTTGCATTAAAATAAGTTCCATCAAAATCATCCTTATCATTTACTGTTCTTGAGATCATCCCCCCTGCATTTAAAGCCCAGCCAAGCCCGACTAAGCCCGATTCTTCAGAAAGGCGGATGCCACCAGTATGATAATCAAGTCCTACCGGTACTGAAATACTTTTTGTACCGACTGTATATATCGGAATTGAAATATCTGTGGTGCCTGTATATGGGCTTACTGGTATATCCCCGAATTTTGCAATTGTAGCTGCATTTGGAGAAGGCGGGATTATTTTGGGGGTGAATGAAGTTGTAGCAGTCTGTGAGAATGCTGTTACCCACGCAAATAGCAACACTATTGTTATCGGTATTGATGAATTTTTAAGGTACATATATTTTAAGGTATATCATTATTTTATAAAGTATATCCAATGCGGAATTTTAAAGACTGGCCTGCGGGTACCTGTCTTAGAGCCAAAAAATCATAGAGCAATTGCATATTCCCTTCTTTCTTACCCGCTTTATATTTTTTAGATAATCCCATTAACGCACTACGCTGCCAGACATCGATATTTTTTAAGTTAGAGATATCACTAAAGCGTTGTAAATAGTTATACTCAAAGCCACCCGAAATCCAGATGCTTCCTTTAAGCTTTAGATCAGCATAGCTACGAAAACCAATTCCCTCATTAGAAAAATGGATGTCATTTAATCCTGTTCCCCAACCAAGTGAATATGAAATACCAATACCCATCACTTTGGTGCTACTTAGCTTATAGCCGAGCGTTAATGCTATTTCACTGGTAGCTGGCAATAAATATCTACTCTTTTCACTTTGAATATTTAAACCATATTCAAGTCTTTGTAAAAATGATTTTGTGTGCTCATTATTTGGCTTAAAATCAGGCATTGTCATATCGCTATTTTCGCCCCCAAACTTGCTTAATTTATCTTTTAATATACCTGTCTGTTGTTGAACTAACCCTAGTTCTTGTTGTAAATATTGCCCCGCATTTACGCTAACTGCCCCTGAGATTTTTTCTGTAATAAGGCTTTGCACATTTTCCCTAGTTTGTAACCCTATCAAAGCTTCTGGCGTATTAGTATTATCAGGCATTTTAAACAGTTGAGCCAGATAACTATTCTTTTGCATAAATTGTTGAAACGCAGGTAAGTGCCTTACTGATACAAGCAGTTTTTCTTCAAGGCGGCGTTTGTCATACAGGATTGCCTTATATTCTTTCAAGCACTGCTGATAATAAACAACCTCCTTATTATACCCAAGTAATGCTTTAGATAAATCTTTATTTGCAAATGCTGATTTTAATGTTGCTTCCCGTTCTTTGATGAAACTCTGAATATTATTCGCCTGTTGTAATCTTGATTGTAATGATTGCAACTGGCTATTTAAAGATTGCAATTGTTGAAGTTTATCGCTTGTAATTCCTTGCAGGTTAAGATTGGGTTGATTGAGAAACTTTATCATAGACTGAATACTATCAAAGCCAGGTATATACTCTAACAAAGGATTTACAACTGTTTTATCGATCGGCCCCTTTATAATGGTCTGCAATTCAAGGTATTTATTTTTGGCACCATCAAATAATTCATTTGATTTTATACTATCAAAAGATTGTTGTCTCTTTTGGATTTTTGCTTCTTTCGTTTGTATATTTTTCAAAAGTTGTACACTTTTATCTTGAATGCTATTGGCAAGCCTTTTATACTTATTAGTTATTTCATAAATAGATTTTGAAGAAATGGAATTCATTATCTGATTATATGAATCAAGATGAACATCATCTGAAATTGAACTTTCATTGTATTGTCCATTCACATTTTCTCCAAGAAATATTGCCGTTATGAGTATGTAAATTTTCATTTCTTTATGATTATGCTTTATCTATAATAATTGCATTAAAAAAATTTGAAATATTGAAAAATAAAATTGCTAATTATCATTCAAATTTTATTAAGTGGCTCAATAATCAGAATTTATAAATAGTTTTTTTTCGATTACTTATGTATGCCAGCTTAAATATTGCTGATATGATTTCTGGGTTTGTTCACACATGAAATTTCCTCCTCAGTTTAAGTAGCATTTTCTTAAACTGACTCACAATCTCTAAATTTGAGATTATAGCAATACATGCATAGCAAAAAAGATTTAATACAGTAATAGCATCACCTCTAAAACAGGAAATACATTAACTGCATGCGTTTATTATTTATAATAAACGACAATGTTTATCAACACGTATAGCAAAATGTAAAACATAAAATAAGGCACATGGGCTAAGCTGCAATTTCAAGTATAAGCCTTATTTAAAAATGAATTTGCTTTACAAATTGATGGTGCATTATGTGCAAATTGGTATTCGCATATGGCATTAAGGTCTGGTTGTTAAAAAATTTCTTAAAGTAGGATTTATATTAGCATTCAGTATTCTAAAGGAATTATGAAGTAAGAAAAAATATTTCAAATAGAAAACTTTTTTTGCTTAAAATTTTAAATAAATTTTTAGAATTAAAAGTGCGGCAATGCATGAAAGTATTCTTTGAAGTAATAAGATATTCATAATCAATATTTAAGTTAAAAAAATGTATTCTTCAAATTAATGCTCCAATCATAAAATAGATTTGTCAAATAGTTTTTTTATAACCACATTAATCTTTTCACAGAATATTTTACTACAAAGCAATTACGTTGCATATAGCATTGTTACTTAATTCTAGCTTTTTTTAGTAATACATAAAGAGTATTTTTTATGTGTTCTTATTTGATTTGCAAGCGATATATTTTCTATGAAACTATAATGGAGACATGTTTTAAACTAAGCTTATTCTATTTGTTATTGTTAGTCAAATTTTAGAATGGTTGAATATTTTATTGTTTGTTTCAGCGTCAAACAAAAAAATAAATGATTTTTTTGAGTATTGCATTTAAATGAGTTGCGCTTATTACTTTCATGCCATGGAAAATGGGGCAGCTATTTTTGAATTGGATTTTAAAGCAGGCAAGATCAGGGTGCAACGCCATTTGGTGGCGAATCAAACCATTTACCGGGTGGTGTTTTCTGATAAAAGAAGTCCGTTGGTGGTTACCAGAGCGCTTACAGATAATGCCAACCATTGGTGGACTTCGATACCAGAAGGCCGGCAACAGGAAGCGGAAGCAATTGGAATATTAATTGCCCAATATATTAAAGCCAATCAATTATAATTTATGTGTTATTACAACGGACAAAAAGTTACCCATGCAGAATTTATTAGGCTGAAGCAATTGGAAAAGGCCTTGGCCAAATATGATTTTCATGCGCATGATTTGAATATTGGTTTTGATTATGGATTGAACCTTGTTTTAAAACCCATTGCCGGTGTGGAAGATTTTGATATTGTTCCCATGGAATGGGGATTTATACCGCATTATATGCATAACAGGGAGGATTTGCATCATTTCAGGTTTGGTGGCACTAACCCTAAAACAGGTAAATACGATGTACCTATCATAACCTTAAATGCCATTGGTGAGGAATTGTTTGATAAGGTTACCTACAAAAAATCAGCATTGGAAAAACGCTGTTTGGTATTATCCTCCGGGTTTTATGAATGGCGGCATATTTTCCCTGCCAATAAAAGAACCGGGCTACCGGTAAAAACGGCTATTAAATATCCTTACTATATTACGGTAAAGGACAAGCCATATTTTTATATGGCAGGTATTTGGACTGGCTGGACAGATAAAAATACCGGGGAATATGTAGAGAGTTTTGCGATTGTTACTACTAAAGCCAATGCACTGATGGAACAGGTGCATAATACCAAAAAAAGGATGCCGGCAATACTAAATGAAGCACTGGCTTATGAATGGATGTTTGGTAAGCTGGATGAAAAAAGAATAAGCGAAATAGCTGCTACACAATATCCGGCCAATGAAATGACAGCCTACCCGATAGCAAAGGATTTTATTACTGCTTTAAAACCTGAAGAACCTTTTGACTATGCTGATTTAGCACCTCTGGAATTAGTAGAATAAATGGCTCCGTTTACACTTTTCTTGCTCCCGTAGCCCTTATCAGCAAATCTTCACCAAATCTTTTTTTAACGCTATCAATGGCCTGGTAAAGATTGATGCTTTCCTGTGTATCATCAAATAAACTAATTTGATAATTACCCGGAATAAGATTGGTAAACCTGATACCAATTAAGCGTATCAACATACGCCTTTCATACAGCTTGGCAAATAACTCTTTTGCTGTTTTTAAAATAATATGATCGGCATTTGTATAGGGTATGGTTAATTGCCGTGTAAATGTTTCAAAATTGGAGTACCTGAGTTTTACGGTAATACAGCCCGTTAGCTTATTTTGCTGTCTTAGTTCAAAGGCAATTTTCTCTGTCATTCTTACCAACTCGCTATTAAGAAAATGGATGTCAATAGTATCTTGCTGAAAAGTGTTTTCCGTTGAAATAGATTTTTGTTCATGAAAGGGTACTACGGGTGTTTCATCAATGCCATTTGCTTTACGCCACAGGTCGGTACCGCTTTTACCTAATAGGTTTTGCATCATTTCAATAGGTATCTCGCTGAGTACTTTTACCGTTTCTACACCCATTTTAAAAAGCAGCAAAGCAGTTTGTTTGCCCACGCCGGGTAATTTGGCAATACTCAAAGGTGCCAGATAAATTTTCTCGTTACCAAATGGTATTTCAATTTGCCCATTGGGTTTTACTTCATTGGTAGCTACTTTGCTGATGAGTTTATTGCTGGCCAGCCCAAAAGAAATGGGTAAGCCACTTTCTTTGTATATCTTTTTTTTTAGTTCGCCGCTAAATAACTGGCAGCCAAAAAATTTATCCATTCCGGTTAAATCCACATAAAACTCATCAATGGAGGATTTTTCAAATAAGGGCACTGTATCCTGAATAATATTAGTCACCAGCCGGGAGTATTTGCTGTAGGCTTCCATATCGCCACGAACAATAATGGCATGAGAACATAGTCGCCTTGCAATCTTCATGGGCATAGCACTATGTATACCAAATTTTCTGGCTTCATAACTACAGGAAGCCACCACACCACGGTCTCCGCTACCCCCAATTAATACCGGCTTGCCCAATAGTGCAGGATTGCGCAAACATTCAACTGATACAAAAAAGGTATCAAGATCAAGATGGGTAATATGTCTTTCCTGGTGGTATAGCACGGCTTATAAGTTGGCATATTTTCTTTCCTTGTAACCTATCTTATACAATTTGTGCACTTCAATATTATACACTCCAAAATCGGAAACAACTTTTCCGGTTACTTTATAAAAACCTCTTCCTTTAATGGGATAGTTCTTTAAAGATTCAGGAAAATGCACCGTGTCTACCCAGTCTAAATTAACATCCAGAAAAGTACCAAAACTCATTCTTTCCTGTCTAATGGTGGTAACTACTTTATAATCTATAAAATAAATAAGGGTAGTAACTATCTTATTCAGGTTAGCGGGCAGGTCTTTAGCCAGATGATATTTATGGGGGTCGTCATTTACCAAATCAAAAGGATTGCCTAAAGTAAAATCCAATGATTCCAGTTCATCATACAAATCATCCAATGGATCATCCACAAATGCAGGCAGTTGAAATTTAAAAGGTGCATCTGCAAACAAAGAGCTGGCAGCCGGAACATGGGTCATATTTTTCTTCTGTAAAAAATTTGCTTCCCATAACAATTGTTTTTTCTTTTTACCCGTGAACCTGAAAGCGCCAATGCTCACCAGCATATTTAGTTGTTCTTTGGTAATATTGGTTCTTTCAATAAAATCCTGTAAGTGAAGAAAGAGTCCATTTTTATTACGTTCCTCCAATAGCTGTTGTACCACTTCTTCCTGAAATGATTTGATATGTATAAAACCGGTATACACATCATTGCCGGTAATATGGGTATAGTACTCACTTTTATTTACACAGGGTGCATGAATGGTGGCCCCTGTTTTTCTAAGTTCTAAAAAGTATAGTTCCCTGCTGTAAAACCCGCCAAAATTATTAATCACTGCTACCATAAATTCTTTTGGATAGTAGGTTTTTAAATATAAACTCTGATAGCTTTCAACCGCAAAGGAAGCAGAGTGTGCTTTGGAAAAGCTATATCCGCCAAAACTTTCAATCTGCCGCCACACTTCAGCAGTAATATTTTCAGGATAGTTTCTTTCCCTGCAATTCAAAAACCATTTTTCTTTAATGCGCATCATTTCCTGATTGCCCCGGTATTTACCACTCATGGCACGGCGTAAAATATCTGCCTCGCCCATATCAAGTCCGGCAAAATGGTGTGCCACTTTAATCACATCTTCCTGAAATACCATTACGCCAAAGGTTTCCTGTAATAACTCTTTCATTACGGGGTGGATATAATCAATATTTTCCGGATCATGGTACCGCTCAATATAGGCTTTCATCATCCCGCTGCTGGCCACACCGGGGCGAATAATAGAACTGGCAGCCACCAGTGTTATATAATCATCACATTCCAGTTTTTTTAGTAATTGCCGCATGGCAGGCGATTCAATATAAAAACAGCCAATGGTTTGTACCCGTTTAATCTGATCATTTACCCGCTTATCTGTTTTAAATTTTTTAAAATCGTGTATATTAATATCTACCCCCTGATTCTCCTTAATAAGGCGCAGACTTTCTTTTATATGACCCAACCCACGCTGACTTAAAATATCCAGTTTATACAGCCCGATATTCTCTGCCACAAACATATCCATCTGCACCGTGGGAAAACCCTTGGGCGGCATAAATACGGTGGCATACTCGTATATGCTTTCTTCCGCAATCAGCATACCGCCAGGATGTATGGATAAATGATTGGGAAAGTTTTCAATTAACCTGCCATACCGTAAAATTTGCTGCTGTATTTTATCATCCGCATTACCACCTGCAGCCAGTTGATCTATTTCTTCCTTTGGCAAGCCAAAAACCTTTCCCAGTTCCCGCACTACCGCCCGGTATTGAAAAGTGGAATACATGCCCAATAAAGCCACTTGCTTTTTTCCATAACGTTTAAATACATAATCAATCACCTCATCCCTGTCCAGCCAGCTAAAATCAATATCAAAGTCTGGCGGCGATGTACGATGTGGATTCAGGAAACGCTCAAAATACAAATCCAGTTCTATAGGGTCTACATCTGTTATTTGTAAACAATAGGCCACAATAGAATTGGCACCGCTTCCACGGCCAACATGATAAAAGCCCCTTGACTGCGCATAACGGATAATATCCCAGGTAATAAGGAAATAAGCATTAAAACCCAACTCATCAATAATCTTTAATTCCTTCGCCACTCTTTCGGCTGCCAATTTGTTTTTCCCATACCTAAAGGCAAAACCATCTGCCGTTAATTTTTTTAATAAAATCCGGTCGTCTTCTTTGGTACTGCTAAATATTTTTTTGTTTTTATCGGTTTTAAAATCCATTTCAATACTACAATTATCCATCAGCTTGTAGGTATTGGTAACAATAAAAGGGTATTGTCTAAATGCATCCAGTAATTTATCCGGTGGCATAAAATATTCATCCGCACTGCAATAATCAGCTGTGGATAATTTAGACAGCAGCACATTTTTATCAATGGCCCTCAGCAGCCGGTGTACATTATAATAGGTTTTATTTTGAAAACTAACCGGCTGCCGAATAATCCATTTATCGGCAGTTAATTTTAGGTCAATGCTGTATAATTTATTTACTTCTGATGGCAGCACACCAATCCTTTCATTGACAAATAACTGTTCCGGTGCTTTGGTACCCAATGGATAAATCACATACCCGTCTTTCGGGTCAGTAAAAAAAGGCTGCTCCTTTGCTTGTTCAGGGAAGGGTTTGCCATTTTGCAGATGGGTACTTAGTAATTCATTTATCCAATACAAGCCCTTATTGCCGGCAGCAATCAGTATATAGAGCAGTTGACCATCATTTCTTATTTCAGCGCCAGTAATAGGCTTAATGCCCTGCTGCCGGCAAAATTGTACAAAGTCCCAGATATCGCAGGTTGAATTAATATTGGTAAGCGCCATGGCCGTAACACCTATTTGGGTAGCTGCTTTTACCAGTTCTTCCGTAGCAAATGTGCCATACCTGAAACTGAAATATGTTTTACAGTTGAGGTACATATCTTGTTTTTAGGATGTAAATATAGGAGCAAATACTAAATTATTTAGCATTTTATTTATTTTAATCCATTCAAAATGGGTAAATGTTTCCACCCCTCGGTTGGGAAATAAGCGGATAGCTGTTAGCTGCCGGCTATTAGCTGCCAGCCAAAGATGATTGGCTGTTTCGCTAAAAGCTAACAACCAATGGCTAATAGCTTTTAGCAAAAGAAGTTTATATCTCCTTCATGCTGAACTTGTTTCAGTTTCTCCTGGTAAAAAACTGTGAAATAGTAAATAGGTCTTATAAAAGTTCCCGTTTGCGGTAAAAATCATTGCATTAATCAGCTGCATAAAGCATCTAACAGCACAAGAGTGCGACGCAAGAATAGCTGCATCATGATATTTCAGCCGGCTACAAAACAGGCTGTTTAATCTTCATCCATTTCCAACAGTAAATTGGCTATCAGGGCCGTCCAACCGGTTTGGTGGGAGGCGCCTAAACCCTGGCCGGTATCGCCATGAAAAAACTCGTAGAACAGATGATGGTCTTTGAAATGTTCTGCCGACCATTGGGGGTGTTTGGCATCGTGGTATTGATAGGCACCTGTCTCATTTTTCTCAAATATTTTTAATAACCTTTTTGTGAGTGCATTGGCTATTTGTTTGAGGTTGAGCATGGTACCCGAACCTGCCGGAAACTCAAATGTATACTTGTCTCCATAATAAACATAGTATTTTCTGATGGAGTTGATAATGAGATAATTCAAGGGCATCCAGATAGGACCCCGCCAGTTGGAATTACCGCCAAACATAGAACTGGAGCTTTCGCCCGGCTCGTATTGTATGCTGTAATGGCTGCCCATATAGCCAAAAGTATAAGGATGTTCTTTGTGACTTTTGGAGAGGGAGCGGATACCATAGTCAGATAAAAATTCTGCTTCATCCAACAGCCTTTTTAACAGGCTTTCCAGCCGGTCATCTATCATGATGGCGAACAGGTAATTGCCGTCCTGATTCTTTTTATCAATATCGGAGATAATGCGGGTAAGATCGGGTCGGGTTAGGCGAATTACTTCCAGACGGGTATTAAACTTGCGCAGGTTTTTAAACTGATTACCATGAATAATTTCCACCGCCAATAATGGAATAATACCTACCAGGGAACGGATGCGTAAACGCTGACTGGTACCGTTTTCAAACTGGATGGCATCATAATAAAACTTATCAGTTTCGTCCCACAGAGAAATATCTTTTTTACCAATATGGTGCATGGCCCAGCCGATATTTAAAAAGTGCCTGAAAAACTTGGCTGCTGATTCTTCGTAAGCTTTATTATGTTCTGCCAGTTCCAGCGACATGCGCAGCATATTAATGGCATACATGGCCATCCAGCTGGTAGCATCGGCCTGTTGTAATTTTTTAATACCGGGTGGCATATGGTTTCTGTCGAACACCCCAATATTATCCAGACCAAGAAATCCACCTTCAAAAATATCTGTGCCGTTGGTATCTTTTTGGTTTACCCACCAGGTAAAATTCATGAGTAATTTCTGAAAAGCCCGTTCCAGAAAATCCCAGTCAGAAACACCCGTCTTCTTCTTATCCGCCTCATATACATACCATACGCCCCAGGCATGTACAGGTGGGTTTACATCGCTAAAATTCCATTCGTAGGCGGGTATTTGTCCGTTGGGATGCATATAATATTCCCGCAATACCACCAGCAATTGCTGTTTGGCAAAATCGGGGTCAATATGTACAAAAGTAGACGCATGAAAAGCAAGATCCCAGGCCGCAAACCAGGGGTATTCCCATTTATCGGGCATGGAAATAATATTACGGCAGGTAAGGTGCTGCCAATCGTAATTGCGCTGATAATGGCGGTTGGGTGGCGTTTCATTCGGTTCGCCAAACAGCCATTTAAATACATCTAAATAATAGAATTGCTTTGTCCACAATAATCCGCTTACGGAGCTGCGCAGCAGCGATTGATGAGCTGGCGAAAGATGCTTTGGTGTTAGCTGCTTATAATAAGCATCTGCTTCGGCCTTGCGTTTGGTAAAAACTGCATTAAAAGAACCCCATGGATTATCCAGCTCTGCTTTACTAAGCCTTACTTTAAATACGGCAGCTGCGCCGGGTTTTATTTTTTGCTGCCACCAAATGGCCGATTTGGTGCCTTTTTTATCGGGGTTAACCGTAGCTTCCTGATGAATAACATGGTTATTAATGCCATCCTTTACAAAAGGCAGGTCGTTGGGCCGGTTGTACATGCGCTGGTTATTGGTTTCGTTGTCGCAAAACAACTGCTCCCCACCATCATGATACAGAAAAAAATGGCCGTTGCGGGCAGAACGGGTTTGCAGACAATTGGCTGAAACCGCTGTTATCTCCGGCCTGGTAAAACGGGGATTGTGTTTCCAGAAATTACGAAACCAAAGATGTGGTAGTACATGAATGGTAGCCGCTTCAGGGCCGCGATTGTACACCGTTACCTGCATTAAAATATCGTTGATATCAGCTTTTGCATATTCAATAAAACAATCAAAATAGCGGTTGTCTTTAAATATACCGGTATCCAACAATTCATACTCCGGGCTTAAACGGTCTTTCTTGTTTTGCTGTACCAAATCGGTGTAAGGGAATGCCTGCTGCGGATACTTATATAAAAATTTACAATACGAATGTGTGGGGGAAGAATCCAAATGAAAATATAATTCTTTTACATCTTCGCCGTGATTGCCTTCCTCGTTGGTTAACCCAAAAAGCCGCTCTTTCAAAATGGCATCTTTGCCATTCCAAAATGCAGGTGCCAGGCATAAAATCTGGTCTCTGTCGCAAAAGCCGCCAATGCCTTCTTCGCCCCAGCGATAGGCGTAGCTGCGTGCCAGATCGTGATTGATATAATTCCAGGTATTGCCGTGCGGACTATAATCCTCCCTAACTGTACCCCATTGCCTGTCAGAAAGATAAGGCCCCCATTTTTTCCAGTTTTTATTACTGGCCGAAACAGATAGCCTTTCATTTTCTACATTATCCATCTTATTATACTTAAATTTTAATATATATACTTAACACCCGTACTTAAGCGTAAATATATTTATATCCTTATATTTTTTATAATATATTATTAACCACAATATAAGAATTCAGCTAAATAAGTAGCAGGTTTGGCCGGGATAACTATTCAAAAGAATCTTATTAGCCCGGCGGCAATGCGCTGTGGCGGCTTTACTTGCGTCGCACTCTTGTACTTTGGCACAATGGGCAGCATTTAAAAAAGCACAAAAAATGGCATGATATTTCAACTGCACTATTTGGGAGCACCTAACAGCGTAAATACGGCGGGTAGATAATTAGCTGCAACAACTAAAATAATAAAAACAAATTACTACATTCAATATATAATCTGTTTTTATGCTATTAAAACACTATGCTACCCTCCTGCTTTCTTTTGTTTGCTGCCATGTATTTGCCCAACAAAAAGGATATTACCGTACTCCCTGCATTTACCAAAACACAGTAGTATTTACCGCCGAAGGCGATTTGTGGAAATATGATCTTAGCAGTGGTATTACGGCCAGGCTTACCACCAATCCCGGTATGGAAAAAGATCCCATTTTTTCAACAGATGGCAAAAAAGTAATTTTTACAGGCGAATATGAAGGTATTCCCGAATTATACGACATCAATATCAATGGCGGGGTACCCAGGCGGCTTACCTGGGAATTTGACAATAGTGGTATTCATGCCTGTGGATATACCAATAATGGCCATATCCTGTTTCGCACTGCCTCCTACTCTACCCTGCCATCCACCCAGTTAATTACATTAGACCCTGTATCTCTTGTTACACAACCTATACCACTGGCACAGGCTTCCTTTGGTACTTATGATGAAAATGGGGTGTTGTTTTTTACCCGTTTTCCCAATCAGGGCAGTAAAACCAAAAGATATAAAGGCGGCTTTATAGAACAGGTATGGCGCTTTGATGGCAAACAGGAAGCTATTTGCCTTACTGCCGATTTTGATGGCACCAGCACCAGTCCCATGGTATATAAAGACCGGGTATATTTTATTTCTGATCGTGATGGCACCATGAACCTATGGTCTATGACCAAGGATGGCAAAGACTTAAAACAACATAGTTTTTCCAGCGGCTGGGACCTGCAATCGCCTTCCATCAGCAACGCCAATATTGTATATCAAAAAGGGGCAGATATATGGCTCTATGACATTGCCACCGGTAAAGAAAAAATGCTGGACATTTCCCTTCTTTCCGATTTTGACCAACGTAAACCCAAATGGATAAAAAGCCCGGTTAATTCCATCAGTAATGCAGACATTTCCCCTAATGGTAACTATGCTGCTATCATAAGCCGTGGACGTGTATTTGTATCTCCTGCCAAGAGCGACCGCTGGGTAGAAGTTACCAGAAAAAGTGGTATACGGTTTAAGGAAGTACATTTTATCAACGATAAAAGCCTGGCACTCCTTTCTGATGAAAGCGGTGAATTTGAAGTATGGAAAGTAAATGCAGATGGCAGCGATACCGCCAAACAAATTACCAAAAACAGCAAAACACTTATCACTTATTTCTCCGTTTCCCCCGATGAAAAACACATCGTTTATAACGACAAAAATGAAGTATTACGCATTGCTGATGTGGCAACAGGTGAAGTAAAATTTACTTACGATAGTTCCTATGGCGGTGTATTTGAAGCCGGCTGGTCGCCGGATAGCCGCTTTTTAAATATTACCAGGTCTATTGAAAACAGCAATACACAAATATGTGTGCTGGATATGCAGACTATGCAAATGACACCCATTACCACCACCCGATTAAACAGTTACGCCCCCTCCTGGTCGGCAGATAGCAATTGGTTGTATTTTGTGTCTGAACGTAACCTCCAAACCAAAATTACCAGCCCATGGGGGGCCAGGCAGCCGGAACCCATATATACTGAAACCCAAAACATCTATGCCATACCTTTGGTTAGCGCCGCTACATTTCCATTTCTGTCAACAGATTCCTGGTTAACCGATACGGTATTTACGCCGGCTGTACCTGCTACTAATATGGCAACAGATAAAAAAAGTAAAAAGAAAACACCCCTTCCACCAGTGGTAAAAAATTATAACTGGAACCAGTTGAGCAAAACGCTTTATCAGGTACCGGTTAAGAGTGCCAATATGGGCAGTTTTGCTGCATTGGATGGTTATTTGTATTGGATAGACGTGGGCCATTTGGGCAACCAGGATGGAGGCAAATTGTTTGCGCTTAAAATAGAAGAAAGCAAAAAATATGAGCCGGTAGAAATAGCTGCCGGTGTTGGCGGATTTAGCCCCTCTGCCAATAAAAAGAAGCTGCTGATATTTTTCCAGAATCAAACCATTGCTATTGCAGATGCCAACGGACAGAAACTGGATATGGATAAAGCAAAGCTGGAATTAGACAATTGGAATTTTGTGCTAAACCCCATACAAGACTGGCAGCAAATGTTTGATGATGCCTGGCGCATGATGCGGGATTATTTCTACGACAGGGATATGCACCAGGTAGACTGGGTGGCTATTAAACAACATTATCAACCCTTACTGGCCAGGGTAACCGACCGCTATGAACTGGATGATTTGATAGCACAAATGGTAGCAGAATTATCAGCGCTGCACACTTTTGTATATGGCGGCGATAAACGCAAATCACCGGATTATATACCTACCGGATTTTTGGGCGCCCAACTTACTAAAACAACTAAGGGACTGGCTATTACC
Organism: Limnovirga soli; assembly: GCF_013106755.1. GTDB lineage: Bacteria > Bacteroidota > Bacteroidia > Chitinophagales > Chitinophagaceae > Limnovirga > Limnovirga soli. Next base: position 21,536 of record NZ_WHPF01000014.1, on the reverse strand, counting down.
CATATTTTTAAAAGCGATCCGGATTATCCTGATTTCTCCTCACCTTTAAACAAACCCGAATTAAAAATAAAAGAAGGCGATATTATTACCCAGGTAAACAATGTATCCGTTTTACAGGTAAATAATATTGCCGAATTACTGGCCAACAAAGTAAATATTCCGGTAAAACTTAGCCTGCTAAATGCCAGCAACCAATCCTACGAACAGATAGTAATACCTTTTGATAAAAGAAATGACTATTTTCTGCGATATGGGGAATGGGAATTGGAGCGCCGTGCAAAAGTGGATAGTTTGAGCCAGGAAGAAATTGGTTATATACACTTGCAAGCTATGAGCGGTGAAGACATGGATGCATTTGTAAAACAGTACTACCCGGTGTTTAACCGAAAGGGTTTGATAATAGATGTGCGCAGTAATAACGGCGGCAATATAGATAGCTGGGTGCTGGAAAAATTGATGCGCAAAGCATGGATGTACTGGCAGGCCCGCAGCGGTGGCCCTACCTGGAATATGCAATATGCGTTTAACGGGCATATGGTAATGCTGTGCAATCAGGAAACAGCTTCAGATGGCGAAGCCGTTAGTGAAGGCTTTAGAAGATTAGGGCTGGGTAAAGTAATTGGCATGCGCACCTGGGGCGGAGAAATATGGCTATCGGGCAGCAACCGCCTGGTAGATAATGGTATTGCCAGTGCCGCAGAATTTGGGGTATATGGCCCCGAAGGCACCTGGCTTATTGAAGGCCGTGGCGTTGAACCCGATTTTGTAGTAGATAACCTGCCTTACGAAACCTATCAAGGCAAAGATGCCCAATTGCAGTTTGCAGTAGACTATCTGCAAAAACAAATAAAAGCAAACCCTGTTATTGTGCCCAAAGCACCACCACACCCCAATAAATCATTTAAATATCCGCAACAACAATAATGCATTAATAGCAATAATAAAGCCCGGACCAATATTTTTGAGCCGGGCTTTATAGCTTTTATCAGGCGGCCCTTGCGTCGCACTCTTGTGCGCTGGCAACTATGGCAGCAGGGAAAATGGTAGTAGTTATTTTACGGTTTCCTGCCTGGGCATTAAGCGAGTAATTCCTCACAAAATATAAGCATAGCAAAACGCGTAAAACGCTCCTTCCTCCCAATGCTTTAATCCTTTACACAACGAACAGAAAAACCATTGTTCTTATAATCTGTAGTACCAGAAATAGTACCATAGAAATAAGTAAGGTACCTGTAATAAGCCGCATTGGTATACCATTCCGTGGCAGACCACCAATAGCCATATCCACCAACATCTACAAACTCACCCAGATAATAACGCGTACCGCCCGGCAATGCAGTAAATCCACTGCTATTGGTAGCATCTGCATTTGGCGATTGCCAGTGTACTGTACCGGTTTCTTTCATTTTACCACCGGCCACCGTTGCACCACCCAGGTTATTGGTTAAAGTAATCCACTCCTCGTTACTGGGCACATGCCAGCCTGCGGGTGCTAACCCACGCGGATCCTTTACTGCATACCAATTATACAGTTTACCATAGCGTGGATCGTTTTTATACCAACACCAGGCACCGGTGGTTAATTTGGCCCATTTGGCAGGGTCTTTTACTTCGGGTATTTTATCGCCATTGCGGTAATAGCTGGTAATTAAATCCCGTTTCATCCAAACCTGAGTGCCTATTTGTATGGCTGGTGTACCGGCAATTATAACACCGGTGCTGAGGCTTTCACTGGTATTGGCTGATAAAGCGGTGAGGCTGTTGTTTTTTATACAGGACGAAGCCAGCAGCAGCATTAATGCCGCCACCCCTGTTTTTATGGATGTTTTCATACCTGATTTTTATTTGCATAAAAGTAGTTTAGTTGCCAGGCGCAGTCTATGATAAAAATCATTTAAATACCGGGATAACTAAGCCCCAAAGAACGCAAGAACGGCAAAAACGAATCTGGTATTCAATATGCACCCAATTGTCCCTACCTAATGGGTTTCAGCACAATCTGAATTCCGTAAATTATACCGTATAAAAAACATTTATCTTTAAGCAAGATTGTGTAGTTATTTGAATTGGCTGTTTACAGTTGCCTGCATTGTTGCAGTACAAGTGTGCGACGCAAGCGGTGATGCCATAACAATATATGGCCGGGCCCAAAAAATGCACAATTCCTTTTTTGGGTTTCATAAGGATAGATACCAGCTTCCATTTTATTAAAAAATATACCCATGCAAAAAATACAATTGCCATTGTTGTGCTTATGTTTATTGATAGGCGCTCATAGTTTTTCGCAGCAGATTACCAAAAAACACCTGCCCATTATTGATGTGCATGTACATGCTATGAAAGTAGATACCGGGTGGAGCAGGGAAATGTGTCCCTGGTTTTTAAGTGATATGCCGGGTGGGGACCCTAACCAGCCACCACCCAATTTAAACAATACAGATTGTGCCGAACCCTTAAAAGCGGCCAATAGCGATCAGGAATTTCAGGATGCCTTAATTGCCACCATGAACCGTTTAAACATTACCATTATTGCAAGTGGTGATGCCACTATTATTCGCAACTGGCAAAAAGCGGCTGCACCGGGCAGGGTTATTCCAAGCATCGGTATCAGCAGTTCTGAGGAAATGTCGGTAGTGGCATTTACAGATTCGCTTAGCAGCGGTTTTTATAAAGTAATGGGCGAAGTGGCGCCGCAGTATGAAGGCATGTCGCCAAGCGATGCTTCACTGGATGCTTATTTTGGTGCTGCCGAAAAATTAAATATTCCCGTTGGTATTCATATGGGCACGGGTGGTAATGGCATGGCCAATATTATGTCTCCAAAATTCCGTGCTTCACTTGGAAACCCCTTATTACTGGAAGACCTGCTGGCAAAGCATCCCAAACTAAAGGTATGGGTAATGCATGCAGGCTATCCGCTGGCAGATGAAATGATTGCCCTGATGGGTGCCAATGCCTATGTGTATGTGGATGTGGCCGGCATGATTTGGAGTTATCCATTGGCCGAAGTAAACGATTATATTAAAAGACTGGTACAAGCCGGTTTTGGAAAAAGAATAATGTATGGTACAGACCTGATGATGTATCCCAAATTGCTGGAAACTTCGCTGGGGGTTATAGAGAATGCCAGCTATTTATCCTTTGATCAAAAAAGGGATATTTTATTTAATAATGCGGTTCGTTTTTTTAGGTTAGATGCCAGCAAATTGCAGTAGTTATTTATTAGCCGGGCAATAGAACAAGCATATAGCTTTACTTGCGTCGCACTCTTGTGCGGCTGGATGGGTTACGCAGCAAAATTCGGTCTTATTTCATATCCACCGGTGCGTGTCCTCCCGCAACGGAAAAAATGATATGGTTATTAAGGTTCGCTAGGACACGAACCTTAGCGACGCAGGGCATACAACAATCGTCCCGCTGTAATCAAGCATAAATGCTCAATCGTTTATAGCACTTTATTTTAACACTAACATGCTAAAAACATGAAACACAATAGAAGAAAATGGCTTAAAAAATTGGGCTTAGCCCTTGCCGGTGTTGGGTTCTTTAGACCCAATACTTTTGCATTACCTACATATAAGTTGTTTAATAAATTTACACCAGCAGTAAATAAATCATTCACCCATAAAGCAAATAACATGAAACTAGGTGCATTTTCGGTTAGCCTTAATGTAAAGGATATTAATGCTTCAAAAGAATTTTATGAGCATCTTGGGTTTAGGGTATTGGGAGGCGACATCAAACAAAATTATCTCATCATGAAAAATGAGCATGCCCTTATTGGACTATTTCAGGGAATGTTTCAGGGTAATATTTTAACATTCAATCCGGGATGGGACGAAAACGCCAACAATATTGACCCTTTTGATGATGTTAGAGAAATTCAACGACAATTAAAAAGTAAAGACATTACATTAGTAGCTGAAGCTGACGAAAAAACTACAGGGCCAGCCAATATTATGACAACCGATCCAGACGGAAATATTATTTTGATAGACCAACATAGATAACAATTTAACCCAAAAATTGCATTATAATTAAACAGTTGCGAACCAAGAAATAATGCTCAAAAAAAAATATAAAAAGAAATGACAGGCATTATTTTTTGCCTTATCAATTACTTTCAACAAACAAATAATCCCGCCTATATTTGTAAACATCCGTTTTACAATAGCGCAAACATAAAACCCATTTGTGGTGTTGGCTAATAGTAAAAAAATTTAATTGCACAATACCCCTTTCATGAAAATACAGATTAAGTTTTGGCATAAAATAGTACTGACCCTGGCAGCGTTTGCAGTAGCTATTGCTGGTTTTATGCTAAGGTTGCCTTCCGGCTTCTCGCATTCAGACAAAGAGCTACATAGCTTGTTTTATTTTCTGGCTGCCGGGTTTCTTAATGTATTGTTTGCCAAAAAAAACATTGTAATACATGCTTTTATATTTGCATTACTATATACGTTTGGTTGGGCTATTGAATATGCCCAGCAATACTCCAACAAATTCTTTAGTCACCGCATTCATGGCAATGCCGACCCTGAAGATATACATGCCAACCTGCTTGGTATCATAGCATTCTCCGCCATATGGCTTTGTGTTGTTGGGCTCGCCTTAATATGGAAAAATATCACTAAAAAAGAGGGTGCGGAAAGTGCTATTGAAACTAAAGAAAAGTAATAAGATATTTGGGAGGTGCACGGGTGGTGATATGCTATACAGCAAAACATTCAGCAGCCAGGGTAAGTGAGAATTTGAAGCCTGGAAAAAGTAACAGCAATTACACAAATCTCGATTTGCTATAACAGGTTTGTGGTTTTGGAATTTTGCGCCTTTATATTCGTATTGCAATTAAATAAGTAAAAAACCTGCATAATGTTTACCAGGTTTTCCTAAAAAAAATCACTTAATATGAAATACTTATTGCTATTATGCTTCACTGTTGTTTTTATTGTTAGCTCAACCCGCAGTTTTGCCCAACTACCGGTTAAGCCACTTACATCACAAGCCAATCTTCTCAAAAGCACCAATAAAACACTGGAGCGCAACAAAAAACTGGTATACGACATGTGGCGGGAATTTTTAGAGGGCGGTCATCTTGAGTTGGCAGAAAAATATTTTGATGAAAATTATATGCAACACAATCCAAATGCTGCCACCGGAAGAAAAGCAGTTGTTGATTTCTTTTCAAAATTCTCCAAACCTCAACCAATTGCAGATTCAATCAAATTAAACGTTGTTGCCATTATTGCTGAAGGAGACCTGGTGATGTTGAGTTTTGTAAGAGAAATGCCCGATCCTGTTGATTCATCTAAAAAATACACTACTACCTGGTTTGATATGTTTAGAATTGAAAATGGGAAAATTGCTGAGCACTGGGATTGTGCTGAAAAGATGAAAATGAACTAGATATTGCAGATGTATATAATAATTTACTTTTCTTTTTCGTGCAGGAACAAAATTCGGAAATGGTGGTAATGATGTTAAATGGGCAGACCGATGGATTTTGTATAAAAAGAAGACAGTTACTGCAACGTAATACGATACAACTACCGGCGACCTGCTTGGTGTCAAAGAAATCAAAAATCACTGAACCGGCCATATTAATAGAAGATATTGAAGACGGCGCACCAATTGCAGGAGGCATTTTTTCCGGAATGGCAAAAAATATATCTGGATACCTCAAGGTGATTGAAAACACCAGGCTGATTTTGGTGAAAGCTGGTGAAGCAAACAACCTTTACGCCACAAATTTTGATTCAACCAAGGCACTTACACTTTCCTTTATAAAAGCGGCATAGCCTATAGAACGTACAAGTGAGTGACATAAGCAAAGCCCAATAGCACTCCCCTGGCTTAGTACAAAAAACTGCTTCATTTACCCTGGCCTTTTGCGGTAATTGAAATACTGCTTACTTTTATTGGTGTAATAATCACACTTATACATTTTTCATCATCTACCTGCCATATGTGTACAAAAATTACCCTCAGTTGTATTAGCGCTTTGTTGTTTTGCCAAATTGCTTTGGCGCAATACCCCAAAATGGATAAGCTGCTGTTTGGTGTAGCTTATTACGATGAATACATGCCCTACGACCGGCTGGACAAAGATGTACAAATGATGAAGTCCGCTGGCATTAATGTAGTACGCATTGCAGAATCTACCTGGAGCACCGAGGAACCACAGGATGGTGTATATGATTTTTCGCATATTGACCGTGTACTGAATGCCATGCATGCAGCCGGCATTCAGGTAATTGTAGGTACGCCTACCTATGCCATACCTACCTGGCTGGTAAAAGCACACCCTGATGTACTGGCCATTACACCCAATGGACAAAACAGGTATGGTGCCCGCCAAAATATGGACATTAGCAATACTAATTTTCGGTTTTATGCTGAACGCATTATTAGAAAACTAATTGATCATGTAAAAAATCATCCGGCTGTAATTGGGTATCAGGTTGACAATGAAACCAAACCCTACAACACATCGGGCCCCGAAGTACAACAATTGTTTGTACAATATATGCAGGCAAAATATCCTTCACTCGACAGCCTGAACAAAGCATTTGGCTTTGACTACTGGAGCAACCGTATTAATAACTGGAACGATTTTCCTTCAACCGTGGGCACCATTAATGCCAGTTTAGCAGGAGAGTTTGCCAAATTTCAACGGATGCTGGTTACCAATTACCTGGCCTGGCAAACGGCCATTGTAAACGAGTATAAACAACCGGGGCAGTTTATTACCCATAATTTTGATTTTGAGTGGCGGGGCTTCTCCTATGGCATACAGCCGGATGTAGATCATTTTGCTGCTGCTAAAGCATTGGATATTGCCGGCGTGGATATTTATCATCCCACGCAGGACCATCTTACCGGCACAGAAATATCTTTTGGGGGCGATATGGCCCGCTCTATGAAAAACGGTAAAAACTATCTGGTAATAGAAACCGAAGCACAGGGCTTTCCGCAATGGGTGCCTTATCCCGGTCAGTTAAGGTTACAGGCATTTAGCCATATAGCATCGGGCGCCAATATGCTGGAATACTGGCACTGGCATTCTATTCACAACTCCGCAGAAACTTATTGGAAAGGATTATTAAGTCAGGATTTTGAACCCAACCCCACCTACGAGGAAGCCAAAACCATTGGTAAAGATTTTGCCAGGTTAAGCAACCATCTGGTAAACCTGAAAAAGACCAATAAGGTAGCCATACTTTTTAGTAACGAAGCACTAACCGGCTTTAATGCTTTTGGTTTTGGCTGGGGTGCACCAGGTAATTATAATGATGTTTTGCGCCCCATGTACGATGCTTTGTACCGCATGAATATTGGCTGCGATTTTGTTGACCCCACCAGCACCACTATTGAAAACTACCAATTGCTGATTGTGCCTGCCCTGTATGCTGCACCCGACAGTTTATTGCAACGGCTAAACCGTTTTGTAAAAAATGGTGGCCATATTGTGTACAGTTTTAAAAGCGGCTTTAGCAACGAAAATGTAAAAGTGCGCAGCACCCGGCAACCGGGTATTATCAACGAAGCCTGTGGCATCTACTTTAGTGAGTTTACGCTGCCTGAGAATGCAGGTTTGAAAGACGATCCCTTTAAAGTGGGCAAACCCAACAATAGCATTCAACGATGGATGGAACTGATTACCCCCACCACAGCAAAAGTATTGGCCTGGTACGATCATCCGGTTTGGGGTAAGTATGCTGCCATAACCGAAAACCATTATGGCAAGGGCCTTGCCACCTATATGGGTTGTATGCCAGGCGATGTATTGCTGCAAAAAATACTACAGGATGCAGTAACAAAAGCGGGCTTATGGGGTACCGACCAGCAATGGGCATTTCCCATAATTACCAAGTATGGTGTAAATGAAAATGGCAAAACGGTGCATTATTATTTTAATTATGCGGCCACGCCAGCCACTATTATCTACCCTTATGCCAATGGTACCGCTTTATTGGCAAACGAGCCGGTGAGGAAAAACCAACAGCTCACTTTAGCCCCCTGGGGTGTTACCATTATTGAAGAGAAATAATACCGCCAGGGCATTTATAGTGTGGGCCAAACAATTGTACAAGTGGGCACCCGCTTGCGTCGCACTCTTGTACGTTCAGTTCTGTATGCAGCAAAAAAAACTACTATAAACCGGTATAATTTAAAGCATTACATCTCATAGCAAAACAAACAGCATATTAATACATTAGCCAGGCTTTACAATTTTGGCAAAACAGGTTTTATGGGTGGGTTAAATGTATTGGCACCCCTGGTGTTTAGTTTTCTTCTATACACTTTATCGCCGCAAGACACATATATGATATTAAAATCAGGCCCGCCAAAACAAATATTTGAAGGATTAAATCCACTAAATGGCAAAGGCAATATGGCATTCACCCGCCCTAACTGATCCATTATCTGTATACCCAGATTGGTGGCAACATATACCCTTCCTGAGGTATCGCATTTAATACCATCGCCCCAGGCATTTTCTTCTTTATCAGGATGATGCAGCCAGCCATAGTGTTGCTTATAAGTTAGGGTACCATCGGGTTTTATTTTGTAAATCCAAACCCAATGCGAGGCCGATTCTGTAACATATATCTGCGTTTGATCAGGCGACAGGGTAATGCCATTGGGGAATTTCAATCCATCATCCACCAACACCTTTTGGCCATTCGGGCGAATCAGGTACAGTTTGCCCGGTTTGGTAGTACCATCGGGTACGGTTATATACATATTTCCGTTATGTGCCACCACCAAATCATTTCCTTCAATACTGTCTGCAATAACAGTTGCCTGTTCATTTGCATCATAACTGATGATTTGTTTGGTGCCACCTGCCGCGCTATATCTTTTACCATCGGGAGTAAAGCAATTGCCACTTGCTTTTTTTGCATCCAAAGCAAGTGTGGTTAATTTTCCGTTTACATCCACCTTATAAGTTTTAGAGGCGGGTATATCGTGAAAATACACTTCGCCTTTTGCATTGGCGGCCGTACCTTCTGTAAACAGGTAACCTTTACCAACCAACTCCCAATCTGCGCCGGGAATTAGCAGGTCTTTTAAAAACTGGTTACTGGAATTTCCTTTTGCAACGGGCATTGGCCAATCCTTCCATAACCAACGCATGGCATCGGGGAATATGGAGGCTCCCTGTTTTCCATTATGGCCATCCTCGCCCCATACATGATGTACTTCATAGCCGGCAAAACTCAATGCACGTTCCATGGTTTGGTTAGCCATCCACCAATCGCCAGCATAAATATTTAAATCATTACTGCCATCCTGTAAAAAAACACGAATGGGTTTGGGTTCGTATTTTCTAATAAGCGTAGGGTAGCGATCGGCGCCGCGCAGGCCAATATAAGTGCCAATGGCGCTAAATACCCTGGTAAATGCTTCAGGGTGCTCCCATGCGGCTGTAAATGCGCAAACAGCGCCACTGCTGGAACCACCAATGGCCCTGTCGTTCCCATTGGTTGATAAGTGTATGGCACGGCCATCAGGGGCTTTTAGCTTTTCTACTTCGGGTAATATTTCATTTAGTATAAAACGTGCGTAGGCATCGCCCAATCCATCGTATTCAAAGCTTCGGTTAAAACGGTCAAGGGCATTGGCACCGCTGTTGGCCAATACTTTACCCGGTGTTATAAACACACCAATGGTAACAGGTATTTCCTTTTTATCAATCAGGTTATCAAATACGGTAGGTGCATTCCATTGAATACCGTCCTGGTTAATGTACACACAAGCTGGCTGACTGGGATTGTATTGTGCGGGAATGTATACCCAGCATTCATGACTGGTACCTGGGAATATTTTTGATTGGGTATATACAAATTGTATGATTGCTCCTTTAGGTACACCAGCTTGTTCTATACTTGCCTGATCAACAGTATATTGTATGGCGGGTGACTGGGCATATAGATCTAATTGCGCCAGTATGCACAGGCAAAAAAATAATTTTTTCATGATGGAGCTCGTTTTGGTAGCATTGAAGATAAAGTGTTTTGAGATTGTATAGGTTATTCTGCTGCACTTTGTGGTTTAATTTTATGTCTGTAGCAAGCAAGCAGTTTGCCATGTAGTTTGCTCGATGCCAGCAGCTGAGGTTTGGACTAAACGCACAAGAGTGCGACGCAACGGATGCCCTGGTTTTGCACTGCAGCCGGGTTAATAATGCATATACAAGTATGCTTACCGGATTTGCAGGATTAACTTATTCTTACATAAATGGCCTGGCTTTATGCTTTAATTTTAAGGAGCCTAAAATAGAAATATATGAAACCATATTTGTACCTGATTGCGGCTGGTTTTTTAATGCAATCCTGCGCCACCTCGCATATTACCACAGAGGTAAAAGATACTCCGTCTAAGCCTTTAACCAAAATTCTGGTACTTACTACTGAAACAAACCATGATTATTACCGGTTAGATTCTGCCACTTATAACAATAAAATTCGCGGCAATTTTAATAATATGGATAATGCTATTTTCAGGCAGCAACTGGAAAAATCGATGCAACGAAGTATGGGCTCTTATGCAACTACTATTGTTCCCGCTTCGAATGTGTACACCACCAATAGTGATATTGGTTTTAGTGATTTTATTGAAAAAACCACCCAGCTGGGTGTTGACGGAATATTGTTGATTAATCTTGATAATTACTGGAATACCAATTCTACCAGGGTAGTTAATACCTATAATAACCAGATTGAAACAAAAACAGAAGAATCACCCAATGCTGCATACAATTGTTATCTGTTTAATGCTACCGGCGATAAGATACTGTGGCTGGCACATGTAGAAGTAAACGGACAAGCCATTGCAGGTTATGATGTATTAAATAACAGGCTTACGGCAAAGCTAAAAAAAGACCTTACGAAGGCTCGTTTTATAGAAGATACTGAATAATACGGTAGACCTTAAGTACATTAAACCCTGCAGCAAAATAGATGACTAAGGCACAACAAAGCTTACCGGATTGGTGGTAGTGCTGTTAATGTTGGGAAACACTGTTTTACCATTGGTAATATCCAGATAATCGTTACTCCAGAAAGATTCTCCATAGGCCCTTATATAGGCCGTAGTACCCGAAACAAAACCCATACTATTTAAATCGCTTTTAGACAGTGTATGGGTATATGGATTTATCTGGGCAATATATACTGCTGAAAAATTATTATAGCTGGTATTACTAACATTGCCGGCAGAAGCATAAAAGAAACGCAGGTATCTTTTATTGGAGCTATTGCCTGCCGGATTGGTTGTGGCATTTACCAAAACATCGGTACCTACTACTTCGGCAGTAAGCGCCGTTATCGTTGTAGCTGATACCTGTCCAAATGAAGGAATGGCTGTTATTACTGTTGAAGTACCGGTATTCTTATGTTCGATGCCTGATTTTTTTGAAGTGCCATAGCCTGCTTTTTCATATACCAGTGTATAGGTACCAAAAGGTACATCGGCTAGGGTAAACTTTCCCGCATTATCGGTAGTGGTACTTATTAGTGGTGAAGTACCTTCAACACTAACTTTCATTCCTGATTTATCTAACAAGTTAGTTCCTGCATCATATAAAATTACCGAACCAGTAATATTGGCTTTGGTAGGTGCCGGGTCGCTGCCACTATTTTTAGAACAGCCAACCACAAAAAAAAGGGCAAAAAACAAGTAAGTGCAAAGTGCTTTCATAATAGTTATTTAAGGTGGTAAAGATAATCATATTTGATACAAGCTATACTCTGTGATGGGCGGTTTTAAAAAGATACCTTCAGGCAAAAGCACAGTTAAGTTATAGCCGTACAAGAGTGCGACGCAAGTAAAGCTAAATACATTTTAGATTGACCGGCAAATAAAGAAACTTCATTTTGGTCGCAGCATTTTTAAGAATGGTCGCATTTTAAAAGCAAGCCTTCTGATTTTAAATGGAAAGCCATAACTTAACAGCTTATTGCGTACTTTTAACGCAATCAAACACTATTTTTTATTGCCATAAACATGCTGTACATGAAATCATTCTCTACTACAAAAAAAGCCATTTACCTGCTGCTATTATTAACTACCAGCACCGGCAGCTTTGCCCAGTCTTCATCGGGCACCGATTTTAAAACGGTAAAAAATACCAATGGACCCACCCTTGGGTATTCGCCTGCTTCGGGTGTAACCATTATAACAGATAAAGGACTTCAATTTAAAGACCTGAATAAAAATGGCAAATTGGATGCTTACGAAGATTGGCGCCTGCCAGCTGATATAAGGGCAAAAGACCTGGCCAGTAAAATGACGGTAGAACAAATTGCCGGTCTAATGCTATACAGTGCACACCAGGCCATACCTGCCAACTCCAGAGGCTTTGGTGCAGGCACCTATAACGGCAAACCCATTGATTCCAGTGGCATGCAGACTTATGATATCAGCGACCAGCAAAAGAAATTTTTAAAAGAAGATAACCTGCGCCATGTATTGGTAACAAGGGTACAAAGCCCTGAGGTGGCTGCCAAATGGAACAATAATATACAGGCATTTGTAGAAGGTTTGGGCTTTGGTATTCCAGCCAATAACAGTACCGATCCGCGCAATGCAGTAGTGGCCAATGCCGAATATAATATAGCAGCCGGCGGCACTATTTCTATGTGGCCGGAATCTATTGGCATGGCCGCTACATTTGACCCTTCTATTGTACAACAATTTGGGCAAACCGCCGCTCAGGAATACAGGGCATTGGGTATTGCCACCGCCCTATCACCGCAGGTTGACCTGGCCACCGAACCTCGCTGGAGCAGGTTTAACGGCACATTTGGAGAAAACCCTGCTCTGGCAGCCGATATGGCCCGTGCCTATGTAGATGGCTTTCAAACATCATCGGGTATCTATGAAATAAAAAATGGCTGGGGCTACCATAGCGTAAATGCCATGGTAAAACACTGGCCCAGTGGCGGACCTGAAGAAGCCGGTCGTGATGCGCATTTTGCCTATGGTAAATTTGCCGTATACCCCGGTAATAATTTTCAAACCCACCTAACACCCTTTATTGATGGTGCGTTTAAACTAAATGGCAAAACAAAAACGGCGGCAGCCGTAATGCCTTATTATACCATATCATATAACCAGGATACCAAAAATGGAGAGAATGTTGGTAACAGTTATAGCAAATACATTATTACCGATTTGCTAAGAAATAAATATGGTTACGATGGTGTAGTTTGTACAGATTGGTTGATAACTGCCGACGAAGGTAAAACACCGGATATTTTCATGGGAAAATCATGGGGCGTAGAAAAACTTAGTGTAGCTGAGCGCCATTATAAAGTGCTGATGGCTGGTGTTGACCAGTTTGGCGGCAATAATGCTGCCGGCCCCGTATTGGAAGCCTACCAAATGGGTGTAAAGGAACATGGCGAAGCGTATATGCGTAGCCGTTTCGAGCAATCAGCCTATAGGTTATTGCGTAATATTTTCCAGGTAGGTTTATTTGAAAACCCTTACCTCGATCCGACGCAATCGGTAAAAACAGTGGGCAATGCCGAATTCATGAAAGCCGGATACGATGCCCAGTTAAAATCTATTGTACTGCTAAAAAACAAAAACAATGTGTTGCCTTTGGCCAAAAACAAAACAGTATATATTCCAAAACGCGTTGTACCTGCAGCCAGAGATTGGTTTGGCAATACAACACCAGAACGCATTGAGTATCCTGTAAACATCGACATTGTAAAAAAATATTTTAATGTAACCGAAGATCCGGCAAAAGCTGATATGGCCATTGTATTTGTAAAAGGCCCTGCAACTGGCGTTGGCTATAGCAAAGAAGACAGGCAAAAGGGCGGCAACGGCTATGTGCCTATCAGCCTGCAATATGGCCCTTATACAGCCACAGAAGCCCGGGAACAAAGCATGGCTGCTGGCGACCCTGTAATTGACCCTACCATTACCAACCGTTCGTATAAAGGCAAAAGCATTACAGCCAGTAATGTATCAGACCTCACATCAATTTTAGATACCAAAGCCGCCATGAATGGCAAGCCCGTTATTGTTAGTATGGCGTTGTCCAATCCGGCAATTGTTGCTGAATTTGAATCGAAAATAGATGGACTAATCGTTTCCTTTGGTGTACAGGATCAGGCCTTGATGGATATCATTTCAGGTGCCGTAGCGCCTTCCGGTTTATTGCCCCTGCAAATGCCTGCCAATATGCAAACAGTAGAAACCCAACAGGAAGATGTTCCCCAGGACATGAAACCCCATGTAGACAGCGAAGGCCATGCCTACGACTTTGCCTACGGACTAAACTGGAAAGGCGTTATTAACGATGCCAGAACAGCCAAATACAAAAAGAAATAATTGCAGTAAATATACTATCCTAAAAAGGGCGGCATTGCTGCCCTTTTTTTTTTGTAATCCCCCTTATTAATATTTCATTTTTTATGGACCCGGCTGCAGGTGATTATGGAGCTTTACTTGCGTCGCACACTTGTACGTTCGGGAATATACTGAGCTTTCCCAAAGTGGAGATTAGGGTGAAGGTTGTTGGCGGGGACGCCAATAACAGCGAAAAAGTGGAGATTTGAGAGAAGGCAGTGGGTGGGGACGCCAGCAACAGCGAAAGATATTGAATGGTAAAAAATATACCCCAACCATTTGAAAAAATGCACTATAAAGGCATTGATTATCATTAACGCATTTTTTTGGAAAGGCTATTTAGTTCGTTTATTTTTGAGTTAGCGGCAAGCTTATTTGACACCTCACGAGATTCGTAAAATATAAATTATGAAACAGTTTATCCCTTTACTTATTTCACTTCTTGCATCTTGTTCGAATCAATCGAATGAAAATGCCTCTGAATCAGCTGAGAAGCCCGTTATTAAACCCGACTCTTCCTATGTTTGGACAAAAATACTTGATAGTGCAGATTGGAAGAAGAATTACAATTTCCAAATGTTCAGCAATAGAGATACTTTATGGACATTCCATCCTGATGGAAATTGGTTCTCAACTAATGGCACCAATTGGACAAAATCACAACTGCCAAACTCAATTTACAACCTTGCTTTTCTGGACTATGTTCAATTTAATGAGACAATATTAGGACTTGGACATTTTGAAGGAAATATTGAGCAATTTACTTTCAAGCCAGAAATATATAAAACATCGGACTTTAAAAATTGGGTTACCATATCAAGCCTGAGCAACATACCAAAGCGGTTCTTTTATCATCCCTTTGTATTTGACAATAAAATCTGGATAATTGGTGGTGAAGATAAACAAACAAAATACTCAGACATTTGGAATTCCCCTGACGGAATAAATTGGACAAAGCAAAAAGAGAACCTGCCTTTTGGAAAAAGAGGTGGGAGCCAAATTGTATTTTTAAATGGCAAATTATATTTACTTGAGAATGACGTTTGGAGCTCAACTGATGGTTTAAATTGGCAAAAAGTTACAGATGAAATCGTAAAAGGTGAGCAAATATTTGGCTATTCAACACAAGTGTTTGACAATAAAATTTGGTTATTGGGTTGCAACAGAAATGGACAGTTTTCAAGTCAGGTGTTATTTAGTTCCGACGGCAAAAATTGGCTAACTCAAAATGCACCTTGGCTACCTCGGGGCGGTATTGCTTCAACAGTTTATAAAAACAAAATTTATATTACCGGAGGCAAATATGGCGGCACTCCCAATCATCCAAATTTCAGGTATGATAATGATGTTTGGACACTGGAAAAGAAGCTTTTTTTTTCAGGTCTTCCATAGGGTGACCTGTAACTTCAAATAAATACCTTTCTGTGAAAGGAGTTGACGGGAGGATTAGAATTGTAAAAGAGATTACCCTTTGTCCTGCTCACCCTTTCTGTCGTAAATATACAGCCAGGCCATTGCACCACAACGTATTTAAAACATCATAAACCACCATTGGTAAATAGCACAAGCCCTTTTAATGCCTTTTGAAAGAAGAGGAATATTAAATTGTAAAAAATATACGTACTATAAAAGTATTGAGTATCAATAGTGCCATTTTTTTGGAAAGGGTATTTAGTTCCTATATTTTTGAATTGCCTGCAACCCTCTAGTGACCGTATGGCATAAAACTAACTGACACGACAGACATGCAATATTTCCCTATTTTTCTTATGCTACTTATTGGTTTGGTTCTCATAACAAGACCCTTGACGGTGTTGTTTCATGAGCTTGGACATGCCATATCTGTAATATTGCTAACAAAACAAAGGGCGACAATTTACATTGGCACTTACGGTGACCCCAAAAAGTGTGTCAAAATAAATTTCGGATTGTTGACAATTTTCTTACGCAGTAATCCTTTCGCTTGGCGGCTTGGAATTTGTATTCCGTCTGCAAAATCAGTTTCCGTAAAAAGACAAATTATTTACACTTTGACAGGACCAATTGCATCTTTAATAATTGCGACAACAGCTTGCTATTTCACATTTGCATATGACCTTCACGGTTTTTTGAAATTGTTTCTTATTATATTTCTTGGATCTGCATTTCTTGACCTTCTTATTAATCTGATACCTAGTAAAAAACCGATTAAGTTGTACGACGGTAAAATTACATACAACGATGGATATAGCTTAAAGCAACTCTTTTACTATATAAGATTACCAAAAGAATATACACAAGCGGCTGACTTATACAATGAACAAAAATTTGCTGATGCCGCAGTTCTATTGGAGAAACTTCTTTCATCCAAAGAAGATGAAAACATATACCGGTTAGCAATCAGCTCTTACCTGCAAGAAAAAAATTATCATAAAGCAAAAGAAATTTCAGACGCATTTGCAATAAGAGGTAAAATGAATTCGGATGATTTATCGAACATTGCATTATCAAATTCCATGCTTGGGTTTCATGACGAAGCTTTGGAACTTTATGATAAATCATTACGTTTAAATCCCTTCAACAAATACTCCTTAAATAACAAAGGATACACTTTAAACCTCATGGAGAAATATAAGGAAGCTATTTCTCTCTTTGACAAATCCATCGAGCTTGATACAGACTTCGCATATTCATACAACAATAGAGGGCTTGCGAAAATTAAATTAGGACAGACAGAAGAAGGTTTGCAGGACATCAACCGATCATTTGAGATTGATCCAGACAATTCTTACGCATATATGAATATGGGCATATACCATTTTGACAAAGGAGAAGTTGATGAAGCCTTACAAAATTTTGCGAAGGCAAAAGAGATTGACAGTAGCACATATATGATAGACAAATTTATAAAAGACGCCCAAAAAGAAATTTCGATAAGAGCGGCAGGCAATAGTGGCATTGCCGAAAGTGGGGCTTGACATTGGAACAATCAACAGCTGCAATGCCTCGTCCTGAATAGGTTGACTAAAAATGGACATCAAGCAACAGTGTATCACCGAGTATTTTACAAAGAGAACAGGTTATCCCATTCTGACTCAAGTATGCAGCCAGGCTTATGCAGGATAGCTTACTTGTGCCATATTAAACCTCTATTTGGTAAATAGTATTAGCCATTTGTTGACTTTTGGTAGAATGTGCATATTAAATGGAAAAAAATAGACGCACCATCTTTTTTAAAAAATCAACTAAAAAAGTATTGGTTACCAATAATACCTTTTTTTAGAAAGGCTAATTAGTTCGTCTATTTTTGAACTATCTGCCACTTTAAATGAGCACCCTACAAATATTCATACTTGTTGACTTTACACTTCTGCTAGTTGCAGCCAAACTCATATTTAAAGACTTTAAGTCATTTAAAAAATCTATTTATTGGTTTATTTATCCAAACATTTTATCTATATGGTCAAAGAAAAAGTGGGACAAAGACTTGAACAACTCTTTTAAAATGGAAATGTTTTTGCTTTTTGCATTTATCCTTTTCTGGCTGAGTGTATTTCTTTATAAATGGCTTTTTCATTGACACATACTTCTAATCAAACATTTTGACAAATTAAAATGGAATGAAACAACACATATCTTGCAGGAGAATCTTTTGTTGCTGCTGAATTGTATTGCAGAGGCTTATCTATTGGTGTGACAATAGGAAATGCAAAAGCTATTGCCCTATTCGCTAACAAAGACATTATGACTTTATCTGTTCAAGTAAAAGCAATTCCCATTCTGTCGCAAGTATGCAGCCAGGCTTATGCAGCATTGCGTACTTACGCCATCTTAAACCTCCATTTGGCAAATAGTATAATCCCCTTTGATGACTTTTGAAAGAATGTGCATATTAAATGGTAAAAAATAGACGCACCATCTATTTTAAAAAATCAACTAAAAAAGTATTGGTTACCAATAAGGCATTTTTTGGAAAGGCTATTTAGTTCGTCTATTTTTGAGTTGGCGGTAATGCTAAAAGATGTATCACGAGAAATAAAATTAAAATGAAACACGAAATTTTAATAGCAAACGGAATTTTAATTTTACATGCCATTGTAGTTGGAATTTCGGTGGCGGGAGGCGTTGCCTTATTTACAGGAAGGTTTGCCAAGTTTCACAAGAAAGACTTTTTTGCTTGGGCTTTCATAGCTTGCTCATTTGGACAGATTATTTCACTGGTTTTTACTGGGGGATGCATTTTCACAACGTGGGAGAAGGAACTCAGACTTCATGCTGACCCGTCATCTTCCTACTCAAAGACATTTTTACAGGAATACTTACCTTTTTTACCAGACGGTTTTGTTCATGCTGTGCCATTTCTAACTCTTGGGGCATTAATAGGAGCAATAATCCAAATAAGCTTTGCTATTAAACGAAAAAAACACAAACAGACAATAAAATAAACCTTAAATGACTGCTCTAAATTTAATAAGACACTCATAAGAATAAAAGCACATACCGCCAACAGCCGTTTTGCAAAAGCGGGGGTTTCGTGCTTCTATAAAAGTGAAGTGCTAAGTTCAAGCTTTTTGCATCTATTGAAGTTTAGTGCTGAAAATCCCCGCCTTCGCAAAGCGGCAAAACGTTAACGGTAATCAAACGACCTTACATTTTTAGATACATGTGGAATTACATAGTGCCATGGATTGACAGACGACAATATGCATTTGTTTCATTTTCAATATTGATTGGACTTTGGCTTTTGTTTTCTTCAATAATTACAGAAAAAATATCATCGCCTTCCGAACTAATTACAATTAATGGAACACTTGCGAAATATTCATTTATTGACGGAAAAAGGGGAACAAAAAAATATTACATTTGGCTGACACAGCATGAAGCAACTTTCCAAATACCTGCTGACTTTTTAAATTTCTTTGACAAAAGCGAATTTGAAAAAGTTGCTAACATCGGACAGTTTATTTCTGTAGAAATTTCAAAATCTGACAAAACTAACCTTACGAAATCAAATGAACGAATTCGCATTTACGACTTACACAATGACAATTTATCATTTTTAAAAAGCAGTTTGACAATAAAAAAAGAAAATAATATTCTGCAATATTTAGTTGGGCCTCTATTTATTCTAGCAGGAATTTGCTACTATTTTTATAGATGGAAAAAACTGAGACATGACTACCGCTAACATTGGGTTTTATGCCCCCTTCTGGCGCAAGTATGCAGCCAGATTTATGCAGCAAAGCGTACTTGTGCCTTAACAAACGCAATCATCAACCAAGACATAACCCATTCTGTGGCAAGTATGCAGCCAGGCTTATGCAGTAAAGCGTACTTGTGTCATCATAAACCTCCATATGGTAAATAGTATAAGCCCCTTTGATGCCTTATGGAAGAAAGGGAATATTGAATGGTAAAAAATAGACGCAATATCTATTTTAAAAAACAGAATATAAAATCATTCATTATCAATAACCCATTTTTTTGGAAAGGCTATTTAGTTCGCCTATTTTTGAGTTAGCGGCAAGCATAAAACCCTCGAATGGCAAACCTCTCTTACATAAACACTGAAAAAAGTATTACGGATGGACGGCTTTCCATTAATCGTAGCGGACTTAACAAGGTTGAGCATATAACTGACACTATTGCTTGGTCGACACTCTGTGTAGCAATGGTATTTTATCCGACATTCGCATACTTTCATGTTAATTTAAATAATTCAAATGACAGAGCTCTTGCGTTTGTGCTATTTCCACTTATTATTTTGTTTGGACTGTTCGGACTTTTCAGAAAACTGATTGAAAAGAAATTAATTGTAATAGAAACTTCTTCACCCAGACACACGAACAAAAAACATCTTCTTGAATTTTTAAAGCTAAACGGTTATGAAGTATTTGGAGAAAGTAAAGAAGTAATTATTGTGAGTTTTGAGGAAAATCTTTCATATGATAACCGTTGGACGAAGACTATTACATTTATTATAGATGACGGGAGAATTTATTTTACGATGGTAAAAAACTATCCGAAGGTAAATCCGCCAGTGTTTTTTTCTCATTGGTCTTTAAAAGCAGACCTAAAAAAATACTTCAGGGACAAATAAAAAAGTTCTTGTTTGACAAATATCCCAGTCGCTAACACTGGTTTATTGAAAAAGCTGGGCAAACGGAAGACTATTTCCAAACCTGCCAAAAAATACCTGGCCGTTTACTGCAACTACCTACTCTGTCGAAAGTATGCAGCCAGGCTTATGCAGCATAGCTCACTGGTGCCATCTTAAACCTCCATTTGGTAAATAGCATAAACCCGTTTGATGACTTTTTGATGAAAGGGAATATTGAATTGTAAAAAAAATAAAGGCACTATCTATTTTAAAAGATCAACTAAAAAAGTATTGGTTACCAATAAGGCATTTTTTTGGAAAGGGTATTTAGTTCGTCTATTTTTGAATTAGCAGGTATTTTATATGGATACATTAAAATTATCAGAGTTAATTGGACAAGAGATTGTGGAGCTAAGATTTCATTACGTTCCAAGAAATGAGTATGACCTACAATCCTTTCACTCTTATATAAAACTTGCGAATGACATAATTATTGACATTCCCCACTTTGACGATGAGGAGTATTTGCAATTAACTCAAGACAACCTAAGTTATTTTAAAAATAATTTTGATACAGGTGATTCAGTTACCAACATAGCAAAATCATATTTTGTAGGACAAAAAATTGTAGACTTTTATTTTAGCTATTTTAACGACGAAATTAATTTTGACTATTCTGCATTTATTAAACTATCCAACGGTTTTTACCTGACAGAAAGAAATTTTGGCCCAATTGGACTCACTAATATTGACTTGAATATACTTGATGAAAAACAATTTCAACAAGTAGTAAAAAGACTAAATGGCATTGAAGTTGACGTTCGTTCATTTGTAAAGACAAAAAACGCCTGCTAATATGAGGCTTGTTGCTATGCTGGCTAACAAATAAATTCTCATGTTTTTGTTCGAAATCAGCAGCAATTCGGGCAGACGCAATACTATTCCTATTCTGGCGCAAGTATGCAGCCAAGTCTATGCAGCACAGCGTACTTGTGCCTTAGAAAACGCAATCATCAACCAAGGCATTTACCATAACACAACACGCACACCAATTGATACCGCAACAAGTTTGGGGTAATGGCTC
>NZ_WHPF01000013.1 GCF_013106755.1 Limnovirga soli | reverse complement strand
AACTCGTTCCGTCATCCATCAAACTTGCTCCGTAATTGATCAATTTCCTTCCGTCAGCCCTCCAACTTGCTGCGTATAGTGCTGGTGCACAAGTGTGCGACGCAAGTAAAGTTGCCTCAACATCCCTTTGCCGGGCACCAAATAATGCTTACATAAACAATGGGGTATAAATGCTGTTGCGGTATTACATAAAAAAGTGGTTTGTGCTAAAAAGCAACAAACCACTATTACATAAGGCTTTATCTGACAGTCGTTAGCGGTAAAATTATTCGTGCACCACCATTAAAGGTACATGGCTGTGATAGGCCAGCATACTGGTATGGCTACGTTTAAACAAATGATCGAACCAACCCATTTTTTTGGGTATGGTAATAATAAGATCTACCTCTTTTTCCAACGCAAATTTGTTGATGGCTTCTACAAAATCGTTATTGTCTATAAACTGGTATTCGGGTTTATAATCGTGTAATAATGTGTCCAGCATCAAACTTTCAAAAGGGGTATCGGGTCTAAAGTGTTTATTGCGGTGATCGATATTTACCACAAACAATTTGGCACCAGTACCATTTAAAATATTTTTGATTGGCTGTACCGGTGTGGTTTCTACTACCTTGGAAAAATCGCAGGCCAGCATAATTTCTTTTATGGGTGTAAACACGGCGCCGGGGGGTACAATAATTACCGGCACTTTGGCATTGCGTGATACATCTACCGCATAACTGCCCATCAATGTTTCGGCCAGTTTGCCAACACCGGTAACACCCATTACAATTACATCAGCATTTACCTTATCGCATACAATATTAATGTCAACAGCCACCATGCCATAATCGCTAAGTATTTCCAATGCAATGCCTTCGCTTTGAGGCAGCAGCTCATTTTTAAACACTTCCAAATTATCTTCGCTGCTTTTGCGCAGCAGGTCAAAGTCTACTGATTCTACCATGGCCATATTCACATCTACTACAGGTGGTGATTGGTAGGCATTAAAAAACACAATTTTACTGCTATGCATTTGCCTGGCAAACTGGATAGCATACACAGCTGCATTTCTGGCTGTGGTTGAAAAATCGGTGGGTACCAATAAAGTTTTCATCGTTCGTGTTTTATAGTGTGAAGCTACTTGGTTTTTAGCAAGGTATGAATGATTTATATCATATAAAAAGCCCCGTTTTTTAACAGGGCTTTTGGTGCAAAATGCGTAAGATTTTTTACAAGTTTTCTATGATGCCGGCAATGCCTTGTCCGCCACCCACACAGGCCGTAACCAGGCCATATTTTTTGTTCAGCCTTTTCATATCCTGTAATATTTGTACGGTAAGTTTAGCCCCGGTACAACCCAATGGATGGCCCAATGCGATAGCGCCACCATTTATATTTACGATATCGGGGTTTAGACCCAATTCCCTAATTACCGCCAACGATTGCGAGGCAAATGCTTCGTTTAGTTCTATCAGGTCAATATCGGCCAGCTGCATGCCCGCCTGTTTTAAGGCTTTGGGAATAGCGGCTACCGGCCCAATACCCATTATTCTTGGATGTACACCAGCTACAGCACAGTTTACCAAACGGCCAATGGGTGTTAGGCCCAGTTCATTCATCATACGCTCACTCATTACAATCACAAATGCAGCGCCATCACTTGTTTGGGATGAATTACCGGCAGTAACGCTGCCACCCATGGCGAAAGCGGGTTTTAGTTTAGCCAAAGCTTCTACGCTGGTATCGGTTCGTACCCCTTCATCGGTATCAGCAATATAACTGCGGGTGGCTTTTTTATTTTTTTCGTTCAGGTAAGTTTCTTCAATGGTAATAGGTAATATGCCCGGTTTGAAGTGTCCGTTACTAATTGCATGATGGGCTTTGCGGTGCGAGTTATAGGCAAACTCATCCTGATCGGCCCTGTTGATATTAAATTCTTTGGCTACCGCCTCAGCAGTTAAGCCCATGCTTAAATAATAATCAGGTTCATCTTTGGCAATGGCATAGGAGGGTACAGTTTTCCAACCGGCGGTGGGTACCATACTCATGCTTTCTGTACCACCGGCAATAATACAATCTGCCATACCGGTTCTTATTTTGGCGGTGGCCATGGCAATGCTTTCCAATCCACTGGCGCAATACCTGTTAATGGTAATACCAGCCACTTCAATGCCCAGGGCTTTAGCAGCTATAATGCGGCCAAACTGTAAGCCCTGTTCTGCCTCGGGTACAGCATTGCCCACAATTACATCATCAACCCTATTTGCTTCCAGTTGGGGAACGGTGGCCATTAAACCTTTTATTACCTCAACGGCAAGATCATCAGGTCTAAAAAAACGAAATATCCCTTTTTTGCTTTTGCCAACTGCAGTACGGTAACCTGCAACGATATATGCTTCCTGCATAAACATGTATTTATTTCTCAAAAATAGCAAAAAAGTTGTTTATGCAACTAAATGGAAAAGTTAAGTTTTAATTAGGTATTGGAAGCAGTATGGATTTGAAAATTGCAGAGGCTAAACCCAAAAATAAAAGGTGCTATTATTCCTTTATATATTTTGAGTTTAGTGCATTATTCAAAATAGGATCGTTAAAGATTTGCAAGGTGTATTTGCCATTTTCCAAATAGGGTAATGGTGGTGTACCGCAGTAACCCATGCCAGCATAAGTGGTGTCTTTTCCCACCACAACCATTGCACCGGCATAGGCAATTAATTGGGTAAATTGTTGGTATCCGGTCATGGATCCGTTTTTAAGGGGTCCAAAATTATGTTGCCCCAGCATAACGGCTGAAAGAGGTGTATTACTGCTATTTTCTACCCTTACCAATAAATCTCCACTTATGGTAGCATTGTTTTTGGTACAGGCAGCCGTTATTAATATCAGGCAGGCAATGATAAGCTTTTTCATTTTTTTATTTTATTGAGCAAGC
Source organism: Limnovirga soli (assembly GCF_013106755.1). Classification (GTDB taxonomy): domain Bacteria; phylum Bacteroidota; class Bacteroidia; order Chitinophagales; family Chitinophagaceae; genus Limnovirga; species Limnovirga soli. The sequence continues at coordinate 174,281 of NZ_WHPF01000013.1, read as the reverse complement.
AGTTCAGTTGAACGTTGCATTATGCATAAAATAAGTGTAGTGCCGGGCGCCGGTACTACATATCGTTGATGATTTTTTTATAGCTGATAATAACCCCTTTTATAAGCGATGAACTAAAGCCCTGGTGTTCCATTTCGTTTAAACCTGCTATGGTGCAGCCTTTAGGAGTGGTTACTTTATCTATTTCAGCTTCGGGGTGGGTATTGCGAGTAAGTAATAGTTCTGCTGCACCCTTAATGGTTTGTGAAGCAATCAAGGTAGCTGTTTTGGCATCAAAACCTATTTCTATACCACCTTGAATATTGGCACGAATATACCGCATGGCATAGGCGGTACCACAGGCACCCAATACGGTGGCGGCATCCATTAATTTTTCTTCTATAAAAGTAGTTTTGCCCAATTGGTTAAACAGGTTACCTACATAGGTTTCCTGCTCCACCGAAGCATTGTATTTACAAATACAGGTTATACTTTCCCTAATGGCGATAGCTGTATTGGGCATGGCGCGGAAAATGGTAAATTCATTACCTATGATCTCCTGGAGGTCTTTTATCCAAACACCGGTAATAACACTAACCAGGGTATGGCGGCTTTTATCCAGATAGGGCAACAGGTTTTCCAGTATTTCCTTTATTTGAAAGGGCTTTACCGCAAGTACTATCCAATCGGCATATTGAACTGCTTCTGCATTATTATTACTAATGAGCACGCCCTTCTCGGCCAGCGGTTTTAGCGTTTCTATATTTCTTTTGGTTATAATAATTTGATCGGGCTTTATAAAGGCGCTGCTGATAAGGCCTTCTGCTATGGCTGTTCCCAGATTACCCCCGCCAATGATGGCTATTTTTTTGCTCATGATTCAATATTCTTTTTTTGGCAATTTCAAGTGCCCGATAAATAAAATAATTACCAGATTTTTTCGGTTGACAAATAGTTGCGTACATAATCATCCACCCCATCCTCTAAACTGTAAAATGGATGACTATAGCCTGCGGCCTGTAGCTTATGCATATTGGCTTCGGTAAAATACTGGTATTTGTCGCGTATATCCAATGGCATATCTATAAAACTAATATCAGGCGTTTTGTTTAACCCATGAAAAGTGGCTGTTGCCAATGCATAAAAACTTCGGGCCTTGCCTGTACCTAAATTATAAATACCGGGCTGCAGCAAATTTTGCGTATTGCCTTTTTCCAATACTTGCTGCATCATCCAGTAAATAACCTGCACCACATCTTTTACATAAATAAAATCACGTAGTTGTTCGCCATCTTTACAATCGGGGCGGTGACTTTTAAACAATTTTACTGCACCATCTTTTTTTATCTGGTTACAGGAATGAAAAATAACGCTGGCCATTCGGCCCTTATGGTATTCATTGGGACCATATACGTTAAAAAATTTGAGCCCTGCCCAAAATGGAGGTTGGGTTGTTTCAGCCAAAGCCCATTTATCAAATTCGTTTTTGCTTATGCCATAAGGATTTAATGGCTGTAACTGGCTTACTACATCATGGGTATCGTTATAACCTAATTCGCCCCCACCATAGGTGGCTGCAGATGAGGCATAGATTAATGGTATACCATATTGGGAGCAATAGGCCCATACATTTTGGGAATATTCCACATTTAATTCCTGGTGAATGGCATAATCAAATTCAGTGGTATCGGTTCTGGCACCCAGGTGAATAATGATATCAATTTTAGGTTGGTGCAGTTGCAGCCAGTCAAACAGGTTATAGCGTTCTACTATATGCGCATATTGCTTGGTTTCCCAGTTTTTGCGTTTGGCTTCTACGCCAAAATCGTCTACCAAAACAAGATTGGTATACCCCTGCTCATTCAGGTATTGCGCCATACAACTGCCAATAAAACCAGCAGCGCCAGTTACAATGATATAGGATGAGTTAGTGTGTGCTATTGTTTCCTGCATTTCCGTTTTATTGATGCCATGAAAGTGGAACCTTGAACCGAGCGTGGCAAGTAAAGCCTTATTTATGTGATAAAGCTGGTAACCCCATCAAGGCATTTTATGCTCCAGCAATTATTTTTTCAATGGCAGTATCATATTTTTCTTTCCAGCTACTAATATTACCCCAATCTGCCCCGTTTAATGCAATATTGCCAGTTGTTACTGTACCCAAAACAGTTAGTGGTATATTGGCGTCGGCCGCTTTTTGTTGTATGGCGGCTACTTCCTGGGGGGAGCAGGTAACCACTACCCGACTCTGGCTTTCTCCCAACCAATAAGCATCGGTTCTTAGATTGGTGGTGGCTGCAACATCAAAACCAAGGTTTTGGTTAAATCCTTTTTCTATCAGCGTAACAATCAAACCGCCTTCGCTTATATCATGAGCACTTTGGATATGTTTTTCCCTGATAATAGCAGCCACAAAATGCTGCACCGCAAACTCTTCTTCCAGTTCAAAATAGGGGGCAGGAGAATACTCTACTCCTTTTAATTTATGCAGGTATTCTGATGAGGCAATATCATTTTGCTGGGCGCCAATTAATAAGATTTGGTCACCCGCTTGTTTATAATCAAGTGTCATGCGGGTGCTAAAATCGTCCATTATACCCACCATACCAATGGTTGGAGTTGGGTAAACGGCCCCTTCGGGGTGCTGGTTGTAAAAGCTTACATTACCACCGGTTACCGGTGTATTAAATTTACGGCAGGCATCGCCCATACCGGTTACTGCTTTTACAAACTGATAGTACACTTCGGGATTATAAGGATTGCCAAAATTGAGGCAATTGGTTACCCCAATAGGTTCTGCACCACTGCACACAATATTACGGGCTGCTTCGGCTACGGCTATCATACCGCCCACATACGGGTTGGCAAAAACATATTTACTATTGCAATCCACCGTCATAGCAAGGGCCTTGCCAGTGCCCTTTGCCATTACAATAGCTGCATCGCTGGGGGCGTTGGTACTGGTATTGGCAGCACCTACCATACTATCATATTGTACATATACCCAGCGTTTGCTGGCAATATTGGGTATCTGAATAATTTGCTCTGTAACTGCCTTTAGGTCGGTTACATCGGCAATGGCATTCATGTCGAAAGCCTTAATTTTTTCAAAGTAAGCAGGCTCGCTATACTCACGGGTATATTGTGGTGCGCCACCGCCTAATACCAATTCATAGGCAGGAACAGAAGCTTCCAGTTCGCCATGCATATAAAAATTAAGCAGGCCGTCATTAGTTACTTCGCCAATTTCACTGCAGGGTAAATCCCATTTATCAAATACAGCCAATACAGCTGCTTCCTTACCTTTTTCTACAACAATCAGCATGCGTTCCTGGCTTTCGCTTAGTAATAACTCCCATGCTTTCATATTTTTCTGGCGGGTAGGCACTTTATCCAGATCTATACGCATACCTACTCCACCTTTTGCACTCATTTCTGCTGTTGAGCAAATAATACCTGCAGCTCCCATATCCTGCATACCAACCACTGCACCGGTTTCAATTACTTCCAAACAGGCTTCCAACAACTTCTTTTCCTGAAAAGGGTCGCCCACCTGCACCGCAGGTAATTCCTCAGTACTTTCTTCTGTAATATTGGCCGAGGCAAAGGAAGCACCGCCAATTCCATCTTTACCGGTAGCACTACCCACAAAAAATACAGGATTACCCAAACCTTCAGCAGTAGCACTAATGGTTTTACCAATTTTTACAATACCCACACTCATAGCATTTACCAATGGGTTGGTGTGGTAGCAATCTTCAAAATACACTTCACCACCTACTGTTGGTACACCAAAGCAGTTGCCATAATGACCAATACCATGCACAACACCTGCCAGCAGGCGCTGTGTTTTTTGGTCTTTTAAATTCCCAAAACGCAAACTATTTAATGAGGCAATGGGCCTGGCACCCATTGTAAAAATATCTCTCTGTATACCGCCAACGCCGGTAGCTGCACCCTGAAAAGGTTCAATAGCACTGGGGTGGTTATGGCTTTCAATCTTAAAAACCACACCAAAACCATTACCCATATCCATTAAACCGGCATTTTCCTCTCCCGCTGCCACCAACATACGGCCACCATCACGGGGTAGGGTTTTTAACCATTTAATAGAGTTTTTATAACTGCAATGTTCACTCCACATGGCACTAAAAGTGCACAGTTCAGTAAAATTGGGCGTACGGCCAAGTTTCTGCTTTATTAACTCAAATTCTTCTGCGGTAAGGCGTAAGGCTTCTGCGGCTTTTACGGTAATTTCCATTGAAACAGTAATTGTATAGTTTATGGTCCAAACCTGAACCTCTTTAATGATGCATTGTTGCGTCGCACTCTTGTACACCAGATTCTATGGTCAGCAGAAAATTAAAAATGTATTTCCGCGCTTAAAAAATGGGGTAAAGCAAGGGCGCCAGCTAAATTTCGGCAAAGGTAAGAAAGTGAAAGCAGGCTGCAAGTTTGTATGCCCACCATAAATTACAAAATATTTACAACTACCCATGTTTCTAAAGAAAACCCAAACCTGTTTAGTTTAAATGACAAATAGTTAATCCCAATACCTTTAAAAGTTCAATTTTTGATTTTTACACCAGCAGACAATTAAAAAATTAAAGGACGTTCTCATATATATTTTTTCAATTATACAAGTCTCATTTATTATCAGAAGATTAATAATTCATAAAATAGCCCATGTTTGTCTATTTATAATACCGCAGATTCGCCATTTTTTACTAAAAAGTGTATAACATTGCAAACCTTCCCAAAAGGATTACGTATATCTAACTTTATATTCAAAATTGTATGAAAAAAATTATTTCACTGGGTTGTTTTTTAATCTCAGTTTGCACACTACCCTCTTTTGCGCAAACTGGCATTTTAGATGAAACCTTTGGCACTGGTGGTAAAGTTCAAACAGCCGCAGGATTAAGGGATATTAATTCAAAAATTGTACTGCAGCAGGATGGTAAAATAGTAGAAGCAGGTACCACTACCCCCGATTTTAACACCGGCTTTGGCGATATTAAACTGGTTCGTTATAATACAGATGGTTCCGTTGACAATACCTTTGGAACAGCTGGTTTTGCAACTATCAATATTAACGGTGATGATCAGGCCACTGGTATTGCCTTACAAAGCGATGGTAAAATTATTGTAATTGGTAAAACCCAGGCCTCACTGGCTGGTCCTTCAGATATGCTTGTTGTACGTTTTACCACAAGTGGTGAGCTCGACGGCAGTTTTGATACCGATGGTATTATGACCATCGATTTTGCAGGCGGCAACGATATTGCCAATGGTGTAGCAATCGATGGCAGTGATAACATTTATATTGCCGGTTCTGCAGCCAATGCACCAGGCGGTGTTACCGACTATGCATTGGTAAGCTTAAATGCCAATGGTGAACTTAATTCAAGTTTTGGCACCAATGGTAAACTAACTACCGATTTTGCCAGCCTTACCGATGAGGCATTTGGTATAGCAGTACAAGGTGATGGCAAAATTATAGCCGTAGGTAATGCACAAATGGGTGAACTATTTAGTCAGATAGAATTTGGTATAGTGCGCTATAACACCGATGGAACTTTAGACGAAACTTTTGGAGTTGGCGGTAAAAACATACAGGATATTGCCGGCACTGACGATTTTGCAAAAAGTGTAGTAATAGATGCTGTTACCGGTAAAATGTATGTGGTTGGTTATATTGTAGTTACCAATACCAGAAAGAAAATGGTAATTTATGCAGGCAACGGCGATGGCACTACCGACCTTAGCTTTAGCACCGACGGTTTGCGTAAACTACAGTATGGTTATGAATATGGAGAAGCATATTCAGTTAGCTTGCAATCAGATGGTAAAATTGTAGTAGCTGGTACAGCATATAATAATTCTACCGGAGAAAGTGTTTTCACTTTGTCGAGGTTAAAAAATACCGGGCCAGCTGATTTTAATTTCTTTTCTGGTGGCAGGGTAATTACAACTTTCGATAACAGTATCGCCAAATGTTACGATGCTATAATTCAACCTGATGGCAATATTGTAGTAGCAGGTGTGGCTATAAATTTATTGGGTGATGGTTCAAGCGATTTTGCTTTGGCCAGGTATTTAGAAAATGGTATTCTGCCAGTTACATTTACTTCTTTTACTGCTGCCAAAAACAATTCTTCAGTAAGTTTAAAATGGCAAACAGCATCCGAAATAAACAGCAGCTATTTCTCCATAGAACGCAGCACCAATGGTACTGCTGGCTTCAAAGAAATTGGCCGCACTGCAGCAAAAGGTTTCTCCGAACTTGTACAGGATTATAGTTTTGAAGATATTGCCCCCTCTGCCGGTGGTAACTACTACCGCTTAAAGCAAGTTGATTTAAATGGCCAGTACACTTACTCCAAAACAATTTTCTTAGATTTTAGCGGTGCAAGAAACGCCATTCTGGTATATCCAAATCCTGTTAAAGATGTAATCAACATCAAAGGATTAGCAGCAGATGCTACTTCTACCATTTCTATTATTAACCTGCAGGGTTTGGTACTTGCCAAAACAACATCTGCCAATACATCCACCTTTAAGTGGGATGTAAAGCAACTGCCAGTGGGCACTTATATTTTAAGAATAGACGCTAACAAACAAGTTAGTACGCTTAAGTTTATCAAGCAATAATTGCATTGAATATAATAAAAAAGGGCTGCAGTAATGCGGCCCTTTTTGTTTATGTGTTTGTGTAATTATCAGTTATTTTTTGCCAGTTTTTAGTTGCATCAGTTATTCAGTACAAGTGTGCGACGCAAGTAAAGTTGCATTGTATTTTACAGCCCGGATACAAAAAAGAATAAAAAAAGTTTGGGCGTTGCCTGCGGCCGGGCTTTACGCTGCAAGTCCTCGCTGCGCTGCGGGCTTTTCGCTGCAATCCCTAACGCAATAAAACAATGATTGCAACTATAAAGTGATTACTGGAGTTGTCTTATCTTAATACTTCTAAAGCTCACTTCATTACCATGATCCTGCAATAAAATATGGCCCTTGGGTGCTTCGCCAAAATTTGGCCATACATTGTATTTGCTTATTGCTACCAGATCTTTAAAATTCTTAGACCCACGATCATATTCCAATACCTTAATGCCATTTAAATAATGTTCTACATGGTTATTAGGGTACACAACAATACGCCCGGTGTTCCATTGGCCAATGGGGTGTATAAATCTAGTCTGTTTGGCTGCGGTAATTAAATCGTACAGGGAAGCAAGTGTTCTGTTTCCATCGCGACCCAATTTGGCATCGGGGTGCAATACATCGTCTAATAGCTGAAATTCTAAGCCAATGGCGGAGCCCTTATTATTTTCTGTTAGGGTTACAAAATATTTTAACCCGCTATTGGCGCCAGGCGTTAATTTAAAATCGAAGGAGAGATCAAAAGCGCTGAATTCTGCTGTTGTAACAATATCGCCACCATTCATAGACTCTTTGCCTTCGGATGATAATACAGTTAATATGCCATCCTTTATTTGCCAGCCGTTTTCGGGGAAGCTGGTTTTGTATGCACCACGCCAACCATTGCTGGTAACACCATCGAATAATAATTTCCAGCCGGCTTTTTGCTCGCCTGGGCAAATGCTATTGGGTATATTATTAAGTACATATATATTGGCAGGAAAAGTAGCACCAGTTAGGTGGGTAGTTTTAATGCGGATATTTTTCCAGTAAATTTTCTCGCCTTTTAGTTGCTCATTGTTGCCAATGCTGTGTACCTGCAAGGCTATAAATCCTTTGCTATCTACCGTATCTACCATATAAGCAGCGGGTATATTATTTACCCAGGTTTTTATTTCGTGGCCAATACATTCTATGCGTATTTTATTAAACACACCTTGCTTAAAAGCATTTTGTGCTGGGGCATTTAATGATAATGGGTATAACCAATCCCGCCGGCTTTCGTCGTAAATACCGCCAGTCCATTTGCGGGCCGAGGGATCCAGCTCGTATTGATAGCCAAATACTTTTCCTAGTCCATTGTTACCGCTGGCATCCAGATGGCTTCTAAATTGAATGCCGGAGTTGGAAGTAGAATCTTCAATTTTTACTTCCAGTTCCAGAATAAAATCACCATATTCTTTCTCTGTTGCCAAAAATGTATTGGGAGAGCCGGTAACGGTGGTGCCCGTAATCATGCCATTTTCAACGATATAATTGGCTGAGCCTGCCAGTTTTTTCCAGCCATCCAGGGTTTTACCGTTAAAAAGTGGTGTAAAGCCATCGCTTTTTTGGGCCATGGTGGCAAATGTGCAGCATAAAAAAGCTGCAAAGGTGGTAAGCAATTTGTTGGTGCGCATATAAAAAATTGTAATAATACTGATGAGTAAACAGATACTACAAATCTAATAAGATGTAGGGAAGAATGTAATTTTTATTGCTGTACACCTTGCTGCGGCAATTGCCTTGGTTTGCGTTAGGGATTGAAGCGGAAAGCCCGCAGCGCAGCGAGGACTTGCAGCGCAAAGCCCGGCCGCAGGCAACGCCCCACTATATTTTGTTTACCAATTACAGTGTGCATATGATATAAATATGAAACAGAACATGATTTTGATTGTATTAAGCTAATATTAAGCTTTGAACTTTAATTTTTTAGTGCAATGCGTATATTTTTGAATGCTACAAACTATTTGCATATATAGTTTTTAAGAAAAATTAATCCTACACTTAAAAAGCTTTCCATTAAAACATAAATGCCTTTATGAATCGAAAGCTGGTTTCGCTGCTTGTAATCTTCCTTTTATGGTATGGCCAGGGCAATGCACAAAATTTAGCCTGTAACCTTTTATCAAATAATTGCGCAATAGATTATACGAAAGATATTTTTACCGAAAGCCAGATTTATATATCGCCGGCTATTTCGTATAAAAGCACCCGTAACAATGCCCCGGATGCCAATTATAAGGATAATAATAGTTTAAGCGATTGCGGCATTATGAATTTACCTGGTTGCATTGCCGATGGCAGCGCACTTACCTATAGTGTATATTGTCCAAATGCAAATTCATACCCCTGCTACAGCGCAAAGCCTTTACCGGTAATTTTCTTTTTTCATGGTGGTGGTTATTCTGATTGCAACTCGAATGATAATGCTGATAATATTGATGAATATTGCCTGGCGTTTGCTAAAAAAGGCTATGTGGTGTTTAATGTTAACTACCGCACCGGCAGACTAAAAGACCCTAATGATAAGGCTCTTACCGCCAGCCAGTTCCTGGCTACCTATCGGGCCATGCAGGATGCCAGAGGGGCTATCAGAACTGCAATAAGCCGCAATGAGAGCAGCTTTTTCCACTTTGATACCAATAACCTGTTTATTGCCGGCGCCAGCTCGGGTGCGCAAATTGCATTGCATGTTGCGTATATTTCAAACCAGTCTATGGCTGAAGAATTATTTGCAGATGTAAGTGATGTATTAGGCCCGATTAATATTGATTATTATGCCGGTAAAACAAATATTGATTTTAGAATAAAGGGTGTACTTAGCTTATGGGGTGCTGTGTATTTACCATCTACAGGCAGCCCTGCCGATTTTTTTAATAAAAATAGCTATAACCCACCGCTGGTAACTTTTCAGGGTATGAAGGATATTGTATTTCTTCCGGGCACATCCAGGGTTTTACTCAACAAAAACTCAAATTATATAACGGATAATAAATGCCTCGTTTATAGCAAACAACGCAGCTATTCTTATCCAACCACATTAAATACCATTACCCAAAGCGGCAGCAGTGGTTTTTACGAAATACTTAATACCCTGCAACGAAAAGTGAACTGCGAATTATACCTCGACTCTGATATGGGCCATGGACTTGATAACCGGTCGGACTTTGGTTTTGGTAAAGGCAAAATAAGCACTGATGATCTGAAAATTTATATTGTAGAAAGGGCTACCACTTTTTTTCAGAGTGTAATAAATAATACTGCGTCAAGGCTTATTACAGATAGTTTTCAGGATTGTGTAAATAGCCGTATAAAAAGCTGCGCCCCTGCTGATCTTAGAGATAAAAACTGTAACAGCAGTTTTACCGATGCAGCTATTGCTGCTGTGCAGCAACCGGTAAACACCTGGTATAATTTGTTGCAATTGCAAAAAAACATTTATATCAATCTGCGAAATATCGGCCTTACAAAAATATACCTTACCAATAGTGCAGGTTTGGTTGTAAAAACAATTACAGATGACAAACAACAAATAGTAATACCCTGCAACGATTTACAAACGGGTATCTATTTTCTGGTAGTGCAACAAGGGACCAAAACACAAAGACAAAAATTGTTTATACCCTAAAACAATGCTCGCAGCCTAATCTTTGTTCCAACTAACATTGATAACTATTACTGCTATATTTTAACCCGCAATAACAAGGTATGCAGGTGTGGGTTATTGTATATTTCTGTTGCAGGTAGCACTCCATTCGCTTTATTTTATGAAATTTGCCCTATGAAAATAGTATTAGCCCAGCAAAACTATCATATTGGCAACTTCGAAAGCAATACACAAAAAATAATTACCGCCATTCAACAAGCTAAACAAGATGGTGCCGACCTGATTGTTTTTAGCGAAATGAGTATTTGTGGCTACCCTGCCCGCGACTTTGTAGAATTTAACGACTTTATTAATAAATGCTACCAAGCCATTAACACCATAAAACAATATGCCGATACCATTGCCGTACTGGTAGGTTCACCGGCACGCAATCCCAATAAACAAGGCAAAAGTCTGTTTAATGCGGCTTTCTTTTTATACCAACAGCAAATACAGGCCGAAATACATAAAACCTGCTTACCCACTTACGATGTTTTTGACGAGTACCGCTATTTTGAACCCGCATTCGAATGGAATGTAGTACCCTTTAAAGGCAAAAAACTGGCCATTACCATTTGCGAGGATATCTGGAACCTGGGCAATAACCCATTGTACCGTATTTGCCCAATGGATATGCTGATGCCGCAGCAACCGGATATCATGATTAACCTTAGTGCTTCACCCTTTGATTATACCCACGATGAAGACCGTAAAGCCGTCATCAAATCCAATGTAACCAAGTACCAGCTGCCAATGCTATACTGCAATGCGGTAGGCAGCCAAACAGAAATTGTGTTTGATGGGGCCTCCCTGGCTTTTGATAAATATGGCAATCTATGCCATGCTTTACCCGTATTTACCGAGGCACTTGCCTGCATTACCGTAAACGATGATGGCACTATCGATGCCCCAATTATTGAGCCCGCCAGCCGGGTGCCTGATGCTGAATTAAACCCGGCTACTTTAGAACCCAGTTTAAACCTGCCGCATATTTATGCCGCCCTGGTAATGGGTATTAAAGATTATTTTGCCAAAATGGGCTTTACCAAAGCCATCATTGGTTCCTCTGGTGGTATTGATAGCGCAGTAACTTTAGCCCTGGCCTGCGATGCATTGGGCAGCGAAAACGTAAGGGCTATTTTAATGCCCTCGCCATATTCTACCGATCATTCTGTAAACGATGCCGTGGCCTTAAGTAAAGCCCTGCAAAACCCTTACGATATTATTCGCATCAACCATATTTACGAATCATTTTTAAGCACATTGCAACCCGTATTTGGCAACCTCCCCTTTTCATTGGCCGAAGAAAATATGCAAAGCCGTACCCGTGGCAATCTACTTATGGCTATTGCCAATAAATTTGGCTATATACTGTTAAACACTTCTAATAAAAGCGAGCTCTCTACCGGTTATGGAACACTATATGGAGATATGGCCGGCGGACTGGGCGTTTTGGGCGATTGCTATAAACTACAGGTATACCAGCTGGCCCAATATATAAATCGCCACCAGGAAATTATACCCCAAAATATTATTACCAAACCACCTAGTGCCGAGTTAAGGCCCAACCAAAAAGACAGCGACAGCCTGCCCGATTACAGCATATTAGACAAAATACTTTACCAATACATAGAACGCCGCATGGGCCCCGCCGATATTAAAGCACAGGGTTTTGATGCTGCGCTGGTAGACCGTACTTTAAAAATGGTAAACACCAACGAGTACAAACGCAACCAGTTTTGCCCCATCATACGCATTAGCCCCAAGGCATTTGGCATTGGCCGCCGTGTACCCATTGTAGGCAAATATCTTTCTTAAAACAGTTAGTAAATTATTAGCCCGGCATGGGTACAAATAGCAACTTTACTTGCGTCGCACTCTTCTACGGCTGGATATTTTGGGCAGCCCTTTGGAAAGCAAAACGGCTATTAGCTATTGGCCGATAGCTGTTAGCAAAATGCAATTGAAAAATTTGTTGTTAGGCTAACAGCTAGCGGCTAATAGCCAAATGGAAAGATTGTTTGCCGAATAGCGTTCTGCTGTAATTCACCACAGCAGTGCAACAGCTTAATGCATATTCCACCCCGAAAACGGGCAGTTTTGTTTTAGGGTGTCCTTTTTTGGAAACGCGGTATAGCTTTTAGCTGTTGGCTATTAGCTGCTAGCTAAATGCAATTGACAATTTGTTATTAGGCTAATGGCCAAAAGTAATTGGCTGTTTGCCGAATAGCGTTCTGCTGCAATTCACCACAGTAGTACAACAGCCTAATGCATATTCCATCCCGAAAACGGGCAGTTTCGTTTTCGGGTGTCCTTTTTTGGTTCTTTTTGTACAAGCAAAAAAGAACAAGCACCTGCACTTTATGAAAGTAATAGACACGGTCGCTTTGTATTTGCTACCTGCTTTTCCCTTTTCCGAAACGCCTACTAATAATACCATTCTGTCAAACAGCAACTTGCATTTTACAGGTATAATGTTAATTTACATAAGATCCGTTATTACAGCACCAGCTTTGAAGGCTGTTGGCGGGGACGCCAACAACAGCGAAAATATAAAAAAGTATTACCAAAAAAATCTTGTTATTTTATTCCTTCACAAATTTTTTGCTTACGAGATTATTTCCGGTTGAAATAGAAAGAATGTAATTACCTGGCTTTAGTTGACTCACATTCCAAGTGTAGGTATTTGAATTGGTAACGACACTATTAAATTTTATTCCATTATAATTGGTAATTAGCAACTTGCTTGGTTGAGTGTTAGACAATCCCCCTATTTGAAGCGTGTTCTTAACTGGGTTTGGATAAATTTTGATAGCATTTTCATTGTTTAAAATAGAAATAATATTTGATTGAGAAATGCTGCCATCCACCCTGACTGTAGTCATACGATAATAATTGTCTCCGCTCATAGGTGATGCGTCTTCATAAGTATATTGCTTGCTGCCTTGATTGAAAATCTTCGCGATTTGTATAAAGTTATTTCCGTTGTAGCTACGTTCTACAGCATAATAGCTGATATTGCGTCCAGGCCAATCTTCCCAGCTGAAACCATGTCGATGAAGCCATTTTTTTATTTTTACATACTTGCTCTGTTTGTCATTTGCGCCGTTCAAACGAGAAATTCCAACATTATAGGATGAGCCACCACTAGGTACATAAGTTCCAGAAATAAGTATTTTTCCATCTTGTTGTAAAAATCCCTTTCCGCTTGTCAGATCAACACCAGGCTTGGTGTTTTCAAGAGTGAGTTCTACAATACCGTTGTTGCCAAAAAGAGAATCTAAACGCCCTGTTTCTTTGTATTGTATAACAGCTACTTGGCTATTCGAGTTTATATAGTTTGCAGTAACAATTATCTTATTATCGGGAGTTACATAGACACTTTTACCAGACGCTACTGTATTTTCAGCATATGTATAGGAATAGCCACCAAGCTCACCAAAACCCATATCGATATCGCCGTTTTGATTGAACCTTGCTAAGCCAATTGCTTCATCTCCAAATACTCCAACGGCAACAATTTTACCGACAGGTTGAATAGATAAATCATTTAAAGCAGAGAAATAACCTGCTGCGGGTTTTAATCGCGCTATTCCATCAATTCCAAAATTATGATCAAGACTTCCATCAGTATTATATCTTACAATTTGAAACAACAAATTTGTTGCTCCATAAATGTCGCCTACTATTATTTTACCATCTTCTTGAATTTTGACCGCGCCTGGAATTATGTTTGAACTATAAGATGTATAAACAACTCCGTTATCTCCAAAACCTTCATCCAGCGAACCATCAGGCATATAACGAAGAACAAAATCATCTCCCGACTGAGAGAAGTCGCTTTCCTTATTTCCAGCAACGACAATTTTATCATCGGCTTGTATTGCCATTCCTCCAATGTTGTCATTCCAATCGCTAAGTTTTGTCGTCACAAAACCATTGGCACCAAAAGAACTATCTACTTGACCATTATCATTAAGTCTTAATAAACCTACACTTCCAAATGGAGAATTTACTATAAATCTTCCACATACAATTATTTTGTTGTCTGAGGAAAACGCAATCGATTGTGCGTATAGAGGTTTAGCCCCAGAAATATTTTGTATAATAATTTTTCCGTTGATACCGAATTCAATATCCGGGCTGCCATTTGAATTAAAACGGGCCACATAGAGTGCACCAGTTGAAAATTCCCCTTCCGTTCCAAGAGTAAGACCACCTGTAATTATTTTTCCATCTTTTTGGACTGATATGACTCTGCAGTCTGCCCAAATACTGGAGTCTAAAACAGATCCATGATTACCGAAAGAATCATCTGAACTACCAGACTGGGCGTAAGAGATAAAATTGATTGAGATCAAAACGAGACATACAAATAATTTTTTCATACGAATTAGTTTTTAATTTTTATTAGGGTTATGGACATTCATCATCTTCAGTAAAAGAACATGGATTTGCTTGTTCGCATTGACCACAAATACGTTGATTAGTAATGTGGCTGGTGTCATTCAGGCTGCGAAAAAGTGATTTCCCTGTATATCCAAAAGTCGGTGAAGAGCCGTTGAGCGGTGTAACATTCATGATTGTTTGAAAAAAGATAGCTGTCCTCACGGCAATATATGTGAATACATCATCATTACTTGTTGCATTAACGCCAAAATTGTCTTTAGTATAGTCATTAATGCCGTGCTTCATATTACAATGTACATACAACTCAGTATATTTATTCAACTCTTTCAAAATATAATACATATTCTGAGCACTACACTGCTTCACAAATATTTGATTAGGAGCAGGATCTTTAAGGATGAAATTTCCTGTATTAGATAAACAGAAATTTTCTGATTTATATTTAGGCGTAACAGAATTCAAAAAATTTTGCTTTTTATTATCTGCGAATGGTATCGTCGTATCCCCTGCTCCAGCAAATCCTATCATAGGAGGATTTATTTTTCCATTTCCCGAAGCGCCTACTAATAATACCATTCTGCCAAACAGCAACTTGCATTTTACAGGTATAATGTTAATTTACATAAGATCCGTTATTACAGCACCAGCATTGAAGGCTGTTGGAGGAGACGCCAACTACAGCGAAAAAGATACACATATGTTACAGCAATTAAAACAAAAAGAATCATGAAAGCAATTGTATATACAAAATATGGCCCTCCAGAAGTAGCACAACTTATGGATGTGGCTAAACCTACACCAAAAGATAATGAGGTATTGGTAAAAGTATACGCATCTACAGTAAACCGCACCGATGCTGGTTTTCGCAGTGCCGAATATTTTGTTTCGCGGTTCTGGAGTGGGCTTTTACGGCCCAAATTTCAAATACTGGGCTGTGAGTTTGCAGGTATTATTGAGGCGGTTGGTGCAACCGTTACCACATTTAAACCTGGCGACAAAGTGTTTGGCTTTATCGATACCTCCTTTGGTGGGCATGCAGAGTATTTAACCATACCTGAATCTAATGCTATTGCACACATACCCGAAGGCACCAGCTTTGAAATAGCCGCAGCCATAACCGAAGGGGCGCATTATGCGTTGGTAGATATTCGTGCAGCAAAAGTTACGGCGGGGCAACAGGTATTGGTGTATGGGGCAACAGGCGCCATTGGCTCGGCTGCCGTGCAACTATTAAAACATGTAGGCGCCATTGTAACTGCAGTTTGCGATACCAAAAATGTGGCGCTGGTAAAAGCACTTGGCGCTGATACAGTTATTGATTATAAAACCCGGGATTTTACCAAAACAGAAAATAAATATGCATTTATTTTTGATGCAGTAGGCAAAAGCTCATTTGGCCAATGCAAACCCTTACTCACCAGTAAAGGAATTTATATTTCAACCGAATTAGGAAAAAATGGAGAGAATATTTGGTATGCCCTAACCACACCGCTACTGGGTGGCAAAAAATTATTATTCCCCATCCCATCCATTACCAAAGAAGATGTATTGTTTTTAAAATCCTTGGTAGAAACTGGGGCATTTAAACCTGTAATTGACAGCTATTATCCTTTAGAACAAATTGTAGCAGCATATAAATACGTTGAATCCGGCCAAAAAACAGGTAATGTGGTGATAAAGATTGCGGTTTAAGCATTAAACAATTCAATAAAGAAAGGTGTTGTTCAACTATTGCCTAATAACACTATTAGCCAAATTGTGCTGAAGGCTTCGCACCATAGTTGATGCACATAATTTGGGGCTTTCCTTTAACAATTTTAGAAAGGTTTAACTGAATAATTTGAATGATAAACATTCTGAGACAACATATTATTGGCAGACTCGGTAACGACATTGACAATTTAGACACCGTGCTAAATTGCTTCAAACCATTAACTGTAGACAGAAACGAATTTTTATTGCAGGAAGGGCAAGTGTGTAAGCATGTTTATTTTATTGCCAAAGGTTGCCTGCAGGTTTTTGTGTATGATAATGACATGAACGAAACCACCAGAGACATTGTAACTGAAGGTACCTGGTGTTCTGAATTAATAAGTTTTGGTAGTGGCAAACCTGCAACAGAAAATATAAGAACCGTTGAGCCCTGTGAATTATTGGCTATTGACAGGCAAGGTTTTCAAAAAATGATGGAAACAGCACCACAGTTTGACAAAGTGTATAAACAAATTTTAGAAACTTCTTACGCCAACTCCGTTTACCGCATTAATACATTTGTTGCACTCTCCGCATTAGACAGAATTAAATGGCTAATGGAATTTAGACCCAAGCTAATGACAAGGGTTTCCAGCAAGCTTATCGCTTCTTATTTGGGCATTAATAAAGATGTTTTTAGCAGACTAAAAGCCAGGCTGTAAAACGTAGACTTTTGTCATCGTTCAAAAAAATAGTTCGCTTCATTTTTGTATCATCATTCACCAGTAAAAATACAAAAATGAAAGAGTACCTATTATTATTCAGAAACGCAAGCGCCGAAAACAGCTATTTGGCCACCTCGCAGGATATGGCCGAAGATATGCCCAAATGGCAATCATTGATTGGCAATATTGCCATGCAAGGCAAATTGGTTCACACAGCTCCCATTGAATACGCCGCCACAATTATAACCAACAAAGGTGTTGAAGCTGGGCCCCATAAAGAAACCAATAGTGTTTTAGTTTCCGGGTTTTTAATCTGCAAAACCAACAGTTTGGAAGAAGTGCAAGCATGGAGTAAAACCTGCCCCATTTTAAAATATCCAAACAGCTCTGTAGAAATAAGGCCATTAATCCCATTCCCAACAAACTAAAACTGTAAACTATGGACAAGTTTTTAAATGCAGGACGCTATATTTTTCCTTTGTCGTTTTTATTATATGTGGGTTTGCATCTTGGCAAGCCGGATGTTGGTGCGGCTTTTGTGCCAGACTATATTCCATTTCCCTACTTTTGGAACTACTTTACACTGGCTTGTATTTTGCTTTTTATACTAAGCGCCGTTATTGGCAGGTACGATAAATTGGCATATTGCTTAATGGCACTGTATGTACTGCTTATGGCTTTTTTAGTGCACTTACCAAGAGCAATGGGTCATGAATTAGACACCACTGCCATGACTGCAAATATGAACAGGGAGAAAGAACTTGAAATGGTAAACTTTTTTAGAAATATAATGGTAACAGGTGCTTTGCTGGCATTTGCAAAATTTGTGGCAAAAGACAAAAGAGTTATTGGTTAAGCAAATAAAACTTATGCATAAAGCCGGAGCAAAACGTTCCGGCTTTTTAATTTATTCAAAAAGCAATCCAGGTACAAATAAAAAAAGAGACCTTCTTTCGAAGATCTCTTTTGAGGTGGTGGTGTGAGCCGGGATCGAACCGGCGACACAAGGATTTTCAGTCCTTTGCTCTACCGACTGAGCTACCGCACCATCCTTTCCCTTTCGGGGCTGCAAAAATAAGGGGATTTCACAAAACATCCATATTATTTACCTAAAAATTCTTTTTTGTTGCAGAAAAAATGTGTTTTTATGGCCGCAGCAATCCTAATTATTTACATCTATGTAGTCTTTACCCTATTGTTGATGATTTATCTTTCAAAAGCTAGGTTAGATTTTTTTGGCCCGGCGGCAAATTACCAATCAGGCTTTACTTGCGTCGCACACTTGTACTGTTGTAACCTAGGCAGCTGTTAACAGCCACTGATGGTAATAGCAAAATAAATCTGTAATTAAAAAAGCTGCCATAAAAGTGGAACCCTGAACCGAGCGTGGCAAGAGGTGATGCCCATAGCGATACAGCTGATTACCCAAAAAAACCAATTAAAAAGCGGCGGACTATTATTTATTTTTTATTTGGCGTGGGGCATTTGTACGAAGAAAGGTTGTACGAAATACCAAAATGCAGCATTACATATGCATCTTTTTGCAGGCTATTACCACGTTGGCGGTCTTTAATACCAATGGGCGTACCTGTTTCGTAACTGCGATCCTGTAAATAATAAGCAGCAGAAGGGGCAATACTGCCATCGGGCTGTGGCACCCCGGGAAAAGCATCAGAGCCAGCATAAGTGGTACTTACATCGTCAAGATAATCGGTATTGGTAAACCGGTAACCCAGCTCGCCAAATACATTAAAATTCTCGTTTAAACTATATTTTATCCCAACTGATAAAGGGAAACAAACGGCCATAGAACTGTATTGTGCACGGTCAGGATAAGCAGCACTGCCCTGCCCCTCGGTACCTAATGGGCGTAAATAATATTTGGTACCATTTAAGTAGGCATAGGGATCGAATGAGAAAACGCCAACACCCAAAGAAACATAGGGTGTATAATTATACCCTTCTACCCCGGGAATAAATTTAAAGAAATTGAAATAGCCGCTTAACGAGGCTTCGTAAACATTGGTATTAAAACTAAGGTTACGGCGTTTTTGCACATCGTTTTTGCTATAAATATCTGAATAGCCCAAAAATGCATAATCGCCGGCCAGTTTTATACCCACATAATTATTAAACTGCTTTACAAAGAAAATACCTGCAGAAAATTTTGGCCTGTTCATGGCGGCCCTTGTATTAAGATCACCATAATAGTTAGCCAAACCTATAGATGCACCAAACTCGCCCTGGTGAATATTGCTTTCGTACTGAGCGCTGCAATACAACCCGGAAAAAGCCAATGAACAGAGGAAAAAGATTCTTTTTAGCATAACTGCAAGATAATTGATGTAAGTAAAACGAAAAAAAATGCCTTTTCTTATGCAGGCTGCAGTTTATTATGCATTTAAATTAAAACTGCCATTATACGGTGGTACAATGGCAGTTGCTCTTGTGGGCTACGATGGAAATAAGCTCTAAAAATAGGGATGACTGTATATTGATTATCTAAAACCGTCTCCGTCTAATAAATTACCTATCCCACCCAATAAACTACCTTCTTCCTTACGCTGGAACGAGCCATAGGCCAGTATTCTACCTGCCAACCTGCTGATAGGCAGGGTTTGTATCCATACTTTTCCAGGTCCGCGTAAAGTGGCAAAAAATAAACCCTCGCCACCAAATAAAGTATTTTTAATACCGCCCACAAATTGAATATCATAGCTTACCGTGCCTGTAAAAGCAACAATACAACCTGTATCTATTTTTAACAATTCCCCTGCTTGCAGGTTTTTTTCAAAAACATGGCCGCCGGCATGCATAAAAGCCATGCCATCACCTTCCAGTTTTTCCATTATAAAACCCTCGCCACCAAATAAACCGGTGCCCAGTTTACGTTGAAACTCAATACCAATGGCTACACCTTTGGCTGCACACAGAAATGCATCTTTCTGGCAAATAATTCTGCCACCCAGTTCCTGTAAGTTAAGCGGCACAATTTTACCGGGGTAGGGGGAGGCAAATGAAACATGCTTTTTACCATAGCTGGCATTGGTAAATGCTGTCATAAATAAATTTTCCCCTACCAACAAGCGTTTGCCGGCACTAAATAATTTGCCTAACAAGCTATTTTCTCCGCTTCTTTGCTGGCTGCCGTCTCCAAAAATGGTTTCCATTTGAATGCCATCGTCCATCATCATAAAAGCACCTGGTTCGGCAACGGCAGTTTCGTTGGGGTCTAATTCCACTTCAACATATTGCATTTCTTCACCAAAAATGCGGTAATCAATTTCATGATTGCGTATCATAGTATTTTTAATTTTAAAATATTGCATACAAAGAAACCTTAAATAGTATGGATACTAATGTCAATTATTGATGAAAGGGTGCAGGATTATGTAAAAGCCGTAAAAACCAATACGGTATTGTGGCACTGATGCCCGCCACCTGTCCAAGTATTTTGACGGCAACCAATTTTTGTATTATTTTCGGTCTATGACA
The DNA here is from genome assembly GCF_013106755.1 of Limnovirga soli. Taxonomy (GTDB): domain Bacteria; phylum Bacteroidota; class Bacteroidia; order Chitinophagales; family Chitinophagaceae; genus Limnovirga; species Limnovirga soli. Next base: position 153,650 of record NZ_WHPF01000013.1, on the reverse strand, counting down.
GAATTATATTTTCTCTTTGCGGGAATTATTATAACACTGCTTTTCATTGCTTTTTTTGCAGGTATTGAGATTGCATTTGTAAATGCCAATCGCCTTACGGTTGAATTGAAAAAAAAGCAGGGGAAGAAAAGCGGCATTATTTTATCGCGGCTTATGGAGCATCCTTCCCGCTTTATTGGTATATGTCTGGTGGGTTTTAATATCGCACTTGTTGTGTATGGTTTACTGGTAAGTGAATTGTTCAAGGGATTTTTTCATATTCAAAACCCTTATGGCAAACTGTTTTTAGACACTTCTATTTCCTGGCTGTTGGTAGTAATTGCAGGTGAATTTTTGCCCAAAGCATTTTTTAGGGCCCGCAGCGATAATATGATTAGCTTTTTTGCACCGCTGGCCAGCTTTTTCTACAACCGATTTTTACCATTGCTACAGGTATTTGTTAGCTTTTCTGAAAGCATTTTAAAGTACCTGTTCAATGTGCGTATTAAAGAAGGGGAAGACCAGTTTTCGATGGTAGATGTGGAATATTTTTTACAGCAAAGCAAAGAGCAGGACGAAAGCAATCCCGATGTAAATAAAGAGTTATTGCAAAATGCATTATTGCTGCCCAATATTAAAATACGCCAATGCCTGGTACCAAGAACAGAAATTGAAGCGGTAGAGATTAGTAATTCCATTGCCGACATTCACAAGAAATTTGAGGAAACCAAACTCAGTAAAATTTTAATTTACGAAGGCAATATTGATAATATTCTTGGCTATGTACACCAATTGGATTTATTTAAAAAACCCGAAAGCATCCGTTCGGTATTATTGCCCATATCAGTTGTGCCCGAAAGTATGAATGCCACCGACCTGATTAATAAATTTACCCGTGAACGCAAAAGTATTGCCTGGGTAATTGATGAGTTTGGCGGCACCGCAGGCATTATTACCATGGAAGATGTATTGGAAGAAATTTTTGGCGAGATAAAAGACGAATACGATACAGAAGAATTTGTAGAAAAGCAGTTGGCAGAAAATGAATACATATTCTCCGGCAGGTTAGAACTGGATTATTTAACTGAAACCTATAACCTGGAATTCCCTGAAAATGAATCAGAAACTTTATCTGGTTATATTATTAATGAGCACGAAACCATTCCAAAACCAAAAGAGCGTATTATTATAGACCGCTATGAATTTGATATTCTAAATGTAAGCGATACCAGAATTGAAATGGTTAAAATAAAAGTGCTCAAATAAATACGGCAGTTTTAACAAATTAATGCGGTTATAGCAGCAAATGCACTATTTCACATTTGTACAATCGATTTTTATCCCTTTACCTTTGCGGCACTTCATAAATAGAATTAAACAATAACAATGGCAAGTGGTTTTTTAGAAAGAAGAAGCAGTGGCAAGGCAGAAATGAGTTTTGTAGACCATCTGGAGGAATTGCGCTGGCATATAGTTCGCTCTGTAATTGTCATCCTTGTTTTAGCGGTATATATTTTTATTGAAAGAGAATGGGTGTTCGATAATATTATTGCAGGCCCTATTAACCCCAATTTTGTAAGTTATACTGCCCTTTGCGATTTTAGCCATTGGCTGGGTATTGGCAATACCCTTTGTCTGCCACCCATCAGTGTAACCATGCAAACCACCACATTTGGTGGACAGTTCTTTAGCGCATTTAGTATTGCATTTGTAGGCGCTTTTATAGCCGCTTTTCCATATATATTCTGGGAGTTTTGGCGCTTTGTAAAACCGGCCTTAAAACCAAACGAAGTAAAAGGTACCCGCTTTGTTATTTTCTGGGTATCTCTGTTCTTTTTTATGGGGGCGGCATTTGGCTATTTTATATTGGGGCCATTTACGTTCAACTTCCTGTCTAACTTTAATATCAGCTCACTAAATATTCTGCAAACCAAACCAACACTAAGCGATTATTTAGACAACCTAACCAACCTTATTCTGGGTTGTGGTATTACCTTCGAAATGCCGGTAATGAGTTATGCGCTTACTAAAATGGGTATTATTACTCCCAACTTTTTACGTCGTACCCGCAAATATGCCATTGTGGTAAACCTGGTATTGGCCGCCATTATTACACCAAGCCCCGATTGGATAAGCCAAACCATTGTATTTATTCCACTGTTTCTTTTATACGAGCTGGCCATATTGGTATCTGCACGTGTATACAAAGAACAGGAGAAAAAAGATAATGAAGAATGGAGCTAAGAGCCATTGTGTAGCCGGCAGTTAGTTATTATGGCATCGCTGCTTGCTACGCTCAGTTCAGGGTTCTGGTATTATAGCAGCAAAAAGAAACAGATATTAGAAACTTTGTTGCCATTAATTACTGCCGTACAAGAGTGCGACGCAAATGGGCTTAATAGCAGTACAACTGACAGGTAAATACATATTTAACACAAATAAAAATATTATGGAATCTGTTTTCGATCTTACCAAACCCGTTGCTATTGGTTGCGACCATGCCGGTTTTGAATACAAAGAAGCCATTAAAAAATGGTTATGCAGCAATGGCTGTATAGTACAGGATTTTGGCACTTACGATGCCACCTCGGTAGACTACCCCGATTTTGCGCACCCCACCGCCTCTTTTGTTGAAAGTGGCCAGGCGGCATTTGGTATTTTATTATGTGGCTCGGCCAATGGTGTTGCCATTACTGCCAATAAACACCAGCATATACGTGCCGGTCTTTGCTGGCAAAACGATGTGGCCGTACTGGTGCGCAAACACAACGATGCCAATATTATTTGTTTACCTGCCCGTTTTGTTGCATTACCATTGGCTATAGAAATGCTGGAAACATTTATGCATACAGCATTTGAAGGTGGCCGCCATGCAACCAGAGTTAATAAAATTTCCTGCTAAAACTTACACATATGAGAAGAATCATTCTGGCCTGCGCAATGCTGGCAACTACGGCATCGTTTGCCCAATCAGTAAAAAAAATACAAAAGCTGGCTTCATCCATTAAAGCCACTGAGTTAAAAGAAAAACTAAGCATTATTGCCAGCGCCGAAATGGAAGGCCGTGAAACTGCTACGGCTGGTCAAAAAAAAGCCGCTGCCTATATTGAAAACTATTTTAAAACCCTTGGCTTGCAGCCTGGCACAGCAGATGGTTACCAAATGCAATTCCCGGTATATCAGGATTCACTGGCATCGGCAGTGGTAAGCATTAATGGCAAAGCACTTGCTATGAATACAGATTTTAGCTTAAGCGCTAACTCATTAGGTAATGGTACCTGGACAGAAGACAGCGTAGTATTTGCCTCTTTTGGAATTGTAGATTCTTTAAAAAACGATTTCAAATCGCTATCACTTAAAAACAAATGGGTAGTAATTGCTGAAGGTCGTGCCGAAGATGCCACCAAGGCAGCCAGCGAAGTAAGCTACAATTTCAGAAGCCCCGCATCGCCATTTATGAAAATGATGCAAGCCAGGGCCAATGGTGCTAAAGGAGTAATAATAATTGCCAAAGATTTTCCACGCAACAGCACTGGAGGTATCAAGGGTAATATGTACCTAAAACAGGGCAATAAATCTACACCGGTAGTATATATTTCTTACAGCGCGGCAGCAAGCTTATTGGGTAAATCATTATCAGCATTTGGTGATATAGCCAGTATAAGCACCGGCAGTTATGCCACCAATTTTTCTTATACCTGTAACACCGTTACCAATACTTTGCAAAGCAGTAATGTTATTGGTGTTTTACCTGGTACTGATAAGAAAGAGGAATATGTATTTATTACCGGTCACTACGATCACCTGGGTAAAAAAGGCGACGTAATTTATTATGGCGCCGATGATGATGGCAGTGGAACCACCAGTGTAATAGAACTGGCAGAAGCCTTTACTGCAGCCGCTAAAAAAGGTTACCAGCCACGTCGTTCTATAGTTTTTATGACCGTTTCGGGCGAAGAAAAAGGATTATGGGGCAGCGAATATTATGCTGCGCATCCTATTTTTCCGCTTGACAAAACTGTAGTTGATTTAAATATAGATATGGTGGGCAGAATTGATCCTGATAGAAAATATGGCGACTCCACAAACTATGTGTACACCATAGGCGAAGATAAACTCAGCAGCGATTTACTTGTTATCAGCGATAGCATTAACAAAACCTATACGCATATGGAGCTGGATCGTAAGTACAACGACCCAAAAGATCCAAACCGTTTTTACTATAGAAGTGATCATTATAATTTTGCAAAAAATGGTGTGCCGGTTATATTTTATTTCAACGGTACACATGCCGATTATCACCAACCTACCGATACCGTTGATAAAATTAATTTCGACGTAATGACCAAAAGGGTAAAACTGGTTTTTTATACCGCCTGGGAAATGGTTAACCGAAACGATATGATTAAAAGAGATATCCCGCTAAAATAATAGCCCCCTGCTTGTTATAAATAAGGCAGCATTTGCTGCCTTATTTTTTTGCCAAATATTATGTAAGTTGCATAGGCATGCAACAAAATAAAAAGCTTCATTCTACTTTGCAAACACTGGCTGCCGTTGCTGCAAAAAAGCCTTTTATATCCGTGCCGCCAGCAATGTTTAATACCTGTAGCCGCTGTTTCTATATAAACAATACAGATAATAATTTCTGCACCAATTGCGGTTATCCTATGGGCGATGATACCACTATTACACTATACCATATAAGGTTAAAACAAAAAAAAGAACTCCTACATAAAAGCGAAAAAGCCATACAAACAGCAAGAACCATTTTGTATTTGCTGGCGGCCATTTGCCTAACCGGGGTTGCTATCTTATTCAGTCCGCTTAATAACAGGTATGCAATTGCCTTATTAGCAACCATACTGGCGGCCGTTTTTTTTATGTTGGCCCATTATAGTTTACTAAAACCGTTTACTGCATTAATTGGTGGGTTTATAATTGTATTAACCCTATCAACCATTGCGGTATTTGGTGAGTTTACCAGCGCATTTACTACGGTAGAAGGAGTTTATGGTATTGCTGCCAGTATGTTGGTTATATTTTTTTTACTGCGTGGTATTCAGGCATCTTATAAAGCAGATTTATTAAACGAAGAAATGAACATACATTAATGCCGCAGCACGACCCACATCAATTTTATTGCGACGAATGCGATGCACCTGTAAAAGGGCATGACCGCTATTGCCATAAATGTGGTGCCAGCCTGGGCGAAGATGCAGAACAAATCAGCATATTTAATAACAGCCACCTGCAAACAGCATTTTTCTTTTACAGCATCTATCTTTTTGTATGTTTGGCAGTAAAATATACCAATTGGTTTAACACCTACGATACACTTTTCTGGGTAGAAGTTTTACTCGCCATTGTAACCCTGCTTTTTGCCCGCAGTAACTGGAAAACCATCAGGCCCTTATTGCGTACCAATACTATTCGGTGGTATTTGGTATTGGGTTTTATGCTACTGGCAGTAGCTTTTTCATCTGTCATCAATATCACCATCAATCAAATTAATACCTCTATTTTTAGAACGGATATTAATATGTATTATGCCTACCGCTTATATCAATACCCGGTGGTTATTATGCTTTATTCGGTGGCATTGGTACCTGCTTTGTTCGAAGAGCTGGCATTTCGCGGGGTGCTGTACAACCAGCTTGGCCATATCCTCGACGAAAGGCTGGTGGTTATCATCACCGGTTTTGTATTTGCTGCTATTCACCTTAATTTCTTCTCTCTAATTTGGCTGATTCCATTTGGCATTTTTATTGGCAACCTAAGGCGCAAATACCAAACGCTATGGTATGGCATGGCATTTCATTTTGCCTTTAATCTTACCGCCTGCCTTTTCGATTTATACCGGCAGGGCGAACTATGGTAATACCATTTTTTTATGAGCCGGGCACTGGTAATACATTCAGCAGCCGTTGCGTCGCACACTTGTACGCCAGGCCAATAAGCAGCAAAAACAATCTCTACAACTGCATCATACTGCATTCTAAATCATTATAAAATTTCAGGATAAAAGCCTACATACAAGTCACAACAAAAATTATTTATTAATAAAGGGCAATAACACAGTGTACATTTTTTTCAGTTCTCAACAAATCACTATATTGAACCACAAACTACTGCCATATGGAAAAATGTATACTTGCCTTCGATCAGGGAACTACCAGTTCCCGCGCCATTGTATTTGATAAAAACGGAACAATACGTGCGGTAGCACAAAAAGAATTTACCCAAATATTTCCTCAACCCGGCTGGGTAGAACATGATGCCAATGAAATTTGGAGTACCCAAATTGGTGTTGCAGCCGAAGTAATTAATATGGCCGGCATACATGTAGAAGATATAGCGGCTATTGGTATTACCAACCAACGCGAAACCACCGTGGTATGGGATAAGCAAACCGGCAATCCCATTTATCATGCTATTGTATGGCAGGATAGAAGAACTGCCACCTATTGCGATCACCTTAAACTTCAAGGCTATCTGCAACCCATACAACGCAAAACAGGCTTAATTATAGATGCCTATTTCTCCGCCACCAAACTAAAATGGATACTGGATAATGTAACAGGTGCCCGTGAAAAAGCCAATAATGGCGAACTGTGTTTTGGTACCATCGATACCTGGTTACTTTGGAAATTAACCAATGGTCAGGTACATGCTACAGATGTAAGCAATGCTTCCCGCACCATGCTGTTTAATATTCACGAATTGGCCTGGGACGAAGAATTGCTTGACCTGATGGAAATACCCGCATCTATACTACCGCAGGTACGCAGCAGCAGCGAAGTATATGGACATACACAAAATATTTTAAGTTCAACCAGTATACCTATTGCAGGTATTGCCGGCGACCAGCAGGCGGCCCTGTTTGGCCAAATGTGCACACAGGCTGGTATGGTTAAAAACACCTATGGTACCGGCTGCTTTATGCTAATGAATACAGGAGAACAACCGGTAACCTCTACCAATAACCTACTTACCACCATTGCCTGGCAAATAAATGGCAAAACATCTTATGCACTGGAAGGCAGTGTATTTATAGCCGGTGCAGTAGTGCAGTGGTTAAGGGATGGGCTAAATATTATCCGTACTTCTGCAGAGGTAGAAGAACTGGCCGCCAAAGTAGATTCAACAGATGGTGTATACCTGGTGCCCGCTTTTGCAGGTTTGGGTGCCCCATATTGGAACCAACATGCCCGAGGTACTATTGTAGGTATTACCCGTGGCACCACCGCTGCCCATTTTGCCCGTGCTGCCTTGGAAAGCATTGCCTATCAAACCATGGATGTGGTAAACGCTATGCAACACGATGCCGGCATAACCGTAAAAGAACTGCGGGTTGATGGCGGCGCTACAGCCAATAATTTTTTAATGCAGTTTCAAAGTGATATACTAAATACAAAAGTAATAAGACCACAGGTTACTGAAACTACCGCCCTGGGCGCAGCCTATCTGGCGGGTTTGGCAGTGGGCTTTTGGAAAAATATGGAAGAAATACAGGAACAATGGCAGGTGGACAGTATTTTCACACCTGTAATTACGGATACTGACAGGGCTGCACTTTCAGCAGATTGGAGGAGGGCCATAAAATCAACTCAGGCATGGGCAGATTATAAGGAGTAATTATACCTCTTGTACACTGTTTACCTTTTAAGACCTTATATATCTGGTTAGCAATTAAAGTTGCTGCAAAAAGAACAGAACGCACAAGAGTGCGACGCAAATGGGTATAATTGTAAATCAGCTGCCAGGTACATAACATTGTATGTAAGAAGAACGGAAATTTAAGCCTTAGTATTTAAAATAGTAAGATACATGAACAGGGAGCATATGCTGCAACAACTGGCAGCAACAGAAGAGTGGGATATTATTATTATTGGCGGCGGTGCAACCGGCCTTGGTGCTGCCGTAGATGCCACCACACGTGGGTATAAAACCCTGTTGATTGAAAAATATGATTTTGCAAAAGGTACCTCCAGCCGCTCTACCAAACTGGTGCATGGCGGTGTACGTTATTTGGCACAGGGCAATATTAAACTGGTAATGGAAGCTTTGCGGGAACGTGGTTATTTACTACAAAATGCGTCGCACCTGGCAGATAAAGCTGCTTTTGTGGTACCAGCTTACAGTTTTTATGATAAATGGTTTTATGGCATTGGCCTTAAAGTGTACGATATACTGGCAGGCAAATTAAGTATTGGCAAAACCAGGATTTTAAATAAAAAACAAACGGTGGCCGCATTGCCCGGTATTAATGCCGCCAAACTTAGCGGCGGCATTTTATATTACGACGGTCAGTTTGACGATACCCGGCTGGCTGTGGAACTGGCAGTAACTGCAGCTGAAAACAGAGCCACCATAATAAATTATTGCAGTGCGACGGCACTGGTTAAAAAAGATAATCGGGTATGTGGAGTAATAGCTGAGGATACGGTAAATAATGTGTCGTACACCTTACAGGCCAAGGCAGTAATAAATGCTACCGGTGTTTTTACCGATGCGATTATGCAAATGGATGAACCAGAGGAAGAAAAAATGGTTGCCCCATCGCAGGGTATACATTTGGTGGTGGATAAACATTTTTTCCCTGGCAATAATGCGATGATGATACCTAAAACCGATGATGGCCGAGTACTGTTTGCTGTGCCCTGGCATAACAAAGTAGTGTTGGGTACCACCGATACCCCGCTGAATGAAATTTCTTTTGAGCCAACGCCGCTGGAAGAAGAAATAGCATTTGTATTGCATCATGCCAACCTGTATTTGGAAAAGGAAATAAACCGGTCTGATGTGCGGAGTATGTTTGCTGGTTTAAGGCCACTGGTACAAAAAAAAGGAGCCAAAACCACCTCCATGCTTAGCCGGGATCATACCATTCTGGTGTCTAAAGCAGGGCTTGTTACAGTAACCGGTGGCAAATGGACCACCTATCGCAAAATGGCGGAAGATGTGGTAAATAATGCCGCTTTTGTGGCCAAACTGCCCAAGCAAAATTGCATTACCAAAACACTGCCTATTGGCAAAGCAAAAAATAAACCCAATTCAGTAACCGGCACTGAATTGTTACAAACCCCCAATACTACCATAACAACTGAAGCAATTACACAATTTGTACTGGAAGAAATGGCAGTAACCTTAGAAGATGTGCTGGCAAGAAGAACAAGGGTTTTGTTTTTAGATGCGCAGGCAGCCATTGAACTGGCACCTATGGTGGCAAATACCATGGCGGCTTTATTGGGCAAAAACGAGGAATGGATTGCTACTCAGGTAGCCGATTTTACCCGTGTGGCCAACCAATATGTACTTTCTTAAAACCTTCATCATAAAAATCTCTAACGATCATGACTCCATTTATCGGCGAACTTGTTGGTACAGCATTACTCATTGTTTTGGGCGATGGTGTGGTAGCCAATGTAATTCTTAGCAAAACCAAGGGGAATAATGGCGGACTAATTTCTATTACCATAGGTTGGTCTATGGCCGTATTTGTAGGGGTATATGCCTCTGCAGCTGCCAGCGGGGCGCATTTAAATCCGGCTGTAACCATTGCACTGGCATATGCAGGTAAGTTTAACTGGCAGGATGTACCCGCCTATTTATTGGCCCAAATGCTGGGTGCTATGCTGGGTGCAGCTATTATGTGGCTGGCTTACAAACAACATTTTGATGAAACAGCTGATGCAGATACCAAACTGGGTGTGTTTTGTACCTCACCCGCCAAACGCGATTTGCTGCACAACTTTTTAACTGAACTTATTGGCACATTTGTATTTATGCTGGCCATTTTGTTTATTACCAAATCAAGCAATAGCCTGGGTGCTTTAGATGCTTTACCGGTTGCATTACTGGTATTGGCTATTGGTTTAAGCTTAGGCGGACCAACAGGCTATGCCATCAATCCGGCACGTGATTTAGGTCCGCGTATTATGCATGCACTATTGCCCATTAAGCAAAAAAGAGACAGCGATTGGGGTTATAGCTGGGTACCCGTTCTAGGCCCCATAGCAGGTGCGGTATTAGCTGCAATTGTGTATCAGGTAGTTAATTAGAAAAAGTAAAAAAAGGTATAAAGCAACTCTTAGGAGTTGCTTTTTTGTTGCAGTATATTGTAGCCAGCCAAAGTAAAAATGGCACCGCCGCTTGCGTCGCACAATTCATCCTTCAGTACAAAGGGTAACTTTTTAATTAGGTTTTATAGCACCTAAACAATAAATCTGAATTTTTGTGCAATAAAACCTATGCAATTTTACTCTCTGGTACAACAAGCCTTCAAAACATGTGGAATATTTGACATATATAAAAAGCAAACCCTACAAGTTTTTTAAAAATTAAGTATTTTAGCCAGCAGCTATATATTCGCCTTAAAAAAAAGTGCATATGAAAACAAGAATCGTTAATTGGCAATTAAATGGGAAAGCCATGAATTACCTGCGCCTACCCTGGATGAATTAGTAGTACATTTGCTGTATTCCATTTTACCAAACAATAACCCGGGTTGAGGTAAATTTCACCTTGTTAAGATTGCATTATTAATGTTATAAGCTGCTTTTGCAACACAGCGCTTATAATTGGATAGGGATTCTTTTATACATATACCCAAAAAACTGGCTGACAAAAACAGAAGCGTGAAATGTGATAAATCATGATTAAACCGGTTACACAGAATAACAATCCAGATAATGCATATGCTTTCGAATTATTTTTCGAAATCTCGTTAGACCTGCTTTGTATTGCCGGTTATGATGGTTATTTTAAAAGAATCAATCCATCGGTTTCTGCTTTGTTAGGCTATACAAACGAAGAATTACTCTCCCACCCCATAGATGATTTTGTTTACCCAGATGACAGAAATGTTACTGCCAAAGCAAGGGAAAAGCTTACCAACAGCAACCCCCTTTTAAATTTTGAAAACCGTTATGTAACCAAAAGTGGTGAGATTGTATGGTTATCCTGGACCTCTTTATCAGTAGAAAGCGATAAACTTATTTTTGCTATTGCCAAAGATATTACGCATAAAAAACAATTAGAGCAGGAGCGGAATGCGCTACTGGCCAATCTTACCAAAAACAATAAAGACTTAAAACAATTAACCTATACCACTTCCCACGACCTAAGATCGCCGGTGAATAATTTACTGGCTATTTTTAGTTTTTTAGACCTATCAAAAATAAGCGACGAAGAAACGCTGCAGTTAATAAAACTGCTGCAATTAGGCAGTGAAGGTTTGCAGCAAACACTTAATAATTATATTGACTCGCTAAGTACCAAAGACGGCCTGAACGAAAAAATTGAACCACTTGATTTGCAGGCAAGTTTGCAAATAGTACAGCAAGGTTTAAGTTCCTTATTACAAAAAGCAAAAGCCACCATTAACAGCAATTTTACTGCCTTACCAGTTGTATCATTTAATAAAGCCTATCTGGAAAGTATTTTTCTAAACTTAATTAGCAATTCCATAAAATATGCCCGGCCAGATTGTTTACCGGTAATTACCATCAGCTCAAGAAAAGTGTTTGGCGTTAGCCAATTGCTGATAACGGATAACGGGCTGGGGTTTGATATGGAAAAAATTAAAGACAAAATATTTGGGCTACACCAAAAATTTCACCACCACATAGATAGCAAGGGCATTGGCCTTTATCTGGTGTACAACCATATTACCAGCTTAGGCGGCCATATTGAGGTAGAAAGCAAAATAAACGAAGGCACTACTTTTATTATTTCATTTAGGGATTAATGGGCCCGGCAACTGATTATCTATTGTGCTTTACTTGCGTCGCACACTTCAGGGTTTGGTTATAATGGCGGCAATAAATACAGGCTGGCTTGGCTGTATATAATCATATATTATAAGTTGCGTTAGGGATTGCAGCGTAAAGCCCGCAGGCACGCCAGTGGCGAGGACTTGCAGCGTAAAGCCCGCAGGCACGCCAGTGGCGAGGACTTGCAGCGTAAAGCCCGGCCCGGTAGGGCAACGCCCAAATAGGTTTACTACTATTTTGGCTTATATTTTGCCTCTTCAAGAATTTGTTTGGCGGGGGTTTGTATTAACTGCTGCAAACTGGTGGCAGGTTTAATTTCCATCCATTTTCTTACCATTTGCCAGCCTGTAAACTGACCAATAAAACCGGGGGAACCGGGGCCCAGCATTTCGGTTTTTGGTGCATCGTTCATATAATCACGTGTTAGCGCAGCATCGGTGGCGTAGAGCAAATTGTTTTGTAAAAAGTAATTCCATATCATGCCTTCATTATCGTAACAACCTTCTAACTGTAATTGGGTATAGCCCGTTTTTAAAGAATCGGGCAATTCGGGCAATAGCTTATCCAGCAAATACAAACGCTTACCCGCTTCAACCATTTGATAAGCCAATGGCATATCGGCATGGGTGGCGGGGTATATATCATCAATAATATTTTTGATACAATTTACGGCAATATAATCCGGCTCAAACCGCCTTGACTGGTAGGCCGGGTATACCTCCTGTATATACTCGTTTTGATACACGGAAAAGTTTTTGCCCAGGTATAATTGCAAGCCTACAGCCAATCCGGTAGAGGTTAACACATTGGCATAGCCTTCTACGGGGCCCACAAATGTTACAATATGGGCAGGAAGTTTATAATCGGGGAAATAGTATTTGGTAAACTGTAAACCCTTTTTAATGCTGGCAGCGGTTTTATCGAATGAGGCAAATTGTTGCTGGGCAGAATCGTATATGGGCATATAATCGTGTACAAACTGCTTTACTTTAACCAGGGCACTATCGGGCTGTGGGGGTACGGCAATAATATTGTACAGAAAATCATTTAGAAAGGTGGGGTATTTTTGCTGCAGTTGTTGTAATGACGATTCCAGGCGATTGGTATCGATGGAGAAAAAATCCTTATCAAAACGTTGTACATCTGTTTGGATGGCAATGGCTGATACATCGGGGATATTTTTATCATTGCCACAGGATAATAATAACAGGCTGCTAACCAGAATGAAAAAGATTGGCTTCATATTGCGAAATAACAGTTTTATGTAATTGATAATTGTTAATAGAAACGAATTTTATAGCTGCATAGTATTGTTGCCGTACAAGAGTGCGACGCAAGTAATGCCACATAATAGCACCATTGCCCGGCCCACAATAGCCGCAACACTTACCTTTGCAGCAGTATTTTAATTGCTGTAAACCTGTATTTTGGGGCTATTTTGGCGTAATTTTAAGTATATTTATTGTATGGTAACTATAGCATTATATAACCTGAAAGGAGGCGTAGGCAAAACTGCATCTGCAGTAAATATTGCTTACCTGGCCGCTGCCAACGGCTTAAAAACACTTGTTTGGGATTTAGACCCTCAAGGCTCATCTTCGTTTTTTATGCATGTTAGTGCCGAAACCAAAAACGAGAGCCGCAAATTGTTTACGGATGAATTATCGGTAAAAGAAGCGGTGCAGGATGCTGCATTTGAGAATTTATGGGTAATTCCATCGGATATGTCGGCACGCAATGCAGACCTTACCCTAGATGGCCTAAAACAAAGTAAGAAAAAATTAAAAAGCCTGCTGGGCGGCCTAAAACAATTTGACCTGGTAATACTGGATTGCCCGCCGGGCATATCGCTATTGCATGACAATGTGTTTAATGCGGCCGACTGGATACTGATGCCCAATATACCTACTACATTATCCATACGATCTTACGAAACTGTAGTGGCCTATTTTGAAGAAAGTGGTTATGATCAAAGCAAGATAAAATGTTTTTTTAGCATGGTAGACCATCGTAAAAACCTGCACAATGAAGTAATGCAGCAGTTTTATAAGGACAAGGTATTTTTTAAAAATTATATTCCTTACCTGAGCGATGTAGAAAAAATGGGCACACACGAACAGCCTGTTTTTGAATATGCCAACAGCAGCTATGCTGCACAATGTTATCGCGACCTTTGGGTAGAAATTAAGAAAACCTGTTTATAATTATCAACTATTATAACAATGGCATGCTACACGCAGCCTTTGTGTTTATTTATTATTTAAAACCTATTTTGAATGCGTAGAGAAATTAGTTCCTGGTACAGTCCGGCTTTAGGAAAAGAAATGCCTGTGGTGGCATATGGCCATTATGGTTTTGCCGTATTATTGGTACCCACTGCAGCGGCAGATTACCTGGAGTATGAGCGTTTTCAACTGATAGATGCGCTGGCACCATTGATAAACTCGGGTAAAATAAGGGTGTTTAGTATTAACAGCATTAATACCGAAAGCTGGCTGAATAACGAAATGGAGCCTGCACATAAAGCCATTCGCCAAAACCAGTTTAATGAGTATGTATTTAACGAGGTAATACCCTATATAAGAAATGCCACCAGCCCAGATACAATGGTATTTACCAGCGGGGCATCATTTGGTGCTTTACATGCCATGAACCTGTTTTTAAAAAGACCGGATATCATTAATGGGGTAATAAGCATGAGTGGCGTTTATGACCTGTCAGAATACACCAAAGGCTTTTGGGATGATCAGGTATATTATAATAGCCCTTACCACTATATACCCAATTTAACCGATCAATGGTACCTGGATAAAATAAAGGCCTCTAACCATATTCATATTTACACCGGCAGTGGCGACTTTGAAGATCCCGAAGCCAACAAAAGATTCTCTCAGGTGTTATGGGACAAAGGCATATGGCACGAGCTAAGTGTTTGGGGCCCGGATGTTAAACACGATTGGCCTACATGGCGGGCCATGTTACCTATGATTCTTGATACGAAGTTTTAAATATTAAGTCCCCGCAAAACCAGCGGGGATTTTAACTTTCCTAAAAAACACCAATTGAATACCTATTTAATCAAAACATTGAAAATAGCCGGATGGGTAGTGGGTGTTATTATTACACTCTATCTTTCTATAGCCCTGTATATTCAACTAAACCGGGAAACCATTACCAAAAAAATGGAAGCGGCTATTGATAACCTTATCAATGGCAAGGTAAATATAGATGCGATTGATATTTCTATGCTAACCACCTTCCCCAACGTTTCGCTTAACTTATACGGCATTACCATTAGCGATACACTGCACCATCAGCCGGTAGTAAAAGCAGGTACTGCTGCGATAAGGGTGAATGTGTTACAGCTATTTAATGCCTCGCCTGAAATTGCAAAACTTGTTATAGCTGATGCCAGTATACATATTGCTACAGATTCCAGTGGCTATAACAACGCCAATGTGTTTAATAAAAAAGACACCTCCCGTAAAGCCCCTGGCAAACAAGTGATCATAAAAAAAGTAGAATGCCGCAATTTGGATATTGCTATTGCTGATGCCATTAAAAACAAATTATTTGCTTTTAATTTCATTACCCTAAAAGCAGGCATACAACAAAGAGATTCAATATTTGACATTGTACTTACTGAAGAGTGTTTGGTAAAAGGCCTGGGCTTTAACCTGGCCAAGGGCAGCTATCTGCTAAACCAAACATTAACTGCCAGCAACTGGCATATTGCGCTTAATACGACAACCGGCGATATCAGTTTTAATTCCACCCCTCTGTATATCAATAAACAAAGATTTAATGTAGCGGGTGCTTTTCATTTCAAGGATGTGCCCAGTTTTAGAATAGGGATAAACAGCACCAAAGTACCTTATGCTTTAGCCAGACATATACTTACCCAAAAGCAGGAGAAAAAGCTTAGCAATATAGATATTCACCAACCCATGGATAGTTTGGTGGTAACCATTAGTGGCCCCATGGCATATCATACTGAGCCACGTGTAAATGCGCGGTGGGTAGTAAAAAACAGTACGGTAACCACACCGGTAGTGGCCTTTAATAGTTGTAGCTTCTACGGGGTGTTTAACAATCAGGTATTACGCGGCATATCCCCTTGCGATGCCAATAGCAAAATACTCATAGAACAGCTGGATGCCAGTTGGGGCAATATTCCCGTACATGCCGATACCCTGCAGGTAACCGATTTAAAAACGCCCATGCTCTCATTCGACTTTAGAAGCAAATGCACATTTAAGCAGCTGGACGAGCAATTGGCCCTAAGCAGCATCACGTTAAAAGATGGTAATGCCTCCCTTAATTTACAATACAAAGGTCCCTTAATACCTGATGCTACTCTGTTATCAAAGGTCACCGCCTTTATTGCATTTACCAATGGCACCCTGGTATACGAGCCCAGGCATATCAACTTTACCAATTGTAATGGAAGCATTGCCATATCGGCCAATAGTATCACTGCCGAAAAAATCAGTTGCGATGTATTAAAAAATCATTTTGATATTACCATAACCGGCAACGAGTTTAACCGCGTGGCCCTGCAGGATTCTGGCAAAAGCTATATTACTTGTAATGTATTTACACCCCGGCTAAACATAAACGATTTTACGCAGGCCCTTACTACCAAAAAAGCCACTACTACCCGCAAAGGCATTGGTAAACTGGCCGCCACAGCATTGGCTATAGATAACCTCTTAGAAAAAGGCGATATGCAGCTAAATCTAAACGCCACCGAAGCCCAATTAGAAAAATTTACGGCACAAAACGTAGAAGCCAAACTGCTGTTTCAGCAAGATGATTGGGAAGTGCAAAAAGCCTCATTATCTCATGCTGGAGGCAGTGTATTGGTAACAGGCAAAATACACCAGGTAAACTCCAATTACCACCAGGTAAATGCGCAGTTAAACCTTACCAATGTAGATGTTAGAAATGTGTTTTATGCCTTTAATAATTTTGGGCAAACGGGCATTACCTATAAAAACCTAAAAGGTAAAATGAACACCAAAGCCAGCTTAACCATGGGGCTAAACAACAAAGGCAAAATAGTACCCAAATCTATGCGAGGTGTGGTAGATTTTAATATAAAGCAAGGGGCCCTTATCAATTACCAGCCGGTAATAGATATTCAAAAACAATTCTTTAAAAAACGTGATTTCTCCACCGTTTCATTTGCCGATTTAAAAGACCGGCTTATCATCAATGGCGATAATATTACTATCAATAAAATGGAAATCAATTCTACTGCCCTCACCATGTATGTAGAAGGTAATTATAGTTTTAAAGACAGTACCGATATCAGTATTCAAATACCGCTTAGTAATATGGCCCGTCAGGAGGCTGATGAAGTAATTGTAAATCAGGGCACCGATGCCAAAGTTGGCCCAAGCATTTTTTTACGTGCCAAAAATGGCATTAATGGCAAGGTAAAAGTGGGACTAGATGTATTTAAAATGTTCCGCAAAAAAAAGAGTAAAGCCGCCGTCCCGCCGCGTTAAATGTATGTGCCTGGCAGCAGACAATATATGAAGCTTTACTTGCGTCGCACTCTTGGGCGGTTGGATACTTTATGGGGCATTTCTGAGTGGTTGCATGTACAAGAACTATTTCATGGGGGCAGGCAACAGGCCAAATAAAAGCTGGCTATATTACATTTTTTTATACATTAGATTACTGCTTTAAACAATACAAAATGTATAATAATGGTTTGTTTATAATCAACACCTTTCATTAATATAATCAATAGTTTAATAGCGTAAAACCTTAAGTTAGCTGTAATTTTTTAGACAGAACACACCTTGAAAAAGAGAAAAAAAACAAGACCTAAGATAAGCAAGCCTCAAACTTCAAAATCCGAAGTTTCAATTTTCACAATTGTATTTTTTCTTTTAAGCTTATTATTGACATATGTTATAGTTCTAAAAGGACTGGAATACAACAAACGCCTTTTCACTTGGAGTTTCATTGCTTTATTTTTAGGACTATTGCTTGAAAGCTATTTCATATTTAGAAACCTCAATAGCATTTTAAAGTGCTTTACAATATCTTTTTTTGTTAGTTTATTTACTTTCTTGCCGGAAAAAAGAGAGCGAATTTATAACTTTCAAAATCATATTGAATTATGGCCATATTTTTTCTTAATCTCGTTTATTATTGGAATTATTATTCTCAAACAAAAAGAAATTACAAGTAGACAAACAGAAGGAACAACATTATTACAATCAATAGCTCTTCTCTATTGGCTCGTTGACTACAAGATTTTTGACAACATAGATTTTCCTAAGGTTTTATTCCTTGTTATAGCAATTGGTGCAATTTTATTTTCTTTAATTAACGCCTTGACAAAAATAAACTTAGGCAAATCAAATAGACTTTTTTTAAGCATTTGGAGCAGTTTTGTTCTAATGTGCTTTGCAGTAGACAATATTATTAGAGTTTTTAGCAATGGAGACATTGACCAACAAAACAGCTTGATGACAAGCATTGAAGTTGCAATTCAATACTTTTTTGTTGGCATCTCTTCTGTATATGTTGTACAAAACATTTATATGCTCTTAGCTTTCCTTCCTGAAAAAAATACAAAATATAAACAGACACTTTACAATGCAAAAAAAATGCACCTTGACAGATATTCTAATTTGCAAGTTTCAACCAGACACACTCTGTTGTGTATCTGTTATTGTGCTATATTATTCGTTTTAAACAGTATTTACAATTTTATACCTCGACATACGATGATTTGGGTTGTAATAGTGACATTTCCAATTTTACTTCAAATAGTAAAATGGGCAAGACAGAAAAACAACAGCTAAAATAGCATTGGCAATATGGCGGGGCGACGAAAACATTCCCAGCATTTGTTCTCTAATCTGCTTCGGTTTCAGCAGACGAATAAAGCTGAGCAACGGAATAAACAATGAGCTTTTGTATCTTTAATCAGCAGCACCGGGCGGACAGAACAAAGAATACCGCCACATCGCCTATGCTTCAACATTGTATGCAACCCCATTATGACACACAAAACAAGTGACACATTACAGGACTTTGACCCCAAAAAATATTTTACAAAGGCAAGGCGACAATACATAGATGAGCCATTAAAAGCATTGGGGTTTAAGCAATACAAATCATCGGTTGTTGCCAGAATAACTTCAGGCAATATTTTTCAATTTCTTGACTTTCAAAAGTCAGCCTACGGTGGACAAAACTTTACGGTTAATGTAGCAATTAGACCGTTATTCTCACGTAACGATGAGTATCTTACATTACTACCAGGTAATAGACTTGGTTTAATGGCTACTAAATCAAAAAGTGACAAATGGTGGAACTACACAACTGAACTTGAAGGAAACGAAAACTTTGCAGATTTATTTGATAAAATCAGCAAATACGCAATACCCTTTTTCGAATTGACACAAAACAGTAAAGACATAATTGCCGCTTACGAAAAAAACTTTCTTGGTATTAATAAATTTGGCGACCGTGTAGCATGGGGAACTGTTGGTTGGGAAGATTTTGACCTGGGGCATATATATCTTCATGCCGGACAAATCAAGAAAGCTTTTAAACATTTTAATGCTTGTTATAAAGAGTTTATTCGAGACGACAGAGATTGGGCTCAGGAAGCCGCCAAAAAATGTTTAGAGATACAGAACATTATTGAGTTAGGAAAATTACAAATAGACGATTACCTTGCTGACACCATCAACTACAGCAAGGAAAAATTGAAACTTACTGACTGGTGAGGGGCATGCCTTCAACAAAAGATTTGCCGCAAAGCCGGCGAACGGTATAACAATCATCAGGTTTATTTCTATCAGGAAAAATCGGTCTTGAATGAATACTATTTCACTTTTAGTTATTTACTCCAATTTCAGTTTTTAAATCGGCTTTAGTTGCCGGCATACACAGCACAATTCCAGCTCTGCAGCAAGCTTAAAACATTGCATGTCAACCTAAAACAACATTCTAATAAATGAGAATAATAACCTGGAACTGTAATATGGCTTTCAGAAAAAAGGCTGACTTTATTCTGACATACAAGCCAGACATTTTAATTGTTCCAGAGTGTGAGCATCCTGACAAATTATTATTCCCAATTGATACACCAAAACCAGCAGACATTTTATGGTTTGGTAAAAATAAAAACAAAGGACTTGCCATATTTTCTTACAGTAATTTTCGTTTTACAGTGCTTGAAAATCACAACCAAGACTTACAAATGATTATCCCAATTGCTGTAACAAACGGTCAATTCGAATTTAATTTATTTGCAATTTGGGCAAACAATCCAACAGACAGAGATGGACAATATATTGAACAAGTTTGGAAAGCCATCCATCATTACCAAAACTTGCTTACAGACACAAAAACAATTCTTATTGGTGACTTTAACAGCAACACAATTTGGGACAGAAAACATAGAGAAAGTAATCACTCAAATGTTGTGAAACTTTTAGAAGACAAGGGAATTTTCAGCACATATCATTTACATCATAAGCAGATACAAGGAACAGAAGAACACCCTACGCTATATATGTATAGACACAAAGACAAACCTTATCATATTGACTACTGCTTTGCTTCAAAAGACTTGTTGAAAAGGGTAAGTTCAGTTGAAATTGGCAACTTTGATGAATGGATAAAATATAGTGACCACGTTCCTATTGTTGTTACGTTTGACAACTAATATGGTCCAGGGCGAATGTGTAGCCAAGTAAGCAATGGTGATTTCGCCTCCTGTTTCTCGCAGCACGCCAGGTGAATCTTTTAGATTTTATTTATTACTACCTAAAACAGCACTTTCTCTTCTATAAAAGCTGCATAGCATTATCCACCATACAAGAGTGCGACGCAAGTAAAGTCTCATTGTTGTACTTTAGCCTGGCCCATACAAAAGGATAATTTAATTGCTACCAACAGAAAAAATATTACGCACAGATAAACATGTTGCATACCTTAGAACTGTACAAACCACCTTTATGACAACAAATAACAACACCACACATTTTGCACCCGAACTGCATATTCCCAATGGCACACATAGTATTGATTTTTATTTGCAATTTGGCGCCACAGAACATTTTTGCTTTCGTAACGATGATGGCAGCATTCATGTGGCAGAATTGGAAATAAACGGTGCTATTTTTCATGTACATGAAACCATGCGCTGGATGGATGCACTGGAACCCATTAGCGCAAAAGGTGTTACCACTGTGATTGGCTTGTTTGTATCCGATGTAGCAGAGGTAATGCGCAAAGGTATACAGGCAGGCGCCATTGAAATACAACCCGTAACAGACCACGATTATGGCTACAGGCAGGGCATGTTTAAAGACCCGTTTGGCCATTATTGGCAAATACAAAAAAAGTTAGGGTAATGGTATTTAAAACACAGCCCTAAATAGCAGAACAATTTTAAAATAACCCTGCTACCTAAAATGAAAACAAAAGTAAAAATATCCACCACTTATCATTGCTCGCTGGAACGTGCATTTAAAACACCCATATTGTGCGATGTATCAAAAATACATACGGGTTATGGCATTATGCCCAAAGTAACCCATTGCACCGAAGATGAAAACTGGGGACAGGTTGGATCAGGCAAAAAAGTGTTTGCGGCAAAATCATTAACACAAAAAGGTGGTTTTGCATCTGTTGATACTGTGCTGGAAAGAGTAGAAAATAAATACTGGAAATTTGAAGTAAGTGAATTTCAGGCATGGATGCTGGGTTTTACCAGGTTTACAGGAGAATGGCAAACCACCCCTATTGACACCAATGCCGTTTTGGTAGAATACAGCTATACCTTACATTTTAATATTGTATTGCTTTACCCAATTAACTGGCTGTTTGCTAATACCTTTTGGAAAACCTATATGAAGCGGGTGTTGGAAAATGTTAGGCAACTGGCGTATAATAATGAACCTTACCTATATGACTAAAGATAACTATCGCCCATTTATGTACAGTACTCAATTTTTTGGTTTTAATCATCTAATGAGCTTTACAATCAAATGATTTTGCAATTATCTAGTGTATAGTAGGCACACAAAATATTGTTTAAATTGCTGCAATCCTGAAAATGGGTAACCTTCATTAGGATTAGCTGAGGTTTTTAGCAAAACGTACAAGCTGAATACAACCATATTAAACTAAAAAAAATGAAAAATACTGCATTAATAACCGGTGCTTCTAATGGAATTGGACTGGAACTGGCCACGATATTTGCCTCGATGGGGGTAAACCTGGTGCTGGTAGCAAGAAATGGGGCAAGACTAAATGAATTAAAAGCATCACTGGAAAATAAATTCCATGTACAGATATATGTGATTGCAAAAGATCTTTCTATTGCTAATGCTGCACACGCAGTTTATGAGGAAACAAAGCAAAACAAAATAGAGATTGACTACCTGATTAACAATGCTGGTTTTGGTGATTTTGGGATGTTTGCTGAAACAAGCTGGGAGAAAGAATTACAAATGATTGATTTAAATATTATCAGCCTAACACAATTTACCAAACTATATCTGCAGGATATGCTGCAGCGCAACAATGGCAAGATTATGAATGTGGCTTCTACCGCTGCCTTTCAGCCTGGGCCTACCATGGCGGTGTATTGTGCTACCAAGGCCTATGTGTTAAGTTTTACAGAAGCGGTTAGTAATGAAGTTGCTGACAAAGGCATCACTGTTACGGCTTTATGCCCTGGTGCAACTGAAAGTGGATTTCAGGCAGCGGCTGCAATGGAAGAAAGTAAGCTGGTGAAGGGTAGAGAAATTCCCGGCGCTAAAGAGGTGGCGATTTATGGTTATGAAGCGATGATGAAAGGAAAAACTGTTGCCATTCATGGCACAATGAATTATATAATGGCTAATTCTATCAGGTTTATTCCAAGGGCAATAGTGCTAAAAGTTTCGAGAAATATTTTAGGGAAGTCTAAATAATTTTTTACTGATGATTACAGATAGGGACGTACAAGTGTGCGACGCAAGTACAGCTGATAGTAAATGAGATGCAGGGCTCATAATACTTTCTTCTTTGCACCTGTCTTTAGCAAACTTTCTTTACATACACTTCCACATGCCTTGCTTACACATCAAGTTGTAGGTTTAGCATTACCGGGCTCCCAATTCTATAACTTCACAATCCCGCATATCTTCTCCATCAATGGTAAAGCGAATAAGGGTGCGCACTTTATGCCAGCCTTGTTTACCTGCTGCACCGGGGTTCATATGCAGGCATTGCAAAGATGCATCGAACATCACTTTTAAAATATGTGAATGTCCGCTGATAAAAAGTTTAGATTGATTTTGCATGATAAGGTTTTTTACACCGGGAGCATAGCGTTGCGGATAACCGCCAATATGTTTCATAAACACGTTTATCCCCTCGCAGGTAAAAAATAAATTCTCAGGGAATAAGCTTCTTATATCAGCGCCATCAATATTACCATACACCCCACGCAAGGGCTTAAATGCCTGCAGGGCATCTGCAATTTGAGCCGTGCCAAAATCGCCGGCATGCCAAATTTCATCGCAGTTATCAAAGTGTTTAAATACTGCGGGATCGAGATAATGATGCGTGTCTGCAATAAGGCCAATACGTGTCATGCCATGATTAATTTGTACATTAGTGGTAGAAAGCTTGCAACTTATGCCATTTAACAGAAACTTTACCTACTGGATAGATAAACGCAGCTGGAAATATATTTTTCTGCTGTGTATGCTTGCCCTTTCGCGGCTATAATACCTGCCTGCTTTTGCCGCGCAGCATTACCAACCGTACAAGAGTGCGACGCAAGTACAGCCGCTATATATACAATGCCGGGCAAACTATATTGCCCTTTATTAAATTCAAAATTATTTAACGATGCCGCATTATTATACATTGGGTACCATACCCCATAAACGCCATACACAGTTTCGCCGGCCGGATGGCAGTTTATATGCCGAACAATTATTTTCTACCGAAGGATTTAGCAGTGATTATTCTTTATTGTATCACCACCATCCACCTACAGTTATTATACATACCGAAGCACCTTACGATGTAAGCCCGCAAATAGCCGAGGACAAAATGTTAAAGCATCGCTGCTTTGAAGGTTTTGCCATTACACCATCAGATGATTTTTTAAAAAGCCGCAACCCTATTCTGGTGAATAATGATTGCCATATTTCGCTGGCCGCCCCGCAGCAAAGTATGCAGGATTATTTTTATAAAAACGCTGATGCTGATGAAATGATTTTTGTGCATGAAGGCAGTGGCACACTGCATACCCAATATGGGCGCATTACCTTTTCTTATGGCGATTATCTTATTATTCCACGGGGCAGTATTTACCAGATTGAATTTACCAATGCACATAACCGCTTGCTGATATTGGAAAGTTTTAGCCCTATACGATACCCAAAAAGATATATGAGCAAAGAAGGGCAGTTACTGGAACATGCACCTTTTTGTGAACGGGATATCAGGGGGCCGGAACAACTTAACCCAATTGACAAAGCAGGAGACTTTTTGATTAAAACAAAAAAACGCGGACAAATGTACCATATGCATTATGGTTGGCATCCGTTTGATGTAGTAGGCTGGGATGGCTGTTGTTACCCTTATGCTTTTAGTATACACGATTTTGAACCTATTACCGGCAGGGTACACCAGCCTCCACCGGTACACCAAACTTTTGAGGCACATAATTTTGTAGTATGCAGTTTTGTGCCAAGGTTATACGATTATCATCCGCAAAGTATACCTGCGCCTTATAATCATAGTAATATTGACAGTGATGAATTGCTGTATTATGTAGACGGCGATTTTATGAGCCGCAAACATGTAACCCGCGGTATGCTAACGCTGCACCCGGGTGGTATACCGCATGGACCGCACCCCGGCACAGTAGAAAAAAGTATTGGTGCCAAAGAAACAAAAGAACTGGCCGTTATGATTGATACTTTTCACCCGTTGCAATTAACTACTACTGCCCTGGCAATTGAAAATAAAGATTATACCATGAGTTGGGCTGAGTAGCCAAACTGCCTTTAGATACCCACAGGCTGCCATGCAATGCATGGCAGTTGTATTTTACCCATGTTATACCTGCATTAAAAAACATTGACCCGTTTTAATGTATTAACTTTAATATACAAGGTATACTTACAACAAAATTTTGTGTTATATGCTAAAAGTGCTGGCTTTTCAAATTGCGGATGGGATTGATATTAAAGCCTTTAAAACGGTGTTTACCGCCGAAATATATTATGCCGATTCTGAAGAACTGTTTTACAATACTGGTACAGAAAAATTGATTTATGTTTTTAAATATGGCATTGTTTGCTTTTTGAATTATAGCGAAGTAGAGATGACGGCTTTTATACAGGTTATTTCGCCCTATTGTAAAACATTGCTTGGTGAAAAGCTAAGTGAAGAATTTGATATTGAAACCAATGCCCCAAAGAATAAACTGGGCTATAATAAAATTGAAATTACCACTGCGGATATTGAAGTACTGCGGTTGATTATGCTAAATGTGTCGCAAAGTGTGGCATTAGACCATTTTAACCATCAAACCAATATTTTGCTGGAGGAAACCAATTACCATACACAAATACTGGAAAAGAAAGGCAAGCTTGACCTGAGTGGTATTAACCTGAAAAAGTATATTGGCAGAACCCTGAATATTAAAAACCGGATTGCCGAAAACCTGTACATATTTGATTCGCCTGAAGAAACCTGGGAAGATGAAAACCTGAATAAACTTGATATTGGCCTAAAGAAAACATTCGATTTGCAGGCCCGTTTCAGAACCATACAGGAGGGACTGCAAATTGTAAAAGAAAACCTGGAACTGTTTAAAGACCTGTTGCAATATCGTAATAGTGTGGTGCTGGAGTGGATTATTATTATACTCATTTTGGTAGAAGTAGTGAATTTACTGATAGAAAAGTTGTTTCAATAAACACAATGCCTGTTGCTATATGTTACTAAAAGTACAAGCCTGCGACGCAAGAATGCTTAATGCCTATTGTATGGCCAGGTTCAACCACCACTTAGTATAAATAATAAATTATCTTCGCCTTCAGGTACCATGACAGATATTGAGCATTACATACAATCGGGCATGCTTGAAGAATATGTGCTGGGCTTATTGCCCCCCACAGAAATGGCAGCATTGGAAGCTGCCGCAGCAGCCCAGCCACCACTACGTGCAGCTATAGACGAGGTTGCCGCCCAATTCGAAAACTTTGCCAAAGCAAATGAGGTGCAACCCAACCCAACGGTTAAACCATTTTTAATGGCCACCATAGATTATATGAAACGCATGGCGCATGGCGAAGCCCCTTCTTTTCCACCCTTGCTTTCCGAAACATCGGAAATAAATGATTTTGCCGGGTGGTTGAAGCGTGCAGATATGCAGGCCCCTGCTACTGACGAAGATCTGTTTGCCCGTATTATTGGCCATAACGCCAGTGTATTAACCGCTATTGTTTGGATAAAAACCATGGCCCCGCAAGAGGTACATGATGACACTTACGAAAAATTTCTGGTGGTAGAAGGCAGTTGTACCATAGCCATTGGCCAGTTAACACACCACTTAGAGCCGGGAGATTTTTTATCCATTCCCTTACATCTGCCTCATGTGGTAACAGTTACCTCAGCCTGTGCCTGCAAAGTAATTTTGCAAAGGGTAGCTGCCTGATAAGTATTTTTTTTTGAGCCCATCTTAAGCGCTTTATTGTGGCATCCGTTGCGTCGCACTCTTGTACGCCATCACATGTATGAGCAAAAGCAAACCCGATTAATTCACATTGTACACGCTTGTGCGCAAATCCTCAATTAGAGGTAGATTACAATTGTACAGGCATTTTCCGTTACAGCGGGTAATTGGTAATAAAGAGATAAATAGACATTTCTGCTTTGGGTGCATGCCTTTAGCATGGTAGAGGTATAAAAGCTAAAAGCCATCAAAATTGATGGCTTTTAGCTTTTAGCTCCCGAAGCTGGACTTGAACCAGCGACCCTCTGATTAACAGAAGGCCTAGCCCTTCTGGGGTAAAACCCCTGTCTCCTGCTCAATTCACCCTGTTATTTGTCTTGATTATACCCCGAAACACACGCCACCATTGGGTTGTACAAAAATCCTTTAGCCTGTAAAATTAGTGGACTATTCGGTTCGACCCAGCTAAATGGTCTTTCCTGGTCCAATCCATTTTGAGATTATTTGCAGTATTTACATTGGTTTGATTGCGGGTTCTATTGCGATGTTTATATCATGTAATTATCAAAATTTAGACTGATGTTCTAAAACACAATCTTGAAATATTTTCCTTAATTGACTACTTTCAGAAATTAAAGAAGCAATAAGAGGTGACCCTTTTCTTGTTTCTTTTATAAATTCTTCAATTAGCATACTTGGGGGAATAGTTAAATTTGTTGAAGTTGAATTTCTTTTTATAAAATCCTTAAATTCGTTTACAATAGGACTATTATAATCCTGATATTCTTTTTGTTTGGAATCAAAACTTGAAACAGTTTTTGTTTCTAATCTACTCATTAAACTTTTTATCAGGGCAACATTTCTAATTTCATATTCTTGAAACTTCTTTTCAAAGAATGTTAATAAGCCAGCTTCTTCTTCATTTATTGTTTTTGCTTTTATTTTCGCAAAGTTTTTCAAAAAAGGTGAATAGTCTTTTTTCCTAGATTCATCACGGGTAGAACATATGGCGCCCTTTAACTTATCCCTGAACTCGTTAATTTCGTGAAAGTGAAGACCAGAAGGGTATGATATGTGTTTCACAGGTGAAATATCGAATGAATAGGGGGTTTTGCCGTCTTCGTCTTTTATAATAACCACCGGTTTATCGAAAGCTAATCTGAGACCAAGTTCAAACATAACGTTTGGATTTCTTGAGCTTACGTCACATACAATAATTGGATTGTCGGCTATATTTGAGACAATATTTGTATGTATAATTTTTATGTCATCGGAATCGCTTACCATCTTTGGAATAAAACCTGCCTCGTCTATTACTGCTTCAACAATTTTTTTAACAGAAATCCAGTGACCTGGTTCATATCCTGGTGAATCTGCAATTGGCATAATGATTCCACATGTTTCCTTGCCTTCCTGAATTGTCTCGGTATTTGACTTTATTTCTGCCTTCGGCTTGCCGTTGGTATGTTCCATCATATAGGGTTTTGTGTATCTAAGATAATCAATCTTGCAAAATCCTTGCAATTGTTTAGCGCGACGGGTAGGATGCGCCATTCTTGCACACGGCATCTTCGGTGAAAATATAAAACATGAAACAGAAAAATCACTCGGTTAACCTTCAGTTCGATGCCCGCTACCCCAAAGCCGGGTCAGACAAGAAGAACCCTTTATGTCCCATTCAGCTTGGGATATACCTCAACGGTCAGCAGTTCAAAACAGGTCTTAGGGTCTATGCTACCCGAAAGGACTTCGACAAGGCTTTGGAAGGAAGGGGTGGCAGCGAGGAGGTGAAGTCGTTGAGGAAGATTCTATTCGACTACAAGACGAAGGCTGAGCAGGTTCTTGAGATGCTGCCTAAACCTTCAAGGGAATCATTCAGAAAGATGTTTGCTGGAGAAACAGACATAAATTCTTTCACGAAGACGTCCATGGGTTTCTTATTTGGCCAGCAGATTGACGAACTGAACAAGGAGGAGAGATTCAAGACCTCAATCCTTTATAGGGGTACGATAAGGTCGTTGGTTAACTTTCGTGGGGAGATGAACCTTGAGGATATTGATGTTGACTACCTTCGGTCGTACGCCGCATGGATGAAGAAGAACGGAAGGAGCATATCGACCACGAACATGTACCTAAGGCATCTTAGGGTGATATTCAATAAGGCGATAAAGATGGGGCTGATTTCTCAGAAGAACTACCCATTCAAGGACTACTCGGTCGGCGTATCATCGCGCAGCAAGTCAGTTCTATATCCGAAGGACTTGAAATTGCTGTTTGAGTACAAGCCTGCTGGTTCTGCAGAGTATAAGGCAAAGGACTTTTTCTTTTTCTCCTACCTGTGCAACGGGATGAACATAAAGGACATTCTACACCTGCGCAACAGATACTTGGTTGGCGAAATGTTCTCCTTCGAAAGAAGCAAGACGAGCAGGACAAAGCAGGGTGGTAAGGATGTGGTTGTCTACCTTCACGATGAGGCAAAAGAGATTTTGAAGAGGCGTAGGGGCACAAATAAACATGCTGATGACTTTATATTTCCTATCCTGTCAAATGACATGTCGGCTGAGCAGATGGAAAAGAGGTTGCAGTCGTTCAAGAGACACATGAACAAAAAGCTGAACAAGATTGGCGAACAAATTGGTTTAGATGTTCAATTGAACTTGGCTTTGGCTAGACACTCCTTCGGAACGAAGATGAAGCTGGACGGAACGCCGATTGCATTCATAAGTGATATGATGGGACACACTTCAACCGCAACGACAGAGCACTATCTGAAATCATTGCCTACTGATGTCTACAAGAATGTTTCTTCTACCCTACTGAATTTTTGATTTGTTTCTTATTTGTTATATTTTACATGCCGACTTCTTCATGGGGTCGGCATTTTCATTTATAAACTCTAGAAATTATATGACAATCCCTTCATTACCTGATAATCTAAATAAATTGATATTTCTATTGGGTTTAGGATTAGGAATATATACCTATACTGATTATATCAATTATTATAAATCTTTTGAAAATTTATCTATACAATTTGATAATCAGGCGGACAGTTTAGAAGTTGAAAGACAGTCAGTTGATAACGAAGTTGAAAACATAAAAAGTGAATCTAAAAGACTTGCTTTTATTAATAACATCAAAAATCCAATAAGTTATAATGATTCAGGTAGGGTTTTTTTTGAATATTCTAATTACGACACTACAATACTCTATGATAATTTTTATAAAATGTATTTGAATATTGTAAGGTTAAATAATAAAATAGATTTAGGTAGTCTTAAACTAGAATTATTTACAAAAAAAATAAAAAATTATTCCAAGGACTTGCATGATGAATTTGAGGATACAAATAACTTTGTAACATTTTCCATGATACTAATGTTAATCGGAATACTTGGGATTGTAAAACAGCAAACGTTACAAGATGAATTATTTAAGCGACAATTAAATGAGAAGAAAAAATATTACCAATACTGTCAAAGTTGCCTTACTGAATTTGATTCTATGATTAAGAATGGTACTGACCAAGATGGAAGTTTAAATACAGCATTTTGCAACGAGTGCTATAATAATGGAACTTTTATTGAACCAGATTTAACCTTTGAAATTCTCTTAAATAGAAAAATTAAAAAAAATAAAGTAAAATCAAAATGGGGATTATTTGTTTTAAGAAATAGACTCAAACTATTGGATAGATGGAAATGGAATTGATTATTTTATTAAAAAAAAAGAATGCAAAAAACAAATTGGGATATTTTATTGCCATTGGCACCTGCAATCATCTCAGGTATTTTCGGAATCATAATGGTCAGAACTGTAAATAAAAGATTCAAGAAGTATGAGATTTCATTTTCAGGAATATTCAAAGAAAGGATTGATGTATACAGAGGAACGTTAGAACGCTTATTCAAAAGCAATAAATTGATTTTTGATTACTACAATAGTAGTGATACCCAAATAAAAGAAAAAACTAGAGAAAGCTTAAATGATTTTTCCAGTTATTTATTGGTTAATCAACCTTACATTACAGACATACTTTATAACCTACTATTGGATTATAGAGAATTGTTAAGTGACACTTT
The DNA here is from genome assembly GCF_013106755.1 of Limnovirga soli. Lineage (GTDB taxonomy): Bacteria > Bacteroidota > Bacteroidia > Chitinophagales > Chitinophagaceae > Limnovirga > Limnovirga soli. Next base: position 123,078 of record NZ_WHPF01000013.1, on the reverse strand, counting down.
GAGTTCACTTGAAGAAAATAAAGGTGCTTTGGGAAATCCATATATTCATTCGAGTTATAAAAGCAAAACTATCCGCAGTGCAAAAGAATCTTACGAATATTTTTTAGAAGAATCCAGAAAAATTGAATCGCTAATTATAATACACATAAGAATGAATTTGGGTATTGAAATGATTTAGAATTCAGTAATTGGTTACTATTTAACTCCGTCATGCTGGCCTTCGTCCCCCAAGTTGTCAATTGCGTTTTCGGCCTTCTCTACAACCTTGTCCTGTAGCTTGCCAATGAGCCTCATTACCGTCTTCAAAATCGCCATCTTGGGATATATCGTGTATATGTTCTCCACGACGCTTATGCACTCGTATGAAGCAACCAGGAAGGTCACAGTGAACAACATGAACTGAGGGTCGTATGAAACCATTGTCTTCAGCTTGTATTCTAGTATGAACACGCTGAACATGAGCATTGAGTATAGGTCAATCTTATCAATCCATCCCTTCCGGAACTTCTTACTCTCAAACTTCTCATCACATTGTCTGGCCGCCATGACGCCTGTAAGCGCATCGAATATCACAAGCGTAAAGATTCCTACAAGGTAAACCTTTGTCCCTGCAGAGTACATTCCGACGGCGACAAGGAAGTTTAGGATGTGTTTCTTCATGGAGAGGACAGACAAAACTTTAGCAAGGACTGATTTGTGGTAAGGGATGTTCATCCAGCGTTGTTTATCCTTATAGTATCAACCAAGGTGTTCAAATGAACATCACAGGAAACCTTGAAAATTTAAGTTTTAAAAAAGAAGTATATTATATAGTGGCATTTGCTTACTTCGTATTTTATTATATTGTGTGTCGATAAACTATTGTATGAATATTAAAACTGTCTTTCTCATTACACTTTTTTTTTGCAGTTGCCATGAACAAGAATCTCAAGCCGAAACTGTATTGCCCTTAAACTCTGAAACTGTTTTGCCTTCAAAATCCAAAACTGTGTTGCCGTTAGGACTCGAACTTAACAAAGACATTTCCTCACAATTGAATGCATTAATCAAGAGCAAAAAAGTCAAGGTTGTAGAGAAGGGTTTAATCTACAAATTTTCGGCAAATAAGAAAGTTGATGCCTTTTTGCTAATAATTGGATTGGGAACTCTTTCACAATTTTCAATAACCTACCATAATCCAAGTTTAAAACGAGAGAAGTTTGTGCCAATCTATGCACATATTGAAAGCTTTTACGCCGTAACTGCTGATGAAAAAGATGCCCTCATAGATGACTTCAGCTCAAAATACGGAAAGCCTAAACTAACGCAGATTGACGAATTTATTTATTACGATTATCGATTACCGGATGTTCACCTTAAAGTGCTTGTAAAGCCATATCTTGGTTATGATGAGAAACCACATCCAGAGAACGATTACTATTATGTGGGTGCTTTTTTTGAAAAGGCTATTCAGTAGAATTATTTAAGCGGAAGTATGTATTATTAAAAGGACTTATCCGGATTGCGTTTAAACTATCCAAATTCGTCCTCAATCTCAATTCTAAATAATCTGCTTGTTTATTCCTGTCGTCTTGGTGTGGAGCTCCTAATCACACGGTGGGAGCGTTTATATAGTTATTCCACAACAATCATATTCCACTTGTACTCAGTAGAAGCTGTCAAAGCCGTCATGCCAGCCTTGATCAAGTAAGAACCACAACCAGAATTGCCATCCGCATATACACCACGGAGTATTGCTGTCTTCTTATTTACCGGGCTGAAGACAACCCTTGCTGTTGCAAAGAAAGCAGCCGCGAAAGTTACAGTCTCAATTGTTGCATTAGCAACTATTGAAGTTCTGGAGTGACTGTCAATTGGTGGTTGTTCTCATTTCCTGAAACGCTTGCTGATACTATCCTGGATAGAATCGTTCACCAATCTATACGAATAGAACTTTGTGGCGAGTTCCAAAGAAAAAAACAAAAAGGTACCGCAGAAACAATGCAATAATTTTTATAAAATCAATGAACTGAAATTAATCATTAGTTTAGTTCTACAAAACAACTGTTCTTTATATCTTTTTAGTCTTCTTCAGCAGGCCTGTATTAATACTTTTTTGGAATGTATTCATAGGGGGTCACATTGCTTTGGCTAAAGGGGGTCAAATTTGTCTGGTATTTACAAAAGAACAATTGACAACATCAAATAAATACATATTCATCTTGAGTACATAAGGTTTCAAAGGTAGATAAGAAGCCTTGGAGGAATATACGAGGGTATTGATGACTTATATGAAATACTAAGGGACTACTTTGATTCTATTAGGGAAGAATAAAAACCCACGAAGTTCTGTCAGAATTCTAGATATTTTGCATCTGAAAAAAGATAAAAGATAGGTGCAAAATCATGCAAAATATCTAGAATTCCCGATTAGGTTTGCATCATAAACGAAAAGGGCGAAGACTTAAACACCCTAAAATTTTAATCTAAAAAATATATTTAAATGCCTGGCGGCAAATGACCATCAATAGTCACATGGCTTCGCCTTGCCTTAAATGAAGTAAAAAATAAAAACTCAATTAAATTATGAACAACTACTTATTAAAAATTGAAGACATCGTTATTGACGGATTTGTTATGCCTAACTGCAAAATAAATCACCTGATTAATGAAAATTTTGACGACAGCGTCCAGTACTTAATTATACACTTAAATTAAAAAAACATGAACACAAAAAAGTTCGAGTACAAAAGAACAACAGTAAGATTGGTGGTTCTATCGATCCACCCAGTAGTTGATATGTTTCCAAACAACGAAATCACACCAACTTACCTTAAAGAGGCAGCATTTTTTAACCACTACGATTGCCCTGTGGTAACAATTGACAACAAAGTGCTGACCCATCCTGAGTCTTTCATCTCAGCAAGTGAAAATGGGCTAAAAGAAATTGAAGTAATTGTTATAGAAAACATATCCGAAAAGGAAATCACAAGGATGATTTGCTACGGGCAGTTTCAGTATCACAAAAGGAACAACTTAAAGTTCTACTTACTAATCAATTTTCTAATCAATCAGCTCGAAATCTATCCAGAATGGGCCAAAGAAATTGAAACCGAGGAAGAAAATGCTGATTATAAGGTGGCAGCAATTCTAGGTTGTAGCCGTTCTACCGTATATAGGACTCGCTACGTAGGAAATTTTGACTTAAATCTGTTTGACAGAGTTGAAAATGAGGAAGATTTCACAATGTTTCATGCATATCAAATTGCCCAACAAAGAAAAGGTGGCAAAATTGAAAAGGAACCATCTGTAATACAAAAAGAATTGACTCCAGAATCGCCACCACCAAATTTAAAATTCAATTTTTCATGCCCGAATTTTAAAATTGATATTAAAGCAGTCAACTGTGAGCTCAAAGTGAACATAGATGGCGAAGAAAAACTGGACTATGAGTACTGTCTTGTTCCACAAGAGGATAAAAAATCTTCAACGGAAACCTACAGCTTCATGAACGACCACGGAGACACAATTTTTGTAACAATAAAAAAAGTAAAATAATGAGTTATGATTTAACAACCATCGGCTTCTTCTCAGGGGTTGGCGGCATGTCCAAAGGACTGAAACTGGCAGGCTTCAAAAATGTGTATTCTTCTGACAATTGGGACGTCGCAGGACAGTTCTATATAAACAACCTTCCAGAGAATAACGGGCTTGATATTGGAGACTACAGGACCTCACAGGGCCATTATCAATTCGGTGAGGCTGAAGGGGACATATATAATATAAACTTTGAGTCAGTAAACAAATTTTTAAAGCGATTCAAGGTCAAATTAAAAAGAGGTGAAATCGCTTTAATCAATTCGGGTAGCGTTTGTCACAATTTGTCCAAAATCAATCCTAATAGATACCCATTTGCGGATTCAAACTATTATATGTTCAACCAGTTTGACATGGTTGATGAATTTATGCCGGCTGGAGCCCTATTTGAACAGGTTGATGGAATGTTTGATAATAAAGTAAATCCATTCGTCTCCGAGTTGATGCGTCACTATGCACACACTCTGAAACACAATTACCACATGGAAGTCCAGATAATGAATGCAAAAAACTACGGTGGCAGGCAGGACAGGAAGAGGACAATCTTCATGTTGGTCAGGAAGGATGTCGGGGTGCCCAGTTTTCCACCTCCATGTGCAGTAAAACCTGAGCAATTCATGAACAACCTACTCCCGAATATCACCCACTACAACACCGGTAAAAATTGGAAGTCAACAAAGGACATAGTTGCTGGCACTTTAACCGCAAACGGCAGAATAAAAGTGATTGATGGGACAACATTTGAAGAAAGAAAGATGAAACTGGAAGAGTACCAGGTCATTTCGAACCTGGAAGGTTGCAATTTCGATGGAATAAGCCTAACAAATTCAATAAAACTGATGGGAAATATGGTCCAGATTCCATTCATGGCGGCACTTGGCAATCATATGAGGACAGAAATTCTGAAATGCTAAGTTCAATTGAACATGGAATTAAAAAAACCGATTTCCAGTTCATGTTTCACCGTCACATCTTTGCTACATCAAAAAAAATATATGTCAGTATTTAAAATTATGATAGCGAGTAAATTTTTGGTGTGGTAGTCAAAAGTTGAAAGTAAAAAATATTTGAGTTTAAAACTCACGCCGGATTGTAAAGACTACCACCTTTCTTTCCGGCATTTTAATTTTATATGCAATGCCACGTAAAAAAATTATAAAGCAAGGAGTTCACATGAAATTCATCCCATCAGGAAGAATTGATTTATTGAAATTACTTGCCGAAAATAACGAACATTTTAAAAACAAATACATTTGTCTTTACAAATACATTGAAATGTTTTCAGCAACAGTTGAAAGATGCTGGAACACCAACACGAAGACAGTTGCTATTTCTCAAAGGGTTTCAAGGGAACTTTTGTCATGTGACAATAAGGAGGTAAACAGAATTATAAATGACCTTGTGAATGCAGGACTTTTTAAAGTTGATAAATCCAATTACCAAGCCAGTGTGTTTTCCTATAAGTACAAGCCACAATATGATTCACTCGATGTCGTTCTAATAAATCGTTCAACTTTAAATAATGCTAGCGATGTTATGATGTCAGAACTGGATGAATCAAAACTGTTTGGTGAATTGCAGGAATATTTTCAGATTGTAAAAAAGATTTCTATGTGTGATGGTGTGTATGATTATATGTCAAAGGAACTAATTTCTAATTCAAATACCCTTACTAAAATAGGTGTATTAGATAGTGGCATTTTCGTACCTAAGCTAATAAATGATGCTAATATTGCCTCTCAGGTAAGTGGCGCTTTCGTTCCTAACATAAGTGGCATTTCCGTACCGTACCAAATTATCGGCAAAATCCCCACTAAATTTATCCCAGTTTACAAGTTACTCGCTGGCAGGTTCAGGATTTCAAGACCGGATAAGGATAGCCGGATTTATACCAACATCACAAATCTGGAAAAAGGTTACAGAAAGTTCCTTAGATTGAACAGTAAACCTCTCATCGGCATTGACATATCTAATTCACAGCCTCTCATTGCATCAATTCTATTCAGGAATTTTTCAGAAAAGAAATACAGTTTTATTAAGAAAGATGTTTTGAAATATCAGGAAGCATGTGAGGAAGGAAGGTTTTATGAGCATTTTATGCACCTAAATAATGTGTCAGCTGATAAGAGAGGCGAGTTTAAAGCAGAGTTCTTCGGCAAGGTATTTTTCACGAAGGAAATAGAAAAAGAAAACTACTTAAAGAGCCAGTTTAAAGAATCTTATCCTACATGCTATGAAGCCATATTCGCTTTAAAAGGAAATGAGTTTTATTCAAAACATTACAAAGAGTTTCCAGTAATGATGCAGCAACTTGAAACAGCAATTATTTTTTCAATAAACATAAAGCTCATAAAGATGGGTTATGATGTTGTAAATATTTTCGATTCTTTATATTCAGATTCCGAAGAGGCAATTGCAAAGGGAATAGAAATGCTAAGGGATGAGTTCAATGCATTAGGCATAAAGCCTAATTTCAAGATTGAGGACTATAGAACAGAATCAGAAATGGTCTCCATAGATAAACCAAATCCAAGTGACCCTATAGTTACCACAGAAAAACAATCCGGAGTCAATTATGAGCTCCTAATCACACCAGGGGATAGTCATGTGCAACCAATCGAATACTTCGAGCTGTATTATGGAAAGGAAATTGCTCAGGAATTGTACGAAGGTCAGTTCGAATGATGGAATAAATTTTTCAGATTTCACAGTATTTAAATTATTGAGCATTTTGCTCATGTTTTTTAGGCAGGATTGTTTAACTTACTTATTATTAGAGCTGGTGTTTCTACATCAGCTCATTTTTTTGGAGTAATAAAAAAGGAGTTTTATATTGCAGTAGCCAAAACTCTTTTTACAAAATGAATTATAAAAATTACCCATCAAAAATTGCACCCCTTAATTTTTTTCTTTGTCTTGCTTTTATTCTTATGAGTTTGCAATTATTTTCACAAAATAATAAAGATACTTTCATGGGGATTTGGATGGTATCCTAGACCCATATAGGCCAATACCTATAAAAGGTTTTTACTTTGATTCACTTCGTAGTGTGTTGATTTACAGTGATTCAGTTCTAACGCCAAGGGATTTAGTAATCTTAAAAAAAATAGACTCATTAAAAAACCAAATAGATACCCCTAAACCTATTCTTTCATTCAGTGATTTTTTTATGGGCATATTTGCGCCTTTATTAGTTGGTCTTATTACTTTTTTTGTAACAACAATCTGGAATCGAAAAAAAGCTAAGAAAAAGATTGATGATGCACCAAGGAAATATGTTGAAGAACTTGATAAATTAATAACTCGTGGCGTAAATGAAGGCCAAGAAAACGCAGTTTTAAATGCAAGGGCAATAGTTGCTGCAAGAGATAGTTTACGTTCTTCTTTATCTTCAATATCATCCCAACTTAATTCTCAAATTGATGTATTAGCATCTGATATTGGGATAGAATACATTCAAAATTTAAATAAAGTGTCAAGTGCACCATTTGATTCAAAGTCTGAAAATCAAAAAGCCTACGAAACTATCTTGGTCTTATCCAGAGTATGGCCATCTCGAAAAGTTCAAATTGAAATCGAGGTAAGAAGAATATTAGCGGAGATGGGACTTGAGTTTAGTTCATTTATGTAATTTATATGTCGAACTACGAGGACAACTTTTTTAAGGACCGTTTTCTCCCTTATTAATCGTCGGTGGAATAATTGCCGCCGTGATGCTACTTTTCCAGGGTATAAAGTACCTGGTCGAACACTTCTGATATGCCATTTCTTATCGACGTACTAAAAAACTTAGCAATAACTACGAAACGAATCGTATAATCCACTATACTGCGCCTATCTACATCCGTGTGGGTAGGTTTTTACAGGATTTTGTTGCCGATTTCTTTTGAACTGTTTTTTACTGTCCAAAAAAGAGCTGAAAACGAAACGTCAAACTTGGTTGGACGCAATCGACGAACCGCAATCTAATATTGGTTGCGGTTTTTTTATTCCCCAGAATCTTTAGCAAAATCCTTGCGCGCACCCATGACGCGTGCGTGGAACCGAACTGCTATTCTTGCTGTATCAAAATTATACATCATGAAAAATTATGAAATCAATTCGGAGAAATCGATCAAGGGCTTCTTTGAAGACCTCTACGTCACCTACAACGTGGCATTCCATCCAGACGACGAAATCGAGCTGGACAGCATAAGCGAGGAGGAGAACGAGCACCTGAACAAGACAATGATTCAGTGCTTCAGGTACTGCAACAACAATGATTTGGACATATACCAAATCGGCATGAGAGTTCAGAACAAGGAATGGAAGAGGAGGGGAATATGGAGTTAGAAATTTCTTCTGTCCAAACGGAATTCTCTTGGGAATACGATGCATCTTCGAAATTCAAAATCACAAGTATTTACTGCCATTAAAATCCAATATCATATCCCTCCATTGTGCCAACATTACGTGTTGGCATTTTTTATTCGCACGATTGAATATGGGCTCCGTTACGGACCTCTGAACCGAAATCAGTATTATCTGCAAGGTTTGAATTTGGTCTCCGTTTTGGAGTCCTAAACGCAAAATAAAAAGGCCGGTCTAATTAAAGACCGACCTAAAAAATAAAAAATAATGAAAACCTAGTTTAAAAACTGGTGTCTTACATTTTTGATTATCTCTTCTTTTATTTCATCTGATACACTTGTACCACAAAAAAAAGTAATTACTGAGCTGGATTTTTCTGCTTCTGATTTTTGATACTGCTCAAACTCTTCCTTCAGTTGTTTGAGTCCCTCTGTCTGCTTGTTGAGCTCACTGATAAGCTCGTTTAAATTCTTTTCCATTGTTGTATTGTTTATCATTTAAATACTGGAAGAATAAAAAATGTGAGGGACCCTGATCTCGACGCGTCGAGATCAAGACAACCGATATGGAACCGATGTGGAGTTTGTGTGATTCTCGCCTTCCCAATTTCTCTTTAATTCAATCCCCATGCATCTTTACGGTACAATATTGAGAGAATCACTTTTTTATTTTCCTCAGTATTTAAAAGTATGATAGCGGATATTATTGGAGTAGAGCCTGGTAATTGAAGCATAAAAAGTTTAGGATTAAAAATCCGGCTCGGTTAAAAGAAGCTCTACCTTTTTTCCGGGCCATTTTAATTTAATAAGTAATGAAAACAAAAGTAACAAACGATGTAGCACCAGTTGACTACACAGTAATGACCAATGCGGAACTTGTATGGGAAGCATTGCAGATGGCAAGGGCAGAAAGGTTTAAAACAAAAAAGAAGCCAAAAGGTCCAGGCGGAGTTTATAGAGGAAGTACTGCCAGTTTAAAATTCATAAACAAGAATGGTATTGTAATCACCATCAATGTTGTAATTGCAGGGACATACGCATATTTAGCCGAAGATTATATAACACATTATTTTAATCTTAAGTGGACTCTGCGAAATGACGAGTTTGGAACAGCATATGAACTTTGGGATAGAGCGTATTCAAGAGATTTTCTTGATTATGAAATGAAGCTAATTCAGTATAAAGCTAATTATTCTAAAGAATATGATAAGAATTGGTCAGAGCAAATGTTTGATGGCTTAGAATTATCAGAGATTGATAACGAATATTTAAGAACCAAAAGTTTACAATTAGACGAAGTTGAAAAATAAGGACAGGATGAAATCAATGCCGCTCGAAGATCGAGCGGCATTTTAAACAACAAATAAAAAATAAGTAATGAAAACAAACATAGAACTTCCTAATGCAGAATGCATATTATTCACTGATATTATAACAGATACAGAATACTTCTTTCAGCAGTTAAAAGAGCAGATTGAATGGGAACACAAGCCAATCAAGATTATGGGAAAGGAAATCTTACAACCAAGACTGACTGCATGGTACGGAGAGAAACAGTATAACTACAGCGGAACCGAAAATCTGCCAAAGCCATTTATCAAACCATTGCTTGAGTTAAAAGAAATCGTTGAAGCAACAATCAACAAGAAATATAATGCATGCCTTCTTAACTACTACAGGTCAGGGAACGATAGTATCGGCTGGCACTCAGATTTAGAATCGCAGCTTCATGAATCAATCGCATCCGTAAGCCTTGGTGTCACCCGTGAATTTCAATTTAAAAGTAAGGAGACAAATGCAATCACAAAGCTTTTCCTCCATGATGGTTCAATTTTGGAGATGGGAAAGAATGTCCAAAAGCTTTATAAGCATCAAGTGCCTAAGCGTAAACTCGATGGCGGCAGAATTAACGTCACGTTCAGACAAGTGAAGTAGAAGGAAAGACCCGCATGGTTTTTTTATTGCACCGTATTTAAAGTATAAAAAACAATGAAGACAAGACAAGACGTTGAGACATGGGTAAAGCAGCTCATGGCAGAAAAGAAGATTATGCTGGACGTGTACCTACCGTTTAACGAATATGTAGATGAGGGTGGCAACAGGGTGTTCACCGACGAGGAGTGCGACAGGCTGGAGACAGAGTTCAACCAGGCACACACGATTCTCCAGGCAGAGGGAAGGAACCTGAGGAAGCTGATTAAGGCAACATTTAATAAACCGCTTTTATAAAAATAATATCATTTTGAAACTTAGTTATTGTTTAAGGAGCCAGAATTGGGTTGTCAATACAATAATTTTTTGATAATTTTTATGTAAAAAGCTTAAAATTTTAATGTGTATTAATTACACAAAAGTTTTTTTTATAGAATTAATAAATCCATTATAACCTATTCCAACAAAAAAGGCAATAAGCGAACAAAAGGAGCCCCCAATAACATTTACTAATATATCTGATAGGATGTCAGTCATTCTTTAATTATTGTCAAGACTAAGTTACAAATTTTAATTAAATTTAGAAAAAGAAAACTTAAAATATATTTATGCAACTATTAGAATTATGCGAATACATAAAAACTAATATTGATGAATTAGATAAAACAAACCTGAATTTAAGAATTAATAACGCTGTTGATGCGTTAAGCAGATATTATCCCTCTGACCATAATATTTTTCATTATTATTGGGAGATTCGTAAAGGCCTGAATAAATTAAAGAATAAACCAAAAGATTTACTATATCAAGAAAGATTTGAGCAATTAAAGCCAATTGTTGTAAATTTTGTCGATAGGGTTATAAGTGAAATTCATACATCTGGATTACCTGATGATAAAATATGGAGTGGATTTATAGTAGAAATAGCTAGAAAGAATATTTCGATTAATACTTATAAAGAGTTATCATTGGCTTTATCTTATACTTATCGAAATGATGATTTTGACGTAAATAAATATTTCACAGAAAAATTAAGTAAGGCCGATTCCAATGAATTGATTAAAACTCTTTCTGAAATATTTTCACACCCAGCTGTAGTTGAATCTTTTTTTAAATTCCAATTGTCATAACACAGTAAAGAATGGCACTCAAATTGTTGTTCGTTTTGGTATGTAAATAAATACGGTTTTCTATTTATTACTTACTTTCTTTATTGACCAACGTGGTTCCTCAACCATTGTAAAATCTTCGCCATACTTCATAAAGTGTAAAATCACTTTTGCATTTCGAATGTTAGTCACTCGAATAAGAATCATACCAGCAACCAATTCATCATAACATTGTCTACTTGAAACCTTCAGTTTTGCCCAGGCAATATCGGCATCCTCTGTTCCTTTTATCTCATAATTTTCTGTCCTTCCTTTGGATGTTACCTGTAAATCGATACTGCCCCTTGTAAAAATTGAGTCTGGGTCAAGGCTCTTGAAATAAAGTTCAGCTACCATTACTGCAATGTTCCCCACATCACTATTTTTCCCTTTGTTAGGGTACATTTCCAATAGCTTATTTAGTTGCTCTGTCGGTATCTCGAATGAAACTGATTTCATTTTACATTTTTTAAAATTCAAGCAATTGTCTTATTCTCATTTATCCTTTGATAGCATTTTAAAAGTACTACAGATTGGTCATGTAGTTGCTCAAATTTGTCAATTAAATAATCAAACTGCGTAAGTTGAGAATCACCAAAATAAACAATAAGGTTAGGGCTATCTTTTAACTTTTGTATTGTGTTTGTTATGCATAGCTTATTTGCTTTTATTTCAGCGGCAAAATTTGTAATAATAACCTTGCCATCAGTTTCAACTTTAAATACTTTTTCGTTATGATTTAAAAAGTTTCCTATGTCACCTAAACTATAAGGTAGAATTATTTCATAATCCATTGAGATGTTAGACTCATCTAAACTTACGGTCAATTTTGTTTTTATATCGTTTGCATACAGTTTTCGTTCATACCGTATTTGTTCCAGGCTTCTAGCGACGCTTTTTGCAAGAATGACATTATCAACATCACTGATAAATCTATCGGTTAATTCTTGTATACTCACAAATATTGTTTTGGAATATATTAATTATAAAAAATATGCGAAATGGTAGTTATTACCAAGGGACATAATATAATAATCAACCACTACTTATTGGAATGAATGAAATCAAGAATGGTATAATCTTGCCAAGGATGGACATAAGACCATTCCAATCAAACTTCCTTTTTTCTTTCTTTGGGGATTCATCAATCCGAGGAGTGGGTTGCTGATTGATTACCTGTATTGTGATATTCTGATATACCACATTGTTATCACCATTGATATTGTTGACGACCATTGAAAATACTTTTAAAGTGAAAAATACACAACACTAAATCTAAGGTTACACCCTAGAGTTTTTGTCATTAATTTTGCTGTATTTCTTCCTTTAAAAGTATATTCGATAATACCTCTAAAATCAGATTGTAGTTGGTAATCTGTAATCATAAAGGTATGAAGAATATTTATTTTGTCAAATTTTTCTTAGTTGGATTATTAATTTCTCGGCCTTTTCATTTGTATGAAATCAACCAAACCATATTGGGATTAAAACTACAAACAAGGGTATAAGTCTCCCAATGAGGGATATAAGACCATTCCAATCAAACTTGTTTTTCTTTGGAGATTCATCAACCTGAGGTGTTGGAGGATGATTGAAAACTTGTACTGTGATATACTGATTTACCACATTGTTACTACCATTAATTTCGCTAAGCATAAACACTATTTTTAGAATTTATAAAACTAAAGTTTATCCAAGGTTACCCTCGAACACCAATTCTTATCTATTCCATAATAGTTTTATATTTCTGTATAGCAATTAATGCATCAACAGTTTACCCGGTTTATGCTTAATAAGCACTACGGCAGAACAAAGGTAGAAAGAATATTTATTTCTACAAACACCTCGAAGTGGGAATTATACACATTAACTGTTTATATCCCACGGTCGCATACGGTCTCCGTAATCTCAATCAAACCGTTTCAGAGTGTAAACCTAAGGGTAAATAATCCGGGGTCAAATATGGAGTCCTATTGCGAAAAGGAAGTAATAAACCGCAATATCAGTTCACATACTGCAAGTTTCACTGCAAGGTCATTTGGATGTGGTAAAAAGAAAAAGCACCTCGTTGTTCGAAGTGCTTTGTACCGTTGTGTTTCAACCTTGCTCCCGAAGCTGGACTTGAACCAGCGACCCTCTGATTAACAGTCAGATGCTCTAACCAACTGAGCTATTCGGGAATCCTTATTTGATTTATTGCTAAATCGGGGTGCAAAAATAGGAGATTTTGCATAGTACCCAAATCCTTTCTCAATTTTTTTCTGAATTCTTTAGAAATTCAGCAGTCCTTTTTGCTCAAAACCTATAAAAACACCCTCTTCCCGCTGTTCTATGGGGTAAGTTTTTAAATAATATCCCTCGCCACTGGTGTTTCTGCCATTGTGTATGCTAAACTTATAGCGGTGCAGGGGGCAAACAATATTACCCAATGCATCAATATGGCCCTGCGCCATAATACCCCCAGCATGCGGACAGGCATGCGCACAGGCAAATAAACCTTTAGGTGTGTTGGCAATGGTTATTTTTTTATTATTTACTTCGGCTATTGCCAAGTTATTGGGGCCAAAATTGATGGCGGCGGTAGAGGGGGCCAATAAATACCAGGTATAATTTTTACCATTCATTATGCTGTAATGTTTTCCTTTTGCATTTGGGGCACCTTTTTTTGCAGTAGAGAAACTGTAACCAGACCTCAAAGCTGCCCAATGCCCCGAACCCTGAACCGAGCGTGGCAAGCGGCGATGCCCATAGTACTACTGCCGGCTACCTAATAACCAACCAGCTAATACAGGTACTCGGTTTTATAGGGGTAGCGTACTTTATATTGCGCCCTTACACGGGTTAGAATAAAACTACGCAGGATATCTACATTTGTTTTTTCTGTTGCCGAAATAAAAATGCAATTACCATCGGTGGTGTTTTCCCAGTTTTCGCGAAGCTCCCGCAATACATCGGCTTTTACTTCTTCTTCCAGCCACTCGTCAAAAGCCCTGGCTTCGTATAAATCCATCTTATTAAAAATGGTGATAACGGGTTTGTCAAAAGCCTTTAAATCCTGCAGGGTTTTATTAACCACATTTATCTGCTCTTCAAACTGGGGGTGGGAAATATCTACCACATGCAGCAGCAGGTCGGCCTCACGCACTTCATCAAGGGTGCTTTTAAAACTTTCTACCAGGTGGTGCGGCAGTTTGCGTATAAAACCAACGGTATCGCTTAACAAAAAGGGCGTATTATCAAAAACCACTTTGCGGGTGGTGGTGTCCAGGGTGGCAAACAGCTTATTTTCTGAGAAAACATCGCTCTTGCTAATCAGGTTCATAATGGTGCTTTTACCCACATTGGTATAACCCACCAGTGCTACCCTAATCATTTCGCCACGGTCTTTGCGTTGGGTAAAAGCCTGTTTGTCAATTTCGCCCAGGCGTTTACGCAGCAGCGATATTTTATCTTTTACAATACGTCGGTCTGTTTCAATTTCTGTTTCACCCGGACCACGGGATCCAATACCACCGCCCTGTCTTTCCAAATGGCTCCACATGCCTTTCAGTCGGGGTAACAGGTATTGATATTGGGCCAGTTCTACCTGTACTTTGGCCTGCGCGGTACGGGCCCGGCTGGCAAAAATATCCAGTATCAAATCGCTGCGGTCTATCACTTTAACCTTCAGCTCTTTTTCTATATTTAATATTTGAGAGCCGGTAAGTTCATCATCGAAAATAACAATATCAGTGCCTTTATTTTGCACATATAGCCTTATTTCTTCCAGTTTGCCCTTGCCTACAAAAGTGCGGCTATCGGGGTGTTTCAGGCGTTGGGTAAAGCGTTTACCGGCAATGGCTCCGGCAGTTTCGGCCAAAAATGCCAGCTCGTCAAGGTACTCCTGTACCTGTTCGTAGGTTTGCTCGCCTTGCACCAGGCCCACTAAAACGGCCTGTTCCTGGGTTTTAATTTTATTTACTTTATCAATCAATGTATCCGTGTTTTTGTAAAGGTAATGCGATAAAAGAAAAGGCCCCCGATTTAACGAAGGCCCATCTATTAAAATTATTTTGTATAGGTACCAGGCTATCCTGCAATAATGAGGCTGTACTTGCGTCGCACACTTGTACGTTCCTCATCCATGGCAACAAAATTTGCCCGAATTATAAACCACTGAGTGTAAGACCTACAGAATAAGGATTGATTTTTGGACCATTACCCGTTTTAATAAGCGAGGTAAGCTGGTAAGAACCGTCAATAGAAACATTACCAAAACCAATACGACCGGTTGCAGCCAGGCGAATGCTATTGATATAGTTTTTGCTGGCTTCTTTAACTACATATTTTGTACCGTATAAAGAAGTACCGGCAGCATTAATTTGATCTTTACCCTTGGTATAGGCTTTTAATAGAGAGCCCACTTTTAAACCAACAGCGGCTTTAAAGCCTTTATCGGGTGTAATGGGGTTTTTAGCATACCTTAATTCCAATGGCACTTCTACAAAAACGGTGGTCATTTTAAATTTCTTAAAGCGGTTGCTGTTACTGGCACTTACATCAGTAAATGGTAGTGTGGTAGAAGCTGCTTTCAGGTTTACATAGGTATCGCTAAAAAACATATTGCTGCTGGAAATACCAAGGCCAACACCAATACTAAAACGGGCATCTGTTTTAAAAGGTTTGTCTAACATGGCATACATATTAAAATGCCTGGAAAAGCCGGAGGGTTGAGCACTATCTGGTGCATTGGTCCAGCCATCCATACCATATTGAATCATAAAGTGGTCGTTTGCCCTGTTGCTGAGATCAATCTTACTCCAATCGGTTTTCTTTTTTACGTCGTTGGTTTGTGCAAATACGGTGGTAAAAGCTGAAAAACTTAGCACTGCCAATAATAATTTCTTCATTATGAAGCTTTTGGTAATTAAATTTTTACTATTTTCAAACATTAACGACAAAAATAGTAGAATTGAGGCCATATAAGCGGTTAAAAATAAGTCAAAACGTTAAAGTAATGTTTCAATCAACTTCAATACTACTTTATAAAACCTTAAACAACGTTATAGAAAATCTATAAACCATAATCCAATATCTATGAAAGTATTAATAGCCGAGGACGATCCGGTGATGTTAAGCTTAATTAAACACAGGCTTAGCCTGGATAATTATACCATCAATGCCAATAGCGATGCCAGAGATGCTTTGCAATCTATGGAAACTTTTAAACCCGATTTGATTATTACCGATATTGTAATGCCTTATACATCGGGTCTTGAATTAATTGGCATTATCCGCTCATCCGGCATTAAGGTGCCTATTCTTGTATTATCCGCCATTGACCAGGAAGCTACCGTACTGGAAGCATTATCTATTGGTGCCGATGATTTTATTACCAAGCCATTTAATGATAAGGAACTGTCTATGCGGGTAAAACGTTTACTGGCTATCCGCAAAAAATAAGGTGCTTATCTGCTTTGCCTATACCTGCTAATATATATCTGGGGGAGGAATTATGTGGTCTCGTCAGGAATCGAACCTGAATCCAGGGCTTCGGAGACCCTTATACTATCCATTGTACTACGAGACCAAATGAGGCGCAAATGTAAGGCTAAATGTTATATGGCAAACATGGCCTAGGTAGTGCAGGGTTATATGGCTGTTAACTGCCGCCATGTAACCGGAACCCCGAACCGAGCGTGGCAAGCGGCGATGCTATGAAAATATATTGCCGGCACCCAAAAAAGAAAAATGTTTTAGCAAATAATATTGGCTGTTAACAAAGTTTTCATATAGAATCATTGCATTTCGTTTCGCTGGCTGCAATTAAATCCTTTACTTTTGCAAATTGGTCTTTTCGCAACCTGAATGGCAATAGTAAACTATAAATCTCAAATCTTTTGGCGCTACCATTTTTAGTAAAACACATTTATAATAATGGCACTGATGAAGTAATACGCCGTGGCAAAAAAATTTATGCTTCGGGGTATGCAGAGCTTATTGAACATGATGACTTACTGGGTTCTGCCATATTCAGGGTAAGGGATGATGCCTATGCTACCTACTATAAAGTGTATGTAAGTAAGTTTAAAGACCCCAAAGCATTATCTATTAGATGCGGCTGCCCTTATAACCTGGGCGAAATTTGCCGGCATGAAGCCGCTACCCTGTTTCAATTACAGGAAATGGTGGATAAAAATATGCTGGGCGAAAAAGATATTAAGTACGACCAGCGCCACACCATTGTTAAAATGAAGGTGCTGGACCTGAAATTGATACGGGTACTAACTGCAACTGATGCCTATGCACAGGCCGAAGATTTTTTAAGATCGGCCAAAGCCAATATTACCACTGCCAAAGACGAACGTGTTGTTGCCGAAGTTGATATTGATGGCAGCATATTTAATGTAGTACTGCAAAAAAATGAGGAACGCAATTTTGATACCAGCTGTAATTGTGGTACGGATGATGCCCACCCCCTTTGCGTACATAAAAGCATTGTTTTTTTACAGTTGTACCATAAGAACGGGCCAAATTATTTTGATACCATCCGCAATCTGGATAAAGAGAAAAACAAATTACTGGCATTGTATGGTTTTTCTATGGCCGATGATATTAAAGGCAAATTTGAATTTACCTATAAGGACGGCAAACCTTTTTTAAGGGTATTGGATACCTCGATAAAAAGGGTGGCAGCCCCCACGCCGCCGCCGGTTAGGTACCGGCCCGAGTTTGCAGAATCTGTTATAGTTACCGAGGAAATAAAACCCGTAGAAAAAGGAAAAAGTATTATAAAGTTGGGTATTGTGTTTAGCTATAATGCACACCAATACCCCTATATACAGGCCGATGCTATACAGGGAGAAACCAATGAAGAACAAAATGCCTTTGCGGGTAAAATTGAGAAGCTGGATCTTACCAAATTTATAAATACCGAAGTTTTTGATGAGGATGATAAAATACTGGTACAGCAATTAAGAAAACTATTGCCGGGCGAAGTAAACCGGTATCTTAACCGCAACTCACCATTTAGCGGTATTTGGGAAAATATTATACAGCAGCATGATGCGGCCCTGCCCGAAGAAACAAGGCAACTGATTACAGAATACCTGCAACCGAAATACAAGAAGTTATTTACGGATGTGGCAGAGAACCATTTTATCTATTTTCTGCCACCGCATAAGGCTTTTCAAACAGCCAACCTGGTACCTGCGAAGTGTGCACCTGCATCAATATCACCTGAGTTTTGGGTAAAACATACGGGCGAAGATTATGAAATAACCTGCACAGTAAAAACCAGTGATGGCAGTTATAGTATTGCTGACAATGAAGTTAATACCTCTTTTGTATATAAGTTTAACGATAGCTTTTACCAATGGCAAAAACCCGAAGATATACTGCTGGTAGAAAAATTTATGCCTTTGGGTATTATGCAAATTGCCAAAACAGATTGGCCAAGAAAACTGGTGGATTTTGTATTACCTCTTTCTAAAGAATACCTGGTACATTTTACCAATGTTAGCCGCGAAGAAATTAAGGATACCAAACCAGAGGTAAAAATAATGCTAAGGGAACGAGGAGATTACCTGTTGTTTCAGCCTGTATTCTCCTATAACGGGCATGATGTTAAATCCAGCGATAAAGACAAAGTAATTATACCTGTTGCAGATAAACTACTGGTAATACACCGCAACCTGGAAGCAGAAAAAGAAATAGTTGATAAAATAGCCAACCTGCATTCGCAGTTTGTAAGGCCAGAAGAAGGTTATACACTGGCTTTACGTGGCACAGATGTTTTAAAAAATAACTGGTTCTTTCTTTTTAGTGATGCGGCCAAAGAAATGGAAATTCCCGTTTTTGGTTTTGAAGCACTTAAAAACTTTAGATTCAATACGGCGCGGCCTACCACGCGTATACGTATTAGTAGTAATACCGATTGGTTTGATGCAAAAGTGGATATCCATTTTGGAGAACAGAAAGTTACTGTGGCCGATATTAAAAAAGCCTTGCTGAATAAACAGCAATATGTACCCTTACAGGATGGCACTTTAGGTATTTTACCCGAAGAATGGATTAAGAAATATGCGTTGCTGTTTAGGGTAGGCGAAGGTAAACAGGGCGATATTAAATTAAGCAAATACCATTTTAGTGTAATTGAAGACCTGTACGACCAACGCGACGAGGAAGAACTATTTGTACAACTGGAAGCCAGATACGATAAATTAAGGTATAATCAATCTATCGAAGCCATTGAAGCACCTAAACATTTACAGCCCATTCTAAGGCCTTACCAAACCTCCGGTTTTCAATGGCTGAATTATTTAAGTGAAGTTAACTGGGGCGGTATATTGGCAGATGATATGGGTTTGGGTAAAACCATACAAGCCCTCTCCTTCTTGAATCACCTAAAAACAAAGCATGGCAGGTTAAAATCGCTGGTAGTATGCCCTACCACCCTGATGTACAACTGGGAGAATGAGATAAAAAAATTCACTCCTACTTTAACCTATTATATTCACCATGGCGGAGCCAGAAACCACGACACACTGGCCAGCAATAAAATAGATGTGATTATTACCACGTATGGCACGTTGCGCAGCGATATAAAACAGTTTGTGGACATCCCATTGGATTACGTAATTCTGGATGAAAGCCAGGCCATTAAAAACCCTTCCAGCAAGGTAACCAAAGCCGCTTCATTATTAAAAGCAAAAAATAAACTCTGTTTAAGTGGTACCCCCTTACAGAATAACACCTTCGATATTTTTGCGCAAATGAATTTCCTTAACCCCGGCATGCTGGGTAGTATGGAATTCTTTAAACACGAATTCTCAGTGCCCATTGATAAATTTGGCGAGAAAGAACAAAAAGAACATCTACGTAAATTATTATACCCCTTTATTTTACGCCGCACCAAAGAGCAGGTAGCCAAAGACCTGCCCGAGAAACAGGAGATGATTCTCTTCTGCGAAATGGCCAAGGAACAACGCGATATTTATGATGCTTTCCGAAACGATTACCGCGATAAAATTCTTGGTGTTGTGGAAGAGCAGGGTGTACAAAAATCGCAGCTTACCATTTTGCAGGGCTTAATGAAATTGCGCCAGATATGCGATAGTCCGGCCATTATGAAAGGCGATGAAAAATATCCCAATGCCTCTGTAAAGCTGGAAGAAATAGGCCGGGAAATTACCGAAAACATCAGCGACCATAAGGCATTGGTATTTTCACAATTCCTGGGCATGCTGGCATTAATAAGGGCCAGGCTGGAAGAGCTGGGTGTAGATTATGAATACTTTGATGGCAGCACTACTGCACCAGACAGGGAGAAAGCCATTCAGCGTTTTCAAAACGATGATAATTGCCGCGTATTTCTTATTTCCTTAAAAGCCGGTGGTGTGGGTTTAAACCTAACGGCGGCCGATTATGTATATATCGTAGATCCCTGGTGGAACCCTGCAGTAGAGCAACAGGCCATAGATCGTACACACCGTATAGGCCAAACCAAAAATATATTTGCCTACCGCATGATTTGTAAGGACACGGTAGAAGACAAAATTTTAAAACTACAGGAAAAGAAACGCTTGCTGGCAGCCGATTTAATTACCGACGATAGCGGCTTTGTGAAAAGCCTTACCAAAGAAGATATTGAATACCTGTTTAGTTAATAGATTTAGCCAGACATGGGTACAACTATTTAGCTTTACTTGCGTCGCACTCTTGTACTGTATCAAAATGGCGGCAATAATTGTAACAGAATAAAAAATAACAAGCATCAAAAGCAAAAGAGTTATCAGTTAAAAAACAAACGGATAACTCTTTTTTTATAAAACAATTCACCAGCCTAAAAGCTCGTATTTATGCCTAATAGATGCAGGTCCTCAATACTTACCATGGGTGTTTTGCCTGCTTTCAGTTTTTTCAAAACCAGGTTAGCAGTAGCAAGCGCCTCCTGCCTGCTTTTAAAGCTATGAAACCCCGACACAGCTGGCATATTTTGTTGTTTAATAAACAACTTATTATCTACATACAATTCGTAGCCCCAGCCTTCTTTCACAGGTACGGCAATCGCCTGCACAGGCAGTTTTTCATTCTGCCGGCTTGCAGCTGGTGTACAGCTTATAAATAAGCTGTACAGTGCGCAAATTATCAGGGTTTTTCTAATCATTTTCTTCATAAGTTTCATCGGGTTTAAATTCCAGAATATCGTCAAAATAACTGCCACTGCTGGTGCCTGTAGCAATATAACCCCGCGATGCAGCTGTAAATGCCACAGCCCCTGTACGCACATTGCCTTCAAAAGGTGTTTTACGTTGCCATAAATCAGTAGCTATATTATATTCCCATGTTTTATTAACCAAACTACCCGAGGTACCGGTACTTATATAGGCTTTACCACTTAATACAAATGCTACTGCATTGTATCGTACAATATCAGTGTAATCATCATCATAATCCTCATCGCTTATACTGGCTATTTTTCGCTTTTCAGTCCACGTTTCCGCAGAAGGATCGTACATCCATAAATCATTGGTGGTTACCCCATTATTATTGCCGAGACAGATATACATTTTATCCGCATTCACAAAGCAAACTGCTGCAGAGCGTTTATTGCCACCCATACTTATTTTTTGGGTCCAGGTATCAGAACCGGCATCGTATGCCCAGGTGTCTTTCAAATAATTACCATCAAATCCTGTAGACACATAACCCTTATCACCAATACCACAAGCTACAGCATCGTATCTTGCTGATCCTGCAAAGTCGGCTTTTTGCTCCCATGCATTGGTAAGGCTATTATATTGCCAGCAATCTTTTAAATCGTTAATACCATCATATCCTGTAGTAATATATCCATTGGTACCTACTGAAAAACCAACCGCAGAATTTCGACCAACGCCGGGGAATTGCGCCTTTTGCTGCCAGAAGTTTTGAGTAGGATCATATTCCCAAAAATCCTGTAACCTGTCTTCGCCATCATATCCTGTACCAATATATGCCTTATCGCCAATTACAAAAGAAACAGCTTCACCCCTGGCAACGCCTTCAAATTCCGATCTGCGAATCCAGTTACCATCTTCTTCATCATCTGTTGAAGAACTCGATTTTACACAACTACTCAATAAACAGGTAGCCAGCAATGCCCAGCATGCGTACTTTATTTTATTCATACCACATATAAATTTGCTGACCAAATTATTAAGGCTGCGTTGCTGCAAATCGTTAAAATGGATATGTAGCAACTATGCAACTACAAACTGCCTTCTTTTATCTACAAATGCCAAAAGGCCTTCCGGCATTGCATTTATTAGCCTCCAAAAGGTGAATAATACATTAACAATAAGGTTTCATCGGTAAAATTGGGTAACTAAAAGATGAATACTAAGGGTTAATGTATAGTAACAAATCTGTAACAGCAAGGCGTTCTATTATTGCGCTGCTGATAATTGCAAAATCAACTCTTAGCGCAACATATTATGTTTTATACTTTACAAAATTTATTTACCCGGCCACAGGAAATGAATGCAGCTTTACTTGCGTCGCACACTTCAACGTCCCGGTTATCAGGCAGCAATGGCAATATTCTTTGGATGATACTTTTGGCAATCTGCATACTGCCATCCTGTGTTAAAACTGATATAGATTTTGGCACACAATATCTGGCCACCAACAATACCCAAATTATTAAAACTGATAGTTTTACCACAAACCTATCCACAATTTATATCGATTCATTTATTACGAGCAATACATCAGCAGGTGTTATCGGGGCTTACCAGGATCCAGTGTTTGGGCAAATAACGGCCTCCACTTATTTGCAAATAGCACCCGCTTCTTTTGCAGATACTTTTTCCAATACAATTTTTGAATCGCTGGAGTTAATCATTCATTTAAATAAATCCTATTATGGCGATACAACCCAACCAGTTACCATTGCTGTGCAGCAGCTAAAAGAAAATATTGAACAACACAGCAATTCTGCTGCATTGTATAATACAGATAGCTTTTTATACAAAGAAGATCCTATTGGTATAAAAACCACCGTTATAAGACCATCTGTTGACGACTCCATATCTATCAAACTGGAAGATGTGCTTGGTACAAACTGGTTATCAATGCTGCAACAAGGCGATGAACAAATTAAATCGCTACCAAAATTCAATGATTATTTTAAAGGGATTTGTGTTACAGCAGTTAATAAAAATGGGATGGTGTTTGGCTGTAAAGACAGCATCACACTAAGATTACATTATAAGAAAAAAGATCTTTTTTTACGGGATGGATTTGTTGACTTCGCCCTATACGAACGTTCCTTCCAGTTTAACCATATAACAATAGACAGAACAGGCACGGCAATTGAAAATTTAAGCAAACAAAATAGTGAAATACCTGCAGCCACCACAAATAACACAGCATACCTGCAGGCCATTACAGGTTCGGCCGTTAAAATAAGTTTCCCCAGCATCAGAAACATTTTAGAGTTACCCGGCTTTGTGAAAATTATTTCAGCCGAGTTACGTGTACGACCAGTGGCAGGCAGTTTTGATAGCTACCAATATATGCTACCAACCTTATTAAGACTTAGTACAACAGATGCCCTGAATAAAATTGGCACCGATATTACCAAAGTGGTTACAAGTGGCACCACCTCTACACAAACCGGTGATTTACAAATTGATGACCTATATGGCATTGACACTTATTATAGTTATGATATCACCAGTTATATTAAATCGCAGATTGCCATTAGTAGCTTTAATAAAAACGGGCTTATTATAAGTCCGCCTTCCTATAATTTTCAAACCACTTTTAATAGAATATTATTAGGTGAAGCTAACCAAAAAACCAGCAATGTAACATTGATACTATATTATCTGGCAGTAAATCAATAACCTATGAAAAAAATATTTTTCACTTTTCTATGCTCAACTTTATTGGTGGTTACGTTTGCTCAAAATAATGTGTCACCTTACTCTATTATTGGTATAGGCGATATTGAACATAGTTCCTTTGACCGCTCAACCGGAATGGGAGGTGCAGGTATTAGTTTGGCCTCTCCACGCTATTTATACAATGCCAATCCGGCATCCTACAGTAAATTGGATGATCATTTTATTTCGATGGAGGTAACAATGAGATACAAGGGTGTTACCTATTATGGAAATGGGGTAAATCAAACCAACAATCTATCTTCTGATCTTTCGGTTGAGAAACTGGCTTTAGCCATTAAATTAAAACGTAACTGGGGTGTAAGCGCAGGCTTATTACCTTATAGCAGCAGTAACTATTCCTTTACCGGTTCTAAGAATATTATCGGCACTACCAACAACACCAGCACCTATTACGAAGGTACTGGTGGATTACACCAGGCCTATTTGGCGAATGCCATAAGTCTTTCAAAAAATATAAGAGCAGGCCTGCAAACCACCGCTTTATTTGGGCAGTTAAACCAAAAAGAAACGATGTACCTGAATGCCCTAAATATTACCAGCAATGCAGTTGTAAGCACCAATAAAATGTATATAAACAGTTTCTATGGCAAAGGGGGCATTCAGTATGAGGGAAAATTGACCAAACACTGGCAGCTAAACCTGGGTGCTATTGCGATGTTACAAACAAAACTAAACGCAGAACAAACCATAGTGGTAGAGCAGGATAGTGGTACTTTATATAGCAACAGTATTATAAAAGAAAACTATTTTACTTTACCCCTAACCTATGCTGCTGGTATTTCACTGGTTCATAATAATAGTTTAACAATAAGTGCGGATTATGAACAACAACAGTGGTCAAATATGCAATACAAAGGTTTAAATTATCAATTGGTGAATAGCAACCGTATTGCAGCAGGTATTGAATATGCAAAAAAAATTACTTATGCCAGTGGTGTTTACGAGCCTTACTTTTTACAGGCTGGTATGCATTATACCAACTCCTATCTTAAAATAAATAATCAGCAGTTAAACGAATATGGCATTACTGTTGGAGCCGGTTTTAATGGCAAAAGAAGTCAACTGGGATATTTGTTCAATATGGAGTTTGGAAGCAAGGGCACCACCCAAAATAATTTAATCAAAGAAAATTATATGAAAGCCAGTTTTACAATCTTATGCAGGGAATTCTGGTTTACTAAAATAAAAAAATACAATTGAGTTACTGGTATTTATAACAATACTCCATTTTGGAAATCATACTTAGAACCCATAATGTAAAACGGAAATAAAGATGCCAAGGCTGCTTTACATTATTTTAAATATTTTCTAAGTTGCTACTGTTGATGCAGTACAAGAGTGCGACGCAAGAGCTGCCGAATATATAAGCATTGTTTGGCTAAACATAAAAGGCATGATATTACTGCCCAGGAAATCTTGTGGCAGATAGAAGCGCAATCAAATGTTAATGTTATGCTTCAAGTATATGGTAAAGCGCAATTTTTACATTTTCACAACAATGTTTAGTTGTTATTTTGACCGAATGGCAGCAAGCAGGCAACAAAGAAAATGGATTGAAATAGGTGTGCATATAATTGCATGGCTATTACTACTTTCGTTACCCTATTTTTTAAGACCTACCGAACACCATGATCCGCCAATACATAATGGAGATTTTCGTTTTAGAGAAAAATCAATTTTTAATATCCCGGATATTATTAGCAATATTTTACTGATACTATTGTTCTATGTTAATGCCCAACAATTAATACCACGCTTTATTTACAAAAGAAAATACTACAATTATTTAATTGTTGCAGTGGTTTTGCTGCTTTTGTTTTTGTTGGTATTGAATATAGTATTTCATGCTTTTTATGATGGAAAAATAACAATTGATGCATTCTTTTTTATGCCCATTTTTCCATTTATGGTAATCATTAGTACCAGTACGGCCTATAAAATAACAAGGGATAAAATAGCAGCCGACAAGAGGCATCAGGAAAAAGCATATGAAACGGTTAATACTGAGTTATCCCTGTTGAGGTCTCAGGTTAGTCCGCACTTTATGTTTAATGTACTAAACACGATTGTATCAATGGCCAGGCTGCAATCGCCGCAACTGGAGCCAACTGTGATGCAGCTTTCTTCATTAATGAGATACATGTTATACGACGCTAATGAGGAAAAAGTAACCATCGCCAAAGAAATTGAATACCTGAATTGCTATATAGATTTACAGCGCAAACGGTTCGACGACAATCTGGAATTTGAAGCCGTATTTAATATAGCAGATCCTGAAATATTGATAGAGCCTATGCTGCTGATACCTTTTGTAGAAAACGCCTTTAAACACGGCACCAACTATGTTCAAACTCCTTCAATTAGCATACAACTTAGCGCCACCAACACATCAATAGAACTGCTGGTTAAAAATACTTACCACCCGCATGAGATTAGCAAAGCAGATACTACCAGCGGCATAGGGTTGCAAAATGTACAACGTAGACTAAACCTGTTATATGAAGGCAACCACCTATTAAACATTACAAAAACAGATGATTGGTTTACTATTCTATTACACATTAAGCTACCTGTAACATGATTAACTGTATAGCCATTGATGATGAAAAGCCAGCATTGGATTTATTGGCAGACAATATTAAAAATATCCCATTTTTAACTTTGAAGGCCACTTGTAAAAATGCTATAGAAGCTATGCAGGTATTAAGCCAACACAGCATAGACCTTATTTTTCTGGATATCCAAATGCCGGGTTTAACCGGTTTGCAGTTTGTACAAAGCCTTACCCATAAACCCATGGTTATTTTTATTACGGCTTATGAAAAATATGCCATTGATGGGTTTAATTTGGATGTGGTAGATTATTTGCTAAAACCAGTGCCATTAGACCGTTTTATAAAAGCCTGTAATAAAGCATATGCCTTGCATACAGCCCAATACGCCAAATCATCATCCATAATAAAACCCGCAGAACATCTTTTTGTTAACATCGATTCCCGCATGCTTAAAATAGATACTACAGAAATCATTTTTATAGAAGCACAAAGGGATTATATAAAAATACAACTTGCCGGTAACGCCATGCCACTTGTTACCAGGATGCGTATGAAAATAATGGAAGAAAAACTACCTGCCGGTAAATTTATACGCATTCATAAATCATATATTATTGCAGTTAAACAGATTAACGCAATTAAAAAAGATACCATCCTGGTAAACAACCATGAACTACCTATAGGTGAAATGTATAAAGAAAACCTAAGGTTGTTAACGGGTTCTTAAAGAAAGCCAATTACCCTATTTTTCGTCTTACGAAAAAGTAGTTTCATCGCAATTTTTTGCACACACTTACTTATACAAATAGTTTTGCTGCATCAGCAAATGAATCAACAATTTTTGATTTAGCCAATTATTTACTTATGGTATTATGCACAAAAACATACGCATCAAAAGGCAAAACCATCGGCAATGTAGCATTGCCTGCAATCGATTCGGATAAAACAGGCGTTATCATAATAAGTAGTATTGCTGCGGAGATACAACCGCTGGTATCGCATCTTGATAAGATTGCAACGGTAAGGGTTTGCCGAATTGTAAATAATGCAAGCGAACTGATGCAAATACCATCTGTTATGCAGGTAAAAATTGCCATGGTATCAATCCAGCTACTAACTGCAGAATGTATACAGGCTTTGCATGAAATCCATCCAACCATATTAATTATTGGTATCGGCCAATCTAATCAAAGCCTTGATGCAACTTTTGAAAAATATATATTTTCCATTTGTCATCCACCGTTTTTGTTAAGTGATATTTTCACACAAATAAGTGCAGCACAAGCCTATTTAGTACATGCCAGCACAACAAACAAAACCAGTGCTAAAGAGTATATTTTTATAAAATCAGAATACAAACTTATTCGTGTACACTATAGCAATATTCTATTTGTAGGAGGCATGAAAGATTATATTCAGCTATACATCAAAGGCAGGTCAACCCCCTTAACCACTTTGCAAAATTTAAAGGACTTCGAAAAAAAATTACCCAATCATCAGTTTATCCGGGTACATCGTTCGTATATAGCTGCCATACAGCACATAGATTGTATCGCCAAAAACGAGTTAAGCATTGGCAGCTACAGCATTCCTGTAGGCGATGCGTATAAAGAAACATTGTATCAATTTATAGAATCATATACCTAAGGGCATATAAACTTTTTGAGTAGTCGCATACTCATTTTATAGAAAAAAGGGTGCGGGGGAATAGTCTTATTCCCCCAAATTTTTTTAAATATATGTGAGCCCGGCAACACAACCCATGGCATCGCCGCTTGCGTCGCACTCTTGTACGTGCGGTTCTTTATGCAGCTAATATTTTGAAATATACAAACTACAACAACACCAGGCTTCCGCATATCATTTATTTAAAACCACATTATATTTCCATAAATACTTAGCATCAGTTATTTATATTCATAAAAAGCTTATATATTTAAACTGGTAAAATTACCGTTGTAAAACTTTATAAAAGGGTGTTTTAACGGTAGCCATTCTTATACCAGGCCCCTAGTTTTGAAAAAGCAAAATGCATCCAGGCAAAAGCTTTTAACCAGTTGAAAACCAGCACCAAAATTCCCTCCAATATTTCATTGGCTAAGCCGTGTTAACCAGTTATTGTGGTAAAAATTTACCGCAATAGAAGTTACTTATGTTGCTTTCAATAATCAATAAATAGTTACTAATTAAAAAACGTACCATGAAAAAATTGTATTTGGTTTTATTAACCACCCTCCTAACTACAATGCAACTCTCTGCACAAACCTGGCAATGGACAAAACCGGAACCCAATGGAAATTTAACCCCAAATAGTGAGCATGATGATGCGCATGATGTAGAAGTAGATGCATCTGGCAATGCCTACGTACTTGGAGATTATATGGGCTCCTTGTTCTTAAATGACAGCCTTAGAGCTACCGGCAGTGGCAGTTATCTAGCCAAATATGATAGTACTGGCGTGTTGCTTTGGTATAAATTAATAACACCGACTTCTGCGTCCGGGTATATTAAAGCAACTGATCTAACTATTAATCCACAAGGCGTATTTATCACGGGGAAGTATTCACCTACAGTTATTTCTACTTATTCATATAGTATCGGCAGTTTCAATTTTGTTTCAGGTGTTCAGGAAGTAGGTGTTTTTGTTACTAAATTTAACAATACCGGCGGTGTGGTATGGAACAGGCTTGTTACAGGCTCAAATTATAATTCTTCAAGGTATAATCCGCTTATTACAAGCGATAGCAATAATAATATCATTTGCGAATTTCTATATATTCGTAATGACCCTACCCTTACAAGTCTTAGCATCGGCGCCGGTACTATACCGCTACCTGCACCATTGACCGACGTCTATAATTCAACATGCATTGTGTTTAAAATGAATAATGCGGGAACGTTGTTATGGTCAAATTATGCTGTAGAGTTGGAGAACAGTTTCGCATCAGATGATTGCAACAGCATCATTGCTGACAATAATGGTAATGTCTTTTTGTACGGCATCGCAAATGATGGATGCGCTTTTGGTTCAAATATTTTTCATACAACAGAATATTTAAAAAATGGCAATCGTAGCTGGTCAACATTTATAGCAAAAATTTCTTCGACAGGAGTATGGGAATATGCAAAGGATTTAATCAACACAAATTATTCTCAGGGAACTTCTTTAGGGCATACTTTTTTCGCTGTTGATAATGCTAATAATGTGTATGCACTAGCGAATTACAGGGGGCATAGCTATGGTAGTGGTGCTATTATTTTAGGAGATACAATTAGTACAGATAAAACCAATACTTTTTTGGTTAAGCTTGATAATTCCGGTAATCTAATCTGGCACAAGGGGTTTGCTTCAAGCGATACTTATGCAAACGGCATTTCCTTTGCCAATAATGCGTTATATATTTCAGGTGGCATACGTAATTACACTTATCTGGGGAAGCTGTGGTATTTTTCCGGGTTATATGTTCAGCCCAGCTCAATAAATGGTGGAGGTGCGGTAGAATATTTTGTTTCCAAAGCAAATACAAATGGAGATTTCCAGTGGGCTACAACTTTCTCGGGTGATGTAAATGCCGGTGGCTTCTCGCCAGGACTTGCCGTAAAAGGATTTAATAATAGTATTTACACTTCAGGATATTACAGGGGTAATATTTTAACGCTCGGTAATTTAAACAGTAATTATACTGGCGACTTTTCTACGCAAAATTTATTCTTCGGCAAACTAAAAGACCAATACATCCGCGTAGCTGCCATATCTGCCAAACAGGTTATGCCGGGTTGTAATATTAGTATACCATTTACCTCAACAGGCTTAACCTTTTCTGCTAAAAATAAATTTACTGCTGAGTTGTCTAATGCCAGCGGAGATTTTACCACACCCACTATTATAGGCAGCGTAAAATCCACCGGCACGGGTAGTATTAATGCTATTGTACCGGCTACATTGGCGGTGGGTACCAGCGGTTATAAAATCCGTATCCGCAGTACAGATACCCTGCTTACCGGCTTTAATTATTTTGCCTATGCAGATACCGGCTACACCCTTACCATTACCTGCCCCGGCGTTGCCGGTGGCCAAACCACCACCAATATTACGGGCACTACTGCCACACTTAACTGGGCGGCAGTTGGTTGTGCTGCAGGTTATAAAGTACAATACCGCGTAAAAGGCACTACGGCCTGGACGACACAAAACACCACCGGCAATATAACCAGTTTAGCCCTCAGTGGTTTAAGTATCAATACCATTTACCAATGGCGTATGGCTACCAAATGCAAAAATGGCACTACCACCAGTTTTTCTGCCTACTCGCCCAATCAACAGTTTAAAACTGCAGCAGCAATAATTGCAAGCGCAGAAAATGCCTTGCAAGCAGTAATAAATGAAAAGAAAATATGGGTGCAACCAAATCCGGCTGTAAACAATAGTACCGTTTTATTTACTGCATCACAAGCCAATAGTAAATACACCATTCAATTAACTGATCTGAGTGGAAAAACAATCTGGCATAAGGAAGGCATAACTGTAAAAGGCACTAACTCTGTTAGCCTAAGCCTAAGCAAATTTGCCAAAGCCATGTACCTGGTACATGTACTAATTAATGGCGAAAAAGATCAATCAGCAATACTTTATAAAAATTAACATTCAAAAGCCCCTTTTTTCTACCCTGCACCCGTAGTAAACTACGGGTGTTTTATTTTATAACAACTGTATAGCCAATAACGTAGGCGCCAGCCCATTCTCTAATTTTTTTTATTATGGTTGCAAGCTATTTAACCCATGGCATCGCCGCTTGCGTCGCACTCTTGTACGTTCGGTACTTTATGCAGCCAAGAAATACCGCTTATTCAAACACAATGGTTTTATTGCCATATACAAATACCTTATCATCCAATACCATGTTAAGGGCTTTGGCCAATACGGCGGTTTCTATTTCTTTACCGGCTTTCATCATGCCGGCAGCGGTTAGGCTATGGTTTACCGGAATAATTTGCTGCGCAATAATGGGGCCTTCATCTAAATCGTTGGTTACAAAATGCGCAGTGGCCCCAATGAGCTTTACCCCACGTTCAAACGCCTGCCGATAAGGATTGGCACCAATAAATGCTGGTAAAAAGGAATGATGGATATTGATGATTTTCAACGGAAAATTTTCAATAAACTGCGGCGATAGTATACGCATAAACTTTGCCAATACCAGGTAATCTGCAGCGTAATTTGCAATAATTCCCTTTAGCTCCTCTTCAAACACTGATTTATCTTTTGCCTCATGAGATATATAATGAAAGGGAATATCAAAGCGGGTACAAATATCCTGTAAAGTGGCATGGTTACCTATCACACATTGTACAGACGCCTGCAGCGTTTTAAAATAATTACGTATAAGAATATCGCTAAGGCAATGGTATTCTTTGGTTACCAGTACAATAATTTTTTTCTGTGGTTTGGGGTTTACTTTTATATCGGCAGCCGGTGGTAGCACTTCAGCCAATTGTTGTTTTACCGTGGTGGCATCTGCATCCTGGGCTGTTACTACCCGCATAAAAAACAGGTTGTCGTTGGTATCTACATGCTCCCGCATGGCAACAATATTAATATCCATGGCGGCCAATACGCCTGCTATGGCCGCTACCAGGCCCACCTTATCTGTACACTGTATAAGAATAACCATTTGCTGTTTATTATAATTACCTTCTTATTAAATTGATTGTGCTTGCCCAATAGTATTGTTGCCGCACAAGAGTGCGACGCAAGCGGTGCCCGATAGCACTACCGCTGTCGGGCACATAACATATTAATGTGCTACCAGCCAGTTGGCACCGGCGCCCAATTCGGCTTCTACAGGTACCTCGTTGGGTAGCAGCAGGGCGGCTTTCATATTGTTTAAAATCAGCGGTTTTAATATGTCCAATTCCTCAGGCAAAGCATCAAACACCAATTCATCGTGTACCTGCAATATCATTTTGCTTTGCAGTTTTTCTGCCTGCATGGCAGCATGAATTTTTATCATGGCCAGCTTAATCATATCGGCAGCCGTACCTTGTATGGGACTGTTTACTGCATTGCGTTCAGCAAAACCACGAACGGTAAAATTGCTGCTGTTAATATCCCGCAGCCAGCGTTTGCGGCCCATTAATGTTTCTACATAGCCATGTTCACGGGCAAAGTTGATGGTGGCATCCATATAACCGGTAATGCCGCTAAATTCTTTTTTATAGTTATCAATAATTTCTTTGGCTTCTGTTCTGCTAATGCCCAGGTTATCTGCCAGTCCAAATGCCCCCTGCCCATAAATAATACCAAAGTTTACGCTCTTGGCTTTGTAACGCATTTCTTTGGTTACCTCTTTCTCGTCTACATGAAAAACTTTGGCAGCGGTAGCGGTATGAATATCTACGCCCTTTTTAAAAGCCTCGCACATATTGGGGTCGCCACTAATGGCGGCTACGATACGTAATTCAATTTGCGAATAATCGGCACTTACCAGCACATGATTGGCATCCCTTGGAATAAATGCTTTACGAATTTCGCGGCCCCTTTCGCTGCGTATGGGAATATTTTGCAGGTTGGGGTTATTGCTGCTTAACCTGCCGGTAACGGCTACTGCCTGCGCATAGGAAGTATGCACCCGGCCGGTTTTACGGTTAATCATTAAAGGCAGCGCATCTACATAAGTGCTTTTTAGTTTGGTTAATTCTCTAAAAGCAAGAATATCTGCTACAATGGGATTATTATTGGCCAGTTTTGCTAATACATCTTCGCCGGTAGCATATTGACCGGTTTTGGTTTTTTTGGCTTTGGGGTCAATTTTTAATACTTCAAACAGCACTTCGCCCAACTGCTTTGGCGAAGCCAGGTTAAATTTTACCCCTGCCTGTTTGTATACATTTTCTTCGCTTTGGGCTGCTTCGCGTTCCAGTTCTTTGGAGTAATCGTTCAAAAAGGCTTCATCAATTTTTACACCTTCAAACTCCATAGCGGCCAATACTTTTACCAATGGATTCTCTACTTCATAAAAAACCTTTTCTACTGATTTTTCTTTTAGATAAGGGTGTAATACCTGTTTTAGCTGCAAGGTAATATCGGCATCTTCGGCGGCATATTCTTTCACCTTTTCCACCTCCACATCCCGCATATTGCCCTGGGTTTTGCCCTTTTTGCCAATCAGCTCTTCAATATGTACCGGCTCGTAACCAAGGTATTGGGCGCTTAATAAATCCATGCTGCGCCGCCCTTCGGGCTCTATTACATAATGTGCCAGCATGGTATCGTAAATGGCGCCGGCCAGTTCAATGCCATACCATTTTAGCACCAGCATATCATATTTAATATTCTGGCCAATCCAGGTAATATTTGTTGAAGTAAACAGGGGCGCAAACAAAGCCAGTATCCGTTTTGTTTCTTCCTGATTGGCGGGGCAGGGAATATAGTAGGCTGTATGCGGTGTATACGCAAAACTTAGCCCTACCAATTCTGCATCATTGGCATCCAAACCGGTGGTTTCTGTATCAAAGCAAATCTCGGTTTGTGCCAGCAATGCGGTTAGCAATGATTGAATTTTATCATCCGAATCTGCCAGTATATACTCGTGGGTGGTATTATTTATGTTTTTATCTGCAGCCATTCCTGCTTCTGCCTTTTCTTCGGCAGCTGCAGCTACAATGGCGGGTGTAGCCGGTTTTTGTTTACTGGCAACGGCATTGCCAAACAGGTCTGCTTGTACGCCAACCGGTGCCGTTTGAAATGCATTAAAATCTTCCCCTAAAATTCTTTTACCCAGGGTTTTAAATTCCAGTTCTATAAATACATCAATCAATTCAGTTTTATTCCATTCTTTTAAGCGATAGTCTTCTTCATGAAAAGCAACCGGCACCGCGGTAATAATGGTAGCCAGTTTTTTACTCATTATGGCGCTATCTTTTCCATTACGCACTTTTTCGCCTAAAGCACCTTTTATGCCATCGGCATTGGCCAGAATATTTTCCAGCGTACCAAACTCCTTTAATAATTTGGCAGCCGTTTTCTCACCCACGCCAGGTATACCGGGAATATTATCTACGGCATCGCCCATAAGTCCTAAAATATCAATTACCTGTGCCACGCTATCTATACCCCATTTGGCACACACTTCGGCCGGACCCATAATTTCCACATCGCCGCCCTGATAGCCGGGTTTGTAAATTTTTACACCATCCCTAACCAATTGACCGTAATCTTTATCGGGTGTAACCATAAATACTTCATAACCTGCATCCGAAGCCTGCCAGGCAACAGTTCCAATTACATCATCTGCCTCATAGCCATCCAATTCTACTACAGGAATATTAAATCCACGAATAATACGCTTAATATCAGGTATAGCATCCAGCAAATCTTCCGGCGCTTCCTGACGGTTGGCTTTATAATCACTAAAATCGGTATGCCTTTCGGTAGGGGCATGCGTATCAAAACAAACGGCTATATGCGTAGGTTTTTCTTTATTGATCAAATCTATCAGCGTAGAAGTAAACCCAAACTGCGCATTGGTATTACGGCCTTTCGATGTAATTCTGGGGCTGCGTATCAGGGCATAATAGGCCCTGTATATAAGCGCAAGGGCATCCAGCAAAAATAATTTCTTACTCATGCGGCTAAGGTAATAAAAGGTTATGAGTTTCTTCAAACTGCTGCAAGCGCCAACATTTATCTTCAAAAGCATTTTGTACCTGGCAATTGACTATCATGGCATCGTCGCTTGCGTCGCACTCTTGTGCGTTGGGTAATGCTAATCGGCAAAATAGTATTTCGCTATGAATAGTTTTGAAATTGCCTCTTGTAGCATCAGCAGGCTTGCGTAACTTGCCAAAAAAATATTGTAGTGACAATCGAATCATTATACCAGCTTTTTCTGCAACACCCATCTATCCAAACAGATACGCGCAAATTAAAAAGCGGCGATTTGTTTTTTGCATTAAAAGGGCCCAATTTTAATGGCAATCTTTTTGCCCTGCAGGCATTGGAAAAAGGTGCCGCCTATGCCATTACCGATGAGCCAGTGAATAGTTCCGATAACCGCATTATAAAAACTGATGATGTACTTAGTACCCTGCAGGCTTTAGCCAAACACCACCGCGAACAATTGAATATCCCTTTTATTGCCATAACCGGCAGCAATGGAAAAACAACCTCAAAAGAGCTGGTGCATGCAGTGCTGTCAAAACACTTTATTACGTACACTACCGAGGGCAATTTAAATAACCATATTGGCGTACCACTTACCATTTTAAAAATAAAAGCAGATGCACAAATGGCAGTAATAGAAATGGGCGCCAATCACCAGAAAGAAATTGAAAGTTATTGCAAGTATACATTACCCAATTATGGCATTATTACCAACTGTGGCAAAGCACATTTAGAAGGCTTTGGCGGCGAAGAAGGGGTAAAAAAAGGCAAGGGAGAATTGTACGATTTTATACGTGCCCATAAAGGTGCCATATTTGCTTATGATGATTATGATTACCTGCATACCATGAGCCAGGGTTTAGCAAATATTGTTTGGTATGGCACCCAAAAGGGTACAATTACCGGCACGGTTTTACAAAGCGAACCCTTTCTTCATGTAGCCATTACAAAAGGCGCCGCTTTTGATGTTTTGGCAACCAAACTGGTAGGCGATTATAACTTACCCAATATATTATGTGCCGTAGCCACCGGTAAATATTTTGGGGTACCTGATGCACAAATAAAAGAAGCCATTGAAGCGTATACGCCGTCAAACAGCCGTTCGCAGTTAATTGAAAGGGATACCAATAAAATTATTCTGGATGCCTATAATGCCAACCCAACCAGCATGCGTGCAGCCATTGAAAACTTTGCACGACTGGCAGCAGAAAATAAAGTGCTGATGCTGGGTGGTATGATGGAATTGGGTGAAGAAAGTATACAGGAACATGAGCAAATAGTGGCGTTGATAAACCAATATCAATGGAAGGCCGTAGTATTGGTAGGTGGTGATTTTAAAGCAATTGCACATGATTACCATTTTTTTAATGATGCAGTGGCAGCTAAAGACTGGTTTATACAACAACATTTTGAACACAGCTATATTTTGGTGAAGGGATCGAGAAGTATGCAGATGGAAAAAGTATTACAACCATAATAGATGCGCCAACATTTTGCTGCCCATAGTACCGAACGATGAACGTAATGCGACGCAAGTAAAGCTGCATGAAAGTATCTGCAGCCGGTAACAAACATTTACTATGAACACACAAGATAGATTTGCCCAACTGGAACCTGCTTTACTGGAAGAAATTAATACCCACGGCATTATAAAAACATTTGCCATGGGCGATGTAATTATGCGTACCGGACAGTATATAAAAAGTACGGTACTTATTTTAGAAGGCATGGTTAAAATATCCCGCAACGATGATGAGGGCAGCGAGTTTCTGATGTATTATCTGCAGCCGGGCGAAGCCTGCGCCATATCAATCATTTGTGCATCAAAGGCAGAAACCAGCCAGATTACCGCCACCGCCATGGAAGATACCACAGTGCTTATGATTCCTATTGGCTTTATGGATACCTGGATGAGTAAATATAAAAGCTGGTATTATTTTGTGCTGGAAACCTATCGCAGCCGGTTTGAAGAACTGCTGGTGGTAATTGATAATGTAGCTTTTAGAAATATGGATGAGCGTTTACAATTTTATTTAAAACGGCATACCGCGGCCAGCCAATCCAATATCATTGCCTTATCGCACCAGCAAATTGCCGAGGAACTCAACTCATCCCGTGAAGTTATTTCGCGGTTGTTAAAAAAAATGGAACAACGCGGTATGCTTAAGCTGCACCGGAACTCTATTGAATTATTAATAAGTTAAGGAGGGCAGTCTGTAACCAAAGTCACAATACACTATATTTTATACAACGAGATTTGCATAAAATATTAATCTATGAGTTTCTTTAGTGAATTATTTGGATTGGGCAGCAAAACCGCTGAATTAAAAGAATTATTATCGGCCGGTGCCATTATAATTGACGTTCGTTCACCAGAAGAATTTAAGGGTGGACACTTACATAAATCTACCAATATTCCTCTACAGGTATTATCGCAGTCAATCAATAAATTAAAGGGTAAAACTGTTATTACAGTTTGTGCCAGTGGTGGCCGTAGTGGTATGGCAGCTACCATGCTGCAAAAAGAAGGTATTAATGCTATTAATGGCGGTGGCTGGCATGGTTTACAAAGCATTGTATAAAAAATAAAGTAAGCATTATACCAAAACCAGTTGCATAAATTAATAGCGGGGTTAGCCAATAATGCAGGGTAGTAACAATAAAACGTACCTTGCAGGCGAAATGAAATTTTATGGAAACAGTAAAAAAAGGCAAGCCTTCATATGTGTTAAGTGTGTTGGGTAATAAATGTCCGCGTTGCAGGGAAGGTTATCTTTTTGAATCAAAAAACGCTTATGCATTAAAACAAAGCCGCTATATAAAAATGCATGACCATTGCCCGGCCTGCGGACAAAGAACTGAAATTGAAGTAGGTTTTTATTATGGCACCAGCTATGTTAGTTATGCTTTAACAGTGGCCTATTCAGTAGCTACATTTGTGGCCTGGTGGGTATTGTTTGGTTTTTCTATCGAGGACAATAGCATCTTTTATTGGCTGGGTGTAAACTCTATTTCGTTGTTATTATTACAGCCGTTATTTATGCGCTTATCCAGAACTT
Organism: Limnovirga soli; assembly: GCF_013106755.1. GTDB lineage: Bacteria > Bacteroidota > Bacteroidia > Chitinophagales > Chitinophagaceae > Limnovirga > Limnovirga soli. The sequence goes on along the minus strand of NZ_WHPF01000013.1, from coordinate 84,865 downwards.
TATGGTTAAGCTGGTTTGTAAAATACGATCCGGAATGGCAAAGAAATGAAGCCGCCAAACCAGAACGAATTATTGAAAGTCAAATGGGCAACTGGTAATGTATTATAAGCTATTTAAAAGGGGTATAGCGCAGGTTATACCCTTTTTGTTTTTAGCCCGGCTATATATTTTCAAGTCATCCCACTTGCGTCGCACACTTGTACTATAGGTACTATTGGCGGCTTTTTGCAGCCGGAACTTGCATATAATTAAAAGCGCAAACCGGTACACCTAACTTTATCTGCATCGGCAGACCGATTGGTAAGTTTGGTTTTATAGTTGAGTGTAAGTTCAAAACCACCCCTAAACTGTGAAGCGGTTTTTAGTTTAGATACATTCATATCGTAGCTTAGGCCAATACCCAGTTTATATACATCCAGTTTCATTACAGGTATAAATGCATCGTTCCAGCGGTACATACCCCCCAGGTAAACAGCCAGCTTATAATCATCATCATAATGCGTTTCTATATCTACCCCATATAACACACCACCCAGCATTTGATTATAAGAGCCTTGTTTAAAATAATCGGCAAATAGAACAATATTATTATTATCACTGGTAGGGGCAGACAGGCCGGCATTAAATGCCCATTTTCGGTTAAGTACCACACCATCGTTGGCGGTATAAAAACCAATTTTGGGCTGGTTTACATGAAACAATCCGGCACCAATATAATACCGGCCATTGGCACCAAACCCGCTATTGTAGGTAATGCCTGTAGAAAGATCCCAGTAAGCCATTCCAGTTCTGCTAAATACCTGTTGTATGGGGTTATTGGGGTTAAAACTGCCATCCACAAATTGCTCATCCAGTCTTAATTTGGTGGGGTCGAACTGGCTGTTTACCCGCCCACCCATAAACGCCACTGACAAATAACTATCGTAGGCGCCACCAATAAATTTGTGGTAATTAATTACCGGCAACAATTGTGTTCTTTTCATTTGAATATCGCCTGCCACATCGTAGGTTACCTGCAGGGCAGCAGTTATCCAATCGTCTTTTTGGCGGGTTGGAAATTTCATTTCCACACTGGCAGCAGAAGTTTGAAAAGGTACGGTTACACTTTGCCATTGATTTCTAAAAACACCACTTACTCTTACATCGCCATCAAAAACACCAGCCAGTGCCGGGTTGCGCAATAAAGGCATTTCGTAGAATTGCGAAAAGGCAAAATCCTGTGCAGCTGCTATTTGCGCCAGTGCGGCACATAATAAAAGACAACAAGTGAGTAAATATTTTTTCATACTATTTTTATATGGCGCTTTGTGCTATGGTTTTTGCGTTAGGGATTGCAGCGGAAAGCCCGCAACGCAGTGAGGACTTGCAGCGTAAAGCCCGGCCCTGCAAGGGAACGCCCAACATTTTTACTATACCATTGTACAAATCGCCTGTTTTATTCCTGATCAATTTTTATTCAAGTTTATTACTACATGCCGGGTTTTAACTACCCGGCATTGCCGCTGTTTGAGCAAAACAGTTTTGCCATTATTTAAGGATGGCCACATTGCCTTTATAGGTATATGGCACATCGTTTTCGCAAACCACTTCGCAGGTGTATACATACACATCTGGCGAGGCGGGGTTGCCGTTTATTAACCCATTCCAACCAAAGGTTTTATCGTTTGGCGGGAAATTATTACGTTCAAACACTACCTGCCCCCAGCGGTTAAATACCCTGAATGATTTTACGGTTTTTATACCCTTACCTCTAACCATTAAAATATCGTTACGTCCATCTCCATCGGGCGTAAAGGCATTGGGTATAAACAATTGCCCGCTTTCGCAGAACACTTTTATACAAATGGTATCGGTAGCGCTGCAGCCATAGGCATTGGTAGCCGTTACATTATAACAAATATCTTTTCTAACGGTAGCCAGTGGCAATGCGCAATTGCTGCAACTAAGGTCTTGCTGTGGTTTCCAGGCCCAGTTGGTAATGGGGCCTTCGGTAACGGTACTGGCAAGGGGTAGTATGGTACCGGTGGCCAATGTTTTATCAGCCCCCAAATCGATAGTGGGATATTTACCAATACCAAGTGTTATATAAGCTGTATCGCTAAAACATTTATCCTTATCTGCACCTATAACCATATACGCTGTAGTAATAGTGGGGCTGAATAATGGTGACGGGCTATTGATATCGTCTACACCAGTATTGGGGCTCCAGGTATAATTAGCAGCACCACTGGCAAACAAACGGGTTGACTGACCAATACAAATACTATCGTTTCCACTCACTGCAACCTGTATAGGTTGAGCAACAGTAATAAACACAGAATCGAGGGCAGTACAGCCCACGCTATTGGTACCAGCCACAATGTACATTACCGATGTTATTGGCGACGCAATAGGGTTGCCGCAAGTGGTACAGCTAAGGTTATTATTTAATGGCGACCACTGATAGGTAGCTGCCCCTGAAGCAGTTAACTGTATTTGCTGTCCGCTGCATATAAGTGCATCGTTGCTGGCCGTTACAACCGGCGATTGATTGATGGTGATGGTTTTACTGGTGGTATCGTAACAGCCATTAACAGTACCTGTTATTAATGTGGCAGTATAATCACCGGTTGCACCAAAACTTGGGTTGATGGTTTTGCCATCTAAAGCAAGTCCATTGCTAAACTGCCAGCTGTACAGGTTTACAGAATCTTTTGAAGTTACATTGGCGATATAGGTAACCGGTAATGTTGTACAAGCCGTGGCATTGGCAATAATATTTGCTACAGGTTTTGTTTTTACGGCAATATTCAGGCTGCGGTTTACAGTATCGCTACAGCCACTGGCTGAAGTGATGATTAATTGCACCGGCCAGATATTGGTATTGGTATAATTGTGTTGTGGGTTTTGCTGATTACTGGTAATGCCATCTCCAAATTTCCATTGCCATGCGGTGGCTCCATAAAATACCCTGGAGGTATCAGTAAATTGAACAGTGGTAAAACCACATTCCATTTGTGAATTTATAGTATAACCGGCACTGATATTATCCGCTTTAATGGTATCGGCACCATTGAGTAACACTGCGCAGGTACCGGTATTGCCTAATAACAGTTCTACGGATGGCAGGTAAGCACCAGAGCGCAGATAAGTATGGTACACAATATTTTCTTTTGTTACCAGGGTACTGCCATCTCCAAAATGCCAGCGTAAGCTATCGGTATCCTGTACAGTTGCCTCGAAACGCACTGGTGTATTATTGCATATAAAATCATGATCGTATTTCCAGGTGCCTTTGGGGCCGCGGATATTAATGGTTTTGTTAGCTGTATATCTGCACCCGCCGGATGAAATGGCATTCATTTGTATATTATAAAGGCCTGTTTCGGTAAAATTGTATATCACAACATCTCCGGTATCTTTTGCGCCATTGCCAAAATCCCAGGTAGTATTTACAGAAGGTATTGACAGGTTGCTAAAAGTTACAGCAAAGGGAACGCAATTACCTATGGAATCTGAAAGGCTAAATGCACCCGGCAAAGATGATACTACCGTAACCTGCTGACTAACACTATCAGTACAACTATTACCAATACCATATTGTCTGATGCCGGTTAATGTTACATTGTATATGCCGGCTTTGGAATAATTGTGTATGGGATTTAATAGACTGGAAGTATTACCATCATCAAATTTCCAAAGCACACTGGTTACGGTATCACTAAGGTTATTGAATTGAATTGTATCGCCCAAACACACCTGCGCAGGTAGGGAGGAAAATGCAACTATGGGTTTATTAAATACCTGAATGGTTTCTGTGGTACTGGTATCAGAGCAACCATTCGAAGCAATTAGTAATACCTGATAAATACCTGCTTTTTGATACAAATGTGTAATGGTATCAATATTTTTATTTGTACTTAATACATTTCCATCGCCAAAATCCCAGCGAAATGAGGTAGCTCCACTGGTATTATTTATAAATCTTACTGTATGGGGGTTGCAGCCTGTAGTTTCATTACCATTCACGGCAAAATCGAGTTTAATAGCATTGGGAGATACCACTATCGCATATTGGGTAGTATCACTTCCACATTCGTTGATGGTAATGAGTTTCGCATAAAATGTATCCTGGATATTGGTATAGTAGGTATGATGCACCAATGAATCACTATTGGTTGTTAAACTATTGCCATCGCCAAAATTCCAGATAAATGTTTTGTTATTGCCAAGTGATGTATTATTAAATACCGCCGTAAAAGGGGAACAACCTTTAGATTGAACTGGTGTAAATAGCGATTTTGGTTTAGATTTTACCGTTATATAACGGGTATCAAGAACCGTATCACAATCTGTGTAACCAGCCAGTGTAACTGTATAGGTAGTATCAACAAAAAATGGACTGGAGGCAAAACTAACGCTACCCGGGTTTATTTGGGTAGAAGTAATGCCATTGCCAAAATTCCACAAATAATTAAATCTGCTGGCAAACGGGGTAGTATTATTAAAATTAATGATTAAGGGGCCGCAACCAGATGATTGATCGGCAGTAAAAGCTGTTGCCGGTGTTTCTGGTGTAACAAACTGGTGCGATATACTATCTGCCAAACACCCGTATTTGCTAATAGCCACCATTTTAATAATAACGGCGTCTCCCCCATTTGTAATAGTAAAACCAGGAAAATTGATCCCACTCCCTATGCCGGCATCATTGGCATACCATAAATAATCACTATTCCGGTCATTGAAAATCACCGGTTGAATATTGCTGCTACTAATAATAAATGCAGCGCAACTGCTGTCTTGTATAAAATTATATGCTGCTGTTGCATCGGGATGTACAATTACTGCAATTTCAGCCCTGGCCCCTTCACAGCCAAAACCTGTAGACTGACTTACATAATAGTTGGTTGTGCCAACCGAGTTAGTAGTTGGTAAAGGCGCACTGCTGCTGCCAACACCTCCATTGGCGGTGGTATACCAGCTAAGTGTATTGCCAGGCAGCACTTCAGCAGTTAATAAAGAGGCAGTAGTATTGATGCAATAGTGTACAGGCGAAATTACGATTGGGGTTGCTGCCAATGGATTGATAACCACTTGCACAGAATCCTGCAGAGAGGTACAATTATTAAGGGTGGCACTCACATAATAAGTACCATTGTTGTTGGCTGTAGTATTTGGTATTAAAGGGTTTTGAATATTGCTTACAAAATTATCAGGGCCTGTCCAAGCATAAATAATATTACCAGTTGTACTGCTTACTGCGTTTAAATTAAGTGTAGCACCAGCACATATAGCGCTATTACTAGATGCCAATGGTGTTGCGGGTGGATTAGGATCTGAAAGTGTAATTGGCCCTACTATATTGGAAGTACATCCTGCCTGTTGCACATAAATATTGGAATAAATGCCGGCACCAATATTATTTATGGTTAGTATGCCATTATTATCAGTTGTTATACTATTGCTTTGGGGTACACCATTCGCAGTAAAATAAACCTGGTAAGTAGCGTTGCTGCTTAATCCATTTAATAAAATCTTACCAGAGGCTGTACCACAATTAACCGGATTAATAAAACTGAAACCTGTAATTACGGGCGTAGGATTGATGGTAATCAAAGCAGTTCCTGCCAGTGATGGACAACTACCTGATGTAGCCGTGGCAGTTACAAAATAAGTACCACTTGCACCAACAGTTACATTTGGTATTGTAGGATTTTGAATATCACTGGTAAATCCATTCGGGCCTGTCCAGCTATAACTTAGGGCTCCGGAAAAACTTGTATTGGCCGAAAGCGTTAAGGTATTGGTGGAGCAAACCGGAGCATTACTACTTATTACAGGCATTGCCGGTGTTGCATTTACTACAACTGTGGTAGCAGCAGAGGCAGATGTGCAGCCATTGAGTATTACCTGTAAAAAATAGGTTCCGGCTGCGGTTACAGGAACATTATTATACACCGGATTGGCTGCTGTACTAATAAACCCATCGGGACCTGACCAATTATAGGTAGCACCCGGCGGGGTATTAGATGCATTTAGTTGTAAATCAGCCCCACTACATAAAGGTCCATTATTGGTAATTACTGGTAATGGTGGAGGGTTGGGGTCTACCAGCGCATATGGCCCCATTGTATTGGAAGAACAGCTATTTGATACAATATATATACCATCATACACCCCCGACTTCAGGTTGGATATAGAAATTATTCCATCACTGTTTGACACCAGGTTTACTGAAATTGGAGCACCATTAAAAGAGTAATGCACCGTAAAAGTTAGCCCAACAGCCAAACCACTTAATTCAATACTACCGGTAGCTGAAGCACAGCTATTAGGATTGGTAACTTTGGCATTATCAATTACAGGTGTTGCATTTACAAGTACATTGGTTGAACCAGCGGCAGAAACACAATTGCCAATTGCAGCTGTTACATTTAAGCTGTAGGTACCGGAATTCGCAGTGGTAGCTTTTGAAATAAGCGGGTTTTTCTCTGTACTGTTAAAGGCGGCTGGCCCCGTCCAGGCATAAGTTACTAAACCCGTGTATATATTGGAAACATTTAACTGAATATCGTTACCGCTGCAAATAGGCGTATTACCGCCTAATACGGGAGTGGCTGGGGTTTCGTTTATAACCACTATGGTAGTTGCAGGTGCAGAAGTACAACCATTTACAGTGGCGGTTACAGAATAGCTTCCTGCCATAGCCAACAAGGTATTATTACGTGTTGGGTTTTGCGAGGTACTAATATACCCCGCGGGGCCTGTCCAATTATATGTTATGGCTCCAAGGGTGGAAGTAGATGCATTCAGCGTTAGCGTTCCACCACTACATACCGGACTGTTACTACCTGCAAAAGGAGTGGTTGGGGGGTTGGGGTCGCTTAAACTAAATGGCCCCAGTTTATTTGAACTACATCCATTTAATGTTACAAATATGGCATCATATATTCCGGCACCTAAATTCCCAATAATAATCTTACCATCAGGGTCACTGGTAGCGTTGGTATTAACCGGAGTGCTATTTCTGGTATAACTTATCTGGTAACTAGTACTGGCATTTAATCCTGTTAAAGTTATACTACCTGAGGTACTTCCACAGGTTGCAGGACTGCCAGCTGTGCCATCAATCACAGGTACAGCATATACATTTACCTCAATTAATGCCCTTGGGCCTTCGCAACCACTAGCCGTATTTATCTGGCTTACATAATATTTTGTATTGCCGGTAATTGTGGTAACAGGCGTAGGCGCAGTAGGGCTGCCGGTACCGCCGGTAGCACTGGTATACCAAAGCAAGGTATTTCCCGAAGCTGCCGTGGCAGTTAATGCTGTAACCGTTCCGTCTCCCTGACAATAATTTAAAGGTGAAACTACCCCAGGTGCCAAAGGCTTTGGGTTTACGGTAATATTAAAAGTTGCCGATGGGCCGGTACAGCCATTTAAAACAGGTATTACAGAAATATTGCCTGTAGCAGGAGTAGAACCGCCATTAGTAGTTGTAAAGGCGAATATATTTCCCGATCCGCTAGCAGCCAATCCAATTGAAGTATTGTTATTTGTCCAGCTAAAACTTGTACCAGGAAAACTGCTGCTAAATGTAAATGGACCCGCACTTGCCCCTACACAAAAGGATTGATTGTCTGGCACAATGGCATCTGGAGAAGGTTTAATAATGATATCCTGCGAAACTTCTGTTTTACCGCATTCATTTTCAACCACCAGCGTTATGGTATAAGTGCCTGCCGAATTAAATATCACTGTACCCGGGTTGGATGAAGTGGATGTTGCTGGTATACCTCCATTAAAAGTCCAGCTATAGGTTGGCGTTACAGCAGAATAACAATTATTTACATTGGCCAATGGATTTACTGAACCACCCTGGCAAATACTGGCAGGAATATTTACTAACGAAACATTGGGTTTTGCTTTTACCGTTACCTGCTTCGAAAACACCTGAGATACACAATTGCCTCCTGAACTTTTTGCCACCAGACTGATGGTGTAAACTCCTGGGTTTTCAAATAAAAAAACCGGATTAACCGAATGCAAATCTGTTCCTTCTACAAAGGAATATTTTGCTACTGCCGGGCTACATCCGTTGGTGTTGGCATAAGTTACAGACCATTCATAGGTATTGTCGCCACAAATAGGACTATTAGATGTATTGGTAGTACGAACAGTTAATGGCAAACATCCTTCCGTTTTATCCAACAAAAAGGAAGCTACCGGTGTAGGGTTTACACATATGGTTTTTACCAGCGAATCCATTCCACAATTAGGGTTTCCTGTTTTTAGCTTTATGGTATAAGTGCCGGTTTGAGTAAATATAACAGACAAAAAATTTGTTCCGTTTTGCCATAAAGAGGGGTCCTCTAAACCAAAATCATTACCAATTATAGTACCGTTGGCCAAAGTCCAGCCGGTGGCTGGTGATATACTCCAGATAAAAGAACCCGAAGCACACTCATTATTATTCACATAATTTATTGCCCCGCTGGTATTGGTAATGGTTGTTACTGTATTAACGCAAGTTGTATCGTTTGGTGAAATAGCAAAAGTGGCTTTAGGCTTTTCCGATACATAAATAGGACTTACCACCGATTCTGAAGTAAGGCAGGCATTGGAAGCCTGCATTCTTACAAAAAAGGAATTATTAAAAGAAGTGCTGTTTGTACCACAGGAGCTTGCATTAAACTCATGGGTAATACTGGTTGGTGGCGGATGCGAATAAATAACAGAATCAGTCCCATCATTAATTACAATTTTATACACTACCTCAGGCGAGTTGGAGGCTGGTACCGAAATAGGGAAGGTTAAAGATGTACCTGTACAAATCAGGGTATTCTCTGGTATGCCCAATCCTACGGCGGGGTTACTACCTACAAAAACATAATAAGTGGTGGTATCTGTACATCCATTATTACCACTAACAATAAATTGCAAAGGATATGTACCTGAATTATAGGTATGTGTAAGCGGCGCATTAAAGCCGGGAGAGGAAAAATCCGGGCTATTATCACCCCACTTAATTGTATAGGAAGTGTTAGATGCTACAGTGGTTGATTGGTTGGTAAAGTTTAAAGTGGCTGTTGCTGCACCGGTACATTGCCTGAAATACAATAAACCGTTATAGGTTGTTGGGCTTGGTCCGCCCAACTTTGTACTGGGTATCTGTTTGGTATTAATAGTACGTTGTACACTATCGGCACAACCAAAACTGGTTGTTACAGTAAGGCTTACTGTAAAATTTTGTGTGCCATTGCCATTGGTGCCAATAAACTCATGTGTTGGATTAGCTGAAGAAGCGCTATTGCTAGTTGCATTGTTATCACCAAAATTCCATATGTAGCTAAGGTTATCACCAGAAGAAGTACTGGTAAAATTAATTGGTGTATTAGAACATAAACCTGTAGTTGTAAAATTAAAACCGGCAACCGGCAATGGTTTTATATCAATTATCCCTGTTTGTTTTTGGGTGCATTTATCCGATGCTGTAATCTCAAAACTAAAGCTGCCTGTTGTTGTTGGTGTACCACTTATGGTTAAAACACCACCGCTAAAATTACTGGTAACACCCGGCGGTAATCCATTAATACTATTGCTGGTAGCGCCTGTAATAGAATAAGTAATATTTGTAAGTGCTGCACTAAAACAAACCAGCTGATTATCAGTACCCGTTGCTGAGGTTAAAGTTATTTTGGGTTTGGCATTCACCGTAACCGTAACCGTATCATATGGGCCTAAATTATTGGGTTTGGTTACTATTACCGTATACTTGCCCGATGTGGTGGCGGTGTATTCAAACTTGGTGGCGCCATTAATATTGGTACCATCTTTTATCCATTGGCAAACACTGGCTGCATCAGCATTTGTGGCGGTTAACTTTACACTGCCTCCCTCGCAAAATGTAGTGGCACCGCTATAGCCAATGGTATCTTTTTGTCCGGCAAAAACGGTAAGGCTGCTAAATGCCATGCATAGCAACAAAAAACTAATGCGCAAAAATGTTAGAAATGGTTTGGTAAAAAAACCGGGATGCTGCCTGTTGGTGTTACCCGTTATGGTATTCAAATTATTAATCAACGCTTTAGCTTTTGGTTGGTTTAGCAATTACAAAATGTTTTGCCAATACATGGCATCATCCGCGCAATACAGCTATCAGCAATTGCTGTAACTAAAGGCTTTTTAATGCGTTTACGGGCTGCCGTTTGTTTTGGTGTACGAATATTCAAGATATATAAATTATTGGAAGCTATTGCATTTGGCAGATTTAAATTTTATTATATTTCAAAATGCGGTTGTTATATGCAGCACTATTTGTAGCCGGGCTATATATTACTATAGCATCGCCGCTTGCGTCGCACTCTTGTGCGTTCTGGGCATTGCGCAGCTTTTTTTAACAGCCAAAAACTTTGGCCATAATGGACCTTTCGGCGGTTTTACATGGCTGTTAAAAGCTCCATTTTACACTGCAGTACAAGTGTGCGACGCAAAGAACGGTGCCATGAAAATAAACTGCCGGGCTAATAATTTGTATTATAAATATTGGGCAAATAAGCAGTAGTATACAGCTACTTATATAGGGCTATAGCAGACTGCAGAATATTTTTTATCTCCTCAACAGGTATGTCTGCGGTGGGATTGATTAATAGAATTTTCATTCTTGCACGCTGTTCACTAATTAAAGCCGGGTGCTGAATACGGGCACCTTCTACAATACCAATATAGGGCTGATGATATTTTTTATGCGTCCACAGGTAACAAAACATTTTGCCCTTATAACAATAAAAAGGCATGCCATATTTCCATGCTTCGGTTATGTTTTTATTTTGTTGCAAAATAAAAGCACGCAGAAAAAGCATGGTAGCTTTTACAGGTTCCTTTTGTTGTAAAAAATAATTATCAATTGGCGTTAGCATGGTGGTTATTAAAATATGCTATTTATAATTTACTCATCGCCTTCTTTTTTTATGCCTTTTAATAAGGCGAAAACAGCCATGGCATGCCCGTGGCCCAATGCAAAATCTGTTTTAAGCCAGTTGGTAATATCAGTAGCTTTTACGCCGGGTTTTATTTGTCCATTTTGTGTAAACCCCTTTTGTTCGGCCAGCTTTTTAAAGTCGTTAGGTCCTTTGCCTGTTTTCGCTTTTATATTATCCAAATAAGCCTGAAATGACATAACACAATTTTTAGTTGATAAAAAAAGATACCGTATAAAGTTAACCCAGATTTAAATTACCTGTTAATAGTTTATGTGTTTATACCAGGATTGTAAAATAGCTGGTAACTGCTGCCCGCCATTGCTTTTATGTACTTGCTTTTGAGGCTGCAATACAAACCAGCTATTGATATTTGCGAGCATATTTTTAGGTATATGTAATTGACCAGGATATTTACTGCTTAGTACAATAAACTGTTTATTGCTGTTAAATGCAATCAGGGAAGTGGCCAGCAAAAACTGGTAACAACCTTCTTTATCAGGGTTAAGCAGTAAGTGCTTATGCTGATAGGAGGTATTATTGCAGAACCTTGCACCCCATTTTGCTTTGTAACGCAACACACCATTTTCAAAGTAGTTGGGAGTGCCTCCCATATCGATGGTTTGGGCACCTAATTTAAATGCCCTTTGAATGGCATACCAGTAAACAGCTGCAATGGCGCCATTTTTAACCAGTGTTTGATGACCTTCTAACCAGCCCATACGCAAAAAACTATAACGCCCATTATCTAAGCTGGTTAGCATGGCAGCTACGCAAAGTGTACCATCGTAAATCTTCAGAAATTCAGTACCGGGGTTGGCCAGTATGGCTGTTATTTCATCTGCGGGCATAATATAGGCTTCCTCGGCATGGCGTTGTTGCATGGAGGGTGTATAGTATTGGGTAAAAAATGTTGCTACCCATTGTTTATCCCTGCAATATTGCACCGTGTAGCCAACCCTTTTTACTTTTCTAATATCTGACCTGGCACTTTCGGGAAGGCTTTGGAAATAAATATCCAGGGTAGCTGGTAAATTAATATAAACGCCAATAAAATCTGGTACCAATAAAGTATTTTTTGGCAGGCTGGCACTATGCTTATACCCACTAATAATTACCATACCGCTGGCTTGTAATAAGTTTCGGGCAGCAGTAAGGGTATTGGTAAAAAAGCGGGGGACTATTCTAATTTTTTTGTTTTTACCAATATATAAATTTTTATACCGGTGGTGTACGCCCATATGGCCAATAATACCAAAACTAATATTGGAAGTGGTATCTGCTACAGTATGATACACATAAGTGGTATACAATGGATATACCTGTTGTTTTATACGGCGGATAATATTTTTAAAGAAAATGCTTTTCAAAGTTGGTTAACGGATGAAGATGATTATCAAAAATAGAATTTCAAATGGTATACTGTGCATAAGCTTTTATTTATGCTGTACATACCATGGTAAGGTATTGATATGCAGCACCTAAAAAATTATTTGTACCATTTCACCTTTTGGTAAAACTTAAATAAAAAATTGCCTTTTGCCTGTATTAAAGCTGCCATATTACCGGTACGTACAAGTGTGCGACGCAAGAAAAGCTAAAAGAACATTCCACAGTCTGGCTAATTATTTACCTTCTTAAATAAACAAAAGACCGCTTAAAAAAGCGGTCTTTTGCAGTGTTTTACAGGCAACGGCCAACTATACAATTACTTAAATACTAATGAGTATACTAGGGTAGTTTTATTACTTTCTCCGTAAACCTAACACCATCTATTTCAATTACAAACAGGTAATAATTTGCACTAAGCTGCTTGTTGGTATATGGAATGTTATTGGTGCCTGCCAGCATGGGTTTATTATTTACAGGTTTATCAATAAGCCTGCCTGAGGGGTCGTATACCGATAAAGAAATATGTGCTGTTTTTGGCAATGAAATTTCTATATTGGCAATACTGCTGAATGGATTGGGATAAACTTTTATGGCCGTATTTACACTTTTAATATTTTCGGCTATAGGTGTTGCTGTTATTGCTTTTGCAGGCACCTGCATTGGTACTGCAGTAGTTAATTGACTGCTTTGATTACAGGGGCCTATTTGGGCAGTAAAATTACCAAGACCCGAAGCTACTGAGGCTGAAAATCCCGGCTGTAGGGTAACATTGTCGGTACCCGTAAAGGCGATTAAACCCGGACCAAAAAACCCATTTGTAACAATATTTCCAGATGCTACAAACAAATTATTACCGGAGGCTGAATAGGGAAGACCTAATGAAAAAGCTGTGTTTACTGACTGAAAAAATTCCCTTAATCTTAAACGGGCACTGCCATTACTGCTGGTGAAGCTACTGATGATGGAGCTAAAGCTAAGCGTTGACCAATAAGGCGTGCATTGCGTATAACATACCGCATTAATATTAGGGCACATAATAGGACCATCTGTGCTGCTGCAGCCAGTTTCATCGTGTACGCAACCAAAAATATGTCCCATTTCATGGGCTACCAGCACTTCGCGTTTTTCATCAGGATAAGAAGTGATCCATTGGGCAACAGCATAACAGGCATCGGAGGTTGAACCGGAAAATACGCCCACATAAGCACAACCTATGGTGCCGCCGGTGAAATCAACACCGGAATACAAGATATTGACGTCACGCTTTACAGAGGTGAAATTAGCTTGCCAGTATGATTTGAACTCTGACAAACGTTCAGGTGAGCCCCCGCATAAATCGGTAGCTGTATAAGGGTCTGATGAGATAGCCCATTGGTGCTGGTATTTTACCACTATACTGGCGCCAAAATAGTTTTGATAAAGCGGCTCTACAAAATTGAGATTGGCCAGAATATCACTTGCAGTAACACCTTGTGCAAAATTTTCCCAATCTGATTCGGTGGCAATTTCTATTATCCTGCAATCTGCAGCAGCCGGGGTGGCAATTGAGGAAAGTTTTTGATTTACTTGTTGTTCGGCACTTGCTACCTGTCTGCAAACTCCTTCTACAGGGCGGCTATCTCCCCGCTTGTAAATAATGTATTTATCTGGTGCGGCGGAAGGGACAAATTTTTTAAGTGGTTCAAGGTAATAAGCTACGCCATGATCAATAATATTGGCGCTTATTTTTTTGGCTTCAATATTCATACGAACATAGTTATTGGGACCATCTTTTAAGAACCCTGCATAGGTGCTGATTTCTTCTTTTGGCAGGGTGATAAGGCCTTTATTGGTGGTGGACTGCAGCAAATAGTCCGGGCTGCGTAAATCGTGCTGTTCAAGTGAAATATTCCAGTGATAATTATTGCCCGCATTGATAACAAAACTGCTTTTGTTGCCCGATTTTTTTATAAACTGATAAACAGCCTGTGCATCGAGTTGCACAATGGTTTGTGTTTTAAAAATTTTTTTTAAGGCATTTGTTTCTGCGTATGAGGCATTGACGGGCAATGCCTGAAATACATCCTGCGCAGATACAATGCCATTACCCAACATCAACAAGACCAGCAAGATTAGGGGGTAATATATTGATGAATTTTTTTTCATTGTAATTAGTTTATACATATTAAATGATGAGGAAGACTTTGGATAGCATGAAGCAAAAAATACGTAATCAGCTGACAGGCTGAAATTTGCCGCATATTGACCCGAACTTGCCAGTTAGGTATTTTGCGTGGCGAAGCAGCAAATACGTAACAAGCAGAGTTGAGAGCAGTAGTACAGCCGGGCTTCTACTTATTTTTGCAAGTTGGCTACCTGCGCCTGCAAGTGTTGAAGTGCTTTTGCAAGTAAATCTACCTGTTGTTGCAGTTGCTGGTTTTGTTTGTTAAGCTGCAGGATATACAAAGTGGCTTCTTCTACTTTTTCTACCACTTTACCTTGCATTTTACCAACTTCCATTCCGTTGGTTTCTACTTCTGCAGCGCTGGGCATACCTGGCAGGCGATGATAGGTATTGATATGATTTTCTACCTGATTAAGTGTAGGCAAGGCATAGTTTTTTTCAAATACATAATCGGGAAAAGGTTGCAATTGTACTTTTAATTCAGTGCATATTACCTTACCACCCACTGTTAACATATAGCCGGTAGCTGGTGTTGATGTACCGATGGTTACACTTCCAGTACCTTTAATACGCATTAGCTCGGCAGATGTAGATGAAGAAGTTGCTGCATAAAAAACATGATCGGCCGTAGTGGTATCAACCTGGTAGCGCAGCGCTAAATTATTTACACCAAAACCATAATACTGGTGATCGTTATTAGGGCCCTGATACATAACAATTTTTCTGTTGGCCACATTATTGGCAAATTGTAATGGCGCATTAGGTGTGCCGAAGCCAATACCTACATTACCGGTAAAATCGGCGGCACCCTTAACACTTAATTTATTGGTGGGCAATTGTGTACCAATACCCACGTTGCCCGTAGTACCATTTACCTGCATGGTAATATTACCGGTATTTTTTGCATTGAGAGAAAGATCCTGATTGCTGTTTGAGCCAATTGCACGTATGCCTGCGTATCCTATACCCACACCCTGTGTAAGGTTATTGGCGTATACACCCATGATTCCACTATAGGGCTTATCATTTAGTGCATCAACAATTGTGAGACGCTCAGTGGGTGTAGCTGCGCCAATTCCTACCCTTCCGTTAACATCGGCACCGATATTTAATGCTGATACCCCAGAAGTGCTTCTAAATTCATAACGGGTATTGGTAGCATTAAAATATAAGCCAGCCAGGGGGGCAGCAGCTGCAACAAAGGCAAACTGATTATTAGCTACACGGTAACCTGCTGTACCTGCGAAACTTAAATTGCCGGTAGCACTATCAATGTTCAAATAACTTGTGCCAGTGCCTATTCGGGCACCACCTATTACCTGAAGGGATGCAGCCGGAGTAAGGCTATAAATACCAGCCCTGCCGGATGAAGGAAATACATTTTGTGCGTGAATGGATACTGCTGAAAGTAAAGCGAATAAGAAAAAAAATGTAATCTTTTTCATGGTTGTAAGTTTTGATTTTTTAATTTTTTTACTGCACAAAGATTGCCGTATTATCACAGGTGCGCAATCGTTGAAACCAATGATATAGAAAGAGGTTTTTAAGCTTTTATCATTGAATCCAATGATAGCTTTACGATTATGGCAAGATAAATGGCTTGCACAAACGGTATATGGCATTTTCCAGGATGCAGATATGTGAATTCTACCCTTTTGTTGGTATTATAAAATATATTTGATCTTGAAATGCATCCATGAAAAAATTGATAATAACAGGCATATTATTTTTTCTCTGGGGAAGCCTGCCTGCCCGCGATAACTTTAATGCTACCTATTTTGCCGGGGAGTGGATTACTTCAAAGGAGGGGCTATCGCAAGGCATGATAAACAGTATTCTTCAGGATGCCGAAGGATATATATGGTTTGCCACCAAGGATGGATTAAATAAATATGATGGATACACCATTACTGTATACCGGCATAATCCCGACGATAACTATTCCCTGCCTGATAATTATGTGAATTTTATTTTTGAAGACAACAATAAAAATATTTGGGTAAATACGCTTTCTCGGGGATTATATATTTTTGAAAAAAATACGGAACGTTTTTTTCCAGTTACCCTTACTGCTGCCAAACAGGAAAACAATGCTATTGCTGCATTAAGTATTCGCAATAACAAATTGCTTATTCAAAAAACAAATGATTTATTGATTTATGATATAGGCGCAGTACGACCCGGCAACTATACAAAAGGGTTTGCCGAAAAGATTAAACTGGTTTTTAGCTATAACCAATTACAAAAAGATAAACGCTTTTCCTACCAATTTAACCAGAATAACCAAAAATCAGTAAGCTGGCTGACCGACGGTACGGTTTGGATAAAATATCCTGATACCTTAATTTATGCGGTACCGGATGCAAATAAACATAAATGGATGTTAAAAGGATATGCGCCATCGGTTTTTGGTTTGTCGAAAGATGCATTCAGGTATGTTACATTTGACCAAAGCCCACAGCAGGACAGTAATTTATATTTCCTTTTTAAAAATAAACTATGCCTTTTTAACCTGCATACCAAAAGCACCAAACAGGTTATGGTAGTAACGGATAAGCCAACACCGGTTTGTTTAAAAATGGAAACCTTGCCAGATGGCTTGATTTATTTTTTTATGGGCGATTCGTTTTTATTTAACCCGCAAACAAATAGTTTACAAAAAATTATGGTAGAAAGGGACCATGAACCTTTTACCGCAATGTATACCAGTATCTGCAAGGATAATACCGGTACGGCATGGTATGGATCCGCCGGATTTGGCGTTTTTAAAAGCGATATGCTTAAACCCGCCTTCAGGTTGTATAAAAGCGGTGATAATGCTGATGCATTCAGGCTTTTTTATGGGCAAAACTGGGTTGATAATGAGCAGTTAATCAGGCGAATGGTGGCTGTTGACTTTAATAATTTTTTACGCGATAAGCAAGGTAGTTTCTGGTTTTCTAATTTTCTTACCGAAAAAGGCATGGAAGTACAACTAAACAGGTTTAACCCGGGCACCAGAAGCTTTACCCACTATGATTTTTTTAAGAAAAATTTTTATAGCAGTATTAATTTTTTTGAGGACATCAAGGATAGTTTATGGATTTTTTTAGATGAAGGGTTGAATAAAAAAATGTTATACCGGTTTAATAAAGAAACCGGACTTGCTGATTTTACAGCCCAATTTCCTGTACAGCCAGCAAACAATAATCAATACCCATTTATTGCTGGTTGGTGGCAGGATGCGCTGAAGAATTACTGGTTTGCCACAGTACAGGGTTTATTCAGGTATACTGCTGCCAATAACCAATGGAAACAATGGAGAAATATTCCTGGCAATACCAGCTCTTTACCCTCAGATATGTTATTTACTATTTGCCCTGATGCAAAGCAACCATTACAATATTTATGGGTAGGCACCAATGGCGCAGGTTTTTGCAGGTTTGATATGGTAACAGGTACCTGTTTGCGCTTTACAGATAAAGATGGCCTGCCCAATAATGTAGTGTATGCCATTGTTAGCGATAGTGCCGGCAATTTATGGATGAGTACCAATAAGGGACTTAGCTGTTTTAATACAGCCAATAAAATGTTTAGAAATTTTACCAAAGAAGATAACCTACCAGGTGAAGAATTTAACCGTAACCAGTACGCCACCCTGCCCAATGGCCAACTATTTTTTGGCGGGGTTGATGGCTATACTGTTTTTAATCCGGCCGAGGTTTTAAAAACCAAACCACCGGTGCCTATTGTTTTTACTGGGCTTTCTATTTCGAATAAATGGGTTGACTGGAAAAAAGATAGTACTGTATTAAATACGCCTATTGGTTATGCAAAAAAAATAATACTACAGCCAGGACAAAACATGTTTACCATCAGTTTTGCCTCGCTGGATTTTAGAAGCAATGAGAAAAAATTCTACACTTACAGGCTGGAAGGTTTTGATGACCAATGGACCAACCCCACCAATAAAAACGAAGCTACCTATACTAATTTAAGTCCCGGACAATATACATTTTTTGTTACCGGCACTAATACTGATGGCGTGTGGAACAGTAAGAACATAAGTATTATCATTGAAGTATTGCCTTATTGGTATCAAACCAGCTGGTTTAAAATTTTAATGGGACTGTTATTATCCAGCAGCCTGTATGCCTTGTATCGTTACCGTTTACAGCAACAACTTAAACTGCTAACTATTCGCAACCGTATTGCGGGAGACCTGCACGATGAAATTGGCAGTACATTAAGCAGTATTTCCTTATCCAGCACCATTATACAACAAAAGCTAACCGGTGAAAGCAAAGACGTACAAAACCTGTTACACCAGATAAGCAAGCATACAGATAATATGATGGAAGCCATGAGCGATATTGTTTGGGCCATTAATACCCGTAACGATAATTTTGAAAGTGTTATAAACCGAATGCGGGCTTTTGCCATAGAAATTCTGGAACCCATTGGCATTACTATTCACTTTTCAATTAGCGATGGCGTGTTGCGTCAAAACCTGGATATGGTGCAACGCAAAAACACTTACCTGCTGTTTAAGGAAGCTATTAATAATACCGCTAAATATGCTGCCTGTAAAAATGTTTGGGTTACCATTGAATTACATGGTAAAAAAATAACCATGCACATTAAAGATGATGGTAAGGGCTTTGCTTTTACTGCTGCGGGTGCTAACACAACACCTAATAATAGTTTTGGAGGTAATGGTTTGCCCGGTATGTATAAAAGGGCACTGGAACTAAATGGCACGCTAACAATTAACGCTGCACACGACATGGGGACAACCATTTCTTTAACCTTTCCTGTATAAACTGATGGCTGGATGATTGTTTTGGCTGTTTAGTGCTGCCTATAATTACTGTAGAACAAGTGTGCGACGCAAGTAAAGCCCAATAACTATTGGAAAGCCGGGCCACAAAAATCTATGCTCTAATTGTGATATAAAAAATCATTGGATTCAATGATTGGCAGCTAAATTATTATAGAGAACTTTGCAACATGCAGGAAATAAAAGTAGCTGTATTTGAAGATAACAAAGCCCGCAGGGAATTGCTGAAAATGCTGCTGGAAACCTCGGAAGGTTTTGTATGTACCGGCGCTTTTGAAAATTGCCAGCACATTATTAAAAACATTGTTGGCTGCCTGCCCGATGTAATTTTAATGGATATTGATATGCCGGGTGTTAATGGTATTGAAGGACTTAAAATTGTTCATACCCAGTTTCCGCAAGTAAAAGTGCTAATGCAAACTATTTTTGAAGAAGAAGAAAAAATATTTGAAGCCATACTGGCCGGCGCAGATGGATATATTCTTAAAAAAACGCCGCCTTTAAAATTACTGGATGCCATGCGTGAAGTGTTGGATGGTGGCGCCCCTATGACACCCACCGTAGCCCGACAGGTATTGCACCTGTTTAATAACAAACACTATAAAAATACGCCTGATAATTTTGACCTTACCGAAAGAGAACATGAAATTCTTAAGCTGCTCGTAAAGGGCCTCAGCTATAAAATGATTGCAGCCGAGTGCAATATTAGCTATGCCACGGTAAATAGCCATATATCGCATATTTACGAAAAGCTGCACGTTAGCAATGCCGCCGAGGCGGTAGCCAAAGCCCTTGGCCAGCGAATTGTATAACAGCTATTTTGTTCCCGGCTGCAGGGAACCAATAGCAGCACCGCTTGCGTCGCACTCTTGTACTGTATAACCTGGCGCAGCTTACTGTTGTATGGAAATATAGTCAAACCCCAGAACGCCTTTTTGCAAACACAATTCAATGTATTGTTCTTCGGCAAGCGTGTTCCAAAAATCTTTATACACGGTTAGTTTTTCTTCTTCTTTATCAATATGCACAAAAAAATAATACTCATATTACCTGGCTCCTTCACTGTGCACTGGCTCTATGCTTTCATCTATTGCTTTTACGGCCCATAATTAGTGTTGGATTTTACGCGCTGGCTATAGCTTGCTTTTATTCAGCCATTTGTAAATGCGCCCAATGTATAGCATCAAATGCCGGATGGACGGATTTTGTATTTTCATTCTTGTTGAAAATAAGTTCTATAGTGTTTTCAAACTGATCAAAATATAGCAGCCAGGGCGATACCAGGTGATCAGTTTGGGTTATAGCCAATTGGAATATTTCGCTTCGGGTCATTCCATTTACTACGATCTTTAAGGCTATTTTGTAAGAGTGATCAAACTTATAATAACTGTCAATATTTTCAATACCCCAATCTGCACCCAATGCGGTTTGTACAAATGCAGCCAACTGCACAGCCTGCATTTTTTGTGTTTGATTTTCTGTAATTATAGTAAGAAAGATATTCATACTGCTTATTTGTTGCATTAGTCTGCTAAATAAATGTGTCATTTGGTTTACCCGTATTTTTATTTGGGTTGCCAGGCATAACATTCATATAGCCTTCCTGCCTGCTTTTAAGTCTTTCACGCTTTTCCTCCCTTCTCAATGTTACTTTTCTATTATAGTAATAAAATATCCCTAAAGAAACAATTGCAGCGAACATAATTCCAGGTATCGGTATTTCCATTATTTTAAATTTTTACTATCACCTACAGCAACCTAGGGTAATTAATAACATGTAGCCTTTATAGTTATACCTGGTAATTTGCTGTAGCCACCAATTAGATTTGTTTTAAAGTTAAATAATGATTGATGAACCCTGGCATTATTTGACCCCAAGGCGCTACTTATTTTGCCGGTAACCATATATACCTTTTGGCGGGTACAAATTGCAACCGCATTTAATAGTAATTTTAAAAAATAAATCTATCATATGAACATGCAAGCTATGCTTAAGCCCTTTTTTACTGTAGTGATAATGCTGTGTATTACTGCCAATGCTATGGCTCAAAATACCAATAAAAACCCAAAACCACCCACCCCAAAAGTGATTAATTATGATGAGCTAAAAACAGAAATTGCCGACCTGTTCGACACAGAAGCCTACGATAAACTCATCCCAAAAGCCAATACTTACCTGCAAAAAAGAACAAACGATACGGTAGTGGTATTTCAACTTACTACCAGTTACTTTATAAATAAACAGTTTAAGCAGGGTTTTGATGTAATGACAACCTTATATAAAAATCCCGATTCAGCTGCTAAAATGATGGCCATTATTCCTTTGGTTATAGAAAAAGCAACGGATAGCGCCATAGCCATTCCCGTTTGCACCGAAGCCATTCGTATTGCACCCAATAACCCCTATGGCTATTTTACAAAAGCAGCCATACTAACCGATTTGGGCCACTACCCCGATGCCCTTGCAGCCGGTGAACATTTTTTTGGCCTGCTTAAAACCAATGACGAAAAAAGGGATATGGGCATTGTATATGCCACCGTTTTATTTGCGGCAGGTGAATCGGAGAAAGCTTATAATATTGCGCTGGACTTAAACAAAACCTACCCCGAAACACCTGCCATTATGGAAGAACTGGCAAAAATGTACCGGTCAGACAGAAAGTATACCGAAGCCATTTCCTTATTAAACCGCCTGGTTATAATAGACCCGGAAAATGCCAGCATTGC
This sequence comes from Limnovirga soli, assembly GCF_013106755.1. Lineage (GTDB taxonomy): Bacteria > Bacteroidota > Bacteroidia > Chitinophagales > Chitinophagaceae > Limnovirga > Limnovirga soli. Next base: position 62,799 of record NZ_WHPF01000013.1, on the reverse strand, counting down.
CTTGCGGCGTATGTATGTGTATAAAGAAATGGGCAACCCCGAAAAAGCCTGCGAAGATGCCAATAACATCAATACCAAATTTGAAGGTTACGACTTTTTATATTACCAGCTAAAATGTCCTTCAGAGTTTGCAAAGCCTATTCTTGCCAGCGGTACAAAATATACCTGGGCCGTAGAAAATAATGGTAGTGAGTATAATTTTTCTGTTACCCTTTCTAATGCCGATATACAAAAAGAACTGCATTTTAACTGGGAAATGACCAACTCGACAGATATGACGGGCGAAGTTAGCATTGGTAAAGAAGCCCTGGCCAATGCCACTATTTTAAACAATTATTTTAAGGGTGGCATGGGCCTGCAGGTAATGAACGATGCCACCAGCACTGTTTGGATAAGTAAAGCCAGCTACCAGTCATTAATAGATAATAACGAAACCGGTTTGGATGTGGGCGAAGGCATGGAAAATTTTACCGTGGTAGCGGATGATGAGTTTGAAGAGGATGACGCCCGTTTTGAACAAAGGGTAAATTTGGGAGATAATAACGATAAGCTGCTGGAATGTATACATATTACAAACGAAGAAGGCAGCCGCCAGTTATGGATATTAAAAAACAGCGCCAACCCCCTGATTGTAAAAATGGATTTGGGCTGGACTATTGAACTAAAAAAAATTGAGCAATTACAGTAAGCCTGTTAGCCGGGCTATAAACAGCTATTGTGCTTTACTTGCGTCGCACACTTGTACGGTAGCAAGTAAATGCAGCTTATAACAGCCACCTGTAATAAAAGCCGTGTAATAGTATTGCGCGGCTTTTATTTTATATCAAAATCAATTACTACGTTTTCTGTTTTGGGGTGTGCCTGGCAGGCCAGTATAAAGCCCTTTTCTATTTCTTCTGCTTCCAGTCCATAGCTAACATCCATACTCACTTCGCCTGCTAACAAACGGGCTTTACAGGTACAGCAAACGCCGCCTTTGCAGCTATATGGTAAATCAGCACCACCTACCAATGCGGCATCTAAAATAGAAGTGCCATAAAATGGTACGCCCACATTAAAACTAATTCCATCCAGCTTTATGCTAACGGTACTGTTTCTTTCAATAGCATCTGTGCTAAGCTTTGCGGCTTGTTCTAATGGCTGCACTGCCGCAGTGCTAAATAATTCAAAGTGAATATGGCTTTTATCTACGCCGCTATTGGCTAAAAAATCTTTTACAGTAAAAATCATTTCTTCAGGGCCGCATATAAAATATTCATCGGCATGCAGTGGTATAGCTTTATTAAAAAGCTGCTGGCATTTGGCGGCATCTATTCTACCGTGGTTAATGGCAGCATCTGTTCCTTCGCGGCTAAGTATATGAATAAGGCTAAAGCGTTGCAGGTATTTATTTTTTAGCGCTTCCAGCTCTTCTTTAAAAATAATGGAAGCCCTGTTTTTATTGCCATATACCAGGGTGCAATGGCTTTGCGGCTCAGTTTGCAATACGGTTTTTATAATGGAAATAACCGGGGTAATACCGCTGCCTGCCGCAATGGCTATATATTTCTTTTTTTGGGTGGGGTGGTAGCTTGTACCAAAATGCCCCATTGGTTTCATTAGTTCTATTTCGGTGCCAGCTGCCAATACTTCGTTGGCATAGGTGGAGAATTGCCCACCAGGCACTTTTTTTATAGCTACCCGCCATTCGTTTTGCAATGGTGTGCTGCAAAGCGAGTAAGAACGTCTTAACTCGCTGCCATTAATGGTGGCTCTAATGCCTATATGCTGGCCCGCCTGATAGCTAAATGCATCCTGCAAATGCGGCGGAATATCAAAAAGAACGGATACACAATCTGCCGTTTCTTTTCTTACTTCTTTAATCCTGATTTTTTCAAAATGCAGCGACATGGTTTTGGCAAATTAGGTGAATATGAATAGCGGCTGTTGCGTTAGGGATTGCAGTGAAAAGCCCGCAGCGAACGCAGTGAGCGAGGACTTGTAACGGAAAGCCCGGCCCCGCTGCATAGCGGGGCAACGCCCCCATTGTTAGTTTTATTTTTGTAAACCCTGTATTAGTATGGTTACAATATTTTCTTCCAGCTCTTCGCCACTTACTTTGTGGGTACTGCGGTGCCAGGAGTCGATACCGCTGATGGCGTGTAGCAATACCAGTACGGCGGTAGAAGCATCAATTTTATTGATTTGCCCCTGTTCTATACCCTGCTGAATAATGGATGCAAAACGCTTGCGGTAACTTCGGCGCTGGTTTTGAAAATTGGACAGGTAAGGATCGGCCAGGTAACGCCATTCACGGTCGCTTACATATACTTCTTCAAAGTTTTCGAGCATTTGCTTTATATGAAAGCGCAATAACTTTTCCAGCTTTTCTATGGGGGTGGCTTGGGTAGATTCTACCTCGTTCATATGTTCGAAAAAAACATTAGCCACGTTAAAGCAAATATCGTGTAGTAATTCTGCTTTAGAGCGGATATGGTTGTACAGGCTGGCAGCCTCTACGCCTACTTTTACGGCCAGGTCTCTCATGCTGGCAGCCTTATAGCCTTTTTCTCTGAACAGCTTGGCTGAGGCTTTAATGATCACTTCTTTGCGTGATACATCTTTATCGGTTTGTATTCTTGCCATGCCGTAAAATTAACGTTCATTAGCAAATATGTTGTATAATTTTTGATTTTTTGTTAGTTAAACGGGGTAAACAAACTGCCTGGAGCGGATAAAAAGCCTTATATATTGGGGCTACGTTTTACTATTAACAGCCAATCGCCCTCCAGTGAAAGATAGCCATACTCGAAGCAGAAGGTATAAATATTGCCCTTTTTATTGGTGTACTGGTGGGTATGGTAATTAAACTGAAAGCCTTTGGTAATAAATTTGGTTCTGGGTTGTTTTATCATTTCTTCGGCACCCAGCATTTCTTCTAAAATTCGCCGGTTCTTTTTTAATACCTGCCATAATTCTTTTACTACAAGGGGTTCTTCGGCCTTGTTTTTATTGTTGTGGGCATTGCGGCAATAGTCGTCGCAAAATTTTTTATCGGTGCGGCCTTTAAGTGGTTTGCCACAGGCCAAACATAAGCGGGTTGTGGTTTCCATGCAGTTAAGATAGGAAAAATTATCCGTTTTTAAACGCTTATAACCGGGTAAAAATATTTATTGTCGAAACTAAACGAATAATCTCCGGCTACCCTTTAGCCGGCATTGCAATTTTGTGTTGTAAACGGTGGCCACCGTAGTTGAACAGCAAATTTGAATAACAATTTAAAAATTAAAACAATGAACAGTTTAAGAAACAAAGTACAGTTAATAGGAAATCTTGGTAATGCCCCCGAAATAAAAGTATTGGAAGGCGGCAAAAAATTAGCCCGCCTTAGCCTTGCCACCAACGAAACCTATAAAAATGCCAAAGGTGAAAAAATTACCGAAACCCAATGGCACAATGTTATTGCCTGGGATAAAACCGCAGAAATTGTAGAAAAATATTTTACCCGCGGTCTGGAAGTGCTGGTGGAAGGCAAACTGGTAAACCGTAATTATACCGATAAAGATGGTATTAAGCGCTATGCCACCGAAGTACAGGCCATAGAATTGCTGATACTGAGTAAAAAACAATAAGCATATTCAACCCTTATCTTAAGCCTTTATGCAAATGCATAAGGGCTTTTTTTATTTTGTGGCAACTGCCTGCCAGGTAGAGGTTTGTTTATTAGATTCCCCCTTTATTCAATAATTGAGTGTTACATTTAGGTTTCAAAATAAAACCTTCATTCAATATTTTGCTTTATGAAAAAAATGCTTTTGTTTTTTATGTGTGTATGCTGTAGCGTTTTGGCAATTGCCCAGCCTGCAGGAAAAGTAATAGAAACACAAACGGTAAAAAGTGCCATTCTTAACAAGGCGGTAAAATATACCATTTACCTGCCTGCAGATTATACCAGCTCCGACAGATATTACCCTGTTGTGTATCTATTGCATGGCTATACTGACGACAATACCGGCTGGTTACAGTTTGGCGAAATAAACCGTTATGCCGATAAAGCCATTGCCGATGGTACCATTCCGCCCATGATTATTGTAATGCCCAATGCCGACTCCAGCTGGTACATTAACTCCTACGATGGCAAGGAGAAATATGAAGACTTTTTTATTAAAGAATTTATGCCCACCATTGAGAAAAACTATCATATAAAGGGCGAGAAAAGATACCGTGGCGTGGCCGGACTTTCTATGGGCGGGTATGGCACTTTAATTTATGCTATAAAATATCCAGAATTGTTTGCAGCCTGTGCCCCTTTAAGTGCTGCCGTATTTGATGATGATGCCATGACCACTATGCCCGATAATAACTGGAACAATACTTTTGCCCAACTTTATGGTAAAGACATAAAAGGCAAAGACCGCCTGAATGCTGCCTGGAATAGCAATAGTATTTTACAACTGGTAAAAGATAAATCGGCCGATGATCTTAAAAAAGTACGTTACTGGATAGATTGCGGCGATGACGATTTTCTTACCAAGGGCAACTGCTTATTGCATATTGCTTTATCAGAGAAAAGAATACCGCACGAATACCGTGTACGCGATGGCGCACATACCTGGACCTACTGGCGCACCGGCATTACTGATGCCCTGCAGTTTATAGGCCAAAGCTTTCACCAATAAGAATAACCGTTGATAAAAAAAGGGCGAAAGTGCATATGCTTTCGCCTTTTTTTTATGCTTTATTTTGAAGGTGGTGTATCTGGCTGTTAAAAGCCCAATTAGGTGCTGCCGCACAAGTGTGCGACGCAAGTAAAGATGCCATAAAAACAAATTGCCCGGCTAAAAAATGCTTTTAAAAAATTTGGTTTTATTACAATGTATGTACCCAACAACTGTGCTAAAAGAGGCTGTTGTTGCGTCGCACACTTCCTATGCAGTAAGAATGATCGGCAAAGCGATGATGGCAACATCAGTCCTACGGCTCAAAGCCGTCTGTCCGTTATCTTTCTTGTGACTGTGTGTACCGATGGCTCATGAGCAATTGTACTTTAAACACCTTGCGCAGCTAAACCACGGCTATTTAAAGCGTACATACTTTTCAATATTAATCCTGTTTACGCCAATACTGTCAATCTTTTCAAGCCCTTGCTGTATAAGGGTATCGTTGCTAATGGTAATGGTAAAATTAAAATCATTGCCCTCCCATGCCCTGTCGTTGCAATAGGCCAGGTGTTCGGTATAGGCACTATCCTGTAAAGTATAAGTGCCGCCGCCGGAGGAATAAAAAGCAGCACTATCCTTTCCCTTGCTAAGGTCGTGGCCCATAAAAGCAAAATGAGTAGCATTAATTACTTTAATAAATGAGCGGCCTGTTGTGTACAGGGTAACAACTGTATCATTTTTTTCAATGGTAGTACCCGATATTAATTGCCAGGTACCCTGTAATGGGCTAACGGTTGGCGCCGGCTGCGTAACTGTATTACAAGCTACCAAAAAGCAGGCGAAGCAGGCAAGGCAAATACATGTTTTCATAAAATGGCATTGTGGTTATTATTATACGATACAAGATAAGCCGGTTTTGGCATGGTTAAATAAAGTGTAAAAAATACTAAGTTGAAAGTGGCTCACCAGCAAAAAATGATACGCTGCCATTATCTACATCATACAGCCCACCTATAATTTTTATTGCACTTTCCTGTTCCAAGGCAGCAATTATAGGGCTTTCTGCTTTAATACGGTCAATAGTTAAAAACACATTTAGGGCAGCTACATTTTTTACAAATGCTTCGTTAGTTCCGGTTCTGTTTTCGGTAGTTGCCTTCTCCTGTTCAATGGCAGGTTTAATTTTATTAAGCAATGCAGTAAGGTTGCCCATTTCTATATGGTTGCAGGCACCTTCTATGGCGCCACATTTGGTATGGCCAAGTACCACAATAATTTTTGTGCCCATTATTTTGGTAGCAAATTCCATGCTGCCCAAAATATCTTCATTTAAAATATTGCCTGCAATACGTATGCTAAAAATATCGCCTAGCCCCTGATCAAAAATAAGTTCTGCCGAAGTACGGCTATCAATACAACTTAAAATAGTAGCAAAAGGAAACTGCCCGTTAGAGGTTTCGTTAACCTGTTGTAATAAATTTCTATTGGCTTTTAAATTCTTCACAAACCTGTCATTACCCTCTTTCAAAATAGCCAGTGCCAAATCGGGGGTTAAATGGCTTAGTGTTTCCTTTGAATGTGTACGCATTATTGTGTATTAGAAAACCAAAGTTAGTTTAAAAAGCTGCGTTTATTTAGCCAAAATGCTTAACAGCAGATATAGTGACAAGACACAGAAAATGTATGATGCGGCGGCTGGTGTATATTGCAAAATTAGTTATTAGCCAGGCAATTTATCCGGTATCGGGCTTCCGTTGCGTCGCACTCTTGTACGGTTGGGAATACTATGCAGCTTAGGGCAAAGGCAATGTTGGCGGGGCGCTAAAAAGATTAAAGTGTATTCACTTATATTCAAAACAACAACTACAATGTTAGCTGCTTATTTTTTCGAGAATAAGATTGTTGTCCTTATCGTAAAATTCATACACATATTCACAGGCTAAAGCATTAAATAACCTGTTAAGTAACATAATATTATCATTGTGAAATGCCACCATGCCATTTAGTAAAGGTTCATTGTCATTTCCTTCCAGTGTTAATGTTGTCCAACTATTTTCAAACTCAAAGTCAGTAGAGCCAGATTTACGAACTGTCCAATTGTTTAGTTCCAGCAATTCTTTAATTTTTGTTTTAGTGGTATAACTAAAACTTGCGTAAAAATTATTTTCGTCTGGAATTTCTCTGTCTGTTCGTTGGTACAAGACCTTAAGATTTAATGCAAAAGCTGGTTGAAGTATTTCACTGTCCCAATTTTTAGGAATACCTGGAAATATAAATTTTGTCTTTTGAATAAACTGATACCAACCTGGTGTTGCTTCTGTTATGGTTATTTTCCTGTTATTAAACAATATATCTAAGCAAACTTCATCTGTGGTTAAAAAATCTTTTTTATAAGCAATTAAGCGTTCAATATCGGCCCATTGAATTTTTTGTTGCGCAGGTATCATCTGAAATATAAAACCATCCTCCTCATATATAAAACTTCCTACATCGTTTAACTTTTCATCAAAATCCATATTTCTTTCATCAGCAATTGGAGAAATGTTTTTGGTTTTGCCGGACGAAAAAAAGTTCAATATTTTTTGTAATGTTTTCAAATAAAGTAGGGCTAACTCAAAGATTTATGGTCTTCATTATCTTGTATAACGTAAAATTATTGATCATCAACAAACTGGTATTACACAAATTGTATTGCTGATTGCGTTAACCCAATTTATACACTAATTTACGGTTAGTAAATTAGTGTTTTGTTCAATTCAACTGCCTGGCGGTAAATGCTTTTTTATAATTGATGTTTTATCACCTTCGTAAGCATTTTTATACTAATTATTTTAATGCCATCAGCAATTTGGTTTCAAGTTTGGTTTCGTCGTTAGTAAAGTGGCCGTACATTTCAATATAAGGTAATATAGTTTGGTAGCCCATCCTGTTTAATTCAGCAGTTATCAGCAGCCCAGTTTGTGGTATTAAGTTATATGGGCCAATATGTTTGTAAGAGGCATACTTTAATAATGTGATGGTTTTTTCTTCCAAACCAGTATCCTCATTGGTAATCTGGTTAAGTTCCACACCGGCAAAGATGCTTTTCGCCTGTTCGTATACCCAAATATTAATCCCTTTATTACTCAGTTTTTTTGATTTAACAATCTGCCACATTTTATCCATTAATGTAAAGGCTTTGGCGGCGTAGTTATTATTTATGGCCGTGTCTTTAAAGCCATAAAGATGTAAATGGAGTGGTTCGTTAATGATTTGTATCCGCATTATAGCGTATTTTAAAGGTTGAATTTAAAATACATGCGATTGGTTGAATTGCATGTATATAATTTACAAAACTGTTTATGGTATTGGTTTGGTTTTGTAAAGCCTACGCTTTAATCACAGGAAGATGGTTGTAACTTATGGAATTTAAATTAGTATTTTTTTTAATACAAATAGTTGTTTGGCAATTATTTTTAGCGGCAAGTTATTTTCGGTACTGTTGGCATCCCCACCAACCGGCCTTGCTTTAATATATACTGGGGTAAAAGCTGCAAAGAGTATCCAACCGTACAAGTGTGCGACGCAACGGATGCTGCATTATTAACCATTGCCGGGCTAATAACATCTAATTTAAAAAGGAGCGGAAATTATTTGCTTACCTGGAAATACAACCATTGCCTTTGCCGGAAAAAAACAGTGGCGCCATTCTTGGTGGCAGGCTGCCAAACGGGGCTTTCGGCAATTACCCGGCATACTTCATTATCCGCTGATAACTCGCAGGAATGCATCAGATAAATATCAGTAGTATGGCCTTTTTTATCAATGGTAAATGTAACATTTATGCCATACAATCCATCTTCCTTTAAATTCATCAGTCGTTTAGGTGTTTCCATATTTTTACTGATGTATTTAGTCCAGTTGCTGATATCGCCCTTGTACATGGCTTCTTTTTGTAAAAGCTTGCCACTGGCACTATCTGCCTTGTATTGCAGGCGGGCAATACTGTCTTTTTCTTTCAGGTTGGTTTGGTTGCCAATAGAATCGGTAAAAATATTGTGCACATAATCCCGGGTTTCCTGTAGTTGACCCATGTTATAATAAAAGGAAATAGTGGTTTTAAGGCTATCGTTATAATAATACCAGTTTAGGTCTTTTTTGCCTTGTTCAAATATGCCGGTACTGTCTAAATTGCCATTGGCATCATACCAGCAAAAACGGCCATTGGGTATGGATAATGCCGCATCGGCATAGGCTTCCTGGCGTAGCATGGCATTATTGGCCGTATAATAACGGCAAATAAAGGCGGTATCGCTTTCCCTGGTTAATTGCATCAGGTAAGCAGCCTCGGCTACATTAGTGGTGGGGTTCCAGGCACTATCAAAGGCATAATAACTCAGCTCCTTTTTTTCCTGTGCCTGTATAAAAGCACCTGGTACTATACACAACAAGCAAATGATTAGTAAAGCGCACTTCATGACAGTATTTTGATACTTACAAATAAACAATAAATAATGCGAACTTAAAGGTATGCCTTAAAAAATGCCACCGGCCATAGCAGGCAGGGTTAAACAGAGTTGCAAAATTTTAGAAAAGCCTTTGGGCAATGTATATTTGCGCATGCTAATTAAACAAACGCTGTTAAAAGCCACCAAAGCTGCCGGGGCAGTTTTAAAAGAAAATTTTGATAAAGCTTTTATCATTAGTAATAAATCCAGCATAAACGATCTGGTAACTGAAGTAGATCATAAAAGCGAAAAAGTAATTATTGATATAATAAAAGCCGATTTCCCCGACCATTTTATACTAAGCGAAGAAGTAGGCGAAATTGCCAAAGAATCATCGTACAAATGGATTATAGACCCCATTGATGGCACCATTAATTATGCCAACGGCATACCTATTTGCTGTGTAAGCATTGGTGTAGAAATAGAAGGCAAAATGCAAATGGGTGCCGTATACAACCCGTTTATGAACGAGTTTTTCTTTGCCCAAAAAGGCATGGGCGCCACCTTAAATGATAAGCCCATACAGGTAAGTATAAAAGACAAAGTAAGCACCAGCTGCCTGGTAACGGGTTTCCCTTACACCTACCTGGATATGCCCAACGGACCACTTCAGGTTTTTGAACGCCTGATTAGAAAAGGTATTCCGGTACGCCGGCTTGGAAGTGCTGCCATAGACCTTTGCTGGGTAGCCTGCGGCCGTTTTGATGGCTTTTACGAACATAAATTACAGGCCTGGGACAGTGCAGCCGGCTACCTGATTGTAGAAGAAGCCGGTGGAAAAGTAACTGATTTATCCGGTGCCCCCTACAATCCTTACCAGCCCGGCATTATTGCCACCAATGGCAAAATACACAACGAACTTAAAGGCGTTATTAATAACGAGATTAAATTATGAGTGAACAAAGAACAGAAGTAGCCACCCTGGGCGAGTTTGGCCTGATAGATCATCTTACCAAAAATTTTGAAATACAAAATGCCTCTACCATTGTAACCGTTGGAGATGATGCCGCCGTGATTGACCACTTTGGCAAACAAACCGTTATTACTACCGATTTGCTGTTGGAAGGCGTGCATTTCGACTTGATGTACACCCCGCTAAAACACCTGGGCTACAAAAGCGTAGTAGTAAACCTTAGCGATGTTTATGCCATGAATGCCATACCTACACAAATTACCGTAAGCATAGGTATTAGCAACCGATTTAGTGTAGAAGCATTAAACGAGTTTTACGAAGGCATTCATTTTGCCTGCGAAAAATATGGGGTAGACCTTATTGGCGGCGATACCTCAGCCTCGCATAAAGGGTTTGTGATTTCAGTAACCGCCATAGGCGAAGTGGCCCCCGATAATTTTGTAAAACGAAGCACTGCCGAAAAAGGCGATCTTATATGTGTTAGCGGCGATTTGGGTGGCGCCTTTCTGGGGCTTACCCTGCTGGAAAGAGAGAAAAAAATATGGCTGGAACACCCCAATGTGCAGCCCGACCTGGAAGACGAAAAATATATTACCGGCCGTTTATTAAAGCCCGAAGCACGTAAAGATATCATTGCATTTTTTGAACAGCAGCAAATAAAACCCACTGCCATGATGGATATAAGCGATGGGCTTAGCAGTGAATTGCTGCACATTTGCAAACAAAGCAATACCGGCTGCCGTATTTACGAAGAAAAACTGCCCATTGCCGAAGACAGCCGCAAAGCAGCTTTTAAATTCGGGCTCGATCCCACCGCCTGCGCATTAAGCGGCGGCGAAGATTACGAACTGCTGTTTACCCTAAAACAGGAAGCCTACGATAAGCTGGTTTTAAACGAAGAAATAAGCGTAATTGGTTATATTACCGATGCCGAGGAAGGCACCAAAATAATTACAAAAGGCGGCAATACATTCGATATTACTGCCCAGGGGTGGACAGCTTTTAAAGCATAATACTCCTAACAAAAATAAATGCATAACAGCCGGTACTATTATTAATACCGGCTGTTGTATTATATGGCATCGCCGCATGCGTCGCAATCACTTCATAGTTCCACTTTCATGGCAGCAGGTATAAAATAATAGCCATTAACCATTGCTCATTTAAAATTGACCCCTCGCATAATCTGCCTTACCTTAGTTTAATAAATTCCCCATCTATGAAGTATCTGCATATTTGCTTTCTATCTGTGGTATTACTGGGCGGTTCTATCAACCTTATTGCACAAAAAAAAGGTGCAGTCGCCAGTGCCACTACCAAAAAAGATTCCGCATCTGCCATTAATTTAGATGCATTTGAATTCAGGTTACTGGGCCCTGCATTAATGAGCGGCCGGGTGTTCGATCTGGCCATTAACCCTCAAAATAAATTTGAGTATTATGTGGCCGCTGCCAGTGGCGGTGTTTGGAAAACCACCAATAATGGCGTTACCTACGATCCCATTTTTGATGGTGAAGGTGCCTATTCCATTGGTTGTGTTACGCTGGATCCCGGCAACCCCAATATTGTTTGGGTAGGTACCGGCGAAGCCAATAATCAACGCAGTGTAGCCTATGGCGATGGCATTTATAAAAGCGAAGACGGTGGTAAAAGCTGGACCAATATGGGCCTCACCAAAAGCGAGCATATTAGTAGAATTGTAATAGACCCCGCCAACAGCGATATTATGTATGTAGCTGCCTACGGACCATTATGGGATAGCGCTGGTGAACGCAGTATTTACAAATCCATTGATGCCGGCAAAACCTGGAAGGCCGTATTAACCGTAAGTACCAATACCGGTTTCTGCGATATTATGATGGATCCACGTAACTCCAATGTACTCTATGCCTCAGCCCACCAGCGCCAGCGTAAAGTGTATGGCTTTGTATCAGGCGGCCCGGAAAGTGCCTTATATAAAAGCACCGATGGCGGCAGCACCTGGCATAAATTAACCAATGGACTGCCCAGTGGTGATGTTGGCCGTATAGGTATTGCCTTTGCCCCTTCCAACCCCGATATTCTCTATGCCCAAATTGAAGCTGCTGGAGATAAAGGTGGTTTTTTTCGTAGTACAGATCGTGGTGCCAGCTGGCAAAAACAAAGCGGTTTAAGTACCTCAGGCAACTATTACGAACGCATTTTTGTAGACCCGCATAACGAAAATAAAGTGTACAGCTGCGATATGCTGATACAACTTTCTCTGGATGGCGGCCAAACCTGGAAAGCAGTACCTACCAAAAACAAACATGTAGATAATCATGTGATTTATATTGACCCATCCAATACCAACCATATGCTGGTGGGCTGTGATGGCGGATTATACGAAACCTACGATAACACTGCCAACTGGAATTATAAAGCCAACCTGCCCATTACCCAGTTTTATAAAGTAGCTACTGATAATGCCTTTCCTTTTTATAACGTATATGGCGGTACTCAGGATAATAACAGTATGGGTGGCCCATCCCGTACCATTAATAACCATGGCATAAGTAATGCAGATTGGTATATTACAACAGGGGGTGATGGCTTTGAAAGTCAGGTTGACCCAGAAGACCCAAATACCGTATATGCCCAATCGCAATATGGAGGCATTGTACGTTATGATAAAAAAAGTGGTGAACAAGTAGACATCAGACCAGTAGAAGCTGCTGGTGAGCCTGCCTTGCGCTGGAATTGGGATGCACCCATCATTGTATCGCAACACAATCACCAGCGTTTGTATTTTGGCGCCAACAAACTATTCCGCAGCGACGACAGGGGTAATACCTGGACCGAAATAAGCCCCGACCTTTCCCGTAACGAAGACAGAAATAAGTTGCCCATCATGGGTAAAATATGGAGTGTTGATGCCGTTGCTAAAAATGGATCAACTGATATATACGGGCAGCTTACCACCATTGCCGAAAGCAAATTTGATGAAAACCTGCTATATGCCGGAACGGATGATGGCTTAATACAGGTAACCACCAATGGCGGAAAAACATGGACGGCCATAGACAATATTCCGGGTGTGCCTAAAAAAGCATATGTGTACCAAATTATTACTTCGGTACATGATAAGAATACGGTGTACGTAACTTTTAATCACCACCGCTATGGCGATTTTCACCCATATGTTTACCGCAGCAGGGATGCCGGAAAAACATGGACTGCCATTCAGAATAACTTACCTGAAAGAGGCAGTGCCTATAGTATTGCCGAAGATCATATGGATGCCGATTTATTATTTACTGGTACCGAGTTTGGTATTTTCGCCAGCCTGGATGGAGGTAATAAATGGTTACCGCTAAAAGCTGGCCTGCCCACCGTGGCTGTACGTGATATAGAAATACAACGCCGGGAAAGCGATTTGGTAATTGCTACATTTGGCCGCGGCTTTTATGTGCTGGACGATTACTCACCCATGCGCAATATTAAAAAAGAAGATGAGGCGAAAGATGCAGTTATATACCCGGTTAAAGATGCCTGGATGTTTGATGAAGCTAGTCCGCTGGGTGGTTATGGCGATAGTAAAAAAGGATCTATGGGCGAAAGCTATTTTACCACTCCCAACCCAAAGGTTGCCAGTGTATTTACTTATTATATAAAAGATAACCTGCAAACCCTGCAACAAAAAAGACAAAAGGCCGAGGGTGAAAAAATTAAGAAAGGCGAACCGGTTTATTATCCTTCGCCAGATACTTTGCTTTTAGAAGACCAGCAACCAAAGCCCTACCTGCTATTTACCATTTATGATGCCGATGGCAATGCAATCCGCCGTATAAAAACAAATGCCGGTAAGGGATTACACAGAATAGAATGGGATTTTCGTTACCCCAGCGGCAATATGGAAGAGTATAGCTCCGATGGTGGCAGCAGCTACAAAGCACTGCCTGGCAATTATACGATAGGCCTGCATAAATTTGAAGATGGCATATTTACCCAATTGGCCGCACCAGTACCTTTTACTACAAAGGCACTTAACTGGGCAAGCCTGCCTGCAACAGATAAAAATGCATTAATGGCTTATAATAACAAAGTATACAAATTACGCCGTGCCGTTGATGGCACATACGCTTACTTTCAACAGCTGAGCGATAAATTAAAACAAATAAAAGCCGCGGTTATAGCCGCACCACAATTGCCATTAAGTATTGCAACAGATGCCAATGCCATACAAAAACGTATAGATGCCGTTCAAATACAATTTAACGGCAACGGCAGTTTGGCTGCCCGGCAATTTGAAACATTACCCGGCATACGTGATAGATTAAATACGATTGCCTATGGCTTGTGGGGTAATAGTGCCGCACCAACCACTACCTATTTGCGCTCTTACGATGTGGCAGAAAAACAATTTACCACAGCTTACGCCGAAGTAAAAAGTATTGATGCTGCCATTCAGTTATTACAACAGCAACTGGCCAATAGCAATGCACCGGTTATTACAGGCACATTGCCCAATTGGAAATAGTAGCAGGAGCCGGGCATAGGTTAAGCCATCTTGCTTTACTTGCGTCGCACTCTTGTACTGTATAACATCGTGCAGCTTTTTATACATCATAATTAGTAATAAATAAAAATGCGTGTAAACTACACGCATTTTTATTTATTACTATGACTACTTTTTTACCCAATTATTCTTTACAATTTTTCTTTGTTTTTACTGCTGCACAAAGTACCCAAACGCACAAGAGTGCGACGCAACGGATGGCGATAAAGAATTTACTGCCTGGCCCAATAAATGTCTCACCACCAAAAAAAGGGCAGTTTTACCCTTTTTAAAATTGTGTCTTTTACGGTTATTTGAAAAACCATATCAGTTGCAATGGCCGGATAAACGGATGTAAATTGCATCATGTTTTAGAAACAACACCAGTTTTTAAAACGCCCAAAACTAAAAAACCTGATACCTAAATTTTAAAAAACTATTAGTATGCAAACAGCAATTTATCAAAGATCAACCCAAGATTACGCTAACTTATTTTTATTTAAACAAGCTAACAACAAGCCAAAGAAAGTTAGAGCAAAATCACGTTTAGCAAAAAGAAAAAGTTTGTTGGTATTTTTGGTAAGTTACTTTGTTGGACTTGCTTACGTGTTATACGCTATATTATAGTTGCAGTAGTACTGCTTATGTATACATATTATTATTGCTACATGTTTGTATAAACTTTTTTGTACAGTGACTGGTTTAATTTCATAAGTTTAATTTTTGTTTTACTTAAAAGGCTTTACGGTTTACGCCGCAAAGCCTTTTTTGTTTTGTGTTGCAAACAGCACTTATACTTTTGTTAACACGGTAGTAGCTTTACCCATACATAATCGTCGGATATAATATTATTTTTTATAGCTGCATTGCGGCGAATACTTTCTAGTACAAAACCATTTTTCTGTAATACTTTCATGGAGGCTTTATTGTGGGCAAATACCTCGGCATAAATTCTTATAGCATCCAGATTAATTTCTATATAGCTAAGCAAAATTTTTACGGCTTCGGTGGCAATACCATGGCCCCATAATTTTTCATCTAAAAAATAGCCAATCTCAACATTTTTGCGGTACACATCTTTTTGTAACACACAGCCGATACTACCTGCTACCGCACCCTCGTATATGATGGCAAAGTTTACAATGGGGTTTTGCGCCTTGCAAAATTGTATCCAGCTTTTGGCATCATTTATAGTATAGGGTAACGGCAGGTTATCTCTCACATTATTCCAAATATGAACATTATTGGCAATAACTGCCAGGGCAGCCGCATCATCTCTATGCCAGGGCCTTAAAAAAATTTTATTCATCTTTTTCTATTGGCCGGGTAAGGTATTCAGTAAAATCTGGTACAACGGCATCATATTCATCGTGCATAAAATGCGATGTCATTAAAAAATCGGCCGTGGCCCTGTCGCAGGCCATGGGAATGTTCCATAATACCCCCAACCTAAGCAAGGCTTTTACATCGCTATCGTGGGGTTGGGCCTGCATGGGATCCCAGAAAAAAATCAACACATCTATTTCCCCATTGGCAATCATAGAGCCAATTTGCTGGTCGCCCCCCAATGGACCACTCATAAACTTTTTTACTGGCCGGTCAAGGGCTTCTTCTACCAAACGGCCGGTAGTGCCTGTGGCAAAAATTTCATGTTTGGCCAATACAGTTTTATTGTATACGGCCCAGTCAATAAGATCGGCCTTGCGGTGGTCGTGTGCCACCATTGCAATTCGCTTGCGCTTACCCAGCTTTTTAATTGTTGTAACCATGGTATTATAAAAGCTGAAAGTAAGAAATGTATAGATTAGGTAAGCGAAATTTATTGGTTGCAGTTTCAAACACAATGAAACCCGCATAAAAATTTATATACCAGGCTGCAGATTATGTAAGTCAGCTTTTATACAAGGTAATTTTATTAATGGCAAGGTAGTATTTAGCTACTTTATTAAAAATAATTTGATTTTATTAACTGATACCACAAAATACAAACCCATAAAAAAAGACTGTTTCAATTTAGTGAAACAGTCTTTTTTTGATAAACTTTCTTTGCTTTATGCCTTTATTGGTATTCGCTTTCAACGCTGAATAGTATTACCAACTGTACAAGTGTGCGACGCAACGGATGTTGCATTATTGCACAGCTGCCGGGCTAAAAAAAACAACATAATTACCAGGCAATGCTATTGCTTTATAATTTTTTGGTATTGTGTGCCCGATGGCGTTTGTATTTTTAAGATATACATACCGGCACGTACATTGGCCATATTAATTAATATTTGATTGCTGCCATTAGCAATGTCTTTGGCAAAACTGCTAAGCACATTACCACCCATACCGGTTAAACTAATCTGATACCGGCAAGCTTTTGTTTCAGTAACTGTAAGGGTTAATTTATCAGCAACCGGGTTTGGATACACTTGCATTTTTACACTACTATTTGTAGCAATAGCTGCACTGGAAGCTGATTGAATTAATGTGTTTGTTGTAGGACAATCTATGCCATATTTGTACGAAGACGGATACTTGGGCGCTGCTTTTGCCTTCTCCAGAATAAGGTAGGTTTTGCCCGCCTGCAAGGGACCAAAACTAATTTTTTGCCTGTTGCCAAAACTGTTGCCAATGCAGGTCCAACCATCAGGGCCTGCACCCAATGTAGCGTCTTTATAACCATACACCATTTGCTGCCCTGTATTTACTGAGTAAGCATTTAAAGTATACATGCCTGTTTCAGCAGGAATAAACTTATGAAAGAACTCGCCACCAAAAAATACATCACCACAAAAAGGTTGCAGGTATAAACCTGGTTTGGCAAGAAAATTATTTTCAAACTTTGTACCACACTCCAATGTAGCAATACCAGCAGTATCATAGTCTGTAGTAAAAGCTTTTACTGCCCAGTTAGAATACACTCCTTTACCACATACTGATCTTACATACAAATAATAAGGCGTAGCTGTGCTAAGCGTGGTAAGTGTTAGCGAACTACTATCGGTAAATGATGTATTTGCCGGTGGTACCTCCTTGTTGCTAACACCATACTCGTAGCGGTTACTACTGCCGCCATTTTGCCAGCTAAAGCTTGCGCCATTAACTTTGGTCTTATTTACCTCAATTTCTAAAGGCTCAAAACAATTTACGGCTTCTACTTTAAAATTGTCAATGTACATATAGGTGTAGGTAGCCGGGGTTATGGCATGAAATCCAAGATACACTGTACCAGTTTTTGTTGCTGTATAATTTACCTGTGCTTTTGAATAATAGTTGGTTTTAAAATTGCTGCTCCATATAATTTTTGTTTGTGCCGCAGGCAGGGTATCATCGCCAAGAGTAACCTGTAAATCATTTTCAAGGTAGCTCTGGTTTTTATAGTAAAATGAAATGCTGTATTTTTTACCTGCTTCCAGCGTAAAAGCCGGACTAATCAGCCATGCATCCGATTGATCTCCGTAATAACTTTTTTCCAGATACATACATTTATTGCCGGCATATTCATTACCATCGTAACCAATAGCTTCCAAACTTTGCCATTGGGCATTATTGGTATTGGTAACCACCCAGCCAACAGGTTGTGCAGGCACTTTGGCATTTTCAAAACCGGCACCGGTAACCAGTTGCGCCATGGTAGCGGCGCTTAGCAAAACAAAAAATGCCATCAGGGCAATAAAACGGGAGCAGTACAATGGTAAAGATCTTTTTCTCATTTGTTATTAGTTTAAAAGGTAATTCTATAATTGCCGCTATATGGCTGGCAATATTATAATGGCAATATATTAAAACTCAACCAGCCCTAGGCAGAAAAATAAACAATATTATTTACACATTCTATCTTAAAGAGGTTAGCAAGCTGCCACTGTAGATACTCAGTTTTTTGTTACCCAGCTTTAAATTTTAAGGCAGCTTTACTTGCGTCGCACACTTGTACGCCATGGCATTGGGCAGCAGGCCGGACGGTATAGGAATAAAAGATAATACTAAGCATTGACTGCCTCAGCTACCAAGTGCATTTACTATTGCCATTTCAACCGGGCAATAATTTTTATTTTGTGTTGAAATATCAAAATCATGTTTGGTAAGCAAGGGTGGCTGGGCCATAAATTTGGGCATTTTGCCATGATGGTCTTGTGCTGCATGAACAATAAAGGGATGACATAGATACACCGTTCCTGCTTTTCCTGTGGCGGTAATGGTTTTGCGCGCAGGCAATGAATCAAGCTTTTCTGCCAGCTCCATACAAGAAAAACCATGATCGCCTTTTGGCGCCAATAAACGTGCAACATCCGCATGCGAACCCACTTTGATGAGCGTTGGCGCATCCTGTTCTGAAACATCAGAAAACAAAAACAACATTAACAGGGCACGCCCCCTGGAATGTACATTTATCCGCCATTTAAAATAATCGGTAGCATCTTCTCCGGGAAAGCTGGCATCTACATGCCAACCGGTATCTGTAGCAGGAATTGCACTGGGAAAGCGAATGGGGAATGAACCTATGGTGGTTCTCGGAAGCCAATTGTCCTTGCCTGCCAATTGATTAAATGCCGTATGCAGCAGTGCAGTGTTGGCCGCTTGCTGAAAGGGTGCCTGCCCTAGTTCGCCAATACGTATCACAGGTGCTGTCCAGGTATCGGGGTTGTTTGGTTTGCAGGAGGTTTGTTCCCACAAAATAGCACGGCATTCATCGGCGATGTTGGTTGGAAATGCCTGTTCTATTTTCACAAAACCATCGTTGATAAAACTATGTATTTGCTTTTCCGATAACTGTTCCATTTGCTAATTTGATGCGTTTGTTGGTATAATCTGTTTAAGGTGAGGTTGATGACTTTATTGGTTACCAGACCAAAATTCAAGCAACTGCTTTTTACTTTTGTTCATCATTAACAAGGTATTCAATTTAAGTTCTTCGTCTGTCTGATTGTCGTAAAGTTTTTTTAGAATCTCGTTTGCCTGTTGCTGGTAGCCCAACATAATTAAGTTAGCTGCTTTGTTAGTCAGAAGCATATCATTATCTCTATTTGTCACACTCATCGTATCCAAAACAGTTGTGCAAATAGTCAATGATTTTGTAAAGTATTGTTTTGAAGACACTGTGTCTCCGATTCGTTCATATAAAATTCCACCTGTCAAATAAAGATCATGTGCAGAAGGGCGAAGCTGTATTAATTTATTGACTGTCAAAACAGCTTTGTCAAACTGTTTGAGTTGATTAAAAAATAGTAGTTTATTGTAGTGCCCCAGAAAGTAATTGCTGTCTATAATAGTTGCTTTGTTAAGCAATGAGATGGCTTTTTTTGAACTGTCTGCATTGTCAATAAAAGCAACTAAGGTCATAGCCTTATAATTAAGTTCAACAGCAGCAGGGTCAACTGTATTTTTTGCAGAATGTTGTCCACAAGAATAAAGTGCAATTAATAAAAAGGTTTTTATGAATTTGAGTGTCGTCATAATATATCCAACCGGAATAGATTCATGTAGTTTAGGAATTAGCATTTCGCCTGCCCGATCCGCTGCTGATTGAACTTGTTTTGTTGAAGTTAAGTACTATGGCCCAATGTTGCGGTGCCTACCCTAAGCCTGGAATTGTACTTAACTGAAGTATATTTGTTCAGTAATGAATTTGAAAAATACTTGTTGGCTGCCGTGCTTCTTCACGGATATTATGTTTTCCACTACTTATTATTTTCTTCCTCAAAATTATCGAAGTAGGTAAAGTCTTTTGTAATAAGTCCATTCTCAATGGTGAAGATGGTGCAGATGGGTAACTCAAATTTTATATTGTCTGGTCCTGTTCCACTTGATACAAATTCTACAATTATGTGATGGTCACCTGAGGGATAAGTTTGAATAACCTGGTCATATAAGTCGGGAAAAATCTTTGCAAGTTCTGTGTATTTATCAATTGTTTGTTGTCTTGTCTGCTTAACAATTCCCTGCCCCAATGATGGGTCTTTAAAGTCCGCTGTATCAGCATACATATTTGCCATTTTAGTAAAGTCGTGGTTGTTGAAATGTTCATAATATGTCTTTACTAATTTTTCATTATCAGTGGTAGGCATAGTTTCTTGTTTTTGTTCCTGACAGGAGATGAAAGCAAAAATCACAATAAATAAAAATAATATCTTTCTCATTTCTGGCATTTTTGGTAGGTAATTTATCAATTTATTTTCAGACTGTGAAATGATCAAAAAGTTTTACAGTGAAGTTTTCCGGGCTTTACCCTGCATCGTCCTTTCAACACATAAAATCAAGCAATTACCATATTTATGATGTTTTATCCTTAAGCCAAATTTATAAAACACAGCCCAATCTAAAGCATAATAAAGGTCATATGCTAAGGTATATTGCCCCAGAGCCTTAATAATACCAAACCTAATGCTGAGTGCCGTTACATTTCCTTTGCGTGCCCTAAGTCTTGAATATTATGCTGTTTTGCATAGCAGGAAATTATTTCTCGTACTACTGTAAAATCTTTGTCCATTCTACGATAACGAATTTTAAGTTCTTTGTCAAGCCTGTCCTCTTTATCCTTAAGTCGAAGTTTTAGATAATAAAGGTCGCCTTCTTTCATATTACAAACGGTCGTACTGAAATACCAAATGTCGTCCCAAGGTGTTTCTTTATGCTTGAATGTCCAAATACCATTTCTATCAACTTTTAATTTTACTCTATTGTCAAAATAATAAAATAAGCATAGCCCCATAATACCAAAAAGTACAATAAAACCTGGCAATTTTGCAATTGTCCATTTTCCAAAAAAGTAGTCAATAATCCCTTGTCGCTGTGATGGAATTAAAAAACAAACTGAAATAATTCCTACGAAAGCAAGAAAGCTAAACAAGTAATATTTTTTCCAGCCTTCTCTAACTTCAATGGAATTTAACTCTGTCAAACTTTGCAAATTTTAGTGGTTGTTAATAATGCCGCACAACGTTAAAGCATTGGCGATGTGCCGGTATTCTGTGTTCCGTCTGCCCGTTGACTCTGCTGATTAAAGATACAAAAGCACATTGTTTATTTTACAGTTCGGCGTTATTCGTCGCCCTGGAGCCGAAGCTGATTAAAAATTATATGCCGATTGCTCTTCCGTCAAACCGTCATATTGCCAATGCACTTGTTGTGCGTTCGTTTTTATTCCTTTATGACGATTGGTTGTGGCTTTTCTGGAATTACTAATTTGTCACTTAAATTTAAAGTCGGAAAATTTGTTCTCATAAACTGTATGTCCTTGCCGAAAGTGTCAATGAAAAACCAGTTCTTTCCATTATCGTCTGAAACTACTACCAAAGTTGATGTTGTTATTAGTTTGCCAGTAGAGATTTTAACTTCTGACTTTTGAGGAATAGTGCATTGCAGTTCGTTGTCCACAACAATTACATTTGATGGTTCACCAAAAGTTACATTTAGAAATTTCGTGCCTTGATTTTCTAATTGATTTATACCATTTTTTGTTTGTTCAATCATTTTTTCTTCTCCTCCAAATATTGCACTGATTTTAGGTGAAATAAATTTCTTGTAAGTATTGAAATCCTTACTCAAAAGTGCCTTTGCCATTACACTTGCTTGTTCCTTAATTGTCTTAGAATAATTATTAGTTGTGTCTAAATTTGATTGTCCGTTACATTGTGTAAACACAATACAGAAAAGTCCTACAATTAATTGTTTAAGGATGGAATGAGTAAAAATTTTGTTTATCAAATTTTCAGAGTTTAGAGTATTTACCATTTGTTGATTTAAGATTTTGATAGTAGCTGCCGTCCAAAAAGACGCACAACGAACCGATATTTACGCAGCCCGGGAATAGCTGCTGTGTCCGACCGGTACTGATGCTGCCACGCGCAGGACTGATGAAATTAGATACGCTGACCAGAGAAGTATTGTCTGCCCGGAACCAAAGCTGAGCAATGAACTAATGCTCGGAATCACCTCGTCCGCCCGGGTTGCGAAAATATTTTTGTTGTATGCCGTGTTGTCAAATTGAGCAAATCGGCGACCAAAAATGGAAATATTTATCTACGAGTAATATAAGGTCAAGAAACTTTTTGTTATTGATTTCAGTTTTAGAATAATGTTCTGGACAATGGTAGGTTAACAATTTGTAACTCCCTTTTGTAGCGATTTCTAAGTTATAAGTTACGCCGTCAGCAACATTGTCAACAAAATTTGGTATTTGCTCTTGCGATATTAGTTTCTCAATCTGAAATATTTTTAAACTGTCAATTAGCAATGGTAATGTAATAGTAGGTTTTACAACATTCTCATTCTTAAAATGCATTACACCGTCTTCGCTTTTGAAATACCTTATTCTCTGCGTCTGCCAAGATGTGTCTGAATATTTTAACAAAATCAGGTCATGCTCGACAAACATGCTGCCAACCCAAATACGCATTTCAAAGCTATCAACACCTTTATTAAGCTGCGTCAAACTTAGTTTTAATGCTTGGTCTGAAAGCGCTTTCTGTCGTGCAAGTTTGAATGAGTCAACTATAGTTATCAAGGATGGCTCACTTTTATTAGAAGTGGATGCCAAATTGCAGGAAAGCAAAAAAACAATTACTGATATGATTATTAGGGAGTGTCGCATTAACATGGCTTACGGTTCTTGGCTTTGCGAAGGTTGGGATTTAGAATTTGTATGTTTCAATTTTGTACAAATGTAAATTAGAATTACTAAAGCTGAATTTATCACAACTGCCCAACTTTCGCAAAACCAATGTTAGCCGTAGTATTTTTTTTATCATTATTAATTTCATTTTAGTCGCCTCCACAACCTCCACAACTGCTACAAGAACTTCCACAGCTACTTCCACAAGAAGTGCCACAACTTGAACCGTTGCTATTGTTTTTGTCTATGTAATTTACAAGAGGTACAAATGCAGTTGTCAAAACTGCTGAACCCAACAAAAAATAGCTCCACTGCCAATTGTTTTCTATTTGTCGTGTTGGTAAAATTTCCGTTTTGTATAAGTCTGGTATAGTTTGAGTGCAAACAAGTTTTGTAAGTCTATTCAGAAAAACAATGGTTATAATTATTAAAATAATTGTTGCAATTAAAATTTGTGTAACTGGTCTTTCTCTTATAATTCCACTTGCCAACCTTATGAAACCAAACATTAATAAAATTGACAAAACACCAAAATTTAGGTAAAATAGATTTCCAAATTTCTTTGATTTGTTGAAGTATTTCTTAAAGGCATCCATACAATTTGCAGTATTCCAAAATATTGGTTTGTTTGCTAATTGGCTTAATAAGTTTGGATAAAATGTTTTACCTAATTCACTTAAAACGCTTGTGGTTTGCAGTTCTTCTTTTGAATTTGTGTTGTTCTGTTTTAATAGTTCAATTGAGTTGTCTGAATTTACGATTATTGTTTTATTGTCAATTAATTCGTTTACAGTTCCATTTATAATGTTTCCAAGTTTTTGAGTTTTCAAGTAAACAAGTTCATAAGGTTGAAGTTTATAAATGAAAGAATTGTCATCAAATGATTTTACAATTTCTTTTAGTTTATTTCGATTATAAAATTCAAGTCCAATAAATGTCAGAATACACAGAGGAATAAAACCAAGAATAAAATAAGGATTATGAACTTGTAAATAGATTGGTTTCAGTAAAAAGTATGCAGGAATTGTCAATGCGATAAAACTTAATATTCCAAAAATTATAAAAGTTCTAATTTTGAATTTTGATTTCTCAAGATTTAGACTTCCATACATATCATTATATTCCCAAATTGTGTTTGGTTGTTCACCAAAATTATTTGAATAAAATTTTTTAGTTCGTTCTTTCGCAAGTTTAAATTTTTCATATTCTTCCTTGTTATGTGTCGAAGGAATATGTTGGATTGTCTTTCCAATTAAAATACAAAAGTCTTGATAGGATTGTGTAAAAATTAAGTGTTGGTGCCAAACTGTGTCGACAATTTCAGAAGGTGAAACCATAAATTCAGAAGTTGTCGCCAAATACATAAATTTTTTGTATTCTAAAATAGCAAGTTCTGTAAAATCTTTTGTCCAAAAATTTTCGTTGGCAAGTCTTGTCGAAAATCCATATTCACTTGGTGGATTGTCGAAATCAAAACTTAATATTTTCTCCCAAAGTTCTTTATTCATCTTGTTTTACGGTGTCTCGGTAATATTACAGCCAACGCAAGGATTGATGCTATTTGACGTTATACTGTATAATGGAAAGCTATTGATAATCAACAAACTAGTATTATACATTTTGTATTGTTTATAGCATCCATCTAATGTATAAAAAATTGTAATATGTGCTTTTTTGTTATTATTTGGTACGGCTTCGCACGCTCAGTCACATGGTTGAGGGTGCGAATTATTGTTTTGTAATTTAGTATTTTGTTGCAAGCAAGTGCCTATTTTAAAAAGCATTTTTTAAAAACCCCGGTAATATATCTAAAAGCATTAAGTCTTGGAGCTAATGCATTAGGTAAACATATAATGCTCTGCCGCCCAAACTACCCAACCGTACAAGAGTGCGACGCAAGTACAGCCGCTATAATAACTACTGCCGGGAACCTACTCTGCCTTTTATACATTGCTGCTTTATTCCACTTTTGTTAGCGGTCAATATTTATACAACGCAATAGACTGCCTTACCGTTACCACTGTTTACAATTAACCCTATTTTTGTTATTGGCATACTGCCCAAACAGGCCATACCAATAGCCTGCTTACCAATTTTACGAATAGAACATAGCATGAAAAAAGCCATTTTAATTTCCCGACTGGTATTGGGTAGTATTTACCTGATTTTTGGACTGGATTATTTTCTGCATTTTATTCCTTATCAACCAATACATCCCGGCAAGGTGGGGGCTTTTAAGGCAGCGCTGATGGGTGTGGGCTATTTTTACCCCATGATAAAATCTATTCAAATTGCGGGTGGCTTATCGCTGCTGGCCAACCGTTATGCACCGTTTTTTGCCGTGGCATTATTTCCCATTAGTTTAAATGTATTGTTGTTTCATACCATACTAGACCCTTCGAGCTGGTATATGGGTGTTTTGCTGATGGGCCCCAACCTGTTTTTGGGCTATGCTTACCGAACTTATTATAAGGGCATGTTTGTACAAAAACCTATTGTTTAAACAAGTGTAGCTTAACTGCTGCTATTGCTGTTGCCTTACAAAGATTTTATAAAATTAATCAGGCAGTTTCTGTCGGCCTGAGACAGGTTTATAAATTGCTCTTTGGCCGCAGTGGCTTCGCCACCATGCCATAAAATAGCTTCTTCAATGGTTCTTGCCCGGCCATCGTGCAGGTAAAAAGGTATACCATTTGTTTTTTCAAAAAGGCCAATGCCCCATAATGGCGCAGTTCTCCATTCGCTGCCGGTAGCTAAATAATCGGGCCGGTTATCGGCCAGTCCTTCGCCCATATCGTGTAACAACAAATCGGTATAAGGGTGTATGCGCTGATTGGAAATTTGTGGCAACCCAATATTAACCCCGGTTTGTATGGTAGCTATATGGCAACCGGTACAGTTAATTTGTTGAAACAAATATTCCCCCTTTTTTATGCCCGCATCGGTTACATTTCGGCGGGCCGGCACGGCCAGGGTTTTTATATAAAACGCTACGGCATTTAACAGGCTATCGGCCAGTTCGGGGTCATCGGAAAGGCCATCATGTTGTAATTGGCTATAACTGCTTTCCTGTTTAAATACATAATTGGTAATACCCATATCCTGCTGGTAGGCACCGGCAGCCTGGGTAAGTATATCGGCGGTATTGGCTTTTAATCCAAAGCGGCCAATTTGCATGCTATTGGTATGCGCATTAAACACATAGTTGGCTTTGCCGCTAATACCATCGCCATTGGCATCGTTAATATCAGTAAAGGCTAGCAGGGTGGCTTCGGGAATATTCTCCAGCAGTCCCAGCCCAAATACAGGCGGAGCCAACCTGGGCGATATCATATAACCCGCAGGTAGTAAACGGTAAGCATTGGTTACCTGATATGCCGGCTGGCGCAATACCACCTGATTGCCGTCGGGATAGGTAAAGGGCAGGTTGGTATAGCTAATATTTACTTTTACTTCGGGCTGGCGGCCAAAAATGGCCAGGTCCTGCAGCTGACCACCAAAGCCCTCGGCGGGCATGGGCCCGCCATGTGCATCGGTACCGGCGATACTTATTCTAAATAGTAACGACGAAGTAATAAAGCCCGCCGTAGGTGTGCCTTTACCATCGTTATGATGACAAGATATACAGGACACATTGTTAAACACCGGGCCCAAACCACTGTTTACCGGTGCAGGTGCTGTTACAAAAGTTTGTTCAAAAGCTTTGTCGCCGGTTTGGTGTACAGCTGCATCACGGGCAGTAAGGCCTTCTATTACATGCGAAAAGGCTTTAGAGGTTTCATCGAACACGGTGGCTATACCACCGCTTAACCTATTATCGTAACCAGATTCGGCAAATACACTTACCTTATTGCAACGTATAAAAACGGCAACAACCAACACCAATCCTATAATTACCCGCCATTTTTTCATAAACACTCATCCTTTATTTTTTGTGAGCCCGGCAACAGCCAATAATGCAACATTACTTGCGTCGCACACTTGTACGGCTGGTACTTTATTGGGCAATAAACCAGTATTAAACAACTATCTAAACTGTTGTATTTAATCGGTAATATATTGTACTATAAAAGGCCTTAACTGGGTTTCAATGGTTTCTTTTAATATGGCCAGGGCATCCATGGTTTGCTGCACCTGAACTCGCTGGTTTAAAATGGCTTCTTCAAAAGGCAGCGTAATATTGTCAAACGAATTAATGGCTGCCGTTATCTGCGCCTGAATGGTATTATCCAGCGATTTGTTTTTGGCGGCCACCAGGTCTTTCAACCCCTTTCCGCCATTTAAACCCATATATACATTGCTAATGCCAATGATATTATTTTTAAAATCGGCCGTAGAATTACCGGAATAAGGCGATTCTACTATGGCAGGATTACGGGCATCAAAAGGTTCCTGTATTTTGCCTTCACCTACTTCTTCGCAAATGCCGGCCATTCCTTCGGTAATTGCCAGCAATAGCTCCTGCCTTTTGGCGTATTTGGTACTGCCATTACCTGCAGTAATTACCTGTTGGGCAAAGTTTACCGGCGCCGATGCCCAGCTTAAATACAAATCATTACAGCTGGTATTTATATCAGCAGAAAGGCTGATCATATAGGTTTTTTGCCGGCTGTTTAATTCGGCAGCGGTGCGGCTGCCATGCTCACCAAAAATTATATACTCAATAGGATGAAAGCCACGCAGCGATAAGGTAAAACCCTGTATATCCTGCACAGTTAAGGCATTATTGCTGGACAATACTGAGTCCATTTGTACATAATCCGTTGGCCAGGTATCCATATTGGGGTCGTAATCATTATCTTCTACGGGGCCAAACAAATGGCTTTCTGATTGTTCCCAAACGGCACGCATGTTTTTCCAGGCAGTTTGTGCTGCCAGTAAATTGGCATCAGTACTGTTATTGCTAAGGTTTAGTAAGGCGGTATTTAATTGGGTGGCATTAACACTTAGCTGCAGGTAAGCGTTTAATGCAATATTATTGGTAAAATCAGTTATTACGCTTTGTTCCAGCGTACTAAAATCAGTGGAAGCGCTAATGGTTGCTGGTGCTTTGTTGCAGGATAAAAAGAGTAAACTGCTTATGGCACCTACCAGGAAAATAAATTTATGCATATTATGGTGTTTTTACTATTTCTATAATAAGGTTATTGTTCTCTACACTTGTTTTGTATTGCTGAAGGGGCTTACTGGCAGGGCCCTTGCGTACCAAACCGTTTTCATCAAACTGGCTGCCGTGTAATGAACAGGTATAGCCATTTTTTGCCGCAGGTATTAACTGGTTTGCCTGGTGGGTACATTGCAGTAATATAGCGGTATAGGTATTATCCGGTTTTTGTTGTACCGCAATATCATAATACCAGCCTTTGGGCCTTACCATTTGAATGGGGTTGGTTTGAAAAAGGCCTACAGGCATACTGATTTTTTTATTCAGTATTTCTGTTTTAAATATGGCATAACCCGGTGCACTGCATCCTGCCCGCTGCGGGGCTATATAGCCTGCCGCTACCAGTAAACAGGCATTACAGGATGATTTTAAAAAGGCTCTGCGTTCCATGTTGTTGTGTGTTTTTATTTTGGTTAATATGCATTTGCCGCACCCGGTTATACAGTACAAGTGTGCGACGCAAGGATGCCCGGTATAGTTATTTTGCCTGGCCCATATACCTTAAAATGAATAACCGATACCAATATTGAGCAATTGATTGTTTTGACGGTAAGGCAATGCATTGGGCGCCGGATTGATGACTAACTCGCTGTTTTGCGGGCCGGTATGTACCAGGTGCACATCGGCCTTGATAGTAACATTGGGTATGGGCATATAGTTAATGCCTGCAATAATATGGGTTTGCTTTTCAGTGCCATCGTAAATGGCTTTTGGTGGCGCCGGAATAGAGGCATTTAAATCAATCATTTCGCAACGGACAAAAGTGATAAACTGGGCTGTTTTTTGCTGGCGGTATAGCCAGTCGTACCCCAACTCAGCATACACCCCATAC
Organism: Limnovirga soli; assembly: GCF_013106755.1. Taxonomy (GTDB): domain Bacteria; phylum Bacteroidota; class Bacteroidia; order Chitinophagales; family Chitinophagaceae; genus Limnovirga; species Limnovirga soli. The sequence continues at coordinate 33,648 of NZ_WHPF01000013.1, read as the reverse complement.
ATGGATGCTGCGAGGTTTTTGGCATAGGCGGTATTAACCGCGGCAGCATCAGGATAACTAATATGAGAAGCCAGCACTTTGGCAGCAAAACCGTTTTTGGCGTATTGCATATTGGCTTCTGCCAAATACACAGGCGTTCCAAAACCGCCACTGTTTAAACCCAGGCTATCTGCACTTAATTTTGGTAAACCTACTGTGCCGCCCATATAACCCGATACCTGGAATTTAAAATTCTGATAAGCATATTGCAGCGAAGCAGTAATGGCCACATTATTGGCAAAAGCATTGCGGCCCTCGGCCCGGCCATCACGAATACCTGTACCATGTTCAAAACCTGCACTGTTTAGGCCATTTATCAATGCTACACTATAGTTTAGCGGCAGTCTGTTGGCAGTGCCATAAAAGCCAACACCCAGTTCGCGCCAGGTGGCGGGAATAATGAGCTGCTCGGTAACGGGGCGCTCTACCCCATTAAAGTTTACGGGTAAATGATTTTCGTTTAGCAAACCTATTCTGGGTACAAATAAACCGGCAATAATGTATTGCCTGGAATTAAGGTTAAACTTAAGGTAAGCCTGTTCCATTGATATTTCGCCACCTTCTTCGCCGCCTTCTACTTTGGCATTTTCAAGCTCCATTTCGGTAAAGAGGGCAATTTTATTATTAAACTGGTGACCTACAAATAATACGGCCCTTTCTAAGGTAACGGTAGACTGTTTGGCATTAAAATCCCGCTGATAAAATGCGCTGCCATAACCCGAAATAACCGTTTTACTTTTAGCAATGCCTGCATTAAGTGAGTCTTCGCTGGTAAAAACAAGCTGTTGAGCCTGGGTACGGTACTGTGCTTTGGCGTGGGTGATACTGATTAAAATAACGAATGTCAGAACTATTTTTTTCATGTTGTAAAGGTTGCGGCAAAAGTATCTCCGGGTGAAGATGCCATCATTACCCAATCGGGAAACCATTTTACGGATACAGGAAAAATATATATGTAATGTACACTTACAGTATCGGGTTGGATAAGAATACCATGGAGCGGGTATTTGCAAAAAATGGATATTAGCTATATTTATTCTATGTTCAAAAGCTATTTTAAAAATCCATCTTTACTGTTTTTACTGGCCGGCAACCTTTACTGTTTATGGTATTATCAACATCATCCGGGTGGTTTTGTAACCGTGGTTTGGGTATACTGGTTTCAAAGTATAATAATTGGCCTGTTTAATTTTATTGACCTGTTAACCATTAAAAAATTTGATGGCAGCACATTAAAGCTGAATGATGAACCGGTAACCCCTGCCAATAAGGGTTGTATGGCCTGGTTTTTTTTGGTGCATTTTGGTGGGTTTCATCTGGGTTATCTGGTGTTTTTATTTATACAATTCCGCATTACCGCAATTGACACCAATTTTCTTTTATTGGCGGTACTGGCTTTTATGGCCGAAGCAATAGTAAGTTTTATACGAAGAAAACAGCAGGAAAAAAATACCCTGATTAATATTGGCAGCCTGTTTTTTCTACCTTACCTGCGTATTGTACCCATGCACCTGATGATATTGCTGCCTGCCTTTTTAAATTTACAGCCATCCATCGTTTTTTTGGTATTAAAAACCATTGCAGACCTGCTGTCTTTTGCCTTATACCAGCACCTGTTTAACAAAAGCCGAACAGATAACACATCCCTAATGTAAGACCATTAACTAAGCCACTTTTTTCGGTTTTTTTGACAAGCTTTTTAGTAATACCGGTAACAGTATTAAATTGGTTAAGGTACCGGTAAGTAAGGTTAATGAAGTTAACCAGCCCAGTGCTTTTGTGCCGCCAAAATCACTGATGCAGAATATGATAAAGCCGGCGGTTAATACCAGCGATGTATAAATAATGCTAATACCGGTATGCCTGATAGTTTGCACCAGGGTGGCTTCCACATCGTAATTATGCAAGGGCAGTTCCTGTTTATAATTGATAAGAAACCGTATGGTTACATCAATTACAATACCCAATGCCACACTAAATACCAACACTGTAGAAGGTTTTAAAGCAATGCCTGCCCAGCCCATTACACCCGCCGTAATTACCAATGGCACCAGATTGGGAATTAGCGAACATAATAAAATTCGTACCGACTTAAACAGGTATAACATACAAAGGGCAATTAGCAAAAATGCCCACATAATACTTTCTTTTAGCCCGTTAATAATAAAACTGCTGCCTTCCAGAAAGGTAACACTGCTGCCTGTAAATGTTACGGTATAGGCCGATGTATCAAAAATGGTTTTGGCCGTAGAATCAAAATCTTTTAGCAATTTAGGCAGTTGAATACTACCAATATCTTTCATATTTACGCTTATGCGGGCATAACGCTTACTGGTATCAATAAAACTGGTAAGCATTTTACTAAAGCCCGTTTTTTGGGTAGTATCTTTCTTATCGCCTTTCAGGTATTTGGCTAAAAAGGGCATGTCAAATTCTGTGGGAGTGGTGTAGTTAACGCTATCGCCATCATAATAAGCCTGCTTGGCAAATTTCAAACCCTCTACCAGCGATAATGGCCGGGACGTTTCAGGTTTGGCAGCAATATATTGCGAGAACTCATCAATTTTTTCAATGGTAGCCAGCGATCTCAATATGCCATTTTTCTTTTTTGCATCCACCACAATTTCCAATGGCATAATGCCGTCAAAATTGGCTTCAAACCATTTTAAATCGGTGTATATCTTATCATTTTTGGGTAAATCGTCTACAATAAATCCTTCGCTTTTAAGCTGTATTATTCCCATAACTGACGCGGCAATAGCCACCACAGTAATACCATATATCCATTTGCCATGGCGCAGGGTCCAGTGCTCTATTTGTAAAAGTATTTTCTCTAAAAATGCATTGTCCAGGTACCGTACATGTTTTGGTTTGGGCACCGGCAAATAACTTAATACCGATGGTATAAATATCAGCGATATCACAAACAACATCATGATATTAATGCCCGATACAATACCAAATTCCTTTAACAATGTACTTTCCGTAAGGGCAAATACAGCAAAGCCAATAGCTGCCGCAATATTACAAAACAGGGTAACAATTCCCATGCGGCCAATCATGGTGGTAAGGGCTTTGTGTTTATCGCCTTCCTCGCGGTAACTCATATGGTATTTATTCAAAAAATAAATACAATTGGGTACACCAATAACTACCACCAATGGCGGAATTAAAGCCGTTAACAAAGTAATCTTATAGCCCATCAGCACCATGGTACCCAGGCTCCATATAACGCCCATCATTACTACCAGCAAACTCATGGCAGTAGCACTAAAACTTCTAAAAAACAACAACAAGGTAATGGCCGATAACAGCAACGAGCCAATTAAAAACCAATACATTTCCTTTTGTATACGGTTAGCCACATTGGTTCTAATATAGGGCAAACCACTTAGGTGTACCGTGGTATGGGTAGTATTTTCAAACTGCTGTACCTGGGCAAGAATATCATTCACCAACCTGGTTCTCGATTTACTGTTGGCCGTATCCTTATTCAGCCGAATGGCCATTAGGTAGGCATTACTGCTATCATTATACAAACTGCCTTTATAAAAGGGCAGGTTTTCAAAAATATGCCTGTCGCTGTCTAGTATAGCTGGGTTGGTATAGCTGCCGGCAAATATTTTACGGGGTTCCAGCTTATCGGCAGAGTCGGCCTTTACCAGCGTATAGGCTTCCTGAACACTTAAAATACCCTCCACACCGGCTACAGCTTTTAAGTGTTGTTGCAAAACACCCAAGGCATTAAAAAGGGCAGGCGTATACATGTCTTTGGTATTAACACCCATCACCATAGTGGTACCATCTTCGCCAAAGCGGGCTTTAAAGGACATATAATCCTGGTATTTAGGGTTATCGGTGGGTATTGCCTTACCAAAATCATAGCTCATTTCCACCTGCATGGCCTTATAAGCCATAAACCCTGTGCCTGCCAATAATAGAACCAGTAAAATGGCTTTATACTTCAAAATAAACTGTGCTAAACTATACCACATGTTACAGCGTTTAAAAATTCGCTGCAAAGAAACAGCTATTTAAGCGTAATACCCTATAGCCACTGTGGCTAACACAATTTTAACCAAATACCATCATCAACAGGTATCCAGTACAAATAAATACAATTACTAGCCTGGCAAAAAAACAAGCAGCAGCTTTACTTGCGTCGCACTCTTGTACTAATGGTAATACTATGCAGCTTTTACCATGGGTAGATTAAAAAGAATTGTATTTAGGCAGGCGAATAACTACTAACAAAGCATTTGTGGCGGCACGAATACAAATGCTTAAAAAACCTTAGTAATTACAAACCGGTATCAATTTTAAATATGCCTTCAAATAGGGTAACAGCTTCGCCATAAATCAACACCTGGTTATTGATTAATTCGGTTGTCATACTTCCTGTTCGCAAAGAGGATTGAAAAGCATTCAACTTGTTTTTATGCAGTTTTTCCGCCCAATATTTTGTAAGAAAGGTTTGCACACCACCCGTAACCGGATCTTCATTGGTACCTGCCCATGGCCAAAAATAGCGGTAATGAAAATCAACATCGGCCGTATTGCCTTGGGCTGTTACCAATACCCCATTAATGTCGGTATACGATTGTACCAGCGCCACAAAATCCGGTGCTAAACCAGCCAATACAGCAGCGTGCTGTATTTCAATAAGTATGATTTTATTTTTTGTACTATACCGGGTATTGATGGGCGCATCAATACCCAATGCATCCAATAAAGCATTGGGTACTTCTAATGCCGCAGTTTCATATACGGGAAATTGCATTACAATTTTGTTATCGGCCTTGCCAATTGGCAATCGTACAGCTTCGCAGTTAATAAAAACAATTTCTTGCAGTGTGGTGGTTTCAAAAATAATTTTTGAAGCCGCTAAAGTAGCATGGCCGCATAAGGGAATTTCTTTTTTGGGTGTAAAAAACCGGATGCTATAGGTACCCGCCGCAAGTGGTTTAATAAAAGCAGTTTCCGAAAATCCAATTTCCATGGCAATTTGCTGCATGGTATCTGCCTCCAAATCCCTCTCCGGTAAACAAACTGCTGCGGGGTTGCCTTTAAATGGCTGGTGGGTAAATGCGTCTACAAAATAAGTTTTAATCATGTACGTATAAGCTGTTGAATTTCACTAATGGTGTTAAGATTTGCAAGTGCCGTATTTGCTTTAAACAAATATTAGCGCACAAACCACTGCGTAATTACCAATTACAAAGTTATTATTAGAATCCTTGATGGAAAATGAAATCGAATGTTAGCGGCTTTTTAAAACTCGTTTTTAGCTATAACCAATGTCTTTGCCCAAATGTCTCCAAGTCGCTGATTTTTTTCTGTATGTTTTAACAGGATGTATGCAATTAGTCCAAAAAAAGGGATAATTTCCAATGCGTTTGAAATTCTTGTTTTACCTACTTGTATATGCTGTAATTTTTTGCCATCTATTGATACCACTTTAATACCAGCAATAATATACCCCGGTGTGGCAGCATAATAAGTTTCAAATACTACAAAATATAAAAACCAAAGAAGCACAGGGATAATTGCAGGAAGCCCGTTAATGGTTTTACCACCTGTTGCATTTGGTTCTCCAAATTGCATGATATAGAAAAATGAAAAAGTAAATAGGAAACCATAATCAATCAGCGTAGCCATCACCCTTTTACCCATCATTGGTTTAGTTATAAACTGGTTCATACATTTTCACTATTTGTATTGTGCTTAAGGATGGCATTGGTTTTTTAAGCCCATAAAAGTATCTAACCGTACAAGAGTGCGACGCAAGTAAAGCCCCTTAGCCATTGTTTGCCGGGCTAATAAATACAGTTTCCCCCTTTGCGCTATATGTGATTTAATAATTTTCTTCCGGCTCTTTTACCAATGTAGTATCGCTTACAAGCGTTGGTACCCTGTAGCCGCCTGTATCAATAGCTGTATGCGGAAATGCCGCCTTTAAGGCCGTATAGGCAGTGGCACTATTTGTTTTGTACAAGTAGATGGATTGTAGCTTTTGCAGGTTTTTTAAAGCCAGCACCGCATTGGCATTTACGTTGTTGCCTACCAGATTTAAATATTGCAAATGGGTTAATGCAGCCAGCTTGGGTACACCCGCCGCAGTTATATGCGTATTGGCAATATCCAGCCGGGTTAGCTGGGTATATTGGGCAATCATATCCAATGCATCATCGGCAATATTGGTGTTGCTTATTTTTAACCAAATTAGCTGTGGCTGTAGTTGTAATAATAACTGCAGATCGGCCTTTTCTACCACGCTATCCGTTACAAAACTAGCCATGATATAATTGCTGTTTTGTGCTACCGGCAACACCATAATATTGTGCGCTTTTAACTGACTAATGACTTTTTCATCCGCCGCTTGCACAGGGGTGGCTGGTATGGAAGCTGGTGCTTTTACCTCGGTTTTGGCATTTTGCAATGCTGCCAAAATGGGTTTTATTTTATCGGTCTGTGGCAGCTCTTTTACTTTTTGCGTAGCATCGGCATTGTTGGTAATCCACCAATGTAAAAGCGCCAATTGGCTTTCAGTTAGCTGTGGCTTTTCTTTGGGGGGCATATGGTCGTCGTTATCGGTGGGTAGTAATGCCCTTTTTATTAATTCACTGGCATCGGCATTGCCCGGTACGAGTACCTTACCATCTTTGCCGCCTTTTAAAATAAAGCTCATTTGGTCTAAACGAAGTCCGCCCTTTTGTTTGTTATTATTATGGCAGCTATAGCATTTTGTAGCCAGTATGGGTTCTATTACATCGGTATAGGCAACAGCTTCCTGCACATTGGCAATGGGTTTTATGGCAGTGCTTTCGCTGCTATCGCCGCCAAATATTTGCTGTATTGGTTTAGATAAATAATCAGACCCATGTGTTAAAGAACCACCCAGATGGCCTGTAACCATTATTAGCACCAGCAGGCCAATGGATAATATTTTTTTATCGATGGCGAATGCCGGATTTTTTTCTTTGGCATATAACATTAACGATACCAGCGCTACGCCAATACCCATCCACATATGCCAGCTTACCAGGTCCTTATCATAATCATCGCTGATGGATAAAAGGTAGCCCGTAATACAGGATGCCAATGCAGAAAATGTACCTGCCAGTAAAACGATGGGTATGGCAGGTATCAGGGTTGCATAAGTTGGTTTACGCGATAGCCATTGCATCAATAAACCTACCAGTAAAATACCAATGGGCAAATGCACTAATACCGGATGTAAACGGCCGATGAATGTGGTAATGGAAAGTAACACCATTTTAAAATTTATGGTTTTTGCAGATGGGTAAAATTACTGATATCTTGCTCTGAGTGTTTGCATCATATACACGTTTATGGCCCATTGATCCGCCAATGGCTGACGGGTATAGGGCAGGGTGGGCATATAATCCGGCGGACCAAACTCTGTAAGCATGGTAAGTGTTTCGCCTTTTTGTTTTTTAATGGCCACCACTGCATCCCACCAGGCAAAATGCGCTTTTACTGCTTCATCCCATTCGGGTGCACGAGGATCACTTACCTGCGGGCCTTCGGCATGCCCAATACGGGTATGGATATGATCGGTACGCTGAATGGCCAGTTGCACGGTATCGGCCTGTGCTTCCAGCAGGCTTTCACTTACATTGCACCAATGCGATATATCCATGGTAATTCTCAGCTCGGGTATTTGTTGAAAATAATTTTTGGCTACCGGTGCTGCAAACAACATTCTGCTGCGGTGCGTTTCGTGCAATACTTTTATACCGGTTTGCTTGTTGATTGTCGTTGTAATATCTACCAGCGATTTATTTTCTTCGTACGAAAAATAATCCCTTCCGCTATGGCAGTTTATGTACAATGGTTTTTGCCGGGTATTGGTAGCAGCAGATGAGAGCATTTTTTTAAACGTAGCCATATGCTCGGTGTAATTGCTTTGGTAGCCAGCTGTAAGAAACCCTACTTCCAGGTTATATTTTTGCAGGGCAGCAAAAAGCTCGTCCTGCTCCTTTTGTTCATTGGGCCACCAAATTTCTATACCATTATAGCCGGCCGCTTTTACTTTTGCACAGTATTCATCCATACTGCCTTCAAAGCCCCAGTTAGTAGCCAGTATTTTTAGCTGAAAGCCATTGGCCGCCGCCTCTTTGGTGGGTTTAGCAAACGATGATAATGAAGATAACATCAGCGCTGTAGTGGCTGCAGTGCCTGATTGTAAAAAATGTCTTCTGTTGATGGGCATGCTGTGAAATTTATGATGTGCCTTAGGCAATCGTTTTTATTATTTATGTGGCTATTAAATCAGCCTCGCCATATTGGCATTGATTTATGCCAGTATATCGTTGATGAGTTTACCCCTGGTATCCGTTAATCTAAACTGTCGTCCCTGAAACTCGTAAGTAAATTTCTCATGATCAAAACCAAGTTGTTGCAATATGGTGGCCTGCACATCGTAAGGTTCTACTTTACCGCTGATGGTACTATATCCAATTTCATCGGTTTCGCCATAGGAAAATCCCTTTTTTATACCCGCACCTGCCATCCAAATGGTAAATGCTTCGGTGTGGTGGTCACGGCCTTTGTAAGGGTTTTGTTTGCCTTCACGGTTTTCCATCATGGGGGTTCTGCCAAATTCTCCACCCCATACTACCAGTGTTTCTTCCAGCAAACCGCGTTGTTTTAAATCCAGTAACAGGGCGGTGATGCATTTGTCTACTGAGCGACATTTGTTGATAAAACCCAGGTCAATCGCCAAACTGGCATCGGTGCCATGACTATCCCAGCCCCAATCAAATAATTGCACAAAGCGAACCCCTTTTTCAACCAGTTTCCTGGCCAGCAATACATTATTGGCAAAGCAGGATTCACCGGGTTTTGTGCCATACATGTCGTGAATATATTGGGGTTCATTATTAATATTCATTACTTCAGGTGCGGCAATCTGCATTTTATATGCCATCTCGTATTGCGAAATACGCGAAAGAATTTCGGGGTCGTTATAGGCTTTATATTCTTCAGCATTTACCTGATTAATGGCATCTATCGAAGCTTTGCGTAAATCACGGCTCATGCCATCAGGGTCTTTTATAAACAGTACAGGGTCGCCCTCGCTGCGGCATTGTACACCCTGATACACACTGGGTAAAAAGCCACTACCCCACACACTTTTACCAGCATCGGGGTTGCGGCCGCCACTGGTTAATACTACAAAGCCGGGCAGGTTCTGGTTTTCTGTGCCAAGTCCATACGTTGTCCAGGCGCCCAGGCTCGGCCTGCCTAAACGGGCAGAGCCCGTATGCACCATCAATTGCGCCGGGGCATGGTTAAACTGATCAGTAGTTACTCCCTTTAAAAAACAGAGTTCATCTACTACGGTTGACAAGTGTGGCATGTGCTCGCTTACCCATAAACCACTTTGTCCATGTTGCGCAAATTTGGCTTGCGGACCCAGCATTTTAGGTACCCCGCGTATAAAGGCAAAACGTTTGCCTTCCAGTAAAGATGGCGGACAATCCTGTCCATCCATCTTCATTAGTTCAGGTTTATAATCAAATAATTCCAGTTGCGATGGGGCACCGGCCATGTGCAGGTAAATTACACTTTTTGCCTTGGCTGCAAAAGGCGGCAACTTGGGCATTAAGGGATGTGCAGGATCGAATACAACGCTGCTGCTTTGCGCTGTTGTATTGCTACAGCTGCCAAATAACGATCCAAATGCCAATGCGCCCAAACCCATGGCACTTTCTTTTAAAAAGTGGCGGCGGGTGTTCATGCGCATCACGGTTTGTTCTGCCTCTTTTACCAAACGCTGGTTGTGTAATTCTTTCTGTGTCATACCAAATATTTATGAACCCAACTTAATGAATAACTATGTAGCTGCCGTTGCGTCGCACTCTTGTGCAGTTATAACACTATTCAGCAACAAGCCATTTTACTTTCTCCTTTTGCCGCGTACAGTATCTAACCGTACAAGTGTGCGACGCAAGTATGTTGCCTAGTATTGATACTGCCCGGCCCACCCAATAAATATAGCTGTTTAACAGCTATGGTTTTATCAACTCGTATACTTTTCCTTTTACCGTTGTAAAACTTAATGTATACCCAATGGTAGATTTTACTGATACCAAATTGGTGCCTTTTAGTTTTACCGGTGTTTGCGTTCTTATATGGCAGGTATTACCCTGCAAAGAAAGTATGGTTGCATGGGTAATTGCCTGCTGCTGCCATTGCATACTTATTTCGAAACTGCCCCTTGCCCTTAAGCCTTTAATTGTACCAGTTTGCCAGGCTGCGGGTAAGGCAGGCAACAAATGCAATTCGTTATTCTGACTTTGCAACAACATTTCTGCCACGCCGGCTGTACCACCAAAATTGCCATCTATTTGAAATGGTGGGTGCGCATCGAACATATTGGGGTAGGCGCCGCCGCCATTGCTGTAATTAAAATTGTTTTCTTTTACCAGTCTAAACAGGTTGCGATACAGTTTGTAGGCATGGTCGCCATCCAAGAGGCGGGCCCAGAAATTTACTTTCCAGGCAAGGCTCCAGCCGGTACCATCATCGCCCCTAATTTCAAGCGTTTTTTTAGCTGCGTCAGCCAATGCGGGTGTAGTTATGGGCGATAACTGATTACCCGGATGCAGGGCATATAAATGCGACACATGGCGGTGCGTAGGCTCTACATCGTCAAAATCTTTATACCATTCCTGCAGGTTGCCCTTTTTACCTATTTGAAAAGGATAAAGCTTTTTAGTGTCTTCTGCCACACCTTGTTGCAAATTGGCATCAACACCCAATATGGCGGCTGCCTGAGTAAATTCGCCAAACAAGTCGCGTATTATGCCCATATCCATCGTGGTGGCTACAGATACGTCTGCCACTTTTTTATCGCCATAAAAAAAGGAGTTTTCAGGAGATAAAGAGGGTGAAGTTACGAGGTGACCATTGCTATCTTTTACCAGCCAGGAGCGGGTAAATATTACTGCTCCTTTTATTAATGGATAAGCGGTATTGCGCAGAAAAGCGGTATCGCCGGTAAACTGATAGTGCTGCCATAAATGGTTGCATAACCAATTGGCGCCCATGGCCCAGTTAGCCCATTTGGGATCGCCTTTACCCAAATCCCCCACGGGGTTAGACAATGCCCATATGTCGGAGTTATGATGGGCCACCCATCCATCAGCACCATAAAATTCTTTTGCAGTTACGGCACCGGTAACGGCAATATGCTTTATCAAATTAATCAGCGGCTGGTGCAGCTCAGATAAATTGCATACTTCTGCCGGCCAGTAATTCATTTGTGCATTAATGTTGATGGTATAATTGGCACTCCATGGTGGCCTAAGTTCTTTGTTCCATATACCCTGCAGGTTGGCAGGTGCTTCCGGTGTGCGGGAAGAGGCAATTAATAAATACCTGCCATACTGAAAGTATAATGATTCCAAACCATCATCTAACCCGCCTTTTGTATAGGCTTCCAGTCTTTCATCGGTAGCCAGCTGGTCTTTACTGCTGGCATTGTTATTTATGGTAAAAGATACCCGGTTAAAATAATGGTGATAATCTGCCAAATGGTCTTGCAGCAATGCTGCATAGGTTTTATGATTGGCCAGTGAGAGGTATTGCAATGCAAGGGCATTTTCATCTACTCCTTCTTTGTCGGGGCATTTATCAAAACCATTAAAACTGGTAGCGGCCGATAATAGCAGTATTACTTCAGTTGCATTTTCAATATGTATGCCGGCAGTATCTGTTGTAATTTTTCCATCGGTGCTGCTTGCTTTTAACAACAGTTCAAAACGCATACCGCGGCAGGTGGTACTATCTGCATAAATAACGGGTTCTTTATTGTCGTTAAAATAACTGGGATCTGCATGGGCCGGGGCCTTGCCTTTTAGCGCCATTTGGTTATTGCTGATAATTACATTCTGGTAATGTAATTGACTGTTTGCCTTAACAAGTGCATTAATAGTTTTGGCTTTACTACTGCGCAACCTTACCACAATTACCTGTGATGCGGCAGACGAAAATATTTCGCGGGTATAAGCCACACCACCAATTGTAAAACGGGTAGTAGCAATCGCATCGCTTATGTTCAGGTCGCGGTAATAGGCAGTGGGTGTTTGATTGGGCAATTGCTGCTGTATCAAAACATCACCCAGTGGCAGGTAACTTTCTGAGTATAAGCCCTGCATCTTTTTTTCCAGTTGTATGGCTTTATCGTACTCGCCTTTTGAAAGGGCTTCCCTTACCTGTGGCAAATAATCTTTTGCACCCGGGTTTACATTGGTTTTTACTGGTCCGCCAGCCCATAATGTGGCTTCATTTAATTGCAGCAGTTCTTCATTCATCTTGCCAAAAACCATGGCACCCAGGCGACCATTGCCTATGGGCAGCGCTTCCGTCCAAACTTCGGCCGGTTGTTTGTACCATAGTTTCAATGGCTGTTGTGCATTGGCCTGTAGCGATACTGCGGTAATACAAATAGCTATAAATCTTGTATACTTCATCATTTCTGTTTTCAATATTTTTATTAACCCGGCCAATCAATACTATCTAGCCTGCTTGCGTCGCACTCTTGTACTGCTGGTACTATAAGCAGCAGGGCCTTTGTGCTAATTGGCAATTTTACAAAATCTGGTTATAACAAAACATCCCATTGCTGCCACAAGATAAGAACGATGCAGTGAGTGACACAAGGATGCTGCCATCATTACTGCAGCCAGCTAACCAATTATTTGAATGCATATCAATTCTTTGTCATTAGTTCATCAATATTTAGAATGGCATTGGCTACTACGGTTAGTGCTGCGGTTGCTGCTGTAGTATGCACATTCATGCCCCCCATTATTTCGCAGGTTTTTTGTTCATCCTTACTAAATGATTGCAAGGCGGTATTGTATAATTGCAGCAAAGAAAGCAGGCTTTTATCATCAATAGGATGATAGGTAGCCCATAAAAACCCTTTCTGTATTTGCGCTGTTGGTGTATTTGCACCCGATTGCTGCATACGCAGTGCAAAATGCCTGGCCATATCTACAAAAGCAGAATCATTTAAAGTGGTGAGTGCCTGCAAAGGCGTGTTGGTTCGTATACGGCGCACGGTACATACTTCCCTTGAAACACCATCAAAAGTTAACATGGAAGGGTAGGCTGCCGACCTTTTCCAATAGGTATATACCGCCCTGCGATATTGATCTTCTCCAGTATTTTGGCGCCATTCATCGCCATTCCAGGGTGATAGCCAAATACCATTTGGCTGGTAAGGATATACACTGGGGCCAAACATTTTCCCGCTCATAATTCCGCTGATGCACAGGCTCTGGTCCCTTATTTGCTCGGCCGATAATCTGGTTCTTGGAAAACGGCCATATAATTTATTGCCGGGATCATTTTGTTGTGCATCGCTGTTCATTTTTGAATCCTGCCGGTAGGTACTGCTCATTACAATAGTACGTATCAGTTGCTTTGTACTCCAATGGTCTTCATTCATGTATTGGTAACTTAACCAATTGAGTAAATCCACATGCGTTGGAGGTATACCCTGCGAGCCAAGATCTTCCAGGGTTTCGGCAAGGCCGGTTCCAAAAAGTTGTTCCCAAACCCGGTTTACCATGGTGCGGGCTGTAAGCGGATTTTGCTTTTCGGTTAACCACATGGCTACTCCTAACCTGTTACGTGGTGCTTTGGCAGGAAATGCGTTAAGCGATTTTGGTACATCAGGGTTTACCACATTGCCTTTTACCAGCCAGTTGCCTCTTTCAAAAACATAGGAGGCGCGGTGCATATAATCCGGGTTTTCAAACATAACGGGCGTAGTACTTACAGGGGCATTCATCAGGCTCCAAAAGAGATGGTAGGCATTGTCGTAGCCGGGTTTGCCCCTACCGGGGAATGGCTGACCAAAACAAAACCACTCAAACAAAACACCCGTGGTTTCAGGATTATCGATGGTATTATTATGATATGTGAAATAAAGATCATGCACCCCGTCTGTAGCAGGAATTGATACGGCGGCTATCTTCCAGCCTTCTTTTACAGCCGCCAGGTTTATGGTGGTTAATAACGGGCCATTTAGTGAGTCAAGATGAATGGCCCATACCCCATTTTGCACCGATGCAGTATACCTAAACATTAGTTGGCTGGCACCATTCAGTGTTACCTGCTTTAAACGGCAGCTGCCATTATTACGCATGCCTGCATACCAACTGCTTACCAGTGCAGCATTTTTAAACTGATCGCATTGTAAGGAATTAATGGTGGGCTGCCAGGTTTTTAAAAAGCTATAATATGCTTTAGCGCTGTTGGTAGAAACATTAGCGGCTAACCAACGTGTAAGGCTTAGTAAGTTGCTGCTATCTGTGGTGGTATACTGCCTTAATAAGGGATAATCGGCCTCTGTATCCTCGTCTCTGGAATTATTAAAAAAGGCCATGAACTTATAATAATCATCGTGCTTAAACGGATCGTAAGGGTGGCTATGGCATTGCACACATGCAAAAGTAGAACCCATTAATCCCTGCCAGGTAGTATTTACCCTGTCCATTACTGCCGATGTTCTAAATTCTTCATTCTCGGTGCCACCTTCATCATTCGTCATAGTATTGCGGTGGAAGGCTGTGGCTATATAATCAGCATCAGTTGGATTATTCAATAAGTCACCGGCCAGTTGTTTGGTAATAAAACTGTCGTAGGGCATATCAGTATTAAAAGCATTTATAAGCCAATCGCGGTATTTCCAAATATTTCTGCCGCGGTCGGCTTCATAGCCCTTGGTATCGGCATATCGGGCAATATCCAGCCACATGCTGGTCCATTTTTCACCATAATGTGGCGATGCCAGTAATGCATCTACCAACCGGGCATAAGCACTATCACTATTATCAGCTAAAAAACTGTTTGCAATTTTTTCAGGGGCAGGCATACCAATAATATCTAAACTTACCCTGCGTAAAAGGGTTTGCTTATCAGCCTGTGGCGAAGGTTGCAGGTTATTGTCGGTTAGTTTTTGCTCAATAAAATTATCTATAGGGTTTGTTACCCAGCTACTGGAAGTATGGAATAAACCAAAAAAACTGGTGGGCTGTGGAACAGCTACCGGTTGCAGCGGCGCATAAGCCCAATGTTGGCCCCAATGGGCACCTTCTTTTACCCATTGGCGCAGTATGTCTATATCTTCCTTGCTAAGCGCATCGTGTTTGTAAGGCATCCTGTCTTCGGGGTCGCTAAGTGTTAGACGGCGAATAAGTTCGCTATTGTCGGGGTCGCCGGGAATAATTGCAGGCTTTCCTGATTCTGTATTACCCAATGCTTCTTCGCGAAACAAAAGGCTAAACCCTCCTTTTTGTTTAACACCGCCATGGCAGGTAATACAGTTTTTGTTGATAATGGGTTTTACCTGTGTGGTAAAATCAACAGGTTTGCTGTTGGCACCCATCATCCAGCCGGTGGCAATTACCAGCGTAGCTATAATAACAATAAATACTATTTTTTTATTCATAATCATCAGAAAGCCAGGTTAAAACAATAATCCCAAATTTAAACGAATAGCAGGTGTTAATCTACAGTACCGCAAGCGTTTGCGTTTGTAGTTTTTTGTACCAGGCAGTTACCAGTAATGCAGCTGTACTTGCGTCGCACTCTTGTACTTCCAAAACCATGAGCAGCTTTTATAGATGTTTTGCTCAAAATGGTATCAGCCGTACAAGTGAGTGACACAACGATGTTGCCATTATTACAAAAGCCGGCTACACAATTTTTTACTGTTAGTTTTTGGTAATAACCGCATCTAAATTAAGTATTGCATTGGCCACAATAGTTAGTGCTGCAGTAGCTGCATCGGTATGTTTATTCATGCCACCAGTAATGGCACAGATTTTATCCTGATCTTTACTTAATTGCGCAAACGACTTATTGTATAACTGTAACAATGCATCTAAACTTGCCTTATCTATATCATGGCTGGTAGCCAGTTGAAAACCTTTTTGTATTTGCGCTGTTGCGCTGTTGCCTGCTTCGCGCTGCATGCGATAAGCAAAATGCCTGGCGATATCAAAATATGCTTCATCGTTTAAAGTAGTAAGTGCCTGTAAAGGTGTATTGGTGCGTATGCGGCGTACGGTACATACTTCACGGGATACACCATCAAATGTTAACATAGAAGGGTAGGCTGCAGACCTTTTCCAATAAGTGTATAATGCCCGGCGGTATTGGTCTTCGCCGATACTTTGCTCCCACTCTGCCCCATTCCATGGGGAGAGCCAGATGCCCTGTGGCTGGTAAGGAAATACGCTTGGACCAAACATTTTATTGCTAATAACTCCGCTAATGCATAAAGCCTGATCCCGTATTTGCTCGGCAGATAACCTGGTTCTGGGGTATCGGGCATATAGTTTATTGGTGGGGTCTTTTTGTTGTGCCTCGGGGGTTATTTTACTATCCTGCTGGTAGGTAGCACTTAACACCATGGTTTTAATCAGGTTTTTGGTGCTCCATTTATCCTGATGCATGAACTGGTAACTTAACCAATCCAACAATTCCTGATGGGTGGGTGGTATGCCCTGGGAACCAAGGTCTTCCAGTGTTTCGGCAAGACCGACTCCAAAGAGTTGTTCCCATACCCTGTTAACCATAGTTCTGGCTGTTAATGGGTTTTGAGTTGAAGTTAGCCATAGCGCCAAACCAAGGCGGTTGCGGGGGGCATTATTGGGAAATGGGTTTAATGCATGGGGCACATCTGGCTGTACAACTGCACCTTTTACCAACCAGTTACCCCTTTCGAATACCTGTGTGGTACGATGCATATCTACCGGATTATCCATCATAATGGGTGTGGTTGGCACCTCCGCATTCATTAACTGGTAATAGTTTTTTTTAGATACGTCATACCCTGGCTTTCCTTCCCCCGGAAATGCGGTAGTAAAATAAAACCAATCGAACCAAACGCCTGTTGCATCTGGTTTGGTTAACTGTTTATTGGTATAGGTAAAATATAAGTTATGCACACCCGTAACCGGCGCAAGTGATGCTTCGCCAATAGTCCAGCCACTTGTTGATTCTGTTAATGGAATACTGGCAATTACCGGGCCGGTTGGCTGGTCTATATGCACCTGCCAAATACCACCATTAACATAAGCCTGATGCCGGAATACGAGCGTATTGCGATTGGTTAATGTAACATTTTTAAGACGGCAAACGGCATTATTACGAAAGGTGAGCCATTTGGTATCGGCCAGTTCGCTGTTGGTGAAACTATCGCATATAAGGGAGTTATATGACGGCTCCCAGGTTTTTAAAAATGTATAAATTTCTTTGGTTTTAGCAGGCGTGGCATTTTGTTGTACCCAATGAGTAAGGGTAGTAAGTTCTTTTTGCATGCTATCATTGTATTGCCGCAGTAATGGGTAATCGGCATAGGTATCTTCATCTCTGGAATCATTGTAAAAAGCCAGAAATTTATAATAATCATCGTGTTTAAAAGGATCGTATGGGTGACCATGACATTGTACACAGGCAAAAGTGGTTCCCATGGTGGCTTGCCAGGTGGTATTTACCCTATCCATTACAGCGGCAGTTCTAAACTCTTCATTATCGGTACCACCTTCATCATTTGTCATGGTATTGCGTTGAAATGCGGTGGCAATAAGGTCGTTGTCATCAGGATTTTTTAAAAGGTCTCCTGCAATTTGTTTTATAAGAAAGCTATCATAAGGCATGTCCTTATTAAAGGCATTAATTAGCCAGTCGCGGTATTGCCAAATGCTGCGGTTATCATCGCGTTCATAGCCTTTTGTATCGGCATAACGGGCAAGATCCATCCAAAGGGCTGCCCATTTTTCGCCAAAATGTGGGGAGTTAAGTAAGGAGTCTACCAGATTGGGATAAGCTTTTGCACTATTATCTGTCAGGTATTGCCGGGCCAGGTTTTCAGGTGCAGGCATACCAATTAAATCGAGGCTTACCCTGCGAAGCAGGGTTTCCTTATCCGCAGTTGGAGCTGCGGTTAAACCGGCATCTTTCCATTTGGCCTCAATAAAATTATCTACCTCATTATTTGCCCAACTACTTTTTGAAGAAAACAGCCCTAAAAACCCGGATGGTTGCGGCACTGTTATTTCTTTCAAAGGAGCGTAAGCCCAGTGTTCGCCCCAGGTAGCACCTTGTTTTATCCAGCGGGTAAGAATATCAATATCCTCTTTGGATAATGCATCGTGTTTATACGGCATGCGTTCTTCGGGATCCTGCAATGTGAGGCGGCGAATCATTTCGCTATGATCCGGATCTCCCGGAATGATGGCTGGTTTACCTGATTTTGTTTTTCCTAGTGCATCCTCTCTAAAAAGCAGACTGAAGCCACCTTTTTGTTTTACACCACCATGACAGGTAATGCAATTTTTGTTGATGATGGGTTTTACCTGTGAAGTAAAATCAACCGGGGGCTGATGAGTTGCCCAAAAAAAGCCAATAACCACCACCACAAACAGTGAAATAATAAAACTTATTTTTTTTGATCCCCAACCTTGCATACGGCAATTTTTTACTTTCTAAAAATACCAAGATTTACACGAAATAACAGATCTGGTTTTTTAGTATACACTATTTACAAGGATGAGCCGAAAATAAAAAAACCAATACATTATTCACAAGTTGCAACACTAATTATGCTTTTGTATAATATTATTGTAGTACTGGGTTTTTTGGCTTCATTATTGATAGAATAAACTGAGTTTTTGTTTTCTTTTTCTTGTTTCGTTAATTGAAATGCCTTATCCGTTAATTGAACAGATTTTATGCAATTTTTAAAGGAGATTTTTGATGCATGAAAAGCACCATTAACTCTATAACAATTAATGGTAACATATAAACACCTTATCAGCCGTTGCTTAAAAACACCAAAAGCTGCTCTTTTTTAAAGGAGCAGCTTTTTTATTTAGTACTTGTTATTTTGATTTTTTTAGCTGCATAGTATTGGTGTTGTACAAGAGTGCGACGCAAGCGGTGCTGATTGATGTACACTATGCCGGGCTAAAAAACTACCAGATTATCTATTTATGCAAAATCATCGCTCAAGCGATAGGCTTTTACCAATGCCAATTCGCCTTCTTTACCATCGATTGATTTACCATGTTCCATTCCAAGAATACCTTTGTAACCCTTATGGTATATGTGTTTGAAGATATTTTTATAATTCATTTCGCCAGTGGTGGGTTCGTTACGTCCGGGATTATCGCCAATTTGCAGGTAACCAATTTCGTCCCAGGCAGCATCCAGGTTATTGATGATATTGCCTTCGTTGCGTTGCATATGATACATATCGAACAGAAACTTACAGGCAGGGCTGTTTACGGCTTTGCATACCATCACTGTTTGATCGGTATGGCGCAGGAATAAATCCGGATTATCGCTAAGTGCTTCAAGCACCATTACCAGACCATGTGGCTCCAGTATTTCGGCGCCTTTGCGTAGTGCTGTAATAACATTTGCTGTTTGAAAATCGATAGGCAATGAACGTTCATAATTACCGGGAACTACTGTCATCCATTTGGCATTACAGCGCTTGGCTACTTCCACCGCAATTTTGCAGTCTTTGATCATTTTATCTGTCCATTCCTGTTTACCGGAAGTTAGTGAGGTTCTCCAATGCCAATTATCAGAAGTTACCACAAACACACCCATACTCATACCCAATTTGGCCAGGGTATCGCCAATCTTCTTTTGTTCATCAATGGATCTTCCCATCATGCCGTTATCTTCTATGGAACGAAAACCCAGATCGTATGCATATTTAATCTGGTCAACAAAGCTTTTACCGGCGCTATTTTCAAACATGCCATCATGGATAGCATAATTTAAATGAAAGGGAGCATTATCTGCTGGTGAGACATTGGCGGCAGATAGCCTGTTTGCAGTAAGCAGTGAGGCTCCGGCCAAAACGCTTTGCTGCATAAAATTTCTTCTCTTCATATGGATGTATTTATGCAGAAAGATACGGCAGATAATAATACAGAATGGGTTGGGCAATACTTTTTATAAAAATCAAAACATATTATTGGGATAAATATGCTTTAAGGTATTGGCACCCCTATTAAATCCCTTATAACTACAGAGGCTGTTGCAGCACCAAATACTGCGGGCAGGTAAGAGATGGTACCATAGGCCGATTTTTTGTAGTTTTTGCCATCGGTTAAAATCAAACTTTCCTTCACGTGCTTTTCGGGAGAAAACACCACTTTTACACCGGTGCGAATATTTTGCTGTTTAAGCATCTTACGTATTTGCTGCGCAAAGGGGCAATTGTAAGTTTTTGAAATGTCTGCAACCTGCAATCTGGTTGGGTCAAATTTACCACCGGCACCCATGCTGCTAACCATGGGTATGTTGGCGTTATATGCCATGGTAATGAAATTGAGCTTGGGCGAAATACTATCTATGGCATCAATGATATAATCTGGCTTTGTAGCCAATTGCAGGGCCACCATTTCGGGGTTTATAAATTCCTGTACAACATGTAATTCCATTTCAGGATTTATAGCCAGCAGCCTTTCTGCCATAATAGTGGCTTTGGCAATACCATGATTGGTAGATAAAGCAGGTAATTGCCTGTTACGGTTGGTTGGGTCTACTACATCTCCATCAATAATGGTCATTTTACCTACACCACTACGGGCAATAAATTCTGCTGCAAATGAGCCTACCCCACCAAGGCCCACCACCATTACATGCGACTGATTTAACTTACGCACCGCAGCTTCTCCTATTAACAATGTAGTTCTTGAAAGCCAGGAAATATCCATCATACAATCACTGGGTTAAATTGCCAAATAAGGCACTTGCATTTTGTTCAATGTGCAAACTAAATAAATCTTTCTCAATATTTACTGCAGTTGCTGCCCATGTATATACTTCACTTATGGTAATGGCTGCATCATCTGTTTCCAGTAAACATTGTTGTAAAGGCAGCGCTGCAAAAATTTGCTGTATACGTGGTTGTTGTAAAGCCTTACCAAAAGAAATATAATACCCGGCTTTTGTAATGCGGTGCGCCAATGGCAGTTTTTTATTAAAACCATGAAACACAACCGGCACTTCAACCGATTGTTTTACCAGCAATGCAAATACTTCCTCATATGCCTGTACACAATGAATAATAAGTGGTTTTCCAATTGCATTTGCAAGTCTTATATGTGCCGCAAAAACTGTTTCCTGTAATGGAAACGGCGTAGTGCAAATTTTATCCAAACCACATTCACCAACTGCTTTAACCGCCGTTGTATTTGCTGCTTGCTGTATTTCCAAAAATGCTGGTTCCCAGGTAGCTTCATTTATATACCATGGATGTAAACCAACGGAGTAATTACCCTGCGTTGAAATAGTATCAAAGCCGGCATATTTATTTTGTATAACCCATTCACCCTTTTGTGCCGGTGAATGGCTATGGATATTAATCAACAAAATCAGTTATTTTGAAGCAAGTTACAAATTAGATGACAGGTAAAGTATGGCCAGAAAAGTCTTTGCATTTTTGGAACCGGGCTTTAGCTCCATTGGGCGGCTTTACTTGCGTCGCACACTTCAACAACCGGTATTTTACCCGGCAAAACAGCCATAATAATTTTTTGCCCAGGCCAAATTGTTGATATAATTTTAAGAACATTTGCAGTATTGAATTTTCCCCTGCCATCATCCACCATCCTTTCAAATACCAATTAGCTTTTCTCTGCCTTTTTTATTCAAGTAATCATAATATGCTACATCATATATTTTGTTAACCAATTAAAACATAGCCCATGAGCATTGCAAAACACAAGGGAAAAGGATGGAGGAAAGATTATCCTGATTTCCGCGACAATTCAGATGACACAAAAACACTTTCCAAACGCCAAAAACAAAGAGGCGTAAAAGAATCTGTTAGCGAAATACTAGCCCGGCTTAATCCACCGCCTTCAAAAAGATCGGCAGCAGCCAAAAAAGCTGAAAAGGCAACTAAAGTAGACCTTAGCCAATGGTGTTCACCGGTTGAAGACCAGGGTGAACTGGGCGCCTGCACTGCCCATGCAGGTGTTGGACTGTACGAATATTTTGAAAGAAGGGCCTTTGGCAAACATACCGATGCCTCCCGTTTATTTTTATATAAAACCACCCGTAATTTGCTAAAATGGACTGCAGACGATGGTGCCTATTTGCGCACTACCATGGCAGCCATGGCATTATTTGGTCTTTGCCCCGAAAAATACTGGCCCTATGTAGAAGATCAGTTTAATACAGAGCCTACGGCCTTTATGTATTCGTACGCACAAAACTTTCAGGCACTATTGTATTACCGTTTAGATACCAAAGGCATAAAAGAACAAATATTGCTGGATAAAATTAAAGACCATTTACGCAATGGCCTGCCCATGATGTTTGGGTTTACCTGTTTTACCTCATTAGACCAGGCCGATGATGGTAAAATACCTTTTCCTGATCGTAACGAAGAAGTAGAAGGTGGGCACGCAGTAATGGCAGTAGGTTTTGATGATACTATGAAAATTGTAAACCCCAGTAATAAAGAAATTGTAAGCATCGGTGCCATAAAAATTAAAAACTCCTGGGGCGTAGAATGGGGCGACAAGGGCTATGGATGGCTGCCTTATGAGTATATTTTACAAGGTATTGCAGATGACTGGTGGACCATGACCAAAGCCGAATGGATTGACACCAAGCAATTCGGACTTAGCTGACGATAACTAAAAAAATAACCGGCCTTTAGAGCCGGTTATTTTTATTGATTTTTTATTCCAGAATTTTTTCCTCGATAACGCCGGTAGCCTTATTTTTCAAAATCACTTTTTTGGCGCCATAATGTGTTACCTCTTCTTTAACCAAATAATAGTTATCATCATAATTTATTAAGTGGCTCTCTTTACTCAAGCCTGTTTGTCCACGCCATATATCAAGAATCACCGGCTCCCATTGTTTGGTTTTGGCCGATTTATAGGCTGCATCCAAAACAGCATTTACAATATAGCCATCATAAAAGGTTTCACGGGGTTCAACACCTTTTTCCATGCTGTTAAACATATCGGTAAACATATGGTTATATCCAAGATCGTTAATTTCATCTCCAACGGGGAATAACCAGCCGCTATTGCTCTCTGCTTTTTCCGCTACATAATCGGCACCTTTACCGGTAGTAAACATTTCTAATCCGGTACGTAGAAAATTATTAATCCAGATGGTGCCTTCGGTACCCATTACTTCATCACGAAGGTCAAGCCCGCCGCGGAATGTCCAGCTAACTTCAAATTGTGCAATGGCACCGTTTTCGTATTTAATAAGCCCAATAGAATGGTCTTCTGCATCAATGGGTTTTACCTGTGTATCGGCCCAGCACATCACTTCTACCGGTTTAATATCTTTCCCAATAAAGCTGCGGGTAATTTCTACACAATGGCAACCCAGATCTAGTATACAACCACCGCCTGCTTTTTCTATATCCCAAAACCAATCGCTGTGTGGGCCAGGGTGTGTTTCTCTCGACTTTGCCCAAAGTATACGGCCTAAGGCCCCGTTTTTTACACTTTCGTAGGCTTTTATAAACTTGGGAGTATATACCAGGTCTTCCAGATAACCATTAAAAATACCCGCTGCTTCTACAGCTTCCAGCATACGTTTAGCTTCGGCGGCATTGCGGCCTAAGGGCTTGGTGGTTATTACTGCTTTTTTATGTTTGCAGCAAAGCATTACAGCAGGTTCGTGCAGATTATTGGGTAAGGAAATACACACCACATCCACATCGGGGTGGGCAATGGCGGCTTCCATATCGGTAGTAATATGTTCGCATTGGTAATCTTTGGCAAATTGCTGGGCCGCTTCTTCGCGGCGGGAATAGATCATTACAATTTTGTCTTTACTGCGCTGACCCTGTAATGAGTCGGCATAAAACCTTCCGATAAAACCGGAACCAAGCATGGCAATTCGTTTCATAGTTGTTGTGTATTATATATTGTTTGTATTTCTTGATGCTATATTGATGGCGTACAAGTGTGCGACGCAAGTAAAGCCCCGCAAAGCTTGTAAGCCGGGTTAATAATTTGTATTTATACTGTTGCGGTTTTGGTTCGCGTATTATCTTTAAAAAACAATACAAATAATACCAGCACTACAGCGGCAATACCCGCAGGTACCAGCCAAACATTGGTCCAGTTAGTTACTGTGGTTGCACCATTGGTGGTGGTGTACATTTTTTGTACATAGCCCGATATTATAGAGCCAATACCCATACCCAACCCATAGGTAGCGAGTGAAATTAAACCCTGCGCCTGCGATTTTATTTTATCGCCGGCTTTTAAATCGGTATAAATCATACCACTTACAAAAAAGAAATCGTAACAAATGCCATGTAGTAATATACCTGCAAACAGCATCCACTCACCGGCATTGGCGTTGCCATATCCAAAGCAAAGGAAACGTGTAATCCATGCCAGCAAACCCAGTATCAGCATCCATTTTATACCAAAGCGTTTATAGGCAAAGGGCAGCATAAGCATAAAAAATACTTCGGAAGCCTGGCCCAGCGACATTTTGTTTTCTACAAAAAATGTATTGGGTAATGCCTGGCCGGGATGCGCTGCAACAAATGCATCTTTATACGCATCAGTTAATGCGGGGTTGGCCATGGCATAGTAAAAAGATAGAGGTATACAAATAAGTACCGATGACAAAAAGAAAATGGCAAAAGACCTGTCTTTAAACAACACGAAGGCATCTTTACCCAAAACTTGTCCAAAACTTACGGGGCCTTTTACCGTAGGCGGTGTATCGGGTAAGGTAAATGAATACAGGCCAATAACAGCGGCAGTAACCATGGATACATAGAAGATGGTGCTTTTATCGCCCCAACCCATATAACCAACCAGGTTGGTTACAGCAATCCATGCCACGGTACCCAAAACACGAATGGGCGGAAACTCCTTCTCCGGGTTTACCATCTGGCGCATAGAAATAGAACTGGTAAGCGCAATGGTAGGGGCAAAAGTTAAGCAGTACAAGAGCATTACCCAATAAAAAGTATTATAATCAGTTATGCGGGTAAGTAAAAACAATAAGCCGGCGCCGGCAATATTTAATACCCCCAACACTTTTTGTGCAGCAAAAAACCGATCGGCAATCATACCGGCAATAAAGGGCGAAAAAATCATGGCAATAGAAAAAGTGGCATAAATATTTCCTACCTGGCCGCCGTCGAACCCAATGGCAAAAAGATATTTAGACAATTGCCCATACCATGCGCCCCAAACTACAAACTGAAGAAACATCATTACCGATAACTGTACACGTGTTGTTGATTTCATGCTGTTGATTATATTTTTTTTATAAGCCCGGCTTTTGATACTGATTCTGGCTTTACTTGCGTCGCACACTTGTACGGCAACAAGTGCAGCAGCTGTAAACAGCCAGCATTTGCCGCAGGGGAAATTACGAACAAATTTGGTGTAAGCATCAAAGCAGTTAATGCTAAAATATCCAATAGCAGTAAAATTTTATTAGGGCTATACCGCTATTAGAACAGGGCATTATAGGTTTAATAGGCTTTTATTGGCCGACCATAGTTACCAGTGTACAAGTGTGTCCCGGATTTGGTCCGGGGTAAAATGTGCATGCAAAACCTCTTGACTGCCTGCTTGCCCGGCCCAAAAAACATATTTTAAACCCCTTGGAATATCCCCAAACAAAAAACCCCTTTCGGGGCCTTTGTTTTAAGGAAAAAATAGGGTTGCTGATTACCTGGTAAGTATCATTGTTTTGGTGTTTAACACTTTGCCATCAACGACCAAAGCATATTTGTAAGTACCCGCAGCTAAACTACCTGCTGATACATTAAGCGCATTTGAACCATTTATATTGGCTTGTTTAATGGTATGGCCATTCATATCTGTGATAATAATTTGCGCATTGGTATAATGCTTAGGCAATGAAAATTTAATTACCGTTGATGTACTGAATGGGTTGGGTGCATTTTGTTCCAAATTGGCCAAATCTGAAAGTACCACGGCATTGCTGCTTGCTGATGCTGTTGGTTGAGTAGTATTTAATTTTTCCAGTATAGCATTAATCTGTTCCTGCTGTTTGGCAACAATGTCTTTCAGGTCTTCATTTTGCTTGGAAAGTTCTTGTACAGCTTTAACCAATGGCACCACAAAATCGCTATAACGTAACCCATACAACCCATCCTTTGATTTTGGTTTGTCTACCCCGCTAAAATCGTAATTCAGTTTTTTGGCAGCAGCTTCTACTTCCTGGGCTATAAAACCATTATAGACAATTTTTGAGGCTTCATCTTCAACAGGCTTCATTTCATTTTTCATCTTATCATAAGCGCTGTCATGCTTCCTGTTTTTATTAAAGTAGGTGTCCAGTCCGTTTATATCTACCGTATAGGTAATGGGTTTAAGGCTGTTGATAAACGCAAGTCCTTTTACATCTTCCTTTATATTTTTCTTATACCTGCCATCGCTAAAAGTAGTCCAGCCTACCTGCCCGCCAATACTGGTAATAATTGAATTACCAATACGCACTTTGCTGGATGCATCTACTGTTGCATTGTAGCCGATAGCAATGGCGTTGGTTAGTGAAGGGCTTGCAACATTACTGTAGTCGCCAATGGCGGTGTTGTAATATCCGGTGGTGTTGGAATTAAGTGCCAGATATCCAATTGCGGTATTGTAATTACCCGTGGTGTTGGAATAAAGAGCCTCAGATCCGATGGCGGTGTTATAATTGCCCGTGGTATTGGAATTAAGAGTAAAAACCCCATTAGCAGTGTTGCGATACCCCGTAGTATTGTTATAAAGTGCCCAATACCCATTGGCGGTATTTGAAAAGCCGGTGGTATTGGAATAAAGAACATTAGACCCAATGGCAGTATTTGTATATCCTGTGGTGTTAGAAGCAAGCGCAAGATTGCCAACAACTGTATTAATATCAATGTTCCCTTTACCCCTGCCAATAGTAATACCATTTATTAAAACATCACCGTTAACATCTAATTTGGCAGCAGGCGTAGCCGTTCCAATCCCTACATTGCCGCCTGCCGGGTTAATTGCTAAATTAGTCCATGCGCTAAGGTCTCCATTATGCCCGCCAATAGTAGCAACACTGTCCAGCTCACCCATAATAACACTTGCCTGATTATATCCAAAAGCAGCACCACCTTTCCAGTATCCCTGATTATTACTGTACCCTCTTAACAAAAGGGTTTGTAGGTCTGTATTACCACTTCCAATAGTTACAATACCAGCACTTTCTACACGCATTATTGGAGTTCCGGGCATATTACCACTTCCTACGGAAAGATCTAAAAGTCTTGCATTGGCAGAGGCCACTTTTACTGCCAATCCATTCGCAGAGGTTGATGTATTTGTATTTGCAATACCTGCCGAATAACCAATTACATTGGTTGCCCAGGTAAAAGAAGAAGGGTTCATGCCAACACCTTCAGTTCCAATAATATTTGAACTGGTGTTAGCTAATAATGTAAGGGGCGCTGTAGTACCAATACCTAAAAAATTATTAGATGCTCCGGCCCCGAGATTGAGTACTGATACACCAGCAGTATTTCTAAATTCGTACCGAAGGTTGGTAGCATTAAAAAACAAACCGGCCAGTGGCTGAGAGGCTGATTGAAATGCAAACTTATTATTACCTACCTGATACAAAGCATTGCCCACAAAGCTAAGATTACCGGTAGCGCTATCAATATTGGTATAGTTGGTAAGCGTACCAATACGGGCACCACCTTTTACCTGCAAGGAAGCAGCAGGCGCAGTTGTGAAAATACCAGCCCTGCCCGTGGCAGGAAATGTGTTTTGTGCATAAAGATTGCAGATACTTACAAAGCCAGCCAGCATAAGAAAGAATATTCTTTTCATTTTATTGAGGTTTGTCTAATTATTTGGATTCACTATCCTAATAGCACCAAATATAGTTCGTTCACTTATCAGCATTTGTGCTAAAATTAGGAGTCGGAAGTACTAAAATTAGGAGTTGGATCAGCGGCTTAATCAGCTTTTTATGTTAGTCTTTATTATCTGGATACATTGCGCAGATTGATTAAAAATTGCAGCAGCATCTTTTTTTTAAATGCAGGAATATCTTTATAAATCATCTTTTTAGCCAGCTTTTGCTTTCATGGCATCGTCTGTTGTGTCACTCACTTTATCTGCAGAAGCTATATTGAGCCAAAAGAAAATAAAGCGAAGGCAGACTTGTTCATTTAATTTGTTATTAAAGAATCAAATACTATAAAAACAACAAGAGCCCAACCTAAACAGCGAGCTCTTGTTTACTTACAACTAATTACTTACAACATATTACTTATCAATTACCTGGTAAGTACCATTGTTTTGGTGCCCATTATTTTTCCATCTACAACCAATGAATATTTATAAGAACCTGAAGCAAGGCTACCTGCCGCTACAGTAAGTGAATTTGAACCCGATACATTGGCTTGTTTAATGGTTTTGCCAGTCATGTCGGTAATAAGGATTTGCGCATTTGTATATTGCTTAGGCAATGAAAAACTAATAAAAGTAGATCTACTGAAAGGGTTGGGTGCATTTTGCTTTAAAGACGCTGCATTGCTTTCTGCAGCAGTCTGGTTGTTTGAAACTTCAGACTGGCTGGCAGCATTTCCTTTAGTAATCATTGCTTTTAAATCATCAATCTGTTTTTGTAAATCTGCATTTACTTTTTGCTGTCCTTCGTTTTCAGTTTTTAATTTTTCATTTTGACTTGATAACTCTTGCACGGCTTTTACCAATGGCACCACAAAATCGCTGTAACGCAACCCATACAATCCATCTTTTGATTTTGGTTTATCCACTCCACTAAAATCATAATTTAGTTTTTTAGCAGCTGCTTCCACTTCCTGGGCTATAAAACCATTGTACACAATTTTTGAGGCTTCATCTACTCCTGGTTTAATGTCCTTTTTAATTTGCTCATAAGCGCTATCATGTTTCCTGTTGTTATCAAAATAAGCATCCAATCCTTTTAAATCTACTGTATAGGTAATGGGTTTAAGGCTGTTGATAAAAGCAAGCCCTTTTACATCTTCTTTTATATTTTTCTTATACCTGCCATCGCTAAAAGTAGTCCAGCTTACCTGCCCACCTATACTGGTAACATTAGGGCTTCCAATACGCACCTTGTTACTGGCATCTACAGTTGCATTGGCTCCGATAGCTGTTGCGTTGGTTAGTGCACCGCTTGCAACATCACTGAAAAGGCCAATTGAGGTGTTGTAAGTTCCTATGGTATTGTTATAAAGAGCCTGAAATCCATTAGCGGTATTATAATACCCACTACTGTTGTTAACTAGAGCCTGGGCCCCATTGGCAGTGTTGTAATACCCGCTACCGTTGTAGGCAAGAGCTGCAAACCCTATCGCTGTGTTATAATAATTCCCAGTGTTGTTATAAGCAAGATTTGCATAACCTATCGCTGTGTTTGTGAGACTGTTACTCAATCCCCTGCCAACAGTAATACCATTAATTAAAGCATCCCCGTTCACATCTAATTTGGCGGCAGGCGTAGCCGTTCCAATACCTATATTACCGGTATTGCTGTTATAAATATCATTACCTGAAATAATGAATGGTGAAGCTGATGGTGCCGCAGTCCAGCTCGCCAAACCATTGGCATCAGATGTTAATAGTTTGCCGGCACCTTCTGTACCATCTGTAATTTTTATATTACCGGCTATATCCAGCTTGGCTGCAGGTGCACTGGTCCCTATGCCTACTAAACCAGTACCTTTTATGCGCATTAATTCATTGGATGTTGTGGGTGATGTACCTGCAAAAAATACATGATCTGATACTACTGCATCTACCTGGTATCTTATCTGGTTAGCGTTTATGCCAAAGCCATAAAACTCATTATCATTGTCCACATCCTGATACATCACAATTCTTTTATTTCCACTGGTGGCTGCATTGGCAATTTGTAAAGGCGCTGTTGGTATACCTGGTCCAATACCAACATTACCACCGGAACCTGCCAATAAAAGGTTGAGTGCAGTATTTGTACTATAGTCATAACCAAAAATAGATGCAATATTGTTTTCTGTAGTTAATCTCAAACCTGCGCCTGCAGAAGGGGCAAGCAAACCACCCGGATTATTTCTAAACCAACCACTTTCTTTCACATCTAAAGTAGTAACTGGTGCAGAAGTTCCTATTCCCACATTGCCATTCCCGTTAACCACCATTACAGAAGTTCCTGCACCATTTTGAGTAGCACCAACTGACAAATCTAATAACCTGCCGGAGTTACCTGCTATTTTTACAGCCAGCCCATTGCCTTTTACTCCTGCATTGGCATTATAAGTAGCAACGGTAAATCCATCTGCATTGGTTGCCCAGGCTATTGAATTAGGGCTTACTCCATTAAAATCGCTACCAATAATATTTGAACTGGTGTTTGCTAATTGGGTAATAGGGGTTGTATTGCCAATACCTAAAAAATTATTAGATGCCCCGGCCCCCAGATTAAGCACTGATACACCAGCCGTGTTTCTAAATTCGTACCGAAGATTGGTAGCGTTAAAAAATAAACCTGCTGATGGCTGAGAGGCAGATTGAAACGCAAACTTATTATTACCAACCTGATACAAAGCGTTACCCCCAAAGCTAAGATTGCCGGTAGTACTATCAATATTTGTATAATTGGTAAGCGTGCCAATTCGGGCACCGCCTTTTACCTGCAAAGAGGCAGCAGGTGTAGTGGTATAAATACCAGTTCTTCCTGTAGCAGGAAATGTGTTTTGCGCTTTAGCACCGATATAGCCGGCTGTTAAAAATAGAAGTGGCAATGCAATTCTTTTCATAATGATGGTTCTTTTATTGTTGAAATATTTTGGTTACCTAAATATAATAATAAGAACCACCTGTTTTGCTCCTAAATTTAGGAGTTGATTTTGCTGATAATTGCAAGTATATTGTAGTTTTTTGCTTTTACACTGCAGGCTGCCAATCGCAAAAAATAGGATATTATGGGCCAGGCAATTACATCTTTATCTGGCATCCGTTGCGTCGCACTCTTGTACGCCATAGCCTTGAGCGGCATTGTACTTCCGTTGTTGCAGGTGTATTTATAAGCACACCTGTATATTCCATCAATGGTCAAAGGCCCAAAACTGATTATGATGGAAGAAAATATTTTCCATGCTTGTAATGTTCCCCAAAGAAAAGAACGCTGAAGTGAGTGACACAACAGGCGATGCACAGCGATATGAAGCCGGTAAAAAAAGCTGCCTCCTTTCGGAAGCAGCTTTTGCTATTAACTACATTGCCTTAAGAAAGCAATTTATTTTTTCATCAACTTAAGCACTTTTGTATGCTCGTTGTCTTTCACATTTATAAAATACATTCCGGCCGGTAGTTGCCCTAAAGCAATTGATATACTGTTGCTGTTAACCCGGTCGTTTCGCCATAAATCTACCCCCTGCAAATTGGTTAAAACAACAGACACATTGCCCTTTACACCTTTTAACTGCAGGGTTGCATTGGTGCTTGCCGGGTTGGGGTAAACCGTTGCTGAAAACCCTTCACCGGCAGGTTTTTGTATAGTAGTACCGGCCATAGCTGCTGATGTATTTGCTGTATACAAAGGCCTTGGACCAGTAAGTGACAGATTGATAGTACAAGGTGTAACAAATGCAAGGAAATTACAACCGGAAAGGGCAGAAAAACCCGGTTGAAGGATTATTTCATTGCCCGTAAAACTGGTGAATGCTGGCCCAACAACCTTCGTTGTGCCGTCAAAACAACCTGCAGGCGGACTAACAACTTTTCCAGGCACTGCATAGTTTACGGTGCTACCAACAGGCCAGGCACCACATACGCCACCATCGCCTACTGGTGCTGGCTGTGTGCCTACACCCACTGCATACCATGCATTGGCAACCTGGTATGCTTCATTGGAACAATTGCCATAAAGATCTTTGGCTGCATTAACGGTAGCCGTGCGTGCATCGGTATATACAGCACTTGAAGTAAGATATACGGTAAGTGCCCGGTAAATAATATCGGCGGTAACTTTAGAATCAAGTCCATTTACAGAAAAACTTGCACCGTTATCGTTGGTTCCTGAACCGCCCTGGGTTACCAGATAGTACCAGTAATTCATTACACCGCTGTTGATATGTACGCCTCCTGCATCATCTAAACCTGTATACCAGAAAGTACCATTATAGGTATCCGGCTGATTGTGTGCGTTAGGGTTTGACAAAGACCTAATTGCGCCGGCAGTTCTGTCTTCACCTATCTCGAAATCCAGTGTACCATAGCCTGTAGTGCCGTAACCTTGTATAAGGCTTCCGAAAATATCACTGAAGGCTTCATTTATTGCACCGGATTCATTTGCATAAGTTAATGCGGCTGAAGCACCAGTTACTGCATGTGTATATTCGTGCCCAATAATATCAGCAGTTCCCCAACTGTTTAATATCGGGTTTGTAGAACCACCGGAACCAATTTTCATAATTCCCCCGGTTTGACTCATTGAGGCATTGTTTGTTGAATAGAAACATAAACCACCGGAACAACCTGCAAAAAATACCGCATTGATATATGCATTAACATCTCCATTGGCATTGTCGTAGCTATTGCGGTTATGAATTTGTTTAAAATAGTCAAAACTATTTCTAATGGCCCACTGAGAAGAAGTACCAAGACGTTCCTGGTTGGTTTCAAGCCAGCCATTGTCAACATTATTCAACTCGTATGCATCGCTGGGAATAAAGCCTGAATCTCTGGTACTGTTCCAGTCCCACATTTTTATTTCTGCTGCCTGGCAAGTATCCCATAAATAATAACCACCACCCTTGTAATTTATGTTGATTGTTTTGGGGCCATTCCATATGGTACTGATTATTGTGGGCAAACAGCCTGATGCTTCCAGTGAAATATCGTTGATGATTTCGCCAGTGTTTGCGTCGATTTCAATTCGTTTTGAGATCATGGGCGATGCAGCATATACATCAAACTGGTAAGCCAGCCTGAAGTTGGAAGCTTTCCATACATTGTTGTTGCTGATTTTTTGCGTCCATACCAATTCTCCTTTTGGATAATAAGATGTATCAGTATTCTTTGTTCTTTTCTTCAATTCATCTTCCCAGTATTTCTCTTCAGAAAGAAGTTTGTCAACCCTTGCATACAATAAAACCTTCTTTAGGGCAGAAGTTTCTGTAAGTGCTGTGGACACCCGTTTATCCATATTGGCTACATATTGCCCATTGGCTGCATAAGCCTGGCCATGGATATCAGCATGCACAAAATATTCTGCACGTGCAATTCTTATGCGTTTGTAATACTGGTTAAACCTATAATGTATAAAACCTAATTCGTCTTTCTCTGTTTTATACAAACGCATATCATCATCATTACCTAACCTCAGTGCTTTGCCATATTCTTTAAAAAACTTTAGTGCATTAATATTAGCATCCGTTCTTAAATTCATCCAGTTTTGGTTGCTGGATGGCAATGCAATTCTTCTCAATGTATCGTTCCAGAAATCTTGATTGCTTACATCTGTTTGTGCTCTTGCCGTTTGCAAAATAAATAAGACCAAAAA
>NZ_WHPF01000012.1 GCF_013106755.1 Limnovirga soli | reverse complement strand
TGGGTTGTAGGCTGCACCAAAGGTGCCACAAGCATCAATTAAAACTTTGAAATTGGCGAGGTTAACGGCATGGCCGGTTTCTGAATTACTTGCCATTGTATTATTAATTAAGGTGAATCCCCGAAGGGAAAAAAGGTTTACGAAATAAAAATAAAAAGATTTTTTTGAAAAAAATAGCGTGATTTATCACGATTTTTTGGCGTGAAAAATCACGGGGGATATATTGAGGTGTTTTGGGAAATGGGGTGCTTGATTACAGGAATGAGAGATTGGAAGGTTATGACACAAGCATTGAGAAATGATTAAATCAATTTTATACTTGCTTTTAATTATTGTTGGGCAGGCGAACAACAATGGCAAGAAATGCTATATAGCAAGGAGGTGTTTATACATGCTTCTAAAACTGCAGCACTGCCATTTAATAATTGATATTCATGAAAATTTAAGCTGCATCAAACTTAATTTGTAAATTTTATTCCTACTTTACAATACCAATTGTTTACCCAAACCAAATTTGCCCCCCTATGCTTACATCGAGAAAAGATTTTTTAAAGCAAACTGGTTTTGCCATCGCAAGTACATTAATGCCTTTTTCCCCAGTTTTTTCAAAACAGGATTCTCAGTTTCCAGCCATTGATACACAACACCCAAAAGATTGTGCAAATGACCTTAGAAACCCCTTGTATCCTTTAGCATATATCAAAGAAGCCAATTTTACTTACCACAAGGGAACCTATCCCGGCATTATTAAGGATGTTTTATATAAAGATGAAGAAATGCTTGCATGTGTTGATACTAGTAATCTTAGCACAGACATTTGTTCAGCGACTGATTTACACTATTACGGTATTTCGAATCCAGATAATGATATTAGTATTCTGAGGTACCATGTATATTATCCACTTTCCACTTATGAAGACAGTACAAATGGACATGATTATATAAATTATCCTCTTCCGTGTGTTGCTATATTTCATCCTGGCGGTTTTCAAGAGTGCCCTGATTATTTGCAACCTGGCATAAAAACAGTTTGTCAGCAACTTGCTATGCGCGGCTATATTGCAATCACAATAGATTACCGCGGTGGAAGAATTTTAGATACTGGGGATAATACTCGTACCTCTGTTCAACGACAATTGGCACCATATCGCGGTATGCAAGACGCTAGAGGCGCAATACGGAGTATTATTAAACGAAATTCTTCAAATCATGGTAATTTATTTACTATAAATGAAGATCAATTTTTTGTAGGTGGTCAAAGTGCAGGTGCAGTCATTGCATTAGGCATTTCATATTATAGATCTCAAAACATGATGAATGCAGTTTTTCCGGTCGTGGCTACTTCACTTAATATACAATCTGCGCTAGGACATATGAACGCAGACTATTATTATGGCGAATCTGGAACTGATCTTGACAATCCGACTTACTGGCCCGTTATAAGAGGGGTTATGAATTGCTGGGGTGGAATTACAATCCCCAAATCAGTTGATGGAAACGATGCTAGCGATAATTCGGATTTTGGAACTGTTGAAAAGACTTTTTTTCAAGCACAAAGCGGTACAGGAAATAGAATTAACCCGCCAATGATTGGGTTTGGAGGAGCTCTCGATACAACTATTCCTTTCTATGATAGAAAATATCAGGATTATATTAATTCCTCGACTGCCAAATATCGTACTGAAAATTTTTGCCTTGAAACGTCAGGGAATTACAAATTGAAAAGCCCCGGTACATCTCCTCCTTATACAGTTTATATAAAACTGGCAAGTGCCCACAATATGTATTTTATCTTGAAAGAATTAAATCGATATTCAGAATTATATACAGATTGTAATATGGGCCATGGAATAAACTCAGTGGCAACAGATAATTTTGGTGTTAACGCTACAACTAAAGATCAAGTATTTACCTATTTAGCAGTTAGAACCGCCGTTTTCTTTCAAACTATTATGAATATCTCCATAACCGGAGCTTTCCCTCCTTTTGGATATACTGGTAAATCATTTTTTGTGAGCTATAATGACACAGACCATATAACTAATCAACGAATATGCCCCGAGTGTGATCCTGATCATTCTTGTACATTTACAAATGACAGCGAATGTCCTTAAAACTTTAAATAACAATTAAAATAAAAAATATGAAAGCTATAAAATTGTTGGTTGCTTATTTACTAATAATAGCCATTACTCCTTTAAATGCACAACCAGGTACTCTTGATAACAGTTTTGGGTTTGAAGGGAAAATTTTAGATAATAGTATTTGGGCCACATGTCGTGTTGTTAAAACACAGCCGGATGGCAAAATTTTAACCGGTGGATATACAGACACAATATCACAACAAAATTTAGGGGGCTTATTTATTGGGAGATATAATTCGGATGGAAGTATTGATGAAAATTTTGGAATAAATGGAAAGGTAATTATTAGAAAAATTGAGGGCGCTTTGCCTATTTACGTTCAAGCTATTGAAATTTTAAAAGATAATAAGATTTTAGCTTGTGGAAGATTTGTAACAAAACCTCCATATGGAGGTGTAGGATTATTACGTTTATTTCCAGATGGTAAAATTGATAGTGCTTTTGGAGTAAATGGTTTTGTCACAACACGTCTTAGTAAATGGAATGACATTATTGGCGGGATGGTAGTTCAAGCAGATGGGAAAATATTAGTAACTGGAAATAAGCAAAGTTCATTTTCACAGCCTGGAGCTGATTTCATGTTGCGTTATATGCCTGATGGTAATTTGGATCAGAATTTTGGCGTAAATGGGGTTATCTACACGACTTATAATTCAAATGTAACCCCCGGTGCAGTAATTCTGCAAAGTGATGGAAAAATTATAACAGGCGATATTTATGGTGCTTCAATTCTTCAATTACAATTGACAAGGTATAATATTGATGGCACTTTGGACGAAAGTTTTGGCAATAGTGGAATTGCACGTTTATTACCTGTAACAGGAAACTTTTCTTCTTTAAATGATTTGACAATTCAGGATGATGGAAAAATTATAGCTGCTGGACAATATGGTATAGGTTCAATGTTAGTTGCGCGTTTTCAAATTGACGGGCAGCCGGATTTGAATTTTGGTAATTTAAAGGGGTATGCATATTTATACACTCCTGGTACTATTGCTGAAGCAAAAAATGTATTTATAACTAAAACTAATAAAATTATTTTAACCGGAAGCTATTTCAATGAAAAGGATAAAATAGCCGTTGTTAGATTTAATGAGAATGGTTTAATTGATTCGCTTTTTGGCGAGAATGGAATTGCTCCCGGCAATATAAACAACTTAATGGGTGCAGATGTCACTAGCGGTGAAGGTGCTTTACAAAATGATGGGAAGATTTTAGTTTCAGGTTCTTTCCTTCAAAATGACGACGATACTTATAACGTTGGTCTGTTTCGTTACAACGGTGATGACCCCGAAAGAAACAAATACGTCCGCATAAAACACTGGCTGCACCACCACGGTATTAGCTGGGAGGATAAACCCAATAACCTAATTAATTATTACAGCATACAAAGCAGCACCAATGGCAATGCTTTTACAGAGGTGGAACGTATATATAGCAACCACAATGGTGGCATACAAACCTATAGTGCGGCCAACAATGCGACTGCCAATTACCGGGTAGCAGCCGTAAGCAATACAGGTAATATTACTTACAGCAATACACTTACTTTAGTAAACAATACACCCAACATACAACTCTACCCCAACCCCGCCAAAAACAACCTGCAAATACAGGGCTTACCTGCAGGCACCACCAAACTTACGGTAACAGATATAAGCGGCAATACCAGAATAATAGCCACCGCCAACAGCACAGTATACAGTATTAATATAGCGCAGTTAACAAGCGGCAACTACCTGCTACATATTAAAACCGCCAATGAGGTAATTACTAAGCAGTTTATAAAAGAATAAAAGCATCCAAAGGGTGAGCGTTAATAAGGCTTTTACAACCAGCTGCCTATTGTTATAACCGTACAAGAGTGCGACGCAGAATGAGAAATTTGAAGGTTAGGACACGAAACTTGGGGAGTAATTATACATATATTTTAAAGTAGCCTTTAATTATTGTTGGTTAGGCGACCAATAATGGCAAGACATTAAAGGAGATTATGTTTTCTTTTATCCTTCTAGCAAGTATTTTATACAGGCAAAAGAAAGTGCGATTTGGTATAAATCGCAAATAGGTCTAAAAGAGAGTTAAGTTAGTAGCCTATTTACTAATTGTTTAAAGAGCTCCGTAGTAGCTACAAATTGTATCGCTCCTAAGGAGTTCAACTGATTTTAATGTTTTTAATTTAATTCAGAATTGTGCAGAATTAGCTTACTTTGATTTCTTGGATATTACCTAACTAACTAAACCGTACCGTATTATGAGAAAACAACCCAATCTTCACACTTTAGGGTATTTTATTTTATTCCAATTGCTAGCTGGTTTTACTCACGCCCAAACAATAAATGTATGCACCGATTTTTGTTCTAAAGATTTAAGTGTACCGATTTCAGGAATCACTATAGGTACTGATATGGCTATCCCTTATGGTAAAAATGGTACATCAGACGTATTCAGCGATGTGTTTTATAAAAAAAATCGCTGTGAAGGAGATATAGCTGGGCCAACAATATGTAAAAATGATGCCGCATACTTAGTGTATGATGCTTATTATCCTTCAAATAATGACTACTTAAATTGCAAGCTTCCAGCAGTAATCTTAGTTCATGGAGGGAGTTGGGACGAGTGTAGTGATTATAGGAATGCTGGAATAGTAAAACTATGTCAAGAATTTGCAAAAAGAGGCTTTGTAGCTTTTAGTATTCAATATCGAACAGGAGTACTAGTTGATAGGAACATAGTGCCTAATGATCCTAGCAGAACTTATACATCTGCCCAACAATTGCTTGCAATTTATAGAGGATGTCAAGATGTAAGAGGGGCAATTAGAAGCATCATTAAAAGACAAAATGATGGACTAAATGTTAACTATCAAATTAATGTCAATAAACTTTTTATTGGAGGAGTTAGTGCTGGCAGTGTAATTGCTCTATCAACCGCTTATTATCAAACTCAAAGCCAATATGATGCAGTATTTCCCGGTATAAGCACATCACTTGGTTCCATAGACAGAAATTTTTATGATATTGACTATCCTACTTATTATAACTTTTTCCCTAATGTAAAAGGGGTATTTGATTGTTGGGGTGGTTTGACTATTCCTATTGCGAATGAATCAAATCCCTATAGTTTTTTTTCTGCTAATCCCAAAAAGTATCCAATAATCGCTTTTCACGGATTAAGCGATCCATTATTTGATTACCAAAAACAATACATGTACTTTTCGCCCTCGGGTAGCATAACAAATAGTGAAACACATTGCTTACTAGCAAATTTTTCTTTGGCAGGGGACCCTGCTGCTCAAGATAATGTGACGCTTGGCTCTCAAGGCATTTATGACATGTTTAAAGCAAACGGTATTCCTGCGGAACTTTATTTAGATTGTAATATGGAACATGGGCTTGATGATGATTGTGTTGTATGCTCGATGGTCCCAAACAGAACAAAGAATACTTGCACTCCTTGTACATTTGATAGTGACTTTGGGACTGCATATACCAATAGTGATGCAGTTTACGAATATATGGTTGGAAGAGGAGCAACTTTTTTTCAAACTATTCTTGGCGGCGTATCTACTTCATTAACCGGAGATTCGAGATTTGTAGATTGTAAAAATAACAGAGTTACATGTAATACAACAGATAATAACCCAGGCTGCGCTAATGATGGCTCTTGCTTTTAAACTTTAAAATAACACTTATGAAATTAGTATTTACAATTTGCGGACTACTACTCTTGATCAATGTTTTCGCGCAATCCGGAACGTTAGATTCAACATTCGGCAAAAATGGAAAAGTCATTACATCTTATGAAGATGGCTACGCATTAATAACCGATGGAGTAAAGCAATCAGATAATAAAATAGTCGTTGCAGGTACATTTACAAGTAGTGAGGGAGGAGAAAATTTTCTTGTAGTCAGGTATTTAGAAAATGGAGTAGTCGATAGCACTTTTGGAAATTCCGGAAGAGTGATAACTGATTTAGGTTATGACGTACAACAAGCATTTGCAGTTGCAATACAGGCGGATGGGAAAATAGTGGTGGCGGGCAGTGTAGTGTCTGGAATGTTTGGTACTTTCTATGATGTTGCTTTAGTTCGTTATAACTCTAACGGCACTATTGATCAATCTTTTGGAGAAAATGGAATTGTAACAAGTAATTTTAATAAAGATGATAATGTTTATGCTATAGCAATACAAGACGATGGTAAAATTGTAATAGCGGGAAATAACCAAAGTCAATATTTCCTTATTGCAAGGTATTTGGAAAATGGAGCCCTTGATAACTCATTTGGAACATATGGATCAGCAATAACAGCATTGTTTGGATTAGCCATAGCCAAATCAATATCCTTTCAACCGGACGGTAAAATATTGACTGGTGGGGAAACTGCAGGAAGTTTCGCTTTAGTACGGTATTTACCAAATGGAAGCTTAGACGAATCTTTTGGCAAAGGGGGGAAGACAGTAACAAATTTTCCAGCTTTTAGAGAATCAATATCAGACCTCACATTACAAAAGGATGGAAAAATATTAGCTGCTGGCTTCGAAGGAGAATTTTCCGGAGGTAATATGGCAATAGCGCAATATACATCCGATGGATTTCTCGACTCTTCTTTTGGGACATTAGGTAAAACTACTATAATAGTTGATACTTTATCTTCAACGGCAAGTGAAGTTGCTGTGCAAGATGATGGAAAAATTCTTTTGTGGGGAAATACAAAAACCAAAGTTTACGGAGTAGGGATGGAGTTTGCTTTAGTAAGATTAGAGGCCGCAGGTTTTGTGGATAATAGTTTTGGCAATTTCGGAATAGTTCGCACCGATTTCGGGCCTTATTCAGAATCTGTTGTCGGAGGATATATAAAAACAGACGGAAAAATTGTTGCAATTGGCAGAGCCAATGATTACGCAGAATCATCTAAACCAGCAATTTTACTTGCTCAATATAATAACGATAAGATTAAATCTATTCAGTATGTAAAAATAAAACACTGGCTGCACCACCACGGCTTTACCTGGGAGGATAAACCCAATAACCTAATTAATTATTACAGCATACAAAGCAGCACTAATGGCAATGCTTTTACAGAGGTGGCACGTATATTTAGTAACCACCATGGTGGCATACAAACCTATAGTGCGGCCAACAATACTACTGGCAATTACCGGGTAGCCGCCGTAAGCAATGCAGGTAATATTAGCTACAGCAATACGCTTACTTTAACCGCTACACCCACCATACAACTCTACCCCAACCCCGCCAAAAACAACCTGCAAATACAGGGCTTACCCGCAGGCACCACCAAACTTACGGTAACAGATATAAGCGGCAATACCAGATTAATAGCCACCACCAACAGCACGGTATACAGTATAAATATAGCACAGCTAACCAGCGGCAACTACCTGCTACACATAAAAACCGCCAACGAGGTAATTACTAAGCAGTTTATAAAAGAATAAAAGTAGCCAAAGGGTAAGCGTTAATAAGGCTTTTACAACCAGCTGCATATTGTTATAACCGCACAAGAGTGCGACGCAGAATGAGAAATTGGATGGTTAGGACACGAAAATTGGGGAGTAATTATACATATTTTATAATTGCGTTTAATTATTGTTGGGCAGGCGACCAACAATGGCAAGAGAATTTTTCCAAAAGGCATATGTAGCGGGCTATTACTAGTAGAAATAATATAAAATTTTAATCTAGTATTAGTAACATATTTATCAATTCTATGCCAAATTTTATAAAACACCAATTTTAACTACCTATATGAAAAAGATGCCCTTAATCTTCATTCTTTCAATAAGCATTTGTTATAATCTTAAAGCGCAGGATAGTTCAATTGTCGCAAATATTTGCAGCAATTTTGGGTCTGCTTTCTGTTCACTTGATTTACGAAGCAGTCAATTTACAATTGATTCTATGGTAGGCGTAGATACAGTAGTTTATGGATTATCAACAATGCCCTCAGATTACAAAGATGTTAGATATTCTCTAAACAGTTGCGGCGTAAGTGCTACAACAATATGCGAAACAGATGGGGATTCTCTGTATTATCAGGTTTATTACCCAAAGAAAAGAGGTAATGTGCCCATTAATTATAATAATTGTAAGTTTCCTGCGCTTATTCTTTTTCATGGTGGCAGTTATGATGAATGCGGTAGTCTGTATAACCCCGGAATAGTTTTTCTTGCAAATGAATATGCAAAACGAGGTTTCGTAGTATTTAATGTTGAATATAGACGAGGCGTACTAATTGATCCGCGTAAAATTCTTACCGGACCATTTGCTGGTACTCAATATACATCCGCACAGCAATTGTTAGCTATTTATAGAGCTTCACAAGATGCAAGGGGTGCAATTCGAAGTATCATAAAACGGCAAAGAAATCATTCTGCATCTTTTTCAGATGACCCTTATCAGATAGACACAAACAAACTTTTTGTAGGTGGTGTAAGTGCTGGAAGTATTGTAGCCATGAATGCTGTCTATTATCAAAAGCAATTTATGATTGATGCAGCTTACCCAGGTGTAAGCACAGCATTAGGTTCTATTGACCAAAATTTTTATTATGGCGATCCCTCTGTAGAGTATGCATCTTTAATCAAGGGACTCGTAAACATGTGGGGAGCGATGATAATACCAAAAGATTTGTATGCTACGCCTGAAGATTTCTTCGCATATAATGACTATATGCCTCCTATAATTTCTTTCTGTGGTAAAGGAGATGATATTTTTACATTTGATGGCGAACCTATTTTTTTATCACCGCCACCTACAACTGGAATTAATGTAAATACTGAAACAAATTGCCTTTTAACCAGCAGTTATACAGTTCCTGGCACAAGCACTAATATTGATTTATTTCAGATGGGGTCTGCAAACATTTATGATATGTTCAGAAGAATTGGCGTACCGACGGAGTTTTATTTGGATTGTACTATGATGCATGGATTAGATGACGATTGTAACTGTCCAGGGCAACCTGACTTTAAAAAAAATCAGGAAAGACATAATGAAAATGACCCCCTGTGCATCTCTTGTGTTTTTGATAGTGATTTTGGAACGATTTTGACCAATTCAGATGATGTAAATATATACATGGTGGGTAGAGGTTCTACTTTTTTTCAAGGTGCTATGAGTCCTTCCAATACACTATATAATTTAAATATTACCAAGTTTATCGAATGCCGTAATGATCGACATGGATGCAATCCAGGAGATGAAAATGAATGTGGTACATATTACGACACTATTGGTGAACAAGATTTA
The DNA here is from genome assembly GCF_013106755.1 of Limnovirga soli. Lineage (GTDB taxonomy): Bacteria > Bacteroidota > Bacteroidia > Chitinophagales > Chitinophagaceae > Limnovirga > Limnovirga soli. The sequence continues at coordinate 171,289 of NZ_WHPF01000012.1, read as the reverse complement.
TTTAATTGTGATTCTTGGGAAGCTATTAATTAATACATATAAATCTTTAATATGAAAAAAAATAAATTTATTTCTCAAAGTTTTTTGCAGGTAATTCTAATTGTCTTTTTTACAGGTTTTGGTTTTTCCGTTAATGCCCAGCCCGGAACCTTAGATGAAAATTTTGGGCAGAAAGGAAAGGTTCTTACTTCTATCAGTGGATTGTCTTTTGATATACAGGCATCAGCTCTGCAATTTGATGGAAAGATTGTAGTTGTTGGAAGCGCTTTTGGTGGCTTTCTTATTGTAAGATATATGCCAGATGGTACAATTGACTCATCCTTTGGTAATCAGGGAAATGTTATCACTGATTTCAACTACGATTCTGAATTTGGCACCTGTGTTGCCGTTACACCTGATAATTATATTATAGTAGGTGGTTATGGATCAAATGGGTTTGTTACACCAAAATATGATATCCTTTTATCAAAGTATAAGCCTAATGGGAATCTTGATTCAACATTTGGCACAAATGGTAAAATAATAAAAAGCTTTGGCTATCAAGAAGAAATATTTTCTATCCTTTTGGCGAGTGATGGAAAGATTATTTTAAGCGGAAATACAGATGCTGATTTTTTAATTACCAGATTTAATAGTAATGGACAAACCGATCTTTCATTTGGAGCAAATGGTGCAACAATTACCGATTTTTTTGATCTTGAATTTGCCCGTAGCTCCGTTTTACAAGCTGATGGCAAAATCATTGTGACTGGCTTTAAAAATCTTACGCACCCGCAGTTTTGCCTTTCCAGATATTTACCTAACGGGAAGCTTGATGCTGAATTTGGAAGTCAGGGAAAGGTCGTAACCAATTTGATAAATGGTGACGAACGAATATTTGGAGTTGGTATCCAGAGCACTGGGAAAATTGTAGTGGGTGGGATGTCTGGAGGAAGTTTTTCAGTTACAGATGAAAATATTACTCTCGCAAGGTATGATACTAAAGGAGCATTGGATTTGACTTTTGGGAAAAACGGATTCCTAACTGCTCCATTTGAAGGGGTGAATACATATGCTCAAACAGTTTTAATTCGCCCTGATGATAAAATCATTGTAACAGGTGCAAGTTATGAACAAAGAAGTGCTCAAGCGTTAGATTTTGTGCTGGCAGCATTCACTGTCGATGGTATCATTGATTCTTCTTTTGGCATCAATGGAAGAATGTCTACAGATTTTGGAGGTTATGAAACCAATGGTGCTGGTCTCCTCCAGCCAGATGGAAAAATAGTTTTAACAGGTATTACCACTAATTTCGAAGAAACTGAATACAAAATTGCCCTTGCACGCTACCTCGACCGTCCAGAGGAAAAATACGTTCGTATAAAAAAATGGCTGCACCATCATGGTATTATTTGGGACGATAAACCAGAAAATGATTTTCAATATTATTGTGTACAAAAAAGCCCCGATGGGATTAATTTTAAAGAAATATACAGGGTATCAGCTGAAAATACTTCTAACCAAAAAAATTTTGAAGACCATACCGCTGCTTCAGGCACTTCTTATTATCGTATAGTTGCAGTTAAATCTGAAAAGGCAAAAACTTACAGCAATACTCTATCTATTCCCGATGATGCTTTATTAGTTAAATTCTATCCCAATCCTGCAAAAAATTCGTTGCAAATAAATGGATTGTCTGAAACCCTGCCCAGTAAATTAAGCATAAGTGATTTAAACGGAAATACACGTATTACAGCAACTGCTAATGCTTCACTTTACACTTTAAATATTAGCCGGTTGCAAAAAGGAAATTACATTCTCACAATTCAAAATAAGGATGCTGTTGTAAAAAAATCTTTTATAAAAGAATAGAGGGTACCCTTGGCTTGTGTGCATTATTTTATCTTTTGGAACTCAAAATGCTATTTTAAGCTATCATATTTTAAAATTTTTTTTCATATTGTTTAAAAACAAAAATTAATAAATTTATATTGGTTTGTCATCTTTTAGAAGTTTAGGGTTGAAATAGGGGCAGTGGCAAACCACCGCCCCTATTTTATTTTAAAAATGTACATAACATTTTTGGAAAAAATGTTTTTTTTGCAATAAAGACAAAAAGGATATTTTAAGCATTAGCTACATTATTCTTTAGGATTGGGGCTATGGTTTTCCACTGCCCCTATTTTTTACACACTCCTGGCACCTCCCACCAGCCACCTTTTGCATCCCTGCCTTGATAAAAGCCCAATAGATAATCTAACCGTACAAGTGTGCGACGCAAGGATGTTGCATAGATGTACCATCGCCGGGTAAATAAGCAACCATCAACTGCCGCTTATTTACGAAGTTGCGTATGCGCAGCTAAAAAGGATAACCAATGGCAAGATTGAGAATAAGGTTTTGCTGGCGCCAGTCTTCATTACCAAAATCAATGGCATTAAATACCCATTTGGAGCCGGTTACATATGGTTTGCGTATGGGAATGGCCGCATCTAACCGTACAACAAAAAAGCCTACATCTACGCGCAAACCAAGTCCGGCGCCTACGGCAATATCGTTTAAAAAAGCGTTGGTAATTTTACCACCGGGTCTTTGCGCATCTTCTCTTAACAGCCAGGTATTACCGGCATCAATAAAAGCAGCACCATATAAAAAGGAGAATAATTTAGCCCGGTATTCGGTATTTAATTCCAGCTTAATATCGCCGGGCTGATCGGGCAAAAAGCCTAGCACAGCCGCATTACCTGCATAGTAACTGCCGGGCCCCAACGCCCTTGCCCTGAATGCCCTTATATCGTTGGTGCCGCCGGCAAAAAATGCTTTTACAAATGGCAGGGAAACACTGTTGCCATAGGCATAACCCAGGCCTGCCAGCAAACGGGTAGCCAGCAAATTTTTAGGTCCGGTTTTAAGATAGTAGCGTACATCAATTTCAGTTCTTACATACTGGGAAAAAGGCAAACCAAATATGGTACGTTCTTTACCAGCTTGCACATCGGCGCCGGATAGTAGTCCATATAAATTGCCTGACATATCGAGATTGCCGTTAAAATAAAAATTATTGCGTTTGTTATTGGGGGTTACCTGTGAATTGTAATTAAAATTATAATTAGAGCCAATGATAAACTGTTTTTCTATGCTGCGGGCAAGGGTGATATTGGTATCCAGCTGCGCCTGAAACTCCGGCGTAATAGCTCTTGGCTGTACCAGGTTTAAAGAAATAATATCCAACTGGTGTTCTTTTTGTGCGCTCTCCTTCCATATATAGCCAAAGCTGGCTTTGGCCGAACTTAACGTATACTGTGTGTTTCTTTGAAAAATTTCGTAGCCCAGTGTTGATTTTGTTTGGGGTACATAATTGCTGTTGGTGGTAAATTTAAATGGCGCAAGAATACGTGGTACAATTAAATTGGCTTCTATACCCAACCTGTTGGTGCTGATGGTTGGCTGTTGTGCAGCTACCTGCTTTTGCAGGCCACCAAATACTTTAACGGTAAATAATTCTGCCCCTTTTAAAAAATTACGGTTAAGCCAGTTGAGGGAAACCTCGCCACCGCTGGAGTTATTGGATTTTGTTAGTGCCGATACTTCGAGCCTTAAAGATTTTTTTTGTTTGGGTGTTAAATAATACAATGCATTTAAATGCGAGCCCGGCATGGTATCTACTTCCTGAAAACGGGCCCTTACAAATTTATACATACCTAAACTTACCAACCTGTTTAAAGATTGGTTATGGGCTGCACGGTTATATACATCGCCGGGTTTAAACACAAGTGTTCTGGTAAATACTTTTGGGTTAAACTTTTTTTCGGGATCAAAAATATAGAAGTTGTTAAACCGGGTGGCCTGTTCTTTTGCATGTATACTGGCGGTATCGTTTTCCAGGTTATAATCGGCATAAACAATTACATCGTTAATGCTATAGCTTTTTTTGGCTTTGGCCGGTGTTTCTTTTTTGAGTGTTAGATACAGGTTTACGGTATGATTACCCAATGCAGAATCGATATTTACAATAATAAAATCGGGGTTAAAATAGAAGAACCCTTCTTCTTTTAAAGCAGCATCTATTCTTTCTCTTTCTGCTTTTATAATATCCAGATCGTAGGCTTTACCTGGTTGCAAAAGTGTGGCTTCCCGCGTTTTTTGAATAGCCAGTCCAACTGCGCTGCTATCAGTTTTAAATGTTACGGTTTGCAGGGTATATTGAGTTGTAATATTTGCTGTATAGGTAACAAAGAACTGCTGTTTTTTTGTTACAGAATCTGCAGCAACCGTTGCGCCAAAATAGCCCCTGTTTTCCAGCCTGTTTTGCAAAATGCCGCTGTTCTTTGTGATGTTAACACTACTGGCCAAAACCGGTGGCTCGCCCAATTTATTTTTAGCCCAATACCTGATACCCTTGCCTGTTGGCGTACCGGCAAGATTATATATGAGCAATTTATATTTTATACCAAGAAAACTGGCATTTGGTACTGGCCTTAGTAATGAATTTAATTCAGCGACCAGGTCTTTGTTATGCAATTTGCTACTACTATCTGCCGGCCGCAGTTTTATAGTGGCACTGTTATATAATGCATCGTTAGCAGGTATGCTTTTGGTTACACTGCAGGATGTAGCCAGTGCAAACAGAAAAATTAATATGAGGTACCCGATTTTATGCATTAAAGTGTTGTATTAATTTGCCTGATTTGTTGATGTTATTATATAAAGCAATAAAATGCGTTAGGGATTGAAGCGGAAAGCCCGGAACGAAGCGCAGTGCAACGCAGCGGAGTGAGGACTTGCAGCGGAAAGCCCGACCCAAAGGGTAACGCCCCTAAACTATTATTGCAGATTTTTGGATGCATTTTTTTTATTTGTTTTCTCTTTTTTTGCCTGAAAAAGTTCTTTAAAATGATCGTAATCGAATGTTAACATAAAGGTGAGTCCGGATTCTACAATTTGCCCTTCCAGCACACCTTCGTAATTATTTTTGCGGTAGGCACGCAAGGTATAGCGGCCATCTTTGCTTAAGAGATAATCTATTGCCACATCGCCGGCAATATTGGCTGCATCTTTATTTGCGCTGGCACCTTCTAATGCAAAATTGCTGCCCACACTTATTTTAATGCGGTTATTGAAAAGGGATTTTGATAGACCCACCGTTAAATCGGTACTTGTTTGTTGTGAGCCGGAAGAGTAGTCGTCTTGCGCATCTATTCCAAAATTAATATCTACGCCGCTGATGAGGTCGCCGGCAATTTTATTTAACTGATCGGCCAAAATACCGCTAACACTTTGCCTTAACAAGGTAGCGGTGCTGGTACTGCCTGCACTGCTTTGGGTTATATCTTCGCCAACAAAGCGGCCCAGTAGCAACAGGGCAAATACTTGTTTATTTAATTCTGACTCGTTGGTTCGAATTTGTTCAAGGCTATTATCAACAAGTGGCCACCTGGAAATTTCTGGTTCAGGCAATGCCACATCGAATGTGATTTGGGGATGCATCAAATCGCCTTTCATTTTAAGATATACCTTAACCGGAATACGTTGTTTGTATTTATTTAATTCTGCCGGACTTAGGCCAGAAAGTTGTGCTTCTACCAAATCTATTGGGGCTGCTTTGGTTTCGTAAAGTGCGGTAATATCAACAGTTGCAGAGGTGGGGTCGCCAGTCCAGGTGATGACACTACCTTTTTGTATATCGAATTTTTTCTTTAATAAATTAAACGATAACTGGTATGCGCCTTTTTCTAATTCATAATTACCAGTTAGGCTTAGTTTGCCACTTTCATCCATACCGGCTGCCAGGTGTGCATTGCCTTTTAGTGTAAGTGCATCGCCACTACGCTCATCAATTACCAGTGTAAACAAGGCTGCAGTATCAGTTTCAATAATGGCTGAAAAATCGAAACCCGCTAACGAGGATAGATGTAGCGCTGAATCGATATCAAGATCTTGTTGCAAACTATCATTCAAATCGTCTGCATTTATAAAATGTACCACCCCTTCGCGGCTTTGTAGTTCTGGATCGTTCCCGGGTAGGATAAATGTAAAATCGGTTTGCTTGTTAATATGAATTTGCGCATCTACTACAGGTATTTGTGTATTCCCTCCCAGTTTAATATTGGCATCAAGATTTAGGTTTCCAAAAAAATCCGGATTATCAGCCTTTGTTGAATTTACCAGGCTAAAATCATCTGCCAGTAAATTAATAGCGAAATTATAATTTCTAAAATCGGTGGTAAGTACATCGCCGTTAATAATGGCTTTATTACCCGAAGTATCCACCAATGAAAACTCATTAAAATGAATGCCCTGTGGTATGATATTAATTTGCTCATTGGGCAGGGAAAAGCGTTCGCCAAGCAAGGTTGGTGTAATAAAAGCATTTTCGAAAAAGACATTACCATTTACAATTGGGGTATCTATTTTTCCCTTAACTGCAATGCTGCCTTTTAGCAATCCACCGGCATCTTTTAGCTGTCCTACAGAAAAAGCAGGTATGTTTGATAAATTAAATTGATTGATATTTAGCTGCATATCTGCACTATTGTTTTCAATAAAATATTTTCCTTTTGCAGTAATATCATTATCATTTCCTGTTAAAGCAATATTGGCATCAAAAATATTAGCCACATCATTGTTAACCTGTACAAGCAGGTTACCAACCGTATCTTTTTTATAACTAAGATTATCGATGGTAATATTACTTGTAAAAGTTGGGGATGTTGTAGCGTTTGAAAGTATTACATTACCGTTGATAATGCCATTTGCTAATAGTGAATCCTGTTCTATAATATCAGTAATAGTAGCAATGCTGAAATTTTTAAACTTGATTTCCAATGGTGCATTTGCATTGGAAGAAATACTGTTGATACTTAAGTTTTGATCCTGATGCATTAATTCAAACTGGCTTGCTGAAATTCCATTTGTGTCAACCTGAATATAATTATCCTTACTTACAGTCCATTGCTTTTTATTCAATAACAAGTTTTCCGGGTCGAGCTTAAAAAGTACACCCGAAGCAACCTTTGACAGCTTTGCAGAAAGATGATATTTATCCTGCTCAACTGCATCCTTAAAGAGCAAAGAGGTATTAATCATATTATCGGCTACAGTACCAGACACCTCCGTTTTATATAATCTAAAACCCCGGGTGCCGCCTTTATTGATATTAAATTGATAGGTGAGTTTATTAGAATCGCTGTTGATGGCTCCATACATTTGATCAATGTACATGTCGTTATACTGCACATGTGGTGCCTGTAACTGCATCGCTAATATTTTATCCCTGCTATTAAAATCCATCGTACCTGCAATACTGTCTGTTCCCTTAATTGCAGGAACTAACTGTAACAGTAATGGAGAAGGATTAAACTGCATCGTCATCCGCCAATCATCATTATATGCTGCTGTATCGGGTTTACTTACTGTGTTATAATATTGCTCAAAAGCCTGTTTTAAAGCGGCAGCTGTATGAGTGAGCTGATACTTGCCGCGCAGATCTAATTTAGCCGTTTCAGTGTACAAGTACAAGTGATTGGCGGTATCATTTTTCTCGGCAAGCAAATAAATGCTGTCGGTACCAATGTGCAATTTATCTTTTGTAATGCTGATATTATTTATCAATACAGTTCCTTCCGGTTCATCAGGGTTTAAACTGGTGAATTGCGCAAGTAATTTACCATGAATGGAAAGCGTATCGTTGTACCAATGCAAAGCCTGCAGGTTGGCTGTATCCAATTGCAGATCAAGATGCAAAGAAGGATATTTACCATTTAGGTTAGATTCCCCATTTAAGCTATAGCTGAAAGAAGGATCTTGCATAGAAGAAGAAAATATTGCCTGGCCATTATTTAATAATGCATCCAATGACAAATCATGGTAGGTAAATCCTTTAAATGTTCCGCTTTGCAAATTGGCAGTAAGTGAGGTGTGCATAGTTTTATAATCAGTACCAGCACCTTTAACAACTGCATCCAGTGAAAATTTACCTAATAAAGTATCCTGCTTTAGCAGATAGCCCAGATTGGCTTCCTTTAAATGTATTACACCATCGTATGCTTTTCCTCCATTTTTTACGGTTGCGTTTATGGTAGCATTACCACTAGAAGTGATCGCCTGCAGATTCGTGGTAAAACTTTGTATAGTTCCTTTAAAAATGCCATTTACCTTCATAGCGTTTGGCAAACGAAAAGAAGAAGGCATATTTGCTTTACCTAAAATGGCTTCAATATCTTTTTTACCGGATGCAAATTGCTTTAGCTGCAGGTTAAAAAAGGTTTTATTTATATCAGGTAATCCTTTGATGCTACCAGCTATTGCGATAGAAGTATTAGACATACCAGATAATTCAAAATCCTGAATAGCAAGATTATTAACAAAACCCTTTACATGACTATTTATAGCAAATTGCTGTTGTTCATTTCCCTTTAATTGCGATTTTAAAAATGGCGCCAGCAGTAAAATATCTTTTACTGAAACAATACTTTTGGAAATACCCGCATCTACAAAAAGTGTTGCCGGGCTCACTTTAATAGCTTCTATGGAAGGATAACTGATTTTGATATTATCTTTCAAAACAGACTTACCTGTGTTAAGATAAAAATTGTTTAAGGCTGCTGCTGTGTCGTTATAATTAAACACGGTATTAAACTGTCTGATATTAAAGCCGGATTTTTCCTTAAAGGAGAGGTTTGTAATGGCGCCTGTATAACCTTGAGGTGATAGATTGAGGTTATTGGCAACAAAATCAACATTTTGCAAAAAGAGGTGATTATAATCTAACGCGTTAGTTACAGGCTTTTCCTGTTGATCATCATAGCGGAAAAAGTTATTATGCAGGGCAGTTGCATCAATATTTATATGCCAAATTGTTGCAGTTGGTGCTGCATTTACAGGTGTTGCCTGTACCAGGCTATCTATCGCAGCCTTGCCTTTTATTATGGCAATATCGGAATTGTTAAGCTGCAATGACTTGACAGGAAAATACAAATTATTGATATCGATTTTACCCATGCGGGTATTGAAAACACCCAACTTCATATTTGCTTCTAAAGCAGATGGTTCGTTTATATATGAGCATAATACATTTGACACCTGTAACAAACCCAACTGCATATCTGTTTTAACCGAGTTTGTATTTACAGAATTACTTGTATCTACAATTGTCGCCAGCTGTTTATATTGCCTTATGGTTGCCTGCACATCAGCAATTGTTAATGAGTTGATATGGTATTTTGCTTTTTCGGGGTCTAATGCATTAATTATGGCCTGTAGATTCCCTACACTAATTTTTGCATCTGTTCCGGTAAAATCATCTTTATAAGTGGCGTGAATATTATGCAGCAAGATTGGTCCGATTATATAACTAAAGCTATTGGTGGATGTATTTTTAACTGCTGCAGTATCTGAATCTGAGCTAAAAGCTTTTATTATATAATCAAAATTAAAAGCGCTGTCTTTTATCGTTCTGTTGACGTTTACCTGAATACCCTCTAATTCAAGTGAATGCAATGATACCTGATTGCTGAGTAGTTGCCATAGCCCAATATCAACTTTTATTTTTTCTCCGTATAACAATGTGTCCTTATGCTCATCTTCAAGATATACTTTTTCTATGGTAATATTATTCGGAAATTGAACAGATAAGCGACCAATAGAAACCGGTGTGTTTATTTTGCTATGCAGATAGTTTACTGCTTTTGTTTTTGCAAATTCCTGTACGGCAGGTATTTGTATGGCTATCACCAATGCAATTATCAACAGTATTATTACTGCTGCCACCCAACCAAGTATTTTCAGGGTTTTATATATTATTTTTTTTGCTGCCAGGAGTTGGTGTTTTGAATAGGTTTATACAATACAATTGAAACTATTTATTCCTTAGCGGCAGGTTTCTTTTTTCGCCATAACGAGTAAATGCTTTTTAAAGTAGTAAATAACCCTATCTGTTTGGCGATATTACCAGCCGCACCTATCCAATTGCCATTTTGGATGGTATCTTTACCCAGCAATAACCCCGCCACACTTGTAATAAGTCCAATACCCTTACCGGGCAACAGGTTTGACACAAATGCGGGTATAACACTACTAATGGCCGATTTAACGGTTTCCTCGGGCAGGCGATCTAACCTTTCCTTTAAATCCTTTTCCCTAATCCTAATACGTGCTTTTACCAGTGCAATATTGGCAGTTAGGTCTTCCATATTTTCTATGGTTGCATGCGATGTATTATTTACCGGTGTCATCTGCCTCATCATTTTTATCAAAAAATATTTTTACTACCAAATTGCTGATGACCCGTTTAAGGGGTTTTCTTCCAAACACCATCAATACAATTAATAACAATAAATAAAACCCGGCTACAATTGCAAAACCGGCAAATGTACTGTTGGTAAGGGCAGCAAAATAAAAACCTGCCATAATGCTGATAAAAAGGCAAACAAAAAATCCCAGAAAAGTTGCCAGCATTCCTGTACATAGTAATGAAACAATTTTTGCTGTTTTCTCAGCCGATTGCATTTTTAACAATAGCAACCGGTCCTGCACATATTCTTCCAGTGCTTTTCGGGTGGCGTCAAAATATTTTTCTTCGGTGCTCATGATGGGTGTTTGGTGCTTTGATAGTAATTCAAGCTATTGCTGCAAATAGTTATGCGGTACAAGAGTGCGACGCAAGTAAAGCCTGTTACTTGTTATTGAGCCGGGCCAATATAACTATACAGTTGTATTATCCGCTTGTTTACCTGTTTGCATGTGCTCGGCAAAAGATTTGCCTTTATTTACCAAATCGTTAATTTCTTCGTTAACATTAGCCATGCTTTCGTTAAATTTTTCTCCTGCCTTTGCTGCTGCATCTTTAATATCGCTTACCACTTCCTTTCCTTTATCACTTTGCAGAAATAAGGCTACTATTGCACCTGCAGCGGCACCAAGAATTAAACCGGCTAAAAATTTTTGATTGTTGTTCATGGTTTTATGTTTAGAAATGAAATGCTAACTTTAAATATTACACACCTAATTTATACAGTATGGAGACTGCTAAAGACTATAAAGTTAATCGATACTTTTTTCTTGCCATAATTTTAATATTTGGCTTGTTTTTGCTGTATAGTTTGGGCCAGTTTTTTACAGCGTTTTTATCGGCCATTATTTTGTACATACTTAGTAAACCGGTTGTAACCTGGCTTACTAAAAAACACAACTGGAAAAAAGGAAATGCGGCCATTATTGTTATTGTGGTTTCGTTCTTTATTATACTATTACCCATTACCATTCTGGTTTCGATGGTGGTAAATAAAATTGGACAGGCTGCCACCAACCCTGCCGAAATTATGCATACCATAGAACGGTTTGATGCAGTAATTAAAGAGCAAATAGGTTTTGAACTAATTACCGACAAAAACCTGGCTGCTATACAATCATTTGGCACCAATCTTTTATCGGGTATCGTAAACCAGGGCCTCGGATTTTTCTCAGCCATTTTAATGCTCTACTTCTTTTTGTATTTTATGATTACCAATACCAACAGAATGGAAGCTGCTATTTTGTTTTATCTGCCATTTAAAAAAGATAAAATAAAAATGTTTGGCGATGAGTTGGTAGCACAAACATTTAGCAATGCAGTTGGTATACCATTAATTGCTGTGGCGCAGGGTTTATTAGGCTTTATTGCCTATGCTATAACCGGCGTACCCGAAGCTGGTTTTTGGGCGGTAATTACGGGCTTTTCTTCTATTTTACCCATTGTAGGGGCAGGCATTGTTTGGGTGCCAATAGTAATTATTCATTTTGCCAGCGGCCATATTTGGCAGGGCTTTTTCTTATTGGCCTGGGCAGCTTTATTAATGGGTAGTATAGACAATGTTATACGGTTTATGCTGGCCAAACGCATGGCCGATGTACACCCCATAGTAACCGTACTTGGCGTAATAATGGGCTTAAATTATTTCGGATTTATTGGATTAATTTTTGGGCCAGTAGTTATTTCGTTTTTTATTATACTGCTAAAAATTTACTACCTGGAATATCAAAAACCAATAGTCGCAAAAAAGACACCTAAAAGCAGGCAACTGGTACCATCCTATATGCAAACTTTTTTGGGCAATAAAAAAGAGTAGTATTTGTAGCCAGGCTGCTGATAATATAATTGGACTTTACTTGCGTCGCACTCTTGTGCAGCATAGCTTTTGGCAACATACAAAAACAAAAATGGCGGGTAGATGAAACATCTATATGCATCATCTACTCACCATTCACCATTCACAACTCACTACTCACCATTTAACACGGCAAGAAGCAGGCAATCAGCCAAAACTAAACTACAGCTCTTCTATCATCAAATTTTTCCAGCGCACTTTAATACCACCACCATCATGTATTTGCAGGGCAATAAAACCTTCGCCCTTACCAATTTTCTCATCTTTAATATATACCATCTGATGGCCGTTTAACCAGGTAGTAACTTCATCGCCTACTACCCTTATTGTGTATTTATTCCACTTGCCGGTTTTTAAATATTTTTCATCTTCGGCTTTGGGCTGTATTAGCCAGCCACGGCCGTAAGACTCGTAAATACCGCCGGTATGCTGGTTAATAGGTGCTACTTCAGCTTGCCAGCCGCTAATTTTAACACCTTCTATACCACTGCGAAAAAACACACCGCTATTACCATTGGCTTCTTGTTTAAACTGCAGGGTTAACTCAAAATTTTTATAATTTTTATTGGTTGATAAGTAGCCGTAGTTCTTATCGGGGCCACTTTCGCAAACCAATTGGCCTTTTTCCACATACCATTTTTCTGTACCGTTTACAAACCAGCCAGTTAGGTCCTTCCCATTAAACAAAGCTGTTTTTTGCTGTGCCTGCACCTGTGTTACCATGGTGGCGCAAAATAAAATAGCAAGCCATTTTTTCATAATTAATATTTTGGGTAAGATAGCAGTTTTTACGCGAATACACATATAAAACCGGCTGCTTTTTGCCGCCATAAAAGAGGAACCATGAACCGAGCGTGGCAAGTAAAGCCCTATTATTAATGTACAGTTGGGAACATAAAAAAACTGCAACAGCTTATACACTGTTGCAGTTTACAGGTTACAAAAGCATTATTCTTTAATATTGGTATTCATGGTGGGTTTATCGTATTTCCACTCACTCATGTCCAGTTTACGCTGTTGCGGGTACACCTCGTTGCAGGTGCTGCCTTCGTACAAACGGCCATTTTTCATTACAAATTGAATGGTGTTGGTATTGCGTATATTTTCCAATGGGTTTTTGTCCAATATAATCATATCGGCCAGTTTGCCCGGTTCCAGACTGCCCAGGTCTTTATCTAAACCCAAACCGGTAGCACCAAGAATGGTAGCTGTTTTAAGTGCATCGATGGTGCGCATGCCGCCACTTTGCATGGCCCATAATTCCCAATGATAGCCAAGTCCCTGAAACTCGCCATGGCTACCTACACCCACCAAACCACCAGCTTCCACCAGGCTCTTCATATTTTTGGCATGTTTGGGGAATATTTGTTCTTCTGGCAGCGTCCACTGGCCTACCCTCCTTGTTTTTTGTGCAAGTTCTTCGTAAGCAAAGAAATGCTGCACTTTGGCATCATGATAGGGGTTTTCTGTTTCCCAGAAATAATTCTCAGCAAAAGGACCGCCATACGATACGAGTAAGGTTGGGGTAACAATCATTTTTGCCTGTGCAATGGTTTTAAACACATCACTATACAAAGGATAAATAGGCAACGCATGTTCGTGGCCGGGATAACCATCTAGGAGGTTGGTCATATTTAGCTTAAAGTCCAAGCCACCTTCTGTGGTAGGCATTAACTGCTGATTACGGGCCGCAGTAATAATCCATTGTCTTTGTTTGCGGTTACCTGTTAAATACATTTTAATGTATTTGGTATGGTAGTATTTGCTGTATTGCTGTAAAATACTTTCGGCTTGTGCAGAATCTTTTACATTATAATACCAATAACCAACACCCGGACCTGTAGAGTAAACACGCGGACCAATCATGCTGCCGGCATCTACCATATCGCCATAAGTAAGCACATCGGAGGTAGCAGTTTGCGGGTCACGGGTGGTAGTTACCCCGTAGGCAAGATTAGCGGCATAAATCCAAATTTGATTTTTGTGAATACCCCAATTAGGCCACATATGTGCATGCGGATCTACAAAACCGGGTATAATAGTTTTACCCGTCATATCCATAATTTTAGCTCCTGAAGGGGCAGCAACCGTACCTGTTTTACCTACTGCACTAATGCGGTTATTTACCACTAACACATCTCCATTCTCAAAAACTTCATCGCCTTTCATAGTAATAATACGAGCATTCTTCATTAATACTGTGCTCTGCGGCATATCCTTTTTGAAAAAGACTTTTACATCTGTTTCTGCTGCCTTGTATTTAGGATCGTCTTTACTAATATCTTTTTTGGCAGTAGTATCTTTTGCTTTAATAGAATCCTGAATTATTTTTAAAGAATCGGCCGCTTTCTTTAGTGTAGAGTCGGCGGCAAGGCGGGCAGTAGAATCGAGTATTCTTTTGGCTTCCAGCTTTTTAGCGGCTGCCAGGCTATCCTCGAAAGCCTGGGCTTTATCTACATCATAAGTAAAATGGGTGCTGCCCAAACTCCAGTACACAGTTTTACCATCACTTTGCCAGTAAGGAAACTCCCCACCAATTTCTGTTAGTTTACGGGCAGGAAATTCAGCATCATCTGCACTTGCTACAGAGATATTATTAAGTTTACCGGTTTTAGGAATGGTAACCACATAAATATCGTTGTTAATTTGGGTAAGTGCCCTATCTCCAGTTGGCGACATGGTGATCCATGAGGCAGCAGAAGGCATATTCATTTCTCTTTCCTTATCATTTTCATCCTCAGCAGATACAATACATTTCATGGCTTCGGGATCGGGACGGCCATTTTTTGTGGCAATAGATCCATACGTAGTAATACCGGTAACATGGGCCATTTTTTTCTCATCGGTACCATCCCATTTAATAGAAATCAGGTCGCCATTGCCATTGGTAAGATATATTCTATCCTGTCCTTTTACAAAATGTGGGTTATAACGGCCAAGACTTTTATCGATTAATGTAATATCGCCGCCGGTAGCATTTATATAACACAATTCATCTTCACTACCATCATAGCCGGGGCCATAAGAATCCTTATAAACCCTTGCTTTGCTGCGCATAAAAACAATCCTGTCTCCGCTGGTATTAAACACAGGGTTTTGATACAAGCCCGGTTCTTTGGTTAATTGTTGCGGTGTATTTGTTTTGCCATTAAGCGTAATGCGATACAACTGACCACCATCTGCCATCCAGGTAGTATATACTAAACTATTACCATCTGGAGACCAGGTTGGCTGGGCTTCAGTTTGCTCATTGGTAGTAACCCGTTTAGGGGTTCCACCTGGATAATCCATGGTATACAAACGATTTAATACAGTAAATGCCAGTTTTTTCCCATCGGGTGAAGGAACAGCATCCCTTATTTGTGTGGCTTGCTGAAAAGCAGTATCGCTAACCGGATATTTAAAACTCAACTGCGGTCCTAACTCTAACTGCAGATTAGCATTAAAAGGAATATCGGTTATAGCACCACCATCAATAGCAATACGGTGGAATTTACCACCATACGAAACTACAAGGGATTTACTATCAGGCATAAAAGCCATAGCCGGCAATACACCCAGCGGCGCAATAGATTCCTGCTCATCTCTTTGTACCGGATAAGCAATCCATTTTTCTTCACCATTTTGCAAATTGCGCAATACCAGCCCGGTTTTATCTTCAAACCGGCTACCATAAACCATCCATTTACCATCTTTAGATAATACCGGCGTAAAAGCAGAGCCATATCGTGAGGTAATGGTATTAATTTTACCATTCTCCCTGTCGTACACCCCAATTTCGTATTGCGGTAATTGAGCATTATAATTCCATGCCCCCATACGCTCAGAAAAATAAACATAGCGGCCATCAGCACTTACCGCAGGGTCAATGGTTTTTAAATAAGAAGGGGCATCAATCAACTGAATACCTCCACCGCCTTTGCGATGCACCATATATAATTTGGTGTTTCGGCGGCCCTTGGCATAAACAATATAATTGCCATCAGGTGTCCAGCAGGCGCTGGGAAAGTATTGGTTATGATCACTTGTTAATTGCACCGTGTCTTTTTTCTCGGTATCTATATACCACACATTATCGGCACCACTACGGTCAGATATAAATAGAATCTTTTTTCCATCCGGACTGTACCTTGGATGCACATCATAGGCCATCCCTTTTGTAATGGCAGTTGCTGTGCCGCCTGCAACAGGCATGGTATACAGGTCTCCCATCAAATCAAACAACAGGGTTTGCCCATCAGGACTAACATCCAGGCTCATCCACGAGCCTTCTTCGGTACTAAAATCAATTTTGCGGGTTGGTTTAAGGGGAAGGCTTTTGTTCTCAGTAAATTGTACAGAATCTTTCTTAGTCGTATCCGTTACCGGGCTGTGCTTATCCGTATAGCCAATTAAGCCATAGTTGGCATCGGCATTGGCCAGTATAAGTATAGGAACAGCAAGCAAAGCAAGCTTACCTACCGTAAGCCATGTTGAATATTTCATAAGCAGTATTTTATGGGAGGTAATTTAGGAAACTTAGTGCTTGCAAACCAATGCCAAACCGTTTTATTTGATGAATGGCATTTAAGATTTTTATAAAACAGCCGAAAGGCACTGTATTAGCCCGGCGATTGCATTGTAATTGGGCTTTACTTGCGTCGCACTCTTGTGCGGTTGCCTGTATGGCATCAGGGTAACATCTAAAAATTAAATACTTACCTGCTGAGTAAGATCCAGAGCGTACAAGAGTGCGACGCAAGCGGCGATGCCACTTGTACTTATGCCTGGCTCATAAATTTTTTATTAACTTAAGGCCACTTCGTCAATAGCCTGTAAGATGATATCGCAGGCATGTATCAATTGCTGATTGGTGGTAATTAATGGTGGGCCAATACGTAAACATTCGGGGGCAAACAAAAACCAATCTGTAATTAAACCTTTCTCAATGCAACGGTGAATAATTTGCTGGTTTTGCTCAAAATTGGAAAACCTAACCGATGCCCAAATTCCAGCCGTTTGTACCGATAAAATTGCGGGGTGTACTAAATGCTGTTGCAATAGTTTCTCTTTCTCAGCAATAGTTGCCAACAGGTTTTCCTGCAACAATACTTCGAAAGCTGCTTTACCGGCTGCACAAGAAACCGGATGGCCACCAAATGTGCTAATATGACCCAGCACCGGGTGATGGGTAAGTGTGCTCATTAATGCATGACTGGCTATAAACGCACCCAATGGCATGCCGCCGCCAAGGGCCTTGCCTAATAATAAAATATCAGGAACTATTTGGTATTGCTCAAATGCCCATAAGGTGCCGGTACGGCCAAAGCCAGCCTGTATTTCATCCAGTATTAACAAGGCACAATGATTGTTACAGGCAGTTCTTATGGATTGCAACCAGGCTGTAGATGGCTTTGTAATACCACTCTCTGCCTGTACTGTTTCCAGTATTACGCAGGCAGTTTGGCTATCGATGGCATCAATTGCATCGGGGCTATTATAATCGTAATGGTAAATATCGGGTAACAATGGCCTGAAGGCATTGCGCCAGTATTCATCGCCCATTACGCTTAAAGCACCTTGAGTGCTGCCATGGTAACTTTTATTAAAAGAAATAATTTTTGATCTTCCGGTAACCCGCTTGGCCAGTTTCATGGCACCTTCGGTTGCTTCGGCACCGCTATTGGTAAAGTATACACAGTTTAAGGTGGCGGGTAAATAATCGGCAAGTAATTTGGCATATGCCACCTGTGGGCTTTCTATAAATTCTCCATACACAATCAGGTGCATATAGGCGGCAGCCTGTTGTTGTACAGCGGCAACTACATTTGGATGTGAATGTCCAATATTGGCTACACTAAAGCCGGATATTAAATCCATATAAGCTTTACCCTGAATATCGTATTGGTATATGCCGGCTGCTTTTACAATTTCTAACCCTATGGGTGCCGGTGAAGTTTGGGCAATATGCTGCTGAAATAGTTGACGTTGGTTCATGTTTGTAAAATATGCACACAAATGAAGCCCAAAGTTAGCAGAAGTTATTTGTACCTTTTAACTTCGTATGGTGTGTAGTTACTGTGCAGGCCTCTTGCTGCATTTGGCTATGGCGCACAAGAGTGCGACGCAAGCGGGATGAGGAATGGTTTATTGCCTGGCTTATAAATAATTAATTGCAATTCTTTCATTTTAAATTTTTTGATATGGCTTTTATTTATCCGGTGCTGGATAAGCACCCCAAGTTTGGTACAGGTTGTTTTATAGCCCCCAACGCTACCATTGTTGGAGATGTTGTGGCAGGTAATGAATGTAGCTTTTGGTTTAATGCAGTAGTAAGGGGCGATGTAAATTTTATTACGCTGGGTAATAAAGTAAACGTGCAGGATGGTGCCATTATACACTGCACTTTTCAAAAAAACCCTACCGTTATTGGTAATAATGTTTCTATTGGTCATAATGCTATTGTACATGGCTGCACCATAATGGATGATGTTTTGATAGGTATGGGCTCGATTATTATGGACCGTTGTATAGTACATAGCAATTCCATTGTTGCTGCCGGCAGTGTTTTACTGGAAGGTACCGTTGTTGAAGAAGGCAGTATTTATGCCGGTGTGCCTGCCAAAAAGGTAAAAGATATATCTAAGGAGCTTATACATGGCGAAATTGACCGCATTGCCAATAATTATTTAAAATATTCTTCCTGGTTTTCTGAAATTAATGCAGCGAAATAAAAAATGGTATTGTCTTATAAAACATAGGATAATTTCCGGGCCGCCGCCAAACTAACTGCTTTTTACTTTTTTATGACATATTTCCGGGAATTATCCTCCCTTTTTAGCACGGTATTTGCGTAACTATATATAAAATTCTTGTTCTTTTTTTGTTTACCCTTAGATACTTTCTAACGACAAAGCCTGACTGGAATTTACCAACAAAACATTTTTATATTAATTACGTTATATTTAAAAAGGGGAACCTATGACACTAAATCAGTACAACACCAGCTACACCACCATCATTGATGACAATGCATCATTACAGCAGTTTTACACCTACACGCAGGCATTAAGCAATAACAAAAGAGTACGTTTTGTAGATAAGCTTGACGAAGTGTATAATATTGACTGGAATTTTAAATACCGTGGCCATGCGCTTACATTACAGTACAGTATTTATAATGGAATTACTTTGGCACCGCTTGATACAAAGGATGCAAAAGTAGCCGATAAGGTAGCTTTAATTTTAAAAGCAAGGGTTTAATATCCTGTTGCGTTTTCTATTGAATCCAATACCTTATAGTAGCTTACATAGCGCTCCATATATATTTCTCCATGTTCTGCCGCGTATTTTACTGCACACCCTGGCTCGTTTATATGAATACAATTATTAAACTGGCAATTGTGCAGTAAAGCCCGCATTTCCGGATAGTAATGCGATAATTCCTGTTTTGAGATATCGGTTATTCCAAATTCCCTGATACCAGGCGTATCAATAATGCTGCCACCAAATGGTAAATCAAACATTTCGGCAAATGTGGTGGTATGCAAACCTTTGCCACTCCAGCCACTTACATCCTGGGTACGCAAATCCAGTGCTGGAAAAATGGCATTTATAAAAGTTGATTTACCTACCCCACTATGGCCCGACAATAAGGTTGTTTTATTGGCCAATATCTCTTTCAATTCTTCAATTCCGTCTTTTTTGGCAATGCTGGTAAGCAAAATACGATACCCCAGCGATTCATAAATTTCTTTTAGCAGCTCATATTGCAGCATTTCCTTCTTACGGTACAAGTCGGCCTTATTAAAAACAATTACCGCAGGTACATGGTAGGCTTCCGATGCAATTAAAAATCTGTCAATAAATCCTTGTGAAGTTTTTGGCTCTTTTAATGTGGCAAACAACAACAACTGGTCAAGGTTCGATGCCACAATATGCCTTTGTTTATTATGGTGCGGTGTAGTACGTGCAATATAATTTTTGCGGTCGCAAATCTCTACAATCATACCAGTTTGTTCCAGCTCATTTTCCATTTCCACAATAACCTCATCGCCAACGGCAATGGGGTTTGTAGAGGAAATTCCATCAATTTTAAAAATACCTTTTATGCGGCATTGCATAAATACCCCTTCTTCGGTTTTTACCAAATACCAACTGCCGGTAGATTTATACACTCTTGCTTTCATCCGTACGAAGATACTAAGCATTTTTACGTAAAGGCCTCAAATGCATGCTATATAAATACTCTTTAACCAAACTGTATAGCTTCTATTAATCACCGCTTGCGTCGCACTCTTGTACTGCAACAATACTATGCAGCAAATGGCATTACATCAAAACGAATAAGGAATGATTGTAACCATTTGCATGTTACATTTGTTTATACATAAAATAAGGTAATGAACAACAAAATTGTAGTAGCCATAACCGGAGCCAGCGGTGCTATTTATGCGCAGCTACTTATTGAAAAACTACTCACCCTGCAGCACCAATGGCAGGAGCTAAGTGTGGTAATGAGTAAAAATGCCAAAGACATTTGGCAAACGGAACTGGGCAATACAGATTATACCAAATATCCGGTACGCTTCTTTGATAAATACGATTTTTCTGCCCCCTTTGCATCTGGCTCGGCCCGGTACAATACTATGATTGTGGCGCCTTGCAGTATGGGCACCTTGGGCCGCATTGCCGGAGGCATTAGCGACGATTTGGTTACCCGTGCAGCAGATGTAGTGTTGAAAGAAAGAAGAAAACTTATTTTAATGGTACGGGATACCCCTTATAACCTTATTCATATTAAAAATATGGAAGCCCTAACCCTGGCCGGGGCTATTATTTGCCCGGCAACGCCTTCTTTTTATAATAAACCAACCACCATAGAAGCAGTTGCCATGACGGTGGTAGACCGGGTGCTTGATTTGGCTGGTTTGGACATCAATACTTTTCGTTGGGGTAATGCGGAATAAGCTGCCCCAATTTTTCAGATTTTTATTAATTACTGCTTGCCGCACCAAGTTGATGCAGTACAAGTGTGCGACGCAAGTAAAGCTGCTTCACCAGCTGCAGCCAGGCCCCAAAAGGATACATTTATGATTGCCATAAAACAAAAATGCCCCGCTTGTAACGGAGCATTTTTTATGAAATTAGCAGTAAACTATTTCTTGTTATCTTCTTCCTGCTGTAATTTTTCTTTGATTTCAGCTAAAGCACCTAAATCTCCAAGAGTAGCTTTTTCTACTTTGCTTTGAACAGCTTTAACCGCTTTTTGAGTTTTTACTGCTTCGGCAGTAGCTTCTTTTTTAGCGGCTTCTTTTTCTTCTATTTTAGCTTGTTCCCAAATTCTGCTGTGGCTTAACACAATGCGTTTTTCATTGCGGTCAAACTCAATTACAACAAATTCTGCGGTTTCATCAGCTACAACAGTTTTACCATCTTCTTTACCTAAATGACGGCTAGGAGCAAAACCTTCTAAACCATAAGGTAATTGAACAATAGCACCTTTATCGTCTTTACGGGTAACAGTACCTTCGTGAACAGAACCTACTGCAAATGTTTCCTGTAAAGAATTCCAAGGATCTTCTTCCAGTTGTTTGTGGCCTAACTGCAGTTTTCTGTTTTCTTTATCAACACCTAAGATGATGATATCGATATGTTCGCCCACTTTAGTGTACTCAGATGGGTGGTTAAAGCGTTTTAACCAGCTTAGGTCGCTAATGTGAATCATACCACCAATACCTGGTTCCAGTTCAACAAATACACCATAGTTGGTAATATTTTTTACCAAACCGGCATGTTTGCTGGCTTCTGGGTATTTGGTTTCAATGGTATTCCATGGGTCTTGAGTAAGCTGTTTGATAGAAAGACTCATTTTGCGTGAATCTTTATCCAGTGTTACCACTTTAGCCTCATGCTCATCATTTAACTTAAAGTATTCTTTAGCATTAATTGGTGTGTTAGCCCAGGTAATTTCACTTACGTGTACCAAACCTTCAACACCAGGCTGAATTTCTAAGAATGCACCATAGTCTTCAATATTAACCACTTTACCTTTTACGGTAGCGCCTTCAATAATCCACTCAGGCAACACATCCCAAGGGTGTGGGGTTAATTGTTTTAAACCAAGGCTGATACGTTTTTTGTCGTCGTCGAAATCCAGTACCACCACTTGTAATTTCTGATCCATTTTCAACACCTCTGCAGGGTGAGAAATACGGCCCCATGAAATATCGGTGATGTATAGTAAACCGTCTAAGCCACCAAGATCCATAAAGGCACCAAAATCGGTGATATTCTTTACAGTTCCTTCCAGTACCTGTCCTTTTTCAAGCTTACTCATAATTTCTGCACGTTGTGCTTCAATATCACTTTCAATAAGTGCTTTATGAGAAACAACTGCATTTTTAATGGTCTCGTTAATCTTAACCACTTTAAATTCCATTGTTTTACCCACAAACTGATCGTAATCAGTAACCGGTTTAACATCGATCTGAGAACCTGGTAAGAATGTTTCCATACCAAATACATCTACAATCAAGCCACCTTTTGTTTTGCTGGTAACCACACCGGTAACCACTTCGCCGGTTTTGTGTACTTCCATAATACGCTGCCATGCACGGAAAATGCGGGCAGATTTGCGGCTAAGGTGTAAGTGACCCTGACGGTCTTCTTTTTCTACCACCATTACTTCAACCGCATCACCAATTTTAATATTAGGTAAATCGCGGAATTCGTTCAAAGAAATTAAACCATCACTCTTAAAACCAATGTTTATTACCGCATCAGTTTTGGTAAGTGCTACCACTAAACCATTTACAATTTCATTGTCTTCAATCTGTACAAAAGTGTCATCATACACTTTATCGTACTTTGCTTTTTCTTCCGGTGCATAATGAGAAACATTACGTTTGTCAATGCTCCAGTCAAAATCATCATGTGCTGTAACAACAGCAACTACTTCAGCTACAACAGGTGCAACTTCAGCAACAGCAGGTTCATTTGTTATCGCTGTAGATACTTCTGCGGCTGTATTTTCAGCCACCGGAGCAGTCTCCTGTGCATCAGCGTTTGGATTAACAATATTGTTTTCTGACATAAATAGATCCCGATGGTTTTATTTCGGGGCTGCAAAAGTAAGGTTTTATTGCTTACATATGCATTTTCAAGCCCAATAATTAGCCCAGCTACAGAACATTTATTAAGCCCATTTGCGTCGCACTCTTGTACTGTAACAAAACTTGCAGCAAATACAATACAAAAAATTCCTATACTTAAGCAGTTTCCTCCAAAAATGGGCTGTTTTGCTGCATATAGTTATCCTTGCACAAGTGTGCGACGCAAGTATAGTTCCAACGCTGTTCTTTGGCCGGGCCCAACAAAATAATGACACAAAAAATGGCTAAATACACATTAGGTTAGCAAAAAAGGGCACTTTACATGGTAAATAGTAATTTCTTGGCTTGTTTCAATATCTTCATCAACACAAAAAATATTGTATGAAAAATCTATATACCAGTTTTTTTGCCCTGCTGCTGGGTGCATCTGTTCTAGCACAAACCAATACCATAAAAGGTTTTAGTAAGGAGGCTGCAGCCAAACAACTGGCACTTGAAACCCAATTTGATGCTAACCTAAGTGCTGCCAATATTGGTAATACCATAAAAGAATTATCGGTAAAACCACACCATTTGGGTTCGCAGGGTGGCAAAGAAGTGATTGATAATATTTACAACAAGTTGGTTTCCTATGGCTTTGAGGCAAAAAAAGTGGACTATAAAGTGCTTTTCCCCACCCCTAAAACCCGGGTTTTGGAAATGACATCCCCTACAGTATTTAAAGCTTTATTAAAAGAACCAGCGCTAAAAGAAGATCTTACCTCTGGCCAAACAGACCAACTTCCCAGCTACAATGCATGGAGTGCCGATGGTGATGTTACTGCCCAACTTGTATTTGTAAATTATGGCTTACCAGCTGACTATGAAACACTGGAAAGATTAGGTATTGATGTAAAAGGTAAAATTGTAATTGCCAAATATGGCCGTTCATGGAGGGGTATTAAGCCAAAAGTAGCCCAGGAACACGGGGCAATTGGATGTATTATTTACTCAGACCCCCGGGATGATGGTTATTACCAGGGCGATGTGTACCCAAAAGGTCCTTTTAAAAATGAGTTTGGTGTACAAAGGGGTTCTATTATGGATATGGTCATTTATCCCGGCGATCCGCTTACACCCAATATTGGCGCAACAGAAAATGCAGAACGCATCAGCAGCCATAACAATGCGCCCAATCTGCTAAAAATACCCGTACTCCCCATAAGTTATCATGATGCCATACCATTGTTACAAGCGTTGGAAGGCCCGGTTGCACCAGATGGTTGGAGAGGTGCACTGCCTTTTACTTACCATATTGGGCCGGGAAAATCAACGGTACATTTAAAATTAGCGTTTGAATGGAATATGGTTACCTGCACAGATGTTATTGCCACCATAAAAGGAACACAGTTCCCGGATGAATGGGTAATAAGAGGCAACCACCACGATGCCTGGGTAAATGGCGCTGATGACCCTATTAGCGGTCAGGCCGCTTTATTGGAAGAAGCCAAAGCCATTGGTGCTTTATTAAAAACCGGCTGGAAACCAAAACGCAGTTTGGTGTATTGCGCCTGGGATGGTGAAGAACCCGGATTAATAGGTTCAACAGAATGGGTCGAAGACAATGCCAAAGAATTACAGCAAAAAGCGGTGGTATATATCAATAGCGATGGAAATGAACGAGGCTTTTTGGATGCTGGCGGCTCCCATGCGCTGGAACCTTTTATGACAGAAATTGCCGCTTCTATAACAGACCCTCAAACCAATATAAGTTTACTTGAAAGGGCCAAAGCTCAGGCAATTATAAATGCCGGCTCAGTAAAAGCCAAAAAAGATGCCATGGCTAAAACCACTTTAGACCTGGAAGCATTGGGTTCAGGATCAGATTTTTCCTCCTTTTTACAACACCTTGGCATACCTGCTCTAAACCTTGGCTTTGGGGGTGAGGGTGGTGGTGGCGAATACCATTCCATTTACGATTCATATGATAATTACCGCCGCTTTAAAGATCCCAGTTTTGCATATGGGGTAGCTCTTTCTAAAACGGCAGGCCACGCAGCCTTACGTATGGCCGAAGCAGAAGTATTGCCCTTCGATTTTAGAAACCTTACTATTACCATACAAGGCTATGTGAAAGAATTGATGCTGATCACCGATAATATGCGTGACGAAACCAAAACAGATAACGAAATTATTAAAAGCAATAAATATGCATTGGCTACTGACACAGCCCTGCATATGAGTGCACCAAAACCTAAATCAGAAGTTCCGTTTGTTGATTTTTCTCCAATTCAAAATGCATTGGCAGCATTACAGGTTTCAACAGATAGCCTGTCTATCCGATGGAGTGCCGAAACCATTACCAGTAGTAATTTAAACAGTTTTAATACCGGAATATTTAAAGCTGAACAACAGTTGCTTTTGCCAAAAGGCCTGCCACGCAGGTCATGGTATAAACATGCTATTTATGCGCCCGGCTATTATACCGGTTATGGCGTAAAAACATTACCCGGAATAAGAGAAGCCATAGAGCAGCGCAACTGGAAGGAAGCCAAAGACCAAATAGCCGCTGCCGCCGCCGCTATCAACCAGCTTAGTGCTTATTTAAATGGCATACGATAAACAACCAGCTTACCATTAAACAGGTTGTACCGGGATTATTTATATTAAACTGCCAGTAATAAATTTATTAACCAGGCATAAGAATTCCTGTGCATCCTTACTTGCGTCGCACACTTGTGCGCTGGTATTGCTATTGGGCAAACAACAGCCACAATATCCTACCTTATCCTAGTTGCCGGTAAATAATATTTAGGTACTTTCTAAAACAATGAAAAACCAGTTAATCCAGCCTCAAGTGCAGCAAGTTTAATTATTTGCAAAAATTAAAACGGATATTTAATTCCCTAGTAAAAAATTCTAAAAGCACTACATAGCCCTATCTTTGTTTACCTAACAATTGTAAGCATGAACCTGGCATTTAATAAAAATGAAGACTGGATGAAAATGCTGTGCAGCGATGTACAACAACGCCTTTCTGTTATTGAACAGGGTGGCGGCAAAAAAGCCATAGAAAAACAAAAAGAACGCAATAAACTTACGGCACGTCAAAGGCTACAATTTTTATTGGACGCCAACAAACCATTTGTAGAAATTGGTGCATTTGCAGGTTATGAAATGTATGCAGAACAAGGCGGCTGTGCCGCTGCAGGCACCGTTAGCGGCATTGGCTATATTAGTGGCAGGCAATGTGTGGTGGTAGCAAACGATCAAACTGTAAAAGCCGGGGCATGGTTTCCCATTGCCTGTAAGAAAAACTTACGGATGCAGGAGATTGCTATGGAAA
Source organism: Limnovirga soli (assembly GCF_013106755.1). Classification (GTDB taxonomy): domain Bacteria; phylum Bacteroidota; class Bacteroidia; order Chitinophagales; family Chitinophagaceae; genus Limnovirga; species Limnovirga soli. The sequence continues at coordinate 144,749 of NZ_WHPF01000012.1, read as the reverse complement.
ACAATCTGCCCATCATTTATCTGGTGGATAGTGCCGGTGTATTCTTGCCTTTACAAGATGAAATATTTCCCGATAAAGAACATTTCGGACGCATTTTCCGCAACAATGCTCGCATGAGCGCTATGGGCATTACCCAAATTGCTGCAGTAATGGGCGCCTGTGTAGCAGGCGGCGCTTACCTGCCCATAATGAGCGACGAAACCCTGATGGTAGAAGGCAATGGCAGCATTTTCCTGGCCGGCGCATATTTAGTAAAAGCGGCTATTGGAGAAGAGATAGATAATGAAACATTGGGTGGCGCCGTTACGCACACCGAAATAAGTGGCATTGCCGATTATAAGTTTAAAACCGAGGAGGAATGCCTTACCCAAATAAAAAAAATAGTTGGCAAGCTAAACAGGCAGCCCGATGCCGGATTTAACCGAATTACATCATTTCCATCAGCCAAAGACGCCAATGAATTGTATGGCATAATGCACCAGCAAAACAGCAAACCCTATGATGTACTGGAAATAATTGACCGCATTGTAGACAGGGATGAAACCAACCCTACCCTATCATCGTTTGACCAGTTTAAAAAAGATTATGGCAAAACAATTGTATGCGGTTATGCCCGCATTGATGGCTGGGCAGTAGGCATTGTAGCCAATCAACGCCTTATTGTAAAAAACAAAAAAGGTGAAATGCAATTAGGTGGTGTTATTTATAACGATAGTGCAGATAAAGCAGCCCGCTTTATTCTTAACTGCAACCAGAAAAAAATACCACTTGTATTTTTGCAGGATGTTACCGGCTTTATGGTAGGCAGCCGTAGCGAGCACAGTGGTATAATAAAAGACGGCGCCAAACTGGTAAATGCTGTAGCCAACAGCATTGTACCAAAATTTACTATCATCACTGGCAATAGTTATGGTGCAGGTAATTACGCTATGTGTGGTAAGGCCTACGACCCCCGTTTTATTTACGCCTGGCCCAGCGCTAAAATTGCAGTAATGGGGGGCGAGCAGGCAGCCAAAACCCTATTGCAAATTCAGGTAGCATCCATGAAAGCAAAAGGTAAAGAAGTTAGTATAGAAGAAGAAAATCTGTTGTTAAATAAAATAAAAGACAGTTACGAAAAACAAACCACGCCTTATTATGCAGCTGCACGTTTATGGGTAGATAATATTATAGATCCGCTTCACACCCGTATGCTTATAAGCGAGGGCATTGCAGCGGCCAATCATAATCCACATTTTGAGACTTTTAAAACGGGTGTATTTCAGGTATAAAACGGGCCATTTTTTGTTATTATTTTGTAACCGGCAGTATTATTGCAGGGCATCGCCTCTTGCCACGCTCGGTTCAGGGTTCCTCTTTTTTGGCAGCAAAAAAACAGCTAATTAGGAAAAGATTGTACTAATATAAATTAGCTGTAAAACAGTTATTGTAGCAAAATTTTCTTCTTACAAATACCACCCTGCATAAATAACTGTACATAATACATTCCCGCAACGGTATTGGCAGGCAGTACAATTTTACCTGCCTGCATATAACAAGATATGCTTTGTCCTAAAGCATTAAAAATCTGCGCATTTTTTATTGATGTAAAATCAACATTTTTTATAATAATCTTATTAATTGCCTCGCCACGGAAAATTGTTAATCCAGCACAACTGGTATTTGAAAATAATTGGTTGTCGATGCTTGCAGATTTTGCATTATTGCGAGGCGCATTTTTTACACTAATATTATCCAGGTATAGTAAATTCTCCATGCCGCAAATATTTTTAAAACTCACCAGCACATTAGGTTCATTAGCAAAGTCTGACAAATCAATAAACTCCCTTTTCCATTCATCAAGACTATCGGGAGAAAGATAACCATAACGCCCATTTTGAGCTGTGGAAAGCTCCTTTCCACCCTTGTTAAACACCATACGCCAGGATAAACCGCAGTTTTTAGAAACCAAAATTTGCAAAGTATCACTAACAGGCCTGCCATATTTATACAGTGCAAATGCCCTGTCGAAACTTAACACTGGGTTTGATTGGCCACTAAAATCAAGTGCAGGCAAAAGCAGCTCATCCACACTACCTTTTTTAAATGATTCAATATTGTCCATCATTACACTAGGAGCATATCCGCTTAATTGCGAACCTGTAGTAGGTGTCCATGTAAATAATCCATCGGGATTTAAAATAGACCATCCTGATGGTGGAAATTTTAATGATGTGAATGTTTCTGCAAATGGCAGTTTTTGAAATGCCGCGGTATTATTATTCAAAACAATTTCCATCTTATCATTAACCACATTTTCATCCTTAACTCCATTTGGTTTTATTGTTGAAAAAGTTAGATGCAATGGGCCAGCAGTATTAAAATAAATTTTATCCAATTCAAGAGTATCATTGTTGTAGGAAGACACAGACAGGTTGCTAAATGTTTTACTAACCAACCCACTTCCTGCAACTCCATATAAAATTGTAAAGGATGTAAGCAGGGTTTTGCCATAATTTCTAATTACAATTTTTGGTTTAACAAAACCCGCACAGGTATAAGTATTATTTGCAGGAGAAAGAATCTCCTTTATACCAATATCATTATTGGCCATCAGTGGGTTTTGCAATGCTTTGGAATATTGCAAATAAGGTGTCATTACATAATATGCAGCCAGCATTCTATCGGCCTGGCCCTGGGTAAAAAGATTCATACAACCATCATCAGAATAATCCATATAATCCATAAAAGCATCGCTGGTATCTTTTATGCAGGATGGATGGGGGAAAACAGGACATCCAAAATTAGCTACCGTTTGGGTTGGGGTATCCCACACATGGTCATCATCAGCACAATCCGGCAAACCGGTTATATCTGTTGGGCCCCATGTATGATCAAGATTAAAATAATGTCCCATTTCGTGTGTTACAGTCCGGCCCAGATTATATGGAGGGGTGGTTATACCTACTGTACCAAAATACCTATAATCGCACATTATCCCATCACGCCTAAAGCTTCCGCCGGGGAAATAGGTTACAGCAAAAGTATTAGTGCTTTTTGCCAAACGGCAAACGTATAAGTTTACATAGAAGCGTGGATCCCAGGGATCTTGCCCGCCCAGTGAAGTGTAGTAAATTCGGGCATCAAGACCAAAGCCGGTATCTATATAAGTATACCTTCTGTTTATTCCTGTGGTGGGTAAGCCATCGGGATCTTGCTTTGCAAGGCGAAAATAAAAATTGGTTTTGCCTCTGCGTTCTTTAAAATAACCAGGCGTATTTAAGGTGTCTGCATTAAAGCCGTTAAAATCCTCGTTAAGTACTTTTATTTGAGAAAGCACCTGTGAATCGGAAATATTTTCGCGGGTTTTATTCCAAAGTATATGTACAACAACAGGAATAAAAATACTGTCTTTTTTGCCTGTCCTATTTTTATTGGCACTAAGCCAGGTGTCTGCAGAGCGCTTTAAAACCTCACGTTGTTTTTTATATAACAGATGTGAACTTTCAAAAGTGTTATTTACAGCATAAGTGGCACAGCGCTGTATTTTTTGGGCATTAACTGCCATTTGGCAGGCCAAACAAACAAGCAAACAAAAAGATATATTTTTATTCATTGGTCCTGTATTTAGCAAAGTGCAATTAAAAGTAGCGTCATTTTAACTTGCCAATGCTTAAAAATTTATAACCCATTATATCCATGTTCTATTAAATGGACACGGAATTGCACCAATATTTTCAATCAATATCAGGAAGTGTATGAATATATTTTGGTTAGTTTTTTGCTGCTTTATTTATCTACAGTACAAGTGTGCGACGCAAGTAAAGCCTAAAATAAATTGAGTTGCCGGGCCAATATTTTTAAATTTCTATACTGGCAATCATGCTTATTTCTACGTTAACCCCTTTAGGCAAACCTTTAACCGCAACGGTTTCCCGGGCAGGATAATCGCCCTTAAAATAGCTGCCGTACACTTCATTCACATCGGTAAATAAAGCCATATCGCTAAGGAAAATAGTGGTTTTTACTACATGATCGAATGACAATTTAGCCTCGGCTAATATGGCGGCAATATTTTGCATGGACTGATGTGTTTCGGCTTTAATATCTCCGCTAACAAGTAAACCATCGGCGGGATTGATGGGTATTTGTCCGCTTATAAACAGCAGACCTGCGGCTTTGACGCTTTGGTTATAAGGACCTATTGGCGCCGGTGCATTGGTAGTATTGATGATTTGTTTATGCATTGTTTATGGTTTGAAAAGGCAAATTGCAGTTTTTACTTGAACTAAGCAACCTATTTTTGCACACTAAGTGATTTTTATGCGTATTGGAGTAATAGCAACAACAGCACAAAAAACAGCATGGCTATCAAAATTCGGTGATAGGGAGGATACTAATTTTCTGCCGGAAAATACTATTGACCTGACTGATGAAAATGCGTTTGATGTGATATTTCATGTAGCATTTGACGAAAAGTTAGTACCAATTATTAGTACTTCCCTACCGGTAGTTGCCAATGCTGTAGTAAATACATTATCAGATTTACCGAAAAATTATAGCAGAATAAATGCGTGGCCAGGCTTTTTAGAACGAAATCAGTTGGAATTGGTTAACGGTAATTTGCATAAAAAAGCAATAGAGGAATTATTATCGCAAATGCAATGTCCTTATATTGAATGTCCTGATATTCCAGGCATGATTACTGCACGAACCATTAGCATGATAATTAATGAAGCTTATTTTGCTTATGGCGATAATGTTAGTACCATGCCGGATATTGATATTGCTATGAAATTAGGTACCAATTACCCTTACGGACCATTTGAATGGAGCCGTAAAATTGGCATTGACCATATTTATACATTACTGAAAAAGTTGTATGACACCGATGATCGCTATGAAATAGCCCCGGCGTTGGCAAGTGCAGCCGCCTTATTTAATAACCAATAAATTAGCATTTTGGCCATTTTACTTCATATTGATACCGCAACTGAAAAAGCTGGCGTTTGCATTAGCCAGGATGAAAAAGTGCTGGCTATAGAAACCAATGATGCACAAAAAAACCATGCTTCTTTTGTACAGCCAGCTATACAGGCATTGTTAAATAATACAGGAATTGTTAGAAGTCAGATAGATGCTATAAGCGTAACTGCAGGGCCGGGAAGTTACACTGGATTAAGGGTAGGCATGGCCACAGCAAAAGGTTTGGCATATGCCCTGAACAAACCTTTAATATTAAAAAATACACTTGAGGTAATGGCCTATGCGGCCATACAAGATAGCTTGGTAGTTGGACAGATAAATGCCAATATGCTTTTTTGCCCCATGATTGATGCCCGAAGGATGGAGGTATTTACCGGATTATATGATGCAAGGTTACAGATTGTAACCCCTCCTTATGCATTAATATTGGAACCTGACAGTTTTGACAGCTATTTAATTGACAATAATATTACCTTCTCGGGTAATGGGCATTGTAAATACAAGGAAATAATACAAAATAAAAAGGTGATTTTCACTGATGTTAAACATGACGTGAATCATCTTTCTATACTTGCATTTAATGCATATTTGCATAAGCAGTTTGCAGATATTGCCTATAGCGAACCATTTTATTTGAAAGAGTTTTTTACAGCAAAATAGGATAGCTATAGTTGAAAAAAAATTGTATGTTTACAGGCTTTGCCATATTGATGAAAACCGGAAATATTACTAAAAATGAGTAACTTAATGCAGGTGGCTGTAATAAGCGACCCCGAAACAAACGAGAGTGTAAAGATTGATTTTCTGCACATGAAAAAAACAATCCTAACATTGAGAGCTTTGAACCACAAGCTTAGACAGCAGATTGTAAAATTGTTGGATGAAAGAAAAAAACTGACTGTTACAGAAATCTACGTAGATATGCGTTTAGAACAATCTGTAGCCTCTCAGCATCTGGCTATTTTAAGACGTGCCGGCTTGGTTAACGCAACAAGAGAAGGTAAATTTATCTACTACTCTACCAATTTTAAAAGAATTAAAGAGGTTACCGGGTTTGTAGAAGAATTTGTAAACTAATTTGTTTTTGTTAACACTGTACCCTTATTGAAAACAACCGATAACTTCTTGAAAAACATTTAACCACCTTCAATTTTCGCTCCCTATTAATTTAACCTGAAACTAGTTGGTTCTTGATTGAGCTGGCTTGGTAAGCTATGCACCTTTGTATCAGATGAATGAGATACGAAATACTATTTTTTTGTCCACTATATAGTAAGGAACTTTATAAAAAACCAAAATCCGCTACTTTATGGAAGTATTCGATTGAGCTTTATGAGCTGCTTTTGTAAATGCGGGCCAGCATTTATTTTCTTAGCAATTATAAACCGGTAATTACCAGTTTGCATATCGTATCTATTTGTGCCATTTATACCAAACATAGGCGTTTTGTTACCCACCCAATTCATACTGCAATTCCAGGAATCACTGTTATACCCTGCCGCCATTCTAAAACTATAAGTGGGTTTTACTGAAACTGTTTGCTGGCTTACCAGCTTACCAGTTTCGGTTAATGCATTTAATTGTACAGCAGCAGCCAGAGAGCCCAACACAAACAAATGTTTTGCAGCCACCAGCGTATAGGCATAACCAATACCCGGACCAAAACCGGCATACCTTATTTCATTGATACCTTTTTGCGCATAATGTTGCTGTATGGCAGAGGGCACAAAAGCACTATCGCCTTTTATCACGCTATAATACAGTTCCCCACCAAGGAGCAAGGAACCGGCAGATTTTTTTTGCCATTCATTTTGTATCATGCCGGCATTATATGAAAATCTGGAAGCATTTAAAATATAATAGGGTGCTATACCAAATAAACTTACATGAATATCGGGTCTAACATAATAAGCGTTGGCCGGAGTATAAGGTATATTACCGGGTGAAATATAAAAGCCCTTATATAATTGCCCATACCAATCTACCACCCATTTATGGGGATAAAAGTGCCCTTGTAAATCAAGGTATTTTGTTTTGCCTCTTTCTGTTGTTCTATTTAAGAATCCAAAGCCATATGCCAGGTTTAAAGAAAAATTATGCCAGGTAGCACCCACGCCCATATTAAGTGTTGTATTGGGCCTGTATTGCAGCTGATTAGCTGCTGACTGTTGATGTACAGAGAAACTTGTATATTTTTGAGAAAAGTAAAAACGGGTGGTTAATTTATTTGGATAAATTTTAAAATAACTGCTATCGTATTGTACCTCTTTCTTTACTTGTGCATTTATCTGGTTACTGCTAAACAGAAATATCCAAACAAGAACTAGTGAATATATAAGGGTGTTTTTATATTGCATAATGTAAATCAGGCATATCCATTTCAGGATATGCCGGGCTTTTGTGGTGTTTCTGTTTTATTTATTTTGTAGATAACAGTTAAAAGTACATCAGTAATTTAGTAACAAATGATTAAAACAGTAAATATAACCGTATATGGTAAAGTACAAGGTGTATTTTACCGTGCATCTGCCAAACAAATGGCCGATAATTTGGGGATTCAGGGCTGGGTTAAAAATACTTCACAAGGTAATGTAGCAATTCTGGCAACAGGAGATGAATTTGCACTTCAACAATTTATTAGCTGGTGCAAACAAGGACCCTCCCGGGCCCTTGTTACTGATGTTGAAATAAACTATTGTGATACAGTTTTAATAACGGGATTTACTATTATAAGGTAAATATTTGCTGAATAAAGTATCTAACCGATGCAGTGAGTGACACAAGTAATGCTTGATAGCATTACCATTGCCGGTAACAACCATATTGCCTTTACGCTATTGATCCTTCTACCAGCAATGCTTCATCTTCCCTGCGTTTTATTAAACCATTTAGCCCTTTGCCTTCCCATAGTCTTTTCATTGACCGTAATTGTTTGGCAATTTCTTTTAAATCACCTTTTGCCACTGCCGCTTTTATAGCACGCATTTCTTTGCGATTATCTTTACCTGGGCTGTCTATCATTGACGCTCCTCGATTATACACCAACGATACCAATGCGCCCTGAGCATCTGCAGGTAGGTTCTCCAAACCTGGAAATGCAATTTGCGTACGCAGCTGCTCCTGAGGAATTGTTTTTTCAGTAAAAACTTTTTCCGACTCAACCCGCTTAATTTTAATATCGGCTAATTGTGCGGCCTTATTTTTGGCTTTAATGCCTGTAAGCCCAATCACTTCTCTTAAACGTAGCAAAGTTGGGCCGGGTATGGCCTTATTCCAGTCGCTTTCAAAACGGTCAATTGTGGTGTATCCAAGATCGTATCCAATACCAATAGTTATACCCGATGCACCACCAGGCCAAATACCAGGTTGGTTTAACCCCTCGGATTGCAAAATAAGTTGTAATGCTTTTGGTGAAATAGGTTGCATAATATTTGTTTTGCTTAAGATAACACATTATTGCTAAAAGGCTGGCTTAAAAAACATGCTGAAACACGCGGTTTTAATTGGGGAACAATTATGTTACCAGCTGAGGATATATAATGCAGCTTTTCTTGCCACGCTCGGTTCAAGGTTCAGTTTTCATGGCAACAAAAGAATTACTAAAAAATTAGGCGTAATTGCCTGCTGCTATTTCCATTGAAAGGTATTAATCAGGTGGCGCATATCTGCCACCAGAAAATCGTTTACCGGTTGCAAAGAATCCTGATTTGGTGTGGCATCAAAATATAAAGCACCACGCAAAAAATGGCGGACAGAATCGGTAAGAAAAAACTGATTAGCGGTAGCTACATTGCCCGATACTTTGAAAAACATTCCATGTATATTATTGGGCGTTTCAATCAATGAATCGCTTATATAAGTAGCTTTTACAGATTGTTTATTGGTGAGATTAAAAGCATCGCTTAATAGTTTTTCCAACTTATAGGTTCCGATTATTTTATAGCTGATATAAATTCTACCATTAAACTGAGGGAATTCAATATTAATCCACCATGGGTTCTCTGTATTGTCTCCAAAGAAACTACTATCTCTTTTTACAACCGCATATTGCGGATATTCAAATGTATATGGAAAACCGGGCTCGTTAAATGTTGTATAGTTCTTTTGCGGAAATTCAATTTTAAAATATCCCGTTGGCTTTGGCACATAAGAACTGTTACAGCCATTGCTTAAGCCAAGTAACATGAGTAACAAAAAAGAAAGCAGAATATTTTTTTTCATGAAGAATTAAAGAAGTGCTTATGAAACGATATGCAATCAAGTTTATTATTCCTGATGTGGTTTAATTGTTACTTTTATTTTTTCCAACCTGTTTTTTTGTATTTCCAATACAGTAAAATCAAAATCGCCCAAAGAAATTATTTGGTTCACTTCCGGAATTTCTCCGGCAATTTCAAGTACCAGTCCGGCAAGTGTATCGCTTTCCCCTTTAACGGTATCAAAGGTTTCAATAGGCAGTTCCATTATTTTACAGGTATCATTTATTGAAGTGCGCCCCTCAAAAATATAATTATTGTCGTCTACCTTTTTAAAACCAGTTTCCTCTTCATCAAATTCATCTCTTATATCACCAATAATTTCTTCCATAATATCTTCCAGGGTAACAATACCACTGGTTCCGCCAAATTCATCAACTACAATCGCAAAGTGAATACGTTTAGCCTGAAATTCTTTCAATAAATCCTCAATCAATTTATTTTCATGAACAAAGTAAGGTTGCCGCATCAGTGGCAACCAATCAAAATCAGGCGCACTTTCCAAAAAAGGAAGTACATCTTTGGTTTGAATTATTCCCACCACTTCGTCAAGATCATCATTAAAAACAGGTAATCGGCTGTAATGCAATTCCTCTATTTGCTTAACCAGTTGCTCAAAGGATGTTTTTTTATCAATACCACTTACATCCAACCTGGTTTTCATAATCTGCTTAACTGTTATGTTGCTAAACTTGGCAATACCTTTTAAAATATCCTTTTCTTTGGTTGCATTTTCATCATCTGTAGTCGTTCCGTCATCGTCGTACATTTCATCTATACGGTTAGAGTGCCCGGTTTTATCAGAGAATCGTTTTTCAATAACATCTGTATTATTTACCAGCCAGGAACCAATTCTTTTAAAAATATAAAACAGTGCTTCAATAACGCCACCAAAATCCTTTGCAAAACGCACATTATTCTGTCGGGCAAATATTTTAGGCAGTATTTCGCAAAGCAGAATTAAAATAAATGCTACAATAATCACTTTGAGAATAAACTCAACCCATTGCAAATCAAACTTTGCCAATTGTGTAGAACCATCAAGTAAAATATTACCAATTATAATGATGCCAATATTTGAAAAACTATTTGCAATGGTTAGCGTAGCGAGCAATAGTTTTGGGTCTTCCAATAAATTAACAACACGCTTATAAGAGGCCTGTGGCTTGGTTTTAAGCAGATTGATATCTTTGCTTGTAAGGGAGAAAAATGCCACCTCTGCGCCCGCTGCAACAAAGGATAAAACCATCAGTATTAGCAATAAAATTACTAAAATGGTGGTGCTCTGCGGGTCTACAATATTACCCAGATAGGCAGTTTTAAAGAATAAAAAGGGATACGATAAAACAGTTTCCAAATGAATAAATTTTGGTGAAAATACCATTGATTAAAGGGTTGTGCCCGTTTAATCAATACAAAAATATGGAAAACAGTGATTTAAAAAGGTAAACCTTCTGTAGGTTCATCGCCAGGCAATGGCGGCAAGTCTGTATTTAGAAATGGATCGGTACCGTCAGATTGATGTGGAATGTTACCATGAAAACCACTACCAATGCCGTCATTTCGTTTATCTAACATGATTAAATTATCACCAACTATCTCTGTAGCAAACTTTTTATTACCATCTCTGTCATCCCAACTGCGGGTTCTTAATCGGCCCTCAACGTAAATCAGGCTTCCTTTATGGAGGTATTTCTGTGCCAATTCGGCAAGGCCACGCCATAAAACCACGGTGTGCCATTCAGTTTGAGAAATTAATTTGCCAGCCCTGTCCTTATATGTTTCTGTTGTAGCCAATGGGAATTTAGCAACGGCAATATTACCTTCGAGATATTGCACATCCGGATCTTTGCCTAGGTTGCCAATCAACATTACTCTGTTTACACCTCTCATAGAACTTATTTTTTTGCTGCAAAAAATTGATTCTCCAAATTCTTTTCTAAATTATACAAAAACTTTGTAAATAAATGATAAACTTAAAAAAGTGCAGGTGGTGATTTTGGTGAGGAGAAATACTCGTTTATGAACTTTGGAAAAGGCAAATTACTCACAGCGGTATCTGTTAACCACATGGCATTTTTGCTTTTCAATACCTCTGGCATACTGGAAAACTCAAGGTGAACAAAATACCCCTTTATAAGTTGATGGGTTAGCTGTTGTGGTTTTGCAACCGAAATATTCGATATTGTTAGGTGGTTAATTCCTAATTGTGTTTTAAATAGTGTGCTAATGGCGGAAAAATCCCATTCGGGATTTGCCGGAGTTTCAATTAAAAAATATTCAAAAAGGTTTTGCCAGATATCATTTTCAGTTCTTTTTCGTACCAAAACCTTTCCTTCTGCTTTTATAATAAAATAACTAAACCATCTTATGCGCTTTTTTAATACTTTTTCCTTAACCGGCAGGATGTTTACCATTGTTTTATCATAAGCCACGCAAATATTATTGGCAGGGCAAGCAGCACACAAAGGCAGCATTGGCTTACAAATTGTTGCACCGAAATCCATTATTGCCTGATTGTATTTCCCGGGCAATATCTTGTCCAAAAGCTTATCAGCCAACTTTGTATACCATATTTTACCTTCAGCACTATCTATCGGGATACTATTTCCCGAAATTCTCGATAATACCCTAAATACATTTCCATCCAGCACGGCATAGGGTTTATTAAAACAAAAAGACACAATTGCTGCAGCTGTATAGGGCCCAATGCCTTTTAACGATAGAATATCCTCATAATTTTCTGGAAACTTACCTTCATAATTATCATAAATATACCTCGCTGTGTGTATAAGGTTTTTACATCTTGAATAGTAACCCAGACCCTCCCAAAGTTTAAATACATCATCATCTTTAGCTTTGGCCAGAGAAATCAAATCTGGAAATTGGATCAAAAACCGCTCATAATACATCCATCCCTGTTCTACCCTGGTTTGTTGCAAAATAATTTCACTAACCCAAACCTTATAAGGATCCTTTTCCCCCTTCCATGGCATTTTCCTATGATTCTCATTTTTGTCCCATTGCATAAGAATGCTTGTAAAGCTTTTGTCGCGAATCATATGATTACTATTAGATATATATATTATTTATACTGCCGTAAATTGCTTTCTAATCAGGAATTATGATCAACAGCAATTTAAATAAGCCGGTAAAAAGGAATAGTCATTAAAAAAGAACAATATTTTATCTCAATTTAATTAATTAATAAAAAAAATTAATATCCATAAATAGTGATAACTTATTATCTTTTCGCTGAATTAAATATTTAATCCAATGCAATAAGTACTTTTTTATTGGATTTTCAGAAATATTTATGCTGACTTTATAAAACATTTATTTAAAAAATATAAACATAACAACTGAGTAGAAAAATAAACAATCATTATTTCTTTTTTTTACAACTCTATTTTTTCTACTTTAGATAAATCAAACCTTAGAATAAAGTAAATAAGCCCTTTATGAGAAAATCCGATCTTATCAACAACATTTCCGATAAAACTGGAATTCCAAAAGTTGATGTACTTGTAACTGTAGAAACATTAATTAAAGAAATTAAAGAGAATATTTCAAAAGGTGAAAACATCTACATACGTGGATTTGGAAGCTTTATCACCAAAAAAAGAGCAGCAAAAATTGGTAGAAATATTAAAAAAAATGTGGCTGTTAACATTCCCGAACATTTCATCCCTGCATTCAAGCCTTCCAAAGAATTTGTAAATGAAGTAAAGCAAATGAATAATACACAATAGATTTGCAGAATAATTAAATCTATTCGTGAAAAAACAACAGGTTATTTTACTGGCAACTTCTGCAATTTTATTAGCTGTATTATATTTTTTTAGCAATACAGTACCTCCTGTATCTAAAAGCACCGATACACCTGAGGCAACTGGTGAAACTAAGCCAATTACCACCAAGTCATTGATTGACAGTGCCAAATCTCCGCTAAATACGCAACAATTATCCTATTTAACACAACTGGAAAACAGTGTGGTAAGAGGTAATGTTAAAGAACAGCAAATTGCAGTTTATAAGCAATTGGCCATGTATTGGCAAGACAGTTTAAAACATCCCGAGATAGCTGCTTTTTATACTGGCGAAGAAGCTAAGTTGGAAAATTCAGAAAAATCCCTCACATTTGCAGCCCGTTTGTTTTTAGGTCAGGTAATGGCAGGAGGTGACCCCTCCCTTCAGGTATGGATGGCCACAAACGCTAAAGCTCTTTTTGAACAGGCTTTGAAAATGAATCCGGAAAGTGATTCCCTTAAAGTAGAATTGGGGGCTTGTTTCCTTTTTGGCAACATTTCCAGTACACCAATGGAAGGTATACTAAAAATCAAAGAAGTAGCCGATAAGGATTCCACAAATATGTACGCCCAGCTTATGCTTGGTTTGGGAGATATTAAAAGTGGGCAATATGATAAGGCAATCGAAAGACTACAAAGAGTAGTAAAACAGGAGCCTACCAATTTGCAGGCCTTATTCAATTTGGCAGAAACATACGAAAGAAAAGGTGATAAGCAAAACGCTATTCTTTGGTATAGAACTGTACAAAACATGATTAATATTCCTGAGGCGAAACAAGAGCTTGAAAATAGAATTCAATCATTGCAATAAACAGTATTTTTTAACAATTAAATTATTGGACTATGCCTTGTGGCAAGAAAAGAAAAAGACATAAGATAGCAACGCACAAACGCAAAAAAAGACTGAGAAAGAATCGTCATAAGAAAAAAAATAAATAATTCTATTTATTTTACTCATATGATTAATGCCGGTAGCAGTAATGCTTACCGGCATTGATTACTTACGCATATTGCCAAATTTTTCCGCACGCAACTTTTACCTTCCTATTCTAGTAATTGGCAATGCGGTATTTGTCTGTATTTGTGTGATCATATTTATACACTTATAACAGGTGTATTAAATCAAAAGTTGCATTTGTGAACAAAGAACTTATTATTAACGCTGCATCAACCGGTGTAGAAATTGCTTTGCTCGAAAATAAAAAACTGGTAGAATTGCATCATGAAAAAACGGATGCCAATTTTGCTGTAGGTGATTTATATCTTGGCAAAGTAAAAAAACTCATTCCTGGTTTAAACGCAGCTTTTATTGATGTTGGTTTTGAAAAAGACGCTTTTCTGCATTATACAGATCTAAGCCCCTATGCACGTTCCCTACTCAAATTCACTCAGCAATGTATCAATGACAAATCAGAAAACTCTTTCGATTTTTCAAAATTTGAGATTGAGCCGGAAATCATTAAAACAGGAAAAATTAACGAAGTACTAAGTGGCAAACCAAATGTACTTGTTCAAATTTTAAAAGAACCTATCGCAGCAAAAGGGCCAAGGCTAAGTTGTGAAATTTCTTTACCTGGCAGGTTTGTGGTTATTACTCCATTCAATGATATAGTTGCAGTATCCAAAAAAATCCATTCCTCCGAAGAACGTAAAAGATTACAAAAAATAGTTGAATCAATAAAATTCAAAAACTTTGGCGTAATTGTTCGAACAGCGGCAGAAGGCAAAAACACAGCAGAACTGCACGAGGATATGCTTCATCTGCTCAATACATGGAAGAATATCCAAAAAAATCTGCAAAATGCCGTTGCACCCGCTAAAATCATGAGCGAGGAAGATAAAACTACCAGCATCTTGCGTGATTTGCTCACGGTAGATTTTAATCATATAGCCACCAACGATAAAAATATTTATAACGATACCCTTAACTATATTCTCAAAATTGCCCCTGATAAAAAAGATATTGTAAACCATTACAATAATGGCACGGCTATTTTTGACCATTATGGTGTAACCAAGCAGGTTAAAGCCTCTTTTGGCAAAACAGTTAATTTACCAAGTGGTGCTTATCTTATTATAGAACATACCGAAGCTTTACATGTAATTGATGTAAACAGTGGCTATAAAAGCATTAGCAACAATCAGGAAGAAAACGCAGTTGAAACCAATATGGAAGCGGCCGAAGAAATTGCACGGCAGCTTAGACTAAGAGATATTGGTGGCATTATAGTGGTAGATTTTATAGACATGAAACTTCCTGACAATAAAAAGAGAGTGCAGGAAGCCATGGAAAACTGTATGCACACCGATAGGGCCAAACACGCCGTATTGCCAATTTCAAAATTTGGCATTATGCAAATTACTCGGCAGCGTATGAGGCCCGAAATGAATATTAATACCTCCGAAATTTGCCCATCATGTAACGGAACTGGTAAAGTAACATCTACCATATTACTGCAGGATGAAATAGAAAAACGCCTGCATTATTTAATTACGCATCAGCATGCAAATCTTACAATTGTAGTACATCCAATTGTTTACTCTCACCTAACAAAAGGATTATTTTTCTCTTCTATTGTTTGGCAATGGAGAAGAAGATTAAAGGTCCCCATCAAGGTAAAATCAAATGCTGATTATCATTTAACTGAATTTCATTTCTTCGATGCAAATGAGGAAGAGATAAAGTTTTAGATGTATCTGCAATATTAACTTATTAAAAAAGCCTTCCTAAAGAAGGCTTTTTTGTACTATTTATTTGCCAGGCAACAACACTTTTTCCAGCTTTTCTTGCGTCGCACTCTTGTACGTCCGCAACATGTATCAGCAAACGGGCATTTGAGTTGCGCTTACTATTATCCGCTATATATCATGCTTTTAGATTTCGGCATAAATTTTTTCTAAGTCCTTTATATTATTGGCAATATCGTGACGGTTAATTACATATTGTTTGCCTGCCTCTCCAATACTTTTTGCGAGTTCTGGTTGTTTAATAAGGCGGGTAATGGCTGCAACAAATTCATCAGTTACAAGGCAGGCGTAACCATTATCGTTATTATCTATTACATCATTATTGCCATCGCACTTACTTACAATACAAGGAACAGCTTCGTACATAGCTTCCAGTAAAGCATAGGGTAATCCTTCAAAAATAGAGGGCAACAAAAAAATATCCAGTTGCCTTAAAAAATTCAATGCAATAATGCTATCGCCTTTACCAATTAAATGAAAATTATTTTCAATACCATGATATTGCACTCTTTCCTTTACTTCTGCACCCATGTCTTCATGAAAACCGGCTCCTAAAAAATAAAAATGCACTTTTTCGTTACCCTTAATTACCCCGTTAGCAATGTCTACAAATTGCAATGGGTTTTTTTGGGCGGTTAACCTGCCGATGGTTCCAATTTTTATTTCCCCTTCTAAATTTCCCAACTTATCAGGAACCAGTACAGGTACTGAAGGAATTGTCATTGAATTTGGGATAACATGAATATTTTCCGACTTATGTCCAATTTCATATACACATCGGTTGGCTTCTGATTGGGAAATAGCCAGTATTTTATGCGTAAACCTTTTACCTAAAAGCTCTAACATAAAAAACACCATTCTCTTTAACCCGGTAAACGATAAATAAGAAACCCCATGCGGCGTAAATAATGAAGGGCAACCTGCAAATTTTGCCCCTATCCTACCAACAAATCCAGCTTTTGAACTATGCAGGTGCACCAGTTGTGGTTGTTGCTTTTTTATTAACGCCCTGATTTTAAATATAGATTGCAGGTCTACAAATGGGTTTACCCCTCTTGACATGTTTAAATGAAAATAGGGTACTTCGTGCAGTGCACATAGCTTTTCCAACGAAGGTTCGCAGGAGGCAATAGAGAGATCATAACGGCTTCTGTCTATATTTTGTATTACCTGTCTTAAATAGGTTTCTACGCCGCCTACTGATTGGGTAATGTGTAATACTTTTATTTTCTCCATGAATAGCTGTTACATTTTGGTATTGAATATTGAATGCTGTTTGCCATGTATTTTTGTTGCATAGCTTGTTGCCGCACAAGAGTGCGACGCAAGTAAAGCTAAATTATTATTTGATTTGCCGGGCTAATGATTAAATTATTGTTGTTGCTGTTGTTGTTGCTGATGATCAATATCAATGCTACTGATTGGCGCAGGCTCCTTGGCTGAGAGAGAATCCATTTGTACATTGTTTACTTCCTCGAACACATGCCCATCCTCGTATCCGATGGAAACATAAACAGAGAGTTTTTGCCTGGCTAACCCTTTAAATGTACCTTTTGCCGGCGTACAATCGGCAAAATGCTTGCCTACCGATAGCTTTAAATGGTTATTGGTTACCCATATATTGTTGGTGGGGTCTATACCTGCCCAGCCATAACCGGGTATATAGGCTTCTACCCATGCGTGTGTTGCCCCCTCGCCCCGCAAACCATTTTTATTGGGGCAAATATACCCACTTACATACCGGGATGGGATATGCAGGGTTCTTAATATTTGCAACATAAGGTGGGCAAAATCCTGACATACACCTGAGCGGTGTTCCAGAATTTCATCTACTGTTGTTTCAATATTGGTAATGCCTTTTATATAACTAAAGCAGGTGAAAATATGGGCGGCACAACGTTCTGTTACTGTAGCCACACTATCACCTTCGCTGCAAATTGTAGCAGCTATTTCGTTAATAGCAGTTTGCTGTATAATATTGTCTGGTATTGATAATTCTAATAATTGCAACTGGTTATTTACCTCATCTGCCAATTGCAAAAAACCAGTTTGAAAATTTATTTGTAATTCTGATGTTGCCGTAGTTCTAATTAACAACTTACTTTCTATTGTTAATTTTCTATGCAAAGGCAAGAGGTTGAACGATCCGGTTTTATTGCCCCAGTAATCAGTAAATACAAATACTTCCGGATGATTGGAAATAACAATTTCATGCGATAGGGTTTCCTGTTCTGCACAGATAAATGGATATATTTTTATTTCATTAAAACTCTCTTTTACCGGTCTGTCGTATTCATATTTGGTGATATGATGAATCTTAAAAATGGGCATTAGCTATATTATGTATAAGAGAAAAAGTTCTGTGCCAGGCTATTGCTGAAACTTAGCAATTGCTTTCGCGTTTCTGCGAGCCACTCCTGCAAAGTAATACCATTAAGGGTATCAAAATCAACATAATTTACAGAACTATACAGCCTTCCAAACAATCTTTTTAAGGCTTCATTTTCGGGTGAATTGTTTTCAGCTGCAATATCATGCAAATACTTTTGAATACGGTTAAGACAATAAATAACCGAGCGTGTAAAATGCTCGTTTATAAGTACCTGATGCAAGGCATTATAGCTATGGTTACTGCTGCGATAGGTTTTTAAGTGTAGCTCATAGCCAGACAGTGACAATAACAGGTAGCGCCATTCTATAATATCGCTGGCAGTGGTTATATCATAATTTATACGACTTAATTCTTCTTCGGCCAGGTCAACTGTTTGGGTACAACGCTCTATATGGCGGCCAAGATTCATAAAATTCCATCCTGTACCTCTTGGCATTGTTGTATCGGTTACACCACTATATAATAAAGAGTTTTTTAAAAAATGCTCTATATTTTCCATGGCCTCGTAACCTTGCAGTTTACTGGCAAAATTGGGCTGGTTAATCATATGATACATATAATTCACCTGCTCCCATACTTCTTTGGTAATATGATCCTGCACACCACGGGCATTTTCTCTTGCCTTTGTAAGAATAAGTTTTAATGAATTGGGGTTTTTTATATCAGTTAATAAAAACCGTAGAGTAGCGTCTGTATCATTTTCCAGAGCGGCTTTCTCTTCTTCTTTACAATAGGTAAAAATATCTAATACCGGGCGCCAGGTAATATTCCCTTTAATGCCCTTATCCAAAGATAAAATATAATGGGTGCGCACTACACGCAATAATCCGTCGGCACGTTCCATATAACGGTTAAGCCAAAATAGAGAGTCTGCAATTCTGCTAAGCATATGTAAAAATGAATAAAGTGAATATGTTATTGGTGCGTATTAAACTAATCTATAACCCAGGTATCTTTACTACCACCCCCCTGAGATGAATTTACTATCAACGATCCTTCTCGTAAAGCCACTCTGGTTAATCCTCCCGGAACAATCTCAACACCATCCGGTCCGCATAAAGCATATGGCCTTAAATCAACGTGCCTTGGTTGAAACTTACCATCGATAAAACAAGGCACCGTAGATAAAGAAATAATGGGTTGTGCAATAAAGCTTCTTGGGTCTTCCTCTATTGCCACTTTAGCTTTTAACCACTCTTCTTCTTCAATAGTATTGCCCATAATCATTCCATATCCACCAGATTGGTTGGTACGCTTTATTACCATTTTACGGATATTATCAAACACATGTTCCCTTTCGTCTTTATTGCTTAACTGATAAGTAGGCACATTGGGCAAAATAGGCTCTTCGTTCAAATAATACTTAATCATATCCGGCACATAAGCATATACTGCTTTGTCATCGGCAACACCGTTACCCACAGCATTTACCAGTGCAACATTCCCCTTCCTGTATGCACTCATTAAACCCGGTACGCCCAAAGCACTATCAGGTCTAAACACCAATGGGTCAAGAAATTCATCGTCTATGCGGCGGTAAATAACATGCAATTGCTCCAGTCCCTTGGTGGTTTTCATAAATACCTTCTGGTTATCAATCACCAAATCGCGGCCTTCTACCAATGGAATACCCATTTGTCTGGCCAAAAAAGTATGTTCGTAATAAGCAGAATTAAATACACCCGGTGTTAATAAAGCCACTGATGGATTAGAAATTTGCGGCGGCGCCAACGATAATAGGTTTTCATGCAATAACAGTGGATAGTTATTTACCATTCTAACCTTATTGGTGGACAGCATATCAGGAAAAATGCGCTTGGTAACTTCCCTGTTCTCCAACATATAACTTACACCCGAAGGCGTTCTAAGGTTATCTTCCAAAATATAAAAAGTGCCATCGTCGCCTCTTATAAGGTCTATACCACTTATGTGAACATAAATATCATGTGGCACCTGAATGCCATGCACTTCACGGGTATAATGCGGGCAAGAGCTGATTAATGCTGCGGGTACAACTTTATCCTTCAGAATAAGCTGATCGTTATAAATATCTTTCAAAAACATATTCAGCGCTTTTAAACGCTGCTTTATACCCTTTTCTACATGATCCCATTCTTTTGAAGTAATAATACGAGGTATAATATCAAAAGGAAAAATTCTTTCAATGCCCGCATTATCGCTATACACGGTAAACGTAATACCCTGATTCATGAATAACTCACTGGCCAAAGCATCTTTCTGGTGCAGGTCACTTATACTAAGTTGCTCCAATGCCCGAAACACCTTACTATATTGCTCACGAATAGTTGATTTATGACACATTTCATCCCAAATGCCTTCACTGCAATTATAATGACTTAAAAAATTCTCCATTCGCATTTTAAATTTTCGTAATAAATAGAAAAGCTTGAAAATATTCCTTTAATAACAAGTTCCTATGCGCCCAAATTAATAAAAATAAAGTCAGTTCCAAAATTTTGACCCAATTGCTTAAATTAATAAAACATTTATTTATTTTAAATATATAAAAATCTAGTTATGGCGTTACCCTTTGGGTCGGGCTTTTCGCTGCAAGTCCTCACTTCACTACGTTACGTTGCGGGCTTTCCGCTGCAATCCCTAACGCTCTTTTGAAGGTACCACAGTAAAATTGTGTTTACAAAAAATATTGTTGAATGAATGGTTTTACCATACAACTTTTAATGGCTGTAAAAATTACCCCTTCATGCTATAAATATTCAACCGCAGAATAATTTGTACTTAAATAAAACAAAGCCAACCAGCAAAACCGCTTTTATTTTCAAAACCTCTCCTTTAATAAAGAACCCAACAATATGTGTAATTTCACCGCCAATAATGCTTACCAATTTCCAACAGCAGTACTATGCAAAAATCTGATTACACAGCTCAAAAAATTACCGATACATTTATTATTGATGGCAATTTAAATAAGGCCATTTGGCAAAATGCCAAATGGAGCGAACGGTTTGTAGATATGGTTACCGGAAATGCAGGCATGTATAATACCCAAACTGCCCTGCTTTGGAACAATACCCATTTATACATTGCTTTTAAAGCCGAAGAACCTTTTTTAGAGGCCCATTTAACAAAAAGAGATAGCATCGTTTTTCTTGAAAACGATCTGGAAGTTTTTATTGATGGCGGTGATTGCTATTACGAACTGGAAATAAATGCTGCCAATACCATTTACGAAGTATTTTTTATTTGGAAAGATGCCCTCACAAAAGGCAGCCGTTTTGATACGCCTGAATTTGACGTACACCAGCAACAGGCATATACATTTGGTGGCGACTACGACCGCAGCGGCGCCAGCTTTTGGAATGGTACTCACCCACGTGGCATTCGCTGGGCTTTTACCGGTTTTGATATGCCAGGCTTAGAAACAGCAGTACAATTAGATGGCACATTAAATAACAATAGCGATATTGATAAAGGCTGGAGCCTGGAAATTGCCATTCCATGGATTAGTTTGCACTTATTAGCCAACGGCAAAACAGTTCCACCCACAAATGGAGATATATGGAATATGTTTTTAGGCAGGTTTCAAAAATTAATGGTAAGCGGCATAGAAGTACAACCACACCCGGCCATGGTATTAAGCAGTCATGGTATTTATGATACCCATATGCCCGAAAAATGGAGCAGGATTATGTTTGCAGATTAACAAGCCATTTTTCTACTGCCGCATTTTAGCTAAACGTACAAGAGTGCGACGCAAGTAAAGCCGGGCTTTAATTCAACTGTTTGGCCAACACCAAAAAACAAACTTTAGCCGGCAAAATATTATTGGTATTACTGATTATTATAGTGCTTTTCCCTAATGTCGTTCTCATCATCCATCTCTGTTTTTTTCATGATTTTACGCCAATCAATAGTACGGTCGTACTTTTTCATGGATAACTGAGGATCAAAGACCGACGGCGAAGGCAGCACCATGGTATAAGGTGTAAAATCGGGTTTATCCGTAAAAAAATCCTGCAATAGCGATGCAGTTGCATCGTATTGATTTACATAGGGCACTCCCAGAATATTGTAAATGGTTTTTAAGATTGAACCAAAATTGGCATGCGTATGCGAAGTATAGCCCTTTTTAACATAGGGGCCAGCCATCATCAACAAACTGCGGTGCGCATCAATATGATCTACCCCGCCCTGAGGATCATCCTCAGTAATAATAACCAACATATTTTTCCAGTAAGGGGTGCGGGAAAGAAATTGTAAAATTCTACCAACGGCTATATCATTATCGGCCACATAGGAGTGCGTAAAAGGGTATCCATCCTGTGGCCTGGGGTCTGAAGTATGATCGTTTGGCACCTGCATGGTAATTAATTGCGGTAGTAGCTCCTTGCCCTTTAACCACATTTTGGTAAACTCGCTTTCAAACTGCTCCATCCTAAACTGGTCCGGGATATCCATATTAAAGCCTGCATAATTGTGGCTTGTTCTGCCCCATAGTGCTTTTTGCATCGGTTCCATAACACCATGTCCGGCGCCGGTTGCAGTATCCATCCATTCCTCCCGGTTATGGGCTGTTTCGTTGGCTTCTCCAAAATTGTAAAAAGAAACATTGCTACGTTCCAGCGCCTCCCATAAACCACCACGCTCAGCATAGTCTTCAGGATCCATACTACCCGTAGAACCAGGAAATCTTCTGCCAGGTGCTTTTGAAAACAGCATGGCAGTTTTACTTACGCTGGAATTGGTTTCTACCCATTCGTTGGGTATTACGCCCATCATCCAGTGATGACCATGAATGGAGGCATCGCTATCGCAATAAAAATTATCTGAAAATGCAAATTGTTTAGCTGCCTTTGTATGGTTGGGAGTAATATTTACATGCTTCAATGTGTCTTTGCCTTTAACAATATTTACATTCATACCAAAACGTGCCAGTGTGGCATCGCCCTTACCGGAAGCGAGTTGGCCCAGCATTTCATCATAGGTTCTGTTTTCTTTAGTTATGTATACAACGTATTTGATTGGTGTATTTCTAACTCCAGGCAAAACAGGCATAGGATTTTTTATATCATCTTTTATACTAGCCTGTACAAAAGTATTATTTAGGGCCTGTTTGGTATAGGCAGCCAGTTGCTGGCTATCGGGCATTGGTATTTTTTGGAAAGACCCCAATTGAATATCACCTATGTAGGTACCCTGTACCGGTTTCTTAAAATTTTTACCGCCATTGGGGCCGGCGCCATAGCCCCTGCAGGAGATGGCATACAAAATACTTTCATCTTTACTTAACTGCACCCTTGCAGGGCCCCAACCAGCAGGTATTAAGCCTTTGGTTTCCTTAGTGTCTACATCTATTACTGCAATTGCATTAAAGCCCAGCAAAGCCACGTATAGGGTTTTCTCATCTTTACTAAGGCAAATACCAAAAGGCAATAATCCACGGTAATGGTCAATAAGACTATCTGCTTTTATTTGAATATGATCAACAATAAGATGATTTTTATAATCTATTACTGAAATATTATCATTGGTAGCATTAGTTACATATGCATAGCGGCTTCCTACCGCAATAGAATTGGGGCTTGCGCCACCAACCACTTCAGCATCCTCCACCATCTGTCCAATTTGGTGCCCGGGTTTATATTTATCAACTACGGTATTGGTGGTAAGATCAATAGCATAAACACTCATCGCTTCGGGTGCCAAAGGACTACCAACGCCGGGTATTACCCTTCCATTAAGGGTATAACCGTTTATTGACTCCTTAGTATTATCGCCATAGGGATGATATGGAAGCAGCAAACTATCATAATTTGTTGGAGTTAAATCAGGCAACAGGGGGTATGCATACATACCAACATTCGCTACAAAAGCCATCTTGTGATCGGGGCTTAAGGCCAAACCAAATGGCAAGCGCCCTGTTGGTACAGAAGCGGAAATTTTTCTGCTGGCAAGGTCAATTCGCACCATCCTATAATTACCACGGTCTAATACCAGTAATTCATGGTTATTTTCATTCAATACCAAATCCGAAGTAAAACTGTCTTCAAAATCAGTAGTATCAATTTTACCATTTAGTGAAATAGAATCCAACTTCTTTAGGCTGGTGATATCGTATATAATAACTGCCCCATTATCTCCCCCACTTAAATAAACAGTTTTAGAATCAGGCGAAAATGCTACCCCCAAAAAAGACCCCTTGGATAATGGCGAAGGAATTTTACCATCATAGCTTGGCACTCTGGTAGTGCTAAGTGTTGCATTATTAATAATGGTAAATACCCCATTATGCAGGGTTACGGTAGTATTACTATCTGGCGAAACAGCCATTCCAAAAGGGTCGTTGGTAATTTGTATAGTTTGGCCTGCGGGTGTTACAAAACGGCCGCTGGCCAATACGGTTTCACCATTTTTATCAATATGTGTATAAGCGTTTACACCCGGCACTGTAAGTACTTTATAAGTTTTTTGTGCATTAACATGCAAGGTCATTAGAGCTATTATGCAAAGAGGCGTTATTCTAATAAGCTTATTCATACAATTGAGCATTAATAGTTGGATATGTAAAAATAGAACCTTAATCTGCAGAAAAACCTACAATAGCAATTGCTTTCAATTTAATAATATCCAGTATTAATACTAATTGTGCATTTTATTTACCATGCTTCAAATCAAACAGCAACTTCTCTTGCGTCGCACTCTTGTACAGCATAACTATATGCAACAAACAGCCTGAATAGCTACCCCAATAAAAAAAGGGCAATGAAATAGTTTCCATTGCCCTTTTTTACAAGTATAATATGGTTATGCTACTTTAAGCATATTCAATTTACTGTTACCAATTTTTTCCATCGCGTATTCCAGTGTTACATCCAGTTTTTTAACATCGGTACCTGGCAATTCGTACATAGCATCGGTTAAAATACTTTCGCAAATGGTTCTTAAACCACGTGCTCCCAGTTTATATTCCAAAGCTTTTTCTACCATAAAATCCAAAACGGCATCATCAATGGTAATATCAATACCCTCGTAACTAAATAAACGGGTAAACTGTTTTATTAAACTATTTTTTGGCTGCGTTAAAATGGCTCTTAATGTTTTTGCGTCCAGCGGATCTAAATGGGTAACCACAGGCAAACGGCCAAGCAATTCTGGTATTAGACCAAAGCTCTTTAAATCCTGTGCTGTTACAAACTGCAATAGATTGGTACGCTGTGCTTCCTGCTCTATTTTGTTTACATTAAAACCAATTGCATTGGTATTAATACGGCGTGCAATCACTTTGTCAATACCATCAAATGCCCCACCACATATAAACAATATATTGCTGGTGTTTAGTTTTATCATTTTTTGCTCAGGGTGCTTACGTCCACCTTGAGGTGGCACTAATACCTCTGTACCTTCCAGCATTTTTAGCAAGCCTTGTTGTACACCTTCACCACTAACATCCCTTGTAATGGATGGGTTATCGCCTTTGCGTGCAATTTTATCCAACTCATCAATATAAACAATGCCCTTTTCAGCGGCTGCAACATCATAGTTACAAACCTGCAGTAAACGGGTAAGCATACTTTCCACATCTTCGCCCACATAACCTGCTTCGGTAAAAACAGTTGCATCTACAATAGCAAATGGCACATTTAACAGGCGGGCTATGGTTTTGGCCAATAAGGTTTTACCGGTACCGGTTTCGCCTACCATTATAATATTACTCTTGTCTATTTCAACCTCATCATTGCTTTGCTTTTGGGTAATTCTTTTATAGTGGTTATATACAGCAACAGATAATATTTTTTTGGCGTCATCCTGGCCAATAACATATTGGTCTATAAATTCTTTAATCTCAACAGGTTTACGAATGTTGAATTTGTATTGCGTGGTTTGCGTTTCTGTTCTTTGTTGTAATTCCTGCACAATAATTTCCTGGGCATGCTCTACACAGTTTTCGCAAATATGCCCTTCCTGCCCGGCTATTAATATTTTTACTTCGTCGCGGCTACGGCCGCAAAAGGAGCAATGCAGATTTGTTTGTTTTGCCATTTTTAGGAGTTTTATTCGGTACTTACCGGATATTGGTTTTATGCAAAAGTACTAAAACCACCGCAGGGCAGTGGTTTTAGTTTATTTTTTAATTGGCTTTTTACCCTATAATGCTTCCAACACATGGTCTACAATACCATATGCCACTGATTCGTTTGCATCCATCCAGTAATCGCGGTCAAAATCCTTCATAATTTGCTCAACGGTTTTACCGCAATTATCTGCCAGTATTTTTGCACCCAATTCTTTTGTTTTGCGCATTTGATTGGCCTGAATTTCTATATCGGCAGAAGTAGCCCTGTACTGGCCACCCAAACTTGGCTGGTGTATCATCACCTCGCCATGGGGGAAAATATAGCGTTTGCCTTTTACACCCGCACTTAATAAGATGGAACCCATACTGGCCGCAAGCCCCATACAAATGGTACTTACTGGTGATTTGATGAGTTTAATAGCATCGTACATTACCATGCCGCTGGTTACCATACCACCCGGACTGTTGATATAGAATTTTATTTCTTCCCCTGGTTTATCTGCATCTAACAGTAATAATTTGCTTACCACTTCACGGGCAGATTTATCGTCTACCACGCCCCATAAATAAACAGCTCTTTTTTCAAGAAATAGCTGTTCCATTTTTTTCATCAAAAACGGGCTTTGTTCCTGCTTTTCTTCTTTAGCCGGTTCTTCTTCTTCATCATCCATTCTAAAAGGATGCACTATGTATTTTGCCTGCATGTTATATAAGTTTGACTTTACTATTGTTTTTGTTTTTGCCGCTATGAAAACCGAACGTACAAGTGAGTGACACAAGCGGCGATGCCATACTTGCAATTGCTGGTTACACCACTATTGCCTTAAACTTTAGCGATTTATTGCTTTTTTTCTTTTCTGGGATTTATAAGCAACACTTCATCTACCAAACCATATTCTTTACTTTCGGTTGAAGTCATCCAAAAATCGCGGTCGCAATCGGCAGCAACTTTCTCTACCTCCTGGCCGGTATGGTAAGAAATGATATCGTACAGTTCGTGTTTTATTTTTTTGATTTCTCTTGCAGTGATTTCAATATCAGTAGCCTGGCCACCAATACCGCCGCTTGGCTGGTGCAACATTATGCGGCTATGTTTTAAGGCACTGCGTTTGCCTTTTACGCCGGCACACATTAATATGGCGCCCATACTGGCTGCAATACCGGTGCAAATGGTAGAAACATCGGGACTTACAAATTGCATAGTATCGTAAATGCCTAAGCCTGCATAAACACTGCCACCCGGGCTATTGATGTACATTTGAATATCTCTAACCCTGTCTGTACTGTCTAAGAACAATAACTGGGCGGTTACAATATTGGCCACATAATCATCTATAGGTTCTCCCAAAAATATAATTCTATCCATCATTAAACGGCTAAAAACGTCCATGCTGGCAACGTTTAAAGGGCGTTCTTCTATAATGTATGGCGTTAGGTTGGTAACATTATGCTTAAGATAACCATCGAGTGTATTGCTGCTGATACCCCGGTGTTTTACAGCGTATTTTTCAAATTCCTTTCCAAAGTTCATAATCTTATATTTTCTTGATTGAAGATAAGCGTTTTGATAATTTATTGTGTACTATAACCAAATACCATGCAAACAGTTTAATGCGACAAAAGGGCAGTTAGCTGTAATAATTATGGTAAAAAAGACAATTAATGCAAAAAGTCATCTTCGTCTTTTGGGCCGTATTTATCAAATAATTTATTGATGGCCCCGCCAAAAATGGGGAACTTCTCCTTAGCAAATTCCTTTATAACATCAATAGCTTTATAGGCCTGCTCTTCGGTTAGGCCTTGTGCAGTAAGGCGTTTAATGAGTTCTTCCATAGTAAGTATTTGTTGCCCGAAGTTCGCTGTTTGTATTGAAATAAAAAACCGGATGTATAGTTACATCCGGTTTTGTTTATTATAAAAGCTTTTTTAGTGGTGGTGGTTGTGCACTTTTTCAGCAAATGCTTCTGCACTAATGCTTTCCTCGGTAGGAGTTACCTGTGTTTCCATAAAGGCAAACAGTTTACCCGTTTGTACACGGATATAGGTTTCTTCTACAAATTTCTTGTCTTTCATCATGCGGTTTACATATTCGTCCATCCATGGGGCAGCTTCTGCACCCATACCCTGGCCACCCATATAACCCATAATTTGCTGGCGAGCAAAATCCATTATTTCTGATGGTTCTGCAGTAATATTATTTTCATTAATAAGCTTGCTGCTAATTAAGGACCATTTTAACTGGCTTTCGAAAGCAGGATATTCTGCTTCTGCCTCTTCGGCAGTTTTTCTTTTCTCATCGCCATTCTGCAACCATCTTTTCAGGAAGCCCTGAGGAAATTCCATGCTAATATGATCGGTAAGGTGATGATAAATCTGGTCTTGCAGCTGGTTACTGCTCTGGCTTTTGTAATAAGCTTCAATTTCCGCTTTTACTTCATTTCTAAAATCTTCTTCGGTAGCAATATTGCGGCCGGTATAAACTTTTTCGTAGAATTCAGCATTTAGTTCAGCTTTTTCTACCAGCCCAACTTTAGTAATGGTTAGTGTAAAGTATTTATCTGCAACACCAGCTTCGTTTTTATCTAAACCAAGATCGCTTATAATCCATTCTCGTTCTTTTTCGTCAAAGGCTGTAGCCAGTTGTATTTGAATGGTGTCGTCTTTCTTTTTACCCATTAAACCCGGGCGGGTAGCTTCGTTAAAATATTTTACCAATAAAGAATTGGCTTTGGTAATTCCACCTTCTACTACAACACCTGCTGCATCTGTTTCTGTAAATTCCACATTTAATACGTCTTCATCAGTGCTTACTGCTTCAGGCTCAGTCATATTACCATTGCGTATTTGTAAGCGGTTTACCTCTTCTTCAATCATTGCATCGGTAACATCAATAACAAAACGGGTAACTTTTATACCAGCCAAATCCACTTCAAAGGCAGGTCTTAATCCTACTTCAAATGCAAAAGAATAATCTGTTGCATTGTTCATATCAATTTTGCTGCTATCGGTTTCCAAAGGCAGTGGCTGGGCAAAAATGTCCAGTTGTTCCTTTTGTAAATAATCAGTCAGGCTTTTTTCTATTGTACGCAGTACTTCATCGGCAAAAGCACCCTGACCATACATTTTTTTAATAAGGCCGGCAGGCACCATTCCCTTACGAAAACCCGGAATATTAGCGCTTTTAGCGTATTTTTTAAGTGAAGCTTCAAATGAAGGCAGGTAATCCTCTTTCGCAACTGTAACGGTAAGCTTATCATTAAGCAAACCAATATTTTCTCTTGTAACTGTCGCCATTGTTGTGCGTTTTGCTTTTCTTGTATAATAAAAAGGAACAGGGAATCTTGAATAAATAAGCGGTATTCATTATTCCATGTTCCTTTTATAATTGAATCGTGCGGATGGAGGGGGTCGAACCCACATGCCTTGCGGCGCTAGATCCTAAGTCTAGTGCGTCTGCCAATTTCGCCACATCCGCTTTTAAAGAAATTCATTCTTACCGGTTACATCTGCGGGTAGCAGTACAACCTAATCAGCATATTATCTTTAAATCAGGGGCGCAAAAATAGGGGAATTTGTTGAAAAGGCAAATCCAAAAAAAAGTTCTCTAATTATTTTAAGTAAATGTGTTGGTATAAATGTGGGTTTAAAATTACATCGGGCGTGCCCCTTCGGGTCGGGCTATTCGCTGCAAGTCCTCGCTGCACTTCGTTTGCTGCGGGCTTTCCGCTGCTATCCCTCACGCAAAACCAGCAAGTAAACCCGCTGTTAAAAGCCCAATAGCAATATGAAAGTACAAGTGTGCGACGCAAGAAAAGAGGAACAGAAAGAAAAAGCCGGGCTACAAAAAGATATCACAACAGGTACAAAAAGCCCGTAAAAATGAATAAGGTTTTAAAAAACAGTTAACCTTGGCCTTTAAGCAGCCTGTATAGGTTGAAGGCCCAACAAGGCTATTGCAAATTGATTACCTTTGCCCACTTTCAATAAAACTGCTGTCAATTTGGCTAAAAAATTCGAATAGCATGGTTTTTGAAAAATGGAAAGAATTAGAAAAAAATTATTTATCAATACCCAATTATAATACATGCTGAAGCTTATTTCCAAACTTTTAGGAGGTAATAAAAGTGAAAAAGATGTAAAATTGTTAGAGCCGGTTATAGCGAAAGTAAACCAGTTTTTTCAGCAATACCAATCGTTAAGCAACGATGCACTCAGGGGCAAAACAAATGAATTCAGGGCCAGAATTAAAGAGCACCTGAAAGAAATAGATGCCATAATTAGTGAAAAGAAAGAAGCTGCAGAGGCCTTGCCCGAAGAGCAGATTCAGCAGCGGGATGTAATTTACCAGGAAATAGATTTGCTGGCCAAAGACCGTAACAAAAAGATAGAAGAAGTATTAGAGCAAATTTTGCCCGAAGCTTTTGCCGTTATAAAAGAAACCGCCCGCCGCTTTAAAGAAAATATCCAAATGGTGGCCACAGCTACCCCACAGGACAGGGACCTGAGTGTTAAAAAAGATTATATATCTATTGATGGCGATAATTCAGTTTTTCAAAACAGCTGGACCGCAGGTGGTGGAAAAGTAACCTGGAACATGGTACACTACGATGTACAGTTAATTGGTGGTAGTGTACTACACCAGGGTAAAATTGCAGAAATGGCCACCGGTGAAGGTAAAACACTGGTATCTACTTTACCTGCATACCTAAACGCTTTACCCGGCGAAGGAGTACATATAGTTACGGTAAATGATTACCTGGCCCGTCGTGACTCTGAGTGGAACGGACCTATATTTGAATGGCTTGGATTAACAGTTGACTGTATTGATAAGCATACCCCCAATAGTGCACAACGCAGGGCAGCTTATATGGCAGATATTACTTATGGTACCAATAATGAATTTGGTTTTGACTATTTGCGTGATAACATGGTACACACACCAGATGAAATGGTACAACGCAAACACCATTTTGCCATGGTGGATGAGGTTGACTCTGTATTAATTGATGATGCACGTACACCGCTGATTATTTCGGGCCCTATTGGCCATAGCGATAATACTCAGCAATTTTTTGATCTTAAACCAAGAATTGAAAAACTGGTAGAAGCCCAAAAAAGAGCAACCAACCAGTTTTTAAACGAGGCCCGCAAAAAAATTGCCGAGGGAAATGATGATCCTAAAGATGGCGGACTTGCTTTATACCGCTCACACCGTGGCTTACCCAAAAACAGTGCATTAATTAAATTTTTAAGTGAGCCTGGTGTAAGGCAGAAAATGCAGAAGTCAGAGAATTATTATCTGGCCGATCAGCAAAAAGAAATGCCAAAAGTAGATGAGGAATTATACTTCTACATCGATGAAAAAAATAACTCTGTTGAATTAACCGATAAAGGTATTCAACTTATTACCCGTGCCGGAGAAGATCCTAATTTCTTTATTATCCCCGATATTGGCGTAGACCTTGCATTGGTGGATAATGATGCAGTATCTCCTGCTGAGGAAAAAATAAAACGTAAAGAAGCTATTTTAAACGAATATGCTACCAAAACAGATCGTATACATACAGTTCAACAACTTTTAAAGGCTTATACCCTATTTGATAAAGATGTAGAATATGTAGTAATGGATGGCGGCGTTAAAATTGTAGACGAACAAACAGGCCGTATATTAGATGGCCGCCGTTACAGTGATGGCTTACACCAGGCTTTGGAAGCTAAAGAGAATGTAAAAATTGAAGCTACCACCCAAACCTATGCTACTGTTACCTTACAAAACTATTTCCGTATGTATCACAAGCTATGTGGTATGACGGGTACAGCTGAAACAGAAGCTGCAGAGTTTTGGAGTATTTATAAATTAGATGTTGTTACCGTTCCAACCAATGTAAAAGCCATCAGAAACGATGAGCACGACCTGGTATATAAAACCAAACGTGAAAAATACGGTGCAGTAATTGATAAAATAGAAGAACTACGCAATGCAGGCCGACCTGTACTGGTAGGTACTACCTCGGTTGAAGTAAGTGAATTGCTTAGCCGTATGCTAAAGCAAAAACAAATACCGCACAATGTATTAAACGCCAAACAACATGCCCGTGAAGCACAGGTAGTTGCAGAAGCAGGTTTGGCAGGCGCCATTACCATTGCCACCAATATGGCCGGTCGTGGTACTGATATTAAACTGGGGCCCAACGTAAAAGAAGCAGGCGGTTTAGCCATTATAGGTACTGAGCGGCATGAAAGCCGCCGTGTAGACAGGCAGTTACGTGGACGCGCTGGTCGCCAGGGCGACCCCGGCTCTACTCAATTCTATGTTTCGCTGGAAGATGATTTAATGCGCATGTTTGGCAGTGAACGTATTGCCAAGGTAATGGACTTTGCAGGGTACAAACCAGGTGAAGTTATACAGCACAGCATGATTACCAAAAGTATTGAACGTGCCCAGAAAAAAGTGGAAGAAAACAACTTTGGCATCCGTAAACGCTTGTTGGAGTACGACGATGTAATGAACAAACAAAGAACAGTTGTTTATACCAAGCGCAGCCACGCTTTGTTTGGCGAAAGATTGGCATTAGACCTGGACAATGCATTTTATGATGTAGCAGAAGGTCTGGTAAATACGTTTAAAGAACGTAACGATTTTGATGGTTTCCGATTAGAAGTAATTGTAAATTTTGGCCTCGATACCAAAATAACTGCCGACGAGTTTACTAAAGAAAGCGAACAAAAACTGGCCGATAAATTATATACAGAAGCATTTGGTAATTACCAGCAAAGAAGACACGCTATTATGCAGCATGTTATTCCTGTATTTAAAAATATCCGCCAGGCCCAGGGTGCGCATATAGAAAATGTAGTTGTACCATTTAGCGACGGCAGAAAAGGTTTACAGGTTTTAGCCAATTTAGATAAAACCCTAAATAGCAATGGAGGCGAATTGGTAAATGCATTGGAACGCACCATCACATTGGCGCTTATAGATGATGAATGGAAAGAACACCTGCGTGCCATGGACGATTTAAAGCAAAGCGTACAAACCGCCCATTACGAACAAAAAGACCCGCTGGTTATTTACAAAGGCGAAGCATATATGTTATTCAAACAAATGAATGCCGGTGTTAACAAAGACATTGTTAATTTTCTGTGCCATGCCGATATTCCTTCTGAGGAACGCCAACCCCAGCAAATACGTGAAGGCCGTGAGCAAAAGACCGACATGAGCCGCTTAAAAGCCAACAAAGAACAGATAGACGCTGCCGGACAGGATTACGCAGCCAACGAAAACGATTATTTAGATCCCACTCCCGTTAAACAGGAACCCGTAAAAGTGGGTCCAAAAATTGGCCGTAACGATCCCTGCCCTTGTGGTAGTGGCAAAAAATATAAAGCCTGTCACGGTAAGGATGCATAAAATAAAAACCCCGCAAAACAGCGGGGTTTTTATGTAAGCTGTATTTTTGAGCCTATCAAAAGCTATAAAAACAAGTATGGGCCCGGCTAATAAAACAAATAGCATCGCCGCTTGCGTCGCACACTTCAGGGTTCCGCATTCATAGCATCAATTTAAAAACAAAGCATGAAACTAAACGGTTATATAGATCATACCATACTAAAGCCAACCACATTAATAAGCGATGTAGAGAAGCTATGCAAAGAAGCTATTCAACATCAGTTTGCAGCGGTATGTGTACCACCACCTTTTATAAAAACTGCCAAACAATTTTTACAGGGTTCAACTGTTAAAACAGCCACCGTAATAGGTTTCCCCTTTGGCTACAGTGCTATAGAAGCAAAAATTGCAGAAGTTGTGTTAGCCATGATAGATGGGGTAGATGAACTGGATATTGTTATTAACCTCATAGCCCTAAAAAACAACGATTGGCAATATCTGGCCAACGAAATAAGCCATATCATCCCAGTTATAAAACAACAACAAAAAACTGTAAAAATAATTATTGAATCAGGCATATTAACCAACGATGAAATAATCAAATGCTGCCAGTTATATGCTCCAGCCGGCATAGATTTCATGAAAACATCTACAGGTTATGCTGAGCAAGGTGCTACTGTAGAAGCTGTTGAACTTATGCGCAAACATTTATCACCATCCATTCAAATAAAAGCTTCCGGCGGTATTAAAACCTATGCCTTTGCAAAAGCCCTTATAGAAGGTGGTGCCACACGATTAGGCTGTAGCGCCGGTGTTGCCATTGTACAGCAACAGGATGCAACAGCTGCCGGATATTAATGCTGGCATCATTTTTAGTTAGTATGATTAATAAATTGCCATATGATTAAAGCAATCCTATTTTGTTCATTTGCATTCATTTACACAAACAGCCTTTTTGCTGCCAGAGATACTGTTATTGTCCATCAGGATAGCCGATTGGAAATTTTTACCCAAAAGGAAGCTGCTGTAAATAAAATTACAGCTCAAATGACGAGTACGGGAAAATTTCGTGGCTATCGCTTACAGGTCTTGAATACACGCAACAGGGAACTGGCATTTAAAACAAAGGCTGATTTATTGAGGCTATTCCCCTCCCAAAAAACATATATATCTTTTCAGGCACCCAATTTCAAAGTACGTATCGGAAATTTTCTAAAAAAACCTGATGCGGTTGCTTTTCAAAAGCAGTTTGCAAAAGCATACAATCAAAATGCTTACATTGTGGAAGATGTAATTGATTATGTGCTCAAAGACGATGATGACGGGGCTACCAATCAGTAAAGAAATTGATTATGCTGAAAGAGAAAATAAAAGATTTAGCTAATAAATACTTAGATAGCAGTATTGCCATTCGCCGCCATCTGCACGCACATCCCGAACTTAGTTACAAAGAATTTGAGACTTCTGCTTTTATACAAGCCAAACTAGCCGAAATGGGTATCCCTTTTCAGATAATGGCAACTACTGGGGTAGTTGCACTGATTAAAGGTAAAAACCCCGATAGCCGAATAGTTGCTTTACGTGGCGACATGGATGCCTTACCCATTTTTGAAGAAAATAATATCTCCTACAAATCGGTTAATGATGGTGTAATGCATGCCTGCGGGCATGATGTACATACTACCTGTTTGCTAGGTGCTGCCAAAATTCTGCATGAATTAAAAGAAGAATGGGAAGGCACCATAAAATTGATTTTTCAGCCTGGTGAAGAAAAAAACCCCGGTGGTGCCAGTTTAATGATAAAAGATGGTGTGCTGGAAAACCCAGCCCCTAAAGGTATAATTGCCTTGCATGTGCACCCCGGTTTACCATTAGGGCAGTTAAGTTTTAGAAGTGGCAGGGTAATGGCCAGCGCAGATGAAATTTACATTACTATCAAAAGTAAAGGTGGCCATGCTGCGGCCCCTCATTTAACGGCTGATACCATATTAATTGCATCACAAATTATAGTAAGCCTGCAGCAAATAGTTAGTCGAAATAATAATCCAACTACTCCATCAGTACTTTCAATTTGCTCTTTCCATGGGGGCAATACCACCAATGTTATTCCGAGCGAAGTAAAATTAATGGGTACTTTCAGGGCCATGGATGAAACCTGGCGTTACAAGGCGCATGACTTAATCAAACAACAAGTGCTTGGTATGGCAACTGCCATGGGCGCCACAGCCGATATATTAATTGATGTTGGCTACCCCGCAGTAGACAATGATGAAATATTAAATGAATCTGCAAGAGATTTAGCGGGCATTTATATGGGTCCTGCAAATATTTCAGAAACAGAAATGCGCATGGGTGCAGAAGATTTTGGATATTACACACAATTAATTCCCGGCTGTTTTTTTAGATTAGGCGTAAGAAATGAGGAAGCCGGCATTATTCACAATGTTCATACACCAGTATTTAATATAGATGAAAGAGCCATTGAAACTGGAATGGGTATAATGGCATGGTTAGGTGCAAGTCTTTAATGGCTTATACCATTTTCAATATCCAAAATAAAAATGCAATGCATTGCTCAGCTTTTTTTAAACGCATTATAATTGTTGCCTGCTGTATGGTCATGCTGGTAAAAAGCTATGCCCAACAAATTGAAATAGATGGTTTATTGCAACAACTAAAAGAACATTCCGGGAACGATACAACCTCATTAAAATTATTAATCCAAATTTCAAAAGGATACCAAACAAGCAATTTACGTTCAGCTGAAGGTTATGCATTACAGGCCGACAGCCTGGGCAAAAAAATAAATATTGATAGCTTTACCTGTGCCGCTTTACGCCAATTAACAAGCGTATATACCTGGCAATACAAAACTACCGAAGCTTTAAAAAAGGCATTTACCCTTCTGGAGTATGCAGAAAAAATAAACTCTCCCTATTATTTAAGAGAAGCTTACCTGAGTATTGCCTATGTATACGAAATAGAAAACGATTGGAATAAAGCCCTTATTAATACCAATAAAGCCCTGAAATATGTTGATCAAACCGTAGAATCTCCTGAAAGGGGGTTTATTTATGATTATTTAGGCACCGAATATTTTGGAGT
Source organism: Limnovirga soli (assembly GCF_013106755.1). Classification (GTDB taxonomy): domain Bacteria; phylum Bacteroidota; class Bacteroidia; order Chitinophagales; family Chitinophagaceae; genus Limnovirga; species Limnovirga soli. Next base: position 108,028 of record NZ_WHPF01000012.1, on the reverse strand, counting down.
AGGGAAAATAAAAGAAGGCGAAAACTATTTACGAATGGGCAGGAAAATGTTATTAAACGATCCCGCTTCCAAAGCCCATTTAGGCGATCTTGAAATAAATTTTGCCAAGCTTTTCGGTGCTACCAATCGGCTAGACTCCTCTGTTTTTCATTTTACTGAAGCTATAAACATATTTACCCAGCTTGAGCAACCTTATCAGCTTGCTGATGTATACCAGCAAATGGGAGATATGTACGAATCCTTTAAACTACACGCACAGGCTAAAGGCTGTTATGAAAAAACAATTTCCAATTATAAAAAAGGTGATATTTCTGAACCAGATTATGCACTGGCTTTATTAGGTCTGGGTGCGGTAGCCCTGGCCGAAAAGGATTACAAAAAAGCTTCCGAAATATTTCACAGCGAATTTGAAAAAATTAAAGCAGCTAAAATTCTTGATCCCCAACTCAAATACCTGCGGTATATGGCCGAGGTAGATTCTGTATTGGGCAATTACCAGGAAGCATATGCTCACCTTAAATATTACACCACCCTTTACGATAGTAGTTATAACTATAAAACAAACAAAGGTTTACAACGTTCACAGGTAGAAGAACAGGTTAAAGAAAAAGAAGCAGAAAACAAACGCCTGCAGGACGAGCAAATGAAAAACAATTATTTGCTGGGAGCACTGGTTTTTGTGTTTGTATTAATCTGTTTTTTTCTGTTTTTCTTATACCGTCAAAAAACTGCAGCTTTAAAAACTTCCCGTGAATTACAACTCTTTACAGCAGAAAAGAATAAAGAACTGGCCATTATAAATGGTGTAAAAGATAAGCTTATCTCCATGATAGCACACGATGTACGCTCACCGCTTACCTCCCTGCAAAGCACCCTATACCTCACCCGTGAAAAAATCATGAACGAAGAAGAGTTTACGCAGTTAAGCCTTTTGCTGGATAATGATATCGGCCATTTAATGAGCATGCTGGATAACACCTTACTCTGGGCCAGAGAACAAATAAGTGATCTTAAAATTCACAAACAAATTTTTAACCTGCATACCTGTGCGGCAGATGTAATTAATATGCATCACCAATTAATTCAGGATAAACAATTACTGGTACAAAACCTTATTCCGGCAAACCTAATGGTTAAAACCGATAAGCAAATCATCTTAACGGTATTTAGAAACCTGTTATCAAATGCCATAAAATTTACTCCCAGCGGCAAAACTATTACCATACAAAGCACCGCCGGAGAAAATAAAATAACAGTTTCATTTAAAGATGAAGGTTCGGGTATTGATGCAGATATTATGGAGAAAATTAATAACAGGGAATTTATTAGCACCCGCGGTACCAATAACGAAAAAGGCACCGGTCTGGGTTTAATGTTCACCTTCGATCTGCTTTCAAAAATGGGCGAAACCATTCATATAAATACCGCACCACAAAAGGGTACCGAAATAATATTTTCAATTAGTACAGAGCATTTAACTACTGTTTAAAGCACCATTAATTATAATACCTGCTGCAGCAAAAATGGCAGCATCCTTGCGTCGCAATCCTTTCATCTGCAGATTATAAATGATGCAGCAGACAGGCAAAATAAACTATCATTTTCAACAGCTGCATTACCAAAAAAGCGTACAAGTGTGCGACGCAAGTAAAGTTCATGTTAGCTTTAATTGCCGGGCCCATAAAATAACTAACAATTGCATGGCTATACTTTTATAACAGTACAACTAATACAATAATCATACATACTTTTACAAAAATTACGTGCACTACAATAAGCATTTGCTGCCGTACAGTTTAAATAAAAGATACAAGAATTATGTCTAACAAACTTAATGTAGAACAAGCGCTGGAATATCACTCCTCAGGCCGGCCGGGCAAAATTGAAGTAATACCTACCAAAGAAGCTAAAACACAAAGAGATCTTTCTTTGGCCTATAGCCCTGGTGTTGCCGAGCCCTGTAAAGAAATTTTTAAAAACCGGGAAGAAATTTACAAATACACTGCCAAGGGCAATCTGGTAGCAGTAATAACCAATGGTACAGCCGTATTGGGTTTAGGTGATATTGGTGCCGAAGCCAGTAAACCAGTAATGGAAGGCAAGGCGGTATTGTTTAAAATTTTTGCCGATATTGATGTATTTGATATTGAGATTAACGAAAAAGACCCCGAAAAATTTGTACAGATAGTTAAAGCCCTGGAACCCACTTTTGGCGGTATTAACCTGGAAGATATAAAAGCACCAGAATGCTTTTACATTGAAAAAATGTTGCGTGAACAATGCAATATTCCCGTAATGCACGACGACCAGCATGGCACTGCCATTATTAGCAGCGCAGCATTATTAAACGCACTTGAACTGCAAAAAAAGAAAATAGAAAAAGTACGTATTGTGGTAAATGGCGCCGGCGCCGCCGCTATGGCCTGTGCGCAATTATATGTGGCATTGGGTGCACGTTACGAAAATTTTATTTTGTTTGATAAAGATGGTGTACTACACAAAGGCCGAACAGATTTGGGAGACATTCGCAAAAAATTTGCTGTAGAGAAAAGCGATTGGACACTGGCCACCGCCATGAAAGATGCAGATGTTTTTCTTGGCCTTAGCGTAGGCAATGTGGTAACACAGGATATGATAAAAAGCATGGCCAAAAACCCCATCGCCTTTGCCATGGCCAACCCTGATCCGGAAATTACCTACGAAAATGCAACAGCGGTTAGAAAAGATTTAATTATGGCCACCGGCCGTAGCGATTACCCTAACCAGGTGAACAATGTATTGGGCTTTCCATATATTTTCAGGGGTGCTTTGGATGTGCGTGCCAAACAAATAAACGAAGCCATGAAACTGGCGGCGGTTAAGGCCCTGGCCCAACTGGCCAAAACACCTGTACCAGACATTGTTAATATGGCTTACAACCAAAAAACAATGGCATTTGGTCCATTATATATCATGCCAAAACCATTAGATCCCCGTTTATTGGCGGCAATTGCACCTGCTGTAGCTAAAGCTGCCATTGAAAGCGGTGTAGCACAAAAAACCATTGATAACTGGGATGCCTATACGGTAGAACTAAATAAAAGACTTGGACTGGATAATCAGGTAATGCGTATTATTGGCCACAAAGCCCGTAAAGACCCCAAACGCATTGTATTTGCAGAAGCAGATAACCAAAAAATACTAAAAGCTGCCAGCATTATTTACGATGATGGCATAGCCTACCCTATTTTATTAGGCGAAGAAGCCAAAATAAAACGTATTGCGCATGAAAACAATATTGATATTGAAGATCTGCCCATAATAGATTCACGCAGCCATGAAACAGAGGCAAAACGCAATTATTACGCTGAACTTTATTTTAAGAAAAGGCAACGCCGCGGACTTAATTTTTATGAAAGTAAAAAGCTAATGCGGGAACGCAACAATTTTGGTTGCATGATGGTAGAAACCGGCGATGCCGATGCCATGATTTCGGGTCTTACCAAAAACTATGCAGAAACAATAAGGCCGGCATTGCAGATTATTGGCGTAGAAGATGGCGTTAAAAAAATTGCCGGTATGTATTTATTGCTTACCCGCAAAGGCCCATTATTTCTGGCAGATACCACGGTAAATTTTAACCCAACTGCCGAAGAATTGGCAGATATTACCATGATGGTGGTACGCGAAGTAAAAAGCTTTAACATTCCCCCACGCATTGCTATGCTTAGTTACAGTAATTTCGGCAGCAGTGATTCGCCTGAAGCCAGATTGGTGGCAGAAGCTACACAACTGGTAAAAGAAAGAGATCCATCCTTAATTATAGATGGTGAAATGCAGGCGTGGGTACCATTTAACAAAGACATACTTAAAGACAACTATCCGTTTAGCACCCTGGTAGATCATGATGTAAATGTGCTAATTTTCCCCAATCTGGCAGCAGGAAACGTAGCTTATAACCTGTTAAAAGAATTGGGTGGCGCCGATGCGATAGGCCCCATCTTGCTGGGCTTAAAAAAACCGGTACACGTTTTACAATTGGGCAGCACGGTGCGTAATATTATTAATATGGCTAATATTGCAGTAGTAGATGCGCAAATGAAAAGCATGGCCAACGTAGAAGATGAAATAAGCAAATCGCCCTGGTGGAAGCGCTTAAAAAAAGGCCACGGTAAATAACACAAATTACCGGTTACTTAATGCACATAAAAATGCATTTTTTAGCCGGGCTATAGTAGTGCTATTTAACCTGCTTGTGTCGCACACTTGTACAACAGCACCATTGGCAGCCATGCATATACAACAACGTACAGGCAGGCAATAAACCAACTAAAAAATAGAATTGTGTTATCACGTTTTTTAAATCATTTAGGCAAGTTTTTGGTAATGCTGCGCAGCATGTTTACCAAACCCGAGAACATGAAAATGTACTGGAAAGAACTCATGCACCAATGCAGCGAAATTGGTATTGGCTCCTTACCCATTGTCATCATCATATCCTTGTTTTTGGGTGCAGTAACTACGGTACAAACGGCATATCAGTTGGTTAGTCCATTAGTGCCTCAAGCCACCATTGCACAAATTGTACGTGATAGCGTTATTCTTGAACTATCGCCTACGGTGGTTTGTATTGTACTGGCTGGTGTGGTAGGCAGCAAAATTGCCAGTGAACTGGGTAATATGCGCACCACAGAACAAATAGATGCGCTGGAAATAATGGGCATAAATACCCGCAGTTATTTAATTATGCCCAAAATACTGGGGGCTTTAATTGTGGTGCCTTTTTTAGTAATCATATCTGCAGTGCTCGCAATTTGGGGTGGTAGAACAGCAGGCGCCATGTCCGGCATATTGCCACCAGAAATTTTTGATAATGGCTTACGCCAAAACCTGAATATTTTCAACATTAATTTTGCCTTGTATAAGGCTTATACATTTGCGTTTATTATTAGTAGTATACCCGCTTACTATGGGTATCATGTACAAGGTGGCGCATTGGAAATTGGCCGTGCCAGTACCACCTCGGTGGTGGTAAGTTGTATTATGATTTTATTTGCCGATTATATACTGGCAGCTATTTTCCTCTAAGCATTTAACCTCTCAACCAATTCACTATTTAAGGGCTCTTTTAGCTGCCTTGCCTACTGCAGTACAAGTGTGCGACGCAAGGATGCTACATAGCAAAACAACTGCATGGCTACACATTTTTCACCGCAAAAAAGTAAGTGAATTTGCACTTATGGAATGCGAACTAAGGCATTTCAATATCACTCATCCGGCAAAAGCGGCTGTACAGTTTTTCGTAAATGGGCACAATATTGTGTATATCAAATTTAAGTGCCTGTTGAAAAGCACCTTCTTTTAAACTTGCCAATAATGCATCGTCGCTAAAAGCTTCTATAGCATATCGGCTCATGGTATCAACATCTCCCAAATTGGCAGTATAGCCTGTAACACCATGTATATTTATTTCGGGCAAACCACCTGTATTGGTGCTAATTACCGGCACACTGGCGGCCATTGCTTCTAAGGCAGCCAAACCAAAACTCTCATATTCTGAGGGAAGAATAAACATATCTGACACCAGTAATATTTCCTCTATTTGCTCCTGCTTACCTACAAAACGTACATCATCATGCACACCCAGTTCTTTGGCCAGTTCTTCTGATACAGGTCTTTCAGGCCCATCGCCAATCATAAGCAATTTGGCAGGTATTTCTTTTCTTACTTTGGCAAATACTTTTATAACATCATTTACTCTTTTTATTTTTCTAAAGTTTGAAGCATGCACCATAATTTTTTCACCCTTTGGCGCAATTACCTGTCTAAAAGCATCAATGGGCTTTTTACTAAAGCGTTTTACATCTACAAAATTGTAAATAACATCTATTTCTTTTGTTATTTTAAATGAGTGAAAAGTTTCTTCCCTAAGGTTATTCGACACTGCAGTAATGGCATCGCTTTCATTGATAGAAAAAGTAACAACGGGTTCATAGGTTTTATCTTTACCCACCAACGTAATATCTGTGCCATGTAATGTGGTAATAAAGGGAATGGTTCTGCCACTTTTTTGTACAATTTGCTTGGCCATATAAGCTGCACTGGCATGCGGAATAGCATAATGCACATGTAACAAATCCAAATCGTGATTATTAATTACATCTACCATGGTACTGGCCAGGGCTATTTCGTAAGGCGGATAATCGAACAAAGGGTAAGTGGGCACCCTTACTTCGTGATAATATATATTGGCATTAAAAACATTTAGTCTAACCGGTTGCTGGTACGTAATAAAATGTACGCTATGGCCTTTATCTGCAAGTGCTTTTCCTAATTCCGTTGCTAAAACCCCGCTACCACCAAAAGTGGGGTAACAAACTATACCTATACGCATATGGCATTCTTTTAATGTGGCAAAGTAACAATCATTTCGGCTTATTGCCATGCCTTTCGTACAATTACAAAATATGCAACATTTAGTTAACGCATACAGGCAGTTTGGCTACCCATATTTGTTAGCGAGCAATAGCATTTTATGTCATCACCTGTTGTGTCACTCACTTGTACGTTCCTCTTTTATGGCAGCTAAAACAATCAGCCCGTAAAAACAGGTTGTTTGAGCTGTAAATAAGAAATACATTCGCTACAGATATTCAAATAATACACATGAAAAAAATATGTTTCCTACTGTTCGCATTACCCGTAGCAGCTCTGGCCCAGCAAACTCAAAACTATACTGCAGACTCTGTATTTATTAAAACCATATCAGATAACATTATGGTTAGCAGGGCTGCCTATAATAACCTGTTTTATCTTACCAAAAAAATAGGTGGGCGTTTGGCCGGATCCCCGCAAATGGTACAGGCCGAAAACTGGGGTTATAGCATCATGGATCAATCCGGCGCCGATAAAGTTAGCATGCAGGAATGTATGGTACCACATTGGGTACGCGGTGGTAAAGACAAAGCAACTGTTTCTTTCACCGCCGGTAAAGGTAAAATTGTAAATATGCCTTTAAACGTATTGGCTTTAGGCAATTCTGAAGGCAGCGGACCAAAAGGCGTAACTGCACCAGTTATAAGGGTAAATAGCTTTGACGAACTGGAGAAAAGAAAATCCGAAATAAAAGGTAAAATTGTTTTTTATAATGTACCCTTTGAAGAAACATTTATTAAAACATTTCAATCTTATGGTAAAAATGTAATGTATCGTGGTGCCGGTGCCAGTCGTGCTGCCAAATATGGTGCTGTAGCAGTAATGGTAAGGTCTATGACACATGCCATGGATAACAACCCCCATACCGGTGCCATGAATTATGCAGATAGTTTACCAAAAATTCCAGCCGTAGCTGTAGGACTTAGGGACGTAGAAAAATTAGATAGCTTATTGGATAACAACACCAATATAACCGCACAAATTTTTACCTATGGCAAAATGTTGCCAGATACTATTGGCCATAATATAATTGGCGAGTTAACAGGTACTGAATACCCCAATGAAATCATAACCGTTGGGGGCCATCTGGATAGCTGGGATGTTAACGAAGGGGCACACGATGATGGTGCAGGCATCATTCAAACCATTGAAGTTTTAAGGGTTTTTGCCGCTTTGGGTTTTAAACCAAAGCATACTATCAGGTTTGTTTTATTTGCCAATGAAGAAAATGGAACAAGGGGTGGTAAACAATATGCTGCGGTTGCTAAAGAAAAAAATGAGAAACACATATTTGCACTGGAATCTGACGAAGGCGGCTTTACGCCACGTGGTTTTGGCTTTGATGTAAATACTGCCGTTTGGTCAAAATTAAATAGCTGGAAGCCGCTATTCACTCCCTATGGCGGCGATGGTTTTACCCAGGGCGGTGGTGGTGCTGATATAGGATATTTAAAAGAAGCCTTCAAAACACCCATGGCCGGCCTTCAGCCAGACTCGCAACGCTACTTTGATGTGCACCATGCAGCATCAGATGTGTTTGAATCGGTGAATATCAGAGAACTAAAACTGGGTGCTGTAAACATGGCTGCTCTTTTGTATCTTGTAGATAAATACGGCTTATAATATGAATAAGAAAAAAATTATCCGCTACATAACACTTGTGTTTGTATTATCATTTGCCATCTTTTTTTATTTCCGCTATTACTGGGTATTTGCTGTAGGCACCAGGGCTGGCGTTTTAAACACTTTTATGGAAAAAGGTGTGCTCTTTAAAACCTGGGAAGGTAAAATAATACAGAGTGGTTTTAAAGCCAATGTACAAAGCAACGAGTTTGAATTTAGCGTAGAAAACGAAAGAGTAGCCAAACTACTTAACGATAACCCGGGCACCGAGGTACAGGTGCAATACCGCGAATACCTTGGTGCATTACCATGGCGCGGCATGCAGGTATATATTGTAGACAGTGTTTACCAAATAAAAGGTGTTACACTGGATAAAGGCGTAACGCCAACACTGCAGGGCAAGTAAATTATCCTGCATGCAGTAAAAAAATAGCAGGGCGTTTATGTAATTGAATGCCCTGCTCTTTTTTCCAGTCCTTAATTTTTTTAGTAACAATACTTTCTCCGGGTGCTGTAATATCTACAGCAATACATAACCTGGTATCTGCATGGCAGGTTATCAAAATATCATTTAAAAGGGCATTGTTACGGTAAGGGGTTTCAATAAAAATTTCTGTACAATTTCTTTTTTGCGAGTCGGTTTCCAATGCTTTTATAGACACCTTTCTTTCAGCAGTTTCAATAGGCAAATAACCATTAAACATAAAGCCCTGCCCGTTCATACCACTAGCCATTAAAGCCAGCAAAATAGAACTGGGCCCAACTAATGGTTTAACAACTGCATTTATCTGTTGTGCAGCTTCTACCAATACCTGCCCCGGATCGGCTATACCCGGACAACCGGCTTCGCTCACAATACCTATATTTTTACCTTGTTGTAAACAGGCTATAAAACTTGCTTTAACTGCTGCCTCCGCCTTATGTATGGTATGCCATTCATAATTATCAATAACCATTTCACGCCAAAGTTTTTTAAAAAACCTGCGTGCGGTTTTTTCCTGCTCAACAAAAAAAACATCACATGCTTTTATGGCATCCGTAATATAAGCCGGCAATGCGGCTAATGCTTGCTCATCTTCATGTAAAACTGTTGGTATTAAATAAACACTGCCCGTCATGCCACAAAATAAAGCGTTCTGCAGGTAACTGCAAAAATGCTTTCTCTTCAAAGAGGGAATAATTTTGGAACCCGGCTAACCAAGTCATGCGGCTTTACTTGCGTCGCACACTGCAACGCAAGATTATATCTTCAACTTTACTTTCGGGAATGCGATATCCAGCCAAATTAACCTTCAAAAGAATCGGCGTGTTTTTTAACCAATTTATAAGTCCAAATAATATGAACCAGCAATAAAGCACAAAACACCAATAGCACGGTTGCAACATTAATCAGCATTTGGTGGGGGTCGGCAATTTTTTCAGGCATTTCACTTAATAAATCATCAAAAGTATCAGGGTTGTAATAAATATAGATGCTATTACTAATGCCAAGTATACTAAATACCAATGCCACAATACCATTTACCTGTAACCAGTCTTTTTGCTTTTTACTCATTTTTTGCAGTTTCATTATCACCTCCAAATAAAACTTATTGGCAAACCATCCATACAACACCACCGAAGCCATTAAAAAAACCTGCAACAATCCGGCAGGATTAGATAGCGAAACCATCAAACCCACTGCAGTAATAACAGCCAGAAATGCACAAAAAAAGTTTACAAAAAAACTAAGTATCCTATATAAGCCCATTGAAAAATGTTTAGTGGTGCAATTTGCAATAAAAATGGCAGCAACAATCAAAAAATGTTGTCTGCGGTAAAGGGCATAAAAAAACTATGCAGTAAAACTGGTATAATCCATATCACTGCATAGCTAACATTATTAAACTAAAGGACAACTATTATTCTTCAGCTGCATTAACGCATACCTATACAATAATAATCAAATCCTCTTTGTATCATTTCTTCGGCATTGTAAATATTTCTGCCATCAAAAACTACATGACCAGCCATATTAGATTTTACATGATTCCAATCGGGCAAACGAAATTCAGCCCACTCTGTAACCAGTAAAAGGGCATCTGCTCCAATTGTAGCTGCCATTGGTTCTTCGCAAAGTTCTACTTCCGGGCTTAGCATATGTTTTGCCTCCTTCATAGATACTGGGTCATAGGCTTTTACCTTGGCACCGCCTTTTAACAAAGCTTCGATAATTACCAGGGCTGGTGCCTCACGCATATCATCGGTATTTGGTTTAAATGCCAAACCCCATATAGCAAAGATTTTGCCACTGATATCGCTGTTAAAATGTTTGTTTATTTTATTTACCAACACCATTTTCTGGTCATTATTCACCTCGTCAACAGCACTCAAAATCCTGAGCTTATAGCTATTTTGTTCACCGGTTTTAACCAAAGCTTTTACGTCTTTAGGAAAACATGAACCACCATAACCAATACCTGGATATATAAATTTGGTACCAATACGGGCGTCGCTACCAATACCTTTACGTACTTCATTAACGTTAGCACCAACCAAATCACACAAGTTGGCGATATCATTCATAAATGAAATTTTGGTAGCCAGCATGGCATTGGCTGCGTATTTTGTCATTTCCGCAGAAGGAATATCCATAAAATAAATTGGGTGACCATTTAAAACAAATGGGTCATACAATTTACGTAAGGTACTTTTTGCCCTTTCAGACTCTACACCAATTACAATACGGTCTGGTTTTAAAAAGTCATCAATAGCTGCACCTTCTTTTAAGAATTCCGGATTAGAAGCCACATCAAACTCAATACTCGCACTTCTGGCAGCAAGTGCTGCTGCAATAGCGCTTTTAACTTTTGCAGCCGTACCAACGGGAACTGTACTTTTGGTAACCACAACCAAATAATCAGTCATGTTTTTACCAACTGTGTCTGCCACCTGAATTACATACTGCAAATCAGCACTTCCATCCTCACCGGGAGGGGTACCTACTGCAATAAAAACTACATCGGCACCAATGATGGTTTGGCCAATGTCAGTTGAAAATTTCAGGCGATTTTTTTTGGTGTTTCTCTCAACCAAACCATCAAGGCCTGGTTCATAAATGGGAAGGATTCCCTTTTTTAGGTTTTCGATTTTTTGCACGTTTACATCGATACAGGTAACGTCAATACCTACTTCTGATAAACAGGCTCCGGTAACAAGACCTACATATCCTGTACCTACTACGACTACTTTCATAATTATTGAATTTTAGATTAGGGGATGGATGATTAAGTGTTTTCAACGAGTTTCCAATGGTCGAGATTAATATTTAGGAGCTTTTCAAGCTCGGTTATTTCATGTTTAAAATATTGGTACGCAAATCTTCTGTCATCTAAAGTTAACTTTTTTTTGCTTCCCTCCACATACATTGTGTCTAAAATTTTTTTCTTGAAGGTTTTTGGCATCAAACCAGACAACATTTTAGAAATTTTCTTGTTTTTTCCCAGAATTGGTTCAAGAATTTTAAACTTGGATTTTTTATACGTATTTTTTTGTTCAGTATTTTGAATCCGAAATTGCGGGTCTACACCCAAAAATTCAAATACCTCTTTCATAGTAGCATGTACATCTTTCTGCAGATCATCTAAAAATATTACCTTAATCTGGCTGGCCGGAAAATGAGCCAAATAATGCTGCAGGTTTTGGGCATACATGCTACCTTCCAGATAGGTTCTGGTGCCGGTATCTTCCAGCCTGTCATCCCTTAACATATCTTCAGTCCAAATCTTTCCCTCTTCTTCTGTTTCAAATTTTAGCGTTTCCCGCTGTTTGGCATTTGCTTCCAGGGCTTCACGAAAAGATAAATGCTCGGTTCCGTTATTCACACGCATACTCCAGCCAGAGAAGGTGCGCTCTACCGGATTACGCAAACAAAAGATAATTTTCATATCCGGATTGTAGTCCTTTATACGCTTGGCTACAAATGGCAGTAAAAAATAAGTGGGTGTTGCTTCTCCAACCATTTTCTCACTGGTTACCCCTGAGAAGAAGTTATTGATATAATAATCCTTGCCCCTTTCATAATACACACTAAAAAAACGGGTTTGCTTTACCGGAGACGTAAATATTTCCGGATGCTGTTTCAGGTAAAAATTAAGTGATGTAGAAGCTCCCTTTGGTGGACCGCCTATTAAAAAATTAGGTATTATTCTATCCATGATAATTAAAGATATTGATTGTAATTATTTTCTTTTAGTAATTTTTCTATTTCCTCGTAGTTGGTTACATCGTCCCTCCAGCTGGTGCCGCCTATTTTTTTAAGTACCGGCGGAAGTGTTTGCGGCCCAACTTCCAAAAAACTAAACACCTGATTCATCATCTCATCCCAGTTGCCAAAATCCTCGTAATACAATACAATACGGGGCATATCCCGGGTATAATCCAATAACTCCTGGTTTACCTTTTCCAGGTATTGCATATGCTTTAGCAGCTTATTTGGTGCCACCCTAAATTTCTCTGTTACCGTAACAGCGCCTGCCGCATGTGGTACCCGGGTTTCATCTTTACGCAAACGCGAAAGCCCGGTATTAAACACATTTTTTCGTATTAAAACAATTACTTTGGTATTGTTCTTTTTAAGAAAGTCCCACATATAAGGCATGCTTCTCATATGTGAAATCATCAGTTTAAAACCCCTGACCTTTTCATTGCTCCCGGCCGAATTGAAAAATTTTTTTATGTGTGGTATAGCCCTAAAACGCAAATTTGGGTAATTCAGTATTTTATCAAATTTGCGAAGCATTTTACTTTTTTGTGAAAGTGCCCATACAGGAAAATGCCATTCGGGATGGTAAATATCTGTAGACTCGTGAAAAAGTTCACCGGCGCAAAATATCTCCGGATGGCCGTCCAATGTTCTTGTGAGTACAGTGGAGCCACTGCGCTGCGTTGTAAATATGATAAAGTTTGTCATAAGCTATAAATCGGGTATCCTTGCATTGTATAATACCAGCCGGGTATTATATGGCATCGTTCCTTGCGTCGCAATCCTTTCATCTGCAAACCAATATTGGGCAAAAAAAGGCCATTGCATTGTGTGTATCTGCCAAAAATGTTGCATAAAATACATGCACAGCAGGTGTTAACGTATACCTAAATGCGATGCAATATAATAAAACTGTGTTTTGCCGCCTGTAGATATAGTGTACAAGAGTGCGACGCAACGACAGTTTAATATTGTTACAAAAGTCTGGCTAACAAAAAAACCGGCTTTACTAACCCATTTATTTGCCTGGAAACCATTTTGCTGAAAAGCTGGTTCCTAAAATAGCATCCAATTCTTTTGCATCATTAATAAAATAGGGCGCAAGAGCCTGCTTAACCGCCGCAATGGTTTCTTTACTTTCCTCCTGAACGGGTTTGGCCACCTGGTTTTTGCCTGTGTTTAGTTCAAATAATTTGCGTTTTAGCATTTTGCGTTTGCCCACCGGAAAAACAGGATCGATAATATTATCTACCGCCCATTTTCTAAACTTACTTTGTTTTTTAATAATGGTTTCCTGTAGTAACTGGCTTTTTACTGACCCGGTTACATTCTTTGGGGTGAGGTCGGGCATAAAATCTGCATCTACCCCTAGAAAGGTGAACATATTTTTGAGTAAGCCAGCCGGATTTTTTACCAAATCATTGTAATCTAACACCAATAATTGCTCTTTGGTAAAATATTGCAGGCAGCTTTTTACCTGCTTTGCATATAAACCATGCTCTATATAGGTAAAGTCGTTATTATCCTTATTAAAGTCGGTGGCCTCTTTGGGTGGGTAAATCATGGCCTCTTCCATTGGCCTTGTCTCCCTAAGCATTTTCTTAAAATAACTGTAGGATGATACGGCCCTGTCTAACGGATTACGTAGGATAACTATCAGTTTTGCCTGTGGCGCATACTGGGCAATACTTTGCAAAAGCTGTGGGTAAAAGAAATAGTTTACGGCAGATTGCAATACAATGGGCTGGCTGGTATAACCGGCGGTTTCCTGCTGCAGCCTTTTATCTATTTCTTCTTTATTGGCATAACGTGCAAACAGGTGAACATCTTTCAACGACTCGTAACAAAATATTTGCGGGTGTTGGGCTAACCAATCATCTAAAGTTGTTGTGCCTGCTTTTTGAACACCAATTAAAAATGTATTTGGAAAAACAGCTTTACTCATAGATTGCAATATTTGAATGGTTAGTGTTTGGCTGGTTGCTGTACTTATTATTACAAAACTCAGTTATTCCATTATGGGTAGCAATATTTAGCAGTGAAAACAATATTAAATTCTGTTTAATAGCCCACCTACAAAATAAGCCAGCTTATTATTTTTAAACTGATTTTTCCAGCTGCCGTCGTATTGTATGGGTTTTTTGGTAAAACGGCCTGGTGTACCGCCAATGGTATGATCTTCTACCAGCTCCATATATTCTGGTGTGGCAAAAGGCTGTAAACCAAATCCGGTAAAAATACGTTGCAGTTGCTGGTGCGTTTGCTGCGCCAGATCTTCGTAATCCATAAAAATAATATCCTGTTTATCTACATGTTTAGAAACAGTGTAGCATAAACGGCGATAATAAAAAATATCCATTACCAATTGCAGTAATGATTTCTCTTTTTTACGGTTTTTCTCCTTCCATTTACGTTTAGAAGTAGCAATAGCCCTGATATCTCTTTTTAACCAGATAATTTTTACCTTAAACTGGGTTTGGTTTTTATAAATAGCCAAAGCCTGCATGGGACTTTTGGAAGAATCTACAATAAATTGTTTGCCCGATTTTTCGGCAATTGCCGCATACAAATCAGTTAGGGTAGCCGTAACCTGACGGTTATTTTTGTTGCTAACAATTTTAAGAAACTTATTCTTAAATAAAAAAGGAAACAAGGCATTAAATGCCAGTGCTTTCGATTTAAAGTTCCAGTTAATATTGGTAAAAAAACTGTCTTTTTTAGGTGTGTATACCTGGCCAATTACCGATGACCAAAAGGTACATTCTTCAAATGATTTGCCGCAGGAACAATTATAATTCCAATTGCTGCCCGGCCCTTCTTTTATTAAATGGCCTTTTAGCATGGCCAGTTCTCCTACAGAAAAACATTCATCAGATTTTGACAATATGTTTTCCAATAAAGTAGAGCCCGACCTTTTATCAGACATTATATAAATTATCTCAGGCATAAAATTGCTTTGTTATTATAAAATTAAAAGCATGGCAAGTAAACATCAGGCAATATATAATTTATTATATGCTGCGGCACAGGTATTCATGCTAAATAAAGCTTCATAAAGCGCTTTACCGTTTTCCTGTAATTGTTTTATATGTGCCTCATCATCCTGCAACCAGGCTTTTAATGCGGCCAAATATGTTTCATAACTTACATCGGCAGATAAAAAACCGATGTTTGGTTTAACTATATTAATTAACCCACCAACCGGTGTACAAACTGGCACCACACCGGCAGATAAGGCCTCCAGCAAGCTAATTGGCAACCCTTCAAAAATAGAAGTTAATACAAAGGCATCACTATTCAATAGGTAGTCAGATACATTGGGCACCTTGCCTAAAAAGTGCACATTGCCGGGTTTTGAAGCCAGCAAGTTTTCGTATATCTTCTCATCTCCCACCGCACATTCGCCCAGTATAATGGCAATTACATCCTGCTTTTCAGCTTCCAGCGTTTTAAGACAATCCTGTAACAGCTGTTGATTTTTTTGCTTACTAATACGGGCCACATTTATCAGCACCTTAGTTGCTGGTGTGGGCTTTAATGCAGCAATAGCTGCGGCGGCCGTGGAAAATTGTGCCGATGGCTTTACGGGGTCTGATCCATTATTAATTTGTATAATTGGGCAGCCTTTGTACTCTTCCAGCGCACTTTTATGCACTTCATCAGAAATACTTACAGCCTGTATAATTCCCTTACCAAAAAAATATTGATATGCTTTTCGGCCATACCAGGGGGCATCCATTTTCACCAGGTTATGAAAAGTATGAATCTTCCTAAATGTTAACTCTTTCAGTTTCCGATAAGCATAAAAGCAGTAATAACCGCTATGTAAATGAGTATGCACCACATCTGGTGCAATATCTTTCAACAGGCGATAAATGCGGCCAAAAATTCTTGGATCGGGACCTCGCTTTTTACCCAGCGTAACAAATTTCACCCTTTTATCCAGCATATCCAATGGTAAATGTCTGTCGGGTTTATGATGATACATGGATACCAGTGTTACTTCATACCCGGGATAATTGGCTAATGCATTACACATTTGAATACAAAAAACCTGTGCACCGCCCCAGCCCAAAGCGGGTACCATTTGCACAATTTTAAATGTTTTATCTCCCAAAATAGTGGCTTTTATAACTGTATATTATTTGCTCAAAAAAGGATGTAAATATTAACCCGGCTTTTTAACGCTATTTCAGCTGTACTTGCGTCGCACTCTTGTACGCCATCAAATGAGGCAGCATAAACATTCAGGTTTATATTACTAAGCCATCTCTACTACAAACCAAGGGTTTAGCAGGTTTTCTTTATTATACACCAAATCGGTATTGGTTTCATAATTATATACCCTGCAACCGGCATATTTGGCAACACCATGTCCGGCAGCAGTATCCCACTCCATAGTAGGTGCTAAACGCGGGTAAACCTGCGCCTTACCTTCGGCAACCAAACATAATTTTATAGAACTGCCAGAACTTACAATATCTACCTCACCATGAATTTTTCTTTTGGCTTCAATAAACACTTCAGTTTCAGGTGAGTTGTGCGAACGGCTGGCAACAATTGTATATGCTTTACCTGCACTGGCAACGGGCAGCGCAATAGCACCTGCAAGCACTTCTTCCACATTCTCAGCTGTTACATCACCGGTAATGGTAACCATGTGGCTGCCCATTCCTTCGGCACCATAATATAAAACACCGGTAACAGGCACATATACCACACCAATAATGGGTGAATGGTCTTTTACCAATGCAATATTTACTGTAAACTCTCCATTCTTTTTAATGAATTCCTTAGTACCATCCAATGGGTCTACCAACCAAAAAGTACCCCAGGCTTTTCTTTCATCGTAGGATAATTGTTTGCCTTCTTCACTTAATAAAGGATATTCCGTATTTGCTAATGCTGCCTTAATTACTTCATGTGATTGCTTATCTGCAATAGTAAGCGGAGAATTGTCCGATTTTGTTTCTACACTAAAGTCTTGCTTATAAACTTCCAAAATTTCTTTTCCGGCTGCAATGGCAGCTACGATAGACAGATTAACTAAATTTTTCATGTATTTTTTTTCTGGTTGATGGTAAATGTTTCCACGGCTAAGTCGGCAAGATAAAATTTTATAACCAAAAAAAGGGGGCAGTTTGGTGTTATTTTATGATTATAATTAGTTTTTAAATGTACCTGGCCTTTGTAAATGAAGGTAATATGTGTCATTTTTTAATTCAATCAGGTGTTTTTCGTTGGTATTTGTAAACGAAAAAAAGGGTAAATCCTAGTTATTCAAAATAATTATATGCTTTAGATTGTCAAATAATGACTGGATTGTATTTTAAATGGGAATGCCAATTATTTTATAATAGAAATTGATTGCTAAAATTTATTTTTGCTGCCCTTGCGGTAAATCAAATAAACCATCCATGAAATTTACATATTACGGGCATTCTTGTTTTACCATTGAATGTAATGGCAAATCCTTGCTTTTCGACCCCTTTATTACCGGCAATCCAAATGCCGGGCATATTGATATACAGCAAATTAAGGCAGATTATATATTTATTTCACATGGGCATGGAGATCATATTGCAGATGCAGTGGCCATAGCACTTAATAACGGCGCCACCTGTGTGGCGGCGGCTGAAATTGCAGGTTGGTTGGGTAAACAGGGCATTACCAAAGTACATGCTATGAACCATGGAGGCCCTATTGCCTTTGATTTTGGGGCAGTACGCGGGGTGAATGCCATTCACTCCTCCTCTTTTCCGGATGGAGGCTATGCCGGTAATCCAATGGGTTTTGTTGTTACAAGCCAAAGTGGCAACTTTTATTATGCCGGCGATACAGCTTTAACCATGGATATGCAGCTAATACCCCTTTGGGCAAAACTTGATTTTGCAGTTTTACCCATTGGAGGCAACTTTACAATGGATAGCGCCGATGCCATTATTGCAGCAGGGTTTATAAAATGCACCACTATTGTTGGGGTACATTATAATACAATTGATATTATTAATATAGATTCGGCCAAAGCACAGGCAGATTTTGCAGCGGCGGGGCTTACACTTTTGCTACCGGCATTGGCCGAATCCATAACTGTTTAGCAGCCGCATTGGGTTGTTGCATTATAGGAGAAAGTACAAGAGTGCGACGCAAGGATGCCTGGTAAAAGCGGTACTGCCGGGCAAAAAAATAAATTTTATATACATATTACATGGCAAGAATAATTGGGGTGGCTAATCAAAAAGGTGGGGTAGGTAAAACAACTACAGCAATAAATGTTGCAGCCAGTTTAGCCGTTCTGGAATTTAAAACATTGTTGGTTGATGCAGACCCGCAGGCCAACAGCACCACTGGTGTTGGTTTTGATTTACATAATGTTACCAATAGTTTATACGACTGTATGGTTAATAATGTATTGGCACAGGATGTTGTTTTAAAAAGCGATATTCCCAACCTGGACCTTATTCCATCGCATATTGACCTGGTAGGTGCAGAAATTGAAATGATTAATTATCCCAACAGGGAACAGATGCTGAAAAATATTCTGGAGCCCATAAAAAAGGATTATGATTTTATCATTATTGATTGCTCACCATCGCTGGGTTTGATTACTGTGAATGCACTTACCGCTGCAGATAGTGTTATTGTACCCGTACAATGTGAATTTTTTGCATTGGAAGGTTTGGGTAAATTATTAAATACCATAAAAATTGTGCAAAGCCGTTTAAACACGGCATTGGCTATTGAGGGCATTTTAATGACGATGTATGATGGCCGTTTACGCCTATGCAACCAGGTGGTAAGTGAAGTGAGACGCCATTTTGATGAAATGGTATTTGCTACCATAATTCACCGCAATACCCGCCTTAGCGAAGCACCAAGTGTTGGCAAACCGGTTATTTTGTATGATGCTGAAAGCAAAGGCTCTGTAAATTATCTTAACCTTGCCAAAGAGATTTTACAGAAAAACGAAATGACCCGTATGACCAACGAAGAAAGAATTATTGAATAAGGCCTTTTTTTTAAACAAACTTAATTGCTTATCAGGGCCAATAAATTACCAGTTACATGTCAACGCCAAAACAAAATAAAGATGCATTAGGTAAAGGCATCCGTTCTTTACTGCAAAATATTGATGCAGATCTTAAAACCACCAGTGGGAATTTAAAAACCAATGTGGTAGAAGCGGTTACCTCTATTACCCGTATTAGTTTAGATCAAATACAAACCAACCCCAAAAACCCAAGACACGATTTTGATGAAACGGCCTTAAACGAATTGGCTGCTTCAATTAAGTTGCACGATATTATTCAGCCTTTAACAGTTACCAAACTGGCTTCGGGCAAATATCAGCTAATTGCAGGTGAACGCCGTTACCGTGCCGCAGGTATTGCCGGCTTAAAAGATGTACCAGCCTATATTAGACAGGCCAACGACAATGAAGTGCTGGAACTGGCTTTATTGGAAAACCTGCAACGTGAAGACCTGAATGCCATTGAAATTTCTTTAAGCTATAAACGTATGATGGATGAATTACATTATACACAAGAGCAGGTGGCAGAGCGCATGGGCAAGGAAAGAAGCACTGTTACCAATTATATACGTCTCTTAAAATTACCACCCGATATTCAATTGGCTGTGCGCAATAATACCATGAGCATGGGCCATGCCCGTGCACTTATTAATATTGATACAATTGATAAGCAGCTGTTTGTGTATAACGAAATAAAAAACAAACAACTTAGTGTTAGGCAAACTGAAGAGCTGGTACGCAAAATGTATAAATCTGCCGGCACTGCTGTTAAATCTTCTTCAAAATCTGAATTAGCACCTGCTTACAAGAGAATAGAAGATAATTTAGCCTCTCATTTTAGTACCAAGGTAAAAATGCAACATAACAAAAAAGGTTATGGTAGTATTACCCTTGAATACTATTCACTCGAAGAGCTTAACAAAATTCTTGAACAAATGAATATTCAGGTAAGCTAATTGTAATGCGGTTTATCACATCTATCATATCATTTTTTTTACTGTGTATATGTACAGTGGGGCTGGCCCAGAAATCAAACCAAAAAAAGGCGGCTGCCCTATTTACCGATAGTAGTGGCGTTCTAATACGGACAGATACTGCAATTGCAAAAACGATAAATGATAGCACCCAAAATTTAGGCGACAGCATTAATGCAAAACCCAAACACGATCCCCATAAAGCTACCATCCGAAGCGCCATATTACCTGGTTTAGGACAGGCGTATAACCGCGAATACTGGAAAATACCTATTGTAGCCGGTGCGGTTGCTATACCAACGGCCACTTATTTTTATAATAATAAATGGTACAAAAAAACAAGGGATGCCTACAATATTGTTGCCAACGGCGAAACTGACCGTTACAACGAAATTGACTCGAAATTAAAAGACCCCACCACCGGCGAACCGCTGGATGCAGAAAGCCTGCAATATTACCGTAACCAGTTTCGACGCGATAAAGATTATTCGGTTTTATATCTGCTGATTATTTGGGGGCTAAATGTGGTAGATGCCACTGTTTTCGGGCATTTAAAAGATTTTGATGTATCAGATAATCTTACCATGAATGTGCAACCAAGCTATATTCCGGCTACTAAAACACTGGGTGTTGGCCTGGCTTTAAATTTAAAAACCCCACAACGCAAAACCCTGCCGTCGTTTTAAATCAATGGCAATGTCAACCATTTTAACCCGTTACTTTTATTGTTTTGTCAGCTATATAACCAATGGCATCGCCGCTTGCCACGCTCGTTTCAGGGTTCCTCTTTTATGGCAGCAGAACAGCCTGTAAATAAATTGTACATACCGCCTCCAATTTAAAAAAAGCTCATTTTCAATCACCTCCTTTTCATAAATAAAATAGTATCTTTCTGCAAATATTTGCCATGAAAAAGAATTGTTTGCATTTATGCCAAAGCCTGCTTTTGTTTATTTTTCTGCTAAGTTTTTCACCATTATTTGCCCAACAACAAATAGGGGTACAGTTCTATACCTTCCGTGATCAATTTAAAAAAGATGTACCCGGCACTCTGAAAATGATTGCCCAGATGGGCATAAAAGAAGTGGAAGGTGGTGGCACTTATGGCTTGCCTGAAACTGAATTTAAAAACCTGCTACAAACCAACGGACTAAACATTATTAGCGTAGGTGCTGATTTTGATGAACTAGCCAAAGACCCTCAAATAGCCATTAACGAAGCCAAAAAATATGGCGCCAAATATGTGGTTTGTTTTTGGATACCACATAAAGATGAATTTACTATTGATGATGCTAAAAAAGCAGTAGAAGTTTTTAATAATGCCGGCAAAATACTTGCAGCCAATGGCTTACAACTTTGTTATCATGCACATGGTTTTGAGTTTAGGCCATATGGCAATGCCACTTTATTTGAATACCTGATGCAGGAACTAAACCCCAAATATGTAAATTTTGAAATGGATGTGTTTTGGATAAAGCATCCGGGACAAGACCCAGTTGCTATGTTGGAAAAATATCCGAACCGTTTTTTACTAATGCACCTGAAAGATAGAAAAACTGGCACTCCCGGCAATCTTACCGGCGAAGCAGATGTAGAAACCAATGTTGTATTGGGTACCGGCGATGTGGGCATTGCAGCCATAATGAAAGCCGCTAAAAAAGCAGGTGTACAACATTATTTTATTGAGGATGAATCATCCCGCTCTGTTGAGCAGGTGCCTCTTAGTCTGGCATATTTAAAAACACTACACACTAAATAAAATATAATTTACCAATAAAAACAGGCCTTTTTTAAGGCCTGTTTTTATTTTATTAATGCTGTATTTCTAATCATGCATGCGAAATTTATACGGTTTCAATGGCAACTCATTTGGAGTGGCATACCTGTCTATAATGTTATACTTTGTTATTTAGGCCTAGGTTAATGTTCATAACATTACAACTAGTTTAGATGCATCCATAAGGCTGATGATTAATTCAGCTTTGCTTTGTTGTTTGAATACTTCAATATCTAGACCGCATCGGGATAAAAAATTCCTTCCTTTAGTGTAACCATAAATAGCTTTTAAAGCCCGGGCATTTTAAAAGTCGTAAATAATTTGCCATTACCCAACCTTTATTCTATTGGCGTTGCTTCTGTTCTCAATGCACTTGCCCCTGTAAAAAATAGTTCGTATCCAATAAGTTCTACCTTGCTATACTTGCTGTAAAGCAATATTTCTACCGGCTGTTGCTACAGCCCAATCAACTTGTTGCAGTACAAGTGTGCGACGCAAGTAAAGCCCAATAGCTGGTAATAGCCTGGCTCAAAAAAAATGGCTTTATTTGTTTTTTATTCCAATTACAGGTAATTGCTTTTGGTGAATTAATGTATTGAATTGCACCAACTCGTTTTGCATAACGGATTGCAATTTTTGCAATTGCACATTTGCCTGCGCACTTAAAAATACAAATGCTTCTATAGCTTGTTTAGCCGGCGGATTATAACCGCTGCTGGCATAACCATAAACACCCGAAATTTTATCATTTAAACGAATGGGATAGTTTAAGATATCCTGCCCGCTTTTGGCATTGGTTTGATAAAAGGCTTCTTCGATAGAGGTAATTTTTTTGTTAATGCTATCAGCAAGGTTACGGAGGTCTTTGGTATTAGCAGTATCGGTTTTACTGGTAAACTCATCTATTTGTGTGCGTATATCACGGATATTTTTAATGGCTTTTTGCACCTCGCCAAATTTATCGCGTACCTGTAAAAGAAAACCTACCTGTGCATCATATTCTGATTCTGTCATGGTATAATTAGGATCAGGTTTTATAGTGAATGGAACATCTACAGAATCTTTATTATACTTAAACCTTGCCGTGTATTTGCCAGGTGCGGCTTTGGGGCCATCTATATTACCATTCCATAAAATAAGTCCATCCAGTTTTTCGGCTGGAGGATACTGCATATCCCATACAAATCTATTTATGCCGTTGGTGTACGTTATCTGATCGGCTTTTTCTTTTGCTGTAGCAGCAAATGTTTTAATGGGTTGGTGAGCTTTATCAAAAATGGTAATTGAAAAACTGGCGCTATCGGTTACATTTTGCAGACGATAATTAAACACTGTTCCATTAGGCGGGTTGGCGCCTGCATTAACAGGGTGAGGATCGGTATAGCCCTCCATACGGTAGCTATCATTTACATCAAAAACCAGCAAATCTTTAGCAGGGTTATTATTGGCTTTGGTTTGAACCATAGTTAAATCGTCCAGCACCCAAAATGCACGGCCTTGAGTAGCTACAATTAAATCGTTGTTTTTTATGGTAAGATCGGTAACAGGCACCTTTGGCAGGTTTAACTGAAAACTCTTCCAGTTTACACCTCCGTTATAACTGATGTATAATCCATATTCAGTGCCACAATACAATAGGCCGGGTACTTTTTTATCGGCCCGCAAACAACGGGTAAAATGCAAATCGGGAATGCCTGTGGTAATTAGCTGCCACGACTGGCCATAATCGGATGTTTTATAAATGTATGGTGTAAAATCATCCAGCTTATAACGGGTACCCACAAAATAGGCCGTGCCCTTTTTAAACGGATCGGTTTCAACACAATTCCACATCATCCATTTGGGGGCGTCTTTGGGCGTAACATTGGCCCATGTGCCGCCGCCATTGGTAGAAACATGAATCAAACCATCGTCGCTGCCTGTCCATAATACATTTTCTTCTGTAACACTTTCAGCTGCAGTAAAAATGGTACAGTAATATTCTACAGAAGTATTGTCTTTAGTAATAGGCCCACCACTTGATTGCTGTTTAGTGGTATCGTTGGTAGTAAGATCGCCACTTAAAGCCTGCCAGCTTTGCCCTTCATTTTCGGTGGAAAATAATACATTGCCTGCCGTATATAATTTTTTAGGATTATGCGGCGAAAAGAAAATGGGGAAATTCCATTGAAAACGGTATTTGGCAGCAATAACCCCATCTCCCAGGGTATTATCCGGCCAAACACTTATTGCCCTGTTTTCGCCGGTAATATGGTTATAGCGGGAAATATAACCCAGGTAATTACCACCATACACAATATCCGGGTTTAAAGGATCGGGCACTACATAACCACTTTCAAAACCTGCCGTGGGGCCCCAATCCTGTTCAGTGATACTGCCACCATAGGTTCTGCTTTTAATACGTACCGTACTGTTATCCTGTTGAGCACCCAGTATGCGGTAAGGGAAACTATTGTCGGTACTAACCCGATATATTTGCGATGTTGGCTGATTATAATAGCTGCTCCAGTTATTTCCGGCGTCAAAGCTTACCTGTGCCCCGCCATCATCAGCTACAATCATACGGCCGGGCATTTCAGGGTCAATCCATAAATCGTGATGATCGCCATGCGGGGTATATATGTCGGAAAATGTTTTGCCTCCATCAGTACTTTTATGCATACCCACGTTCAGCACATAAAGGGTATTTTCATTTTTAGGGTCGCAAAAAAGTTTATAAAAATACCAGCTACGTTGGCATACATCTGCATTATCGGTTTGTTTGGTCCAAGTTTCTCCACCATCCTCGCTCATATAAATGCCCTTGCTTTTACATTCTATAATGGCATAAATTTTATCGGGGTTGGTGGCACTTACTGTAACCCCAATAATACCAATTGTTTCTTTTTGTGGCAGGCCTTTGTGCTGCATTAGGTTGGTCCATGTTTCGCCACCATCCGTACTTTTCCAAAGTGCACTACCCTCGCCACCACTTTCTAAACTATATGGGGTGCGTATTACATGCCAGGTACTGGCATACAATGTTTGAGGATTATTGGGTTCCATTACCAGGTCTATAGCACCTGCCTGTGCATTACCCGAATACAAAACCCTGCGCCAGCTTTTGCCACCATCTATTGTTTTGTATACACCTCTGTCCTCGCTTGGTCCAAACAAGTGACCTGAAACAGAAACCCAAACTATATCGGGATTCTTAGGATGTATAATGATATTGGTAATATGCCGTGCATTTTTCAATCCCAGGTTTACCCATGTTCTACCGCCATCATTGCTGCGCCACATGCCATCTATGCCTTCACTTACATTTCCACGAAGGGTATTTTCACCCTCGCCAACATAAATAATATTTTCGTCGCTTTCTGCTACAGCTACGGCACCTATGCTGCCGCCAAAATATTTATCCGTTATATTTTTCCAGTTACTTCCACCATCTGTGGATTTCCAAACACCACCGCCGGTAGCACCAAAAAAGAAGGTGTTCTTGTCCTTATAACTGCCACAAGCAGCGCCGCTTCTACCACCACGAAAAGGCCCAACCAGCCTGAATTTAGTTGTGCTAAACCATGCCGAATCAGTGTCTTCATTTTTAGTAATAACCGGCGGATTGAATTTTACTTTTTTTTGCGCAATGGCGCCTGCAACAAAGCAAATACAGGTAATGGCAAATAATAATTGTTTCATACAATAGTAGAATTATACAATGAATGTACAATGTTTTTTGGTAGCTGTGCTCCATGTTAAGTGATGAAAAATATTGGGAGCCAAACGGCAGTAAAAACCAAGGGCTTTACTTGCGTCGCACACTTGTACGGCATATCTATTTGCAGCAAGGGATGTAAACATTATTACTATACCCTATACTACAATGTTATAGAAAGATTTAAAGCAACAACGGCAATCTTAAAAATTGTGTAAGGCCATAAGTTTCCCTAAACATTAACATCTGCTCTAAAAAAATCACAAAATAGCTATCGCTGGTAAACGCGGCCTGTTATTTACACTCCTATCAAAACAAAAAACCTAACAATGAAAATAACACAATTAATCACCGCAGGTATTACCGGCCTTACACTTTTGATAGCCGGTTGCACAAAAGAACCTATTAACCAGCTTAGTGCTGAAGAATCGAGAATTTACACAAGCAGCTACGATTCTACCATTCATTTTAGCGACTACAAAACTTTTAGCATTGCCGACTCAGTTACTGTAATTGATAACAGCGGAAACGCAAAAACATTAACTGCCTCAGATGCGGCCTATATTGATGCCGTTAAAAAGTACATGATACAACGCGGCTATGTACAGGTAGCAAATGATCAAACACCTGATATTGGTATTAATATTAACCGCATCTATCAAACCGCTACCGGACTGGTAGATTACACCGATTATTATGGCAATTATGGCGGCTATTTTGACCCTTATTATTGGGGCTATGGCGGGTATGGATATTATGTACCCTATAATTATGGCATTTACCAAATTACCGAGGGGCTTGTATCCATTGATATGTTTGATTTAAAAAATGCTGCTACAAAAGGCAAGATCAATTTAATGTGGAATGGGTTGGCCCGTGGCACAGGTATTTTTAATAGCAGCAATGCCGATGCAGGTGTACAAACCCTGTTTAGTCAATCACCTTATTTAACCACTGTACAATAAATTATAACAGTATGAAAAAGACTATTTATATGTTGGTACTGGTAACTGCATGCTTTGCATTTTCTGGTACAGTTATCGCACAAACCAAACCCATTTTATTTGGTTTAAATTATAATTACGCTGCGCCATTGGGTGGTTTTAAAAGCGATGTAATCAGCAATGGATCAGCCCGGGGATTTAGTGGCTCTTTTATGTATCCTGTTAACAAAAAATGGCAGCTGGGTTTATCAGCCGGTTTTCAGGATTTTTATCAAAAATATCCACGTGATATTTATACTACCGGTAACCATGAAACCACTTCGGCAGTTTTAAGCAATTCCATTCAAATAATACCTGTATTAGCTAAAGCCACTTATTTACCAATGGGTAACAGCAATACTTTTATACAGCCCTATATTTCTGCAGCCAGTGGTATTAGTTTAGTTGATTTCAGGCAGTACCTGGGCGAGTTTGGCAGCAACAGCAGTAATGCCGTTTTTACAGTACAGGCAGGCGCTGGCATTACAATGCCATTTAAACGCGGCAAAGATGCCGGCCTGGATATTGGTGCCGGTTATAACTATGTAGGTTATCAAAAATTTGGTATAAATAATCTTAATCATCTTACAGCTAATGTTGGGGTGCATTTTCCGCTGAGATAACTGTTTGTTTGATGGTGTTGTGTTGCGTTACAGCCTTTGGTGAAAGCCAAAGGTTTTTTTATGCCTGAAATGATTAAGGTAAATTGTAAATAAAGAAGCGAATACTTTCAAATCTACTCTGCATTTGTATTGTTAAGCTGCCATGAAAGAGGAACCCTGAACCGAGCGTGGCAAGAACAGTTGCCCAATGCAATAAATGCCGGCTACCAAAACAACTAATTTAAAGCAGGATCAATAGGATAATTGATAATTTGTACATACTCGCCGCCAATTTGTTTAATTGCCTCGGGCCATATTTGCGTTTCGTTGGTGTGAAAAACCAGTTTACGGTTGGCTTCGGTAATCAGCCAGCTTTTCTCTGTAATTTCATCGGCCAATTGCCCTTCACTCCAGCCGCTGTAGCCTAGATAAAAACGAATTTCATTGGGTTGTATTAGCTGCTTTTTAAGTGCTACACTGGCTTGTTCAAAATTGCCACCCCAAAAAATACCATCGGTAATTTCAATTCCATCGGCAATTAATTGTGGGCATTGGTGTATAAAATGCAGGGTATCTGTTTGCACCGGGCCTCCATAAAAAACGGGGAAATTGCAGGCTTCCAGATCGGGCAGCAAATCGCCGATAAGCAAATTTTCTTTCCGGTTAAGCACAAAACCAATACTACCCTGATTGGGCTGATGATCGCAAAGGAAAACGCTGGTGCGTTTAAAATTGGGGTCTTTTAAAAACGGATCGGCAATAAGTATGATGCCTGATGATAAGTTAGCCATACCTGAATTTAATACAAATTTTTTATACAATACTTTTAACGCGATATTTAACGGGTTAAAAACTTGGTAAAGCGGTTGTTAATTCTATCTTTAACGGTCAGCCGATTTAATTTTGCAAGAATGAAGAAAATTTTTTCCACTATCGTATTACTGATAGTATTAAGTTTTATAGGAATTATTATTATACAGGTACAATGGTTTTCTAACCTACTGGTAGTAAGGGGCGAGAATTTTTTATACAAGGTAGATAAAGCTGCTATTGCTGTTACCGAGGATTTAAGCAAACAGAATTTATCGGGCCGTGTTATGCGACTGCAAAGACGCAGGGATATGAACCTGGTACCCGATAACCTGTCTTTCTCTGTAGTGAAACCACCCAGCATTGCCGACCGATTTAGTGAAAGGGAAATTGGCGACCGGCTTAGAATTGCCCTTTCCAATGAAGACCTGAACGACCTTAGGTTTGAATATGCCATTACAGCCAATGCCAATGAGTACACCAATATGGAGCTGATGTCTAAGAACTTTATTCAGGAATCCATGGACACAGCGCATTACCGCAGAAGGTTTATACCTATTACCCCCGAAAGCGGTACAGACCTGGAAGGTTTAATGGAATATGAACATCTGATTATTATTATTCCCGATTTTAAAACACAGGTATGGCAATCTATTACCTGGGTGGTAATTGGTGCAGCTATTTTTAACCTGATTATTATTGCAGCTTTTTACCTGGCCATAAAAACCATTTTAAACCAGCGTAAATTAAATGCCATAAAAAGTGATTTTATTAATAATATGACGCATGAACTAAAAACCCCATTGGCTACTATTTCATTAGCTGTGGATGCCATGCGTAACGAAAAAGTGCAGGCCGATAAAACCAAGATGCAATATTTCAGCGGTATTATTAAAGAAGAAAATAAACGCATGAACAAACATGTAGAAACTATTTTGCAGGCAGGTTTAATGGACCGGCAGGATATACGCATGAACATGCAACCCTTGCAGGCACATGTATTATTGCATAAAGCCATGGATAATTTTAATTTACAAATACAGGAAAAAGGTGCCGAAGTAAAACTGCTGCTTAATGCACAAAATGATGTTATACTTGCCGATGAAACCCATGTTGGCAACCTGTTCTCTAACCTTATTGACAATGCAATAAAATACTCCAAAGAAAACGAAGCATTGCAACTT
This sequence comes from Limnovirga soli, assembly GCF_013106755.1. Lineage (GTDB taxonomy): Bacteria > Bacteroidota > Bacteroidia > Chitinophagales > Chitinophagaceae > Limnovirga > Limnovirga soli. The sequence continues at coordinate 78,691 of NZ_WHPF01000012.1, read as the reverse complement.
AAAATTACCACACACGGCACTTCAAAGGTACTGGTAGTGCAGTTTGAAGACAATGGTATTGGCATGAACAAAGAAAACGTAAAACGTATTTTTGAAAAATTCTACCGGGCCCCAACAGGTAATATTCACAATGTAAAAGGTTTTGGGCTGGGTATGAGTTATGTAAAAACTATTATTGATGCCCACAAGGGCAGGGTAAAAGTAGAAAGCACATTGGGCAAAGGCAGCACATTTACGCTGGAAATTCCTTTAGCAAAAGTCAATGATTAATTGTTTTGGCCAGGCAGTAAAAACAATCTTCAGCTTTACTTGCGTCGCACACTTGTACGGCTGTCTAAAAATCAGCAATATTCATTTAAATGTCTAAAGTAGTTGTAAGAAATTAATACATTTTACTAAAACCGCATTAATACAATCATCCCAGTGATAACAACATTATTAAATCATCAATGGAAGGCCTTTTGGCGCAGCAGAAATGCAGGTAAAAATATAGCCATGCAAATATTTATGGCCTTTATTATTGTATACCTGCTGGCAACCGCCATTGTATTGGGTTTCTCTGTTAGCACCATCATCAATAAAGCATTTCCAAATCAGGATCCCGAAAAAGTATTTTGTGGTTTTATACTTTACTATTTTTTATTTGATATGCTATTCAGGTTTTTATGGCAGGAGTTACCCACGCTTAGCATACAGCCCTACCTGGCACAAAATATTCAGCGAAAACAATTAACCCGTTTTTTAAATATCCGGTCGTTGTTTACATTTTTAAACCTGTTGCCTATTCTATTATTTATTCCGTTTGCCGTATCCTCTATATTTCAAACGGATGGTAGTGCAGCTGCCATTGCTTTTATCATCTGCATTATAAGCCTTACCTGCTTTAATCATTTCACTATACTTTTTATTAAACGCAAAACCATTATTAATGGCTGGTGGCTGGTAGCATTTTTTGTAACCATTGCTTTGTGTATGGCTGGTGATTATTTCAATGTATTTTCAGTTTCAGCAATATCCTCTACCGTATTTTTACATATTTTAAAAACACCCTTGCTGTGTATTATACCCATAGCATTAGCCTTTTTTTCGGTGGTAAATAATACGCGTTTTCTTAAGCAAAACCTTTACCTGGAAGAACTCTCATCTGCTTCGGCTAAAAAAGAATCAGCCAATTATACCTGGCTAAACAGATTTGGCATTTACGGCGAATTAATTGGCCTTGACCTAAAACTTATCCTTAGAAATAAAAGACCACGTTCTGCCGCATTAATGTCTGTGGCCCTGTTATTTTATGGCTTTTTATTCTACAAACCAGAAACGATAGAACAAGGGCAGTATGGCGTTCTGCTACTGGGGGCCACATTTGTTACGGGTATTTTTATCATTACCTATGGCCAGTTTCTATTTGCCTGGCATGGCAATTTTTTTGATGGTTTAATGGCGGGTAATTTTACCCTGCAACAATATATAAAAAGCAGGTTTTTACTTTTTGCAGGTGTTGGTACTATTACTTTTATGCTGGTATCGTTTTATGGTTTTATGAGTTGGAAAATACTTATTATTCAACTTGCCGCTTACCTATATAATACCGGTTTCAATACTGTGCTAAGTATTTATTTTGCTACCCGCAGTTATAAAGGTTTAGACCTTAGTAAATCTGCCAGTTTTAATTATCAGGGCACAGGCGCAGCCCAATGGATTTATGGTTTGGTATTTATGCTTTTTGGCGCCATTGTATACTTGCCATTTGCTTTGTTATTTAATGCCTGGGCAGGTGTTATTGCCATTGGTTTATTTGGACTGGTAAATATTCTTTTGCAGGACTGGTGGGTACAAATACTTGCCAATCAATTAATGCAACGTAAACATAAAATTCTGGAAGGCTTTAGAGAAAAATAGTTTTATACCATGATTACACTTAATAATATCGGTAAGGCTTATAATGGAAAAATTGTAGTAGATATTGCCGCCTGCAATATTGCAGAAGGAGAATTGGTTGGATTGGTGGGCAACAACGGCGCAGGCAAAACCACGCTGTTTCGCTTATTGTTGGATTTGGTGCGGGCCGACAGAGGCGAAGTACTTTCCAAAGGCGTTAACGTAGCCGGCAATGAAAACTGGAAACAATTTACAGCAGCCTATCTGGATGAAGGTTTTCTTATCACTTATCTTACACCGGAAGAATATTTTTATTTTATCGGCAAACTGCATAACAGAACCAAAGCCGATGTGGATGAAACGCTAAAAAGTCTGGAAACATTTTTTGATGGAGCCATTTTACAAAATGGAAAATATATCCGCGATTTGTCCAAAGGCAATCAGTTTAAAGTAGGGATTGCCTCCTGCCTTATCCAAAATCCACAACTGTTAATTTTAGATGAGCCCTTTGCTAATCTTGACCCCAGTTCTCAAATGCGCTTAATAAAAATGCTGCGCGAATTAAACGAACAAAAACGGATTACCATTCTTATCAGCAGCCACGACCTTAACCATATCACAGATATTTGTAAACGCATTTTATTAATGGAGAAAGGAAAAATTATTAACGATTTACCTGTTTCTGCTGATACATTAACGGAGCTGGAAAACTATTTCAAAGTGTAGTATTAAGACATTTATTTTTCGACACCCGGCTGACCCAACATTGGGCAGCTTCACTTGCGTCGCACTCTTGCTCGCCAGGATGCGTGGCAACAATAAATAACCAAAAAAAAATTTGCTCTTTTATAAATCCCCGCTCACCACTCATCATTCACAACTCACCATTCACAACTCACCATTCACAACTCATCTGCCCAGCATAGTTCCGAACCCTGAACCGAGCGTGGCAAGTAAAGCCAAATGTGTAATCTACAGTTGGTAACAAAATAAACACCTTGCAAAACAGCGGGTTATATTTTATGTTTCCATATCAGGCAACCATCGCCGTAACTTAAAAATCTAAATCCCTTCGCCAAAGCATAGGCATACATTTTTTTCCAGTTGCTGTTAAATGCAGCTATCAGCAATAATAATGTTGATTGCGGTTGATGAAAATTGGTGATTATTGCACTGGCAATTTTTAAACTATATCCGGGTGCAATAATGATTTGCGTTTTAGTAATCAATTGCGGCATGTTGTGCGCCTGCATCCATTGCAATAAGGCCTGCAAAGCCGTTGTTGCATTTATATTATTATGGGGCAATTCATACGCATCCCATTGATACAACTGTAAATCGGCAGGCATAATAGCAGGTTGCAAAATTACTTTAACACCAAGCCAATACAGACTTTCAATGGTTCTAAGCGATGTAGTACCTACCGGAATAATAGTACCAGCCAAATGCTGTATTAATTGCTGTATAAATAATTCGGCAACTTCTATAAACTCCGTATGCATTTCGTGCTGCTCCAGCGTGTTGCTTTTTACGGGTTTAAATGTACCGGCACCCACATGCAGGGTAACAAAACCGGTATGTATATTTTTTGCTGCCAGTTTTTTAAATAATCTATCGGTAAAATGTAATCCGGCGGTAGGCGCTGCAACAGAACCATCATGTTTGGCATAAATGGTTTGATAGGTTTCTTTGTCTTTTTCTTCTGCTGTTCTGTTTAAATAGGGCGGCAAAGGTATTACACCTGCATGGTGCAAAATCTCAGCAAAACTAAGTGCTGCATCTGTCCACTCAAACAGAATTAAAAAGCTATCGGGGAATTTTTCCTGTTTGGTAGCTTTTAATGTTATTGTTGTACCATCAACAGTTATAGGTAAAACTAGCGACTCCTCTTTCCATTTTTTGGCGCCGCCTACCAAACATTTCCACAAAACGCGTTGCTTTTGCAGCATGGCAGTGGTTATATCGGCATAAGTATCGGCGGGTTCCAGGCAAAAAAGCTCAATGATGCTACCGGTATATTTTTTAAAGTGCAGCCTTGCCTCAACCACCCTGGTATTGTTAAACACCAGTAAAGCATCTGAGGGCAGATGCTGATCAAGGTGAAAATAGATGTCTTCGGTAAGCCGATCTTCCTTATTAATTAAAAGCCTGCTTTCATCCCGTTGCGCCATGGGATACTTCGCAATGCGATCTTCGGGTAACTCGTAGCTAAAATCCTGGATTGCAATATTTTTTGGATGCATAAAAGCAAAACTAAATAGTAATTTATTGTAAAACCAATCAAAATTCTATAGATAAACAATTGTATATGAACCACTTAATGTGGTTTTTAACATTAACCATGTTGATTATTAACAGGTTATCCACAGACATTTGAGCAATATGCACAAACTTCCCGGCAAAAAACAAGTAAAACCCTTATCCCTGTTGCATTACAGGGCATTTGCCTATGTGCATAAAATGCAAAAAGAATTTTAAGCATTATAAGTGGGAAAAAGTGTTATTTTGTGGTAACAAATGGTAAAAACCATCTAAATACATAAAAATGAACGGTTTTCTAGGCGAATATGAAGCAACGCTCGACAACAAAGGGCGCTTTTTATTGCCGGGCAGTTTGAAAAAACAGCTTCCGGAAGGGGAAGACCGTTTTGTAATTAGCCGCGGATTTGAAAAATGCCTTAACCTGTATCCACTAAAAACATGGGAAGGTATTATGGAGCGTATAGCCAAGTTGAATGATTTTGACCCCAAAGTTCGTCAATTCAAACGGTTCTTTTTAGGTGGTGCAACAGAAGTGGAATTGGATAGTGCAGGCAGAATGTTATTACCGCCCTCCTTAAAAGAATATGCTGCTTTGGTGAAAGACATCGTGCTTTCGTCTGATGTAGACAAGATTAATATTTGGGATGCCACTAAATACAAACAGTTCTTTGAAGATTTTTCAGCAGCAGATTTCAGTAACCTGGCCGCAGAGGTAATGGGAGGCGTACAATTACCCTAACCACCTACACACCAAGTAACTGCAATATATGAGCGAACAATATCACATACCGGTACTTTACAAAGAAACACTGGATGCTTTACAAATACAGCCTGATGGGATATATGTTGACTGCACATTTGGTGGCGGCGGTCATAGCAGGGGTATTCTGGAGCAACTGAACGAAAATGGAAGATTAATAGCCTTTGACCAGGATCCCGACGCCAAACAAAATATCCCGGATGATAATAGGATTTTGTTTGTGCCCCATAATTTCAGGCATATACAACGCTTTCTGCGCCTGCATAAAATAGCCGCAGTAAATGGAATACTGGCAGATTTGGGCGTAAGCAGCCACCAGTTCGATGTGGGCGACAGAGGCTTCTCCATACGTTTTGATGGCCCGCTGGATATGCGTATGGATCAACAACAGCCAGAAACAGCAGAACACCTGTTGCAAAGCAATACAGAGCAGGAACTACAAAACATGTTCAGTCAATATGGCGAAGTAACCAATGCCAAAACACTTGCCAGGCATATAGTTCAACAACGCAAACAGGCCACGTTTAAAACCATAAACGAGTTTAAAGCTTTACTGGCGCCAGTAATTAAGGGCAACCCCAATAAATATCTGGCACAGGTTTTCCAGGCACTGCGTATTGCCGTAAACGATGAAATGGGTGCTTTAAAAGATATGTTGCAACAACTACCCAACCTCCTTCAACCGGGGGCAAGAGTAGCGGTAATTACCTTTCATTCAATAGAAGACCGACTGGTAAAAAACTTTTTCAGACAGGGCAGTTTTGAGGAAATAGAAGATAATAACCCGTTTGTACAACACGAAAAATTCAAAGACCTGAAAGTTATTACCAAAAAACCGGTAGTACCAACAGATGCAGAGGCAAAACAAAATCCAAGATCCCGAAGTGCAAAACTAAGAGTAGCAGAAAAAGCATAACAACGCAAATGCAATAAGGTAGTATTAGCCGGACAATGGCATAACTATCAGCTTTACTTGCGTCGCACACTTGTACACCTGCACAATACTCAGCCAGACAAATACAATAAAAAAAGACAGCTAATTATATGGCTCAGACAGACCAGAAAGAATCAGGAAAAAATATTTTCAAAAGCCTGGTAGGTTACCATTGGATTTTAAAAAACCTGCTCTTTTTTTTATTCCTGTCATTTTTAGCAGTGCTGTACATCGCCAATGGACATGTAGCAGATAATACTATCAGGGATATAAACAATACAGCCAAACAGGTAAAAGAATTGCAATACGAATATAAAAGTTTGAAAAGTGAGGAAATGTTCAAAAGCAGGGAAGCGCAAATAGTAAAAGCAGCCACCCCATTAGGTCTTAGCATTTCAACGCAGCCGCCAATGGGATTAAAAATAGAAATGGCTAAAGACACAAAATAAAATCCATGAAGAACCATATAAATTAACCTGTGAACAGCACAACCGGGGTTGCTAACCTCTTTTTTTTAACAAATGGATGTAAAAAAAGACATAACATGGAGAGTAAATATGGCCTATCTGGCTGTAGTTCTGGTATGTCTTGTCATTTTTGGAAAGGCCGTATATATACAACAGATGCAGGGCACTATGTGGCGAAACCTGAGTGATAGCCTGCATCTGAAAATGATGGATGTAGAAGCCGATAGGGGTACCATATATAGTGCGGATGGGCAAATGCTTAGCACCAGTGTTCCCCAATACGATATATACATAGATTTTGGCGCAGATGGATTAAGAGAACATGACGGAGAATTATTTAAAGCCAATCTTGATACACTAAGTCTTTGCTTAGCCAATTTATTTAAAGACAAAACCAAAGGTGGATACAAAGCGATTTTAAATAAAGGATACAAAGAAAAAGACAGGTATTCATTATTAAAACGCAAAGTAAGTTTCAGCGATTATCAGGAATTGAAAAAATTTCCATTGGTAAGGCTCGGAAAAAACAAAAGTGGATTCATTGCTATTAATACAAACGTAAGGTTAAACCCATATCAATTGCTTGCATTTAGAACCATAGGATTAGAAAGGGAAAATGCCAAAAAAATTGGTCTGGAGCAAGCGTACGATAGCCTTCTAAGGGGTAAAGAAGGTAAACGTCTGGTAAGGTTTATTGCAGGCGGTGTTGCTGTACCCGTTGATGATGATTATGAAGTTGAGCCTGAAAATGGTGAAGACATTGTGAGCACTATTGACACACGCATTCAGGAAATTTCTGAAAATGCCTTGCTTGATATGATGCAGCAGTCGCAATCTAAATATGGCACCTGCATTGTGATGGAAACAGCTACTGGCCAAATCAAAGCCATTGCCAACCTTGGCCAGCAAGCAAATGGTTCTTATTGGGAGGATTACAATTACGCATTAAGAGCCACCGAACCAGGTTCTACTATCAAACTGGCAACCTTACTTTCCGTATTAAGCGAAGGCAGAACCAGCATAAATGATTTGGTGGAAGTAGGTAGTACAGGCAATGCATTCGTAGGAGTAAGAAATGTTAATGATGCTGAAAGAGCACCAAAACCAATTATGACAGTTAAAGAATGTTTTGCGCATAGTTCTAATGTAGGTTTTAGTAAAATAGCCTATAACACTTTTGCAGGACAGCCTTCTAAATATATACAGTACCTGCATCAATATAGAATGGATACCGTAAGTGGCATTGATTTAAAAGGAGAAGACAAACCAAAACTGGCCAAAGTAAGTAAAAGCCATGAAGGGCTTAGCGAACTGGAAACAATGAGTTTTGGCTACTCTTTACAGGTTACACCAATGCAAACCCTAACGCTTTATAATGCCATTGCCAATAACGGAAAAATGGTAAAACCATACCTGATCAGTGCGGTACAACAGGATGGAAAGCTGGTAAAGCAATTTAATCCGGTAGTATTAACTGACAACTTTTGTACCCCTTCTGTTATTAAAGCCGCTCAGGAATGTATGAGTGCCGTAGTAACTGAAGGAACAGCAAAAGGCATTTTTATAAATACACCCTATAAAGTAGCCGGAAAAACGGGTACTGCACATGTTGCTGATGGAAAATATGGGTACTCGGATGGAATCTACCTGGCATCTTTTGTAGGCTATTTTCCTGCCGATAAACCAAGGTATACCTGTATTGTAGTGATAAGAACAAATCCATATGCCGCGCTGCATTATGGTGGCCAGTTGGCTGCACCGGTATTTAAAAAAATCGCCGATAGGTTATATACCATGTTTGTACAATCAGACGACATGCAGTATACCACCACTACAATAAATGACAGTATTCCTTATCTGTATACAGGTAAAAAATCCGACATACAGCAAATCATGGAAATAGTGAAGATGCCTTATAAAGATTCTTCTTTAGAAAAAACAGATATGGCTTATATGCGTAAAGAAAATGCAAAGCCTGTTATGAATGGGGTAACTATTGATAAAAAAACAATGCCACAATTAAATGGCATGACACTAAAAGATGCAGTGTATTTGTGCGAGAACATAGGCATGAAAATAAACGTAAAGGGCAAAGGAAAAGTAATATCACAGTCGTACTTGCCAGGGCAACCAATTATAAAAGGCTTAACGGTAAACATAGAACTTAATTAAAAAATATAGACAAGTAACATTAATTCCTGAATGAAGACTTTACAGCAAATATTATATAAGGTACGTCTGCTATCGGTGCATGGAAATACTAACATGCAGGTAAATGATATACAGATTGATTCCAGAAAAGTTGCTGCCGGCACTGTTTTCATCGCAATACCTGGCGTTAAAGTAGATGGTCACAACTTTATAAATAAAGCTATAGAACTGGGTGCTGTAGCAATTATATGTGAAATTATTCCCACTGAAAAAAATGATCAAATCACCTATGTACAGGTATCAAATGCGCATGAAGCAGCTGCACACATGGCACATAATTTTTATGATGAACCTTCCGGCAAATTAAAGCTGGTAGGTGTTACAGGTACCAATGGCAAAACTACTATTGCCACACTGCTATTTAAACTTTTTTCATCGCTGGGATATACCTGCGGATTAATAAGTACGGTGCAAAATCAAATTGCCAATACTATTATACCAAGCACGCACACCACACCAGATGCAATAAGCCTTAACAAATTATTGCACAAGATGGCTGAAGAAGGCTGCACCCATGTATTCATGGAATGCAGTAGCCATGCCATTCACCAGCACCGGATAACCGGTTTACAATTTGCAGGTGCCTTATTTAGTAATATCACACACGATCATCTGGATTATCATAAAACCTTTGATGAGTATATAAGGGTAAAAAAAGCATTTTTTGACGGGCTAGGCAGTACGGCCTTTGCCATATCAAATCTGGATGATAAACGTGGCCCGGTAATGCTACAAAACACGCTTGCAAAAAAATATTTCTATAGCCTAAAACAGCTTGCTGAATTTAAGGGGAAAATTCTCGAGAATGCACTAACCGGTCTGGTAATGATGATTAACGATAAAGAAGTGCATTTCAGGTTAATTGGAGAGTTTAATGCATACAATCTGCTCGCTGTTTATGGCGCAGCCATATGCCTGGGCGAAAACAGTGAAGAAATACTACGTACCCTAAGTATGTTAACTAGTGCCGAAGGCCGTTTTGATTATATCATCAGCAATAATGGCATTATTGGTATAGTAGATTATGCGCACACACCAGATGCATTGGAAAATGTGTTGCTAACAATAAAAAAATTACGGAAAGGATACGAACAGGTAATTACCATAGTAGGCTGTGGTGGTGAAAGAGATAAAACCAAGAGACCCATCATGGCGCAAATAGCCTGCGAACTAAGCGACAAAGCCATTTTCACAAGCGATAATCCACGCAGCGAAGATCCAGAGGAAATCCTGAAAGATATGATGGCTGGATTAAACAGTGCCGCACGCAGAAAAACATTATCAATTGTAAACAGAGGCGAAGCAATAAAAGCAGCCGTAAGCTTTGCCAACAAAGAAGATATCATTTTATTAGCTGGAAAAGGCCATGAAAAATATCAGATTCTAAATGGCATACAGGAAAATTTTGATGACAAAGCAGTACTAAAAGAAATGTTTGAATTATTAGGAAAATAAAATCAGGCAGCAAAAAAAACTGCACATATTCATAACAAAACACTATGTTATACTATTTATTTACATGGCTCGATGAAAAGTACCACCTCGCAGGTGCCGGACTATTCCAGTTCATTACTTTTCGTGCAGCAATGGCAATCGTATTGTCTTTGTTCATAGCTACCGTGTATGGTAAAAGACTCATTAATTTTTTACGGCACAAACAAATCGGCGAGTCTGTACGAGACCTTGGTCTTGCCGGCCAAAATGAAAAGAAAGGTACACCTACCATGGGTGGTGTGATTATTCTTATGGCCATTATTATTCCAACTTTATTATTTGCCGATTTGGATAAAGTATACGTACGTCTGATGTTGCTATGTACTGTATGGCTTGGTATTATTGGTTTTCTGGATGACACACTTAAACTTAAAGCAAGAAAAAAAGCCAAAGAAAAAGGAGAAAAATACCAGAAAAAGGATAGCGATGGCCTGGCAGGTCTATCAAAAATAATTGGACAGGTAGGCTTGGGTATCATTATTGGCGCCACGCTCTACTTCAATAATAGTGTAACTGTAGAAAGAGAGATTGTAGGTCAAAATCTCACCATGGAAAAAGGCGAGAAAATTGCTATAGATACAAATATTATTATAAGAAAAATTGATGGTGTAGATCGACGCTTTGTTAAAGTAAAAACACCTATTACCACCATTCCATTTGTAAAAAATCACGAATTCAATTATAGCAAACTTATCAGCTGGATGGGCGAAGGTGCAGAACAATACACATGGATCATTTATATCCTGATTGTAACATTTATTGTAACGGCAGTTTCCAATGGCGCAAATCTTACGGATGGCTTAGATGGTTTGGCAGCTGGTGTTAGTGCCATCATAGGCGCGGGTATAGGTGTTTTTGTGTATGTAAGTGGTAACTACAAATTTGCTGATTACCTCAATGTAATGTATATCCCCAATCTGGGTGAGCTATCTATTTTCATGGGTGCATTTGTAGGTGCATGTATAGGCTTTTTATGGTACAACACCTACCCTGCGCAGGTTTTCATGGGCGATACCGGAAGCCTGGCACTGGGTGGCATCATCGCATCATTGGCCATTATTGTACGCAAAGAATTATTGATACCTATTTTTTGCGGGGTATTTCTGGTGGAGTTATTAAGCGTAATGATACAGGTTTCCTATTTTAAATACACCAAGCGCAAATACGGAGAGGGGCGGCGGGTATTTTTAATGAGTCCGCTACATCATCATTATCAAAAGAAAGGTTTTCACGAAAATAAAATAGTATTAAGGTTCTGGATCATCACCATATTCTGTGTTATGTTTTCCATACTTACTTTAAAAATGAGGTAGTAGTTAACCAGCAGCAGAATAAACATCAGGCATCCGTTGTGTCACTCACTTGTACGTTTGGTAAGTGCCGCAGCTAAAGCCGATAAATGATATACAGCACAAGAGTGCGACGCAAGGGAAGATCACCAGAGATTTAATTGCCGGGAACATAAAAAAGCAAACATGAATAGCGTTCAACAAAATAGCGAAACAAATACAAACAAGCATTACCTGGTAGTACTGGGTGCTGCTGAAAGTGGTATTGGCGCAGCTATTTTAGCAAAGCGTAAAGGCTATACCGTTTTTGTAAGCGATGGCAGCACCATAAAACCACATTACAAAAAAGAGCTGATTGATAACAACATAGAATTTGAAGAAGGCACTCATACCGAAGCAAAAATTCTGGCAGCAAACGAAGTGGTAAAAAGCCCTGGCATTCCTGAAAAAAATGCGATGGTAAAAAAAATAAGAGAAAAAGGTATTGGCATTATTAGCGAAATAGAACTGGCTTACCGGTTTAAAGGCGATAGTAAAATAATTGCTATTACAGGCAGTAACGGCAAAAGTACCTGTACCTCTCTTATCTATCATATTTGCAAAACCGCAGGGCTGGATTGCGCTTTGGTAGGCAATATTGGCTACTCGTTTGCCAAACAAATTGCTGAGGAACCAAAAGAAATTTATGTAGCTGAGATAAGCTCTTTTCAGTTAGATGATATTCAACATTTCAGGGCAGATATTGGCATACTATTAAACATAACAGAAGACCATTTAGACAGGTACGATTATAAGTTTGAGAATTATATCAACAGCAAGTTCAATTTAATTAGGAATAAACAATCAACGGATTATTTTATTTATTGTAAAGATGATGAAGTAACCATGCAGTATTTAAGTAACCACATTTTACCAACTAACTCAATGCCATTTTCAATGAACCAAGAACTACAAAACGGAGCCTGGATTATAGGTGACCAAATGATGATTAAAGCACTGGACGAAAAATTTGAGATGAGTATCTACGATTTTGCATTAAAGGGTAAACACAATCAATACAACACCATGGCAGCCGGCATTGCATCAGTTATACTGAACATCAGAAAAGAAAAAATCCGTGAAGCAGTAACCACCTTCAAAAACCTGGAACACAGGATGGAGCATGTGGCAGATGTGCGTGGTATTGAGTTTATAAACGATAGTAAAGCTACCAATGTTAACAGCACCTGGTATGCATTGGAAAGCCTGGAAAAACCTACCATTCTTATTTTAGGCGGTGTTGATAAAGGCAACGATTATACCATTCTGGAAGAACTGGTTAAAACAAAAGTAAAAGCCATTGTTTGCCTGGGTATTGATAACACAAAAATACATGCAGCATTCGGTGCAATGGTACCAGTAATTATTGATACCGATAGTGCAGCACTTGCCGTAGAAGAAAGCTTTAAACTAGCTGCCAAAGGCGATGCGGTTTTATTAAGCCCTGCCTGCGCCAGTTTCGATTTATTTAAAAACTACGAAGATCGTGGCACACAATTTAAAGAAGCTGTAAAGGCTTTATGAACAGCAAGTGAGCAATAAATATTGCTGCTATACCAATTAATAAAAACAATAATGAACGAAACAGCCGACAAATTATTTGCACAAATCCCTTCTGTAGAAGTTGCAGGTGGCCATATACTAAAGGGCACCCGTGGCGACCGCTACATATGGGGTATTGTGGTATTGCTGGCGCTTATTTCATTATTGGTAGTATATAGTGCAACTGGTTCTCTGGCTTATAAAATGTATCAGGGCAATAACGAGGTATATCTCTTCAGGCAATTATCATTTATCGTATTGGGTTTTGTGGTTATCTATTTTCTGCATCGCATTAACTATACTTTGTATTCGCGTATTTCTTTAATACTGTATCTTATTTCAGTACCATTATTAATCTACACTTTATTCTTTGGTGCAGAAATTAATGATGGTAGCCGCTGGATAAAATTACCTGTTATTAACATGACCATCCAAACCAGCGACTTTGCGCGGCTGGCACTGTTCATGTATCTGTCAAGACAATTAAGCCGCAAACAGGAAGTGATAAAAGATTTCAAAAAAGCCTTTATTCCATTAATCGTTCCGGTATTTATTACCTGCGGACTTATTATGCCGGCGAACTTGTCTAATGCATTGCTTACCGGTGCCACAAGTATATTATTATTATTTATTGGTCGAGTTAGTGTAAAACATATTTTGTTGGTTATTGCCATTGCATTAATACCTATCCTACTAATAATAGGTGTGGCAGTATCAACACATAATGCCAATACTGAAAACAAAGCTGCAAATAACAGCCTGGCGCAAAGCATGCAAAGTGTTGGTCGCTTTGGCACTTGGGTCAGCAGGGTACAATCATTCATGTATGCCGAAGAACAGGAAATTCCTTATCAGGTGCAGCAATCAAATATTGCTATCGCAAATGGTGGAATATTATTTGGCCTTGGACCAGGCAATAGCAGACAAAGAAATTTTTTACCGCAGGCCTATAATGATTTTATATATGCCATTATCATAGAAGAATATGGGTTACTGGGTGGTGCATTTGTTATGTTTATTTACCTCATTTTTTTGTTTAGGTGCATTAGGGTTTTCAGGCGTTGTCCATATGCATTTGGTGCATTTCTCGCATTGGGTTTAAGTTTCACGCTGGTAATTCAAGCAGTGGCAAACATGGCGGTAAATGTAAATATAGTACCGGTAACAGGTGTAACGCTACCATTAATAAGCATGGGCGGCAGTTCATTCCTATTTACATGTGCATCAATAGGCATCGTACTAAGTGTTGCCCGTAATCTGGAGCAAATGGAGGGCAGGCAAATGGCTGCAGCTGCAAAAGCAAATGAGCAGGTGGTGTAACAGGCAATGGTGCTGCTATTAAACATCGTTGTGTCACTCACTTGTACAACAGATATTTTAAGCAGCAAAAAAGAAACTAAGTAAAAAGGGGATTTAAAAAGGATATTATGGGTATTGAAACAATGTCGCAAACAGGTAAACGTATCATCATAGCTGGTGGAGGCACAGGTGGGCATATATTCCCTGCCATTGCTATCGCCAATGCTATAAAAGAGCAATCACCGGATATGCAGATATTGTTTGTAGGGGCCAAAGGCAAAATGGAAATGGAGAAAATACCTCAGGCTGGCTATGATATTAAAGGCCTGGACATAGCAGGTTTCGACAGAAGTTCTTTGATTAAAAATATTTCGCTGCCATTTAAAATTTTAAAAAGTTTTGGCCAGGTAAAAACTATTTTTAAATCCTTCATGCCAAACGCGGTAATCGGTGTAGGTGGTTATTCCAGTTTCCCTGTGTTAAAATATGCACAACGTCTTGGCATACCTACTTTCATCCACGAGAGTAATTCATTTGCAGGCAAAAGCAATATGCTCATTGGCAAAAACGCCACAAGAGTATTTGTTGCCACCGAAGGAATGGAAAGATTTTTTCCGGCAGAAAAAATTATGGTCACCGGCAATCCGGTAAGAAAATCAATCGTATCATCAACCATTAGCAAAGCAGAAGCGCTTGCCTATTTTGGATTAGATACAACCTGCAAAACCATCCTGGCTGTTGGCGGAAGCCTGGGTGCAAGAAGTATTAACGAGGTTATGGCCAAACATGTACACGAACTGGAATCACTGCATCTGCAGCTAATATGGCAAACTGGCAAAACAACTGCAGCCATTTATGTTGAAAGAGGCAAATCCTACAAAAACGTATGGGTAAGCGATTTTATAACAGATATGGATAAAGCATTTGCCGCTGCAGATGTGGTTATATCAAGATCTGGCGCTATGTCGGTAGCTGAACTTTGTGTAACAAAAAAACCGGTTGTATTTGTACCATATCCATTGGCGGCAGAAGATCATCAAACAGTAAATGCCAAATACCTGGTTGATAAAAATGCAGCACTAATGGTGAAGGATGAGGATGCACAATCAAAACTATTTGGCACTATTACCATGCTGGCAACAAATGTTCCCATGCAGGAGAAACTTATTCAAAACATCAGCAGGTATGCAGTTACCAATGCAGATGAAATAATTGCAAAAGAAGTGTTGCAAAGCATACAATAAAAACAGATGAGTGTAATACAAAACATACAAAAGGTTTATTTCATAGGAATAGGTGGCATTGGCATGAGTGCGCTTGCCCGGTATTTTCATTCGCTGGGAAAACTGGTTAGCGGGTACGATAAAACATCTACTGTGCTTACCAAAAGCCTTGAAGCAGCTGGTATTGCTATTCACTACGAAGAAAACATTGAGCTGATTCCAAAAGATGCAGACGTGGTGGTGTATACACCAGCCATTCCGGCAGCGCAGGCAGAATTGGTATACTACCGTCAGCATCAGTATCAGGTGGTAAAACGTAGCGATGTATTACAATGGATTACAGAAAGTTCTTTTAATGTATGCATTGGCGGTACACATGGTAAAACAACCATTACCACCATGACAGCACATCTGCTTCGTGATACCGGTTATGGGTGTAATGCTTT
Organism: Limnovirga soli; assembly: GCF_013106755.1. Taxonomy (GTDB): domain Bacteria; phylum Bacteroidota; class Bacteroidia; order Chitinophagales; family Chitinophagaceae; genus Limnovirga; species Limnovirga soli. Next base: position 62,847 of record NZ_WHPF01000012.1, on the reverse strand, counting down.
TTTGGGTGGCATTTCGGCAAATTATAATACCAATTTCTGGAGCAGTGAAAAAAATGTATGTGTAGTAGAAGCAGATGAGTATGACCGTTCCTTTTTAAAACTGGTACCCGATGTAGCCATTGTAACAGCCATGGATGCAGATCATCTGGACATATATGGCACTGCAGCAGAAGTGGAAAATGCTTTTGTACAATTTGCAAACCGTGTTAAACCCGGGGGTTGCCTAATAAGTAAATATGGCTTAAGCCGTGCTGCAGACCTGCATGCATCTGTACAATATACTTACAGCTTAACCGATACAAGGGCTGATGTGTATGCAGCAGATATTAAAGTAGAAAATGGCGCATACCGTTTTGATGTAATACATAAAGAATGGGCATTGCAGGATGTAGTATTACAAATGGGCGGACTGCACAATATAGAAAATAGTATTGCTGCCATTACCGTGGCAAAATACCTGGGTATTGAAGATGATAAAATAAAAATTGCCGTAGCCAATTTTAAAGGTGTAAAAAGAAGGTTCGAATATATGCTAAGGGATGGTGTACATACGCTGATAGATGATTATGCCCACCACCCCGAAGAGTTGAAAGCATTGATTAGCGGGGTACGCAGTTTGTTCCCTGCTGAAAAATGCACTATAGTTTTTCAACCACATTTATATAGCAGAACAAAAGACCTGGCAGCAGAATTTGCCCAAAGTTTAGACATGGCAGATGAAGTGATTCTACTACCCATTTATCCGGCAAGGGAATTACCAATGGAAGGCGTAACCAGTGAATTGATTTTAGGCAAAATGCAACTTGCCAGCAAAATGGTACTAAGTAAAGAAGAGATGGTACAACAAATAAAGGAAAAACAACCAGGCTTATTGGTAATGTGCGGAGCTGGTGATATAGATACCTTATTGCAACCGGTTAAAGCAGTATTGCAAAATGGCAATGCATAAACTATATGTGGAAAAAGATTGTACGCATAACACTGTGGAGTTTATTGGCCGTTGCAACCTGCACACTGCTGGTAGCGGCCATTCAAAAAAAAGACAGTGCTGCATGTACAGCAACAGAAATTGAAATTAATGGAGCACACGAACATGTTTTTGTAAACAGAAATGATGTTGAGCATATACTAAAAAACTTTGGCGCTATTAAAGGGGCCATCACGTCAAAAATAGATTTACGCAACATAGAAAAGCAGCTGTCTAAAAATGCGTGGATAAGAAAAGCTGATTTGTTCTTTGATAATAACCAGGTATTGCATACAGTAATTGAAGAGAGAGAACCTCTTGCCAGAATTTTTACGGTTCTGGGCACCTCTTTCTACATTGATACTGCCTGTGCACGTTTGCCGCTAAGCGAAGCATTATCTGCCCGGGTGCCTATGTTTACATCGTTCCCGTCGGATAATAAAAGGTTAAGTGTGCCAGATAGCCTTTTACTGATAGATGTAAAAAATATAGCATTAAAAATACAGGCCGATAGTTTTCTTAGCGCTCAAATAGCACAAATTGATATTACACCACAGGGTAACTATGAACTTAGTCCTGTACTAGGTAATCAACTGATACGTATTGGCGATGCACAGGACCTGGATACAAAATTTGCTAAGCTAAAAGCTTTCTATCAACAGGTATGGAGCAAAACAGGTTTTGAAAAATATGCCATCATTGATGTGCAATATCAAAACCAGGTGGTAGCCACCAAAAAAGGCGCACCAGTTACCATTGCTGATACAGCTTCGGCTAAAATGCAAATGGCTGCCATGGAAAAACGACTGGAGCAATTGCAAAAAGATACGCTGTATGCTGCACCTGTTATAAAATCATTGGCGGTAAAAACAGATACAGCAAAGCATTTGGCCAATAATAAAAAGCCGATTGCCAAACCAGTTACTATAAAAAAACAAGTAAAACCGGCGGCAGTAAAAAAGCAGCCAAAGGCATTACTAAAAAAACAATAAATATTTGGTAGCCGGCAGAAGTACAAGCAATAAGCTTTACCTGCCACGCTCGGTTCAGGGTTCGGAACAATGTGGAGCAAGTGAGTAAGTTAAAGTGAAGAAGCAAGGGATTTTATCAAAAGCTGCCACAAAGGCAAACGCACAAGAGTGCGACGCAAGTAAAGCTGCATGATGAGCAATAGCAGGGCTCATATAAATGCAAAACAACATGGAGACAACTAAAATTTTTATAAACAACAAACAACTAAAAACATATCTATGACCCAGAGCACTAATGTTACAGTAACACATCCCAAGGGTGAAACTGAACAGCCGATTATTGTTGGGCTCGACATTGGAACAACAAAAATTGCTGCTATTGCCGGCAGAAAGAATGAGTACGGGAAACTGGAAATTCTGGGCTTTGGCAGGGCTAACAGCAATGGTGTTCAACACGGACAGGTGTTGAATATTGACCAAACCATTAAAGCTATTCAACAGGCATTAGACAATTGCATTAACAGCAATCCCGATCTTGAAATAAACGAAGTATATGTAGGTGTAGCAGGCCATCATATTAAAAGCCTGCAAACACGTGGCGATATGGTAAGGCAGGATCCGGAAATTGAAATTAAACATTCAGAAATTGAACAGCTAATTGAAAATCAACGCAAAACATTTATACCGGCAGGCGACCAGATTATTGATGTTATTCCGCAGGATTTTCATGTGGACAATCTGAATGACATTAAAGATCCCGTTGGCTATAATGGTGTAAAAGTGGGTGCCAATTTTCATATTATCACCGGCGATAAAAATGCCATACGCAATATTAACCGCGCAGTAGAACGCAGTGGTTTAAAAACCAAAGACCTGGTATTGCAACCATTGGCATCTTCCAGCGCTGTAATGAGCGAGATTGATATGGAAGCAGGTGTAGCTATTCTTGATATTGGAGGTGGCACCAGCGATCTTGCAGTTTTCTATGAAGGCACTTTAAGACATACAGCAGTAATTCCATTTGGTGGCGAGAATATTACCAGCGATATACGTATGGGCCTTGGCGTTCTTAAAACACAGGCAGAAGCCATGAAAGTACAGTTTGGCAGTGCTTTATCTAACGAGGCAAAAGCCAATGCCTATATTACCATACCGGGCTTAAAAGGCATGCCTGCAAAAGAAATAAGCGTAAGAAACCTGGCCAATATTATACAAGCCAGAATGGGCGAAATACTTGATTTTGTTACTTATCATCTAAAACAAATTGGCATGGATCATCGCCAGCTGAATGGTGGTATTATACTAACGGGTGGAGGTGCACAATTAACACATCTAATTCAGTTAACAGAATATACAACCGGGTTAAATGCAAGAATAGGTTTTCCAACAGAACACCTGGCAGCCAACCATATTGACGAGTTGAGAAAACCCATGTATTCTACCTGTATTGGTTTAATATTAAAAGGGTACAGCGATTATGAAAATAAACGCAAGGATTTTGACCAGAATTTTCTGAATGTAAAAGTACCTGAAGTATTAAAAAAACATGATACCGGTACTACACAAAATGAAGAAGCTCATGCCAATAACACCACCACTGTTGATACCAAAAAACGCAAAGGATTAAACAGTGTTTGGGATAAATTCAAAGAAAGTATGATAGACCTTTTTAAAGAAGAAGGTGATACAGAAATTAAATAATTAAAACAGAAATACACTTATATACAGGTGCTTACACTTACTTAAACATCGGTATATAGCATTGAGAATTATTACTACTAACCATTACATTAAATTTAGTTATTATGATACATTTTGATCTGCCCAAACAAAAATCATCTATCATCAAGGTTCTTGGTGTGGGTGGCGGTGGAAGCAACGCAGTAAATTTTATGTTCGAACAGGATATTGAGGGCGTTGACTTCGTCATATGTAATACAGATGCCAAAGCAATTGAACAAAGTAAAGTACATAACAAAATACAGCTGGGCCCCCATTTAACACAAGGGCTGGGCGCTGGCGCCAACCCAGAGGTAGGCAAACAGGCCACCGAAGAATCACTGGATGAAATACGCCGCATACTGGAAGTAAATACCAAAATGGCATTTATTACAGCAGGTATGGGCGGTGGTACCGGTACAGGTGGCGCACCCATTATTGCCAAAATATGCCGCGACCTGGGTATTCTTACGGTAGGTATTGTAACTACCCCTTTTAGCTTTGAAGGCCCACGCCGTTTAAAGCAGGCAGAAGAAGGCATCAGGCAGTTACAACCTTATGTAGATACCTTGCTGGTTATCAGCAACGATAAATTGCGCATGCAATATGGTAATCTTAAAATGACTGAAGCCTTTGGCAAGGCTGATAATGTATTGGCTACCGCTGCCAAATGTATTACCGATATCATCAATAGCCGTGGTACCATCATTGTAGACTTTGCCGATGTATGCACCGTAATGAAAAATGGTGGTGTAGCTATTCTGGGTAATGCAACTGCTGAAGGAGAAGACAGGGCACAAAAAGCCATTGAAGAATCATTGAATTCTCCATTGCTGAACGACAGTGATATCCGCGGAGCGAAATGGATATTGGTAAACATCAATAGTGCAGAAGGTGAACATGAATGTACGATGGATGAATTTGAAATCATTAATAACCACCTGCGTTTGCAAAGTGGCGAACATGCTGATTTAATTATTGGTACAGGCTACGATAATACACTGGGCAATAAAATTGGTATTACTGTTATTGCTACCGGCTTTGAATTCAAAGATCCTTTTGCTAAAAAAGAACCGGTGGTAATTAAGGAGCAACCAAAAACAGAAGAAAAAATAGTGATGACTTTGGGTATTGATGGTGAGGAAAAAAAGATGTACAACCAGCAACCACTTCCTTTTGTTGAAAAAGAAGAGACAGATCCTTATGCACCCACTATTATGGAGCAGGAAGAAGTGAGTGCTACACCCATGTTTACCTTTACTACACCTGCAACAACCACAGCTCCGGTACCAGAAGAAACGGTTGTACATTTTGAACTGGAAATGCCTGCAGCAATTCCTGTACAGGAAACAGCAATACCAGTTGCTACTCCGGTAAAAGAGGTACCCACTGAACCACAAATTACTTATACCGAAAGAGAGGAACCTGTTAACAAGCCAATGTTTATGGGAAGTAGTTTATTAAACAAGCCTAAAAACATTTATGCTTCAGAACCACAGCAATCATTCATGCAAACACCGGTGCCGGCGCCGCAGCAAATTCCAGCACCTGTGCAGCAAACTGTAATGCCTGCATACACGCAGCCTCCTGTGGTACAAAAAGCACCTGAGTCTTTGGTTGCACCTCAACCTGAAATGTTTATCAGAGAGGAGCCGGTACAGGAACCTGTTATGTTTGTAAAAGAAGAACCAACACCAGAAGATAATACGGCATTTACATTAGTGGTAAAAGAAGAGCAGGCACCAAAGCCTGTTGCTGATGCTTACCAGTCACCGGAAAATAATTCGTTTGACGAGGAGCAGGACCAGCGCAAACGTGCTACAGAACGCATTAATAAACTGCGCAACCTTTCTTTTAACATGAACTCTAAAGAGGCCAATAACGAGTACGATAATGTACCCGCCTATGTACGCAGAAATATGGAATTATTCGGCAATACGTTAACGTCGGCCGAACAGTTTTATAGCAAATACACTGTAAAAAAGAATGAGAATGATGATACCACCAATTTATCCTCGTTCAATTCATTCCTGGAAGGTAAAAAGCCAGATTAACACCAAATAAGTTTTAGTTGTTTTTAGTTGTTTCCCTCCTGTTCATCAGGAGGGATTTTTTTTGTCTTATGCTTATAATTTTTTGAGCCAGGCATGGGTACCTATTTGCAACTTTACTTGCGTCGCACTCTTGTACTGCACCCATTCTATTCAAATAAAACCCGGATATTAACAGCTGAAACAAAACATACGGTGTACATTGTTGTTATTTTGAAATAATATAACCATATGCAAACAGTTATCATTACAGGTGGCACAGGCTTAATAGGTACAGCTTTAACACCCATGTTGTTAAACAAAGGCTATAAGGTAATTATTCTTACCCGCGGCACTGCGCCTGCCAGCACTAATCCGCAGCTATCGTACGCCCAATGGAACGTTAATGCCGGCACAATTGATGCTAATGCGGTTGCCGGTGCAGATTATATTATTCACCTGGCGGGTGCCGGTGTGGCAGAAAAAAGATGGAGTGATGCCCGCAAAAAAGAAATTCTTAACAGCCGCACCCAAAGTGGTACTCTATTGGTAAAAGCATTAACCGAAATACCCAATCAGGTACAGGGGGTAATTAGTTCCTCTGCTATTGGTTGGTATGGTGCAGATGATGGAGCCATTTCCACCATTAAGCCCTTTACAGAAACAGAACCGGCTGCCACAGATTTTCTGGGTGATACCTGCCAGCAGTGGGAAGAAAGTATAGAACCCGTTACAAAATTAGGAAAGCGCCTGGCCATCATAAGAACTGGCATCGTTTTAAGCAATGCCGGTGGCGCTTTGGCAGAGTTTAAAAAGCCCTTGCAGTTTGGCACAGCCGCTATTCTGGGTGGCGGAACTCAGGTAATCAGCTGGATTCATATTGAAGATATTTGCCGCATGTACTTATATGCATTAGAAAACAATTTACAAGGCATATATAATGGCGTTGCGCCAGCACCGGTTAGCAATAAATTACTTACGCTTTGCCTTGCCAAAGCCATGCGGGGTAATTATTATATTCCACTGCATGTGCCTGCGTTTGCACTTAAACTAGTACTGGGCGAAATGAGTGTGGAAGTACTAAAAAGTGCTACAGTTAGTGCTACCAAAATAAAGCAGGCCGGTTTTCAATTTTTGTATCCTTCTATTGAAGCGGCGGTTACCAACCTTACTGCCAAAATAATATAGCATGCTTTTGCTGCCCATTTATCTGAACGCACAAGTGTGCGACGCAAGTAAAGCTGCATGTAGCTTAATTGCCGGGCCAATACATATTTGTTTTACAGATCGTCGGTTTCAAATTTTCTTTTGCTAATAAAGAACCAGGCAGCCAAATACATACATACCAGCAAAATTAAAGTGTATACACTAATCTCAATCCACGAAATTTGCTTTTGCAAACTTTCAAATACGGGCACGGGAATTAATTCATCGCTGCTTTGTATGGGGAGGTAACGGCCGGCACCATCAAAATAAAAATTTAGCATTTGCACCAGCACGTTTTCTAAGACAATGGTATATAAGAAAAACACGCCAATGGCAATACCACTGCGCTTTACCAATAAGCTGATAAATATGGCCAGCCAGCAATAATTTAATGCCTGTAAAAAGAAGTAAAACAAATATTGCATATCGCTAAAACTAATGGTACTGCTTTCTTCTACCAGTCCAAAATAAAGCGCCGTAAAAAAAACAAAAACGGTAGATAGCAGGGCAATAATAAAACCACAAACCAGTTTGGTTATTATAAATTGTGTGCGGGTTACACCATCAATTACATTTTGGCGGTGGGTTTTAAAAGTAAACTCATTCGTAACCAGAATAATCATAATTAAGCCGGCAATAAATAGCAGGTAACTACTAACATTGGTAGTCATTTGCCACACTTTGGGAAAAGCATAGGGAGGGCCACCTAAAAAAAGCTTAGCCATATCTCCTGCTTCTTTATTGGCATATACTTTACGCTGAAATACAAATACAATATAATTTATACCCCAAATGCTTAATAAGTATAAGGCAGATAAAACCCAGAAGGTTTTATAATTTTTTACTTTGAGCCATTCTATTTTTAACAGTTGCCGCATGATGTTATTTATTGGTAAGTTCAAGAAATTTGGTTTCCAGACTCTTCTTCTTTAATTGCAAATGGTTTAATACAATGCCATTATTAAAACAAAAAGTATTGATGCTTTCCAAATGGGCAGTGCCTTGTGCAAAAGATAGCTGTAAGTGGCTACCCAGTTGCTTTATAGCAGTGCATCCGGAATAACCTTGTAGTATTTGCGACAAAGCGTTAATATCTGCTGCACCAATTTGAACCAGGTCTTCGTTGGTGAGTACTTCATCTACTTTACCTGCAGTAATTAATACGCCGGTTTTAAGTATGGCAACATGGGTACAAACCTTTTCTACCTCATCCAGCATATGACTGGCCATGATAATGGTTTTACCTTCCGCAGCCAGACGGGTAATTAATTCGCGAATTTCGGCAATACCCACAGGGTCTAAGCCATTGGTAGGCTCGTCGAATATTAATACATCAGGGTTACCCAGTAATGCAGCGGCAATTGCCAGCCTTTGTTTCATACCCAAAGAGTAAGTACTGAATTTACTATCCTTGCGGTGAAGCAGGTTTACCTTACGCAATGCATCTTCAATACCATCGTGCCCCTTACCCTTTATTTCTGCTGCAATACGCAGGTTTCTTTCGCCGGATAAATAATGATAAAAATTGGGCGTTTCCAGTAAAGTGCCAATATGTTTGCGCATATTAACCGTTGAAGGCTGGCCCATTAATGTAAAGCTGCCGGCACTGGGTTTTAAAATATTTAGCACAATACCCAACATAGTAGTTTTACCGCTACCGTTAGGGCCCAAAATGCCAAATACACTGCCTTCAGGCACTGTAAAAGACACATTATTAAGTGCACAAATTTTACCGTAGTTTTTGGTAATACCATTAAGTGTTAATACATCCACTTGCAATAATTTTTTTGAAAGTATAACTTTATCATGCAGCAAACAGTTATAATTTCTTTAAGTGGCATAATAGTGTGTAAAGTGGAAATTATATTGAGCCCGGCGGGGGAACACTTATGCAGCTTTACTTGCGTCGCACACTGCAGGGTTCACCCTTTGTGGCATCTGGCATAAATGCAATGGCATAACTCTGTTGGTAAAGCCTAATTAAATAGCAATGACAATACTATAAATCAAAAACAGGGAAAATGATGTGTAAATTATCTTTCTTTGTACGCATACTATGGCAGCAATAAAAAACAGCACAGTTATTTTAGGAATAGATCCGGGTACAGTGATAATGGGTTATGCTATTATTGAAGTAAAGGGTAACGATATCAGCATTTTAACAATGGATGTATTAAAACTGGGTGCCATAAAAGATATTTACGAAAGGCTGGAAATGATACATACCAAAGTGCATAGCCTGATTGTACAATATAAACCCCAAACCTTTGCCATTGAAGCACCCTTCTTTGGCAAAAACGTACAAAGTATGCTTAAGCTGGGCCGTGCACAAGGTGTAGCTATAGCTGCTGCCATGCAAAGCAAAGTGCTGGTGACTGAGTATTCACCCAAAAAAGTAAAACAATCCATTACCGGTAACGGCAATGCGGCCAAAGAGCAGGTGTGGCATATGTTAGAACGTGTATTAAACATACAGGAAGCCCCAAAATACTTTGATGCTACGGATGCACTTGCCGTGGCATTATGCCATCATTATCAAACTTCATCGGCACTTAAAGGTGTTAGCAAGGGCTTTAAAGGCTGGGATGATTTTCTATCTAAAAACCCGGAGAGGGTTAAAAAATAAACCACACTCCCACCCTTACTGGTTTATGCTATAAAGCTGCCAGTATTTTCTCCTGCACTTCTTTTAACTCAGCCGCACTTAGTGTTAATTTTTTACGGGTAAAATTAAGATCATCGGCAGAATTGATGGGTACCAGGTGCATATGTGCATGTGGCACTTCTAAGCCTATTACCTCTATACCACAGCGGTTGCAGGGAAATGCTTTTTCAATGGCTTTGGCAATGGGTTTTGCAAATACCAGCCATTCAGACAAATAAGTATCGGGCACATCAAAAAAATGATCGGTTTCTATTTTGGGTATTACCAGCACATGGCCTTTTGCCATGGGAAATATATCGAGAAAGGCAAAAAAACGTTCGTTTTCTGCAATAGTATATGAGGGTATTTCGCCGGCAATTATTTTGGAAAAAATAGTCATGTTGTGCAATTATGTTAAGGCGTAAAATTAGGTTTTTGTAGCAGTATAAACAGGCAAATTATTGGCACCATATGGCCTTTTGCCCAACCCAATTACAGCAGCTGAAGGGCAGGCGGATAGAAGTGGATACCCCGCTGAAGGCCTGTGCGTTTGGGATGTGGCGGAGTAGTAACGGATAGCCGCTACCACAGTACAGTATTTTTATTGGATGAATGCCCCAAATTAATTTGTATTAGCCTTTATTACATATTACCAACAAAAAACCACCCCAAACAGAGGTGGTTTTATACCATACAGCATCATTTAAATACCGATATTTTCTACTTTAAATTTAATAATACCAGTGGGCGCCTGCACTTCTGCAATATCGCCAATTACCTTGCCCAGCAAGCCTTTGCCAATGGGCGAGCCTACAGAAATTTTACCCGCTTTTAGATCAGCTTCTTTTTCGCCAACCAGTTGGTAGGTCATGGTTTTTTTAGTAGCCATATTGGTAATGGTTACTTTGGTCATTACAGATACTTTGCTTAAATCAATATCATTGGGGTCTACCACACGGGCACTGGCCACCTGTGTTTCCAGTAATTTCATTTTAGCTTCCAGTATTCCCTGTGCTTCTTTAGCGGCATCGTATTCTGCATTTTCTTTTAAATCACCTTTTTCCCTTGCTTCTGCAATAGCCCTTGATGCGGCTGGTCTTTCTACTGCTTTCATGTGCTGCAGTTCTTCCTTCATTCTTTCAAAAGCTTCTTTTGAAACATACATTACATCACTCATAGTCTTATTTGTTTAACTACATACAAAAAAATAACAACGCTTCAGACCTGCTGAAGCGTTGCTGGTGTAAAAGTAGTAAAATTATTTGTACTATGAAAAAATGATAAAGCCATCCTTTTTTTGCGCCTTACTAAATACTAAGCTTATCTAAAACAATTTTGGCCATTTTAAAATAAGCTTCGTGGCTATAACCGGCAATATGGGGCGTTACAATTACATTAGATTGCTGGCAAAGCCATTGTAACTGCTCCTTTTGTATTGCGGTATGGGTATCTAATTTTTCGTTTTCCAGCACATCTATACCTGCGGCGGCAATTTTTTGGTTTTGCAAGGCCCTCATCAATGCGGCGGTATCGGTTACTTTTCCGCGGCAGGCAGTTAAAAAATAGGGCTGCTGTTCCATGGCATTAAAAAAATCATCATTGGCAAAATGCAGGGTTTCGGCGGTTAAGGGAATGTGCATACTAACCACATCGGCATATTTAAAAATATGTTCGGGGGCCGCTTCGCGTATAAAATGATTGGCAAAACCAGCTTTATATTTATCGTAAGCCAATACAGTAACATTAAAGGGTTCTAATAGCCTGGCAAAAGCAGCACCGGTATTGCCATAGCCTATAATGCCAACGGTTTTGCCGCTTAATTCGGTGCCTCGGTTGGCATCGCGTATCCATTGGCCCTGCTGTAACTGGGTAAAGCTGCTGCTAATGTTGTTCATCAGGTTTAGCAGTAAGCCCAGGTTATGTTCGGCTACGGCATTGCGGTTGCCTTCGGGGCTGCTAACACAGGTAATGCCTTTGCTTTCTGCATAGGGTACATCAATTAGTTCCATACCACTGCCCAGCCGCCCAATCCATTGCAAGTGGGCAGCCGCATCAATAATTGGTTTATCTATTTGTAAGCGGGTGGTTATAATAAGTCCGGTGGCATTGGCAATGGCGGCCGGCAATTCATTATAGGTAATAGCAGGTAAATAATTAACGGTATACCCGCTACTTTGTAAACGCTCTGCCAAATAAGGATGCACTTTAGCCGTAATTAACACTGTTTTATCCATAGTTCTACTCAAAAAATTAATCAATTCATCTTTATTACTATCTACCTCATGCGAAAGGTAAGTGCGGCAAAATCTTCTACCGATAATTGTTCGGCTCTTTTGCTAAACAAGGCTTCTTCCAATACCGTTTCATCAAAAAGGCTTTTAACGGCATTGCGCAACATTTTACGGCGTTGGTTAAAGGCCGCTTTTACCAGCACATATAAATCGCGTTCGCTGCGTATGGCTGGTTTATTTTCCAAAGCGGTAAAACGTATTACACCACTCATTACCTTGGGTGGCGGATTAAAGCTTTCGGGCGGTACATCAAACAAATATTCTACCGCAAAAAATGCCTGTACCAGTACACTTAAAATACCATATACTTTCGAGCCTTTTTTACTTACAATACGCTCGGCCACTTCTTTTTGAAACATGCCAATCATTACCGGTACCTGTGCTTTCCAATCAAGCACTTTAAATACAATTTGGGTAGAAATATTGTAAGGGAAATTACCCACCACCAAAAAGCTATCGGTAAATGGGGGTGCTATTTCTAAAAAATCCTGGTGAATAATTTTGCCTTGTATGGCAGGATAGGTATGCTGCAGGTAGTTTACTTTTTCAGTATCCAGTTCTACTGCTTTAAAATTAATACCCGGCAGTGGTAACAGGTATTTGGTAAGTGCACCCGCACCGGGGCCAACTTCCAGCCATTGGGTTATGCCGGTGGCCGACTGACTTTGTTGCAGGGCAGCCACAATTTGCTTACAAATATGCTCGTCTTTTAAAAAGTGCTGACCCAGCGATTTTTTTAATGTGTATTGCATGAGCCGTAAAGATAATTATTTGTTACGGCAGTTAGGGAAACTGGCACTAATACAGCCATTATGTACCCGGCAGCAGATGCTGTATGAGGCAGCCGTTGCGTCGCACTCTTGTACGTTCGGAATTTTGTGGAGCTTTTATCGAAGCGAAGATGAATGCGAAGGTGGTTGGAGACAACTACAACAACGGCGAAGGGTACAGTGAACCAACCAATTCGAGACCCTAACTAATCTGATACCCGAAATCAAACGCCCCTCCCGCAAGGAAAAAGCCCTGCAACAACAACTCACTACCCTGCATTAACAATACTAAGACCTTTAAAGAGAAAGGGATTTATTGAAGGAGATTGTGATGAAGTAAGGAGTTTTTAAGGAAGGGGGGGGGAAAGCGTTTTCGAGGACAATTTCATGTTGATTATTTGGCAACTTATTGAAGGGCGAGACAAACAAAAAGTTAACACACGGCTTTCGTCCGCTCCTTTTGGCAAATCTATTGTTAACAGAAGCTACTATCTTACCACCATGAGAAGTTGTCTGAAATAATAATTTCATTTTTTTCAAAATGAAGCGTTGTCTTCATTGGTATAGTCCTGAATTGTAAATTGTACTTGTTTGCAAGCTGTCGTATTTCTGGGGTGTCATCATATGTCAGCATGAACTTTCCTTTTAGTTGAGAAGTAAGTTCAAATAATCTTTCATGGTCAATTTCAAAATATGTGTATAGGCGTTTGCCAGCAATTGTGTATGGCGGGTCAATAAAAAAGTAAGAACTTTCGCTATTTACATTTTCTTCTAACACTTCAAAAGCATCACCTGAAATAAATGTTATCTTGTCTTTAACGTAGTTTATTGCAAGTATTCTGTCACGCAGTGTTTTTGGATACCAACGGGAAGTAATTCCTTTACCATTCTCCCCGTTTTTAATCATTCCAGAACCTTTTGCAAGAATACCTCCATGAAAAACCCTATTTTTTAATATTGTACAAAATGCAATGTCCTGTAGTTTTTTGTTTGGGTTTTCTAATTCAGATTTTACGTTTGCATGTGTCAAGTCGTAAGAATAAATTTTGTCTGCAAGCCATTTATTTTTACCGTTTAAAATAACTTGCCAAACCGCAGCAATTTCTTCGTCCATTTCTACCATCGTAATGTGTTCAGCCATTTTTTCAAATGCTGCTGTCAAACTAACAATAGCACCACCTGCAAATGGTTCTATTAATTCCTTCGCAATTTTACTTTCTTGTTTTAACCATTGTCTAACAGTCGGGATTAGCCATGTCTTGCCTCCTGGATAACGAAAAGGGCTGCGTTGAGGAACAGATGCAACATTAATGATGGATTGAGTTGGGTTTTGTTCGCCAATATCGAACATAGTCAATTGATTTTTCATTCTACAACTATGTTTTCAAGGTTATCAATATCTGATGATCCTGCTCGTTTAGCGTCAAGTTTCTTCTGTAACATTTCAGTGAATTGACTAATAGAACCTGCTTCAAATTTGGCTATCTGTTCTAATGCACTTGCGAAATTGGTATACACCACTCTTTGAAGTTTGAGAGATAATACTTTTGTTTTATTATCAGGCACAAGGTCATAGAGGAAAAATGCAAAATCAGAATCAGCTTTATCAAACTCCGGAAGAGAAGGCAACGTGTTATAAAAACTTGTTTGTAAGGCAACAACCTGTTTTTTATTCCATTGCTTCAAGATTGAACCTTTCGCAATTATTTGTGGGATAAGTCTTTTTCTTGACGATGATAGGTAATCAGGTTTTGGATATTTGAAGGCCTGCATCCAGTTAAACTTGGGTGTTGGGCTTTCTAGATATGCAGTGAACGGCCCTGTTAAGTTACCTGAAATGTAAACAGCTTGAACTTCCAGTGAACCAAAGTTTAAAACACGGCCTTTATCGTCATAAGAAACTAAAACATAGTCAATATTGCCTGCGGATTTACCATGCTTGTCTTTAAGTCTTACTTCCCCAACATGAGTCCATGTCGCCTTGCTGTCAAAAATAAAATTAGCTGCATCACTTATGATAGTCCAATCTTCTCTAAACCTTATTGGGCATATGATTACCTGTTTGTCTTTATGATTTAGACTACAAACACCTAATGGAAACTCAATACTGTTTTTTGTGCAGTTTGAGACGATGTTATTATATGGACAAAGCTTATTGTCCCGATAACGTTTTGCTCTATCACTTTCATTGTTAATAGGAAAACCGAAAACTTCACCTAAAGGTTGTAAATCTTTTTTGTCCAAACTCATTTATCAAAAATAGTAAATATTGCCCGTCTTTAGGACTGTCAGTGAAGGAATGTTGATAGTAAGTATGGGGCTCATGCAATTCACAGTAACTCAAAATCAAACGAACTAAATAGCCATACCAAAAAAAGTCTGGTGGAGATAATCACTTCTTATATAGTACGTTTTTCAAATAGATGGTGCATGTCTCTACCATGCCTATCTGCTAGTTTTTCCTACTTATAAAAGCCCAATAAAGTACCCAACCGCACAAGAGTGCGACGCAAGGATGCTGCATAACATTGCTATTGCCCGGGCCAAAAATGTTTTATTTCAATTAATTAATTGGCGCAGGGCTACCCGCCGGCTGGCTATGGTTGCTTTTGCTGCTGCAGGTTTTCCATTAACTTTTTTACTTCGGCTACGGGTATCTGTTGTAATGCCTGTATGGTATCGGGCAGGGGTTGTACGCGTATTACCTGCAGGGGATGTTGCGGCGTGTCTTTGGCCTTATTATCGGGCTGCCATACAAATAATTCGTTGGGGCTGCAATTGAATAACTCGCACAATATTTCTATATGCTGCACTACCAGCCGGTCTTTTTTACCTCTTAAATATTCCCTTGCTACTTTATCGCTAATACCAGCTTTTATTAAATGCCTGTGCGGGTGGCGTATGCCGCGCAATTTGGCCAGGGCTGCAATATTTATATGAATCATAGGGTGTGTTTATTGTTTAGGGAAACAATTACCCGATTAAAGTAAAAAATTTTTTGAACATGAACAAGCTGCCGTACTATTTTTTTGGGGCGGGATATGTTTCATTTTGGAGCTCAAAAATGCCAAAAAAACATCTAAACGGACAGGTTCGCCATCTGGACGGACACTATTGCCTAATGGATGGACACTATTACCCTATGGATGAACACTATTGCCTTATGGACAAACACTATTGCCCTATGGACGGACACTATTGCCCTATGGACGGACACTATTGTCATGTGGACAGACACTATTGCCATGTGGACGGGAAATTTACACATCTAATTGATAAACAATGCATTAAATACGGTTTTTTTTGAAAAAAAGGAGGCGTTTTTTTGGTGTTTTTCTGCAATATTTTTTAACTTAAACCCTCACCTAACATCTTAAAATTATGAACGCAATTCAGGAAGACAAATTAGGCATGTTTATTAAATGCAAACTGTACCTGCAAAACAATGCTGCCACCCTTGCCATTAACCCCGCCATTGCGGTACTGGCTACCAGCCTTGATACTACCATAAATGCCATTGTAGATGCAGACAGTACCGCCACCCGTGACCTTACAGGTTATACACAAAACAAAGCCGAAGTACGTACCCAGTTAGAAACTGTTATTCTTACCGTTGCTGCCGCCTGCCGGGGCTATTACACCACTAATGCCAATACGGCTAAAAAGCAATTGGTTAGCCTTGTTAAAACTGACCTGTATAATAGCCGGGATGCGGATGTATTGGTTATTAGCGACAGGATATTGGATGTGGCTACCCCCTTAAGCGCCCAACTGGCACCCTGGGGTGTTAATGCCGCTACCATTACCAGTTTAAACAGTTTAACCAACAGTTTTAAAGACTGGGTACAAAAACCAAGAACTGAGCAAATAAACAGTCAGGTAGCCGGTGAACAGGTAGGTACTTTATTTGGTAATGCAGATGTAGTACTTGGCAATGCGGATGACCAAATGGCCATTTACCAATATACCAACGAACCCTTGTATAGTGGTTGGGTATTAAGCCGTGCCATAGATAATAGCGGTGGCGGCAGCGATTCTGCAGGTTTTGATGTTAGCAATTATACCGTGCCTGCCAATGGGTTGATTAATTTTGTTAGCGGCAGCTTAACCAGTGGCAAGCAATTATACCTGCGGGTTATTGGTGGTAATGGTATTATTGTGTGCAGTACCGATGATGCCGGTACTGCCTGCACCAGCGGCAATGGCTTTACCGCACAACCACAAATTACTTACAAGAAAACCTTGACAGAAATGGGTTTAGATACCACAAAAACCAACCTGCAATTTACCAATACAGGTACTGTTGATGTGGTGGTTAGGGCAGGCTTTGCCATATAGGGCGGGGCTTGTTTGCTTTATTAAAAAAGGATAATACAGTGGTGGTATTATCCTTTTTTTTGTGGTATAGTTACACCCAAATTTTGCAATAGAAATATGTTGAACCAGGCGGCAGGTTTCAATGGCATCTTAGCTTGCGTCGCACACTTGTACTACAGCATATAATTCAGCTTTTAACATCCAATACAGCCAACTGCAAAATCCGGATTACCTAATATATATGCCCTGGCTTGCTTATTCTTTTATAAACTGTTTGGTTATAACCTCGTTGGCAGTTTTAATGTGTAGCAGGTAGTTGCCGCTGGTTAGCTGTGCTATATGTATACTGTATACCGTGCTGTTGGTAGTGGCTATTATGCTGGTATTGCCGCTTAAATCTGTTACTATAAGTTTGGTGGTGCCTGCGGGTAAGCCCTGTATCTGCAGGTTGTTTTTGGCGGGGTTGGGGTAGAGTTGTATGGCGGGTGTGGCGGTTAAAGTAAGTGTATTGCTGTACTTAATATTGCCGGTATTGCTTACTGCTGCTACCCGGTAATTGGTGGTGGCATTGTTGGCTGCTGTATAGGTTTGTGTGCCACCATGCTGGTTATTAAATATACGTGCCACCTCAGTAAAGGCATTGCCATTGGTGCTGCTTTGTATACTGTAATAATTAATCAGGTTATTGGGTTTATCCTCCCAGGTAATGCCGTGGTGGTGCAGCCAGTGTTTGATTTTTACATATTGTGGATTTGATCCTAAACCCTTATCATTATTATATCTAGCCAAAGCTGCGTATATACCTGGCGGAAAACCTTCTGTTAAGTTACCAACCAAAACAATTTTTCCATCAGCTTGTAATGCCGCATCATTACAAACTAGTGTAGACGTGCTTTCATCAAAAGATGTGAGCTGAATACCATTTGTAGCAAAAGTAGAATCTAATGTACCATCCAATTTAAAACGACAAACGGTATAAAACGAACCATTATTATTACTCCTATTTCCAGCAACTATTATCTTCATATCGGGCTGTAACAAAATAGTTTTCCCATCGGAAAAACCTGATTCAAAAACTTTATCATTAAACCCATCGTTACTGAATGTATTATCAATCCCACCGCTCTTTGTAAATCTTGCTATAATAACGTTATTTCTTTCTACACCTGTAGCTAATATGTTCCCATCAACTTGAATCTTAATTTCGTCCAACTCCCCATCTGATAATGATAAGGTTGCCTTGCCGGCATTTCCAAATTCAGGGTTTATAGCTCCATTAGTTAAGTAGCTAACAAGAATAAATGCGTCCCCAGCGCCATATGTACCACCAACTATGATTTTTTCGTCTGAAGTTAATGCTATTGAACGCATCTTAATTAGGCTATTAAAAGTCGTTAATTGTATGCCATTTATCCCAAATCCCTCATCAAGACTACCATTAATGTTATATCGAGCAATAAATGATGTTTGGTTATCATTGTCATTTATCCTTTTATCACCAACAATTAAAATTTTACCATCCTTCTGTAAAGTCAAATCATAAGGGTAATCCCAACGGGCAATATTAGTAATAACGATACCATTATTTCCAAAAGTACTGTCAAGAGTACCATTCGACTTATATCTAATTAGGACAGCATCTACAGATCCTGAGCCACTAGGGGAATAGTACCCGGAAGCTATTATATTTCCATCTGATTGAACAGCTACTGATAAAAATTCATTTGCTGCGCCAGCGATAGTTGTAATTACCCTTCCAGAATTCCCAAAGCTTTCATCTGGGTTCCCATCGGGATTGTATCTAACTATAAGAAAACCTCCTTTGTCATCATAATTTCCTGAACCTACTATAAGAATTTTGTTATCCTTTTGGACTGCAACTCCATTGATGCGCCCCTTGAAAGTTTCGCTTATAACTTTTCCATTGATGCCAAAACTGCTATCAAGCGTACCGGTTTGCGCTTTACTTATGTAAATACAATTTACCAATACCAATAAAATGAGGAGTGATTTCATACAATGCATTTTTGGTTATTCTTTTATAAACTGTTTAGTTATTACCTCGTTGGCGGTTTTTATATGTAGCAGGTAGTTGCCGCTGGTTAGCTGTGCTATGTTTATGCTGTATACCGTGCTGTTGGTGGTGGCTATTATGCTGGTGTTGCCGCTTATATCTGTTACCGTAAGTTTGGTGGTGCCAGCGGGCAAGCCCTGTATGTGCAGGTTGTTTTTGGCGGGGTTGGGGTAGAGTTGTATGGTGGGTGTAGCGGTTAAAGTAAGTGTATTGCTATAGGTAATATTACCCGTATTGCTAATGGCTGCTACCCGGTAATTGGCGGTGGCATTGTTGGCCGCAGTATAGGTTTGTATGCCCCCATGGTGGTTACTAAATATACGTGCTACCTCAGTAAAGGCATTGCCATTGGTGCTGCTTTGTATGCTGTAATAATTAATCAGGTTATTGGGTTTATTCTCCCAGGTAATGCCGTGGTGGTGCAGCCAGTGTTTTATTTTTACATACATCAATTTATCGCTACCATTTCCCATGTATCTGGTTATTGCTACCTGATAGCGTGGTATAGAATAATCGGCATTCGTACCAGCTAAAAGAATCTTACCATCTTCTTGAAGCGCGGAGCAATAAGCCGTTCCAGATCCTTCAAAAGATGTTGTTTGTATTCCATTGATACCAAATGTTGAATCAGGTTTCCCATTTTTCGTAAAGGCAGATACTAAAAAATACCCTATTCCTTTATCTACATAGTATCCAGATGCAATAACTTTTCCGTTAGATTCAGATAGAACTGAGTTTGCATAAATGTTCTTTTTTTCTATTCCAATTAAAGAATAGGCATTAGTTCCAAAGCTACTATCAGGCGTTCCGTTTGAAAGAAACTTCTCGGCAATGATATTATAATATTCATTTGAAAATTGCTGAACAAATCCAGTTGCTACAATAGAATTGTCAGGGTTAATTGCTATGTCATTTAATTGATTAAAGTAGATATTGCTATTAAACGAAAGCTCTGCTAATCCATTATTTCCAAATGATTTGTCAGCATTTCCGTCAGAATTAAATTTCAATAAAATGCTTTTCTCAAATGTTTTATAATAACCTCCAATTATTATTTTGGAATCATTTGTTATCCCCAATGCTCTTATATCAGCAACATCTATGAGTGTGATTATAAGTATGCCTTTATTTCCAAAACTTTCATTTAAATTTCCACTGCTATTATAGCTTGCTAAAAATGATCGTTTATTGTCGTTGGGATTCTTTTCAGTATCCCCAGTAACTATAATTGTTCCATCAGGTAATATACCCATATCCCGAACAATATCATAATTGCCAGATACTGATGTTATTGTAAGTCCGTTATCCCCGAATTGTTTATCAATACTTCCATCTGAATTAAAGCGCATTATAGCAAATCCACTATTATCACCTGTACTTGCATATTGCCCAACAGCCACAATTTTTCCATCCTTTTGTAGCGCAATAGAATAAATTATCTTACTGAACGCTACATCTCCAAGATTATTTACTGCGCGTCCACTGTCACCAAAATTAATATCCAATGTACCATTCATATTATAACGCGCAACTAGAAAACCACTGTGTTCACCATATTGTGTTCCCCCAATAACTATCTTACCATCAGGCTGAACAATCATCGAGTTTGCAACTCCTTGAAAAGCTTCACCTAATACTTTTCCATTTGCACCAAAACTGCTATCAAGAGTACCAGGCTGCGCTTTACTTATGTACATACAATTTACCAATACCAATAAAATGAGGAGTGATTTCATACAATGCATTTTTTGCTTATTCTTTTATAAACTGTTTGGTAATAACCTCGTTGGCGGTTTTAATATGTAGCAGATAGTTGCCGCTGGTTAGCTGTGCTATATTTATATTGTATACCGTGCTGTTGGTGGTGGCTATTATGCTGGTATTGCCCCTTATATCTGTTACCGTAAGTTTGGTGGTGCCTGCGGGTAAGCCCTTTATTTGCAGGTTGTTTTTGGCGGGGTTGGGGTAGAGTTGTATGGTGGGCGTAGCGGTTAAAGTAAGTGTATTGCTATAGGTAATATTACCCGTATTGCTTATGGCTGCTACCCGGTAATTGGCAGTGGCATTGTTGGCCGCAGTATAGGTTTGTATGCCCCCATTATGGTTACTAAATATACGTGCTACCTCAGTAAATGCATTGCCATTGGTGCTGCTTTGTATGCTGTAATAATTAATCAGGTTATTGGGTTTATCCTCCCAGGTAATGCCGTGGTGGTGCAGCCAGTGTTTGATGCGGAGGTATTTGTTTTTTTCGGGGGCATCGCCGTTGTAACGGGCTAATAATATTGCATAACCAACGGGGGAATCATAGTTACCAGAATTGCCAACAACGACAACTTTTTCTTCAGCAGTTAAAAAACCATCTACTGCATATTCCCAATAATCACTGCCAAAATCTGTAATAACTTTCCCGTCCAAATCAAAAGATTCATCAATAGTGCCATCAGAAACTACTCTTGCAACAGCAAAATTATTTTTCTTGCCATTGAATGGATTATATACATCTCCCATTGCAACAATTTTTCCATCCTTTTGCAATCCGATTGCAGAAACTCTGGAAAAACCCTCATTAAATGTGATTACTGTTTTTCCGCCAACGCCAAAGCTTGAATCGAGCTTTCCTATTAAATTGTATTTTACTAATAGCATGTTATTGCCTATGCCATCACCTGCTGAACCCGCTGCAATAATGGAAGCACTTTTATCAAGAGATACATTTTTAAAACTTGTAGATGCAAAACCAAAACTATTTGATATAACTCCATTAGTGCCGAAAGCAGAATCAGGAATACCATTGGGAAAATAGCGTGCAATTACAGCAATTCCACCACTTGACCCACATGTAATTATCTTGCCGTCTGGTTGTACTAAAACATCATTTGCGAATGCAAGTCCACCCCAAGGTGCTATTACTTTTCCATTTTCGCCAAAAGTGTTATCAATTACCCCATTTGATAAATACCTTACTATTAGAAATTTTTGTTGCTCAAAGTTCCCTGCAACAATAATTTTACCATCACTTTGAATTGCTATAGCCCTTGCATTTTCATAATTATTAAAATCAGTAATAACTCTTCCATTAAGTCCAAAAGTGGAATCGACTAATCCATTAGAATTTAATCTTACTAAAAAAATATCATTAGGTGTTGTTTTGGTAGTACCGCCATAACCAACAATTACTATTTTGCCGTCATTTTGTATTGCTACATCTCGTGCTTCTCCACTTCCTTCTTCAAAAGTTACAAGAACCCTTCCTCCCACACCAAATGTTGCATCCAGTTGCCCTTCAATAGTATAACGGACTGCCAGAAAACCTCCTTGACCGTTATCTATGTTGCCACCTCCAACTACGATTATTTTCCCATCCTTTTGCGTAGCTGAACCGTAGCAAATTGAAACATCATTATTGAAACTAGTAATTACTTTTCCATTTTGCCCAAAACTGCTATCAAGAGTACCAGGCTGCGCTACAGAAACATACATACAAGCAATGCAAACAAATGCAATTAGGGTTAATTGTTTCATACGTGTTGGTTGGTTTTATAATGTATAAAAACGCATACTCAGGAAATATAGCTTGGTACCTGTTTGCAAGGGTGGTGCTTTTTAACACACCCATTTGTTTTAAAATTCTATTGTTGCGTTTAGCATGGGTTGGATTCTGGGTATTAATAGGTTTGTAATATAGCGAGAATATGCACAAACCGGGTGGTTAGCACATTAAATTTTTATTGCAATTTATTTATATATGGTAGTGCTGCTGTGTTGGGGGCAGGTAAAAACACTGCCTTGCTTTATGCCTTTTTGGGGGTAGTTGTATAGGTATTTGCTGCATATAGTACCCAACCGTACAAGAGTGCGACGCAAGGATGCTGCATAGCAGTACTGGCTTTTGGCCCCAAAAAATGGCTTTATAAATTGGCTATATCGGCTACGGTTTTCTTTTCTAAAATGGCCAGGTTGGCATCTCTTACTTCTATCATTACGCGGTTAAGTCCGCAGTTGTTTTCGTCGCAGTTTTTGCATTTCTCGTAAAAATGCAGGCTAACGCAGGGCAGCAGGGCAATGGGACCATCTACAAGGCGTAAAACATCGGCCAGTAAAATCTGGTGTGGGTCACGGGCCAGAAAATAGCCGCCGCCTTTGCCCTTTTTACTTTCGAGAATGCCGGCTTTTTTTAATTGTAACAAAATATTCTCTAAAAACTTAAGCGGTATCTTTTTTTTAACGGCTATGTCGGCAATAAGTATGGGGCCGCTTTCGTATTCCTGCGAGAGATACATTAAGGCTTTAAAAGCATATTGGGTTTTTTTGGAAAGCATTCAATTGTTTTACGCAAGTTAATTGATTTGGCATTTTAATTGCCTATTTTAAAATACAAAGATTTTATATGAAAAAAATTACCGTTAAACCAATTGCCCTGTTGCTGCTTTGCAGTTGTATGGGTGTTTTAGCAAATAAGGCGCATGCGCAAAAGCTGGTATTTGTTTTTGGGCATGGCGCCTACAATAAACCTGCAGATGCCCAATTAAACAATGCATACACCGCAGGCATTGGCGCAGAAGCCGGGCTGGGTATTGGCTGGAAAAAAACCTTTATTGTGGGAACGGTTGGCTATAACAGTTTTGGCGCAGCCGGCAATAATAGCGCAGGTGCTTTAACCGTAGTACCTTTTAAAGCAGGAATAAGGCAATATATTATTGGCAAACTGGTGTATTTGCATGGCGATATGGGCATTGCCAATATTAAAAACAAGTATACAGATGCCACACAAAAATTTACCGCCGATGCGGGTGCCGGTGTTAAACTGGGCCCATTGGAAATACAAATGGATTATGAAGGGTTTACCCGCAGCAACCCTGCTGGTTTTGCATCGTGGGTGGGTATTAAGGCCGGTTTGGCCATAGGGCTGTAATTAGATTAGTTTATGTTCGTAAGCATATTTAACCAGGCCAATTACGCTATTGGTTTTGGTTTTGCGAAATATATTTTTACGGTGTGTTTCTACGGTTCTTTCGCTAATGTAGAGTGTATCGGCAATATCTTTATTACTAAGTTCTTTTTCTATTAGTTTAATAATTTCTATTTCGCGCTGGGTAAGATGGGCTTCATCGTTTTGTTTTTGCATATTGCTAAAACGTTCCAATTCTACCAATACCTGATCGCTAAAATAAATACCGCCGCCGGCAATTTTAAGAATGGCGGTGGTGAGCTCCTCTTTACTGATATTTTTTAATACATACCCTGCAATATCTGCATCGTTAATCATTTCACTTACAATATCGCCCTGGCCACTCATGCTAAGGGCAAGAATTTTTATAGCAGGGAATTGTTTTCTTACTGCTTTTGCCAGTTGCTGCCCCGTCATTTCGGGCATCATGATATCTGTAAGCAGAATATCAACTGGTGTTTGCTGTAAAGTCTCCAGCATTTGGCCGGAGGAAGTAGAGCAGGCAACAATCTTAAAAGAAGGGTGATCTTCCAGCAAGGATTTAATACCGTCGATCACAATACGGTGATCGTCTACAATGGCAATTTTGATGTGAGGGCTGTTCATTGGATTACATAATAATTTAACACTTGTACTAAAAAAGCATCTGTCTCCTGTGGTGTGTTCCGGTTGGTTACAATTTTTACCGGTATTTCTTTTTAGCTTTTGTGGTAAAATGTCTTGTACAAATTAACTGTTTTGGTTGATACCAACAACTGATGCTTGTCAGCCAACCATTACATATTTGTCACAGGTTCTTAAATCATAAAATATTGTTATAGGCTTACAGGTACATGTATTGCCACCAATGTACCATTACCGGGTGATGAATCCCACTCTACTGTACCTTTTAAATAATCTATCCTGCTTTGAATATTCTTTAACCCGATGCCATTGAATTTGGTGGTGTCTTTACTGTCGAACCCTTTACCATTGTCTTCAATGGTGGTGCTGATGCCTTCTTTGTCTTTTATCAGGGAAATATCCAGCTGGCTGGCTCCTGCATGTTTTATTACATTGTTTACACATTCCTGAATTACACGGTAGAGTACCGTTTCCACATTGGTATCAATCCTTTCATTTAAACCCTCGGTGTACAAACTTATTTTTATAATATGCTGGTCTATCTTATCAATAAATTCCCTTACGGCAGAGGAAAGGCCTGCTTTTAATAACGCATTGGGCATCATATTATGCGAAACGGTTCTTACTTCCTGGCAGCTTTCATCAATAAGGTGTACTACTTTTTCAAAATTAATGCGCTGCTCTTCGCTTACAAATGGCAGGTTACTTTGAATGGCGGAGAGGTTCATTTTGGCTGCGCTCATGGTTTGACCCACGCCATCATGTAAATCGCCGGCAATGCGCTTACGCTCTCTTTCTTCTGCTTCAATAACCGCTTTGGTAGCCAGTTCCTGTTGTTTTAGTATTTCCGTTTGCAGCTTTGCCTGTTGCTGCAACCGCATTCTGCGGTAGTAAGAATAACCCAGCAAAGCCCCCAACACCAGTAAACCTGCAATACCGGCAATCCAGTAATTGCGCTGTTTTATTTCAAATTCCTGTTGCTGAATCTGGTTTTCTTTTTCCAGTGTTTTATACTTGGTGGCTAAATCGGCAAAGGTTTCGCCCAGTTCATCTGTATATAAAGAATCTTTGGTGGTGGAGTATAATTTATACATGGCCAGGGCCTTGCCGGTATCGCCGGTGGCTTCATACAGGTTGGCAAAATTCTGGTAAATACCATTTAATTCGGGCTTACAGTTTACGGCCGATTTTGCCATTACCATCCCCTTGTTTAAAACAGCTGCAGCACTATCGTATTGCTTTAGACCAATATATATTTCACTTAAATTACTCAGACAGCTTACCATGCCCTTGGTATCTGTAAGTTCACTGCGTAACTGGTACGATTCTTTAATAACCGGCAAGGCATTGGCAAAATCCCTGGTTTTGATATATAGTTTACCCAGGTTATTCAGCGAGTTGGATAAATACTCCTTATCGCCCAATAGCCGGCACATATCTGTAGCTTTTATATAAAAAATCCTGGCACTATCAAAATCCTCCTGAATAAGGTAAATATTGCCAATATTTACAAAAGATCCTGCCAGCCCGGTTTTATCCCCTATTTTTTCTTTAATGGCCACCGACTGCAAGTGATATTTAATCGCTTCCTCGTATTGCCCCATGTTCTGGTTTACAATACCAATATTATTAAGCGAGTATGAGACCCCGATATCGTTATTAAATTTTCTGAAAATATCCAGTGCTTTAATCTGGTTGTCCAGCGCTTTATCAAACACACTTTCGCGTTGGTAAACAATCCCTATTTTATTATACAATTTGGCAATACCCAAATCGTCGTTCATTTGCTGGCGAATTTTCAGGGCCTGCTGGTACAGGTAAATTGCGGTATCATAGTTTTCTTTATCGTAAAAAATAATTCCCAGGTCATTATACGCCTGGGCCACCCCTTTGTTATAATGCAGCTGATTACCCAAGGCAATGGCTTTATTGCCATAGCTAATGGCTTTATCCCTGTCTACCAGGCGGTATTGCCAGGTAAGTTCGTTGTACGAAGCTGCCAGCACACTATCCTTTTGTGTTGGCAAGAGTTTTTCAATGCTATCAATAATGGGAGTGGTTTGCTGCGCACGGGCAAACAGGATTACAAAACATGCCGAAATGGTCAGCATTATCTTAATATAATAGGGCATCGTTAAAGCGTATTGGTTTTACCCGGTCAAAATACACTATTATATTTTAACCAAACGTAGAATTTATCCATAAAACCCGGGAATTATACTTCAGATGCCTTTAAAATATCGTCAAAGCTAAAAATACCCTTTTTGCCATGCACAAAAGCAGCAGCCAAAACGGCACCGGCGGCAAACCCCTGCCGGCTATGGGCGGTATGAATAATTTCAATATCATCAATGGCCGAGGCATATTTTATTTTATGGGTGCCTGGGGCAGGGTCTACTCTTTCGCTGATTATGGCCAGTTCATTGGCAGCGGTAGTAGCGTGGTTTACCCAGCCTGTTTTACGGGGTATTTGCCCCATAATTTGTTCTGCCAAGGTAATGGCAGTGCCACTGGGGGCATCTTTTTTCTGCGTATGGTGTATTTCTTCCATACTCACTTCATATTCTTCATACTGGCGCATAATACTGGCCAGGTAACTGTTTAATTTAAAAAACAGGTTTACGCCAATACTAAAATTACTGGCATAGAGCAAAGTACCATTACAAGCCTGGCAATAGGCGGTCACTTCCTGCCATTGGGCCAGCCATCCGGTAGAGCCACTTACAACGGGCACACCAGCATCCAAACACTTTTTAATATTGTCTACTGCACTATGCGGACCGGTAAATTCTATAGCTACATCGGCGTTTTGTACTGCCTCAATAGTAAAATCTTCTACATTTTCAATGCCAATACGCAATACTATTTCATGGCCTTTATTAAGGGCAATTTGTTCTATGGCCTGGCCCATTTTACCGTAGCCTATCAATGCTATTTTCATTGTTGGTTGTGCTTTGCTGGCGGCAAAATAAATAAAAAATGTGGGTACCCGGCTAAAGAATATCTATTTGGCATCCGTTGCGTCGCACTCTTGTGCGGTTAGATACCTGATGCAGCTTTTATAAACGACAAGAATGCATAACTGCCAGGAAAAATAAAATAAACCCACTTGCATGCAAAGGCAACAGGCATTTGGGTGTTAACTACTTTTTTTGCAATGGTCTCTATGCTGCATATATAATCCAACCGCACAAGAGTGCGACGCAAGTAAAGCCGCCATATAATTACACAGTTCGGCTAATAATACAATGCATTTTAATGTACCAAATACTTTGAATACATATAAATAAAAACAATGTTACACCTTTGTAAACAGCGTACACTTAGGGATAAAATGCGTAGAATAAAATTATTTTTTTTCAAAAAAATATAAATACCTTTTAGGTCCAATATCTACTGCAAAGCCAGCACTTCATTTTCAAACCTTATTTTAAATAACCCGCATATTAACATGCTATGCAAATGAAAATTATGCACATTTCATTTGGGTTGCATTGTGCACAGCATTAATAAACCTATTGCTGTATGCGGGTGGTAACAGTTGGCTATTTTATTTTTTACATACTTAAACACAAACCATGAAACGACATTTACTTTCAGCGATTGTACTCTTTCTGGCATTGGGTGCCGCTGCGCAAAACAATTTATCCAGCGCCATTCGTGGCCCAAAAGGGGTTAGTAACCATTTTGTTACATTGGCCAAAGACCAGAACATTTCGTTCAATGGCAATGATGTAAAAAACATATTGGGCTTAGCCGCCAATGCCAACCTGGTATTAACGCGTACCGAGACCGACAAACTGGGCTTTGTGCATTACCGGTATTATCAAACCTATAAGGGTATACCGGTAGAAAACAGTATGTACACCATACATACCCGCAACCAACTGGTTAAGGGTTTAAGTGGCAGCATTGTTACTGAGTTTGACCCTTTGATGGACAAACGCAGCAGTACACGCATTAACAACGCGGCGGCCATACAAAATACCATTAAAAAAGTGGGTGCCCAAACTTATGCATGGCAGGATGAAAGCATGCAGGACCGTATTAAAATGCAAACAGGTAATAAAAACGCCAGCTATGCACCCGTGGCTAACCTGGTTTGGTTTAACCCCGGCGAAACCCTGCAACCAAGGGAATTGCGCCTTTGCTATAAAGTAGATGTTTACGCCATAAAACCATTAAGCCGCGCCGATTATTTTGTAGACGCTATTACAGGCGAAGTAATTGGCAAACAGGATAAAATTTATTTTTCTGATGCTACCGGCACTGCAGCTACTTACTGGAGCAGTACCCAAACCATCCATTCAGATTTTACAGGTACAGCTTACCGCCTGCGTGATTATTCCCGCGGTGGTGGTGTAATTACATTACATGGCGATGCAGGCAAAAGAGGTACAGATTATACCAGCGCATCAGCCAACTGGAGTTTGGCAGGTGCTGATATTGCCGCCCTTGATGCCCATTTTGGTGTAGAGCAAACCTATTCATATTATATGACCAATTTTGGCCGTAACAGTTACGACGGATTGGGTACTGCATTATACAGTTATGTAAACGACCCTACCTATATCGACAATGCTTTTTGGGATGGCAGTTCCATGAATTATAACAAGCGCTCCACCGGCGAAGCCGGCGGTGTTACCGGTATTGATGTTACCGGCCACGAATTAACGCATGGTGTTACCCAAAGTAGCTGTAACCTGGTTTATAGCTATGAGTCTGGCGCTATTAACGAAAGCCTGAGTGATATTATGGGAAAATCAGTACAGTTTTGGGCCAAGCCAACTGATATTAACTGGCAGCTGAGTAATGATATGAACTGGATTATTCGCGACATGAGTAACCCCAACCTTATTTCTCAGCCAGACACCTACAAGGGCACGTTCTGGTATAGTGGTTTTGGCGATAATGGTGGCGTACACTATAACAGCGGCGTAGGTAATTTTATGTTTTATTTATTGGTAAATGGCGGTACCGGCACCAACGATATTGGCAATAGCTATAATGTAGGTGCTTTAGGTCTTGCCGTTGCCGACCAGATCATCTACCGTTCTCAAACAGTATACCTGGTTGCCAACTCACAATATGCCGATTGGCGCACCGCCTGTATAAATGCAGCATCTGATTTATATGGCCCCACCTCTAACGAAGTTGCACAGGTTAAAAATGCATTTTATGCCGTGGGTATTGGTTCATCTGCCACTGGTTGCGATGCACCAGGCACCCTGGTAGCCACTGGCATTACACAACATACCGCTACCTTAAACTGGAATGCAGTAGCAGGTGTAAGCACCTATAACCTCCAGTATAAACTTACTACCGGATCAGTTTGGACAACCGTTTCTACTATTGCCACTACCAGCTATAATTTAACTGGCCTTGGTGCCGGCTTATCGTACGACTTTAAAGTAGAAAGCAATTGCCCAAGTGGTACTGGAAGTGGTTATAGTTCTGCCGTATCCTTTAGTACGTTAAGTGTAGGTGGTTATTGTACTTCTGCCGGACTAAGTACTGCATATGAATATATAGATCGTATTGCAGTAGGACCTGTTGGTTATACCAGCGGCAACAATAATGGCTATGCCAACCTTACCAATATTGTTGGTCAGTTAAAAGCAGGCCGTACTTATAAACTTTCCTTAACACCAGGTTTTGTGGCCGGCGCTTACAGCGAAAACTGGGCAGTGTATATTGACTTTAACCGAAATGGCAGCCTTGCCGATGCAGGTGAACTGGTAGGCACTGTTACAACAGCTTCCACAGCACCTGCCACGGTTACATTTACCGTACCATTAACGGCAAAAAATGGCCGCGGTTTATTAAGGGTACAAATGTTCTATGGTATTTTAAATACCGATCCATGTGCCACATTTGATTATGGTGAAACAGAAGATTACAGTGTTAATATAACCGGCGGCACCGCATTTGCTGAAATTGCAGCAGCAGCTACCACTCCTGCCAATACAGGCAATACTGTGGTAAATATTATGCCTAACCCTGTAAAAGGTACAGCGGTTACGGTAAATATGGATGTACAACAAAAAGGTGCAATCACCTTAAAAGTAACCGATCTGTCGGGCAGGTTATTGTTATCTCAAAAAATGAGCAATGCAGTACAGGGTAAAAATACCTTTACACTAAATGGCCTTGAAAAACTTACCCGAGGCGTATTTATGGTAATTGCAGAACAAAACAATACCATTATTGGCCGAACACAATTAATAAAAGACTAAGGCCCAAGGCTTTTTTGAAAACCAGGCTGCTGCGGTTAGTTCCGCAGCAGCTTTTTTTATGTTAGAATCTAACAGCCTTTTTTGTAGCCGGGCAAAAGCTACATGGCAGCTTTACTTGCGTCGCACACTTGTATGGTGGGAACTTTATTGGGCTTTTATTATTGCGTATGCCTGAAGGGAATTTTTATTGTTAGGGGACATATGAAGATCAAGAATTATTCTTAAAACTACCTTTTAAATAATGCCAACCCTATGAGTATGCTTATTATTCCCCATATAATATTGGTTACCCGATTGTAATCTTTACCTAAAACCTTTTTTAATCCATCGTACATGGAAAACCAAAATAATCCGCCCCTATTTAACACCCCCATGATTAAAGAAAATATACCGAATGCCAAAAAGAATAAGGAATCGAAATTCATAAGTTTGATTAATTGGTTATTGGTTTCAGCCAATTCAAAAATACCTTACTAAGAAGTCAAACCAAAAAAAATCTGGTGTTGCTAATCGTTCTTTTTATAGTGCGTTTTTGAATATCAAATATCTATTTTGTCATTCAATTACATCAGTAAATACTGAAATAGATCATTGCCCATCGTATACCAAGAAAGGCCGGAAATCTCTGCTAGCTTTTTTTAATCATTGTTGAATGGAGATGCTTTATTTTCCATTGCTTATTTTGCCTTATTAAAACAACAGTTTCCAGCCATTGTATATTTGTTTTATTTGCATCCTTAGTTATAACCGAGTTCAGCCGATAAGTTACCCATGCGGTAGTTTTATCTGATGCCGTATTGATGAATTCAAAAGTATTGGTTCGCTCAAAATCTGCCGACTGGTTCATTGCAATTGCTTTCTTTATAAGGGTATCAATATTCCATATTTGCCCATATTCATAAAATGTTATATCAGGAGCACAATAATATTTTAAGGCAATTGAATCCCTGTTAGATAAGGCTTGAAACATGTTAACAACAGCGTGTTGTATTTCCTGTTCCTGCTTTGACAATAATTGTTGTGCATGCAAAAGAGTAGCAAAAAAAATGGCAATAGTACAGAAGATTACTTTTCTCAATGTGTTGATTTTTTTATAATTGATAATTGAATCGCGGCTCTCATTCAGGTTTTACACAGCTAGGGAATAGCATTCCGCCTTCCGGTTAAAAATATATAATTGAATGTAAGAACTATTGTTGAGATTTATTTCTCCAGCCCAACCAGAATAAAACCCCAATTTTTGGCCAGCCATTATGGTAATAAAAAATTGCTTATTTCACGGATATACATTTCAGGCTGCTCCACATTTATGAAGTGTCCCGCATTTGGTATTAGTACAAATTTGTGATTAGGAAAAAGACGCAAATACTCATTGGTAGCGCCCCATGACTGATTGTCACATTGTCCCTTCAAAATTAAAACCGGCGTGTTGCTACTTCTAATTTTCTCTCTGAAATCTTTCATCTGCAATATGCTTTTATAGGTCATAATACCTGCATAAAATCCATTATTACCCCGATTTGCCAGGTTTATGGATGTATCACACAAAGCAGATTTATAAGATTTAGCATCAAGGAAGTTGGCGTATTCGTCTACTTCTTTATCAGAAGCGATTTTTATACCAAAATGGGTAGCGAAAAAACTAATTGCTTTTACCCGAATATTGGTTGAAGATTCATTTGCGGCTTTATTTGTATATAATGGAGCCCTTAATCTAAAGCTATCCGGAGCAGGAGTGTTTATTTCTGCATCATTTATTGGATAAATAGGGCCCGGACTGGTAAAAATTATTTTGTCAATCTTTTCAGGGTGCATTGATAAGTAGGCAGCAGCTAATATAGCGCCCCAGGACTGTCCAATTAATATAACTTTTCCTGAATTAATTTTAGTAATTATTTCATTGAGATCATCCACTTGTCTTTGCACTGTATATGCTGAAATATCATTTAATCTGCCTGATGCGCCGCTACCAACCTGATCATAGAAGTATAGATCAAAGCCATCGTTGCTAAGCGGTTTTAAATCATCTATCACCCGCCTGGAAATAGCGCCACCTGGCCCCCCATGCAAATAAATAATAGGATATACCTGGGTGTCTTTTGCAGTAGAGGATATGTAAGTATACCCAATAGTAGATCCTGTAGATAAGTGCCAGAACCTGCTATTTATTTCGGTTGCTTCTGATTGTACACTGTAATGCCTTGGCCAGAAAATTAAATACAAAAAAACAATAAGTAAAATTAAAAATGCCCAGCCTATGGTTCTAACTAGTTGCTTGTTTTTATGCATGTAGAAGAGATGTTTTGGAATGATGGCACCTAAATCAAAAATAACTGAACCAAATTGCCATACCAAAAAAAGTCTGGCATTGACAACATCCACTTGAATAGTGTTTCCATTATTGGCCCGGCAAAAGAATGTCTATTTAACTTCCCTTGCGTCGCACTCTTGTACTTGTGGAATTGCTATGCAGCCTTTTGGTAAGCATATTGTTCTATTTAACAACAAAAAATAACATACATACATTGCAATAGTATTGCTTTACCAGCAATTACTTAACTACCTGACGGCTGTCCTTGTAAACAATACAGCCCAGCTTAACGGTTTTTACTCAAATTATAAGCTTGGTTGTTTAGCAGATGCAATTAGATTAACATCAACTAGCTCCAACGATTTAACCATATCCTTAACTGCCTCTTTGTACTTTTTAAAATGGGGTGTTATTATGTGGGCTTGATATGCAGCAGTATCAGCATAAATTTCAAGTATGGTAATGTGTGATGGATCACTTTTGTCAGCAACGGCGTAATATGTTAACACTCCTGGCTCAAGACGAATAGCAGTTGCCATTTGCTCTTTTATTGCATTATTATACTTGTCTAATTGTAGTGGGTCAACTTTTATTTTTGCTAACCTAACCATTTGAACTTTTTCTTGTGCCATGGCATTTTTACTAAGCGAAAGTGTCAGTATAAATAAGCCAAATACAACCTTCAGCAATTGAATATACCTTATTTGTGCTTTATTAGCTGATTTGAAGTCTTTCATGTTTTTTTGATTTTCGAAATAATAATTATTATCGGCAACTGTCTCAAATTTATCAATTTGTTGCTTCAGTTGCGTCATAACGTGTTATCAGTTTACCGTAGCCGATAACCGAACCAAATAGCCATACCAAAAATAGTCTGGTGTTAATATTCAATGCGTACATGGTACATCTAATTTTTAATATTCAATTTTGACCTGGCAAAACAATGGCTATTTACCTTCCCTTGCGTCGCACTCTTGTACATGTGGGAATGTTATGCAGCATATATGTGGCGGAAAGTGTTTCAAAAGCACAGGAAATAAACTGTTGCTGATGGCCATTTTGAGTTGATTTTTTGTCCATCTATTGCTGGACAAGACAGTTGGCTGTAGTGCGATTTTATCTTGGTCTGTCTTATGATTTTAAAACATTTAAAATTGCTATTATCATAATTACAATTACAAAAATGCTAAGTCCCTTTTGAAATTTTATGAAATTGTCCTTCGTTTCTGCAATTTTAAAAGCTCTAAACCAATACCAACTTGAATTCTTTGATTTCAATTTTTCATAATTTCTATTTGTCCACCTATTATTAAAATTCAACAAGAACAAAAATATTATAACTGTACAAAAAAGTAATTCTATAAATTTCTCAGTCATATTATTATTTTAATTGGCATTCAGCAATTATGAATGTAAAACTGTCTCTATTTAAGACTTTTCTTATTTTAGCTTGACAACTAATAGCAACAAAAGTCTATTTGTCAAACTTAAAATGATATTTTAGTTGTGTGCTGATTTGTTATTCGTTTAGTTTTCTCTTTGCTATTGAATACTTAAGTTCATACGATTGTAGTAAACTCGACTTATCAATCAAGTCCAAATGCTTAACAAATACAAGGTAGTTATTTGAAAGCCAAGCTTTGTCTGCAGAATCCAAGTTTTGTCGTTGTAAGAGTTGTCTTGTATATTCTTCTGCTCGTTTGTCTCTATCCCTTTTCAAAGCTTCAAAAATGGTTCTATCGCCAGTCAGAATACGATTTCCATTGGTTGTCATAAAGAAGTCAATAAAAAATTCCTCAAACGGACTCCTAATAAATTTTTCACTATCATATTGAAAAACATTTGTCAAATTGTTTACATCAAGTGGGATAGAAATATTTGATTTGTCTCCTACAATTGCAAAATAATAATATTCCCTTTCATCATATCCAATTACGATTGAAGTCTTTGTCGATTCATACTTAACGTGATTCTTATGGTTTTCTACAACAAAAAAGTTATAGGCCTTCAAGAATGATGTTATTTTTTCTATTACTTTATCGAAGTCTAACATTAGTCTTTGGCTTTAAAATAACATGCTACGAGCAGGACTTTATGCAGATTGGGAATTAGAATTCCGATTGCCTACTACCGCAGCTGATTGAAAATATAAAGTTGAATTTAAGAACTAAAGTTGAAAGTTGTTTGTGCTGCCCAAATCACAGCTTGGATTTTCAATTGGTTGACGTTTGTTGGTCAGGCCCAAATTGCATAAAACCCAATGTTGCCAATAGTTGTTATTGCATGATGTGTCTAAAGTCAACAAAATGTTTACTTACAAAAGCTAAGTCAGGAAACTTTTCTGCGTTTTTGCTTTTTTCTATTCTAATTGGTAATTCCTCTATATAATGTTGCTCCAATTGTTCAATGTCGTCTAAATAAGCATAACCGTCTTTTATGAAATTGCTTATTAATTTTACTGAACCGACTTTTTCTATTTCCGAACAGTTATCAACATACTTGCATTCTATCATTCTAACGTTTACCGCGTAAGTAAGTTCTTCCCACGAACCAAAACGTGTCCCAAAGAATTTTCCATTAATGAAGTCTGTCAAACCTGGCTTGTGTGGCTCGTAAAAATCAATTACTGTTAGGTCGTAATACTTGTTGAATTTGTTTGAAATTAAAACTCCCAAATATTTTCCATTCTTACAGTTGACACTTAAGCAGTCACCTTGTCGATACTTAAGAAGTTTACCATTCACTTTGTCCGATAAATTATGTTTGATTTTGTTCATAAGGTGTCACACACTTATTTGCTTAGAATCGTAAAGCTTGTTTACAATTATTGCCAACTCAAAAATACCCGAACTAAATAGCCATACCAAAAAAGTCTGGTTTCATAATCCAATGCTAATAGTGTTTTTCCAAATAGCTAGTATCTTTCCATACAAAGCCAATCTCATACATCAAACCACACCATAAAAGCCCCCCAAAGTATCCAACCGCACAAGAGTGCGACGCAAGTAAAGCCAAATAGGGCTGCAATGGTCGGGTACACATAAAAACTACTGTTGCGTACATACGGGTTTATACATGATATATTTTTATAATAATGCTGATAAAAATCACAAAATGCTGCCACCTGCGGTTTTACCTTTGGGCCATGAAATTCTATATAGGCTACCAAACACAGCTGCACTACTTGTTTTTTTCAGCCCTTTTTGCAATATCCCTGCTATTTAATAACCCGCTGGCAGCACAAACCAAACCCAAAGAAATTAATTACCAAACACAAACATGGCTATCGCTAAATAATACCATCAGGCTTAGCGATAAATGGAGTGCTATTGTGGATATGCATATGCGCCGCAACCATTTTGCCAGCGACCCCAGCTTTTATTTTATACGTTTTGGTGCAGGCTATACCCTTAACAGCAGTACCAGTATTGCCGCAGGTTACGGGCATTTATGGCTGGCACCTACCACCCCCGGCTATACTACTTTTGCAGATGAAAACAGGATTTACGAGCAAATACAAACCAGTGCCAAAACGGGCAATGTTAATATTATCAACCGACTTAGAATTGAACAGCGCTGGCAGGAAAAAGTGGTGAAAGACACCAGCACCCATACCAATAAATTTACCAACCGTTTCAGGTATACGTTAACCGTAAATATACCCCTTAGTAAAAAACCGCATGTGCCCTCATTGCTTATATCAGACGAAATAAACCTGCAGGTAGGCAAAGAAGTGGTGTATAATACTTTTGACCAAAACAGGGCTTTTGTAGGCATTAAAGAAACCATTAACCCACACCTGAGTTTTGACCTGGGTTATATGATGGTGTTTCAGGAAAAAGCCAATGGCTATCAGTACGATTTTAATAATACCTATCGCTGCTTTTTTTACTATACCCCGGATATAAGAAAAAAGAAATCTTAACCCCACTATTTTATTTACCCGCAAGGCTGAGCAGATTTCATTATTTTTAGTTGGCATTGTTATGATTATACCATGCTCAAAAATATACCATGAAACAACTGATTGCCTTTTGCTGCCTGTTTTGTATTACTACTTCGTTTACACCAAAAGATATTAGCTGGGTGGCCATTGGCGATTCTATTACCTATCTTAACGATCACCCCGAAGAAACTGCCCATAAAATTACCAAAGGCTATATGACCATGGTAACTGAACAGTTACCCAATATACATTATATCAATCAGGGGCATAATGGCTGGACATCCGGTGGCATTGCTGAGCAGATTGATCAACTGGGCATTGTTAAGGCCGATGTATATTCTATTTTTTTAGGCACCAACGATTGGTGGCAGGGAAGGCCTGTTGGCACTATTGCCGACTATACCAATAATACCGGCAATGGCACGGTGTATGGTTCTTTCCGCATTATTATTAATAAACTGCGCAGCCTGAATGCCGATGCAAAAATTATTTTAATTACGCCTATGCAGCGGCTTGATTTTGTGTATGTGGGCGATATGCACAATAATGCATGGGGCTCGTATAAAGCAAAGAATGGCCAATTGCTATCTCAATTTGCCGATGCAGTAATTGCTATTGGCAAGGAGGAAGATGTTGCAGTGATTGACTTGTTTAATAAAAGTGGCATGACACTGCATAATATGGTAAAATTTAAACACGTAAAAGACCCTGCAACAGGTTTGTATAAAGACTTAACTTACCCCGATTGCATTCTGTACCCCTTTAATCCGGACACGGATGAATACCCATACCCAGCCGGCGCTATGGATATGACATTTGATGGGCTGCATCCATCTGATAAGGGTTATGCAGTTATCACCCGTATGGTGGTAAAAGAGCTGAAAAAAGTTAAATAAGTTGCTTTAAGTATTACAACAAAAAAGCTGTTACCCTTTGGCAACAGCTTTATACTCAAAAAAACACTCATACTATTGTTGAACTACTTGTGTACGCAGGGTTTCTACCAATGCACCTACACGGGCAATTAAATAATCCGGCAATGCATTCTGTTGTGCACCTGCCACCAGGTCTGCCACAAAAGCATCAAAATCATCATTACCTGCTTTGCCATTCATACGCGAATTTTTGGCGGGGTCATGTGCATCTACCATATTCAGTCCGGTATACATAAAGTTTTTTGCTCCCGTAGCTACACAGAAAAAATTGGTTAACTCATTACTCAAATCCTGAAAGCCACTCAGGTTACCAACAGTAACTTCTGATAGCAATACCGTGAAATAAGAGTTAATAGCAGTATCTGCAGCAATAACAAAAATGGTACTGTCTACAACTGATCTTATGCCCAATCTACCCTGCTCAATTTTCATGGACGGATTAGTAGGGTCGGTAACCAATGTAGTACCCCCTAAGGAATCATACAAGGTTAATACAACGGGTTGAACGGGTGTGTCGTTTTTATCACACGCCACAAAACAACTCA
The DNA here is from genome assembly GCF_013106755.1 of Limnovirga soli. GTDB lineage: Bacteria > Bacteroidota > Bacteroidia > Chitinophagales > Chitinophagaceae > Limnovirga > Limnovirga soli. Next base: position 24,310 of record NZ_WHPF01000012.1, on the reverse strand, counting down.
TCATGGCTACAAAGCCGGCTAACAGTAATACTGGTGTTTTTTTCATAATGCTCATTTTTAGTGTTAATGTAAAATATTTGAGATGGAACTATATATCCTGGCGGTAGCAGAACCGGCAGCCACCGGGCAACCTCCCTGCATTTCGGCAGCAGTGGGTTTGTAGCGCACCAGATTATAATGTAGGTTAGCTTTTAAATTGGCGGCAATTACATCTGCATTGTTTTGTACAGGATAATAGGTAAATACAACGATGTTGGTTTTGGGGTTGCACAATACATGCTCCACTCCTTTTTGCTGATATAACCAATTGGTAATGGTACTGGCATCTGCAGGTAGTATGGTTTGTTTAAAATCTAACCGTGCCATTACTTTGGTATGTGCATCTGTTGCAGGTTTGGTAACCATATATATATGCACTGCAAGTACCGCAACCAGCAACACAAAAACCGATAAAACGGTTAATACAATTTTTTTAAGTTTGGTGTTTTTCATGCCTGTTTTTTTTGATGAGTAATACATTCACAGGCATATACGGGGTTACAGGTAAACTGGATTTAATTTATTAAAAATAAAAATAATAAGAAATATCTTGAGCCAGGCAAGTTGCAGGCATCGGGCATCCGTTGCGTCGCACACTTGTGCGTTCGGTTCTACACGCAGCTATTGAAATAGATACAGCATGCGAAATTTTGTTAACATAAGCATTTAGTTGTTCTAACACACAACATCATTCACGCCAGCTGCTTCAAAAAAATAATTAGGTAAGAATATAGCATTATTACAGCTATTAAAATCCAAAAATCTTATCTTCAAACAAGCATGCTGCCATTAATTGCAAATATTTACACATGTAAATGCAATTAATATTTTGTACTATAACATTTCGTATACCCAATACAAAACTGCACCTTATGAAAAGAATTATTGTTTGCTGCGATGGCACCTGGAATAAAATTGGCGGTAAAGACGGCAATACCATTGTACAAACCAATGTAGAAAAAATGTTTAACGCCATTTGCGCCGATGGTAATGGCATGCAACAACTTAAAGCATACGAAGAAGGGGTAGGCACCGGCTATACCCTTACTGATAAAATTATGGGTGGCACCACCGGTGCAGGTATTGATAAGAATATTAAAGACATGTACAGCTTTTTGGTAATGACCTACCAGCCCGGTGATGAAATTTATTTGTTTGGATTTAGCCGGGGTGCCTATACAGCCAGAAGCATTGGAGGTTTTATTAGAAACTGCGGTATTTTAAAACCAGAGAACTACTATCTTATTCAGGATGCTTATAACCTTTACCGGGACCGTAATGGCTATACCACGCCGGATAGTGATATGATGAAATTTTTTAGAAGTAATTATTGCTATGAAGATATTACGCCTATTAAATTTATTGGCGTGTGGGATACAGTGGGCAGCCTTGGCATACCCTTACCGGCCTATAAAATAAAGAATATTCAGAAATATAAATTTCACGATGTTACCTTAAGCAGCTATGTAGAAAATGCCTACCACGCATTGGCAGTTGATGAAAAAAGAAAACTGTTTTTGCCTACCCTTTGGGAAAAAAGTGAAACAGTAAAAAAAGACCCGAACCATAAACAAAAGTTGGAACAAAGATGGTTTAGTGGTGTACACTCTAATGTAGGTGGCGGCTATGCAGATAGCGGACTAAGCGACATTGCTTTACAATGGCTGATTGCCAAAGCAAAAGAGGCCGGCCTTTGTTATAACCAGGATGTATTGGACAAAATAAAACCTGATTATAAAGGCGTACTTAGAAATTCATATTCTGCCATGTATTGGTTTTGGCGCCCCGTTTGGCGCATCATTAATATTAACGACGATAACAACCAAAGTATTGATGACACTGTTTATGAGCGATATAAAACACACCCTGAATACAAACCAAAAAATATTGACGGCAACCAGGTTAAATAAGCCTTGTATTTAATAGCCGCCACAAGGGAGGAACCCTGAACCGAGCGTGGCAAGTAAAGCTAAATAGTTGCTATTAGCTGGTGCCATAATTGGCTGCTTTGTATTGCAGGGAATTATAGTAAACGGCGATGATTCCATACTTAGAAAAATACAGCCCAGCTGTATTTAATTTGATGTATACTATCTCAATTCAGTATTTTATTTTTTAGGATCCCATACATCTGTATTTCTGTTATCGTTATTGGGTATAGGCCCCGGAATACCTTTTAATTTATAGGACAACAACCTGGCTTTTCTGGCAATTTCGGCATTGGCACGCATATAGTTTAGCGAGTTATAATCATAGATAGATTTGGCCGGTATAATACCCAGTGTTTTGGGCATATTATTTAATGAAAAGCTGGTGAGTGTGCTTTCTTTCCAATCGAGTATTTCGGTTATTTCCATGGTAGCCAAATCGTACCAGGGAAAGATGGCAGCATCCCATGGTATTTGGTTATTAAATATTTCAGGACTATCATCATCATTGGCCACCCGTGTTTGAATTTGTATGCGGTATTTTGCAGCGCCCTCTTTTTGAATATGCTCCTTATATTCTTCTTTTAAATAATTTCTGCCACGGGTTTCGTGCGGGGTGATGCGTTGGTTGGCAGTATCCCAATCGCTGGGGTTGTCAATCAATCCGGTTTCGGGAATATCATCAAAAGGTATTACCCTATATTTTGCATAGCGTTTTACTTTGTCTTTACCATAAAACAAAAAAGGTGTAAGTGCATAATAACGCAAATTGGTAAAAGAGGTAGCATCTTTGCGCAGGGCTTCCTGCGCACCTTTTATTCCCTGTGGATATTTGCGGTAATATTCCACATACTCTACCCCCCATTGTTCTTTGCGCAATTTGGCAAACTGCAAAAAGCTGGCTGCACTCCAAAATAAATTTATTTCACCGGTATTGCATTCCAGGTCGAAAGGGCTGTCAAAATCAGTGTCAGCAAATTTAACAGAACAGCTTCTGATACCTTTCATAGCATCGTCTAAAAAGGTAGCCATAGCATGGCGTACACGGGCATCAAATTCTTTACCGGGCACAAAAAAATCATGCTCAGGAAATTGGGGATTATTTACAATACGCACTTTACCGCGGCCGGCAATACCATTATTATGCGACATTCGGTAACGCTTTTTAAGACCAAGGGTTATAGCAATAGCCAGGGCAAATATTTTTGTAATACCCCATAAAATCATTTTATCCCATTTAGCAGCAATCCATAGTGCAATAAAGCGCCAAAAGGTTATTTTTTTCTTTGGCATTACCAGGTTGGTATACATAATTATTAAATATTAGTACGTGATTCAATTTGTTCAACGTCAACTTTAAGTTTGGCAAACTCATCTTTTCTTGCCGCCAATAAATCCATAAATTCCTGGAACATATCGCCTTGCTCATTTTTTAAAATAAACCCATATTCGGTTCTTGAAAGCAGGTTACTAAACCACATCATTTGGGTGCTGCGGGTAGCATCTGGCGCAATACTTAAATCAGATTCCGGCGCCATTATGCCATGCGGTTTGGTGCCAAAGCGCAGCCCAAGGCAACTGTATAATACTTCACCAATATCTTCATACTGGTGCTCGTTTACCCATGTATGCAAAAAGGTAGCGGTAGTAATAATATAGCAACAGCAATCTTTTAAATTTTGCCAGTCATCGCTATTTTCATCAAACACTGGTGAATTGGTTATGGGCGATACGGCTTTTAATTCACCATTTATTGTTACTCTTGGGCTATTGATATCCACACGGTATTCTTCCAGTAAATATTCCAGCCGGCGTTGGGTAAAATCTTTTTCCTCGGGAGACATTGCAGACAAGTCAACAGTTGAAGGGAAAAATGGTACGGCATGTTCTACCAGCTCTTCGCTAAAACGGTAAATTTCAAACCATTGTTTTTTTATTTCGAATTCATTTTGTTCAAAAAAAAGATCTACCCATTCACGCACTACCTCACAAAAAAGATCCTCGGCTTTTGCGTATATATGTGCTTCAGAAAGCTGTTTCATAGGCTTCCAGCCTTTCCAGTCCTGCAATCCAAGTAAATCACAGGCACGTTCTTCAGCTCCTTTTACGGTAAGAGCGGTTGCATTAGGAATATATCCATGTATTAACAGTCTATCTGCATCCTTATCTATCAGTGCTACCGATTTTACATGTGGCATCAATAACAATACAACAGGGTTTAGCCGTAGGTTACGGTGAATAGCAATAGAATACTGTTCTGTATTTAAATGGGTACCTGCCAGGTGCTGATCAAGTTCTGCGCATAAGGCACCCGATACCCTGGCTACTCTTTTGGCCTGTAACCATTTGTCGCCATCCTGAGGTGTAACCACTATTTTTTGAAATGGATCCTTATTAATTGCATTTAAAGGCCCCGTTAAATGAATTTCCACAGGTAAAGGCAGTCCATCCTCCTTTAGCGTAAATTTTATTTCTACCGAAGGAAAAGCATATTCATCATTTACTTCATAATTACAGGCGCCAAAATATTTTACCCAATAAAAAGCGGGGTCAGTTTTATCTTGTAAAAATGTTGCCATATTCATTCCATTCATCATTCTTTCGCCAAACCAATCATCTCCTCTGGTATAACCGGGTAGTTTTTCTTCAATAGCTACTGTAAGGTTTTTTGGGTAGTCGCTTTGAATTTCATATACATCAATGGATGATGGGTCACGGGCAATTTGCAACAGGTGCTTTTGTTTGGTTATTTCTATCGGTATCAGTTGTTCGCTCATCGCTTCTACCCTGCCATGGGTATAGCTTTCGGGTACATCTGTTCCATCGTCTTTTATTACCACACGTGGTAATGGCGTATCATCCCTGTATTCCCAAAAAAACAATTGCACATCCCTCAGGTTATATTCCATGCCAATCAAATCCTTTTTGGAAATAAATAAGGTTTTAAACACTATCTTATTTGGAATCATCTGGCCATTATCGTTTACCACATCAGTTATCTGGTAAATTTCAACATGAAGTTTTTTACGTATTACCCAGGCCCTTGCCGCCCTTAAATCAAAGGGAAGTACAAAACTGCCATCCTGCGCAGAAATAGCTTCTCCCAGTTTTCGCCATTTAAAAAATTTGGTACGTGCCCATAATTGCACCCGCTTGTTATGTATGGGAATAGCAATATCGCCTGGTCTTGCAAAAGTTAGGGTACCTACAAGACTACTATCGAAGACAGAACCATAAATAACATTTGTACGTGGTGTCATTCCTTTCCACCATTTCTCAATGGCATCTTTCAATCTATCAATCCAACGATATAGCCTTTCCGCCATAATGGTAACCCAGCTGCGGATGATTTTTGATTTACCTACTTCCAGGTAATTTATGCCCCCCAGTTTGGGCGAAAAAAAATGCCCCTTATCGCCAAAGACAATTTTTGTTTCCAGGAAACAGCTTTCAATAATTTCATCAATTTCTGCTTTCGTCATTGCATTTAATTTTATACAATTGGATATTTATTTCTAATATTTATAGCCCGGCGACTGTACTATTTTTTATCGTTTCTTGCGTCGCACTCTTGTACGTTCTGTTCTTTATGGTGCAATCAAATATTTTAGTTGCCCAAAGTATCTGTCAGTACAAGTGAGTGACACAAGTAAAGCTGCCATGAGGCTTACAGTTGATTAACAATATATTTTTTACACTCCAATGCTACTACACAGTTAACGTATTTTGCATAGCGCTTTCTACAAAATACATATCTATATCTCCCTTATTCTTGGCAGCAATTTTACCACGATAGGTACAGTTAAACTTGTCTTTAATTTGCCTGTACGTAGCCCCGGAAATATTTACTTTACCAGGCACACCGCTTGATTCCATTCTGCTGGCGGTATTTACTGTATCGCCCCAAATATCAAATGCGAATTTTTTGGTACCAACTACTCCGGCGACTACAGGGCCGGAATGCAAACCAATACGAATTTCAAAATGCGGCAGGCCTTTTTGAATACGCTGATTGCTATGCGCCTGCATCCATTGCTGAATATCGCAGGCAGCATTTACCAAATCCTGTGCATGTGTAGAATTGGGAATGGGCAGGCCCCCAACACACATGTATGAATCTCCGATGGTTTTTATTTTCTCAATACCGTACTTGCCAATTATCTCATCAAAAGCCCCAAAACAGGTATCTACTTCGTTAACCAATTCATCAGGAGAAAGATGTTCTGATATCTTCGTAAATCCCTGGAAGTCGGTAAACATTACTGTAACGCTTTCAAATTTTCTTGGCCTTGTTTTACCATCGCGTTTCAGCTCCTCCGCAGTTTCCAGCGGAAGGATATTATACAGCAAATCATCTGATTTCTTCTTTTCGGTAGCCAATTCAGCAGTGCGTTCTTTTACCTTTTGTTCCATTTGATCGTACAATATGGCATTATCAATAGAAACAGCTATCTGCCCTGAAAGCAGTTTCAACAAGTCGATACGCTCCTGTGTAAATGCCCCTGTGGTAAGATCGTTAGCGAGATAAAGCACTCCAATAAATTTACCCTGATTAAATACGGGCAAGGAGATAATAGATTTAGGTTTGTGCATTACAATGAAAGGATCTTTCTCGTAACGCAAATCATTTCCGGCATCATTAATTACCACACTTTCTCCAGTACGTTTTACATATTTTACAATAGATTCTGCCAGCAATCCGGAGTTATTTACGGGTATATGTTCCAGGATATTGGCAGCCGCAGCATCGCGGTAGGATTGTGCTTCTATAAACAGCGAGCCATCTTTTTCCAGCATTAGAAACCCATATTGGGCACCCGCATTTTCTATCACAATATCCATTAATTTTCTAAGCAACTTAGGCAATACAATTTCTCCGGAAATAGTAGTGGAGGCTTTTAATACAGTAGTAATATCCAGCACCGAACCATCCACCATACTTGTTGTAGCATCCAGCATTTCTGTATCGCTAAAACTGCCTTCCCGTCTTAAAACGCCAGAAACATATTTGGGGTAATTCTGTTCCAGATTACGCAGTTTGGCAATGGCGCCCCATTCGCGATAGGCATTATAGGCAGCTTTTAAATAAAACTCTGCCAGGTCTTTTGATTTTTGTTCCAGATAAAACTTACCAGCCAATTCATATGCCAGCGCTTCTTCGTGTATATAATCATTATTGGAAGCACCTTCTATGGCTTTATCATATACCAGCCTGGCTTCATCCCATTTACCCAATACCCTTAAGCGCTCTGCATCTAATAAATAATATTTGTGCAAATAATTTTCAGGTGCATTTTTAGCCCATTTTTTTAGTTTGCCCATATTAGATTTCACCCGCTTCATGTACTTTCCTTTATCTGCATTGGAAGCCTTTGGGTAAAGCGATAACATATTAAGTGCCTCGTAAAAATGATGATTGGGAATTTCAAATTTAGCCAGTACCGCTTCTAATAATTTACGAGACTCCGCTGCATGGTACAAAGCCTTGTTATATTCCTGAAAATAATAGCACAGAATCAATTTATTAAAATGAATAAAGAAGGTACCGGTTTTATCATTTCTTTCCAGGTTTTGGGCCATCATTTTATCTTCATCATATACTTCACCGGTAAGCTTAATGGGGTCTGCGGATTTGCCCATAAAATTGAGCATGGGCTGATGATAGACCTCATTATAATTAAAATTAGTTTCCTGCTTAAACTGGCTAAAGCTTTGACTGTAAGCCCTGGTTTCTTCCTCTAACCGGGGTAATCTTTTACCACTTAAATAGGCATGGATACAATAAATATTGGTGTTAATGCAGGCAAACTCTATTGCCCCTGTTTCTAACCCAATATGATAGGATTCCTGCAGTGGCCGTAGGGTATTGTGCACATGCTCGTTCCAGTTAATAATTAAAGCATAAATAGGTGTATAAATTTGCGTTTTCCATTCTTTGGCATTAAATTTTTCCAATAGAATCAAACCCAGTTTTCCAAATTCATAACCTGATTTCATATCGCCCAATACACCGCACATAATAACACCGTATGTAGCAAAAGCAAATGCTGAAACAGCTGTATTGCCATATCGCAAAGAAAGATGCACCATTCTAAAAATAAGTAATGGAAATAAAGTTGGCGTAGCCCAATAACTGGAGGAGGCAATATCTGCCATAATACGCATGGCAGCAATTTTATACTCATTGGTCATTAAAGGCAATTCCTTCAGCTTATCATTATTTTTACCGCTTAGCTTAAATTTAGTTTTTACCAAATCTGTCATTACATGCAACATATTTGGTTTCGATGGGAAACGCTCTCCTAATTGGGCCAACACTTCCAGACCAGTTTTTATCGCATCCAGCAATTTGTTTTCTGCTTTATAAGCGAGGATCCTTATTTCGTAGGGTTTAACTTTTTCCAGCAGGTCTTTTGCATTGGCAAGGATGTCTTTATACTTCTTATCCATCTCAGCAAAATCCCCATTCAAATAAGCTGCTTCAGTGGCATGGGTATATAAATTGAGGCATAGTTGGTACTGATTGACCCACGCATTTGATTTCAGTAATTGAATTCCTGTTTCAAAATAGTCAAAGGCAGGTTTAAAAGCGGAGGTTTGTTTTGCTTTTATCCCGGCCTGTAAATTTAAATTGGCAAGCAATTCCCTTTCTTCATCGGTACTAATAATATCCTTACCCCAGTTCCATTGGTTTACAATATCAAATAGTTTTTCCTCCTGTTGTGGTTGTGGAATATTTTGCAACATGAGCTTACCAATACTCAGGTGAACAGCATTTTTTTCCGCATCCGGAATTAATGAATATACTGCCTGTTGAATACGGTCATGAGAAAAACGCATATGCTCGCCTGCCGGCACCAATAAACCTTCACGTAAACCTTCAAAAAGATCTTTAATTGTTTCAGATTTTTCCTGCTGAGAAATATCTGAAAGGGTATTTACATCAAAACTATTACCAATACAGGCGGCCAGCCGCATAACTTTTTGGGTGGCTACAGGTAAACGTAAAATTTTACCAGCCATTAATGCTACTACATTATCAGTAATATTCTGCTCCTTTACTTTTTGAATATCCCAATCCCATTGATGGGTATCAAAATTGAAATTGAGAAGGCTTTCCTGATATAATGATTTCAAAAATTGATTAACAAAAAATGCATTGCCCAATGTTTTGGCATATACCAATTCTGTTAGGTCGGTAGTAGCATTTTGGGGAGCTTTAACAATATCCGCAATAAGGTTATTTACATGTTCATTCGTTAAATTACCAATCGTAACCGTATTTATTATGGCCCCTTTTTCTTCCATCTCGCCCTTGGTAATAATAAATGGATGAGAAGCATTTACTTCATTATCCCGGTAAGCACCTATACAAAGAAAATGGCCTTGTGTGGAATCAGTCATTAACACGTCCAGCAAACTAAGAGAAGCTGAGTCGGCCCATTGTAAATCATCAATAAACAAAACCAGCGGATGCTCTTTGGTAGAAATGGATTTCAGGAATTTACGAAACACATAATTAAACCGATTCTGCAATTCTGCCCCACCTACTACCGGCACTTCAGGTTGCTTACCAATGATATGTTCAAGGTTGGGAATTACATCTGTTAATACTTTGCCTTCGGCACCCAAGGCTTCCAGCATTTCTCCACGGATTTTACCCAGCCTTTCTTCATTTTCTGTGAGAAGAATATTTATCAATTCACTAAATGCATGTAATATGGCGTAATAAGGCACCGCCCTTTGAAACTGATCGTATTTTCCTTCAATAAAATAGCCTCTTTTTTGTGTAATAGGTTTATGCACTTCCCTTACCAAAACAGATTTTCCTGTCCCTGAATACCCTGCCACTAAAATCATTTCAATTTTACCCGCTGCACAACGTTCAAAAGCATTTATGAGTAATGCTATTTCCTGCTCCCTGCCATATAATTTTTGTTGTATTTGAAACTTTCCGGAGAAATCATTTTGTTTTAAAGCAAAGGGAGTTATTAGCCGTTTCTCTTCGTATTGCTTCAAACAAATGGCAAGATCATGTTGTAAGCCCAAGGCAGATTGATACCTGTCTTCTGCATTTTTTGCCATTAGCACATCAATAATATCAGAAATAGGTTTGGGGATGGCAGGATTAATGCTACATGCAGGTTTGGGTATAACCGCTATATGGCTATGTACCAATTCTATAGCATCTGTAATAGCAAATGGCAGCCTGCCGGTAAGCATTTCATAAAAAGTAATCCCCAAAGAATATAAATCGGTTCTATAATCCACTACCCGATTCATTCTACCGGTTTGCTCAGGCGAGTTATATGCCAGTGTGCCTTCCAGTTTTTCGGGGTTGCCCAAATTTACCTGGCGCAAATCAATTTTAGAAGAGATACCAAAATCGATAATCTTTACGGAACGCTCCTGCAGATTAACCAGTACATTAAAAGGATTAATGTCTTTATGAATAATATTATTTCTATGAATTTCACTTAGAGCGCCTGCCGCTGCTATAGCAATGTAGAGAAAGTCGATTATATCGCCCTGCTTGTTTTTAAAAGCACTACTGATAGTTTCTGCGGCTACCCATTCCAAATAAATAGCATGCCGGTTTTTGGCTTTTGTACGTTTTAGCACATTTCTGATGCCGGGTAAATTTAGCCCTTCAATTAACTCAAATTCATTGTAAAATTGTTGTATATCAGAAGGCGTAGGAAATTCATAATTCAGGATTTTCATGGCTACAGGCTTACCCCATTCACTTTCATCCTGAAAATAAATTTTAGATTTTTTGCTTTCGTAAACCAGTTTCTCCTGCATATGATGTTGTTTGGATGAAAACGGCCTGAGGCCAGTTTCTCCAGGTTGAAATTGTTAAAATCCTATACTCAGGCTCACGCATGGCATAACATGTTTACCCACAACAGCGCCTGAGTAAATGATTGCTGCCATAGCACACAATGCAATTCATTTATTTTCTCTTTACCAGAAAGAGAAAATATTCCTTTAAAAAATTAAATAATACCGGTTTTTTTCATAGAAAAACCCATAGCAACTTTAGCAGTAATTTTTCATCGATATTGGATTCCTCTGCATGCAATTCGGATGCATGACTTTAAATGATTTGAGTAATCAAGGCTACATGAACAAGGGATGCAGCTGACTTTTACGGCCCGGATTAAACCTGAAATAAATATAGTATTTATAAATGAAAAATCTCGCTGTTTCAACAATTAAATAAAATTTAACCCATTGACTTTCTTTACATTGAACACCCTGCAGGCTTAAGCAACTAAATATATAAAACTGTTTTTCATTTCCTTTTGCCCCATAAAGAGATAACCGTACAAGTGTGCGACGCAAGCGGTGCTTAATGATATTACTTTAGTTTGGCTACAACAATTACTATATAATCATCTGTAACAATATTACTATAAGCAACGCAGCATCTTACACTACCTTTGCCCCTAAAACAAAATAATGAACACCGAACAAATTGTACTCGCATCAAGGCCGAAAGGCTTACCAGTTATAGATAATTTCAGGTTTGAAGCGGTAGAACTACCAGACATTGCCGAGGGAGAAGTGTTATTGGAAAACTTATATTTTTCAGTAGACCCCTATATGCGGGGCCGCATGAACGATACCAAATCTTATGCGCCACCCTTTCAGATAAACGAACCCATACAGGGTGGCGTTGTAGCCAGGGTAATAAACAGTAACTCACCATTATTTATTGCAGGCGACATGGTGGTTGGTCTTTTGCCCTGGCGCAAACAAACAGTAGCATCTGCCAATAGTTTACAAAAAATTAATACCACATTGGCCCCGGCCAGTTACTACCTGGGCGTATTGGGTATGCCCGGTTTAACCGCTTATTTTGGCTTAATGCATATTGGCAAGCCCAAAGCAGGAGAAACTGTCGTTGTATCGGGCGCAGCAGGAGCCGTAGGCGTGGTGGTTGGCCAAATTGCTAAAATACAAGGCTGTCGTGTTATTGGCATTGCAGGCTCTGATGATAAAACAGCTTTACTAAAAGAGCAATTTGGTTTTGATGAGGCTATTAATTATAAAACCACTGCCAATATGCGTGAGGCTATTGCCGAAGCCTGCCCTAATGGAGTAGATATTTATTTTGACAATGTGGGCGGTCCTATTTCTGATGCAGTCATTAGCCATATCAACTTTCATGCACGTATACCTTTGTGCGGGCAAATATCTTTTTACAATAGCACAGAAACGCCTATAGGGCCTAGATTACAGCCTATGCTGCTTACCAGAAGCGTGTTAATGCAGGGCTTCATCATAAGTAATTTTCAAAGCCAGTTTGCTGAAGGTATACAACACCTCGCACAGTGGGTGAAGGAGGGCAAGTTAACGTATAAAGAAACCATCGTTAAAGGTTTTAACGAAATACCAAATGCATTTCTTGGCTTGTTTAACGGCGACAATACTGGGAAGATGATTGTACAAGCTTAAGCATTTTAATATCACATAATTATGCCATGCAGATAATTGCTTTGTTTACCGGCAGTTGTATGCTTGGCATCTTTTCTTGCCACGCTCGGTTCAGGGTTTTGTACTTTGTGCAGCAAAAAGCCATGTTGGGTTATTACTATTAAACAGAAGGAGCAATTACCAGTTATCAATTTTTAGTAACCGGAAAAAAGTTTGCTCTTCAATTTCTTTTACCGCGCCTGGCTCAAGATCCCCTAACAACAGGTCTTCAATAGAAATGCGGATAAGCCTTTTACACTTGTGATGCACGGCCTTCACCATCTTCCGCACCTGATGAAACTTACCCTCTGTAAGTGTGATGGTTAACCAGGTAACCGAAACATAGTCAGGCAAAGCATATGCCTGTTTGGTTATCAACTCCGGATGTTCAATTATTTCAACATCACAGGGCGAAGTAGTATAATCCACGTCGCCTTTAATACGGATAGTTACACCCGTTCTTAATTGTGTAAGCGTTGCCTCGCTAACCTTATTTACCACCTGCACCAAATACACCCTTTTATGGGGCACGGCTCCCTGAAACAAAAGCTTTGTTACTTTTTTATTGGTAGTTAAAATCAATAAACCTTCTGAATGGCTATCCAGCCGGCCAATGGCGTGTATGCCCTCAGGAAATTGAAAATCAAGATCGCCCAGCAAACCTACATCATGTGTACTCACAAACTGAGATACCATATTTGGCGGTTTGTTGATAATAAAATACCGGTTAACTGTTTTTGTTTCCTGCATCGGCAAATGATTTGTTGGTCAATCTATTGCATAATAGTGAATATAAAAATTTATACCCATAATAATTCACTGATCATCTGTTTATCATCCGGAAAATTCAAATTGTAACTGGTAAATAAACTGCTCAACTTTTCATTGGCATGCATACCCCACAATAAAAGGTGGCTCGCCGGTTTGTGACCCAGTTTTAACTATTATGGCCTCAACTATTATGCTATCTATCCCCTTTAAGCAGGTTATTAATTGGACCTAACCGATTCATTGTAAAACAATAGCATCCCCCAAACAGAGAACGTATCGCCGGCTTGCGGCATTTATAGACTATGTTTGCAGGGCTAAATATACCTTTAACAATATTGGAGTATGTCTTTTTCAAAACTCGGTTTATCAGCAGCTTTATTAAAAGCAGTAGAGCAACAACATTTTACCACCGTATATCCTATTCAACAAGCGGCTATACCGGCCATTTTAGGTGGCAAAGATGTATTGGGAATTGCCAAAACAGGATCAGGCAAAACATTAAGTTATGCATTGCCTGTATTACAGCAGCAATTGCATAAACCACCTGCTGCCAACAGGCATATAAAAGCGCTGATTCTGGTACCAACCAGAGAATTGGCTGTACAGGTTGGCGAGGTATTTAAACAGCTATCCCAATATTTGCCGAAACCAATAAAAACAATGGCCGTTTTTGGTGGAGTTTCTATTAATCCGCAAATGATGGAATTACAGGGCGTAGAAGTATTGGTAGCCACACCGGGGCGTTTACTTGACCTTGTTTCGGTTAAAGCATTGCACCTTGATATAGTGGAATTACTGGTATTGGACGAAGCGGATAAAATGTTGAATCTCGGCTTTAAAGATGAGATGAACAAGATATTTGCTTTATTACCTCCAAAGCGCCAAAACCTTTTATTCTCTGCCACACTTGGAAAAGATATTCATACCATTACAGAACTATTATTACACAACCCCATAAAAATTGAAATTGAAGAAGCTGAAGAAAATATTGACTTAATACAACAATTGGCCTATTCTGTGGCCGAAGAAAGAAAAGGCCCTTTATTACGTTATTTGATTAAACAGCAAAACATGCAACAGGTGTTGGTATTTACCTCATCCGTTCATCGCGCAGATAGTGTAGTGGAGAAATTAAAAATAAATGGCATTGAAGCTGCCGCCTTGCATAGTAAAAAAAGTCAGGGCACCCGAACCAATAACCTGAATGATTTTAAAGCAGGCGTGTTCAGGGTGTTGGTAGCTACCGACCTTGCCAGTCGTGGTATAGATATTCAATTTCTGCCCTATGTAATTAATTACGAACTACCCCGCTCTCCCAAAGATTATATTCATCGCATTGGGCGTACGGGCCGGGCCGAATCACCCGGTACAGCTATTGCATTAATTAGCGAAGAAGAAGAACATCATTTCAAAATTATCCAAAAGAAAATGCGCAAGAAAGTAGAGATTATTGATACTGCTAGTTATGATTTAAAAGGCTTCTAACACCAACAGCAAACTAGTGTATCCAAAAATTTGAAGCAGTATTTTTTAGAGCCTGGCAATATACCCAATGGCATCTTTACTTGCGTCGCACACTTGTACTATAGAATATACCGCAGCTGCAAACAGCCTGTTAATACACCCAAAAATCTGGAGGAATTATAATTGTGCTGCAAGTATATGCTGGTTCATTTGGTAAATGCCTACCCATCACTTTTCATCATTTTTAAAGCAGCGTGAATACCCCTTTTACTATTTTCTTTCTGCCCGCTGCTGTTGTATATTCAATAAAATAAACATAGCTACCCGCAGGCATTTTTGTACCGCTAACCGCGCCGTTCCATCCGGTTTGGGGGTTATTACTGCTAAATATTATTTTACCCCATCGGTTAAATATCCTGCAATGATATTTGGTAACACTACAATCTATCCTTGCCCTAAAAACATCATTTAACCCATCTCCATTTGGCGTAAACGCATTGGGAATGAATGCATCGCAATCAATACAATTTTGCGCAACCACCTGCGTGGCAAATAATTTTTGGCATCCGTAAATATCTGTTGCCATAATGGTATACAAGCCTTCATTCTTAATCATCACTTCATTAGCAGGAACACCATTTATCGTGTAGCTAATACCCTCCATACCTGGAGCAAGCAATAGGGAGGCATTTAAACAAATTGTAGTATCTGCCGGTATTTGAATTTTAGAAAGATTGCTGGGTGTTACCAAAAAAGGCTCAGTAATAATACAGGTTGGGGTTGTATTAATCACCACATTATAATAAGCTCTTATTGATGCATTGGGTAGCTCATATATGCTATCTGTAGCACCTATAATGGCAATACTATCCTTATACCATTGGTAGCTGGCATTGGGCAGCACAGGTGCTTTTAAAACAGGGTTTATATTACAGGAAACCCCGGTTTGTAAATGAATATACTGAAAAGGAAAATCTTTGGTCGGCAGCAGGTGCATATCATCCAAATAATACAAGTGATAATCTAAAAAAGTGGTGCTATCTGCCTGATCGGCAATGGGTGGCAGTGCGGAACAATCAGGGCCAATTTGTATGGTATTAATATTAAATGGTATGGTAAGATGCACAACAGATTGCACCCAATCTCCATAACTGTATACAGTAGTTTTACCCAGCAATACCCATCCCGGATAATTTGCCGGACAGCCATTGCCGGAGGCATATATCTTACCAAATGGTACTGCATTACAATCGGCATTACCAAAAACAGCTACCGTAAAGGGATAAATTTTACCCCTCAAATTATCCCATGATCTAAACCTGCCGGCATAAAAGCTTAAGGTATAATCTTCCCCCTTTTGTAATGGTGCCTGCAAACATTGCCCCACATAACTCTTGGTCATTTCATTTTGGGGAATAGGCTGGTTATAGGCATTGTTTCTTATTGAAATAAATCCTTTTCCGTTGGGCAAAGGCGTGGCTGGTG
Organism: Limnovirga soli; assembly: GCF_013106755.1. GTDB lineage: Bacteria > Bacteroidota > Bacteroidia > Chitinophagales > Chitinophagaceae > Limnovirga > Limnovirga soli. Next base: position 8,141 of record NZ_WHPF01000012.1, on the reverse strand, counting down.
GCATGGTGAGCATTACCTGGCCCGAATCGTATACACAGGAAAGATGATGATAAAATACGGCTTCGTTAATATTGGTGTAAGTGCCATACTCCCAATTATTGGCAATATTATGGTCTATATCATACGCATAGTTTACGGGGCAATGGTCAAACAATTCGAAGGAACCATTTAACAGCAGGTTCCCATTTACTGTAAAACGGCACTGGCATTCCGGGTCATACAAATCCGTTAAGCCATCATTGTCATCATCTTTACCATTATTACAAATTTCCTGTGCCCAACTGCTGTGCAATGAAAATACCATAGCCCCAAAAAGCAGTAGTATCCTGATATAGTTAGATGGCATTGTCATAAACAGATAAGAAATGTACGATTTCTACTGGAATGTGAAATAACAAAATATGTATGCCCTGGTTCATCAGGCAAAAATTATTTTCTATTATATATGACTGCTGCACATGGTTGTTGCAGTACAAGTGTGCGACGCAAGTAAAGCTGCCATATTACTCCTTGACGGGAACAAAAATGGCTGCATGTATTTGTAAAAAATATATTTACCTTTCGTACAAAACAATACCTGTTATGCCGGGCGATACTTTACATGTAAACAATACAGCTACCAAACAAAACACCTATGATGCCATTGTGGTTGGATCGGGCATTACAGGCGGCTGGGCCGCGAAAGAACTATGCGAAAAAGGCTTAAAAGTATTGTTACTGGAACGGGGCCGCAATGTTGAACATGGCGATTACCCAACTGCTACCAAAGATCCCTGGAATTTTGCGCACCGTCTTAGTCTTAGTAAAGAAGATAAGGAACGTTGCTATGTGCAAAGCCGCCATTACTCTTACCGCGAAGACAATAAACATTTTTATATAAACGATAAAGAAAATCCCTACGACGAAACCAAAAGGTTTGACTGGGTACGTGGCGATATAGTGGGCGGCCGCTCCATGTTATGGGCAAGGGCTTGCTATCGCTGGAGTGATCTTGATTTTGAAGCCAATGCAAAAGATGGGCATGGCGTGGATTGGCCTATTCGTTATAAAGATATTGCACCATGGTACGACTATGTAGAATCTTTTATTGGAGTTAGCGGATCGGTGGAAGGCATACCCCACTTACCGGATGGAAAATTTCAACCGCCATTTGAAATGAATTGCGCCGAGAAAGATTTTAAAAAAAGAATTGAATCTACTTTTAACGACCGAAAAGTAATTATTGGCCGCACCGCCAATTTAACGAAACCGGTTAAAGGCCGGGGACAATGCCAGGCCCGGGATCTTTGTCATCGTGGCTGCCCTTATGGTGCCTATTTTAGTACCAATGCCAGTACTATACCAGCAGCTTATGCTACCGGTAATCTTACCGTTAGGCCACACAGTCTGGTAAATAAAGTGTTATATAATGAGCAACTGCAGAAAGCCACCGGCGTTGAAATAATAGATACAGAAACAAAACAAACAGAAACCTTTTATGCCAAACTTATTTTTTTAAATGCGGCCACGGTAGCTACAGCTTTTATTTTACTCAACTCGGTGTCAAACCGCTTTCCAAATGGGTTGGGTAATGGCAGCGACCAGGTAGGCCGCAACCTGATGGATCATCACAAAGGCCTTTCCATTACTGCCAATATTGATGGATTTGAAGACAGCTATTACTATGGCCGCAGACCGGCACCGGTGTATATTCCGCGGTTTAAAAATGTAAAGGAAACCACTGCTGATTTTTTACGCGGTTATCATTTTGCAGGCAATGCCTACCGCAGCAGGCAGGCACATGATACCGCTATTGGTGCCGATCTTAAAGAAGCACTTAGCGAGCCAGGCAACTGGCAGTTAAGCCTCTATGCTTTTGGCGAATGCTTACCCTACAGCGATAATCGTATTACCCTGAATAAGGATAAGAAAGACCCCTGGGGCCGGCCCACTATTACCATAGATTGCGCATTTAAGGAAAACGAAAAAATAATGCATGCCGACATTGCCGCCACCGGTAAGCAAATGCTGGAAGAAGCCGGCTATACCAATGTAAAAGTAAACGGAAGTATTTCCTTTCCCGGCAATGCCAACCACGAAATGGGCATAGCACGTATGGGCAGGGATGCACGCACTTCTGTATTAAATGCATTTAACCAAATGCACGAAGTGCCCAATGTATTTATTACCGATGGTAGTTGTATGGCTTCGGGCTCTTGTGTAAACCCATCCTTAACCTATATGGCACTTACAGCCCGTGCATGCGATTATGCAGTAAGTGAATTAAAGAAGGGCAACATCTAATTACAATACCACTTAAAATCTGGTTGCATACCAAACTTAAAAAGTTCTAATGGCGCGTACATGAAAAGTATCGCTTTTGTTGGTGTTGGATTTTAGGTTATTGTGAAAATGTATCAAATAGGTAGTTATAGAATTCCGCTCAGATGAGCTCCAGTAGTTGCCGCCGGTAAGCCCTTGCAGATATTTTTTGTTCAGGCTCATTTTATACAGTTCTTCCCTGGAAGGCAAAAACCAATCGGTAAACCCGCCACCCCTATAATTCACACAAAGCAATGCGGCATAAGGCGAGCCTGCAGTACCAAATGCAGTAATAATTTTTTGGGTATTTATTCTGCCGGTACCAATACTTTTGCCCTTTGCCCCTATCAATTTATAAGAGCTGTCTTTATTCCATGCCATTGCATCACTCTGGTTTTCGGTGGCTGCAATTAAACCGGTGCCGGCGGCACTGTCAATCCAGTAAATAATGCCTCCTCCAAATGCTTCCCCCAAATAATGTGTAGTGGCCGCATTTGCTGTGGAAGATGTAGATACGGCAGATGGTTGCAGGGCGTTTTCTTTTGTGCAGGATAGTGCGAATATCAACACTATCAGGCTTGCTTTTAAGTTGGGTTTCATTGTTATATGAAAGTAACGAACAACTGTTATATACCTTGTTATTAATTGTAATTTAAAGTAAAAAAAGCAAAATTGTATTACCTGCCTCTTGTAGTAGAGTAAAAAAATAAACACTTTGGCTTGCTTAAAAAATGTCTTACAGTATTTTAAGGCAGGTAATTGAAGTCTATATTGTATACTTCACAGTCTTAATTTAATAAAACAGCTGAAAAAATTTAAGATATAAACTCAACGGAAGCACTTATATTTATTCTTAAAATAACCACCTGTAAAACAATTGTATGACAACCAAAACAACCAACATTATCTACTGGGTATCTACTATTATTTTCGCTGCGCTAATGCTGGTATCTGCTGTGGGCGGATTAGGGCCAACTGAGGACACTATCAAATTATTGCATGATGACATGGGCTATCCTGTGTATTTTATTCAATTTATCAGCGTAGCAAAATTGCTGGGTTCCATTACTATTCTACTGCCAGGTTTTAAGCGCATAAAAGAATGGGCTTATGCCGGCTTATTTTTCGATTTGGCAGGCGCCATTTATTCGAGCATTGCATCATCCGGTAAATTCGACCCTATGATGATATCTATGCTGGCATTTATATTACCCGGTATTATTTCTTATTATTACTGGCATCAGAAAATAAAGGCACAAGCCTGATAAACTTCTGCAAATTGTTTTTTTATGCGACAGATATTATTGGTTATCCTGTTTTTTCGCAGGCTGTTCCGGCATTAAAAACACTACAACTCAAGCAAATATGTTAAATGGCACCTGGCTACCCATTGCCCAGGAAATAGGTGGCACGCAGCTACCAGCCACCGCATTTGAAAAACAAAAACTAATTATAAAAGACAGCAACTACACCGTATTCGCCGAAAGTATTGATAAAGGCATTGCCCGATACAAGGATAGAAAAATGGATATTTATGGCAAGGATGGTGTTAATGCAGGCAAACATTTTACCGCCATTTATATCTATCAAAACAAGCAATTAACCATTTGCTATAATTTAATGGGCAATAACTATCCCGAAGCATTTGATACCAAAGGCAAGCCCCTGTATTTCCTGGCTGTATTTAAAAAGAGTAAATAATACCTTGCTAAAAGTGCATACTTACATTAATGCACAATAATTTGGCTGCACCATGTATCCAAACGTACAAGAGTGCGACGCAAGTAAAGCTGCATAATAGAAAATTGTCTGGCACAAAAATTGGCTACCTTTATAAGGCACAATTGCTAACAATAAAAACACCAACGCAATGGACAAAAAAAATGGCGGACTGCTGTATTTTTTGCTGGGCCTGTATACCATCATGATAAGCTGGTATTATAATCACTCAATTATTTTACTTATTGTGCATTATATATTTTGGCCCATCTATCTTTTATACGAATTACTAACAGGTAATTTATCGCACGATATGTGGAAGATTATTCCATTGTCATACTTTAAATAAAAGATTTTTGCAGGCGGTCTATTGCATAAAGGCCTGAAAATAATTGTGTAAATACAAAGGCAGATTGATGTACCGGGCAATTGCACCAAGGGCAACATCCTTGCGTCGCGCACTTGTGCGGCTGGATAGTTGGCGCAGCACTAAGAAGGAAAACACCATACAAATTTGGGCAATTACCACACCAACTTTTATGTTCGGGATAAGATGCAGGCCTTTTGCAAATTAAGAATTGTTACTCAACCTTGCATTGCATAAACTGCCCCATAATTTGAAAAATACTATTAAACTTTAATTGAAAACTGGTATTACTTATATAAAATAATTGGGCATGCAAAAGTGGATTACCCATATCTACCACCGGCTTTTGAATTAAAGCCGCTAACAGGGGGGCCGACATAGGTTTGGCCGTAGTAATATAAAAATTCACATCGGTTATACTGGCACTTTTTATCAGTACCATATTGGCGCTATCCAGTAAATAATTTTTATAATCCAGCAACAGGGCATTTGTAGTAGTATCTAATATTTTACCAAAAGCGTCAGTTAATTCGATATTAAGCCAGGAGCCTGTTTCCATTTCCGTTTGAACACTATTTTGAAAAGCTGTATTCAATTCCTCATTTACCTTATTGGCAGCACCGGGAACACTAAGCACAATATGCTCATTAATAAATACAGCTGGCGAAACAGGCACCACGCTTTTCTCATAACAGGGTTTGGTAACAAAATTAAAGGCATCACTTAATAAATCACGTGGTATGTTGGCCATGTTAAACGTTCTTACCACTTTCATTGTGTTCCTGTTTACAATGGCCCCAATTTGAAAAGTATCTTTCGATTTTATAAATATGGCATTCGCAGGAAACGACTCTCCCATACAGCTATCATGTGCCCGCTTTCTGGCTTCCCATGCTTTTCCATCAGGTACGGCAAAAGAAGAATCGGCAGAAAAATTAAAATGAGATGAAACCAGTGGTATAAAATGCATCACGGGTTGCGGACTACTACCGCCACAACCCATACAAACACTACCCAATAGCAACATAAAAGGAAATAAATTTTTCATATACAAACATTAAGGTGGCAAACGGGCCAATACATAAAAATAAATGCTTTTTAGCTTATTTGCTCACATATACAATAAAACTATCCGGCATACACTTCTTGCACCCTTAACGAAACAGTATATTAAAAAAACAGCCAGCACAAGCCAACTTCCGGAAATAATTGTATTATGCACAGCTTAATGATTCAAATCACCTGTAGCACCAAAAAGATCAGCGATCTTCATGATTGCTTTCTTCTACCACAAACACAGTCGGTTTGTATTAATCATCATTTTCCATACATAAATTAATTACCATGAAAAAAATTAGCCACTTCACCATTATGTTGCTGGTATTGCTTCTGATGGCCTGTAATAAAAACAACAGCAATGCCAATGCAAATATTACCCAAAGCAATGCAGCCAATAACCTGTTGGCAGATATAAATACTACCGGCGAAATGCCTATTGCAAAAATTGGCAACCAACGCTGGATGAGCAGCAACCTGAATGTAAGCCGTTATAGAAATGGGGACAGGATACCACAGGTAACAAATCCAGCAAAATGGGCCGCATTAACCACCGGTGCCTGGTGCTGGCACAATAACGATTCTTTGGCCGGAACAGTATATGGTAAAATTTACAACTGGCATGCCGTAAATGATCCCCGTGGCCTGGCACCTGCAGGTTGGCATATACCCACCGATGCAGAATGGACTACCCTTATCAACACCCTTGGTGGCAACCTGGTAGCCGGTGGCAAAATGAAAGAAACCGGATTAGCCCATTGGTCGGCCCCCAATACCAATGCCACCAATAGCAGCGGTTTTACCGGCCTGCCGGGTGGTAACAGGTATAACAATGGTCAGTTTCTCTACTTTCGTATTTATGGTTGGGGCTGGAGTGCTAATACAGACAGTAGCGGACTGCCCTTGTATTACAGATTAAATTATAACGATGGCACTGTATTTAGGGGTGCTGCCGATAAAAGGGACGGCCTTTCAGTGCGTTGTGTTAAGGATTGATAACTGGCTGCTGTATATTATATGCAATATAAAAAGCTGCATAATGAACAGAAAGCACAAGAGTGCGACGCAAGTAAAGCCGCCATTTAACAACAGCAGGGCAACACACCTGTATTGCCCTGCTCTTTAATAATATCCAAATTACCTTACTCTTCACTTACTGCTTTGGCGGCAGCTTCTTTTTCTTTTTTATCGTGGTACTGATAAAACGATAGTACGGCACGGCGCAATTGCTCGGCCAGTACAAACTTAAAATTGTCTTTACTGTATACAAAATCGGTACGCTCGTTGGGGTTATATTCTTTGGCACACAAAATATCGTACATATGTAAAAAGCCCCATTTACCAATACGTATTAATGGCCTGCGGCGTACCAGAATGCTACTAAACACTTCGCTTTTACGTCTTGTTTTTATACCTATGCAAACACCAAAAGTTCTGGTATCGGCATCATTTAAATATTTAACCAGATGCTGTTTTAATTTTATGGCAGCCAGGCTATTATCTTCTACCTGAAAATTAAGTTCGTTGGCGGCATGACGCACATTTATCTGGTATTTATCCAACAGGTAATTCCAGTCCTTACGGTTTACTTCGGCAATACCTTTTATAATAATGGTTTTCCATGGCGTGGCGCATAATTGCACCGCACCGGTGGTAAGGCAAAGCATACATATTTCTTTCAAAAACTTAATACTATACAATTCATCGCGGCGGTAAATACCCAGCCAGTAACTATCGTTATAGCGGTTTAAACCTTCGTAATAGGGCAGGTTAAAAGCGGGCAACACCAGGGGTACTGTGGCGGGCTGGCTATTTAGGGTAAATGCTTTTACTTTCTCGTATAAGGCTTCTCCATCGGCCTCAGTATTATCGTAAAAAGCAGCAGCATTTTGCAATATGGTTTCTTCAATACGCTGGCTTATGGCAGCTAAATCTTTGGTGGGCAATATATCCTTCCACTCGTAAATAATATTGGTTTTAGGAAACCGTATAAACAAATACCAGTAATCGGTTGCTTCGGGCGAAGCCACCCAATTAATATTACCGGTTAGCAAGGGCGTAAAACTTTGGTTGGCATCGCTCACATTTACTTTTAAAGTGGGCGTATATTCAAATGAGGCAAAAATGGCTTTATAAATATTTTCTGTAAGCCAGGTATTATTAATAAATATTTCCTCAGCCGGGTACGAGCTTACAATATTGGGGAAACCTTCCTTATTAATTTCAAAGCTAATACCCAGTGTTTCCAGTTCGGTGGTAATATGGTCCAGCTCTTCAATTTCCACATCAAACAAAAGTTGCTGTCGCAGCCCAAACCGCACATGGCGCAAGCCACATTTACCGGCGGCAATTAGAATATTGTACAAACTATCGGGATGAATAATACCTCCCTTGAAATTTACTTTAATGGTATTAATATTTTTCATGTGCATGCACCTGCCATTAGGCAGTATGTTTTGGTGGCAAGATGTTATTTGTAACAAATATCTGTTTTTGCCTATATTTTTTGCATAAAAATATAGGTGTACCCGGCAATAAATCCAAGTGCAGCTGTACTTGCGTCGCACTCTTGTACGTTCGGATACTATGGGCAGCAGTTCCCAATATGCTTCCCATATCCATATTTTGGAAAACACCTCCTTGTCGTGGATAATTTACACCATGCCAATTTCATAACTCGTTGATATTCATTGCCTCC
>NZ_WHPF01000011.1 GCF_013106755.1 Limnovirga soli | reverse complement strand
CCATCAAATTCGCTCCGTCATTCATCAAACTTGCTCCGTCATCCATCAAAATTGCCCCGTATAGCTATGTCGCACAAGAGTGCGACGCAAGTAAAGCATCATCTGCATCCTGTAGCCGGGTACCTAATAATTGTTATTGCTATTAAGCGCAAAAACAGCCACTGCACGTATGCAATGGCTGTTAATAAAAGCTCAACAACAACATTTTTGGCTTTTATGCAATGGTAATTTCCTGCGCCGGTGTTTGGGCAGCGGCGGTTTTGGGTAGCATAATTACCAATACCCCGTTTTGTTGCGTAGCACTAATACCTACAGCATCTACCTGGTTATTTAAGGCAATTACCCTTTCAAAAGATTTTACGGGAAATTCCTGTTTGGTAAAATTAGGCGTTGCATTTTCATCAATAGTTCTGGTACCGGTGATGTACAATACATCTTCTGTTACCGATAGCTTTATATTTTCTTTTGCAAAACCGGTGGCGTAAACCGTTACTTCGAAATACTGCTCTTTTTCTTCAATATTTACCGGCACATTGTATTTAGGCCTTCTAAAACCGGGGCCAAATGCAGGCCCTGCAAAATGATGCGCTTTTCTGTGGTGTCCGGGCGCAAAGCCGGCATGGTTACATCTTCCGTTCATATGTTTCTTTTTGTTTTTAAATAATTAATCTGGTGTTTGTTGTTTGTAGTAAGACTGTCTTTCGGCAAAGCTCCTTAGCTTCAGCTGGTTGTATTCTTCGGCTGTCATACTGCGCAAACTATCTGCAGGTGCAGTGTGTACCATACGGCCCATAAATTTTCTTATTCGGCTAATGATAAATAAACGCAACAGTCCAAAAGTTAATAATATAGCAGCCATTGCTTTTGCAATAAATACGGGCATAAAATATATGGCTGCCGCGGTAAGTACCAGGGGTACTATCAATCGGAAAACTGATTTTTTCATTTGTGATAATTTAATTGTTATATACAGGTAAACGTGGCAGCGGCAGAAATACTTTAAATAAAATGCAGCTTTTTTTGCGCATAAAAAAACCGCCTGGCCGGCGGTTTACTACATGTTATTTTACACTAATCTTTATGACAACGGTTTTTCCATTTTTCTTTAAACAGGGCCCTTTCTTCCTCGTTCATGCGCATCCATTTGTCGCGCAGGGGTGGTGGTGCACCAGCCTGCGTATGCTGCTTATGACCCGGCTTTAGGTTGCCAAACAATATTCTGCACAATACCAGTAAACCCACTGCCTGCCAGTAACTAATTAGCTGCAGGTGTAACAAATCGGGTAAAATGGCATTCCACAACCACATTACTATGGCCCCAAGGGCTAATGGGGCAATTACTGCAAAAAATAAAAAACCAGCTATTTTAATTTTAAATGGTTTACCGGTGTACTGTTTGCGTGTCATAATTGGTTGTTTAGTAATCTAATAAATCGTTATATAAATATTGCAGCCTTTTGCGCAAATGCTGTACCGCATAGCGTTTACGGCTGATGATGGTTTTAATATTCTCCCCCTTTTTATCAGCAATTTGCTGTAGGGTCATATCCTCCAGCTCGTTTAAAACAAACACTTCTTTTTGCGCGTCGGGTAGTTCTTCCAATGCGGCCATTAATTCCTCCCAAAACAATGCTTTTAAATTATTGGCTTCGGGGTGGTCTTCTGTAGCCAGTAAAATATCGGTAAAAGGCATGTCATCATCCTCATCATCGCTAAATATGTCGTCTATTAATGCTGGCTTTTGTTTGCGGTATTTGTCGGTTATTTTATTACGGGCAACAGTAAACAGCCAGCCACTTAGCTGTTCAATGGTATCGGTGGCAGAGGTATTGGATAGCTGATACCATACATCCTGTAAAATATCTTCGGCATCTTCGTCGGTGTTTACTTTACCACGAATAAAGCCAAACAGCCTGTTACCGTATTCTTTTACAGTTTGAACAATATGTAGCTTTTTATTTTCTGCCATTGATATCATTTCTTCCCCTTCCATTGTATTGAAAGACGTAAGAACAGGAAATTTACTTTAATTTTTTTTGAACTATTGGCGTATTGCCATAATTCTGCAGCTCTTTTGATTGTGCCAACCCAATACACAGTATGATTTCTGCGTTATATGCTGCGTAAATATTGTTCCTTTGCAAACCATTGTATAAAATTGTAACATGTTCCTGCGTAGAATACCGGTGTTGATATTATTAAGTTTGATTTTGCAACTATTGGCTACAACAGCTGGTGCACAAAATATGAACTGGTTGCAGGGCAGCTGGGAGGGGCGGGCATTTGTTACCAGTAACGATCCTGCAAAAAACTTTACCCTGTTACTTACTATCGGTAAACTAAAGGGCAAAAATTTTGAAGGTACCTTGCAAACCATCAAACCTACTGATACGGTTGTTTCTAAAGTTACCGGGGTGGCAAATGATAATTATATCCTCATCAATATTATTAGCTGGAAAGTAGAATGCGGCAATTGTAAACCGCAAAACCTGGCTTTTTCTATTGAAAATGGTGATTTTTATTTTAAGGGCGAAGCCAAAGGCTGTTCAGATGAATGTACCTGGGTAACCGTTTTTTCGCGAAAACTGTCGCAGTTTGATGTGGCTATTAAACAAACCCTGTATAACCTGGCTAATTTTACGCCCATTGATACCACTACTGTTGCTGTGGTTGAAACACCAGTAATAGAGCCGGAAAAAAAAGCAATAGTAGAAGCCCCACCGGCCCCACCGGTTGTAATAGAAAAAAAGCCGGTAGCCGCCCCGGTAATTACCGAAGTTAGAATACCCATGCTTTCACCCGGCCAACCCGTATTAAAAGGTTTTGATGCCAAATTGCTGGCTATTAAAAAACCGGGTGCCTTAACAAAAAAACCAGGTTTACAGGTGCCTCAAAATGCCGCTCAAATTCGTATACCATTAATTGCTGCAGATGGGCCTGTAGTATCCGGCAAAGATGCATCGGCATTATTAGCACGGCAATCAAAATCTATTGCCTACCGCCAGGCAAATAGTATTGCTATGGTGGGCATGCAAGCTATTCGCATACCCCTGCAAACTGCCGAGGGACCGGTTTTACATGGCTTAGATAAATCATTATTGCTGGCAAAACAATCAAAAAATTTATTGCAAAAAAGAGCTGGCTTGTTACCGGTAATTGGTATATCACCAATCCGTATTCCTGTTTTAGCTACAGGCGATTTGGTTAGCCTTAAAAAACCAACCCCATCGCTTTTGCCTGCATTGCCACCCAAACAATTAACTAAAAACAAGGGATTAACCATTATTGTGCCACCGCCTGCAGCTATCCCGGTAGTAGTGGTAACAAAAACTGAAGACCCTGCCATACCTGCACTACCCAAGGATTATAACGACAGAAAGATAAACGTAGTAAGAACCCTGAATGTAAATACCGATTCGGTCGTATTAAATGTGTACGACAATGGTGTGGTTGACGGAGATATTGTTTCTGTTATTTATAACGATAAAATTATAGTAGATAAACTTTCCCTTAAATCCAAAGCATTGATTATCACCATTGCCGTAAATAAACAGGGCAGTAATAAACTGGTATTTTATGCCCATAACCTGGGCGAGTTTCCGCCAAACACCGCCAAGCTGGATATTTTATATGGCAGTAAAAAAGAAGAACTTACCCTGTCCTCAGATTTTACGGTAAGCAGTGCCATTGATATTGTTTACCAACCTTAATTCGTATTCTTTTATTAGCCAGGCGATAGCACTTGCATGATGCTTTACTTGCGTCGCACACTTGTACTGTGGAATGGGTAGCAGCAGGGAGGTGTGGATGTGAAGATGTGAGGATGTTGGAATGTGCGGGTGTGCGGATGTGTGGATGTGTGGATGCGGAGGATTATTGAATGAGGTAAATATATTAAGCTATTTAATGCCTTTGTATTGCTGCCATAAATGGGGAACCCTGAACCGGGCGTGGCAAGGGGTGATGCCATGATAACTTATTGCCCACCTCATAAAAATATTCAGGAAAACAGGTAAGATTAATTGCCTTCTATTATGGCAATGTACTGTTGTATAATCAATTGCCAATCGTGTTGTTTGGCCCATTCAAGGGCAGCTGTAGAAAATGCAGTATAGTTATTTATAATTTGTTGGGTGGCAGCTGTAATAGCAGCTATATCTGCAGGCATAACCAATATACCGGTTTCTCCATTTTTTATTGCATCGGCAATACCACTGTTGCTACTGCCAATGGCCGGTAAACCCAACGCATTGGCTTCCAGGATGGCGATGCCAAAACCTTCAAAATCGCCGCTGGAAGTGTGGTTACTTAGCATAAGTTTTATATGGCATTGTGCCAGTAATTGCAGCATTTGTTGTTGCTCCATAATACCATGAAAAACTACATATGGTTTTAAGTGCAGTGCATTAATAGTTTTTTCCAGCATGGGCTGCATAACCGGTTTGCCAACAATATGGTATTGCAAATTGGGATAATGAAGCAACAGCTCCGGTAACGCCTGTATTACATTTAATTGCCCTTTTCTTTCTGAAACACTGCCAATAGTGATCAGTTGCAAAGTGGCATCGGTTGATTTTTCCTTATCTGCAAAGCCGTCAAAATCTTTGATGCTAATTCCATTTGGAATAATATAAACAGGTATTTTTTGTGTCAGCGTTGCCGGTATAAACTGTTTGGTATAATGTGATACGGATATGATGGCATTGGCATAACCTAATGCTTTGGTGGTTAATTTTTTTGCCCATGGTTGTTTTAAATCCAGCTCCGACCCATGTACCACTGCGATTCTTTTTTTACCGGCAAAACATATACCTATAGCCATCATTAGCCATAAAGAAAATTTACCCGAACAAATAATTACATCGCTTTTTGCAGCTTGCTGTAAAGCTTTTACCATTCTTGATGCATAGGTAAATACCACAAATTCTTTCCTTAAAACAGGTATAAGCGTAAAGGGTAGAGTAGATGAGAAATTGTTTATAGGGCTATCACTGTAGCCGGCAATATCTGCCAATACTGTTACCTGGTATTGTTGTTTGCTTAACCACTGTGCAATATGAAAAGCATGATTACCAATGCCACCCGTATTGGGCGGAAACTCTGATGAGATAATGAGGACTTTCTTATGGGAAGATAAAGGTCCTTTCATACAATAATGGAATAGTTTTTAACCTAAATGTAAGCAAGCCTGCTTATTGTGAGCAGAAATAAAAAAGCTAAGGGCAAAAAAATAGCTATAACTTTTGAAGTTATAGCTTTACAGGTTAGCAACGACCAAATCTAATAAACCAAATTCACAGTAAATAGACCATCTGGAAGTGTAAAGGTTTAATGCAAACATATTAAAAAAATAATTATATTAATAGTTGCAACATCAAACACAACCCCAAATATGTATCTTGAACTATGATAAGGCCATTTCAATATGCCAGTCCTTTTATAGTATACCTGCTAGCATGTTTATCCTTTGCCTATACCGGTATATTTTGCTGGCTGGCCCTAATTTATGCATGGGTAGTTATACCTGTAGCAGAACTGATTATAAATCCCAATAACCGTAATTTAACCGCCATAGAAGAAACCCTTGCCGCCAAAAATAAATGGTACGATTATTTTTTATACTGCATTGTTCCCCTGCAATATATGGCTGTTGGCTTTTTTCTTTGGCAAATGAAGTACACCCAGTATAGTGTTATTGATTGTATTGGGCGCATTTACACCCTTGGCCTTTTATGTGGCATTTTTGGCATTAATGTAGGCCACGAGCTGGGCCATCGCAGCAATATTTTTGAGCAAACCCTGGCCAAAGCACTTTTACTAACCAGCCTGTACATGCATTTTTTTATAGAACATAATAAAGGCCATCACAAAAATGTTGCTACCCCAAAAGACCCTGCCAGTGCCCGCTATGGAGAAATGATTTATACTTTCTATTTCAGAACGGCCATTCTTGGCTATTTCAGTGCCTGGCAAATAGCCGCCAATGATGTACGCAAAAAGCACAAACCAATTTTTAGCTTCTATAACCAAATGATGGTGATGCACCTGATACAATTAATATGGGTACTGCTTATTTTTTTCTTTACCGGTTGGCTGGTAACCATCTATTATTTGCTGGCAGCATTAATTGGTATTGCCCTGCTGGAAACAGTAAACTATATTGAACATTATGGCTTATCCCGTAAACAATCAGCCAGTGGACAATACGAAAGAACCATGCCCATACATAGCTGGAACAGCAACCATATTCTGGGCAGGTTAATGCTTTTTGAACTTAGCCGCCACAGCGATCATCACTATATAGCCAGCCGTAAATACCAGCTATTAAGGCATCATCCGCAGGCGCCACAAATGCCCACCGGTTATCCGGGCATGATGGTGCTGGCTTTGGTACCGCCAGTTTGGTTTTATATCATGCACCGCCACATACAAAAAACCATACCCCAGCTATCATAAATAGGATGTATGTACCAGGCAACTGCACTTATTGCAGCCCACTTGCGTCGCACACTTGTACACCTGTAATACTATGCAGCATAACAGCCTTCTTACAAATAAGCAACTAACCATTAAAGGTCAAATACCAATTCAACGGTAAAAGCTGTAATTTTTCAGCTTAATAGTACATAATACATTCGTATGCTTACACAATTAGAAAAAATGCGCAACTACTTTGTCACCGGCGCAACACAATCGTACGCATTTAGAAAAGAACAATTGCTAACGCTTAAAAAAGCTATTCTGCAGCATGAACAGGCATTACACGAAGCATTATATAAAGACTTAAAAAAAAGCCCCGAAGAATGCTGGGTAACCGAAACCGGTTTTTTATTAAGCGAAATAAATGCAACACTGGCAAAGCTGCATAGCTGGATGAAACCCAAAAAAGTACCTACCAATCTGGTAAATCTGCCATCCTCCAGTTATATTATGAGCGAACCTTTAGGCCTCACGCTTATCATCAGCCCATGGAATTATCCCTTGCAATTACTATTTACCCCCATGGTGGGCGCTATTGCCGCCGGCAACTGTATTGTGCTAAAAGCCTCAGAATTTGCACCAGCAACTGATGCTGTTATGCAGCAAATCATTACCACCATTTTTCCTCCGGAGTATATTTTATATGTGCAGGGCGATGGTGCCACAGTTATACCACAGCTAATGCAGCAATTTACTTTTAACCATGTTTTTTATACCGGTAGCACGGCTGTTGGCAAAATCATTTATAAAATGGCTGCAGAAAGAATGGTACCCGTAACCCTGGAACTGGGTGGCAAAAGCCCCTGCGTGGTAGAAGCAGACGCCGATATTCAGGTATCAGCCCGCAGAATAGCCATGACAAAATTCTCCAATGCCGGACAAATGTGTGTGGCACCAGATTATGTTTTGGTACACCAGTCAAAAAAAGAAGCGCTTATTGCTGCTTTAAAGCATTCCATCAACTCCTTTTTTTCTGACACACCTCAGGAGAGTTATAACTACGGGAAAATAATTAATGAAAAACAGTTTAACCGCATTATTGGGTATTTACAACAGGGTACTATTGTCCACGGTGGTAGCTATAACCTGAAAACACTGTTTATAGAGCCCACCCTAATGGAAAATGTATCTGTAACCGACCCCATTATGAAAGAAGAAATATTTGGCCCCGTTTTACCCATACTAACTTTTAATACTGCGGCCGAAGCCAAAGCCATTATTGCTTTAAACCCCAATCCCCTGGCTTTTTACATTTTCACCTCCAGTAAAGCAAAAGAGAACGAGTGGTTAACAGGCGTGGCTTTTGGTGGCGGATGTGTAAATAATGCCAGCTGGCATTTAACCAATCATCACCTGCCATTTGGCGGCAGGGGTTTTAGTGGTACAGGCCAATACCATGGCAAATTCTCCTTCGATACCTTTAGCCATAAAAAAGCTATACTAAAAACCCCCACCTGGTTCGATCCCTCAGTTAAATACCCGCCATTTAAGGGCAAACTGGGTTTATTTAAATGGGTAATCCGATAATTGAATACACTATGCAACTGTTAAAAAACAAAATATTAAAAGGCCTCTTAATAACAACCGGCGCAGTTCTGTTGTTACTACTATGCACCAAACAAACAAATATGACGGTAAGGCAATCACTTCTTAAAGCATTTTACCCGGTAATAATGGGTGCAGGCAAATTATTTGGAGCAGAAAAAAATGTGTTACATCCAACAGCACCTATAATGCCAGAAGTACCCATTTACACATTAACAGCAACTACCATTGACGGAAAAGAATTTAATTTTAACCAATGCAAAGGCAAAAAAATACTAATTGTTAATACTGCCAGCGATTGCGGCTATACCGGCCAGTACGAAGAATTGGAAAAATTATACCAGCAATATAAAGACAAGCTCATCATCATAGGGTTTCCGGCAAATGATTTTAAAGAACAGGAAAAAGCTAACAATACAGCCATTGCGGGTTTTTGTAAAGTAAATTTTGGAGTAACATTTTTGCTAATGCAAAAAGCCAGTGTTATTACTGGCAATCAACAGCACCCGGTTTTTCAATGGTTATGCCAACCGCAGCAAAATGGTTGGAATAATCAACAACCACAATGGAATTTTAGCAAATACCTCATCAACCAGCAGGGTCAGTTAATGGCCTATTTTCCAAGCGGCGTATCGCCATTAAGCGATATAGTTGTTAAAGCAATCCAGCAATAAGTACAGCTGCCATTCAAATAGTAAGTCGCCAATCCTTGTCACTAATTGTACTACAGGTAATCTTAACAAAAAAAATTACCTTGGGTAAAATTATTACTATGCAAAACCAAACCTGTACGGTTTCGGGTAATATCTAATTGTTACTATATGAAAAATATGTTCAATGCCGCCGACAAAAAAGAAATTGTTGCCCGGGTAAATTCGCTCAGCGCATCATCGCACCGTTTGTGGGGCACCATGCATACCGAAGAAATGTTATGGCACTTGCGC
Organism: Limnovirga soli; assembly: GCF_013106755.1. Classification (GTDB taxonomy): domain Bacteria; phylum Bacteroidota; class Bacteroidia; order Chitinophagales; family Chitinophagaceae; genus Limnovirga; species Limnovirga soli. Next base: position 204,705 of record NZ_WHPF01000011.1, on the reverse strand, counting down.
AGTCAGCTTGAGCTGGCATTGGGCATTATTCCCCAAACCACGCATGTAACTACCTATATGTCTAAACCTATTTTCCGCTGGATGGCTTTATATGTAATTCCATGGAAAAAAAGTTTACCTACAGCCCCCGAAATGAATGTAAAAAAGCAAAACCCTGCTGTACAGAATTTAGTAACCGAGAAACAATTATTGCTGCAGCGACTAGACGAGGTAGAAGCCGCCAGTGATTTGGAAGGGCATCCGCTATTTGGTAAAATGAGCCGGGATTTATGGAGCAGACTAATTTGGAAACATTTCGATTATCACCTAAAGCAATTTGGCAGTTAATTTTTTGTACCGGGCATAATAACCCGTAGCAGCATGCTTGCATCGCACACTTGTACGCCTTTCTATAGGGCAGCAAAATACATTACACCAACAGGTATTACAACAACCATGTTTACCAAAACCGATATTGAAAAATATTTTATAGCAGAAAAACAGGAAAGCCTGCTGTTTATGGCTATTGGACTGGCAGCTATTTTACTGGCATTGGCCGGCTTATTTATTTGGAAAACTAATTGGTGGAAAGGTGCCTCCATTCCATTGATAGCCATTGCATGTATACAAATTATTGTAGGCTATACTGTTTATGCCCGCAGCGATGCACAACGCCAGCAAAACGTGTATGCGTTTGATATGAACCCCATGCAATTAGTACAGGAAGAACTGCCACGCATGCAAACTGTAAACCGCAATTTTATCATTTACCGCTATATAGAAATTGGTTTATTACTGGCAGGTATCACACTGGCAGGCCTCTTTTATAACAATCCGGAACGCCAATTATATTATGGGTTGGGTATTGCTTTAGCATTGCAAGCTGCCATTATGCTGGGTGCAGATTATTTTGCCGAAAAACGGGCCAATATTTATATGGCACAGCTAAAGACCGTGCTGTATAAAACCAAATAGGCATTACTGCGTTAGGGATTGCAGCGTAAAGCCCACAGCCACGCCCCGTGGCGAGGACTTGCAGCGTAAAGCCCGGCCCAAAGGGCAACGCCATAAAAATCGAACTATTAAAGATTAATTATTTAGAAAGGCGCATCTTCATCAAAACCTTCATCAAAGGAACCTGTGTTCATTTTACTGCCTTTTTGAATATATAAGCGGCCGCCATCATCGTTACCACCACCGGCAGGCGGGGCTGAAGGGCCAACAGGTTTAAAATTACCAAAGCCTTTTGGAGGATAACCACCACCATCGCTTTCCCACTCTTCAAATTTTTGAATATGTAAAAGGGCACGCAACTTAATCGTTTCAAGGGAACCATTACGGTGTTTTGCAATACGAATATGGGTTTCGCCCTTGGTACTTTCTCCATCTTCGTTATTCATTACCTCGTAATATTCGGGGCGGTAAATAAACATTACCATATCCGCATCCTGTTCAATGGCACCCGATTCACGCAAATCGCTTAACTGCGGCATTTTACTTTCTTTACGCGTTTCTACCGCACGGCTTAACTGGCTTAATGCTATAATGGGTACATTAAGTTCTTTGGCAAGCGCTTTCAGGTTACGTGAAATAGTACTAATCTCCTGTTCGCGGTTACCTTTATTATCGGCACTGCCACTCATCAGCTGCAGGTAATCTATCAATATTAAACCAACCTTATGTTTGTTTACCAAACGCCGGGCTTTAGCCCTAAATTCAAAAATATTCAGGGCCGCAGTATCATCAATATAAATGGGGGCTTTTTCCAGTCGCTTAATACCCTTGGTATTTAATTGCTGGTATTCATATTCTTCCAGTTTACCTCTGGAAATTTTCTCCATCATAATCTCACTCTCTGCCGATAGAATACGTTGTACCAGCTGTGCCGCACTCATTTCTAAGGAAAAGAAGCCAACTGCTGTAGGTTTGGTGGGGTTAAGGGCGGCATTGCGTGCCAGGTTTAAGGCAAATGCTGTTTTACCAACGGCCGGCCTTGCCGCCAATATAACCAAATCGGTTGGTTGCCAACCATAGGTAACCCGGTCTAAGCTGGCAAACCCACTGGGCACACCGGATATCTCATCGGTTTTGGTGCGCAGTTCATCAATACGGTTAATGGCTTGTGCCAGCGCACTGCTCATTTCCTTATAATCGGTCTTAAGAAAATTATTGGTTATTTGAAAAATTTTGTCTTCCGCATCATCCATCAGATCAAATACATCGGTACTTTCTTCGTAGGCTTCACTAATAATTTCGCCACTAATACGTATCAGTTCTCTTTGAACAAATTTTTGCAAAACAATTCGTGAGTGCGCCTCAATATTGGCGGTTGATACGACTGCATTGGTAAGCTTGGTAACATAGTAGGGGCCGCCTACCATTTCCAGTTCTTCTTTTATTTTTAGTTCCTCAACAACCGTTAAAATATCTATAGGCAAGCTTTTTTGGGCCAAACTTTGAAAAGCCCTGTAAATACGTTGATGGGCATCTACATAAAAACATTCGGGTTTTAAAATTTCAACAACGGTATCAAAAGCACTTTTTTCCAGCATAATTGCCCCCAAAACCGCCTCTTCCAGGTCTTTAGCCTGTGGAGGCACTTTACCATATACCATACTGCTTAGGTCTATGGCAGGCTTTCTCCTGTTCTTTCTATCCTTATTTACGTTGGTTAATTCCATGAGTAAAAATCTTCAAATCGTTCCCGAAAATTATTTTGTTGCGTGGCCTTCTATCAATAAATACAAAAGCAGCTATTTGCTAAAGTGTATCAAAAAAATGTTGCTTATCAATATAAGGGGCAGCGAATATAAATGGCTTTTGCGTGCCCGCTACGAAATTGTTTTATTAAAATTTATGCGTGGCTAACCCACATTTAAATTAACAAAAAAATGGGGCTTATACCCTGTTAAATATTGTTTTTGCACAATACAGAAAAGTTTTCCGCTTATTCAACAGGGTAATCCACATTATTTGTGCACAAAGATTTTTAGCTACAAAATGCATATTTACCTGCTTTTTAACTATCTAAAAGAGGGTTTTAATACCCGCTCCATCATTACTATTGGGCACCGGTTGTGTCACTCACTGCACCGTTCACCTAATGCCCGGCAATGACAAACAAACCGGTAGAAGATCAATAATATATTAGTGCTGTACATTTAACCTTTCAATGCTCGGCACCAAGTTTTATATTTGCACACTATTTTAAACAGTTCGTTACATGACTATCTCTTATAATTGGCTTAGTGAATATCTGCCCGAGAAAATTGAACCTGAAAAGCTTTCTAAAATTCTTACGTCCATAGGTCTGGAAGTTGAAAGTCTGGAAGAATATGAAAATATAAAAGGAGGGTTACAAGGTTTGGTAATTGGAGAAGTATTGGCATGTGAACCACATCCTAATGCCGATAAATTAAAAGTAACCAAAGTAAATACCGGTACTGGCGAGCCTTTACAAATAGTTTGTGGGGCAGCCAATGTAGCCGCAGGTCAAAAAGTAATAGTAGCCACCGTAGGTACTACCATTTATCCTGTAAAAGGTGATTCAATTACCATGAAAGTGGCCAAAATACGTGGCGTTGAAAGCTATGGTATGATTTGCGCAGAAGATGAAATAGGCATTGGTGAAAGTCATGCAGGTATAATAGTTCTTCCCGCCGATCAGGAAGCTGGTAAACCTGCAGCATCTTATTTCTCACCCTACCACGACTATATTTTTGAAATTGGTTTAACCCCTAACCGCATGGATGCAATGAGCCATCTAGGGGTTGCAAAAGATGTTTGTGCCTATTTGTCTCATCACAATAAAAAAACTACTAAAGCCAAAACTCCCTATGCAAATGGCTTTAAGCCAGATAATACCAGCTTACCCATCAAAGTATTGATTGAAAATCCAGATGCTTGTCAGCGATACTCCGGTGTTTCTTTAAAGGGTGTAACCATAAAAGAATCTCCTGAGTGGTTACAAAACAGGCTAAAGGCAATAGGTGTAAGGCCTATTAACAATATCGTGGATATCACCAATTATGTATTACACGAAACCGGCCAGCCTTTGCATGCTTTTGATGCGGATCAAATAAAGGATAATACCATCATTGTAAAAAATACGCCAGAGGGAACCCTATTTACTACACTTGATGGCAAAGAAAGAAGTTTAAAGGCAACTGATTTAATGATCTGCAATTCCGAAGCAGGCATGTGTATTGCCGGGGTATTTGGAGGTATACAAAGCGGAGTTAAAGATACAACCACCAATATTTTCCTGGAAAGTGCATGGTTTAATCCTGTAAGTATCAGAAAAACCTCTGTTTCACATGGATTACGTACCGACGCTGCTACAAGATTTGAAAAAGGTGTAGATATATCCAACACCGTTAATGTGTTAAAGAGAGCTGCATTACTAATAAAAGAATTAGGCGGCGGTGAAATTGCAAGCGAAATTGTAGATGTATATCCAAAACCTAAAGACAAAGTACAGGTGGCGCTTAAATACCATTACCTTAAAAAACTAAGCGGCAAAAACTATCATCAGGATACCATTACCAAATTGCTGGAGAGTTTAGGTTTTGAATTAGTAAAAGATGGGATTGACGAAATTTGGGTGGCAGCCCCTTATAGTAAACCGGATATCACTTTGCCGGCCGATGTGGTAGAAGAAATTATTCGAATAGATGGATTGGATAATATTGAAATACCGGCCAGTATTAATATTTCACCAGCCAATGATGCACTTTTCTTAAAAGAGAACCTGCGCGAAAAAATGTCTAATTATCTGGCTGGCATTGGATTTAATGAAATTCTTACCAATTCAATTACCAGCAGCAGTTATTATAGCGAAGAAACGTTGAAGGGCACCGTGAAAATGATCAATAATCTTAGTGCCGATTTGGATGTATTACGCCCTTCTATGCTGGAAACCGCTCTGGAAAGCATTGCCTATAATATTAACAGGCGTAATGAAAATCTTAGGTTTTTTGAATTTGGCAGAACCTATTCATCAGGAGAAGCTGGTATTTATAAGGAAGAAGAACATTTTACATTATATGTTACCGGTAATAATCATCCTGACAATTGGCGAGAAAAAGAAAGAGCTGCAGATTTTTATGTACTAAAAGGGATATTAACTTCATTACTACAACTTTGCGGCATAGATAAAACCGAAATAGATGCCCCTGTTACTGATGCTGCAGGTACACATTTTGCGATAAAACAGAAAAACACCCAGATTGGCGTTTTGGGTATTGCAGCGGCCAAACACCTGCAACATTTTGACATTAAACAACCTGTATATTATATCGATTTGTTGTATGCCAACATTTTGCAATTAGTACAAAAACAGAAAATTGTATATAGTGAAATCGCTAAATTCCCTTCGGTTCAAAGAGATTTAGCTGTAATTGCTGATAATAGTATTGCTTTTGGCGATATAGAAAAAGCCGTAAACAAGCTAAATCTTAGAAGCCTTAAACTAATACGACTATTTGATATTTTTCAAAGCGATAAATTAGGTGCAGGCAAAAAGTCTTTAGGGATTAATTTTAGTTTTCTGGATGAAGAAAAAACTTTGGTAGATAAGGATGTTGATAAAATGATGCAGAAAATTATGGCCTGCTTTGAAAATGATCTCGGACTTGAAATAAGAAAATAAACCGGTTTTGCATGGAAGACATTGATTTGGTCTTACATAGACTGCAGCAAAAATTGGTTCAACTGGTTAAACAAAACCAATTACTGCAAAAACAAAATGCCACTCTTAAAAAAGAGTCTTCTTTGCTGCGTGGTACATTGAACGAAAAAGAAACGCAGTTACAGCAGCTACATCAGCAAATTGATGTACTTAGGCTTAGTGGCAATGCCCTTATAGAAGATGAAAAAAAGCTGCTGGAAAAACGAATTAACCTGTATTTAAGTGATATTGAAAAATGTATAGCCCTTCTAAATGCATAACCAATGGCTGATTTAATACCTGTTAATGTAATTATTGGAGACCGCACCTACAGACTTAGAATTGAACCCGAAGACGAGGAGATTTTAAGAAAAATGGTAAAAATTATTAACGACAAGATTATTGAGTTTAAAACCAATTTTGCCGGGAAGGATATGCAGGACTTTGTTGCCATGGTATTAATATGGATGGCAACAGATCAAAGTAAACACGCCACCGATCATCATGCCATACAGCAAACCAGCGAAAAGCTGCGCTCATTAGAGCAAATGTTGGATAAAGCCCTGGAAGATTGTAACGAGTAGTTTTTAGTATGAATTTGTACGCCTCTGAGATATCTGGCAACCTGATGAAAAAAATAAACCCCGTAAACGGGGTCTATCTTCAAAATCTACAAAGAGATTTCAGAGGGTGGTACTAAAAACGGACATACAAAATAACGAAATATTTTAATAAATAATTATGATATTTCTGTTTAAAGCCTAACCACTTGCCTTTTAAGCCTTTATTCATTACAATTAGTTTTTTTTCTCTATTTCTCTTCGCCAATTCTGTACTCAATAATTCTAATGCTTTAATTATCTTCGCAAATTACCACTCTGTTATTCACCTCACAAATGAAACCAGAGCAACAAACAAAGCAATGATTTTTAAGATTTATTAAAAAACTCCCCAAAAAGCATGGATCCAAATGTTGTTTTAATTATAGTTGGTTTAATATCACTTGTCGCAGGAATTTTTGGCGGCAAATTAATTTTCGCCAAAAATACCAGAAAGCAGATAGAAGAAGCAGAAATGCAATCTCAAAAAATCCTTAGCGAAGCCGAAAGCAAGGCCGAAACGATAAAGAAGGAAAAAATTCTGGAGGCAAAAGAAAAAGCAGTTCAACTTAAATCTGACCACGACAGAGAAGTATTGGACCGTAACCGCAAAATAAGTGATATAGAAAATAAGGTTAAGCAAAAAGAAATTACCATTAACCAAAAAGAAGCTTCACTTGATAAACAGATTAAAGAAACTGAAGTAATCAGAGAAAACCTTAACAGGCAAATAGAAGTAGTAAACAGTAAACGTACTGAGCTGGAAAAGCATCAGGAAGAACATATTCGCCGTTTAGAAAAAATTGCCGCCCTTACTGCCGAAGAAGCAAAAGCACAATTAATTGAAAGTTTGAAACAGGAAGCCCATACCCAGGCATTATCGCTTCAACAGGAAATTATTGAAGATGCCAGGCAAAAAGCAAATAAAGAAGCTCGAAAAATCATTATTCAATCTATACAGCGCACAGCCGCAGAGCAAACAATAGAAAATACCGTTACGGTATTTAACCTTGAAAGCGATGAAATAAAAGGACAGATCATTGGTCGTGAGGGCCGTAATATTCGTGCCATTGAAGCTGCAACTGGTGTAGATTTGATTGTAGATGATACTCCTGAGGCAATCGTTCTTTCCTCTTTCGACCCATTAAGAAGGGAAATAGCCCGTTTAAGTTTACAGCGTTTGGTGGCAGATGGCCGTATACACCCAGCCAGAATAGAAGAAGTAGTAGAAAAAACCCGCAAACAGCTGGAAGAGCAGGTAATGGAAATTGGGGAGCGTACAGTAATTGAAATGGGTATTCATGGTTTACATAAAGAATTGGTGCGTATAGTTGGTAAAATGCGTTTCCGCTCTTCATATGGCCAAAACCTGTTAATGCATAGCAGAGAGGTTGCCAATCTTTGTGGTATAATGGCAGCCGAATTAGGCATGAATCCAAAACTTGCCAAACGTGCTGGTCTTTTACACGATATAGGCAAGGTTCCTGATGAAGAAACAGAATTAAGTCACGCTTTACTTGGAGCCAAGCTGGCCGAAAAATATGGAGAAAATCCAGCAGTAGTAAATGCCATTGGCGCCCACCACGATGAAATGGAAATGCAATATGTTATTTCCCCAATTGTGCAGGCTTGCGATGCTATCAGCGGTGCCCGCCCAGGCGCCAGAAGAGAAATAATGCAGCAATACATACAGCGCATTAAAAATCTGGAAACTCTGGCCGTATCTTACCCAGGTGTAGAAAAAGCTTACGCCATTCAGGCCGGCAGGGAGTTAAGAGTTATAGTAGAAGCCGATAAAGTAGGCGATGCCGATAGTGATAAACTTAGCTTTGAAATAGCACAAAAAATACAAACCGAAATGACCTATCCGGGTCAAATTAAGGTAACAGTAATAAGAGAAAAAAGGGCCGTAAATATTGCCCGTTAACGAATACAACTTAATGCAAAGCCGGTAACATAACCTGTTACCGGCTTTTTTTTACAATAACAACAGGTATCATTATCCTATTAAGCCTGATTTGGGGCCAGGCATACCCGTAAAAAATGAGCTTCCCTTGCGTCGCACTCTTGTACTGTAGTAACTATTGGCAACTTTCTACAGCCAATACAAACGGCCGGCAACTGCGAAACATGGTTAGCATATCTCCCCAAACTACTGGCAAATGGGTGTAATTCAACCATTATGCGGTACATTGCAATAGTTAATTTAGCTAACCGGAAAAAAAACTTTGGTTTACTGGCGATAAATCCAAAAAACCGCTTACCTTCGCCGTCCTTAAATTTTAAGATATGAGTACAGCAGTTCAATTTGTGCATGAGCAGCTTACAGGCAAAAAAGATTATCCAAAGTTCAAAGCAGGTGATAATGTTACTGTAAATTATAAAATTGTGGAAGGCGGCAAAGAACGTATCCAGGGTTTTCGCGGAGATGTGGTAAAAATACAGGGCACCGGAGCTACTGCTACTTTTACAGTTCGTAAAATATCTGATGGCATTGGTGTAGAAAGGGTTTTCCCATTCTTCTCTCCAAATGTTGAATCAGTACTTTTGAATAAAGTAGGTAAAGTGCGTCGTGCAAAACTTTACTACCTGCGTGAACGCAGTGGTAAAAGCGCCAGGATCAAAGAAAAACGTATGTAAGTTATTTTTGCTTAATAACAGAAGCGGAGTACCTCTTTGGGGAATTCCGCTTTTTTTGTTATTTTTCAATATCTGTTTTTGCCAGTATTTTTTTGACGCCAGACGTTATGCCGTACAAGAGTGCGACGCAAGAAAGATGACAAAATAATCAATTGCCGGTCACCAAAAATTGCTTGTTTATCAGCAAAGCGTTAACAATTATTATTGAAATTGAGATTATTTAATACATAACTTTGTTTTTCACACTTCAAAATCTCTATTATGGGTAACTTAGGTTTTCAAGAAATATTACTGATTGCTGTTGTTGTACTTGTTTTATTTGGTGGACGCAAAATACCTGAATTTATGAAAGGCTTAGGTAAAGGTATCCGTGAATTTAACGATGCTAAAAATAATGTAAAGAAAGAATTGGAAGATGGCATAAACGAGAAAGACAACGTTTCAGCCACTAAAGAATCAGTGTAATTTTTCATCATAAAATAAGATCAGCCTTTGTTTAGTTTTCATTCTATCAAAGACTATCAATCTACTTTATTAAACGGCCAAACCACCTGTGTTGAGGCCGTTTCTTATTATTTACAGCAGATTGAAGCTCAAAAACACCTGAACGCATTTCTGGAAGTTTTTACCGAAGATGCATTGGCACAGGCGGCCAGGTTAGATGCATTACAACTATCCGGTAAGCCACTTGGTAAACTGCATGGCGTAGTTGTGTCTATAAAAGACGTTATTTGTTATAAAGGCCATACCGTATCGGCAGGTTCTAAAATACTGGAAGGGTTTACCTCGGTATATAATGCAACGGCAGTAGAAAAATTATTGGCTGCAGGCGCCATTATAATTGGACGTAATAACTGCGATGAATTTGCCATGGGCAGCAGTAACGAAAACTCTGCTTTTGGGCCCGTGCTTAATGCGCTGGATAATGAAAGGGTTCCTGGCGGCTCCTCCGGTGGTTCTGCAGTAGCTGTACAAGCTGGCCTATGTATGATTAGTTTGGGTAGCGATACCGGCGGATCTGTTAGGCAACCTGCAGATTTTTGTGGTATCATTGGACTTAAACCCGGTTATGGCCGTATTTCAAGGTACGGGCTAATTGCCTATGCTTCTTCTTTTGACCAGATTGGCATTTTTGGCACCCAGGTATCGGATGTGGCTTTAGCACTGGAAGTAATTGCAGGTGCTGATGATTTTGATAGCACAGTTAGCCATCAACCAATTCCAGCATTTAGCGAATCCTTACAGAATACTTCTCCCAAAAAATACCGGATTGCTTATTTTAAAGAGGCATTGGAGCACCCAAGTCTGGATACCGAAATAGCCAATGCCATAAAAACCCTTATTACCCAATTACAATCCGAAGGACATACTGTAGAACCAGTAGCTTTTGACTTACTGGATTATATTGTGCCTGCCTATTATATTTTAACTACCGCCGAGGCATCCAGCAATTTATCGAGGTTTGATGGTATTAAATATGGCTATGCGGCCAAAGATGATTTTGCCAACCTTACTGATTTTTACAAAAAATCACGCAGCGCTGGTTTTGGTAAAGAAGTTAAACGTCGCATTATGCTGGGCACATTTGTACTAAGTGCCGGATATTACGATGCTTATTTTACAAAAGCACAGCAAGTTAGGCGTATGTTGCAGGAGACTACCAAACAAGTATTTGGCAATTACGATGTTATAATAGCCCCAACAGTTCCTTCACCTGCATTTAAGTTTGGCGAAAAAAGCAATGATCCTATAGAAATGTTTCTGGCAGATATTTATACCGTATTTGCCAATTTGGTAGGCATACCTGGCATTTCAATTCCCTTATTTAAACATAGCAGCGGCGTGCCCTTTGGCTTACAGGTAATGGCGGCACAGGATAATGAAGTAACTTTACTGCAATTATCAGATAGTTTACTGCAAAATAAGCCACTCTAAAAGCGCTTTTTGCATGATGTTTGGTAGTGTACTGCTATATGGATAAATTAATCAATCATACTATTTATACCAGTAAAAAGGAAAAGCAACGCTTTGCTATTCCTTTTTTTGTGGCCGTATGTTTGCTTATGGCTGCCCCAGGCAAAGCTAACTGGCAGATAGTTTTCCATAAAAACAACCAGAATGATACAACCGTAAAAGGCTTCAAAAGCCTATTATCCCAGGCAGATGATGCCAACCTGGAACAAGGCCGGTTTGCAATTGATGCTCGTGTTATGCCATATGTAACTGCTTTTTTAAACCAGCAGGGTAACAATTACGAGCAAATGAAAAACTGGGGTAAACCTTATTTTACCCTGTACGAGAATATATTAACCAGCCATAATATACCTATACAGCTTAAATACCTTTCTGTAATTGAAAGCAGTTTACAGGCGGGTGCCGTTTCTTATGCCGGCGCCGTTGGCCCCTGGCAATTAATGCCCTACGAGGCAAAACGGTTTGGCCTGATAGTAACCGACCGCATAGATGAACGTACCAGCTTTATAAAAAGCACCGAAGCTGCAGCAAAATTAATTACAGAGTTATACGAACAGTTTGGGGATTGGTTGCTGGTAATTGCCGCATATAATGCCGGTGCAGGAGCTGTTTCACGGGCAATAAACAAAGCGCATTCTACCAATTTTTGGGAGCTGCAATATTTTTTACCCGAGCAAACCCGGCTACATGTTAAAAGATATATTGCCGCCCACTATTTCTTTGAAGGCAGCGGCGGATGGACCACCCTAACGGCAGCAGAAACCCTTGAAAAAAGAACAGCGCTGAGTGTATTACAATCAAAACCCGATACGCTGGCATTTGCCAATACGGCTGTATTGCCCATAACAGGTAAGTTTAACAGCCTTATTATTAGCAACCATATAACTATGGATATTGGCAAGTTTAACCAGCTGAACCCCGGGTTTGACAAAATAATTACCGAAGGCAAAACCTATCAACTTCGCCTGCCGGCAGATAAAATGGATTTGTTTAAAGCCCGTCGCCAGCAAATTTTATTCGAGAGCGTGCAATTAATGCTTTCCACAGGGTCAACGGGCGGGGTAAGTAATACTGCCAAGAAATAGCGGCTGTTTATAAATTGGATACCAGCAAATCAACTTGTAGCATCGCCTCTTGCGTCGCAATCCTTTCATCTGAATAACTTATGGCAACAGATTGACTAGTTTAAAATAGCATTATTAAATTTCTACTGCTGCATAAAGTATCTAACCGCACAAGTGTGCGACGCAAGTAAAGCCTCCACAATGTTTTATTGCCAGGCCCGAAAAAATAAGCACCAATTAAACAGTGCAATGTAACTTGCACCCGCTTAAAACCACTTATTGGATATTACTTACAATTATTAATTTCTATTGTCATGAATGTTAAGAAACTGGTATGTATTGCTTTATTGATTTTTATTACTGGCATTGCCAAAAGCCAGCAATTACAGGGTACCATAACCAACGATAAAGCCGCACCCGTTGCTGATGCGTTTATACATGTGTTAAACAGCAACCTGTTTGCATTTACTGATGATCTGGGCAAATTTGTAATTCCGCATTTAACAAAAGGCAGTTATACCATAATAGTTTCTGCCACCGGTTATGCCAGCAAACAAGCTACTATACAAGTGGTTGAGCAGCATGTTACCAATATTGATATGCAATTAGCCGATGCTACCCTGCAATTGGATGAAGTAATGGTAAGTGCAGAAAAAAGAGAAGCTTCGCAACAACAAGTACCGGTAAGTATTAGTACCCTTACTGCTAAGCAGGTACAACAATACCGCTTGTGGGATACCAAAGACCTAAGTGCCATTATACCCAACTTTTTTGCCAATAACTCAGGCGATTACCGCAATGTAAGCTCCATTCGTGGCATTACAACCACCTCTTACGATCCGGCAGTAGCTACTTATGTTGATGGGGTTAACCAATTTACCCTGGACACTTATATTGGTGCTTTAAACGATATTGAACGAATTGAAGTACTAAGAGGCCCGCAGGGAACTTTGTATGGCCGTAATGCCACTGGTGGAGTAATTAATATTATTACAAAACAACCTACCAATAAATCAACCGGTTTTGTGGAAATTAATACCGGCAATTATGGTTTACAGCGGTATACCGGTGGTTTGCGTATTCCTTTGGTAAAAGACAAATTATTTGTTGGCGCTACCGCCACCTTTAATAGCAGAGATGGGTATTATACCAACACTTTTAACAATACCGGGTTCGACGACCAGCACAGCATTGCCGGTAACTATTATATAAAATACCTGCCCGCAACCAATTGGGCCATAACCTTAAATGTGAAACACCAGAATAACCGGAATAAAGGTGCGTTCCCCATGGTAAATGGTATGGATGAAGCAATAAACAATCCATTTATGTTAAGTCAGGATGCTACCGCAACCATGATTGACAATACGTTCAACACTTCGCTAACCATTAGCCATAGCGGCAGTAAGGTTAATTTTACCTCGCTTAGTGCTTACCAGCAAAACCACCGCTATTACAATGCACCTTTGGATGGCGACTTTTCGCCGGCAGATATTGTTACCGTAATAAATGATTATGGCAATAGCTGGAATAACGTAAAAGCCTTTACGCAGGAGTTAAGGCTGGGTTCGGCGGCTGCCAAAAAATCGGCTTTCCAATGGACAGCGGGTACTTATTTTTATTACCAGCATAACCCCAACAAACAAGCAACCCATTTTGGTAAGGATGCCGGTTTATTTGGCATACCCGATACCGACTTTGCAACTATTAATACCAGTACCGGTAAAAACAGTGGTATTGCTTTTTTTGCACAAGGCAATTATGCTATTACCAAACAACTTGAATTAATTGCCGGCCTACGTTATGATTATGAAAACAAAAAATTAAATGTAGAAGGAGCTTATCAGAAAGATGGCACCGAAGCTTTTATTATAAGGCCCGATACAGCAGGCAGTGTGCATTACAATGCCGTATCGCCTAAAATTGGTTTTAACTATCGTGCCAGTAAAAATACAAACCTATTTGCCACTTATAGCAGGGGCTTTAGAACAGGTGGTTTAACACAATTATCGTCTGACCCATCTCAGCCACCATTATACCCTTACCAGCCAGAGTACAGCAATAATATAGAAGCTGGTATAAAAAACACCTTGTTTAAAGATAAGTTGCGGTTAAATATTACCCTCTTTCTTTCCCGCATAAACGATGCACAGGTGCCTACGCTGGTGCTGCCAGATGCGATAACGGTTACCCGCAATACAGGTAAACTTACCAGTAAAGGTGCCGAGCTGGAACTATCTGCCACCCCGGTAAAGGGCTTTCGCGTAGATTATAATTTTGGTTATACCCATGCGGCATATACCAGCCTAAAAATTGCTCAAAACGGCGAAACGGCAAACCTGGATGGTAAACGCCAGATTTTTACACCAGACCTCACCTCTATGCTGGCCATACAGTATAGTTGCCCCATTGCCGATGGTAGCCCTATACAATTTGTTGCCCGTGCGGAATGGATGCATTTTGGCACTCAATATTTTGATTTAGCCAATACCATACAGCAATCGCCATATAGTGTTATCAATACAAGGTTTGGGTTATCGTCTGCTAAAACAGATTTTTTTATTTGGAGCCGCAACATAGGCAACAAAAAATATATAGCCTATGCCTATGATTTTGGTGCCATACACCTGGCAGATCCACAAACATATGGCGTAACCCTGCAATACAGGTTTAAATAATAGGAGCCCGGCTGAGGTAATGCATTAGTGCTTTACTTGCGTCGCACTCTTGTACTTTACCTGTAGTGGCGGCAATAAATAGACTAAAAAGATACTGCTGCATAGAACTGTTATAAGCCATCCAAAAAGTTTAAAATTTTTGGATGGCTTTTTTATTGGCGTTGCTTATGTTTTGAATAATGTTTTTGGAATTGTGTATTTATAGTACATGGATTATGTAAAGTGCATCTATCATGTAGTATGGGCTTTCTTTCTGCTGCATATATATTTTGTTGTACAAGTGTGCGACGCAAGTAAAGCTTCATAAATGCAAATGGCCCGGCCAATAATGGCTTTTGTCTCCTTTGCATAAATACTACCTACATTATTTAATGGGGCCGGCACAATTGGTCAATAACCCATAAAAAGTATAACTAAGTTTTAGTACTTTGCAACACCATAAACATTCCCATGAAAAAAATACTTGTTACAGGTGGTTGTGGCTTTATTGGCTCGCACACCGTTGTTGACCTTTTTGAAAATGGCTTTGACGTAGTTAGCATTGATGACAATTCCCGCTCTACCAGCACTTTAGTAAATGGCGTTGAACAAATTACTGGTAAAAAACTTAAGAACTACAAAGTAGATCTTAAGAATTTTGATGAAACCCGGGCTGTTTTTCAGGAGAACGAAGACATTGCCGGCGTTATACATTTTGCCGCTTTTAAGGCAGTGGGCGAGTCTGTAGAAAAGCCGCTTGACTATTTTGAAAACAACCTGTTCTCGCTGATTAATCTGCTTAAATGTGTAAAGGAATTTGGTATTCAAAACTTTGTATTTTCCTCCTCCTGCACCGTTTATGGCAACCCCGATAGTATTCCTGTAACCGAGCAAACGCCGGAGAAAAAAGCAGAATCGCCCTATGGCGCCACCAAGCAAATGGGCGAAACCATTATCCGCGATTTTGCCAATGCTTATCAAATCAATTCTATTTTGCTACGCTATTTTAATCCGGTGGGTGCACACCCCTCTGTATTAATTGGCGAATTACCCGTAGGCAGGCCACAAAATCTGGTGCCGGCCATTACACAAACCGCCATTGGTAAATTGCCGCAGATGAATGTTTATGGTGCCGATTACGATACCCGTGATGGCAGCTGTGTGCGAGACTATATACATGTTTGTGATATTGCGCATGCACATACTCTGGCCCTGCAGTTTTTAATGGATAAAAAGAATACCGTTGTTTGCGATGTGTTTAACCTCGGCTCGGGCAATGGCGTAACTGTATTAGAGGCCATTAAAGCATTTGAAGAAGTAAGCGGCCAACAGTTAAACTACAAAATATCTCCCCGCCGCCCAGGCGATGTGGTTGCCATTTATGCAGATAACTCTGATGCTGTAAAACGTTTAAACTGGATTGTACAATACGATTTAAAGGATATGATGCGCACCGCCTGGAACTGGGAACTAAAAGTAAAAGCCGATGAAGAGCTGATATTAAAACAACATCCCGGACTAAACTAATTGTTTTATGTGCCCGGCTGTTGGTAGCAATGGCATCACCGCTTGCGTCGCACTCTTGTACGTTCTGTATATAAGGCAACAAAAAATACAACAAAATGGTAAAACAGTTAGCTGTTTAAACCTTTTTAATAAAAACCTATCTATGATGATGGGTTTTTATATTTGTACAACACAATACCCGCTGCATGCAATTTGACGATAAGGTTTTACTGGATCAGTTTAAGTTTACTGCCACAAAAGAAAAAGCATTTACCGGTATTATTCAAAAATACCAGGAAAAGCTATACTGGCATATAAGGCGTATGGTAATAGAGCACGAAGATGCCAATGATGTGTTGCAAAACATGTTTATTAAAATATGGAATAGTCTCGAGAATTTTAGAGAAGATAGCCAATTGTATACCTGGTTATACCGTATTGCTACCAACGAATCGCTCACCTTTCTGGCCCAACAAAAAAAGCGTTCCGCAGTAAGCTTAAGTGATGTGGAGGAAGGCTTATCCAATAAAATAATAGCCGACAAAGGTTTTGATGCCAACCGCTTGGAATGGAAATTACAATTGGCCATACAACAGTTACCCGAAAAGCAAAGGGTAGTTTTTAACCTGAGGTATTATGATGAAATGCCTTATGAAGAAATGAGCCGTGTATTGGAAACAAGTGAAGGGGCACTAAAAGCCAGTTACCACCATGCCGCAAAAAAAATTGAAGACTATATAAGGAATAATTAAACTTTATACCGCAGTTATAGTCAAAAAAAGAGTTAAAATGCAAGAAATTAGCCACATATCAGCCGAATTAATGGAGATGGCACCCACCATTGCCCATTTAACAAAACAGCAGGTCTATAAAGTGCCTGCAGGGTATTTTGATATGCTGGCCATTAGTATTATCCAAAAAATACAACAAAAGGAAAACCAACATACTCCATTTACTGTACCGGCTGGATATTTTAATACATTGGCCGGCGCCATAATGGAAAAAATTAAAGCACAGCCAGTTTCAGTTGCCCCTGATGAAATACAGGCCGAACTTGAAATAGTTGCGCCACTGTTAAATTCCATCAGCAGGCAAATGCCTTATAAAGTGCCAGATGCTTATTTTGAAACCATACCAACGCTTATTTCGGGGCAGGCTGCAAAGATGCAAAACACACCGGCTAAAGTAATTGGTTTAAATCAGGTAGTTCGTAAATGGGCAAATTATGCGGCTGCAGCGTCTGTATTGTTTATTATAGCAACTACTTCCTGGTTATATGCCGGTAAGCAAATTGGCAGGCTTGATAAAAGCCCCAGTATTCAACAACGAATTGCCAGCTTAAATGATAATGACATTGCCAATTACCTGATAGAAGCAGCAGAATCAACCGGTGAAAATGTTTCAAACCCTGAAGATCAATCGCCTGAATTACAAAAGATGCTGCAAAATACCAGCGATGAAGAGCTGATTAATTATCTGGATGAACCAGTTGATGGGAGTGAAAAAAGAATTAAAGCGATTTAAATGTCATTAAAGATGAAAATTTTCCTAATTATTATTAATTTATTATTTTTACATAGTTACATTTGTGTCGCACAGACACAATCTGTGCCTAGTTCTACGAAAGCTGAGGATGTAAAGAAAGCCTATATGACAAAAGAATTAAATCTTACTCCCGAGGAGTCTGATAAATTCTGGCCAGTTTACAATAATTACTTCGCAGAAATGAAAGCTGCCCGCAAACAATACCTCAACGATGAAGTAGGGTTTGAAGAAAGGCAGGTTCAGATTAGAAAAAAATACCAGAGCGATTTCAGGAACATTTTAAATGGGAATAACAGGGTAAATAAAGTATTTACCTCAGAAAAGAACCTGAAAGAGATGTTTAGAAAAGAACTGCAGAACAGGCAAAAGAATAAGCGGTTACAGGGTGGAGGAAAAGCCAAACAGTTCAACGCGGGTAAACAAAGAAATAGATAAATCTTATTTTAAAATAGGTGTTTTTCATAGGTTAGCAACGGCCAGCTCTTTCCAGGGCGGGCCTATTTTTTTATATATACTTTGCTGTTTACCTTCGTTGCCATGAAGCACCTTTCTTTAGGCAGTATGTTTTTTTTGCTTTTTTCCATCTTCCACTCAAATGCACAGGCACAGCAAAATAATAAATATCCTCAAAACTATTTTAGCAACCCGCTTACTATTCCCCTGCAACTGGTAGCCAACTTTGGAGAATTGAGGGCCAACCATTTTCATATGGGGTTGGATATCCGCACACAGGGCAGAGAAAACTTACCCGTTTATGCTCCGGCCCACGGTTATATTGCCCGAATTAAAATAGAAAAATATGGCTATGGAAATGCCATTTATATTAATCACCCAAATGGATATACTACTGTATATGCCCATTTAAACAGTTTTTATCCGGCATTAGCTGCCTATCTTAAACAAAAACAATATCAGGAGCAAAGCTGGGAGCAGGATTTTATATTACCCGCCAATCTTTTTCCTGTAAATAAGGGGCAGTTTATTGCGTACAGTGGTAATACCGGTGGCTCGGCCGGACCACACCTGCATTTTGAAATAAGAGACACCAAAACAGAAAAAAATCTAAACCCCTTACTATTCGGTTTTGGCCTGCGTGACAATACCCCACCTGTGCTGTACAAATTGTTTTGGTACGACAGGCGTGTAACCACATATAGTAACCCGGGTACAGGCAAACAAATACCTCTGATGCAAAAAGGCAATACGTATAGCAATAGCGCTACACCGGTAATTGTAAACAGCCCTATTCTTAGTCTTGGTTTTGATGTAGAAGATATTATACCAGGCAACCCTTTTAAAGTGGGTATTTATACAGCGCAAATATGGCTGGATGATTCTTTAATAAATGGCTTTACCCTAAATGATTTCTCCTACCTGCAAACCCGTTATCTTAATGCTTGCATTGATTATAGTAAGTACAGCAGGGAAAAGAAATTTGTACAATACCTGGCCCAATTACCCGGTAACCACCTGGATATTTTTGATACCTCTGCCGGCAATGGCACCATAATTTTGGCCGATACGGCTCCCCACAGCGTAAAAATTGCTATAGCAGATGTTGCGGGAAATACCACCAGGCTTAATTTTACTATTCAGCTTGGCAACATAACATTGGTGCAAAATACCGGGAATAGTACCAATATGCTGCTGCCAAACAAGGAAAATAAGGTTACAGGAAAAAACGCTAAACTGGTGTTTACTAAAAACAGTTTTTACGATTTTGTCCCTTTTAACCTTCAGGAAATTACCAGCAATAAAAAAAATGCGGTATCGCCAGCCATAATACTCCACAACCTCGCTGTGCCGGTACACGATTCTTTTGATATTTATATAAAGACAACACTGCCCGCCAACAATTATCTAAAAAACAATGTTATTATGCAGTTGGTAAGTGGCAGCAATGTGCACACCTATAAGGGCGATTGGAATGGAGATTGGATGCATGCACGTTTTAGAAATCTTGGAACAGCTCAATTGCTTATTGATACCATCCCCCCTTCTGTTACACCAATAGGATGGAAGAGCGGTATGGTATTAACCAATCCCAAAAAAATTGCATTCAGTTGTACCGATGATATAGACGAAATTGAAACATTTAATGCCTGGCTGGATGGTAAGTGGTTATTATTTACTGCACACGAAAATATATATACCTATATGTTTGATGAGTATTGTACCAGCGGCAGCCATACACTAACCATTCAGGTAACCGATATTGCCGGTAACAGCACCCAAAAAAATTATACGTTTAACAGATAAATTCAATAATATGATAACCATAGAAAAAGGCAATAAAGCACCCGCATTTAAGGGTGTTGATCAGGATGGCAATAAGATAGCCCTAAGCGATTTTAAAGGCAAAAAACTGGCTTTATATTTCTATCCGCAGGATGCTACCCCTACCTGCACGGTACAAGCCTGTAACCTGCGTGATAATTTTACCTCCCTGCAAAAAGAAGGCATTACCATTATTGGCGTAAGCCCCGACGATGCAGCCAGTCATAAGAAATTTGAAGCCAAACAACAGCTCCCCTTTAGGCTAATTGCCGATACTGCGCACAGCATTATTGATGCCTATGGTGTTTGGGGCGAGAAACAACTATATGGGCGTAAATATATGGGACTGCACCGCACCACATTTTTAATTGACGAAAAAGGCAAAATAAAACATATCATCATCAAGCCAAAAAGCAAGGACCATGCTGCCGAAATTATTGCGGCATTTAATGCCTAAGATTCTTATGTACCCGGCACCCGATAAAAAATGAGGCTTTACTTGCGTCGCACTCTTGTAGGGTTAGATACTTTATTGGACTTCTATAAGTACAAATATTAAAGCGATTTACAAAGTACACAACGATTCCAAAAAATAGCTATTAATACGTACTTTAAAATAAAGTAGTAATTTACCAGAAGTAAATATTTTTAATTAAAATGGATTGATGCTATAAACAATACAAAATGTATAATACCAGTTTGTTGATTATCAATAATTTTCCAATATAAAGTATAATAGCTAATAGCATAAATCCTTGAGTTGTACGTCACCCTAAACGACATCCTACTAAAATTTAAGCATCCATGACTTTGCCGACCCGACCCCACGCTATTTTTAGCACATTGCAAGGCACACAAAACCCCGACACAAAGCCAACCTTGCAAAGAGCTAAAAATGCCAACGCACAGCCCGCCCACCCCGGCTGACGAATATCTATCATCATTTGTTCGACACTTCAGCAGCATACCATTATTCAGCACCAAAGCCCACCCACCACCCTGATAAATCTTAGCTTGACGACTCAACAATATGAAAACCTGTAAACATAATATATACAAACTTTATTTATCTTTAAAAAATGGCAACAAAAGTTAAAAACACAACTGATATTATTGACATAAAAAAGCAAAAACTAAATAAGTTGCCTGTGCCTACACAAGAAGGTTACGAATTAATAAATACTGCTGACATAGAGTACTTAGAAGCCGCTACAAATTATACGTACATACATTTAGTAGACAATTCAAAAATTACTTCCAGCAAAAATCTTGGCTTTTATGAAGAGGAGTTAAAAGAAGAACCCTTTATAAGAATACATAACTCTACTATAGTTAACTTGACAAAAATAAAGAGTTATATCAGAGGTGATGATGGTTGGGTAATATTGCAAAACGGCAAAACTCTCAGGGTTTCAAAAAGTAAAAAAGATGATTTACTGCTTTTTTTCCAAGGAAGAAAAGCAAAATAATAATTCAAAACGGGCATCCATAGGCGTGGCTGCTCTTTTATTAAATGCTCTTATAAATATCGGATACTGCATAATACTTTTGACTTATCATTTTTAAAACCAAAAATTAAAATCATGAAAAAGTCAATTGTTTTAGCAACAGTTTGTTTAATGACAATACTGGTTAGTTGTAAAAAGGTTATAGTGCTTGAAAATGAGCCAAATACCGAATTAGGTATTGGTGCAGCTAGTAATTATGGTCCATTTTGGGTTACGAGCCGTCCTAGTTGGGGAGGATGTTGGTGTACAGAATACGTTGCAATAAGGATTCTTGGTCAAAATGTATCAACCGCACCGGGCTTCCCTAACGCAAAGGATTGGGGTAATTCATGGCTTCCAAACAAAGGTTATAGCTTGAAGAGTTTTTCAATTAATGCTTTACCACAGAATAAGGATGTAATTGTAGTAAAAGCCAATAATTTTGGAGTAGGCCAATATGGTCATGTGGCATTTGTAGGAAGTGCATGGAAAAATGCTAACGGTACTATTACAATAAGAATGATAGGTGCAAATCAAACATCGGACAAAACAAAATGGAGTAACAAATGTGGTTGTCCGAACGAAAGTGCATGGGATATAATTGTTAACTCAGGTGATACTCGGATATTAATTTATAGAAAAGCAAATCCAGCATTAAATTGCTGATTTATTAATTGAATGTTTATGATGAAAACTTTAGGAAGAGCAGATACCAATAATATAAGGTTTAACAAACCCGATATTAGTAGTAATCATGCAAGAATTACTAATTTGGAAAATGGCAATTTTCTTGTAGAAGACCTTGACTCTACAAATGGAACTTTTGTAAATGGATATAGAATCAAGAAAGCCACAATTTCCTTAAATGACGAAGTACGCCTATCTGAATCAACAATTATTAACCTCACAGAAGTTTTTGGACTAAGCAAACAAAAATCAGAACCACAAAAAATTAACCCAAAAGATTTCACAAACGAGTTTAACCTATTAAAGCAGGTTTGGGATAGTTATCAAAAAGAAAGAATTTCAATTACCAAGAAACACCAAAGTAAATCAACTTTTATTAGGGCAGCTATTACACTAGCTCCGCTAGTAATATGGGAAATTCTACAATTTTCGTTTGATGAACATTCTAAGGCCGGAGGAATAGTAAAATCGAATTATATAGTATTTTCTGTCATGGGTAGTACCATTGCCATGCTTTCAACAGGCAATATGAGCCCAGTGGAAAAACTAAGCCAACTGGACGAAGAGTTTAGGGTAAAGTATGTTTGTCCTAATCCAACTTGCAGAACACAATTGGGTAATGTACCCTGGTTGAGTTATTCTAATCAAGGTAAGTGTTTCAGGTGTGGAGCTAAATACAATAAAGTTTAAATTTTTTTAATCATAAAACAACAAATCATGTCAAACGAAAAAACAGTAATTATCGGAAGCAATAAAAAGCCTTTATCTCTTAGTAAAGAAACGTTACAAAAAATTGCAGCTAAGGGCGGCTTTGGAATACTTGGTGTAGCTGGTGGTGTAGGAGCATCATCATTATTTATGGGAATGTCGCCAAAAGACCCCGAACCACATGAAGGTAAAACGTATGAAAAGCCTGATATAGAAGCAGAGCCACTGGAAATAAAATCTGTTACAGACGACATGAGTTTTAGCGAAGCATTTAATACAGCAAGGCATGAAGCAGGCGGCCCAACTGGATATTTTACATGGCACGGCAAAGTGTTTGAAACTATATATGAAGAAGAAATGGAGCAACTAAGTCCTGATGAAAAAAAAGCCCTATACAACAATGTAATGGAAAAGTATTCCTCGGATAATGAACTTCAAAAAGATGACATGAACGTTGCTGATAATATTGAAGCTCCAGTGATAATCATACATGATGAAGCTCCTTCATCTACACATGTTACAGACGATATGAGCTTTAAAGATGCTTTTGCAGTTGCAAGAGAAGAAGTTGGACCAGGTGGTATTTTTGAATGGAATGGTAAAACGTATAACACATATACCAAAGAAGAGATGAATGAAATGTCAAACGAACAAAAGCAAGAATTTGTAGCTTCTGTTGGGAATACTACCGTGGAAGAACATGACGTTAGTGCAACCGATGTTGATATTGTAAATATTGATGGCGGCACAAGTACAATACCAACAAACAAAACAGAAGATAAAGAGGAAGAAATTTTTACTGATAATTCTACTGAACAGCTAATTGAAGAACAGTGGGTTGACGATGGGACAGGCAACAAAGTCCATATTGCTGCCTTTTTGGTAAATGGCCAACAGGTTATGAAAGTTGACCAGGATGGTGATGGAGTGTATGATATGACAATGACACCCAATGCTGATGGAAGTGTACACATGCAAACAGCCGATGGGCAAGAGGCAACTATATCACAAGAAGATATGATTCAGTTTCAACAACAAATGGGAACAACTGAAGAAACGGGCTATGTTGATGATGGAATTACCAATGATTTTGACAATACAAATATTAATGATGTAAATAACGAAACTGAGCTATGATAGTATCATGTATAAATTGCAAAGCAAAATTACCAGTACCAGATGTGGTATTTAAACATAGTATCCCGAAAATTACTTGCCCTCAATGTAAAATATCTTTTAAGCCTGAATTAGAAAAGGGAAAAGAAACAAAGAAAACAGAACTTGTAGGGAAAAGTAAATATTTGCCGATAGCATGGCTTATAGTGCATGATGAACAGGCCGCAGTGCAAACGTTTGAGATTAAATCAGGTAAATATACTGTTGGACGTAAAAGTAATAGTCGCCCCTGTGATATAATGATTGAGACCGGGGATATGACAATGAGTAGAAATCATTTTACAATTGAAGCTGTAGAAAAAGACGGTTTTCTTACTTGCTGGCTTTCTGACCAAAACAGCTCCAACAATACTTACATAAACTCAAATTTTCTAAAAGAAAAAAAAACAGAATTAAAAAATGCAGATGAGTATTTTTTAGGTGATGGTGATGTGATACAAGCTGGTCAAACTAAAATTGTTTTCAAAAGAAAGTCAAATGATGTTATGACCAAAAATATTGCTACAGAAATAGTTATAAAAAAAGGCTATGCTAAAACAGTATTGATATGACAAAATCTATTTTTCTTCTCATCTTTACTTTTAATATAACTATTGTCTTTTCACAAACCTTCAATTGTGATACCTACTTAAAAAAAAGTGATAGTGTATTGAATATAAGCTGGAATAAAATTGAAGAAGCTAAAAAATATCTTGACAGATATATAATTTGCAATCAAGATGACAATTCTCCACAAACAATTGCAAGGCTAAAAAACCTGCAAAACTATGATGCAATAAGTTTAGCAAAAAACAAAAAGGGTGGATGGGCTAAAAGAAAAGATAATGGCAGGGTGGGATTAATTGATATAGAATTCAATTTCATAAAGGAATTACCATACATTTCTTACTATACTTTTAAAGATGATTATTGTTGGGTAAAAACTGATAATGGAAAATTTACAGTAATAAATTACAAAGGTGATGACAGGCTACTTGGCTATCCAATTGACAGTATTTCACTAAATACAAATCCTACTTTTATAATATTAACTGACGAATGGAGAGGGAATAATAATAGATTTTATGGCCTAATAAACAAGACTGGTGAAATTGTTCGACCAACTTATTTTATCAACCTTACTAAATATGGAAATTTATATTTAGCAAATATTGATGTAAATGAACATAGATGGTATCATAATTTAAATTTCAAAACAGATGAGACAAGATGGTTCGGGCTAATAAATGAAAAAGGCGAGGATGTTACTGGATTTATTTATGATAAATTAGATGCTAAAGGACCTGAATATGGTAATTGGAAAAATTATGTAGCACAAGTTTATGGCAGCAAAGGTGGGTACACATTGTTGGATACAATGGGTAAACAATTATTCCCATTAATTAATAATATTGATATGCTCACTACTTTATACACCAATACAGATACTTATGCTATTATTGGGAAAAATAAAAGAGACTCTTTAGGGTTGCTAAATATGAAAGGGGAACAAGTTATTGCCCCAAAGTTTGCAAGTATTGAAATAGTAAGCTATCAACTAAAAAATCAATCTTATAACCTAATATTAGCAAACCCCAAAAATAATTATGGCTATAACTCCATTGGAACGGGTTTATATAATTCAAATGGAGATATAATTATTAACGAAACTGAAGGTTGGAATTTTGAAAAAGTAGAAACATACAGTTCATTATATAAGCAAAATGTTGTTTTGGTAGCCCGTAGATTTAAAAACAGTTCGACTGAATATAGATACTTATATAAGAGTGGAAAGTTTAAATAAAATTGAATCGAAAAATAATCATGATAAATAAAATCATAGTATTTATAGTATTTCTAATGAATTGTTGCTTTACAGTAAAGGCACAAAACAGAGTCTGCAATAAATTTCTCATTAAAAGCGATAGTGTCTTAAGTAAATCATGGGAAAAAATAAGCGAGGCACAAAAGTACATTAAAGCTTATACTATATGTTTAAATGACGACAATTCAGAACTAGCTCGTCAAAAATTAGAAAATATACAAAACTATGATGCCATTAGTATGTCATCAAATGGTAAAGCTGGATGGGCACGGAGTAAGAATGAAGGGATAATTTATCTGGTTAAAGAAAACTTTGCAAAAACAAAAGAGCTAGATTACGAAGGCGGCGTATGGCCTTTTTTTAACAAGACTGAATTTCGGGTAAAAAATTCAAATCTGAAATATGGATTTGTAGATTATAATGGAAATGAAATTGTACAGTGTTTATATGATGAAGTAGACGAATCGTTTGACATGCTATTTCCTAATCTTTGTAAGGTTAAGCAAGGTGGCAAATATGGGTTTATAGACAGAGCCGGCAAAGTTGCCATTCCTTTAAAGTATGATGAAATTAGTTGGTATTTTTCAGAGAATTTATTAATGGTTAAGGCAAATGGAAAATCTGGCTTCCTTAATAGTTATGGGCACGAAGTTACTCCTCTCAAATTTGATTTTGCAAGTCGAGATTTTAGTGAGGGTTTGGCTGCAGTGATGATTAATTCTAAATATGGTTTTATAAATACTCAAGGCGAAATTGTCATTGAGCCAAAATATGGAAATGTGTCAGAGTTTTCTGAAGGGCTAGCCTTAGTTGAAACTGAAGACAGAAGTAAAACAGGATTCATTGACAAGTCCGGAAAAATAGCCATCCCAATAATTTATCAAACAGCAAGAAATTTTAAAAATGGTTTAGCCGCTGCTGTGATAAATAATAAAGGTGGATATATTAATAAGCAGGGTAAAACAATCATTCCTTTTGTTTACGAAAGTTGCGCCAACTATTTTACTGAAGGATTAGCCTGGGTAGAACAAAATGATAAATTTGGCTACATTGATATGTCTGGAAAACAGATTATTGATTATATCTACGAAGAAGCATTAGAATTTTATAATGGCCTTGCTGTTGTAAAGAAAAATGGAAAATATGGATATATAGATACAAAGGGCAGGACTTTTATTGACTTTAAATTTGACTATGCAAAAACTTTTTACTACCCATACGAAACAGCATATGTTGAAGTAAATAAACGTTGGTTTTGTATAAATAAAAAAGGAGAAGAAGTAGAGTGTCCAAAATTTTAATGTCAATATTAAAAAACAATGCAAATAAGTTTTAAAACTATATCATCAACAGGCAAAAGGGAACAAAATGAAGATGCTTTTTTGACAATTGAAGAAGCAGGTATATTTATAGTTTGCGATGGTGTAGGCGGTAGCAATAAGGGTGAAATAGCCAGCAATAAAACCTGCGATTCAATAAAAAACTATTTTAAAGATTTTGATTCAGAAACGATTAGCATTTCAGAAATTAAAAAATCTATTATTCAGTCAGAAGATTTTCTAACTGAATATGTTAATGAAAATCCCGAAAGTGAGGGTATGGCTACCACCCTATCCTTTTTAAAATTATCAGAACAAAAAAGTATTATTGCACATATTGGTGATAGTCGTGTATATCATATTAGAGAAGGTAAAATTCTTTTTCAAACACAAGACCACAGCCTAGTTAATGAATTAGTAGCCAGTGGCTTTATCAAACCAGAAGAGGCCAAATCTCACCCCAAAAAAAATGTAATTACAAAAGCCATTCAGGGTAATGGCGAAAATGCAGAACCAGACTTTTATGAGACCAAAGATTTACAAGTAAACGATTATTTTCTATTATGCACTGATGGTATTTTGGAAAGTATAGACAATGCTTTCATTGAAGCGAACTTTATATCTACTCAAAATTTGACCGACTTAGCCAATACTGTATTTGAACAATGTGATGCAAAATCAAATGACAATTTCACTGCCGTCTTTATTAAATTAATTGAAATTAAACCTGAAAATTTAAAATCAAAATCTTGGTTTAGCTTTTTAAATATTTTCTCCTAAATGAATTTACCAACAAATACAATATTAAATCATAACTGTTATCGCATAATAAAAGTGATAGGCCAGGGTGGCTTTGGGATAACCTACTTAGCTGACGAAATAGGTTATTTTAGAAATACAGGTTTTGGTGATGTTCACTATGTAGCTGCAAAAATGCCGGAGCAAGTTGTAATTAAAGAATTGTACTATAATGATTATTGTCAAAGAGACCCTAAAACAGGTTTAGTAAACATCTCTAACACAGATAAAAAAGTAGAGTTTAATAAATTAGTTGAAAACCAATTAGAAGAGGGCAAGAAATTACGAAGTCTTAACCATACTAATATTGTAAGAACAAGGGATATATTTAAAGAAAATGACACAGCTTACATGGTAATGGACTATGTGGAAAGTACCGATTTAGAAGAACTATTAAATAAAGCAGGGAAATTAGATAAGAATAAAGCTCTTAAATACATAACACAAGTATTATCGGCCCTTACACATATACACGACCGCAGCAAACTTCATTTGGATATTAAGCCTAGCAATGTGCTTATAAAGAAAGATACAGATGATGCTATAGTTATAGATTTTGGAGCTTCGCAGAGTTATGACGATAGTGGAAAAATTATAGGGAAAACCAGTCAGTTGGTCGCCGGAATGACAAAACATTATGCACCAAATGAACAAGCTGATATTGACAACCTTAAACATTTTGATGCGACTTTCGACACTTATGCAACAGGTGCAACTTTGTACCATCTAATTACGGGTCAAAAGCCCCCTCTAAGCAGTTTGTTAAGTACGGGTAGAGAAAAACTAATTCCACCATCAACTTTTGTAAACAACAATGGAGTGAGTGATTACTTAGATGCTATCATTACAAAAGCATTGGCACCGATGTTTCACAGCAGATTTAAATCGGCTATTGAATTTGAAAATGCACTGGCAAAAGAGTCTGAGTATTTACAACAATTAAATCAAATCAATAAATTACTTGCAACAAAAAATTACTTACAGGCTATCCAACAAATAGAAATTGTTGAAAACAATTTTTTATCTACGATTACACTGGAAAAGCTCAGAAAAGCAACTGAGAATGAATTAAACAAAGAGTCAAAAACAAAAGAGTACCAGTTATTTTTTACCAAAGGATTAGAATGGTTGGGGAGCAAAGAGTATAATCTTGCACTTCAGCAATTTATAAAAGCTAGTCATGTATTTCCTGATAAAATAGAAGCATTAGAAAAAACAAAATATTGTAAAGAACAGATAGCGAAAGAGGAGCAACACAAAAAAATAGCCGAATTATTAAACAATGCAAAAGATAATATTGCTAATAATAAACTTGCTTTAGCTATAAATAATATTACAGATATATTAAAGTTAGAGCCAGCCAACAAAGATGCATTGAATTTGCAAAATGAGATTAAATTACTTAATTACAAAATCGAAGAGGAAGAGAAATTTATTAATGCTGAGAAAGTAGAAAGAGAAGAAGAAACAATTATTATAAAAAAACAAGCAAAACAGACAGAGAAGTTAGAAAGTAAGAATATCCCTGATATAAAATCAAATCCTAAAAAAAGCAAATCATTAATTTACATATTAGTCGGAGGCACTATTTTAACAATCGTTGCATTTATACTGTTATCCCCTAAATCCGATAATAAAACTAAAATACCAATAGTAATTGTTGATAGTATCCTTAAAAAAGAAGATACTGTACTTTCAACATTTAATGTTAATCAAATTGATACGACAACAACTAAAATCACTTTAGAAAACTTGCCTAATAGCAAAAATAGTGATAAATGGAGAGCAGAGTTCATAAAGCAATTTAATGAATTAGCAAGCAAAGAGTCATACAGTTCTCCATACCAATTACATAGTTTGTACAACTCGTTATATAAATATGTTCCTGCAAATGCTGTATTAGAAAGAAACCAGATTAAAGAAAGAGTTTCTTTTTGGTGGAATAAAATGGTAGAATCTGAAAGTATTGAGAAAAAAGTAACCGAAGTTGAAAATAAGAAACAACAGGCTCAATTGCTAATTAGTGAAGCAAATAGTATTTTCAAAAAAGAATCAGACAAGGCGTTAAATAAATACATGCAAGCAAATTCCCTAGTTCCAGGAATTGCTATCGATGGGTATAATAATTTTTTGTCTTGGGCAAAAAAAATGTATGAAAATTATAATGGTTGTAATGGCTGTAAATCAGATAATGATTGCAAACAATTTGTAATTGAAAAATTGAATAAAGCATTACAGATTAATCCCACAGGCTCAGAAGCAAAACAAATAATAAACTGCTTAAATTAAAATAAAAATCACAATGATACTTTCCACTTGGCAAATTTGGGTTATTGCAATTCTACTTCCTATAATTTTATTATTAAGTATACCAAAGAAAATTAAAGACAGTGAAAACTTTACATGGCTAGGTATTGTAATACTTCTTCTTCCTATATGTTTAGCGGTTTATTGTAGTTGGTTTTGTCCGAATGTATATTATATTACAAGTTGCAGTGAGTATTCAAAAAAAATACTATTACTTCCTAAAAGCATTAATCAGACCAAATTGAGTTTAGGTAACAAATGTTACATAGTCAATCATACCGATAAATCAATACTTTTAAACACTAAATTATACCTAAAGGAAACTGAATCTAATAATTTAAACACAAATAAAGCATTTACTATACAACCCCAATCTGTTTTTGAATATGAAGAAAATTCAATAGACTTTATTTTTGAAGAATTTCCTATTTCCGTTACTGCAAAAAGTAGAGATGAAGCAAAGCTAAGAAGCCAAATAACTTGTAATACCCCATAAAGAGTAAATAGTAATCGTTTTTAAGGTTAATTGACTTTTTTTATATTCTTTTCATAACTCGACTATAAGATATAAAGTCTCTAATAGCCAACGCCACAAGGCAAGCACATTGGCAGGCGCACAAACCCAAAAGCACAGAAGCCAACCTGCCAAAGAGCTTGCCTTCTTGCTCGGCTTGGGAAACAGTCTTTAGGTGGGCACAGTAAAAATGCAACACTCTACTAATGGACTGAGGAAAGGGCGAACGTACAACAGGGGGTTTGCTTCTATGCTGGCTGACGAATATATTCTCATCTTTTTGTTCGCTATCAGCAGCAATACCAGCCGACGTAATTCTATTTGGCTTTTTGTTGTTAACTTCATCATCAGTTTTTCAATCAGCAGCGGTTCCGGGCTGGACGTTCAATGAATACCAGCACAGCAGCAAGCCCTGTCCGTTAACTGTCCTATTATGAGACCTCAAATTATTTTAGCTTTCTTCGTTTTGGTAGCAGCAATCTTTTCTTGTCATAGAGTCTATCACATACCTGACAAGGATAAGAAATGGCTTCCATATAAGGGAAATGAAACATTGGTGTTTGCCGACGTTGGTAACAATTTTGATACTGTAGCCTTAATGGGGTTTGAAACAAGCCAAGTATATCTTGACTCAAGACCAATTAGCCCTGGAGAGGCGGAACAAATCAGACTAATATCGCTATATAATGATTCCGACACAATTAATGGTCGCTATAAAAAAGCTCGATCGTCTCTTGTTTTTCTAACAGCCGGCAGACAAAACAACTCCTATATAGGGATAAACTTTTATGCAAAAAATGCGAGATTCTCCCCTACCAAATCGTATACCCCTGAGTATTTTGACACTGCAACGACAATTACTATTACAACCCGTTTGAAAAAATACGATGACGTTATTATTTTATTACCAGACGTTGTCGAAGATTCAAATTTCAAAAACAACCAAAAAGCAAATTTCATTTCGAAATTGTATTGGAGTAAATCCGATGGAATTGTTCGATACGACAAAAATAGTGACTCCTGGGAATTGGTTGAGAAATACGGCCGCTAACATGGGGCTTTATGCTATGCTGGCTAACGCAATTTTTATCAGCTTTTGTATTTAACTTCAACAATATATGTTATTCAGCAGCGGATATCAGCATATGAAATATAATTACCAACCACTATAAATCGCTCACCGTTGACTGCCCTATTCAACCTCACTTCTAACCAATGCGAATGACTCATAGAACCATAAGTATTCTATTTCCAACCTTTGTAGGTATTTTGCTTGCAGTTATTGCTTTACAAATTCAGGCTACTGCTTTGGAATATTTATATCCAGAAAATTATTATGACGCTCCAATCTTATTTGAACCTCTTTTCGACATAGAGATATTTTTACCTATTTATGCTGTCGCCTACATAGCTGCTGTGGCATTTCAACGTTTGGTTGGAATAAGGGTCTGGAATACTTATTTGCAAAGACAAAAAAATATTTAATCTTACACTTTGGCAATTAACAATTATTGCATCCATGCTATTTGGAATTGGTTTTGGATTAATAGTTTGGCATAGCAGAATGGGAATGCAATATTTGCTTTCTAAATTTTTAACTGGGACAATAATTGCAATGATTTATTGGTGCAGCAATTTCATTACATTATTTCTTATTGACAAGAAGAAAGGCAGCAGCCAATAAGTTCATTTGTAAAAGCATGGTTTGACAAGGCTAAGTTGTGCTGCAATTCTTCATATTTCCTGCCGTTTTTGGTGTATGTACTGCGCTTCTGTTGGCGGGGCGCTAATAGTAGCATTGAACTTTTGCCCTAAAACAAGCTCATGGTGTAGTTGTGATTTTATCGTTTTACTCTAAAATTCCGCTCCAATAAAAGCTGCCACCAAGGAAAACGTACAAGTGTGCGACGCAAGTAAAGCTGCTTCCTGATTTTTGGCCGGGCCCAAAAAATGTATTGCTGCAACCCAAATATTTAAGCTGCTATTTATTTAAAGAGTCGATAATATTATTTATTTGCTGGTTGATGGTAGTTAACTGTTCATTATTATCCAGGTTTTCTTTGGCGGCAAATTGTATAAATAACTGGGTTTGCTGCAGGCGCAGGTTTACATATTGCTGCAACATATTTTTACGCTGCTGCATATAATTATTAAGGTGATAATTATTGGCTTTTGCCAGCAGTTTTTTATTTTGCTGCCAGGCGGGCAGGGATATATTTTGTAAATCCTTCGTAAAAGTTTCTGCAGAATTACTGGTAGAAAAACTTTGCAGGGGTTTCATGGCTTTGGCTTCGAGTGCAATAAACTGGTTAAAGTCTTTTTCAAACTGCAGGCTATCGTCTTGTATGCCGGGCATAGAAGCCATTAATATCAGGGCTGTTATAGCCACCGTTGCCAATATAGAAATAACTGGGCGGTCCCGACGGCGGATAAAGAAGAAATAACAGATATAGCCAAACAATAAACCACTAAGCAAGCCGCCAATATGGGCGGCATTGTCTATACCGGCTTTGGTGCCATAAGCCAGATTAAATACCACAAAAATTACAATGCTTTGTAATAATGCTTTGCGGGTATCTTTATCAATATAGTTGGTGGTAAGCAAGGCAAGAAATACCCCATACATGCCAAATATAGCACCGGAAGCACCCACGCTTACTGCATCGCCACTCCACCAAATGCTGGCAGCACTTGCCAGTATACCGGTACATAAATATAGTGCTAAAAAACGCCAGCGTCCAATTAATGGCTCCAGGTAAATGCCAATAAAATACAGGGCATACATATTAAACAGCAGATGTAATATACCGCCATGCAAAAAAGTGCTGGTTAACAGGCGGTACCATTGTCCTGCAACAGTATATGCACGCAGGTTGCCGCCCCAATGCAGCAGGTCTTCAGTAGAAGGTTCCATAAGGTTTACGCCGGCAATAACCATTATTACAAATACCAGCAGGTTGGCAGCAATAATGGCATATGTAATAAAGTGGCCACCCACGCCCATAGAAATTTTTTCTACAGCGGTAAGCTGGTTGTTGGCAGCCCTTTCCTGTAAGTCGGTTTGAATGGCCCGGTGTTCCGCCACCATGGCTTCGAACTGATTGGTTAAATGTTCGGGGGTTAATTGTGGAAGAAGCGATTCTATGGCTTGCTGCAGCCGGCTTATATTACCGGCATTTTTGTTTTTGCCAAATAATTGTATTTGTTTGTTTTTGCTAGTGGCTATGGCCTGCTGGTTGGCCATTTCTATAGTAATTAATTCGCCGGCGCGGCGGCTGCCGGTGGTGTGCAGCAATAAAGTATCTGCATTAATAATTTGCGGGTACCAGCCAATACTGCGGGCAGCATCAATGGCCAGCATTAGAAATTGCTGGTGACTAAGCCCGTTAAGTGCAAAGCTGGTGGTAGCGGTTGTTGCCATAGTAATGTAAAATACAATTTATGGGCTAATACCACACAACTCTGCATTTTTTTATTGGCTATAGTCGAGTACTTTGTTATTAGCCTGTTACATTTTGGAGAGGATGGCTTCTTTCATTTCCCTTACTTCGGCTTTGGTAAAACCGTGGGCGGTAATCTTGCCTTCACCGGTGGTTTCTATATAGATGGTGCTATAGCCTATCATGGGGCTTTCAATATCTACTGAGGATATATGATTGTATAATACGGTTGATTCTTTACCGCTGAGAAAACCGGGTACTTTAAGGGTGATGCCCTTATCGTCGATTGTAATACGGCAGGGGAATAATTTATTTCCTTCGGATAAATGGGAGGCTGTATATGTTTTCATACTGCTTATTTGCAGCAAGGTTATAATTTTTATGCAATGGCCGTTGCTACAATTGTAAAAATAACAAATGAATACCGTACTGGCTTTTTTGCTGCCATAAAAGAGGAACGCAAAAGTGTGCGACGCAAGCGGCGTTGCCATGATATACCATTGCAGGGCTCCAATAAATACAGCCAATAGATGCCGGGGATATTTAACAGATATCTTATTACTTTCACCAAAATTATGCACCGTACTATGCTGCCACTTACTATTACTTTGGTACAAACGGCCCTGCATTGGGAAGACAAAGCGGCTAACCTGGCTATGCTGGAAAATACCATTAACAATATAACCGCCAAAACAGAACTGATTGTACTACCAGAAATGTTTAGCACCGGGTTTAGTATGCAGCCGGCCGCACTGGCAGAACCTATGAGTGGCCCCACCGTACAATGGATGCAGCGCATGGCTATTACCAAAAGAGCTATAATTACAGGTAGCCTTATTATT
Source organism: Limnovirga soli (assembly GCF_013106755.1). Lineage (GTDB taxonomy): Bacteria > Bacteroidota > Bacteroidia > Chitinophagales > Chitinophagaceae > Limnovirga > Limnovirga soli. The sequence goes on along the minus strand of NZ_WHPF01000011.1, from coordinate 169,714 downwards.
GAAGAAGCAGGCTGCTATTATAACCGACTAATATGGATGTTACCCAACGGGCAATACGGCTATTACGATAAACGCCATTTGTTTGGCTTTGCCGGCGAAGATGCCCAATATACAGCCGGCAATAAAAGGCTGGTAGCATCAGTTAAAGGCTGGAAAATACATTTGCAGGTTTGCTACGATTTGCGGTTTCCGGTTTGGGCACGCCAGCAATTGCCATTAGGCGACACAGATGGCGCTGCAGCGCCTGCAGAATACGATATATTACTGTATGTAGCCAATTGGCCCCAACGCCGCAACCTTGCCTGGAAAACCCTGCTGCAGGCCCGTGCCATAGAAAACCAGTGTTATGTGGTTGGCGTAAACCGGGTGGGTTATGATGGTAATGAAATTTACCATAGCGGCGATAGCATGGTAGTTGATGCCATGGGCGAAATTTTATACCATAAACAGGATGAAGCCGATGTATTTACCATAACGCTGGAAAAAACAACTTTAGCCACCATAAGAGAAAAACTGCCCTTTTTAAAAGATGCAGATGCATTTACCATTTTAAACCACGACCATGATATATAAAGCCGCACAAATTTTTACAGGCACCAATACCCTTACCGGTTATGCTGTTAGCACCAATAATGGCACCATTACCGAACTGATACCGGTTGCAGATATTAAGCCTGATGAAAAAGTTACTGATCTTGGCAATACCATGTTGGCACCAGCTTTAATGGATATTCAATTATATGGTGCAGCGGGGCGTTTACTTTCGGTGTATCCGGATGCGGTTACAGTGGCCGCTATTGCAGACTATTGTAAGGCAGGTGGCGCCACACAGTGTATGCCTACAGTTGCTACCAATACCTACGAAACCATTTTTGATTGTGTGGATGCCATAAAAACCTATTGGCAGCAGGGCGGTAAACATGTAATGGGTTTGCACGTAGAAGGGCCCTGGATAAACCCTGCAAAAAAAGGTGCCCATAAAGAGGAATGGATATTTAGCCCCACCATTGCGCAGGCCAAGGTTTTGCTTGATTATGGCAAGGGTATTATTAAAATAATTACCCTGGCCCCCGAAAGTTGCACGCCAGAATTGGTAACATTTATACAATCTTACAAAGTGGTGGTATCTGCCGGGCATAGCAATGCAACCTATCAGCAGGCAACAGCTGCTTTTAATAATGGCATTGGTACAGCTACGCATTTGTATAATGCCATGAGTGGTTTACAACACCGCACACCGGGCATGGTTGGCGCTATTTTTAATCATCCCACCGTATTAAGCAGTGTGGTACCCGATGGGCATCATGTAGATTTTGCAGCCATACAAATTGCCAAAAAACAAATGGGCCCCCGCTTATTTGCTATTACAGATGCAGTAACTACCACTACTACCGGTTTTTACCAACACACGCTGGAAACAGATAAATATACCTCAAACGGCATACTTAGCGGTTCGGCATTAACCATGCATAAATGTTTTAGCAATTTTGTGCAGCACTGCGATATTGGTATAGAAGAAGCGCTGCGTATGTGTAGCCTGTACCCCGCAACAGCCATGGGTTTGCAACAAAGGCACGGATGTATTGCGCCAGGCTATGCGGCAGAATTTATAGTGCTTAACCAACAACAGCAGCTGGCACAGGTAATTTGCGATTAGATATTTTTTGAGCCAGGCAATAGAAATGCTTTCAGGCTTTACTTGCGTCGCACACTTGTACGGCATAACACTATGCAGCCCTCTGCTGAATAAAATAATTGGGCATAGTATAATAGCCAATCAATTTATTAGTGCAACTTTTACTAGTTATATAGACTGGCCAAACGTAAGCAAATTGTTGTCAGGGTCTAATAAAGCAAATTCCTGCTGGCGCCAGGGTTTTATTTGTAAATGCCCCGCAGCAGGTATAGTTACATTATGCTCTAAAGCCAGTTGATACCATTCGGTTATATTATCGGTACGAATATACACCTGGCCATAATTTTCATTGGGGTCAAGTGCGGCAAACTCAAAAAAGTGAATTTCAATCTGGTCCTTTTGTACCATCAGGTAGCCGGGAAAATCGGCCATGCCAAATTCCTTAAAACCCAGTTGATTGATATAAAAATCTTTTGTAATGCCCTTATCCCGCATGGGTAGTTTTGGGCTGATGCTGGTAAGCATATAGGTTATATTTAAACAGTGTGCTAATTGGCTCTTGCATTGCCACCATTGCACTTGCGATTACATAGCAGCATGCAAAACGGTAGTTGAAAGAGGTGTTAATGCAACTTATACATATACAAATCTTCCTAATGCAATATAGGCCAATACACGTTAAAATACATTACAGGCTATTAAATCAACCCCATTTTACTGATGTCATGGTTAAAGAACCGGCAACTGCTTTATCATTAAAGAATGATAGCTCATCCTTATTACTATTTAAACCCAAAGTATACATTAATGGCAAATAATGTTCCGGAGTAGGTATGGCAAGCAGGGCTTCTTTTCCCAACGTCTGATAATTAATCAATGGTTGGTAATTGCGGTTGCTGATGAGGGTTTTAAAAGTATCGTTCATTTGTAAAGCCCAATCATATCCATAGCCGGGTACTTCCATTTTGTCCCAGGCAACCATACCCAGGTTATGCACCATATTACCGCTGCCAATAATCAGCACGCCTTTTTTGCGCAAAGCCATTAATTCTTTTGCCAGTTCAAAATGATATTGCGGGCCCCTGGTATAATCTATACTTAATTGCAAAACCGGAATATGGGCATCTGGATACATATGTCTTATAATCGTCCAGGTACCATGATCCAAACCCCAATCGTGGTCTAATACCACATTGGCTGCAGGCATCATTGCCGCAGTATCCTTTGCCAGCTGCGGATTACCGGGTGCAGGGTACTGCACATCATATAAGGCTTTTGGAAAGCCACCAAAATCGTGAATGGTTTTTGGGAAATCCATAGCAGTTATACGGGTGCCCCTGGTAAACCAGTGCGCAGAAATTACCAGCACGGCGGCTGGAACAGGAATTTCTTTGGCCATTTGTGTCCACCTGCGGCTAAATTCGGTGTCTTCAATTCCATTCATGGGCGAACCATGGCCGATGAACATAACCGGCATTAGCTGTTCACTTTCGTTGAGGTTATCGGTAAAGTTTTTAAATGCGGATAATGTTGTCATACCTGCTACTCCTGTAATTAATGTTTTTAAAAAAGACTTTCTTTCCATTGGTATCAATAATAGATTTGGCAGGCACAGCTACCAATTGGTGTTTGTAAAAGAAAACGCTGAAGTGTATACCATTTTCATTTGCCTGGCCACCTTAAAAGCGGCCAAATAATAGCTGCCAGTTAACTTGCTATTTAAAATAAATACAAAGCTACTACATAAGTACCGCTGCTTCCATTGTTTACAAGCAAGAAAAAACATTGACAATTGTCAATTGTTGGAATAAGTTTTTGCGGTTGGACAGCAGCTGTTATTTATTTGCTGTTATTATCCGGTATCGTTCTGGCTTGGTTCCGGTGCGTTCTATTATTTTTCTAGCTTCCAAATCCAGCTTCACAGTTTCGCCATACCATTGAACGCCACCTTCAAAATTATTTTTTACTTCATTGTACAATTGTTCCATTAGTTCGGTATGCGTTAATTCAACACCAACTAAAAGGTTCAATATAGTGCTTCTGATTTGGGTATATTTTTCAAGGGAAATACGTTTGTTTGTTTTGCCCGGCTGCGGATGTAATGTTTGAATTTGTTCAGCTTTCATTGTATTGACTATTCATTTTTGGTGGAATGAAATGTAGTAGACTGCTGTATAAAATTAATTATATTTTGTTATTCCATAATACACGAATGCCTTTCGTGCAATATAGTGTTTAATTAAATGGTACAGGCTTAGCCGACTGTAGTTATAAACCTACAAGTGCGGTATTTACGCGACGAAGCAGCAAATACTTAACAGGCAAAGCTGCATGATTTAACTACAATCTGCTACCAAAAACAGGTTGTATTATTTATTTACTACTCTGCACGCAAACTATTTACCGGATTTGCATTGGCAGCTTTAATAGTTTGCAAGCTTATTAAAACGCCAGTTAGCAAAGCCAATAAAACAATTGAAATTATAAAAGGCATGGCAGTAATATTAATTCTATAAGCATATGCCTGTAACCAGTTATGCATGATAAAATAGGCCAACGGACAAGCTATGGCACCGGCTATTAGAATTACTAATAAAAACTCTTTCATAAATAAAGCAATAATACCTGCAACTGTTGAACCCAATACTTTTCTAATACCAATTTCTTTTGTGCGTTTTTGTATGCTTAATGCAATTAAACCCAGCACACCCAGCAATACAATTATTAGCGAAAGTACCGTGGCTGTATAAGCTGCTTTTTTTAGTTGCAACTCGGTAGAGTAGAGTTTGGCAAGTGTATCGTCCATAAAACTATATTCGAATGGAGTGCCCGGCAGTAGTATGGACCATTGCTTTTGCAGTGCCTCCATAGAGGCACTTATATTTCCAGGTTTTAATTTAAATGACATTGAACGAAATACCCTGTTAACACCAACATGTATAAATGTAACCGGCTGAATAGTTTTTTGCATGGAGCCAAAATGAAAATCTTTTGTAACTCCTGCGATGGTGCAGGTAAATCCGCCAGATGCCTGAAACACCACCTGTTTACCAATAGCATCCTGCGGGTTTTTCCAGCCAAGTGCAGTAGCCTGTGTTTGGTTGATGACTATTTTGGAAGAATCTGTAAATGCGCCAGGCAGGCTATAAAATATGCCGGCCGCCATGGGTATATTAAACGTAGAGGCATAATACTCGTCGGTTGTGATTAGCTGAGAGGCGATAGCTGCTGTTGAATCTGATCCGGCCTTATATAGTGCAATACTACCTGAGCTATTACCATCGGGAACTTCAAACGATAATGTGGCATTGCTTACCTGTGGCAGGGCAGCAAATTGTTTGCGGATAGTTTCCATTTTGGCTACGCCATTTAAAGACCAATCGCGTGGCAACTGTGCCGAAACAATATAGTCTTTATTATAACCCAGGTCGCTATTAAAGAACAGGTTTACCTGCTGTGAAATGATAATTGCACCAATAAATACTACTGTTGCGGTACCAAACTGTAAGGCCACGAGGGATTTGCGCAACAAAACTTTTTCGCCTATTGTATTCAGTTTTCCTTTTAATGAATCAACCGATTTTAATGAGGACAAAACAAAGGCCGGATAAATACCTGCCATAACACCCACAACAATAATCAGGATAACCGGAAATGCCATAAAGTAAAGCGGGAAATCTGTAATAGCAGGAATTTTTTTACCTAACACATTGCTGAATATGGGGTTTGCCAACACAGCAATTACAATAGCCAATAAAGTGGCAAAAAAAACAAGTAGTACAGATTCTATAAGAAATTGTGCAATGAGCTGTTGCTTTAGGCCACCCAGTACTTTACGTATGCCAATTTCTTTCATTCTGGTAGCGGAGCGGCTAACAGAAAGGTTGATGAAATTGATTACTGCCATTAACAAAATAAAAAACGCAATGCCAGAAAGGGCATAAAGCATTTTTTTTACCAGGTTATTATTGGCAGATAAATAATACTCTTTTAGCGGCACCAGAAAAGGCTTCATATTAGCAGCAATTTGCGGTGGCGCATTTTGGTTAATTAAATACTGCATTGGTTTATCCAGTGCTGCAGGGTTGATGCCTTTTTGTAATTCTATGTAACTAACTATATATTGATTTTGCCAGGCTTCCATTATGCGGCCAAAATAATTGATGTTTTGCGAGGCAATATAGAACTGGTTATTATTATCATCTGTAAGAAATGTGGCAGAGTTTTTTTCGGGCATTTTCATTACGCCGGTAACAATAAAATCATGTTTAGAGCCGGAGAAATTTTCAATGGTTAATGTTTGCCCCAGCACATCCTTTTTCCCAAAATATTTTATGGCCCTGTCTTCTGTAATTACCACAGAATAAGGGCCATCAAAAGCCTTTGCTGCATTGCCATATAGCAGGGTAAAACCATACATATTTAGCATGGTGCTATCACAAATTTGAATACCTTCTCTAAAACTTTTCTCGCCTTTGGATACGTTGGAGGTTACACCATCCCAACGGTAATAATTGGCTACCAAATCGGGGTATCTTTCTTTTAATTGTTTGGCCAGCGGACCCAGTGATGTTAATTCTATGCCCTGGTTAGGGTTCTTCCACCGGCTTTGAATAATGTATTGGTTATCGGCGTTTTTAAGGTTACGGTTTACCTGCAACTCACTCCAAACATAGGATACTATAATAAGTGTAAAAGCAATACCCGCAGCAAGGCCAATAATATTTACCAAAGAATAAAAACGGCTTTTGATGATATTGCGCCAGGCAATTTTAAAATAGTTTTTAAACATACATGCTGGTATAAGTTATAAGTAATATGATTTTGTAATTAGCATTTGTATTATACTCGTCGCCGGCTGCTAAGTATTTGCTTCTCCGACCCGCAAATATCTCACTTGAACGTTCAGCTCATTATTGAACAAAGCGTACAAGTTTGCGACGCAACGATGCTTAATGCTTGTCCTACAGCCTGGCTCAAAAAAATTCTTTTTCCTCATTCACGCTTTCGCGCATCTTGACATTTGCACATTATTATTCCGTTCTCAAACTCTTTACAGGATTGGCCATTGCAGCTTTAACGGCTTTAATACAAACCGTTGTAAATGCAATACCAAATGTTAGCAGCGCAGCTAATGCAAATATCCACCAGCTTAAAGTTGTTTTATATGCAAAATTTTGCAACCATTTATCCATTGCCCAATAGCCAGCAGGCAATGCAATACATGTTGCAATTAATACTGGTTTTAATAAGTCTTTGGATAACAATACTACAATACCCTGTACAGATGAACCCAGCACTTTTCGTACACCAATTTCTTTAAAACGTTTTGTTGCAGTGAACGATGCCAAACCAAACAAGCCCAGACAAGCAACAAATATTGCAAGCCCTGCAAACACGGATAAAATGGTTTGCTGACGAATATCTTTTTGATACAATTCACCAAATTGCTGGTCTAAAAATTTATATTCTAACGGGTAAGCCGGGGCTGCTTTGTTGTAAGCGTTTTGAACAATCTGAATGGCAGCATCCAGGCTACCCGGTCTTAATTTTACCAATATTTGTCTTCTATCGTCCGCCGGTGAAATCACCAGTGCATCAACATCTTGTTTTAATGATTGAAAATTAAAATCATCAACCACGCCAATAATTCTTCTCTTATTACTGTCGCGGACTGCGTTAAAAATCCATTTGCCAATTGCCTGCTGTGGAGTCCATCCTAATTTGGCTGCAGCCGTTTTGTTTATAATTACTGCATCGGTTGTATCGGTTGAAAATTGCGCTGAAAAATCTCTGCCTGAAATAACTTTTAAACCAAGTGTTTTTACATATTCAAAGTCTGCAAACTCAGTTCTTGCATTCCATTTTTCATCATGCCCTTCCACATCAAACATGTGCCCATCAAAAAAGCCACCGGGTTCACCACTCATTGCAGCAACTGACTGCACCACTGTTTGATTTTGCAATTCAGTTTTAAAAGAATAAAGATTGGTATAAATATCACTGTTATCAATAGGAATAATTAATGTTTGTGCTTTATCATAACCAAGTTGTTTGTTCTTTACATAACTCATTTGTTTTGTAATGATGATCGTGCCAACAATTAAAAACACAGAAATGCAGAATTGCACAACTACTAAAGCCTGCCTGAAAGATGCCCCGCTTTTGCCCAGTTTTAATTTACCTTTTAATGCCTGTATGGGTGAGAATCCAGATAAGAAGAATGCAGGGTAACTGCCTGCCAAAAATCCAACAACTATAATAACGCCAACAAAAAATAAATAAACGGGCAATGTATTCCATGATACATTTAATGTATAACCCAGCAATTGATTGTACCATGGCATAACTAACAATAACAGGCCTACAGAAAGTATACAGGAAATAGTTGTTAGTAAAACAGATTCGCCTATAAATTGCCAAACAAGATTATTGCGCAATGCACCTAACACCTTACGCAGGCCTACTTCTTTTGAGCGCTCTGCGGCACGAATGGTAGAAAGATTCATGAAGTTAATACATGCAATAAGCAGTATTAAAATGGCAATAGAAAGAAAAATATATACTACCGTTTTATCGCCATGTTTTGCGTTATCAAGCCCAGTGCTGTCAAAGTACACATCTTTTAAGGGCGTTAATGATATAGACCATTTGAAACCATATTTACGCAAATCGTTGCCCAAATATTTATCTACAAATGTCGGGAGTTGTTTTTCAATCTGGGCCTGCGATACATTGGGAGCAAGTTGTATATATGTATAAACACCATTGTTTACCCATGAAGTCATCCAACCGGCATCTTTATGTCTTTCAAGAGGCATAACGATGTCAAAATCCAAATGTGAATCAGAAGGAACATCTTTGGCAACACCTGTAACCTTTAATGGTGTTTCTTTATTCAGCATTATTATTTTCCCCATTGCATCATCAACACTTCCAAAATATTTTTTTGCAGTTGATTCAGTTAACACCGCACTGTTCAAATCTTTCAGCACGGTTGTTGGATTGCCTTTAATTAATGGAAATGAAAAGAGACTAAAAAACCCTGTATCAACATCCAGTTCTTTCTTTTCATGAAAAGATTTTGCACCAACTGTAAAAAGGTTATCATTCTGGCTTACCCGAACAGCATTTACAATCTGGCCTTTAAAATCGTTTAATAAGGCTGGTGCATGCATGCCTGACAAATAAGCAACACTTATTGATTTATCATCCATAGCTGCACCACGCATTACGCGGTAAATGCTGTCACCATTTTTATGAAAGCTGTCAACACTGAATTCATTCATGATGAATAAATAAATCATCATGCAAACAGTAATACCAATAGTTAACCCAAGAATATTGATGAAAGAAAAAGTTTTATTTTTCATCAAACTGCGCCATGCGGTTTTGAAATAATTTTTTATCATAAAGCCGTCCTGAATCCTCTCAGAGGGAGGACTTTAAATTCCGTTCCCTTTTGAGATTTTGTTTTATTGGTTATAAATATTTGTTTGTATTTAACTTTTTGTTCTTTTCTCATCTTCGTTGTGTCACTCACTTCTACGTTCAGATCATTATTGAACAAAGCGTACAAGAGTGCGACGCAACGAAAGTTACATTCATAATCTATTGATAGGTTCATACAAATTCACTTTACAATTCGCTGCATTGCGCATTAACAGATCAGCACATCACCACATCAGCACATTCGCACATAATCTTACTCCGTTCTTAAACTTTTTGAAGGATTAGACATTGCAGCCCTGATTGCCTGAAAGCTTACTGTTACCAGTGCAATTAATATTACCAACACAGCAGCAAGTGCAAAAATTTGCCAGCCCAGCGTTATTCTATACGGGTAGTTTTCTAACCATTTACTTGCGGATATCCATGCCAGCGGAATGGCGATGATGAGTGCGATGGCTACCAATTTTAAAAAATCTTTTGAAAGGATTGTTACCACGCCGGTTACAGAAGCGCCAAGCACTTTACGGATACCAATTTCTTTGGTGCGTTTTTCGGCAGATAATACAGATAACCCAAACAAACCGATGCACGAAACAAAGATGGTGAGTATGGCACTAAACAACATGATTTGTTTCCATTTAGCTTCGGCTTCGTAGCTTCTGATATTTGCTTCGTTTTTAAATGTGTAGCTGTACGGACTTATAGGAAATAGTTTTTTATAGGTTTGTTCAATATGCTTAAGGCTGGACGTTTCACTATTGGGTTTTATTTTTACATATGCCATTCCATACACATTAGCTGCTTTCATGGTAAATAATTCGGGGCCAATTTTTTGGCTTAGCGAATTGAAATGATAGTCTTTTACAACTCCAATTACGGTGTATTTTTTATTGTCGTACCAGAAATCAACTATTTGCCCTATTGGGTTTTTCCACCCTGCATTTGTTACAAAGGATTCGTTTACCAATACAGAATTAGAAGAATCTGAAGGAAAATCTGTTGAAAAATTTCTCCCTTGCAGAATGGGGATTTTTAATAATGGCAAATAGCTTTCATTAACTGTTTCATAGGTAAACTGCACCACAGAATCGCCATTAACTTTTGCAGCAGTGCCCCATTGTCCGCCATTCTTTGGTGCTATATCGATGATGTTATCATTTTTCAGTAGTTCAGTTTTCAGCAAATTAACTTCACTACGCGTTAGGTTATCCTTATTGATCATTACCAGGTTGCTGTCATCATACCCCAATTTTTCGGTAGTAAGGTAATTGAACTGCGCATAAATTGTAAAGGTGGCAATAATTAAAAAAGAGGCTAAAGAAAATTGAAGTACCACCAATGTTTTTTGCAAATAATTTTTGCCACCAAGGTTAAAGCGGCTATATAATGTTTGTACCGGATTATAACCAGACAATACCACCGCCGGATAAAACCCTGCCAATAAACTGGTAATGAGAAATAAAATAATATAAGCCGAAACCAATTGCACATCAAACAAATAATTAAGGGCCAGCACTTTGTTGGCAAGACTATTAAACAATGGCAGTGATAATTGCACCAGACCAATGGCAAATACAAAAGCAATAAAACATAATAAAAAAGATTCCCCAAGAAATTGAAAGATGAGTTGCTTTCTATCTCCGCCAACCACTTTTCGAATGCCAATTTCTTTTGCACGTTTTACTGAACGTGCAACGGTGAGGTTTATAAAATTGATACAAGCAATTAATAAAATAAATAAAGCTATGCCTGAAAGAATATAAGAATACATGGGGTTGCTTGCATCGGTAAGACCATTTTGAGGAGGCAGGTCTACGCTCAGGTGCATATCTACAAAAGATTGCAATTGATAGGTGCTTTTCCAGCCCATATCTCCATATTTTTCTGTTAATACCTTAAGCGCATCTTTTGAGTCAGCTGTATAATACCGCTGCATTTTTGCTTCTACATCCTGCTTGTTTGCTGCCGGCTCCAAAACCACAAATGTGTTGAGGTAAAAGTTAAACCAGTTTTCACTATTTGATTCTTCTTCAATAGCCATATTTATTGGCACCAGCATCTCAAATTTTATAGAAGAATTTTGCGGGCATTTTTTGGCAACTGCTGTTACTTTATAAGGCACAAATACACTGTCATCTTTTAGCATCAATAATTTACCAATTGCATCTGTTGTTCCAAATTCTTTTATGGCTGCATCTTCAGTAATTACAATTGAATGGGGTTCTGTTAAACAGGTGGCAGGATCGCCGCTGAGTAAGGGAAAAGAAAATACTGAAAAGAAGCTGGAATCTACTTTTAGCAAATCCTGCGATTTTACCTCGGTACCCGATTTAATATCTTCGTAACCACTTTGTACACGCAGAAAAGTTTTTATCCCCGGCACATTTCTGGCAAAGCGAGGACCCTGCAAAGGGCCAGTATTACCATCCTTTCGCCCTTTACTGCCATCTTTCTCCACTTCCTGGGTGGTGATGCGGTAAACATTTTGTACGTTGGTATGAAAGCGATCGTAACTCACTTCATCTTTTACGTACAATACAATTAGCATTGCACAGGCAAGGCCAATACTTAAACCGGCAATATTAATAAAGGCGTAAACCTTATTTCTGGATAAGTTGCGCAATGCAATGATGAAATAATTTTTGAACATGGTCTGTATAGTTGTATGTTATATATTTTATGTAGTTAACTTTTTGTTCTTTACTCATCTCCTGTTGTTAAGCATTTGCAACTTCGTCACACAAATACCTCACTTCATCGTTCAGCTCACTCTTGAACAAGGCGTACAAGTGTGCGACGCAACGGATGTTTAATGAATATTCAAAAGCTGGAAATATACATCTGTATTTCATTTTCACATTTGCATATATCCACATTTTTTTATTCACTTCTCAAACTCTTAACGGGGTTTGCCATTGCTGCTTTAATTGCCTGAGCACTGATTGTTATGCATGCAAGAAACAATACAATACATGCGGCCATAGCAAATACCCACCAGCTAATTTGAATACGGTAAGCATAATTCTGTAACCAAACAACTGTAATATACCAGGCTATTGGTATTGCAATAATGGTAGCCAATAAAACTAGTTTCAAAAAATCTTTTGATAGTAAGCCGGCAATTGAAGTAACCCCTGCGCCCAATACTTTTCGAATACCAATTTCCTTAATGCGCTGTTCTGATGCAAAAACGGTAAGTCCGAATAAACCAAGACAACCTACAAAAACGGTAAGGATGGCAAATAACATAATGAGGTTTGCAGTACGGGTATCTTCCAGATAAAGATTGTTGATGGATTCATTTACAAAATTGTAACTCATGGGAAATTCAGTATCATATTGCTTATACACTTTTTGTATTTGCGCTATGGTTGCTGCTGTATTGCCCGGCGCAATTTTTACAAATAAATTAAAATACCTGTCTTGCGGCTGATAACGGAATATAAAAGGATCGATGTTTGTATTGAGCGACTTAAAATTAAAATCTTTTACAACGCCTATGATGGCTCCTTTGGCACCCCACATATCTACTTTTTTACCTATGGCATTGTTAACTGTATAACCCATACGTTTTACTGCTGTTTCATTTACAATAAAGTTGGCAGTATCGTTGGTTTTTTGTGGTGAAAAATTATGGCCACTGAGTAATTGCATACCCAAAGCAGGGATAAAATCAGGGTCAACATTTGCCTGGGTGATTAAAAATTTATCGTCAGGTTGCATGCCTTCCCATTCCATATAAGTGGAATTATCTACGTTAACCATTGACATAGTAGCTGATGATACTGCTATTACATCAGGCTGCAGTTCAATGTCGCGTTTCAACAGTGAAGATTTCTCCTTTAATGTCCCTTTTAGCCCAATGCTTATTAACTGTTCTTTATTAAAACCCAGGTCTTTGCTTTGTAAAAACAATAATTGCCGATACATAAAAAAGGTGCATACCATTAATGCAATAGAAACAACGAATTGAAAAACAACCAGGCCCTGCCAAAATGATTTACCTGATTTACTTTTACTATTACTTTTAAAAATGCTTACTGGTTTAAAAGAAGACATTACAAATGCGGGGTAGAGCCCTGCCAGCAAACCAATAATTAAAATGAATAACAAGAAGAAGCCAATGAATAATGGGCTATATATATTTATATTAACAGCCTTACCAGTAAATGATTCCAAATAAGGTTGCGCCCATTCCAGAATAAAGAGGCTGAGTATTGCGCTTAAGCAGGCCACTAAAATGGATTCGGTTAAAAATTGAAAGATTAATTGTTTGCGGGAAGCACCATTTACCTTTCTTACGCCAACTTCCATGCTACGCTTTAATGAACGGGCAGTGGAAAGATTAATAAAATTAACACAGGCAATAATTAGTAATAATAAACCTACGCCTGCAAAAATTTGTACATATTTAATATTGCTACGTTTACCCCAATCAGTATGAAAGTCAAACTTAGAATACAGGTATTGTTCTTTTAAAGGTTGTAGTTGCAGCAGGTCTTGTGTATCTGAATTATACGCATGCAGTTGATTTGCTAATTTCTTTTGAAAAGCGGTTACATCGGTTCCTGGTTTTAATTGCAGGTACGTATGATAATTATTGCTGTTCCATTTATTCGACCATTCATCAGATGCAAATAAATAGGTTATGGGTAATAGTATATCAAACTGAATACTGGAGTTTTGGGGCAAATCTTTTGCCACACCTGCCAGTTTAAAATCAGTTTGGCCATTTAGGGTAAATATCTGGCCAATTAAAGCGGAGTTATTCTTCCAGTTATTACCAAAATATTTTTGTGCAACTTTTTCTGTTATTATAATTTCATCCGGCGATTTTAGTGCAGTAGCGGGGTTGCCTTTTAACAAAGGGAAATTGAAAATACTAAATACACTGTTTTCGGTAAGTAATATATTATTTTCTTCAAATGTATTGCTGCCGTTTTTTAAAGCCCCGCCCCAATTGCCAAAACGAACGGTGTTTTGAATTTCAGGAAAATCTTTTTGCAAAGCAGGAGCCAGCGGGCCAGGTGTTACTGCCACATCATATAGGGTGCCGGCCTGATCCTGTTTTTCTGTAATACGGTAAATATCAGGCAAGTTTTTATGAAACGAATCATAGCTTAGTTCATTGAATACATACATGCTGATAATAAGGCAACAGGCCATGCTAAGTGCCAGCCCCAAAATATTTACAGAAGAAAATACTTTGTTCTTGCTTATGTTACGCCAGGCTATTTTAAAATAATTTTTTATCATACAACATGTATTGTTAAGGCTACTTTTTGTTACCAGCTTTTTTGCTTTATGCATCTCGTGTTGTTAAGCATTTGCTGCTTCGTCACACAAATACCTCACTTCATCGTTCAGCTCACTATTGAACAAGGCGTACAAGTGTGCGACGTAACGAATGCTTAATTATTGAAATATAGTTTGGCTCATAAAAATTCATTTTCTACTCAGCACATTCACACATCTTCACATCCGCACATCCGCACATTCTCCTACTCTGTTCTTAAACTTTTTACCGGATTGGCTATAGCGGCTTTTATGGCCTGTACACTTACGGTAATTAACGCTATTAGTAATGCTGCTGTACCTGCAACCAAAAATACCCACCAACTAATACTGATGCGGTATGCATAATCCTGCAGCCAGTTATACATGGCCCACCCTGCCAGCGGAAATGCAAATACACAGGCTATTATTACCAGCAACAAAAAATCTTTTGACAGCATCGCCACCACATTGGTTACAGAAGCGCCCAATACTTTACGTATGCCTATTTCCTTGGTGCGTTGCTCGGCCATAAAGGTTACCAAACCAAATAAACCAAGGCAGGCAATAAATACAGCCAGCACGGCAAATACAATGGCAATGGTACCTGCCCGCTGTTCGCTACGATACATTTCATCAAACGAGTTATTTAAAAACCGGTAACTGAATGGCATGGCCGGGGCTAATGCCTTCCATTTATTTTCTACCTGATTAATTAAATCGTTGGCATTGCCATTAGATATTTTAAAAGATATTAAGCCGCTGCTATTAGCCAGGCGCATGCATAATGGGCCAATGTTTTGTCTTAACGATTCGAAATGAAAATCTTTTACTACACCAATAATAGGAATGGGCACCATCGTTTTATTTTTGGGATCATCGGCTGGTAAATAAATATTTTTGCCAACGGCATTCGTATAGCCTAAAAGCCTGGCTGTTGTTTCGGTGATAAGTATGGCGTTGGAATCGGACCCAAAATTTTTTGAGAAATTTCTGCCCTGGACAATTTCCATTCCCATGGTTTTAATATAATCGTAATCTATAGCCCAGGTTTGCATATCAATGCTGTTCTTCATATCCATAACCGCTTCTTTGGAATAGGTATTGTCATTACGGGAAGAACTGGTAACAGGCAAAAATGAACTTACAGTGGCACTGTTTACGCCATGTAAAGCCAGCACTTCATTTTTAAATGCATTTACATTATTGCCTAAAGCATAGGCACGGTCTATTACCAATACCTGATCTTTATTAAAACCCAGTTTGGTTGTTTGTATATAATGTAACTGGCTATATACAATAATGGTGGCAATTATTAACATTACCGATGTACCAAACTGAAAAACAACCAATGCATTGCGCAGATTACTTTTCTTAAAACCGGTTTGTGCATTACCTTTTAAAACAGTAATTGGTTTAAAAGCTGATAAAAATAATGCCGGATAGCTGCCTGCCAGCAAACCCACTAAAACCGGTAACAATATAATAAAAGGAAGAATTGTAATATTGATTAAATCAGCTAAGGATAAGGTTTTGGCTGCCACATCATTAAAAAGGGGTAAAACCAGATAGGTTATAAGCAGGGCAATTAGCATAGAAATATATGCTGTTATAATTGATTCTACAAGAAACTGTGTTACCAATGTTTTCCTTTCGGTGCCCAATACTTTTCTTATACCAATTTCTTTGGCGCGGCTGGCACTGCGGGCCGTACTTAAGTTCATAAAATTAATACAGGCAATGAGGAGAATAAACAAAGCCACCGCAGAAAAAATATAGATATACTGTATATTACCAGAAGCACTTAATTCATAATTATAATCGCTGTACAAATGAATTTTGGTAAGTGGAATAAGTGAGTATTCCAGCATATTACCCGATTTTCGAAGCTCATCTATACTGCTGATTTGTATAAATTGCTGAACATATGGCAATACATAATTAACTATATACTGATTAAAGTTTTTTTCAAAGGCCCTATAATCTGTTCCAGGTTGTAAAAGCAAATAGGTATGAAAATTATGACTGGTATATTGGCCCCATTCATAATTCACATTTTTCATAGAGAGTATAAAATCAAAATGAAAATGCGAGTTATGCGGAATATCCTCTATTACAGCAGTAATTTTAAATGGAATGGTGGCTTCATTAATTTTTACTTCAATAGTTTTACCTACCACATGGGTTGCATCAAAATATTTTTGGGCTGTTGATGCTGTAATAACAACTGTATTAGGTTCATCCAATGCATTTTTGGTATTGCCTTCCAACGCAGGCAATGTGAACACATTAAAAAAACTGGAATCTGCATACACAATCCTGTCTTCATTAATAAAACTATCACCTTTTTTTACCAGCTTAGCGCCCTCACTTGAAAAAATGCGGGTATATTCTTTTACTTGTGGATAATCCTTTTTCAACACCGCCCCCATCATATCCGAAGTTTGTGTCATGTGCAGCTTGCCACCACCTACCTGTATGTCTGAGTTTATGCGATAAATATTTGCTGCCTGTTCGTTAAACTTATCATAGCTCAGTTCATCGGTAACATACAACGTAATTAATAGGCAGGTAGCCAACCCAATGGCCAAACCAAAAATATTAATGGCGCTATAGCCTTTGTTTTTCCAAAGGGTGCGAAAAGCTATTTTAAAATAATTCTTTATCATACTTTCTGTTTTACAGGATGAGCAGAAAAAATATTCGTTCTAAATTAATACCGGTATCGTTTTTCAATTATGCTACCTATTGTAATCCTTCTATGTTGTAGATATAATTACCCTATCCCAAAAATTACCAACGACTGTGCCAATATGCAACTACTTGTTTTTCAATACACTTAATGCATAATATGTATAACAGGTGTACGGTATCGTACACCTGTTGTTCGGTGTTGAACAAAGCCAAATATTACAGTATTAGTTTTAAAAAAATGGAGGAGAAAATACAGGCTGTTTACAATGAAAAAAATAATACAGCAGCCATTTAAATCAGTCGACATTATTAGCCATGCTATAGTTATGCAATTAAACTTTACTTGCGTCGCACTCTTGTACGGTAGCATGTATGGCAGCAAGAAATGTATGTATGCAAATAGCAGAATTGTCCCATAAAATAATCTGCACACAGTTTGCAGAAAAAGGAGCAACCAATTAATATATCACCCCATCTGTACATT
This sequence comes from Limnovirga soli, assembly GCF_013106755.1. Lineage (GTDB taxonomy): Bacteria > Bacteroidota > Bacteroidia > Chitinophagales > Chitinophagaceae > Limnovirga > Limnovirga soli. The sequence goes on along the minus strand of NZ_WHPF01000011.1, from coordinate 152,174 downwards.
TGCACATTCATACATCTATATGCACCTCCGCACATTTGCACATCCGCACATCTACCTGCACATCGCATTATTCCGTTCTCAAACTTTTAACCGGGTTTGCCAATGCAGCTTTAATGGCTTGAAAGCTTACCGTAATTAATGCTATCAGCAATGCAGCCACTGCGGCTATGGCAAATACCCACCAGCTAATATCTGTACGGTAGGCAAAGTCCTGCAACCATTTGGTCATGGCCCAGTACGATAATGGAAATGCAATAACACAGGCAATAATTACCAATTGCAAAAATTCTTTTGAAAGCATATTAGTTACCTGTGTAACGCTGGCACCCAATACTTTACGAATGCCAATTTCTTTGGTGCGTTGCTGTGCGGTAAACATAGCAAGACCAAACAAACCCAGGCAGGCTACCAAAATAGTAAGACCGGCAAAAATACCCAGTATCGTTCCGGTTTTTTGTTCAGCTTTATAGGTGCTATTAAACCGGTCGTCAAGAAAAGAATAAGACATAGCATCTTCTGCACCAAAAGCAACCCACGATTTGGAAAGTTTGCTAATCAGGGTTGTTGCATCTGCTGTGGTAAGTTTGGCCACCACGGTAGAAGGATTAGGCGCTAGTGACATGACTAAAGGTGAAACCAGTTCGTGCAGCGATTTAAAGTTAAAATCCTTTACAATTCCTATTACATGGTAATTGGTTTTCTGTCCCTGATTATCAGTATGTGAAATAGTTTGCCCAATTGCCTTATCGCCCCAACCTAATATCCTAGCAGCAGTTTCGTTTAAAATAACGGCTGATGAATCAGTTGGAAAGCCGGCAGAAAAATTTCTGCCTGTATGTAATTTAATGCCAAGTGTGGCTATATAGTTTTCATCAATATCATAACGCAGTGTTTTAACCATTTGCCCCGGGTTTTGGGCAGGAGATATAAAGAAATTATTATTATCGCTTCTGCCTGCAGGTAAAAAACCAGAACGGGTAACACTTTGCACTATAGGATTGTTTTTAACCAGGTGATAAAATGCTTCCTGGTTATTGCCCAACATCCAAAGATCCGGGATAATTAATACCTGCTCTTTATTATAACCAATATCCTTATGCTGCATGTACGACAGTTGTTTAAATACAACAGTACTACCCACAATTAATAGAATAGAAATAAAAAATTGAAAAACCACCAAACTACTTCTTAACCCAATACTGTTTTTTGCTGCCGAAAATTTTCCTTTTAGTACGGCTACGGGTTTAAAGGAAGAAAGGTAAAATGCAGGATAACTACCCGCAAGAACACCTGTGAATAAAACAAATAAAATAAGTCCGGGCAAAAGCAAAGGATGTTCAAAAAAATTAAGGGTTAACTGCTGATCTGCCAATTGATTAAAGGCAGGTAAAGCAAGGTATATTAAACCCATCGCTAATATCAAGGCAATGGCAGCAATAATAATAGATTCAAAAAGGAATTGTTTTACCAGCTCTGTTTTTAAAGAGCCCAATACTTTCCGTATACCTACTTCTTTTGAGCGTTTTGATGCACCTGCCGTAGAGAGATTCATAAAATTTATACAGGCTATCAGCAGCATAAATACAGCAATAGCTGCAAAAATGTACACATTCGTTATATCGCCGGACTGGCCAAGTGCGTTGGGATAGGCAGGGTCAAGGTGTATATCCGTTATGGGTTCTATATGAAAACTGATATCATTACCATTTTTTCTAAAATCTGCCAGCGACATGCCCATGGCATTTAACATTTGAGGCCCCATATATTTATCTACCACCTCCGGCATTTTTGCTTCCAGCTTTTTATAATCGTAGCCCTTTGCTAAAACCAGGTAGGTAAAAAAATTAGAGGTCATCCAGGTTGGTTCTCTTGATTCTGGCAGGCTGGCCATAGATGCAAAGAGCTCAAAATGAAAATTGGCGTTTACAGGCACTTTATCAATTAAGCCTGTTACTTTATAAGAGGTATTGGCATCATCTTTAAAGGCAATTATTTTACCCATTGGATCTTCATTGCCAAAATATTTTTTAGCCAATGCCTTTGTAATAACTACCGTATAAGGTTCCAGTAAAGCGGTTTTGGGATTGCCTTTTAAAAGCGGCAATGTAAATACCTGAAAGAAATTTGAGTCAACAAATGCAAACGCATCTTCTTTAAATGACTTGTTATTGTATACCAGTTTAGGAGTGCCATAAGTACGTAAACGGGTAGCCGCTTCTACTTCGGGAAAATCTCTTTTAAGTGTTTGTGCTACCGGTGGCATTACAGCAGCTTCATTCATTTTTTCGCCCTGTACATTTCCCTGAAAATATACTGTATACATCTGATCTGCCTTCTCATTAAACTTATCATAGCTAAGTTCATTATTTACATACAGCATAATAATAAGACAGGTAGCTATGCCAATAGCCAAACCAATAATATTAATAAGCGAAAAACTTTTGTTTCTCCACAGGTTGCGAAAAGCAATTTTGAAATAATTCCTAAACATGGCGTTACTTGTTTTACATGAATCAATATTGTTCTGCGGTTAAGGCTGGAATCAATATTTTTTGTACCTGCTTTTGTTCTTTACTCATCAACCATTGTTAAGTATTTGCTGCTTCGTCACGCAAATACCTCACTTATACTTTCAGATCAATATTGAACAAAGCGTACAAGAGTGCGACGCAACGGATGTTTAATTATTGACATACAGTATGGATCAAAAAAATTCATTCTCTAATCCACATATCTGCACATTCGCACATTCTCCTACTCCGTTCTCAAACTCTTTACGGGATTGGCTATCGCTGCTTTAATTGACTGGAAACTTACCGTAATCAGGGCTATTATGATGGCAGCTAAACCAGCCAATAGAAATACCCACCAGCTTATGTCAATTTTAAAGGCAAAGTTTTGTAACCATTGTTGCATGGCCCACCAAGCTACCGGAAAAGCAATGATGGCAGCAATCAAAACCAGTTGTAAAAAATCTTTAGAAAGCATGGCCGACACATCGGCCAGAGAGGCGCCCAAAACTTTTCGTATACCAATTTCTTTTGTGCGTTGTTCTGCAGTAAATGCAGCCAAACCAAATAAACCCAGACAGGCAATAAATATGGCCAGTAACGAAAACACAGTTATGGTATTGGCGGTTTTTGTTTCTGCCGCATACCGGTTTTGAATATGCGTATCCAGGAATTTATAATCAAAGGCAGTATTGGGTAAATCATTTTTAAATACACCTTCTAATTGTTGAACCAACTGCGGCAGATTTTGCGTGTTATACCTTACTAGCAGGGTTCTTAAATATTCAGGCGCCCTATTCATTTCGTAATAAACATAGCCGCCAATATCATCTTTTAGCGATTGATAATTAAAGTTTTTTACTACTCCGGTAATTACCGAAGCATTTTCAGACATTTCTGAGATGACATTTTTACCTACAGCTTCTTGCGGAGTTTTGTAACCCAGGTATTTGGCTACCGTTTCATTAATCAAAACATAACAGGTAGTATCCTGCTGGGATAAGCTTTTAGGCAGGGGATTGCCGGCTAACAATTGCAATTGCATAGTTTCCGTTATGGCGCCATCTGTACGACAGGTTTTAACCGGAAAGCCTTCTTTATCTGTAGCCAATTTACGAACAGATCTTCCACTTTCTGTTTCGCCGGGTATGGATTGTACAACAGATACATTTTCAATAACTGCCAGGTTTTTAATATCGGTGATGGCTGTGTTAATTTGCTGATCGTTTTCTGCTGATTTAATGGAAACCGCAATAATGCCTTTGGGATTATATCCCAGATTTTTATTGGTGATATATTGCAATTGCTGGTATATTACCATTACTGCAATAATTAAAATAATTGAGCAGGCAAATTGAAACACTACCAATGATTTTCTGATTAAATCGGCCAGCGAATGCTTTTGCTTTGATTTGTTCATCAATATCAGTGGCGAAATACGCGACATGGAGATGGCTGGGTAGCTACCGGCCACCATGGTAACCAACAGCCATACCAATACAAGGCTTAATAAAATGGGCGTTGAATACAAATTGGCATTGTTTAATTCGCTGCCTGTAATATTTCTAAAAAAGGGAAGTAAAATAATGGCCAGTGCATAGCCCATTGCGATAGAAATAAAGGTAAGTATACCAGTTTCGGTATAAAAGTGCATCAACATTTGTTTTATGTTGGCACCCAGAACCTTATTTACGCCCACTCCTTTGGCTCTTTTCTGCGAACGTGCAGTGGCCAGGTTCATATAATTAATACAGGCTATTAATAAAATAAGTAAAGAAAGGAACAACAGACTTTTAATGGTAGTTATACTGCCCATTTTTGCTGAATATCCTTGCCTTAAATTGGTAGAATATAAATGTATGTCTGCCAAAGGCTGCAACATAAACCTGGTATAATATTGTTCATCTTTGGGAACGTACTTATTAATTAAGCCTGTTGCCATTTGTTGTACGGAAGCAATATTGGCTGTTGGTTGTAATAAACAGTAGGTTTCAAAACTGGCATTGCTCCAGGAAACATTTTGGCCCATCCAGGAATCCATAATATTATAGATCATGTCGCAATCAATGGTGCTGTTTACAGGCAAATCCTTATAAACACCAGATACATATACCGTATCCCTGTTATTAATGGCGATGGTTTTACCCATTGCCTGCTGATTGCCAAACAACCTTTCTTTCGCCGATGTTGAAATAACTATTGAATTGGGTTGTGTAAAAGCTGCAGCAATAGTACCCTCTTCAAAACTAAAATCAAAGACGGTAAATACGCTTGCATCGGCCAGGTAAAGTCCGTTTTCAACAAAATTTTTATCGCCCACTTTTAAAGAGGCGGTGGCACCAAAATCATTTTTTACCAACCGGGTAAATGATTTTACCTGAGGTATATCCTTTAGCATGGCCGGCCCAACTGCATTGGGTAATTCTGCCCATTGTTCACTATTGTATTGGGCAGTTGTTTCCATGTTTACACGATAAATATTGTTACCGTTTGTATACATGCGGTCGAAACTTAATTCGTTGGCAATATGGGCAAACAATAATATAAAAACACACAAGCCAATGGCCAGTCCTGCAATATTAAGCACTGTAAAAAGTTTATTGGCACGTATATTTCTCCAGGCAGTTTTAAAATAATTTTTAAACATAACATCAATTATTGGTGTAATTAATTTGTTTTAGTTTTTATTGTGCGCATGGTTACCTATGCATGCCGTTAAACTCTTTGTGCCGCACATTGCACAAACCGTACAAGTGTGCGACGCAAGTACTGCTGACTCTAGTACTGCAGCCTGGCCCATAAATAGTTATAGGCCTTTTATACTAGTTAAAGTTGATATTGATTCTGCCACTGGAGGCTTTTACTTTTACAGGTACTCCACCGCCATTTAATGTGCCATTGATGCTATTTTCATCAGTTGTACCATTAAAATTATTCAGGCTGCTTACTTTAATTTTATTGGCTTTTAAATCAAGATCAAGCCCCTGGTTTTTGGGTAAGCTAATATCAATATTACCACCTGAATTGCCCAGCTTTAAATAACTGCCCATTTTGGTAATACCAATATTCATACTGCCACCGCTGGTGCCCGCACTTAAGCTGCCTGCAATATTGGTGAGGTTAATACTGCCGCCACTGGTTGCGGCCGATAGTTCGCCGGTAATATTATTGCCTTCAATTTTGCCACCACTGGTTGCGGCATTTATGATGCCATCCAGATTAAACAAATGTACCGAGCCACCACTTGTGCTTAAATCAAGATTGCCTTTACAACCATCTGCATTAATGCTACCACCGCTAGTGCTTAAATCAATATTATCTGTTGAGTTGCTAACTTTAATACTGCCGCCCGAAGTACTGCCCTTTGTATTGCCAGCCAGCTTATCTAATGTAAGGCTTCCACCGCTGGTAGCAAACCGTTGCGAACCGTTAAGGTTACTAAGGTTAATACTGCCCCCGCTGGTTGTAAGCTGTGTATTTACCTGAACCGGCACATAAATTTTAAACGAAATACTTAATGATTTTTTCCAGTTCATGTTATTGCTTTTTTGTTTGGCAATAGCTACCAGTTTATCATCAGTAACATGCACGTCAAGCGTATAGGATTCTTTCAATCTGGCTTCAATTTCTTCGTTAGAAATGGCGTTTAAGCCGTTGTTGCCTGTAATAAAAACTTCCACTTTTGTTTCGTTGGTACCACCCGCTACTTCAATACTACCGCCTGAGGTTTCTACCTGAACCTGTTTAATAGTTTCGCTAATGTTTTTTGTAATGTAAGGTGTTTTATTACCCTGTGCCTGCGCCAGCGTTGTAAAACCAATAACCGCAAATACCAGAATGAGCTTTTTCATAATACCTTGTTTTAAATGTTTTAAATGTTTTGTTCCGGGCAATAGCACTTATAGCATCGCCGCTTGCGTCGCACTCTTGTGCTTTCGTAACTTAATTCGGCTAAAATACTATGCCCCGGTATTGAACGATTGTATATGTTTTTAGTTACAGTTTTTATAAAAGAAATTATTCTGTTCTAAGGCTTTTTACAGGATTGGCTACTGCAGCTTTTATAGCCTGATAACTTACCGTAATAATGGCAATTAATACCGAGCCAATTGCGGCTATCGCAAATACCCACCAGTTGATTGGTGTACGATAGGTATAATCATTTAGCCAGCTGTTCATAGCCCACCATGCAACAGGCGATGCAATGACAAATGAGATTAAAACCAGTTTAAGAAAATCTTTCGATAATAAAGCAGCGATACCTGCAACTGAAGCACCCATTACCTTTCTTACACCAATTTCCTTTATCCTGTTTTCTGCCATATAGGTTGCAAGCCCAAATAAACCCAAACAAGAAATAAAAATAGTTAACCCCGAAAACAAACCGGCCAGTTTTGCCGTGCGTTGTTCGTTATCAAATTTCTGCTCATACTCTTTGTCTACAAATGTGTAATCAAACGGATATTCAGGGTTATACTTTTTAAAGATGGCTGCTGCTTTTTGCAGGTTATCAGCGGTATTGCCTTGCTCGTTAAACTTAATCAGTAAGGTTTGAAACCAGGCATTCGCCCCGGCAATTAACATGGGCCTGGTTGGTTCGTAGGGCGAGGTTAAAATAAAATCTTTTATTACGCCTACTATATGCCATTCTTGTCCGTTATCTTTTACAATTTGGCCAATAGGGTTTTTAAACTTCATCACTTTTAAAGCAGATTCATTAATAATCATGGCATTTGAATCTGTAGGAAATTTTTTTAAATCAAAATCCCTGCCTTGTACAAATGTTAATCCGGCAGTTTGGCCAAGGCCTTCATCTTCGTTATACCTGTAAAAATCTGTTTTATCATTAGGGTCTTTGCCTTCCCATTCCTGACCCCATCCATCGCTCCAGCTTTGGGTAAGTGGGGCACTTGTTTTGGTAACTGAACTGGCTATACCGGCAGCCAATAATTCCTGCTTGATTAGCAGATAATTTTTTTCTATATCACCGGTGAAAGGATGATAAATAAGGTTGTTTTTATTATAGCCAGTTTCGCGGCTTTGGGCATAATCAATTTGTTGTTTTACAATGATGGTGCATATGATTAGTATTATGGCAAAAGTAAATTGCATTACTACCAATACTTTGCGGGGTGTAATTAAAGCATTTGCCTTTTTAAAGGTACCTTTTAATACAGATACCGGTTTAAAGGACGACATAAAGAATGCCGGGTAACTACCTGCCAATAAACCCGTAAACAAAATAAATCCAATACCTGATAGCCAGAAATATATATCCGTAAAATCAATAAACAAATGTTTATCAGTTAGGCTGTTAAAAGAAGGTAATACCAACTCTACAATTACAATAGCCAGTATACCAGATATAAATGACAGGATAACAGATTCGCCAATAAATTGAGCAATCAATGATTGGCGGGAAGCACCAACTACTTTGCGTATGCCCACTTCCTTTGCTCTTTTCTCGCTACGGGCCGTGCTAAGGTTCATAAAATTAATGCAGGCAATCAGCAATATAAAAGCTGCAATGATACCAAACATAGTTACGAATGTAATACGGCCATTACCATCTTCTACGCCATTGGTAAAACTGGAGTATAAACGCCAGCGGCTCATGGGGTAAATAAACATTTCCCAGGTTGGTTCATCCTTATCATATTTCTGTTTCAGCACTTTTACTTTTGCTTGCACTCCACTTATGTTTACACCGGGCTTTAGCATTACATAAGTGCGGGTAGAATTATTGCCCCAGTTTTCATCATCTTCTCCTCGTGCCCTTAAGTAAGACCATGGCAACAGGTATTCAAAATCGAACCTTGAATTATTGGGGGGAGTGGTAACAACACCAGTTACTGTAAAATTATCTTTATTATCTATTTTTATTACTTTCCCCATGGCCTCCTTATCATTACCAAACAGGCTAATGGCCAATTGCTGCGTAATTACAATGGAGTGCATATCGTTTAATGCAGTTAAGGCATTGCCCTGCAACAGCGGGAAACTAAACATTTGCAAAAAACCTGAATCTACCATATTGCCCCTTACAGTAAGCCTTTTTTCGCCTATGCTAAATAACAAGCTGCCTGTCCAGTTAACACGAACGGCTCTTTCTACTTCGGGTATATCACGCTCTATAGTGCGTGCAAGAATTTTTGGGGTGGTGTTCCAGCTTTGTAGTTTGCCACTAAAACTGGCTTTGTTCCACATTTCATAAATGCGGTCTTTGTTTTCATGAAACTGATCGTAGGATACTTCGTTTTGTATCCATAGTAAAATAAGTACAGCACTAGCCATACCTACTGCAAGGCCCGTAATATTAATAATAGAAAACCCTTTATTTTTAAAGAGGTTTCTAAATGCTATTGTAAAATAATTTTTAATCATAGTTGCTATTTTTACCAATGCTGGTGTATGTATTAGCAGTTTATCGGGTTGAGGGTTATTTAGAAAAAGCATCGTTTTACCACCACCCATAATTACATGGTGTATTGGCTTTATTAATCGTTCTTTTTTTGCTGCCTGTTGTGCCGGTGTACAAGTGAGTGACACAACGATGTTTAATAGCAATTCAACTGCCGGTACCCAAATAAAAAATTATAATAGTTGCAACATTCTAAAAGCAATAAACTGCCCGGGTGTTTCACTATCTGTCTGGCAACAACCGGTGGTGGTTTCCATGTTATTTTGGGGTGCCGCGGTATCAATATTTTTAACTGTTATTTGAGACTGGTAAATACTACCGGCCATCACCACAATACAACCAACCATTATGGTAAACAGTAAAATAAACATGGTATTTTTTGTGGCATTTTTCATGATAAACAATTTATAGGTACAGCTATATTTCGTTGTTAGATTAATATGTTTTCGGTTACAGTTTGCCCATCCAGCATACGAATAATGCGGTGGCTGTACTTGGCATCATGCTCGCTGTGTGTAACCATAATGATGGTGGTACCCTGTTCATTTAATTCGGTTAATAATTCCATTACCTCGTTACCATTATGGCTATCCAGATTACCGGTAGGCTCATCGGCCAAAATTAGCTTTGGCTTATTTACTACGGCACGTGCAACTGCCACACGTTGCTGCTGACCGCCGGATAATTGTTGCGGGTAATGGTTACGGCGGTGCATGATCTGTACTTTTTCCAGTACTTCTTCTACTCTTTTCTTACGCTCCGGCGCTTTCATGCCGGTATAAATCAACGGCAATTCTACATTTTCAAAAACGGTAAGTTCATCTATCAGGTTAAAGCTTTGAAAAACAAACCCAATATTGTGTTTACGTAAATCGGCACGTTTACGCTCGTTAAAACCGGCCACTTCAATACCGTTAAAAATAAAGCTGCCTGCATCGGGATCGTCCAGCAAACCCAGGATATTTAACAGGGTAGATTTGCCGCAACCACTGGGGCCCATTACCGATACAAATTCTCCTTCCTTTACTTCAATAGAAAGTTTGTTTAAGGCAATGGTTTCTACTTCTTCTGTGCGGTATACTTTTTCCAGACTGGTTATCTTTATCATAGCATTTTTTGTTTTGTTCCCAGGCAATTGGCTTTTGCCTGATGAGGTAAATTGTTGTGTGTATATTAACTGTTCAATATTATTTTGGTAATTATTTTTTCTTTAATACCAGCTCCTGCATGTTCTCGTAATTCTCATAACTACTGGTAATTACTTTATCTCCGGGTTCAAGGCCTTGCAATACTTCATAGGCATCTGTATTTTGGTTGCCCAGTTGAATGTTTACCTTATAGGCTGTGCTGCCATCCTTGCTTACTTTAAATATCCAGTTACCACCTGTTTGCTGGTAAAAACCGCCTTTGGCCAACAGCAGCGATTGTCTTTCATCGCTTAATGCCAATAGAATTTGTAAGGTTTGTCCGCGGCGTATGCCTTTTGGCACTTTGCCTACAAATTCCATATCTACCTGAAAGCGGCCACTGGTAACCTGTGTATATACTTTTTTAATTTCCAGCTGGTAACTGGTATCGGCAAAGCTAAAGCTACCTCTTAAGCCCACATAAATACGCGAAATATAATGTTCGTCTACATCTACCCTTACTTTATAGCCACTCATTACATCCAGCTGGCCCAATCTTTCGCCTTTATTTTTATTCTGACCTACTTCTGCATCCAGCGATGTTAACTGGCCATCTACCGGGGCACGTACTATCAGGTCGCCCACTTTTTTACGCATTACTGACAGTGCATTTTGAGAACCTTCGTACGATTGTTTGGCCTGTATTAACTGCTGCGTGTTTGATAACGAATCCTGTTTTAATACCTGTTGAGAAAGCTTCTTTTTATTCAGTTGGTAGTAATACTCATTCTCACTTTTTTTAAACTCCTGGGATCCAATTACTTTTTGCTCAAACAAATGCTTATTCAGGTTATACACCCTTTCAGCTTCTTTAAGATTATTCTCGGCATCCGTCATTTGATTAAGGTTGTTAATGGTGTTTTGCTGGGCTGCATTTTTCGAGATCTGCATTTGGGTTAACAGGTTATATACCGATGTTTCCTGGTTTACCAAACTCAATTCCAAATCGGTATTGCTTAATCTTAAAATGGGTTGTCCCTTGGTCATCATGGCTCCATCTTCCACAAATTTTTCTTCTACGCGGCCACCCTCTACAGCATCCAAATAAATAGTGGTTTCTGGTAAAACCACACCGTTTACGGGAATGTTTTCCTGGAATATTCCTTTTTTTACTTCCGAGATTTGTAACCTGTCTGTCTCTACATTCAGTTTACTATTGCCCGATGTAAAATAATAACTGGCTGCAATTAATGCTACCAATGCGGTAATACCGGCAATGGTGAGTATTTTTTTGGTTGTCCATTTCTTTTTTTCAATTACTCTGTCCACAGTGTAAAATTTATCGTTGTTGTTAATTTTAAAATTACTGGTTATTGGTTGTTATTGTTGGGCGTTCCCTGCGGGCCGGGCTTTTCACTGCAAGTCCTCGCCCCGGGGCGGGGCTCCGGGCTTTTCGTTGCAATCCCTAACGCAGAAAAAACCAATTTTCTCTTTATAAAAACCCGGTGTAGAAACACAGGTTTGTTTTGTACATGAGAATATATTGTTGTTTACTTTGTTATTGGTTATGCCTGCAAAAAGCTGTAAGCCTTATCAGCTAAAGTGGTGGCTACAGGCCTGTAAACACTGCAGCTACCCTAAAAGCTGTTACCCAAAAATTCAACTTGTCAAAAAACTCTGCTGCTATATTAAATAAATAGTAGTGCCAGAAATTTTTGCATTGAAAAACAATGCTTTACAAAAATTTATTCAAAACGGGTGTACGCTTTTGATACACTTTGTGTACGCAATTGCAACAGCGGGCAATGGCCTGTTTTGGATAAGCATTTCAATATCATTCATTTAAAACAATTGGTATATTTATAGCAATGGTTGGCACAATAGATTGGCAGATAATGAAATGACCGTATTTTGCTGCCAATTGGCCAGAACGTACAAGAGTGCGACGCAAGTAAAGCCAATGCTGGTTTTAACGCCCGGCTCACACATTAATAAGCATACTAAAAAGAGTGATACATGATGAACCTGAAAAAATTTTCTATCCTTGCGGTAGACGATGATCCGGATATTTTAACCGCGGTTAGGCTATTATTAAAAACAGAGGTAAAGGAAATTATCACCGAAAAAAATCCGGAGAACCTGCTGTCACTATTAAGCAAAAATAATTTTGATTTGCTGCTACTGGATATGAACTTTAAATCCTCTATAAATACCGGTAACGAAGGTATTTTCTGGCTAAAGCGGGTGAAAGAATTACGGCCCGATATATCGGTTATTATGATTACCGCCTATGGCGATATTGATCTTGCCGTTAGATCCTTAAAAGAAGGGGCTGCAGATTTTGTAGTTAAACCCTGGCATAACGATAAATTGATTAGCACCATTGCCGATGCCATTAAAGGCAAAACAGGTGTAAAAAATAAGACAGGCAGCATGGGCGGTGATGTTAACCTCGGTAAAGACATGATTGGCACCAGCGAGGTAATGCAGGATATTTTTTACAAAATTTCTAAAATTGCCCCTACCGATGCCAATGTACTTATACTTGGCGAAAATGGCACTGGTAAAGACCTTATTGCCAAAGCCATTCACGAAAGATCACTGCGGGCAGATAAACCTTTTGTAAAAGTAGATGTAGGTGCTTTAACCGAAACCCTGTTTGAAAGTGAATTATTTGGCCACAAAAAAGGCGCATTTACCGATGCCCGTGAAGACCGTGTAGGCCGTTTTGAAAGTGCCAATGGGGGCACCCTATTTTTAGACGAGATTGGTAATATTGCCCTTGCCCAGCAAGCTAAACTACTTACGGTTTTACAAAACAGAATGGTAACACGCCTAGGCGCCAACCAGGCTATGCCTATTGATATACGACTTATATGCGCTACCAACCTGCCTTTAATGGAACTGGCAAACGAAAGCCGGTTTAGAAAAGACCTGGTATACCGTATAAATACCGTAGAAATTACCGTACCTCCATTGCGCAAACGCGGTGAAGATATTATTCTGCTGGCCAAACACTATGCGCAGCAATATGCCGGCAAGTATATGCGCCCCTCCATAAATTTTGATGAAAGTGCCAGGCAAAAATTACTACAGTACCATTACCCCGGTAATGTAAGGGAATTACAATATACTATTGAAAGGGCCATTATTATGGGCGATGGAGATGTACTGCAGGCCAAAGACCTTATTTTTTCACCCATAGAATCTGCACCCGTAATTAGCGATGAAGCAGACGATACCAACCTTAGTAATCTGGAGAAAAATACCATTTTGAAAGTAATAGAAAAACATGGCGGCAATATTACCAAAGCTGCACGGGAACTGGGGCTTACAAGAACCGCCCTATACCGCCGCTTAAGTAAATACGATATTTAACAAGGTAATATTGCAGCAGATGTATTTTACCCATATTGCCTTTATAGCTTAAATTAAAGCAGATGCTTAAAAGATACGAATGGTCTATCATTATAAAAATTGCCCTGTTGTTTATAGTGCTTTGTATTGGTGCATTTTTACTGGTTAAAGAATTTTACGTGTACCTGTTACTGGTATTGCCTATACTTATTATTCAGCTGATTGATTTTTTCAGGTTTCAGCAAAAAGCCCAGGACGAGGTAAACCAGTTTGTAGAAAGTGTGCATTACCGCGATTTTTCGCGCCGCTTTGATGTAAAACATGCACCTATGGAAATACAGGCCCTGCGCAAAGGATTTAACGAAATAAATGCCACTTTAAAAGGCTTAACCAAAGAAAAAGAAACCCAGTACCAATACCTGCAAAAAATTCTGGAACTGGTAGATACGGGCATTCTCTCCTACGAAATAGAATCGGGCGAAGTAGTATGGATGAATGAAGCTTTAAAAAAAATATTACAGGTACCCTATTTAAAAACCATTCATTCACTTAGTAAACGTGACTGGTCATTATACCACGAAATCATGGCTTTACCATTGGCTAAAAGTCATATTGTTACCGCACATAAAGATGCCAACCCGGTTAAGTTATTATTGTCTGCCACCGCCTTTCAAACCGAAGGAAAAAAGTATAAATTAATTGCTTTTCAAAACGTAAACGAAGCATTAGACGAAACCGAGAGCAAAGCCTGGCAAAGGTTGTTAAGTGTAATGACCCATGAGATTATGAATTCCGTAGCGCCCATTTCTTCCCTATCGTATACACTTAAAAATCTACTTAACCAGTCAAAAGACAAAATGCCTGCCGATAGCTGGAACGATTTTGAAGACCTGGAACTGGGTATTGAAACCATCCGCAGCCGCAGCGAGGGACTGCTAAAGTTTACTGAAACCTACCGTAACCTAAATAAAATAACCACGCCCAACCTGTCTAAAGTGTATATCCGCGATTTGTTCGAAAACCTGCACACCCTGATGCAGCCCACATTGGCGCAAAAGCAAATTGAAATGGATATCATTTTAAAAGACCCCGAATTAATGCTGGAAGCAGATACCAATCTGGTAGAACAGGTAATGATTAATTTAATTGTAAATGCCATTGAAGCAGTAAAAGAAACCCATGAACCGCTTATTAAACTTTCTGCTGCGGTAAGTGCTTCCCAAAAAACAGTTATACAGGTTTCAGATAATGGGTATGGCATGCCCGAAGAATTAATAGAGCGCATTTTTATTCCATTTTTTACTACTAAAAAAACAGGCAGTGGTATCGGACTTAGTTTATGTAAACAAATTATGATGTTGCATAAAGGCAATATACAGGTTCAATCTAAAGAAGGGGGCGGTACGGTATTTTCGCTGGTGTTTAACCAATAGCATTTTTAAAATTATGGGCCATAAACCTGCACTGCTATTAAGCATGCTTGCGTCGATTTCTATGGTATTGCCAATGAATAGGAGTAATTTTTTTCGTAAATTCTCTTGTTATTGACACAAGCAAAGATTCTGAGCACTATTTTGTTACGGATAGTGGAAAATCCAGTCAAATTGACCCCCTAATACCAGCGTAAACTGACCCCCTTTCGCCAGAGCAATGTGACCCCCTGCCGCCAGAGCAAATTGACCCCCTAAAAACGAGTAAAAGAATTAGTTGTTTTCGTAGGAAAAAAAGAAGAGGTTCTTGGTTCATCAAGTCCTTTCTTTTCATGTCTAACAAAACAATTGAGATGTTTACAATTCGCCAGATTCTTCGACTTTACTCCACAGGGATGGGTGCAAAATCAATCAGCAAATCTACAGGGGTTGCACGCAACACCATTAAAAAATACTTGTA
Organism: Limnovirga soli; assembly: GCF_013106755.1. Taxonomy (GTDB): domain Bacteria; phylum Bacteroidota; class Bacteroidia; order Chitinophagales; family Chitinophagaceae; genus Limnovirga; species Limnovirga soli. The sequence continues at coordinate 136,869 of NZ_WHPF01000011.1, read as the reverse complement.
TCGTTATGTACTATCAGAGAAAACATTTGAAGAGATTGAAGCAATGAGTGATGCAGAGATGTCGCAGCTGTTCTTAATTAAAGAGCCTATTGTGGGATTAAATAGGCGACTCTCTGAATTAGAACCACTTCTTCCAATACTTGCAAGTATGCTTAAGAAGCGTGGTGTCACAAAGGGCAAAGTGTATGAATTCTACCTAACACATTGTGTGGATGGCTATAAGAGTTCATCATTTTTGGAGAAGCTCAATCGGTTTATGCAGGTTGGTAAGCCTTCTTTAAAAATGACTCATAAGGCGGGTGATAAAATGTTTGTGGACTTTACAGGGCAAAAATTACACTTAGTAGATGCGGATACTGGTGAGATCAAAGACCTGGAAGTATTTGTAGCCATACTCGGATGTAGTCAGCTTACTTTTGTAATGGCTGTTCACTCACAATGCAAAGAAGATTTTATACTAGGATGTGAAAGTGCCTTGCATTTTTTTGGTGGTGTGCCACAAGCGATAGTCCCCGATAATTTAAAATCTGCTGTAACCAAAGCCAGCAAATACGAGGCACAACTCAATGATACTTTTGCTGCCTTTGCGGAGCATTACCACACATTTGGATGTCCTACCAGAACCTATAAACCTAAAGACAAAGCATTGGTAGAAGGTGCAGTAAAAATTAGCTACACCACCATATTCTCTAAGATTGATCAAAAGGTTTACCACCATCTTGACGAGATGAACAAAGACATACTTGTGCATCTTGAGGTGCACAATAACGCCAAGCTTACTGGGGAGAACTATAGCAGGATGCAACAGTTTATAGATGTAGAAAAACAGGCACTGCAACCACTGAATCCTTATTTGTTCGAGCCAACGACGGTTCAACTATCAACGGTAAACAAGTATGGACACGTATTACTGAGTGTAGATAAACGCTTTTACAGTGTACCCTACAAGTTAATCGGCAAGCGATTGAAGGTGAAGTATACCACTACTCAATTACAAGTATATAATGAAAACGAGATTGTAGCCGTACACGATAGATATCATGGCAAAGATCTGAAATACATTACCACACAAGACCACTTAGCCTCGCACCACAAATATGCGACAGACTGGAATCCACAGAAGTTTATGACTACTGCCAATGAGATTGGAGCCGGTGTTGCTCAATATATTGCTAAGATATTAGCCAGAGAGGTTTACCCGGAACAGAGCTATAGATCCTGTTCTGGCGTATTAAACTTTGCTAAACGAGTAGGTAACACAAGACTCATCAACGCTTGTAAACGAGCAGATAGTTATGGTATTTACAACTATGGTATAATAGATCAGATACTTCGATCAAAAGCAGATGCCATCCCAATGGAAGATGAGATACCGACTACCGATATGCCAACACACGAAAACGTGCGTGGCGCAGATTATTTTGAATAATTAATTTTCACTAACCAATTCAATCAAAAAAAACATGAACAAAGACACGTTAAAGAAAATGGGCGATATGCGCCTGCATGGCATGCAAACCGCTTTTAAAACTTTTGTAGAGCTTCCGCCAGCAGTAAGCTTTACCAATGATGAGATGGCACAGTACTTAGTACAAAACGAATGGGATGATCGCAAGCATCGTTCCTTACAGCGAAACCTTAAAACAGCCAAGTTCCGTTATCTGGCAGATGTGAACGGAATTGATTTTGACAACAACAGAGAACTGGACAAAAACCAGATAGACCGATTGTTTACTTGCGAGTTTATTAAAAAAGGACAAGATGCTTTTATCACAGGTAGCACTGGTACAGGTAAGAGTTATTTAGCATCTGCTATTGGACGCCAGGCTTGCTTGCTAGGTTTTAAAGTTTACTACACCAATACAGCCAAACTTCTGTCTATTTTAAAGATGGCCAAGGCAGATGGTTCTCATATTAAAGAACTTGCTAGAATAGAGAAACAAGATCTGTTGATATTAGATGACTTTGGCATACAGTCTTTTGATGCTAGCGGCAGAGCATTATTGATGGATATTGTAGAAGACCGACATGGCAAACACAGTACCATCATTGCTTCGCAGGTTCCTGTAAAAAACTGGTATGATGTGATTGGTGAACAAACCGTTGCTGATGCCATCCTGGACAGACTAGTACATCAATCAGTGCGGGTAGAGTTAAAAGGGGAATCACTGAGAAAACTAAAAAAGGAAAATAACGCTGAGCAAACCGAGAAAATTAATTAATCAAAATAGGCAAAAAAAATCCTACGTTTGAAAAGCAAAAACAACTAGTTCTTTACTATTTTTTTAGGCCTCAATTAATACTTTTTTGGAAAGTATTCTTAGGGGGTCACATTGCTCTGGCGAAAGGGGGTCAATTTGTCTGGTATTTACAGTGGAGGAGAAGTAATGAATAATGATGCTGTTTTTATGACTTTAATCAGTTTTGATAATAAAAGACAATAATATCTTTTATTATTGCTTTCTGCATTTTATCTTTGTCATAGAATTGTAATAAAATGTTTTCTAAAACTTGCGAATACGCCATTAAAGCTACTATTTTCATCGCTCAACAACGAGATGGAATTACTTGCGTAGGAGTTAAGGAAATTGCAAAAGGCATTCATGCACCAGAATATTTTGTAGCAAAAATTTTACAAGAATTAAGTCGTAAAAAAATTGTGAGTTCAGTAAAAGGTCCCAATGGAGGATTTTGTATGAGTGAAGCACAAATGAATAAACCTGTTTTGGATATTGTGCTATTAATAGATGGTGATGGGTTATTAAATAGTTGTGTTTTAGGGTTAGAACATTGTAGTAATATTAATCCATGCCCAATGCATCACGAATATCAAAAAATTAAACAAAGTGTTAGAAACATGCTTGAAAAAAATACTATTCTTGATTTCAATAATTTAGTATTGGCAAAAAAAGCTGTATTATTTATGAACTAAATTTTTTTAATAAAATAAAAGATAAAAAGGTATTTAAATCTTAATATAATGAGCAGTAACAATTTAAAAATCATCATCGTATTAATGCTAACAAGCATTATCGCAATTAAAAGTTTTTCGCAAGAAAACTATTTCAAAATTTCAGCACAATATAGAGCTAGAACTGAATTAAGAAACGGCTATAGAACGCTAATGACAGATTCGTCTAAAACAGCCTTTTTTACTGGTCAACGAGCACGTCTCATTTTCGACTATAAGAAAGATAATATTCAAATGTTTTCTTCTATTCAGGATGCAAGAACATGGGGCGATGAAGAGCAAAAGAAAGACGTAGCAGGTTTGCAAGTCAATGAATTGTGGATGGAACTAAACTTGAAACAAGGGTTTGCATTAAAAATGGGACGTCAAGAATTAGTCTATGACAACCATCGCTTATTCGGTAATTTAGACTGGGCAAATTTAACCATTTCGCATGATGCCATATTGTTGAAATATACTGATGATAAAAATAAATTCAAATGGCACTTAGGTGGTGCATTCAACCAAGTTGGTGAACCAATTTTTGGAACAACTTACGCATTAAAAAATTATAAAGCGCTCGGTTTTTCTTGGGTAAAAAAAGAATTCAATAAAGGTCATTCACTTTCAGGAATTGCCATTGTAAACGGAATGAATTCTATCGTTACAAGCAATACAAAATTAAAAGCAACTTATACATTTGGACCTTTATATAATTATAATCTCAATGGCTGGAAAGGTATATTAGGAGCTTATTACCAAGGAGGTAAAACAGAAAGCAATTTAAACCAAAATGCTTTTATGATAAATGCTTATGGTGAGAAAAAAATAAAGAAAATCGCCTTTGGTTTAGGTGCAGATTATTTGTCAGGAAATAAAGACAATACAAGTGCAACTGCAAACAATAGTTTCTCTACTCTTTATGCTACCAACCACAAGTTTTACGGATATATGGATTACTTCTTAAATATTCCAACAGATACGAAACAACGAGGTTTGATGGATTTATATGCACGTGTTGGATATACACCGTCAAAAACTATTTCTGCATCGTTAGACCTTCATCATTTTTCATTAGCAAATGAAAATAATCTTGGAATTAATAAAATAAAGAAATCTTTAGGAAATGAAGTTGACATATTAGTTGACTACAAACCTTCCTCAATTATTCATTTGCAATTAGGTTATTCATTGCTTTTTGCAACCAAAAATATGGAATATATAAAAGGAGGTAATGCCAATGATTTTAATACATGGGCATATCTTATGCTAAAAGTTTCACCAACATTATTATACAATGAATTTAAAAAATAGACCAACATTTAATAACAAATAAAATTACACGTCATGAACACAAAACAAATTAAATTAGTAGCAATAGTCTTTATTTTAGGACTATTTATGGGAAGTTGTAAAAACAATTCTAGTACAAGTAAATCTTCAAATGGAGTTGAAGAAATCAAAGGAGAAGAAGTAGCCGTTTTAACAGATGCACCCAATGTGCCACCACCCATTACAAGAGATTATGCAACAAAAATGATTGTAAATCTTGAAGTCATAGAAAAAGAAATGGAAATGATGGATGGTGTAAAATACAATTTCTGGACATTTGGAGGAAGTGTGCCTGGTAAATTTATTCGTGTTCGCCAAGGTGATTTTGTAGAGTTTCATTTGAAAAATAATCCAAGTAGTAAATTACCACACAATATTGATTTACATGCTGTTTCTGGTCAAGGAGGTGGAGCAGCAGCAACATTTACTGCACCAGGACATGAAACTCAATTTTCATTTACAGCCTTAAATTCAGGATTATATATTTATCATTGTGCTACTGCGCCAGTTGGTATGCATATTGCCAATGGAATGTATGGTTTGATATTGGTAGAACCTAAAGAAGGCTTGCCAAAAGTGGATAAAGAATTTTATGTTTGTCAAGGAGATTTCTATACCAAAGGGAATTATGGTGAATCTGGCTTGCAACAATTCAACATGGACAAAGCCTTAAAAGAACAACCAGATTATGTTGTATTCAATGGAAAAGTAGGTGCATTAACTGGAGACAAAGCATTGAAAGCTAAAGTAGGTGAAACTGTTCGTTTATTTGTAGGTAATGGTGGTCCTAATTTGGTTTCAAGTTTCCATGTAATTGGTGACATTTTTGACAACGTTTATCCTGAAGGAGGAACTACATTAAATCACAATGTTCAAACAACTTTAGTACCTGCTGGAGGTTCAGCTATTACAGAATTTAAATGCGATGTACCAGCCACTTTAATTTTAGTTGATCACTCAATATTCAGAACATTCAATAAAGGTTCTTTAGGTATGTTGAAAGTAGAAGGGAATGAAATGAAATCTATTTACTCAGGTCAACAAGATGATCGTATTTATCAAGCAGAAGGAGGTGCACAAACCATGCCTGACGAACCAGTTGTTGCTGCTAAACCATTAACTAAAGAAGAAAAAATAACACAAGGGAAGGCAGTATATGCAAGCACTTGTCAAGCATGTCACCAAGCAGACGGGAAAGGAATTGATGGCGCTTTCCCACCATTATTAAATTCAGATTATTTTGCTTCAAATCCATCATTAGTTACTAAAACTATTATTCATGGTTTATCAGGAAAAATTACTGTAAATGGAAAAGCATTTGATGGTGTGATGCCAAAACAAACATTAAGTGATGCTCAAATAGCTTCAGTGGCAACATTTGTATTAAATAGTTTTGGAAACAAAGGAGGCGAAGTGTCACCTGCTGATGTAGCAAAACAACGTAAATAAGCATGTACAAATTATTCACAATATTATTTTTGTTTATCGACTTGTTGGTCTTTGGTCAAAGTCAGCCAGCCATGGTTAATATAAAGGGAGGAATCTTCCTTCCTTTATATTCTTTGGATAGTCAAAAAACTATAGTGAAACCATTTTTAATGGATGTTTATCCTGTAACAAATGAGGATTACAAAAAATTTATTTTACAAAATCCAACATGGAGTAAAACAAAAATAAAATCCATTTATGCTGATACTAATTATTTACATCAATGGAATTCAGATACCTCATTTAATGCAACTATTGCATTAAGTCCTGTGGTAAATGTATCTTGGTTTGCAGCAAAAAAATATTGTGAATGTCAAGGAAAACGATTGCCATCTGTAGCCGAATGGGAATTGGCAGGTAGAGCAAGTGAAACAAAAGCAGATGCTTCCAAAGATTTAAAATTTAATCAATGGGTATTGAATTGGGTATCAAAATCTAGTCCTAAAGTATTGCCACATGTGGGCTCTACATTCAAAAATTTCTATGGAGTTTGGGATTTACATGGCTTAGTTTGGGAATGGACATTTGACTTTAATAGTGCATTAACCACTGGTGAATCAAGAGGAAATAGTGGACTGGATAATACGTTTTTTTGTGGTGGAGGTTCATTCGCATCAAAAGATATTAATAATTACGCATCGTTTATGCGCTTTGCTTCTAGGTCAAGTGTAAAAGCCAAATATGGTGTTCCTAATTTAGGATTTAGATGTGTAAAAAATAAATAAAAACAATAAAATGAAAAACAAAATAAAAATAATAGCATTAGCAGTATCAATTTTCTTTATTTTTTCTTGTAATGAAAAAGAAGAAAAAGAATGTTGTAAAAAAGACAAAAATAAAACAGAGGAGGTTGTTGAAAATGAAACAACTTCTAACGAATCTATTTTTAATTTAGAAAGTAAATGGATTAAGCAAAATAAAGACAGCATGTCTTTAAGTGATTTGTCAACTAAAATTACTGTAGCTGCTATGGTGTTTACACATTGCGAATCGGCTTGCCCAAGAATAGTTGCAGACATACAACGAATAGAAAAAGCTTTTTCAAAAGAAGAATTACAAAACATACAATTCTTATTAATCACAATGGATCCTGAAAGAGATACACCTGAACGATTTGTTGAATTTTCAACTGATCATCAGTTGAATGATAATTGGACTTGTATATCATCAAATAACGATGCAACCATGGAAATTGCCAATGTGTTAAATGTTCGTGTAAAACCTTTGGCAGATGGAGGCTTTGATCATTCCAATACCATTCATTTAATAGACAAAAATGGAAACATCGTATTTCAGCAAAATGGATTAGCTCAAGAACCTACAGAAATCATAGAAAAAATAAAAACTTTAATAAAATAAAAATTCAAAAAAAATGAAAAATTTAAAATTGGTAGCAATTGCTACATTAACAACAGCAACATTTTTATTCTCTTGTGGTGGAGAAGAAAAAAAAGAAGAGACACAAGCAACAACAGAAGCACCAAAATCTATGTTGGAAGAAACACCTGCAGCAGGAGGACTTGAAGCAAGATTAGCATCAGGAAAAGCAGTTTATGAAAAAACGTGTCAAGCTTGTCATCAAGCAGATGGAAAAGGTTTGCCTGCAACATTCCCACCTTTGGCAGGTTCTGATTATTTAGCAGCCGATTTGCCAAGAGCTATTGGTGGAGTTGTTAATGGTTTGACTGGAGAAATAACTGTAAATGGAGAAAAATTTAATCAAGCAATGCCAGCAGCTACAAATACTGATGAAGAAATTGCAGATGCATTCACTTATGTGTTAAACAATTTTGGAAACAAAGGTGGTGAAGTAAGTGCAGCAGAAGTTAAAGCAACAAGAAAATAAATAGAAATAGTTAAAAGGATTAATTATATAAATCCTTCTAATAAAATCTATCATTTTAAATTTTAAATAATAAAATTATGCTATCAAAATCGCAAGCCAAAGTATTTTTCCTAGGAGGTACTATTGTCACTTTTGCCATATTCTTAGGGCTATCATGGAACTCATTAAGTAATGAAGTTCCTAAAAGAACACATGAAGAAAATTTAACACCTCAAGTTATTTCAGGTAAAACAATTTGGGAAAAAAACAATTGTATGGGTTGTCATACTATTATGGGTGAAGGCGCTTACTATGCACCTGAATTGACCAAAGTATATGAAAGAAGAGGAGAAGCTTATATTAAAGCAGCTCTTATGAGTAAAACTCCTTGGTCGCCAAGAGGTCGTAAAATGGTAGCTTACGCCATGACAGAGCAAGAAGCAAACGATGTTGTTGCTTTTCTAAAATGGATAGGCGAAGTGGACTTAAATGGATTTCCAGCAAAACCAGATTTAAAGAAATAATTTTCAAACAAAATAAATTTAATTATCATGAAGTATAAATCACAAAAAGTGGCGTATTGGTTTTTTGCATTATCAATGCTATTACTTTCGTTGCAAATAGTATATGGTTTTATTATGGCATTTGCGCATATGGGTTATGATGTGTTGCATCAAATAACACCATTTAATACTGCTCGTGCAGTACATACCAATTTATTAGTCGTTTGGCTTTTATCAGGTTTTATGGGAGCTGCTTATTACATTATTCCTGAAGAAGCAGAAAATGAATTAGTGAGCGTAAAATTAGCATACATTCAATTAATATCATTAGCAGTAGTTGGTGTTGTAGCCATTGTTGGTTATCATTTTAACTATTGGGAAGGGCGAAAATTTTTAGAAATTCCAAGACCATTAGACTGGTTAGTTGTAGTAAATGTTTTAACCTTTTTAGGAATTATTTTAGTTACCCTTTTTAAAGGAAAAAAACGAACTACCACATCACTTGTATTAACCATGGGATTAGTATTTGCAGCTTTACTTTATTTGCCTGGTATGATTTGGTTTGATAATCAAACGATGGATTCGTTCTTCCGTTGGTGGGTAGTACATTTATGGGTAGAAGGTGTATGGGAATTAATTATGGGAGGTATACTTGCATTTTTATTAATCAAAATTACCGGAGTTGACAGAGAAGTAATTGAAAAATGGTTATACGTAATTGTAGGTCTAACTTTCATCTCTGGAATCTTAGGGACAGGTCATCACTACTATTATATTGGTGTTGGAAAAGCTTGGTTAATTATTGGAGGAATATTTTCGGCATTAGAACCTTTAGCATTTTTAGGAATGGCATTATTTGCAATTGCTATGTACAGAAAAGGAGAGAAAAAACATCCAAATAAAATAGCTTTAAGCTGGACTTTAGGCACTGCCATTGTATCATTTGTTGGTGCTGGTTTGTTAGGTTTAGCACATACATTACCTGGTGTAAATATGTACACTCATGGAACATTGGTAACAGCCATGCACGGACATTTAGCATTTTGGGGTGCTTATGGCATGATCGTTTTAGCTTTCATTAGTTACTCAATGCCAAACTTGACAGGACGCAAATTTTACGATAGTACAACAGGTTTATTAGCCTTCTGGTTATCAAATATTGGGATGGTAGGTATGACGGTAGCCTTTGGTGTAGCTGGTGTAGCTCAAGTTTATTTAGAGCGAAAAGTGGGTATCGAATTTGGTGTGGTACAACAAGAGATACAAGTTCACTTTGTGATTTTAGCAGCTTGTGCTACTTTATTTACAACTGGAATTGGGTTTTATATTTATGAATTTGTAAAATATGGTAGACCCAATGATGAAGCACTAGAAACAATTTCAAATTAAAAATTAATAAAAAATAAATACAATGAATTTAGATAAAGAATTAAAAATAGCAGAAGTTGTAAGTGAAAATATTAAAGCAGCAGATATATTTAAAAAACATGGAATAGATTTTTGCTGTGGTGGTGGAATCTCAATTGCTAAAGCATGTGAGAAGAAAAATTTAAACATTGACGACATTATGAGTGAGTTGAAAAATTTAGATAACAAAATATTACCATCACAAAATTTCAATAAGTGGGAATTAGATTTTTTAACTGATTACATAGTCAATACACATCATGCATATGTATTAGAGGCTATCGAATTGTTAGATGCTTATTCAGTAAAAGTAGCTAAGGTTCATGGCGAAAACCACCCACCTGTTTTGGAAATAGAACGCCTTTACAACATGGTGAAAATGGAACTTTTGCAACACATGCAAAAAGAAGAACGCATTTTATTTCCATATATCAAGCAAATGGTAAATTCAAAAAATGAAAATTGTCCTTTGATAAATTCTCATTTTGGAACGGTACAAAACCCAATAAATATGATGCAAGCCGAACATGAAAATGCAGGCGATGTTTTGAAGGAAATTGCCAATTTATCAATGAACTATACCCCACCAGAATGGGCTTGTAATACATTCAAAGCATTGTATGCAAAATTGGATGAGTTTGAACAAGACTTACATATGCATGTTCATTTAGAAAATAATATTTTGTTTCCGAAAGCTATTGAATTGGAAAAGAGTTTTCAAGTATTAAATTAATATATCATGGAAATGATGATGGAAGAAACCGAAGTGGGTATACCATTTTATCATGCCGTTGGCAAAGAAGTGGAAGTGTTTGAACAAGTGTATCATAATAAATTGCCAATACTTTTAAAAGGACCTACTGGAACAGGTAAATCAAGATTTGTAGAATTTATGGCTAATAAATTAAGGAAGAAATTGATTACTATTAGTTGCCATGAAGAAACATCTTCTACCGATTTAATAGGGCGATTTATCATCAAAGGAGCAGAAACAATTTGGTTAGATGGACCTTTAACAACAGCTGTAAAAAATGGACATATTCTCTATTTAGATGAAGTTGCAGAAGCACGTCCTGATGTTATTGTTGCCATACATTCATTGACAGATCATAGACGAGAATTGTTTATTGATAAACTTGGTGAGACATACAAAGCTCATGAAGATTTTATGTTAGTTGCTTCCTTTAATCCAGGCTATCAACGTGGATTTAAAGAATTAAAACCATCTACTCGTCAGCGTTTTGTTGCATTATCTTTTAATTATCCAGAACCTAAAATTGAACAAGAAATTTTAGTTCAAGAAACAGGCATCGACGATGATATGGCTAAAAGGTTAGTGATGCTTGGCAACAAGGTAAGAAACCTAAATGAGTTAGGTTTAACTGAAACAGTATCAACACGATTACTAGTAGATGCAAGTAAGTTATTTCAAAGTGGATTAGCAAAAAGATTAGCAGTAAAAGTAGCTGTAATGGAGCCTTTGTCGGATGAGAAACAAACACTGGAAGCCTTATATGATTTAACTGATTTGATGATTTAGTTGAAATGGCACTAGACGAATATTTATTTGGGAAAATTGCTAATTATTTTAAGAAAAAGAAAACTTACTCTTCTAAAATAATTGAGAAAACTGTTTATTTAGAAGAAATAAAACAGCGTTTAACCATTATGGCAAGAGCATTAACAGGAACTGCCATAGAAATTTTTCCAGCAGAAAGAGAAGGAGGATTTAAGAATACAAATTTCTTTTTCCCTACTTCTTTTTCTTTTTTTGAAACTTACGAACAAAATTTAAGCTACTATTTTTATCGTCTGATTTATTTATCCAACCAAAAAGAACTGAAATTAAATTGGTATCAACCAACTGAAATAGATTTAAAAACGGCACAACAAAAAGCCCATGAAACATCTGATGTAGTATTAGAAAAAATGTTTACAGAATATCCTGTCACCAAAAAATTATATCATGAGTTTGAAACACAATTGAAACGAAAATCAACGGAGAAAAAACCAATTGATTATTCATGGCTATTTGGTAAATGGATGAAAGATGAAAATGTTTCAAATAATAATCAAGAGCTTAATCAATTTTCTGACCAGATAAAAAAAGCACAAGAAGAACAGGCTAAAACAGAAATTAAGTCTAAAGCAGTTGAAGATATTATAACCATAGAAGTAGATAAAAAGCAACAAGAAGATTATGTGATGACCCATAATTTTGAAAAGGTAGAAACAGCTGAAGAGCACAGTGGAGTTTGGCGTGATTTTGATGGCGAAGATGAATTAGAAGACCATCAAGATGCATTGGATGAATTGAATATGAAATATGTCGTAAGAGTAGATGATACAGCACATTCCATTTACCATGCAGAATTTACAGAGAATACTAGTATTTCTGAAAGTACATCTATTAACAATACTGATTTTCATTGTTCATACCCTGAATGGAATTATGCCAAGAATGAATATAAACCAAATTACTGCAACGTATTTCCATTAACACAGGCTACAACTGATACAAATTATTATCAAAAAACCATTCTTGAAAATGCCACTACGTTACAAGGTTTACGAAAAATGTTAACCTCTGTAAACAATAAAATGCAACAAGTAAGAAGGCAAACGGATGGTGATGAATTTGAATTGGATGCCTTGAGCGATATGTATGTGGATATACATTCAAAACGAACACCCAACGAAAATATTTATTTATCGAAACGCAAAAAAGAAAAAGATATTTCTATATTATTGTTGTTAGATATTAGTTTGTCTAGCGATGGATATGCAGATGGAAATAGAGTCATTGATGTAGAAAAAAAAGTGAGTATTTTGTTTGGTGAAATTTTAAATGAATACGATATTGATTTTGCTGTTCAAGGATTTTATTCCAAAACAAGAAATTTTTCAAGTTATGTTTGCTTAAAAGAATTTGATGAAAATTGGAGTATTTCAAAACATAAAATTGGAAGTATAGAACCAAGGGGCTATACCCGAATTGGAGCAGCACTGCGTCATTCAGGATTCCTGTTGAGTAAAAGGCAAACAAAAAACAAATGGGTCATTCTTTTATCTGATGGCAAGCCTAATGACTACGATAAGTACGAAGGTAAATATGGCATTCAAGATGTGAAACAAGCTTTGCATGAATTAAAATCTCAAAATATAAATTCCTATGCCTTAGCTATTGAAGCACAAGCAAAATATTATTTACCACAAATGTTCGGACAAAATCATTATCAAATTTTAACCACACCAGTTGAGCTATTAAAATCATTGGTAAAGTTGTATGAAAAAATTAAATACGCCTAAATGAACAATTCAAATATTGAAGAGAAAGATACTTTTGAACCACCTGGAGGCTACCTCATTTGGATAGTTATTTTTATAGAATTAATAACCTTTGGCATTGCACTTATTTTCTTTGTTATAAATGGCAAAGAAAATCAAATAGAGTATCACGAATCTGCGATGATGCTCAATAAAACTTTTGCGTTTTTAAATACAATAGTTATTCTAACCAGTGGTTATACAATGGCTGAAGCTATTCGTTTTCTGAAAAAAGCAATGACGATAAGATTTAAAATGTATACTCTTGCAACAATTCTGTTAGGGCTATTATTTATAGCCATAAAATCTATAGAATATTATACAAAATTTCAACATAATATAAGTTTAAATAGCAATAGCTTCTTTTTATATTATTTTATGCTGACAGGTTTTCATTTATTACATGTCATATTTGGCTTGGCTTTGTTATCTTATTTTTATTTTTCATCCAACAAAAAAAATGAAGATATAGAAGCAACAGCAGCATTTTGGCACATGTGTGATTTGATTTGGTTATTGATTTTCCCTCTTGTTTATTTAATTTTTTAATCCTCATTTATGAAAATTATAGTTGAAAGAAATACGATTATTTTGTTGATTTTAATTTCACTCACATTACTTACATCATTTTTTATACATTCTAAATATTCGGCAATTGCAATTCTTTTTTTTGCTTTCATCAAAATAAATTTAGTTGCTTTTCATTTCATGGAATTAAAATATTCTCATAGAATTTGGAAAGTTGCGTTTTTACTTTTTGTTTCCTTTTTATTAACTATACTTGGTATATTTCTCTTATAATAATAGAAAAAAGAAAAGCTCAAATTCTTTTTATAATCTAAATTCTATATATCGAACTGCTCAATCCTCACAAAATCTTCCTCACATAATTTCGATTTTGCAATAATGCTTTGTATAAAACAGCGCTTGCTAAAATTAAGGCTGCCGCGGTTTATAATAGTGGTGCACAAGTTTTATATTCGGGCAAATTTTACGGCAAATTCAATACTATGAGAATATTAATTGATATGGATGAAGTAATGGCCGATGCCATTGCCCGTTTTTTAGAATGGTATCAGCGCGATTTTGGAATTACCTATACTGAAGAACAATTGCATGGTACCAAACTGCAATATATTGTACCCGAAGCACACCGCCCAACCGTAAGGCAGTATGCACACCAACGCGGCTTTTTTGCCAACCTGCCCCTTATAGCCAATAGCCAGGAAGTAATAAGGGCACTTAACGATAAGCATGAAGTTTACATCGCATCAGCCGCCATGGAATTTAAATACTCACTGGAAGAAAAACACGACTGGCTGGATGAATATTTTCCGTTTATACATTGGAAACGCAGGATTTTTTGTGGTGACAAAAGCGTGTTAAAAGGTGATGTTTTAATTGATGACCATGCATTTAATCTTTCTGTTTTTAGCGGCAGGGCCATTATGTTTTCTGCCACACATAATATGCTGGAAACCGGTTACGAACGTTTAAACAATTGGCAGGAAGCCAGACAACTGTTTGACCTGGATACACCATAAATTCATTTTATAATTATCGGCTGTTTGCCGCCATATTGCTGCAGTACAAGAGTGCGACGCAAGTAAAGCAGCCCATTACTACTATTGCCGGGTACCCCATTATTCCTATTTTAGGGCAGGCAATATCAATTTTGCATGGGTATAATTATTCTTTGCCGGCATGCTTTACTTTAGCAGGTATAAATGAGCGCAACCTCAACATATCGCCCCACGTTTTTTAAAAGATTATGGAAGAATAAGGCGGGCATTTTTGGTTTGTGCATTATAGTAATTTCCATTATAATGGCCGTTTTCGCTTACTTTATTGCACCCGATCATTCGCCCCATGCCAATAGAATAATACCCGAAATAGCCAATAAAAACCCAGGATTTTCCATTAAATTATTAAGGCTAAAAAAAACGGGTGAACCACCACCTGCCACCAGCACTTTTAACTGGTTGTTAAACGGCCGGGAAGATGCCTATACCTTTATTCCCATTAGCTCTTATGTGCTGGTAGACGACAGTATTTTTGCCCAAAAATTTGTTGACGATGGTATTAACGAGCCATTATCCATTGGTTTAATAAGTGCGGCAGATAAACCGGTTGTTCAAAAAACATTTTACCTGGGTACCGATAAATTTGGCAGAGATATGGCCAGCCGGTTGATTATTGGCACCCGGGTAAGCTTAAGTGTGGGTTGTATTGCGCTTATTATTTCGCTTGCTATTGGTATTGTACTGGGTGCCTTAGCGGGTTATTTTGGGGGTTGGGTTAATAATATAATCATGTGGTTAATAAATACCATTTGGAGTATACCCACCCTATTACTTGTTTTTGCCATTACCTTATTACTGGGCAAGGGCTTTTGGCAGGTATTTGTGGCAGTGGGGCTTACCATGTGGGTAAATGTAGCCCGGCTTGTAAGGGGCTAGGTACTGGCCATACGCGAAATGGAATATATAGAAGCCGCAAAAGTGTTGGGATATTCAAATACCAGAACCATTGTGCATCATATTTTACCCAATATTATGGGACCGGTAATAGTAATTGCCGCTGGTAATTTTGCCTCGGCCATTGTAATAGAAGCCGGGTTAAGCTTTTTGGGTCTGGGCGTACAACCACCCCAACCCAGCTGGGGATTAATGATTAAAGAGAACTATAACTTTATTATTACCAATCATCCAATGCTGGCAGTAGAGCCAGGTTTGGCTATTATGTTGCTGGTGCTGGCTTTTAACTTACTGGGTAACGGTTTAAGAGATGCTTTACAGGTTAAAAACAATATCTAGGGCCTATTCACCCACTACCACCACATTCCTGTTAAGGCTTTCATCAAGCGAAATAAATGTTTCTGTGCGTTCAATTCCCTTTATTTTTTGTAATTCATCATGCAACACAAAACGTAGCTGCTTAATATCCTTACATACTACTTCGGCAAACATGCTGTAATTACCGGTGGTATAGTTAAGGCGTACAATTTCAGGTATTTTGCGCAGTTCCTTGGCAACCGTATCGTATAAAGAGCTTTTCTCCAGAAAAATGCCTATAAAAGCAATCACATCATAACCAAGGGCTTTTAGGTCTACACTTAACCTGGTACCCTTTACTACGCCACACTCTTCCAGCTTTTTAATGCGTACGTGAATGGTGCCGCCAGATACAAATAATTTCTTCCCCAAATCTGCATAAGATATTTCCGCATTCTCCATCATCTCCTGAATTATCTGAAAATCCAGTTTGTCTAAATTTAATTTATAGCTCATTTTTTCGATGCTTTATAGATTATTTTTTGGTTTTATTGCAAAATATTGAATAATTTCTATATTTTAAAAATAATTGTTGAATTATTTGTAACAAAAAGGCCTTTTCTTTAATATTGCATTGTCAAACTAAACATTTGCACTTTATCACTGTGGGGTGATGAAATCTTGGCAGACATACCCTCTCGTCTCGGGGGTGAGGACCAAAGGATAAATATAGCATAGAGTCGACCAAAACATCCGTTCGGCCGACCGGGGTTGACCACCAGACTTTGTGCGAAAGCTAACTTCCTCGTGTAGGTTCGAATCCTACCCCTACAGCTTATATAGCCTCCGCATTCGGAGGCTTTTTTTATGCTTTGCCAAAAAATCGCATCTTTCTTCTCATTTTTTGCAAATTTATTGCACCTTCATAAAAAATCAGTTTTTATATGAAGGCTTTACCTATGTTATGCACTCTTGTATTTTTTGCAGTATTAGCAAATGCACAAGACGAGACCGTAAAAACACTGCAAACAGAAGCAGGCAAATCGATTGCAAAAGACCCAAAGGACACTTCGTCAAAAATATGGAAAACAGGTGGCACTTTTAGTTTTAATCTTGCACAGGGCACTTTAAGCAATTGGGCAGCCGGTGGCGATAAATTCTCCCTCTCCGTAAATACATTTATCAATGCACATGCTTTTTACAAAAAAGGCAAGGCCAGCTGGGATAATAATGTAGACATCTATTATGGCCTGGTAAAAACCACCAGCCTGGGCACCCGCAAAAATGATGACCGCTTCGATCTGCTGTCAAAATACGGACAGTCCATTCACAAAAACTGGAATTTAACCGGCCTGTTTAACCTGCGTTCGCAGGTTTTAAAGGGGTACGAATACCCCGATGCCAATACCAAAATATACAATTCCAACTTTTTTGCTCCCGCATATCTGTTATTAAGTCCGGGTTTTGATTATCATCCGTCATCCAATTTCTCCTTATTTCTTTCCCCGGCTACCTCCCGGTGGATTATAGTAAACGATACCACCCTGTCTACCATTTATGGACTACAGGCAGGCAACAAAAGTATTTTCCAGTTTGGTGCCTATGCCAGTGCCAACTATAGCGCCAACCTAAGCAAAGTGGTAACCTATAAAGGCAAGCTGGATCTGTTTTCCAATTACAAGTCAAGGCCGCAGAATATAGATTTGTATATGACCAACCAGTTTGCCGCCAAAATATCACGTGTATTATCAACCACCTTAAGCGTTTCCTTTATTTACGATGATGATGTAAAACTCTTTGGTAAAAATGGAGATTCTCCGGGCCTGCAATTTCAATCTCTGCTGGGGGTAGGACTGCTGGTAAAACTATAACCAAAACGGCCAAATACAGGTTTTTTATGAGTCGGGCATTAGCGCTACCGGCGGCCTTACTTGCGTCGCACTCTTGTACTATAGTAATTCCTTCAGCACAAGAGTGTAAGTAAGGCAACAAAGAGTTATGTGGCCTGGCTACTAAAAAAAATAATACAACTATTTAAGGCCCTAATGAAAATTAATCTGTGGCCAAGAAAAAGAAAAAGGGCATGCTTAAACGCATGCCCTTTTTCTTTTTCAGAGGTTAGATTCAGCGTTGCATTTTTACTCTGTTAAAGTAATAGCTTCAGGTGAATAGGCAGTGGTTATAAAACGTGCGGGGGCAACATCGCCGCCACTTGTAAGATCGAAGATCATGAGTTTCTTATTTGCCTTTTCTGCTACAAAAATATAAGGTTTGCCATTTGCCCATCTTGCAGATACGTCTACCGGGTTACCCAAACCTGTATTTTCGCCATAAATTTGTGTATCAGCAGCAATTGTTCCGCCTGATGCAAGTTTAGATGCTGCATTTTTAATTACATAAATACCACCATCTGCATTAAAAGCCGGTTTGCCTTCTGTAGCAACTAGCGGAGCTGTAGCTTCGCCAATTTCTGTAACAACCAATGCATCAATATCGTAATTATAATCTATGCCATGCAGGCGGCTATAAGTTCCGTTTGGCCTATTAGTTATATTTATAGAGCGGCTGGAAGTTACAGTTCCTGCAGCCAAAATATCCGGCGCATCAAATATATCAAGGCGCATAGCGGCCTGATCCATTACTACAACAAGCCTGTTTCCCTTTCTGTCGAAAGTAATGCCCCATGGCTGCCCTGCAATTTTTAATACATCGCCGGTTACCAAGCCAGATAAAGAAGTAAAGTTTCTGTAAACCCTGATGGAACTGTCTGTATTGTTCGATACATATAAAATATCCCTCTTGCCATCGTACGCAATTTCTCTTCCACTACTCAAACTATTATCTGTAAATGATCTTGAGGGCGAAGGTGCACCACTCATTGAAGAGGCATTTGCAAAAACATACAATGTTTTGTTTTTACGGCTTAATTGGTACAGCTCATCGGTAAGCTTATTGTAAAATACACCATTACCATCTTTTGCATTGGTTGCATACTGCATTTTCTCCTGTATTTCAGTTGCCGATATTTTGTATAAATACAAATTATTTACTGCAGCAGCGGTATCAGCCGCAGATGCGTATAACCCGTTTTTTTCACGCCCCGCAAGCAAATCATCAATCTGTGAAGCATTTGCCGCATTAAGCGATTGTGTCACATTTGTTTTTTTGCAGGAAATAACAGTTGTCAAAATACCCGCTGTACATGCGTAACAAATAAATTTGGCAAGGTTTAATGTTTTCATAAATTTTTATTTTTATTAGTTACGAAGTGTGAGAAAGTTTGGATTTATGATTTGTAAAAAAGACAACTAACTTTTGGCAGAGCTTTGAAATAAAACTATCGTTCCCAATTATTTTGAGTGCTGTTATTTTTTTAAATTAGGTAGTGAGCGGAGCCGGGCCAAAGGATTTCAATGGTAAATCCATTGCGTCGCACACTTGTACGGTGAGAAACTTTATTGGGCCTATACTAAATCGTATTTTAAATCAAAGCCAGTTGGCGGGAATTCCAAAAGTGGCGAAAAAAAATTAGGGATTTTATCACTCCCGTAATCGCTTCTAGATTTTATACACTTTCTGTGCTTTATACCAAACCAAAACCATTTATAATAAAGCCCCATCGCATTACCCGCTGTACAAGTGTGCGACGCAAGGATGTATCATTATACTATCATGGCCCGGTATAAAAAACGGCAAACGCTGCTGTATGTATTACTTGAGCCGATATACCAGCAGTTCAATTTTCCAGTTGGCCTGTTTATATAATTCAATATTACAGGCCTGCCCATTGGAAAAAACTGCTTCAAACCTGGCAGGAAATTTATCTACTTCGTAAGTAGAAGTACGTTTGGTTGGGCTGGCAAAAACATTTAATTGCTTTAAAAAGTTGCTATCGGTGGCAATTAAATTGGTAAGTATCAGATTGTTTGAAGTACTGATGGTGATGGTGTTTCCACCTTCGGAGGAAGGATTAATATTTACCTGATCGAATATGGCAGTATTGCTAAATGTATAGGTTATATATTTTTTGCCCCTGTACTCATCGGCACTCCAGAAGCCGGCAATTAAACTATCCTTGGTATTGCTTCTAAGATTATGAATTTCGCCTTTGCCTTCCTTTAAACCATCCTGAAAATTGCCTGAATAATATAAGTTGTCGCCATAATAATAAGTGCCTTTACCATTTGTTAAACCATTTTTAAAAAGCCCCACATAGCGGTCAGCGCCTTTGGCTTCGCCTTTTCCAATAGCAAAGCCATTCTTACATTCTCCTGCATACGAGCCCATAATATTTACCATTTTCACCTGGCAGGGGGCAGCACTATCCTGCGCATACAGTTTGCCAGAACACAGTATAAAAAGCATGCAAAAGTTTTTAAACGGCGTAAATGAAAATTCATTGGGGGGTAAGCTTTAAGCTATTTATTTGGAGAGTAGCAGCAGTTTAATTATTTACATTTAGATACCAGCAGTTATGTATTATAGCATCTTTGTTGCGTCGCAAACACTTTATCGGTTGTACAAATGGCAGCTACAGTTTATATAAAATTTGACAAACAACTTTATGGGTAAACTTGCAGCAAGCAAAAGCCGTTGAAATATAACAGTTAATACATACCAAAACGAGTAATAAAGCTACTATTCATAACAACACCTCAAAAACAGTTTTTGCAGGTGGTTTGGCAAACAGTACCTGCAACGCCAAACGGGCACAAGCGTTTGCACTATTTTCTATAAGAGCTTTAATTAACTAATAAATACTTTGCAGTATATTTTAATGGAAATAGCATCATGCATACAAAAGGAAAACAAATATTGATATTGGTTTTACTGTTATTAATTTGTGTGGCGCAACACAATGTGCTGTTGGGGCAGTCACCGGCAAACTGGCAAAAAATTGGGCCAGGTGGTGGCGGAGCAACCTATATTCCAACATTCTCCTATCACTCACCCAATAATTTTATGTTGCGTTGCGATATGACAGGGGCCTATCTTACACATAATGGCGGTACAGATTATTCGCAGATTAATTTTGCCAATGGCAGCCACAGTTTTGCTTATGATGCTGCCGATTCTAATATTATTTATGCAGGCGGTATTGCCTTGCAAAAATCTATTGATGGCGGTAAAACATGGCAGCAAATTTTTCCGGCTCCCGCAGAAATTACCGAAATTAGTTATAGTGGCGATCATGCAGAATGTACCATTACCACCACTCCCAACAGTTTGTACAAAAGCAGCTATGGCACTATTAATGCCATTTGTGTTGATGCCGTAAATGGGTATCTATTCTGTACCATGGGTGCCCATTTCTTTTATTCCGCCAATGGCGGTAAAACATGGGCCACCATTCCATTGCAACAACCTGCCGATTATATTTATACCAATACAACCGGCTTAAAAAACGAGGTATTTATTTTTACTGAAGGCAGCACCTATGTGTTTAATAAAACCACCCATCAAATAAAAGCAAGGCCATTACCCGCCGCTATGCAACCCGCATTTTCGTTTGCAGGTGGCACCATGGCCGCCAATGGCAAGTTGGTACTCTACGCCCTGCACAACAGAAAAGCTCAGTTGATTGCTGGCATAAGTACACGTACAGATATATGGTCATCTACCGATAACGGGCTTAGCTGGCATACTATTACAGATAGCCTTATTACCAATAGCCAAACAGGCCAGCCCGGCTATACCAAAATTGCCTGCGCTGCATTTGAGGCCGAAAAAGCCTATGTGGTTTGCAGCTTATACGAAACCAAAAAAACAAACGATACCACCATTTACTGGTATGGTACCCTTGCCACTACCAATGCAGGTAAGCAGTGGAAATGGGTTTGGAAAGGTGGCGGCGGCAGCGCCCAATATGGCGTTAAAGATGGGGTGGGTGTGGCCAATTTACAAGATGCCTGGACTGAACCAGCTTTTGGTGGCGAGTTTATACAATTAGCCGATGCCGGCGTGTACCCGCATAACGGCAATATATGTGTAATTACAGATTGGTACCGGGTAATGAAAACCATGGATGGCGGTAATACCTGGCAGCAAATCTATAGCAAGCCTGCTGCAGATGGCACTTTTAGCAGTGGCGGACTTGACGTTACTACGGCCTATGGTGTGCATGTTGACCCATTTGATAGTAATCATGTTGCGATTAGTTTTACTGATATTGGGTATCATCATTCTTATAATGGGGGTAAAAGCTGGCAACGTAGTGTTAGTGGCGTACCTGCGGCTTGGGTAAATACCTGTTACTGGGTGGTCTTTGACCCTAAAGTAAAAAATAAATTATGGGCAGCATGGTCGGGTATGCACGATATACCACGCGGCAAAATGACCCGCAACCCAGCCTGGAAAACCAATTTTAAAGGGGGCATTTGTGTTTCGGAAGATGGGGGCAATAACTGGGTACCCCAAACCACCGGTATTGGTGATGATGCTTTAACCACCTGCATTGCAATAGATACCAGCTCAGTGTCGGGTAACCGCACCCTGTATGCGGCCATTTACAATAAAGGCATATATAAATCAGTGGATGATGGTAAAACCTGGCAGTTAAAAAACAATGGTATTGAAGCCAATACCTGCGTCTTTAATATTAGCATAGCAGCTAATGGAACACTTTTTATAACAGTAGCCCCCACTCCTGAACATGCAGATGGTAAAAAGGGCATGGCTTATTATTCCGGCGCCGTGTACCGTTCCATCAATGGGGGCGATAGCTGGCAACCATTAAACGTAACATCCCATCCTTTTTTCCCGGTAAATATTACAACCGATCCGGGAAATTCCAATACTATTTATCTGGCCTGCTGGGCCAGTATTGACCTAAGCGATTTGGTGGGTGGCGATATTACAAAGGCCAATGGAGGCAATACAATGATACCTATGAACGGCGGCATCTTTCGCTCAGTGGATGGTGGAAATACCTGGTCGTCCATTTTCGATAAAAACCAATATGTATATGCAGTTACGGTAGATCCTTTTCACAAGGGCAGGTTCTATTGCAATACATTTAATAAAGCGGCTTACCGCAGCGATGATAATGGTAATAGCTGGCAAACCATTAAAGGGTACGATTTTCATTGGGGGCACCGCATTATTGCAGATCCTATTCATCCCGATAAAATATATATCACCACCTATGGGTCTGGTGTATGGCATGGTACGCCAATGGTGCAATAAAATATTACAACATTGTTGGCCGGACACTGGTAATGCTATGCCGCAGCCGTTGCGTCGCACGCTTGTGCGTGCTGTATTTGAATCGGCAGTTTGCAGTTATCTAAACAGCCCAGACTTATTCTGCGGCACAAGTGTGCGACGCAAGTAAAGCTCAGTGTATGCTATTAGTCTGGCTCCTAAAAGTGTTAAACATCTATGTATTTCCCGCAGGTATTAGTTACAAACCAGTCCTTGGCAAAACCAAAGAGGAAGCAATGGCAAAATAGCCCATCCTGTTTTGCTTTAATTATTGAAGTATTGTTTTAGGGTTTATATTGCGCCCTACTAATTGCTGAAACATGAAATATTACTTATTGTTGCTGCTGGCAGTTATTTCACTGCAATGTAATACCACACCCAATATGCAACAAACACCCGTTACCATACACGCCATTAGGTTAAAACCCGGGCAGGACCTGCAACAGGAAATAGATAGCCTGGTTGCCAGAGAACATATTACCGCCGGCTGGATTATGACATGCGTAGGCAGCCTTACCCAAACCAATCTTAGGTATGCCAACCAACCCAATGGCAGCAGCCTGCAAGGGCATTTTGAAATAGTATCTTTAACCGGTACCGTAAGTATTAATGGCTCGCACCTGCACATGAGTATCAGCGATAGCACCGGCACCACCATTGGCGGCCACCTGCTGCCGGGCAATATAATTTATACCACTGCCGAAATTGTAATTGGCCAAAGCCATCAGCATATTTTTACCCGTGAAAAAGATGGCACCACACCATGGGAGGAACTGCAGATTCAAAAACAATAGTCGTAATTTTTTAACAGTCATTATTATGATACCGGCTGTATCGCAGGCAGCAACTGCACTTGCGTCGCACACTTGTACGTTCCTGAACTATGGCAGCAAAAACCAAATAGCATGGCAGTATTACAAAACCAAGACACCCGCGGTAAAATTCGCTGCAAAATGGGTATTTTCAATAATGGTTAAGGCATAAAAAATATGTACTTTGCTATACTAACAGGTAAACCATGAAAATAGACAGTCATCAGCATTTTTGGCAATACAATGCTGTTAAACATAGCTGGATAGACGATAGCATGTCTGTACTGCAAAAAGATTTTTTGCCTGCAGATATTTTTCCGCACCTGCAACAAAATGGTTTTGATGGTTGCGTTACCGTACAATGCGAAACCTCTGCTACAGAAATTACTGATTTGCTGCAATATGCAGCCAGCAATAGTTTTATAAAAGGCGTAGTAGGCTGGGCAGATTTTACTTCCAGCGATATTGCCACACAACTGCAACACTATGCACAGTTTCCGTTACTAAAAGGTTTCAGGCATGTGGTACAAGCTGAGCCTGATGCAGATTTTTTATTGCGCGCCGATTTTTGCAACGGTATCGCTCAGCTGCAGCCTTATGGGTTTACCTATGATATTTTAATTTACCCCCACCAATTTCCTGCAGCACTAAAATTTGTACAACGCTTCCCCAACCAGCTTTTTGTAATTGATCATATTGCCAAACCTTATATCAGCAAACAAACAATAGAACCATGGGCTACCTATATAAAAGCACTGGGCGCCTTTGAAAATGTATACTGTAAAGTATCGGGCATGGTTACCGAAGCCGATTGGCATAATTGGCAACCAGCAGATTTTACACCTTATCTGGACGTAGTATTTGGTGCTTTTGGTACACAAAGAACCATGTTTGGCAGCGATTGGCCGGTATGCAATGTGGCCGGTGGGTACAAAGATATTTGTTCTATTCCCACAGCTTATTTGTCAGGTTTTTCTGCAGAAGAACAAGCAGGCTTTTGGGGTGGTAATGCCAGTAGATTTTATCAGTTAATTTAAATATAGCCATATGGAATTAGGGTTACAAAACAAAGTTATTATTGTTACCGGCGGCGCCAAAGGTATTGGCGAAGGTATTGCACATGTATTGGCCCGGGAAGGCGCTATCCCCGTTATTATTGGCCGCGATAAGGCTGACAATGAACGCACAGTACAACAAATTACTGCTGCCGGTGGACAGGCTTTTCAGGTAGTGGCGGAGTTAACCCGCGAAGCCGATTGTAAAAATGCCGTTGCCGCTGCTATACAACAGTTTGGACGTATTGAGGGCCTGGTAAATAATGCCGGTGTAAACGATGGTGTTAGCCTCGAAAATGGCAGTTACGAAGGTTTTATGCAATCTCTGCACCGCAACCTGGTACATTATTACCTGATGGCACATTATGCATTGCCTTATTTAAAACAAAGCAAGGGGCATATTGTAAATATTAGTTCAAAAACTGCCGAAACCGGTCAGGGCGGCACATCGGCCTATGCCGCCGCCAATGGTGGGCGCAATGCACTAACCCGTGAGTGGGCCGTAGAATTACTGCCCTATGGTATTAGGGCCAACGCGATTATTGTGGCAGAATGTTATACCCCTCTGTACGATTCCTGGATAAAAACATTTAGCAACCCCCAGGAAAAATTAAAACAAATAACCGAGCGCATACCATTGGAAAAACGCATGACCACCGCCGAAGAAATAGCCAATATGGCCGCATTTCTGCTCTCCGAAAAATCGAGCCATACCACGGGGCAGCATTTTCATATAGATGGTGGATATGTACATTTAGACAGGGCCATTCAATAACCAGATTACTATTTTCGTTATGAGCCCAGCAACACAACATAGCTGGTCTTTACTTGCGTCGCACACTTGTACCGCAAAACAACAGGCAACAAAAAATAACAGCTATTTACACCACAGTAGTTGTATGCATCATTGGTAACTTAACTAAAACAATTATCTAACAAACCCAAGCAATATGAAAAAAATACTCTTAACATGTGCTGCAGTAATAGGCTTTTGTGCTGCATTTGCACAGCAGTTTCAGCCCAACTGGGCATCGCTAAACACCCGTAAAATGCCCGCCTGGTTTCAACAGGATAAATTTGGCATTTTTATACACTGGGGTGTATATGCTGTGCCCTCCTATGCACCGGTAATTCCGAATAGCGGCTATAGCTATAGCGAGTGGTACTGGTACCGCCTAAACGAAAAACAAAAAGACTTTAAAGCTTTTCACGATAAAAATTTTGGGGCCGATTTCTTATATCCTCAATTCGAAAAACAGTTTAAGGCAGAATTATTTAACCCCGATCAATGGGCCGATGTATTTAAAAAATCGG
This sequence comes from Limnovirga soli, assembly GCF_013106755.1. Taxonomy (GTDB): domain Bacteria; phylum Bacteroidota; class Bacteroidia; order Chitinophagales; family Chitinophagaceae; genus Limnovirga; species Limnovirga soli. Next base: position 110,879 of record NZ_WHPF01000011.1, on the reverse strand, counting down.
GTGCCCGTTATGTGGTACTTACTTCCAAACACCATGAAGGCTATTGCCTTTGGAACAGTGCCGAGGCCGACCGTACCTGGAACCGGCCCTGGAACGCCGTTACCGGTACTCCCCAACGCGATTTGCTGGGCGATCTTACCAACTCCGTAAGAGCTGCAGGTTTAAAAATGGGCTTTTACTATTCCCTGTACGAATGGTTTAATCCGCTTTGGTTAACCGACAAAAAGCGCTATGTAAACGAACATATGATACCCCAGTTTAAAGACCTGGTAAACACCTACAAGCCTTCTATCATTTTCTCTGATGGTGAGTGGGACCTGCCCGATACCGCCTGGCATAGCGAAGAATTACTGGCCTGGCTATTTAACCAGTCGCCAGTGGCAAATGAAGTAGTGGTAGACGACAGATGGGGCAATAATACCCGTAGCAGAAATACAGGTGCCACCTATGCCACATCAGAATATGGCAGCGGTATGGATGCCAGCGTAATTTGGGAAGAAAGCCAGGGCATTGGCCACTCCTACGGCTATAACCGCAACGAAAAGTTGGAAGATTATAAAAGCAGTTACAACCTAATATTAATGCTGGTAGATATTGTTTCCCGCGGCGGTAATTTATTGCTGGATATTGGCCCTACAGCCGATGGCCGCATACCCGTAATTATGCAGCAACGCCTTACCGATATGGGTAACTGGCTGCAAACCAACGGAGATGCCATTTATGGCACCAAAGCCTATAAACAATCCTATCAATGGAGTGCAGGTAAAATGCCCGAGAAAAAAACCGAAAGTTTTATGGCCGGCTACAGCATTGCCGAAATGGTAAAACCACGCCCCAATCTGGCCCATGTAGAAGCATTTTTTACCACAAAGGGCAAAGACCTCTATTGCACTTTACCTGCTTATATGCCACAGTTTACCCTGCGCAATTTTACAGCAGGTGCAGGGGTAACTGCCACCCTTTTGGGCTCCAATAAAAAGCTGGCTTTTAAAAATGCCGGCGGCAATTGCACCATCAATTTATCCAGTTTGCAACCCGGCGATGCACCGGGCCAATTACTGGTAATAAAGCTGGCCAATGCCTTATAAATCTATTGGCCCGGCCAATGAATTGTAATCAGCTTTACTTGCGTCGCACTCTTGTACGGTGGGGTACTTTATTGGGCTTTTATGAAGGCTATTAAAATAGATTGATGTTAAAAAAATACATACTGTATAATTGATAATCAATGATTATCAATTATACAGTAATACGTTTAATAGCATAAATCATGGAATTACCAGCCATATTACATTGACACAACTTGCTTATAATGTTAGTAGACAAAATCGTTCAGACAAAAGACTTTATTACGTTTGTGGACAGTGCCAAAGACTTCTGCACTTTTCTTGAGACACATCAAAGTGACAATTACAAAACGTTCATATCGGATATTCAAAAGCTACTGATTAAACTTTACACTTTTGGTCAAACATTACCCGATTTTGACTTGCCGGACAGAGATGTAGAAGAAACAGATATAACTGATAAAGACATCAGAGATTTACTTTCTTTTATTGCCGACAGATTACGTGACCCGTTTTATTGGGTGGTTTTTGACCCAACAAACCATAACGACACATCATCAGTTTGTGGCGACTTAATTGATGATTTAGGTGACATGTATAAAGACATCAAAACGTTTTTGAAAGACTTTAGCGACCCAGATGACGATGTGAAGCAAAATGCATTATGGCACTTAAAATGGAGTTTTGACAACCACTGGAATGACCATTGTATGAATGCTATTTATGCAATCCATTATTTGTTGAAACATGTCGACTGACACAATATGGCTGGTAACAATCAGTTTGGCGTTATGGCGGGGCGACGAACAAGCCAGCAGCATTTGTTCTTTAATCAGCTTTAATTCCAGGAGACATCATGCTATTGAGCAGTAAAATATGTTTTGTACTTTCTTTATTCGGCTACGGTTGTTGGCTGACGTATTTTAAATACCACCACAAACGCCAAGCCGTCCAACGTTACCAGCAATACAAGCCGACCAATTAATAACGACTGTTTACAATCAAGTTAAGTTAGGCAATCAGTTGTGGCTATACAATCATTTATAGCCCGAAGGTATGATATAAATAAATTTAGGAGGATGAAGAAGGCTATTGCAAATGACAAACAAGTTGACAGAGAAATTGAAAAAGCTATATCAAAATTCTCTCAGCATCTTATGTCTAACGCTAAGTGGGTTCGGCTTATTGACAAACTTGCAAATAGTTTTGATATTGTGAAAAGAGTTGAATTTAAGAAGGTTCAAAACGACCTTGTTGGAGAGCTGTATTTAAATGCTGACACTACTATTGGATTTGACTATTGGCAAAATGGTTTTGAAGGACACAATTCACTTGGTGGGTGGCTGACATTTAAAGAAATAGAATTTCTCATTTTTCCAAGAAATGTTGACAGAGACAACAACATTGTGCAGGACTTAGACCAGATTATGCAATTAGTAATTAGTATTGGGGAGTTTTCAATTGACTTAAATGAAGATAGATTAAAATTAAACTGCTACCAAGATTAAACAACTGCTGGAACATTGCATTTTTGTTATGTCGACGGACAGATGCAGTCTCTTCAACTGTATCCTACATTCAGCTTCTAACCCAGCACAATGTTATTAATTGTGAAATAGAATAAACAATGAATTTTTGTTTTTTTTACTGCTGTTGCCAACCACATTGGAATTTAGTTAATTTACAAGAAAGTTATTCATGTGCATCTGCCGCGTTTTACAAAAACAATAATTCAGGAGATTTTAAATGTACTACATATAATAAAGATTAACGATAGTATTTACCTTCATCTTTTGGCGGATACGCCAACGGTTGCATTAAAAAGGCATTTACAATATATACCCAAATTGAGTAGATAATTATTCATGTTCAAAAATTAAATAAAATGAAATATTTGCTGTTGCTACTTTTAACCATCGCATATTGCGGTACTGGTTTCTGTCAATCATCAAATCCAAATTATGATAAAGTATTAGCAGATTCTTTAGGTGGAGATGATTATGGCATGAAAAGTTATATACTGGTAATACTTAAAACAGGGCCTAATAAAATTGAAGATAAAAAAATCTTAGACAGCCTTTTTAAAGGACATATGGAAAACATAGTACGTTTAGCGGCAAGTGGCAAATTAATTGTTGCGGGGCCTTTAGGAAAAAATGATAAAACCTATAGAGGAATATTTATCCTAAATCTTAAAACAATTGATGAGGCTAAAGCGATATTAGACACAGACCCCACCATAAAAGAAAAAGTATTGGAAGCCGAAATATATAACTGGTATGGATCAGCAGCATTACCAACCTACTTACCCAATCACAATAAAATTGAAAAGAAACAAATGTAGTTGGGTAAGTGGCAGAATGGCGGAGCTTACAAATTGCCGAAACGAAGCTAACTCTTTTTAAAAAAAAATGTATTTGTTGCCCAAGGCTATGTTGTACAAGTGTGCGACGCAAGTAAAACCTTATAGATGCACTGCTGCCCAGTTAAAAAAATATCACCGGCCGCATTTGCAACCGGTGATATTTGGAATTAGCCTTTGGATAAAAGCTTATTGTATAACTACAATTTTCTTTTTGGTGATTGCTGTAGCTGATGATAGTTGTAGCAGATAAGTACCCGGTAATATCTTGCCTGGTAATTGTATGGTGTTATTGGAAGTAGTGCCCTTTACTATGGATTGTCCGCTAATGGTATACAGGTTATAAGTTGCCTTACCAATAATACCTTGCAAAAATAAAGTTCCATTAGCCTTTATGGGGTTTGGATATACATTGATATTATTGGCAGTTGTTGTACGGGCATTATCTATTTGTGGAAAAGCACCGATTGCAAAACATGTTGCAGTAGTAAAATTTTGTACTGCCGAGAATGCAGATATATTGGTGGCAGTGCTATCGCAAATGGTTCTAATTTTCCAATCATATGTAGTGCCACAGCTTAGCCCATTTAGGTTAAGGAAATTTTTATTGCCGGGTACCAGCACTTTTTTCCAACGGGTAATAGAACTTGGTTTTGCCCAAACCTCGTATTGTACGGCACCTGTTACCGGCGCCCAGTTTAATTTGGCTTTTACGGTGGTAATATTGGTAGCGGTTGTACCTGTTGGTGTGGTACACACAAAAGCGGTTGGCTGAACAAATTTGGCTGTATTGCCACCCACTACATACACATTATTATCTGTACCAATATCAAACCCATAAGCAAAGCCGCCCGGAGTTGTTTGTGTCCACGCGGCTACCCCATTGCTGTTTATTTTACAAATAGCCATATCAAATAAAGTGCCTGCAGCCAAATAGGCATTGCCACTTGCATCCAACTGCATTTGCGAATGAAGCAATAATGCCAGTGATGGCCCGTCGGCATCCAAATTGGCCCAAACAACATTACCATTGCCATCATATTTCATAAATGCGGCACCGGCACTACCATCGTTGGGGAAACCGCTGATGATGGGGTTGTTATCGTTACCTACTTCTACCCTGTAGCCCACCATAGTATGAAAGCGTTCCCATAATAAAGTACCTGTTGGAGATAGTTTTTTTATTTCGCCACGGCCATTAAATACATATTCTTCGTGGGTGATATAGGTATTGCCAAAACTATCGCCTGCTGCATCGCCGGTATAGATGCTAAAAACACCGGCATAATTCCAGATATTGTTTCCATTCAGGTCTATTTTGGCAAACCCATTTGCAACTGAACCCCTGCATACTAAAACAATACAATTATCGGGTGTAAATTTAAAGTTCAATGGTGCGCCAATTCCAATATTATCATAGTAGGTCCAGATGGTACTGCCATCGGGTGCAAATTTTTTCACTTTGGTTACAAAGCCTAAAGGCCCTGTGCCGGCGCCTAAAACATAAATATTATTGGCTGCATCTACTATACATTTTTTGGTATAGGAACCATCAAAAGTGGTTTCATATACTTTTCGCCAAAGCAGGTTGCCATTGGTGTCGAATTTCATTAATATACTGGCTGCATTTACCGGATTGGAAAAACCGGATTGAATGGTGCCGGAAACTAAAATGTTGCCCAGATGATCTGTTTCTACCCAGGTAGCAACTTCACGGGTAGTTACATCTGTATTATCATAGGGCACCTGCCAAATGATAGCGCCTGAGGTGTTGCGTTTGGTTAGAGTAATATCACCTGCAGGGTTTGCATCCCAATTGGCGGTATATACATTATTAGCTGCATCTGTTGCAATTGAAACACCACCGGGCTGGTTAACCCATGCCGTACTAACCTGTGCTGATAAACTGAATGCAGCTAGCACAAATGCTGCAATAATGAATAAATACTTTTTCATAAAAACTAATTTAAAAAATGGATGAAGTGTTGTATAGTTATAGTTGTTTTGTTTGTCATGATTATAAAAGCATTGCATTTGCTGCCCACTGCTTTGGCGTACAAGTGTGCGACGCAAGTAAAGCCTTATGGATGCACTGTTGCATGGTTCAAAAAAAATCACCGGCCGCATATGCAACCGGTGATGATATTAATTAGCGTTGTATTATAAGTTTTGATTGTTTAATGTTTGGACCCTGCGTTAACTGCACCATATAAAAACCAGCAGGTAGCGCACTTATATCCAACTTATTGGTGGTTAGTTTTTGTGCCAGCACGGTATTACCAGCTGCATTAAAAATGGTTAGGTAAACAGGAGCGTTACCTGTAAAATTATGTTGTATAGTTATCAGGCTTTTTGCCGGGTTTGGTGCTATGGCAAATATGCCCGGTAATTGCTGTACATTATTGGCGTTATTAAAACTAATAACCGGTGCGGCGGCTATGGCTTTTACGGTAAAGGTGTAATCTTCTGTTTCTCCCGAAGCATAAGTGCCGCAAGCCGGCGGCGCTATTTGGTTTTGCATAGCCACACGCATTCTGTTATTGCCTGGTTTTGCTGTTGCCGGAACAACAAATGATACTGCAAAATCACCAATGCCATTAGCTGGCGTTTCAATTACTTTTTCGCCAACATCGTTAAAATCACCATCCATATTAAAGTCGATCCATACCCTGAAAACCTCATTAAATATTGGGGCAAAATATGAAGCACTTAAAAAGCCATTCACTGTTTCGCCGGGGGCCGCTTTGGTAGAAAGATAGGTAAAGTCTGCATAACCATTATTACTGCCGCTGCCATTATTAATACCATCTACATAACTGCCAAACTGCACATGGGCAATATAATCGGTAGTTCCATCCAAAGCACCGGTAGTACAATAAGGAATACCAGCGGTAGTAAACTGCCTGATGCTTGCATAGCCCGATGGGCCACTGCTGCAAACATTTTCTATACGGTAACTATAGGTGGTGGCGGGTAATAAACCTGTTAATGTATATTTTGGTTTATCTGTAGAAATGGTGATCCATTTGGGTGCGTTGGCTGCCTTGTATTGTATATGATACACCATGGCTTTTGCACTTTTTGCAAAGTTGATGATAGCCGTAGTTTTGGTGATATTACTTACCCGTGCAGTATCACTAATACCACAGGTACCGGTGGTAGTATGATCAAAATAATGCAGCACCGTGGCATAATTAGACCCTAAAGTATAAATGCTGCCATTGCCTGCCAGACTAATGGCCGTGCCACGGCTGGCAGTAGAATCGTATAGTGCTGTCCACGAAATGGTACCATTTGCCAGGTATTTACGGGTAGCCATGGCCAAATACCCGGGGAAGGGTTTTCCACTTGGTTTATAACCGGTAACAAACAGCTCGCCCTTAGTATTTCCTACCAGATTGTTGGCGGCCACATCGTAAGAACTATTGGTATCTGTTTTACTCCATTGCAATGCGCCGCTGCTCATATTTACTTTCATTACCAGCCAGTCTGCCGCGCCTCCAAAATATCCATAGCCCGATATACCTAATTCGTTGGTACCTGTTCTGCAAAGGCGGTAGCCTACTTCAGTAGTGGCAAAATTATACTTGTACCGGGCCGTTTGTGCACCATTGCTATTGTATTGCATTAAAACAATATCCAATCCGCTGGTGGGGCTTACTTCATTGTAATTGCCGGTAAGAATATAGGCATTGCCGTTATCGTCCAGTTCAACATCTTGTCCACCACGTTCAGTGGTAGTGGCACGCCATTGTTCATTGCCCAGGGTATCAAACATTACAGTAGCAACATTACCAAAATAAGCTGCTGATGAACCGGTTAATACCACCTGATTATTTTTTAAACGCATAGATAAAAAGCCGCCAGCGCCACCGCCGGTGCTGGTACTGTTCCATACCATTGTACCGGCAGGATTTAATTTTAGTAACACAAAACCCTGTGTTGCATTACCAGTAATATTGCCAGATGTAGCCACATATAAATTACCATTCAAATCTACTTCGCTTCTAAATTGCAAGGCAGAATAGCTATAGGGAATAGTAAGACCAAAAGAACCCGGTAAAATAAATTTCCATAATAGGTTACCGGCGGCATCGTATTTTAAAACCACTATGGCATTGGGAAAATGATAAGGTGCCTGTGAACTATAACTATAGCGGTAACCAGTAACATATACATTGTTTTGCGCATCGGTATTGGCCCAGGTAGCTGCTTCATAATTACTTTGAATACCCGATGAGGAACTACGCTCCCATAAAAGGTTACCAAACTTATCGTATTTCTGTGTGTAGATAGCAGAAGTAACAGCGTTGCCTGCAACAATTATATTATCTGCTTTATCTCGTGCAAGCATAGATCCGCTTTTTAAATAGCTGTCTGCAGTACGCAACCAGTCCAGTGAAAATGTTTGCGCATAGCCAGAAAAGCCAATTAAAAAAGCAACAAAAGCAGGTAATAATTTTTTCATACGGTTAAATTAAAAATGTGAAATATTTCATTTTGCAAGGTAATAAACTAGTAGTAGCGGAATGTTACACTTTGCTTCGTAAAATATGATTTTAGTCATAATATATTTACAGTGCATACATAATATACCGCTCTAACTATCAGTATCTACAATACACTTTTTTGTAACCAAAAATTTGTTTGAATAAATGCAATAAACAAAAATGAGTATACATATTCTTTTGTGCCATGCATTAGCGTAGAAATAAGGCTTTACTTGCGTCGCACTCTTGTACTGTGAGATACTTTATTGGGCTTTATAAGTGCACACATTATTGCAAAAGATAATAATTCATAGTACAAAATAATAATTCACCGGCAGTAAATAGTATAATAAAAATGGATACATGTTATAAACAATACAGAATGTGTAAGATAAGTTTCATGATGATGAATGATTCACTTATAAAATATATTATTTAATAGCATGTATAGAGGTGTTTGGCGGCATGCTATCTTATTGTTTTTTGACATAGCCAGCAACCCGAAAAAAGCCAATAGATACTAAGGAACATTTGGAAGGCACACTGTGCCGAAACAAAAAAGCCAACCTTTCAAAAGATTCTTCATCTACCAAGGCTGCTGACCAGCAGACGACTTTCAATTGGCTAATCAGCAAAACAGTAACGGCCAAAGCCGAGCTAACAAACATAATAACGATAATACTAAAATAGGACAATGGCTTTTAAACAAATATTTCTACCCATACTATACATTCCTACATATCCGTTTGGTGAACTTTCATAATACTCAAAATATTTTAACCTGCTAAGGTTAGATTGATAGGCTTTGTCAAACATATTATTTACCTGTAACTGAAATTGTAAAGTGTTGGTTTTTGAATAATTTATTTGTGTATTTATTGAAAAATTAAAAAGTGTAAAAGTTGGCGTTGCAGTTTCAGTATTATTCAAAGCCAAATAACGATTTTGTGCAGCATTATATTCAACCTCTGCTTGTAATTTAATAGAAGAAAAAACTGTTGATTTCGTTTTAAATTCCTGATTTATGCTGCTTAACAATTTTGCAGGTGGAATTAAAGGCAGATATTCACCTTCAATGCCCTTTCCTTTAAAATCAGCCTTTCTATTATAGGCATAAATCAATGAAAAAGAATTGTCAAACGAGAAGCCTTTAATGGATGTTGGGTGTAAACTAAACGTTGCTTCCAAACCATATAATTGAGCCTTAGCCTGTTGATATTGATAAGTTTTATTTCCTTGTGCATCCAAAACAGCATTTCCATTTACATCAGTTAATTGCGATAAATAAATATAGTGTTCAATGTTATTGTTAAATACGCTTGCTGTTACCGCAACATCTTTATACCGAATATCTACACCAATATCTTCCTGAAAACTAAATTCGGGAACAAAATTCCTATTCCCCAAATATATGATGTGAGCTCCGGGGTCTAAACCATTTGATGCAAATTCTGTAATGCCTGGTGATCTGTAACCTCTTGAAACATTGACTTTCAGGTTTATGTGTTCGTTTAGTTGGCAGGTTGCACCAATGCTTAGTGAAGCGCCATTAAATATTTTATCAAAAGCAGAAAACTGTAAATAAGCCCCAACGGTATCAGGCAGAAAAACTTGTTTAGTAAAACCATTAGCAGGGTTAGTGGCCGTATAAATATCATTTCCTTTCAGGTACCGGGTATCATATCTCAAACCGCCACTTATGGTCAATCTGCCATTTTTCCATTTCGCAAAAACAAAACTGCCGATATCAAATAAATTATAATCAGGAATAGGAAAATCAGTAGCATCTTTGCTTTTACTATTTTGATACATTCCATTAACACCAGCCGAAATTTCAATATTAGCAATAGTTGGTGCATTATATCTAAAGCCATAATTAAAAGTGTTCAACCTAACAAAAAGCCCTGCTTGCTTTGCTGCTGTTGGGTGGCTGTATTCCCTGCGAATATTTTGCTGGAATGCCAACAAAAAATCTACATCACCATTGCCTGCTTTATAATGGCTGTTACTATAAATCCTGTAATGTTGAATATGTTGATGCAAAGGGCTAAGTGTGTATGAATTTAATTCAGCATCCGAGACAATAAGGCGGTTTTTTATATCATCATTGCTGCCTTCATACATTTGTTTGGTAAATTTTCTTGTAAGCGAATCACGGCTGCCATCAGGTATTCCTTGTAAATTATCATACAGGGTTTGGTTCAAATTAGAGTAACCATACTTGCTGAAATATTGTATGGTTGACGAAGCGTTTATTTCTCTAAAACCCGTGTTATAAACGCTTCCATCAATATTATTGGTATAATTTTTTGCAATTCTATAAGAGCCTCTTAATGCATAAGCCCAATGATTTTTTGAATAAGTAAATCTTATTCCATTGCCCACTAAACCATTGTTACTTTGATACTCACTAAAATATTTTCCTTGAATTTTTTCATCATTATTTACACACATTTCAGGTATCAAACTTACCACTCCTGCAACAGCATCCGAACCATACATAATACTTGCAGGACCTTTTACTACTTCGGCTTTGCTAATGTTATAGGCATCTACTTCGATACCATGTTCATCGCCCCATTGTTGCCCCTCTTGCCTTATGCCATCGTACAAGGTAAGCACCCTGTTATAACCCAAACCACGGATAAAAGGTTTGGAAATATTTGGACCCGTTTTTACAGCATTCAAACCAGCAACATTTTTTACCAATACATCTATAATATTACTTTCTATTGTGCTTTCAATGGCTTTAATTCCTACGCTAACAATAGCAACGGGGTTTTCTCTCAAAAGCATGGCTTTAGAAACACCGGTAACCACTACTTCGTTTAAAATACCTTGTGTAGGTGTTAAGAATATTTCATAAAAATCCTTTTCTCCAAAAATTTGAATAGTATCAGATGCGTGGCCCAAAGATGAAAAAACCAGTTTTGCAGTAGAGATATTTTTAGGAAATCCAATTTTAAATTTCCCAAAGGCATCAGTTGTTGTGCCTACACCCGACCTTAAAATTAGCACATTGCAGGAAAATATAGGTTGCTTTGTAGCTGCATCTTTTACAACACCAGCAATACTTTGAGCCTTTGCAGATAGCTGAAAAACAATAGCCATAATTATAAATACTAAACCCTGTTTATAAAAATACCTTTGCAACATATTTACATTTTTGAAATACAAAAGTAATAAGTTAGAGTTATCTAACTATTTTATTTTCTTTACAAAACATTATATACCTATTCAGGAAACAAATTTTATTAGCTTTGCGCTATGTATTCACTCACAGAAGAAAACTATTTAAAAGCATTATTCAACATTTCCAACGGTTCAGGAGAAGTAAATGTTGCCGAACTATCCAAAACCCTTGACATTAAGATGCCTACTGTAACCAGTATGATGAAAAAGCTATCCGAAAAAAAGTTGGTTCATTATGAAAGCTACAAACCATTACGTTTAACAGAAAAAGGCAGAAAAGAGGCTGGGTTAATTATCCGTAAGCATCGCCTGACCGAGATGTTTTTAGTAGACAAAATGAAGATGGGTTGGGAAGATGTACACGATATTGCAGAGCAAATAGAACATATACAATCTCCTGTTTTTTTTGATAAAATGGATGAACTTTTAGGTTACCCAAAAGTAGACCCTCACGGCTCGCCTATACCAGACAAAAACGGAAAAATAGTTTGGATAGAATACAACAAATTAAGCGATTGCAAAGTAGGCGAAACAGTAAAATTAGCCGCCGTTATAAACACTTCATCCGATTTTTTAAAGTTCCTCAATGCCCGTGAAATGCGTTTAGGCTTAAAAATAAAAATCAAATCAATTGAACAGTTCGACAAGTCAATAGTAGTTAGTTATGGCAAAAGACAAAAAGAAGTATTAAGCAATGTTGTATGTGAAAGGTTGTTGGTAGAAAAAGAAAACTAAAATGTTTCTTGGAATCATTTTCTAACCTATAAATGGGCAACACACAAAGTCCAACCTTTCAAAAGAGCACTTTTACTTTGCTTACACCAGGCAAACACCCATGGTTTGACAGGGAACACATTGTATGGATGGACGAGGTTGAAGCACAAAGGTCTACTAGAATAAGGAAAGGGGATTTCACCCCTGATTATCACAGAACAGTATGTAAACATTTAGTGTTCTTCTTTCCAAACAACAACTCCTATTTAGTATAAGGTTTAATTAAGCTGCATAAAATTCCCACTGTACAAGTGTGCGACGCAAGTAATGTTGAGTAAATGGTCCAACTGACTGGCTCAAAAAAAATATATTCATTTGTTTGCTGTTTGTATTTTGGTAATAAATTTTTAGTGCGCCAGGTTTTTGCAGCTACCAGTATTAACAGGGTGTAATTAGTAATAGCAGCTTTTGTAACTTTAATATGATATAGGGCAGAAAATGTAAAATAATATGTTATGGCAGCAGCAAGTAAAAAGAAGTTGTTACCCGCGCAACAGGAGGAACTACTTATCATAGTAAAAAACCGTTTTGAAAAAAATATGCAGCGGCATAAAGGTATTGCCTGGGCTCAGGTACTGGCCAGACTGGAAGCCAATAAAGAAAAAATGTGGTGCCTGCACCAAATGGAGAATACCGGCGGCGAACCTGATATTACCGGCTATGATAAAAAAACAGACGAATATATTTTTATTGATTGCGCCGCAGAAAGCCCCAAGGGCCGCAGAAGTGTTTGTTACGACCGCGAAGCGCTGGAGGCAAGAAAAGAATTTAAACCAGCCAATAATGCGGTTGATATGGCTACGGCCATGGGTTGCACTCTTTTAACAGAAACACAATACCGCGAATTGCAGCAACTGGGCAGTTTTGATACCAAAACTTCCAGTTGGGTACAAACACCGGAGGAGATAAGAAAACTGGGTGGTGCCCTATTTTGCGACAGGCGCTATAATGCCGTTTTTTTGTATCATAACGGTGCAGAATCGTATTATGCTGCAAGGGGGTTTCGTGCCGCACTTAGGGTATAAAAGCATAGCATTGAAAAAGCTGCCGTTGCCACCTATTGCCGGGTACCAGATGTTTTATAGATTTTAAATTATAAGGGCTTCCTTTTATTGGAAGCCCTTATTTTATATTTTGCTTTTACAGCTATTAATCTTTGATAATTTTTATTACCTGATCCTGTGTTTTTAGTAAATACAGCCCCGCCGGCCATTGGGCTATATGGAGTGTTTGACTGCCATTGATTAATGTAATGGTACGCATTGTTTGTCCGGCAGCATTGGTAATAATACCTTGCTGATTTTTATGACTATTGATGGTAACTACAGCTGATGCAGGGTTTGGATAAACTGATACTATTGTTTGCGCATTGCTATTTATTTTAATGGTATTGCTATATACCCAACGGCCATCATTATCAATCATTTTTAGCCGGTAATATTGCGTGGTGCCGGTGGTATATGGTGTTGCATCCAGCAGCTGATATGCGGCCCCTGCCATATGGCCTGATGCTTTTACCTGACCCATGGCGGTAAAATTGTTATTGCCATTACTTCGTTCTACCACAAAGCTGGCAGTGTTTATTTCATTGCGGGTTGTCCATTTTAATTGCACACTATTATTTTGTTTGGCGGCAGTAAATGAAAGGAGTGTTAATGGCAATGCAATATCTGTTTTACCTAAAAGATACTCTGTATGTTCCCCGCTAACGGTAATGGTTTTTGCTGTGGTATTTGGTACCGCAGGCAATGGTGCCCAACTTGTTATTGCATTATCTGCCCGGTTATATAATTGCAGGTTGGCCTCGTTTAGTGCAGTTACTGAAGGGTTACCAAGATAATTATACACGGCGGTGTATTGTGGGTTGGTACCATTTACCTGGAAGACACCAAAGTAGGCATCGCTGTTGCCAATTGTATTTATTCCATCCAATGTATTGGGTTGTTCGTTTACGCTGTATAACTGTATGCCATCCGGATTACCATTAGTTGATGTGATGGCGATGCTTTCTCCATTGGCCTGCGTAATGCTGGCTGCTTTAATTGTATTGGAATAATCGTGGCTGCTGGCATTGCCAATAGGTGCTCCACTGGTTACCCTGGCAGGATTGTTGGCAAGGGTACCATTATTGGCATTAACAGTACCATCAAACACTGTGGTGCCGGAACTTTCGTCAAAATTATAATAGGCTACCAGGTTGATGTATAATGGATCGCTGGAAGTAATTTTATGACACATGCGATCTCTTAATTCTGATTGACTGAGGGCTATATTCCAGATTTCAAATTCATCTATTTTACCTTCAAATAAACCTCCACCAGCAATAAATGGAGCACAAGCACCGGTAGCAATAGTTAATGCGGCTGAGTTGTTTACATTAATGGGTGTTGCGCTATGATTATCTACCTGAATACCATCTCGAAATCCGGAAAGTTGAGTACCATTTCTAATAAATGATATGTGATGCCATTTGCCATCTAATACATTGGGAACAGAAATTCTTTGGTTAATATTCCCCGGATTATGAAGTTCCAGATAAACTGTACCGGAAGGTACTTTATAAACTCCCCATAATTGACCATCACCACAACCATCATCTCTTTTCGACATTAATATTTCATCTCTGTCTGTGCCAGAAGAATTTAACCAAAATTCCACCGAAAAATTTCCACTACCAAAATTGCTTGCAGCAGAATTGGGTATGCTTACAGATTGGGTGAATCCATCAAAACTAATAGCATTGCCACTGCCAGGTTTGCTAACTGCTAAATTATTGGTAACACGATATTTTTGGTTCAAATAAGTTTCTACCTGCAGCCGTTCTGCATTGGTTAATGCACGGTCGTAGATAATTATTTCGGCAATATCACCTACTGTACTCTCATCAATGGCACCACCGGTGCCAATTTGCAAAGTATCATTGGGCAGCATGCTGTTATTACTGTTTCGTTGTCTTAATAATGCGCCATTTATAAAGGTTTGCATACCATTGGTGGTATTAGATTTCCAGCGTGCAGTACCAATTTGCAATGCACTATTATTATAAAAACCACAATTAAGGCCATTGAATTCACCGCCATCATTGCTAACACAAAAACCGTTTTCGGCACCCTGATGCGTATAGCCATATATTACATATCCGGTAGATCCGGGATACACATTTTGAAACCTAACCGCCGAGGAAATATTGGCTCCCTGTGCAACAACAAATATGGTTATTTCTTCTGTATTAGGTCCACGGTAATTAGTGCTTAAAAAATCACTTACCCCTTCTGCATAACGCACTACCGCATGGCCATTAATCACATTGCGTACCCAAACCGGCTGACTGGTGGGTATGGTTTGGGTAACCTGGCGGCCAGCAGCGCTTTGATCAGCCCAGGCACTAATTTTGTTGTTTATATCTTTGGTTATACCATCATCGCCCCTTAACCATAATTGTAATGCAGTGGCAGGTATGGGCGATTGTGCGTTGTTAGCATATTCAGCCTGCACCTGTTCCGAAGTTAAAGCCAGGTTATAAATTTTTACTTCATCAATTTTTCCATTCCAATAATGGGTGGGATCAAAATCCTGACCCCCAATTTGAAAAGCAGTTACAAAAGCGTTTGGGTCGGCAGTAAATGTATTAGGTGCCAATACACCATTAAGATAAAATTTAGTTACCCCATTTTCACGTACCATGGCTACATGATACCAAGTATTAACGGTACTAAAAAAGGCGCCACTCGGCAACCAGGATACCAAATTATATAAGCCCCCCAACTGATTACCTCCGCCGGACCCATTATTATTGCCCATACCCATATTATATCCATTTTCGCCGGGGCCCAGGCTTACAATCATTTTATTGAATTGATTTGCAGGATCAAACAGGGCTGGATTAACCCATGCCATCAGGGTAAAATTATCTGTGTTGGTCATAGGCAAAGCGGCAAAGCTAATAGCATCATCCACCCCATCAAAACTATAAGCACTATTGGCATTGCCAAACCGGTCTGTTGTAAGCATAGCACCATGTACAGTACCATTTAATGTTCCTGTTGCATCATTGGCATTACCACTAAACGGGTAATAGGCTACAGGTGTTTGCGCCATTAGAAAATTGCAGCAAAATAAACAGGCTGCCCATAACACAATACGATCAATATTTTTCATAAAAGAAATTATATCGTAAAGATGCAACCTTAAGAAAAATACAGCATCACTAATTATAGTGATTTAAAGCGGATTTTTTAATCGGGTGTATTGGCTGCTAAAAGCTCCATTATTTTCCGAACGTACAAGTGTGCGACGCAAAGAACGATGATGAAAGAACCGAAATTTGGTTCAAAAAAATGGCTACCCAAAATTTGGTTTAACAGGCAGCGCTAATGCAGGTTTTTATAGTAAAAGGCAATGGCTTCGCCCAAAGAAGAAACATGCAATTTTTCGTAAATATGCTTTACATGGGTATTAACGGTATTAAAACTTAAAAACAATTTATCGCCTACCATTTTATAACTAAGACCTTCTGCAAGTAATTCTAATACCTGTGTTTCCCTTGCCGATAATGGATTTTCTTTTTTGCCCGGTTTAAAATAATCAAGCACTTTTAAGGCAATGCTGGGGTTCATTACAGCACCACCTTCATTTACTTCCTGTATGGCCTGTAATATGCGCTGTGGTGCATCTTTTTTTAAAATATAGCCACTGGCACCGTTACGTATACATTCAAATACATTATCATTATCATCAAACACCGTTTGCATCAACACCTTAATATGGGGAAACTCCTGCTTAATTAATTTTAAACCTTCAATACCATTTGCCCCCGGCATATTTATATCCATCAGTACCACATCCGGAAAATGGGTTTGCATATCATTCAATACATTCAGGCAGTTAATGCCCTCACCGGCATATAGCAGCTCCGGACTAAGCTCAATAAGCGCCTTAAGGCTATCACGCCTGGCCGTATTATCATCGTATATAAACACTTTTATCTGCACTTGTGTAAAATTATCTGTTTATCCCGCTGCCAACATCCCTAATTATAGTTAGTTACCCAAAATGGTAGTTGGCAGAGAATAGATTTATATGTACCCGGCTGCATAGCTGTATGGCAGCTTTACTTGCGTCGCACTCTTGTACGGTTAGATTATATAGCAGCATAAAAAATACATAACCTGCCTACACAGGGAAAATACTTCTGATAATAGTTCCTTGCCCGGCTGTACTTTCAATGCTTAACTTACCTTTTAATTCAAGGGCTCTGCGTTCCATATTCATCAGGCCATTACCGGGCGTAATTGTTGTTCTGTTAAAGCCTACGCCATTATCAGTAATGTTTAAAATGCAGTTGCCGTTTATAACTGATAACTCCAAATACGCTTCCGTTGCTTTGCTGTATTTGGCTATATTGTTCATTGCTTCTTTTATAATCAGCAAAATATTTTTTCTGGCAATCATGTCTTTCAAATGATGTTCAATACCTGCAGCTATATGGTAATGCAGCAGAATGTTTTTATCACTTAACAATTCTACACCATAGTTTTTAATTTTTGCTTCCAAAGAAACCGTTGCCATTGCATGAGGCTTCATACTCCAAACAATATCATTCATGTTCTCCATTACCTGTTTGCTCTGATCAGATATTTTCTTAATCATCTTCATCGCTTTATCCGGGTCTTCGGTTAATGTTTTTTCTGCAATGGCACCATAAATCTGCAAACTACTTAGCGATGCACCAATATCATCATGCAGGTCCTGACTAATCTTTTGCCTTATTTTAGAAACTGCCAGTTTTTGATTTTGAAAATAACGGTACACCAAAAATCCAATGGCCAGAAAGGTAAAGCCAATTAATGCCAGTATTAACCTGGTATTGGCCAGTTCCTGTTTACGTTCTGCTTCAGATACCTGCAGCGTTAAAATGCGTTTTTCATTTTGCATACTGGCATTTAAAATGGTTTGCAGCTGCCGGTTATTATCGTCAATATTTTCCTTGCCTATTTTAGATTTTAGTTCAAGTGCTGCTACCAGGCGGTGCAATTCTTTTTCTGTTGTATAAATATCAATGGCGGTATTTAAAAAAACCAATGCATAAAACCTGTTTATATTGGGCTGCCGGGTTAATAAATCAAAACCGGCATCAAGGTTGGTTAATACACTGCTATACTGCTGCATTGCATGAAAGCATTTGGCCATGCCACCATAACAAATAAGCGCCACATCAATATCGTTCGATGCAATGGCGGTATTGGCTCCCTCTGTATAATGCATTAATGCACTATCAATACTATGTAATGCAAAAAAAACATCGCCCAGGCCGCTATGGGCAACGGCAATACCCCTGTGCCAATTAATTGCTGCTGCTTTTTGCAAGGATAGATAATAGTGATAGGAAGCACTATCAAAATGGCCTAGTTTAAAATAGGCTTCTGCCAAATTACCATGCAGGTGATGTGGTTTTGATAAGCTGATATATTGCTTAGGGTTGGGTGGCTGCTTGGTAAACCGCAACCCCTTATTAAAAACTTTTACCGATTGTGCTGCACTGTCAATATTCATAAAAAACAGGCCAATAAAATTATAGCTGTCTGCCAGTAAAATACTATCGTTCAAGGCTTCGGCCATGGCCAGTCCGCGGCGGCTTTCCTGTAACCCAAGTTGTTGAAGGTTATTGTAATAATACACTTCGGCCTGCCGGGTAAGTAAAAAATAATTATCCAGCGATATATTTTTAACCGGTAATAAGGCATGTATTTTATTCAGCCATATTTGTGCGGAGTCGTACTGCTCCGCATCCATAAATTCATCGGCAGTATTAAAGCAGTTTTTTATATAGGCGCTGATATGTTGTGCAGACTGGTCATCTTGCTGTAGCTGATTTTGTTGTGCAGATATGCCCATGGCAAAGCACAAACAACACATTAGTATCAGACAGCTTTTATAGATCATAAAGGAAAGATAATATAAACATCCGATTACTGTAAATGCCGTTGCCCTATTTGCATAAATCAAAATAGCCACTGCGGGTGGCTATTTTGATTATAAGTGTTTTATTTTTTGCTGCATAGCATTACATCAGTAAAAGAGTGCGACGCAAGCGGCGATGCCAATGGCATTAAAGCTGGGTTAACACTATGTATTTACATTAATACTTTGGTGGTACCACCTTTTTCCAGTGTAATATCCACCGGCTGATTGTTTTGCCAGGAGCCTCCGGTAAAATCGGGTACCGTAATAGCGTTTGACCGGTTGGCCACACTCCACTCGCTTAGCGGTGCCACTGCACTCCACAGAGCAGCATCATATACGTCCTGATCCAACGGCAGGCCATTGCGCAAACAATCTATGGTACGCCAATCCATTATAAAATCCATACCACCATGGCCACCCACTTGTTTGGCCATTTCGCCAACTTTTTTTACAATGGCTGGCTGGTATTTTTCTTCCAGTTGTTTATAGGCCTCATCGGTAAGCCAGTCTTCATCGCCAAAAGCTATACGGGCCGGACCTGGATATTTTAAGGCAGAACCCTTGGTACCATTTATTTTAAAAATACGGGAATAAATATTGGGCGAGCTAACATCGTGCTGCAACATGATGGTGCGGCCCTTATTGGTACGTATGGTGGTAACATTCATATTACCCCTAAAACTTTTGCCGGCATAGGGGGCATAAAAGCTATCGTTGGCAGCTAGTTCTTTGGCCATGGGCGCCATCATAAAATCGTTGCTTTGCATGGCATTTAGGTAATCCATTTTATCGCCGCGGTTTAAGTTCATTACCTGGGCAACTGGGCCTAAACCATGCGTGGGGTATAAATTACCATTGCGTAAGTTTTCTTTTAACCGCCACATATCGTAGTAGGCATCTTTAGAAAAATTACTCTTTAACAGGTCGTGGTTATAAGCACCTTCGCCATGAATAATTTCGCCAAGCAAACCCTGCCTGGCCATATTAAGGGTAAGCAATTCAAAAAAATCGTAACAGCAGTTTTCCAGCATCATACAATGTTTGCGGGTACGTTCCGATGTTTCTACCAGCTGCCAGCATTCGTCAATGGTTTTGGCGGCGGGTACTTCTACACATACATGTTTACCATGGTTCATAGCATAAACAGCCATGGGTGTATGCAGGGCCCAGGGGGTGGTAATATATACCAGGTCAATATCGGGTCTTTCGCATAATTTTTTCCATTCTTCTTCTTTGCCGGTATAAATATCCGGGTTATGTATAGATCCTTCCAGCGATTTTTTTACCTTATTCACTTTTTCTGGTCTTATATCGCACAGGGCTTTAATTACAGTGCCTTCAATATGGCGCATACGTTCTACTGCACCGGGGCCACGGTTACCCAAACCAATAAATCCAATACGCACAGCGTCTAATTTGGGGGCCGCATAACCACTCATGTTAAACAGCTGTTTACGGGGGGTAGATACATTATTTACCAATGCATCCTGCGTGGTGGCGGCATAACTATTCATCATATTGGCGCCTGCTATGCCAATTCCCGTAAGACCTGAGTATTTTATAAAATTTCTGCGGTTGCTTTTCATTGCTGTAAATTTTAGTTTTATTTTTTGTTGAGCCTGGCTGTATTAATACCATGCAGCATCCTTGCGTCGCACTCTTGTACTGTAGCGCTTTGGGCAACTATTTAACAACGGGTGTTTATACCGCAAGCAAATGTTATTTTAAATGTAGCATTAACCACCTGAATAATACTGCGAAATCGTTTGCGCCATTTTATGCTACACCTGCTGCAGTAAAAATAAACATATTTCTTTGCTGCCACAGGGCCCGAACCCTGCAGTGTGCGACGCAAGTAAAGCCAAATAAATGCTTTATAGCCGGTTACAATACAATGCAGCTAAAACATTAATTTACACAGCCATTAGATTGGTACTTAGGCATGCTTCAAAAATTCATCCATATTTACTTTGCTCCTGCAAGGATGTTTTTCATATTGGCATGCTTGTTTTTATTACAGCCAAAATTTACTTTGGCCCAATGCGCCGGTGCCGTTAGTGCTTACCCCTACACTGCCGATTTTGAAACCTCGAACGATGGGTGGGTGCCCGGAGGTTCACAGTCTGATTGGGCCTGGGGCAAACCAGTAAAGCCGGTAATTAATTCCGCAGCTTCGGGTACCAAATGCTGGATTACCGGTGGACTAACCAAAGCAGCCTATAACGATGGGCAAAAATCATGGTTAAAAAGCCCTTGCTTTAATTTTTCTTTGCTTAAAAACCCATACATCATTTGCAAGGTTTTTTGGGAAACTGAATTTGGTTTGGATGGCGCCAACCTGGAATACTCTACCGACAATGGCATTAGCTGGCAAATTGCCGGCGACATTAGAGATGCCAGCACCTGTAATACCGAAAACTGGTATAATGCCTCAGTACTACCCGGACTGGCCAATCAGAATGGTTGGTCGGGCAATACACAGTCTTCAAGGCCCGGTTGTTTTTTGGGTGGTGGAAGCATAAGCTGGATAACGGTAAAACATAGCCTCCCCATGTTAGCAGGCTTGCCCAATGTATTGTTTAGGTTTGTATTTGCTTCAGGAGCAGGCTGTAATAATTTTGATGGCTTTGCGATTGACGATTTTATGGTGCAGGAATCACCAGCCAATAAGGCATCTTTTACCTATAAATGTTCCAGCAGTTTACGGGTAAATTTTACCAGTACTGCATCGCCCTGCACCAGTTCCTATCTCTGGAACTTTGATGATACGGCTTCGGGTGCTGATAATACTTCTACACTGCCCAATCCAACACATGCCTATACCGCCGGGGGCAATTATAAAGTACGTTTAACAGTAAATGGCCCGGGCAATACCTCGTCTACAGTAGAATTGCCCGGTTTTGAAATTTATAAAGATGTGGTAGCTACAATTGTTACACCCCTGCGCTGTAATGGCGATAGTACAGGATCGGCCACAGTAAATTTTAGTGGTGGCAGCAGCTTTTATAATTACAGCTGGGATACCAAGCCCGTACAAACCACCAAAACTGCCGAAAACCTGCATGCCGGCTTTTATAATGTTACTATTTCCAGTGGCATTGGTTGCCCGGCATCGGCAAATATTCTGTTAACTGAGCCGCCACCAATTGTACCCAGTTATAGTATAGTAAAACCCAATTGCACACTTAGCAATGGCAGCATTGCTATTGCAGTGGCAGGGGGCGTTGCACCCTATACTTTTAGCTGGCAGCCTAATGTAAGCACTGCTGCTACCGCCAACAACCTGCCATCGGGTATGTATACCGTTACCATTAGCGATAAAAATGGCTGTAGTAAAGTATTGCGTATTAATTTACCCGGCTTAAGCAATTTGGAAGCCATTGCCAATACCACAAAAAATGTAAGTTGTTTTGGCGGTAACGATGGTGCCGCTATACTAATGGCCACCGGAGGTAAAACGCCATACCAATATACCTGGCCTACGGGCCAAACCACTGCTGCCCTTGCTAATTTGGCGGCAGGAAGTTATGCGGCCATTGTTACCGATGCTGAAGGCTGCCAGGCTTTTGCCACTGCCTTGATTGAACAGCCCGATAAACTGGCCTCTTTTATACAAACAAAACAAACCTATTGCGGATTGGCTAATGGCAGTGCGGAGATTAATATACTGGGTGGCACCAGCCCCTATCAAATTCAATGGAGCCCGGGTATTTTCAATACGGCAAGCATTTCAAGTCTGGCACCGGATAATTATGTGGCCAGCATTACTGACAAGCATGGATGTATACTGTTAGATACAGCTACAATACAGCCTTCAGATGCGGTTACGGTGCAGTTAACGCATACCAATGTGTTATGTGCCGGCAAACAAACAGGTACTGCCAATGCAATGGTTAGCGGAGGCACTTTGCCCTATATTAGTTCCTGGAAAAAAGACAGTACACTTTATACAGATAGTATGATGCAACATGCCGGTGCGGGCAATTATTTATTTACCGTAAAAGATGCGGTAGGTTGCAGTGTACAAGAAGCATTTACCATTACTGAGCCCCCGGCCCTGCATGTTGAAACCAATACCACACCCTCTTATTGCCATTTTAATAATGCCGGTGCCAATGCAATTGTAACGGGCGGTGTGGCGCCCTATAGTTATTTGTGGAGCCTGCAAAATGCTACTTCAGATTATATTAACAATGTAAGTTCTGGTAATTACCAGCTTACTGTTACGGATAGTAATCATTGTATAGTAAATACGGTTGCGGCCATTACCAATATTGATCCGCCGCCAATTTTTATTGGTAACGATACAACTTTATGCCCCGGCAATTCCATTACACTTAAACCGGGTAATTTTAGTGCCTACCGCTGGCAAAATAATGCTACTGACCCGCAGCTTACCATTACATTGGCGGGCACTTATATGGTGCATGTAACAGATAACCTGGGTTGCGTTATATCTGATACCATCCATATTACCGGCGATTGCGGCTTGATATTTTTTCCAACTGCTTTTTCCCCAAATAACGACAGGCTAAATGATTTTTTTGGACCGGTAGGCATTTTAGCAACCGTGCAGGATTATTCGCTCTTGGTATTTAGCCGCAATGGCCAACTGGTTTTTAAAAGCAATAACCCTTTTGCCAAATGGGATGGCAAAATGCCGAATAGCCATATAGCACCCGGCACTTATGTGTGGATTGCCCGCTTCTCTAATAAGGGCGAAAAAAACCTGGTACAAAAAGGAACGGTTACTGTAATTTATTAGTTTATTGGGCCCGGCTGTTGGATAAGTAGGTGGCTTTACTTGCGTCGCACTCTTGTACGGCAGCATAGGCCTGGGCAAAGGGTTTACATAAATACCGATGGAAATTCATAAAGCACAAGAGTGCGACGCAACGGCTGCTGCCATTAATACCTTATGCTAGGCTAATAATAAAAAATATAGTTTTAGGAAGTACTGTTTTCGAGCTGGTTGATGATGGCTTGCTTGTCCTGCGTGCTAAGTTCGTCGTGAATATGCTGGTGTAATTTACCGGCTTGCTTAATGATGAGTTTGTTTTGTTTATTAAAGAGCGAGCACATTTTACAAATAGATAAATGATACCATAAACGCAGATAGCCGGGCAGGGAAATTTTTCCCTCCTCTTTTTTAGAGATCATGTTAGTGGCTTCTTTACAGGTAATCATCCATTTCATACGCACTTATTGAATAAACCAGTTTTTTTCGAGACAAGCCCTTAATTGCAGCTTGGCCCTGTGTATTAACACCCAGTAGTTAGACGCGGTAATATTTAGTTCCTTACATATTTCTTCGCTTTCCATGCCTTCGAGGTATTTTAAGCTAAATACGGTGTTTTGTATATCTTTTAATTTACCCTTGCACTTGCGCAGGATATCGTAAAACTCTTTTTTCTCCAGGGCATCGCTACTGTTTTGCCAGCCTGCAGGTGAGGCGGCTTCTGTCCAGTGTGCTGCATCATCAAAATAGGGGTCGTCATCTGGAACGCCAGGTAGGCTATCTGTTAATCTGTTGCTAGCCTTGCGAAAATGATCGATGATTTTATTTTTAAGGATGGCATACAACCAGTTTTTTTCTGAGGTTTCTCCCTTAAAACTTTCGTGATTACGCCAGGCAGCCAGAAATGTATCCTGCACCAGATCCTTTGCAATTTCTGCATTGTTTACCCTTGGTAAAGCAAAACGATACAGCATATCGCCATATTCGTTTACCCACCTGGTAGCATTTAATTGTGCAGACATATTTCAAATGTAATGTTTTAAACAAGGCAGCAATGTACGTTGGGTGTATATCTGCCATTTTAAAGATTTATTAATAAGTTGTACGGATTATTTGGTAGCAGGTTGTTGTATAAAAGCCTTTTCCATTAAGGCAAATAATTGTGGGTGCTTGGTTTTAAAAAGGTCGGGCCGTTCAAAAAAATATTCAGCGGCTACCGCAAAAAATTCTGTTTTGCTCACGGCGCCATAGGGGTTAATATCAGAACTGCCTTTTTGTATGGCGGCAATTTTTTCGTTCATCAGGTTAATCCAGGGGATGGTGTATTGTTTGCTAAGCAATTGTTCGGGAATACCATCTGTTTCGCCATCGGCCTTATCCAGTAAATGTACAAACTCGTGAATGCCGATATTGCTTTTATCAGTTTCGTTTAAAAAGCCCTGCTGCAACGCGTGTTTGGATAAGATCATCATGCCTTCCATAGCACCGGTACCTACCATGCCCAGTGTGTGGGTATCTTCTCCGCTGGTAGAGAATTTTTGGGCATTAAAAGCGCCATCGTATAGCAGTACATCAGTAAGGTTAAAATAGCGCCAGTTACCAAAACCAAAAATGGGTATTACCGCACTGCAGGCTACCATTAATTTGTCAAGCTCATTAATAGTAGTGTTTACGCCTTTGATATTTACATAAGAAAGAAAGTCTTTTACCTTATCTACAAACAAGCTTTGCTTTTCTGCAGGTAATGAGCGGTAATAGGCAATATTTTCCTCCAATAGTTCATCAATGTTTTCTGGCAATACTACCTCTATTTTTACAGGTGGTTTTTTACGTGCCACCAGCCATACCAAAAGAAATCCACTGATTAGAAATATGATTAAACCTGTCATCCCTGTTACTTATTTAGCTGTTTTAATTATTTAAGGCTGGAGTACACCATGGATTCAAATTTTTCCATTACCTGGTAATGGCTGTTTGGTGATTGTTGCGTAAGGATTATAGCTATTAATTTGGATCTAGGATCAGCCCAGTAGGTGCTGCCAAAAAATCCGCCCCAACCAAAAGTACCTTTATGTCTGGTGCCTTTACGGGCACCTTTCTCGGCTACTATTTCAAAGCCTAAACCAAAATTATTGGTATCGTTAAACAGGAAATCCAATTGTGGGGTAAGCATAGCTTCTACTGTTCTGGGGGAAAGTATGCGTTTGCCATTGTAAATGCCTCCATTCATGATCATTTGCAGAAATACAGCATAATCATAACCGGTTGAGGAAAGATCTGCGCCGCCAGAAAAATAGGTTTTGTTTTGCAGCGGGAAATTAGGATCGGTATTAAAATTGCCTGTGGGCCATGGTATTATTTGATGTGTGGAATCTTCGGTATACACGGTTGTTAACCGGCTGGCTTTGGCTGCTGGCACATTAAAATAAGTGTCTTTCATACCCAATGGAGTAAAAATTTCTTTGGTTAAGAAATCCTGCAGACTCATGCCACTTACTATTTCAATAATACAACCCAATACATCGCAGTTTAGGCCATATGTCCATTGTTCGCCGGGTTGGTGTACCAGGGGCAAGTTGCCCAATTGTTTCATTTTTTGCAGCAGGCTGGCGTCTTTTGTTATGCCAAAACCTGGTGCCAGTTTTGCTTTGGCATAAATGGCTTTCATGTTTTCGCTGCCAATACCGGGGTAATCGAGCCCCGAAGTATGAGTAAGTAAATCGCGAATGGTAATAGGCCTTTTGGCAGGCACAGTGGTATAAGTAGTATCGACCGCATTAAAGGTATTGAGAACATTTTGCTGTTTAAATTCGGGGATAAAATCGCCTACCTGTTCATCTAACTGCAATTTACCCTGCTCGTATAATATGAGTATACCGGCACTTGTAATAGCTTTGGTTTGTGAGGCGATACGGAAAATGGCATCTTTTTCCATGGGCTTATTTGTGGCGGCATCGGCCATACCATAGCCCTTGTATTGTACCAGCTGATTGTCTTTTACAATTATAGTTACGGCACCTTTAATCCAGTTGTGCTGCACATAATCATTTACCATACTATCTATACGGGCCAGTCTGGTATAATCTATGGCTTTGCTTTGGCTAACTGGTGTTATTACCTGTGCATACAGGCAAACGGGTAAACAGGCCAATATAAAAAACAAGCCCATTATTTGGCGACGTATATTGAAATACATAGTAAAAAATTTAGTGCAGTAAGATACGGTTTCTTGCCCTTGGATAAAAACAGAATAGCATTTTAGTTTACAGATAATTGATGTTAACTGTATTTGTGCTTTTGCTGCCATAATTGTTGCCGCACAAGAGTGCGACGCAAGTAAAGTAATATTAATAATCTTTTGTCTGGCTAATATAAAGGTTGTTACTGGTTTAGAATATATTCTGCACAATTTTAATAGCCAACACTAAAATTACTTTAGCTTTAAAGCAAAATTGATATATGCGTTTTGTTAAATGGTTAATAGCAATTCTTGTTGTTTTGGTAATAGTGTATATGCTTGGGCCGGCACCCGATGCACCTGTTTACAATTATACCTTACCCACGGTGCCTGCCGCACCGGCTGCGTTGGAAACCTATATAAGCAATAACGAAGCGCAGCATACCATTAAACCCAGTAATGAAGCCCGTATTGTATGGGCCAACGACTCGCTTAAACAAAAAACTCCCTATGCCATTGTTTACCTGCACGGATACTCAGCCTCGCAGGAGGAGGGGAGCCCCATACATACCAATATTGCCAAAGCCTATGGTTGTAATTTGTATTTATCCCGCTTATCGCAACATGGTATTGATACAGTAATGCCCATGATGTATTTAACCGCAGAAAATTATTGGGAAAGCGCCAAACAGGCATTGGCCATTGGCAAACAACTGGGCGATAAAGTTATTTTAATGGGCACATCAACCGGTGGCACCAATGCACTGCAACTTGCGGCAGCTTATCCTAATGATGTGGCGGCACTTGTTTTATTAAGCCCCAATATTGCCATTAACAATCCCAATGCCTATCTGTTAAACAACCACTGGGGATTACAGCTGGCCAATTTAATTACCGGCAGCGATATGGTTATCGCTGGCGATAGCACCGCCATATATAAAAAATACTGGTATTACCAGTACCCTATGCAGGCTACCGTACAATTACAGGAAATGCTGGAAACTACCATGACGCCTGACAATTTTGCCAAAGTAAAACAACCCGTTTTATTACTTTACTATTATAAAGATGAAACCCATCAGGACCCTGTTGTAAGTGTGCCTGCCATGCTTACCATGTTTGATCAGCTGGGTTCGGCGGTTAAAATAAAACAGGCTATCCCCAATGCGGGTGACCATGTAATTGGCAGTTATATAAAATCGAAAGATTTATTATCTGTGCAACAGGCCATTGATGGCTTTATGGGCAATACACTAAAATTACCCAGGGCACAAACCAATATTGTAACTATAACCACACCATAATTTAAACCAGCCAAATGAAAAATTGTATCGCCTTATTAGTTCTTGCCGCCATGCTGTTGGTGCAGGCAAACGCTACTGCACAAACCCGCAGCCTGTTTAATGGAAAAGACCTTAGTGGCTGGCATGTAGATGTACCCGCCATGGATACCGATGCCAAAGCAATCAACCCTTTTATTATCCGTAATGGTTTATTGGTTAGTCTGGGTACACCCCAGGGCCATTTAATTACCGATGCCGTTTATCAGAATTACCGTTTGCAGGTAGAATATCGTTTTGCCGGTGTGCCGGGTAATTGCGGGGTACTGGTATTTGCATCTACGCCAAGGGCTTTGTACAAAATGTTTCCCAAATCTATTGAAGTGCAAATGCAACATGGCGATGCCGGAGATTTTTGGTGTATTGTAGAAGATATAGCTGTAAAAGATATGGAAACCCGCCGCGGACCCAAAGCCAACTGGGGCATTACCGAAGGCAAAGAACGCCGCATAAAAAACCTTACCGATACCTCAGAAAAACCATTGGGCGAGTGGAACAGCATGACCATTGAATGTGTGGGCAATACCATCCGCGTTTGGGTAAATGGAGACCTGGTAAATGATGGCTTTAACTGCACAGCCGCCAAAGGCAATATAGCCTTACAGGCCGAAGGTTCAGAAGTAGAATTTCGTAAGGTAGAACTTACCCCCATTAAAAAGTTAAGCCCTTTATAAAGGCAGAACTATTTTGTACCCAGCTGTTGTAACAAAATGCAGGTTTACTTGCGTCGCACTCTTGTGCGGTGGGTTATTAATGGGGCATTGAATACAGCGGTTAAAAAGTTTATAAGGAGGTAATTGCAAAAAAATTCCTGATAAAACAAAAGTTGTTTTTAAAACTATTAACTAGCAATAATTTTAATAAAACAGTTATTGAAAACCAAATGCTGTTTGTACAGCCCCCCAAAGTACCCGACCGCTCAATTATATTTTGCAAGTATAGCAGCTTTACCATTTATTACAGTGCTATACCAGATGTAACTTTCTGTTTCTTAAAGTGGGGAAATGAAATAATTTTTAATGCACCCATTTTAATTGAAGACAGTTGTATTCACTACTTCAAATTGTCTATGTCATCTAAATCCCTAGGGCGGCCAGATTCCAATTTATTTTTTAATAAATCTTCATACCCGATAAAGTTTACGGCAAGGTTAGCAATAACAACTTCTTTTCGGTTTTTATAACATTCTTCAAATGTTACGCCATCTATTTCTGTTAGCAAATCTATCCTCAATGGCGGATATCCTAATTGAATAACATTACCTTGTTTAATAAAATCTGCTTGAGTAAGTCTGTAGGAAGAAAATCCAAATTCATTAACGCATGTAAGAATTAGCGTTGCATTTTCGGGAGTTGGGTTAAGCCATATATCCTAGTCTCCGGTATATCTTGGATGACCATGCACACCCACCGCATAACCGCCAACAATTAAATATTCAGCCTTGTGTTTTATTAACAATTCTATAAACTCTCTGAAGTCTTGGCTGAACATCGCTTTTAAATTTTATATATTGTTGTCTTAAAGTTTCTACAGCTTGAAGTCTTTGTAAATCAGTTTGCGTTTGCCAAAATGCAAAGTCAGTATTTCTGTCTTTTAGGTTTACTATTTTCAGCATTTTATCCATAATCAAATATACATAATTTCATAGCTTTTTAGTGAATGTCAAATTCCTTTAAAATTCTGGCAATGGTGTACAACTTAATTAAAGTAGTAGTTCGCGGTAATTTCTGAGAATATATCACTGATTATTTTTAGCAACTTAGTTACTAAAGATTTATATCCGATTGACAATTTGGCTGTTTGTACCGCCCCCCAAAGTACCCGGCCGTACAAGTGTGCGACGCAAGTTGGATGCCCATAGCTGCAATAGCCAGGCTCATAAAAAACATAAAAAAAAGGTAAGTGCCGAGTATTATGCAGACTAATCATCAAAACGGGTACGGTTGCGGGGCAATACATACAGGCTTTTGCGCAGCGATTGTTTTAGCTGCAGCCTTAATATTTCGCCCATATTTTTTTGGCGCAGGTAGGCAATGTTTTGAAAATGATCGGCCAGCTCAATTCTTAACTGGTCTATTTTTACGGGTGTTGAAATATTGTCCCTGTTCATATTGTCAAGCAACTCTTTTATACGATAGCGGGAGGAGATTAACCTAAATGTCATTAAAGTTCTTTCCTCGGCCTGGTATTGTGCAATAGATTCTGTGTTTAAGTGTTTTAATACCAGCTCTACAAAGGCCGCATTTTCTTTAAAAAACTGTGGGCGGTACAGGTTTTTGCGGCCTTCATAACTTTGCTGGTCAAAATCTATAGCACGTATGCGATATTGCGAGTCTTCGTCTATATCGGGGGTAATGTTTACCACAAAATTATAGCTGCGCATATCGCCCAACAGGCGTATAAAACAGCGTTCATTAAATTTTACAAACTCTTTGGCAAATCGTACCGCATTGGTACTGGGTTTTTGCAAAAAATGCTCCGCAAAAATATCGCCGGGTATGCCGGGTATGTGTTCCTCAACCAGTGTATTGTGATTGGTAAAATAGGTAATGCGGTTGGGCGATAAAATATGTTCCAGCTCCAGCCCGTAAATGCGGCTGGCATCGGCCTGTTTAATATAGTAGTGGTCGTGGTTTTCGTTAAACTTATTTACAATGCGTATGCGAAAAGGCTGGCTATTTCCAAAAACACAAAAATCTATGCCGGCCACATCCAGGTGGTCTACAAAGCTAAGATCGCCCTCGGTTTTTAAAATGGCGTAAATGCATACCAGACTTTCCCGCAGGTAGTTCCATTCCCGCATGTCGTACGAAACTTTTTCCCATAGCGAATACTTGCCGTTTTTATCCAGTATGGGGGTAGAATAGGTAAAATGCCGCAGATCGCTATAAGTAGCGGGCAGCCTTATTTCCCGGCCATGACGTATCAGGTATTGGCGCAACTTTTCATTCACCGGAAAAATGGGTTTCTTACGCGAAGGCCTGATATTTTCTGTTAGTTCTTTCTGGTACATATTGCCGGCTTTACATCAGCAGGTTTAACTCATTATCATCCTGCAGGTTCAAATTTACGGCATCTGCACCAGCAATTCCTTCAATAGAACCCCTTATATGCGCTGCATTTAATAACACCTTTTCCAGTTGCTTTTCACGTGCCTTCCACAGTTTTTCCATAGCATCCCTTTCTTTTTGAATGCTTAGTTTCATGCTCATAAAACCTTCGCGTATGGCTTTCCATTGCTCGCTAAATTCGCTGCCAATAAGGTAGTCGTACAGCATTACCATTTTATCGCCCTTATTTTCCTGGCTTTTACGGGCATCGGCAATTTTTAATATGGCATTACGCAATACCAGCGCCACACTTCTCACCTCGCTAAAAGAGCAAATGTATACGCCATCTTTTTCACCAAAACGGTCCATATCTTTTGGAAAAGCTTGTGTTACAATTACGGCCACATCAGCACCCAGGTTGCGCATATCGGCCTTTAATTTATCAATCCAATCGTTACTAAAGTCTTTGGTGCGTTTGCTTTCGTAAATAATTTTTCCGGCCTCGTTACCAAACTGGTTGCGTACCACCTGTGTGCAATCTGCACCACGCACTCCTTTTCCCACTTCCTCAATTTTATCAAATGGAAAAGTAGCCTGTAAAATTTCTTCCAGCAATAGCTCCTGTACCTCGCCCTGTAATTGCATACTACCTTGTTCCGATTTGCGTTTCATTTCATCTATCAACCGGTTTTGGTCTTCTATCTGTTTATCCCTTTCTTTTAACCGCAGCTGAAATTCTTCTTCTTTCATTTGCAGTTTATTTTGCTCATCTTTTTGTAATTGCTCTTTTAGTTTTTCCCGCTCTGTTATAAGTTGGCGTTGCAGGGTAAGCTGCAATTCTTCTTCCTTTACTTTAAGCGCCTGTTCTTTTTGTAAAAATTCCATCTCCCTGGCACGGGCCTGTTGTAATTTTTCTGCATTCTCGGAGGCAGTTTGCTGTAATAGCTGTAACTGATTTTGATAATCAGCCGATACAGATTTGCGGATGGATTCTTCTATTTGCTGGTTGCGTTGTTTTACAGCATCGTCCAGCTTTTTTTGAAAGCTATCTTCCTGTAATTGTTTCTGACGGGTAAAGTCTTCTTCTTTTTTACGCAGTTCATCTTCTTTGCTGCGTTTATAATCCTGCATTTGCTGGCGCAGCTGTTGTTTTTCTTTTTCTATAGCATCTTTCAGTTCATCATTCAGGGCTTCTTCCAGCGGAAATTCAAAAGCGCAACTGGGGCATTTTATTAGCGTTGACATAACACAATTTTACATAAATTAAGCCATATTGTACAATAGATTTTTGGGGCCGGGCAACAGCAATATTATTTGGCTTTACTTGCGTCGCACTCTTGTACAGCAGTAACACTATGCTGCATTTTACAGCCAAAAAACTACAAAAGCATAGCCAATTTGCCGTGCGAAAATCAAATGCCGGCGCCAACGCTTTTGGTATACCTAAAAGCTTATATACATACGCGTATGCCTGACCATAGTAAGCAGAAAGATGCAGTGAGTGACACAAGTAAAGCTGACCGATGTTTTACAGCCGGCTAACCATTGTATTTAAAATTCGTAGCCAATATCGTGGCGGTAATACATGCCATCGAAATGTATTTGCTCCAGTACTGCCTTGGATTTTTGTACTGCGCTGCCTATATTATCCGCATAAGATGTTACTGCCAGCACCCGGCCACCATTGGTTTGAATTACATTGTTTTGCAAACTGGTGCCTGCATGAAACACAATGGTATCGGCATGGGTATTAGCCGCGGGTAAACCGGTAATGCCATAACCTTTTGTATAATTACCCGGGTAACCGCCGCTTACAGCCACCACGGTGGCGCAGGCACGTTCATCGAACTGTATTGTAGTATTGGCCAGATTGCCATTGTGAATGGCTAAAAACAATTCTACCAAATCGTTGCTTAGGCGTGGCATTACCACCTCGGTTTCGGGGTCGCCCATACGGCAGTTGTATTCAATGGTATAAGGCTCACCTTGTACATTTATTAGTCCAAAAAAGATAAAGCCTTTATAAGTGATATTTTCAGTAGCCAAACCATTTACTGTTGGCTCAATAATACGATCTATGGCTTTCTGCATAAACTCGCCCTGTGCAAATGGTACGGGGCTAACGCAACCCATACCACCAGTGTTAAGGCCTGTATCGCCTACGCCAATGCGTTTATAATCTTTGGCATGGCCAATAATCTGGTAGCTGGTACCATCGGTAAGTACAAAAATGCTTACTTCAATACCATCCAGAAATTGTTCTATTACCACGCGGCTGGAGGCATCGCCAAATTGTTTATGTACAATCATTTCTTCAAAAACCTGCAGGGCTTCTGCATGGCTGGTGCAAATAACTACTCCTTTGCCAGCAGCCAGGCCATCGGCTTTTAAAACAATGGGTAAGCTATGTTGTGCTATGTATGCTTTGCCTTCTTCAAAATTGGAGGTCTCAAATTCGGCATAAGCAGCGGTGGGTATATTATGACGCTGCATAAATTTTTTAGAGAAAGCCTTACTGCCTTCCAGCTGGGCACCATATGCGGCCGGGCCAATTACAAGTATATGTTGCAGGGCAGCATCCTGCTGGTAATAATCGTATACCCCTAAAACCAATGGGTCTTCAGGACCAACCACTACCATATCAATTCCCTGTTCCAGGCAAAACTGTTTTTGTGCTTCAAAATTGGTGGCACTAATGGCTATATTGGTGCCAAATTGCATGGTGCCGGCATTGCCCGGTGCTATAAAAAGCTTGCTACAATGGGCACTTTGTGCCAGTTTCCATGCCAGTGCATGTTCTCTTCCGCCAGCACCCAGTAAAAGTATATTCATGCTTAATTTTTTGCAGAAGCGAATGTAAAACCGATTTTACAAATAAGCGGCGTGTATTTACAATTAATCTGTATTTTGAACCCCTAAATAAAAAGTTAGTTCCTCTATTTTTAAAGAAAATATTTTTTTATGGAGCAAAAAGCAGTTAGTGCAAAACATCCCAAAGGCTTATATGTACTGTTCTTTACAGAAATGTGGGAACGCTTTGGCTATTATCTTATTGTAGGCATATTACTGTTATACTTAAAAGATACTCCCGCCAAAGGCGGTAAGGGAATGGATACCTCTATGGGCGTTGATATTGTTGGTACTTATGTAGCCCTGGTATACCTAACCCCTTTTATTGGCGGTTTAATTGCCGACAGATATTGGGGGTATATTAAGTCAATTTATTTTGGCGGTGCATTAATGGCGCTGGGATATTTTTTACTGGCCATACCGGGTAGTAATACCTTATTATACCTGGCCCTGCTTTGTGTAATTGTGGGTAATGGCTTTTTTAAGCCAAACATAAGTGTGCTATTGGGCAACCTGTATAATAAAGATGAGCTGAGGAGTAAAAAAGATGTGGCCTATAATATTTTTTATATGGGAGTAAACATAGGCGCTTTTGTGTGCAATTTTGTGGCCGCTTATTTAAGGGTTAATTATAGCTGGGGCTATGCTTTTGCAGCAGCAGGTGTAGGTATGGTGCTGGGGTTAATTATTTTCTCTGGTGGGCTTAAACATATTAAGAGTGCCAATATCATTAAGCCGGCCAATAAAGAGGATATGCCTTTATCGAAAATTTCGATGTATGTGTTTTTACCTGCTGCCATTGCAGGGGCTATTGGATGGTTTATACCGGGCAACCTGATTGGCTCCGATTCAAATGATGCTTTTGTTTTTGCCAGCATACCGGTAATCATTTTTTACTTTAGCCTTTGGTACCGTGCAAAAGGGTTTGACAAACAAAGGCTGGGTACCTTACTTACCATTTTTGGAGTAGCTATAATTTTCTGGAATATCTATAACCAAAATGCTACCGCCCTTACTATTTGGGCAGATACTTATACCAACAGGGAAACATCACCTGCTGTAGAAAAAGTATTAAAGCCATTTGAGTTTTTACAAAATGTAAATACCAAACCACAGGAAGTGCCTATTCTTGACCAGCAGTTTAGGGCACAACAAGGGCCCGATGGTAAAGTGTTAACCCATATTGGTAACGACCCCTATCTGCAGAATTTACCAAAAGACCAATGGCCCAAAGATGGGGAGGATATGAAGCTGATCTCCACCGAAATTTATCAATCTATTAATCCGTTTTGGATTATTGTGCTTACGCCCGTTATAGTTGGTTTCTTTGGTTTTTTAATGGCCCGCAAAAAAGAAATATCCACGCCCAGCAAATTTGCATGGGGTACCATTATTGCAGGCTTGTCGTCGCTGGTAATGGTATTTGCCTGTCTTAGCACCAATATTTATATAGATAAAGTATCCAGCGGCTGGATATTTGCGAGCTATGGTGTTTTTACCATAAGTGAATTGTTTATGAGTCCTGTTGGCCTGTCGCTGGTATCTAAAGTGGCCCCACGCAGGTTTACGGCCCTAATGATGGGTGGCTGGTTTTTAACTACCTCTCTGGGTGGTAAAATCTCCGGAATTTTAGCGGGTTTCTGGGATCAGTTTGATAATAAAGCCGTGTTCTTTGCTATCAGCGTTGTTGCAGCTATTGTTGCCGGTTTATTATTATTCCCGCTTACTAAAAAATTAAATAAAGTTGTAGAAGAAGCCACCACTATGGCCGATTAATAACTACTCCCATTTTTAAAAAAGCAATGCCATTATGCGCATTGCTTTTTTTGTGCCAATAATAAATAGGTTGTGAAACGCTTACGCTATTAAGTTGGTAAAAACTTGAGTTGTGAAGTATACTTACATCAGTTTTTTTGGCCAGGCAGAAGTATCATTATGGGGCTTTACTTGCGTCGCACACTTGTACGGCAACAATGCTATGCAACTGTAAACAGCCCATTTAACATAGAAAGCATTTTGTTACATATAGCAGTTGCCATTGAACTTAAATAAAATTCAAAGCCTGGTACTAGCCAATAGCAAATTTTAAGTAATATATTTATTGGCTGCTCCATTAACCGGGAACAGTTTTTTTAAAAAATACACACAATTACACCAACTAAAATTATGTATCATGGCCAGAACAAGTACGTACCTGAATTTCCCCCGCAATACAGAGGAAGCTTTTAATTTTTATCAATCAGTTTTTGGTGGCGAATTTGGCAATGGCGGCATTGCCCGCTTTGGCGATATACCGGTTGTAGAAGGCATGCCCCCAATAGCAGAAGCAGATAAAAACCTGGTAATGCATATTGAACTGGTAATTACCGGCGGCCATATTTTAATGGCAACCGATGCGCCGGAAACCATGGGCTTTAAAGTAAACTTTGGCAATAATGTACATATAAATCTGGAGCCCGATACCCGGGTAGAAACCAAACAATTATTTGATGCCCTATCTGCCGGTGGTAAAATTACCATGGATTTACAGGATATGTTTTGGGGTGCCTATTATGGCAGCTGTACCGATAAATACGGGGTGCAATGGATGTTTAATTGCATAGAAGAGGCAAGCCCTGATGGACTAAGTTAATACCCGTATTTGCTGCATAATGTACCTGCCGCACAAGAGTGCGACGCAACGGCTGCTGCTTATACCACAACAGCCGGGAATATAAGTCCACACTATTCATTTACCTGAATAATTTCGTAAATACCTACCTGTCGTAACTTAACCGTTGCCACGCCATTGGCATAGCTAAATGGCAATATGGTATGCGATGGCTGCAATACCAAACTGGCCGGTTTTTTAGGCAGGCGAATAGTAAGCGTAACTGCACCAACTGGTGCCACTTCGCTATAGGTAGTTATATTGGGGTTACTGTGGCCACCACCGCTATTAATTAGATGGATAAACAAATGCCCGTCTTTTTTAGCCAGCACCATATGCAGCAATTTACTGCCTTGTACGGTTACGGTGGGTTGTGCAAACAGGGTTTGCATTGCTGCACCCACCATATCTCTTAATTGCGCACTTTGCCGGTGAGTATAGGCATCACCAATATTGGCGTATATGGCCGCAATTTTTCCTTTGCCATAATTGGCTACTGTGGCCATCGCCAAACTATCGGGAAAACGCAGATCATAGTTCTGTAGCAAATAGCCAATGGTTTGTGTACCCGGCAGGGCTACAGCTTTTTGTAAAGCTGATTGCAAGGATTCACTGTTATAATTAAAGGCATAATGCAACATTTCACCTTCGGGTTTTTTACCATAGGTATTAGCGCCTAATTGTTCTTTAAACAATGATGCCGCATCGGCACCAATTACCAGCAGGTGGCCACCATTATTTACATATTGCAGTAAAAGGGCATGTTGTGCAGGATCAATAGTTTGCCACTCGGGAAACACCAACACCGGGTATTGGTTAATACGCTCTGGCAATTGATGATCCATAATAATTTCTACAGGTAACTGGTTATCTAATAATGCAGCCAGTATGCCCTTTATAGCTCCGCTGCCGCCGCCATTGTACAAACCTTCTGATGGTATTCTGCGCCAGGCATAAGAGGAATACAACAGGCCCACCTGCGGCACAATGGCTGCTTTATGTGTGTAGGCCTGCCGTTGCCTGCAAAAGGCAATAATTTGTTGCATATTACCAAACAGGTGGGGCGGTAAACTGCCGTCGGCATTTTGGGTCCAGTAAGTTTGGTAGCCACCACCCATGGCAATAACTTCCGCAGCTTCCTGTGCCAATTGTACAAAAGGTTTGGTACCCCTGAAATTATCCTTATTACTAAACGACCATGACATCAGATCCCAGGGTTTTCCCTGCAGGGCCATACAACGGCTTTCAAAGGCTGAACTGTATAAACTGTTGCTACCTGCTACATCGCCCGATAAAAAATCAACTGGCACATCTACCTTTTCGGGTATAAAAGAAGAGAAGCTCCAGTTGCTGGTTATTTGAAAACCCGGACTGGCCTTGTGCAGTGCATTTACATAATTGGAAACATAGGTATGAAACTGCCTGCGGTTAAACTCAGCCAAGGCAAAATAATTGCTATCAGTAATAGCTATTGGTAAAGTAGTAATGCCGGTGGCTTTAGTAAATGCGGCGGCGGCGACGGTACCATAATCGGGTGCCAATGTCCAGCAATCGCCGTCAACCCAGGCGCCGTCAACTTTATATTTAAGGGCCAGTTCTTTTAGTTGTGGTATCAATAATGAATCTGCATAAGGGCCAAAAACTGAAGTGGCATAAGCATCTGGTTTGCCATCGCTATTTACCCTTGCCCAGCCGGGATGTTGGGCTACGGCATTATAATCCCAAATGCCGGAGTAGTGTACAAATAAAGCCACATGATGTTTGTTGGTTAGTTGCCGCCATTGCAGCATAATGTCTTTGTCTATATCCGGTGCCGGAGTACCCACTTTTGTTGGATAACTGGCAATACCGGGGTGGCCTTTACAGTCTACCTGAATATAATCCGGTTTTGTAAGGCTAAGCATAGAATCTATAGCTTCATAACTAAAATACTGGCCAATATGGGTAGATTGAAACCCTGCATGAAAATCGAAATGCAGGCCAACAAAACTATTGGCACGGGTAAGCGTTTGGGCTTGTGCACTGGTACCTATACAAAAAAATATCCATACAAGGTTTTTCATATTGCAAGTTTGTACTTCTAAAATAGCTATAATACAACAGCCTGCAAATTCAATTTACAGGCTGTTGTTCGGTGCCAAAAAATCTAAGGCAATATTGTTATGTATAACCGCTTATAATTCTATTTCAACCCGGCATAGTGCCGCAGTAATCTACGTGCTTTTATACCCGATTCTTTTAAATCAGCCGTTTGCCAATGGCCGTTTGCTGAGGCATTTTTGTTTAATACCGAACAGGTTTCATCCTTTGGTGATACGGACCAGGTAATCCAGCTGATATGGCGTTTTTCACACCATTTTATCCAGGTATTCCATTCAGCATCATCAAGTGGGCCATCGCCGCTTGCAGACATGCCTGCAGATTCTGATATAAATATGGGTATGCCTTTATTCAAAGCATATTCGCAACGGTCTCTTAGCGATTGTTTGTGTGTTGCTGCATAAAAATGCACGGTATACATGATATTCGAAAAACCGGTTAAAGGCTCATCGGCCACCAAATGTATATCCTGATCCCAATGCGGGCTACCCACCAAAATAATATTGTCTTTATCAATGGTTCTTATGGCCGAAACCACTTCATTGGTATAGTCTTTTACATCAGACCAGCTTTCCTGATCCGGCTCATTAAACACTTCATAAATAATATTGGGGTAGTTGCCATATTTGGTTGCCATCTCTGTAAAAAAGGCAATTGCTTCGGGGAGGTTTATATTATGGCTATGCCAATCGATTATTACATATACGCCCTCTTTAATGGCAGCATCTACAACGGTCATAATGGTTTGTTTAGACCATTCCGGTTTTTCCTTATATCCGTTTTTTGGTTCAACACCCATGGCGGCCCTTATAACGGTACAGCCCCAATCCTTATGCAGCCATTCTACCGTGCCGGGGGTATAAAAATCAGGCCAGAAACAATGCCAGCCAAAACTCATTCCGCGCAATACGGTAACCTTATTATGTTCATCCAATAATTGTGTGCCTTCCACATGCAATGCACCATGTTGCTTAACGGGTTGGGCTACTACACCGGTGGTATACAAAACCAATAATATTACCAGCACTTTTGAAAACAAAAAATTTTTCATAGCATATGCGTTTATGGTTATCAAAGGTCCAAAGCTTTTACTAAAAAATGCCAATCAGCTAATATATCAGTCAATTTAGCTAAAATAACTGTGAATTGCCATTGCACAGCAGCCAAATTGTTTATTGAGCCCGGCAGTGGAAATACTATTCAACTTCCCTTGCGTCGCACTCTTGTGCGGTAGGGAAGGCTATGCGGCTTTTGGGGGAAGGGGAACTTTATTTAGTCAGGTAATAAATAACTCTATAAGATGGAGTGAGATTTTGATAAAAGACCTATTGAAATCAACCCTTGTTTACCAGAATGCCTGCTGTTTTTAGAGGAACAACTTTTTAGCTGTACTGTACCAGCCAAGAGGATATGCATTAAACTACCCTTCGGTAAAAGCTGCACAAAGTATCTAACCGCACAAGAGTGCGACGCAAGTAATGCCTCATTATGATTGTACTGCAGGGCCCATTAATTTCATAAACTTTTTAGTAATAGATTTGAGGATAATACTGATTGCTTATGAATTACAAATGGCTGGCTTTGCCGTTAATGATAGTACTATTTTGGACTGCCTGCATGCCCAGGCATATTGATACTAGCACTATTGCTACCGATAGCATTAGCATTGCCAAAGGGCAGCAGCTTTTTATGGCCAATTGCAGTAGCTGTCATAATTTTTTGCGGGATGGTATTGGTCCGCAATTGGGCGGTTTAACTTCACAGGCAGATAGTAAATGGATTGCCAGTTTTATTAGTAACCCCAATGATCTTATTGGCAATGGTGATGAACGGGCCAATGAACTATATAAAAAATATATGGTAATGATGCCCTCCTTTGAATCGTTGGGTGATAGTGCCATTAACTACATAATTGCTTACCTGCATACCCAGGCTGCACCAGCAGCAAACAGGGATACTACTGCTGAAAATGCCATACAAAACCCCATTGCAGATACCATTGCAAACAGCACACTTACTGTATCCCTTAAAGTGTTGTTGCAGGTGCCGGCCTCCAGCGATAGTGGACGATTGCCTTTGACAAGAATTACTAAATTGGGCAATAAACCAGGTACCGATGATTTGTTTTTACTTGACCTGAATGGCAAACTATATCACTTACAAAATAACAAACCACAGGTGTATATGGATTTAGCAGCTCTAAAACCAGCATTCATGCACCAACCTGGACTTGGAAGTGGTTTTGGCAGTTTTGCGTTTAGTCCAAATTTTGCGCAGGATGGTTTATTCTATACTACCCATACAGAAAAAGCGCATACCGCACCCGCCGATTTTGGTTATGCCGATAGTATTGATGTTGCCGTACAATGGGTACTTACCGAATGGAAAACAAATACCCCTGTTGCCAACACTTTTACAGGTAAGGGCCGAGAGTTATTGCGCATTAATATGGTGAGTGTGATACATGGCATACAGGAAATAATGTTCAATCCATTATCCAAACCAGGCGATGAAGATTTTGGCCTTTTGTATGTGGGTATTGGTGAAGGTGGTTGTGTAGAACATGGGTATCCGTTTTTGGCGCATAATAAAAAAACCTTGTATGGTACCGTTATACGCATTAACCCTTCAGGTAATAACAGCCAAAACGGGCGTTATGGTATTCCACCGCAAAACCCATTTGTAAAAGATAGCAATGCTTTGGGTGAGATTTATGCCTATGGTTTTAGAAACCCGCACCGCATAACCTGGAACAAGAATGGCGATATGCTGGTATCGAATATTGGACATGGCAATATAGAATCTATTAACCTGGTACAAAAGGGTAACGATTTTGGTTGGCCCATCAGGGAGGGTAATTTTGTATTAAACCCTTATGCCGATATGAATAAAGTATATGCTTTACCTACCGATGACAGCATTTTTAATATTACCTACCCGGTAGCTGAGTACGACCATGGCGAAGGTAAAGCTATTAGCGGCGGTTATGAATACACGGGCAATGCCATACCTGCTCTAAAGGGTAAGTTTTTGTTTGGCGATATACCCACCGGCCGTTTATTTTATGTGGATGTGAAAGACCTGCAAAAAGGCAAACCGGCCACCATTAAAGAATGGCATATAAGTATAAATGGTACCATACAAAATTTAAGAAAGTTATGTGGTTCTGACAGGGTGGACCTGCATTTTGGCCGTGATGCAAATGGTGAAATGTATATTATGACCAAGGCAGATGGCAGGTTATATTTATTGAGCAGCGCTACTGAATAAGATGGTTTAGATACGTATTAAATGCTTTTGCCTGAGTATATCCAGCGTAAGTGGTTCGCCGGTATGCAGATTTTTATATTCGAGCACATTGCATAAGAAAATGGTATGATCGGGGCTTGCCGTATTTGGCAATAGTACTGGTAGTGCCTCCATTTCTATAATGGCCAATGCATCAGATAATACATAATAATCTTTCCATTGCTGTACCA
Organism: Limnovirga soli; assembly: GCF_013106755.1. Classification (GTDB taxonomy): domain Bacteria; phylum Bacteroidota; class Bacteroidia; order Chitinophagales; family Chitinophagaceae; genus Limnovirga; species Limnovirga soli. The sequence goes on along the minus strand of NZ_WHPF01000011.1, from coordinate 68,646 downwards.
GATTTCTTTTTTGTAAATAGGCCATTTTATTGATTTGGTGGCCAGATTTTTTGCCCAGCATATTTACCAGATTATACTGCTGTGCACTTAATAGTTGTAATACAAATTTATTGTGCTGTGTAATGTTTTCCAGTGTTTTTGTACCACGATATACCCCACAAATAAACTGTTTGGGTTGCATGCTGATGGCCGTAGCATAAGTTATGATATGCATGTTATGATTGCCCTTGCCGTTATGGCTGCTGATGGAATATACCGGCAGGTTAACCCTGTTCCATGGTTTTTTACGTAAACTCATACATTGGTGTTGTAGCTAAATCTTACACAAGTTATAATTGCAAACTGCTTTTGATTTTTACAACAAAACCTACCTGTTTTTGTTGTATCTGTTAATTGATACACAACATATATGCAAACTATAAAAGGGAAATATATTCTGGTTACCGGTGCAACAGGTGGTATTGGTGCGCAAACAGTTAAGCTGCTTGTTACAGGCGGCGCCCATGTTTTTATAACCGGCCGTAATGCAACTACATTGGCAGCCATTGCTGAACAATATAAAATAAGCCCTGATAAAATGTTTGCAGCAGATTTAAGCAAGTCAACTGATGTTGCTGCCCTGCAGGCTGCTTATTTTGCTGTTTTTCCAGGTATTGATATACTTATAAATGCGGCCGGTATTGGTATTATAAAACCCATTGAAGTGTTAACCGAGGCTGATTTTATGCAATCGCTTAATACCAATTTGCTGGCTTCTTTTTTATTGGTAAAGGCTTTTTTACCAGCCATGAAAGCGGTTAAAGCGGGGTTAATAATAAATATTCCAGGTGTGTTGGGTAAGGTGCCCATGGCAGGTGCCGCTGCCTATAGCGCCAGTAAATATGGTTTGGTAGGTATGATGCAAAGCATAAGGGAAGAATTAAAAAGAACAGATATACGCATTACCAATTTATTTATGGGTGGGGTAGATACAGGTTTTTGGGATACCATTGACCTGAGGGTGCAAAGAGATAAAATGATTATAGCCGAAGAAGCTGCCAAAGCCATTTGGTTTCTTTGCCAGCAACCGGCAAGTGGCGTAGTTAGTGAAATGGTATTGCAGCCTTTTAATCACCAGGCTATTTAGTTGTTGGTGCAGCCGGGCGTTGATGCCGGCATTTATTGCTGCAATATTTTACCTCATCCCAAACCTTTTCCCATTTTTTGCGCCAGCTAAAGGGCCTGCTACATACCACACAAATCTTTTGGGGCAGGTGTTGTTTTGACATATGTTTCATGATAATGCATTAACGTATTTGTGGGCTTTTGGTTCTGCTGTACATGCAACAGCTTATATATAGTGGTATTCTGTTTATGGCTGTTACTGCCGCCATATAAACGGAACCATGAACGGATTGCGACGCAAGAGGCGATGCCATTTACAACACTGCTGGTATCCTAATAATTATTTTGAGGCGGTTTTATTGGCTTTTTTTTACTTATTTCACTGTTTAAGAAAATAATTAGAAATATTAAACAATTTGATATTGCTTTTTGTAATTATACCATGAATGCCTTTACTATTAAAGATCTGGAAAGCCTGTCTGGCATAAAAGCCCACACTATACGTATTTGGGAACAGCGTTATTCTTTTCTAAATCCGCATAGAACAGAAACCAATATCAGGTACTATTCAAACGAAGAATTGAAAATGGTACTTAATATTTCTTTGCTGAATAAGTATGGCTATAAAATATCTCATATAGATAAGATGAGCGAAGGGGAAATGAAGGAGAAAATTCTTACCCTTAGCAATGCACAGGCTCAGCAGGAACGTATTATTAATGAGATGATACAGCATATGGTGGATATGGATATTGACGCCTTTGAAGCTGTGCTGGACCGTTATATTAATGCCAAAGGCATAGAAAAAACCATTACCTATATTTTGTTTCCTTACCTGGAGCGTATTGGCATTTTGTGGATTACCAATCATATTAATCCCGCACAGGAGCATTTGGTAACCAATATTATTCGCCAAAAGCTAATTGTGGGTATAGAAAGTGCATCCAGTTCCATTATATCTCATAAAGTAGCCCTGCTATTTTTACCCGAAGGCGAACACCACGAACTGGGTATTTTATATATGTATTTTCTACTTAAAAGCCGTGGTATTAAGGTGCTGTATATTGGCGCCAATGCACCTTTACAGGATATTGAATATGTTGCAAAAGTTAAAAAGCCCGACTTTATTTATTCGCACCTTACCTCACTTGCCAGCAATTTTAATTTTGATAAGTTTTTAATGAAATTAAATATGCGTATTCCCAGTTTACCTGTTGTATTATCGGGTGCGGTAACACAATCTTACAAAAAGAAAACACCCGCCAATATTTACCTAAAAAAATCTTTGGCCGAAGTAATGGAATACATTTCTCTATTATAATTGGTTAGTTAAATTTTATTGGACCGGCCATATAACAGCATTCAGCTTTACTTGCGTCGCACACTGCAGGGTTCTGCCGGTTACTCAGCTATTGCTTTCCCCACTAACTGGTCTATTATTATTCTAATGTGGCTTTAGCCTTACATTCTTGCATTTCTAAATACAATAAAACGGGAATTTTACCCTTTTTGTATCCTGAAACAAGCCTAACCATACCCGTTGGTTACCTGCACTTCAAATATTCGATATTTGATAAACAATGCCCCCATTTTAAGTAACACTTTAATAATCAATTAGAAACCTGTTTTTCTACATGGCACCCACATGCCTTGAGGTGCATAAAACATAAAACCAAGTGTTAAAATCTGTTTTGTTTAATTTATTCTATAAAAAAATAAACAAAAATAAATTGCCACTAATGTATTTTGTTTAACTTTGACTTATAATAATTTAAACACTCTTTCAAATGTCTACCTTAGATTTTAACCAGATGCTGTTGAGCAATGCGGAGTTTTTAAGGCCTTTTGCCGTTACATTGACAAGGGATAGCGAAACTGCCAAAGATCTTTTTCAGGAAACCCTGTATAAAGCACTGGCCAACAAAGAAAAATATAATGTAGGCACCAATATAAAAGCATGGTTGTATACCATCATGCGTAATATTTTTATTAATAATTACCGCCGCAAAGCCAAGCAAAACACCGTTTTTGATAATACCCCCAACGATTTTTTGCTGGATTATAATCAGGCAACTACAGCCAATGCAGCCATTAGTAATATTAATATGAAAGAGGTAAATGAAGCTATTTATAACCTGCCCGAAATATTTAAAAACCCTTTTATGCTATATTACGATGGTTTTAAATACCACGAAATTGCCGACATGCTGGGCGAACCATTGGGTACTATAAAAAGCAGAATACACTTTGCCCGCAAACTACTTAAAGCCCAAATTGAAAGATATTAATTAGCCATTCCATTTTTTTCTATAATTTGAAAAATGCCTGATAAAAAAGTTACCATTATTGGCAGCGGCTTTGCCGGCTTGTCTGCAGCCTGTTTTATGGCAAAAGCCGGTTGGCAGGTAACTGTATTGGAAAAACACGATATTCCCGGTGGCCGGGCCCGGCAAATGAAAGCCGCTGGTTTTACTTTCGATATGGGACCCAGCTGGTATTGGATGCCCGATGTTTTTGAACATTTCTTCAACTCATTTGGTAAAACCGTAGCAGATTATTATACGCTTTTACGTTTAAATCCATCCTACAGGGTATATTGGGAAGATTCTTTTTCTGATATACCTGCCGATTACGACAATTTCAGACAATTATTTGAAGATATAGAACCCGGCAGTGGCCAACAGCTGGATAAATTTTTGGACGAAGCTGCTTACAAATATAAAGTTGGGGTTCAAAAGCTGGTGTTTAAACCCGGCCAGTCGCTGGCGGAGTTTTTAGATTGGCAATTGGTTACCGGCGTCTTCAGGCTGGATGTATTTAATTCCATTAAAAAGCATGTAAGCAAGCATTTTACCCATCCTGCCTTACAGCAACTTATGGAGTTTCCGGTATTATTTTTAGGCGCTTTGCCCGAAAAAACCCCCGCACTCTACAGCCTGATGAACTATGCCGATATAAAAGGTGGCACCTGGTATCCGGCCAAAGGCATGTATTGCATTGTAGAAGGCATGTTTTCGCTGGCTAAAGAATTGGGCGTTCACTTTGAATTTAATCAGGATGTACAACAAATTCTAATAGAAAAAGGTAAAGCTACCGGTATTATTACCCACAATACAAACACACAATCAACACACCAATTTGAAGCAGATGTTATCATTGCAGGTGCTGATTATCACCACGTAGAAACCAAATTATTGCCACCCGCCTATCGCTCTTATTCCGATAAATATTGGGATAAAAGAGTAATGGCACCCAGTTGCCTTATTTACTATGTTGGGCTCAATAAAAAACTTAAAAATATTCTGCATCACACCCTTTATTTTGATACTTCCTTTAAAGTACATGGTAAAGAAATATACGAAACCAAAGAATGGCCGGTTAATCCGTTATTTTATGTTAGCGCCACATCGGTAACTGATGAAACTGCAGCGCCTCCAGGTTGTGAAAACTTGTTTTTTTTAATACCTGTAGCAACAGGTTTAACAGATGATTCAGAAGAATTACGTGAACGTTATTTTGACATGATTGTTACCCGCATGGAGCAAAGAACTGGCGAGTCTATTAAGGATAGCATCGTATATTATAAAAGCTATGCCCAAAGCAATTTTATTGAAGATTATAATGCGTTTAAGGGCAATGCTTATGGGTTGGCAAATACCTTATTACAAACGGCGATCTTAAAACCATCCTGCCGTAGTAAAAAAGTAAGTAACCTTTTTTATACTGGTCAGTTAACTGTGCCGGGTCCAGGTGTACCACCCAGTTTAATTAGTGGCGAAGTGGTGGCAAAAGAAGTAGTTAAGGCTTTTGGTTGAACAAAACGCTAACTGCTTTGTATTATGATATTATAAAATCTAAAGAGAAAATTATACCTTGCTATGATGCAAATTTTTCATGAAGTAAGTGAAGCCTGCAGTAAAATTACCACAGAGCGCTACAGCACTTCTTTTTCATCGGCTATTAAGCTGTTACACAAACAGTTGCGTCCGCATATCCATAACATTTATGGGTTTGTGCGTTTTGCCGATGAAATTGTTGACACATTTCATGGTTATAACAAAGAGCAGCTTATTGCCGAATTTAAAAAAGAAACCTATACTGCCATCGAAAGGGGTATCAGTTTAAATCCCATTTTACATAGCTTTCAAATTACGGTAAATCATTACAAAATAGATCATGCTTTAATTGATGCATTTTTTCATAGCATGGAGCTGGATTTGAATCAATACCAATACGATGCCAACGGATACGAGGAATACATATATGGCAGTGCAGAAGTAGTAGGCCTAATGTGCCTCTATGTGTTTTGCGAGGGGTGTAATAATTCCTACCATGCATTAAAACCTGCCGCACGTAGCCTTGGTGCCGCATTTCAAAAAGTAAATTTTTTACGGGATATAAAAAACGATTTTGAAGGACTAAACAGAACCTATTTTCCCGGATGCGATTTTAAAAACTTTTCCGAAGCCGATAAAAAAACCATAGAGCAGGATATACAAAACGATTTTAACCACGCTTACCAAGGCATATTGCAATTGCCAGTAAAAGCACGTTTTGGCGTTTATGTTGCATACAAATATTACCTGTCGCTATTTAATAAAATTAAACGTTTGCCATCAGTAAATATTCTGGAAGAGCGGGTGCGCATACCCAACTATGGCAAAGCACTTATTGTAGCCAAAGCAGGTTTACGCAGCCAGCTAAATTTTTTGTAAAAGCCTGTTAGCCGGGCAAAACAACACCCATGAAGCTTTACTTGCGTCGCACTCTTCAGGGTTCAGGTTTCATGGCAGCAAAATAAACATCCATAGTACACCATAAGCAATTTACTACATGGAAAAAGTAATACTGGTAAACGAACATGATGAGGAGCTGGGCGAAATGGAAAAAATAGAAGCCCATGAAAAAGCATTACTGCACCGTGCTATCAGTGTATTTATTTTTAATCAAAAAGGCGAAATGCTTTTACAGCAAAGAGCCCTAAAAAAATACCACAGTGGTGGTTTATGGACAAACGCCTGCTGCAGTCACCCACGCCCCGGCGAAGATGTGGCCGCCGCAGCCACCCGCCGTTTAAAAGAAGAGCTGGGTTTTGAAACAGCCATTCAAAAACAATTTACTTTTACCTATAAATCGCCTTTTGAAAATGGCCTTACCGAACATGAATTTGACCATGTTTTTATAGGTACCTACGACGGTGCAATACATCCCAATGCCGATGAGGTAAAAGACTTCTGTTATAAAAGCATGCACGATATTGCTTTTAACCTGAATAATCAAAGCAATAAATACACTTCCTGGTTTAAAATTGCCTTCCCCAGAATTATGGAATGGTGGAAAGTGCAACCCTTAAACTAATTAAATGCAAATAGTTCCTAATTTGCCTGCAGATACCTATTCTATGCATCAAAAAAAAGCAGCTGTAATTGGCAGTGGGGTAGCTGGTTTAGCCAGTGCCATCCGTTTGGCCGTGCAGGGTTTTTCAGTAACAGTATACGAAAAAAACGAATACCCCGGCGGCAAACTAAGCCATTTTGAAAAAGACGGCTTTCATTTTGATGCAGGTCCCAGCTTGTTTACCCAACCCCAAAACATAGCTGAATTATTTACCCTGGCCGGAGAAAATATGCAGGACTATTTTAGCTACAAGCAACTGCCCATTTCCTGTAACTATTTTTACGAGGATGGAACCATTATAAATGCCTGGGCAAATGCAAACCAGCTGGCCAAAGAACTGCACGATAAAACCGGGGAAGATGAAAATGCAGTCATGCAATACCTCAACGGTGCAGCCACATTATACCAAAATGTGGCAGAAATTTTTTTAAATTATTCTCTGCATAAATTAAATACCCTGTTTAAAGCACCCATTTTAAAAGCATTACAAACTGCAAAGGGCAGGCATTTATTTGGCAGCCTGCATACACTAAACAACAAAGCTTTTACCAAACCTCATACGGTACAATTGTTTAACCGCTATGCCACCTATAATGGCAGCAACCCGTATAAAGCACCGGGCATGTTAAGTCTTATCCCCCATTTAGAACATAACGAGGGTAATTTCTATCCCAAAGGCGGTATGATAAGTATTACCAATGCACTGTATGCTCTGGCACTAAAAAAGGGTGTTAACTTTAAATTTAATTTGCCCGTTGAAAGAATTATTGAAAGCGGAGGAAAAGTGTTGGGGTTGGTAGCCGATAAAAAAAATATCCCGGCAGATGTAGTAATTAGCAATATGGATATTTATGGCACATACAAATACCTGTTGCAAAACCCCGATAAAGCCACTGCCATATTAAAACAGGAACGTAGTAGTAGCGCCCTTGTATTTTATTGGGGTATTAATGGCACTTTCCCGCAATTAGACTTACACAATATTTTTTTTAGCAACGATTATAAAACCGAGTTTGAGCATTTGTTTGTGCATAAAACCATGCAACCAGATCCTACCGTTTACATTAATATAACCAGTAAATGCGAACCCGGTGTACAAGCCCCAGATGGTAAGGAAAACTGGTTTGTAATGGTAAATGCCCCTGCCAATATTGGCCAAAACTGGGAAGAAATAAAGCCCGCTATTAAGCAGCTTGTGCTGCAAAAATTAAGCAGGCTATTGCAAACCAATATTGAACCTTTGATTGAGACTGAAGAAATTTTAGACCCCATTAGCATCGAAACTAAAACAGCATCCTATATGGGATCTTTATATGGCAGCAGTTCCAATTCAAAAATGGCGGCTTTTTTAAGGCATCCTAATTTTAGCAAAAATATTATGGGCTTATATTTTGCAGGTGGCAGTGTGCATCCCGGTGGTGGTATACCACTTTGCCTAAAAAGTGCAAAAATTATGAGCGAACTGGTAGCAGCAGATTTTTCCAAACAAAAACAGCATTGATAAAATTCATCCAAACGTTTTTTGAATTGGGGCAATCTTTAGCTGCCATATCATACAAATGTACAAGAGTGCGACGCAAGTAAAGCCGACATTTGCTTCAAAGCCGGTAACAAAAAATTGAATGTATTTAACGCAATGACAGAAAACCAAAAACTATATATAGCTGTTTTTATTGCCTTGCTATTCCACATTAGCGGTGCCATTGGTATTCTTTGTACGCCTTACCGGGATTGGTTTATACAAAATACATCCCTAAACCTGTTGCTGATGGCTGTATTGGTATTGTTTACCCAACCTATCCGAAATAAAGCATTTTTTGTATTTGCCGCTACCTGTTTTATAACCGGCATGGTGGCAGAAGCCATTGGCGTAAATACAGGTTGGTTGTTTGGTAATTATGTATATGGTGCAGTAATGGGTTTTCAAATAGCCGGGGTACCACTATTAATTGGACTGTATTGGTTTATTACCGTATTTGGCGCAGCCACCACCATTAGAAAATTAAACCATTGGGCCTATACAAAAATGACGGGTGACACCCCTCCATCTGCAAGGGTTATGGTATTTGCCTATGTAGCAGATGCCGCATTACTTACCACCTTTTTTGATTGGGTAATGGAACCGGTTGCCACCGAACTGGGTTTTTGGAAATGGCTGCCCGATGGCAATATTCCTTTTTACAATTATGCATGCTGGTTTATTATTAGTGCCCTGCTGGTACTGCTTTTTAATAAACTGTGTTTTAAACAAGACAACCAATTCGCAGTACATTTGTTTATAATTCAACTATTGTTTTTTCTGGTACTGCAATCATTTTTGTAATATGATATATATAGCTATAACACTGCTGGTTTTTGGTGCCATGGAAGGCATTACCTGGCTTACACATAAATATGTAATGCATGGCTTTTTATGGTATTTACATGAAGATCATCACAAACCTACCAAAGGATTTTTTGAAAAAAACGATGCCTTCTTTCTCATATTTGCCATACCCAGCTGGCTATGTATTATGCTGGGTAGTATGGCCCAAAACTATGTGGCAGTAAGTATTGGCGCAGGTATAGCCATGTATGGTTTTGCTTATTTTCTGGTACATGAAATTATTATTCACCAACGTTTTAAATTATTTACCAAAAGCAATAACAAATATATTAAAGCCATTCGCTGGGCGCATAAAATGCACCACAAACACCTGGATAAGGAAGAAGGCGAAAGTTTTGGAATGCTGATAGTAGCTAAAAAATACTGGGATAAAGTAAAACGCGACGAAGCATTCCAACAACAGGCTTAAACAATCCTGATTCTATTTTTGTAGCCCGGCGCTTTTGCCAGCAGGCAGCATACTTGCGTCGCACTATTGTACAGCAGTAATACTATGCAGCAAATAAACCTCTATATAATCTACTCTGCACTGTTGCATAACAATTATATTGCCTGCCATTGAAAACTCAGTACGATTATATTATCAGTGGCGCAGGCTGTGCAGGACTTAGTTTACTGTACAGAATGATGCAGCACCCCTTTTTTACAGATAAGGAAATATTGGTAATAGATAATATTTCGAAAAACACCAACGACAGAACCTGGTGCTTTTGGGAGCAACAAACAGGCCCTTTTGAGCATTTGGTACACCATCAATGGAAGGATATATCCTTTTATTCCAATAATTTTTCCGGCCGCTTTAATATTGCCCCCTACACTTATAAAATGATTAGGGGCATTGATTTTTATACCCATATCCTGGAACAGGCCCATAAAGCACCCAATATATATTTTGCAACAGAAAACATATTGTCAGCAGTAACCAATGCCAACACTGCAACAGTTATAACAGATAGAAACACTTATACGGCCGGTTATGTTTTTAACAGTATTATTTTCCCTGATCATTTTTTAAAGCAAGCCTCACCACAACATCCCAACGCACCCTATAAATTATTACAGCATTTTAAAGGCTGGTTTATAGAAACTGAAGAGCCCTTATTTGAAAAAGAACTGGCAAGGTTTATGGACTTTAGGGTGCACCAGCAACACGGTACCAGTTTTGTGTATGTATTGCCATTAAGTACCCAAACAGCATTGGTAGAATACACACTTTTTACTTCATCCCTCTTAGCATCCGAAGCTTACGATGATGCACTGGCAAATTATATGCAGGAAAATTATCCCGGTAAAGCCTATAACATCCAACAAAAGGAATTTGGTGTAATACCCATGACCAGTTTTCAATTTTCTCCGGGAGATGATAGATTGGTGGCATTGGGTACGGCCGGCGGACAAACAAAAGCCAGCAGTGGTTTTACTTTTCGCTTTATTCAAAAACATAGCGATGCCATTATTGCTGCCTTGCTAAATGGGCATTCGCCAATTATAAAAAAATCATGGCTGCAAAAGCGTTTTGATCTTTACGATGCCACCTTACTACATATACTAACCACCAATAAAATGGGTGGAGATGCCATTTTTGAAACTCTTTTTAAAAAAAATACCCCCCAATCTGTTTTGCGCTTTTTAGATAATGAATCTACCCTGTTACAGGATATGCGATTAATGAGTACGGTGCCCACCTCCATCTTTTTACCAGCCGCACTGCGGCAGCTTTTACATTAATTTCTTAAACTAAAGTTTTAAGAAAAGAAATGATACATATCATAAAATTGTAATGTGCTTTAGGCATTACTTTGCACTTCAATTTAATTAACCTTTATGGAAAAGATTGTAACTATCACCACTAATGCAGCCATAGATAAAAGCACTGTTATAGATTCTATTGCGCCAGAGAAAAAACTTAGATGCTCACAACCCAAATTTGAACCTGGTGGCGGCGGTATCAATGTTTCCAGAGCCATAAAAAAACTGGGCGGTAATTCAACAGCTTTATTTTTATGTGGTGGCCATACCGGCAATTTTTTTCAACAACTCATAAAGCAGGAAGAAATAGATGCCATTGCTATACCCTTTAATGGCTATACCAGAGAAAACCTGATTGTACTCGATAGTTCCACCAACCAGCAATACCGTTTTGGTATGCCAGGCGGTATTCTGCAGGAACATGAATGGCGTGCTGTACTGGATGAATTAAGAAATAGTAACGGGTATGAATACGCCGTAATAAGTGGCAGCAATGCCCGGGGCGTTCCTCTAACTTTTTACGATGAGCTGGCCCAAATAGTAAAAGAAAAAAATGCCAAACTGGTAGTAGATACCTCAGAAGAAGCCCTGGAACATGCTTTGCAATGTGGCGTTTATCTGGTAAAACCAAATTTGGGTGAATTAAGTACACTTTGCGGCGTAGCAGAATTAGACTCTACCAATGTAGTAGAAGCTGCCCGCAGCATCATCAATAAAGGCGGTTGCGAAATTATGGTAGTATCAATGGGTGCAGCAGGCGCCATGCTTATTACAGCTACAGAATATGTGCATGTAGCCGCACCGGCCGTTAAGCGCAAAAGCACAGTAGGTGCCGGCGATAGCATGGTGGCAGGTATATTGGTAGCTTTAACAAAAGGCTGGCCACTTAAGAATGTATTGCAATATGGTGTGGCATGTGGTACGGCCGCTACTATAAACGATGGTACCGCCCTGTGCAATATTACAGATGTAGAAAGAATTTATAATTTTATGCAATAATTACTCCGTTACGGAAAAAAGGAATAATTGTTGTACACACACTCCAAAAAAAGAATGAAGAAATTAGCCTTACTTATTTTACCGGTATTTTTATTTGCTTTCACAATAACCGATCTTAAACCTGTTGACACAACTGATGCAGTAACTTTTACCATCAAAAATTTTGGCATACCCACCAAGGGAAATTTTAAAGGTTTACAGGGCAATATCAAATGGGATAAAGACAACCCCGCCACCGCAGTTTTTGATATGTCTATAGATGTAAAAACAGTTAACACAGGCATCGATAGCCGCGATGGACACCTGCGTGGAGAAGAGTATTTTAATGTAGAAAAATTTCCGCTCATCCGTTTTAAAAGTACAGCCGTAACCAGCAGCAATATAACCGGAACGCTTACTATAAAAGGAATTACTAAAACCATCAGCTTTCCTTATACATCAGTTGCATCGGGCAAAGGCTATTTGTTCCAGGGCAGTTTCTCCATCAGCCGTAAAGATTATGGTATTGGCGGCACTACGCTTACCCTTTCAGATGAAGCCATTATCACACTAAAAGTACAGGCAAATTAAAATAACTGTCAAGTTATTGTACCCGGCAACAAAGCAATAATCAGGCTGCTCTTGCGTCGCACTCTTGTGCGTTTGGTAATGCTATGCAGCAGTGAGAGTCAATGGGATTTTTACAATTTTACACCTGCCAGCACTTTAACAGGTATATAATTCTCCCTGGGTGGAATAGGGCAATTATACCCTTCTGTATAAGCACAGTAGGGGTGATAAGCTTTATTAAAATTAATAACAATCGTTTCGCCTTCTGGTATTAAAACGTCAATATAACGGCCGGCACCATAAGTTTCTTTGCCGCTGCTCGCATCCCTGAAAGGAATAAAAAGATAGTTCCTGTATTTTTTATTGCTTAGCAAGGCAATTGACTGGTATAAAGACAATTTGTATTCCTGCCCCAATAAACTAAAACTGGCAATGCCATATTTTACATACTGCTTTTTAACATCGCCACTGGTAGCCATTTCAAAAATTTTCTCATTGGGTGTTCGGGTAAACTTCGCGGTTACAATATAACGGGTATCAATATCAAAAAAATGTATGCCTTTAAACTTGGCAGCACTTTCCGGCTTTATGGGCGATAAGGCCGGGTCGGCATATTCATGTAACAATTCTTCCTGAAAGCTTTTAATATCATTTATTGCAGCCGTATCCTTCTGCGCAAAACTACCCATCGTAAAACAACATATCAGCAAAATCAACACCGGCTTTTTCATAATTATTTCTCCTTCTTAACACAAGATATTAAAACACATTCTTCCACATCATGCTTTCTACCGGCTTGCTAATTTGTCCGCTATATTTGGCGCCCTTTTTCTCATTGTATTTCACTTCCACAATACCATCCACAGGAAAATAAATCAGCTGGCCAATGGGCATGCCTTTATATACTTTTACCGGTTGCTTTACAGATATTTCCAATGTCCAGTTGCCGCAAAAACCCACATCGCCCTTGCCGGCAGTGGCATGTATATCAATACCCAAACGGCCCGTAGAAGATTTACCTTCCAAAAAAGGCACATGGGCATGGGTTTCTGTATATTCTTCTGTAACACCCAAATAAAAAATATGCGGGTATAAAACAAAACCCTCTTCAGGAATTTCAAAATGCTCTATCTGGTTATGTTTTTTGGCATCTATAATATGCTCTTTGTACGTGGCAAGCCATTTACCCAAATGCACATCGTAACTATTACTTCCCAAACATTCTCTGTTATATGGCACTACTTTAATTGTGCCTTTATCCATCTCTTCCAAAATACGGCTGTCAGATAAAATCATGATCTGTTCATTTTATGCTTTTGCTGCCTGGAGCAGCAGGTTTATATGTAAGGCTATATACTGCCCCTTCTTAAATAAGGCAAATGTTCTGCAAATAAATCGTAAATCTGCAATCTAAATCTGTAAATATTAGCATGCCACTGTTTTATCAACATAATATTAACCAAACAACAAAACTGGGCATTTGGAAAATTGAAGAACCACTTTCTTTTTTTCTGGACAAAGTGCCTTTACAGGCAGCTATTCATCATCCACATAAAAAATTACAACACCTTGCAGGCAGGTTTTTATTGCAGTATTTATTTCCTGATTTTCCTTACGAAGAACTATTAGTGGCCGATACCCGTAAACCTTACCTGCCGAATGAGCAATACCATTTTTCTATTTCGCACTGTGGTAATTATGCGGCAGCCATTGTAAGCAGCCAAATGCGGGTAGGTATAGATATTGAAATACCCACCCAAAAACTATATAGCATTAGTAAAAAATTTCTGCATACTGATGAAATAACCGGGTTTGGACTAAACACTAATTTAGCTGACCATGAGGAAGCTGGCTTTAATTTACAACAACTTACTTTATTGTGGTGCGCCAAAGAAGCGGTGTATAAATGGTGGGGGCTTGGTGGCGTAGATTTTAGTGAACATATGCTGCTTTTGCCATTTAACCTTGCCCAAAAAGGGGTTTTTGGTGCCTTGTTCAACCATCCTCAATTACAAAAGGCATTACAGGCCAATTATACCTGCTTTGATGAAATTTGTTTGGTTTGGGTTTGTAATTAACTAGTGTATTTTTTGCTGCATTATACCCCAAACCCTGAAGTGTGCGACGCAAGCGGAGATGCCATTTGTATAAAAGTTGGGTACAACAATAATTTTAAAATAAATTGCCCATACAACTTGTTGATATGAAGAAATTATTAGTGCTACTGCTTTTGCCCGTACAATTATTGGCGCAGCATTTTACCCCTGCCGATGTACAGCGTTGTGCGAAAATGGCCGCCAATGTTACCATTATTCGCGATAACTGGGGCATTCCGCATATCTATGGCAAAACGGATGCAGATGCAGTTTTTGGACTTTTATATGCCCAATGCGAAGATGATTTTAGCCGCGTTGAAATGAATTATATAGAAAAACTGGGCCGCGTAGCAGAGGTGAAGGGTGAAAGCGAATTATATAACGACCTGTTGATGCGGCTGATTATTGATAGTGCCGATGCAAAAACCGACTACAATAACAGTGCCCCCTGGATGAAAAAACTGTTGGAAGCTTTTGCCGATGGCATTAATTATTATTTATATAAACACCCCAATATACATCCCGCATTACTTACCCATTTTGAACCATGGTATGCCTACTTGTGGACCGATGGCAGCATTGGCGCCATTAATACATCAGGCATTACCGCAGATGATGTTAAAAATTTTTATACCGGTATAACGAATAAAACCAGCGCTGCTATAGTAAATACCGAACGTCTACAAACCGGCTCAAATGGTTTTGCCTTTTCGCCATCTGTTACTGCATCGGGCAATGCTATCTTGTATATTAACCCACATGTAACTTTTTATTTCAGGCCCGAAGTGCAAATGGTTAGCGAAGAAGGACTGAATGCCTATGGCGCAGTAACCTGGGGACAGTTTTTTATTTATCAGGGCTTTAATGAACATTGTGGCTGGATGCATACCTCCAGCGGAGTAGATGTGGCCGACTTGTATACAGAAAAAATTACGCGGAAAGACAAAACACTTTTTTATAAATACGATAATGCGGAAAAACCCGTAATACAAAAACCCGTTAGTCTTCGCTATAAAGCCGGCAATACACTGCTAACAAAAAATATTACTACCTATTATACAGGCCATGGCCCGGTAATGACAGAACGCAATGGCCAATGGATAAGTGTAAAAGCTGAAAACCGCATAAAGAATGGGTTAATACAATGCTGGCAGCGTACCAAAGCCAATAGTTTTGCCGACTTTAAGCAAGTGCTTAATCTGCACAGCAATACCAGCAATAATACCGTATATGCCGATGCTGAAGGCAATATTGCTTATTGGCATGGCAATTTTATGCCCAAACGCGATACAAAACTGGATTGGAACCAACCTGTTGATGGTACAACTTCGGCTACTGAATGGAAGGGGTTTCATGCGGTTAGTGATTTATACCAGGTAATAAACCCGGCAAATGGCTGGCTGCAAAACTGCAATTCAACGCCATTTACAGTAGCCGGGGCTAATAGTCCGGCAAAAGAAAATTATCCCGCCTATATGGTACCCGATGGAGAAAATTACCGGGGTATTAATGCAGTAAGGGTTTTGGGCAGTTACAACCAATACACTTTAGATAAAGTAATAGCCGCTGGTTACAATACCTATTTAGCGGGTTTTGAAGATTTGCTGCCAACCCTGTTTGCTGCCTGGCAAAAAACAGCCCTTACTAATGCGGCCCAATACAATGCCCTGGCACAACCAATTGCTGTTTTACAGGAATGGGATAAATATGCCACTGCAAACTCTATTGCTACAACACTTGCTGTAGAATGGGGTGAGCAATTATTACCTGCCATTTTTAAAGGGGTACGCGATGATGAATTTCCTGATGAGCCACTATTTTTTAAACGCTATACCGATACTGTGTCTGCCGCTACGCTGATGAATGCTTTGCAGCAAACCGTAACCAGCCTTAGCAACCGTTTTGGCACCTGGCAGGTAAGCTGGGGCACAATAAACAGGTACCAGCGTAATGGCGCTTACCCCAACGAAATGTTTAGCGATAGTTTGGAAAGTATGGCGGTGGGCAGGGCAGCTTCTACCTGGGGTTCTTTGCCATCCTTTGTAAGCAGGTATTATCCGGGTACCAGCAAGCGTTATGGCTTTAATGGTAATAGTTTTATTTGTGCTGTAGAATTTGGTAAAAGAATAAAAGCAAAATCTTTACTTACCGGCGGGGAGAGTGGAGATCCTTCCTCCTCACATTTTACCGATCAGGCCAATATGTATATCAATGGCCAATTTAAGGAGGTACTTTTTTATAAGGAAGATGTGTTGCAGCATGTACAAAAAACCTATCACCCCGGCGAGTAGGGTGCTAATTAGTAGCCCGGCAATAGCAACAATGGGCTGCTTTACTTGCGTCGCACTCTTGTACGGCATAGCTGTGGGCAGCAGGCTACGTTAGTTATTTAGTTAACTATTTAACAGTAGATTGTATTTCCTTATAATTGTTTAGCGGTATTAGCAATTGTTTAGGTGCCTCGCAAAATGCCCATTTTTTTATGTTTAAAATGGCTGACAATAAACAGTACTCCCACTACCATAAACGGAACAGTAATCATTGATATAATACCCACACATTGTGTTACAGAAAAGTGGTTTACGCTGTAATTATGGTAAAAAATAACTGGTGTCATAACTAGTCCAAGCACTGTAAAAATAATACCCCCAATAAATTCCCATTTCCACGCAATCAATAAAAAGCCCAGCAAAATAAAAGAGGGTATCAGGTGAATGGCAAAATCTGCTAATTGTTCTCCAATTGAAAAATTTGATTGAAATGCATCGGCTGCAAACAGGCTTACAAATAAAATGGCAAGCATACAAATAATCCTTGGCAGCCAGTAAAATAACTTAACTGAGGTTTTCATTGCTTATAATTTTGAAACACCTAATGTAATAGGTTATAAGCAGGATAAAAATGATGTTGCTCAGGTTTGTGGAGGATAGCCTTGTTAGGAAAGGCCTAACAAAACGAATTTGAGGCTTTGCCAGAAGATTTTACAATAATTTACTTCTTAAAAAGTCCAATAAAGTATCTAACCGCACAAGAGTGCGACGCAAGTAAAGTTGCTTATTCTACTACAGCCGGGCCCATACTATTTTGCCTTAGGCATTGGTACGGTATTTAGCCTTACGGGGGAATAATAATTCTGTTACAAAAATGAGCAGTAAACTAATGCCGGTGCAGGCGGCTACTTTGGCTACAAAATATAAAAAGTCACCAAACTCTAACCATTCTATAAATACCAGGCAACTATGGTGGATAAACGTAAGTATTAGAATATACACTGCATAGGGCACCAGACCCAGGCTTTTAATACTGGGTTCGGCATAACTTACTTCGGTGGTTTCGCGGGGTAATAATATGTTTAGTAAAAATGGACGCAGATAGGCAATTAATACGCAGGGTATAGCATGCAGGCCGGGCGTACCAGAAAAGTAATCCATGCTTAAGCCAAAGGCAAAAGCAATAATCATTTGCCAGCTGCGGTTAATAGTAAAGGGCAGCCATAGTATAAACAGGAAATAAAAAATGGGTTTTACATATTGATGCAATGGCGGCACTTTATCTAATATAAATGCCTGTACCAGTATAAAGCATATAAAACGAATAATATTTTTAAGCAGGCTGCTCATGATTAGTCTTTAGGTGTTTTATCTTCTAAGTCCTGCTGTTCTTTACCTAACAGGTTTCCGGTTAAATACACATATTGCAGGCTAAAGAAATTGGTGGCCGAGCGTATTTTTAAAGTAAGAAAACTGCTTTCTGTATCGGGTATAATAGCTTCTACCGTACCTACTACCAGACCGGGAGGGAAGCTAAGTTTTTCTGAAATATTACTTGTTAACACCGTATCACCCTTTTTTGGCTGGGCGCTTTTGGAAATTTTGCTAAGGGTTAAAAAGGCCGGGTTACCGCCATCCCACTCCAGATCGCCGGAGTAGAAGCCTTTTTTTAGCATGGCACTTACCTTGCTTTTACGGTTTAGCAAGCTCATTACCCGGCTGTAATTATCGCTTACCATAATTACTTTGCCTACAATACCCTCTGGACCAATTACGGCCATATTGGTAGTTACGCCCTGTAAGGCACCGCGGTGCAGGGTTATATAATTATTTTCCTCAGTAAAAGAATTGTTTACCACTTTGGCGTAAAGAAAATTGTACTTGCGTACTAAACCCAATGTATCTTTTAAAAGGGAATCAGTTTTAACTACCAGTGCTGTATCGGGGTTATCGAAACTGGATTTTAGCTGGTTTCTTAACTGTGCATTTTCTTTAGCCAGCGCCTCGTTGGTTTTCTTTAGCTGAAAATAATACTCCACATTATTATACTGCTGGCTAATATTTCCCGTAACCTCGTTGGCTACGGCGCCTAAAACTGCTTCGTGTGTTTTATTATAGGTTGCAAGTATATATATGGCCACCCCCTGTAATACAAAGAAAAGTATCAGGTTAAAAAAACGACGTATAAACAAAAAGATGTTACGCACAGATATGTTACCGGTTGCATGTTTACTGCCGCTGCCTGCTAACAATAAGGGTGGACGGCAGTAAACAAAGATTTATCGCATAATAAAAGGATAACGAAGATAATTTTTAAGTGCAAGGCCAGTGCCACGTACCACACTTTTTAGTGGATCGTCTGCCACATGTACCGGTAATTTAATTTTTTGGCTAAGGCGTTTATCAAGTCCACGCAGCAAGGCACCGCCACCGGTTAAGTAAAGGCCACGGCGGTAAATATCAGAAGCCAGTTCGGGTGGTGTGGTTTCCAGTGCTTTTAAAATGGCTTCTTCAATTTTAAAAATAGATTTATCCAATGCTTCGGCTACTTCCTGGTAGCTTACCATAATTTGTTTAGGAATACCGGTAACCAGGTCTCTTCCATTTACAGGAAGATCGTCTGGCGGGGTTTCCAGGTCTTTCATGGCAGCCCCAATTTGTATTTTAATTTGTTCTGCTGTTCTTTCACCAATTAATAATGAATGGTAACGGCGCAGGGCTTCCATAATATCGGCCGTAAACTCGTCACCGGCAATACGTATAGATTGATCGCACACTATACCAGCCAGGGCAATTACGGTAATACCGGTGGTACCACCGCCAATATCAATAATCATGTTACCAACGGGCTCTTCTACATCAATACCAATACCCAACGCTGCTGCCATAGGCTCGTGCAACAGGTACACTTCTTTGGCGCCGGCTTGTTCGGCACTATCGCGTACAGCACGTTTTTCTACCTCGGTAATAGAAGAGGGTATACAAATCATCATACGCCAGCTGGGTGGGAATAATGGTTTTTTAGGGTAAATCATCTTTATCATTTCCCTAATCATTAGTTCGGCGGCATTAAAATCGGCAATTACTCCGTCTTTTAATGGGCGTATGGTTCTTATGCTTTCGTGTGTTTTTTCGTGCATCATTAATGCACGTTTACCCACAGCCAGTACTTCTTTTAAATTATTTCTATTTAATGCCACAATGGATGGCTCGTTTACTACTATTTCGTCGTTATGTATGATGAGGGTATTTGCAGTACCCAAATCCATCGCAATTTCCTGCGTGAAAAAATTAAAAATGCCCATTATATTGAAGGATTCCTGTGTTTAGATAAAATTTGTTGAGTGCCTGCAAAATTGACGTAAATAAACCGAAATAACAAAGTGAATACCACCAATTTTTTTAGTGCCAGGTGGAATTAACAACATTATTTGTCCAATGCCCTTGTTTTTGCAAATCAATTTGTTTGTTAAGATAACCCATAAACTGCAGTTTACAAATGATCTTACCACGAAAACGCAGTAATAATGGAAAATAGTATGCCATAAAATGGTATTGGCCCGGCATCAAAATGGCTATGATGCTGCACTTGCGTCGCACTCTTGTGCGGCAGGTAATACTATGCAGCATTAAACAACTGCTTATGTGTTGTGTGTTTGGGCAGTTACTTTTTACCTAAAACATAATGCCGGTAACAATTATAGCCGGGTAAAGAACGGTACCCCGCAGTGTGCGACGCAACGGATGCATCACTAAAGTTATACTGCCGGCTTACCTAAAAAAGGCATTACATTAAATGGCTAAACTGCCAATAAACACAATTCTTTTACACAGGTTTAACAAGCGCAATATTCTATTTGAATATATTTACGTTTTAATAGGCAATACCATGAGAGCATTATACATTTTTTTGATAGCCGTTTGCATGCAGTATGCAGGTGCTGCACAAACCACTGTGCAAAAAACACCCGCCAAGCCGGCTACCCAACCCAAAATTGCAGCAGATGATAGTTACCAGCTTGATGTAGTAATTAAACCATTGAAAAACTGCTGGATTTACCTGGGTACCTATTATAGTAAAAATAAAATACTGGTAGATAGTGCCTGGTTTGATAATAACAGCAAAGGCACTTATAAAGGCAATAAAAAATTATATGAAGGCATTTATTTTTTTGTTTCTCCTTCGCACACCTTATTATTTGAAATATTGATTGATAAAACACAACATTTTTCTGTTATTGCTGATAGCGCACATCTGGAAAATCTTGCCATTGCCGGCTCGCCGGAAAATGAAATTTTTGCCGGTTATACCCGCTATCTTACTAAAATTACACCACAGCTTAATGAACAACGCAGCCTGATGGCCAACGCAAAAACAGCTGCAGATTCTGCTGCCATTGATAGTAAACAAAAAGCACTAAACAAAGCATTAAACGATTACAGACAAAGCCTGATTGATAATTACCCCGAATCGATGGTAGCTAGCTTTTTTCAAACACTAAAAGTGCCTGAAATAAAAACATGGCCATTAAAACAAGATGGCACCCGCGACTCGCTGGCTGCCTGGCAATATATGAAAGAGCATTTTTGGGACAATGTAAACTTTAGTGATAACAGCCTTGTGCGTACGCCATTCTTTGACCCCAAACTGGATGATTATTATAAAAACTATGTTTCTCAGGAGCCTGATTCGGTAATAAAAGAGGTAAATTATATGATGCTCTCTTCACGCGGCGGAAAAGAGATTCACCATTTTTTACTGGGTAAGTTTACCGATAAATATATTAACCCTGCCATTATGGGGCAGGATAAGGTATTCCTGTTTTTATTTGATAATTATTTTTCGAAAGGTGATACTTTATGGCTAAATGAAAAACAGCGCAAATACATATTCGACAGGGCATACAGCCTTATGGCCAATCAGCTTAATTTGCCTGCACCACAGTTGGATTTAAAAGATATGCAGGGTAAAGTGGTATCGCTTTACAGTATTAAAGCGCCATTTACTTTTGTTGCTTTCTGGGATCCCACCTGCGGCCATTGTAAAACAGAAATACCCCTGGTCGATTCTATTTATAAAGCCAAATGGAAGGCATTGGGTGTAGCAGTATACTCAGTAAACACCAATGAAAATACATTAGAAGAATGGAAAAAATTTATTCAGGATTACCATCTGGATAACTGGCACCATGTATGGCAAACCAAAGAAGAAAGAACAGCAGATGAAAAAGCCGGCCGTGCCAATTACAGGCAATTGTATGATGTGTATCAAACACCTACCATGTACTTGCTGGATGCTGATAAACAAATTATTGCCAAAAAGCTAAGCATAGACCAATATGATGCATTAATTGAAGCCAAACTGAAACTCACCAATAAGAAAACTACCAATTAAAAAATTAATATGATTAAGCAATGTATAGCTGTACTTACTACAGCAGTGTTGTATTGTAATGCAGTCAGCAGCCAAACCCTGTTTACCTATGGCGCAAAAGCTGTAAATAAAACAGAATTTCTACAGGCTTTTAATAAAAACCCTGATACTACCGGGGGCAGGACTCAAAAATTAAAAGAGTACCTGGATATGTATATCAATTTTAAATTAAAAATACAGGCTGCCAAAGATGAAAATCTGCATAAAAGCTCTTTGTACAAACTGGAGTCGGATAATTTCAGGGCACAGTTAACTGATAACTTTATTAATGAACAGGCCGATTTTAATGGCCTTGTTGAAGAAGCATTTAATCGCAGCCAGAAAGATATTTTGCTGGCGCATGTTTTTGTTGCCGTACAGCCGGGCCAGGATTCTTCAGCTGCTTATACCCAAATAAAACTGGCACAGGCAGCATTGGAAAGTGGTAAAAGTTTTGAAGAAGCTGCTGCTAGTTTTTCAGGAGATGATTATACTAAACAAACCAAAGGACTTATTGGATATATAACAGTTTTTACCCTGCCATATGGTATTGAAAATGTAGTATACCATTTACAGCCGGGTACTTATTCTGCAATTTATAAAAGCAATATCGGGTATCATATTTTTAAGAATGTAAGCGAAAGACCAGCGATAGGAAAAAGAAAAATTCAGCAAATATTATTGGCTACACCCGAAAGCTTTGATAGTACCGAGAAAAAAGCGGTAGCGTTACTGGCAGATTCAATTTATACGCAATTAAACAATAGCGCTTCCTTTGAAACGCTTTTACAAAAATATAGTGCCCCCATTAGCAATTACGAAGCCTCAAATATTACTGAAGTAGGTGTAGGCCAGTACAATGCCGATTTTGAAAATCAGGTATTTGCTTTGGCTAAACCGGGCGATATAAGCCTGCCATTTACAACAGCCTATGGTTATAACATTATTAAACTTATAAGCATTAGCCCGGTAAATAAAGATGATAACGATGTGGTTGCAAAATCAGCCATACAGGAAAAAGTGCAACAGGATAACCGCCTGGCTGTAGCAAAAGATGCCCTGATACAACAATGGATGCAACAAGCAAATTTTAAAGCTGGTAATTATGCCGCTGCCAATTTATGGGCTTATACAGATAGCTCACTTGTTAAAGGAAAACCATTGGCAGCATTTAAAAATATTACCCCGCAAACAGTTTTGTTTTCTTTTACAAAACAAAATATTACTGTTGCCAATTGGCTGCAATATGTAACAGAAGCCAAACAAACCGGAGCATCTTATGACCAAAGCAGTTATAGCGATTTATTACAGCAATTTATTAAAAGCAATTGCAGCAGCTATTACAGGGAACATATAGAAGATTATAACAAAGCAATTGCCGGCCAGGTAGCAGAATTTAATGAGGCCAATCTTTTATTTGCAGTGATGGATAAACATGTTTGGACTTTTGCAGCACAGGATTCTGTAGGGTTAAAGAAATATTATGCAGCACACAAAACCAATTATACCTGGCAGCCGGGTATTGGTGCATTAGTAGTATCTGCCATTACAAAAGAAGTGATAGATAGTATTGCTGCGCAACTTAGTGTTAACAGCAGTAACTGGAGAAATATTATTGCCCGATACAGCAATAGTGTTTCGGCAGATAGTAGCCGGTTTGAAAACGGGCAATTGCCTGTTAAACAAAACATACCCATGCAAAAAGGGTTTATTTCGTTACCTGAACAAAATGAAAGTGGTGATGCTTTTACCCTGGTATATATATTTGATGTTTACCCGCAAACTGCACCACGTAATTTTGATGATGCACGTGGTATGGTAATTAATGATTATCAGCAGGTATTGGAGCAAAAATGGATTACCGAACTTAAAAAGAAATATCCGGTAAAAATTTATGATGCTGTTTTAAAGTCGCTATAAATACAACTGTTGCCTTTAAAGCTGCATAAACAGTTGCAGTACAAGAGTGCGACGCAAGCGTTGCTAAAGCGTATTGTTTGGCTGGGTAAATAAAGGTTAAAGAAACTATTGGGTAAAAGGGTTTACAGTAATGATAAAGCTGTAAACCCTTTTCTGTTACTTTGCATATGATTATAAAAGAAGCTTTATATGTTATATCGAGCCCAACAGTAGAAACTTGCCCCAAGCCCGATAAGCCTGAATATGCTTTTATTGGCCGCAGTAATGTGGGCAAATCCTCGCTTATTAATATGCTATGTAATCGGGAAAAACTGGCCAAAACATCGGCTACGCCGGGAAAAACCAAAATAATTAACCATTTTTTGATTAATAAATCCTGGTACATAGTGGATTTGCCGGGCTATGGATATGCAAAAATTTCTCAAAGCCAGCGCCGCCAATGGGAACAGATGATTGAAAATTATTTGCGTAAACGCGAAAACCTGGTAAATGTATTTATACTAATTGATGCCCGCCATAGCCCCCAGGCCAATGATTTGGAGTTTATACATAACCTGGGTAAATGGGAAATACCTTTTACACTGGTATTTACAAAGGCTGATAAAGAAAAACCAGCTGTTGTAGAGCGCAATGTGAAAGCTTTTGCTGATAAACTTAGAGAAAGCTGGCAGTTTTTACCCCGCCAGTTTATTACCAGTGCCGAAAAGAAAACAGGGCGTGACGAAATTTTACAATTTATAGATGAATGCAATAAAGCCATAGAAGCAGCTAATAAACCATAGCATCTAAACAAACAAAAAGGCCCTGCAGTTTGCAGGGCCTTTTTGTTTAAATGTATTATTGTGGCCTGTTATTATTTGGTCTTGGCCGGTTATTACCATGTTTTGGTTTACCACCGCCATATCTGCGGTTTTGTGGTGAATTGCCCGACCTGGCTGTTCTTGGTGAATAAGCAGGTGTTGGTCCCAGTGCTTCGGGTACTACTGCTTTGGGTACTTCTTTACCAATCAGCTGCTCTATACGGGCAAATTTGCTTTGCTCTTTTTCTATAATAAATGTATAAGCTGTGCCTTCGCTGGCAGCACGCGCCGTACGGCCAATTCGGTGTACATAATCTTCACCATCGTTTGGTACATCAAAATTTATTACCAGGTCTATATCTTCAATATCTATACCACGGGATAAAAGATCGGTTGCCACCAAAATGCGTAATCGCTTACTTTTAAAATCCATTAGCACCTGTTCTCTTTGTTCCTGCAGCAAGTCTGAATGTATTTCTTCGGCCGGTAATTTGGCCCTTTTTAGTTCGCGGGTTAGGGCTTTTACATTTTGCTTTTTAGAACAAAAGATCAACACACTATTAAACTCTTTTTGTTGTAAAACATGTTTTACCAGCGGTATTTTTTGGGGTTCGTATACCACAAATGCTTCCTGCACAATTTTCTCGGGTGGCCTTGAAATGGCAATATTTATTTCCTCGGGGTTATGAAGAATTTTACGGGCCAAATCCCTCATTTTATAAGGCATGGTTGCCGAGAACAAGAGGTTTTGGCGCTTTTTAGGTAAAAACGAAATTATTTTTTCAATATCATCATGAAAGCCCATATCCAGCATACGGTCGGCCTCGTCTAAAATAAGATAACGTAAACCAGCCAGTTTTACATAACCCATATTTAAATGGGCAATCATACGGCCGGGGGTACAAATAACAAAGTCTACCCCGGTGGATAAAGCTTTTTTCTCAGCTGTAAACAAACTGCCATCGCCTCCGCCATAAACGGGGATAGAGCTTACCGAAGTAAAATAAGAAATGCCTTCCAGCGTTTGGGCTATTTGTATGGCCAGCTCACGGGTGGGTACAATAATCAGGGCGTTTACCTGATTTGATTCGTGTGGCTCGGTAAGTAATTTGTTTAATACGGGTAATAAAAAAGCGGCTGTTTTGCCAGTGCCTGTTTGTGCCGATGCGATAATATCCTTGCCGGCCAATATAGAAGGTATTACCTGTTCCTGTACCGGGGTGGCCTGCTCATAACCCATAGCTTCAATTCCTTCCAGCAGCCTTTCATCAAAACCAAAATCTTTAAATGTCAAAATATAAATGCTTAATTTTTTAAGTAATACGTAAAGATAAGATGATAAACCCGTAATGTGGGTTTTACCTCATTTACCAATTATGGCCTTAAACTATAAAAAGCTACCGTTGCAGGTAGCTTTTATATGGTGCTTTTAAGTAGTTTAAACGGCCGTAGAAAGGAGTATAAATACTATATAAAGGTGCTACAGAAAGATGTTACATAATATACCCAATGCAGGGTATACTTTGGGCAAATGCTATGTTGGACCCGGCAAAATTTCATTTATTGGGCTTTACTTGCGTCGCACTCTTGTACTGCCGTAACTAATGGCAACTGTAACTTTTATGTAATTAACAAAATGGAGTTTCCGGTAAAACGGTTATGCTACGCCGCACCGCTACATTTTGGTTGATGCCATAAAGAGGAACCCTGAACCGAGCGTGGCAAGTAAAGCTGCATTAATGTACCGGCAGTTGGTGACCAAAACATTCTGCAACTTATCTTCGCGGCATTATGACAGGGATAGACAGCGTTGTTTTAAAAGAAGTAATGGTACACAAAGTGGGCAATCCCACCCGTGGCGAGGAATTAAAATTATCGGCAAACACCTTATCGTTAAACGATACCGATGTTCAAAAACTGTTAACCAAATATTTTTTGGGTGCGTTTAACGAGCATGAGCAATACCATTTTACCCATTTAAGCGATGTAAATATGAACGAAGTATATACCTATGCTTCGGCCATTTTTGAAAAACCAGACAGTTTTGTGCCTAATACCGCTTTGCTGGCCCATTTTTTATATACCAAAAGCACCCATGTAAAAGTAAAAGAAGGCGAAATGTATATTGCTTTGTTCGATCAGGTGCCCTTTGGTAACGAGTATGTACAGGCGCTGGGTATTTTTAAAAGCGAAACCAAAGAAACATTTTTAAAGGTATTTCAGCACGGCCAAAGCTGGGAAGTAATTCAGGAAGAAGGCATTAATATTAATAAGGTTGATAAGGGCTGCCTGATTTTTAGAAAAAATAAAGGGCAGGGATATCATGTTTGTGTGGTTGATGCCACCAACAAACAAAACGATGCGCAATATTGGGTAAATGAATTTTTACAGGTTACTCCCTATGCAGATAGTTATCATAATACCGATAAATACCTGGGGTTATGCAAACAGTTTATAACCAATGAATATGCCGAAAAATTTGAAGTAAATAAAAGCGAGCAAATTGATTTGTTAAACCGCTCTATGGACTATTTTAAAACCAAAGAGCAGTTTAGTATGGATGAATTTACCAAAGAAATTTTGCACCACACCGAAGTGGTTGACAGCTTTATGGAGTATAAACAAACCTACGAAACCGCTAAAAACTTTACCATAGAAAATGAATTTGATATCAATCTGGCAGCAGTTAAAAAACAGGCCAAGGTTTTTAAAACCGTGCTAAAGCTGGATAAAAATTTTCATATTTATATTCATGGCCGTAGAGACCTGGTAGAAAAGGGTTATGATGAAATGAGCGGCAAACATTATTATAAATTGTATTTTGAACAGGAGAGCTAATCTAATAATCACCCGTAATGGGCTTTAACCGACCATTTTTAAAAAATAAAAGCACCAAAAGAAATATCATGTAATGTTTCTATTGGTGCTTTGCACTTGTACTTGTATATCTTATGCAGGCATAGCTTCTTCTTCAGCTATTTCCGGGGCATTTATTTTACCGCAATGTTTTAAACTAAGTTGAAAACGGGTATTTAGAGATATTTCGTAATTGTTTTCCTGTATTAACTGGAAAATAATTTCATCGGCAAGCATTACAGTTGCCAAATCGCTGGCCAATAGTGAACTACTGATTAAATTAGCCACTTTACCCTTTGTAAACTCGATGGTAAATTTATAACCTGCTTTACGGCCACTGCCGGCTCTTTCAAAATCAATTCTGTTAAGAGATAATGTTTGCGCTTCAGTTACTGATCGCTTCAAAAGAATCCTAATCACGGGCAGATACTTGCTCCAGGTTGTTGTATACATAATATTTTATTTTAGATGGAATTAATTCCTGTAAAAAAGGCCAAAGTAATAAAACAGATGAACGTGTAATTGTCACTTGTAATAGTGCGAATATGCCTTACATCATATAGCCAAGAACCACAAAGGTAAGCTATACAAGGCATGTAGCGGCAAAAGCTTGCAGGTATTTTAATTCTTAACAGGCTTTGTAACCAAAAAGGCAAGGGAGTATTATATTTGGCACTACAACAATATACCAGCACTTATACATTCTTAGCAATATGTCATTACCATTACCCATGCCCGATGCGGGCCTTTTATTAGAGCTGGTATCTGTTAAAATGCCATTTGGTAAGTATAAGGACACGCTTATTTGTAATATACCCGTGTACTATTTAGAATGGCACCAGCGTAAAGGCTTTCCAAAAGGCAGAATTGGTGTTTTACTGGCAACGATGTACGAAATAAAACTAAACGGCCTTGACTATTTACTAACCCCCTTAAAGAAAAAATGATTTTGTTAAAAAATATCCTATCCCATACAATCGGGCAATAATTACCCTTTAAATGCGTACTAATTACACAAAACCCTGCAGTATGTACCTGTATAAAAAATTAGTATTTTCCGTATTTGTACTAACGACCTTGTTAATTGTTAGCAGTTTTTCACCAAAGCCTCCGGCCCTCGCTATTTCTCCATTAAGTGCCTATGGCGAAGAATGGAATAATGCCAAATATGCTGTTTGTAATACTGCCAAAAATGCAAAATACCTCAGTGCATCTGAAAAAGAACTTATTTATATTCTAAACCTGGCACGTATTAATCCAAAGCTTTTTTGTAAAACGGTGGTAGCCAAATACCCCATTATCAATAATAAGGGGTATCTAAAAAACTCCAATTATTATACTTCGCTGGTAGATACCATGAGTAAACTGCAACCACTTAAAATTTTGGCGCCCGACTCTTTGTGTTATGTAAGTGCCCAGTGCCATGCCTATAATTCAGGTTTAACAGGGTATACAGGCCATACCAGAGACACCGATAAATGCGAGCAATTAAAACATTTTTATGGTGAGTGTTGCGATTATGGATATAGCAATCCACTCGATATTATTATGGCGCTATTGATAGATGACGGCGTAGCCTCATTAGGCCACCGGTATATTTGCCTGGGCGATTACACCGCCATAGGCGTGTCTATTCAGCCGCATAAAACCTATGGTACCAATGCCGTTATGGATTTTTATTATTAGCCTGGCGATAGTTTTTCAATGAGGCATCACTTGCGTCGCACTCTTGTACTGTATCACAAAAGGCGGCTTTCTATACAAAAAACCTAACTATATAGATTCTATAAAACCTATATAGCCACTACTTACATTTGCATTAATCATTCTTTAAAATCCTGATTATGCAAATAAAATCAAGCTTGTTTTTATTACTATTCCTATTAGTTGTATTACCTGTAATTTCTTTTGGCCAGCAAAAAATACCCAAAGGCAATTTATTTATTATAGGCGGCGGCAACCGTTCAGATGAATTAATGAACACCATGTTAGCCACTTCAAAACTGGGTACAAATGATTATATGGTAGTATTACCTATGTCTGGTGCCGAACCCGATACCTCATACTGGTACTTTGCCAAGCAAATGCAGCGTTTATGTAAAAACACTATTGCCAACATAAATTTTACAAAAGAAAGTGCGAATAATACCCAGTGGTTAGATTCTTTGGCCCATGCCAAACTAATATTTATTACCGGTGGCGACCAAACCCGGTTTATGAATATTGTGTTGCATACACCCATTTATACAGCTATACATAATGCTTACCAGGCCGGTGCTACCATTGCCGGTACCAGTGCAGGTGCAGCCGTAATGAGTAAAAAAATGATTACCGGCAACCATTTACTGGGCGATACCAGTTATAGTGCCACTTTTGACGTGTTAATTGACAAGAATATTGAAATAGCCGAAGGATTGGGTTTATTAGATTCAGTAATTGTAGACCAGCACTTTATTGTGCGCAGCCGATATAACAGGTTATTGTCGGCGCTGGCCGCCTTTCCAACCTATAACTTTATTGGAATTGACGAAGCCACCGCAATAATTGTACACCAGAAAAAAATTACTGTTACAGGTGAAAGTCAGGTAATTCGTTTTGTACAGCCAAAAAACTTAAAAGTGCTGGCCAACGGTATTATAAAATTCAATGATGTACAGTTTAGTATTTACAGCAGCGGCGACAGTTTTGAACTACCATAGCAAGTAAGAATTGCAGGTTGTTTTTTATTATATAGCCTGATACTTGCCTTTGCTGCCATAAAAGTGGAACCTTGAACCGAGCGTGGCAAGCGGCGATGCCCATTGAACTAATGCTGACTTCAAAAAAATTCTCATAAAAAAAGAAAGGCTACCAGTATAGGTAGCCTTTCTTTTATAAAAAAAATTTACAATACTATTGTTCAACTGATTTTACCAAACCAAGCTTTGCTTCTAAACTTAATGTGGCATGTGGTACAGCACGTAAACGGGCTTTGTCAATTAGTTTACCTGTTACGCGGCAAATACCATAGGTTTTATTTTCAATTCTGATAATGGCTTTTTCCAAATGATCTATATAGGTTATCTGGCGGCTGGCCATTTGGCTAAGTTGTTCTCTTTCCATGCTCATGCTACCGTCTTCCATTGTCATATAACGGTTATCGTTATCATCGCTTCCCATATCGTCTTTCCGCGTAATAAGACCCTGCAAATAAGCCAGTTCCTTTTTGGCGGCTTCCATTTTTTTATTAATCAGGTCTCTGAAATCGTTTAAGTCACCATCACTATATCTTACCAAAGGTTCGCTTGGCTTTGTATTTTCTACCCTTTTTTCCAGGGGGGTGTATACTGGCTCGTAAGGTACGCTGGTTTTAACGGTTGTTTTTGGGATTTTCACCTCTTTAATAGGTTCTTGTTTAGCAGGTTTTGCTTTTGCTACCGGCTTTACTTCTGATGTTTTTGCTGTCTCTACTTTTTTTGGCACAGGTGTTTCTTGTTTTTTTACAACTTTTGTTTGCTCTACTTTTTCCACTTTAGCTGGCTTGGCAGGTGCTTTTTTTGCTGGTGCTGCTTTAGCAGGTGCTGGTTTGGCAGCAGCTACCTTGCTAACCGGGGCAGCTTTTGATGCGGCCTTTTTTACTGGGGTAACAACCTTGGCTGCGGCTTTTTTAGGAGGCGCAGCTTTTACAGGGGCTGCTTTTGCCGGGGCAGCTTTTTTTGCTGGTGCTGCTTTTGCAGCCGGTTTAACTACTTGTTTAGATGTAGACACTTTAACGGCAGCTTTTGCAGCTTTTTTTGCCACAGGTTTTTTGGTAGCCATACGCTTAGCGTTTTTTTGTTACTCGCACTTGTAAAAGCATTTCATTAACCTCAATTTCGGTACTATCCTCCATTTTAGTAACCCAAACAAGGTCATCAGCTAAAATTTCCGCGCAAATATAGTTTTTAAATTCATTAATGGACGGCATGATAGCGCCGTATTCAAGCATTTCTACGAATATACGGTCTGTTAAATCAAAACCATTCTCTTTTCTAATATTTTGTACACGATTTACAAACTCACGGGCATCTCCTTCCATTTTAAGTGCTTCACTAATAATTATATCAAGCGCAACGGTTAGGCTGCCTTTGGAAGCTACGCTCCAGCCTGGAATATCTTCTGCAGCTATTTCTACATCAGCAATAGAAATAGCAATAGGTTCATTGTCGATAGTGATATTTATGGAGCCATCTTTTTCAATGGCGGCTATTTCATGTTGTGTAAAAGCGACAATGGCTGCATTGGCCGCTTTCATTTTACCGCCCAGTTTAGCTCCAAGCGATTTAAAGTTGGCCTTTATTTTCTTTTTGATAAAGCCCTCAGTTTCGGTGATATAGGCAATTTCCTTCACGTTTACTTCCGCCTTCAGCAGGTCTTCTACCTTTTCCAGCTGAATTTTCATATCTGGATTTAAAACCGGAATCAACACTTTCTGTAATGGCTGGCGAACTTTAATATTTACCTTTTTGCGCAGCGATAATACCAGCGAAGAAGCATCCTGTGCCAGTTGCATCCTTTCTTCTAATAAGTTGTCAATCACGGTAGCATCGGCTACCGGAAATTGTACATGGTGTATAGAGGCTGCAGTAAATCGTTTAGTGCCCTCATTCAGGTTATTAAAAACAGCATCACTAAAAAATGGTGAAATAGGTGCAATAAGCCTAACTACTGTTTCAAGACATTCGTACAGGGTTTGATACGCACA
Organism: Limnovirga soli; assembly: GCF_013106755.1. Taxonomy (GTDB): domain Bacteria; phylum Bacteroidota; class Bacteroidia; order Chitinophagales; family Chitinophagaceae; genus Limnovirga; species Limnovirga soli. The sequence goes on along the minus strand of NZ_WHPF01000011.1, from coordinate 36,384 downwards.
GATTTTATCATGTTCATATTCCCCTTTCCAAAAACGGCGGCGGCATAAACGCACATACCAGTTACTTAGCTGCTCATCCACAAAAGATTCTACCGCCCTGCCGGCCAGCGTAGGCTCGTAATCATCCATATAGGCTGTTACTTTTTGTATCAGGGTATTTAGGGATGATAATATCCAACGGTCTATTTCGGGCCTGTCTCTCACCGGTATATAAGTTTCAGCAAATGAAAAACCATCTACATTGGCATATAAAGCAAAAAACTGATAGGTATTATACAGGGTACCAAAGAATTTGCGTTGTACCTCTTTAATACCATCCATATCAAATTTCAGGTTATCCCAGGGAGAAGCATTGGTAATCAGGTACCAACGGGTGGCATCTGCGCCAAATTTTTCAATAGTTTCAAACGGGTTTACCACATTCCCCAGGCGTTTACTCATTTTATTGCCGTTCTTATCCAACACCAAGCCATTGGATACAACAGATTTATAAGCAACGCTATCAAATAATAATACTGCCAGTGTGTGTAATGTATAAAACCAACCACGGGTTTGGTCTACCCCTTCACAAATAAAATCTGCAGGAAAGGCAGCACCTTTATCTACCAGATCTTTATTTTCAAAAGGATAATGCCATTGGGCATAGGGCATTGCGCCACTATCAAACCAAACATCTATCAGGTCTGGCACCCTTTTCATGGGTTTACCAGTAGCACTTACCAGAATAATATCATCTACAAAAGGTTTATGTAAATCCAAAATCCCCTCGTGTAAATAGTTTTTGTTTACATCGCCACCCAAAACTTTACTGGCTTCACGTATGCCTTCATTTAGTTCTTCTATGGAACCAATACAAGTTTCTTCACTTCCATCCTCGCTGCGCCATACAGGTAATGGGGTGCCCCAAAACCGGCTGCGGCTCAGGTTCCAGTCTACCATATTCTCTAACCAATTGCCAAAACGGCCTTCGCCGGTTGATTTGGGTTTCCAGTTTATGGTTTTATTTAATTCTACCATTCTATCTTTTAAGGCGGTAGTTTTTATAAACCATGCATCCAGCGGATAATAAAGAATGGGTTTATCTGTTCTCCAGCAATGTGGGTAGCTATGTTCGTATTTCTCAACTTTAAATGCCCTGTTCTCTTTTTTTAGTTTCACGCATATATCCACATTCACATCAACATAGGCCGGATCATCTTTATAGTTTTTTACATAACGATTGCTAAACTCACCCAAACCATCTACAAATTTGCCCTGGCGGTCAACCATGGTTAAAATACCAATTCCATATTTTTTACCCACTTTATAGTCATCTGCTCCAAAAGCCGGGGCGGTGTGCACAATACCGGTACCATCTTCGGTGGTTACAAAATCACCAGATATAATTCTAAAAGGGTCGCCACCGGCATTGGCGGCACTATTGGCTTCATAAGGCATTAATTGCTCGTAACGGCAACCTTCCAAATCTGCACCTTTGCATTGGTGAAGTATTGACCATGGCAACAGTTTAACTGTTTCGTTATAATTTTCAAAATCGCCATTTTCTCCTTCTTCCTTAAAATATTTGCCCAATAAAGCTTTTGCAAGTATAACCGTAACGGGTAAATGAGTATAGGGATTAAAAGTTTTAACCAGCACATAATCAATATTGGGGCCTACAGTTAAACCCAGGTTGGATGGTAAGGTCCAAGGCGTGGTTGTCCAGGCCAGAAAAAACAGTTCTGAATCCTTGGCAACATCAAATAAAAAGCGGCTTTGCTCATTCTCTACTACTTTAAACATGGCCACTGCACTGGTATCTTTTACATCCTTATAAGTACCGGGCTGGTTTAATTCATGAGAGCTTAAACCGGTGCCTGCAGCCGGCGAATACGGTTGTATACTAACACTTTGGTATAGCAAGCCTTTTTTATAAAGCTGACTTAAAATCCACCAGAGCGTTTCAATATAGTTGTTTTCAAAAGTAATATAGGGGTCATTTAAATCAACCCAATAACCCATTTTCATGGTTATTTCATCCCATTTGTCTTTATAGCGCAGTACGGCTTCTCTGCACTTTTGATTGTACTCTTCAACCGATATTTTTTTGCCAATATCTTCCTTGGTAATACCCAATTCTTTTTCAACACCCAGCTCAACTGGCAATCCATGCGTATCCCAGCCACCTTTACGTTTTACCTGAAAACCCTGCATGGTTTTATAACGGCACACCATATCCTTTAGCGTACGGGAAATTACGTGGTGAATACCGGGCATACCATTGGCACTGGGTGGCCCTTCATAAAACACAAAGGGTGTGGCACCTTCCCTAAGCGATACGCTTAGTTCAAAAGCCTGCTCCCGGTTCCATTTGGCCAATATTTCCTGTTCTATTGCCGGCAGGTTCAATCCTGAAAACTCTCTGTATGTTGCACTCATAACCTTCGCACTTAATGTTCCTAAATTTTAAAGGCTGCAAAGTTAATAAATATAGCGCAGCCAATTAAACAAGATAATCGATACCAAAACCTGCCGCAAAAGGGCAAAAAGGCATAAATTATACCTTAAACTTCAACACAGCACTGTAAACTGCGGGGCTAGTAAGTATATTTACATTGCTAACAAATGTTAGCGCCGAGATGAAAGCTATTATTTGAGTTTTTGAACCTGGCTTTTGAAGTTTAATGGTGCACACTTGCGTCGCACACTTGTACTGCAACAAAGGTGGCAGCAAAAGCGGCAAAGAGTAAGTATAAATAGCTTTTTAGCTCAATATGGTTCCAATTGCACAAGAGTGCGACGCAAGAGGCGATGAATAGGGCTATAAAAGCCTGGCACATAAAACAGTGAACCGCCCATTTGCGTAAATATTGATAATTTAGTAACCGCTGACAAAATAAATTGTATGCAAATACATGATCTTGAAAAAGTTTTCCTTGACAAAATTGAGGAAGAAATAAAAATAGAACCACGCGACTGGATGCCGGATGCCTACCGTAAAAATCTGGTTAGGCAAATTAGCCAGCATGCCCATAGCGAAATTGTAGGTATGCTGCCCGAAGGCAACTGGATAAGCCGTGCACCATCGTTAAAACGCAAAGCAATTTTAATTGCCAAAGTGCAGGATGAAGCCGGCCATGGTTTATACCTGTACTCAGCTGCTGAAACCCTTGGCACCTCGCGGGAAGAAACGATTAATGATTTGCATAGCGGTAAGGCTAAATATAGCTCCATTTTTAATTATCCTACCACCAGCTGGGCCGATATGGGTGCCATTGGTTGGCTGGTAGATGGGGCTGCCATTATTAATCAGGTAATGTTGTGCAGAACCAGTTACGGCCCTTATGCCCGTGCCATGGTGCGTATATGCCGGGAAGAAAGTTTTCATCAACGCCAGGGATTTGAAATTTTGCTGGTTTTATCGCGTGGCACAGCTGAACAAAAAGCCATGTGCCAGGATGCTATTAACCGCTGGTGGTGGCCATCGCTAATGATGTTTGGCCCCAGGGATGGTGAATCTACCCACTCCGATCAAAGCATGAAATGGAAAATTAAGCGCATGAGCAACGATGAGCTGCGCCAGAAATTTATTGATATGATTGCTGAACAGGTAAAAGTATTGGGTATGACATTGCCCGACCCCGACCTTAAATGGAATGAAAGCCGGCAACATTATGATTTTGGTGAAATTGACTGGAACGAATTCTGGAATGTAGTGAAAGGAAATGGACCCTGTAACAAACAAAGAATAGAAGCCCGCAAAAACGCCTGGGACGAGGGCGCCTGGGTTAGAGAAGCCGCTGCCGCCTATGCCAATAAAAAGAAACTAAAAACCAACAATGGCTTAGAAGCCGCTTAAATATATTGTATGATGATCAGGATAACCAAACAGTATTATGGAGATTTTGGTGAAAGTGCAGCAGATGTTTCTGCAAATGCGCCAAAAGAAATAATACAGGCCACAAGTAATATTGGCCACGATTGGCCATTATGGGAAGTATTTATACGCAGCAAGCAAGGGTTAGATCATAAACATGTGGGCAGCCTGCATGCTGCTGATGCACAAATGGCCATTGAAAATGCACGGGATGTGTATACGCGCCGTATGGAAGGCGTGAGTATTTGGGTAGTAGAAAGCACTTATATACATGCCAGCAACCCCGATGAAGCTGAAAGTTTATACGACCCAGCCAGCGACAAAGCTTACCGGCATCCTACATTTTATGATTTACCCGATGCAGTAAAACATATGTAAATGCTTAACCAATTCTTAGCCACCGGCTCACTAATATGCTTACAACAATGATCAGTAACGGATCAATGCTACATACCGATTCACTAATACATTATACACTGCACCTGGCAGATAATGCCTTAATACTTTCGCAAAGAAACAGCGAATGGTGTGGGCATGGCCCCGTGCTGGAACAGGATATTGCCATTACCAATATTTCTTTAGACCTGCTGGGCCAGGCGAGAAATTTTTACCAATATGCAGCAATACTTATAGGTGGTACCGCTTCAGAGGATAAACTGGCTTATCACAGAAATGAAAACGAATTTAAAAACTGTTTACTGGCAGAACAACCAAAGGGAGATTGGGCAGTAACCATATTACGCCAGTTTATTTTTAGTGCCTACCAATACCTGCTGTACCGGCAATTAGCGAAAAGTACTGATCACCAATTAGCAGCCATCGCTTCCAAAGCAGTTAAAGAAGTAACCTATCATTTGCGCTGGAGCAGCGAGTGGGTAATAAGGCTGGGCGATGGTACAGCAGAAAGCCATGCAAGAATGGTAAATGCAATACAGGATTTGTGGATGTTTACAGGCGAATTGTTTTTACCTGCCCCTTACGAAACCGAAATACAAAATCAAGGCATTATTACCGGTGTAGAAAAGTTACAACAGGAATGGATTACAACCATAGAAAATACTTTTTCTGAAGCAACCCTGGCACTGCCAACTGATACCGGATGGATGCAAACCGGCGGTAAAACAGGCAGGCACACAGAATATTTGGGTCGTATTTTGGCCGAGTTGCAGTATATGCAAAGAATTTACCCCAATTGCGAATGGTAAATAATTTGTTGCCCGGCAGCAGAAAATGAATGTTGCTTTACTTGCGTCGCACACTTGTACTTTTAGATTAAATAGCAGCAAATAATTTCACAACACTTACAACAAATGGATGCCGATACAATACAAATAAAAGCTGCGTGGAAAATACTGGAACAGGTGGCAGACCCTGAAGTACCTGTTTTAACTGTGATAGATTTGGGAATTATAAGGCATATTGACATAGTTGAACACCGCTTACAAATAACTATTACACCAACTTATACCGGCTGCCCTGCCATGGATGTAATGAGTATGGGTATCCGTATGGCATTACTGGAAAACGGTTTTAAACATATTGAAATTAAGCAAGTGTTATCGCCTGCGTGGACAACCGATTGGATGAGTGAAAGCGGTAAACAAAAATTAAAAGCCTATGGTATTGCGCCCCCAAATACCACACAGGCAGTTTGCACCCCGCAAAGCTTTCAACAGGAAGAAAGTATACAATGCCCCCTATGCAATTCCTACCATACCCAGCTTATTAGTCAGTTTGGATCTACGGCCTGTAAAGCATTGTATAAATGCGATGACTGTAAAGAACCTTTTGATTATTTTAAATGCCATTAAAAAGGCTGGCATATTCACATTATTTATACAATTTTTGCTGTTCTTCTACCTGCCGCCCAAAACGGTGCAGTACAAGTGAGTGACACAACGAAGATGCCATATAATAAATAGCCGGTAAAATAAGTTTCAATATATTTTGAAAGTTCAGAAATGATGCATAGCTTTACGGTATGAAATTGAATGAGGCCAAACAGCAGTTTATTCAAAGCTGGGGTATTTTAGCCACCCAATGGGGTATTAACAGAACGATGGCCCAGGTGCATGCTTTATTACTGATTGCCGGCGAACCTTTAAGTACCGATAACATTATGGAGGAGCTTAGTATTAGCCGGGGTAATGCAAATATGAATGTCCGCGAATTGATGAATTGGCAATTGGTAGATAAAGTAATTATACAAGGCGACAGGAAAGAATATTTTGCTGCCGAAAAGGATATATGGAAAGTGGCTACCTGTATTATGTATCAACGCAAAAAACGGGAGCTGGACCCCATGATTAAAGTGCTTAATCAACTGTCGGATGTGGAAGGTGATAAACGAAATGCAGAAATAAAAGCTTTTACAGAAACCATTGAAAGCATTAAAAAGTTTGCCGCACAAGCTGAGAAAACAATGGATGTAATGATTAAAGCAGAAGAAAACTGGTTTTGGAGCAGTTTTATTAAACTGCTGAAATAAGCAAAACAGCTTTAAACTACCGGGTTACCCGGTTTTTTTAAAGGCTATATTTTCATATTTTTCTGAAACTATCATATATATAAAACTAAAATCAATTAACATGAACTACATTATTCTTACCTACTGCATTTATTTAGCCATTACCATTTCGCTTACTATTTGGGTGGCCAAAACCCTGTTCAACAACGGCAAAGTTTTTCTGATTGATATTTTTCATGGCAATAAAATCTTATCCGACAGTGTAAATAATCTTTTACTGGTAGGGTTTTACCTTATCAATATCGGGTATGCTGTATTTACGCTACAGGAGGAAGATAGCATTGCCAATATTCAGGGAGTAATAGAAAGATTAAGCATCAAAGTTGGATGCATTATTCTGATTCTCGGAGTTATGCATTTCTTTAACCTGCTTATATTTTTCAAACTTAGAAAAAGAGCGCAGGATGAATTACATATAGGCAATCGTACCATTCAACCCACCAACCAATAATATAATAATTATGAAAAGCTATAAACGTGCCGACTGGATATTGCAATTAATGCTAATGAGCTATATTATTTTACACATAGCAATAACTCAAGAGGCTACTATTTTATTTGTTGGCTACTTTTTGGTAGGCGGCTGGCAATTGCTAAGTATGCTATTACATGAATACGCAGGAAGTTTTACAGCCAAAGGCAGCAGAAGAAGGTATTATCATAATTCTGTTTACATAATACTTCTAATAGCGTTAACAGGTATTTTAATTCCACAACTGTTACTGATATTTTACCTGCTATTATATATTTCACCTTTTATGGCAATATGGTATACCTATTTATGCTTTGATGAAACAGAGCACCATATGCGAAGGCCATTATCACAATTAAAATAGGCGCAATCACAAACAAAAAAATTGTAATTGCTGGGGGCACGGGTTTTATCGGCACTGCATTGGCTGCTTATTTTGGAAACGAGAATACCATTACTATTCTTACCCGTAACACTAATAAACCAGATAATAACACATATGGCTTAACTACCCAGCCAACCAATCAATGCAAATATGTCGAGTGGAATGGCAAAGACCCCGGCGAATGGTGTAAAGAAATTGATGGCTGTGATATTGTAATTAATCTTACTGGCAAAAGTGTTAACTGCCGTTATAACAATAAAAACAAACAGGAAATACTAAACAGCAGAGTAAACGCCACACTTGCTATTGGCCATGCGATTCAGCAGGTAGTAGTACCGCCCAAATTATGGCTCAATGCATCGTCAGCTACCATTTACAGGCATGCAACAGATCAACCGCAGGATGAATACAATGGTGAAATTCAGGATGATTTTAGTGTACAGGTTTGCAAAAAATGGGAGGAGGCATTCTTTAGTCAAAGAACTGCCTTTACAAGAAAAATTGCGCTGCGTGCTGCCATTACGCTTGGTGTGGGAGGTGTTTTGATGCCTTATCTACACTTAGCTAAGTTTGGTTTGGGTGGCTATCAGGGAAATGGTAAACAGATGTATAGCTGGGTACATATTAATGATGTATGCAGGTGCATAGCATTTTTTTGGCAGCATACAAACCTGGAAGGCGTATTCAATATCAGTAGCCCTAATCCTGTAACAAATAAATACTTTATGCAAAGCCTGTGTGCAGCCATTGGTCAAAAATTTGCCATCCCTGCATTTACATGGGTATTAAAAGCAGGTGCTGCAATTATTGGTACAGAAACAGAACTACTATTAAAAAGTCGGTGGGTATTGCCAACCAAATTGCTGCAAAATGGTTTTACTTTTCAATACCCACAACTAAATGATGCAATAGAAAATATTGTAGCATCACTGCCGCGTAAGGCCATTAGTATTTTTTAAGTAAATTATTATGAAAAAAACATTTCTCACCGCCCACTGGAAACAATTATTATTTATAAATTATACAGTTAATCCTGATATACTAACCCCTTATTTACCCAAAGGCACACAGGTTGATTGCTGGAATAATCAATGCTTTGTTAGCCTGGTTGGCTTTATGTTTCTTGATACACGAATAAAAGGAATTCCTATTCCTTTCCATACCAACTTCGAGGAATTTAATCTCAGGTTCTACGTAACATTTAATCAGGATAACACAACAAAAAGAGGAGTGGTTTTTATAAAAGAAATTGTTCCCCGCAGAATGATTTGTGCGGTAGCAAAATTGTTGTATGGAGAGCATTATTATTACCATCCCATGCAACATCAAATATTGCAAAGTGAAGAAACTATAAAGGTTTCCTATGGGTTTAAACATAATAAACAATGGAATCAAATTGCTGCGGTGGCAACAACCAATACCTTTTTGGCACCAGCCGGAAGTGAAGAAAATTTTATAACCGAACATTATTGGGGTTACACAAAAGTATCAGCAGATACCACCTCTGAATATCAGGTAGTGCATCCGCCATGGGCTTTGCATCAGGTGCTCAGTCATCAGGTTAATTGCGATGTATCAAGCCTTTACGGACCAGCATTTACGCCGTTCCTGCAACAACCACCCAGTTCTGTTTTCCTCGCTTCAGGTTCGCCTGTTAGCGTATTGGGGCGCAAACTGTGGCAATTTTAAATTCAATGATGGCCCCGGCAATAGCAAAACAATACAGCTTTGTTGCGTCGCACACTTGTACGCCAACAAATACAGCAGGAGAAAAATAAGCTAAGGTTTATTTCCGGTCGCTTTTAGCAGAATAGCAATGGTAGCGGCTTTATCAACTTTGCTTTCAGGCATAGATTTTATCGTATACTCATCAACCTGTGCTTTATTGGCATAATCAAGTGCTGTTTTTCCCTGCGCATCTTTGGCAGCAGCAATTGCACCGTGTTCTAATAAATAGGCTACCAAATCAGATTTGGCACTTTGGGCTGCCATCATTAGTGCAGTTACTCCATCGTTGGTAACAGCATTAATATCGGCACCATACTGCAATAATAAACGCACCATGGGTATACCACCATAATAGGCAGAGGCAATTATTAGTGTGGTTCTGCCTTTTGGAGATCGTGGATTATCTGGATTAGCACCATGTTGCAAAAGAAATTTTTCCATAACCGTATCATAGCCATACCGGCAGCTTTGCATTAAAACGGTAGAGCCATAACTGTTAAGCAGATTAATATTTTCGCCTGATTTTAGCAGTTCAACTGCTTTAACAGTATCCTTTTCTGCAATAGCAGAAAAAAGTGGCTGGCTGTATGCACCTATATAAAGGAAAAGCAACAACAGAAGCAGTTGAATTTTTTTCATTTACTTAATTTAAGTTGATCGGATAAAATAAGATAAAACGTTTTATAAACCCCTTATTAATTGGAAAGCTAATTAAATGTTTGTATTTTAAAAATACCCAATACTACTTATACTATTCTCCTGCAATAAACAGAACTTACATTAAAATAAAAACATGCTAAGAAAAATAGACTTTTACGGGCAAATTCTGTTAATTGTAGTGGCATTAGTGGCCGCAGCAGCTGCAATTTTCGAAAGTGGATATATATTTCTTGCCTTGTTTTTATTGTTGCCTTTAGGTATTTGGCAATTGATAAGCGCCATTGTTTTTACAGCTAAAAATGCAAACAATGCCAAAACAATTTTAAAAATATACTGGCTTTGTGCCGGCGCTTGCCTTATTGTTTTTTTCTCAGGCTTTCTCTTCCGCAATTTTGCAGATAATACCGTAGCCATGATGATGATTGGAACAGCAATGACCGGCAGTTTTTTTACTGCCCTGTATTACCTGTATCTTTATAAGAAATTTTTGTTGAATGACACCGCAAAAGAAAACAGTAGTATTGGGAGCCTCTGAAAATCCATCAAGATATAGCTATCTGGCAGTAAACAAATTATTGGCCCATCAACATCCTGTGGTGGCCATAGGCAAAAAAGAAGGTAATATAAATACAACACCCATCATCAATAATCTGCCAGCCTTAACTGATATAGATACGGTTACAGTTTACCTTAATCCCATACATCAAAAAGCGTATTACGATTACATCTTATCGCTACACCCCAAACGCATTATTTTTAATCCCGGTGCCGAAAATGATGAACTGGCTACACTGGCTGTTAATAATGGAATTGAGCCTGTAGAAGCCTGTACTTTAGTGCTGTTGAGTACCGGGCAATATTGATACTATTTTGAGGCAATTGGTAAATTTTATTATAGCAATTTTTTATGCCTTTTATTAGCTGCATAGTATTACCGAACGCACAAGTGTGCGACGCAAGTAATGATGCCACGTGTATTTTGCCGGGATAACAGCCTGACTTTTAATTTACTTAAATGGATAAGTAAGCCATAACTATACCTTGGCCGATATTGCAATTTAACACAGCTAAACACTAATTTTATATTATAATGTAGAACGCGGTTTTTATTATTAATTTATTACAATTTGATTTTGGTTTTACTATACATATGCATACACAAGAAACTGAAATAAGAACTGTTACAGTAACCCGGTATATTACGCCTTTAAGAGAAGGTGGTTCTATGCCTGCCATTACCGAAGCCGATGATGGATTTATGTATGTATTAAAATTCCGCGGGGCAGGGCAAGGAATTAAAGCATTGATAGCAGAATTAATTGGTGGAGAAATTGCCCGTACGTTGGGCTTAAAAGTACCAGAAATTGTTTTTGCGATCCTGGATGAAGCCTATGGCCGGGCAGAACCCGATGAAGAAATTCAGGATTTGCTAAAGGCAAGTGTTGGACTTAACCTGGCCTTACATTATTTATCAGGCGCTATCACTTTTGACCCGGCTGCTACTGCCATTGACGCCACAACTGCATCTATAATTGTATGGCTGGATTGTTTAATTACCAATGTTGACCGTACCAGCCGTAACACCAATATGCTGATATGGCACAGGGAATTGTGGTTGATTGATCATGGTGCAGCTTTGTACTTTCATCATAACTGGGCTAATTGGGAGGAGCAGATTACCAAACCTTTTGCACTGGTTAAGAACCATGTATTATTACCTTTTGCCAGTGAGCTGGATGCGGTTAACCAGCAACTCACCATCCTGTTATCACCAAAAAGAATACAGGAAATTGTACAATTAATACCTGATGCATGGCTGGGTAATGAACCTGTTTTTGAAAGTGCGGAAGCACACAGGCAGGCATATGCCAGGTTTTTAACTGATAGAATTGCACATTCAGCCAATTTTGTAAAAGCAGCCCAAGATGCAAGAGAAACACTTATTTGAGTATGCCGTTATTCGCGTTGTGCCATTGGTAGAACGCGAAGAGTTTATGAATGTGGGCGTAATATTGTATTGTGCCAAATTGAAATATTTACAGGTACGCTATCAGCTGAACAAAGAAAAATTGTGCGGCTTTAACAATGCACTGGATATAGAAACTATTGAACATTACCTGGCCGCATTAGAAGGAATATGTGCAGGCTTACCCGGGAGTAGCCCCATTGCCCAATTACCCATTCCCGAACGTTTTCGCTGGTTAACAGCCACACGCAGTACCGTGGTACAAACTTCTAAAGTTCACCCCGGATTTTGCTCAGATGCAAATGCCATGCTGCAACAACTATTTACCCAATTGGTGCTTTAGTTTTTTGTAATACCATTATGCTACATACAACATGTGGTGTAACATCGGTAACAATTGTTTCTTGCTGTAAAATGCAATAGGGTAATAACTGAGCTATAAACGGTTTTGCCATTAACCTTTGGGGTGTGCTTAACAATATGGTTGTACCTGCCTGTAAAAATTGCTCTATTACACCTAAAATATTGGCAAAAGCGGCAGGTTCGTAATTAATATCACTTAGTAAAAGCACCTCGGTACCAAGAGTTGGCGGCAGTTGGTTCCAATCAAGTACAATGGCTTCTACATTTTTTAATTGCATAAGTGAAATAGACTGCCGCATCATCTCTACCGCTTCGGGTATATAATCGCTGCATATAATAGATTGGGCCCATTGCGCACTTAGCATAGATGGTAAACCCAGCCCCGCAGCCAGTTCCAGTACAGTTTTATTGTTTACCCAATGTGGTTCATTTGATAAAAATTGGCATAATGCCTTTGCAGCTGGCCAAACCTGCGACCAATATGGCGAAGGTGCATTGGCATTTTGTTGTTGCATATGTGTATACCATTGCTGCATTATAATGGCATCTGGCACATACACTTGTATGGTGGTTGCTCCAAAAATAAACTGCTGTATATTGGCTGTAAGCTGCATTGGCGCAAAGAAAATAAAACTATTCATGCGGCTTTGTAAAAATCGACAAATCTTAGGCTGTTGTATTTTGTTGCCACAAGGGTTGAACCCTGAACCGAGCGTGGCAAGAGCAGCTTAATAGCAGTACAATAGCTAAGTACATAAATTGTATTGGATATATATCAATAAAAAGCCACCGCAAATATTGCGGTAGCTTTTGTAAAAGACATGTAATTATTTATTGTACTACCAGTTTAACATTGGTAACACCGGTATTTGTAATCATTCTAATCATATATAAACCACTGGTTAACCTGCTGGTATTAACCGGTAGGGAATGGTACCCTTGCTGCAAATCGCTGTTTACAACAGTCATATTTTCTTTACCACTCATATCGTACACTTTAACAGCCACATGTGTAGATTGCGCTAAAGTAAATTGCAGATTGGTTTGATTTTTAGCCGGGTTAGGATATACTGCCGCTGCTTTAACATCGGTTACCTGTGCAGTTATAGCTGCTGCTGTTTCGGCAGAGGTAATGGCAATTTCAGGAGTGTTACTGCTAAAGGCACTTGCTGGCACCACAACTGGTGTAGAAGCAATACCATTGGCAACTACTGAAATAGAATAAGGCCCCGCTGTTAAACCTGCAGGCAGGGTAAAGAAAGCTGTATCAGCCGCCGCACCGCGCATAACACCGGTACTGTTCCAGTTAAAAGTACGGGCATAAAAAACATTGGCACCTGCAGTAATTCTAAGCAAAGGATAATTGCTGGCCATTTGCCAGTCGTCACCATAACAGGCACCTTCTGAAATTCCATTAAATAATTTGCCGGTTATTCTGTACGATTTGGACCCAGCTACTTTTTTAATAGTACTTAATGTTGGCTTACCAGCAGCTATTGCTGCACCTGCAGGCGTATATACATAATAAGTGGAAGAGCCCTGGAAAGACACTAATACTTTGCCATCTGGTAAATCTACCATATTAGATACATAGCAAGGTGCATTGTAGGTTAATCCGCCGGTAGGGGCATTTAACCTAAGAAAAGTATTGGTTAAATAATCAAACTCATAAAAAGAAGTAGGTGAAGGGAAATGGTTGGCGGATGTTGGCGCCGGAGAAACAGTACATAAAACTTTACCATTTACCATCATAGCCGCAGGGGCATCTGGTGCACCCTGTGCATTTGGAAAATCCGGACCGGCAGCCCAGCTACCAGGTGCTGCAGAACCAGATGGCGTGTAATACGCTGTATGGCCGGTAGAACCTATATAAAAAGCCCTGCCATCAGGTAATAATAAACCAGCCCCTGTTTCAAGACCAAAAGGGTCGTATAAAGAAACGGGAACATTAGCATCGGCTACCCATTGGTTAAGCGATGGAATATACCGTTCAGAGGTAACAGCATTTCTATCAACCTGTAAAATACTTTCATCTGGCAGCTTTACCCAGGTAGATTCGTTATGTATCCCCAAACAGGAAGGCCCAGCTGCATAAGTATTGGTAACCGGGTCATAAATTTTATTGGGTTTTAAATTGCCAGTTACCATGGCCTGTAATACTTTTCCATTAGGTAAAATAGCCGAATTGGCATCGCTTAAAAAAGCACCCGGTGGCGGTGCAGCAGTCCATGTATTGGTTAAAGGGTTATAAGTTTCGCCCTGAGATCCACCGGTTCCATATTCACCACCGGCTACGTATACCCTGCCATCTTTTAATACCTGAGACGAAAAATATAAACGGGTATTAATCATTGGGTTTAATGGCGACCAGGTGCCATTAATATAACTGCCTGTAGCATCTGGTTTTAAACGATACCAGGTATTACCAATGCCATCTGTACCACCTGCAGATGTTTTACACATCACTGTCCCGTCAGATAATATCAGCATTACACCAGCATTAGCCGCCGGGCAAATATTGGTTACTGTAGACCAGGTACCCTGTGCCTGCACCTGTTGAATGGCAAAAGAGCAGCATAATAAAAACAAGAGCATCAATCCTGGAAAAGTAGTTTTGGCTTTTGCTGTATGGCCATTGCTTGCCGCCATACACACATTCAGTTGAAGTAAATTTTTTTTCATGTTTGTTGTTTTATCGGTTATAAGAAAAAGATGGTTAAAAATTGGGGCGTTACCCTGCGGGTCGGGCTTTCCACTGCAAGTCCTCACTGCGCTACGCTGCGTTGCGGGCTTTACGTTTCAATCCCTAACGCAGAAATATTACATTCTTTAAAAAATGAATAAAAACAGTTAGCAATCGGCTTTACCTATGCAATTAATGCATATGCTTATGGGATAATATTGAAAAGAGATTTTTAATGGGATTAGCGTTGGCTAATTAAAGTTGTTGCTTATAAAAACAAAACCTGGGTTTACTTGAAAGCGATGATTTTGTTGAATGCAGGGCTTCAAATACCCAACATAATTACACAAAAATTTTATACCTTATCATTAATTTGGATTTAAATTTCAAAAAAATAAAACATGAGAAAAATACTGGCCACCATTATTGTATTGTTTTCCGTACAAAGTCTGGTTTATGCACAGGAAAATATTGACCTCCAAATGATGGAGAAAATAAAAAAGGAAGAAAAAAACAATTCTCAAATAGCCAGTATTGCCTACAACCTTACTGATGTTTGTGGTGCAAGGCTTACCAATTCGCCCGGATATAAAAGAGCTATTGCCTATACCACCAGCGCTTTAAAAAGCTGGGGCTTGCAAAATGCCGGCCCGGAGTCCTGGGGCCAGTTTGGCAAAGGCTGGAGTACCGAGCTTTCTTATATAGCCATTACAAAACCATATTACCAACAGCTAATTGCCAACCCCGTTGCCTGGACCAGCAGTACAAATGGCATGGTACATGCACCCGTAGTATTATTAAAAAACCTTGATTCCGCCTCCATACAAAAAATGGGTACTGCGCTAAATGGGGCAATAGTACTGGTACAATCCAGAGACTCACTCATTCGCAGCGCTTTTATCGCCTATGCATCAAGGCTGGCAGATAGTACCCTAAACACATTACCCGATACCTATATGCTGGGCAAGGACATGGTTAGTTTTTATATGAACTATATTACCAGAGAATACCAAACCAAATTATACCTGCAACAACAAGGTGCGGTTGCTTTATTATCAGTTAACAACACGGGCCGCGATGGTACCGTTTTCGTAGATGGTACCCCTGCATATGATACCCGCTATGCCCCAGCCTTACCCGAAATGCTAATTTCTACCGAAGATTATTACAGAATGCAAAGGCTGTTAAAGGGTAATACCGCTGTTACACTTGACCTTAATGTACAAAACAGTTTTTACGCTGATGATTTAAACGGATATAATGTAATAGCAGAAATTCCTGGCACTGACCCACTACTTAAATCGCAGGTGGTAATGCTGGGCGGCCATTTAGATTCATGGCATAGTGGTACCGGTGCAACAGATAATGCTGCCGGTTGTATTGTAATGATGGAAGCGGTAAGAATATTAAAAGCATTGGGTGTTAAACCCAAACGAACCATACGTATTGCGTTATGGGGCGGGGAAGAACAAGGATTACTGGGGTCTTTTGGCTATGTAAAAAAACATTTTGGCAACCCAATAGATATGAAGCTAAGTCCCGAACAGGAGCAAATTTCTGCCTATTATAATTTGGATAATGGATCGGGGAAAATAAGGGGTGTTTTTCTGCAAAATAACCCTTTGGTAAAAGACATTTTTAGCGCCTGGATGGCACCTTTTGCCGATATGGGTGCAACAGGCCTTACCAGCAGCAATACAGGCTCAACCGACCATTTGTCTTTTGACGCGGTGGGGATTCCCGGTTTTCAATTTATTCAAGACCCGCTGGAGTATGAAACCCGCACCCACCATAGTAATATGGATGTGTACGATCATTTGTCTATTCCAGACCTGCAACAGGCGGCCACTATAGTTGCGGCATTTGTTTACAATACGGCCATGCGGCCAAACATGTTGCCTCGTAAACCCTTACCTCAACCCGAGCGGTTTATTTTTGATACTGATTTGCCATTTTAATTTAAACCCCATCAGCTGCCAGCGGTATCGGCAGTACAAGAGTGCGACGCAAGTAAAGCCGCATTGGGTTATAGGCCGGGCTACAAACTGTATTTTATGCATAAAAAAAGCTGCAATAATTGCAGCTTTTTTCTATTAGTTGAATGGTTAAATTATTGAATTTCCCATATTTCATTTCCGCGAAGCAGTTTATCCAAATTACCGGGGCCTTTGGCGGCAATGGTTTCTTCAATTTGCATGCGTAAAAGATCTTCGTAACATGGCCTGTCTGTTTCGTAAAATACACCAAATGGCCTTGGGAAATGGCCGGCATTTTTTGGATTATCAAACATACGAATTAACAACTGGGCTTTGTTTATATCACGTTCATCGTGTATCCACAAATCATCGGCGCTAACACCTTCACCCAATTCTACAACAACGGGTTTAAAACCGTCTAGCTTTATACCTTTATTTTGGGCGGCACCAAAAATTAATGGTTTGCCTTGTTCCAAAAACAGGGTTTCTTCTGCCTTAGTTGATTTTTCGGTAAATATTTCAAATGCACCATCATTAAAAATGTTGCAGTTCTGGTATATTTCTAAAAAGGAGGCTCCGCGGTGTTGGTGGGCACGTGTAAGCATGGCCTGCAGGTTTTTAGGGTCGCGGTCCATACTGCGGGCAATAAAAGTAGCTTCTGCACCCATAGCAAGTGCCAATGGGTTAAACGGATGGTCAATAGAACCAAAAGGAGTGCTTTTGGTAACTTTATGCTCCTCAGAGGTAGGAGAATATTGGCCCTTGGTTAAGCCATAAATCTGGTTATTAAACAAAAGAATATTTACATCAAAATTTCTGCGCAGCATATGAATGGTATGGTTGCCGCCAATACTTAAACCATCTCCGTCTCCGGTAACAATCCATACACTTAGTTCGGGGCGGGCTGCCTTTAAACCACTGGCTACAGCTGTTGCACGGCCGTGAATGGAGTGCATGCCATAGGTGTTCATGTAATAAGGAAAACGGCTGCTGCAACCAATACCGCTGATAATAACAATATTTTCCTTAGGTACACCAATGCCTGGCATTACTTTTTGTACCTGAGCCAGAATAGAATAATCACCACAACCCGGGCACCAGCGTACTTCCTGGTCGGTAGCAAAATCTTTGGCAGTTAATAGGGGCGCTTCGTTAGTTAATGTACTCATGATTCTTTGATATAGTTTGCAAATGTAAGCATTTACACAATTTACAGTTACTGATGTTTATCATGCAAAGCCTCCCAATATTCTGCGGCCCTGCGGGTATGTGGAATAACGATAGAACCGCCTACAATATTGGCAACTGAAAATATTTCGTACAGCTGCTCAGTACTAATACCCAGTTCAAAACATTTACCCAAATGGTATTTAATGCAATCGTCGCAACGCAATACCATACTGGCTACCAGGCCCAGCATCTCCTTGGTTTTGGTATCAATGGCACCGGCTTCGTAGGTATTGGTATCCAGGTTCCAAAGCCTTTTCATTACCAGATTATTCTTGCTCAAAATCAGCGTATTCATCCGCTGGCGGTATTCATTAAAATCGGTTACCAGTTGATTCATTGTATAAAATTTGCCTAAAGGTAGTATTGCCAAAATATTGCAGGTGGTAGTGATTAACCAAAAATTTCGCTTTTCGCAAAAGCTAATGTTTTTAAAACTGGGCGTTACCCTTTGGGTCGGGCTTTCCGCTGCAAGTCCTCGCCACGGGCGTGGCTGTGGGCTTTCCGCTGCAATCCCTAACGCAAAATGTCATTACAAAGCAATGCTAATGTTTAATAATGGTTTGGTAAAAAAAACAGTCATATCAGGCGGGCAAATACATCTTATACAGCATTTGGCTAACTTGCAGCCTCAAAAATCAATACCAGCAATATGCAACAAATGCTATACGATTTTGGAATGATCGGCCTGGGTGTAATGGGTCGTAACCTCTTACTTAATATGGCCGATCATCAGTTTCCCGTAATTGGCTTTGATCTGGACGCCCAAAAACTAAGTGCCTTAGAAGCTGCAGCCACGCCAGGTACTACCGTAAAAGGGGTAACCACCCTTGCGCAAATGGTAAACAGCCTGCAACAACCCCGTAAAATTATGATGCTGGTGCCTGCCGGTAAACCGGTTGACGATGTAATAGAAAGTTTATTACCCTTATTACAACCAGGCGATATTGTAATTGATGGCGGCAACTCCCACTATACCGATACCAACAGAAGGGTGGCCTACCTGCAACAAAAGGGACTACATTTTATGGGTATGGGTGTATCCGGTGGCGAAAAAGGTGCCAGAACTGGCCCCAGCATTATGCCCGGTGGCGATGTAAAAGCCTGGCACGAAGTACAACCTTTACTGGAAGCTGTTTCAGCAAAAGTAAACGGAGAACCCTGTGTGGCTTATATGGGCAAAGATGCTGCCGGCCACTATGTAAAAATGGTACACAATGGTATTGAATATGCCATTATGCAATTAATAAGCGAAGTGTACGATATTTTAAAAAGAGGCGCCGGCCTTTCCAACGATGAATTACATGCTGCTTTTGCCCAATGGAATAATGGCGAATTACAATCTTATCTGGTAGAAATTACCCGGGATATATTTCTGCAAAATGATACAATTACAGGCAACCGGCTGGTAGATATGATTCTGGATAAAGCCGGTAGTAAAGGCACTGGTAAATGGACATCGCAGGATGCCATGGAGTTGCCGGTAGCCATTCCAACCATTGATATTGCTGTGGCCATGCGCACCATTTCGGCCTTTAAGGAGGAACGGGTACAGGCCGCCGGCATATTTACACCTGCCACCAATACCATTGATGCTGATAAAGCAACATTAATACAGGAAACCGGTGAAGCTTTATACGCTGCCACTATTTTGTGTTATGCACAAGGTTTGGCCATGTTACACCAGGCTTCAGCCGCACTTAAAATGGATATACCCTTACAGGATGCAGTTAAAGTATGGCGCGGTGGTTGTATTATACGCTCCACTTTATTAGAAACATTTTATGCGGCTTATGTAAACAACCCGCAATTACCCAATATTTTATTAAGTGATACCTTGGCAGCTATTGTAAAAAACAGGATAGAAAGCTTAAGGGCTATAGTGATAAAAGCAGCACAATCAAAAATTGCTGCTGCCGGATTAATGACAGCCCTGGGCTATTTTGATGCCTATACTACTGAAAGATTACCCACCAATATTATTCAGGCTCAAAGAGATTGTTTTGGCGCCCATACTTACGAACGTACGGATATGCCGGGAAAATTTCATACAGAATGGAATTGATAGCAATGCAGATTTCTAAAACAACATAATTATGGAAGTAAATCCTATTCCACAGGGTTTTAGCAGTATTACCCCCTACTTGCATGTGCAGGGTTTGCCCCATTTAATGGGCTTTCTTACACATGCATTTGGTGCCAAAGAAATAAGTGCCACCAAGCTGCCCGATGGCATGGTAATAAATGCATGTATGCAAATTGGTAATGCCGTTATTGAAATTAGTGAAGTACATGGCGGCTTTTACCCCATGCCCTGCGCTATTCACCTATATGTAGCAGATGTTGATGCCGTTTACGCTCAAGCGGTAGAAGTGGGTGCAGAACCTGTAATGGAGCCTACTAACCAATTCTATGGCGACAGAGAAGCATTTGTAAAAGACCCTTGTGGTAACCACTGGTATATTGCCAGCAGAATAGAAAACGTACCAGAAGAAGTTTTGCAACAGCGCATGATTGAAATGACACAACAAATGGGTGAAAGTTAGTTTGGTTACTTCGCTCTTATTTACCTGGCTGTTGATGCTGCTATTTAACCCGAACGTAGAAGAGTGCGACGCAAGTAAAGTTGAATAGCAGGTGTATGCCTGGCTCAAAAAAAAATTATAATATGTCAACACACAATAACAATACTAAAAAACCACCCGCCTCAGTAATTTTTATTTTTGGGGGCAGTGGAGATTTGAATAAAAGAAAACTGGCGCCGGCTCTGTTTAATTTATACCTGGACAGCTGGATGCCCGAAAAATTTTCTATTGTAGGCTTGGGCCGAACGCCTTATTCCAACGATCATTTCAGGGATCATTTACTGGAAAGTGTGCAGGAGTTTAGTCGCCGTAAAAATGAACCAGAAAGCTTATGGAACGAGTTTGCCCAATACATTAGCTACCTGGAAATGGATGCCGAAGACGCCGCCTCGTACAGCAAAATATCTGATTATGTAAAAGAACTGGAACAACAGTGGGGCGAGCATCCTAATGTTATTTTTTATTTGGCCGTAGCACCACAGCTGGTTCCTGATATTGCCAGCAAACTGGGTGCCTTAAATATTTGTGCCGATACCCGCTGCACCCGTATTGTTATAGAAAAACCATTTGGACACGATCTTAAAAGTGCCCATGAACTTAACCAGCAATTAACCGGTTTATTTGCTGAGGACCAGATTTACCGTATAGACCATTATTTGGGCAAAGAAACCGTACAAAATATTTTGGCCCTGCGTTTTGCCAATGCTTTATTTGAACCCATTTGGAACCGCAATTATATAGATCATGTTCAAATAACCGTGGCCGAAACGGTTGGTGTAGAAGGTCGTGGCGGCTATTACGAGCAAAGCGGCGCCTTAAGGGATATGTTGCAAAACCATATTTTGCAACTGTTGTGTATGATTGGTATGGAAGCACCGCTTAGTTTTGAAGCCAATGAAATACGCAATAAAAAAGTAGACGTATTAAATGCCATACGCAAAATAACCCGCGACCAGGTGCATGAATATGCTGTGCGTGGCCAATATGCAGATGGCTGGATGAAGGGCGAAAAAGTAAAAGGCTACCGCCAGGAAGATAAAGTAGACACCAACTCACCGGTTGAAACTTTTGCTGCTGCCAAGTTTTTTATTGATAACTGGCGCTGGCAGGATGTACCCTTTTATGTACGTACCGGCAAATTCTTACACCAGAAAACTTCTATTATCACCATTCAGTTTAAAGAAGCACCCCATTTCTCTTTTCCACCCGAAGCAGCAGAAACCTGGCGTTCTAACCGTTTAACCATCAGCATTCAGCCCGAGATGGATATTCGCTTACGTTTCCAGGCCAAACGCCCGGGACAAAGCATGACACTTAACCCCGTGGATATGATTTTTAGCTACCACGATGCCTACGATGGACAGGAACCGGAAGCATACGAAACCCTGTTGCTGGATGTTATGGAAGGCAATGCCACCCAATTTATGCGTAGCGATCAGGTAGAAAGTGCCTGGAAAGTGGTAATGCCCATCATAGAAGCATGGGAAGCCCGGCCACCAGTAGATTTTCCTAATTATGCGCCAGACAGTTGGGGGCCCGAAGATGCTGAAGCCCTTATTGCCCGCGATGGCCATAACTGGGTAACTTTGCCGGCACCGCATAAGGATTAATACATTGCCAATACCGGCACCTGTGCACAGGGAATCATCCTTGCGTCGCAATCCGTTCATCGTTCGCCTAAACATGGGGCAAACAGCCAAAACTGGTTTAAATACAACATCAACCAAATTTTATGCAACTACATATATTTCCCGGGTTAAACGATTTAAGCGTGGCTGTGGCAGACTGGATGGTAGAAACCATAAAAACCACCCTGCAACATAAAAACAGGTGTACACTGGTATTATCTGGCGGTAATACACCCAAAAAGCTAAATGCATTATTATGCAGCCCGGCATATATAGATAAAATAGATTGGGCTAAAGTGCATATATTTTTCGGCGATGAACGGTTTGTACCCTTAAACGACGAACGCAATAACGCAAAACTGGCATTAGATACTTTACTACACCATGTGCCGGTGCTAAAGCAAAATATTCATATCATGCGTACCGAGGGTATTAGTCCCGAAGATGCCGCAGCAGCCTACGAAACCATTCTGCAAAGCTATTTTCCCTCGCATACAGCAGGGGAAGAAAAAAGTTTTGATATTGTTTTATTGGGTATGGGAGATGATGGCCACACCCTATCATTATTCCCCGGCAAAACAGATGTTATAGATGAAACCAAAAAGCTTTGCACTTCTTTATGGCTGCAGGCGCAGGATATGTATCGGGTTACATTAACGCATCCCATTGTAAATAAGGCGGCAAATATTGCTTTTCTTACCAATGGTACCGGTAAAGCCGCTTCATTACAGCAGGTATTAAAAGGTAGTTACCAGCCATACATGTATCCATCTCAAATAATTCAGCCGTTGAATGGACAATTACACTGGTTTGTGGATGAAGCTGCTGCCGCATTGTTATAATTAGCGTATCACCACTACTGTACCTGTTCTGTTTTTTCTGGTATTGGTATCTGTATTAATATAGGTTGCCATCCATACATAAGTACCTGTAACGGGAGCCTTACCCAAATAACGTCCATCCCAGCCCAATAAAGGATTAACCGAGGTAAATACCATTTGCCCAAAACGGTTAAAAATACTCATACGGTATTCACTCATTTTACAAGGGTGTAGTGGCCTGAACAGGTCATTCAAACCATCGCTGTTTGGTGTAAAAGCACTTGGCATTAGTAACTCACAATCGCATACCCTAAAATTAATATGTAGCGTAGAAGTATCGGTTGTACAGGCATTGGTAGCAATTACAAAATAGGTGCCTGCCGTGTTTACATCAAAACTGGTAGCGGTAGATCCATCCTGCCAGGTGTAGGTGTTGGCATTGCCGCTAACATAAAGTCGCCAGGGCTCTCCAAGACATAGGGTGGTGTCTTTTAATGGGGCCAGTTGATAATGTAAACTATCGTTATAGGTAATGGTACAACTATCAGTATACACGCAATTACCTACCTGTGCCACCACCGTATAAACAGCTGGTTTGTACACATAAAATGTAGATTGGTCAGTAATATCCTGATCGGGCCTCAGCGGAGGGTTGGCAGACCAATGATAAGATCCTGTACCAAAATCTGCATCAAGTACCAGTGTTTCCCCAACACAAATAGTGCTATCTCTTAAATCCAGTTGTTTATTACCTCTGTAGCTAACAATTACCGTATCCGTAACCTCACAAACACTATTGATATTCACAAAAACCCAATAAGTACCGGCACTGCTTACTGAAATACTTGACTGCGTGCTGCCGATACTCCAGTTATAATTGGTAGCACCTGCAGGGGAGGCATTTAATGTATATATCTGCTGCGGACACAATAAGGTATCGGGTCCTAAACTAAAACTGGGGGCCAATGGGTTGCTGTAAGTAATTACTACCGTGTCTCTGTATATGCCACAGCCAAGTACATCCACTGCCACGGTGTAAGTACCACCCGGACTTACCGTAACTATATTGGCAGTAGTTTCTGGTAAAACCAATCCATTTAATTGCCATTCGTAACTGGCATTCTGGCTCGCAGCATTTAGTTCCAATATTTCGCCGGTGCACATATTATGATTGGCGCCAAGTTCTAATTGCGGTATGCGGCTAAAGAACACGCCTACCGTATCTGTAACAGTACAACCATTTATTTGTACCGTATATGTACCATTATCATAAACCCTTAGCTGGCTGGTATCGGTTTTACCAACATCGTTCCATATATAGGTGGCCCCGGGTATGGAAGGGACCGAAAGCGTTATTGTATCGCCCATGCAAGTAGTAATATCCGGACCAAAGTTGATAGCTACAGGTGCCACAATATGCACAAGGGTGCTAAGATTAAAAACACCCGCAAAATCGTCAACCACATGTAAGGTTACCGTATAAATACCCGGTGTATTGTACACATGGGTAGGCTGAAAAATGGTTCTATCGTCAGAAATATTAAAGGCCCCGGAAGCAGTATCGCCAAAGTTCCAGATAACGGTATCGGGGAAATTGGCCTTTGCAAATACGGTAGCACTAAAACTAACAGCCTGACCTGTACAGGTGGAAGTATAACTAATACTATCTGCCGCCATTTGTGGTTTATACGGACTTGCCTGTAATGGGCCGGAAGCCATAAAATATACTAACAGCAACAAGAAAAAATATTGCCTGGGTATACACATGTGCTGTTTGTTTTTTGCCGATGCATTTGTTGCCGTACAAGTGTGCGACGCAACGGATGCTGCATGTATAACCGGCAGTTTGGCTAATAATTGCATAGTTATTGGGGGCCTTTTAACATGGTTCTAACCTGCTGCACCGCATTATTTTGCAGCCTGGCATAATATACTCCGGTAGCCAATGTGGCACCATAAAATGTAATGGTATAGGTACCCTCCTGCTGGTATTGCTGGTTTACGGGTACGGCTATTAAACGACCCGATACATCGAATATTTGTATAAGCACATGACCTGGTTTTATATGGTATTTGATGGTAGTAGCTGCACTAAAAGGATTGGGATAATTGCTGATAAGGGTAATACCAACATCGTTAAGATCATCAATTGTTGCGGTGCATGCGGTAGTTTTTACTAATGGCAGGTACTGGTAATTTTTGAACAGAATAGATTCAATCTGATCGGCAGGTACACAAAACCAATCCCGCATAATAGTGGCATATACAGAGCGAAAATCGTATTGCATGGGTATGGTATCTTCTGCACCAGTATTGGAACTAATGGGTGGGCTATTGCCCAGTACTCCATTTTGCACATAATCGCCAAAAAGCAATAAGGATTGTGCGGCCCCATGATCGGTACCTCCACTGCCATTGGAGGCCATTCTTCTGCCAAACTCAGAAAATGTGAGCCCTAAAACCCTTTTAGATACATTCAGTTGCTGCAGGTCTTTCATAAAAGCACTAATGGCATCTGAAATTTGTTTTAATAAATCGCTATGCAATCCGGTGCCGGTATTACCGGCAACTACCTGACTGGCATGGGTATCAAAACCGCCCACGGAAACCATGTATATTTTTGTTTTTAGTCCGCCACCGATTAGTTTGGCAACCGTTTTTAGCTGTTGCGCAATATAGGTATCGGGATAAGCTACCTGCTGTGTTACTTTGGCAGCGGCATTGGTAATAGCATCCGCATATTTATTGGTTTGCCGGGCAATTAACCGCAAAAATGATAATTCCTTACCACTGGGTGTATCTGGTACGGGGTCTTCAATACCATTCAGCAAGTCGTAAAAATCAATGCCAGTGTCTACAGCCATTGAGCAATAACCGCCCGGACCAATAAAGGCCGGGGAAAGTACCGAGCCAATTTGTATGGCCAATGGATCTGGCATGGTATCATTGGGAAAACCTACGGGGAAATTGGGATATTCATGGCTTAAAAAGCGGCCAGCCCAGCCGGTATTCAGGTATTGGTCTTCATCGGCACCGGTTAGCCAAATATCCATGGATCTAAAATGTGATTGGTTCGCAGAAGGGTAGCCCACCCCCTGTAAAATGGCAGCTTTTTCTGTATTATATAAATCCCTGAAACCAGTCATGGCGGGATGCAGGCCTGCTTTTTCGTATTTATTCAGGGCCAGTATGGCCGATTCGGGAATGGCAATATTATTTCTTATAGCGGCATAATTGCCATAAATATCAATGGGTATCACGGTATTTAAACTATCGTTGCCACCGGCCATTTGTATAAGCACCAATACGTGATCATTATCGGCGGCACCAGACATGGCTTGCAACAAACGGGTTGCGCCAAATGCCTTTACTGTAAGCCCGTTAATCAATGCCGGAAACAAAGCTGCTGCCGGCACACTGCGTTTTAAAAAATCTCTTCTTCTCATAAGTGGTGTTTATGGTTATTAGGAAAGATGGTATTCTGGCAGGTTCATCAGGTATTTGTAAAAAGCCTGCAAACGGGTTTGTACCAGGCTTTTGGCCATGGCATCATTGGGATTACTGATATAGGCATCCCAGGCATTGGTCCAATAATAATCCGTTGTTTGTCCGCTAAGCAAAATAGACTGCTTGATAAAAGCCTTTGTAGCATCGGATAAAGGATACCTGAATAAAATACTAAGCGAATCGTCCATTAATGCATTGGGGTCTCCCGGGTTGGGTAATGCAGTTGCAAAAGCTATAGGATCAATAATAATAGTTGCCGTATTTTGGGTAATGCCCTGCAAAATCATATTATCCGTAAAAATGGTACGCTCCGTATAGGTAACTGCATTAATCCATGTTTCATGAAAAGAAGGTTCCAGGTAATAGGCATACCAGCCGGCCACTTCGGGTATGGCGCCAATTTGTTGTTGCTGGCGGCTACAAACTGATAAAAGCAGTGCCCACACATCATATTGCCCGGCTGCATTATCGCTGGCTGGCAGACTAACTTCAAATTCACGCAGCAAGCCAATCACCAAATCAATCGGGCTTTTTATAACGCAGGCAGATGAGTAGGTAAGATCATAAAAATGTTCGCTTTTAAACAGTGTACTTAATACCGGCTGAATATTGTAATTGTTGTTTCTAAAAATATCGGCTAAGGGAATAATAATATTGGTTTCAATCGCATCATCAATTGTATAGTAAATAAAAAAGCGGTATAGCTTACGGCAAATAAACCTGGCTGCTTCTTCGGTGGCAAAAATGGCCGTCAGCATATCATCCAGTTCAGTAGCGCCGGGTGCTCCGGTTTTACCCGTAACAATATGATTGCTGTAAAAAGCCGAAAACAATTTATTATCGCTATCATGCTCGCCGGCATCAAAAAAATAGGTGTAGTTATCTGTTCTAACCGTATGCCCCGTAAGTACCCGGGTGGCCGCCCTTACATCGTCTTCTGTATAGGCCGATCCTGCCCCTTTGCCAATGGTATACAATTCCTGTAATTCGCGGCCGTAATTTTCATTTGGGGCGGTTTTCTTATTGGTATTGCCATTTAAAAAGAAAAGCATGGCGGGGTCTAGCGTTACAGCTTTCACCAATTGGGTAAAATTGCCCAGGGCATTATTGCGTAAGCTAAGGTAATGCCCATACCAGTGTTGGGCCCTAATGCTGGCATCCTTATTCATATTCACGGCAAAATGATTGTGCCAGAACAGGGTAAGCTTTTCGTGTATAGAACGCTGGCTATTCAATAACTGCCCCATCCACCAGGCCTGCAGCGATGCAATACGTTTCTGGTTCAACTCCTGATTATATAAAAGCGGAGATGCATTTACCCAGATTTGCCAGGGCGCCACGCCGGTTGCATCAATATACCCATCTACACTATAATTATTTAATGGGGGCAAAACAGGGGCGGCGGTGGGTTGCAATAATTCGTCCACCACCTCCTCCATGGTTTTGGTGGCAAAATAATTAATATCACCCAGCCGGGCACCAAACATGGTACGCTTAAGCAGGTGTACCAGTTGCGGCCTATCCCATGGGCCTGTATATGGCTGCAACCCTGCTGTAGGTGGTGCGGGTATTGCTGAAGCTGCTACTGTTTTGGCATGGCGGTTTAAACCATCTAATTGGTCTTTCATAGAAAAATGCAGTATTTAATAAATTGGAAAACCAGTTGTGCAGCAATGGTTCTTTTAACAAAATTTTCAAACTCTGTGCCAAGATGATAAAAATCACCACCTAATTTGGCCAGTTTTCAAAATAAATACAAATAAGCACCGGCAGTTATAGAACAAATACACCAAAACACATAGAATTTAAATAAAACAAAGTATGGGCGTTGCCCTTTGGGCCGGGCTTTACGCTACAAGTCCTCGTTACGCTGCGCTGCACTGCGGGCTTTTCGCTGCAATCCCTAACGCAAACAGCCTTTGGCAACTGTTTAAAAATTCACAATAAATTTCAAATACCTGCACGTGGGCTTTTTTGCTTTATTTTGCAATCTTGTTATAAAAAAATTATACATGGAATACAGTAAATTAATTAGTGTTACAGGCCTGGGTGGTTTGTTTGAGATGATTACCAGCAAAACCGACGGAGCAATTGTACGTTCTTTAGAAGATAAGAGTACAAAATTCGTTTCCAGCCGTATGCACACGTTTTCGCACCTGGAAAGTATTGAAATTTATACCGTTAGGGATAACGTGAACCTGGTAGATATTTTTAAAGCAATGGAAGCCAGCTCAGAAAGCTTACCATCCGAGAAGGATGCCGCTGCCATTAAAGCCTATTTTTTAAATGTTTATCCCGATATGGATTTTGACAGGGTATACGCCAGCGATATGAAAAAAATGGTAAAATGGTTTGCCGTTTTAAAGAAAAATGACGTAGAAATTAAGCTTAGAGAATTTGCTGAAGAAGAAGAAACCACTGTTGAAGCAGCAGCACCGGCACCAGTTGAAGAAGTAGTTGCCGAAACTGCCGCACCTAAGAAAAAAGCAAAAAAGAAAACTACCGAAGAATAATTTTGATTAAGGGGTTCATTTTTTAATACTGCGTATTGGTGTATTTGCGGGTATTAAGAAATGAACCTTTTTCTTTTGCTTTTGCTGCCACAAAGCCGGAACCTTGAACCGAGCGTGGCAAGCGCCGATGCCATAAAAAGATGGGCCGGTAACATCACCCTGCTTTATTTGATTTGTTCCCTTTTAGCCTAAATACAATACCATATGCCACTAAGTGCCGATATTAAAAAAACCGAAAGACATTTTCTTTCGCCCGATTTTACCGTTACTACCTGGGAAGCGCTGGAACCCTATTTTAAAACCTTGCTGGACAGGGAAATTGATAGCCTGTCTGCCCTGGAACAATGGTTAAAAGATATGAGTGAGGTAGAAGCCGCCGTAAGTGAAGACGCCTGCTGGCGCCAGATACGCATGACCTGCGATACCACCGATAAAGCCCTGGAAGAAGCGTTTACCTATTTCTGCATGGAAATTCAACCAAAACTGCAACCTTATGCAGATGCATTGAATAAAAAGCTGATAAACAATGCGTTTACCCGGCAACTGCCCACAGAAAAATATTTTACTTACCTGCGCAGTGTTAAAAAGAATATTGATTTATTCAGGGAAGAAAATATTCCCCTGCAGGCAGAATTAAGTGTAATGCAGCAGCAGTATGGCGCTATTGCCGGTAAAATGAGTGTAGAGGTAGACGGGCAGGAATATACCCTGCAACAAGCCGCAAAATTTTTAGAAAACCACGACCGTAATTTGCGGGAAACGGTGTACAGAAAAATTCAAACACGCAGGCTGCAGGATAAAGAAGCTATGCATGAGTTATTTGGTAACCTGGTAGAACGCCGGCATAAAATTGCCCTGAACGCCGGCTACGACAATTACCGGGATTATAAGTTTACTGAGCTGGGCCGTTTTGATTATACCAAAGAAGATTGTTATGGTTTTCATGAAGCAGTAAAATTGCATGTATTGCCATTGGTAAATAAAATATATGCCCGCAAAAAAGCCCAATTGGGTGTAGATACCCTGCGCCCTTGGGATATTGAAGCTCAGCCTGCCGGTACAGCCCCTTTGCGCCCCTTTACTGATGGCAAAGAGTTGCTGCAAAAAACTGAGCAATGTTTTGCTGCTTTAAACCCATTTTTTGCCGATTGCCTGCGTAAAATGGATAACATGCAACATTTTGATTTGGAAAGCCGCAAGGGTAAAGCGCCGGGTGGCTATAATTGTCCGCTGGCCGAAAGTGGTGCCCCCTTTATATTTATGAATGCCGCAGGGCAAATGGATGATGTAACCACCATGGTACACGAAGGCGGCCATGCCATACATTCTTTCTTATCGCATAACCTGGAATTAAGTGCGTTTAAAGAATATCCTATGGAAATTGCTGAAGTGGCCAGCATGGCCATGGAGCTTTTTAGCATGAACCACTGGGAAGCATTTTTTGATAAAAAAGAAGATCTGCAAAGGGCAAAAGAACACCAGCTGGAAAGGGTAATTACTATTTTCCCCTGGATTGCCACTATTGATAAGTTTCAACATTGGGTATACGAAAACCCCAATCATACCATTGAAGAACGTACCAATACCTGGCTGACTATTTTAAATGAGTTTCAAACAGATGCTATTGATATCAGCGGCTTATCTGCATTTAGAGAAATAGGCTGGCAGCGCCAGTTACATTTGTTTGAAGTACCATTTTATTATATTGAATATGGTATTGCCCAGTTGGGCGCTATTGGCTTGTGGATGCAGTACAAACAAAACCCACAACAGGCATTGGAAAATTATATAAACGCCTTAAGCCTGGGTGGTACCAAAACATTGCCCCAGCTATACAATGCGGCTGGCTTACAGTTTAATTTTTCGCCAGATCATATTAAAACACTAATGGAATTTGTAAATACAGAAATGGAAGCCCTGGCTTAATTGTGATTGTATTTGCAAAAAAGGTGGTTACTAAATATAACCACCTTTTTTTATGCCGCTTTGTAATTGGTAAATCATTGTATAACTACTGGCCTCAAACCGCCTTGGTATTTAATTTGATAAATGGTATACTTTAACGGCTTTTGCATAGTAATTTTGCAATAATTATTGGTTGTTCGAAAACCAACCTTTTTAACTGGTTGCTTCCACACATATTTGTTTACTGGTGCTGTTTAACGGCACAGAACTTGTATTTGTGAATCGTAAGATTTTTAAACACCAGCTAATCTTTCATCCTACATTAAAAACACTACACATGGGTATTGAACAGGCAATTCAACAAAAGAACTTTAGAAACGAGTATAATAAAGCCATGGTTAACATATTGTATACCCATGACTGGCTGGAGAATAATATCAAAAAATTTCTGGCTACAGAAAGTATTACCCCGCAGCAATACAATATTCTGCGCATACTAAGGGGCAGCAAAGAACCACTAAGCACCATGCAAATAAGGGAGCGCATGCTGGACCGTATGAGCGATACCAGCCGCGTAGTTGACCGCATGCTGCTAAAAGACCTGGTGATAAAAAAAACCAACGAAACAGATAAACGCCTGGTAGATATCAGTATTACTGCAAAAGGCATTGATATTTTGGATAAACTGGATAATA
The DNA here is from genome assembly GCF_013106755.1 of Limnovirga soli. GTDB lineage: Bacteria > Bacteroidota > Bacteroidia > Chitinophagales > Chitinophagaceae > Limnovirga > Limnovirga soli. The sequence continues at coordinate 4,887 of NZ_WHPF01000011.1, read as the reverse complement.
AAAATATTCAGTTAGACCATATTATGGAAACCCTTACCGAAGAAGAAGCAAAAATGTTAAATCAGTTATTAGACAAGCTGCGAAACGATTAAAAAAACGAACAATCTTATCTTCGCTTTATGAAGAAAGGATTAGTGTTTATTTGTTCCCTGTTTATTTTTCTTGAAACAATACCGGCACAACCCAAATACGAATTCAGGGCAGCCTGGATTGCTACAGTGGTAAATATAGACTGGCCATCAAAAAAGGGTTTAGATGTAGCCACCCAAAAAGCAGAATATATTTTTTTATTAGATAGCTTGCAACAGCTGCACATGAATGCGGTAGTGGTGCAGGTGCGTACTGCCGCCGATGCATTTTTCCCTTCCCCTTACGAGCCCTGGAGCGAATACCTCAATGGCATACAGGGCCAGGCCCCGGTACCCTATTACGATCCCTTACAATTTATGATTGAAGAATCCCATAAACGCAATATGGAGTTTCATGCATGGTTAAATCCCTACCGTGCGGTATTTGATAATAGTACTTCTTCCATTTCGCCCACACATATTACCCGCACTCATAAAGAGTGGTTTCTTACCTATGGCACTAAAAAATATTTTAATCCCGGTTTACCCGAGGTGCAGCAATATGTAACCAATATTGTAAAAGACATCATCACCCGCTACGATGTAGATGCTATTCATATGGACGATTATTTTTACCCTTACCGCATAGCAGGTAAAGAATTTCCGGATGCAGCCTCTTACAAAAAATATGGTAAGGGCCTCCCAAAAGAGGCATGGCGCCGCAGCAATTGCGACAGCATTATAAAAATGATACATGTTGCTGTACTGCAAACAAAACCCTTTATCAAATTTGGCATCAGCCCCTTTGGTGTATGGCGTAATATTAGTAAGGATAAAGATGGCAGCAACACCCAGGCCGGCCAAACCAATTACGACGATCTCTATGCCGATATTTTGCTCTGGCTACAACAAGGCTGGATAGATTATGTGGCACCACAGCTATATTGGGAAATAGGCCACCACCTATGCGATTATAATATACTGCTTAACTGGTGGGGCAACCACAGTTATGGTAAACAGGTATATATAGGCCATGGCATTTACCGGGCAGTAGAAAGGCCCACACTTGCCTGGCGCAATCCCAACGAACTGCCCAATCAAATAAAAAACTTACGCAACAATCCCAATGTGCAGGGCAGTATTTATTACAGTTGCACCAACCTATTACATAACCCCAATGGCTGGGCCGATAGTCTTGCCCAAAACTATTACCAATACCCCGCCCTGGTGCCACCTATGGACTATATTGATGTAACCGCCCCATTATCCCCCAACCTGCAACACATAAAAGAAGAAAATAAAAAACAGGCCGATGCAGCCTATATCATCAAAGCAAAACCAAACGATTCTGTTGAAACCGAAGAAGTAAAAACCTATGTATTATACCTCAGCAATAATTTTAAAACCCTGGGCAACCAACCCATAAAACTACTCGCTGCAAAAGGGTTAACAGATATTCAATTCACCATCCCCGCTACGCAAATACCCAATAATGGCGGCACCTGTTATATTGCCATTACAGCGGTTGACCGGGAAAATAACGAAAGCCCCTTAAGCAATGTACAACAGCTAATAAAAACCAATAAAGGCTGGGTAATACCAAAACAATAAAAGTGGGTATAAAGGCACTTATTCTATGAGCCCGGCGTAATCAACGCAAGGCATCTTTACTTGCGTCGCACTCTTGTACGTTCGGATTATAAATCATCTTTCGCAGAAAGGTTTTTATCTTTAGTTTCAGGTCTTGCTTCAAAAAAATGGAACAATGGGGTGTACCGCCTTCGGAAAAGTATGTTCAATTCCCATTACTGCGGCGAGTACTGTTATTGAAGATAAAAGCCATTATAACCATGAAAAATAAAATAATTATAGTAGTAGTTTTTGTTGTTTTTCTTTTGTGGATTGGATGGGGAGTGTACAGAGGATTAGATTTAAGGAATAATTTTGAAATTACAATAGGGCAAATTGATAAAATATCAAAACCTGGCTGGAAAAGTTCTGGTGATTATGCAATTATATATTCGTATAATATAAATGGGCGAATATATAAAGGGGATGATGCTTATAATTATTGCGGTAGTTTAAATAATGAGCAATCAGTAGCAGAACTTATTGTCGGAAAGTCATTTCCAGTTGCCTATTCTACAAAAGAGAATGGTTATAGTGTAATCATCTTAACAAAGGAAATTGCTAAAAATTTTGATTACAATATTTCTGATTCGCTGCTGGTTTATGATTCAATATTGACTTGTAAATAAAAGAGAAAGTTTTGCCTTCTCCGAAGAGTCTCTAAGAATGGCTTTGCGTGTAGAAGGACCTTAAGAAGCAGGTGTTGCGATGAAGGAATGCTTCCTTCCACCAATTTATCAACATTTTAAAATGTTATGCTAAATTTAATAGAGTGTATTTATTATTTAGATGAAAAGAAATTATAAAATGAAAAGAAATTCTGCAATAATTGTAATTGCATTTGTAGGAGTTCTTCTATTCCTTTATTTCAAGTATATATATGGTTGGTTGGAGTTTAGTAGAAATACAGATACACCTGAACAGTATGTAAGTCATATATTGATAAACAATGAGCAGTACAGGAAGGATAAGCAGCAAATTCATCATACAATGAAAACTTTTGTAACAAATCATGAAGGTTTTTTTCATAGTGATGAATATTTTGACTCAACAGAAATAATAATCGATACTATATTGTATAATGGCGAATTTAATAAATTAGCAATATTATTAATTACGAAAAATCCAACCTATCGACAGTTAATACCTGAAAGGAATCATAAATGGTATTATGATGCGACTTGTTATTTAGGTATTCGGCAAAGCGATACTATCGTTTTGAAATGGGTTGGTCCAGTCTTTAGTAATGGCTTTGATTTTAAAAGTATTTCTCAAGACATACAAGAAGCAACCTTCAGGACTTTTGTAACAACAGATACGACTGATATTTATGAATATAATATAGATGATGCTCGTTTCTGGAGCTCTGCTATTTGGAATAAATGGTGAAAGAAAATCAATAAAGAATCATAAGAAACTACATCATATGGTAGTTTTCCTTAACCGAAGAGTCTACTAACAATAGCATTGAGTTTGGCAAGGAATAGAAAGTAGACGCTGAGATGATGTAAGTTTCTGATTTTATAATAAACGCACTGAGGGAAAATGTAAATATTAAAGTTACCATTCAATAAATTTTTATGCGATTTATTATGAATATCTTCGGAGTACTTATAGCCATTTATAGTCTTTATTATCAAGTTGCATTTTTTATTTTTAACAATTTAACTCGCAGTTCTCAAACCGTTTATAACAACTCGTTTTTAAAAGAAACGCTTCCACAACTTTTGATAATTGTTATTTGTTTAATTTTTTTATACTTGAATGTTAAAGCCATAATGCGGGGTATTAAAGGAAAGCAATGCAGAAAAAATAAAACTAAAATGCTGCTTTGATGCAGCTTTCGCATTTTCCTTCTTCGCAGTGTCTCTTAAAAATAGCTTTGCGTGTAGCAGCAACTCTGAAAGCAACCGTGCGGTACAGAATTGTTAATTCATTTTGTTACGCTTTTTGCGTTGCCTCTGCTGCATTTTCCGGCTCATTACAACCTTAGATAGTACAAATTGATTTTTATGAAAAAGCGAATGAAAACTGAACCGGGGGATTTAATTAAAATCCCTTTTAAAGTAGGGTGGCATACCTATGCCAGGATATTATCAGACAACAGTTATGCAATTTATGATTGCATATCTAACATCGAAAGAACGGATTTTGAAGAAATAATAAAATCAGAAATACTATTTATTGCATGCGTTGATGTTTTTGGAATTAAAGAAAAATTTTGGAATATCGTTACTAATATTCCCTTAGAAGAAAAGCTAAAAAACTTTTACCCAAGGTATTTTAATCCTGCACCTCAAAATGCCGAAAATGTAAATTTTTATAGTGTTTATAAAGACGAAATTGAGAATTCGATAAAAAAAGATTGGATAAAAACAGGCAAGATTCAATTAGGTGGAATACACGGCCGCATTCACATAGAAGCTCGTATTAATGATTTTTTTGCAGGTAAAAAGAATGATGGAAATAGAGCAAATATTTGGTTATTTAAAAAGTATTTAGGATTACCTGTAGAAGAGTATCCTTAATTATAACCAAGCCGCCTCATTGCCTTGACACAGCGTACAAGAAAGTAAATTATTTCCCATCCTATTTCATTGTAATTGTGGCATAAAAATCAACTTTTTAATGCCACTATGTCCCGTATATCATTTTATAGGTAGCCATAAATCATTTCAGTGGTATACATAATTCGTTTCATGGGTGACTATAATTCATTTCATAGATATACCATCCGTGTATACCGCACCTACAAAAATCATTTCTAAGCTACCCATAAAACCCTTCCCATCCTTCGCTAACACCTTCCCATGCTCCCATAATTCATTTCATCGGTATTCCAAATCCACCTCATGGTATAGGCAAAACCATTTAAGTAATGCTTCAAAAGCATTTTAGTACCGCTTCTAAAACCTTCATCACTATACATAAATCATTTCATGCTCCTGGCAAATGTATTACATGGCAACACTTCTATTGCTGCAGTAGTTATTGGCTCCGGCAACATATCATTATGGCAACTTTACCTTCACAGTTTACCCCGGACTTGATCCGGGGCACTCTTATACAATCGGATACTTTGGGCAGCAGTTCCCATATCCTTCCTATATCCATATTTTGGAAAACCTCTCCTTGTCGTGGATAATTTGGGTCATGCCAATTTGATAACTCGTTGATTTTCATTGTCTCT
>NZ_WHPF01000010.1 GCF_013106755.1 Limnovirga soli | reverse complement strand
AGTGTGGGTAATATCCATAGTACCATTTTTTTGGTAGGCACCTACCCAATGTTAGTTGCTATAATTTGCCCGCCAATAATTGCCGAATAAAGTATCCAACCGTACAATAGTGCGACGCAAGTAAAGTTGCCACTGGCGCTACTGCCGGGCCAATAATTAGTTTTTTGTTGCCTCGGCTGGCTGTAGTTTCTTTGCAGCATGCGGGTAGATTATATTATTGTTGGTCAGGGCCTTTGCGGTACATTTTTAAGCTGGAACTTATTAAAAGCCGGCAAATCTGTTCTGGTGATAGATGCGCCACAGCCCTTTACCGCTACCAAGGTGGCCAGTGGTATTATTAATCCCGTTACCGGTCGCCGCATTGTACGTACCTGGATGATTGAAGATTTGTTGCCTTTTGCTATAGACGCTTATACACAATTGGGGCAGCAGATAAACACCACGCTGGTAGAGGAAAGCAGCATATTGGATTTTCACCCAACACCCCAAATGCAACAGGCTTTTGCTGAGCGGCTGCCACAGGAACCCACCTATTTGCACCTGCCCGATAAGGAGGAAGATGCCAGCTGGCAACACTTTTTTAGATACAATTATGGCATTGGCAAAATACAACCTGCATTGATATTGCACCTGCAAGCCATGCTGGCCAATTGGAGATTGTATTTGCAACAACACCAGCTTTTACTGGAAGAAACATTTAACCATGGGGAGCTGGTTTTTAATACCGCAGCAGAAGAAGTGCAGTATAAGGATTTTAGCGCCGCTAAAATAATTTGTTGCGATGGGGTTGCCGGCTTTAACCTGCCCTGGTTTAATAAATTGCCCTATGTACGCACCAAAGGCGAAGCCATTATTGCAGATATACCCGGTTTACCCCGTACCCAATTGTATAAGCAAGGCATCACCATTGTTCCATGGAAGGATGGACTTTTCTGGATAGGATCGAACTATGTATGGGATTATGAAGATGTTTTGCCTACCGTCGCTTTTAGAAAAAAGGTGGAAGAGCAATTAAACTATTGGCTGCGCATACCTTATACCATTACCGATCATTTGGCTGCTGAGCGGCCCGCCAATATTGAGCGCCGGCCTTTTGTGGGACTGCATCCGCACCAGCCATTATTGGGCATTTTAAATGGTATGGGTACCAAGGGTTGTTCGCTGGCACCATTTTTTGCCCATGAACTTACCCAGCACTTATTACACCAGTTGCCTATTAATCCCCTGGCAGATGTACAGCGGTTTAAAAGGGTATTGGCCGATAGATAAGTTGTTTATATACTTACAGGTACACTTATTTGTTTCCGGTTACCACTCATCAAGCATACTTTACCATTGGTGAAACCGCCAGTCCCATTGGTCATGGATTATCTTCGTTAATCCCTGCCGTTGATAGTATCTTTACAATTCCAAAACAAACAGGAGCCAGTCTCCACCAGTTATGAACCACATACTCGAGTTTCTCTTGGCACGTTGCAGGCAAAGAGTTAAACCACCCCGCAGATAAATTTCCGCACTTAAACAGCAGAACTTTTTCCGGTAATTATTTCAGCATTCTTTTTTGCATTTTTCGTTTGGGCATATTGTAAAATTGGCTAATCAGTATATTGTACTGTTGCCTTTACCTTACCAGTATGCCCCTACACCAACTGTAATTAAACAACAACATGAAACCAATATTATTGGTGATTATACTGGCAGCAATAACAATGTATGCGCTGTTGCACCATAACAGCCATGCAGCTGTTATCACCACTGTTTCGCATAAACAACATAAAAAAATACCTGCACCTGCCAGTGGTATGGGTAACAGTATTGCCGAGATGCTAATTCATCCACTTTTATGGTAAACAATTTATACACATTTAACAGCAACATATTATTGGCATTTTGCGGAAGCTGGCGTATTTAGTAGCTTGGCTGATAAAATATACAGCCACTTAAAAGCAACAACTTTCTAATAAAAGCCAATAACAACCAACATTTATTTCAACAACCATTAAACAAAACAACTATGGACATTTCAGGCATTTTATCCTCCTATTGGTGGATTTTTATTGTATTATTATTCTTATTGTTTTACAAGTTTATTCTGCGTGTTTTCTTTGGTATGGTAATAGTACCAGAGAACAGAATTGGATTGGCCACCAAAAAATTCGTGTTATTTGGTGCTAACCGCGAATTACCTGATGGACGTATTATTGCTACTAAGGGTGAAGCGGGTTTTCAAGCTAAAACACTTGCGCCGGGTTTGTACTGGGGTATGTGGCCTTGGCAGTATGGGGTAGACATGATACCCTTTACTGTAATACCCGAAGGCAAGATTGGACTGGTACTTAGTAAGGATGGTGCAGAAATACCTACCGGTAGAATTCTGGCACGTAAGGTTGACAGCGATAATTATCAGGATGCGCAAAAATTCCTGGATAATGGCGGCCAGCGTGGTAGACAAACCGCTTATATTACCGCCGGTTCTTACCGTATCAACAGCTTTTTATTTGATGTAACCATTGCCGACCAAATCATTATTAATGAAAACATGGTGGGTATCATTACATCACTGGATGGTCAGCCCATTCCTCAAGGTAAAATTGCCGGTAATAATGTAGACGGGCACAATAACTTCCAGGATATCGACACTTTTATGAACAATGGCGGTTGCCGTGGTTTACAACCACAGGTTATATTGGCCGGTAGCTATTATATAAACCCATGGGCAGTACAAATTGAAGAAAACCCCATGACCGATGTACCTATTGGCCACGTAGGCGTAGTAATCAGTTATATTGGTGAAGATGGGGTGGACGTAACCGGCGATAGTTTTAAACACGGTAATATTGTAAGTAAAGGTTTCCGTGGTGTATGGATGGAGCCCCTGGGCCCCGGTAAATACCCCATTAATAAATATACCATGAAGGTAGAACTGGTGCCTACCACCAACCTGGTATTAAACTGGGCCAATGCCAGAAGTGAATCGCATAACCTGGATAAAAATCTGTCTACCATTACCGTGCGTTCAAAAGACGGTTTCCCTTTTAACCTGGATGTAGCGCAGATTATACATATACCCGCCAACGAAGCACCAAAAGTGATTGCCCGTTTTGGTAGTATGGGTAACCTGGTATCGCAGGTATTGGAACCTACTATTGGTAACTATTTCCGTAATAGTGCACAGGACAGCGATGTAATTAGTTTCTTAACCACCCGTAAAGAGCGTCAGACTGCTGCTAAAGAGCATATTAAAGCAGTATTGGATGATTATAACGTAAACGCGGTTGACACGCTTATTGGCGACATAGTGCCTCCTGAAGCATTAATGAAAACCTTAACCAACAGGAAGATTGCCCAGGAAGAAGAAAAAACCTACGAAACCCAAAGAATGGCGCAGGAAAAACGCCAGGGTATGGAAAAGGAAACCGCTATTGCCGATATGCAGAAAGAAATAGTAAAAGCACAGCAAAGCGTAGAAATTGCACAACGCACTGCCGATGCTACTGTTAAAAAAGCAGAAGGTGATGCCACCAGTTTAAAACTAAATGTAAACGCCGAAGCAGAAGCCACAAAAATGCGTGCCAGTGCCGAGGCAGAAGCTACCCGTGCAAGGGCCGGTGCACAAGCCGATGCTACAAAACTAAATGCCAGCGCACAAGCTGAACAAATTGCTAAAACCGGTTTGGCCGAAGCAGAGAAAATTATGGCCATTGGTAAGTCTACCGCCGAAGCCTACGAATTGCAGGTACGTGCAATGGGTGGCGATAACTTTACCAAGTTTAAGATTACCGAAGAAATTGGTAAGGGTAATATTAAAATTATACCCGATTTAATTGTAAGCGGTAACAATGGATCTGATGGTTCTTTAAGTGGTCTTATGGGTTTGCAGTTATTGCAAATGTTGCAGGATAAAAAGAATACAGACAGCACGCCCAATGCTAATTAATAAACTATCTGTTAGCAGAAAGAGTCGTTAGTAAATAACGGCTCTTTTTTTATGTTACCAACAGTAGAATAAATATCAGGCTTTACTTGCCACGCTCGGTTCAGGGTTCCTCCTTTGTGGCGGCATTAGCGTTTTGCCAATAAGGCCGTGGCTATCACAGTCCATTCTTCCTGTAAACTAATAGAAGGGAAAGGTTTGCCTGCACGGTTATACCAGTAACGGGCATTGCTGTTATCCCCTTCTTTACGGTGCAGATAAGCATGTACCCATGCCGATGTGGTATCTGTTAACTGGTCTATCAAACTATGTGCAGCCTGCCAATCGCCTTTTGCATCCTGCCAAAGTGCTGCCAGGTGCACTGTTAACCCTGCCGGTTGGGTGGTTTCTTCAGTAGTTTTTATAAAATCTAAAATATTCATAGCCAATATTTTTCACGAAAGTAAAATGATAGCATATATAAGCCACTGCAAATCAGGTTAAAACCCGGTTTTCGCGTGATAAATCACGCAGGGTGTGATTTATCACGCGAAAAAATGCGTGATAAATCACCTTGTACAGGAAAAATGGGATATCTACATTTGTGCTGGTTTTAACCCCAACCCCTGTAGGTCTGCTTAAGTAACGCCGTTACTAACCTTTTGTACACCCGCCCGGGCTTTTTTAAAGTCCGGGTATTTTTTTGCCATTACTATCCTTTCTACAAGTGGGTTAAAACAAAAATGCCCCTGTATCAGGAGCATTTTATTATACGAATTATACAATTTATCTTTTTTCTATTTTGTCATAAAATCCGCCAAAATTATTTAGTCGCACCCCTTCCTCCTTAAAAAAGTCTCCCGGAAAACCCAATGGTATAGCACTTACCTCATCAAGGCGCTGCATATGTTCGGGTGTAAGCGTTACATCAATGGTTTTTAGGTTTTCCTGTAGCTGACTTAACTTGGTGGCACCCACAATAGGTATGCTTTGAAAGGGCTGCTGCATGGTCCATTTTAAAGCTACATGCGAAGCCTGTACACCCAATTCTTCGGCAATGGCAACCACTTCTTTGGTAATAGATTGGCTGCGCTCATTTAAGCGGTTACTGCCTTCTTTAATACGACCAAAATCGCCACGCAGGTATTTGCCTGTTAATGCACCGCCTGCCAGTGGTGCCCATGGGGTAAGTGTCATACCAAAATGTTGGGCCATAGGTATTAATTCTCTTTCGGGTGTGCGTTGTAATAAACTGTATTCTACCTGTAATGCAATAAACTGGCTCCATCCCATTAGTTCGGCCAATGTATTGCCTTTTGCAACTACCCAGGCCGGTGTATCGCTAATGGCAATATAGTTTACCATGCCATTGCGTACCAAATCATCAAGGCCACGCAACACTTCGTCAATGGGTGTAAGGTTATCCCAAATGTGCAGGTATAGTACATCAATAAAATCTGTTTGCAGGCGTTGCAGACTTTGCTCCACACTGCGCATCATATTTTTTCTGTTATTGCCACTGGCATTGGGATTGGTTTTATTATCCAGTAGCGAGTACTTGGTGGCCAGTACAAAATAATCACGGTCACGGGGGTGCATAAATTCACCAATAATTTTTTCACTGGTGCCCAGCTTGTAAATGTTGGCAGTGTCTAAAAAATTACCACCCGCATTGGCATATGCTTCCATTATTTCGAAGCTTTGTTCTTTGGTGGCGCCCCATCCGGCCTCGGTGCCAAAGCCCATGGTGCCTAAGCATAGTTCAGAAACTTTTAATCCCGACCTGCCTAATAATTTATATTTCATAGTTGTGTTTTTATTGTTGCAAACTTACGCTATTAAAAAGATTGCCTTTGTTACTGTATTGTTTGTTGTAAACTGCAATCGGCTGTTTATAGCTGCATGTTTTGTTGCAGTACAAGTGTGCGACGCAAGTATGCCTAATAACAATACTATTGCCGGGTATATAAAAAGAGCATTGAAAAAATCAATGCTCTTTTATTATTTATTCATTTTCAAGTAACAGTTGTAAGAACTCCTGCTGCGTGGTTACCGTTTTATCTTTGGCATACCAGCGATGCATTTCTTCCTTGATACTGTTATTGTCTATGGCATTGGCTTTTAATTGATAAAAAAGCTCCTGCAACGCCTGTGGCCTTGGCCCAAAATGAAACAACTCTTCGTTGTTTTGATTAAGCACAATTACAATAGGAATACTGCGACTTTTGCCATTGGTTAAATATTGGTCCATTAATGGCAGATTATCATCCCGCAGCAAAAACCGTAAACGTATGTTGGGATTTATTGCTGCCATATGATGTAATACCGGAATAATCTGCGCCGCATCGCCACACCAACCTTCTGTAATCACTATCCAGGTTTGCGGCGCAGATATTCTCTTCACATATTCTACTGCTTCCGGTATCAATTCTATGGTTTTGTCTAATCTTTTCATGCGCACCACATTCAGTTTACTGTATTCCACCAAGCTTTCTGATTCGTGCGTGGCAGTTGAACGGCCTACCATAATTAATGCGTCTATTAATCTTCTGTATTCTTCGTAATCGATGCTTTTATTGATATAGGCAACATCAATTCTATTTCTTGTATCTGTTGGGTTTGCAATAATTGTGTTCATATTTATTACTACGTTGTATTACAGAAAAACTTACAAATTGTTTGGTTATTACCAGGGTAATTCAGCGCCCAGGTGAATGTATTTACCAGTGCTGCCTTCTTCGCCGGCAAGGGCCAACGCTACAGATGTTTTAGCACCGTCTGCAATACTCATAGGTGCCGCATTGCTGCCAAGATCAGTTTTTACCCAACCCGGATGCGCTGCATTTACCTGTATATTGGTATTTTTTAGGGCGTGTGCCAGGTGTATGGTATAAGCATTTAATGCAGTTTTAGAGGCATTATAGGCAAATAGTTTTGAATCATAAATGGGCGAACCCGGTGTAGCATGCAAATGCAATGAACCTAAAATGCTGCTAAGGTTTACTATGCGGCCGGCACTGCTTTTTTTAAGTAAGGGCAGCAAGGTATTGGTAAGGCTTACCACACTAAAAAAATTGGTGTCGAAGGTTTCGCGTAGAGCTGGTGCAGAAATATCGGTAGCTGTGTTTTCGCCCCAATTATCGCTTTCTATTTGAATGCCGGCATTGTTTACCAGTATATCCAACCTGCCATAATTGCTGTTGAAAAATTCATATACTGCATCAATATCTGCCTGACTGTTTACATCCAGTTTTATATAGGTTACATCCAATCCCTTTTCTGATAAAGTGGCTACAGCTGCCTTGCCTTTTGCTTCATTTCTTGATGCTGCAAAAACCTTTACGCCTGCCTGTGCCAGTTGCTCTGCAGTGGCTAAACCTATTCCTTTATTGGCACCTGTTACCAGTGCAATTTTTGTTGACATATGTGTTATTTTATTTTTTATTTACGTAATATTTTAAATGCGTGATACCAGTCGTTTTTTACAAATCCATCAATACACCAGAGCATACACAATGGTTCTATGGCCCTTGCAGCGGCAGCTTTGCCCATGTCTGCCGTATCCCATCCAAATGCTGCAAGTATGGTTGTAACGGTTGCTTTTGCAGTATCGCTATTGCCTGCTATAAACATGGTGGGTGTGCCTTCAGTAAAAGCTGGTTTATAAAATGCGGCATTGCCTACGCTGTTAAATGCTTTTACTACCCATGCATCGGGAATATGTTGTTGAATGCGTTCCATCAACGATTCATTGGGGCCTGTAAAGTATTGCAATACGCCATCTACAGGCGGTGCAGCTGCTATGGGATTGGTAGTATCTATTACCACTTTGTTGGCAAAATTTACTGTGCCTGACAATGTAATGGCTTCCAGTGTTACGGCACCGCCTGTTGCCAGTACCAGCACTTCGCCAAAGGCTGCCGTTGTAGCAAAATCGCCAATGGCTATTTGTGGGTTGGCCATATTAAAATCAACCACTTCCTTCTTTGCAATATTGCGGGTGCCCAGCATTACGGTATGGCCTTCGCTGGAAAACGCCTTTGCTAGTGTTTGGCCCACAATTCCGGAGCCAATAATTCCAATTTTCATAAGTAAGTGTTTTTGTTATTTGGTGTTATAAAATTATTAGCCGGGCTAAGGCAGTACTATTGGGCATACTTGCGTCGCACACTTGTACTGCATCAATAGCTAAGCAAAGAATGCGTGAGTTTATTACTGCAATTATGCCTGTGCTTACCCTTCATTTACCAGAACTACTTTACCTCTTGTTCTTCCCTTGTGCACATAAGCCAGTGCTTCTTTGGCTTCTTTTAGGGGAAACCTTTTTTCAATAAATAGTTGTACAATACCCTGCTCCAGTAAGGCAACAATTTGCGACAGTTGTACAGGATTTGAATGGAAAAGAAACCTTACTGCACTGATATTAAAATCTTTTAGTAATTCTTCTCTTGGTGGTGCGGTAATAGACACATATTTGCCTCCCTGTTTTAAGGCTTTAAAAGATTCCAGCTGAACTTCAGGAGTGGCAATACTGTCTAACACAGCATCAACATTTTTTACTTTTTGTGAAAGCGGGTACAGTGTGTAATCTATTACTTCATCTGCACCAAGTGCCAGTAAAAAAGCACTATTGCGGGACGATGCTGTTGCAATTACATGGGCACCTTTCCATTTGGCAAATTGTAGTGCAAATAAGCCAACACCACCTGCGGCTGCATGTATTACAATTCTTTGACCAGGTTGTATATCCGCATGATCAAACAGCGCTTGCCAGGCGGTTAGTGCCGCCAACGGAATAGCCGCCGCATCTGTTAATGATATATTGTTTGGCTTACGGGTAATGTACTTTTCCCTGGTGGCAACATATTCTGCAAAAGCACTTTGTTTGCTCCAGTCTAACGAGCCAATAATTTCATCTCCAACGGTGTAGGTGGCAACGGCTTTTCCAACGGCTTCTATGGTGCCGGCAATATCACTGCCCAATATTAATGGGGTAGGGAAGTACCCGTTTAGGGCAGCTTTCCAGTCGACCGGGTTAACGCCGGCCGACTGGATTTTTACCAATATTTCATGATCGCCAATAATGGGTTTTTCTATTTCTGAAACTACTACATTATCAAACGAACCTTTTTCAGTTAAAACAATTGCTTTCATTGTGTTGCTGCTTATTGTTGTTTTTGCTGCATTTATTTGGTGCAGTACAAGTGTGCGACGCAAGGATGCTGCATGACTGTACTACAGCCGGGCATATAATATTGTTTTGCTATGCATGAAATGCGGCGGCAAAAGCAGGTGCAAAGTCCTCGAGTTTGGTGCTGGTTAATGCATTGCGGTTTTGTAGAAAATCTTCGCTCATAGCGCCTGAACGCATGGCAGTACCCATTTCGGTATAGTTACTGGCTACTTCGTGAGAAAGTCCTGCACCAATGGCACCTTGCAGTGATTGTTCATCTGAGAAAACAACCCATGGTAAATCGGGCTGGCCAATAGCTGTACCCAATACAGAGGCAATTTCGTTGCCGGTTCTTTCATCGCCAACAATATAATTTACACTATGTCCGGTAAAGGAAAGGGAAAGTAATTCTTCGGCTGCAACAGCGGCAATATCTGTAGGATGTACTAGCGCAATGGGTTGCTCGCCAAAATTACTGCCGATAACATTGAGGTGTTTTATTAAACCAATATTGGCAAAAAGATTGGTAAAAAAATAAGCAGGGCGCAGGTGCCTGATGGCCACATCTGTAAGGGTGTTTAGCGACTGCTCAGCACGATATAAACCTGTTACCGGGCCACAGCCTTCGGGTAAGTGGGCACCTATGCTACTTAGGTTAACCACTTTTTTTACCCCTGATGCGGCTATAGCTGCTGTATAATTGGCACCGATACCGCCTATATAGGCTTTCCAGTCTGCAGCATCCCATTTTGGCGGAATCATGGTGTACACTGCATCTGCACCGCTAAAAGTGGCAGTTAAAAAATCTACATCTTCCACTGAACCTACAGCAGCTGTAGCGCCCAATGCTTCAATGGCAGCAGCATTAGCTGATTTTGACGTTACGATAGTAACCTGGTGACCTGCATTGATAAGGGCTAGTGAAAGTGGTTTGCTAATGTTGCCCAAAGAACCTGTGATGACGAATTTCATTGTGTTTAATTTATATGTGGAAAATTGTTTTTAACTATTGCTCTTTTAGAGGAATTATATTTGTATATACAAATGTTGTGTTAAAAAAATATATTATAGTTTATCTGCCAGTTTGTTAATGCTTTCTACCAGCTTATAACTTTCTTCCCTGCCCAATATGCCGGCATAGTTTTCGTAAAATCTGGCTGAGCATTCTTTCATTTTTGGTTGCAGCTCTTTTGCTTTTGGTGTTGGGTACACATTGGTAAGTTTACCATCTGTGGTACGTACCACTAATTTTTTTTCTTCCAGTTTTTCAATAAGCCGGGTAATGGTGCTGGGTGTAAGTTGTAGCTCATCTGCCAGTCCGCCTGGCTGTATACCCGGTTCACTAATAACGGCCATCAGTAAATAAGCGTGGCTGGGCGATAAATCAATCATCTTCCAGCTGTCAACTGCGAGTTTTTCTATTTTTCGGGCCAGAGCATTGGCTGAAAAATACATACACTTACAATATCTGCTTTCTGAGGTTTTCATTAATAGCACCAGGTGCTTTTGTTTTTTTGAGATGTCAAAGATAGAATGTTTTTATTTGTATATACAAATATTTTTATTTTTTTAACTTTCCAAAAAATAAGGCATGAAATACATATTGATGGTGCTTACCTTTTTTGTGGGTACAATTATACCTGTACAGGCAGTATTAAATACCCGGCTGGGCAGGCAGGTAGGCGGGCCGCTTATGGGTTCGCTAATGAGTTTTGGTGTTGGCATGATATGCCTTACCCTGCTAAATCTGGGCACCAATAGTACAGCTTTAATGCAGTTAAAGCCTACTGCCACCGGCCCATGGTATTTATGGATGGGAGGTGTAATTGGGGCTATTTTCGTGGGCTTTATTACCTGGGTTAATCAGGAACAAGGCGTGGCGCTTACCTTTGCGCTGGTGGTAAGCGGACAAATATTTATTTCCTTACTTATAGATCATTACGGTTTATTTGGCTCGGCGGTAAAAACAATTACCCTCGAAAAATTGGCCGGTGCTGCATTGATTGTAGCTGGAATTATATTAATTAAAAAGTAATCAGTGTCATTGCTGCTATATCTTTAGCTAATAAAGCGCAGAATTGTAATCTATCATGAGTAATCCCAATTTACATACCGAGAAATCTGAACTCACTTCTGCCGAAAAGGAATTTGAGAATGCCATCCGTCCACAGGAGCTGGATGATTTTTCAGGCCAGCCGCAGCTGGTAGAAAACCTGCTCATATTTATTAAGGCGGCTAAAATTCGTGGTGAAGCACTGGATCATGTGTTGTTTCATGGTCCGCCGGGTTTGGGTAAAACTACTTTATCCCGTATTGTGGCTAATGAACTGGGGGTAACAATAAAAGAAACCAGTGGTCCGGTAATTGAAAAACCGGGCGACCTGGCAGGTTTACTTACAAATCTGCAGCCCAACGATGTTTTGTTTATTGATGAAATTCACCGGCTTAGCACCGTTGTGGAAGAATATCTGTATGCGGCCATGGAAGATTACCGTATAGATATCATGATTGATAGCGGCCCCAATGCCCGCAGTATACAAATAAATTTAAATCCCTTTACGCTAATTGGCGCTACTACACGCAGTGGTTTATTAACTGCACCCTTATTATCCCGTTTTGGTATTAAATCAAGGTTGGAATATTATACAGCCGATGTACTTAAAAAAATTATCCAGCGTAGTGCAGCCATTTTTCAAACACCTATTAGCTCTGATGCGGCTGGTGAAATTGCCCGCCGCAGCCGTGGTACACCACGTATTGCCAATGGACTGTTACGCAGGGTACGGGATTTTGCTCAAGTACTTAATGACGGCCAAATTGACCTTGGCATTACCCAACATGCCCTGCGTGCTTTAAATGTGGATGAGCATGGTTTGGATGAAATGGATAACCGCATTCTTTCTGCCATTATAGAGAAATTTAAGGGCGGGCCGGTGGGTTTAACCACCATTGCCACCGCTGTTGGCGAAGAACCTGGCACATTGGAAGAAGTATATGAGCCATTTTTAATACAGGAAGGCTTTTTGCAAAGAACCCCCCGTGGCCGCGAAGCCACCATTAAGGCTTATGAACATTTAGGCAAAAAGCCGGGTAATAATTTGGCTGCAGGCACTTTGTTTAGTTAGTTGTGGGTAGCCGGCTGTAGAATAAGCATGATGCATCCGTTGTGTCACTCACTTGTACGTTTATACCCACAGGCAGCAGTTTTTTTTTGGGTATTGATTATTTCAAATACAGGTGCCAATCCATTTGTAAAGCCATAAACAGTGGGTAAAATCTTTGTTGCCCCATTTGCTGCCGTACAAGAGTGCGACGCAAGTAAAGCCTGGTTTGCAGGCCATTAGCCTGGCTCATAAAAAAGTTACATTTATAAAAGTCCACACATAACTACATAAAAAAAGCAGGTGTACAACACCTGCTTTTGAACGATATTATAAAGATAGCTATATAGTAGCACCTTCTACCAGTACAGTGGCTTTATTGTTTAAAATTTCAACAAACCCAGCCTGTATAGTATAATTTTCAACTGTGCTTTTATCAACCAGAATTTTAAGATTGCCTTTTGTAAGTGCAGTTACCATTGGCGCATGTTTATCAAGCACTTCAAATAAACCGGTAATACCGGGTAATTGAACGCCATAAACATTGCCGCTGTATACTTTTTTTTCTGGTGTTAATATTTCTAAAGTCATTTATATATACATTTTCAGGTGGATGAAAAGAAATTTGTTTAGCTGCAAAGGGGTACTAACCATTTGCCTGAGCCAGCAATTTCTTACCTTTTTCAATTGCGTCATCAATAGTACCTACCAGGTTAAAAGCAGCTTCAGGATATTGATCTACTTCGCCATCCATAATCATGTTAAAGCCTTTGATGGTATCGCTGATATCAACAAAAACACCTTTTAAACCGGTAAACTGCTCAGCCACAAAGAATGGCTGGCTTAGGAAACGCTGAACACGGCGTGCCCTTGATACAGTTAATTTATCTTCATCGCTCAACTCGTCCATACCAAGAATGGCGATGATATCCTGCAATTCTTTATAGCGCTGTAAAATTAACTTAACACGGTTAGCACAATCGTAATGCTCGTCGCCTACAATCAATGGAGACAAAATACGACTGGTAGAATCCAATGGGTCAACCGCAGGATAAATACCTAAGTCGGATATTTTACGGCTTAATACCGTAGTAGCATCCAGGTGAGCAAATGTGGTGGCAGGAGCAGGGTCAGTCAAGTCATCCGCAGGTACATATACCGCTTGTACAGAGGTAATTGAACCATTTTTAGTTGAAGTGATACGCTCTTGCATTAAACCCATTTCTGTAGCCAGGGTAGGTTGGTAACCCACCGCTGAAGGCATACGACCTAACAGGGCAGATACCTCAGAACCAGCTTGAGTGAAACGGAAGATATTATCTACGAAGAACAAAATGTCTTTTCCTTTACCGGTACCATCACCATCGCGGAAGTATTCTGCAATAGTTAAACCAGATAACGCCACACGTGCACGGGCTCCGGGAGGTTCGTTCATTTGACCAAATACGAAAGTAGCTTTAGAATCTTTTAAACCTTCCAAGTCTACTTTACTCAAATCCCAACCGCCTTCTTCCATGCTATGTTTAAAGTTGTCACCATAGTTCATGATACCAGCTTCAATCATTTCACGCAACAGATCGTTTCCCTCACGGGTACGTTCACCCACACCGGCAAATACGGATAAACCACCATAACCTTTGGCGATATTGTTAATCAATTCCTGAATCAATACGGTTTTACCCACACCAGCACCACCAAACAAACCAATTTTACCACCTTTTGCGTATGGCTCAATCAGGTCAATTACTTTAATACCGGTAAATAAGATTTCTGTAGATGTACTCAGGTTCTCAAATAAAGGAGGCATGGCGTGAATAGGACGGCCATTTTCTTTGCTTACCTGAGGTAAACCATCGATTGCATCTCCGGTTACATTAAATAAGCGACCATAAATAGCATCTCCGGTAGGCATTGCAATTGCTTTGCCGGTATCTGTTACATCCATGCCACGTACAAGACCTTCTGTACCGTCCATGGCGATGGTACGAACGCTATCCTCACCGAGGTGTTGCTGTACTTCCAGAACCAATTTATCACCGTTATCTCTCCTCAGTTCCAATGCGTTATAAATCTCCGGGAGGTTGCCTTCATGGAATTGCACGTCAACCACCGCGCCGATAATTTGTTTGATTTTACCTTTTGAGGCCATATATAGAAAGGTTTTAAAATTTGGCGCAAAGGTAAGGGTTTAGGTATTTCAAAGTTTGCAATTGCTGGTTTAGTTATTTTTTTTTTAAGTAATGCCAGTATTGCCGTTAAAGAATGATGATTTTGGGGCTAAAAAGGCAAAAACAGACCAGATTTGTAGTTTATTGCCCCTTTTTTAATAGCTATAGCATTGCCTTGCCGACCATTGCCCCATAAGTACAAGAGTGCGACGCAAGCGGCGATGCTATGAAATGATATTGCAGGGCTAATAAAAGAGGTATAAAAATGAATAAGGCCAATTGTAGAAATATTTTGCCTACCCTGTAACTTTAAAAATGCTGCAACGTATAACAGGTGTACTTTCAATGCACAGACCAAGAAATACAGCTTATGACGGAAAGGGAATATAACCAATGTGTGAATCAATACGCTGACAACGTGTTTCGCTTCATCGTAAAGAATTTACGGCATGAGGATGATGCGAAGGATATTGTTCAAACAGCGTTTGAAAAACTCTGGCGCAACCGGGATATGGTGGAATATGCAAAATGCAAATCTTACCTGTTTACGGTGGCCTATAACCAGATGATAGATCATTTGAGAAAAAGCAAGAGGGTGCAATTAACGGATGAATTAAAGGAAGATGGGAGAAGCACCCGTCAACCGGTAACCAACCTAAGGCAATCGCTGCAGGAAGCACTAAACAGATTAAATGAGGTGCAGAAGAGCCTGGTAATGTTAAAAGACTATGAAGGATATAGTTATGAAGAAATTGGACAAATTACCGGCTTAAATGCGGCACAGGTGAAAGTATATCTGCACAGGGCCAGACTAACCTTGCGCAATTACCTGGTTAGTCCGGAAAACGTGATGTAGCCAAACAGGCATTTAGTAACAGCCATTTTTAATTAGAACACAATGATTAACCGACATAATTACGAAGAATATTTTTTACTGTATGCAGATGCAGAGCTTACGCCCGACCAGCGCAAGGCAGTAGAATTATTTGTGCAGGATAACCCTGATTTGAAACAGGAACTGGAGATTTTACAACAAACCGTGCTGAGCATAGATAATGAAGCCATGTTAATGGATAAATCTGGTTTATATAAAACCGGTGAAACAATTACAATGGACAACTACGAATCGTATTTTTTACTTTATATAGATAATGAACTGGATGCCAAATCAAAAGCGGAAGTAGAAACATTTGTATTACAGCATCCGGCATTACAGGTAAATTTTACTTTACTTAGGGAATTGGTTTTGCCGGCAGAAATTATTGAATTTACCGGCAAAGACAGCCTTTACAAAAAGGAAGAAAGAAGGGTTATACCTATTGGTTGGATGAGGTTGGCGGTAGCAGCTGCCATTGCAGGCCTTGCAATTGTGATATGGTGGATGGTTCCCGGAACCACCGATATTGCACCAGCAAATGTAGTAGCTCTTACTCCGGCAAATAACTTAAAACAGCAGCAGCCGGTGGCCAGTACAAAATCTCCCGCAATAACTGCACCTGTGGAGGTGCCAAAAACAGCTGTTGCCAATATTATTACAAAGCCCGTTGAGCAACGCAAACAGCCCATACCCATACAGACAAATAATGATAAAACTGTTGCCCAAACCAATAATGACAACAACCTTTTACCACAAACCAACAACGGGGTTAAAGAAGTTAATGTAGAAACATATATACCCACCATTGCTAAGGAAGAAACAAATGTATTGCCGGTACCGGCAAATACACAGGAACAGGTTTTGGCAGCTGTAACACAGCCTGCGGCTTACCGGGAACTAAATACCAACGACGATAATGATGCATCTTTATACGTAGGAAACCTAAACATTAATAAAAACAAATTACGCGGCGTAATAAAAAAAGTAGGCGGCATTTTTGCAGGCAAAAACAAATCTGCTGTAGCCGCCAACGAACAAGGCAAACTGCAGGTTGCCAACTTTGAAATAAACAAAAATTAGTACAACAATTTACAATCAAACAAATATGAAACGGATTTTTTACACAGCAGCAATCCTGTTGTTTACGGCCAATGCTTTTGCCCAAACAGATACTACCATTTTAAATAATGGGCCCGATACCATTAAAGTAGGCAATTTTATTATTGTTAAAAAAGACAGGCAGGGAACAGATACGGGCAGCAACGGGAAAAAGAATGTATACATTGATATTAATGTAGGATCGCTTAATGTAACCAATAATAAAGAACGTAAAAGATCGAATGTAAGTACCAACTGGCTTATATTCGACCTGGGATTTGCGAACCTGCGTGATAAAACAGTATATGGCTCAGCTGAAGCAAATAGTTATTTAAATGCCGGAGCCGGCGCACCTTTTACCAAAAGCGATTTGTCAATAAGAACCGGCAAATCAACCAATGCCAATTTGTGGTTATTTATGCAAAAAGTAAACATCTCCAAACATGTGCTTAACCTTAAATATGGTCTTGGCATGGAAATGTACAATTATCGTTACGAGAATAATATCAGCTATGTTAAAAGCCCTGCATCTATAATAAGAGATGATGTTGATTTTTCTAAAAACAAATTATATGTTGGCTATGCAACCGTGCCATTAATGCTTAATATTGATGCAACCCCGTCTAAAAGAAAAGGCTTCAGCATTAGTGCCGGTGTTAGTGCGGGATATAAAGTAGGTAGCCGTAATAAACAAATAAGCAGCGAAAGAGGCAAGGATAAAACCAAGGGTGATTTTGATTTAGAACCATTTCGCCTTGCCGCTGTTACCGAATTGGGGCTTGGACCAATAAGGGTATATGGCAGTTATAGTTTAAACAGGTTACACCAAACCGGTTTAGAGCAATATCCCTATGCTGTGGGTATACGCTTTAGCAACTGGTAATATAGTTGATTAGTCAACCTGGAATATTTCTCGTTTGTGCATTACGGGCTGTGGTTCTCCGCGGCCCTTTTGCATTTTTATGGGCCAGGCAAATGAATGTATATGAGGCTTTACTTGCGTCGCACACTTGTACTGCTGTATTTAAACCGGGCTGTAGGTATTAACCCAAATGCCTGTTTAAAGTATGATACAATCAATAAAAGTGTTGTTACTAATGTTGCCTATTGTTATAAACGTACAAGTGAGTGACACAACAGCAGCTGCACAATAATATACAGCCGGTAACACCTGCTGGTAAAAGATTTAACAAACCATAGTCAATATGTAAAATAGTTATTCCTGCATCTGTAGATTAATTGTTTATTTTGTATCATCAAACACCGGTTCATGAAAAAGATAGTATTATTTACCCTTTGTACCATAGCTTTTTACCTAATATCAGTTGCACAGATGAAAGATATAAATTATACCAAAGAATGGAAGATAATTGACACACTGATTGTACAGAAAAGCCTGCCTAAAACAGCCTTGCAAAAAGTAAAAATTATTTATACAGATGCCAAAAAAAGAGGGCTTGATGCGCAGGTGCTAAAAGCCTTAATTTATATAATTAGTCTGCAGGAAAAGGTTACAGATGAAGACGCGAATGCCACAGTAAAACTGCTTCAAAATGAAATTAACAGCACCAAAAATATAGCCCAAAAAAGTGTATTGCAAATAATGCTGGCAAATATTTATACCAACGAATTGCGATGGCAGTCGTTTGACAGAAGTACCACTGTTGCTACAATTAAAAACGATATTAGCACCTGGAGCCCTGATGATTTAAATAGAGCCATTAACAAATTATATGCAAAGGCGCTGGAGCCTGTAACCTTATTACAGCAAATAAAAACTGATGCGTATGCACCAATTATTTATAAAGGTAACAGATCTAACCTGAGGCCTACTTTATACGATTTATTGGCACATGTTGCCCTTCAGTATTACAAAGATGAGAACAATTATATCACCAAGCCTGCTTATGCATTTACCATAAAGGATTCTGCGGCATTGGGCAGTGCAGCAATATTTATGGATGCCCGTTTTATTTCAAAAGATAGCAGTTCTAACTTGTTATTGTCATTACAACTTTTTCAACAACTGATGCGGTTTCATGCCCGTGATAATGATCCTGCTGCTTTTATTGATATAAATCTGGAACGAATTGAATGGGTAAATGAACACGGAATTTTTGAAAATAAAAAAGTACTATATACAAAAGCACTGGAAGATATTACAACCAGCTTTCCCAATGATAAATTTACCATTAATGCATGGTATTTACTGGCCAAACAATATGCCGACCAGGCAAAATTGTATACGCCGTTTGGGGATACCAGTTATCGCTACGATTATTTAAAGGCGATAGGTATTGCAGGGAAACAATTACAACAAAAGGATGCTGACAGTATGGGTGTTTTAAATATGCAGCACTTGCTATTTAGTATTAAGGAACAACAGTTATCCACCACGGTTGAAAGTATAAATGTGCCTGACCAACCTTTTCGCATGCTGGTAAAATACCGGAATATAACTAATATCAATATTAGAATTATTAATGCAGCCGAATTAAAAACTATCAAAATGAAACGGTGGGAAGATGGCTACTGGGAAGCCATCACTGCTGTACCTGCAATAAAAACCCTCTCGCAGGCTTTACCTGCCACCAATGATTATCAGGAGCATGCTACCGAAATAAAAATTGATGGGTTGGGTGCAGGTAGCTATTTTATATTGGCAGCAGGCAGTGACCGTTTTGATACGCAAAATGATAAACTGGTAGTGCAAAGTTTTGATGTTAGTAATATCAGTTTTATTAATAATGGCGCTGATTATTTTGTTTTAAACAGGGAAACCGGAGCGCCAATTAAAGATGCAACAATACAATTTGCCATTCAACGATATGATTATACAAAGAGTGCTTATATAATTGCCAATGCTGGCCATTTGGCAACAGATATGCATGGCTATTTTTCTTTAAGAAATATTGATTTTAAAAATGAAGGAAATATTTCACTTGTTTTTAAACAGGGCAACGATTCTTTAGTATTGCAAAACAGCAATTATTATGGATCATTTAATAATACTAGCAGCGCCCCGCCAGCTGTAAATGCTATAGAACTAAATACTACCATTCATATTTTTACTGATAGAAGCATTTACCGCCCCGGGCAAACCATTCTTTTTAAAGGAATTGGTATTTATAAGGAGCCCAATGCCACTGGCGCCAGATTATCGGATTTTAAGGACAGTATTATGGTAGAATTAAAAGATGTAAATAACCAGTTGATAGATTCTCTTAAGGTAAAGCTAAATGATTTTGGTTCTTTTACCGGCTCCTTTCAATTGCCAAAACAGGTATTAACGGGCAGTTTTAGCATAACTACTAATTTGTTTAACAGCCTTGCAAGTGTGCAGGTAGAGGCATATAAACGCCCGGCATTTTATATTGCAATAGATACACTAAAAAGCAGCTATCGTTTAAATGAAATCATACAACTTACCGGATTTGCAAAGGCTTTTGCTGGTCAGCCTTTAGGTGGAGCCACAGTAACTTATAATATAAAGAGAAATACCAGGTTCCTGTATCCCTGGATGTTTTGGAAAATGGCTGAGCCCGGTTCTAATGAACAGGAAATAGCCGAAGGAGTAGTTACAACAAATGATGACGGACGTTTTGCAATAGCAATTACTGCATTGCCAGATGTTACCACTGATAAAAGCAACGATCCTGTATTTGATTTTACTATCGATATTACTGTAACCGATATCAGTGGAGAAACCCATGAAACCAGCAGTGTTATTTCAGTTGGGTATACATCTATGCAATTGCAACTGCAGGTGCCAGACGTGGTTGATGCTGCAATTTTTAAGGCAATAACGGTGCGTACAGAGAATATTGCCGGACAGTTGGTGCCAGCAAACGTAATTATTAGTATATCACCTTTAACTGTGCCCACACAATTATATAGAAAACGGTTATGGGAAAGACCGGATGTATTTAGTTTGGATAAAGCCAGTTTTACAACATATTTCCCCTATGATGAATATGAAGCAGAAAGCGATTACCATACATGGACTGTTGAAAACCCAATCATAATTGATAGCTTGAATACTGGCGATGCTCAAAATTTTATCATTCAACCAGGTATTTTAAAGCAAGGTTGGTATTGTATTGAAGCCAGCACAATTGATAAGGATGGCAATAAGATAAAAAATGTGCAATACATACAGGTATTTACAAAGGAAAGCAACAATTTGCCTTCCCCTCAGCCTAACTGGAATACGGTTATAAACAATACCGTACAACCCGGTGAAAAAGCTGCATTAATGATAGGGACAAACGAGAAGGATGTATTTGTAATTCAGCAAATAAAAGGACAGGCTTCAAACCCCAACAGAGCCGATAATTATTCGTTTTATAGCCTAACTGACAGCAAGAAAAAAATTGAGTTATTGGCTGGTGAAGCCGATAGAAATGGGCTTGGTGTTTATTATGCATTTGTAAAACATAATCGGTTTTATACCGGGGGTATGGATGTGAACATTCCATATATCGACAAAGAACTAACCATAGCGTATGGTAGTTTTAGAAATAAAACCGAACCTGGCAGTAAGGAGCAATGGTCGCTTACTGTAAAAGGCCATAACGAGAAAAAAGTGGTTGCTGAATTATTAACCACCATGTATGACGCTTCTTTAGACCAATTCATCCCACACAAATGGGTTACCCCCAATATTTGGGAAACTTATAGCACCCGAAACGAATTTAATGGCCGCAATGCTTTTGGTACAAAAAGCGGTGAAGAAAATGAGCTGCCAACCAGCATAGAAAGTGGTTATAGTAGCTATGATGAATTGGTTACCAGTGGAGATGTGCTTTGGCAATATGGTTATGACCAGACAAGGATGGGGTACATCACTCAAGCAGGAGACAAAAGTGATGTGATGATGCCAGAAGCAATGGCATACAATAAAGTAGGGGATAAGAAATTTACTCCGCCACAAATAATAAAAGACGAAGAAACGAAATCAGGAGCTGGTCAGGCATACGGTACATCAGCAGCAACTCCGCCCAATATACAAGCCCGTAAAAATTTTAATGAAACAGCGTTCTTCCTACCACAATTAATGGCTGATGCAGATGGCAATTACCAGTTTGGTTTTACTATGCCTGATGCATTAACACAATGGAAATGGATGAGTTTCGCTTATACCAAAGAGCTCGCATTTGGTTATGCACAACAAACCATTACCACCCAAAAAACATTGATGGTGCAACCCAATTTGCCCCGCTTTTTAAGGGAGGGAGACCAGATAGAATTATCTGCTAAAATCAGTAATATCAGCGATAGCAGCCTAACCGGTCAGGCTTACCTGCAATTGATAGATGCCGTTACCAATGAAGCTGTAGATGGTCTGTTTCAAAACGTTTTTCCTAATCAATATTTTACTGCTGAGGCCGGTAAAAGTACTCAGGTTACATTTCCAGTTAGTATTCCATTTACTTATCCGAATCCATTAACCATTAAAATTATTGCACAGGCTGGCAATTATTCTGATGGTGAAGAAAACACTTTGCCTTTATTATCAAACCGAATATTGGTAACAGAAAGCCTGCCTTTGTTAATGCATGGTAATGGTTCAAAAACATTCAACTTTACCAAACTGCTGCAAAATAATTCTGCCAGTTTAACCAACGAAAGCCTTACTGTTGAATATACACCAGACCCCGTTTGGTTTGCCATAAAGGCTTTGCCCTATTTAATGGAATACCCACAGGATTGTGCCGAACAAACATTTAACCGTTTTTATGCCAATACGCTGGCTGCCTATATTGTAGCCAGATTCCCCAGGATTAAATCCGTTTTTGCACAATGGAAAAACGACACAACTCATCAGTCGCTGCAATCTAATCTTGCCTTAAATCCTGAACTAAAACAAATTCTGCTGGAGGAAACGCCATGGGTATTAGATGCTGCCACCGAAACACAGCAACAACAAAATATTGCCCTACTATTTGATGTATTAAACATGAGTGCTTCCTCTGCAAAAGCATTACAACAATTGCAGCAAATGCAGTTGGAAAATGGAGCATTCCCCTGGTTTAGTGGTGGTTATGAAGACAGGTATATTACACAATACATATTAACCGGTATCGGCAAATTAAAAGCACTTGGCGCTATTGATAATACTACTGATGGATTATTGCAAAGCATTATTACAAAAGGTATTCACTATGCAGATTTGGCAATTGAAAATGACAAACATTTCATAACTGCAAAAGATGCCAATAACAACCATTTGGGTATGTTGCAAATACAGTATTTATACATGCGCAGTTACTTTGCCAATATTAAAGCAAATGAGGGTATTACAAACGCACAAAATTATTATACCCGTCAGGCTAAACTATACTGGAATGTTCAAAATACTTATCTAAAGGCCATGATTGCATTGGCATTAAACAAAACAGGTCAGCAAATTTTTACCGAAAAAAACATATTGCCTTCCATTTTAGAAAATGCAGTAACAGACAGTATAAAAGGCATGTATTGGAAAAACAGTAAAGCCGGGTATTACTGGTATCAGCATCCTATTGAGCAACAGGCATTGCTTATTCAACTTGTAAGCGAAATGGCAGCGCAACAAAAAAACAGTAAACTAACTACTGATGCAAATAATATGTGCACCTGGCTAATATTAAACAAGCAAACCAATAATTGGGAAACCACCAAAGCCACAGCAGACGCCTGTTACAGCCTGTTACTAGACACTGCAAAAGCCATCACTAATAACACCATGGTGCAAATATCTTTAAACAACCAACTTGTAAATATATCCAATGCGCAGGCTGGTACCGGCTATATCAAAACACGTATCAGTGGCAATGCCGTAACGGCTGGTATGGGTAATATTACTGTTACTACCAGTAGTGCAAAAAATGCGGTTAACAATAAAATCGCACTGCCATCCTGGGGTGCTGTATACTGGCAATATTTTGAAGATCTGGATAAAATAACTCCTGCAGCTTCGCCTTTAACCCTTTCCCGATCATTGTTTATACAAGAAAATACCAGTAGCGGTAAAGTGCTGCAACCTGTAACTGATGGACAGGAATTAACCGTTGGGCAAAAAATAATTATTCGCATTGAATTGCATTGCGACAGGCCAATGGAGTACTTACATCTTAAAGATATGCGTGCAGCTACCATGGAACCGGTTAATGTATTAAGTGGCTATAAATGGCAGGATGGATTGGGCTATTACGAATCAACAAAAGATGCTGCTACCAACTTTTTTATCAGCAATATTAATAAGGGCACTTATATTTTTGAGTATCCGGTTTTTATTACACAGGCGGGTAGTTTTACCGCAGGTATTGCAAGTATAGAATGTATGTATGCGCCTGCTTTTGGCAGCCATAGCCAGGGTATAAAAATTAATGTAAATAAGGCACCATAAATACAAAAGGAAAATTATTAGCCCGGCTTTTATAAAGCATTAAACATCCGTTGCGTCGCACACTTGTGCTGATAGATACTTTATGCAGCAATGAGACTTACTCGCTGCAAAGATAGTATTACACTGTTTAAGAATAAATCCAACCGTACAAGTGTGCGACGCAAGTTAAGCCCAATAGAAATTCAAGTGCCGGGCTCAAAAAATAGTTTAATGCAACAACTATAATAATTGGTTTTTTATTTTTTCACCTTTGCTTTATATGTACCATTTGCCTGTATTGAAGTTAATCCAATCACCGTATTGCCATCCATTTCAAAGTGAATTTTAAAACCTTCCAAACCTTTAATTTTAAAAGTATCGGTTGCAACCGGCACCAGCTCAAACGATCCCTGTCCGGGTACTGTAGCAAATAAAGCGTTGTCTTTGATAGCTGTGGTAGCAGTGGCTGGTACATCGGTAAATTCAAATGCAGCCACATATTTTTGAAGGTCTTGCGCACTGATGGTAAATGCAGCTTTGCCTTGTAGTTGCAGTAACTTTTGTTTGGTTTCTTCATTGCTGTTGATGGCCAAAGCTTTCTCGTAATAGGCAATTGCATTAAGGGTATCTTTTTTGGCAGCCAGTAAATCGCCATAAGAATCCAGTGCATTACCGCTGGATGGATAGTTGGCAATATTCATTTGAAATAAAACTGCTGCTTTTGTATACTGCCCAAGGCTTAATGCCTGATAACCCAACCCGTTAATTTGCATTTCGGGCGGAGAAACGGTATATCCAAATGCTTTTGATATAGTAGTATAATGTTTTGCCAGCCTGGTAGGCAAAGCAGTACTTGAATCAGTAAAATCCGCTTGCGTAAATTTAAATCGATAATAATTAAAAATAGATCTCAGTCCATCGTATTCACTTATCAATGGCACTGATCCATGATCATCATCTGCATAATATTTGCTGGCATACGTTAGCCCATTAGCGCTGTTGGATTTTATAAATTGGTCCATTGCAAAAATGGAACGAATATGACGGGTATCGACACTGGTATCTTTTTTCATTTTATCCAGCGTCATACCTTCGGGCATGGTATTGGCGATGCCTAAATACAATCTTGTACCATCATATTTTTTAGCGGTAAGCTTCTGTTTGGTAGCTTGTAAAAAGCGTTCTTTATCATACCACATGCTGGGGTCTATAGCAATATATGCATTAAAAAGTTTAGTATGATTGGTAAGTACATTCATCACTGTTAAGCCGCCAAACGAATGGCCTATCAGTGTTTTATATGGTTGTGTGGGGTAAGCAGAATCAATATGCGGCATCAATTCCTTTTCAATAAACGAAATAAAGTTTTCATTACCCCCGGTAGTTCTTGAAAAGCCACTATCCATCATTGGTAAATCGCTGTCAATATGGGTAGGGGTTAAATCCCTTGTGCGGTCGGTATTTGGTATACCTACTACAATCATTTCAGGAACAACTGTATTGCCATTTACTTCACTCAGTTGCTGTATCATGCCTACTACCGATTCAAAGTGTCCGTCGCCGTCTAGTAAATACACTACAGGATATTTTTGGTTGGGGGCATGCATGCCACCCCTCATATCAGGCACATATACCCAAATTTTTCGCTGCTCATTTAAAATCCTGGAATACACACTGTCCACTTTTCCAATAACAATGCTATTTTCTTGTTGGGCTTGAATTTTAAAAGCCAGCAATACAAAGAGTAATACAAATAATACAAATTTCATAGTATACAATTCAAATGGTGAAATAAAAAATAGGTATAAAAATCAAATAATGCTAAGGTAAATACCGGCTAATGCACTAGTGGCAGCATCCTTGCGTCGCAATCACTTCATCACCTGTACTTGTGGCATCTTAATTAAATATACAAATTCGCGGAAAACCCTTGCTTAAAAAGTAAAATACTTTGTTGAATGGTAAAATTGCCATCCCGTTAGGTGAAAAGTAAAAGGATTTTGCTATTGTAATTGTGCGCAGGCAATTCCTGAATTATCCTTTTCATTTAGGCTATTGGCAGAATTTGGGAATTTTTTAAAACAACATGTGTTATCTTCAATCAACACCACCTAATCATCAAATACACCGCTAACCATGAATCATTTTTTCACGCAAATTGTAGTACAAACATTAAAGAACAAAAAAGGCAAATCCATTGCTGGTGAAAGCCCGGCGTATTCTCAGTTTCAATTGGCTAAAAAGTTTCGTGAATTAAAAATCATTTTTACCCACACATTAAAAGATGTGGTATTGATAACACTGGGCATTTTTTCAGCGGCATTTGGGTTTAAAGGTTTTTTATTAACCAATCATTTTATTGATGGGGGTGCAACAGGTATATCGTTGCTAATTTCTGCCCTAACTTCTATCCCCCTGTATCTGTTGATTATTTGCATTAATATTCCCTTTGTTATTCTGGGCTATAATGTGGTGGGTAAAGCCTTTGCCATAAAAACAGCTTTGGCCATTTCGGGTTTGGCACTGGTACTGGCTACGGTGCAGTTTCCGGATATTACCAAAGACAATTTGCTGGTAGCCATTTTTGGTGGCTTTTTTCTGGGTGCAGGAATTGGCCTTTCGGTAAGGGGCGGTGCGGTGATTGATGGCACCGAAGTACTGGCCATTTTTTTAAGTAAAAAATTTGGCGCCACCATTGGTGATATTATCATTGTCATAAACGTGGTTATTTTTTCTGCGGCAGCTTATTTGTTATCGATTGAAATTGCGTTGTACTCTATGATTACCTATCTGGCGGCATCTAAAACACTCGACTTTGTAATTGAGGGAATTGAAGAATATACCGGCGTTACCATTATTTCTACCCACAGCAACGATATAAGGCTGATGATTATTGATGTTATGGGCAGGGGCGTAACTGTATATAAGGGCCAGCGGGGTTTTGGCAAACATGGCGAGAAAAACGATATAGATATTGTATATACCGTGATTACCCGACTTGAATTAAACAAACTAAACACTGAAATTGAAAAGATTGATCCACATGCTTTTGTTATAATGAGCAGTGTAAAAGATACCAAAGGGGGTATGATAAAAAAGCGGCCATTAAACCATTAATAACAATAGCAGGAGATGAGCACCTGCTACTGTTATTTAAAAACATGTTTAAAACAATCTGCTATTCCCCGGCTGTATAAAAGCTGCCCAATCATCCCGCCGTACAAGTGTGCGACGCAAGTAAAGCCGCAATTGAATCTATTGCCTGGCCCAAAAAAATGCCAAACCTTCCATCACCTTGGTTAGGCAAAAAATTTAAAAAGTAAAAAGGCTGCCAGTAAAAGTACCGCTGCACCAATAGCCAGAATAACATAGGCGCCTTTGGTAAAATCGCTAATGGTTTTCTTAATCTCGGCCCTGTCGTTTACGTTAGGGAAAGGGGTAGCAGGAATATCTACACCAAGAAATGTACATAGCGGCTCCCAGCCCTCGGTTACATTAAAGACGAGTAATTTTTCTGCAGGCACTGTTGCTTTTACTTCCTCAATATGTGCATGATAATGTGCAATGGCGGCAGCTTTATTTTCCATAGTGCCCTTGTGAGAGCGTTTCCAGATAAGGTTTTTGGAGATATTGCCAAATTTGCGCATGGCCGGTACAACGGCTTTTAGTACTTTAAACTGCCATAAGGTTTCAGTAAAATAAATGGTATCCATGGTGCTGTTGTACCAGGCTTCGGCGCCGCCGGGATGCACGGTTAACAACACCTTGGCATTGGGGTAAGCAACCATTAACTCATGCCATACACAACAGGCTGGGTTATCTACTGCGGCAGTATAATTGGCAAACACTTCATTCCAGTTGTGTTGCTGTCCTGCGGGGGCATTGGTAACCTTGTCCCAAAAATCAATATGCGAGGCATTGGCTTTGTTAAGGATAATCTCCTTCATATGATAGCAGGGAAAGCCCAGTTCTATCAGGGCTTTGTAGGTAGACATGGTGCCTGTTCTTCCAAAACCGGCACCAATTACTTGTAAACTCATAAGTTTGTTTTAGTTGGTAAAAAACAATTGTTATGGTGTTTTACATGTAACAGGATACCCTTGTTTGAGTTAGCTATTAAATATATAATTAATAATTAAATAAAATAACTGTTTATTCCTGCCAGCAAAAAGTGCTGGCGGATAAATGCGGCTTTTTCATTTAGAGCAATTTTGGTGATGATTCGCTTTGGCTATAGCATTCAACAGTTGTGCCATAGCGTTTCGTTATACGTATATTTGCTGCTATTAAATAGCTGTAAGCAACAGAAACGGGGTATATTTTATGATAGCAATTGATAATAAACTGGTAAGCGACCATATAATTGAAGAACAATTTGTTTGCGATTTAAGCAAGTGCAAAGGCGGATGCTGTGAAGATGGTGATGCCGGCGCCCCATTGGAAGATTGGGAATTGGATGAGATAATTCAACACTTTGAAGTAATAAAACCCTATTTAACAACAGCCGGTTTGGCTGCCATTGAAAAGCAGGGCAAATATGCATATGATGCCCATTTTGGCTGGGTAACGCCCACCATTAAAGGCGAAATGTGTGCCTATGGTTTTAGAGACAATAAGGGCATTTTAAAATGCGGTATCGAACAGGCTTATTATGATGGTAAACTGGAATGGAAAAAACCTATCAGCTGTCATTTGTATCCAATCCGCATTCAAAAAAGCAAACTGGACCCCGATCTGGAATATGTAAACTATGAACCTCGGGAAGATTTGTGCAAAGCCGCCTGCAATCTGGGCAAAAAATTAAAAGTGCCTGTATATATTTTTCTAAAAGAATCTATTATAAGAAAATACGGGCAGGAGTTTTATGATACCCTTGCCGCTACCGCAGAACACATGAATAGCCAACAGCCAGATTAATTAAAGCAATTAAACCTAATTCTTTATGACCGATACAGCTGCCTCATTTATTGCCAAAAGCACTATTAAAGCTGCCGACATGGAGCATCGGCGCAAGATTAATTTTAATATAGCTAAATATAATGCCGTAGTGCCTATTGGCAAAGAACAGTTTACCGATGTAATGCTGGCAAGAGAAAGGGCTAAAAATGCTAAGTGGCGTGCCATAGAAAATCTGGATAAATACCTGGAAGAGTTTGAGAAAAAAATATCTGAACGCGGCGCAAAAGTAATATGGGCCGATACTGCCGATGATGCCCTTGCCGAAATTGGTAAAATATGTGCAGCAAAAAACTGTACCACGCTGGTAAAAAGCAAAAGCATGGTAACAGAAGAAATTCACCTGAATGATTTTCTGGAGAAAAATGGTATTGAAAGTGTAGAAACCGATTTGGGCGAATACATACAACAGCTGGATGGTGAACCTCCCTACCATATTGTTACACCCGCCATGCACAAAAGCAAAGAAGATGTTGCCAAATTATTTGTAGAAAAACTTGGGGTGCCACCGGGTTTAACTCCAGAACAGCTTACGCTTGTTGCAAGAGATAAACTTAGAACAAAATATACTGCTGCACAGGTAGGTGTTACCGGCGCCAATTTTATTATAGCCGATACCGGTTCCATCGCCATTACCGAAAATGAAGGCAATGCCCGGCTAAGTTGCGCCTGGCCACCCACACATATTGTTGTGGTGGGTATAGAAAAAATGATTCCATCTATCAACGATCTGGCATTGTTCTGGCCCTTATTATCTACCTATGGCACAGGCCAGCAGGTTACCGTATACAATAGCATTGTAAGTGGCCCCAAACAACCCAACGAAAAGGATGGTCCCGAAGAAATGTATGTTATTCTGTTAAACAATGGCCGCACTAATTTATTGGCTAATGCCAAAACAAGGGAAGCGCTTTATTGCATACGTTGCGGTGCCTGTTTAAATGCTTGCCCGGTGTATAAAAATATTGGCGGACATAGTTATGAAACTACCTATAGCGGCCCCATTGGCAGCGTAATAACGCCGCATTTAAAAAACATGGGCGATTATAAACATCTAAGCAATGCCTCCTCCTTATGTGGCAATTGTACACAGGTGTGCGCCGTAAAAATAAACTTGCACGAACTACTGCTCGAAAACAGACAGGAAGCCGTAGCACAGGGCGAAAGCAGCCTTAGCGAAAGAATTGCCTGGAAAGTATGGCGCCAAAGCAGCCTTAACCGCAGTATGATGAATATAGGTAATGGCAACCTGAAAAACTGGGTAGTGAATAAAGTTTTTAAAGGCTGGACAACCCACAGAAGCGAACTGCATTTTAGCCAGAAAACCTTTAACGAAATGTGGAAAGAGCAACATAACCAATAATGCTTTTATTAAGCAGGCTGTATATCAAGTATAAGCTTCCGTTGTGTCACTCACTTGTACGGTTGGTTCTTTATGCAGCTAAAGGTTGCAGCAAAACAATCATCATCAAATTCAGATAGCTTATAGTGCCCTTGTGCGTATGAAACTGCTAATTTATACTCCCCATATCACCAGCCGAATAGAATATACCACAGCACTGCTGTTTGGTACTATTGGCGGTTTAACGGTACAATGCACAAAGGATAAAGCAGCATTTATAAATACCACCCATTGTTTTAAAATAAATTATACCGCGGCGCCCGTTTGCAGTCTGGAACTGTGGATACAACCCCACGGTTTATTGGAACAGGAGGATATAGCGCAGCAACAAATTCTGGTAACGCAATGGAAAGGCATGCCGGTTTTTTTTGGTACTAATGGCCACCTGCCATTTGATTTGCTGGCAGCCAGCTTTTACCTTGTTAGCCGCTATGAAGAATACCTGCCCAATCAGCAGGATGCTTATGGCCGTTATGCGCATACCAATAGTCTGGCATATCAACATAATTTTCTACAGGCACCGCTGGTAAACCAATGGGTGGCAGCCACCATCGCAATGCTGCAGCAACAACAGCCATTAATACGCATTCCAAAACCAGATTTTAAATTTTTGCCCACTTACGATATTGATATTGCCTATTGCTATTTACATAAACCGCTAATTCAAAATATTGGGGGATTTATTAAGGATCTTTTCACCGGCCGTATAAACAAGGTATTGGAGAGAGCCGGGGTACTATTAATGGGCATGAAAGACCCCTTTGTAAATTATGATTTTATGGATGCTATGCACGAAATATGCAACCTGCATCCGGTATACTTTTTTTTATTGGCCCAAAAAAGAAAAGCCTACGATAAAAACATTTCTCCTAACAATAAATACATGCAGCAGTTAATACGCTGGCTGCACAAAAAATATATAACCGGCATTCACCCTTCCTGGCAAAGCAATAATAGCCATGCGGTTGTACAGCAAGAAATTTCGTTATTACAAAGCATAACAGGGAAGCCAGTAACCCATAGCAGACAGCACTATATTAAAATGAATCTCCCTGAAACGTATAGTCAGCTTTTACAAGCAGGAATTCAGCACGATTATTCTATGGGATATGGCAGCATCAATGGTTTCAGGGCTTCGGTTGCCACACCTTTTTACTGGTTTAATCTTGCAGCAAACATGGCCACACCATTGTTAATTCACCCTTTTTGCTATATGGAGGCCAACTCTTTTTTTGAACAGCATTATACCGCCGAGACTGCCGCCAAAGAATTACAATATTACCATGATATCACAAAAGCCACAGGCGGCACACTGATTACCATTTTTCACAATCATTTTTTAACTGAGCAAAAGGAATGGCAAGATTGGAGAGAAATGTACCGCCTTTTTATTTTGAATAATTTTCCGCGTGTAAAAAAGTATCATTAGCCCGGCTATACCAATGCTATCATCGCCGCTTGCGTCGCACTCTTGTTCGTTTGGGATATACTTCAACAAGGTATTTTGGACCCATAACCTGGATCTAGCAAAGAGTAAAAAATATACACCAACATATTATCAGCTGCCACAAAGGAGGAACCCTGAACCGAGCGTGGCAAGTAAAGCTGCATATTGATTATTGGCTGGTAACAAAAAAAAATAACAGAAATAAATACAGATTATTTCATTTTTTTGATGCTATAATTTACCAGATAAACACCAAACAAAGTAATACAGGCGCCGGCAATAATATAGGTGGTTAATGGTTCGTTTAACAGCAAGGCACCCACCAACATAGCTACCAACGGATTGATATAAGCATACAAAGAAGAAATAGCTGGCGGCAGGTTTTTTATGGAATAAATAAATGCCATAAAAGCAATTAAAGAACCCATGCTCACCAGGTAAGCAATGGCCAACCAGGATTGATAAGGAATATCGCTAAGGGGAATAGTATTGCCGGTTAAATTGGCCGCTATAAAAATAATAAAGGATGAAATAAACATTTGCCAGCCCAATGCATAATAGGGGTTCATTTGGTATTTATTCCGCGACACCAGGATGGTGCCGATGGTCCAGCCAAACATGGCCAGAAAACCCAGCAAAACGCCAAAGCCATAGCCGGCAGGTTGTTCGTGAAAAGCATTTTCATAAAAAACTACAGCCACACCAATAATGCCAATCACAAGGCCTATGAGAGTGAGTGGGGAGTTGTTGCGTTTCTTGTAAAAAATCATTTCAATTATAACCACACAAAGCGGGTATAAGGCACTTATTAAAGATGCAAGTCCGCTACTAATATATTTTACACACCAGCTACTTAACCCATTGGCCAAAACAAACATAAATACAGAAAGTAAAGCCAGCCATTTAAACTGTTGCCAGGTGGGCAGTTTTTCTCCCTTTATCAGAAAAAAAATAAGCAGTATAGCACCTGAAATAAACTGGCGTAAATAGGAAAGCTGCAAACCTGGCATATGTTGCACACCAACACGGCTGGCTACCCAGGTAGTACCCCAAATGATACTGGTGCCTGCCAATGCGAGATAGGCTTTTTGTTTATTGCCGCCACCGCTATTGGCAAGGGTATGTTGGTTGTTATTTCTCATAGCGTACAAACCCCGTTTGTTGAGCCTTGTTTTACATGGATATTATTTCAATTTTACCCGAAGAAAAAACCATCTTAATGTTTAAAATGCCTTAAGCCGGTCATTACCATTGCCAAAGAATGTGCTACACAATACTCAATGCTGTCTTTATCCCTGATAGAACCACCTGGCTGTATAAATGCTTCAATACCTTCGGCATGAGACATTTGCACACAATCGTTAAAAGGAAAGAAGGCATCACTGGCCAACACCGCACCATGCAGATCGAAATTAAATTGTTTGGCCTTATCAATACTCTGGCGCAGGGAATCTATACGGCTGGTTTGTCCGCAACCTTTGCCGATAAGTTGTTTGTTTTTAATAAGTGCAATGGCATTACTTTTCAAATGTTTGCAGATGATATTGGCAAAGCTGAGATCTGATTTTTCGGCCGCAGTGGTTTCGCGGCCACCAACTTCTTTCCAGTCAGTATAATTGCCCATATCTGTACCCTGTACCAGCGTACCATTTAATAATGACCTGAATTGCAGGGTTGGTTTAGCTAAATTGGCCTGTAATTGTAATAAAATTCTGTTCTTTTTGCTTTTAAGAACGGCCAGTGCATCTTCATCAAATGAAGGGGCAATTAAAACTTCAAAAAATATTTCGTTAATGGCTTCGGCGGTTGCTTTATCTATGGTGCCGTTACTAACAAGTACGCCGCCAAATGCACTTTCAGGATCGCCGGCTAAAGCGGCATCCCAGCTTTCTTTTACAGTTGCCCTGGCAGCTACACCGCATACATTGGTGTGTTTAATAATGGCAAATACCGCTTCTGCAGCAGTGGCTGCCGGAAATTCGGTAATAAGCTGAATAGCTGCATCCACATCTACCAGGTTATTATAAGATAATTCTTTACCATTTAATTGGTTAAACATTTCGGCAAGATTACCATAAAATGAAGCCTGTTGATGTGGGTTTTCGCCATAGCGCATGGATTGTTTATGCGTTAATGGTTGTAAAATGCTACCGTTAAAGTAGTTGTTGATAGCAATATCGTAATTCATTACTACTTCAAAAGCTTTTGCAGCATAGGCTTTGCGTTGATCAAGCGATGTTTCTCCATGCTGGGTTTCTAAAATTTGTACCAGTGAAGCATAATCGTCTTTGGCCGCGATTACAACCAGATCGCTGAAGTTTTTTGCTGCGGCGCGAATCATAGATGGGCCGCCAATATCTATTTTTTCTATAATTAGTTTTTCTTCGCTGGTGGTACGTAAGGTTTCCTCGAAAGGATACAGGTCAACAATTACCAGATCTATTTCGGGAATATTATATTCTTTCATTTCTACAAGATCCTGTGCAACACTTCTTCTGCCCAAAATACCACCAAACACAGCAGGGTGCAATGTTTTTACTCGGCCACCCAAAATAGAAGGGTAGGTGGTTAGGCTTTCTACCGCCACACAGGAAATACCCAGATCTTCAATAAATTTTTGGGTGCCGCCGGTGGTATAAATGGTAATACCCAGGCGCTCCAATTCTTTTACAACAGGGGCAAGACCATCCTTATAAAAAACGGAAATAAGTGCAGATTGAATTTTCTTTTGCATGGCAATGATGATTGATACTGTTTTATTGGCAAATTGGGTACTGTGTTGCTGATACTTAATCAGAACGTACAAGTGTGCGACGCAAGAATGCTGCTATTTGATTCTGTTGCCGGGCACCTAATTTTTGTACTGTTACAAAATAACCTGCTGCCTTTTTTAATTAAGATCTGTGATAAAAGCACCCTGTTGGGCTACTGAATGAAAGCGCAAATGTAAGTTTTCGCAGTCTTTTTTCCATAGCTCTGTTTTCCACAAAGGATTGCTGCTATCGAAAACAATGGTTTTACAGGCAAAAAATTGCACCAATTGATTGAGATCTACCGGTGGATTATGGCTGAGAATAATATAATCTACCGGTATTTTTTGTGCAGGCGACGGTAGGCTAAGCAGGCTATCTATTACCAAAACCGTGGTGTTATTTATTTGGAAAATGGTATTGTGCGGGATGGATAAAAGTGGGACTGTATCAGTATTTACATAAAAGGCAATACGGGCAGGTTTTAGGTGGAAATTGCGTAAAAAACCATCTGCTACTATCTCTTCATCGCCTTTAAAATGGTACTGGTGGCCCTGCAATACATCCATAGCAGTGTGTTTGGGTACATTAAATACAATTAGCTGTTGCTGACTGGCAGCCTGTAACCAATTAACGCTAAGTGATAATGCCAATACAGCAAATGCGCCTGCAGCAAACAGCAAGGCTGTTATGGATTTTCTTAAAAGCCATATGCATATACTTACAATAATCAGGTACAATAACCAGGTTTGGGTAATGGAGATTTGCAGGTTATTCCAAACTGCAAAAGGCAGGTGGTTGATGAATTCAATAAAACTATTCATACACCATATTAACCCAAAAAGGGCAATGCCTACATAATGGGCCACCAATGGAATAAATGCCAAACAAATTAAAATAATTTCCCCATACAAAATAATACCTGAGAGTGGCACGGCAATAAAATTGGTGAGCAGAAACAGGTTAGGAAACTGGTGAAAATAAAAAATAATGATAGGCACTGTAAGCACCTGAGCCGAGATGGTAACAGCCGTAAGCGCCCAAATTTTATCGGCTAATTTATTTTTGAAATAAAACCAGTTATATACCGGTACCATAAAACTTACAATACTGATAACCGCCGCAAAAGATAGCAGGAAACCAACATCCCAAAGCATAAATGGATTGTATATCAGCATACAAAAAGCAGCGGCTGCCAGGGTATTGTACATATTGGTGCGGCGGCCAATGCTTTCCGCAATAACGATAAATGTAAACATTACTGCAGAGCGTAATATGGAAGGGGCGGCACCTGCAACCAATGTAAATGCCCATAACACAAACAAAATGGAGAGTGGCTGTACAATCAACAACCATTTTCGCTTTTTAAAGAAACTGAAAAATACACGAAGCAATGCGTAGATCATACCCAAATGCAAGCCACTAATAGCGATGATATGTACTACGCCGGTGTTGCTATAGGCCTGTACCAGGTCCTTATCCAAATCGTTGCGGTAACCAATAAGCAGGGCTTCTGCCACCCCTGTTTCTTTATCGCCG
This sequence comes from Limnovirga soli, assembly GCF_013106755.1. Lineage (GTDB taxonomy): Bacteria > Bacteroidota > Bacteroidia > Chitinophagales > Chitinophagaceae > Limnovirga > Limnovirga soli. The sequence continues at coordinate 190,541 of NZ_WHPF01000010.1, read as the reverse complement.
GGAATATATTGCTGCAGGGTATTTAATGCTGCGTCACGGGTATTAAAAATCAATTGCTGCAAAAGGTTTTTATCTGATTGCGGCAAAACAGTATAATCTTCATCTTGTACAAATACCTGTGCGGTAATATCCTGAAACAAACAATAGCGGTTATAATCAAATGCACCCGGATTACCGCTATTGGTGATGGGTTGCAATGCTTTATACAGTGCTATTACAGAACCATATTCTAATGGTGGCAGGCTATCAGCTTTTTTAAAATACACCAGTATATTGCCCTGTACATTTACCCAATTGCCATTTTGCTGTATGGCTTTTACAGCAGCCTGCGCTTTATAGCTATTTGTTTTTTCAACCAGTGGTTCTGATAAGCTTATCAGGATGGTATCGCCCGGCTGATAAACTGCACCAATCCAGTTATTGCGGTGCCTAATATCTTTTGAATAAACAAGCAGGGCACCAGCAATGCAAAACACAAATAAAATCAATTGGCCTTGCAGCCATTTACCTGTAAATTTTCGGGCGTTGGGTAACAAGCTAAACAGAAGTAGCAGTAACAAAACAACAAGAAATGCAGATAAAAGAAATATTGGAGAGAAACTGATATACCATTGCAATATTATACCGGCAACCAATGCTGCCAGCAAACGGATGAAGGGGTATTTTTTTAAAGTTTTTGGGGTAAGAAAAGGCATGTATAAATATAATAATTACCCCAAATTGGTAAAAATAAAATTGGGTAATTATTTTAAAGCTTTTTGTCTTTTGGTTATTTGTTTTTTGGGACTAAACTGTAGAATAAAAAGGAACTTTGCTTGCCACGCTCGGTTCAGGGTTCCGCTTTCATAGCGGCAAAATTGGTAATGGCTTATTGGCATAAAAGCGCTGTATAAGCCACATAATGGTAAAGCTGGGAATGATATCGGTAAACAGCAGCAGTTCTTCTGCAAAGTTAAACAGGCCACCAATAGCTGCTTTACGCCCACCAAAAGTTTTATAAAACAGATAACCCGATATAGGTGCCCAAATAATATCGGCCGTTTCACCAATACCTGGAATGATATAGGTAATACTGCCAAGCAAATCCATTAAAAGGCAAAATACCAGTGAAGGTTGTTTATTCATTTGTAGTGATTTTTTTTCTTAATAACGAATATTTAAACTAAATAGGCAAACGGCTATTACAACCATATATTTTATAGTTTGGATGTTGCTAATTCAAAATTAAATTCTTTTAACATTTCCGAAACTCTTCGTATTTGAAAAAACTCCCTACATTTGAACTACTAAACATTTCGTAGACGTAAAAATAAATAACATGAAAAAGATACTAAGTTTATCAATGTTCGCTTGTATTTGTGCAGTAACCATTGCATCAGCACAAAATGCACCAAAAGCATCAACTACTGATAAAAAAACGGAGGAGAATATCATCATCCGCAAAAAAGGCAAGGCCGACGAAAAAATGACCATTGTAATTGATGGCAATAAAGTAACACTTAACGGTAAACCAGTTGCTGATTTTAAGGGGAAAAACATTGAAATTATAAAAGATGGCGATTTGGCCGTATTGCAAATGGAAATGCCCATTGCGCCATTAGCACCGGAGGCTAACGGATTCACCACGATGAACGATGATTTTATGCGTGAGGTGAGAAGCAATAAGGCCTTTTTGGGCGTTATGACAAAAAAGGCTGATAAAGGCGCTGAAATTACTGAGGTAACTAATAAAAGTGCAGCAGAAGCGGCTGGACTTAAGGAAGGAGATATCATCACCAAAGTAGGCGATGAAAACATAACCGATGCGGATGACCTGTATAAAACCATTGGCAAGCTAAAACCTGAAGACAAAGTAACCATTGCCTATTTACGCGATGGTAAACCTGCTACCACCGAAGCTACCTTAGGGGAAAATAAACAGGTTAGGGTATATAGCTGGAGAAATGGGGCTGGTGCTGATAATGATGAAGCCTTTAATATGCAAATTGCACCAGAAATGATGCCACGCATACGTGATTTTGCCGGTGGACAATCTTTTTGGAACGATGATAAACCCCGTTTTGGGTTTCAGGTACAGGATACAGAAGATGGTAAAGGTGTAACCGTATTGGAAGTAAATGAGGATGAGCCAGCTGCCAAAGCAGGCATTGAAGAAGAGGATATTATTACCAATTTAAATGGTAAAGACATCACTTCAGTAGATGATTTTAAAGAAAAAATGAAAGAGGTTAAAAAAGGCGATACTGTAAAAGTGGAAATTAGCCGCGACGGTAAGAAACAAACCCTGGAGGTAAAATTCCCCAAAAATTTAAAAACAACCGATCTGTAAACATTTTGAATATTTCTCATGTGCATTGGCTGCCATTGTCTAATGGCAGCCATTTTTATGTTTTGAAATTAGCAGTTGATAAAAAATGCATGAAACAGGTGTATTTTTTACAAAGCCCTTTGTACCGGAGGCCAGAGTTGCCAAATGATTTGCTGATAAAGTGATTGCGACGCAAGGATGCTGCCATAAAAATGATAGCTGGTATGTGGAAATTGAATTTTTAAACAGTCTTTTAAATCTTTACTTTTGCCAAATAGAAATTTTTTGTCAGGATATGAAGAAAATAGAACTGGAAATTGTGGCCCTTTCTCATAGCATAACACAAACGCATTCATATGCAGTTGTGTTGGGTGAGCTAAATGGACTGCGCCGTTTACCTATTGTAATTGGCGGATTTGAAGCACAGGCTATTGCAGTGGCATTGGAACGTATGCAACCCAGTCGTCCGCTTACCCACGACCTGATGAAAAATTTTATGAATGCATTTAATGTAGAGCTGATGGAAATTATCATCAGTGATTTGCAGGAAGGCATTTTTTACTCGAAACTGGTTTGTATAAGCGAACATGATACAGTGGAAATAGATAGCCGTACCAGCGATGCATTGGCATTGGCCGTACGTTTTGGCTGCCCTATTTATACCTACGATCATATTTTGGAAAGTGCAGGCATTTTAATGGAAGATACCGGCAAAAAGCGCAAATCAGATATTCAGGTGGAAGAACCTTCTGCCGTTACCTCGGATGCTTCAAGAGAGGAATTAAGCAAATTAAACCTGGAAGAGTTACATACCTTATTAAATGACGTTCTTGAACAGGAAGATTATATAAGGGCCATTTCAATTCGCGATGAAATTAATAAGCGCAAATAGCTAACTGCAATAGCAACTATTTTTTCCCTAATTAAAGCATACATGGTTGTATTTCCCAATTGCAAAATTAATCTTGGCTTACATGTTATTAGCAGGCGGGATGATGGATTTCATAACCTGGAAACAGTTTTCTATCCTCTTCCAATTACAGATGCTCTAGAAATAATTACCCACCCCAATAAGCAGGAATTTACCGGTGTTGAATTTAGTTGCAGCGGCTTAGCCATTGATGGCCCGGCTGATAGTAATCTTTGTATTAAAGCCTACCAGCTTTTACATAAAGATTTTGCACAATTGCCCCCTGTAAAAATGCATTTGCATAAGGCTATTCCAATGGGTGCAGGCCTGGGTGGTGGTAGTGCCGATGGTGCTTTTACCCTGCTGGCACTTAACAAAAAATACCAACTGGGCTTAACTGAACAACAGTTAATACACTATGCATTACAATTGGGCAGCGATTGTCCATTTTTTATTGTTAACCAACCTAGTTATGCCACAGGCAGGGGAGAGGAATTAACTCCGGTTTCTGTACAGTTAAAAGGGTATACATGTGTAATGGTAAACCCGGGAATACATGTAAATACGGGTTGGGCTTTTAAGGCGATCAGTCCTGCAATACCAGATAAAAATTTATTGGAGCTAATACAAACACCGGTAGTTAACTGGCGGCAAAGTTTAACCAACGATTTTCAGGTTGCAGTTGCGGCTGCCCACCCGGTAATTACAACTATTTGTGAAACATTGTATAATCAGGGGGCCGTTTATGCAGCCATGAGTGGCAGCGGCAGTACCTGTTTTGGTATTTTTGAGCCAAACCATGTTTTTACGGCCACATTCCCAGCCGGATATTTTATTAAACAAGTGGTACTGGATTAACTGCAAGGCCCCATCTTTTATGGATGGCTTTTACCTCCTGTTTTACTCCTGATTAATTACAGACCATCAGTATTGTTGACTATTGATTTGCAGTACAAGAGTGCGACGCAAGTAAAGCCTCATATAGCATCTGCTGCCCGGCTAACTAATTTAATTTTCCTTGTTTTCTAACTAATAAATATCCATAACTAATTATTGTTAGGTTTTACAGATAACCTTTATTTTTACCACTTAGAATTAAACGCAATGGTTAAAGAAAAAATATTGGTGATTGGCGCCAGTGGCCAAATTGGGGTAGAACTTACGCTGGCCCTTAGAAAAATATATGGCAACAGCAATGTAATTGCATCTGACATGCGGGAGGAAAACGAATTGCTGAAAGGTACCGGGCCCTATGTTTCTATGGATGTGATGAATAAGGAAATGCTGCATGTACAGGTAATACGCCAGAATATTACGCAGATTTATTTGTTGGCTGCCATTTTATCGGCTACCGGCGAGAAAAATCCCAACCTTGCCTGGAACCTGAATATGCAGGGCTTGTTAAATGTATTGGATATAGCCCGTGAAGAAAAACTTACCAAAGTATATTGGCCAAGCAGCATTGCGGTATTTGGGCCCACCAGTCCAAAACAAAACTGCCCCCAGCAAACTGTAATAGAACCTATAACGGTATATGGCATAAGTAAATATGCCGGAGAGTTTTGGTGCAATTATTATCATAAGCGGTTTGGTGTAGATGTGCGCAGTTTGCGGTATCCCGGACTTATTAGCTATAAATCTGCACCCGGTGGCGGCACTACCGATTATGCCATTGAAATTTTTCATGAGGCGCTGGAACAAAACAGTTACGAATGTTTTTTAACGGAGGATACTTACCTGCCCATGATGTATATGCCCGATGCTATAAAAGCTACCATTGAATTAATGGAAGCGCCTGCGGAAAAAATATCGGTGCGCACCTCGTATAATATTGCGGGCATCAGCTTTTCGCCAAAAGAAATTGCCGCAGAAATTGCCCTGCATAAACCCGGTTTTAGCATTCAATATAAGCCCGATTACCGGCAGCAAATTGCCAATAGCTGGCCGCAAAGCATTGATGACTCCATTGCCCGGGCCGATTGGGGTTGGCAACATGAATACGATTTGCAGCGTATTACGGCCGATATGTTAAGCAATCTGCAGATATAATTTGGCATTATGTACCCGGCAGCAAGGCGCTATCGGCATGCTTGCGTCGCACACTTGTACTGCAAACCCATTTGCAACATAAAACAACAGGTTATTTGTACTTTTTTAATAGGGTGAACGTTATCTATCAGTTAACAACAAAAAACACATTATGCAAAGGTTTTTATTATTGTTTTGCTTGTTGGTGTCATACAGTTTTGCCAATGCCCAAATAAGCGATATACCCGATTACAGGCCTAAGAAAGACAATTATAAAAAAATACTGGATAAAGGCCTGCGTAGCGAACTGGCGGCTTTTACCCTTAGTAGTCTAGACGAGGCTTTGAATAAAGAAAGCCTGCCAAAACTGCCATTAACGGAGAATAAACCCGGACTTGTACAATTTTCTAATGGTAAAATTTCGGTAACCATCACTGCCGGTACCTTCGATAAAACCAAACACAAACTAATGTTGTATGATGATAAATACACTTTAAAGCTGGACAATAAACCATTTTTTAGCGCCAAACTGGGCGATATGCCTAAAAAAACCATAGAATCAGTATTAGTAACCATTGGCCGGGATACGGTACAAATACCTGCCACAGCTATTAACGATTTGTACGATCCGGTATTTTGTACCGGAAATGTTAGCAGCGATGCCAAATGTAATTGTGCTGTTTACCTTTCCAACGATGGAAGTAAAATCTACATTTATATGCTAAACAGTATAGACAATAAAAATGGCTACGAGGTAACCTGGATTATTCAGGACAAATTATTTTCCAGGCGGGTGGTAGATTTTGGATTTTGATAATTCAAAAAAACCATAACCCCTTTTTAAGATTTATAAATAGCATTTTATATATGTAAATAAATTTGTATAAATAGCAATTGGTTTATTTTTCGCTGGAGTTTTTATTAAATTTTGTTTAGAAAACTTTAAAGTGGCTTAACTAATCAAATCTCCTTTACCCCAAAAAACTGGTTATCTTAATATTACTTTATACCTGAACACCTTGCTGCTGCGTGCTTTTGTAATAATTTTACCGCACATTGTAATACCCTTACATATTCCTGAACCGCAGCTATACCCTGCACCAATAACACCAAATGAAGCAAATAATTGTTGGCTTGTTTTTATTATTGTGCATACCGTGCTTAAGTATTGCGCAATCGGAACAAAGAATTCCAATTGTATCTGTAGCAGATCAAAGTTTTGCAGCCTGGAATTATTCCAACTATTTAAATGATAACCTTAGTGCTTTCGTGCCATCGGTATGGTTACAGAAATATAGTTATTCCACCGTAATTATTAATCTGCAGGCAAAAAGTAATATTACCCGACTTTCTTTATATGATTATACAGGTGTGTTTACCAATCAGCCCGCATTTTTCTACGCTATCAATGGTGCAGATACAGTCTATCTGGGCAAGTTTACCGGCGAAACCTACCAGGCTTTTGTAGATATAGCCAGTCCCTTTCCGGTAGTAGCTACCAAAATTGCCATGAAAAAATATGGAAATAATATACCGCAAAAAGTGCAGGTGTATGGAAGCCAGTATATAGCCGGTGCTGTTGCGGATTCCACTCCCATTCGTTTATTAACGGATAGTATTCAGTCATTCGTTAATACAGGAATGAACTATAAGCCCTGGTTAACAGATAATCTAACCGATCTTGTAAAAAGTGTATACACACCCATCAATTTGCAGTACACCGACGTAAAATTATTATTAAACGATAAAAGGGCTCAAATAGCCAAAATACGGTTGTATGATGAAGCCGGTATTTTTACCACCAATCCCGCCTATGTATATGTACTTAAGGATACTTCTATGAAACTGATAGGCACTTTTCAGGGATTATTGTACAAGCAGTTTGTCGATATGGTAATCCCCGAAGGAACCCAGGCCGATGCCATTATTGTAAGAAAATACGGCAATAACATACCACAAAAAGTACAAACCTTTGGCCGCACTTTGCCATTTGACGAAATGAAATTGATTCATATGCCGGTAGAAGACAGTAAGGTGCCTATTACCTCAGTTAAGCCCGGCATTATTACTGGTATGGATTATACCCCCTGGTTATTGGAAAGCACAGACAGCCTGGTAAAGCCTGTGTTCAATGCCATCAATATGCAATGGGTAGATGTGGAAGTAAAATTTCCGGCTGCCTATAAAATCAGTAAAATATCGTTGTTCGATGATGCGGGTATTTTTACCACCAATCCTGCTGCTATATTTATTAAAAATGACAGTACGCTTACGCTAAAAGCCAATTTCCAGGGTTTAAAATATAAAGAATTTGTAGACTATAATTTTGTGGATACCCCATCTGCCGAAGCAATCGTTGTTAGGAAATACGGTAATAATATCCCTCAAAAAGTTTGGGCTTATGGCAAGCTGGATACCACTAAAAAAACGGATACCATTCCCATTGTTAAAATACCAATCGAAGCAAAAAGATGGTACACGCTAAATTATGTACCTAATGGGTTGGTTTCATTATTTAATGGTGTAACGACTGAAAGTATAAACACCGGGGCTTCTAGTTTTAAACCAACCTACGAAGCACTTTACCCGATTGATGAAGGTGAATCTATTACCCTGAAGCAAATAAAAATGTTTGATTATACAGGTGTATTTACCGCCAACCCTGTACAATTATTTGTAATAAAAAAAGATGGCACCCGTATTAATATTGGCAGTTTTACAGGTAGTAATTATAACGTTTGGGTAGGGCCTTACCCGGATAGAACCATTGTAGGCGATGCTCAATTTATGTTAGATTCTGCCATTACCAATATCCAATACATTGGCATTAGCTGCAACCGTAACGATCTGCCAACTGAAATAGAATTTTACGGCTATTATAAAGCACCAACTATTTTATTACAAAAACCCAGAACTTATGCCCCTTTTCGTACAACACTTGGCATGAATGCTTTTGAATGGGATTTTGTACGCCCATCTGTAAATTCAAGAGTTATTGCAGAAGACAAATATGCCGCTATTCAAAACTTCAGAGGTTTTAGACATTATATTGATTGGCAAAAGCTGGAGAATACAGAAGGGCAATACACATTTAACCCCACCCATTCCGGCGGTTGGGATTATGACTTAACCTACGAACGTTGTAAACGCGATAGCATTGAAGTATTGGCCTGCATACAAAATACTGCCAGCTGGATGCAAAATACCTGGCCAGATTCGTTAAAGGCTGTTGATAATATTCCTTTGAAATATGGCCTGCCAAAAGATAACCCACAATCTTATATAGAATATGGTAAAGTAGCATTTCAGTTTGCGGCGCGGTATGGCAGTAATACAAATATTGCACCGGCACTTATAAAAGTAAATACTACCCCACGGTGGACAAACGATCCGCCCAATACCGTAAAAATAGGTTTGGATTATGTACACTATATGGAATGTGGTAACGAACTGGATAAATGGTGGAAAGGCATTAATGGTTATATGAGTCCTTACGAATATGCTGCTGCCTTATCTGCATTTTATGATGGCCACAAAAATGCTTTGGGCCCCGATGTGGGCGTTAAAAATGCAGATTCTACGATTCAGGTAGTTATGAATGGTATTGCGTGGTCTAAACCATCTTATGTAAGGGGAATGATTGAATGGTGTAAACAAAACCGTGGTTATAAAGCAGATGGCACAATCAATCTTTGCTGGGATGTAATCAATTATCACCACTATTCTACTGACAATGGCCAATCCCAGTCGGGCGTGGCTACACGTGGTGCAGCACCTGAAATTGGCGGCGCAGATTCTGTTGCTCAAGCTTTTGTTTCATTCTCAGAAAAATATGCCTATAGCAAACCAGTTTGGATAACCGAAATGGGTTTCGATATCAACCAGGGCAGTCCGCGTAAGGCCATTGCCATTGGCAATAAAACCGCTTTGCAAACGCAGGCCGACTGGATTTTACGTTCTGCCCTCGTTAACCAAAGAGAAGGTATAAACCATACGTTCTTTTATGAGTTAAACGACAATAATATCAATAGCAGCACCCAATACAATTCAATGGGTTTAACAGATTCTGTTTACCAGCGTAAACCAGCTATGGATTACCTGTTTCAAACCAATGCATTAATGGGCAATTACCGCTATAAACGCACCCTGCAAACCTATCCAATTGTAGATGAGTATGATTTGAATGGCAGTTACATATATGCCGTATGGATGCCTACTGAAACCGGTGCCTCCCAGTCTTGTCAAATAACTTTTAAACAAACAGATTCTGTAACCATATATACCCCAACTGCGGGTGCCAATAGCATGCATCAACAAAACCTGCCTGTAACCAATGGCCAAATACAAATTATAGCCACCGAAACACCGGTTTTTATAAAAGCAAAATCGCCGGTAGCGGCTTTGCAATATGTATACAATGGCAAATGGATGATTAGTAAATTTTAAATAAACCCATTTGTTTTTTGGGCCCGGCAATGTAATTGAATTGATGCTTTACTTGCGTCGCTCACTTTTACTGTAGTAATTAGGTGCGGCATTTAACAGCCAATAGCATTAACTGCAAAACCATTTAATAAATTATCAGCCGCCGGCCATTTGGCCCATGCTATAACCAAAAGTACAAGAGTGCGACGCAAGCGGCGATGCCATAAAATATCCACTGCCGGGTTAATACAAATATTTACTAAAACTAGTTGCTACCCGCATTTAGCCCTATAACTTGCATTTACTGGTGCATACTTCACTATAATCCGTATTTTTACCAATAAATCTAACGGAATGAATGTTGAAATGCACAAGCCTGTAGTTGGTTTTAGTTGTGGCGATATTAACGGAATAGGTATTGAACTAATCATAAAAAGTTTATCCGACAGTCGAATTACCGATGTTTGCATCCCCGTAGTTTTTGCCAGCAACAAAAGCATTAATTTCTATCGTAAGGTATTACCCGATATTAACTTTGCCTATCAAAGCATAAAAGATTTTAGCCGCCTTAACCCCAAACAGGTAAACGTATACAATTGCTGGGAAGAAGAAGTGCAAATAACCCCAGGCCAGTTAACAGAGTTAGGTGGCAAATATGCATTATCCTCTTTAGAGCAGGCCACCAAAGCCTTAAAAGCCGGTCATATACAGGCATTGGTAACAGCGCCCATTCATAAAAAAAATATACAAAGCGAGGCATTTAATTATAGCGGCCACACGCCATATTTAAAAGCATTTTTTGAAGTAAACGATGTGGTAATGCTAATGGTAGCCAGCAATATGCGGGTGGCACTTGTTACTGAACATGTACCTGTTAGCGGAATTGCCCAAAATATTACCAAAGCCAATGTGATGGGTAAACTTAAAATACTGCATGCCAGTTTGCAAAAAGATTTTGGTATTGATAAACCCAAAATTGCCGTGCTGGGTTTAAACCCCCATGCTGGTGATGAAGGACTTATTGGTAACGAAGAAGAAACCATTTTAAAACCCGCTTTAAAAGAGGCCCGCCACCAAAATATACTGGCATTTGGCCCCTATAGTGCCGATGCTTTTTTTGCCCGCGGCCAACATGAAAAGTTCGACGCGGTATTGGCCATGTATCACGACCAGGGTTTAATTCCCTTCAAATCGCTGGCGCATGGCGAGGGTGTAAATTTTACAGCCGGCCTGCCGGTGGTAAGAACCAGTCCCGATCATGGTACCGCATTCGATATTGCGGGCAAGGGTATTGCAGATCATCTATCCTTCCTCGAAGCCATGTACACGGCATTAGACATTGTAAATGCTAGGTCCCGCTATGCTGATATGCATAAAAATCCGTTGCGTAAAATGAGCGCCATGATTGTAGCCAATGCACAGGATGAAGTAATAAAAGAAGATACTTCGGGTTAATTTTTGTAGCCCGGCAATGGTACACTTTGGCAGCATCCTTGCGTCGCACTCTTGTACGGCAACAATGTTATGCAGCAAATACACATCAACAAAATATCCATACCCCAATGATTTACACTATACAAAATGCACAATTAAGGGCATCAATACATACCAAAGGTGCAGAACTGCAAAGCCTGTTTAATAAAACCACCGGACTGGAATATATGTGGAGTGGCGATGCTGCTTTTTGGGGTAAAAAAAGCCCGGTACTATTCCCGGTGGTAGGCGGGCTAAAAAACAATGCTTATCAATACAAAGGCAACACGTATACCTTGGGCCGTCACGGCTTTGCCCGTGAAATGGATTTTACCGTAACTGCCCAAACAGATGACAGCATCACTTTTACCTTAGAAAGTAACGCAGTAACGCTGGCAAAATACCCGTTTACATTTATTTTTTCTCTGCAGTATACGCTAATAGAAAATAGTTTGCAGGTACAGTATACCGTAGAAAATACGGGTACAGAAGAAATGTATTTTTCAGTAGGAGCCCATCCGGCATTTAAAGTGCCGCTAAGCCCAAATACCCGTTTTGAGGATTATTATCTGCAATTTAGCCATACAGAAAACGGTGGCCGCTGGCCACTTACTGCTGATGGTTTAATTAAAACAACACCTAACAATTATTTTAACAATAGTAATCGCATTGCTTTAACCAAAGCCTTGTTTTATGAAGATGCCCTGGTATTTAAGCACCTGCAATCTGAAAGCATTTCCATTCTAAGCAATGCAACCCAACATGGCATTGCAGTAAATTTTCAGCAATTTCCATTTATGGGTATTTGGAATGCTAAAGACGCCGATTTTGTTTGTATAGAACCCTGGTGTGGTATAGCCGATAGTGAAAACACCACCGGCGAACTATCCGAAAAAGAAGGTATCAATGTATTGGCTGCCTCTCAAATATTTCAACGTAGCTGGCAGGTAAGTACTTTTTAATTATTGTTCTATCCGCTTTACAGGTGTGTCGGGTTTAGCATATTGGTACCTTGCCAATGGCTGTGTAGTATAATATCCATCTGCCCCCAAACTGGTAAGCGAGCCTGCTTTTTCAATCGCCAAAAAGCCATCTGGCTGTAAAATATCCGGACGTATAAAAACATCTGTTACAGCGCCAATTACCAGAAATGTATTGTTATGGCTAATTGGTACAATCTCTACCAGTTTCAAAGCATATTTTACCTCACTCACCCGCACAAAAGGGGCAATAATACCATCCCTGAATTCCGGTTCCAAACCAACTACTTCAAATTCATTTACTGATGAGGGATATTTGGCGCTGGTTTGGTGCGCTGCCTCAATAAAATTTGCCTGAATATGGTTAATGGTATATACACCAGTAGCTTCAATATTGTGTAGTGTATCCGGTGCTGCGGCCCTTGGCCTGTTGATATACCCCACCAATGCGGGGTCAGAACCCAAATGAACAATACTGCTAAACATGGCAAGATTGGGTTGGCCGGCTACATTTACACTGCCTATTAAACTAACAGATTTAAAACCAGTAAGGCAATTAATACAATTAGCCCTGTAAAACCGCTCCCAATTCCTGATATTGCTTAAAGTAATATGTTGCATATATAACTAATGGTTTAAAAAGTAAAAAGTTCAGCTAATCAACTAATTTTTGGATGCAATTGGCAAATCGGCAACTTATTTGTCGCTATTCTTTACATTTAAATATGTTTAAGCAGTTGTTCCGAAAAATACTTACTCGTCCTGTTACTTATTTGGCACATCGCTATTCCTCTGCTCCCAAACAGGAAAATGTATTTGCCGCATTAACAAAATTGTATAATCAATCTTTGCAGCCCATAGAAAAGCAAAAAGATATCCTCCTATTACACGATATTGGCCAAACACCGGTAATTATTTTCTCCGATCAGCACAAGGGTGCCAGGGATGGCTCAGATGATTTTGCAGCCGCCGAAGCCAATTATATGGCTGCATTGGAACATTATAACGCCAACAATTTTTACTTCATCAACCTGGGCGATAGCGAAGAATTATGGGAGAATACGGTGAATACCGTTATAAAAAATTATCCAGCCACCTTTAAGGCAGAGCAACTTTTTCTGGAAAGAAATGCTTACTGTAAAATTATTGGCAATCATGATTTATTCTGGAAAAACGATCCGCTGCTGGCTCCTGGCATACTAAAAGATTTATTTGGACAACCAGTACCCATTTACGAAGCTGCTGTTTTACGTATTCCACTTGCTGATAAAAACTTAGACATATTGTGTACCCACGGCCACCAGGGCGATGCCCAAAGCGATGGCAATGCATTTAGCAAATGGTTTGTAAGTTATATCTGGGGCCCCTTGCAATCTTTTTTGCAAATAAACACCAATTCAGTTTCTGCTAACGAGGAGCTTAAAAGCCTGCATAACCAAATCATGTATCAATGGGCCAGCAAACAACCAAATGCCTTATTAATTACGGGTCATACGCACCAGCCGGTATTTGAATCGCTTACCCATTTAGAAAGATTGTTATTACAACTCGAAATGGCAAAAGATCAAAATAACACTGCTGAAATTGCCTCTATTGAAACCGAAATTGCCACCCGCAGACAGCAATATAAATTTGTAAACGAATCCTACAAAAATCTAAATCCTTCCTATTTCAACACAGGTTGCTGTTGCTTTCAGGGTGGTACCATCACGGGAATTGAAATTGCCAATGGTTATATCAGATTGGTAAAATGGAGCTACCAAAACAATACTCCCACCCGCACCATTGCGGAAGAAACTCCTTTAACGCAACTCTTACCTTCTATATAATAAAGCACAAAAACATTCTTATTATTTTTTTTGAAACCAGCTTTGGTTAACCATGGCATCACCGCTTGCCACGCTCGGTTCAGGGTTCCTCTTTTATGGCGGCAAAACAGCAGTCGCATTATTATCAATTTAAGCCATATTTTTTATTATGCTTTTCAAAAAATACGCGGTGATGGGTATAGTCAAGTCCTCTAAATACACAGACTTTTAAAGCAAAAAAATGACATATCTGCAAGCTATTTACGGCAGCCAATACAAAGAAATTGCCGCCAATGGAAAAGATGGAAATAAAGGAAGGTTGAATGGCAATATTTTATTAAGCGCCATTATTTTTTTGATACTACTGGATTTTTTGCTTTTTTGTATAGTCACACTTCCCGGGTTTAACAGGTTACTCTCGGAAAATCTTACTGATGTATTTGGATTTTTATCTGGTAAAACGGTAGGTAAATTGCTTGCCATTCCTTTATTTGCCTTAATTTATTTTGCAGTTTCAAATACGGTAGGCAGCCAAAAAAACTTTGAAACTACTGTGGCCGCCTTTAACCAGCTACCAGCGACAGAACAGGATACAGCAAATAAAAAGGTATTAGTGCCGTTTTTTTCGTTAATCATTGGTTTGTTTATCTTATCTATGTTTGGCATAAGTTAAAACCTTTAAGAAGAGATTCGTTGTATTTATGCTGTTGCATAAACTAATACCAATGCGAAATGGATATGGCTGCATAAAGTATCCTGAAGTACAAGTGAGTGACACAACAGTTGTTGAACAGAATTACCCATGGTTGGGCAACAATTTTTATTGTTGTTTAAAAAAATAACCTTCTGGCAGTTTTTATGAAAGCTAAATTTTATATTTAATTATTGAAAGGGTAAACTGCATTCAATGGGCTTTGCAGTTTTTGTAGTGAGGTATATTTTTTAACTGCTTTAAATTGCTTTAATGAAAGTATTTAATGGGATTTTTTGTTTTCTTTTTATTGTGTTTGCGGCTTTACAATATAACGACCCGGACCCTTATATTTGGGTGCCTATTTATGTGTATACAGCTGTTTTATGTTGGTTTGCCATAAAACAACGGTATTATCCTAAAGCCTATATTGCGGGTATTGTTGTGTATGCCATGTATGCGGTGTACAAAGTATTTGACGCCAATGGTTTATTGGATTGGCTTAACCTGCATGACGCGGAAAATCTTGCCGAAACAATGAAAGCAGAAAAGCCCTGGATTGAGGAATCGAGAGAATTTTTTGGGCTACTAATTTTGATAGGCGTTCTGGTAATAAATTATTGGGTGGCGATAAAAAGAGAAAAAGCAGTTTAATTAGAGTACAGACATAAAAAAAGGCATTCAATTATGAATGCCTTTTTTTATTGAGCTAATTTATTATTCTTTTATAATTTTTCTGGTTACGCTATTGTTTTTGGCGTTCATAACCACATAGTAAATACCTGTTTGCTGGTTGCTGATATCAATAGTGAAATTGCCTTTGCCTGCAGCCAATGTTTTAGTGATTACCAAAGCACCTTTTGCATCGTATACCATAAAGGATATGTTCGATTTTTCTGTACTGCTATAGCTAATATTTACCGGGCCTTTGGTAGGGTTGGGGTTAGCTTGCATACTAAGCTTTGACATTTCAATTGGTGTAGCATTGCTGGTAATCTGTTGAATATTTTCGGTAGATTTTGCAGCTGGTTTAAGCAATGGTGTTTCGCTAAGGCGTATAATCCAGAAATCGTTAAGGCCAGTGTTGCCAACAGTACCAGTTGTTTTATCACCATTTCTGCTGGTATTAGAAGTGCCACCAGCAATATACTCGCCTGTGCTAATTTCTTTAATGGCGCCTAACCTGTCTGAGCCTGAACCACCATAAGTAGTATCCCATAACTTTTGGCCATTCTTATTTAGTTTAACTATCCAGTAATCTTCAAGACCTTTGTTAGGGCTATTTTTAGTAGCACTGGTTGGTGAACTGGAAGTACCACCAATAATATAACTGGAATCCTTTGTTTGTTGAACTGTGCTTAAATAATCTCCCAAAGTTCCACCCATGGTTTTATCCCATTGAACACTACCATCAGCAGCAGTTTTTACAATCCAGTAGTCCATCCATCCTTTAAAAATGCCGGTTTTATTAAATGTAGCATTTGAGTTGGAATAGCCTCCAAGTATATAACCACCGTCAAAGGTTTCCTGTACATCGGTTTGGTAATCTGATAAATCTCCACCAAGTGTCTTGTCAAAAGTTTTATTTCCGTCTTTATCCATTTTCACAATCCAGTAATCATTGCTGCCAATAAAACTGTCTGTTTTTTCATATTCTGCAGGCGAATAAGAATAGCCGCCCATGATATATCCACTGTCTTTTGTTGGTTTTAAGCAGGTAAGATAATCCTCGTTACCACCACCATAGCAATGGTCCCAAACAACTTTACCTTTTTTATCCAGTTTAACTACCCAGTAATCAGGCCAAAGACTTGATCCACGGTTAGCGTCGCGTTTATCATCTCCGGGGAAATTTGACCAGGAATTGCCGGCAATTCTATAAGTGCCATCAGATGCTTGTGCAAGTGCATTTAATGATTCCCTTTGTATACTGCCAATAGTATTATTCCATTGTGTTACACCATTTTTATCCAGTTTAACCACCCAATAATCGTTACTTCCGTTAATTGCATCTTCAGTTTTATCGCCAGATAGCATTGAAATAGAAGTACCTCCTACCAAAAATCCACCATCTCCTGTTTGAATAACTACAGGATCGTTATCAATACCTGTCCCACCAAGGGTTCTTGACCATTGTATTTTGCCTTTGCTATTGGTTTTAATTACCCAATAGTCAAGGGTATTGTTATACGAATTCTGTGTTTTGTCTCCAAAAGCATTAGAATTAGAATGGCCCGACATGATAAAGCCGCCATCGTTTGTAGGTAAAATAGCTACCAGGCTGTCGTTGCCAGCGCCGCCAAATGTTTTTTGCCAAACAATTCTGGGTGCATTTTGCGCAAATAAAATACCCGATGTTGCGGTTAATGCTATGATTAGAAGTAAAGATTTGATATTCATATCTGTAAATACTTGGTGTTAATAAAATTTTTGAAAACTACTTTTAAGATTTAGGTATATGTATTTATTGACAGGAAGATACGTAACCACTAAACTGCCCGGTGTATCCTCTTTTATCTAATACTGCTTTAAGAAAACAACTTGATTGCTCAACACAGAAAATGTCATCATAAGCAGGATGTGAGGCCCCATCTAACAAATAATAAACCGATGGGGTATTTTGGGTCCGGCATCTTTCATACAAACCTGTGGCGCCATAAATAATGCCAAAATTGGGGCATTGTGCATAATGGCCCATACTGTCTGGTATACCATCATCGCTGGATCCTCTGAAAAAGATGGTCGGATATGCACGATAATTGGTGTCAATTACTTTATCGCTAAATAAGCCACCCCACATAGATATAATGCCTTTGTATCCCCAGGAAGCAACTAAATTGTTTCCGGTACTTTGCACTCCTCCCAGTTTGGTATACACATCAGGAAACCTGATTTGTGCAATAGAATCATTCAGGTATGCATTTGTTAACGCTAATACGGCACCCGCACTAGAGCCTCCTATAAATATTTTACTGGTGTCTATATTTAATTCATCTGCATGTGCAACCAAATAACGCATGCAAGAGTTTGCATCCTGGCTGGCACGGTAAATAGCCTCGTTTTGTGTGGTAGTATCAGCCTCACAGTTATGAATATTACCTTTTCGGTAACCTACACGATAATCAAAACCTACAGCAATAAAACCCTGATCAGCAAATCTGTCGCAAATAGCAGAAACATTAAACCTGTTACCGCCTGTAAATCCTCCTGCATGGCAAAACAACAAAACAGGATATTTTTTGTCAGAACTTGCACCAGTTGGGTAATAAGCATCAAATCTTAAAGTATCAACCGGGTAACCTCTGTAATCAACCAGGCCTGTTGCAAATACCCTTCCTTTTATATCCCTTAATTCAGAAACGGCCACTTCATTTGTATAGGCATATGTATTATTGGTTTGTTCTGGCGTTATCAAAGATGCTAACACGTATAAAAAAGGCAAAGCCAGCATTGTGTAAAATTTCATAATAGTTAATTGAGTTTTTTGAATGGATAAAAGGAATTTGGGTTGTTATAAACAAATATTTAAATGCAAATTATTGCATTTTGGGATGTGTGTTATATAGCAAACAGGTAATCCTTTTAAAAATAATCTTTTTTTAATACGGTCATTTTCAAATGCGCTTGTTATAAAAAAAATATTAATCAATTCTATTGCAGATTATAAAAAATTAAGGCAGTTTTCAATAATACAATAACCATTTATAGGCCTTGAAACCCATTATTCCTTGCGCATCTGGTATAATCCAATTCAAAAGTTTTTAAAGCTGGTTGATTTTATGTGGAGCAATGTTGTGGACAAAAATGTTATAGATTAAACAAATATGTAAACTCAAGTTTTTAGATATCGGGCAGTTTGTTTACTATCAGGCCTGGTTGTGTCACTCACTTGTACTCTAACGCATTGCGCAGCTTTTTCTGAAGAACTACTTCAAAATATTTATTAAAGGCCTTCATCGTAGAATTCTTCGTGTCTTATAATTTATCATGGTAATTGTGGTAAGATACCTGCATGAAGCCAAATAACGCTATTTTCTAAAGGGTTTTGCCGGATAATTTTAATAAACTAATAAGAAATTACAATGCGGAAATGACACAATATGTATGCAAATTTGTCCTCCAGACCTAATTTTTTGAATCCCGAATCGGCAGTATAATTAAGCCCTTTTGCACTGGTTTGTTTTTAACTGTAATGCGTTAAATTAACGCATTGTAAAAAATTATCTTGCCTTAATACAATTAACTGCTAAATTTAGACCTCAATTTTATCAATGAATATATACTGCCATATGAGAAAATTAATGTTATTGTTGCTTATTGCAATTGTAGTAATCAGCATTTCCTGTAACAGCAAACGCAGCGATAAACCCCGGGTACTGGTTTTTTCTAAAACCATGGGCTTCAGGCATTCTTCTATACCAAACGGTAAAGTAGCTATTATGAAAATGGGTGCTGAAAATGGTTTTGATGTAGATACAACAGAAAATGCCGATGTGTTCAACGAGGATTCACTTAAGAAATACGCTACCGTTATTTTTCTAAGCACTACAGGTGATGTGCTGGATTATAAACAGGAAGCTGCATTTGAAAGATACATACAGGCAGGCGGCGGATTTGTAGGCGTGCATGCTGCTACCGATACTGAATATGATTGGGGCTGGTATGGCAGATTGGTAGGCGGTTATTTTAATGGCCACCCTCACCAACAGGAAGCCCGGTTTATTATAAAAGATAAATCATTTGGCGCTACCAGTTTTTTCACAGATTCTGTTTGGAAAAGAAAAGATGAACTATATAATTTCAAGAAACTTAGCCCCGATATTCATGTGGTATTAACTATTGATGAAACTTCTTACGAAGGTGGCACAAATGGTGCATTTCATCCCATGAGCTGGTACCAAGAGTTTGATGGTGGCCGTGCTTTTTATACTGAGTTGGGCCATACAGAGGAATCTTATACCGAAGTGAATTACCTGAAACATTTATTAGGTGGTATTCAATATGCTATTGGCGAAAATAGAGTGGGTGATTATACCAAAGTAAAAACACAATTGCCACCCGATGAAGATCGCTTTACCAAAACACAACTTTCTCAGGGTGAGTTTTATGAGCCTACCGAAATGACTATTTTACCCAACCTGGATATACTTGTTATTCAAAGACGTGGTGAAATAATGCTCTATAAAAATGATTCCAAAAAAGTAAAACAGGCTGGATTTTTAAATGTTTACTTCAAAACAAAAGAATCAGGCGTAAATGCAGAAGAAGGTTTATTGGGTTTAGCAAAAGATCCACATTTTGATAAAAACAATTGGGTGTACATGTATTACAGTCCGGCCGATAGTGCTGTAAACCGCTTGTCCAGATTTACTTTTACAAATGATACTATAGACATTTCAACTGAAAAAGTAATTTTAGAAGTAAAATCACAAAGGGAAATTTGTTGCCATACTGGTGGTTCCATTGCATTTGGTCCCGATGGCTTATTATATTTTTCTGCCGGCGATAATTCAACTCCATTCGATGAACCAGGTGTAAGATATGTAAACAGTGGTTTTGGCCCTGCCAACGATTTGCCGGGCCGTCAGCAATATGATGCCAGAAGATCTTCTTCCAACACAAACGATTTGCGTGGTAAAATAAACCGTATTCGCGTAAAGGATGACGGCACCTACGAAATACCTGATGGTAATCTTTTCCCAAAGGGCACGCCTAAAACCAGGCCTGAAATATACGTGATGGGTAACCGCAACCCATATCGTATTTCGATTGACCAAAAGAACGGCTTTTTATATTGGGGTGAAGTTGGTCCGGATGCAGGTAACGACAGTTTAGAAACCCGCGGGCCACGTGGGTACGACGAAGTGAATCAGGCACGTAAAGCCGGCTATTTTGGATGGCCACTGTTTGTAGGTAATAATTATGCGTACAGGCAATTCGATTATGCAACAGGTAAATCTGGTGAGCCTTATGATCCTGCAAAACCTATAAATAATTCACGCAATAATACCGGCTTAACGGAATTGCCACCTGCGCAGCCAGCCTTTATCTGGTATCCTTATGCTGCTTCTCCAGATTTTCCTCAGGTAGGAACCGGCGGTCGTAATGCGATGGCTGGCCCCGTGTATTATACAGATATGTTTCCTAAGGAAACACGGTTACCTGATTACTACAATAATAAACTTATTATTTACGATTGGATTCGCGGATGGGTAAAAGCAGTAACCATGTTGCCTAATGGCGATTTTGATAAAATGGAGCCTTTCTTCCCCTCTTTAAAAGTAAACTCACTCATAGATATGGAAGTTGGCCCCGACGGTAAACTGTATTTACTGGAATATGGCACCGGCTGGTTTACTAAAAACCCCGATGCAGGTTTGGCAAGAATTGATTATAACCCAGGCAATATTGCGCCAAAAGTAAGTGCTGTTACCGTAAACAAAACCTCAGGTGTTTTACCATTTACTATAAAAGCTGCTGTAAAAGCTACTGATACAGAAAAAGATGCTTTAAAATATACCTGGCATCTGGGTACAGGTATTACCAAGGAAACTACTACACCAGAACTGGAATACACATTTACAGCTGCCGGCGATTTTAATATTTCAGTAGAAGTAAACGATGGCAATGGTGGTGTAACCAAAAGCGAAGGCGTTGCTGTATATGCCGGTAATCAGGAACCGGAAGTTTCTATCAATATTACTGGTGGTAACAAATCATTCTATTTGCCTGGTGTACCTTTTAATTATGAGATTGTAGTAAAAGATAACGATAACGCAGCGGTAGATGCTGCCAATTTGTATGCCTCTGTTGATTATACTGAAGGGTACGATAAAGCCTCCAGTACAATGGGGCACCAGCAGGGCACTGCAGCGGTTAGTGCTAAAAGCTTAATGGCTTCATTAGATTGTAAAAGCTGCCATAAAGAGGCCGAAACCTCAGTAGGGCCTTCGTTTTTACGGGTGTCTGAAAAGTATAATAAAGACCCCAATGCCATGAGCTATTTAACGCAAAAAATTATAAAAGGCGGCGGTGGCGTATGGGGCGAAGTTGCAATGGCTGCACACCCAAATATACCACAAGCCGATTTGCAAACCATTGTAACCTGGATACTTTCTTTATCAAACAAAGAGGCACTAAAACCTTCGCTGCCGCAAACAGGTACTATAACGCCATTGGCTAATCAAAAGCCCAATGCTACATTGGTTTTGTCAGCCAGTTATACTGATAAAGGTGGTAGTGGCATAAAACCATTAACAGGTAATGCCAGCATTGCTTTATCAAGTAACAACCTAAGCTTTACTGGTAAAGAAAAAACAGAAGGCTTTACGTTTTTCAATTACAATGGTAATAACTATTTAATGTATCCTGCAAATTCAGGTGGTTGGTTTGCAGTAGATAGCATTGATCTTACAGGCGTACATTCTATAAATGTAGTTAGCGGATGGCAGGGAGCACCCGAATTTGCTTTCTCCTACGAAATTAAAATAGATGCTGCCGATGGTAAAACTATTGGCAAAGGACTAATGCCCGTACCCGCAAAAAATTCGCAAATGGGTATGGTGCATGTGCCAATCGAAGCTGTTACCGATGGTAAGTTTCATGCCATTTACGTGTTGTACACACCGGTAAACCCTAAAGGCACTTTGCAGGCAGGGGCGGCTATGTTGCAGTTTAATACAAAATAAAAAAAATCACTATTATAAAAGCCCTGTACATGGTACGGGGCTTTTTTTATTGGGTAACCGGCTGTTGCATAAATGGCATCACCGCTTGCCACGCTCGGTTCGGGGTTCCACCTTTGTGGCGGCTAAAACAAATACCCAAATTATGCGGGGTTGTATTTCTATTTAAACAAAAAATTAAAGCTGAAATATTAACTGAACGTACAAGAGTGCGACGCAACAGGCGATGCATTACATTATACAGTCGGGTACATAAATGAAAAAAAATAAATGAAAAAAGCGGGGAAACTATTGTTGTGGTTGAGGTATAGACAAAAAAAGAGGGGTAGTGGAGAACCATAACCCCTTTTTTCAACCCTAAACCCTTAAAAAACTGGTGGCAAGATATAGCAAAACATTTGATTTAAAAAACATGCACCAATTAAAAAAACACTAATCTTTTTAATTTCACTGTAACGGGGATAATTTGTTATTTATTTAGCCGCCAAAAATTATCCCCGCCACATATAATACAATAAGCTGACAGATTAAATATCAAAAGCTATAAACAAAAAATATCTCAGCTGAGGTTTGCATAATTTCGTTGTTATGAGTAAGGTAAGAATGGCCCGCGAAAAAAGGCCGCTGTTATACAACCGGGTGCCACAACCAACTTTAAAAGAAAAATTTGCTGCCCTGCGTAACCTGCCCCGTTTTTTTGCTTTGGTTTGGCAAACCAATTGCTGGTACACTATTATTAATGCTGTTTTGCGTATTGCCAAATCTGCCGTACCTGTGGCTATTTTATATATTGGTAAATTGATTATTGATCAGGTGGTACTGTTAGCCAAAACACCTGATTCAAATACAGATCATACTTATTTGTGGCAGTTGGTGGCAGCTGAGTTTGTATTGGCAATAGTATCTGATGCATTAAGCCGGGCCATATCGCTGGTTGATGGTTTATTGGGCGATTTGTTTTCTAACCATACTTCTGTAAAAATTATGGAACATGCCGCCACCCTGGACCTTGACCAGTTTGAAGACTCTGCTTTTTACGATAAGCTGGAACGTGCCCGCCAGCAAACCGTTGGGCGGACTGTATTATTATCGCAGGTATTAACGCAGGTGCAGGATTTAATTACCATGTTGTTTTTAGCAGTGGGCTTAATGGCTTTTAACCCATGGTTGATATTGTTATTACTAATAGCAATTGTACCTGCTTTTTTGGGCGAATCTTATTTTAACGATCAAAGTTATGCGCTTACCCGCGGGCAAACCCCTCAACGCCGCGAATTGGATTATATGCGTTACCTGGGCGCCAGCGACGAGACTGCCAAAGAAGTAAAACTCTTTGATTTGTCAGGCTTTTTGATAAAACGGTTTAAGGCACTTAGTCAGCAGTTTTATGCGGATAATAAATCGCTTTCTACCCGCAGGGCAGCATGGGGTAGTTTGTTTGCCATATTGGGTAGTATGGGGTATTATGCGGCCTATATTATTATGATTTTAAAAACGGTAGAAGGGTCTTTGTCCATCGGTGATCTTACATTCCTGGCCGGCTCTTTCCGTCAGTTACGCAGTTTACTGGAAGGGATATTATCGCGTTTTAGTACGGTATCTCAGGGGGCTATTTACTTAAGGGATTTCTTTGATTTTTTTGAAATAAAACCCAAAATAAAAGTGAGCAAAACCCCGCTACCATTTCCTAACCCCATACAAAAGGGTTTTGTATTTGAAAATGTAGGTTTTAGATATGCCAATAGCGAGCAATGGGCCAACCGTTATTTGAGTTTTACCTTACATGCTGGTGAAAAACTGGCATTGGTAGGGGAGAACGGAGCCGGCAAAACCACGCTGGTAAAACTATTGGCCCGTTTATATGATCCTGAAGAGGGCCGTATTTTATTGGATGATATAGACCTGAAGGAATATGATATTTTGCAACTGCGCAAACATATAGGCGTTATTTTTCAGGATTACCTGCGCTACCAGATGAGCTTTGCGCAAAATATTGCAGTTGGTAATATAGATGAGCAAAATAACCGCCCTTTAATTATTAAGGCTGCTGAAAAAAGCCTGGCTAACCTGTTGGCCATGAAATTACCCAATCAATATGATCAGGCATTGGGCCGCCGTTTTAATGATGGCATAGAATTATCGGGCGGTGAATGGCAGAAAGTAGCATTGGCCCGCGCCTATATGAAGGAAGCCGAAGTATTGATATTAGATGAACCTACCAGTGCGCTGGATGCCCGTGCAGAGTATGAAGTGTTTCAACGTTTTGCTGAGCTGACAAAGGGCAAATCTGCAGTATTGATTTCACACCGTTTTTCTACCGTGCGCATGGCCGACCGTATTCTGGTGCTGGAAAAAGGGCAGTTGATAGAACTGGGCAGCCATGAACAATTGCTGCAACAAAATGGCCGCTATGCCGAGTTATTTCAACTACAGGCAAAAGGGTATAGGTAGTTTATTAAACTTTTTTTCGGGCTGCGTAATTTTTGGGATAAACATTAACTCTATATTGCTAAATGTTTGTCTTTCGTATTTTTCAAGATTTTAAATAAGCTGGAAAAAATAGCCATTTTGTAGGCAACTTGTATAAATTCATTACCATACACTAAGAACATTATTCTATTACACCCAATTTCTAGCTACCTTTAAACAATGCCAAATGAGGAAGATTTTTTTATAACTTTTGCCGGCAGGCAGGTAAAGGTTTCTCCGGTAATAAATGGCGGCAATATTTATTTTATAATACATTTTGCTTCGCAGGTAATAATTGCAGAAGAATTAGTAAACGAAACCTGGCAATGGTACGAAGCAGATAAAGGGGCAACACCATTAGCTGCAGAACTTGGCGAAATAATAGAGGCTATCGATATTTAATTCTGTTGAATAGGGATTTGAACGCACAAGTGAGTGACACAACTACAGATGCCTTTTGTACCTGGCTGATACAATTCTTATTCCTCGCATAAGGCAGCAGGAAAACCAATCTTGTGTTTTTATTTCCTCATTAATTTTATCAACTAAACAAAACTTATGTTTTTAAAAATAGCACTATTAAATGTGATTGTCTTAAGTATGGCAATAACTGTAGTGGGCCAAAAACCAAATCCATATCAGCCGGATTTTTCTAGTCCCCCAAAAAAGGCCGGGTATAATTTAATTTGGCACGATGAATTTAATATAAATGGCAAGCCTGATAGCACTAACTGGGTATATGAAACTGGCTTTGTACGCAATGAAGAACTGCAATGGTATCAACCTCAAAATGCCAATTGTGTAAATGGGGTTTTGTTAATACAAGGAAAAAAGGAGAAGGTGAAAAACCCTGCTTATCAACCTGGTAATGCAGACTGGAAGCTGAATAGGGAATATGCCAATTATACATCTGCAAGTATACAAACAAGAACAATGCACCAATGGCAATTTGGTAGCATTGAAGTACGTGCAAAAATTGATACAGCATTAGGTGCCTGGCCTGCTATTTGGACCCTAGGCACAAAAGGCGAATGGCCAAATAACGGCGAGGTAGATATAATGGAATTTTACCGTGTACAGCAACAGCCCGCCATACTGGCAAATGTTGCATGGGGCACTGCCACCCGCTTTAAGGCCAAATGGCATACAGAAATACACCCGCTGAGCCGTTTTTTGGCAAATGATGCCGATTGGCCAAATAAGTTTCATGTATGGCGTATGGATTGGTCAAAAGAAGCTATAAATCTTTATATTGATGATGTGCTATTAAATACCACAATGTTAAGTGAAACGCTAAATGATAATGGAACCAATCCATTTTTGCAACCGCATTATTTATTGCTAAACCTGGCCATGGGTGGTAATGGCGGCAATCCATCTGGTATGCAACACCCAATTACTTATCAGGTAGATTATGTGCGGGTTTATCAGCAAGAACCTTAGTTTAGAAAGCAATGCAACTTTTTTTGGAGCCCGGCAAAAGAACCGCAATGTAGCTTTACTTGCGTCGCACACTTGTACTGCATAACAAGGGGCATCTTTAAATGGCTCTAATGTATTACAAGTTAGGTTGTTAATTTTAATTTCAAATGGTACCTTTATTTTCAGTAAATCTGTTCAGTTGCAACTGGTTTCAGGTGTACAAGAGTGCGACGCAAAGAACGATGAAAAATGTGTTTTTGCCTGGCCAAAAATGGCAATAAACAGTAGTGAACGGTATGCAGTGTGAAGAAAGCGAAAAGCCTGATTTAATTGGGGGAAATGCTAATTATAATGTGTACAATTTACACTACCTAACCCCATTTTTGGATTAATTGTTCAATTGACGATTAAAATTTTGTTTTTATAAACGTTTGGGCCAAAAAACTGTTAATTTTCTTTGGTGATTTGAAAACTTAGTATTTATATTGTGCACACGATTGCACACATTGTCAAAACGAACAACAATAAACGATATTGCCAGGGAGCTGGGTTTAACCAGTGCTTCTGTATCCAGAGCACTGAATGATCATCCGCGTATTAGTGTAGACACAAAGAAATCAGTTCAGGCGAAAGCGCTTGAAATGAACTACAGACAGAATAAATTGGCTTCCTCCTTACGTTCAGGTAAATCGCATACAATTGGTGTAATTATTCCAAGTGCCCAAATTAATTTCTTTGGATCTGTGGTGCATGGTATACAAAATATGGCCAGTGTAAACGGGTATACCATCATCCTTTATCAATCTGAAGAAAATCAGGCATTAGAGCAGAAAGCCATAGAAACATTTTTAGATGCCAGGGTAGATGGTATTTTGGTGTCTATTTCAAAAGAAACAACTGATTATTCGCATTTTGTAGAATTAAAGAAGAAAAAAATACCACTTGTTTTTTTTGACCGTAATAACGAATCGCTAAAAATACCTTCTGTAGTTATAGATGACTTTAAAGGGGCTTACCGCGCAACTGCACATTTGATAGAAATGGGTTACCGTAATATCATGCATGTAACCGGAGCTCCCCATTTGAAGGCATTTAAAGACAGATTAAATGGATACAAAGCAGCGATGGCCGACTATAAGATGCCTTACTCTGAAGCCTCTATTTATAATGGTAATATTTCTATAGAATCAGGAAAGGAAGCGGTAGATTATTTTTTGAGTTTAGAAACAAAACCGGATGCCATTTTTGCTGTAGAAGATTTTTCGGCTTTAGGGGTTATGCAGCGGTTAAAAGAGCTTAAAATTATTATACCAAAAGAATTTGGGGTAATTGGCTTTGCAAATGAAAGTTTTGGTGAATATATCAGTCCTTCCCTTTCTACCGTTGATCAGCAAACCGTAGAAATGGGAAAAAAATCGTTTGAGTTATTGTTGGAAATTATAGAAAATGGGGTAGATGATACTAGTGAAGAGAACATTATTTTAGAACCGGTTTTGTATTTCAGAGAATCATCCAGGAGGGTTAAACTAAACCAAATGGCAAAATATTAAGCACCTTTTTTGTTAACTATAAAACTTAGAAATAATGAATAAAAACCTATGCGACGACAGCTAAACACTACCTGAAGTAAACATTAAACGACTCATTTTTTAAACCACTCTAATTTGCTTATTATGAGAAAAAATTACCGAAAAAAATTTTTAATTCAAGCATTGCTTGCAGCCATCGGCTGTTTTTCTCTTGTACTTATTACACATACCCAAGTACAGGCGAAAGGCTTTGATAACCCTGCACCGGACAGGAAAGTAACCGGTACCGTTACTGATGACAAAGGAGCGCCTTTGGCAGCTGTATCTGTAATGTTAAAAGGTACCAAAAAAGGCACAACTACCGATCAAAATGGTGTATTTAGTATTACAGTTCCTGATGCTAATGCAGTATTGGTATTGTCATTTGTTGGTTATGCAACACAGGAAATCACTGTTGGCGAACAAGCCTTAATATCAGTAAAAATGGCACAGGGTGCAGAACAGCTAAGTGATGTGGTTGTTGTAGGTTATGGTACCCAAAAAAGGGTAACAGTTACAGGATCTGTTGCTACAGTAAAAGGTTCTGAACTGGCCAAAACACCAACAGCGAACTTATCAAACACTTTAGCTGGCCGCTTGCCAGGTATTACTGCTGTAAATGGTAGCGGTGAGCCAGGTTATGATGGATCTGCTATTCGTATTCGCGGTACCAACTCATTAGGTAACACCTCTGCACTGATCGTAATTGATGGTGTGCCAGAACGTACCGGTGGTTTGGAACGCTTAAATCCTGCTGATATTGAAAGTGTATCAGTATTGAAAGATGCATCTGCAGCCATTTATGGTTCAAGGGCTGCAAATGGTGTAATCCTTATTACTACCCGTCGTGGTAAATCAGGTAAACCTCAGTTATTGTACAACTTTAATCAGGGTTGGGCTCAGGCTACCAGAATTCCAGAATTAACAGACGCTGTTGAATATGGTACCATCAGAAATGAGTCTACTGTATTTGAAAATGTACCTGTTGACCAATGGGATGCTGCATTTAGCGCACTTAATACTACTGGTACATATGTTAGAACCGATAATGGTGCAACTGTAAGTTCACCTGTAGGTTTTGCTCCGGATGATATTGTTAAATACAAAGATGGTTCTGATCCTTGGGGACATCCAAATACAGATTGGTTTGGAGATGCTTTAAAAACCTGGGCTCCTCAACAACGTCATACCGTTCAAATTAATGGCGGTAGTGAGAACATCAGATACCTGGCATCATTAGGATACCAGAATCAGGATGGTTATTATAAAAATTCTGCTACTGGCTACAAGCAATACGATATGCGTATTAACGTAGATGCCAAAGTAAATAAGTATGTTAATATTGGTATTGGTGTTACTGCACGTGAAGAATACAGGTTCTTCCCAACAGAAAGTGCAGGAGCAGTTTTCAGGATGTTAATGAGGGGTAAACCTAATGAGCCTGAAATTTGGCCAAACGGCTTGCCAGGAAGGGATATCGAAAACGGTCAGAACCCAATTGTTATTACAACCAATGCAACTGGTTACGATAAGGATAAAAGAGATTACTTTCAAACAACCGGTAAAATTGAAATCCTTATTCCAGGTGTAGAAGGCCTAAAAGTAACAGGTACTGCATCTGTTGATAAGTATATTTATAATGGTAAAAGATGGCAAACACCTTGGTATCTGTATTCCTGGGATAAAGTATCCTACGAAGCAGATGGTGTAACACCCGCTTTAACCAAAGAGCTTCGTTCTACTTTTACTGATCCAAGATTAAGCCAGAATACAGAAAATAATCTGAGCATCAACTTATCTGGTTTGGTGAATTATGATAAAGTATTTGGTGATCATACTATTAATTTCCTGGCTGGTGTACAAAGAGAAACATTATCTGATGAATATTTCAATGCTTACCGCAGGTACTTTATTTCATCTGCTGTAGATCAGATGTTTGCCGGTGGTGATGTGGAGAAAAATAATAGTGGTGGTGCATTTAACAGAGCCCGTTTAAGTTATTTTGGAAGGGTTGGTTATAACTACCAGCAAAAATATATCGCTGAGTTCTTATGGCGTTATGATGGTTCCTATATCTTCCCTGCTGATGGACGTTTTGGTTTCTTCCCTGGCGTTTCTGCTGGTTGGAGGGTATCTGAAGAAGACTTCTTTAAAAAGAATGTAAAATTTGTTGATAACCTGAAATTACGTGCTTCATGGGGTCAAATGGGTGCTGAGCCTTACCGTTTTGGTACCAGTAGCTTAGCTGAATATCAATTCCTTAGTACATATGGCTTTAGCTCTTATGTAATAAATGATGCGGTAGCAAAAAGTCTTTATGAACAAATCCTGCCAAATCCTGGTTTTACATGGGAAGTAGGTACAAGTATCAATTTTGGTTTAGAAGCGTCTTTCCTGAAAAACAAATTGAATGTTGAATTCGATTATTTCATGAATAAGCGTACAAGAGCGTTATTACCTCAATCTGGTTCTATTTCTCAATCTGCTGGTATTAGCAGTATTTTACCTCCGGTAAATATTGGTAAAATTGATAACAAAGGTTGGGAATTCAAGGTAGGTTATAGCGATCAGGTAGGTAAATTAAGGTACAATGTAAGTGTAAATGGTGGCTATGCTAAAAACAAAGTTGTTTTCTGGGATGAGGCAGCTGGTGTTCCTGCATGGCAGCAATCAACCGGCAAACCATACGGTAGCAGTGGATTTTCTTTCCTTGCGTATGAATACGATGGCGTATTTAAAGACGTAAAAGAAATACAAGCTAATACTATTGATTATAGCGGTGTTGGCGGTGCAAACTTACGTCCGGGCGATATGAAGTTTAAAGATGTAAACGGAGATGGTAAAATTACAGGTGACGATCAGGTGAGGTTAGATAAAACCCGTGACCCTGTTTTTAGCGGTGGTTTAAATATTTCTTTACAATATATGAACTTTGATTGTTCTATTTTGTTTCAGACTGCGTTGGGTGGCTTACTGTTTATCGGAACAGAGTCTGGCGATATAGGTAATTACCTTCAATACAGCTTTGATAACCGTTGGAGTATTGATAATCCAAGTAGTGTTGATCCTCGTTTGGCCAACCGTAATAACACATATTACACTGGTTCAGGTGCTGGTAACAATACTTATTGGTTAAGAAAGAATGATTATGTACGTCTTAAAAACTTTGAAATAGGTTATACCGTAAATGCTGCAGCATTGAAAAAAGCAGGTATAGGTACATTCAGGGTTTTTGCTAATGGTGTAAATTTATTTACCTGGGATAAAATGAAAATTTGGGATCCTGAGTCTGTAAGCGGCAGTGGTCAATATTATCCACAAGCCAGAGTATTAAATTTTGGTGCATCAGTAACTTTCTAAACATATACATATGAAACGAAAAATTAATTATCTGCAGGCAATATGCTTGATGTCGGTTATACTGATATCATCCTGCAAACAGGATTTTCTAAACACTAAGCCGCTCGATTCAATCTCCAGTAGTGCTGTGTGGAATGATGGTCCATTAGCAACTGCCTTTGTTACGGAATTGTACAATGGTTTGGGTGCTGGTGGTTTTGAAGAACAAATGCTGGCTTCACTTTCTGATGAGGCAGTTTTTACACATACCGGTCGTGGTATTAATACTATCAATGAAGGTAGCCTTAGCCCCAGCAACACTGGTTGGGTAAGTGGTACTTACGAGTGGAGTACCATGTATTCCCGCATCAGGGGTTGTAACCTGGCTATTGAAAGCCTGGCTTCTTCCACTATTGATGAAGATTTGAAAGAAAGATTAAGCGGTGAAGCGCATTTTATGCGTGCTTACCTATATCATCAATTGGTACGCTATTATGGCGCTGTACCTATTATTACCAAGGTATACGGACTTAATGAAGATTATAGTGCAACAAGAAACACTTATGAAGAGTGCGTAAACTTTATTGTTGCTGATTGTGATACTGCTAATACCAACCTTAGCGGTCGTAGCATGGATAAAGGCAGAAGCACTGCTGTTGCTGCTTTAGCATTAAAATCACGTGTGCTTTTATATGCTGCAAGCGATTTGCATGATATACCAACTGCAAAAGCCAAATCTGCTACTATAGCAGGTTATGCTAATCCTGAGTTCTTAGGATACGTAAGTGGCGATCGTACTGCACGTTGGGTGGCTGCAAAAAATGCCGCTAAAGCTGTAATGGATGCAGGTGGTGGCGGATACCAACTTAATTTATCTGCTCCAGTTTCATCTCAACAGGCTCAATTAAACTACACCTCTATTGCAATGGCTGGTGCAAGTTCTGCTGCCGGTATAGATAAATCTGCCAGCAGTGAATTACTGTTTGCTAAATACTATATTGCTGATAAAGATGAGTGGGGTGGGCCTTACACAGGTTTATTCAATGGGCCTAACGGTTACCATAACTGGGCTGGTAATACTCCAATTGGTTTATTAGTGGATGATTATGAAATGATGGATGGAACTTCTTTTAGCTGGAGTAACCCGGCTCAAAAAGCAGCCCCATATACCAATCGTGACCCACGTTTATATGCTACCATTTTATACGATGGTGCAGGCTGGAAACCACGTGATTTAATTTCTGGTAATGTAGATCCTGCAAACCAAATTCAAACTGGTCAGTACGACCTGGTTGTGGGTGGTTCTACTATCAACTTTAAAGGTTTAGATACAAGAAGCAGTACCATTGAAGACTGGAATGGTAGCCGTACTGGTTACTATTGCAAAAAATTCACTGATCCCAATCCTGCAATTGTAGAAAACAATACCAAGCAATTTATTCCATGGCCTTTCTTCCGTTATACCGAAGCTGTATTTAACTATATAGAAAGTTGTATAGCATTGGGTGATGAAGCTGAAGCAAGAAACTGGTTAAACAAAATTCGTTTCCGTGCCGGTATGCCAGCCGTAAGCGATGCAGGTGATGCACTGGTTAACCGTTACCGTAACGAACGTCGTATTGAAATGGTATACGAAGAACAACGTTACCACGATGCACGCCGCTGGATGATTGCACCAACAACATTGGGTAGAAAAATTACCTTTATTGGTGTGGTAGGTAAATTTAAGCCAGGTAAAACGTTAAGCGATACTTATCGTTACGATCCAACTATTTACGATTATACTTATACCAATATTGAAGATGCCAACCATGAAAACAGAACATGGGTTGACAAAATGTATTTCAGACCAATCAGCAGGGATGAAATGAATAAAAACTTATCTCTTGTTCAAAACCCAGGTTACGAATAGCAGATAGGGCAATATTGGCCAGGCAAAAAGTTATTAATTAAACACCCGTTGCGTCGCACTCTTGTACATTATAACAAAAGGCGACTAAGCAAAAAAGAAGATACGTAAACAACCCATAGAACATTGGATGAATAAAGGGCTAAACGTACAAGAGTGCGACGCAAGGATGTTGATTTGTTAAAAAAAAGTCTGGCAACAATAGCATAGGTTTATCTTATTATTTTTAGTGATAATTATCAACTATGCCAGTATATTTATACTGGCATAGTTGTTTTATTTACGTTCTAAATATGAATTCATGCGGAGCTCTACTTCCATCTTATTGTTTTTATTACTTGTTTTAGCCTCTTGCTCCCAAAACGGAAATGATGGCAAAGAAACAGCAGCCGGTAAACCATTATTTACATTGCTTTCTCCAGATAGTACACATGTAACCTTTGCCAACACCCTCAATGAAGGCCTTAATACCAATGTACTGATGTACGAATATTTTTACAATGGTGCCGGCGTGGCCATTGGCGATTTAAACGAAGATGGTTTACAGGATATATATTTTACCGGAAATATGAGCGATAATAAGCTTTATCTCAATCGTGGCCACATGCAGTTTGAAGATATTACTGTTTCTGCTGGTGTAGCCAACCGCCCGGTTCCGTGGAGAACTGGCGTAACTATTGCCGATATAAATGGAGATGGAAAACCGGATATTTATGTTTGTTATTCAGGAAAAGTGCGGGGTGAAAACCGTATTAACCAGCTATTTATAAATAAAGGCAACGATAATGGAGGCGTGCCCCATTTTAATGAGGAAGCTGCAGCCTATGGCTTAGCAGATTCTTCTTACTCAACCCAGGCTTTCTTTTTTGATTATGATAAGGATGGCGATTTGGATATGTTTGCCCTAAACCATAACCCCAACAACCTACCTGTTTTAGATGAAGCAAGTACCGCAGCTTTATTGCAACAACACGATAAAAATATTGGTGTAAAACTATTACAGAATAACAATAACCATTTTGAGGATATAACTTCCAAAGCCGGGCTAAACAGCTCTGTATTAACCTATGGGCTCGGTGCCGGTATTGCCGATTTGGATGGCGATGGCTGGCAGGATATTTATATTGCCAATGATTATATGGTACCGGATTATATGTACATCAATAATAAAAATGGCACATTTACTAATAAAATACAATCAGCCCTTGGACATACTTCAAAATCGTCGATGGGTAATAATGTTGCCGATATAAACAACGATGGCCTGCCCGATATTTTTGTATTAGATATGTTACCCGAAGACAATAAAAGACAAAAACTATTATTTGCCCCCGATAACTATGAAAAATTTGATATTACTGTAAAATCAGGATTTTATTACCAGTATATGCGCAATATGCTGCAGCTAAATAATGGCGATGGTACTTTTAGCGAAATTGGCCAGCTGGCAGGTATATCTAATACCGATTGGAGCTGGGCACCTTTATTTGCCGATTATGATAATGATGGATGGAAAGACTTGTACATAACCAATGGTTATACCCGGGACTTTACCAATATGGATTTTCTGAAGTATATGAATGATTATGTACAGGCCAAAGGCCGTTTAATGCGGGAAGATGTATTGGATATTTTACAAAAAATGCCTGCTTCCAATGTAAAAAATTATTTATTTAAAAATAATGGCAACCTCACTTTCTCTAATATAGGCAATGCATGGGGTATTGATACCGCTTCTAACAGTAATGGGGCCGCCTATGCCGATTTGGATAACGATGGTGACCTTGATTTAATAGTAAACAATGTTAACCAACCTGCTTTTATATTTAGAAACGAAGCAGGTGCTAATACCCAAAATCATTACCTGAATATTAAGTTAAATGGTAATGATAAAAATACTAATGGCTTAGGCGCTAAAGTATTTTTATACAATAAATCCCAGGTACAATACCAGGAACAAATGCCGGCACGCGGTTATCAGTCTACCGTATCTGCCATCCTGCATTTTGGTACTGGAAAAGATGAAAAAATTGATTCACTTAAAATCATTTGGCTTAATGGTAAACAACAGATTCTTTCCAATGTAACCACCAATCAGCTGTTAACATTAAACGAGAATGATGCTGTTGAAAAATTCAAGCCGCAGGCACCTGAGAAACCTATTTTTGAAGAAGTGAAGTCACCTCTAAACTATACCAATGCAACAAACAGCATAAACGATTTTAAAAGACAGCCTTTATTGGTAAGTCCACTTTCTTTTAGTGGTCCCTGTTTGGTTAAAGCAGATGTTAATGGCGATGGTTTGGAAGATATTTATGCCGGTGCCGGTAGCGGTAAAGCTGGTGAATTATATATTCAGCAAAAAAACGGTCAATTTACGCTTAAACCTCAGGCTGCATTTGAAGCAGATAAATTATGCGAAGATGCCGATGCAGTTTTTGCAGATGTAAATAAAGACGGTTTTGCTGATTTGTATGTAGCCAGCGGTGGTTATCATAATTATGCCGCCAATGATGCCCTTTTGCAGGATAGGCTGTATTTAAATGATGGCAAAGGCAATTTTACCAAAACGGCAAATGCCTTACCCGCCATGTTATGTAGTAAGGCTTGTGTTAAACCAGCAGATATTAATGGAGATGGGAATACCGACTTTTTTGTTGGAGGCAGAAACATACCGGGTGTATACCCTGAAATACCTCAAAGCTATTTGCTTTTAAACGATGGCAAAGGGCATTTTACTGATCAAACTGCAACCCTTGCACCAGCTTTGCAAAATGCCGGTATGATTACAGATGCGGCCTGGATAGATATTAATAACGATAAGAAAAATGATCTGATAGTGGTTGGCGAATGGATGCCGGTAACTGTTTATGGAAACGTGAACGGAAAATTTGAAAATAAAACCAAAGACTATTTTGCAAAGGAATACAGCGGATGGTGGAACAAATTACAGGTGGCAGATATGAATGGCGATGGCAAACAGGATCTTATAATTGGTAATGCAGGTTTAAATACACAATGCACTGCTACTGATGAAGAGCCGGCTGAGTTGTTTTATAAAGACTTTGATAATAACGGTGCAATCGATCCTATGCTTTGCTTTTATATACAACACAAGAGTTACCCTTATGTAAGCAGGGATGAATTGCTAGACCAAATGAGCATGATGCGCACACGCTTTACCGATTATAAAAGTTATGCCGATGCCACTATGAAAGATATTTTTAGTGAGGAAGAAATGAAGGATGTAAAGCACCTGCAAGCCAATTATTTTAAAACCGCTTATTTTCAAATGGGGGCAGATGGTAAGTTTGCCGAAAAAGATTTGCCGGTACAGGCACAGTTCTCACCCGTGTTTACAATAACCCCTATTGATTATAATAAAGATGGTAAAACAGACTTGCTGCTTTGTGGCAATAACAACCATGCCCGTTTGCGTTTTGGAAAATACGATGCCAACTATGGCGTATTGCTGCAAGGCAATGGTAATGGTGGGTTTACCTATGTAAACCAACAACAGAGCGGTTTTCACCTAAAAGGAGATGTGCGTAGTGTGGTTTCCATTAATAATCAATTGTTGTTTGGTATTAATCAGGCTGGCGTAAAGGCTTACAGGTTGCCATAGTTTTTGTTACCAGCTTTCTGATTATTAATTGAGCTTTACTTG
The DNA here is from genome assembly GCF_013106755.1 of Limnovirga soli. Lineage (GTDB taxonomy): Bacteria > Bacteroidota > Bacteroidia > Chitinophagales > Chitinophagaceae > Limnovirga > Limnovirga soli. The sequence goes on along the minus strand of NZ_WHPF01000010.1, from coordinate 153,859 downwards.
CCACGCTCGGTTCAGGGTTCTTCCTCTGTGGCAGCATTGTAATTGTAAATCAGTAAAACAAAAAGCTGCCATATAGCCTGAAAGTACAAGAGTGCGACGCAAGTAAAGTTTAATACTGTGTTGTAGCTGGGTTAAAAATTAAACATTAATAAGATCACTCTTCATAATTATTGTGTTATGGGTATTTCAGTATCAAAAAAAATTGCATCGGTAGTAGTTCTATCAGGAATGATAACGTATATGCTGGTGGCCAATTCGTGTAAGCCTAATAAAGAAATTGCGCCTTTGCAAAGCACAGACATTAGTCATGTAATAGCGCAAATGACGGATATAATGATTCACGATATTACCAATCCGCCGCTGGCAGCCCGTTTTTTTTCGTATACCACATTAGCAGGTTACGAAATTGTTGCAGAACATGACAGCAGCAAGGCATCGATGCATGGAATATTAAATGGTTATCCGGATTTTCAAAAGCCGGATACAATCACGGGCTATTCCTATCAGGTAGCTGCTTTATTGGCTATGTACGAAACTGCAAAAAAAATGCAGCCATCAGGTAATATGCTGGAACCATATGAACAACGCTTTGTAGACTCTTGTAAAGGCATTGGTATTGCAGATGAAGTAATGGATAAGTCCATGCAATATGCGCAATTAATTTCCAAACAAATACTTGCCTATGCCAAGGCCGATGGGTATAATAAAATAAGCAATTTGCCCAGGTATACGCCTGTGGAAAAGGAAGGCAGTTGGTATCCAACTCCACCTGCTTTTATGGCTGCTGTAGAACCAAATTTTAATACAGTTAGGCCTTTTACTTTAGACTCGGCCGCACAGTTTAAACCGGCACCACCGGTTGCATATAGCAGTAAAAAGGAATCTGCTTTTTATGGTATTACAGAAGCAGTTTTTACTACTGCACATAACTTAACTGATTCGCAAAAAATGGTGGCCGCATTTTGGGATTGTAATCCATTTGCAGTGCAGGATGAAGGGCATTTGCAATACGGGAATAAGAAAATTTCTCCGGGTGCACATTGGTTGGGTATTACGGGAATTGCCTGTTTACAATCAAAAAAATCATTTAATGAAACGATGCAGATTTACACATCGGTTTCTGTAGGATTAATGGATGCATTTATGTGTTGTTGGGATGAAAAATACCGAAGTAACCGAATACGTCCGGAAACGGCCATAAGAAAGCTGATAGATCCTTTATGGACACCCTTTTTACAAACACCACCATTTCCGGAATACCTAAGCGGACATTCTACTATTTCATCATCCTCAGCAACTATTCTCACTCATTTTTTTGGTGATAGTTTTGCTTATACAGATACCGTGGAAACCACTTATGGCTTGCCGTCAAGATCATTTACCTCATTTAAACAAGCTGCTGCCGAGGCTGGTATTTCCAGATTTTATGGTGGTATTCATTTTATGGATGCAATAGAAAATGGGCAATTTCAGGGCACAAAAGTAGGAGAGTGGGTTTTGCATAAAATGCGGTTTGAATAGGCAGTATTTTTTCGTTACAATTTTATTTCATTGAAAATTATTACTATCATGTTTATTATGATAAGGCAGGTTTTTGAGAAAGCTTTACTGATTTTTTTTGCTTTTTCTTTTATTGTTTCCTGTAAAGAAAAAGTTACGGGCACCAAAGAGGGATTGCAATTTAGTTTGGTAGATGCTGCAACCAGTAATATTGATTTTAATAATACACTTACCGAAAGTGATTCAGTAAATTTTGTAAGCAACCAATACATCTATATAGGTTCTGGAGTTGGCGTGGCCGATTTTAATAAGGATGGATTACAGGATATTTTTTTTGTGGGTGGCCAGGTAAGCAGCAAGCTATATATTAATAAGGGCAATTTTGCTTTTGAAGATATTTCTGAAAAGGCAGGTATTACCACCAGTACATGGGGCACAGGAGTAAGTATTGTTGATATTAATAACGATGGGTTGCCTGATATATATGTATGTGTGTCTCATAGCCGTGATCCTCAAAAGCGTAAGAACCTTTTATTTATCAACCATCCCGGCCTCAGGTTTACTGAAGAAGCTGCGGCCTATGGACTAGATAATGATGGCTTTTCTACTCAGGCTGCTTTTTTTGATTATGACAATGATGGAGACCTGGATATGTACCTCATGAATCATAATGTATTTCAAAACCAGCCCAATGATATTGTTGTAAAAGATATAAAAGGCAGTTTAATGGCTGCGGATAAATTATATCGTAATGAAGGGGTTGCAGCAGGAACTGATCATCCTTATTATAAAGAAGTTTCTACTAACGCTGGCATTTTAGAAAATGGATATGGCCTGGGTATTTGTATAAGTGATTTAAATGAGGATGGGTGGCCAGATATTTATGTGGCCAATGATTTTGTAAGCAACGATTTATTATGGCTGAACAATAAAAACGGCAGTTTTACCAACATAATTGCTGATGCTATTTATCACCAAAGCTATAATAGTATGGGTGTTGATGCAGCAGATATGAATAATGATGGATTGCCCGATATAGCAGTGCTTGATATGATGCCGGAAACCAATTACCGTAAAAAAACCATGTTTGCAGGATCAAACCCGGAGCGTTATGAAATGGAGCAAAATTTTGGCGGTTATCAGCCGCAGTTTACGCGTAATATGCTCCAATTGCATAATGGAACCAGAGAGGTAAATAATGCCAAAGAACCTTTTTTTAGTGAGATAGCTCAACTTTCAGGCATTTCCGAAACTGATTGGAGTTGGAGTGTTTTAATGGCCGATTTTGATAACGATGGCTGGAAAGATGTTCATATAACCAATGGCATTGCAAAAGATCTTACCAATAATGATTTTCTTTTTTTTCGTAGTTCCCGGGGAGAAGCTGCAATGGCTGAAGGCGAAATGGCCCCTAATACAGAAGATAAAAACAGCGTTACTTCATTACGCAAAGACCTTGATGCATATGGCAGTATCAAAATAAATAACTACTTCTATCATAATAACGGCAATCTTACATTTTCTAATAGTACAGAGGCGGCCGGTTTGGCATCACCTTCCATTTCTCATGGTGCTGCTTATGCTGATTTAGACAATGATGGTGATCTTGATTTGGTAGTGAATAATATGAATCAGCCTGCCTTTATCTGGAAAAATGAATTACGTAAATCAATAAAAGATAGCGTACATAATTTTGTTGATGTACAGCTAAAAGGTACAGCAGGCAATGATTTTGGAATTGGTGTAAAGGCAATACTTTATGCAGATGGTAAGGAACAAATGGCAGAACAATATCCGGCAAGGGGTTATTTATCTTCTGTTTCCTCTGCACTTCATTTTGGTATCGGAAATGCCCAGTATGCAGATTCATTAAAAATAATCTGGCCTGGAGGAAACGTACAATGGTTAAAGCAAATAAACGCAAATCAGGTTTTGCAGGTTAGTTATATAAATGCAGTTTTACCTGATTCTATTAGTGAAAAGCCATACATGCCCTTATTTACAAACGTTAATACAGCGGTAAATCTGACCTTTAAGCACAATGAAAATTCTTATTTCGATTTTGGTATACAGCGTGTTTTACCCCAGAAGTATTCGCAATTAGGTCCGTGTATTACAACAGGAGATGTAAATGGTGATGGGTTAACAGATCTATTTGTTGGAGGCGCCAGTTACCAGTCGGGCAGTATTTTTTTACAGCAAAAAAATGGCACTTTTAAATCAACAAATCTAATAGCAAAGGAAAAAACTGGTGAGGATATAGCTGCTGAATTATTTGATGCAGATGGCGATAAAGACCTTGATTTACTTATAAGCGAAGGCAGCCTCGAATATGGGAACAGCTCTACATTAAATATTCCAAGATTGTATTTAAATGATGGACATGCCCAATATACACTTAATGAAAAGGCATTTGCAGATTCAATCCACCTTATTGCACAGGCATTATCCGTAGCCGATTATGATGGCGATGGAGATTTGGATATTTTTCTGGGTGGCCGCATATTGCCCAATATGTATCCGCTTGCACCACGTAGCTATATTTTACAAAATAATAATGGCGTATTTACTGATGTAACAAAATCAGTTTGTGCCAGCCTATTGAATCCTGGTTTGTTAACTGCTGCCGTATGGACAGATTTTAATAACGATCATTTACCCGACCTGATTTTATGTGGAGAATGGATGCCTATTAGGCTATTTAAAAATACAGGAGGCAAACTGCAGGAACAAACAAAAGTGGAAGGTGTTTCGGATAAATCTGGCCTTTGGCGTTCTTTACAAGTGGCTGATGTGGATAATGATGGCGATATGGATATTGTAGCTGGTAATATAGGCCAAAACAATAAATACCGCATAGCCGAAGGAAGGCCTTATAATTTGTATGCAAAGGATATCGATGGCAATGGTTCTATCGACCTTATTCCGGCATATTACATGTTAAACAAAAAAGGGCAATACGATGAATTTCCTGGTATAGACAGAACGCAGTTTGCAGAAGAGGTGCTTGCCATAAAAAAGAAATATCTTTTAAACGAAGATTATGCCAATATTAATATGCAGCAACTATTACAGTCTATTGATACAACAGGTCTCATAAGGTTAACATGCTACACCACTGCCAGCGCCTGGTTCGAAAATACGGGGTCTGGCAAATACATTTACCACGTACTGCCAATACAGGCGCAGTTTGCACCAGTAAATGCAATGCTTATAAAAGACATTGATGGAGATGGTAAAACTGATATGTTGCTGGCAGGTAATGAATACCAGATAGAAATTTCCACCGGCCGTTATGATGCATCATATGGAACCTTTTTAAAAGGTATAGGTAAAGGTGTTTTTTCCAATGTAGCAAATACGCAAACGGGTTTAATTGTAAACGGAGATGTAAAATCAATGCAAACCTTAACCACTGCAGGCAACAGGCAATTAGTGTTCATTGGTGTAAATAATGATTGGTTAAAGTGTTATCAAATAAACAACAAACCATAATCTATATCGTACGCATAATATTGCGTAAAAGTTTCATTTTTTTGGGCCATACATTTGAATAATAATCAGGCTTTACTTGCGTCGCACTCTTGTACTGTAGAATATTTTGCAGCAAATAAGAAGCGATACCCGATGTCAATCCGTAAAAATAAACTGTTTTTTTTGCCGATTATGTACCGAACGTACAAGTGTGCGACGCAACGGATGTTTAATAAATGATCTGATGGTTGGTTACAAAAAAAATCAGCAATAAATATTAGGTGATGGAGCAAAATCCAATACCCTTAATTGCAGGCTTTGTTCGCCATTCCATTCATTTAAATCCAAAGTATACACAACATCTATAAGGGAGTTTGGTTGTAGTAAATCAAATTTATTAGCCATGTTAAATGCAATGCCGGTAAGGGTTATATCGTTTTGCTTTAAAACAAAACGCAGGTGTTTTTCTTTTACAATTTTTGAAAAACCGGTTTCAGAAACATTTCTGGAAATAAAAACAGGCCTCATATTTTCTGGTCCAAAAGGTTCCATTTGCAACAGAATATTGTAAAAGGCCATTGTAATATCGGTGAAATTTATTTCACTGTCAATAACAATTTCGGGCACCATTAAATTTGGAGTAATGGTGGCTTTTACCACAGCCTCGAAAGCTGCAGAAAATGGGGCTACATTATCTTCTGTCAATGTCATCCCAGCTGCTGCAAAGTGGCCGCCGTATCCAAGCAAATATTCTTTACATGCATGAATGGCTTCGTATAAATTAAACCCCGGTACACTGCGTGCACTTCCTGCAACAACGTCTCCGCTTTTAGTAAGTACAATAGTGGGCCTGTAAAAGTTTTCAATTAATCTGGATGCTACAATACCTACTACACCTTTGTGCCAGTGTTCTTTATACACAACGGTTGTATATTTATCTATAAGGGTGGGATTATCTTTAATAATGGCAATTGCTTCCTCTGTAATTGTGCTGTCTGCATCTCTGCGATCAGTATTATCATGGTGCAGCATTTCTGCAAAGCATAAAGCCTGTTCATCATTTTCCTCAATAAATAATTGAACTGCCTTGCGGGCATCATCCATCCGGCCAGCAGCATTTATCCGGGGTGCTACAACAAACACTAGATTATTGATATGGATATTTTTTTCCAATTTGCCCAATTGTAGCAGGGCTTTTATGCCTTTACTTGGATTTTCATTTACCTGTTTTAAACCATAGAAAGCCAGAATTCTGTTCTCGCCATTAATAGGAACAATATCAGCAGCAATAGCAGTTGCAGCCAGGTCAAGATAGTTTTGCCATACTGTATCAGGTATTTTCCAAACTATACATAAAGCCTGAATTAATTTTAACCCAACACCGCAACCACAAAGCTCTTTAAAAGGATAGCTGCAATTTTTTTGCTTTGGATTTAAAATGGCTACTGCAGGCGGTAATTCAGCATCTGGCAAATGGTGATCGCAGACAATAAAATCTATACCCAATGTTTTTGCATACGTAATAAGCTCGGTTGATTTAATGCCACAGTCAAGAGAAATAATCAGGGAAAACGCATTTTCCTTTGCATAATCAATGCCCATTTTTGAAACACCATAACCTTCTTTATAGCGATGGGGAATATAAAAATCTACATTGGGATAAACAGATTTTAAAAAGCGGTACATACAGGCTACAGCGGTAGTTCCATCTACATCATAATCGCCAAATACCAAAATGCGTTCATTATTATCAATCGAAAGTTGGATGCGGTTTACGGCCAGTTGCATATCTTTCATCAAACCGGGATCATGTAGTTCGCTTAGTAGTGGCCTAAACCAATGTCTGGCTTTTTCATATGTATCTATGCCTCTTTGTACAAGTATGGCACATAAGGCTTTATTAATTTTAAGTGTTGCATGTAAACTGGCAACTTTTTCTTTAGGCAGGGGTAATATTTTCCATCTTTTTTTCATTAATACTTTCTGTCTGTGGTATAACGTACAAGTTGCTCCAACGCGTCTCTTACTTCACTTTCAGGAAATTCGTATAAAATTGATAAAGCTTCATCCCTGAATGCAAACATTTTATCGTAGGCATATTTAATTCCACCAGACCGGTGTACTGCCTCTATAACAAAACTCACTTTCTTTTTATTGGTACTATCATTTTTAATGATGCTGATAATTTTCTTTTTCAAATCGACATCACAATTGTTCAATGTGTAGATAAGTGGTAGTGTAAGTTTTTTTTCTTTGATGTCATTTCCTGTTGGTTTTCCAACATTTTCATTACCGTAATCAAATAGATCATCCTTTATTTGAAATGCCATTCCAGTTTTTTCACCAAACAATTTCATTCGATTGATTAATTCCGGATCAGAAAAAGTGGTGCAGGCTCCTGCACCGCAAGCAGAAGATAACAAAGAAGCTGTTTTACCCTTTATGATTTCATAATATATTTCTTCGCTAATATTGAGTTTGCGGGATTTTTCCATTTGTAATAACTCCCCTTCACTCATCATTTTTACTGCTTCTGAAAGTATTTTCAATACTTCAAAATCATCGTTTTCCAATGAAAGTAACAATCCTTTAGATAAGAGGTAGTCTCCAACCAGCACGGCTACTTTATTTTTCCATAAGGCATTAACAGAGAAGAATCCTCTTCTTTCGTCTGCATCATCTACAACATCGTCATGCACTAGTGTTGCAGTATGCAGTAGTTCAACTAAAGAGGCAGCCCGCAAAGTTGCATTTGTTATTGGCCCTCCAAGTTTAGCGCTAAGTAGTACAAATTTGGGTCTTAGTTGCTTGCCTTTCCTATTAACCAGGTATCTCATTATCCTATCCAAAAGCGGCACCCTGCTTTTTACTGCTTCCTTAAAATAATTTTCAAAAGCAATAATCTCTGAACTGATTACCTGAGTTAATTTATCCATTCTAATGATAATATGATAGCTACATAACTCTTACAAACGCAATAAAAGCGTATTCTGCAAGGATATAAAGAAATATAATTGAAGAGAACGACCTAAACCAATAAAATAAACTTTAAAAATTTGGTATTTCGTTATCTATCTTTAAATTTGCAATAATAACATTTACGGGAAACTTTACAAACAATTTAATTTTCACCTATGGCAAGCAGAATGCGCATTACACTTTTAGCCCTTGTGGGACTAATAGCATCTTCAACCTTCGCTCAAAAAGGCGACGCTAATTATGCTTGGGTATTAGATTCTTCAAAAAGATCAGTGAAGAACATGCCTCAGCAAAATGAATTTATTAATAATCAATATCCTTATCCTTCTAAACCAAGAAGCCAATGGGAATTGGGAATTTCGGGAGGTCACGGATTTATCATTGGTGATAGACCAGGTACTTTAAGTGAGTACAATGGTGGTTTATCTGGTGGTATTTCTGCCAGAAAGGCATTAAGCCATGTTTTTTCTGTTCGTGGCGGTTATAATGGATCAAAAGTATCTATTCCTAACTATAAAGCTTTAGTGGGTGCTCAGAATGAAACTCACATGCTTGGAGTTGATTTAATTGCATCTTTAAATGCTATTTCTTCTTATAGGGGTAATCCTAAAACTGATATTTACACTTTTATTGGCTATAATTTTGTAGCTTCTAGGGTTAAAACTTATCAGGCTTTACCTGGTGATGCAGGTTTCCATACTTTGTATTATGAACCAAAGAACCTTGCTGGCTCATTCGGTCCTACTGAATTAAACAACAGAAAAGCCTGGGGTACTTTTCATGCTGCCAGTTTTGGTGGCGGTATAGCTTTCAAAGTTTCTGATAAATTGAATATTGGAGTAGAAGAAAGATTTGTAACTCCTTTATTAGGACAGGATTTCTTGGATGGTAATAAAATAGGCAACAGTGGTGATATGTATGCATATTCTCAGGTTAGATTTAATTTTAACATGGGAAGCACCGCTAAAAATGTTGCACCATTATGGTGGTTAAATCCAAATAATTACATATACAATGAGGTAAATGCACCTAAGCACATGAAAATGCCTCCTGTTGTATTGCCTGATGCTGATGGTGATGGTGTAACTGACCAATTTGATATGGAACCAAATACACCTGCTGGAAGCCCTGTAGATAGTCATGGTGTTAGCCGTGATACAGATGGCGATGGTATCCCTGATTTCCGTGATAAAGAACCTCTTACAGGTCGTGATTGTTTTCCAGTTGATGCCGATGGTATTGGTAAATGTCCAGAACCTCCTTGCTGCGCTGAATTACGCAACAGACCTCAGGTTCCGGTTTGTGCAATCAGTTCTTTACCTAGCGTACAATTCAAATCTGGTACTATTGCATTAAGCCCAACTGCTACTGCCGTTCTTAGTAGTGTAGCTGCTCAGATGAATGCAAACCCATCTTGTAATGTACAGGTTAACGGTTATTACGAAGCTTCTAATAAACGTTCACAGCAATTAAGTTGGGATCGTGTAAATAGTGTTATCAAATACTTAGTTGAAAAACAAGGTATTTCTGAAAGCCGTTTAATCTTCAATTTAAGTGGTGGTGGTGACGTTAACACTGTAGATTTAATGGGTACAACTCAGTCTGGTCCAAATACAGTTCCAGCTCCATTCCCTAACTTACAGAAGTCAAAGTAAAGTTTGTATAATATTACTTTTAAAGGCTCACCAATTGGTGAGCCTTTTTAGTTTTATGCTTGCTATTATCAATAAAGATAAAATGGCTTTGGAAGGAATTTATGCAAAAGCAATTTGATTTTACAAAACTATGTAAACTGGCATAAGTAACTTGCTGAGTTTAATCTTTGGATAAAAGCCTCGTCAATACGGCTTTCTTTTCAAAAGATTTTATTCTTTTTAAAGATACCCGAGACTTTTATTTTTATACCATTTTTCTCCTTTATCAGAGATTCCTATGGAATTTAGTACCGGTAGATCTTGCTTTATAAATTCTTCTAACAATAATTTAGGTGCCACAATCGAACAAAAATTATTAAGTATAAGATTTTTAAATATGTATTTCTTTGGAATGCTTAACTTTTATGAATATGGATCGATAAGTAACCCTATTTATATAAAGGGTTTCAAGGTGTAAAGAATAGAAATTTGGTGCTTTTTAAAAACAGATTTTAATTATTTAATTTTGTTTACAATATCCAGATCGCCTTTTGATAAACTCTCCCACCATTCATCTGTTACATCTTCTAAACGGTATTCGCTATCTATAATATAATCGCCATCACTATCAATTTCGTAAAAGCAGTTATTTAATGTATCAAGTACACTATTGACAGATTTTAGTTCTACAAATAGTAATCGACTTACTAGTTTCTTGTTTATTTTTTGTTCCAAAAAGGTAAGTCGTTGCTCTAATTCTATGATTTTGTCGTCCTTGCGCGCCAAAAAATAGCAAGCTAAAAAAATTGAAAATATTAAAATGATGATTATTGTATTTGACATGCAAAACTAGAATTTGTATTTTTCTACCTATGTATTTTCGTAAAGTAATGTGAAAGTCGGATAGGGAAAGTATATATTTAAGAATAATAATTTTTATATAGGGATTATAACATTTAGAATTATTTTATTTTTCAATATGGTTAATTTTTGCTAAAAAATTCATTCTATTTAAATAGAATTACCATTTGGAATGCATCTGATGTAATTTATTTGTGAGTTTAAGCATTGTTTGAATTTTTGCCAGGATAATTTATTTAATTAAAGTAAAGCTATTTTGAAACCAATATATGGTATTAAATCTTGTTATAATTTACATTGCTAAATCTGTTGAAGGTATTGGTATGAATCGTGCGGACTTCTTTTTAACAGGGGTAATTTCCATTACAGGGTGTAAATTTTTTAGGAAAACAAAGCCTATTAAACTCGAAACTATTGATGAACAGATAACACATACTTTTGAAACTATTTGTAGTGATTCAATATCATATGCAAGTGTTGAAGTGAAAATGGACATTGTAAATCCAATCCCACCCAACATACCAATTCCGAAAATTTGCTTGTAATTTGTTCCGGATGGCAATGATGCTATACCCATTTTTGTGGCGAAAAATGAAAATAAAAATATGCCAACAGGTTTACCTACAATTAAACCTAGCATCACACCCAAGCTGATGCTTGATGTGAATGTATTACCAACTTCATGGGGTAAAATAATTGCCGTGTTTGCTAAAGCAAATAAAGGCATAATTAAAAAATTTACAGGAAAATGTAAGATTTTTTCCAGCTTTTCAAGATTTGTTAATGGCATTGTAAATGCCACAATTACTCCGGAAATTGTGGGATGTACCCCTGAGTTGAAAAGACAATACCATAATATAATTCCAGGTATAATATATAAAAGCGGATTTTTAATTTTGTAAAAACTTAAAAGTATTAGGATGCCAGTTGTACCAAAAGAGCAAATCAAATAATAGAATTGTATATTATTTGTATAAAATATCGCTATTGTTATGATAGCACCTAAATCATCAATTATAGCAAGAGCAGCTAAAAATATTTTTAATTGTATGGGAATTCTTTTTCCTAACAAAGAAAGTACTCCCAACGAGAAGGCTATATCTGTAGCCATTGGTATTCCCCATCCATGTTCAAATTGTGTTTCTACATTAAAAATACTAAAGATTAGGGCAGGACAGACCATACCTCCAACTGCGGCTAAAACAGGGAGCAAAGATTTTTTTATGGAAGCTAATTCTCCAATTGTTAACTCTCTTTTTATTTCCATTGCTACAAGCAAGAAAAAGAGTGTCATAAAAATATCATTTATCCAGCTTAGTGGAGTATCTGGAAAATTTAATTTACCAGAATTAATGAAGAGTTTTATTTGAAAAAAATTTGTGTAGGAAGCTTGAGTTGAAGCAGTATTTGCAAGAAATAGCGATAGGGCCGTGCAAAATATGAGTATTACGCCAACTGCTCTACTGTCTTGAAGGAAGGCACGAATGGGGGTTAGAAAATGATGATGAACATTTTTTATTTTGTGAAATTGCTTAGTCATAAAATAAAAATGTGTATTGAAAAAAATTGGTGTTTTTCAGTGATTAGCCTAATAAAGCATATGAATTATCTGCATATTATAAGATTTCTGTACCGTATAATGCACAGATAATTCATATTGAAAATAGAGAGAAATCTAGTCAACATATCCTACAACACCCATTTCTGGTATATCAAGACCAGCGATTTCATCAGCTTCTTTTACACGAATCGGCGTGATTTTATTGGATAGCTTAAAGAAAAAGTACATTACCGGAAATACAAATACAAAACAAGTAACTACACCTATAATTTCAGCTAGAAATTGGCTAGAGTCACCATAAAATAGTCCCTTTACAGGACCAGCAACTCCATTCCAACCATCTCCGTATGAGCCGTCAGCAAACAACCCTAACGCAAGACAACCCCAGGCGCCATTAGCCCCATGAACCGCAAATGCACCTACGGGATCATCAATTTTTAATTTTCTATCTAAGAAATTATATACCACAATTACAAGAATACCTGCTACAAAACCAATTATCACTGAAGAAATAGAGTTAACAAATGCGCAAGGTGCTGTAATAGCAACTAAACCTGCAAGAAGTCCATTGCATAACATACCTGGATCTGGTTTCATACCCTTTATGTACATGTAAATTAAGGCAGATAGAGTTCCAGCGGTACCTGCCATCATTGTATTAACAGCAACTATTGCTATTCGGAAATCGCCACCAGCTAAGGTAGATCCCGGATTAAATCCAAACCAACCTAAAGCCAGGATAAACGTTCCTAATATTGCCATAGGAATATTGTGGCCTGGGATGGTATTTACTGTACCATCCTTTCCATATTTACCAATACGTGGGCCAATAACAATTGCTCCTGCTAAGGCGGCAACACCGCCAACTAGGTGAACTACTGAAGAACCTGCAAAGTCAACATGGCCATGACCCAACCCAAAGTTGCTTCCCAGGGTGGCCAGCCATCCACCTCCCCAAACCCAGTTGCCATAAATTGGATATACAAACATAGATATGAAAAAGCCAAATATCATAAAGGATTTAAACGACCATCTTTCCGCCATAGAACCAGTAGGTATCGTTGCTGTTGTATCCATGAACACCATTTGAAAGAGAAATAATGTGAATACGCCAACATCATATACATCACTGTTTAGGAAAAATCCCACGCTTCCAAGAATCCCAAAATCATGACCAAAAATATTTATAACATATTCATGCGGTATAACGCCAGGTGCACCACCTATTGTTGCAGCATTTAATGCTCCTCCAAACATAAAAGCAAAACCACATATCCAAAAACCAAACATACCTATTGCATAAACCATAAAGTTCATGCCCATTGTATGTGCAACGTTTTTCTTTTGCGTAAAGCCTGTTTCAACTAATGCAAAACCTGCTTGCATAAACATTACTAAAAACCCTGCGAGCAAAGTCCACATAATATTTATTGCTATTTTGTTATGACCCGCTTGAGCTGCGATTTCCTCGGTGGTAGGCTTTCCTGGAGTTGCGGCTGTAATGTCATTTATAGTTCCTGTGTTTGCACCGGTAGCATCTTGGGCAAAGGTTGGAACCACTGCTACAATTAGCATTACTATTAATAATGATGCTAATATGTAAGAGGATTGTGAAAATATTTTTCTCATATTAACTATTTATTTTGAGTGTTATTTACTGTAATACAATCCATCGATTCACCTTAGAATGCATAGACAGCTGCAAGGATTCCGGTAGCTGTGCTCTTAGTTGTACCACCTTTTTTCTCAAAAATTTCCTGAGATGCATTATCCAACCTGATTTCTGGAATAATAAGAAAACTTCCTACTTTGAAATTTGCAGATAGTGTTGATTGAAAAACATTAGCACCGGTTTTTAAACCATATTTTTCGTCGCCAAAATATTCTGTACGTAGGCAAAGAGCAAATTTATCGGTTGGCATATAATTAAAATACAAGGCTGAACCCCACCAACTTTTAGATTTATCGTCTTCCTCGTCTTTTACAGATTGTACAGTACCATCATAGCCAATACTGAATTTGTCACTAAGTGTAGCGGTCATGGTTAAACCAAATTGGTTCAGGTTGGAAGCTGTAGGAATTGATGTTTTTGCACCAAAATAGCCCAGGTAATTTAAGTAAGCCGAGAACTTGCTGCCTACATAACTATATTGGGCAAGCAATGTTTTGGTTGGTGCAGATGCTGGTGCAGTTACGTCAATTGGATTAGCAATTCCAAACATCAAACCAGATCCGCCACCTAAGGTAAAATCAGCCTTGATACCTGTATGACTAAACGGACCATAAGAGAACATGTAAGACATGCTGTAGTTTTTGTTAAGTGTAGGGTCTACCAGTTCATATCCAACATGAGTAGCCCATTTACCCATGGTAAATTTTACATTGTCAGAAGGAGCATAGGTAACATAAGCTTGCTTAACATTGGCCAGATAATCAGCATCAGCGTAGGAGAATTCTCTGGCCCTTGTACCAAAACCAAGGTCAGCAACAGCACCAACTTTTCCAAAACTGTGTTCAATTTTAACAGAAGCCATACCCAGTTGGAAAGCATTTTGAGAATTAGTAAAACTGGTGCCACCAGTATTATAACTTTCTTTTGGGTCGTTTAAGTTGTAACGGAAATATGCATCTACATAACCCGAAATTTTTGTGGCTGGAGCAGCCGGAGCAGAGGAGTCTTGTGCGTTTACATTACTTAGAGTAGCAATTAAAATCATTGCCGAAAGAATTCGTTTTAACATGTTTGCTTTAGTTTAAGAGTGAACAAAAAAATACAGACACAGATTTTATCTTATGGCTAGTACAAGCGAAACATGTAGTTTCAACAATATTACTTTATTGGCAATCAGTTAGTTAGTTGGTGTAAATCATTAGGTTAAATATGCCTGAATTCAAATGCATTAACAGGCAAAACAGCAGAAATAAAGCGGTAATTACTTACCAGGCAAAAAATATACATTCATCTTTTCTTGCGTCGCACACTTGTGCCCCAGTAATCCTATTCATCTTTCGAAAATTCAAATGACGAATAATAGTCAGATATAGCATTATAATAGTAATAATGCTATACCTGACACTAAAACATAATTAAATATTATTCAATTTTTCTTTTATGGCGCCTTCAGTAGTAACCAATAAGGTACCCTGTACATAATTTTCATTATGTTGAGAAGCGTCCAAGCCTAATTCCTCTTCATCAAGGCTAACCCTCATTGGAAGGATGTAATTAATAAACTTGAATATACCGTAAGAAACAATAAAGCTGTAGGAAACAACAATTGCTAAGGCTTTTACTTGTGTAAAGAAAAATTCAAAATTGCCATAGAATAGGCCATCGTTACCTGCGCTATTTACAGTTTTTGTAGCAAAAATACCAGTCAGCAACATACCCACCATACCACCAATACCATGGCAAGGGAATACGTCAAGGGTATCATCAAGGGTAGTTTTAGTTTTGTAATGAGCTGCAAGATTTGAAATTATTGCAGCTACCACACCTATAAAAATACTTTGTGGGATTGCTACAAAACCAGCACCCGGAGTAATAGCCACAAGTCCTACAACTGCACCAATACAAAAACCAAGAACTGATGGTTTTTTACCTCTCATAACATCAAAAAACATCCAGGATAATCCGGCAGCAGCTGCAGCAGTATTAGTGGTAGCAAAAGCCGAAACAGCTAAGGAATTTGCAGCACCTGCAGATCCGGCATTAAAACCAAACCAACCGAACCAAAGCAGACCTGTTCCTATCAATACATAAGGTACATTGGCTGGTGGAATTTCTCTGTTTTCAATATGTGATTGTCTTCTCTTCAAAACAAGTGCACCAGCCAGTGCGGCGCAACCTGCAGAAATATGTACTACGGTTCCGCCTGCGAAGTCAAGAACACCCATTTTGAATAAGAAACCTTCCGGATTCCATGTCCAATGTGCAATAGGTGCATATACAAGCAAGCTAAATAATGCTATAAATAAAACATAGGAGGTAAATCTAATTCTCTCAGCAACGGCACCAACTACCAGACCAGGGGTAATAATGGCAAACATTAACTGGAAAAGAGAAAACAGGGTTAATGGAATGGTTGGTGCTAAACTCCATGGTGCACCAGAAGCTACATCTTTAAAAAACCAATTTGTAGACGGAGACCCAATAAAACCACCGATACTTTGACCAAAACATAAACTATAACCTACAACTACCCAAAGAACACTAACCACACCGGCAGCAACAACACTTTTCATCATGGTTGAAATAACATTTTTTCTGTGTACCATTCCACCATAAAAAAATGCAAGACCGGGGGTCATTAAGAATACCAGTGCAGTGGCTACTAAAATCCATGTGATATCTGCACCGCTGTATTTGCCTGCATCATCAAATGCGGGAAGAGAGGGAACAAATATTGCTGCAATAGCTAAAATTATAAGTATTGCAAAAGGGGCAATTTGTTTGGCTGTTGATTTGCTCATAAATTGTAATTTTTACATTAAAAAAAATAATAATGTTTATGTTATGGTTTCAAAAATACAGAAAAATCTCATTTTGCTTAAAAAATATTCAATATATTATTATTTATAATGTCAATTGTGCAAAATTTGTTTCTAATTTATTTATCAACACACTACACCTATTTTCTTTCTATACACCTTGATTATTGATTTTCAATTATTTATAATTTTTTTCAATAATATGTTTTATTCAACAGCGTATTTTTAATTTTTGCTGGACTACAAAAAGTAAACATATTAATTAATATTATATGTTAATATCAAAATATAAAATTGTTTTTTGGTGCTCCTATTTACTGTTATTTTAATTAAAACCGGGTTAGAATGAATATTTGCACAACTATCATCCTAAACATCTCTTTACATTTTCTTTAAATTTGGCAAAAAGTGAAATCAACTAAACCATATTTTATACCAGCTATCCTTTTTTCTATTATTTCTGCTTTTCTGCTCCTTATGCCAGGGTCTGATTTGCCTTCATCTGAGTTATTTGAGTTGATTTATTTTGATAAATGGGTACATGTTGGCATATTTGGGTTGTTAACCCTGCTTTGGGGTGGGCCCTTTATTTGGATTGTCAATCAACCTGGCAAACAACTTTTGATTGTTGTAGTATTGATAATTGCCTATGGCATTTCAATAGAATTTCTTCAGAAATATTGTACCGAGGATAGAAATTTTGATTTGTTTGATATTATTGCCGACACAATTGGGGTATTGGTGGCATATTATGTATTACTGCAGTTGTACAAAGCACGTAAAAAAAATGAGCCCCTGTAGAAACAGGGGCCGCAACCAAAACTAACTGCTTATGAGAAAATTCTTAATAAATTATTTTACAAATACAATTCAAAATAAGTGCCAAAAATCCTAAAAACATTGTTAACAGATTTTACTGTTTACATAACCCTTATTGTTGATACAAAGTTCCTCTATTCTTTAATAATAAAATGTTAACTAAATCACGTTTTATTGTTAATGCTGATATTTTATCGTTTTTAAAATTTCTTTTTATCTACCCTAAAGTTACTGGATAATCCCCCTTTATTTAATGATTTTTATCATATTATTTCCTTGATTTAAAAAGATAGCTGGCGGTTATCGTAATTGCTCCGGTATTATTCTGGCCGTTTAATACATCTTTTTGAATTGGCGTAAAACCCATATTGATGCCTGTGATTATATTTATTTTATTTTCGTTAGGTAAATTTATTCCCAGCCCAACACCTGCCTGTACCCCTGCATTAAATGAATTGATATCTTTTTTTATATCATTATTTTGATCAAATGAGATTGATTCTTCCAGTAGCGGTATACTAAGAGATTTATCCAGATAAATATTGCCGTTTCCCGCTGTAATGTTTTTAGCATTTATTAAAAAACCTGCGTAGGGTCCCGCCTCCAGTAAGATTGATATGGATTCTGACAGTGTTATGGAAGATTTTAGTAACACTGGTAGTTCAAGATAGTTAAGCTTTACCTCGCTTTGATAATTGCCATAAACATAGGTAGGTAATACAGTGCCCGGAGGAACTTCGTTTGCAAAAGCACTGGTTGGTATTGTTTGTAATCCATTTTTTTTGCCTCCCTGAGAAGCATAATTAATTTCTGCTTGTAAGTATAGATTATTGCCAATTTCATATTCTGCCATTATTCCGGCATATACTCCCAATCTTGAACTCCAGCCTTCGCTTATTGGATTATCACCTTTCGCTTTTAAATTGGGGATAGAAATACCCGATTTTGCACCAAGCATTAATTTGGTTTGACCCAATAAAGAAATACTGAAAGCTGTTAATAGTAGCAGTATGGCAAATGTTTTTCCTGGGATAGCATAATTATTCCTCAATATCATTATAATCTAATTGTTTAAGTAAGATGTATTTTCAAATATAATTTGATTCATTAAACTACAATACCACGCAGCGTTAAAGTTGTATGGTAATTATTTAGTTGCACTGCTTTTTTGCTGCCCAAAGATTGGGACCCTGAACCGAGCGTGGCAAGTAAAGCCTCATAATTATTCTTTGCTGGTTACATAAAAAAAGCCCCTTTGCAGGAGCTTTTTAGTATAAAATATGTTCTATCTAATTAAATAACCCTTTGATATTATCCATTAAACCACCGGTTTGAGTAGAATTTGAATTACCAGAAAATTGATTCAATAAATTTGATACATCTAAATTTCCAGCGCCTTTGGTAAGGTTTCCAAGAATATCCTGAAGGTTAAAGCTGCTATCGTTAGGATCATTGGTTTTATGAACAAACTGGTTTATTACTGTTGGAATTAAGCTTGCAGCAATATTTCCAGCCTGTGATTTATCGATACCCAGGTTACCCACCAGATTTTCAATAAAACCACTTTGTATATTTTGTGTAATTGCGCTATTGCCTGCATTGCTGCCTTGGGAAAACAACTGCATAATATCACTTACATTGCCATTTGAAATAACACCTTTTAACCCATCTATAATAGACCCGGAAGCCATTGAAATAGCTGTATTGTTGTGCTCATTGGGTATTGCAGGATTGTTTACTATTGCATCTCCTGCATTTTGCTGTATAAGGCTTAATAAATTTTCGAACATAATTGTTTTTTTGAAAATTGAAAGTACAGATATACTGGTATTTGTATTATTAAATTTTTAGTCAAAACTCTGGTTGGCTGCTGCCGCCATTTTTAAAAGGCGGTCATATTGTTCGGGTGACAGATCATTATAAAAATAATAAACCGGGTCAACTGGCTGCCCACCCTTATGTACCTCGTAATGGCAATGAGGGCCGGTACTTTTACCGGTATTGCCAACATAGCCTATAACTTCTCCACGGCTTACTCTATTACCTGCTTTTACCTTTATGCGTACCATGTGTCCGTATAAGGTTTCGTAGCCATATCCGTGGCTAATCACTACATGATTGCCAAACCCACCTGCATTAAAATTGGCTTCTTTAACAATACCATCTGCAGTAGCATAAATGGGGGTGCCCTGGGGTGCAGTAAAATCAAGCCCCGCATGAAATTTTGTTACTTTATAAACTGGGTCTATTCTATAACCAAAACCTGAAGCTATTCGGCTCAAATCTTTATTGCTAACCGGCTGTATTGCCGGAATAGCCGCTAATAGTTTAACTTTATTCTTAACCATTAAATCAATCGCTTTATACGATTTTTCCTGATAGGCAGTTTTTAAAATCAGGTTGTTCACCTGTTCCGATAAGCTTTTAACCAATTGGCTCTCACTCATACTTTGTACCAATTGTATCTCTTTCGATTTTTCCATTTCCTTTAAACGGGCACTATCTGGAATGGGTTTCGATTCAAAAACAGCACGGTAAACATTATTATCGCGGTTTTCCAATTCAAGCATTTGTTTTTGCAACTGTTGCACCTGTTGTTCCAATACACTATATTTTTCCCTCATGGCATCATTATCCTGTTGCAGCATTTTTTCTTTGGGAGAATCAATGTATTCAAAAGCAATAGCCACAATTAAGATGGCCAAAGCCAAGCTGGCAGCAAAAAAACCAAACACCCTAAGTAGTTTTACCCTAAAAGGCGTTTCCAGTTTTTCGTACCTTAAAGTATGAGTATTGTAATAATATTTTATTTTCCGCATATTCAAATCCAGATAAGTATCATATAAAAGCTATCATTTCTATTATTATTAAAGCAAATAATTTATTAGCCTGGCTATTGCAAATCTATTCTGCCTGGTTGCGTCGCACACTTCAGGTGCAGAATGTTTATTAAGCTTTCAACAGCCAGCTGTATAAAAAGTAAACCTATTTTAAAGCTAATAAGCTCCTGTTTCCAACAAAGCAATTCCTTACCTTTGCTGCCCCAAATCAAACAAAGATATAGGCTTACAAAGATTTACAATTCTAAATTTTCAGTGAAATTATGCTTACCAGTGCACAGATAAGACAACAGTTTCTTGATTTCTTCAAGTCAAAAGGTCATCATATTGTTCCTTCAGCACCTATTGTTATAAAAAACGATCCTTCATTGCTTTTTACCAATGCGGGGATGAACCAGTTTAAGGATTATTTTCTGGGTAATAAGCAGGCGCCCTACAAAAGGGTGGTAGATACCCAAAAATGTTTACGTGTTAGCGGTAAGCATAACGATCTGGAAGAGGTAGGAGTAGATACCTATCACCACACCATGTTTGAAATGCTGGGTAACTGGAGTTTTGGAGATTATTTTAAAAAAGAAGCTATAGCCTGGAGCTGGGAATTACTCACTGAAGTTTATAAAATAGATAAAGAGCGACTTTATATAACTGTTTTTGAGGGAGATGAAAATGAAGGATTACCTCCCTCCACCATTGCCCTGGAAGCCTGGAAGCACTATGTACCTGCAGAGCGTATTTTGTTTGGTAATAAAAAGGACAACTTTTGGGAAATGGGCGATACCGGTCCCTGCGGCCCTTGTAGTGAAATACATGTAGACTGCCGGTCCGAAGAAGAAAGAGCATTGATACCAGGAAGCCTTTTGGTTAACAAAGACCATCCTCAGGTAATAGAAATTTGGAACAATGTATTTATCCAATACAACCGTTTAAAGGATCGCAGCCTCGTTCCTTTGCCTGCTACCCATGTAGATACCGGTATGGGCTTCGAGCGTTTGGTAAGGGTGCTTCAGGGCAAACAAAGCAATTATGATACAGATGTTTTTACAGGAACCATAAATGCCACAGAGCGTATTACTGGCCAGCGGTATGACTATAGTGATAGCAAGCATGCCATTGCATTTCGTGTAATTGCAGATCATATCAGGGCAATTGGTTTTGCCATTTCAGATGGACAGCTGCCTTCTAATACCGGAGCCGGTTATGTAATTCGCCGAATTTTGCGCAGGGCCGTACGGTATTATTATTCTTATTTAGATTATAAACAACCCCTTTTACACCAGTTAATACCAGTTATAGCTGCGCAGTTTGAACAAGTTTTCCCTGAACTGCATCAGCAAAAAGATTTTGTGGCCAAGGTTGTGAAAGAAGAAGAAGATGCATTTTTAAGAACCTTAGATAAGGGTCTTAAAAGAATTGATGATATTATTGCGGGTGTAGATCAAAACAATACCATCAACGGTAAATCTGCCTTTGAACTGTTTGATACCTATGGCTTTCCCTTAGATTTAACCATGCTAATAGCTGCTGAAAACAATCTTGTAATTGATGAAGCTGGTTTTAAAGAGGAAATGCAGCAGCAAAAAAATCGCAGCCGCGCTGCAGGTGTTGTTGATACGGAAGATTGGATTGAAGTACATAATACCCCTGATAAAGGTTTTGTGTACGACGATGTTTTGGTACACACTTTAGTAACCAAATACCGCAAAATCACTGCAAAAGGTAAAGAGCAGTATCAGATTGTTTTGGCAGAAACCCCGTTCTATGCCGAAAGTGGCGGCCAGGTTGGTGATAATGGTTATCTGGAATTTGATGGCGAAAAAATATGGGTTACAGATACAAAAAAGGATAATGGGTTGATTATTCATTATACCAATCAGTTACCCACAAATATTGCTGCGCCCGTTAAAGCAGGTTTTAATATTGAGAAAAGGTTATTTACTTCTTATAACCATACCGCTACGCACCTGATGCATGCTGCTTTACGTAAGGTATTGGGTGCACATGTGGCACAAAAAGGAAGTTTGGTAAATGAGGAATACCTGCGTTTTGATTTTTCTCATTTTGCCAAGATGACGGACGAGGAAATTCGTGAAGTAGAGCAAATTGTAAATGAAAAAATAAGGGAAAATATCCCCGTGGTAATTAAGCAAATGCCTAAGGAAGAAGCATTGCAATTAGGCGCTATGGCTTTATTTGGGGAGAAATATGGAGATACGGTTCGGGTGGTGATTATTGATCCAAACTATTCAATAGAGCTATGTGGCGGTACCCATGTAATGAGTACCGGTATGATTGGGGTATTTAAAATTACCAGTGAAGCGGCGGTGGCAGCAGGTGTACGCAGGGTAGAAGCCTTAACTGGCAGCGCTGCCTTTAATTTATTATACAGCCAGTTTGCAGGATTAAAAGAAATTGCCGGCTTGTTAAAAACAAAAGATCCGGTAAAAGCAGTGGAAAAAATTGTACAGGAAAAGCAAGACCTTGAAAAGCGTTTGGAAAGCATGGAAGCCAAGCAATTGGCTGCTTTTGCCAAAGAATTGCAGGCTAAGGTACAGGATATAAATGGGGTTAATTTTATTGGAGAATTGGTAGAAGTATCCAATGCTGATGCCCTGAAAAAAATATGTTTTGACCTTAAATCCAATATTGCTAACCATGTATTTATACTTGCTGCCAATATTGATGGCAAAGCCAGTGTAGTAGTAATGATTGACGAAGCGCTTGCCGCAGCCGGCAAATTGGATGCAGTAAAAATTATAAAAGAACAGGCTACCCCTTTAATTAAAGGTGGTGGAGGCGGCCAAAAATCCTTAGCTACCGCAGGCGGCCAGGATGCTAGTAATTTACTTCAGCTTATAAACAAAGTAAAAGCGCTGGTAGAATTAATATAGACCGGGCAAAATTAGTAAAAGGGCCATCTGTTAACAGGTGGCCCTTTTTATTTTAGGAACTTACTTAACCTGTTTTTATGGCCCAATAGTATTGTTGCAGTATAAGAGTGCGACGCAAGTAAAGCATCATTCCCGCATACAGTTGGGGTCACAAATTTTCAATACAATAATTTGTAAAAAGGGCCATAAATACCATTTGTTGGGTATGTTATATTTTACTGGTATAAATACTTTTAAACTCTCAACAAACTTAAACAAAAACTGATATGAACAATCTAATTACTCGTAATCATGGCCAGCATTATACAACTGATTTTCTTTCGTGGACAGATGGTGTTGATGCCATGTTAAAACCTTCTGAAGACGCCATGTTGCCCAATGTATTGGTACATACGGCACGTTTTACCAATACACCCTGGGGAATAGCACCGGGAGGAATGCTGCTGATTAATCCTGATATGAAAGAAATACCTGATTTTTTTGGATTTATTTGTGCCAACGAGGCCCTGGGGGCCTATTATGGTCCGGCCATTTTTAAGGGTACACCATTTGAACGGGCACCGGTTTATGTGGCAGATATTGACGTAAATGTGCATTTTCCGGGAAATGTAAGTGTAAAAATTGCTGTTGCCGGCCATATTTGTGAGTTGGAAATGAGCGATTTTGACCCTGCACAATATTATAACAGAGACCCTTTTCCCATGCCATTCAGGCAAAATGTAATTGAAGCTAAAGCTAAATCAGCCACTTTTAAATGGGATGGCCGCATCATTGGCGGCGTTTTGCCTGCAACAGGTATAGGCGCTGGCTTACCAGCCTGTTATTCCCCTGCCGGTATGTATATAATAGAATAGCAAATGTGTTTTTATTGGCCAGGCCATAGAATAAAAAGCAGCTTTACTTGCGTCGCACTCTTGTACGTTTAGCAAAATGGCAGCACATTCTGTGGTTTGGCTTAAATCATCTACCTCGATGCTGTTTACAATAAATTATGCCCTCATGTTGCAAAAACTGCACTAGCAATTAATTTTGAAAGATAATCAGAAGCCTAAAACCACCCTTTTTTACCCAAAAAACCTATATTTTTACTTGACAGGCACATTTTTAAAAAATAATTGCTCTTTTTTTTAAAAACATTGCAAATATTCTTGTCAGTTAATATCCATCCCCTTACCTTTGCGCTCCCAATCTGAAAATTGGCTTAAGATATGTCTCAAAGAATAAGAATAAAATTACAATCATACGATCATAGCTTGGTAGATAAATCTGCTGAGAAAATCGTAAAAACTGTGCGCAGCACAGGAGCAGTAGTTACAGGTCCAATTCCTTTGCCTACACACAAGCGAATTTTCACTGTTCTTCGTTCACCACACGTGAACAAGAAAAGCCGTGAACAATTTCAATTGTGTACGCACAAGAGATTATTGGATATCTACACTTCATCATCAAGAACAGTAGATGCGTTGAGTAAATTAGACCTGCCATCTGGTGTTGAGGTAGAAATTAAGGCATAAGCCTGCCGCCGAAAGGCTGGCAATACAAGTTCTTATAAATTGAATTATCTCCCAACTCTGAAAGGAAAAAAGGAGCTCTGATCAACAACATACATCAACCTTGTGCAACAAAGCACCTGGTTAAACATATGAACAAGCCCTTCGAGGTTTGTTTACCAACGGTACTTCCTCTCTCAACAGTTTGAGAAACAACGGAAAAGGTCGTAGGCAAACAAGGATTGAATTTCGCACATCGGCGAAATGTCCTCACAACCATGCGGGGCGCAAACCGCAAACAAACGATGAAAGGTATTATTGGAAAAAAAATCGGGATGACCAGCATCTTTACCCCGGATGGCAAGCAAACTGCTTGTACAATTATTGAAGCTGGTCCTTGCGTTGTAACTCAGGTTAAGACTCAGGAGTCTGACGGTTATAATGCATTACAACTTGCTTTCGGCGATAAAAAAGAAAAGCACTCCACGCAAGCCGAAACAAATCACTTCGCAAAAGCTAATACATCAGCTAAGAAATTTGTAAAAGAATTTCGTGATTCTTCTCTGGATAAAAATTTAGGTGAAACCGTAACTGTAGACATTTTCGCTGAAGGCGATAAAGTTGAAGTTGTAGGTACAACCAAGGGTAAAGGTTTTCAGGGTGTTGTAAAACGCCATGGCTTCCACGGTGTTGGCGAACAATCGCATGGCCAGCACGACCGTTCACGTGCACCAGGTTCTATTGGTGGTTCTTCTTATCCTTCAAGGGTATTTAAAGGAATGAGAATGGCTGGCCGTATGGGTAGCGACAGGGTGAAATTGAAAGGCTTAAAGGTGGTAAAAATCTTTGCTGAAAAAAATTACATTCTTATCAGCGGATCAGTACCGGGTCATATCGGTTCAATAGTTTTAATCCAGAAGTAAACTTTAATCTGAAGTAAAATGCAAGTAGACGTTTATAATATACAAGGCGAGAAAACCGGTAGAACATTAGAGTTACCGGAAGATATTTTCGGTATTGAACCTAATGACCACGTAATTTACCTGGCTGTTAAACAATACCTTGCTGCTCAACGCCAGGGTACACATAAAGTAAAAACCCGTGCCGAAGTAAAAGGTGCCAGTCGTAAACTGCACAAACAAAAAGGTACCGGTGGTTCAAGAAAAGGTAATATACGTAACCCGTTATACAAAGGTGGTGGTACTATTTTTGGACCTAAACCCCACAAATGGGATATTAAATTAAATAAGAAAGTAAAGGACCTTGCCAAAATGAGTGCCCTTACCTATAAAGCAAAGGAAAATGCAATTGTTGTTGTTGAAGACATCAATATGGATGTTCCTAAAACAAGCCAGTTCATGGGTATAATGAGCGGTTTAAAGGTTGCATCAAAGAAAACTTTGTTTGTTACACCTGGCTTTGATGAAAATCTTTATTTAAGCACACGTAACGTTCCCAACATTGCCAGTGTTTTATTATCAGACATTAACACATACGATATAATAAATGCTGATGTTTTGGTACTAACTGAGAATGCGGCAAAAATATTTACCGATCAAGATAGTGCTGTAGAAGCATAATTGAGTAACGTTTCAATGATATAAAAAATGCAACCGACAGAAGTTTTAATAAAGCCAATACTTACTGAGAAAGCAAATGCTCAGCAAGATAAATTGAGAAGATTTACTTTCAAAGTGCACCGTAGGGCTAATAAGCTTGAAATTAAAGATGCGGTAGAAAAATTCTACGGCGTATCTGTAACTGAAGTAAATACAGTGGTGGTTCCCGGAAAAAATAAAACCAAATTTACAAAA
Source organism: Limnovirga soli (assembly GCF_013106755.1). GTDB lineage: Bacteria > Bacteroidota > Bacteroidia > Chitinophagales > Chitinophagaceae > Limnovirga > Limnovirga soli. Next base: position 127,508 of record NZ_WHPF01000010.1, on the reverse strand, counting down.
GCAGGTTTTATTAAAGGTGTTAAGCCTTCATACAAAAAGGCTTATGTAACTGTAGCAGAAGGTGAAACTATTGACCTGTACGCAAATATCTAATTTCTGTAAAGAAGTTTAGAAGTATAAAGAATGGTAGTTCAACTACCGCAAAAGTTGAAAATATTTTATAACCAAAAGTTTATCGCCTAAGGCGAATCAGGGTATGGCACTTAGAAAATATAAACCAATTACAGCAGGCACCAGATGGAGAATTGGTAACGCCTTTGCTGAAATTACTACCAACAAACCTGAAAAGAGCTTAATTGAGTCTATCAGCAAAACTGGTGGTCGTAACTCACAGGGTCGTCGTGCAATGCGTTATATTGGTGGTGGTCACAAAAAGCACTATCGTATTATAGATTGGAAACGTGATAAAAAGGAAATTGAAGCAACTGTAATGTCTGTAGAGTACGATCCAAACCGTACAGCATTCATCGCTTTGTTACAATATGCAGATGGTGAAAAAAGATACATACTTGCACCACAGGGTATACAGGTAGGTACAAAAGTAATCTCTGGCGATGCAGTAGCACCTGAAATTGGTAATGCATTAAAAATGAAAAATATACCATTAGGTACTATGATTCATAATATTGAAATGCAACCAGGTCAGGGTGGTAAATTGGTAAGAAGCGCAGGTACCTCTTCACAGTTAAGTAACAAAGAAGAAAAATACGCTATCTTAAAAATGCCTTCTGGTGAATTACGCAAAGTATTAATTAATTGCTATGCAACCGTAGGTGTTGTATCTAATGGAGACCATAATCTGGAAACCATGGGTAAAGCCGGTAGAAACAGATGGAAAGGTATTCGCCCAAGAAACAGGGGTGTTGCCATGAACCCAGTAGATCACCCAATGGGTGGTGGTGAAGGTAAAGCTTCAGGTGGACAGCCTCGTTCAAGGAACGGCCAATACTCAAGAGGTCTTAAAACACGTACTAAGGGCAAAGGCAGCGATAAGCTGATTATTGTTCGCAGCAACGGTAAAAAACTGGCCAAATAAGTAAAGCATTAACCGGGCTCTTGTAAATAAATGAAACTTTACTTGCGTCGCACTCTTCAACTGTTAGATTTTTGCTGAGCAAAGAAATACAGTACAAGTGAGTGACACAACAAAAGATGATAAAAGAACAAAAGCCTGATTCCAAAATAGAAACAGAAATCGAAAATCATTAAATCGTAAATCCTCATGGGTCGTTCGATTAAAAAAGGTCCTTACGTAGATGCAAACCTGGAAGAAAAGGTATTATCTATGAACGAAGGCAAAAGCAAAAGGTCTGTAATTAAAACGTGGAGCCGTCGCTCAACAATTACTCCAGACTTTGTAGGTCATACTTTCGCAGTACATAATGGTAATAAGTTTATACCTGTGTATGTTACAGAATTTATGGTAAGTCATAAGCTGGGTGAATTTGCACCAACCAGAAATTTTAAAGGTCACTCTGGTAGCAAAAAATAAGTAATTAGTTTTATTGGTTTGTAAAGGCAAGCCGGTTTAACGAGCAACTCAATAAAAGAAACTGAAAAAATGGAAGCAGTAGCAAAACTTAGAAATTATCCTACGGGTCCGCGTAAGATGCGTTTGCTGGCAGATGTTATAAGGAATATGGAAGTGGAAAAAGCACTGGGTATTCTGGAGCATCATCCACAACATAATGCTATACCATTGGCAAAATTGTTAAAGAGCGCTATTAATAACTGGGAGCAAAAGAACGAAGGTAAAAGCGCAGCAGATGCCAGCCTGATAGTTAAAACGGTTTTTGTAGATGGTGGCCGTGTATTAAAACGTATGCGTCCGGCTCCACAGGGTCGTGGTTACAGGGTTCGTAAACGTAGTAATCATGTAACTATCATTGTTGATTCAAAAAATTAATAAAAATTTTTAAACGATAATATGGGTCAGAAAGCAAATCCTATTGGTAACAGGTTAGGTATCATCCGCGGATGGGAGAGCAACTGGTATGCTAGTAAAAAAGATTATGCTAACAAACTTATCGAGGATAACAAGATAAGAACATACCTGAATGCCCGTATCAATAAAGGTGGCATAGCCAAGATTGTTATTGAGCGTACATTAGGTAAGTTAATTGTTACAATACATACATCTAAACCTGGTATCATTATCGGTAAAGGTGGTAACGAAGTAGATCGTATTAAAGAAGAGTTGAAGAAATTGACCAGCAAAGATGATGTGCAGATCAACATTCTTGAAATACGCCGCCCGGAATTGGATGCCAACATTGTTGGAGACACGATAGCCAGGCAGATTGAAAATCGTATCAACTACAAACGTGCCATCAAAATGGCCATCGCATCTACCTTACGTATGGGTGCTGAAGGTATCAAAGTAAAAGTAAGCGGTCGTTTAGGTGGTGCTGAAATTGCACGTTCAGAAGAAATTAAGCAAGGTCGTGTTCCATTACATACTTATCGTATGGATATAGATTACGCTTCTATTTTTGCCTTAACCGTTTATGGTAAAATTGGTATCAAGGTATGGATTTGTAAAGGTGAGGTTTTAGGCAAAAGAGAGTTAAATCCAAACTTTGTAGGTGGTAAGAGTGATGTTAGTGATAGAAGAGATAGAAGAGAAGGTGACAGAAACGAAAGGCCTGAAAGAAGAGATGACAGACGCGGCGGCGGTGGTGGAGATAGAAGAGGTGGTGGAGAAAGAAGAAGATAATTACATTAATTAAAGTTCCATAGGTTTTATACGAAGTTTTAAAAAAAACTGTACAAAGCCGAATGATCAAATTGAATTTAAAATGTTACAGCCGAAAAGAACGAAACATAGAAAAGCACAAAAAGGTCGTATACGTGAAGTTGCCAAGCGTGGCACCAGTATAGCTTTTGGTTCTTTTGCACTCAAGTCCTTAGAAGCCATTTGGTTAACCAATCGTCAGATTGAAGCTGCCCGTCAGGCAATGACACGTGCTATGAAACGTGAAGGTAATGTGTGGATTAGGATTTTTCCTGACAAGCCAATCACCAAAAAGCCATTAGAGGTAAGGATGGGTAAAGGTAAAGGTAACCCTGAATATTTTGCAGCGGTTATTGAGCCAGGTCGCATCATATTTGAATGTGATGGTGTATCTGAGCAAGTAGCTAAAGATGCAATGCATCTTGCTTCGCAAAAATTGCCTGTTAAAACAAAATTCATTGTAAGAAGAGACTTACAATAATAATAAAACAATGTGAAAATGGCATAGTATCTAATGGGTACAGTGCAATTACAAAGTTTTCAAATTGAACAACAATGGTTAAGAAAATTGAATTCAACAAAAGCTTAAAAGATCTGAACGAGACTGATCTTAAAGCACGTATACAAGAAGATAGTTTACGTTTAAAAAAGCTGGAATTTGCTCATGCAATTTCTCCTCTGGAAAATCCTATGAGTATTCGTGGCTTAAGACGTGATATATCACGTTTAAATACTGAATTAAAGAAAAGAAGTCTCGGTATCTAATTAAAATATACAACAATGGTTGAAAGAAATTTGCGTAAAACGAAGGTTGGTGTTGTTAGCAGCAATAAAATGACTAAAACTATCACGGTTGCTGTTGAAAGAAAAGTAAAACACCCGATCTATGGTAAGTTCGTAAAGAAAACTACCAAGTTTCATGCCCATGACGAGAAGAATGAGTGTACTGTAGGTGATGTAGTGAAAATCATGGAATCACGTCCGCTAAGCAAAACAAAACGTTGGCGCTTGGTTGAGATTGTTGAGAAAGCTAAATAGTTTTTTTCAAGCTCTACACTGGTTGTATTATATAGCCATGGAAAGCCTCTGATTGATATCAAAAATGTTTTAACTGTTCAATCCGCATAAGTGGAAAGAGCTCAAAGCTAAAAAGATGATTCAGCAAGAAAGTAGATTGAATGTAGCTGATAATAGCGGTGCCAAAGAAGTGCTTTGCATCAGGGTATTAGGAAACAGCGGACAGGATTATGCCAAAATTGGCGATAAAATTGTTGTAACTGTTAAAGATGCAATACCTGCCGGTGGCGTTAAAAAGGGCACAGTTTCTAAAGCTGTTATTGTACGCACCAAAAACAAATTGCGTCGTAAAGATGGATCTTATATCCGTTTTGATGACAATGCAGTTGTTTTATTAAATAATTCTGATGAGCCAAGAGGTACCCGTATATTCGGCCCTGTTGCCAGGGAATTAAGGGATAAAGGATATATGAAAATTATATCTCTGGCTCCTGAAGTACTATAATTCTTACATAGAAATATAGACTATAAACCAAAGTAGTGAAAGATAGAAGTTAAATAAACTAAGGTTGACTTCATAAATAATATACAATGAGCAACAGATTTAAACCTAAATACAATATCAAAAAGGGCGATGAAGTAGTTATTATTGCCGGCGATGATAAAGATTTAAAAAAGCCGCGTAAGGTACTTAGCGTTATCATTGATAAAGGTAGGGTGGTTGTAGAAGGTGTGAATATTATTACAAAACACACCAAGCCTTCTGCACAAAATACCAAAGGTGGTATTGTAAAAATCGAAGCACCTATTCATATCAGCAATGTTATGTTATGGGATGCTAAAACTGGTGGGCCTTCTAAAATTAAGCGCTCTAAAGTTGATGGTAAATTAGTTCGTATTGCAAAAAAATCCGGGGAGGTAATTAAATAATGAGTACTGCAAAATATAGTCCCAGATTAGAGGATAAATACAAAAACGAAGTTGTACCCGTTTTAATGAAAAAATTCGGTTACAAAAGCATCATGCAAGCTCCAAAGCTTGAGAAAATCTGTGTAAACCGTGGCGTTAACGGTGCCGTAGCTGATAAGAAAATTGTTGATGTAGCTGTAGATGAGCTAACAATGATTACTGGTCAGAAAGCTGTGCCAACCATGAGTAAAAAGGATATCTCTAACTTTAAATTACGTAAAGGCATGCCAATTGGGGCACGTGTTACTTTACGTGGTGAGAAAATGTACGAATTCCTTGATCGTCTAGTATCCATTGCTTTACCTCGTGTACGTGATTTTAAAGGTATCAGTGATAAGGCTTTTGACGGTCGTGGTAACTATACCTTGGGTGTTACAGAACAAATCATATTCCCAGAGATTGATATTGATAAAGTAAGCAAAATTACTGGTATGGATATCACTTTCGTTACTACCGCAACTAATAACGAAGAGGCTTATGAATTGTTGAAAGAGTTAGGCATGCCTTTCAAAAATGCTAAAAAAGAGTCATCTAATTAATATAGTCTAAGACAAACGAATCGGGACTAATTAAGTTTTACCTTTTTCGTGATAAACAAATCTCATTATGGCAAAACAATCAGTAAAGGCCAGGCAAAGAAAGCGTGAAGTAATGGTAGCTAAATATGCTGAAAAGCGTGCTGCCTTAAAAGCTGCCGGCGATTACCAGGCATTAGATCTTTTACCAAAAAATGCTTCACCTGTACGTCTTAAAAACCGTTGTCAGCTTTCGGGTAGACCCCGCGGTTATATCAGGTACTTTGGTGTATCAAGGATAGCTTTCCGCGATATGGCATTGGATGGTAAAATTCCAGGTGTGAAAAAAGCCAGCTGGTAGTATTTACACGCTGCAACAACATATTATGAACGTAATGTTCATAGTGAATCTTAAATTTTGAACAGATTAATTAATAATAGTTATGGTAACTGATCCTATAGCAGATTTCCTTACCAGGATTCGTAACGCTCAAATGGCTGGTCATAGGTTGGTAGAAATACCTGCTTCTAATTTAAAAAAGCGTATTACTGAGATCCTTTACGATCAAGGTTATATTCTTAAATACAAATTTGAAGAAGATACAAAACAAGGTATTATCAAAATAGCCTTGAAGTATGACCTTCAAACCAAACAACCTGCAATACGCTCTCTTGAAAGAGTTAGCCGTCCGGGTTTAAGGCAGTATGCTAAGCCAGCAGAAATCAAGCGTGTTATCAATGGTTTGGGTATTGCTATCTTAAGTACATCTAAAGGTGTAATGACAGATAAGCAAGCTAAATCTGAAAATGTTGGCGGAGAAGTGCTTTGCTACATTTCCTAATAAATATTTAATAATGGATTTGATAATTAAGCCCCAGTCGTGGCTGAACACTCATCCGATTTGTATAATAATAAATTAAAAACCGACTATGTCACGTATAGGTAAAAAGCCCATCACAATACCTGCAGGTGTTAAAATAACTGTAGGAGCTGATAATATCATTACCGTTAAAGGCCCTAAAGCTGAATTAAAGCAAGCTGTTGACAGAGATATTACTGTAACAATTGAAGAAGATCATATTGTTTTAAAAAGACCAACTGATCAAATTCGTCACCGCGCTATGCACGGTTTATACCGTTCTTTATTATCCAATATGGTTAATGGCGTAACTGAAGGTTTTAAAAAGCAATTAGAATTAGTGGGTGTGGGTTACAAAGCAGCCAATCAGGGAAATTTATTAGATCTTTCATTGGGTTATTCGCACAATATTATTTTCGAGGTTCCTAAAGAATTAAAGGTGGAAACGCTTACTGAAAAAGGTAAAAATCCACAAATTATACTTGAAGGATCAGACAGGCAATTGCTTGGTCAGGTGGCTGCAAAAATTCGCAGTTTACGTAAACCAGAACCGTACAAAGGTAAAGGTGTTAAGTACAGCGATGAGATTGTACGTAGAAAAGCTGGTAAAGCTGCCGGTAAATAAATTTAAATATACAGCTGCCGAAATTTTATTTTCCCGGCTGTATATCTTATATCTGCTTATCTTGCGTCGCACACTTTTACTTTCAGGTCATTGCTCAGCAAAGTGATAGAGTACAAGTGAGTGACACAACTAAAGCACCACAAAGCGTTTAGTTCAAAAACATAAAACCTTCTGGCATTATTCAGGAGTCATCAAATAGAAGTATATGGACAGTAAAATATTAAGAAGACAAAAGATACGCTACAGAATTCGTAAGAAAGTTGCTGGTGTAGCTGTAAAACCAAGATTGTCTGTATTCCGCAGTAATACTGATATCTATGTTCAATTGATAGATGATATTAGCGGACAAACAATTGCTGCTGCATCTTCAAACGATAAAGATATTAAAGCACAGGCTGGTAATAAAGTAGAAAAAAGTAAAATGGTGGGTGCTGCTATTGCAACAAAAGCAATTGCATTAGGTGTTACCACCGCAGTGTTTGATCGTAGTGGTTATTTATACCATGGTCGTGTTAAAGCTGTAGCAGAAGGTGCACGTGAAGGTGGCCTGTTGTTCTAAAAATTATCTGCATAGCAGAATGTTATAAAACGTAATTCGTAAAACCTGTTTGCCAAACGGCAGGCATAATTTGCAAATATCAAATGGCTAAAGTTAATTTAAATAAGGTAAAGGCCGGCGGCGATGTTGAATTGAAAGATAAAGTTGTTGCCATTAACCGTGTTGTAAAAACTACCAAAGGTGGCCGTACATTTAGTTTCTCTGCAATTGTTGTTGTAGGTAACGAGAATGGTGTTGTTGGTCATGGTTTAGGTAAAGCAAAAGAAGTACAGGAAGCTATTACCAAAGGCATTGAAGATGCTAAGAAAAATTTGGTAAAAGTGCCTGTAATGCATGGAACTATTCCTCACGAACAACTGGCTAAAGATGGTGCTGCTAAAGTATTGATTAAGCCAGCTGCACATGGTACCGGTGTTATCGCGGGTGGTAGCATGCGTGCTGTATTAGAAAGTGCCGGTGTAACAGACGTACTTGCTAAAAGCCTGGGTTCTGCCAATCCTCACAATGTTGTAAAAGCTACTATAAAAGCGCTTACCCTATTAAGGGAACCTATTGAAGTAGCTAAAAACAGAAACATTAAATTAACTAAAGTTTTTAACGGATAATATTCAATAGTTATCTGCTGTGTGCAGGTAAATTATTGGCAAACTTATTTATCATGAGCAAAATCAAGATTACGCAAATAAAAAGCGGCATTGACAGATCTGAACGTCAAAAGCTTACATTGCAGGCTTTAGGTCTGAAGAAGCTGAACTCTTCCAAAGAGGTTGAAGTAACTCCACAAATTCTTGGGATGGTGGAAAAAGTTAGTCACCTAGTTAAGGTTGAACAAATAGCCGAATAAATTATTAATGTGCAATTGTTATACAATTTGCACATTTGTTTTACAGTCATATCATTAATAGCGAGGGGGCGATTCCCCGTTGAGTAAAAAAATCAATACAACATGAAACTGCACAATTTAAAACCTGCTGAAGGTTCAGTACACAAAGAAAAACGTATCGGTCGTGGTGAAGCAAGTGGTAAAGGTGGTACCTCTACCAAGGGTAATAAGGGTGGACAAAGCCGTGCCGGTTATGCCAGCAAAATGGCACATGAAGGTGGTCAGATGCCTATTCAAAGAAGAATTCCAAAGCGTGGTTTTAAAAATCATGGCCGAGTAGAATTTTCTGTGTTTAACTTAGGTCAGATCGATCAACTAAATGAAAAATACGGTTTTGCTGAATTTAGCGTAGAGACTTTATATGTAAATGGTTTAATAGCTAAATCAGATAAAGTTAAAATATTAGGAAATGGCGAACTGCAATCTAAATTATCTTTCAAAGTAAACGCGGTTAGCGCAAAAGCCAAAGCGGCTATTGAAGCAGCAGGCGGTACCGTTGAAATTATATAATTTATTTTAACGACATTTGCCAGACGCATCCATAGATGCGTCTTTTGGTTTACAGCATGCATTCACTTTCATAACATATTTTTCAGTGAAAAAATTAATTCAGACAATTAAGAATATTTGGGGCATAGAAGAGTTACGCAGTAAAATCGTGGTAACCTTAACGCTAATTCTGGTTTACAGATTGGGTGCACATATTGTTTTGCCTGGTATCGATCCTAATAAATTATCCGCAGCTCAATCCAGTGCCAGCAGCAATGGTTTACTAGGTTTATTTGATGCATTTGCAGGTGGCGCTTTTTCACAAGCTTCTATTTTTGCTTTGGGTGTAATGCCTTATATCTCTGCTTCTATTTTTATGCAGTTAATGACGATTCTTGTTCCTCAAATGCAGAAAGTGCAAAAAGAAGGAGAGAGTGGCCGTAAAAAAATCAATCAGTGGACAAGATACTTAACCGTATTGGTAACTATTCTGCAGGCAAGCGCTTATGTAGCTTACCTTAAAACGCCAGGCTATGCAGAAGCAATGATTGAATCTTACAAAGATTATTTCCTTTATTCTACTATCATCGTTCTTTCTGCAGGTACTTTGTTTGTAATGTGGTTAGGCGAGAAAATTCAGGATAAAGGCTTAGGTAATGGTGTATCAATTATCATCATGATTGGTATATTATCCAGATTACCGCAATCTATCATTCAGGAATTTGCTGCCAAGCAAACCAAAGGTGGCGGTGGTTTATTAATATTCATGATTGAAATAGCTATTTTAATTGCCATCATCATGGGTCTTATTATCCTTATTCAGGGTGTAAGAAGAGTTCCTGTTAATTATGCCAAGCAAATAATTGGTAACAGGCAATTTGGTGGTGCACGTCAATTCCTGCCTTTAAAAGTTAACAGTGCGGGTGTAATGCCTATTATCTTTGCGCAAGCCATCATGTTCTTGCCAACATTGTTCTCCTTCACCAATTTAGATTCTGCTCAGGGTATAGTAAAAATATTCTCCGATCATAGTAATGGCTGGTACATGTTAATCTATGGTATCATGGTAATTGGCTTTACTTTCCTTTATACTGCTTTGATTTTTAATCCAAAGCAAATGAGCGAAGACTTGAAACGCAATAACGGATTTATACCTGGTGTAAAACCTGGTCAGCCAACTGCCGATTATATAGGTGCTATCATGGATAAAATTACTTTACCTGGTGCCGTATTTTTAGCTTTCATAGGTATCTTACCTGGTTTCGCACAAATGCTTGGTGTTATACAAGGATTCAGTACCTTCTTTGGTGGTACCTCCTTGCTAATTATGGTGGGTGTAATTTTAGATACACTACAACAAATTGAAACTCACCTCTTAATGCGTCAATACGATGGGTTAATGAGTGGTGGAAGAATACAGGGCAGACAGGCCGTATCTTCAGCAAGTTATTAGTATAATTTCTTTGATATACATAACACCTGTCAGCAATCTGGCAGGTGTTATTTTTTATAAAGCCTAATAACTGTTTTTTTAGCCAGGCAAAAGGTTAAAAATGAGGCATCCGTTGCGTCGCACTCTTCGGCGCTAACAACTGCCGCAGCAAAACAAATTGAAATTAAGTGGGTATAAGAAAGCAATTTTTGCCCTCAAATTTTGGTATTTGCACTAATGCAATATCAAATCAACTATTATAATGTCACGAAGAATAAATGGTATGATAATTTACAAAACCGAAGCAGAAGTAGCATTAATGAAACAAAGTGCTACATTGGTAAGTAAAACACTTACAGCCGTAGCCAATGTTTTACAACCGGGTATGACAACCCTTGAGATTGATAAGCTTTGTGCTGAATTTGTGCAGGATCATAAAGCAATACCTTCATTCTATAATTATCGTGGGTATCCTCATCATATTTGTGCTTCTGTAAATGATGTTGTGGTCCACGGCTTTCCTGATAATGTGCCCCTAAAGGAAGGAGATATCGTTTCTATTGATATGGGCGTAATTCTTAATGGCTGGCATGGAGATCATGCTTATACTTTTATTTTGGGAGAGGTAAGTGAAGAAATACTGCGTTTGGTAAAGGTTACAAAAGAATCATTATATAAGGGCATAGAAAAGGCAATAGCTGGTAATCGGGTAGGTGATATCAGTTATGCTATTCAGGAGCATACAGAGCGTCGTAATGGCTATGGAGTAGTGCGTGAATTGGTTGGTCATGGTTTGGGTAGAAGCTTGCATGAAGATCCACAAGTACCCAATTATGGCAAGCGTGGTGATGGAAAAAAAATGAAAGAGAATATGGTGCTGGCTATTGAGCCAATGATCAATATGGGCACCAAAGATGTGTATACCGAATCAGATGGCTGGACAGTTAAAACACGTGACGGAAAGCCATCCGTGCATTTTGAACATGACGTTTGTGTAAAACGTAATAAGGCCCTTATATTAAGCGATTATTCTATTATTGAAGCTGCTGAACAAGCTAACCCTCATTTAAATACTTCCTATTATACCGCAGCAGTTGCTGCGCAATAAGTATGGCAATACAAAAAAAGCTGGTTGTTATTGGCGGTGGTGCAGCTGGCTTTTTTTGTGCTATAAATGCAGCTATGCTACAGCCTGATTTACAGGTAATACTTGTAGAAAAATCCAATAAGGTTTTGTCCAAGGTTAAAATCAGTGGCGGTGGAAGATGCAATGTTACCCACCACTGTTTTGAAATTGAGGCCCTGTCTAAACATTATCCCCGGGGCCAGCATTTTCTCAAAAAAGCATTTCATTGGTTTAATGCCACTGATACAATACAATGGTTTGAGCAAAGAGGGGTAACCTTAAAAGCAGAAGCCGATGGAAGAATGTTCCCTGTAACAGATAGTTCGCAAACGATTATTGATTGCCTGTTAAAGGAAGCTGACAAATACGGTGTTCGGGTGCAATTAGGAATGGATATTAAACGCATAGACCGTATCGATAACCATTTTGTGATGCAGGATGTAAATGGTAAATCCTTAACGGCTGATTATTTATGTATTGCCACAGGCGGCCAGCCTAAAACCACGCAATACGAATGGCTTACTTCTATGGGGCACGATATTGAATTACCGGTGCCTTCATTATTTACATTTAATATACCCAATAATAATATTACCCAGTTAATGGGGGTAAGTGTAGATCGGGCAACGATAAAAATACAGTCTTCAAAACTGGTGGAATCTGGCCCATTGCTAATTACGCATTGGGGACTAAGCGGTCCGGCAATACTAAAATTATCTGCCTGGGGTGCCCGATACCTGGCAGATTGTAATTATCATTTTACTGCATTGGTAAACTGGCTTCCGGATTATACAGAAAATAGTTTAAGGGATAGCTGGCCAGAATTACGCCGGCTGAATGGTGCTCAAAAAATGTACACAAAAAACCCCTTTGGCTTGCCTAACAGGTTATGGCAATATCTTTTACTACAGGCAGGTATTGATGCTGAAAAAAGGTGGGCAGATTTGCCGGCTAAACAACAAAATACCCTTATTCAATATTTAACGGCCCATAGTTTCCCCGTAAAAGGCAAAACAACTTTTAAAGAAGAATTTGTTACATGTGGGGGCATAAAATTGGCCCAAGTGGATGTAAATACCATGCAAAGTAAAATTGTTCCCCACCTTTATTTTGCCGGGGAAATATTGGATATTGATGGTGTTACAGGAGGGTTTAATTTCCAAAATGCATGGACAACAGGATGGATTGCTGCCAACGCCATTGCTGCCATAAAAGAGGAACCCTGAACCGAGCGTGGCAAGTAAAGCTGCCATGTAAATATTGGCTCACTACATAAATGGCATTTTGTTTACCACAAATCTACATATCAAGTAGTTGTTGCTCGGCAGTGCAGGATTGCCACAAATAATACCCTCCTGATAAATTAAATACCTCATTAAATCCATTTTGCTTTAATATACGGTGGGCCAGATAACCTCTTAAACCTGCTTCGCAATAAATGTAAATGGGCGTATTTGTGGGTATTTCGTTCAACCTGTTTCTTAATTCATCAACCGGAATATTGATAGCATGTTGAATATTGCCTTTTTCAAATTCATCCGGTCTTCTTACATCTATCAACAAAGCAGTTGGTGGTATATTGGTTGTTTCGTTCCAGTAAAAAACAGATAGCCTTTTTTGCATGATATTATCTGCTACAAAGCCAGCCATATTAACGGGATCTTTTGCTGATGAATAAGGCGGTGCATAAGCATGTTCAAATTCCATCAAATCCTCAATTGTGCCGTTATTTTTTATAATGCCTGCAAGTATATCCAAACGTTTATCTACACCTTCGTAACCTGCTATTTGGGCACTATATAAACGGCCATCTGCAGGTGAAAATGCAATTTGTATACTCATTTGTTTTGCATTAGGATAATAGCCTGCATGTGAACCATTATGAGTGGTAGATACCACATAGGGTATGTTGGCAGCAGCTAAATGTTTTGCCGCAGTACCTGCTGTACCAACTGTCATGTCGAACACTTTTACAATGGCATTGTTAATGGCTCCTTTGTAGGACTGTTTATTCCCCAAAACAATGTTATTGGCGCAAATACGTCCTTGTTTATTGGCAGGCCCAGCCAGATAAGTAATCATTGATTGCTGTGTAATTGGATTGGTAAATTCAATAGCATCGCCTACTGCATAAATATCCTTATTGGAAGTTTGCATAAACTCGTTTACCCAAATTCCATTTGCTGGTCCAAGAGTAAGATTGGCACTTACTGCCAGCTTGGTATCGGGCCTAACTCCAATAGATAAAATAACTATATCGGCCTCCAGTTGATTGCCGTTTTTTAAGGTAACTTTTAGGATGTCATTTTCCTTTGAAAAGCCTGTTACTGCTGTATTTAGATGTAAATAAATGCCTTTACTGCGCATATGTTGTTGTACAATTGCAGCAATAGGATAATCTACCGGAGCCAATATTTGATTACCCATTTCTACCACACTTACATCCATGCCAAGGTGATGAAAATTTTCGGCCATTTCTAGTCCGATAAAACCTGCGCCAACTACAATGGCTTTTTTTGCTTTTGTGGTTGTAACAAATTTTTTTATTGTGTCTGTATCAGTAACATTACGCAGCGTAAATATGCCCTCGTTGTTAATACCCGGAATTGGTGGTCGAAGTGGCTCAGCTCCAGGCGATAATACTAGTTTGTCATAAACTTCCCTGTAAGTTTCGCCGGTTTCAAGGTTGGTTGCGGTTATGGTTTTGTGTTCTGCATCAATGGATATAACTTCTGTTCTTACCCTTACATCAATATTAAACCGGGTATTAAATGCTGCCGCTGTTTGTACAAATAACTTATTCCTTTCTGTAATTACATTGCCAATATAATAGGGCAAACCGCAATTGGCATAAGATATATATGCGCCCCGTTCAAAAATAATAATTTCAGCATGTTCATCTAATCTTCTTAAACGGGCTGCAGTACTGGCACCACCGGCTACTGCCCCTATAATAATATATTTCATATGGTTAATTTGATGTAGGTTAATAAAGGTGTGTATGTGTAATAGTAAACTGTTTTTTTTAAGTATTTATTGACCAGGCTTATAGAGCAGCTATTTAACATTCGTTGCGTCGCACTCTTGTACAGTATCACTTTACCCAACAGAAAACCGTGGGCATATTTTCGAAGTGGAGTGTATGCTTAGCTACCCCTTTTTTCTTTCCCAATACCGGCTTTGTCTAATATTTTTTCAAGCGGGCAAAAGCCTGTGATGGAAGATTGTACAAGATTTACACCAACAAATACACCCAGCCATAGCCAAGCTATGTTTACATAAAATGCAAGTATAATGCTGGTTAGCACGAATGTGCCGGCAACGGCCCGAACTATTTTCTCTTTCATTTTTCTGTTTTAAATCAATAACTGGATTTTTCTACCGGTAATATAAATGCCCTGATGGGGAATCCGGAGTTTACGCTGGCATTGTATGATTTTACAAACTCCATCGCATTATCAGCGTTGGCATCCTCAGTAAAACTGTACAGAAAAATTGAATCAAATTTTTCATCTCCGCTGCTAAACCAGGAATGTATAATATCGGGCTGTTGATTATCTCTAAAGCCGGTTGTTTTTGTAGCACTAAACACATGTATATTGGCTTTTGAAAATATGGCTGCCACTTCGCTCTGGTATTCTTTTAGGCAGGTTACAAAAAGGAGTTTCATATTGTTATTGTTTATTGTTGACTATGTTTTTAAATGCTGCACCATGTTAATAAAGTACAAGAGTGCGACGCAACGGCTGCTACATGAATGCTTAGCAGCCGGGTTAATACTGCTATTTTTTGCCTTTCATTTTGAAGTAGATTAAAGGTACTACCAATAAGGTTAAAAAGGTAGAAGTAATTGTACCGCCCATTAGTGATATGGCTAGCCCCTGAAAGATGGGATCGAACAAAATGATTACGGCTCCCAATACTACTGCTCCAGCGGTTAACAAAATGGGCGTGGTACGCACGGCGCCTGCCTCAATAATGGCTTGTTTTAATGGAATATTATCGTGCAGCCTGATATCAATAAAATCTATTAATAACAGCGAGTTACGCACCATTACGCCTGCCAGGGCTATAAATCCAATCATAGATGTTGCACTAAAATATGCGCCCATTATCCAATGCCCGATAATAATACCAATTAATGATAAAGGAATGGCTGCCAGCATTACCAATGGCACGGTGAAGTTTTGGAACCATGCTACTATAAGCATATAAATAATGATAATGGCTACCAAAAATGCAATTCCAAGATCACGAAACACTTCATAGGTAATTTGCCACTCGCCATCCCATTTTAAACTAAAATTTTCTTCACTATCGGGTTGTTTACTGTATTCTTCGTTTAAGGTATAACCTGCGGGTAGCTGTATACTTTTTAAAGAATCGGAGATTTTACCCATGGCATAAAATGGACTTTCTAAAGAACCCGCCATATCTGCCACTACATATACAACCGGCTTTTGATTTTTGCGATATATACTTTTTTCTTTAATAGTTTTTTCTACTGAAGTAATATCACCAATGGCAACGGCAATGCCTTGCTGACTGATTATTTTAAGATCTTTAATATCGTTTATATTGGTTTTATCCGCATCGCTAAGTTTTAATACTATATTCTCCTGGTTATATGAAGCAGGAGTATGTAATACCCCAACATTAGCATTTGAAAGTGCAGCATTAATGGTTGCAACTACCTGTGCAGGGGCAATACCATAGCGAATGGCTTTTTCTTTGTCTACCACAAAATTGTATTCAGGTTGGTCGGCTTCTACCATCCAGTCTACGTCTACCACATCAGTAGTTTTTGCGAATATATTTTTAACCTGATTGGCAACTGCTATTTGCTGGTTATAATCCGGGCCATATATTTCTGCTACCAGTGTAGAAAGTACGGGAGGGCCGGGTGGCACTTCTACCAGCTTTGCATTGGCATTGTACTTAGCTGCTATGGCCTGTATAGGGGCACGCATAGTTTTAACAATATCGTGGCTTTGTAAACTGCGATCTTCCTTATTAACCAGATTTACCTGTATATCTGCAATATTGTCGCCATTTCTTAAATCATAATGTCTTACCAGTCCATTAAAACTAATTGGGCCTGCGGTACCAACATAGGTTTGATAAGTAGTTACCAGTTTTTGTTGAGCGATATAGCCAGCAATTTCTTTTGTTACGGCTGCTGTTTTTTCCAGAGTGGTTCCTTCGGGCATATCAATAACCACCTGAAATTCATTTTTATTGTCAAAAGGCAGCATTTTTACTGCAACTGATTTGGTATAAAACAACATCATGGTACCCAGCAATATGGCAACAACACTTAACATAAATGCCCATCGTTTCCAGCGTTTTTCCAGCATTGGCTGGATGGCTGATTTGTAGATTTTATAAATAGGTGTTTGTTCCAGTTGCACTGGAGGTTTTTCTACCCCATGTTTTTCTTTTTCCCTAAGGAATATATAGCCTAAATAGGGTGTTAAGGTAAGGGCAACAATTAGCGAAAGCATCATTGCAATGGATGCACCAATGGGCATTGGACTCATATAAGGCCCCATCATACCCGATACAAATGCCATTGGTAATACAGCTGCAATTACAGTGAATGTTGCCAATATGGTGGGGTTGCCCACTTCGTTAATGGCATAAATGGCGGCCTGCATTATGGGCAGACGTTTCATTTTAAAATGCCGGTGCATATTTTCTGCTATGATAATAGAATCGTCCACCACTATACCCGTGATAAACACGAGTGCAAAAAGGGTAATTCTGTTAAGGGTATAATCAAGAAAATAATAGGATAGTAGCGTTAAAGCAAATGTTACAGGTACGGAAAGAAAAACCACCAAACCTCCGCGCCAGCCCATTGCCAGCATTACAAATAGGGTTACCACTACAATTGAAATAAACAGGTGGAACAATAATTCGGAAACTTTATCTGAAGCTGTTTCACCATAATTACGGGTGGTAGAAACCTGTACATCAGATGGAATAATTGTTTTTTGCAGGGCCTGTATTTTATTCAATACTTCTTCGGATAAATGCATGGCATCAGCTCCCTGACGTTTAGCAATTGATAGGGTGATAGCCGGATAATCTGACTTAAAGTTTTTGGCTGCAGCAGTATCAGCATGGCCATAGCCAAAGGAAACATATTGTTTTGGGGCCGACGGCCCATCAGTTACAGTGGCAATTTGTTTTAAATACACAGGTTGCTGCTGATTTACGCCAATGATAAGATTTGCTACTTCATCAGCAGTAGCCAAAAAATTGCCTGTTGATACGGCAAAGGCGGTATCGCTTTTTACCAAAACGCCGCTTTCCATTTGGGCATTATTACCTTGCATTTGTTTGGCAATATTTAGGAAATCGGTATGGTTTTGCGCCATTTTATCTTTATCCAACACTACCTGAACCTCGCGGTTACGTCCGCCAATAATATTTACGGCGGCTATATCCTGTATCTTTTTTATTTCATTGGTTACCACTTCGCCCATTTGGCGTAATTCATAGTCGTTATAATGCTCACTCCAAAGTGTTATACCCAAAACAGGAACATCATCAATGGCACGGGATTTAATTAATGGCAATGTTACACCCTGGGGCATTTTGTCCATATTCTTCATGATCTCGTTGTACAATTTTACCAATGAGCGTTCTACATCTTCGCCAACATAAAATTGTACTATTAGCATGGCCTGGCCCTTCATGGTGGTGGAATAAACATATTCAACCCCTTTTACATTGGATACTATTTTTTCCATTGGGGCTGTTACTTTTGTTTCCACCTCCTTAACGTTAGCGCCGGGGAAACCAATCATAACATCGGCAATAGGCACTGTTATTTGTGGCTCTTCTTCTCGGGGAATAAGCATGGTGCTGTAACCGCCAATAAGCAGGAAGCCAATCATCAATAAAATGGTAAGTTTTGATTTGATGAATGCATTGGCTATATTACCTGATAATCCTTTTTCCATATAACTATTTTAATATTGTTCTGTTTGCTGAATATTGTGCTGAACGTACAAGTGTGCGACGCAAGTACAGCCTAATGCCTGTAATTGGCTGGGTACACAATGGTCGTGAATTTTTTTACACTACCTGAAAGCATACTACTGTTTTGTTACACTTACCGGTACGCCATTGTATAATTTACCCTGTGCATTTACTATAAATGATTCTGTTTTATTTAGCCCTGATAATATTTCTGTATTGCTACCATAAGTTTTACCTAATCTAACCCATCGTAATAAAGCTGTATTGTTTTGGCTAACAGTATATATACCTGTTAACTGTTCTTTATTTATAATGGATGAAGTTGGTACCAATACTAAATCAGACGGTGCTGCAATTGCGCTGTTGGTTGCCTGAGCAGGAATAAAAACATTTACATACATGCCTGAATATACATTCGTTTGTTCTGTTTTAGGGATGGCTAATTTAATAATGTATTGCCCACCTGTATTGGCAGAGGAGGGGTACAATTGTATAATACGGGTATTAAATTTTTTGTCACCTGACTTAATATTTACCACTGCAGCATCGCCGGTTTTTATTTTGGTGATATCAGATTCTGCAATGGTTGCACTTACCTGTAGCTGATCTGCTTGTTCAATAATTAGGATGGGCATTCCTGGTGTAGCCATACTGCCAGCATCCATCAATTTTTGGGTAATAGTGCCACTAAAAGGTGCGGTTACATTTGTATAGGCAAATTGTGCATTTACCTCGTTACGCATTTGTTTGGCTGCATCTAAATTGGCTTTGGCTGCACTGTATTGTAAAGTAATATTATCCAATTCTTTTGCACTGGCACTTTGCTGATTATACAAGGTGGTAAATCTTTCAAAATCTTTCTGAGCACTTTTTACTGCTGCTTCCGCCTGTGCAATCATAGCTTCGGTTTGGGCACGTTTTGCTGAAATATCAGTACTGTTAACAGTAAATAACAATTGCCCCTGTTTTACATGATCGCCTACCTTTACATTTAATTTGGTAATATATCCCATAACACGAGTGCTTATATTGGCATTAGTAGCAGCTTCTATTTGTCCACTGGCAGCAACCCCATTATTGTTGGCTGCACCAACAGGAAGGGATATTGTTACAGGAATAGCCATATCGCTGGTAGTATTTTTTTCAGCAGTATCGTTGTTATTTGTGCAGGCGCTGAAGGAAAGCAAGGAGCTAATAGTGGCAAATAATAGTATGAATCTGTTGTATAACATGAGTATATATTTTATTAATGGGTAATTATGATTTGCTGGTTAAGAATTGTATATAAGCCAGTGTGCTGCTTCTGGAAAATTTAGCTTGTGCCAGGTTTAACTGCTGTTGCGATAACTGGGTTTGTGCAAATAATAAATCGGTGGTGTTGGCAAGCCCTTGTTGATACCGGTTTTGTAAAATTCTTAATGCTTCTGATGCCTGATCCACTGCTGCTTGCTGTACCGTAATTTTATTTACTGCATCCTGTAACTGGCGGTAAGTTTTTTTCAATTCCATGCCGGCCGCTTCTTTTTCACTGGCTAGTTGTGCTGCCAGTTTGTTTTTTTCAAGCGATTGTACGGCTATTTTATTTTTGGTTTGATTGCCTTTAAAAATATCCCATTGTAATTGCACGCCAGCCAAATAAGCGCCTGAACCAAAACCCAACATAGATTTATCGTTTAGCTGGTAATTGGCAAATGCATTTAGTTTGGGTAAATAGCTCATCTTGCTACTTTTAATCAACAGGTCGTATGTGGCAATGGCTGTTTCCATGGCCATAAAATCCGATCTTTTAGTATTAAGGGTATCCAATGCCATTTCAGGTAAAGCTTCCATATTAATGGTGGAATAGGCGATGCCGGTAGGTTGGTGCATTAACACGCTTAACTGATCACTTATATTTTGTATACTGCTATTAATATCTGCCAAATTGCTTTCTACTGTTTTAACTTGTACTGCTGCATTTAGCAAATCAGATTTCTGCAGCAAGCCCTGGTTAAAACGGTCATTGGTAAACTTTTGCATAGCAGTAGCAGTAGTTAAAGCCTGTTCCAACACAGCTTTTGCTTCGTAGGTAAATTGTAATTGCAGGTAGGCTTGTTGTACCTGCCAAATAATTAATTCTTTGGTACGCTGTGTTTTAAATTGGTATAATGCCGTTTGTTTTTCTGCTGTTTTGCGCAGGTATAGCATATCCATATTCAACAGTGGTTGCTGCACAGTAAATTGGGTGGCAAAATTAGGTGTACCTCCTGGCGCATTAAGTAAGGCTGGGTTAAAATCGCTTTGCTGTATACGCTGTTGCTGCAATTTAAATCCAAATGCGTTTAGGGGATTGTTAGTTGTATAGGCCGTATAACTTAGTGCTGCCTGAGGCAAAAATATGGCTTCAGTTTGTTTAAAATTGGCGGCAGCAATTTGCTCATCTATCAAAGCCAATGAAATAGTACTGTTGCTGTCAATGGCTGTTTTAATAGCTTTCTCAAGCAAAAGTGGTTTTGCCTTTTCCTGTGCATGCAGGGCTACAGATAATGCCATACCCAGCAGCAGCCCTATTATTTTTACACCATAATACATATTCGCTTTTTGCATTGCTTACTTTATTTGAATGCAAAACTATTTCGGTGCATGCCGGTACTGCGTGACATATATCACGCAACAAAAATTAATTTCAAAATCAGGCTGGATAATACTTTGATGATATATATGTATTGGCCTGGCATAATATACTATGGGCAGCTTTACTTGCGTCGCACTCTTGTACTATAGAATTACTATGCGGCTGAGAAAAGAGATTAAGTAAGGGTGAATAAATTAAAATGTAGAAAAAAGTAGCTTAGGTGACATAAGTCACTGTTTTAACGTTAATTAATAAATAGTTTTACCATGTAATAACATACAGGTATGACCAAAACCAAAATACTAAAATTATTACTTGTTTGCCTGGCCTGTATAGCACTTGTTACATTACTTGTTATTGTATTTGAAAATCTTAATCACTAAAACATTTGAAACATGAAAAAGAACATGGGATCTACCGACAGAATTATTCGTCTGCTGCTTGCAGCTGTTTTTGCTTATCTCTATTTCGGAGAGGTTGTTACAGGAACATTAGGATTGGTATTGGTTATTTTGGGCGGTGTATTTGCTTTAACCAGTCTTATTAGCTTCTGCCCATTATACACCCTGGTGGGTATTAATACTTGTCCGGCAAAGAAACAGTAGCAATTCTGATAAGCATTTGCAGCAGGCAACTATATTCGATTGCCTGCTTTTTTATGTTATTATGCAATGCATAGCTATCTTGCATATAGGATAGCTTTTTTATTTATTTAACCAATAGGTATAAACGAAATATGGCCACTATACATTTAACAACTGCACAGTTTAAAGAACTGATCTTTGATTATGATAAGCATACTGAATGGAGCTATGCAGGTACACTGCCGGCAATTATTGATTTTTATGCAGACTGGTGTGGCCCCTGTAAAACGGTAGCACCTATATTGGAAGAACTGGCGGATGAATATGCCGGGGAGTTACTGATTTACAAAGTAGATACAGAGGCCGAAACAGAGTTATCTGCTGTATTTGGTATACAAAGCATTCCTACCTTTTTATTTATACCGGTAAATGATGCACCATCTATGCAGCCGGGTGCTTTCCCAAAACATATTTTTAAGAAAATTATTGTAGAAAACCTGATTAAGGCTGCACCTTCAGAAACCGACATTTAGTTTTTTAGGCGAAATAAAAAAGGGCGTATGGATAATACGCCCTTTTTATTTTTGATTTTTCAGTTCTAAATATCATCAATTCCCACCCTTTTACTTAGGATTTTGGTTTTATATTTTTCTATTTGCTTAATAAGTGAATCGCTGGTATGTGATGCAGCTTCTTCAAAAGTTTTGTTTTGAGAAGATGCCAGTAAATCGTTACCCGGTATTACCAAACGTATATGGCAAACCTTATTTTCTTTGGTAGAAGAGTTATCAGTACTTAAGGTTACTTCGCAGGAAATAATATTCTCTAGATGATGTTTTAGTTTGTTGGTTTTTTCGTTTATAAATTCTACAAGGGCTGGCTGTGCAGTAAATCCGATGGATTGAATGTTGGTTTTCATCTTCTGTAATTTTAAAATGTTTGCTTTAGTATTTTTATAAGAATGCATGCCTTTTGTAAGTATAACCTTTACCCTTTTTTGGGCAGTTTTGGCTGGTATGAAATACAGTTAGTGGCAAGTTTCTTTTTCCAATACAAAGGAACAATTAAGCTATTTATGGAAACGTGATTTGTATCACTTTTTACATTGATGATTATCACTTTCTTTGCAATAACGGTTTTGCATTTTGCCATTTTACCACTGTTTTAGCTGCATAGCATTGTTGCCGTACAAGAGTGCGACGCAAGTATAGCTGCATAGTAATGGGCAGGCTGGGCTAATAAATTTTTAGTTCTATTATTAAATTAATTATGATGCAATCTTTTTGGGACAAACGTTATACAGAAAACGAAAGTGTATATGGGGTGCTGCCAAATGCTTATTTTAAAAATTTTATTGATACTACTGCACCGGGTACAATTTTATTGCCTGCTGAAGGTGAGGGTAGAAATGCTATTTATGCAGCTTCGAAAGGTTGGCAGGTAGATGCTTTTGATTATAGCAAAGTGGCACAGCAAAAGGCTTTGGAAGCTGCCAACGCACAAGGGTTACATATTAATTATGCAGTTAAAGATATTGATGCTTTTAAAGCCACTAAGCAGTATGATGCAGTGGCATTGATTTTTGTGCACCTGCCCAGGGCATTACGTTTATCATTCCATGCCGAAGTGTACAAATCAATAAAATCGGGCGGTTTTTTGGTGTTGGAAGCTTTTGCAAAAGAACAACTGCATAAAAACAGTGGCGGACCAAAAGATGCTGCTATGTTGTATGATGTGCCCTCTTTATGCAGTGATTTTAACTGGATGCAAATGTTGCATTGCGAGCAAAAAAAGCTAATGCTTGATGAAGGCGAGTTTCACAAAGGTGAAGCTGAATTGATACGCTTTACTGCGCAGCGTTTATAAGCCGGGTTTATTTTCCAGAGATGGCACAAATAATGGCTGTTTTGGTTTTGCTAAATATACTGTTGGGTTTTTCTTTTGCGGGATAGCCAATATGCGAAAGTGCTTTTTTAATGGCGGCAACGTCAAGTCCAATACCTGTTACAGTCACTTTGCCGGTTTCTTTTTCGGCTTCAACATTGTGAATACCCACCATGGCGGATAGTTCTTTTTCAATGGCGTGTACACAACCCTCGCAGCGTATATTGTTTACAAAAAATGTTTCTGAAGTAAGCATAAAGTATTTGTTAAGGTGTAAATTGATCTAATACCTGTTTTAATTGTTTGGCAGCT
This sequence comes from Limnovirga soli, assembly GCF_013106755.1. Taxonomy (GTDB): domain Bacteria; phylum Bacteroidota; class Bacteroidia; order Chitinophagales; family Chitinophagaceae; genus Limnovirga; species Limnovirga soli. The sequence goes on along the minus strand of NZ_WHPF01000010.1, from coordinate 103,915 downwards.
ATTACGCCACTTTGTCTCCAAACACTGGCACCGTTTTTAAATACCATTAAAGTGGGTACGCCCTGTATTTGATAATGTGCTGCCACTGCCGGATTTTTATCAACGTCAATTTTAATAATGGTAGCTGTATCGCCTACCTGTGTTTTTAATTCTTTTAAAATGGGCGCCATCATTTTGCAAGGGCCACACCATTCGGCTGAAAAGTCTACCAGCACTGGTTTATTGCTTTTAATCAGCTCAGAAAAAGATTTATTGATTGCTTGGTTTTCCATGTTTGTCTTTTTTAAATAGGCCAAATAGTAAGGCACCTAACAGGGCAAAATATAAAGTGCTGTTTACCGGTTGGGAGGTAATCATGCAAGTACCTGTTACGCAACCAATATTGGCATAATACAGATAGCCTGCTACAGCACCTGTAATGGCACCGGCAATATACAGCTGGTTATTTAATATCCACTTCTTCATATATAACAGTATTGGGTAATGGTGTTGATTCTTTTATAGGTTTTGTATAACAGGCAGTGCCACAGCAGCCTGCATTCATCAGGGCCATAGCGGCAAAAATAGTGCCGGCAATACCCAACATCCAGTCATGAATATCTATCGCCTGAATAATGATGATGATGCCCAATGCCAGCCTGATAATTCGCATTGCATTCCAGTTATGTAAAATATGGTTCATAGTTGTACAAAAGTAGAATGCTACAAGGGTATTGGCGGTGATATTTGTCACCAAGAAAAATAAACCTGAATAAAAATCCTTGTGTGACTTTTGTCATACAACAGCCGTATACCTCCATCTAATTTTGTGATATGAAAATGATGCAATACAAAACATCATTTAACTTAGGTAGAAGCACAATTTCTGCGAACCATCGTTCTGATTCCTCTTATGGCTGCTACCGATATTACTCATTCATAAATGCCATTCACTCATGAAACACTTACTCATTTTAGGCGCTGGCACTGCCGGTACAATGATGGCCAATCACTTAAGGCATAACCTGAAAGAAGACGACTGGGAAATAAGTATTATTGATGAAAAAGAAGAACATCACTACCAACCCGGTTATTTGTTTTTGCCTTTCGATATTTATCAGCCCGAAGACATTGTAAAATCCATTGCCGAATTTATTCCCAAAGGTGTATCACTTATTAAAAATAAGATTGAAAGAATAATACCAGCCGAAAATAAAGTAGCCATGAAAACTGGCGAAATGCTGGAATACGATGTGTTGATTATTGCCACCGGTGCTAAAATTGCTCCTGAAGAAACAACAGGTATGCAAGGCGCAGAATGGCAAAAATCTGTATTTGATTTTTACACTTTCGAAGGCTCATTGGCCCTGCGTAACAAACTGCGTGAATGGCAGGGCGGTAAACTGGTTATCCATATTACTGAAATGCCCATCAAATGCCCGGTAGCTCCATTGGAATTTGCCTTTCTGGCCGACAGTTATTTTAAGCACAAACACATGCGGGACAAGGTAGATATTACTTTTGTAACTCCCTTAAGCGGGGCGTTTACTAAGCCAAAAGCAACTGCCGCGTTAGATCATTTGCTACAGGAAAAAAACATTCATATTGTAAGCGATTTTGCCATTGAACAGGTAGATAACGACAATAAAAAAATTATCGATTATGGTGGCCAGGAAGTGCCATTCGATTTGCTGGTAACCGTACCCACCAATAAGGGCGATGCCCTTATGGAACGCTCTGGTCTGGGCGATGACCTAAACTATGTGCCCACCAACAAAGCCACCCTGCAGTCAAAAGATTATGAGAATATTTTTGTATTGGGCGATGCCAGTAATGTTCCCGCCTCCAAAGCAGGTTCTGTTGCGCATTTTGAAGCAGAAATACTTACCGAAAATATTTTACTCTACATTGGCGGTCAACCATTAAAAGCCGAGTTTGATGGTCATGCCAACTGTTTTATAGAAACCGGTAATGGCAAAGCATTATTAATAGATTTTAATTATACCCACGAACCTGTTGAAGGCACTTTCCCATTCCCCGGCGTTGGGCCATTGCGCCTGTTAAAAGAAAGCCGTATGAACCATATGGGCAAACTCGCCTTCCGGTGGATATATTGGAACGTATTATTAAAAGGTACACATATACCCTTTGTCTCTGCTAATATGCAGGAGGCAGGTAAACATTTTTAAACACTCAAAACATACTATCATGGAAAAGTTAATAGCCGGTACAACCGTTACCGTAAACGAAGAAGGTTACCTAACCAATTTTGCACAATGGAACGAAGCTGTTGGCGAGGCCCTTGCTGCCGAAGCCAATGTGGTACTAACACCCAGGCACTGGCAGGTAATTAATTACCTGCAACTGCAACATAAAAGCAATTTGCCATTAAGCATTCGCCAAATTGGTAAAAGCAATGTGGTAGATATAAAAGAGTTCTACCAGTTATTTCCCAACGGACCACTAAAAATATCTACCAAAATTGCCGGCATACCTAAACCTGCCAGCTGTTTATAAACCAATTAAACACACTACCATGAACGAATTTAACGGCGAAATAAGAAAGATGATGATCATACTTTCTAAAGCCACACTTGAAAACGTATATGCCGCATTTGTACTGGCCAATGGCGCCCGTATGGAAGGCATAGAAGCAGAAATGTTCTTCACCTTTTTTGGCCTTGAAGCCATACACAAAAAAAAGCTGGAACACCTGCATGTAGCTACCGTAGGTAATCCTGCCATGCACATGCCCACCATGTTGGGCGGACTGCCAGGTATGGAAGCACTCGCTACCTCTATGATGAAAAAAGAAATGGAAAAAATTGATATGCCCGATGTGCACGAATTCCTGGATATTCTAAAAGCCAGCGGTGTAAAACTGTGGGCCTGTAAACTGGCCATGGAAATGTTTCACTACAAAAAAGAAGATATGTACGATGACGTAGATGGCATTATTACCGTGGGCGATTTTTATAACCAGGGACAGGGACTGGGCACACATATGTTATTTGTTTAACAGAGTGTTTCATTTATGTGTAAGCCGGGCAAATTCTTTTGCCTGGCATTTTTTTGCCTACAATAATAAGTATTGGCCTGGCTGATACCTAAGCATTTGGCACCCCTTGCGTCGCACTCTTGTACGTTTAGCACAACAGGCAGCAAAAGACACATAGCTTTTAATTATAATTATTAAAAACTGCGGGCTTATTGAGAGGCTTTTTGCAGCTCAGTTACTTGCCTGCAGTACAAGTGTGCGACGCAAGTAAAGCCGGGCTATTTGCTTTGCCGGGTTCCAAAAATGGCTTTACTAATCCTTAATGCAACAAGTATTGTTTGGTATAATCGGCAAACCAGCCTCCGGCTTAGCCAAATAACCTGTACAGCATTCAATTGTATGGCAATCATTTGCTACTTTTGCCACCCGTAAAACGCAGCAAGCCAACCGCCGCCATTTGGCCGGGTGCTACAACGCTTTACAAACATAAAATATACAAGTAACTGATAATATGATTAACGTAACATTTCCGGATGGGGCAGTAAGGCAATACGAAGCCGGCGTTTCGGCGCTGGATATTGCAAAATCCATCAGCGAAGGGCTGGCCAGAAAAGTGCTTAGCGCCAAAGTAAACGGACAGGTTTGGGATGCTTCCCGGCCAATTAGTGAAGATGCCAACTTGCAATTACTTACCTGGACGGATACAGATGGTAAATCAACCTTCTGGCATTCCTCTGCTCACCTGATGGCCGAGGCAGTAGAAAGCATGTTCCCCGGTGTAAAGTTCTGGGTAGGTCCGGCATTGGATAACGGGTTTTATTACGATATGGATTTGGGCGATAAAAAGCTTACCGAGGATGACCTGGTAGTACTGGAAAAGAAAATGAATGAACTGGCAAAGCAAAACAATGCCTACCAGCGCAAAGAAATGTCTAAAGCCGAAGCCATTGCCTATTTTACCGAAAAAGGCGATGAATATAAATTAGACCTTTTGCAAAACCTGCAGGATGGCAGCATTACCTTTTACACACAAGGTAATTTTACCGATTTGTGCCGCGGCCCACATATCCCAGCCACCGGTGTAATTAAAGCCATTAAGCTTACCAATATTGCCGGTGCATACTGGAAGGGCGATGAAAAAAACAAACAGCTTACCCGCGTATACGGTATTACTTTCCCCAACCAAAAAGAGCTGGACGAGTACCTTTTAATGCTGGAAGAAGCTAAAAAACGCGACCACCGCAAGCTGGGTAAAGAACTGGGTATTTTTACCATGGATGAAGATATTGGTCCGGGTCTGCCTTTATGGATGCCCAATGGTACCATTATTATTGAAGAGCTGGAAAAACTGGCCAAAGAAACAGAGGAAGCTGCAGGCTATAAGCGAGTAGTAACACCGCATATTGCCAAAGAGAACCTCTACATTACCAGCGGTCACCTGCCATATTATGCAGATAGTATGTTTCCTCCCATGGAAATGGATGGCGAAAAATATTATCTCAAGGCCATGAACTGCCCGCACCACCACAAAATATTTGCAGCAGAACATAAAAGCTACCGCGATCTTCCTTACCGTATTGCAGAATATGGCACCTGTTACCGGTACGAGCAAAGTGGCGAATTGTTTGGCTTGATGCGGGTACGTTGCCTGCATATGAACGATGCGCATATCTATTGCAGCAAAGAACAATTTTTCCAGGAGTTTAAGGCTGTAAACGATATGTACCTTAAATATTTTAAAATATTTGGGGTAGATAAATATGTTATGCGCCTATCACTGCACGCACCTGAAAAACTGGGCCAGAAATATGTAGATGAACCTGCACTTTGGAAAGAAACTGAAGATATGGTGCGTAAAGTGCTGATAGATACCAACACGCCATTTATCGAAGTACCCGATGAAGCAGCCTTCTATGGCCCCAAAATTGACGTACAAATATGGAGCACCATTGGCAGGGAATTTACTTTGGCCACCAACCAGGTAGATTTTAACAGTGGCCGTAAATTTAAACTGGAATACACCAATAAAGAAAACCAAACCGATGTGCCTTTAATTATTCACCGTGCACCATTGGGTACACATGAACGATTTATTGGCTTTTTGCTGGAGCATTATGCGGGTAAATTCCCGGTATGGTTATCGCCATTGCAGGTAAAAATTCTGCCTATCAGCGATAAGTTTATGGAGTATACCAACGAAGTAAAAGCCGAATTGCGCAGCGCCGGTATAAGGGTAGAAATAGACGACCGTAGCGAAAAAATTGGCAGAAAAATAAGGGAAGCCGAACTTAGTCGGGTACCTTATATGCTGGTTTTGGGCGAAAAAGAAATGACAGAAGGAAAATTATCTGTTCGCCGGCAGGGCAAGGGCGACCTTGGCAGTCAAACCATTGCGGAGTTTATTGGCACCGTGGTAGCCGAAATAAAAAATCGTACTGAGGAATAAACAAAACATAATTATCTTTAACATCAACAATTATTCACCAAACAACAATTAATGGCTTTACCGTATAAGGGAGGTGGGCGTTTCAACCCACGTTTTAACAGGCAGCCAGAGCCTGAACACCGCATTAACGATCGCATAAGAGTGCCACAAGTTCGCCTGGTGGGCGATAATGTTACAGTAGGCATTTATCCTGCTGATGAAGCAAGGCGTATTGCCCGTGAACAAGAATTAGACCTGGTAGAAATTTCTCCAAATGCAGACCCTCCGGTTTGTAAAGTAATTGACTATAAAAAATTCCTATACGAGAAAAAACGTAAGGAAAAAGATATGAAAGCCAATGCCAAGCAAAGCGAGGTAAAAGAAATTCGCTTTACGCCTGGAACTGACGATCACGATTTTAATTTCAAGGCAAAACATGCTGAAGGCTTTTTGAAAGATGGCAATAAGGTGAAAGCCTATGTGCAGTTTAAAGGAAGGGCCATCATGTTTAAGGAAAGAGGCGAATTGGTATTGCTAAAATTTGCTGAACGCCTTGCCGAGTTTGGTATTCCCGAATCGCTGCCAAAGCTGGAAGGCAAAAGAATGCAGCTGATGTTAACGCCAAAAGGCGCCAAGAAAAAACCAAAAGAAGCCGCAGAATAAATCTGTTTTAATGTATAAAAAGCCCGGGGTAACCCTGGCTTTTTTTATGTTGTACCCGACAGTAGTTAATGCATGTAGCACCGCTTGCGTCGCACTCTTGTACGCCTGGCGCTTTATGCAGCTATAACTGCAAGTTCCTGTACCTGTATTATTGCCGCCATAAAAGTGGAACCCTGAACCGAGCGTGGCAAGTACAGCTGCCCAATAATCTACAGCCGGTAACATAATAAATACCAGCAATTGCAACCCGTTAAAAAGCTATCGTTTACTTTTGGCAAAAGCAATAGCATATGCGTGGTAAATTTTCGGGTTGGGACGATACAATTGCAGCATTGGCAACACCACAGGGAGTGGGTGCCATAGGGGTAATAAGGGTAAGTGGGGCAGGTAGTTTTACCATGGTAAACGCATTATTCCCCTCTAAAAACCTGATGGAACAGGCATCGCATACGCTACATGTTGGTTTATTAAAACAAGGGGCTGTAGTGCTTGACGAAGTAGTGCTGGCCTTGTTTAAAGGCCCCCGTTCTTATACCGGAGAGGATGTAATTGAAATATCCTGCCATGGCTCCAATTATATACAAGAGCAAATATTGCAGGCGCTGGTACAACAAGGTGCCCGTATTGCCAAACCCGGTGAGTTTACTCAAAGGGCATTCTTAAATGGCAAGCTGGATTTGGCCCAGGCGGAAGCCGTAGCTGATCTTATTGCCAGCAATACCGAAGCCAGTAAAAAAACATCAATACAACAAATGCGGGGTGGCTTTTCTCATGCATTAAAAGATATCAGAGACCAATTATTGAGCTTCTCCGCACTTATTGAGCTGGAACTGGATTTTTCCCAGGAAGATGTGGAATTTGCTGATCGCACACAATTCTTTGCCTTGTTGAAGGAAGCGCAGCAAAAAGTGGGCGCATTGCTCTCCTCGTTTGCATTGGGTAATGTAATTAAAAATGGGGTGCAGGTAGCTATTATTGGCAAGCCCAATGCAGGCAAATCTACCCTGCTAAATACATTGTTAAATGAAGAAAGAGCTATAGTTAGCGATATTGCCGGTACCACCCGCGATACCATAGAAGAAACATTAAACATCAACGGAATATTATTCAGGCTGGTAGATACTGCCGGTATACGCGAACACACCAACGATATTATTGAAGGTTTTGGGGTAGAGCGTAGTTTGGAAAAAATGCGATCGGCCGATATTGTGTTATACCTGTTTGACGTGCAAACCAATACGGATGCAGATTTGCAGGAAATAACCGCCATGCTGCAGCAGGAACAAATAAGGTACATTTTGGTAGGCAATAAGGCTGATGGCGATGCTGGCATGTATGCCAGCAAATACACCAGCGCAGAAAATATTATTTACATTTCTGCCCGCAATAAACAAAATATTGCCACCCTTACCCAGGCATTATATAGCACTACGGTTCAGGATGCTACCATTGGGGAGCAAACCATCATTACCAATGCCCGTCATGTGGCCGCATTGGAAAAAATACAGGATGCTATTACCGAAATTATGCAGGGCATGGAGCAGGGCCTTAGTGGCGATTTATTATCGCTGGATATAAAAACCTGCCTGCATTATCTGGGAGAGATTACCGGTGAAATTACCAACGAAGACCAGCTGGATTATATATTTAGTAAGTTTTGCATTGGAAAGTAGCCGACGCACGTAGAATGCAGATTTCCCGCTGTTTACATTCCTTTTCAGCGGATTATTGTTAACTTTTTTAGTGTTTATTTGCTACAAGTCCGTTGCTACTTTTAGTTTTTTAATTTTTTGCTATTATGAGACGAGATTAAAGGCAATTATGATACACATTCTGTTTCCTATAGCTTTTTTTGAATATTTTTTGTTACGATTTGAAAATCTATAGGAGATCGGATTGGAGAGCAGGGCGACATAACTTCGCTTTCTGGGATTAAAAGTGAAATACAATTAATATGTAGTTTGAATTTGTTAATCTAAGCGTTAAAGTTAAAACTCAACTAAAGTTCCTGATAGCAAAATAATTGATTGAAGATCAATATTGGCATACTATTGTACCGGTATTTCTCTGTGTCTTTTAGTCTTGACTTCTGCATTTATAATACAGTATCTAATTAACGACTGATTGATAAAGTAGGGTATAATGCTTATATTGCCTGTTTACACCAATTCTTTCTTAAAAGTTTATTTAACCACACCTGCTATGAAAGATAAATTTATCCTCATTCTCCTCCTTACCCTGTCTATTTCTTTTGTACAGGCGCAACAATCGTACCTCGACAGTAGTTTCAGCGGCAATTGCTCAGTGTCGGGAGATTTTAACAATGGTTATGGGGATGTTGAAAGTGCCCTTGCTATACAAAAAGACGGGAAGATAGTAGCTGTGGGCTACACGCTGTATGCCGCCCCGGCGTATTACGAGGTTATTGTAACGCGGTATAATGCAAATGGAACCACAGACAAAAAGTTTGGCACACAGGGAAAAATAAGCCAAGGCTATGGATTTGGCAATGATTATGGGAACGATGTAAAATTGCAGCCCGATGGAAAGATACTGGTGGCAGGTTATACCTTTCAACCGACAAGCAATTATGATTTTTTTGTGTCACGTTACAATAGGAATGGAACATTAGACAGCAGCTTTGGACATAACGGTAGTGTATTTATTGATAATACACTTAATTATGAGTATTACCCTGTAATGGCCTTGCAGGAAGACGGTAAAATTATTGTAACTGGAAGCACAGGTTCTGCCAGTCGGATTGCCGGTACTTTTATTGCCCGTTTAAATACCAATGGCACGCTGGATAACAGTTTTGGTACTAATGGCACCATCGTGCAAAAAATGGGTACTTCCAGCAATGAAAGGGGAACGGCAGTGATTTTACTACCGGGCACCAAAATAATTGTAGGTGGTTACTGCCAGGATGATGCATTCAACTACCAGTTTTGCCTGCTGGGATATGATAGTACTGGCAAGCCTCTCATGAATTTTGGTATAAATGGTAAGGTATTACTGCTGGTAACCGGATACGACCTGCTCCATGCTATGGCAGTATCTGCCGACAATAAAATACTGGCAGCGGGTGAGATGGGGAGTAATTTTGGGTTGGTAAAATTTGATGACCAAGGTAGGCTTGATAACAGTTTTGGCGACAGCGGGGTGGTTATAACCAATGTAGGAGGTTCGCATATAGCAAGGGCTGTGGCGGTGCAGCCAAATGGAAAGATCACTGTAGGTGGCGGTTCCTTTGTTTTGGCAAGATATAAGCCCAAAGGAGTTTTAGATAAAAGCTTTGGTGATAATGGCCTGATAAAGTCAAACTTTAATTTCAACACAAGCATGCTGACAATGGGATTACAGAAAGACGGTAAACCCGTAACCGGTGGATGGAAGTACGAAGGGGCAAATCCCACAGACTTTTTTACGGCAAGGTTTTTACCTGCATTGCAGGCACCGATTTCCGTTTCAAAGGCAGCAACTATACTACAGCAAAAAAATATTCCCAGCCTGAGTGCTTTTCCAAACCCCGCCACGCATTTTGTGTGGGTAAAGGGACTTTCCCTCAAACATGCTTCACAAATAACCATCAGCAATTATGCGGGTATTATTTTCAGGCAACAATTTGCAGAAAATAACACTATACTAAAAATCAACATCGCGGATATGCCAGCCGGGATGTATTACATTACTGTACAAGATAATGCAACAACCAGGAAATGTTTATTTCTTAAGAATTGATGTATAGAAATTTGATTACTGACAGTCTTTTGAAAAAGCAAATAAAATGATCTTGAGATATTTGCTCTCAAATTTACTGGCAGGCATCAGTTTTGTTTCTTTTAGCCATTTTCTGTTGACTTATCAAATCACTCCTTTCGCTGAAACATGCATAAAAATTGGCAAAGTCACTTTCTGTATCTCAGACAACTATCTAATCAAACTTCCTCCATTTGCCAGCTGGTTGGGTTTCAAAATTTGTTACTCTAAAATTATAATTTTTCGTAATTCATTGATTATGTATCAATTAATGCTGCCGTTTATCCTAATTATTTTTTGAAAACAAATCAAAATAATAGTTTAGAGTTAATGCACCTGAAAAAATCAACCATCGCCGGTATTGGTATGTACGTACCCCAAAATGTAGTAACCAATACAGATCTTTTGAAACATATGGACACCACAGATGAGTGGATACAACAGCGTACTGGTATTAAAGAAAGGCGCTATGCAGATCGGTTTGGAGAAACCACCACCACCATGGGTACTGCAGCGGCTAAAATGGCTATTGAAGATGCCGGAATAAAAAAAGAAGATATTGACTTTATCATATTTGATACACTTTCTCCTGATTATTATTTTCCCGGATGTGGGGTGCTTTTACAAAGAGATCTTGGGCTTGCAGGCATTGGTGCTTTGGATGTGCGTAATCAGTGCAGTGGTTTTATTTATGCTTTAAGTATTGCCGATCAATTTATACGAACTGGCACTTATAAAAACATATTGGTGGTAGGTGCCGAAAAGCATTCATTTGCCATAGATTTTTCTACAAGGGGCCGTACAGTGGGTGTTATGTTTGGAGATGGTGCAGGAGCAGTAATACTACAACCATCCTCCAATGAGGGGCAAGGTATATTAAGCGTTCATCTTCATAGCGATGGTAATGGTGCAGAGGCGCTTGCTTTTTGTAATCCCGGTACACATAGCAACCATTGGGTAAAAGAACCGGTAGCCGAATATGATGAGCAGGATTGGTTTGGCAATCAATATATCAGTCATAAAATGATTGATAATGCACAAATTTTTGCCCAGATGGATGGTAATGCCGTAATGAAACGAGCCATTACTTATTTACCCGTAGTTATAAATGAAGGCCTTACTGCAAATGGTCTTGTTGTAGATGATATAAACATGCTTATCTTGAATCAATCCAATGCCAGAATTGCTGAATATGTGCAACAAAAGCTTGGCTTAACGGATGATGAGATTTATATAAACATTCAACGGTATGGTAATACCACAGCCGCATCTATACCTATTGCAATGTTTGAAGCCGTAAAAGACAATAAATTAAAACGGGGCGATTTGCTTTGCCTGGCCTCTTATGGAAGTGGATTTACCTGGGCAAGTGCTATTATCAGGTTTTAATTTATTCTTTTTTTGTGAATAATATTTTCCCATATGGCAAGTAGTACACACGCCATTTCTTGTTAGCCAAGCCTTAATAAACTAATCAATTAGTATTTTCAATATAGCCTAATCGCTGTTTTCCAAATGCAGGTGTTGGTGGTAAGCGCCTGCTGCCAGGTGAAGTGCAAAACCCGCAATGGCAGTATCTTTTAGCATGTTAATGAGTGCTGCCAGCTGCAATTCTTTATCGCCTGCATACAGGTAATTGGGCAGGTGAATAAACAGCACAAAAACCAGTAGTATGCCTGCCAGTAAATAGCCTGCCAGCTTTACCATTTTATTAAAAATAAAAGCCAGTCCAACCAAAATAAAAGCAGTGCCGGTTGCATACACCCATAAAATACCGCCGGGTACAAATTCTGGCACAAACAGCAGCAGGTCGTGTGGATTAAGAAAATAAAATACGCCAAAAATAATCATTACGATCGCCAGCATGTAAATCGCAATACGCGATACAATGTGATAATGTTTCATATTCTTGATTTTAAAGTAAAAAGTTACAGAAATAAAATAGCGGGCTGCATGATTGTGGTCATGTGGGCAATAGCTGCAATACAATGCCCAACATATTAGTTTTTAATACTATTAATCATGGCATTAAATGTTTTGTAGCCCGGCGCATGAAAAGCTATTGGGCTTTACTTGCGTCGCACACTTGTACGGCTGTCTGGTATTTGGGCTATAAACAGCCCCGCTTATTTGCATAACACGTTTTTGGCTGTTACAAAAGCTGATTAGGCATTAGAACGTACAAGAGTGCGACGCAAGAGCAGTTGCAATACATTACCACTGCTGGTTACATAACTATTATCAGAAAAGATTAAGTAATGTTGAATTGTACTTATACTAACTTTTTGTAAAGTGCTAATAGGGTATATTTACTATTATTTGTACTTGACGTGAAAAGAAAACTAATGAAAATATTTTTTATTACAGCCATAATCTGCGCCTGCTGGCTGGTTTTTGCACAAAGCTGTATGCGTATGCGTACCACCGACAATGCAGCCCGGGAGGATTTTGCCAAACATAATACGCCGTTTACGCCTGCATTTTTTAATAGTGGTAATACCAATTTACACTATGTTGTAACCGGCAGCGATAGCTTGCCTACACTTTTTTTTGTGCATGGCTCGCCGGGCAGCTGGGATGCTTTTGCTGGCTATTTAAAAGATAGTTTACTTAGAACCCGCTACCGTATGATTAGTATTGACCGGCCGGGTTTTGGTTATAGCAATTTTGGTGAAGCGCTAAACTTGGAAGAACAGGGCAAGGCCATAAGTGCGCTGTTGGCGCATATAAATAATGGTAAGCCTTTATGTTTAATTGGGCATAGCCTGGGCGGCCCCATGGTTGTAAAACTGGCGGCAGATAATCCTAATGCGCATATTAGCAATCTGGTTATTTTAGCCGGGTCGGTAGACCCCGCAGAAGAAAAACCTGAAAACTGGCGGGTGCCATTAGACCGTACAGCCTTGCGGTATATGATACCCGGGGCTATGCGCCCAAGCAATGCTGAATTATTGATGTTTAAAAAGGATGTGGAAGAAATGCCCAAAGATTTGGCCAGTATTACCTGTAAGGTTTTAATTATGCATGGCAGTAAGGATGCGTTGGTTCCACCAGCTAATGCCGATTATGCTAAAGCACACCTTATAAAAGCAAAAGAGGTACAACTGGTTTGGTTTGAAGGCGAGAACCATTTTATACCATGGACAAAATTTGCCGATATACGCAATGCCTTATACACATTGGATATGCATGACTAATATTTTTATGGTAAAATGGACCATTTACGGCTAAAGCATATGGCAAATAATGGGATTTGGATGTTAAATTTGCCATTTGGCAAATTATATAAACTCTTATAAAAAGCTTTAACTTAATTACAATTAACAAACTACATTTATTGCAGAAAACTGATACTATGAATAAAAAGCTATTTGCATTTGTTGCATTATTATTTTCTTTCTTTTTTGCACAGGCACAATTGATGGAACCCAAAACAGTGTTTACCCATGGAGATACCCTGCGTGGCAGTATTACACCCGAAAGGGCCTGGTGGGATGTACAGCGCTATGATATTACCGTGCAACCTGATTATGCAACAAAAACCATTAGTGGTAAAACGGTTATTACGTATAAAGTGGTGAGTGATAGCTATCCGGCTTTTATGCAGATAGACTTGCAAAACCCCATGATACTGGACAGTGTATTATTTAACGGCGATAGAAAATTATCTTTTACCAAAGAGGAGAATGTTTGGCATGTACAAGTACCCAAACAACCAATGGCAGCGGTAAATAATGTGGTAGCTTATTTTCATGGAAAGCCAAGAGAAGCTGTTCGTCCGCCTTGGGATGGTGGCTGGATATGGAAAAAAGATGCCAAAGGCCGGCCATGGATGAGCGTAGCCTGCCAGGGGCTTGGCGCAAGTGTTTGGTATCCTTGTAAAGATCATCAAAGTGATGAGCCTGATAGCGGCGCTTCTTTAGCCATGATAGTGCCTGATAGTTTGGTGGCAGTAGGCAATGGCCGTTTAAAGGATAAAACCATGGCTGATGGCTTGGCTACCTATACCTGGGAAGTAAATAGCCCGATTAACAATTACTGCATTATTCCCTATATAGGCAAATATGTAAACTGGAGCGATACCTTGATGGGTGAAAAAGGCAAACTTGATCTAGGTTATTGGGTTTTGGATTATAATAAGGAAAAGGCTGTAAAGCAATTTGATCAGGTAAAGCTGATGTTGCGGGCTTTTGAATATTGGTTTGGCCCTTATCCTTTTTATGAGGATAGTTATAAGCTGGTTGATGCACCTCACCTGGGTATGGAACATCAAAGTGCAACTGCTTATGGTAATAAATACATGAATGGTTATTTAGGTCGTGACTTGTCAAATACCGGCTGGGGCTTGAAATGGGATTATATTATTATTCATGAAAGCGGCCACGAATGGTTTGCCAATAATGTTACCACTAAAGATATTGCTGATATGTGGGTACATGAAGGCCTTACCGATTATAGTGAAACCCTGTTCACCGATTATTATTATGGCAAACAGGCTGGCAATGAATATAATTATGGGCAAAGAGCAGGGATTGCCAATAAAGAAACGGTAATTGGATATTACGGCGTAAATAAAGAGGGGAGTGGAGATATGTACCCTAAAGGTGCCAATTTGATGCATTCCATCAGGCATATGATGGATAATGATGAAAAATTCAGACAAATATTAAGAGGGTTAAATAAAGATTTTTATCATCAAACCGTTACCAGCAATCAGGTAGAACAATATATAAGCCAGCATTCGGGTATTGATTTAAGTAAAGTGTTTGATCAATACCTTAGAAATACTGCTATACCAGTATTGGAATATACCGTATCGGCGGATAGAAAATCTGTTCAAATACGCTGGACCAATTGTATTGATGGCTTTAATATGCCATTGGTGTTAAAGGATGAAGCAGGTAAAATACTTCATTTTAGCCCAACTACTAAATGGCAAAAACTCAAATTGAATGGTATAGATGCTGCTGTTTTTGAAAGTGATTACCTGGAAAAGAATTTTTATATTACTACCAGGCCGGCATCGAATTAATAAGGCAGGCATACTTCGAAACAATATACATGTCGGGAATACGTAAACAGGCCATAACTTCCAGTATTTTAGTGTATGCAGGTACGCTTATAGGTGCCCTGAATACGTATTTCTTTATTAGTTATTTTAGCAAAGAACAATATGGTTTAACCCGGTTATTCTCTGATGTGGGGCAGAATTTTTATATCTTCTCCACATTGGGTGTAATACCGGTTTTGTATAAATTTTATCCCTACTATAAAGACAATCTGGAAGACAAAAAGAATGACCTGCTGGGCCGTACTTTTCTTATTTCCGGTATTGGTTTTATACTCGTAACCATTGGAGCCATTGTGTTTGAACCACTTGTGGTTCAGAAGTTTTCAAAGAATGCCTCTTTGTTTGTGGCGTATTATTTTTGGGTAATCCCTTTTTCTTTTGGGCTTTTATTCTTTTCTATACTGGAAAGCTATTCCTGGGTATTGCAAAAAACGGTTATTTCCAATTTTCTTAGGGAAACAGGTTTGCGTATTTGCATTCTTATTTTGGTATTGTTATACATAGGCCAGCTGATTAGTTTTTATACGTTTATGGTTTTATTTGCAATGACGTACATAGTTATTGCAGTTGTTTTAATGGTCTATTTTATTAAAACCAAAAAGGTACATCTAACCCTAACCAAAAGCCGGGTAACCAAAAAATACGCAAAGAAAATTTGGAGCATGCAGGGGTTAATATTTGGCGGCATTATTATAACTACCCTTGGCCAAACTATTGATGGGCTCATTATCTCCAGTTTGCTTGGGTTGGATTTGGCTGGGGTGTACACATTGGCCCTGTATATGTCTAACTTAATTCAAGTGCCGCAGCGCAGTATTTCTACCATTGCAACCGGGGTATTGGCGCGTAACTGGAAGGATAAGAATTTTGCAGAGATAACCCGTATTTATCAACGTTCCAGTATAAATATGCTGATTATTTCCCTATTCATTTTTGGCAATATTTGGCTCAATATTACAGATGGTTTAACGGTAGTAGGCGTATTTGATAAATATGGTGCCGGTATACCCCTCGTATTTATTTTTGGTATTATACGTGTAATTGATGGCGGCACAGGTGTAAATGCACAAATAATTGCCACATCTACCTTTTGGCGTTTTGAATTTATCAGCGGCATAGTTATGCTGGCATTGCGCATACCACTTACCTATATTTTTGTAAAACAATATGGCATTATAGGCTCAGCCTATAGCGATCTTATTTCTTTAACCGTATACAATTTTATTCGCTACGAATTTTTAAGGCGTAAATATGGCATGCAACCTTTTAGCGGCAAAACCTTTTATGTAATTGTATTATGCCTGTTGGCATTTGGGGTAGCCTATTATGCAGGGTATGGATTATTAGGCTGGCCGGCTATTTTCCTGCGCAGTATTGTATTTTCCGGAATTATAGCAACAGGCGTATTTTTCTTTCAGCTAACACCCGATGCGAGGCAGGTGTACGATAACCTGTTGCACAGGTTGCGTAAATAAATTTCCCCAGTCATTTTTTTTATTATTGTTTGGTGTAAGGCAAATGCCAAACAAAAAAAAGAGGCTTCATTTTTTTGAAGCCTCCTGCTACGATCACTTTTTTACTTTTTACGATTACAAATAAAAATTCAGGGTTGAAAGTTTTTTAGGATTTAGGGTTGAAAAAAGTGGTCATTCTCTCTTGCTGATTTTTAAGTTTTAGGGTTTGAAATTGGGTTTAGTTTTTTAAAAGTTCAGGGTTGAAAAAAGCGGTCGTTCTCTTTTGCTTTTTTAAGTTTTAAGGTTTGGTTTTTTAAGGTTAGGGTTAAAAAATGGGTTAATTGTTTTAAGGGTTTAGGGTTGAAAAAAGTGGTTATTCTTTTTTTAAAATTTAGTTTTTCTTTTGTTTAAAAGGGTTTGGTTTTTTTTGTTTTCTTAGGGTTTATCTTGTTTCCTTTTACAACATAAAGGTACTGCCGTGCCGGGGCGTCATTTGTAGTACCGGTAATGTATTTGTATTATACTTAGCCCTTTCTTTTTGTAGTGTTTTATCTACCCTTACAGTTGTTTGTATTTGCATCTAAGTGGGCCTTGTGGGCAATAAAAAAAGGCCTCGTTTTTGCGAAACCTTTTTTTAAAATCAAATCTTACATTTAGTAAGGATTAGGGTTGAAACTCTTCTTTAACCAAAACTGTTTATGAAAAAAAACTCTTACAACACAAAGTAACTACCCTTTATAAAATCTGATTGTAGTATTGTTTCACTAAAACTATTTATAGGCTGGTCAATTTCTTGTAGATATAATTCTACAAATACAATTATGGGCCCGGCTGTATCGCCAGTTTGTGCTTTACTTGCGTCGCACACTTGTACGGTTGCCTTTGTGGCAGCAAATAAATACACCTAACTTAATGTATTAAAGCAAAAATTACAGCCCCATTAATAACAAAGCGATGAACGGATTGCGACGCAAGTAAAGCTGCTATTTTATCTGCAGCTGGTATAATACTTATTTATAAAAGAACGGCTTTTACATATCTTTTGCCATATTTTCCCCAGTCTTTGGTGGCTTTGTCAATGGTTTCTTTTAGTGTGGTATTGTTTACTTTTTTGCCTTTTACGGGTGGCGCAAGCATAGCATCGGTTACCGTTTCGTTATAAATACGGGTGGCAAAAAAACTAAGGTGTTCGTGAGGTATGGCAACGCCTAAAATCATGCCCGGCAAACCAGTAAAAGATTCGGGGCCACTGCTTACCGGAATGGCATCTGCATAAAATGCTACTATATAAATAGAGTCCATAATAATGGCATTGGCACGCCTGCATTCTACGCCGGCAATATTGCGCATTTCATCAGTTATTTTCCATTGAATTTTTCGGGCACTATCGGTAATAAGAAATACCTGTTCAAATACTCTTTTTTGGCTTACAGACTGCTGTTGTTGCAGATCCTGATAAATGGTATTGTCTTCGGCAGGTTGTTCCCATAATTTATTGTTATCGGGGTTTTCTTTGCCAGGTTTATATATCGTTTTGTCGTTATTAAAATACAGGTTAAAATAATTGATTTTAAATTGTGGCATTGATTTTTTCATCAGGTCGCTCCACTCATCATCGTTTTCGTTTTGCGCATATAGGTTTAGTTTTCTTTCAAATTCAATACGGCCGGTGCGCAAAAAAACTGCGTTTTGTGCCACAGCAAATTTTGCAGTAAGTGTGGCGCTGAGTATAAAAAGGAACAATAATATATTTTTCATGATAGTTTGTTTAAGTTACGTTTACTCGTCATCGCCACCTGGAGAAGCTGTGCCAGCTTTGGTAAAATTCCATACAACCGATAACATAAAGTAGCGTTGAATGGTTGCGTATGTATTTTGCGTAATATAATTATTGCTTACTGTTCTGCTAAAGCCAAGGTTTTGGTTTAGTAAATCGTTTACAGTAGCTTTTAGCAGCAGTGCATCTTTTTTCATGAATTTTTTACCTACCCAGGCATTCCATAGTATTACGTTGGTATTATTATCAAACACAGAAGTTTTTTGCCTGAAATTGATATCAGCATCGCTATGTATCTGGAATTTAAGTGGCAGGTATACATCTACATTGGGCGATAAGCTAAAGGTCCAGTAATTGGTTTGAATAGATTTTTGTACAGATGAAGTACTACTGGTATAAGTGGCATTGGGCGAAATACTGATGCTGTATTTCTTGTCTACATCTTTACTTAGGTACATTCCTGCCGTATAGCTAACACTATTGGTAATATTGTTTACATCGTTTACAATGCTCACATTGCGCTGCGCATTAAAATTGCCATTAAAGCCCAGGCGTAAATCTATTTTCTTTAGTTTAAAACCATAGTCTATATATCCATTATAAGATCTGTTGCCAGTCACGTTT
Source organism: Limnovirga soli (assembly GCF_013106755.1). Taxonomy (GTDB): domain Bacteria; phylum Bacteroidota; class Bacteroidia; order Chitinophagales; family Chitinophagaceae; genus Limnovirga; species Limnovirga soli. Next base: position 85,165 of record NZ_WHPF01000010.1, on the reverse strand, counting down.
ATACTTTGGTATATTCTTTTGCCTGAAGTATCAATATTGTCTCTGCTGCTGATGGCATTACCTGTAAAATTATAAGAGAAGCTTGTCCACAAGTTTCTATCAGTAAGTACTTTGTAATCTGAAAAATTAAAGCTAAACTCATTTTCAAAAGCAGGTTTTAAATTGGGATTGCCAATGTAAATATTTAAAGGGTCATCGTTACTGGCCACCGGCTGAAGATCGTTAATGGATGGCTGTTGCGTATTGCCATAATAATTAAATGAAAGTCTTTTCTGAGAACTAAATTTATAAGAAAGCGATGTTGATGGGTACCAGTTAATAAAGTTTCTTTTTACCTCGCTTTTTGTAAAGTTTTCAGTTTGGTTAAAGGAAGTAATACCTACATTATTGCCAGCGCTAAAGCGGAGCTTCTTTTTAACCAGGGTATAAGCAAATCCCCCTTTGTGCGTAAGTATATTAAAGCGATAATCGTTGCTGTAAATACTATCCAGCTCACTATATTTTCCACCACCATCCTTGTTAAAAGAGTTGCGTGTGGAATTACTATTGTTTACTACAATACCATAATTTAACACCAGCGAAGAAGAAGCAGATAAAGGCTCTGAATAGGTAATTTTTGTGTCGTACCCCTGGTTAACTGTTTTAGTAGTTTTATATTGGTCGGTAATTTGTTTTTGTGCAATTACACCTTTGCTATAGAATTGGTTTTCTGAATACAAATAGCCGGTAGCATCGTTGTTGGAAAAGCTTTGCCTAAGGTTGAAGGAAATGGTTCTTCCTTTCTTTTTAAATTTTTTACGCCACAATAAATTGCTGTTTACCGTACGTGTATCTCCTTCGGATGATAATGTTCTATCACTACTGTTCACTGGAAGTAAATTAATGTCTAAAGCCTGCGAGGTAGACACTGTTTTACTGATGGCATGGTCAATCCCTCCATCTGCGGTTATTTTTAAAGAGGAAGAACTGTCAATTTTAAATTCATAGCTGCCGTTCAGGCGGTTACGCAAAATTTGTTTGGCAAAATCTTCTTTGTAATTGTTGTAGTACAAAGTATCAGGTAAAATATATTGTGAATTGGTGGCACTGCCGCCATTCATATGCAGTTGAAGTATTTTATAATTCCCGTTTATATTTTGTCGGTCATCATTCCATTTGTTGTTATAATGTATGCCGCCTGTTTGCACTAGTGGAAAACCTTGTCCCCTGAATTGCCCATCCCAGGAGTCTAAAAAATCGCTGCTGCCGTTAATTGAAAAGTAACCATTGTTTTCATCATAATCGGCATTGCTTAAAAAGCTTTCTCCATAATTATCCCTGTCCTGCCAGTTTAATCCGGTTTTACCTGTGTTAGATACAATACCATAAACGGCAAATTTTTGTTTGTTTTTAAAAATATTAACCATGGCTTGATTGTCATGATATCCATCTGTTCCTCCACCTGCATTTATCTTTCCAAAATAGCCGTTCTTTTTATTGTCTTTAAGTTTAAGGTTAATGGTTTTGTTTTTCTCTCCATCATCTATTCCAGTAAAATCGGCCTGATCACTTTTTTTATCAAAAACCTGAACTTTTTCAATCATATCTGCCCTGAGGTTTTGAGTTACCAGTGTAGGGTCATCACCAAAAAATTCTTCTCCATCTACCAATACTTTCTGTACTTTTTCTCCCTGTGCAGTTATGTTCCCGTTTTTATCTATTTGTATACCTGGAAGTTTTTTAAGCAGGTCTTCTACGGTGGCATTGGCCTGCACTTTAAAACTATCTGCAGTATATTCGGTCGTATCTCCTTTTAATTTAATGGCACCTATTTGCTGTTTTACAATTACTTCCTTTAATATATTGGCTTTTAAAATCATTGCAATCCGGCCAAGGTCAACAATTGATGTATCAGTAAGGTTAATGGCATCAACATAATCTGCATAACTGGGGTATGAACTGAGTAATAGGTACTTGCCGGCCTTTAGGTTTTTTATTTCAAAAAATCCTTTGGCATTGCTTCGTGTAAAGCTTACCATCATGGAGTCTTTTGCATTTAGTAAAACCACCGAGGTATTTAACAAATTTTGTTTGCTGGTGGTATCCGTTATAACACCTTTTACAACGGCAGTTTGTGCCGTTGCAGTAGAAATGTACAGTATATAAATTCCAAAAAGCAGCAGTATTTTTTTCATGGTTGCATTTGAACGATTTTTAAAACCAATTATTGCCAACAAATTTGCTTATTTTGAGCTGTGTAAACTGTTAAGGATTACTAATTTTATGTCAATGGCAATTTTCCCTTTCTAAGTGGAAACCAAAAACAACTTCAATGGCAAATAATAAACATATTGGCGCTTTGCAAAAATACGAAGACATTCATTTTGTTGATTCAACTAAACCTGTTTGGAATTATTCTATACTTACCGAAGACGATATTACCCGTTTTCAGCAAGGTACCCATTCTACTATGTACAATCTTTTGGGTAATAAGCAATTTACCGTATTGGATACTCCGGGTACCTATTTTGCCGTTTGGGCACCAAATGCTACGCAGGTAAGTGTTATTGGTAATTTTAACGATTGGAATAACGAAACCCATCAGCTATTTGTACGTTTAGACAGTTCTGGCATTTGGGAAGGGTTTATTCCTAATGTACTGGCAGGCGAATCTTATAAATACCATATACACGGTTTTCAGGGTTTGCGTTTAGATAAAGGCGACCCCTATGCCCATTTTTGGGAAACACGCCCCCTTACTGCTTCCATCACCTGGGGAACATTTTATGATTGGGATGATGAACAGTGGATGCAAACCCGAAAAAAACACAACGATCTTAAAGCTCCATGGAGCGTATATGAAGTGCACCTGGCCAGCTGGATGCGCCCCGATAAAAATGATGAAGAACGGTATAATACCTATGCTCAAATAACGGAGCGCATGGTGCCATATGTTAAGGAAATGGGTTTTACACACGTAGAATTTATGCCGGTAAACGAGCATCCTTTCGATGGCAGTTGGGGCTACCAGGGTACGGGCTACTTCGCTTCCACTTCCCGCTTCGGCAGTCCGCAGGATTTTGCAGCCATGGTAGAGGCTTTTCATAAAGCTGGCATAGGCGTAATTATTGATTGGGTGCCATCCCATTTTCCTTACGATTCACACGGGTTGTTTATGTTTGATGGTACACATACCTACGAATACGCAGATATGCGCAAAGGTTACCATCCCGATTGGAACAGTTATATCTTTAACTATGCCCGTGGCGAAGTAAAAAGCTTTCTCATCAGCAGTGCACATTTTTGGTGTAACCGCTTTCATATTGATGGTTTAAGGGTAGATGCCGTTAGCTCTATGCTGCGGCTCGACTATAGCCGTAATGCCGGCCAATGGGAGCCTAATGAATTTGGAGGCAATGGCAATATTGAAGCCATCTCATTTATTAAAGACCTTAATATTACCCTGTACCGCGATTTTCCCGATATTCAAACCATTGCCGAAGAAGCTACCGACTGGCCAAAAATTAGCAGACCTATTTACGATGGTGGACTAGGCTTTGGAATGAAATGGATGATGGGCTGGATGCATGATACGCTGGATTACTTTAAAATGGATCCCATCTTCCGGCAGTTTCACCAGGATAAATTTGCCTTTAGCATGATGTATTTCTACGACGAAAACTTTATGCTTCCACTTAGCCACGATGAAGTGGTACATGGCAAAAGTCCCATGCTATATAAAATGCCAGGCGATGAATGGCAAAAATTTGCCAACCTGCGCCTATTGTATACCTATATGTTTACCCACCCCGGCGCCAAGCTCTTATTTATGGGCGATGAGTTTGGGCAAACCAGCGAATGGAATTACAAAAGCGAACTTCCCTGGGAACTGTTAAAACATGTAAGCCATGGAGGCATGAAATACTGTGTACAAAAACTTAACGAGCTTTACCGTGCCGAGCCGGCTTTGTATGAAAAGCAATTTGAACCAGGTGGCTTCGAGTGGGTAGACCTTAACCACCGGTCTGATTCTGTAATTACGTACAAAAGAAAAGGACTTAACCCCGAAGATGATGTGTTGGTAGTGTTAAACATGACTCCCATAGTGCGCAAAGACTGGCCTGTTCATGTGCAGGGTAAAAAAGAATGGTCAGAAATATTCAACAGTAACAATATAGAATTTTGGGGCACCGGCGATGTATACAATCCAACTATTCCTTTCGAAATTACCGATGAGGAAAGTGAATGGTACAAACTATCTGTACAATTGCCGGCCCTTAGCGCTATTGTTTTAAAATAATTTTTGGCCCGGCTGTAAATTGGGTAATCATCGTTCCTTGCGTCGCACACTTGTACGTTCCAATCAATGGGCAGCAATTCGGGTGCCATTCAATTATACTTAGGGTAAAACTACCACCATGCAACAATTACGCATTGCCATTGCCCAATTTGAACATAAAGGCGGCGATAAAGAACATAACCTTTCTATAATGGCCAATTTGGCCAAAACTGCAGCCGCTGAGGGTGCTGATATTATTTGCTTTCACGAAAGTTGCATTACCGGTTATGCATTTGCAAGAAAGTTTTCAAGAGCGCAAATGCTGGATATAGCAGAATATATTCCCACAGGGGAAAGTATACATGCTTTACAACAAATGGCAGCCGCAAATAACATTATTGTGCTTGCCGGCCTTTTTGAAAAAGACCATAACGATACTATTTACAAAGCCTTTGTTTGTGTTGATAAAAATGGGCTAATTGCCAATCACAGAAAATTGCACCCATTTATAAATACACATATAACACCTGGTAACAGTTATACCGTTTTTGAATTATTAGGCTGGAAATGCGGTATCCTTATTTGCTACGATAACAATATTGCAGAAAATGTAAGGGCCACCCATTTATTGGGCGCCGATATTATTTTTATGCCGCACGTAACCATGTGTACGCCTTCTACCAGGCCCGGCGCCGGTTTTGTAGATGCAGCTTTATGGTACAGCCGTGAAACCAATCCAACATCACTGCGCATAGAATTTGATGGTTTAAAAGGCCGTGAATGGCTGATGAAATGGCTGCCAGCCCGGGCTTACGATAATGCTATTTACGCTGTATTTGCAAATGCCATTGGTATGGATGATGATCAGCTAAAAAATGGCTGCTCAATGATTGTTGATCCCTTTGGCGATATTATTGCTGAATGTCGCAAATTGGGTAACGATGTTATCATTGCCACTATTACACAGGAAAAGCTTACACAGGCTGGTGGTTACCGTTATACCAATGCCAGAAGACCTGAATTGTATGCAGACATTATTGGTAAACCACACCAGTCTGTACAAAATGTAGTGTGGCTAGAGAAGCCACAGTAACCTGCAGGCTGTTGTTTTGCTGCATAAAGTATCTAACCGTACAAGTGTGCGACGCAAGTAAAGCCGCACCATGTTTTTAGCCAGGTTCATACATTGGCTTTTACATGTTTGTTTTTAAGTGCATAGAAATATTAGCTTTGTTTACAGAGGGTTTGCCCGTTTTTACAATTATGCCTGCATTTAATTACCATCCACAAAAATTATTTCTTCCTTTTTTTATTGGGCATTTACTGCTGGCTGGTATTGTTGCATTTGCTTATCAACAATATATTCAATGTCCGCCATTTATGCTTTGCTGGCATGTAGCTTTTGTGGTGAGCATGTATGGCTGTATAATTATAACGGGAAGCTTGCTTGCCTGTTTTTCGTCGGTTAATAGCATTGCTTTACAACATGCAATGGCTTTTTGCTGGGCCAGTGTTACCATCCTACTTTATTTTGTTTATATACTGGCTTTTATTGGGCAGGAGTATAATTCAAGACCATTTACGATGCTACTTTTTTGGTCCTATCTAAAAAATATGGATGCCTTAATTAGTAACACATCTTATAGTGCTGTTTGGGTGTATGCTGCATTGTTTGGTGTTCCCTGCCTGATTATGGTGGCAACCTTACGCTGGTGTGCTGAATTGTTTGCAACGCCATTTTATTATGCCACTAAATACATAAAAATATGGAGGCATTCTTCAAACAGGTTACAGCTAACTACATTGATTTCTTGTTTTGCCTGTATACTTGTAGCAATGGTTATTGCAGAGGGTTATGGAGAAAAATGCATACTTAGGATGCAGTACCTGGAAGAGCCTGCTAGCAGGGTGTTACTCACCGACAGAACTATTTATCAAAACCAAACCCTGCAACAGGGTGAGGAAGATATTAGCATAAGAAAAAATTATCCGGATACAAATCAATTCAAAAAAAAGAACGTAGTAATTATTATTGTAGATGCACTTAGGGCCGACCACCTGAGCATGTATGGTTATGGTAGAAAAACCAGTCCCTTTTTAGATAGCATGTACAACAATGGCCATTTGCAAAAGGCAAATATTTGCTTTTCAGCGGCAGGTGCCTCATTTGCAGGTATTTTGGGTATAGAGCGCTCAAAAATATGGAGCCATATAGGGCACTCTAATTTTTCAATTCAGGATCTGTTGCGTGATAAAGGGTACGAGATTAATTTTTTAATATCAGGCGATCATACCAATTATTACGATCTTAAATCTTTTTATGGCAACGATACCCTGTTTAACGTTTACCTGGATGGGTCTGGCGCAAGACGTTATACCCGCAATGATGATAGTATTATTTTTGAGGGATTAGGTTTGGTAAAAAACTATCAAAACAACCCTTCTTTTTTTCAGATTCATTTAAACTCAGCACACTTTACAGGCAAAAAATATGCGGCTTTTCAGCAATTTACACCCTGCCGTCATAATAAGAATAGAGTAGAATATACCAATAATTACGACAATGGTATTTTGCAGGCCGATTATTTTATTCGCAATATTTTTAACACCTTACAGCAAAAGGGTTATTTACAAAATAGCATAGTAATTGTTACCGCAGATCATGGCGAGGCACTTGGAGAAAGAGGCATTTACGGCCATACCAAAAATGTATATACCGATCATATTTTAACACCCTTGCTTATTTACGATAGTGATAGTGTACAATATCATCAGCTGAAATATGCCACTGCTCTGGATATAGCGCCCACCATTGTAGACCGGCTGGGTTTGCCCATACCTGCAAGCTGGGAAGGCTGTTCGCTGCTAAATGGAACGGTAAAAAAATATTCGTATCATCAGATGGGAGATTATTATGCAGTAATGTTGCGCAGCGATAGTGCTTTGATAAAATACATATACAATGGTAAAACACACACCGAAGAATTGTACAGCCTAACCAATGATTTGTACGAAAAACATAATCTTATTTCGGCTACATCACCTGCGTTAATTGATAGTTTCAGGCAGCAGTTAAACCTGTTTAATATACAGTGGCTAAGTAAATAAATTAATAGCAAGAGCTAATAATAAGCCTATTTATTTACCCGGCAGTAGGTAGCAAATTGGCTTTACTTGCGTCGCAGGTTTGTGCTATGGTAATGCTATGCAGCAGCTAATACAATTAGGATTGTTTGCTCAGTTAGATTGTTTGTAATGGCTATCTGGCGCTGTTCACAAACAGTTTGTAAACACCAAATGCAGTTGGCTGTTAAAAGCTGCTGCAAGTGCTGTTGTACAAGTGTGCGACGCAAGTAAAGCTGCCATGAAAACTTATTGCCTGGCCCAAAACATACTACTGCATAAATAGTAATACAAGCATTTTACATTCGTTCCGGCACCTGAATGCCCAGTAATTGCATACCATTTTTAATGGTATACGCAGTGAGTTGTGCAATGTGTTTACGCAGGTGTTGCTTTTCGTTGCTTTCGGCATTGGCAATAGAATGCTCAGTATAAAATGAGTTAAATGTCTTGGCCAGATTAAAAATATAAATAGCCAGTTTAGAAGGGTCTTGCTCTGCCGCCGCTTCTGCAATTACTGAATTAAATTGTTCAAGTTGTGCAATAACCTGCTTTTCCAATGGCAATAATATACCGGCCGCGGGTTGAGGTACAGTAGCGTCCAGTTTACGCAAAATGCTCTTTATTCTGGCATGGGTGTACTGTATAAATGGCCCGGTAAAACCATGAAAATCTATACTTTCCTCCGGGTTGAAAATCATTTTACGTTTAGGATCAACCCTTAGCAAAAAGAATTTTAAGGCACCAAGGCCAATGGTATTGTATAGCTCAGTTAATTCATCGCTGGTAAAGTCTTTTACCTTGCCCAGTTCCTCTGTTTTAGCTTTAGAAATGCTAATCATTTCTTCTACTATATCATCGGCATCTACAACGGTACCTTCACGGCTTTTCATTTTACCGGTAGGTAATTCTACCATGCCATAGCTTAAATGGTCTATACCATCAGCAGAGGGTAAGCCCAGTTTTTGGCAAATCAGTTTCAATACTTTAAAATGGTAATTCTGTTCATCGCCCACCACATAAATGCTTTGGTCGCATTTAAACTCCTCGTATTTGTTTACGGCAAGGCCAATATCCTGTGTCATATATACTGATGTGCCGTCTCTTCTTCTTACTATTTTTCTGTCAAGTCCATCTGCCGTTAGGTCAATCCACACACTGCCATCTGCTTCCTGTTCAAATACCTTTTTGGCCAGGCCAGATTCTACCAAATCTTTACCCAATAAATAGGTTTCACTTTCATAGTAGGTTTTGTCAAAATCGCTGCCTATTTTTTGGTAGGTGGCACCAAAACCCTCGTATACCCATTCATTCATGGTTTTCCATAAATGCATTATTTCGGGTTTGCCTGCTTCCCAATCAATCAGCATTTGTTGGGCAGCCTTAAAAATAGGCGCTTCTTTTTCGGCCAGTTCTTTGGTCATGCCACCGGCAGTTAATTCTTCTATTTGCTGTTTATAAACATCGTTGAATTTTACATAGTAGTCACCAACAAAATGGTCTCCTTTCATTTGGGTAGATTGTGGTGTGGCCCCATTGCCAAAAAGCTGCCAGGCAATCATACTTTTACAAATATGAATACCGCGATCGTTTACAATACAGGTCTTTATAACCTCGCAGCCGTTGGCTTTTAATATGGCTGCAATGCTCCAGCCCAGAAAATTATTGCGTAAATGCCCAAGGTGCAGCGGCTTGTTGGTATTGGGGGATGAATATTCCACCATTACTTTTTTACCGTTGGATGGTTGTATTCCATATTGACTATTTGGGTACTCTCTATTTAAAAAAGATAACCAGAAATGGTTAGCAATTTCGAGGTTTAAAAACCCTTTTATAATATTAAAGCTGCTAAAGAGGTTAGGTTGTTGGGTTACTAAATGCTTGCCAATATCATTACCAATGGCCTCGGGAGATTGGCGTAATTGTTTTATTAGCGCAAACAATACAATGGTATAATCGCCTTCAAATTCTGGTTTTGTGGCATTTACGGTAATTTGTTCAGGATTGATATCAACCTGATAAATATCCTTAATTGCAGCTGCTGCAGCCTCTTTTATAAAATCAACAACACTCATCTTAATTAATTTGGGTGGCAAAAATACAGAAAAGCAATTTGGCAGCATTGCTAAAACCCAATTCAATGTGGTATAAACCCGGCTTTGGCTTTTAACAACATAAAATCATTTAAACAATTACCTTCGCCGCCGTTTATGATCAAATTGCATTTCTGGCTAAAGAAAACCATTTTGCAGGTGGTGGATATTTTCTATCCTCCGTTCAAAAAAATCATGCCGCTGCAAACTTTCAGGTATGCAGCCTGTGGTGGGGGCAATACGGCTTTTGGTATATTTCTGTACTTTATTGCCAATAATTTCATTTTTCTAAAGCCGGCAGTAGACCTTGGTTTTTTTGCTTTAAAGCCCTATATAGCAGCGGAATACCTGTTTTCTATCTGGTTTACCTTCCCCATTGGTTTTTATTTAAGCCGTTATGTTGTTTTCCCCGAATCTGAAATAAAAAAAGGTATCCAACTTTTCCGCTATTTTGTAACTGTAGCCGGCGCTATTCTATTAAAGTATATATTACTAAAATTATTTATCGAGGTTTTTGGCTGGTATCCTACGCCTGCCAATATGATTACCTCTGTATTTGTAATCACATTCAGCTATCTGGCACAACGCTTTTTCTCTTTCAAGTCAGCTAAAGTATAAAATTGCTATTGTTATATACCTGCCAAAAAGCAGCGAATGGTTATGATGTAGAAAATATTCTACACTAAAAAAGTACATTTTATAAATCATCTTTAATCGCATTACTACATCCATAGTTTGGGTGCGGCTGTAATTTTACAGTGTTAATAAAAGCAAACAGTATTCAACCCTTTACCCTTAGAAAGCGACCATCCGTATCCTAAAGACAAAACCTACCACAATCCTATGAAGTTTAAAAGACCCGTATTTTTACGGGTCTTTTGTTTTATTAGATTTTAAACAGATAATTATTAGCCAGGCAGCAGTAAAGTTGGCATCTTCCCTTGCGTCGCACTCTTGTGCCTCCGGTTCTTTTATCGGCAAAAAACTGCAGTATTAGCGAAGGGTATACTTTACTGTATCAGTAATTTGCCATTATAAAGTATGGTATCATTTCGGGTAATTTGAACAATATACATACCCTTTGCAAGCCTATGTATGGGAATATCCTGACGCAAATTGCTTATTGTTTCCTGTAATACTTTTTTCCCCATCATATCGTAAATAGTAAGTGCATTTGCCAAAAAATTATTGGATAATACTACCAGTTTGCCATTTTGTGGCACCGGGTTCGGAAACAGCACAATGGTATTATTGCCAAAATAGTATACAGTAGCGGTATTGCTATACAAAACAGTGCCATTATTTAAAGTAACAACAGCACGATAAGTATTAATGCCATTGTGTAAGGTATTGTCTTCAAAACTATTATTCAGCTGGGTAACCTGTGTTAATGTGGCAATATTCACCCATCCATTTAAACCCAATTCTTCAAAAGCAATATGATTAATATTTACAACCGTTCCCAGTGACAGTTGTAAGCTGGCATTATTACTGGAGTTTAGATCGGCTAAAAAATTGCTGATATAACAACCAATACCTTGTGTGCTATAATCAAATGTATAACTATTTACACCAGTATGGCCGGCGCTAAATACCGGTCTTACAGCTACATATTTATTCTGCAAATAATTAACTGGTAAAATAATACTGGTGTCGTTGGTTAGTGCTGCTTCCAACAAATAAGTATTACCCAGTTTAAGCACTTCATATTGCGAAATACCTTTAATGGCTTCCCAATAAATCATTAAAGAGTCGGAACAACTAAATCCAATTTTCGGGTATAATTGTCGTGAAAAATTAAAGGTATCGCTAACATAAATAGAACTGCCAATAATGCATCTTGCAGTTACCAATGCAAATGTATCCGGGGTATTCCATTTGTAATAAAGTTGTGTCAGGTTAACAGCGGCATCAATGGTTTGCCAGTTATTGCTACCCGTATATTTATATTCCAATACCCCTGTGGTACCGGTATTGTAATTGCTTTGCCAGCGAAATATGGCAGCCGAACCTGCAGTAAAGTGGTCCTCTTTTGCCGGGGAAATAAATTCAAATGTATTGGCCGTATCCCATCTGTATACTATATAATAGGCTTGTGGGTTGGTTACAATTTTGGTTCCTTTTACATGTATGATATAATCACCTGTCGGCGGGTTTGCAATATAAATTTGTTCAACAGTATTAAGGCTGTCTATTCCATTTTTGGCAGGCAGTAATAAAGAATCTGTTATTGCAGCGCTATTTAATACCCATGGGTAATTTATCTGTTGATTGCTGTTTTGTTCAAGGCTGATATCTACATCGTTTACCAGAGCGGTAAAAGCATTTGTATTGGCAACCGTATCATTCCAAACAAGGGTAATTTTCAAATTAATGGCATTTGAAGGAATACTAATGGAATGATTGATTATTTCATTTTGACTAATTGTACCATTAAATATATTACCCGATAAAATGTCTTTTACAGCTTTATAGGTATTTACATTTCCATAGCCTGAATAGAAATCCGGTCCGGGAGTTAATATATCATCGGCGCTGTTGATGAGGATAGCTTTTACCAATGCATTTTCTGGTAATACCTGGTTATGTAAACTGGCATATGCGCTTTGTACGGCCAACGCCACGCCAGAAGTAATGGCTGCTGCACCGGAGCTGCCATCGTTACCATAAGCCACCAGTTCCGGTTTAATCCTTCCATCATAGGCCGGGCCTTTTGAACTTAAAACCGGTACCTGATAAAATGAATCAACCGATCCAACCGTTATGATATTTTTAGCCATCTTAAAACTCCCTGTTAGGTTGGCAAAACCTGCAAGCCCGGCATAATTACCATCTGTTGGCGTGGCACTACCCGAGTTGCCGGCAGAAAATATATGTAGTAGTGTTGGGTTATCCAACATGCTTTTATCATAGGCGGCAGCATCTGCACCGTAAAAATTTTCAACCCCAACCCCATATGAATGGTTTTGCACACTAATATTATATTGCTGGTAACTGGCATTACTTTCGGGCAGCAAATTGGTAAAAGATGCCGAAGATAAACGGCAACCCCATGCTACTCCTTTGCCGGAAAAAAAGCTGTTGCCTCCACCACCAATTAAAGTGGCCATTATGCTGGCATGGGTGGTTTGCTGACTGCCCGCAAAATTGGTATGCAGATACCTTCCACTAAAATCAATATCGGTACTATCAAACAAATTTTCTTTAACTGATGTGGTTAAACCAGCACCATTTATTGATGGATATTTTGCAAAAAATAAATTGGTGGCATTTACGCTGTTATCATAGTCATTTATTGAAGTTTCTTCAACAGGCTTGTTTGGTTTCGAATCAATAAAAACAACAAAGGCATTAGGCAATAATTGCTCTTTTACAAAAGCGGCAGAGGTTTTAATTTCGTACAACTGCAGGGAAGGGTAGCGACTTAAAATAATAGCACTTGCCTTGTGTTGCGCCAACCAATTTTCAAAATCCAAACTATCAGCCGGATGAATTTGTATGAAGTAATTGCCATTTTTTGCGGCATTTGTTTTAAGATTAGCACTTAGCTTCCAGTTATTATTTGCTTTTTTAATGGTGCTTATTTGGGTAAAAGCACTTAGCTCTTTTTTGGTTGCTGATACAATAAACCAGTTTTTATCAATTTGCCTTAATATGTGTTGATTAAAGCGTTTTGTAAATAATGTATTGTTGCCTTCCGTAATTTTAACCAGATAAGTGCGTGTTACCTCATTAGCAATGGTGGGTGAATTACTGGTATCTTCGAAATAATTGATGTTGGTAGTTGTGGTTTTCGCTGAGGTGTTTTGCTGTGAAAATAAAGGCTCTGTTATGCAGCAAATAAACATTAAAATAATATACCTCATTGCAAATAATTGAATTCTATGTAATAGCATTTCCATTCAAAAATATACAATCCTTTTTAGCTGTTTGTTAATTGTTTCTTTAAGTATATTGTAAAACAGCAATAAGCCATTGTAATTTTACAATGGCTTATTGCTGTATAAAGGGTTAATATGTGGTATGCTTACCCCCTTTGGAGTGTTATGTTTTATTGCTGCCATATTGCTTAACGTACAAGAGTGCGACGCAAGTAAAGCGCCATACCTGTTATTTAGCCTGGCTAAAAAAATATTTATAAAGTATAGCGTATACCAAGGCCACCCCAACCTCCTTCAAAATAATTATAACCCACAAAATTGAAGGATGGCTGCCAATCCAAGCTAACATTTATGGGCAGTCCATTAAACTTATAATCAAGGCCCAACACACCATCAATACCAATGGCTATGCCTCCATCTCTGGTTGGATACTGGTCTTTCCAATTGTTGTTCCAGGCGGCAATATGAGCGCCGGGGCCACCATACCATTTAAGTCCGTCAACACCTTCAATATCACCATGAATTTCATATAAACCAGTAAGTCTGAAACCATCGCTGTATAAGTAGCCCAAACCTTCAATGGCTTTATTTTCTTTGATAAAACTTTTTACGCTTACAGCACCCGGATAAAATTTAATACCCACCGCTGTTTTGTAAGTGCTGCCTGTACTTTGAGCCTGTGCTGTTATACCTGCCAATAAAATAAGCAAGGTGGCCACCATCATCTTTTTCTTCATATTGTTGTGTTTTGTGTTTTTTTATAAACTAGGTTAAAATGTGTAACGTATACCTACACCACCATATGCAGGTGTAAAACCGGCAGTGCCTATTAATGTAATGGCGGGTTGCCAATCTAAACTAATATTAAGGGGTGCATTTTTTATTTTGTAATCAAGACCAATAATGCCATCTATACCAATGTCAATTTTACTGTTTTCAGTTTTGGGCGTGGGACTATCCTCTTTCCAAAAGCCAATGTGGGCGCCGGGTCCAACAAACCAGCTAAGTCCGGCGGTATTAAAATTGTAATAATTAAATTCATATAAACCACTAACCCTAAAGCCTTTATTCCAAATAGTGGCCTGGGCTTCCAAATTTTTTGTATCGGCAACAAATTGTTTGTAGCTAACAGAAAAGCCTCCCGGTATTTTTATACCAATGGCCCTGCTATAATTAGACTGGGCTTGTATTTTATAGCTGCATATTATTAGTAGTAATATGGAAATAACTGGTTTCATGTAACAGAAGTTTATGTATGCATGCATGAAACGTACCAAACTTCTGTATTGGTATCAAATAGTTGTTAAAGCTTTTAAAGTAGTAAGCGTAAAAGTCAATTTGTTAGCCGGCGGCCGATTAATAATGGGGCTTTACTTGCCACGCTCGGTTCAAGGTTCTGATCCAGTGGCAGCAGGTGATTTATAATAAAATTTAACTATCTACAGGTATAAAAAAACTATGAGTGTTGCAATTGCATAAATGCATTTCTGCTCAAATGCCATCGGTTAACGGGTTGTTCAAAATTTAAAAATCCGGGGGTGGTGATATATTCTTTTAAAAAGGTAAAACCAGCTTTGGCCAGTGTTTTATTTGGGGCCGGGTTAAGTGCATAAGGCTCGCAGTAAAGATGCTGCAGCTGGTAGGTATTAAAATAAAAAGGCAGGGTTTTATAAATAAATTGTAATCCATATCCGCTTTTTCTGGCTGACTGTTTCCAAATATGGAGGTGCATATAGGCTTCCTGTGAGGGAATGATTTTATTAATATTTGAATGACCAACAGGTTCATCATTTAAATGCCATATAACGCAAAACGATTGCTTTTGGGCATGTGGCGTTAATAACTGTTGTTGCAGCAATTGTATCCACCATTCTTTTGCAGGCATTTTATTTACATCTACACCCATACCATGCAGGTATTCATTGGTGCATGAAAGCCAATATTGGGTTAGAGGGGCAATATCATCAATGCTTAATTCTCTTACAGATAATTGGGGTGTTTGCATGTGTAAATGGGGTTAATGTAAATATACTTTAGTAATTTATTGTATACCAATTAAGTAATGTTGAATTAGCAATATTTAATGCCGAATGCTACAAATTCAGTTCAAACAGTAATGAAAAGAGAGCTGGGGGGGACTAATATGTGAATTATGAAACATATTTTCAATATTGTGTAACTGGTAATTTTTTATATGAGTTCACTTTGCATTACGTAACACAATGTTGTACGTTATAAAATATTTTTTATCATTAAAAAGTTTAAACATGACACCAGGTAAAGTATTATTAGGAGTGCTGGCAGGCGTTGCCGCAGGCACATTGCTGGGTATATTATTTGCACCCGAAAAAGGTATTAGAACAAGGCGTAAAATTTTAAATAAAGGCGAAGATTACGCAGAATCGCTGCAGGAGAAATTTGAAGATTTGGTAGAATCAATTTCCAATAAATATGAACGTACCAAAGATGAAGCAAACGATCTTATTGCCAATGGCAAAATGCGTTTTGATGAGGTAAAGAAAGAGGCGAAATCTTCAATTTCCTGATAAACAATTGCAATTTCTTTAGAGGTAGCAATTTCTCTAGCTTTAAAATTTATATTATGTATAACCAGCCAACTTCATTAGAAACTATTTTTGAAAAAGTAGAAGACTATCGCAAAACAACAATAGAGCTGGTTACCCTAAAAGCAATTGACAAAACCGCAGATATAGTTTCTTCGCTTGCAATCACTATTATACTTTTTATAGTGTTTGCAAGCGTTGCCTTGCTGGTAAGTATTGGACTTGCCATATGGCTTGGCACTTTAACAGGGGCATTGTATAATGGTTTTTTTATAATGGCAGGGGTATACATGCTTATAGGATTGGTAGTATATATTTTCAGAAAGGAATGGATAAAGACAAGTGTAAGTAATAGCCTGATTGTTAGCATGCTAAAATCAAATAAAGAATGAGAAAGCACAATGAATCCATTGGTTTGCGACAAGCTATTTTGTTGGCTGAAAGTAAACAGGCCCTACAATTAACCATGTTAAAAGAGCAGGTGCATATTGTTTATGAAAGTTTACAGCCCATTAACCTGCTAAAAAAAACGTTGCAGGAAGTGTCAGCTTCTCCCCAAATAAAGGATACTTTATTAAATAATGTAATTGGTATTTCAACAGGCTATTTATCAAAGAAAATTTTATTTGGATTTTCGCATAACCCGCTTAAAAAACTGGCAGGTACCTTTTTGCAATTTGCAATAGCCAATGTTGTAGCCAGTAATTCAAATGGTATTAAAATGGCAGCTGGACATTTGCTTAATCGTGTGTTGCATTTTTCAACAACCCAAAAGCAAAAGCTACAGGAAGAGTGGGAATAATTTTTTATCAAAGAGAATCATATAAAAATTTTGTTTGACGCCAAAATATCCAACAGCACAAGAGTGCGACGCAAGAGACGATGCCACAATAATTAATTGCCTGGCCCATGGCCTATTTGCGCATTTGCTTAATGATGCTTTTTTTGCGCAATTGCATGAATATATTCCAAACAATCAGCAATATTCCAATAGCCATAGCAATGGTAGATATAATGTCTCCATGCGCTACATAAAAGGTTTCCCCGCTAACTGGTGGTATAGCAGCTTTTATATACGCTGCAGTATCCCATGGCTGTGTTTGTTGTATCGCTCCTGCATTATCAATCACGGCCGATATGCCAGTATTGGCGCTACGGGCCACCCATTTTCTGGTTTCTATTGCTCTTAGTCTGGCATAAGCCAGGTGCTGTTTATGGCCAGGAGTATTGCCCCACCAACCATCGTTGGTAATAATGGTTAAAATATTTGCGCCTTTTTGTACATAAGTGCTTACATATTCGCCATAAATACTTTCATAACAAATAATTGGGGCAGGAATATAGGGGTTGCCAGGCTCAATAAAAACGGCAGATTCAGCTGATTTACCATAGCCGCTGGCGGTACCACCAAATTTTTCAAAAACAGGTGCCATCCAAAGTAAAAAATCGGGTAAGGTTTCAACGCCGGGCACCAATTTACTTTTGTTATAAAACTGCAAAGGGCTATTTGATTTTATAGCTACAGCTGCATTAAACACATCGTAATAACTATTATCGTTTTCGTTAAATCGGGCAGATGTGGTTAGTTTTTCCGCGCCATAGCTTTTAAAAGTTTCTGCACCGGTTACAATGGTAATATTGCGATGCCTGTTTGCAAAATCAAAAACAGGAGCATATATACTGGCGTTTTTAAGTTCATCCTGCCAAACTGCTGCGGGTAATGCAGTTTCGGGCCATACAACAAGTCTTGTATTGGTATCTAATGCCTGTTCTGATAATTGTATAAATGTTTGTACCTGTGTTGAAATGGTGGATTGGTCAAATTTTTGGCTGTAGGGGTCAATATTTGGTTGTACAATTATAACATTGTTGCTATTGGCAACAGGGTTTTGATTGGTTTCCGGTTTTACAAGAAAAGAAATAACAAAAGGTAAAACCCAAACAACAGTAAGTATTAATATGTGCAAAGGTTTTACTGATTTGTTCCTTATTTGTATCCATGTATCGTAGAGCAAAATATTTACCAATAATATCCATAAACTACCGCCACTGGTGCCTGTAAATTCGTACCACTGTACCCAATTAATTTGTTGCGCAAATACATTACCCAATGTTAGCCATGGCCAGCTTAGTTGCCAGTTAAGGTGTATATATTCAAATAGCAACCAAAAAAACACCAGCGATATATAACCAGTTCTTTTCCCATAATTGGTTTTAAAAATAAAATAGCCCCACCAAGGCAAGGTCATCAACAGGCTATTGGCCACCATGGCTGCTATGGATCCAATATCGGTAGAATTCCATATCCACCAGGTAGTTAATACATTCCAAACAAGCGTTGTTAAAAACGTATACCAAAAAAAGGATAATTTCTTTGTTGTATTATCTGCCACCATAAGTAGTGGCACCCATGCAATGAATATAATAAAAGTAAGTGGAGAAACCGGCCAGGCAGCAAAAAGTAAACTGCCTGCCAATAATGCTTTTGTGGTATTTGCTAACTTATTCAATTATTTTTTTGGGCAATATCGGTAAAAGTTTGTTACAGGGTAAAACCCGGCACAGAAAATTCTCATAAATATTATTTTGGTAAAATACCTTTTCAATATTTGCAGGAAAAACAATTTATGGAGCAGGCAATAGAACAATAATTAAGCTTTACTTGCCACGCTCGGTTCAGGGTTCCTCTTACATGGCAGCAGTAAGAGGGGCTGGTAAACCATATAAAACATCATTTGTAAAGACTGTAAAATGTAAAATTTAATATAGGAGATGGTTAAAATAAAAAAAGTCTGGCAAATTTTGCCAGACTTAATGCGTTTTGGTTGAACGTATATTAATAACGGTTGTAACCACCGCCACTACTGCTTCCACCGCTTCCACCACGGTTACGGTTATAACCGCCACCGCTGTTTCCGCCGCCGCCATTACCACCACGGAAGCCGCCACCGCCGCCACCGCTGTAAGGTTTTTTCTTGTAGCCACCTTCACCCTCTTTGCGGGGTGCAGATTCGTTTACTACAATTTTGCGACCTGATACATCAGTGTCGTTTAGGTTGCTAATAGCTGTGCGTGCAGCATCATCATCACTCATTTCAACAAAACCAAAGCCCTTGCTGCGGTTGTTGTTAAATTTGTCAGTAACAATTTTTGCTGAGATTACATCGCCATAGGGAGCAAACAGGTTTTGAAGGTCTTCACTGGTCATGTTCCAGTTCAGGTTTCCAACGTAAATGTTCATTTTGAAAAAAAAGTTAAGTGAATAAAAGCCAACAGAATTCAGTAACCCAAAACTAAAAACATTTACCGGAAACGTTCAAGAGTATGGTCGCACTGCCTCTTTGGATATACGAAAATAAAAATATTCTTCAAAAAACGGGATTTATTACATTTTTTTTTTTGATTATGCAATAATGATTCAAAATCTAAATTTTTTTTAATGTTTCGGGCCAAAAACATGCTTCTTTAAAATGGTATTTGAATAGTAGTGGTAATTTAAAAGTCAATTACTACTTTTGCCGTCTAATAAAAAAACTATTTATGGCAAGTACAGCAGATATCAGCCGCGGAATGATTTTGAAACTGGACGGCAGTTTGTATTCTGTTATTGAATTTGGCGAGAATAAAACCGCAAGAGCAGCAGCAAAAGTTTGGGCCAAACTTAAAGGGGTTGATAATAAACGTTCTATTGAAAAAACCTGGAATAGTGGTGAAAACATTTTTCCGGTAAGGGTTGAAAAGAAAACCTATCAATATTTGTATAAAGACGAATCAGGCTTTAACCTGATGAATAACGAAACTTTTGAGCAAATTGCTTTGGCCGAAGAAATGATTGACGCACCTCAGTTTTTAAAAGAAGGCAGCGAAGTATTTGTATTTGTAAACACCGAAACAGATATGCCAATTGGCGCCGAATTGCCTGAAAAAATTGTTGTAAAAATTACCTATTGCGAACCTGGCCTTAAAGGTGATACTGCCACCCGTGCCCTAAAACAAGCCACCATCGAAACAGGTGCCACAGTGAATGTGCCCCTATTTGTAAATGATGGCGAGCTGATAAGGATTAATACCAAGAGTGGCGAATATGTTGAGCGTGTTAAAGAATAATAATTAATTTTAATATGTAATTCGAAAAAGACAGTTTTTTACTGTCTTTTTTTTACTAATTGCGCAGGATGATTTTTTTATTTTTCTGCACTTTTAGCCAAAAAATGCCTATTTTGCCCCTCCAATTAGGGTAAAAAGGTCTCAAAACATTACAAAATCCCAAAAAATTCAATTATGGACTTCAAGCAGATCCAGGAACTTATCAAGATTGTAAACAAGAGTAATATCGGGGAACTTAGTATAGAGGAAGAAGGTTTTAAAATTACCATTAAGCAAAAAGAAGATATAGCGCCGGCAGTTTATGCAACCGCACCGGCTGCTCCAGTATATGCACCTGCACCTGTAGCCGCCGCTCCTGCTGCTCCCGCTGCCGCTGCTCCTGCAACACCTGTTGCGCCTGCAGCTTCTAATTTAATTACTATTAAGAGCCCGATGATAGGTACTTTTTACCGCAGGGCTTCGCCTGATAAACCTTTGCTAACAGAAGTTGGAGAAGCTGTTTCTGTAGGTAAAGTGGTTTGTATCATAGAGGCAATGAAACTTTTCAACGAAATTGAAAGTGAAGTAAGCGGTAAAATTGTTAAGGTATTGGTAGATGATGCCAGCCCGGTTGAATACGACCAACCTTTGTTCCTGGTAGAACCAGCATAAGCTTACACGATGATGCGGATAAACAAACAGGTATAATCCTTATTGTTATATCCGCACTTTTGTTTATTTGCACAACTTCAATCTAATTCAATGTTTAAAAAAATACTTATAGCCAATCGTGGCGAAATTGCTTTACGTGTTATTAGAACCTGCCGCGAAATGGGTATTAAAACAGTAGCGGTTTATTCTACTGCCGATAAAGATAGCTTGCATGTAAAATTTGCTGATGAAGCCGTTTGTATAGGAAAACCTCAAAGCAGCGATTCTTATTTGAACATTCCTCATATTATGGCTGCTGCAGAAATAACCAATGCAGATGCTATTCACCCAGGGTATGGTTTTTTGGCCGAAAATGCAAAATTCTCCCAAATTTGTGCTGATCATGGCATTAAGTTTATAGGCCCAACAGCCAGCATGATTAATAGCATGGGCGATAAAATTACCGCCAAAGAAACAATGATTAAAGCCGGTGTGCCGGTTGTGCCCGGTGGCGAAGGTTTGCTAGGCAGTATTGAAGAGGCCATTACTTTAGCTAAAGAAGTTGGATACCCGGTTATACTTAAAGCAACTGCCGGTGGTGGTGGTAAAGGTATGCGGGTGGTTTGGAATGATACCGAAATGGAAAAAGCCTACACAACAGCCAAAACTGAAGCAGCAGCCTCCTTTAAAAACGATGGTATTTATATGGAAAAATTTGTGGAAGAACCACGCCATATAGAAATTCAGGTGGCAGGCGATCAATATGGTAATATTTGCCATTTAAGTGAAAGAGATTGCTCCATTCAACGCCGCCACCAAAAGCTGGTGGAAGAATCGCCTTCTCCTTTTATGACACCCGAGCTAAGAGAAAGAATGGGAGAAGCAGCTATAAAGGCAGCCAGCGCCATTAATTACGAAAGTGTTGGTACCATTGAATTTCTGGTAGATAAACACCGTAATTTTTACTTCATGGAAATGAATACCCGTATACAGGTAGAACATTGTGTAACCGAAGAAGTAATTAATTTCGACCTGATTAAAGAGCAGATTAAAATTGCAATGGGTGAGAAAATATCCGGCATCAATTACCTGCCTCAGATGCATGCCATAGAATGCCGCATTAATGCTGAAGATCCTTACAACGATTTCAGACCATCTCCGGGTAAAATAACCGTGTTAAATACGCCAGGTGGCCATGGTGTACGTGTTGATAGTCATGTGTATGCCGGTTATGTAATTCCGCCTTACTATGATTCTATGATTGCCAAATTAATTGCGGTAGCCCGCACCCGTGAAGAGGCAATAGACACCATGTACCGTGCATTAAGCGAGTATATTATAGAAGGTGTTAAAACCACCATTCCATTTCATTTGCAACTCATGAAAAATGAAGATTTCAGAAAAGGTAATTTTACTACCAAATTTCTGGAAACCTTTACCATGGTTTAATACTTTATCCCGCAGCCAACAACTGCGGGATTTTTTTTATGTACCCGGCCCAATACAAAATGTAGCTTTACTTGCGTCGCACTCTTGTGCTGCATGAATGCTATTGGACAAAAGACAGATTAATTGATAGAGCATTCTAACTGGTTTAAATGCCACTTTTCCCTATTTCAATAAGCCGCATACAGTACCTGCAGCACAAGAGTGCGACGCAAGAATGCTGCTATAACATTCCATTGCCTGGTAAATAATAGATTAGCCTGTATTGTTTTATGGTTACAATACACCCATGTTTTTTATTTATATAAGTACTGTTGGCCTTATTTGAATTTTGTAAACTATAAACCTATATTTTTGCCAAGTTTTTAAAGCGTTTAAACAGAGAAATATATGCGACAAATTGCTTTTCGTGAGGCCCTGCGTGAGGCCATGAATGAAGAAATGAGAAGAGACAGCAGGGTTTTTTTAATGGGTGAGGAAGTAGCAGAATATAATGGTGCTTACAAGGTAAGTCAGGGTATGTTGGCCGAATTTGGTGCAAAAAGGGTAATAGATACCCCCATTGCAGAACTTGGTTTTACTGCTGTAGCTGTGGGTGCAGCCCAAAATGGTTTACGCCCAATTGTGGAATTTATGACCTGGAACTTTGCTGTATTGGCATTAGACCAGATTTTAAATACTGCCTCTAAAATGCTTGCCATGAGTGGCGGGCAAATAACCTGCCCCATTGTTTTTCGTGGTGGTAATGGCAGTGCCGGCCAGTTAGGTGCCCAGCACTCAACAGCATTTGAAAGTTATTATGCAAATATTCCTGGGTTAAAAGTAATATCACCTTCCAACGGTTACGATGCAAAAGGTTTGTTGAAACAAGCTATCAGGTACGAAGAAGATCCGGTAATGTTTATGGAAAGTGAAATGATGTATGGTGATAAATGCGAAGTACCTGAAGAAGAATATTATATAGAACTGGGTAAAGCAGATGTAAAACGTTTGGGTAAGGATGTTACCATTGTTTCTTATAACAAAATGATGAAAGTAGCACTTAGTGCTGCTGCAGAATTGGAGAAAGAAGGTATCAGCGCAGAAGTGATAGACCTAAGAACTATTCGTCCATTGGATTGGAAAACCATTTTGGAAAGTGTAAAGAAAACCAACCGCCTGGTAATAGTAGAAGAACAATGGCCAATGTGTTCTGTATCATCGGAAATAGCATACCGTATCCAAAAAGAAGGTTTTGATTACCTTGATGCACCAGTTTTAAGAATTACCAGTGCCGATGCCCCCATGCACTATGCGCCTAATTTGGCAGCACTCGCCATACCAGATGTAACCAGAACGGTTAAATTGGTTAAAGAAGTCATGTATTTACAGAAGTAATTAATAAACAATTTGTAAAAATCCCGGTATAGATTTATATCGGGATTTTTATTTTTTAGAAGCCTCTTTTATATTCCATTTCCTGTTTAAACAAGAACACATTGTATGCGCATCAAATTTTTACAACTATTGGTGATAATGTTTTTTGGTAATAGCGTATTGTTTGCCCAAAAGGCAGATTCTTTATTTGCATTAAATGATAGTGTTATACTGCAAAGTGTGACCGTTACTGCCTTTTCTGCCAAGCTGCCATTAAAAGATGTGCCTGCTTCTATCGCGTTCATCAGCAAGAAGGATTTAACTGCGCAAGGTGTTGTAAGCCTGCTTCCGGCAGTAAATACTGTTCCTGGTGTTAGAATGGAAGAACGTTCTCCCGGCAGTTTCCGATTATCAGTTAGGGGTAGTTTATTGCGTTCGCCATTTGGTGTTAGAAATATAAAAGTATACTGGGACGAACTGCCTTTAACTGATGCTACTGGTAACACCTATATTAATCTGGTTGATGCAAACAGTATTCAATCTATGGAGATTATTAAAGGGCCAGCATCAAGTTTTTATGGGGCTAATACCGGTGGCGCCATTATCCTACATAGTAACACTGAGGTTTTGGCAAAAAAGAACCAATTACAATTTGGGCTTGCCGGCGGTTCTTTTGGGCTTTTTAGCGGGCAGGCAGGCTGGCATTATAGCAGCACTAAATTTGTATCCGACTTACAGCAATCGTATGTGCGTAGCGATGGCTACCGGCAGCAATCTGCATTAGACAGAAATATAATCAGGTGGAATGGCAAATGGATGGCCAGTAAAAATACCAGCATTTCCTTTCTGGCATTATATACCAGGCTTCATTATGAAACACCGGGTGGTATAACTCAGGCGCAATACGATACTGCGCCACGGCTGGCCCGCCTTGCAGCAGGTAGTTTTCCTGGCGCAATAACCCAAAAAACAGCTGTTTATAACGAGACTGGTTTAGCTGCAATAACATTGCAAACAAAGCTTACGGGACATATTACCAATAGCACCACAGTTGGGTTGAATAAAACCGATTTTCAAAATCC
This sequence comes from Limnovirga soli, assembly GCF_013106755.1. Taxonomy (GTDB): domain Bacteria; phylum Bacteroidota; class Bacteroidia; order Chitinophagales; family Chitinophagaceae; genus Limnovirga; species Limnovirga soli. The sequence continues at coordinate 60,625 of NZ_WHPF01000010.1, read as the reverse complement.
CTTTATTACCAACTTTGAAAAGCGAAAAGAGTGGAACTATAGTGCCCGTACCAACTTTGCCTACACGTATAAACACAATTCATTTAAACTGGAAGCCAATGCAGGCGCCGATTTTCAATACAACGATTCTTATATAAGGGTATACGGCAATAAAGCTGGGGTGCCAGATACTACACAGTATAAAGACAAAGTACATGTTACCCAGTATTTTTTGTTTGCTCAGGTAAATATGAATATTGCAGAAAAATGGTTTTTACAGGCAGGTATTAGTAATAACGATTATCGTTTTTGGTACAACAGGGTAACACCAGTCAATACCGATTATCCCAAAATAAAAAATGCCGATCCTGCTATTAGTCCACGTTTGGGTATTTCCTATGCAGTATTAAAAAGTACTAATATATTTGCCAATATCTCTAAAGGATTTTCACCACCAAGCCTTGCCGAAGTAAGGCCTTCTTCTGGTGTGGTAAACGAAACCCTGCAGGCCGAGTATGGCTGGAATTATGAAGTGGGTATAAAAGGTACTTTACTACAAAACAGTTTTTCTTACAGTGCCTCCTTCAATTATTTTAATCTTAAAAGCGCCATTGTTCGCCGTAACGATGCAAATGGTGCCGACTATTTTGTAAATGCCGGAAGTACCATACAAAAGGGTTTGGAAATTTGGTGGAATGCCCGAATTATAGAACAAAAAAACAGTTTAGTACGCAGTTTGCATTTGTGGAATAGTCTTGCCTATCAGCCCTATTATTTTGATAGCTACACTATTGGTACTACCGATTATTCCGGCAATAAAATAACTGGTGTTCCGCGCACAGTAAATATTACCGGTGTTGATATAATAACCAGACATCTTTATTATGCCAATATAATGTTCAACTATTCCAGTGCAATTCAATTAAACGATGCTAATACCGTAGCGTCTGCACCTTATCATTTATTACAAATAAAAATAGGTAAGCAATTGCAATTAAAAAATACCAGGCTTGATATTTTTGCAGGTGCCGATAACCTGTTAAACGAAAAATACAGCCTTGGCAACGATATTAATGCAGCTGGCAACAGGTATTTTAATGCAGCCTCAACCAGAAATTATTATGCTGGAGTTAAAATAATATTGTAAAATTTAGTTATTGGCCGGGCAAAACAAAAGTTGGGGGCTTTACTTGCGTCGCACTCTTGTACGTTTGTAAGGCTATTCAGCAATGGGTTTAAAAATAACCCAACCGAATGTTTTGAGGCCTTTTGGCATTCTGCCATCTATGCTGATGCAACCAATCCTGTTTTAGCTTTGTAATAGCTCAGCAAAGCAATACCTATATTTGCAGTCAATCACAATGCTAATAGCGCACCAAATAATTAGAATATGCAACAGATACTGATTATTGACGATGAAAGAGCCATTCGTAAAACCCTGAGCGAAATACTGGGATATGAAGGGTTTAAAGTAGATGAAGCCGCCGATGGTGAGGAAGGCTGGAAATTGTTTTGTGCCACCACTTACGATGCGGTACTCTGTGATATTAAAATGCCCAAAATAGATGGACTTGAATTTTTATCCCGCGCCACCGAAAAAAATCCAGACGTACCGGTTATAATGATAAGTGGGCATGGCACTATTGAAACTGCTGTTGATGCTGTAAAAAAAGGTGCGTATGATTATGTAGCCAAACCCCCGGATTTAAACCGACTGTTAATTACCATTCGAAATGCGGTAGATAAAAACAGTTTGGCAAAGGAAACCAAAGTATTAAAACGTAAAGTAAACCGTGTACAGGAAATTATTGGCGAAAGCGAACCTATTTTGCGCATAAAAGATACTATTGATAAAGTGGCACCCACCGATGCACGGGTTTTAATAACCGGTGAAAATGGTGCAGGTAAAGAACTTGTAGCCCGTTGGTTGCACGAAAAAAGCAACAGAAGCAATGGACCGCTGGTAGAAGTTAACTGCGCGGCTATCCCCAGCGAGTTGATAGAAAGCGAATTATTTGGTCACGAAAAAGGCTCTTTTACTTCTGCAATTAAACAGCGCATTGGTAAATTTGAACAAGCCAGCGGTGGTACTTTGTTTTTAGATGAAATAGGCGATATGAGTTTAAGCGCCCAGGCCAAAGTATTACGTGCGTTACAGGAAGGTAAAATAACAAGGGTAGGGGCCGATAAAGAAATTGCTGTAGATGTACGTGTAATTGCAGCTACTAATAAGGATTTATTAAAAGAAACCGAAGCTAAAAATTTCAGGTTAGACCTTTATCACCGCTTGGGTGTAATATTAATTCATGTGCCTTCGCTTAATAACCGTAAGGATGATATTCCCTTGCTGGTAAACAAGTTTCTGGCAGATATTGCGGAAGATTATGGCCAGGCAAAAAAGTCTATAGATCCTGCTGCAATGGTAGCGTTACAACAACATAACTGGACAGGAAATATACGCGAATTAAGAAATGTGGTAGAAAGGCTTATTATATTATCGGGCAAATTAATTACAGCCGAAGATGTAAAGAATTTTGTATTACCGGGCTAATAGATGCTTATTTAATTTATTGCTGGACCAGACAATTGAATTTCTATTAAGCTTTACTTGCGTCGCACACTTCAGGTTTCTTCTTTGTGGCGGCTAAAAAGAATGTATTGATATCTAATAAATAGATGGGTATTAAAAATTGTTGAATAATGTACTGAACGTACAAGAGTGCGACGCAAGAAAAGCCTCATTGAAAATATAAGCCGGGCTCAAAACATTAATTGCTAATTAGCCAAGCCTTACCAAATATTTTAAAATATTGCTATTGTTTTTAATAGTCTGCATAACTATTATATTATGGCACCCAAAAAGAATACCGTTATTATAATTGCTGGTGCCACTGCATCGGGTAAAACAAGTCTGGCTATACAATTGGCGCAGCATTTTAATACTGAAATAATTTCTGCAGACTCTCGCCAATGCTTTAAAGAACTAAATATTGGTGTTGCCAAACCCAGCCCTGAGGAGTTGCAATTGGTGCCACATCATTTTATCAGTTCTCACTCGATTACAGATGATGTAACTGCACAAATATTTGTGCAGTATGCCTTAGAAAAATGTAATCAGGTTTTTCAACACAATCCAATTGTTATAATGGCAGGCGGAACCGGCTTGTATATAAAAGCTTTTTGTGAAGGTCTTGACCCAATACCTAATGCCGATAAAGATATCAGGGCATTTATAGCGTTGCAATATCAGACCAATGGATTAGCTTGGCTACAAAATGAAGTTAGTACAAAAGACCCATTATTCTGGCAACAGTGCGAACAGCAAAACCCGCAGCGCTTAATGCGGGCACTGGAAATAAAACTAAGTACCGGAAACTCAATAATACATTATCGAAACCGGCAGATTGCTGAAAGGCCATTTAATATTATTAAGCTAGGATTATCAGTAGAGAAAACATTATTGCATAGTAATATTAACCAACGGGTAGATAGCATGATGAGTGCCGGATTATTGAAAGAAGCCGCCAACTTACGCAGTTACGCTTATTTGAATGCTTTACAAACCGTAGGGTACAAAGAATTCTTCGCCTATTTTGATGGAATTACTACTCTTAATCTAGCTATCGAAGCTATAAAAATTAACACAAGGCATTATGCCAAGCGGCAAATAACATGGTTTAAAAAGGATACATCCATAAACTGGTTTGACAGTAAATTTGCCTTCGAATCATCTCTTAAATTGCTTCAAAAAAGGATGTAAAATTGCCCTCATTTGTAAAAAATTGTACAGCAGTAGTAATTTTTTTTAATTGGTAATATTTTATCATTTAATGGTATAAACGCACTATATTAATCAAAATCGATACCATTTTATCAATAATCAGTAATTCATTGTGTCAATTCAACGCAAATTAAATGTGTACGAAATACACAATGAAAAAAAACTTATTTTTTTTCATTTAACAAATAATTAATTCCCTTATTTTTAACCGTTCTTAATTATTAACACAACCATAATTGCCTTGCTTATGAGACAAAAAATCGCTCGATTGACTGTGCACGTATGTACAGCACTTCTCTTTCTTTTCTTGTCCAGTTCTCTGCATGCACAAAAAAAAGTGACAGGAACTGTAACAAATGCTAAAGACAAACAACCTGTGGCTTTTGCAACAGTAACAGTAAAAGGTACCAATGTAGCAACTGTTACAACCACTACTGGTAGTTTTGCTATTACCGTTCCTGCTTCTAAAACCAAATTGGTTATTTCTTCAGTTGGTTTTGATGATGTAGAAGTTGATGTGGCTTCTCAAACCGATGTAGCTGTTTCTTTAAAGGAGAAATCTTCTTCTTTGGATGAGATAGTTGTAACAGGTTATACTGCACAGAAGAAAAAAGAAATTACAGGTTCCGTATCTGTGGTGAATGTTAAAGACCTAAGGCAAACCCCTGTTGGTACAGGTGAAGAGGCTTTACAAGGTCGTGCTTCTGGTGTAACCGTTATTAGTTCTGGCCAGCCTGGTGCAGCCAGTGATATTCGTATTCGTGGTATAACAGGTTTTGGTAATAACTCACCCCTTGTTGTTATTGATGGAGTAAGGGGTAGCTTGCACGATATTAATGTGGCAGACATTGAATCAGTACAGGTACTGAAAGATGCCGCCGCAGCTATTTATGGTGTTGCTGGTTCTAATGGTGTAATTATCATTACCACTAAAAAAGGTAAAACCGGTAAAGCTAAAGTTAGTTATGATGGCTATTATGGTGTAACTACAAGAGGTCCTGGTTATGATATGGCCAGTACCCAACAACAAGCTGATGCAATTTGGCAACAGCAGCGTAATTCAGGTATTGCTAATCCTAGCAGTAAGCAATATGGCAACGGTGCATCTCCAGTAATTCCTGATTACATTACCCCAACAGCGGGTTTTGAAGGAGATCCTAACACGGATATTTCTACTTATAACAGAACTTCCAACCAGATTACCAAAGCGAATAAAATTGGTACCAACTGGTATGATGTTATTACCCGTAATGCCCAGCAGCAAAATCACAATATCTCTATTAGCTCTGGTTCAGACAAGAGTTCTTATTTCTTCTCTATGGGTTATCTTGATCAACAAGGTATTGCTCAATTCCAGGGTTTAAAAAGATATTCTGTGCGTGCTAACACACAGTTTAATATCAATGACAAAATTCGTGTAGGTGAGAATGCTTACATTTTCTATAAAACAAACCCGATATTCGGTAACCAAAGTGAGGGTAGTCCTTTCACTACTGCTTTCCGTGAAGATGCTATTATCCCTGTTTATGATATCGCAGGTAATTTTGCAGGTACTAAATCACAAGATTTAGGTAATGCACGTAACCCTTATGCTGATATTTATCGTACAAAAGATAACAAGCAAAACAACTGGGACATTACCGGTAATGTTTTTGGTGAAGTAGATTTCTTAAAGCATTTCACTGCCCGTACCACTTTTGGTGGAACAATTGATAACAACTACAGTTATAATTTTAACTATGTAGGTTATGAAAATGCGGAAGGAAATTCAGGTGCTAATTCCTTTAGTGAAGGCGCTGGTTATAGTACTAACTGGACCTATACTAATACTGTTGCATATACCAATTCATTTGGTAAGCATAATGTTAAAGCCCTTGTAGGTACAGAAGCAGTTTATAGTTACTATAGATTTTTGGGTGGCACAAGAAGTAATTATTTTTCTGAAAACCCCAATTTCTGGCAACTTAATACTGGTTCTCCAACAGGCCAATCAAATTCTGGAAGTGCTGGCCAAAGTTCATTATGGTCTCAGTTTGCACGTTTGGAGTATGGATTTTCAGGAAAATATCTGATCAATGCTTCATTACGTAGAGATGCTGCTTCAGTATTTGCTGAAGATGTTAGAACTGGTTATTTCCCTGCTGTTTCTGGTGCATGGAGAATTTCTCAGGAAAACTTTATGAAGGATGTATCTTTTATTAATGATTTGAAATTACGTTATAGCTGGGGTAAATTAGGTTCTACCAGTAACGTGAATCCAACCAATCCATTTAACTTATATGGTCAGAGAGCAGGCCGCTCATTTTATGATTTAACTGGTAGCAGCAACAATCCTTCATCTGGTTTCTTTAGAAGTAATATTGGTAACCCAACAACAACATGGGAAGGTGATATCATTTCTAACATCGGTTTTGATGCGACTTTGTTAAAAAATAAATTGGATGTTACTATTGATTACTATAAAAAGAAAGTTAGTGGATTGTTGTTCACCGCTTCTGGAACTCAATACGATCTAATCTTTACTGGTGATGCAAGTTTACCTAAAGTAAATATCGGTGACATGCAAAATACAGGTATTGACGCTAGTGTTACTTATCACGGTACTATTGGTAAAGATGTTAAATTTGATGTTACTGGTTTATTTACTTCTTATAATAATAAGATTGTTAATATTCCTGGTTTGCCTTACTTTAATGGTCCTCAAATCAGAAACGTTATTGTTACACGTAATGAAGAAGGTCATCCTGTAGGTGCTTTCTATGGTTATGAGGTAATTGGTATTTTCCAAAATGCAGAGGATGTAGCTAAATCTCCTACCCAACAAGGTGATGAGTCTCCAGGTGTATTTAAATACAAAGATCAAAATGCTGATGGTGTGATTGATGACAAAGACAGAACTTATATAGGTAATCCTAATCCTGATTTCACTTATGGCTTAAATCTTTCATTTAGCTATAAGAGCTTTGACTTCTCCGGCTTCTTCTTTGGCTCACATGGTAATGACATCTTCAATCAAACCAAATACTTCACTGATTTCCCTGACTTCTTTAAAGGTGGTATCAGAAGAGAGGTTGCAGTTAATTCATGGACTCCGGATAATACAAATACTTCTATTCCAAAATTGCGTACAACAGGTGGTTTTAGTACCGATGGTGTAACAAATAGTTACTTTATCAGTAAAGGTTCTTACCTGCGTTGTAAGCAAATGCAAATTGGCTACACTATGCCTGCCAAGTCTACAGCGAAATTTGGTATCGACCGCTTAAGGGTATACATACAAGGTGCTAACTTGTTTACCATTACCAAATACGATGGTTTGGATCCTGAATTGCAAAGTAGCGACATTAACAACACTGTTGGATTTGGCATCGATCAGGGTAACTATCCCCATACAGCCGCATTCTTAATTGGTGTTAACCTCAATTTTTAAATTATTAATTAATTCTGAGTATATGAAAAAAATAAAAAATATAGGGCTTATTCCACTGGGTATTGTTGTAGCTGTAACCATTTTTGCTTGTAGCAAAAGCTTTTTGGACAAGCCACCATTGGGAACATTAAACCCACAAATTTTAGCAACTGAAGATGGTGTTCAGGGATTGTTAATCGGTGCCTATTCACTAGTTGACGGTGCAGGTGCAGCAGGCGATGGTTTTGCCTCAGGTGCATCAAACTGGATTTTTGGTGGTGTTACAAGTGACGACGCCTATAAGGGTTCGGATCCTTCGGATGTTGCAGATGCTGCTCCAATGGAACAGTGGACTACTTTAACTCCTACAAACGGAGCTATACCTCAAAAATGGATTCTTTGTTATGCTGGTATCCAACGTAGTAATGATGTGTTAAATACTTTGGCAATAGCTGAAGGAATTACACCTGAAAAAGCTACAGAAATACAGGCTCAGGCACGCTTTTTAAGGGCTTTCTATCATTTTGAAGCAAAGAAAATTTTTGGTAATATTCTTCCGGTAGATGAAACTGTAAATCCGCAGAATACTGTTACTTCCAATGCTGATCAAACAGCTGTTTGGAACCTAATAATTGGTGATTTGACTTTTGCAAAGGATAACTTACCAGAATCCTTTGGTAGCGAAGTGGGCAGAGCTAATAAGTGGGCGGCTGTTTGTTTATTGGCAAAAGCATACATGTTTCAAGGCCAACCTTCTTCAGCGCTTCCTTTGTTGAATGATGCCATTAATAATGGGAAAACTGCAGGTGGTGTTAAATATGCGTTGAATGATAACTATTATTCAAACTTTAACCCTGCTCAAAAGAACAGTGCTGAATCAGTTTTCGCAGCTCAAACATCTGTTCAGGATGGTTCTTCAGTTGACTGGGGTGGAGATCCTAATGGTAACTATGGTGATATCCTTAACTTCCCTTACACAGGTGGTCCGGGTGCATGCTGCGGTTTCTACAATCCTTCACAGGATTTGGCAAATGCTTATAAAACTGATGCTAATGGCTTACCATTATTAGATAATTTTTACACAGGGTTATGGGTTAGCAATCCAGCTGGTTCTCCATATACAGGAACTTTAGATCCTAGAATTGATTGGGTTATGGGCAGAGAAGGCATTCCTTACTTAGATTGGGGTAATCATCCTGGTGCTGCCTGGATTAGAAATCCTGTTAACGATGGTCTGTTTAGCCCAAAGAAAAATGTATACGCTGCTTCTCAAAAAGGGCAATATACAGATGTGGGTAGTGCTTATTGGGGGCCAACAGAACTTGTTGCCAACAATGTAAATATTATCCGTTTCTCTGATGTTATTCTTTGGAGAGCAGAGTGTGAATATTCTTCTGACCTAACAGCTGCTATGAATGATGTTAACAGGGTACGTAACCGTGTTGCTGATCATCCTGAAACATGGGTTAAATCTGGTTCTGATTACAATGCAGCCACTGCTACTTATGGTAGCGCAGGTGAAGATGCTGATAACTATGCTATTAAGCCTTACACTTCTGCTACTTTCACTTCTGCCAATGCTTTAAAAGCAATTCAAATGGAAAGAAGACTTGAATTAGCAATGGAAGGTCAGCGTTTCTTTGACCTGGTAAGATGGGGTATTGCTGCAACAACTATCAATGCGTACATTGGCAGAGAGAAAGCTGCAAGACCATTAAAAGCCAGCGCCAATTTTACTGCCGGTAAAAATGAATACATGCCAATTCCACAGGGTACTGTTGATAATTTGAATGCTGATGGAACGACACGTGTTACACAAAATCCTGGCTACTAATAGTTAGCAATAACTTTAAATAGTTCTAAAAAAAGAGGTAGAGTGAATAGCTCTGCCTCTTTTTGTAATATGTACAAGTTATTTTTTATTAATTCCAGCTCCATTGCAAAGATGATGCATCCTTGCGTCGCAATCCTTTCATCGTTCGCCTAATAATGAAGCTAAATTTTAATTAAAATGCGACGAAAATACTTACCCTGTTCCTTTAAAATTTACATTTAGCAATTCGTACTATTATAGCTGCTTTGAGATTTGCAGTACAAGAGTGCGACGCAAGTAAAGATGCTTTTTAAAGCCAATGTTTGGCAAATAATATTTACCCATTTTTGATTATTTTATTTTTCAAGTAAAGGTTGTTTATATGAAAGGTTTCAAAATAGTATTGTATAGTTGCTTTGTTGTTTTTTTTGCTGCCTGCAGTAATAGCAATACACTCTTTGAGGAGGTAAGTTCAAGCCATTCAGGCATACATTTTTCTAACGATATTATAGAGAACGATACGTTGAACCCGCTTGATGTAACCAATATTTATAATGGTGGCGGCATTGCCGTTGGAGACTTTAATAATGATGGGTTGCAGGATTTGTATTTTAGTGGAAATAATGTTTCCAATAAATTGTATATAAACAAAGGCAATTTTGAATTTGAAGATGTTACTGATGATGCCTCAGTTGGCGGTAATGGAAAATGGTGCAGAGGCGCAGATGTAATTGATATTAATAATGATGGTTTACAGGATTTGTATGTTTGTGCTTCGTTAAAAAAAAACGGGGAAGAACGCAAAAATCTGTTGTATGTAAATGAGGGAAATGATAAAAATAATATTCCACATTTTAAGGAGTTAGCCCACGAGTATGGTTTGGATGACAGCTCACACTCCACACAGGCTGCCTTTTTTGATTATGATAATGATGGTGATTTGGATGTTTATATTGTTGTAAATGAAGTAAACACAAAAGTGTTTCCTGATAACTTTCATCCTGTATTAAAAGACCGCTTAAACCCAAGTACGGGTAAACTGTTTTCTAACGATTGGAACCCGGCATTAAAGCATGGAGTATATGCTGATGTTTCTCATTTGGCAGGTATTGAAACTGAAGGCTATGGCCACTCCGTTAACATCACTGATATCAATAACGATGGATGGAAAGACATATATGTTACCAATGATTTTATTAGTAATGATCTTTTGTGGATCAATAATCAGGATGGTACTTTTTCTGAGCAACTTTCAAACTACTTTAAGCATACCTCAGCCAATGCCATGGGCAATGATATTGTAGATGTAAACAATGATGGTCTTGCGGATGTGGTGGCTTTAGATATGGATCCTGAAGACAACTTTCGTAAGAAGATGATGTTAAATGGAAATAGTTACCAGAAATACCAAAACAGCGACCGGTTTTCGTACAACTACCAATATGTGCGAAATACGTTGCAATTAAACCAGGGCCCAAGAGTAAATGCAAACGATTCAATTGGTGCACCTATTTTTAGTGAAATAGGCTATTATGCAGGTATGGCTGAAACTGATTGGAGCTGGACACCCCTGGTATCCGATTTTGATAATGATGGCAATCGTGATATTATAATTACCAATGGTTACCCAAAAGACCTTACTGATCATGATTTTATCACCTATAGAAACGAGGCCACCAACCTGGCTTCAAGAAAGCAAATACTTGAACAGATACCCGAGGTGAAGCTGCATAATTATGCATTTAAAAACAATGGAGATCTTACTTTTTCTAATATGTCGGTACAATGGGGTATGGATGTACCCACTTTTTCTAATGCGGCAGTTTACGCCGATTTAGATAATGATGGCGATATGGATGTTGTGGTAAGTAATATTAACGGGGAAGCATCTTTATATAACAATAAAGAAAGACAGCAGTCAACAGATAGTAGTCATTATCTTAAAATTCAGTTTGAGGGCAGTGCTCTAAATAAAGGTGGAATTGGGGCCTATGCATCTATTTACTACAACAATGGAAAAATGCAAATTTGGGAAAATACACCCTACCGTGGTTATCTTTCTTCTGTTGATTGCAGGGCCCAATTTGGCTTGGGAAAAACAACTGACATAGATTCACTTGTTATTGTATGGCCAGATGGTAAAAAGCAAACCATACCAAATGTAAAGGCAGATCAATTGCTTACTGTTAAATATGCCAATGCAATAACTGTAGCTGCTCCAATAAAAAATGTGTTGGCAACTAATAGCTTTTTCAGGGATATTACTGACTCTGTAAAAGTGCAATACAGGCACCAGGAAAGAGATTTTGTAGACTTTAATATTCAAAAATTATTACCCCATAAATTCTCACAATTTGGCCCTGCCATCGCCTCAGGCGATATTGATAATAATGGGTTAGATGACTTTATAAGTGGAGGCTCTGTTAATTACAGTGCTCAAATATTCTTACAACAATCAAATGGATTTTTTGTACAAAAGACCTTGTTGAAAGATACCACTGCACCAAAATTATCACAGGATTTAGGGTTGTTACTTTTTGATGCTGATAGTGATAAAGACCTTGATTTATACATAGCCAGCGGTGGCTATATTGGCGGCCCAAATACTACTGTATATCAGGATAGGTTTTATATAAACGATGGAAAGGGTAATTTTAAAAAGGATACAACCGCATTACCAGAAAACCTTACCAGTAAATTTTGCGTAAGAGCCGTTGATTTTGATAAGGATGGCGATTTGGATTTGTTTGTTTCAGGTAGGGTTAACCCATGGAATTATCCCAAACCAGTTTCCAGCTTTATTTATAGAAACGATACGGAAAATGGTAAAATAAAATTTACTGATGTTACAGCCACTGTTGCTAAAGACCTGAATAATATTGGCATGGTATGCGATGCCTTATTTACCGATTTTGATAACGATGGCTGGCAGGATTTGGTATTGGCAGGCGAATGGATGCCTATAAGTTTTCTAAAAAATGATAAAGGCATTTTTAAAAATGTATCTGCATCTTCAGGCATCAATAATCAGGTAGGATGGTGGAATACTATTGCCCCCGGAGATTTTGATAACGATGGCGATATAGATTATATAGCGGGAAACCTGGGCCAAAACTCTTTTTATAAAGCAACAGATAAATTCCCGGTTTCCGTATATGCAAAAGACTTTGATAACAATAGCAGTTTTGATGCAATTACATCACTCTACCTGCCAACCAGTATGACGGATCAAACCAAAAAAGAATTTCCTTCTTTTGGCAGGTCCGATTTAATTAACCAGATGATTGGTATGCGTTCCCGCTTTCAGAGTTATAACGCCTATGCCAATGCTACAATGGATTCTGTACTTACACCAGATGAACGTAAAGATGCCATTATTTACCACGCCAATAATTTACAATCAGCCTATTTGCGTAACGACGGTAACGGCAAATTTACCATGCAACCATTACCATTGCAGGCACAGCTATCCATGCTTTGTGGCATAGCTGTAGAAGATGTGGATGGCGATGGCAACCTTGATGCTATTATTAATGGTAACGATTATGGTACCGAAGTAGCCACCGGCCGCTACGATGCCTTAAATGGACTGGTTTTAAAAGGCAATGGCAAAGGCAACTTTACACCACAAACTATTTTACAAAGCGGCTTGTTTATACCCGGCGATGGTAAGGCACTCGTAAAAATCAGAAACAATAAAGGCAACTGCTTATTAGTGGCAGGCCAAAATCGCGGCCCTATCAAAGTATTTAAACTAAAAGCAAATGTGCAATGTATACCGCTGCAGCCAGCTGATGTGAGCGCCATTATTGAATATAAAAACGGCACTGTGCAAAAACAGGAATGTTATTATGGAAATTCATTCCTCTCTCAATCGGCACGTTTTATAAATGCAGGCAGCAATGTAGCTGCTGTAACTATTACAGATGATAAAGGCAATAAACGAAAATTGGTTTTGTAAATAGTTAAGTACAAAGTTTATTGACCGGGCAGCAAACCTACAGCAGGCTTTACTTGCGTCGCACACTTGTACGGCAAAACAGTATTCAGCTTTCAACAGCGAAAAATGGCATTAACAGGCATAAACCATAAAGCAGCAGTTGTATTAATATGAGTATAATAAATAAAATTGTTTGGTTTGTTTTGGTGGCATTTATTTTTATCTGCTGCAACAGCAATAAAAATCCGTACGAAAATAATTTGGGAATAGAACCCGAAGTAATTGCGCAAATGGATACTGCCAATTATACAAATGTTTTATGGGCCGATTCAGTAAAAAACATAGGCACCATAAAAACAACTGATACAGCGCACATACAATTTCATTTTACCAATACTGGCAATAAACCATTATTTATAATTACAGTGGCACCTGCCTGTGGTTGTACAATTGCAAGCTACTCAAAAGAGCCTGTACAGCCAGGTAAACAAGGCGTGGTAAATGCGGTATATAAATGGAACGGTCAAATTGGTGCCTTGCGTAAAACAATTGCTGTAAGTACAAACACCAAAAATGAACGTTTGCATACACTTGTATTTTATGGAGAAATTGTTAAAGATACAACGTTAGTTACAACAAAATAATTGGCTGCCTGCTGCATTACATTGTGCAGCACAAGTGTGCGACGCAAGAATGATGCACATAGAACAAAAGCCCGGTACATAATATTTTAAGCCTGTATAAACGGCAATTAACAAACAATACATGTATAAATTGTTTACCAGTATTAAAAGCAAATTGTTGGCAATAACTGCCTGTGTTTTTTTTGTAACAATTACAATTTCGTGTAATCAATACAAAAAGAACAGTACACATGCAAATGTGCCTGATGAGAATATTGATGATGGTAAAGCGCTTGCTGCTATACATTGTGCATCCTGCCACCTGTTGCCCGATCCATCTGTTTTAAATGCCGCCAGCTGGGAAAAAGGGGTATTGCCAGCCATGGGCCCACGCCTGGGTATATTTTTTAATGGCTTTAAAGAATATTCCTCTGCAAAATTTGATAGAAATATTGGTGCTTCATTTTATCCATCGCAACCTGTAATAAATTCAATTCAATGGCAGCATATTATAGATTATTACACCGCATTGGCACCGGATAGTTTAGAGGCAGGTAAGCTGGATGAACCTATTGAAAATAACCTGCCGCTTTTTAAGCCAATGCTACCAGCTGTACAATTTAATAATCCCCAAATTTGTTTTGTAGGCATAGATACCATTATGTGGCCCCGTACATTGCTATTGGGCGATGTTACCAGCAGCAGCCTGTATCGCTTTAATAATCATTTGCAAATGACAGATTCTTTGCACGGAGATGGTGCCATAGTAGATATTGATTTTGCAGAAGGCAAATCTATGGCTTGTAATGTTGGTGTAATTGTTCCCAATAATGGCAAATTTGGTTCGGGTAGTAATTTGATTATGACTGCCAACAATACACTTCGGTTAGATACAGTTCGGCTTTTTGACAGTTTGCAAAGACCTGTACAAATGACGGCTACCGATTTTAATATAGATGACAAAGAGGATTATCTGGTTTGTGAATATGGTAATTTAAAAGGGGCGCTATCCTGGATGGAAAATAAGGGTGATAGAAAATATGAACGCCATGTTATTCGCGAAGTGCCGGGCGCAATTAAAGCCTATATAAAAGATTACAATAAAGATGGCTTACCCGATATTTATGTGTTGTTTGCGCAGGGCGATGAAAGCATTTTTTTGTACACCAATAAAGGCAACGGCAAGTTTGACGAAAGCAGGTTGCTGCGTTTTCCTCCCTATAATGGTTCTTCCTATTTTGAGCTGGCAGATTTTAATAAAGATGGCTTCCCGGATATTGTGTATACCTGCGGCGATAATGCCGATTATTCTGCCGTACTAAAGCCTTATCATGGTGTATATATCTATTTAAATGATGGGGCCAATGCATTTACTCAGCAATATTTTTTTCATATAAACGGCTGTTTTAAAGCTATTGCCCGCGACTTTGATAATGACGGCGATTTGGATATTGCAACTATTTCATTTTTTGCCGATTATAAAAACAGGCCCGAAGAAGGTTTTGTGTATTTACAAAACAATGGTAGTCTTTCGTTTAAACCATTTTCTGTTCCGGAAACACAGTCTGGCCGTTGGCTTACTATGAATGCCGGCGATTTAGACGGAGATGGAAAAATAGATTTGGTATTGGGCAACTTTTCTGCCCCAATAATGATTAAATCAAAAGTAGATTTTCAAAAAGGGCCTGCATTTATGGTATTAAAAAATATGGGCAGGTAATTAAACTCATTCCTAATTTGTAACAATACAATTATTTTTACAGCCATAGTATATTACACTTTTAAAAAGTAGTTCATGAAACAGTTTCTTAGCGTATTGCAGCTGCTTATTTGCAGCACCATATTGTTTAGTTGCGATCAGAAAAAAAGCATAGTAATAAATGATGCAGAAGTGTTGCACCAAAACGAAGACCAGCTAACTCAAATAATTATCTACGATGTATTTTCACCACCGGTGGCTTCCCGTATTTATGCCTATACTTCATTGGCATCTTACGAAGCCATTCGCTATGCAGCACCAGGTACGCCTTCTATTGCAGAAAAGCTGAATGGTTTTACCACCATGCCACAGCCAGAAAAGGATAAGGAGTATAACTATACATTAGCAGCCACCAAAGCATTTTGTACTGTTGCATTTAAAATCCGTATTTTTTCTGATACCGTACTGCATCATTACGAAGACTCTATTGAAAACGTATTTAAGCAGCAAATACCACAGGAAGTATACGAACGTTCTATTGCCTTTGGAGATACCATTGGTAAAACCATTTTGGTACGTGCAAAAAAAGATATGTATAAAGAAACCCGTGGTATGCCAAAATACCTGGGCAGTTATATTGATGGTAAATGGCAACCTACCCCACCGGATTATTTTGATGGAACCGAAGCATACTGGCGCTTAATAAAACCATTTGCATTAGACACTGCTTCACAGTTTCGCCCGGCGCCACCATTCCCTTATAGTAAAGATACTACCAGCCCTTTTTACCAAATGGTAAAAGAAGCATACAATACCAGCATTAACTTATCAGATTCAGAAAAAACTATAGCCAGTTACTGGGATGATAACCCTTTTGTAATGCAGCACGCCGGCCACTTAATGTTTGCCAACAAAAAAATTACACCAGGTGGCCATTGGATGGGTATAACCGCCATTGCCTGCCGTACATCTAATGCAGATGCGGTTAAAACGGCACAGGCGTATTGCCTTACCTCCATTGCCCTGCTGGATGGTTTTATAAGCTGCTGGGATGCTAAATTTAGTTATGAATATGTTCGCCCCATAACGGTAATTAATAATTGGTTCGACAGAGCATGGAATTCTTACCTGCAAACGCCGCCATTCCCAGAGTATACCAGTGGTCACAGTACCATTACATCGTCTGCGGCTACCGTATTAACCAAGCTTTTTGGCGATAATTTTGCCTTTCACGATAACAGCGATTCTGCCTATATTGGCATGACAAGGGATTTTACTTCCTTCAAACAGGCCGCAGCAGAAGCATCGGTAAGCCGTTTATACGGTGGTATACATTTCAGGCCAAGTCTCGATACAGGTTTGGCGCGTGGCGCAATGGTAGGCAATAACCTGTTAACAAAACTGGGGATGAGGTAGTAATAGTGCAGGTACTAGATATGCACAATGTCACTTGTATTTTTGAGCAGTATAACCGCTAAAATGATACCAGCTGCAAAGCCCTGATGTATCATTCTTGCGTCGCAATCCGTTCATCTGTAGAATAGGCATTGGGCAAACAAGCAATACAATATTGAAGATAATAATCGATATTGCACCTGCAGCCAAATATTGTGATGCAGTAAAAGTGCTTGCGACGCAACGATGCTGCCATGCATATATCAGCTGGTATTTTAATGCCTCATACACTTTTATTGAATTTAGATTTTTTACATAAAACATTTGCGCAACACTAATTAACGATGAGGTTTTTTGTACTGCTAACATATTTTATTTTTTGCTTTTCCTTTATATCGAAGGGGCAGTTTTGCAGTGGCAATTTAGGAGATCCCGTTATTAATCAAACCTTTGGTGCTGGCAGGGCTTTTGTAATGCCACCCCATGCCACTACTTATGATGTTGCAGGCAGCTGCCCGGGTAAAGGCCAATATTTAATAAGCAGCTTTATTTTTGGTTGTGGGCCCGACCGTACCTGGCTGCAAATGATTGGTGATCATACCCGTGATTTAAACGGTAATTATATGCTGGTTAATGCAGAGAATACAGCGGGTACCGTTTATACAGATACAGCTAAAAATCTTTGCCCCAATACAAACTATGTATTTTCGGCCTGGATTTCTAATGCCATGCAAAGTATTACCTGTGGCGGTCAGTCAGTGCTTGCCAATTTAACCCTTACAGTTACTACACTGGATGGTACCCTACTTGGAACTACCAATACAGGAGATATACCCACGGCTTTTGACAGAATATGGAAACAATATGGTGTAGCCATTAGCACACCACCAAATACTGAGCAGGTAATTGTTAGTATTACTACCAATCCAAAACCGGGTTGCGGTAGTGGATTTGTACTGGATGATATAACTTTTCGCAGTTGTGGTCCGGCAGTAAACATTACATTAGATGGCAGCACCGAACCAGGTAATGTTTGTGCAGATTATCCCAATCCTTTTATTTTGGAAGGCGCTTATTCAACCGGTTTTGCTGATCCTGCGGTACAGTGGCAAAGTAGTTTGGATTCTGGTAAAACCTGGGTAGATATTCCGGGTGAAACTACAACTATCTATGCCATACCCAGAAGATTAACCGGATCTGTTGATTATAGAATGGTAATGGCAGAGAGAGGTAGCATTAATTCCCTTAATTGCCGTATAGCTTCTAATGGCATACATACCGATATTCATCCCCTGCCGCCCCATAATCCACCGCAGGATTTAATAGGTTGTTTAGATAAAAATTTGGCATTGCCTGTGGCAGATCCATCAGCATTGCAGGTGTTATGGACAGGTGTTGGAGGTTATTCTTCCACCCTTGCAGCATCTGTGGTACCAAAGCTACAATATGCGGATACAGGATTGTATACCTTAAAAGAAACCTTTTATTTTGGTTGTGTATCGCTGGATAGTTTTTATTTGAAAATATTCCCGGGCACTACTATTTATACTGAACCAACTTACCCAATTTGCGAGGGGTTAAGCGAGCAATTGAGTGCAACCGCAACAGATGGTGATAGCTTTAAATGGTTTCCATCAACCGGTTTGTCTAATGATGCAATTGCAAACCCAATTGCAAGGCCAACCGATTCAACAGAATATAAAGTGGTTGTTACCAATTCTTTTGGTTGTAAAGATTCTGCTTTTCTTAAAATAGATGTATATAGAAACCCGGTAGCCAATGCAGGAATTGATAAGGTAATTCTTGCCGGTGATACCGCTGTTTTAAGTGCTGCGGTAAAAGGTACTTCCGTTAGTTATGAGTGGACACCATCGCTTTTTTTAAGTGATGTGCATGCAGTACAGCCATTGGCTTTTCCTACAGAGAATCAATTGTATACTTTATCGGTTTTTTCTAATGTGGGTTGTGGTGCTGCAACAGATGATGTGCTGGTAAAAGTGTATAGTGATATTTTTATTCCTACAGCATTTACCCCAAATGGTGATGGCATTAATGATCGGTTTCAGGTGCTGCCATTAGACAATTATGCTATTGTACAAATGATTGTGTATAACAGATGGGGCCAGCTAATGTATACCTCAAAAGATAAATATAGCTCCTGGGATGGAACATATAAAGGCATGGTGCAGCCAACGGGATCTTATGTGTATAGGGTAGAATTACTTAGCCCGCAGGGTAGAAGAATTATTAAGCAGGGATCTGTTATGCTTTTGCATTAATATTTAGGCTGTTTAAAGATGCTCATTGTTATAGTGCACAAGTGTGCGACGCAAGTGATGATGCCATAAAATTTTACTGCCCGGTCACACAAAATATATTACAGTTTGTATTTGCTTTTTTGGGAAAATTAGTTTTTTAAAGCATTTCTGTTTGTAATTTACACACCTAAACAAATAACTCATGAAACGCAATGCAACTGCCGTTTGGAACGGCTCTGGTAAAGAGGGTAACGGACACCTTACCACTCAAAGTACCGTACTGGATAAAACACAATATTCTTTTAACTCACGTTTTGCAGAAGGTATTGGTACAAATCCTGAAGAGTTGATAGCCGCCGCACATGCAGGCTGTTTTGCCATGAAACTTAGTTTTGTTTTGGGTGCTGCTGGTTTTACTCCTGATACATTGGATGTGACGGCCGTTATTAATCTGGATACTGCTAAAGGTGCTATTACCAATTCTCATTTGGTGTTAAAAGCTACCATACCAGGCATTAGTAAAGAACAATTTGATGCTGCTGCTGCAGAAGCAAAAGCCAATTGCCCTATAAGCTTATTGCTGAATGCAGAAATTACTTTGGAAGCTGAATTGTTATAAACCGGCAAAGTAATTACATGATAAAAGTTGCAGGCATTCCATTCGATGCTAACTCTTCGTTTTTAAAAGGATCTTCGTATGCACCACGAAGAATAAGGCTGATGGATATTGATGGATCGGC
This sequence comes from Limnovirga soli, assembly GCF_013106755.1. Classification (GTDB taxonomy): domain Bacteria; phylum Bacteroidota; class Bacteroidia; order Chitinophagales; family Chitinophagaceae; genus Limnovirga; species Limnovirga soli. The sequence continues at coordinate 40,988 of NZ_WHPF01000010.1, read as the reverse complement.
AAATGCATTTGCCGAAAATGGATTGGAAGTGTTGAATGGAGTGACTTACAACGATATGGGCGATATTAATTTTGCCAACACCAACCCTGCTGCGGCTTATGAAACAATACACAGCTTTGTAGCTACGCAGTTAATGCCAGATGATAAATTATTGTGTTTGGGTGGCGACCATTCTATTAGTTTCCCCATAATTGCAGCTTATGCAAAGCAATACCCTGATTTGCATATTTTACACATAGATGCACATGCTGATTTGTATGATAATTTTGATGATAATCCATATTCACATGCTTCGCCTTTTGCCAGAATTATGGAAGCGGGATTAGCACAATCTTTAACTCAGGTAGGCATAAGAACACTTAATACCCATCAAAGGGAGCAGGCAAAGCGTTTTGGTGTACATATTACCGCGATGAAAGATTTCACACCGGCATGTATAGATGCAATAAAAGGCCCATTGTATGTTTCTCTTGATTTGGATGTGTTAGACCCTGCATTTGCACCAGGTGTATCGCATCACGAACCGGGTGGTTTATCTACCAGACAGTTATTGCAACTATTGCAAAATATTAAAGTGCCTGTAGTGGGTGCAGATATAGTGGAATATAACCCAACCCGTGATGTACATAATATGACGGCCATGGTGGCGTATAAACTGCTAAAAGAACTTATTGCTATAATGGTATAATATTTAGCCAAATTAAAATAATGCATATGCCCATTACTATTCGCCGGGCCTGTTTGGATGATATAGATAAAATAACTCCTTTATTTAATGCCTACAGGATTTTTTATGGCCAGCCGGCAGATATGGAAGGCGCTTTAGCGTTTATAACTGCCCGGCTTACGCTTAATGAAAGTGTTATTTTTATAGCATTTGATAATGAAACGGCAGTAGGTTTTACTCAGTTATACCCCATTTTTAGTTCAGTAAGTATGCAACGTGCCTGGTTGCTGAACGATTTATTTGTGCATACCGCTGCAAGAGGCAAAGGTGCTGGTACGGCATTGCTAAATGCGGCTAAAACATTTGGACGCGATACCCAAAGCAAATGGCTGCTGCTGGAAACGGCCCCGGATAATACCAAGGCGCAGGCCTTATACGAGCAAAACGGCTGGATCAAATCTGACGAATTTTTTTACACCTTTGGTTTGTAATAATTCTGGCTGCATAGGGTTAAACAGTACAAGAGTGCGACGCAACGGCAGCTAAATGCCTGCTATGCAGACCGGCTAATCATTATTCTCATCTGTAGCTGGTTTAAGAAATGATTATAAATTGGCTTAAGGCGCCTGCTTTTTTTGTGTATCTGGGTTTAGTTATTATATTCATTGTTCAATCCCCAAAAAATTGCATTATGAAAAAAATTTTAGCCCTCTCAGGCTGTTGTATAGTATTATTATCCTGCTCAAAAAACATAAAAGATCAGCAGGCCATTGCATCGGCAGATGCGCAGGATTTGAAAAGCAGTCAGTTGCAATTAAACCAATATATTAAAGATCAGTTTCAGCAAACAGGCTATTTTAACTGGAAGGATGCCAGCGATGAAATGGTATGGACAGCAATGCAAAGCACTGATAATATTATTGCGGTTGGCTATAAACCTTTACAGGAAAAAAGCATTGAAAACCGCCTGCACACCATTAATATAAACGATGCAAAATGGTCTGCAGCCAAACAGCAGGTGATGCAATTGATTTATAACAGTGAACGTAAATTTAACCCTTCAATTCGCATTGAAAATATGGAAGTTTGGAAGGAAAAGGTATTACCTGTTATTGATGTAAAAATTACCAGTATTGAAACCCTGAAATTGTTACGTAAAAGTGGATTGGTACGGTATGCCGAACCCATGGGATACGATCCTATTAAAGAGTTTGATAACGAAGCTGCACTGGCTTCAGGCGGTATTGGCGGAGGTAGTGGTTGCGGTGGTTATAATGGCAATACCAGCCTTTTAGCTGGGTCTGATTATTCAGTAGTAAGTCCTAATGCTAAAGTTTCCTGGAATTATACATACCATGGCATACAAAATGCCTGGACAAAATCAACCGGTGCCGGAGTAAAAGTAATGGTGATTGATAGTGGTGTAAGCCCCGATCAGGCTAATTTGGGCAGCGAGTTTAATCAGGGATTATCATCGGGCAGAACTATTGAAAAAATGTTTACGTTGCCTGGAGAAATAAGTTCTGATGACCCTTGTGGCCATGGTACGGCTATGAGTGGGGCAGTTGCTGCACCGCGTTGTGCCGATGGTAATGCCTGTGGTGTTGCTTACAACTGCAATTTTGTAATTTGCCGCGCCACACGTGATGTGTATCTTGACGAAAGCAGCGAAGTAAAAGGTGTAAGCGATGCCTATACCTGGGCTGCTGACAATAGCACTGTTCAAATTATTAGCATGAGCCTTGGCCGTGTTACCGGCAGCGGGCAAATTAAAGATGCCATTCAATATGCCAGTGGTAAAGGCAAATTAATGTTTTGTGCCGGGGGTACATCTTTTAGCTGGACGGCTTTTTTTGTGGGTGTTATTTTCCCTGCCAGCCTTACCGAAGTACAGGCCATTACAGGTGTTAAAGATGCACCAGCATTAAATGCTTGTGCCGATTGTCATAAGGGTAAACAGATTGATTATGTAATTGTAATGGAAAAACAATCAACAGGTTTACATGCACTTAGTACGGCTATGACAGGTGATGTGCCTACCACGGTAGGTGGTTCATCTGTATCTACGGCAACCGCTGCAGGAATAGCTGCATTGGTTTGGAGCAAGAACCCAACTTTTACCAGAGACGATGTTTTAAATAAATTAACTACCACTGCCAGTGGTTACCCTACCAAGTCTAAAAATTATGGATGGGGCAAGTTAAATGCTGATGCCGCTACCAATTAATTATGTTTGCTTATGAGTCAACTAAACCTGCTTTTTACCGGGCAGGTTTTTTTTATGTTTTTAATACCGGCTCCAGGTACAAATGGCATCGCCGCTTGCGTCGCAATCCTTTCAGGGTTCCACATTTATGGCAACAAAAAATACTAGTAACTACAAATAAAAAAAGCGCAACAAGTAGCAATTAACTTGTTGCGCTTTTTACATAAGATTAAACAACTAAACAAAAATTAATATAATAATCTGTGCTACCAAAATGCGCAAAAACATAGTAAGCGGGTATACACTGGCATATACAATTGCCGGTGCATCAGAGCCTACCATTTTGGTGGTAAACGATAATGCAGGAGGATCGGTGGAAGCGCCAGCCAGTAAACCAAATATTTCCAGAAAATTTAGCTTGCAGAAAAACTTACCTACCAGACTGGTAATTATCAAAGGAATGATGGTAATGCACAGGCCCAGTAAAACCAATGTTAACCCTTGCGATGACAGGATGGTTTGTACAAATGCTGGTCCGGCTTTTAACCCAACGCTGGATAAGAATAGCACAATACCAATTTCTCTAACCATATAATTGGCGCTTTGTGTAACATAAGATGTTATTGGGAAAAGGCTGCCATACCTGCTAATAAGAATTGCGGCAATTAATGGCCCGCCAGCCAAACCCAGTTTTACAGGAACCGGTATGCCAGGGAATGCCAATGGAATACTGCCAAAAATAACACCAATGGCAATGCCAATAAATAAGCCGGCAATATTGGGCTCGGAGAGTTGTTTTTTAGAATTGCCAAATTCCTTGGCCAATTCATCCACATGGTTTTCGTAACCTATAACGGTTACAATATCGCCAAATTGCAGGCGTGTGTGGCCATTGGGAATAAACTCAATACCAGAACGAAATACCCTGGAAATGGTAACACCGTGGTGGTTAATTACATCCAGCTCTGATAGGGGATGGGTGCACACTTCCTTTCGGGTAACATTGATTTTTTTGGTAACCAGCGATACATCTGTACTATACAGGTCTTCATTACACTCGCTGCCAATAAGGGTTTTTAGCCTTTCCATATCAGCAGGATTGGCCACAATTCTTACAAAATCGTTTTCGTGTAAAATGGTATCTTTTGTGCCGGGACTAATTACATTGTTATGCATTATCCTTGTAACTACAAATTTTGTTTGAATGGTATCGAAAATGGTTTTAACTGCTTTGCCAACCAATGCAGGATTTTCTACCCTTAAAGTTATTTTTTCCGGTTTGGGAGAACTGCTTTTTGTTTTTTCTTCGTAAGCAGCTTTCTCTTTTTCGATATTTATTTTAAACACCCATTTTAAAATAATTACCACCAGTATAATACCAATTACACCGCCGGGGTATGCAATGGCATAATAACTGCCCAAAGATGGGATATTGTTTAGATTGGTATGTAAAATAGCAAGATCTTTTACGGTTTGCTGGGCCGCACCCAAGCCTGGGGTATTGGTAACTGCGCCAGACATTAAACCTACCAGGGATGGTATAGGTATATCAGTTAAAAAGAAAATAACAATTACTACCGCTACACTTAGGAATATGCAAAGTATAGCCAGCAAATTGAGTGTAAGGCCTTGTTTTTTTAGTGAGGCAAAAAAGCCGGGGCCTACTTGCAGGCCCATGGTGTATACAAATAAAATTAGACCAAAATCTTTTATATATTCAAGCACATGCTCATCAATGGAAAAGCCAAAATTGCCCATGATTATTCCGGTAAATAATACACAGGCTATACCAAAGCTTAACCCTTTGTAACCCAACTTACCCAGTAATACGCCTGAGAAAATTACAATGGCATATACCAGTATTATGTAAGCTGGTGAGGAATGGTTGCTGAACAGCTCTATAATCCAGTTCATAATATAAAGTTGAAATGATTGGTATTGCTGGTGTAAAAAGGATGTATTGGATTGGGCTGCTTGGTACTATTTATTTGCTGCCTGTTGGTTTGGTGTACAAGAGTGCGACGCAAGGATGTTGAATAGTAATAAAAAGCCCGGCCAAACATATATATTATTTATGTAAGGTACTTGAAACATATGATGCGTAGCCTTGCACCAGCATTAAAAGTGAACCGGCATTCCTTTTTGAATGCTTATTCCTGTTGGCGTTTGCACTGCCAGGAATGCCGGTTGCCAAATATTTAAGCCTGCTCTGGCTGCTGACCCCAATGTTCGGGTGAGCGCCATAGAGAGGAGAGTAATAGCTCTCTCATGAAGAAAAATTCTTTTGGCAGTTTATCATAAAAACGGGAGAACAATTCTTCGTGGGAGAGAAGTTCCTGTTTCCATGGTTCACGGTCGATTGTCATGATTTTAGTGAAATCGTCTTTGGTAAAATCAGATCCTTCCCATGACATGTCTTCGTATCGTGGTACCCAGCCCACAGGGCTTTCTACTGCAGAGGCATTGCCTTTTACACGTTCTACAATCCATTGTAAAACCCTCATGTTTTGGCCAAAACCGGGCCATATAAATTTGCCGTCTTCGTCTTTTCTAAACCAGTTAACGCTGAATATACGTGGCGCATTTGGAATATCGCGGCCAAACTGTAGCCAGTGGTTGATATAATCGCCTATGTTGTAGCCCATAAAGGGCAGCATAGCATATGGGTCTCTTCTTACTTTACCAATTTCGCCAAAGGCAGCTGCTGTCATTTCGCTGCCCATTGTGGCGGCAAGGTATACACCAAAGTTCCAGTTAAATGATTGATAAACCAATGGAATAACTGTACTGCGGCGGCCACCGAATATAAAAGCTTCTATGTGTACACCATTGGGGTCGTTCCAATTGGGATCTACTGCTGGGTTTTGGTAAGCGGGTGCTGTAAACCTGGAATTGGCATGTGCTGCGGGTTTGCCGCTGTTAGGATCCCATGGTTCACCATGCCAATCGGTTAATCCCTCTGGTGCGGTTGGTGTTAAACCTTCCCACCATACGTCACCATCAGAAGTTAAAGCCACATTGGTATAAATGGTATTGGCTTTAATAGACTCCATGGCATTTGGGTTGGTTTTATAGTTAGTGCCGGGGGCAACGCCAAAATAACCAGATTCAGGATTGATGGCATATAATCCACCGTCCTTACCTTTATGTATCCAGGCAATATCATCTCCAACAGTTGTAATTTTCCAGCCATCCATTTCTTTTGGAGGAATAAGCATGGCAAAGTTAGTTTTGCCACATGCACTGGGGAAGGAGGCGGCTACATAGGTTTTTTCTTTTTTGGGAGATTCTACACCCATGATTAACATATGCTCTGCCAGCCAGTTTTCTTCGCGGCCCATTACAGAGGCAATGCGTAAAGCAAAACATTTTTTACCCATTAGCGCATTACCACCATAACCACTACCATAAGAAATCACCATCCTTTCTTCGGGAAAATGTGAAATGTATTTGGTGGTTGGGTTACAGGGCCATTTAACATCCTGCTGGCCTTCTTCAAGCGGTGCGCCTAATGCATGAAAACATTTTACATATTCAGTATCGTGTATATAAGGTAAAACACTATCTCCCATGCGTGTCATTATATACATGTTTACCACTACATATTCTGAATCGGTTAACTGTACACCGTAACGGGAATAAGGTGAACCAACTGGTCCCATACAAAATGGAATTACGTACATGGTACGGCCATGCATAGAACCTTTGGTAAGATCATTTAGAATTTGTTTCATTTTAGATGGATCCATCCAATTATTAGTGGGGCCGGCATCTTCTTTTCTACGGCTGCAGATAAAAGTTTTGTCTTCTACGCGGGCAACATCACTGGGATCGCTGAAACAGGCATAACTATTTGGTCTTTTTTCTTGGTTTAATTTTATAAATGTGCCTTTTTCAACAAGGTAATTACAAATTGTATCGTATTCTTCTTTTGAACCGTTGCACCAATATACTTTGTCTGCTTCAGTATGATTTGCGATAGTTTCTACCCAATGTTGCAGTTCTGTTTTGTCTGAAGTGTTGCTAATTAGCGGGAATGAAATTTTTGTCATAAAAAACTAATTATATATTTAAATCTAATAATATGAAATGATATTGCAAATTAATTTCAGGCTATTGCCCGGGATATAGTGTGGAAGTTTAAGATTTAGTGTTATTCCGGGAAGCAGTTGATTAAATATTGCCTTATCATTTGTAGTACATGACAAAAGTAGAATCGGCAGCACCCCTAAAACATGAGGAATATCATGTTTTATCATGATTAATCGTACATGATAAAAAAAAATATTTGTTGAATTTTGGTACTTTATTTCAAAAAAGAATATTCATCTAACAATTTAATATAAGGCTATTTTTTTTGTAATAATTCTTTTACAGATTATGTTATTGTAAACTATTGTTTGCCTATGATGCTTACTATAAACAAATTTATCCCATACTGGCCGCAGCTATAAAACCTGGCTTTGTTCTGTGTTTGGTTGCCTGCTCAAATACATAAGCTATATCTATAATAGCCTGTTCCTGGTATGCGCCTGCCATAAAGGAAATACCAACAGGTAAATCATGTACCATACCCATAGGTAAGGTAATATGCGGGTAGCCTGCAATAGCTGCTGGAGTAGAAAACGAAAAGCCGGTATCGTAGTCTCCGTTTATAAGGTCAATGCAACAGGCAACACCATTACTTACTGCTGCAATAGCATCCAACTGATGTTCTTTCAATAGTGCGTCAATGATACCCCGGGATTGCAGTATATTATGTAAGGCAGTGGTATATTCTTTACTGGACAGGTCGCCCTTTGCATTACTTTTTTCCAGTATTTCCTGTTTAAAAAATGGCATGGCCGTGGCTTCATTTTTTTTATTAAATGCCATCACCTCTTCAATAGATTTTACCGGTGCTGTAGCTGTAGATAAGTACTTGTTTACTCCATCTTTAAATTCGTAGAGTAAAACATCATATTCACCTTCAATGTCATTAATGCTTTTCATCAGGTCTGTTTCTATAATAATAGCACCCTGGGCCTTTAATGTTTCAATTGCATTCTTATATAATTGAACCACGCCTTCATGGCCGTGAAGAAAAGATTGTTCTACGCCAATTCTTTTACCTGAAAGTGTACTTGTTGCCAATGAGGCGGAATAGTCTTTAGAAGCTTTCCCCATGCTGTTTCTGGTAACTGCATCCGCTTCATCAACACCTGCTAAGGCAGCTAAAAATATGGCAGCATCTTTAACGGTTCTTGCCATGGGGCCGGCAGTATCCTGTGTGGCAGAAATAGGAATAATACCTGTTCTGCTTAGTAAACCTACAGTTGGTTTTATACCCACAATTCCATTTACAGACGAAGGCGATATAATAGAGCCATTCGTTTCCGTGCCAATGGCAACTGCGCATAAATTAGCTGCAACAGCGCTGCCCGTTCCGGCACTGGAACCTGATGGATTTCTGTCTAAGCGATAAGGGCATTTGGTTTGCCCGCCCCTGCTGCTCCACCCGCTGGTAGATCTTTCCGATCTGAAATTAGCCCATTCGCTTAAATTGGTTTTGCCTAACAATACTGCACCAGCACTCCTCAATTGCTGTACAATAAATGCATCGGTGGCGGCAATATTGCCGGTTAGGGCAGATGCACCTGCCGTAGTCATCATTTTATCAGCGGTATTAATATTGTCTTTTATTAAAACAGGTATTCCATGCATGGGGCCTCTTACCTTGCCAGATTTACGTTCTTTATCCATAGCTTCAGCAATAGCTATGGCATCCGGGTTTAGTTCAATAACTGCATTTAAACTAGGGCCACTTTTATCAATTGCTGCAATACGGTCAAGGTATAATTTGGTAATGGATGTTGCTGTAAGTTCACCAGATTGCATTTTTTGTTGCAGCACCTCAATCGTTACTTCATTCAATTCAAAATCATCTTTAAAAACATCGTCTGTAAGCTTTGTTGGTTCCTTTTTTTCAGTGGCCACTTCGTTACAAGAGGCTACAGTTAGAGATCCAACGGCCAGGCTGGCCAAAGATCCGTTTCTAAGAAAATGTCTTCTGTTCATACATTCACTTTTATTTATTGAGTAAGTTACTATCCAAATGAATTGAATGTATAAAATGTTTATGAACCCGGCTTTAGATATTCAGTTTGGCTTTAGTTGCGTCGCACTCTTTTACTTTCATCCACATGGCAGCAATAGCTTTTATAGGATTATGCTGTAAACTATAATCAAATTTTTTATTACAAAATCTAATTTCTTATTGCCTTTATTGCTGATGCCATAAAAGAGGAACCCTGAACCGAGCGTGGCAAGTAAAGCCCAATTATTTATCGGCTGCCTGCTACATTATTCTGCCAATCTTAATAGCGGACGGGTTAAGCAGGTAGGTCCGCCTCCGCCTTTAACACTTATATCATCGCCTTTGTATACAATTACTTCGCAACCAGCTTTTTCAAGGGCTAGTTTAGTTTGCGGATTACCCTCTACCATCACGCATTTGCGCGGTGCAATTGCCAATACATTACAACCCATGCTGTCAAATTCTGCATCTGGCACTTCTATTAGCTGGTAACCTACTTGCAACAAATAATTTCTAAAAGCAATTGGCATTAAGGGCGAGTAAACCACGGCCAGGTCTTTATCAACCGGACTTAAAATAGACATCAGGTGAAAAACATCTGATGGACCTTTATAGTGCGGCAAAGGAACGGTATTGATGTTTATACCTTTGGGTGTTAGCAATGCTTTTAATTGGTTAATACCTGCTTCGTTGGTGCGATAGGTATTTCCTACCGCTAAAGTAGTTTCGTTAAGCCATGCCAGGTCGCCGCCTTCGATGGTGCCGGGTGCAATGATACTGCCCAAAACATGTTCGCAATTGGCGGCATAGGTTTTTAATTGTGCCAGTGGCTCTTGGCTACGGGCAGCTTTACCCATATTGCATAAAATAATACCGTAATTGGTGGCAATAGAAGCATCGCGACAATAAATAGAATCCATGTTTACGGTTGCATTCTCAGGGAAGTACCTTACTTCAATATTATTTGACGTGAAAATATTTTCAAAAGCCTTATACTCGGAAATGGATTTTGTTATATCTGGCTGAGAAAGATAGTTGAGCGTTTGCCAGTGTTGTGCTATATGTTCGTTACTGATAAAAGCCGCTGCCGCACTTTTTATATAAACTGTTTGCAACCTGGCATATTCTGAATGCGCTGTTGTATTCATAGTTTTTTATTTTGTTGTATAATAATCCATGCATAAAAGGGGATGCCTGCCATAAGTAGTATAAACCCCCAATACACCACTTCTTCTCCAGAGCCGGCCACCGCCCACAATGAAAATGTAAATGCCAGCAGCCCATGCAGCATTATTTTAAATGTTTTGGCTGGGGGGTGTTTTTTTTGTTTTAACTCAAGAATTACATAGGCAGTAGCTGATAGCAGGTAGGGCACCAGTACGGTTAGTGTAGTTAAAAGAATCAGGAATTTGAATTGATCGGCAAGACTTTTGGTATAATTCATTGTCATAACAACAGATACAAGTATGCTGCCAATAATAATTCCGGTAGCCGGAACCCCTTTTTTATTTTGTTGTTTAAAAATGGCGGGAAATAATTTATCTGTGGCAATAGCTGCAGGTACCTGCCCCTGAATTAAAATCCAGCCATTTAAAGCGCCAAATGCAGCAATGGCAGCACCAGCACTTACAAAATAGGCAGCGTAAGGTCCGTATATAATAACAGCAGCATCTGCCAAAGGTGTAACAGAATGGCTGAGTGTATCAGCAGGTATAATGCCCATCATTACTACGCTGCAAAGAATATAGATAAAAGTAGTAAGTAGTGTACCCAGCATGGTGGCTTTTGGAATAGTAACAGTTGGGTTTGCCACATTGGCGGCAGGAATTGTGGCACATTCCATGCCCAGAAATGCAAAGAACGTAAGTGCTGTAGTATTGGTTAAGGCTGTAAATGTGCTGGTATTACTGGTGTTAAATGCGGGGAAATGATGTGTGTTTATAAAAAAAATACCCGCAATACCAACCGCCAGCAAAGGAATGATTTTTAAAATGGTGGTAAATAGTTGAACTATACCTGAGGTGATAATACCCAGGGTATTTATGTAAGTAAGTAACCATATAGCTGAAAGTCCTGTACCTATTGCCGCAATTGAACTGGTAGCCAATACCGGGAAAAATGTACTCAATGCACTTACCAGAGAAACAGCTATGGCAGCGTTGGTGCACCATACAGATATCCAATAACCCCAGGCTACAATAAAACCGGCAAAATTGCCTAAACCTTCCCGGCTATAAGCATAGGGGCCACCATTGGCTAAGGGCATTATTTTACTAAGGTTGCTAAAGATTTTTGCCAGTAATATAGCGCCGGTTGCAGCACACAACCAACCAGCAATTCCAACAGTTCCATAAGTGGCAAGTGTGGCAGGCATTAAAAATATACCGGCGCCAATCATATTACCCACCACCAGCGAGGTGCTGGTATATAAACCCAGTTTGCGATTTGTTTTTGCCAAAATTGCCCTTTAAAAGTGTGATGAATTTTTAGCTGTTAAGATAGTATAAATGCAGCAGTATCAATAATCATGGTTTTAGTAACAAAAAATGTAGGGGTAGCATAATGTAGTCGAACAATTCACATCCTGATAATTTGAAGAAACCATCTTCAATGCAATAAATAAATATTGCCATATTACCCGTATACAATAAATAAGCGATTAGCGAAAGCTACCGGTTATAGTAACCAGTGTATCCTGCGAGATGGGCTTTATTAAATGCCCTTTAATATTCTTATAACCCAGGGCTTTTTGCTTGTCTTGAATAGAAATGGAGGAGCTTACCAAATACACATGGCTATGCAGATGCAGATGATATTTTTTGTGAATATAGTTGTCAAGAAACTGCCAGCCATCCATTACCGGCATATTTATGTCGAGCAAAATAATATCAGGTAAAGGCTGCGATGCTGCGAGGTGATTTTCTATGGTTTGCATAGCTTTCTCGCCATCTTGGAATTGATGTATGTTTTTGCTTAGCTGCAGGCGCTCAATATCTTTTTTTATAAGCAAAGAGTAAATAAAATCGTCATCAACAATCCAGATAGTTTCTGCCATACATTAAAAATATATTTTGAAAGTGGTGCCTTTATTTAATGTGCTGTCAACTTCAATTTTACCACCCATAAATTCAACCTGATTTTTTGTAATAAAAAGACCAATACCTTTTGCATCTGCATTCCCGTGAAAAGTTTTATACATACCAAATAGCTTGTCTCCATTTCGGGCTAAATCTATACCAATTCCATTATCTGCAATTTCCAGTACAAATTTATTATTATGGAAGTAAGTGTTTAAGGTAATATGTGGTTGCCTCCCGGGGCTGGCATATTTTACGGCATTAGACAAAAAGTTATAAATAATACTTTCAAGATATGCCGGGTTATAATTAATGGTGGTATTTTCTGGAATCAGATTATGTATAACCGCATCCTTTTGTTCTATCTGCGGGCTGATTAATTCTATAGCTTTATTTACATAAGTATGTATATCCAGGTTTTCAAAGATGAGATTGGTATTATTGTGAATGGATACCACTTCATTCAGGTTGTGCAAGGTGTCATCTAATGCATGCGAGACACTGCTGAGGTGTTTTATCATTTCTTTTTTCTCTTCCTCCCGTCCCGGCTCCTGCAGATAACTTACAATAGATTTGATATTGCTGGCGTGTGAACGCAGGTTGTGAGAAACTATATAAGAAAAATTCAATAATCTTTTATTTTGCTCTGTTACCATGTTAAGGGATTTGTTCAGCTCCATTTCTGTAAACTTTATTTCGCTGATGTCTACAAAGCCCGACATAATCATTTTCTCCCCTTTCCAGGTAATAATTTCTGAAGATAATAAACAAGGTGATGAAAGCCCATTTGAACGGGTTAGTTCAATCTCTCTGTTCTTGATAAATCCTTTTGTATTTAAGGTCTCTATAATATCCTCTCTTTGCTCGGGGTTGGTATAAAAGTCTTTGGTTAATTTACCAATAAGCTGATTTGGCGTTGAAAGTGCAATTTTGGCTAATGCCTCATTTACCATTACCACCAGCCCATCGCTATACCTGGAAATAAGTAAGGCTACAGGTGATGATTTGAAAATGTTTTGCAGTAATTGCTCGTTTTCCTGTAAAACTATTTCTGCTTTTTTTCTTTCATTTATTTTGGTGGCTGTATGCACCACGCCGGTAATTTCCTTAAACTGGTTGTATACTGGTAAAAAGGTGATAGCCCACCATAAATAATTATTTTCATGACGTATGCGGCATTCAAAACGCATTTCCTCACCCGCCAATGCTTTTTTTACATTTGTCTCAAAAACCGGTATATATTCTTTTTCCAGATAGTTTAAGATAGAATCACCCGTTTTTATGATTTTGTCAGGATTATGCCATAAAAATTCATTGGTTACTTTATTAAAATCCTGAATGTGCAAATGCTTATCTAACAAAAAAACAGCGTCTGAAGTGCCGTTTTGGTAAACATTTAATTTATAGGCAGATGTGTTAACAATCTTTCTTAATTGTAATAATTTTTGAACCTGATTAGCCAGGGTGCGTAAATAAAAAATCTGTTTATCGCTTAATGTTCTTGGTTTAGAATCCAATACGCATAAAGTACCTAAAATAAAGCCATCATCTGTAACAATTGGTGTGCCTGCATAGAAACGAATATTAGGTTCATTTGCTACAAATGGGTTATCAATAAACCTTTCATCTTTTAAAGTATCGGCTACAATAAATGTTTCACTGCTGTGTAAAGCATGAGCGCAAAAAGATATATCGCGGTGGGTTTCTGTAATATTTATTCCGGTTTTAGCTTTAAACCATTGCCTTTCTTTATCTACAAAAGTAATTAATGAATAAGGTGTATCGCATAAACTAGAGGCCATTACAGTGAGGTCGTCAAAATCCTGCTCTGCAGGCGTATCAATAATATTTAAGCGGTATAATGCTTCAATACGTTCAGACTCATTGTAAGGCAAAGGGCTTGCTCTCATGTATCAGCTATATTTTAATTTTATTGGTAAAAATAAAAGGCTGGATATCGGATTCGGTATTTTTTTAATCAGAGAGTTGAATAAACATTTTTAAAGATAAAAGAATTGAAAGAATATAACGCTCTAAAATATAAATATTTTAGCCATAATATACATTTTTATTACAATTGGCCCGGCAGTAGTTACCTAAATCTGCTTTTCTTGCGTCGCACACTTGTACTACATAATGCATGGCAGCTAGTATTACATAAATAAATAATTTGTAGGTTTCGCAAATGCGGGAATTTTATTTACCAATGTATTTGGCTGAGCAGCATGCAGAACCCTGCAGTGTGCGACGCAAGTATAGCTACATAGATAACCTTAAGCCGGGCTCAAAAAAAAAATTAACGGGGGTCATTGTAACCATCATCGCCCTTTAGCCTGAAACTTAGGGTAAGGAAAAAATTGAAATAGCTGTCATTATTACTACTGCTCGCTTTTTCAATATCTGGCTTTACTTTCCATGGGGTAAGGGAGCGGGAATATAATTGTTTGGCCAATATAGCATTTTCGGGTGTTAAATGCAGGTCGAATAAACTGGGGTCAATATAGGTTGTACTCACATCGTCAATATAATCGGTAGTGGTTAATCTAAAGGTAAAGCCGGTAGAAATAGCGGTTTGATTGTTTACATAATATTTTACCCCCACACTTGCCGGAATATACATGCTGGTTAATTTATAAGGCAGCCTGTCTGGATATTCCGGAAAGCCCTGCCCTTCCAAACTTAGGGGTTGTAAATCTATCCAGCTGCCATTTAATTGTGTTTGCGGTTTATAATGCATAATGCCAATGCCAACACCAACAAATGGTACAAGACTTCTAAGCTCGAATTTTTTTTCAAAATACATGGTTGGATAAAAAACAGCACCAATATAGCCCTCGGCAATTGGCGACCTGAAGCTGAGATTTCTATAATAGCGCCAGCGTTCCTGATCTCCTGTATTATTAATTAAACTATCGGCACCGTTTACCTGGGTAAAATTAAAGCCAGCTTCAACGGCAGCCCATTTGGTTAAGTGTAAAGTTGCAGATGCCCCAAATAAAGGGCGAACAGTTTTAGGGTTAAAGTCTTTTACAAAAGAGCCACCAACACCTTTGTTGCCGCCAATATCGCCTAAAAAGCTGCTGGCACCGGCGCTAACATTAATTTCTGCAAGCCCGGTAATATCCGATAAGCCATCATAATTCCATTTCTGGGCAAAAGAAGGCATCGCTAATACAAGCAGGCTGCAAAAAAATATTATGGGTATTGTTTTTTTATGGGTCATCATCAAAATAATGGATGTATTCAATTTTTCTGGTTAGGTGCAAAATACTTAAATATTCTGTTCCCGCGCATGGTAAAGCATTTCTATATGTGGAATATTGTCCTCCAAATACATGTCGCTACATTGCCTAAAGCCCAGAGAATCATAGAATTGCGTTAAATATTGTTGTGCTCCTATACGAATGCTTTTTTCACCATAATTTAATATGCAAAGTTCAATTGCCTTGGTCATTAACTGCCTGCCCAGCCCATTTTTGCGGTATTTGGGCGATGTTACTACCCTGCCAATACTCATTTCTGTATAAGAAACGCCGGGAGGTACCAGCCTAACATAAGCTGCCAGGTTGCCATCTACCCAGCCACAAAGATGATCGCATTTCAGGTCTTTATAATCAGCATCCTGATAAGGGCAGTTTTGCTCTACCACAAAAACCTCGCAGCGTAAATGCATAATTTCATATAATTCTGTAACGCTAAGCGCATTAAAAGGGGTGCATGTCCAATGTATCATACTGCTAATTTTTATTGTCCCGGCAAATTGCCGTTATTGGGCTTTACTTGCGTCGCACACTTGTACAGCATCGCCATATTGGGCAAATGATAAACGCCAATAAAGGCTGCAAATTATATACTGGGCATCAAATAGGCCCCAATAAAATTGTATCAGTTACTTTTGCGCCATTATTAATCAACAGAATTGTAAGCGGGTTGCCATATGCGTAAACTAAGTATGGATGAGTTGGGCCGTAAAACGGTACAGGAATTTAAGCAAGCTGCCAAAACACCTGTGGTGGCTGTGCTGGATAATATACGCAGCATGCACAATGTAGGTAGCGTATTTAGAACCGCCGATGCTTTTTTGCTGGAAGCCATTTGTTTATGTGGCTATACGCCTCAACCACCACACCGGGATATACATAAAACGGCGCTTGGCGCTACCGAATCGGTTGACTGGTTGTATTTTACCCATACAATAGAAGCTGTACAGCAATTACAGCAAAAAGGGTATAAGGTATATGCAGTAGAACAGGCCGTGGGGAGTATTTCATTAGAAAGCTTTCATTTGCAACAAGATCAACCCATTGCTGTTGTATTTGGAAACGAAGTAGAAGGGGTAGATAGCGAAGTATTGAAAATTTGCGATGGCTGTATTGAAATACCTCAATTGGGAATGAAACATTCGCTAAATATTTCGGTAGCAGCGGGAATCATATTCTGGAAACTGGCCGAGCCCAGGATTATTGCTGGAGTTTAATTTTGGGTTTACTGTATAAAATGAACAAGTATTATGAGTAAAATTAAAGATTACCTGAGTTTAGTAAAGTTTAGCCATACCATTTTTGCCATGCCTTTTGCTATGATTGGATTTTTTTTAGGAGTTATGCAAACCAATTTTTTTGTAAAGGATCAGGCTGTTTCTCCGGTGCCCGGACTTCATTTTAATACAGAGCTGATTACTATTACTACCAACCAATTTATTATTAAGTTTTTACTGGTACTTATTTGTATGGTAACGGCCCGTAGTGCCGCCATGGCATTTAACCGTTATTTAGACAGAAGCTTTGATGCAAAAAACCCACGCACCGCCATACGCGAAATACCTAAAGGTATTATTGCTCCCGGTAGTGCTTTAAGGTTTGTAATATTGAACTGCGTATTATTTATAACAGCAACTTTTTTTATCAATAGCATCTGTTTTTACTTATCGCCGGTGGCTTTGTTTGTGGTGCTGTTTTACAGTTATACCAAGCGCTTTACACCGTTGTGTCACCTGGTGCTTGGGTTGGGTTTATCGTTAGCGCCCATTGGTGCCTACCTGGCAATAACCGGGCAGTTTGATGTATTGCCCGTGCTTTTTTCACTGGCGGTTATTTTTTGGGTAAGTGGGTTTGACATTATTTATGCCCTTCAGGATGTGGAGTTTGACCAATCGCAACAACTCTATTCTATACCCGCAGTATTGGGTAAGTCGGGCGGTTTGCGGGTGTCAAAGGTCTTGCATTTGTTAAGTGCGGTTTGTGTAATAGCCGCCGGTGTATATGGTGGTTTTCACTGGTTATATTGGGTGGGTATTGCTGTATTTACAGGTATGTTGTTTTATCAGCATTCCTTGGTAAAGCCCAATGATCTTAGCAAGGTAAATATTGCATTTATGACGGCGAATGGTATTGCCAGCGTGGTATTTGGGGTTTTGGTAATTGCTGATTTACTGGTTTTATAAATGCTGCATGTGGTTATATTGTACAAGAGTGCGACGCAAGCGGTGTTGAAATATGTTTGAATGCAGGGCTCAAAAAATTAAAATACTTTTTCTGATTATAAAGCGCATATGGCAAGAATTTTATGTATTGATTATGGAGCAAAAAGAACCGGTTTGGCGGTTACAGACCCTATGCAAATTATTGCCAGCGGCTTAACCGCTGTTGATACAAAAGACCTGATGCCTTTTTTAAAAAAGTATGTATTGCAGGAAACTGTAGAACTGATTTTAATTGGCGACCCCAGAAACCTGGATGATTCTGCTACACATGCTACTCCATTAGTGCACCAGTTTATAAAGAAGTTAGTAAAAGAATTTCCGGGTATACCGGTAGAAACGGTTGATGAGCGATATACCTCTAAAATGGCAAAAGAGGCGATGTTGCAAATGGGAATGAAAAAGAAGGAAAGGCAAAATAAAAAGAATGTGGATGAGATTGCCGCAACCATTATGTTGCAGGAGTATTTGGTGCAGCATCAATAGTCTTTTACTAAACCTGTGTATTTAAAGCCTAATAAATTAACTTCGCCATTATTTTAATCACAAAACATTTTCCTGGCTGCGGGAAAACCCAGATATAGCAATGATTTTACCAATAGTAGCTTACGGAGCGGAAATTTTAAGAAAAGTGTGTTCGGATATTACTCCTGATTATCCTAACCTGGATAAGTTGCTGGCAGATATGTGGGAAACCATGTACTCGAGCAATGGGGTTGGTTTGGCGGCGCCTCAGATAAACAAGGATATCCGTTTGTTTATTTTAGATAGTGCGCAAATTTTTGAAGGCCAGGACGAGGATGAAAAAGGCGAATACCCTGATGAGCCGGGTATTAAAGGGGTTTTTATTAATGCTCATATTACCGGCTTTACAGGTAATGAGTGGAGTTATAATGAAGGCTGCCTGAGTATTCCTAAAATAAGGGAAGATGTTATGCGCCCCCTAAAAGTTACACTGGAGTACCTGGATGAAAATTTTGTACCTCATACCGATACTTTTACAGGCATTACTGCACGTATTATACAGCACGAATACGACCATATAGAAGGTAAATTGTTTATAGATTACCTTAAACCCCTTAAAAAGAAAATGCTGAAAGGCAAGCTTACCGATATAAGTAAGGGCAAAATTAAAGTGGATTATAAAATGGTTTTTCCCAAATGATAAAATGGTTATTGGTAGTTGGGTGGCTAGTCTTATTTGGTGTTGCCAACGCCCAGGATACTGCCATTATTTTTGAGAACCAACAAATTATTTTGCCGGAAGCCATTGTGCACAATAACCTGGATTACTTATCAATTCTTAAACGAATAAAAAACGATACCAGTTTTTATAAAGCTTTTCGCAACCTGCACATCATAAATTATACCGCTTATAATGATATAAGCATTTTAAATAAAGCTGGCGGCATACAGGCCAGCTGGAGTAGCAAAACCCGCCAGTTGCGTGATAGCGGCTGTCGCACCATGAAAATAGTAAACGAAACTACTACCGGAGATTTTTTTGATAAAAAAGGGGATTACAATTATTTAACCGGCGAAATGTATGCATCCATATTTTTAACCAAGGGCAAAATATGTGGCGAAAACAATATTGTAACCGGACGTGCCTTTAACACCAGTGGCAAAAGCGGTATTCAAAAACATAAAGAGCAATTGAAAATGCTTTTTTTTAATCCCGGAAAAAAAATACCTGGTATTCCCTTTATTGGTGATAAGCTGGATTTGTATGATGACAGGGCACATAAATTATATGATTACCGGCTAACATTTATAGATTATAAGGGCAGTTTTGCTTATGTGTTTTCTATAAAACCCAAGACCGATTTGGGTTTGTTTAGCAAAGATGATATTGTGGTAGATGAGATGACCACCTGGTTTGATTATAAAACCCTGGAGGTACTTGCCCGCAATTATGTGTTAAGTTATAATGCCGGGGCTTATAATTTTCACGTAAATATGGAGGCTGAAATGACGCGGGTAGGAAATTTGCTGGTACCCCAGGTATTGCGTTATAAAGGAGATTTTGGCGTGCTGTTTAAGAAAAAGGAGCGGGGTGCATTTACTGCCACGCTGTTCGATTTTAAGCCCTAAGCACTGACAATCTAACTTATAGCACAATTATTTATATTGAATTGTATCTCTGCCACGGGATACTTTTTAACTGGCTAGTTTAATTCTATGGATTGAAATACAGGCATTTATGTATAGCAGTAGAAAACATCTTCCCCTCTTGGCAATTGTTGCTAAAAATTAAGCTGCTAGTTGCATAAAATACCAGAAATAAACTTACCTTCGCCGCCCAAATCCCACAAAAGGGGGATGGATTAACAACATTTTTAAATAAAAAACAGGGAAAATGAACAATTACGAATTGATGGTGATTTTTACCCCTGTGCTTTCTGAAGAGGATTTCAAAGCCGCTCAGAAAAAGTACACCGATTTTGTAACTGAAAACGGTGGATCTATTGTGCACAGCAAACCTTGGGGATTAAAATCACTGGCGTACCCTATCCAGAAGAAAACTACAGGTATCTACTGGGTATTAGAGTACAGTGCGCCATCCAGCTTCAATGAGAAGTTACAGATCCAGATTTTACGTGACGAGCAAATTATGCGTCACATGGCTACCAGACTCGATAAATACGCCGTCGAGTATAACAGCAGAAAAAGAAATGGCGAACCTACCGGTAACCAAAAATCAGTGGAGGCTTAAATCATGGCAAAAGCAAACGAAATTAAATACCTCACTGCCATTAAGCAGGAGAAGCCAAAAAAGAAATTTTGCCGCTTTAAAAAGTACGGCATTAAATACATCGACTATAAAGATGTTGAGTTTTTAAAGAAGTTTATTAACGAGCAAGGTAAAATTTTACCACGCCGTTTAAGCGGTAACTCTTTAAAATATCAGCGTAAAGTGTCTGATGCTATTAAAAAAGCACGTCAAATGAGTTTGTTACCGTTCGTAACAGATTTATTGAAATAAACATTATTAGTACACCATTCCCTAATCCCGAAGGCATTCGGGAGACAGTATACTTACTGGGCTCTTGGGAACTAAAACAAACATTATGCAAGTAATATTAATTCAGGATGTAGATAACCTGGGCGGCAAAAACGAACTGGTTACTGTTAAAAACGGTTATGCCCGTAACTATTTAATACCTCAAAAATTTGCTATTGAAGCTAATCCTTCAAACCTTAAGCAATTACAAGAGCATTTAAAAGTAAAGGCTAAGAAAGAAGCAGCTATGCTGGCCGAGATTAACAAAGTTATTGCTGTACTTAAAGAAGGTGCTGTAAAAATTGGTGCTAAAACCGGTACTACAGGCAAAATCTTTGGTAGCGTAACTTCTTTACAAATTTCACGTGCTATCCGCGACCAGAAAGGTTACGAAATAGACCGTAAACGCATCACCATTTTAGATGATGTTAAAGAATTGGGTACATATAAAGCTTCTATCGATTTTGGCAGCGGTCATAATACCGAGCTGGAATTTGAAGTAGTAAGCGAATAATAGTATACTTATTGTAAAAGCCCGTTGATACTATCAACGGGCTTTTTTTATGATCATGCCTGATGCAAATAAATCCAGGAAAGCCATTTTATTAGCCCGACTAATTAACGTATCAGCGGCTTTACTTGCGTCGCACACTTATACTGCGGTAATGCGCATCAGCAGTTTTATTGTTTTGGTTATAGAAGGCAATGGATTTATTAATTAAAATAGGTAAATATACATACCTGATATAGGCCGCCACAAAGGAGGAACCCTGAACCGAGCGTGGCAAGTAAAGCCCAATAGCATTACTTCTGGCTGGCCCACAAAAAACAACAGAAACATTTACCGTATTTGTTATTTCTAAACCCTTTATCAATATAAATGGCGTTGCATATATTAATCTCTTATCTTCCACAACTGAACAAATTACATACTATGAGAAAAAATATGCATGCATTGCTATTGGTAATGGTTTTACCAGCCACTATGCTCTTTGCTCAAAAAAAATCAGATGCAGTTGTTGTAAAACCGGCTACCGATTCGGTTAAGGCAGCACCCAAAAAAGCTCCATCGGTAGAAGATAAAACCAAAAGCTCTAAAAAGCTGGATGGTTTTTTTACTTTATATCAGGATACAGCTACCGGTAGTGTACAGCTGTATATTAAAAAAGATCAGCTGCAAAAGGAATTTATTTACCAAAGTTTCTCCATCAATGGGCCTACTTCCCTTTTCTTAAACCAAAGCATGCATAGGGTTACCCTGGTATTGCAGGTTAAAAAAGCCTTTGATAAACTGGAGTTTTCTATTGTAAATACCGATTTTTATTATGATAAAAACAACCCGGTAAGCAAAACTGCGAATGTAGATAAACCCGAAGCAGTTTTTTATGCGGATAAAATTCAGGTAGAAGATTCTACCGGCTATCTGGTAAATGGCGATGGCTTGTTTATCAGCGATAAATTAGACCCCGTAAAACCGGTGATGGCACCTAGTCAGTTTTCGGCCTTTATATTTAACCTGGGTGGTTTAAACCCCGGTAAATCAAAATATGCCGAAATACGCTCTTTCCCGGATAATACAGACGTGGTAGTAGATTTAGCCTATGATAACCCAAATGCATTGGCATCTGGTGGTTTGGATATAACAGACCCCCGTTATGTAAGGGTGCGCATGCAGCATAGTTTTATTGCCATGCCTAAAAACGATTTCCGTGCCCGCAGAGACGACCCACGTGTGGGTTATTTTATGCAACAACGCAACGATCAAACCAGTATTAGTCCGGTACCTTATAAAGACATGATTAACCGTTGGAACCTGGTTAAAAAAGACCCTTCAGCGGCTTTAAGCGAACCAGTAGAACCAATTGTATATTGGGTAGAAAACACCACCCCTTACGAATACCGCCAAACGATTATTGATGCGGGTTTAAAATGGAATGCCGCCTTTGAAAAAGCCGGCTTTAAGAATGCTATTGAAATGCGCATTATGCCCGATACCGCCACATGGGATCCGGCCGATATACGCTATAATGTTATTCGCTGGGTAGCATCTGCACAACCTAGCTATGGTGCGATAGGCCCTAGCTTTGTTAATCCACGTACTGGTCAGATATTAGGCGCCGACATAACAGTAGAATGGTTTAGCGGCAGTGCCACGCCTATTTTTGATGAATTATATAACGGTACTACCGCCAGTGGCTTTGCCAAAAAAGAAGACAATAACAAAATGCAATTACCCTCCATTGTAAATAATGATGCTTACGACAATTGCACATTAGCCAATGAGTTAAGAGCACAATATGTTACCGGATTAACTTTTTTACAGGTTGCCAATGCCCCCGAAGCAGAAATTAAAGAAATGCATAAAGAGTTTCTTACTTATTTAATTATGCACGAAATGGGGCACACCCTCGGACTTAACCATAACATGAAAGCCAGCCAAATGCTTTCTCCTGCAGAAGTGAATAATCTGGAAATAACCCGCAAAATAGGTACTATGGGTTCCGTTATGGATTATCCGGCCATTAATGTATCGTTAGACCGCAGTAAACAAGGCGACTACTATACTACTTTGGCTGGTCCTTACGATTTATGGGCCATAGAATACGGATATACCCCTTTTACTGCAGATGAAGAAGAAGCTAAGCTTACTGGCATTCTTTCCCGTAGCAACGATCCTAAACTGGCATTTGGTAACGATGCTGATGATATGCGTGCACCAGGTAAAGGAATGGACCCTCGTGTAAACGTTAACGATTTTACCAATGATGCAGTAGCCTATGCTGAAGACCGCTTTAAACTGGTTAACAGCTTAATGGGTAAACTGGTAAGTAAATACACCAAAACCGGCCATTCTTATGTTGAAATAAGGGCACGTTATGGCACCCTTAATGGCCAGCGTTTAAGTATGGTGAATGCAGTTAGCCGTTATATTGGTGGAGTAAATGTAGACAGGAGTTTCCCTGAGCAAAATTCTACAACTAAGCCATATATGCCGGTACCACTTGCACAACAGAAAAAAGCAATGGATGTATTGGCCAAATACATTTTTGCACCCAATGCATTTGATACAGATGCGCAGGTATTACCTTATATGCAATGGCAGCGCCGTGGTTATAACCAACCCGCTACCGGAGAGGATTATAAAATTACTGCTGCTATTTTAAATATTCAGGTGGCGCCATTAATGCATTTGCTGCACCCGGCAACCTTACAGCGTATTACCAATACCCGTTTATATGGTAATCAATATAGCGTGGCCGATGTGATGAATGATCTTACCAAAGCCATTTTTGATGCTGATATTACCGGCAACGTAAATGTATACAGACAATACCTGCAAACTACTTTTGTAGATGGTGCGGCTTCTATATTAACGGATAATTCGTACGACGATATCGCTAAAGCTGCCGCCAGAAATACACTTAAAAAACTAAAAGCTAAACTTGCAACAGCCGTTGCTACCAATGAAGAAACCAAAGCGCACAGGGCCAATCTAATCTATATGATAGATGAAGCTACTACCGTAAAATAAAAAGCATACTACTATAAAGTACAGCGGGGCTCAAAAGGCCCCGCTTTTTTTTGTAACAACATTTTTATGTTCCCGGCTTAAGAATAGCTATTGGGCTTTACTTGCGTCGCACACTTGTACAAATACAGCAGCAGAATGCAGCTAATAATTACAATTACCCGTTAAATAATTTATGCCGTTTTATAGCTTTCCCCAACCTTAATTGCCGTGCATGATAAATGGTGGGCACGTCGTTGGTCCAGGTCTTAAGTGTAAGAATGATGGCTATAATTTCCAGCCTGGTTACTAACCCAAACCAAAAACATATTTCAAAGAAAATTGCCGATTGACAATGCCAAACAATTTCAATAAATGTGGCGCATAAAACCAATGTCCACAACTTGGCACCAATAGAATGGGTGGCAATTTCTTTTTTAAATTTTATAAAACAAACAATATAGGTTAATCCTTCAAAACCCAGTAATATGGCTATTTGCAGCGCATGTGCTTTAAAAAAATCAGGGCATTGCAAATAGGTAGCTACGGCTACTGCCATAAAAAAAACCTGATCTGCGGTTGAATCTAACCGCCTTAGTTGTTGGGTGGAAATTTGTAAACGTCTTGCAATAATGCCGTCAAAAATATCAGACAATACGCCAATGATAATTATGCTGATGGCAATAATATTATAGTGAGTAACTTTTAACGCACTACACAAAATCATTAGAGGCCCAAGTACCAGCCTTGTATAAATAAGTAATAGTGGTAATTGTTTCATATTTCTTGTGCCTGCCATGCTTAAAAATAAAGAAAGAGTATAGCAATGGTGAAAGCTACCATTTTTTATGGGGAATATCATCTGCATTTTGCTGACAGAAAATCTCTGCTGATCATAAAATGAAGGGCGCTAAATCATGCCGGCCATTTTGGCTATTTGTACAAGTGCGGTAGAATCTCTTGCACCAATTTTTTCAATCATATTGCTGCGGTGGTGACCAACTGTAGTTGCGCTTATAAATAGTTGCTCCGCTATTTCCTTAGTATCATAATCATCTGCAATTAACTGTAGTATTTGCTTTTCACGTGTGCTAAGCAGGTCTTTATGTGTGTATTCGTTATTTTGAGAATGCAACACATGCACAAACTCACTATTGGCTCCATGCGAAACTCTAACCCAATAATAGGGAAAATCTTTCTTAAGTAAATGGGCAACATTCTGTACATAATTAAACGTAAAAGAAAAATTACGTTTTTCATCATAATGCAAAGGCAGACCTTTTGAAAACAGGCAAATTGGTTTGTCGTTTAGTAAGCGGTACCTTATACCACAATGAAAAATTTGTAAATTAATACGTTGTTCAAATGGAATGGCTGTAAGTGTTTCTGTAAACCATTTTACAGAGTCAGTGGTGAATGAACTGTATTGCTTTTCCAGCAATCCCAGTAACTGCCTCATCCTTTCCTGCTGAGGTACTTCGGGCAGGTTGCCCCAAAACTCTTTTGCACCCACTTCCAACACCGGGCAATAAGTATGGTGGTTAAAAATGCCTATTACCGTATCATTACCGCTAACGCCTTGCAGCAATAATTCTGCCTCGCGTTTAAAACTTTCCATCTCACCAATGTCGTCATTCTCAAAATAGTTTTCAGATAGGGCTACAATACGCCTGTATAACACATCTGCATTTTGCAAACGCTCTATCGTGTTTTTAATTTGGGGATTATTCATAAAGTTGGGCGGCGGATAAAATAGCGATTTTCGCTATTAATAGTCTATTTCTACAAATATACCTTTAGCCTTTAGAAAGCGCTATTAAAAATAGATTGATCATAAAATGGTGATTTTCGCTATTGCATTGCCGGTATCATAAAAATACTTTTGTTCTGTTCGCATCTTTACCTAAAACAATAAAATTTTCATTATGTTATCTGCCAATCAATCACCTGAACAGTATACACATAATCCTGCTGCTTACAGTTATGTTGAGCTTATTGAAGAAACCAATATCCCGGTTGAAGATGTGGTGACAATGGTTAAACAAGGCAGCGAAAAAGGCTTTAACTTACTTTACGATAAATTTTATCAGGCCATCTTCATTGCCATTAAAACTATTGTGGTGCAAACTTCGGTTACGGAGGATTTGCTGCAGGAAACCTTTATAAAAATTTGGAAAAACATACATCAGTATAACCCGCAAAAGGGCAGTTTTTACACCTGGCTTATTAAAATTGCCCGCCATACTGCAATAGATTATGTACGATCGAAAGAATATAATAACCAGAGAAAAAATTTACCCGAAGAGGTACTCTTTACTAATAATTGCCCGGCACAATTAGCTGAACAAAAATATGCTGACGACGGATTAAGATTTGCTGTAAAAAAGCTGGATCCTAAATACAGCGAAGTGATTGACTTGATTTACTTTTACGGTTACACATACGATCAGGCAGCCAAATATCTTAACATGCCCCCGGGTACTATAAAAACCAGGGCACGTAAAGCAATGCTGCTATTAAAAAAATATATTGAATGAATATTGATGCATTTATAGAAAGTGGAATATTACAGGATTATTGCCTTGGTGTTTTATCCGCTCAGGAAATGAAACATGTAGAACAAATGTGTACCCAATACCCACCAATAGCACAGCAATTACAACAACTACAAACCGGCCTTGAAAACTATGCCGCTTCAAAAACTTCCCACAGAAAAGAGGTACTTAAAAAACAAATTTGGAACGCCATTAATAAAAAAGATCCCAACCATTCTTAATATAATTTGTCTGTTGCCCTGGGTACAAAAAATTTTTGTATTAGCCCGGCATTTTCAACATAGCATCACTGCTTGCGTCGCACACTTGTGCGTTCCTGCCATATAGCAGCAAATATTTAGCACCACAAAACATACAATAAATTTCGGGTAGTATTATAGCTATTGTACTGCGTATTTTATTCGCGCCAATCATTGCTCAATACTGCTCCGAACCCTGAACCGAGCGTGGCAAGTAAAGCTCCATTCATAACCAACTGCCGGTTACCAAAAAAATTCCAACTACTTTTTTTACAACCCGAAAACTAAATCGTTTCTGTTCCCGTATGTTAAACAACTGCAGTTAATCTACCGGAAATAAAACACCCGGCTTCTCTTTTATTATCTATCATTCTTAAAACAAAAAAAATGAAACTAAACATGACCAAAACATGGCGTATGCTACCTGTTGCGGCGGTAATGGGAGCATCCCTATTATTGATGTCGTCCAGCCACCGGGAAGCACCAATGATTGCCAACGATCCGCTGGCAGATAACACCGATTTGTATGCATTCCGTAGCCCTGATAAGCCCAATAAAATAACCATTATAGCCAACTACAATGGTGCACAATTACCTTTTGGCGGCCCAAATTATTATCAGTTTGGCAGCAATATCCGCTACGAAATACATATTGATAACAATATTGCCACACCCGGCGATGATATTGTTTACCGTTTTACATTTAAACAGGTGAACGAAGACCCAACCACTTTTTTCAACATAAGACTTGGTAAAGAAAATCTGAAGACAACCTATACCATGGAAAAAAGCACCAATGGCGGTGTAAGTTTTACAACCGTTAAAACCGGTGGGGTGGTGCCTCCGTATAATATCGGGCCACGCTCTATTCAATCAACAACCGGTCTTGGTGCAGCCAACTATACTACCCTTGCTAAAGCAGCTATTACTACTGCCAGCAGCGGTGAAACAGTTTTCTGCGGTCCGGTAGATGACCCATTCTTTGTAGACCTTGGTGGTATCTTTGATTTGGGCGACGCCCCACGTACTACAGGTTCTAAACCATCGGATGGATTGGCTTGTAAAAACGTTTCTACTATTGCCCTGCAAATTGATATTGCTGAATTACAAAAAGACCATAAAAATGTAAGACAGGCAGCCAATATACTTGATGGCGAATATGTAATTGGTGTTTGGGCTTCTGCCAGCAGACAAAGCATGCGTGTATTAAATGGCGATGGTACCGAAACACATTCGGGTGATTGGGTACAGGTATCAAGATTGGGTATGCCTTTAACCAACGAAGCCGTTGTGCCAATTGGTTATAAGGATCTTTGGAATTCATTAACTCCATATGAGGATCTTACCAACCTAAGCAAATTTGGTAATTTCTTTTACAACCCTGAACTTTCTTTATATATGGACGATGCCCAGTTTGGTGGCGCCGTACCTGGACTAGCGCCCTTACGTGTACAAAAAAATTCATTGGGTTCATTCGGCTTTGGTAACGGGCAGGATGGCTTGTATAGCCTAAAAGGTACACCAGCTGTTGCAGGTACCGCTTTAGACGATGCAATTTTTGGTACGCTATTATTGCCTGCTCCGGGTTCTCCGCGTTCAGTTGATATCTGGCCTATTTTTCATACGGGTGTTCCTAACCTAAGGCCTTACCAGTTGGCTACAGGTAAAAATGGCGATCCATTGGCAGCCGGTAAGCCTTTCATCAACAATTTCTTACCAAATGGTGGCGATATGCTAAGGCTTAATATGGCCGTACCTGTTACACAGCGTAATGACCCTGCTTTTAGTGCAGATGGTATTATAAGCGCTGCTGTTGCTGGTTTACTGGATACCAACTATAATCAAAACACCAATATTCAATTCATTCCAAACATGGATGGTTTCCCTAATGGCCGCCGTTTGGAAGATGATGTAACCCGTATAGAATTACAGGCCGTAGCCGGTGTTGCATTGGCAGCTATTGGTTTGCCTTACGATGATTATACAGGCACCAGTTTGGTTACTCCACAACTATTGAATGTATTAGGTTATAACACAGGTGTTAATGCCAATGATGCGCCTATTTCAATTAAGTTCCCTTACGAAGCATTGCCTTGGTCTGGCGTTGATAGTAAATGTGGTTGTGCAACACCTGCAGCACAGGCAGCACCTTATCAAATTCCGGCACAAGCAGCAATAACTGGCAGCGAAGTATCAGCACCGCAGCTGATTGCTTCAGCATTTCCAAATCCATTTATTGCAGCTACAACCATAAAATACAGGTTGGCTAAGCCCGCAGCAGTTTCAATAAGTGTGTATAGCTCAAATGGTACTTTGATTAAAAACCTGGTTAACCAAAAACAGTTGGCCGGTACTTATAATGTAGGCTGGAACGCAAGTTCCACTGCAAAAGGCATTTATTTTATCAAAACATCCATTGATGGTACAGCTACTCAAAGTGTGCGTATTGTAAAACAATAAAAGGTATAAAGGCCGCAACTAATGTTGCGGCCTTACTTTAAATAATTGTATTAAACAGCAATAATGTATCAAGCACTATAACTGTATGCAGCTGCACTTGCCACGCTCGGTTCAGGGTTCCTCCTTTGTGGCATCATTTCTTAA
Source organism: Limnovirga soli (assembly GCF_013106755.1). GTDB lineage: Bacteria > Bacteroidota > Bacteroidia > Chitinophagales > Chitinophagaceae > Limnovirga > Limnovirga soli. The sequence continues at coordinate 11,573 of NZ_WHPF01000010.1, read as the reverse complement.
AACTACCTCACCTAAAAAAAATAAACACATACCTACACCTTTACTATAGATTTTATAAAAATGGGTTATCGTTAAATCATCAAACATCATGAAAAAAAATACCATCTATATCACCATCATTGCAATATTTATAATAGCATTGGGGGCAATATATTACCGATATGCAACTATAAAAGCACCATCCTATGCAGAGCAGTATTCATTACTGCCGCGCAAAGGTGCTACTGCCAATTCGCCTGAATGGTTAAAAGTAAAGGCCCAGGCGTATACACTGGAGCAAAAAATTAAAGCCAATTCAGCAGATACTAAATCTCTGATACAATTATCTACCTTATTTATACAGGAAGCAAGGGCTACCGGCAATTTTGCCTATTACGATAAAGCCGCCATGAAATATGTAAATGATGTACTGGCGCAAGACGAAAAAAATTTTGAAGCCCTAACTTTAAAATCGCTCTTATACTTATCACAGCACCATTTTTCTGAAGGGCTTGATATGGCCGAGCAGGCAAAAACGATGAACCCTTATAATTCATTTGTATGGGGTATTATGGTAGATGGCAATGTAGAAATGGGTAATTATGCGGCCGCGGTTACAGATGCCGATAGTATGCTGGCAATTCGACCTGATATCCGCTCTTATTCACGTGCATCATACCTACGTGAAATTTATGGAGATTATCCCGGCGCCATTAGTGCCATGAAACTGGCCGTAGAAGCAGGCTTTCCCGGTGATGAAAGTACTGAATGGTGCAGGGTGCAGCTGGGCCATTTATATGAAAATACCGGCGACTTATTAAATGCCAAAATGCAATACACCATTGCTGCTCAAAACCGCCCTGAATATGCGTATGCACTGGCTGGGTTAGCCAGAATAGCTGTTGCAGAAAAGCAGTATAACAATGCCATTACCTATTATCAGCAGGCCGATTCATCTGTAACTGATTTTTCTATAAAAGATGCGATGGCCGATGTATACGAAATAATGGGTAAAAATAAAGAGGCCCATACACTTAGAAACGAAGTAATACAAGCCATGAGCAAAGAGGCCGAAAGTGGCAACAGCGATGCGAATATCGGGCATTATGTAGATAAGGAACTGGCCTATGCATACCTTAAAATAGATAATTACGAAAGTGCAGAAAAACATGCTTTATTGGAATATAACCGCCGCCCCGATAATATTGATGTAAACGAATGTGTAGCCTGGGTATATTATAATAAAGGCGAGTATGCCAAAGCATTGCCCTATATAAAAAATGCGCTTAAAACAAATTCTAAAAACCCGGTTTTGTTATGCAGGGCCGGATTGATCTATGCCAAAACAGGTGAGAAAATGTTGGCAAAAGCAACTTTGCAAAATGCTTTATCGGCCAATCCAAATATTACTGATATGCTTAAAACAGAAAGCATTAATACGTTGCAAACTTTATAAACAAGTGAAGTAAAAAGGGTAATGTTGATTTTTGCCATAACTGTTTGTTTTAAAGGCCCTGATTCTGCTGCATTAAGTTGCATAAGTACAAGAGTGCGACGCAACGGATGTCTATTTAAGCACTTGTGTTTGGCTTCAAATTCACCAAAGTTTCATAATAAATATTTTATACAATGGTTCCCGTACAAAATGGTGTTTACAAAAAATGGCTGGCCTGTATTTGTTGTCTGCTGGCCGTTACAGCGATAAGTGCCCACCCCATTAATATTGCCATGGAACGTGCTGCTACTGAGGATGTGGTTTGGTTTTATTTTAAAATGGGTATTATGCATATTATACCATTGGGTACTGATCATATTCTTTTTGTGACCAGCTTATGCCTGTTAAGTAATAAAATATCTACTATTTTATGGCAAGCTTCGGCATTTACGGTGGCGCATACCATTACGCTGGCACTAAGTATGAAAAGTATTATTGTAGCACCCAGTCAGTTAATAGAACCGGTGATTGCATTATCCATTGTATTTGTTGCCATAGAGAATATTATTCTTAATGAATTAAAACCCTGGCGGGTAGTTATTGTGTTTTTATTTGGGCTGGTACACGGACTTGGATTTGCCAGTGCGCTAAACGAGGTAGGCTTGCCCCGAAATAATTTTTTTACCTCGGTACTGGCATTTAATGCCGGTGTAGAGATAGGGCAAATTGCTGTGATACTACTGGTGTTTTTGCTGCTTATTATTCCGTTTGGTAAGAGGCTGCAATATAAAAAACAGGTGGTATTTCCTTTGTCTGTTATAATTGCACTTATTGCCGGTTATTGGACAATAGAGCGGGTACTTAGTTTGTAAATTGCCACGGTATTTATTGCCTATTGCATTCGCTGATATAAGGTGCAATATTGTTTAAATAATTCCTGATAGGTAGCATGGTTAATTGAATTTGGCTCAAATTGCTTTGAAATGGTAATAAACTCATTTACCTGTTCAATGGCTGGAATCATTTGCATTGCATACATGGCAATAAATGCTGCGCCTAAGGCAGAGGCATCAGTGGAATCGCTTAGTACAACGGTTTTGCCAAACATATCGGCCAGTAATTGCATCCACCAATTGCTTTGTGTGGCCATGCCGCTGGTAAATATTTTTGTTACAGTGCTATTGTTTTTTTCGATGGCCGTTAATATTTGTAGCAGTGCAAAACTAATACCTTCAATTACCGCCCTGGCAAAATGTGCTTTTGTATGTTGTAGGGTAATGCCATAAAACATACCCTGTGCAGTTTCGTCCCAAACAGGTGCTCTTTCGCCTAGTAAATAAGGCAAAAATAATAGACCATCACTACCTGCAGGTGCTGTTGATGCCAATTGCATTAATGCCTCAAAGTCGGCCGCAGATTGTATTTCACCATTCATGAAATTCTTGGCAAACCATTGTAAAACAATACCACCATTATTAATGGGGCCGCCGGTTACCTGCAATGCATCGGTAAGTACATACCTGAATAATCCATGTAAAGGTGGAGGCAGTGTAGCGGCAGGTATGGTAACCCTTATAGCCCCGCTGGTACCAATGGTTAGTGCTGCTGCTGTAGCATTAAGTGCACCGCAACCTAAATTGGCCAGGCATCCGTCGTTACCACCTATAACTACCGGAATTGTATTTTGCAAACCTAACCTTTGCATAAAGGCCAGCTGCAACTTTTCTATATGAAATGTACTTACCACCTCAGATAATCTATCTGTATCAATACCGGCAAGTGCTAAGGCAGCTGAACTCCATTGTTTATTACCGGCATCATATAAACCGGTGGCAGAGGCAATGCCTTCATCAACAATATATTTTCCAACCAACTGCCATAGCACATATTCTTTTATGGAGATGAATTTATATGCTGCATTGAACATTTCAGGCTGTGTTTCTTTAAGCCAAATTATTTTTACCAGCGGACTCATTGCATGCAGTGGCGTGCCTGTTATTTCATACACATTTTTGGCTACATCGTTTTGACGCAACCTGTTTGCAACGGCTTTACTTTGCGTGTCGGCCCAGGTATATGCCATGGTAAGTGCCTGGCCATTTTCATCAACCGCCAACAGACTATGCATAGCGGCGCTAAAACAAATGCAACAAATGTTATCAGCCGGCACTGCCTGTAAACATTGGGTTAGTAATTCAAGTACTTGTTCAAAAATATCAGCGGCTTCCTGTTGGTGTTGCCCTTGCAGTAATTGCATCGATGTTACGGGCAATTTAAAATGATGCAGTACGGTTGCCTTTTCATTCAGCACCAGCGCTTTACTATGGGTAGTTCCTAAATCGATGGCAATAATACAAGACATGCAAAACAGATTTACGGTGAAAATAGGGCAAATACTTATTTATTTAGCCCTGCAATAAATATTATGGCAGGCATTACTTGCGTCGCACTCTTGTACTATACCGCTATATGCAGCAATAAAAGGCAAGGTATTTATTCATTTTCATAACGGCCAAGGTTATGGGTTAATACAGTAATCTGCTGCTGCATGTAAGTTATTTTTTGCAGTAAGTGGTTGATGGTTTCCAGGCCTTCCAGGTTTATATCCATTTCATAATAAAAGCAGGCCAGCTTTTCTATTTCACGCAGCTGACTAATAGGTAAATACACATTTTCTTCCACCCGGGTAATTTCTATTAAGCCTGATTGCTGTAAAGCATAAATAAACGATAGCTCAATGTTATGGTGGATACAAAACTCAGTGGCGGGTATCATTTCTTCTGTTTGCATACAAAAAGCTATTTAAGTGTTGATAAAGTGGTAAAAAGTGCTTTCTGTTCTTCAGTTAAGTTCACAGGTAATTTTACTTCATAGGTAATATACAAGTCGCCTGTTTCGCCCTCTTTTTTATATAGGGGAAAGCCTTTTCCTTTTAGCCTTATTTTGGTGCCGTTTTGTGTTTCGGGCTGCACTTTTAATTTTATTTTCCCGGTAAGGGTTTCAATGGTTGTTTCACCGCCAAGTATAGCTGTATAAAGGTCTATGGGGATAGTGGCAAACAAATCGTTGCTGCTGCGTTTAAATACCGGGTGTTGGGCAATTGAAAAGCTGATAAATAAATCACCGGCGGGGCCGCCATTTGCACCGGGTGCACCATGGCCTTTTAGTTTTATCATTTGGCCGTCTTCAATGCCGGCTGGTATGGTAATGCGTATGTTTTTGCCATTTACGGTTATGGTTTGCTGGTGCGTTTGCATGGCTTCGGCAAGGCTAAGGTTTAGGGACGCATTATAATCCTGCCCCCTGTATTTGGGTGGTTTACTGCGGCTGCCGCTGCCAAATATGGTTTCAAAAAAATCAGAGAAATCGCCATTTTCGTTGCCGGCGAATTGCTGGCTGCCGGCATATTGCTGCCTGTTTTGTGCAGATTGGCGTTGCTGTTCAAATGCATCTGCATGTTCCCAGTCTTTACCATATTGGTCGTATTTTTTTCTTTTTTCGGGGTCGCTTAGCACTTCGTTGGCTTCGTTGATTTGTTGAAATTTCTGGTGTGCTTCCTTATCGTTAGGATTAAGATCGGGGTGAAGTTTGCGGGCCAGTTTGCGATAGGCCTTTTTGATATCATCGGCGGCGGCGTTTTTAGGAATGCCCAGGATGGTATAGTAGTCAATAAATTCCATATGCGTTTTTTGTGCTTTTCTGAGGTTAGAAAGTTTGCTGCAATAGTTTTATGCCAGCAAAATTTTTATTTGAAGCAATGTTTAGTTTGTTAGGGTTACGGCTATTACAGAGAACCCTGTGGTGGTAAGACCATCAAGGTTATTGTAATTGCTTTATATTGTTAAGTATGTTTTTTAGACTAAGTGCGTTGTTGCTGAATAGCAAACCAGGTGTACAAGAGTGCGACGCAAGCGGGGCTTTATAGTAGTGCAATTGCCGGGCTCATAAGCTCCTCCTACCAGTTTTAATAGGGGAGTATTGCAAAAAGTTAAGGCAGTAAGGATATGAAGAACTAAGATGCCAGTTCTACATTTATGGCATTAGCACCTTTGGGCCCCATTTCAATTTCGAAGCTTACTTTACTATTTTCCTGAATGGCTTGTTTAAGCGCATTGATGTGCACGAAAATGCTTTGTTGCGATTCGTGGTCTTTAATAAAGCCGTAGCCTTTAGATTCGTTAAAGAAGGTAACTGTTCCTTTTCTGATAAGTTCTGAAGGATCTTGTTCCTGATGCTTGGGCACACCAATTTCTATGTCTTCCAGTTTAATCTTCTTCATCTTCCGCGGATCAGGAGGGGTAGAAGAGAGGTTGCCATTTTCGTCAACATAGGCCAGCATATCATCAAGGCTGGTGTTTTTGGCATTCTCTTTACGTTCCTGCTTTCTTTCAGCTTTTTCTTTTTTGCTTTGTTGTTTTTTCTTTTCTCTTTCTTTTTTGTTCCAGGTTTCTGCCATGTTTTGTTATTAAATGATGGAATATGCTGTATGCGCAGCATGATAAAGTAGATGCGGATCTGAGGAAAAAATTTGAATTACTTCTGCAGATTTGGCTAAAGGTAGGCTTTTTTGAGGCGCTAGTAGCTACAAAGTTTTAGGTTTAATTGAAATTGTAGTTATTAGCGCATTTGAAGTGGTTTGAGGTAAGCAAAAGTTTTGACTGAATTGTTTTCTGCTTTTGCTGTTTTATTATCTACGGCCTGTTAAATAAAAATGCGGCAAGCCATTTTTGGCCTGCCGCATTTTTTTAAAACCATTGTAAAACCTGCTAATTAGGGTATTGTAATGATTTGCCCATATTTGTTTACTGCATGTTTTGTACCTACAGCTCCGTTCTTATTCAGGTATTTAGCTTTTGAATTGGTGGATTGCCCTGAAATGCTAATAGCTTCCGGACAAGTGGTAAATACATCAACGGTAATACTTGACGAAGCACTGAGTCCATTTATATTGGTTACATTAATAAAATAGGTACCTGCTGTTGTTACCGGATTGATTACGGGGCTGGTAAGGGAAGAATCGCTGTAATAATCGATGGTTAATCCGGTTGTATCGCTGGTAATGCCGGTACTTAGATCGGCCGTGGTATCATTACAATTCGGAATAATATTTTCTGTGGTGATGCTTGGTGGCGGCAGTACACCTGTTACTGTAATGTTGGTTTGCAATACCCTGGCAGCAGGATTGCCAAAAATATCAGAATAGGTTAAAAATAAAGAATAAGTACCATTGGGGATGGTGCTTAATGAACTCGATAAAAGCCCAGGCGTTTGGGATATATTATTTCCGTTTAATTGAAAGGTTTGTAAACCGGAGCCACTGGTTAAAAGATTTACTTGTACGCTGGTGCATCCTGCGAATGTAAGGCTTGCTGTATTGTTTAAAGCATTTTCAGGTAGTGTAAATGAAAGATCTATCATGCCATTATTAACGCTGCTGTCGCCTGGTAGAATTAGTGTTGGCTCGGCTGTGTTCCCGTCTACTAATAAGGTTATGCCCGTAGAACTGGCAACTGTATTACCCACAGAATCCTGGAATTGTAATGTTAACGTGTATGTGCCATCCTCTAAGGAAGCGCAATTGGTGGCGGCTACTTTGGGGGACAAAGCAATATTATCTGCATGAATGGTTAAAGAATCAGCGCCTGCTGCACTGGTATTTAAAGTGGTGGTACAGGAAGTGCCGGTTTTGCTAAACACCAGCTTTACTGAATTTGCCAATGGCTTTTCAGGCAAAGTAAAAGCTACATTAAAACTGTCGGCACCTTTAATAGCTAGATTGCTTACAGGTGCTGTTAAAATTGGTATTGCCGTAAAATTATCAATGTAAATATTATATGCGGTATCTCCTGCAAGGGTATTGCCAAGTGTATCTTTATAATATAATTCAATATTATAGTTGCCTGTATCTATGCTATTATTACTGGCAGAAAGTACATAGGAAGAAGCAGTAAAGTTTTTAGTATTTAAAGTAAAATTGTTACTACCTACCACTGAATTTCTTAAAATAAGCGAATCTCTTGAGCCAGATTTATTAAACACCAGTTTCATGGTTTGTGCAGAGTCTTTTTCTGGTAAATTAAATTTGAAATCCAGGAATTGATTTACTGTTGTACCGTTTAATGGCGTATCAATCCTGGGTGCTAATGTGGTATTGTCAATGGTGATGGTTTGTGTAGCTGAAGCAGCAGAATTGGAAAACCTGTCCTGATAGGAAAGTATCATGGTATAGGTTCCATCAGGAAGTGTAGAAGAAGTAGCAGATACTATATTCCCTGCCGCTGATATATTGCTGGTGTTAATAGTTAATGTATCTTTTGGTTTACTATCAGCAAGTGTTAATGTATTGGTTATTGGGCCTACAAAAGTTAGGCTTTTACTGCCGCTTAAATATGTTTCAGCTACACTATCCCTTATTACAAAAGGGCTTTTTACAGTTAAGTTGTTTGCAGGAAATAAAATGGCCGGGGGCAAGGTTTTGGTATCAATATATACATTGGTTCTGGTGGTAGATCTTAAAGTGGTGCCACCAGCTGCTGCCGGCCTTACATATTGGCAGTAAACGCTATATAAACCTTCGGGCATGGCTGTTGTTGGCGAAGCAGTATAGGTATTGGATGAATTGGTAGGATCTGTTGGCCTTACTGTAAATGAGCCTGGTGAAGGGCTAGTGGATGTCATTGTTAGGGTAAACACCTGGGGGCTATTTGCGTTATAATAATAACCACCCGTTAATGTATACACCACCTGTATTTGCTGAGGTGTACCTACAGGGTCGCTAATAGTAAAAAGTGTTGATACTGTAGTTACATTCGTACTGCTGCTGGCCGGACTAGAAAGTGTAACCGATTGACCCCTTGTGGTTAATTGCAACACAACTAACAATAGCAGGCTAATCAACATTTTTTTTGCTTTAACCTGTTGGGTAAAAGGGTAAAAAAATGGATAAGTATATTTAGTTATTAGGTTCATGTTATTTTATTGACATTGTTGTATTTACCGATGTTTTTATTTAGCTAAATCAGGAAGCTTTTAAAATATAATTCCTGTTTGTGCCGTATAAATAAAACTATTCCCATGCTCATCCTGATAGCCTAGTAAAAGGGTATAGGTGCCTGCAGCAATGCTATTTTGGGTACTGCTAATTACCCCCGGACTATTGTTAAGGTCATTTTTATTTAAACTAAAAGTTTGTAAACCACTGCCAGCTGTTTCCAAAATGATGTCTACATCACTACAACCTCTTAGTTTAAGACTTACCCTGTTGTTTAATGCATTTTCGGGCAATGTAAAGGATAGGGCCAATGTATTGGAAATGGTAGAGCTGTCTCCAGGTAATATCAAAACAGGTTTTGCTGTTCTGCTATCTACTAGTATTGTTATGCCAGCGGAACTGGTAACTGTATTACCCACAGAGTCCTGGTATTGCAATGTTAGGGTGTATGTGCCATCCTCTAAGGAGGCACAATTGGTGGCGGCAACTTTAGATGATAAAGCAATATTACCCGCATATATGGTTAAAGAATCAGCACCGGCTACACTGGTATTTAAAGTGGTGGTACAGGTAGTGCCTGTTTTGCTAAACAACAGCTTTACTGAATTTGCCAATGGCTTTTCGGGCAAGGTAAAAGCAACATTAAAACTGTCAGCACCTTTAATAGCTACATTGCTTACCGGTGCCGTTAAAATTGGTATTGCCGTAAAATTATCAATGTAAATATTATATGCGGTATCTCCTGCAAGGGCATTACCAAGTGTATCTTTATAATATAATTCAATATTATAGTTGCCTGTATCTATACTATTACTACTTGCAGAAAGTACATAGGAAGAAGCAGTAAAGTTTTTAGTATTTAAAGTAAAATTGTTACTACCTACCACTGCATTTCTTAAAATAAGCGAATCTCTTGTGCCTGATTTATTAAACACCAGTTTCATGGTCTGTGCAGAATCTTTTTCTGGTAAGGTAAACTTCAAATTCAGGAATTGATTTACAGTTGTTCCGTTTAATGGAGTATCAATTCTGGGCGCTGATGTTGTATTATCAATGGTAATAGTTTTGGTAGAGGTAGTGGCACTATGAGAAAATCTATCCTGATAAGAAAGTGTCATATTATAAGTGCCATCTGGTAGTGTTGAGGAAGTTGCCGATACTATATTGCCCCCAGCTGTTATATTACTGGTATTGATAGTCAAGGTATCTTTTGGTTTGCTGTTGGCAAGCGTTAAGGTATTGGTTATTGTACCAACAAAAGTTAAGCTTTTGCTGCCCGATAAATAAGTTTCATTTACACTATCCCTTATTATAAATGGGCTTTTTACTACTGCATTATTAGCTGGAAATGTAATTACTGCTGGCAAAGTTTGCACGTCAATTAATATATTGGTTCTGGTGGTAGATTTTAATGTGGTACCACCTGCTGATACTGGCCTTACATATTGGCAAAAGGCGCTATAAATACCTTCGGGCATAGCTGTTGCCGGGGAAGCAGTATAGGGATTCGCCGCATTGGTTGGGTCAGTTGGTTTTAGTGTAAATGTGTTAGATCCATTGACAGGGGTTTTTATGGTTAATGTAAACACCTTGGAACCATTTAAATTATAATTATAGCCTCCTGTTAGTGTAAACACTATCTGTATTTGTTGTGCTGTTCCTGCCGGGTCGCTTACTGTATAACTTACTACTGCATTGTCTACCTGAGTGCTGCTGCTGCTTGGAGTAGAAAGTGTAACTGATTGCCCGCTGGTGCATATTTGCAGACCAATTAACAGTGTTATAGTAAAGAGAAGTTTCATAATTGTTTTCATTTAGCGTAGGTAGTAATTAAGTTTATACAATTGTACTTATTATTTTATGTTACCATTTCTATTCTTTTAATACCGGCAGTAGCAATTATGGCAGCTTTACTTGCGTCGCAATCCTTTCATCGGTTGGTTACTAATTGGGATTTGCCTATTTTGTATCCTTATTTTTATGTACTCCATTGCTGCACTATATTCTGTTGTACAAGTGTGCGACGCAAGTAAAGCTGCTTATTTATGCTATTGCCTGGTTAATAATTTTTATTAATAATAATAGTCAAACTGAATTCTATCGGCCACACTTAAAGCATACGAGCCATTATTTGCCGGATTATACGTTAACACATCATCTACCACACTATAGGCTGTATTGCTTATTCTAATACCATTAATATACATTTTAACCTTACTGGTTGCAGAGGGTTTTTGTGTTAGTGTAAAACTCGTTTGTGCAGCGGTTGCACTAAACTCATCTGCTACCTCACGAACCAGATAACTATTGCTATCAATGCTTCCATCGGCTTTTAAAAACTGAGCCGAAGTACCTGTTGGCGTTTTAACACCAGCAGCTGTAAGGGTGCCGGAGGTTTTTACATCAGTTATGTTACTGTTACCCAATTGGATGGTATTGGACCCATTACCTACTGCATTATGTCCAATTACAATTTCATTGCTATCGTTATTGTTTTTGGGGCCGGCATCATATCCAATAATTACGGCGTTGTTAATACTGGTAACCTGGTTAGCACCTACGCCATCATAATGAATACCGGATTGTGAACCAATCGCAATATTATTGCTACCTGCTGCATTGAATCTTAATGCATCCCGGCCAAATGCGGTATTATGTTCACCTGTTAAATTGAAATACATAGTTTGTACACCAGCAGCTGTGTTAGAACTACCTTGTGTATTATTGCTGAGTGTGCCAAATCCGGTTGCTACATTTTCACCGCCGGTTGTATTCGCATTTAAAGCACCGTTGCCTATAACTGTATTGGTACTAATATTGCCTGGCCCTGTACCAATGGTAATGGAATTAACCAGAATAGTTGTGTCAAAAGTTTTTAAACCAGCAATACTTTGACCAGTAGAAAGGTCAACGAAGCTTTTTGTGGAAGAGCCGGTACCACCATTTGCAATATCTACTATTCCTGTAACATTAGCAGCATTTCCTGTTATATCGCTGTTTAATTTAGCGTAAGCGCTAAGCATGGCAGCTGTATCGGCAATGTTTAATTTTAATTGAAGGCTATCCTTTAATATGGTTAGCGAATCAATCAGGCCTTGCGTGGTGGCATATGCGCTTAACATTGCAGCTGTATCAGCGATATTTAATTTGCTGTCAGCAGCACTGTTA
>NZ_WHPF01000001.1 GCF_013106755.1 Limnovirga soli | reverse complement strand
CTAGCATAGTGTATTTTTTCCCCTTCAATTATTGGCCCGGCAAAAGAATAGCTAATCAACTTTCCTTGCGTCGCACACTTGTACGGCGGGTAATACTATGCAGCTTTTATCAAAGGGGAATTGTTTCTAATAAATCAAATCCATAAGTTGCACGTAAGGTTCTATATTAAGAAAAAGGAGAAATCCCCTTTGCTTACTCGACTAGCTGCGATTATAATTTCTCAAAGGTCTTTGAAATGTCAACTTTTACTTCTTGTCCCAATGTAATTCTCATAATATAATGAACCATTAGTTCTGATTTGTTATTTAAAAAGTCCGTACTATATACTTTTACCTGAAATTTATTTTTTGTTAAGTCAGGAATCACTAAGTAATAAAAGTATGGTTTTTCATCATCGCGAGTCTTTGAATTGATTATACTGTCAGCTTGTTGTCGAACTTGATTTGCTGTGTCCAATTGTGAATAAAGATTTGTTTTCCATCCTTTACCAAATCTTGCTTCTAAAATTTTATAGACAGCATTGTTAACTTTGAAAATACTGTCCATTTTTGATGTTGTTACAACGCAGCCAATCGGATAATATCTAAATCCATATCTTTTTGCAAGAAAGTTCATTTGGGTAATCGCTTCCAAGTCTGGAATACCTGTCGTAACAATCTGAAGTGATGTGTCTTTTAGCGGCTTGCTTACAATTGGCTTTTGTCTAATGTCAGTACAAGAAAAGAAGTAAGCAGTATATACAAGCAAAACAAGTCTAAACATAAAGGCTTTTGTCCTAAGATGCAATTATAACAATTTTGCATAAATAATCGCAGCTAACGTCGGCGGCTTTGGGCTGGTGTGTTATTTTCCAACTGTCCGCCCGGTACCGAAGTTGATTATTTTGTTTAGATGAAGTTAAGAACTAAAGCCCAAAATTGAACGTCCTGCCAGAACTGAAGACCGGAGATGCAGTTAGATGAAATTTGTTTGTCCAGCCACACTTGCCCAAAACCGTTTGTTGCCTGCTGGCGTTTTACCCGGCGGAACTGCCCCAACTTTCAAATTGTGTCCCTTTGAGAAAATTGCTGTAAGAAAAGATAAGGTCGTTTATTTCCTTTTTTTTTATGAGGTAAGTCTTAGTATCAACTTCATTATTTTCTCTCAACTTAGTTAGTTGTGTCAACTCTTGATTTTTAAGATGTCTTTTTTTTACGTTTTCGTAATGCTCTAATTCTTTTTCTCTCTGCTCTAGAATATCTTCTCTGTTTCTAATTGGATTTTCTTGATTAGTTGTCCTTTCAAGACAATAGCCGTTGCGTTTGCTGTAAGAAATTGTTTGTCCAAATTCAAAGAATGGGTCTTGCCTGATAAATTGTTCAAAACCGTCACAAATAAATTGAAAATCTCCCTGTCGAGTTATAATTGTCCAGTGATTTTGATTTTCGCTGTTCGGCCTTTCAATGTCTTCAATTTCAAATGCGTCCTCTAATCCTGTGGCGAAATCAAAACTTAGGTCTTTTATTTTTTTGAAAACTAAAGTAGCTGGTGCAACCCAAAATGTAAAGGGAAGCCCTTCAAGGTCTGGCTTATTCCATCGTAAAATGTAGTCGATGTCCAATTCTAAATCCTCTGTCAAACGGATTTTATAGATTTGGCTGTCGTGCCAACCCATATTCTCGAAGTCTTTGTCAGTCCATATTCTTTTCTCTAATTCGTATATCATGGTTGATGTTGTAGGGTGTTGCAGTACGCTTTCAGGCAACTCAAAAATAGACGAACTAAACAGCCATGCCAAATAAATCAGCTATTGATAATCAATGCATCTAAAGTGCGGTTTTAAAATAGATGGTGCGTCTATTTTTTACCAGATGATTGTACGGTTTTCTTCGCCTTCTTACCTGTCGCCATAAAATGCAGCCAGGGATTAAATTCTTTTTTACTACCAACTCGCTTATTTGAAAAATACCTGATACTTCCCATTTTGGTGTGTAAAAGGGTGAATAATCATCTAACTAGCGAGTATTGCCATCTGAATGGAAGCAAATGCCATTTGGACGGCCACTATTACCATTTGGATGGGGGCTATTGCCATTTGGATGGAAGCTATTGTCATCTGGACAGCTACTATTGCCATTTGGACGGCGACTATCTACATTTGGACGGCGACTTTTTGGCTGGCACCCCGTTCTATAGCCATTGATTTAATTTATACAACCCATAAAAGCCCAATAAAGTATCTAACCGTACAAGAGTGCGACGCAAGTAAAGCCGCTTTTTGTGCATTGCCGGGTTAATGAAAGCTGTTAAACCAATATAGTGTTATAGTAAATAGCACATTGCTAAAAAATGTGTGTTGCAATAACTACCTAAAACAGATACGCCCGTTAAACTAAGAAGACCTATAGCATGGGAATTGTTTTTTTCGGTTAGGTATTTTGCTGCTTCACGCTAAAAATGCTACAATTCATTCTATTGCCTATTGAAATGATGCCGGGACTGTGTTATAAAAAGAAAAGCATTTTATGAAATCATCATCAATTTTAAAGTCTCTTTTGTTTGCATGTGTAGTTATTTTACTAAGTGTAAGTTGTAAAAAGGACGAAGATCCGCAACCACAACCTGTAAAACCTACCATTGCCGAAATAGCATCTTCGGATACGAGTTTTTCTTTTTTGTTGGCGGCTGCAACTACCGCCGGACTTGCTGACGAGTTGGCCGCACCAGGGGCACTAACTGTATTTGCGCCCACTAATAACGCATTCAGGGCTGCGGGATATGCAACAAAGGCCGCAGTAGAAGCTGCTGACCCAACTACCCTTGCCGGAATTCTTACTTATCACATTATCTCGGGTGCTGTATTTGCCAAAGATGTACCAGCAGGTCCAAATGCTTCTGTTCCTGTTTTAAGCGGAGGGGTTGTGTATACTACAAAAAATAGTAGTGGTGTTTTTGTTAATGGGGTTAAAGTAGTTACAGCAGATGTAGAAGCTTCTAATGGCGTAGTGCATGTTATTGGGAGTGTATTGATGCCGCCATCGGGTAATATAGTTGAAACTGCATTGGCCAATGCTGATTTTACTTATTTGGTTGCAGCGATAACCCGTGCCAGTGAAGGTACTACAAACGTGGCTGCTGTATTATCAGGACCTGGCCCTTATACCGTTTTTGCACCTGTTAACCAGGCGTTTATAGATGCTGGTTATGTTACAATTGCAGATATTGAGGCTGAAGAACCAGATGTACTTGCTTCAATACTTACTTACCATGTAATTAGTGGCAGAATTTTTTCTTCTGATTTAACAAACGGCGCAACACCAGCCACCCTGAATGGTGGAACCGTTTTAATAGATCTTTCATCAGGTGCTAAAGTAAAGGGAGCTGAGAATACTTCCGCTTCTGAAATTGTAAGTGCAAATATTGTAGCCACCAATGGTGTTATTCATGTAATAGATCAGGTATTGTTACCTTAAAACTAAATAGTTTATGGCCCCCGAACAAAGGGGCCATAAACTATGTTTTTATACTATGTTTTTTAATCACAAATACCGGTATTTGTTTATTTTGCTACTGGCATTGTACACCTACGTTTGTACAGAATTATGTCAGGTGTATAATTATTTCCAAATAAATATTCACTGGTATTATTCTTTTGCAATAATACTATTGATTACTTTTTTTACATGGGAAATAAACAGGCTGATTGCTACAATATTTGATAAAATCTTTCCTGGCAACGAAAAAATTAAACGAAGAACGGCGCTTTTCTTTTTTACAGGTCTGCTGTTAGCCTATTTAACTACAATAAGTATCGATTTACTATTTGCAAAACAGGTTTTACATGAGGAGCAATCTTCTATACAAAACCCGTTAAAGCTTACATTGATATACACTTCTTTAATAAATCTGCTATTTCATTTATTAAACCTGGTTGTGGTATATCAAACCGAGTTGAAAGCTAAGGAGTTAGAGGCTGAGGAGCTGAAACGCAGGCATGCACAGGCTGAATTATCGGCTATTAAACAACAAATAAACCCTCATTTTCTATTTAATAATTTAAACGTTCTTTCAGGCCTTGTTATGCAGCATAGCAATTTGGCAAACGATTTTATTGAGGCTTTTTCAAAGGTATACATGCATATTCTTACCAATCAGAATAAGGAACTAATTGAATTAAATAAAGAAGTGAGTTTTCTTGAACCTTATTTTTTTCTGTTAAAACAAAGATTCCCGGAGGCTTTGCAGGTTGAAATTGATATCCCGGAAAAATATGCTAATCATTATGTAGTGCCAGTGGCACTGCAAATGTTGGTAGAAAATGCTATTAAACACAATGTGCTGTCAAAGAAAAAGCCTTTATTAATAAAGATTTACGCAAATGGCAACAAAACAATTTCTGTAATAAACAAACTACAACCCAGGCAAGATACCGGACCCACTTCCAGGATTGGATTAAATAATATACGTAAACGTTACTTGCTTACTGCTAATAGAGATATTAATGTTGAGAAAGATGGGAATACGTTTACTGTAACCCTGCCATTACTAGAAATAAATAACCATGAAAGTATTAATAATTGAAGATGAAGCAGTAGCTGCACAACGATTGCAAATACTACTAAATGATTATGATAGTTCTATACAGGTTTTAGGTTGCCTGGATAGCATTGAAGAATCTGTAGCATGGCTGCAGCAACACGAACATCCTGATATTTTACTGCTGGACATTCAACTTGCAGATGGTTTTAGTTTTGAGATATTAAAACGTACCAACTTTAAAAAACCTGTGATTTTTACAACGGCATATAACTCTTATGCACTCGAAGCTTTTCGTTATTTTAGTATAGATTATTTATTAAAGCCTGTAAGCTTCGAAAACCTGAAAACTGCATTAGATAAATTCAGATTAATAACAAATATTAATGTAGACTATAGCAACCTGTTTACCGCTTTAAAAGATTTTTCAGGAGAACAATACAAAGAAAGATTTTTGGCGAAGGTGGGGCAAAAACTGGTATTTGTAAAAACTAGTGACATTGTTTATTTCCGTGCAGCTGATAAGGTTGTTTATATAATTGACAAGCAGGGAAATAAATTGCCAATCGATTATACGTTGGAGAAATTGGAAACATTATTACATCCGCGTCGTTTTTTTAGACTTAACAGAAAAGTAATTGTATCTATTGACAGCATTGCACAGGTAAAACCCTATTATAACAGCAGGCTTATGTTATACCTTAAAGATGGTCATAAATCTGACGATATGATCATAAGCAGGGAGCGTGTGCCTGAATTTAGAGAGTGGGCGGAAAAATCATAATGAAGGCGTAGCTGTAAGTTCTGCAACAATTTTAATTAGCCTGCTTTTTAATCCTATCTCAATAACATGTAAGTTATTTAATCTGGCTGCACCCATTTTTGGGGTTAAAAATATGGTCTATTGATTCTTTGTTGTAAGTAATTAGCCGCCTTACTAATATCTCTTATATTTATTATGGCCTTTTTGCCTTATTTGGTACCCATAAAATACTGCTACTTTTATCCCCATTTAGAGCCCAATAAAGTATCCAACCGTACAAGAGTGCGACGCAAGCGGTGCCCCATTGATGAGCTAAGGCCGGGCTAATAATACCATACAATCCGGGTTATTGCTTTTCTTTTTCCAGTATTTCAAATTGCCGGGTTACAGATTCGCCGTTTTGGTCTATTACCCGTAACACATGTTTGCCCGGCTCCGGACTTACCGCCATTTGATGAAAGCGGGTGGTGCTGCCAATAAATGCATCATCCAGGTGCCAGAATAATTTGGCACCGGCATTGCGGTGGGTGGCAGTAAATACGGTTTTGCCGCGCTGGCCACTCAGCTCCAGCGGTATATATATTTTAGCATCTTCCTCGGGGTAAATAATATCCATGGGGCGTATACTTTCGTTGACGCAACCTGGCATAAAGGGGGGCAGGGTTTTATAGTCGGCATGTTTTTGTTTGTAATAATATTCCATGGCCGGTGGCAAAATAAACCAGCTTTGTTGTTGCATATCTTCCGGCGAAACACAGTTGGCAGTTACCCTGTACAGGCCAGTTTTATCTACCTGTATTATTTTATGGTAGGGGCAAAGCGGTGCTTTTACCGCACTACTACTCACCATAACGGTATCTACCAAGGTGCAGTCTGGACCGGCTTTATAACCACTGGCAAGGCAAACGGGCAGGTACATAAACCCATCCACCGGTACATGAAACCAGGGCGACCTTGGCAATTGCCTGAAAATATCAAAAAGCAGGGGGGCAGCGGTATTTATACCTGTTAACTCGGGCCGGCCCTCGCCGGTTGTATTACCCACCCAAACCACCACACAATATTTGGGGGTAATGCCCACCGCCCATCCATCCCTGAAACCAAAGCTGGTGCCGGTTTTCCAGGCAATGCGCTGTGCGGAGGAGAATAACCCCCACAGGCCTTCCTCGCCGGGGCGCATTACTTCGTTCATGGCATTAAACGTATGCCATAACGCGGTATAATTAAACAGGGGCGTGGTAAAATTACTGGCAGGTGTGGTTGTGGCGGGCATATACACAGGCATAAACCATTGGGCCGTATTCCATTGTTCTTTATTGGCTTGTTCGTGGTTGTACATGCGTGCCATGCTGCTGTATACACCTGCCAGCTCGTATGGTGAAATTTCGCAGCCGCCCAGTATCAGGCTCATGCCATAAAAATCGGCGGGCTGTTGAACGGTAGTAAAACCGCAGCGCTGCAGTACATCGTAAAACTTTTGATATTTATATTGTTGCAACATTCTTACCGCAGGTATATTTAAACTGCGGGATAATGCCCTGTTGGCAGGCACGGCCCCATCATAACCCAAATCGAAATTTTGTGGGGTATAACCACCAATTTGTGTGGGAATATCGGGTATTAACTGGGCAGGTAATATACTGCCTTCAGTAAGCAGCGAGGCATACAGCAAGGGCTTTAAAGTGCTGCCGGGGCTGCGTTTGGAAGCCAGCACATCCACATTGCTTTGCAGGGCTGCATTTTGTGGTAAATATACATTGCCGGTATAGGCCAATATATGGCCCGTTTCTATTTCTACCACCATAGCGGCGGCATTATTTATCTGATTGCCTTTTAGCTGATTATGGTATTGCAAAACCATGGTATTAAGCGCCTGTTGCAAGCTGCTGTTTATAGTAGTTTGTATACTGGTGGCGCCATTGGGTGTGGTAATTTTTTTGCTGGCATAATCTTTCTTAAACCGGTTTAGCAGGTGCGGTGCCAATTGCGGCAGGGGTTTGGGTGCACCTGGTAATGGCTCTAATGCGGCAAGTGCCGCCGTTTCACTATCAATGGTATGATTGGCTACTAACTTTTGCAACAGGGCATTTCTTTTTTGTAACAACAAGCCACGGTTTTTACCCGGGTGCACCAACGATGGGGCATTTGGTAGTACGGCCAGTGCGGCAGTTTCGCCCCAGCTAAGTTCATTGGCGCTGCGGCCATAGTAGCGCCAGGCAGCGGCCTGTAGGCCCACCACATTACTGCCAAATGGGGCATTGGCCGCATACAGTGCCAGTATTTGGTTTTTGGTATAGCTAAATTCAAGTCTTAGCGCCAGAATAGCTTCGGTAAATTTGTTAAAAACGGTGCGGCTGCTATGCTGCTGTTGCATACGCATTAGCTGCATACTGATGGTACTACCACCGCTTACCACATTGCTGTGTTGAATGTTTTGCAGCAATGCCCGGCCTATGGCAATGGGGTCTACACCGGGGTGATAAAAAAAGCGTTTGTCCTCAAAAGTAATCAGGCATTGTACAAATTTTTCGGGCACCTTTTCCTGATAAGGAAAGCGCCACTGACCATCTGCCGCAATGGAGGCGTTTAATAAATGGCCATCTTTATCGGCAATAACAAAGCTGGTAGGCGATACAAATAGTTTTGCGGGTAGCGACAGCGCAAATACACAAAGGCATACCAGCACCACTGCCCATTTTATACGCCATAATGTATTGCGTTCCTTAATAAAGGTTAACCACCTGTTTTTCATTCCTGTTTATTATGTACCCAGCTATACAGTTAATAATTGGGCTTTACTTGCCACGCTCGGTTCGGGGTTCCTGCCTTGTGGCAGCAGATGAAATACACCAGTAAATAGTGTGTGTAATTAATTCCCTGTTGTTACCCTGCCCCATAGCGAACCAACCCCCGAAGTGTGCGACGCAACCGGGTTATATAGTATAACTACAGCCGGGCTACAAAACCTTTGTATTGGCATTGCGGCCCGGCTTAAATGATTGCATAAATTACTCCAGCACCTGCACCCATTTGCCTGCCACCCCTCCATTTATGCTTTGATTATACATGGCTTCGGCAAATACGCCAGGCCAGTAATATTTGCCCGGGTAAGCGGCATTTAATTGCACATAATAGGTAAGTGTTTCGCCTGCATTAATATTAAAATAATGATACACACGGTCGTCGCGAATATCCATATAATCACTGGCCGAAGATTTAAATGCGCCTTCGCTATTGTATAAACGGGTATTTAGAATTTCCCAGCCACCAGGAAAAATTTGCGTTAGCGCCATTTGTGTATAAGCGCCTCTTTGTCCGGGATTTTTAATGGTTACTTTGGCAATAAAATCGGTGCCCTGTTTAATATTTGCTGGGTCGATTGTTTTACCGTTTGCAGTTTGATAGCTGGCGTTAACCTGTAATATGGCCGGGTTATTTTTTACCGGAATACTTTGTGTGGTAACCGGCTGACCCTGATTAATAAGCCTGATATACAGCACATTTTGGCCTGTATTGGTTAGCTGTATATTGGCTTTACCATTTTGCCAGATTACCGGTGTTTGCGTTAGTACCGCAGCGGAACTGGTGCTTATGTTTTGTGTATTGATGGTGCCGGTAAAGTTTATTTTTTGTCCGTTGGTATTGGCACCATTGTATTTGGCAATGGCCATTAAAGCATAGGCGGTTGTTTGGGTGCTGTACCAGCTTTCCTGTGCCAGTGAAGCGGCAATGGTTTTTGCCAGTTCTCCTGCTTCGGTGCGGCGGTTCATAAGGGTAAGTGTTTCCAATACCATGGCTTCATCGCGCAGGTTACTGCCATAGCTCATACCTGCGTTAGCCCGCTCAGCAAAAGTTACCGGCAACTTACTTATTAACTGCAATGCCACCTGCGATTGGCCCATTAACTGGTAGGCGGCTGCCAGCCTCCATTTAGCTTCGGGACTAATAAATTTAAATTCTTTAAGGCGGTTCATGGCGCCCAAATCGGGTGATTTTGCTAATGCCAGTAAATACAGGCGGTAAGCCTGTGTAAGATCGCTGCCATACCATGGCGCAGTTGTCATATTCCAGGCGCTGGCTTTATTGCGTTGATAGGATTTCCATTGTTGCAGCAGCGCGGCCGATACGGTATATCCCCTGGCCGATGCTTCCAGTAAAAAGTGGCCGGCATAATTGCTGCCCCAATCATCGCTTTCTGCATCGCCTGGCCAGTAGCTAAATCCACCATCGGTGGTTTGGAAGTTTTGAATTTTTTGTATGGCCGCCCTTATATTTCGATCGATGGTGGCTTTGCGCTGGGCGCTAAGATCCATTAACCTGTAAAGCACCAACTGCGGAAATACAGAAGAGGTGGTTTGCTCAATACAGCCATGGGGGTATTGTATTAAATAATCCAACCGCTTTTCCAGGTTAATGGCGGGTATACTGGACACTTCTGCAATGGCTTTGCTGCCCGCTTTTTCGCCCAACATATTTATCTGGGTTTTCCAGCTTTGGCCGGGTTGCAAAACCGCTTCAGTAGTTTGTGTAATGTATGGGTTTGCATTACGAATATCTATTTCAACTTCATAACCGGCTTGCTCTTTGCCGGCGCTGGCAATAATTTTTATTTTACCAATGCCTGTTACAGGTTTTACTTTAGCTGTAAAATAAGCTGTTTGCTCGCCTGTATTGGAAATACTTACCTGTTGGCTGCCGCTGGCTTCAATAAAGGGATTGCTTTGTATGGTGAGGGAAACGGTTTTAATGTTTTTTTCTGTGGCAAAAATGGTAACAGGTATTCTAACTTCTTCAGCGGGTCCCAGCACACGGGGAAGTGTTGCCATTAGCATCAAAGGTTTTTTTACTGCTACACTTTTTTCAGCCATACCATAGGCTTTATCTCCTTTGGCAATTACCATGGTACGTACACTGCCCATATAGGCGGGTAAGATAAAATCGTGAGTATTGGTGCCGCCTTTTAAAGTAAATGGCCCCATAAATTTTACTACCGGTGCAAAGCGATTTGCTTTTCGGGTTTTGGAGGCCAGTTCAGCTTCCCCATCACCACCAATGGTAAGAATGCGTTCCAGTTCGCCGCCCCAGGCGCCAATTACATAATCATACAAATCCCAGCTTTTAACACCCAATGCTTCCTTTGCAAAAAATACATCATGGGGGTTTGGTGTTTTAAAGCGGGTAAGATCCAGTAATCCTTCATCAACAATGGCCACCACATAGGTCATATTTTTACCGGTTGCTTCCGAAACAGTGATAGTATTTTTTTGTTCCGGTCGTATAACGCCAGCCATATTAATAATGGGTTTTAAAATGGTGTTTTTATCCTCAATGTTAATAGGTATAACACCATACATTCTAATCGGCAGGTCGTTAATGGTTTGGGCATGAGGTTGTAACAGGCTCACATTTACATAAATATTGGGTGCCATGCCTGTTTCTGTGGTAAAGCTAAATTTGGTTTGCCCTTGCTCAGTGGGTATCCAATAGGTTTTTAGCACTTTGCTGCCGGTTTCTATGCTAATAAGTGCCCGGCCGCCCTTGCTGCTGGGAATGGTTAATTGTACTGGTTCGCCTACATTGTATTTTTCTTTATCGGCTGTAAAGGAAAGCATTGCAGCAGCTGATGGGTCGTTATTGTCTCCGCGACGCTGCCAGCTATTATCATCAATATAAAAAGTGGTGCCGGTAATATGGCCGCTACGTTCATCTTTTATCAGCATAAGGTACCTGCCCCATTCATCTGCTTTTAGGTTAAGGTTATAGTAGCCTTTCCCATTGGTAAGTTCAATGGTTTGGGTTTTAATTAGTTTATTATAATTATCCTGGGTAAAGTTGCTCAGGTCGTTGCCGCTATTATCCCACCACCAACGCCATTGTATTTTATATAATTGTACTTCAACACTGGTTTTGCCTGGTAGTGGTGAGCCTTTGGTATCAACATCTGCAATATTAAAGCGTTGTGTTTTGCCTGCCTGTAGCCACCCCCATAGTTTATCGCCTTCGGGTACCTGCACACCTACATAAGAATTGTAAGGATTAAAAGGCAGGGCCACATTGTCTATACTAAAATTACCTCCGGGCTCAAATACTTTTACTGTTAGGTTGGCCAGTAATTGGCCGGGTGCCTGTTCGCCCACTTCAAAAGAGGGGTTAATAGGGGCCGAGCCTTCTGCACTTAAACTGCCATCAAAAATTGTTTTTGATTGGGCAGTAAAATCACTGGTGGGATTATCAAATACATAATCTGTAAAACCAGGGAATACTGTTTTCTTTTTATACAACTGGGCATCTACCCTTGCTTTAAGGCTTTGGGCAGTAGCACCAAATAACCAGCGGGCACTTAACACACCGTTTACCTGTGCATTTTTGCCAAGTGCATTCAGGGTGCCAAAATTCAGGTCAATCTTTAGCCTGTTGGGCATTACAGTTTCTATCTTCAATTTCTTTTCAAATACTGCCCCGCCGGCTTTTACCCTGCATATCCAGTTACCTGTTGGGGCATCTGCATCGGTAGCAGTTTTAAAAACGGTAAATCCGTTATTGGCATTTGTTTGTACCAGTCTTTTATACAATTGCCCCCTGGGGCTTATCAATTCCATTTCAATAGGGTGATCGGCAGGTAGTTTATTATCAATATCCTCAATAATACAACTCAGATACAGGCTGTCGCCAGGTCTCCAAACGCCTCTTTCCCCAAAAATGAAACCTTTAATGCCATTTTTAATTTCTTCGCCATTTACTTCAAACCGGCTAAGTGGCAGGCTGCTGCCATCATCCAGCTTTAAATAGCTTTTTTCGCTGCCTTTAGTGGCAATAAGTAAATAAGGTTTTCTTTTAATGTCAATCAGGGCAAGTCCATCTTTATCTGAGCTGGCTTTACCAATTACCTGTTGCTGATAATCTAATACCTGCAAATCCACCCCATCCAATGGCTCGGTTGTAATAATATTGTTTACAGCAATAAACAACGAATTGTTGTTCCCTCTTTTTGCCGTTAATCCCATATTGGTAGCCAGTATATTTCTGCCGGCAAATCTTTCTTTATTGTAATAGGCATAATGGCAGGGGTTATCTCTTTCTTCCCAGTTATAGCTATAGGGGTAATAATCATCATATCGTTTCCAAAAATCTGCATCATCATCAACCCTATCATTCTCATCTTCATAGTCATAATAATAACTGTCTTCATCTTTTTTCATTTCATCGCAGGTGTACAGGCTGTATTGTGGTCTAAAACCAATAAATACCCTGTAAATGGCGCCAGGTTCTGCTTTAATATATTTATCAATATCCAGCGAAAACCTGTTTTTCTTATGTAGATTAAGGCTTTTATCATTGTCCAGTGCAATGGTGGTTTCTACAATAGGTTTACCTACACGCCGCAGGTTTTCCTCTCCGTTTAAATCATTGCTCTGTAAAAACTGTGCAATATTATTTTCATAGATTTTTATAATGGAAATATCTACCGATTTTAAATTGGTTGCCTCAAAAGGCAATACCAGTTTACCACTGCTGTTGGGCAAAATATTACCCCGGCCAAATATTTTTACTGCGGGCAGGCGGTTCTCAAAAAATATATTGGCTGAATAGGACAGTGCAAGTTTATCGCCCCATTGGCTTTCAATGCCCTTATAGGCGTTAATGGTAAAATCGCCTTCCAGCCTGTTATTGCTATATATTCTTACTTCACTACCCAATATGGTAAAGCTTATTGCATCCTGATTGCTAATGGTAATTAACCCATCCAGCATTTGTGCTGTATTAATGTTTTCGCTAAACTGTACCGATGTGTATTGTTCCTCGTTTTGTACAGCTTTAATGGCCAAAACTTTAAAATCTCCTTTAGCAGGCACTTCAATATTTTTTGCGCCTTTCTTTGCAATATTTAATGGTTTTCCATCCCAGGTAATGGTTAATTGTTCGGCTTTGGCTTCCCTTTGCAGGTTATCAATGGTAAACGCATGGGTTTTATCGGTTTCATTATGCTGCCATTTTATGGGCAATGATTTACCCTTGAAGCTGGCACTAATAATGGCTTCTACCTGTTTGGATGTTTCCACATCGGCTGTAATAAGGTTGCCTGTTAAACTCATGGTTTCTTTACCCGTGCTGCGCAGGCCATTATCTTCAATATCAAAAGATGGTTGCAGGGTTTGAATGGTAAACTTAAATTCCTTAAACTCAGAAGGCACATCCATTACTTTATGCAGGGCAAATGTTACCTGATAGGTAGTGCCTGGTTGCAGATCCTCGCTGGGTTTAAATTCTATGGTGCGGGCATCAATCCAATAGGCCGTGCCTTTTACTGATGGAGATATGGCAAACAGTTCCTCCTGTATGTTTTCGTGCATGGTGTGTGTTACAGCTGCATCTGCTGCAAGCTGTATGCGCAAGGTGTTTTTCTTTGAAATTACACCTGAAGTATAGGCTTCTATATACTTGTCAAAAGCCGGGTTTACCTGAATGGGTGTTTTGTTTTGGTTACAGGCAATAACTGTTAGCATGATGGCAAAAATGGCCATGCCGCAAATAGTTTGCAGTATTGGAGTGCGCAGGGGTATCATATGTAAAGGGGAGTTTTTGAAATTGAGTTGAATAATTTCAATAGAAAATTAAGCAATCTGTTTTGATGTAGAAAAGAAAAGTATTGTTAATGATTTTTATGGGCCCGGCAGCAGGTAACAAATGAAGCTTTTCTTGCGTCGCACACTGCAAGGTTCGGTAATGCTATTTGGCTGTTGAAAGCTGAATAAAGTATTCAACCGTACAAGTGAGTGACACAACGCCAGCTGAATAGTACTACTACAGCTAGCTTAATTATTTGCATTCAGCTTTGGCCATAAAAAAAGCTACCACCTAGGTGATAGCTTTTACTTACAAACTATATTTTGTTAGTTCTTAACCAGTTTTTGCTGATGTATAACTGCATCGGCATTTACCAGTTGAAGAAAATAAATTCCTGTATTTAATTGCTTGCCAAATTTAACCGAACCACTGCTGATGGTTTGTGTAAACACTTTCCTGCCCTGTAAATCAATTACACGAATTGAACTGGCTTTTACACCTGCAGGGATAGTAACCGTAAACTCATCTTTAGTTGGATTTGGATATGCCTGCACTTTAATAAGATCGTTATTGCTGGCAGCTATATCGTTTATGCCATTACCCTTTAAGGCAACTGGCACAGCAGCAGAAGCAATATTGCCACAGGCGCTGGTAACTTCTACGCTATAGGCACCTGCATCTTTTACCATTAATTCGCTTTTATTGGCACCTGCAACGGGTTGGCCATCTTTTGTCCACTGGTAGGTGTAACCAGCTACGTTTTGAGCCCGTAAAGTTAGTGCGCTACCCTTGCTAATGGTTTGTGGTGTGTTTGGCGAAACACTTATTTCAGGGGCGGTAGTTTGGAAATTAAAGTTGCCAGCTGCACCGCCATATACTACAGATACGGCCGTTTTGCTGCTTAGGTTTACCCAACGTAAAGGTAACAGGTAAGATTCTGATGCAAAGCTGGGTCCATCCTGGCTTAAAGTATAAGCAGGCAGGGTTTGAGTGCCAGTATTTTTATAATATTTGGTACCAATAAACAGATCCTGTAAACCATCTTTATTCCAATCGTAAAAAGAGGGGCCATTACCTTCCAGTTCATTAATAAAACTAAATGGGTTTTCTTTACCAGTAATATGTTCAAAAGAAGGCTCTTTGGCAGTGCCTATATTTTTATAGTAGTTCTGGTTGCCGTATAAGTCTGTAATAAGGCAATCCTGGTCGCCATCATTATCTACATCGGCAAAAGCGGGCTCAGCCATAATTTCTGCAGATAATTTAACCATGCTCAATGGGTTCATGGCAGCAGATTGTTTTTCAAACTGAGGCTTGGTAGCAGTACCAATATTTTTATAAAAGCGGATAGCGCCGGTATTACCATCACCAATAAAACAGTCGTTATCGCCATCGTTATCAATATCCAAAAAGTATGGAATAGACACTACCGGGATAGCTACATCCTCAAATGGGTTTTCAGCACCACTTACCTTTGTATAAGAAGGATGTACGTTAGTGCCTTCATTTTTATAAAAATATATTTTTGCGGTTGCATTACCCTTGGTATTGTATTCGCCTGCAAAACAATCCAGGTTACCATCTCCATCAATATCCACAAAGAAAGGACGGCTTTCCTGGCCAGACAAAACTGCCATACCTTTTAAGGGGTTGCTGCTATTGTTTAATTTAAAGTTGCTGCATTGCTGTGCCTGTGTATTGGCGCCCAGCAGCAATGTGGTGCTTAAAGCAATCGCTATAGGTTTTAATTTCATATCAGATAGTTTGTGTTTGTACATGATTTGGTTTTTGGGGGTTAAGAATATATGATACATACCTTGTTTGTATAGGTATGATATAAATTGATTATATAACTTGGTTAGGGACATAACTGGTGTTTGTTTTGTTAAGAGGATAAAATTATTGCTTTAATTACTGTAACCCCCTTTCTATAAGATTAATTCTAATTAAAGCCACATTAAATTCTTTTCCGTAGTGCATTTTGCTTATTTATTTGGTTAAAAAGTGAAACAAAAACTGATTTCGTTTACATTAGAGTGATAAAATATATACGAGATGCCTATAAGAATGGTTGACGACCCCAATGATAATTTTGATAATTCCGGCAATGATAGTGGCGGCGGCGGGCAAAGACCCGGAGGTGGGAGTGGCATTTTTGCCCTATTGCCCTTGATTTTTGGCCTTATTAAAAATCCAATAGGGTTGGTGCTGGTGCTGATTGTTGGGGGATATCTCTATTTTAGCGATGGTTGTGGCAGTATGTTACAACAAACAGCTGCCCAATATGCCACCGGCGGCGTACTTGACCCTAAAGAGTTTGATAAAGCCCAGATTTATGAAGCCACAGACGAGAGCAAAAGCAATTTACCCGAAATAGTGTCCCTTTTGCGCTTTGCACCCTCGCCCGGTAACCAGGGGCAGCAGGGTAGTTGTGTTGCCTGGAGTAGTGCATATGGCGCCAGAACCATACTGGAAGCCACTACCACAGGCGCTAATCCAGATAATATTAAATTCAGTCCTTCTTTTTTATATAACCAAATTGGGCTGGATGGTTGTCAGGGCAGCTATATTATACGTGCCATGGAAAACATGACGCAAACCGGCTCTGTGCCTTTTGGCGAGTTTCCCTACACCGATCAGGATTGCAGCCGGCAGCCTTCTGCTGCCTTAAAACAGGAAGCTGCACAATACAGAATGCTGGGTTTTACCCGCTTAACCAAGGGCGATAATGTGAACAATCTGGACCTTTATGCCATTAAAGAGCACCTGGCTAAAGATGTGCCGGTAGTAATTGGTATGATGGTAGGCGGCAGTTTTATGCAAAATATGATGGGACAGGATGTATGGCATCCTACCGATGACGATTATAATATGATGGGTTTTGGTGGCCACGCCATGTGCGTTATTGGTTACGACGACAGAATGGAAGGCGGCGCTTTTCAAATATTAAATAGCTGGGGGCCTGAATGGGGGCAAAATGGCGTTGCATTTGTTCGTTATAACGATTTTAAACGCTTTGTTCGTGAAGCCTACGGACTAAACCCTATGCCCAAAGAAAACAGTGCCACTGCCAATAGCCTGGAATGTAGCATTGGGCTGGTTGATAATGGCAGCAAAGCCTATATACCGCTTGAATATAAAAACGGCAACACATTTTCTACTACAACTGCTATCAAAAAAGGCACGCAATTTAAAATTGAAGTAAAAAACAGCAGTGAATGTTATGTATATGTTTTAGGTATGGAAACCGATGGAAGCAGTTATATTTTATTCCCTTACCCCATGAAAAACGATCCAGCCCGCACCAAGTTTTCACCTTATTGCGGCATAACGGGGTACCGGCTTTTTCCGCGGGGTATGAGTATGATGACCGATGAATTGGGTAATAAAGATTATATGGCTGTAATTATAAGTAAAGATTCTTTAAATGTGTTTGACATCAACCAGCAGGTGAATGCTGCCAAAACGGATGGTTTTGTAAATAATATCAACAAAGCGTTACAATCCTATAGCGTAGACAATGTGCAATTTACCGCAGATGCAGCAGGCACCATGCATTTTGAGGTTGCAACCAATAACAAAACAGCTGTGGCCACAATAGTAGAAATAGACAAGCAATAAATTCGCAGGTAATTATTGATTAAGCCGGCAGTAATTCTTTATGCAGCACCTGTTGTGTCACTCACTTGTACGGTTAGATTCTTTGTGCAGCTGCCTACAGCCAAATAGCATTACAGAACCTTGCAGTGTGCGACGCAAGTAAAGCTGCATTGTTGTTATACAGCCGGCCTCATAAAAATGCCTTTACTTGTAGCTATACTCAATAGTGCCTACTTTTTCCTTCTTTTTATTAAAGCAAATTTCTTTGTCTTTTAAGCCATTGGGCAGGTAAAGGTATTTCCAAACCAGGTAGTTATCCGAGCCCTGAGGCACCTGGGTAAACTGGGCAATAGTGCCATCGTTATTGTACTCAAACAAAAAATCTGGCAGCAACCGGCGGGCTTTTATGTTAAAACGTACCACATCGGTAAGCTGGCGTTTGTTGTTATAGTAGTAATAAAATTTTTCGATGGTTGAGCCTTTCTTTTTCCAATGCTCTTCGGCAATATTACCTTGTTCGTCTTTAATAAATTCTATAATG
Organism: Limnovirga soli; assembly: GCF_013106755.1. Classification (GTDB taxonomy): domain Bacteria; phylum Bacteroidota; class Bacteroidia; order Chitinophagales; family Chitinophagaceae; genus Limnovirga; species Limnovirga soli. Next base: position 482,656 of record NZ_WHPF01000001.1, on the reverse strand, counting down.
GTGGTATCGGTACTGTTTTTAATCAGCAGCATTTTTACCGGTACATTATTCTCGTATTGCCATTGATGGGTTTCCTGCGATGAATTGGCCATAAAAGCATCTTCGGTAATGGTATTGGTACTAATGATATTTTTATTATTGTAGGTATAGGTAGTGGTGGTTTTTACATTGTCTGCACTATCGGTGGTTTTTACAATTTTATTGTTGTTATACAGTGAAACCGAAATGGTTTTGCCCGTGGATGGGTAGGAAGTGGTAGTGGTTATTTGGGTATTATTATTGGTGATTTTTTGCTCAAGTAAAAAATCGCTGGTGGGTTCGTTATTGGCTTCAAAACTTTTTGCGCTAACCTGTTTGGTGTTGTTAATGGTTAACGTCATGTATTGTTTATTGTTTTGCTGGGTAGTAATAATATCGTTATAATAGTATTGCGCCTGGCAAAAAGAAAATGTACAAAGAAAAACCAGGAATAGACCGCTATATTTCATGCTGAATGATTTTATGCAAATTTAATGTGTGCATGCTATTAACGCGGAAACATATTGCAAAGTATATATGGTTGCAAGGGATGAGTTCTGTATTTTTAGCTAAATTTTTATAGGTGTCGCATTTAATAGAAAGAAAAGAAAAGAACTGTCTTAATTGTAATGCTGAGGTACAGGGGCGTTTTTGCCATATTTGCGGACAGGAAAATGTGGAAATTGAAGAAAGCTTTTTTGCTTTGGCTACGCACTTAGTGTATGATATATTTCATTTTGATGGTAAGTTTTTTAGCTCACTAAAGTATTTACTGTGGAAACCTGGCTTTTTAACCCGTGAATACATGCGGGGTAAACGTGCTACCTACCTGCATCCCATTCGGATGTATGTATTTACTTCGGCCATATTTTTTATCATTTTCTTTTCTTATATAGTAAAGCCAGAGCAATTATCAGAACAAATTGCTGAGTCGAAAGATCATATTGAATTACCCGTTCAAAAACTAAGAGATTCCCTGGCTGTAACTACCGATTCAGCTGAAAGGGAGAATTTAAAGAAGGCCATTGCGGCGCTGGACAAGTTATCGGGTCCTATTATCCAATCGAGGGAATCTGCAGATGCAGATTCTTTGGAAAGCAAGTACCATACAGACGAGTTGAATAGTCCAAAAGTAAGCATTGTTAATCTTAGTGATTCTGGCCTGCCCGCCACCATTGAAATCTATGATTCTATACAAAAGCAATTGCCATCGGGTAAAAGAGATGGCTGGTTTAAAGCTCTATTAAATAAAAAATCTATTGCAGTTAACCAAAAATATGAAGGCAACTCCAACGCGTTTTGGGAAAAATTTATAGAGAAAGTAACTCATTCTATACCACAAATGATGTTTGTATCCTTGCCGTTGGTGGCATTGGTATTACAGTTATTGTATGTGGGGCGCAGAAAGCAATATTTTTATGTAGACCACCTGATTTTAGTGGTACACATATATATTGCCACTTTTATTTTATCGCTGTTAATTTTTGCATTCAAAGGCTTATATGGATTTAGCCATTGGCAGCTATTTTCATGGATTAGTAATATTATTATTGCCTATGCCATATTGTATACCTATTTATCAATGAAGTTGTTTTATAAGCAAGGCTATTTTAAAACAGCCTTCAAATTCTTTTTGCTCTTATTAATTTGTGGTATACTCAATTGCTTTATTGCCTTAATCTTTTTTATTAATTCACTTTTTCAGGTTTAACAAATGGAAAATACAGGAGCTGCATTTTTGAGATTGGTAGGTATAATGGATGAATTAAGGGAAAAATGCCCTTGGGATAAAAAGCAAACAATACATACACTGCGTACACTAACCATAGAAGAAACCTATGAACTGGCAGATGCGATTATCAGTGAAGACTGGCCCAACCTTAAGGAGGAATTGGGTGATATTCTTTTACATATTGTTTTTTATGCACGCATAGCTACCGAACAGGAAAAGTTTACCCTGGAAGAAGTGTTGCATTCCATTTGCGATAAGCTTATTGTAAGGCATCCACATATTTATCCGCCTGTAACAGCTGATGGTAGCCTATTGCCTGTTGTATCAGATGAGGATGTTAAAAAGAACTGGGAAACTATTAAAATGAAGCAGGGGAAAAAATCGGTATTGGGCGGGGTGCCGGGTTCCTTGCCTGCTGTAGTAAAAGCAACGCGGATTCAGGAAAAATCGGCACAGGTTGGATTTGAATGGGATAACAGAGAAGATGTTTGGAAAAAAGTAGAAGAAGAAATAGGTGAATTAAAAGAGGCGATTGCCGAGCAGGATCAAAACCATATTGAAGAAGAGTTTGGAGATGTGATGTTTAGTCTTATAAATTATGCACGTTTTTTGCAGGTAGATGCAGAGATAGCATTGGAAAAGGTAAACCGAAAGTTTATTCAACGTTTCACGCAAATGGAATCTGCTGCCACTGAACAAGGCAACAGTTTGGCACAAATGAGTTTACAGGAGATGGATGAACTTTGGAACCATATTAAAAAAGAAAACAGCAACCGTTGATCAATATATTAAAAAAGGCATCATACAAGCATGGTTATCTGTTTATCACAGCAGCATGGCTGTATACGCTATCTTTTTTATTTACCAACTATTTTTCCTTCGATTCAAATGCTACAAAAGTAGCAACGGTGCTTTCCAGGCATATAGCCGAAAAGGAAGCCTATTTCAATCAGCTGTTTACCCAAACAAACCTTATTGAAAGTTTGATAAGTGATAGTTTGCCCCCCGTAAAAGAAGAACTAGATAAATTAACCGATAATATTGGTCTTTATAGTTATGTAGTAAACGATTTGGGTAATCCTGTTCCTCTTTACTGGAATACCAATAAAATGGAAATCAATACTGCCGATATTGCCAAACCAGATGGTAATTACGCGGTTACTTATCAACAGAGCTATTTTGTTTTAATAAAAAAGACTATCCGAAAAGATGATAAGGCCTATATAATTGCAGGATTAATACCTGTTTACTGGCAATATTTGTACGAGAATAGTAATCTTACCAATCATTTTGAAGATTATCCTGAGCTTGCCAAAAATTATATAATTGACGAGAAAAATATTGGCCCTCCCATTATTGATGAAAGTGGTAAGCCGCTGTATTATGTAAGTAAAAAGGATAATGCGCTTTTTGATCAGCCGGAAAATATTTCAATTATTTTAAGAGTAGCGGCCATTATTTTATTAATGGTTTTTATAAACTCACTGGCCACTGCAGTAGTGTCGCAGACAGGTTTGGCCCCAGGCTTCTTTTTTTTGTTTTCTGTAGTTTTTACTGCTCGTTTAATCAGTTATAATTTTTCATTCCCCTTTAATTTTAGAAAACTGGAATTGTTTGATGCAGACATTTATGCATCCAGTTATATACACCCCTCTTTAGGCGATTTGCTTATTAATGCAATTTTGTTTTACTGGATGGTTAGTTTTATAAAATTTCATTTCAGTTTTATCAATGATAAATTGCAGCAACTAACCCAACAAATTAAAAAAGTATCCTCGGTTGCGGCATTGGTAGTTTTGCCATTACTTACAATTTCTACCACTTATTTTTTAAGTAGTTTAATAATTGATTCTTCAGATAAATTATCATTTGATGTAGCCAATTTTTTTTCACTGAATGAGTATACACTTATAGGGTTTATAATTGTTTGTTTTATTGTTATAAGCTATTATTATCTGGTACAGTTATTATGTAGTATTAGCAGGCTGGCAGGTTTCTCCCTTTATTGGCGGTTAATTATTTTATTGGCTGGCGCCCTGTTATTAGTGGCATTAAGGGTAGCTTTTATTAACTCAACGGGTCTTACGTTTATTGTAATTGTTTGGATGATTTTATTTTACGTGTTAACAGATATGCGCAAACAGGATGAAACACTCTCCTTTTACGATGCGCCTTTCTTTATGGCATGGAGCATTTTTCTTATGGCTACAGTTACAGTTTTGCTTATGTATCAAAACGCATCACTTGAGCAAAAGAAAAGAAAAGATTTTGCTGATAAAATAAGTCTTAGTACCCAGCAGGCCAGCGAAACCATTATTAATATGGCGGTAGAACAGTTATCAGATATATTTCTTCAAAAAAACTTTAGCCGATTTTATGATCCCTATGAAAATACACAGCTAAAACAAAAACTCATCAATGCCAATTTCAGGGGGTTTGTAAATAACTTCAATACCAGAATTTACACTTTCGATAATAACAAACAGCCTCTCAATAACGAAGATTCAGCCAGCTATTTACAGTTAAAAGCACTGATAGCCAATAAAGCAGTACCGGCTAATAATAAAGATGGACTCTATTATTACGAAGCAGGTCTCGATCAGTTCGTATATATTTACGAAAAGGATGTGCCCTCCTCATCAGGCTATGGCATTGCAGGCTATGTGTTTATGGTTATTAGTCCCAGAAACTTTACCAAAGAAACACTCACACCGGAATTATTCCGGCAGGTACTTTACGATAATGAAATATCAACCGGTACCTATCCTTATGCCATTTATGTAAAAAATCACCTGTTTAAAAGTAGCGGCAATTACAATTTTAACGATACTATTTCCAGAGCCGATTTACCCAAAGTGGAGTTTTATTTTACCAGTAAAAACGGGTATAGCGAACTATGGACAAAAGGCAGTGATAATAAGATAATAGTGGTGACTAAAAAGGAAGATTGGTTCTCTGCTTCAGTTACCTTTTTCGCCTATATTTTTGGCATATTTATCGTGCTGGTTTTGCTGCAGCACTTTGGTAACCTTTTATTTAAAACGCATTTTAAATGGATAGAAATAAAAAAGATATTTCGCTTTAGTTTGCGTACGCAAATTCAAACTATCATTGTTTCAGTAAGTCTGGTTTCTTTTATCATTATAGGAATTACTACCATCACCTTTTTTATTGCCCGTTTTGATAAAGCCAACGACGAAAAGCTGGTAAGTACCGTTAGGATAGTGGTAAACGAAATTGAGCGACTCGCAAAAAGCAGGGTGGTAGCCAGCGAAATGTTTGATGTAAACAACCTCGACCTAAATCTTGCATTTGAAAATAGTATTGTAGAAATAGCGGCCACCCATAATACAGATATCAATTTTTATGATCTTAGTGGCAACCTGCAAGCCTCCTCTCAGCAATACCTTTTTTATAATAAGATTGTTACCACTAAAATGAACCGTGTGGCTTACGATGCCATGCATTACAAACGCTATACGCAATTCATCCAGAAAGAGCAGGTGGCGGATTTTGCCTACCGTAGTATTTATGTACCGGTAAAAGACGAAATGGGTAATACACTTTCCTATTTGAATATCCCCTACATTAATCTTGAAAATGAGCTTAACCAGGAAATATCCAATTTCCTCATTGCCCTTATTATATTAAATGCACTAATTTTTATTATGGCGGGGGCAATTGCCATATGGTTTACCAAACGCATTACCTCCTCATTTACATTTATTGCCGATAAAATGAAACTCATCAGCTTTGGTGGTGCTAACGAAATTATTGTATGGAAAAAAGATGATGAATTGGGCGAGCTGGTAAACGAATACAATAAAATGGTTAAAAAGCTAACCGATAGTGCCGAAGCCCTTGCTCGTAGTGAGCGGGAAGGTGCCTGGCGTGAAATGGCCCGTCAGGTAGCACACGAAATTAAGAACCCGCTTACGCCCATGAAGCTAAGTATACAATACCTCCAAAAAGCCATCGATAATAATCAGTCCAACGTAAAAGAACTTAGTAAGCAGGTAGCGGTAACCCTGGTAGAGCAAATAGATCAGCTCTCTAAAATTGCCGGAGATTTTTCGCAGTTCGCCAATATTGCCATTGTTAACGAGGAAACATTCGATCTTACAGATGTGCTGGCATCCATCATCCGTTTATTTTCAGCTGATGCTTCCATACATATTCAATGGCAAAAAATGGAAGGTATTTATACCATTACTGCCGATAAAATTCAAATGAACAGGCTATTTACCAATCTTATTAAAAACGCAATAGAAGCCAGCAATACCCAAAATAATATTGAAATAACCATCAATCAGCAAATAGAACAACAGCAAATCATTATTGCCATAACCGATTGTGGTACGGGTATACCTGCAGCCATGCAACACAAAATATTTACGCCCAATTTTACCACCAAATCTTCAGGAACAGGTTTGGGATTAGCCATATGCAAAGGCATTGTAGAAAAAGCCAATGGACAAATTTGGTTTCAAACAATGGCTAATAAGGGTACCACATTTTTTGTATCGCTTCCAGTAACATTACACGTTACTTTGCCGTAAAATAGGATTGTAGTCAAGTGCAAATCATCCATCAGGCTTTACTTGCCACGCTCGGTTCAGGGTCCCTCCTTCGTGGCATCAAAAAAATACAATCATACCTCCTCCCATCCGCACATTCGCGATAAACAAATCCGCACAACTTCAAATCCGCACATCCTCCCACTTTCACATCCTCCCATCCGCACATCATCACATCCGCAGCCCCTCGCTGTTCCAACCGTACAAGAGTGCGACGCAAGCGGCGATGCCATTGGATTTGATGCCGGGTACAAAAAGCATTTTAAAATTAATTTTTTAAAATATTGACGCAAATCACCCAATTGATTTTTTGCATTGTTAACTTCGCAGCCTTAATGAAGCAAATTTGCGTAACCATATTACTGTTTTGCACACTGCTGGCTAGCTTTAGCAAAGGCTTGCTGGTATTGTGTTTTGATATAAATGAGCAATATATTGCACAGGAATTATGCGTAAATAAGGCTAAACCAGACTTGCATTGTAATGGCCATTGTTACTTAAGCAAGCAATTAGATAAAGAAGAAAAACCCGGCTCGCCCTTAAGCAATTCCTCTAAAGAAAAATTTGAAATTCAATTATTTGTAGTGTCAGTAGCGCAAATACATTTTGCAAAAGCTATCAACAAAACCAGTTTTTCAACCGGTATATCCCACTTTCATACCCAGGAAGTGTTGTTGAACTGTTTCCGACCTCCGCAGGTATAATTGCTGCAGTTCAATTATTTCATCTTTCAATTTTATTTATGAATAAGTCAATATTTGTACTGGCTTGTTCGCTAATGTTTACAACCGCCCATGCCTGTGATGTTTGCGGGTGCTCTGGCACCGGAAGCATGTACAGTACTATTTTGCCAAGGTTTAATAGTAGTTTTTTGGGTATGCGCATGTATTACAGAAGCTTTACCAGTACACATCCTGAGAGCCTGATAACAGGTAATGATTACTATACCTCCACAGAAATATGGGGCCGCTGGAATGCCAGTAAAAAATGGCAAATAATGACGCAATTGCCTTATCACTATTTTCATAGAAACGAAAGTGGTAAACCAACTACCACCCAGGGTATTGGAGATGTTTCTGTAGTGGCCAGTTATACTCTACTAAATACGGTAAGTAAGGAAGGAAATGGACTAAAGCAAACCCTGCAATTGGGTGCGGGTATTAAATTACCCAGTGGCAGTACTACTAAAACCTATAACGATTTGCTGGTTAGTAAAACCATGCAAACAGGCAGCGGCAGTACCGATTATATTTTAAATGGCGCCTATACCATACGCAAAAATAAGCTTGGTGCCAGCGCACAGGCCATGTATAAATTAAATGGCGAGAATGGTGATGGTTACCGTTATGGCAATCAGTTTAATTCATCTGTACAACTGTTCTACTGGCAAAATGCCAAACGGGTTACCTTTTTACCATCCACTGGTTTGCAGTTTGAAAATGTAGGTATTAATACCAATAACAACAAAACGGTTGCATTAACCGGCGGACATACCCTGCTGTACACCATTGGTGCAGAAGTGTATTATAAAAACCTGGCATTGGGCATAGGCACCCAATTGCCGGTAAGTGAAAATTCGAATGACGGGCTGTTACAATCACATGCAAGATGTACGGCCCATATTACTATTATTCTTTAATTACAAATGTGTAGAAACTCATGAAAAATATACAACATACTTTATTGGTTATTTTATGTGCAACATTTATTTTTTCCTGTAAAAAAAGCAGTGATTCACCGGCTACAGGCACCGGAAAAGTTAGTCTTGAATTTGATAACCGTGCAGGGGACGCCGAACTGGTATTTGGTACTACTTATACTACAGCCGCAGGTGAACAAATTAGCTTTACCAAGTTTAATTATTATATCAGCAATGTGGTATTTATAAAGGCAGATGGCAGCAGCTATGTGGTGCCTAAAGACTCCTGCTATTATTTGGTACAGCATGATGTAGAAGAATCCAGGGGGCCATTGGTTAGTAATATTCCTGCCGGTGATTATACCGCCATTCAATTTGTATTGGGTGTGGATAGTGCCAAGTGTGCTGCTCCCGTTGAACAAAGAACGGGTGTGCTGGACCCCGCCGGTGAAGGCCAGGATATGTACTGGAGCTGGAACAGTGGCTATATTTTTCTAAAAACCGAGGGTACTTCTGCGCAATCTACTATGGAAAATACTTTTATGTATCATATCGGAGGTTTTGGTGGCACTACCAGTGCAACTATCAATAATATTAAAACAATTAAACTAATTGCACCCGAAGATCCAATTATGGTGCGAACCAACCGCCAGCCGGATATTCATATGTATGTAGATGCAATGAAATTATTTAATGGTACCACCAATATTAGTGTAGCTACAGACCCAATGGTAATGTTTGCACCTTACTCAACTACTATTGCAAATAATTATCAGCATATGTTTTCTATTAATCACGTACACAACGATTAGCAGGGCATGCAACAATTGTATACTTTATGTATGTAGTTAATGCCTTGTTTACAAGGGTAAAACCCCGTTAGGTACTGGTATGTACAGCAAGTTGAAATGTATTTGTTTCTGCTTGCTGTATATTATTTCATTTATAGATAGGTTTTTATGCAAAAGCGTTTAATTTATATTTGTTATTTGCTTTGTTATGTGCTGTTAATGTCAGCCTGTGACAAATCATCTGATAAGCCGGCAATTGGTGTATTGCTGCCTGTTAACTTTCCTGAACCGGTATATAATTTGGCAGCTAACCCGGTAAGCTGGGATGGTTTTCAATTAGGGAAATCTCTTTTCTACGATCCCATACTTTCAAAAGATAATTCTGTTTCCTGCGGCTCTTGCCATATTGCTACTTCTGCATTTACACAACATGGCCATACGGTTAGCCATGGTATTAACGACCAGTTGGGGAAACGCAATAGTTTGTCGTTGGTTAACCTGGCCTGGGGTAAGGATTTTTTTTGGGATGGGGGTGTACATAATTTTGATTTGGTGGCTTTTAATCCCATTCAAAACCCAGTTGAAATGGATGAAACGGTGGCCAATGTTATTGTTAAATTACAGCAGATTTCTGCTTATAAACAACAATTCAAAGCTGCATTTGGTAGTGAAGAGATTACTACACAAACCTTTACAAAAGCCTTGTCTCAGTTTATGCTTTGCATGGTTTCAGCCAATAGCAAATACGACCAATACGTACGCAAAGAAAACAATATAACCCTTACTACAGATGAATTAGACGGCCTGGCATTAGTGAAAGCAAAATGCAGCAATTGCCATGCAACAGATCTTTTTACTGATGGCAGTTTTAGAAATAACGGACTTTCTTCAAGTTTTGAAAAAGATATGGGGCGGTATAATGTTACACTTATGCCAGAGGATATGGGAAAATTTAAAGTGCCTACTTTACGCAATCTAACTTACTCTACGCCTTATATGCATGATGGCCGCTTTACCACATTGGAACAAGTGTTAAACCACTATAGCAGTGGTGTTAAAGCAACGGCTACTTTGGACAGCACTTTACTAAATAATGGCACCACAGGTATTGCATTATCTGATGGTGAAAAACAACACATCATTGCTTTTCTTAAAACACTTGATGACGAATCTTTTATAAGAGACAAACGTTTTCAGGAAGAATAATTTGCTGCAATATTTGTTGCAGTACAGGAGTGCGACGCAAGCGGTGCTAAATGCATATTGTATTGTCCGGCTAATAAAATAATAGATAAAAGGTTTGTGGCAAATAATTACCACAAACCTTTTCTTTTGGTACTGCGCCCACCCAAACCCAGTGCACCCAACAGGCTGCGGGTAATGATGGAAGCGGCGGTACGCTCTATTTGTTTGGCTGCGGCACTATCAAAAAAACTTTTTTCTTTTGGTGCTGCTTTTTGTTCTTTGGCTTGTTGTTTTTCGGCTTCGGCTTTTTGTGTTTTTTCTGCAGCTTCCTGTATTTTTTCTGATAGAATTTCGTAGGCACTTTCAGTATCTACCACACGGTTATATTTATTTGCCAGCTTGCTTTTGCTTACCAGGGCATCAATTTCCATATCGCTCAACACATCCATTCGGCTACGTGGCGGGCAAAGCATGGTATGTACCAGCGGGGTGGGTATGCCTTTCTCGTTTAGTAAGGTTATCAGCGCCTCGCCAATACCCATTTGTGTAAGCAAATCTTCGGTAGTATAAAATGCTGTTTCAGGAAAATTTTCTGCCGCCTGTTTAATAGTTTTTCTATCTGTTGCAGTAAAGGCACGCAAGGCATGTTGTACTTTTAAGCCCAGTTGACTTAATATAGCAGCTGGTACATCCTGCGGGTTTTGGGTGCAAAAATAAATGCCAATGCCTTTGGATCGTATTAGTTTAATTACAGTTTCAATTTGTTTTAATAAAGCATCTGTAGCTTCTTCAAATAACAGGTGTGCTTCATCAATAAACATAATCAGCTTTGGCTTATCCATATCGCCTTCTTCGGGGCAGGTAGCATACAATTCAGCCAATAGTTGCAGCATAAACGTAGAAAATAATTTGGGCTTGCTCTGCATATCGGTAACTCGCAAAATATTTATCATCCCGCGGCCATCATCACTTATGCGCATCAGGTCGTCTACTTCAAAGCTGGGTTCTCCAAAAAATACATCAGCGCCCTGTTGTTGCAACTCAATTACTTTACGTAATATGGTACCGGTAGATGTGGTAGAAATATTACCATAGGCGGCGGCCAAATCTGCTTTGCCCTCGTTGCCTGCATACTGTAATACCTTTACAAAATCTTTTAAATCCAGTAAGGGTAGCTGGTTATCATCGCAATATTTAAACAGCATAGATACCAGTCCGCCCTGCGTATCGTTTAGTCCCAATATTTTACTTAATAATATTGGTCCAAACTCAGTAACTGTGGCCCTTAGCCTTATGCCTTTTTCGTTACTCAGGGTCATTAATTCTACCGGAAATGCAGCAGGCGTATAGGTTACATTTAAAATATTGCATCGTTCAGTTATTTTGCTGTTTACCGTTCCAGCTGCTGCAATTCCACTCAGGTCGCCCTTAATATCCATCATAATAACGGGTATGCTGGCATCGCTTAATACCTCGCTAATCATTTGAAGCGTTTTGGTTTTACCGGTACCGGTAGCGCCGGCAATAAGCCCATGGCGGTTAAGCATTTTTAGTGGTAAAAAAACATCGGCGCCATTAACCACCTGCCCATCCAGCATGGCGCTGCCCAGTTTTACATGTTCTCCTTTAAAAGTATATCCTTCCTGTACTTTTTGTAAAAATTCATCATTCTTTGGCATAGCTAAAACATTTGTGGAAAGTTAGCAGATTCAATTTTCAATAAGAAATATTTCATTTTATTAAGTTGCTAATTGTACAAAAATTATGAATTTAAGCTGTATTATTTGCCCTGCTATGGTACGTTATTTGCCTTTACTTGCGTCGCACTCTTCTACTTTCTGTACTGCTGGCAGCAACTGAAAATAAACGGCAGAATACCATTAAAATAAAATGGTACCCGTAAATATTTTTTATGGCTAATTTTATATCTCTCAATAAAGTAATCAATATGAAATTAATGCTCATCACCGTATTCTTTGCCCTGTTAGCTACCGTTTCCTATGCACAAGGCGAGGAAAAAATAAGGGTACATGCCGGCGAAGATCTTATGAAAGCAGTTTCTGAATTTGGCGCCTACCGCTTTGCCCAGTTTACGAAAGGCACTGTATTTTATAAATACAATAAGGCAGCCACCGCATTGTTTAATTATAACCTGCTTACCGGCGAAATGCGCTTTATAACAAATACCGGCGATACGCTAACCATTGCCAATCCTGAGCAGGTGAAATTTATTTCGGTAGGTGAAGTTGTATTTTATTACGATCGTGGCTATCAGGAAGTGGTATCAAAAAATGGAGATATAGAGCTGGCGGTTAGAAAGCAAATAAAAATTGAATATGAAAAAATTGGCGCCTATGGCCAGGCCAATACCACGTCTGCCATTGATAACAGTAAAAATTATAGCGATTCCTATAATACGTACAGTTTAATGATTAACCAGGATGCCGTGGTAAGAAAAAAGTACGACTGGTATTTAATTGCAAATGAGGGAGAAGTAAAAGCCGCCAATAAGGCTACTTTCTTAAAGTTATTTCCGGCAAAAAGCAAAGAAGTTGAAACATATATAAAAACGCATGATATCAGGTTTAATAACGAAAAACAGTTAAACGAATTAATTGCTTTTTGTAATGGATTGTAAGCTGCCACATCTATTTTGTAGCCAAAATAACTTTTATGGTGTCTTAAGCATTTAATAATTTTACTTACATTCTTCAATAAAATTATCCCATATGAAAAAGGGTACATTCCTGGTATTGATACTTTGTTCAGTGCTCACCTTTAATAATACACAGGCGCAGTTGCTTAAAAAATTAAAAGACAAGGTTAACCAGGCTGCCAATAAAGTGCTCGACAAAAAAGTTGACAGCACCATCAATACCGCTGCAGGTTTGCCTGCAGATGGAGAGGGTAGTAGTGGCACAGGTACTGGCCCTAATGGTAAGCCTGTAAACAAAGGTGGTGCCGGCTTAAAAAACACACCACCCCCTGATGTGGCAGAGCAAATAAAGGAAGCCGAAACTGCTAATACCGCCGGCAATTACAGCGATGCACGTTATGCCATACAACAGGCACTAATTGGTGTTGAACTGCAAATAGGTAAAGAAATTCTCAAATCTCTACCTATTACGGTAAATAGTTTGCCAGCAGATACTTTACAGGATAAACTGGTTAGCACACAATGGGGCTGGAACAACCTTACCATCCTTCGGGTTTATACCGATGGTAAGGATAAAGAAGCCACTATCAGTATTGGTAATAACCTAATGTATTCCAGTCTGGCCTATTTGTATTTTAACAATACTTACATGCAGGCCAATATGAACGACCAGAATATTAAGCAAATAAAAGTAAAAGGTAATAAAGCCATCATTCAATACGATGACAGTAAAGGCTATACCCTTATTGTTCCCTTAGGCCAGTCATCTATGATTGTTTGGGAATGTGTAAACTATGCCGATGAAACTGAAGTAACCAATACGGCTGCTGCGTTTGATATAGATGGACTTAAAAAAATGCTTGGTGAACAATAAATAAAAAACCACATGAAAAAGATACTCATATTATCAATAAGTTTTTGCTTTACCGCACTGATACATGCACAGGATTTTAAAACTGAAATTAGCACTGCAAAATCATCCTATGCCTCTGGTAAACTGGAAGACACGCATTTTGCCCTGCAACAGGCTTTGCAGGAGTTAGATATTGTAATAGGTAAAGAAGTTTTAAAACTATTGCCTGCCAAATTGGATACCATGAGCACTGTTGCTAAAAAAGATAATGTAACCTCCAATGTGGGTTATATTGGCGCCACCATACACCGCAGTTATGGGTTAGGCAGCCTTAATAATGCCACCATAGAAATTATCAGCAACTCACCACTTATTGGCTCCATCAATGCCATTTTAAATATGCCAATGGCCGGTATGATGCGCGATGAAAACAATAAAACAGTAAAAGTACAGGGCTATAAAGCCAGACTCGAAAAATCTGATAACAGTAATGGCGGCGCCAACTTTAAGCTGGAAATGCCCTTTAGCAGTTCACTGTTAACATTCGAAGCTACCAATACCACCGAAGCTGCTTTTCTTGCTTTGGCCAATACCTTACCCATTGCACAAATAACCAAGCTTATTCAATAAAAATGCTGCAAACAATAGCAAGCGCCGCAATATCTGCGGCGTTTTTTATTTGATGTAATTCCCTAAATACAAGGTTTTGTACCGGGCCAAAATTCAGGTGGCAGCTTTACTTGCGTCGCACACTTGTACGGCAGAAACTACATGCAACAAGTGGGAAGGGGGAGGCGAATGTGCGAATGTGGAGATGAGCGAATGCGGAGATGTGGAGATGAGCGGATGTGCGAATCTCTAGATCTGCAAATGTATTTTTTGTCACCACAAGGGAGGAACCCTGAACCGAGCGTGGCAAGCGGTGATGCCATAAAAACCGGCTGCCGGTTACATAAATAGTTCTTTTATAAACTAGCAAGTACTTAAAATACCAGTCAATACCGGTTTTGTAAAACTTGTAATAATTGCCAACTCCTTAACAAATATTTGCCCGATGTTTGCGTAACACTTTAATTAAGTAATTTTAAGCTAATTAAACAAAGAATTATGGATACGACTAAATACAAAATTCTGCTTTGCGAAGACGATCAGAACCTTGGTATGGTACTAAAAAACTACCTGGAATTAAGCGATTATGATGTTACACTTGAAAGAGATGGCCGGCTAGGTCTGGCAGCTTTTCAAAGGGAGAAATATGATATTTGTTTGCTGGATGTAATGATGCCACATATGGATGGATTTACACTGGCAGAAGAAATAAGGGATATAGATCCTGATGTGCCATTGTTTTTTCTAAGTGCAAAAACCATGAAGGAAGACATTATACAAGGCTATAAACTGGGCGCTGATGATTATATAACCAAGCCATTTGATAGTGAAGTATTGCTGATGAAAATTAAAGCCATACTTAAGCGTAACGAAGAATTAAACCGCGAAAGCGAAAACATGCAATTTGATTTGGGACGTTATCATTTTAACCCCAAACTGCGTGAATTGATACACGATGGTAAAACACAAACATTATCGCCTAAAGAAAATGAGTTACTTAAAATGCTTGCCGAACATAAGAATGATTTATTGCCACGCGAAAGGGCATTAAAGAAAATTTGGGGCAGCGATACTTATTTTAATGGTCGTAGCATGGATGTTTACATAGCCAAACTACGTAAATACCTGAAAGATGATGAGAAAATTGAAATTGTGAATATTCACGGTAACGGATTTAGATTGGTAGTACAGGAATAACTAACCCATATAATTGAAAAAGAACCCCGTACATTTTGTACGGGGTTCTTTTTTTATAAGGTGTAGGCAACTGTAGCAATACTTACGGTAGTGCCGGGAACCTGCAAAATGGCGGTGGCACAGGCTTCCAGTGTAGCACCGGTGGTAACTATATCATCTACCAATAAAAGATGTTTGTGCTGCAATATTTCTATTTGCTCTGCGGCAAATACGCCCTGCATGCTTTGCCAGCGGCTAACGCGGTTTTTATGTGTTTGAGTATCAGTAAATATTTTTCTAATTACTTTATTATTTAAAATTGGCTTTGGCCAAACAGATTGTATACCTTCTGCAATAACTGCCGCCTGATTATAACCCCGTTTCTTTTCTTTACGCGGGTTTAAAGGCAAGGGAATAATGGCATCAACATTATTAAACCTGTTAGTTTTTGCCAGCTCATTTCCCAATAGTTTACCAAGATAAAAGCCAGCTTCTTTATTGCGATGGTATTTTAGGTCAGCAATCAGGTGCTGTATGGTTGAGTTTTTATTAAAATAAAAAGCGCTGCCAGCAGCAGCTATTTTTACCCTTCCATAAAAAATTTTTTCAACAGTATTGCCTTCCAACCCCATAAAACCGGTAACAGGTAAATTAGTAAAGCAGGCGGCGCATAAAATACTTTTATCATCTAAAATATCTGTGCCGCAGCCTTCGCAGGTATGCGGAAAAAATAAATGCAGAAAATGCTGCAGGTATAATGAAAGGGTTTTCATCATTATACAATTTAAAAGTAAAATTGAAACTAAACAAAATCAAAACAAGTAACGGTATACTTCGTCTACCCGGCTTAAAGCCACTACTTCTATGGTAAACTGGTTTTTATCAAATCCTTTTTTATTAAATTTTGAAACAATTATTTTTTCAAATCCCAGTTTTTCTGCTTCGGCAATTCTTTGTTCTATGCGGTTTACGGCTCTAATTTCACCATTTAATCCTACTTCACCAGCAAAGCAAATATGTTGGGGCATCGGCACATCTTCGTAGGATGAAAGCAGGGCGCAGGTTACCGCCAAATCAATGGAGGGGTCTTCTACTTTTAAGCCGCCGGCAATATTTACAAAAACATCTTTAACTCCAAATGCAAATCCACCTCTTTTCTCTAAAACGGCCAAAAGTAATTGCAGCCTTCTTAAATCCAAACCGGTAACGGTGCGTTGCGGTGTGCCATAAACGCTTTGTGTAACCAATGCCTGTACTTCAATTAGCAAGGGCCTTAGCCCTTCCATACTGGCTGCAATGGCACTTCCACTTAATTGATCTTCTTTTTGGTTTATTAAAATTTCCGATGGGTTAAGTACGGCCCGCATACCATCTCCTGTCATTTCATAAATACCCAATTCGGCCGTGCTGCCAAACCTGTTTTTCAGGGTTCGTAAAATGCGGTATACGTAATGGCGGTCTCCTTCAAACTGCAATACGGTATCAACCATATGTTCCAGTAGTTTGGGGCCTGCTATAGTACCATCTTTGGTAATATGTCCAATTAATATAACGGGTGTATCTGTTTCTTTGGCAAAGCGTTGAAATGCGGCAGTGCATTCCCTAATTTGTGTAATACTGCCCGGTGTAGAATCTACTATATCTGATTGCAGTGTTTGCACCGAATCTACAATTACCAGTTGCGGTTTTAGTTTTTTAATTTCCTGAAAGATGATATGCGTTGATGTTTCTGTTAGCAGGTAAAAATTTTCATTTACAATCTTTAACCTGTCGGCACGCATTTTTATTTGCTGTTCACTTTCTTCGCCACTAATGTAAAGGGTGGTAATATTTTTTAATTCAAGGGCATCCTGTAATAGTAAGGTGCTTTTGCCAATTCCCGGTTCGCCTGCAACCAATACTATGCTGCCCGCAACAATACCGCCTCCTAATACGCGGTTTAGTTCTGGGTCGGCAGTAACAATTCTATGTTCTTCTTTGCTGGTAACATCCTGCAATGCAATGGTAGCATGTGTTCTTTTATCGTTATTATAGTTTTTCCATGGGTCGTTGCTTTTATCGGCGCCTTTATTAATTACTTCTTCAATAAAAGTATTCCATTCATTGCACGATGGGCATTTACCCAACCATTTGGCACTTTCATATCCGCAGTTGCTGCAAAAAAAAGCAGTTTTTATTTTGCTCATTGTATAAAGATAATACGGGTAATGCTAATATTTTTTACTTGTATTCATCTAAGGCAATTATAAACCTATTTAGTTGCCAATGAATGTATTTGCTGAATATTTAAATGCTAATAAATAAAACAGACCAAATTATTTAATTAAGAAATTGTAGTGTTACAAACAGGAGATTACCTATGTAGCTATACTTGCCACGCTCGGTTCGGGGTTCGGGTTTTATGGCAACAAAAACTTGATTAGTTGTAAGGTGTTTACTGTTATATTATTCGCCCTAAAACGGTGCAGCAATAAAAAAAGGTTAGCAAAAATGCTAACCTTCCTTACTTACTAACCCATTAAATTCTGCCACTAAATTACAATAATGAGCTACATTTCAAAATTAATTTTGGGCTTGTTGAAAACTTTTAAGCCCTTATTCAGGTTGCTTTTTTTTAAGCCGACTTGCACTAATTATGAGGTGGGTTTTGTGTAAATAAAAATTAAATAATTGATAATCAAATAATTAAAAATTATAATTTACTGTATTTGTCTATTTACCTGATTTGTAACAATTATTTGGAATAGGGGCGCAAGACGATTTTATTGGTTTTTCTAGGGTTTTTCCTCCTGCTCATTTATATTATGCCGTACAAGAGTGCGACGCAAGTAAAGCTGCCCTATAATTAAATGTGAGGCTAATAAACAAAAATGTGAATTTGTTGTATTTCAATGTTATAAGTATAATTTTCGTCATTTTAAATATTGCTGCGGCAGGCGTTTTATCGGCAAATCCGGTTAAATTATTTATTAATAATTGGCAGTATATCTAAAAAAAGTTTAATAAACTGCTATTTTTTTGCGGAAAAAGCAATTTATTGGTATTTATTACATAAAAAGCAGCATTAAAATTAATGAGCCTGTCAATAATACTGTATACTTGTGAAAATCTGAACTGCTTTGTTTACCTGTAACCACGTTACGTAAACAATTTTATTTTTATATATTAACCAAAATTCACACACATGAGGAAAACAATTGCATTATTACTCGCTGTGATATTTACCGCAACAGCTGCTTTTGCGCAAGGCAGGGTTGTAACGGGAAAAATTACAGACGCAAAAGATGGCTCTGCTGTTGCAGGAGCCACCGTTAAGGCCAGGAATGGCAAAGCTATTACCAGCACATCTGCAGATGGCAAATTTTCATTGAAAGTGGAAGACAATGTAAAGGAACTGGTTATTACTTACGTTGGTTACAACGATTTTATTGTAGCTATTACTGGTAATGAACTAAGTATTGCCATTTCGCAAAATTCACAATCTTTAAGTGAAGTAGTAGTAGTGGGTTATGGTACAAAAATTAAAAAAGATGTTACCGGTTCTATTGCAAAAGTGGGTGCAAAAGAATTAACCAATACCCCTGTTACCAGTTTTGAGAGTGCTATACAGGGCCGTGCATCAGGTGTATTGGTACAACAGCAAAATGGTAAATTGGGTCAGGGTATCAATATCAGGGTTAGGGGTGCGTCATCTGTTTCTGCTGGCAACGAACCTTTGTATGTAGTAGATGGTATTCCTGTAATTACTGCCAGTCTTTCCAGCAACGGGTCTCCTACCAATCCTTTATCTGATATAAATATCAACGATATTGAGTCTATCGAAATATTAAAAGATGCATCGGCTGCTGCCATTTATGGTTCACGTGCATCTAATGGTGTTGTACTTATTACCACAAAAAAGGGTAAAAACGGTACTTCTAAAATTGATATTGGATATTTTACCGGTAGCCAAAAGCCAACTGGTAAAAGAGAGTTTTTAAATGCTACCCAGTTTGTTGATTATTTTAGCAGAGCTGCGGTAGGTGCTGCACATCAGGATTTTTTAGCCGGTTATTATGATACTGAAGAAGATGCTATTGCAGACTGGATGAGCTACACAGAGAGCCGTTTTACCCGCTATTCTGCTGGGAATGAAGATTGGAAAACTGCAAAAGTAAATACTGATTGGCAGGAACAGGGTTTTCAAAAAGCACCTATTTCCCAATATGATGTAAGCTTATCTGGTGGTAACGATAAAACCAAGTTTTTTGCTTCCGGTCAGTATCTTGATCAGGATGGTATTATTGTAAGAAACTCTTATAAAAGATACAATGGTCGTTTAAATGTAGACCATAAAGTAAAGGATTGGTTATCTGTTGGTATGAATATGAGTTTTGCCCGTTCTCAAAACAACCGTGTATCCAATGATAATGCGTTTTCAACGCCGATACAGATTGTAGCATTATCGCCAATAACACCTATTATCGATCCAAGAACAGGATTACCAAGTGGTGCCCTTGATTTGGCAACCGGTAACCCCAATACTAACTTTCCCGTTTATTACAATCCATTATTAAGTGTGGATAATTCATCTTATGCAACGTTGGTAAACAGGATGCTGGGTAATGTATATGCCAATGTTAATCTGGCAAAAGGTTTGGTATTCCGTAGTGAGTTTGGTGTAGATCAGCTAAATCAAACAGAAGAAGCTTACTATGGTAGTGTTACAGCACGTAACACAGGTGTACCAAATGGTAGCGGCTTTTTCTCTTCGGATCAATTACTAAACATTAATACCAACAATTTCGTACAGTATGCCAAAACATTTAAAGATGTACATGTAATAGATGTGGTTGGTGGTATGAGTTTCCAGAAACAAACCAGTACCTCTTCATTAGCGGAAGGCGAAGAGTTTCCTAGTGATGCGTATAAAAAACTGGCCAGTGCGGCCTCTAAAGTAGATGCAACATCTTCTGCCAGCGAGTTTAGTTTTCTGTCTTATTTCTTAAGAGCTAACTATAAGTTTAATAATAAGTATCTGTTGGCTTTAAGTGGCAGGTATGATGGATCTTCCAGGTTTGGTGCCAACAACCGTTATGGTTTCTTCCCTGCAGCGTCTGTGGGTTGGATATTAAGCGAAGAGAAGTTTCTTGAAAATGTGAAGTGGCTTAACTTCCTGAAAGTAAAAGGTAGCTACGGCTTAACCGGTAATGGAGAAATTGCCAACTTTGCATCCCGTGGTTTATACACTGGTGATGGTGCATATGGTGGTCAGGCAGGTCAAAGACCAACACAAATTCCAAACCCCGATTTGAAATGGGAAACTACCAAAGGTTTTGATGTTGGTTTTGAAGCAAGTTTCTTTAATAACAGACTTGGAATAGAAGTAGATTATTACGAAAGAAAAACACAAGACCTTTTATTGGATGTAGAAGTGCCTGGTACTTCTGGTTTTTCCAGCCAGTTTAGAAATATTGGTAACCTAAACAATAAAGGGTTAGAATTTACCGTAAATACTACCAATATCAATACCAAGAATTTCAGATGGACATCCAGCATTAACTTCTCTGCTAATAAAAATAAGATTACCAATCTTGATGGTCAGGTATTGGGCGGTGATGTAAATAAAGCCAAAGAAGGTGAAGCATTAGGTGTATTCTTTACCAGAGAATTTGCAGGTGCTGATCCAGCCAATGGAGATGCTTTATATTACCTGAATACCACTAAATCTGATGGTACTTTAGATAGAACTACTACCAACGATTATAATGCCGCGCAGGATGTGGTTGTAGGTAGCCCTGTTCCTGATTTCTTTTATGGTTTTAGCAATACTTTTAGCTATAAAGGCATAGACCTGGATGTTTTATTACAAGGTGTTCAGGGGAATGAAGTATTTAATGGTGGTGGTCAGTTCATGTCGGCCAGTGGTAGTAATGGTTTCGATAACCAAACCCTGGATCAGTTAGCTGCATGGGATAAACCAGGTGATATAACTATGGTGCCTGAAGCAAGAATGTTTTATGCAAATGGTACCAATAATTCCAGCAGGTATATTTCTGATGGTTCTTATTTAAGGGTTAAAGCAGTAACCTTGGCTTACAATCTTCCAGCTTCAGTGCTTAAGAAAGTAAAAATTGAAAGAGCAAGATTTTATGTAAGGGCACAAAATTTATTTACTATCACCAACTATAAAGGATGGGATCCTGAAGTAAATGCCGATTATTCTGCTTCCAACATTACACAAGGTGTAGATTTCTATTCTGCCCCTCAGTTAAAAACAATTGTATTTGGCTTTAGCCTTGGTCTGTAACCCTTATACACAACTAAAATC
This sequence comes from Limnovirga soli, assembly GCF_013106755.1. GTDB lineage: Bacteria > Bacteroidota > Bacteroidia > Chitinophagales > Chitinophagaceae > Limnovirga > Limnovirga soli. The sequence goes on along the minus strand of NZ_WHPF01000001.1, from coordinate 461,110 downwards.
TATTACACATGACACGAAAAATAATTAATATATTATTGCTTACGGCCACCATTAGTGCACTTAGCTGTAGCAAAGAATTAGATACTACTCCTACCCAAAGTATCGATACCAAAGATGCTTTTAAAACAGGTAAAGATGTAGAAGTAGCACTGGTAGGAGCCTATTCTCATCTTGGTGCTTCAAACCTCTATGGTGGCACCATGTTTGTTGCTGCTGATTTATTGGCCAATACCACAGAAATAAGCTGGTCTGGTACATTTGAACAGTTAACACAAATGAAAAATAAAGCTATTCTTATAGATAATAGCTTTGTTGCAGGCACCTGGTTAAGCGGCTATACAGCTATTAACGATGTTAATAATGTGCTTAATCACCTGGATGTGGTTGCCGATGATAAAAAAAACAAAGTAGAAGGCGAATCTAAATTTATCCGGGGCTCCGTTTTGTTCGATCTGGTAAGACTTTTTGGTAAAGCATGGAATGATGGCGACCCCGGCTCAAATGCTGGTGTACCCATTATACTAACTCCAACAGTAGAAATCAATGCAGAAAGCCAGGTGCCAAGAGCAACCGTAGCTGCAGTATATACTCAAGCTATTGCAGATCTTACAGATGCTGAAAGTAAATTACCCGATGAGAATGGGTTCTTTGCTGATAAATCTGCTGCTGCTGCTATGCTGGCACGTATTTATTTGCAAAAAGGCGATTATGCCAATGCAGCCGCCGCAGCCACCAGATCAATTGATTATGCATCAGCAAATGGCAAATTTCTAATGAACCCTTATGCAGATGCTTTTCCACTAACCGATGGTAATACAGATGAAGATGTGTTTGCTATACAGGTTACATCCAGTTCAGGCACTAACGATTTTCAAACCTATTATTCTGCCGATGGTCGTGGCGATATTCAAATTGAACAGGAACATTTAGATTTATATGAGGCCGGCGATGCCAGACTGGATTTGTTTTACAATTCAGGTGGCTCAATATATATCGGCAAATTTGATTATATCTATGGCAATGTGCACCTTATTCGTTTGGCCGAGTTATACCTGATACGTGCCGAAGCTAATTTTCGTTTAGGTACTGCCAATGGTGCTGAGCCGTTGGACGATATTAATGTTATCAGAGAGCGTGTAAATCTTACACCTTTAGGTAGCGAAGAATTATCACTCGATGCTATTTTAAAAGAGCGTAAGCTTGAACTTGCTTTCGAAGGCAATGCCCTGCACGATGCAAAACGCCTGGAGCAAAATGTAGGCTTAATATCCTGGAACGATCCTAAATTGGTTTTCCCAATCCCTCAAAGAGAGTTAAGGGTTAATGCCAATCTAACGCAAAACCCAGGTTACTAAAATACTGGTTTAAAAATTTCAAAAGCCCCGTACCACAATACGGGGCTTTTTTATGGCAGCAAATAATGCAATAAGGGCGTGCCCTTGCAGGTCGGGCTATTCGCTGCAAGTCCTCGCTGCACTTCGTTTCGCTGTGGGCTTTCCGCTGTTATCCCTCACGCAAAATACAGGTGGTAATAAGTTAAATTAATGCATGCGGTTAAACTGCTATTACAAAAGTGCATCCTATGGTGAATAAACATTAACACTCAAAAAAATAGAGTAAGCGTAGTATTGTTTAAAACCACACCATGAAAACACAAATAACCGCCTTATTCATTTGCCTATTTGCTGTAGCGCAGGCACAAACCAAATATGGGGTGCTGGTAAATGGCGCATTAAGCTTGCCCGATAAAATTGCAGTAGCCAAAAAACTGGATGTTCCAATTGTTCGCGATGCCATTATAATGCAAAAGTGGAATGGTCATGATGAAAGCTATAGTAAGTTTTTAGAAGCTGGTTTTACAGTAATACCCAATATAAACTGGGGTGTTGCGCAAAATAGAGAGGGCGGTAAAACCCCCGTGCCCTACCCAACAGATACAGTGGTGTACAAAAAAATACTCAGTAATATTTTACAAACCTATCATCCACCCTTAATTGTAATAGAGAACGAAGAGCTTATAAAAAAATACCATAGCGGACCGGTAAGAGATTATATCAATCAGCTTTCGGCAGCTATAAGTGTTGCGCATGCAAATGGAGTTAGAGTAACCAATGGAGGTTTAACCAATAAAGAACTTTGTTTATTGGTGTACAAAGATTTTTTGCAACGCGGTATGCCGGCGCAGGCCAATACATTTGCCGGTTTATGCATAAAACCAGCCATATTAAAAGCCGTCCAACACCCAGGTTCCAATCCCGAAGTAGATGGCTTAATAGCAAGGGCTGATAGTTTAATAAAGGCATACAAAATTTTGCCACTGGATTATGTAAATATTCATATTTACGAGCCCATTAAAAACAGCGATGGCGGTACCGATGAGTCGGTCGTGAACATAACGCCAAATGCTATTGCAGCCATAATTGATTTTGTAAAAAATGCCACCGGTAAAAAAATTATTTCTAACGAGAGTGGCACCCGAAGCAGTTCTGCGGCATTAACCAAAGCCATGCTAAATGCTTTTAATACAGCCGGCCTGGAATATTGTATTTGGTTTAGCGGCGATGGGGAAGGTGGCGCAAAAGCACTGCAAAATACAGATGCAAGTTTAAGAGCCAATGGTGAAGTGTTTAAACAATTTATGGCCCAACAAAAGCAACAGTAGCATGTTGAAAATCAAAACTGTACTTGTAATTAGTGCATTGAAATAAGGGCATAAATACAATGCGATTTAAAAAGTGAAACTGCCACTTGATATGGTAAATAAAAAACACTGCATCATTCAGTTGAAAATTGAACAGAACGATGCAGTGTGCGACGCAAGTAAAGCTAAATAGTAAGTTATTGCCCGGCTAACAAATTTGCCTTTATTTATTGCCCATTATTTTATGACCCATTTTATCACGTTTGGTTTGCAGGTATTTTTCGTTGTGTTGGTTGGATTTTATTTCTATGGGTACCACATCCACAATTTCTATTCCGTGGCCACCAAGTCCGGCCCTTTTCTTGGGATTATTGCTCATTAATAATAATTTGGTAGCGCCCAAATGCCTTAAGATTTGTGCACCCACTCCATAATCTCTTTCATCCATTCCAAAGCCAAGATGTAAATTAGCTTCTACGGTATCCATGCCTTCTTCCTGCAATTTGTAGGCCCTTAGTTTATTAAACAGGCCAATTCCGCGGCCTTCCTGGTTCATGTATAGAATAATGCCCTTGCCTTCGGCGTTTACCATTTGCATGGCTTTGTGTAACTGATCACCGCAATCGCACCTTAAGCTACCCAATATATCACCGGTAAAACAACTGCTGTGAACGCGTACCAATACTGGCTCATTGGGTTCCCATTCGCCTTTTATCAGGGCCAGGTGCTCTGCACCAGTGGTTTTTTCTTTAAACGCAACTAATTTAAAATGGCCATACTTGGTAGGCATATCAACACGTACCTGTTCATCAATTAATGATTCTGTCTTAAGCCTGTATTCAATAAGGTCTTTAATGCTAATTACCTTAAAGTCGAACTTTTTTGCAATTTCCATCAATTCGGGCAGTCGGGCCATGGTGCCATCTTCGTTCATTATTTCAACAAGCACACCTGCTGGCTCAAAGCCGGCTAAGCGGGCAAGGTCAATAGTAGCTTCTGTATGCCCGGATCTTCTAAGTACGCCGCCTTTTACGGCACGTAAGGGAAATATATGGCCGGGTCTGCCCAAATCAGCAGGTGTTATAGCCGGATCTATCAATGCCTGAATGGTTTTAGACCTGTCCTGGGCACTGATACCAGTAGTACAACCATGACCTAACAAGTCTATGCTTACAGTAAATGGGGTTTCGTGTAATGCGGTATTATCTCGAACCATTAAACCAAGTTGTAGTTCCTGGGCCCTTTCTTCAGTAATGGGCGCACAAATTAAACCACGCCCGTATTTACTCATAAAATTAATTACTTCAGGTGTGGCATTGGCAGCGGCAGTAATAAAGTCGCCTTCATTTTCCCTGTCTTCATCGTCTACCACAATTACCAGTTTCCCTTTTCTTATCTCCTCAATTGCACTTTCTATGGTATCAAGCATAAATTTTATTTGAAGTGGCAAAATTACAGTTTAATATCCTTTTTTAACCAATGTGAATTTGTACAATAGTAATGCATGTGTAATTTTCTCAGGCTGCTACCATGGTCAGGTTGATTATTTAGTATTTAAACATCCTGATATTGCCTATTGTTTATTATTTAAATCGGTAGTTTATAGGTCAGGTAATTTTATTATAGAATAGTTAAAACAATAAGCCAGCAAAGGTTAATGGATGCTTTTTTATAAATGGTGTTTTTCAACTATATCTTGGCGTTATCTTCGCCCAACGCAATATGCTGATATGAGAAAAAATATACTTACCCTGTTACGCTGTTTTTTATTCGCCTTAATAATTGCCGCTATTGGTAGTAAAACCTACGCCCAAACACCGGCCACTTATAGTAGCGCAGACATTTACCTGCAATTACAAAAGCTAAATGTATTGGGTAGTGTATTATACATTGCTGCACATCCTGATGACGAGAATACGCGTCTTTTGGCCTATCTGGCGAAAGAAAAACAATACCGCACCGGTTATTTAAGCCTTACCCGGGGCGATGGTGGACAAAACCTGATTGGCGATGAGCAGGGCATTGAGCTGGGATTAATTCGTACACAGGAATTACTTGCTGCCCGCCGTATAGATGGTGCAGAGCAGTTTTTTAGCAGGGCCTTTGATTTTGGCTTTTGCAAAACAGCAAAAGAAGCCATGGATACCTGGGGCCACGATAAAATATTAAGTGATGTGGTTTGGGTAATTCGCAAGTTTCAGCCAGATGTGATTATTACCCGGTTTCCAGGCGATGAAAGGGCAGGGCATGGGCATCATCAGGCATCTAATTTATTGGCAGTAGAAGCTTTTGCCGCCGCCGCCGACCCCAATAAATTTCCCGAACAACTGCAATACGTGCAGCCCTGGCAAGCCAAAAGAATTCTTTGGAACACATTTAATTTTGGCACTACCAATACAACGGACAGCACGCAGTTTAAAATGGATGTAGGTGTTTATAATAACCTGCTGGGCAAAAGCTATGGCGAAATTGCCAGCGAAAGCCGCAGCCAGCATAAAAGTCAGGGTTTTGGTGTTCCCCGCCAGCGTGGGCAGGCAATGGAATTTTTCAAGCCATTGGCCGGCGCCCCCATTCAAAACAATTTAATGAATGATATTACCACTACCTGGCAAAGGGTTGCCGGTGGCGATGATATACAAACTCAAATCAATCAAATTATTGCCGGTTATAGTTTTGAACATCCTGAAAACTCCGTTGCTCCTTTAACTGCTTTGTATAAAACCTTGGTAAATGGTACTGCAGGATATTGGCAACAACAAAAAGCCGAGGAAGTAAAAAAACTCATTATTGCCTGTAGCGGCATTTTTGCCGAAGCTACTGCCAATGCAGAATATGCAGTAATGGGCGATAGCATTAAAGTGCAGCTTTTTATAAATAAGCGAAACAATGTTCCGGTTACCCTAACTGCAATTAAATTAAATGATTTTGATTCCAGTATTCAATTGGCTTTGGAAACAAATAAGAACAATAGCTTTAATAAAACTATTGCTACCACCAACCAGGCTACACAGCCTTACTGGCTGGCAAAACCGATTGAAAAGGGCAGTTACGATGTAGAAAACCAGGAACTGATTGGTAAAACTGAAAGTGATGCGGCTTACAATGCAATATTTACCTTTTCGCTGAATGGTACGCTGCTACCACTAAAAGTGCCGGTAAAATATAAATACACCGATCCGGTTAAGGGAGAATTATACGAGCCTGTAGTTAATATTGCCCCTGTTATTGTATCTGCAATGCCGGCAGTAATGCTTACCAATATATTACCCGGTACCGCAGCTACTGCCAACCCTATGATGCAGGTAAAATACAAAGCCAATATCAATGCCGCTGATGTAAAACTGTCTATTCATATAAATCAGGGTACAACAATAGTATATACAAAAGATACCACGGTAAATTTTGAAACTGGTAAAACTTTTACCAATTCCATTGCTGTTAAAAAAATATTTAAGCATAGTCTTTCTCAGCAATTAACGGTGGATGTAACTACCACCATTAAAGGTGTAAGTACAGTGTATAGCAGTTTTCTGCGTACTATTCAATACGATCATATTCCCCATATTAACTACACATACCGCGATAATGTAAAAGTGATAAACGATACCATTAAAACCACAGGTAAAAAAATTGGCTATATTACCGGTGCCGGAGATAAAGTGCCGCAGGCCCTTACCCAAATGGGGTATATTGTAACCTTGCTAAACGAAGCCGCAATTACACCAGATAACCTAAAACAATTTGATGCCGTAATTGCCGGCATACGGGCCTATAATACACAGGATTGGCTTACTGGCAAATACGATATTCTTATGGCGTATATAAAAGCCGGTGGTAATTATATAGTGCAGTATAATACCAATAATTTCATCAGTAATGTATCAGATAAAATTGGTCCTTACCCTTTTACTATAAGCCGTACAAGGGTTACTGATGAAAATGCAACAGTGCAAATACAAATTCCCAAACACAGTGTATTGCATTATCCCAATACTATTGGTGATAAAGATTTTACTGGCTGGATGCAGGAACGCAGTATTTACCATGCAGAAAAAATAGACAGTCGTTACGAAACACCTTTTGTAATGAACGATGCCAACGAACCCGCTTCCAACGGCAGCCTTATAATTGGCAAATATGGCAAAGGAAATTTTGTATATACCGGGTTGGTGTTTTTTAGAGAGTTGCCAGCCGGTGTGCCGGGTGCCTATAAATTAATGGCCAACTTAATTGCCTTGCCCAAAACCAAATAACCCAATGAGTGAGTATAAAAAAAAGCGCAGAAAGGTTAGCATTTGGTTTTTGGTAATACTGGGTTTGGCAATTGGACTGTTGTTAAGAAATGTGCGTTTGGGTTTAATTATTGGCTTAATTATTGGGCTAATGGCAGGGAGTTTATCGGGTGGTAAAAAGTAGTGGTAATAAATAAATAGTTGCTATTTTTTTGGCCCGGCCAAGTAACCAATATTAAGCATCCGTTGCGTCGCACACTTCAGGGTACGGTACTATGGTCAGCTTTTTATAATTGCAAAATGGATAACCGATTTTATTACTTTATAAACTGTATTCATTGGCCGGGGTATATTCCAGCCGCACAAGAGTGCGACGCAAGTAAAGCCATATAGCAGTGCAATTGCCAGGTTAAAAAAAAATTGTCTAACGATGATGAAAGAAAACGAACATATACCACTATTTAAAAAATGGAGCTACTGGTACCTGTTGGTATTTTTAGTATTGCTGGCATTAATTATTTTCTTTTACTGGTTTACAAAATATTTTGCATGAGCAGTATTGATTGGATAGTACTTGTGCTAACACTGGCAGGCATTGTAGCTTATGGCTTATACAAAAGCCGTACGTCAAAAAACTTGGAAGGTTATTTTTTAAGTAACCGCAGCATGCCATGGCACCTGGTATTGTTAAGCATTATGGGAACACAGGCCAGTGCCATTACTTTTTTATCGGCACCCGGACAAGCATTTACTGATGGGATGCGATTTGTTCAATATTATTTTGGCCTTCCGCTGGCAATGATTGTTATCAGCATCAGTTTTGTGCCGCTGTTTAAAAAATTAAAAGTATTTACCGCCTACGAATTTTTAGAACAGCGCTTTGATGTAAAAACCAGAACTTTTACCTCCTTCTTGTTTCTGTTATCCAGGGGTTTTTCTACTGGTATTAGCATTTATGCCCCTTCTATTATTTTATCCTCCTTACTTGGCTGGGATATTTTTTGGACCAATATAGTAATGGGTGGTATACTAATTATTTATACCGTAAGCGGGGGCGCCAAAGCCGTTGCATATACACAGCAACTGCAATTGTTTATTATATTTTCGGCCATGTTTATTGCCGGGTATTTTATTGTACACAATTTGCCGGCCAATGTAAGTTTTACTGATGCACTAAAAGTAAGTGGCGCATCGGGTAAGTTAAATGTAATTACTACAGGCATTAACGAAAATGGCTTTGAATGGAAAGACCGCTATAATCTGATCAGCGGGCTTGTTGGTGGTTTCTTTTTATCCCTCTCATATTTTGGTACCGATCAATCTCAGGTGGGCCGTTACCTTACTGCTAAAGACAATACCGAAAGCCGCATTGGCCTGTTAATGAATGGGCTTGTAAAAGTACCTATGCAGTTTTTGATATTATTGTTGGGTGCATTGTTATTTACCTATTACCAGTTTAATACAGGTCCTGTGTTTTTTAACAAAGCAGTAGATGAAAAAGTATTTACCTCCACCTACGGCGATAGCCTCAAACAGGTACAGGAACAATATAACAAACTTTCAGCCACCCAGTCCAACACGGTACAACACTATGTAGATGCTGTGCATGTAAATAATACAGCTGCTATGGCATTGTTTAAGGATAGGTTACAGCGCAATAATACCAGCATCAATGCATTGCGTAATCAATACAAAACCTATTTACAAAAAGCAGATAAGGGCACTGATACCAATGATACCAACTATATATTCATAAGGTTTGTGGTAGATAATTTGCCGGTTGGGCTGGTAGGATTATTAATTGCCATTATTTTTCTGGCCTCCTGGGGTTCTATAGCAGCAGCACTTAATTCACTGGCATCCTGCACCATGATTGATTTTTACCTGCGGTTTAAAAAGCACCATGCCCACCCCGAGCCACAGGATATTGCCGATCTTAAAAAATACAATCAATCTAAATGGGCCACATTGGGCTGGGGTATTTTTTGTATTATAGTGGCAGAATTTAGCACTAACCTGGGTAGTTTAATACAAGCCGTAAATGTATTTGGCTCATTATTTTATGGGGTAATTCTGGGCATATTCTTAGTTGGGTTTTATATAAAAACTATTGGCGGCAATGCGGTTTTCTGGGGTGCCTTACTCGGCGAAGCTTTAGTAATATTATTGTTTGTGCTGGATAATAATGGCACTATTGGCCTTGGCTTTTTATGGCTAAATGTTGCTGGTGCTGTGGCGGTGGTTACTCTCAGCTTGTTAATACAGGCTATATTACCCAAACGGGCCTTGCATTAGCGGCAGTTTTTTATTGAGTACTTTTACTATTACACAAATTGAACTAGGTTTGCACATTATAAAAAAACGTTATGATCGAAATAAAAGTTCCGGCCATTGGAGAATCTATAACTGAGGTTACTTTACTTAAGTGGACAAAAAAAGAAGGTGAATATGTAGACCGTGATGAAGTGATTGCAGAATTGGAAAGTGAAAAAGCCACTTTTGAAGTAAATGCTGAACAGGCCGGCACACTTAAGCGTATTGCTACAGAAGGCGATGCATTATTAATTGGTGCTGTTTTGGCACATATTGATGAAACAGCCGTTAAGCCAGCCGCAGCACCTGTTGCTGAAAAACCTGCGGCTGCTGCACCTGCAGCACAACCAGCCCCTGTGGAAGCACCAGTAACTGCCGTGCCAAACGATATTAAAGCCACACCTGTTGCATCAGCTATTATTGCAGATAAAAAAGTAGATCCCAGCAGTATAACACCATCCGGCTTTGGTGGTAAAATAATGAAGAACGATGTAATTGAAGCACTTGCTCACCCGGGTAAAAAAGCATTTGCCGGGCAGGAGCTATTTACGCGTAATGTGCGTAAAGAAAAAATGAGCAACCTGCGTAAAACCATTAGCCGCCGTTTGGTAGAAGCTAAAAACACCACTGCTATGCTTACCACTTTTAACGAAGTGGATATGACACGCATTATGGAAATAAGAAAGCAGTATAAAGATAAATTCAAAGAATCTCATGGTGTAAACCTGGGCTTTATGAGCTTTTTTGCCAAAGCTTGTGCCATTGCACTTAGCGAGTGGCCTGCTGTAAATGCCTATATTGATGGCGATGAACTGGCTTTTCACGATTATGCCGATATTAGTATTGCTGTAAGTACCCCGCGTGGTTTAACTGTACCAGTAATACGCAATGTAGAAAGCCTTAGCATGGCCGATGTAGAAAAGAAAGTAATAGAACTGGCCGGCAAAGCAAGGGATAATAAACTAACCATGGACGAATTGCAGGGTGGCACCTTCACCATTACCAATGGTGGTGTATTTGGCAGTTTAATGAGTACTCCCATCATAAATGCGCCGCAGAGTGCTATTTTGGGTATGCATAAAATTCAGGACAGGCCAATGGCCATAAACGGTGCAGTTGTAATACGCCCCATGATGTATCTGGCACTTAGTTACGACCACCGCGTAATTGATGGCCGCGAAAGTGTTAGTTTTCTGGTACGCGTAAAAGAATTGCTTGAAAGTCCGGAGTTATTGCTTATTGGCAAAGACCCCGTAAAAAGCTTACTGGAACTTTAAATAAAAAACTATGCATAAAAAAAGCCCGTTATAATTACGGGCTTTTTTATTTGTAGCCAGGCAAAATACCAATTGCTATTTGGCTTTACTTGCGTCGCACACTTGTACGGTAGAATGTTTTATCAGCAGTTAAATACCAGAAAAAAATAAGGCAACTGTTAAGCTGCCTTATTTTTTAAAATTAAATACTAATGCTGGTGATACGATTGGGGGCTTTCTTTTTCTTTTTCCCTTTCGTAAGCTTTAATAATGGCTTTTACCAGTTTATGACGCACCACATCTTCCTCGTCTAATTCTATATGCGCAATGCCATCAATATTTTGTAAAATACGAATGGCTTTATCCAAACCACTACGCTGGTTTTTGGGTAAATCTATCTGCGTAGGGTCGCCGGTGATAATAGCTTTTGCATTGGCACCAATACGTGTTAAAAACATTTTTAACTGCAGGTCGTTGGTGTTTTGTGCCTCGTCTAAAATAATAAACGCATTATCCAGTGTGCGGCCACGCATATAGGCCAATGGCGCAATTTCAATAGTGCGGGTACTCATATAATAGCCCAGTTTATCTGCAGGTATCATATCATCCAAAGCATCGTATAATGGCCGCAGGTAGGGGTCTATTTTTTCTTTTAAGTCGCCCGGTAAAAAACCAAGGTTTTCGCCAGCTTCTACTGCCGGCCGGGTTAAAATTATTTTTTTAACCAGCTTGTTTTTTAAAGCACGAACTGCCAATGCTACAGCGGTATAGGTTTTACCAGTACCGGCGGGGCCAATAGCAAAAACGATATCGTTTTTATCGCTGGCGCCTACCATTCTTTTTTGGTTGGCCGTTCTTGCCCTTACGGTTTTGCCATTAGGGCCAAAAACCAATACATCATTGGGATTGCGCTCTACAAAATTGTCGATTGTTTCTGCATCGTCACCACCTAAAATCTGTTCAAAATAATTAGCACTTAAGTCTCCGTTACGCTCCATGTATTGAATGATGAGTTCAATTTTTTCACGGGCGTTTTCAATATGTTCCGGGGCACCACTTATTTTTATTTGTGTGCCGCGGGATAAAATTTTAAGCAAAGGAAATCGCTTCTTCAGCAAGTCGAGTTTTCTGTTATTTACCCCAAAAAATTCTATTGGGTTAACAGAGTCGAGGTTAATAATTGTTTCAGTCAATGCTTTTCTTTTTAGGTGAATAATATGGTTATTTTTTACGCACGTTTAACTACTCACAATTTAATTTTTAAATGGGCGGGGCAGCATGTTTATTATTAACAATGTGTGGATATATTTTTACCATGTAGCACAATGCCAACTGCCGCTTACCGCGTTAGGGATTGCAGCGGAAAACCCGCAGCGCAGCGAGGACTTGCAGCGTAAAGCCCGGCCCGAAGGGAACGCCATTAATTTACTGTTATTTATGTAGCAGTAAGCACTATGTATTAACGTTAACCATTAAAGCTTATACAACAGCAGTGGCAAATTTACGTTCGCCTATTTGCTGGCGCCACATGGCATAATACAAACCTTTTTCGGCCAGTAATTCCTGATGCGAACCGGTTTCTATTACCTGGCCTTTTTCTAAAACATAAATGGTATCGGCATGCATAATGGTACTAAGCCTGTGTGCAATTAAAACGGTAATTTGTTCCCTTTGAGCTGATATATTTTTGATGGTGCTGGTAATTTCTTCTTCAGTAATAGAATCGAGTGCAGAGGTGGCTTCATCGAAAATAAGCAATCTGGGATGTCTTAATAAACTGCGGGCAATGCTGATGCGTTGTTTTTCGCCACCACTTAGTTTTAGTCCGCCTTCGCCAATAACTGTTTCTATGCCTTTTTCGGCACGGGATAACAGCCCTTCGCAACTGGCTTTATGCAATGCATCGGTAAGGTCTTCTTCTGAGGCATTGGGGCTTACAAATGTGAGGTTTTCTTTAATGGTGCCGGCGAATAACTGTGTGTCTTGTGTTACAAAGCCAATCTGGCTGCGCAACTCGTCAAAATCTATTTCCTCGCAATCGATATTATTGTATTTAATGGTGCCGGTTTGCTGGCGGTACAAACCTACCAACAACTTAACCAATGTGCTTTTACCCGAACCAGAAGGGCCAACAAAAGCAATGGTTTCGCCGCGTTGTATAGAAAAATTAATATTGTCTAATGCTTTAAAATGCGCAGTTTGGTGTTTAAATGATACATTGGAAAAATCGAGTGTTTCTATATTGCCTACTTTATGTGGAGCAGTAGGTTTTGGTTCTACTGTGCGTTGCATTAGGTTATGGAAATTATTTAAGGAAGCTTCTGCTTCGCGGTAGGCGAGTATGATATTGCCTATTTCCTGCAATGGACCAAAAATAAAGAAGGAGTAGAATGTAAGTGTCATTACTTCACCTGCGGTTAACTCACCACTAAATACCAGCCACAATAAGGTGAACATAATTACCTGCCGTAAAAAATTTACAAATGTGCCCTGAATAAAACTTAATGTTCTAAGACTTTTTACCTTACGCAATTCAAGGCCCAATATTTTGTAAGTGTTTTTATTAAGGCGATCAATTTCCTGAGTAGTTAACCCCAGGCTTTTTACCAGTTCTATATTACGCAGAGATTCTGTAGTAGAACCAGCCAATGCAGTTGTTTCTTTTACAATATTCTTTTGAATTATTTTTATTTTCTTACTAAGTAAACTGGTTAATACACTTAAAAAAACTATGCCTGCCACATAAATGGGCATAATACTCCAATGCAGGTTAAATGAATATACCGTAATAAACACAACACCTACAATAATGCCAAACAGCACATTGATAAAGGAAATAATAAAACGTTCTGTATCACTGCGCACTTTGGTTAAAATAGAAAGTGTTTCGCCACTGCGTTGGTCTTCAAAATCCTGATAGGGCAATTTCATTGAATGCCTAAGGCCATCAGTAAAAATTTTTGCACCAAATTTTTGCACAATTACATTGCTGAAATAATCCTGAAATGCTTTGGCAATACGGGATACCATGGCTACACCTATCAGCATCAATAAATACCACAGTACGCCGGTAATATACTCATGCTCGCTGCGATCGGCAATTTTTATAAATTGTTTATTGTTATCAAAATGGCCGTACTCGTGTGGGTGGGTAATATATTCATCAAATAGTTTCCCAAAAAAATAGGGGTCAAGCATTGAAAATGACTGGTTAATAGCTGCCAGCAATAAAGCAAGTACTACCAACCATCTGTAAGGTTGCAAATAATGTAAGAGTATTTTCATATATCCGGTTTCTGTAAAAAATAAAGTATAAAGAAAGTCAATAATTATACAAAGAATGGTAAAATGACATAATTGCAGTATATAATAACATTAAAAATGATTAATGTTTATTGTGTACCCGTTGCAAGCTGCCTATTATAGCATAGCTACTGCTGCCAATACAGGTAAACAGGGTTGTTTTATTAATTATACCTAGCATATTTGTCTATCATTAGCACATTCTGGCTGAACTGAATTAATAGAAACCTGGTGTAAACGGTAAAAACGCGGCTTATTTCATCATTTGCTTGTAAATTACAAATCCAAAAGTTATTGCATGAACAAAGAAATTGCCAACGCCGAAAAAGCAATATCTGCAGCCATAAAAAAGGCAGATTTTAAGAAATACCTGATAGCGTATGCCATTGTAAATCTGCTTTTATGGATAATTTGGTGGTTTGCCGAAGGTGATAATAAGGAAGCGCAATCCTCTCCCTGGCCTTTATGGATTATGTTGGGTTGGGGCCTGGGTATGGTGTTTAAATTTATTGATGCCTATACCGGGCATAAATCTTTGCCAAATAATACTGTTACACCAGAAGTAAAAAATGAAACGGCAGAATAACCATCTTTCTTTTCCTGTTATATTTGTTTATTGATAGTTCACCCCAACGATTGCATATTATGAATAAGCCTACACGACTGTTTGACTGTATAGAATATCAGGTTCAAGCATTTGGAGAAAAAACCATGTTTGCTGCCAAAGAAGGCGGGCAATGGAGAAAATACAGCACTACCGAAGTAAAAGCAACCGCCAATAAATTTAGTGCCGGACTTTTACAACTGGGTGTAGGTGCTAATGAAGGCACAGATGAAGGCTGCGATAAAATTGCCATCATCAGTAATAACAGACCTGAATGGCTGTTAACAGATTTTGCCGTACAACAAACCGGGGCTGTTTTGGTGCCTATTTATCCTACTACTAACCCAAATGAATTACAGTTTATTCTAAGCGATGCTCAGGTAAAATATATTTTTGTAAGCAACCGCGAATTATACGACAAAGTAAAAAGCATTAGTGGCTTTGTTACTTCTCTTAAAAATATATATTCCTTTGATAAACTGGAAGGTGTAGACCATTGGACAGATGTGCTGGATATGGCCAGCCCCACCAAAATAGCCGAGTTGGCAGAAATTAAAGCCAATATCAGTGAAACTCATTTGGCTACCATCATTTATACATCGGGCACTACTGGCACACCAAAGGGTGTAATGTTAACACACAAAAATATTTGTACCAATATTCAGGGTACTATTAAAAGCTTTCCATTTAACGACAGGCCCGATTATAAGAGCCTAAGCTTTTTACCACTCAATCATATTTTTGAAAAGAATGTGGTATACCTGTTTATGACCGTGGGTGTGCAGATTTATTTTGCCGAAAGCTTAGAAACCATTGGCGATAATTTGAAAGAAATTAAACCGGATGTATTTACCACCGTGCCACGCTTATTGGAAAAAGTATACGAGAAAATAATGGCCAAAGGCATGGAGCTGGAAGGCATAAAACGTAAACTCTTCTTTTGGGCCGTTGGTTTGGCACAGCGGTACGATACGGTAAAAAGTGGAGGTGCATTCTACACTATGCAACTGGCTCTGGCCAATAAAATAATTTTTACTAAATGGCGCGAAGCATTGGGAGGTAATATAAAGGCTGTAGTTACCGGAGGTGCTGCCTGTCAGGAAAAACTATTACGCACTTTTAATGGTGCAGGTATTCCCGTATTTGAAGGCTATGGCCCTACCGAAAACAGCCCTGTAATATGTTTAAACCGTATGGAACCAGGTGGCAATGTTTTAGGTACTGTTGGCCCCACTATTGAAGGCGTGGAAATAAAACTGGAGGCCGATGGAGAAATATGTGTGCGCGGCACCAGTGTGATGAAAGGCTACTACAAACGCCCCGATCTTACTGCAGAAACCATCATCAACGGATGGTTGCATACTGGCGATATTGGTACCTGGGTAAACGATCGCTTTCTTAAAATAACCGATCGTAAAAAAGAATTGTTTAAAACCAGTGGTGGCAAATATGTGGCGCCGCAACCAATAGAAAACAGGTTAAAAGCCAGTTCTTTTATTGAGCAGGTAATAGTGGTTGGTCCCGAACGTAAATTTGTTGGTGCACTTATTGTGCCCTCTTTTTCCAATTTAAAAGCATGGATGCACCACCACCATATGGATGAATTGAGCAATGAAGAATTGATACATCATCCCAAAGTGCTGGAGAAATACAAACACATTGTAGAAGAAATGAACCAGCAAATAAATCATGTAGAGCAAATAAAAAAATTCGAATTGCTACCCCGCGAATGGAGTATTGAAAGTGGAGAAATGACACCCAAAATGAGCCTTAAGCGCAAAATAATTATGGAGAAATATAAAGATGCCATTGAGCGTATTTATGCCTGATAAACACTTCTGCATTAGTATAAGGCCGTTTATTTATAAAGCTGTACGGGCAATATAACTGCTGATATTTTATGATGCTGGCAATAGTACAATGCCCGGCAGCAGTTGTGTCACTCACTTTTACGCCTGTAATGCTATTCGGCATAAAACAGTTTATTTATTTGAAGGCATTCACTTTTTTAAATACTGTTATTATGTAGGCAAAAATATTGGGCGTCCATACTAAAATGCAAACTGTAGCAGTTGTCTCTTCCGGTATTGGTAAGCAGCCCAAAGTATCTAACCGTACAAGTGAGTGACACAAGTACTGTTGCCTGCTGTTACCATAGCCGGTCCCCACAAATTTTCACTCCCCCCTTTCCAAATGTGCTTATGTTGTGTATGCAAAAAGCAGCATTTAATATACAGCACTTATCTTTGCGCAAAATTTTTAGTTCATGCAGAGAGATACGTTGGTCTTCGACCTTATTCGCCAGGAGCTGGAACGCCAGCGCCACGGTATTGAATTAATTGCCAGTGAAAACTTTACCAGCTTGCAGGTAATGCAGGCCATGGGTAATGTAATGACGAATAAATATGCCGAAGGCTACCCCGGCCGCCGCTACTATGCCGGTTGCGAAATTGTGGATCAAACCGAACAATTGGCCATAGACCGCCTGAAGCAGATTTTTAATATTGAATATGCCAATGTGCAACCGCATAGCGGGGCGCAAGCCAATGCAGCTGTAGCTTTGGCCGTATTACAACCCGGCGATGCTACCCTGGGTTTAGACCTTAGCATGGGCGGCCATCTTACCCATGGCTCGGCTGTAAATTATAGCGGCAAAACCTACAAACCATATTTCTATGGTGTTACCCGCGAAGAAGGTTTGGTAGATTATGAGATGCTGGAAAGCCAGGCACGTACCATTAAACCAAAACTTATTTATTGTGGTGCCAGTGCTTATAGCCGCGACTGGGATTATGCACGAATAAGAAAAGTAGCTGATGAAGTGGGTGCTTTGGTTATGGCAGATATTGCACACCCTGCAGGTTTAATTGCCAAAGGTTTACTTAGCGATCCGTTTGATCATTGCCATATTGTTACCTCTACTACACACAAAACCTTGCGTGGCCCACGTGGTGGTATTATTATGATGCGTAAAGATTTTGAAAATCCATGGGGGTTGAAAGATGTAAAAGGCAATATACGCATGATGAGCAATGTGCTGGATATGGCTGTTTTCCCAGGTATTCAGGGTGGTCCGCTGCAACACGTAATTGCTGCCAAAGCAGTGGCATTTGGTGAAATTTTAAGCGATGATTTTACAGCATACGCCAAACAGGTGCAATTAAATGCACAGGCATTTGCAAAAGCACTGGTAGAAAAAGAATATCAAATTATTAGCGGCGGTACCGATAACCACCTGGTATTAATTGACCTGCGTAATAAAAACATCAGCGGTAAAAAAGCGGAACAGGCGTTGGTAGCAGCCGATATTACAGCCAATAAAAATATGGTGCCTTTTGATGATAAAAGTGCATTTGTAACCAGCGGTATACGTTTTGGCGTGCCTGCTATTACAACCCGTGGATTGGTTGAAAGCGATATGCAATTTGTGGTAAATGTGATTGATAATGTGTTGATGAATGCCGATGATGCCAATGTGATTAGCGCTGTAAAAAAGCAGGTAAATGATTTTATGAGTCAGTTTAAATTATACCCTGAAATGGGTTAAAATAACCGGATAAATTAAAAAAGCTGCAGCCTAGGTTGCAGCTTTTTTAATTTATGTTGGGCCTGTTTTGTTACCGGCAAGGGTTTTTTATGGCAGCATCCTTGCGTCGCATTACGTTCATCTCCATCACTTCTATTGGGCTGAATAAAATAGAGTAACAGCCAAGGCAAATAAGAAAATACGGGTAGGTTTTAAAAAAAAGCCGGCATTTGCCGGATGGATGAGGTATTAATTTCTGTTATTGATAAATACAAAAGGCTTTGGATTTTTCTCACGCAGAAATTGCTTGATAAAGAGTGGTTTTTGAATAATCTTGTATTTGTTAAGGTCAATAATCTCATTGGCCACGCAAAAAGCGTCCAGGTTTTCAACATGAAATAAAATGTCTACCAGTAGCTCAACCTCATGTTCAAGCTCTTCGGGATTCATTGAATCCCGTTTGGTTAGTACTAGTAAATCCCTGTTTTGATGGCTCATAACAAATGTTATTTTCAATCGCTCATTTACTTATTAAAAGGCATTGTTTATAATTTAGGGCATTTACATTTGCCCACGTTTACATCACTGGCATGCCTGTTTACTCCACAGGATGCACACAATGCACAAACTAATAACAATAAAATAATGGTTTGGTTTATCTTTCGCATTAGAAAAAATGTTTTTAAAATTAAAGGAATTTTATATAACAAAACTTTTTAAACGCACATTGATTACAAAATTTAATACAGGTAAAAAAGTACTTATCGCTCCGCTCGATTGGGGTTTAGGCCATGCTACGCGTTGTATTCCCATCATTCGGTTGCTATTGGATAGTGGGTTTGAGGTAATTATTGCTGCTGGCAATGCACCCAAAGCGTTGCTGCAACAAGAATTTCCAGATGTACAATGTGTTGATTTGCCGGGCTATAACATCGAGTATACCAAAGATAAACGCTTACTTCCCTTAAAAATTTTATGGCAGGCACCAAAAATATTGATTAATATTTACAGGGAACAGCGCTGGCTGCAAGGGTTTATTACCACTTACCAGCCAGATATAGTTATTGCCGATAATCGTTTTGGGCTTTACAGCAAATTGGTGCCCTGCGTTTTTATTACGCATCAGCTGTCTATTTTAGCCCCCGTAAAATGGATTCAGGTATTTATTCAAAAAATTAATTACCGCTGCATAAACAGGTTTACCGTTTGCTGGGTGCCCGATTTTGAAGATGCTAACAATAATATTGCAGGCCAATTATCCCATCCAGCCATTAGGCCTGCCATACCTGTAAAATACATGGGTATGCTCTCCCGTTTCAAAAAAGACCAGCCGGAGATTAGCCACAAATTTAAATACCTGTTTTTGCTTTCAGGTCCCGAACCACAACGAACATTACTGGAGGAAAAAGTGATGGGAGTTTTGCCTTTTATACAAGAGCCATGTAGTATTGTGCGTGGTTTGCCAGCTATACAAAATACAATTGAAGTTCCAGATAATTGCGTAGTATATAATCACCTCGCAACCGATGCGCTGGAACAGCTTATTCTGCAAAGTGAATTAGTTGTTTGCCGTTCTGGATATACTTCTGTTATGGAGTTGGTGGCATTGCATAAAATGGCTTTATTAATACCAACACCCGGACAAACCGAACAGGAATATTTGGCCAGAAATTTACAGGAACAGGGATGGTTTGCTACCTGCAATCAGGATGATGACCTATTAAAAGCTATTCATATTGCGCTTTCAAAAAATTACCATTTGCCACGAATGCAGCACCATCTTTTTGAAGAGAGCATTCTTACATCCGTTAACACATTAATAAAGCAGCGCTTGCATTAATTTAGTTGATTCATCAAAGCTAAACTGGATTGCATATTTAGCATAGGCAGTCCTAAATGCCCGAAAAAAAATGTTTTATGATGGGTTAAAGAGTTTCTTATAAATGGCCTGTTCGGATAATTCTTTTATTTCTCCGGGTTGCAGGTTTTGCAGGGAAAGATGTTCAATATTAATGCGCACCAATCGTAATGTGGGGAAGCCAACTTTTGCAGTCATTTTTCTTACTTGTCTGTTCTTTCCTTCGGTTAGGGTTAGTTGTATCCAACTGGTAGGAATTTCCTTTCTAAACCGTATCGGCGGTTTTCTATCTGGCAGCAATGGTGCATCATTCAACAGCTGAGCAACGCATTTTTTTGTGGTATACATTTTACCATCAATATTAATCTCCACACCATTCTCCAATTGTTGCAATGCCTCTGTTGTAATTGCACCATCCACTTGTGCAAGATAAGCTCTCTTGTGTGCAAAGGAAGGGTTAAGTAAGCGATGATTTAATTGTGCATCATTTGTTAATATCAACAACCCTTCACTGTCTTCATCAAGCCTGCCAACAGGATATATATCTTTCGGAACCTTAAAAAAATCAGCCAGTGTTTGCTTATTGTTTTGAGCACTAAATTGAGATAGAACTAGGTAAGGTTTGTATATGATAAAATAGCGCTTCATCATTAAAACTAAAATCCCGCCGAAGCGGGATTTTGTATATAGATGGGTTAGTAAGTAATGGGAAAAAAATTCCCATCACAATATTATAAATAGTTTTTTCTAACACAAAAAAAAATTACAACTATTTTATTCACATTTTATTTGCCAATGTGAATTACCTGCATACAAGTAGAGTAACTGATATTACAAATTAACTATGTGCACTCAATAATTTCGCAACTTATGTATTTGTTTATATATTGATGAATGTATTGCAAACACTGTGTTCTAGCTATATACTGTAGATTTAATTGCAGCAATTCTTTTTTGAACTTGCTGCATAATAACTACAGTAATCAACAATAAGTACAGGCACAATAAAAAAGGAGGAGCCCAAAAATAATTGAGCAGTTTTACTAAGCATAAGCATATTGTTCCTGCTAACAGCAGGGTAATACCTAAATGTGCAATTATATCTGTTGCTTTCTTTTTCTTTGTCAATGCGGTTGCCGTTAAAGGAAGCCATATCCAATACAGTACATTTAATGCAGGTATGTTAAAATGGTAGGTGTTACAAAGTTGTACAATAGCTTTATCAAATATATAGGCAGATAAACTGTATGTAATTATAATCAGTATCAAACGCCAAAAAAAACTGTAATCGGGTGTACAGTCAAAACTTGTAGAATTTGCATGTTTTGAAGCAGCAATTATTTTTCTGTTGTACGAGATCAGTTTATACAGCCATTTAAAAAATAGATTAACCATTTTCACCTCCAACAATGGTTTTATCCATCTCCATTTTTTAGACAATATGTTTACCAGTGCTTCTACACCATAGCTTACCTCTCCTGTTTGTAAATTAATCAATGGTATTTCATGTCTTGCTTTATTCCAGTCAATGGAAAACTGCTGCATATTTACTTCAGAGAAGGAAATCCTGCCTTCCTTTTGTAATAAACCTCCTTTTACAAAGGCAGTTGTGTATGCACTGCATAAGGGGCAATTATCATCGTATATCAATGCATTTTCGGTTAGTGGTGACATATGTACATTGTTAGATAACAAAAATACTTAAATTTATTATATTTTCAATAAATACTGAAAAGAAGAAAATAAAACAGCTTCTTTTTCTGGGTTTACATTTGCATAAATTTATTTGTATGCGGTTTCCTCAACCATTAACCATAGAATGGGTAGCCAACCTTATAGGTGCAACAGTAATTGGTAATACTGCTGCATTGGCAACAGGCATTAACGAAATTCACAAGGTAGAAACAGGTGATATTTGCTTTGTAGATCATCCCAAATATTATAATACCTGTTTACAAAGTGCCGCCACACATATCATCATAAATACAGGCGAAGTAGAAGTACCTGCGGGTAAAACCTTATTAATTGTTGCAGAGCCTTTTGAAGCCTACCTTACTATAGTTAACTATTTCAGGCCTTTTAATGCAGCTGCCGCTCCTATTAGCCAGTCGGCAGTAATTGGGCAGGATACTATTATTATGCCCAATGTTTTTATTGGTAAGGATGTTGTTATTGGCAATAACTGTGTTATTCATCCCGGGGCCTGTATTATGGATTATACTACCATTGGCAACAATGTAGTAATACAGGCGGGTACCGTTATTGGCAGCGATGCATTTTACTATAATACCAAAAAGAACAGGGAGGTTTGGTACAAGCGTATGCAAAGTTGCGGCAATGTTATAATAGAAGATTTTGTTGAAATTGGTGCCGGCTGTACCATTGATAGGGGAGTTACTGCCAGTACACGTATTGGCATGGGCACCAAAATTGACAATATGATTCATATTGGTCACGATAGCGATATTGGCCGCAATTGTTTAATAGCTGCCCAGGTAGGTATAGCAGGCGCTGTTATAATTGAAGATGGTGTAACTATTTGGGGGCAGGTAGGTATTAGTAAAACACTTACCATTGGTGCCAATGCGGTTATATTGGCACAGGCCGGAGTGCCTTCTTCGCTGGCAGGAGGCAAAGTTTACTGGGGTACTCCTGCCGAAGATGCACAGCAAAAACGCAAAGAGCTGGTTTGGATAAAGCGTATTCCCGAACTATGGAAAAAAGTGATGCAGCAATAATTGTTATAGGCCCGGCTGTAGGCTGTTAATGTAGCTTTACTTGCGTCGCACACTTCAGCTGTTGGATACTATGTGGAGCCAACGCGTTTAACCAGTTGTATACCATTCAGATTTTAGATTGTATTTCCTCACCTGTTGCATAGGGTTATACCGCACAAGAGTGCGACGCAAGAGGAGTTGAATAGTACTCGTATTGTTGGGCTTATAATACAAATATGAGCAGTTGGTGTGGCTAAAATAAATATTTACTGCTATTAAAAATACCTGCAATTAAAGCTTTGCCGACTTTAAGTAAGCTGATATTTTTGTTTAAACTCATTACATATTCGCTGCACTGTTTCGGGTATGCTTCGATAGGTAAAAGCAGGTAAATATTGCAGCAATTTACTGTTGTTAAATTCAACTTTTGCCTGCGCTGTTGCACTTGTTTCTTTGGTTAATAAAGGATTACTGCCCGTAACCATGGCTTTAATGGCTTCAACACGCCAAACCAATTTTGCCATTAGTGGACTCACTTTTTTATGAGGTTGTTTTTTACCAAAAGCAGTGGCGGCCAGGTTAAACAATTGCCTGTAGGTAATATTATCTGCACTTACAATAAAGCGTTCACTGCTAATATTGCTATGCATCAGCGCTACCATGGCATCAACTACATCGGCTACATCAACAAAGCCGGTTGTGCCTTCTGTATACCAGGGAAATTCGTTATAAACATTTTTAAAAATAGCTGCGGAGCCTTTATTCCAATCGCTGCAACCTAAAATAATGGTGGGGTTTACAATAACTATATTTAATCCTTCACCCGCACCACGCCATACTTCCATTTCGGCCAGGTATTTTGTTTTGCCATATTCGCTGTTGCTCGTGTCGGCAGTCCAATGCATTTGCTCTGTAATGGGCGCTCCTTCGCGAATACGCCCCAAGGCTGCTACCGAACTTACGAATAATAATTTCTCAATGCCTGCATCAATACAGGCATTCACCACATTGGCGGTACCTTCTACATTGGTTTTATATAAAATATGTTTGTGTGCCGGATTAAAAGACACCATTGCAGCGCAATGATACACCTGACTAACACCTGCTAAAGCATCTTCCAGGCTTTGTATATCCAGTATGTCTCCTTTTACCCATTGTATCTGTGCTGCATGTTGTATGTCAGGTATTTGGCTACGGTATAATGCTTTTACCTTTTTGCCCTGATTAACCAAATTGGCAATTAAATGACTGCCCACAAGGCCAGTTGCCCCTGTTACTAAAATACTGCCTGATTCTTTAGTTGCAGCAGCAGAATTAAAATCTTGCATGAGTATATTATTTGCTTAAAGCTTATCCACGATAGCTATAAAATCCTTTACCTGTTTTTTTACCCAAATCTCCTGTATCAACTTTTTGTTTTTGCAATGCAGATGGGGTAAGTCTTTTTGGCTTTCCTAAAGACTCCCATACAATGTTACTCACCGCATAATTAATATCCAAACCAATTAAATCCATTAAAGCAAAGGGGCCCATTTTAAAGCCTGTGGCTTCCATAATGGTATCAATTGTTTTCATATCTGTATGTCCTTGTTCTACCAATAACATTGCTTCCAAATAATAATGCCTGGCCACCCGATTCACAATAAAACCGGGAGCGTCTTTGCATAATACCGGTGTTTTGCCCATTTGCTTTGCCAGACGTAACAATGTATCGGTTACCTGGGTATTAATAAAGGTAGTTTGTACAATTTCTACCAGTTGCATGATAGGTGCGGGGTTAAAAAAATGCATGCCTGCCAATCGGGAAGGCATAGCCGTTTTTTCAGCAATGGCAGTTACAGATATAGAAGAAGTATTGGAAGCATAAATAGTAGCAGGCTCATTTACTAACATAAGTGCATTGAATAATGCAACTTTATGATCCAGGTTTTCTACAATGGCTTCAATTATCAGGTTGCCGCGGCAATGGTGTATTTCGGTGGTATAAGTAATGCGGCCTGCAATGGAATCTTTTTCCTCAGTGGTAATTTTTTGTTTGTTTACCAGTTTGTCTAATGCAGCGTTAATATGATCCCTGCTTTTATCCAGCATGGCTTGCTGCACATCAAATTGTATGGTGGTAAAGCCTGCCATTGCCGCCAATTGTGCAATACCACTACCCATGGTGCCGGCCCCACAAACGCAAATAGTTTTAATTTCAATATCAGGCATTGTGCAAACTTACATGGTTCCTTATAAAACAACATATCCTGATGCAAGAATTAATGGTACAGGTTATTTTTATTATATATGTCAGTATATCAAATGTCTACTGTTGCAACGGATAATTTAAAGCACATAAATTATTTAACTGGCTGATGCATGATAAGCTGCTCAATAGTATTGGCAATTGTTTCAGGTGTTTGTTTAAAACCCAGGTAAGTGATTTTATCGCCGGGTATCAAAACATTTTTACCATCGGCTTCTACATCAAAATGTAGCTGCCGTGTATTAAACCAGGGTTCTATTCCACGCACTGCCACCAATACGGCGGTTTCATCCCAGCTATTACGTCCAAGTGTATTATTGTCTTTTGTAAGTGCTACAGTAAATGCATCTTTAACCGGACTGTGCTGAATAGCTGCATTATGGATAAGCGGAATACCGGTAAGGATTTTTTCGCCAATTTCAAAGCCGCTCATTACTATTTGGGTGGGCCAGTTTGCAAAAACTTTTTTAGAGGCTGCCGCATCTACCATTACATTAAATTCATAACCTGTTTTGCCATCGTCTCCTATTCTGGCTGCCATGGATACCAGTTTTTTTACTTTTTTCTTTACCAGCGTGGTACCATCCAAAGGTGAATATGTATCTGCAGATGAGCCCAGTAAATTGGCCAGATTGGTAAAAAAGCCTACAGAAACAATGGTTACACTATTGTCGGGTTGCGCTGCCAGTATTTTACGGTATAATGTAACCGCATCGGTTGCCATGCTATTTGATGTTATGACGTGTGGGTAGCTGGCAATAATGGCCTGTGCCCACTGCTGAGAGCAATCTTTATTTGGAAAATGTCCCTGTACTATGCCTATCGGTATTTCGGGTCTGTTAAAGTAGGTGTTTAATACACTAAGGGTGGGTACCGTAGTTTCAAAAGCATTACAGGAAATGGTAGCCAGTATTTTTGCTTCTCCCATATCGGCAAATGCATGTAATAAAGCCATGGCGCCTACATCATCGTAATCGGGTGCAATATCTGTATCAAATATAATGGCAACAGGTTTTTTGGGGCTGGTGTATGCACCAAAAAATATCATTAAAGCGCAACAAACAAATATTCTTTTCATAAAGCAGGTATTGATAAATAATTGCATTGAATGTAAGTCAATTTTTTTAACTACTATCTAAATACCAATGGCTGCCATTACTGCAGCCATTGGTACAATCTTTATTATGGAAAGCCGTACATAAAGTGTAAATGTTTTGATTGCTAAAGAGAGATTTACAAACTGTTGGCCTCAAAAATTCTAATGAAATTACCGCCCAGTATTTTATAAACATCCTGCTTGCTATAACCACGGCGTAACAACTCTTTTGTAATTAGCGGAAACTTTGTTACATCATCTAATTGTTGTGGGGGAGATTCTATACCATCAAAATCTGAACCAAGGCCAACATGGTCTACGCCAATTAGTTTTACTATATAATCCAAATGATCAAACAGCAGGTTAAAAGGTGCCCGTATTTCATTGGTTTCGGCAGCATATTTTTTAAACATATATTCTTCCACCAAATAAGATTCTTTCATAACCGCCAATAATGAGTCTGTTTCAGCTTTATGGCGTTGAGTAAATGCATCACTTTTTTTGTGATAGTTGCCATCTAAAAATCCAGAATAAAAATTAAGGTGTATTACGCCGCCATTTTTGCCAATGGCTTTAATCTGATCGTCTTTTAAATTGCGAAAAGCCGGACATAAATTATACACACAACTATGCGATACAATCACTGGTTTTGTGGTGGTATTAATTGCATCCCAAAAAGTTTTTTCGCCTACATGCGATAAGTCTACCAGCATACCCAGTGCATTCATGCGATGCACCACTTGCTTGCCAAAACTACTTAATCCTTTAGGTTGGTGTAATAAGGTATCATAGGTTTCTTCCATGGCAGAGGTTGCCCAGGGGTTAGAGTTGTTCCAGGTAAGTGTCATATAACGTACGCCACGGTTAAAAAGGGAATCTAATTTATCCAGACTATTCTCTATCATATGGCCGCCCTCAACGCCCATCATGGCGGCAAGCTTTTTGCCTGCAACAGCCTGCTGAAGTTGGTCAGGCGTTTTTACAATCATCATATTATTGGGGTTTCGGGCTACGGTAGCATAAAGTGTATCAATTTCGCGATTGGCGAAATTGTATGGATCTTTTTGTTCCCCACCGCAGAAAATAGAAAATATTTGTACATCTATTCCCCCTTTTTTCATGCGATAAACATCTGAGTGTGTTTTGCCATCGAGGTGTTGATCGAAACTGTACCCGTTACCAATCAGCGTACTTAATGCATCGTTATGCGTATCTACTACAATGGCTTTATTGTGTATTTTTTTATACGATTGGGTTTGGGCAGTTGCAGTATGCAGGAGGAATAAAACTAATATACAACATGATATGAAAAGTCGGCTGTGAATGGGTAGCTTCATGTATTTATTTTTTGTGTGCAAGAGTAGTATTTATTTTTTATTAGTTTCTGTTTTGCTGAAACAAGATATGCAGTACAAGTGAGTGACACAAGGAACGCTATATGCTTGCACAACTGCTAAGTGCCCATTATTCTTTTTTGCCTGCACCATATAACACTTTGCCATTGCGTAGCTGCGTTTGTTTGCCATTGTATAAGGCAATAGCGCCATTTACAAGAATATACTGAAAACCCGTTGAATATTGATGGGGCTTTTGATAAGTAGATAAATCACTAACCGTATCGGCATTAAATACTACAATATCTGCGGCAAAACCAGTACGTAATAGGCCCCGATTGGTGAAATGATATTTTTGTGCCGGCAGGGATGTCATACGGCGGATCGCTTCCTCCAAGGTGATTATTTGCTGTTCTCGTACATATTTACCCAATACCCTTGCATTGGTGCCGTAACCACGGGGGTGTGGTATGCCTGCATATAATATGCGTATACTGGCATCGCTGGCAAACATATTAAAAGGGTACTGCATTATGCGGTTAATATCTTCCTCACTCATGCCATGAAAAACCATGCCGGCATCGCTTTTTAGCAGGAGGTCTATTACCGTTTGTGCCTCGCTTATAGCCGTATGTTTGCGATGCCATAACAGATTAATGGCTTCTATGTTTTTGCCATTGAGTGTGGTATCGGGCGGGTAGTTGGCCACAAAGGCATAACTGTAATGCGCCAGTTTTCTTTTTTGCAAAGAGGCCAGCATTTGTTTTTTTACCATAGCTGCTATGGTAGGGTTTTGCAAACGTGTTCTTAATGAGTCTTCTCCGTCAGACTGCACCCAATCGGGCAATAATGTGCTTAGCGAAGTGCTGCTGGCGGTATAGGGGTATTGATCAATGGTTACATCAATGCCCTCCTGCCGGGCTTGTTGAATAAGGGCCAGCGTTTCTTTACTGCGGCCCCAGTTATTTTGTCCGCTTACTTTAAAATGCGAGATTTCAACGGGTATATTGGCGGCTTTGCCAATGGCCAATGCTTCCTGTATGGCGTATAATACGCTATCGCCCTCATAACGCATATGGGTGGTATACACGCCATTGTATTGGGCGCAAACTTTGGCAAGTGCAGTAATTTCAGCAGTGCTTGCATAAGTACCCGGAATATAAATTAACCCGGTTGATAAGCCTACGGCGCCACTTTGCATGGCCTGTGTAACCAATTGCTCCATTTGTGTTAATTCATCTGCGGTGGGTGGGCGGTTGGCACGGCCCATAACTGCTTTACGAATATCATTATGCCCAATTAGGGTAGCGGAATTTACGGCTAGATGCAAACTGTCTAAAAAATACAGATAGGCTTTTGTGTCCACTTTTGATAAACCGCAATTGCCTGTAATTACAGTGGTTACGCCATCGTATATAAAGTTAGCAGCAAGGGGGTTTTTAACTTCATCTCCCTCAATGTGGGTGTGCACATCTATAAAACCGGGTGCAATGTACAGTCCTGTAGCATCAATAGTGGTGGTGGCGGTGTAGTCCGTAAGCTGGCCTATATCGATTATAATGCCATTTTTAATGGCTATATCTCCATAAAACCAGGGATTGCCGCTGCCATCAATAATTTTGCCATGGGTAATAAGTATATCTGCCAGCTTTTGTGCAGGTAACGATGTGGTAAAAAGCAGAACTATTAACCAGCCATATTTCATAGTGTTAAGTTAGGTAAACTACCAATAGTAAGTACTTTATTCAGTTAATGTATAAGTGGAATTATAATGAAGCGCACCAGTTTTATACTTCTTTTGGGGCTATCTTCATTATTAGCCCAACAATTGTACAGCCATTAAACCCGCTTGCGTCGCACTCTTGTACGTTCTGTTCGCTACCCGGCAAATAAGAAATATTTTTTTATTAAACCATCTCAATTAACAACTGTTGATAATTTCAGCATTAGTTTACCAATATGCACGGGAATGTTCTATTTTTATTATTAGATTTGTTTCAGTGGTTTTTTTGTACTTTAGATTTTACGAAAAATAGCATTTAGCAGTATATTAAAGAAATTTATACATAAAGAATAAATAAATATGAAGACCATTATTGTACCAACGGATTTTTCTGATACTTCTAAAAATGCAGCACGTTTTGCGGCAGGTATTGCCTCGCAGGCGGGTGATGTGGAAATTATTTTATATCACGCATTTGAAGAAAAATATGAAGACCGTATTACTACAATGGAAACTGCTTTAAATGAAATAAAAGATGAATTAATAAGCAAAGCAGCTTACCTGAATGTAAGCGTACTTGCTGTTGCTGAAGATTCTTTTACCGAAGGACTGGAAAGGGTAATACGCCATCGTGAGGCAGATTTGGTGGTAATGGGTACCACCGGTGCCACCCCCCTGCAGCAATTATTTGTAGGTAGTAATACACTTACTATGATTGATAAAAATATTTGTCCTATTATGGTAATACCACCCGATGCAGCTTATTCAAATATTAAAAAAGTAGCTATTACCTGTGATTATAAAGATGTATATAAAACCATTCCTGTAAAGCCATTGCATAAAATACTTGATTTGTTTAATCCTTTTGTACATGTTATCAATATTGATACAGAACATTATGTAGAACTAACCGAAGAGTATAAAGCAGAGAAAGAAAAACTGGAAGAAATATTAAAAGATTATAAACACGACTTTAGCTTTATAAGGCTTTATGATTTTATTGAAGCCATCGATTCTTTTACTGAAGATTACAATATTGACCTGATTATTACATTCCCTAAAAAGAACTCATTCTTTGGTGGATTGTTTAAAGAAAGTACTACCAAAAAATTAAAGTATCACACAGATATTCCCATGATCACTATTCATGAATAGCTGAATAGTGTTGTTTTTTTAAGTGAAAGGCGCTTCTAAACAGAAGCGCCTTTTTTTATTGATGCCATTTATACTTGCGGTAATACAGGTTTTTTACATCAATAATCCATAAAACCGTATCCGCTGTATTTACTTTTTCTGCATTGGTACTTATTAACGCCACCTGATTGGCATTTAGCCAACAACTGTTTATCAGCGTGGCTGCAGACCCTAAATATAATAACCTAGCTTTTTGTTTGGTGGCCGGGTTTAATAAAGAAACTTCAGTATCAATATCTCCATCGGCAATGATGGTTACCCCGTTTTTACCGCGCAGTAATACCGCATTTAAGCTGCCTTTATCCAGAATATAACTGCTATCCGGCGACCATTGTAATAAAAGCTGGTATTGCTTATAAAAATTATTGTTGGCAGTGTAAGCTATGGTGGGTAAGCTATCCTCGTACCAAAAAGCACTAAGCGAAAAATTACTCCACTTTAAGTTACTTGCTGTTACGTTGTTTTTAAGTAAGGTATCTGCCTTATATGTATAAATTAGGGCGCTATCTTCAAAAGCAATGCTTTTTTCAGCGGTTAAGGTATCTGTTATTTCAACAGGGGTATCTTCTTTTTCTGTTGCATCGTTATTACATGCTGCCAATAGTATCGTAAAAAATGCCAGCATGATTCCTGGCATAAAATAATTGCGTGTTATTGTATTTTTCATGGTAACATAGGTTTTAGTAGTTAATGAATAAAGGTACTGCTTACCATGCAGTATATTTTGCCGCCATAAAACCGGAACCCCGAACCGAGCATGGCAAGAGGCGATGCCATATGGCCCAAATGCCTGGCTCATAAAAAATAGTAGCAAATACTTAGCCAGTTTAAGAATAAATTTGCTGGCATACATGGCAGTTATCAAATTAACAATTGAAGATTTTTTGCAAAAAGCAGCTTACAGCCCCGTATTGGATGTACGCAGCCCCGGCGAATTTGCCCATGCCCATATACCTGGGGCACACAGTTTTCCCTTGTTTACTGATGAAGAACGGAAAGTAGTGGGCACGGCTTACAAACAACAAAGCAGGGAAAAAGCCATTAAAATTGGCCTGGTATATTTTGGCGTTAAAATGGAGCCCATGGTTACGGCTGCAGAAAGCATAATTGCTGAGGCCCATAAAAACAATCCGCAAAACGCTAAAACAGTATTGGTGCATTGCTGGCGCGGTGGTATGCGCAGTGCTGCCATTGCCTGGTTATTAGATTTATATGGCTTTAAAGTATACACGCTGGCAGGCGGTTATAAAGCATTTAGAAACTGGGTATTGCAGCAATTTCAGTTAAATTATCCTTTTAAAGTATTAGGCGGGTTTACCGGCAGTGGTAAAACAGAAGTATTGCAGCAAATGGCGCAGCATAAAGCCATTGTAATAGACCTGGAAGCATTGGCGCATCACAAGGGTTCTGCCTTTGGTAGTCTTGGTCAGTTGGTACAACCCTCGCAGGAAATGTTTGAAAATAAACTTGCCCTGCAATTGTACTCTGCCATGCAGCAAATAACCGAAAATCAAATGGAAAGCGCTGACAGGTTTATTTGGTTAGAGGATGAAAGTCAGCGTATTGGCACCGTAAACTTAACTGCCCATATATTTCAGCAAAAGCAGGCGGCGCCGGTGTTTTTTATAGATATACCTTTTAATGAAAGGCTGGATTATATACTAAGCGGTTATGGCAAATTTGATAAGGAGCAACTGGTAAATGCCATTATTCGCATCAAGAAAAGATTGGGTGGTTTAGAAACAAAAAATGCCATCAATTTTATACTGGAAGACGATATAAAAAGTGCTTTTGCCATTTTATTAACTTACTACGATAAACTATATACAAAGGGCTTGCACCAACGCAATAATTTAAACGAGTTGTTACATAAAATTAACTGCCCAATGGTAAATGCAGCAATCAATTCAAATGCGGTGTTACACCATAATGCCAGTATGGGCCAGGCTGCCACTCAGCCATAAGACCCGGTTGCGTCGCACTCTTGTACACCATAACCGGTGGCAGCAAAAAATATACATTGCACTTAAAATATTAAGCATACAAATAATGGAAACCAATTCTATAAAACTTACCCAATACTCACATGGCGCAGGTTGTGGTTGTAAAATATCGCCAAAAGTGTTAGATCAAATTTTATCTACCAGTCTTGCCATGCCCGATAACGATAAACTTATAGTAGGCAACCATAGTAAAGATGATGCCGCTGTTTATGATATGGGCAATGGTACCGCACTCATTTCTACCACCGATTTTTTTATGCCTATTGTAGACGATCCCTACAATTTTGGCCGCATTGCCAGCGCTAATGCGATTAGTGATGTTTATGCCATGGGTGGTAAACCCATACTGGCCATTGCTATTTTGGGATGGCCCATCAATGTGTTGGCGCCGGAAGTGGCCCAAAAAGTAATAGAAGGCAGCAGAAGCATTTGTATGGAAGCTGGGATACCATTGGCCGGCGGACATAGCATCGATTCCCCCGAGCCTATTTTTGGCCTTGCTGTAAACGGTATTGTTGCTATTGATAATATAAAACAAAACAATACAGCACAGGAAGGCGATGTATTGTTCCTTACCAAAAAACTGGGTGTAGGTATTTTAACCACAGCCGAGAAAAAAGGTATTTTAAAAGAAGCACATGCTGCACTTGCCCCCAACCAAATGATGCAGTTAAATAAGGCCGGTGAAATATTGGGTGCATTAAACACCGTGCATGCCATGACAGATGTTACTGGTTTTGGTTTATTGGGCCACCTTACAGAAATGGCCGAAGGAAGCCATCTAAGTGCTACTGTTACACTTGCCAATGTACCGCTGATTACGCCTGAACTGGATGCCTATATTGCGCAAAAATCCATACCGGGTGGTACCGGGCGTAACTGGGAAAGTTATGGCCACAAAATTGAATTTGCTGCAGGTATAGATATTAACAGGGCCAAAGCTATTTTAGCCGACCCGCAAACCAGTGGCGGCTTATTGGTGGCTGTTGCCAGGGATGCAGCAGATGATATAGCCCGTTTGTTAAGCGATTTGGAATTGTACGCCGTGCCAATTGGCACTATTGGTGCTAAAAATGATTATGCTGTACTTGTAAATTAGATTTTAATGGTGTTAACAGTAAACGACTATATTGGTTTTGCAGGTGTATTTATTTTATTAATAGCGTTTTTATTAAACCTGGCTAATAAAATTGATAAGGATAGCTTGCCATATATTGTAATGAATATTATTGGTGCCGGACTTGCCTGTGCTGCATCCTGGTTAATACATTATATGCCTTTTGTTTTGCTGGAAGCTACCTGGACATTGGTTTCGATAGGTGCTTTAATATCACAGATGCGCAAACCTAAGTAGTGGTATTTTGCTGCCACAGGTTATGCAGTACAAGTGTGCGACGCAAGGGAAGTATTATTTATTTACTGCAGCCTGGTTCATAATAATTACAACTTTTTATAATGAAAAAGACCGGACAATCAACTGTCCGGTCTTTCTTTTTATTGGGAGTAATATACTACTGAGGCTTTTTTCTTAAGAGGCTATCGGCCGGGTAATTGGCTTTAATAGTATCTCTTAGAGCATTGCACCAGTTGGTAACAGCCTGTTTTTCTTCATCAGTTAAAATGGCATTTCTATGAATGATGGTGTAAGAAAACAAAGGCATTTCACCTTCATCCAACTGCTCGGTTATTTCCTCCAGTTTTTTGTATTTTCTGCCAATGGTATAGCTAGCAAATTCATCAAAATTTAATTCATCCTTGCCCTCAACTACATGGTCGTTTAACCACCAGGCCACCGGTTGTATATTGGCATACCATGGGTATACGGTGTTATTGCTATGGCAATCGTAACAGGAACGAACGAATACATCACTCACCTGTTTTGGCGGATGGTATTGGTTGTTAATATTATTTACCATTGGCCCGGCAGCTATATTTTTTTCGGGTTTAAAGAATTGTATAATTACCAGCAGGGCAATTAATACAATCAGGATTTTCTTTTTCATGATGGTTGTTGTATTAGGATTTTATCAAAATATCCCCGGTCATTTCTTTTGGTATATCAATGCCCATCATGGTTAAAATGCTTGGAGCTATATCGCCCAGTTTACCGGGTAATACGGTGCCATGCCAGGCGTTGTCTATCACAAAAAGAGGAACCAGGTTTAAAGTGTGTGCTGTATTGGGTGATCCATCTTCATTAATCAGGTAATCTGCATTACCATGGTCTGCGGTAAGAAAAACAGTGTAATCATGGGCCAATGCTGCAGTTACTACCCTGTTAACACAGGCATCTACTGTTTCAACGGCTTTTATAACTGCCTCCCAAACACCTGTATGGCCAACCATATCGGCATTGGCATAGTTAAGGCAAATAAAATCGGCTGTTTCATTTTCAATTTCAGGTACCAGTTTATCGGTTAATTCTACGGCGCTCATTTCGGGCTGCAAATCGTAGGTGGCTACTTTGGGAGATGAAGCCATAATACGGCTTTCCCCTTCAAAAGGTAACTCTCTGCCACCGCTAAAGAAAAAAGTAACGTGCGGGTATTTCTCGGTTTCTGCAATCCTGATTTGTTTTTTACCATGCGCTGCCAACACCTCGCCCAATGTATTGTTAAGATTATCTGTTTCAAAAACTACATGCACATTTTTAAAGGTTTTATCATACTCCGTCATGGTAGTATAATGCAGGTCAAGAGTATGCATGCCAAAATCCGGTTTGTCGGCCTGGGTAAGTACATCGGTAATTTCACGGCACCTGTCTGTACGGAAATTAAAGCAAATCACTGCGTCACCGTTTTTAATGGTTGTGTCGGCAATATTGCTGTTTATTATGGGTTTAATAAACTCATCGGTAACACCGGCTTCATAAGAATCGCTAACTGCCTGTAACAGGTTATTACTTTTTGTACCAATACCTGCGGTTAATGCATCATAGGCCAGTTTAACACGCTCCCAGCGCTTATCCCTGTCCATGGCATAATAACGCCCTGTAATGGTAGCAATTGCGCCTACAGAGCCATCTAAATGTTGTTGCAGACTGCTTAGGTAGCCATGACCGCTTTTGGGGTCGGTATCCCTGCCATCGGTAAAAGCATGGATTAAAACTTTTGTTAAACCTTGTGCTTTGCAAACATCGCAAAGGGCTTTTAAGTGGCTGGTGTGGCTGTGTACACCACCATCGCTTACCAAACCCAGTAAATGCAGTGTTTTATTATTTTGTTTGGCATATTCAATTGATGCCAGTAAAGCTTTATTAGTAGCAAAAGAACCATCTCTTACTGCCACATTAATACGTTGCAATTCCTGGTATACTATGCGGCCCGCACCCAGGTTTAAATGGCCTACTTCGCTATTGCCCATTTGCCCATCGGGTAAGCCTACTGCTTCGCCGCAGGTAACCAGAGTGGTATTGGGATATTTGCTGTATAAAGAACTTACAAAGGGAACGTTGGCGTGTTGAATTGCATCAGAGGATTGTACCTTGCCCAATCCCCAACCGTCCATAATTACGAGGATTACTTTCTTATTTTTCATGGCATAAAGTTACATTAATTTGGGTAGTTAACAGAACATGCTATTTTTACCAAATACATTCAACACACAGATTGGCATACTTTTGGCGTAATAACAGTTAAATCACAGGATATGAAAAAGATTATTTTTTTAATGGGCTTGATGGCAGCGGTAGCAGTACCCGCTTTTGCAGGCGATAACGACAATATCATCAGCGCATTAAAACAGGGCAATGCAGCACAGTTTACCGCCTATCTCGACAATTTTATCGATCTTAAACTACCCGGAAAAGAGGAAATAAAAAATATAGGTAAAACTCAGGCTTCCATCACCGTTAAAGGTTTTTTTGATGATAATAGTATTAATGGGTTCGACCTTAGTTCTCAAAGAGAAATGGGCGGTACCAGCTATTTAACCGGTAAATTACAAGGTGCCGGAAAAACCTATAATATAACCGTGTTAATGAAGGCCAAGGGCGATAAATTGTCTATCATCACCGTTCGTATAAATTAGTTGTAATTATATGTTTTACAAAGCCTGGCTATTGGCCGGGCTTTTTTTGTATATGGTAGTTTTATGGGCCAGGCTTTAGTACAATGGTGATGCTTTACTTGCGTCGCACACTGGTACTGTATAACACAAGGCAACTATAAATACACGCAAAATCTATTCCTTTTCAAAAGTAAAATAGGGTGTTTTTACATCGTGATAGAATAAAAAGGTCCAGCCTTGTTCCTTACCCTGCTGCCACCATAATTGTCTTAACTCCATACATTTTTTGCCATCAAAATCGTATTTGGCAATAAACTTGTTTTTCATTTGCTGCAGTTGTGGTGCATCATCGCCGCCAAAGAAAATGGTTTCATTATTTTCTTTTATCCAGTACACCTGGTGGTATTTACTATGTGCGCCGGTAATATGGTAATGTATATAATCATCAATAATGCCATCGCCATTAAGATATACTACCTGTTTATTGTTTTCCAGTACAGAAATTTCTTCGGCCATATACGATGGAAAGCCAATATCCATGGCATATTCCAATTCCTTTTGTTGTACATAATACCTAGCATTGGGAAATGCCAGGTGGTAATTGCCCAGTTTGTCTTTAATACTAATACCGCCGGCATGGTCTTTATGCAAATGTGTCATTAACACTTTTGTTATATCGCCGGGTGCTATACCATTGGCCTGCAAATTGGCATATAATTGTAATTGCCCGTTGGTAGAAAAGCCCAGACCGGCATCCAGTAGCAAAATATCTTTTTCGGTTTTTACAACAAAGGGTTGTACTTCTACCAACAGGCTGCCAACGGCCCGTTGCTGTAAATCATCGGTTGCCAGGTTAAAGGGAACAAATATTTTGGTTTTATCTATGGTAAATACACCTTCTGAAAGCGGAATAATTTGCATGCTTGCCTTTTAACAATGAGGCGCAAAAATAAACGCTATTGCGCAATTAAGCCGCTTTCTGTTTGCTGTTATGGCTGTAATTGATTTGTACAGCCTTACTAAGACACACATTCTAATGATGCTTACTGCCTTTTTCCGACCTGGTTGCAGGTGCACAAGAGTGCGACGCAAGCGGTGCTGCTTTTTGTAACAATGCCTGGCCAATACATATTACTACAGTTTTCAACGGCAAAGTATTAATTGGCTATTAAAAAGGATTTATAGGGTATAATATTTTATTCGGGGTGTCTTATACATACTAGGATTGCATGCATATCTATTTTCATTGTGCAGTTAACTGATACCACATCCTCACTACCGTATCAATATTAGCCGTAAGATGGAGCACCATGAAAAGCATGTAAAGGCATTTTCACCAAATAATATTCCTGCTTTATGAATGAACTTTCGCGTTATACCAACCTTCCCAAAGGAAGATTGAAGCTGGCACTGGCTATTGCTGCTGCACTATTTTTCTCGTGCCTGCTTACTGCAAGGGCGCAAACACTTGTTTGGCAGGATAATTTTGATTCGCCTGCAATTAACGGCAACAGCTGGACATATGATTTTGGCGATGGCTGCGAAAGGGCATTGTGTGGCTGGGGTAATTCGGAACTGGAGTATTATACCAGCCGGCAGGAAAATGTACGTGTAGAAAATGGTAGCCTGATTATTGAAGCCAGAAAGGAAATGTTTGGTAATAGTGCTTTTACATCGGGGCGTATTAAAACAGAAGGCCGCATACACTTTACATATGGCACTATTGAAGCAAGAATAAAAGTGCCCGATATTAAAAATGGCCTTTGGCCTGCTTTATGGACATTGGGAACCGTAGGTGGCGTATGGCCAAATATTGGTGAAATTGATATACTGGAAATGGGCGCCCAGGCTGCATTACAAGCCAACCTGGCCAATAAAAGAATTAGCGCTGCCGCGCATTGGGATAATGCGGGTACCAAGGGTGATACTGTAGCCGCATATGATAATGCCACTGATTTATCAGCTGATTATCACCTATATAAAATGGTATGGACAGCACAAACCATTACCATGTTTATTGATGATATTCAATATTTTTCTTTTGACATAAGTAACCCCAATAATAGCCGGGAGGAATTTCATAACCCGCATTTTTTATTGTTAAACCTGGCCGTGGGTGGCGCTTATACTGGTATATTTAATACCAATGCCATCACTGCCCCTTTACCGGGTAAAATGTATGTTGATTATGTAAAACTGTACCAGAATAGCGGTGATGAATTGTATATTGGCACCGATCATGCCCCCGCCGGCAATTTTGGTGTTTTAACCGAAACAACACCTGTTACCGATTCTTTGCATTTTGGTACTGAAGCAACTTTGTATTACTGGAATAATTTAACCAATATTACCAATCCGGCACCCACACCTTTTGAAGGTAATAGCCTGCTGGCCGTGCATGCTGCCGCCAACGACTGGTTTGGTATGGGTATAGATAACAGGTATGTTAACCTTACGAATTTTGCTACCGGCTCATTAAAATTTCATTTTAAAACCACTTATGCAGGCCAGTTTAAAATAGGTATTAAGACCGGTCATGGAGAAACCTGGATGAACTTTGCCGCCGGCACCCAAAAATATGGACTGGTAAGGGATGGCAGCTGGCATGAGATAAGCATACCGCTTGCCGATTTTAGCAACCCTGATTTGGGTATGAACATCGATTTGTTCTCCATAAAAAGTGCATTTATGTTTGCGGGAGACCCGGCCGCAGGAAATGCAGATTTTTACTTTGATGATATTTATTACACGGGTGGCGTTTCGCCAAATCCGCCGCCAACGGTTGCCATAGATGCACCACTTAACAATGGCATTATAAATACCCCTGCGAATATTACCATTAATGCCACCGCTGCAGATGAAAATGGTACAGTAACAAAAGTAGATTTTTATAGCGGCAGTACATTATTGGGTACCGATAACACCAGCCCTTATAGTTATACCTGGAACAGTGTACCAGCAGGTATTGATACCCTTACCGCCAAAGCCACCGATGATGAGGGTGCAGTAACTACTTCGGCAGCTGTGATTGTATTTGTAGCAGCACCTGGTAATATAGCACCAACTACAAGTATTAGTCTGCCTGCCAATAATGCCACCTATCTAACCCCTGCTGCAATAACCATTAATGCTACTGCTACTGATGGTGATGGCAGCATTTATACAGTAGCTTTTTATAATGGGAATGTTTTATTGCATACCGCCACCAGCAGCCCCTATACCTATACCTGGACCGGCGCCACAGCGGGTAATTATGCACTAACTGTAAAAGCAACTGATAATGGTGGATTAACCACTACATCGGATATTATCAATATTACGGTATCAGATCCTGTTGTGCCGGCGGTAAGTATTACTTCGCCTGCTACCAACAGCAGTTTTTCACCACCAGCTACTATTACCATTAATGCTACAGCCACAGATGCTAATGGCACCATCACCAAAGTAGATTTTTACAATGGCGGCTTATTATTGGGAACTGATAATACCAGCCCCTATAGTCTTATCTGGAGCAATGTAACCTTAGGTAATTACACCTTAACAGCAAAAGCTACCGATAATGATAACAATGTAAGTACCTCCACGCCTGTGGCTATTTCTGTAAAACCAGTGGCTTGTACCGGTGTGGCCGTAAGTGGAGACTATAGTTATGAAGTGTATACCGCTTCTGGGACCGTGTATTATACTTTTCACCCATTAGCACCTATTGCAGGTAGTTCGTCTGCCATTATTTATGTAAGGGAAGGTGCAGGATCCGGTGCCTATCCCGGTTATAATATGACTGCTTCAGGTGCTGATTTTACCTTTAGCAAATCCATTACCGATGGCACACTTACCAGTTTTTATTTTTCGTATAATGTGCCAAGCGGTGGTGAAAGAAATTCCAGTGCCGACCCACACTCGTATATTACAGGTACTGTATGTGTGGCAGGCGCACCAACGGTTTCAATTACTTCGCCTGCAGAAGCAGCCAGCTTTACAGCGCCAGCCAGCATTACCATTAATGCCAATGCATCTGATGCTGATGGTAGTATAACCAAGGTAGATTTTTACAACGGCGCTACCCTCATTGGCACCGATGTAAGCAGTCCCTACAGTTTTACCTGGACCGATGTTGCTGCCGGCAATTATGCATTAACGGCAAAAGCTACCGATAATAGCAGTCTTGCTACCAGCTCAATACCTGTAAATATTATTGTAAATGTGCCTAATACCAATGGCTATTGCGGCACCGCATTTAGTGGTGATTATGAATACAAGGCAGAAACCACTGGCGGCATTGTTACATTTACTTTTCATCCTTTGGCGCCTATTGCAGGTAGTGCCTATGCCCTAATTTATGTGCGGGAAGGGTTAACCGGTGGTTACCCCGGCTATAGCATGACAGCATCCGGCAGCGATTTTATTTTTACCAAAACCATTGCCAATGCAACACCTATAAGTTTTTACTTTACTTATAATATTCCAACAGGTGGTGAAAGAAATAGCAGTGCCAACCCGCATAGTTATATCGTGGGCGATAATTGCACCGGCATTACCGGTACGCCGCCATCGGTAAACATTACATCCCCAGCCAATAATGCCATTTATACTGAACCCGCTACCATTACTATAAATGCCAATGCTACAGATGTGGATGGCACCATTAGTAAAGTAGAATTCTATAACGGTGCTACTTTATTGGGTACGGATCTTAGCAGTCCCTATAGTTTTACCTGGACAAATGTGCCGGCCGGTAATTATATTATTACCGCCAAAGCCACTGATAACAGTGCTTTTACCACTATTTCTTCCATTGTAAATGTGGTGGTAAATATTAATAACGAGGCAGGTTTTTGTGGTACTGTTGATAATGGCGATTATAGTTATAAAGTAACTACGGTGGGCGAAAATGCAGTATTCCAGTTTCATCCTTTATCGCCTATACAAGGCTGCTCCTATGTGTATATTTATGTACGCGAAGGCCTTACCGGTGGCTACCCCGGCTATGCCATGACGGCCATTGGTGCAGATTTTACATTTACCAAAGCCATTGCCAATGGCACACCGCTTAGCATTTATTTTACCTATAACGTACCATCTGGCGGCGAAAGAAATTCCAGTGCTACACCACATAGTTATACCGTGGGTACAATTTGCAGTGGCTTATTGCCTGTTAACCTGTTGCAATATGCTGCGGCATTGCAATCCAATGGAACGGTAGCTATTACGTGGACAACCTCTGCCGAAATAAATAACGATCATTTTATAATTGAGAAAAGTATAAACGGCAGCCAGTTTACGTTGTTGGCAAATGTAGCAGCACGGAATGCAACAGCCAATATGGCTTCCTATTCCTTAACCGATCAGCACCCGGTAAATGGACTTAATTATTACCGCCTAACACAGG
Organism: Limnovirga soli; assembly: GCF_013106755.1. GTDB lineage: Bacteria > Bacteroidota > Bacteroidia > Chitinophagales > Chitinophagaceae > Limnovirga > Limnovirga soli. The sequence goes on along the minus strand of NZ_WHPF01000001.1, from coordinate 419,665 downwards.
TAGATAAAGATGGTCGTTTTACCATTTATGGGGTAAAAACCTTACAGGTGCAGGGCAAAAATGCTGGTATTATTGTGTATCCAAATCCGGTAAAAGGCAATATTGTACAGGTGGTATTACCAACAAATGCCGTACAGGCATTAAAGGTGCAGCTATTCAATATTACCGGTAAACTGGTGTATAGTGGCAACCTGTTACCAACTGCCAATACCTTGCAACTTAGCTTGCCGGCAAAACCAGCGGCTGGCGTGTATATGCTATCGGTAGAAGGGTATGCGCCTGTAAAATTAATTGTACAGTAAAAAAATATCATGCTCTAAAAGCCATTGATCATTTGGTCAATGGCTTTTTTTATTGGCCCGGCTCTAAACCTGTTATCCCGCAGCCGTTGCGTCGCACACTTGTACGGCTGGATCATTTATGCAGCTAAACAGAATATTGGTATTTGGTAAAATATATTTGCAGGTAATATTTATAACCTATTTTTAAAAAGTGCAGCACTATTCATGTGTAATTGCACCTATATTCACCAGTATAAACACCAGCAAAATGGCAACCAATATTTCAGTTATTCATATCAATGCATCAAAAGAAAAAGTGTGGCATACCATTACCCATCCTGCCATGGTAAAACTTTGGCAATATGGCAGCGACCTGATCACTACCTGGCAAGTGGGCAGCAGCATACGCTTTAGTACCGAATGGCAGGGTAAGTTATTTGAGCAATGGGGGCAGGTGCTGGAGCTGGTGCCCAACCAACTGGTAAAATATAGTTTGTTTGCACCCCGGCCAGATTTGGAAGACAAACCCGAAAATTATTTTATCATGCATTATGTGTTAACGGGCGAAAACGGTATCACCACACTTACTATTATACAGGAGGATAATCGACCCAATGCTGTACAGGAAGCACCTCAGGGTGAAGAAAATCCCGTATTGCAATTGTTAAAACAGATTGCAGAAACGGCAGATTAAGCCGTTAAATGGTTCAGACAAAATGAAGTTGCCGCTACTAATTATCATGCATGTCATTTTATAACACAACACCATGTATCATCCAGTTAAAGGTTATGTTTTGCTTACGCAAAAAAGCTTTACCCTAAAGTTTAAATTACCGTATTGCCCACCTCGAACTACAAACTATTCTTTAGCTTTTAGTACTTTAATCAACAATACCTATTTTTAGTATAAATAGCATTCATGAATGAAAAAGCAGGTGCAACTAAAGGACTAAAAAAAGCATTAGGATTTCCCTCATTGTTTATAATAACCATTGGCATAGTTGTATCTCAAACCTCTGTTGTTTCCATATTGCAGGGTGCAGGCATGGGTGGGGGCGCTTTTTTTATCGCTATTTTCATTGCTTTCCTCATCGCCTTATGTTATATTTCAACTTATTCTGAGTTGGCCTTAATGATGCCAAAAGCAGGAAGTATTAGTACGTATACTGCCGTTTCCATAGGGCATTTTCCCGCTATTATTGCTGCGCTTTCGGCCTATGTGGCACCCGCTATCTTTGGCTCACTGGGAGAATTACTGTTGTTGCAAAATGTAGTTGATACCATTTCTCCCGACACGTTTACGCATGTTGCCCTGGTAGTGGTATGGATATTTACCTTACTTAATATTTTGGGTATAGATCTGTTTGCTTCTGTACAAAGTATCGTATCCTTTATTATGTTGGTAACCCTGTTAGTGATTGGATTTGCGGGCTTATCAACAACTACTAATGAGGGCACCGCCCCGGCGGAAATATGGCAACAGCTTACCTATCCTGATAGTGCTGTATTTACGTTAATCCTGGTAGCACTCTGGCCTTTTATTGCATTTGAAATGGTGTGTGATTTTATAGAAGAGGCAAAAAATCCCGCAAAGCATATTCCTAAAGCCATGTTTAGCGCATGCATTGTTTTAATGTTTGCATATAGTTTGGTAGCATTTGTTGCCATGAAATCAGTGGCAGCAGATCAACTTGCCGGCTCAGCAATCCCTCATCTGGTTGTAGGAAAAATGATTTTTGGTGATGCCGGAAAAATGGTGGTTTTAATTTTATCAATCACCACTACTTGTGGGTTTATCAGTACAGGGTTTGCTACAACACCCAGATTATTATATGGTATGGCACATCACAAGCAGTTACCACCCATATTTATGCGCTTGCATCCAAAATGGCGCACACCATGGTTTGGCATATTGTTTCTGGCAACAATCATCACCATTGCCCTTTTATTGATTAAAAACAATACAGATGGCTTATTGATGCTGGTCATTTCAGGGGCAAGCTGTTATTTGCTGGCTTACATTATTACCCATATAGATGTAATGGTATTGCGAAAAAGATATCCCAATTATCCGCGGCCGTTTACATCTCCCTGGTTTCCTTTATTGCAAATTATTGGCATATCCGGAATGGTGTATGCGTTTATCAATAATTCTCCAAGTCCTGAATTAAGAGCAGAGGTTTTTATCAATGTAGCCTTGTTTATTGGCCTGTCAGGGGTATTTGCTTTTTGCTGGGTAAAATTTAAAATGAAAAAGGGACTGTTTCAACCTGAAGCAATTGAACAAGCCATTAAAGATTAGCTGTAAATATTTGCAGCTTTACTTACCTAAAAGCGGCAATCATTACCAATTGTAGAATTGTATCATATTGATAAAGTGACAGGTTGTATATTTTTTTAGCCATGCAGCATAACAGCTATCCCGCATCCGTTGCGTCGCACTCTTGTACGGCTATAACTTAATGGGGCTTTTTTGTTTTGGGGTTTTAAGAATAATATACTTTGTGTACAGGAAACAAGGCAAAAAAACTGTGGGCATGAAAATTTTATTTTAAATTGTATTGCTGCTGTTAACAACACAAAATGCTGCTTTGATACATATCAATAGCTTTCCAGAGTGCCGGTTAATAGCATACATCTTTGGGGTTGCAGTCATTAGAAAGTCAACACCCAAACCAGCAAGAAGCCGACAAATACCAATAAATTTTTAAATCCTGGAAATGAAATCAGCAATTCTATATTTTTTATCTGTGCTTTTTTTGTTTACAAATTCAGCATTTGCCCGGGACGGGGTAAAATTAATTAAAGCCAATTCCCCTAAAATATCCATCAGGGATGGTTCGGAGGGTAAAACGCGGTATTGGAATCATCTAATAAAATCCCAGTCACCCATTGTATATCATTTGGCTAAAAATGGCAAAATGAGGCAGGTTGTTTTCTATACCGATGTTGATTCCATCTCTATGCAGGTAGAAGCAGAAGCAGATTATTCTTTTAAAGTATTATTAAATGAATCAGATACATGTACAGTGATTTTAACCACAAAAAATCATCAATATGTAAAACAGAACAACCCTCAAAATGAAACAGACACAATACCTTTCACATTAAATCAAAACAAGCAAATAATCATAAAAGGGAGTATCAATAATAGCCCCAAAATAGATTTTTGTTTTGACTTGGGTGCCAGGGTTGCTTATGTTATTGGTAAGAATTTTGACAAACCGAATAAATTGGTCCTTGATGGATTAATGGAAGATGAAAGTGTTACCGGGCTATCTACTGAAAAAACAAGTAGCAATAATACTCTTCAATTAGGTAATTTGAATATCAGCAATATGCCAATATGCTATATTGATGAAGCAGGATTTCTTGAAAACGGAGGCGCCCTGGTTGGGTTTAATGTATTCCAAAACAAAATTTTAGAAATAGATTTTGACAATAAACGGTTGATTATACATAATAAACTACCTGAAAAAATCAATACGTATACACAAATAGAATTTAAACAAACCACAGGTGGCTTATATGTACCAGTTACAATTTCTAACGGCAAAAAAATAATTACGGGTTGGTATTTTTTTGATACCGGAGCTGACAATGCTTTAACTTTTGATTCAAGATTTGCAAAAAAGGAAGACCTGTATAATACCATGGCCGTAATTGGCAAGGCCGGAATTGCATCAAGTGAAAACAGGGTTGTTGAGGCAGAAATTTTGGAAGTGCCAACAGTATCAATTGCAGGTTTTACAGTAGAAAATGTACCTGCTTTGTTAGCAAATGAATCCAATGCAGAATCGGCATTTGAAGATGGCGTAATTGGTATTGGTCTGCAATCCAGGTTTAATTTCATAATAGATTATCCAAATAGTAAAATGTATTTACAAACTAACAAATACTTTAATGACTCATTTCTAAATAAAGACGACAGACCAATTAATTTAATTATAGGTATTTCAATTGCAGTATTACTTTCAGCTGGATTTTTCTTCTGGTTTAAAAGAAGAAATTCAAATAAATTAAACAAATAAAATGAAGCATTTAATCGCCGGTATATTCATTATCTGTTGTATAAAAAATGCTACTGCACAAGAAGGTAATCTGATATCTCCCAATATTGAAAAAAAATATTCCCTTTCCTACAAAGAATTGAAAGAATACGAAGGACTTTATCAGTACATTAATAACACAACGCTGAAAATTGCAGCTTCACCAATTGACACTATTTTGCTTTGCATTATTAACGAGAGCAGATACCCATTTACAACAATAGGCAAAGACATATTTTTAAATGCAGTAAAAGATAGTGTGGTTTTTTTAAGAAATAGTGAAAATAAAATTGTTGGCATTAAATCAGGCAAAGACACTTTTAATGCATTACCACAAAAAGTAAGTTTTCCAAAACAAATGTGGTATGCAAGACCTGATATTCCTGCAAATTTTACCTATGTATACCAGCAACCCGAGGATGACAATGACGGATTGAAAACAGGTAATTTAGTTAACACGGGATTAGACAAGGCGCTGCTCAGCGAAATGGTAAAAAAAATTGTTGATGGCACTTATCCTAATGTTCATAGTGTGTTAATAATCAAAGATGGCAAGCTAGTGTTTGAAGAATATTTTTACGAACACAATAAAAACAAGCTACACGAACTTCGTTCTGCCACCAAAAGTTTTATTTCGGCACTCACTGGTATTGCCATTGAAAAGGGTTATATCAAAAGTAAGGAGGAAAAGGTACTTCCCTTTTTTCCTGAATATACTTTTAAACATAATACAGATGCAAAAAAGCAAATCACAATTGAAAATTTGTTGACCAATAAAAGCGGATTAGATTGTGATGTGTACAATCCAAAGGCTGTGGGTAATGAATCGCAAATGGCATACGAGAATGATTGGATTCAATATTCACTTGACTTGCCTATGGTAGATAGTCCAGGCGGCATTGGTCAATATTGTTCCAGTAATCCAATCATTATGGGACGTATTATTGAGAAAGCAACCAAAATGACCTTGCCCGGATTTGCAGCACAAACACTTTTTAAAGACATTGGAATTAAACATTTTGAATGGAACTTTAAACCAGATCCATCAAGTGGAGAAACATTTTGTCAATTAAATATCCGATCAAGAGATATGGCAAAATTTGGTTTGTTATATCTTAACAATGGCTTGTGGAATGGCAAACAGGTAATCCCAAAACAATGGGTACAGCAATCATTAGATAAACATTCCGTAGTGGCAGGGCTTGATTATGGTTATTTATGGTGGACTAAATATTTAGATGCCAATGGAGTGAGGTATTACGGGAAATTGGCGCAGGGTAATGGCGGTCAAAAAATATACATTTTTAAAGAACTAAATTTGGTAACGGTAATTACAGCAGGGCATTACAATATGCAATCCTCAAGCAACGAACTCAATGCAAAGTATATTTTGCCTGCATTTAACAAGAAGTAGGCCATAACCGTTAAAGCAACAAACCGCTAACATGTGGTTTGTAAAAAGCAGGAAGGATGGAATACCACGCAATATTTGTATATCCTGTCCGGAAGTAGATTTACTATAACCTAATTGAAATAGACAATAAAGGGCGGCCAATTACAGCAGTATTTTATTAGCCGGGCAGCATAACTGCTATCTGGCATCCGTTGCGTCGCACTCTTGTACGGTTGGATTATATACGCAGCATGTACTGAGCAATAAAATTGATTATAGGAGTTGAATACGGTTTACCTTCAGCGGAGACACTGATGGTTGAACTGTTCAAACACCAGCTGCAGCCAGATGCTATTATGTTGCAAAACCAACCAAAATATAAATGAAGGCCTTTAGGATTATTATTTATTGCTGGTTCCAATAAACACCCACAATAATTTCATTTCTTCTTCCCCAAAACTGATAGGGTGCATTGTAACCCAAAAAGCGAAAGTTTCCGTAATGCTCAATTCCTTTTGCCGTTAAAGCAGTTGCTAATTTGGCGGCATATGTTTTAATCAACTCATCATTGGCATAACCACCAAACCTGATGGCCGCAACATATTCTTCAGCAGTGGTTTCAATGGCTATAGTTGCATCATTTGGTTTGGGTAAATTATCTTTATTATAGTTCGATGGCATTACAAAACTCATGGAGGATTGCGCTTCATTGATGTTCATATGTACAGGCGTTGTCATGGCAATATTTTTATTGGCATTATTCCCTCCAAAAATAAATGAAGCTAATTTTCTAAATCCCGGAGAGGATAATTCCTTATATGTTTTTGCGGCCATTGAAATGGTTGCCATGGTAGCCGGAGGATACAGGCGTATTTCAAAATCTTCTTCCCTTTTAACAACCTGGTACGGCTGTGTTTCTGTATTTGCCATGGTAAAATAGATGTAAGATGAAATAAATAGAGCCGCAAAAAATACAACGATCAGTAAAATTTATTTTGTGTTAAATTATTTTGCAACCAGCATAAATGTCATTCCAAAAAAACGATGTAACAATACATCAACGTCAATTTTTCAATATTGTTAAAGGTAACTGTTACCAAAGTGAATAAATGGATTATAGTAGTTTAATTTCGTTTGCCGTTGGCGGGAACGCCTACGGAAGCACAGCGGACACCAACAGCAGGAAAGTCTTTGTTGGACAGGCGACCAACAAAGGCGAAGAGCAAAACGCAGACACCAACAGCTGGGAATATTCCGTTGGTCAGGCGGCCAACAAATGCGTAGTGGTGTGCAATTCAACTTTGGGCTTTTGTTCTTAACTTCATCATAAACATCAAAACCTGGCTTTATTCGCAGGGAAATGCTTATAAAATTCCAGCCTTGCAGTAAGCCTTTTTTCGTTGGCTGAAATTGTTAGCTGAGCACGCTTAAATAAATAATAAACCCATAAAAATAAAGCAAGCTATCAGTTCAACTTAAACTTATTATATTTCCTCTTAAAAGTGTGTATGGCCACAAATTTAAAAAATATTATCCTAACAGCACTGGCAATTTGCGTAGTAACTATACTACCCCATCTTGAAATAATTCCACTTCCTTTTGGTTATGTAATTCCGATTCTTTTATTTATTTGGCTGTACCTTAAATTTGATAAAAAGAACTTCTCTTCTTTAGGATTTAGCTTTAAGACATTCAATCTGAAAAGTTTTTTAATTGGTACTATAGCCGGAGTATTAATTTTCTCCTTCCTATATTTTATCTTTTTCCCTCTTTTAAATTATATAGTAGAACTTCCTGATACCAATGTAGAATTATACGACAATTTAAAAGCTAATACAGGATTATACATATTTCTTCTTATTATGGGTTGGCTGGTTGGTGGTATATATGTAGAAATAGTTTTTCATGGTTTCATATTTACTTATATAGAAAAATTACTGCCACGGAGAATTTCACTTACTGTTGGTTTTCTAATTACAAATTTAATTTTTGCACTTTATCATTTTCAACTCGGATATGATGGTGTTATAAATGCATTTTTAGCTGGCATCGGTTATCATATTGTAATACTCATGAATAAGAAAAATTTGTGGTATGGGATAATTTGCCATGCCATATTTGATACAATTGCATTAACATTTCTTTACCTGGGATATATTTAAATAGATAATCGCAAATAATTTTTATTTAACTTCCATTAAAAGCAATTTCAGCCAACATGGGTATTACTGGCAGGAAATGAATAAATGAATTATAGAAGTTTAATGTCGTTTGCTGTTGGCTGGGGCGCCACCGGAAGCTCAACCCTTACAAGAACAGCATTAGGAAATTCTTTGTTGGGCAGGCAATCAACAAAGTCGAGTACAGTGGACACCAACATCAGGTATTTCTTTGTTGGTCAGGCGACCAACAATGGCGAGGCTTTTTTAATACAACCCTAAAGGAAAATGCAACGGATATGGATTTATTGTTGTCAAATATTCATACAACATAAAATTACGCTTATGAAACCTTGGTTATTTATTTTCGCAATGCTGGCCATAACAACTATTGCATCTTGTAAAAAAGCAGATATTATTGAAAATGTTGGCATAGTAGGAAAATGGCAACTGATAGAAGTTTTTAATGGATATGCTAACGGTGGAGATTTTACGTGGAGCCCTGTTTCAATTGATAATGCTCATACCATCACATTTACTCAGAATGGAGAATATAATAAGAAAGAAAATCTTAACGGTAACAATCAGGAATGTATTGGTACATATAGCTTTCAAACTTCAAATAATTTAGAAGTAAATTCTAACTGCAATACAATCACAGAAAAAATGTTTGTTAGTGAGTTGTCAACAAATTCACTTATACTTGACCAATCGGTAATTGAAGGGAAAATTAGATACAAATATTCAGCTTCAAGATGAATACACAACACACAATAAGGGAACGCCAATAGTGGGGCTGGATGGAAGTACAATCATCGGTAGTTCCGGGTTAACGGAATACTAATCCTATCACCATAGGATATACCTACTCGATGATGGCAATTTTAAGCCGCATTTGTTAAGAACAAAAAAGAAACACAAAAAATACCCTTTTGCTTTTGTTGGCGTCCCCGCCAACAAGTTCTTTTTTATCGGTATTCACAAGTAGAATATATGTTTTGGGGGTGCAGTAAACAAGGCAAATAAAACTGACCGCATGCTATTTTTTTATACATTGTATCTACTGATAAACTATGCAAAATGTATATTGCTGGTTTCTTTATTTTCAATAGCTTTCTATTATACAGTTTAACGCCTGATAATTTCAATAAATGAGTTGGCAGTAATTTTATGAAGACCCTACTAACTATAATTGTTTGTTTTTACTACAGCACTTTGTTCGCACAAACAAAGAGGTTTAGCAATGTAACCTATTCAGATGGCGACACTACTATTTGGTATCATATTACACAAAACCTGGTTAAAGACTTGTCACTTATTCGAATTGACACATCATCATCTACTTACTATTTTAGGCTTTGGAATACAACTCAGGTACTTGAAATTTGGAAAAATATTGACAGCTCCTTTTCTGGACAATTAACTACCTGGGTGAGGGAACTTACTCCTGCTAATGAAAAACCTACAGGCCGTATTCAAATATCCAAAAGAATATTACAGGTTGACACGGTTAAGCTAATGCACAATTTAATAGAGGAATCTCAAATGGTATATTTACCTACCGAGGATTCAATTAAGGGTTGGAGACAGGGATTTGACGGCATTACTTACAAAACTGAGTTTGCATCCAAAACTAGCTATGACTTTAAAACATATTGGACACCAAAGGCCCAGGATTCAACTTTACAGGTGGCAAAATTGGTTCAATCATTTGTTGACACTTTATTTCAATCATGTAATGCAAATGCTATATGGAAAGAATTTAGGAAGTCGATTCCATTTGAGAGTTATAGATATGGAATTACAAATGTTAGTAAAGTAGTAACAAAAAAAGAGAGGAGGAGATTTGCAGCAGAACGTAAAAACTACCGCCAACAAAAGTATTTGCAATAGCAGGGCTTCCTCTGCTGCAAAGTAAACTACTATAACCATTGTATTGCACCAGCAATTCGGTTGGTGGCAGCAAATGTTCTTTTGTAACATTTGTTACAATAAGAATATTAATTTTTCAGCACTTTTATATGATGGATAATACATTGCAACATCATTGGGATACAGTTTACAAAACTAAAAACCCGGATCAGGTAAGTTGGACACAGGAAATGCCCAAAACCTCATTGGATTTTATCCATTCATTTGGTATAACAAAAACCGCAAAAATTATCGACATTGGCGGCGGCGATAGTAATCTGGTAGATTATTTACTAAACGAAGGCTTTGAAAACATTACCGTACTCGATATTTCCTCTCAGGCACTGGAAAAAGCAAAAAAGCGTTTGGGTAGCCAGGCAGATAAAATAAATTGGATTGTAAGTGATATCACCGAATTTAAACCAACCACCACCTTTGATATCTGGCACGACAGGGCAACTTTCCATTTTTTAACCACCGCCGAACAGGTTGCAAAATACCTGGAGCGGGCAAGAAACGCTGTTTCAGGTTTTTTAACTATTGGTACATTTTCAAACAATGGTCCGGAAAAATGTAGCGGTTTACCCATTACACAATACAGCGAAGAAAATTTAACCACAGCACTTCAAAACGGGTTTCAAAAAATACGTTGCATAACGGAAGACCATATAACCCCGTTCGCTACCACACAAAATTTTCTGTTCTGTAGTTTTAAGCGGCAACAAAATTAACTGGCACAACTATACGCAGGGTATAATACAACCCATACAACCCCGGCTCATTCTCCAACCACCCAGTAAATCCCGGGTGGGAAAATATAGCAAAATCAACCACCAAAAACCTAACATTTTAGGTTATATAACCTAAACGTTTAGGTTTGGTAACCTAAAATCTCCCGTCCTTAACCCAACAGCTTCGGTGTATAACCCAACAGATTAGGTGTTTAACCCAAAAATTTGGGTCAAATACCCAACATTTTAGGTTGGGTAACCTAAAGTTTTGGGTTGGGTAACCTAAAAATTTGCGTTATTAACCCTAATTCTCTTGTTAAAAACGCAACGTTTTCCCACTTTATCCAAAAAGCATTCGTTTTTAGAGAAATAAGGGGCTGCCAACCAAAGTGGTATTTTTTTGGGCCAGGCAGGGTAGCTGCTATCCCGCATCCGTTGCGTCGCACACTTGTACGGTTGGATATGCTATTGGGCTTTTTTGGGTGGGGGTTATCTAGAATAATTTTATTTGGGTGCAGTAAACAAAACAAAGAAAATTGAGCGTATGATATTTTATTATAAATTGTATTGCTGCTATAAAACAATAGAAAATGTATAAAGCCAGATTGTTGATTATCAATAACTTTCCATTATACAGTATAATGTCTAATGGCATCAATCCTTGAGTTAGCTGTAATTTCCCCTTACTGCTTAATATACATTACATGAGTAAAACCCTAATAAAAATATTTTCATGCAAATTTCAATATTATTCCCTCTAATCATATTATTTTATAATTACAAAAACTCAATATGAAACTTTTTAATTTAACAATACTATTATTCCTGTATATAGGAATTTTATCAGCACAAAATAAAAGTAGTAATGTCAAGAACGAAAATGTAATTAAACTAACTACTAATAAAGGTATCGTTCTTATAAAACTATACGATGGTACTCCACTACATCGAGATAATTTCTTAAATCTTGTCAACAAGGGATTTTATAATGGTCTAACATTTCATCGTATAATAAAAGGCTTTATGATTCAAGGCGGAGACCCTAAAAGCAAAAATGCAACCAACGAAACAATATTAGGAGAGTCAAGTAATGATACAGTTAGAATTCCTGCGGAATTAAAATTGGAATATTTTCATAAACGAGGAGCATTAGTTGCAGCGAGAGACTTTAATCCAGAGAAGGCAAGCGACCCTTATCAATTCTATATTGTACAAGGAAAAATCTATACCGATTCTGAAATTGATAAAATTGAAAGTCAAAATTCAATTAAATATACCCAAGAGCAAAGAGATATCTATAAAAATGTCGGAGGCACTCCTCTCTTAGACCAAAAATTTACAGTATTTGGAGAGGTGATTGGTGGGTATGAAGTGATTGAAAAAATTGCGAACTCTCCTACTAATGGAGATAATAAACCATCTATAGCTATTACAATGAAAATGGAAATTAGTAGCTTTTCAAGTAATAGTGAGTTATCTCGATTGAACAAGAACCCCGAATTTAACAAAATAGAATTTTCAGAAGTTCAAAACTTCAAGATTGATGACTATGTGTATTCGGGGAGAGTAAAAGGCAGAAATCCGGATGGACATGGAAAGTGGACTAAATCCGATGGCACTTGGTATGAGGGAGAATTCAAGGACGGGATTGAAAATGGGATTGGTACATTAAGGCAGCCAAATGGATTAAGATATACAGGAAATTTTACCAATGGCTTGCCAAATGGACAATTTAAAATTGAAAGATGGACATTAATGGGTATTGCCAAAGATGAATGGACAGCAATATATAATGATGGCGAGTTAGTAAGTTCATCCCAAACAGAAACAGGAATGACAGATTTTTTGAATAGTAAACCGACAACTTCAAGTTCATCAACTAAACAAGAAAATAACAGCAACAAAACTATTAAGGAAATCCCAACTGTAAAAAAGATTGAATTTGAGCAAACTAAATCATCCTTTGTAATGGGTGAATCTGAAAAATATTATGTAACATTCAGTGATGGTACAACGGGATATTTATTTTTTTCAAAAAAATATAGTCAATGGTATATCAACGATGGTGCAACTAATTTTGGTTATGACTCAAAAGACAATGCACTTTCAGCATTATACGAATACAAAGACAAAGGAACAATAAGAAAAACAGGACGGAAGTAATAAAACTACAGCCAACATTTGTATTGCCAATAGTGGGGCTTGACATTGAAACAATCAGCATCGGGTTTGTCTAGACCTGAAATATGTTGACTAAAACTCAACTTAAAAGGGTCAACAATGGAGCTGCCAACCATACTAGTATTTTTTAGCCATTTAGGGTAACTACAATCAGGCATCTATTGCGGCGCACACTTGTACGGTTGGATACGCTATTGGGCTTTTATGAATGGGGTATGTAGAGTAATTTTATTTGGGTGCTGGAAATAAGGCAAAGAAAAATCGAGTGTATGATATTTTTTTATACATTGTATTGCTGCTATAAACAATACAAAATGTATAATGCTAGATTGTTGATTATCAATAGCTTTCCATTATACAGTATAATGTCTAATAGCATCTTTCCTTGAGTTATAGCCAATGGTAAAACAGCATCCGTCTCCGAAATGAATAATATGACACTTCACGAAGCAATAGAAAGACTTTTACGCCAAACCGGACGTCCAATGACAACCCTGCAAATTGCTGACGAGTTGAATAAAAATGGGTGGTATCAAAAAAAGGACGGTTCGGCAATTCAAGCTTTTCAAATTCATGGCAGGACAAGAAACTATGCAAACATTTTTGACCGTGACGGCTCGACAGTTTCTTTAATCGGTCAATCAAAAACTAAAGTAGTAGCAAGGACGACAGATAAACCAAAAGCAACAAAACAATTGCCAAAAGCAGCCTCGACACACACTAAAACTTCATTCGACCCAATTTCAAATGCTGACACGACCATTTTGATTTTAGGAACTATGCCTGGCGACAAATCACTTGAACTTGGTGAGTATTACGGACATTCAAGAAACCGATTTTGGAAAATCATATCAACAATTACAAGCAATGAATTACCATTGATCTACTCGGACAAAAAAGCACTTTTACTAAAATCAAAAATTGGAATTTGGGATGTAGCTCATAAAGCAAATAGAAAAGGCAGCCTTGACAGTGCAATCGAAGATGAAGAGCCTAACGACTTAGACAGTTTTATATCAAACCACAAGAATTTAAAAGTAATTGGTTTCAATGGAACAAAATCTAAGTCACTTTTCGACAAATATTTCGACAGAAAAAGCGGAATAAAATATATTGCTTTACCAAGCACAAGTCCAGCAAACACAGGAATTGACTTTGAAAATATTTGCAAACAATGGCGGCTCATTTTGACCAAATAATTGACGGTCGACCAAAACCACTGGCTATAACATCAGGTTTGCTGCAAGGCTGGCTAGACATTGGAGCAATGGTCATTTTATCGCTGTTATGCTTCATCTGGGCTGGACCTACATTGATGGGCTTTTGTTTGTAAACCTGTACTTTTATATCTTTAATCAGAAGCGGTTCCGGGCAGGATGAGAAATGAATACCAGCCCTGCAACAAGCCCTGCCCGTAAGCGGCTATTTTAAGACAGACACCAATGAAACATCAAGCAATACCAAAATAAGAAATGACAATAGGCGTAAACCAGACAGTATCACCAATAAAATTATGTTTTCTAATTGAGCCTAACTCTGAAAGTAAATTTGAAAGAGCGATTAAAATTGGGTTCTCGTATTGGGGCGGAATTTTCAGTCCAATTTTACCTCTTTACCCAGTTTTGCCAAACGAATTTAAAAGTGAATATGGTATAGAATATGACGCTTTAGATTATTATATAAATACAATAGACAATTTTGATCCCGACATTATTCTTTACGACAACTCCTTGGATGTAGATTATATTAAGACATTAATTGGCGACAGAACCTTACTGACAATAGAAGACTTTCTTTCTGACACAGAAAAGGGAGAAATTAGTTATGGAATAAGCATTCTTGAACTAATTTATAATATCATCGAAACAGAATTTAAATTTATTAGAAATGACAACTTAAAACTTACTCTGGCATACACTCAAAATTCTTGTTTATTTTTGAAATCATTTATTGGTTGCTTTGTTGACGGCTTTCAAACGGAAATAGGTAATCAATTAAAATCATCTTCATTTTTTGAACAGCCTGAAATATCATTTGACAACATTGGTGACCATTTTCCAAATCGCAATATTGATACATTAAATATCAATATGAAAGGAATAAAAGCATATCCTGTAAGACACTGGTACAAGGGCGAAGGCATATATTTTATAAATGATGAAAGGCTAAATGATATTATTAATTATTGGAACTTGAGGGCACTTGGTTGGAATGTAATTCCCATACCTCTTAAACAAATTAGCAACAAATATTTTAGTGGTTTAATAGAACGATATTGTCAGCATCATTTAAACAAGCCTGAAAGTTTCTCATTAATTAATTATCTAATCAGCACGACAACAACAGTAGAGCAAAAACAAAGTATTGACCTTAAATTTAAAGAAATTAGAGAAAAAATTGGAGACAAGTTAAATATCGCTTTTCAAGGTTGGTTTCCACGATTTTGGGCAGCAGACCGGTCGGTATTGGAAGCCGACAAAGTGTTGTGTGAAAAAACAGAAATTAATTCTACGTATTCACAAGTAGAAGTACAAGAAAATCTTGTAAAGTTTAAAACTGACAACTTACCGTTCAAGCTTAATCACAATTACAATATTCAAGCTTCACATAAGGTCAATCTTTCATTTAGTTACTTTGATGAATATTTAAACGATGCAGGACTGATATACGGTATAGAAACAATTGATTGGGTAAGATTAACACATTCATACAGTCTAGATAAATGGCGCCTTTCTAAAACGGGCTTAAGCTACTACCTAAGCAAATATGATGATGAGGTGTATTTTTTTATTCCAAAAGCGAAAGATTTTTTTATGGTGTTTTTTGCTAAAAGTGGAAATATACTAAAAGAAACTTCAAATGGCCGTCTCGCAAATGAAGTATTAAAGAACATTGGAGGCATACGAGGTTCACATTTTTTACAAAATAAGTCTTCGCTTAAAATTCTTGAATTAATTGAAGACAGTAAAAACGTTTATCACCCGGCATTAGTTGGAGAAATAAAGAAAAGTTTGAAGAACAACAATAATGAACAAGTCAATTATTACATTAAAAGAATAATAGAAAATAAAATAATTGAGTTTGGTTCGATTCTTCAATGTGAAGTTTGTCATCAACACGCTTTTTATCTTCCATCTGAATTAAAAGAAATGATGACTTGTGCTATTTGCAGAAATAATTTTAGTCTGCCAATGCACCAACCAACTGAAATAAAATGGGCTTATCGTGGAATTGGACCTTTCAGTAAAAACAATAAAGTTGGTGGTCTAATAACGGTATTTTTAACTCTCAAATTATTTAATCAAGAATTTGCCGACATTTCAGGTAATATGTCTGCATTAATCGGCTTTGAACTTCTAAAAAACAATAAACCAAAGGAAGTTGACCTTGCAGTTCTGCTCCAAGAAAAACATAAAGAAAATATTCCGCCAGACTTAGTTTTTTGTGAATGTAAAACATACAAAAACTTTACAACTGACGATGCAAATAGAATGATTGAGTTAGGAACGGAATTCCCCAACTCAATTCTGACATTTGCAACACTAAATGAAGAACTAACAGAAAATGAAAAAACAGAAATTTTAAGAGTTGTAAATAATTTTAGAACAGGTTATGGGCACCGACCAACAAATCCCATCCTTATTTTGACTGCAAAAGAATTGTTGCCAAATCGTTTTAGGGGTCATTTTGACGAATACGAAAAAGATTCTAAACCTTATCACAGACGCAACGACTGGATTGGAAGTTTATGTGAATTTACGGTAAAGAAACACCTGAATTTAAAAACTTGGGGGGAAATACAAGGTGAATTATGGCAAGTTGAAATGAAAAAACGAAACGAAGCGATGAAAGACAAACGAACGACAGAATAAAACCAGCCGCTAAGATTGCATTGGCAATATGGCTGGTAGACGAATATATTTTCAACTTTTTGTTTGTTAATCGGCCTGAGTTCCAGCAGGCGAATAATGCCGGGCAACAAAATAATAAATGAGCTTTTGTATCTTTAATCAGAAGCGGAACCCGGCGGAAGGAACAAATAATACCGCCACATCGCCAATGCTTTAATTCGCTGCACCCTGAGAAAGTCCGCAATTGGATTAATAATTTAATTTCAATATTACCTAATATGACAAGAATATATTTACTCATCATTTTTATTTTAGGTTCCTTTAAATCTTTTTGCCAAGAAAGCCCTTTGCCAGGTGACTCTTTAAGCAAATACTCATATTCACTTTTGGGCTTTTCAAATAGCCCAAATGCAGACTTCGGTACTTGCTTTTTTATTAAGCAAAATGACAACCTTTTTTTAGTTACCGCCAAACACACTTTATATAATTGCGACACTGTTACAAAAAGGGAATATGCTGCTTTTAAGTATGCCATAGTATTTATACCAACCCTATTTAATGCTATTCAGTTTTCAGTACCACAAACTATTGACACATGCTTTGGAATAGAAAGGGATACCGACTTGCTTGTTTTAAAAGTTGATAAAACCCTTTTTAAAGATGTAAATACAGTTGAAAAATTTGTATTGCCACCCTTCAAAAAATTAGGCGACATAGAAATTTTCGGACAAGGCATGCGGACTGATTCATCTTTTGTTGGTTTTGACAAACAACATCACATTTACTTGCCTCGCAACACATTTAAAGTGTTTACAGCTATGCCAATTTTAAATACCAAGTACATTGACAATATTCATTACATTATTGAGATTGAAAAATTTAGGATTGACAATTGGCTAAAAGGATTTTCAGGTTCACCAACCTTTCTTCAAGATGATGAAACAAAAAAGTGGAGACTTTGCGGCGTTCTTGTTCAAGGTTTAATTCCTGACAGCAACGAACATAAAGGTGCAATTTTAGTGGTCAAACCAGAATATATATTCCAGTCAATAAATAGATTTCAATGAGCTTTTAAGAAAAAATCAATTTGACGCTTAACTTTTCCCCTTCCTTAGAGTTCTCACCCTCCACCCTCATCTACCCTTCCATACCTGCTCCACAACATTCCGAACGTACAAGTGTGCGACGCAAGTAAAGCTGCATATGGTATCCACTTGTTGGGCTCCATACATTCAATTAGTTCTTGTACCCATGGGCATAGCATACTGTTTTGCAGTGCTGTAAACAGCGGGGTAAAAACGGTGCGCATGGTATTTTTTTATACATTGTATGGCTGCTATATAACGTGCAAAAGGGATAGGCCTGGTGTGTTTATGGTGAGGGCTTTTTTTGTACGGTATACATTTTAATAGCAGCAGGTTTTTGCGTTACCGCTACTAATAGCAAATAGTACAACAAAAGAAATGGAATAATGGCTACAATATACACTACTAAACTGACCTTGATTGCCTGCTTTTTTTTGGCGCTTGCAGGTAAAGCCTATTGCCAGCCAGGCTATGGTACCAATAATGATGGGTATAAGGTAATGGCAGATGCAACAGGCTACTATATAAAAAATAGCCACTTTACTGCGGATAAGTTATTCCCTAAAAATGCGTGGACAGGAGATTGGATATGGCTTAATCCAACCACCTTTAAGGCATACCAGGCAACAAAAATAGACTGGAGCGATAACCCGGCCTATACAAAACAATACAAAGCATTATTTAGAAAAAGCTTTGTAGTAACTGCATTGACCAATCAGCTAATACTAAGTATAACAGCAGATGTGGGCTGCCGCATATATATCAACGGCAGTTTTGTGGCCCAGGATCCTGCCAATATTGGCAACGATTATAATGATGGGGTTGCACCCAAACATTGGTTTTATAATACCCATAACGTACAGCCATTTTTGCATGTGGGTACCAATACCATTGCGGTAGAAGTGTATAGCCATAGCCGGGAAATTGCTGAAACCAGCAGCGGACAAGGCCTGTTTATTTGCGATTTGGATGATGGCCTGCATAAAAATATTGTTGCTACAGATAGTACCTGGAAATGTACTGTTGATACAGCTTTCACCATAATGGGCGGCAATTATAGTTATAACGCAAATGTGGCAATACCTAACTGGAGCAAGCCCGGTTTTGATGATACCGCGTGGGAGTATGCAGCCATAAAAAATTTCCCCAAAAAAGGGTATTTAATTAGTAGCAAAATTCCAGTTCCATTCAGGTATGACGTAAAACCCAAACAAGTTTGGCAGCTTACCAATGCCACTGAAATGGCCGGTATGGCATCTGCTGTTTTTAATAAGCCACTGCACAAAGCAGCATTCACCCTTGACTACAACCGAAACATGACCGCCTATTATGGTTTTGAACTAGTGGCCCACAAAAATGATACACTAAAAATGTATCCCTACGAGAAAAAATATGCCTCACAGAATAGGGCATTAACCTTTGTTTGCAAAGAAGGTATAAATGTTTTTTATGCGCCATATGTAAGCGTATTCCGCTACCTGAAAGTAGAAGTAGCATCAGAGAAAGGATTAGTGATAAAAAATATTCGGGCAGATTTTTCTTCCTATCCGGTTAACTATGCAGGTAGTTTTTCCTGCTCTAACCAACAGCTTACTACACTGTGGGATATGACCCGTTGGACCACCCAACTATGCATGAACGATATGTTTTATGATTCTCCCAAACACCAGGAGCCCATTGCCTGCACCGGCGATTATTTAATTGAATCGCTAATTAACTATTATGCTTTTGGAGACCCCTGGCTTACGCGGCAAACCCTGGTTAAAACAGCTTTGCTACTGGAGAAAAATAAGTACGATATGTTTCATACCAGCTACTCATTATTATGGGTACAAATGCTGCGTCAATATTATCAATATACCGGCGATATGCAATTGGTAAAAGAACTGTTACCCCATGTAAATAAATTAAATCAATTATTTACAACCTATTTAGACAGTAATTATCTGGTAAGCAATGCCCCGGATTATATGTTTATGGATTGGATAAAAATTGACCAGTTTAATGCGCATCACCCACCGGCTGTAATAGGCATGGGGTATATGACTGCCTTTTATTATAAATCTTTATTGGATGCTGCCCATCTAAATCAGCTTGCAGGCAACCACATACTACAAGATGAAAACCTGCAACTCGCCGGCAAAATAAAAGCGGCGATGAACAATTTACTTTGGGATAAGGAAAAGCAACTGTATAAGGATGGAATCCCCTTCCTGTCAAAAAGAGAAAATCATTATTTTTTTCCAAAAGATACCGCTATTGTTACGTATAGTCCGCATGTAAATACGCTGGCGGTATTATATGATATTGCTCCTCACAATCAGCAATCAGCCATTTTGAATTATGTGGTTAGTCAACAAGCAATAGACCTGCAGCCCTATTTTATGTTTTTTGTTTTATCGGCAGTGGAGCATGCTAACCAATACAATACACTTGGGTTGGCATTAATGAAAAAATGGGAGAATGGTATTAACAGGGAAACCTACACCTTAAAAGAAAACTGGCAGGACCTAACGGAGACGGGCTATGGCGGCGACTATAGTCATGCATGGGGTGGATCTCCTTTATATTTTATGTCAAAAAATATACTGGGTGTACAACCGGCAAAGCCGGGCTATCAGGAAATAGCAATCATTCCTTTTCAAAGCGAGAGCATTACCTGGGCCAGGGGGCGGGTTCCAATGGTACAAGGAAAAAGCATGGGAATAAGCTGGGAGAAAAATAAGGAGCTTACCTACCATTACCAATTAGACATTCCGGCCGATCAGCCATGTTTTATGGAGATTCCCAAAGATTTGCGGAAATCAGGTTTTACAATAAATGGCAAAACCTACCCAAAAGAAACCACCAGGGTGCCATTGAAAACCGGTACGTATACAATTGCATTTACCCACTAAAGAATGCATACAGGTAGGCAATGGGTCTTTGGGATTGTCTACAATTATCTTCGCTTAATACATGCTCTTTTGAGCCAGGCAGGGTAACTGCTAGTAGGCATCCGTTGCGTCGCACACTTGTACGTTTGGATACGCTACTGGGCTTTTATGGGTGGGGGTAAATAGATTAATTTTATTTGGGTGGAGGAAACAAGGCAAAGAAAAAGGTACAAGTGAATGGTATAAATAGACGCAGCATATATTTAAAAACGCACTATACAAGTATTGAATATCAACAGTTGATTTTATTTGGTATGGCTATTTAGTTCGTCTATTTTTGAGTTGGTGGTCAGGCTAAATTACACACTGCAATGACAAGACGATTAATAATTATGGGGCTTATAGCGACAATCTTAAACTTGTTTGGCTGTTCTGGACAGACAAAGAAAAATGATATTGGACTTAGCAAGGAAATGGAAGAACAACTTGCCCAATCAGTTGAAGCATTTAAGAACAGACCTATACATAAAGAATTGACTGAACAAATTATTGACACAACTCCGGATGACAATTTATTGCAAGTAGTTTTTGACAACCTATCCGAAAAGCAACCGACAAACTACGAAAAGGAATACGAAACCGTAATGAGTTGGAACAAATCACGACAAGCTATTTATATGATTTGGGCTTTAGAAGCAGAAGTAAATAATGGCGGTTACAACCAATTTTACTTCAACTCAAGCGGACAATTTTATAAACATTTACCAGACGCTTTAAGACTTGTCGGAGCGACAAAGTTTGCTGACTTGACCAAAAGGGCCAATGAAACTTTTGAAAAAGAAAATCCTAAAATAACTCAACATCAAGACGGAACATTAGAAGGTTTCAGCAAATCGTATGACGACAACCCTTTAAACAAATATGACGATGAGTTTTATGACCTTTACAAAATGGAAAACCTGCAACAAATTCAAGTGGCCTACATAAGGAAAAACAAAAAAGAATTTATAGACAAATGACACGAGTGAAAGAAGCCGAACCGCTAACATCGTATTGGCAATAGTGGGGCTGACAGTTGTAAACTCAACATTTGTAATTCTATTGGGCATTTGTGCAAATGTTGAGCTTACGTTTTTCAAATACACCATCATTGCCAATACGTAAACCGTTGGTAGCAAATTTTGAATAACATTCTACGCTTATGAAATATATACTCACACTTCTTTTGCACTTCGTTGTTACGACAACTTCTTACGGGCAAATAATAACATATGACGACTTTAAATCTGTTATTCCATTTGTTCAAAAGGAAGACTTCAAAGCGGCTTTTGAAAAGACTAGCGAACTTTTAAATTCAACCCAAAATGACAGCTCTGATTTACGTGGTATCGTTACATACATGAATATTTTTTCTGCAGCAGGTATGGTAACACTTGACCAAATGACACATGCTGACTTTTTAAAAAATGCAAATAATTATATTGGTCAAAGACTTGTCATGTCTGCACATCTATGTGTTGACAGTTCTTCTCAAGCTACCAATTCTTTACAATTTGTAACAATTGACGGACAAATGCAAGGCTTGACAATTACCAATAATAGAATAAGGACAAACATTCTTTGTTTTGAGTATTTTAAATATAAAGACGTAATAAATCCGTCTGAACTTATCGGAAAGAACATAAGATGCGGCGGGACTTTAGAGAAAGTTGAAGTAAATCCAAACAATTCAAAAATATGGATTTCAAGACTTAATATAACTAATGCTTTTGCAAGGGAAATGTCTCCGAGATAAATCTGCTAACAAACGGTTTGCAAAAACTGGCTGACCGAATAAGCTTGGCATTTAGTTCTTTATTTTGTTTAGGTTTCAGCGGAAGGAATACTTTGGAGCAGCAGAACAAACAACGAACTTTAAACTATAATTTAGCTGGCGTTATCGGCTGACGGAATATGAATTCCAGTTTTTCGACAATCTGTGGACGTTGCTGGCATCTCAAACTATTAATTAAATTATATTCAACTGCCTAAAAATGATTTCAAACAAAAATCTAGCACGCATTGCCGGTCTGTTATACTTAATAGTTATTGCAACAGGTTTATTTGCAGAAGTATTTGTAAGGCAAGCATTCAACGTTTCAGGAGATGCTTTGAAAACAGCCAATAATATACAATCGTCAGAAACGCTTTTTCGATTAGGGATTGTTGCAGATATAGTCAATTTTATTTTTGGGTTACCCTGTGTTTTAATTATTTATTTTTTATTTAAACGAATCAATAAGTTTTTACTTCAATTGGCGCTGCTGTTTGTTATCGTTCAAACGGCTATTATTGGTGTAAATCTTTTACATCAAACCACACCCTTATTAATGCTGGGTAACAGTGCTTACTTACAAACATTTCAACCCAGTCAACTTGCCACCCTTTCGCAATTATCACTAAACATACAGGGAGTAGGCTATGCGATAGGCCTGGTATTCTTTGGGTGTTATTGCTTGTTGGTTGGCTATGTTATATTCAACTCTAAAATAGTACCTAAACTACTTGGCATATTGTATATGATTTCAGGAATAGGATACCTGATAAACAGTTTCACCATGCTACTCTCAAAAGGATTTGCAAATCCGATATTTTCATACGTAGCCATCCCCATTTTTATTGGTGAATTAGCATTTTGCCTGTGGTTATTGATAAAAGGCATTGACAATTCAGAAGTATTTAATCCTAATGACTGAGAAAACTGCTCGCCTTTGTTAGAGTAGTCACCATCTACCTTCGCACTCATCTACGGTTCAATACATGCTCTTTTGAGCCAGGCAGGATAACTACTATCCCGCATCCGTTGCGTCGCACACTTGTGCGGTTGGGTAGGCTATTCGGCTTTTATGGGTGGGGTAGGTAGATTATTTTTTTGTGCAGAGTAAACAAGGCAAAGAAAAAAGTACAAGTGGTTTATAAAAAATAGACGCACCATCTATTTGAAAAAACGCAATATACAAGTATTGATTATCAACTGCTGATTTTATTTGGTATGGCTATTTAGTTCGTCTATTTTTGAGTTACATACCATTTTAAAATGACACAACTCGTAAGTTTAAAAGTTAGTATATACAATTTCGCAATTGAAACAAATCGAATTTCACAATTAATAGATTCTAGGTTTACTAACTTAATATTCTATCCAAATATTTTAGAGGCAGACATCGATTATAAAAATTATTGCAACCAACTTGACGCAATAAAAAAATACTCAGACCAATTGACAATAAACGACGATACAATAATCATAAAAGAGAAAATTTCCGAATTGCCAACAATTTCACAATCAGATTTTCAGATTTATTCTTGGGGAATTAATCAATACATGCTTTTTATTTTACTTCCACTTGGCCTTATTGGTTGGACAAATACATACTTTAAAATTATCAAACTTCAAACTAAACTAAAAGACACTGAACGGACAATTGGCACATTAAGTTTCATGCTTAAAGCCTTGACTAATTCAAACTAGATGTATATAAATGTATTATGACAAGAAATTCTCAATAGACATCCTTAAATATTGCCATAAAAATATTAGCTTAATAAAAACGGCATGTAACAAAAGGTTTTACGTCAGCAGGGCTGACGGGTCAAGCCTCCCAACTTTTGTTTTTCAATTGGGCTTTTGTTCTTGGCTTGACCGAACGCTATTGAGCAATAGAATTTATTTGTAACTACATATCTTTATTCAACTCCAGTTCCAAGCAGGACGACTAAAGCCGTCCTGCTAACGTAAAGCCTGGGACGTTAGCGGTCATTGCAGAGCGAAATCCAAACCGACAATTAAACAACAAAATCTCAAAGACAATTTAAAGAATTAAAAAAGTCACACAAATGCAATTTTTTACTATTCTTACAATACTACTTTTGGGCACTGCCTGCAATGGAGAAGTTAAAAAAGATTTGCCAAAAGAAGAGGATGCTTCAAAGCTAATAAAAAACATAGAAAATGGCGTTGTTCAACGTTTTCTACAAGACAAATCTGGTAACCTTTGGTTCGGAACCACAGATAATGGACTTTATAAGTATGACGGAAAATCTTTTAAACAATTTACAATAAACGATGGTCTGGATTGTAATAAAATTTATTGCATTTTGGAAGATAAAGATGGTAAAATTTGGGTGGGTACTGAAGTTGGACTTTGTCTTTACGATGGAAAGGCATTTTCCAAAATCCAGATTCCTTTACCAAAAAATCTGCCTCCTAATACGAACCCCTACAATCAAACCCACTGGGTATACAATATGTTACAAGCTAAAAACGGAAAACTATGGTTTGTAACAATTGATGGTGTCTATATTTACGATGGCAAATCTTTTACACATTTTCCAATCAATGAAGCCGCAAATGGCTTTTTAACCAGTAATGATAAGGTGGAACGTATTTTAGAAGATAATACTGGTAACATTTGGTTAGGTGGACGAACCAATGAAGGTGTTTTTCAATACGATGGAAAATCTGTAACCAACCTCAAACCAATGGATTTATTTCAGGATGGACCAAAGCCAAAAGCGCATAATTGGGGGTGGCCTCAATTGCAAGACAAAAACGGAAATATTTGGTTCAGTAATTGGGGTGGAGCCTATCGGTATGATGGAAATACATTTACAAGTTTTACAACAAAAGATGGTTTGCCAAGTGAAGTCACCCGAATTATAGAAGACAAAAAGGGAAATCTTTGGTTTGGTGCCAGTGATGGTCTTAGACGTTACGATGGTAAAACCTTCACCTATTTTAAAGATGGGTTAATCAATCCCTGGATCTGGGAAATTCTGGAAGATAAAAACGGAAATCTTTGGGTGGGGACCAGAGAATCTGGTATCTACTTTTTCGATGGGCAAAAATTTATTAGTTATTCAGAATATAAACAATAGCCTCCAGCAAAGTAACAATCAAAATTTGCAACAACAAACAAAAGCAACGAACCGTAAACAAGAGATTTTGTGCAAATGTGGCATAACGGAATAAGCCTCAACTTTTGTACTGGTTAGTCCTGAAATAGGTTGACTAAAAATCAACTTAAAAGGGTTAAAAAGAGGCTGCCAATTATACCAGTATTTTTTAGCCATGCAGGGTAACTACTATCCCACATCCGTTGCGTCGCACTCTTGTACGGTTGGATACGCTATTCGGCTTTTATGGGTGGGGTAGGTAGGATGATTATTTTAGTATATGAACCCGGGCAAAGAGCATAATACAATTGAATGAAAAAAAATAGACATACCGACTATTTAAAAAACGCACTATACAAGTATTCATTATCAACAACTGATTTTATTTGGTATGGCTAAAAAGTTCGTCTATTTTTAAGTTGGCTGCTATGCCAGAATAACCTGCAATGAAAATTAATTTTATGCTACAATTCAAAACAATATTTATATCGCTATTTATTTTGCTAATGAGTAATTGCATATCTGCACAGTCAAAGGCAGACAGCATAAGTATAATATTTCCAAAAGTTCTTGTAATGAATGATAAAAAACAAGTCTTGCTATCTTTCGACAATAACAGAAAAGCATTTGAAGTGCCAAGCATGGGGACAATTGACGGACCAATTTCGTATAAATCATATATTGACTCTGATGCAAAAGATATGGGAATAAAATATACAAATTTTAGGCTTGGTGGACTATTCACCTATATTTTCCCAACAGAGTATAGCACCTACATCAGGCCATATTTTGTGGTAAAATTTGCCCAATATGCTAATGGACAAAATTTGGCTGACTCATCTTACAAATGGTTTTCATTTATAGAGGCAGTTAATGAAATTCCATATCCTGCTTCATCAAAAATTGTAGAAAAAATATTATTTCAACCTAGAACTGTTTGGGGTGCAACATTTGAAGAGTTTGGGTATACAAATCCTGTTGACAAATCGAAAATAAAATTCAAAATTTTAGAAGACTTTTTTAAACTAAATTAAAACAAATAGGCACAAGCAGCCAACATATGGTTTGGCAATATTTGGGCTGAACGGTATACATTTGGCTTATGGATAAAACATCAGCAATATTGCAATTATTAGGCTTCAGTTATGGTTAGTCGGAACGTTAATTCCCCAACAACGCCAGGCCTTTTTCATTATATCCCATTTTATGGCAAGTCTTCAAACTAAGCTTTTCCTATTTTTATTACTTTATAGTTTGACAACATTTGGGCAAAAGAAAAGCAAGGACTATTTACTTCTATTTGCTGACACAACAAAGGATGAATATGGGTATAAAAATCAAAATGGCGACACAGTAGTTAAACCTGGCAAATACAATTTCTGTTTTACAGATACTTTCAGAACTTATGCAATTGTTGAAGACAAAAACTTTGGCTTTATTGCAATTGACAGACAACAAGATATATTGTATAAAGTGTTCCCTTTTGATAATGGACCTGACTATGCCAGCGAAGGACTTTTTAGAATTATATCAAACAATAAGATTGGCTATGCTGACGAAGCAACGGGGAAAATTATTGTCAAACCTCAATTTGACTGCGCCTTTCCTTTTCAAAATGGAGTTGCTAAAGTTGGAATGAATTGTAATACTTATGCTGATGATGCAGCGCATCATACCTGGACAACTGACAAATGGCTTTACATTAATAAAAGAGGGAAACTAATAAAACCACCAAGTTCAAAAAAGTGACTGAGAAAATTTTATAACATTGAGGTTTATTCAAGTTGGTATCGAGATTGTAACATCAGTTAATTGCAAATCCCTGCTGGAAACAAGGCAAAGAAAAGCTGAGCACATAATATTTTTTATATATTGTATTGCTGCTATAAACAATACAACCTATATAATGCTGGGTTGTTGAGGAATAATATCTTTTGATTATCCGGTATAATGTTTAATACCATCAATCGTTGAGTTGGGAATAAGTAAAAACAGACACTATGCTAAAACGAGGTTTGACATTTTCTATTATTCAAATTATTGCTATTTTACTTTCATTATTTGTCTTAGGTTTTGCACTTGCAGGTAGTCACGGAAGACTTTATTTTTCTAATGTTGGTGGGATAGTAGCTTTAGTACTCACAATTATACTTAGCCTTCCATTATTGTATCTATTTATTCAAAGACACAAACTTCAAAACAAAAAACTCTTGTTCATTATAGCGATACTTCTATTTGTTTTGGGTTTGACAGCAATTTATGTAGGCATACCTAATATGACTAAACAGTTTATTATAGATAAAAGCAACATAAACAATGTTTCAATTCATAAGGATAATGATTTGACAATTGATTTTAAATTGGAAGAGGAAATGTTTGACAGAGTTGGAATAGAAGCAAGTGTTAGCAAATCAAGTAGTATCGAATTGAGAAAACTCCTCATGACTATTTACAACAATAAGAAAGAAATAGTTAGGCCAGTGTTTCCTCCATTAGCGTGGGACTCCTTACATCATGAAACAATACAAATGGATTCATTCTTTGAAATGAATAACTACACTAAACTGAATCAATTTGCATTGACAGGAGAATATTCGATTGAGCATACTAATTCTTTAGAAATGCAGGTTGACTATACTTTTACAAAGAACGGGCAGATAATTTCAAAAAATAAAAGGGTTGGAATTAGCATAGCAAATCAATTGGTGTTGGAGAGACTTATAGAATACTAATTGCCTACTAACAACATTGGGTTTTTTTCAAGTTGGGCGGACAGAATAACAATGGGCATTTGTAATTCTCTTCGCCCTTGTTAGGGTTGTCTCCAACGACCTTCGTTCTAACCTGCGCTTCGATACCTGCTCCACAAAATTCCGAACGCACAAGTGTGCGACGCAAGTAAAGCTGCTATATTGCCATTGCTAGGCTCATAAAAAAACCACCAACTTTTAAGGGTTGATGGTTGTGCCACTATTGCTTGCCTTTACAAAAATGCTATTGGATTATTTTGTACACCCGCACATAATCTATCACCAGTTGCTGGGGGAAAATACTATCGTCAACACCCTGTGCACCGCCCCAGTTGCCGCCAACGGCAATATTTAAAATCATAAAGAAATTTTTATTAAAAGGCCATGCCGATACGCCGGTATTGGGATTGATATAGGTAAAGTATTTTACATCATCTACATATCCTGTTACAGAATAGGGCGTCCAATCTACCCGGTAGGTATGAAATGCGGTAGAAGCACCGCTTACAATGGTGCCCGCCGATTTTTGTGTATTTAATTGTCCGTTAAAAGAAGCGGTATGTATGGTACAGTGTACATTGTCCTGATCGTACCCAACATGCTCCATAATATCTATTTCGCCTGAAGTTGGCCAGGGGCCGTAAAAATTGTCGGAGTTCAACAACCAGATAGCAGGCCATGTACCACGCCCGGAAGGGAGCTTGGCCCGCACTTCGTAACGGCCATAGGTCCAGTCTCCTTTTGCTTTTGAGATAAGTCTGGCAGAAGTGTAGTTTCTACCTGCGTCGGATTCTTTTTTAGCCGTAATAACCAGGTTGCCATTTTCTACTGTGGCATTACCGGTGGCTTTATAGGATTGCAGTTCGTTATTGCCCCAACCACCGGCGCCTACTTCTGCCGTCCATTTAGCGGCATCGGGTGTAGTGCCATTGTCAAAATTATCTTCCCAAACAGGCGTGCTTTCAAATTGCCAGTTTAAGTCTATTACAGGCGATACCGGTTTAACAGGTGGTATAATCTTTTCATCGGTACAGGAAACGGCTGCCAGCAGCAGCAAAATGGGTAAATACTGATATATTTTAGTTTTCATATTGCTTTCGTTTATTTAGCTATAAATTTCATGGTCCAGATAGTACCGCTGCCATCGCCGGCACGAACAATCATTTTGGTATCGCTTATTTCCAGTATTCTGTAGAGGTTAACTCCATTGGGCGAATCGGTGGTGCCAAAGAAAATATTGGTAGTAAGGGGCAACCTGAATTGCGCAATACCTGCAACACCGCTTACGGCGCCATAGGTAAAGTCGATATTGTTGTAACTAAGATCTGCACCACAGGAATAAGGTGGCGCTATAAACGTACTGCCATTGGCGTTGTAGCTTATTTTTTTATCGGCGCTAAAACTATATTCATCATCCATTTGGCAATCGGCCAATGGGCCGCCGGCAAAATAGGCGGTGGGGCTGGCTTCAATACCTACCACAATGGGGGCTGCATCAGCTGCATCCAGTTTCCAGGGATGGGCACTAAGTTTGGCCAGTATTTGGTCTAAAGTAAGGTTCACTACTTTTTTAAGTTTAACATCCAGCAAAGCGCCATCGGATAATGTGCCACGGAGGGTCATATTATTATCGTCGTAGCTCATCACCGTATATTTATTGCCGGCAATTTTATCATTGGTACCAATAAAAGGAAAGCGGTTACTGCCTTCGATCGCATCCAGTATAATCTCTGGTTTTTGTCCGGTTTTTGCTACTACATGAAAGTTTTTGGCATTGGGTATATCAGGCTGGCAGGAATAGCCTGACTGCACATCGAAGGTAGTGCCATTGGCATTGTAGGTTAAACTGCCATCAGCACCAAAAGTATAAATATCATCTACCTGGCAGGATGCTGCGGCACCTGCAAAGTATACCTGGGTAGCATCAGGAGACCAGACTTTAATGGCATCTCCATCGTTACTCCAGGTCCATTGTGTGGTGTTGCCACACTCAGCCAGTTTTTTAAAGAAATCGAACTGGCAGGCGCCTTCGATATATAGTTTTTTTGTAACGGAGTTATTGCCGTTGCTACCTACTGAAGTTAGGCGCACATCGTAAGTGCCGCCACCGGCATAATAATGCACAGGATTGGCTACGCCGGAAAGGGAAGTATTGTCGCCAAAATTCCATTGGTACATAAATGCTTCGGTGCTGTTATTGGTAAAGGTGATAGCGATAGGATAAGGCAGTGTATCTGACACTGCAGTGTTTTCCACAAAGCTAAAATCTGCTACCGATGCGGTACCTGTTAAAGAGGGGTCTGTTTTTTCGCAACTGCTGTTAATAAGTGGCAGTGCGGCAAGCAGCAAGAACGCAATGAGAGAATTATTTTTCATACAACCAATATTTTAAATGTTATTAATAGCCTTCATTTTGAGAAAGGTTGGGATCTTTATCCCGCTCAGTTTGCGGAATAGGTAAGTACCTGTGTTTGGCAGTAATATTGGTTTTGCCACTTGCCTTCATTACATTGATAAAGTAATTAGGATCAGGATACCTTAACAGATCGTACCATCTGTGCATTTCAAAAGCAAATTCATGACGACGCTCAGTATAAATAGCATCCAAGTACTGTTGATCAGTTAAGGCATCAGGTAAAGCTGCCAGTCCGGCACGGGCCCTAACTTTATCAATAGAAGATTTACCAAGTGATTTGCCGGCAGCTTCTGCATAAATGAGTAAAATTTCTGAGTAGCGCATATAGGGAACATTGAGTGCGCAACTCCAGCCACCTACGTCGCCGGCAGTATTGTAAATGGGTACAAAGAATTTACGGATATTAAAACCATAAGGAGAGCCCACCAAAGAAGCTGGTTGCGTATAGCCTAGTTGTTCCTCTTTGTCGCCTGGCATCCACATAGAGCCGGGTCTGCGTTTATCTATGATGGTATTAAGGTCGGCAGGATTGGTACGTTCGTATGATTGTACAAGGCCAAGTGTTGGCACATTCCAGCCATACCCGCCTGAAGCAACAATATATTGGAAACGGGGACCGAAGAAGGTATTTAGTTTTTGTCCCTGGCCATAATCGCTAAAGGTTTGGTTACCATTGCGGTATTGTATTTCGAAAATGGATTCTTTGCCATTCTCGTTTTCCAGTTGAAAATTATCCGCATAATTATCCCATAAGCTGTATTGATTGCTATTGATAACTTCAAGTGCTTTAGCAGCTGCATTGGTATTGTCGCCCATCCATAAGTATACATTGGCTAAAAGTCCTTTTGCTGCGCCACTGGTAGCACGGCCTTTATCATCTGCCTGATAGGAGAGTGGTAAAACGGTTTCCGCATCTTTCAGGTCGGCAATAATTTGAGCATAAACATCTGCTTTGGGGCTTCTGGAAATGGTAGAAGCATCGCCTAAAGAAATTACATTGGTATATAGAGGAACATCGCCAAATAATCTTACTAAATGGAAATAATACAGGGCCCTTAAAAACTTAGCTTCGGCCAAACTGCGTTGGCGAATATTATCGTTCATTACGGGTACCTGTGGTATTTTTTCCAGTACCAGGTTGGCACGATAGATACCAAAATAACACTGGGCCCACATTAAAAAGCTGATGGGATTAAAAGCGTCTAAAGTGAAATTATCTAATGCAGCAGTTTCTAAACCATCGCCGCCGCCGCCACCACCCAGGTCGCAGTCGTCGCTCATAATATCACCTATATGCCAGGCCGCACCATTATACATGGCCTGCAGGGGTGTATAAGTGGCAGTAACGGCCGTTAAGGCTTCTGCTTCGGTTTGGTAATAGTTTTCTACCGTTTTGTTAGGTATGGTGGGGTCTATCTGTAACAGGCTTTTTTTACACTGTATTGAACTGGCGGCAATCAGCAGTGAAAAAGCAATTATTTTAAAATATTTTGTACTCATAATTTTTGGCTTTAAGAATTTGGTAAGAATTAAAAATCAATTGCAACACCTAAAAGAAATGTTCTTGCCTGTGGGTAAAATCCATAATCCACGCCACCGCCAACTTCAGGGTCAAGACCAGTATATTTGGTGATGGTTAAGAGGTTTTGCACACTGCCATATACTTGTGCTTTGGTAAGCCCGGCTGATTTTGACCATTTTTCCGGAAGGGTGTAACCAAGTCTTAAACTTTTAATTCTGATATAAGAAGCATCTTCTACAAATCGGTCTGATACGCGGTTATTACCATTGGGGTCATTCAATATTAAACGGGGCATATCATTACTGGTGCCGCTACCGGTCCAGCGATTGATTACATCTTTTGAATAATTGCCATTACTTACCCCGCCTTCGGTATACCAGCGGGTAAAATTGAGCACTTTATTGCCCTGAGAGCCCTGTATAAAGATTCTTAGTTCCAGGCCTTTATAGGTAATAGTATTGTTAATGCCATAGGTAAACTGAGGGAAGGAATTACCCAGATTGGTACGGTCTTTATCATCAATAATGCCATCGCTATTGATGTCTTTAAACTTTATATCGCCAGGGGCAGTACTGGTGGTGGGGTCTGTGCCGGCAGTTTGTACGGGGCTTTTGGCAATTTCTTCGTATGACTGAAAAATACCATCGGTTTTAAAACCATAAAAGAAATTGGCCGGCATACCAATATCAGTTCTTAAACTACCGCCGTTAATACGGGCAAAGCCACGATCAAAGGCGGATCCAAGACCAAATGAAACTACTTTATTGGTAAATGTTCCCATCACAATGCTGGCGTTCCAGTTTAGCGCTTTAGATGATACAATAGTACCTGAAATGGTAAGATCTACCCCTCTGTTCTGCAGGGTACCTGTGTTGTATGGTACAGAAACATAATTACCTGATACATTGATTGGCACTACATACAAAATCAAATCCTTAGAGCGTTTTTGATAGTAGTCGATATTTACCGTTAATTTATTGCTGAATAAGGATGCATCTAAACCGATATCCAATTGTTCGTTTTTCTCCCACTTAATATCCGGATTAGATGGGGCAGTTGGTGCAGCACCTTGTGTGGCACCTTCTGTACCTGAGCTATTGCCAAATGGATATTGAAAGCCCTGATCTATCCTGGTTAAATAGCTATACGGGTTAACATTGGGGTTGCCGGTATATCCAAAACTGGTTCTGAATTTTAAATCGCTAATCCATTGAATATTTTTTACAAAACCTTCTTCAGAAAGCCTCCAGGCTGCAGAGAAGGATGGGAAAATGGCGAATTTATTTTTAGGCGCAAAATTAGAACTGCCATCCTTTCTTATAGAACCTGTAAAATAGATTCTGTTATCAAACGTATAATTTAACCTGCCTATATAGGAGATAAAACGGGAGGTAACATCATCCTGACTGTAGTTATTTATTTCACTGGTATTCTGCGGAAGAAAAACAGCATTGTTTAATACTGGTATCAGGTAATTGAAAGTGCCGCTTCTTGAACCTGATAAAATGGAGTATTGTGTTTCCTGGTAAGTATAGCCCAGTAATGCGTTTAATTTATGTTTCTCTTTTATGGTTTTATCATAATTCAGCGTATACTCAGCCAAATAATCTGGTATCACTACTTTGGTGGCGCCATAACCTGTAGTGGTGATGGGCTGTCCTCCGGTTGAAGGTGTAGCAGGCGAGAATGATTTAACATCGTTATAGGCATAATCTGCGCCATAGGTAGTTTTAAACTTTAGGCCTTTTATAATTTCCCATTCTGCATATACATTACCTGTAACCCTGTATTTTGTGTTACTTGATTGGGGTACTTCCAGATTATAAATAGGATTAGGTTCACTAAAGCCATCCACGTTACCATTACCACCGGCATAAGTGCCATCTTCATTTCTTGGTGATACTGTTGGAGGTGTGGTTAACGCAAGTATGATAACACTGTTAAATGCGGAGTAGGTATCTGCTCCATGCTCAATGTATTTACTAAGAGAAAGGGTATTACCTAATTTAAGCTTGTTGTTTACTTTTATATCGCCATTAAACCTGAAATTAAATCTTTCAAAATCTGTTTTATACACAATGCCATCTTGTTTAAGATAGCCTACTGATAACATATAAGTTGCTTTATCTGAACCACCCGATGCGTTAAGACTGGCACTTTGAATGGCGGCTCTTCTAAAAATTTCTTTTAACCAGTTTGTGCCGGTGCCATATTGTTCTTCTATGGCATCTGCATTAGCCAGTTTTGGCAATACATCCAGCCCGCTGGCAATCCTTGCTTCGCTGTTTAAAATGGCATATTCTTTTGCATTTAGCATATTGGGTAGCTGCCATGCTTGCTGCAAGCCCCTGTATACATCCACATTCATTTTTGCCTGTCCGGCCCTTCCTCTTTTTGTGGTAATCATAATTACACCGTTAGAAGCCCTTACACCATAAATGGAAGCTGCTGCTGCATCTTTTAATACATCTATAGACTCAATATCATTGGTGCCAAATGAATTCAATACGTTATCAGCACCCTGGTCGGGCAGGGGATAACCATCTACTACTATCAATGGGTTATTGGTACCTGTTAAAGAGGTAATGCCCCTTATCCTTATCTGTGTACCACCGGTACCACCGGGTGCGCCACTACCCTGTACAATAGTTACACCCGCTACCTTGCCCTGCAAGGCCTGAGCTGCATCTGCTACAGGCAAAACTGCAATTTCTTTTGAGCCAAGTGATGAAATAGCCGTAGTTAATTCTTTTCTTTTTCTGGTGCCATAACCTACCACAACAACATCATTAAGTGTTGCGGCAGTACTAACCATACTTATTTGTAAATTATTATTGCTGCCTACCAGCATTTCCTGCGGGGCATAACCTATAATCGAAAACACCAGTATTGCATTTTCATTGTCAACAGCTATTTTAAAAGCGCCGGTTCTATCACTGGTAGTGCCTTGCTTGGTGCCTTTAACTGCAACGCTTACCCCTTCTATGGGTAAGCCAGATTTTTGATCAGTAATCATGCCCTGAATGGTTTTTACCGGGGCAGCAATAATGGGGTCGGGCTCCAGTAAATCAGCTGGTATATCCACCAGGTTTTGTGAGCGCATTACTTCCACCATTTTTTTAAGGTCTTCGGTGTTTTTATACAATACAAATGTTCTGGATAATACTTTCTTGTATTTAAGCCCATATGGCTTTAAAAGCTCATCCAAAAAGCTTTCTACTGTTTTGTATTTGGCAAGGTCTACCATCAATTTAGTGTCAGGTAGAATATTGGTCTCATACACAAAATCAACATCAAATGATTTGCGGGCATCCGATAAAATCTTTGGGATAGAAGTAGCCTCAATTTTTTGTACTGCTTCTTTGCCCTTTACCTCAATTTGTGTGTCGAGGCTATTATGCTGCTGTGCATAAGACATCGTAGAACTGGTTATACCCAATAAAAGAAACGCATGGAGCAATAATCTCCCGACAGGTGTTGCTGTAATCATAATGCAGTTTTAATAATAACCGTTAGAAAATAAAAGCTATGGTTGACTTATAATAATTGTCTTTTTATCAATGGTCATTTTCAGACTAAACGTGGCTTGCAGCACATTTACAAATGCGTCAATATTTTCTGCACGCAGGTCGCCGGAAATAGAACGTTGTAGCAATGTAGAATCCTGTACAATCATTTTATATCCATAAGTGTCTTCAATAATACCGGCTACCGTACCCAGTGAAGTATTATCAAAATGATATTCGTGCTGTACCCACGATGCGTAGCGGTCTATATTGGTATCTTCAGCTACGCTAACATGTAAGGTAGAGTCTACTTTTGCCACCTGGCCCGGCTTTAATACCAGCGATGGCATGTTCAGGTCTTTTATTACTGTAACGCCTTTTTCTTTAATGGCCAGTTGAACCTTTCCCTCGGCCAATGCAACAATCGATTCGCTGCGGCGGGTATTTACGTTAAACCTGGTACCCAATACCTCTACATCTACCTGATTGGTGTGTACAATAAATTTCTGTCCGGTCGCAATTTTTTTGGTTACTTCAAAATAGGCTTCCCCTTCCAGCCATACTTCTCTGTTACCGGTTGTTTTCCAGTCTTTAGGAATTTTTACTGTTGAGTTGGCATTTAAAATAAGTTTAGAACTATCTGGTAAAAGCATAATTTTTACTTTACCATAGCCAGTTGCATAAGTGGTAAGTTCGGGTGGGGTTTCACGTATGGTAAAAAACCATATTGCGCCAATTACTACCAAAAAAACAGCTGCAAAGGAAATATATCCCATGCGCTTATTTTTGCCTTGCAGCATATTTTCGTCTATGCCATTGCTTATGGCATGCCAATTATTTAATCGTTTTACATCGGTTACCTGTTTAGGTTTAAAGTAAAACGGAAGGTCTTTATCCTCCTGACCGGGAATAAGATGATTATCCATGCAATTGTATTACAACTAAGACACAGCAATTATTTTTTTATACCCTGTTTAATGCAATTTTTAATGCATTTTTTTGCCCGGCAAAAAGGCCATGGGCAGCTTTACTTGCGTCGCACTCTTGTACGTTCCTCATTTATGGCAGCAATACACAACAGTTATACATTGCAACTCAATTTTGTGGTGTAATACAATACCAGCTTAGCAATTGAAACAAGCATTTTATATAAGCAGGCATCTGTATAACATAAATCACCTAATCTTGTTCGGCAAATTTTTTATTAATCGGTTATAAAACAACACCTGTATTTAATTCAGGCTGTTGGTTTTAAAGGCTATATATTTTTGCTTTGTGATTACTGTGTATGCCGGCTGTTAAAATCCATTTATTTTAGAGTTACTTATCCAATTATTTATAATATGTGGACCTTTTTAAAGCCAATTCTTGTGGCACTCTTATACGGTATAACTACATTCGGTTAAAGGGTATTTGGCTGTTGTTTACAGCTGAATAGCATTACCTAAAGCACAAGAGTGCGACGCAAGTAATGTTGCTATTACTACAATAGCTGGGCTAATAAAAATGAGCTTTGACTTAAGGATATTTTTAATGGTGCGTTTCCTGATATAAGGCCGCAATGGCAAGGAATAATTGCAGCAAACCGGCATTGCGCATTTTATCAATGGCTTTTTGTTTTAGGTTAGAAACAGATTGGTAATTGATGCTCATTACTGCGGCAATCTGGTTATGATCCATACCGGCAAAATAGTGCAGGTATATTACTTCTTTTTGTCGTTTAGGCAATGTGTTTAAAAGCTCCAGGATTTTGCTGTGCAAAGCACTGTCTTCTTCTTTTTTCATTACAATCTCATCCTGCGAAAATTCTATGTCGGGCTGGCGGGTAACACGCACTTTTAATTCGTGCAAATGGCGGCTGCGGATATTGTTGAGAATTTGCCTGCGTAGTGCCGTCATCAAATAGGCTTTTACCGATCGTACTTCGGGCAGTTTTTCGCGTTTAATCCAAAGTTTTATAAAGAGTTCCTGCACACTGTCATCGCATAATTCTTCATCGCCAAACTGCATTTTAAGCGCATAGTTATACAACATGGCAAAAAGCATTTTGTGTATTGCTTCAAATGCCTGTTCATCGCCCTTTAAAAAAGCCTGCCAGTAATCGTTTAATACAATATTATCTGTTTTATCAGACATGTGTTCTTAGGGAAAATTTATTGTACCCTTCAAACCTACAAAATAACAGGCTTAAATGAATTTGTTATTTACAGTAAATTGTATTGTCTAATTTTTTATCCAATTTGTACGCTAAAAAATAAAACAAAAGCCGTGATTTCTAACAGTTTATGTAGAAATCACGGCTTTTAAAATTAACAAATCAAATAAAGCGTGTGCTTAATTCAATAACAGTTTGGCAGTTTGCTGTGTAATGCCATCTGATAATTGTACAATGTATACGCCTCTTTGTAAATTACTTACATCAAGTGTTTGAATGGTATTGGCCTGTGCCTTGCCAAATGTGCCCGATTTAGCTATTTTGCCATCTGCACTTATTATGGTGTAGCGGGCATTATTGCCATTGATAGCTCCAATGGTAATGGTTACCTTATCTTTTGCAGGATTAGGGAACAATACCAATGTAGCTGCATTCGCCTTATCAAAACTTAAAGTTTGTGTAGAGGAATATGTTGCATGACCATCAATATCAATTTGTTTAATGCGGTAATAATTGGTACCTGCCGCAGGAGAAAGGTCTGTAGCTGTATAAGTACGGGCACCGGTACCGCTTACTGCACCGTTTACAAAATTAATTTGTTTCCAGGTAGTAGCATCGCTGCTGCGTTCTATGCTAAAGCCTTTATTGTTTAGTTCAAAAGCAGTGCTCCATTGTAACAATGCTGTGTTGTTTTTACGGGTAGCCGTAAAACCTGTAAAGCTTACAGGTAAAGCAGTATTGTACAGATACACATTGTCAACAAATAAGGTAATGGTGCTGCTTACAAATAGCAATTGTGCCAAATGCTGTTTGGTATCCAAACCGGTAAAGCTGGTTAAAGGAATATCGTAGCTGGCCCATGCGCCAGGTGTTGGTGCAGGAGATAAAACATACTCAATAGAATTTTTATCATCACCGCCGCCATCATAAGTGCCATTGGCGCCAAAATCAACCAGTTTTACTTTAACTTCTGCAGCCCCTGGTGTCCATACATCTACATGGAAATGATCCATGGTGGTGGCATCAATGGTAGGGGCAGTAAATTCTGTACCAGAAAATACCAGGCTGGTGTATTTCTTAGTATCGTTACCAGCAATCTGTACATCTTCTACATTAGCATTATCCCAATCGGTACTCCATGTATTTACAGGCACATCAGTATAGGCATTGCTAAACAGGGAAATAACGCCAGCCGCATTACGGGTTGGTGTTGGGGCTGCCGTGGCAGGTTCACTTATAACTACGCCCTCTTTATAGAAATAAATATTATCCAGAAATACAGTACTTCCGCTAAATGGTGCACCTACAAATTTTAACTGTATAATGCTGCTTAAAGGAATAGTGTAGCTGGATAAACTAATATCAAAACTGTTCCAGCCGGCAACCGGTGTTACCGTTACTTTTTGTTCTGGCTGGCCGGTTACAATTGGATACACCTCAAAAGCGGTACAATCTGGTGTCCATAAGTCAATATGCAATTTGGTCATACCAGAAGCATTGATAGCAGAGGCAAATTGTACACCCTGATAATTAAAAGTTGAATATTTTTTGGTAGCATTACCTGCAATAGAAACCTCTGTAACTACAGTAGATTGGCTCCAGTTAGGGAACCAGTCAGTGCCCGCCACATCAGTATATGCTCCACTGAAAAGTGAGATTACATCTCCGGCATTTCTAATGGGTGGTGTTGGTGCGGCAGTAGATGGAGATACAGCTGCACTAACATTTACAGTTAAAGTACCTGCTGCGGTAACAGCGCCTAATTTACCGGTAACGGTTGTGCTGCCGGCAGATAAACCTGTTCCTACA
This sequence comes from Limnovirga soli, assembly GCF_013106755.1. Lineage (GTDB taxonomy): Bacteria > Bacteroidota > Bacteroidia > Chitinophagales > Chitinophagaceae > Limnovirga > Limnovirga soli. The sequence continues at coordinate 380,055 of NZ_WHPF01000001.1, read as the reverse complement.
CCTTCAGCATCAATGGTTGCTACGGCAGTATTTGAGCTTGTCCATGTAAAATAAGCTTTTGCTGTTTGCATAGCCTGGTTTACACTATTCACCGGAAAAGTGGAAGTGGTTCCGTTGGCACCAAAAGTGGCACCTATTTCTTTATTCTGTGTTTCAGTAGCAAAAGATGCGGTAGGCGTACCAATTACACCACCAATAACATTCTCGTACTGTACATCATCTATCCAAATGGTATAAGCACCCTCTCCAGAACCTTCTGCAAAGTGAAATAAACCTGTTTCTGCGGTTAATTTAGACGCTACCGGAATAGGTACATAATATTTTACCCAGCCCGAAGTTAAAGCCACGCCATTGCGCTCTACAGCGTAAACGGTAGTAGTAGCATTATTACCTAAACCCACTGCATCCAGCAGGTAGGGCGAGCTTTCTTTTGCCCAAAAAGTAACGGCATTATAAGTGGATAAATCTTTTGGTGTAGCCGAAACAAATGCACCGCCGGTATAGCCAGAAGTTACATTAATTTTTAGCGAGGCAGTACCCGAATGATGTTCGGTATTATCCAGCGACATGGCATTGGTACTACCACCAAAAGCGGCAAAAGAAACGCCCGGAGCATAATCATCTCCAAAAACAACCAACTGGGCATTGGTTTTACCTAAAAGCAGGAGAGAAGCAAAAAACAACAAGTAAACTTTCTTCATTGTATAGATTTTTTAGTACTAGAAACTGGTTTTAAAAAAAGGAAACAGTATGATCAAAAACTGGGTTGCGATTATTGAAATGCAGGCTGTGTGCGGTTTTCGCATAGCTAAAAAAAAGTGCTGGCAGTAAAATTTCCGTGTAAACATGCAGTCGTATTACAGGTAAGACACCTGTTCTTCTTTTTTATACCCTATTTTTTTTAAAATACTTACGCTGTTTTACCAGAAAAACAAGGGGTGAGCCCAACAGCAGCAAGTAATGCAGCTTTACTTGCGTCGCACACTTCGGGGCCTGGATGTTTGGTCGGCAAATAATAACAGACTAAAATGGACTAATATGACTGATTTACAATGGATTAGGAGGAGATATGGGTTCCTTAAAAGTTTGGCTGGAGTAACGGGTTGGTAAATTGGATGGTAAAAAGGGATACCTGCCAATATGCGGTGCTTTTGGGCTGTTTTATAACAGCTGCATATTGGTTTAGCCGTACAAGAGTGCGACGCAAGGATGCCTGATGGTAGTACAAAAGTTGGGCTCAACAACATAAAAAAAGCTGAGACGAAACAATCGCCCCAGCTTTTTACAGGTATAGTACTTTATTTTTTAATAGCCATAAAGCTTAACTGGCGGATACTGTTGATATTGCTGTAATCGTATTGATACAGCCCATCGGCAGCTACAACCATGGCTTTATTGTTCATGGCAATAACATCGTAGGGGTCTTTACTGTTTATTTCGTTTATAAGTACCAGCGCAGCCGGGTTGGACGCATTAAACACTTTTACCTTATCACCATCGCAAATAAAAAGCAGGTTATCATCCTTGCTTAGTCCGGTAGGTTTGGTAAGCGGGTAAGTTTTAACCAGGGTGGAATGTTGAATGTCCTGCACATTAATCACATTTAGTTCGTTTTGATCTCCGCCGCAGGATTCGCCGGCATGCAGGGTAACATAGGCATAATCCCCATCGGTTATAACGGGATCGCAGGCACGGCCATGCGAAAACTCGCCAAGCGAAGTGGGTTGTTGCGGGTTGCTAACATCATACATAAACATGCCAATGGCCGAGCCGAGAAAAAGCTTGTCTTCAAAAGGGTAAATGGTTTGCAGATCGTAGCCCGCAAAAAAGGCAGAATCTAATTTGGGGTATGCGGCATTAGAAATATCTACAATACCCAAACTATGCATTTCGGTAATGGCATATAAATAATCATTCATCAGCACCATGCCCGCCATAGAACCGGCCACGCCACTGGTAGATTTTACCATTGGGTTGGTGGCTCCATCGGCAAACATGCAACCATTGCATTCGCCATAAACATTCTCCTCAATAAAAACGGTGGTGTCTTTTTCATTCCAGTCTATGGCTACTTTATCTTCCGTATTGGCAAAAAATCCATTTACATACATTCTGCCATTAAAGAAACCCTTTAAGGTACTGGTAATTTTTGCATGGTGTGGGTCGGTAATATCAAGTGCCAATAAATCGTCATACATGTCTGCATACAAAATATTGTTTTTTATGGCAATATCCAGGTTGCCGGGAATGGACAGAAATGCGATTTGAACCGGGAGGCTGGGATTGCTGTTATCAATAATATGAATGCCTTTATTTACCTCGTTCAGGTAAATAAAATTGTCTTTAATATACAGTTTGCCAGCATGCTCAATGGCCTCACTGGCTGAGCCGTTGATGGAAGCCAATACCTGTGCTTTTGATGCATATACCGGGCTATAAATAGTATAGGTTTGTGTTTTTCTGTTGTTTTTGGTACAGGCAGCAAAAAGCAATACCATGGCCGCAATGGCCAGCAACTGTATGGGTAATTGAATACTATATTTTTTCATACAACAAAGTTTTGCAAGCTGACAATGGGTTTAACCTTTGCGTTGCATATGACCATTAAGATATTTTTACCCTTTTGTCTGCTGCCTGTATTGCTGCAGTACAAGTGTGCGACGCAAGATAGTTGCACCGTGAGGTGTAGCCGGGCTCAAAATTAACTATCTGCTATTTTGCAGCCGGAAAATTAGCTACCACCGGCAATAATATATGACTGCTGTATTTACCGCCATGATAAATTGTTTGTTGTGCTACCCTTACTGTGGCATTACTACCCAAAGGTGCGCCGGTATTGGGGTTGCGGTCGAACTGTGGAAAATTGCTTGACGTAATATCTACCCGTATACGATGCCCTGGCTGAAATACATTGGCAGTGCCGGTTAATTCTATATCGTACTCATATACTTCACCGGGTTTTAGCAATTTCATTTTATCCAGCCCTTCTCTAAACCTTGCCCTTATAATACCTTCTGAAACCGGCATGGCAAACCCGTTGGGGTAAACGTCTATCAGTTTAATCATCCAGTCTGTATCGGGGCCATCGGTAGCAGCAAATAGTTTCATTTTTACAGGGCCTGCAATGGTTAATGTGCTATCTAAATAATTGCTGGTATATACCAGTACATCCTGTCTTTGTTCCAATGGGCGCTGGTCTTTTGGCCCCGCAAGTGTGGGCGTGCCGCAGCAGTTATTGCCGCCCAGTGTTTTAATCGGGTTGTCGGGGTCGTACCTATACGTATCAGTACCGGTTTTTGAGGGTAATTGTACGCCTATGCTTCCATCTCCGCGTACAGCATTCGCTGCGGTTTGGCTGTTTAGGTACAGGGGTTTGTACACGGTACCTGGTATGGGCCAGTCGGTTTCGCTGCGCCATTTATTGGCACCCATATAAAACAGTTTTACCGGTTTTTCATTGTCTAGTCCGTTGGAGATGCCTTTAAGATAAAAGTCGAAAAAACGGAGTTCGGTTTCAAACTGGTCAATTTGGGCATCGGGGGTAAAATCTACATCCCCATAACTTTGAGATGAGCCATGACCCCATGGGCCTATAATCATGCGGGCACCTGCACGTGCCTGCGGGCTGCCTCCATTGTTTTTCATGCCGGTATAGCCATTAATGGTGCCCATTAAAAAAATATCAAACCAGCCGCCAAAAGTGTGTACGGGTACTTTTATTTTATCAAATCGTTCTTCATCGCTTATTGCCTTCCAGTAAGCATCATAGCTTTCGTGTTGTATCCAGTCGCGGTAATGTTGGGTGGCATATCCGGCACTTTGCAAATCGCCATCTTTCAGAGGCAGGTGCATCAGAATATTATCGTATTTCAATTCTTCGGTACTAAAAGCTTCTGTATGCCAGTATTGGGGTAGCATAATTCTGTTGGGCATACGCACTACACCCCAGCCATAATTAAAACTAAGGCGAAATGCGCCGCCCATGGTAATCCAATTGGCGTAAATATTGGTAGAGGCCAGTACCGGAAATGCGGCCACCAAATGCGGCGGATTTTGCGATGCCGCCTGCCATTGGTTATGCCCCAGGTAGCTGCCGCCCTGTGTGCCCACTTTGCCATTGGAAAAAGATTGAGCTGCTGCCCATTCAATGGTATCAAAGCCATCATTGGCTTCATCCATAAACGGCACCCATTTGCCCTCGCTTTCATAGCGGCCACGTACATCCTGCAATACAACAGCATAACCGTGCTGTGCATATTTTATCATGGTTTGGTGCATGCCATCCCTTTGCACGCCATAAGGGGTGCGTACTACAATGGTGGGGTATTTGCCTTCAGTTTCGGGTAAATAAATATCGGCGTAAAGTATTACGCCATCCCGCATTTTAACTGCTACATGGCGCTGTATTCGAATGCCATTCAGGGGGGCATCTTCATCGGTTATATTTTTAAAAGATGCACTGCAAATAAGTGTAAAGGCAAGGCAGGCCATAGCAGCAAAACGCCCCAATTGCTTTTGATGTATTTTTTTAAAAACAGCTGTAATGGGTGTACAGAAAATCTGTTGCAGCAAGTGGTTACTCATATATAGTGGTTTGACTGTAATGTAAAAAAAATAGCGCAATAAAGTGATTTTCAGTAAAATACATTTTTAATGCCGGTGCTTTGCTGCATTTTTTTTGGAGCCCAACAAAAGTGCAGGAATGGGGCTTTACTTGCGTCGCACTCTTGTACTGAAGAATAAGAAGCGGCAAAATTTAACGATAATAATTTTTAATAGAAAGGCACAAGTATGGCATGCAAAAAGCTATACTACCTTTCGCCAGGTTGGGAAGATGTAATTTTATAGATCATTTATCGAAGCAAAGAATAGAGCGAAGGTCGTTGGAGACAACTCCAACGACTGCGAGGGCAGCTATAATGAATGATGATGTTTTTTGTTGGTGAGGCACAAGTATCGCTTGCCCATAAATCTATGCTACCATACTTGCGCCAGCACTGTGTCAATGGTCATATTAAAAGGTAATTCGTGGGGACACGAACCTTGGCAAGGTTATTTGATATTTATCGCTTCCAATAAATCTTCTAATTGTTTTGCGGCAGCAATACCTTCTTCTGTAAGGTAAAGGGATTTTGCAGTTTTGCTTTGGGCAATAAACCCATCTTCTTCCAGTTTATTTAATGCATCAAAGTCGTGGCCTTTCCATGAACGGCGAAAAGATTGGGCGTTTTCTTTTTCTTCCCAACTATTTAGGAAAAGTAATAGCAAAGTGAGTTTGTTTATTTGTTCCTGTGTCATAGTTTATAATTTTAATATCTGATATTATGACAAAGCAATTACTAATTTTGATGCATGAGCAAAAGGTTAAAAACGATTCCTGTTACTGTGGAGGACGTAGCTTTCATTTTCAATAATGATCTTACTAGTTTTCATTATCTAACCGTTCATAGTTTTTGCAGCCAGTGCGAAAATAAATATAACAGAAAATTATTGACTACAGCATTGTATTGAATGAGATTCTGGATATTGTATTGCAGGGTAAATGTGCTGATTGTGGCAATGCTGTGGGCCGCTATATAGAAACTGGCGATAATGTTGCTACTGCAAAAAATGCAGAAGCGATTTGGCGAACCAGCAAAGCTTTGAAGGAATTGAAGATAAAGAGGACAAGGTGATCTAATGCACAATAAGGGCAAACAGATGGCGGCAAATGATTATATTGAATGGTGATTCGTGGGGACTCGAACCACTGCCAGGTAAAATATTCAATTTTTGAAGTACGATACAAATGGGTAGGTTGTGGAAATTGCAATAATAAATCATTTCTAATTTTAAGTTTCAAATTTGAAAATGTAAAAATATGTATCAATGAAGTTCTCTATTGGCGAACTTTTAATAATTACCCTTAACTTTGCTATGAAAATTCATTTAATAAGAAAGGAATCAATCGAGGATTTTGTAAAGCAGCATGCCAGGAGCCGGGTTACATTTCAGGGGTGGCTGGCTAAGTTGAAATATGCCGACTGGGATCTGCCTTCAGATATGATGGCAACTTTTGGCAGTGCAGACCTGCTTGGCAACAATTCTAATAGAGTGGTTTTTAATATAGCAGGCAATACATACAGAATGATTTGTAAATATGCTTTTGGAGATAAACAGGTGCATTTGTTTGTTTGCTGGATTGGTACCCATGCGGCTTACGATAAACTTTGTAATTTAACTGAACAATATACGGAGAGTGATTATTAAACTTAATATTATGGCAGAACTGAAATATACCATCATTAAAAACAAAACACAATACAAAGCTTATTGCAGTATTCTGGAAAATCTTGTTTTGTCCGGAGCCAACAATAAAGCGATAAAGGATGAGATTGATCTGCTTACTTTATTAATTGAAAAATGGGATGCAGCGCATAACAGTTTACATGAAGTTGACCCTGTAACACTACTGCGTTCATTTATGGAAGAGCAACAGCTTAAAGCTACAGACCTTGTGGAACTGTTAGGTGTAAGTAAAGGCTATGTTTCTGAAATACTCAATTATAAAAAAGGGATGAGCAAAGAAGTAATACGTAAGTTGGCAGCACGTTTTAAAGTTTCTCATGAAGCATTTAACAGGGTGTATGCGTTAAAAACTGCTATTACTATTCCTGACAATACGCAAACAGTTATACTGAGGAAAAAGAAATTGGCTATGGGTTAAATGGTAGCTAATTTATATGGTAATACATAAGGCTTAGTTACTTGAAATTTTACTGTTTGTGGGAATTGGCAATTTTAAACGATAATAATTTTATAAGAGAGGCACAAGTATGGTAAGCACACGGGCTATGCTACCAAACTTGAGTTGGCGTCTGAATTTGCTTATTCTTGTATTCTCTTTTATTCGAAAGGTTAATAGGATGGAGGTTTGCTTTCTTTTAATTCAACTCTAAATCGTAATATTAATTATATGAAATTAAAAATTTGTTTGATTGCCCTTATTGGTACATCAATATTCGCTAATGCTCAAAGTGAAATTGATTCGGCCCTGGCAAAAAAAATAACAGTCTCTGGTTTTTGTCTTTGCAAATCTACAATTGAGGATTTACGAAAACTTAGTATTGATTTTAAACCTGTAGAAGTAGAAGAAATGGATATGGGGAAAAGATGTATGGGTGGAGATTCGCGTTATGTGAATGAGAAAGGTTATGCTTCAGAAAAATATCCAGGTCTTATATTTCAAAAGGATCCGGATGAAGACTATATTAGTAAAATAAGACTTACAAAAGATTTTGTTGGCCTTTTACCTGATGAAACGCACATAGATATGCATTCACTTCTTTTAAAGGATGTATTAAAATTATATCCTGAGTTTGATTCGAATTGGCATTCCAGAGATTGTTCCGATTACTGGACTTTGTCTAACGATACTATTTCTTTTTATGTGAAGATTGATAAAAATAAAACGCCACAGTACCCGATTGATGAAGCATATTATTTAGAAAGACCAGTAGATGGAATTGATATTTTTATTTCATGCTATAGCATTTATCACAAGTCAGAAGCATTTAATTTATTTGAGCCAGATGAGCCAGTTTATTTTCTTGACAGCATAAGGGTAAATCAGGGAGTATTAAAATATTATAAACCATCTGAAATTGCTTTAGTATCTGTTTATAAAGACTCAACCGCTATAAAGTTAGGTGGAGAACAGGCAAAAAATGGATTGATTTATATAACTACAAAGGCTTTTGCAAGAGATCATTACAGAGATTATTTTAAATCCAAATCAACAGATTATACCAAAGCCGCTGCTAATGATGCAGAAGAAGAAAAGGCTATTTATATTTTAAACGGAAAGGTATTGACTACAAATATTGAAAGCGACTTGTTTTATATTAATGATAGCAATTTTGTTCAATTAATAATAATTGACAAAGGCACATTGAAGAAGAATTATCATGTTTCAACTAAATCATTTGGAGTTATTATCACAACAAAATAAGGGATGATTTATATTCGACCGCTCCAGTGTGCGACGCAAGGATGCTTAATAGTATTCCTGCAGCTAAGTACACAAAAAAACAAACAACGTAAAAAATCACGTTGTTTGTTTTTTTATTATTCACCTTCCACCGCTTCTTTCTTGCCAGGCTTTCTTGTTCGGTTGGTTTCTGCACCACACATTTTTACAATTTTTGGCGTAAACTTGCCTACCACATCTACCAGGGCTTGTTGGGATTGCATCACCGCTTCGATATCCTTGTAGGCAAATGGCGCTTCATCTAAACCGCCGCCGAGCAATTTTACATGGTGTTTGGCCAGTATTTCTTTTAATGCATGTTGCGTTATATTGGTCATGGCTTGGGTACGGCTCATTTTACGTCCCGCACCATGAGAGGCAGAGTTGATGCTGGCTGCTTCGCCCTTGCCTTTTACAATAAAGCCGGGCGCCGTCATGCTGCCTGGAATAATACCTAACACATTTTTACCCGCCGGCGTGGCACCTTTACGATGCACAATTACTTCTTTGCCTTCATGCATTTCTTTCCAGGCAAAGTTGTGGTGGTTCTCCACTATTTTTACCGGCTTGCGGCCTAACTGTTTGGCAATTTTATCGTGCATGATGTGGTGACAGGCACTTGCATAATCACCCGCCAAATTCATGGCCAGCCAATATTCTATGCCTTCAGCTTCCTCCATTGTAAACCAGGCAAGGTGTTTTGCTTCCTGCGGTAAACGGCGTTTGCTGATGGCCAGCTTTGTATAATGATTGGCAATATTGGCACCTAATGCACGGGAACCGCTATGCGTTAGAAAACCTACATATTTACCTGCCGGCACATTTAATACCGCATCTGTTTCTTCAATTTCAATAATGCCAAACTCAGCAAAATGATTACCACTACCGGATGAGCCCAACTGTTTCCATGCACGGGTATGCAGGCTTTTTAGCAAGGGCATTTCAAAAAATAATGGGTTGTCCATTACTTCATGATTGGCCGCCTGTTGAAACTGTGCACCGCTGCCAAACAAGGTGGCTTCGCCCAGTTCACGCATAAAGAATGCTTCCCGCTGCGTGAGGTCTCTAACATCAATATCAAAAATACTAAGACACATACGGCAGCCAATATCAACGCCTACGCCATAAGGTATTACTGCATTCTGTGTTGCCAGCACACCGCCAATAGGCAAGCCATAACCATGATGCGCATCGGGCATTAAGGCACCGGCCACTGCCACCGGTAATTTTGCTGCTGCATACATTTGATGTAAGGCACCCTGTTCAATATAATCGGCACCAAATATGTTGAAATGTATACCGCTATTGTTTAGCGAAATTTCTGCTTCTTCCGGTTTTTCTTTTGGCAGTAATTTTTCGGCGATTATGGCCAGCACAGCATCATTGGTATATTCCACCGGTGCTGCCAGCACGGCTTTTAAAATATCTACCGCTTCTTCTTTTGTGTGATGTTTATAATTTTTTTCCATCACATGCATTGCCACAGGAATTACCGGACTTTCGGGATAACCGATAGCCCGCAATTCTTTGGCTGTTATTTTTAACTTTCCCATTTTGTTGTTTTTTATAATGCCTGCAATTGATTCGCATGGCATCGTGTGTTTTGCCAATTTGCCGTTTCGACAAGCAAATTGCTCAGTTGTACATTTGGAACATTGTTCCAAAACGAAATACTTTCTCTAATTTATTTTGAACTCAGGTCATTCGATTTAGATTGACCGGTTAGATAGTACACGCATAATAGCCTCCTTTGGGTTTGCAATTTTTTGTAAATTGCATTTATTCAACAATGAACTGTTTAGTTTTAAATTTATTTTATGGTTAGTTCTAATATACGCGACCAAATTCATAAGCTGATTGATAAAGCCACCGATACACAACTTGATGCTGTACTGCAGGTATTGGCATCCTCTTCTGTTGAAAACAAATACACAAAAGAAGAGCTAGATTTATTTTATGAGCGCATTACCTTGTTTGAAGCAGATGGAAGCAAAGGATACTCTGTTGAAGAGTCTCATGCAATGATCCGTAACAAACGAAAATAGTATGGCGCATCAAATTATTATTTCCCCTTTTGCGCATAATGATACAGATGAAGCTTATGCCTGGTATGAAGCACAACGCACCGGTTTGGGTGAGGAACTATTAAAAGAACTGGAAACAGCTTACCAGAAAATCTCCAATAATCCAGCACATTACAGTTTTATAGATGAACGAAAAGAGTTAAGAGATTTTATCCTTCACCGCTTTCCTTATCTTATTGTTTACAGGATCACCGGCAATGTTGTTGAAATCATTGCTGTGCATCATGGCAAGAAGCATCCATCAAAAAAGTATGGTGGTCCGAAATTTTAAAATTTTTCATAATAGCTTTCTCTCATTTCAATTAATAACTTGTTGATTTTTTCAAAGTCAGGTGTGTCAGGTAGTGCTGAATTTCGAAATAATGTAGGCAATTCATCCTTTAATGCCTCAGCTTTTGCAAGTAGTTCATCATATTCATATTTACCCTCCCTGATTGATAAAAGAAATTCTCTGTCTTTTCTATACACATTAATCTTACCATCACTCCCTATTTCTTTTGCCATCAATAATAACCTGAAAACATGCATCATATTTTTTGAATCATAACTTTTACCGTGAGACATGGTTGTGTTGTAACGTGCTTCATTTCTTTTACCCACCCATTCCCAATATTCTTTATACTTTTTGCAGTAAGCTGAATAACCATCTTTATTGAAATATAACAAGCCAATAGGCTTTTCTTCTTTTGGTATTGTACTTAATGTCACATCATTTGCATTTTCAGTTCTTATTATACCCCTATATGGTAAACTTTCTGAATGAAACAAGTTGTAACAATCTTTGAGATGTGTTATAGCAGAAAGACCTATTTTGTTTTGGTCCCATCCTTTTATTTCAAGAAAATGCTTTAGGATTATGGCTTCTTTTTCAATATGCACAAAACAAAAGTCCATCACAGATTTTCTTTTAGCTTCAACCGGGTTTACTATTTTTTTTTCCAGTCCGTATGCCTTTTTTATTTGGGAAAAAGCATAATTGGCAAAAGTTTTTTCGCAAAGTTTTGACAAGAATATATTGTCTTTCAAATATTCCATTATTTCATGCCTTTGTAAAACAAATTGCTCCGGAATATTAAGCATTTCCATGATGTTAGGATTATTTTTTGCTAACAGTTCTATGAACCTTTTTAATTCATAATATACTATATCATTCGTTTCATTTGCAACTTGTGCAGAGTATTCGAGTGAGTAGAACATGTCTTTTGGCAATATAAATACTCCTCGAATGTCTGTATCTGATTCAGCTGTGTTAAGGCCATAAGCTTTACTACCAGTTATTACTTCGAATACCAATAAGCCGTTTTCCTTTATCCAATCAATTGTCAATGTTTTCATATAACACTTTTATTAAAAAGCTATCCAATAATGCATAATTCATCTTGTTTGATCCAAGTTTGTCTTTTGATGCTTCAATCATTATCCACAATTCCATCAGCCATTTATGTAAACTTTCCTCTCTTTTATGGCTATGCTTTTCACCAACTGTTGCTTTTTTGGCAATTAATTTTTTTATTTCTTCTTTCCTGAAATCATCTAATACTTCCATTAATCCTTCCATATGCATCGGGACTACACTATTATTTTGTAAAATCCAGTTACAGGAAAGTAATGATCGTATAAGATAGAAATACTGCTTCAACTTTACCGAATCTGTATCTTTTAAATCTTCCCAGAACTTCTTTGCCAGAGAATAATGATGAAAGAAAACCGCTGTTGGTGAATAATAATCTGTTATTAGTTTTTTAAACTCATTATGGAAGTTAGGTATAGAAAAATATTCAATGGGTGATTGAAACCTTTCTATCAAAGCTGCATTTGATTTTTTCAATAGAACTAAACTCTTTTTCAGATCCCAGCCTGTAATATCCAATTCTTCATTCAACATAAATTCGATAGTATCTTTTCTTTCTGATAAGGACAGATACCAATCTATCTTATGCATATAGATGAAACGTATATCGTAATCACTATCAGGAGATGGAAAGCCCCAAGCTCTGCTACCGGTTTCACAAGCATGCAAAATTCTAACATCGTATTTTTTTTCTATTTGTGCAATTATGGTAGTTATATTTTCCATTACATTAAAATTTAAATTTCTTGAATAATACCTAATATTCTATTTTGAATGATCAGCAATTTTGCAATTGTTAACTTTAGAATTTAATAAGCCTTTTACTTTTTGTATTCCATTGCATCTATCACTCACAGCTGCAAAAAGTACCCTAAGTACAAGTGTGCGACGCAAGGATGCTTATTACTTGGTCAAAAGCCTGGCTCAAAAATTTACTAATTCTTTACACTTTCACTGTTCTCCATTTACCTTTTCTAAATAAGATAAATGCCATAATTGTAATGGCTGTTTCTGACACTGGTATGGCAATAAATACGCCGGTTGGCCCCATATGTAAGCCCATGTCACTGGCTAAAAAATAAGCCAGAGGTACCTGAAATGCCCAAAAGCCAAGCAGGTTAATCCAGGTGGGTGTCCATGTATCTCCGGCACCATTAAAAGCACTTGTCATTACCATGCCAATACCATAAAAAATATAGCCGGTAGTTATAATACGCAATGCCTGTACCGCTATTTGTTGTACTGCCGCATCGTTACTAAAAATGCTGATGATGGGCCCCGGCATTAGTAAAAATATTAGCGATACCACGCCCATAAAAATGGCATTATATTTAGCCGTTTTCATTACCGAGTCGTACGCCCTTTGTGGATGACCTGCGCCCAGGTTTTGTCCTACCAGGGTGGCGCCTGCATTACTCATACCCCATGCTGGTAACAGAAAAAACATGACTACCCGCAATGCGGTTTGATAACCCGCAGATGCTGTGCTGTGGCCTGTTTCGGCCACCAGCCTTGCCAGTAATATCCAGCTGCACGACCCAATAATAAATTGTAAAGTGCCCGGCGATGCAATGGTTACTACTGTTTTAACTACCGGCCAATCAAGTCGTATATTTTTTCGTCCCAGCCTGATATTGCCATCGCCTTTAAACAAATGATATAACTGGTAACAAACACCTATACCACGACCAATGGTGGTTGCTATGGCGGCACCTGTTAAACCAAAACCTTCAAAAGATCCAATGCCATTGATCAATACCGGACAAAGAATAATATTGCAAAAATTGGCGAGCCATAAACTCTTCATGGCCATAGACGCATCACCGGCGCCACGAAAAATACCATTGATTAAAAACAGCAGCATAATTACTGCACTGCCGCCCATCATAATACGAGTATAGGTAGTGCCCATGGCTACGGTTGCTTCATCGGCACCCATAATGCGCAATATATCTGCGGCATAAACAAAGCCCACAAAGCTTATTAAAGCGGTTAATGCCAGCGATATAAATATGGCTTGCATACCTGCTGTTGCGGCTGCTTCCTTATTTTTTTCGCCTATGCGCCTTGCCACCACTGCGGTGGCCGCCATGCTCATACCAATGGCTAATGAATAAATTATGGTTAATACCGATTCTGTTAAGCCTACTGTTTGTACCGTGTGCTCGCTGTTTTCCAGATGACCCACAAAAAACAGGTCTACCAGCGCAAACACACTCTCCATGCACATTTCAAGTATCATGGGTATGGCCAGTAATAATACGGCGGTGCGTATACTGCCCTGTGTATAATCCATATGTTCGCCCTTCAATGCACGTTTTATAAAGCTATATATGCGCATCAGGCTTGTTGGTTGTGCTGTTTTCATATAATTCAATTTACGAATGATTAATGTTTTTTGCTGTTTTTACAGTGTTTATCTGTATGTTGTTTTTTTTATGAACCCGGCTACAGGTTATTGTATCATCGCCGCTTGCGTCGCACTCTTGTGCGCTTTGAACAAGTGGCAGCCTATACATCATCAGTTTAAAAAATTGCCTTCTGCTTCCAGTTCTGGTTCCCTTCTAAAACCAATGGTATTTACCTGTTTGGCTTGATAATTGTTTTCGTTCTGGTGGCTGATCTCTGCCAATGTCATGGGCTTTGAAATGGTGTTGGCAAAGCCCAGGTAATTGCTTAGTTGTTGTGCTTTGGTAATGCTTAGTTTACCAAATTCGTATTTGGCAATCAGGCGGCCTTTGCGCAGCAATGCACTATCAATTAAAGTAAGCGAACTGTTGAAGGTGCAAATGATTTGCACATTCAAAAAATCAGCCATTAAACCATCAGAAATATTCAACAGGTTTGATACGGATGAATCGGTACTGTTGCGCCTGTCCATGATAATATTTTCTGCATCTTCAATAATCAGTACAGAGTTGGGATTATCAATTAACAGGTCAACAAATTCCGGGTTCATTAAATTACCGGCTACGCTGGGCGATAAGAACAAAACTTTCTTTTTCATCTTACCAATCAGGTAGCGCAGATAAGTTGTTTTGCCTGTGCCGGGTAAACCATGCAGCATGATGATGCCTTTATCGTTATTCTTATTTAAGCGGGCTCTTATTAATTCGTCAACAGGTTTAAAATCGTCTTCATAAAAAAGATCCAGGTTTAATTTTGTTCTTTTTATTTCCATTGATTTTAACACCATATTGCCTGCACCGCTAACTATAAGATTTATTTCCAAAGGCTCTTTTCTTTGCCGCTCTTTACACTGATCTATATAGTTGGTTATTTCTGTTAAAAAAGCTATATAGTTGGTATTGAAATGGGCTATTTCACAATAATTATTTTTAAACTCAAGAACACATTGGTTGCTGAGGATAAAAATGATGGTTGATTGCTCATAACGTTTTTTGGAACGGTTATACCAGGCATCTTCAAATTCATGCTGTATTAAACCAGCATATTTTTCCCTGAATTTTATGGCTGCAGCCGCACTATTAATATTGTTGATATAATGCAGGCTTGGAAATGCATTAAAATAATGCAGGTATAATTGATTCGTGTCAAGGAATCCGTCGCCAAATATTTTGTTTAGGCTAATGGTTCCCTGGTGTTGGGTATTGTCCATTTTAGTTGGTTATTTGTTGTTGTTAATTGTTGCACAGCATTGTTGCCGTACAAGTGTGCGACGCAAGAGCAGTTGCTAAAAGCTGCTTTTGCCGGGCACCTGTTTATGGTATTTTTTCTTTCTTTTTTTGTTTGCTTTAGCATTGTATTTTTTTTGTAAGTGCAGCTTTATTTTAACGCCGCACTTTGGTTATTTAATTCATTTCTGCCTGCCGAGCAAAGCCGATTACCTGCTTTACTACAGGAGTTTCTGTTGTTTCTGCTGTACGAAAATCTGCAAGGGCAAAAAGCATTTTTTTGGCCCAGGCATAATCTATATGACTGAACAACAGGTGGCAATAATTATTGCCCAATTCTATTATACGTTCATTTGCGAGCACAAAGATGGTATTGTTGAAATGCGTGCTTTGTGTTTCGTAACTGAAATAGGTATGCTGATAGGTAGATACGATATCGCAGCCACAGGTTTCGCGTATATAGGCAAAGGCATTTGTTGCATCTAATTCGCCAATAAAGCTTACACTTGGAATATCATTGTACAGTTGTATATATAATGTTTTTACATCGATATAATGACCGTTGAACAGTGTTGCAGTATTTCTTATTTTTCTGCCGAATATACATCTCCTCATCGCATACCTCCTTTTTATGGGTATTGTGTTTTGTTTGGCTTGTTGTTGTTTTGGTTGTCCGTTTGTATTGAGCGTGGCTATTATTAACCTCACCAGCAATACAAGCAGTACAGGTAGAAACATTGTCATATAAATTACTGTTGATGGTGAATAATAAAAAACCCGGTCAAAAATATTTTTGTTGACCGGGTTGTACATCGCAGACTGAAGTATGTTCAGTTTTTTACGTTATACAAAACGGTCGTATGTATTTACATGGAACAGGAAATGAGTTGTAAGCGGGCATATCTGTAGCTATAACCTGCACTGCTGTGATGCAAGTGGTGCTGTTAAAAAAATCTATTGATATGTTTTGCTTATTGTTATGACGCATTTCCGGAATTTATTGCTGAGTATTGGCCAACAAAAAACCCCGCTTGAGAGCGGGGCTTTGTATAATCAGTTAGTTTTCTTTGCATGTATCTAACAGTAAACACTATCCCCGCTAAAGAGCATATCCAGCAAAAATGCTGAGCCTCTTTTTGGATTGTTATATGTGATTACCATTTTCATTTGCTTTTATTTTTTGGTGATGTAAAATTGTAATTATTTTTTGATAGCTGCCAAATTATTTTTGAAAATTTTATGATTTTATTTTGAACAGGCGCTGAAAGGCCTGTAAAATCAATGGTTTTAGCGAAATTAAATTTTGCTAAAAAGCAATTCCATCTATAAATACACCATTGATATACCAATATCCATCTTCATCATCATAATGAAAAAGTACTTTCCATGTATTGTTGAAATGTATTTCATCGCGGTCTATTTGCATAATGGCTGTATAGTTGCCGGTAACGGTACAGGTAGTTTCTTCGATGGTGCAACTGCTGGCATCTATATGGGTGAGATTGATTTTATCGTATGCCTCTTTAAACTGGTTGATAATTTCTTTAAATTGTTTATCTGTTAGTGAAGAGTGGCTATTTAATTGAAGATTATTTTTGGCCAGTTGGGGCACATATTCCAGTAAAGGTTTTTTTAGAATGAGTTTGATACAATCATCTATGGCTGCATTGGTATTTTCCATTTCATAATCGGGGTAGAATTCGTCGTATACAAAACCACTGATCATATCTGGCATATCGATGTCATCAATTTCGTATTCAAATAATTCTTCTGTGGTAAAACGGTATAATTCACGCACGGTTACTTTGGGGCTGATGACGGAAAGCTCTACCCCATGTTTGCGCATATGCTTTTGCAGTTTAACCCAGGCAGCAGCAATTTCATTATCTGTAAGGTTTTCTGCCGGGGAAAAATGATCTGGTTGGCCAATTTTATCAAATACGGTGGTGGTGGTTCTTTTTTCAAACTGTTTTTCAAATGCCATTACGTTTTTTAAAAAGGAGTTTTCCAGCGATGCAGAAATATCGTTGAGTTCCTGGTTGTTCTCGAACTGGGCTCCGTTTTCGAGCATCATTTTCATTTTGAGAAAATCATTTTCGGCTTTCAATTTCTCCTGTTCACTCATGTTGTCAAGTTCGTCCATGGCAAATGTTTAAACTACAATATACTTAAGTTTCTGATTTATTTAAAAATTCTGTTATACACAATTGGGGGGTATCGCTAAAATTGGGGAGGGATATGTGGAAGTGCTTACTACAATTTTTTGTTGGCTGTATTGGGCTGCTATGAATGGGGAACCCCAAACCGAGCGTGGCAAGCGGTGATGCCCAAAGTGCTGTTGCCGGTAAACATACACTAAGATGGCATGGCTGGGACCGATATCGGCAAAGCAAGCGTTTGCATGGTTATTTATGGATAAAAAATATGGGGTAACAAATTATTTGCGTATCATTGAAATGCCGAAACTAACGCAGGCTTTGCCATTAAAATCCGATCTTTTTTATTTGGTATGGCTTTGCGCAGGTAGGTGTATATTTAGAACAATCATCCCATTATGCAATCTAACAACGAAACCAAGGGCATCTGGAAAGTAATTGGTGCATCTTCAGTAGGTACTTTAATTGAGTGGTACGATTTTTATATTTTTGGCAGTCTGGCTACGGTTATTGCCAGTCAGTTTTTCCCCAAAACCAATCCTACCGCAGCTTTGCTGTCTACACTGGCTACTTTTGCAGCTGGCTTTATTGTGAGGCCTTTTGGCGCATTGGTATTTGGCCGGCTGGGTGATTTAATTGGCCGTAAACATACTTTTTTACTTACACTGATTATAATGGGCGGCTCAACTTTTGCCATTGGTTTGGTGCCGGGTTATGACAGTATTGGTTTTGCTGCTCCCATTATTGTTTTGGCTTTGCGTTTATTACAGGGGCTGGCATTGGGTGGCGAATATGGCGGTGCTGCTACCTATGTGGCGGAGCATAGTCCGGCTCACAAAAGGGGTTATTATACATCCTGGATACAAACTACGGCTACGCTGGGATTATTTGTATCGCTGGGTGTAATTTTAATTACCCGCCATAGCCTTGACGCTGATGCAGTAAAATCTGTTGCCAAGTTTAATGAGTGGGGCTGGAGAATTCCCTTCCTGGTGTCTATTATACTGGTGATTGTGTCTATTTATATTCGCCTTAAAATGAATGAATCGCCTTTGTTTGCCAAATTAAAGGCCGAGGGTAAAACATCTGTAAATCCACTAAAGGAAAGCTTTGCTCATAAGGGAAATTTAAAAATGGTTTTAATTGCATTATTTGGTGCTACCATGGGGCAGGGCGTAGTATGGTATACCGGTCAGTTTTATGCACAATCGTTTATTGAGAATGTATGTAAGGTAGATTTTGATCAATCGAGAACCATTTTAATTTGGGCTATTTTGTTTGGTACCCCGTTTTTTGTAGTGTTTGGTACATTAAGTGATAAGATTGGCCGTAAATGGATTATGCTGGCAGGTATGTTGCTGGCAATTGTATCGTACAATACGTTGTTTGGCACTTTGTTAAACACTGCCGATGTAAAAAACAAAACAGAAATAACTGCACAAAAGAATATTAGCATTACACTTTCAGCGGTTACCAATACCGGCGACTCACTTCGCAAAACTGTAACCAAATCATTTTATACTGATGGCATGGTAATGACAGAGACCAAAACCGATACCGTTTATGCCGATGCCACAAAAACTATTAGTAAACCTGCTGTAAAAATTAATAAACTAATAAATAGCAGCGATTACTGGACAATGGTTTGGATAGTATTTATAATGATTGTGTATGTAACCATGGTATATGGCCCCATAGCTGCCTTTTTGGTAGAAATGTTCCCTACTAAAATAAGGTACACTTCCATGTCTTTACCTTACCATATTGGTAATGGCGTATTTGGCGGGTTAACGCCTTTTATTGCCACTTTGCTAACTACTATTTATACCGATAATAAACTGGTAGGGTTGCAATACCCGATTATAATTGCTGCGCTTTGCCTGGTAATTGGAACATTGTATGTTTCTAACAAGATAGACGAGAACGTAAACGATTAATATTAACTGCCAACATAAATAATTATGAATAAAATTAAACGTGCAATGGGCATTATCTGGATATTACTGGGCCCTGTAGCTATTTTTTTTCTTATACAAACTGCATTGGCCGAAATAGCTAAAAAGCCGGTGATAGATACCAAAATTCAATGGGGCGTATTTATAGTGGTGTTTATACCTATTGCTATTGGCTTAATGATTTTTGGTTACTATGCCTTAATGGGCGAGTACGATCATTTACCCGAGAATTCTGCTGAACTGGAGGATTAGGTATAAAGTAAATGCAACTATTGGCTGGATGTTTAACAGCCATTTTTTTTTGAACCCGGCTATGCATGTAATGCAGCTTTACTTGCGTCGCACACTTGTACTTTGGGAATTTTTTTGGGCAGTTTAATAAGGCCTGATAACAAATTTGTACTACTAATAAATTCTTTTTAGCCAATCTTTTTTTCCATACAAACACTGTTCTCTACATGTTCGTATTGGCCATAATTTTTTATTTGAGTATAACCTGCTTTTTGGTAAAGCGCAATGGCTTCGGGTTGTTTTTTGCCGGTTTCCAATACGCAGGAGGTGTTGTTTAATACAGCTGCCCATTGTTCCAGAGCCGCCAGTACTTTTTGTGCAAACCCTTGTCCCCGGTAGGTTTCTGCCACATACATTCTTTTTATTTCTACAGCGGTATCGGTATAAGGTTTAAAAGCACCACAAGCTACGGGTATATTATTCACATAGGCTACTATAACATGTTTTATAGCATCAATATAATTAAACTGGGCATAAAACTGATGGTCATCACCATCCCTTTTTGCGAGGTCAGCATCTAATAATTGTACCAGCAATTTAAAATCGGTATTACTGCTATCAGTTTTTAATAGTTGCAACATATAAACAGTTATATTGGTTTAATCAGCATGCTTTTTACTAAAACAGCTGTTGGAATTTGTACCTAAAATTTAAGATAATAAATTTTCATGTGGGTTATAATATTGAAATTGCAAATTGTGGAAAATCAATGCTGTTCTTCATTTTCATCTTCCCATTTTTTTAAATCCCTGTTTTCAATATGCTCACGATATAGGTGAACCAATATATAGCCACAGAAAATACCGCATACAAAAATTACAGCACCTGTAATAAGTATATCATACCAGCTTAGGTTATAAAAGCGCATCAGAGTTGGGTTTGAAAGTTTAAATAGGTAACAACGGCTATACGGAAAATGCGAAAGTATCATATACGCTTTATACAACAAAGCGTGATTTATCACGATTTTTTTGGCGTGATAAATCACGATAGCTGTGATTTATCACGTTTATTGAAAAGGTATAATTGTAATAATTGGGAGAAATAAAGTCTATGTAATTGGTAATAATGCGTTTATCTTAATCCTGTTGCAATAAAAACCCAAAATGCAGCAACACTTTTTCTACATCTTCTCTGCTTGCGCCGGCCCTGAATGAGGCGCCTATAAAGCCTTCCCTGATATTATTATCTTCGAGCAAGCGGCAAATTACCATATCTCCGTCATCGAGCAGGGTAGTATTGGCGGTTGATTTTTTTGTGCCGTTTTGGTGTGAAGACATTTGCTGTGGGAACTTTTATAATGAAGACATAAATCTATGCCATAGTTGAGTTTTAGCTTGTTAAAGTTTGTTGGTGCGTAATTTGCTATTAGCCCTACATGTAATTGTATTTTTTGTTGCCATTACGTGGAACGACGAACCGAGCGTGGCAAGCGGCGATGCCATAACCTATCTGCAGCCGGTTTCAAAAAAAAATTTTTACTACCCGGCCAGTGATGATTAGTGCGGGTGTTTCGTATGGTGGTCATCAACTTCTGTAACACCACCGGTTACGGCAAATTTCATAGCCTCGGCTGAGGATACATGATCGAGAGGTTTAATTTTTTCTTTTGGCACAAAATAAGTTACGCCGGTAAGGGCATACGACAGTGGAATGTATACTACAACATGTGTATGTAATTCAAAATCTTCGGCTGATTGGCGGGTGATAAAGCCAATGCGCCACACATCGGGTGCATCTACATTGGCCAAAACGGGTTTATCAAATTTGCGTTTATTTCCCGTAAAAGCCTCTAAAAAATCTTTTACCGAGGAGTAAATAAGTTTGATACCTGGGGTACGTTCGAGTAAACTATCCAGTAGGTCAACCAATCGGCTCATTACAAAGGAGGAGGAAATTCTTCCAAAAAGTATAACAATCAGGATAACTACAACAAAGCCCAGACCCGGGAATTGCCTTAACTCGCCACCGGTTCCAGTGCCCATTAAGCGGGGGAATAAGGAATACAGCAGGTTGGGCAGGATGCTATCTACCATATTAAACAGGGTTAATACTACATAAATGGTAATGCCCACCGGAACAATAATTATAAGTCCCTGAAAAAAATATTGTAATAGGTTTTTCCAGTGAAATGAGGTGCCCAGGCGTTTTTTGAAGCTGCTCATAAGTTATAATTTGGGCTAAAGTAAATACATATTTGCCATTGAGCGGGCAGATTTTCCTGTCATCGTAACCGAAAGCCGTTTATACAATTAAGGAAAAGATTAAAATAAATTCATATTGGAAACTTGCATTACAAAAAAAGTTTCCATAGTTTTGCCCAGCTTTTAAATATTGAAAGACCGTGAAAGAAAGAATACAGGAAAAAGCAAAGGATTTATTTATGCGATATGGCTTTAAGTCTGTTACGATGGATGAAATTGCCAGTCAGATGAGGGTGAGCAAAAAAACCATTTATCATTATTTTGTTGATAAGGATGCATTGGTTGAGGCGGTAATGTTATCGGAAATGGAGCAGATGCAAGCCGTGGGCATTAACCAATCGAAGGGTGCTGTGGATGCCATTGATGAAATATTGAAAGATATGGACATGATGGAAATGGTAATGAAAACGATGAATCCTCAAATTATTTTTGATTTGGAAAAATTTTATCCGGGCACTTATTCCAAGTTTAAAAATCATAAAAACAGCTTTATGCTTGACCTTATAAAGCATAATCTGAAGAGGGGAATAGAAGAAGGTTTATACCGGCCTGAGATTGATATTGATATTATTGCTAAATTCAGGCTTGAAAGTGCATTTATTGCACTCAATCAGGAAATATATCCCTATGGAAAATACAGTCTTATGAAAGTTTCTTCTGAGATATATTTTACTTATTTACATGGTATTGTAACTGTTAAGGGTAAAAGCCTTATTGAAAAATACATTCAACAAAGAGAAAAAAACAAATCGATTACGGTATGAATTTAAGAACTGGAATTATGCTGGTTGGCTGCTTAGGTTTGCAGGTAACCGGATGGGCACAAAAGGATAGTGCTGTTACAGTACATTCTTTTACTGTGCAGCAATGTGTAGAGTATGGGTTAAAGAATAATTTACAGGTAAAGAATGCTTTATTGGATGTACAAATACAGGAACAAACCAATAAAAATATTACTGCCATGGCCTACCCGCAAATAAACGGAAGCCTTGGTACTACTCATTTTCCGAATGTGGCTGTGCAAAGCTTTCCCAATTTTATTGCTGCTGCCACTTATGGGGTATTGGCACTGGAAGGGGTTAAAGATGGCAATGGAAATACCATTGTACCTCCATCAGATTTTGGGTTTGTACAGGCGGCTTTTGGTACAAAGTGGAATGCTTCTGCAGGTATTACTCTTTCACAGATTTTATTTGATGGACAGGTATTTGTTGGCTTACAGGCCAGACAAACTTCTATGGATTTTCAGCGCAAAGCCGTGGATGTTACCAATGATGCCATTAAAGTAAATATTTACAAAATTTACTACCAGCTGGTGGCAAGTAAAATACAAACAGACCAGATTGATGCGAATATTTCAAGACTTGAAAAATTGAAGCATGATGCAAATGAATTATTCAAAAACGGATTTGCTGAAAAACTTGATGTAGATAAGGTGGTGGTACAACTGGCAAATTTGCAAACAGAGCGTACTAATTTGCAAAAAGTAATTGACAACGGATACCTGGGACTAAAATATTTGATTGGAATGCCTATAAAAGATAGTCTGGTGTTAACAGATGGTATTACAGATGAGAAAATTAAAGAAGGTTTATTGAATGAAGGAGTGTATGATTATAAAGACCGGAATGATTTTCAATACCTGCAATTGGCCAAGCGCTTAAATGAATATAATATAAAGCGTTACCAGTTAACCAAATTGCCATCTGCCAATTTAAATGCCAGTTATAGCAAAATAGCACAACGTAACTCATTTAGCTTTTTTGGTAAGGGAGACTGGTTTGCCAGTTCTTTTGTAGGATTAAGTATTAATGTGCCCATTTTTGCAGGGCTTGCTAAAAATGCGAGTATACAAAAATCAAGGCTGGAATTAAAGCAGACAGAGAACCAGTTGGATAATTTGAAGAATTCAATTGATAATGACGTGGCAGCTGCTACCAATAATTTTAAGAATGCCATTTTAACACTTGATTTCCAGAAACAAAATATGGCATTGGCTGAAAAGGTATATGATCAATCGAAAAAGAAGTATGAAATAGGTACGGGCTCAAATACAGAAATAAACAATGCCCAAACTGATTTAAGAATTGCCCAGAATAATTATGTAAATGCTTTATATAATGCCATTATAGCCAGAGTGGATTATTTAAAAGCGGTAGGTAAACTATAAAAATAAAACAACAACATAAAGAAGAAAAATATGCAAAAGACTGTACCTGTTGTATTGTTAAGCGTGTCAATATTACTTGCTTCCTGCGGACCAGCATCTGATAAGAGTGTGGTAGGTGAGAAAAAAGCTAAACTGGAAGCATTAAAGAAACAACAAATTGAAATAGCACAAAGCATTAGTACCCTTGAAGAGGAAATTGTAAAGCTTGACCCATCCAGTAAAAAGGAAAAAACCAAGCTGGTAAGAATTGCTGCTATAACCCCTATCAATTTTGTACACTATATTGACTTACAGGGAAGCATTGAATCAGAAAATATCTCATATGTGGCCCCTCGTAATGGACAAGGCGGTTTGGTAAAAGCTATTTATGTTAAAAAAGGTGATGCCGTTAAAAAAGGGCAATTGCTTTTAAAACTGGATGATGCGGTATTTTCAAAAAGCCTTACCCAATTGCAAACCCAATTAAATTTTGCCCAGGATATTTACCGCCGGCAGAAAAACCTGTGGGACCAGCAAATTGGTACCGAGGTTCAGCTGATACAAGCCAAACAAACTGTAGACCAGATTACCGACCAAATTGCAAGTGTAAAAGAGCAACAAAGCATGACAAGCATTTATGCTGAAGTAGCTGGTATTGCTGATCAGGTAAATATTAGGGTTGGTGAATTTTTCTCTGGTTTTATGGGCAATGCGGCTCAAATTACTATTGTAAACAATACTGATTTAAAAGTAACTACTCAGGTGCCTGAAACTTATATTGAACGTGTAAAGACAGGTGGTAATATTTTGATTTCTTTACCTGATGTAAATAAAACCTTTAATGCTACCATTGCATTAACCGGCAAAACAATTGACCCCTATAGCCGTGCATTTTATGTTGAAGCCAAACTGCCTTATGATAAGGACCTGAAACCTAATCAAATTGCTTTGGTTAAAATTCAGGATTATGCAGCCAATAATGCCATAACTATTCCTGTAAATACTTTGCAAAATGATGACAAAGGCAAATTTGTAATGGTTGCTGTTACGGAAAATGGTAAAATGCTAGCACGTAAAAGAACCGTGGAAGTAGGCCAGTTATACAATGATAAAATTGAAATAAAAACAGGCGTGCAATCAGGTGAACAATTGATTACAGAAGGTTTCCAGGGATTATATGATGGGCAATTGCTTGCTTTGGCAGATTAATACCAGCCTATGCAGCTGGAAACGGCTATCATTTGTTTTGGATATGGTAATAATGAACTGTTGAGGAAGAGAAGGTTTTTTGAGGATAAATAGTTGATTATTGTTATACAGTACAAGTGAGTGACACAAGGAACGATGCGTAATGCATTAAAGTTGACAAACAAACTAATTCAAAAGTATTGCTATGAGCGTATTAGAAAATTTTACAGGTTCATTTAAACAGTTCGGCCCCACTACCTGGAGTATAAAAAATAAAACTTCTATATACCTGCTAATGATATTTGTTACCATAGCAGGTGTATTTCAATTTGTTACTTTACCAAAGGAAAGATTTCCGGATATTGTTATTCCGCAAATCTATATTCAAACGGTATATGTAGGTAACTCGCCAAAAGACATTGAGAATCTGGTTACCAAGCCAATTGAAAAACAGATTAAAAGTATTACCGGTGCTAAAATTATTAAGACCACCAGTACATCGCAACAGGATTTTTCGGCCATTATTATTGAGTTTAGTACCGATGTAAATACAGACGTGGCTAAACAGAAAGTAAAAGATGCAGTGGATAAAGCCAAAGCAGATTTGCCAACAGATCTTACCCAGGAACCCAATGTGGTGGAAGTAAGTTTGTCTGACCAGCCCATTATGTATGTAAACGTGAGTGGTAATATTGATTTGTTGCGTTTGAAAGGGTATGCAGATGATTTGAAAGATAAACTGGAAGAGTTGCCACAGTTAAACAGGGTAGACCTGGTGGGTGCACCTGAACGTGAGTTTCAGATAAATGTTGATAATTACCGTATGCAAAGCAATGGCATTACCTATGATGATATTAGTAATGCGGTGCAAAGAGAGAACCTTGATATTTCCGGTGGTTTATTGGATGTGGGTAATACAAAAAGAAATCTACAGTTAAAAGGACAATTAAAAACTGCAGGCGATATTGAGAAAATAATTGTACGCAATTTTAATGGCCAGCCTATTTACCTGAAAGACATTGCTACAATAAAAGACACGGTTAAGGAGAAAGAAAGTTATGCCCGTTTAAATGGCAACAATGTTATTACACTTAATATCATTAAAAGATCCGGTGAGAACCTGATTGAAACTTCTGATAATGTAAAAGCTGTTGTTGATGAATTAAAAGAAGCCAGTTTTCCTAAAGATTTGAATGTTGTGATTACAGCAGACCAAAGTACTGCTACCAAAACATCCTTTACCGATCTGGTAAATTCTATTATCATCGGCTTTGTATTGGTATTGATTATTCTGATGTTTTTCATGGGGGTTTTAAATGCATTCTTCGTGGCATTGAGTGTGCCCCTAAGTATGTTTGTTGCCTTTGTATTTATACCTGGAGCAGAACTGATTGTAGGTTCAAGTATTACATTAAATTTTATTGTACTGTTTGCGCTTTTATTCGGCTTGGGTATTATAGTGGATGATGCCATTGTAGTAATTGAAAATACACACCGCATTTTTGTGGAAGGTAAAGGTAAAGTAACGGCTGAGCGTTCTGCCATGATGGCTGCAGGTGAAGTATTTATACCAGTATTAGCGGGAACGCTTACTACCCTGGCACCCTTCTTCCCGCTTTTGTTTTGGCCGGGAGTGATTGGTAAGTTTATGATATACCTGCCTACCATGTTGATATTTACACTGGTAGCATCACTTATAGTTGCGTTTATAATGAACCCTGTTTTCGCGGTAGATTTTATGAATCACCCTGAAAACGATAAAAAAGAACCTAAGACAGCCATTTTTAAACAACCCGGTTTATGGATTGCATTAGGCCTGGGTATTTTGTTGGATGTATTTCAAATCACCTTCTGGGGCAATTTATTATTGTTGCTGGTATTGCTGGGTTTGTTCAACCGCTTTTTGCTGGAAGATATGATTCACAGCTTTCAAAACAGGGTTTTGCCATGGATCATGAGCCATTACGAAAACCTGTTACGCTGGGCATTAAATGGATGGAAACCAGTATGGCTATTACTAGGCACCTTTGGATTACTGATAGTATCACTGGTAATATTTGTTGCATCAGTAGTTAGTGGTCGTGTACCTATTGAATTTTTTCCGCTGGGCGATCCTAATCAAATTTATGTATACTTAAAACTACCGGTAGGTACAGCGGTATCTTATACAGATTCTGTTACCCATGTGCTGGAAGAAAAAGTACAAAAAATTGTTGGGGTAGATCATGGTAAAACCAACGCCATTGTAGAAAGCGTTATTACCAATGTTGCCATTGGCGCCAACGATCCTATGAGCGGCGACCAGAGTGCACACCCCGAATTAGGTCGTATACAGGTTTCATTTGTAGAATTTGGTAAGCGTAACGGTGTAGGTACTGCGCCCTATCTCGATTCTATCCGGCAAGCTGTAAAAGGTATTCCCGGTGCGGAAATTACGGTAAGTCAGGAACAAAATGGCCCACCTACAGATCCCCCGGTTAATATTGAAGTAGCCAGTGAAGATTTTGATAAACTTATTAAAACTTCAGTAGCGCTTAAAAATTACCTCGATTCTATTCAGGTGCCGGGCGTAGAAGAACTTAAAATGGACGTAGACCTTACTAATCCTGAAATCACCTTATCGGTAGACAGGGAAAGGGCCCTCATTGCTGGTGTTTCAACAGCACAAATTGGCCTTGCAATAAGAACGGCATTATTTGGTAAAGAGGTTTCCAAAATAAAAGATGGCGACGATGAATATAAAATTCAACTACGTAACGATGTGCTGCAACGCAAAAGCATCGATGAACTGTTGAATATGAATATCACTTTCCGCGATTTTGCCAGTGGTGGTGCTATCAAAAATGTACCCATCAGCTCATTGGTTAAGGTAGATTATACCAACACGCTGGGTAGTGTAAAAAGAAAAAACCTGAAACGCACCATTAGTTTACGATCAAACGTGTTAAGTGGTTTTACCCCAACTGCTGTTAACCAAATACTAAAAGGTCATATAGATAATTTCAACGGCCAAAGCGATGATGTAACCATCAAGCAAACCGGTGAAGGTGCCCAGCAGGCCGAAACAGTAGCATTCCTTGGTCAGGCCCTGATCATTGCATTAATGCTTATCCTGTTTATATTGGTGCTGCAGTTTAACTCCATCAGTAAGCCGGTAATTATTCTTACCGAAATTGTATTTAGTATCATCGGTGTATTGCTTGGTTTCTCTATTACTGGAATGTCAGTTTCTGGTGTAATGACGGGTATTGGTATAGTAGGCCTCGCAGGTATCGTGGTTAAAAACGGTATCCTCGTAATTGAATTTACCGATGAATTAAGGGCACGTGGCTTAAAAACCCGTGAAGCTGCTATTCAGGCAGGTAAAACACGTATCATCCCGGTATTGTTAACAGCATTGGCCGCTATTCTTGCTCTAATACCATTGGCTGTAGGCTTTAATATAGATTTTGTGGCCATGTTCTCCGAACTAAATCCACATATCTTCTTTGGTGGCGATAATGCAGTTTTCTGGAAACCATTGGCCTGGACCATCATCTTTGGTTTAACCTTTGCTTTCTTTATGACATTGATTATCGTACCAAGTATGTATCTCATTGCCGAGCGTTTACGCAGGCCCATGCGCAGAACATTTGGTGGTAAATGGATTAGTTTGTTGGGCATACCGCCACTCACTTTATTATTCATGCCATTAATGATCTTTACTATGCTGCAACACAGGGCCGCAAAAGCCCGCAGAAGAAAAAAATTACAAGGTAAAAATGTAAGCGAATCCTTTATAGGCAGCTGGTTCTAAACCAGTACAAATAAAATTGCTGAACTTATAACCCCTATGTTAGAACCTCAGCAAGCCGTTCTGCACCAGCGTTTACGCTGGCTGTAGAACGGTTTTTTTTGGCCATAGGTTTAGCTATGCATGAGGCTTTACTTGCGTCGCACTCTTGTACCGCAGCACTCAAAGCAGCAATAATAGATTTAGCGGCAACCGCGCATGATTTTTAAACATAAAATTTATCCCATACCTTACTTATGGCTTTCGCCACCCACTCATCCCATTTTCCCAATCATCTCCATTCTAAGAATTGCCTGTTCTTACTGCATCAAATAGGCTACACATTGCACATTCGCATTGTTTTTCACCACTTTATGTGTACGGCTAGTTTCGCAAACGATTGCATAAGGGTTGGCGGCATCAATTAAAAAATCTAATTTGAACCTCCTTTATTTTCATTCATTTCATTAAAATTATCATCATGCAGGAAAAGCGCCGATCATTGATCAAGAAATTATTTGGCTCCATTGTAGCCACTACCGGTTTAGGTTTTGCTGCCAAAGCTGCCAGCCATACAACTGACGAAAAAGAAGCGCATAATGTAGTTTACGACCAGGATATTCCTCTCTTCTCCGGTCACACCATTTTAGGCAATATGGTTTTTATTGCTGGTAAAGGCGCACACTTTGTAGGCGATATCACTTCCCATACCGATCATGTGTTAAAAGAACTGGAAAAAGAACTGATAGCCGCCGGCTCTTCAATGGATAAAGTACTAAAAGTAAATGTGTATCTCGACGATATTAAAGATTACAAAGGAATGAACGAGGTATTCAAAGGCCGCTTTGGTAAAAAACCACCTGTACGTACTACAGTAGCCGTAGCAAAAGGAGGCGTGCCTGGCGATTCACTGGTAGAAATGGATTGTATTGCTTACATCTCTTAAATAGTAAAATGGTATTGTACGCATTATCTGTTCATCACTTAGTTCCAAATTAACACATATGAGAAGAAGAGACCTACTCAAAAATTTATCCTTACTGCCGGTAGCTGGTGCAGCAGGCGCATTTATATCCACCGATGCTGCCGCAGCGCCGGTGCCTGCTGTTAAACGAGACTTGTTTAAAGAGCTGGGCGTTCGCACATTTATTAATGCTGCCGGTACTTATACATTTATGACGGGCTCCCTAATGCGCGAAGAAGTAGTAGAAGCCATCCGCTCTGCCACCCACGATTTTTGCCTGCTGGATGAACTACAGGATAAAGTAGGCGCCAAAATTGCCACCATGGTACATGCTGAATCTGCCGTTATTACTTCCGGGTGTTTTTCAGCACTTACATTGGGACTGGCCGGTGTGCTCACCGGTATGGATCAAACCAAAGTAGAACAATTACCGCATCTCGCCGGCACCGGCATGAAATCAGAAGTGATTATTCAAAAAGGCCATAGCATTGGTTATTCTCATGCACTTACCAATACTGGTTGCACTATAGTAACCGTAGAAACCATTAGCGATGTAGAAAAAGCCATCAGCGATAAAACTGCCCTGCTCTGGTTTTTAAATGTGCAATCCGATAAAGGCTTAATCAACCACGAACAATGGGTAGCACTGGGTAAAAAATATAAAATCCCCACTATGATAGATATTGCTGCGGATGTACCCCCCGTAGAAAACCTGTGGAAGTTTAACGATATGGGTTTCGATCTTGTTTGTGTGTCTGGCGGCAAAGCCATGCGTGGCCCACAAAGCACAGGCATTCTCATGGGTAAAAAAGAGTTGATTGCTGCAGCCCGTTTAAGCATGCCGCCACGTGGTACCACCATTGGACGCGGTATGAAGGTGAACAAAGAAGAAGTATTGGGCATGTATGTGGCACTGGAACATTTTGTCAATGCCGATCATGAAAAAGAATGGAAAGAATGGGAAGGCCGTGTAGCCACTATCCAAACGGCTATCAAAAATATTCCCGGCCTTACTACAGAGGTAAAAGTGCCCACGCTGGGCAATGTAACGCCTACCTTGCATGTAACCTGGGATAAAACCAAACTAAAACTAACTACCAAAGACCTGCAGGAAAAATTGCGCAACGGCAGCCCATCCATAGAAATCGTAAATGGTGGCGATGAGCACATCAGCATCACTACATGGGTAATGCTGCCGGGGCAGGAAAGAATTGTTGCCAAAAGGTTATCAGAAGAATTGGCTGCAGCAACAGCCTAGTTTTTATTGCCGGCAGTTGTACATTACCCGGCATCCGTTGTGTCACTCACTTGTACGTTCGCCTATAGGGCAGCATATTTTGTTTGATGCCATGCTTGTTGCCGTACAAGAGTGCGACGCAACGGATGTTGAAATGTATTACGGCAGCCGGGTTCATATCTATTCAATACCCCTATTATTTAACTGTATATATTTTGCTGAAATGGTGAATCAAAGAATCGTTGCTTACAAACGATACACAACATCTACATTTTTTGTTGCCCTTTTTACAGGCGCATTGGCTATTTTATTTTCGCAGTGCAAACCAGGGCAGCTTAAAGGCGATGCTGATAATGGCGGACTTACGCTGCCCGGCGGTTTTGAAGGATTGGTAGTGGCCGATAGTGTTGGCGCTGCAAGGCATCTGGCCGTAAATTCCAATGGCGATATTTATGTAAAACTACGTGGCTCTTATGCCGATGGCAGTAACGTGGCTTTACGCGATGAAAATGGCGATGGAAAGGCCGATGTTATTAAAAAGTTTGGGGTTTATACCGATTCTATGGGCTATGGTACTGCCATGCGCATATACAATGGCTACTTGTATTATAGCTCCACCGGGGATGTATTTCGCACCAAGCTGATACCAGGCGAACTGCTGCCCGAAAAAAATAGCGAACTTATTCTGCACGATGATTACCAGAACGACCCGCATGGCTATAACCACACCGCAAAGCCTATCACGTTTGACGATAAGGGCAATATGTATGTGCCTTTTGGTTCACCATCTGATGTATGCCAGCAGTTAGACCGAATACCCGAATCTCCGGGGCAGGACCCATGTCCGCAACTGGCAGAGCATGCAGGTATCTGGCAATTTAATCCCGATAAAACCAATCAAACCATAAAAGATGGTAAACGCTATGCCACTGGTATAAGAAGTGCTGTAGCCATTACCTGGAACCCTCAGGATAAGGATATTTATATTGTACAACATGGCCGCGACGAAATGCATAGAACATGGCCCGGCATGTATACCAAATGGCAAAGTGCATTATTGCCTGCAGAAGAATTTTTGCATATAAAAGAAGGTGCAGATGCTGGCTGGCCGTATTATTATTACGATTGGATGCAAGGCAAAAAACTGCTAAACCCCGAATATGGCGGCGATGGAAAAAAGGAAGGCAATGGCAGTAAATACGAACAGCCACTTATTGGTTTTCCTGGCCATTGGGCCCCCAACGATATTTTGTTTTATACAGGCAACATGTTTCCGGCACATTACAAAAATGGAGCTTTTATCGCTTTTCATGGTTCTACCATTAGGGCGCCGTATTCTCAGTCGGGCTATTTTGTAGCTTTTGTACCCTTTAAAGATGGTAAGCCCAGCGGCCCATGGGAAGTATTTGCAGATGGCTTTGCCGGCATGGATACCATTCTGAATACCACAGACGCAGCTTGCCGCCCTATGGGTTTGGCACAGGGCCCCGATGGTTCTTTGTACATCAGTGATTCTCGTAAGGGTAAAATTTGGCGCATAATTTACAAAGGCTATACCGCTAATTTTGGCGCACCTCAACTGGCAGCAATGGAAAAACTTAAAACTACCAGTGCCCACATTAAAAACCCCGATGAAGTAGCCGATAACCTGCAAAAAACAAAGCTAACGGGTGGGGCGGAAATTTATAGTACCTATTGCGGCGTTTGCCATTTAAGCAATGGCAAGGGCGACGGTAGCCGTTTTCCACCATTGGATAGTTCCGAATATGTATTGGGCGACAAAACCCGCCTCATCAATATTTTACTAAATGGTTTGCAACAACCCATTACAGTAAAAGGCAAACAATTTAATAACCTAATGCCCAGCCATAGTTTTTTAACTGATAAAGATCTGGCCCTGGTATTAACCTACGTACGGCAAAATTTTGGCAACAATGCCACCGAAATTAACGAGGAAGAAGTAGCAGCATTAAGAACTAAAATCAGCGCTCAAAAAAAATAAATTATTACAGTATGAAAGCAATCATCAGTTGCATTAGTTTTTTGTTGCTTGCCAGTGGTATTTGCCAGGCACAGCAAACCAATGTAAACCCCGAAGCAAGGATAAAAGAATTGGGTATACAACTTATAACGCCTACACCGCCCATTGCCAATTATGTAAAAGCGGTTCGGGTGGGTAATATGGTGTATCTCTCCGGTCATGGTCCCGATAAACCAGAAGGTGGTCTGGTTACCGGAAAAGTGGGTAGCGATCTTACGCTGGAACAGGCAAGGGATGCAGCCAGGTTAACAGCTATTTCCCTGCTGTCTACACTTAAAGCCGAAGTGGGCGATTTGAACAAAGTAAAACGCATTGTAAAAGTTTTGGGTATGGTAAATGCCATCCCAACTTTCGAGCAGCACCCCAAAGTAATCAACGGTTGTTCCGATTTGTTGGTGCAGGTATTTGGCGAGAATGGTAAACATGCCCGTTCGGCTGTAGGCATGGGTTCCTTGCCCAATAATATCGCTGTAGAAATAGAAATGATTGTAGAATTAAAAGAATAAAAAGCCGGTATGCATTGCCGTTTGTATGATACCGGCTGCAGTACTCCGGTTAAACATCCTTGCGTCGCATTACGTTCATCTGTAGTATCACTATTGGGCATATAACAGCCGCAATACATTTATTAACAACCATTACAATCATTCGTATGAAACGCAGACATATTTTAAAAGGTATTACCCTGTTACCATTGGCCGGAACACTGGCTCCCCTTAAATCGCTTTTTGCAGCGCCGGCGGTGGATAACCTACAGCAGCTTTCCGTTGCAGGTGAGCTGGCTATAGGGCCCAATATATTTCAGTCGATAGGAGTGGAGCCGATTATTAATTGCAGGGGCACTTTTACCATCATCGGTGGCTCCATAGAACGCCCCGAAGTGCGTGCCGCTATGGAAGCCGCCTCCAAAGATTTTGTACAATACGATGAACTGGCTGATGGTATTGGCAAGCGTTTATCAGAGATTACGGGTGCAGAATGGGGCATGGTGTCATCTGGTTGTGCTGCCGGTATGAAGCACGTAACGGCTGCCTGCATTACCGGCGGCAACCCCGAAAAATTAATTCGTATTCCAGACCTTACAGGTTTTGATAAAACCGAAGTAATTATCCCCAAAACATCGCGTAATGTATACGATCATGCTATTCGTAATATAGGCGCCAGAATAATTGAAGTAAACAGTCCGGAAGAATTGAAAAGTGCCCTAAATGAAAGAACCGCCATGATATACATTATGGCTTATGATGAATCGCAACCGGGGCAACCGCTTTCTTTGGAAAATGTTGCTGCAATTGCAAAACCCCATAAAGTACCCATACTGGTAGATGCAGCTGCCGAAGTACTTACCATTCCCAATATTCATTTACAACGTGGTGCTGATGTAGTGGTTTACAGTGGTGGCAAAGCTATTTGTGGTCCCCAATGCGCCGGTTTGGTATTGGGAAGAAAAGATATACTCATGTCTGCCTGGCAGGCCAGCTCACCACACCACGGGCCGGGCCGCGATAATAAAGTTGGGCGTGAAGAAATGATGGGCATGTTGGCAGCGGTGGAAGCATGGACCAAACGCGACCATGCCGCAGAATGGAAAACCTGGCTTTCCTGGCTGGATGTAATTGCAAAAAAGCTTTCTTCTATCGAAGGGGTTTCCACATCGGTTTTTGAACCTACTGAATTGTCTAACAGGTCTCCGGTATTAAATGTTTCCTGGGATCCGGCAAAATTCAATATTACCGGGGATGAAATGGCAGAAGAGCTGGGTAGAAATAAACCCAGGGTAGCTATAGGCAGCGATAATAAAGACGGTAAAACATTTATCAATATTACCACCGGGCAAATGCAGCCGGGGAATGAAAAAGTGGTGGCTGACAGGGTTTTTGGTGTGCTTACCCAAAAGCGGTCACCTAAAAAAGCTGCTACTGTACAGCCATCGGCAAATCTTGCTGGTAGCTGGGATTTGAGTATACAATTCTTTAGCAGTACCAGCCAGCATATGTTGTTTATACAGCAGGATGGCAAATGGATAAAAGGTTCTCATAAAGGTGAGTTCTCTACCCGTGAACTTACCGGAACAATAGAAGGCAACGAAATTAAATTACGCAGTGTTGACCGTCATCCGGCAGATGCCATTACGTTTACTTTTTCAGGTACGGTGGCCAATGATGCATTTGCAGGCTCGGTATATTTGGGCGAATACCGTACCGCAACTTTTACCGCGAAACGCAGCGGCTTTAAAATAAAACCACAGGAAATTGTTGTGCCCGGCGGTCCGCCATTGGCCACTTAATAATGGCTGCATAGTATTGTTGCCGTACAAGAGTGCGACGCAAGGATGATGATAATGGTGCTTTGCCGGGCTAAAAATTATTTAAACAATTTGTTATGTTGTACAATGTAAAAAGGTTGAACAGAAACGCTGCAAAAGCCATTTGCTTTTTACTGGGAGTATTGTTTTTTTTTACTGGGCATGCACAACAAATTGATATTTTGTTAAAAGGAGGCCATGTAATTGACCCTAAAAATAAGATAGATACCGAAATGGATATAGCCATTATGAATGGCAAAATATGGCAGGTGGCAAAAGATATTCCCGTTACTAATGTTAAGCAGGTGATTGATGTAAGCGGTTTGATTGTTACACCCGGCATTATTGATATGCATGTACATGTTTTTGATGGCAAGGATTTGAATGCTTACATCGCAAATGCGCCCACGAGTTTGCCGCCGGATGGTTTTACCTTTAGGGCAGGTGTAACAACGGTGGTTGATGCAGGTTCATCGGGCTGGCGCAATTTTAGAAAGTTTAAAGAGCAAACCATAGATAAATCTCAAACCCGTGTGTTGGCTTTGCTGAATATTGTAGGTAATGGTATGGTAGGCAGGTTTGAGGAACAGGATACCGCCGATATGAACCCGCAGCAAACGGCCTACATGATAAAGAAATTATTTCCCGATATTATTGTAGGTATAAAAGCCGCCCATTACTGGGGTGGTTTTACGCAGGTTGACCGTGCGGTGCAGGCGGGTAACATGGCAAATGTGCCTGTGATGGTTGATTTTGGTGAGCACCAGCCACCCAATTCTATTGAGGCCTTGTTTATGCAGCGCCTGCGGCCGGGAGATATTTTTACCCACACATTTTCCTATGGCCCCACAGTACGCGAAACCATTGTGGATGATAGCGGAAAAGTAAAACCTTTTGTATTTGCTGCCCAACAGCGGGGAATTGTTTTTGATGTGGGTCATGGTGGTGGCGCATTTTCGTGGCGGCAGGCTATACCTGCCATGCAGCAAGGTTTTAAGCCCAATGTAATAAGCACAGATTTACATGCAGAAAGTATGAATAGCGGTATGAAAGACATGAGCAATGTAATGTCTAAATTCCTGAATATGGGCATGAGTTTACCCGATGTAATTCTGCGTGCTACCTGGAACCCCGCCAATGTAATAAAGCGCCCCGATCTGGGTAATTTAAGCGTTGGTGCCGATGCTGATGTTACGGTATTTAATGTGCGAAAAGGCAATTTTGGATTTTTGGATATTCGTAAAACTGTTTTGAAAGGCACGCAAAAACTGGAAGCCGAATTAACCATACGCGCCGGTAAAATTGTTTGGGATTTAAATGGACTCAGTGCACCGGGATGGGAAGTTGAAATGAAAAATAAAAAATGAGAAACCAGCTAATATATCTGCACACTTCTTCTGGCCGCAACAATGTGGCCGGGAGAGGTTTTTGTGTGTTGGTGTTCCTGTTCCTTTCTTTCATTACCTGCGCACAGCAGTATGATTTACTGTTAAAAGGCGGTCATGTATTTGATGCCAAAAATAAGATTGATGCCATAAAAGATATTGCCATACAGGATGGGAAAATTGGCAAAATAGATAATTCGATAGCTGCATCACTGGCAAAAAAAACAATTGATGCAACAGGTTTATATGTGGTACCCGGATTAATTGATATACATACACATGTTTTTGTTGGTAGTAATGCAAACACATTTGCCGATGGTATCAACAGTGTATCGCCTGATGATTTTACTTTTAAAGCAGGCATCACCACAGTGGTAGATGCAGGCACATCGGGCTGGCATAATTTTACTTTGTTTAAAAATCAGGTAATAGATAAATCGCAAACCCGCATACTTGCTTTTGTAAATATTGCCGGCGATGGCATGAATGGTAAACCCATGCAGGAAGATATCAGCACCATGATTACCGATTCGGCAGTGGCCATTATTCAACAATACAAAAGCCTGATTGTGGGCGTTAAAATTGGCCATTACGAAGGGACAGATTGGGCGCCATTTAACAATGCCCTGGCAGCCGCAAAAAAGTCTAATACACCGTTATTTGTGGAGTGCCATCTGCCTCAATATAGTTTGCAGGATCAGCTAAGCAAGTTGCGTCCCGGCGATATTATCACCCATTCATTTGAACAAATTACAGAACGGTTGCCCATAATAGATAGTGCCGGTAATTTGCGCCCCTTTGTATTGGCAGCCCAAAAAAAAGGAGTGCTGTTTGATGTTGGCCATGGTGGCGCCGGTTTCTGGTTTAGCCAGGCCCTGCCTGCATTTCAGCAAGGCTTGGTGCCCAATACATTTGGTAGCGACCTTCATCGTTTTAGCATGAATGCGGGTATGAAAAGCATGTTAAACATTATGTCCAAATACATGGCAATGGGTATGCGTTTGCAGGATGTTATTGCACATGCCACCTGGAATGCCGCCACTGCAATTCATAGGGAAGACCTGGGTAATTTAAGTGAGGGTGCTGTGGCGGATATAGCTGTGTTAAGTATGCAGCAAGGTGTATTTGGTTTTATAGATGCCGCTGGAATTAAGTTGCCCGGCACACAAAAATTAGAAGCAGAACTAACTATACGTGCAGGCAAAATTGTGTGGGATTTAAATGGTATTTCGGCACAGCCATATAAGCCTTAATATTATTTGTAGCCCGGCAATAGTAAGCTACTGCAGCTTTACTTGCGTCGCACACTTGTACGTTCAGTAAAGCTATGCAGCAAAATAAAATGTATCAATAAAGCAACACATCATCCTTATGTATTACAGGCATCATTTATCATTACAAAAGCTCAGTGCAATTTTATGCCTGTTGTTATTTGTTTTGGCGCAGTGTAATACTGGCAACCCGCTGCCAAAGGGCGATGCAGATAATGGTGGTCTTTTTTTGCCCGGTAATTTTGAAGCAGTGGTGGTAGCAGATAGTATTGGTCCGGCACGCCATTTAGCCATAAACAACAATGGAGATATTTATGTAAAGCTGCGCTATTCCAAAAAAGGGGAAGGCGGTAATGTAGCTTTGCGGGACACCAATAACGATGGCAGGGCCGATTCAATTGTATACTTTGGTGATTATTATAATGAAGGTAGTTTGGCCAATTGCATGCGCATACACGATGGCTATTTATATTTTGCTTCGGAGCTGGTGGTGTATAGAAACAAGTTAACACCAGGCAAACTAATTCCCGAATCAAAAATGGATACCATACTTACTGAGGATGATAACCGGGGCTCGCACTGGCATATTACCAAACCTGTCGCTTTTGATGATAATGGCCATATGTATGTTCCTTTTGGGGCACCAAGCAATGCCTGCCAGGATTTGGTAAGAACCCCGGGTGGTACACCCGGTTTTGCCGGGTTGAATCCCTGTCCCGAATTAGAAAACCATGCCGGCATTTGGCAGTTTGATGTAAATAAAACAGGCCTTACCCAAAAGGATGGAAAAAAATTTGCTACAGGTATAAGAAGCGTAGTTGCTATGGCCTGGAATAAAGAAACCAAAAATTTATACGCAGTTATGCATGGCCGAGATGACCTGCATTTATTATGGCCCGATAAGTTTACGCCCTGGCAAAGTGCAGTGTTGCCTTCAGAAGAATTTTTAAAGGTAGAGGAAGGCAATAATTTTGGCTGGCCCTATAGTTATTACGACCAGATACAACACAAAAATATACAGGCACCCGAATATGGTGGCGATGGTAAAATGCCAGCCAAAGATAGTAGCGTTCAAATGCCGGTAATGGGTTTTCCGGCGCACTGGGCACCCAATGATTTACTGTTTTATGAAGGTGACCAATTTCCTGAACATTATAAACATGGTGCTTTTATAGCATTTCATGGCTCTACCAACAGATCGCCTTACCCGCAGGCAGGTTATTTTGTTTGTTTTGTACCTTTTGTAAATGGAGCACCCTCCGGTGAATGGGAGGTGTTTGCCGATGGTTTTGCCGGAGTAGATACCATTGTAAATACCGATGATGCGCAATACAGGCCAATGGGCCTTGCCGAAGGGCCAGATGGTTCTTTGTATGTGTCAGACTCAAAAAAAGGAAAAATTTGGCGCATTATGTACAAAGGTGATAAAGGCAATTTTGGCAAAGAACAACTAGCGGCAATGGAGCAAAGAAAATTAAATGCCAATATCCGCACACCGGATGAAGTTGCCGATAATTTGTATAAAGACAAAGCCATTCCTGGCGCACAGGTATACAATACGTATTGCATATCCTGTCACCAGCATAATGGTCATGGCGACGGTAACCGGTTTCCCCCGTTGGATAGTTCTGAATGGGTAAATGGTGATAAGCAAAAATTGATTGATGTAGTATTAAATGGGTTGAATATTCCCATTACTGTTAAAGGCAAACCTTATAATAACCTGATGCCTCAACACAGTTTTTTACGTGATGAAGATATAGCGCAGGTATTGAATTATATAAGACAGCATTTTAATAATAATACCGATGTTATTACTGTTGGGGAAGTGAAGAAGGTGAGGGGGAAGTAGTGAGTAGTGAGTGGTGAGTGGTGAGTGGTAAAGGGGGAATGTTATTTGGGGGTGGTGAAGGGTTGATGGGATTGAAAAATTCCTTGCTGCCTGTTGTGATGCTGTACAAGAGTGCGACGCAAGCGGTGCCTCATATAGAACAATAGCCGGGTACAAAAAGAATGCTTGGTTTAATATTTATACACTTAAAAATAAAAATATGAAACGCAGAAATGTATTAAAAGGATTATCGCTGCTGCCGTTTGCAGGTGGTGCGTTGGGTAGTGTACTGCCTTCTTCTGCAGCGGTGGCTGCCACCACTGTAAAAAGAGATTTGTTTGCAGAACTGGGGCTGCGCACTTTTATAAATGCTGCGGGTAATTATACATCTATGACAGCATCGCTGATGCCGGATGAAGTAATGGAAGCTATTAACAGCACGGCTAAAGAATATGTAATGCTGGAAGAAGTGCAGGATAAGGTAGGGGAAAAAATTGCTGCTATTTGCCATGCCGAAGCGGCTTTTGTAACAGCCGGTTGCTGGTCGGCATTGGTATTAGGTATGGCAGGTGTACTTACCGGAATGGATCAAAAAAAAGTAGCCCAATTGCCTAAGTTGGAAGGCACTGGTATGAAATCGGAAGTGATTATTCAAAAGAGCCATATAAACGGGTACGACCATGCTTTAACCAATACAGGTGTTACCATTGTTACCGTAGAAACCATGGAAGAAGCCATTGCGGCCATTAACGATAAAACTGCGATGCTTTGGTTTTTAAACAGGGAAGCACCCATGGGTAAAATTCAACACCGCGAATGGCTGGAGCTGGCTAAACAACATAAACTGCCTACCATGATTGATATGGCTGCCGATGTGCCACCGGTGGAGAATTTATGGAAGTATAACGATATGGGTTTTGATCTGGTTTGTATATCTGGCGGCAAAGCCATTTGTGGTCCGCAAAGTGCCGGTATATTAATGGGTAAAAAAGATTTAATAGCAGCTGCAAGGCTTAGTGCGCCACCCAAGGGCGGTAATATTGGCCGTGGCATGAAAGTGAATAAAGAAGAGATAATTGGCATGTATGTGGCTTTAGACAGCTATGTAAAAAGAGATCATACCAAAGAATGGAAAATGTGGGAAGACCGTATTGCCTATATTAAAAATACACTTGCCAATATTGCCGGTGTTACTACTGAAGTAACGATACCAGCTGTTGCCAACCACAATCCATCTCTCATCATTTCCTGGAACCCGGCTATAGTTAAAATTACCCGTGATGCCATGGGCGAAAAGCTGCGAAAGGGTAGCCCTTCTATTGAAACAATTGCCTGGGAAACAGAGAATAGCATCAGGATTACTGTATTTATGTTAAAGCCCGGGCAGGAAGTAGTGGTAGCAAAAAGAATTAAAGAAGAACTGTTACAGGCTGCTGTATAAATTAAGAACAAATTGAAAAACCTTGTTTAGATAAAAACGATCATATGAAAAAAGTATACGGTTTATTATTGGCAGTTATTTTTTTGGGGAACACCGCCATGGGGCAGTTATACGATATTGTAATTAAAGGCGGCCATGTTATAGACGCTAAAAATAATATTGATGCAGTGATGGATGTAGCCATTGCCGATGGAAAAATTGTTCAGGTAGCCGCCAATATTGATGGTAAACAGGCGGCACAAACTGTAGATGCCAAAGGCTTATATGTAACGCCGGGTTTAATTGACCTGCATGCGCATGTATTTTTTGGTACCGAGCCCGATCATTATTTAAGTAATGGACTGGTAGCAATAGTGCCCGATGGTTTTACTTTCAGGGTGGGTGTTACTACCGTGGTAGATGCAGGTGGTGCCGGTTGGAAATCTTTCCCTACGTTTAAAAAGAATATTATAGATAATTCGCAAACAAGGGTATTGGCATTATTAAATATTGTTGGCGAAGGCATGCGTGGCGGAGCATATGAGCAGAACGAAAATGATATGGATGCCAAGATGAGTGCTATTGTAGCCAAACAAAATAAAGACATAGTTGTAGGCTTTAAGGTAGCACATTTTAACGGTCCGGAATGGACGCCTGTTGACCGCGCCGTGGAAGCAGGCAAACAGGCCAACATGCCTGTTATGATTGACTTTGGCGGTAATAACCCACCTTTATCTATTGAAGAATTATTTATGAAACACCTGAGGCCCGGTGATATTTATACCCACACATATACGCTGCTTGATGGCAATGTACGGGAAACAGTGGTTGATGAAAAAACAAGTAAGGTAAAACCCTTTATTTGGGATGCCATAAAACGTGGTATTATTTTCGACGTTGGCTATGGCGGCGCCAGCTTTAATTTTTCGCAGGCTATTCCCGCATTGCAGCAGGGATTTTTCCCCAACACCATAAGTACCGATTTGCATACCGGCAGCATGAATGCCTCAATGAAAAGCCAGATAGATGTGATGTCTAAATTTCTGTTAATGGGTATGCCTTTAAAAGATGTAATAAAAGCCAGCACCTGGGCCCCCGCACAAGTAATAAAACACGAAGAGCTGGGTAATCTTTCCCCTGGGGGTATTGCCGATGTAGCCATATTGGATTTGCGTCAGGGTAATTTTGGCTTTTACGATAAAACCGGTTATAAGGTGGATGGAAAACAAAAATTTGAATGTGCCATGACGATCAAGGGCGGCAAAATTGTGTACGATCTTAATGGTATTGCCAACCCCATTTATCCAAAGCCAAAAACCAAATAGCTATTATTGGCCGTGCTGTATAACAACAGGCATCACCGCTTGCGTCGCACACTTGTACGGTTGGTAATGCTGCGCAGCTTTCAACAGCCGGTTTATCAAAAAATGCGGCTAATAACATCTAATCAACCAATAGAAATGAAAGTACAACGCTTCTTATTTTGTTTAATAGTATCAGGCGCATGTTGGGCCTGTAACACAACTGAACCAAAAAGCATGACCAACGAATTATACACAGCTGCTGATTTTACAGCAGTAAATACATTTACCACCGGTGCCGAAGGCCCTGCTGTTGATAGTGCAGGAAACTTATATGCAGTAAACTATGCACATGAAGGTACCATTGGTATTGTAACACCATCCGGCGACAGCAGTATTTTTGTGGAATTGCCCAATGGAAGTATTGGCAATGGTATACGGTTTAACAGCAAGGGTTTAATGATGATTGCAGATTATACCAATCATAATATTCTGCAGGTAAATATGGCTACCAAAGAAATTAGTGTGTATGCCCATAATGCTGCCATGAACCAACCCAATGATATTGCC
This sequence comes from Limnovirga soli, assembly GCF_013106755.1. Lineage (GTDB taxonomy): Bacteria > Bacteroidota > Bacteroidia > Chitinophagales > Chitinophagaceae > Limnovirga > Limnovirga soli. The sequence goes on along the minus strand of NZ_WHPF01000001.1, from coordinate 336,937 downwards.
ATAGATAGCAAAGACCGCCTCTATGCCAGCGACCCAAACTGGAAAAATAACTCCGGACAAATTTGGCGGGTAGATACCAACGGACAAATATTATTGCTGGAAGATAGCATGGGCACTACCAATGGTATTGAAGTAAGTCCTGATGGAAAAAAATTATATGTAAACGAATCTGTACAACGCAAGGTTTGGGTATATGATTTATCTGACAGTGGTACCATTAGCAATAAACAATTGCTGATAGAATTTCCTGATTTTGGTATGGATGGTATGCGCTGCGATATTGATGGTAATTTGTACATTACAAGACATGGCAAAGGCACGGTGGCCAAAGTATCGCCCCAGGGTAAATTGCTTACGGAAATTACTTTAAAGGGTTCAAAGCCCAGCAATATTGCATTTGGTGGTACCGATGGCAAAACAGCCTATATTACTTTGCAGGATAGTTGTAATATTGAAACTTTTAGGGTAGAAAAACCGGGCAGAGAATTTAAGCAATTCTAAATGTATTGTTTAGCTGCCTATTGATATGCCGTACAAGAGTGCGACGCAAGTAAAGCCAGATAGCAATATCATGTTTGGCTCATAAAAATTAAATACTAAATGCTTACCAGTATGATGAATAGAATTGTTTTTTTATGTGCACTGATAATAATGTGCGGCAATGGTTTTGCACAAACCATGCAAAAGGATGAGTTGATATTTCTTACCTCGGAATGGAAGGGTGAACGCTTTGCCGATGGGCGGCCCAAAGTGCCTGATGAGTTGATAGAAAGAGCCAAACATATAGGCTTTGAATCGGCCTGGACGATACTTAAAAACCTGGGCTATAATAACCAATACGAAGGTGGCTGGAAAACGGTAAATGATACAGTAAAAGTAACCGGCCGTGTAGTTACTGCACAATACATGCCCAGCAGGCCCGATGTGGAGAAAAATATTAAAGATCGTGGCAAGGCAGAAGGTAGAAAAGGTAATACCAATTCATGGCCGATAGATGTGTTGGTAAAAGGCGATGTTTATGTGGCAGACGGCTGTGGTAAAATTGCCAAAGGCACTTTAATTGGCGATAACCTGGGCAATTCCATTTATGCTAAAAGCGGCAATGGAGTTGTTTTTGATGCATCGGTGCGTGACCTTACCGGCTTATCGGAAATAAAAGGTTTTAATGCCTATGTACGTGACTTTGACCCATCGTACCTGGAAGATGAAGTGCTGATGGGATTGAATACACCTATTAGAATTGGTCACGCCATTGTATTGCCCGGCGACCTGGTAATATCAGACAGGGAAGGTGTAATTTTTATACCTGCACATTTGGCCGAGAAAGTAGTATACACTGCTGAGTTTATAGATTTACGCGATATGTTTGGCCATGAAATGTTGAAAAAAGGTAGTTTTTCTCCGGGCCAGATAGACAGCGACTGGACAGATGAAATAAAAACCAGTTTTTTAAAATGGCTGGATGCGCATCCCGGATCTACCAAATTAACCAGGGCACAGTTGGATGCGCTTATGTCTAAAAGAACCTGGTAAAAGCAGCATCGCATTTGGGTGGTAACCTATTTTTTTTGATCAACTTTATTATTGGATTATGTATAAAATTTCGCTAACGGTTGCAGGTGTTTGTTTGTTGGCAGCACTGGTATTTTTCTTAATGGGTAACACTGTTGTTGCCGGCCCTTTATTGGTGGCATTTTTTATAGCACTCGCTATAGGTTTTCGTGGATATGTTGCACTGAAAGGATTTGCCTATACCACTACCATTTTTGCAGCGGTAACGTCTGCCTTATTGTACCCGCAATTTTTTGTAGAATGGGATGGGTTTAAACTGGCTACCCTAATTACGCCCTTAATACAATTGATTATGTTTGGCATGGGCACTTCCATGAGCTTTAAGGATTTTGCTGGGGTGGTTAAAATGCCCAAGGGTGTTTTTATAGGCGTGTTTAGTCATTTTGTAATTATGCCATTGCTGGGTTTTACGTTGGCAAGCGCCACCAATTTTCCACCCGAGATTGCGGCTGGTATTATTCTTATTGGTTGCTCGCCCAATGGTATGGCCTCTAATGTAATTTCTTATCTGGCTAAAGCCAATCTGGCATTGTCTGTTACTATAACGGCTGTTTCTACCATGCTGGCCCCATTTATTACGCCCATGTTAATGAAACTATTGGCCGGTGCATTTGTAGAAATACATACGATAGATATGATGTTTGATATTTTTAAAATGGTGATTATACCAATTGGAGCAGGACTGGTATTTAATCATTTTTTGCATGGCAAATTAAAATGGTTAGATAATGCCATGCCGCTGGTATCTATGTTTGGTATAGCTTTTATTATTGTAATTATTACTGCCGCAGGCAGGGAAAGCCTTTTAACCATTGGCCCTGCTTTAATACTGGTGGTATTAATACATAATTTATGCGGGTATACATTGGGATATTGGAGCGGAAGATTATTTAAAATGAAAGAACGCGATTGCCGTACTATTGCCATTGAAGTAGGTATGCAAAATGGCGGTCTGGCATCGGGGCTGGCAAAAGCAATGGGTAAAATGGCCACAGTTGGTTTGGCGCCTGCTATATTTGGTCCGCTAATGAATATTACAGGTTCGGTATTGGCATCGTACTGGCATCGCAAACCGGTTGAGGATGAACTGACAGAAGCATAATTAATGAGCATTTAAAATAACTTGCATACATGAAAAAAAATTTGTTGTTGGCAGCTTGTGTATTGCTGTGTATGGGCACAATGGCACAATCCAAAGAGGAGCAGGCAGTTACTACTGCTGTAACAATGTTTAATAAAGCCATTGTAGATGCTGATTCTGCAGCATTGGTAAACCTTACCGCCGCCCAATTAAGTTATGGCCATTCTAATGGCAAATCAGAGGATAAAGCCACTTTTATACAAACCGTTTTGCATGGCCCGCTGGATATGTTAAGTATCGACGTATCGGCGCTGCAAATAACCATTGCCGGAAAAGAAGCTATTGTAAGACATATTTTTTCAGCAAAAATTACCAATAACGGTACCCCCGGTGAGCTAAAAATTGGGGCATTACTGGTATTTACCAAACAAAAAAGCAAATGGGTTTTACTGGCCAGGCAGGGATATAAATTATAAAAGCAACATCATTATGTGTACAAACAGGAATTACAAAGCAAGAGGGATAATAGTATTAGCGGCATTAATTATTACAGCACTGGCAAATGCACAAATTAATAATAGCGGCCATATTTTAAAAGTGGGCAAAACCACCGATTTTACCTTCACCGGAGATGGCAGCAGCAATAATTGGAATAATACCGGCTGGCAAACTATTACCGAAAGAAATACCAGCCTGCTGCAACAAAATAAATGGAATATTCCCGCCGATAAAGCACGCAATCTTTTGCATTATAGTACCCAGTTTAAAATTATGTATTCCGATAAAGGGATTTACTGTTTATACCAGTGCGAGGATAGTGCCATTACCGCCACGCTTACTGAGGATTATGCCAACCTGTATGATGAAGATGTGGTAGAAGCTTTCTTTTGGCCCGATTCTGCTATGCCATTGTATCTGGAGTATGAGTTATCTCCCTTGAATTACGAGTTGCCCATTTTAATACTCAATAACAAAGGCAATATCATGGGTTGGAAACCCTGGCAGTACAACGATGGACGAAAAATTATACATGCCATTCACATCAATAAAAATGCAAATACCAGCGGCAGAATTAGCTGGACAGCCGAGCTGTTTATACCTTTTGCTTTGTTAGGCCCCATGAATAATGTGCCCCCCAAAAAAGGTACCCAATGGCGGGCAAATTTTTACCGCATAGATTACGATAAAAACCCGGCTTACAGCAGCTGGCAACTAACACAAAGCAATTACCACGATTACAAAAGTTTTGGTACGATAGAATTTAATTAGTCAATTTTTAGCCCGGCAATTCAACAAGTATGCAGCTTTACTTGCGTCGCACTCTTGTGCTTTAACAAGTGTGGCAGCTAATAAACCTGCTTGTATGTATGCTGTTGGTAGTTGCAAAAGTATTTGCCAAAACAGCTATTTGGTTGTTGGCCCTTACTGTTGGGTAAAGAACCAACCGTTGCAGTGTGCGACGCAAGTAATGTTCAATAGTTATGCTGTGGATTGGCTAATAAAAAAACATGGCCTGCTTTATAGTTAAGTGCAGTGGGTACTGCCTAAAGCGGCCATGTTTTATTACGAGGTGAATACTATAATCTGCCTGAAAACAGTTGCATAAACTGATTTATTTTAAAATGGCATTTATACGGTCAAGTTCTTCGCTGGTAAATGAATAATTTTCCAGACAGCGAATAGAATCCAGTACCTGTTCCGGTTTGCTTACACCAATTAAGACAGAGCTGATACGTGGATCTTTTAAAATCCAGGCCAGTGCCATTTGCGCCAGGTTTTGGCCACGTTCTTCGGCCAGTTTATTTAATGCCAGTACTTTGTTTAAAGTTGCCGGTGAAATAGCATCTTCTTCAATTGCGCCATTACCCCTGTGGCTGGCGGCCCTTGAACCTGCAGGAATGCCCTGTAAATATTTGTTGCTTAATAAACCCTGCGCCAGCGGCGAAAAGGGAATACAACCCACTTTGTTTTCTTCCAGTACATCCAGCAATCCATCCTCTACCCAACGTTCGAACATGGAGTATTTGGGCTGGTGAATAAGGCAGGGTGTGCCCAGTTGTTTTAAGATGGCAATGGCTTTGGCAGCTTCTTCAGGCTGGTAGCTGGAAATGCCTACATAGAGGGCCTTACCCTGGCGTACCATCAGGTCTAATGTACCCATGGTTTCTTCCAGCGGGGTGCCGGGATCGGGGCGGTGATGGTAAAATATATCTACATAGTCAAGCCCCATTCTTTTTAAACTTTGGTCAAGGCTGGCTACCAGGTATTTTTTTGAACCCCAGTCGCCATATGGGCCGGGCCACATACCCCAGCCTGCTTTTGAGGAAATAATCAGTTCATCGCGGTAGGGTAAAAAATTATCTTTTAAAATTTTTCCAAAATTCTCTTCTGCAGAACCCGGAGGCGGGCCATAATTATTGGCCAGATCGAAATGGGTGATGCCTTTATCAAAGGCGGTACATAAAATGTTACGGGCATTTTCCAGTTTATCAATATGCCCAAAGTTGTGCCATAAGCCAAGAGAAATGGCAGGCAGTTTTAGTCCGCTGTTTCCACACCTGCGGTATTCCATGGAGGCATAGCGTTGTTCGTTTGCTAAGTATTGCATTGTATTTATTTTAAGTTGTTAGTGCCTGTTGATATGTGTTAAGCCTCCTGTGCCAGATCAAGCGCTTTTATCATTATTTCAATATCGGTAGTTCCTCTAAAACCACTAAAGCCAACTGCCAGTATTTCTCCAGATTTTGTGGTAAGTGGTTGGCCTCCTTCCCAGCCAATCAGGTCGGGGGCTTCAATGCCATTGGCATTCTCGTCTACTTCCCTGGTAAATACCATCCGCTCATATTCGCCCGTTTTAACGCCGGTAAGCCAAACCTGACTGGCTTTTGTCCAGGCCACTTTATAGGATTGTCTTAGCCGGGGTTTATTGGTGCCAAACATTTTGCCATGTACTAATCCGGTTTCATCAATGATGCAAACCGCCACATTGCCATTTGAAATAATTTCATCTGCCGGCAATGCCAAATATAAGGGGATTAATTTTTCAATGGCATTGAATATGCCGGCAATAAGGGATTGCATATCGTTCTGTTGCATGGTAAACAGGTTTAATTATTTATGATGAGACTGTTAAATTCATAAAAAATGAGAAGCGCAGCTTATTTTACAGGGTATTTATTTGCTACAACGTTGTAGTGGGTTTTGTATATTTCAACATTATTTAAGTACAGGCTTTGCTAATATGGCTATTGCTGGCTGAGTAGCGAACAAAGCCCTGAAGTGTGCGACGCAACCGGGCCTGATAGAAGTACTACTGACGGGTACATAAAAATTATTATTACTATTGCTGGCGTGCAGGAATAAATACAGGAGGACTTTATGAATTTAAAACTACTTGCCCGGGAGTTGAATTTGTCTTTCAGCACCGTGTCTAAAGCTTTACGCGACAGCCACGAGATTAGCGCTGCCACCAAGGCCAGGGTATTGGCCAAGGCCAAAGAATTAAACTACCAGGTAAACCCATTGGCCAGCAGTTTTAGAAAACAACAATCAAAAACCATTGCGGTAATCATACCAGAGGTGGTGAATGATTTTTTTGGTCCGGTAATAAATGGCATTGAATCTATTGCGCAGGAAAAGGGCTATCATGTTCTTATTTATCTTACCCATGAGGATATGCAAAAAGAACAATCTATCACCCGGCTTTTACAAAATGGAAGGGTAGATGGGATCATGATTTCTTTATCAGAAGAAACATCGGATACAGCCCATTTGGAAGCCTTGCAGCAAAAGGAAATACCGCTCGTTTTTTTTGACCGTATTGCAGAACATATAGCTGTGCCTAAGGTAATTACCAATGATTATGAGGCCGCCCTGGTGGCCACCTCGCACCTGATTAAACATGGAGGAAAGCGTATAGCTTTTTTGTCTATCTCGCAAAATCTATCCATTGTTAATCAACGGATGAATGGGTATTTGGCAGCTTTGGAAAAGCATGGCATAGAGCAGGATAAAAACCTGATCATTTCCTGTGGCCGGAATGAGGAAGATAATCTTAACCTGATTAGAAATTTATTAGTAGGTAAAAACCGGCCCGACAGCATTTTTGCATCGGTAGAAAAATTGGCGGTAGCCACGTATCAGGTTTGTAGTGAACTTGGGTTGCGAATACCACGGGATATTAAGGTAATTACATTTTCCAATTCGAATATGGTGCCTTTTTTACAGCCATCGCTAACTACTATAACACAGCCTGCCTACGAAATGGGCCGCGAAGCTGCAGCCATATTGTTTAAGCTGATAGAAAAAAAGAGGCACTCATTTTTACCCGAAAAAACCATTATAAATTCCATATTGGTACAGCGGGATTCTACGAGGCAATTGCAATAGCAAAGCAGTAGTGAATTTTTTGAGCCCGGCTGCAGCACAATGATGTAGCTGCCGTTGCGTCGCACACTGGAGGGTTCGGTTAGAGATTGGGCTAAGAAATATATGAGATTTTGTCCATTATAAACCATTGCACAAAAAAATCCCCATTCAAACGAACGGGGATTTTGTATTTGTTAATCTACTTCCAGTAAATCTTTTGATGGCAATGTGGGGAATGGGTTATGCGGTTCTGTCTGGTACCAAAATGCGGTAGATGCTATATCATCCTGTAATGGCAGATAGCGACCACCATCCCTCCAGCCCAGGGCCTGTATAGTAACTTTTAAATCTTTTTCAAAACGGATAGGGTCTGTAATATGCCAGCGGTATAATCCAAATCGCTGCGATACATCATAATGCCCATCGCCTCTTAATACCTGTGGCAGCCCACTATAGGCAGTTGAAAATTCGGTGTAATTGGTTTCCTCTACACCGGCTGCATTTTTTTTGCGGGTATCAAAATCGTACGAGCCACAAAAATAATCCTCTGTGCCTGTACCGCAAATGGTAGGGTAATTGGTATCGCCATCCATAAAAAATTTTATCTCACCTTCACCCCACCAGCCATTGTTATGTACGCCCCAGGCTATATAAGTGCCAACATATTGTCCACGGCCCTTTATATTATTTACAATGGTATAATCCTGCTTATACGGCAGCGGATTTACGCGGTTAAACTGTGCATGAAAATAGGCCGCGTCCGATGGTACTTCAGTTAAAATATAATCTACCTGATAATACAGTACCATATCTTCTGTATTAATATTTTCCATGGTAATCCTGCACTTTTTTCTAAAAGGCATGGGCCAGTAGCAATTAAATGCACTGCCCGGGTTTACACAAACAGCCAGCGAATTTAGTGGCGAGTACCTGCCCCAACCCATTCCAAAAAAATCACCTACAGGTACTTCTACCGATGGGGTGGTTTCATCATCCCAGTAAAAACGCAGTATAGAATAACGCCAGTTACCGGTAGGCGTCATCCAAATATGTTGTATCGATCCGGGACCGGTTATTTCTGCTACGGTGTACGTGGTTTTAGATTTTATTACCACACTTGGGCTCACTTTCCAACCCTGCCCCAAATCTCTCGACGGGCCGGCACCTGTACCCGTGGTGGCCTTTCCGCCCTCGCCTTTGGCACCGTTAAAATTCTCCGGACTAATAGAACGTGTTTTAGCATCGCTGAGCCTGAAAATATTACCCATATTGGCATCTATGCCATTGTATTTTTGCGACCATGCACTGCTGCCAATCAGGGCAGTAATAAGTACACTGTACAAAATTCTTTTCATGATGGTAAGTGTTTAACTGTTTATGAATATATGTTGTAGCCGGACTATAGAATATGCATGTAACTGCACTTGCGTCGCACTCTTGTACGGTTGGTATGCCATTGAGCAAATCAACTGAATAGCAAGTGTACCAAATACTTTACAATCCTTATGCTTAGCCCTGAGCTAAACGTACAAGAGTGCGACGCAAGTAAAGCTGCATTTGGCTATTCAGTTGGGTCAATAAATATCTATGCTAAAAACGCAATAATAATTTATGCAACAGCTTTTATTTTATGCGCTTTCCAGCCAAAGTAAAATATAAAAGCAAAGCAGATCAAAGGCACAATATAGGCCGATTGTATACTGTTGGTACTATCGGATATTTTACCCATAATAAATGGAATGATACCACCGCCTACTATAGACATTACCAGGAATGATGAAGCAATTTTGCTTTCTTCACCAAGGCCTTTTATGCCCAATGCAAAAATGGTTGGGAACATAATAGACATAAAGAATGGTACCGGCAATAATGCATAAGTAGCCATACTGCCCGATGTGGTAAGCGCCACTGTTAACAATAAAATATTGATGATGGCATATGCGGCCAATAGCTTTTGCGGCTTAATATATTTCATAAGGAAAGTGCCAGCAAAACGGCCCAGCATAAAACCTACCATGGCAAAGCCCCACCAATAGGCGGCTTCTCTTTCCGGGAGGTCCATGGTATAGCGGGAGAAACGGATAAAGAAACTACCCACACCTACCTGCGCGCCTACATAAAAAAACTCGGCAATTACTGCCCAGCTTACATGGCTGTGGCGAAATACTTTTACAGAAAAAGATTTATGCCCGTGCCCATCGTCTATAGCATCTTCTTCTTTTATTTCGGGTAGTTTGGTAAATACAAACAGGATGGCTACCAGTAATACTATACCGGCAATAATCATGTAGGGTATTTTGATAGTGCCTGCTTCAAAAGAGAGATAGCTATTGAATTGCTCGGATGTCATTTGCTGCATTTCGGCCGGGGTGTGTTCAATACCTGATAATATAAATTGCCCGCCGATGATGGGTGCAATAAAAGCGCCTACACCATTAAAGCTTTGTGCAAAATTTAACCGTTGTTCGGAGGTGGATTTGTCGCCCAACTTGGTGATATAAGGATTGGCCACTGTTTCAAGAAAAGTAGCACCGCTGGCGCTGATAAAAAGCGCAAACAGAAAAAATTCGTAACTGCGTGAAGATGCTGCCGGAATAAATAATGCAGCACCGGTGGCATATAATAATAAACCAATTAAAATTCCTTTTTTATATCCGTATTTATGCATAAACCAGCCGGCTGGTAAAGCAATAGTGAAATAGCCAAAGTACACAGCCGTATCTATAAGCGAGGATTGAGTATCAGTAAGCTGACAGGCTTTTTTTAAATGCGGAATAAGTATGGGATTGATATTGTGTAAAAAAGCCCAGAGAAAAAATAAGCTTGTAATTAATGCAAATGCAACGGTATTACTGGTTGCCTGCTGGTTTGGTTTTGGCATGCTTGAGCGTTAAAGTTTTAAGTAATTAGATTGGTTTTGATATTGCTGCTATAAATATACAGTACAAGTGAGTGACACAACGATGTTTAATTGAAATACAAATGTCTGCTTACAAAAATTAAGGTTGTTTTATGGCAATGGTATTGGTTAATACGCCAATGCCATCGATGCTGATGTTTACAATATCATCTGTATGCAAAGTGAAATTGTTGGGAGGCACTACGCAGGTGCCCGTCATTAAAAAGCAACCATGTGGAAAGTTCATTTCTTTGTATAGCCAGCCGGCAAGTTCTGTAAGCGATCTTTTCATTTGTGCCAGTGTAGTGGCGTCGTCAAACATTTTTTCGGCGTGGCGGTAAATATTCATATGAATGCAGGTATTGGTTGCAATGGGTGCTTCGGGCACATAAAGGCAGGGACCAAGTGCGGCCGACCTTTCGTACATTTTTGCCTGTGGCAGATAGAGTGGGTTTTCGCCTTCAATACTTCTTGAACTCATGTCGTTGCCAATGGTATAGGCTTGTATACTGCCTTGTGCATTGATGTAGAGCGTTAGCTCGGGTTCGGGAACATTCCAGGTAGAATCTTTACGGATATACACTTTTTCTTTATGGGCTGCCACGCGGTGGGGTAAGGATTTAAAAAACAGCTCTGGTCTTTCGGCTTCGTACACACGCTGGTAGCAATCTGCCGCACCAGTATCTTCTGATTCCTCCATTCTGGCATCGCGGCTGCGCAAATAGGTAACGCCGGCGGCCCAAACTTCCTGACTACCGATAGGTGCCAGTAAAAAATTATTGATGCTGTTTTCGGCATGATCAGGGCTTATTTTTTCAGCCGTAGTTATTTGTGCTAACAGGTATTGATGCAAGTTGGGCTGATTAATAAGTGCATCCCAATTGGCATTTACCTGAAAATAATTGATGCCTTGTTTAAGGATATTACCCCTTGAAGTTTTGTACAAATACATGGTCTTATTTTTTTATAGTGTCAAGATCTACGCCCAGTAATTGTTTGGCGAGTTGTTTTAATACATCATAATTGCCCATGAAATGGCAGGTGGTTTGCTTGTAAGTGCCTGTTGCACCCTTTTGTAATGCAAGCGCAGGTGATGAGGATTCTACTTCGTAAAAAGGCCCCATTTGGGTGCCATCTGCCAAAGGGCCGTCGTTATATGAATTGATCACATCGCCTTTGTATGGGTTTTGCTGCATTTCCCATTTGCTGTTTACATAATCTGCATTTTTATTTACCTGTGGCAATATAATGGTTAATACATTTTTTTGAAAATCGAAACTACCGGCAATGGGTTTTGCAATAAAGGGCGATAGCCCAATTTTGCTTCTTAATTTACCATCGCAGGTAAAATATAAAATGCTGTCTTTTACCTGTAACCTTTCTGTAGGTATGGTGCCAAAATAATTGTCGGTAATAAAACTACGTGCATTTGGTATGGGGTAAAAAGGAATGATAACCGTAGTGGCAGGTGTAGGTGTAAACATGCCCAACAACCATACTGATAAAAGGCCTTTTTCCTTTGTCCAATCGGCAGTACCTGTATTAGTAATGGCATTATTGGTTTCAAAGCCTACAAACTGCACACCGGCAGGAATGGTTGTTTGTAAAGTAGCGGCCAACTGATCTTTTGATAAAAGCCTAACTGTTCTTTCTATGGCTATATCAAAACGGGTACCGCTGTAATTGGTAATACTGGCGGTTTTTGAAAAAGTGGCCGAGCTATTATCTGATTTTACCACTGTATACATTTCCGTATCAATAAATGATGGTACCTGCCAGTGGGCAATATTAAATGAGTCGCCGCCTTTAAAATAAATGGAATATTGCCCACCTTCGGGGCCCATCCAAAACCTTTCTTCACCTCCTACAGGGTTAAATTGTTTTTTCTTTTCCGGGGCAGCAATCAGGTCGTAATTTAACCAGCCAAAACTGGTGCCGGTATCACCCGTTGCGGTGCTTGTCATTACCCGGCCCTGATAATCGGCAGATAATAATATTTTGCTATTGCCATCAGTACTGCTAAGTTCCAAAACCTGGCTGGTGTGCTGTTTTAAAAAAGCAGCATCGTAGGCATAACTGCCTTTAGCTGCAGTGCCGGCACTATCAGTAATTGCTGTTTTTTCAGTGGCTGTATTGCAGGCGATGGTGATGCTTACAGCAAATACCCAGGCTAATTTGTATCTGTTCATATGGCTGTTTTATTTATAGAGAAATACCTCTTTTCCAGGGTATAAAATCATCATGACCTAGTGCATCGGCTTTGGCTGTGCAGGTTCCGCTGGCTACATTTATTACATATTCCAGGATTCTTTCTGCGGCCAGTGCTACGGTTTCGGTGCCATTGATGATGGTGCCAGTATCAATATCAATGATATCTTTCATTTTTTCGTATAAAGTGGTGCTGGTGCTAAGTTTTATAACGGGTGTAATAGGGTTGCCGGTAGGCGTGCCCAAACCGGTGGTAAATAATACAATGTTGGCGCCGGCACCCACTTCTGCTGTGGTAGATTCAATATCACTGCCGGGAGTGCACAATAAATTTAACCCTGGCCGGCTTACTTTTAACGGGTAATCCAGCACGTCAGTAACAGGCGAGGTGCCGCCTTTTTTGGCAGCGCCGGCACTTTTCATCGCATCTGTTATCAGGCCATCTTTTATATTGCCTGCGGAAGGATTGGCATCAAAGCCGGAGCCCACTGCTTTTGCCCTTTCGTGGTAAATATGCATCAGGTGAATAAACTTTTCTGCTGTGGCATCATCAATGCAGCGGTCGCTTAAATTTTGTTCTACCCCGCACAACTCAGGAAACTCTGATAATATTACCGTTCCGTTTAATGCTACCAGCATATCAGAAAAATAACCCAATGCCGGATTAGCCGAAATGCCCGAAAACCCATCCGAGCCACCACATTCAAGCCCTACACATAATTTGCTTAAAGGGGCAGCACTGCGTGTACATTCATTTGCTTTTATTAAGCCGGCAAATGTTTGTTTAATAGCCAGTTGCAACATGGCTTGTTCATTGCCAATTTTTTGTTGCTCCAATAAAAACAGGGGCTTAGAAAAATGGCTATCCCGTTTATTTATTTCTGATTCCAGTATGGCCAGCTGTGCATTTTGGCAGCCCAGACTTAATACCGTAGCACCCGCAACATTGGGATGCGTAATATAGCCTGCCAGTAAACCACATAGGGCAGTTGTATCATCTTTGGTACCTGCGCAACCGAGGGTATGATTCAATATTTTAATGCCATCTACATTGGGAAATACTTTCTCTACTGTTGCTGCACTATCTTCTTCAAAAACAGTTGTTTCCAAAAACGCATCGGCTGTTTGTCCGGCCTTGTATTGGTGAACCATTTTTTGTACTATACTTTCATATTTCGATTTTGATGGTGTATAGCCAAGTGCTTTTAATAATCCCTCCTGTAATACATCTACATTTTTGTTTTCACAAAAAACCATTGGAATAATTAACCAGTGGTTGGCCGTACCCACCAAACCATCGGCACGATGATAGCCCATAAATGTGGCATTAGCCCATTTAGAAACATCTGGTTTTTGCCACTGCGTATGGCGTTCCTGTAATGCAAATCCATTGGCGGCATGCGCCACATTGTGTACACTAATTAAAGCACCTTGTGCAATATGTTTTGTTGCCTTGCCTACCAAAACTCCGTACATAATAATATTGTCGCCCGCTGCAATGGGTGCTATGGCAAATTTGTGTTTGGCGGGTATATCATCAGCCAACACACAGCTATAATTTTCCTGTTGTATAAGCGTGCCTTTGGGTAGCCCCGTAAGGGCTACTTCAATATTATCAGCAGCATCAATTTTTAAAGTTTGTAATTGCATTTCATATTTTTTTAGCAGCAATTGCTTTTTATTATTGGTGTACCCGGCAGCAGGTACTATTGGCATCGCCTCTTGCGTCGCACTCTTGTGCTCTAGCAAAAAGGTCGGCAAATGCCTGTTTTAAATGTTTAATATACTACCTGTTTATAGTATATATGCATTGTTGTTTTAACAGATGCCATGAAACCCGAACGATGAACCGAGCGTGGCAAGTAAAGCCTAATGGTACAACAAATGCCCGGCTACAAATAGGTTTTATGTATCTATTCTATTGAATCATTGCTATAAGCACCGTTCACCAGCCGCCATAGCTGTTGCTGGTTGTTATTTTGTAGAGCCTGCGGCAATAAATGCTGCGGACAGTTTTGATAACATACAGCTCTGGTAAAACGGTAAATGGCATTGGTACCCACCGATGTTGTTTTGCTATCGGTAGTAGCCGGGTAGGGACCACCATGTACCATAGCATGTGTAACTTCTACACCTGTTGGTACATTATTAAAAATAATGCGACCCGCTTTTAATTCAAGTATTTGCACCAGAAGGGCATTGGCTGCCAAATCGGTTTCGGTACCCCAAAGGCTGGTAGTAAGCTGCCCGCTTAATTGCGTGGCAACTGCATATAATTCGGCTTCGTTAGCTGCCATAATATGTATGCTGGACGGGCCAAAAACTTCCTCTAAAAGTGTTGGTTGTGCCAATGCAGTTTTTGCACTTACAGTAAATAGGTAAGGCGTAGCCTGCAATACACCATCATTTATTTTGCCTTGCGCAAGTGCAGTAACAAGTGGCGATTGCTGTAATTGCTGTATATGTTTGTAATAGTTATTGGCAATGCCGGAGGTAAGCATATCATCTGCCCCGGCATTTTGTATGCATAGAGAAAAATGTTGACTAAACTGGTGTGTGGCCGGGCCCTCTATAGAAACAATGATACCCGGATTGGTACAAAATTGCCCAGCACTTAAGAGGTTGGATGCGGCCAGTTTTGCTGCCAGTGTATCGGGTTGCTGTTGTATTATTTCAGGCAAAATAAATACGGGATTTACACTACCCATTTCTGCATAAACGGGAATGGGCTCTTCTCTTTTTGCTGCTGCATCAAAAAGTGCCTTGCCACCTGTTAGCGATCCGGTAAAGCCAATGGCTTTTATAGCCGGGTGCGATACCAGTTGAATGCTGGCTTGGTTTTGCCTTGCCTGTAGTAAGGAAAACACTCCATCGGGCATATCAGTTGTTTTGGCGGCTTCCAATATAATGGAAGCCACCATTTCTGATGTGGCCGGGTGGCCGGGATGCGCTTTGCATACTACTGTACAACCGGCAGCCAATGCCGAAATGGTATCGCCACCTGCCACTGAAAATGCAAAGGGAAAATTGCTTGCACCAAATACCCCCACCGGACCAATACCTATTTGCATTTGCCTGATATCTGGTTTTGGCAGTGGTGCACGGTCGGGTTGTGCTGTATCGATAATGGCTTTAACCCAACTGCCTTCCTGTAAAAAGCCTGCGAATAATTTTATTTGGTTAATGGTGCGTTGCACTTCTCCGTCCAGTCTTGGTTTGGGCAAGTGAGTTTCGTGCATGGCCATGGCCACCAGCTCGTCTTTTTGTGCTGTTATAATGGCTGCTATGGTTTCTAGAAAATCTATTTTTTGTGCCGGACTTTTTTGGCGATAAATAGTAAATGCCTGCCCGGCAAGTGTTGCCGCTGCATTAATTTCTGCTGCTGTTGCCTCGTAAAAGGAACAAGGGGTAGCTGTATTGCCGCTACCTGGTATGGTAGATAAAAATGGAGTGCTGGTATTTGCAGAGGCTGTGTAGCCAATAAAATTTTTTCCGGTAATCATATGCAGGCAGTATTTCTTGTACGCAATCTATAACAAAGAATGCAATGAACCGCATTATAAAACCTTGCAATATTACCTTCTTCTGTTACTTTATTGTCTTTGATAAATTTTGGATAGCATTACTTGTTTATCGGCTGTGTATACTAACAACAGCAGTTGGGGCCGCAATTATTTTCCTGTACTGGTTTTGCCGGTTTGCCTTGTTGAATTTCCTGCTGTGTGGCTGGCCTGATGGCATCGATAATTACTTCAAATTGAAAAGGTTGATTGTCATTCAGATGGATGGTGAATGATTTTTCTGCACCAGGTTCTGCGCCGTCTAATTCGGTTTCCAGGGCGGGTAAAATACTGCCGGCACCATGCAGGTATTGTATGGGTGAGGAAGCTATATTGCTTTCTATAATTTCACCCTGATTATTTTGCATGGTATAACGTAATGATACGACTGTATGGTTAGTTATTTTCATGTAGTGGTTTTTTGTTTGAATTTGTTTTATGGGCTGTTTGCTGCCATGAAAACAGCACCCCGAACCGAGCGTGGCAAGTAAAGCTTCATTATTGTACAAAGGCTGGCTCCCACATTTTCTTTCTTATTTTTTAAGGTAAAACTATTGCTTGCCATCGCTAGCCTTTGGCAGGCAAACTGGCTGGCTTACCTGAAACAAATACTTTCTGAATATCGATAGTGCCATAAGCCATATGTACAGTGGGTATTTTGCCCTTTAAGCTTACGGTGCCAAAACCTGTTTCGGTAGAAAGAAAGCTGGTGAAATCGCCAATATTGGATGCGATGTATAAGGTTTTATCTACCGCATCGTAACGTACACCTGTAAGTGCCTGCAGGTAGCCATAACTGGATAGGGCACGTGCATACCAATGCCCGCATTCGTACTCGTTAAACGGGTTTCTGATGCGGCCATCGTACCGGTTGCGGGAGGTGCGTACAATATCCAGGCCCTGTTGCACATTACCTGTGGCCATCAGGTGTGAAGCCACCTGGTGTTCGATACCCGTCCACACTTCATCGCTATACACAAAGGGTAAAGAGAGTTTGCCACCTTTTGGCCAGGAACAGAGCAGTAAACCACCTTCATCTCCCAGGGCATAAGATGGCCGTTGGGGATTGGCATGTTCGCTAAGATTGTGTTTTAGGTTGTATTTGTGTACCGCCAGTAAATGGCTTTTTATTTTATTCCTGTCCATACCGGTTTCAATGCCACACATGGCGGCAATCCAGGCACCCAGAATGCCATCTGATAAGCAGCCTTTACCATATTGGTATTTCGGGCCTTCTTTTTCCAATAATTCTTTGGCTTCTTTGGAATATTCGCCGCCAAAGGATTTGGCGGTGGCAGGGTTGGGTGCATTTAACCCTTCTACTTTTATTTGTTGAATAAAATATTCGCCATCGTATAAAGCGGTTTCCAGCATGTTGATACCTTCTTTCGCCAGTTGTTTATATAGATCAACATTTTGGCCTAAATAACTGCCCATGGCAATCATGGCATGCAGGGCACCAATATAAAAACTGGTATGCATACCATCGGGTCCCCAAAATTCTATGTCGTAGGTATTGTGGTGTGGTTCTTCAACAACTCCTTTATGCCGCGGATCCCAGGTATTGATACAGTAATCCATACTGGTTTTAATCATGGGATACATTTTTTGCAGCCAGTTATTATCGCCGCTTATGCGCCATTCCCGGTAAGCTTTCATTATGCCACCCAGTTGCCCGTCGGCGGCGGAATGAAAGTCGTGTGTATTAGGTTCAATGGGCAAAGTGGCCCTAAAATTCTGATGCCCTTCCTTGTTTTGGTTTTCACAAAACTCAGTATGGCGTAAGCTGCGCTCCAATGCAGGAAACAGGTGAGGAATGGCTTGCGCATAGTTCCACACATGGGTACAGGAGCCATGGCAGCAGCCCCAGCTATCACCACATCCTTCAAAGCTCCAGAGTCGCCCATCGTACTGACGCATTACGGTGGGTGATTTTAATATGCTGAGATTGGAGGCAACTGCTTCTATTACTTCGGGTGCTAATGTACTGGCATAAAATGCCTTGGTAAACAGGCTGGATTTTTTTTGCAGCTCATCATAATTGTTTTTCCAATAATCCGCAACTGCTTCCAAATTCGCAAACTGACTGCTATACCAGGGTTTGTAAAATTTTTCATTAAAATCCTTATCATATTTATCAATGGCTATATCCGAAGGTGAATTGCAACAACCGGTATTGGGGTCGCAGTTTTCTTTCCGGGGGCCCATTTCGCCATAGGTTTGTTCAGAGTCAGGCGTATACCAGGCCATCATTACTTTAATGGTTTTTACTCTGCCGGGGGCCAGGGTAAAGGGGACGTAAATAGAAGCACCTGGAGCATTTTTTTCTACAGGTGTATTTGTTTTTACTTCGCCGTTTTTTACAGTATTCCATGCCATGGTAAGTGGGTCCCACCAGCCGCCGCGAAACCAGCAATAATCTACCGCTGTATGCTCCGCATTTGTATAAATTGCAAACTCCGATTTAAAAGGTTTTTCTTTTGTGCCGGCT
This sequence comes from Limnovirga soli, assembly GCF_013106755.1. GTDB lineage: Bacteria > Bacteroidota > Bacteroidia > Chitinophagales > Chitinophagaceae > Limnovirga > Limnovirga soli. The sequence continues at coordinate 318,758 of NZ_WHPF01000001.1, read as the reverse complement.
TCAGAAAGTATAAATCCGTTTTCTATTGCACGTATACTATTTAGCCCATCATCCACCTTTAAAAAATTCTTGGCGTTAAACGAGAAAACAGCCTCAATGGTTTTGGTGCCAGTATTGGTAAATTTATATTCCATTGCACCAACAGGTAAGCTGGAATTGTTTTCATCAGTTGGTATAAAAGGGCTCCAGCCTTTTACCTGTACTTGCAGTGGTAAATCAGTATCGCTAATATCCAATGTAGCAAATGGAAACTGTACTTTAAACGCAGCTTTTCTAAAACGGGGTAATCCTGTAGTAGCGCCTTCAGATCCATTACCGGCATTACTTAATCCAAATTTTTTCCAGTTGGGTACAGGCCCTTCCAATAGTTTGGCACCATTGGTTAAGCCCTTAATGCAAATGGCGGCAAACATACCAGGCTCATTAAATATCTCGGGCTTATTACGTACCGATACATGCGAAACAGATCCGGTTCCCTCCATACAAAACATGCCAGCACCTAACCCGCCAATAGGAAATGCTACTCTTTGTAAAAATTCACCGGTATAGGCGCTATTATAGGCCCTTGCACCGGCAACAAATTCATTTTGTAGCTCCTGCTGCGCATCGGCCATTTCAGTAGCAGCACCTGCGGTAGCAGGTACCAATGCAGCGCCAATACCGCCAATACCCATATGTTTTAAAAAGGAACGGCGGCCAGATGTTTTTTTCATACCTAAGATTGATTATGGTTACAATTGTTCGCAATACCATTGCATGTATGCTGTGGTGCAATACTTTATGACAAGCAGAATAAAAGTAATCAAATTTGCAGGTAAAAACGTCTGTCTTTTCTTTCTCAGATAGCCTGTATTTTAGTAATCACTAAAACAAGTATTGCGCTGTGCGTCTATTCAGCCAAATAGATAATTTTATTGCAGTAAAAGTTAATTGCCAACCACTTAAATCTTATTTTTTTGGGCCCGGCAATGGAAGCATTTGGCTGGCTTTACTTGCGTCGCACTCTTGTACTGTAGTAATTCTATGCAGCCATCAAAACAGTTATTGCAAATCGACAGTCCATTCTTTTTTTGTGCAGGTATAAACCGTATCTTACCATTTCATAATGGCAATTATCATGAAACGTTTAATCAGCATTTTTGTATCGCTCTTGTTGCTTTATACAGCAACCGCCCAGCAATTTTCTCCCGATTTATTCAACGCCATGCAATGGCGTATGATTGGCCCATTCCGTGGTGGACGAACTGTTGGCGCTGTAGGTGTGCCACAACAACCCAATGTTTTTTATATTGGTGTAAATAATGGTGGCGTATGGAAAACAACTGATTATGGCCGTACCTGGTTTCCTGTTTTCGACGATCAGCCCACAGGCTCTATCGGCGATGTGGCAGTAGCGCCATCAAATCCAAATATCCTGTATGTAGCCAGCGGGGAAGGCATCCAACGCCCCGACCTTTCAGTAGGAGATGGCGTATATAAATCTGCTGATGCGGGTAAAACCTGGGTAAACACCGGGTTAAAAGATGGTCAGCAAATTGGCGGACTGGCAATAGACCCTAATAATGAAAATCGTGTTTTTGCAGCAGTGTTGGGCCACCCATATGGCCCAAATAAAGAACGTGGATTATTTAGAACCACCAATGGTGGCAACACCTGGGAAAAAGTATTGTATATAGATGAAAATACAGGTGCCGTACAAGTTGCCATCGATCCCAAAAATCCCTCCATTGTATATGCCGATTTATGGGCAGGACGTCAGGGCCCCTGGGAAAATGGTCGTTGGAGCGGTAGTGAAAGTGGCCTGTACAAATCAACAGATGGTGGTAATACATGGAAGCATTTAATCGAAGGTTTACCTACGCCGCAACAAGGCTTAGGCAGAATTGGTTTCACCATCGCCCCCACCAATACCAACCGATTATATGCTACCGTAGACGCTGGCCAGTTTGGTGGTATTTACCGTAGTGATGATGCCGGCGAACATTGGAAAAAAATGACGAGTGATGAACGTTTCTGGGGTCGTGGCGATGATTTTGCCGAAGTAAAAGTAGATCCCACCAACGAAGATATTGTGTATACTGCCGATGTGGTGGTATGGAAATCCGTTGATGGTGCCAATAAATGGTCTGCATTTCGTGGCGCTCCGGGCGGCGATGATTATCACCGCATTTGGATCAATCCTAATAACCCGGATATTATTTTGTTAGCCGCAGATCAGGGTGCTATTATTACGGTGAATGGTGGACAAACTTTTTCTTCCTGGTATAACCAGCCCACTGCTCAGTTTTACCATGTAAGTACTGATAATGCATTCCCCTATAATGTATATGGCGGTCAGCAGGAGAGTGGCTCTGTAGGCATTGCCAGCCGCGGTAACGATGGACAGATAAGTTTTAGGGAATGGCACCCCGTAGCGGTGGAAGAATATGGGTATGTGGCAGCAGATCCCAAAAATCCGGACATTATTTATGGGGGCAAAATAACCAAATACGATAAACGCACAGGCCAATTCCAGAATATAGCACCTGAAGCGGTTCGCAGCGGTAAATACAGGTTCCTAAGAACAGCACCCGTATTGTTTTCACCTATCGATCCATCAGTATTATACTTTGCTGGTAATGTGATTTTTAAAACAAAAGATGGCGGTAATAGCTGGCAAACAATTAGTCCGGATCTTACCCGGGAAAGCTGGGATATACCTGCCAGTGTTGGTGTATATACCAAGGAAGAAATGAAAAAAATGCCCCGCCGGGGAGTGGTATATACCATTGCTCCTTCATTTAAAGATATCAATACCATTTGGGCAGGTACGGATGATGGATTTATACAGGTAACAAAAGATGGTGGCAAAAGCTGGAAAAATGTAACACCCCCAGCTATTACTGCATGGAGTAAAATATCAATGATAGAAGCCAGCCATACCAACACGAAAATAGCTTATGCAGCAGTTAACAGAATTCGTTGCGATGATATGCAACCGCATATCTATAAAACCATGGATGGCGGCATATCCTGGAAGGAAATTGTAACCGGGTTGCCCAATGATCCCATTAATACAGTAAAAGAAGATCCATTACGCCCCGGACTTCTATTTGCTGGCAGCGAAAGGGCTGTGTATGTTTCATTTGATGATGGAGAGCATTGGCAATCACTACGGATAAATATGCCAGCTACCTCAATTCGCGACCTGGTAATTAAAGACGATGACCTGGTGGTAGGCACTCATGGCCGCGGTTTTTGGATATTGGATAATATTACTCCGCTCAGGCAATTGTCTAATAACCTGGCCAAAGCAAAAGCCGTTTTATATAAGCCGCAAAACACTTATCGCGTTCGCTGGAACATGAATACCGATACGCCAATTCCACAGGAAGAGCCAGCCGGCCAAAATCCACCGGATGGTGCGATGATTGATTATTATTTACAGGATGCTGCTACTACTCCCGTTGTGTTAACCATCAGTGATGCAAAGGGAAATGTGATTCGCACCTTTAGCAGCAGCGATACGTTGTATACCATTCCGCCTGTTAATATTCCATTGTATTGGGTAAGGCCGCAGCAACTGTTATCTGCAGGTGCCGGCGCCCACCGCTTTTTATGGGATATGCGATACGAGCCATTGAATATACCCGCATCTTACCCTATAGCTGCAGTATTTAAGAACACTTCACCGGTGCCAACTGCGCCTTATGTAATGCCCGGAGTATATACAGTAAAACTTACTGTAAATGGTGTAAGCTTTACCCAGCAGTTTACCATTAAAATGGATCCCCGGGTTAAAACCAGTATTGCGCAATTGCAGCTGCAACACGATCTTTCCTTGCAATGTTATCAGTCGTTAAAACAATCTTTAGAGGCACTTAAAAAAATTCATAGTACACAGGCACTGCTTCCAGTGGCAGGCACTGAAAAGGAAAAGCAATTACTGGCCACCTTAAACGATTTTGAAAAACATAACGGATTTGCGCAATCGGCAGCTGTGTGTGGCACACTGTTTAATATTTTGCAGGAGAGCGATATGCCACCTACATCGCAAACCATTGTTGCCGCTAAAGAGGCAATAGCCAATTTTAAAATACTACAGGCTAAATGGGCTGCCCAGAAAACGTTTATAGACATGGCAGAAAAATAATTGTAGAAAATATTTTTTAGGTAGTCATCGCTATATCCATTGGCATCGCCGCTTGCCGCAGTTTACCCCGATAATTTCGGGGATCGGTTCGGGGTGCTGTTTTCATGGCATCTGTGGCGAAACAGCCAATTCTATTAGCGCAGCTTTTGTTGCCATATTGTTACAGTACAAGAGTGCGACGCAAGTAAAGCCTGATTTGCTTTATACAGTCTGGCTAATAAAAAACCGGCTTTATAATAATGCCCTGATGCTGGCCCGGCCAATATTAATAGTTCGGCCTTCGCCAGGTTTGCGACCTTCGTACTCCATGGTAAATTCCAGATTATTGATGAGGCGTTTGGTGAGTGAAATATTCCATAAATAATTTTTACCCGGCAGCAAAGCATCCAGCATAATATAGCTTACCGTGGTATTGGTTTGCCCGGTAAAATTGATATTGCTTAGCGTAAATTTGCCCGTAATACTGGTATTGGAAAATGTGTTATACCGCGTTTCCAGATTAAGTGCATGTATACTTGCTTTTTCGCCTCCATATGCCACACTGTTTGTTTTTTGCATATACTGGTAACCCGCCAGCAACCTGAATAAAGTGCCTGAAGTATAGGTAATACGCGGTTCTGTGGTTTGGGTATTTATTTCGTAATTGCGGTTTTTAAAAGAAGGTGTAAATAGATTAACATTGCCGGTTTTTTGTATTAGCTCAAACGTATATGCCTTTGAGAAGTTGATACGCAGCTTGCCCACCCATTCTTTAAACTGTGTTGACTCAGTACCATAAGTTAGCAACGATTTATTATAGTTGGTAAGATTAGTAATGTCCATTCCCCATCTGGTGCTAAATCGGTTAAAGGAAAGCGTATTGTTAACTATATAATTCAAATTAAGCAATGCACTATCTGCAATATTGCCCTGAAATGGATTAAATAATGGCTTGCCCGCAGCTATTTGTTTGGTATAAGTTTGCAATGAAGATTGCAGCATAAAACGGGTAATAAAGTTTTTCCATTTTACATGTTGCATGGTAGCTGCCAAAGCCTTTGGCAATAATGATATGGAATAATTGAACTGGGTATAATTGGCTTTTATATACGTAGTGGTGGGTGTAAACACACGTATATATTTAGCCTGATCTGCAAACAGCGCCAATACAAATTCGTTTAACTGTGGTATGTCATCGGCATTATAATCAATCCAGGCATATTGCCCCTGCCCGGCAGGCACTTCAATGTAGGAGAAATTGCGTTTAGGTTCCTGGCCGGCCCCTAGCTCGTACAATAAACTGCCTTTTAAAAAACCATTCCATTCATTCACCAGATACTCAGCACGGCCCAAAATGCTATTATCGGCTTTTTGAGTGGTGATATTGCTGTTTATAATATTTAACTGCCGGTAAGTGACATTAAACCTTAACTGGTGTTGTTGGTTTTTTAAAAACTCAGCCTGCAGGTTAAAGTTTTGGCTTCTGTCGCTTTGCAGCAAACCTTTTCCGTAGGGCAGCTTATCGCTGCGGGTAAAATAATTAAAAGACCATCTGTTGGCTTTGCTGGCATCAGAGCGTAAATAGGCAGTAATATTTTCAAATGCAAAACTTAAAGCAGAAATGCTATCTGTTTTTTTGTTATTGATTTCATTATGCTCCAAAGCATAGGTTGCGCCAATTGTATAATGGTAAAAATGGTTTAATACCTTACTAATGTTAATGGTTGGCCTTACATAAAATCCTTTATCCTGCGGGGTATTTATGTTGGTTAAATTAAACATACTGCTTAGTTGTATACTGCCAAGCTGTTGATTTTGTATAATGGTATTTCGGGTGCCTTTAAAACCATCGCTGCGTATATAGCTGTTATACTTGTATTGTACGCTATTGCCTTTACTATCCATTAATGCAATGCCCAAAGATGGTAATTGCTCATCTGCTGCATTTGTTAGTAAGGGCAAGCCCCAGTCGCGGCTAAATTCTACCGGTCTTAATCTTTCAACGGGCTTAAAGCGTTGGTTTACATATTCATAACCTGCGTTGGTATTTAGTAATAGGCGTTTTCCGGAATGGGTGGTAAGGCTATCCGTACGTTCTATATTTAGTTTGCCGGCAATGCCACGGTTATTGTTTTTGTCTTTACCCGAGAAAGTATTTATATCATAGTTGCTACCTGCAAATGCCGCTTTTACCAGCATTTTTTTATTGAGTATATAATTGGCATCAATACTAAATACCTGTTGTTTTTTTGGGGTAACCAAAAAGGCAGCCGGCTCATAATTGCCCTGGGCCACGCCGTTTACAGGCGCCACCCATTGAAATACCTGCCCATTGGCAGCATTAAAATAAGGAATATAATTACCCTTATTAGCACCCACGTCGGCAAATGACAAATTATAGCGGGCATTGTCCTTGTCGGTAGAGTACACATAAATGGAATCGTGCAGGCCATTATATAAAGTATCTATTTTTTTATACAATATCCTGCCTGTAGAAAACGAGTCTATAGAAGCGTATGGGTAATACGCTTGTTGTATACTATCACCAATATTTGACAGGAATTTTTTTTGTGCATTATCCAGCGTTTGATTTAATGGAGAATTCTTTGCATCTGAATTATTATATGCACTAATATTTAACTGCAACCGTTTCCCAATATTTATTTCATTGGCTATATACAACATTGAGTTTAAAAAATTTCGGTCGGCATATTCAAATTCTACCTGTATCCTTTTGTCTTTGGTTATTAGTTGTTTTGGAGTGAAAGTAATTTCGGCGGTATTATAATTAATCACATAATCCTGGTCTTCGCCTCTTTGTAATTGTATGCCATCAACAAATACTTTTTCGGTGCCGGCCAGTATAATAAAATAGAGTTCGTTATTATTGCCCTGCAGCCGGTATGGCCCCTGATTACCTTCGGCACCAGTAAATATATTACGGGCAAATTTGCCTTTGGCAACAGCTGCACTCATCAATGTTTTGCCGTTGCTATTTTTGCCAAGCTGGTATTGCTGCTCATAGCTTACGCCTTGTAATCTTTTATAAAAATTAAGAAAATAAGCATCTTTTCTGCGCAGGTCAATATCGCCCAAATTAATAGCCCATGTTTTTTTGCTAAACTGCAGTAAAACCCGGTCAAACTCGTTTAATTGCTGGGTGGTGCCATCAGGTTGTATGGGAATATTATTATCTGTTATGGCAGCAGCAATGGCAATACTATCGCCCAAAAAGCCATTGAGCTGTAAATTAAATTGAGAGTTAAATACCGCATCCTGGCTATTTCCAAAACTAAGGCTGCGGCCAAAGCTGCCATTATAGTTTAGCTTGCCAAAATTAAACAGGCTAGTGCCAGTATTGGGTTTAGGTGTATAAGCAGGGGTGGCTATAAAATTATTGCGAATACTATCGTAATTATACCGTTTGGTTATAGCGTTTAGTTTAAAAGGAAATACGCGGTAAACAATTACAATACTATCGGTTGGTAAAGCTTTCAGCCAGGTAATGCGGGCATTTACAAGATCGATTGTATAGGCACTGCTGTCTGCTGCTAGTTGAATAGTGCCGGGCACCATGCTCAACGTGTCTACTGATACCATTCCCCTGGCAATAATCTTTTTTTTACGCAAGCCAGCTACCTGTGCGTTTGTTTCTACGCAGCTTAAAGCCAGTGCCAGCAAAAAAATGATATGTAGTATGCGCTGCAAAAATTGGTTTTATCAATAACAGGATTTATACAAAATTATTGTTACCCAAATCAAAGGTAGCGCCTTTGGCCGGCAGCCGTAACATACTTGTTACCCGTGTAATGGTAATAAGTGTTTTTTTGAACCGGACAAATGAATAATAATGTGGCACCGCTTGCGTCGCACTCTTGTACTGTAGCAATTATGGCGTCAATGCCGGGTAATTAAAATTTCAGGTAAAACTGCTTGGTATTCCCCAATTACTGAAAGGCGGTACCCTGTATTTTGTCTTTCTTCCGTAGCCGCCATGAAAACAGAACCCCGAACCGAGCGTGGCAAGTACAGCTGCCCAATGCGTTGCTGCCGGTAAACAAAAATGTATTGTATTTACAGCTATAAAAGCCGCCAGTCATACATCTTTATCATTTGCTTTATGGTTCTACTTATTAACTTCGTGGTATGCCATTTACACTACATAAATTGTACGAGCCCAGTGGCGACCAGCCCGATGCTATTCGCCAGCTAACCGAGGGTATTAATGATGGGGAAAAGTTTCAAACCCTGCTGGGTGTTACAGGCAGTGGTAAAACTTTTACCATGGCCAATGTTATTGCCAATACGCAACGCCCTACTTTGGTACTAACCCATAATAAAACCCTGGTAGCGCAATTATATGGCGAGTTTAAACAGTTTTTTCCGGATAATGCTGTAGGGTATTTTGTAAGCTATTACGATTATTACCAGCCCGAAGCCTATATGCCCGTTAGTGATACTTATATTGAAAAAGACCTTAGCATAAATGAAGAGCTGGATAAGCTGCGTTTGCAGGCCACCAGCGAATTACTAAGCGGCCGCCGCGATATTATTGTGGTAGCCAGTGTAAGCTGTATTTATGGTATGGGTAACCCTACAGAGTTTGAGAATGGTATTGTGCGTATTCATAAAGGCCAGGTAATTGCCCGCCAGGCATTTTTACATTCCCTGGTAAATGCTTTGTATAACCGCACCCAAATAGAATTCAAACGTGGCACTTTCAGGGTTAAGGGCGATACTATTGATATTAACCTGCCTTATGTAGATTTTGGTTACCGCATTACGTTTTTTGGCGATGAAATTGAAAGCATTGAAAGCATTGATGTGCAAACCAATAAACGCATTGGCGCCATGGAAAATGCCGCCATTTTTCCTGCCAATTTATATGTGGCACCAAAGGATATGCTGCAAAATGTAATACACGAAATTCAGGACGAAATGATGGCGCAGGTGGAGTATTATAAAGCCGTCGGTAAATTTATTGAAGCACAACGTATTAAAGAACGCGTAGAATATGACCTTGAAATGATTCGTGAACTGGGATATTGTAATGGCATTGAAAACTATTCCCGTTTTTTTGACAGGCGTAAGCCGGGCACAAGGCCATTCTGCCTGCTGGATTATTTCCCCAAAGATTTTATTTGCATGATTGATGAAAGCCATCAAACCATTCCACAGGTGGCAGGTATGTATGGCGGTGACAGAAGTCGTAAAATGGTATTGGTTGATTATGGGTTTCGGTTACCCAGTGCCATGGATAACCGGCCGTTAAATTTTCATGAATTTGAAAATATGATTGGCCAAACCGTATTTGTTAGCGCCACCCCCGGCGATTATGAACTGGAGCATACTGGTGGCGTAGTGGTAGAGCAGGTGGTGCGTCCTACCGGTTTGCTGGATCCTCCCATTGAAATAAGGCCCAGCGTAAATCAGATTGATGACCTGCTGGATGAGATTGATAAAAGGGTTAAAATGGGCCACCGAACACTGGTAACCACACTTACCAAACGCATGGCCGAGGAAATGGATAAATACCTGCATCGTATTAATATCAAATCCAAATATATTCATAGCGATGTAGATACGCTGGAACGTATAGAAATACTGCGCCAGCTGCGTTTGGGCGAAATTGATGTGCTGGTAGGCGTAAACTTATTACGGGAGGGTTTAGACCTTCCCGAAGTATCGCTGGTGGCCATATTGGATGCCGATAAAGAGGGCTTTTTGCGTAACGAACGCTCTTTAACCCAAACCGCAGGCCGTGCGGCCAGAAACGTAGATGGGTTGGTTATTTTTTATGCTGATAAAATGACCGAAAGCATGCAGCGCACCATTGATGAAACCAGCCGCAGAAGGGAGAAGCAAGTTGCCTATAACATCAAACATGGTATTACGCCTAAAACGGTTATTAAGTCAATAGAGCAGATCATGAAACAAACTTCCGTGTTGGATATAAAAGGGTACGACCCCAACAAACCCTATGCATTGCCAATAGATGGAAATGTGAATGCCGCTGCCGAAGAACAGGAGACATATAAGACTATACCGCAGTTGGAAAAGGCCGTTAATCAAACCAAAAAGCAAATGGAAAAAGCGGCACGTGACCTTGATTTTATAGAAGCCGCCCGTTTACGCGATGAGATGTTTAGAATGCAAAAAGAATTAGCCGCCATGAAATAAGGGATGTTCCAGACTCCAGGTTTTTATGGCATCACCTGTTGTGTCACTCACTTGTACTGGCTGTTTTTATAGCAACAAATTGGGCCGCCAGTTTGCTTAGCGCATCATATAAATCAACTTCAACGGCTTCGTCATTTACCGGAGCATATAGCTGCTCGTTACAGGTATTGTATAAGGTGGTACAACTAGTGGCAAAATCTCTGGTGCTGCTATGATTGTTAAGTTGTTGTACCAGTAAACTCATCTCTGTTGAAGTATCTCCGGTAACATATTGCATTGCCAGTAGTATAAAGCTTTTGGCTTTTGTAAAAAATGCTGTGCTGTTATTAGCTGTTTTAATATGTCGTAATGCGGCCATTAATTGCTGCTCGGTTATGGCTGCCGGTATTTTTATGGTTTGCATTGGTTGTGGAGCCGGTGTATCAGGTATTTTCTTTTGTTGTTTTTGTTTGCGCCGGCTGCTAAGGCTAAATGCAGTTAGTACGGTAATGCCGATGCCTGCAACTATCCACAGGTATTTGCTATTGCTTACTTCCTCTGTAATGATGCCCTGCATTTGCTCTTCGTGAGAAATGGCTTTTGTAACATGGATGGTAATGGCATTGGAAACTGTTGTTTTGTATTGCTGTGTAAGTGGGTCAAAAAAACAAAGTGGTATGGCTGGTATGGTTATATTACCGGTGGCCGTACCAATAAAGGGAATATCAAAACTGGCAATACCCTGTACCGGAAAATTATCCTGGTTTACCTGCTGAGAATCGGTGGCATCAAAATGCTCGGTATGGGCGGGCCATTTTACCTCAGGTAAATGTGCCAGGCCAATATTGCCTGTGCCGGTAATATCTACATGTAATAAAATATTTTCTCCAACAGGTATAGTGTTCGTATCTACACTGGCAGCAATGGTATAATTGCCAATTAAACCTGAAAATCCAGCTGGCTTATTATTGGCCGGTAATGGAATTACCTGGACCGAAAATGGCTGATTGCTAATATTGCTAGTATAGCTGTTAACCGTATTATTAACGGTTAACTGTACAATGTTTTCTACTGTTACATTGCCCAGCGTCAATTTGCCTTCCTGTAATGGGGTTATCTGCACTTTACGCACCGTAAAAACATGAAACCTTTTGCCATTTATTATTTCTTCAAATTCTTCTTTTTCATTGGTTAATTCTATTACACTGCAACCATTAAATGAAGGTTGTTTACTTACCCTGCCCTGGCTGCTTAATGCCGTGTATAATTGATAGGTAACCAATACCGGCTCGCCTACAAAAACAGTAGGTTTACTAAGGCTGGTTTTAATGAATATGTTTTTTTTAATAATGGCTTCTGGCGTTAGCTTGCCGGGGGTATTATTTTTTTCTCCATTTATTAGCGATGGCAATTGGGCAGGTGGCTGTTGTGCCTTTATGGTTATGGCAAGACACAAAAAAAAGAATATAAAATAAAGTTTCCCCATTATGTTGTTAGTGTTACAAAAATAGCCGTGTTGCCCCTGCTTTATCATTAATGCCGGTTAAGGAAGGGTTAAAGAATACAACAGGGCTTTATGGAATTTGTTTTTTGGTGGTACAAAGCAATAGCAATATCACCTATCTAAGCCGATACATGTTGTTGCCGTACAAGTGAGTGACACAACGGATGCTGCAAAGCATTACCTGTGCCGGTAACAAAATGAATAAATGCTAAAATTTTTTACCCCAATAGGCTATTTATTACTACCTTTTAAATCCAGTTTTTTATGAATTAATCTATTTCAAACAAACGAACATGCCACAAAAGAAAATTTTTTTGAACGAATCTGAAATGCCTTCGCACTGGTACAATATTGTAGCAGACATGCCCAACAAACCCTTGCCGCCATTGCATCCCGGCACCAAACAACCGGTTGGTCCGGATGATTTATCGCCCATTTTTCCAATGGATTTGATATTGCAGGAAGTAAGTACCGAACGCTTTATTGAAATTCCTGATCAGGTACAGGATATTTATAAAATTTGGCGCCCAACACCCATGATGCGTGCTTATGGCCTGGAAAAATTATTGGATACTCCTGCTAAAATTTATTATAAATATGAAGGTACCAGCCCCAGTGGTTCGCATAAGCCCAATACGGCCGTGCCACAGGCGTATTATAATATGAAGGCTGGCGTAAAAAGATTAACTACCGAAACCGGTGCCGGCCAATGGGGTACTGCCCTAAGCTTTGCCTGCCAGCAGTTTGGTTTGGGTTGTGAAGTGTATATGGTGCGTATTAGTTACGATCAAAAGCCTTACCGCAAGTTTATGATGAATACTTTTGGCGCAGAGGTTTTTGCATCGCCCAGCAACCGCACACAGGCGGGCAGGGATATTTTGGCGCTCGACCCTACCTCAACCGGCAGTTTGGGTATTGCCATCTCCGAAGCCATTGAAAGGGCTGTGGGCGATGAACATACCAAGTATTCTCTCGGGTCGGTATTAAACCATGTACTTATGCACCAAACCATTATTGGTCAGGAATGCCTTAAACAACTGGAATATGCAGGCGACTACCCCGATATTGTAATTGCACCACTGGGCGGCGGAAGTAATTTTGCAGGCATCTCATTTCCGTTTTTACGTCAAAATATAGTGAATGGTAAAAAAACAAGGTTTATAGCCGTTGAACCTGCATCTTGCCCCAAACTAACCAAGGGCGTATTTAAATACGATTTTGGCGATACTGCTGGTTATACCCCTTTATTGCCCATGTATACACTAGGTCATAATTTCAGGCCCGCAAGTATACATGCCGGTGGTTTACGCTACCATGGCGCCAGCGTATTGTGCAGCCAGTTACTACGCGATGGGCTTATTGAAGCCAATGCCCTGCAACAATTGGAATGCTTTGATGCCGGTGTAAAATTTGCCCGTGCCGAGGGTATCATCCCAGCACCTGAAGCTACCCATGGCATTGCGCAGGTCATCCGCGAAGCAGAACAAGCCAAAAAAGAAGGGGTTGCCAAAACCATTTTATTCAATTTATGCGGACATGGTTTTGTAGATATGCAAGCCTATGCTGATTATTTTGAAGGTAAACTAAACGACCACTTTTTTACCAATGAAGAATTAACTGCCAACCTTGCCGAAATTGAAGCACTACAACCGGCATAGGGCCATATAGTTTCGCTAAAAACGCAACGGCCATTTTGCTGTTGCGTTTTTTTATGCAGGTAAGAATACGTGCAGCTACTACACCTAAAATAGGAAGTAGATTTTTGGGCCCGGCAATATAGTATTTTGGCGGCTTTACTTGCGTCGCACACTTGTACTGCGGATGATATGGCAGCTTTTAACAGCCATACAATCAATGGCCAAATTAGGTTTTAAGTGGGTGGAATGCTAACAAGTCAAGCCAGGTAAAACATCCCTTTTTGCCTTCCCGTGAAAACTTTTTATACATTTTTTGCAATCAATTACGGTAATTCGTGGTATGAAATTCTTGGTAATTCGCTTTTCTTCTATTGGGGATATTGTTCTTACAACGCCGGTAATACGTTGCCTTAAACAGCAGGTACCCGATGCAGAAGTACATTTTCTAACAAAAAAGTCCTATAGGGGTATTCTGGAACACAACCCCTATATAGATAAGCTACACCTGTTGGCAGACGATTGGACTGTGATGCTAGGCGACTTGCAGGCAGAACAATTTGATGTAGTAATAGACCTGCACCACAACCTGCGCACCTGGCGAATAAAACGTGCATTAAAGCAAGCCCGGGATTTTTCCTTTAATAAATTGAATTACGAAAAATGGCTTTTAACGGCACTTAAAATAAATAAACTACCCAATACCCATATTGTAGACCGTAACCTGGCTACTGTAGAAAGCTTTGGCGTAACAAATGATGGTCGTGGACTGGATTATTTTATTCCTGAAAAAGATGTAGTGGCCGTTTCTGATTTGCCTATGAGCCATATGGCCGGTTATATTGGGGTGGTAATTGGCGCAGCCCTGCGCACCAAACAATTACCGGAAGAAAAACTAAAAGCGCTTTGTGCAGGTATCAATCACCCCATTATTTTACTTGGTGGCCCCGAAGACAAAACTATGGGTGATAGTATTACAGCAGTTGACCCAATAAAAATCTATAATGCCTGTGGTAAGTTTAACCTAAACCAAAGTGCCGATTTAGTACGCCGGGCCAAAATCATCATTTCGCATGATACCGGATTAATGCATGTGGCCGCCGCATTTAAAAAACGCATTATTTCTATTTGGGGTAATACGGTGCCTGGCTTTGGTATGCAGCCTTATTATGGTAATGCAACGGTAAAAAGTGTGATTGCCGAAGTAAATAATTTATCCTGCAGGCCCTGTAGTAAAATAGGGTATAAGAAATGTCCGCGTGGCCATTTTAAATGTATGCAATTACAGGATATAGCCGGCATACAACAACAAGCTATGGATTTGTTATAATGTTTTTCCGAACCTTTGTTTTCGGTGCCTGTCCACTTACATAAGGATTGTCTTTAATAAAAAAGCGGTAGGGCAACAAAGCATCTTCCCCTGCATAATCTACGCCTATTCTTGGGCTGGTTAAAATCCTATCGGTTGCGTATGTATATCCATCATTAATGATATACACGGTTGGGCTGGTAAGGCTGGTTTTATCTAATGCGGTGGTAATACCCAGTGCTTTAGATAGGTTGCCGGGGCCACGGGTAAGGCTATTATCCAAAGCAGGTTTTTTGGTTCTCTGCAGCATGATATCTATCCCATAAACAGGCTCTGCGCCGCGAATCAACACCGCATGTGGTATGCCGGTGGTGTTGGTAACCACATTAAATAAATGATGAATGCCATAGCATAGGTAAACATAAGCCAACCCGCCATTGCCATACATGGTTGCTGTACGGTTGGTTCTTCGGTCGCCAAATGCATGGGAAGCTTTATCCGTAATGCCATTATAGGCTTCTGTTTCTACAATGCGGGCTGCAGTGAATACCTCATCCAGCCGGGTTACCAGTATTTTACCCAACAGCGCTTTGGCAATGGCCAACACATTTTCATTGGTGTAAAATTCTGCATCAAGTCGATTATTACTATCCAATAATAGGGATCTTTCAATTTTATTATGGTATAAAAGTTTCAATTCCATTACATTTAACCGCAAAATACGCAGCATTGCTTAAAGAGATCATTATAGCATTTCAAAGTTATTATAGGGCCCACCAGTTTATAAAACAACATAAACTGTGGAAATGGATAATTATTCCCGGTATTATTTACATGATACTGTTTGTGGTATCTATGTATTATTTTAATCAGACCGCCAATGCATTTATTGAGTGGCTTAGTTTAAAAACCGGTTTAAAAACCTGGCTCGATCATATGAAAAGCGGGTTATTGGGTTTCTTTTTTACCCTGGCCGCCTTAACACTTTGGTTAATACAAATGCTTTTGTATTTTTCGTTGTTTAAGTATGGGTGGCTTATTTTGGGTTCTCCTGTTTTTGCATACTTAAGCGAAAAAACAGATGCCATTTTACAAAATAAAGATTACCCTTTTACCCTGCAACAGTTATTAAAAGATATGGTGCGGGGCATTCAAATTGCCTTGCGTAATGCCCTTTGGCAAACCGTATATTTGGTTGGTATTCTTATTTTAAGCCTTATACCCATACTCGGATTGGCCACTCCATTGCTGGCTATTTTGGTAGAGTGCTATTATTATGGGTTTAGCATGCTGGATTATAGTTGCGAACGCCGTAAAATGAATGCAGCTGAAAGCATTTTTTATATTGGTAACCATAAGGGCTTGGCTGTGGGCAATGGCATTGTATTTTATGTGTTTCAGTTAATACCTTTTTTTGGTTGGATGCTGGCACCTGCCTACGCCGTAATTGCTGCTACCATGAGTATGCACGAAATAAATAAACCTGCCCCGGCCGGTAGGCCTGATATTACTCCAATATTGCATTAAGCTATTTATGTAACCGGCTGTAACAGATTGGGCAGCTGTGCTTGCCACGCTCGGTTCGGGGTTCAGTTTTCATGGCAGCGAATGCAGAGCTGCGTTATTATTTATTTCATTTTGCAAAAGACATTTACATTTTTTGATTTTCGGAGGTTTTAATTTCAATTCTACTAAATTCAGCATGCGAATAATTTTATTTATAAAAATCCTGATTTAATTAAAGCATTTTTAATTTCATTAAATGTTGTTATAGGTACAAGTTTTTTTGTTTGGGTTATTTTAAAACATAAATACTTATTCATAAATAGTCGAAATGCATACTTTATTTTTGGAACATTACAAAGCATAAATAGGCATTTATGCCTAATGCCTAAAATGAATAATAGCATTAAGGTTCAGCTGTAAAAAATATACTACTTTAATCTGCATAACCTTTTCATATTAAGCAAGACAAGTATCTTTGAATAATAACTATTTAAGAGGAATGAAACTTTATATAATATTAATTTGCTTAATGTTTTTTAGTTCCTGCAATCAAAAGCAGGGAAAATTGCCTTTTTTGGGAAATCCAATTATTACAGAAACAGATACCATTTATCCCACAATTGCCGACTTTATTCTTACAAATCAAGATGGGAAAACAATTACTAATGAGACTTTCAGAGATAAAATTTATGTAGCCGATTTTATTTTTTTATCCTGCCCAACGATTTGCCCTAAAATGACAAAAGAAATGTACAATGTCTATTTGTCATATGCAACCGATGCCAGAGTCGGTTTTATTTCTCACACAATTGACCCAGAACACGATACCATACGAAGGCTAAAATCTTATGCAGAAAATCTGGGAGTTTCATCAGCAAAATGGCAATTCGTAACTGGTAATCAGGATAGTATATTAAGCCTTTCCGAGCATTCTTATTTCTCTGCAGCTTATCCCGATAGTACCTCACCTGGAGGGTTTACCCATAGTGGTGGATTACTTTTGGTTGATATGCATCGGCATATACGTGGGGTATATAATAGTACAAATCCCAGTGAAACCAAACGACTTATAAATGATATAAAAACACTTCTAAAAGAACAATTTTAAACTTACTTTTGCAGCATTGAGAAAAATAGTTTCCATATTACTAATTGTTGCTTTTTTTGTACAATGTACAAGTCAACTATGGATTTTAGCTGCATTTAAAATCAATCAGGACTATATTGCAAACAATCTTTGTATCAATAGATTCGAATCTATTCCTGTTTGTAAGGGTTCCTGTATCCTTGAAAATCAATTGAATAAGGACCAAAAGCAACAACAGCAAATACCTGATTTGAAAGCAAAAGAAATTAGCCTTTTTTGTCAGGATTATTCATCAAAATTATCTTTTGAGGCAATACTTTATAATACAAATATTGCATTCCCTTCTTTTAAAACAGCTTTTATAACCTCCGCTTATCTGGAATCTGTTTTCCATCCGCCATCTTATTTTGTTTAGCTCAATTGAATTTTTAATAAAACATTCAATACTATTTAATGGGTATAAAAACAGCCAATATAACTGTTTACCCAATTAGTGTTTCCATTCAAATAACAAATCGTTTTGTTTTGGTTCTTTGGAAAGGATTTTTGATCACTATCCTTTCTTGATACATTCTCGCAAGCATACATTTTTCATGTAGCTTTTTTTTTTAAGCGATTGGTATTGTAGTGTTAAATAATAGCTCGATAAAGCTTGATGAACCAAAAGTTATTAGTATAAACCTAATTGCGTATTCAGCTTAGATATTAATAGGTCGGCTAAGGGCTTGGCCATTTGCTTACGAGAAGTTTTTTTTCAAAGCGATAGAACAACAATGAATTACATCATTTTGCATTTCTTAAAATAGGAGCAGACATTTTGTTCGCCTTTCAGCAATGCAAATAGAATGCTGGAGCACCATTTTGCAAATGATGCTGGAAGAAAATAAAGCAGAACAAAAGGGGGTAGAAAAAGTATTTCGTTGGTATCTCAATATACTTCTGTTTGATTTAATTAGAAAGTTTCTCTGACACCCCTTATTGGAGAGTGGGAATTCAAAGGATGTGAAAATAATTTTGTTTGACAAGCTGTTGGAGGAGAATTATAATAAGCAAAAACACCTTTCTTTTATGCAAAAAAGTTACATATAACCACTAACTTTTTAAATAAACTCTGCAATGATTACAGATATGTTACAGAATGAGAACTTATCAGAAAGAAAATAGCAATAGAATCCAAACGGCTACTTCATCATATCTCTTCTTCTAAGGCTGAAGTATCATATAAACTGGGTTTTGAAGGCACTTCTTTTATAAATACTTTCTTCAAAAAAATGAATGGAACAAGACCAGAATATTTAAGAAAAAATTATCATTAAATGAAAAATCAAACAATATATCCAAAGCCAATTAGGATAGAAATCATAAATGGAAAAATAAACATCATTAAATACCATTTGGTAATCATTAAACCAGTTTGCTATAATTAAAAACTTAATATAATGGAAACAACCGAAGTAATAAAAAAGCATGAAAAAGGATTTAAAAAAATTCGCCGGATGCTACAGCTTTTGGTGGTGCTTACTTTATCCTTAATAATCCTTTTACAATACGGAAATATCACCCTATTCTTTAAATGGATATGGACTAATATTTAAACAATTATAAACAGAAATCAAAACAATGAAAAAATTCACGATTACTTTACTACTGCTAAGTTCATTGGTAATATTGCACGCACAATCTATTACTGGAAAAATCAAAGATGTCAATGGCAATGGCATTGACGCTGCAACTATTAGCATTCTAAACTCTAACAAAACTACCATAGCTGATGCACAGGGTGCATTTAGTTTTAAAAATATTGCACCAGGGGTATACCAGTTAAGTGTTAGTTCAATTGGGTATGCGGCGCAATTAAAGGAAGTTAAAGTTACATCTAATCAAACTACCGAGATAGCCATTATATTGAATGAACAAAACCAACAATTAGGCGAAGTGGTTGTTACAGCCAACAAAAGAGAGGAAGATATTATTAGGGTGGCAACATCAATTACCTCGCTTTCGGCTAAAAAAATTGAAGATACCAGAACATGGGGGCTAAAAGATTTAACTGCATTGGTGCCTAATTACTCCTATCAGGAACTAGGGGTAGCAAGTCAGCAATTACAATCAATCAGAGGTATTCAGGCATTTAGTGAGAATCCAGCTGTTTCAACCTATATAGATGATGTAAACAACCTCGATATTTTAGCAAATGGTTTTGCCTTTGCAGATATTGAACGCATTGAAGTTTTGAGGGGACCACAGGGCACCTTATTTGGACGAAATGCTATGGGAGGTGTGGTTAATATAATCACCAAAAAACCTACAAATAAAGCATCCGGATTTGTAGAAGCGGGAGCAGGAAATCAAGGTTTGCAACGATATAGTGCAGGATTTAAAACACCTATCATAAAAGATAAATTATTTTTAGGCTTAACAGGATTGTTTCAAACAAGGGATGGATATTTAAAAAATGACACAACGGGTACCGGTGCATCAGATGGAACTGTTAATGGAAAACTGGTAGGTGGTGAAAAAAATCTTTACGGCAATTTATTTTTAAAATGGTTGCCCTCAAATCAATTTTCACTCACCCTAAATGTAAAGGTACAAAGCGATTGGAGCAATAACACCGGCTTTATGATTTCTCAACCAAGCGATGCTATTGCATTTGCTAAGCCTGATAATGTGTATCTAAGAAGAATTGGTGAACACAAAAGGAATATTATTAACAATTCTCTGGTAGCAAAATTTTACGGCAACAGTTTTACATTCACTTCTATTACTGCATATCAAAATATTCGTCTCGGGTATAGTGATGTTGATTTCCCTGGATTTTACAGCACTTTTTATGATAAAAATGTTGGAGAATTGTTACCCCCTCAAGAAGTATTTAGTCAGGAATTGAGAATAAGTTCAAATGCTGCAAAAAAATTGCAATACACGGCTGGTTTTTATGGATTTTTGCAAAAAGGTTTTGAGCCTACCACAAACTTAGTTTATGAATTGTCTGATGGGGAATCTGCTTTCTATGGCTTGCCATCTGGTTCATATATTATTTACAGAAACAGAAGCGAAAATTATGGTTTGGCCGGATTTGGAGAGCTTGGTTATTCTTTAACAGAAAAATTAAAAGCTACTGTTGGCTTGCGATACGATTATGAAAAAAGGCAATCAACTTTTAACGGCTTTGGTGATGCAGCATTAATTGGTGGTCAAATAACAGATTTCGTAAAAGATACAACTGCAAAAGGAAATTATTCCGCTTTATCTCCAAAACTCAGCCTGAGTTATTCAGTTAATGATAGATCCAATGTTTTTATAACATACAACCGTGGCTTTCGTTCCGGCGGTATCAATGCCCAGCGATTCTCCTCCGCTTCTGGTGTACAGCAAACTTTTGATCCGGAATATTCTGATAATTTTGAATTTGGGTACAAAACTCATTTTGCAGATAATAAGGTTAGTATAAGTGCATCAGCTTTCCTTATTGAATGGAAAGATATGCAGCTGTATAATCTTGTGGCACCATTTACTTATGCAAGAGAAAATGTGGGTAAGGCACAGTCTATGGGTCTAGAATTGGAAATTTCAACAATACCAGTAAAGGGCTTGCAATTGGATGGTAGTTTCGGTTTTGATAAAACTAAATATAAAGACTTTGCATTAACAAGGGTCAATTATGGAACAGGCGTTGAAACAAAAACCCAAGTAGGCGGAAACAGTTTGTCAAATACACCTAGTCATACCATTTATTTAGCCGCTCAGTATGAGTTGCCTATAAACAACAAGTTAAAAGCAATTGCTCGTGGGGAAATAAGAAATATTGGCAATTATTACGCCGATATGCAAAACAGCCTTAAGCAACCTTCCTATACTTTGGTAAATACCAGGATTGGATTAACCTGCAACAATTACGGTTTGTTCTTTTGGGGCCAAAACCTAACCAATGAGCGATACCTGTTATATGGACCCTCCGATACCAGTTTTGGAAGAACTGTTTTAATGGCATCCCCGGGAACTTATGGGTTTACTTTAAGTGCAAAGTTTTAGTAATCATAAAGCCAAAGACAATCCTGTCTTTGGCTTTTAATAATTATACAGCATTGGGCAGTAAAACACTAATTGGAATTTTTTAATAATCAACGTAACAATTATGAAAAAGCTTTCGCTGATAATACTTATAGTCTTTGCGGTATTTACGGCCAATGCACAGGTAAAACGCTACATCGAGGCACGCGGCAGTGTTGATTTGCTGGGCAATATCACCATTTCAATTATAGATCCGCAGCCCTCCAAAAAAGGCAGAGATAGTATCATTAGCCGTAAAAAAATCCTGGAGATACTTAACCAAAGCAACGATGCTGTAGATGTGATAAATGAACTCTCTGCATTAGGTTGGGAACTGGTAACTGCAGTAAGAATAAATAAAGACTCCCAGGGAACGCCCAATAGCGAATTTATCGTCTATTACTTTGGTAAAAAATTTCAATAATAAAATAACAAATTTCATTATCATTCAATTAATACATTTATGAAGAATCAAAAAATAACTATCAGCATTTCCATATTTATTTTGTTTGTAACTTTTAGTTTTGGCCAATCTGCAAATAAAGACTCTCTTGAAAAACGGCATAATGAAATGATGGCTATCATTATGAAACAGCCCAAAGTGCCCATTAAAACAATCGGTATTTTAGTATATGACGGATACAACACCCTTGATGCAATGGGGCCCTATCACACCCTGGCCGAAATCATGGGTGCTAAAACATTTTTTGTTGCCAAACAAAAAGGGATGGTAAAAAACCAACGGGGTTTGCAAACCAAAATTGATACTTCTTTTAGTGAAGTAAAAAACCTGGATATATTAGTAATCCCGGGTGGTGCGATGGAAACCTTTATGCAAACAAAAGATACTGCTACCTTAAACTGGATAAAAGCTATTGATAAAACAACTGCCTACACCACCAGTGTTTGTACCGGCTCCTGGATATTAGGTGCAACTGGCTTATTAAAAGGTAAAAATGCAACAAGTAATTGGTACAGGGCTGATGAAATGATGACATTTTATGGGGCCAACTTTAAAGATGAACGTTGGGTAAAAGATGGAAAATACTGGACTTCGGCAGGAGTTACAGCAGGTATTGATATGTCTTTGGCAATTATTGATGACTTAATGGGTAAACAATATACCGAAGGGGTAATGCTGGATCTGGAATATAATCCTAAACCTCCTTATGATGCGGGTACGCCAAAAAAAGCCGAACCAATAGTGGCTGATATGATGAAAGAAATGTATGACATGTTATTGCTTCCTCTTATTGATGCGGAGAAAAAAAATGCAGCCACCCAAAAACCATCTGTCTTTTCTCAATGGCCTGCTCTGGATGAATTTCACAAAGTAATGTCAGCAACTTTTCACCCTTCAGAGGAAGGAAATTTGTCTCCACTTAAAAAAAATGCCGAAGATCTTTCAGCTAAAGCAAAACTATTAAACCAGTCTGCTATACCCTTAAATTTTCAAAAAAATGGCATGAAGGAGCTGCTTACTAAATTGGAGATGGAGTCTGCTGTACTGGCTAAAATGGTTACCGGAAAAAACACCGATGAAGTTTTGAAGAATGCAATATCCGCCTTGCACAATCGGTTTCATGAAATTATAGGCAAGTGCAGCGAGTAATAACTATTCTATACGTTACCCCGCTAAAAAATGTACAATGCTTTTTATGAACCAGGCTATAATGCAACTATTCAACTTTACTTGCGTCGCACTCTTGTACTGTTGAATCATGCTTCGGCACTATACCGTAAGCCTTCTTAACATTGCGCAGTTTTATTGCAGCTTCTACTATCACTTTTTTAATTAAAATAAACGAATATGAAATATCCACTTATTAAAATCATCGCCTTCGGTTTAATCATAACAGCGTTGTTAAGTTTTGTCAATCCGCCAAAAGCTAAAACCAATGGTACAATGGTATTAAAATTCAATAATCTTTTTAACAATCAAGCTGTTGAGTTTGGAAAGGAATATACAAATGCACACGGTGAAAAGTTGACTTTAAAAACACTAAATTATTTTATAAGCAATATCAAACTTACACTTAAAGGCGGTGGCGAATATGTAGTGCCTCAGGATAGTTGCTATTTCCTTGTAAAGCAAAGTGATATAGGCACACAGCAAATTGTGCTGCACAATCTGCCTGCAGCAAAATATACCGCCATCAGCTTTATGGTGGGCATTGATAGTACCCGAAACACCACAGATATAAGCAGGCGTACAGGCACACTTGATGTGGGTAGCACTGCCAAAGTAATGTATTGGTCTTGGAACTCAGGCTATATTTTTTTTAAAATGGAAGGACAATCACCTGTAATACCTGATTCAGCTGGCAATAACTTTTATTACCATATTGGTGGCTTTGGAGGGTTTCAATCCAAAACCATAAACAACATCAGAACAAAATCAATATCGTTTAATGAATCTGTTTCCAATAAAAATAAAATCCCTGTAATTAATATCGATGTAGATGTTGCTGCACTATTTAATTATAAAACACCAATACTTCTTGCAAAAGATCCAGATGTAATGTGGGGCGAATTATCGGTAAAAATATCAGAAAATTATATTTCCACTTTTAATTTGGGCAGCATTGATTATGCTACTGCCACAAATTCAGACAAATGAAAATAAATAAAACTACCATCGCATTTGTTGCAATAATTGCCGCAATTTCAGTTGGGTTTACCGGTATAAATAAGCCTAAACCTATTGAAATAAAAATACCTTCCAATTTTCCAGATCCTGTTTATGATTTAAAAATTAATCCTGTAACAGAAGAGGGTTTTGAACTTGGCAGGAAATTATTCTACGAAACAATGCTTTCAAGAGATAGTTCTGTTTCCTGCGGCTCATGTCATCAGCAACAAGCTGCATTTATACAGGCAGGGCATAATTTTAGCCATGGGGTAGGAAATAAGCACGGCCGGCGAAATTCTTTGCCAGTGTTTAATGCACTTTTTAATCGAACATTTTTCTGGGATGGTGGTGTACATAATCTAGATATGGTGCCTATCAATCCTATTGAAAATAAACTTGAAATGGATGAGCATATTGACGAAATATTATTGCGATTAAATAATGCTGCTTTGTACAGGCAACTATTTAAAAATGCATTTTCTGTTGATACCATTTCAACAAAAGAATTTTTGCAGGCACTGTCGCAATTTTTGGCAGCTATGATTTCTGCAGATAGCCGTTATGATAAATATATACGGCATGAAGGGGTGCAACTTACGCCTGAAGAATTGGCGGGATTGCAACTTTTTAAAATGAAATGCAGTAGTTGCCATGCTACAGATTTATTTACTGATGGCAGCTATAGAAACAATGGCATAACCAATGACTTTCGTTTTGATAAAGGAAGAGCCGAGATTACTTTAAATCAGAATGACAAAGGGAAATTTAAAGTTCCCAGCCTGCGAAACGTTGAATACACAGCACCTTATATGCATACTGGAAGCCTGGAAACTTTAGAACAGGTTTTGGAACATTATAACTCAGGCATAAAAGAAAGTGAAACCTTAGACAGTATTTTCAGAAACAAGGATGGGGTTCCGCGAATAGCACTTACTCCAGATGAGCAGAAAAACATTATTTTATTTTTAAAATCACTTTCAGATACTGCCTTTATTAATGATAAACGTTTTTCTGAATACAAGTAAAGCTGCTTTGAAAATCTTTTGTTGTATATTTTTTTGACGCCATAATTTATACTAATGAAAGGATTGCAACGCAACAGGCTATGGCATAAAAACCATTACCGGTATTTATAACAGATATATAAATCGGCTTTACATTTATTACTTTAAAAAATATTAAAAATGAGTACTTTAAAAAAAATATTATTTATTTCTGCAACTGTTATTTTGTTTAGCGCATGCAATAGCAGTACAGATGAAACAAAAGATATTGATAGTGCTGCATCGCACGATATGCACAAAATGCCAATGGCATCTTCCGGCTATGCTGATAGTGTGAACAATGGCCTGATTACACAGGACACGATGAAGAGTAGTCCCGAACGAACAGCTATGGCATCGGTTGGTAAAACACATTTGCATATTACCTATCATGCTCCCGGTGTAAAGGGCAGGATTATCTGGGGTGGATTGGTTCCCTACAATGCTGTGTGGGTTACTGGTGCACACACAGCCACCAGTATTCAGATTAACAATGCAATTGAAATAAATGATAAGAAAATTGAAGCAGGCACTTATGCCGTCTTCACTATTCCCGGAGAAAAAGAATGGACATTCATTTTGAATAAAAATTATCAGCAGCACCTTGCAGATGATTATAAAGAAACGGAAGATGTGCTTCGAATGGCAGTAAAGCCCATAGAAAATAAAATGATACAAAGATTGACTTATACTATAAAAAATACCAGTGAAAATAGTGGATCTATATCAATGGAATGGGAGAAAATAAAAATTGAAGTTCCATTCAAAGTGCTGTAGAAATAGTTAAGGAAATTGCACCTTTATGCCTAAAGTATATCCGCCTGGTAGCAAAAAATGATTAAAGTAATGACATAGCATTGATGCCATTAATCCAAAAGCAAATAAAAAAAGAAATAAAGTAAGATGAATGTACCCGGATTCACAACATGATTCAGCTTGCGTTGCGTCGCACTCTTGTGCTTTATATTCTTTGCTCATCAATGATATGCAGTACAGGAGTGCGACGCAACTATGTTTTATTGAAATGCTTTAGTTTGGCATATAGATGAATTGAAATTTTTATGCCGCATATTTGTGGTTTATTTTGGCTATACTTATTTTACTATTTAATAGATGAGGCACCATTATGAGAAAAATTGCTATTCTGATATTTAACGATGTGGAAGTACTTGACTTTGCAGGTCCATTTGAGGTTTTTTCTGTAACTGGAAAAAGAGGTATTGGGGAAGCATTCGAAGTTTTTACAGTGGCCGAAACGCAAATAGTAAATGCAAGAAATAGGCTTACCATTTTACCAACCTATACATTTGAAACCTGTCCGTTTGCAGATATTCTTCTGGTGCCTGGTGGAGGTGGCTATCATTCTGATGGGGCTGCATATGGTTCCAGAAAAGAAATGAATAACCCGCTACTTTTAAAATGGATACAAAAAAGGGCGCTTAAGGCTGAATTAATACTGTCTGTTTGTTCAGGTGCGCCTATTTTGGCAAAAGCAAATTTATTACGGCACAAAAAAGCGACTACCCATTTTATGGCTATTGAATCATTGAAGGAAGCAGAACCTACTATAACCGTTTATCCAGAGGAACGATTTGTTGATAATGGTAATATCATTTTATCTGCAGGTATATCAGCAGGCATTGATATGGCATTGTATGTCGTAAAACAACTTTCAGGCAAGGAAGCTGCTATTGAAACAGCAAAGTATATGCAATACGAATATTTTAATGTAAACTATATGCCAGTATAATGCACCCATTTAATCTATTTATTCCAATTAGTTATTTTATCTGCTTTTTTGCAGAAATATTATTTAAAAATTAAAACCTGTTCATATGAAATTATTAGTCAGCATTTTTATATTTAGCATTGTTGTTGTAAAAGCGAATGGGCAGCAGGCGCAACCAGATTTATCAAAACCTGATACAACAAAAAAAATTATAATCGCAGAAGTGTCATGTGGAGAATGTAAATTTAACTTGAAAGGTGAAGGATGCGACCTTGCAGTACGTATAAAAAGGAAAGCATATTTTGTTGATGGCGCAGACATTGATTCTTTTGGAGATGCACATGCAGATGATGGTTTTTGTAAAGCTATCCGTAAAGCGGAGATACAGGGTAAGGTGGTTAAGCATCGCTTTAAAGTTACTTATCTGAAGATGCTTCCCTGATAATGCAAATGCTTTTGTTGATTTTATTTACACTCAAGTGAATTGCGGTAGTTGGCATAAAGAAAAGATAGCTGGGTCTCCAATAACTGAAATGGTAGCTATTTATTTAACAAATAAAAAAGGCATTATACAATTGATAAGAGCGCTGGTAAAAAACTTGCTGACTATCCTCAAATGCCAACTTTGTCCAGGCTTACTGATGATAATAGGGAACAATTAGCGAAATATATTTTATAAATAAAACAATAAACTATGTATTCCACCTATTTAATTGCCTCTTTTATCATAGTCGTTTTTGTTTTGGTAATCCAATTAATAAAAATGAATATTATTTTAATTAGGCTTATAAGGAATAGTGATCTATACAAGCTAGAATTGAAAGAAGATAAAAATTGGGAATTTATAAAAGGACTTTATTAAAGTTCATAATTAGTTGTCGTATGTGATTTATGGAAATGCATACGTAGCCAGTGTTTCTAGACTGGCTTTTATTTTATTTTAGTTTTAACTGCTAAAAATAAGATGCTTTATACAATTTATTAATTCGTTTTAATAGTGCATAAATTGGCTGTTTAAAGCCCCGGTTTTTGCTGTAGATCAAGTGTGCGACGCAAGGATGCTACATGGAAGTTCTGCTGCCCGGCTACCAATATTAGAAAAGATATTCGCGGCGGCCAATATTCCAGCGCAGGCTTAGCGTTACCATTTTGGTTTGCTGTTTATCTGCAACACTGGCCAAAGAATAATTGCGAAATAGCCCGGTAATATCTGCAAAAAGATTTTGCGCCAGTTCGTACGACGCTACTACCTGCAGCATGGTGCAAGTGGCTTTATCGCCATCGCCAATGCTAAAGCCATAATCTCTTGGTCTGGAATTATAGTTGCTAAATACATTGCTGCCAAAATTTACGCCGGCACTATCCATACCCTGGTAATAATAAATGGCGGTGGCACGCAGATACACTTTTTTATAAGGTTGTGCTTTTATAATAGCAATAAACTCCCTGAAATTAGCCCCCAGCGGGTGCGCCAGCGGTTGATTATAGTGCGTGTAATTGGCCACACTGTCAAAGTGGGCATAGGTATAAGGCCTTACATTATTGGTTTCCAGCTGCAGGTCCACATTCTTTAAACCAAAAACGTCTATGTATTTCATGCCGAATTGTATGCCTTGTTTATTGGCCCACCAGCCGGTACTATGCAGCACTTCTTTTACTTTTAGTTCGTCGATTAATAATTGTCCGTACAGTTGTATACGGCCGGCAATATTGGCTTTGGCATCAAAACCAACCATGGCATTATCGGCGCTGCCGGCATTAGATTCGGCCGGGCGTAAAAACATAACGGGATTTAAATAGGCAAAATCAAAATGGTCTTTCCGGCCAAAACTTACACCCTCAAAAATGCCGAGGTTAAGCCATTTGTTTAGGTTCATGCTCAGGTAGTTCATGCGGGCATACTTGCGTGGTGCCAGTGAATTGCCGGTATAATTGTATTGGGGGTGTAATTCAAAATAGAGATTCTGGTAATCAAATTTCCATATGCGGGTATTGATTTTAAAGAAGGTAGCCGCATTGGAGAAGTCGCTAAGAAACAGGCTGCGGTAACCTGCGCCCAGGCTGTTTTTATCGTAACCAAACTGCATGTCAATAAATTTAGCCACATTCCAGGTGACTGAGCCCCGGGCATCAAAATAATCTACTGTACCTTTTGTGGCCAGGTTACTGCCCTTGTAAAAACCTGCGCCCGGCACCGCATCGTATTTGGTAATAAAATTATTTACATACCTGGGAACGCTTTCCTGGTTATCGGTAAAATAAATATTAAAGCCCACTTTACGGCTAATCATGCCCCTAACAGCCAGGCCACGGGTATTTTGAAATAAGGCATTTTCATTATCCCCTTCTTTGCCACCGGCAAAATAAACAACAGGGTCTATCGCCAAAAAAAGGTCTTTATTGTTTACTTCCAATAAATGACTTTTTGTTTTATAAAGGGCATTCCATACCGGCTTTTTGCTGTTAAAATAATCGCGGTGGGTAGTAAATTCTGAATGGTTCATTAATTCACTTTCCAGATTATACTTATCAATGGCAGTTAGGTTGCCATAATTGCTATTGGCTTGTGCCAAACTATCTGCATAGGCCAATTGTAATGCGGTAAGCCTGCGTGGATAAGGTTTTATATTGGAGAAATACAAATCCTGGTTACGGGTTTTTATTTCCAGCCGGTCTAAAAAATCATAGTCCTTTAATCCGGTTTGTATATAGTTGGTTTGGGCATGTAAAAAAATGGGGAAACCAAAAACAAAAATGAACAAGCAGGAATAAATAATTTGCAACAACTTACCTTTAGCGAAATTCATAAATAATGGATTATATCATTAAAGATACATCAATAGTAAATGAGGGCAAGATTTTACAAGGTGATGTTTTAATAAAGAAAGGCCGCATAGAACAAGTACTACACAGCGGCAATGTAAAATATGCAGTAACTGAAATTGATGGTAGTGGTAAACATTTACTGCCGGGTGCTATTGACGATCAGGTGCATTTTAGGGAGCCAGGGCTAACGCATAAGGCCAATATTTATACTGAGTCAAGGGCAGCAGTAGCAGGTGGCGTTACCAGCTTTATGGAAATGCCCAATACCAGCCCACCTGTATTTACTCAAGACTTGCTTGAAGATAAATATGCCATTGGCGCCCAAACCTCGCTGGCCAATTATTCTTTTTTTATGGGTACTTCCAATGATAATATTGAAGAAGTACTAAAAACCAATAAAAAGAAAAATGAGGTGTGCGGGGTCAAAATATTTATGGGCTCTTCTACCGGTAATTTATTGGTAGATAATCCGCTGGTACTGGATAAAATATTCGCCAATACAGAACTACTGATTGCCACCCACTGCGAGGATGAGCAAATCATTAAACATAACCTGGCCGAGCTTAAAAGAATAAAACCGGTACTGGAACCCTCCGATCATCCGGTTATACGAAATGAAGAAGGTTGTTTTGAATCTTCATTTAAAGCCATACAATATGCGAAGAAAAATGGCAGTCGTTTACATATTCTGCATATTAGCACAGCTAAAGAATTGCAGTTGTTTACCAACCTGATTCCTCTGGCAGATAAACGTATTACTGCCGAAGTTTGTGTACACCACCTGCATTTTACCAGCGACGATTATGCCTCTTTAGGCAACTTAATAAAATGCAATCCAGCTATTAAAGCGCCGCATAATAAAGCCGCTTTATGGGAAGCATTGCTGGATGACAGGTTGGATGTGATTGCTACCGACCATGCGCCACATACCTGGGCCGAAAAAAATGAACCTTACGAAATTGCGCATGCCGGTTTGCCATTGGTTCAACATTCGGTATTACTAATGTTGCACTATGTACAGCAAGGCAACATTTCCATTGAAAAAGTAGTACAGAAAATGAGCCATGCCGTAGCAGATTGTTTTCAAATAAAGGAACGCGGATATATCCGGGAAGGTTATTTTGCCGATTTGGTTTTGGCAGATATGCAACAACCTTCTACCGTAAAAAAGGAAAATATCTATTATAAATGTGCTTGGAGCCCACTGGAAGGTTTTACTTTCCCGGCCACCATCAATAATACATTTGTAAATGGAAATATGGTTTATGGAAATATGCAGTTTGATGAATCTAATAAAGGCATGCGTTTACATTTTAACCGGTAAAAAGGTACAGCCAGCAACCATAATTTTCTATGCAAGTAGATACTACCACACTTAACGATTTATCCATTTTTGCGCATGAGGAAAACCAATCGGTTTTACATCATCTTGATTTTAGCAGAACCATTGGCGGCCGGGAATGGTTAAAATTCCTGCTGGCAAGGCCGCTGGGTTCAATAAAAGAAATTGAAGAAACCCAGGCATTGCTTAGCTGTATTTTACGCGTTAAAGAACAATGGCCCCAAACTATTACCAATGGT
The DNA here is from genome assembly GCF_013106755.1 of Limnovirga soli. Lineage (GTDB taxonomy): Bacteria > Bacteroidota > Bacteroidia > Chitinophagales > Chitinophagaceae > Limnovirga > Limnovirga soli. Next base: position 287,584 of record NZ_WHPF01000001.1, on the reverse strand, counting down.
ACAATCATGGTAATAGAAAAGTTTTACGAAACACCCGTTGATAATATTCCCCGCAAACCCAGCAGCCTGGATGCATTTATGTATAAGCTGCTTAATAAAGAAGATTACTCCCTTATAGAATATACCCTTACCCATTTTACGCAATTTGTAAAAGGGCTGCAAGCCATTATTCAATCTTTGGGCAATGAGCAAATGCCGCCTTTATTGCTAACCATAACCGGACAAATACAACTTTTGCTGGCTAAGCCTGTAATACAGGCCATTATACATCATCCGGTAAACGAAAAGCTGTCTATTACCCAACAACAGCAGTATGGACATTATATACGCAATGGGTATAAATCTGCCGCTTTAGAATTGGTAGAAATATATAGCCGACTGGATGCTTATTATGGTATGGCCATGGCTTGTGAGCACTATCAATTTTCCTTTCCTTCATTTTCGGGTAAAAAAGAACCCTGTTTGGCAGTGGAGCAATTGTACCACCCCTTATTGCCCACACCGGTGGCATACGATATTAACCTGGTACAGGAAAAGAATTTTTTATTTCTCACCGGCGCCAATATGGGTGGTAAAAGCACTTTTATAAAAGCAGTTGGTTTGGCAGTGTATATGGCACACCTGGGTATGGGCGTGCCGGCCAAAAAAATGGAATTGTCTTTATTCGATGGCTTGCTTAGCAATATACAGGTAGCCGATAATATTATTAAAGGCGAGAGTTATTTCTTTAACGAGGTACAGCGTATACACAAAACACTTACCAAAATTAGCGATGGTAAAAAATGGCTGATACTGATTGATGAACTTTTTAAAGGCACCAATGTACAGGATGCCATGAAATGCAGCACGGTGGTTATAGAAGGACTTAGAAAAATGCAGAATGCCTTATTTGTCCTCTCCACCCATTTATACGAAATAGGAAACGATCTTAAACAATACCCCAATATACAGTTCCGCTATTTTGAAACCGAGGTAAAAGACGATCAATTGTTGTTTAGTTACCAGCTAAAAGAAGGTATTAGCAACGATAGGTTAGGCTACCTTATTCTTAAACGCGAAGGGGTGGTAGACATGTTGCAGCAACTATAACCCGCTGTATTACACCATTATTTTTATTAAGCCGGCTGTAGATTATCTATTTAGCTTTACTTGCCACGCTCGGTTCAGGGTTCCTCTTTTATGGCAACAACAAGGCAACTGGTTTTTCCATAACATTTTCATTTGTATGTAGGTTTTGTGTAGTAAGTAATTTATATTCAGTTAGTTATAAGTTATTTTCCTATACTGGCAAACCTTCGCTTTCTGTTAAAATTTTATCAATAAATACTTTGGAGTAATATTCTACGAATTCAATCGTACATTTATACGAACAAATTCGTAAATAAATATCACCAAAAAACTAAAACAATGAAAAATGTATTTAACCGTCCGCAAATTATTATGGTGCTTGGGCTTTTTATTATTGCTGGCAGCGCTATTGCCTGGCAAACTGTTGATGGAAACAGCAAAAAAGAAAGCGCCACAAAAACACAATACGAGCAACGAGATACTACCCGCCCCGGTAAATCTAATAATGACAAGGCTGAACTTAGAATGAAAGAACTGGATAAAGCCATGAAACAACTGGATGCTCAAATGTCTCAGCTGGATGTGCAGCTTAAAGGACTGAATATTACCATTTCAAAAGAAGTAACAGAAGCTTTGTCTAAAATAGATTTTGACCAAATTGGCAAACAGGTAAATGAAGAACTAAGAAAAATAGATTTCGAGAAAATTGGTAATGATATCAATATCGAACTTAATAAAATTGATAAAGAACAAATTAAGGCAGATGTAAAAAAAGCATTGGCCGAAGCCCAAATTGAATTAAGCAAGGTTGACCGTGAAGCCATTCAAAAAGAAATTAAAAAAGCCCAACTGGAAATAAATAACCCTAAGCTTAAAAAAGAAATTGAAAACAGTTTGAAGGAAGCCAAAAAGGAAATTGAAAAAGCTAAGAATCAGTTGATGATGTATAAACATTTTACTGAAGAGCTGCAAAACGATGGGCTGATTAATACCGCAAAAGATTATAGTGTAGAATGGAAAGCCAATGGTAATTTATTGATCAATGGCCAGCAACAATCAAAAGAAATTACTGATAAGTACAGGAAATACTTTAAAAAGGGCGGCTATAAAATACATAGCAGCGATGAAGATGATTTTAATATCGATAATGGGGAAGATATGTAATTAACGGTTTTGCTTTTTGCCCGGTAACGATTGTATAAAAAGGATTTGCTGCATAGTATTACTACCGTACAAGAGTGCGACGCAAGTAAAGCCACTTGCTGTTTTACTGCCGGGCTAAAAGAAATACTTCACTGTCTGTTAACATAAAAAAAGCTGATTCATTTTTTGAATCAGCTTTTTTTATGAAGCAATAACTGTGTTATTGTTTTATTATTTTCTCTGTTTGTATCAGTTTGCCATCCTGTATAAAGTTCATATAATAACTACCTGCTGCCAATGAACGAATATCTATTATTGAACTCATGTTGTTTACAATAGTGCGTTTAACAACAGCACCACTATTTGAAATAATATTGGCCTGAATTGGTTTTACAAGCATAGATGCCGGTACCAATATTTTTACTGGTCCATTGGTAATATTACCCAGTACACTAATGCGTTCTACCCTGCCACTTAGCTTAAGATTAATTACCTGAGAATATTTAAAACTACCATCGTTATCTACCATTTTAATTCTGTAGTAGAAGGTATTTATTTTTACCAGGGCAATATTATCTGAATAAGTATAGGTGGCTCCGGTTGGATTGTTTTTAGAAGCTACGCTGGCAAATTTTTCAAAATTGCGGCCATCAAAACTTCTTTCCAGCTCGTAACGGTTGCTATTTATTTCTGAGCCGGATTTCCATTGCAGTGTATTTTTATCGCCACTATTAAATGCGGTAAATGAAATTAAATTAACCGGTAAGGCATTTGGCGGTCCGTCTAATGAGAAATCATCAACTGCCAAACCTGCATCAACCGAGGCTGGGTCAGATTGGAATACCACCCTGAAAGCTACATTTTCATTACCTGCAAAATCTGAAGTGGAATAGGTGCATAAAGTATAACTAGTTTTATTTACGTTTGAAAAATAAGCTTCTCCAACCGGGAATGGCCTATCGGTTAGCGGGTTATCATAATCATACCAATTGGTTTGAACCGTAGTGCCCAATGGCAGCCAGGTATCTCCTTTATCGGTGGAGTATTCTACCCTGAAACCATCCCAGGTATTTTCAATTTTGTATTTGGCATATAAGTTAACTGTATAAGTGCCTGGCGCAGTACAGTTATAGTTGGGGCTGTATAAATAGGCGGTGGAATTTGGTGTGTATTGCGCACTGTTTATATCAATTACCCAGGCAAAACTACCACTATGCGTACCGTTTTTACCGGCTTGTACAGAGTTGCCACGGCTAAATGCAGATGTGCCTATATTGTCTGCAGCAAAATCGTTTGGATTACTATCAAAATCTCCACCATCTGCTAAAGCATAAGGGGTAGCTTTATTGGGCAAAACGGTTACAGTAATAGTTTTCTCCAAAGCGGCACTGCCGTTTATTCTTAATCTAACGGTGTACACACCAGCGGTAGAGAAAGAAGTGGTTGGGTTTTGTGCGGTAGACTCATAAGAACCATCGTTGGAATAATCCCACTGCCAGGAACTTGCTTTTGTACTGGCATCGCTAAAGCTAACAGGTTTATTAACGTAGGTTACTATTTTAGAAGCGGTAAAATTAGCAGCTGCAGACATAAATACATCGCTGGTAAATAAACCACGGCCATGTGTAGAGGCCAATACCAGGCTATCGCTGCTTCTTAATTTAAGTTGGGTAATCCTTGTATAGGCCATATTGGCACTGGTAGGTACCCAGTTAGGGTTGGCATCCTGAAAATTACTGGTGCTGTACACACCCAGCTCAGTACCAATTAATACATTGTTTGCTGGATTTGTTGGATCTGGCAGCACACAATATACCGGCATATCGGCCAGGTCGCCGTCTTTTGCTGTCCAGGTGGGGGTAGCAGCCCCGGCATTTTTGGTCTCCCAAATATTGGTTACCCCGTAGTTGGAATAAATAGCAATAAGGTTGGTGCTATCAGTAGGATTTTCCCAAATAGCATTTACATAGCCATTACTAACCGGGGTACCCAAATTTTTTGAAGGTGCTGTACCTGTTACTGTAGCAGCTTTATTTACCGAAATTATTTTACCATTTCCCAAACCAAAATATACCTTACCTGCTACTGCTTTAGATACAGTAACCGCCGAAATTGTTGAAGTTATAGCCGTTACACTTACCGATTGAAAAGTAGAGGAAGTGGTTGCATTTACCCAACGTAAATATTTACCGGTATTGGTGGCCGCAAATAAGGTTTTAGTAGTGCCATCATAATCAGACGGATTGATAAAACGTCCGGTATTGGCAAGTCCTCCAGAGCTTACAGTATTAAAACTGGCGCCTCCATCTGTGGACCGATAGTAATTATTATACACATATTGTGTAAACTGATAAGTAGGATCTACCTTGTCAATATTACAATAGGCACCATCTCCACCTGTTGCAGCCTGTGTGGCACCTACGCCTGCAGTAGTGAATTGTTGTGTACCATTATCCTGCGCACCCGCTAAAAAATAATTACTACCCTTGGTAGGATTATAGTCGCAGGCATAAAACTGTGTTACAATATAATTAGTGTTTATTGCCTTAATAGAAGGCATATCATCTTTTGCATTTGTAGTTTGAAAAATACCACCATCATTGGTAAAATACATAATGTCAGACTTTTTACCTTCAAAGGTCATTCCATGCTGATCCGCATGAGCGTATTGCTTGGAAAAGCCACCATACCAATGTGTTAATTGAACCCATGATTGGCCGTAATTATCGGATTTGAAAATATCTATACCCCCTGCATAAATTACGTTACTTCTGTCTGGATCTACAGCTAAAATTAGGTCATACCAGCCCTGAGACCGGGTAAAGTCAGGATCCGGAATTCCGGTATCCTCATCATTGGGACTGCTTCCTCTGGTAAAGCTTGCCCCTCCATCGGTACTTGAATATATAGCCACTTTTGAAGTATAGGAACTTCCGCCTTGTGTATAACTGGTAGTATCCTGGTAGAGCATTGCATATACTGTGTTGGGGTCACTGGGGGAAACAGCAGCTTCTACACGTTGTGTTTTATTGGTATTAGAGTCCAAACCAATTTTAGCTAGAATTAAATCTGTCCAACTGCCAGCATCGCCGTTTGTAGAACGAAATAAGGAACTATTAGAACCTTGTTTACCCGCATAAATTACGCCATTACTGGCAATTTCTACATCACTAACATTACCTGCAATTACCTGTGTAAAGCTGGCGCCGGCGTTTTGAGAACGGAATAAACCCTGGCTGGTTGCAGCATACAAATCCCCATTACTGTTTACCAAAACCTTGTTAACAAAATAGTAATTGGAATTATTGGTAGCCGATAAAAAGCTCCAGGTAGTACCACCATCGGTAGATTTTAAAATACCTAAACCTCTTGCAGCATCTGCATTGCCAAAACCTTCCCCAGTAGCAGCATAAAATATGCTGGTATTAGCAGGGCTATAGGTGATATAGGTAATAGCCAGATTAGGTAAAAAATCATTTATGGCAGACCAGGTAGGCGTAGCAGATTTCAGGTTAGTGCTTTTCCAAAGTCCACCACCAACACCGCCTGCAAAACCAGTATTACCGGTAGCATCCAATGGCGATATCATAATGGCCCTTGTTCTGCCACCCACATTATTGGGGCCGCGGTTAACCCAGCTTACACCAGCTACCCCATTGGTAAAGCTGCTTATGGCTGACCTGTTTAACAATTGTTTGGTGCGTTGATAGGCGGCTGTTAATCGTTCTACGGGTACCGTTCCTGTTACGGGATCACGCTGCATATCGTCCCATTGTTTAAACATATCTTTTAATGCGGCGGCTTTATCATATTTGCCGTTATTCTCTTCCTCTTCGGTAATGCCTCTTTTCTTCATGGCCAGTTCACGTTCTTTTTCTGCGGCGCTATCGCAGGCAACATTGCCGATGCATATTAGCAGCATTAAAAAACCAAGAACAGTGTAATTCGATAGTGCTGAAATTTTTCTCATAATCAAAATTTAAATGGTGGGGGTACCTTTTTATAAATGCGTTACAATTTAATTAGTTGTACTGATACTGCCGATATTTTGGTCAATTAAGTTTACCTATTCTTAAATTAAGGTAAGAATTAAGCCGAATATCCATCTCGTTTTTCCTCATTGTGTGCGTATACATATATTAATACGGATAATCTAACGATAATGTTTGCTGTGGGTAAAGATAAATATGCGCTGTTTACCCATTTATTTTAACCATTATGTACCCGGCTTTAAGGCCTTGGGCAACTGTACTTGCGTCGCACACTTCAGGGTTCCTCATTTATGGCAACAGAAGCGTACAAAAAAAATTACCAGTTATTGGATTTTTGGAGCTTAAGCAGATGCGCAAATGGTAAAGCTGCAATGTATTCTGCTGTACAAGAGTGCGACGCAAGTAAAGCCGCCTCCCGATTTGCTGCCTGGCCAATACCGGTTATTTGGCATCTGTATAGGCCATTAACTTTTCTACCATTTTATAGGTGGCCGGACAGTATTGAATATTTTGCTGGTGCACATGCACATAATCTACCATTTTCTTTTTGGCCAGGTGTGGAAATCCGGCACAGTCGGCAGGGCGCACTTCGTAAATAGAGCACATATTACTTTTTAGGTCTAAAAACTGGCAGGGCTGTGTGGTATTCATCCAGTCCTTGCTTTTTTTATCGTAGAACAGCCATTTATCTTTAAACTCGGCGGGCTTCATGTCAAAATGGGCGGCAATGCGATTAATATCTTTATTGGTAAAAGTGGGTGTCATTACCTTGCAGCAATTGGCGCAGCTAATACAATCGGTTTCCTGCCAAACTTCTTTATCAATTTTAGCGGCCAGTGGGTCTAAACCACGTGGTGGGTTTTTAGCTAATTTTTTAAGAAAGCGTTTAAAAGCGGCCTGGTGATATCGTACCTTTTGCTTGAATGAACGTAGATTTACAGGTTGCATGCAGTTGTTGCGGTTACTAAATTTTGGAATGATGTTATGAAGCCCGAATTTAGCGTTTATTCATCATCAAAGTTCGCAGTATAAAAAAATCAACAGAAGAAAATGTGGGAACCATATAAAAAAGGGTTTAAGGCCTACCTGCAGTTAGAACGATCGCTTAGCGATAACTCAGTAGAAGCTTACCTGCATGATGTAGATAAACTTACCCAATACCTGCAACTTACCAACAACCATGCTGGCCCCGAAAGCCTTGAATTAAAAGTATTACAGGGCTTTATACAATCGGTGGCAGAGTTGGGGATGACACCCACCTCGCAGGCCAGAATCATTTCGGGCATCAGAAGTTTTTATAAGTATTGTCTTATTGAGCAAATTGTAAGTGCAGATCCCTCCGCCTTATTGGAAGCCCCTAAGTTAAAAAGGGCATTACCCGATTTTTTAAGCTTTGAAGAAATAGAAAAAATGATTGCCGCCATAGACCTTAGCAAACCCGATGGCGGCCGTAACAAAGCCATACTGGAAACTATGTATAGCTGTGGTGTTCGGGTAAGCGAATTAATTGGTTTAAAAATAAGTTGCCTGTATTTGGATGTAGGTTTTATTCGTGTTATTGGCAAAGGCAATAAAGAAAGGCTGGTACCCATTGGCAGCGATGCCATAAAATATATTAACCTGTATAAGGATAGCATAAGGGTGCACCAGCCATTAAAAGAAGGCTATCAGGATATTTTGTTTTTAAACAAACATGGCCGCCCCCTTAGCCGAATTATGATATTTTACATTATTAAGGATTTGGCAAAAAAAGCAGGCATCACCAAAAGTATTTCACCACATACCTTTCGGCATTCTTTTGCCACGCATTTGGTAGAAGGTGGCGCCGATCTTAGGGCCGTGCAGGAAATGCTGGGCCACGAAAGTATTACCACCACAGAAATTTATACGCATTTAGACAGGGATTATCTGCGTTCTACGCTAAATGAATATCATCCGGCATTTAAAAAATAGCCGCCGCGCAGCGGCGGCTATTTTAATTATTTTGTAAGTACGGTTACTTTTTTGCCACTAAGTAAGGCGGCATTTTCTACCATTTGAACAAACTCTTTTCTATACCCCTGTTCATCAGCACCTACTGATTTACGTGCCAAGGATAGGATCATATCATAAGCAGCATCGCCTTTAAAATTAGAATTGCGCAATAACATGCCAAATCCCGCCACTGCTGTAACAAACCTGCAATTTTCTGAGGTGTTTTCGATATTGCCATACTGCTCCATTACCGGGTGTTCTATTAAAGCACTTTTATCTTCATCGGGTTTTTTGTAGCGGAGTTTTATATTCATTAGCTCCTTGCCAAATGCCGTACTGATTTTTTCTTTTTCCGTTGTTTGATACCTGAGCGCATCTACGGTTTCTGTATCATCTTCCTTATTGGATGCAGGTACAATTTCGTACAATGCGGTAACTGTATGGCCGCTGCCTAATTCACCGGCATCCTTTTGGTCGTTATTAAAATCTTCTTTGGCCAGCATCCTGTTTTCGTAACCAATAAGGCGGTAACTTTTTACCTGGGCAGGGTTAAATTCAATTTGCAGTTTTACATCTTTTGCAATGGTAAAAAGTGTACCGCCAAATTCGTTAATCAGCACTTTTTTGGCTTCGTTAATGCCATCAATATAGGCATGGTTGCCATTGCCTTTATCGGCCAGTTTTTGCATTTTACTATCCTGATAATTACCCATACCAAAACCAAGCACCGTTAAAAACACGCCAGATTTTCTTTCCTGTTCAATCAGTGCTTCCAGGGCATCATCGCTGCTAAGGCCTACATTAAAATCTCCATCGGTACAAAGTATTACGCGGTTATTACCTTCTTTAACAAAATTATCTTTGGCCACCTTATATGCCAGTTGTATACCCGCACCACCAGCTGTAGATCCACCGGCGCTTAGTTTATCAATGGCATCTTTAATGGCTGTTACATTATCGCCTGTTGTAGAAGGCAATACCAGGCCGGCACTGCCGGCATACACTACAATGGCCACTTTGTCTTCTGCCCTTAATTGCGTGGACAGCATTTTTAATGAAGCCTGCACCAGTGGTAATTTATTGGCGTCATTCATACTGCCGCTAACATCAATTAAAAATACCAGGTTAGATGCAGGCAGGTTTTCTGTGGCAACTTTTTTGCCTTGCAAACCTACCATTACCAATGCATGTTTTTTATTCCAGGGGCAGGTAGCCATTTCTGTTGTTATGCCAAAGGGTTTATCATCAGTTGGTTGTGGGTATTGGTAAGAAAAATAATTAATCATCTCTTCAATCCTTACGGCATCAATTGGCGGCAATTGGCCGTTATTAATAAACCTTCTAATATTGCTGTACGATGCAGCATCCACATCAATGGAGAAAGTGGAAAGGGGATTTTCTTTTACCCGTAAAAATGGGTTTTCATTTATTTTATCATAGCCTTCGGAGTTGTTGGGTGTATTGAAATAGTCGTTAAAGCTATCCTTGTTATTGGGTGAATAATAATATCCGTTATTTTTATTTTGTTGCACCTGCACACCCGCAAGCTGGCCGGTTAATGTTTTTGTTTTTGCTGATGGGGCATAATAGGATGTATATTTATCAGTGCTGGTGCCATAACCTACCACTACAACCTCTGATAGGGGCGATTGTGAGGGCTTTAGAGTAACATTGTATTGCAATGGAGTACCTAGTTTTATTTCTTTACTTTCATATCCAACATAAGAGATTACTAGTACAGCTTTTTCTTTGTTAACAACAATACTGTACTCGCCGTTTATATTGGTAACAGTGGCGGTTGAAGTACCTTTTACAATAACAGTAGCCGCCGCAATAGGGTTTCCATTTTCATCGGTAACTTTTCCGGTAATAATGCGCGAAGCATCAATAATAAAAGATAGTAAAAGCATACTGCATAAGGCAGTTGCGGCAAATACATATTTCATAAAAAAGTTTTTATTTGTTGATGTAATAAAATTCCTACTCGTGTGCCCGGCTATGACGCATATGGCATCGCCGCTTGCGTCGCACACTTTTACGTTTGGTTATTATGGCAGCACCTAAGCCGCCTGAAATACATAAAATTTATTGGCCAATACAGAACAGATGCAGCCATTGATTTTTTTACATAAGCGGAATGATATTTTTTATTATTTTATTTTCTGCTGCATTATTTTCCGAACCTGGAAGTGAGTGACACAAGCGGCGATGCCATTACCATCTGCAGCTGGTAACATAAAAATGAAGCGCTTATAACGGGCAAAAGAATCACGTAATTTTTACCCTACATTTGTACACATATATATACTGATTGTTACCCATTAAGCACATAGAGCAAGCACAGGAAACCGATGAAGCATTGCTGCAACAATTTAAGCGCAGCTTTGACCAGGATATTCTGGCACGCCTTTTTATGCGCTATTATGAGCTGGTATATGGTACCTGTTTAAAATACCTGAAAGATGGCGAAACAGCTAAGGACGCTGTGATGAATATTTATGAGGAATTGGTGCAAAAACTACCTAAACACGAGGTAGATAATTTTAAAAGCTGGCTATATGTGCTATCTAAAAACCACTGTCTGATGCAATTAAGGGCGGGTAAAAAAATGATTACTGTAGAATTTCAGCCCACACTTATGCAATCAGACGATTTTGCGCATCTTGATACCATATTGGACAGGGAGCAGGATTTTATTAAACTGGAAAATTGTGTAGAACAGCTGCCCGAAGAACAAAAACAAAGTATACAATTGTTTTACCTGGAAAATAAATGCTACAACGAGATTGTAACAATAACAGGTATGGAATGGAATAAAGTACGCAGCCTGATACAAAATGGCCGGCGAAACCTGAAAATTTGTATGGAAACAAATGCCTAACCAACCCGAACATATTATTTATTCTGCTGCTGATATAGAACGATATCTGCGGGGCGCCATGTCGGCAAAAGAAATGCACGACATGGAACGTGCTGCCTTGCAAGATCCTTTTTTGGCCGATGCCATAGAAGGCTTTAATGAAGTGCCCGATTTTACTATTGCTGCCAAACACCTAAACGAAATTGCAGCCCATATACAAGGGAAGCAAACCCAAGCGGTTGTGGTTGCCATGCCCACCAAAAACGGAATTGGCTGGTGGCGAGTTGCCGCTGCCATTGCAGTAATTGCCGGCATAGCTTTTACTGGCTTTTTTATGTGGGACAATAATAATACACCGGAAAATAAGGACATTGCTTTTGTACCACCTGTAATTATAGATACCACCACCAATGTGGCAACCCCCATACCAGATACAGCACAATTACTGGCCCAGCAAATAACTAAAGACCACCAAGCGGCACAATATCTTGCCAACCGAAGTAAAACCTTAGCCAATAAACAGTTACCCTATACAATAGCCACTGACACACCACTTGCGGCAAAACAGCCAACTACAGATGATGTGGCCAAAGCAAATAATACCGATGCACTGGAAACAAAATCGGCTTTTACAAGTGGCAATCCTGCGTATAGTATTCCGGCTGCAGCTATGCCAGCATACGATTCCGGTGCAACTGCCAACCTGCTTAGTTTTAAGGGAAGGGTGCTGGATAACAATCTTAATCCGGTGGCTAATGCTTTGGTAAATGCTACCGGACAAAAAGCCACAGTTACCAATGCTGATGGGTATTTTACCATACAGGCACCTGATACCAGCCTGTACGTAACTATATCCTCTATTGGGTTTAGTCAGCAACAGGCGCAGTTACAGGCCAATGCTGCCAACAAAATAGCATTAGCTCCAGATAATCAATCCTTATCAGAAGTAGTGGTAACGGGTTATGCTTCTAAAAAGAAAGCAAGTATGCGGTCTGTTACTGCTGATAGTGCTTTTCCGGCTGGTGGCTGGGAGTCTTTCCAGGATTATGTATACAAAAAATTGCACCAGAAATTAGACAGCACCAATAATGGCCCCAAAGTAATGGGCAATGTAGAAATTGAGTTTCAGGTAAATGAAGATGGAAAGCCTTTTAACTTTAATATTGTACAATCGCTGGATGAAACGTCGGATAAAAAAGCCATTACCATTTTAAAAGAAGGCCCACGCTGGATAGCCAATACCAAAAGAAAGAAAGCCCGGGTTACCATCCCTTTTTAATATTTTCCCATAATAATAATCAGTACAGCTACTTAGCCTGTATTTTCGCAACTACAAAAAATGTACACAATGAAAAAACTAACGTTGTTATTGGCTGCTCTTGCTTCTGTTGCCATAGCTGTTGCCCAGGTGCAAATGCCTGCGCCAAGCCCCACACAAACCATTACGCAGGATTTTGGTATTGGTAAAATAGTATTAACTTATTCCCGTCCGGCTATTAAGGGCCGCACCCTATTTGCTGAGAACAGTGATCTGGCCCCTTTGGGTAAATTATGGCGTACAGGTGCCAATGCTGCTACCCGCATTAGTTTTAGCGATTATGTAACCATAGGTGGTAAAAAGCTGGATACAGGTACTTATGTTATTTACACCATTCCCAATAAAACAGAATGCACTATAATTATTAACAAAGGTGTTAATAACGCTGGTACCGATGGGTATAAGGAAAGTGAAGATGTAGTTAGATTTAACGTACCAGTTAAAAAAATGGAGGGTGTTGCAGTAGAAAACTTTACCATGCAGTTTGCCAATATTCAGCCAGAGCGTTGCGAATTAAATTTGGCCTGGGGTAATAATGCTATTTCTATTCCCATTAGCACCGAAATTAAAGAACGTATTAAAGCCCAAATTGAAGCTGCTTTACAAACCGATAAAAAGCCTTATTGGCAGGCAGCTAACTTTTATTTTGATTGGGATAAAAACAATGCCAAAGCCCTGGAATATGTAACCAAGGCGGTAGAAGAAAACGCAAATGCTTTTTGGATGTTTTTGTTAAAAGCCAAGGTAGAAAAAGCAATGGGCAATAAGGCTGCCGCTAAAGAAAGTGCAAAAAAATGCATAGAAGTAGCTACAGTTGCCAAAAACGATGATTATGTAAAACAGGCCAACGACCTGATTAAAGGATTATAAACATATAATTTTATCAATATAGCCGTAGCAATAATATGCTGCGGCTTTTTTGTGGGGTATGGTTTGTACCCCGGCAAACCGGTAAAAATGAGGCATTACTTGCGTCGCACTCTTGTACTGTAACAAATATGGCAGCTATTTTATTTGGGACAATAGACTGTTTTTGCCGCCATAAAAGTAGAACCCCGAAGTGTGCGACGCAAGTAAAGTGGCTATTTAACCTGCTGTTGGGCCAACACTAAAAACAAAAAGGTAGCGAATTGCTTCGCTACCTTTTACATATAGTTGTAATGGATAATTACATAATATCCATTGCTTTAGCAAAATAAGTTACAGTGCCTGGTAAAGCCATCCAGAAAAACTGGCGAAGAAAAACAATTAATACAAGCATAACTATTAACCAGAAAAAAAATAATGCCCAGTATTTGGCGGTAGATCTTTTAGCTTCCATGAATGATTCTTTTTGCAAAAGTAATGTTCAATATAATATAAGCATAGTTTATTTACTAAAATATTCTTCGCTTATTGGAAAAGGATTTTAGTAAATGGGGTGCTTATTTAAATGTTTCTTTATATAACCTAATGGCATCTTCAATAATAAGCAAAGCCTGGGCTTTATCTCCAAACTCTTCTACTTTTACGGTTTTGTTTTCGAGTGTTTTATATTCCTCAAAAAAGTGTCTTAACTCGTTAAAGAAGTGTTTGGGTAACTCTTCAATATTGTTAATATAGTTAATAGACTGGTCGTGTGCAGCAACGGCAATAATTTTATCATCAGCATCGCCGCCATCAATCATTTGCATTACACCAATTACTTTGGCGTCTACAATACACATGGGCTGTATGCTATGCCCAGAAAGTACCAGGATATCCAGTGGATCCTTATCATCGCCATAGGTTTGTGGTATAAAACCATAGTTGGCAGGGTAGTGGAAAGAGGAGTAAATAACCCTGTCCAGCTTTAATAAACCACTTGGTTTATCAATTTCATATTTGATACGGGAACCTTGAGGGATTTCAATTACCGCGTTTACAATTCTCGGGGATTGTTCACCGGAATTAATGCCATGCCATGGGTGAAGTACTGTCATCATGATGTTTAGTTTTAGTTAATGGATTGGTGTTTAAAAAAACTGTTCACAGGGTATTGGTACGATCTATAAACAGAGTTGACTATTTAAATACGTTATTGTATTATAAAAATTTTAATTTGTATTATTCCTAGAATTGGTACGGTTAATTTGTGTTTTTCTGGTTAAATGAACTAATTAAAGTGCAAATATACCCGAAAAATGCCGATTTAAGTATGTAGTAGAAAATCTACAGCATAACTTAATAATGGAAACTGCTTAGAGGTTGCCGTCAAAAGTGTATTTAAAATCTACCAGCCAGCTATTATTTCGTAATATAACTTTTACTTTCCGGCCCGTTTTATCGTAAGAGTTTTGGTAATTAATAATATGGGTGCTATCATTTAAAACAGCATCTTCGTTTATAATAATACTGGCGGCATTATATTCCTCTTTTACTGATTTGGGCTCTTTTTCATAATTAATTTGTTGGGTATCCAGCAAATTTTTATTGCGTTCATCCGGTATCATATAATAGGCTGCTTTGGCAAAATCACCCTTTAAACAGCCATCAATAAATTCCCTGCCTGCATCCAAAGCGTCTTCTGCTTTTGGATATACTTTTTCATTGTTACAGGCTATGCAACAAAATCCTGCAAATAGAACAAGAGAAAAAATTATTGTACGCATAAGTTACCTTTCTGATGTAAGAGAACAAATAATTGAACTGGTTATTTACCTGAAATATAGTGTGTAGAATACTATTTACTTAATTGGCTAACCAGCTCTTCTTTACTAACAATACCCTGCTTGCGCCAAACTTCTCTACCTTTTTTATAAATAATAAAAGTGGGTAATGCTGCTACATTAAGTTGTTGCATAATATTGGTATTAATACCGCCATCTACTTTAGAAAGTGTTATTTTACCAGCCATGCTTTGCTCCACATCAGCAAGAACGGGTTCCATTTTTTTACAAGGTGGGCACCAGGTGGCGCCAAAATCAATTAGTACTACATCTGAAGAAATAGTAAGTGAGTTATAGGCATCAATAGTTAGTTGCGGGGTATTATCACCACCTTCAACAGGTTTGTTATCCAGTTTCCATTGGGTAAATCCACCCTGCAGGTTTTCTACGATGGTAAAACCATTTTGTGCAAGCCATGTAGCCGCTTTACCGCTTCTTCCACCACTGGCACAATACACCATAACAGGCTTTGATTTATCCATATATTGTATCCTGTCTTTAAATTGTTCCTGTTGCAGCCAATCTGCCTGCAATGCATTTTTGATATGGCCATTCTGGTATTCTCCGGCGGTGCGTACATCTAAAATTTGTACACCGGGTGTGGCCAAATGCTCCTGAAATGTGGTGGTATTTACATCTTTTTGCTGGGCAGGAGCAGAGCAGGATAAACTGCATATATAAATGGTAATGGCTAAAATACGTTTCATAAAAATTAAAATTTATTGATGATATTCCACATGGAGAGGGAAGCGGTTAGTGCTGATTTTTAAAACGGCAGCAGCAGCTTCGTTTATGCGAAAACGCAGCCCGGTATTCAGTTTCATTTCATCCAATGTCCATAATACTTTAGCAAAAACCACGTTGCCATTATCAGCGGTAATTTTTACAATACTGCCTGCAGGGGCATCATTTAAAAGAATATAATATTTTTTGTCTTCCCATCCACTGGCGGTTTTAAATGTCATTGCATCACCATCTGCCTTTTGTATAGCACCGTATTGCGTATGGTACTCATTTGCAAAATAACTATCGCTGCCATCTTTTTTAATGCCTGCAGGCAGGGTATAGGTTATGGCACTTTTATTTTCAGGTACCGGAACAATGGGTTGTTCTTTTATTTCGGTTGTTGTTTGTTCTTCTGTAATAGTTTTTTGAAGGGCTGGTTTTGAAACAGGTACTGTGATTTGTTTTGTATCCGTTACTATGGTTTTTGCGGCATTGGCAGCAGCAATACCATCCGCACTAACTGCCAGTGTTTGCCCAATTTCAATATGTAAATCAGGCATATTATTCCACTCTTTAATCTGGTCTATGCTTACGCCATATTTTTTGCTTAAAGCGTATAAGGTTTCGCCTTGTTGCACAATATGTGTACTAACAATAGTCTTTTTAGGCGTTTCAGCTGGAGATTTTGCAGCAACTGCTGGCGGTACAATGGTTCCTTCTGCAGGTATTTTAATTTTTACGCCTATTTTCAGCTGGCTTTGTGCATTCATACCGTTAAGCCGCATGATATCACCAACGGTAGATTTATATTTGGCGGCTATCATTGATAAGGTTTCGCCTTTTGCAATTTTGTGGGTGCTATATTTTATTTCCTGTGCAAAACACAACACCTGAAATACCATTAAAAATCCTATTAATAAAAAAATTCTTTTCATCATTTTAATTCATTGCTGCGGGTAAAATTACTCTTTTAAAATTCTCCACTCGGTAGGATAATAATTATTTACCCTGTTGTGTAAAACTTTTACCCATCCCAGTTTTACACCAAGATAATCTATTACCGCCCATCCCTTTATACCATCGGGCAGGGGTATTTCTTTCTTTCTTAGAAATTGCAAAGCAGCTGTAATATCTAATTGAACTATAGGTATGGATGGAGCTAACCAATTGCTAAGTGCAAGGTCGTGGGCTGGCACCAGGTCTTTACCCTTGATAGTTCCAATGGTTACACCCGCTTTTTTTATGTATAAATGCTTTTGTAAATAAGCAATAGCATTATTCCATTTAGCGGCAATGGCAATAATTTCTTCTTTTTGTTTAAACAGAAATAGCGCTTCATGGGCATGCACCCAGGGAGCAGCAAGGGCATTTTCTGTTTTTGAAATGGCTGGTAAACCATAATCTGCATCTGGCTGTATATCGCCGTCTTCTTTTACAAAGCATGCTATAAAAAAGCCTTCCCCTTTAATTTTATCGGGATAAAAGCGGTATCCAAAAGCGCCGGAATTGTTTGACTTTGTTTCAATAATACCCCATGCTGCCTGAATGGGAATTTGGCAGCTGCTCACCGCATGGTTTTGCATTATCCAATCCAAAATATCTTCATCTTCCTGCTGTGAATAGGAGCAGGTAGAATATATAATAATCCCTCCTCTTTTAACGGAGCTATATATATCAGTAAATATTCTTTGTTGCCTGGCACTACAGTGGGCTACATTTACCTCACTCCATTCCGTAATAGCATTATTATCTTTTCTAAACAATCCACTGCCACTGCAGGGTGCGTCTATTACCAACAC
The DNA here is from genome assembly GCF_013106755.1 of Limnovirga soli. Classification (GTDB taxonomy): domain Bacteria; phylum Bacteroidota; class Bacteroidia; order Chitinophagales; family Chitinophagaceae; genus Limnovirga; species Limnovirga soli. The sequence continues at coordinate 270,017 of NZ_WHPF01000001.1, read as the reverse complement.
ATCAAAATATTCGGTTATCCTGGCAAAGTGCAGGGGATCGTTATTGGTAACTACTACATTACCCGAACCCCATTTGGTAACATTTTCAGTTAAAATAGCTGCCCGACTTTTTATCACTTCATTGGCAACTACCAAACCATCATTAAAATAGGAAGCAAGTAAAGTGCTTTTACCACCAGGTGCAGCACAAAGATCAAGCACTTTTAACCCATTGGTTTTCTCTCCAATAGTGGTTTCTAATATATGCCATAAAAACATGCTGCTGGCTTCCTGCACATAATAGGCGCCGCCATGCAACAAAGGATCGAATGTAAAAAAGGGTCTTTCAGAAAGATACCTGCCATTGGTACACCATGGTACCATTTCTGTGTTTGGTAAAACTGATTGTGTTGAGGTAATGGGCTTATTGGTATTTAACCTGATAGAAGTTACCTGTGCAGTACTGGCATGCACAGCTTCAAATGTGGTTTTGTTAAAACCGGTTACCTGCTCTAAAGATTGCAGCAATGCCGGTGGTAATGGATAAGCCAATGTGAAAATGATTAAGCCACAAAAATATTATAATACATGAGTTATAATTATTTATTCTGGTGCCAATTGTTTGGTACGGTTGTTAATATTGTATTTGCTGATAAAAGTTTTGAACCCTGAAGTGTGCGACGCAAGTAAAGCTGCATATGGCTTTGTCGCCGGGCTCAACAACTTTTTTCACCATCTAAAATGGAATTGTGTTTTTTTAATTGTTAAAGCGTTTAAAAAGTGTTCAGCCTTTGTAAACCTCACAAAATAGTTGTCGTCTGTTATTTCGTAAACAAAAAAATTACAACAACTTAAAATTTTAATTATGAAAAAGATGCTTTTTTTATTGGCTTGTGTAACAGTAATGGGTGCTGCCACTGTGCATGCACAAACCCCCAACGCAACTTCAAAAAATAGTGTGGCAAAAAACAAGGTGAAAGATGTAAAGAAAGATCAGAAAAACGTAAAAGGCGATAAGGCTGCATTAAAATCCGACAAGTCAACCGCCGCCACCCCGAAAAAGCAAATTGGTAAAGACCGGCTGGCTTTGCGAAAAGACAGACACAATAGAAATAAGGATATAAAAAAAGATGGTAAAAAACTGGCAGACCGCCGTGCCAAAAAACGCGATTCAAAATCTGGCGGAGCAGCTATACCAGCACCGGCAAAATAATTAGGCAGTAAATAATGCGCAGCCTGTAATCTTTAGGTTACAGGCTGTTTTTTTATATACCCGGCAAAAGGTACGCTAACAGGCACCGCTTGCGTCGCACTCTTGTACGTACAAATCTATGGGCAACAAATAGGGAAAATTTGTACCGTAAACCCAAAAGGCATCGGTTGGTCAGGATTGGTACGAGGTTTTTACGGCCCGAAAATGCCGTTTTTTTAGTAGTTTTAGCAGGTACGAAAAATGGCAGAAATATTAAAAAAAACGATAAACCTAACAATCGTTCGGATGCAAAAATGCAGAAAATAGCCATATTTATGCGTTTTCTTCAAGCTTTTGAGCTATTATTTGAAAAGCATCAATAAAATTTGCTGTTTCTTTCGTAATTTTAGCCGATTGCCTGCCAATACTTTTATAATAATTAAGCGAACTGTGTATGAATGAACAAAACAGTACGGTAGGGTTGTATGATCCCTCCTTCGAGCATGATGCCTGTGGAATTGGTTTTGTAGCCAATATAAAAGCAAATAAAAGCCACAAGATTATTTCTGATGCACTCACTGTTCTTGAAAATATGGAACATCGTGGTGCCTGCGGATGTGAGAATAATACCGGCGATGGTGCCGGGATCATGATTCAAACACCACACGAATTTTTCTTCGACGAATGTATTAAATTAGGTGTGCATCTTCCTGCATTTGGCAAATATGGTGTTGGTATGGTGTTTTTCCCCCGCGAAATAAGGCTTCGCGAAGAATGCCGGGAAATATTTAACCGATGTGCCGAGAAATTGGGTTTAGAAGTGCTGGCTTATAGAAAAGTACCTGTAAATCCATCCAATATTGGTCCTACTGCTCTTTCAGTAGAGCCTGAAATGGAACAGGTATTTATTATATGCCCGGATCATATCAATAATCCCCTTGATTTTGAAAAGAAATTATTTGTATTGCGTAATTACGCAACACATACCATCAATAATTCTGTAAAGAAGGATGCTATTGGTTTTTACCTGGCTTCTCTTTCTTATAAGGTAGTTATATACAAAGGCCAGTTAACCAGTACACAGGTAAGAGATTATTTCCCTGATTTGAGCAATAAAAGGGTGGTATCCGCTTTTGGATTGGTGCATTCCCGCTTTGCTACCAATACATTCCCTTCGTGGAAACTGGCGCAGCCATTCCGTTTTATAGCCCATAATGGTGAGATCAATACTTTACAGGGTAACCTTAACTGGCTTAAAGCTGGTGAACAAGGTTTTAGTTCTCCTTTCTTTAGTAAGGAAGAAATGGATATGGTGTTACCAATTGTAACAGCAGGTCAAAGTGATTCGGCTTGTTTGGATAATATGATTGAACTGCTGGCTTTAACCGGCAGGTCGTTACCCCATGTAATGATGATGCTGATACCAGAAGCCTGGGATGGTAACGAACATATGGATCCTGTTAAAAAAGCATTCTACGAATATCATGCAGCTATGATGGAACCATGGGATGGGCCAGCTTCTATCTCTTTTACTGATGGTAAAATTATTGGTGCTACTTTAGATAGAAACGGTTTACGTCCTTCCCGCTATTGTGTAACAAGCGATGACAGGGTTATTATGGCTTCAGAAACCGGTGTATTACCTGTTGATCCATCGATGATTATTGAGAAGGGGCGTTTACAACCGGGTAAAATGTTTGTAGTAGATATGGAGCAGGGCCGTATCATCAGCGATGAAGAATTAAAACAAACTATCTGCTCTCAAAAGCCATACAGCGAATGGCTAAATAAATATAAAATAAGACTGGAAGAATTACCCGAACCAAGGGTAATGTTTACGCACCTGGAATCAGAGCAGATTTTTAAATACCACAAAGCTTTTGGTTATACCACCGAAGATCTGGAAACCATTATTGCGCCAATGGCAGTTGATGGTAAAGAGCCTATTGGTTCTATGGGTACCGATGTGCCACTTGCCATTTTGAGTGATCAGCCACAGCACCTGAGTGCTTACTTTAAACAGCTTTTTGCACAGGTAACCAATCCTCCCATCGATCCGATAAGGGAGCGCATGGTAATGTCTCTGGCTGCTTTTGTAGGCAACAATGGCAATTTATTGGAAGAAGATCCATTGGCTTGCCATACAGTTGCATTAAAACATCCAATTATTAATAACCATGAACTGGAGAAAATCAGAAGTATCGATACGGGTATTTTCCAGGCCAAAACCTTGCAAACCTATTTCCGTGCAGATGGTAAACCGGGTTCATTAAAAAAGGGTTTGGATCGTTTATGCCGCTATGCAGAAGATGCTGCCAACGATGGTTTTGAAGTAATTATTCTTTGCGACCGGGCCGTTGACAGCGACCATGCCGCTATGCCTTCTTTACTTGCTTTATCTGCAGTGCATCACCATCTTATTAGAAAAGGCTTGCGTGGCCAGGTGGGAATAGTTGTAGAAGCAGGTGATGTTTGGGAAGTACATCATTTTGCCTGTTTATTGGCATTTGGTGCAACTGCTATCAATCCTTATATGTCTTTGTCTACTATCCGCGACATGAAAATAAGAGGTAAACTGGATACAGATCTGGATGTAGAGCAGCTTAAAAAGAATTATGTAAAAGCGGTGTGCGATGGGCTGTTGAAAGTGTTCTCTAAAATGGGTATTTCTACCTTGCAGTCTTATCAGGGTGCCCAAATAATGGAAATTATTGGCCTTAACAGAGAAGTGGTTGATAAATATTTTACAGGGGCTACCTCACGTATTGAAGGTATGGGACTGGATGAAATTGCCCGTGAAACATTGATCAAACATTATTTTGCATTTAGCCGTAAAGAAATTCCAATTGAACGTTTGCCGGTAGGTGGTTTATATCAGTGGAAACGCAAAGGTGAATTCCATTTATTTAATCCGCAAACGATTCATCTGCTGCAGCATGCCACAAAAATGAACGACTATCTTACTTTTAAGAAGTATTCTAAAGTGGTGAACGAACAAAGCGAAAAAGCATGTACGCTGCGTAGTTTATTTAAGTTCAAACGTAACAGGGAGCCAGTTTCTATTGATGAAGTAGAACCGGCTGAAAATATATATAAAAGATTTGCTACCGGTGCTATGAGCTTTGGCTCTATTTCCTGGGAAGCACACACTACATTGGCCATTGCCATGAACCGTCTGGGTGGCAAAAGCAATACCGGTGAAGGTGGGGAGGATGAAATACGCTATACCCCATTGGCAAATGGCGATAGTATGCGTTCCTCCATTAAGCAGGTGGCTTCTGCCCGTTTTGGGGTAACCAGTTACTATTTATCCGAAGCAGATGAGCTCCAAATAAAAATGGCCCAGGGTGCAAAACCAGGCGAAGGTGGTCAACTGCCAGGCTATAAGGTAGACGACTGGATTGGCAGAACCAGACATTCTACTCCGGGCGTAGGTTTAATTTCTCCACCTCCGCATCACGATATTTATTCCATTGAGGATTTGGCCCAGCTAATATTCGATTTAAAGAATGCCAACCGTGCAGCCCGTATAAATGTAAAACTGGTGTCAAAAGCCGGTGTAGGTACAATTGCGGCAGGTGTTGCCAAGGCTAAAGCCGATGTTATATTGGTTTCTGGTCACGATGGTGGTACCGGAGCTTCCCCAATCAGCTCCATTAAACATGCTGGTTTACCTTGGGAACTTGGTTTGGCAGAAACACACCAAACACTGGTTAAAAACAAATTACGCAGCCGCGTAGTGGTACAAACAGATGGCCAGTTAAAAACCGGCCGCGATGTGGCTATTGCAGCATTATTAGGTGCAGAAGAATGGGGTGTAGCAACGGCTGCACTGGTGGTAGAAGGTTGTATCATGATGCGTAAATGTCATATGAATACCTGTCCTGTTGGTGTTGCTACCCAGGATCCCGAACTGCGCAAACGCTTTACTGGCGATCCAGACCATATCATCAATTTCTTTAAATTCATTACACAGGAATTGAGAGAAATTATGGCCGAGCTTGGTTTTAGAACCATCAACGAAATGATTGGCCAGGTAGATTGCCTTGAAAAAAGAGATAATATAGATCATTGGAAATATAGCAAACTGGATTTGTCTCCCATCCTGTACAAAGAGCCGGCTTCTGAGTATGTTGGCTTGTACAATACAGAAATTCAGGATCATGGCATGAGTGAATTACTCGACTGGAAATTACTCGCCGCCGCACAACCTGCTATCGACTCATTGCAAAAAGTAACTGCCTCTTTTGATATCAAGAATACCGATAGAACAGCGGGCACTATTTTAAGCAACGAAATATCCAAAAAATATAAGGCAGAAGGCTTACCCGATGAAACCATTCATTTTAAATTTAGTGGTACCGCAGGTCAAAGCTTTGGAGCATTCAATACAAAAGGCGTAACACTCGAGCTGGAAGGCGATGCCAACGATTATTTCGGCAAGGGTTTAAGCGGCGCCAAATTGATTGTATATCCGTTTAAGCAGGCCACTTTTACACCCGAAGAAAACATACTTATAGGTAACGTGGCGTTTTATGGCGCAACAGATGGTGAAGCCTATATCCGCGGTAAAGCCGGTGAACGGTTCTGCGTGCGTAATTCAGGTGCCAGCGTTGTGGTAGAAGGTGTAGGCGATCATGGTTGCGAATACATGACCGGTGGTACAGTTGTTATTCTGGGTGCCACAGGCCGCAACTTTGCTGCAGGTATGAGTGGTGGTATAGCCTATGTATACGATACACAAGGCACATTTGCCAGCATGTGCAATCCCGAAATGATAGACCTTGATCCACTGGATGCCGAAGATGCATCTATTTTAAATGACATGGTTGCTAAACATGCCAGTCTAACAGGCAGCACCGTTGCGCAGTTTGTATTGGCCGATTTTGAAAATCAGCTCAAAAACTTTGTAAAAGTGTTTCCTAAAGATTACAAAAAAGTATTGCAGCAAAAAAAGGCGGCTGTGGGTGTCAGCAAATAGTACTATGGGCATCGCCGCTTGTGTCACTCACTTGTACGTTCAGCACAATAATGAGCAAAGCACAAACAAATGCCCTGTTTTAAACAAATAACTTATAACGTAAAACTTATAATACATCATGGGTAAACCAACAGGATTTTTAGAGTTTACAAGAGAACTGCCTTCTAAAAGGCCCGTGCAGGAGCGTTTACAGGATTATAAAGAATTTGTACAGCGTTTCCCCGATGAAAAATTAAATCAGCAGGCCAGCCGTTGTATGAACTGCGGAATTCCCTTCTGCCATAATGGTTGTCCCTTAGGCAATGTAATTCCCGAGTTTAATGATGCCGTGTACGATAAAAACTGGAAAGAAGCATACGATATTCTTACTTCCACCAATAATTTCCCTGAGTTTACCGGCCGCATCTGCCCCGCACCATGCGAAAGTGCTTGTGTACTGGGTATCAACCAGCCGGCAATCGCTATCGAAGAAATTGAAAAACATATTATTGAAATAGCTTTTGATAAAGGTTTTGTAAAAGCCCGTAAGCCCAATATTCGCACAGGCAAAAAAGTGGCTGTTGTAGGTTCTGGTCCGGCAGGTTTAGCCGCCGCCGCCCAGCTTAACTATGCAGGGCATACCGTTACCGTATTTGAAAGAGACGATGCCGCCGGCGGTTTACTACGTTATGGCATACCCGATTTTAAAATGGAAAAATGGGTAATAGACAGGCGGGTAGCTTTAATGGAAGAGGAAGGTGTAGTATTTAAATACAATGCCAATGTGGGCGTAAATGTTAGCCTTAACGATCTGATGAGGGAATACCATGCCATTGTACTATCCGGTGGTTCTACCTCTCCAAGAGATTTAGCCATTTCCGGACGTGAACTTAGTGGTGTTTACTATGCCATGCAGTTTTTAAAACAACAAAACAAACGCGTTGCAGGTAAAGATCCATTGGCAAACCCAAATATTGAAAGCAATATTCATTTCGAAGAATTAAGCGCAAAAGGTAAACATGTAGTGGTTATTGGCGGTGGCGATACCGGCAGCGACTGTGTAGGTACTTCAAATCGTCATGGTGCAGCTTCCATCACACAATTCGAGTTATTGCCCCAGCCACCGGCAGGCCGCACACAACATATGCCATGGCCAACATATCCTATGACGTTAAAAACATCTTCCTCCCACGAAGAAGGTTGTGAACGCCAATGGGCGGTTGCTACTAAAAGTTTTATTGGCGACGAAAATGGTAAACTTAAGGCCTTACGTATTGTAGACCTTGAGTGGAAAATAACCGAAGATGGCCGCCCTGCCAGCTTTATAGAAAGAGAAGGCAGCGAAAGGGAAATACCTTGCGAACTTGCATTACTGGCCATGGGTTTTGTACACCCGCAACACGAAGGCATGATTGAAGAACTTGGTGTTGAACTGGATGAGCGTGGTAATGTAAAAGCTGGTGAAAAAGCATTTCAAACCAATATTTCAAAAGTATTTACTTGCGGCGATATGCGCCGTGGCCAATCGCTGGTGGTTTGGGCCATTAGCGAAGGCCGTGAATGTGCCCGTAAAACCGATGAGTTTTTAATGGGCTATTCCTTACTTGAAAGTAAAGATGAAAGCTTTGCAGGTCATGTGCCCTTAAAGCCAATTGGATACTAACAAGTACTACTTTTTTATAAAAGGCAATCAGTTAAATGGTTGCCTTTTTTTATTGTTTTTATTCCATTATTATTGGCCAAATAGTAATACTTAACCTGGCTTTACTTGCGTCGCACTCTTGTGCTGGCAGATACTTTATGCAGCAGTTTTACATTCATTATGGGCGTTACAAGCAGGTTAGTTAATTAGTATCAGTTTGGAGTTTTTTCTACTTTTCTTTCAGGATGGAATTTATAATAATCATGTTCAGGATTTTGTTGCCATATAAACATATAACCGGTTGCTATTACTTCCATCTTAAAATTGCGCTTTACATAAAACAGGTTTTCTGTAAATGCTGCTACCCAAATACTAAATATAGCAATTAACATAGCTATTAAAATCATCGGAATTATAATTAGTTTGGGTATTTTATTTATGTGCAAATACCGCATAATCAACCAAATTAACAGGTAGGTAGCAGCAAAGTAAACAAGCCAGTCAATTAAAAACTCCATTACAAATATTTGTAATGACATAGAAGTATGCCATCCATTACAAACAAAGGGTAATGGAAAACCAGTAAAAACAGTATCGGGTGCATCTTCTGGTAAAGTGTACCACCATTTGGTAAAACTAAATATCAAAATAATGCTTAATGGAAGTGCCAGTTTCCATACCTTTTTTTTCATTAAGTTGATGCTTTTATTACTTTTTTTTTGAGCTTAATACCGATGCCATTATTTAAATATTAAAGGAATAACCTGCTGTTATTCCTTTAATAAACTAATTGTATACAATCAGGTTTTACCTTGGTAAATAGCTTTGTAGCTGCATAAACTCATTGTGCATAAAATCACTTTGTTCTGCAATTTTGCATAAGTTAAGCTATTGTATTAAAAAAGCTCCTTATATAATCCGGCAGTACAAGTGAGTGACACAAGTAAAGCCAAATAGTTATTCTACAGCCGGCTACCACATTACTAATCTATTTAAGATAAGTATTAAACCAGTTTACATAACGGGTGTATTTATCTACCTGATAGCTTGGCGTGCTAATACCATGGTGTTGCCCAGGATAAATGACCAATTGCGTAGGCACCCCGTTTGATTGTAAGGCCTGGTACATTTGCTCGGCACCAATAGTTGGTACATTAAAATCTTTTTCGGCTGCCATAAAAAGAGTTGGCGTTTTTATTTTATCGGCTTTAAAGAAGGGGTAGGAGAGTTTAATCCATTTGTCCATATTTTTCCATGGCACACCCAGCTCGGTTTCGTATTGGGTAATGTACTGGTCGTACCCATACATGCTTAGTTGTAATGCACTGCCAGCACCGCTGCAGGCGGCTTTAATGCGGGTATCGCTGGCAATTGTATAATCGGTGAGTATGCCACCATAACTCCATCCGCACATACCTATACGGTTGGCATCGGCAATGCCCTGTGCAACCAGGTAATCGGCAGCCCCTAAAATATCCATTACTTCTTTATTGCCCCAATCGGAATAAATGGCACGAATATAATCCAGCCCACGGCCATCACTGCCCCTGTAATTTACTTGAGCAACAGCATAACCGGCACTGGCCATAGTTTGCGCAATAATGTCGAACTCAAAATTATCCTGTGCCACAGGGCCGCCATGTATATATAATACCAATGGTAATTTGGCGCCGGCTACTGCATTTACCGGTTTGTATAATATACCTGATACAATAGTACCATCTTTACTTTTGCTTTTAAAACCGCTTGCAGTAGCTATTTGCAGTGGACTTGTAAAGGAATCCTGCACATGGGTTATTTGGCGGTTATTGCCGTTTTCTAAAGCGTAAATTTCAATAGGGGTGGTTATATTGGTGAATAAGGTTGCATAGGCGCCGCTGGCGGGGTTTAGCTGTATATCGTAAAAAGCCTGTTCGCCGGTAAATAATTTTTCCATGGTGCCGCTACCGGTTTTAAAGGAAACAATATTTACACTGCGGTCATCATCCATTAAACCAACAATGGCTTTGCCATCTTTACTCCAGCATATATTGTGTATATTTCTATCGGTATTTTTTGATAATAATACCGGGCTGCCACCTGAAACGTTTATAGTAGCAACCATATTTAAGCCATACATGTTAAAAGCCTCGCTGCTGGTGCCTTGCAGGTAAGCAATGGTTGTACCATCAGGGCTAAATATAGGTGAATGGTCTGTACCCGGCCAGGTTGTTAATTGTTGCATTGCAGCACCGGGTTTTGTATCCATTATATAAATATCTGTATTCTCATTTTTATCCGGCTCTGCGGTGCGGTTACTGGCAAATACAATGCGTTTGCCATCGGGACTAAAATCGGGATCAACTTCATCATATTTACCGGTGGTTAGGGTATCGATGGTTTGGGTGTTTATATCCAGCAAATACAAATGAGTAGCCCGCCTGTCAAGATAGCCCACATAATCCTGTTTAAAATGGTAGCGGTCTATTACATATGGGGTACGCACTTCTGATGAAGCGGTATCGGTAAAATCTTCGTCTTGCATTACCAATAAAACTTTTTTACCATCGGGGCTCCAGATATAATTACTAATATCTCCTTTTACGCTGGTAATTTTTTTACCCTCGCCGCCACGCCTGTCTAAAAGCCATAACTGGTTTTGGTCGTTTTTATCATCATCACCTGTTTTACGGTCGGATAAGAAAGAAATAAAACGGCCGTCCGGACTAAACTTAGGCGATGATTCGCTGCCTGCGCTATTGGTTAATTGCAGCTGTTGAGTGCCATCCCAGCTAATCATCCACAAATGGGTATTGCGTTTGTCCTTGGCGCTATCTACAGTGCTTAATTCGTAGGCAATCCACTGGCCATCCGGCGAAACCTGTGGGGCATTAATATCCTGTAAGCGATATACATCCTTTGGTGTAAGCGGTCTTTTGGTTTGTGCCTGAACTTGCACCACAGCCAAAACAATCAAAATAACTATATACTTTTTCATGAACAATGGTTTTTAAAATTATTTGGAGCCCAACTTACGTAATTCTATGCAACTTTACTTGCCACGCTCGGTTTATCGTTCGGTTTTTATGGCAACTATTTCATGGGCAATCAATAAAACAAAATCATAGCCGCATTTAATGCAATGCAAATAAAAAAATTAAGCAGTTGTGCATACGTAAAATAAGATGTATAAATAGCAAGTTTTAGAATAGCGCTTTAACATATGGGCACCTAAAAAGTTTTTTGTTGCCTGTATAAAAAGGCAACAAAAAGCCCATTGCAAAAATGCAACGGGCTTATACCAAATAAACCAAACAAGAAAAATGTATAATGGAGTAATTATATTTTTTCAATATCCTGTAGCAAGGAAACTTCATCATTGCTAATGCTGATGGTTTTATACGAACTGGCATTTTCCAGATAGGCAATATATACATCGCTATAACCCGGCTGCTCAATTTTTTGAATACCGCTAATGGTGTATTTATCAAACACAGTTTTTATTTTATCAATCAGTTGTTTGTCCAGATTATCCATGTTAAACTGCTGAATGGTATATACCCACTCGCCCTTGTGGTTATAGGCTACAGTAGCATCTCTGCCTTCTACAATTGTGTGTACGGTGTAGCCATTGTCTTTTGTTTTTGTAGTGGCTGCAAAGCTGGTATTTACCATTAATAATGCGGCCAAACCCAATGTGATGCTGAATAATTTAATTTTCATGATTGCTTTTTTTTTAATGTTTATTGAATGTTTTTTTTGATAGAAAATGGTTGCTGTAACCAGCTTTGTTTTCTTTCGTAACACAAAACTAGCTGGCATTAAAAGTTAAGAAATGCTAAAAGCGTTCAATACCAAAAATGCCGCTACCAATTAGCGTTTATTTTCTACAAGTAGTATTTAAACGCATTGATTGCTGGTTGATGGTGAAGAAATAAATAGTGTATATGGTGCAATACATTTTATTGTATTAATGCCGCCACAAAGCTGGAACCCCGAACCGGGCGTGGCAAGCGGTGATGCCAGATGAACCAATGCCGGTAACAAAAAATAGTTGCTTTTTTCTGTAATAATTGTAGCCCTGCTGCAACAGATAGTATAAAAAATAAATTATGACACAGGAACAACCCATTAAAAACGCTTCCTCAGCTAAACAGGTGCCAGCCGCATTTTACAAATGGGCATATGGTTTTTTTGTAGTAGCCGGCTTATGCTGGATTATTTTTTCTGATGATTTTATGACAGGTGTTAGCCAGTTGGGAATAGCACTTATTTTTGATCCATTTGACCAGAAAGTGCGTTGGAACAACCGGCCATTATACCAACGTGTTTGGCTAATAGTACATGTTTTTTTAGTGCTGGGTTTATTTGCCTATCACCTTTTCGCGTAGTAATTATGGTGTTGCTAAGCAGCATAATTACAATAAAAAGCTGCTTTTTTTGCACTCATCCTTTTTTAGGGTTTTATTCCATTGCTTTTTTGGCAACGAGGTTTTCTTTCAATATTTTCACCGCTTACAATATTGATTATGAAAAAATTACTCGTTGTACTTTGCCTGATTGGGTCGTTTAGTTTTACGCATGCACAAACAGTGCCTTCTCCGGAACAATTTCTGGGTTATAAAGTGGGTACCCATTTTACGCGCCACTATCAGGTGCTTAACTATTTTGCTGCAGTGGCTGCCGCCCGGCCCGATATGATTAAGTTACAACAGTATGGTGCCACTAATGAAGGCCGCCCCCTTATGGTGGCATTTATAGCTACACCCGAGCACCTGAAAAACCTGGAATCTATCCGCTTAAATAATTTGCGACTGGCTGGACTTGCAAAAGATAAAATGGCCCCGGTAACTGATGGCACCCCCGCTATAGTTTGGTTTAGCTATAATGTACATGGTAACGAGCCGGCATCCAGCGAAGCATCTATGTTGATGTTGTATGCATTGGTTGAACCGAATAATACACAAACAGCCGCCTATCTAAAAAATACCGTAGTGGTTATTGACCCTTGTATTAATCCAGATGGAAGAGACAGATATGTAAACTGGTTTAATAATGCGGTGGGCACCAACTATAATGCGGATCCTTCTGCAAGAGAACATATGGAGCCATGGCCGCAGGGAAGAAGTAACCATTATAATTTTGACCTTAACCGTGATTGGGCCTGGCAAACACAGGTAGAAACCCAGCAACGCATGCAATTATACAACGCCTGGTTGCCTCAAGTGCATGTAGATTATCATGAGCAGGGGTATAATGAACCTTATTATTTTGCCCCGGCCGCAGAACCTTATCACGATGTAATAACGCCCTGGCAAAGAGATTTTCAAACATTGATTGGTAAAAACAATGCCCGTTATTTTGATGCCAACGGATGGTTATTCTTTACCAAAGAAAGGTTCGATTTATTGTACCCTTCTTATGGCGATACTTACCCCATTTATAATGGTGGTATTGGAATGACCTTTGAACAGGGTGGAATAAGGGCAGGTCTGGGTATTAGAACAAGTGATGGCGATACCCTAACCCTTGTTGACAGGGCACAACACCATTTTACTACGGGTATATCTACCTTAGAAGTGGCTTCAAAAAATGCTGACAAGCTAATTACCGAGTATAAAAAATTCTTTGATAATAATAGAAATGCAGTTGGATCGGATTATAAAACCTATGTACTTACCGCCGCAGATGCCGGTAAATTACAGGGTGTGGCAGATTTATTACAGCGCAACGGTATTGAATTCGGTACCGTAAATACTACCAGTTTTAAAGGGTATAATTATTTTACGGGCAAGGAAGAAACCTATAGCGGCGAAGGCTTTCAGCTGGCAATTACCGCCTACCAATCAAAAAGTAAATTGCTGAAAGTGTTGTTTGAACCTAAAACCTATATCAGTGATTCTGCTACTTATGATATTACTGCCTGGAGCATACCTTATGCATATGGCGTAAAAGCCTATGGGGTAAAAGAGAGGCTGGATATTGCAGCCTATGTTCCGCTTGCTGCTGCTACTGCAGTTAGCACCGAGTATGGGTTATTACTGCCATATAAATCTTTAAATGCAGCAAAAGCACTTAGTTACCTGTTGCAGCACCATGTAAAAGTGCGTTTTAACGAAAAGCCATTTACCTATAATGGCAAAAATTACGACAGGGGAACGCTTATTGTTTTAAAAACCAGTAATGTACCCAATTGGAAAGAGATTACCAACCAGGCATGCAGCCAATACAATATACAGGCTGATGCCATTGCCACCGGCATGGTAGATGCGGGTACCGATTTTGGTTCGCCCGATATTAAATTTGTAAAAGCACCTAAAGTGGCTTTGCTTACAGGTAATGAGGTATCTCCATATGCAGCCGGTGAAATATGGAACTTTTTTGATCAGTCGCTGCATTATCCTATAACGCAGATTATGGCAGATAATTTGGGCAATGCCCTTGCCAACTATGATGTGATCATAATGCCTGATGGTTATTATGGCTCATTCGACGATAAAAACATAGCTACCCAGTTAAGAAGCTTTTTACAGCGAGGTGGTAAAATTATTGCATTGGAAGGTGGTGTGCAGCAACTTGCCGGTATGGATATGGGCATTACATTAAAAAAATCTGATGACGATACCAGTAGTTTAACTGCTGCTGATGCCATGCAAAAAAAATATGCCAACAGGGAAAGAGATGATTTACCCAATGCCATACCCGGTGCCATTTTTAAGGCGGTGCTCGATAATACGCATCCGTTGGCATTTGGTTACCCCGATTTTTACTATACACTTAAACAGGATGGCAAACTATACGACTATTTAAAAGGTGGCTGGAATGTAGGTGTACTGCCTGCTGCAGGTTATGTGAGCGGTTTTGTTGGCAGTAAATTAAAGCCAACCATACAAGATGGTTTAGTGATAGGTGCTACAGAATATGGTAATGGCAATATTGTATTTTTTGCCGACGATATAATTTTCAGAATGTTTTGGGAGAACGGGAAATTGTTGTTAAGCAATGCTGTTTTTTTAGTGGGTATGCGTTAATACTTGTTATAGCCCGGCAGTAGTTTTTTGGGCAACTTTACTTGCGTCGCACACTTGTGCAACAGAATGGATGGCAGCTTATAAATACAATACATGATTTGTGTTTGGATGTTATAGCAGTTGCACAAAGTATCCAACAGCACAAGTGTGCGACGCAAGTACAGCCGATTAGCTGCCTGTTGCCGGGCACATCATTTTTTGCTTAATTATCTTTAACGGGGGAATTTTAATCATCTACACCCTGCAACACAATTACAATTTCGCCTTTTACGGTTTTGGCTGCAAAATGATCGTGTACCTGTTGCAGGCTGCCACGAAAGGTTTCTTCAAATAGTTTGGTTAGTTCGCGGCTAACACTACATGGGCGTTCGGCGCCAAAATATTCAATAAATTCTTTTAACGTTTTTACCAGCCGTACGGGGCTTTCGTAAATAACCATGGTACGCTCTTCGGTAGCCAGTTTTTTTAGCATGGTTTGGCGACCTTTTTTCAACGGCAAAAATCCTTCAAATACAAAGCGGTTAATGGGCAATCCGCTGTTTACCAGCGCCGGCACAAAAGCGGTAGCGCCTGGCAGGCATTCTACCTTTATATTTTGTTTTACACATTCCCTTACCAGCAAAAAAGCGGGGTCGCTAATGCCCGGGGTTCCGGCATCGGTAATAAGTGCCATGGTTTTACCGGCAAGTAACTGATCGGCAATATGCTGTACAATTTTATGTTCGTTGTGCTGGTGATATGGGGATAGTGGTTTTTGAATATTGTAATGCTGCAGCAGGCGGGAGGAGGTTCGGGTATCTTCACATAAAATTACATCGGCCTGTTGCAATATTTCCAGCGATCGCAGGGTAATATCTTTTAAATTGCCCAGTGGTGTGGGTACGAGGTATAACATGGTTGGGGAAGCGATAAATGGAGATACAGAAAGCAATAACAGGTATTGCTTTCTGTATCAATATGGCTAATTGATCATTTCAATTTCGTAGAACTCCATTACCGGATTAGCCAGTAATTTTTTGCAGGCATCATCAGCAATGGCTTTGGCAGCATCTGCAGAATCGGCTTCAATTTGTAAAGTAATATGCTTACCTATTCTTACATCTTCGATGGTACTGATGCCTAAATTTTTTAAACCGCCCATTACCGCTTTGCCTTGTGGGTCTAATAAATCTTTTAAAGGCATTACTTTGATTTGTACATTATACGTCATGATTGTTGCTGTTTATTGAGCAAAGATAAAATTACATAGGCTATAAATGTTACGGGTACTGCCATCCATTGAAAAATAAATGCAGATACCAGCGCAATTGCGGCTATAATGATAAAAGGCATTAATTTTTTTACCGTTGGCGCTTTAAATTTTAATGCCATCATGGGCAGGGTAGAAACCATCAGGTAGCTTATAATAGCAATAACGGCCATCCAGAACCACTGATTTTGCATAAGTTGTATTACCCATGCATCGTTGCTAAACCAATAAATTAAAGGAAATGAGGCAATTAGCAGGCCTGCCGCTGGTATGGGTACCCCCTTAAAACCATGGCTTTGGGTGGTATCAATATTAAATCGGGCCAGGCGGTACGCACCGGCGCAGGGTACAATAAATGCGGGTAATAACCATAGAGTGCTAATGTCTAAACCATCTTCCTGCTGGGCATAGCTAAGGCGTAAAAACTGGTAAATAATAAGTCCGGGTGCCACACCAAAACTTACCACATCGGCTAAAGAATCCAGTTGTTTGCCCATTTCGGAGGAGGCTTTTAATAAGCGGGCTACAAAGCCATCCAGAAAATCTATAACAGCCGCACAGGCAATACAGATGGATGCCATATATAATTTTTCAGGCAGAATTATCAGCGATTCGCCACTATCAGAACCGGTTAAGATAAGGCCATTTTGCATAATAAATACAATTGCCATTGTACCAAAAACCAGATTGAGTAAAGTAAAAATATTGGGAATTTGTTTCATGCCCTATGCGCTTAAGCTTTGTTGATTAGTGAAAATTAGTTTGTGTTTGCAGCGCTTAACGCTTCATCAGTTTTTCTATTTCTTCTGCAGTAATTGGTATGTTTTTCATTAAATCAATATGGCCGGTTTTGGTTAGCCAAATATTGTTTTCAATACGTATGCCCATTTGTTCTTCTTCTATATAAATGCCTGGTTCTACGGTTAACAACATACCGGCTTTTAATGGTTCGGTTTTGGTACCCAGGTCATGTACATCTACGCCCAGATGATGCGAGATGCCATGGTATAAATATTTACGATATGCCCTGTTATTTTTGTCCTCATTCTTTACATCTTCTTTTGTAATAAGGCCAATCTTTAAGAATGTTTTGGTGGCTTCGTCGCCTACTTTATCGTGATAGGCCAGAATGGTAATGCCCGGCTTTAAAATACTTTTTGCATAATTGTGTAAATGCAGGCAGGCATTGTATACTTCTTTTTGTCTTTTGGTAAACTTGCCATTTACGGGTACGGTCCGTGTTAAATCTGCTGCATAACCGCCATAGTTGGCGCCAAAATCCATTAAAATCAGTTCGCCATCCTTACATTCCTCGTTATTGCTAACATAGTGCAGGGTGCGTGCCCTGTCTCCGCTGGCTAATATGCTGCCATAGGCTTCGCCACGTGCACGGTTACGCAAAAATTCGTGCACAATTTCGGCCTCAATTTCATATTCCATAACACCTGGCTGTATAAAACCCAGCAGGCGGCGAAATGCTTTTTCAGTTATAT
This sequence comes from Limnovirga soli, assembly GCF_013106755.1. Classification (GTDB taxonomy): domain Bacteria; phylum Bacteroidota; class Bacteroidia; order Chitinophagales; family Chitinophagaceae; genus Limnovirga; species Limnovirga soli. Next base: position 252,492 of record NZ_WHPF01000001.1, on the reverse strand, counting down.
CAATGGCTTTTTGCAGTACAGCGGTTTCCAGCCTGGATTTTACTGCACGTAATTGCAGCATTATTTTGGCTGAGCGTTCAAATTGATGCAGCGGATAGCGGGCTTGTATTTCTTTTATAAAGCGATAATCACGGGTTTCTATCAGGCTGCCTTTACGATCGTTCTCGTTGGTGTTTAAATAAATTATATTGGCTAAATGAATCCATGGTTGCAATAATGCATCCAGGCTATCGAGCCATACAATGGTACCAATACCACAAATGGCGGTAGCTTCATGGGCACGGTGCCTTTTGCCATCCCATTTTTCTTTTAATTCATTAGGCCTTACCAAAACCAGTACTTCTTTGTATTTAGGGTCGGGACAATCCGGAAATAAAATCACCATAGTATCTTCCTGCTCAATGCCGCAAAGCCAATATAAATCGCTGTTTTGCTGAAAACGATATAGCGCATCGCCATTGCTGGGCACTTCATCATTGCTGTTAAAAATGGCAATGCTGTTGGGTTTCATGGCGGCCATAAACCTTTTACGGTTGTCTATAAATATCTGAGGATTAAGTGGCAAGTGTTTCATATATGATTGTATTATTCCGGGTGATTAACGTGGTTGTTTTTATTTTATTTTGATACTTGCAATATACTGTAATTGTTCCTGCAGCTTTTATTTTATTAACCAACTTATCTATAAACCCTTTTGCCGCCAAAAGATATGGTGATGAAAGGATTGCGACGCAAGTAAAGCTGCTATACTAACTATAGCTGGTATTATGATTTAAAAAACAATGCCCTTAATTCACTGGCATCGTCGGGGTTCATTTTACCTGCCAATATAAGGCGTAACTGGCGCCTGCGTAAAGCGCCATCGTATAAGGCCTGTTCTTCGGCAGTTTCTGGAATAAGTGCAGGCACTTTGCGTGGTTTGCCATTGGGGTCCAAGGCTACAAAAGTAAAATAGGCTTCGTTGCTTTCGTAGCGGTATTGGTGTAAAGAGTCTTCGCCCCATACCCTCAGGTGTACTTCCATAGAGGTATTAAAGGCGCGGGAAACCTGTGCTTCTATATGTACAATATTACCCAGTTTAATAGGGTTTTTAAAGCTAAGATTGTCTACACTGGCCGTCATACAAGGGGCATTGCAATGTTTGCCACTGGCAATTCCGGCGGCAATATCCATCCAATACATTAGCCTGCCACCCATAAGGTTGCCAAAAGTATTGGTATCGTTAGGCAGTACCAGTTCGTTCATAATGATAAAACTTTCACTAGCCGTTTTACTTTCCATTTTATTCATTTGCGGCAAAGATAAATGCAAGCCTTTGTTTTTGTGTAATGAGGTTAGTAAAACAACAATATTGGGCCGGGCAATAGTGCCATAATGCGGCTTTACTTGCGTCGCACTCTTATACTTTCTGTACAATGGGCGGCAAATAAATAAATTTGATGTGTAAGTTGTACACATTAAATTTATCAATACATTTGTTCAGTTTTACAAACTATAAAATCTAACGCATATGCTACCGCTAAAAAAATTATTATTGGCCCTGTTTGTTATGGCCGCAATGGTATCTTGTAACTCAACCGGCAACTCAGCTGATGGTGCCGCAGCAAATACCGACAGTGCCGCCAAAACAGATGGTCATCCATCCTGGATTATGCAAGGCAATATTTATGAAGTGAATGTACGCCAATACACTCCCGAAGGTACTTTTAACGCCTTTGCGGCCAACCTGCAACGACTGAAAGATATGGGGGTACAAACACTTTGGTTTATGCCAATTACCCCAATTAGCAAAGTTGACAGAAAAGGGGAGCTGGGAAGTTATTATGCTGTTAGCAATTATACGGCGATCAATCCCGAGTTTGGTACTATGGACGATTGGAAGGCGTTGGTGAAAAAATGCCACGATTTGGGTTTTAAAGTAATTATCGATTGGGTACCCAACCATACCGGCGGAGATCATTACTGGCTTACAGAACATCCTGATTTTTATGTACAGGACTCAGTAACTGGTAAAGCTTTATCGCCTTATGATTGGTCTGATACCCGCAAACTAAATTATGCAAATCCTGTGTTAGAGGATAGCATGATAAATGCCTTAAAATTCTGGATTAAAGAAAGCGATATTGATGGTTTCAGATGCGATGTAGCCGGCGATGTGCCGGACGCTTTCTGGAAAAAATGTATCCCTGCCTTACGTGCCGAGAAAAATATTTTTATGCTGGCCGAGGGCAATAAAGCCTCCTTGCAAGAGGATGGATTTGATGCCACTTATACCTGGGATGAATTTTCTATGATGAAACGTATTGCAAAAGGAGAGCGCCCTGCATTTGCATTGGATAGTGTACTTAACAGGGTAGATAGCACCTTCCCTAAAACAAGATTGCTGATGTATTTTACCAGCAATCATGACGAGAACAGCTGGAATAAAGCTGATTACGCCACCATGCCAGGTGATAGCCATGCTCCATTTGCAGTGTTAACACAAACCATTGGTAAGTCGGTTCCATTAATCTATAGTGGCCAGGAAGAACCTTACCTGGATAGCATTAGTTTCTTTTATAAAGACACAATTAGTTTTAGCAAATTTGGCCGTGCTGATTTTTATACCAAGCTGTTAAACCTGCGTAAAACCAATACAGCACTGGCTGCCAATGCAGCATTTACAAAAATTGCTACCAGTAATGATGGGGCCATTTATGCATATAGCCGGGAGAATGGAAAAGATAAAGTGGTTGTTTTATTAAACCTTAGTGCTACCCCACAAACTTTTACATTAACAAGTGCTGATATTAGCGGCAATGCCACTAATATTTTTACCGGAAAAACGGAGGCTGTAACTAAGGGCCAGTCATTTAATTTGGCTGCCTGGGGCTATTTAGTGTTGAGTTATTAACATAGTTGATCGAAAAGCAATATGAGCGGAAGTTTAAGTACTTTTGTGGGGATAGGAATTGCATTGATTATATATACGTTCTAATGATTTCTAAGAAGACTAAATACGCCATTAATGCCCTTGTTTACCTTGCCAGGCATCACAAGGAACATGAACCCATACAAATTAGCAGGATTGCTGAAAGTGAACATATACCACGTAAGTTCCTGGAAGCGATATTGCTTGATATGAAGAATGCCGGCATTTTAAGTAGCCGAAAAGGCAAAACCGGTGGATATTATTTACACAAAACTCCCGATGAGATCAATATAGCAGAAGTAATGCGGTTGTTCGATGGACCAATCGCATTACTGCCCTGCGTAACCCACAACTACTACGAAAGGTGCGAAGAATGTAAGGATGAAGCCACCTGCGGTATTCGTTCTGTTTTTGCAGATGTGCGCAATGAAACAGTAAATATGCTTAAAAATGCCACATTGCAAGCTATTATGGACCGTTCTGAAGCTATGCAAAAGGCCCTGGAAAAATAATTTTTTCTTCTGAAATGCCCTCAAATCCTGAAAAAAAAAGGAAATTCTAAAATTTTATTAAATTTTAATTCCTATTAATCCGATGGGATATGTATGTTTGCTAAAACATTTTAACATATGGCAAACCACAGAAGATCAAAACTAACCCTTATTGCTTTTGCATTGTTCGTTTCTATTACTGCATTTTCTCAAGACTCAACCAAAACAAAACTTAGTTTAAGTGACTCATTAAGAATAGCTTATGCAAAGATTGATTCTTTGAAAATTGCCACAACCCCAACCAAAAAGGAAAACTCACTAACCATTTCCCTTGATTTAAGAACCAGAACTGAATTAAAGCATGGTTACAGAACAATCCCTACACAGGATACCTTAGCAGCTGTTTTTACCAATCAGCGTACCCGTATCAATTTTGACTTTAAAGGTAAAAGGCTTGATTTCTTTGCCTCCTTACAAGATACCAGACAGTGGGGCCAGCAAGATCCCCGTGAAGGTCAAACAGTATCATCTCCAACACCAGCTACTACTTACCCGTTATACATGTTTGAAACATATATCGAACCCCATTTTAATGATAAATGGTCTGTTAGAATTGGCCGCCAGCGTGTTATGTATGACAACCAGCGTTTATTTGCTGAAAATGATTGGCGCCTCCCAGGTAATTCTCATGACGCGGTTAGACTTATCTATAACAACAAAATAAACTTTACCAACGAATTTCTAGGTGCATATAACCAATATGGTGAAAATACATTTACAAGTAACTATAAACCAACTGGTTTCTCCAACTATAAAGTGTTATTGGTAGATTATTTAAACTGGAAAATAAGCGACAAAGTAAATTTTCTAACCATTAACACCGCCGATGGTTACCAAAGCTCTAAACCCAATGATTATAAAACCACTTATATGCGTTTTACCAATGGCGGCCGTTTAGAATATTCTACCTATAACTGGTATGTAACTTTTAGTGGTTATTATCAACATGGTAAGGATTCTTCTGGAGTAAAAATGAAAGCTTTCTATATTCAGCCAGAAATAAAATATACCAACCAAAAACTTACAGTAAGGTTAGGTATGGAATATGTTAGCGGTCAGGATACTTCCAAGCATGAAACTGTTGATAAAAACTTTGTACCATTATACGGTGTTGCGCACAGATTTATGGGTAATATGGATTTCTTTACCACCTTCCCTACAGATTTAAACAAAGCTGGTTTGGTAAACCCTTATCTGTTTTTCTCTTACCAAAAGAAGAAAGTATTAATTCGCTGCGAAAATCACCTTTTCTACTCACAATCACGGTTCCTGAACAAAGGGGTAGAAATCAAAAAATACCTTGGATTTGAAAACGACTGGCGCATCAACTACAAACCAACATCTGTAATAGATATTGAAGGTGGATTTTGCTGGGCGGTTCTTACCGAATCTGCTACCATTATCAAAAAAGGCGGAGATACCAAGGCTTTCCCTTATTTCAGCTATCTAAGTCTCAAGTTTACACCAACATTGGGCAAATTCACTTTCTAATTAGCTGATAAACAATTTACTAAGACGACTAGATCAGGTTATGCCTTAAAAGTCTATTAAGTATATAGAATTAAATGAAAAAACTTAAAAAGTAAACAAACATGAAAAAAAGAACATCCCTGCTGGCAACAGCACTGTTTGCCCTACTGCTCAGCACCACGGCAAGCCCTAAACACAACCCCGATGGTACACCCGATGATAGTGTAACCACTGTATCTATTTCTTTTTCCGGCGCATTTGCCTTGTACCCGTTGGTACAGGTTTGGGCCGAGGAATACAATAAAACACATCCCGATATCCGCTTCGATATTCAGGCGGGTGGTGCTGGTAAAGGATTAACAGATTGTTTAACAGGCGCCGTAGATATCGGCATGTTTTCCCGTGAATTAACCGATGCTGAAAAAGCAAAAGGTGTTTGGTGGCTAGCACTTTGTAAAGATGCGGTACTGCCAACAATGAATGCCAAAAACCCCAATTTAAAATCATTACAAATACGGGGTATTAAAAAGGATGAGTTCAAAGGCATTTTTGCTGATAAAACCATTGATACCTGGGACGATTTACTAGGCACTACCAGCAAATCAACAAAGAAAATTAATGTTTATACAAGGGCTGATGCAGCAGGTGCAGCCGATGCCTGGGCTGGTTTCTTTGGTAAAAAGCAAGAGAACATGAAAGGTATTGGCGTATCAGGCGATCCTGGTGTGGCAGATGCTGTACGTAAAGACTTAAATGGTATTGGTTATAACAACACCCTGTTTGTATACGATGCCGCAAGTGGTAAAAAACTACCGGGTATTGAAGTAGTGCCTATCGATGTAAATGGCAATGGAACCATTGATGCTGATGAAAATTTTTATGGTAACCTAAGAAGTTTTCTTAAAGCTGTAAACGATGGTAAATACCCTTCGCCACCAGCCAGGCAGTTATACTTTATTACCAAAGGCAAAACACAGAAAAAAGAAATTCTCGATTTCTTTAAATGGGTATTAACCGATGGTCAAAAATTTGTAAACAGCGCCGGTTATGTGCCTTTGCCAAAAAATACACTTGGAGAGCAATTAAAGAAAATAGCTAAATAGTTATTGCATCAACCAACCAAAGGCAATGCCTGTATGTAGCCCGGCTATGGCTTTATATGGCATCGCCTCTTGCGTCGCACTCTTGTACTTCATCACATTTGGCAGCATATAACAGCTGCATAGCATTGGTACAGTTGAAGAGTGCGACGCAAGTAAAGCCCAATAATAGCTGTATTGCCGGGTTAATAAAAAGAACAATACTCAGTAACAAGCCATAACGCTCTTAGGTTGTATGGTTTGTTGCCGGGTTGTACTAAAACTTACAACTTAAAGAAAATGACAAAAAGAAATTTAATTGATAACATATCATCAAAATGGATGATTGTTTGCTTAAGTTTTTTTCTGCTATTACCAGTGGCTATTGCAACCGGCCTGGTACTTAAATCAGAAGACCTCTTAAGTGCACATTCATTATCCGATTTGATTTTTTCTTCAGATTGGTCACCCTCCGAAGGGCAATTTGGCTTTTGGCCATTTATCCTCAGCTCCTTGTGGGTTACTATAATTGCCCTCATAATTTCAATGCCGCTTTGTTTGCTGGCAGCTATTTACCTGTCTCAATTTGCTCCTAAATGGGTGCTGGAATTTATGCGCCCAGTAATTGATATCCTGGCCGGTATACCTTCTGTGGTATATGGGGTTTGGGGCGTATTGGTAGTAGTGCCTTTTGTTGGCGAAACAGTGGCACCATTTTTTAATAATGAGTCTTTGGGATATAGTATCCTGGCAGGTGCATTGGTATTATCGGTTATGAGTATCCCTTACATTTTAAACATGCTGCTGGAAGTATTCCGTCAGGTGCCCATTCAATTAGGCGAAGCTTCGCTGGCATTGGGTGCTACCAAATGGGAAACCATTAAGCATGTATATGTAAGAAAAGGTGCCACCGGTATCCTATCAGCATATGGTTTAGGTTTCTCAAAGGCATTGGGAGAAACCATTGCTGTTATGATGGTAATTGGTAACGTGGTACAGGAGCCTGCTTCTGTATTTGATGCCGGTTATCCATTACCTGCATTAATTGCCAATAACTATGGCGAAATGATGAGTATTCCGTCTTACGATTCGGCACTCATGTTTGGTTCGCTGCTGTTATTTGTAATAATCCTGGTCATCAATATTGTATTCCGTTATCTCATCTATAAATCTGAAGAAAAATGACACTAAGAAGAAAATGGGAAGAAACTTTTTTTCGCGTATTATCAGCAGCCGTTGCATTAATTGTTGTGCTGGTGCTGGCGCATATTATTTATACTATTATCAGTAAAGGTTTTTCAGCCCTATCCTGGGAAATATTATCTCAGGAACCTAAGGGTGGCTTTTATATGGGCGGTGGCGGTGGTATTTTAAATGCTATTGCCGGATCGTTCTACCTTGCTATTGGCGCCTCTTTACTGGCATTTGTAGTTAGTTTACCAGTAGCATTATTTATCAATATTTATTTAATCAGGTATAGCCGCCTGTTAATAGGTATTCGCTTTTTTCTGGATGTTTTGTGGGGCATACCTTCTATTGTATATGGTGCTTTTGCCTTTACCATTATGATTTATTTTGGCCTTAGAAATTCACTGGGTGCCGGTATTGTAACTGTTGGTGCATTAATTGCCCCCATTATGATCAGGGCCATGGATGAAGTACTAAAAACCATCCCCATTGGTTTACAGGAGGCATCCTACGCACTGGGATCTACCAAAACCGAAACAGCCTATAAGATTTTCTTTAAAAGGGCTTTGCCAGGTTTCGCTACCGCCGTATTACTTGCTTTTGGCCGCGGTATTGGCGATGCTGCTTCTGTGTTATTTACCGCTGGTTATACTGACCATGTGCCCCGTAACCTGAGTGACCCTACAGCCACATTGCCTTTGTCTATTTATTTCCAGCTGGGTTCTCCCATTGAGGCAGTACAGCAAAGGGCATACGCAGCTGCTATTATACTTACCATTATTGTATTGGTAATCAGTATAACAGCCAGGGTATTAAACAAGGGCAAGAATAAAAAGAAATTCAAAACATTTATTGCTTCTAAGCGCAAAAAAGCAAAAGCTTAGTAAGGGATATAACAAAACTCAAACAATTAAACTTATTATCATGTCAAACATCATCACATCAACAGATATAAATGCAGCACTGGGCAATAATGCCGGTAATGAAGTGCCTATTGTAAACATACGCAACCTTAATGTGCGCAGTAAATCTGCCCATATTTTAAAAGATATTAACCTGATTATTCCAAAAAATAAAATCACTGTTTTGTTAGGTCCATCAGGTTGTGGTAAAACCACTTTGTTAAAGTGCATGAACCGCTTAACCGATTTGTACAGTGAATTAAAACTAGATGGTTCAATAGAAATTGACGGAGAAGATATCTTAAGCGGTAAATACGATATTACCCAAATCAGACAAAAAATGGGTCTGGTGATGCAACGCCCTTTTCCTTTGCCAATGAGCATTTACGATAATATTGCTTACGGACTAAAATTAAAAGGCGTTACCAATAAAGCCATCATCAAAGAAAAAGTAGAAAAGCACTTAAAGGAAGTGGCTTTATGGGATGAGGTAAAAGACCGTTTAAAAACCTCTGCACAGCGTTTGTCAATTGGTCAGCAACAAAGATTGTGTTTGGCAAGGGGTCTTGCTGTGGAGCCGGAAATTATCCTGGCAGATGAACCAACATCAGCACTTGACCCTATCTCCAGCCGCGTTATTGAAGAGGAATTTTCAAACCTAAAAGATGATTATACCATCATCCTGGTAACGCATATTCTTCGTCAGGCAAAACGCCTGGCAGATTTTGTAGTATTCATGTACTACGGTGAAATTGTAGAATACGGGCCTGCAAATGAAATCTTCGAAAATCCTAAAACGGATATTTTGAAAGAGTATTTACAGGTAGGCCATTAATCAATATTATGGAGCGTGAACATACTAAAACACTATTAGTTTTTTCTTAAGTTTGAGTTTTAGTTCTACTAAAAGCGAGCTGCATTTCTATGCGGCTCTTGTTTCTTTTTTTTTAGCATTTTTTGCGCCTATACTTAAGGTGTCTGTTTGTAGAAATTCAACTCAAATTATTTTCAATACAATGTTTTTGGCAGCATCTTAAACAGTTCTAATGTATAACTACTCAAAACATGCAATATGAAAAAGCAAACCATTTTATTGTTGGCCATACTGTTTTCTTGTATCGCCAATGGGTGTAATAATTCAGATAATCAATCAGGCGAACAAGTATCCATCAGCGTTTCAGGGGCTTTTGCATTATATCCACTCATGCAGCAATGGGCGGATGCTTATCAGAAAATCCACCCCGAAGTTCGTTTCGATATACAGGCTGGTGGCGCCGGCAAGGGCTTAACTGATGTAATGATTGGTTCAGTAGATGTAGGCATGTTTTCCCGTGAATTAACCAATGTCGAAAAAGCCAAAGGCGTATGGTGGATTGCCTTATGTAAAGATGCCGTGTTGCCCACCGTTAACCCGCACAATGCCTATATGGAAATGCTGCAATTACGCGGGTTAAAAAAAGAAGAATTTAATACCATATTTACAGCGCATTACCCTTCTACCTGGGATAGTATTTTTAAAATTAATAATGTGCAAAAACATCCCATTAATGTATACACCAGGGCCGATGCGGCTGGTGCAGCAGAATCATGGGCAGAGTATTTTGGTAAACACCAGGATGATATTAAAGGAATAGGCGTATCCGGAGATCCGGGTGTGGCCGAAGCGGTGAAAAAAGATATCAACGGCATCGGTTACAACAACACTTTGTTTGTGTACGATATAAAAACCGGTGATAAAATTCCCGGACTGGAAATAATTCCTATCGATATTAATGGCAATGGAAGAATTGATGCCGATGAAAATTTTTATAAAGATCTATCTACTTTTCAGCAGGCATTAAAAGATGGCAAATATCCTTCGCCACCTTCCCGCAACCTCTATTTTTTAACCCGTGGCCGCACCCAGAATAAAGCCATCCTCGAGTTTTTTGAGTGGGCTTTAACCACCGGTCAGCAATATGTAAGTGGTGCAGGTTATTTACCCCTTACCAAAGAAGTTATTGATGAGCAGTTAAAGAAAATTGCTCCGGAATTACAATACGAACATTAATTGCCAATAGCTTTTTTTATTAGCCCGGCAATAAAGCAGTAATCTGCTTTACTTGCGTCGCACACTTGTGCGGTTGGAAAGTAAACTCAGCAGGAAAGGCTACAAAAAACTCATAGGTATTGCCGATGGTAATTACCGAACGTACAAGTGTGCGACGCAAGCGGTGATGCACCATGTACCACCGCCCGGCCAACATTATTTAATTACTTCTATCGGAAAGTCATTGCCATAACCATAACTGGCCGGGTATTGCGGACTACCCTTGTATTTCTGAGACAATTCGGGTACCTGTATTTCCAGATAAGCTTTAAGTTCGTTTACAGTAATTTGTTTATCGCCATTGGCAGCACCACCTTTTAAACCCTGTAATAAAGCATAGGTAAATACCCCATGCCCCAGCTGCGAAAATTCAGCTGCAAACTGCTCGCTACCACTTGCTGTAAGCCAATGGCTGCCTGTGCTTCGGGCTAATTGGGCAATAGCTTTTTCTTCTGCTGCACCTCGCATGGCAATGGCATCTATCATACCTGCACTTTGGCAGGCATCCAAAATAAATAATTGCTTTTGTGCCGGAATCTTTTTACTATAGTCCTGCAACTCTGTGGCCGAAATACCTTTTTGTTCTAACGCATCTTCGGCGCCATATAATTGTGTTACATCGTAGGGGACAATAAAAAATTCCTTGTTGTTTTTTGTATTGCTCATTACGCCATGGCCTGCATAATAAAATATAAACAAATCTTTTGGTTTAGCTTCTTTTATCACCGTTTGAAAAGTGCTTTCTATTTTATCTTTTAACGCATTCTCATCGGTAATAAAGTAAAGCTTGGTTTTTGAGAAAATGCCATTATTATTTTGTTGCATTTCATCTTTAAACGAACTGGCATCTGCTTTGGCATAATTTAAATTATACTTTGGGTTTTTGTAATTATCTATACCTATAACTACCAGGTGCAGTGTAACATCATCTATTGTTGGTGCCGGAATATTTTTGGCAGGTATAAAATTTACATCGGTTTCATCGGGCTGGCTTTCGGTGCGTTGTGTATTTAACGCAATGGCTTTAAAATTATTTATACCAGGTGCCAGTTTTATGGTAAATGTTTTGGTTAAACTTTTTTGATTATCATCTGCCACCACCAGGTTTCTGTTGGTGCCATCTATTAATTTTCCATTTAGGTACAGCCTTATTTCATCAATGGCATCTTCGTTGCATTCGGCCGTAACTTTGATGCTAATGTTTTCGTTGGTCCAGTCAATTTTTGCTATATCATCACCAACTACCAAATTGCGGGCTGCATCAAAACTCATTTTAACTTTTGGTGGTGCAGCCAGTTTATTTACATCTACATCAGGTGCGGGTAATGCATCATTTTGCATTATTCTGGCCAACAGGTTGGGGGTAAAAAATTTCTCGTATAAGTTATCCAATGGTATGGTTTCAATACCCTGTACATAATACAATTTTTTCATGGCATCTTCTGATGCATCAAATTGTCCGTTAGGTGTAACAATAACCCAGCTGCCATTGGTAAACATTACCAGTTTGGCCAGTTCAACACCTTTTTTGGCATCCCAAAAGCGCATGGTATTATCATTACCCGATGATACCAGAATGCCATTCGCCAGCCAGCGTACCTGTCTTACATAAGATTGGTGGCCTTTTAAAAATGCCGTATTTACAAACTCTTTTCTATTGTATACCCAAATTTCTTCATTGCGTACATAGGCAATTAAATTTAAGTCAGGCGATATAGAAACATTGGTTTTTTGTACATCAAAATCACTAATGCGTTCTTCGGTAAGGCTTAGGTTTAAGGAAGTTCCAACAGGTGGTTGCGGATGCGCCACATCATATTCAAACCACTTAGCTACGCCATATTTTTCTCCCTGAACATAATATAGCTTTTGTCCATCGGCAGTTAATTTTATTGCTTCCACATTATAGGCCTGGTAAAGATCTGCCAGTGATTTATTTTTTGCCAAATCAAAAACTACTGGCCTTTCTACTTTTACCGCCACAAAATTCCCGTCGGCAGAAAAGGAGCAAACACTTTTATCATCATTTAAATATTCATCCTTTTTTATTTTTTCTTTACCAAACATCATAACATCATTTGGTATTTCATTTAACAGGCTTCCGGTGGCCATATCATACACATCAATATAGTTTTTATAAGCCACCACCAGTTTTTTCTTATCCGGCGATATACCTAATGCGCCAACCTGCTTATCGGGTACACTAAAACTTAGATATGGTTGGTCAAATACCGGTGCTTTATACAGCTGTACTTCTTTTTGATTGTAGGTAGCTGTTAGGCTGGCATCAGCCGAAATGCCCACAATGCTCATTAGCTCATTGCTTTCTTTTTGAAAAGCGGCTGCGGTTACTTTGCCATTTTCCTGGCTACTGAAATACCCACAGGGCGAGTCGAAAACACCATCCAGTATAATACCCGTTGTGTTATTGGTAGCTGCTTCCCAAACCACAGGGGCAATGGCATCTTCTCCATAAATGCGTACCAGTTTTCCGGTGTTTAAATTGTATTGTTTAAGCGTGCCCTTAAATTTATCTCCGGCTACCAGCATATTACCAGAGGCGGCCATGCAAATAATATCTTCATCAGGGGTTTTAATTTCGCGTATTTTTTTGCCGGTTAAATAATTGGCAATACTAATAGCACCATCATCAGATAAGCATACCAAATCATTTTCACCAAAAGCAATTTGGTTTTTTAAAGAATTAAAATGATAAGAAGTAGGTATTTTAAAATCAAAACTGCGTACTGGGGATAAACTGGCTGCATCGCTTGTGCCAGGTACTGATTTATTCTTGCCTTTGTCAGTAAATCCTATCAGGCTGCCGGTGGGGGTAAAGCCCAAAAATATCTTCCCTGTTTCGGGCGAAAATGAATTGATTAGGCTGCCATTGCCTATATTAATTACCCTGATATAAAAGCCCGAAGCCACAAACAATTTATCTCCCTGTGGCGATAGGCTAATCACATCAGCGGATGCATTGGCATCAGCAAATAAAGCTTTCTCCCTATAGTTGGAAACATCTATTGAGGCGGTATTGAATCCATTGGTGTTTTCTTTATAAAGAATATACAAATTATTGCCACCCAAAACAGCATCGGTAGCGCCATGTTGTATGGTGTTTAGCAATTTAAAAGAAGGGAATGCATAAAAATAAATCCCTGATTTTGTGGTAACAATCAATTGTCTGTCATCTGTCGTTATTTGCATACTGGTAGGGAAGTCTTTTACTGGTAGGTTTTTTAGCAAACGCCCGTTTTTGGTATCCCATATTTTCACCCCCTTTGCCCCGGTGCCCACTGAGAAAAGAAATTTTCCATCAGCCGAAAATTTGGTAAGATATACCTGATCGCCATGGCCGGCGGGCACAATCAATTCAGGTGCCTGCGCTATTACTAACCGGCTTAACAATATGCACACAAATAACATTATTCTTTTCATGATCTTGTGGGTTTTAACCGTTCTAAAGATAGGGCTAAACTATACAATTTTAATACCCAATGCAAGGTATATCCAAGTGTTAAAAAGTTTGCATTTTTGGCCGGGCAACAGATACTATGGGCATCGCCGCTTGCGTCGCACTCTTGTGCGTTCAGGTAACATTGCAGCTGAAAATGGATGCTTATTTTTCCAATGTTAACACTAACTTTCTGCATTGTTTTGTAAACATATACTAACATTGTTTATTATGTTTTTTAAGTTTTTAGTTTAAATAAATCACCCTATATGAAAAGCCCCAAATTCCTGTAAAAACATAAGTGTGCAATGCAAGTAAAGTTGATGGTGGTGCTTTAGCCGGGCTAATAATAATCCCGGTTGGAAGGCCCAAGTTCCTGCACAGCATATTCCTCTTTTTTTTAAGGAACCCTAATGCCAACTTTCCACTGTTTTTAAATAATTACTTCCTCCAGGCAAAACATACATATGAGAAAAAATTTACTTATTACCCTGTTTGTGTTAGCAGCCACCACCATTAATGCACAGTGGAAATCAGATACTTTAAGTGTTGCAAGAAATGCAATACCAATGGGCGTATTCGCTAATAAAATTGTATTTGGCAGCACATCCGGCAATGCCTGGGATGTTTTTGATTTTAATACAAACAGCCATTCAACGGGCATTTTTTCCATATCAAGAGCCAGTATCAAATTTACACAGGCAGGTCATAATGCATATTTTGCCGGTGGCAAATATGGGCCATATACAGATCCGCTTTACACCAAAAATATTGATGTATATAACGATAGCTTAAATACATGGTCTGTACTAAACCTTTCTTTGGAAAGGATTGTAGGTGGCGCCGGTACAGTAGGTAGTAATGTACTATTTGCAGGTGGAATTGGCCGTGGATTTGGCGGCCCCGTTTATATATACAATCGTGTAGATATTTTTAATACTAATACAGGTGTGCGTACAACTGCAAGTCTATCTAAAGCCAGAGATAATATTGCTGTAGGTACGGCCGCAAATAAAATTGTTTTTGCCGGGGGATGGTTTTGGGATATTTATTACAATATGGTGCAAACTAATGCGATAGATATTTATGACGATGCTACTGGTTTATGGTCAAATGCCAGCTTGTCTGTTAAACGTGAAGGTATTGCTGTGGCTACTTTAGGCAATAAGATCTTGTTTGCAGGTGGTACTGCTTATACAAATACCACCAAAATATACACCAATGTAGATATTTATGATGCCGTGGCTAATACCTGGACTGTGAGTTATATGCCCAATGCACGGTCCTATGCTACCGCTGTTACTGTAGGTTCTAAAGCCTATTTTGCAGGTGGAGCCAAAAAAGTAAATGCGATAGATGTGTATGATGCAGGGACGAATAGTTGGAGCCAATTATTTATGCCGGTGGCATTAAAAGGGTTTTCGGCCACAGCCGCAGGGGATAAAATTTACTTTGCGGGCGGTTATGATAGAAGAAATTTTATTTCCGGATTGGTGCAGGTGTATAATACGGTAACCGGTACATGGGCTATTGAACAACTTTCACAGCCACGTTATGGTGTTTCTGCGGTTGCAAAGGGTAGCACAATATTCTTTGCAGGTGGTATAAAAGCACCTTACAGCACTATTACTTATAGCAATATGATAGATATTTTTCAACCATTGCCAATGGCTGTGAAAGCCAATGCCAGTCAAGCTTTGCAAAATGAAACGTTCGGCATATATCCTAATCCAGCCAAAGATGTGGTGTATATTAAAACTGGCAATACATTATTGCAAAATGCAACTATTAAAATTGTAAATAGTGCCGGGCAAACAGTTTTGTATAAATCGCAAACCGGCAATTTGCTGGATATAAGTGCACTTCAAAATGGATTATACCTGATGCATATTATAAACAATGGAAAAACAGCAAGTGCCAAATTGCTAATTGCGCATTAAACTGCATTTTATAAATAAAACTTTTCTTAATGCATTAGCTTCAAGCCCCTAAAGCAATAGGTGTTTTTAGCTGATGGGTAATCTGAACGCACAAGTGTGCGACGCAAGTGGCGATGCCATTTTTGTTAATGCCGGGTACATAAACATTTATTCTAAGGCCCGCTTTAGCAATGTTCCCGGGTATTGATGCGTGGATTGTTTGTTGTGGTATACAATTTTACCATTTACCCACACCTGCACTATACCCTCTGATAACGCTGTGGGGTTTTGTATGGTGGCATTATCCTTTACTGTGGCGGGGTCTAGCAAAACAAGATCGGCATAATAACCAGGGGCAATTATACCGCGATTGGCTAACCCTACATGCTCGGCTGCCAAACCTGTCATTTTATAAATGGCATTTTCCAGGCTCATAATTTTTCTTTCGCGAACATAGTAGCCCAATACCCTTGTAAAAGCGCCATATCCGCGTGGATGGCCACCATCACCTCCATCGGAGCAGATATTGGTATTGGCCCATGATAATAGCTGAATGATGTCTTCGTCTGTCATGGATTTGCCAAGTATGCCTTCGGCATCTATACCGGGGTTTTTACTTTCAAAATCGTTTACCATTTCGATAAGATCGATAAGGGTTTGTGCAGGCGATTGATTGCGCATGGCGGCGATGGCACTTAAGGTTTTGCCTTCATAGGCTTTATTGGGCGCAAAGGGAAATACTACCGAGCCGGATGGATCGATGGTTTGCTCTACTGCAAATAGGGCACTCTCCATATTGGTAAAATCTGTTTTAGGAAAAAGTACCCGCAAAGTGCTGTACCAATATTCGTAGGGGTAGCAGTCGGCTGTGATATTTACATGTTGGTTTTGCCTCATCTTTTCCAGGTTGGCCAGTATGGCGGGTGCAGTACCCCAATCGTTCTTAAGGGCAATTTTAAAGTGGGAAATTTGTACAGGTATTTTGGCAGCCAGCCCAATGTTTACTACTTCATCAATGGCATCGGCAAGGCCAATATCTTCGCTGCGCATATGGCTGATATAACGGCCATGGTATTGCGCCGCTGTTTTTGAAAGTTCTACCACTTCGTTGCGGGAAGAGAAATGTGCACCTTCATATTCCAGTCCGGTAGCCAGCCCCAGCGAACCTTTTTTCATTTCGCCGGCAAGTATTAGTTGCATTGCTTCCAGTTCTTTTTCATTGCTTATCCTGTGAAGATCGTTATCACCCATTACCATTGCTCTTAAGGTAGTATGCCCGGTATACGATGCCAGGTTTATGGCAACCGGTGTTTTTTGCATCCATGCCTGTATAGAATCTAAAGAGTCGCTTTCGCCATCCTGTCCAACTACAATGGTGGTTACGCCCTGGTTTACAGCCGGTATGCCTTCGGGTTTTTGCCAAATGGTTCGGTCAAGGTGGCTATGCGTATCTATAAAGCCGGGGGTTAATATTTTTCCTCCACCATCTATCACTGTTTCACCGGGGTAAGGGGAAAGGTTGCCTACTGCAATAATCATATTGTCTTTAATACGTACCGATGCTTTTCTGGCAGGTGTATTGACACCATCAATAATGGTAACATTGGTAATCAACTGCAATGCTGGCAGGGTATAGGGAATGCCCTCAAAAATGTTTTTTGTAAGTTCTCTTGGCAGGCTATTGGTGTTATTGCTTAGCAGGATAAGTGTTCGGTTGTTTTTGGTATCCCTGCAAATAATATTTCTAAAACCGGCCCAGCTGCCGGTATGATAATAGTACTCATTTTGCTTGCCAATAAACCATCCAAAACCGTAGGGGTAAGTGTTGCCATTGCTGAGTGTTACAGGTTTTAATGCATCTGAATATGTGGCTTTTTTTACCAGCTTTTCACTGTATAAACTTTGCTCCCAGATATAGAGGTCTTCTACTGAGGAATACAGGTTGCCATCTCCGGTTACACCATCCAGATAAAATAAATCGTTTAGTTGTTGCCGGCCATTTGTTTCTTCAAAACCAAATACCCGGTTATTGGGCGATGGCATATACACGTTGTACAGATAGGTTTGATGTAAGCCAAGCGGTTTAACAATATTATTATTGATAAACTGTGCGGTAGGCATTTTTGCAATGCGCTCTATTAGGCTAGACAATAAAATGTAACCGGTATTACTATATTCCCATTTTGTGCCCGGTGCAACATTTAGTGGCGGGTGCAGCGTTTCCAGCATTTTTATCATGCCTTCGTTGGAAAGTGTATCCAGCGGCCCACGTGTGTTTTGAAACAATACATCATATTCCGGCAGGCCCGAAGTGTGGGTCATCAGGTGGCGGATGCTAATGCCTTTATAAGGTAATTCAGGAATATATTTTGTTATATCATCTTCATAACTAAGCCGGCCTTTTTCTTTTAGTAGCATGATACACATGCAAATAAATTGTTTGGTATCTGATGCCAGATTAAAAGCCGAGTTGGTTTGCAACGGCTGCCCAGTTCTGCTGTCGGCTATGCCAAATGCTTTTTTATATAATACTTTGCCGTTTTCTGCATAAAGCACTGTGCCGTTAAACTGGTGGGTGGCATATAAATAGTTCAGCACGCTATCCAAAGCATACACTGTGCTGTTTTTTTGTGCCGATATAAATAATGGTGATGCCGCCAATGCCAGCAATGCAAATAATTTTCTCATAATTGCTTATTGAAGAAGATCAAGTTGTTCCCGATAAATGTAAACCAATTCCTTGTATGATTACTGTTTAAAGCTATTTTAGGTTCCCGGCAATGGATTATTTAATGGGCATTCTTGCGTCGCACTCTTGAACGGCTGGTACTATTGGCAGCCTATGCCCATGAGCACCCCGAACCCTGAAGTGAGTGACACAAGTGGCGATGCCATTAGCACTATTGCCGGTAAAAAAATACTACTCGCCCAACATTAATGCACTAATATATTTTACAGGGGCACTGCCATAACTAAGAAACTTTTCATGAAAATCTTTTAGGCTATAGGCATTACCATTTTTTTGTTGATAGGCATCCCGTAAAGCATTTATTTCTGTGGCGCCGGTATAATAGCTGCACAACTGCACCTGCGAAATGGTGGCACGGTGGTATTTCTCCTCAATTTGTGCATCTTCCTGAAAAGCCTGGTATTTCAGCATTTGTACCACATCGTCTTTAGAATAATTAAGACAGTGAATACCATAATCGGTAATTACATTGCAGCACTCACGCAGGCTCCATTTATAAAACATCAGCCACATTTCCGGTTGGTTGCTGGCCCAGCCATTGTCTAACATCATGCGCTGCGTGTATACGGCCCAGCCTTCTATCATGGCGCCATTGCCAAATACTGCTTTTACAATGCTGCGGGATTTATTGCTATACCAGCCCTGCAGGTCGTGGCCTGGCATGGCTTCGTGTATCGACAGTATTTGTAAGGTATAATTGTTGTGCTCCCGCAAATCGCTTTCGGCAACGGCAGCAGGCAGTTTGGTAAGATCGGTAATATTGTAGTAAGCCACGCCCTGTTTATCGTAAGGGCCGGTATTGCTGGCCGATGCCAATGTGGCGCCACTCATAAATGCTGGCATAATGCGCACTTTTAAAGGCGTGGTAGTATCGTAGGCAAAAAGATCTTTTTGAATAATAAATTGTTTTAAATCGGTTACCTGTTTGGTAATGGTATCAACAAAATTGGCAGGACTTACATGTTGCAATGCAATTTTATCAATCATCATTTTAATGGCGGCAAGTGTATCGGCTGGCATGGTTTGGGCGGCAAAGTATTTGGGCCATAACTGTTTAGTAATGCGATACATTTCGTTATGGTAATATTTTTTTGAAGCCACTGCTTTATTAAATATTTCGTTGGCTGAGTAATTGGTTACAATATCGTACCTAAACTTTTGGTTAAACAGGGTATCTCCAATTCTAAAGCTGCGGAATACCTGATTTTTATTGCCCAGGAAATTGTTTAAATTGTTTACATAAGTTTTTATGGCATTTTTGGCGCGGCTTATTCTTTGTTGCAAACTATCTAACTCTGGTGGAGCTAGTGTGGCGTTTTTAATAGAATCCTGCAGCATATTGCCAAAAACTTCCAGACTGCCATTGTTTTGTGTAATGGCCAGTTGGGTATGTTCTTTTGTTGGTTCATGAATCATATTGGCGGCTGCAGCATAATACGCATCGGCATGGGCAATATGATTGCTGAGGGTGCGTAATCTATCGTTTAGTGGCGCATAAGGGTTGGTAATAATCTCGTAACATTCGCCGCCAATATTATACACGGAGGGGTCCCATTCCTGTTGTTTAAAACTATCTATATACCAAATGCTGCTGTGAAACTGGTTTTCAAGAATGCGATAATCTATTTTGTTACTGCTGGAAAGTGTTGCATAGTTAAACTGGTGCAGCGAATCCAGAAAACGATTTGCAAATCTGATATCGCTATCAAGCGCCGCCGCATCTGGTATTTTTAATACATCGTAATACTTGCCATAGCCGGCATAAATGGCCGAAGATGGATTTTGTTGCCAGTAGGCATCAATAAAACGGTTTTCAAAAGCGGCAAATAAGCTGTCGTTTGTAACTGAAGCATTCGTATTATTTACTGGCTGCTGATTATTGCAGGCTATTACCGATGCAAAGGCAATGATTACCAACAAGTACTTCATAGTATGGTTTTGCCAAATGTAGTTAATAGCCTTGTAATGGGGAAGAATAATAAGGTACCCGGCTGCCGTTAAAGTGGCATCGCCTGTTGTGTCACTCACTTGTACGCTTAGCCAATAGCTGAGCAAAGAACAGCACCCTGAAGTGTGCGACGCAACGATTGCTGATAGTAGCAATTGGGCCTGGTACAAAAAATTTGTTGTTGTGCTTTTGCATAAAAAAAGCCGCCCGGTTTAGGCGACTTAATTTTTTGAACCTACCTGAGCTGATTATTTTATGATGCTCATTTTTTTGGTATCAATTATTTTATTGTCAATGGTTAATGTATAACTATATGTGCCGGCAGCAAGCTGATTGGTTTGCACATATATACTGCCATTGCCTGTTCCGTTAAGTTTTACGGTTTTAATTAATGCTCCAGAAACATCATAAATGTTGATGTATGCATTACCATTATTTACAGGAAGTGTGTAGAGAATGGTAGTAGTACTGTTGGCAGGGTTTGGAATATTCTGTTGCAATTTTGCGGCTGTGAAAACGGGTGAAACGTTTATGCTATTATCTGTATTGGCAGTAATTGCTTTTTCTGTAATCGCAGCTTTTAACTCAGTTATTTGTTTTTGAAGATCTTCATTTTGTTTGCTTAGTTCCTGTACTGCTTTTACAAGTGGTACAACAAATTCTGCATAACGAAGGCCATATAAATCATCATCGTTTTTAGGTGCATCTACACCACTGAAATTATACCCTAATTTTTTTGCAGCTTTTTCTACATCCTGTGCTATAAAGCCAGATTCAATCACTGTTTCTTTTGCAGCAATGGCTTTATCATCATCTTTTGGTTGTGCAATCATTTTTCCACTTGCATCTTTTTGGGCTTTGTTATTTTTTGTTAAATGTGTATTGATGCCTTTGATATCTAAGTTGTAAGTAACAGGTTGTAATGCATTTATAAAGGCAAGGCCGGGTACATTGTTTTTAATGTTTTTCTTGTAACGGCCATCGCTGATATTGCTCCAGTTTACATAACCGCCAATACTGGTAACACTGCTATTGCCAATACGCACCTGGTTGCTGGCAGTGTTTGTTGCAAAATATCCCAATGCAGTGCTGTTAGAAAAATTTGTGCCGGTTGTGCCGCTTTGTGCGCCTATGTAAGTATTATTAAAACCTGTTGTATTTGTTCTGCCAGCGCTTTTACCTAGGGCTGTATTATTACTGCCTGATGTAATATCATACATAGCATAAGCACCAGTTGCCGTATTTTGCGATCCGGTTGTACTAATCCACATTGCTTCATACCCGGTTACAACATTTTCAATACCTGTTGTGTTATGAAGCAATGCAGCGTTGCCTACTGCAATATTGGCATCTCCGGATGTATTTGCATTTAAAGCAGAAACCCCAATAGCAACATTTGCCGATCCATTAGTGTTAGTATACAAAGACTGACGTCCGACTGCTGTATTACTCTGCCCGATTGTATTAAAATCAAGCGCTTCTTCTCCTATTGCGGTATTAGCTGAACCTGAAATATTCTGGCTAAGCGCCCCTGCACCATTTGCGGTATTCCAAACTCCACTAATGTTATTATTCAAAGCATAAGAACCAGTTGCGGTGTTGCCATAGCCAATTGTATTGTTTTCTAATGCATTACTGCCCATAGCTGTATTGGATATAGAAGCATTATTTTTCAATGCACTTACACCAAAAGCGCTACTGAAAGATGCAGTTTCTGAAACATTTAATAAAGCTTCATAGCCCCATGATGTATTAAATGATGCGGCGCTTAAATACCCGGCTTTAATATTATTTATTTTAAACACAAGCGGTTGGTTATCTGTAGTTCCTATAAAATTTGTTGAAGGATTAGTACCCGCATTTCCATTTAAACTCCATGATGTTTTACCGCTTAATGATTTCCAGGTACTCCCATCAAAACCTTCGAAATCTATACCGGTCCAGCGAATATTTCCATTAATATTTTGCAATGAATTGCTTATTTGTAACCCGCCACTTAAAAATCCCTGACCATTATCTGCATGTACATAAAATACCGGTCGTGCTGCTGCATCTAATAATTCATAACGGGTAAGTGTACTATTAAAAAACATACCATAATTTGTACTGTTGAACCTAAAAGCATATTTATTGCCACTTACACTATAGCCACCTGTGCCGGAGAATTTAAGTATACCACTTCCATCTACCTGTGCATAGTTGGTGGCGCTTCCCATTCGGGTTGTACCTATTACCTGTAAAGTTGTTGCCGGCGCAAGCGTACCAATACCCACATTACCGGTTGCGGGAAAAGTGTTTTGTGCTTTTGTGTTTATTATGCATGCTGCACAAATGGCTGTAGTAAGCAAAAGTTTTGTTTTCATGGTTAATTTTTTTTGATAGATACGGTGTTTTAATTGAAAAGTGAATTTCAAATAAAGGCAGAAGATATAAAGTGCGGTTTAACGGATGCATGCTATTAATTAACGCAAGGGATATTCTATCGGAGATTTCTTTGTTATTGGCCAGGGTGCAATACTGCTATTAAGCATCCGTTGCGTCGCACTCTTGTACGTTCGTCAGGAAATGGGCAATGAGCCACAGCAATAATTTACTTCAAACTTGTTGAAGGTCTGATTTCATTGCTTTGCGCTGTGCCACAATGTTCTGAAAGTACAAGTGAGTGACACAACCGGCGA
Organism: Limnovirga soli; assembly: GCF_013106755.1. Classification (GTDB taxonomy): domain Bacteria; phylum Bacteroidota; class Bacteroidia; order Chitinophagales; family Chitinophagaceae; genus Limnovirga; species Limnovirga soli. The sequence goes on along the minus strand of NZ_WHPF01000001.1, from coordinate 229,551 downwards.
TGCTATATGCACAATTGTTTGTTACAAAAACTTCCCTGTTAAAGTGTGGGGTTACTACAAATATTTTTTTAGCCATGCATGCACTTCGCTGTACCAGAAGCGGCTATTCTCAGCATTTAAAATCCAATGGTTTTCATCGGGGAATACCAGCAATTTGGATGGCACTTTCATGCGCTGCAATGCACTCCAGTTTTCCAATGAATTATTGATAGGTACACGAAAATCATTTTCACCAACGGTTACCATCATCGGTGTTTTAAACCTGGCTGCATAGCGTATTGGGTTTTGTTCTTTCCATGTTTTTGTTTGCGTCCAGGGTGCGCCACCATTCATTACTTCGCGTTGCCATATTACATCGCTGGTACCAAACTGCGCTTCGCTATTTACTAATCCGGCATGGCTTAAAAGGCACTTATAATGCGAGGTAGTGGCTTCCATCCAGTTGGCCAAATGGCCGCCATAACTGCCGCCGCCTGCGGCTTGCCTGCTGCCATCAATAAATGAAAAACGTTTAATCGCATCGGCTGCTGCTTCATTTATTTCGTCGGCTGGTCCTTTAAATGGATCGTACTGAATATCCTGTGCGAACTTTTCTCCATAACCGGTGGAGCCTGTATAATCTGTCAGCAACAATACATACCCAGGTGCCGCCAGTAAATGCTGGTTCCATCTGTAGCCCCAGTTTTCTTTCCAGGCGCCAGCGGGGCCGCCATGCATTACTACAAATAATGGGTATTTTTTAGTGCTGTCAAAACCTGCAGGTCTTACCAAAAGGCTCCTTATTTTTTTCCCACGGCTGCTGGTAAACCATATTTCTTCAACAGCGGGTAAATCAAGGGTTTTTAGTTTTTCATCATTAAAATGAGTGAGTGATTCAATGGTGCCACCAGAAATTTTTACAACTACTGCGGGCATTACCGCATTCTCATAATTGCTAATAATTACACCAGCATCAGCAGAGGCACTAATAGCGCTGAAAGAGCCGCGCATATTTGTGATGGACTTTAAAGCACCGCCAGCTACTGGCATAGAAAATAATTTATCGTTACCCTGGTCTTCCACACTTAATAGTATGGTGTTGTTTTTTATGGTGTATCCATTTACCGGCCTGTCTAACGATGGGGTTAGCAATGTTTTGTTTTGCATGGATGGGTAATCGAAACGGGTAAGTTTATTAAGGTTGTATACTTTGTAATTGTTGTTTGCAGTGGCATAACATACCAGATATTTGCCATCATTGCTTAATTGCGGTGCACCATAATCAGCTCCATCGCTCGTTAATTGTATACCATTGCTATCCTGTAAATTAAGGCTGTACAGGTTGGTGGTGGGTTCCTGATAGGCAGCTGTATTGGCATCTGTGCTTGCGGCAAAAATGAGGGAGTTGTTATTTGGTCCCCAGCAAACACCGCTAAAACTAAAACCTTCTTTTGTTACGGCAGAAACCCTGGTAAAAGCATCAACGGCTGTTGTGCTGTCAATCGGTTGTACAAAAACATGGGTTTGTTTATTATCCAGCCATACATCAAAATTGCGGATAGGAAAACCTGTATACACCCTGGCCTTATATTTTTGTTTCTTTTTTTCTTCGGCTATTTTTTTATTGGCAGAGTCAGAGAAGGCGCCGGGGAAAACTTTACTGGTAAATAATATTTTGCTCCCATCGGCACTCCATTGTGGCGAGGATGCGCCGGTATAAATATTGGTAAAACGTTGTGCCTCACCACCACTTTTCATATTAAGTAGGTAAATCTGTGCGGCTTCATCGCCTTCCCTTTTGGCTGTAAATGCAATTGTGTTGCCATTAGGGCTCCAGGTATAACCGCTTTCTGCATTTTTTCCGGTGGTTATTTTGCGTGGGGCAATGGTTCCATCAGTGGAAGCTATCCACAAATCAGTTATCTGTTCGCCCTCTGTATAAGATGGTTCTGTTACATTAAACACCACCCATTTACCATCCGGACTTACCTGCGGCGCACCCACCCGTTTCATTAGGTATAAGCCTTCATGCGTGATGGGTTGTTTGGTTTGAGCTTGTACAGTAACAAAACTGAGGCAAAATAGTATACAGCTAATGGTTTGCTTTAACATAAACAGTGGTTTTATAAGCAATAAAATTAAGTGAATTAATAATTGGCTGTTGTGTTGTTTAACCCACAAATCATGATGCTGATTTTTATTACAGGCACCGTTAATGCTATCACGCCATAAAAATGTGGATTTTTTGTACCGGGCTATTTGCTGCTATTGAACTTTGGTTGTGTCACTCACTTGTGCGTTCGTCAAAAAATGGGCAGTGTGTAACAGTAGTTATTATCTTCCAAACTGTTACATCTTTAGGTAGCTTACTCCGCAATGCTGCTCAAAGTTCCTGACGTAGAAGTGAGTGACACAACCGACGATGCCTAAAGACCTGAAGCTTGATACACAATACTATTAAAGTGATACAAAATTTTCCATTTGCGTTAACCATACACCATCTACTTTGCGCCAGATGGCTGTATATAAACCTTCGTAATGATAGGATGGGTATTTGAGTATTCCTTTTTCCAGGGCAAGGTTTCCTGAGGCGTTAAATGATATCTGCTGAGTTTGTCTTTCAAAGCTAATTTTCGGATCGGTTTTATACATTTTTTCCCAATCGCTTATAACGGCCTGCCTGCCTGAAATTAGACTGCCATCGCTGGATATTTCTACATAATCATTCATCCAGTATTTTGCAACACCTGCAATATCCTGTTTGGCAATGGACGCATTGGATGCATTTCTTGCATCACGTATTGCTTGTTCATCAACCTTTGTATTTTTTTGAGCAAAAACTGTATTGATACTGCAAACCAGCAGTAAGAGCATAGCATAATGTTTCATTGTTTTCATGTTTTTAATTATTTGTTATCTCTACGGGGAAATCATTACCAAAACCATAGCTTGCCGGGAATTGCGCTGTGCCATGGTATTTTTTCATTAACTCCGGAACGGTTTGCTGTAAATAATTTTTTAAGTTATTTACAGTAATCATTTTATTACTTGATGCTGCACCTTTCAGCGCTTCAAGTAATACGTATGTAAAAGCCCCATGACCAAGTGATGAAAACTCATTGGCAAATTGTTGTGCGCCACTGGCTGCAATCCAATGGGTGCCTGTACTACGGGCTACAACAGCAATGCTTTTTTGTTGGTTGGCATCCGAAGTAAGCATTGTTTGAAATGCACCTGCACTTTGACATGCGTCAAGTATAAATAATTGCTTTTGTGCTTGTATATCAATGGCATACTGCTGTAATAATTTTGCCGCAATACCTTTATTTTCCAATTCAGCCTGTACATTTTTAAGATCACTTACATCTGTTGGCACCAAATAGAATTCATTGTTTTTACCAATAACGCCGTGGCCGGCATAATAGAAAATAAATACATCCTTTGGTTTGGCATTTTGCTGCACCTGTTTTAATGCTTTGGTAATACCAATTTTATCCGCAGTATTATCAGTAACAAAGTATGTTTTTATATTGGAGATAATAGTTCTGGCATCCTTCTCTACTTCTTCCTTAAAAGCAGTTGCATCTGCCAGGGCATAATTTAAACTCATGCTTTTGTTTTGATATGCATTGATACCTACTACAACTAAATGAAGTGTGGCGTTTTTATCAACAGAAATTATGGGTGCTCCGGCTGTATTGTTGATCACTGGTATTATATCGTTATTGTTCGTATTGGATTCCTTATATACAACCGTAATTTCATCTGGCTTACTTTCTGTACGTTGCGAGTTTAGCGCTATTGCCCGGAATGTATTTACACCAGATTGTAAATTGATGGTGTATTTTTTTGTTGCCGTGTTTGATTTGTCATCGTCCGCTACAATTAAATTTCTTGTGGTAAGCGTTACCACTTTGCCATTATGGAATAAACGTATTTCATCTACCGCATCATCCGGTGCATTGGCTGTAATGCTGATCTCTGCTGCACCAGTTGTGTTTTGATAAGTGGGCATATCCTCCTCTACTTCTAAATTTCTTTGAGCCGCTGCATAGTTCATTTTTACATTCGGCCTTATTTTGATGTTGCCGATATCAGGCACAGGGTCAAAGGTTTCTCCGGCAATTAATCGTGAAATTAATTTTGGGGTATAATACTGTTCATATAATGCTTCCAGCGGTAATACATCTTTTCCTTTTGTATAATACAGGGTTTGCAACGCGCCGGGGGATGCATCGAACCTGCCATCGGGTGTAATAAACACCCAATCGTTACTGTCTTCAAAAGTAATGAGTGTGCCCAGTTCTTTTTGTTTGCCAATATCCCAGATGCGGGTAGTATTATCATCCGAAGCAGAGAACAGAAAATTACTGTTTGCTAAAAATGAAAGTTCATCGGGAATATAACTGTGGCCTTTTAAAACAGCCAGGTTTTTATTGTTTACAATATCCCAAACCTGTATGTAGCTGTTGTCTGCTATTAAATTATAACCAACACTGGTAAAGGCCAATTTCTTTAGGTCATTGCTAATATTGGCCGCATATATTCTCTGGAACGGAAGTGTTTTTTCGGAAACAGTATTGCCGGTTAATGCATCCACTGTAACCATTGCTGGTTGGTCTTTCCGCACCATAAAAACCTGCTTATCGTTATTGATGAATTTAAAACAACAAGCGATGACGGATTTCTCCCATAATATATTTCCGGTGGCAATATCATAGCACAAAACAGATCCGTTTCCGTTACTGTTTTCTTTTATAGAATAGGTAACCAGTTTTTTTCCATCGCTTGAAATACTTTCAATTTTATAGTTGTTGCCAAACCATAAAGCATAATATCCCGTTTTAAAGTTATTGATCAATTTTTTATTGGCCACATCAAATACAAGTGCTTTACCTCCATCAAGGGCCACCAACCATTTTCCATTGTCAGAAAAGGCCATTTCGTGCGGGTCTATATTTTCTTCGAGGCCAATGGTCTCCGGCATTTCCTCCATGGTTTCGGTATTAAAGAAATGTAGTGTATGCTGGAATAAATAGGCACCCAATTTGCCATCTTTTGAGATGGCACTTTTAGAAAAAATATTGTTAATATGAATTCCCTTTGAAGTAAAATTTGTTTTTCCAAAACGCAGGTTATTGATGTTCCCGTTTTTGCTGTTAAGCAATAATTGAAAACTGCTGTCATTGGCGGCTTGAATAGATTCTGTTGCAAATAAAGAGCTTCCATAAATATGTTTAATGCTCTGGTTTGATAAACTGTATTCAAATACTTCAGGCAGGTTGTTGCCAATGGTTATATATTTTCCATCTTTTGCAATGGCCACACCTTTATTGAATTCTTTTCCGCCATATTTTAATTGGGCAATTGTTCGGGTTGAAAAGTTCAGCGTAAAAATGCGCTTTTGTGAAGCCACTATTAAATCATTGTTGATTGGGTTCCAAACACATTGCTTTTTAAGATCGGTATGTTCATACCCCAGATAGTCAAAAATGCCATCCTTCTCTTTTTGGTAGTTTACCACAGCATTCCATTTTGATTGCAGGGTACCAGGATCGAGCCAATCAAAATTAACGAGATAGGTATCGGTTCCTTTGGTTATGCCAAGCAGGTTTCCTTCGGGTGTAAACGCGATCACTCTTTTTTCTGCAGGTATCATTTTTATCAGTTCCCCTGAATTGCTATTGAGTAGTGCAGAGCCATCTTTATTCATGCACACCAATAATTGGTTTCCATCACCATTCAAACTTATATTGCTGATATCACTTTCTTCTTTCACTTTTTTAAAGGAAAAAATGGTTGACGTATTACCTGCAATTACATCCACCGCTGCAACTGTTTTTATATTATCGCCCATGGCAACAAACAAATGGCGGCCATCTTTGCTATACAATACTTTTTCAATTTCGTCAAAATGCATTTCCTTTATTACTGTGAAATCTTCCAGGGATAATAAATGAATATTGCGGTAAGTGGCTATGGCAATGGTTTTACCGTCAGACGAGGCGTCCATGTCTACTACCATGGGTACTTTTTCTCCCCATTTGCAAACAATGTTTTTCAATAGCCTGCCAGATGATTTTTCCCAAATTTTCACCATGTTTTCGCTAGAGGATAAAATGAATTTTCCATCGGTTGTGTACAAAACATTTGTAACCGTTTTTGCATGACCTGTGGGTATAATGAGTTCTGGCTTTTGAGCAAAAACAATATTTGTTACAATACCAAAGACAAGCACTAATATCTTTTTCATATACATTGTTTTATTGCCCTGAATTTTATTTTGATTGCAAGTATTCTTGTGTTGCACTCCTAAACATTTGTCAAGTAGTAAGCATTTCCCAATATTCTTTATTCTCCTCTAAACTGATGTATACTTGGGTTCTTTCCTTTGAGTTGCCCATTCATATTCCTAAAGTACAAATGTCCTGGCACGGAGGAGGGACGATGCCCAAAGATCTTCTTTTTCTCAGTTCGTAATTTTTCGTTGCCTTTTATTTAATCAGCTCCACAGGAAAATCATTACCCAATCCATAACTTGCCGGGTACTGTGCGGCACCATTGTATTTTTTCATAAGAAGCGGCACTTGTACCTGCAAAAAAGTTTTCAAACCATTTACGGTAATCATTTTATTACTTGCTGCTTCTCCTTTTAATGCCTGCAATAAAACATAGGTAAACACTCCATGCCCAAGCGAAGCAAACTCATTTGCAAATTGCTGTGCACCACTTGCCGCCATCCAGTGTGTTCCGGTACTGCGGGCTACCACAGCCAAAGACTTTTGCTGATCTCCATCGTTGGCCAGTAATTTTTCAAAGGCGCCGGCGCTTTGGCAAGCATCTAGTATAAATAATTGTTTTTGTGCCTGTATATCGATGGCATATTGTTGCAGCAATTTTGAAGCGATCCCTTTTTGTTCCAATTCCGTTTGTACATTTTTTAAATCACTCACGTCTGTGGGAACCAGGTAAAATTCTTTGTCCTTGCTGATGACACCATGACCTGCATAATAAAAAATAAAAACATCCTGCGCTTTGGCCTCCTGCTGTACCTGTTTAAAGGCATTGGTAATACCCGTTTTATCTGCGGTGTTATTGGTTACAAAATAAGTTTTAGTGCTGCCAATAACTGTCTTTACATCTTTCTCCAGTTCTTCTTTGAACGCTGCGGCATCTGCCATTGCATAATTAAGACTCAAGCTTTTATTTTGATACTCATTGATGCCCACAACGATCAAATACAGCGTGGCATTTTTATTAATTGTTGCCACAGTGCCGGTATTGCTAACAGGTTTTACCACTGGGGCATTGTCTGTCGGCTGGCTGTAGTTTACCACTATTTCATCAGTATTACTTTCTGTGCGCTGAGTGTTTAATGCAACCGCCCTTACGGAGTTGTTGCCTGGCAGCAAGGCCAGCTGGTATTTTTTTGTTTGCGAGCCGCCTTCGTTGTCTGCCACTATCAAATTGCGCGTGGTAAGCGTTACAATTTTACCATTGTGAAACAATCGGATTTCATCAATGGCATCATCTTCTGAAGTGGCGGTCACTACAATATCTGCATAGCCGGTTTTATTTAAAAAAGTGGGCACATCTTCTTCCACCTCGAGGTTGCGGGTGGCTTCGGCATAATTGATCTTTACCTTTGGGGTTCCTTTGATGATGATATTGATGGGGTCAAATATTTCTCCATTCAACAAGCGCTGGTAAAGATTGGGTGTATAAAATTTTTCATAAATTTTATCCAGCGTTACTACCTTCCTGTCTTTTACATAATACAGTTTTTTTATTCCTTCGGGGGTGCCGTCAAACCTACCTGTAGGGTCAATGAAAACATAATCTTTAGAATCTTTAAAAATATACAACGTGCCAATTAATTTGCCGGTGGCTGTTCTGAATATTTTGATTGTATTGTCGCCACCTGCAGTGTAAATCAAATCGTCGTTGCCGGAATAATAAAGTTTGTTGATGCCGCCATCATGCGCCTGTATTGTTTGCCTGGGTGTAAGCATCGTGTCCTCGAACGACATTTCACCGGTGCTGTTGACCTCTGTGATCAAAGTAGCATTGTGGTTGATCACAAAATCATTTTCCAACGAGAGCAACACTTCATCGGTGGAACGCAGCAACATTCCATCCGCCACATTATATACCTGCAGGTATCTCATGCCAAGCACGGCAATTTTCTTCTGATCCTCAAAAAACCTTGCCGCCAGTAATTTCGGTTCTTCTCCTTTAAGGGGTATGATTTTATTGAAGATTTGTTTCCCGGTTGAAAGCTGCCAGCATTTCAGCACAAATCCGGTTGTTGTTTTATCATATCCCGCAATAAGGTCCTGCTGAATATCTATTTCAAGATTGTGCTGAAATGCGGCAATTTTTTTACTTAGGTTGGTGGCCAGGTTAATTTGATAAACAGTTTGTGCATCTCCTCCGTTTTGGTTCATGTTTTTTATGGCGTAGGCGTATTTACCTTCTTTGCCAAAAAATAGGTTGGGCCTGGGTTTGCTCTCAAAGGGGGCATCGCCAAACAAAGCAGGACTGATGGGGGTTTTCTTGCCATTTTTGGTATTTAGAAAATAAGCCTTGCCATAGTCATTCACCGTAATGGTGTCTCCGGAATTACTAAAATTGATTTCAAGGTTTGCTTCATTGGGATTGCTGATCAGCAAATTTTTCTCCACCACCATCCTGTTCAGATCAATGGACACATAATTGGAATAATCGGTTACCATCCGCAATTGCTGGTTTTGCTCATTGTGTTCATAATTGATGCTGATAGGGAATCCTGCAATTTCTCTTTTGTAATTAGTGGCGGTTTTCATCGATTGCACATCCAGCTCCTTTACATTTCCATTACTGTTGAAAAAAATAGTTTTGCCTTTCGCATTTACCACACCGGCTGTGAGCTCTTCGCCTTCTAATAAGCCCAATATTGATTTTTTAAATTTTTTTACAGTGCCGCCCGTTTTTATATCTATCAATTCCAGGTCTTCTGTGTATGAACCTGCATTCAGTAAAATATTGCCACCTGGCATGCCTGGCTGGATGGTCCAGTTACTGCCCACCTGTTTGGAAAATATTTTTTTGCCCGACAGTGCATCATAAAAAATAAGTTGCGCATACAGTTCACCTTTTTTTTGCTCTGTTGCTGTGATCAAACCGGTATTGGGCACCGGTGAAAATGATTTTTCTCTTTCATCTCCAAACAGCGTGGTCTTGGTATCTACCTCAGCTGTAAAAATAATTTTTTGTGCATCAAGGTCGGCAATCTGCCATCCTGTTTGATGTTTTAGCATCACCAGCCCGTTTTTCAATGCACTAAATTGATTATAATTACAACTGCTCGCAGGAGGGCAAATAAAGATGGGTTTGCGATCTGCGGAAAGCAGGTCGGCAGCAAGTATTCCCTCCAGCCGGCTATAGGTTTGGGGATCCTGCATCTCACCGGTGAAATATATTTTTTTACTGTCGGCCGAAAAGGTAGCTGAATAATGCAGCCGGTCTAATTCCAGTACCGGTTTGCCGGTAACTGTAGAAAAGCACTTGATGCCAAAAGCTCCGGTGGCTGCAACATAGTTGCCATCATTACTGAGTATAAATGAGCTTAGTGCCGCCGTTACACTCATGTCTACTGCCAACCCAAAGCTGTATAATTGCATATGAGCCTTTACATCCCACATGATGATCTTTTGATTATTTGCGGTATAGAGGTACTTGCCATCTGGCGACAGCAGCATTTTTTCAACGCCTACTGCATGTCCGTCGGGGATAACTATATTGCCTATTTGTGCAAATACCGATGTTGAAAAAGCAAGACAGATCAATATAATGCAGAACCCTTTTTTCATAAATTCAATTTTATACCGCTCTTTTTTTAATAGAATCTATTGTCAAAAAACACTTACATTCTTATTTTATAATTATTATTGGAAAATCATTTCCATACCCATAACTCGCCGGATACTGAGGTGTGCCCTTGTATTTTGAAGTTACTTCCGGTACATGCTCTTGTAAATAAAAATCAATTTCTTTTACCGTTATTTTTTTATCGCCTGTATCTGCTTTACCACTTAATGCTTCTAATAACACATAAGTAAAAGTGCCATGACCAAGTTGAGAAAATTCAGATGCAAATTGCTCACTGCCCGAAGCGGTTAGCCAATGCGTGCCAGTTGCTCTGGCAAGTTGTGCTATCGCTTTTTCTTCGGCGGCACCACGGGCTGCAGCAAGTACTTCCAATGCTCCGGCAGACTGGCATGCATCTAATATAAAAAGCTGTTTTTGCGCTTTTATATCTTTTGAAAATTGTTGTAACTGTCCGGAACTAAATCCTTTTTGAGCCAAAGCTCCATCGGAACCGTAGAGTTGAGTAACATCGTGAGGCACCAGGTAAAACTCATTTTTATCGTTCATTACACCATGGCCTGCATAATAAAAAATGAATACATCATTGGCTGTAGCATTGATTTTTATTTTGTCTAATTCTAACGAAATATTTGCTTTTGTGGCATTTTCATTATTGATGAAAACTATATTTGTTTTAGTAAAAATGCCGGAGCCGCCTTTCTCAATCGCTTCTTTAAAACCGGCAGCATCTGCTATGGCGTAATTCAAATTGTATTTGGGATTTTTATACTTATCAATGCCAATAACAAGAAGATGCAGGTTGACGCCTTCATTACTTTTGTTTACAATATTTGATGTTTTAAGTGGCTTATAATTTACTATCAACTTAGCTGGTTGACTTTCTGTACGTTGGGTATTAAATGCCAAAGCTTTAAAATCATTCTCCCCTACTTCTAAGCTTACAGTAAATATTTTAGTCATTGTTTTTTCACCAGTATTTTCATCTTCTACAACCAGATTACGGGAGGTTTGTACCAATTTCCCATTATTATACAAACGTATTTCCGTAACGGCATCACTTGGGCAATCGGCCTTTACCAGTAAATTAATTTGCTCTTTTTCAACTGTTAGGCTTACATTATCATCTTCTACAACCAAATTGCGGGATGTGTTATCAACCGAAATGTTAACTATAGGTGGAGCTTTTATGTTATCTACATTAACAGGTACCGGTTCAAAAGTTTCGCCTTCTAACAAGCGGTTTAATAATTTGGGAGTATAAAATTTTTCAAACAAAGAACCAAGCGGTATTATCTGTCCTTCCTTTACGTAATACATAAACTCCTGTGCTGCCTGCGATGCATCAAAACGTCCATCGGGTGTAGCAACAACCCACTCGTTGCTGTTTCCAAAAACATAGATTTGTGCAACGTCTCTTTTTTTATCAATGTTTACAATGTGAATGGTATTATCCCCGGAAGTAGCTGCCAAAAAATTGTCCTTACGGATAAAACAAATATTGCTTATCCCTTTTGGTAAATTAGCAACTACAGCAATAGCTGTTTTATTGACCAAATCAAAAACTGTGATATTATTGTTTGCAATGCCTGCACATTTTGTGCCGTCAATAGAAACAGATTCAGAAATATTTACGCCACTTGAAACATTAGCTGCAAAAGTATTTTTTACCTGACCGTTTGCCATATTGATGTAATAAAAAGTTCCATCTTGGGCTGAAAGCGCAACTAAAGTCTGATCATTATCCAAAGTGGTAATGGGCGACAAACCTTTTTTTGTGGTTAGTGGGCTTTCCCAGATTTTGCTACCCGAAAAAGCATCATAACAAATAAGATAATTGTCTTCGGTACCGATGTACTTATTGGGGCCTAAATAGCGGTATTCATTTACAATGATGTATTTGCCATTTTTTGAATAGATATGCTTACGTTGATAACCCACTGTACCTATATAGCGGCTTGTGTAAGCTAAACTGGTTGCATTTACATCGCCTCTTTGAAAGAGCGGACCAAATGAAAATGTTTTGCTATCTGGTGTCCACACTAAGTTTTCTGATTCCAGACTAATGTGTACAGGCGATTTGCCTTTACGAGGCATAGCTCCCAAATTTTTTGTATCCAAAATGCCGAATGTATCCTGTATTCCACTAAAATAGGCCACTTTTGATCCATCAGGCGACCAATTGATACGGCCATAATCGTTTATGCTGGTCCCATTAACTTTTATCTGGCCCGATGCTCCACCCATATCAAAAAAACGGGCATAACCTAAATTACTTACTAAAAGTACATCGTGGTTTGCGTTGTAGCGGATATAATTGGCACTAAAAGGTGTTGTTTCACCTAATACAATATCGGTTTTTAGTGATTTTCCATCTATAACAGACACATTTTTACTACCTCCACACAATATTTTTTTAGATTTAGGTAAAACAGTTACACAGCCATAATATGGTTTTTCAACCGCATCGGGCAATGCTGTTTTTACAATTCTTTGATTGGTAAGGTCTAATTGTAAAATATTATAACCATCATTATGGTTTCCGGAGGGATATATGAAAGTATTGCTGCTTTCATCATACAGGTATTTTGGACTTTGATGAAAAAACATTGAAACACCTTTTTCTAATGCGAAAGTTTTTATTACATGAAAATCGGATGTGTTAATTTCCCGGACTGTTGTTTGGCTGGTTTTTGTAGACTCTGTGTACTTTACATCTAAAGCCAATATTTTTTTATCGTTTAAAAAGTAAAAATAAGATGGATATTGTTTTGAGTTGGATTCAACCGTTCCGCTTCGGGTATTTAAAATAAATGAATAATCTAATTTTGGCTGCCTTTCATTGGCCTGACTGAATTTCACCAACAACTTTTCTCCATCTGGCGAAACCTGTATTTCCCAAAACTCTTCAGAAATTTTGGTATCGTTACCAAAGGGTGGAATTTTATAAAATACATTGGCAACGCCTGTACTTAAATCAATTTTATAAATAAAAGCACAACGCATTTGCCCTTCAAAATTGCTACCTGCCAAAAAAACATATTTTCCATCTTTGGAAGCGTCAATACATCTTGGGGCAAAGCCATAAGGAACAGTTGCTACCAAACGAGGTTGAAATTTAGGCGCTTCTGCAATAAAAAATTTATTATCGGCAATATACCCCACACCCTGGAGTGTAGGAATAGACACCAATAAATTCATTTGGTTTGCTTTTGTTTCAATAGTATTTATCAACCTGCCTGTGGCAATATCCCACAGTTTAACAATGCCAGATGAGCCGGAAGCGATGATACGTTCATCGGCTGTGTAAGCAATTGTGGAAATATAATCACTATGCCCGATAGGAATGGCTAGTTCGGCTTTTTGAGCAATGAGTTTAAAAGAAATAATGAATAATAATGTTGCTGCTACGATTGTTTTCATTGTTAAATTCATTTTATTTTTTATACCGATACTTCCAACAAAAAAATTTTTAAGTGTATATAAATTGTTTTTATTGTAAAATAATTACCGGAAAGTCATTTCCAAAACCATAGCTTGATGGATATTGCGCAGCGCCATGGTATTTTTTCATTAGTTCTGGTACGGTATGTTGTAAATAATTTTTAAGATTATTTACTGTAATCATTTTGTTGTTAGCGGCTGCCCCTTTTAAAGCTTCCAGTAAAACATAGGTAAATGCACCATGGCCCAATGAAGAAAATTCATTGGCAAACTGTTGTGCGCCACTCGCTGCAATCCAGTGCGTACCTGTGCTTCGTGCAACAACGGCAATACTTTTTTGTTGGTTGCCATCAGAAGTTAACATAGTTTCAAAAGCACCTGCACTTTGGCAGGCATCCAGAATAAATAATTGTTTTTGTGCAGGAATATCTATGGCATACTGTTGTAATAATTTTGCGGCAATGCCTTTATTTTCTAATTCGGCCTGTACATTTTTAAGATCACTTACATCGGTTGGTACCAAATAGAATTCATTGTTTTTTCCAATAACACCATGACCTGCATAATAGAAAATAAATACATCCTGTGGTTTGGCATATTGCTGTACCTGTTTTAATGCATTGGTAATGCCTGTTTTATCTGCAGTATTATCTGTAACAAAATATGTTTTTATATTGGTGATTATAGTTTTGGCATCTTTCTCTACCTCTTCTTTAAATGAGGTGGCATCTGCCAGAGCATAATTTAAACTCATGCTTTTATTCTGATATGCATTGATGCCTATCACTACCAAATGCATTGTAGCATTTTTATCTACCGGTGCAATAGGTGCACCATTGGTATTATTGTTCACCGGTTTTTTATTTGCAGGTACTGCATTAGCGCCGCTATTATAATTAACCACAATGTCGTCGGGCTGACTTTCAGTTCGTTGTGTATTTAATGCAACGGCACGAATGGTGTTTACACCAGGCAATAAGTTAAGCTGGTATTTTTTGATATCGGTACCGCTGCCGGCATCTGCTACAATTAGGTTGCGTGTAGTAAGTGTTTGAATTTTTCCATTGAGGAATAAACGTATTTCATCCACTGCGTCATCCTCGGCTATGGCGTTTACGGTAATATCTGCAAATCCTGTTTTATTTTGGTAAGTTGGTACCTCATCATCTTCTACCAGTAAATTACGGGTAGCTTCTGCATAGGATATTTTTACAAGCGGCGAAGGTTTAATGGCTACATCAATGGGGTCAAATTGTTCTCCGTTTATTAAACGTTGGTATAGATTGGGTGTATAAAATTTTTCATACACCACATCCAGTGGAATTTTTTTCCTGTCTTTTAAATAGTATAATTTTTTTATACCTGCTTCACTTCCATCAAAACGGCCATATTGATCAACAAAAACATAATCATTTCCATCGTTAAACAAATACAATGTACCCAATAATTTCCCGCTTTTTGGCTCCCAAACTTTTATGGTTTGATCGGTAGAAATGGTATACATCACCTTGCTATCAGGAGAAAACAATGCCCGGCGAATGGACGATGTATGTGCATTATCGGTATAAATATCCTTACCATCGGCATTCATTGCGGTAATGCTGCCAAAGTTGCCGCATTTAATTAGCAGAGAAAAATCCGGCGTACAATCATAAGATTTGTAAAATCCAAGATTTGAAAATTTTGGTGAGGTTGATATCAAATTACCAGCACGTATATCGTAGATCTCTTCGTAGAAGTCATAACTGTCAGCTGTTTTACTGCGCACCAGCATTAGCCTTTCTTTATCGTTAGAAATGGAAATAAAATCACATTTGCTTTCTCCCAGGTTTTTATCAAACAATAATTTACCTGTACTTATATCCCATACTTTGGCATGTGCATATTGGTACCCTTTTTCTATGATAGCCAGCATGTCTTTATCCGGATGTAGAGAAGCCCCATCCGAACCTTTGAAACTTACTACCTTTTCACTGATGCCTGTTTTTAATGAGATGCGGTTTAGGTTATTCACTTGATTGGGAATAGAGAAGGTGGTATAATAAACCTGTGTACCATCCTTACTAAAAAAGAAGTTTACCCTTTCATTGCTGGAAGCTTCATCTGTAAGCTTTATGGCTGGCTGAATAAATTTCCCTGTTGCAATATTTTTAATGTATCCCTTTTTCTCAATAAAGACTGCAATCGTATCACCTGTGGCACTAAAGGTGGTCATATCAGTATGTATAGGCAATGCCTTATGCCTAAAGGCAAACAGTTTGGTAAGATTAATGCTTTTATACACCGAGTCATCAGTTATTAGGTTTAATATTCCGGTGCTGTAATTGTACTCCATCGAACTAAATATATCAGAAAAGCCCAAATCTGCCACCTGCCTTTTATAGCCCATATCAATGGTATTTGATTTTGTGTTTATGGCAAACACATCTGAATAGTTGGATGCGTATACTGTATTCGTATTACCCGAAAAGCAGGCCTCTAAATAATTGAAGTCTTTAATGTCTTTTAGTTTCTGTTTTGTGGTAAAATTCTCCCCATTATAAATGGTATAATTTTCGCCATTATACAATATGAATTCTTTGGAATTTATGGATGATACAAGTTGCCCGAAGGGAAGTGTTTTAACCACTTTACCTGTATAAATATCCCTGAATTCAAGCTGATCTGCTTTGGTGGCCAGGTATTTTAGAGAGGGCAGGTATACGCGGGTAAAAGGTTCTTTCTCAAAAGCATATTTAAAGTCTATTTTCTTTTCTGGTATATTCCATATTTGCCAGCCAGTTTTATTAAGAAGCATAATATGCGATGGATCTACCATGTCTAGCGTGGCTCCACTTTCATCAAATTGTGTATAATCCAGTTTTATAAATTTCGTTTCCTGTTGTGAAGCAATGTTAATGGCAATAATGCCCGATGATAAAGTTAAAAGGGTACGGTCATCAGTTGAAAATTTGATACAGTTGCCATAGTATTGTTTTTTAGCACTAAACAAAAGTTTGCCGTTTATGGTAGAATAACATTCTACAGATGTTTTAAAGTTGTATGCTATTTTGGTGCCATCATTGCTTAAGGCAACATTGCGTTTATCATCTGTGCCAATAGAAAATGTATAAAGTTGTGCGTGGGTTTTTATATCCCACATAATGGTTTTGCTTCTTTCTATTGTATAAAAATATTTACCCTGGTTATCGGGCAATACCATTTCTATTTTTAAGGAGTTGCCATTGGGGACAATTATATTTCCGGTTTGAGCTAATAGGGGCAAATACACAATCATTAACAAGAGGGCGAAGCATAATTTTCTCATGATATTTTTTTTACTGTTACCGGGCATTAGTTTTAATAATTAAACATCCTTGCGTCGCACTCTTGTACTGTTGTATTTGTGGCAGCTGTTAAATACCAGAAATTCCATGCTTCTAAAAAATCCTTACCCTTTTGCAACCAATGGTGCTATTGTTTTTGGCCTCCACTTACATGATACACAATATTGTAATTTGGGGTAAGCATTTGTTTTTGTAATTCCAGCGTAAACCAATTGGTAATATCAAGTTGTTTTTCTATTTCGTCGGTATTGGTTAAGTTGGCAGGTAACTGTATGGCTTTGTTGTAAAAATAAATAATATAACGGGGCTTAAAACCTTCCTCAGTTTCATCCTGTAAGGTAATAATAGATGTGTAGCCTAGCTGGTTTCCAAAAGCCAATTTAAAATAATCTACCTGTTTGTTGTAATAGGCTGTTAATGTGTCTTTGTAGTCCTTCCATCCTTTTTCAAAGGGTATACGAATAGTTTCGCTGCGTATCCTCATTTTATTGATGGTATAGGCTGCATCTTTTACCAATATAGAGGTAAAATCCTTTGTGAAAAAAAACTCTACATCTTTGATGCCTTCATATTTGGCTACAGCTTCTGGTTTTAGTTTCCAGCCAAAATTTCGGATAGTATCTGGCATAAATGAAGGAAACCCAATATTAGTTTCATTCATACCCTGAACAATGAGATTGGCAACGTTTTTTTGCTGCGCAACAGAAGTTTGGAAAATACAAGCCATCAATACAATTATTATGGCTGATTTTTTAATAATCCATTTCATAAAATACACATTGTTTATTATATAGGTTAAAAACTACTTTCTGATGCTTTGTATGCAGCTTCCTGAATACCAAGAAAGGCCGCCCATAAATTCCCTATATTGATTTTTCCACCCGAATCGTTGTATGTTTTAACGGTATCATCAATTCGATTGAAGTCGCTGCGTATATTCATAAAAGCATCCATTTGTTTTTTTATAAAGGCGGCATATGCCGTATTGTTGGCAACAACTGATTTTATTTTGCTTTCATTATCCAGAATATAGTTTTTTAGTCCTTTATAGGTGTTTTCCAAATCCTTTATTATGCCATCAATTTCAGTAAGGGAAGGAGTAGTAAAAGCATGTAGTTTTGAGTTATTGTATTTTGCCGATTCATAAATTCTTTTCATCCTGGTGGTAAATTCTCTTGCTATGCCGGCAAATGCTTCGTATTGTTTATTTTTTTCTTTGCCTTTTTTCTCCAGGGCTGCATCTCTTTCCGCAAAAATGCCATTCCATTCATCCACTACTTTTTTGTTGGCAGCATAGCCTTTTTCATCTGGTCTTTTGGTGAGGAACATATAGATGGTGGCAGGGTTTTGAGCCACATCATGAACAATATCAAATGCATTAATTGGGCCGGTAAAACTCACCCGATACAACCTGAATCCATTACTGTTAAAGGTTTTTGTAGATTCGGAGGGAAGCGTTACAAATTTGTAGGTGTATACAGTATTGATTTCGATATCTGCTGCACTGTCTTTTACCCCAATATATAATGTGCGGTTTAGTTTTTCATCAAATTCAGCATTTATGATGGTTTGATTGTAATTACCCGGCTTCATTATAATCGCCGTATCAATCAGTAGCTTTTCTCCAGGTATCATTCTGGTTTTTACCAGAGCACGGATGGTTGCCAAATCCTTAATGGCTGCTGCCACTGCACCTACAGAATCATTGTATGCTTTTTTTCGTGCGGCTGTTACAGGGCCGTTTGGATTGCTAAATAATAGCACGGTTACGGGCATAGTGGCGGTTGAATAGGCATAACTAAAATTTACCTGCACATCTTTTATATTTCCCGCATATAAAAGGTTGTAAGCACTAATATTGTTTTCTGTTGTAAGGGTACTATCCAGGTAAATAAAATTTTCGTTGCCTGGTATTGGCTTTGTGGCATACGACAGTAAACTATCTTCGGGAGTTAGGATGTAAACTGTACAATCAGCTTTATCGCTAAGGGATTTTGTGCCTTTTCGGTTTAAATTGAGTAATTGATTTTTCGCCGGCAGTAGCAAAGTGTCAAATCTGGAAATTAATGAAAAGCCTTTTGCTTTTTGTTCTTCTATACACCTGCTTGCATAGGTAGAAACATAAGCAGCCTTGCCTGAATAATCATTTTTTCTAAATGCTTCAGCAGGATGGATAATATATTTTACCGTATTCGTAGCAGCGTCATAAACCTCTACGGTGTTATTGTTTAATTTAATATAAGTGCCATTGGCTTGTTTGGGATCTATGCGGGTATTTATTTTATCGTACCAATCTCCGCCATCAGAATAGGTTACAAATTGCTCTCCTGTTTTAAGTTTATACTGGTTGTATTTTTCAAAGACCGTATTCATTAATTTGCCTGTTGATACTTCCCAGATGGATGTATAATCATAATATTCAAAAGCGGGAGGATTGAAACCGGCTTTGTGATGAATGAGAATATAATTTCCCTCGTCGCTGTCATAAAATGCACGGTCAAAATCCCAGCCATTAAATAATGACTGGGATTTTATATAGTTGTTCTGCAACAGCAACATGATTATAAGTGCACATTTTATTGCGCTGTGCAAGTGAAATGCTTTCATACATTTCCTGTTATTGATTGAACTAAAGTTGAATGCAATGCTTTGTTTGATGTACTTTTTATGGGTATTACTATTGTTATGGTAAATCGCTTATTGCCGCATATTGAACCGAACGTACAAGAGTGCGACGCAAGTGATGCAACATTATTATTGCGCAGCCGGGCCAAACAATATATTAGTTGTGGCTTAACTCAACCATAATAGGTACTACCGTGCCACCACTGGTGGTATTGTCATTATCATCAGCTACATTTAAATTGCGTGAGCCATTGCCTGCCACACTAAAGCCGGGCTTGGTAGCATCGTATTTTATTTTATCGGTATTAATTAATTTATTACCCAGGGCAGATTTTATTTTTTTACTAAAACTACCTTTCATGCTGTTCATGGAAGCAGCAATATCAGCTGCATCCAGTTTTTCTCTGGAATAAAGAATTAATAAATAGTCGGTACCTTTTTGATCATCCATTTTGATAATTTTCTTATCAGATGGAAATGCCACAATACTATTGGCACCAATATGAGTAGAAATAAGATCGTCAAATGGTAATATCAGGTTTACTTTTCCTGTAAGATCACTGGCAAAAGCATAGATATAAGCCTCTTGTTCTGCATTTATATAAAACCTGAATTTTGTGCCTGAAGTATAGGTTTCGTTCATTCTGTATGCCACCAGGTCTTCTTTTTTATCGGTATCAGGTATGTCTTCATCTACTACCAGGTTGCGGGTAGAAATTTTATTTACTTCCATATTGCTGCCATCGTTTAACCTAAATTCTACACTACCACCAAGGGCCACATTGTTTTCTGGTTGTGGTGCAGGCTTTGGCTCAGGCTTTGGTTTTGGATCTGGTTTTGGGTCTGGCTGTGGGGTAGGTGTTGGGTCTACATGGTGTTTCTCGGCAGGCTCTCTGGTATAAGGGTCTGCATATACCTGTAAGGCCATAGCGCACCATTGGGCATAATCGTTATAACGTATCCATACATAACCATGATCGGCCCAATCGGTACCCCAGCTGTTTAATACCCTAAAAGCACCACCGGCTTTATTATCGTCATAGCCTACAATGGCCATGGCGTGGCCGCTGTGTTTCCAATCGCTTAAAGTATCTTCTGGTTTGGTATACCAAACATCAGATGTAATGTGGAAGAATGTTTCGGGCAAAAAGAAACCGGTTGACACGGGAGTGCCTTCTGATATTGCTTTTTTGGTAAGCTCAATTTTTTCGGCAGTGGTTTTCTCATATTTGCTGTCGCCCATCATATCGGTACTGGCAAATAAAATGGCTGCATCCTGAATTTTATAATTCACCGCTTCGGCTTTAGCTACATCGGTTAAAGTGGCACCACATTGGTAAGGTACCGTTGAAAATAAGGCATCGCCACCTTTTATCATTGTTACCAAAGCATTTATTGGATCACTACCATTTTGGCAGTCAACGTCGGATGCATCTTTTATTTGTTCGTACAGGTAAGTGGGAGAAAATGCATATTTATCAATCAATGCTTTATCGGTAAGGTCATGTGTTTGGGCATATAAAATGGTAGCTACCCCATAGCCATTGGCAAACGCCACACAGGTGCCGTGGTTGCCCTGGTTGCCTGGTGTTGGACAGTATTTTTCCAGTGAATAACTGGTAGGCAGGCTTTTAAAACTGCGAAACGATAGTTCTACTTTTCTGGGCGTTTTGGCAACGGTAGCCGGGTTAAAAATGGCGCCGGTTGAATATTTATTTTGTGCCTGTACCGATATGGTTAGGCCAAATAGTGCAATGGTTAATGCAGCTTTTATTGTGTTCATTGTATTACATTAAGGGAGTTCTTAAAATATACTGCAATATGAAGATTCCAGTACAGCAACGCAATACCCAATGGTACGTATTTTTTTAAAAACTAAAATCGTATTTCTAAAAACCTAATTCTTAATGCTGTATTTTTAGTGCTATGAAAGCCATAGCATTGATTATTACTGGTATAACATTTACCTTTTTTTTGAATGCCCAGCAGGTTAAACCCTTTGGGCCTGTTCCCAGCCCTATGCAACAGGCCTGGGCAGATAAAGAGTTTTATATTTTTACGCATTTTGGCCCCAATACATTTACCGATCTGGAATGGGGTAAGGGTACCGAACATGAAGAAGTCTTTAATCCCACCCAACTGGATTGTATGCAATGGTGCCGCATAGCCAAAGCCGCCGGCGCCAAAGGCATCATTATTACTGCCAAACACCACGATGGCTTTTGTTTATGGCCCAGCAAATACTCCACCCATACAGTAGCCCAAAGCAAGTGGAAGAATGGCAAAGGCGATGTATTGCAGGAGCTGGCAACGGCCTGTAAAAAATCAGGATTGTCTTTGGGAATCTATCTCTCCCCCTGGGACCGTAACCACCCCAAATATGGCACCGATGAATACAATGAGGTATTCATTAATATGATGAAGGAAGTAGTAAGCAGATATGGCCCGCTGTTCGAATTTTGGTGGGATGGCGCTAACGGCGAAGGCCCCAATGGTAAAAAGCAGGTGTATAACTGGCAGCGTTTCGAAGCCACCTTGCGCAGTATTGCACCCAACACCCCTGTGTTTAGCGATATTGGCCCGCACATACGTTGGGTAGGTAACGAAAGTGGCTTTGCTGGCAAAACCAACTGGAACCTGCTGGATACCGCCGGTTTTAGCCGTGGTGCCGGTGGCCCATCTACCGATACCCTTAACCAGGGTAACCAAAATGGTAAAGTATGGATACCTGCCGAGTGTGATGTAAGTATCCGCCCGGGCTGGTTTTACCATGCTACAGAAGATAATCAGGTAAAATCACCTGCAGCTTTGTTTAATCTGTATCTAAAATCGGTAGGGCGTGGTTCAAACCTTTTATTAAATGTGCCGCCCGACAGGCGTGGGTTGCTAAATGAAAACGACTCAGCCGCATTGGTTGGTTTTCGGGCTTTGTTAAATACCAATTTTGCTACCGATTTGCTGGCACATGCTTCATTTGCGTTTACCAGTAATAACAAAGCCTATCACAATGCGCTTATCAGCGATGGTAAGGCCAATACCTATATTCAACTGCCTGTAAATTCTGGCAATGGTGCCCAAATTACTTTTGCTGCAAACACAACACTAAACTGTATTATATTGCAGGAGCCAATACAAATGGGTCAGCGTGTTCAGTCATTTACCATCAACTTACAAAGCGGCGGTAAAACCATTGCTACTGTAACGGGCACCACTATTGGGCATAAGCGTATACTTACCTTCCCGTCGCAAACGGTAGACGGTTTTACGCTGATTATTAACGGGGCCAAAGCAACACCACTTATTAGCGAAATAGCAGCTTATCATATAGCTGAGTCGTTGGTAGAGCAGCCATAAATTTTTTAGGAGGCGGGCTATAGCAATGCTATGCAACTTCCCTTGTGTCACTCACTTGTACTACATCAAATAAAGCAGCAAAAAATGAACAGCAGGCAGCAACCTTACAGCACACTTAGTAATGGTATTCAAATGCCCTTATTGGGACTTGGTGTGTACGACATGTATAATGCGGAAGCAGAACAAGCCGTAACAGATGCTTTGGAAATTGGCTACCGGTTAATTGATACCGCCTCCCTGTACAATAACGAAACAGAAATAGGCAATGCCGTAAAAGCAAGCGCCCTGCGACGCAGCGATATTTTTGTAACCACAAAAGTGGGTAATCCGGATCAGGGTTATGATGCTACCCTAAAAGCATTTGAAGTTAGCCTTAAAAAGCTGCAAATGGATTATGTAGATCTTTACCTGGTACACTGGCCCATAAAAGGTAAAAGAAAAGATACATGGAAAGCACTCGAGCAATTATATGCAGATAAAAGGGTAAAAGCCATTGGTGTGGCCAATTATTTAGTGCCATTTCTGGATGAATTATATGGCTATGCTTCAACAGCACCCGTACTAAACCAGATAGAATTTACTCCCTGGCTGTATCAACAGCAACTGGTGAATTATTGCAAAGAGAAAAACATTCAACTGCAATCTTATTCACCCATTACAAGAGGCAAAAAATTAAACGATCCAAGGCTATTACAGCTATGCAGCAAATATGGAAAAACACCTGCTCAAGTTGTGTTGAGATGGAATATAGAACAGGGCATTTCTACTATACCAAAGTCATCCAAAAAAATACGACTGCAGGAAAATTTTGATATACTCGATTTTCAACTCTCCCCCGACGATGTTTTGTTGATGAACAGTTTTGATGAAGGTTACCGCATTTGCGATAACCCGATGGATATGTTGTAGGCGTTACAGTTAGCGTATCAGTATTATTGTTCCTTTTAGTTGATGTGTTTGACCTGCTTTTTTGTAGCTGCAGTACCATATATAACTACTGGCAGCCGGTTGCAGTTTGCCATTAATAGTGCCATCCCAGCCAACTGATGGGGTATTGGTTTCAAATACTTGTTGCCCCCAACGGTTATACACTTTAAAGTGGTATGCTTCAAAGCTGTAACTGGTTAATACTTTAAAATAATCATTCCTGCCATCCCCATTGGGCGTAAATGCCGTTGGAAAATTAATCTGGCAATCCTTGGCCAACACCTCTGCTGAAATACTGCTAATGCCACATGCATTAGAAACGGTAACCGAATAAATGCCGCTTTTCTTAACCGTAAAATGATGTTGGGTAGAACCATCCTGCCATAAATAACTAAGAAAATCACCGGGTGATAATACCAAAGAATCTCCCTCGCAAAATCCTTCATTGCCATTGAGTACAGGCTTGGGTAAGGATTCGGTGATTAAATGCAGGGTACGTATACTATCGCAACCATTGATGGTTGTGAAAGTATCTGTATAGGTGCCGGCTGTGTTATAACCCAAATAACTGCCTCCTTCGCATATAGATTGATTGATGGTGGTTGTAGCCCTTGCTTTAATAAATAGGTTAAGCGCTATGGTAGAATCGCAGCCGGATGAAGTATGGATGGTTTCAAAACTATAACCCGGCTTGCTAATATTGCTATTGCCCAACAGGTAGGTAGAGCCTTCACAAATGGTATCGGCAATATAGGTAGCAATGTTTTGGGGAAATACGGTAGATGCCTGTATTAGCACACCCGTTTGTGGCCCGCTGGAAGCTACTTCTATTACAATGGAATTATTGCCTGCCTTCCAGTTGTGGCATAAAGAAACAGATACCATGCCTTCTAACTTTTCTCCTACTGCATGGTATGGGTCATTCACAGGAAATAAACCGCCCAATGCCCTGCTTTGTGGTATGCCGTTTACATAAATTTCATAAACTGAGTTGTCGCATAAAATATCCAGACTAAGGCAAAAGCTGCCTTCATCGTTATAGCTTTTATTACAGGGTGTAAAACAGGGCAGGTCAAAATTCATTTTGTAAAAATAATTATGATCGCCACCATGTGCACCCGATTGGTTTATGGAAATCCAGGAACAATCCGTCCAGGTACTTACATAATAATCGGGTGGTAAGGTAGACATTACAATGGCTGGTAAGTAAGGGCCGTTTATATTGTCTTCGGCAACCTGCCAGTTACGGTCTGCCAATGCACCGGCCAGCTTGCCGCCAATACCATTGGAAGCAGTATTAAATAGTTGATTGGATGGTGGCGGCCCGTTTTGAACTGTACATTGCCCAATAGCATGTATGGCTGGTATTTGGGCCAGCAACAGAAAAGTGAGAAATATACTTATTTTATATGGCCAGCTCATTTAATGATAAAGTTATAGTTATGTAATCTAAGCGCAGCCTTTAATTATACAAACGGCTTAAAGGCTTTTGTGGCTTTATATACACTATTTTAAAAGCCGCATACACAATCAGAACGTACAAGTGTGCGACGCAAGTAAAGCTGCAATAGGTTAAATAGCCGGGTACATAATGGTATTTAAAAAGT
This sequence comes from Limnovirga soli, assembly GCF_013106755.1. Lineage (GTDB taxonomy): Bacteria > Bacteroidota > Bacteroidia > Chitinophagales > Chitinophagaceae > Limnovirga > Limnovirga soli. The sequence continues at coordinate 204,422 of NZ_WHPF01000001.1, read as the reverse complement.
GCAGGTTTCTACCGCCTGTAATAGTGCGGCAGATGCTGTGGTGGTGTATGTAGATTGTTCATTTCCCATTTATATCCCCAGTGCTTTCACGCCCGATTACGATGAACTAAACGATGTGTTTCGCTTACTTAATTTGCACAACCAGCATTTATAAGTATGGCAATTTTTAACCGCTTTGGCCAAAAAATATTTTATGCCAAAGACCCCCACAACAGGTTGGAATGGCACCAACAATGGTACCATGCAACCCAATGGTACCTATATTTACATGGTTGTCTATTCCGATATTAGCGGCCGTTATCACGAACAAAAGGGTACGTTGTTGTTATTGCGTAAATTAATGCATTGGTATGTTACCGGCACGGTAATGCTACCAGGCTTTACTTGTGTCACTCACTTCTACGTCTGCCACTTTACGCAGCTAAGGCAATCAATTTTTTTGCAGCCTAATTCAATATGTACTGAATTCAATAGAAAATAAGTTTGCTTTCGGCCGATAGTTGTACATTTAAAACGCCTCTACACATTTCTCAAACCAGCATTGTTATATGAAATTTTTTGCAGTAATATTATTGGTAGCCGGCTATTGTATGTGCGCCAATGCACATGCACAACAACCTGCTCCAAAGCTCGATAACATTAACCGCTCTTATAATGCCCTTGTAGAAAATACAAATACAGAAAAAGTGGTATTGCAAACCGATCGTAAGGTATATATAGCCGGTGAAAAAATTTGGTTTACCGCAAAAACCGTAAACACACTCACCCAAAAAATAAGCCAGCAAAATAAAAATCTGTTTGTAGATCTTGTAGATGATAAAGACAGTGCTATCGCAAAACTGGTATTAGATAACCGGCAGGCTACCACCAATGGCGCTATCAACCTTCCTGAAGATATCATCACCGGATTTTACTGGATGAGATCCTATACCGCCGCGATACTGGCCACAGATACCGGCAATATTACCATACAACCAGTATACATTCTAAACACCCGACTGCACGACGAAGCTGTGTATAACAAACAATTTATCAGTAAGGTGAATAAATCAGCATCGCAGCCGCCCATTATTCATTTTTTTCCTGAAAGACTAACAGCGCTTCCCGGCATTATTTCAACAGGTGTATTACAAATTACTGATGAAAATAACAGCCCGTTAATAGTTGCCGGGTCACTGGTAAACAGCAATAATGTAGCAATTGCCAACTTTACCACCAATCAGCTTGGGCTGGCCCGTATTAATTTTTTAAACGAAGCCAATGAAAAATACACAGCAATTTTTTCTGTAAATGGTAAAGCCATCCCATATGCATTGCCGCCTGCAGAAAAAGCCGCTGCGCAACTCTCTGTTGCCAACCAAACCGCTAATAGTATCAAGTTGTTTATTACACTTGAAGAGGGGTTGCCCGAAAATGCAAAAGCCACTGTGTTAGGGGTACATGGCGATAGCCTTTGTTATGCGGCCATAGGCGCTGGTACTTACGGTACCACCATTTCATTAGATAATTTCCCTGGCGGTATTGCTTCTTTCCTATTATTTAATGAGCAGCAGGAACTGCTTGCCGAAAGAAAAATCTTCATCAATAAAAACAATTATCAATTAAATATCCAAGCCGATAAATTGAACTATGGTGTAAGAGATAGCGTCAACCTCGCCATCAGCCTCAACAAACCGGACGGGACACCCATTCAAACTTCACTGGCAATTGCTGTGCAGGATGCCCGGCTTACTGTTTTTACCGATAGTATTGGTGTGCATCATTTGCCGCCTTTAGATCAATCCCAACTGGCCCAATGGCTGGCAGCCAACCACAACAATTATTCCGCTGCCGATATTGATTTGCTCATGATGGCTATTCCAGCGCTGCAAAAAAATGCTATAGCAACAAAAAACGCCAATACCACATCAGGTTTGGATGATGATACAAAAATCCTCAGCCTGATAGGTAAAATCACTACCAAAAAAGGCAAACCCGAACCCAACCTGGTGGTAACCGTATTAACAAAAAACACCAATAGCTTTTTTACCGATTTTGATATTACCAAACCAAATGGAAGTTTTGAAATTCCCTTACCGCAAAACATGGATAGCTTATTATTATCCATGCAGGTAATGGACAAATACAAATTTGTACGTACAGATGAATATATTACCCTCGATACATTTAATTATCCTCAATTTGCCACGCCTGTTTATCTAAAGCAACAATTTATGGCGGCCAATAGTAATACCCTTATTGCAATGCGTAAACGCAATATCGATACCGTGTTGGCCTATCAGGGCAGGGGTTGGTTAAAGCCTGTAATCGTAACGGCCGTGGCCAAACCAGAGCTCAATTACGATGCCTCCAAACGCATAAACTCTATTTCTCAAATTCTTACCAGCGATAAATTTAGGTATGGCGGCAAGGATGCCGTAACTAATGCCTTGCTAATGGTGCCCGGCGTTTCATTAATGAGTGATGGAAACATTACCATTTTTGGTGCCATGTCTATGGGCCCTAATGCCGATACCCGGCCCTTAGTGGTAGTGGATGGTATTGCCCAGGGCCCATTGGGCGCCGGTAGTTTGGATCTGAACCCCGCTGACATTGATTTTATAGAAGTGTTGCGTGGTGGCGAAGCAGGTATTTTTGGCAACAGGGCCGGCAATGGCGTTATATCCATAAATACCCGTCATGGGCCGCCGAGGGTATTAAATGCAAAATCTAATTTTCGCATTATTGCGCCTTTAACCTATCATCTTAACGCGGCTTTTTTTATGCCCGATTATACCAGCAGCGAGCAAAAAAATAATACCCAGCCAGATCCCCGTTCCACCATTTATTGGAACAGCGATTTGGCTACAGATACTGCCGGCAAGGCAACAGTGCATTTTTACACGGCAGATAATACAGCAACTTATACAGTAACGGTTACAGGGATTACTGCAGATGGAGAAATGATCTATAAGCGCATCACCATTAACAGAAATTAGCAGGGCTAGTAATTTTTTGTACCCGGCTGTAGAATAAAGAATAAGCTTCCCTTGTGTCACTCACTTGTACGGCAACAAAAAGGGCAGCTTATTTTTTTAAATAATTCATTTGCCCCAGGTGGTAGCTTTGGTGAATGGTTCTGCTAATAATCACATTTAGTTTATTGCGGTGTGGTTCTTTGGCAAAATCCTCGGCCGATACGGAATTGTGTCGCTCCATCCAATCCGTTGGCTGCATCGCATTAAAAATGGCAGAAAGCCCAGCGTTAATCTCATTCCAATAGGCTTTTAATTCAGTAGCAGAAGGCATGGGTTTACCCGATTTGTCTTTGCTATGCAAAAACACCACATCCAGCTCGGGGTGTAATCTTTCGCTGCTGGTAAGCAGTTTAAATAAATTATCGTTTACCGCAGCAAGATGGCCTAATAAATACATGCCCGTATTTCTGCCGGGTGCAGTTTCAGCTGCCAATTGCTCATCGGTAAGGTTGGTTATTAAATCGGTAATTCTTTTATTCTCGTTATGCCATGCGTTTAGCAGCATTTTTATTACAAGTGCATCGGGTGTTGTGGTATTCATTGCAGTACATTTTAATAAAAGTAAAAATATGCAGCAATGTAGCCTATTTTACCAGCTGACCGCTGTTAATGATTGTTGAAAAGCGAAAGAATTTTCAATCATATTTATTTTTCATAGCTTGTTTCAGCTCAGATTATTAAGGTTGCGCATTATGGCAATAGGGTATCAGCAAGGAAAAAAATAAATGAAGCCCTTTAAAAATTGTACAATTGCAATACAAACAAATTGTCTTTTCCTTTAACAGCTAAACTGCCTGCCATGAAACAAGTAAGCCTGCTTCTTTTTTTAAGTATTTTTTCTACGGTATTATTTGCCCAGGATTGGCGTTACGATAAAGCCAGAAGAGAATCACAAGGCGAGGCCCGTAAAGCCAAATTTGATGATTTGGATAAAGAATACCTGGCCTATATAGGCACCAGTAAATTAAATGCTGCACTATACAAAGAGGGCATTAGCACAAAGGATAATGACCTGCGGTTGGTTGGCCTTTTGTTTAGAAATAATAACCTGGATGTTAGTGAACTATATATTGTTATTGAAAGAGACGGAAAGGTGGTCGATTCATCTACCGTATCCTGTGGGGCGGATAAAAAATGGAAGGATTTTTATATCACTTTACCCAATGTGGTAGCCAGCGAAAATTATAACCTGTTGGTATATGCCGCCGCCGACAGAAAGTTACTGGACAATAAATTGTTTTATATTAGAAAAGAATAAGGCTTTTAAAACTTACCTGCTTTTTTTGATGCCATAATTATCCGCAGTACAAGAGTGCGACGCAACGGATGCCTCCCATTACTACAATAGTTTGGCTCAAAAAAATGGATCGCTTTTTTACACGCAACATACCTATTGGCTTTCACTTACATTTGTACAAAACCTGATAAACGATTGCATATGAAAATAAGGATGCGTTACTTTTTTACTCTATTGTTTTTTTCTGTGCTGGGTTGTGCTAAAAGCAATGGCGGCACTACTAACAATGGCAATACCGGCAACAACGGCAATACCGATACGGCTAAAAAAGGATTGCCCCTAAGTTTTTGGGTAACCACCGGTAACCAAACTGCGCTGCTGCAAAAACATACCGATATTTATTTTGGTACTACTGCCAATAATTTTCCTTTTATTGATGTAGATTCCACCAAAACCTTTCAAACCATTGATGGGTTTGGGTTTACCCTTACCGGTGGCAGTGCTGCCGTTATAAATAGCCTGAACGCTGCCGATAAAGCCGCCCTGTTGCAGGAGCTGTTTGCCACCACCGGCAATACCGCTATTGGCATTAGTTATTTGCGTATTTCTATTGGCGCTTCTGATTTGAATGCCACCGTTTTTTCTTACGACGATATGCCCGCCGGACAAACCGATGAAACCATGGCCCATTTTAGTTTGGCGAATGATGCTACCGATTTAATCCCCTTGCTTAAAGAAATTCTGGCCATTAACCCAGCTATAAAAATTATTGCCACACCTTGGTCGGCACCGGTGTGGATGAAAGACAATGGCAGCACCACCGGTGGTAGTTTGCTGCCGGCCTATTATGCAGCTTATGCCAGCTATTTTGTAAAATATATTCAGGCCATGCAGGCGCAGGGCATTGGCATTACAGCCGTTACGCCACAAAACGAGCCCTTAAACCCCAATAATAATCCCAGCCTGTACATGACGGCCTTGCAACAGGCCGCTTTTATAAAAAACAACCTGGGGCCGGCTTTTCAGCAGGCGGGTATTAGTACCAAGATTGTAGCGTATGACCATAATTGCGATGTGGCTGCTTATCCATTGGCCGTATTGGCCGATGCTGCTGCCAATGCCTATACCGATGGCAGCGCCTTTCACCTCTATGCCGGCGATATTAGCGCCCTAAGCAGCGTACACAATAGCTACCCTGATAAAAATATTTATTTCACTGAGCAGTACACGGCCTCCTCCGGCGATTTTGGTGGCGATCTTAACTGGCATATTAAGAATGTGGTAATCGGCTCCATGCGCAACTGGAGCCGCAATGCCCTGGAATGGAATTTAGCCAACGATGCGGCTTATGGTCCGCATACACCCGGTGGTTGTACTACCTGCAAAGGGGCATTAACCATTAATGGCAATGTTACCCGCAATGTGGCGTATTATATTATTGCCCATGCCTCCAAATTTGTACCGGCCGGCTCGGTACGTATAGAAAGTACTATTAGCGGCAACCTGAATAATGTAGCATTTCTAACCCCCGCCGGTAAAAAAGTATTGCTGGTGCAGAATACGGGTAGCGAAGTAGCCAGTTTTAATATACGCTATAAAAGTAGTTGGGTACCCACCACCCTTGCCGGCGGCGCCGTAGCTACCTATACCTGGTAAATAAACAATACAAATTATTGGCCCGGCATTGATCACCTCATGAAGCTTTACTTGCGTCGCACTCTTGTGCGGGGGGATGGGGTGGGGGCTGTTGCTTAGGGGGAGAGTATGAAAAGCCGTTTGGAATTATATAGTCAAGTATTATTACTTTTACTTTAAAATAAATAATTATGGTTTTGGTTTTGAAAAAAGGCGCTTCCAAAAAAGAGATTGAGTCAATTGAAAAGAAACTAAAGAATAAAACCGGCGTTGACACAGTAAAATATTGCGGCTTAATAAAGCTAAAGGAAGATGCATTAACAATACAAAAAGCGTTGAGAAATGAATGGCAATAGTTTACTATTAGATACCAATGCGGTTTTATATGTTTTGGCCGGAGATGAAACTTTAGCGGCATTTTTAAATGGCAAGGATCTTTATCTTTCCATCATTTCTGAGCTAGAACTGCTTTCTTATAAAAAATTAACCCAAAAAGAAACCAAAGCAATTACCTCCTTTTTAAAAGAGCTTAAGATTGAGGGTATTTCAGAAGAAATAAAGCATATTACCATCAATATCAGAAAAGCAACAAGTTTAAAACTTCCCGACTGTATCATCGCAGCAACTTCAAAAGCACTCAGTATACCTTTAGTTACTTCAGATAAACAGTTAGGCGCTGTTGAAGGTTTGGATGTAATACTCTATGAAAGATAAGTCCAATTGAAAGTTTATTGAGGAATGAAAGATGTTTCCCTAAATTCATCAAAGTTCCAAAGACTATTTTCTCTGTCCCCGAAGCCGGTTAATATGCTGCTGGCATCACCATAATTTTGTTAGCCGCAGTTGTGCTTACTTTGAAATTAAGCTTGCTAAAAATTTCTGTTTTCTTTTCGTATATCGATATCTCAATAAGCAGCCAATCAATAAAAGAATCCCAAAAATAATTTTTGTACCACCTTCACTAACTGCAGGGACTAAATAGCGAGATGAAATTCCAACTGTTACTGTTGAATTAAGCAATTGAATTATTCCACCAAGTACAAAGGCAAAAGCTATAAACAGTAAAAAAGGAATAATGTATTTTGATTGCTTAAACTTAGGATGTGCCTTGCTATAAAAAAAATTAAGCAAGTTTTTATTTTTGATGTAATGAATAATAGCATCATCTATATTTTTTGGCAAACGATTTGAAAAATTATTTAATTTATACAAGCCACCAAGCATATAAGCTGTTTCTTCGTCATTATCAGCATATTCGATTATATCAGTAAGGAGTTTATCAAAATCCTTATTGGATTTTATAAAATTTGTTGCTCTTAATTTTTGAAGTATATCTTTAAAAGTATCAGGCATATAATTATGGCTAACTCAAATATAATAGCAATATCCAATAATTTTAAGAAATAGTTCCCTTCCTTATTGTAACCTTCCCCGTTTTGATGAAGTATGCAGCTGCCGTTGCGTCACACTCTTGGGCGGGGGGATGGGGTGGGGGCTGATATTGTGGGGTATTGAAATGGCTGGTTAGTTATTCCTTGTAAATGAGCAGTACAAAAACAAACCGCAGAGTCTTGTACAAATCTATTAGTACTAGACTCTGCGGAAAAGGAAAAATAGAGGCTAATTAAATCCATTAACTGTATTAAGTGGAAGTGGAGTTTTCTTCCAAACGAAGAATCCTCCTTTAACTAATTTTGATACCGGTATTCCATAAGCTAACGTGTAAAAAAAGCGATTTTCTTTTGTTGAAATTGTTCCTAGTTCATAGCCGCATCCAACTTGAAAGTTTAGTAGGCTTACGGAAAATGTTGGCGCAAAGATGTTTGTATTGTTTTCGGTACTGGAATTAGCAGCAAATAATAAACCCAATTGTAATCCAAAAGTGTTATTCATTTCACGGTTAATGATTTTTTTGTCAGCATCGGTAGTTAGCTCTAATCTGCCCCAATTAATACTTATTCCTGCTCCAATTGAATTAAAAAATGAAATATTCCCTTTTTGATTATTGTCAGCCCCATCTTTTGAAACTGTGTTAAACCGGATAATTGGAACTACAAAATTTGTATTTATAACTGTAGCCGCATAAGTTGAAGTTGTTGATCTTTCAAGTTCGCTAGTATTTTCCCGAAGAGATTTAATTAGTTTTTCTTCTTTTGTGGTCAGCGTCATTTTTTCGTCAGGTTCTTTTTGAGCAATACTGAAAAGCGGCAGTAGAAATAGCAAATAAAATAAAACTCCTTTTGTTTTCATGATTCTTATTTTTAGTGTGTATAAAGAAATTTAGACTACGGTTTATCCCCCCCCACACAAATCTCCCCAATCCCCCACCGCCCACCACAAGTAAAAACACCCATTCTGCACCCGTGTTTTCACGGTATATGGAATTGGGGGGAGTCAATAAAATATTGGATGATGGTGTGGGCAATAACTACCTGGTTGGTTTGCGTTTTACAGGTATATTAGTTGCCCTATTAGTGCTGTATGTTGGCTGCGTTTGGTTGCTGTTGTACAAGTGTGCGACGCAACGCAGGCCTCATAGTATTGCTGCTGTTCGGCTCAAAAAATTTCTGCATCATTAGCTCTCAAACCCGGCCCTTACTACTACGTTTATCGTTCCATTATTGGTGAACTGCATATTGGGCTTGCTGGTATCTAACGACATTTGCAATAGCGTATCCTTATACGTGGTTTCGGGCTGAGCCGTAAATCCGCTGCCCGGTGTGCAGGGGCTGGCGGGTGAGTCGGCCGTGCATACAATTATGCCATTGCCGCCAATTACCCGCAGGTATAATTTTTTAGCAGGGTCAAGCGTGCCGGTAAAAAAGTTGATAAAGCCATTGGCCGGTACGGTATAGTTCTGTACTGCAAAGCCGGCACTATCGCTGCCGCCGCCGCTGTCATCAATGGCGCGGCTTAGTTGCCAGCCCAGGTATAGTGGGGCATTGGTATATTCAAATACCGCCATCTGATCGTCGCAGCTGGCCAACAGGGCATCGGTGGTGGTAAACAACGCGTCTACCGTTGTGCCGGCTACCTGACTGTTTATTTGCTCGCTACGGGGCTTTTGCAGCCAATCCCTAAAGGCGTTTATCTTGGTGTTAAGGTCGGTAACCATTACGGCGGTTACGCCCCAGGGGGCCAGCAGGGCTTTAATGGGCAGGGCAATATCCAATACCCTGTCGGCAATTACCAGCAGGTCCGCATCGCGGCTGCTTAGTACATCTGTTTTAGTAAATGTTGCCAGCATTTTTTTGGCCGTATCGGCATGGGTGGTATAATAGCCCCGGCAGGCGGCGCCAATGGTAAGTATGCTGGTTTCGGCATCGCTGCGGCTATTGCCCTTGCTGGTGGTAAAACCGGTAAGGTTGCGGGTAGCGGTGCTATCTGCATCTACAATGGCAGTAATATTGGCATCAATACTGGTTACGGTAGTGGCAAAAAATGGGTTAATAGCCAGTGTGGCGGCATTGGAGTTTAGATACAACTGACATTTCACAAACATGCCAAGTTTGTCTTCTTTAGAAGCGTTCATGGGTACGATTTTTAGAGGCTGGTTAAAGTTTAATTACGGATTAGAGCAGTAAATTATAATAATAATTATATATGCAAAATTAAATTGAGGGTATTTTATATTAAATTTTTGTAGTGTATAAACTGTTGTTTACTAATTTATATATGGGTAAATATGGCTACTGTTTACACCTGCAAATACGCTGATGATATGTGTAAATATGCCGTATACAATGGTTAACCTGCTATATGTACATATTTATACGCCACCCGTACAAGTACATCAGCCATATGTATGGATACATGCGCTATTTGTACGTATTTATACGCCATTTGTACGGTTTTATATGTTATTTATACGTATTTTTAAAAGGTAATTAGTTCAAAACACCCACAACATCAATCCCCCCTAATATGTTAGTACTAAATATTAAAAATCTGTGCCGCTTACGTGGTATTCCGCACCCCCAAAAAGCATTAATACAGGCAGGTATTAGCGATAAAGTGGCCACCCAGTATTTAAAGGGTAATAAAAGCACCATTTTATTGGCCCATATAGAAATACTTTGCAAGCTATTGAATTGCCGGCCCGACAATTTGTTTGCCTGGCAACCCGATACCCCTGCCGACGACCAACCCAACCACCCCTTACAAGGCATACGCATACGCCCATTGGCCAATGCCCTGCACCACCTGCAACAAATGACGGTGGAAGAAGCCGAAGCCCTGCTACGCAGCCGGGAAATGTAAGGGCATAACCTGTTGAAAATTATGTATGAGCCGGGCTAAAGATGAAGCATTAAGCTGCCGTTGCGTCGCACTCTTGTGCGGGGGGATGGGGTGGGGGCTGTTATTGGTGGGGAGTAATGAACAATTAATTATTTCACGTGCTGCAGAGTTACTGCTTGGCTAAAAGCTAGTTGGATTAGTGATTGCGGAAAAGGAAGAAACTGATAGCGTAGGGTGCCTTTATTCTTCATTGTCATTGTAACCGATCAAGTCTATATGTGGCAGGTTGCCCAGGTTATATTTCCTTCCTTTGAGTTGCTCAACAACTTTTTGTCTGTCAATTCCAAATTTGTCAGATATATAATGATAGTGAGGTTGTCCATTTTTCCAAGTTTCTTTTCCTTTTAAACTATCAAAAGTTAGAAAAAAGCAATGCCAAGAAGTTTTATTGTCAAAAAATTTTGCAACAATTACTTTTCTATGATCAACAGCTTGTTTTAATTGACCATCTGTTAATGACGTATCTCCAATTTTAAAAACCGTATCTCCTTTTATTTCAACAAGTTTGGGCATTTTACTTTTGTCAAGTCCATTCTGGTAATATTCAGATGTATATTGGCTAAATCTAAAACCATAATCAGTCCAAGCCTTGAAAATAAACCCAATTAATTGGTCAGGTGTTATTGATAAATTTTTTAAAAGTTTTATTTGGTCTTTCTTCGTGTTTGCAGTCAATAAAGCAATCAAATTGTCAGGAATTTTTGTATCATTAATATCCTTTAATTTTTTGAACCAATCCTTTAAGGCTTCCTTATGGATAAAATTTTCAATAAATTCTAAAGGAATTGGTGGTTTTTTTAATAGTATTAAATCTCTCATCATTGAAACATTAGTCACAATAAAACTTTCTGCAAAATGTTGGGTCGGGTCTACAAATTCAAAATCTGGTGAATTAAAAATTGTATATGAACCTTGTCCACTTTCCAATGGTATTGTGTGTTTTCTAATCATTTTGTTTCAGTGTTGTAATTGTAACGTTGCCTAAAATTTAAATATAGTCGCAATCTCCAATAATTTTAAGAAATAGTTCCCTTGTTTATTGTAACCTTCCCTGTTTTTATGAAGTATGTAGGTGCCGTTGCGTCGCACTCTTGTGCGGGGGATGGGGTGGGGGCTGTTATTTTTGGGGAGTTTAGTTATCTGTATTTCTGTAAAATAAGATAGATCCTTTTTTGGCATTTCCGTTTGCAATGCTATTCCTAAATGAGGCTGTGTAATGTAAAGAGGTAACAAACTGCCTGAAGTCCTAAGTTTTTTAAACATTAGGATTTTGGGGGATTATATTTTTTATGTTCTTGTGGCCTACTTTTCTTCGCATCATATTTTTATTATTTGGTTTAAAATGTCTCGAAATTTCAAATGTGATATCCCTAAAATTATTTGTACCTGATTTTGTTTCGTAAAAAAATATTTCTATTGCTTTACAATTTGGATGCTCGAATATTTCATTCAATAATATTCTGTCTGATAAGCCGCAAGAATGCCCAACTATAAATGCAGTGAAAGGAGCAGAATCAATATAGTTAAGAACCTTATGGTAATTTTCTGTTTGAAAATATCCAAATGATTTTATATGCTCTAAGTATATGTTTTCCCCGGAGTCTTCAATGTTTTGATATACTGGATCGCTTTCATCCCCATACCCAAAAATAATAGGATTGTTTATAAGGTCGGCGGCCCTGCCATGTATATAAATTATGTCATCTTCCTTGGCATACTTTTTTGCTACTAGAGTTTCTGTATAATTAAAATTTAAAAATTTTATTTCTTGGCCTTTTTTAGCCCTCTCAAATGCAATGGATAAATTTTTACTACCCTGCTTAATTTCAAGAGGAGATACATCTTTAATTGTACTATTTACATACTTAATATATTCTGAAAGTTCATTAATAATGCAATTAAACTGATTATTTAATTCCCTAACCATTTTGATTTTATTATTATAGCTAGTTTCTGAAAAAAAATATTGCTTTAATTGTTTGTAATAATAATATTCAATATCAACCCAATTTTTTGATTTAAGTGAATTTATTATGCTCTGAAAAAAAGGTGAATTGTATTTAATTTTTTGTGGGGAGTTGCCTTTAAAGAAGTTTAGCACTTCTTCCATCGTTTTAGGTAATGTAGTATAATGGATATTCATTCCAATGAAAATGTTATCTATTTCAATTAATGAGTCATTATATTTATTATTTGAAATTGATTGTTGGAATGCTTTACTCAAATACCAATCTAAATAGTCTTTGTAACTAGTTTTTAGGCCATGTGCTAAATCAAAACCATTTCCAATAAGTATAAGTTTATTCGTTTCTTCCATATTTGTTGAGAATAGTTAATGAATTAATAGGATTTGTTGGCACGATGCAACACGACAATAGTAATTTCAAAAATCGTTATTGCTATCAGCATTTAGAGTTCTAATGGGATGAAATAATTATAAACATCATTTGTTGATTTAATTTGTATATCAGCACTTAATTCAAATTGATTTTTTAGAAAATCTCCTGTTTTAGTTTTGTCTTGATAGTAAATCTTTTTGTGTTTTGAATTTGCCTTAAAGCCTGAGAAAACTTCTTTATCAATTTCCCTGTTAAAAAAGGGAAATGTATATCCAATTACAACTAGGATGTCTGTTTCAGCCATGATTTTTTTTGCATGTTTTACCGCTAATGAATCCTCTACTTTTTCTTCCCATCCAAATTTCATCAATGCGTTTGCATATCTAGTTTCATGAATATGAGTTAATAAATCATTTAAGTTTTCAGGCTTAGATTTACGAAAAATATGGTCGTTGATTGACCAATTTTGTGCGGTGGTATTGTATGCTCCCGCAATTCCATTTAGATGCACTAGAGAACATTGCTCGTTTATGCTTGTGCTAGTGTGTCCAAGGCTTGGATGGTATTCTATGAGTGGAGGTAAATGTTTTGCACCAGTCCTTGTGTTTTCAAATTCTTCTTTCACAAAATGTTTAGCAGCAATTTGTATCTGAAAATCATAGTTCCAAGTAATTATTTTGATGTTGGGAGGGAAAATCTTATCATATTGTAATATTGTAGTTAAGAAAATTAACGCTCTTTTATCAAAACAATTATTCAGTAATTGTTCATATAAGAAGTAAAAAGATAGGGTCTCCTTTAAGTTGAGTAGACTCATACGGTCTTTCAGGTGGAGATATTTGGCGTAAGTGTCTATTGTGCCAAATTGCTCTGCTTTATCCGCTAAATTTATCAATGATTTAATTTGTTTATCCCTGTAATTTTTATTGTCATTTTCTAAGTCTGCATCCTTTTCAATTTTTTTTGAAAGAAGTCTGAAATTTTTGGGTAGTGTATTTACCACTGGTAGAGCTTCAGCGCTTGCCCCTGCGCCTAAATAATATGTTATGTTGAAGGGGGAGGTTCTGTATTTCTCCATTTTGCAGGATTTAAAATGCTTTAATTAATTAAAAGATTTAGATAAAAATATCTGCCGAAGCAAGGAGACAATGTTCATAAATTTCGGCTTTATAAACTAAATATAAAAGTAAAACTTCATAATAATTATACCTTTTGTTTGTGGTGTCCTGAATTTATTCTGTGGCAAACTTCTACATTGTTTGTAAAGGATTTAATCAAGACAAATAAGTTTCAATTTTGAAAAATTATTAGAGGCATTTTACTGTGGCTGTTGGCTTCCACACCAACAGCCACTTCTCCAACTATGCCCAACCGTTATTAGCGGTTCTTATTACTATTTCCTCGTTAATCTATATCTTAAATGAGTAGTTAGAGTAGAAGGCACTACTTCTTCAATTGCTATGTGGTAGGTATTATTATCAATGCCTTCAAAAAGCCGGATACCGGTACCTAAAAAAACCGGCGCAATATGTATAAAAAATTCATCTACCAGTCCTGCCTGTAAATATTGTTGAATGGTGTTGGCTCCACCTTGTATTCTTATGTCCTTACCTTTTGCGGATTGTTTGGCCTTGTTTAAAGCGCTTTCTATACCATCATTGATAAAGTAGAAAGTAGTGGTGCCTTCCTGTACCCAGGGTTCCCGTTCTTCGTGTGTTAATACATACACATCGGCTTTATACAGGTCGTTTGGCCAACTCGCTTCGCCTTCCTCAAACATGCGTTTTCCCATAATGTAGGCACCGGTGCGTTCAATGGTGGCTCTGATAAACTTTCCATCCGGTCCATCTTCCTGGCCTGCTTCCATTCCCAGGTGTTCCCAAAAAGCTTTTTGTTGAAACATCCACGCATGTATTTGCCCGGATACACCACCCATGGGGTTGTTTGGGCCTCTGTTATCTCCTGCAAAAAAGCCATCAAGTGATATGCCGCTGTCAAAAATAATTTTGCTCATAATTTTTGTTGGTTGGTTTTATTGGTTAGAACAGTTGCGTTGCAATTACTGCGTTCTCAAATATAGCCGCAATATCAGTTAATTTTAAAAAAGGGTTCGGTTTTTTACCGGTGTTATTGTCCTCAACAACATTCATTTCTTCCATCAAAGCCCCACAAAGTATCCAACCGTACAAGAGTGCGACGCAAGTACGGCCGCCATGCAATCCCCCTGCCCGGCTCATAAAAAAATATTTTTAAAACCTTCTAACATTTGCCAATGCACCGCCGTAAGCTATTATGAACACCATTGTTTACTTAAATTTTTATGCGATGAAAAAATGGCTTTTTGGTTTGGCAGCGGCAACTTATATAATGGTTGCCTGTAATAAAGAAGCAAGTGTAAGCAGCAGCTTACCGGCAAACAGTATTTCGGTTACCGCAACCAGTGCACTAATGAATGTAAGTGCCAGCGCCCTTAGCGCGGATGACTCGCTGGTAATTTATTTTGAAGGCAGTGCCGAAGACAGCATTTGCTGGTTATTTGATGGAGATAGCAGCTATGGCCATCATGAGGACCACCATGGGCACGATACCACCGGGCATGATAGTACCTGGCATGGTGATGGGGATTCTATCCATATTTTTGATGGCGATAGTCTGAACCATTTTGAGGATTCGCTACACCACCCGTACGACAGTAGTTTTGTACACAACGATTCTACCAATTGCCGTAATCTGGATAGTGCCGGGTACCATAAAAAAGGCCATTATATGCAGCCTGGTTTTACCATTACCGTTAATGGCAATAAAGCCACTTTAAGGGTATTGCGTACCGGTAATTATATGTTAACCGCCAAAGCCTATGCCCGCAGCAGCGATGGTAGTTATACCTTAATAAAATCGGGGTTTATAAAATTAACGGCCCGCTAAATTATTTTTGTACCAAAAGAAAGCTATGGCTAACACTATAGCTTTCTTTTTAACGTTATAAAGGCAGCGTATGTAATATTTGTACACCAACCTTTTTTCTTTTTTTGCAGGATAATAGCTTAATACAAGGCTGTAAGGCCAACGATAGAAAGGCTCAGTTTGAGTTTTATCAAAAGTACTTTGCTTTTGTATCGGGTATTTGTTTGCGTTATCTTTCCTCGGCCGCTACGGCACGTGAAGTTACCAATGATGTTTTTTTAAAGCTGTTTACCAAAATAGCCCTGTTTGATGCAGCACGCGGTTCTATGATGGCCTGGATAAAAACCATTGCCGTAAATACCTGTTTGGATAAACTAAAACTAACATCGTTTGAACAATTTCATACCGAGCTGGAAGAAAAACACGAAGCATTTGCCGATGCAGTACCCGAAGAAAGGCTTACTACAGAAGACCTGCTGCTATTTTTACAAAAGCTGCCCGAAAAGCAATCAGTAATTTTTAATTTATTTGTGGTAGAAGGATATTCGCACGATGAAATTGCGGCCATGCTGCATATCTCATCCGGCAATAGCCGTTGGTATGTAAGCGATGCAAAACAAAGATTGAAAAAATTAATTACCGCCAGTGGATACCTGGTAAAATGACAGAGGAACAGGAGCCATATAAACACATTCAGGAACAACTGCAAAAAGCACAGTTGCCCCCCGAACAGCAGGACTGGGAAGCCATGAGCCAGCTGTTGGATACTGCTATGCCTGCAGGTAATGGCGGCGGCACAGGTGGTGGCAGCCAGTTGTTACAACGTTTTGCCGGCTGGATGGGTGGTGGTGTTGTGGTGCTGGTAATTACGGCTACTGTTATATGGTTGTCAAACACAAACCAAAATACCAGTTCCCCGGCTACAACTAATACCTCTGTTGTGGCCACAGAAAAAATGACTGATACGGCCGCAACCATTGCAACAACCCCCAATAGCCAACCAGCCATACCAACCACAACAGCGGATAATAATGCTATAGTTACAACAGATAGCCCAATAGCAGCAGATAATAACACCATTACACGGCAGGTGGGTGGTGATCAAACACTTGCCCCAACAACCGCCAGCGCAAAACCAAATACCAAAGCGGCAGCGCAGTCGACTGCAAACACAGTAAAGCAGCAACACCCGAAAGCACCAGCTACAACAGGCAACAACAACCCATCAGCTAAACAGGTGCAGGTAAAAAATAAAACAGGTAAAACAGCTGGTGCGGAAAACACAGTCAGCAAAGAATTCAACGCTAATCCAAAAAATAAAACAGCCATCAATAAAGTTGCCCAACCAGCGCCGTCGACACAACAGGATTTTGCCAGTTTATTACCCGATCAGTTACCGGCTGACAACAATGCTAACAACGATAAAAAGGAAGTTCCAAATAATCTGGCATCCAATACAACAAACCAACTACCACCTACAGCCATCAACAAGGTGCAGCAGGATAGTATTGCTGTTGTACAAACTGTGGTGTACCAAAATGCGAATCAGTTAAGTAAGGGCTTGCTTATAGCAGATGATGATAAAGTAAAAGACAGTATCAGCCGCCAATCCACCCTTGCCAAACAGGGTAACCAAAAACAGTCGGCCACCTTACAGCCAGGTAAGAATATATTGGTGCCCTTTCAGTTTGGCTTGCAGTTATCGCCCATACAATTCAATTCGGGTATTGGTACATCGCCGCAGTTTAATGTGGTGCCGGGTTTGTTTGCACAGGTTAATTTTAATAAGCAGTTTTTTGCAGGCATCAATATGCAACCCTATTTTAAATACAATTTGGGCAATAGCATTATTCATAAAGATTCCACGGTACGTATCGATTCTGGCCGCATAGAACTATCTACCAAACAAACCATTGCCAATAGCCTCTCTGCTTTTAATTTGTATGGCTATGCCGGTTACAGGTTTAACCAACATATCTCCATTCAATTTGGCCTGGGCAGCGATTTGGTATATGCCAGAAATATTACCGATATAAAAAGAGATTTTGTAAACAACCAGTTACAATCCGAGCACCGCGACAGGCAATCGGTTTCTCCCCGCCACAATGCCTACCAGCAATTTGCCCGGTCTGCCGGCTTTTACAATATCTATCTGTATTACCATACCGGCCGTTTTGATGTGGGGGCGGGTTATATGCAGCATATCAATAGCTGGTTCAACAAATCGCCGCAGCAGCCGGCCAATATAAATGGGCAGTTGCAATTATCCCTTCGCTACCGCTTGTTTAAATAAATCATCGCTAATAATGTATTGCAATATTTTGTTACCGGCAGCGGTACCCATGGCATCGCCGCTTGCGTCGCAGTACGTTCATCGTTCGGGGCAGTGGTCAGCAATGGCAAATCAAATACAGTAAACGCAACAGCCTTACCTGCCGATGCTTATTTTTGCAGCATGAAGTCATTACAGGATCTAAGAATAGTTTTCATGGGTACCCCCGAATTTGCAGTGGCCTCCTTACAGGCATTGGTAAACGCAGGTTGTACCATCGTAGGCGTTATTACCGCACCCGATAAACCCGCCGGTCGCGGCATGAAACTTACCCAAAGTGCCGTAAAAAAATATGCCGAAGAACAAGGCCTTCACATATTACAACCCGAAAAATTAAAGAATCCCGATTTTATCACTTCCCTGCAAGCCTTACAAGCCGATGTGCAGGTAGTAGTAGCTTTTAGAATGCTGCCCGAAATAGTGTGGAGTATGCCACCCATGGGCACCATTAATGTGCATGGCTCATTATTGCCCCAATACCGTGGGGCAGCACCTATTAACTGGGCTGTTATAAATGGGGAACCCTTTACCGGAGTTACTACTTTTAAATTACAGCACGCCATAGATACCGGTAATATTCTGTTGCAGGACACCATTGCCATTGATGCAGATACCACTGCAGGAGAACTGCACGATACCATGAAAGAAACAGGTGCCGCATTGCTGGTAAAAACACTCACCCAACTGGCAGCAGGTATTGTAACCGAGCTTAACCAATCATCCATTGTAAACGAAGCCGTCCTACGCCATGCCCCCAAAATATTTACTGATACCTGTCGTATATCATGGGAGCAACCTGCATCGCAAATACATAATCTCATCAGGGGTTTATCGCCATACCCCGGTGCTTTTTGTTTGCTGAATGACAAAATGCTTAAAATATTCCGCAGCAAAAAAGAAATAGTGGCGCATGGCCTAACACCCGGTACCCCGCAAACCGATGGTAAAAACTTTTTAAAATTTGCCTGCACTGATGGGTTTATTCAAGTATTGGAAATGCAGCTGGAAGGTAAAAAACGCATGCAAACTGAGGAGTTTTTACGCGGCTACCGCTTTGCTTAATGGTTTAAAATACTAATTGCTGCGGTGCATTCAGGCGTACAAGAGTGCGACGCAAGTAAAGCCGATTATCTGTTCTTTGCCCTACCTCCAAAAAATTGGCTTTATGCATTTCACTGCATCTGCTCTACATTTGCGCCATGGATTTGATTGCAAGAGACCGGGCATTTGTGTGGCACCCCTTTACGCCGCAAAAAGATATGGCTAACCCCATTGCCATTACCAAAGCCAATGGCACTATTTTATACGATGAACAGGGCAATACCTATATTGATGCCATAAGCAGCTGGTGGGTTACTTTGCACGGGCATGCACACCCCTATATTGCACAAAAAATATATGAACAGGCTTTGCAGCTGGAGCAGGTAATATTTGCCGGTTTTACCCATGCCCCCGCTGTAGACCTTGCCGAAAAATTACTCGATATTGTACCCGGCAACTGCAGCCGCATTTTTTACAGCGATAATGGCTCAACCGCTACCGAAGTAGCCCTTAAAATGGCTATACAATACTGGTGGAACAAGGAAGGAGATTATGCCGCTGGGCAGCTGCCAAAACGCAATAAAATACTGGCGTTTAAAAATGCTTACCACGGCGATACTTTTGGCGCCATGAGTGTTAGCGACCGCAGCGTATTTACACTGGCTTTTCATAACCTTTTATTCGAAGTTGTTTTTATTGATACCCCCACTGCCGAAAATATTGCAGCCTTACAAACCACAGTGCAGCAAGCTGCACCGGAAATAGCCGCTTTTATTTACGAGCCCCTGGTACAGGGAGCCGGCGGTATGAAAATGTATGAGGCTGTTTACATGGATGCCTTATTGCATACCGTAAAGGAACAGGATATTATTTGTATTGCCGATGAAGTGATGACCGGCTTTGGCCGTACAGGTAAATTTTTTGCCAGCGATTACCTGCAACATACACCCGATATTGTTTGTCTTAGCAAGGGCCTTACCGGCGGCACCATGGCATTGGGCGCCACCGCATGCACCGACCGTATTTACGAGGCCTATGTAACGGATGATAAGTTAAAAACGTTTTTTCACGGCCACTCTTTTACTGCCAATCCGCTGGCCTGTACTGCCGCCCTGGCCAGTTTGGATTTATTGCTGCAGCCCCAAACATTAAACGCCATTGAATGGATTGCCGCTGCCAACAAACATTTTATTACACAGCTGGAAAATGCTTTTGCACAGCAAACAAAACCTTATAGAAATTTACGCACACTTGGCACCATACTGGCTTTTGAAATTGCCGAAGGCAAAGATGAATACCTGAACAATGTAGGCACCCTAATTACCCAGTTAAATTTGGCACAGGGCGTATATATGCGCCCACTGGGCAATACAGTGTACATTATGCCGCCTTACTGCATTACCCCTGCCGAGTTGGAAAAAGTATATGCTACCATCAACCAGCTGCTTACAAATTGGAATAAGTAGAGTGGGTGTACCCAACCGTATCGCAAGGGGCGGCATTAGTTGCGTCGCACACTTGTGCGTTCGGTTAATAATGGGCAAAGCAACAGCAAGTAAGTTATCTTAGTGAAAACTTATCATTTGCACATATTCTTTTAGCTATTGCCTGTAGGCATGCTTGCTTCAATTAACTTTAACTGAAATATTTTCTCAATACACATTATTGCACTGCCATGGTAAACCGAAGAGCCGCGTTAAAACAATTTCTGTTAATAGGTGCAGGTGCAGCCATAGTGCCCGGCTGTCTACCCGGTAATGATAAAGCTTTACAAGCGCTTAATAATATTAGTATTACCCGCCAACAGGAGCAAACCATTGAAGCCCTTGCTGGTATTATTTTGCCTGCAACCAAAACACCCGGCGCCAAAGAAATACAGGCACCTGCATTTGTACTAACCATGGTAGATGATTGTTATAAAAAAGAAGACCAGGCATTATTTATAAAAGGCCTGGAAGCATTTGAAGCATTTGCCAAAGAAAAAGCTGGCAAGTCTTTTTTAGAAGCAGATGCAGCAGCACAAAACAATATCATCAGTGCCTTGCAAGCAAAACAGGGCGAAACTGCCACAGACAGTCTGTTATATTTTTATACCAAAACAAGGGCATTAACTATACAGGCATATACTTCCTCTAAATTTTATATGACGAATATTAAAGGGTACAAAATGTTGCCAGGTACTTTCAAAGGCTGTGTGCCATTACAAAACGCTTAATACACTATCGTATGGGAAATAATAATACTGCCGGTAACACATTTGATGCTATCGTAATTGGCTCTGGCATAAGTGGTGGCTGGGCAGCCAAAGAACTTGCTGAAAATGGCCTGAAAACATTAGTGCTGGAACGTGGCCGTGATGTAGTGCATTTAAAAGATTATCCTACCACCAATATGGAGCCCTGGGAATTTGCCCACCGAGGAAATATTACCGCAGCCGAAGCGGAAGCCAACCCCGTGGTTAGTAAATGCTATGCCTTTAAAGAAGATGCCAAACATTTCTTTGTAAAAGATCAGGAGCATCCCTATATACAAACCAAACCATTTGATTGGATTCGTGGATACCAGGTAGGCGGTAAATCATTGCTTTGGGCCCGCCAAACCCAGCGCTGGAGCGACTTTGACTTTGAAGGTCCGGCCCGTGATGGTTTTGCTGTTGACTGGCCAATACGGTATAAGGATATTGCCCCATGGTATAGTTACACCGAAAAATTTGCCGGTATCAGCGGCAATAAAGATGGGTTGGCCACATTACCCGATGGTGAATTTCTGCCACCACTTGAATTAAGCTGCGTAGAAAATTATTTTAAAGAAACGGTAGCAAAAAATTATAAAGACCGTCATGTAATTTATGCCCGGTGCGCACATTTAACCGAGCCGCAACCCATTCACCTGCAGCAAGGCAGGGTGCAATGTCAAAACCGCAATTTATGTCAGCGCGGATGCCCTTTTGGAGGATATTTTTCCAGTAATGCAACAACCATTCCCTGGGCGCAAAAAACGGGTAATCTTACGCTAAAGCCTTTCTCTGTTGTACATTCTATTATTTACGACGAGCAAAAAAATAAAGCCACCGGCGTAAGGGTGATAGATACCAATACCAAGGCAATTACGGAGTATTATGCCCGTATTATTTTTGTAAATGCAGCAGCTATAAATACCAATATTATTTTATTAAACTCTATATCTCACCGTTTCCCTAATGGGTTGGGCAATGATAGCGGCGTATTGGGAAAATATGTAGCATTTCACAATTACAGGGCCCGTATTTCGGGTACTTATGAAGGGTTTATGGATACCAAAACCGAGGGTGGCCGGCCAACCAGCGCTTATTTGCCCCGTTTTAGAAATGTAGAAAAACAGGAAACCAATTTTCTTCGTGGCTATGCTTCCGGTTTTTATGCTGGCCGTTCTCCTTATAGTAAACAGGATGGTTTTGGTGCCGATTTAAAAAATAATCTGGAAAAAATGGAATGGGGTCCATGGCGTGTAGGCTCGCACATGATGGGCGAAACCATTCCCAAAGAAACCAATACCATTACCCTCGATGCCAATGCTAAAGACCCCTGGGGTATACCGCAGGCTGCAATCAATATTAGTTACGACGATAATGACGATAAAATGGTGGCCGATTACCAGGAGCAGCTTACCGAAATGTTTACCAAAGCAGGGTTTACCGATATTAAAACCACCGATAACAAACAGGCGCCAGGATTGGATATTCATGAAATGGGTGGTTGCAGAATGGGCAACGATCCTAAAACATCCATGCTAAACAAATGGAATCAATTACATGCATGCCCCAATGTTTTTGTAACCGATGGTGCCTGTATGACATCCACTTCCACACAAAACCCATCTTTAACCTATATGGCATTAACGGCCCGTGCCTGTAATTATGCCATATCACAAATGAAAAAGGGAGAACTGTAATTGGCTTTAATTGGGTAGCCAATCGATAGTATATGCATCAGGCATCCGTTGCGTCGCACTCTTGTACGTTTGGTACACTATGCAGCAACTGGCAGGTTTGTAATAGTGTATACTACCAGTGCGGTGTAAATATTACCAACTCTTTTTTGTAATATTTACCCATAATACCGTACTAACAGCATGAAACAATTTAGCTTTTATGCAAAACTTATCCCGCCGTTCTTTTCTGCAAAACCTGAGTAGGGGCGCCAGTGCTGCTGCACTAAGTTTACCCGTACTCCATTCCGCAGCCCAAATCAAACAACCAATATATACCGGCAAAAAACTGAATATAGCTTTATGCGGTTTAGGCAATTATGCAGAGGCCCTGGCATATGGCTTAGAAAATAGCCAATACTGCCGGCTGGCGGGTATTGTAACTGGTCACCCTGCCAAAGCAGAAGCCTGGCAAAAGCAATATGCAATTCCAGAGAAAAACATATACAATTACCAGGATTTTGATAATATCAAAAACAATGCTGATATAGACCTGGTGTATGTGGTGCTACCCAATGGTTTACACAAAGAGTTTGTGTTGCGTGCTGCCAAAGCGGGCAAACATGTAATTACTGAAAAGCCAATGGCTACCTCAGTAGCAGATTGCGATGCCATGATTGCTGCCTGCAAGCGTGCCGGTGTGCAATTGGCGGTGGGGTATCGCCTGCATTACGAGCCTTATCATTTGGAATTGAAAAGACTGGGGCAAGAAAAAGTGTTTGGCGAAGTACGTTATATTGAAGCAGCACTGGGATATAAAACTTATGATGAAGCCAAAGCATTGGCTGGTGTAGATTTTAATGACCAGCAGGAATGGCGTTTAAATAAAAGCTTATCCGGCGGCGGGCCTTTAATGGATCTGGGTATTTATTGTATTCAAAGCAGCCGCTATGTGTTGGGGAAGGAGCCGGTTGCGGTAACTGCACAATTTAGTAAGGCAAGAAGTGCAAAGCTTTTTGCGCAGGTGGAAGAATCTATCACCTGGCAAATGGAGTTTCCGGGTGGGGCAGTTTGTAATGCTGCCAGTTCTTACGGATATAATATTGACCGCTTTTTTGCTTCGGCGGATGAGGGAACTTTTGAGTTGAGTCCGGGACTAAGCTATGGCCCTTTTGCAGGTAAAACCAGTAATGGTATTTTACATTTTGAGGATATAAACCAGCAGGCAACCCAATTGGATGCTATTGGAAAATTAATTTTGGAAAATACACCATTACCTGCACATATAACCGGCGAAGAAGGAAGAAAAGATATACGTATTATTGAAGCTATTTACCGGGCTGCCAATACTGGCCAAAGAATTGAATTGTAGACATAAACCTAATTATGGGCAGGCAAAAAAACGAGTGGTATGACACTGTGGTTTGTATTTTTTGCTGCATAAAGTATCTAACCGTACAAGAGTGCG
This sequence comes from Limnovirga soli, assembly GCF_013106755.1. Lineage (GTDB taxonomy): Bacteria > Bacteroidota > Bacteroidia > Chitinophagales > Chitinophagaceae > Limnovirga > Limnovirga soli. The sequence continues at coordinate 180,244 of NZ_WHPF01000001.1, read as the reverse complement.
ACGCAAGTAAAGCTGATAGTTGCGTTATGCCGGGCTCACAATTTCCTGCTCCAGATAATTAAGGTCTTTGCCAAAAGTTTCCTCGGTGAAGTAGGCGGCAATAACAGCAATTACCATTACAATAATACCGGTAATCCAGCCGCTGGTAATATAGTCGAACCTCCCCTGCAAACTGGTGAATAGTAGTGCAACCAATGGTAAAGAACCGCGAACCATATTGGGTACGGTGGTGGCTACGGTGGCGCGTATATTGGTGCCAAACTGTTCTGCCGCCATTGTTACAAATATGGCCCAGAAACCTGTGCCAAAACCAAGTAAGGCGCTGGCCAGATACAGCATATTTACGCTGGCACCTTGCAGATTAAAATATAGCACCATACTAAGTGCGGTAAATGCATAAAAAAGATAGAGCGCTTTTTTGCGGCTGCGCAGCCATTGACTTACCAGGCCGGCAAATACATCGCCAATTGATATGGCAACATAGGCAAACATAACAGATTTGCCGGGGTCGATTGTACCCTGAATATTCATTTTGGTACCAAACTCTTTGGAGAAGGTGATAAGAATACCAATTACAAACCAGGTAGGTAAACCAATTAAAATGGCTTTCAGGTATTTTTTAAAACGCCCTCCGGTAAAAAGCATTAAGAAATTGCCTTTGGATACATCGGTATTTTGAATGGTTTTAAACATGGTAGATTCTAATACACCCACACGTAATAAAAGCAACATAAAACCTAAACCGCCGCCAATAAAATAGCAGGTTCTCCAATCAAATTGTTCTTTCATGAAAAAAGCTACTACTGCGCCGGTTAGTCCAAGCCCTGCTACCAGTGAAGTGCCAAGGCCACGTTTGTCTTTTGGCAATAGTTCTGCAACAAGTGTAATCCCTGCACCCAGTTCTCCGGCAAGGCCAATACCGGTAATAAAACGCACCAACGCATATTGATCAACCGTTTGAACAAAGCCATTGGCAATATTGCCCAGAGAATATAAAATAATAGATGCGAATAATACTTTCAATCTTCCTTTTTTGTCGCCCAAAACGCCCCAAAGAATACCGCCTACTAATAAGCCAATCATTTGTATGTTGATGATAAAAAGGCCGTCGTGGGCTATTTGATCATCGTTCAATCCCAAAGATTTTAATGAAGGAATGCGGATAATACTAAAAAGCAGCAGGTCGTAAATGTCAACGAAATATCCCAACGCCGCCACAATAACAGGCAGAGAAAACACCGTGTGTTTTTGTTGATTCATGGCAAAACGGTTAGATATTTAAACGGTTGGTTTATTTTTTTCTTTTGTAAATATTTTCACTAAAACCGGGGCGGTAGTAATAAACACAATACCAAGTACAATTATTTCGAGGTGTTGTGTAAGGTCGAACTGATAATGTTCTAAAAAGAATTTATATAGGTAATGCCCGGCCATTAACATAGATGATACCCAGGCAATAGAGCCAATAATATTAAATGCTACAAAGGTTTTCTTTTCCATGCCCACAATACCTGCCACAATAGGTGCAAAAGTTCGTACAATGGGTAAAAAACGGGCAAACACAATGGCGCCGCCACCATGTTTATCGTAGAATTCTTTGGCCTGCACCAGATAACGGTGTTTGAATAATAATTTATCGGGCCAGCTAAACATGGCGGGGCCAATTTTTCTTCCAAACCAATACCCGGCAAAATTGCCTACTATACCAGCAATAGAACAGAGTGCTACTAAAATCAGGAGGCTTACAAAATCGGATACATGGGTGGTATCGTACAAATAATCAATGAGTTTATTGCTAAAAATGCCAGCTACAAAAAGCAGCGAATCGCCTGGGAAAAAGAAGCCAACCAATAAACCAGTTTCGGCAAAAATGATAAACAACAGTAGCCAAAGCCCACCATTTTCAATATAGAACTGTGGTTGCAGCAATTCATGCCAATCGAACATTAATAAGTGTATCATAAAATTTGATGCTATTATTGGTGTACTATTCTAAACTGCTTTAATGTTTTTAATACCTAACTGCAGGCAAGAATACGCTATATTTTAAGCAATATACTGTTTAGAAAATTAATCATGCAGTTATGCACAGCAAAATTGTTTTACGGATAATACAAATTGGGTTAAGATATTTCAGCCATTGTAGTATCTGCATTTTCCAGTGAGCCTTCCCATTTGCTTACTACGCTGGTGGCAAGTGCATTGCCCAGTACATTCGTCATACTGCGAAACATATCGCAGAAATGATCAATTGGTAAAATAAGTGCAACACCCTCAGGCGGAATTTTAAACATGCTGCAGGTGGCCAGCACAACTACCAGGGATGCCCTTGGTACCCCGGCAATCCCTTTGCTGGTAAGCATTAGTACCAGCAGCATGGTTAGCTGGGTACCCATGTCTAGATCAATGCCATAAGCCTGTGCAATGGCAATACTGGCAAAAGTCATATACATCATACTGCCATCCAGGTTAAAAGAGTAGCCCAGTGGTAATACAAAGGCAACTATTTTGTCTTTACACCCAAAACGTTCCAGTTCTTCTGTTAGTTTTGGAAAAACGGCTTCGCTACTGGTAGTGGTAAAAGCAATAATTAATGGTTGAATAATATGCTCTAGTAATTCGGGCATACGTTTTTTCAGCACAAGAAAACCAACTGTAATTAACACAGCCCATAAAGCAGCAATACCTATAATAAAATACAGAAAATATTTGGCAAAGAATATAAATATACCCAGACCATTAATAGCTATAACGGCAGCTATGGCGCCAAAAACTCCTACAGGGGCGAATTTCATTACATAGTTTACCATGGTAAGAATAATATGTGCCACTGCATCCAGCCCTTTTACCACTACTTTACCTTTTTCGCCCATGGCAGCAGTAGCTATACCAAAGAAAATACTGAAGATAACTATCTGCAATATTTCATTGTTGGCCATGGCTTCCAGCAGGCTTTTGGGAAATACATGCTCCACAAAGTTTTGAAGGGTAAATGTTTGTGTTTTGCCTGCCAGGTCTTTTACACTTTCGGCACTGGCACTGCTAAGGTCTAAACCGGCGCCGGGTTTAAACAGGTTTACCAGCAACATGCCCAGCAATAAACTCATTAACGAGGCAGAAATAAACCATAACATGGCTTTGCCCCCCACGCGGCCTACCGTTTTTAAATCGCCCAGTTTGGCAATACCTACCACCAGAGTTGAAAATACCAACGGGGCAATAATCATTTGTACCAAACGCAGAAAAATGGTAGTAAGCAGTTTAATATTGGTGGCAAAGGATTGTATAAAATCATCAGCAGCATAGGTATGTACGGTATAGCCCAACACTGCACCTGCTAACATGGCAAAAATAATATAGACAGTAAGTTTTCCGGATGATTTCATAAAATGGTGTATTTATCCATCCGCAATATATGATTTAAAATTATTCAGCTATGCGGGAAACACATTCATAAAAGATTTGCAGCCGAACAAAAAGAAATCCTTATTTTGCCAAATCGTAATTACAAAATTTTAACCAACTGTATATGAGTTTATTTGTAAAAAAATCAATGTCATCGCTGATGTCGCAGGCGGGTGACTCAGAGAAGGGCTTAAAAAGAACACTTGGAGCAGGCAATTTAATTGCATTGGGTATTGGTGCCATTATTGGAGCCGGCCTTTTTGTAAGAACCGCAGCTGCTGCAGGGGAGCATGCTGGTCCTGCCGTAACGCTTTCCTTTGTAGTAGCCGCAATTGGTTGTGCCTTTGCCGGTTTATGTTATGCAGAGTTTGCTTCCATTATTCCAATTGCAGGTAGTGCTTATACTTATGCCTATGCCACTATGGGCGAGTTAATTGCCTGGATTATTGGTTGGGCCCTAATATTAGAATATGCTTTAGGTGCTGCCACTGTTTCTATTGCCTGGAGTGAATTTTTAAATAAACTGGTTGGAGGCAGTATTCCCTATGAATGGTGCCACTCGCCTTTTGAAAGCGCTTTAGATGCCAATAATGTGTTGCATACCGGCTATATGAATGCACCTGCATTACTTATATTATTAATGATTTCTGCCTTACTTATCAAAGGCACACAGGAGTCTGCCACTGTAAATGCAATTATTGTAATTATTAAAGTATCCATCGTATTGGTATTTATTGCTATTGGCTGGGGCTTTATCAATCCTGCCAACCACACGCCTTATCTTATTCCGGCAGATGCACCTGCTGCATTAAAACCGGATGGCAGCATGTACTCTTATTCTGGATTTTTTAACCATGGATGGGGAGGTGTATTAACCGGGGCCGCCGTTGTATTCTTTGCATTTATTGGTTTTGATGCGGTATCTACAGCAGCGCAGGAGGCAAAAAATCCTAAAAAAGATATGCCAGTTGGTATTTTGGGTTCATTGGTAGTTTGTACCATTTTATACATTTTGTTTTCTTATGTATTAACTGGTGTAGCTCCATATACCGATTTTATTAAAAGTGGTAAAGAAGCTTCAGTAGCATATGCTATCGAAACCTATATGACGGGTTATGGCTGGCTGGCTAAATTGGTTACCGTTGCCATTCTTGCAGGTTTCTCATCTGTAATTCTGGTAATGTTAATGGGCCAATCAAGGGTATTTTATACCATGAGCACTGATGGCTTATTGCCAAAAGCTTTTGCAGCATTGCATCCAAAGTTTAGAACACCTTACAAGTCTAATATTATACTATTTGTATTTGTGGGTTTATTTGCAGCTTTTGTTCCGGGTAGCGTAGCAGGCGATCTTACCTCTATTGGTACCCTGTTTGCATTTGTGCTGGTATGTGCCGGCATTATGATTCTGCGTAAAAAAGATCCAAATCTGGTGCGTCCGTTTAAAACACCATTGGTGCCATTGGTACCCATTTTAGGTATGGTGGTTTGTACTGCAATGATTATTAGCTTACCAAACGAAACCCTTTTCAGCGCTTTTGTTTGGATGTTGCTGGGTTTAATTGTGTATTTTATGTACAGCCGCCACAACAGTAAATTGAAGAATATTGGCGAAATTTTGCCAAAAGCCAACGATTTTGAATAATTGAATTAAATGCATAGCAAAAACGCCTGGTAAAAGCCGGGCGTTTTTTTTGGTTGGCAGGCTCGTTGCTAAAAGCTAATTTTGCAGCCGCTTAAGCAGGTAATTGTGTAACAGGCAGTAGATTAAGCATGAGGCGGCGGTTGTGTCACTCACTTGTACGGCAACAAAAATTGCAGCTAACATTTGGGTATTTACTGGCAATTGTGCAGGATATTTAATTGCTGCCATAAAAGTGGAACCCTAAACCGAGCGTGGCAAGCGGCGATGCCATAGTATTAAAAAGCCGGTAACATAAATTGTATTATAAACTATAAACATACATCATGGGAAGGATATTTGAAGTACGTAAAGCCACCATGTTTGCCCGTTGGGACAGGATGGCAAAACAGTTTACCCGTATAGGTAAAGAAATTGTAATTGCTGTAAAAGCCGGCGGACCAGATACTGCTACCAACCCCGCTTTGCGTCGTTGTTTTCAAAATGCCCGTAGTGTGGGTATGCCAAAAGACCGTGTAGAGGCCGCCATTAAAAGGGCCATGGGCAAAGAAATGATTAATTACGATGAAATACTTTACGAGGGCTATGCTCCGCATGGTGTGGCTTTGCTGGTAGAAACCGCTACCGATAATCATGTACGTACCGTAGCCAATGTAAAAAGCCATTTTAATAAGGGCGGCGGTGCATTGGGTAATAGCGGCAGTGTAAGTTTTCAGTTTAAGAAAATGGGTGTGTTTAAATTAAAACCAGAAGGACTGAATATTGAAGAGCTTGAATTTGAACTGATAGATTTTGGTTTGGAAGAAATGGGAGAAAGTGCGGATGATGAGGGTAATACTATTGTGGTGTTACGCAGTGCTTTTGTAGATTTTGGTAAATTGCAAAAAGCATTGGAAGACAAGGGTTTAACACTGGTAAGTTCTGAACTGGAATGGATTCCCACCACCACCGTACCCGTAACCGATGAACAAGCAGAAGATATAAGTAAGCTGATTGACAAGCTGGAACAGGATGAAGATGTGAGCAAGGTGTTTCATAATATGGGTTAATGGTATTTACTTTATGATATTGCTAAGAGGTTGATATTACAGTCAGCCTCTTTTTTATATATAACTTTGCCATATGTTAGCTTCTACAGAAACACAAACAAACCCGGTTATATTATTTGATGGTGTATGCAACCTTTGTAGCAGCAGTGTGCAGTTTATTATAGAACACGATCCGCAAAGGAGGTTTAGATATGCTTCGCTGCAAAGTGCTTACGGACAAAAGGTAATGCAGCAATTTGGTTTACCCGCAGGGGAGTTGAATTCTTTTATTTTATACCAGCAGGGTAAAATATACACCAAATCTACAGGTGCATTAATGGTAGCCAAACAGCTAAATAAGTTATGGCCAATATTGTATGGGTTTATTATTATTCCGCCATTTATACGCAATGGGGTGTATGGCTTTATAGCGAATAACCGTTATAAATGGTTTGGTAAAAAAGATGCCTGCTGGCTGCCCACCCCTGAGCTTAGAAAATTATTTCTAGATACCGCTGCTTAGCACTTAAGCTTCAATGCCAAAACTCGCAGTAAGTGTTTCTATGGCGTTGTTTGCATTAAAAAAGCCTGCCAGTTTTTGAATTACTTCTTCTACCAATGCATCGGGGCAACTGGCGCCACTGGTAATTAATATTTTTACAGGGGTATTTGCCGGTAAGAAATTATGGGTAATATATTCTTCTTTGGTTTGCCAGTTACAGTGCATAATAGATGATGCGGATAAAATTTTATCAGCACTATTAATAAAATAGGTTTGCAGTTTTTGCTCGCACAATTCTACCAGGTGCGATGTGTTGCTGCTATTATAACCGCCTACTACAATCGCCAGATCGGCAGGTGTTTCCAGTAAACCGCTTACCGCCGTTTGATTATCGTTAGTGGCATAGCAAAGAGTATCTCTGGTATCGGCAAAGCGTTCTCCAATAGTAGCATCGGTTAGGCCAAAATGTTGTTTAATGGTTTGTTTAAGAAAATCGGCTATGGCTTGTGTATCGGTAGCCAGTTGGGTGGTTTGGTTTACCACACCTATGCGCTGCAAGTCTTTGGCGGCATCAAAACCATCTGCATAGCGGCCTTTAAATTCTCTATAAAAATCAGCACTATCTTTTTCGCCGGTAATATAGGCGGCCAATGCTTTGGCTTCCTGCATATCGTTTACAATAACAGTAGGCGTATAGGAAGAGGCATGCGAGAAAGTAGCCCTTGTTTCTTCATGTTTTGGTTTGCCATGTACTATAATGCTATAGCCTTTTTGGGCAATTTGTTCGCTACGGTTCCATACTTTTTCTACAAAGGGGCAGGTGGTATTGTATTTGGCGGTGGCAATGCCCTTGCTGTTAAGCATGGCTTCAATTTCAAGGGTGGTGCCAAAAGCGGGAATAATTACCACATCATCGCCGGTAATGCTTTCAAATGGAATTACCTGTTTACCATAGGTATCTTGCAAAAATTGCACTCCACGGGCAATAAGATCGGCATTTACCTGTGGGTTATGTATCATTTCGCTTAACAGAAAAATGCGTTTGCCTGGGTTCTCGTCAATGGTATTAAAGGCAATTTCTATGGCATTTTCTACACCATAGCAAAAACCAAAATGGCGGGCCAGGTAAATATGCAGGGGGCCAAGATCTAGCAGGGTAGGGCTATAATCTTTTTTTAGTTTATCCTGTTGTTTGCGTTTATTTTTTATAGCGCTAATAAGGTTACTACGATATATATTGGGCACATTAAACTGCTTCATAACACTCAAATATTATTCAATCTGTATAATAACGGTTGCGAAGGTAAGAAAGTTGGGTAAGTAAGAATTTACTCAGGTGTTTATAAGGGAATTACAAGTGTAGCAGTTTTTGAAGATAGCCCTACCGTAGCAATTGCTCCACTATTAAACTGTAAAAAATCGGTTTCAATTCCATCGCTAAATATTACTCCATTGGCAGGCATCTGGGATTCTATCACAAGCTTGTTGCTATTATTTAAAAAACCCGCATTTATTGATATTTGTGATCTTTTGCTTTTAAAGGGCTCTCTTACAGCAAATAATAATTCATTTTCCTTCAAATCCGGCTGTTTAATTTTCTGCTTTTTATCGAAAATGCCGGCAATGCCATATGCCATATTAAATACAGAGCTTAGCCAGCCAGTACTTCCTGCTTTAGTAGAAATAATAATACCACTCGATGAATGTTCTTCTGTTTGCTTTTTAAATGTGATGCTGTACCTTGACGAAACATGGGTTGCCGAACCTATAAAAAGATCGTTAAATGCAAGCAACGTTTGTCCGTCTTGAAGTTTGACTTCTGCAAAAGCAACAGTTTTATATTTAAAATCTTTATTTATTACGCTTTGAACAGCAGCTTCAAAATTGTTTATATTATATGGTAGAAGTACCCCGTCATATCTTTTTTCATCTGGATTTACGGCTATTATTGGAATGCCATTAGCATATTTAGCAGTATTGGCTACAAGCCCATCTTGACCTATTACTATCACCACATTTTTCTCGGAGAAAATATATGACGGTATGAAATGTCTTTCAACCGTCTTGTGTTTTATAATTTTAGAAAGTTTAGTTTGCAAGTTTTGTAAGGCAAGGTGAAATGTCTCATGCTCTTCAAAATAATCATGATAATTTCCTCCAGACCGTTCAATATAAAACTTTGCCTGAGCCTTTGTATTAAAGCGTTCAATCAGAGATTCAAGCCTTGTTTTATTTTTTACAATAATGGCATATTCAATATTCATTTCTTGCTCTCTTTCTTATCATTTAATAAGGAATCCAAAAGTTCCGGGCTAATGTTTAGGTTGCCAATTTTATGTGCATTTTCTGACAGTTCTCTAAAAGCCAATGCAATATTGAATTTTGGATCTTGATTATTTTGTAAAGCGGTTAGGGTTTTCCAATCTAATTCTTTGTATGGTTTCAATGTTGTTTCTAAAACATATCCTTGTGTATCGGCTTCATTCTTATCGTTCTCATTTTTTTGCTCCATTAAAATTTTTCTTTGTTTCTCTATAGCAATATTCGTTTCAAGCTGCATTTCTTTTAGTTTTCTGTCGTTTTCCGCTTTTTGTACATCAGATTCCATTTTCTTCTCTGCAATTTGTTTTTGTTTTTCTTCAATTGCTATTTCGGTATTTAATTCTGATTCTTTTATTTTTCGCTCTTGTTCAACCGCAAAATTTCTCCGTTCATATATTGCCTGGTCTGCCTCTTGTTGTAATTTTTCTCTTGTTTCAGTTTCTAAAGCTCTTGACATTTCCGGTGTGGCTGTAATGGCCAGAATGTTTGAGCCCAAAATATCAATACCCAAAAGGTTAATTGCCTGAGAAGCTTTTAACCCTTCAGAAATTCTTTCTTCAATGGCTTTTGCAGATCGAATAGCATCTTTTAGTTTAATGTTATGTACATATGAAGAAATAGCAGTTTGCGCTTCGTTAATAATACGCTGATTTAATTTTTCAATATCGTTTTTCTTGTATTGTCCATTGTCTGCAACCGTAAAATCTAAAATATCAGCTAGCGTTTTAGGGTTGTTTATTTTATAACTTATTTGCCCTTGTATACTTACAGTTTGGTAGTCGTTCGTAGATTCGTTAAAAATAAATGGCAAATCGTTACTGCCCATTGGTATGGCTACAATAGAACTGTTAGGTGTAAAGTAGAAAAAAGACAGCCCCCTTCCTTCTCTTTTTATATTCCCATTTTTAAAGTGCAAAACATAGGTCATCGAATCGAACTTGATGTGTTTTATTCCAAACATGGTTTAGTGTTTATATAAGAAGTTAATGAATTGAAAATATGAAAAAGCCTGCAATTTGTATCCAATTAATGAGCTTATTTTAGTGTGACTCTAATTACATTAAATGCTGCTGTTGGTTATGCGGTACAAGAGTGCGACGCAAGTAAAGCTGCTTATTGTTTGCTGCCGGGTACATAAATAACCTGCTGTTAAACAGTTGCCTGTTTTGCAATAATAAAAGCAATCAGGTCGTCTAATACAATGCCGGCACGGGTACAGGCATCGGCAATATCTTCACGGGATACATTGGCGGCAAAAGTTTTTTCTTTCAACCTTTTTTTTACGCCTTTTACATCCATCGCTTCATAACGGTTGGGGCGCATAAGCGCATAAGCATGAATTAAACCGCTTAATTCATCAAAAGCATAGAGCATTTTATCCATCCGGGTTACAGGTTCTACGCCAAAGTATACATGTCCATGCGATGCAATGGCCCGTATAATTTCGGGGTCTATATTACGGCTTTCCAGTTCTTCAATAATTTTTCGGCAATGCTCGGTGGGCCATTGGTCCCAGTCGGCATCGTGTAATAAACCTGCCATTTCCCAGCGCCATTGGGCGGCATCATCCAGCATTTCGTGTTCGGCAGCCCAGCAGCGCATTAAATGGCCTACCTGTAACATGTGAAGCTGTAGTTTTGGGTTTAAAACCCAGCTATTAAATAATTGCATGGCTGCATCGCGGGTTAATACGTTGCCGGCATTGGCAGCATTGCCAAAACTTGTTCTGCCTAACTGTAAAGACATATTGAAATTTATTTTTAAAGAGGCATGAAATTAAACAATGCATCAAATATAAACTTGCCGGATGCAAAATTTAAAGACAGAATTATTGGCCGGGCAAATGGAGGGCTATTAGGCTTTACTTGCGTCGCACTCTTGTGCGACAGTAATTCTTTTCGGCATTCGGGTAAAGGCAATTATTGATTATTGTAAAAATGTTAATCAGGAAATTTTTCACCGGTAAGTTTTTGAATAATCCCTTCCAGTAATTCTTTTACTTTATCATTTTGGTTATCTTTTATTTGTACAATTAATTGTATACATTCCTGAATTTTTGTGTTAATCTGTTTTTTATCAGCAGCATCCAGGCATTTTGCTTTTTTGGCTGCTTTAAATTTAATTAGGGCATCATCCATTTTTTTACCAATTTCTGCAGCAGCATGATCGGTTGCAGGGCCACTGGTGGTAGCTCCGGTTATATCGGCCTTAATGGCATCCAGAATAGCTAGTAAATCTATAATTTTTGACCTGCAGTTAGCATCAAGAATAGAGGAAAGCAGTAAGCCGGCTAAAATGGCAATTATGGCTACCACTACCAGTATTTCAATCAGGGTAAAATACAGGTATTGCTTCCTTTTGCGTTGCCATTGTTGCCATATGGTTGAGCTTGCGAGCATATATAAATGTATTCATTTTGCGAATTACGCTCAATTAAATTAGGGTTTGTTTGCCACAAAAAGTCGAATTCCGATTCTAGGCCCTCAACTTATTGGGACAAACTGGGTATACAAAAACTGCCTTTTACGGTAAAGCCTGACCGATAAAATTTCTTATAACGAAACACCGGCAAGCGGGCCAATACATTGGTGCTCGCAGCTAAATAGTACCTTTGCCAAAATTTTTGTAATGAGCCGTAAAGGAAAAGTGATGGTGGCAATGAGTGGCGGAATAGACAGCACCGTGGTAGCCCTGATGTTGCATCATGAAGGATATGAAGTGGTAGGCATAACTATGAAAACCTGGGATTATGCCACTAGCGGCGGCGGACATAAAGAAACCGGTTGCTGTAATATTGATAGTTTTAATGATGCCCGGCAGGCGGCAGTGCATCATGGGTTCCCCCATTTTATACTGGATATTCGCGAAGAATTTGGCGATTTTGTAGTAGAAAATTTTGTGGAAGAGTATATGGCCGGCCGCACACCCAACCCCTGTGTTATGTGTAATACACATATTAAATGGCGTGCTTTGCTAAAAAGGGCCAATGCCCTGGATTGCGATTTTATTGCTACCGGGCATTATGCCAATGTATACCAGGCGGCCAATGGCAGGTATGTAATTAGCAAGGGTTTAGATGAAACCAAAGACCAAAGCTATGTGCTTTGGGGGCTAGATCAGGAATTGTTAAGCCGCACCATTATGCCATTGGGTAAATACCGTAAAACTGCCATAAGGCAAATGGCTATAGATTATGGCTACCCCGAGCTGGCAAAGAAAAGTGAGAGCTACGAAATTTGTTTTGTACCCGATAATGATTACCGTGGCTTTTTAAAACGCAGGGTGGAAGGGCTGGAAGAATCTGTTGCCGGAGGCTGGTTTGTAGATAAGGAAGGCAAAAAATTAGGCCAGCATAAGGGTTATCCTTTTTATACGGTAGGTCAGCGTAAGGGGCTGGATATCGCATTGGGTAAACCGGCGTATGTAACGGCCATTCATCCTGATACAAACACAGTAGTATTAGGAGATGAAACAGACCTGGAACAAAATGATATGACGGTTACCAGACTAAACTGGATTAAATATCCCGGCATTACCGATGGGATGGAAGTAACCACAAAAATTCGCTATAAAGACAAAGGTGCAATTAGCACGCTATACAATGATGCGAATGGCATTAGGGTAAAATTTTACGATCATGTAAAAAGTATTGCTCCAGGCCAAAGTGCTGTTTTTTATGAAGGCGATGAAGTAATAGGAGGCGGCATTATACAAAAAGGCTGGCTGCTATAATGGATATATTAGAAAAATCATGAATCCCGGTTTGTTTACCGGGATTTTTTTTGAAAAGAGATGAAGTAAAGCCAATCTCTTTAAACAATTTCATGAATGAATAGGGTGCTTTTTTGGGTGCATTATCGTAAAAAATCAGATCTATTATAAGTATGACCTCTACTTAAACAGTATTTGATTTTTCTTTTTTATAAAAACAAAAATCATTACCAGCAGAACTGCTGCCAGTGTGGCCAAAAAATACCATGCGGTGTTGTTGTTGTATAATGTTATTGCATCTGTATTTCCTATCAGCACCATATTGGCCCAAAAATAGGGCAGCGATTTTTCGTTATCTATATTAGCCATAAGAAAATCCAGCTTGGCTTTGTGAAGCGCTTCGTCCTTTTTTAAACCTGCAGCCAGGTATTTATGAAACTGCGCTGAAATGGTATAAATAGAAGTTTCTTCTGCCTGCCACAACGTAGCCGATACGGAGGGTATGCCGGCAGATGCAAAGCCCCGGGCCAAACTATAAATACCTTCTCCAGTTGCATTTTTGCCCACATTGGTTTGGCAGGCACTTAACACCACCAGACGTGTAGCGGGGTTATGTATCATTTGCAATTCAGATAAGTTAATGGTAGTATCCTGCATATACAACACAGGTTCTTTTCCTGATGTGTCGGCACTGGCATGGGAGAAAATATTTGCAACAGTATAATTACCCAGCTGCAATAAAAAATTCTTTTTACTGGCATCTGTATAGGTGTACAACAAGGTATTATTGTAATTGCCTGCAGAATTTTTTAAAGCAGTTGCAGAATTGGTAAGTGATTGCACCGCCAGTTGTTTATTAAAGTCTACAGGTGCAAAACCAATAAAATTACCTTTAGCGGTACCTGTTTTATTTTCCTTTAAAAGAAAAGTGGCTGAATAGGCATAGCTGAATATATAATCATATAACAGAAACCGGCTACCAAGGGTATCGCTGCAAAATGATTCAAAGGGTAATAAGAAGTTATCAGAGCAAATAACCACTTTTCCCTTTGGCAATTGTAGTGGCTCAAAAATGGTTTTATATAATTGGTTAGAGCGGCTGGCGAATTCACTAAAGGTATTGTTAAGTGCATTCTTATTGGCACATAAGCCCAGGTATTGGTTTACTATTTCTTTATTAAAGGTCTGTCCGTATAGCTTTGTTAAAACGGTATTTTTTGCCGTAATGGCAAGCATATAGGTTACCGTATCATTCATAAAATAATGCACAAAGCTTTGGCGGTTTAAGGCCAGCTGTTGTTGCAATGTTTGTAATGATGGCACCGCATCAGCATATTTATATTGGTAATAAGCTGGATATTTTACCTCGAGTGAATGAATAAATTTTTCGAATGCGGCATATTGTGTAAAATAGGCAGTTTGTAGCGCATTGTACCCTTTGTTTGTAACTGGCATATTAGCCATTTGCTGTTCAGCTAGTAAAATTGCCGACCTGAATTCCTGCTCCTTTTCTGCATCTTCGGCCGATAATTGTAATGAAGCATCCAGTTCATTGATATTATCATTCAATAATACCGATCTGCTTCTTTCCATAAAATAAAATGCGCTGCTGCTATTCTTACTCAGGTAGCTTGCTTCCAGGGCAAGCGTAAAAAAAGCCCGGGTGTAATCACGCCAGTAGAGTTTGCTTTTTTCACCAAATTGTTCATGCCTGGTTTGGGTAATAATTGAATCTGTAAGCATGCAGGTGCGTACACAGCAATTAATATATGCCTCGTTTTTAGTGGAAAGAAAAAGTTGTAATAATAGAGCTGCTTTACCAGTAAAAATAGTAATAGATAAATCCTTATTGCCAATATTGGCAACGCTTTTAAATAAAGGTGTTTGCAGGATACTTGTATCGATACTATTTAGACTGGAAATGGTTTTGTGATAAAATTGAATTGCTTCTGTTATTTTTTTTTGATGAAAATTTAATTCCATCAGGTTATTAAAAGCCCATAGCTTTTTGGTTAGGTTACTGTCTTTTTCAGCGTATAACAATGATTGTAAAAAGCAATTTTTTGCTTCCGTAAAATTGTGTAGTTTGTTCATGTAAAACTTACCATAATCACTATAGTCGCCGGCAATTTGGGCTATTTTCTGAGGATTGTTTGGATTAGATTTTATTCTTGCACTTAATGATTCTTTGAATATTTTTTTTGCCCCTTCCAGATCATTGTTCTTTTCATATATCATGGCTTTAATTTTTAGGGCACTTGCCAATGAATATTGGTCATTAATTTGGGTCGCAATTTTTATGCAATTCTCGGCCTCGGAGATTGCCTCCGGTATTTGATTTTGAAAATACAGGGATTGTATTTTTTGATTCAGCAAATCTAAGTATGCTGAATCAACCTTATTGGCAAGTTGCAAAGCAAGGGTACTCACCTGGTTACATTTTTGATAATCACCTGCTAAAAAGTATAAATAAGCTACGTGTGATTCGTTAAAAGCAATTTGCCAACGCATATCGGGGTATTTTTTGGCAATGGCAGATGATGAATCAAAATAAGCGATTGCTTTATCGTAACTCAACAGATCTTTATAATAGAAACCGATATTGGAATAACTCTTTGCCAGCAATTTTAGATTACTGCCTGTTTTTAACCTGGTATTTATTTCCACCGATTTTTTTGTGAATGCAATGGCGTTGGGATTATTATAATTTCCTTTGGCCTCATACAGCCCCAATTTATGGTAAAGCAAAGCCAGTGTGGTATCTGAGGAAAGAGCGTATTTTTCAGCCTTATTTTTTAACCGGTATAATTCCGTAAGAATTTCTTTAGGTTCCTGATCTGAACTGGCGGAGTTGTTTATTTCCTTATAGAGTAGGGCTGAGCTATATTTTTGTGCACGACTGATTGTACCATTTAACAAACATATCAAAATGGTAAAAAGGATGAGTATAAATTTTGTGCTTTTCATAAATGGAAAATGAATACTGAATATTTCCACAGGTGCTAAAAATGAGCAAGCACCCGTTTTAAATGGGTGCTTGAAATCAATATCAGTAATGCCCATATTTATTTGGCATTTCCTTTTCGTGTACTGCTATCTACTTTTTGTAGTTTTAATTTTGATGGTCCGCCACCAGGAGAACTGGTATCGCTTATTGCAGGTTTTATCCTTGATGGTCCTCCGCCGGGAGAACTTGTGTCGCTGGTGGTACTGGTGGTTGATTTTGTACCAGGATTAACAGGGCAACCAGTTAATACAATGGCGCCTATAACAGCTACCAGGGCAAAACCAAATTGAATAACTATCTTTTTCATCGGTAAATCATTAAATAGTTTTGTAAAGCATTAATCCCCCTGCCGGAAGTTTTTTTTTGACTATTTGCTTGGGCCGCCTTTTGGGGCACTACCATCGGTAGCGGCAGCGGCAATAACACCTGTGTCACCTTCAATTTTAGTGGTGCTTCTTAATATTTTTACCAATACACCTCCAATATAAATAAGTGTTATTAGTATGCCACCTTCAATAATGGTTTGTACTGTAACCTGTTCCATAGTTGTTTAGTTTTTATGATTGATGATACTTGAAAATAAGCATATATGTGCTTTGTTTTTATTAAAATTTTTCCAACAGCGCAGCTGCATCGCTATTACCTGCTTTTTTATCTGCTACAATGTTGCCAAGCAATTCTTTCGCTATGGCCCTGTCATCGCCTTTATTTCTTTGTATTAAACTAATGGCTTTTAAAATCGGGCCTTCATTTTTATACAATGGTAGGGCTGATAGAACATCAAAACAACTAATAGCACTATCGTAGTTCTTTAATTGCATATAGCACTGGCCTTCAAATTTTTTGGCATCGGTATTTACAATAGAATCCTTGTTGATGCTGACAAATATGGGCAGGGCTGCACTATATTCTTTGTTTTTAAATAAAGTAATGGCTGTTTGAATTTGATCGTGGCTGGCATCCATTGTATTGCCGCTGGTATATTTTTCCTGTACCTGATTGGCCAATGCCTCCAGGCTTTGGGCTGAGTTTAAAAAGGGAAATGCCACCGCTATCAACAAAGCTGCTGCTACAGCATATTTTATAAAACTATTCATCGCAATTACCGGCTTTTTTGTTACCGCAGGTATGGTTGCCTGCTTCCAGGCAGCTTGTTTTTGGGCAATTAATGCTTCCCGCAGGGCTTCCCGGGTAAGTGCATAAGCAGCTACTTCTTTGGCAAAATCGTTATCTGTAGTACAGCGTAACTCAAATACCTTTTTTTCTGTTTCATTAAGGTTATTGGTAAAATAATCCTCAATATATGCTATGGTTTCTATCATAATTGTAATTGTTTGTTTTTCAGGATGGATTGTATTGTTTGTTTTAAATAAATACTTTTTGCTTAACACCTTTCAAAAGGCAGTCGTTGTATTGCTTAAAACAAGTGGCTTACAGGTATTGCTAAAATCGTTGCATAATACTGCTCATTCTTTCCCGCATTTTTTCTAAACAGCGTAAACGGGTGGTTTTGGCCACGGCTGCACTGTTATACTGTAATTCTGCTGCAATTTCCCTGTCGCTAAGCCCATCTTCAAAAAGCAATAAAATTTCTTTGCATTTTTCTCCAATGGTTGCCAGTTGTTCTTTTACGGCTGATCTTTTTTGATCGTCAATCAATTTCTCAATCACATTTCTGGAAGCATCGGGTAATTGCCCTAATAACTCCGGAATAGTGGTGTTTTGATGTACGCTCTGTTTATTAGTCGTAGTTTTTCTAACAAGGTCAATACATTTATTAGAAAAAATTTGAAACAGATAGGTTTTAAATGCCGAACGACCGTCAAACTGGTTGTTTATTATGTTGTGAATAGCAGAAATAAGGGCATCGCTGTAGGCGCTAAAGCTGTCGTCGTAGTTAAGATTATATTTTCGGCAGCCTTCTTCAATAAAATAGCTGTATTGACCATACAATACTTTTTCCTGTACGGTTCTTTCTTTGTAGCCGGCTTTTAAGCCTGCCAATATAAATTGGTCTTGCTCGTTACTCATAAGTTGGGCCTACAAGTTAGGTAATTCAATAATTCATTGGTGGGTGCAGCAATAAGTTGTGTAATTAATTTTTGTTTTCCGTTGGCCAAATGCCTGCATATATTATTTTTAAGGTATTTATCCAAGGCGTTTTTTGGGGCAATGAACCTGTTGTAGCTGTATTGGCAAAAGTTGCGGCTATCCGTTACTACTCCGCCACACCCCCTAACCCCCTTAAAGGGGGAACCGCCAACGCACATAGTCTTCAGCGGGGTATCCACTGCTATCCGCCTGCCCTTCAGCGGTTATAACTTTTATCAGCTGTTGTATACCGGTTTTTAATAATTATTGGTATTGCTGCTGCATAGTATTACTGCAGTACAAGTGTGCGACGCAAGTAAAGCCGCCCCTTATTTTTAGATGGGCCCCAAAAAAATAATTTGCATAAAAAAAGCTACAATTAGGTTGTAGCTTTTTTGTGTGTATAACGCTTATTTGCTAAAACTTTCTTTGCCGCAGGTTAGCCATTCTAAATAAGTAGCAGCATCGGGCGTATAGCCAACGGGATGGTTAATCAATTGCTCTTTACTGTTTAGAATGGCATATAAAGGCTGGGTTACCTGATTAAAATTCTCGGCCTGAAATGTGGCCCACATATCTCCGGCCGTTTCTATTGGCTTTTGTGCACCGTCTTTGGTGGTATAGGTAAACCTTTGCTCAACAGGCAGCTTTGCCTTATCATCCACATACAACGATACGAGGATATAGTTGTTTTTGATGTATTCCAAAACGGCTGGCTGGCTCCAAACATTTTCTTCCATTTTGCGGCAGTTTACGCAGGCCCAGCCGGTAAAATCTATTAATATAGGTTTGTTTTGCTCTTTTGATAATTGCAGGGCTTTTTGATAATCATTTACCACATTGGCTTCCAGGCCCTTGCCTTTTACATTGTCTTTACCATAAATGCTATACGATAATGGCGGCGGAAAACCGCTAAGCAACTGTAAATTAGCATACTTGCCCGGCGTAACTCCCGGCAACAAATAAAGGGTAAAGCCTAGTGCTATAATGCCCGCCAATTTGCGGCCCCTGCCAATTTTCATGCCCTTATAATCGTGTGGTAAACGCAAAATGCCAAAAAGGTACAAGGTTAAACCGGCGCCGATTAATATCCATATGCCAATAAAAACTTCTCTTTTTAATAAGCCCCAGTGCATAACCAGATCGGCATTGGATAAAAATTTAAAAGCCAGTGCTAGCTCTGCAAAAGCCAATACTTTTTTTACGGTATCTAACCATCCGCCCGATTTTGGCAGCGATTTTAACCACTCAGGAAATATGGCAAATAAGGCAAATGGCAATGCCAGTGCCAAACCAAAACCTGCTAATCCGCTGGTTAGCGGCCAGGCTCCACCGCTAAGCGAGCCTACCAATAAAGAACCTAAAATGGGGCCGGTACAGGAGAATGATACTATGGCCAGCGTAAGGGCCATAAAAAAAATACCCCCTAAACTACCTAAACCACTTTTGGCATCGGCTTTGCCGGCAATACTGCTGGGCAGGCTTATTTCGAAAAAGCCAAAAAAGGAAATGGCAAAAAATATAAAAATGATAAAGAATACAATATTTAAAGTGGAATTGGTACTAATATTATTAAATATCTCCGGGTTTACATTGCCCAAAATATGAAATGGTATGCTGGCCAAAATATAAATTAGCCATATAAAAAAGCCATATAAAACGCCGTTTTTAATGGCCTGCTGCCGGTTTTGAGAACGTTTGGTAAAAAAGGAAACGGTAACAGGTATCATGGGGAATACGCAAGGCGTAAGCAAAGCAATTAGTCCGCCCAAAAAACCCAGAAAGAAAACGGAAAGCAAGCTGTTATTGCTAACAGGCGTATTGGTTGCGCCGCAATTATTTAAAGGTTTGGCAATATCGATGGTCGTAATCAGCAATTGGTTATTGGCTGTTGCTGCTGCTTTACCACCTTCCAGCGTTGCGTTGAAGTTAAATTCAGTAGTTTGAAACTCATCTTTTTTGCCCAGATTAGCGCTGACAGTGCCTTTTAATACTGCAGGTACAAACCCGTTTATGGTAATTTGCTGATCAATGGATAGGGCGCCGTTGTATACTAAAACAGATTTATTTTCCCAAATAGGGTCATTTATTTGGATGCTTTTACCTGTATATTTTGCCTGATTGCTATTGTGAATATTTTCCAAACCGTAGGTAAATACAACCGGTGTTAATCCGTCGATATTGGGATTGTCGCCATAGAGATTCCATCCTTCTGGAATGTTGGTAGTTGCGGTAAGCTGGTAGGTGCTATCGTTTATGCGTGTTGCTTGTACACTCCATTCTAATAAGTTACCAGATTGGGCAAATGAGTTAAGTACTGCTGCAAATACCAGCAATACCAGAATTAGTTTTTTCATGGTAGCAGGTATTATTGTAATGGCAGGTCAAAAGGAATTTTTTTAGGGGGCTGACATTCAGTATCGTCGCAAACCATGTATTCTATAGTGCCGCTGATATTTGTTTTTACCGGTGCTTTTAAAGTTACAGTTTGTGTAAATACCACTTTGCCATCAAAGTATTTTACATCTACGCCAAATACTTCTTCATGTTTATTTTTTAGTGTGCCGGTTTCTTTTGCCAAACCGGTAACGGTTGCCAATGGATTAGCTTTATAGGTAAATTTCGTGGGCACCGGTCCACCCTTTGGGGTGGTTTGTGAGTATAGATGCCAGGGTTTTTCTATTACAGCAGTATAGCTAAGTTCGTATACTTTGGCTGATTTTTTGGTAGCACTAAATGTCCATTTTACAGGGTCTTTAAACTGTGCCATGGCGCTGGTGGCCATTACCATTAAACAAACTATACTAATAATTTTTTTCATTGTTGCTATAGTTTTTGCCTTTTATGTGCTGCTGCACTGGTTATACAGTACAAGAGTGCGACGCAACCGGGCTACAGGTTTGTTTTACAGCCGGGCTCATAAAAAGTTCATTTATCTAAGTACGGTAATAAGTGCTGTTTACTTACCGGCAAAATGTTAATTCATTCCAAATAAGCGAAAAACCTCTACGCCATCCAGGTTGCCTAAATTGGGTGTGGTGGCTCTTTCGGGGTGTGGCATCATACCAAACACGGTTCTTTCTTTATTGCAAATACCGGCAATATTTCTTATTGCGCCATTGGGATTTGCTGATAAATCCAAATTGCCAAATTCATCTGTATACCTGAAAATAATTTGGTTATTGGCTTCCAGTTCGTTTAATACTTTATCATCGGCATAATACCTTCCATCGCCATGGGCAATAGGTATTTTTAGTGCTTTGGGCAAGCTGTCATTTTTAATATATACATTTTTGCAAACAAATTGCTGGTTACCATTTGGCAATAAAGTGCCAGGTAGCAGGCCACTTTCGCACAATACCTGAAAACCATTACAAACACCCAATACCTTGCCGCCTTTATTAGCAAATGCAATTACGCTTTGCATCATGGGGCTAAAGCGGGCAATGGCGCCGCAGCGCAGGTAATCTCCAAAAGAAAAACCACCGGGCAGTACAATATAGTCATCAGTAGTAAACATACTCAGGTCTTCATCTTTGTGCCAAAGCATAATTACTTCTTTGTTTAAATCGTTTTGCAGTGCATCCTGCATGTCTCTGTCGCAGTTAGAACCCGGAAAAACAACTATGCCAAATTTCATGTGAGCAGTATTTTTTGTGATGCAAAGGTAGCAGCTATGCACGTAAAAAGGGGCATATGAACGTATAAACCTTGATAAATTGTGTTTTTTGTGTGTACCCGGCTATAAGATTAATAATGAAGCATCCGTTGCGTCGCACACTGCGGCGGCTGCCTATGGACCGGCAAAAACCAGTACTAGAAGAGTATAGATAGCCAGTTATTATACGAAACCAGTAGCACCAATAACCAAAAAATAATGGCCGACCATATATTTCTTTTTGGTGCAATAAAAGTATTGCCTACAAATGCAGCGGCGGGCACAGTGGCCAGCATTAGCGCATTTGGCCATGCATTTTGTATAAAAAACACTTGTACACTTAATAATAAAAACAAAATAAACAGCACACTCCAGTTTTTGCGTACCTGAATAATCATGCGGTTGCTGTTTTTTTGCCATAGGTACACACCGGCAGCAATAATAAATCCTGAAATGCTAAAAGTGGCAATGGTGCCAGCCAAATTTGCTGGCCTGATAATATTAAGTGTGAAAATGGCTGATTGCTGTACCAAAAGGTGCAGGTTATTGTTTAAAAATAGGCCTGCGGCTAAAAAATACAATGGGGTAAATACCCCAAAAATCACAATCAGCCATTCATTTAATCTAAATGGCCTGAAAATGGCCACAGCAAATATTACCACCAGCACCATAACACAAGATGGATAGTATAATAATACAGTACTGCCGGTGATTAAGCCAATATTAAATAATAATGTTTTGGGTTGTTGAGTGGTGTATAGTTTTATAAGCCGGTACAATAACCAAATAATCATACTATTAATCACCAGGGCTGCGGTTATATTATTCCAGGCGGGTAATAATGCAGTAAGCACTACATAGGCCAGTGCAGTGGTAAAAGACTGCCTGTTAAACATCCGCACATCGTTTAATGCATAGTTTAAACGTAATGCCTGAATAATGATGATGATATTATATATAAATGGCACCACACCGGATGGCAGGCTTTGTAATGGTTGCAGTACATAATAAATTAGGCCATCAGTAGGATGTATATCTATAATTGCGGGGTGCTGCCAAAAAAATGCCCGTATAACTGTACTAACAATTACAAGCCCAAAAACGGCCGAAGTAGATTTTTCTTTAAAAAAGGAGACCACGTGTGTTGCTGTTAAAATTCAATTTTTGCAAAGCAAACGTAATTTCTGTATTGGCAGGGAATAATTATTTCCCGGGCACCAATTTGTTTGGCATAGCGGGGCATAAACTCATATTCTTTGCTCAGGTTTCTTAAAGTGGGGCTACGTTCTACTTTGCCATCGGCGGTAAGCACCTGTTCGTTTAACAGCTGGGTTCTTTTTTCCAGTTGGTTAAAAAGAAAATGGATATCGCCACCTGTATTCATGGTACCATAGCCAATAAAATTATCAGAGAAATCGTCGTATTGTGATTTGTGAATAATGGTGTTCCATTGCATGGTGCTGGTAGAATCGAATGACATGATAGAAATATTATCAGCATAATACCTGTTTACCTGATTATTATTGCCCCATCGGCCCCATGGATAGTAGTAACTGTTGAGGGGCGAACTCCAGTAATAGTCTGACATGGAATAGTAGGGAGAACCGTACATATAATCCCAGCGATTGTTATAAATACCCCTTGAGGAAGTATATACCGATTCTGAAACTATTACAAACCCGCCATCTTTTCTAATCAATATTTTTTGTAGATAGTAGTTGTTATAGGCGGTTTTATTGTTGCCGTCTCCACGTGCTTCATTGCGCATTTCCTCAGAGAAAATATTTTGTACGGTACTTATGGCTCTGCCACTAACTTTATCCCATTCCATACAATACAGCCCTTCAATATTGCCTCTTTTTGTGGTGGAAAAAAATGAGGTAAGCAGATAGCGCTTGTTAATATTATCTGCTTTTAATCTTACATCATCCAGATAAATTTTTGATACATCGATATTAATAAAGGCAACTGTATCGGCTGTTGGGGCCTTGGTTACCAGATCAAGCGAGGTAATATTATCGTTTTGCGAGGTGCCGGATGGTCTTGCAAATACCAATCCGCCTTCGTTGTCAAGGGTAAATTCATTTAAGAAATCGCTTCTGTCGGGCATTAGAATAGTTATCCTTGATTTGTGTATTAGCGATAAATCGGATGAAAATAGCGATGTAGTTAATACATTATTGTCCTGATTACGGTTATTAACTTTTAATACCATTATTTTTTTCTTATCGTCGCTATTAATTATGGTATACAGTTTATTGCTGGCAAAATAATTAATAGCAGTTGTATCTAATTCTACGGGTTCGCCGGATAGTTTTCCATTGCCATCAATTTTGGCAGCCATGCAATACACAATATTTCTGCGTTGGTATTGATAAAACAGGTAAAAGAAATCTTTATATGCCAGTACATCGGTATTTATCACTTTATCAGGGAAAAAGTCAAGATTTACCCTGTTGAGTTGCTTCATATCATTATCAAAAACGGTTATAGTGTTTTCGTTTCTGTTGTTTTTAAATACCAGATAGTTGGCGCCTACTTTACCAATGATGTCAAAGTTAAGAGACCGCTGGTCATCACGGTCGGGCTCGGAATAGGTGATTCTTTGTGCATTGGCTGCAACAAATAAAAAATGGCAAAAGAAACATATGGATAGTAGTCGCATTAACATATCTTACTCTATTTATTCTGGTCTAAAATAACAAACGATTAATTCAGTGCAATGTTTTTCTGGTTACGTTTTTAGCTTCAATTTATGAAACTGTTTGTATTGGGTATGAATATTGCCCAAAAAAGTTAAACAGTTGAAGGGTGCGACGCAACGATGTTTCATGCATAATCAGCAGCCGGAAACATAATGTAAATCTACTATCAAATGTTAGTAAAATTATACTTGGTGAAAATAATAAACTGTTAAGCAAAAAAACATGAATAGTGTGATATTGATTTTAACTATAACAAAAATTTTCATTATACATTTGTTCTTTATTCAGCATTTGAAATAAAATAAGTTCTCTTCATGCATATTAATAAGGTTACTAGGGCTGGTTTAATTATTGCTCTTGGTATTATCTACGGCGATATTGGTACGTCTCCGCTTTACGTATTTGATGAAATTATTAAGGATAAAACTGTAGATGAATTACTCATTATTGGCAGTTTATCCTGTATCATCTGGACACTTACCCTGCAAACAACATTGAAATATGTTATCCTTACTTTAAAGGCAGATAACAGGGGTGAGGGCGGCATATTCTCTTTATATACTTTGGTAAGGCGGCAAAAAAGGTGGCTGGTTATTCCTGCCATGATTGGAGGTGCCGCATTATTGGCCGATGGTATGATTACACCACCAATTTCTGTTACGGCTGCCATAGAAGGTTTGAGGCAAATGCCTGTACTACATAGCATTACACAAAACGATATCATCATAATAGTATTATGTATTTTATTGGTATTGTTTTTTTTACAGCAATTTGGTACGGCATTAATAGGTAAGTTTTTTGGCCCTATTATGTTTATCTGGTTTGCTATGCTGGCTGTACTTGGGGCGGTACATTTATCGGACGATCTGCTTATTTTCAGGGCATTAAGCCCACATTATGCTATTGAATTATTAACCAAATACCCGGCTGGTTTTTGGATTTTGGGCGCCGTGTTTCTGTGTACAACAGGGGCCGAAGCATTGTATTCTGATTTGGGGCATTGTGGCCGTGGCAATATCAGGGTATCATGGATTTTTGTAAAATTCTGTTTAATTCTAAACTATTTAGGCCAGGGTGCATTTTTATTGTCGCATTTTCAAGGTCAGGTTTTTGATACAGACACCTCTAAAGTATTGTTTAGCCTTATGCCCGATTGGTTTAGATTATTTGGAATTATTATAGCCACCTGCGCCGCTATTATTGCCAGTCAGGCCTTATTATCCGGCTCGTTTACGCTTATTGCAGAAGCTATGCGACTAAACCTATGGCCAAAAATGAAAATTAATTACCCTACAGAAGCCAGGGGGCAATTATATGTTGGTGGCATTAACCTACTTTTATTTTTGGGATGTTGTGGTATAGTTTTATATTTTAAAGATTCTACCAGTATGGCTGCTGCTTATGGTTTAGCCATTACCATGTGTATGATTAGTACATCCATACTATTTGCCAATTACCTTATTAGTAAACGCACACAACCTTTTTGGATATACCTCTATTTGCTAACTTATTTTACAATTGAGGTATCTTTTTTAATTGCCAATCTTGACAAATTCCCACATGGGGGCTTTGTTACTTTAATTGTGGGTGGTGCTTTATTTGCTATTATGTACATATGGTACCGCAGCCGTAAAATTAAAAACCGCTATGTGGAGTTTGTGCGGATGGAACATTATATACCCATGATTCAGGAGTTAAGTAACGATAAATCTGTTACCAAATATTCTACCCATCTGGTGTATATGACAAGTGCCAATAACCCAAAAGAAATTGAGCATAAGATTATTTATTCCATACTAAATAAAAAGCCAAAACGGGCTGATATTTATTGGTTTGTGCATGTAGATACAGTAGATGATCCTTATACCTGCGAGTATGTGGTAGACCATATTATACCCAACGATATTATCCGCGTAGAGTTCAGGCTTGGCTTTAGGGTACAGCAAAAAGTAAACCTTATGTTCCGTAAAGTGGTAGAAGACCTGGTAAATAACCGCGAGGTAAATATTACCAGCCGTTACGAAAGTTTGGAACGTAACAATGTGGTGGGCGATTTTCAGTTTATTGTAATGGAAAAATACCTGTCTAACGATAACGAATTACCCTTCTTTGAAAAAGTGGTAATGAACCTGCATTTCTGGATAAAAGAAATAAGCCTTAGCGAAGAGCGCGGTTTTGGTTTAGACCCCAGTTTTGTTACGGTAGAAAAATTCCCATTAATTGTTTCTCCAACACCGGCTATTCCCTTACGTAGGTTATTTCCAGAACCAGTAGAAGAGGATGATTAATGCAACAAATAAACTTACAGCAGTTACAGGAATTACTCAACAGCCACCAGCCGCCGCAGTTAATTGATGTGCGTGAGCCATTCGAGCACGAAGCATATAATATTGGCGGCACCTTAATTCCGCTGGCCGATATTATTAAAAGCGCCGCAGTAATTCCAACTGATAAGCCGGTGGTAATTTATTGCCGCAAAGGCATTCGCAGCCAAATAGCCATTCAGCGTCTCGAAGCTAAATTTGGGTATAATAATTTAATTAACCTGCAGGGCGGTGTAGAAAAATAAAGCATGGTGTTGGCCCGGCAGCAATGCAATGCTCAGGCTATTGTTGTAAAAGGAGGGTTTATTATTCCTACTTTTATAAGGGTGGCGTTTTAAAATAAATACGCTTAATAGCAAATACAAAATACATATTATTGAGCAGGCAATAGATCAAATATGAAGCTTTACTTGCCACGCTCGGTTCAGGGTTTCTCCTTTGTATCAGCAAATGCAGTTGTTCATTGGCACATATTCAGAGTATAATTCTAATTGCAAAAACCATAGATTATATTTCATTTGGAAGACAGCCTGGCTAGATTTATTTTTGTTGCAAAGGAAATGGTGTCTTCCTATTAAACCGTCTTCCACAAACAAAGACTAATGACGCCTGCAAACAGTAATAGTGTATTACCCAATCAATTATTTGCAGGATGAAAAAATCGAAATTTTATATTGAACATTTGTATATAGCCAAAGAGCTGTTGCATTGGGTATTGCTCATTTTCCCTGTTGCGGTGGTTGTTGGTTTACTCGTTGCATTTTTTCTTTGGTTATTAGATATGGTTACTGCTGCCCGCTGGCAACATCTTTGGATCATATTTTTATTACCCATTGCAGGGATATTTATTACCTGGTTATACAACCGCTTTAGTAAAAATGCGGCGGCGGGCAATAACCTTATTATAGATGAAATTCACAAGCCCGGTGGCGGAGTACCCGCCAGCATGACACCGCTTATTTTATTCACCACCATCATTACACATTTATTCGGCGGGTCTGCAGGCCGCGAAGGTACTGCCGTACAAATGGGCGGCAGTATTGCCGCACAGTTTGCCCGCTGGTTTAAACTGCACCACGATCGTAAGCGTATATTGCTTATGTGCGGTATGTCTGCAGGCTTCGGGGCTGTTTTTGGAACTCCTGTTGCAGGTGCTATTTTTGCCCTCGAAGTACTTACCATTGGCCGCATTAAATACGATGCCCTTATTCCCTGTTTACTGGCGGGTATGATTGCAGATATTACCTGCACTTCCTGCGGAATTCACCATACACAGTATACTATTGCCTTTACGGATGATGCGCCCAATCTGTTTCCCTATATTCAATTTGATATGGTGTTATTGGGTAAAGTAATAGTAGCAGGTATTTTGTTTGGATTAACCAGTTACCTGTTTACGCAATTATCGCATTTTATTAAGCAAACCAGTAATCGCTTTATCACCAGCAAATGGTTAATACCGGTAGTAGGTGCTGTATTAATTATAGCCATTAGTTATTTGCTGGGCAGTTTTGATTATTTGGGTTTGGGTGTAACCAATCCCAATCCAGGTGGTATAAGTATTGTTGCTGCTTTTAATGCTGGTGGAGCTACTTATACCAGTTGGTTTTGGAAATTGTTGTTAACGGCTATTACATTAGGAATGGGTTTTAAAGGTGGGGAAGTTACACCACTGTTTTTTATAGGCGCCACGCTGGGCAATACACTTGCAGTAATAAGCGGAGCTCCCATTGATTTGTTTGCCGGATTGGGTTTTATTGCGGTATTTGCCGGAGCCACTAATACGCCATTGGCCTGCACCATAATGGGCGTTGAGTTATTTGGCGGCACCAATATCATTTATTTTGCGGTAGCATGTTTTTTGGCCTATTATTTTAGCGGTCATACAGGTATTTATGGCTCGCAAGGGATTGCTGTATCTAAATTCCATACCTCGCACCACAACGAAACGCTTGCCGAAGTAAAAGAAAAACATAGGGCTATTCAACAAGGAAATTAATTATCATCCACTCAAACTTTTTGGCTGTATTGCTGCATAGTATATCTAACCGTACAAGAGTGCGACGCAAGTATGTATAATAGTAGTACTTCAGCCGGGTATATAACGCTAGAAAAAATACACCGGCCAGTCAATGGCCTAAAATGATACCCGGCACTTTTCGGGTGCTGGGCTTAAATAAATAAAACCATATGTAAATATTTTATGAGCCCGGCCAATACACCTGGCGCAGCTTTACTTGCGTCGCACACTTGTACTGTAGAATAATTGTGCAACTAAAACTATAGTAAAGTGTAGAGAATTTACTCATTGCTCAACATTCACCACTCACCCCTCACCACTCACTAATTAATAAACACTTCATCTGTAAAAAACCAGGCCTTATCGCCCTTACCCGGGTGCCATACCGGAAGTTTGGGCACAGACTGAACTTTTAACTTTATGTATTGTAAAGTGGCAGGCGTAAAGTTAATATCGTAGCCCTGCAAATAGCCGGGTGCAGACATCGTTGGTTGTTTTGGTGTTAACCGCCCCAATAATTTTAAACTGCCTTCCGTGTTGCCGCCCCAAACTTCTATACTAAGTGGCGGGAAAATATAACCACCAATATCAACCAGCGAACTGATAGTAATATTCTGTACCTGTACCGGTTTTTGAAAATGTAATAAGGTGTTCATTAAAGTGCCATGGTAGCCCAGCCATTTGCCATTTCTGAAATTATTATCGCTCTTAATATGGTCAATAATGGTTTTGGCGCCATCTCCTTTATACGAATCGTCTGCTGGTGTAACTAAAGTGGCAACGTCTGGGGTAAACGTATTTTTATAAAAATAAGCTTGTGTAACATCACTGCTAATCCAGCCTGGTTTAAAGGCTTTTGCTTTTAATATTCCATTTTGTTTTAAATACATTCCCTGCTTGTAAATGGGCGATTGCAGGCTGTCAGGGTCTTTCCCATCTAATGTATAGCGAATGGTTGTACCGTTTACATAATGTTTTAACTGTAAGGGTAATGAGTCCAGAATAACGGTTTCCTCATTTTGTAAAATGGGGGCATTCAATTTCATAATAACTGTATCGCCATTAAAACCAGTTTCAAAATGAATGGAACTATTGGCTTTAGCAATCAGTTTAAGGGCGTCATCTGTAATGCCCGTATTCCATAGAAATATTTTCTTCAACGATGCAGAAGTGGCCAGCACCTGCACATCTTTCGCATTAACTTTTGTACCTGCCAGTGAAAGCTCTTTTAACTTGGGTAGTTTACTTAATACAGCCAAATTCTTACCTGTTATAGGGGTAAAACTAATATTCAATTCCCTTAAATTGGCAAACTGACTTAACAGCGTAATATCATCATCCTGTACAGGCATTTTAGATAGATTGATATATACTATCTGTTCTTTTAATTCCTGCAATTCCTGTAAAGCTTTTTGGTTGTAAAAACCGCTATTATAAAAATCTACTGTGAGGGCAGGAGATCCTTCAGCAATAGGCGTTATTACGCGGTTATTATTGGTTAAGCCGGCAATGGTTTTATCACTGGCTGCAGCAAAATCATATACTTCAGCCACATCTGATGTAAACATGGTTGCAGCAATATTGCGCAGGCTATCATTGGCAGGTAATGTGGCCACTTTTGTAGTAAAACTGGCGCCTGATTGTATCCACAAATTCAATATCATTATTTCTTCATCGGTAAGTTGCGGTTTGCCTTTGGGTGGCATATGCTTTTCTTCTTCCAATGGCAGGTGTACCCGTTTTAGCAACAAACTAAGTGAAGGGTTACTGGTATTCCATAAAGCACCATCTTTACCGCCTTTTAGTAATTGGGCAGTGGTTTCCATCAATAATTCACCCTTGGCTTTTTTACTATTATGGCAGCCTACACATTTTTCTTTTAAAATAGGTTCAACCATATTGGTAAAAACAACGGCATCATCAAATGCCACCTGTTGTGCTTGTTGTTTTGGCAATACGGGAGCCAGCAAATAGTCTTCGCCCCGGGTAATGGCAGAGCCCAATTCGCCTGTTATAATTAAAGTAATACACACTGTAATAGCCAAAACAAGGGTAATTGCTTTGGAATGGGTAATGCGGTTACGCAGTAAATACCAGGCAAAGCTAACAAAAGCCAGTCCGCTGCCGGTCCATTTATGCCAGGCCAATGCATCTGCATCATAACCGCTTTCCTTAGATAGTAATACACCCATTAAAGCTGTAATAGCTGCGCTTGCTGCGGCTGCTAACAACAATAATTCACCTGTGCTTTTTGCCAGTTGTACATCTTCCAATTTGTTGTATATCCATATTTGCCATATTACATAAAGCAAAAGCAATACAATGGGAAAATGTATAATAAGTGGGTGCATACGCCCCAATACCTGTACCCATGCTGGTACTGCAATACTGTTATAAAATAAAAGCAGAAACAATAGCAGACAGTTAAAGCATAAAGCAGTATTGTATAAAATGGTTTTCCAGCGTTGCATGGTTTTAGTATACTTTAAGTTCATCAATAAATGTCCAGGCATGCTCCCCTTTGGCTGGGTGCCAGTCCGGAATTTTTTTAAGTGTGGTAATAAGTACCATTAGTTTTTGTGTACTTATTTTTTTGGAGAAACGCAAACTGGTAAAGACACAGTTGCTGCCTTTACCCGGTAAATTGGTAAATGGATACACCGTTTTTTTTAGCGCATACTCTTGCAATTTGTTGTTGAAAGCAAAAATCGAAATTTTGGTGGGTAAAAATATCCAGCTGCCTTCATCCTGTAAAAAGTTTAAGGCTACCTCGTGTATGGTTTGCTTGCTATCAAGATCTATATAAAACTGAATAGTATCGTTGGTATAACCCAGCCAATTGGTGTTAAGTTGGGCAAAACCACCTTTATTATCTGTAAGGCTGTTAAGTCCATTGGCTTTGTATTTTGCATCGGGTAAAGTGCCGGTAACAGCAGGTATTGCCAATCCCTTATTATAAAAACTGGTAACTAGCACATCCGAGGGTAAAAACTCGCTTCCAAACACGATGGCTTTAATGGTGCTGCTTTGCCCTTTAACCACAATTGGTTGGGTGTAAACAGCATCTTTTTCGGTAGGCGTTTTGCCATTGGTAGTAAAATGGATGGTGGTGCCTGGTTGTTCAAATTTTAAACTAACCATGGCGGTATCCGTAAAAAATACCGATTTATATTGTATAACGGGCATTGCATAATGCAGCTTGTATTGTGCAGTTGCCTGCAACAGCATTATCCAGCAAAAAAAGCCTACCAGCAATACTTTCATTATATAACCGGTTCTAATTTATAGGGGTATACCTGGCCAGAATTCCATTGTGCTACATACAGGTTGCCTTCATCATCAATGCATACATCATGCGGGTAATCAAATGCTTTTACGGTTTGATACATTTCCTGCAATTGATTTTCTTTATAAATTGGCTCGCTGCCTGCCAGGTTAGATACTACTTTAAAATCCTTATCCAGTATAGTAACAAAACCTGATTGTTTCCACAGGTTGGCATTGCTTTGTAATACTGCTGCATACAGGTAATCGCCATGTATAACCGGCCGGCATACCCAGGCACCGGGCATAGGTATGGTACTTATATATTTGCCATCCAGCGTAAAACGTTTAAAAGCATTTTGCTGGCGTGAGGTTACAATTAAAGTAGGCTGCTTTGGATTTCTATAATCCATACAAACACCATGTGCGTTTAGCAGGTGCTCATCTTTGTCGCCACGGCCACCAAAATAACCCAGGTAATTGCCTTTGTAATCGTAGCGAATAATAAAATCTTTGCCATAACCATCAGCTACATAAATATCACCATTGGCGGCAATAGCCGTTTCGGTGGGTATAAACTCTTCCTGTTTACTGTATTGCCCTGTTTCTTTAGGATAATTCAGCGTTAGTAACACCCTGCCATCCAGTGTGGTTTTAATTACCTGGTTGCGACTGTTATCGCAAATAAACAACACTTCAGTGCCGTTCTCGTTAAACAGGGTAAGTCCATGGCCGCCGGGGTATTCATGTCCCCAACTGTCCAATAATTTCCCCTTTCTGTCGTAAATAATAATATTGTTATGCGTTTCGTTGGTAAGCAAAAAAATGCGGCCCTTACTGTCCTGTATCATTTCATGACAATCTTTTACAGGATAATGGGTAAAATCAAGTTTACCCCAGTCTTTGTTTAATTTATAACGTTTGTTATTGTGGCCCAAAATGGCATCTTCGGCCATGCCAAAAGAAGATAATGTTGGTGCCATAGCCAATGCACCTGCGGCCAATGCGCTGTGTTTAATAAAGTTTCTGCGTTGCAATGCGGTAGAGTTTAAGTTTGGAAATTACTATTTATTCTGCTGATTAGCGTTAAACTGTATGGGTTATTTTTGTTCAATGCTTGCAGTAAACTACCATTTTTTGGGCCGGGCAGCACAACCGGCATGGGCTATACTTGCGTCGCACTCTTGTGCGTCCCGATACTGCATGCAGCTTACAATAAAATGGCTGGTAAAACAAGCCTTGCGGTTAATGATTGGCTAATGCTTTCCATTATTATTTTTCCCACTTAATGCCGCCACCTAATTCCGCCGTACAAGTGAGTGACACAAGTAAAGCTGCATAGCATTCCGCCGCCGGCACACATCAATGTATTTTTTTCGCTTTGTGCAAATGGGCATGCTATGTTTTACTGTGCTAAACACTAACTTACAGCCCAATTGCAATATGAAAGAAATAAGGGCAATAATAGAGGCATACAATAGTGCTATTCCGGGTGTGAAAGCTGCATTAGCAACGGTGGTTAGGGTAGAAGGTTCTTCTTATCGCAGAACCGGTGCCCGTATGCTGGTATGGGAGGATGGTAATTTCCTGGGCGGTATTAGCGGTGGCTGCCTGGAAGGTGATGCATTGCGGCGGGCACAAAAAGCCATTGCCATGCATAAACCCTCAGTTATTACCTACGATACTACCCAGGAAGATGCCTCTCAAATTGGTGTGGGACTTGGGTGTAATGGTATTATTGATGTGCTGTTTACGCCACTGCATAAGGAAGACGCCAATAACCCAATTGTGCTTTTGGCAAGTGTAGTAAATACCAGAACACCGCGGTGTATGGTTACCATTATGGCAACCACAACCGATGAACAAACCTACCTTGGTGAAGCATGGTTGTTTACTGATGATGCGGCATTTAAACAGATATTTCCATTTGCAACTGTTGTGGATGAATTGATTACCACCATTCATTTGGCGGTTGACAAGAAACAATCGCTGGTGTACACTGCCACCGGGCAAAATGCCGCACTTAAAATTTTTATTGAAATTATTGAGCCGGTAGTACAACTTTTTATTTTTGGGGCACAATACGATGTGTTACCACTGGTACAATGTGCAGCTGCGCTAGGCTGGCAGGCTACCGTTGTGGCCAATCCGGCTAAAATAGGTAAGGCTGTATTTGGTGCCGCTACCGCAGTATTGCATCCTGATGGCATTAATCATTTGCCTATTGATGGGTATAGTGCTATGGTATTAATGGCACATGATTATAAAACCGATTTGCGCCATTTGCGGTTTGCATTAACCACAAAGGCAAATTATATTGGATTGCTGGGCCCCAAAAAACGGAGCAATAAAATGTTTGATGAACTGGGTGCAACTATGGTGGTAACAGAAAATGATTATCAACGCATTTATGCACCCGCCGGATTAGATATAGGCGCCAATAACCCTGAGGAAATTGCTTTATCCATTATTGCAGAAATTCGCAGTTGTTTTGCAGGACGAAAAGGGATGTCGCTTAAATTAAGAGAAGGTTCAATTTATAGTAATTAAAAATTTACCATTGCTTACCGATAACCACGGCAGAAAAATAAATTATGTACGGCTGGCAGTTACAGACCGCTGTAATTTGCGCTGCTTTTATTGCATGCCCGAGCATGGTTTGGAATGGCTGGAACGTACAGCACTCTTGTCGTACGAGGAAATGTTGCGACTGTGCACTGTTCTCGTAAATATGGGTATCGAGAAAATTCGTATCACCGGTGGCGAACCTTTTGTGCGCAAGGATATTATGCAATTTCTGGAGGCTTTGTCTGCCATAAAAGGATTACAGCAAATAACTATTACCACTAATGGCGTATTAACAGCACCCTTTGTGCCACAGTTAAAACCCATGGGTATTCATTCGGTAAATCTAAGTCTGGATACCCTGGACAGAGAACGTTTTTTTGCCATCACCCGCCGCGATGAATTACCCAATGTATTA
The DNA here is from genome assembly GCF_013106755.1 of Limnovirga soli. Taxonomy (GTDB): domain Bacteria; phylum Bacteroidota; class Bacteroidia; order Chitinophagales; family Chitinophagaceae; genus Limnovirga; species Limnovirga soli. Next base: position 145,582 of record NZ_WHPF01000001.1, on the reverse strand, counting down.
AAAACATTAGACGCATTATTGCAGCACCAGATACCTGTAAAATTAAATGCAGTAGTAATGGATGGCAGAAATACGCAGGACATTCTGCCTTTGGTGCAACTAACTAAATCCCTGCCCGTTGCTGTGCGTTTTATTGAGGAAATGCCCTTTAACGGAGGCGATAGCCATTATACCCAATTGCAATGGGATCATCTACGCATACTACATACCATACAACAAGCACATCCCGGTATAGAAAAATTGCCCGATCCACCATATTCAACGGCTTATAATTATCAAATATCGGGGCATGTGGGTACGGTAGGCATCATTGCTGCTTATACGCGATCTTTTTGTGGTACCTGCAACCGTATTAGAATAACCCCGCAGGGTGTATTAAAAACCTGTTTGTACGATGATGGTGTGCTCAATATCCGGGATTTGTTGCGCACACATCAATCCAATGATGCATTGCAGCAAGCCTTATTGCATGCCATAAATCACCGTGCAAAAGATGGCTGGCAGGCAGAAAAACTAAGAAAAGAAAAAGGACCTGTTCATGAATCTATGGCCACTATTGGTGGTTAATGCAATGTGTAGCCAGGCAGTAGTAGGCTAATATTGCTTTACTTGCGTCGCACTCTTGTACGGTTAGTCCATGCATCAGCAACTGAAATTGGTATTTACAACACACCCGGTGTTTCAATAGAAAATTCTTACACATACAAATAAAATATTGCGCATAACTTATGATACAGGTAGCAACAGCAGAACAAATCATACAATCCCAGGTAAGCCTTTTACCTGTTGAAACTGTATATTTTGAGCAGGCGTTGGGCCGCGTACTGGCAGAAGATATACTTGCTGATAGAGATATGCCGCCCTATAACCGGGTAACCATGGACGGTATTGCTATTTCCTTTAAGGCATATAGTGAAGGATTGCGTGCTTTCAATATAGTAACTACACAAGCTGCCGGCGATACGCCCATCACCAACATGCATCCTACAGATTGTGTGGAAATAATGACGGGTGCTGCTTTACCTGCCTGTGCAGATACCATTGTACGGTATGAGGATATTGACATAAACAATGGTATGGCTAACATTAAGCAGGATGCAGTTATTAAGCCGGGTCAAAACATTCATTACAAGGGTAAAGATAAAATGGCCGGGCAAATTGTTGCGACTGCCAATCAGTTGGTAACACCTGCGGTTATTAGCCTGGCGGCATCTGTTGGCAAATCTGCTCTGTTGGTAAGGCAAGTGCCAAAAGTAGTTATTATTTCCTCCGGCGATGAACTGGTTGGCGTTGAAACAGTGCCGGATACTTTTCAAATACGCACCTCCAATAGTTATACCATTAAAGCCATATTGCAACAATTCCATTTGGTGGCAGATATTGTGCATATACCAGATGATGCAGCCATTACAAAAAGCCAGATTGCCCGCTGTCTGGCAACTTATGATGTACTATTATTAACCGGTGGTATATCTATGGGTAAGTTTGATTTTATACCACAGGCATTGAAGGATTGTGGGGTAGAAAAGTTATTTCATAAAGTACAACAAAGGCCTGGCAAACCTTTTTGGTTTGGCAGGCACCCAAAGGGCAATTTGGTATTTGCTTTTCCCGGCAACCCGGTGTCAACATTTATGTGTGTATACCGTTATTTTTTGCCCTGGTTGCAGGCTTGTTTGGGAATAATCACCAAATCAGTATATGCGCAACTCAATAATGATTATAGTTTTACACCTGCCTTGCAATATTTCTTGCAGGTAAGGCTTAGTATTTCTGCCAGCGGCCAGCTATTGGCTGATCCTGTTACGGGTAATGGATCTGGTGATTTTGCCAATTTGCTGGATACAAATGCATTTATGGAACTTCCATTAGAACGGGATAATTTTACCAAAGGAGAACTATTTAGAGTATGGCCTTTTAATGCCATTTTAGGTTAAAATAATTAGGCAACTTTAATTTGCCGATACCTGACAGAACGCACAAGTGTGCGACGCAAATGGGTGTCATGCCTGTACAACAGTTTGGTCAAAAAATTAGAAAGTCAAAAAAAATGTATTAAAAAGCATGAGTGATTTTACGCATATTAATAAGGATGGAAAAGTAACCATGGTTGATGTAGGCGATAAAGCCATTACCAAAAGAAAGGCAGTTGCAAGGACAATTGTTGTTTTACCCCAACCCGTATTGGCGCAGTTAGCAAATGGAGATATTCAAACGAAGAAAGGTGGGGTATTTCAAACAGCAATTATTGCAGGTATTATGGCAGCCAAGAAAACCAGCGAGCTAATACCGCTTTGCCATCCGTTAAGCCTGGATAGCTGCAATATTACCATACTTTTAAATGAAAAACAACAACTGGAAATTGACTGTACTGCAACTATTACCGGTAAAACAGGTGTAGAGATGGAAGCCTTAACCGGCGCCAGTATTGCCGCACTTACTGTGTATGATATGTGTAAAGCACTTAGTCAGGATATTGTGATAAAAGAAACCCGATTAATGCAAAAAACCGGAGGCAAAACTGATGTTGGAAAAGCATGATAAACATAGTAAAATTGCCAAACCCGTTTTGGGTAATTTTGGCCGCCATGAGTGGGCCATACTGGGAACTAATTGCACCAATGTTCAGCAATTGGCCGATAAATTGATTGCGCATTTTTCGCCAATTTACCATTGCGCATATATTGATAGCTCGCATGCTCCAATTAGTTTTGAAGGAGTTATGCCACAGCTAAGTTTTACTGATCATATTCAGTACCGGGAAATACAGTATCAGCAGCCTTTTGATGCTTTTCAATTGCATCAGGTATTTAATGATATAGATATGGTTTTGGTAAATGGCAATCATCATACTGCTGCGCAACAGATTGTAGTGATTGACGCATCAAAAGAAACTTCTTTGCAAAAAAGGTTGTCGCAGTTAACCAATGTGCAATTATTTATTATAAAGGATGCAGCTGAAATATACGACTGGCTGAATGCATCTATACCGGCTATTGATCAAATTCCTGTGCTGCAATGGGAGGATACAGAAGGCATTCTTGCATGTATGCATAAACAAATGCAAGAACGGAAAGCCCCATTATATGGATTGGTGTTGGCTGGCGGTAAAAGTCAGCGTATGGGAACCGATAAGGGAGCTATAGAATGGCATGGCAAGGCCCAGCGTTATTTTATGACCGATATGCTTCAGTCGGTTTGTGAAAAAGTATTTATCTCCTGCAGGGAAGATCAGATCGAATTAATAGAAAACAACTATACTGCACTGGAAGATACGTTTACCAATCTGGGTCCTTACGGTGCAATTTTGTCGGCATTCAGGCAACAGCCGGATGCTGCCTGGCTGGTGGTTGCTTGTGATCTTCCTTTGCTGGAATCTGCTACAATAGATGCATTAATTGCCCAAAGAAATGTAGCAGCGTTGGCTACCACTTTTGAAAGCCCTTTTGATGGATTGCCGGAACCATTAATTACTATCTGGGAGCCCAAAGCTTATCCTGTTTTATTGTCTTTTCTGGCCCAGGGTTATTCTTGTCCGCGTAAAGTGCTGCGCAATAATCAGGTGCATATGATAAAAGCAAATTCACCTGAACAATTAATGAATGTAAATACAGTGGAAGAAATGGAAAAGGCGCAGCAATTAATACAATCAAAAAATAGTATTGGATGATACCGCAGGAAAATGCCCATTTAAGGTATGCCTGCCAATTGGTATTGCCAGGTTTTAATGTGGAGGCGCAACAAAAATTGGCCAACGCAAAAGTGTTGTTGGTGGGAGCAGGCGGACTAGGTTGCCCGGCAGCACAATACCTTGTAGCGGCGGGTATTGGAAGCATTACCATTGTTGATGACGATGTTATCAGTGCCGGAAACCTGCACCGGCAGATACTATATGCACAGCATGAAATAGGCAGATTTAAAGCAACCATCGCGGCAGAAAAATTACAACTGCAAAATCCATTTATTACCATAAATGCCGTAATAGAAAGGGTGGGGGCGGATAATGTAATGGAGCTGGTTCGCCATTGTGATATTGTGGTAGACGGCACCGATAATTTTGATACACGTTACCTGTTAAATGATGCCTGCTATTTATTAAAAAAGCCATTGGTTTACGGTGCCATTTACCAGTACGAAGGTCAGGTAGCTGTTTGGAATATCGCCACTACCGATGGTAAAAGAACGCCGCATTACAGGGATGTATTTCCTTCAGTTGACGCTACCATGGTGCCCAATTGTGCAGAAGGTGGTGTATTGCCTACAATTGCCGGAATTATTGGTTGTATGCAGGCCAACGAAGTAATAAAATATATCACCGGCATTGGCGAAATATTGGCCGCCAAACTATTAATGCTGGATGTACAAACCCTGCAAAGCCGTATTATTCAATTGCAGCCAGCATCGCATACGGTTGTAGAGGCTTTGCCTAAACCAATTATAGCACCTGAAATTAGTATTTCAACCTATAAGGCCAATATAGCGCAGTATTTTCTGGTAGACATCAGAACGTCGGCAGAGCGTGCCTTTGCCCATATGGGCGGTGTGCATTTGCCTATGGAAAATCTAAAAGACAACCCCCAACTATTAGACCAGGAAAAACCCGTGTTACTTTATTGTGCATCGGGTAAGCGCAGTTATGAGTTGGTAAAAATACTGCAACAGGTAACAGATACGCCGCTGTATTCCTTAAAAGGCGGCATGAAAGCCTGGCTGGAAGCCTAAACTGACCTACAATAAAATCAGGAAAATGATTGGCCCGGCATAAGGTAAAGAATGGGGCACCGCTTGCGTCGCACTCTTGTACGCCAACATAAAATGCAGCTATGAAGAATGAGATTTTAGCTATTAGTGTAAATGAAAATCAATCTGCAACAAAATCCTGTTTTAAAATTATTGTTAGCTACTAAGGATGTGCCGCCACCCAAACAGCTCCATCAGCAAAAAATTCTTTTTTCCAAATGGGTACGGTTTTTTTCAGGGTGTCTATCACATATCGGCAGGCTTCAAAAGCTGCAGATCGGTGTGCAGCTGCTACAGCAATAATTACCGGTATCTCACCTACAGCTAAAATGCCTGTTCTGTGATGGATGGAAATTTTTTCTACCGGCCATTGTTCCATTGCCTGCATGGCAATTTTTTCCATTTCTGCAATAGCCATGGGCAGGTATGCTTCAAATTCCAGTTTTTCAACCTGCTTGCCTTTTGTGGCATTGCGTACTGTACCAATAAATACATCAATGCCACCACAGGTGGGTGATTGTACCCAGGCCAGACAGTTAGCTAGTTCCAGCGGAGCAGATAAAATTTCTATGTTAATATTTGGATGCATGGTTTTATCCTCCGCTAACCGGTGGTATCAGGGCAATTTCATCAGTTGAAAGAATTGTTTGTGTATCGCTAGCATAATTATTGTTCACAGCAATCATATAAGAGGCCAGTTCTTTTAATGGTGGATAGTTGTGTTCCAATTGTTGTTTTAGTGCATGGATATTTGCAGGTTCATTCAAGGTGATGTTTACCCTGATGCCTCCCAAAATATCTTTTGCAATACCAAATGCTAAAATTGTTATTTCCATACATTTTTTTTAACCCAATCCAGCGGTCTGGTCGTTTCTAACAGGGTAATAATTCAAAATAATGTTTCAGAAATGCTATTTTGTTATAAGTCTTAATGCTATAACACCCAGTTCTTTCCAATTGTCTTTTGTTTTCAATAATTATCTGGTAAACCAATATTTGCCGATAAATTTTTTGCCAGTAGCAGTAATATGGCCAGGTAAAATACCCCTGGCTGCTAATGCAATAATTTTATGAAATGGGTACAAGTTAAGATTTCTTTTTTCTTTAAAAATAAGAGGGAGGATATTATTGTTATTTTTAAACATTGCTCATGGTAATTTACAATACAATATGGTAACTGCAATAGTATTGGCTGCGGGAAATTCTTTGCGCATGGGTACGCAAAACAAATTGTTATTACCATTTGCAGGCACCACTGTTATCGCCGCAGTTGTTGAGCAAATTGTAAAAGCCGGATTGCAGGAACTGATTGTGGTTACAGGAAATGAACCTGATTTGGTACACCAGGCCCTTATACATTTGCCGGTTAAGCTGGTACATAATGCCGGATACGGTACTGGTATGACGGGTTCTATACAAACAGGCATTCAAAGTGCCAAAGGCAATGGGTACATGATTTGTTTAGGCGATATGGTTTTAATCACGGCACAACAATATGAATCATTAAATACTACTTTTGAGAAGGCTTATCATCGGGATAAAACCTGTATTTGCCTGCCAAGATTTAATGGTGTAAAAGGAAATCCCGTTATTTTCTCATCTGCATATAAAAACGCTATTCTGCAACATGATGACCCGGAAGGATGCAAAGCCATCATTCAAGCCAATAACCCACATATTGTTTGGGTAGAAATGGATGATGATGCGGTGCTTAGAGATATGGATTACCCCGAAGACTATGCCGCATTAATCAATTTGTAAAGGCTGTTATATGCTGCCATGCATATCAATTGCACAAGAGTGCGACGCAACGGATGCCCGATGAATGTGTTATTGCCTGGCTAATAGATTGCATTCGTTTTTATACCCATTCAAAGCCTTCTTTCTTTATAGGCAAGGTTCTTGGCCTGCTGCCTGCTGCTGCCAGTGCATTACATAAAGCTGGTGCTACGGTAGGCAAGCCAACTTCTCCGATGCCGCCCGGATCTTCCTGACTTTCTACATAATGTATTTCCAGTGGGGGCATTTCGTTAAAGTGCATGATTTTATAATTAAAAAAGCTATCTTCTACCACCCGGTTATTTTCTACATTTATTTCGCTCATCAGGGCTTGCGACAGCGCAAATACAGTACCGCCTTCCATCTGGTTTTTTAAACCATCGGGGTTTATTACAATGCCGCAATCTACCGCCGCCACAATGCGTACAATCCTGAATTTTTTAGGGGCAATTAATTCAATTTCAATGGCATGGGCACCATAGGCTTTTGCAAATGTGAAATGATGGCCGGCAATACCCATAAAGTGGTTTGGTTTACGGGGCTCGCTCCATCCAATTTTTTCGGCAGCCAGCTTTAGCACATTGGCAATACGGTTGGGGTCCTGCCTGAATTTAGTAATTTCTGTTTCGTAGGCAGGCCTGTTTTCTAAAAGGGATAAACGAAATGCCAATGGTTCTTTTTGCTGTGCTGTAGCTATTTCATCTATCAGGCACTCTACGGGTAAAGTGTTTACACAAATTTCAACTGCACGTACCCAGCCTCTTTGTAAATTAAAATCAACATGCGAATAGCCGGTGTGTACATTGGGAACATCGTACCATAAATCAGATGAAGCACCGCCCAACATTTCAGGTACATTTTTGGCTTCGGGGCCATCTGTCATTATAGCAATGGAAGTAGCTACATGGTGGTGTTGCCAGGCCTGAAGTTTGCCATCTGCGTCCCATGCAGCTTGCATACGATGCAGATTAGCCGGACGGTAAGTATCGTTGCGTATATCATCCGTTCTGTCCCAAATTAATTTAACGGGTTTGTCAATTTGTTTGGCAATACGGGCAGCTTCTAATGCATAATCAAAATGCAGTCTGCGGCCAAAGCCACCACCCATTAGGGTAAGATTGGTTTTTACTTTTTCTTTTTTAATACCTAAATCTTCGGCAATGGTATTGGTGGCCCAATCTGGTAATTGTAAGCCGCCCCATAATTCGCAACTATCTTTTGTTACAGCTGCAATAAAGTTCATGGGCTCCATAGTGCCATGTGCTAAAAAAGGGGCTGTATAGGTAACATCAATTTTATTAGTAGCTGCTTTTTGGGCAGCAGGGGCATTGCCTTTTTTAAATACTTCATAAGTAGGTTTGCCGGTAGATTTTGCTGCAAACCGGGTAAAAAGAGCTTCGGTAGAGTCGGTGTTTTCAGTGCCTTCATCCCATTCTACTTTTAATACTTTGCGGGCTTGCAGGGCACTCCAGATATTGTTGGCAATTACCGCTACGCCGGCATGTAAATGCATGGGTGCGGCAGACGATGCAACGGTTACGCATTGTATAAAACCTCCCACTTGTTTACAGGCACTGTCATCAAATTTTACCAGTTTACCTTTTAATACAGGGCATCTTTCTATTACAGCATATACCATGCCCGGTACCTTAACATCAATACCATATATTGCTTTGCCGGTAAGAATATCTTTGATATTGGATTTTTTGGTGGCCTTTCCAATTAAGGTATAATTCTTTGGCGATTTAAGTGTTACATCCTTTGGAACTGCCAGTTTAGCCGCATCGCAAACAAGCTCGCTATAAGCAATGGTTTCTTTGCTGTTGCTATTGGTAACCATGCTTGCTTCAGTTGCGCAGGCGGTAGCTGTTGTTTTCCATTTTGCAGCGGCGGCATTTACCAACATTGCTTTTGCGGTGGCACCGGCTTTGCGTAGCTTTTCATAATCCAATAAAACACTTTGGCTGCCACCGGTATCATGATCGCCGGGTTGCATAGTGCCATAAGCTGCAATTTCAACGGCAATATTTTTCCAGTCGGCATCCAGTTCTTCGGCCACAATCATGGGGATAGAGGTGTTTACACCCTGTCCAATTTCCTGGCGGGCAACATACACGGTTATTTTGCCGGTATTATCAATTTTTAATATCGGATGTGGCTGAAAGCTACAGGTGGCAACGGCCTCAGGCTCTTTGCAGGCGGTGGGTAACAACATACCCAATATTAGGCTACCACCGGCAGCAGATGATATCTTTATAAAATTTCTACGGTCGAATCTTGTTTTCATTGTATTGCGTTTACAGGTGGCAGTGGTGGTATTACTTGTTTACTTCTTCTATAACGGAATGTATAGCTTCCCTTATACGGGTGTAGGTGCCACAACGGCAAAGGTTGCCGGCCATCATTTCGTTTATTTGTTCCTCGGTGGGTTGTTTATATTTCTTAAGTAAACCGGCAACATTCATTATTTGCCCGGCCTGACAATACCCACATTGTGGCACACTTACTTTTTCCCAGGCCTGTTGAATGGGGTGTGTACCATCTTCACTTAAGCCTTCAATGGTGGTAATTTTTGCACTGCCACAATTTTGTACCTGTAACTGACAAGAGCGAACAGGCACATCATCTACCAAAACAGTACAGGCGCCGCAGCTGGCTACGCCACAACCATATTTTGTGCCGGTTAAATCCAGCAAATCACGCAGTACCCACAATAGGGGCATTTCTGCATCTGCATTGGCGGTAAATTCTTTATTGTTAACAGTAAGTTTGTATTGTGGCATAGCAGGTTTACAATTTTTGATTGTGTAAAATACAAAATGTTTTAATACTTAACCCGCACTTGTTTAAGCAATACTATAAAATGTGGTTTTAAGGTTGTTGACCCTGCTGTTGAAGGTTAATGCAGCTTTACTTGCGTCGCACGCTTGTGCTGTAGCCAGGAATGCAGCAGGTTGTAATAGGTGTTTGCTATTGTAATATTTGTCTTTATTTTTTGCGTTAGGGATTGCAGCGGAAAGCCCGCAGCGCAGCGAGGACTTGCAGCGTAAAGCCCGGCCCGCAGGGCAGCGCCCCAATTGTTTTTTAGTTTTTGTACAGCAATGCCGCAAACATAGTATCAGCATGTTGGGTATAGCCGCTAAATACCTGTTGCTGAATTAACTGCAGGCCATATTGCTGCATGATATATGTTACCATGGCTTCGTTCTCCTGCTCAAAAACCGAGCAGGTAATATATAACAAATAACCCTTTACAGCCAGCTTGGGAACGATGTGCTGTACAATATTTTTTTGCAACTGGCTATAGTAATTAATGCGGTCTTCAGTAAAATAATAAAGTTGCTCTGGTGTGCGGCTCCAGGTGCCACTGCCCGAGCAGGGTGCATCGCAAATAATAAAAGGAAAAGAATGTTTTTGAATAAGGGTTAGCGGCTGTGTAAGGTCGGCCACAAAAGCAGTGTAGTGGTTTATGGCGGCTTGTTTAAACCGCGCTTTTAAATTATTAATAATAGCAGGGCGAAGATCGGAAGCCATTAGATCTATATTACCCAAAATATCTTTTGCCAATATAGATTTACCGCCGCTGGCCGCACAACAATCCCACACTTTCATTGGGTGGCTTGCCTTAGGTTGTGCATCTGCCACCATTTGCATAAGGCTGCCTATTTGTTGTGAGTTAAGGTCTTGCACTACAGCCTCTTTATTAAGGTTAATAATATTTTGCAGTTGGGTGGTATTGGATAGGGCAAAACAATTTTGTAGTAATGGGGTATATGGAATATTGTTTTGTGCCAGTTTTTCTGCCACAATTGCCTTGTATCCCGGCCGGCAGCGGATAAACAAATAAGGTTGTACCAGGTGAGATAAAGCAAAACTATTGGCATCTATGGTTTTGCTGAGTTGCGGTTTCCAGGGGAAAATATTTTCTGGCCTAAACGTAGTATATAACTCCTGTATAAACTGCATTTTTTTTGTGGGATCGGTATGCCAGTGTTCCAACCATTCTTCATTATATAATGGCTGCCATTCGCCCGGTGTTTCATTGCAGATGAACAGGGCAATTTGTAATTTTTCGGGAAGGCTGGTATTGGGTAAGCTATGTCCGGTGCGGTAATAGCTGTAGCAAAGATGGCTGATATATTTCCTGTCTTTAGAACCAAATTTTTTATGTTGCGCAAAATGTGCTTTTAAAAAATGTTGTAAAGGCTGTGTGCCGGTATAGGCTTGTATACAGGTTGCTGCAGAATTTATATAAGAATGCCAACGGCTCATGGTAAATGTTTCGCCGCAAATATCTGTTATTTAGCGGCAATCAAAACTACAACCTGAAGAAAGCATTGTTCCGGATATAAAAGAAAAATTGATTTGGCCATTCTTGCGCAGAAAAAAGATAAATTGCTAAGAAATATATAATCATGAATCCGCAATTCGCCGCTTTTGCAGCTCAAATGAAAAGTCCGCTAAAATTCAGGTTGTTTATGTTGAGTAAACTGCCCTCTGCTTTTTTTGCCGGTTTACGGGTGCATGATTTAACGCCACAGCAATCGGTGATACAGGTGCGGGAAAAATGGTTTAATAAAAACCCATTTCGCTCCATGTATTTTGCCATTTTATCTATGGCCGCCGAAGTGTGTACAGGGGCCTTATGCTGGGGCGCCATTTATAAAACAAACCCTGCCATAAGCATGCTGCTTGTTAAAATGGATGGCGAGTTTTATAAAAAAGCCAATGGTATCATTTTATTTACCTGTACTGATGGTAACGCCATACAAGATGCCGTTGCAACCGCATTGGCAACCAACGAAGGTGTGGTGGTAAACTGCCATGCTACCGGCACCAATCAGGCCGGCGAAATAGTGGCCGCCTTTAATTTTACCTGGAGCTTTAAAACACGCATAAAATAATAGCAAGGCTGCAGGTATTTTGCAATTATGTACCCGGCAATTGTTTACTAATGATGCTTTACTTGCGTCGCACACTTGTACTGCAGGATTACTGTGCAGCACCCGAATACACAACTACCTACATTAAACTAAAATCAGTTGTCGGCATTGGCGGCAATATGCAATGCAAATGCAGCCAGTGCAAGGTCTTTCAGCAGATTGATTAAAGAAATTTGCCGGTACTCATCACTACTGCCATTTAAATAATTGGGCAGGTGAATTGTAACCACAAAAATAAACAGCAATAATGCCAGCAGATAACCTGCCAGCCTTACCTGTTTGTTGGTAATAAAGGCAATGGCCGCCAGTATAAATGCGGCGCCTGGAATATATACCCATATATTTCCCGGAGGTAAAAAACCCGGTAAATAGGCAATAAGATTTTGCGGGTACATAAAATGATACAGACCAAAAATGAACATGACAATGGCCAGCAAAGAAATGGCAATGCGGGAAATGGTTTTTTGTTTCATGATGGCAAGTTTTATCCTTTTAAATTAAACATTTTTTATATAACTGCCGCATTTTATTTTTGGTGTGCTCATTGGTTTTATTTGGCAATTCAACTATTTAGTAAGTAATAGATGTTGTTTACAATCAACTGATTTTTTAAAGCTACCACAAAGGGTGAACCCAGAACCGAGCGTGGCAAGTAAAGCATCATTAGTAAACAATTGCCGGTAACATAAACTGCATTTATCAAATTGAGTTTAATGAGGTAGGCTAAAGATTTTTTTGGAATAAAATAACGATTGACTAAGGCTGTTTGCAAGTACCTTTAGGCATACTATAAATAAATTTTATGAAGATTGCTTTTCATGGTGCTGCACAATGTGTAACGGGATCGAAACACTTGCTAACAATGGCCAATGGTAAACAAATATTGTTGGATTGTGGCCTTTTTCAGGGCATGGGTAAACAAACTGATGAGCTGAATGCCAGTCTTGGTTTTGATGCCGCAGAAGTAGATTATTTATTATTGTCACATGCGCATATTGATCATTCGGGATTGATTCCAAAATTGGTTAAAGAAGGTTTTAGGGGCAAAATATTTTGTACGCCGGCCACAAAGGATTTGGCAGCCATTTTGCTGGAAGACTCAGCCGAAATACAAAGAGATGATACACGTTATATTAATAAAAAAAGGGCCAGGATGGGCTTGCCACCTTATACGCCTTTGTATACACCAGATGATGTAGTGCTGGCCCTGCCTTTGTTTGAGGAAGTGGCTTACGGCCATTGGTTTACTATTGAACCTGGTATTGAAGTAATGTATACCGATGCAGGGCATATTATTGGCAGTGCAGCAGTGCATTTACGCGTAAAAGAAAACGGAAAAACAAATCAAATAAGTTTTAGTGGCGATGTGGGCAGGTATGGAGATGTGATTTTGCGTTCTCCGGATGTTTTTCCGCAGGCTGATTATATTATTATTGAAAGTACTTATGGTAATAAACTGCATGATAAGGTAGTAGATACTGCCGACCAGTTATTTCAATGGATACAAAAAACTTGTATGCATAAAAAGGGTAAATTAATTATCCCTGCTTTTAGTGTAGGCCGCACGCAGGAGTTGCTCTATTTTATAAATCTGCTGAGTAATCAAAATAAGCTGGGTAATATTAGGGTATATGTGGATAGTCCGCTAAGTAAAGAAGCCACTGATGTAATAAGAAGCCACCCTGAAAACTTTAATGCCGGTATTAGAAAATTATTGAAAACAGATAATGATCCTTTTGATTTTAAGGAACTCACTTTTACCAAAACAGTAGAAGAAAGTAAGGCGTTGAATGAGATGACCCAACCTTGCATTATCATTTCTGCCAGTGGTATGGCTGATGCGGGCCGTATAAAGCATCATATCATGAATAATATTCTGGATGAGAATAATACCATTTTGATGGTGGGCTATTGTGAACCATACTCATTAGGAGGCAGACTTACCAGCGGCGCAAAGGAGGTAAGGATTTTTGGAGAAGCCTTTGAAGTTAAGGCCGAAGTAGGTGTGATGCATAGTATGAGTGCGCATGGTGATTATGATGATTTATGCCAGTTTTTGGCTTGCCAGAATTTGGCAGCGATTAAACAATTATTTGTGGTGCATGGAGAATATGAGGTGCAGCTTGCATTTCAGGAAAGGCTTTTACGTAAAGGAATAAAGGATGTTATTGTGCCTGCATTGCATGAGGAGATTGGTTTGAATGACTGGTAAAGCGTTAGTGAATAGAATGTATACTGTTTATGTGTTATTTTAAATTACACTAAAGTACATATGCAAATAATAGTTTATTCAATCATTTGATAATCAACAATTGCTAAGCATAAAACGGAATAAGGAGTTTTCAAAATTAAAAGAAATTTAAAATATTGTAGTTCTGGTTAAAATGCCTTTAATGCGTTGGAATAACATAAAGCGAAAGATATATTGCAGGTTATTCAGTATCCCAAATGAAAAACCTTACCGCATCTGCGCTGTTATTCCTGTTTTGTATACAGGCCGTTGCTCAAACGGCTTCATCTGCTGATACCAGTGGTACATGGCAGAGTTATGGATCGTTATTGGATAAGGCCAAATACCCCGAAATAAAAGGAAGGCTGTTTAATTATAACTGGAGGGACCTTGAAACATCTCCCAATGTTTGGAATTGGGTACAATTTGACAATGATCTTAATGCATGGGCTGCCGATAGTTTGCCTGTTATTCTATTAATATATACAAAAGAAGATGCGCCGGATTGGTTGTATAAAAATGGCGTACCAAAAGTAACAGAAAAAGATGAGCAGGGTAATAGCATAGGTTACTCTCCTTATTATGCAGATACTGACTATAAGAGATTTTTTAAAAGGATGATCACCAATGTGCATCAGCACCTGGAAACTTTACCCACTGGCACACGTAAACAAGTTATTGCTATACAAGCCTGCCTGGGAAATACCGGGGATTATATTGGATATAAAGGAATCGTTGATGCCAAATATGCTTTAACCGCCGATGAGTTTTTTGAATTGTATAAAGAGTTTAGTTTATACTATTATAATGAATATGCAAATACCAGCCCTAAAATTTATCATTTAAGCAATCCCAGCAATGATGGAGCAGATGAAACTAATTGGCTAATGGCTAATTGCCCAGGTAGTTGGTTAAAAACAGGGTCAATTGGTAAAGGCTATCAGCTTAATGATGAATTATCGAAATCCCGTTGGTTGTACGATATTATGAATAAGCCACAAAATGGTGTCTATATCAAAACCAGATCTGAAATTAGTGGCCCTTCTACAATGGCGGGTACCTGGTTGAAAGCACCCTATAAAAATATGTATGCACTTATGTGTTATGATATTTATTGGGGGTTGGATATTAATAATCAAAGCGGTTCGCAAATACAGGATTCTTTACAGGATGCTGCATTGTCTTTTTTTAATAAATATGCAGGTCAAAAAGATGGTTTAAAAAGTACCAATGCTTTATGTGCTTTACGTGATGGATTGGATTGTACAGATACGGTGCGGTTTCCCATAGCTGAATTTGGAGTACTAAATCGCAAGGATAGTACCCGTTATAAAAATATTGTAAATAGGTTCACAGCTTTTGGGGCAAGGCTTGATGATGCTACCGCTGCCACGCAAGACGAACTTTCTAATCTGGCAGCAGCAGGTATTAATGATGTGGGATGGGATATTTTTCGTGGTAACTATGAACGTCATCTGCACCAGCTGTTACCTAATGAAACCAGCATTGGTTACTGGAATGTAAATGCGCCTGCAGATTCTACTGCTATGTATGGCCGTTTTGCACGTGGCTTTGATATTGCCAATGGTAAAAAGGCCCTTTATTTTGATATTGACGATTCCTCTTTCTTAAACCGTGCACCTGTTAATGCTGCTTATCCCGTTTCAATTGATATTACTTACCGGGATAGCGGGTATGGTAGTTTCAGGTTATATTATGATGCAAAGGGGGGGATTGAAAAGCCATCTATTCAGGTTACTTGTACTAATTCGGGTTCATGGAAAAAAGCATCTGTTACTTTATACGATGGTTATTTTGGCAACCGATCTGCCAATAACAGTGATTTTTATATTAAAAGTACCAATTCTAAAAACGTAATATTTAGTACCATTGAACTTAGCAGGCCTAATCCAGATAAATCTGATATTGGTTTTGCCGCAACATCTTTAAGCAATTTCGACACTTTATGTGTTAATGCCACCAGCACAAAAAATATATTATTAAAAGCTGCTTTTTTAACCGGGACCAATGTTGTTGTAGGTCCATTAAAAGGTTATGTATTTTCTTTAACTGCCAATGGATTGTTTACAGATTCTCTGATAATTAATGATTATGGGACTACCATTAACAAAACAATTTATGTACAATTTAAGCCACTTGCCCCAGGTGTTTACAATGGCACTTTAATAATTAGTGGCGGCGGTGTTAGTGCTATTAATATACCCGTGTCTGGTGTTGCTATCAATAGTATACCCCAGATAAGCGCTCTTGTTTCTAATGTAACCTGTAATGGCAAAAAGAATGGGTTTATAAACCTTACTTTAACTGGCGGAAATGCACCATTTACCTATAGTTGGACAAGCGCAGATTTTAATACTTTCAAATCATCCAGTGAGGATATTGCAGATTTAAAACCTGCCAGCTATAGTGTAGATATAGTAGCAAAAGCAGGTTGTAAAATATCTAACACATATACCATTGCCGAGCCTGCCACACTTGAAGTGGCTATTATAAAGGATAGCGATATTTTATGTAAAGGGGGTACCACCACCATTACCGTTACTGCTTCAGGCGGTGTATTGCCCTACACAGGTGTTGGTGTTTTTACAGGTAATGCGGGTACCAATAATTTTACTGTTACCGATAGTAATGGTTGTACTGCCACCAATAAAATAGTATTAACAAATGGTACCGCAGTGGCGCCTTCAAAGCCACTTGAAATATTTAGCCCTGTTGCTGATGAGGCAGGCGTTTGTGGTGGTGGTAAATTTAGTTTTTATATTGATACGGTTCCCACCGCCACTTCGTATACATGGGTACCTCCTGCAGGTGCAATTATTACACAAACCAGTACTAATGGTACTGGTATAAATATTAAAGTGCCATCTACATTTGTTGCTGCACCCATTAGCGTAACAGCAAATAATGCATGCGGCAGTAGTTTTGCTGCAATAAAGGCGGTAAACCTTATACCAGCTGCACCTGCTGCTATTTCCGGCCCTGTTACCGTTGTTAAAAATACGGTTGGTTTGGTGTATACTGTTACGCCCATAATAAGCGGACTTACTTATACCTGGACGGCTAATAATGGGGTTAAAATTACAGCTGGACAAAATACTCCCTCCATTACAGTAACCTGGGGTAATTTGGCCGGGCGTTTAACAGTAAAGGCAAGTAATTCCTGCGGATTTTCGCCCATTACTACTTTAGACATTGGTATAACAGCCGCCTTTGCCGACACAGCAACTGCTGCCAACCTTTTTGCTGCAAGTACAATCATACAAAAGCCTGCTGTATTTTATGTTGCGCCCAACCCGGTTACAGATAAAGCAATGCTTTATTTTACCGCAAATAAAATGGCCCAATATTATATAAGTATTAGCGATTTAAATGGCCGCCAACAATTAAGAACCTCTTTTATTAGCACTAAGGGCCAAAATGCTGTACCGTTAGATGTGCAACATTTTGCAAAAGGCATTTACAACATTACCTTATTCGATGAAAAAGGTAACCGCCAATCTACCCACTTGTTAAAACTATAACCTATGCGCTAAACCAAAATGCCGGTTTAGCTGCCATAAAAGTGGAACCCCGAACCGAGCGTGGCAAGAGGCGATGCTATAAAAAACTACTGACCACCTCATACTGCAATTACAACTTAACCAATTAACTGGTACAGCCCTAGTAATAGAAAATGTAGACTTAATTCTACCCTGCAAATAGCTATTTGTGTACTATAAATAAACACCTATATCTATGTTTACTTTTTTTTGTGTGCACGTACTTTGCATATTGAAAGGCTTATAGCCAACATAACCCTAAACAAAGCATAGACCCTCGTTAGCTCAACTTAAGAAACCAATTTCGGCAATGTGTTGTCGTTAACTTCTACTGTAAATGCTAACTACCGTTCATCTGTTATTTGGTTTTAAAAGCAATAAGTCTTGCAGCTAAGCACCGTAAAAAAATAGTATTTGTTTTAATTGTTTTTTAAGAGCCGGGCAAAGGCAACAGAAATGTAGCTTTTCTTGCGTCGCACTCTTGTACTTCCGGTAATGCTTATCTGCAAAAAAAGTTCTTTAAAAGCGCATTAGGGTAGAGTAATGGAAAAGCATGTTAAGCAAAAGTAGAAAGAGAAAGCCATTGACTATCAGTTTGTTGATGATTAATTATTGGTGATTTTCGGCTGTTATAATATGTTATTGCACAAGATGTATTTATAGCAATGGCATATAAACGGTTAAAGAAAATTGCATACTTAAAAAAAGATATAAACCGGTTTCAATTTCTTGTGAATAAGGTTTGCTTACTATTTTTTCCATTATTTGGAACATATTTTGCTACTTAATTACTGCAAAAAAAACGATTCGTTTTTTGTTTCAATACCCTGATTAGCAAAGATTTTTTAATTCTTATAATCCGTATGTTATGAAAAACCTAATTCGTTTTATCATGTTATTATTATGCCTCTCAGGCATAATCACAGGTCAGGCACAGGGTACTTACCCGGTTAATTTTGGAACATGGAAAGCACATGGTTTACCTGGCGGAGAAAAATATCCTGAAGTAAATGGTAATATAGATAATATCAGCTGGAGAGAAATTGAAACAGCACCCGATGTTTGGAACTGGGCTGCTTTTGATAGTGATGTTACTGCACATGCCAACGATAGTTTACCTTTTGTATTTATGGTATTTACCAAAGAAGATGCACCGGATTGGTTGTTTACCAATGGCGTACCTAAAGTAATTGAAAAAGATGCTTTGGGAAATGTTACAGGTTATGCTCCCTATTATGCCGACCCAGAATATAAATTCTATTTTAAACGCATGATTACCAAAGTAAGGCAACATATTGAAACCTTGCCTACCTATGTACGCCAAAAAATTGTAGCCATGCAGGCCTGTTTTGGTAATACCGGTGATTATATTAGTTATAAGGGCGAAGTTGCAGCTCAGTATGCATTAACCGCAAAAGATTTTTATAATTTATTTACTGAGTTTAGCATGGCTTATTACAATGAATATAAAAATACCAACCCCAAAATTGTTATTTTAAGTAATCCTCAAAATTCTGGTAGTGATCAATTCAGGTTTCTGTTGGATTCATGCCCTGGCGGCTGGATAAAAGTAGGTACCATTGGTAAAGGTTTTCAGTTAAACGATGAAAAGGCCAAAAAATCATGGTTATATGATGAACTTAATTCAATTCAGGGTACCGATTATTTGAGAAGCCGTTCAGAAATAACTGGTGGGGCCACCAGTAGTGGTTGGTGGAATAATGCACCCTGCAAAAATATGTTTGCTTTAATGTGCTACGGCATTTACTGGGGCCTTGATATGAGTAACCAGGGTGATGGAGAATTATCCAATACTTTATACGATTCATCATTTTTGTTTTTTAATAAATACAATAAATCGCCCAATGCCAAAGACCCTGCAAAAAGTGTAAATGCCATGTGTGCCCTAAAAGATGTTTTAGATGCAGCAGATGGTGTTCGTTTTCCTGCAGCTACCTATGGCTCTGTTTCCAGAACAAATACACAGCGCTACAGAAATATTGCCAATGCCTATTTGGCTTATGGCGCCAAACTGGATGATATTGCTTCAGTATCAGCTACCGAAATGGATAATTTAGCCGCTAAAGGTATTAATGATGTTGGCTGGGATTTGCTGGACGGTAATTACGACCGTTATATGCACCAGATTAAAGCCAACGAAACCAGTGTTGGTTACTGGAATGTGCAATCAGCCGATGTAAATGCCATGTATGGCAAATTTGCCCGTGCCTTTGATATACCCACCAATAAAAAAGCCCTGTACTTTGATGTAGATAATGCCTTCTTAAACTATGCACCCCTTAATGGAAAATATGCTGTAAAAATTGATGTTACTTATCTGGACGATGCAGATGGTAGCTGGCAGTTATTCTACGATTCAAAAACGGTATTTGATAAAGCATCCATCATTGTAAACGGTACCAGCACCAATAAATGGAAAACAGTTTCTGTAACTATTAATGATGCCAATTTTGGCGACCGTGGACCTAATGCATCAGACTTTAGCATAAGAAGTGTAAATAATAAAAGGGTGATTTTTGCCATAGTAGAATTATCACGCCCTGCTGCTGATTTGTCTAATGTTGGTTTATTTGTTAGTACACCTCCGGTATTCGATACCATTTGCCTGGGCAGTACGCCACAGGTAAAAGATTTTACCTTAAACGGTTCATTTTTAAATGGCACCAATGTAGTGGTTGGTCCACTGGCTGGTTATACTTTTTCTACCAGTGCAACAGGTGTATTTAATAATACCCTTACCATTTCTGGTTATGGTACCTTTTTTAATCAGCAAATTTTTATCAAATTCAATCCGGCTGCTGCCGGGGTATATACTACTATAATACCGGTTAACGGGGGCGGAGCTAATGCCTTAAGTTTCCCTGTAAAAGGCGTATGCGTAAATTCTGCACCAATTTTAAATACAGTTGTATCTAATGTAACCTGTTATAATAGTGACAATGGCAATATTAATGTAACACCTGTAGGCGGTACCGGCCCTTTTACTTATAACTGGGTAAGCTCCTTACAACCTTCTTTCAAACCTGTTACAGAAGATATAAGTCTGCTAAAACCTGCAACTTATAGCGTTACCGTAACCGCATTATATGGTTGTAAAGCTACTGCTGCCTACGAAGTAACAGAGCCTGCAGTATTAGACCTGCTTATTAGTGCAGATAGTGCCATTGTTTGTAAAAATGGTAATACTACCGTATTTGTAAATGCTACCGGTGGCAATTTACCTTATACAGGTACCGGCCATATAGCGGTATCATCTGGTTCACGCAGCTATACTGTTACCGATGCAAAAGGCTGTACCAAAACCGAAAGTTTCTTTGTATCCAATGGTAATGATAATGGCCCCGCCAAACCCGGTACCATTACTGGTGCCGATGCAGATGCAAAAGGCGTTTGCGGAACAGGTAAGTTTACCTATTCTATTATGGCTGTGGCTGGTGCTACCAGCTATACCTGGAAAGCCCCAGTAAATACAACCATCAGTAGTGCAAATGGTACCAGTGTTACCATCACTGCAGCTACTGGTTTTAAAACAGGCTCATTAACTGTTACAGCCAATAATACCTGTGGTATAAGTGCTGCAGCCTCAAAATCGCTTACTTCTGTACCTGGCAAGCCAGGCAGCATTACCGGCCCAACAAGTGTAGCAAAAAATAAAACAGGTATTGTATACACTGTAACACCGGTTGTAGCTGGCTTAAGTTATAGCTGGACAGTTAACAACGGCGCCAAAATAACTGCCGGACAAAACACTACTTCAATTACCGTTACCTGGGGTACTACTGCCGGAAAGGTTACTGTAAAAGCAAGTAATAATTGTGGTTCTTCTGGCTTAACAACAAAAGATGTTACCATAGCTGCCGCGTTTGGAGCAGCAAATGCCACTGCTTTGGCAACCGAAAGTGTGCCATCTATCACATACGATGAAACAGCATTAAATATAATGCCAAACCCGGCAAAAGATATGGCTTACCTGATGTTTAACAGCAACAATACATTTAATTATACCCTTCAGGTAGTAGACATTACCGGCCGTACCATGGTTGTAAAAACAGTCAGCGCAAACATTGGCGAAAACAGGGTGGCTATCGATGTATCCCGCTATACCAGTGGTTTGTATATGGTAACTATGCTTAATGCCGATGGCCGCCGTAAAACAATTAAGCTCATAAAACAATAAACGAATTTAATTTTTTCTCATACTATAGGTAGTACTTTAAGTTAAACAGCCTGTTGTTTTTACAGCGGGCTTTTTTGTGCCCGGCAGTAAATAAGGCATTGGGCAGCCGTTGCGTCGCACTCTTCAGGGTTTATAACCCTATTGGGCTAATGGTAATTCCCTGTGTACCTGATTATAATCACCTGCTGCTAAAATATGCAGTACTAATTTTGACCACATTTTTACAAGGCAGGTAATGTTCGCCCTGAAAAAAATGGCACAACATGTATGCGGTTTTACAGGTTTGACGCCATAAAAGTGGAACCATGAACCGAGCGTGGCAAGCGCCGATGCCATAATAACCAACTGCTTACTGCATCATTATAAGGTAAGCCGGCAGCGTGTAACAAGTGCAGTAAAAACTAAGAGAATAAAGCGTATGAAGCATTTTCCCACAGATATTACTTGTATGGAATGTAATGCCAGAGCACATTCCGTGTTTAAAAAAATTGGTATAACCGAAGTAGAGGAGATAGATAGTATAAAGTCCTGCGGGCACTATAAAAAGGGGCAGTTTATTTTTTCGGAAAGGGGCAACCCCATGGGCTTGTATTGTATAAGCAGTGGCAAGGTTAAACTGGTTACCACCGGCGAGAATGGAAAAGAACAAATTTTGCGGCTGCTAAAGGATGGCGATGTGGTGGGATACCGCTCACTGATATCTAACGACAGGTATCATTGCAGTGCTGTTGCATTGGAAGATTCTACCATTTGCTTTATACCCAAACAATCGTTTTTTAATTTGCTAAAATCCAATGCCGGCGTAGGTTTTGAGATTATGCAATTGCTGTCGGAGAATCTTAAAACTGCTGAACAGCATATTGTTTCTATGGCACAAAAAAATGTACGGGAACGTATGGCTGAAGCCTTGTTATTTTTTAAGGCATCCTATGGTTTAGACCCGGAAGATCAATCATTAAACGTGGCATTTAGCCGGGAAGAAATTGCTGATTTTGTGGGTACTTCAACCGAAACTGCTATCAGGTTATTGTCTGAGTTTAATCAGGATGAAATTATTCAATTGCAGGGTAAAAAAATAAGTATTCTCAACTGCGATAAACTTATAAGAACTGCTAATTTGGATGTGTAAATTACCACCCAGGTTAAAACATGATGTAAATCATCTTTGCATTGCTTCTATATCATATTTCCTGCTGCCCTCAACGGGTAGTTTTGTTTATTAAATACACAACCCAATGTGTTTTACAACTGATAAGTACCAAACCACCATACAACGCCTGGAAACGGAAATATACCCGGCATTACACGAAGCTTTAAACGACTTTGATATTAATGAGGCCGAACCGTTAAGCGATTTGATAAAGATGTCAATTCCATCTTTACAAAAGGAGTTTCATTCCCTGGAAACATATGAAACCAAATTAATTTTCCCTGCCATACTTGCGCTGGTAAATGATAGTAATACCGATAAACATTTTTCGCCTGATATTAGTGGTATAATTAACCTTACCCAAAGCAAGGAAGACCGGCTAAATAATTATATAAACCAAATTGCCGCTATTTTAGACGAAGCTGCTTTTACCCGTGCCGATGATGCGGATACCAACCTGATTGCAGGTAAATTACAATACCTTACTGAGTATTTTTATAACCAGTTTTTACCTGCCAAACAAGTATGGAAACACCTGCTTAGCCGTTTAGAAGCTGGCAATGGCTGTAAAAACCGTACCGATGAAGGTGCCTGTAACTGCAAGCATAATTAAACATATTTCATTACTGGTTTAACCAATTATATATGCAAAAAGAAACTGTTTTAACAACCCAAACAACCTGTTTCCACTGCGGTGATGAGTGCGGCTCAAAACCGGTACTGGCGGCAGAAAAAATATTTTGTTGCGATGGTTGTAAAATGGTGTATGAAATATTAAACCAGAACGGACTTTGTAATTATTACGATATTAGCCAAAACCCCGGTATAAACCGCAAAATAAAAGTAAGGGAAAATAAATTTTCTTTTCTGGATGATGAGGGTATTGTACAGTCGCTTATATCCTTTAAAAACGATACCCAAACACATGTTACTTTATACCTGCCCCAAATGCATTGCAGCAGTTGCCTTTGGCTGTTGGAAAACCTGCACCGCCTGGATGCTGGTATTGTTAGCAGCAAAGTAAATTTTGTAAAAAAGGAAGCTGCCATTGTTTACCAGCATAAAGAAACCAGTTTAAAAAAAGTAGCTGAATTGCTTACCAGTATTGGTTACGAGCCATATATCAGCCTGCATAATTTATCTGAAAGAAAATCTTTTGTAGATAAATCCAAGATTTATAAACTGGGCGTAGCCGGTTTTTGTTTTGCCAATATTATGATGCTCAGCTTTCCCGAATACCTGGGACTAAGCAGTAATGAACACCAATTGCAGGTAGTGTTCAGGTGGATAAGCGTTATGCTAAGTTTGCCCGTGTTTTTTTACAGTGCTACAGAATTTTACATCAGTGCCTGGAAAAGTTTAAGGCATAATTTCTTAAATATTGATGCGCCAATTGTTTTGGCTATATGGGTAACTTTTGGGCGTAGCCTGTATGAAATATTTTCAGGTACCGGCAGCGGATATTTAGATAGTATGTCGGGTATTGTATTTTTTATGCTAATAGGCCGGGTATTGCAAAACAAAACCTACGAACAGTTAAGTTTTGAGCGGGATTATACCTCCTATTTCCCTATTGCCGTAACACGAATAAATAAACAAAATGGTGAGGAATCCGTAGCATTACCGTCAATTGCCTTAAACGATACCCTACTTATTCATAACGAGGAACTCATCCCCGCCGACGGTATTATTACCCGCGGTAAGCCTTTGATTGACTATAGTTTTGTAACAGGCGAAAGTGTACCCGTGCAAAAAGAAATTGGTGAAATAGTGTATGCTGGGGGCCGTCAGGTAGGTGGTAATATGGAAATTCTGGTAATTAAAGAAGTATCACAAAGCTATCTTACCGGGCTATGGAATAAAGAGGAATTGAAAAAAGATAAACCTTACGAGGAACAATCCTTTGTACACCTGCTAAGCCGTTATTTTACTGTCATCCTTTTTATTATTGCTTTCTCTGCAGCGGTATACTGGTATTTTGCTGATGCCGGTAAAATATGGAATACAGTTACTGCCGTTTTAATTGTGGCATGCCCTTGTGCGCTATTACTTAGTAACACCTTTACCAATGGTAATGTATTGCGCATTTTAGGTCGTAATAATTTTTATTTACGCAATGCCCAAACCATTGAGGAAATGGCTACTGCCGATGTAATTGTTTTTGATAAAACCGGCACGTTAACCTATAATAATTTTCAAAAAATCGTATACGAAGGCAAATTGCTAAGTGCCCACATGCAAAAGAAAATAGGGGCTTTGGCTGCACAATCTACACACCCCTTAAGTAAGGCCATTACACAATGGGCAGGTAAGGATGCTACTATTGAAATAGCCGGGTTTATAGAAACCCCGAGCATGGGTATAGCAGCCATTGTAGACGGCACTTCCATGGCATTGGGTTCTTTAGCATTTATTGATGCAAAAGAAACTCAGGGAAATAATACTGGCACTACTGTTTTTCTTTCCTGTGAGGGCGAGTTACTGGGTAAATTTACCTTGCAAAATACCTATCGCGAAAGTGTAGAAAGCTTAATGCCTTTATTGCAAAAACACCATCAGCTGGTAGTACTAAGCGGCGATAATGAGGCCGAACGCAATAACCTGTTGCAATTGCTGGGCCCCCAAGCCACTATCTTATTTAAGCAAATGCCCGAGGATAAATTAAACTATATACAAAGCCTGCAACAAAAGGGTAAAAAAGTAATTATGATTGGCGATGGCTTAAACGATGCAGGCGCCCTAAAACAGGCCAATGCAGGTATTGCCATTACTGAGAATACCAACAATTTTACCCCCGCCAGCGATGCTATTATGGAGGCAGCCATGTTGCCCAGCCTGTATAAGTTTATTCATTTATGCCGCGCCAATAAGCAAATTGTATATGCCGCTTTTGTTATTTCTATTCTTTATAATATCGTTGGTATTTCCTTTGCTGTAATGGGCTTGTTATCCCCCATGGTAGCAGCTATTTTAATGCCTTGCAGCAGCATTAGTATTGTGTTAATCACTTTTGGTTTTACCAATATTGCAGGCTGGCGTTTAAAGCTTAAATAGATTTTATACACCTTTTATTTTTATTGCCCCGGCTGCAAATTACCAATGTTGCTTTACTTGCGTCGCACTCTTGTACGGTAGTAAGTGCTGCGGCTGTACTGTGCGTGTTGCAGTAAACAAAACATATTAAAAATTTCTTAATTTTTTGAAGCCACAAGGGAGGAACCCTGAACCGAGCGTGGCAAGTAAAGCCTCCATAAGTTGTACAGTTTGCTCCCAAAAAATACTCTATTAAATTAATGGACTACTATTTAGCCAAAACGGGTACTAAAAATGATTAAAGTCATGTTTTGCTTTGAGTATTGTCATACACCTACTTTTTACCGCAGGGTACATTTGTTATAATTATTTTAAATATGAGTGTCTTAATCATCCTGCTGATAGCCAGTATTACCGTCGCATCCATTTTTCTTTTTGCTTTTTTGTGGAGTGTAAAACATGGTCAGTTTGATGATGAAATTAGTCCGCCATACCGTATGCTTTTTGATGATATGGTACCCGTAGAAGCTACAGAAAAGATAGCCATTGCAACAACAGTAGAAAAAACAGAAACCTCCAATCAATAGACCAATCCAATATCAGCGCAGGCTGATAGTACAAATTCCAAAATTCAATTGTATGCAGTTAGACAAATTTTATTACGACAACAAAATTGTGAAGATGTTTGCTTACGCTACCATCCTTTGGGGTGTAGTGGGTATGCTGGCAGGCTTGCTTGCTTCCATCCAGATTTTTTACCCGGCAGCCAACTTCAATTTTGCGCCAACAACATTTGGCCGGCTTAGACCAGTACACACCAATGCAGTAATATTTGCCTTTGTGGGTAATGGTATTTTTATGGGTGTTTATTACTCCTTACAACGCCTGTGTAAAGCCAGGATGTTTAGTGATGTATTAAGCAAAATACATTTCTGGGGCTGGCAGGCTATAATAGTATCTGCCGCAGTTACTTTGCTGGCTGGTTTTACCACCGGTAAAGAGTACGCAGAACTGGAATGGCCAATAGATATAGCCATTACATTGATTTGGGTAGTATTTGGTATTAACATGTTTGGCACTATTATTAAGCGCCGTGAAAGCCATTTATATGTGGCTATCTGGTTCTATATTGCCACATGGATTACCGTTGCCATGCTGCATATAGTTAACTCCTTTGAATTACCGTTTTCTCTCCTTAAAAGTTATAGCTGGTATGCCGGTGTACAAGATGCACTTGTACAATGGTGGTACGGCCATAATGCAGTTGCATTTTTCTTAACTACACCTTATCTGGGTGTTATGTATTACTTTTTGCCAAAAGCAGCTAACAGGCCGGTATATAGTTACCGCTTGTCTATCATTCACTTTTGGGCTTTAATATTCCTGTATATATGGGCTGGCCCGCACCACTTATTATACACAGCTTTGCCTGATTGGGCACAAAACCTGGGTGTGGTATTTAGTGTAATGCTTATTGCACCAAGCTGGGGTGGTATGCTTAATGGCTTGTTTACCTTACGTGGCGCATGGGATAAAGTAAGGGAAGATCCTATTCTTAAATTTATGGTAGTGGCAGTAACCTGTTACGGTATGTCAACCTTCGAAGGTCCAATGCTATCACTTAAAAACGTAAATGCTATTTCGCACTTTACTGACTGGACAGTAGCACACGTACACGTAGGCGCATTGGGCTGGAATGGTTTCTTAACCTTTGGTATTCTTTACTGGATTATACCACGCATTTTTAATACTACTTTATATTCTAAAAAACTGGCCACTACCCACTTCTGGATTGGTACCATTGGTATTGTTCTGTATGTGGTTCCAATGTACTGGGCTGGTTTTACTCAGGCAATGATGTGGAAGAGCTTTACCGATGAAGGTACCCTTACCTACTCGTTCCTGGAAACAGTTACCCATATAATACCCCTGTACATTACACGTAGTGTAGGAGGTACTTTATACCTGGTGGGTGTGTTTATCATGGTATACAATATTGTAAAAACTGTTACATCTGGCAGCCTGGTAGCCAACGAAGCCGCAGAAGCTGCACCATTACCAAAAGTAATACATGCCGAAAGCGAGAAATACTGGCACCGCTGGATTGAAAGAAGACCTGTACAAATGCTTGTATTTAGTCTTATAGCAGTTGCCATTGGTGGTTTGGTAGAGCTAATACCAACTTTCCTGGTACAAAGTAATGTGCCCACTATTGCATCAGTAAAACCATATACTCCGCTTGAATTACAGGGCCGCGATATTTATATAAGAGAAGGTTGTTATAACTGTCACTCACAAATGATTCGTCCATTCCGCGATGAGGTAGCCCGCTACGGTGAATACTCCAAAGCCGGTGAATTTGTATACGATCATCCGTTCCAGTGGGGTAGTAAAAGAACCGGTCCGGATTTAGCCCGTGAAGGTGGCAAATATCCCGATAGCTGGCACTATAATCATATGCTCGATCCGCGCAGTATGAGCCCCGGATCCATTATGCCAAGCTATTCGTGGTTGCTCGATAATCAATTGGATACCGCCATTACACCTGCTAAAATAAGGGCACAGCAAACACTGGGTGTACCTTATCCAGAGGGTTATGATAAAATAGCCAATGCAGATCTGGCAGCACAGGAAAAACAAATAAAAGAAAGTCTTAAAAAGGACAAAATTGAAACCAATAGTAATGCAGAAATAGTAGCCTTAATTGCTTACCTGCAAAGAATAGGTAAAGACATAAAAGGCGAGGCGCCAACAGTGCAAAACTAAAATAAATGTGTACCGGGCAGAAGCCCATTCATTGGGCTTCGCTTGCGTCGCACTCTTGTACTGCCGGTAATACTGTGCAGCAAAAAAGAAAAAATAAACAATCAAACGCCACAGGCGAAAACAGGAGCAATACAAATGAAATTTATCAACTACATACAAAGTATCATCAATGTAGATACGTATGGCTTAATTGGCTTGTTATTGTTTTTTATCATATTTATCGGCATCTCCTTTTGGGCGCTGAAAGCAGATAAAAAATTAATGGATAAAATAAACCGTATTCCCCTGGATAACTAATACTGCAACACTCAAAATAACGATCATGAACATTCATTTATTTAAAAAAGTATATGGCAAAGGCATTAAAACAGTAGGCCTGCTAATCGCATGTTTACTGCCGTTTTTAACTTTTGCACAAAACCCCAAAAAGGTTTCAGACGTATCCAATCCTTTTGCCATGGCAATGATTGCAATAGCTGTATTTCTGCTTGTGGCCATCTATATGGTATCCAGGCTATTGGTACAACAGGCACAATCAAGGGTAACAAGATTTAAAAAACAGCAAAAAGATAATGCTGCTAAAATTGTAGCTGCAGTTGTTATTATTTGCCTGTCTTTTGCTCATACAACAGGGTTTGCCCAGGATACAGCATCCGCAGCACCTGCCGCATCAGCATTGGTGCCCATATTATCAGATACTTCTTTCTATGGCCTTGTTTCTGTAATTGCTGCCGAGTTGATTATTTTGGTAGCTATGTTAATACAGTTAAAAGCCATGATGTCTGCCGAAGAACTGGAAGAAGCTACTATTGCAGCCGCTGCTGCCGGTATACCGGTAGAAGCAGTTAAAAAAGACTCATCATGGAAAAAAGTATGGGATAAAGCCAATAGCTTTAAACCATTACAGGAAGAATCTACCATCGATCTTGGTCACGATTATGATGGTATCCGCGAACTGGATAACCGTTTGCCACCATGGTGGATTTATGGATTTTTACTTTGTATCCTTTTTGCGTGTGTTTACCTCTGGCGTACCCAGGTATCGCATTCCGCGCCAACTGGAATAGAAGAATACCAGGCCTCAGTTGCAAAAGCTGCTGTAGAAAAAGAAGCCTATCTCGCAAAATCCAAAAGCAGTGTAGATGAAAATACGGTGAAAGTATTAACCGAATCTGCTGATTTGGAAGCTGGCAAGAAAATTTTTACTGCCGTTTGTGTAGCCTGTCATTTGGCTGATGGCGGTGGTGGTGTTGGCCCCAATCTTACCGATAATTACTGGATACATGGCGGTTCTATAAAAGATGTCTTTAAAACCTTAAAATATGGCTGGCCCGAAAAAGGGATGAAGAGCTGGAAAGATGATTATTCCGCATTACAATTAGCGCAAATTGCCAGTTATGTAAAAAGTTTACAAGGTACTAAACCTGCTACACCAAAAGATCCGCAAGGCGAGTTGTATAAAGAAGAAGGTGCTGCACCTGCTGTAGATTCAACCAAAACAGTAGACAGTACAAAGATCACGGCCTCTATAAAGTAAAATTTCAAGATAATGAGTAATCATGTTGAGCATATAAACGCACCATCCACTGAGGCTTTTAGGGATAGTTTGGCTACCATCAATAAAGAGGGTAAACGTAACTGGATATATGCTCAAAAACCAAAAGGAAAGTTTTATTCAATTAGAACACTATTAAGTGTGCTATATTTTATCATATTTTTTGGGTTGCCCTTTGTAAAATTACATGGGCACCCATTATTTATGTTTAATATTCCACAGGCTAAATTTATTGTATTTGGTAAAATTTTCTGGCCGCAGGATTTGTTCATTTTCGGCCTTACCATGATTACTTTTATTTTCTTTATCATCCTGTTTACTGCAGCTTTTGGCAGGTTGTTTTGTGGATGGGCATGCCCCCAAACCAATTTTATGGAAATGATGTTCCGTAAAGTTGAATATATTATCCTGGGCGATGCCAATGCACAAAAAGCACTCAAAAATGCACCATGGAGCAGTAAGAAAATATTTAAGGTAACACTTAAACACCTGGTTTTTTATGCCCTGGCATTTGTTATTGCCAACTTCTTCCTCGCCTATATTGTTGGAATGGATGAGCTGAAAAAAATTATAACAGAACCAGTAAGTGAACATACCGCAGGCTTTTTTGCTATCCTTGCTTTTAGTGGTGTTTTTTATGCAGTATACGCCTTTTTCCGCGAGCAGGCCTGTACCGTGGTTTGCCCCTATGGCAGATTGCAAAGTGTATTACTAGATAAAAACTCCATGATAGTTGCCTACGATTATAAACGTGGCGAACCAAGGGGTAATAAAAAGAAAAATACCGAAGAACAACCGTTGGGCGATTGTATAGATTGTCATCAATGTGTACGTGTATGCCCTACGGGTATCGATATCCGCAATGGTGTACAAATGGAATGTGTAGGCTGTACCGCCTGCATTGACGCCTGCGATACTATTATGGATAAAATTGGTAAGCCACATGGTCTTATACGCTATGCATCAGAAAATTCAATAGCCAATGGGGAACCATTGCATTATACTACCCGTATGAAACTCTATACAGGTTTATGTGCAGTAGTTTTAACTATATTAAGTGTTATTCTCTATAACCAAAAAGATATTGAAGTTACCATAATGCGTACACCAGGCATGTTGTATCAGGAACATGGCAAAGACAGTGTGTCTAATTTGTACAATATTAAAATGGTAAATAAAACTTTAGATGATATACCATTGACCGTTAAATTTGAAACCCTGCCGGGGAGTATTCAAATAATTGGTAATCCCTTTGTGCTGGTACACAAAGAAGGGCAGGGCGCCGGTTCGTTTTTTGCCATTTTGCCAAATAAATTAATTCACGAAAGAAAAACCGATATTAAATTGGGCGTTTATCAGGGCGATACAAAAATTGCAGATATAACCACCAGTTTTATGGGGCCTGTGTCAGAATAATATTTTATTTATTAAAACATGTATTATGAGTTGGGGAAATAAATTACTGGTGGTGTTTATTTTGTTTGCCGTGCTAATGGGTACGCTGGTATATAAAGCCGTTACTACAGAAACAGACCTTGTTAGCGAAACCTATTATCAGGACGAACTTAAATATCAGGATAGGATAGATGCCGGCCAAAATGCCGCCAAATTAAGTGCTGTACAGGTACAACAGCAAAATGGTACAGTTACCATTACCTTACCCAGTGAAATGCAGGGTAATAAAATTGACGGACAAGCCTATTTCTATAGCCAAAGCAATCCTAGGAATGATAGGCATTTGAACCTTTCAACAGATTCGCTTACTACTGCTTTTACCAAAGATCAATTGCCAACTGGTTTGCTTACCATTAAACTTAGCTGGAAATCGGGTAGCGAAAATTATTATGTAGAAAAAATGGTTAACCTCTAACATGCCATGGCAACTATTAATATCAGGTTTGCTGCTGGGTTTAATTAGCAGTGTACATTGCGCCGGCATGTGTGGCCCTGTTGCATTGGCTTTGCCCATACAACTATTGCCAAAAAAGCAAAAATCCATTGCCATTTTTTTGTACAATATAGGCCGCATTATTACCTATAGCTTACTTGGCTTAATTGCCGGTATGGCAGGCCGTTTTATTATGGTGGGGTCCTTTCAGCAAATATTTTCTGTAGTGTTTGGTATAGGTATTTTAGTAATTATTACGGCTTCTTATGTATTTAAAAAAAGCCTGCATATAACACCACTCAATAATTTGTATAACCGCCTTCAAATGTTTATGGGCAGGCAATTAAAACAACAGGGTTTGCCCGCTATTTTTATGTTGGGTATGGCCAATGGTTTACTGCCTTGCGGTATGGTTTATATGGCGGTAACAGGTGCTTTAACCTTGGGTTCGTTAAGTGGCGGAATGTTGTATATGTTTTTGTATGGTATGGGTACACTGCCAGCTATGTTGGCTATATCCTTTCTTGGTTCAATGCTGCATGTTTCAGTGCGTAATAAATTCAATAAAATCTCCCCATATATACTGGCTTCAGTAGCCGTATTATTAATTCTTCGCGGACTTAATCTTAATATTCCCTATATAAGTCCCTATTTCTATTCTAATGGCGGCGCAACCACCATTAGCTGTCACTAAATACATTTTTTTGTTGGCCCGGCAATTCATTCATCATGCATCTTTACTTGCGTCGCACACTTGTACTGTAGAATGTAAAGCAGCAAAGGGTGATGTGCGGATGAGGAAATGTGCAAATGTGTGAATGTGCGAAGGAGAGCATGTGCGGATGTGTGAATTTGCTGATGTGAGGATGAGGGAAAGTTAAGATGTGGGAATGATTGGGCGAGAGGTTGAATTAATTATTTAAGCCTGTTTAATTCTCCGTTGAATAGAAATTCAGGTGTATAAGTGTGCGACGCAAGTAAAGCCTGATGCTTGTGTTTCTGCTTGGCTCAACCCTTTGTATTTTATTTTTGTTGCAGACTTTAATTTATTGTGACCAGGAAATTACGCTACGGTAATTATATAATGTTTGGTATTAGTGTACAGCTTAAAAACCACGCTCTTTTTTCTGCTTTCTTTTTTTAGGAATAATATACAATTTATTGGCGGCTTCAAGTAAATTGAGAAACTCAGCTTCTGCATAGTTGTTGGGGTTTACCGCCGATTTTGCTATACGAAATACATCGCTCCAGTTGTAATGTTGCCATAGGTCGGATTGCTTTAACAGGCCACCAAACATAATTACAGCACTGGCCAGTTTATAACTACTATCTAACATAGTAAATGGGCGGTAGTTGTTTATGGCTGTAAATGGCAAAAGATTATCTGCATTGCTTACAGGCGAGTGATAATGCAGTAAAAGATCTGCAATATCATTGTTGCTTGAGTTGGCAGCAATGGTATCGTTAAAGTAGCCGGTGGTTTCAATTTCAAAAACGGCCCTGAATGCATGTCCGGTGCCTATTTCGCCACCTTCCAGTTCGCGGGTGGTATCGTTTACCAATTCTTTTTTATTGTCGAAACCAATAAGCCGGTATTTGCTTACATAATCCGGATTAAAATGTACGGTAACATAGGCATTGCTGGCAATAGTATAAATGGTTTTTGTAAACTCGGTTACCAGTGTTTTTTCTGCTTCATTGATATTATCTAAATAGGCAAAATTGCCATTGCCTTTTTTGGCCAGCGCTTCCAGTTTACTGTCTTTATAGTTACCCATGCCTACACCAAGACAGGTAAGTGCAATGCCGGATTGCCGGTGCTGAATAACAAGGTCTTCCAGTTCTTTATCACTGGTGATGCCAACATTAAAATCTCCGTCGGAAGCCAGGATAATGCGGTTGTTGGCTTCTTTATGATAAATAGATTCAGCCAGTTTATAAGCTGTTTTTAAAGCCGCTTCGCCGGGTGTTTCACCGCCAGCCTCCAGTTTTTCGATAGCTGTTTTTATACTGTCTTTGTATATACCTGAAGTAGGTGGTAAATAAGTACCCACAATGCCGCCATAAATTACAATGGCAACGGTATCCTGTTGCCGAAGATTGTTTACCAGCATTTTAAAGGCTTCTTTTAGTAATGGTAACCTATTGGGCTGATCCATGGATCCGGAAACATCTATTAAAAATACCAGGTTGCTGGGTGGTATACTGTCTAATGCCAATACCGGTGCCTGTAAGTTGATAAATAATAGCCGGTTTTGTACATTCCAGGGGGCTTGTGTTAATTGGGTTTGGCAGGTAAACCTGTTATTTGTGGGTGGTGTTTGACGATTAAAATTAAAGTAGTTCAGCATTTCTTCGATGCGTACCGCATCGGCGGGTACTTTCATATCCATATGTATAAACCTGCGGATATTACTATAGGATGCCCGGTTGATATTTAGCGCAAATCCGGTTTCGGGGTATTGATCGGCTTTGGTAAAATCATTCTCAATTAATGTGGTATAGGTTTCATTGCCGTTTTGATAAAGATTGGTACGCATGTCTTCATTTGCTGGAATTAATGAAGCCAGTTTCTTTTTGGTAATGGTAGTTGCACCTGCTGTAAATTTTAGGGTAAAAGTTTGATAACTGCTGGTGTAAGCAATGGTATGCAGGGTTTCGTAGCCATCGGCTTGCAATAAAATGCTATCGCTGGTATTGTTTAATGGAATGCCAAATGTACCTGAAGTGCCTGTGAAATAAGGGATAGTACCTTTTGAGTGTACCTGTATTTTTACATTATAAATGCCATTGCCATTTGCATCTACCACTGCACCACGCAAATAATATTGCGCAGTGGCGCCTGTAGCGGCCAGTAGCAGTAAACATATGATTAACCAGTGTTTCAAAAGAAATGCAGGTTTGTTTCAAAGTTACTGCGCTGCTATGATAATTGTATATTGTATTTCCTATTGCTGCCTCAAAGGAGGAACCTTGAACCGAGCGTGGCAAGCGGTGATGCCAATATAACCTATTGTTGACCAACAAATGGCTTTACTCCGGCTGCTGCAATTGATATATGGCATTGCTGTTGCGGCCAAATCCATTATAATCCAAGCCATAACCCACCACAAATTTGTTGGGAATAGAAAAGCAACAATAATCGATATGAATGGGATATACAGTAGCTTCTGGCTTGTGTAATAAGATGGCAATTTTTAAAGAAGCCGGTTGCATATTATGCAACTGTGGTAAGAAATGGGTGAGCGTTTTACCGGTATCGATAATGTCTTCTAGGATTACGATATGGCGGTTGGTGATATCTGTATCAAGGCCAATGGCAGTAATAACCTGCCCGCTTGATTTTGTGCCTTTGTACGAAGCAAGTTTAATAAAGCATATCTCGGCCTCGATGGTAAGCTGTTTAAAAAGATCGGAGGCAAAAATAAAAGAGCCATTGAGTATAGCTATAAACAAAGGTTTTTTATCCGCATAGTCCTTATCAATTTGCAGGGCCATTTCAGTAATTTTTTCCTGTATTGTTTCTGCAGATAAATAGGGAACAAAAATTTTATCCTGTACTTGTATGGTTGCCATGCCAATAATTTTATTGTTGTAAATGGTACTTATTATTTTGAATTTTGGTTTACCAGCTTGGGATAATAATGCAGTGTGGTGGGGCGTAAATAAACTTTTTCGCCCACTGCAGGTTGTAAGCCTTTTTGCATTTTGTTATACTCGTAAAGGCTTTCTAATTGCACACCTTCTATTTGTGCAATATACTCTATGGTTTCAGCTGGTACAACAATATGCCAATCACGGGTATTGCTTTTTTTAGGTTTTTTCTCCAGAAATATGAGCTGGTCCTGATCCAGTATATCTGTTTTATCCAGACTGTTAAATTCTAATAACCTTGGGTAAGAAACCTGATAAATATTGGCCAATGCAAACAAGGAAGTGCCCGCCGAAGCATAGACAACCTTTGTTTGATTAATGCTAAAAACGCC
This sequence comes from Limnovirga soli, assembly GCF_013106755.1. Lineage (GTDB taxonomy): Bacteria > Bacteroidota > Bacteroidia > Chitinophagales > Chitinophagaceae > Limnovirga > Limnovirga soli. The sequence goes on along the minus strand of NZ_WHPF01000001.1, from coordinate 109,754 downwards.
TTGCGGATATTTACCTTTTTCATACAGTGTTATTACTTGCTGAGGTTGGGGTTCCTGCACAATGGCTGCTACGGATGGTGGGCCTGGAATGGTATCCTGATTTGTGGTGGATGTTTCTTCCATACTGGCGGTGGCCTCCTCTTCTTTGGTGCCATTTTTAATATCTTCCAGTGCCAGTAGTGTAAATTGCTGCAGGTTATAATCTTCTATTACTTTTAAAAGTTTGGAAGCATAAATAGGATTGGTAGCATAGCCTGCTTTCTTTAAACCATGTGCCCATCCTTTATAATCGGTAGGGTCAATTAAAAAAAGCGAAGCATAATTGGGGCGGTTTTTAAGAAAGTCTGAATGGTCTATAAACGATTGCTCTGCCGATGGGTATTTTCTAAAGCATTCCTGTTTTCTGTCATCGTCATAATAATAGGTTTCGCCTGTCCAATCGGATTTGCATTTTATGCCAAAATGGTTATTGGATTCAACAGATAAGGGACTTAGTCCGCTTTGCGATTCTATGATGGCTTGTGCCAGGGTAATAGAAGCGGGTACGCCTGTACGTATTTCTTCATTAATGGCCAATTGTTTATACTTTTCTATATAGGCCCTTACCGTTATTTCATATTGCGCCCGGGTGGTGAAAAACAGGCAGCAACAGCATAGCAATGTTATTAAATTCTTTTTCATTAGTTTTTCTTTTTTATCAGCAGCAGCCCATCTCTAACGGTTAATAAAACCTGCTCTGTTCTTTCATCTTTAGCCACATGAGCATTAAATGCCTGAATGGCCAATGCATTTTTTCCTTTCACGGGTTCTTCCAGCACCTGGCCATGAAACAAAACATTGTCTGCAATAATTACACCATTATTACTTAGCCGTGGCAATACCATTTCGTAATAATTAATATATCCTGTTTTGTCTGCATCAATAAATACGATATCCCAGGTAAAAGGCAATGTAGGTATAATATCTACCGCATTACCAATGTGCAAATGTATTTGTGGATGACAGGCCGATTGGGCAATATTTTTTGCACAGGTATCCGCATCTTCGGGTCTTAATTCAATGGTATGTAATTCGCCATTAGGTTGTAAACCTTTGGCCAGGCAAATAGCACTATAGCCAGTAAAGCTGCCAATTTCCAGTATGTACATGGGGCGCATCATGCCACTTATAAACTCCAACAACTTACCTTGTACATGGCCGCTAAGCATATGTGCCCGGGGATGATGACTATAAGTGCTTTCGTTGATGCCGCGCAATACTTCATCTTCGGGCGTAGTAATGGCAGCGGCATAATTTTCGGCCAAAATATTATTCAGATCCATAAGTTACCTCCGTTGCAGTATGATTGGGTGGTGTAGAAATTGCCCACAGCCCCGCAAAAGTAATAAGACCATTAATTAGCAGCAACTCTATACCAATCTGATAGCCATTAAACCATGTGGCTGCTTCCTTATTTAAAAAATAGCAAAACAGGGGTGCTGCAATGCAAATAAAAGGGATGCCTATATTTTCGCCCAGCTTTCTTTTCGTAAAAATGCCAAAACTAAACAAAGCCAGTAAAGGCCCATAGGTATAGCCTGCCACTTTTAAAATAATATCAATTATCGATTTATCATCCAGCCATTTAAAAAATAACACACATAAAAAGAACACAATTGCAAAAGTAAAATGCACCGTTAATCTTGTTTTTTTGGTTTGCTTTTCAGTAGCTGTTGCATTACGTTGCAGTCCCAGAATATCTATGCAAAAGGAGGATGTTAATGCCGTTAAAGCACCATCTGCACTGGGGAAAAGTGCAGAGATTAACCCAATAATAAATATCACCCCCACAAAGCTGGGCAAATATTGCAATGCAACGGTAGGAAACAGGTCGTCACCTTTTATGTTAATACCATTGGCGCTAACATATAAATACAAAAGCCCTCCTAAAAATAAAAACAGGAGGTTCACCAATACCAATACAGAGCAAAAGGTGATCATGTTTTTTTGAGAATCCTTCAAAGTTTTTACACTAATGTTTTTCTGCATCATTTCCTGGTCAAGCCCTGTCATGCCAATGGTGATAAAAGCGCCGCCGATTATTTGTTTTAAGAAAAATCCACTGCTGTTAATATCCGTATTTAAAAATTTGGTATACCCTTTTTCATTTAAGGCGCTAATGCTGGAGCTGATGGATAAATCCATGGTATGCATAATATAAAATACGCAAACTATCAGGCCCAGCAACATAAAGGAAGTTTGCAGGGTATCAGTAAATACAATTGTTTTTACACCGCCTTCAAACGTATATAAAAGTATCATCAGCAGTATAACAAAAGTGGTTACAGGAAAGCTGATATCTAGTTTGTCTAAAATAAAAATCTGTATCACATTTATTACCAGATAAAGCCTGGCTGTAGCGCCCAATGTTCTTGAGATAATAAAAAACAATGCACCTGTTTTATAGGCAGTAATACCAAAGCGTTGTTGCAGGTAATTGTAAATAGAAGTAAGGTGCAGGCGGTAATACAATGGCAGCAATACATACGCTACTACAAAATAACCCAAAAAATAACCAAGCACCACCTGAAAATAGCCAAAGCCGGCACTGGCCACCGTGCCCGGCACACTTACAAAAGTTACCCCGCTCATCGATGTGCCAATCATACCAAAGCTCACCAGCATCCAATTGCTGTTGCGGTTGCCAATAAAAAAGCTTTCGTTATTGCTATTGCGGCTGGTATACCAGGCCACGCCCAGCAGTAACAAAAAATAGCCGATGATAAATGAAAACAAAAATGTTGCCGACATGTATATTTTTTTACAAAGTACTTTAGTAAATATTATTCGATATTTTTTTGCCGGTTATTATTAACCAGGCAAACACCCCACAATTAAACATCCGTTGCGTCGCACACTTGTACACCTGAACAAAGCTGTGCTGTATAAAGGCAGTGTTCTAATTGTTAATCATACATCCCCACATCCGCAAAACCGCACATCCTCCCATCCGCACGTCCACCCATCCCCACATTCGCTCATCTGCACATCCGCACATCTCCACATCTCCCCATCCGAAAATCTGCTCATTCCCATTCTGCCGTACAAGAGTGCGACGCAAGATAAGCTGCTACTGGTATCCTTAGCCCGGCTAATAAATTTTTTATAACAATTGCTGTAAAAAATAATGGCAATAGGCAGCTTGCGCTTACAATAGTATAACACACAAATATCTATTTTATAATGTAAAAATGCGGCACTACCGGTAATTTTACCAATAAATTGAAGCTGTATGTATAAGTCGGTAGCTGTATTTTGCGGGTCTAATAATGGCAACGATGCCATTTATATGCAACATGCCAAAGACCTGGGTAAACTGCTGGGCCAGCACAAAATACAATTGGTGTATGGTGGCGGTAATGCAGGACTGATGGGCGCTGTGGCCAATGGTGCCTTAGAGCATCAGGGCGAAGTTATAGGCATTATACCCGAAATGCTAAAGCTGCGGGAACGCCATCATACCGGTATTACACAACTTACCGTGGTGCCCGATATGCATACCCGTAAAAAAATGATGTACGAATTAAGCGATGCCGCTATTATTTTACCAGGCGGCAATGGTACGCTTGACGAAATGTTTGAAATGGCTACCTGGAATGCACTTACCATTCACAACAAAAAAATAATCCTGCTAAATACAGCAGGATTTTATAATAACCTGTTAGCCCATATAAATGCCATGCAGGTAAATGGTTTTTTACACGACGACTGGCGAACAATGTTATCGGTATACGATACGCCGGATGCTATTTTTTATGACTGGGTTTCAGGTAAAAATTAAAACCCGTACGTATAACCGGAATGGCCCTGTTGTTATAATCGCGGTAGGGGGAGTTTTTATCCTGCATTAAATCCAAACCAATTAAAGTATAAAAGCTGCCTTGTCCAACTACCCGTTGGCTATAACCAATACCCGCAATAAAACTGGTAGATTTGTATTTGTAAGTAGAGCTTTGATCGTAGGTCATATCTTTAAGACTGATATTGCTCCAGTTACCTTCTAATTGCCCCTGCAGAAAAAGCACATTTATAGGATAAATACGTACAAATGGCCCTACGCCATAACTAAAGTTTCGCTGACGTATATTGCCATTGTAGTAGGGGTCGGCCCTTTGAGAGGCATAGTTTACATTAAAGCCAAGGCCAAGATCAAGCCAGTTGGCTACACTGTAACCTATTTCGGGGCTGGCACCCAATGCAAAAGTGTTGCTGGCAAAACCCAGGTTAATGCCGCCACCAATAAAAATATTTTCTTTTTTAAAGCCGGTATTTTCTTCATCAGCAGTATAGGTGCTGGTTGGCGCATTGCGTTGGGCCAACAGGCAGGTACATATAAAAAAGGCCAATGCAGTTAATATACTTTTCCGTTGCATATTCAAATGTTTATGCGCAAACCTACAAGATTATGCTAAGTTCAAAGCGTTGGAGTCTATAAAATATTGTTAGTATGGCCGTAAGTTAATTTATCAGGCATATTTACCCGCCAAAAACTTACCTAAACCATTTTTTATTCTGCTCGATACAATAGCTATATTTTATAAAACAATTACAGGCTTTGCAATATTTTTACACAAATGAATACTATGTTGTATAAGAATAGCCTGGTTATTTTGTTTATGTGTTGTGCCAATATTGTTACGGCACAAACCAAATTGGTGTACAATCCTTTTATTGATGTGCAACATTATACTTTTAACCTGCAGGTAAACGATGCCAATGATTCTTTGTACGGCGAGGCTGCCATTACCGTAGTATTTACGCAGGCAACAAATGCTGTGGAGTTTGATTTAATTAATGCTAATGCAAAGGGTAAGGGCATGCAGGTGCAAGCAGTTGCCGAAAATGAAATAGCCGCCCAATACACCCATCAGAACGATAAACTGTCTATTCAGCTCAATCATCCTGCAGCGGCAGGGGAGCAGCGTACCTATACCATTCAGTACAGGGGGATACCGGCAGATGGCCTGTATTTTAGTAAAAACCAATTTGGCAAGCGCACCATTTTTGGCGATAACTATGCCAACCGTGCCCGCAACTGGCTGCCCTGTGTAGATCATTTATCTGATAAAGCCAGCGTTGATTTTATTGTAACTGCACCAGAGCATTACCAGGTAATATCGAATGGTATTCAAATTGAAAAAACCAGTTTGTCTAACCACCTTGCCCTTACCCATTGGCAGGAGACCGTTAACTTGCCCACTAAAGTAATGGTAATTGGACTGGCCGATTTTGCAGTTGGTTTTGCCGGCATGGTAGATTGTATTCCCGTACAAAGCTGGGTATTTCCACAACACAAGGAAGCCGGCTTTTACGATTATGCACAGGCCACAGAAATACTGCCTTTTTTTATTCAAAATGTAGGGCCATATGCTTTTAAAAAATTAGCCAATGTAGAAGCTATCACCATTTTTGGTGGTATGGAAAATGCCAGCGCTATTTTTTACAGCGAAAAAAGTATTACCGGCAAACGTGGATATTCAGAAGAATTAATAGCACACGAAATTGCCCACCAATGGTTTGGTGATGCCGCCACCGAAGCCGATTGGCCCCATGTTTGGTTAAGCGAAGGCTTTGCCACCGAAATGGCCAATCTGTACATGGAACATAAATACGGTGCCGATTCTTTGGCCAAACGTATGCAGACCGATAGGGATGAAGTAATCGATTTTTCCAAAGACCGTTTTACACCCATTGTGGATACCAGTGAAAAGAAAGATTTTCTTGAATTGCTAAATGCCAACTCTTACCAAAAAGGAGGCTGGGTATTACATATGCTGCGCCGCAAACTGGGCGATGCCCTTTTTTGGAAAGGCATACAACAATACTATGCCACTTATAACGGCAAAAACGCCAGTACCGATGATCTGCGGAAAGTAATGGAAGCCGCTTCCGGTATGGATTTAAAAGAATTTTTTACCCAATGGTTGTACACTCCCGGCCAGCCCGTGCTGGATATTGCCTGGCACTACGATGCTGCTAAATCACAGGTGAAAATTACCATTACCCAACAGCAACAAAACCTGTTTAATTTTCCTATAGAGTTGGCAATAAAAACGGCAACAGATACACATCGCGTAAAAATTTCTGCTATCAACAAAAAGGTTACAGATATACTGGTTACTGTAGATGCAAAACCACTCAACTTCATTGTGGATCCCAATACAAATCTTTTGTACGAGGGCAAGGTAAGAGAGCAAAAATAATTCCTTACATTCATACAAGGTAAACAACAGTTGTAGGTGCCCGGCACTAATGGTACTATTGGTCACCGCTTGCGTCGCACTCTTGTACTGCAGAATAGGAATGGGCAGATGCGTAAATATGCGTATGTGCAAATGCGGGGATGAGTGAATGTGCTGATGTGCGGTTGAGCATAGGTACAGGTTTGGGATGTTGATTGGGTAACCCTGGTTTACTTCAACTTTTTTAAAGCATTATATATAAAATAAATACCAAACTATTTTAGGCCCTGTACCAAATAAAATTGCCTTATGCTCGTAAAAACCTTTGGCAGCGCAGTTTATGGCGTAGAAGCCATCACCATTACCATTGAAGTAAATGTTAGCAATGGACAAAACTATTTTATTGTTGGTCTGCCCGATAGCGCCGTAAAAGAAAGCCTGCAACGTGTAGAAAGCGCCATCAAAACCAATGAATATTATATGCCCCGTACCAAGCTGGTGGTTAACCTTGCTCCGGCAGACATTAAAAAAACCGGCTCCGCATTCGATTTACCCATTGCCATTGGCGTGCTGGGTGCCAGCGAACAAATAGAAGAACCCGAACGCCTAAGCAACTATGTTATTATGGGCGAGCTAAGTTTAGATGGCAGCATACAACCCATTAAAGGTGCATTGCCCATTGCCATACAGGCCCGCAAAGAAGGGTTTAAAGGACTAATAGTACCCAAACAAAACGAACGCGAAGCGGGTATGGTAAACAATCTGGATGTGTATGGCGTAACGCATATAAACGAGGTGGTAGCATTTTTTAAAAACGAAAACAGCCTGCAACCGGTAATTGTAAATACCAGAGAAGAATTTTTTAGCAACCAATACGAATTTGAATTTGATTTTACCGATGTTAAAGGTCAGGAAAATATAAAACGGGCCATGGAAATTGCCGCCGCTGGTGGCCATAATGCTATATTAATTGGTCCGCCGGGTGCCGGTAAAACAATGCTGGCCAAAAGGTTGCCCACCATTTTGCCGCCACTAAGTTTACTGGAAGCACTGGAAACCACTAAAATACACAGTGTAGCCGGCAAAATGCCCGAGAATAGTTCCTTAGTAAGCAAGCGGCCCTTCCGATCGCCACACCATACTATTTCTGATGTGGCCTTGGTGGGTGGAGGTGGTATACCCCAGCCCGGCGAAATTTCGCTGGCGCATAATGGGGTATTGTTTTTAGATGAATTGCCCGAGTTTAAACGTACCGTGCTGGAAGTAATGCGCCAACCCATGGAGGAGCGTAGGGTTACCATTTCAAGGGCAAAAGTGGCTATTGATTTTCCGGCAAATTTTATGTTAATCGCCAGCATGAACCCCTGACGTTGCGTTGCCTTTTCCCATTTAGCAATCGCGTACCCTATACACCTAATATGTCTAAACTAATTGCACAGCCGCAATCTGTAGGAGAGAAAATAAGGAACAGGAGACTTGAATTGAGGTTAACCCAAAAAGAGTGTGCTCAAATTTTGGGTGTTTGTGAAGATTCAATTCATCTGTGGGAAAACAATCATCATGAGCCCGATATTCAGCAGATGCCTAAAATTATTTCCTTTGTAGGATATGTACCTGTGGAATGTGATACTGACAGTTTACAGGGCAAGTTGAAAATGTTCCGGTATCAGCAAGGATTAAGTCAGGAGAAATTGGCACAATTAGTTGGGGTAAATGAGTCTACAATTTATCACTTTGAATCTGGTAAGCACACCCCATTTCCAAAGACCCTTAAGAAAATTGAAAAACTCCTGTCGGAAAATATGTAGTTGTCGAGATTTTCAAAAAAAAATTGATAGGGGGAGAAATACATAAAAAAAGGAGGCAATATCGATAAAAGATACAGCCTCCTTTTTTGGTCATAAGAACGTGATGTGATTATGTTGAATAATGCAAATCTTGTAAGATTAGTACCCTTTGAGCGCCTTCAGTTCTTTTACCTGAGGTTTCATACTTAAGAATTCTTCAGCATTGATTTGCGCGGCAATCTTGTTCATTATACCTGCATACTGGAGACTGAGTGCTCTGCCAACTGCATTATAAACACCTGGGTCTTGGTACATTTCGTAATCTTGCAACATGTGATCGTACCTCTTTGAAGTTTGTATAATAATATTTTCAATATTAGGGATTGCCACAGACTTAGACCAAATTTTTTGATTGGTAAGAGGTTCAACTCCAGATAAATTGATTTTACCAATCAACGAGACTTTGCCTGAATACGTATAAGTCCAACCACCGCCATCAACCCAGGCACTTAATCTTGGCTTCCATTTTCCTTCCGCTGCACTAAATTGGGGATTAATCTCAATTTGAATAACGATATCAGATCGCTTCTTATCATCAAAAATCATATCATCAAATGAACTGAATGGCCCCTTCAAATTAAAACCCTTGGCGACAATCAGTTCTTCAATGTCACTTCCCAAAGCTTCTTTAAAAGTTTTGAATAATTCATTGTTGCTGGATTGAAATGAGGTAACATAATACGGCTGTACTTGACACAACAGCATATTTACAGAGCCGGAAGGGGCAGATTCTTTTGGAGAATAATCAAAGCTAAAAGTTTCCTTGCTCTGAGGTACTTGATGGGAAGCACTACAGCCTCCCAAAGTAATTACCAGTAAAATTAGAATTCTTTTCATATCTATGTAGTTTGGTTAAATATTCGAACCTTAAAGGTTTGAAAAGAAGCAGGAATATTCTATTCATTATGCGAATACTTTATTCTAAAAGCTCATATTTTATGCATTAAGATTGTACTTTTATGGAAACAAAACATATGTACGGGAGTAAGATTAAGGCTTTTCGAATGATGCGCGGATTTTCTCAGGAAGATATGGCTGGAAGGCTTGATATTACCCAGGCTACCTACTCTAAGATTGAAGGGAATAAACAACGTGCAAATGCAGATCAATTGGAGAAAATTGCCAAGGAATTAGGAGTGACCATAGCAGATATTACTAGTAATGAACCTATTGTTATATTAAATAACGCCTCCAATCATGGGGCCCAAGGCCACATTGAAAATTTTTATGCTGACCAGAAGGAATTATATGAAAAGCTCGTTGCTTCGAAAGATGATGAAATAAAATCTCTTAAAGAAATGATCCAGACCTTAAAGGATTTAGTTGGATCATTTGGTAAAAAAAATTAGAATAGTTTTAGCAATAGCCTTTATTACACTGGTTCAATTTGTAACTCCATCCGTTTTTGTAATCACAATGATATAGACCCTAAGAAAATTAGTTGCTGTTTACGGCAGTAAATTAAAGTGTTATTTTGGAAAGCCTTTTCCAATACTATTTTATTTGTAAAAATCAATTTTTATGTTATATTAAGAATAAAAACCCAGTTCATTAAACAAATTCACTTAATTTTGACCCCCGATAACAGTTTTCCACATAGTGTTGAAAACTTTTGTATGCTTAACATTGCTTACTTAGAGACCTTTACGTAGGTTAGTAAGTGATAATTTATCACACTATAAATCATGTGTATGCCGAAAGCAGTTAAAAGCTATGTCAATAAAAAAGGACTAGCTTACTATAGGAAGACCGGCCGCTACAATGAAACAACTGCTGAAGCTGTTAATGTGTTTAAAAATGGTGCACGTTCAGCTTTATCACAAAAAAATCTCGCACCAGCGGGAAATCAAAGTGCAGCAGCTAAAACATTGAAGAAAGTTCTAGAAGAACTTGCTTGGGAATAATTCCTATATTTATTATTATATTTAGCCTTCGTTTGTAAAAACGAAGGCTTTTTTTTACATTTTATATTATTTTATGAAATTACCCACTCTAAGCAAAAAAGCTAAAAAAAGACGATTAGAAGAATGGAATACTTGGTTGCATAATTTTGAACAACAAAACCTTGATGAAAAGGGAAATCCTAAATTTATTTATATCCCAAACGCAGCTTGGCTTTTAAATGATTTATATTGGAGATTAGTTGAGCAATATTTAAGACCACTACTTGCCACAGATAAAGAGGATGAAGAAGAACATAGGATTCATCCATCCAAAATAATTGCTGCCTCAGAAATTACAATAATGATGACACTCCCTATTCAATTTATTGGAGACGCATTGAAAGAGAAAAAAGTAAACGCTACATTAGCTTGGTTTGTTGCTACTCAAATTATGGAAGGTTGGAAAACTGGATGGGATATAGAGGTTACATCAGAGCAGATTACAACGGTCGCAATGTTTAAAGAACCAATTGACAAAACTATACGCTATCCTCAAAGTTTTGCTGCTGAGCACGTCAATTGGTTGGCATATTTGAATGTAACAATTGAAAAGCCTCTTTTGTTATTAGCTCAATGTTGGAGGCTCTTTTATATATCATGTCTTTCAATCGCTGAAGGAGGTAATTTGAAATAATATGAGAAAAACGAGTAGAAGCCCTCTTTTAGAAATTCCGTACATGTCTGCTTTTGATATACCTGTTATATTTAATGATAGTGTTAAGGTTTCGTATATCTATCAACTCAAGAAAAAATATGCGAGTATAAGATCCTTTTTAAAAGAATGTCCAGATGATTATTTTGCTCCTTCAATTAAAAAAAATGTAGAAGTTCAGGTTCGAAATGTTCAAGAATCAATGTTAAAAGTTATAGAGGAATATTTAAATGGCCACCCTTCAAATGCATATAAATTATTTGAAAAGTCAATTTTACAATATGACTTAGAGGAAGAGATGCAAACATTTCAGCAAATTCAAATTCCTTCAAATAGTGTTTCTTTTCGGATCAAGCCGGATTGGGATCCTAGTCCGGCTATGAAAAGGATTAAAAGTGGCATGTTTAAATATAAAAAGCCATTAGATTTATTTCACCCTCAATTTCAACATCGCCGATCTGTTGGAACAAACAGATTTAGTATTTCTGGTTACCCCAGTTTATATTTATCAAAAAGTATACATACGTCTTTTTCTGAATGTTTTCCCGATAGTGAATTTGGAGGATTTCATGTAATCGGGTTTAAAAACATAAGACCCTTGTACTTATTAGATCTTTCAAAGGATAATTTGATAGAAACCCCTTTATTGTTTAAACCTATTCTACCTTATATAAAAGCAACCACTTTTGCAATTGATAAAAGTGTTTCTGATATTACGCAATACTTAGGTGTTTATCAGCTAATAATCGCATGCCACACCAAAATAAATTACATCCCTTTATATAAAAATGAGAAATATTATTTTAAAGCAGAATATATAATACCTCAACTATTGCTTCAATGGGTGAAATTGAAAGGTTTAGTAATCGATGGAATTCGTTATAAATCCTGTACAGGTTTTTCAAAATTTCCATTAAATACAAATCATTATAATTATGTCCTTCCGGTAAAACAAAGCTTAGAAAAGGGGTTTTGTCCTTCCTTAGCCAGTATTTTTACTTCAACAGAGGTTTACAGTTGTATAAACTCAGAATCTATCTTAGATATAAATTTAGCTTTAGAAGAAATATCTTCAAAAATCATATCTTCTACATTTACACCACTGGTTGAAAGCTGATTTTTTCAGGTTTATCCAAATTTACCTAGAATATATTAAAGTGAAAATAATAGTAACAACTTATTTTGAGCTTTTGATAGGTGAAAAGCACTGACAATTATACTTGAACCAGTGTACTAAAATAAGCTTGGCACGGGATGCCAAGCTTATTTACATTTATTCAGGTTGTTCAACTTCGAATTCATCATTGGTGTCCTGAATAGTTTTGGATTCTTTTTGAAGTATGTATTCAACACCTCTTTGCGCCCTACCTGCGGCTTTTATCACAAATCGTTTATCACCTTTAAATACATCTAACCATCCTTTGATATAGGCTGCATTGTTACTTAAATCTGCATTGATAATTCCTGCATGAGATTTTAAGTAGCAGGCCCCCATCTCTGCAACTAATTCTTCCAATGAATAGGGTTCTGTACCAAAGTCTGCATTCTCACATACTTCTTTCCGGTTTAAGCGTTCCGCATGGCCAGTAGAATGCACTAATTCGTGAAATAAAGTGCCGTAATACGCTTCGCTGGTAATGAATGAGGTAATCTTTGGCATGTTGATATAGTCAAGGGAAGGTACGTAATACGCCTCTTGGGTATTATGCTCAATCCTTGGGCAATTTGGCATGTTTTCTACAATCAGTTCGCAGGTAAGCAACGGCTGGTTGTCATTAGTGCTAACTACAGGAAGAAAGGCAGTTGGGATATCAATACATTGTGCCACATTGAATACCTTATAATACCGGAGGAAAAACTTTCGTTTCCCGGTTTGCCCATCAGCCAAGTCCTTTTTCTCTTCAATCATTTTCTGAAATACCACAAATGTTCCTTTCTCACCTTTTTTAACTGAAGCTCCTATTGTCTTAATTTGCTTCCAGGTCAAAAAGAGGTTTTTGGAAAATCCCATCGCATTTAAGAGCATAAGGTTAATGCCCCGGTACGGACGTTTAGAGATCAAGTTTTGAGGCAGCCCTGCTTCTGTCCAGGGCTTTTGCCAGGGAATCGTACCGGTTTCAAGCAGATCAATGATTTTGTTAGTCACTAACGAATACACATCAATGGTGACTGAAGTTGTTTCTGTTTCCATACATGAATATTTAGTTGTTAAAGAATTAATTTATATTCAGTGTATAGAGCTTGCTTGACCTTTTTAAGGAGTACCATTTAGCTATTTATAGAAAACTTTGGGGATAACCCACCATCGCTACTCTTTCGTGATACTAAGTAATCCGGATGCTATTGCTTCAAATATTTTAGTGTAATAGTGGTATTTTAGGGACGATTCTTTGTGCTGCTCAAAATTCATCTCAGAAAATCGTTTTGAGATAAATTCCCGCAATTGTTTTTTATTTGAAACACCTGTTGCACAGCATCTTTTTAAGTCCTTAATAGAGTAGGCCGTAAGAATGATACCTTCTTGTACTGCAGTTTTTTCTAGCGCAACAAACAGTTCATTGAGATTCTTTGAACGTGTATAGGCAATTGGAACCTTCACGCCGATATCTTTTATCCCATACGTTCTGGTAAATTTCAAAATCGTTTCAATGATATGTTTGCATTTTGCAGCTGACCATTTGCCGGTAAAGCGTTTTATTTGGCAATAGTAAATGACAGTACTTTTCATAATTGCCATACCGACATATTTTGTTCCTAGGCTAATTCCAAGAACTACTTTTCGAGTTTCCATCATGCTGTGAGATGAGATAAGTGAATAATGCTCCACGAGTTCTCTTAATCTTGTGCTCTGGGATTGACATGACTTTTGTCAAAAGTTTCCGTAAAAATGCTTCGTGATATTTTCTCGTATACTGGAGGTGTAAAGCGAGTGCATCTCTATCATCTAAGGCAGTCGCTATTTCATTAGCGAGTCGTATTTCATGTTGATCATAGTTCATAGTTTCTGATAAGTGTATAACCCTGTTAATAACGAGTGTATTTATGGTATCGATTCGTAATCGATTTAATTAAATATCGTTTCGTTCGATTTATATGGCTATTCAGGCTTTTTCATTGCTATATCCTCTTTAAATTCAACCCAATGATCGTAGTACAGTTCATTAACAATTGTTCTATAAATGACACTGAGTTTAATGAGATTAATTGCACTTGGATAAGTCAGTCCTCGTTCCCATAAAGAGATACGAGCTGTGCTTCCCAGGTTTAATAAGATGGCTACATCTTTTTGAGTGTACCCACATAGCTTTCGATAGTGCCTAAGCCTATTTGGAATATGTCGACAATCATGTTCCATAATAATAACGATAGCAACAGAGTTTCGAGCATCACAGTAGGTCAAATTTTACGTAAATAGCAAGTCAGGCAAGTGCAGTATATACCTAATTATTTTTTTAATTCCATTACTATAAAATTTGCCCTCCTTTTATTGGATAGTATTTTTTTGGAAAATGAATCTCATAGTGCACTAATTCAAAAATGTACCTATATGAGACATGCCAAACAAAAAGTAAATGCTATTCAAGAATTAGAAGGACAAAATGAAGCTTTGAAAAAGCTTGGATTTTGCATATCCAAAGACCAATCAAATCAAGCTCCTTCTTTAGTCCTGGATAAGACTTCCGAAGATATAGCCCTTGACTATTTGGCCAGTATTTTGGTAGAAATATTTTATACAAAATCACATGCAATCACCAATAAAAAAACGGGCAGTTCTGTATTGCCGGGTATCAACAAAAGAACAAGTAGAGGAAGGGAATAGTCTTGCCTCACAAGAGAAAAACTGTCGGGAATATGCAATAAAAAATGGCTTTGAAGTTATTGCGACTTTTATTGAGCAAGGGGAAAGTGCTAAAACAGCCAACCGGACGGAGTTACAAAAACTCCTTACTTTTTGTGCTGTACGGAAAAATAATATTCACGCTGTTATTGCCTATAAAATTGACCGTATTTCACGAAATACGGATGACTATAGCCAAATCAGAATCTTATTAAAACGCTATGGGGTAGAGATTAAATCAACCTCTGAATTTTTTGAAAATACCCCCGCAGGGCGGTTCATGGAAAATATCATTGCAAATGTCGCCCAGTTTGATAATGATGTGCGAACAGAACGTAGTGTAGGAGGTATGAAAGATGCAATGCGAGAAGGGCGGTATGTTTGGCAGGCTCCTATTGGCTATAGTAATGTCCGAATTCATGGAAAGGCTACTATTACTCAGAATACTCTGGCTCCTGTAATTCGACAGTGCTTTGAAGAAATAGCAAAAAATACCAATACTGCTGAAGATGTAAGAGCTATGATGATCAAAAAGGGCTTAATTCAAGCAAATGGAAAGCCGCTGACAAAATCTCCCTTTTACAGAATGCTCAAGAATGTGGTGTATAAAGGGGTGATACAGAAGTTTGGTGAACAGCATAAAGGGCTCTTTGAGCCAATAGTTTCAGAAGAGCTTTTTGAGCAAGTACAACGTGTGTTGAGATATGGCAAGCGGAGAAATCTCCATTATCTTTCAGAAAACCCTGACTTTCCATTAAGACGGTTTATTCAACATCCAGACGGTATAAAGTTGACCGGTGGGTGGGCACAGGGCAAAACCAAAAAATACCCGTACTATCTTTTTCATAAGAAACCCAAAGTATTTAAAAAATCATACTTGGAAAATTGGTTTATGGAACTTCTAGATCAGCTCAAGTTCAATGATGACCATTTTATAAAACTAAAGAAGTATGTACATGAACACCTGGAACTAAAAAATATGGATAATAAGCTACAAGCTGAAAAACTTCGAAAGCATATTACAGGATTAAAGGAAAAGCAAAATATGCTGATTCAGAAGAACCTCAGTGGGATTATTAGTGATGCGGTGCTTAGTCAGCAACTGGATGATACAGAAAGGCACTTAATGCAAACAACTGCAGATCTGGCACAGATTACTCATCTGCCAGTCAACTTTGACCAGATATTTTTGGAGTCGAAAGATGTACTACAAAGTCCTGCAAAATTATGGGAAATGGCTCCATTCCAACTGAAGTTGAAACTGCAATGGTTTTACTTTCCAAAAGGTATCATCTTTGATGGTGTTGAAAGTAAAACACCTGAAATCTCCTTTATTTTCAAGGCTAAAAAGGCGATTTTAGATAACTTTTCCTCTGAGGTGACCCTTAGGCTTTCGACTTTGAACTCTGTACGCACACCAAACAATCAAAATACCTTTTTAGAACAATGTTTTTCTGAACATTTAGCTCTTGAATTTCTACAAATCGTTGCGTTAAAAAGAAGTAATACTGATACCTCTCTAGAAATATTTAAAGATGATGGGGGGTAAAAAAAATTCATACGGTATGTAGAGAATTTTCTACTTACATACAAATTGCCCTACTGTTACTCTCTTTATCAAATTTCTATCCTCAGTGCATATGAAAAATAATCATTTAAAATCAGTGCGCCTGCAATTAGGATTAACACAAAAACAAGTCGCCCAATTATTAGGAATGAAAATTGAAGATCGATTATCACACTGGGAAAAGGGAAGCGCCACATCGAGTGTTCAAAACCTCTATAAGTTAGCGCAGCTCTGCCAGGTGAAGATTGAAGACTTGTTATCTTAGACTAGTTTCTTTCGCTTTTTTTGAGCTTGTTTTCTTGCCTTGGCTTTTTCTGGATATGTTCCTATTGTATCGAGAGAATGGTTGCTGATTTCTAATTATCTTATTTCTTATTCTTGTTTTGATAATACAATTAGTATTTCCTTTCAACGAGTACCAATGACTGTTATCTCTATGTTATTTTCATTCTGTATGGCACTTTTTGGAGACTACATAGCTACTATAGAACCTGTTAGGGCCGTGCATATGATGAATGGCTGTAGTTTAAGAATAAATGTAATTCTGAAGAAGAAATTGAAATTAAGATTAAGAAATTATAGCAGATGTGAATCATACTATAAATCTTATGTACAAAGTTTGAACAGAATATATCATTAGAATATCCTGTTTTTATTATTTTTAGTGATGATGAATCCGATTAATTAAATTAAAAAATCTTAAATGTACAAATTACTATTTGGTGCTTGTTTTATTCCCACTCAATATCAAGAGGTTCTAATTTTGTTTGAGATGTCATCCTGTCTACAAAGAGAATACCATTGAGATGGTCTATTTCATGCATAAAAATCCGTGCAAGAAAACCTTCCACACCAATTTGTTTTCTTATTCCAAATCGATCTTGATATGTGATATGAATTTTATGTCTCCTTTCAACTTCACCTCTACACCCTGGGATAGAAAGACAGCTTTCTTTTTTAATATCTTTCTTACCACTCTCAGATTGAATTTCTGGGTTTACTATTACCAATGTATCTTGAGGCTTGGATTTGTCCATGTTAATTATGGCAATTCTTTTTTGAAGCCCTACTTGAGGCGCAGATAGTCCTACTGCAATTTTCCAACTATAAAATGTTTCTATTAGGTTGTCGACTTCTTTTTGAAAGTCGTCATCAAATAAAGTGACTACTGAGCTTGCTTGTCTCAAACTAGTTTCTTTGGTGTAAATGTTGTCGCCACTGAGTTGTATTACTTGTAATTTACTCATAATAATTGCCAGTTAATTTCGTAATGATATAGTAGTTTAGGATCTCTAATTGGCCAAGTATACTCCCCATCTGAATTTAGAGTTTTCTCGTCTGATAATATTGGGATTTTAGCTCCTTTATAGCTTTCAGTGTCACAATTTATTTTCGTAATGCCACTTTCAGGAAATAACATGACTGTCATAATAAGAAGGTCGGTCGGTTCTTCGATTGTGGTAGAAAAAAATGGCAGAGCTGGTCCCTTAGCTACCCACCTTGCTTCAACCTCAATTATACCACCTTTTTTTAGAGGAGTTGTAAATTTGAAGTCATAAACATTATAAAGGTTTTTTGTGTCTTCCAGTTTAATAACTTTATATTTATGATTTCCTCCAGATAGAGTATATTCAGAACCAGACCATTGAAATTTGTCAGTATAATTTGTCAAACCTCCTTTAAGCGCTTTGAGTTTGTAGCGTCTAATATGAGTATATGTATCTTTGTCTATCCACTTATGAACTTTTTCTTCTCGTAATATTCTAAAGTTACAATCTATTACATCAAATTTAGGTAGGCTCTTGTTGCTTCTTCTATAAATTGCATAGGAAGTAATTCCAATTAATAGTAAAACTATTATAACTATTAAAATTAAGTCTAGTGTTGTGAATTGGAGTTTTGTCGAGATTAAGAATGTAACAACTATTCCAATAATTGCAACTCCAATTGTCCAAATTGTTTGCACAATGATTTTATCACCAATGGACTTTAGATATTTTTTAATTGAATTTGTATCATTTGTCATATTATAAAATTTCGATATAGTTTTTAAAAGGTTATATCATTTTATTTTTTATTTCATCGAGTTACGTTATCGAAGAAAAGTCGAAAATGTAAATGCTTAAGCACTAGTGTCGACATTTGAAATAGTCTGAAGGAAACAATTGCTTAATGAAGATACAAAAGTTGGGGATATATTCTACAACAGGTTCAAAAATCCTAAAGTGGGAGTAAATAATTAGATTTTTTTAGTTGATTTTTAAAGAAATGGGTAATACCAAATTTATGCAAAGTGGTTATTATATGATGATTTTCAATACGTCTAACTACAAGAGTTTATTCTAAGGTTAATTTTGTCAATGCACTTTTCATGAGTAGTTGTAATGTATCAATTATTTTCAATCAGTACCTTTTTAAGGAATAGGCCTTTTCTTTAAAGCCTTTTAATGGCATGTGATACCAGTATCTTTTGTGTGGTATTGGTCTACTTAAAATATTCCTATTTAAATATATTATGAACATACGACTTCTATTTTAAAAGAGTAAGAGCCTAATTGTAAGATTATGTTTGACACAAATTCAAAGTAAAAAATGCTTCTTTATATTTTAATTATATCCTTAGTAATTTTTAGAAGTTAATTGATATTTTATTCCCACTTAATTCATATTCCGGGGCTCGCAATTCAGCCGTATATTCTTTATTGCCTTTGCCAATAATAAATGGAATCTTGTATCCATTATTATAATGAACAACTGGATGAGCTGGCCAAAACATATTTGTTGTTCTGTAAGCAATCCAAAGGACTACATGGGTACTTAATTCGAAAAGATGGGTACCTAAATAATGAGTTGGTTGGTTGTCTTCTGACCAGGGGATAAAGTCTTCGTGTAATGAAAAAGAAGCCTCAAAATCAAAATTTTGTTTCGGGATAGCAAAGAAAATAAGTATTGAGGGAACTACATGTGACGCTAATATTGAATAATCAGTTTTTCTATTTAGATAAGGAGAATTTGGCGGTATAAAACTTGGTTCAGGTAGCTGAATAGTAAATAGATGTCTGATTCCAAATGAGTTTTGATCAGAATTAACCAATTGATTTCCATGAAATAATATGGTTTTGTCGTATCTGCCTGTATGTTCTCTAAATCCTGCTTGACCTGATCCGTGCACCGTAAACTTGCCTTCTCCTGGAGATGTGGCCTCTATAGCAACAATTTCAGCCTGACTCTCTTTTATTAAAAACCATCTGGTATTTTCAAAATCTGGCCAACTGATATATATGCTACCATCTTTTTCTTGAGTAAATGTGAAAAGATGAAATCGCTTGTTTATGAAGACTCTTGTACTTGAAAATTTTGCCATAGGGTTGTTGTTATTGGAATAAATATACTAAAACAATGTAGATTATTTGAGTGCCACTAAATGTGTCCTAATTCCAAGGCAATCAAAAATTTCAATGAAAGAATATTACCATAATTTTCGAAAAGGGCCTGTGGTATGTATTTCTGTAGCTTTTTCTATTTAAATTAATTCCTTCCCCCTAGTTGGCCCATCTCCAGTAAGATACGATCTACTAAGTATGACTCAAAAGGAATATGAAAAACCTGTAATCACCCCTATTGGTATTACTGATTGGAGAGACATAAAACAACTATTTGGTATTAAAGATACTGATCGTTTTGGGCATATATACTCCATTGGTAAAACAGGAGTAGGAAAGTCTACTTTGTTGATGCAAATGGCTATTACAGATATTCTCAGGGGGAACGGGCTATGCATAATTGATCCTCATGGAGATATTACGAAATCAATATTAGACCATATCCCAGAGCATAGAATTAAGGATGTTATATATTTTAATACGACTGACAGTATACGCCCTATTGGTTTTAATCCACTTAGTGGCGTTCCCATCACAGAGCATCATTTAGTTGCTTCAGGATTGATTTCTACCTTTCGCAAAATTTGGATTGAGTCCTGGGGGCCGCGATTAGAGTATATCCTCCGCTATGTATTACTAACCCTATTAGAATATCCAAAAGCAACCCTTCTGGATATTGCACCACTCTTAACGGATTTCTACTTCAGAAATGCTGTATTAGCCTATGTTACAAATCAGCACGTTCGAGCATTCTGGAAAAATGAGTTTGAAAAATACAACCCGGCTTTAAAGGCCGAGGCGATTAGTCCAATACTTAATAAGACAGGAATTTTCTTGACAAGTATTCCACTTAGAAATATCGTAGGCCAAAAAGAATCTAGCTTTACTATTGAGCAGGTTTTAAATGAGCGCAAAATCCTTATAGTCAATTTGGCGAAAGGGGAGATAGGCGAAGATGCGTGTTCTATACTAGGCAGCATTTTGGTTTCAGCTATTCAATTGGCTGTTATGCATCGTTCAACACAAGAGGAGGAAGATAGAATCCCCTTTTTCCTCTATATTGATGAGATGCATTCTTTTGTATCATTATCATTTATCGATATTCTGGCAGAAGCAAGAAAGTATAAACTTTCCTTGTTTCTAACACATCAATATATTGATCAAATTAATGAAAAAATACGAGCTGCTATTTTTGGTAATGTTGGGACACTCATTTCTTTTAGAGTAGGTGCGGAAGATGCCAAGTATCTTTCAAAAGAATTTTCCCCAACATTTAAAGAAACTGATTTTGTTGCACTTCCTAAATATGCAATGTATCTAAAGCTCATGATCGATGGGGCAACTTCACAGCCGTTTAGTGCGCAAACTATTTCACTACAAATACATTCGGAGTCAAATCGCAATTTGGTGATAGATTTTTCTAGGGAAAAGTATGGGGCAAAGCCTATTGAGATTAAGCGGCAACAATCAGAAATTATAGATCAACAAACTCTATTCGGCTAGAAGCACTAATTCTAATGAGAATTTAGGTGAAGATTATTTTGGAAGGTAAAATGGGGTATATGAAATGTATTTCAATTTGGTAGCCTATTTAATATTTACTTTTATTGAAAGCATATATACCATTGCATTTAATTTTTTTTGCAGGGTACTCGTTAATTTTATTAATAGGTATGATATTTTTTACAGAGTTTGGTTTTTCTTTAAATTTATACTGTTATGAGGAATAATAAAAAAAGGATGCGTTACCCAGAAAGTTATTATTGGGAAAATCGAGCAAAGAATTTAATCATTGTTGGTGGACTGATAATTGCCGGTGCCCTTATCGTTTTAGGCTTCTTATGGTTATATAAGTATTTTTTCTAAATGTATTATTGAACCTGTAATTTTATTTGTAGCTTTTTAAAAATATGACTCTTTAATATAAAAAGCCTGAATAGAACTTCTATACAGGCTTTTTATTGATACAAAGAGCTTTATACTGATCATGAATTAACGTTACTCGTCTTCATATTTGTTTTTGTCGAATTCTGTAAAATGAACAGGTGATTCGGGTCCTTCCCATTTATTCCCATTTACTAAGTATACTTCGTAGTAATGAATCCACTCAATAGCCCAGGGAATTGTATATTTATATATTTCTGTCCATCCATTCCATTTCATATCTTTTAGATAATGTAAACAGAGAGAGTGGTCAGAATACATGTGGATTGTATTGCTTGGAATAATATCCTCAGGTGACAATATTTTTGTTGAGGGCTCATTCCATGCAGTACACCTTAGTTCTAATTTATATTGATTAATATAATCTGAAGACGAAATCTCACCAACACATATCAAGACATTTTTTTCAATTCTACACTTCAAAAATTGGTAATGATCTTCAATTAATTTTTTTTGATACGTAAGAATTGTTTCTTTTGCTGATTGTTGTATATGTGGTTTAAAAAATTTACTTCCCATAATGGAATCGGTGTTTTTCGTGATGGACTCCAGATTCATCATTTATTTTCCCGTTCTCATCTAAAAAAGCCCTTTGAGAATGTAAAAGAGCTGTGGTATTCCTTAGTCTCTCTATTCTTTCCTTTTCTCTAATTTCATTTTCAGTTACGATATGTAATTGCCCATCTGCAGACTCACTAATAAAGGGTAAGCTTTTCAAGTACTTAAACCAATCAAAGGAATATTGTGTGTAAAAGAATTTTTTTGCAGGGTTTTTAAATATATATCTATTCTCCTCGGAAATAATTGCATACCATTTTTCATCACCTTGTAGTAGCTCTTTTACATTGTTTCCAACTACAATTCCATTCCTTTTAGCAAAGGCTTGCATTTTGCTGGCGAGGCTAGTGTGGAGGCTTAAGGTCGTTAATTCACTTACATCCATCAATCCGAAATTAGCCCATAAAACATCTTCGTCATTTCCAAAATCAATTCCAATTCTTGTATTAATATTTTCTATATCATTATCAAGAAAAACATCTTTTAGATCATTTTGGACAAAATAACTGAACATGCTACATGCAGTAATAGCAAATTTAATGGCCTCCTTTTTCTCTATTGTTTTTCCACCAAAATATGCGAATACGCCATCACCTTGTAACCTTTGCACGTGTCCTCCTAAACTTACGATAGTATGAATAGCAGCGCTTTGGATAGTATTAGTGATACTATAAATATCTTCAAGATCATATTTTTTGAAAAGATTTGTTGAACCTTGTATGTCTATAAAAAGTGAAACAATATGGTGATTTTCAGTCTCATCCGAATTTTTTAGGTGCTTAAAATCAGGGTGCAAACCTAATTGAGCATTTGAAAGTAGATCAGTTTGCTTCATAAGCGTCAACGGCAAAGTATTGAGTTGTAATTTATTACTAAATGTTCTTTGTTCCCGAATCTGCTCAATTGTTTGCGTTTTAGATCTTCCAAAACTATTTAGTCCTGAAATGCCTTTCACAAGGTCTTGTCTTTTACTATTCGCTTTTACAATATCTTTTAAGTGGTTTGTATATTTATCGTAAATCATTGTGTAATGTTTTGTATTATGTACATGAAAAAAATTGTTATTAAAACAAACTGACTCAGTAAACAGAAGCCTGCAATTCGTAAGAAATTAAATTTTGTAGCAAGCCCTTTAGCTAAGGAATGAGCTTGCCTAGTCATATCTAATATTATTGAAGATTCGGTCTCTCCTTCATATTTCTCCATAAACCTACCTAGCTCATATTTAGCAATGCCTCCAAAATATATGAGAGATACTTTATCGTCATTTGCATGGTTGTCTTTCATAAAAGGAGTTATTGCTCTCAGCGTATAAATAATTGAAAGAATACAAAGAGAAAATATTGAAATTAGAAATAACCAAAAAATGCAGGTTTTTTCGATGTTATTAGATATACTTGTATATCCTATACTTATCCCGCTAAAAATGAATGTATTAAGTCCAATATAAAAAGCTCCTTTGTTGTTAACCGAATCAAAATAGTGATCAAATCTTTCAATCAGGAATTTTGTATGTTCATATTTTATTTCCATCAATATATTTATTAATCATTTGAAATTAATCCTAGAATGAGTAGTGCTATGATACCCAAATATGCAATATCAGCTTGCTTGCTTATCGCTTTGCCTATTATAATATCATTCGCAAAAGATTCGCAGTTATAGTTTAATAAGCTATAAGGTTTACCAGCTAATTTTAAAGCACGTTGAACAATAACTTTTCTTTCAGTATAAGTGCCTTTGAATTTTTCAATTCTATCAATCTTTTTTACTTTAAGAAAATAGTCAGATGCTTTAATAATGTGTACACCGTTGATTTTAGTGTTTTCAGCAATTAACTCAACTCCTTCTGGTGTAGATCCTAAATAAACTGCATGATGCTTTAGGATACCTGTTGAAAATAGCGGTTCTATAATACGGTCTCCAGATTGGAGACCGTACAGATTTGAATAAGTCATATTTTCTACTTTTCTTTTTTTACCCCCTTAAATTTTGTACCATCACTCTTTACATCCATAAACCGACCTGTTTCACTGTCTCGTTTTACGAATTTTTGATTTTGGGGATTAAAAACTTGGGTGCGCTCTTTTACTGCACCAATACGTCTGTTGTCTCCGGATTTTCCGTTGCTTGCCATTATTATGTTGTTTAAAGTTCTTGCCTAGTTTCAGAACTACTGCGGATAGGCAAATAAGCCGACAAGCTTAATGTGAAGGAGTGGTTTTGGCAGGGATAATATTTTTTGCCATATTGCCGCAAAATGGAGTGTTGTTTTTTGGTAAACAACACGTACATTCGCGCCAGAAAAGTAAAACCAACCGGAAAAGAGTAAGCTTGTTTAACTCATTTCCTCAAAGACCTTAGGTGGTGAGAAACCTAAGGTCTTTGCCTTCTTTTTCTTTTTTTTAACATTTCAATAATTAGGCCATTTTTATTTTTTTACATGCCTATGACAAAGTTACAGATTATCCTTCACTGATAATTAATTTAGTAAATAATTGCTAAAGTTTTGCACATTTTTAAAAAGTTTTCCTCACTTATTTTTATAATTTCAACATTCAATTTCCAAAATCGGCCTAAAATTCATACAACTTACTTTTCATGTTATTTCGTCATGACGATTATGTGGAATTTGCTATGTCATTAATTGCTAGCAAAATGTAAATTCGATTTTTTGAATATACATGCTCCATTTTTTTTAAATATCTTCAAGCTTATAAGGTGCCTCATTGAATGTTACAAATTCATCAGGTTGTCCCATTTGAGAAATGAATTTTTTCAAATCAGAATTTCTACTAACATAAAAATCTAAAAGAATTTTATCTACCATTGAATAAGTTGTTTATTCGTTTTTGGGTTACCTTAAAATTTTTCAATTATTTGAAAATTTAAAATAGAAATTTTAAATTAGGTGCTTAATCCTTTTCATAACCTCTAAAACTCTCACAATGGCTATTCCGATTACCCAAATGCTCTCCAACTGGGGCAACCTCTTTCCATTCTTCAATATGTCAACAGATAAATTTTACGCTAAACTTGAAGAAGTTATTAAATCACATCAAATACCCGATACTAAAATAGAGCGGGTGAACTTAAAAGAAGGAGGCTTTCTTTCTGCTTCCCGTGAATATTTGCGGGTCAAGTATCATAATCTTGTTTTTGATATTTGTGCAGCTCCATTCGGTAAAGACTTCTTTGTTTCCTGGTGGCTTTATGAAACTGAAAGTGCAATGAAAAGCTTGATGAAGCTCACTAAGGCCACCGAATTTTTAAGTGAACGAGCAGCACGGCAAACTTTTTTTGAAGCAGATCAAGAAAGTATGTTTCGTTCATGCGTTCATAAGTGTGTTTTAGAAGTAATTGATTCAATGCTTTCTGACACGGGTTCTCGATTAAGTGAAATGGAAAGACAAATTCATGTAAGTCGCGCGTAAGGTATTATAATGACTGCATCTGAATACTTTACCTATCAATTCTATTCCTGGGAATTTCGTGGGAGGGGATGGTATGTCTCTGACTCGCCGGTATGCCTAGAGCCGCCTTTTATTCCATTTTTTCGGCATGGATTTCAAGAGGAATATGTTGATGATGGGAAGCGGCACACCTTTATTAGTAAAGCAATTGAACTGGTTAAAGGGAAAAAGCCTGTAATAACAAATGATATCCCTGTTTTAGAATATGAAGATATTACACCCTTTGAAGATACCAATGCATCCGCTTTAAGAGCTTTGCAAATACAGTTTCCAAAAGAAAGGAAGATAACACCCGAAAGGATGAAAGCCATACTACTTATGCTTTCTTCTTGCGAGCATGTAATTTCCTTTGAAATAATTGGAAATGCGAAGGAGATTGTATTGCAATTTGTTTCCAGCGAAACAGATAGTTATATTATTGAAACTTATATAAAAGCTTATTTTCCTGAAGCAAGTACACTGTATACCTCGGTATATCTTGACCATATCGTTCAAGAATACGGATATGTGGCCATTGTAGATTTTGGGCTAAAGGAAGAATTCTTTCGTCCCTTGTATATAGCTAAGAATTTCAATATAGACCCTTTAACGGGTATTCTGGGCGTTTTAGAGCGATTTCAGGGTGAAGAGCAGGGTGGTGTTCAGGTTCTCTTTCAGGGAGCTGTAAATGCATGGAGAGATAGTATTGTTCGGAGCGTTACTCTATTTGATGGAAATTCTTTTTTTAACGATGATGCCCTTGCTCCAAAACGCGCACTTGAAAAAGTACAGAGTTCTTTATTTGGGGTAGCTATTCGTGTTTTCGGACAAGCATGTGAAAAATCCGAGGCACTGGCAGTTTCAGACCAAATTGGTACTGCGCTGTTACATTCTTCGGAAAGTGGAGCCAATCAATTAATTCCACTTGGAAATCAGGAGTATACATTTGAAATGCGATTGCACGATTTACGACTACGGAAATCACATAGACTTGGGATGCTTTTAAATGTAGATGAGCTATCCACATTTTTGCATTTTCCCGCTGATGCAATCGTCTCTAAGAAACTTTTTTTGGGAATAAGGAAGACAAGAGCTGTGCCGCTAATTGCTCAAAATAAGCAATATATTCTAGGTGAAAATTATCATCAAGGGGTTTCTCAATCGGTCTCATTAGGAGTAGAGGAACGTGTAAAACATACACATGTCATCGGTGCAACCGGTACAGGCAAATCTACCTTGATTGCAAATTTAATTTTACAAGATGTCGAGCATGGTAACGGTTTGGTTTTATTTGACCCACATGGTGACTTGGTAGATGATGTCATTGGATTGATTCCAGAAGAGAGAATATCCGATGTTATTTTGATAGACCCTTCAGATACAGAATTTCCAATTGGTCTAAATGTTTTGCAGGCTCATACTGATATTGAGCGGGAAATTCTATCTTCTGATTTGGTAGCGACCTTTAAGAAATATGCGACCTCATGGGGTGACC
Organism: Limnovirga soli; assembly: GCF_013106755.1. Classification (GTDB taxonomy): domain Bacteria; phylum Bacteroidota; class Bacteroidia; order Chitinophagales; family Chitinophagaceae; genus Limnovirga; species Limnovirga soli. The sequence continues at coordinate 82,854 of NZ_WHPF01000001.1, read as the reverse complement.
AAATGAGTGCAGTATTGGGAAATGCAATCCAAGCTATTTTAGAAAACCCACATGGGGGTACACTGACTGATCTGAGAAGATTTCTTATTGAAAAGGAGTATCGTCAGCTATTTTTAGAAAAGGTTACTGACCCTACAGTCTTGTACTATTGGCAAAAGGAGTTTCCGCTTTTAAAAACAAATTCAATTGGCCCAATACTCACCCGGCTAGATGGCTTTTTGCGCCCACGGAGTATTCGGAACATGGTTATTCAAAATAAGGGCATTGATTTTGAAAACGCATTGAATACCAATAAGATCATACTTTGTAAACTAGCACAGGGTTTAATTGGTATGGAAAATAGTTTTGTACTCGGGTCACTATTACTTTCAAAAATACACCAGGCACTTTTTCGAAGACAGCAGCTAACAAACAGAAAACCAATTTTTTTGTATCTAGATGAATTTCAAAATTTTATAACGCCTTCGATAAAGGAGCTTTTAAGTGGTATTCGGAAATATAATGTTGGCCTTACCCTTTCGCACCAGGATTTGCAGCAATTGCATCGTGAGGATGCTGAATTACTCAATAGTGTGCTTGGGAATACGAATAATAGGATTGTCTTTCGTGTAGGGGAACCAGATGCAAAAAATCTTCAAGATGGTTTTGGTCATTTTGAATATCCTGATTTGCAAAATTTAAGTACCGGGGAAGCTATTATCAGAATTGAACAGCCACAATTTGATTGTTCGCTTACTACCCTCCCCATACCACAGGTAAATGCATCGCAGCGAAGCACGCAACTTGAATCGGTAAGAACTTCTTCACGTCATAAGTATGCTTCAACAAAGCAAGAAGTAGAGCAGTTGCTCTATGCAATGCTTTCCGGAACTATTCCGAAGAATACACAAACTCTTGTAAACGCGCCAGTTGTAGCAAATGTGCCTGGTGATAAGGTGCCAAGTGATAAAGTAGTTCATATCGAAGAGAATACTCTGCAAGAGTTCCCAAGTGAATTTCCAGAGTTGAAATTGAATTCAAAGAAAATTTCTGCCCACAGGTACCTGCAGTCTTTAATAAAGCAAATGGCTGAATCAAAAGGGTATATAGCAATCATCGAAATGCAAATCCCTCATAGTCAGGACCATGTTGATCTCGTTTTAACAAAGGAAGGCAAACGTATCGGAGTTGAAATATGTAATACAACTGATCCGGAATGGGAGATGCATAACATCATGAAATGTATTGATGCAAATTTTGATCTGGTAGTTTCCCTTTGTGAAGATAAAGTGCAATTAGAGAAAATTCGGAAGAAGTGCAGGGCTGGTATAGCCGAATTTGAAAAGAAGCATGTGGAGTTTTTTACTCCAGACGCATTCTTTTCTTTTTTAGATACATATATAGTAGCACCAGTACCCAAAGAAGAGACAATTATGAAAGGCTACAGGGTTAATGTTACCTATGATGCAGTTACCAGAGAAGAGATGAACCGCAAGCGAGCCTCAGTAGCCAAAGTAGTACTTAGTACAATGAAAAAGCATAATCAAAAATAAGTTTAGTATTTGTATCCTTCGTATTCAATTTCCTATACTAATTGATTTTTCCCTGTATAACCCTGCCGTACTTGCGACAGTATCCTAAAAATTACCTTTTTTATTGTTGAGCCAAAAAATATTGATTCCACTTGATTCTTAATACCTTAATATTAAATAAGTGTTTAAATAACACTAATATTTTACTGTTTCAAAAAAACTTTCAAATTTTAAGGTAAAATACTTTTCTATTTAAAATATTTTTTCTTCCTTCACATCTCCTAAAGAAAACTGTTAGCTTATATATATCCCACTTTAAAAAAATTATTAACAACCAAACCTGATTTCCGTATGCTAGTAAAAAATTGCACTTAGTGCATCAACCCAAAATGCAAAAAAATAAATGTTATAAAAAAGGTTAACACCGATATTGTAGCGAAGCTCTCACACCTTGTTTTATTCTGTTTTACATTTTGCTAAACATATAAAATTTACTTGCCGTTTATTCCATGTGATGCGTGCATGCTGTAATTGTATTGCCCAGTTTAGAGGTGATTATATTGCTGTAATAGCCTATGGCATTGTATTTCGTGAAATAAATCGTTGAGTATTTATGACGGTATTGTCATTGTGTAAACTACTTTGAAAAGTGGGTAGGGGGATTTTATGCGTCAAAACGTTCTCTTGTTGCATCTGCAATTTGATAAAATGATTAATAAATTATTGTTATCAAGTTATGATTTTATATGACTGTCATTTCTACCATTTTGTTTTTGAATAGTTTGAAATGCACAATAATTGTTTTGAGTTTATATACTTATTTAGAAATGCTTGTACAAAATATAATAAGGTTATCCACATGAAAATAAATCTACTCCTAATATTACTTATTCTTGCTAGAAGTGTATCAGGGCAAGGATTTGAAAAGGATCTTTCTGGCAAACCTGTAGTAGATTCTATGCAGCAAGCTATAAATGCTATTTCTTCAAAATCTATTGATGAAATAAATAAAAAATATAAAAAACTTGGCAATAGTATACAAAATAAAAGTTTGCAACTATTGCAAAACATGCAAAATGAAGAATTGAAAATTAAAAAGAAGTTAGTAGGAACTGATAGCAACACGCTGAATATTCTTTTTGAAGGAAGTAAAGAAAAGTACCAATCTATTCAGAGTAAAATGGAAGGAATAGTCAATGGAAAAAAAATAAAACTGAAAGAATATATTCCTGGTTTAGATAGTGTTGGAACAGCATTTGGGTTTCTAAAAATGAGCAGTTTGCAAATGCCAAGTCTTGAGAAAGATAAGATACAGCAGATAACTGATGCATCGGCTCAAATAAAGAATTTGCAAGATAAATTACAACAGGCAAATGAGTTGCAAACATTTATAGTTGAGCGGCAGCAGGCATTGAAATCAGCTTTAGCAAATTCAGGAATATCTAAAAATTTGATCAATCTCAACAAGCAGGTTTATTACTATCAACAACAAATTGTTGCCTATAAAAATATGTTGCATGAACCTGAGAAAATGGAGCGAAAAGCATTAGAAATTTTAAATAAAATTCCTGCTTTTCAAAAATTTATGCAAAAAAACAGCATGATTGCTAGTCTTCTACGACTTCCAACTGACTATGGTTCTGTTGGTTCATTAGAAGGTATGCAAACCAGGGCACAAGTAGAAGCAATGATCAGTGAACGATTTGCAGGAGTAGGTGCAAATTCCCAGCAATTTTTTGAACAGAACGTACAGACTGCACAATCAGCATTAACTAATTTAAAAGACAAAGTACGCAGCTCAGGGGGAAGTAGCAGTGAAATGACCATGCCAGATTTTAAGCCAAACTCCCAAAAAATAAAACCTTTTTTAAAGCGGTTGGAAACTGGATTTAATTTACAAAGCCAAAAAAGCTCAGGGTATTTCCCATCGTCTACTGACCTGGCACTTTCTATCGGATATAAATTAACAGAAGCACGAATAATTGGAATTGCATTAAGTTATAAAATAGGACTGGGTAAAGGTTTCAACGACATTCATTTTACAAGTGAAGGATTAGGTCTCCGAAGTTTTGTTGATATAAGAGCAAAGGGAACTTTTTGGATTACCGGAGGTTGGGAATATAACTATTTGCAAAGGATAAAGGATATTACTGTATTGAAGGACTCAAAGACCTGGCAAAAAAGTGCTTTGATTGGTGTTAGTAAAAAATATAAAATATCTAGTAAATATGGAGGGTCGGTGCAATTGCTCTATGACTTTTATGCCAATAGACAATTGCCAACTACTTCTCCTATTAAATTTAGAATAGGATACACATTGTAAAATGAAATATGGGATTAATGAACCTGAATTTGGAAAAATTTAAAATTGAAAAAATGCTAACTCGTTCTCGTGGATTTTGCAAATTATTTTTTTTGAAAAGCAGTATGAATCGAATTTTCATGTCACTTTTCTTCTTCCTAGGTCATACTTTTTTTTACATTAATAATACTTTTGCGCAAACTGATCTGCCTCGTATTATAAAGCCTGCACCGGAAGCTTCTTCATTATTTCGATTTCAGGATTATCCCATGGACTATTCCACTGGCTTACCACAAATTAGTATTCCGATTTATGAAATACAAAGTGGTAGTTTAAGTTTGCCAATTAGTATTAGCTACCATGCATCTGGAAGGAAAGTATACGATCAGGATGGCCCGATCGGTTTGGGTTGGAGCTTAAATGCTGGTGGTATGATCACTAGAACAATTTATGGATCTCCTGATTTCGGCACCTTTACAATCGGTACGTATAAATTCCCTTATCCATTTAAAAATCAAAGTGATTTGAGTACAAATAATTTGGATAATTTACAATATCTGGAAAAAATTATGCATTATGCTAATTCAGAAGGAGATATTTCTGTTGGTGAGTGGTCAGATAGTGAATATGATATTTTTTCGTATTCATGCAACGGTTTAAATGGCAAATTTATTTTCAAAGATGTCAATAATATAAAAACCCCTATTTTACTTCCTTTTAAACCATATCAAATAACTCCAAATTTTAATGATAATGGCATCAATTCAATTGAAATTACGGATGAGAAAGGTGTTTCCTATAAATTTATACCAGGGGATACATATGGCTCCGGTTCTAATAGTGCTACCTCAAGTTGGGTGATATCAAAAATTATAGCTGCGAATAATATAGATTCGATTTCTTTTAAATATATAGCATTAAGTCAGGAAAGGCGTACAATCAGCCAGCAAGGGATTTTAATAGATAGTTGGGATATGAAAGATGAAGAATTTCCTGTGAACTATTTGGAGTATCCTGAACCTACAACTACAGAAAATTATAGTAGTAGTCGCTTAGTTGAAATTGACTTTAATCAAGGGAAAATAGTTTTTAATATAGAAAATAATTCTATAAATGATAAGCCGATTAATAATATACAAATTGTAAACAATGAAAATGAAGTTCAGAAAACAATTCAATTTTCAAGATCTATTTGTTATAGTCAATCTGAATTAGGCCTTGCTAAAAATAAATTAGATGCGATCCTTTTTAAGGATAAGAGCAATGCTACAGTCGAAACATACAACTTTGAATATTATCCCTTTATTAATCCTGATAATAATAACCAGTTAAATGTGAGGTATTGTGATTGGTGGGGTTATTATAATGCATCAGGCCAACACGACTTTGTACCAAGATATAATAATGTTCCATTTAAAGGATCAGGTGGTGCCACTTCAAATATAACTGTCGGCAATCCTGCCGCGAATAGGGAGCCTAATCTCGAAGCATTAAAAAGTTGTGTCCTAAAAAAGATAACATTTCCAACAGGTGGGGCTGCAGAGTTTGTTTATGAGAATAATAAGGCAACATTATACGGAGCAAATGGTACGCCAGTTGATGGACCAGGTTTAAGGCTCTATCAACTCAAGACATCTGACAACAACGGACATGTTTTTTATAAAACATATAAATATGGTATTGGTGAAAATGGATATGGTTCCATTGATCTTTTGCCAGAAATGAATACTATGGCAAAAGAGGACATTTATACTTTTTTGGGAGCTTACCCTTTTGGACCTGGCCCGTATGACCCAAATAGAGGAGGGACATATCATCAAAGAACTTTTTATAGTGGCTTTATACCCGAGCTAAGTGAAATTGCGGAACGGCCTGTAATATATACTCAAGTGACAGAATATTTGGGTACTGAAATGAGTAATTCTGGTAAATCTATTTTTAAATATGATAATTCTGGTTGGGCAGCTTCCCAAATGCAAATGTTTAAAACCCTAAGGATTCCGAGGATGCATATTTATAATCAAAATTATTGGGATAATCCTGTTCTAATTAGTAAAGAGGATTATAAGATGTTTAACAATGCTGGTGTTATTTCTTATCAAAAAGTAAAGGAAAGTCAAAATGTTTATTCTTCAACAATAAATGGGTATATAAATGGTCTACATGTGCAGGTGGTATCTGTATATCCTCAAAAAGGAAGGGATATGAATACCCATTATTATGCAGAAAAATTTGGGGAAGAAATTATAGTTTTTCCAAATTCGGTTACCGACAGAATACATACGTTTAATGATTACCAAATTCCAACAGGCTTTAAAAACCTATCTTCTTCAACAGATATAACATACACTGATAACGATCCCATATCCTCAACCACTAACTATACCTATAATCCCTTGTATCAATTGCCAAGTGGTAAATCAACAATAAATAGTAAAGGTGAAACTATTTCCTCTGAAATTTTTTACCCTTTTCAAAACTCAGATGCAGTTAGCCAACAAATGACAGCCCTAAATATGTTGAATTATCCGATTGAACAAAAGGAATATATTAATTCAATTTTTACAAAAGGGGTAAAAACGACTTATAAGGATTGGGGGAATAAAATTCTTGCTCCAGAAAAAATTTATACCAGTCAACGTGGTTTAGCATATGAATTAAGGTTGACTAATTTTGCATATGATCATAAGGGTAATTTATTAAGTGTTGGAAAAGAAAATGATCTACGTAAAAGTTATATGTATGGATATGATAGGCAGCTGCCTATTGCAGAGGTGACTAATGCAAAAAATGATCAAATAACCTCATTCCCCTCTACCGAAAGCGTTAACGAAATTTTTTTTGACCCAAACCACACTATTCCTTATAATATTACTATAACATTTACCACCCAGGCTATAGGGCCAATTACCTTGAAGATTCCTAATGGTGCATGGTTAGGATCAAATCAACAAGCTGGGGCATCTTGTAGCATTGGTTATACCTTAACTAATACCAATGGAACTCAATCACAAGTTGGCAATTTATGTATGGCATCAAACTATACGGTTTGCAGTCCTACATCAAATACTATTACGTTTAACAATATGAGTGCAGGAGATTATACACTTACTATAAGTGTTACCAATAACACTTCATCGGCTCAGGTTCCGTTTGATTATTCATACCAGGTTACCCCCATGGTTATAACCGGATTAAAGGAGTTTTATTATGAAAACTTTGAAGAAAGTTCAGGTGCCAATATTGCAACTAGTAGCCCATTTCTAGGAAAAAAATATTATGCGGGAGATTATACAGTACCTTATCAAATTCCCAATAATAGGCAATATAAAATAGATTACCATTATTTGAGTACAGGGAATACTTGGGTATCAATTTCGAAATCCTTTCAGAATAATATGGTGCTTTCAGAAGGTTCAGCTATAGATGAAGTAAGGGTATACCCTTCAGATGCATTTATGACCACATATAACTATGAATTATTAACTGGTGTAAAAGGAATTTGCGATATAAATAATAAGGTAACTTATTATAATTATGACAATTACTCAAGGCTTAGAAGTATTCTTGATAATGAAAAGAATATCATCAAATTAATTGATTATAGTTACTATAATAATCAAAGCTCCCCGCCAGCTGCATGTAATACTGCAAATTGTATTGGCCCCTCCAAAAAGTGCATAAATGGTTTTTGTATTGCAGGGAAAAGGGTTAATACCAGTACTGTAAAAAAACCAAATGGCACATGGAAATGTACATATTACTATGTATGGGGTGGTACAGTCCCTAATGAAGGGCCATTCACCGAAGTAAACTCAGTGCCTTGTGATATTGATCCATATTAAATAATTTATTATGAAACATTTTATAGTAGGACTTATTCTTACCTACATCTCTGTACATAGCTTGGTTAACTTGAATAGCGCATATGATTATTCACTTCCCGGGGCCTCAGATTCAAGTGAAATTCATTTAAGCAGTTGCACAGGGAAAAAGGTGTTAATTGTTTCCATTGCTACAGGAAGTGATCATGTAAGTCAGCTTAGTGCGTTAGAACAATTGCAACAACAATATGCAGATAGTTTAATAGTTATCGCTGCTCCAAGTAATAGTTTTGGCAATGAACAGCTTACAGATAGCGCAATTGTCGCATTTGTTTCAGAAAATTATAATGCCACGTATTTAATTTCAGGGAAAGTCCAAATTGCTGGAAATGAAATTCATCCTCTTTTTCAATGGCTATCCCAAAAAACTTTAAATGGTGTTTTGAACAACCCGATTGTTGAGGATTTTCAAAAATTCCTTATCGATGAAAACGGCAATCTTATTGGTATTTTTTCTGCATCCGTTGAACCATTAAGTAATGAAATACAGGATGCGATAAAGGGTATATAAATTTTTAACAATACGAATTATTTTTATGAAATTAATTTCAATTGTTTTTGGACTATTTTTTATTTTTCAAAATACATATTGTCCAGCTCAAACTAATAAACCTACAGCACAAAATGCTGTACCGAATTCTCCTAAAATACCAGTAGCTCAAACTGAGGTTTACAATATAGTTAATAGTATTACTGTTTGGGAACCCCAAATAGCATTTAATACAACTCCTAATCTCTCGTTAACAGATCAGGAGGCGGAGGTAAGAAGTTATGGGCGAACAACTGAGGAAGTTAGGAAAAGTACCCAATATTTGGATGGACTTGGTAGGCCAATGCAAAAGGTAGGCTGGCAACAAAGTGGAAATAAAAAGGATCTGGTTAATCCCGTTTATTATGATGAGTTTGGAAAAGTTCAATACAATTATTTACCCTTTGAATCAAGTGAGGCTAATGGGAGTTTAAAATTAAATGCCTACTCGCAACAGCAATCTTTTTGTGCAACCCTGTATCCGGGAGAAACCTTTTTTTATGGTCATACGGTCTATGAAGCTTCTCCTTTGAACAGAGTTCTGAAAACTTATTCACCTGGGAATGTATGGGCAGGTACTGAAGGTATAAATGGGTATAATACAGGTCAATCAATAAGCTATTTTACCAATAAACTTAGTACAGATCAGGTACGGGTATGGAATATTACTAATGATGCATTTACCTTTTCTGCAACAGATGATGGTAAAAATATACCTACTACTAGTATTGGTTATTCAAATGGAAAACTTATAAAAGTTCAAACTACTGATGAAAATGGACATTCTGTCGTAGAATATAAAGATTTTGAGGGGAAAGTAATTTTAAAGAAGGTTCAGGTTGAGAATAGCACTAATGACCCATATTCAGATTGGTTGAATACATATTATGTTTATGATGAATTAGGATTATTAAGGTTTGTAATACCACCAAAGGCAGTGTCCAATATGTCTAATGCAAATTCATGGATCCTTTCTCAGGCGATGGTGAATGAATTATGTTTTAGATATGAGTATGATAATAAGCAAAGAATGATAGCGAAAAAAGTTCCAGGGTCAGCTTGGGTTTACATGGTTTATGATAAAAGAGACAGGCTTGTTTATACTCAGGATGGCTTGATGAGAAGTAAAACTCCAATGCAGTGGATGGTTTCCTTTTATGATATCCTTAACCGACCAGTAATGTCTGGCATTATGACAAAATCTATTTCATATTCTGCATTGAACGATTTATTAAATTCCCTTGATTATGCCAGTACAACAATTTATGAAGATATTAGTATAAATACAAATCCACTTCCTGGTTTTAGTAATGGTGGGGAAGGTTTTGTAGCACTTTCAAAAACCGATTATGATGATTATACAGATGCAAACAATGTAGCTTTCGCTGAAACTTATTCTAACTTCTTTAATAATTTATTATTACCCATAAATCAAAATGCACTTGGCATCGAACTAAATCCATCTGCACCGTCAAGTTTAACTCTTGGACAAGTTACAAGAACTAGGGTACGTGTATTATCTGATTTAAACAATTTGGCTAATAATGTATGGTTACCTACACATAATTTTTATAATGACAAGGGTAGGCTTATACAAAAAATAAGTAAAAATTATGCTAATCAAACAGTGGATAGTTATAATGCTGGTAACGACATCATTACTATACTATACGATTTTTCTGGCAAGATTTTAAGTTCTTATGATGCCAATAGGTTTAAACCTGTAAGCGAAACCGCCAAGGAAAAGGGTATCGCAACCGATTTTGAATACAATCATATGGGTAAACCCATAAAAATCCGTAAAAGAATTTTTAATGCATTGGCAAATACCACTCCAAGCCAGTCAGTGACGATTGTTAGGAATTCATTTGATGCATTAGGACAATTATTAACTAAAAATTTAGGTCAAAAAAGGGATGAAACTGGGGTTTATACCATAACACCAATTGAAACACTTGATTATGAATACAATATTCGTGGCTGGCTAAAAAGCATTAATAAGAATTATGCAAAGGCTTCAAGTACGGCAGACAACCGATGGTTTGGAATGATTTTAAGCTATGAATGGGGTTTTGAAAAAAATCAATACAATGGAAACATCAGCGGAATTACATGGCGTAGTAATGGGGATGATGAAAAAAGGTCTTTTGGCTATGGCTATGATAATGCAAATCGGCTATTATATGCTGATTTTAAACAATTAACAAATGGGACCTGGAATAATGATGCCACTATCGATTTCACAGTTTTAATGGGCGATGGGATAAATTATTATAGTGCATATGATCCTAACGGGAATATATTGGAAATGAAACAAAAAGGTATTTACTTAAATACCACAGGGATTACGAATAGTTATATTGATGAACTTAGTTATGCATATTTTGATAATAGTAATAAATTGAAAAGTGTTGATGATACCCAAGTTGATAGAAAATTGGGTGACTTTGTAAATGGAAATATCGGAGATGATTATGGGTATGATTTAAATGGTAATATGCTTAGTGATAAAAATAAGCGGTTAGATGGTTTAACCGGAATTGATAAGACCACTGGCGCTATTGAATATAATTATTTAAATCTGCCTTCTAAATTAAATATAGCAACAGATGATAATAGCAACGGAAATTTTGTAAAGGGTGTAGTTACTTATATTTATGATGCAGCCGGCAACAAACTTGCTAAGAAAGTTATTGAAAATCCTAAATTATATAATAGTCAAACAACAAGAACGGTTATTACAAATTATAGTGGATTTTCTGTTTTCGAAAAGGTAGATATATTGCAAGGAGCCAATCAAACCAATGGAGAAACAAAACTTCAATTTTTAAATTTTGAAGAGGGAAGAATTAGAGAAGGAGCTATAAATAGTGAAAATGTATTGCAACATAATTTTGATTATTTCATTAAAGACCATTTAGGAAATATCCGAATGGTTTTAACTGATGAACAAAAATCAACTCTCTATCACGCCGGAATGGAGGATGCCAATAGAACGTTTGAAGTTAGTCTCTTTGGTGATAAGATTAATTCCACCTATTCAGGTAAGCCTTCTGGATTTGATGCTGATGTAAACAATCTTAATGTTTCGAAAGTAAACGGAACATTGGCAGAAAATCGAGTGGGCCCAGGGATTATTTTAAAGGTGATGACAGGTGATAAGTTTACTGCAAATACTCAAGCATGGTACTTGCCAACAGGTATGGATAATACAGTTGACAATACGCTGCAAAATATAGCTATAAATATTGCTAATCAGTTATCATCAAATGTATCAGCTTTGGGAAAAGGTACAATAGCAAGTAATGTAAATTCTAATATTGTCCAGCCTGGTGTTCAGGATTTATTAAATACTCAAATTCCACAATCTGGTAGCCCTAAAGCATATTTAAACTGGGTATTGTTGGATGAAAAAACATTTAAAGCAGTTGCAAGTGGGTTTAGATCGGTCCCTCAAATCGTAGGGGCTACTCAAAAGCAATTATTACAATTAAACAATGGAAATGATATTGAAATTACAAAAAACGGGTATCTTTATGTCTATGTAAGTAACGAGAGTAAGGGGAATGTATATTTTGATGATATTAATATTCAATATAATGCGGGCCCTCTGTTAGAGGAAACACATTATTATCCCTTCGGACTCACCATGAGTGGTATCACTTCTTCTTCTTTAAATTTTGGAAATGCATCTAATAAAAAATTATACAATGGAAAAGAATTTCAGAACAAAGAGTTTACAGACAATGGTGGCTTAGAACTTTACGATTTTGGTAAACGCATGCAAGACCCTCAATTGGGAAGATGGTGTGTATTAGATCCTAAAGCTGATTTATTAGAAATTTCATCTCCTTATGTTTATTGTTATAATAATCCAATAACCTATACCGATCCTGATGGGGAACTGGCAATTTTTATAAATGGTAGAGCATCAGGAGGAACAAATCCAATAAATTATGAACAGAGCCTAAGTCATCCATATTGGTCACAAGCTATTTTAGATGCTGTTTCACATTCAGGAATTCCGTATGGGTCTAATCAAATGTTTGTTGACGGTGATCGATATTATTATGAAGCCGGCCCATATAGTAAGACTTACGGCGCAAGCGAAGACGTTATCCATTACGGTAGCTGGATTACAGGTCATAGCGCTTCAAGCAGAAATCAAGCTGGTTACATTATTGGCAAACAAGATTTTCAATACATTCTTTCAAGACTTCATAGAGACCCTGAAACTAATAAGATAATTGAGAAGATAGAGATTTACACACATAGTCGTGGAGCAGCATTCGGAGCTGGATACGTAGATGCGTTATTAGAGATGATTAAACAGAATGCCGACCAATTTGCTGACGCTGACAATGAAATTGATTTAGTTTATAACGCTGCACCAAATGAAGCTGGCAGAGATGGTACAAAAGAACCTTTAGGAGTAGGCTTAGCCGTATCGCACCATCATAGCGGAGATAAATTTTCAGATACCGATCAACAAGGAACTAATGCAAATATGTCTAGTGATGAAACAGCAGGTGGACCAGTTGGTCGCCACTTAATTGACTCTTTTGTGAAAGATATAACTGCATTTTCACAAGCTTTTGCAAGTAGTATAAATAAAAAGGACACAAAAAAGATACTTACAAACTTTATTAACACCATGCAACAGCAGTATGGTATAACAGTAACCGTTGAACAATGAGTAAAATTTTAAAGATAATCTTGATTAATATTGGGCTATTTGCAATTCTTGAACCTTTAAGTATATTAAGCGCTTTTCTTGCGGGTTATGCCGCAAGTGGTCAGGAGCCATCTGCTTGGACATTATTTCTAGGGTTTATTATTTTTCATTTAGGCATAAACTTATTCATATTGAAAAGATTGAATGCATTATCTATTATATATATAATAATAAGTAACCTTGAAATATTTATTCTTTATGGAATTGTAGCTTGGACATTCAGATGACAATGAAGCCTTCCCATTTTTACAACATAGGTAATAAGGTCTCTCTTCGGCTTTGTCGGCAAGGAGTACGCCAAACTAATGCAGTAAAAAGCATTTTCCTTTTAAAACCTTTTAAGGAATGCTTTTACCTGCATTATCCTACGGATGCTTTGCAGTTTGTCATACTCCTTGCTACTCCTACAGCCTACGTTCGGACAACTCTTATGACCTTCACCCAACTTCGTTCATTTCTTCCTTCGTGAGCTTCATTACACCATGCTCGCTTCCAAGCACTAAACACAAGGAGATGAAACACTTTGTTGATTTGTATATGATTCTTTTAAGTGTCCATCTCCTTGTGCCTTTACCTATACACAGCTCACTTGGTTCCAATTGCTCACTATGTCATCCATTCTCTTCAGTAAGGTTCAGTTCACCCGTTGTCCATAATTTTGCTCGCCTTGCGTGCCTGCTATGGCTGCGGGTTTGTCATGCTTTTTGTAATAAAAGAAATAAGGAGGTACTAGTCACCAAAAAGACCCGCCAAACCCTTGCGTAAACGTAGCTGTCCACCGCATTTTCATGCTTCTTGTCCAGCACCATATCAGGCGCTCGCAGTCACATCCAGTCGTACCTCCTTCCTGTGCCTTTCACGGCTCGCTTCGCTCCTGTGCCCCGGCACCGGTTACTCCCCGGTGCGGCTCTGCTTTTTTTGGCCGCAGGCGCTTTTCCCTTTTATAAGTTCATACATTTTTTTGAGCCACATAAATCAATTTCAATAAAAAATAAGGCAATATTCAAAGTTCTTTTTTCAGGCATGATTTAATACTATAAAGCAGAATACTATTTCCTCTTTTTGTTCAATTATTTTTATACAGTCTTGTTGGTTCTGTAATTTATTTTAATCAAAAAAAATGTGCTTTAATCCTTTTAAATATATAAAATTTTCTGTAGTTTTCTGTAGTTTTTAAGGGTTTAGGGTTGGAAAAAAGGGGAATGTTTTTAGGTACCCCTTTTTTGTATTGATGTTAAAAACTAGTGTCATGGATACTTTTTTAATTTAGTAGATTTTTACTCAATTATTATTCAAGGCCCCTGCCGCAAAGATATTGTCAGTCTCTGGTGTTCGAAAGTATGCGCTCCATATTCACTTCGCTTTCCTCCGGTTGGAACAAAAAAATCTCCACGCTCATTTTGGTATTTTATTTTTCCGTGAGGTTGTATTTTTTTGCTCCAAACTATTCTTCCACCGCCGCCTGACTAATGGCTGGTCGCTACAGGTATATGAATGAGGCACTCTGCCGAATTTCTTTAATTCCACAATTATTTTTATGACACACACAACTTTATTATCACGGCTTATGATGCTTTCATGGGAGATACAGCGCAAGAAGCGAAAGTCACGATCAAAAGCATTACAGGATGCCTTGGCAATTACGCTCAATGAAGATATTACCGTGTACTATCTTGTTAAGAAACATAGTCATCAGCACTATCCTAACAAAGTACAGTCAGGGCAGGTATCATTGTTCTGTGCCCACTAACTTCTTTATCTGTACTCATTTTAAAACTATATAATTATGCAACAGTTAATCGGAAGGCTCACACAAAATGCCAAAGTGTGCGAACTTAAAGATGGCAGGAAAGTAACCAATTTCAGCATTGCGCTTAATGACTCTTATAAGCAAAAGGGAAGTGGTGAAGTCAAGAAAATTGTAACCTATGTTGATTGTGCCTATTGGATCAATGAGAAGGTTGCTGCATACCTAATCAAAGGTTCAATAGTGGAAGTTAATGGGCGTATTGGTGTACGTGCGTACCTGAATCTACAGAATGAAGCAAAGGGTGTTCTTACTTGTCTTGTATAGGAGATTAAGATACATAGTTATGCGAAGGCAATCACACATATTTCTACTCTTAGTCCGACACAAGGTGTTTCAACTTAGCCAGCAGATGATTTACCTTTTTAGGTAGTAATTAAGGAATCGACTTTCTTTAAGGTCGATATTATGACCTTTTAATCGTAAAAAGCGAGCCGCCCACTATGGGCGGCTCGCTGTGTTGAAGAACATAATTTTATCTCTTAAATATTATATATACAGAAAACAAGGGACATGGCTGCTGGTAATAGAACTGAGGTAATTAAAATAAGATGATCACATTCTCGTATATAATTATTCCTTTATTACAAATCCATTTTTACTCAATTCTATTGTATAGCTTCCTTTAGGGTGTTGTATGGCCTTTGCATCATCAATTGCTCTCAGATGTACTACTATTTTTTCATATCTCATACCACCATTTAAACCTCTTAAAATCTCAGCAATAACTAAGGCACCAGAACAAGCACCAACAAACGATGCTGAAACAGCTTTACCTGCAATTGATAATGGTACAATGCCACAGATATCGTTTTCTATTTTTTTTAATATTTCAAGCACAGAAAGATTTATTTCCATTTTTGATTCGTCTATATCGCCCCAAACATCTTTTGGTGTTTTTGATGATTCCGGGAAAGTATGTAAAATGATGTTATCAAAGGTGGCAAGATTGCTCCCCAAGGCTGATTCTACTATTACGTCAAACCCTGCACTTTCAAGATGTATTCGTGACGATGCAGAATCAAATCCGCATAAAGCAATAAAGGGTTCCTCATTTATTCTTTTTGTATGCTCATCAAATTTCCTTTCCGTTATTACTGTATTAAAGCCTCTTGATTCTAACCATGAATTGCACTTTCTTGTTTTATAAATCCCTGTATCATTCTTTTCACATAATAAGCCTGCGCTAAGATTTGCCTCTACTATTCTGTCATAATCTTGAAGTATAAAAGTGATTTCATTCGGTGCTTTAAATGGCAGTAGCCCAATATTCCAAATATAAGCTTGCCCAAGATGCCCAAGGCCCAAAAACCAAATTTTTTTTGGAAGTAATAAAACCTGCGGACCAACAGCATTATCATCAAGCCAATGTAAATCTGGTCGCCATAGGGAAATTCCCATTGATTTATCACATGAAGAAATATTGATTTTGGATAGTTTTAAAAAAGAAAGGCAAATTGCTAAACCTCCCGAAAATACCCCAGCTGTTGGAATATTTCCAGTTTCAGTAAAAGGGACTTCTATATTTTCAGCAAGTACTCCTGCTTGCCAATCATTGCATACCACTTGCAAAGAATTATCATCATCTACTGGTAGTCCAAACATTATTTTAAAGCAATCATGAGGATTTTTCTCGGTTATCATTGCTCCAGCCTCTAATAAAATTTCATTAAAAACTTTGGCTTCTGGCCAGGGTAAAAGACAAGGAGTGTCATGAGGCATTAGAATATATACACCTCCAAGAAAAGCTCTTTTACCTGTATTGACTGCTGTAATTAATGCTGCCTGTAGAGGTAACGAAGATTTTATTTTATCGCCACAAACAAGATAGATACTCAGCGATTTTAGTTTTTGCATCGCATCTTCAGGCGAACAGTTTTGCTTTTCAATAATGCCAAGCGATAAACGGTTGAATGTATCTTCAGACAATTTCATTTTCTATTATTTATCTGTTATCTTAAATTTTTCTGAGCTTATGTCCCATGTCTTCCATTTTTTATCTCCGAGATATTCGTGGATACCTACATTTCTTAATAGCTGACCTCTTTTGGTTGCTAAATTTGGTACTATCAATGCAAGATGCCCGGCCTGGGCAATCATTGGGTGTTTTTTGTCGGCTCCACTTTGCCCTGTCCAATTACCAGGATGAGTATGGACATCTGCCATCACCTGCAATTCCTTTTCCCTGCATATTTTCCATAATGGTAAATAGCCGTCTCCTTCAAAAACTATGATTCCTGATTCTAAAGAATGTGGGTCCAGTTCATCATAACATATAAATTCAGTTATCTTTCTTTCTGTAGAATTGGCAAGAAGAAAAGCACCGCTTTCACGAATACCTTTTCCTCTCAATTTTAATTCTTTGATTAGCTTTTTCCACAGAGTTTTACTAATAGACAAATCAGTAGTTAGCATAGTCGGCTGAATTTAATAAACGGTGTAAAAAATGTAGGTAAGCTTGAATCTTAAAAGTAGGCTTCCACCAAAGCTCAGGAAACACGGCTTGCCACCCCTCATGTCCTGGCATAGCAAGCCTGTCGCAAGGCGCATAAAGTGCATTGGGATTCCATGCCGGATTAAAAGTGTTAGAAACAAACTTGCTTCCTTTTGGCCATTTTTCATTTGGTAACCTTCCCTGTAGTTCAACATCCCAAGGGCAGGCAGTAGGAGCCTGTGAAGGATAGCCTGATAGGTCAAACCTAAAGTGATACTTATCCGGGTGATTATCCTTTGGTGCTGCCTGTACGCAAATAATTACTAAAGGCCAGTTGGGATATTCTGGATCTTCGTCCACAATACCCCACATATCACTGTCAACACCAGTTTGAAAGCCGGCCTCTGAAACATGCTGTTTAAACTGAAGCAAATCTGGTTTCATCCCTGTATTTGTTTATTAGCTGTTAAAAATAGATTGATATTACATTCGGGAAATGCAACAAAAGAACCAATGTGGTCACTAGGTTGTAAAACAGTACCATCGCCAAGTTTTAAAAGAAGATCGGCTGCATCAACTTCACTAATGTTAAATTTTTTTGCAGCTTGTTTTAAAATCTTTTTGGCTGTGGTGGATGGTGGAACATACTGGGTAATTGTTTGACCGTTGTATTCAACCGACACACTCACCTTTTTGCAGCGATGGCAGTGAATGTGAACTTTTTTCTTAATTCCACCTTTTTCGCCAATTTCCTCCTTCGGCCTTTGTTCTTCTTCATCTTCGACAAAGAACTCTACATCCTCTGGGTTACCAGAATTGGGAAATTCATGTTGATACTTGTTAATTACATCTTTTACTGAGGCTTCTTCTGAAACCTCAACTAATTTGGGCTCACGGTTATTTTCCCCGTGTACGTAAATTTGAATTGTTTTCATTATTAAATTGTTTATACTTGTGTATGCTCCAAAAATACTCTTTTTCGTCAATGGCTAAAAATGGTACATATGGAGCATAGTATTATAAACCGCATATTATTTTTCTGATGGCAGTAATTGACCCACAAACTTTTGAGCAGCTAAAACTGATTTCTGAAAAGGAATGGGGAATTATTTTCAAAGAATTGGTTATCTACTGTGAATTACGGTTAACAAAGATTGGATTTGTACCGAGAACTGAGAAGGATGTGAAAAATGGCGAAGATTTTGCGAATGATGCTATTGAAAAACTATTTAATGGCGACAGAGCCTGGGATTTTATTCGATTCCCTGATGTACTAATTCATTTAAAGGGTGTGGCAAAAAGCCTGATTTGGAGTCATATTAAATCATCGTTAAGGTCAACCGTCAAAAAAGAACTTACTTCTATAGTCTTTGACGACTCTGAAGACTTTGAATCCTTTAGCGATATTGCAACCACAGAAGACCCAGAAACTATTATTATTTCTGATGAAAATTGGAAAGATATTGAAAATCACTTCGGAGGGGATTCAGATGGCTTTATTATGTTCTGTGATTGGATTGATGAAGTTCCGGCAAGAGATATTGCTAAAAAATATAACGTAGATGTAGCTGCTGTTTATAATACAATTAAGAAAGGTAAAAGGATTATTACAAAAATATTTACCATCTAAAAACCGTTCATGCCGTCCAAAAAAATAAATATTGACCATCTAATTGATTCTTATCTGGATGCTGCGTCAAAGAATCCTGGCTCTTTGGATGATATGCTAAAGGAACATGGTTATGACCCTCAAAAAGTTGAAAAACGAGGTGTTAATAATATTAAGAAACTGATGTTTCAAAAACAAGTAGCCATCAATAAAGACAAGTTATTGGGCTTATATTCTAAAGCATTATTAATGGTACAGGTTGCAACAACAGATACTAGGCAAGCCATTTTTACTTTGCTTAAACAAAAATCGCCCAGTCTTCAGTTTAGAAATCTTGAAAACCTTGATGAAGAAAATCTACGTCAAATTTTAACTGAAACAGAAATTCTTGATTTTATTGAAAAATTAGAAAATGGAGAAGCTAAATGATTTCTGAAGCCGTTTTAAAAGCAAGAGAGGTATTTGATTACTGCGGTATCGAAGATCCTGCCGATATTTCTTTGACAGATTTAATTATTTATCATGAAGGTATAGTGAACGAAACCCCATTGAATAATTGTGATGGAAGAATGGTAATGAAAAATGGGAAATCAATAGTTTCTTTGAATTCCAATATTGAATTTCCAAAAAAGAAGCGATTCGTACTTGCTCATGAATTAGGACATATGTTGCTACATAGTAATAACGAAGCAACATTTTCAGATGACTATTCTACATTGGAAGCATATAAACATGGTGCACAAGAAAAAGAAGCAAACGATTTTGCAACTGAACTTTTAATGCCAGAATTACTTTTTAAAGATGCTTGCTTTAAACAAAAATTCTCTCCTGATTTATTGAGGCAGCTATCAGACAAATTTAATACAAGTCTTACGTCCACTATTTATAGATTTATTGATTTTGGCAACCACCCAATTTGCGTATTTTTTAGTAAGGATGGCAAAATAGAATATTATAAGAAATCAGCACAACTTAATTACAGAATACCAGAGAGGAATAAACTTAGTATACCCTCTGATTCAGTTGCTAATGAATATTTTTCCCAAAATAGAATTTATAGAAATGAGGATTCTGCACAGCAAATTTCTAAATCAACATGGTTTGAGCTTGGCTATTATGATAATGACACAGTAATGTTTGAATTTTGCGTAATAGCTCCAAGGTATAATACTGTTGTTAGTGTTATTTGGGAAAAATAGATTTCGCTATGAATAATAAAGATATTCCGATTATATTTTGTTGCTATTGTGGTATCAGAGAGGCTACAACAAAGGATCATGTGCCACCGAAATCAATCTTTAACAAACCACGGCCAGATGATTTAATTACTGTGCCTTGTTGTTTGATGTGCAATAATGATGCTTCAAAATCTGATGAAAAATTTAAGGTCTACCTAGGTATGCACATAGCAAGGCAGGGTGGTGAATCTGAAAGGCTTTTTAAGGAAGGTGTTTTGCCATCCGCAAAACATAATTATAAATTAAGAAAGAATATTTTCAATTCAATGTATCCAGTGAATATTGCAACGGATTCAGGAATTATAACAGGAAAAGGAATGGCTGTGCCATGGGATAATGAAGCCCATTGTAGGACAATAGAAAGGCTAATTAGGGGTTTGTTTTTCCATCATTACGGTAAAATAATTAGTAATAATGCAAGTATTAGCACTTTTTGGTTTAAAGAGCCCCAAAGTATTTTCAATGTTAAGTTATATGAGAATTCAATTGCAAATGGGTATTTCAAATATCAATATAACAAAGTGGAAGAAAGTGATTTTGATTCAATTTGGCATTTCAATTTTTATAATGGGCATTATGCCGGAGGAATGGTTTTAACTTCCCAATTGTAATTTATTTAAATTATTGGCAAAAGTATAGGTATTGGGACAAAACAAATATTAGGATTCACCCAGATTCCTAAATCCGCCTTCCACCTTGTGAATAAGGATTAAATCAGAAATGTCAAACCATTCCTGTTTCGTGGTTTGGTCTGGATCAGTATCAAAAAACTCGCATAAGGCTTTAGTGCCTTCGACTTCTAATACATTAAACGCCAACCCACCACTTATCAATATTCTTGTTTTATGCCTAACAGTATCACCAACTTGTATATTTTCCATATTATTTCTTTCTAGGTTCTTATTTCTTAGTCCTTGCATCAGTAGCAGATATGGCTATCATTTCCTCAAAAGTAACTTTAAACGTTACCTTTCGCTCGTATTGCTCCGCTCTTGGTTTTATCGTTTTACTGCTTTTGCAATAACACCACTAAATTACAAATTATTCGTACTTTTACAAAATGGTAAATCCCTGCAATGAAATCACCTAATTAGAGTTATTCAATGCGAGCTTCACAGCACATAAATTGATAGTGTTCTTTCTGTTCAAGATTATTTACCGTTAGAAATGGCGGTTTTTAATTTATAATTATTCTCATCTTTTTTGGCCCAATTCCCTACTGTTGTGGTTTTACTCATAATCCAGAACACTCACGTGAAAAATGTTCTGCCCTGCATAGTCTGACGGTGATTTTATTTTCATTAATTCAAAATTCCTGAGTCATTGAAGATTGAAATTTGGAAATAGTAGAATAGGGCTTTTTGTTGAAGTAGTGGTTCTTTCTTGATTAAATTATTTCTTTACGATTTATTTTGAAATCAGCAATAGCAGGATAAAATAAGCAAAAAAACTTTTCGTCTTTTGAAATATTCGATAAATAGAAGTGGCATTATTATCCTTGGTTTTTAAGAATAATAGGTGCATAAAATCATCGAATATAGGCGCAAAGCTCTGTATTTTTTCTAATCATTTTGTATCTTTAAGCAAAGGTAATTTCTCATGGAAGCAAAGAAAAATGTGGGTATATGGATTCGCGTTTCAACTGACATGCAGGTTCAAGGTGATAGTCCAGAGCACCATGAGCGGAGGGCAAGAATGTATGCAGAAGCAAAGGGCTGGAATGTGATAACCGTATATCAGTTAGATGCTCTTTCTGGGAAATCAATAATGCAATATTCTGAAACAAAAAGAATGTTGCATGATCTTGCAGAAGGTAACATCACCGGGCTTATTTTTTCTAAGCTTGCACGATTAGCAAGGAACACAAAAGAATTACTTGAAATATCAGAAATATTTAGAGGATATAATGCTGACCTTATCTCCCTGGCTGAATCTATCGATACTTCCTCTCCAGCAGGTCGGTTATTCTATACAATGATAGCAGCAATGGCACAATGGGAACGAGAAGAGATTGCAGAACGGGTGGCTGCATCTGTCCCCATTCGAGCAAAAATGGGGAAACCGCTTGGTGGTCAGGCCTCTTTTGGATATAAATGGGAAGGGAAGGAGTTGGTCATTGATGCAAATGAAGCACCGATTCGGAAAGTGATGTACGAGCTTTTTCTCAAAACTAAGCGTAAAAAAGCAACTGCATCTGAACTCAATAGAATGGGATATAGAACCCGAAACGGGTCATTATTTAGTGATACAACTATTTTGAGGTTGTTACAAGACCCAACTGCAAAGGGGATTCGCCGGGCAAACTATACAAGAAGTACTGGGGAAGGAAAGAAATGGGTTATAAAGCCGGAAGCTGAATGGGTTGAAATACCTTGTCCTGCAATTATATCAGCTGAGCTTTGGGATGAGTGTAATGCATTAATTGAAATGCAGACCAAGAGAAAATCAGCGATAGGCCCTAAAGTAGCATATTTACTCTCAGGATTTGTGCATTGCAGTTGTGGCGCAAAAATGTATGTTTATAATGAAAACCCGGTTTATAAATGCACCGGATGCAAACGGAAGATTGCTGTAGAAGACATGGATGAGATATTTCATGAGCAATTGAAAACCTTTTTATTGGTAGATGGGGATGTTGAATCAATTGCGGCAAGAACTGGCCAAGTGATTCAAGAAAAGCAAATTTTAGCTACTGCCATCGCCACAGATATACAAAAACTCAGAAAGCGGCTTGAAATCCAATGGAACCTACGAGTAGCAGGAGAAATTGAAAAGGAGGATTTTCAGAGCTTTTATGCTCCATTGAAGGAGCAATTGAAGCAGCTTGAAGATCAATTACCAGAACTGGAAGCCGAAATTGATTTCTTGAAAATTCAACAGCTTTCCTCTGAAACCGTCATAGAGGAAGCAAAGGATTTATATGCGAATTGGGTTAACCTGTCATTTGATGAAAAAAGATCCATTATTGAGACTATTACAGACCATATTGAAGTTGGGGAAGGTCAGATTAATATCGCTCTGGCATATCTGCCCGCTTCGCAACCCCTTTCAGAAATGGCGAGAAAAGGCAACGCAGGAGTGCCCCTGTGGTTACTATAATCATCCTGAAAAGGAGTGCACCTGCCCGCCGGGTGCCGTGCAAAAATACCTCAATAAAATATCTGGTCCATTGCTCGACAGGATTGACCTGCATGTAGAAGTTACCCCCGTACCTTTTAGCGAGCTAAGCAATAAAAACAACGTAGGCGAAGACTCTGCCAGCATCAGACAGCGGGTTATACAGGCAAGGGAAATACAAACAGAGCGCTATAAAGATACGCCCGGCATGTATGCCAATGCGCAAATGAGCAGCAAGCAACTACGGCATATTTGCGCCATTAACCAGGCTGGTGAAGCCTTGCTTAAAAAAGCCATGGAACGCCTAAATTTAAGTGCCCGTGCCTACGACCGTATTTTAAAGGTAAGCCGCACCATTGCTGATTTAGCGGCCAGTACCGATATTAAAGCCGAGCACCTTGCCGAAGCCATACAGTACCGCAGTTTAGACAGGGAAGGCTGGGCCGGATAATTGACAGATTATTAGCCCGGCATTTACTATAAATGTAGCTTTACTTGCGTCGCACACTTGTGCGGTTGAATGTGGGGCCGCAGCAAAGGGTAAATAAAGCTGTGAATGGGCTGGGAACTTATTTGAGGTTTTGAAAGAAGGAATTTTACATATTAATAAATGGTGGTTGCCAGCATTTACATACAGGTTTATATACAATAAGCTATGAAAAAGAACAAGATTGGCAGACAAAATTCGACCCCATATGATAAATATGTTTATGTGATTACATTGTGTGTGCTATTTATCGCTTTTTTAGTATTGTACTCTAGGTATAAGATGGAGAATGAAACTCAAATTTCTGGTGATAATGTAAGAGTACCTATTAAAGATATAGTTTGCAGCGTATATGATGGAGGCAAAAGGAATTTTATTGTAATTCTTCATAACAGAGCTAATCATATCGTAAATGTAGGAAGCCAAGCCTGCATAAATTATAAAATTGGGGATAGTGTAACTTTACTTCACAATATAAAGCATGACTTATATTATACCAACCCGGTTGATTCTTCAAATTCAAAATGGGGTGCTATACTTTTTGGAATATCTTTTTGCATCATCTTTTTGAACATGCTTTTCCCAAACATTGTTAGATTTCCTGCAGAAAAATATTAAGAACTGCCGCTGGTATTATCTAATATCGGTTTTGTGTTTTACATAACATAAGCTTGTTGCCTATTACAATGTTTTTTGTATTCAGAAATTATTTTAACCAGAAGCTTTTTACAGCCATTCTCTACATATTCCCCCATTTACACATAATTCTTTGCTGCCATTTTGATGGTGTACAAGTGAGTGACACAACGATGTTGCCTGATGCACCCATGCCCACCCAGTAGCTTTAGCCTTAACTGGCTGAATAATAACGATTAATACCTGCTTTGATCCGGCCAAACATTAACATCTCTGGCTATATATGAGTTTTGTGTAGAATAATTTCTACGAAAAAAACAGTACACGGGTAAGGTTTATAGGCATCGTATACTACACCGCTCCGGCCCTGGGTGTATGACCTTTGTGATGGATTCAAGAAGATAGAAAGCGAAAGCAACACCCTATATACCTTAAACTGTGAAAAATGAAAAAGTTATTTTCTATCCTGGCTTTCAGCACGCTTTGCATGATGTTTACCAGTACCCAAGCTCAAACTACCGATACATTAAAAGAGGCTTTTGGAATTTGGCAAAGCCACAGCGATGCACTCGATAAAGACAAATATCCCGAAATACATGGCCGTTTATTTAGTATTGCCTGGCAGGTAATTGAAACAGCCCCCAATGTATGGGACTGGCGCTATTTTGATAGCTGTTTGGAAGCCCGCAGTCAGGATGATTTGCCGGTTGTTTTGATGATTTTTACCAAAGAGGACGCACCACAATGGTTATATAGTAATGGTGTACCCAAAGTAATGGAAACTGATAATATGGGTAATACCGTTGGATGGTCTCCTTACTATATGGATGCTGATTATAAATTATTCTTTAAAAGAATGATCAGCACTGTACACCAACATGTTGAATCATTACCTGATACCATGCGTAATAAAATAATTTCTGTAGAAGCCTGTTTAGGCAGCACCGGAGATTATATTAGCTATAAAGGAAATGTAGAGCCTCAATACCAGATTTCAGGTTCACAGTTTTTTGATTTATACAAAGAATTTACACTATATTATTATAATGAATACCTAAATACAAATCCTAAAATTAATATTGGTAGTAACCCTAAAAATGATGGTGCTGACCAGGCTATCTGGTTTAGAGATAATTGCCCTGGCGGATGGATTAAAACAGGTTCTATTGGTAAAGGATACCAGTTAAATGATGAAGTAAGCAAAAAAGAATGGTTATACCCATTATTAAATGAACCACAGTTTAATACCAGTGACCCTTATATGAGGTCACGTTCTGAAATTACCGGTGGTGCTGTGTTTTCAAACATGTGGCTGGATGGAAAATACCGTAATATGTTTGCCTTGATGACCTATATGCTACACTGGGGTGTGGATATGAGCAATCAGGGATATGATCAAATTCTGGATGCTAATTATGATTCTTCTTTTTCTTTTTATGATAAATATGCAGGCGAAAAATATGCACCTAAAAGTGCACATGCCATGTGTGCATTACGCGATGGGTTGGATGCCGCAGATGTTGTTCGATTCCCTGAATCAGTTTACGGACCGGCTACCAGAACAGTAGAAAGATTAACAAGTGTAGTAGCCCCTTTTATGGCTTATGGTGCTAAATTAAATGACCCAGAATCTGCTATAAGTACCAATGAAATGGTACAGTTAAATTCTAATGGTATTAATGATGCAGGTTGGAATGTATTTGCCGGTAATTACGACAGGTTTATGCACCAGATTACACCTAATGAAACAAGTGTAGGTTACTGGAATGTTTTATCTGCCAATTATAATTCTATGTATGGCCGTTTTGCCAGAGGCTTTGATAATGCAAAAGGCAAAAATGCTTTATATTTTGATCTGGATAGTAATTTTTTAAATTATGAACCATTAGCAGCCAAAACATCCATATTACTAAAAGTAGTTTACTTAGACAGAGGCACTGGTAGCTGGCAGTTATTTTATGATGCATTAAACGATGCAAACAAAGCTTCTATTAGTGTTACATGTACCGGTACCAATATATGGAAAACAGCTTCTATCACCATTGAAGATGCTTATTTTGGCAACCGTGGTTTAAAAGGTGCTGATTTTTATATTAAAAGTATGAGTAGTGAGAATGTATTGTTCTCGCTTATTGAATTGGAAAGACCTGATCAAAACGCTTCAAACACTGGTTTGTTTGTTACCAATACCTTATCATTCGACAGCACCTGTATTAACAGTACTGTTGATGCTAAACCAATTATTTTAGGCGGATCATTTCTTAATGGAAGCCCTGTAAAAGTTGGTCCGTTAAAAGGCTTTTTATTTTTAGATACAATTAATAATGTGTATGCCGATTCATTAATATTTAATGATTATGGTGCTACCCTTAATATTGTAGTTAATGTAAAAGTAAACACTGCTAATGCCGGAACATTTGAAGGATTGATTCCTGTTACAGGTGGTGGTGTAAATCAGAAAAATATTTTAGCAAAAGCTATTGTGGTTAACAGTTCTCCGGTTATTACAGAGAATCTGATTAATGTTACCTGTTATAATGCTAAAAACGGAAATATTGATATTACAGCTACTGGTGGTTTTGGTACTATTGCCTATAACTGGTATGTAGGTGGAAAAGTAAAATATACTACTCCTGATATTACAGGTCTTACTCCTGGTGATTATTCACTGGAAGTGTTATCAGCTGCTGCTTGTAAAATAAATAAAACCTATACCATTACCCAACCCGATCCTATTAGTGTAAGTGTAACCGGTGATGATATGATTTGTAAAAATACCACTACTACAGTATATGTAAATGTTACTGGTGGTACAGCTCCTTATACAAATGCAGGAACCATTACCAATGTTTCTTCAGGCTGGGCCAGTTATAAAGTTACTGATGCCAACGGATGTACAGGTAGCGCACCATATACAGTAACCAACGGTACTGGTGTAGCCCCTGTAAAACCTGCAGCCATCAGCGGTGCTGAAGCAGATGCCAAAGGCTTATGCGGTGGTGGTATTTTTAATTATACCATTGCCCCGGTGAGCAATGCTACATCATATACCTGGACAGTACCTGCCGGATGTGCAATTGTTTCTACTTCAAATGGTGGTACACAACTAACCATGAGTGCCCCTGCTAATTTTAATTCAGGTGCTCTTGCAGTTTCAGCAAATAATACCTGCGGAAGCAGTGTTTCACAAACAAAAAATCTGGTAAGCATACCTGCTAATCCAAGTGCCATCAACGGTTACAAAGTAGTAGCTCAAAATCAAACAGGGTTGGTATACAGTGTAACTCCAATAAGTGGTATGCAATATACCTGGACAGTTCCTGGAAGTGCAAAAATTATCGGTAGCAGTGTAGGTGCATCTGTAACCATTAACTGGGGCAGTGCCAATGGCAGAATTAAAGTTGCCGCTTCTACAAGTTGCGGTCAGTCTGGCGTTTCAGTACTTGATATTACAGTGTCTTCAGGCACTTCATTATATGCTTCAGTTGCTGCTTTACCAACATTTGACCCCATTTGTGTAAATAGTAGTAATGTAAAATCATTTGTAATAAATGGGATGAATTTGAATGGTTCAGCTATTTCATTGGCTCCTGTATCCGGATATAGCTATTCAACCAGTGCTACAGGTACTTTTACCAATTCACTTTCTTTAACCAATTATGGCAGCAGTATTAGTCAAACAATATATGTTAAATTCCTTCCAGTAGCAGCAGCTGCTTATAATGGCAATATTGCTGTTAGTGGTGGTGGTGCTTCTTCCTTTAATGTTGCCCTTAGCGGTACAGGTGTAAGTAGCAGCCCTGTATTAAGCGCTGTAATTTCTGATGTTAGTTGTTTTGGATTACAGGATGGTTCAGTAGCTCTTACTGCCACCGGCGGTGCAGCTCCTTTTATTTACAGCTGGACAGGTGCAAATAATTTCACATCTACCACAAAAGATATTAGCGGCCTGGTTACCGGTAATTATACCGTAGCAGTTACATCATTAGGCGGATGTACCACCACAAAATCAATTGTAATTAATCAACCAGCCGCCTTAAGCATGACAGCAACTGCAGGTGAAATTTCATGCAATGGTGCAAGTACCAATGTGTTGGTTGCTGCAACAGGCGGCTCAATACCTTATACTGGTACAGGTAATTTTACCGCTTTTGCCGGTACTAATGATTATATAGTGACCGATAAAAACGGTTGTACTGCAAATAAAACCTTAGTAATTACCCAACCTCAGCCATTTGTTGTAACAACCTCACAAAATAATATAACCTGTAATGGCGGTACAGCAACCATTAACGTAACTGCAGCAGGTGGTACATTACCCTACACCGGCACAGGTACATTTACAGTACCAGCAGGTACCTATAATTATACCGTAACCGATGCCAGAGGTTGTAATGATACAAAATCAGTTACCGTTTCTCAGCCTTATAAATTAACCATGAGTATTGCTGCAGGTAATGTGGGTACCAATGGATTGGCTTCTGTTACCGTAACAGCCATGGGAGGTACCAGTCCTTATACAGGTACAGGTGTATTTAATGTTACTCCAGGTACACATGCATATGTTGTAACTGATGCCAATGGTTGTTCTGCAACAGGCAGTGTAACAATTAATCCATTATCTGATTTAACCGCTCAGGCAAATGCAGGTACTATCATGTGTAAAAATGGTACTACCTATATTGTTGTTACTGCAACCGGTGGATTAGCACCATATTCCGGAGTAGGTACTTATACCGTAACTGCCGGACAATACAACTATAAAGTAACTGATGCTATTGGTAATGTGGCATTTGCAAATGTAACTGTAAACCAACCTGAAGAACTGGTTGCTGCAGCCAATGCCAATGCAATACTTTGCTATAATGGATCAACAACCATCAATGTTTCTGCAACCGGCGGTACAGCACCTTATTTAAATACAGGCTTATTTACAGTAAAAGCTGGTACTTATTCCTATAATATTACTGATGCAAATGGTTGTAAAGACACTGCTTCAATAGTAGTAAACCAACCTCAGGTATTAAGCTCAACTGTAACAGCAGGTACAATAATTTGTAATGGCTCAACTGCCAATGTAACTGTATCTGCAACTGGTGGTACCCTGCCTTATACTGGCACCGGAACATTTGCAGAAACTGCAGGTGCTCATATATATACTGTAACAGATGCTAACGGATGTACTTCGGTTAAAAACTTAACCCTGGTTCAACCATCTGTTTTAAATACAAATGTTAAAGCCAGTGCCATTGTTTGTGCTGGTGGCTCATCTACAGTTACAGTTACTGCTAATGGTGGTGTTGCTCCTTATATTGGCACTGGAACCTTTAACATAACTGCCGGTACATATACATACACTGTAACTGATGCCTATGGTTGTGCAGTACCTAAAACCATTGTGTTGGAAGAAGGTACACTTACTACTCCTGCAAAACCTGGTATCATCAACGGTTTAAATGCTGATACATTGGGCGTTTGCGGTACAGCAACATTTGTTTACAATATTGATACTGTACCAAATGCCGCAACATATTCCTGGTATACCCCAGCTGGTACCTCTATATCTAGCACCAGTGCCGATGGTACTACCATGAGATTAATAGTAAATGGTAATTTTGTGGCAGATTCAATCTATGTAACAGCCAACAATGTGTGTGGTATTAGCGAAAGAACAGGTAAATTCATCACCGCTACTCCTGCTCAACCTTCTGCTATCAATGGCCTTACTTCTGTAAATCCTTTGAAAGTAAATGTTAGCTATAGTGTTAACGGCAAAACTTCTTTAAATTATTTCTGGACAGTTCCTCAGGATGCTACCATCGTATCAGGTCAAAATACAGATGCAATAAAAGTGAACTGGGGTATTAACCCAGGTACCATAACAGTACGTGCTTTTAATGGCTGCGATACCTCTGCTCCAATTAGCTTGTATGTTGGTGTAGCAACAGGTAGCCTAAGTACTTCAGTAAATGCACTGCCTGCTTTTGATACCATTTGCGTAAACAGTATTAGTGATGCTAAATCATTCACCCTTACTGGTAGCGCATTAAATGGTTTTGATGTGATAATTGGTGCGGTAAGTGGCTATACTTTCAGTACAACTAATTATGGTACTTATACTGATTCTTTAATCATCTCAGGTTATGGCACTTCTATTAATAAAAGCATTTTTGTAAAATTCAACCCTAATGGGGCAGGTAATTACAACGGTGTTATACCTGTATATGGTGGCGGTGCAAATACTGCCTCTGTGAATTTGCTTGCTGCTGCAGTACAAAGTGCACCTGCCTTAAGCGCTCAAATTACCAATATTACCTGCAATGGATTAAAAAATGGTGCTATAGATCTTACTACCACCGGTGGTGTTGGCCCATTTGCTTATAACTGGAATGGTACAGGTAGTTTTGATAAATCACAACAGGATATCAGTGGATTGTCTGCTGTTAATTATACAGTAACTGTAACTGCTTATGGTGGTTGCACCAGCAGTGCTACTTATACTGTAAACCAACCCGCTGCCCTGGCAGTAAGTGTATCTGCTGATGCAATGATTTGTAAAAACACCACCACTAATGTGTATGTTTCTGCTGCTGGTGGTACTTTACCTTATACAGGCACTGGTACATTTACAGCTGCATCAGGTTCTTCTCCCTATACTGTTACTGATGCCAATGGTTGTGCTGTAACAAAATCTATTACCATTGCCAATGGTGCTGGTGTAGCACCTGCAAAACCAGTATCTATCAACAGTACATCTGATGCTAAAGGCCTATGTGGTGGTGGTAGCTTTACCTTTACTATCGATCCGGTTGCTACAGCAACTTCTTATAGCTGGGCTATTCCTGCTAACACAAGTATTAGCTCAAAATCTCCCGATGGTACCCAAATCGTATTATCTGTGCCTGCAAACTTTAATACAGGTACTTTAAATGTAACAGCCAACAATAGCTGCGGTATTAGTGCAGCACAAACAAAATCACTTACAGTTATACCTGCCAAACCTGCTGTTATCAATGGTTCTACCAGCGCTAAAGCACAACAAACAGGTATGGTATACAGTACAAGTGGTATTGCCGGTTTAACTTATACCTGGACAGTACCAGCAGGTGCCACTATCACTGCCGGACAAAATACACCAACCATTACAGTTAAATGGGGTAACAATGCCGGTAATGTAAATGTAAAAGCAGTATCTAATTGTGGTAGCTCTTCCAACACTAGTTTATACGTTGGTATTTTGCCTTCTTTCTCTGGTCAAAATGGTTTAGAAGCCTCTAGTACCAGCAAAGTAAGCAACCCATTAATTATGCCTAACCCGGTTAAAGACATTGCCTATATGGTATTCAATGCCGATACAAGCATGCAATACAATATCATCATCAGTAATCTTGCCGGTAAAGTATTACAACAGTTACAAGGTGTAACAGTACAAGGCGAAAACAGAATTAAAATAGATGCACGCAATTATGCAAATGGCATGTATTTGGTTACCATGATAAATGCAGATGGTACCAGAACAAATATGAAACTTATAAAAGAATAAAATAATAAAACGCCGGCAATGTTTGGCAAATAAGATCTTTTAAATACACAATTACAGCATCGAAAATGCAATGCGTTATCGATGTTGTTTATACCCCGGTGTATAAAAAAATTGTTAGAGAAAGGTAGGTACTAAAATATCTGCTGTGTATTCCTACACTGGCAGATTTTATTTTGAAATTAATAAATGATCATATAACAATGTATTCAGAGAGGGTAGGTAATAACTGCTGTGTAGTCTTGCACTGGCAGTTTTTCTTTTTTTGAATACAATTGTACTTACGAATGTTGAGGGTAGACGGATAGGTACATGGCCCGCTCTGTATAGTATACAGGGTCGGGCTTTTTTATTGTATGGGGTTTTATTATTAGCCGGGCAAAGGCAACAATAGCAACATCCTTGCGTCGCACACTTGTGCTGCAGAATAAGCATGGGCTTTTAAATGCTGATATATGGCCCGAACGTACAAGAGTGCGACGCAAGAATATTTCATAGCAGTACAAATGCCGGGTACATGATGGCAGCATTGTTTTTTCTATAACACAGATTTGCAACAGCGTTATAAAGATATTCCGGCATTAACAAAATAGCTTCTATATAATGTAAATACCTTTGTGCCATATTCTAAGGTGCTTTTTTTGGGGCACCGGCTAATAAACAATATTATATGGAAACAGTGAATTGGAAAGTGGAAGGCATGAGTTGTACCAATTGTGCACTTAGTATTCATAAATACCTCGAAGCAAAAGGACTTGATAATGTTAAAGTAAATTTTATTGGCGGCGATGTAAGTTTTAACCTGAGCAATACCCTTACCAAAGAAGAGTTGGAAAAGGGGATAGACAATCTTGGTTATCATGTAGTAAATGGTACACCCGGTAATAAAGCCCCTAAAAGAGTTTTTAAAAATCACCTGCAACGTTTTTTATTCTGTATCATATTTACCGCACCAATGCTGGCAGGTATGATTCCCGGTATACATATTCACGCACTTATGAATCCTTATGTGCAGCTGGGTTTAACCATGCCGGTGTTTCTTGTGGGTATGGATTTTTTTGGCCGTAGCGCCATTAATAGTTTGTTGAAGGGTATCCCCAACATGAATGTATTAATTGCATTGGGTGCCTTATCGGCCCTGGTGTACAGCCTGTATGGTACATTAATTGGTCAGGCAGAAGAATACATGTTTTACGAAACCACAGCCGCCATTATTACCCTGGTTTTTCTTGGTAATTATTTGGAAGATAAATCAGTTGAAACTACACAGGCTGCATTAAAAAAATTAACTATCTCCCAAAAGATTACCGCTAATATGATTGCTTATGATGAAGACCATAACGAACATATTTTTCCCGTAGACAGCAATAGCTTAAAAGTTGGCGACCTGATACTTATCAAATCCGGCGAATATGTGCCCATGGATGCCAAAGTGTTATGGGGCGAGGCCAATGTAAACGAATCTATTCTTACCGGTGAAAGCCTGTCTGTAGAAAAGAAAATGAATGATAAACTAATTGGCGGCAGCATAATAGAAAGTGGTACCATAAAAGCATATGTAACTGCCGTGGGTGAAGAAACCGTACTAAGCAGTATTTTAAAACTGGTAAAAGAAGCTCAAACCGAAAAGCCACCCATACAACAAATGGCCGATAAAATAAGTGCCATATTTGTACCGGTGGTAGTTGGCATTGCCTTGCTAACGTTACTGGCTAATTATTTTTTTACCGATATTGGTTTTGGCGCCAGTTTGTTAAGAAGCATTGCAGTATTGGTTATATCATGCCCCTGTGCCATGGGGCTGGCTACACCTGCTGCCATTGCTGTTGGCCTTGGCCGCGCAGCACGCAATGGTGTGTTATTTAAAAATGCACGTAGCCTGGAAGTATTTAAAAATATTAAGCAGGTAGTATTTGATAAAACAGGCACTTTAACTACTGGTGCATTTGCCATTGCAGGTTTTAACACCACCATAGATGAGGAGGAATTTAAACGCATTGCTTTTTCTTTGGAAAAATATTCCACCCACCCAATTGCCAAATGCATTGCACGTACATGGAAAACAAAAAGCGATATTCGCTGGGCCGCCATACAGGAAGTTAAAGGTCAGGGAATGCAAGCTACAGATAAAGAAGGTAATACCTATGCAGCAGGCTCCTACACCATTGCTGCACAGTTTACTGCAGATGATACACACAATATTTACATACTACGCAATAACCAGCTCATCGGCTGGATGGATGTGGCCGATGACATACGCCCCGAAGCAAAACAGGTAGTACAGCAATTGCATGCCATGGGCATTAAAACAGTTTTATTAAGTGGCGACAGAAAAGCTAAGTGCGATACCGTTGCCCAACAACTGGGTATTGACGAAGTAATTGCTGAGCAGTCGCCGGAGCAAAAACTACAAACCATTGCTGCATACAATGCCATAACACCAACCGCCATGATTGGCGATGGTATTAACGATGCCCCTGCACTGGCCAAAGCCACCGTAGGCATTTCACTAAGCGATGCCTCTCAAATTGCCATGCAAAGTGCGCAGGTGGTGTTAATGAGTCACGGAATAAAAAATTTACCATTATCGCTTGGTTTAGGCAAGCATACTTATATCACCATCAGGCAAAATTTATTCTGGGCATTTATTTATAATATCATCGCCATACCCATTGCGGCTCTTGGTTTTTTAAACCCCACATTTGGTGCGCTGGCCATGGGTTTAAGCGATGTGGTTTTGGCCATCAACTCTTTACGTTTAACCTGGAAAAAAGTAGTATAAAAATGGGGGGCGTGCCCTTGCGGGCCGGGCTATTCGCTGCAAGTCCTCGCTGCACTGCGTTACGCTGTGGGCTTTCCGCTGCTATCCCTCACGCAACAGCCATAATACAATTATCTTTACGGCAATATGGTATCTCCCTTACACATATTACAGCAATACTGGCGGCATACCTCCTTCCGGCCCATGCAGGAAGAAATTATCAATGCCGTACTTTCCGGTAAAGATGTGCTGGCATTATTACCTACGGGTGGTGGTAAGTCAATTTGTTTTCAGGTACCTGCTTTAATGCAGGATGGTGTATGTCTTGTAATTTCTCCCCTTATTGCATTGATGAAAGATCAGGTGGCCAACCTGGTACAAAAAGGTATTCCCGCCATGGCCATTCATAGTGGCATGCCCTACCCCGAAGTACAGCAATGTTTGCAGCAAGTGGCCGAAGGTGAAATTAAATTCCTGTACTTGTCTCCCGAACGGTTGGAAACTGAATTGTTTAAAGACTTTCTGGAATATATGCAAATCAACCTTATTGCTGTAGATGAAGCGCACTGTATTTCGCAATGGGGATATGATTTTAGACCGCCCTATCTGCGTATTGCACAAATACGTACCCTTTTACCAAATGTGCCTGTATTGGCTTTAACAGCATCTGCTACGCCAAAGGTGCAGGAGGATATTATTGATAAACTGGTTTTTAAACAATACAGCATTTTTAAGCAATCTTTTGAGCGGCCAACTTTATCCTACAGCGTTTTTTTGGTAGACAGTAAAATAAATAAGTTACTGGATATTTTACGTAAAGTGCCCGGCAGCAGCATTGTGTATTGTAAAAGCCGCAGGCTAACAAAGGAAGTTGCACAAATGCTGGCCATGCAACAGGTATCGGTAAATTATTACCATGCCGGTTTAAGTGAACAGGAACGCAGTGAACGGCAAATGGCATGGCTGCAAAATAAAACCAGGGTTATGGTATGCACCAATGCATTTGGCATGGGCATAGATAAACCTGGCGTACGAACAGTGGTACATTATGATGCACCCGATTGTATTGAAAATTATTATCAGGAAGCTGGCCGTGCCGGGCGTGACGGCAAAAAGGCTTTTGCTGTTTTATTGTATACTCAGGAGGATATCGCCTACCTGCAAGGCCTGCCTCAACAACGCTTTCCTGATGAACTGGTGATACAGCAGGTGTACCAGGCACTGGCAGATTATCTGCAAATACCCGTAGGTATTGGCCAATACCAATATTTTGATTTTGATTTTGGCAGCTTTGTAAAAACCTTTAAACTGGATTTGCTACAGGTAATAAACGTGCTTAAGGTATTGGAGCAGGAGGGGCATTTAAGTTTTAATGAAAATATTTTTTTGCCGGCACAGGTTATGTTTAAAGCGCCACAATCTTTAATGGAAGCCTATGAAGAAAGCCATCCCATGTTACAACCGGTTATTAAATGCCTGTTGCGTACGTACCAGGGCATATTGGATAACCGTGTGTCTATAAACGAAAAGCAAATTGCTAAAATGGCGGGACTTTCTTTTGAAAGTGTATATAAAGATTTACAACAACTGCATGCTTTGGGGATAATAGAATACCTGCCACAAAAAGAAACGCCGCAAATACATTTCTTAACCAACCGTGCACCAGCCAGGTTTTTGCATATTAATAAACAGCATTATGCCAGCCGTAAAAAACTATACACGCAAAGGGTAGAGGCAATGTTGCAATTTATGGGAAGTAAAAAGGATTGCCGCAGTGTATATATTGCAGCTTATTTTGGCGATAATGCAGTAAACAAATGTGGCATTTGTGATAATTGCCTGCACCAAAAAACATCTAACCTGGCCCCTGATGAATTTAATGCCATTCAAGAGCAGCTATATGCCCTATTGCCGCCAGAGGGCATGGATACCAAACAACTTTTAGAGAAGCTTACTACCATACCAAAAACTAAATTGTGGCAGGTGCTCAACTTTCTACATGCTGAACATGAATTGGCTATTAATGAATTTGGATGGATCATAAAACTGTAGTAATTATGAAGGCAGCTTCCTTTTTAATGAGTTTTATTTTCTTGCTTTAGGTCTATTGAAATTCCTGTTTTTTGTTAAACAAATGCCTTTCTTTTT
The DNA here is from genome assembly GCF_013106755.1 of Limnovirga soli. GTDB lineage: Bacteria > Bacteroidota > Bacteroidia > Chitinophagales > Chitinophagaceae > Limnovirga > Limnovirga soli. The sequence continues at coordinate 46,116 of NZ_WHPF01000001.1, read as the reverse complement.
GATGGCAGCTTTACACATTCTGCAGTACAAGAGTGCGACGCAAGTAAAGCTAAATAGCATTACTGCTTTCTGGCTAATAAAAAAAGAATTCCCCCATTGAAATGGAGGAATATTAACCCTTAAAACAACCAACATGAAAATCGTTCTTAGTAGTATTACAAACGATTAAATTGATTGTTTAGAATTATTTGCTAAAATTATTGTAAAGCAATTTCAAGTACCTGTTGCATGGTTTTTACATAATGAAACTGTAGACCATGTATAAAATTGCTATCTATTTCTTTAATATCTTTTTCGTTTTGCCAGCAAAGAATAATTTCCTTTAAGCCTGCACGTCTGGCGGCCAATACTTTTTCTTTAATGCCACCAACGGGTAGTACTTGTCCGCGAAGGGTAATTTCCCCAGTCATAGCCAGATAAGATTTTACTTTGCGGCCGGTAAAGGCTGAGGCTAGTGAAGTGAGCATGGTTACACCTGCGCTTGGACCATCTTTAGGTACTGCCCCTTCCGGTACGTGTATATGTGCGTTGCGTTGCAGGAATAAGGATGGTTCTATGCCAAACTTTTTGGCGTTGGCTTGCAAATAGGTAAGTGCAGTGGAAGCGCTTTCCTTCATCACATTGCCCAGATTGCCGGTGAGTTTAAGATCGCCTTTGCCCTCACTTAGGATGGTTTCTATAAACAGGATATCGCCACCAACATAGGTCCATGCCAGGCCAACGGTTACCCCAGGCATATTGGCTATTTTATAAATATCATTACTATATCTTGGTGCACCTAATATTTTCTCAACATCGGCCTGGGTAAGGATGGATTTGATTTTATTTTTAGTGGCATATTCTTTTGCTTCGTAACGCATAATGCTGGCTAACTGGCGGTCCAGTTCACGAACGCCGCTTTCGCGTGTATAGCTTTCAATAATTTTTTCGAGCACTTTATCGCTGATCTTGAATTTTACATTAGCCAGTCCATGCGCTTCTTTTTGTTTAGGTTCCAGGTGGCGTTTGGCAATTTCTACTTTTTCTTCGATGGCATAGCCGCTAAGATCAATAATCTCCAGCCTGTCGCGCAGGGCGGGTTGTATATTCTGGAGGTTATTGGCAGTTGCTATAAAAAGCACTTTACTTAAATCGTATTCCAGTTCCAGATAGTTATCGTAGAAAGAATTGTTTTGTTCGGGGTCTAATACTTCCAGTAAAGCAGAAGAAGGATCGCCACGAAAATCGTTGCCAATTTTATCAATCTCGTCGAGTATCATTACCGGATTGGATGATTTTACCTTGCGGATATTTTGCAAAACACGGCCTGGCATGGCACCAATATAGGTTTTTCTATGGCCGCGTATTTCGCTTTCATCGTGTAAGCCACCTAAACTTACGCGTACATATTTGCGGCCTACGGCATGTGCAATGCTTTTGCCCAAAGAGGTTTTACCAATACCGGGAGGGCCTATAAAGCAAAGGATGGGGCTTTTCATATCGCCCTTTAACTTTAATACGGCCAGGTATTCGAGTATGCGTTCTTTTATCTTGGTCATGCCATAGTGATCATTATCAAGCACTTTTTTGGCACGTTTCAAATCGTAATTGTCGACCGTGTAATCTTCCCAGGGAAGATCGAGCATGAGATCTAGATGGTTGTATACCACAGAATAATCAGGTGTGGAAGGGTGCATACGCTCCAGCTTTTCAATACCTGATTTAAACATGTTTTTGGCAGTTTCGGGCCACTTTTTGGATTCGCCCTTTTTCTTCATCTGAGCAATTTCCCTTTCATTGGTATCGCCACCCAGTTCTTCTTTGATGCTTTTGAGTTGCTGCTGAAGAAAATAATCGCGTTGCTGTTTATCAATTTCGCTGCGGGTTTTGGAAGCAACTTTATTTTTAAGTTCAGCAAATTGAAGTTCTCTTTGCAGTAGTTCAATCAGTTTTTCTGCACGTTTCTTGATGTCTTCAATTTCCAGCAGAGACTGTTTTTCCTTAAGATCGCTGTTTAAATTACTGCTTACAAAATTGATAAGAAAAGAGGCGTTCTCAATATTTTTTAAAATGATAGAAGCTTCGGTAGGCAAATTGGGCGACAGCTGAATAATTTCTGTTGCCAGTTCTTTAATTGTGGCAGTATATGCTTCAAAATCTTCATCCAGCATTTTTTCATCATCGGCCAATACTTCTATACTAGCTTTAAAATAGGGCTCTTCTTCCACCAATGCCAGCATTTTAAACCGCTTTTTGCCCTGAATGATAATGGTAGTACCCCCATCTGGCATTTTAATAAGCTTTACAATTTTGGCAACGGTACCAATAGTGCAAAGGTCATGTACGGCAGGTTCTTCTACATTTGGGTCTTTTTGTGCCAAAACACCAATCAGCTTGTCGGTTTTGTATGCTTCGTTTACGGCTTTAATACTTTTATCCCGGCCAACAGTAATGGGAATTACTACACCAGGGAAAAGTACCGTATTGCGTAAAGGCAATAATGGAATGATAGCAGGTATAATCAGGTTTTTATCCTGTTCGCTATCATTTTCACTTATGGGGATAATAGGCAAAAAATCTGTATCCTCGTCAGTAGAAAAATATACTTTATTAATATTCATGTTCATGTTACTTAAAGTCAAATTGTCATTGTGTACCATCATTAGCTATAGCTGGTAAAGGTATTTCTAATGTTCAATTAAGATGCCAAAGCAAAATAAGTAACAAAACGCGAACAAAATGGCGCAAAAAAGCCGGATACATAAAATTATCCGGCAATTGTCCTCCCCCTGAAATAATATTGTTTAAAGAATTCGTAATCCTACACCAAACTGGAGTTGTTGGTTTTTCCATTTGTCTTTATTGTCAATATCGTTGATATTGCTTAAGCCTATATTGTACCGGACATACACTTTTAGTGTGCCCAGGTTAATTTGTGCTCCTGCAACGGCAGCGAAATCTCCTTTTTTAAAGGCATTAGCCCCGTTTTCCAGGAGGTTTTCTTTATCGTTCACTAATATGCTATACTGAGGTCCAACCTGAAAAGTGAGCAATTTACCAGCGTTAATACGTAACAAAACAGGGATATTCAGATAGTTAAGTGTTACTTCATCGCCAGTAATTGCACTTCCTATGCCATCATAAATGTCCTGAAAGCCATTGCCTACTTTGGTATTTGTTTGGCTAAATAAAATTTCTGGCTGGATACCGATTTTTTTATTAAAATCAATTTCCATAAAGCCACCTAGCTGGTACCCAAAATTGAAACCATCTTTAAAAGATTGCCCTTCAATTTTATTCATGTTGGCGCCACCTTTTACACCTAAATGAAAACCTTGGGCTTTAGTGATTGTTGAAAATGCGATAATTGCCAGTGCTGCTAAAATGATCTTTTTCATATTTGTTGTTTTGTTGATGTAATTCAATTGTTGTGCCATAATCATTTGCTTTAACGACCAGTTTCTTATAAGTATTGTTAAAAGAAAATCTAAAATTGTTGGCTGGCTGGCATTGGGTGAAGAGAAGGATGGCATTGCAATAAAAGCAATAGCAGTTGGATTGGTGTTTAATTAAGCTGGGTTATGGTAATGCAAGTGGGTAGCTGTGAAAAAAGATAGGAGTATTAATCGACTGTAGTTGTTTTAACTTGTTTTAAACAAGATTAGAAGTTTACCGGCTGCAAATGGTAGTATGAATAAAATAAGTAGTATGAATACAATATTCACTAATTGTATTCATACTATTACCAGGATGTATAAAGGCCCGACCCGGATTGGGACGTACAAGAGTGCGACGCAACGGATGCCCAATAGTTATTTTACTGATGGGCCCACCATTACATAATATCCGAAAGTGGAATAAATATTATTTGCCAAATACTTTTTGCAATAAATCACTTGTTCGGGCAACTGGATCTTTTCTGATTTGCGTTTCCTGTAAGGCTACTTCATAAAAAATGCCCGACAAAGCTTTTTCAGTTACATAGCTGCTTAGATCGGGGTTTATTTTCTTAAACGAAAATTTATTGTAACTGCTAAATAGGGTGTTCCAGTATTTGGTAGCACCGGTTTTAGCCAGAGATTGATCGATGACTGGTTTGAATGCTTCGGTTAATGAGGCATTGGTTTTACTGCGCAAATAGGCGGTAGCTGCGGTGTCGCCGCCTTTTAAAATGCCCCAGGCATCAGTTATACTCATGCCTTTAATGGCATTTAAAAATATGGGTGCAGCGCTTTTTGCTGCATCTTCCGCAGCATGGTTCATAGATACAATGGCATCATCTACTTGTTTGCCTAGGCCAATGCCACGTAATGTTTTCTCCACTTTTTCCGCTTCGGGAGGTAAAAGAATTTTTATAGCAGCATCTTTTAAAAAACCATCTACTGCCGATAATTTGCTGGTGCCTTTGGTTACGCCATTACTAAGGGCTTCTTTTAAGCCGCTGGCAATATCATTGGTGCTTAGCGAATCACCCGATTTGGGCTTGGTTACTTTTTTTAGGAGGTCAAGTGGCGATTGTGCCTGAACCGAAAACGTGCCAATTACTGATAATGCAAATAATAATACCCAATTTTTCATGTACAACTGTTTAAGTGTATATCTCAAAAGTAATGCCGTATATGATAAGAACTAGTTAAATAAAAAAAGCAGGAATTATTTGTTCCTGCTTTTTTATTGAGTTAAAAGTATTTTTACTGTTTTACTACTTTGAATATCTGCTGTTCATTACCAGCATCGATTTTTAAAATGTATAAACCGTTTTTAAGTTGAGTAGATTGTATTAATGTAATTGTATTGGAGCCGGCATTATATGTTGCCGCTTTTTCTGTAGCAACTAATTTGCCTTGTATGTCGTAAAGTTTAGCAGTAATGGTTTGCATTGTAGCTAAGCTAAACTGCACCTTTAATGCATTGTTGAACGGGTTTGAAAACAAAATGCTGTTTATATTGCTGCTGCCGTTTAAGCCGATTGTTTTTGAATAGGTGAATGTGCCATCGGCGTTGATTTGTTTGATGCGATATTGTACAGCGCCGCCTGAAGATGCAAAGGCATTCTTATCTGTAAAATTGTATATATATTCTTTAGAACTATTTATGGAGCTAATGTTTGTTACGGGTTTAAATATACCGTTATTAAAGGCTTTTTCAATTTCATAACCTTTCATATTCAGCTCGTTACTTACTTTCCAACTTAAACTTACATCATTATTTTTCCTTTCACCATTGAATGAAATAAGGCTAACAGGTAATGCTGAACAACCACCTGCACTAGTGCTGACAATTGGGAATGCCCAAAGAGTTACATCAATGCCATACCCGTTTGTTTGATCATTAAAAGGTACCCAACTATCATCACTCCATTGTTCAATTGCCAAACCAGGAACATCCTCTCCATCAAGAGTGCCTGCAATCCATATAGAATCATTTGGGTATTTGAAATTAGAAATGTCCGCAGTTATATGTACCACTTTTGATGTAGGTAAAGCCAACGGGGTTGTAAAATTGATATAAGTAAAAGAAGAAGCCAAAACATCTGCTTTAACCTGAGAAAGTGTTCTTTCTTCTGTAGCCAGTAAAGTGCCAGGTACACCGCTATTATCGTCATATACCCTGAAAAATATTTTCTTGTTCAGGTTGGCTCCTGTTTTTGAATTAGCTTTTCCAAAAGCAAAATAACAACCTAGAAGATGGGTGAAAGAAGAGGCCGACAGGTCGAATGTATTTCCCTTTTGCTTGTCGAGATACTTGTTTGTACCGTTTACATAATCAGGTTTGCCATTGGTAACGAGATAGGTAGTGCCAGACCATAACTCATTCACAGGGTAATTAATGGTGTCACAATCACCTGATGTTCCTTGTACCGTTGGTGGTAAGTGGCTAGATAATTTTTTCTCGCTTTGAGCCGAATTTTTGCTAAAAGGTTTTTGAGCCAAACCAGACATTGCAGATGTGCACAATCCAATCAGGAAGAGTAAAGTGTAGATTTTTATATTCATAATTCTTGTTTTTTGTAATGTAAATCTTAAAAGCCAACTATCCTCATTTTGTTGGTGTTATGGTACAATTTTATTTTATTCTTACCATTTTTTTAAAATATAGCACATTACATTTGTTGCAACTTTATATGTATGCGTTATCCTATTTTACTTATAGCGGCGTTAGTTTTTATTTGTTCCTGTAATGGCGGCGGCAGTGGCACTACCACGCAGCAGCAAGATGTACCTACAGAAGTGCCAGTTGCCACGTATAACGTAATTAAAGTATATCCGCATGACACCAGCTCTTATACCGAGGGACTGGTTTTATTAAATAATGTTTTGTATGAAAGCACTGGTAACAGGGGGAAAAGCAAATTGCGCCAGCTTCAATTGGAAACTGGAAAAGCGGTAAAAGATGTTGATTTGGCTGCCAATTATTTTGGCGAAGGCATAGCTATTTTAAATAATAAAATTTATCAGCTTACCTACGAAGAGCATAAGGTGTTTGTGTACGATGCCGCCACCTTTAAAAAAACAGCGGAATTTACCTGGCCTTTTGAAGGTTGGGGTATGACCCACAATGGCAAAGACCTTATTATTGGCACGGGGTCCAGCAACCTGTATTTTGTAAATCCGGAAACATTTAAAATTATTAGCACCATTAGCGTTACCGATAATTATGGCCCGGTGGGTAATATAAATGAACTGGAATATGTAAACGGTGCCATTTATGCCAATGTATATTTAACCGATGATATTTTAAAAATTGATCCGGTTACCGGAAAAGTATTGTCTAAATTAGATATGAAGGGATTGCTTGATAAAAGCGGTATGGTATACAACCCCGCCAAATACGATAATAACACCGGAAATGTACTTAATGGTATTGCATACGACAGCGCAAAAAACACCTTGCTGGTAACCGGTAAATTTTGGCCGGCCCTGTTTGAAATACAACTAAATTAATTGAATAAGTATTGGCCCAACAGTAGCGCTGCCATTGGCTTTACTTGCGTCGCACACTTGTACGGCAGGTAGGCGTGGGGGCAAAAAAATACGACAGTTTTTTACATTATTTATTAGCGGTTCTTTCAAGTAGTAATACTGTAACTATTCCTAATGTATACGCGACTAAATCGCCCCAGGCAAAACCATTACCCAGAATAATATTTAGCCATACCACATGTTGTAAACCAAACAGTTGTAAAAAATGAAAATATTGTAAAACCTCCAGCAGGTAAGCAATTAAAAGTACGCTTATAGCCAAAGGCCATGGTGGTATGTTAAACAAGCTTTTAATGCTGCAATACATTAAAATTACCACCAAAAAATCGCCAAAATAGGGGCGTATATATTTATCGTGCAAAAAAATGGCTATCAGTACTTCTGTTACAAAAAGCAGGATAGCCGGGATAAAATATTTTTTTTGAAACCTGAGCATAATTTGTGGTGGAAATACTTAATGCAGCTGCCATATAACCCGAATGTACAAGAGTGCGACGCAAGCGCAGATGATATCATATATGTGGCCGGGCCAATAAACCTTTTTATTTTTTTCTGATAATATAAATCACCGAGCTGCACCGCTCAGTATTGGCCAGTGTTTTTAGATTTGATATAAAACCATTCCAAATGGCATTTAAAAAATTATTATGTCCGTTTTTGTATTGTTCGCTTAACATGGCAACATAAAAACTGTCGAACCACATGGGGCGGTAAGCATCTACAATAAAGCCATGCTGAGCCATTAACTGCTGCATACTTTGCGGCGAAAAATGATATAAATGGCGGGGTACATCATAGGCCGCCCAGTACCTATTATACAGGGTAGCATCGTAACTGGTATAATTGGGTACAGCTATAATAAGTACACCTTGTTGCTTTAATATTTTTTGAAAAGTTTTAATATAGGGGTGTAAATCGTGAACATGCTCCAGCACATGCCACATGGTAATTACGTCAAAACTTTGGGCGGGGAAGCTAAATAGCTGACTAAGCGATTCTAATGGCAGCCCGTGATTACGCATGGCATTTTCACGGGCAATGGCATCGGGTTCCAGTCCGGTAACCTGCCAGTTAGCTTGCTGCATAGTGGCTGCAAAAGCACCGGTACCGGCACCCACATCCAATAAAACACCGTTTTGCCGGCGGCTAACTTCTTTTACCAGGTTCTTTTTAGATTGCAGGGTATAACTGCGTACAAAATGATAGAGCCGGTTAACCAGCCCTTTTTTTGTATCGGAATGGGAAATATAATCTGCCGATTGGTAGTAGGCCCCAATAGATGCAGCATCTGGAACATGTTGCGTAAACCGGCCATTACATTGCTGGCAATGCCAAATGCTAAAATTATTTTTACTAACAGTATAGTCTTTTGCATCTAATACAGCCGTAATTTGAGTACTGCTGCAAATGGGGCATTGCCGGTAAGTGATTAAATTGCTCATTCGTGGCAAAGAAAGCAAAGTTTCAGTTAAAAAATACCCTTTGCGGGGTACTAGTTTTTTCAGCCATTGATCTTTCTTTACATTTAGCTTTATTATAATGGGAAGAACACTTCAATATATTCGTGGCCAGTTAAGATGGGCCTTATTTTTTATACCTTTTACCTTTTACTTTCTGCTATTTTCAGTTGCAGGGGTGCTGGTATACAATTGGTTACTCTCCAATAATACCCAGCCAGGCAGCTCCTTCGCCGATATTTTTACCCTTTTACTAAAGGCGGCTGTATGGTTTGTGGCGGTTATTGTTGGGGTGGCAATAATCTCTTCTTTGTTGGCCTATCTGGTATTTGTTTGGCGAATGAAAAAGAATAACATCCAATTTTCTATACAAAGCAAAGCGGCGGCAGCAAATAATGGCAATAAGCCCACACAAAGAATAATTATTGCCATTGCACCTTTGCTAAAACCTTTGCTTGGATTTATCAAATTGCGCTTACAATACGATGATAAGCAGTTTTCACCAAAATTTGCCTTAGTACAACAGCAGCAGAAAAAGTTGTTTAGCAGCCAGTATATGGGTGAATACCATTGGCAATTACCAGAAATAAAAGAATACCGAATAGAAAAACTGGTGTTGTATTTTGAGGATATGTTTCAGTTTTTTTCTTTTACCATTGCCCTTCCAGTAAGTAATCGTTTTTATACAAGTCCTTTTGCCCCTGCTATAGCAAATATGCCTGTTTCGCCACGCAAAACAGAGGATAGCGCCACCCGCATTGAAGAACTGAAAAAGGTAGAAGGCGAATACCTGAACTATAAGAATTTTGAAAATAACGACGATGTGAGGCGCATTGTTTGGAAAATTTATGCCAAAAATAAAGAGTTGGTGGTACGCACCCCCGAAGTGCTTGACCCTACCGCTTCGCATGCCTATATTTATACCTCTTTTTACACTGCATTCGATATTGCCGGTAATAGCACCGCCGAAATATTTTTTCTAAACTATTACAAAACCATGTTGTGGGGCGTATATCAGCAACTTACTAAACAGGGTTTTGCTTTGCGTTTGGTGGCCGACCAGCCTACGCCCACTTTGCCTAATGCGGCTGAGCAGGATCTGGTGCAATATGCGCTTAGTACCAGCAAATGGCAGGCAGATAAAAATATTACCCAATTGGCTGGTGCCAAAGATGCATCGGTAATTATAGTTTCCTCTTTTTGCCATGCAGATGATATTGCTGTATTGCTAAATAACCAATCGGCTTATACCACCATTGTTTTTGTAAAGCTGAGTAATAGTTTGCAAAGTACATATCTGATACAACTGGTGCAATGGTTGTTTATACAGCAGGAGAAAAACGAGGTGGAAATGTATAAAACCAATTGGCGATTATCGCTTTTGCGCAGAACGATTTTAGATAATGAGCATAAGCTGGAAACTTTACTGGGAAAGCATTCCAGAACATTGGTGTTATAAGAGAAATATTATTAGCCCGGCAATGGTGCATGCATTTGGCTTTACTTGCGTCGCACACTTGTACGGCAGAATGAACAGCTGCTATTTGAGTGTAAAGCCGAATTAGCTGTATCACTAAAAGCACGAATTTGTATTTAATAGAAATGCCCATTATTGTTTTACAGCACAAGAGTGCGACGCAAGCGGTGATGCATAATGCCTTAAAGTTTGGTTCAAAAAAAATATAAAACATAGCTGTTTAATTACAGTAACAGATAGCCCAATAAAAAATGCAGATAGGAAAAATACATAGCTGGAAAAAAGTAATTGCGCAAATTATATTGCTGGCACTGCCCACAGTAATGCTGGCCTGTTACCTGTTATGGAATGCCAACCGGTTTTATAATATTTTGCAAAACCAATGGATATTGCAGGGCAGTTATTTTGCGGCTGGTATATTGCTGGCAACTGTTTTTTATAGTTTCCGGTTTAGGTTTTTTACAACCACATTGGTGCTGGGTTTATTGTATTATGGCGTGTATAAGCTATTGGGTAGTTTTAGTGTGGGCGAGTTTGATGCGTTTTTTGTATCGGTTCAGTTTATGTTGTTTGCAGTATTATTTACCGTTGGCTGGATCACCGGTTTCGGCTTTTCGCGTTCCAGATATTATACCATTTTTTGGTCGGTGTTTTTACTGGCTGTACAAATTGTAATAATTAGTAAAACCAGTGATTATAAAGCAGCCAATATGATAGGTGCATTTGCTCCGGTACTGGCATATGCCTTTTATATCATTTTTACGGCTGAACTTATTCGTAACATGAATGAGGATGAAACCAGTTTTGGCTGGTTTATAACCAAAAGATTACTTGGTTTTGGTGTGGTGGTACTGGCATTATTGTTGGCGGTATTAAGCATTTTTCAAACCGATTTTAAAGCCATTGAAAAAGAGTGGGGTAATGCGGAAGGCAAGTACGACCCCAATAAGGGCAGTGGTGGCGAAAGCATGACCAAAACAAATAAAGACGGGTCAGTAAGTAATAATGATCAAACCAAACTCACCAGTTCTTTGCACAAAGGTAAAAGGCTGGTATTTGTAGCTAAGCTGGATAATTTTTTTGAGGGCGGTACAGCGCCCAACCCACTATATTTTACGGCTTATTACTATACTAAATTTGATACACTTACTCAGGCATTTGAAATAGATAGCCTGATGCCGGATAATGATTTGTTTAGGCCCAATCCGTCAAAGATTCCCTTGTATTTTGCCAAAAAAGATTCTGCAGTAATTAAAAATACACATGCTACTATTGCCCGTAAAGTGGTAAATGCAGAAGTGTACAAAGTATTGCTATCACCTGATGAGTTTATTGCACCTTCCACTGCATTTTTTTGCCAGCCCATACCTGTACCCAATGAATACAAAGACCAGTATAAAAGTGCTTACCGGGCCAAAATGTGGGTAAGTGATTTAAACAGTGCCTATTTTATTTATAACCCTGCTGGTAATGAAAGTCTTGAACAGTTTCAGGAACAGCGTTTTCAGGCCCTGCGTTCGGTTACCAGCTATACTGGTGTTGATAAAAAACTGCTGGATTACTATACATATATGCCATCCAATACTGATTATGACAGTTTGCGGCAACTGGCAAAACGCATTACGGCCAATGCCGTTACCCCAATTGATAAAATGATTGCCATACGCGATTATTTTTTAAGTAAGGATGAATTTGACCAGCCTTTATTTAAATATTCTGATAATCCGGGTATTCCGGGCATACCAAGTGCCAGTAAACTCAACTATTTTCTGTTTGAAAACCGAAAGGGTTATTGCGCCTATTTTGCAGGTGCCACTTTATTTATGCTAAGGGCATTGGGTATACCCTCCCGGGTGGCAGCAGGTTTTTTAACTATAGATCGCAGTAGCAAAAACCCTGGCTGGTATTGGTTTTATGAAGATCAGGCACATGCGTGGGTGCAGGTATTTTTTCCGGGTTATGGGTGGATAGATTTTGATACTACCGTGCCGGATGTAAACACCCAACAAGCCCCGCAGCCTGATGAAACCCCGCCTTTAAATATGCAGGATGCTTATTTTGTAGCAGATGGTACGGTAACTAGCATAGACACAATAACCAAAAAGCTACAATTAAAAGTGTCAAAGCTATTATTTCATGACAAGGATTATGAAACAGCCAACCCGGAACAAACAATGCTGGATGTTTCGCTGGCAACAGTTTCCAAAGATACTGGAGTTGTAACGTTGGGTACTATTAAAAAGGGCATGCATATTACTACTGCTTCTTATGCTGAAATATTAAAAAATATTACTGCAAGCGAGCAGGATAGCCTGAGCGATGTTATTAAAAAATTACATCAGCCTATTCCGGTTGACCAGATTAAAATAATTGATCCGGAAAATGAAAAGCTGCAAAAGAAAAAGGAAGCAGCTGCAAATGAAACACCTACAGATTGGCTGCAACTAATGTGGATTTTACTTGGCACTATTGCTGCCTGCACTGCAGTAGCTTTTCTGCTGCCCTGGTGTATATGGCTGTATTATGATGCTAAGGCGCGTAATGCTACAGAAGTAAAAGCACAGGCATTTAACAGGTATACGGCTGCAATGTTTTATCTGCATGTTTTAGGGTATTCAAGACAAGGGAAGGGGCCTGTTGAGTTTGCTGTTGCAATAGATCAGCAATTCAATACTTCTTTTGTGGCTTTTAATAATGTTTATCAGCAATTAAAATACAGTACTGTGCCATTAACGGCCAAACAGGCAGGGGTGATTGAGGGATTTTATACACCGTTTATACAATCTGTTAAAACGAAAGTGCCATTAAAAACAAGGGCCACCGCATTTTTAAATATTTATAACACAATTTCCTATTTCGCACAAAGCAAAAAATAAATTTATGGAGCAAGAAATTCAGTTAGAGCACGCATTGGCAAATATTCAAAAACTGGTTGATAATATAGAAACGGTTATCCGTGGAAAAAGAACGCAAATACAATTTATATTAACAGCCTTGCTGGCAAAGGGGCATATTTTAATGGAAGATAATCCGGGCACCGGTAAAACTGTAATGGCCAAAACATTGGCTCAAAGTATTGCAGGCAGCCATAACCAAAGTTCGGTGAATTTTAAACGTATACAGTTTACACCAGATTTGTTGCCTATGGACCTGATTGGCTCTCATATTTTTGATGATATTAAGAAAGAATTTATTTTTAAAAAAGGCCCTTTGTTTTGTAATGTTTTATTGGCCGATGAAATAAACCGTGCTTCTCCCAAAGTGCAATCCGCCCTGCTGGAATGTATGGCCGAAACCCAAATTACCATGGGCGACATTACCTATCAGCTGGAAAACTTGTTTTTTACTATTGCCACACAAAACCCCATTGAAATGGAAGGAACTTATCCGTTGCCTGCGGCGCAGCTGGATCGGTTCTTTATCAAAATTATTTTTGGGTATGTGGATGAAGCTACTGAACTGGATATTTATAAAGACTACCTCGGCATTCAAAATAACCTGCAACATATACAACAGGTATTATCTATGGATGAAATATTGTTTTTGCAGCAGGAAACAGAAAAGGTTTATATACATGAAGAACTGATTACAGCAGTGCGCAATATTATATGGGGCACCCGTAAACATGCCGATATTGTGTTGGGTGCTTCTACCCGCAGTGGAATTACCTTTTTAAAATGTCTGAAAGCGTTTGCACTGGTAAATGGTCGCAGCTTTGTTACAGAGGATGATATAAAAGCAATAACGCTGGCCGTATTAGATCATAGATTGATATATAGGAATAAGGAAGCCAAACAAAAGGCCCTGGCAGGAATTCTTGATACGGAATTGTTGCGGTTGAGTAAACTGAATATTGCAAAATAGCAGCATTGGAAAGACGAAAAAGTTGCTATAGCTATTGTTTTAATGGCTGCTTTGCTGCATTTGCTTATAGGTGTACAAGAGTGCGACGCAAGTAAAGCAATATTTACTTTCTACTAGCCTGGCTCAAAAAAAATACAGAATAGAATACATGACAAAACAGTTTTTATATCGTATTATATTATTAACCTGCTTTTTTTACGGTTGGGTATTTACTACTTTGGCGCAAAACGCGGCAGCCCGCTACGAAATTGATGCTAAGCGTAAAGGTGTAAACCCAACTGATAAAGATGCATTACCCCGTAGCCGCGAATTTATAAGGCTGGATAGTACCTATTATGTAGGCTATTTATACGAAGGCTTGTATAAATTCGATAGAAGTGCCGATTATCTTGGGTATAAGAATGCTATTATCCCACTTAAAAAAGCATTCGACCTGCTGGATAAGGATTACCATAAAAACTTTGCAACCATTTATAATAGTGTTGATAACCTGATTGCCAATTTTCCGCGCTATCAGGATTTGTATATGATTTTTACGGCTTTGAAAGGCTGTTACGATAATATTGAAATGCCTGATGAAGCGATGGAACTGGTGAATAAAATTGATGCCTATCATTTTAAAAATGATTATGGCTTTGATCTTTGTTACCAGCGTTCCTGGATGTATCACCGCAGCAGATTTTTAACAGCATCCAAACATAATTTTCTTAAAAATTCTGTGCAGGAAAATGAGCAAATGGCATTTCAATGGTGTTATAATGGGCTTGCTTATATTAAGCGATATGAAGCAGATAACGATGCCATTTTTGGTCCCGGACAAACACAGCAAAGACAGCTAACCATATATCATAACCTGGCTTTATTACATTGCTTTAATAAGAATTACGATAGCAGCCAGTATTACTACGAATTGCTGGCCGATGGTGGCCGGGTTTCGTGGAATAATTACGGTGGCATGCAGGGCGAGGTAGGTAATTTTGCCACTTCTCAGGAATATTTTAGTCGCGATATGTATAAAAGCGCTGAGCATTTTTTGCGGGAGCCCTATTACTATTTACCACAACTGTATGTGTATGCCGGTAAAACAAAGGAAGCCATAAGCCTTTGCCAGGAAATGATTACCGAAAGTGGCTCTACGCCAGGCTTTGGCTGGTATAATATTGCATTGGGCCGCAGTTATATGTACGATGGACAATTAGACAGTTGCGCATTTGCATTGGATAAAGCTGCTAATTTTAAAGAGCTGCATATTGGCACCACACTTACCCAAAACCAATATGATTTTACAATTAATTTATTGCGCATACAGTTGTATGATAAATTACTGGCTCAGGAAAAATTTTTAAACAAGGGATGGTGGTATTCGCCCACCAGTTTGTATAATATTGCCGAGTTTAAAGCCAAAAAAATGGCAGCTGAATATGTGGTGGTTAACCAATTGATGAACGACCCCGAACGAGACAGATTGGTGTACGATTTGTTTTGCGCAGAATCTACCACCACCTTTGATGAAGCCTGGTATCTGATGAAAGATTTTAGTCCGCGTTACTTTATAAAAAAGTACCAGGATTACCAGCAAACAGATAAGCGGGCCAATATTCAAAAATATTTTCAATTGTTTACGGCCAAATTTGCCTATGAAAAAGGTGATAAAAAAGAAGCATTAACTGCATTGCAAAATATCGATCGTTCAGCAGTGGCAGATACCGCCAGCGAAAAATTGTTTATTGCCCGTGTATACGAAAACCTGGTACAGGCTTATGATGCAACTGATGACAAAAACAAACTGGCCATATACAGCAATGCATTGTTGGAGGAGTATCCGCAAATAATTCCATTTGCAGGTATACAGACCACGGTGCAACTTAATACCGCTGGATTAACAGACGATGTTACCAACGCAGTAATCAACGAAATAAAAGATTGCAATATCAATTTTGCCAATACAGATAATGCTGCTCAGGCAACTATAGCGTTTACAAAAAAAGGTAGCAGCTATCAGGCCCTGATAAACCTGCGCAGCGCCAATGGAAAAAAGTTGGTGATTAATCAGCGGCTTATTTTTAAAACCCCTTCCGGTGCCGGCAAGGAAATTGCCTTGCGTATGTTTGGCAAAGGTGGCGCTTTGGTGTTTGATCCTCCACCCGCTCCTGAAAAGAAATGATGCTTTTATTAACCCAACACAGGTAATGCTATTGTGCAGTCCTTGCGTCGCACTCTTGTGCTGTATCAAGCGTTTCAGCAGGTTGCTATTGTATATGAAATTGTGCGTGGTAACAAAAAGTCCACTTTTAATCAAACCGCACAAGAGTGCGAAGCAAGTAAAGCTAAATGACTGTTATACAGCCGGGCAACAACTGCTTTACTATTATATTTTTGCATGGCAAGGTTCTGTAACAGAAATTTGTATTTTACATCCCTCTATTGTGCAAACAGCCAGGCCATCCATATTAGATTCCCCCATAGAATACCTGAAAGGCGTTGGCCCCCTGCGTGGCGATATGCTTAAGAAAGAATTAGGCATATTTAGTTTCAGGGATTTGCTGGAACATTTTCCCCTAAGGCATATTGATAAAACACAGGTAAGCCCCATTGCTGCCATAACACCAGCTACTGAATTTATTCAGGTGGCCGGCGTATTAGTACAGGTAGAAACCATTGGCGAGAAATATGGTAAACGTATGGTGGCGCAACTAAAAGATAAAACAGGCGTGCTGGAGCTGGTTTGGTTTCAGGGCATTAACTGGGTGCAAAAAATGCTGGAACCGGGCAAAGAATACCTGGTATTTGGCCGAACCGGTTTTTTTAATGGTCGCCCACAAATTACCCATCCCGAACTGGAATTGCTTTCTGCACAAACAATGGATGGTAAAAGTTTTTTAGAGCCGGTATATCCTACTACTGAGAAACTTAAAGCCCGTTCGTTAAATGGCCGTCAAATAGGTAAATTAATGGCGGCATTATTGCCCCAAATTAGCGAACGCGATATTGCTGAGAATATTCCCGAAAGCATTTTGCAACAATTGCAATTAGTAAGCAGGTATAAAGCTTATTGTAACCTGCATTTTCCGCCATCCGTTGACGCCTACGACAAGGCAGTGGAACGATTGAAATTTGAGGAGTTTTTTATAGCACAGGTTAGGTTACAATTAACCCGACTGGAAAGACACAAGCAAAGCCGTGGTGTAGTATTTGAAAAAGTAGGCGATTTGTTTAATGATTTTTATGCAAACCACCTGCCATTTGAATTAACCGGAGCCCAAAAACGCGTTATCCGTGAAATACGTTTAGATACTGCCAAAGGTCATCAAATGAACCGGCTGCTTCAGGGCGATGTGGGTAGTGGTAAAACCATTGTGGCATTGCTTTGTATGTTACTGGCAGCAGATAATGGTTGCCAAAGTTGTCTGGTGGCGCCTACTGAAATACTGGCCCAGCAACATTATAATGGTTTGCAGGAATTATTAAAAGAAATGCCGGTGGGCATAAAACTGCTAACAGGCAGCACCAAAAAAAAGGAAAGAAAAATAATTGCAGAAGGGTTGATGGATGGATCTATACTTATATTGGTAGGCACTCATGCCATTATTGAAGATACGGTACAGTTTAAGAACCTGGGTTTTGCCGTAATAGATGAACAACACCGCTTTGGGGTGGCACAAAGGGCGCAGTTATGGAAAAAAGCAGACATTCCACCGCATATATTGGTAATGACGGCCACGCCCATACCCAGAACATTGGCCATGACTGCTTATGGCGATCTTGATTATAGTATTATGGATGAATTGCCGCCGGGCAGGCAACCTATTACAACTGTTCATCGTTTTGAAACAAGACGGGCCAGCGTAATGGATTTTATAAGAGATGAAATTGCCAAAGGCAGGCAGGCATATATTATTTATCCACTAATAGAAGAAAGCGAATCGCTTAGTTACGAAGACCTGATGCAGGGCTACGAACAGGTAAAAAGTTATTTTCCTGAACCTGCCTATAGCATTAGTATGGTGCATGGCCGTATGCCTGCTGAACAAAAAGATACCAATATGCAACGTTTTGTTACTCACAATACTAACATTATGGTAAGTACCACCGTAATAGAAGTAGGGGTAAATGTGCCAAATGCCAGCGTAATGGTGGTAGAAAGTGCCGAAAAATTTGGATTATCGCAATTACACCAGTTACGCGGTCGTGTGGGGCGGGGTAGTGAAAAAAGCTATTGTATTTTATTAACCGGCGTAAAACTTAGTAACGATGCCCGTGAACGCATTAAAATTATGTGTGCCACCAACGATGGCTTTGTTATTGCTGAGAAAGACCTGGAACTGCGTGGCCCCGGTGAAATAGATGGTACAAAACAAAGCGGTGCATTAAACTTTAGGCTGGCCAGTATAGTCAATGATAAAGGATTGCTGGATACTGCCAAATACTTTGCCGAACAAATCATCAGTAGCGATGAGGGGTTAGATGCATCTCCAAATTTGCCATTAAAAAATTATTTAATTGCGCAAAAGGGAAAAACTGTTTGGAGCAAAATATCTTAAGCAACAATTAACATATTGCAGGCGTTAATTTACAGCTAATACAGTTGTATTGTTACCGGCAATGGAATGGTTGGCGGCTTTACTTGTGTCACTCACTTGTACGCCGGCAATGCTATTCAGCAAAAAGCAAAATAGCAGTACAACTGTTTTACTTTTCCTAAGCTTCATATTTGATGTACATAAACATAAAAAGTGGATTATCAGAACTAAATACCACCGTATTGCGTAACTTTTAAACATGATTACCTTGAATACTTTCAAGCGCTCTTTTTTATTCATTTTAATAATCTTCATAAGTGCAGTAAATGGCATTGGGCAAAGCCTGCAATATGTAGAAAATAAAGGGCAGTGGGATAGTAAAGTAACCTATGCCAGTGATATGGGTGGCAGTGTGTTCTTTCTCCAAAAGCAAGGGTATAAAGTACTTTTAAACAATCAGCAGGATCTTAAAAATATTGCGCAGCACTATTCCGGTCATGTGCACGATACAAAAAATACCCCCGGTGCTGCCAATCAGTTAAATAGCGCAGCTGCAAACAACTCATCAGACAACCTCATATTACATTCTGTAGCGTATGAGGTAAAGTTCCTTGGTGCTGCAGCCAATCCCCGAATTATTCCTGATAAACCTTTAGACACCTACAATAATTATTATCTGGGTAACGATAGCAGCAAATGGGCCAGCGGGTGTAAAATATTTCAGGCCATCACCTACGAAAACGTATACCCAGGCATTGATGCCCGTTATTATGCGGATAATGGCAGTCTTAAATACGATTTTATTGTGCATCCCGGTGCCGATGTAAATAAAATTGCTTTACAGTTTACCGGTGTTTCCGGCATTAGTATTAAAAATAAAAATCTGGTTATTAAAACACCTTTGGGTGAAGTATCTGAAGAGCGGCCCTATACTTACCAGTTTATGGAAAAAGGCAGGGCCGATGTAGATGCATCTTACTATATAGAAAATGGCAATATTGTAAAATTCAGGTTACAGAATTATTCAAAAACTGCAACAGTTGTAATAGACCCCACATTAATCTTTGCCAGTTTTACCGGCAGTTTGGTAGATAACTGGGGTTATACCGCTACTTATGATGGAACTGGTAACTTTTATGCAGGTGGCATTGCATTTGGGTCTGGATTCCCAACCAGTGTAGGGGCATTTCAAACAAATTATTCCGGTGGAGTGGGTGAGGGGTCTTTAGGAGGTTATGATATAGCACTAATAAAATTAAGCGCTAATGGCTCTACTCGTTTATATGCTACCTATTTGGGCGGAGGCGGTAATGAGCAGCCACATAGTTTGGTGGTAGATAATAATGATGATCTGATTATCGCCGGCAGAACCAATTCTTCCAATTTTCCTACCACTGCTGCTACCATTGGATCCGGTGGTAAGTTTGACATTTTTATTACCAAAATAAAGTCAGATGGATCTGCCATTCTGGGCTCCCGTAAAATTGGAGGTGTTGATGACGATGGGGTTAATATCCGGTCCAAAGAAATTGCAGGTCCATTAAGCATAACCCGAAATTACGGTGATGATGCCCGTAGTGAAGTAATTGTAGACCAAAGCAATAATATTTACCTGGCATCCTGTACCCAATCATCTGGCTTTCCTGTAACTGCAGGTGTTTTTCAAAGCAGTTCAGGGGGTAAACAGGATGGGGTATTAATTAAGATGAATAATAGTTTAAGCAACTTGCTCTTTGCATCCTATTTGGGCGGCAATGGCGATGATGCTGCTTTTGTATTGTCTCTAAATCCACTAAATAATAATATATATGTGGCTGGATCTACAGTAAGCGATAATCTGCAGGGGGTAGCAGGTAATGCTGGTCCTATACTATTTAATAAATTTCAAAATGGTGCTTGCGATGGGTACGTATCAATTATTAACAACACTGGTACCGCACTTATCAAAACTGTTTATGTAGGAACGCCTGGAAATGATATGTTGTATGGTATACAAATCGATCGTTTTGGTTTTCCTTATATCACTGGTGCCACCACCTCCGCATTTCCGGTAATAAATGCAGCATTTAATACCCAGGCCAATGGTAAGCAGTTTATTACCAAATTACAGCCTGACTTAAGCGGTGTGGTTTATTCAACCAATTTTGGTAAGGGGCTTTCGGCACCAGATATTGCTACCAATGCCTTTCTGGTAGACCGTTGCGAAAATGTGTATGTAGCCGGATGGGGCGGAGGTTTGGCAAACCTGGAAGGCTATCCCAATGCCGGCACTTTGGGGCTTACAACTACTGCTAATGCGATTAGAGCCAATTCCGATGGAAGTGATTTTTACTTTTTTGTGTTAGAGAAAAATGCCCTAAGCCAGTTATATGGTACTTTTTATGGTAATATAGATAATGTACCCGATGTAGGCGACCATGTAGATGGCGGCACCAGCCGTTTTGATAAAGAAGGTGTAATTTACCAGGCCATGTGTGCCAATTGTAATAAGGCAGGTGTATTTCCCACTACGCCAGGTGTTTGGGGGCCAACTAATCCGGCAAATACTGGTGCGGAATGTAATGAAGCAGCGGTTAAAATTGCTTTTGAACTTGCCGGTGTGGGTTCGGGCATAAGGCCTACTATTCATGGTAAGGTAAGAGATACCAGTGGCTGTTTGCCATTAACGGTAGATTTTAGAGACACCATTGCAACCGGTAAAATATTTGTCTGGAGTTTTAATGATGGCAGCCCTGATCAAACAACACTTGTGCCTACCATCAGCCACACGTTTACTACTACAGGTTTGTTTAGGGTTAGGCTGATCTCTATTGATTCCTTAACCTGTAATATTGCAGACACTTCCTATACCCGAATCAGGGTAAGAGATGATTCAGCCTACATTAATTTCAATACGCTCAAATTACCTCCCTGCCAATCCTTAAATTATCAGTTTAATAATATCTCGGTAGCGCCTCCGCTTAAACCTTTCAATGCCAACAGTTTTGAATGGAGTTTTGGAGATGGAACAACCCTTATAAGTAATGCCCTTACACTTACCCATGCTTATCCGGCACCAGGTACCTATAATGTGGTATTAAGGTTAATTGATACAGCGTATTGTAATTACCCCGATTCTGTTACAATTCAATTAAGAATTGCATCCAATGTAAAAGCACAATTTGAAACACCGCCATCCGGCTGTGTACCGTATACCTTACCCATTAATAATACCTCATTGGCGGGTACGGAGTTTTTGTGGGATTTTGGGGATGGCAATACTTTTTCCGGCCAGCAACCAGTATACACTTATTTTATTCCCGGTACTTATACCATAAAATTAGTGGTGATAGATAGCAATACCTGTAATATCATAGATAGCACACAGCAAACCATTACAGTAAGTGCAAAACCTATTGCCATTTTTACCTATAGTCCTCAGCCATCAGAGGAAAATACCCCAACTATATTTACTAATTTTTCATTGGGCGGCATATCATACAAATGGAAATTTGGAGATGGCGATTCTTTGGTTACCACCAACAGAGATTCACTTATCTCTCATATATATGCAGCTACCGGAACCTACAATGCCTGCCTAACCACCACCAACCAATTTGGATGCGACAGTACAGTATGCCAACCGGTACAAGCCATTATCAGGCCCGTATTAGGTGTGCCCAATGCCTTTACCCCCAATGGAGATGGTGTGAATGATAAGATTTTTGTAAAAGCATTTGGTATTGACAAAATGAGCTGGCGTATATATAATCGTTGGGGACAGTTAATATATACCTCAAACAGTATAAGTGATGGTTGGGATGGTAAATATAATGGCGTTTTACAACCACAGGAAGTATATGTATATGTTTTAGATGTAACATTTACTGATGGTACCCAAAGCCGCAAAAAAGGTGATATAACATTATTAAGATAGCGCAATGAAAATGAAGCAAAATAAAATATTATTGGTATCAATGCTGTTGCTGTTGGTTGCTTCGATGCAAAATGGTTTGTATGCACAAGACCTCCATTTTTCGCAGTATTTCAACTCGCCATTATTGGTTAATCCAGCCAATACAGGTTTTGCGCCAGATGTAGATTATCGCGTAGGTATCAACTACCGCAACCAATGGGCAAGTGTTACCCCCAACCCCTATAAAACCATGAGTGCATGGGGCGATGTTCAATTGTTTAACGATCGTTTTCAAAGTGGCTGGGTTGGTTTGGGCGGGGCATTGTTAAGAGATGTTGCCGGTAGCGGTGGCTTAACTTCTACCCGTGGTTTTGCTTCTGTTGCTTACCACCAGTTATTGGGGCAAAACAGTTTGTTAAGCGGCGGGTTTAATGTAGGGCTTACCAATAAAAGAATTGACCTTAGCAAACTTACTTTTAACAGCCAGTGGAATAAAGATTTCTTTGATATTACCATTCCCAGCGGCGAAAGCTTTGCCTATAATTCAGTTACCTATCTCGATATTCAGGCCGGCCTTAATTTTGCTTTTTTCCCTACTGATAATGCCTATATTAATCTTGGCGCCAGTGCCATGCATCTGAACCGGCCAAGGGAATCTTTTTTTAATAACAATACCCTCGATACCCGTATAGACCCCAGGTTTACTTTTTTTGTAAACGGTAGTTTTAAATTAAACGACCAATGGATTGTAAACCCCAATATTTATGTAAGTAAAATGGGTACTGCTTACGAAACGGTTGCCGGACTAAATGCCCATTACAACCTTAGTGGCGATGGCAGTACACAGGTAATTGGTGGCTTATACCTGCGCTTAAAAGATGCATTTATACCCATGATAGGCTTTCAGTTAAAAGATGTTTCTATCACGGTGAATTACGATGCTACCAGCTCTACCCTGGGCACCTACAACCAAACCAATGGAGCCTACGAATTATCTATTATTAAAACAGGCTTGTTTACCCCGGGCGGTAAAGATGTTAAATGCCCAACCATTAGCTTTTAAATAATACCCATTTTTTTGGGGCCCGGCAAATCAATATCCATAAGGCTTTTCTTGCGTTGCACACTTGTGCTGCAACAATACTATTGGGCTTTTACAGCCGGAATTTTACATGCTAAAATGCAGTTACTAATATTCCAAACCTCTGTTTTTTGACGCTTTAGCCACAGTCATGCTCAATAGGAAAAGCTTGCCTGCCTGACCGTTTTTGGGTAAATCATTGGCTGTTTATGCAAAAATGTACTTTGCCCTTGTCATCCTGTCATATTTTTTGGTTTTGGTACTTTCTTTGTTTGCCCAAGCTGGTTATGGCGTACAAGTGTGCGACGCAACGGCTGCTTAATTAAATTACCTAAAGCTTAGTACAAAAAAATAGCAATATGCAAAAAGGACAAATAAGGGTAGAAACAGAAAACATTTTCCCCATCATTAAAAAATTCCTGTACAGTGATCATGAAATTTTTCTGCGCGAACTGGTAAGTAATGCAGTAGATGCTTCTCAAAAACTTAAAACCCTGGCATCGAACGGCGAACCAACCGGCGATATTAGCGATATGCGCATTGATATTGTGCTGGATGCCACCGAAAAAACACTTAGTGTTATTGACCGCGGTGTGGGTATGACACAGGATGAAGTAGATAAATACATAAACCAGGTGGCTTTTAGCGGCGCCGAAGAGTTTATGAATAAATATAAAGATGCCAATATTATCGGGCATTTTGGTTTGGGTTTTTACAGCTCGTTTATGGTGAGCGATAAAGTAGAAATGTATACCAAAAGTTATAAGGACGAAAGTGGTGTTTACTGGAGTTGCGATGGCAGTCCCGAATTTGAATTATATGCCGTTGACAAAGCCGACAGGGGTACCAAAATTGTAATGCATATAAATGAAGACAGCAAAGAATTTTTAGAAGCCGACCGTATTGGTAAAATGCTGGAGAAGTTTTGCAAATTTTTGCCGGTACCTATTTTTTATGAAGACAAACAAATTAACAATACCAACCCCATCTGGACCAAAAAGCCAGCTGATTTAACTACCGAGGATTACCAGAATTTTTATAAGGAATTATACCCTTACAGCGAAACACCATTGTTTTGGATACACCTGAATGTAGATTATCCGTTTAATCTTACGGGGGTATTGTATTTTCCTAAAATAAAACAGAGCTACGAAATACAAAAAGATAAAATTCAATTATACAGCAACCAGGTATTTGTTACTGATGAAGTAAAAGAAATTGTACCTGAGTTTTTAATGCTGATGCATGGTGTAATTGATAGTCCGGATATTCCTTTAAATGTAAGCCGCAGCTATTTACAGGGCGATCCTAACGTAAAAAAAATCAACTCTTACATTACTAAAAAAGTAGCCGATAAACTGGAAGAAATTTTTCGCAACGAAAGACCAGCTTTTGAAGAAAAATGGGAAAGCCTTGGCTTGTTTGTGAAATATGGCATGATGACCGATGATAAATTTCTGGAAAAAGCGAATAAGTTTCTGGTAATGCAGGATGCAGTTTCCGGTACCTTTTATACGTTGGAAGAATACAAACTAGCTACCGAAGTTTTACAAAAAAATAAAGAAGGCAAGCAGGTAATTTTATATACTACCGATATGGTACAGCAAGATGCTTATCTGCAGGCCTGTGCCGCCAAAGATTACAAGGTAATTAAATTAGATACCCTGATAGATGCTGCCTTTATCAGCAATATGGAAATGAAATGGGAAGGCGTGCATTTTGTACGTGTTGATGCTGATATTGTAGATAACCTGATTGATAAACAGGAACACGACGCCAGTGTTTTAAGCAAGGAAGAAGAAGAAAAACTAAAAGAGCTGTTTACACCCGAAACAAAAGCCGTTAATGTAACCGTAGAAATAAAAGGCCTAAGTGCCGATACTGCGCCGGTTATAGCTACACGCCCCGAGTTTATGCGCCGTATGAAAGATATGGGTGCCGCAGGCGGTGGCATGGCTGCTTTTTACGCCAATATGCCCGATGAAGTTACTTTAACCGTAAATGGTAATCACCCACTGTACCAAACACTGTTAAAAGAAGAAAATGCCGATAAACAACAGAAACAGGTTAAAACCCTGGCCGATCTGGCATTGCTTTCTCAGGGCTTATTAAAGGGCAACGATCTTACGGCGTTTATTAACCGTAGTGTAGATTTGATGCAGGCATAGTATACCTATTATATATAAAGCCATCAGCTAAAGCAGGCTGGTGGTTTTTTTGTGCCCGGCGTCTGGTAAGCTATTTGGCTTTACTTGCGTCGCACACTTGTACATGGGGAACAATTATCAGCAATCAACAGCCAATACCTATTTAAAGGGAACCTCCCTCAATTAAAACAGATTCTACGGTAAGCTCCTGTATAAAGGTACTGCCCGATAAGCAGGCCATCATTCTGGTAAAAGCCAGTTTACCCAATTTATAGCCACTGGTTTCGGCATAGGTAATTTCCGGGTAATATAGTTTAGGTATATCTCCATTACTAATGGAAACTACGGCAATTTCTGTGGGTATTTTTAGGTGTAATTCCTGCAGGGCCTTCATTACACCGGTTAAAATTTCATCACTCATGCAAAAAATGGTATCTGCCGCTTTTTTGTTTTTTAGCAGGCTAAGTGTTTTATTTCTGGCTTCCTCGGCGCTCATAGCATAGTCAATTACCAGTTTGTTGCTCATATTATGCTGTTCGAATGTAGCAGTAAAAGCGGCTACCCTTTTTTTGGTAATAGACAGGTTGTTATTGCCAAACAGGGCAAAGGTTTTTTTACGCCCTTTTTGAATAATGGCTTCTGCAGCCAGTTTTGAAGCCTGGGTATCTGCCACACAAATCTTGTTACATTCCTCATAGGCAGGCACTTTATCAAAAAATATAACGGGTATATCCAGTTCGTCTAATTTAAGAAATGGACTAACGTCGGTGGTATTGGGCGATATACAGGCGAAAACCCCGCTCACCCGGTTTAGCCGGCAAAGCTTTAGATTTTTTAATTCGGTTTCTGTATCGTCTAATGTTTGCAAAATCATTAGTGAATAACCGTTTTTACGGCTTTCTTCCTCTATAGCAGATATAAAGGAGTCGTAAAAGAAATTGGTGATATTGGGTACAATTAGCGTAAATACCTTGCTGTTATTGGTTCTAAGGTTAATAGCATAGGTGTTGGGCTCATATTCCAGTGTTTCGGCCAGTTCAAGTACTTTTTTCTTGGTTTTATCAGAAATATCCGGGTGATCTTTTAATGCTCTGGATACGGTAGATATGCTTATATCGAGAATAGAAGATATTTTTTTGAGCGTGGTATTGTGTTTCATGGCAAAAAATCAAAAAAAGGATAAATAAAGCAAAACGTTTAAATCGTTAGCGTTGAATACAACATTGCCAAATAAAAAAGGACAATTACTCACCATATTTGCTGCGTAAAGACCTGTTGTACAAGTGTGCGACGCAAGTAAAGCTGCGATACATTCTGTAGCATGGCTAATTATATGTATTAAACTGCACTATAAATATAAGCATAACCTTAATTGAAGCGGGAAATTAACTTGTATTACTATGTGTATACAAATTTACAAGGAGGTTATTGGTGTACATTTTTATCACTCTTTAGGTCATTATTTCTAAAGCAGGTGTTAAAAAAGGCAAAAGGTAGAAAAATTTATAAAAATATTTCCACAGCAACCGTGTTCGCAAACATTTTCGCAAACGTTTGCAGTAAATGAGCGCAAATGAACCTGATATAGGTTTTTAAAATGAATGTAATATTGAACCCGGTTTGAAATAAAATGTTATAGTATAAGACTGTTCTTTATTGTTTGACATGGTATACCAATTTCGAAAAAATCAAAACAATAATAAATAGTTGCCAGAAAAAAACTGGTTATTTTTTACCTAATGTGCAGCATATATTAATATATACTGTCTCATTATTACAAAATTGGAAAAACAGGCATGCAAAAAAAGAATTTTGCAACTTTTTTTTATAAATGTGTATTATATACACAGATTACCTATTTTTAACAAATATTAAACTGCTTGTTATTATGACTACAACTCGTATGCTAAGAGTTCTTCTCTTGTGCCCGCTGTTCATGTTTATCATGCAACAATCCTGGGCTCAAAACAAAACCATCAATGGTAAAGTAACTGACGACAAAGGGGCTGCAATTGCAGGCGCTTCAGTAATTGTGAAGGGAACCAAAATTGGTACATCTACCGATGCATCAGGTTCTTTTAAACTTACTGCACCTGCTTCGGCTGCTAAATTGGTTATTACTTATGTTGGTTTTGGTTCTACAGAAGTTGATATTACATCTGCTTCTGATGTGTCGGTATCATTAAAGCCTGAATCAACAAATCTTACAGATGTTGTTGTGGTAGGTTATGGTACTTCTAGGAAAAAAGATTTAACCGGTGCTGTTGCATCAGTTAAAGAGAAAGATTTTAACAAAGGTCTTGTTACTGCTCCGGATCAATTGATCCAAGGTAAAGTTTCTGGTGTTCAGGTTTTGAACAACAGCGGCCAGCCAGGCGGTGCTACTACTGTTAAAATCAGGGGTAACTCTTCTATCAGAGCTGGCAGTCAGCCTCTGTATGTAGTTGATGGTGTTCCATTAGATGGCCGTTCTGCTAGACCAGGTGGTTCTGGTGCAGGTATCGGTACTTCTCCAGATGGTAACCCATTGAACTTCATTAATCCTAACGATATCGCTTCTATGGAAGTATTAAAAGATGCATCTGCAACAGCTATCTACGGTTCCCGTGCAGCTTATGGTGTTATCTTGATTACTACAAAACGTGGCCAGGCTGGTGCTACTAAATTAGATGTGTCTTCATCAGTAGGTACCAGCAGTATTCTTAAGAAGCTGGATGTATTAGATGCAACTCAGTACAGAGCTGCTCTTTCCCAGTATGGTTTGGGTACAGGTAACGACTATGGTAGCAGTGTTGATGCAATGGATGCTATTTTGCAAAATGGCATGACTCAGAACTTCAGCTTAGCTATTGGTGGTGGTAATGAAAATGGCCGTTACCGTTTATCAGCCGGTTATTTTGACCAGAACGGTATTATTAAAAAGTCTGAATTCAAAAAATTCACTACTAATTTCAGTGGTAACTTTAAATTCTTAGACAGTAAAAAGCTGGGTTTAGATTTTAATTTAACCGCTACTCAAACAAGGGAAGATATTCCTCCTGTAAGTAATGATGCTGGTTTTACCGGTAACATTGTTGGTCAGGCACTTCAGTGGAACCCAACCAGACCTTTAATGGTTAAAAGAAGTTCAGACGGAACGGATTCACTTAATATATTGAGAGGATCTACTACTGTTAACCCATTAGCTATGTCTGCAGCTTATGAAGATGTTGCTAAGGTAACAACTGTATTAGCCAGTGTTTCTCCTTATTACAAGTTTACTCCTAATTTGGAATACCGTATGTTGGCCAGTGTTAACTACGCCAGCGGTAACAGAAGAAACCAAATTTCTTCTTTTATTAATCTGGATGGTATTCTTGACAGAGGTTTTGCTTATTATGCCAACAATGAGTTAACTACTTATCAGTTAACCCAAACATTAAACTATAACAAGCAAATTACTTCTGATCTTAATCTTAGTGCTGTGGCAGGTTATGAGTATATGAAGTTTGAAAACAAAGGAATTAACATGAGCGGCAAAGATTTTGGTAACTATCCTATAGATTATACCAATTATTTCCAATACTCTTCACAGGGTAATCGTGGTATAGGTTCTTTTGCAGATCCTACCGTTGAATTGCAGTCTTATTTTGCTCGTGCAACTGTTAATTTTAAAGACAGGTACTTATTAACCGGAACATTTAGGGCAGATGGTTCTACCAAATTTGGTAAGAACAACCGTTATGGTTATTTCCCTT
The DNA here is from genome assembly GCF_013106755.1 of Limnovirga soli. Taxonomy (GTDB): domain Bacteria; phylum Bacteroidota; class Bacteroidia; order Chitinophagales; family Chitinophagaceae; genus Limnovirga; species Limnovirga soli. The sequence goes on along the minus strand of NZ_WHPF01000001.1, from coordinate 16,976 downwards.
CTTTCTCTGCTGCCTGGAATATCAGCAATGAATCTTTCATGAAAGATGTTGCTTTTATCAGCAATCTTAAATTAAGAGCTGGTTGGGGTAAAACCGGTAGTCAGGATATTCCTCCTGGTGTATCTCAACTTAAATATGCTTTTACTGGTATTAATGCGCTTGGTTTAACCAACTATCCAAATGCTGATTTAAAATGGCAGGCTGATGAGCAAATTAACGTAGGTATTGATTTCGCTGTACTTAAAGGTCGTGTGGCAGGTTCTGTAAACTATTTCAACAAAAAGACCACTGGTTTGTTATATCCAACAATTACTCCTCAGCCAGCACCTCCGGGAGCTCCTCCAACATGGAAGAACCTGGATGCTACTATCGAGAACAAAGGATTTGAAGTTGATTTGAACACTACTATTATCAAGAATGCTAACTTAACATGGGATTTTGGTGTAAATGCATCCTTTATCAAAAATATGGTTAGTAATTTTAAAGGACAAATCCCCACAGGCTCTTTAAGCGGTCAGGGTATTTCTGGAGCAACTGCTGAATTGATTGTCAACAATCAACCATTGAATGTATTCTATACCAGAGAATATTTAGGTTTGGATAAAGATGGTCAGTCTACTTATACAGATGGTGGTTATGTTCGTTATTTCCTGGGTAATCCAAACCCAACCACATTGTTAGGTATCAGTACTTCTCTTAATTATAAGAAATTAACTGTATCAGTAAACATGAATGGTGCTTTTGGTCAGAAAATTTATAACAACACCCTGAATAGTGTAACACCAATTGGTAATATTCTTGGTGGTCGTAACATTGCCGCTTCTTTAATTGGTGGTCCGGTTCAGGAAGCATTGTCTAACCCAATTGCTCCTTCTTCCAGGTATATTGAAGATGGTAGCTATTTAAAACTGGCCAATGCCACTTTATCTTATAATATTGGTTCTTGGGGTAAAGTTGTAAAAAGCATGAATGTGTTTGTAACAGGTCAAAACTTACTTGTATTTACCAAATTTACTGGATTTGATCCTGAGGTAAATACTGACAAACAAGTAAGTGGTGTGCCTTCAGTAGGTATAGAGTACACTCCTTACCCATCTGCAAGATCATTCCAGTTAGGTTTAAACTTTTCTCTATAATTAGTTAAAAAATCAGTTATATGAAATATACAAAATTGCTTGCTTTAGCTATTCCCACTGTTTTATTATTCAGCTGTACCAAGCTGGATGAAAAATTCAACGGGGATTTAACTGCCTCTGAAGTAGGAGGTGGCTCCGGTGGCGGTAACGCCGGCGCATTATTAACGGGCGTATACAATGCGATGCGCACACCTTATCAGGATCAAAGTCAGGTTTGGGCTTCTCAGGAGCACACTTCTGATGAAGCAATCGGACCCACAAGAGGTGGTGACTGGGATGATAATGGTGTTTGGAGAGTATTACACCTGCACCTTTGGGATGGTGACCATGCATTCTTAAGAGGCACCTTTGAAAATTTGGGTGGTATTATCTTCTCTGCATCCGATATGTTGCAGTATTCACCTACTCCTTCTCAGGCGGCACAGGCAAGGTTCTTAAGAGCTTTTGCTATGTTCACTATGTTAGATGGCTGGGGTCAGGTAGTGTACAGAGAGCCGGGTTCTGCAATACTGGATGCTCCAACTGTATTGTCTGGTACTGAAGCTCTTGATTTTATCATTTCTGAGGTAACTGCTATTCAAAATGACTTACCAGATGGACCCGCTAATGTTGCCAATAAAGATGCAGCAAAAGTATTCCTGATGAAAATTTATCTGAATAAAGGAGCAATCACCAGCAGGGAAAACCCCACTTTTGATAATGCTGATATGACACAGGTAATTACCCTTGCTGATCAAATCATCAACAGTGGTAAATATTCATTAAGCAGCGATTATTTCGACAACTTTGCACCAAACAATGATGCCCTTTCTACTGAAAACATTTTTACAGCAGAAAACATCGGTGGTTCAAGCAGTGGTAATGTTCGTTCAAGATGGTATTGCGGATTACACTACAACATGAATCCTAGTGGCTGGAACGGTTTTACTACATTGTCTGATTTCTATAATAAGTTTGATGCAAATGACACACGCAGAAGTGAATCCTATGCTGGTGTAACCAATGTTTCAGGTATCAAACCTGGCTTCCTGATTGGTCAACAATACGATCAAAATGGTACAGCTTTAAAAGATCGCGGTGGTAATCCATTGTCTTTTACTCCTGAAGTTAAAAACATCGAAACAGGTACCAACCTGGAAGTTACCGGTATTCGTGTAATTAAATATCCTATTGATTATGTGTCTGGTGATAATGCCAATAACGATTATGTATACTATCGTTATGCTGATGTATTGCTGATGAAAGCCGAAGCTTTATTAAGAAGCGGTGGTAATGCAGGTGATGCCTTAGCCCTGGTAAATCAGGTAAGAACAAGAAGTGGTGCTGCTGCTTTAGGTTCTGTATCTGTTGATCAATTATTAGATGAAAGAGGACGTGAATTTTACTGGGAAGGTATGAGGAAACAAGACCTTATCCGTTTTGGTAAATTCTTACAGCCTTGGCAGGAAAAACCATCAGATGATCCTAAATATCTGTGGTTCCCAATTCCAAACCAACAATTATCTGCTAATCCAAACCTGGTTCAAAATCCTGGTTACTAATTAGTAGTTAAAGTATAATTTTTGCAAAAGGCCATTTACGAATGGCCTTTTGCTTTTTATAAAAGTGAGTAGCTATATGCCTTTATAAAAGCTAATTATTTTTTGGCAAACTATTAGGCCAACAGGCAGCTTTACTTGCCACGCTCGGTTCATCGTTCTGTTTTCATGGCAACAAAACAGGTTGGGAGATTTCTGTTATTTTGAAACAAATGGGGTTATACTAAAACGTATACTTCCATCAAAATGTCAGGCAGCAGTATGGTTTATCTGAAGTATGAACAGTTAATGGTTAAATTCACCTGAAAATATTATTCTTATAAAAATCTTATATAACAGAAGGTTTTTGTAATAACACTCGTCACTAACTTTGAATATGTTTTTAACTGTATCGTTTTTTTTATTGCTCAGCTATTTGTTGCTGTTCAAGTGTGCGACGCAAGTAAAGCTGAATAATTACCTTACAGCCGGGTCAACAACGCTTCGCATTTGCTTTATTCTTATGTTACCTTTTTTCCTGTTTACAGCCTGTAAAAATGAGGAACAACCCCCCGCTCTTTTTGAATTACAACAGAATAGCGGTATCAATTTTACCAACGAAGTACATAACACTAACGACTTTAATATTTTTAGTTACCGTAATTTTTATAATGGTGGCGGCGCAGCCATAGGCGATATTAATAACGATGGACTGGCCGACGTTTTTTTTACAGCCAATATGGGCAGTAATAAATTGTTTTTAAACAAAGGCAATTTTAAGTTTGACGATATTTCAGCAAAGGCTGGGTTTACCAATAAGCAAGACTGGAGCACCGGGGTTGTAATGGTAGATATTAACCATGATGGCTGGCTGGATATATTTGTTTGTAATGCAGGTTATGTAAATGGTAAATTACCCAAATGCCAGTTGTTTATTAATAATCATCAACTTGGCTTTACTGATTCTGCAGCACAGTATGGTTTAACCAACCCGGGTGGATATACTACCCATGCGGCCTTTTTTGATTATGATTTGGATGGCGATCTGGACTGTTATATTTTAAACAATAGTTTTATACCTGTTAACACCTTGAATTATGCCAATAAGCGAAACCTGAGAGCCGAAAACTGGCCGGTAGCAGATTTTGTAAAAGGCGGGGGTGATCATCTTTTGCGTAATGATAATGGTCATTTTACGGATGTTAGTGAACAGGCCGGTATTTATGGTAGTTTGATTGGTTTTGGACTGGGTATTACCGTGGGAGATATTAATGGTGATCATTATCCCGACCTCTATGTGTCAAACGATTTTTTTGAAAAGGATTACGTATATGTAAATCAACAAAACGGCACTTTTAAAGAAGAAGGGGAGAACTGGATTGGCCATATGAGTCTGGCATCTATGGGTGCCGATATGGGCGATATTAACAACGATGGTTTCCCCGATATTTTTACAACCGATATGCTACCCAGCGATGAGTATCGCTTAAAAACAACTTCTTCCTTTGATAATATTGATGTAGAAAGATTAAAAGAAAAATCCGGATTCTACTATCAGTATATGCAAAACACTTTGCAACTAAACAACCAGCATGGAAAATTTTTGGAAATAGCCAATTATAGTGGCGTAAATGCATCTGACTGGAGTTGGGGTGCACTTATGTTTGATGCGGATAATGATGGCTTAAATGATATTTATGTATGCAATGGTATTAACCATGATGTAACCAACCAGGATTTTATTGATTTTTTTGCCGATGATGTGGTACAAAAGATGGTAATGACTGGTAAAAAGGAAGCGGTGGATGATATTATAAACAAAATGCCATCGCAACCCATACCTAATAAGGCTTTTAGAAATAATGGCAACCTAACTTTTTCTGATGAAGGCAACAACTGGGGTTTCTCTCAACCCTCTCTTTCCAATGGTGCCGCCTATGGAGATTTGGATAATGATGGCGATTTAGACCTGGTAGTAAACAACGAAAACGAACCGGCATTTGTATATAGAAATCAAAGCAGGGAAAATAATAAACACCATTACCTGGGTGTGCAATTAAAAGGTAAAGGCAATAATACTTTTGCAATAGGCAGCAAAATTGAACTGTACAAAGGCTCCCAAATTCAAAGCCGCGAAGTAATTCCCAATCACGGCTTTCAATCATCTGTAGATTATAAAATTATTTTTGGAACAGGAGATAATACTGCCGCCGATTCTCTGGTAATTATTTGGCCCGATTTAACCCAAACCACCATAACACATCCGGCAACCGATTCTGTGTATACCATCAGCTGGGCAAATAATTCCTTTCCGTTGGTTGCACCTAAAACAGTTATTCCTGCAACAATTTTTACTGCGGTACCTGCTAATTTTGAAAAGCATACCGAAGACGATTATATAGATTTTTATTACGAACCTGGCCTTATGGAAATGCTTTCCCGTCAGGGCCCCAAAGCCAGCACCGGAGATGTAAACGGCGATGGTCTGGAAGACATTTTTATCGCCGGTGCAGCTAATCAGGCATCACAATTATACCTGCAACAGGCCAATGGTAGCTTTTTAAAAAGTGAACAATCTGTATTTAAGCAGTTCGCCGATTTTGAAGACGTAGCCGTATTGTTATTTGATTGCGATAAGGATGGCGATCTGGATATTTTTGCGGGTGCCGGTGGCAACAATGCACCCGCTGGCAGCCGATTAATGCAAAGCCGTTTGTATAAAAATGATGGTAAAGGCAATTTTGCCGTCGATACCAAAGCCATCCCCAATAGCGGCATGAACACTTCCGTTGTAATTGCCAATGATATTGATGGCGATGGCGATATAGACCTTTTTGCAGGTAGTAAAAGTGTGCCACAACTCTATGGGGTTTCTCCTTCCAGTTTTATTTATTTAAACGATGGTACCGGCCGCTTTACCGATATGGCTAAAACTAAAAATCCTGATATAGCCACTATTGGCATGGTATCGGCAGCTGTATTTGCAGATGTTACCGGCGATGCCCGCAAAGAATTGATTATTACTGGCCAATGGATGCCTACACGTATTTTCACCTTTGCAAAAGATCATTTTGAAGAAGTGAAATCCAACCTCAACGATAGAAGCGGCTGGTGGCAGGCCATTGCTGCCGCCGATTTAAATGGCGATGGTAAGCAAGACCTTGTACTGGGAAATATTGGTGAAAATTTTTACTTGAGACCTTCCGCCACAGCCCCCGCAAAATTATTTTTAAAAGACTTTGATAATAACGGTGAACTGGAAAAGATTGTTACCAGAACAGTAAACGGAAAAGATGCTACCATTTTAATGAAACGCGATATTACCGATCAGTTGCCTTACCTAAAAAAGGAAAACCTGAAACACGAGGATTATGCAAAAAAATCCATGCAGGATTTGTTTACAACAGATCAGTTAAAAAATGCCACAGTAAAATTATTTAATGATGATGCCAGTTGTATTGCCATCAATATGGGCAATGGCCAATTTGAAATACAACCTTTGCCGGCAAATGTGCAGTTCTCATCAGTAAACGCCATTTTGTGCACCGATGTTAATAGCGATGGTATTCCCGATTTGATTATGGGCGGTAACGATTTTTGTTTTCAGCCGCAATTTGGCCGGCTCGATGCCAGCTTTACCCATGTGCTCATTAACAATGGTAAGGCGCAGTTTAGCTATGTGCCCAATGCGGTAAGCGGTATTGAATTGCGTGGTCAGGTACGTGATATTCAACCGGTAAAAAATAAGAACGGTAAGTATTTGCTTATGCTGCAAAATGGCGAAATGCCTGTTTTGTATGCCTTTAACAAGCGCCCATTTACGGCGGCAGGTAAATAAGCGAAATGTATAAATGCCTTTTTAGCCGGGCAAAAGAATAGATATGAAACATGCTTGCGTCGCACACTTGTACTGCATAGCCCGGCGCAACAGTAAGCTGTAGTACAAAATAAAACATCGCTCCAACTAAGCATTACATGGGTAAGTATAACTATAAAAATATGCTGTATTCAATACACACTTCAGTTATAAGCTGCATACAATTGTTGCAGCACAAGTGTGCGACGCAAGTAAAGCTTCCTGCAACATTTACAGCCGGGCTCAACAGATTATTTGTTGTTATTATTGTTGCCATTGCACTTAACTCATGCGGAAAAAACCCAACCGCAACGCCCCCAATTTTCGAAGTGCTGGATAAAAGCCGTACAGGTCTTGATTTTAATAATACCCTGCACCCCGATTCGGTATTTAATGTGCTGGATTATATGTATTTCTACAATGGCGCAGGTGTGGCCGCCGGCGATTTTAATAACGATGGCCTGATTGATTTGTTTTTTGCCGCCAACCAAAGCACCAATAAAATATTTTTAAATACCGGTAACCTGCATTTCAAAGATGTTACCGCCGCGGCCAAACTTCTACAGGATGGTGGCTGGAGTACCGGCGTATCTGTTGTGGATATTAATAACGATGGCCTGCTGGATTTTTATATTTCCCGTGTGGGCAATTACGAAGTGCTAAAAGCCAATAACCAATTACTTATTTGTAAGGGCATTGACAAAAACGGCGTTCCATTTTATAGCGATGAAACGGCTACCTGGGGCCTTGCATTTTCGGGCTTTAGTACACAAGCTGCTTTTTTAGATTATGATATGGATGGGGATCTGGATATGTTTCTCTTAAACCATTCCGTACACCAGAATGGCACTTTTGCGGAACGTTCTTTATTTCTGGGAACCTATCATCCACTGGCAGGCGACAGGCTTTTTAAAAATGAGGGCAATCATTTTACAGATGTTACCAAAGCCTGCGGCATCAACAGTTCTGCCATTGGCTATGGCCTGGGTGTTTGTGTGGCCGATATAAACCTGGATGGCTGGCCCGATATGTATATTGGCAACGATTTTCATGAGAATGATTATCTCTATCTAAACCAGCATGATGGCAAATTTAAAGAAGTATCGGGCGAGGAAATGATGCATAGCAGCCAGTTTTCTATGGGGGTAGATATAGCCGATATAAACAATGATGCCTATCCCGAAATTATCTCCATGGATATGCTGCCCGAAGATCCTTCCATTTTAAAGCGCTCCCTTGGCGAGGATAATTACGATTTGTTCTATGAGAAAATAGGCTACGGCTATAGCTTTCAATACACCCGTAATAACCTGCAATTTAACCAGGGCAATAACCATTTTAGCGAACTGGGTTTATATGCCGGTGTGGCGGCAACAGACTGGAGCTGGGCACCGCTTTGGCTAGACTTTGATAATGATGGATTAAAAGACCTTTTTGTAAGCAATGGCATACCCAAACGTATGAACGATATTGATTACGCCAACTATGTATCTAACGATGTGGTGCAGCAAAATATGGCCAATCAAACCAAGGGACAAAAAGATATGGCGCTGATAGAAAAGTTCCCACAGATTAAATTGCCCAATAAGTTTTTTAGTAATAAGGGCAACCTGCAATTTATTGACAGGCAGGATGCCATTGCTGATAATGCACCCAGCTATTCCAATGGCGCCGTATATGCAGATTTTGATAACGATGGCGATCTGGATATTGTAGTAAATAATATTGACGCCGATGCGGTATTGTACGAAAACAAAACTGCTGGCAGTAGTGCCCAACATTTTTTGCAGTTACATTTAAAAGGCCCTGCCGCAAATATTAATGCAATAGGCGCCAAACTTTTATTGTATACCGGTAACAGTATAAGAACTTATGAAAATTACCCGGTGCATGGCTTTTTATCCAGTATGGAAATTCCTTTGCATATTGGCTTAAATAATACCAAACCCGATTCCCTGATATTGATATGGCCCGATAATACCTGCCAGCACTTAACCGCTTCCGATACAGGAATTGTTCACCTTAGCTATCAAAAGGGGCTACCTGATTTTAACTATACCGCCTTACAGCAACACCAGCCCAATACCACCATTCCCATGGCTGATATTACGGCTGCAACCGGTTTGCAATATACCCATCAGGAAAACCCATTTAACGAGTTTAACCGCGAACAGTTAATCCCCCGCATGTTCTCCACCGAGGGCCCGGCATTGGCGGTTGGTGATATTAACAAGGATGGATTAGAAGATGTATTTATAGGCGCTGCCAAACGGGTTAAAAATGCCTTGTTTATTCAAAATGCCAATGGCACATTTACCCAAAGCCAGCAACCGGTATTAGCTGCCGATAGTGTTTATGAAGATGTAAGTGCCTGCTTTACTGATGTAAATAATGATGGCCAAATTGATCTGGTGATAGCCAGTGGCGGCAATGAGTTTTTTGGCCACGACGAGCACAATACGCCCCGGGTTTACTTAAACGATGGCAAAGCCCATTTTACCAAATTGGCCGGCGCATTTGATACCTTGTATACCACTGCCTCCTGCGTAATACCCTGCGATTTTAATAAAGATGGGTTTACCGATTTATTTATTGGTGGCAGATGCGTACCTAATGCCTATGGACAAATACCTGCTTCTTATCTATTGCAGAACAATGGTGCCGGTAAGTTTACCAATGTAACTTCAAAATATGCCAAAGACCTGTCCACCATTGGCTTTGTAACCAATGCTTATTGGTGCGATATAGATAAGGATGGCGATAGCGACCTGCTTTTATCCCTTGAATGGGGCCCCATCACTGCATTTATCAATAACAAAGGCAGCTTTACCAAACTGCCCCTAACCACCCAAAATGGCTGGTGGAACAACCTGTTGCCCTGCGATATAGATAACGATGGAGATATAGACCTGATAGCGGGCAACCTTGGCCTAAACAGCCGGCTGAAAGCCAGCGAGGAAGAGCCAGTGCGCATGTACTATAACGACTTTGATGGCAATGGTAAAAAAGAACAGGTGCTCACCTATTACCTGCAGCACCGCGAATATCCCTTTGCCAGTATTGGCGAGCTGCAAAAGCAAATGCCTGTATTAAAAAAACAGCTTCTCTATGCAGCCGATTTTGCCAAAGCCACCCTGCCCGAAATTTTTACGGCGGATAAACTCAATAATGCCACGTTATTTACCGCCAACTATTTTGCCAGTGCCCTATTAATAAACGATGGTAAACTACATTTTACCCCAAAAGCATTGCCCTGGCAGGCACAGTTAAGTCCGGTAAAAGATGCTGTTATCATCAATGCCAATAACGATGGGCTGCCCGATATACTGCTCACCGGTAATTTTTACGAAAACAATATAGAAATGGGCCGCTACGATGCCAGCTATGGCACCATTCTTATCAACATGGGGGCGGGCAATTTTGAATGTAGCCCTATAAACGGATTAAGTATACAGGGGCAGGTACGCCATATATTGCCCTTACAACTGGGCAAAAATGCCACCTATATATTGGCCCGTAATAACCAACCAGTACAAATTATACAGCAACTGCAAGCAAAAAAATAGCAGCCAAAGCCAATGTTTGGGCCCGGCAAAAGCAACACTATTGGGCTTTACTTGCGTCGCACACTTGTACGGTGGGGAATACTAGGCAGTTTTTAGGGAAATAAATTATTTTATTTGTAATGAATCAAAGGGGAATAAACGCTTGGTTGACGACTATTTTAAGAAGATGTTTGTTTAGCTATTGCAGGAATAGACAGTAAGCAGCAGTTATTGTTTTGCTCTCCAATCTGTCAGTGCGGTTTGAATTGCAAAGTCTTTGGTGTCTATAAACATTTTTTCCGCTTCTTGTCCATAGAGTTGCAAAAAACTGTCTGCCGCATATTCTCTAGTATTGTCGTCACTTTTATCAAGCAGCTTTAACAATATTGTCTTTGTATTTTTATGCCTAAATTTTTTTAATGATATTGCCAACTCACGGTCAATGGTAATTGATTTCATATCCATTAAAAACAAAAGTTCCATTGGGTCGGCACTCCTTTTCTTCTTTCGGATTGCCCAAAGTAAAACCTCTAAATCACTTTCATTTTTTTCAGTTTGTAGCTTGGAAAGGATTTCATCATATTGCAAATCCTTTTCCTTTGGTTCATATTTTTCCCTAATACTTTTTGCTTTTATTTTGCCACTTTGGCAATAATCACATCCGCAAGGCTTTTTTCCATTGGAACCTGGTTTATATCGCCATCCAATGGTTTGGGGCAGACTTCTTATCTTGTGGATTTCCTTCGCCTCTATTTTCCTGCAAATAATTAATTCATAGCCCAATGGGTCTTCTATGGATAATATTTCTTTGATGGCTTCACCCAATTCGATATGCCTATGTGGTTCGTTGAATTTTCCAGCAAATACTTTTTCTGAACTGTCAACCTTAAAATAAACACCGACAAATGTATTACCTCCAAAACGCTTTAATTCTCGCAACCATTGATGGGAAACATAGAAATTTTGCATTACAGGCATACAGAAAACGCCTTTCATTCGTTTCCCGATTTTTATTCCATTGGTTTTAATGTTTGAGGATTCTCTTTCGTCAGCAAGATGGACTAATGTAGGCATGTTGGTTGAGTTTATAATTGCTGCTTACTTTTTTCGACTGGACTAAGGTGGCGATTTTCAACACAGACTTTTATACGAAGCCTGCTGGATTATTAGAGAATTTTGATTTTAGGGCCGAATTTCTTGAGCATCGATTCTGATTGATTTTTTTATAAGATGGGATTTTCACCAAACTTTTCTTCAACGTTAGCAAGAACTTCGCAATCACAATATCCGCTATTTTGCCTCAACCATTCCTTTACATTATTGATATTCTCGACTCTTTTGGATTCCAAAAAAAGACTTGTCAATTTTAATGTATGATCGCAACTATTGTCAATTAGTTCTTTGTCTAAGTGATCGAATAAATTTTGAAATAATTCACGGCTAATGGGCAAACTTGCTTCAAACTCTTCTCTTGCTTTTTTACGAAGATCATTAGTAATTTGCTTACGTCTTTCTTTTTCGCTTTTATTAGGCATGTTAAGTATTGAGATGTTCAATTAAGCTTGCATTCAACTCAAAAATAGACGAACTAAATAGCCATACCAAAAAAAGTCTCTTGTTGATATTTCATGATTTAATGGTGCACTTTTTTAAATAGAGGGCATTCTATGTTTTTCCCATTCAAATATTGGCCAGACTAAATAATAACTATTAAACTTCACTTGCGTCGCACACTTGTACAGTGGGAATGCTATGCAGCTTTTAAGGAAGGAAATTGTTTTTCTATGTTGTAATACATTATATCCTTATGTTAAACGTACGGTTCTGTGAGGAGCTGCGGGGCGAAATCCTCCTTGCTTACTCAACTAGCGGCTGCTCTTTGTCTGGCAGTAGTCAGATAAAGCCTCTGTTATCATTTTTGATTTGTCACCTAAGAACACTGCCTTTTGCAAGTCATTACAAATTTTTTCTTGTTCGTCTTGCGGAATTGGCACTTTATCCTTTGATGCTAAAACTGTAACCTCGCTATTTTTAGACAATGTTCTACTGCTTGCAAACTGATATTTTCTTATTCGGGCAAATGCTCTATTAGCTAATGCAAATTCCATTAACGGCTCAAACTTTAATGCTTTGTCAAAATCTGCAATGGCTTCGTCAAATTGAAAATCATTCAATTTTATAGTTCCTCTTGAAAAATAAGCTGCAGCATATGTGCTGTCTAACTCAATAACTCTGGAACAATATTTTATTGCTGCTTTTGTGTCTCCTACTTTATTACTTTCGTTACTATTGGTCATTAACTGATTTATTTTCACAAGACTTGGGTCAGGAATTACTTTCCCATTTTTGATAAAAACAGTTTCTTTTATTTTTCCCGTAGAATAATACTTTGTGGCAGTGTCAAAAACTTCACCTGATTTGTATTTGCTCCGTAATTTGACTTGCCCATTAGGATAAAATGATTCCCAAATTCCTTCTTCTTTTCCATTTACAAATTCTCCTTTTTGTTTCAATGAACCATCTTCATAATATTCATTTTCAAAACCATTTTCAATTCCGTCTTTGTAATCTCTCTCCATTGCTAATTTCCCATTCTGATAGTACATTTTGCGATGTCCATTTAGCTTGCCATTGAGAAATGTACCTTCTCCTTGTTTTCTACCACTATAGTAATAGTCAATAAATTGTCCGCTGTATAGATTGCTACGAAAAAGAAAAGCTCCATTTTTCTTTTCCATTTGTTTTGAGGAAGGAATTTGTTTTATGCTTTCGGGTCTATTGCGATATTCTTTTGTAAACAAAAAAGTTACTCCATCAAATTGCCCATAACCTAACAGCATTAATGTGTCTTTATTTTTTATTACTGTGATGTCAGCAACATCGGTTTGCAAAATGTCATTCCCTTCTTCGGGGTCCTCTATAACTGGAATAGAGTCAATCACAAACATTATCTTGTCATTTGAATTCTGTCCAAATGATATACTACTAAAGAAAAAAAGTCCTGTGAAAAGTAAAATTATTTTATTCATATTCGGGTGTTCAAATAGAGTTGCCGCTAACTCAAAAATAAACGAACTAAATAGCCATACCAAAAAAAGTCTATTGTTGATATTAAATACTTAAATAGAGGTTTTTTTTAAAAATACGGGGCATCTAATTTTATTATTAAAATATTGGCGCGGCAAAAAAATAACTATTAAACTTCCCTTGCGTCGCACACTTTTGCAGTGGGGAATGCCAGGCAGCTTTTAAGGAGGGAAATTGTTTCTCGATGTTGTAATACATTATATCCATAACTTACACGTACGGTTCTGTGAGGAGCAGGGGGCGAAATCCCCCTTGCTTACTCGACTGGCGGTGGTTTTTATCTTGTCGGCTCCCATATGTAGTTCCCTTTTTTGTCAATAATACCATATTTGTATTGATTGTAATTTTCGCCAGTTACCACAGACGCAAATCCATTTTCAAAGTCGTCTGCACTAGTAAATATTGGTTCCACTATAATGTGTCCAGCCTTATCTATGTAACCATATTTTTTGTTTTTCCCTTTAGGCTTAAAAACAGCAAGCCCTTCATTAAAATGTTCTCCTAATTCAAAGTCATAAGGAATGATCAGATTTCCGATGTCGTCTATATATCCATAACCATTGTTCCAAACCGCACACAAGCCTTCTGAAAAAAAAATGTCCGAACCTTGCAAAGTTGGCGGGATTATCATTTCATTTTGTTTGTTTATGAACCCGTATAAATTCTTTTTGTTTGGCTTTCCGGTAATGTCCTTTTTCGGTGACACCGCTGCTTTGCCTTCAGAAAACTCCCTGGTGTATTTGTATATTGCAGGAATAACAAAATTACCTTCTAAACTAATGTGGCCCCAATTACCATTTTCAGAACAATTTATTAGGCCGTCGCTATATTTTGAAACTGCGAAATTTTTTCCACTTAGAATTATGTTGCCTTGCCTATCAATAAAACTGCTCTCTGATATGATGTCTTCCCTAATAAGAGCTATCCCATTTTCGAAGTTATTAGCCTGATAAAAGGATGGTTTTACTGCTATGTTTCCTTTTGTATCTATGTATCCCTGATTGTCACCAATAGTAACTACTGAAAGGCCTTCCGAAAATCCTAAAGCACTATCAAACTTGGGTTCAATAACTATGTTTCCTTTTGTATCTATAAATCCCACTTTTTCTTCTACGAATATTCTTGCAAGCCCCTCGGAAAAGGAAGATGCACCGTCAAATTCAAAGTCTATAACAACATCACCTTTATTGTTAATAAACCCTGATTTTCCGTTCTTGATTACGTGAAATAAATTTTGATTGAAGTATTCCATAAAATTACCGCCATCTCAAAAATAACCGAACTAAATAGCAGCACCCAATAAATTATGGAATTGATATTCAATCCTTGTATGGCGCGTCTATTTTTTACCATTCCATTTAACAATTGTCTTCGCATTGCTAACTGTTCCCTCGTACTATCAAAAAACAGTCAAATTCCCATTCTGGCGCAAGTATGCGAACTATTATGGGTGTATAGCTATTTATCTGGAATAGTAATTATTTTCTGTATTGAATCCGTGGCTCCAATAGTCAAATATACCGGTCTGTATACTTTTCTAAATGGATCTAGTTCCCACGCATGAACATTGTTTTCAATTAAAGGAGTATGAATAAAAAAATGATAATTAAAGGTTTTTGTACCTTTTTCAATGAAAGTTTTGAAATCATAATTCTCTGAAATATTCAGCTTAAAATTCAATTGTTCATTAGCTTTTAAAATAATGAAATTTTCTTTGATTTTAAAATTAGGGATAACAGCAGGAGGTGAATTTTTTTGACTGTAATATTTTTGCTGACTATCCGAATCAACATAGAAATTCAAATGATGAAAATTGGAATCCATAAAATCAAAATAATTCTCAACCAAATTTTTATATGGAAATACTGGCTTATATATAGTAATATCAGATGTTGAATTATTAATTATGATAATTGTAGCGAAAATTGAATCTATGGATTGTGCAGTTACTTTAACCTCAGCATACAAGCCCTTTATATCTTTAAATATTAACATATCAGATAGCGAATCAGCATTTAATGATTTTGTTTGCGGCTGCTCTTCGACTATTACTTTTTTTTCATTTTCAAGTTCACAACTAAGCCCCCATTCTGGCGCAAGTATGCGGAAGCACATGAAAGCAATAAAAAAAAGTACAAATGCAGCAGCTATTTTCATTTCATGCGTTTAACCTTTACCGACAAAACGGGTACTCAAATAAATTTCACAAAGAATAAGCACGGCTAGTAAAATGGCAAAGTGAATGAATGTTTTTGTCACTTTTGGTCTGTTGCCTTTATAAACGAAGTAAGATAGTCTGATGATTGTTAACAATGCACCTGCCGCAATAAGTAGTTTGTAAAAACCAAAAACTATTCTGTCTGTGCGATAATAGTAATACAAGTCTCCGTTTAAACCTGGTCTCTCTGTGAAAGTTGCGAACGAAATCCAACCATAGCTTATAGAAATTAGTCCACATGTAATTACAATGAGAACTGTCAAGATGAAGTGAAATATGTTAATTTGAATTCTCAAACCAGGTTGCTTTGAATTACTGAAGATGTTAGTTTAAAGTGACGCACAGCGTTTTGGCGCTTGGCGAAGAAGCGGATTTAGAAGCACTAAACTTTCAACCCAGCACAAAATTTGATACGAAGCAGGATGTTCAATTAACCACTGAACCCGCTTTTTTGCCAAACGCCTGTTACCTGCCGTTATTCCCATTTTTCAAGTTGTCTGAAATTGATAATTGTTCTTGGCTTGCGTCAATACAAATTGAAATTAAACTTTCAATGTCTATAGCCAAATATTCACTGCGATTGATATACAGTCGTTTTTCATTCACAAAGGTCATTTCTATTTCATCCGTCAACCCGTTCAATTTCATGCTTTTTAATTGACTTAAATTCCTGTTTGTATTTCTAAAGTCATTCAATATGAGCTTCTTTTCCTTAATAACCATTCCAATTGGTTTCAGTCTCTTTGTAAAAATGCTTATAACAATGTCAAATATAACAACTGACCAGAATAATAGTATTTGAAGGAAATTAATTCTATTATTGATAAAATAGCTGACAGATGGAATAAGTGCCAAGAGAATAAAAAGTGGTCGAACCATTTTTGTTTGTCTTCTGAGGATAAGGTCGCCTTCAATTTTAGTATTTGCAATATTATTGAATTCGTAGATCAAATATCCGAAAAACAATACTGTCAAAACAATTACAATGGAATTCGAATAAGGTATGTCAACAAATGTTGTCGACATTAGAATTCCTAAGTAGATAATTAGTATTATAAGCTGTTTTTTCATAATGGCAGGTAACTCAAAAATAGACGAACTAAATCGCAGCACCCAAAAAATTATGGCGTTGATATTCAATGCTTGTATGGTGCATTTTTTCAAATAGATGGTGCGTCTATTTTTACCATTCCATTCAATAATTGTCTTAGCCTTGCTAACTGTCTCCTTGTATTATCAAAACAGCCATCAAACTCTTTTAATTGCTTCCACAGTTATTTGAAAATTCGTGATAATACCCGTTTTGGGACGCAAAAGGGCCAAAAAACATCTAAACGGACAGGTTTGCCATGTAAACGGACACTATTTCCATCTGGACAGACACTATTACCATTTGGACGGACACTATTGCCATGTGGATGGACACTATTGCCATGTGGATGGGCACTATTGCCATATGGATGGACACTATTGCCATGTGGACGGACACTATTGCCATCTGGATGGGCACTATTGCCGGTAATATCCAAATAAGTGTGGGGTACTATGCAAATAAGTGTGTAAGTGCTAAACTTGCATAATAAAATGAAAGAACAAAACGAGTTATTAAAGAGTTTA